>NZ_CP041187.1:0-4473115 GCF_006517215.1 Pseudarthrobacter sp. NIBRBAC000502771
CAGGTGCGGGTAGCACTCCTCGTGAGCCTGCGTCTGCATGAGTACCACCGCTTCGGCATCCCCCGGCGTGGCCTGGCGAAGTTGAAAGTCCATGTCGCCAGCCTAGCCAGCGGACCGGGCACTTCGCGGTACTTAATCCCGGTGCACTTAAGATGAGGCATGGACTTCGAAGGCGTGCTGTTGACGGCGGTGGGGGCGGCACTGATCCTGCTGATGATCGCCGACGTCTTCCACACCCTGCTTTATCCGCATGGTTCAGGACCGGTGGGCCGGACCATCATGCGCGGGTTCTGGCTCCTGTCCAGGAAACTCAGGGGCGGTGCCTCCTCCGTCGCCGCGCCGCTGGCCATGGCTGCGGTCATCGCCGCCTGGGCCACCCTGGCCGCGGTGGGTTGGGCGCTGCTGTACCTTCCGCATTTGCCCGCCGGCTTCTCCTACTCCAACGACATCCCCCGCCAGGCCGACTTCGCCGAGGCGCTGTACATCTCGCTGGTGGCACTCTCCACGGCGGGATTTGGCGAGATCGTTGCCGTCCATCCGATACTTCGGCTGGTGATGGCCTTCCAGGCGGTGGCCGGTTTTGGCCTGCTCACGGCCACGGTTTCCTGGATCCTGCAGACCTACCCGGCACTGAGCCGGCGCCGCGCCCTGGCCCACCAGCTGAACCTGTTCCGGGAAGCGGCCGGCCCCACCGGCATCGCCTCCCTGGAAGCCCGCCACGCGGCGGCACTGCTGGAGTCGATGGCCGAAAATGTGGCGTCCGTCAGCATCGACCTCCTGTCGTTCCACGAAACATACTACTTCCACGAGGTGGAACAGCGGGGATCGCTGCCGGCCACCCTCGCCTACGCCCACCAGTTGGCGTCAGAAGCCCAGGACAGCGACAACACCGAACTTCGGTTTGCGGGTCGGATGCTCTACGCGGCCCTGGAGGACCTGGCGGGCGTGCTGCGCGGGAAGTTCGGCCATGTGGGGGACACGTCCTCCGACGTGTTCGACCACTACGAGCTCCACCACCGGCACCGGCGGCCTCCGGCTCCGCGAAGCTGACGTCCACTTGCTAGGGTCTGCGTATGGCCTCCCACTTCCACTCCATGGACGACGTGATCCACGAGCCTGAGCGCGTCCAGTTCGAGTTCTTCCTGGATGAGCACCGGGCAGGGCTCAACGCCTGCCTGGATGGGCTGACCGAGGAGCAGGCACGGCGGCGGCTGGTCCCGTCCCGCACCACGCTGCTGGGCCTGGTGAAGCATGCCACGTTCGTGGAGAAGGTCTGGTTCGATGAGGCCTTTACCGGCCGCCCGCGCCGCGAGATCGGCATCCCTGCCACGCCGGACGAGTCATTCATCCTGGATGCCGGCGACACCATCGCCTCCGTCCGGGCAGCCCACCGGGAGGCCTGCGCCGCGTCCCGGGCCGCGGCCGCTCCCCTTGGCCTGGATGACGTGGTAACCGGGAACAGGCGGGGACCCGTCCCGCTGCGCTGGCTGTACCTGCATATGCTCCGCGAACTGGCGCAGCACTGCGGCCACGCGGACATCCTGCGCGAACAGATCCTGGCGGGAGAAAGCACCGGCTGACGCGGCGTGGATCGGTGCTTCGTCCTTCGACCGGTTCGATCCCGCCCGGCATCTCCCTGCCACCACCCGCAGGTCGGCGCAGCCAGTCACGCCACCAGCCGCGCCACCAGCTCGCCCCGGCTGCCGACCCCCACCTTCCCGAAGACCGATTTCAGGTGGTCATGGACCGTGTGCGGTGAGATAAACAGGTGACGGGCGATTTCCGCCGTCGAGCTGCCCGTCAGCACCTCGAGGCACACATCGCGTTCCCGGGCTGTGACGCCGTACGCCATCAGCAGCAGGCTCGCGAGTTCGTGGGTGGTGGCCGGTTCAACGGTGACCACCATCTGCTGCGGGTCATCGCCGGTGATCAGCCGGCTGGCCTGCAGCACCACCCAGTTGTTCGCGGCGTCACGCATCCGTGCCCGGGCTGTCCCGGAAACTGCCGCGTGGGCCTGCGCCACCACCGCATAGAGCGTCTGGCTGAACCGCCCCGGCGCCGCATCCTCCACGGCTGCGAGCCAGGAAGCGGCCGCGGGGGTAGCGGCGCGCAGGTCGCCGTGCAGGCCGGCCAGCACAATGACGGGCCCGACGGCGGCCGGTCCAGTGGCGCGCGCCACGCGGACCACGGCGCGGGTCGCCGCAGCCAGGGTGGCGGTGATGGCGGAGAGGAACTCCACCTCCCGGTCGGTGAAATCCCGGCCGGCTTCCCGGAAGATACTGCCCACTCCCCAGCACGCCTCGTCCACCCGGAACGCGGCGCGGAGCTCGTGTTCCAGGCCCAGCGGCCTGAGCAGGTCGTTGATCCGGACGCTGCCGGCCACCTCCCGGTGCGGCGCGTCCGAGATCCTGGCCACGGGCCGTGGACGCCGCAGGAGTTCCACGAAAGTGTTCGGCTCCCGGCCGGTGTACTCCGACTGGGCAAACCGCAGGAAGTACTCCTCGAACTGGTGGCTGGACACCGGCCATGGCTGCCAGTTGGAGATGGAGGTCATCGCCATCGAATCGGGGTCGACGCCGGCCCAGCAGCCCTGCTCGAACGGTACCTCCCGCTGCACGACGGCGAGCGCCGAGGCGTAGAGGTCTGCCAGGTCTATCCCGGCGGCGGCCATGGCCGCTATCTCCCGCCGGGCACGCTCCGCGCGCTCCTCCCACATACTTCCAGTATCGTCCCGGCGGCCAGTGCGGCAATCCCCTGGTTGGGGGGATTCCAGTGTGCCCAGAAACCCCCGGCGAGGGGATCGCAACCGTGCGTTCCGTCGTCGTACTTTCCCTGTATGGATGCCGGGCACCGGGCCCGGCGTCCGGCACCCAGGGGAGGCTCACATGGGACAGGCACGTGATGCCATGGACCGCCTGATGGCGGCCATGGACGCAAAGGACAGGGACGCTTTGGCCGGCTGCTATGCCGAGGACGCGGTCATCCGGACCCCTGACCAGGCCGGCATCAGCGGCCGGACGGCGATTGCGGACTATTACTCACACTTCTGGGAGGCGATGCCTGACGTCAGGTACGAACGGACAGCCACACATGAGGCCGGGGACGTGGCCGTTGCCGAAGGCTTTGTGGTGGGCACGAACACCGGGCAGTTGGGCCTGCCTACGGGCGGTACGCTGCCGCCCACCGGTAGGCAGGTCAGGGTCAGGAGCTGCGATGTCACCGCGGTACAGGACGGCGTGGTCACATCGCACCATGCCTACTTCGACCAACTGGAACTCCTGGGCCAGCTCGGGCTGCTGCCCGAACCGGCCCAGGGGTAGTGGCTAGGCGCTAGACGCCGGCAGTTGCGGCGACATCCGGCGTCTCCTCCGACGCGCCGGCGAGCCGGAGCCAGGTGTCCACCACGGTGTCCGGGTTCAGGGACACGGAATTGACGCCCTCCTTCACCAGCCACTCGGCGAAGTCAGCGTGGTCGCTGGGGCCCTGGCCGCAGATGCCCACGTACTTTCCGCGGGCCCGGCAGGCCTTGATGGCCATGCTGAGCAGCTTCTTGACGGCCGCGTCCCGCTCATCGAAGCTGTTGGCCACGATGGCCGAGTCGCGGTCCAGGCCCAGGGTCAGCTGGGTCATGTCGTTGGAGCCAATCGAGAAGCCGTCGAAGTGCTCCAGGAACTCGTCGGCCAGCAGGGCGTTGGACGGCAGCTCGCACATCATGATCACTTCGAGGCCGTTTTCGCCGCGGCGCAGGCCGTTCTCGGCGAGCAGTTCGATGACGCCCTGCGCCTCGTCCAGGGTCCGCACGAACGGGATCATCAGCTTGACGTTGGTCAGGCCCATCTCGTTGCGGACAAAGGACAGCGCCTCGCACTCAAGGTCGAAGCAGTCCCGGAAGGACGGCTCCAGGTACCGGGACGCGCCGCGGAAACCGATCATCGGGTTCTCTTCGTGCGGCTCGTAGGCCGGTCCACCGATCAGGTTGGCGTACTCGTTCGACTTGAAGTCGGACATGCGCACGATCACCGGCTCCGGCGCGAATGCCGCGGCGATGGTGGCCACGCCTTCGGCCAGCCGCTTGATGTAGTAGTCGCGGGGGCTGTCGTAGGCGCTGATCCGCTCCCGGATCTCGGCGGCCACGTCCTCGGGCTGGCTGTCCAGGTTCAGCAGGGCCTTGGGGTGGATGCCGATCTGCCGGTTGATGATGAACTCCAGCCGCGCCAGGCCCACGCCGTGGTTGGGAAGCTGGGCGAAGGTGAACGCCTGCTCCGGGGTGCCGACGTTCATCATGACCTTCACCGGCGCCTCGGGCAGCTGGGTGATGCCGGTTTCCTCAACACTGAAGTCCAGCAGGCCCTGGTAGATGGTGCCGGTCTCGCCGTCGGCGCAGGAGACAGTGACCTCCTGGCCGTCGGACAGCGAGTCAGTGGCGTTGCCGGTGCCCACGACGGCGGGAATCCCCAGTTCGCGGGCGATGATGGCGGCGTGGCAGGTACGGCCGCCGCGGTTGGTGACGATGGCGGAGGCTCGCTTCATGATGGGTTCCCAGTCGGGGTCCGTCATATCCGCCACCAGGACGTCGCCGGTCTGGAAGGAGGCCATCTGGTCGATGGAGGTGAGGATCCGGACCTTGCCGGCGCCGATCCGCTGGCCGATGGCACGGCCCTCCACCAGCACGGGACCGCTTTCGTTCAGGCGGAACCGGCTCATGCTGCCGGGGGCGCGGCGTGACTGCACGGTTTCCGGGCGTGCCTGCAGGATGTACAGGCCGCCGTCGGTCCCGTCCTTGCCCCACTCAATGTCCATGGGACGGCCGTAGTGCTTCTCAATGGCGACGGCGTGCCGTGCAAGCTGCTCAACGTCGTCGTCCGTCAGGCTGAAGCGTGCGCGCAGGGAGTCCTCGACGGGGACGAAATCGATGGTGCGGCCGATCTCGCTGCTGTTGGTGTACGTCATCTGCAGGGCCTTCTCGCCGAGGCCGCGCTTGAGGATCGCCGGGCGGCCGGCCTCCAGGGCGGGCTTGTAGACGTAGAACTCGTCCGGGTTCACGGCACCCTGCACCACGGCTTCGCCCAGCCCGTAGGAGGAGGTGACGAACACGGCGTCCTGGAAGCCGGACTCGGTGTCCATGGTGAACATGACACCGGACGCACCGACGTCGGAACGCACCATGCGCTGGATGCCGGCGGAGAGTGCCACCTCGGCGTGCTCGAACTTGTGGTGCACGCGGTAGGCGATGGCGCGGTCGTTGTAGAGGGAGGCGAAGACGTCCTTGATGGCCTGCAGGATGTTCTCGATCCCACGGACGTTCAGGAAGGTTTCCTGCTGCCCGGCGAAGGAGGCATCGGGGAGGTCCTCCGCGGTGGCGCTGGACCGTACGGCCCAGGACAGGTCGGCGGAGCCGGCGTGCTTGTCCACCAGCTGCTGGTACGCCTCGCGGACCTGCGCCTCGAAGTCCGGCAGGAAGGGGGTATCGCGGACCAGGGAGCGGATTTCCTGGCCGGCGGCGGCCAGGGCCGTCACGTCATCGGTGTCCAGACCCACCAGCCGGTCGGCAATCTTCTGGTCCAGGCCGGAATCGGACAGGAACCTGCGGTACGCGTCGGCCGTGGTGGCGAACCCGTCCGGAACCTGGACGCCGGCAGAGGTCAGGTTCTGCACCATCTCGCCCAGGGAGGCGTTCTTGCCGCCCACCTTGTCCAGGTCCTTGAGTCCGAGTTCAGAGAACCACAGAACGTCAGTCGTCATATTTACTGCTCCTTTGCAGAGGGTGGCGTAGGCATCGCCGGCCGCGCACGGTAGTGCCGGCCGGAAGAAAGATCCAGCTAACAGTTTCAGGTCTGCAGCGGACTTTCCACATGATGTGCGCTACGCCACGTTTGTGAAATTCCGG
This sequence comes from Pseudarthrobacter sp. NIBRBAC000502771, assembly GCF_006517215.1. NCBI lineage: Bacteria > Bacillati > Actinomycetota > Actinomycetes > Micrococcales > Micrococcaceae > Pseudarthrobacter > Pseudarthrobacter sp. NIBRBAC000502771. The sequence goes on from NZ_CP041187.1 coordinate 5,888, forward strand.
GCTAGTGCTTGAGGTTCATCCGCTGCAGGATGGTGGCCGCCATCTCCTCCACGGAGACGGTGGCCGAATTCAGGTACGGAATGCGGTGCGAGACGTACAGCTGCTCGGCGCTGCGCAGCTCAAAACCGCACTGCCGCAGGGACGCATACGGGGAGCTGGGCCGCCGTTCGGTCCGGATCTGGCTGAGGCGCAGCGGGTTGGAGGACAGGCCGAAACACTTCGACACGAAAGGCCGCAGCGGCTTGGGCAGCCCGTCGTGCTGGAAGTCTTCATCCACCAGTGGAAAGTTTGCGGCGAAGATCCCGTGCTGCAGCGCCAGGTACATGGTGGTGGGCGTCTTGCCGCACCGGGACGGGGCCACCAGGATCACCTGGGCCTTCTCCAGCGCACGCAGGCTCTGCCCGTCGTCGTGCTCCATCGCGTACTCCACCGCCGCCATCCGGGACTGGTAGCGCGCGGCGTTCCCCAGCCCGTGCGCCCGGCCCGGTTCGCCGCTGGCCGGTGCCCCCAGCGCCTGTTCCAGGACCCCCACGTGCGTACCGATCAGGTCCACGATGACACCCTTGCAGCCGGCCAGGATCTGCCGTATCTCGCTGCTGACGGCGGTGGAAAAGACCAGCGGCTGCGGCCCTGTGGCAGCCAGGCCGTCAATGGTCCGCACTACGGAGCGGGCCTGTTCAGCCGTGGTGATGAAGGGGATGGTGACGCGGTCGAAGTTGTCCACGGGGAACTGCGTCAGCAGCGTATTCCCCAGGGTTTCCGCGGTGATGCCGGTGCTGTCCGACAGGAAGTAGACAGGCCGTAGAGCAGCAGTGGTCATGGGATGACTCTAGCGGGCAATGATGACGTCCAGCCTGCGCGGGCCATGGACGCCTTCCACGCGTTCAAGCTCGATGTCGCTTGTGGCACTCGGCCCGCTGATCATCGTGATGGGCCGGGTCCCGTCGATCCGGCCCAGCGCCTCGGGCAGGATCCCGGTAATATCGGCGGCCTTCACCACGCAGATATGGTGGTCCGGGACCAGGCTGATGGCGCGGCGGCCCTGGTTGGCGCTGCCGTCCAGGATGATGGTTCCCGTCTCCGCGACGGCCACGGCGCTGCCGGTGACCACGGCATCGATGCCATCGAGCTCGGCGACGCTGAGCGGTGCCGCCGGAGAGTCGACGCGGCGGCGGGACCCGCCGCCGCCGCCTTCATCGGTCCCTGCCAGCCACCCGGCGTCGAACCCTTCGGGCACGACGAAGCTGTTCGCCCCGTCAAGGAGCGAGGCAATCCGTGCGGGCACCTCCGTTTCCGGAACCACCGCCACCTGCGCCTTGTAGTCCACCAGCCGGTCCACCAGGAGCTCGATGAGTGCGTCCGTGTCGAGTTCGGATGCTGCCCGGTAGTCCCGCGGAATCTGCGGCGCCTGCGGGCTGTCCTGCAATGCGGCCCTGATCCGGGAGAGGATGTCTTCGCGTGCGGTCATTGCGGGGTTTCCTTTGTGTCTGGGGACGGCGTGCGGGACGGACCGGCTTCCGGTGTGCCGGGAGCGTCGCCGGCGTTCCGGTGTTCCTTGGCCCACCAGTCCCGGAATGACTGTGCCGGCGGCGCCGGGATGTCGCGGCTTTGGGTCCAGCCGGCGGCGATGCCGGGCAGCTTGGTGATCTTCCTGTCCGGCCCCGCAGCCAGGCGGCCCAGCGGCAGCCCCTTCTCCACCAGGCCCAGCCGTTTGCCCGAGGACAAAGCCCAGGATGCGGCTTTCATGCCCACGTCCATCTGGCTGGGGACCTTCTTCTTGCCGCGTTTGCTGTCCACATCCACGCTGCGCAGGTGCACCAGGATGTCCGGGATGTTGATCTTGACGGGGCAGGCGTCGTAGCAGGCACCGCACAGGGAGGAGGCGTACGGCAGGGAGTTGTTTTCTTCCGCCTGGATGCCGGTGAGCAGCGGGGAAAGAATCGCGCCGATGGGGCCGGGGTAGGTGGAGCCGTAGGCGTGCCCGCCCGTCCGCTCGTATACCGGGCAGACGTTCATGCAGGCGCTGCAGCGGATGCAGTGCAGCGCGGAGCGGCCCATTTCATCCGCGAGCGCGGCGCTGCGGCCGTTGTCCAGGAGCACCAGGTGCACGTTCTGCGGCCCGTCACCCTCCGTGACGCCGGTCCACAGCGAGGTGTACGGGTTCATCCGCTCCCCGGTGGAGGACCGCGGGAGCAGCTGCATGAACACTTCCAGGTCCTGCCAGGTGGGCAGCAGCTTCTCGATGCCCATCACCGTGATCAGCGTTTCCGGCAGGGTAAGGCACATGCGGCCGTTGCCTTCGGATTCGACGACGGCCAGGGTGCCGGAATCTGCAAGGGCGAAGTTGGCCCCGGACACAGCCACCTTGGCGGTGAGGAACTTGCGGCGCAGGTGCTCGCGGGCGGCCATGGCCAGGACGGGGGGATCGTTGGTGAGCGCCGGATCGGCTCCGGGCATCTCGCGGAGGAAGATGTCCCGGATTTCGGTGCGGTTCTTGTGGATGGCCGGCACCAGGATGTGGCTGGGCTTGTCGTGGTCCAGCTGGACGATGAGCTCGGCGAGGTCCGTTTCGAAGGCCTCGATTCCCTGCTTTTCAAGGTACTCGTTGAGGCCGATTTCCTGCGTGGCCATGGACTTGACCTTGACCACTTCGGTTTCGCCGGTCTCCCGGACCAGTCCGGCCACGATTTCGTTGGCCTCCCTGGCGTCGCGGGCCCAGTGGATCACGCCGCCGCGGGCGGTGAAGTTCGTTTCAAACTCCTCCAGGAGCTCGGGCAGCCTGGCCATCACCGCCTGCTTGATGGCGGACCCCGCATCACGCAGCTGCTCCCAGTCAGGCAGTTCGGAGACCACGGCCTGGCGCTTGTCGCGGATGGTGTGCGTGGCATGGCCAAGGTTGGCGCGCAGCTGGGCGTTGCCCAGTTCACGGTGCGCCGCCTTGGGGAAGGACTCCCCGGCGAACAGGTTGCCCGAGCCGAAGGCCGGCAGGGAGGGCATTCCCAGGAAGGTGGTCATCGCAGGGCCTTTCCGGTGGAGACGCGGACTTCGCCGGTGACGGACGCCGGTTCTTCCAACGTGCTGGCGAGGATTTCGGCCAGGTGGAGGGTGGTGGTGGAGCTGCCCTGGCGGGACAGTCCGCCGCCGATGTGCATCAGGCAGGAGGCGTCCCCGCCGGTGCAGAGCTCGGCCCCGGTGGACTCGATGTTGGCCGCCTTGTCCTGGAGCATGGCCGACGAAACATCGGCGTTCTTCATGGAAAACGTCCCGCCGAAGCCGCAGCACTGGTCCTGTTCGGGCAGCTCGGCAAGGTCGATTCCCTGCACGGTCCGCAGCAGGCGGGACTGCCTGTCTCCGAGCCGCAGCAGCCGCATCCCGTGGCAGCTGGGGTGGTAGGTCACGCGGTGCGGGAAGTAGGAACCCAGCTGCGCCCCGGCGTCGGTCACGCCCAGCACGTCCACCAGCAGTTCGGACAGCTCGTAGGTTTTGGTGCCGACGGCGGTGGCGCGGGCTTCCAGGGCAGCGTCGCCGCAGGCGCGCGCCACCATGGGGTGCTGGTGCTTGACCGAGGCCACGCAGGACCCGGACGGGGCGACGGCGACGTCGTAATCCGAGGTATCGAATGTGGCCACGTGGTTGGCGACCACCGGGACAGCTTCTTTGAGGTAGCCGCTGTTGACGTGCATCTGGCCGCAGCAGGCCTGGCCGGAGGGGAACACCACTTCGTGTCCCAGCCGCTCCAGGATCCTGACTGTGGCCTTCGCCGTGGCCGGGTACATCGCGTCCACGATGCAGGTGGCGAACAAGGCAATTCTCATGACGGCCTTCCGGAAGGGTGAGGGTATGGTCTGACCACAGTAGACCACGTGATGGCGGCCACTGACAACCCCGCCGGCGGAGGGTGAACCGGCTCACATCTTGGCCGAAAGTGGGCTACACTTCTGTGGTCGGACCATTGTGGTCTGACCAAAGCCATCCCCATCGCCCTCATCGTGGAGGAACTTCGTGGACCACTTCACCCCCAGCACAGACCCGGTGCTGAACAGCGTTGCCTGGTCGGCCATCGTCGGCCTGCTGCCGCTGCTGACCTTCTTTGTCCTTCTCGCCGTCGTCAGGACCAAAGCCCACGTGGCCGGGGCCTTCGCCCTGCTGGTGGCCCTGGCGGTAGGCATCCTGGCTTTCAAGATGCCCGCCGGACTGGCGCTTCTGTCCGCCACCCAGGGCGGAGTCTTCGGCGCCTTCCCTGTGCTGTGGATCGTGGTCATGGCCGTCTGGCTCTACCAGGTCACGGTACTTAGCGGCCGATTTGAAGACCTCCGGCGGGTGTTCGATGTCATTGGCGGCGGCGACGTCCGGCTGCAGGGCGTCCTGATCGCGTTCTGCTTCGGCGGCCTGCTCGAGGCCCTTGCCGGCTTTGGTGCGCCCGTGGCCATCACCGCCACCATGCTGCTTGCCCTGGGACTGCCCCCGCTCCGGGCCGCTGCTGCCGTGCTGGTGGCAAACACCGCCCCGGTCGCCTTTGGTGCCATGGCCATCCCGATCACCACTGCTGCCGGACTCACCGGCCTGCACGCCACGGACATTGGTGCCATGGTGGGCCGCCAGGCGCCGTTGCTGGCAACCTTCGTTCCGCTGATCCTGCTCTTCATCCTGGACGGACGCAAGGGTTTGAAGGACTGCTGGCCGGCCGCGCTGGTCATCGGATTCTCCTTCGCCGCAGCGCAGTTCCTCTGCTCGAACTTCTTCTCCTACGAACTCACCGACATCATGGCTTCGCTGGTGGGCCTGGGCGCGGCTGTGCTGTTCTTCCGCTTCTGGAAGCCCCGGGGCACCACAGCAGCGCGTGACCGGCTGGGCGTCGCCGCGGAGGCCGCTGCGGCCGGCACCACACCGGCAGGCCAGGGTCCGCGAAGCGCCCGGTCCGGCAGTGTCGCCACCGTAGAGGCGGCCGACGGCGAAAGCCTCACCCCGGCACGCACGTGGCTGGCACTGTTTCCCTACTTCCTGGTCATTGTGGTGTTCGGCATCGCCAAACTGTGGAAGCTCGGCGTCGACCTTCCGGCCGCCCTCGCCGCCACCGATGTCAAGGTTCCATGGCCTGTCCTGCACGACGCCCTGGTGGGCGCCGACGGCAAGCCGCTGTCCTCCACCGTCTACGTCTTCCAGTGGCTGTCCAGCCCGGGCACGCTCCTGCTGATCACGGGGTTGATCGTCGCGGCCGTCTACGCCCGCTTCGATGACGGCGGCCGCTTCCACATGACAGTAGGCAACGCCGTGGCCGAAATCGGACGGACCATCTTCAAGATGCGCTGGGCCGGCCTGACCATCATCACGGTGCTCGCCCTCGCCTACGTCATGAACAACTCGGGCCAGACGGTCTCGATCGGCGTCTGGCTGGCCGGCACCGGAAGCTTCTTCGCGTTCCTCTCCCCGGTGCTCGGCTGGTTGGGCACGGCCGTGACAGGTTCGGACACCTCCGCGAACGCACTGTTTGCCAAGCTGCAGCAGACCGCCGGCCTGAATGCAGGCATCGACCCGAACCTGCTCGTGGCCGGCAATACGGCGGGCGGTGTGGTGGGCAAGCTCATCAGCCCGCAGAACCTCGCCATTGCCGCCACTGCCGTGAACCTTGACGGCCAGGAGTCGGTCCTTCTGCGTAAGGTAGTCGGATGGAGCGTGGGGTTGCTTCTGGTGCTGTGCACCATCGTCTACCTGCAATCCACCCCAGTCCTGGGCTGGATGCTCCCGTAGCCCTCCACCCGCGCACAACCGGGGTGCGGGCCCTCCCGGCCCGCACTCCCCCACTCCAGAGGATCGCCCGTGACACCCGCCGCAGCCGGAGCAGCCCCCCGACGTCGAACCCACGATGCGCTCCTGAAAGACATTGAAGCGGACCTGCGGGCCGGCACAATCAAGGTCGGAGACCGGCTCCCGGGCGAACGGACCCTGGCGGAAAACTATGGAATATCCAGGGCGTCCGTACGCGAGGCCATCCGTATCCTCGACGCCATGGGCGTGGTCCGCAGCTCGGTAGGCTCCGGTCCCACCTCCGGTGCCATTGTGGTCTCCGATCCGTCCGCCGGACTCTCCTCCGCCCTCCGGCTGCATGTTGCCAGCAACCGGCTGCCGGTCCAGGACATCGTCCAAACCCGTATCCTCCTGGAGACGTGGACTGCCCGGGCCGGTGCCGCGCGCGAAGGTGGCGACGCGGAGCGGAAACAGGCGGCCCAACTGCTGGAGGCTATGGACCAGCCCGAGCTGGACCGGGCAACCTTCCACGAGCTGGACGCCAGGTTCCATGTGGCGCTGAGTTCGCTTGCAGGCAACGAAGTCATGGCCACCATCATGGAGTCCCTCAGCGGCTCGATCGTGGGCTACGTCAAGGGAGCCATGGACGCGATGGAGGACTGGCCGGCGGTCCTGGCAGCCCTGCGCACCCAACACCACGGAATCTTTGATGCCGTCCAGTCCCGTGACGGCGAACTCGCCGCACGCCTGCTGCGCGAACACATCGAATGGTTCTACCAGCGCGCCGGGGACGCCACCCCGCCCCACCCCATTACCTGATTTCTTGGAGCCACGCATGAGAACCACAGCCGCAGGAGCCGAATCCCCCGTCCACCTGCTGGATCCGGATACCGTCAGCACGCGGGACCTGGACCGCCATGCCATGGCACATGACGCCTCGCACTACCTCCTGGTCCCGCAAGGGGTGGCCACCCCACGCAATGCCGCCGACGTTGGCGCCCTGCTCCGGCGCAGCCGGGAGCTTGGGCTTCCCGCCACCTTTCGTTCCGGTGGCACGAGCCTGTCCGGTCAGGCCCTGAGTGACAGCCTGCTGATCAACACCCGCCAGCATTTCCGCGGTGTTGAGGTGCTCGACGGCGGCGCCCGGGTCCGTGTCCAGCCCGGCGCCACGGTGCGCAGCGTCAACGCCAGGCTTGCCCCCTTTGGACGCAAGCTCGGCCCGGATCCCGCCAGCGAAATCGCCTGCACCGTGGGCGGTGTCATCGCCAACAACTCCTCAGGAATGGCGTGCGGCACTGAGCTCAACACCTACCGGACGCTGGAATCAATGGTGCTGGTGCTGCCCTCGGGCACGGTCATCGACACCGCTGATGCGGACGCCGACCGGCGGCTGCGCGAGCTGGAACCGGAACTCCACGAGGGGCTCCTGAAGCTGCGCCGGCGGGTGGTGGGAAACGACCAGTCCGTCCGCATCATCCGTTCACTGTTCTCGATGAAGAACACCATGGGCTACGGCGTGAACTCCTTCCTGGATTACGAACGCCCCGTGGACATCCTGATGCACCTGATGATCGGCAGCGAGGGAACCCTGGGCTTCGTGGCGGAGGCTGTCTTCCGGACCGTCGAGGTCAAACCCGCCGCCGCCACCGGGCTGCTGGTCTTCAACACCCTCGACGCGGCAATGGGAGCCCTGCCGGACCTGGTGTCCACCGGCCTTGCCACCATCGAACTCATGGACGCGGCAGCGTTGAAGGTGGCCCAGGCCGCCGCCGACGCCCCCGCCGCGATCCGTACCCTGCCGGTCCAAGGACACGCCGCGCTGCTGGTGGAACACCAGGGCTCGGACGCCGCCGAACTGTCCGGCAAGCGGGCAGGCTCGCAGCAGCTGTTCGACTCGCTGGACCTTGCAACACCCTTCGCGCTGACCTCGGACCCGAAAGACCGGGCTGCCCTGTGGCACGTCCGCAAGGGCCTGTACACGGCCGTGGCAGGCGCCCGCCCCTCCGGAACCAACGCACTGCTGGAGGACATCGTTGTCCCGGTTCCCGCCCTTGCCGGCACCTGCGGCGAACTGACACGGCTCTTCCACGAGCACCATTACAAGGAATCGGTGATCTTCGGGCACGCCAAAGACGGAAACGTCCACTTCATGCTCAACGAGCGCTTCGACGATCCGGACCAACTGCTGCGCTACCAGGCCTTCACCGACGAGATGGTGGACCTGGTCCTCGGCGCGGGCGGTTCACTCAAGGCCGAGCATGGGACGGGCCGGATCATGGCGCCTTTCGTCCGCCGCCAGTACGGCGACGAGCTCTATGGGGTTATGCAGGAAATCAAGCGGCTGATCGACCCGGCCAACCTCCTGAACCCGGGCGTGCTGCTCGCCGACGAACCCCTCTCCTACATCGAAAACCTCAAGGTGGCTCCCACCGTCGAGGAGGAAGTGGACCGGTGCGTCGAGTGCGGGTACTGCGAACCGGTGTGCCCCAGCAAGGACATCACGCTTACTCCGCGTCAACGCATCGTGCTTCGGCGCGACATTGCTGCCGCTGAGCAACGCGGCGACCACGCCCTCGCCGCCAGACTGCGCAAGGACTATGACTACGACGGCGTGCAGACCTGCGCTGCGGACGGCATGTGCGTCACCGCCTGCCCGGTGCTGATCAACACCGGGGACCTGGTCCGGCGGCTGCGCAAGGAAAATGCCAACACCGTCGCCGCGGCAGGCTGGAACAAGGCCGCCGAAAACTGGGGCGCCGTGACCGCCGGCGGCGGCCTGGCCCTGACTGTAGCCAAGGCCATGCCGGCGCCGCTGCCAAAGGCCGCCACCGCCGTCGGCCGTGCGCTGCTGGGACCGGAGGCGGTGCCCGCCTACGCCGACGTGCTGCCAGGCGGCGGTTCCAGGCGCCGGGAACGCCGGGACCCAGGCAGCGTGGCGGTGTTCTTCCCGGCCTGCATCGGCACCATGTTCGGCCCCGCGGAGGGCCCGGAAGGCAAGGGAAAGGGCTCGGCCCAGGCATTCCTGGACCTCTGCGAACGTGCCGGAGTGGGCATAACCGTCCCCGAAGGCATCGAGAGCCTGTGCTGCGGCACCCCGTGGAAATCCAAGGGCTTCTCCCAGGGCTACGACGCCATGACCGCGAAGGTCCTGGACCAGCTGTACGAGGCCAGCGGCCGCGGCAGGCTGCCCGTGGTGTGCGATGCCGCTTCCTGCACGGAAGGCCTGGAGACCATGAAGCGTCTTGCCGGCGCGGACGGGGAACGGTATGCCGGACTGCGCTTCGTTGACTCGGTGGAGTTCGTCCACCAGCACGTCCTGGGCCAGCTCACGGTGACCGCTCCCCTGGGTTCCATGGCCCTGCACCCCACGTGCTCATCCACCCAGCTGGGAACCAACCCCGCGCTGCTCGACATCGCCGGGGCCGTCACGGATGACGTGTTCGTGCCGCTCAACTGGGGGTGCTGCGCGTTCGCCGGCGACCGGGGCCTGCTCCACCCTGAACTCACCGACTCCGCCACCAACCGGCAGGCCGGCGAGATCAACGAGCGGGAGTTCGATGCCTATGCCTCCACCAACCGCACCTGCGAGCTGGGGATGTCCAAGGCGACCGGCCACTCCTACCGCCACCTGCTGGAAATCCTCGAGGAGGCCACCCGGCCCTGACGCAACCCCGCTAGACTGGCCGGGCAAGGACGGATTGGGGGATCCAGGACGGCGCAGCCGCTTGTTCCGCTGGTCGGTCGCCGCCAGCGGACCCAAGGACCATCATGACCTTCTTCCAGGACTTTCCCGTCCCTCCCCTGCCGCCCCGGCCGCGGACCACGAGGTACGTCCCGCCGCCGTGGGTGGCTGCACCCGCCTACGAACTGCCTGCCGTTGTCCATCTGGGCAGGTTCGTGAGCCGGACACCGGGAATGGTGGTGGCGGTCAAAGGCGCCGAAGTCTTCTCTACCGGGTGCCTGTTCAGTCTGTCCTGGCTCTTCCGCCGGACCGATCAATCCGATAGGGACTGGGACGATTTGCAGCCGCTGTTCTTCCAGCCCGGCAGGGGCTTTCGGGGGCGCAGCGAACGGCAGACCGGGCTGATGTTCGGCGTCGAATTCCCTGACGGTTCAAAAGCGAGCACCGGCAGCCAAATTCCCTACGGGCTGATGGAACCGGGCACCAACCCGGAGCCTCCGGTCCTCGCCCTGAACGGCGGCGGTGGCGGCGGGGGCGATGCGGAGTTCTCCGGCAGCGGCACCCTCTGGCTGTGGCCGCTGCCGCCTGCCGGGGATCTCCGGATGGTAGCCCAATGGACCGACTTCGGCCTGGCGGAAACGTCCTTGATGCTCGACGGCGGGGCCTTGCGTCAGGCGGCGGCGTCCGTTCAGCCGTACTGGCCGGAGGAGGAGCGCACTGATGGGTGACCTTACCGGGCTGGTCCTGTTTGTCCTCGTGGGAGCCGTCTTCTTCTACATCCTGTACGGCGTGATCCGCGCGGGGGTCCGGGACGGCATCCTCCAAGCGGACGCGCGGCGCGCCGCGCGCTGCGAACAGCTGAATTAGGCTTCCACTGCGGTGACGATGCTTCCGTACCCCTGCAGGAACATCCGCCGGCCCTGGCCTTCGTCCGTCCATACCCAGATAACGGAGTAGTCGGAGGTCACGGCATCCACCACCCCGGTGCCGGAGACGGTTCCCTCGGCGAAGTGGACCCTGTCCCCCACGGCGATCCGGGGATGCCTGGTCCGCTTCCTCCTGGGCTTGAGGGCGGTTTGCCCTGCCGTTGCAGGGTCTGGCGTGCAGGTGCTGGCGTGCTGGCGCATGGAATTCCTCTGGGCTCGCGGGCGGACGGTCAGCTCATTACGACCCTGCCCGCTGCTCCCAGGTCACGCACTGGGCGTGGTGGGAAAAGACTAACGCGGCGGCGCCCATATGGGCACCGCCGCGTCCCTTCACACCGAGTGTGACTGGTTCATCCCGTCACCTGCTGGATGGTCAGTCCAGCGCCGCCACGGAGCCCAGCGCATCCCAGGCGAAGCTGGCCAGCCAGTGCGTGGACATGAAGTCGCCGCTCTCCATTCCGCGGAGGCCGGCCTTCAACAGCGGGTCCAGGGCCTCGTTGAGCACAGCTGCCGAGGCGCACGCCCCGGACGTGGAGGATTCCCGGAGCGTGGCGATGATCCGGGCCACCTGCCCGGCGCGGGTCAGGTTGAGCCCGTGGAGGTGCACCAGGTAGCCGTCGGTCTCGTCCGTGACGCTGACAGGCTGCAGGATCCGCGACTCAGCGGAGAGGCCTGGGAGGAACGCCGCGAACCAGGCGGAGAACTCGTCGGCGGACAGGACACGGCGCATCAGGTCCGCCTCGCTCAGCCCGGCGGAGAGGAAGTCCTGGCCGCTGAGCTCCCAGTCGCCCGGCCAGCCACGGTCGTTCCCGAACCAGGTGCGGGCCGCTTCCTCGCACGCCGCGGCAGCATCAGCCCGGCCCAGCGACCGGAAGGCATCCAGCATGTAGCCGACACCGAACGCGGCGTTGGTGTGCAGCCCGTGCCGGACCGGGTACTGGGCCTTGGCCATCCACGCCACGCTGAGCTCCGCCACGGCGTCCACCAGCGGCTCCAGGGCGGTGCCCCATTCCCGGAGCTGCGCATCGGAGGACGCGGAACATGTGGCGGCCAGCCGCATCAGCCACGCCCACCCGTAGGGCCGCTCCCAGGACGGGTTGGCCACCAGGTAGTCCCGTTCCACCGCCAGCTTGGCCTGCGTCAGGTTGGCGCCCAGCGCCGCCCGGAGCGACGCTTCGGTGGAGCTGTCCACCCAGGCCGCCGTGCCGCCGTCGGACGCTCCTTCCGGGGCAGCCCCGGCAGCCGGCGAGCCCAGCAGGCTGGCCCCCAGCCAGTGCATGTGCACGCAGGAGTGCCAGTCGAAGGAGGTGTAGAAAGCGGGGTGGATTTGCTCCGGGGTGGGCCGGTCGTCGGCGGACACCTGGGTGTGGTGGGCCGAGTGCGGGAAGGCCTCGGAAAGGTTGCCCAGCACCACGGCCGCGTAATCCGGTGCCGCCTGTGCGCGAAGATCGTTGTCCATGGTGCTCCTTTGCGAAGGGGTTTAGTGGAAGGCCAGGAAGTACATCAGCGCGATGTTGACCGCCAGCAGCGGGATGGCCGTGCCCACCTGCGCCGTGATGACGCCGTACTTGTTCTTCATTTCCAGCAGCGCGGACGGCACCAGGTTGAAGTTGGCGGCCATGGGGGTGCAGAGCGTGCCACAGAAACCGGCCAGCATGCCGATGGCGAAGACGATGGCGGGATCGCCGTGGAATGTCTCCACCAGCACGGGCCAGCCGATGGCCGCGGTCATGATCGGGAAGGCAGCAAAGCCGTTGCCCATCAGCACGGTGAAGAGGAACATGCCGATGCAGTAGACCAGCACGCCGGCGATCAGGGAGCCCTTGGGCAGCAGGCCGGAGGCAAGGGTCCCCACGGCGACGCCCACGCCGGCCTTGGTGAACAGGATGCCCAGCGTGGTGAGCATCTGCGGCAGCAGCGCGGCCCACCCAATGGATTCCAGGATGCGGCGGCTTTCGAAGATGGGCGTCGCCGGGTTCTTGGGCTTGAGGATCAGGAGGGCGACGACGACGGCGGCCACGGCGCCGATGGCCAGGGCCACCAGCGTGGTGTTCTTGGGATCCAGCAATGGGGTGCCGCCGAAGTTCAGCACCGGCGCGGCGAGCACCAGGATGACCGTGACCAGCGGCAGCGTCAGGGCCGGGATGAAGAGTTTGTTGCCGAAGCGCTTGGCGTAGGCCTCCCGCTCCGGCCCGGTGGAGGTGCGGTGCTTGCCGTGGCCCAGCAGTCCGGTGGATGCCAGGACCACCAGGACCAGGACGGCGATGCCCAGGATCCACCCCGGCGCGGTGCCGGCCTGGACCCAGGTGCTGTAGAAGAAGCACAGGCCCAGGATGCCCCAGAAGGCGGAGCTTCCCCAGCGGCGCGGGTGATTGGCGTCGGCGGCGATCAGCGATGCCCAGGCGACGAACAGAATGCCGACCAGCCAGTAAACGGCTTCAACGTTGATCATTTGGCTTCTCCTGCGGTTTCCTTCTGGGCGGTGAGCTCAAACTCGCGGTATTCCTTGTCCAGCTGCTTGTCCAGGCGCAGGAGCCGGAAGCCGTGGATGAGGAACGCGGCGATGGCGGTGGGGATGGCCCAGAGGGCCAGCTGGAGCGGTTCCAGGTGGAGGTGGTATGTGGTGTCGACGAACGTGGTAATCAGCAGGATGGAGCCCACGGCCACGAACACGTCCTCGCCGAAGAACACGCCCACGTTGTCCGCGCCGGCGGAGTGGCCCTTGATCTTCTCGCTGATCTTTTCCGGCACGTGCCCGTAGCGCCGCAGCGCTGCACCCTCGGCCATGGGGAACACCAGCGGGCGGACGGTCTGGGCGTGGCCGCCGATGCTGGTCAGGCCCACGGCGGCGGTGATCTGGCGGACGGCCAGGTAGCCGATCAGGACGCGGCCGGCAGTCAGCTTGGCGAGCCGGCCAATGAGGATCTTGGCTTGCTCCTGCAGTCCGAAGAACTCGATGATGCCCACCACCGGCAGCACCGCCACGAAGATGGTGACAGAACGGCTGCTGGCGAAGCCGGTGCCGAACGAATCGAGAATCTGTGCGGGGTTCATCCCGCCCAGCAGTGCGGTGACGATGCCGGCGACGGTGACGACAATCAGGGGGTTCAGGCGGATGGCGAAGCCAACGATCACCAGCAGCACCCCGATGAGTACAAGCATGATTATCCCTTCCCAGGGGACCCGTGACGGGTCTGCGAAAGTGGGGGCCGGCGCGTCAGAGGAGTGGATCAGTTAGGGATGACGGCGCCGAGGGGCGGGAGCCCCGGTTGCGTTGGAACTGCAGGGCTAAGTGAGCTGCAGAACAACGGTGTGATCTAAAGCATAGCTTTTTGTTCAACAATCCTGCAACCCCCTTTGGGGAAGGGATTGGGTCCTAGCGGCCGACGGCGTCCAGCAGCTGGGCTTCGGCGCGGTCCAGGTAAGTGGCCAGGAAGTCCGCTGCCGCGGCTTTGTCCCCCGCCTCCAGGAGCTCCACGATGTGCGCGTTGTCCTCTACGTAGGGCTCGTGGAAGGCCGGGTTGGCGGCCATGGAGTGGAACACGAGCCGCATCTCGGCCAGGACCTGGTCCATGAGGCTGTTGAGGCGGTCACTGCCGGCCCGGTTCACGATGGCACGGTGGAAGTCCTGGTTGGCGCTGGCCATTCCGGGGATGTCCCCTTCCGCGGCGGCGGCCCTGGCGGCCTTGATGATGGCAGGCAGCGGCTCAATGGAGGCCTCGCCGGACCACAGCACCGCCGCAGGTTCCAGGAAGCGGCGGACGCGGTAGATCTCGCGGATGTCGTCCGGGGTGGGGTGGGCCACGAACACGCCCCGGTTGGGGATGCGGGTGACGATGTGCTCGGCGTGGAGCGCGGTGAACGCCTCCCGCAGTGTGTTGCGGGACACGCCAAGGGCCTCGCGGAGGGCTTCCTCCGCGAGCTTGGAGCCCGGCTTCAGCTTGCCGGCCTCGATGCGGCTGCGCAGCTGCGCGGCCACCCAGAGGCCCGTTTCGGCGTGCTTTGTGGTCCTGGCCTGGGCCTGGAGATCGGCCAGCACCTCGTCAAACGTCATGGCACCACGATATCGGCCCCGGCCTGCGTCACTGCGCGGGCCGCCTACCCGATGATCGTCAGCACCTGCCCGGGCGCGACGGCGTCCCCCGCCGCTGCGAATTGCTCGCCGAGCGTGCCGGTCCGGTGGGCGGCGACGGCCGTCTCCATCTTCATGGCCTCGAGCACCAGCACCGTTTCACCTTCCTCGACGCTGGTCCCGGGCTCAGCCAGCCACTTCACCACGGTGCCGGCCATCGTTGCCAGAAGGTCGCCGTCGTTCTTTTCCGCCTCGTCCTCCGGGGGAACTGCTGCAGCGTCGGCACCTCGCCTGCCGCCGCCGTCGAGCAGCGAATCCAGCAAAGCCTTGGGCAGCCCCAACTCCATCCGCTTGCCGTCCACCTCGATGCCGATGGTGCGGCGGGGCTCCTCCGGGGCGGCGGGACTGAAGGCAGGGTCCGCCTCCAGTGCCGTGGCGAATTCGCTTTCGATCCAGATGGTGTAGATGCCCAGCCCGTCGGTGCGGGTGAAGTCCGGGGCCTCCACCACGGCCCGGTGGAACGGAAGCACGGTGGCCAGGCCGCCGATGCGGAACTCACGCAGGGCGCGGCGGGCGCGGCGCAGGGCCTGCTGCCGGTCCGCGCCAGTGACCACCAGCTTGGCGAGCAGGGAGTCGAACTGCCCCGGCACCACGGAGCCGGCGCGGACACCGGTGTCCACGCGGATCCCGGACCCGGTGGGCACTTCGAACTCCGTGACGGCGCCCGGGGACGGCAGGAAGCCGCGGCCCGGGTCCTCGGCGTTGATCCGGAACTCGAACGCGTGGCCGCGCGGTTCCGGGTCCTCCAGGACCGGGAGCTTCTCCCCCGCCGCGATGGCCAGCTGGGCTGCCACCAGGTCCACGCCCGAGGTCTCCTCCGTGATGGGGTGCTCCACCTGCAGCCGGGTGTTCACCTCCAGGAAGCTCAGGAAGCCGCTGCCGTCCAGCAGGTACTCCACCGTGCCGGCGCCCACGTAGCCGGCTTCGCGGCAGATGGCCTTGGCCGAAGCGTGGATCGCCGCCCGTTGGTCGGGGGTGAGGAAGGGCGCGGGGGCCTCTTCCACGAGTTTCTGGTGGCGGCGCTGCAGGGAGCAGTCGCGGGTGCCCACCACCACCACGTTGCCGTGGGTATCAGCGATGACTTGGGCTTCGACGTGGCGGGGCCTGTCAAGGAATTTCTCCACGTAGCATTCGCTGCGGCCGAAGGCGGCGAGGGATTCGCGGACGGCGGAGTCGAAGCTTTCCTCGATGTCTGAGTGGTTCCGGACCACCTTCAGGCCGCGGCCGCCGCCGCCAAAGGCGGCCTTGATGGCGACGGGGAGGCCCACTTGCTCGGCGAACGCCCGGACCTCGGCGGCGCTGGCCACCGGGCCGTCGCTGCCCGGGGCCAGCGGGGCGCCGGCGCGGACGGCCACTTCGCGGGCGCTGACCTTGTCGCCCAGGAGCCTGATGGTTTCCGGGGACGGGCCGATCCAGGTTAGGCCGGCGTCGATGACTGCCTGGGCGAAGCCGGCGTTTTCGGACAGGAAGCCGTAGCCAGGGTGGACGGCGTCGGCGCCGCTTTTCGCCGCGATGGCGAGGATTTTCTCAATATCCAGGTAGGTGTCCTGGGGCCTGGAACCGGGCAGCGCGTACGCCTCGGTGGCGGCGGAGACGTGCAGTGCATCGGCGTCGGGATCGGCATAGACGGCCACGCTTTCCAGGCCTGCATCGTCGCAGGCCCGGGCGATCCGGACGGCAATCTCGCCTCGGTTGGCAATGAGGATTTTACGCATGGGAGCTTTCCTTAGGTGTTTCGGGCAGTTCTGCCGGGAGCGTGGAGGCGAACCGCACGGTGGTGCCGGGGGGAAGTTGGGCGGCTTTGTCCAGGTCTGCGTGGACGACGACGGCAATCACCGGATACCCGCCGGTCACCGGGTGGTCGGAGAGGAACAGGACGGGCTGGCCTTCCGGGGGTACCTGCACGGCGCCGCGGACGGTTCCCTCGCTGGCCAGTTCGCCGTCCCGGTTTCGGGTGAGCGCGTGGCCGTTCAGCCGCAGGCCGATCCGGTTCGACTGCGGTGTGACGGTCCACTCCTGTTTGAGGAAGTCCTGCAGGGTTTCGTCGCTGAACCAGTCCTGCCGGGGCCCGGGGACCACCCGCAGCACGGTGGCTTCGTCCCGGTCCGGGAGGGGCGAGACCTCGGGGTGGCCCACGATGCTCCCGGGTGCGGGAGTCCGCACGGGCAGGATGGTGCCCGCCTGAAGCGGTTCGGGGCCGATGCCGGACATGGTGTCCGTGGAACGGCTGCCCAGGGCTTCGGGTCCGCCGAGTCCGCCGCGGACACCCACGTAAGAGCGGAGGCCTGCGGTGGGGGTGCCGACGGTCAGCCGCTCCCCTGCCAGCAGGGCGAAGGGGGCGTCGCACGCCGGGTGGCGTACCGCCGTCGTCCGCTTTTCATCCCCATCCCGCGGCTCATCCGGCGGCGTGACCTCCAGCGGAACGGCTGCACCGGTAACGGCCAGGACCTGGTCGCTTAGCGCCTCAAGTTCGAGGCCGCCGAAGAGGACTTCGATTCCGGCGTCACCCTCGCCGTTGCCCACCAGGCGGTTGGCGCGGCGGAGTGCTCCGCGGTCCATCGCGCCGGCGCTGCTGACGCCAAGCGACGCGTAGCCCGGGCGGCCAAGGTCCTGGATGGTGGACTGGAGCCCGGGCTTGCGGACGGCAAGGCCTTCGGTGGCTTGTTCTTCGCTTGGAGCCTTGCCGGTGCCGGTCTGTTGGTGGTGGGTCACGGTCGCCTGGGCACGGATGGCGTTGAACCGGACGGTGTCCCCGGGCCGCACCAGCGCGGGACCCTCCCGGCCCAGGTCCCACATGGCAGCATCGGTCCGGCCGATCAATTGCCAGCCGCCAGGGGACTGCCGGGGGTAGACGGCCGAGTAGGCGCCGCCCAGGGCAACAGCTCCGGCGGGGACGGCGGTGCGCGGCGAGCGGCGGCGGGGAACCTCCAGGCTGGAGTCCTGCCCGGTGAGGTAGGCGAAGCCCGGAGCAAAGCCCGCGAAGGCCGCGGTCCACAGCTGGCCGGTGTGGGCTGCCACGACTCCCCCGCGGTCCAGCCCGGTGAGCGTGGCAACCTCATCCAGGTCCTCGCCGTCGTACACCACGTCGATGGTGACCAGCGTGCTCGCGGTTTCCGCGGGCGCCTCGAGGTCCAGGCGGCGGACGTGCGTAGCCAGTGCCTGAGCTGCCCGCGGCGAGTCCGTCGTAATGAGGACCGTGCAGGCGGCAGCGATGACGTCCACCTGGCCCGGCTGCGGATGTGCGGTGAGCTGCGCCTGGAGGCTGAGGACAGCGTCCAGGGACGGCAGCTCCGCTAGGATGGCCCTGTCCCCTGCGGGGCGGATTCCGATCAGGGCCGCGTGGGCGGCAGTTTGAGTCTCGTGCGGCTGCGCGCTCATGGCTAGGCGAAGCTCTGGATCCGGATGCCGGCATCCACCAGTGCGGCGCGGACGGCGGCGGCCATCGCCACGGACCCGGGGGTGTCACCGTGCAGGCAGATGCTCTCGGCGTTGACGGGGACCAGGGAGCCGTCGATGGCACGGACCACGCCGTCGGTGGCCAGGCGCAGGACATGCTCGACGACGTCAGCCACCTCGTGCAGCACGGCACCCGGTTCGCGTCGGGAGACCAGGGTGCCGTCCGGATTGTAGGCCCGGTCAGCGAACGCCTCGGCCACGGTCCGCAGTCCCGCGGCTTCGGCCTGACGCTGGATCTCGGAGTTCGGGAGCACCATAAGGGGCAGCGTGGGGTCCACGGCAAGGATCGCTGCGACCACGGCGCCGGCCTGCTTGGGGTGGTTCACGATGGTGTTGTAAAGGGCCCCGTGCGGCTTGACGTAGCGGACGGCTGTTCCTGCTGCGAGGGCTACGGCCTGGACCGCGCCGATCTGGTAGACGACGTCCGCGGTCAGCTCTTCCGGGGTCATGTCCACGAAGCGGCGGCCGAATCCGGCCAGGTCCCGGTAGCCGGGGTGTGCGCCGACGGTGACGCCGGCCTTGACGGCAGCCTGGCAGGTGGCCATGATGCCCACGGGATCGCCCGCGTGGAAGCCGCAGGCTACGTTGGCACTGGACACACTCTCGAAAATGGCGGCGTCATCGCCGAAGGACCAGTTCCCGAAGGACTCGCCGACGTCGCTGTTCAAGTCGATGCTGGGCATTGTGATCTCCGTCTCGGATTGGTGTCCTTCAAGAATGCCCTAAAAATCAGGATTGTTCAACAATCCATACGAGCAGTCTTAGGCACCGGTCCTCGGGGCGATTATGATCTGCACGGCCTCGATCCGTTTGGCAGCACCCGTCGTGCCAGCCGTTCCTCCGTTGGCGACCCATGCCTGCCAGCCGTAATCCTGGACATGGGCACGGTAGTAGATGCTGTAGTGGTTCGCCATTTCTCCGGTCAGCCTGATTTCGAATGCTTCCAAACGGAGCCCCTGCCCGACAGTGCCGATAGGGTTAGCCGAGGATGTCCATGCCTGCCAACCAACATCCTGTACATGCCCCCGCCATTCGATATCCCCCGGATATGCCGCACTGGACACGTGGAGACGGAACGCCTCAAGCCGGAGGGCCTGGCCCGTCGTCCCGGCGACAGTACCGTCCGAAACGTCGGCCATCCAGCCGAGGTCCTGGACATGGGCGGCGTACACGGCAGTGAAGGCTGCTGCAACCTTGGGAACCAACTCGATCGTCACGGCCTCCATCCGCAGGCCTTGCCCGACGGTGCCTGCGGTGGCTCCGTCTGTCCGGTAAGGCTGCCAGCCGATGTCTTGGACGTGGGCGCGGTACCTGATGCTGTACCGTGAGGCCAAGTCCCCGGTCAGCCGCAACTCGAATGCTTCAAGGCGCAAACCCAGCCCGGTCGTTCCAATCGGGGACGCCGACGTCGTCCAAGGCTGCCAGCCAATGTTTTGGACATGGCCCCTCCACAAGATGTCCCCGGACAGGCGGTCTCCCGCCACGGAGAGGCGCAGTGCTTCCAGTGACAATGACCGGCCAGTCGTTCCCGCGGTTGCGCCACCGGAAACGCTTGACTGCCAGCCAATTGTGGCAACGTGGGCCCTGTAGACCCCCACGCACGTCAAATCGTGGTCGTAGGTACCATCGTGTCAATGGCCATTTGTTTCTGCCCACGGGCGGCCAGTTAATCGGCCCGCTGGTGGCCAGTAAAACTGCCCGGTGATGGCCAACAGATCTGCCCACTGAGGGTTGTCGGTGGGGTTGGCCATCGTGGGTCTGTTATTTCAGTTGGGTGACTCCTTTTCCCGCGAGGGCTTGGGTGAGTCGGATGGAATCGCCGCTGGTTTGGCAGACGTGGGCGTGATGTAGGAGCCGATCAACTGTGGCTGTGGCCAGGGTTTTGGGCATGAGTTCGTCGAAGCCGGCTGGGTGCAGGTTCGAGGAGATCGCGACGGAGCGTTTTTCGTAGGCGGCGTCCACGACTCTGTAGAGTCCTTCGGCGGCGTCGGTCGCCACGGGCAGCAGGCCGATGTCATCGATCACGACGAGTTCGGCGCGGAGGATTCTGGCGACGGCCTTGGTGACGCTGTCGTCGGTGCGATGCGCGCGGATGAGCGCGCCGAGGTCCTCGAGTCTGAACCAGGCAACGCGCATCCCGGCTTCGACGGCTTGCTGGCCGAGGGCTTCGAGGAAGAACGTTTTCCCGGTGCCGGAGGGCCCACAGACGACCAGGTTCTCCCTGCGGGTGATCCATTCCAGGGTGCGCAGGGCCTGCTGGGTCGGCGCCGGAATCGAGGAGACGGCCGGGTCCCAGACGTCGAAGGTCTTTCCGGTCGGGAAGCCGGCCGCTTTGCGCCGGGTGGCGAGCATCGACCGCGCCCGTCCTGCGGCTTCCTCGGTGAACAGGGCCTTGATGATCTCGGTCGGTTCCCAGCGCTGGGCTCGTGCGGTAGCGATCAGCTCCGGGGCCAGTGCCCGGGCGTGGGGCATCTTCAGTTGCCGCATTAGCGCTTCCAGCTCGGCTGGCAGGGCCGGGGCGGTGGTGTTCGTGGTTGTGACTGGGGTCATCGGCTCTGCTCCTTCGCTGGGGTGCTGGACGGACCGGCGCCGAGGCCTGCCCAGGCGCTGGTGCCTTGGGTGAGGGACCTGGTTTCGTCCGCAATGTGGGTGGTGGTGCGGCGGATGTTCGCGTTCAGGATG
Organism: Pseudarthrobacter sp. NIBRBAC000502771; assembly: GCF_006517215.1. Lineage (NCBI taxonomy): Bacteria > Bacillati > Actinomycetota > Actinomycetes > Micrococcales > Micrococcaceae > Pseudarthrobacter > Pseudarthrobacter sp. NIBRBAC000502771. The sequence goes on from NZ_CP041187.1 coordinate 26,511, forward strand.
GACGGCAGGTCGCCGTGGGCGAAGCGGCCATGGAGCGCAGCATCACCCAGGGCACGGTCCACGGACTCGGTCCCGGCGATTTTGGCCAGGGTCACGGCCTCGGCCATTTTCACGTTGATCCGGCCTGTTCCTGCCGCGGCGGCTTCCACGAGCCAGGTCTTGGCGCCTGCGCCGATGGCAAGGAACTCGGCTTCTCCGGCGGTGCGTGCTTTCACGGCGTAGTCGCCCGGGATCCTGGTCCTGGTTTCGGGGAAGTGCTCATCGATGATCGCGGGGCTGCCGGGCCTTGCCCGGCCATGGCGGGCGACTTCGACCGGGCCGGTCGGGCCGTGGTGGACGATGATGACCTGTTCATCAGGCCCGGTGCCGTGGGAGCGGACGAACACCCTCGCGCCGAGCAGATGAGACGGCACGGAGTATTGGGCGTTCTCGAAGGAGACCATCGGGGTGTTCTCCGGGACTATACGGGCCAGCCCGAACGCGACCGTATGCGCGGTCTCCGGGACCCGGTGCAGCCGGGGCGCTTCCTCCGCCAAAACTACTGCGGGTTTGCGGCGGGTCGCCCGATGTTCCCGGTTGTTGACCTCGTCCATGAAGACCTGGCAGGCGGCCTCGAGCTCGGCGAAGGAGGCGTAGCTGGGCCTCAGGTTAGTGTCTGTGGGCACGAGGTCGGCTTTGGCCAGTTTCACCGACGCTTCGACTCCGCCTTTGGTGGCGGGGTCTGCGGGTTGGCAGGTCAGCACGGTGACCCCGTAGTGGCGGGCGAAGTCCAGGGTCTGCTGGTTCCGCACCGGGACCCCTGCGACGTGGGCGGTGGTGACGGTCTTCTCGTTATCGGTCAGAACATACGTCGGTGCTCCGCCCAGGATCCGGAAGCACCGGTCGAGGGCTGCGAACACGCTCGGCGCGGTGCGGTCCCTGAGCGGTATCACGATCCGGAAGCGGGAGAACGCCAGCCACGCAACGAACAGGATGGTGTTCACGCCGCCGATTCGTGGCCCGTCGCCGAAGTCGTACTGCAGCCACATCCCGGGCTCGGTGATCCACGGCCGGTGGACGCGGGTGTGTCCGAGCCGCCAGGCGGCTTTGACCTGAGCGATCGCGCGGCGGGTGGACCGCTCCGACCCTTCATAGCCCAGGGCGAGGAGCTTCTCGTGGGCCTTGTCGGCGCGAATCCGGCCCTTGGACGCCTCGATCCATTCCTCGATCTTGGGCAGGTAGGCGTCCGTGACCCTGGGCCGGGGCGCTGGTTCTGCGATTGGCCGGCCGGCGTCACGGGCTGCGACGTGTCTGGCAACAGTGTGGTGCGAGCAGCCTGTGAGCTCCGCGGTGGCGCGCAACGATCCGGTCAGATCGTAGGCAGCAAGAATTTCCATGATTTCTCCGTCATGCTTCATACAGGGCCTCTTCCTGGGACGACATTTGGTGCGACTAGACACCGTCATCAAATCCCGGGGAGAGGCCCCTGCCGCTTAAGACGCGGCAGGTTCAGTAAGGAAGTGGGCAGATCTCATGGCCACCGCTGGGCAGTTCTACTGGCCGTCAGTGGGCAATTACGTGGCCGCCTATGGGCAGTTTTTCATGGCCGCTTACACCATCGGTCCATTGCGCCATGTGCACAGTGCCACCGGAGAAGCTGGGATTCATACAGAGGTCTATTGCTTCACTCGCAAAGTCCAGACTCCCTGCAGGAGACCAAACGGGCACGTCGGGGAGCTGCCATGATCCGGTAATGGCTTCCCAGGCGCTCGCGTAAGAGTAGATCCCGCGCGGGAAGCCGGCGTCTGCCAGCGCAGCCAGGAGCCCGGAGATGACGTACCGGTTCTCCTGCCGCTGAGCCGCGGAAGAGCTGGGCCAAGGCTGTTGCGGACGTGGTTCTACGTCAACCCAAATTCGCTCCGGCCGCCATCCCACTGTGCCAAGGGAGGCCAGGGCGGCGCGGCCCTCGGCATACCCGACGTTACGCAGCCGGTCCGGCCGGGTGCTGGTGGAATAGGGGCCGTCGTCGCCGTAGGCCTCGTACTGCGCACCGGTGGGAAACGTCGCCATGGCGTATGCCTGAGCCCTGACTCCATGGTCGAGCACCCACTGGAACTGGCCGGCCAGGCAGGGGTTTTCGGTAAAGGCAAGACCGCGGGTCAGACCGATGACGACGAACCCAGTGTCTGGGGGCGGCATCGGAAGGCCGGCCGGACACTGTGGCCAGGAAATGTCATGTCCATAGTCGACGGCCCGGGCGGGTGGAGCGAAAAGCACTCCAATCGCGAGCACCAGTAGAACCGCCAGGAGCCTGGGCACGGATGCCCGGGAGCGGCGGCCAGGTTGGAGAACTCCCAGGCCGGACATGACAGCCCCCTCATCAAAGGATGACCAAATTCTCCCACTCAACCGGTGGGCCCGCCAGCAATGGCAGGCGGCATCTTCCTGAGCCCGGGTCGCCGACACGGCGGTTGGATCGCTGGAGCAGGGTCGATCAGGCCCAGTGCGCCCTGTCGGGAGTGGGCATGGGTGGGTTGGTGTTTGGTGTTTGGTGTTTAAATGTGGGAGGCCCCAACCGTGTGGTTGGGGCCTCGACCATTAATAGTTGTTCCGGCGGTGACCTACTCTCCCACACCCTCCCGGGTGCAGTACCATCGGCGCTGTGGGTCTTAGCTTCCGGGTTCGGAATGGGACCGGGCGTTTCCCCCACGCTATGACCGCCGTAACCCTTGTACCCGGCCCAACCCTGGGGGGTTGGTGGGAAGTTTTGTGGTTACAACATTCGCTGTCCTGGGACAGCTGTGTGGTGTTGTTATTTAGTTGTGTTGGTTCCGTGCCGTGACAACCCGTGTTGGGGGTTGTTGGTTGGGAACCACATAGTGGACGCAAGCAGAGTTTTGTATGTATCTGTGTGGTGTAAGTTGTTGGCCTATTAGTACCGGTCAGCTTCACGAGTCGTTAGTCCTCGCTTCCACATCCGGCCTATCAACCCAGTGGTCTGGCTGGGGGCCTCTCACACATAAATGTGTATGGAAATCTCATCTTGAAGCGAGCTTCCCGCTTAGATGCTTTCAGCGGTTATCCCATCCGAACGTAGCTAATCAGCGGTGCACTTGGCAGTACAACTGACACACCAGAGGTTCGTCCGTCCCGGTCCTCTCGTACTAAGGACAGCCCTTCTCAAATTTCCTGCGCGCGCAGCGGATAGGGACCGAACTGTCTCACGACGTTCTAAACCCAGCTCGCGTACCGCTTTAATGGGCGAACAGCCCAACCCTTGGGACCTACTCCAGCCCCAGGATGCGACGAGCCGACATCGAGGTGCCAAACCATGCCGTCGATATGGACTCTTGGGCAAGATCAGCCTGTTATCCCCGAGGTACCTTTTATCCGTTGAGCGACGGCCATTCCACAATGTACCGCCGGATCACTAGTCCCGACTTTCGTCCCTGCTCGAGATGTCTCTCTCACAGTCAAGCTCCCTTGTGCACTTACACTCGACACCTGATTGCCAACCAGGCTGAGGGAACCTTTGGGCGCCTCCGTTACTTTTTAGGAGGCAACCGCCCCAGTTAAACTACCCATCAGGCACTGTCCCTGACCCGGATTACGGGCCGAAGTTAGATGTCCAAAGTGACCAGAGTGGTATTTCAACGATGACTCCACCCGAACTGGCGTCCGGGCTTCAACGTCTCCCACCTATCCTACACAAGCCACTCCGAACACCAATACCAAACTATAGTAAAGGTCTCGGGGTCTTTCCGTCCTGCTGCGCGTAACGAGCATCTTTACTCGTACTGCAATTTCGCCGAGTTTATGGTTGAGACAGCGGGGAAGTCGTTACTCCATTCGTGCAGGTCGGAACTTACCCGACAAGGAATTTCGCTACCTTAGGATGGTTATAGTTACCACCGCCGTTTACTGGGGCTTAAATTCTCAGCTTCGCCTTGCGGCTAACCGGTCCTCTTAACCTTCCAGCACCGGGCAGGAGTCAGTCCGTATACATCGTCTTGCGACTTCGCACGGACCTGTGTTTTTAGTAAACAGTCGCTTCCCCCTGGTCTCTGCGGCCCCGATCCCCTCCACACCGCGAAGGTGTATCAAGGTTGGGGCCCCCCTTCTCCCGAAGTTACGGGGGCATTTTGCCGAGTTCCTTAACCATAATTCTCTCGATCGCCTTAGTATTCTCTACCTGATCACCTGTGTCGGTTTGGGGTACGGGCGGCTAAAACCTCGCGTCGATGCTTTTCTCGGCAGCATAGGATCACCAAATCCCCCCAAACGGGGGTCCCATCAGATCTCAGGCACCATGAGTGGCGGATTTGCCTACCACTCGCCCTACATCCTTAGACCGGGACAACCATCGCCCGGCTCGGCTACCTTCCTGCGTCACACCTGTTAATACGCTTGCCTCCCAGGATCAGGTCCCGCGCTCCACCAAAACCCTTCACCCACAAGGGGTGTCGGGCAGGTCTCGGGCGGTTAGTATCCCCTGTTCAACATGGACGGTTTTTCGCCGGTACGGGAATATCAACCCGTTGTCCATCGACTACGCCTGTCGGCCTCGCCTTAGGTCCCGACTTACCCAGGGCAGATTAGCTTGACCCTGGAACCCTTGATCATTCGGCGGACGGGTTTCTCACCCGTCTTTCGCTACTCATGCCTGCATTCTCACTCGTGTAGGCTCCACCACTGGTTTACACCGCAGCTTCACCGCCCACACGACGCTCCCCTACCCATCCACACTCCTGAACCACAAAGGCTTGGAAAATATGTGAATGCCACAACTTCGGCGGTGTACTTGAGCCCCGCTACATTGTCGGCGCGGAATCACTTGACCAGTGAGCTATTACGCACTCTTTTAAGGGTGGCTGCTTCTAAGCCAACCTCCTGGTTGTCTGGGCAACTCCACATCCTTTCCCACTTAGCACACGCTTAGGGGCCTTAGTTGGTGGTCTGGGCTGTTTCCCTCTCGACTATGAAGCTTATCCCCCACAGTCTCACTGCTGCGCTCTCACTTACCGGCATTCGGAGTTTGGCTGACGTCAGTAACCTTGTAGGGCCCATTAGCCATCCAGTAGCTCTACCTCCAGCAAGAAACACGCAACGCTGCACCTAAATGCATTTCGGGGAGAACCAGCTATCACGAAGTTTGATTGGCCTTTCACCCCTACCCACAGCTCATCCCCTCCATTTTCAACTGAAGTGGGTTCGGTCCTCCACGACGTCTTACCGTCGCTTCAACCTGGCCATGGGTAGATCACTTCGCTTCGGGTCTAGATCACGCCACTCACACGCCCTATTCAGACTCGCTTTCGCTACGGCTGCCCCACACGGGTTAACCTCGCGACGTAACACTAACTCGCAGGCTCATTCTTCAAAAGGCACGCCGTCACCAGAACAGAGCCGGCTCCGACGGATTGTAAGCACACGGTTTCAGGTACTGTTTCACTCCCCTCCCGGGGTACTTTTCACCTTTCCCTCACGGTACTGGTCCGCTATCGGTCATTAGGGAGTATTTAGGCTTATCAGGTGGTCCTGACAGATTCGCACGGGATTTCTCGGGCCCCGTACTACTTGGGATACTCTCACAGGCGGTACAAACACATTACGGTTACGGGACTAACACCCTCTCTGGCCGGCCTTTCAAAACCGTTCACCTATGCGCGCACATCACACCCCACCAGCCCGGCAGAACTGGTACGGAAAGTCCCACAACCCCGACCATGCAACGCCCGCCGGCTATCACACATGGAACGGTTTAGCCTGATCCGCGTTCGCTCGCCACTACTAACGGAATCACTATTGTTTTCTCTTCCTGCGGGTACTGAGATGTTTCACTTCCCCGCGTTCCCCCCACGCACCCTATGTGTTCAGGTACGGGTCACCAAGTCACTCGCGCGCTTGGCGGGGTTTCCCCATTCGGACACCCTGGGATCACAGTCCGGTTATCGACTCCCCCAGGCTTATCGCAGATTCCTACGTCCTTCTTCGGCTCCTAATGCCAAGGCATCCACCGTGTGCTCTTAAAAACTTGACCACAAAGATCAAAAACAAAAAACACTCGAGAGAACCACAGAAACTGCCCCGCACACCCACAGGCGCACGAACCAGATCCAGGTTCATATTCTTGGAAATTGCTTCTTATACAAGATGCTCGCGTCCACTATGTAGTTCTCAAACAACAACCCCACACCACACACCCCACACACACCAAGTGCGCAGAGACGTCATGGCAGGGAAACCAGAAACAAACAAACCCACCAGAACACCACCCACACCCCAAAAGGCGAAGACAGCGAACCCGTGGCCCTGTTGCCTCAGGACCCAACAGTGTGCCAAACACAAAACCACGCATCCCCACGCCCACCGTTCCAGAACCATCACTGGCTCGTACTAGACAAGACACACAAACACGCGGCCGCTATTTGTTGATATTCCACCCATGAGCACCCGCCACGGAACAATCGTCCGTGCTACGGGCTTGCTTCCTGACAACACCACACCACCAACATGCGCTGGTGACCGGTTGTTGTAGGCGCTCCTTAGAAAGGAGGTGATCCAGCCGCACCTTCCGGTACGGCTACCTTGTTACGACTTAGTCCCAATCGCCAGTCCCACCTTCGACAGCTCCCTCCCACAAGGGGTTAGGCCACCGGCTTCGGGTGTTACCAACTTTCGTGACTTGACGGGCGGTGTGTACAAGGCCCGGGAACGTATTCACCGCAGCGTTGCTGATCTGCGATTACTAGCGACTCCGACTTCATGGGGTCGAGTTGCAGACCCCAATCCGAACTGAGACCGGCTTTTTGGGATTAGCTCCACCTCACAGTATCGCAACCCTTTGTACCGGCCATTGTAGCATGCGTGAAGCCCAAGACATAAGGGGCATGATGATTTGACGTCGTCCCCACCTTCCTCCGAGTTGACCCCGGCAGTCTCCTATGAGTCCCCACCATCACGTGCTGGCAACATAGAACGAGGGTTGCGCTCGTTGCGGGACTTAACCCAACATCTCACGACACGAGCTGACGACAACCATGCACCACCTGTAAACCGACCACAAGTGGGGGACCTGTTTCCAGATCTTTCCGGTTCATGTCAAGCCTTGGTAAGGTTCTTCGCGTTGCATCGAATTAATCCGCATGCTCCGCCGCTTGTGCGGGCCCCCGTCAATTCCTTTGAGTTTTAGCCTTGCGGCCGTACTCCCCAGGCGGGGCACTTAATGCGTTAGCTACGGCGCGGAAAACGTGGAATGTCCCCCACACCTAGTGCCCAACGTTTACGGCATGGACTACCAGGGTATCTAATCCTGTTCGCTCCCCATGCTTTCGCTCCTCAGCGTCAGTTAATGCCCAGAGACCTGCCTTCGCCATCGGTGTTCCTCCTGATATCTGCGCATTTCACCGCTACACCAGGAATTCCAGTCTCCCCTACATCACTCTAGTCTGCCCGTACCCACCGCAGATCCGGAGTTGAGCCCCGGACTTTCACGGCAGACGCGACAAACCGCCTACGAGCTCTTTACGCCCAATAATTCCGGATAACGCTTGCGCCCTACGTATTACCGCGGCTGCTGGCACGTAGTTAGCCGGCGCTTCTTCTGCAGGTACCGTCACTTACGCTTCTTCCCTACTGAAAGAGGTTTACAACCCGAAGGCCGTCATCCCTCACGCGGCGTCGCTGCATCAGGCTTGCGCCCATTGTGCAATATTCCCCACTGCTGCCTCCCGTAGGAGTCTGGGCCGTGTCTCAGTCCCAGTGTGGCCGGTCACCCTCTCAGGCCGGCTACCCGTCGTCGCCTTGGTAGGCCATTACCCCACCAACAAGCTGATAGGCCGCGAGTCCATCCAAAACCACAAAAGCTTTCCACCAACCACCATGCGATGGAAGGTCATATCCGGTATTAGACCCAGTTTCCCAGGCTTATCCCAGAGTCAAGGGCAGGTTACTCACGTGTTACTCACCCGTTCGCCACTAATCCAGGAGCAAGCTCCCATCATCGTTCGACTTGCATGTGTTAAGCACGCCGCCAGCGTTCATCCTGAGCCAGGATCAAACTCTCCGTTGAAGAAAAACAGACACAACACGGAACCACGGAAATAACGCGGAAACCGCACTGCAAAATTTGAAACCAGCTGTAAAAACCAGGCCCAATCCACGGGGTGGACAGACCCAGCCAATTCAACCAATCACATTACATAATCGGTATCAACAAACTTGGCACACTATTGAGTTCTCAAACAACAGACACACCCGGCACCACCCAAACCAAACATTCAGGATCGCTCCGGAGCAACTTTTCAAACTTACCCGATCCCCCAATCCGAGTCAAATCCATCTTTCAGGATTCCCATCGAATTGAAGACCGCCCCATACCGATTTCCAGCGCCCTAAAGAGCAACCAGATTTTGGCTTTGATTTGGGGGTTTTGGCCACCCGGTGAACAGTTCTTCACTGTCTCCCCCGCGGCGACTTAGAAAACAATACCCGCACACAACCCCCACCGCAAATCGGGCGAAAAGTGGTGGCGAATCCGCGGAATTCCGGGGCAGGAGGGGCGTTTCGGGCACCCAAGCAGGCTGCCGGCGTCGTAAATCCGCTGTGTGTGCTGCCGCACACTGCACCACCACGGCCATGGCCGCCGTTGGAACCGCTACCGAACGAGCTGTGGACGCCTCCCAACAAAGGGAAGCGTCCACAGCTCGTCCTGGTGGCTACCAGCTACTTGGCAATACCGCCATGCTTGCTGCAGGCGCCCTGCCTCGTCGTGGAGGGCCACACGTAGCCGTCGCTGCAGATGATCGCACCCCCAACATTGGGCACCGTGACGGCCGGCGCCTGTTGCTGAGCTTGCTGCGCAGCTTGTTGCGCCGCCTTGGCAGCTGCGTCCCGGGCCGCCTGCTCGGCTGCAGCCTTTGCAGCAGCAGCCTGATCGGCGGAGGCTTTGTCAGCCGCGGCTTTTTCGGCAGCGGCCTTGTCCGCTACCGCTTTAGCTGCAGCCTGTTCGGCGGCAGCCTTGTCGGCGGCGACCTTCTCGGCAGCCGCCTTCTCTGCGGCAATATTGTCGAGCGACTTCACGCCGAGGTGCACGGTGGAGTCCTTCGCTGCTGTGGCGCCGCTGGCGGGATCCTGAGTCATCACCTGCCAGTTCTTCTCCACGATGATGGTCTTGCCGTCTACGATGTCCTTGGCCTCAACCTTGAAGCCGAGACCCTTTAGCTGGTCCGTAGCCTTGTCCAGGGTCAGGCCCACCACACCTGGAACGGCAACAGACGCCCCAGCGGTGGCGGTGGACGTGGCAGCGGATGCGGGTTCGACGGATGCCTGCTTGCCTCCGCAGCCGGTCAGCAGCAGGCCGGCCAGGACGGCAAGCGCCAACGATTTCTTCAGCCGCCCGGTGACCGGGTGGGCGGCATACAGGTTGTTGTTCATGATTCCCCCTAGGAATGCGATGTGGTGGTGATGCGGTTGGGCCGAGGCCCGAGGAAAGATCCGGCGGCTACTCGCAGGCGACTCCGTCGGAGTCACGGTCCAGCGCGGGCCGGTATCCGGCTTGCCCGGCGTAGAGCGGCGCGGCTCCTGCAGCCCTCGCCGCCGCGCAGTTGGCGTAGTAGGCAGCAGCAGGTGCCGGCGCGGCAGGAGCCGGGGCCATGGGTGCTGGTGCAACAGGAACAGGAACAGGGGCGACGGCGGCAGGTGCGGGTGCGGGTGCTGCCGGAGCGGGAGCAGGTACAGGAGCGGCGGCAGGTGGCGCAGGCACAGCAGCGGCGGCAGGTGCCGGCGGCAGCTGGTTGGTCGGCGCCAGCTGCCCGGCGCAGTCGCCCAGGATCCGGGCAATCGCATCGTGCTCGGCCTGCGTGACCCACAGCCCGTATGTCGCCTTCACGGAAACCTGCCGGGCAACGTACTCACAGCGGAAGCCCTTGTTCGGCGGCAACCAGGTGGCCGCATCGCCGTCGCCCTTTTGCTGGTTGGTGGGCCCGTCCGTGGCCTGCAGGTTCAGCGGATCGTTGGCGAACGCCGTCCGCTGCCCGGCAGTCAGCTGCTGCGCGCCCTTCTGCCAGGCGTCGCTCAAGGCCACCACGTGGTCGATCTGGACGGCGCTGCTGGTGGCCGAACCCCTGACAAAGCTGATGGTCTTGCCCGTGTACGGATCGGCCAGGGTTCCCGACTGCACTTTGCACGGCACACTGTTCGTGTACGAAACGCCGGTGAGGTCGCGTTTGAGGATGTCGTTGCGCGTATCGCAGCCGTTCCGGTCCACGTCCGCCCATGCCTGGCCAAACTGCCCGCGGTCATAGCCCGTCTTCGGCGCCCGGCCCTTGATCGGCAAGGTTGCCAATACGTCCAGCGCCTTGCTTGCGTACGTTGGCTGCGCATTGGGCGCGGCCGCGGTGGCACCGGCGGCAAGAACGCTTGGACTCTCCGGGTCCAGCGGCTCCCCGGTGTCCGTCGGCGTGGCAGTTGGTGTGGCCGACGGCGATGCCTTTGCTGTCGCCGTCGGGCTCGCTTTCGCCGGGGCCGCCTTCGCAGTGCTTTCCGAGGAGGCTGCCTCCAGGTCCGCGCCGGCGACGCGCGGCAGCGCGGCAGCGCCGCCGATGAACAGCGCCAGCGCCGCGGCGATTGCGACGGCGCCGGCCTTGCGTTTTGCGGGAAGCCACGCCCAGGAGCGCCGTCCGGTGAGGAGTACATAAAGACCGGTCAGGGCAGCTGAAATGCCCAGGATAATCAGGGCTCCGCCCATGCCGCCGCCCAGTGCTCCGAAAAGCATGAACAGCCCGGTAATACCGGCAACAATGAAAGTGGAAAAGCGCGGTTTCCGTGGCGGCTTCGGTGCAGGCGCGGAAGGAACAAACCCCAAGAGGGTGTCATAGTCGGACATTCATTTCCCCATATACAAGGGGGCCCAGAGAGTTTTGCCCCCGCAATCCCGGGCCTGCTGCATAGCCCGGTAAACTCATCACCGCTGAGCCTATGCACCCTGCTGGTCCGTTTACGCAACTTACTGCGATCCTCAGGCAACATTCAGGCAGTCTTGAGGAAACCTTGAGAAATTCCCGTCGCACTCCGCCTTCGAGGCTTATTAATTGCGCGGTAATTCAATCCGGCAATCGATTGGGCCTGCGGTTCCCTGGCGTGACGTCCAAGGCTAGAGTGGCCTCCATGCAAATGCGCCTTGAGGTTGTACAGGTCCCGGTTTCCGACGTCGACAGATCAAAAGCGTTTTACACGGAAAAGCTGGGCTTCGTCCTCGACCATGACGTGGAACATATCCCGGGCATGCGCGTCGTCCAGCTGACGCCCCCTGGCTCTGCCACGTCGGTGGTCATCGGCACCGGTATGACCACCATGACCCCAGGCAGCCTCGAGGGCCTGCAACTGGTTGTTCCGGACATTGCCGAGGTTCGCAGCGAGCTGGTGGGCCGCGGCGCGGACATCAGCGAGATCCAGGACCTGGGCGGTGTCCTGTTCGCCTACTTCAGCGACCCCGACGGCAACCGCTGGGTCATGCAGGGCCAGACGCAGGACCGTGTCCGGGACGCACACAAACCCTAGGATGGGCTGGCTTTAGCTCCAGAAGCTCCCAGAGGTGAGCGGGCGTCGGCAGCGGAGAATCGCTACCCGGATGCGGGGGCCGCGCCACCCGGAGGGCGCTCCATCACATCCTGGACCACCTCATTGTGCCGCAGGAACCAGGGTTTGAAGGGTGGATCGAAGCGGGCGAACCGCGGTGCACCCACAGGCGTAAGGCCGGCCAGGGTGAGCGCCGCCTGCAGACCGTTGTTGCGCCGCTCAAAGGCCGACGCCGAACCGCTGCCCGAGAAGCCCAGCACGGCAGCGAGGGAACCGGGCACCGCCCGCACCGTGACCCTGGGATCGGTGGGCGCGGGAGCAGTTTCGGCATTCAAGCCGGCCGGCAGGACAAAGGCCACCGAGAATTCCGCCGGCTCCCCTGATCCAGGCAGCGGTCCGCGCTGGAGTACGGGTGCGGTCATGGCGAGCTTTTGGCCTCCCGCTTCCTGGATCACCGGTGCGGTCATCGCCAGTTTCTGCCGGGCAGTGTTGTTGCCGCTGATGTAGTTGAAGAGGTACCGGAAGGCGGCGTTGCCTGCCCGGTCGAAATCGGCCGTCACCGACACCTCGGCCACCACGTAATCGGGATACCGGCGAAGTTCAAAGTGGGGATAGCGCCGGACCAACTCAAAGGGCTGTTGTTCAGTCATGGTGCGCACAGCCTACGCCCGTCAGGCGGGAGCGGACAGGGCGGGGTACGACCCGGAGCGTACAGCCGGAAGCTCCGGCTACACCACCTTTGGCGTTCGGCGCCGCCGCAACCTGGCCCGCAGAACAGCGCTGCCGACCAGGACGATGTACAAGAGGCCCAGAACTCCGAAAATGACCGTCAGGACAACCCCGGCTCCACGCAGCCAAACGCCGTCGCTCTCGTAGCCGGGCACGATGGCCCGCCCGGGATTGTTTTCGGCATAGACGACCGTCACGCTGCTGCCCACTACGGGATACTGATCGTGGTCCACAGCGGCGAAGGTCCGGTGGACCGCCCCGTCCCCGGCCGGGAATTCAACCTGCATCCTGCGTTCGGACGCTTTGGTGACGTCGTCGAAGTGGATGATCGTTCCGGTCGCCTGGACACCAGAACGGGCGAGCTCCTCATCGGCGTTGATCATGAAGCTGCCTACGCCGATCATAATGGGCCCCAGGCAGAGCACCAGGACAGTCACGGCCAGGTTCAATTTCCGCTTCCACGACAGCGGGGGTTTACGGCTTCCGTCAGTTCTGCGCCCAGTCACGGCTCCCATTGTGCCGGAGCTGTCAGCAAAACCACACCTCCATCCATTGCCTGCGGCAACCAACGCGGGCATAATGGTTAGCAGAACTAATTAGCAATGCTAATAAATGCCAGCAGGAGGCGCACACCCCTATATGTCCCCCACCCAAACGACGCACCAGGCAACCGCCGGCCCCACCGCCCCCGACACCCTCGCCATCGATCTCCGCACCGCTGTGATGCGCACGTCGCGCCGGCTTCGCGTCGAGGCCACCGGAGACGCCATCACCCCCGGCCAGTACACCGTCCTGGCCCTCCTGAACGGCAGCGGCCCCAGCACCCTGCGCGATCTCGCCCGGAGTGAGCACGTCCAGGCACCGTCCATGACCAGGATCGTCAACGCACTTGCGGACCAGGCATTCGTTACCAGGAGCGCCGATCCCGACGACGGCCGGCAAGTCCGCGTGGACATCACCGACGCCGGCAGGAAAGTCCTGGCCGAGGCCCGGAGCCAGCGGACCGCCTGGTTGGCGCAGCGTGTGGCCGGACTCGGTGAGGAAGACCGGCTCATTCTCAGCCGCGCAGCCCGCATCATGCAGGAAATGAGCGGCAAATGAGTGCGATGTTCCGCGCCCTCGAAAATCCCAACTACCGCATTTGGGCCAGCGGCGCGATCGTCTCCAACATCGGCACCTGGATGCAGCGCGTCGCCCAGGACTGGCTGGTCCTGACCGTGCTTACCGATCACTCGGGAGCCGCCGTCGGCCTCACCACGGGCCTGCAGTTCCTGCCAATGCTGCTCTTCGGCCCCTACGGCGGGGTCCTGGCAGACCGCTACCGCAAGCGCATCATCCTCATGTGGACGCAGTTGGCCATGGGCTTCACCGGACTGGCCATCGGCCTCCTGGTGGTCACCGGCACCGCGCAACTATGGCACGCCTACGTGGCCGCCTTCTGCTTGGGCGTGGCCAGCGCGGTGGACGCACCGGCGCGCCAGGCCTTCGTATCGGAGCTCGTGGGCCAGGAGAACATTTCCAATGCGGTGGCCCTGAACTCAGCATCCTTCAACACCGCCCGGCTCACCGGACCTGCCATCGCCGGCGTGCTGATCGCCTGGGTGGGTACCGGGCCGGTGTTCCTGCTCAACGCCGCGAGCTTCGCCGCCGTCCTGGTTTCGCTGTTCCGAATCCGCACCACCCAGCCCGCCCCTATCGCGAGGGGCGAGCGGAACAAGCACCAGGTGGCCGAGGGCATCCGTTACGTGCGGCGCCGGCCGGACCTGATGCTGATCATGGTCCTGGTGGGCATCCTGGGTGCGTTCGGCATGAACTTCCCGGTGATCAACTCGCTGATGGCCACCACCGAGTTCCGCATGGGACCCAGTGAATTCGGGCTTCTCGGCTCCATCATGGCCGTGGGCACGCTGGCCGGCGCCCTCCTCGCGGCACGCCGCTCCGGGCCGCGGCTGCGGTTCCTGCTGGGCGGAGCGCTGGGACTGGGCATCTTCACGGTCCTGGGCAGCATCGCCCCGACGTTCTGGGTCTACGCGGCAATCCTGATTCCCGTGGGCCTGGCGTCCATCACGTTCCTGAACAGCTGCAACACCAGCATCCAGCTCTCCGTGGAGCCACAGTTCCGGGGCCGCGTACTGGCCCTCTACCTGGCCATCCTCCAAGGCGGCACCGCCATCGGTTCGCCGCTGGTGGGTTGGATCGGCAGCGAGTTCGGCGCGCGCTGGTCCGTCGCGGTGGGCGGCATCGTGGTCCTGCTTGCCGGTATCGCCGCCGTCATCGCCGTCACCAGGCGCAACCGGCTCACCCTGCGCGGCGCACTCCGGATGGCCCTGGGCAGGCGCGAGCCCGCAGTCTGAGCCCGCTGCTGCGGTGGCGGGGCCTCACTGTTGCGGGGCGGCCACGATGTCCACCGAGATTTCGACAACCGGCACCGTCCCCTTGTTCTCGAGCCAATGGGTGGTGTGGCGGTCCTCCTGCCAGCCCACCCCCGGCCCGTACTCGGTGACCAAGCCGTCCCGGTGCTCCGTGACAGTCCCCTGAAGGACATAAACCGTCCCGGGCCGGCCCACGTGGTCATGGAGGGGGCCGAAAACTCCGCCTGGCTCGATGGTCACCATCCGCATTCGGAGCTGGCGCCCGTCCATACCCTCAATTTCGCCGGCAAGATCCACCGTCGACAGAAGCTCCATGGAGACGCCCTTTGTCTCCGGCACCACTTCTTCTACGCCCACCGCTTTCCCTTCCCTCCGGACTGCTTACGACGGCGGCGCCGGCCTGCCGCTGCCACGCACCCGGGTGCGGGTGCTTCGGGCGGCACGGGCCGGCGTCGTACTTTTTATTGCGGGGCCTGCACTACGGGCCCTGGCCGTCAAGAAGGCATCGAGGAGATGTTGAGGATGTTGCCCTCGCTGTCCAGGAACCAGGCCGCCTGGCCGTAGCCCTCCATTGATGCGATGCCGTTCTCGGTCTTGAGTCCGGGCATGTCGTAGTCTTCGAAAACGACGCCGCGGGCACGGAGTTCGTCCACGTCGCGCTGGACATCATCACTGGCCCAGCCGATTTGTGTGTTCTTGGCCGAACCCGCGTTGTCCGTCTGGTAAATCAGGAACGAGGTCCCCTTCCCACACCGGTAGACAAGGCCGCCATCGGCCATGGTCCGCTCGGGCTCAAACCCCAGCTTGTCCCGATAAAATTCCTTGGCCCGGTCGATATCCTTCGCAGGCAGCACAGCCATGACTTCCATATCTTTGAGCATGACAAACAACTTCCCTTGCTGTTGTGATGGCGTCGCTCTCCCCCGAAAACGGTCCGGCCGTCCCCCGCCGGGCCTCGTGGCCGTCCTTCCCGCCGACTGCCGGGGCGGCCACCCGAAACCCCGGCGGAGCGGTGGCAGCAGCCAGCGCAGCGGGGTCCCCGAAGTCTACGAGGCCATTATGGAACTGAATTTCCCGCGGCGAAATAGGGGATTTTTAAGGGGCCCTTGCCTCCCGGAACTATTTCCGGGCTGCCCGGACAGCCTTGCGTACCGCGGCTCCGGTTGCCGTCACCAGGGGCACCAGGCACACCAGGGCGGCGATGGTGTTGGGGCGGAAGACGGTCCTGCCGTTGACCGTGCGGTAGACACCAAGCGGCACCACAACCCCGCCGCCTCCCCCGCCGGAGGCACCCTCCCCGGATTCCGTACCGCCACCGAAGCCGAAGGACACCAGGGCCACGGGCACCATCTCCTCCCCGTTCAGGTTCACGGGGGCGCCGTACGCGCGGGCGACGCCCATGTTCTTAAAACTTTCCGCGAGGGACTCAAGAGTGTCAGCCATGGCATCACATTAAGCACCCCTGCAGCGCATTCGGAAGGACCATAAGTCCTGCCGGACTGCATGGGCTCCGGTGGCCGGGCGCCCGTCCCTTCCGGTGGCGTGGCCGCAGGTGGCAGGGGCCGTCGTCGTCCGTTGCTCTATCCCCGGATCTCCGCCATGCGCAGCCGGACGATGTCCTCCACCACGTCGTCCGGCACGGGGTGGCCCGCGGTGAAGCGGATGGTCCCCTTGGAAAGTGAATACCCTTCCAGCCGGTCCGCGACTGCCGCGACGACTGCGCCGGAGAAGGGGAAGATCGAGAGGTGCTTGGCTGCCTGGACGGCGGCGAACAGGGGTTTGCCGCCCAGCTTCAGCGCGGGCATGCCGTAGCTCATGCCCTCCGTGGTGTCCGGGGCGATGGACCTGGCGAGCTCCACCACATGCTGCAGGCAGCTGCGGTCCGGTTCATCCAGCGCGGCCAGCGCATCGTCCACGGCGCCCAACGGGAACCTCAGCTCTTCCTGGCCGCAACCGTGGAGGCCAGCGCGGCCAGGCCCCGCTCAAAGTCGCCGCCCACCATCTTGTCCATGTTCATGAACAGCGCAAAGACCTTTCCGAGCCCTTTGTTCTCCCCGGTCATCAGCCACGTCACCTCCGTGCCGCCAGGAGCCTGGCTGAACGTGAACGTCGTGGGGTTCAGGGCCTTGAACGGCTTGGTGAACTGCAGCCGGATCCCGATGCGGCTCGAAGGTACGGACTCCACGATCTCCATGGTTCCGCTGCCGGCCTTTCGGTTGCCGTTCCACTCATAGCCCGCGCCGGTCCCTGCGTCACTGCCGAAGTAGCGGCGGCTCATCCCTGGATCGACCGCCTCCCAGGGGGACCAAGCGGTCCATTCGTGGAAGTTGTTCACCAACGGAAAGATCTCCTCGGCGGGGGCGGGGATGACGGCGCTGCGGCGGACTTCGAAAGTAGACATGGGCCCAGCATAGGGCCGCGGGCCGCCCGCGTTAAGGGAGGACCACGTTGACCGGGTCCTTGCCCTCCACCAGCAGCCCAATCTGCTTCCTGAGCAGCCGGACCATCCGGGGGAACATGGCCGAGCTGGCGCCACCGACGTGCGGGGTGATGAGCACGCCCGGAGTGGCCCACAGCGGGTGGTGCGCAGGCAGCGGCTCCGGGTCGGTCACGTCCAGGGCAGCCCGCAGCCGGCCGCTTGACGTCTCGGCGAGCAGGGCGTCGGTGTCCGCCACGGGCCCGCGGGCCACATTCACCAGCAGGGCTCCGTCGGGCATGGCTGCCAGGAACTTTGCATCCACCAGCTGCCGGGTCTGCCCACCCAACGGAACACTGACCACCACGATCTCGTGCAACGGCAGCTGGTCGTGGAGCGAGTCGATTCCGTAAATGGTCCCGTGGGCGTCCTCGCGGGCGCGGCTGGCCATCCGGGTGACCTCGGTTTCGAAGGGCAGGAGCCGGGCTTCGATGGCCTTCCCCACTCCCCCGTAGCCCACCAGCAGCACCCGCCGGTCAGCCAGGCTGGGCCGCGGGCTGTTGTCCCAGGTCCCGGTTTCCTGGTTGCGGACGAAGTCCGGGATACCGCGCTGGGAGGCCACCATCATGCCCACGGCGAGCTCCGCCGTCGACGTCTCATGCACTCCTGCCGCGTTCGCGAAGGCGATGCCTGGCGGCAGAACTGCGGAGACGCCGTCGTACCCGATGGACTGGCTCTGCACCAGGCCGACGTCTACCCCCTCCAGGGCTGCGAGCGCAGTTGGTTTGCCCATATAGGGCGGCACCAGAAGGTCCAGCCGGCCTTCCGGCGCGGGTCCGTCCAGGTCCCACAGGACAAACTCGACGCCGTCAATGGGCGTGAGTGCGTCCAGCAGGTTGTGGGCGGGCAGGCAGACACGCAGCGGGGCCGTCACGCGGCGACCATCAGAAGGTGCCGTTGGGCAGGGCAGCAGGTACTCATGGGTCTCCAGGGTTCCGGGCCCGGCGCAGCTGCAGCGGGCGTTGAAGTTCCACAACCAACCTATCCCCCGGAACCGCCCACGCCGATTTTTCGCTCCGCAACACGCTGCCGCCGGCGCCCTGTCACGTCCATGACAGCCCGTCCAATCCTGTAAATTTAAGGGAGGAATTGTCCGGCCAGCGAGCCGCTTTCCAACCCCACCCTTTGAATGGACGCTCCCCCATGTCTTCCGCGATTTCCGCGCCGTCCCCTGCCCGATTTCCCTATGCCGCGATGGTGGTCCTGGCCACGATCGCCTTCACAGCCATCACCACCGAACTCCTCCCGTCCGGGCTGCTGCCGCAGATCAGTACCGGCCTTGGCGTTTCCGAGCCGGTGGCCGGTTACCTTGCCGCTGCCTACGCCGCCGTCATTGTGGTCACGGTGGTCCCGGCGGCACGGCTGTTGGGGAAGATCCCGCGGCATGCCCTGTTGGTTGCGTTGGTGCTGACCTTCGCGCTCAGCAACGCACTGGTGGGTCTGGCACCGGACTTCACCTCGGCGATGATCGCCCGGCTGGTGGGCGGTCTGGCGCACGGGCTGCTTTGGACCACCATGGCGCCGTTCGTATCCCGCGTGGTGCCGGCAGACAAAGTGGGCAAAGCCCTGGCAATCGTCTTCAGCGGCAACAGCCTGGGCCTGGCCATCGGTGCACCGGTGGGGACTGCCCTGGGCGGATTCCTGGGCTGGCGCGCCGCGTTCCTGGTTCTCGCGGGCTTCGGTGTGGTCCTGACGGTCCTCGCGTTCTGGCTGCTTCCCCGCGTGCAGCGCATTTCCGATGCTGCCCGGCCGTCCCTGCGCAAGGCGATCGGCCAGCCGGGTGTGAAGTCCGTTGCCATCGCGTGGCCGCTGCTGGTCCTGGCGCACTTCGCCCTGTTCACCTACATTGCGCCCTTCATCCGCGAGGCGAACCTCCCGGACTACGCTACGAGCCTCTCGCTGACGGTGCTGGGCGGGTCCGGCCTGCTGGGCATTTGGATCGCGGGCCTCACCGTGGATTCGCGGCCCCGCCGGTCGCTGCTGATCACGACGGCGGCCATCGCCTTATCGATGTTCCTCCTGCCGCTCGCCGTTGGGAACCTGCCAGTGGCCCTGGTACTGATGACCATCTGGGGTGCAGGCCTGGGCGCCATCGGCATCTACAACCAGTCGGCGATCCTCCGGGCCGGCGGGGAGTACAGCGAGGCTGCGAACGGGCTCACGGTCCTGACCATCCAGCTGGGCATCACCATCGGCGCGCTTTACGGCTCGGCAGCCCTGGTGGTCGGCGGCCCGCTGCTGGTTCCGGCCGCGGCGGCAGTCCCGGTGGTTGCCGCGTTCGCCATCACGCTCGCCGGCAAGAGGTACGCGTACCCGCCCGGCCCGCGGGAACGCATCTGGCTGGAACCCCGGCCCGTCTCCGACAAGGTCAAGGACCCCGCCTGATCCCTGGGCACAGCAGAACCTGGCGTTAACCTCCTCTCCAACTGCGTGAACCTCGGGCGCAACCTGTCCGGCCTACCGTTGGCGGGTCACCCGGCGCCGCCGGAACCCGTCACCCAGGAGGAACCATCCCCATGCGCACAGCCCTGACCGCTGCGGCAACCGCCGCACTGCTCGCCGCCGCCATCGCCTCGCCGGGCGCCGCCTTCGCCGCCGAAACCGCCGAGGCCGGAACGCCGTCGTCGAACGCTGCCGGCACCGCCACCTCCGCCATCAAGACGAACGAGCGCAACGGCTCCTTCGACCTCCAGGCGCACCGCGGCGGCCGCGGCGAGTGGACCGAGGAGTCGCTGGCGGCGTTCGGCAACTCCCTGAAGCTCGGCGTCAGCACCCTGGAACTGGACACCCACCTCACCGAGGACGGGAAGATCATCGTCTGGCATGACGACACCATCCAGGCCAACAAATGCGTCGATACCGCCCCGGCCACCGCCGGTGATCCCGAGTTCCCATACGTCGGCCGCCGTGTGGCCGAACTGTCCCTGGCCCAGGTCAAGACCCTCAACTGCGGCTTCATGCAGCTGCCCGGCTTCCCCGAGCAGGAGGTGGTCGAAGGGAACCGCATCGCCGAGCTCAAGGACGTCTACCAGCTGGCGGAACAGTACAACGCCAAAAAGGTCCGCTTCAACGTGGAGACCAAGGTGGAGGACGGGAAGGCCGGCGGCGAAGGCATGGTGGCGCTGACCAAAGCCGTGGTGGCAGAAGTCGAAGCCTCCGGCGCCGCGGACCGCACCACCATCCAGTCCTTCGACTGGTCCTCGCTGAACCTCACCAAGGAACTGGCACCGGAGCTGACGCTCGTTGCGCTTTCCAGCGGGGACAAGTGGATGCAGGTGGGCCAGCCGGGTGCCGCGCCCGAGCTGGGCGGCATCGACATCGACGCCTACGGCGGCTCCCTTGCCAAGGCTGCAGCCGCCCAGGGGTACAACGTCATCTCCCCCACGTTCAGCTCCGTCACCCCCAAGATGGTTGCAGAGGCACACCAGCTGGGCCTCGCCGTCATCCCGTGGACCGTCAACAAGGCCACGGACATGGAGCGCCTGATGGACCAGGGAGTGGACGGCATCATCACCGATTACCCCACCCGCCTGCGCGCGGTCATGGACGAGCGCGGTTTGAAGCTGCCCAAGGCCTACGCCCCGCAGGCGTAGTTCCGCGGATAAGGGCCATACGTCAAGGCACGACGGCGGCTGCCGGACTTCCGCTGGGGGAAGCCCGGCAGCCGCCGTCGTCCGTCCGGGCCACAGGGCTCAGGTACGGTACTTGGCCACCGTGAACAGGAACGTCGAATCCTCCTCGGCGTGGAGGCTGTGCAGGCCGGCCGGGACAATCAACAGGTCGCCGGCTTTGCCCTGCCACGACTCGCCGCCGGCCCTGAGGCTGACGCAGCCCTGGATCACGAAGACCGTGGCGTCGCCAGGGTTCTGGTGCTCGCTCAACTGGGTTCCGGCCTTCATGGCCATGACCGTCTGCCGGAGGACCTTCTCGTGGCCGCCATAGACCGTGTCCGCGGCGCGCCCGTTGCTGGAGGTGACCGCCGCCTCGAGCTGCTGCCGGGCAAGCGCGTCGATCGATATCTTCTGCATGCGCCCAAGGCTACCCGCGTTCGTGCACCGGGAGCCGGATTCTTCCGGTCGGGGCCGGCTGGAAATCCCCTGGGGAGGGGATGGAGCACCGGTGAGGCCGGGCCTACTCTTCGAGCATGAACACCGTGTCGCAGATCTTCGCGGTGATGGCCGCGGTCATCTATATCTTCGTCTTTCCGGTGGAGAGCTTCCTCCTCCGCCGCAACAGGTGGGCGCAGAAATTCCTGAGTACGCCGCCGGAGAATGTCCCCGCCGTGATGATGTGGGCCATCCCCACCGGGTACCGGAACCTGCTGGTCGCGCTGGGCGTGCTCGCAGGAGTGGTCGCGGCCAACTCCGGCCAGCTGGTGGTGGGCTACACGCTGGTGGTCTACTGCTGCGCCAACATGGTCCTCACGGCGCCCACCATGCTGCTCGCAGACCTCCAGGGGCACTACCCCCGGAAGTGGGACAGCGTGCCGGGAACGGTCGCGGCAACCGTCCCTGCCTTGGTGGCCCTGCTCCTGCTGCCCTTCGGTCCGTAGCTCCTCCGGGGGACCGTCCACGGCGGCCGCCGTAGCCCCGGACTGGACACGCACCATAGGTACCCGAATTCGGAGCCCCGGCAAAGGCTTGATAGACGTTAAAGGATGCTCGATGTCCTGAACCCCGCCCTGCCCTTCATCGCCATGGCCCTGGCCGTGCCGGCCGGACTCACCCTGTCATGGCTGCTCCGCAAGATCGTCCTGAAGCTGAACCGGAAACGGCCCGAGCTGCAGGCCACCTCCCGGGTGGCCCGCCAGCCGCTGCGGCTGGCACTGTGCCTGGTGGGCGTCCGGGCCGCGCTGGACCTGACAGCCGGCGGTGAAAGCTGGCACGCCGGCGTCGACCATCTCCTGCTGCTTGCCATGATCGGTTCGTTCGCGTGGCTTGCCATCGCGGTCCTGCTGATCGTGGAGGCTGTGGTGCTGAACCGGCACAGCGTGGACGTGGCGGACAACAGGAGGGCGCGGCGGCTGCGCACCCAGGTGATCCTGGCCCGCCGGATCGCCGTGGCACTGGTGGTGGTGCTCGCCGTCGGCACTGCCATGCTGACGTTCCCGGCGATCCAGGCGCTGGGGGCCGGGCTGCTGGCGTCCGCGGGCGTGATCTCGATCGTGGCAGGCCTCGCCGCGCAGACGTCCCTGGTGAATGTCTTCGCCGGTATGCAGCTCGCGTTCACCGACGCCATCCGCGTGGATGACGTGGTGGTGGTCCAGAAGGAGTGGGGCCGTATTGAGGAGATCACCCTCACCTACGTGGTGGTGCATCTTTGGGACGACCGCCGGCTGATCCTGCCCTCCACCTATTTCACCACCACCCCGTTCGAGAACTGGACGCGCCGCCAGTCCGAGGTCATGGGCACCGTAGAGTTCGACCTCGACTGGCGCGCCCCCGTTGAGGACATGCGCACCGAACTGCGCCGCGTCCTGGCCGGCACCGAACTGTGGGACGGGCGAGTGGGCGTCCTGCAGATCACCGATGCCACCGGAGGCTTTGTCCGGATCCGCATCCTGGTCAGCGCGGCGGACAGTGCAGCGCTGTTCGACCTCCGCTGCCTGGTCCGCGAAACCATGGTGACATTCCTCCAGCAGGACCATCCGCAGGCGCTGCCACACCAGCGCTGGGAGCAGGCAGCGGACGACGCCGGCACGGCCACCCGGCGCAAGGCACCGTTGCGGTGGCTGGCTGGGCCCGGGGCAGCAGGGGCGCACGCGGACCCGCACGAATCGCAGCTGTTCACCGGATCGGTGGAGGCCGTGGAGCGGTCGAGGGCCTTTACCGGCCCCGGCGACGAGGTATTCGAGGAACGCGGCCGCAACCTGGCGTCCCACAACTGAAAACCCTTGATAGGTGACCATATGGTCACCTATCATGGGAGTCATGGACGACGTGTTCAAAGCACTCTCCGACCCCACCCGCCGGGACCTGCTCGACGAACTGTTCCGCGAGGACGGCCAGAGCCTGAGTGCGCTTGAGGCACGGTTCAGCATGAGCCGGTTCGGGATCGCCAAGCACCTCCGCATCCTGGAGGACGCAGGCCTGGTGGTGGCCCGCCGTCGCGGGCGGGAAAAGCTTCATTTCCTCAATCCCGTCCCCATCCGCCTGGTCCACGACCGCTGGGTCAGCAAATACGCAGAACCATGGGCCGCTGCCCTCAGCGACCTCAAATCCAGATTGGAAAGTCCCATGGAAAAGATCTTCGAGATTTACATTAAGACCACGCCCGAACGGCTCTGGGAAGCCATCACGGACAGCGACATCCGCAGCAAGTACCAGTTCGGCAACACACTGCAGTCTGACTGGACGCCCGGCGGCCGCTTCGAAATGGGCAACCCCAAGGCCGGGCAGATCCTCGGCGAAGGCGAAAACCTGGAAGTCGACCCGCCGCGGCGGCTGGTGCAGACCATGCGGGCCCTCTGGGGCGAGGACGTCAAGGCCGAAGGCACATCGAAGATCACCTGGGAGATCGAACCGGTGGGCGATTCCTGCCACCTCACCGTCACGCACAGCGACCTGCGGGAGGGCGCCAACGAACAGCTCTACGGCGGCTGGCCGATGATCCTCTCCGGCCTGAAGACGTGGCTGGAAACCGGCGAGAAGCTCACCACGCCAGGCTCCCTGCTCTACACCTGACCCGCCCCGGCGGGTGGGCTAGGCCTTTTGCTGCCGCCAGAATACGGAAATCCCGAACGTCACCACGCACAGCACCAGCATGGCCAGGACCATCCGCATCCAGCTGTCCTGGTGCACCCCGCCGGACGCGAAAACCCCGATCATCACGGTGGCGGTGATGGCACCCACATAGCGGCAGGTCTGGTAGATGCCGGCCGCGACGCCCCGGTCCTGCGGCCGCGTCGAGACGAACATGCCCTGGTTGGAGGCGATGCCCACGGTTCCGTAGGGGATGCCCATCAGGGCTGTCAGGACCACCACGAAGGGGATGGCCAGGGTGCCGGTCAGTACCCACATAAGCGCCGCCACCACCGTCAAAAGGACGACGCCGGCCAGCAACACCCGCCGGACACCGAACCGTCCCATCGCCGCAACCGCCCATGGGGTGGCTACGACCGACATCCCGGCGAGGGGCAGCATCAGCAGGCCCACCACGCCGGGGTCGTAGCCGCCGGCCTCCTGGAGCAGCTGCGGGAGGCCAAAGAAAACGAAGTAGTAAACGCTGCTGAATACGGCGAAGGCCAGGTACACCAGCATCAGCGGCCGGTTCCGGCCCAGCAGCCGCAGGTCCATGAAGGGCTTGGCGAAGCGCAGCTCGCGCCAGGCGAACAGCGCTGCGAGCACGGTTCCGCCAGCCAGCATCGGCCAGCGGTAGTCCGGTGCCACGTTCAGCGCCGCCATCATGACCAGCAACAGCGCGCCGATGAAACCTGCGATGCCCGGGAGATCCGAGTCCCGCACCAGCTCGGCCACGCTGCCGCGTTCCCTGGCCTTGTCCGGCGGTGCCGCCCTCGCGACGATCAGCAGCGCCGCCAGGGACAACGGCACGTTGACCAGGAACAGCGACTCCCAGCCCACAAAACCCACCAGCAAACCACCTACCACGGGACCCACAGCGGCGGCCGACGTGTTGGCCATCTGCAGCCGCCCCAGGGGGCGCGCCGCCTCCACGTTTGCCTGGTGTGCCAGCGTGCCCACCATCACTACCGCACTCGGATACGCGGTGGCCGTGCCGAGGGCCATGACCGCACGCGCGACGCAGAGGAGCGCGAAGTTGGGGGCCAGCGGAGCCAGCGCACACGTGATGGCCACCAGTCCCATGCCCAGCAGGAACATCCGCCGCGGGCCGAACCGGTCCGCCAGCCTGCCCATGACCGGCTGGCCGGCGGCAGAGGCCAGATAGAAGGATGTGACCACCCAGGTGACGGCCGCGACGTCGAGCCCAAAGTCGGCACGCAGCACCACCAGGGCCACGGCGATCATGGAGGAATTCAGCGGGTTCAGTGCCGTGCCCAGACTGAGTCCGGCGACGGCCAGGGCAGTCCTGGGTTTGTTGCTCACGGTAACAGTCTGGCCCACAGCAGGCGCCGGGAACGACTTGGCGGACGCCAATCGTGGTGTGGCGTTGGCTACTTGGCGGTCAGTCCCACCGGGAACAGCGCGTCCTCGACGGCCCTGGTGAGGTCCCGGATCACCTCGGCCTGCCCGTCATCCGGCACGCCTTCCGGGTTCTCGGTGTAGATGACCAGTGCGAAAGTGGAGCCGCGGTAGCTCAGGAGCGCTGCATCGTGCAGTTCCCCGCCCACCTCCCCGTACTTGTGGTAGACGTCCACTCCGGAACGTGATCCTGCGGGTATGAGGTCCTCGTTGTTGGTGTCCTGCATGTAGCTCAACAACTGCTCCGTGTTGTCCTTGTCCAGGAGCTCCCCCGCATACAGCTTCTTGAGGATCAGGGCCATGTCCGCCGCGGTCAGCATGTTCTGTTCGGGATCGTAGGTGACCCCGATTGACGCCGCGTAGGCAATGAGTTGCGGGTAGCCGACGGCATCCATCAGGAGCAGCCAGGAATCGTTGCTGCTGTCGTTGACCATGGCCTTGAGCTGGAACGCCGCGTCGTAGTCGCCCATGGGATCGTCCAGGCTCGCCTGGCCGTTCTCCACCAGGTGGTAGTAGGCGGCGGCGGTCAGGATCTTGGCCGTGCTGGCCGCCGTGAAGGTGTCCGCATCGCCAAACGTCCGTTCAGCACCGCCGGACACGTCGGCGAGCGCCAGCCCGATCCGGTACTGGTCCGCTTCACCAAGGATGTTGTCCACGCTGTCCTGCAGCGACGGCGGGGCGGCCGCCACCGGTGAGGCGGGAACCGCGGGCTGCGTGGGAACTACGGCGCCCGAGGGCGGCTCCGACCGGACCACGGCGAGGGTCACGGTGCCGATGATCACGAGCACCAAGGCGACAGCCAGGATGAGCAGCCTCTTATGGCCCTGCCGCCTGCCGGCTGACGGCGTGCCCGGAGCCGGCGGCTTGCCCGGCACCGGCGGCGGAGCATCGCGGCCGGGTTTGGGCACCATGGGGTGCATGGACATACAAGGGCTCCTGGTCCGCTTCGGCAATTTCAAACAACGTCAGCGCGGGGGTGTGCCGCGCTGACAGATGCTGATTAAATCACCGGAATTTGGGAGCTTCCTGAAGGCTTGCCGGACGTTCCGCCGGGCCGTTCCGGCGACCCGACGAATTTTTTGCGACGCGCAATTTCCCTGGCGCCGCCCGAATGCCGGCCGCACCAGGGAGTCTCCGGTTCGGTAACAATTTTTGGGGTCGAAAACTTCGAGTACAGGGTACTCGTGCGCTTCAAATCGGCGTGGCGTCTACTGGTACCTGTACGGGGGCGGTGCCGCACGCCGCCACGGGCACAAATAGATCACGTTGTTGGGGGGAACCGATCGTGAAGCAGCAGGACAACTCGAAGGAGAACGGTGCATGAACCCGCGTGAAGCACCAGCCCCGCGCGCGCGAGTCGCGCACGACGTCCACGAGGGGGCAAACTACGAATCGACAGGGCGGCTGAAGCCGCGCCCATGGCCGGTTGGACCGCGTGAGAGCTACGGAAAAGTCGACTTTGACGATGGCGACGGACAGACCGTCCTCACCCTCTTCATCCAGCGCGGCCCCGACGACGGATACGTGCTGCAGGTGGAGCATTTGGCAGCGCCGCTACGGATTGACGGTACTCTCCTTCGCCTGGGCCCGACGCCACGCATTGACAAAAGCGCCGCAGGCTTCCGCCGGATCACCGCTGCCCGGACGGTTGCCGAGAACGCGGAGTCCGAGCTGGAGGCGGCCGTCCGGGCGGCCCGCGCGAACGGAGACTCCTGGGAGGCCATCGGCGCCGCGCTCGGCACATCCGCCCGAACGGCCCGGGAGCGGTTCCGGCACTAAGGCCTCAGCTCGAAAGTGGGCTGCCCAGGTAAAAGCCAAGGAGCGCGGCAGGCCGTTGCCTGCCGAAGCCTAGCCCCGGGTGCGCGCGGCGAGCGCCGTGTCCAGGAATTCCAGGTGCGCAGGGGCCACGGTCACCACGCTGGCCAGGTATTCAGGGTGCTTGGCCAGGAACTTCTTGATGAAGGGGCACACCGGGACGATGCCTATGCCCTCCTCCACCGTGCTGTCCAAGGCAACTGTGGCCAAGCGGCCGGCCAGGCCCTGGCCGCCGTATTCCTCGTTGATGACGGTGTGGTAGAAAATCCGCTGCGGCGACTCCCCGCCGTCGTACTCCTTGTACGCCGCCTTGCCGATCACATTGCCGGCATCAAGAATCTCGAAGCGTTCGCGCCCGGGGTTGTGGCGGACGGTGATGTCGCTCAAGGGAACTCCTTCGGTTGCGGATGGTGCTGACCCGTGCAAAGCCTAACCTGCACGGGGCACCACTTATTTCCGCAATCGGCGGTGTATCCCGGCACCCCCGCCCGCCGCCGCGTCAGCTCAGGTAGCCGTTCGGGTTCAGGACGTACTTGGTGGCTGCGCCCGCGTCGAACTCCGCGTAGCCCTTCGGTGCCTCCTCCAGCGGAATCGCCTTGGCGTTGACGTTCTTGGCGATGTTGACCCGGTCATTCAGGATGGCCATCATCAGCTGCCGGTTGTACTTCATGACCGGGCACTGGCCGGTAGTGAAGCTAAGGGACTTGGCCCAGCCCGTGCCCAGGCTCAGCGACAGCGCACCTTTCTTGGCGGCGTCATCGATGCCGCCCGGATCACCGGTGACGTACAGGCCGGGGATGCCGAGCGCTCCGCCGGCGGCCGTGAGCTCCATCAGGGAGTTCAGGACGGTCGCCGGTGCCTCCTTGGCGTCATGGCCGTGGCCCTTCGCTTCGAAACCGACGGCGTCCACGCCGCAGTCCACCTCCGGGACGCCGAGGATCTGCTCGATCTGATCCTTCGGGTCGCCCTTGGAAAGGTCCACAGTCTCGCAGCCGAAGCTGCGTGCCTGCGCCAGCCGGCCCTCGTTCATGTCGCCCACAATCACGACGGCGGCACCCAGCAGGTGCGCGCTGGTGGCCGCTGCGAGGCCAACAGGACCGGCACCGGCCACGTATACGGTGGAGCCAACGCCGACACCGGCTGTGACCGCACCATGGAACCCGGTGGGGAAGATATCCGAGAGCATGGCAAGGTCCAGGATCTTCTCCATGGCTTTGTCCTTGTCCGGGAACTTCAGCAGGTTCCAGTCTGCATACGGGACCAGCACGTAGTTGGCCTGGCCTCCCACCCAGCCGCCCATGTCCACGTAGCCGTAGGCACTGCCCGGCCGGTCTGGGTTCACGTTCAGGCAGATGCCGGTCTTGCGTTCCTTGCAGTTCCGGCAGCGTCCGCAGGCGATGTTGAACGGCACGGAACAGAGGTCGCCCACCTTGATGAACTCGACGTCGCGGCCCACCTCCACCACTTCGCCGGTGATCTCATGGCCCAGCACAAGGTTGGGCGGGGCTGTGGTGCGGCCGCGGACCATGTGCTGGTCCGATCCGCAGATGTTGGTGGCCACGGTCTTGAGGATGACCCCGTGGTTGACCGGGCGTCCCACATTGGCGGGGTTGACCCCGGGGCCGTCTTTGAGCTCGAACGTTGGATAATCAATGTCAATTACTTCGACCTTGCCGGCTTCTTTGTAGGCAACGGCTTTGTTCCCTGTCATCTATCGCTCCTGTAGTCAGGCGTCCGGTGGGACGGCCGTGATCTGGGTAGGTGAGACATCCCGCGTGGGGAACAGTCCTGGCCGGTTGGTGCATCCTGATGTTTGTCGTGGTCAGGTACCGGTTCCCGGGGTGGGGATCCGCCCAGTCTAGGCATGGCCCCCAGAGCGGTCTAGGGGTAAGTGCCCCTTGTTTGCCGGGGGCTTCCAACGGGTAACTCTTATTCGCGGCGTACGCTGTACCAACCGGCTCCGCACATGCAGGACGGCCGGTTCCCAGGCAAGTTCTACCGTTGAGGAGAACGGCATGAAAACGCGCACTATTGGACAACTGACAGTCTCCGCCCTTGGCCTTGGCTGCATGGGCATGAGCGAGTTCTACGGCACCGGTGACGAGCAGGAGTCGGTGGCCACGATCCACGAGTTCCTGGACGCCGGCGGATCGCTGCTGGACACGGCCGACATGTACGGCCCCTT
This sequence comes from Pseudarthrobacter sp. NIBRBAC000502771, assembly GCF_006517215.1. Taxonomy (NCBI): domain Bacteria; kingdom Bacillati; phylum Actinomycetota; class Actinomycetes; order Micrococcales; family Micrococcaceae; genus Pseudarthrobacter; species Pseudarthrobacter sp. NIBRBAC000502771. The sequence goes on from NZ_CP041187.1 coordinate 55,803, forward strand.
CACCAACGAGAAACTTGTGGGCAGCGCCATTGCAGGACGCCGCGGAGACGTTGTGCTCGCCACTAAATTCGGCAATGAACGCCGCGAGGACGGTTCCTGGGTGGGCATCAACGGCCGGCCCGACTACGTCCGGTCCGCTTGCGACGCCAGCCTGCAGCGGCTGGGGGTGGACCACATCGATCTCTACTACCAGCACCGGGTGGACAAGACGGTTCCCATCGAGGACACGGTGGGCGCCATGGCGGAACTGGTCCAGGCCGGGAAGGTCCGCTTCCTGGGCCTCTCCGAAGCATCCGCGGAAACCATCCGGCGGGCCCACGCCGTGCACCCGATCACCGCGCTGCAGACGGAGTACTCGCTGTGGGAGCGGGAGCCCGAGACCAAGGTGTTCCCCGTGCTCGCGGAGCTGGGCATCGGTTTCGTGCCGTACAGCCCCCTGGGCCGTGGTTTCCTCACCGGCCAGATCCGCAGCGTGGACGACTTCGCCGAGGACGATTTCCGCAGGCACTCCCCCCGCTTCCAGGGGGAGAACTTCACACGGAACCTGGAACTCGTGGACCGCGTCAAGGAGCTGGCGGACCGGAAACAGTGCACTCCCGGCCAGCTGGCCCTCGCCTGGCTGCTGGCACAGGGCGAACACATCGTGCCGATCCCCGGTACCAAGAAACGCGAACGCCTGCACGAGAACCTCGGCGCCGTGGACGTGGAGCTGACCCAGGACGAGCTCCAACTCCTGGACGAGCTGGCACCCGCGGGGTCCACTGCCGGTGCCCGCTACCCCAACATGTCCTCTATCGACACGTAGCCAGGGAAGCACGCACGGCCGGCCACTGCAATGGTGCACGACGGCGGGGCGGGGCTGGCGTAGGGTGGTTCCTACGGCTGAAGCAAGCGGCCGCAGTTTCCTTCTGTGCGGAGCCCAGTTCCATGTCCGACGAACCTGCCCTTCGGGCCCTTGCTGCTTCCTCCTTCAACCTGCCGGACCTTCGGGACGGGCAGCTTTCCGGCATGGCCGCGCTCGCGGAAGGCCGCGATGTCCTGGCCGTCATGCCCACCGGCTACGGCAAATCAGCGATCTACCAGGTCGCAGCACTGCACCTGCACAAGGCAACGGGACGTCCCGCCGTCGTGGTTTCACCGCTGATTGCCCTGCAGGAGGACCAGCTGGACGGCCTGTCCCAGCTCCTCGGACCGGATGCCGCCGTAGCCATCAATTCCTCACACAGCGATGCCGAAATCGAGGATGCCTGGCGCGCTGCCGGGGAAGGCTCGGCCGTGTTCCTGTTCCTCGCCCCGGAACAGCTGGCCAAGCAGGCAACCGTGGACCGTATCAAGGCACTGGACATCACGCTGTTCGTCGTGGATGAGGCACACTGCGTCTCCTCCTGGGGACACGACTTCCGGCCCGACTACCTGGCGCTCGGACGTGTCCGCGCGCAGCTGGGGAACCCGCCCGTGGCTGCCCTAACAGCTACGGCTTCCCCTCCGGTCCGGGACGAGATTATGGAGCGGCTTGGTATGAACAAGCCCTTGGTGCTGGTGCATGGGTTCGACCGGCCCAACATCAGCCTCGACGTGGTCCGGCACCACGAAGACAAGGACAAGCGCAAAGCCGTGCTGGTGCAGGTCGCCGGCCTGGCACGCAAAGGGCATGGGCTCCTCTACGCCGCCACCCGGAAGGACACGGAGAAATACGCCGCCAAACTGGTCGCGGAGGGGCTGCGTGCCGAGGCGTACCATGCGGGCCGGTCCGCCGGGGACCGGGAACGCATCCACGAGCTGTTCCTGAACGACGAGCTGGACGTGGTGGTGGCCACCACCGCCTTCGGCATGGGAATCGACAAGCCCAACGTGCGCTTCGTGGTGCACGCTGACATCCCGGAATCGCTGGACTCCTACTACCAGGAGATCGGACGGGCAGGCAGGGACGGCGCACCCGCCTCAGCCGTCCTGCACTACCGGTCAGAGGACCTTGGCCTGCGGAAATTCTTCGGCACCCACTCCCCCGATCCCGGGTCTCTCCTTGCCGTCCTGAAGGTACTCAAGGCCGCGCATGCACCCACGCCCAAGTCCTCCCTCGCGGAGTTGACGGGGTTCAAGGCCCGGCGCATCACGTCCCTTGTGAACCAGCTGGAGGAAATCGATGCCGTCAGCACCGGGAAGCGCGGGGTGCGGCTCACGTCCAAAGCCAAGCTGCCCGCGTTGGTGGGTGACGCCGTCGAGCTGGCCGAAGCCCGGCAGCGGGTTGACCAGTCGCGGCTGACCATGATGCGCGCCTACGCCGAGACGGACGGCTGCCGCCGGCAGTTCCTGCTCGGCTACTTTGGCGAGGACCTGCCGGACCCCTGCGGCAATTGTGACGGGTGTGCTGAAGCCGCCAACCAGGCGGCGGCGAAGGAGTCCGACGGCGGCGCGCCGGCATCCGCTGCCGGCGAGCCTTTCCCGCTGCAGTCCACGGTGGTCCATAAGGACTGGGGCCCCGGCCTGGTGATGCGGCACGAGGACGATGTCATCACGGTGCTCTTCGAGCAGGAAGGGTACAAAACGCTGTCCAGGGCAGCCGTCGTGGAGCACCAGCTGCTGAAACCCGCTTAGGTAGGCTGGGGGTACACCCCAACGAAAGGCCCGCCGCGTGGACGTACCTGCTTATGCCTGGACCCTGACCATCGCGGCGATCGTTGCGCTGCTGGCCTTCGACTTTTTCTTCCACGTCCGTAAGGCCCACACCCCCTCCCTCAAGGAATCAGCCACCTGGTCCGCCATCTACGTGACCATCGCGGTGCTCTTTGGGCTGGTTGTGCTTGTGTTCGGCGGATCCGACATGGGCACCGAGTACTTCGCCGGCTACGTCACGGAGAAGGCCCTGTCCGTGGACAACCTTTTCGTGTTCCTGATCATCATGGCCAGCTTCAAGGTGCCGCGGGCTGACCAGCAGAAGGTGCTGCTCTTCGGCATTGTCTTCTCCCTGATTGCCCGTACGGCCTTCATCTTCCTGGGTGCGGCGCTGATCAACAGCTTCGCCTGGGTGTTTTACATCTTTGGGCTCATCCTGCTGGTTACGGCGGGAAACCTGCTCAAACCGGACGACCACGACGACGACTCCGACGGACTGGTGGTCCGGCTCGCCAAGAAACTGCTGCCCGCCTCGGAACATTACGATGGCGACAAACTGTTCACGGTGGAGAACGGCAAGCGGGTCCTGACGCCGATGCTGCTGGTCATGGTGGCCATCGGCGGGACAGACATCCTGTTTGCCCTGGACTCCATCCCGGCAATTTTCGGGCTGACCCAGAACGTCTTTGTTGTCTTCACTGCCACGGCGTTCTCGCTGATGGGCCTGCGGCAGCTGTTCTTCCTGATAGACGGCCTGCTGGACCGGCTGATCTTCCTCTCCTACGGCCTTGCCGCCATCCTGGGGTTCATCGGCGTGAAGCTCATCCTGCACGCCCTGCACGAAAACACGCTGCCCTTCATTAACGACGGCGGGCATGTCAACGTGGTGGAGGTCAGCACCGGCCTGTCACTCAGCGTGATCCTCGGGGTTCTGGTGGTGACCATCCTCGCTTCGGTCTTCAGCCCCAAGGGCAAGGCCAAGAACGCGGTATCGGGGGCGAGGCGGCACGCCACCGAGTACGTGGACCTCAACTACGAAACGGACATGGCGGAGCGGGACAAGATCTTCGCCAAGATGGTCCGTGAGGAGGACCAGATCCGGAAGCTTCCCGAGAAGTACAAGCGGCTGGTCCGCCATGAAACGGAGTTCATGGACCTGATCCGGAAAGCCCATGACGAGCACGACAAGGCCCAAGTCAGGGCGGCCGCCAACGAGGGCTGAGGTTACCGGCCCAGTTCGGGACCGTGGAATGTGCCTGATCACCAGACCTGTTGCGTTGGCCCGGCATCTGATTGTCAGCCCCTCTTGCTAGGTTTGATTCCAGGCCGGGGGAACCGACTCCGGGCCCGCAAACAGTTGGGGAGGCCCCGTGTTTCTGCTGGACGCTGCCGGTCATCATGCCGGATCCGACGCGCCGCCGGACCTGGTCTTCTCCGCCAGCGACCTTGTGGCGGCCTCCGAATGTGAGTACCGCACGCTCCGGATCCTGGACGAAAAACTGGGTCGTGCCCCCAAGGCGGAGTTCCCGGTGGACGAGATGCAGAAGCGCGCCGGCGAGTTGGGCGACCAACACGAGCAGACCGTGCTCGCCAGCCTGGTGGCCAAGTACGGTAAGTGGGACGCGAGCCGCGGCGCCGGGGTCTACTCCCTCGAACGTGGCCAGAACCTGCGCGGGGAGCTGCAGGCAAAGCACGCGGAAACCGAACTCGCCCTCCGCTCCGGGGCAGATGTGGTCTTTCAGGCGACGTTTTTCGACGGCGAGTTCCTCGGCTACGCCGACTTCCTGGTCAACGAGGCTGCGGGCACCGGCAACCCGGGCCGCTACGAGGTTTGGGACACCAAACTTGCCCGTCACGCCAAAGTTGGGGCACTGCTGCAGCTGGCCGCCTACGGCGATCAACTCCTGGGGATGAAGCTGGACCCCTTCCCCGTCGTCACGCTGGTCCTTGGAACGCGGGTAGGTGAGGACTGGCTGCGGAGCAGCCATTCGCTGCCGGACCTGCTGCCCGTCTTCCGGGAACGACGCCGGCGCTTCCGCCACCTCACAGCCAGCCACCGCGCCGGTGACGGCACAGTGGAGTGGCAACAGCCCGGCGTCGTGCACTGCGGACGCTGCGACTACTGCGCGGAACAGGTGCAGCTCCACAGGGATCTCCTGATGGTAGCGGGCATGTCGGTGGCCCAGCGGCGGAAACTGCACGGGACCGGCATCACCACCATCGACGAACTGGCTGCGATGCCAGCCGGCGAGGCAAGGAACTCGGTGGCCAGGCTCCGTGCCCAGGCGCGGATGCAGCTCGGCCTGGATCGAACCGCAGGGTCCCGGACGTTCACGAAGGATGGACAGCCGCATACAGTGTCGTTCAGCGTGCTGCCGGACAATGCCATCGGCTCGCTTCCTGCCCCCAGCGACGGTGACATCTTCTTCGACTTCGAGGGCGATCCGCTATGGCAGGATCCGGCCACGGGCGCGTGGGGCATCGAGTACCTCTTTGGCGTCGTCGAAGCTCCGGTGCCGGGTGCCGCCGGTGATCCGGTGTTCCGGCCGTTCTGGGCGCACTCCCGGTCCGGGGAACGCCGCGCCTTCCTGGATTTCCTGGAGTACGTCGAGAAACGCCGTGCCGTCTACCCGGACATGCATGTGTACCACTACGCTGCCTACGAAAAAACTGCGTTGCGGAACCTGTCCCTGGCCCACCAGGCCGGCGAGGACACGGTGGATGACTGGCTGAGGCAGGGCCTGCTGGTGGACCTGTATGCCACCGTCCGGCACTCGATCCGCATCTCGGAGGCCTCCTACTCCATCAAGAAGCTCGAACCGCTCTACATGGGAGACAACCTTCGGTCCGGCGACGTCAAGGATGCCGGCGCCTCCGTGGTGGCCTACGCCGCCTACTGCGCCGCGCGTGACGCCGGACGGCATGAGGAAGCCGCCACAATCCTGGCTTCCATCTCCGACTACAACCACTACGACTGCCTCTCCACCCTTCGGCTCCGGGACTGGCTGCTGGAAATCGCACCGCGGGCGCAGAAAGACGGAGCCGGTGGCGGAGCGGTCGCCGCCAACGGGCCACCCATGGAAGTGATGGCCGCCGGAGGGGAAGGCGACGGCGGCGTCAGGCGCGGGCCCGGGGAAACCCAGGAAGAGACGCAGCTGCGGGAGTACTTGGCCAGCCTTCCCGATGACCGGCCCTGGACCGATGATGAGAGGGCCCTCGCCATGGTGGCAGCCGCCACCGGATACCACCGGCGGGAGCGCAAGCAGTTTTGGTGGCAACACTTCGACCGGGTCGAGGCGCCACTGGACACCTGGGCCGACCAACGGAACGTGTTCATTGTGTCCTCCGCGGAAGTGGTCTCAGACTGGGCTCTGGCCAAGCCCCGGGAACGGATGCGCACGCGCGTCCTGAAGCTCCGGGGCACTATGGCAGAGGGTTCCGATTTCCGCCCCGGCTCCAGCTGGTGCCGGCTGTATGATGCACCCGGGCCTAATGGGATGGCTGACCCGCAGGCCGCGCCCGGAACAAGGGCTTTCACGTTCGGGACCAGGATCAGTGAGCTTGAGGCGGCGCCGGACAGCCCGGAACACCTTATCACCATTGCGGAGCGGGAGACCGGAAAGGTGGGCGCCTACCCGCAACTGCCCGTGGCCCTGACCGAGGACCAGCCCCTGGCCACCGCCAGTATTGAAGCAGCCATCGCGGAAATAGCCCGGACGGTGGGGGCTTCTGCCCCGGTCCTTCCAGCCCAGCCGGGCCTGGACATCCTGCGCAAACTGCCACCGCGTTTTCGTTCCAGGCCGGGTCCCGCGGAGGTGCTGCACGGCCGGGATGGCGCTGCCGACTACGCCGGAGCCATTACGGAGTCCTTGCACGATTTGGACCACTCCTACCTGGCCGTCCAGGGCCCGCCGGGGACAGGCAAGACCTTCGTAGGCGCCCACGTTATAGCCAGGCTCGTGGCCCGGGGATGGAAGGTTGGCGTGGTGGCGCAGTCGCACAACGTGGTGGAAAACCTGCTCTGCCGAGCCATCGAAACCGGCGGAGTGGATCCGCACGCGGTGGCCAAGAAATTGGCCGCGCCACATCACGTTCCCTGGGGCCTCACATCGGAAGGCGACGTGGCCCGCCTCCTTGAGTCGCCTTCCGGCTGCCTGGTCGGCGGCACTGCCTGGACTATGACGGGCAAGGAAGTCCCGTCCGGGTCACTGGATCTGCTGGTCATTGACGAGGCAGGCCAGTTCTCCCTCGCCAACACCCTGGCGGTCTCTGCGGCAGCCAAGCGGCTGCTCCTGCTGGGCGACCCGCAACAGCTTCCGCAGGTTACCCAGGGCACGCACCCCGAACCCGTGGATGAGTCAGCGCTGGGCTGGTTGGCGGCCGGCCACGCCACCCTGCCTTCAAGCCTGGGGTATTTCCTGGCAGATACCTGGCGGATGCATCCGGACCTGTGCCGGGCGGTATCCAACCTCAGCTACGAAGGAAAGCTGCACTCTGCTCCTGCTGCATCGCTTCGCGAGCTCGAGGGGCTGCCGCCTGGAGTGGAAACGGTCTTCGTTGATCACAGCGGCAATGCCACTGCCTCGCGGGAAGAAGCAGAGGAAGTGGTCCGGCAGGCGCGCCGCCATCTCGGCCTGAAATGGACACCGGGCGCGGACTCTGAGTCCCGCCCGCTCGAGCAGCAGGACCTGCTGGTGGTCGCTGCCTACAACGCCCAGGTCCATCTGATCAGCAAACATTTGGCCGAGGCCGGGCTGCCGGAGGTGCGGGTGGGCACGGTGGACAAGTTCCAGGGCCAGGAAGCTCCGGTGGTGCTGGTTTCCATGGCCTGTTCGGCAGTGGCTGAGGCTCCGCGTGGAGCGGAGTTCCTGCTGAACCGGAACCGCATCAATGTGGCCGTGTCGCGCGGACAATGGCGTGCCGTGATTGTCCGCTCCCCCGAGCTCACCAGCTATATGCCGCACAAGCCAGCGGCGCTGGAGGAACTCGGTGCCTTCATCGGGCTCAGCCCGCGGGAGTAGCCGCACCGGCGGCAAACGCCGGTCAGTGGGCCCGGAATCTGTTGAAAGTCCCCCGGGCAGCAGAAAAGTCAGACTCGACCCGCTCCACCCGGCCGGGAGTCCGGTCCGATTTGAGCCAGTCCAGCAGTTTCTTGACCTGCGGTTCGGCGCCTTCGGCAATCACCCGAACTGAACCGTCGTCGAGGTTGCTTACCTCGCCTGACAATCCAAGCTCCTCCGCCGTGCCCATGGTCCAGTAGCGGAAACCCACACCCTGGACCAGGCCGAAGACCCTGGCGTCCAGCCTGACAGTGTCCTGCGCAGAACCGCCCCGCGCTGGATCGTGCGGAGAACCTGCGTGCCTGCCCATGCTGTTCCTCTCCCAAACCGTGCTGCCCCCATAGGGTCGCAGTGACCGCCGCCATGATGCCATGGGACGGGCGCCTGCGACCCAAGAAGGGGTTGCAGGCCGGTTAGTTGATGGTGATATCGCGGGTGGCGTGGTTGTAACGGATGGTGACCGTGCCGCCGGTGTGGTGCAGCTCGTGGTTGGGTCCGTCGAAGGTGCCGAAGGCACCGTAGTTCTCGGTCCAGGAGCGGTTAAGGGCGATCTTGAACGTGTAGTAGCCTGCCGGCAGTTCGGCGCTCTTCTTCCACAGCTGGTCCAGGAAGTCGAATTCCATCTGTGCTTCGTCGTACTGCGGTGCCCAGTTCTCCGGCGCACCCAGGATGGTGTTGAAATCGCCGGCCAGTGCCACGGCCTCGGGCTGCGGCAGCGTTTCGACGTCAGGGCCCTCCAGCGGCTCGGCGGCAGCAGCCGTTCCGGCCTTGTCCTTCGCAGGAGCCTTCTTGCGGACGGCTGCAACCACGGGCTCAACGGCGTCCTCGAGTGCCTTCGCTGCCTTGCCCACAACAGAGGCCGCCTTCTTGGCGGGGGCTTTGCGGGTGGTCTTCTTCGGAGCCTCCGCCTTCGCCGGAACCTCCAGTGTTGCCGCAGCGGCGGAGACCGGCCGGACGAAACCTGCGGGAGCCGTGGGAACCGGGGTGTCGGCAGGGACGGGAGTGCCGGCGTCGAGCGCGGCCGCGAAGGAGTCCGCATCAGGGAAGGCGACCGTGGCCCGCATGCCGTCCTCGGTGGTGGTCCAGCCCGAGCGGCCCTTAACCAGCCAGCCCGCCTTGACCAGCTTGGCGGTGGCCGAGGTGAGGGTCTTGTGTCCGCGCGGGATTCCGCCGCTGAGGAGCTCGGACTCATGGTCGTTGAACGGTACCCGGGCGGTTGCTTCCGCCAGGACCTGGCCCGCATTCAGTGCATCGCCGGACCACACGCCTTCGGTCAGGACATCCAGGACGGTCTTGAGTCGAAGGTAGGTGTTTTCTGCGGTGGACTTGGCCATGATTCCCCTTATATAAAAGCGATCGGTCTTAGGCATCTTGCCAACTGCCCATTAAATCGCGCGACTTTAATTGGTTAACTCTGCGTGTCGTGACCGACTATGAAGCGGATGGTGCCGCAAGTGAGGCGGAGGTCTCGGGTAAGGGCTGTCTGCATAACCCTCAAGCGCTGACACGGGTGCTGCCCTGCACTCCCCAGACACGCCTGCGGCACCTAGTTTACCGGGCGGAAAGACCGGCTGTTGCGCCCGGTACCGCAGCGGTCAGTCGGCTACTTCCCTGCCGTTCAATTCCGCTACCAGCTCCGCCTTCCGCTCCTCCGTTGCGAAGGAAGAGTGGATGGAGTTCGCTGCCAGCCGCGCCTTGTCGAAATCGGACAGCTCGAACACCGCGGTGAGCTGGGCAAAGTTGTCATCCACGTAGCCGCCAAAGTAGGCGGGATCGTCTGAGTTGACTGACACGTTTAGTCCTGCGGCCAGCATGGCGGGCAACGGATGGTCAGCGAGGGTGTCAACGGCACGGAGCCGGACGTTGGACAGTGGGCACACCGTCAACGGAACGCGCGCGTCCACCAGGCGCTCCACCAGCTCCGGATCATCCATGCAGCGGATGCCATGGTCGATCCGCTCCACACCCAGGATGTCCAAGGCTTCGTAAATGTACGACGCCGGGCCCTCCTCCCCTGCGTGCGCCGTCAGCCGCAGGCCTGCTTCACGCGCTTTCGCGTACAGCCGCTCGAACTTGGAGGGCGGGTTTCCCACCTCTGCCGAGTCCAGCCCAATGGCGCCGATGGGGGCATCCATGGCCAGCAGCTGGTCCAGGACTTCCAGCGCCGACTCCTCCGGCAGGTCACGCAGGAACGCCGCAATGAGGATGGTGGAGATGCCGAATTCGTCCTCCGAGGTTGCCAGCACCGAGACGACACCGCTGACGCACGCCTCCAAGGAAATCCCGCGGGAGAGGTGCGCCTGCGGGTCCATCATGATCTCCGCGTGCCGGACGCCCGCGGCGGCAGCCCGTTCAAGGTATGCCCGCGTCATGTCCGCGAAGTCCTGCTCGGTGCGCAGCACGGCCATGTTGGCGTAGTAGAGGTCCAAGAAGGACTGCAGATCGGTGAACTCATACTTTTCGCGGAGCTCGTCCAGGCCCGAGTAGGGCAGTTCAATGCCGTTGCGTTCAGCCAGGGCAAAGATGAGTTCGGGCTGCAGCGTGCCTTCGATGTGCAGGTGAAGTTCGGCCACCGGAAGGGGTTTGGCGGGTACGGCGGGTTCCACGGAGTCCGTCTCGGTTTCGGGCATGGCGCTGCCGCCGGAAAAGTTGTCCATCGGGACAGAATAGTGCCCCCGCGCGATTCGCGCCCGTCCGCACTCGCGGAGGCAGTCCGCCCGCGCTCCTGAACGCACCGGCGCGGTGGTGGCTACCTCTGCGAGGGCCCATCCCCAGCGCGCCGGCGGAATCTCGATTTGATAACGCCCAGACGATGTCTTAGCGTGAAATACATGCCCGTTCGGCGGGCGACTTGATTGCCCGGTGCTGCCTTCACCAGAACTGCCCAGCGGCAGCCACCGACAGTGACCTCTATTCGTCAGGGGCGGGCAGTGGCGCGACGATCTCCGGGGACGGAACCAGCGCTGGTGGCCTTCAGGAGCATCACCATTATGAAAAACACCAAATTCCGTACTGCCGCGCGCCGCGGAGTCACCCTGGCCGCCGTCTCCGCGGCAGGTTTGGCCCTTTCCGCCACGGCGGCCAACGCAGCCACCCCCACGTCCACGTGGGACGCACTCGCGCAGTGCGAGAGCGGTGGCAACTGGTCCACCAACACGGGCAACGGCTTCTCCGGTGGCCTGCAGTTCACCTCCAGCACCTGGTCCGCGTATGGCGGCACGGGCTCCCCCGAAAACGCCAGCCGTGAACAGCAAATCGCCGTAGCCGAGCGGGTCCAGGCTTCCCAGGGCTGGGGTGCCTGGCCGTCCTGCTCGTCGCAGCTGGGACTGAGCGGCGGCGGCGGAGCACCGGTCCAGAGCGCCCCCGTACAGAGCGCACCGGTGCAGAGCACCCAAGCTAAGAGCGCGCCGGTCCAGAACGCTCCGGTCAGGCAGGCCCCCGCGCCGCGGCACGCGACCTCGGTTCCGCTCAGCGGCGAGACTTACACCCTGCAGGCCGGGGACACCCTGAGCATCGTTGCGCAGAAGCTGGGCATCCAGGGTGGGTGGCAGCACCTTGCCGACGCCAACCTGGACACCATCTCGGATCCGAACCTCGTGTTCGCGGGACAGGTCATCCAGCTTCCCGCGTAGCACCAGCGGACGCTTCACCAGCGGCTTTGGCCGCACCGCCTTTCCAAGGCGACACAGGCAGGTCGGCGATAGACAAATTCCGTTGACCAAAGTACGACGCCGGCACACCCCCACGAGGGATGTGCCGGCGTCGTACCTTAACCGCTAAACCCTGCCGCCGTGGGCGGCATGGTCCGGACGGTCAGCTGGCGGGGAGCTCGCGGACGATCCGAACTTTCCAGGCGGACTCGTCACTGGTGTCCAGCAAGGCGACAGTGCCATGCGCAAGGTTCAGTGCCACCCGCTTCACGGCCAGCAGCTCCAGGTAGAGGTGCTCGTTCATGCGGCTGGGGGTGTCGATCATGTACTTCACGGCGTCCCGCAGCTGACGGTAGTTGGCGCTGCGTTCCCGGTGCATGTGCAGTTCCAGGGCGGACCGTTGCTTGAGCCGCGGCTCGTGCCGGTTGAGCAGCGTCACGGCGGCGTGCACTGCAACCACGAGGGTCAGCGAAACGCCATAAATCCACCAGCCGCTGGAGAGCAGGAAGAGGGGCAGGTTTCCGATGGCCACGAGGGCAATGACCACCCTGAGGGCAGCAATGCGGCGGACCGTCCTGGCAACGGCAGCCATGCCGTCGCGGAACCGGTGCTGATCCTTGCGCGCCGTGGCAGGATCGATTGTGAACTCGTCGAGAACCAGGATTCCCTGGGCTTCCGGCCCCAACATCTGTCCGTAGCGGGGCAGTGCGGCTCGGGCGTGGTCGACGGCTTTGTCAGGTGTAGATGTCATGAGAGAGCTTCCAAAACGCGGGGGTGGTTGCGGTGATCTTAGTGGGTCAAGCTGGGAGCCGTATGCAGGTGTCCATTATTTGGACACACCGTCATGCCCCAAGTGGTCCTGGGCACTGTAATTGGAACATCCGCCGCATGCCGTCAGACTGAATAGATGCAAACCTTCCTCCCGTACCCTGACTTCCGCGAATGCGCCAAAGCCCTGGACACCGCACGGCTGGGCAAGCAGCGGGTCGAAGCCCTGCAAACCCTCCGTGCCTTGGTGATTCCCGGGTACGGCTGGCAGACCCACCCCGCCATCCGGATGTGGATGGGCCACGTGCCCGCCCTCACCATGTACGGACTGGCCATGGTGGACGAATGGCTCGAACGCGGCCACCCGGACAACACACGAACGAACATCGCAGAGTTCGCGCCGCAGGCCGGGCACCCCGACTACGCCGCCAAAATCGTGATGCCGCCATGGCTCGGAGACCCGGACTTCCACCTGAGCCACCGCTCAAAGTTGGTGCACAAGGAACCCAAGTTCTATGCTCCTGTCTTCCCGGATGCAATTCCCGAAATGGACTACCTCTGGCCCGAACCCCGGCACGAATTCCTGCCGCAGGAGCCGGAAGGGGACCTGCTGTGGATCCTTCGCGAACCGCATGACGACGTCGATCCCCAGTCCCTTTCCACTGTGGCGCTCCCGCCCGTGAACCGGAGCGCTGCAGCCGCGGCCGCGATGTCCGCCGGGGACGACGGCTATTCGCCCGTCTACGTCGAGGACGGCTCGCGGCGGCCGTCGCGTGCGCCGAAGAAAGCGCCGCCCAGGCCCCAGGCGAAGAAGCCCACCCGCAAACGCCAGGCGCAGGAGGAGGCGTTCCGCACCCTTCCGGGCAAGACTCCGGTTGCTGTCCCCTTCGAAAACGGGGCCAGGTTTGCCGTGGGCCAGGTGGTGGGGCGTCCCATTACCCTGGCCGACGGCCGTTTTGGCAGGAATTTCGAAGTCACCGAGATCATCGACCGCTCTGCATTCGCCTATCCTGCGCTGCTGCAAGATCCCCGCGTGTTCTTCCCGGTGGAGGCACCGTAGGCCATGACGGTTCTCCTGGCGGGGTGCGGGGACCTGGGCACCGAGGCGGGGCTGCGGTTTGCTGCCCTGGGCCACCGCGTGGTGGGCTGGCGCCGCTCCCCCACGAAACTGCCGGCAGCCATTGAAGGCGCCGCGGCTGATCTGGACTCGACGGACCTGCCGCCCGTCCCCGCGGACACCACCGCCGTCGTCATCGCTGTTGCTGCGGACTCCCCTACGGAGGAGGCATACCGGTCTGCGTATGTACGCGGGGTGGCAAACGTTCTTGATGCGCTGGACCGGGACAAGGTGACGCCGGAGCGGGTCATCTTTGTCTCCTCCACTGCTGTTTACGGCGATGCGGGTGGCGGCTGGGTGGACGAAAACACCCCACCGGAGCCCGGCGGATTTTCCGGGCGGGTGTTGTTGGAAGCCGAGGGACTCCTGCAGGCCAGGCTCTCGGGGAGCCGCACAGCCGGCGTCTCGCTCAGGCTGGGAGGCATCTACGGGCCGGGCCGGACGCGCCTGATTGACCAGGTGAAGGCGGGCTCTGCCGTGGTCCCTGAGGACGTTCGCTACACCAACAGGATCCACCGCGACGACGCCGCGGCTGCCATCGTGCATCTTGCCGGGAAGGCAGCCGCGCCGGGCCCCGTCTACATCGGCGTGGACAACGATCCGGCCGACCTGGGAAGCGTGCTGCGTTTCCTGGCGGCCCAACTGGGCCTCCCCTCACCCCGCGTTGGCGATGCCGGGCCGGCCCGTGGGGGCAACAAACGGTGCCGGAACGAGTTGCTCCGCAGCACGGGGTTCACCTTCGCGTTTCCGACGTTCCGCGAAGGGTACAGGGACGTTATGGCAGGGAACGGCGTCCGCCACCCGTGACCGGGGCCGCCGTTCCAAAGTGACCGCCAAGCGGGGCGCTTGGACAAGCTTGGCACGGACTGGGGCAGGGCATGGAGTTTCGGCAGGTTATTGAGACGGTTGGGCAGCTGGTCGACTTCGCAGGAGTCGCAGTCATGGTGGTCGGAGCAGTGGTTTCCCTCCCCATGGCGCTCCGGGGCCATCAGCCGCGGCAGCTTCCGGCGGGCGCGGAGAAACTGAGTTTCTACCGTTCCTACCGCCAACTGCTGGGAAGATCCATCCTGCTGGGCCTCGAACTACTCGTCGCTGCCGACATCATCCGCACCGTTGCCGTCACGCCGACGTTCGCCAGCGTCGGAGTGCTGGCCATCATCGTGCTGATCAGGACGTTCCTCAGCTTCTCCCTCGAGTTGGAAATCACCGGGCGCTGGCCGTGGCAAAAGGACCCGTCGGCTGCCCGTCCCCATTCCACCGCCGCACGCAGCTAAGGGCCCGCTGGGGTTAGCCCACCCCAGCGAAGTGTGTCCAAAGACTGTCCGTTAGGCTTCACCCATGACCGAAAACAGCAGCGCAAGAGCCTCCGAACTTCTCCGCCTACACCAGGCCCCTGAGATCCTCCAGGTGGTCAACGTATGGGATGCCATCACGGCCAAAGTCATTACGGACATCCCGGGAACTACTGCCCTGGCAACGGCAAGCCACTCGATCGCCGCGACGCTGGGCTACGAGGACGGCGAGAACATTCCCGTCGACGAGATGATCAGCTTTGTGGGCCGCATCGCGGCGGCCACCCACCTGCCGGTCAGCGCTGACCTTGAGTCCGGCTATGGGAACCCCGGGGAGACAACCCGCAAAGCCATCGGAGTCGGAATCGTTGGAGCCAATATCGAGGACCAGATGCGCCCGCTCGAGGACGCCGTAAACCAGATGGCAGCCGTCGTGCACGCTGGCGCTGCAGAAGGAATCGACTTTGTCCTGAACGCGCGGACCGACGCCTTCCTCAAGGGAAAGGACCGGGATCCTCAAGACGTTCTTGCCGATGCCATCGCGCGCGGCAAGGCCTTCCTGGACGTCGGTGCCACCACGGTCTTCGTCCCTGGCCTCCTGGACGAGCCCACGGTCACGGCCCTGGTGGAAGCCATTGGCTGGAACAAGGTCTCGGTCATCAACGTGCCCGGGTCCCTGCCGCCGGCGAAGCTGGAGGAACTAGGCGTGGCCCGCATTTCGTACGGTCCCTGGACCCAGAGGGTGGCGTTGACTGCCCTGGCTGACACAGCTGCCAAACTTCTCGCCGGTGGCCAGCTTCCCGCAGACACCCGCCCGCTGAACTGAGAGCTGCGGAGCCGAATAACAGGGCGCTTAGCCATCCGGACCGAGCGAAGGAGTGGGAGGACCTTGACCGGAAACCTGAATGCCGCAGGAGTGTGGCCGCGTCCGCCGGCACTTCCCAGGCCGGTATTTTCCGACCAGAGGTGGCTTGATGCCGTCTTCCTTCACTGGCGCATTCCGGAGGCCGCCGCCGCCGCGTACATGCCTGAGGGGGTTCAACCCGATGTTTTCGACGGCAGTTCCTGGGTGGGCCTGATCGGCTTCCGCATGGAACAAGCGGGACTCGGAACCGGCCCCGGCATCCCGTACCTGGGCAGCTTCAACGAGGTGAACGTCCGGCTTTACTCCCGCGAACCGAATGGGACGCGCGGAGTAGTCTTCCTAAGCCTCGACGCCACCAGGCTGCCGGTGGTTCTGGCCACGCGGGCTGCCGGAATCCCATACGTGTGGTCGCAGATCCGGCAATGGCCGTCCTTTCCCGGCGGCGACGCGCGGCAGCAGGCAACTGGAGCAGCTCGTACACCTGGAAGTGCGAATCAATCCACGGTCGGCTATTCGGTGCGCCGGCTCGGCGCCGCCGGCGCACGCAGCAACTTCGGGGTAATCCCCGATCTGCACACCGCGGCCGTCGACCCTTTATCCATCTTCCTGACGGCGAGGTACGGCATGCACGGGCGCTTTCACGGCAGGAGCATCTACGTCCCGAACACTCACCACGAATGGCCACTTTTTAGCGCCAAGGTCCATCGGCTCCGTGACGGACTGGTGGGGGCGGCCGGTATCAACGTCAAGGGCCCGCCAGAGTCCGCCCTCTACTCCCCCGGAGTCCGGACAAGGTTCGGCCGGCCACGCGTGCTGGGAACTAACGGTTAGGGACCCTAATCCTGGACCGCCCAACACCGTGGACTACTTGCCCAGGCCCGCCTTCCGAAGTGCCTCGGCCATGGCCGTGTTGGCAGGCTGGGGTTTGGGGCTTGACCGGACGCTCCCGCCGGACAGGCCTGCTCCCCGCTTGGCCGGCTGTTGGCGGTCCGGACGCCCGGCACGCTCGGGCGTGCGGCTCCCGGAATCGCGTCGGCCTGAACCTGCGCCGCCGCCGGCGGGTTCGTCGTCGAGCCTCAACGTCAGCGAAATCCGCTTCCGCTCCGGATCCGCCTCCAGCACCTTCACCCGGACCACCTGGCCGGACTTCACCACCTCGCGCGGATCGGACACAAAGCGGTTGGACAGGGCGGATACGTGGACAAGGCCGTCCTGATGGACTCCAACGTCCACGAACGCCCCAAATGCAGCAACGTTGGTTACCGTTCCTTCGAGGATCATGCCCGGCACCAGGTCCGAGATCTTCTCAATGCCTTCCGAGAACGTGGCAGCGGCAAAGGCGGGCCGGGGGTCGCGCCCGGGTTTGTCCAGTTCTGCGAGGATGTCCTTGACGGTGGGGAGGCCGAACGTACCGTCAACGAACTTCTGTGGGTCCAGGGAGGAGGCCGGGGCGGAACCGGCTGCCACGAGGATCTTCCTCGCCACCGCATACGATTCGGGGTGCACACTCGATGCGTCCAGCGGCTCTGCTCCCCCGGTGATCCTCAGGAAGCCTGCACACTGCTCGAAAGCCTTGGCGCCCAGCCGCGGCACTTTCTTGAGGTCGGTCCGCTTGTTGAAGGGTCCGTGTTCATTCCGGTAGGCCACGATGTTCTCACTGAGCAGGGGACCGACGCCGGCTACCCGGCTCAGCAGCGCCGGCGAGGCAGTGTTGACGTCGACACCCACGGCATTCACGCAGTCCTCCACCACGGCATCCAGGCTCCGGTCGAGCTTCGACGCTGTCACGGCGTGCTGATACTGGCCGACGCCGATGGACTTGGGATCGATCTTCACCAGTTCAGCGAGCGGATCCTGCAGCCGGCGGGCAATGGAAACTGCGCCACGCAGCGATACATCCATCCCGGGGAGCTCCGCCGCGGCGAGCGCCGAGGCGGAGTAGACCGATGCGCCGGCCTCGGACACCACAATTTTCTGGGGTTTCCGGTCCACCTCCGGAAGCAGCTTGATCAGTTCAGCAGCCAGTTTGTCCGTCTCCCGTGAGGCGGTCCCGTTGCCGATGGCCACGAGTTCGACGGCGTGCTGCCGCGCCAAACGCACCAAGGTGGCCAAAGCTTCGTCCCATTTCCGCGCCGGGGCATGCGGGTAGACCGTGTCAGTGGCAACCACTTTCCCGGTGCCGTCCACCACGGCGACCTTCACCCCGGTCCGAAGCCCTGGGTCAAGGCCCAGGGTGGCACGGTTGCCGGCTGGTGCGGCCAGCAGGACGTCCCGGAGGTTGGCGGCGAAGACCCGGACCGCTTCGTCCTCAGCTGCGGCGAACAACCTGGCGCGGAGGTCGGAGGTGAGGCGGGCCAGCACACGTGAACGCCAGGCCACCTGGGCAGTCTGCATCAGCCATGCGTCGGCGGGGCGGCCCCGGTCGGCGACCCCGAGGAACCTGGCCACCGCAGACTCGTAACGGGCGCGGGCGGCAGTGAGGCCAGCGTCATCCGAAGGGTCGGCTTCAGCGAGGTCCAGCTCAAGGATGCCGTCTTTCTCGCCGCGGAACAGCGCAAGCACCCGGTGGGACGGCATCCGGTCCGGCGCCTGCGCGAACTCGAAGTAGTCCGCGAACTTCTGGCCTTCGGCTTCCTTGCCCTTCTTGACGCGGGAGACCATCCGGCCCTGGGTCCACATCCTGTCCCGCAGGTTGGCGGCGAGGTCAGGGTCCTGGGCCACGCGCTCCACCAGGATGGCGCGGGCACCCGCGAGCGCGGCGGCAGGATCACTGATGGCGTGCTCACTGTTGAGGTACTTCCCGGCCTCGTGTTCGGGGTCCAGGTCCGGCCGCTTCAACAGCGTGTCCGCGAGGGGCTCCAGGCCCCCCTCCCGGGCTATCTGGGCCTTGGTCCGGCGCTTGGACTTGAACGGCAGGTAGATGTCTTCGAGCCGCGACTTGGTGTCCGCGGCCAGGACCGCTCTCCGCAACTCCGGTGTCAGCTGGCCCTGCGCTTCTATCGCGTCGAGGACTGCACGACGGCGGTCCGCCAGTTCGCGGAGGTAGCGGAGCCGTTCGTCGAGGTCGCGAAGCTGGGTATCGTCCAACGTGCCGGTGGCTTCCTTGCGGTAGCGGGCGACGAAGGGAACCGTCGCCCCGCCGTCGAGCAATCCAACCGCAGCCTTGACCTGCCAGTCCTTGACCTCCAGCTCGGCAGCGATCTGGGCGAAGATCGCGTCCTCCTCCGATGCGCGGGAGGGGGCGGACGTGGTGGCGGGGGCAGGCAGTTGAGTCACCAGAACATCTTGCCTTACCGCGCTGCCGGGCTCCACCGGAGTTCGTGCGGATAGGGGTTCGGCGGGGCAAGGGAGGTATTCCGCTGGGCCCTTCAAAGTGCTGTAGTGGACATGCCGTTACTGGTACCCATGCTCGAGGAAGAGGCCATCATGCGGGAATTGCTTGTGGTGTTTCAGGAGGGGTTCGACGAGGCCAACGTTACCGTGACCGTCAACGGCAAGGAGGTCCGCCGGGACTTGGGGATCTCGACCAATCCGCTGCTCGGGATCGCATCCGAGGTGTCCGTCGAGCTCCCGGCGAAGGGTGCTCAGGTGGGGGTCGAAGTCACCAATCGGGGCCTGAAGGCCATCACCAAGGTCAGCGGGAAGCCGAAGAGCGTGCTGGTATCGATCGAGGATGGGCGCCTGCTGATGAAGGAAGGCACAGGCCGCGAGGCTGTTCTTTAGCCCGTTTTCCAGGCGGCGAAATTGGCTCCCTGTTGCCTCATTGCAATACCTCCGGGAGGACTAATACGTTGCCTCAAATGAGAACCTCCGTTTTCGCGTGATCGATGCCTCAGTGAAGAAGCTCCGGAGGTCTAGGGGTTCCAGGCCCGGTTAACGGGTCTGATCGGTGCGGGTTTCTTTGCCAGGGCCAGGGTTTCCAGTTCGGCTGTGAGGGCCAGGATCTGGCGGGAGAGAGCTCCGGGTTTGATGCGTTTGAAGGCGGCGTTCATGCGTATGACCGGGCTTTTACGCATCCGCGGATGCCGTATCGCTCTTTGGTGGGGTGTGGCGGGTGTGTCGTGTTTCTTGCTGACCTTCGCGCCGTAGCGCTGCTTGGAAACCAGCTTCTGCTGGGGCAGGAGGTAGTTGGTGAAGACACGGTCCAGCTCCCAGATCTCATTGAGTTTCTCCAGTTCGCTGGTGGTGTCGTAGCGCAGGTAGCCGACCAGCTCCCGGACCCGGGCCCAGTTCTTTTGCTCCACGTGAGCGCCATCGTTCTTGTTCCCGGGCCGGGAGCGGGTAAAGGTGATCTGGCGGGCGTGGCAGTAGGCCAGCAGGTGGTCGTTGATGAATTCCGAGCCGTTGTCCGAATCGATCCCGATAATCGGAAACGGGAATACTGAGGTGACGTGTTCAAGGGCTTCGAAGACCCATTTGGCGGCCTTGTTCCGCACGGACCTGTTCACCGTCCATCCAGTGCAAATGTCCGTCACGGTCAGCGTGAAGCAGAACTCTCCGAAGCTGTTGCCGCCCTCGTGGCCGACCAGGTCGATCTCGACGAAACCCGGCACGGCGTCGTCCCATTCGGCCCAGGTCCGGACCGCGATCTGGGATTTGAGTAACGTTCCGGGTTTGGTGTGGGACCGTCCCCGCAGCGTCAGCTTCGCCCGCGCGCCGGCGAGTTTCCGGTCGATGGTCGCCGCGCTCATCCGCATCAGTAACGCGGCTTGCTCATCGGTGATGTCCAGTTCTTTGTCACGGCGAAGCAGCGGCACCAGAACCGGCAGCATCGGGGCCAGAAGCTTGCCCGCAGGGGCCCGCAGCACCGCCCAGCACCTAATCAAAGGATCCAGCAGATCAGGGCCGTACACCGGTATCCTGCCCGGTCTGGGTTTGACGATCTTCAGGACCAGTGCGTCCCGCAACGCGGCCCGGGCGTAGTCGCGGTGCCATCCGGTCAACTCGACCAACTCGTTCAGGATCCGGGACTTTCCTGCACGATCAGCACCTCGGTAGGCGAGGGCTTTCTTCTTCGTCACAGCTTGCCGCTGGGCCATCGTTAGCTCCATGAAAACGGGCATAACCTGCACCCGCTGCCATCACCCTTAACCACGCCGCTACGCGGAGGTTTTCAAATGAGGCAACGAATCCGGCAACGCGGAGGTTTTCAATGAGTCAACGCGGGCTCTGGCAGGAGTCCATTCGTTGGAGTATCGTCTGATCACCGCCGGCATCCGATGGAGTCCGGCGGGCCACATTATCCTTCTGCCGGAAAGTCGTCGGATGACCTTCCGGTACAGCTGCCCGGGACCAGCACCCCTGACAGCCCACGACGGCGGCACCCACGGTGGGTGCCGCCGTCGTTGTCTTGTCCGGGTTGGCCAGTGGGTCGCTTAGCCCTGGTACACCGGGTAGTCCGTGTACCCGGTGGCGCCATCTGCGTAGAAGGTGGAGGCGTCAGGTTCGTTGAGCGGGAGGCTTTCCTTCCAGCGCCGGGCCAGGTCCGGGTTGGCGATTGCCGGGCGTCCCACCACGACGGCGTCTGCGTGGCCTTCGGCCACCAGGCTCACGGCTTCTTCCCGGGTGGTGATGACACCGAAGCCGGTGTTGACCAGGAAGGTGCCGCCGAAGCGTGTACGGAGGTCCTGGACCAGTTCGCCGGTGGGTTCGTGATGCAGGATGCTCAGGTAGGCCAGGTTGAGCGGTGCGATGCTGTCCACGAGGACCTCGTAGGTGGCGCGCACGTCGGCTGCGTCGGTTTCGGCGATGCCCTGCACGTTGTGCTCAGGGGAAATGCGCACGCCCACCCGGTTCGCGCCGACGGCTGCCACGACGGCGTTGATGGTTTCGATGACGAAGCGGGCCCTGTTTTCCGGTGACCCGCCGTAGCTGTCCGTCCGGACGTTGGAGTTCGGCGCCAGGAACTCGTGCAAGAGGTAACCGTTGGCGGCATGCAGTTCCACGCCGTCGAATCCTGCCTCAATCGCGTTCAGCGATGCGTTGACGAATTCCTGGATGACCATGGGGAGCTCGTCAGTGGTGAGGGCGTGCGGCACAGGATAGGGCTGCTTGCCTGCCGGTGTCCGGACCACGCCATCAATGGCTACTGCGCTGGGGGCGACGATGGGCAGGCCACCGGTGATATCAGAGTGGGAAACCCTGCCGCCGTGCATGATCTGGGCGAACATCCGGCCGCCTTCGGCGTGGACGGCGTCGGTAACCTTCTTCCACCCGGCAACCTGCTCCTCGGTGACGATACCGGGCTGGCCCGGGTAAGCCTGGCCGACCGGCGCGGGGTAGGTGCCCTCGCTGACGATCAGGCCCAAGGAGGCGCGCTGGCGGTAGTGCTCGGCGAGGAGCGGGCCGGGGACGCCTTTCTCACCCGCGCGAAGGCGGGTCAGGGGCGCCATCACCAAACGGTTGGGAAGTTCCAGTTCGCCGAGGGTGAGCGGGGAAAACAGCATGCGCAGTTCCTTTCGAAGGCTGAAGACGTACTGTCTTTGCCAACTGTGGGGCGCATGCAACTATTCCGTGCCAGTCGATGGTGGGACGGGGATCACAGGTCCACCTCGATGCCCGCGCTATCCGCCCACGCCCGGGCAGCCTTGGCCCTGCGGATTGGCGTTGCAGTCGTCGGCATAGTTGCGGGTGAGGGATCGCCACACGCTGATAATTTGCGGTGGGGCTTTGAACTGGCCTTGGCCCGGGATCGGCAGCGGCGGCCCGGAATTCACCGAGTAGGTGCCTTGGAACGAGGTGGTCAGGACTACCTGGAAGTCGCCTGTGGAGGCATACGCGTGGCTGGTCCGGGTCTTTTCGCCCCAACGGTCCTGCGGCAACGGACCGCCCATGGAAGGTTGCGGGCCGAAGACTGTGCCGTCTCCGTAGTTCCATGTGTACTGGACTGGAGTGGCGACCACGTGAACCTTCTGGCCGAACATGGTGATGTCGAACTGCTGTTCAGTGGCTTCTGCGTAGAAGTTCGTCTCGGCGCCGCGCAGCGTGTTGGGGCTGGGCTGGGCCACGACCGCACCGGCACTGACCGGGAGGTTCTGGAACTGCCGTTGGATGTCGGCAGCGATCCGGGGCAGGAGGTCCTCGGGTTTCGGATCGTAGAGGCAGGTGGGGCCGGAATGGTGCGCCCACACTGCTCCCGGTACACCACGCGGCCGCGACAGCCACATAACCGGAATACCCTTGGCGCCGTCCTCCCGGTCTTTGCAGTCGAGCTGGCGGGCGAGGCAGGGCGTATCGAAGTCGCCGCCGCCAAGGTGGCACTGGAGCTCGTATTTGTACTCGTTGGGGTCTGTACTCACCGTGCCGGCAGGTACCGATACTACTGATCCATTCGAGGGATCCGTCATTAGGTCGTCAGCACCCGCTTGGAGTCCGGTGTCCACGAAGCCTACGTCTACAGGAGGTTTGGGCCTAGGGCGGTCTTCGCCGAAAGCCGGGCTTCCAAGAAGAGGTAACAGAAACAGAAACACCAGCACGCAAAGTGCAACGATCCCCCTACGTTCCCAGCGCATGGCTAGCGAATCAGGCTCAACTTGGTAATGGTCCAGCCCGAACCATCAAATGTTGCGGTAGCCCGGCTCCCGGAGTTCGTGGCGGCCGTTGGTTCCTGATACGGGCTTCCATCCGCATCCCGAATTACCAGTTCCTTTTGGATCACCTGCAGCGTGACAAAGGTTGGTCCGCCAGCAGGCGCATCAGCCGTAACTGCCGGAGTCTCCATCTGGCCACCCGATATCCACTTTCCCTCGCTCCAAGCTGCTTCTATGTTCTCGACAAGCCCTTTACAGAATTGGCAGTCCGGTCCAGAAAGTGCTGACAGACGGTCAGTATCACCGGTTTCGTACCCATAGCTAAGGAGCTGGAACCAGTACCTAGCGAACGCCTCGAGCCCTTCTTTCGTCTCCGTCTTGGCCACTTCCGGAAGCACAGGAACCGGGACGTTCTGGGCCGGGCCGGAAGCGTCGGCGGGCTTGTAGACGGCACTCGGCGTTGAGGTGGGAGTGGCGGTGGCGGTGGCTGTCGGCGTCTCGTCGGCCACCTGGGACGACGTGCCGCCCGGTCCTGGCGACCCTCCGGAGTTGCAGCCGGACACGGCGAGGGCCAAACCGACAACAAGGGCCGCGGCACCGGACCTGGAAACTCTGGAGTGGAAGGCCCCCGACGGGGCAACGCGTGACGCAAAGGAGTTCTGTGATGTCATGGGCCGCTAATCCCCCAGTAGTTTCAAGACGGCTTGTTCCGGACAGTGACTTAAGGGTAGCCCACGTCACAATTCGGCGTGATAGTTATCCACAGCCCTAGAGCCCAAGAATTGTCTACCACCAGGAATCCGACAAACGAAGTCACAAGGAAAGCCGGCGCACCTAAGTACACCGGCTTCCTAATAGACCGCCCTACTTTTGTGCGGGCAGCACCAGCTCCCCCGTCTTGTCCGTCGACAAGGCGAGCGATGAAACATACTGCGGGCCGCCGTCGGACACCTCCTGGGCGGAACGCACCATGTCCGGCCGCTCAAACTCCAACCCCGTCACGTGGCACAGGAGCTTGGCGTCGCTGGGATTCCCGTCGGCGTCGAACATCGGCAGGTCGATCCCGTCGTCGAATCGCCGCAGGTAGAACTTGCCGCGGGTCAGAACGGCCAGTACCGGTGGCAGGACCAGCGCCAGTCCTACGGCGAAGATAGGCGAGTACGGCTGGATCGCGGCACCAAAGGCCCCGAAGAACACGGCAATCGAAACCCCTGCGGACACCAGCATGGACACGAAGCCAACAGGGTTCACGGCGTACAGCATGCCGCGGCGAAACTCAGGCACCTTGGGGGAAATCCTGAGCAGGTACTTGTTGATCGCAATATCGGACGCCACCGTGACAACCCAGGCCATGGCGCAGTTCGCGTAGAACCCGAGGATGGTGTTCAGGAAATCGAACATGTTCGCTTCCATCAGCACCAGCGCGATCAGCAGGTTGACCACCACGAACACCATCCGGCCTGGGTAGGTCTTGGTGATGCGCGTGAAGGAGTTGGTCCAGGCCAGCGAGCCGGAGTAGGCGTTGGTGACGTTGATCTTGATCTGCGAGATGACCACCAGCACCACGGCCAGGGTCATGGCCAGCCAGGCCGGCATCATCTCCTGGTACACGCCAAGGAACTGGTGCACGGGCTCATTGGCGGTGGCGGATGCGGCAGGATCCAGCGTGGCGATCAGGTAGATGGCGATGAACAGGCCCACGATCTGCTTGATGGCCCCGAAAATCACCCAGCCCGGCCCGGCCAGGATCACTGCCCGCCACCAGGCGGCCCGGTTGGCATCGGTGCGCGGCGGCATGAACCGGAGGTAGTCGATCTGCTCGGCAATCTGCGCCATCAAGGACAGGCACACGCCGGCGGCGAGCATCACGGACGCAAGGTTCGGACCGCCGTCGCCCGTTGCACCTGTGTAGGCGAAGAAGCTGTCGATGCTCTCCGGGTGCGAGACCAGAAGGTAACCCACAGGCACCACCATCAGGAGCAGCCACAGCGGAGTGGTCCATACTTGGAGCTTGGCCAGCGTGTTCATACCGTAAATGACCAGCGGAATGATGAGCACAGTAGACGCGGCATACCCGAGCCACTGCGGAATGCCGAGTCCCAGCTCCAGACCCTGCGCCATGATGGAGCCCTCCAGCGCGAAGAAGATGAAGGTAAACGTGGCAAAGATGACGTTGGTGACCACTGAACCGTAGTAGCCAAAGCCCGAGCCGCGGGTGATCAGGTCCAGGTCGATGTTGTAGCGGGCCGCGTAGTAGGCCAAGGGAAAGCCGGTGGCGAAGATGACTACGGCTGCCACCAGGATTCCCAGGATCGCGTTGACCGTCCCGTAGGAAATGCCGATGTTCGCCCCGATCGAGAAGTCCGCCAGGTAGGCGATACCGCCCAGCGCGCTGGTGGCCACCACTCCCGCGCTCCATTTGCGGTAGGACCGCGGCGCGAACCGCAGCGTATAGTCCTCCAGGCTTTCCTTGGTGGCGTTCAGTGCGGCGGTGTTGCCTGCCGTGGGGATCGCCGGGGAGCGTCCGACGACGGCGGCACCAGCAGGTGCCGCCGGTTCCAGCAGTTGGGTTGTGTCTGTGTCGTTGCCC
Organism: Pseudarthrobacter sp. NIBRBAC000502771; assembly: GCF_006517215.1. Lineage (NCBI taxonomy): Bacteria > Bacillati > Actinomycetota > Actinomycetes > Micrococcales > Micrococcaceae > Pseudarthrobacter > Pseudarthrobacter sp. NIBRBAC000502771. The sequence continues at coordinate 81,287 of NZ_CP041187.1, forward strand.
ATTGGGTGCGTCGCTTTCGTTTGCAGTCAGCCGTCATGGCCCTGCGTGCGACGCTATCCAGCCGGAAATACAACCCGGTCACAGCCCTGTTTCCGGACTGTTAAGCCTTGACGGTGTTGTCAAAAACACAGGGAAATGGGGGCACAAAGCCTCTGGCGCATTTCTACCTCACGTAGAAGAATGGCCGCATGATGTTTGAACACGCGGACGGCAATCCTGTCCTTGAACTCGATGATGAGCAGTCGTGGCGGCTCTTGGCGGCAACGCAGCACGGCCGACTGGTGGTCTCCGTTGCCGGGGAGCCGGATATCTTCCCGGTCAACTATGTAACCTCCAACCGGAAGCTTTACCTGCGCACGGCGCCCGGAAACAAACTGGCGCAACTGACCATCAACGCCAAGGTACTGTTCGAAACCGACGGCATCCTGTCCCAGGAGGCCTGGTCCGTTGTCCTGCGGGGGACGGCGCGGGTGCTCAGTAATTCCGACGAACTCGCCGCCATCGAGGAACTCGGCCTGAAAACCTGGGTCCCCACGCTCAAGGACTTCTACGTGGAGATCGACCCCAAGTCCGTCAGCGGCCGCCACTTCGTGTTCGGCGAACAGCCGGAACGGGAGATCTAGGCACTCCTAGACTGGGAAGATGCCGGACACTTCCAGCGCTGACAACGCCTCAGCTGACAAGCTCACGCCCGAGCAGCGCAGCTGGAACATGTCCCGGATCCGCGGCAAAAACACCAAGCCTGAGCTGGTGGTGCGCCGGTTGCTGCATGCCAGGGGCTACCGGTACCGGCTGCACGGCAGTTCCGGCGGCCACAGGCTGCCGGGGAATCCCGACCTCGTCTTCGCCGCCCGGCACAAGGTAATCTTCGTCAACGGCTGCTTCTGGCATTTCCACGACTGCCGGGTGGGCCTGCATGCCCCGAAGGCCAACGCCGAGTTCTGGGCCGCGAAACGTACCCGGACCCGTGAGCGTGACGCCGGCCAGCGCCGGCAGCTCGAAGACGCTGGCTGGGAAGTGCTGACGGTCTGGGAGTGCGAGCTGAAGGACCGCTCAGCCCTCGAGGACCAGTTGGTGCACTTCCTCGAAGCCGGCGCCTGAGCCAAGCAATCAAGGAAATCTTGAGGCAATCTTTAGCTGCTGCCGGCACTGTCCTTGATCCTGATACGGCACGATGAACGGGTTGCCGGCGATCGGGCGCCGCCACTGACAGTTTCGGAGCAGCTATCCCCTATCCCCTAGCTTCTCCGTGCCGACAGGGCGGACTTGAACGCCGACGCCGACGAATCACTGCTGTTGATGCGCCAGTCTGTTTCCTTTTGCATGTGGAACCAGACGAAGCCCATCACGTCCGGCTGGGCGGCCAGGTAGGACACCAGGTCCGTGTTCCAGGCCGCCTTGGAACCACCCAGTTCGCTGGACGCCGTTTCCGCTATCAGCACGGATTTCCCGGGGGCCACTGTGCGGAGCTGGGAGATGCCGGGGCCGAGGAGGTCCACCGGGGAAACCCAGCTGCTCCAGGTTTGCGAGGTGCCCCAGTTGTAGCCGTCCAGGGCCACGATATCCGCGTAGCCCGGACCGGGATACAGGCCTGCCAGGTCAGTGGAGCCCCAATAAGGCACATTCGGCGACCAGACCCACTGGACATTAGAGGCGCCCGTGGCGGCGACGACGTCGTGGACGTGCCGCCAGGCGGCTACGTAATCTCCGGCCTGGTTTCCGTTGACGCCTTCGGCCCAGGGATACCAGTTGCCGTTCATCTCGTGGGCGAATCGAAGCATGACCGGCTTGCCCCAGGCCGCGAGGGACTGGCCCCACTGGCTGATGTACCCGTCGAAGTCCCCGGCAGTTATCCTGGCCAGCGAATACGCGGGCTGGTTGATGCCGCCTCCCCATGCCCAGGGCTCCCAGGTGACCAGGGGCGTGGCTCCGCGGGAGCGGACAGCGTCCAGCTCAGTGATGGGCGGGGACTGCAGGAAATCCTTGTAACTCATCACGATGGAAGGGATCTCCCCGGACACTGTGGCCACCTCGTCCAGTTCACTGCTGGCCAGGGGTCCCCCCGGAGTGGCCGCTCCAAAACGCAAGGGGGCAGCACTGATTGTTGGAGCCGGCGCCGGGGCCGGAACGGGCGCCGCCTGCACCACGAAGGTTGCGGATGCCTTGATGGACGACGTCTTGGCGGTGATGGTCAGATTCCCGGTGGCCGCTGCCGGAATGGTGATGCCCGTGCTGAATGCCCCTTGCGAGGTGGTCTGGAACGCAAAGGTTGTGGAACCCGCAATCACGGTCCCGGTGGTGGAGGCTTTGAACCCGGTTCCGGTGACTGTAACGGCGGCACCGGCCGGACCGGAAGTGGGGTTGAGCGAAACTTGCGGTGACGTGGCTGCTGCGCTGGCCGGCTGGATGACGGACACCGCCAATCCAACCCCGATTATGAGCGCGACAAACAAGGACCTCAGTATTCGGAACACGGCAATCTATCCCCAGATTGAAATGCGGCCGCGGCCGCCGGTGGCGTCAGTGCAGAAAGCACTGGCCTTGATCCTAAGGGCAGAAATCCGCACTCCCATCAAGAAAACCACAATTCTTGCCGAGTCTTCTGCGAGGTCATGGGAACAGTCCTAACCTGAAAAAGAGCAAGCGTTCCGCCCCCACCGCCCTGTTTCCCGAGTCAACAAAGCCAGCAGAAAGGAGTGTCATGAGCACATCAGATGATGCCCCCAGGCCGCTGGTAGACCAGTCCGTTCTGGACCGGCTGCGGGATGAACTCGAGGAGGAGGAGGGCTACAGCCGGGTCTTCGTGGGGAACTTCATCGACTTCCTGCCGCAACGGTTGGGGCGGTTGCGGCTGGCCCTGACCACCGGCGACCTGGAAGGCTCCATGGACGCGGTCCTGAGCCTGAAAACCTCTAGCCAGATGGTTGGCGCCGAACGCTTGGCCGGGCTGGCCCTGGAACTGGAGAACGAGATCCGGACCGAAGCCCGCCACGCGGACATGGCGGTGGCGCTGCCCCGGCTGGCCGCCACGTACTTGCGGCCCATCACCCAGTGCAGCAGGCAGACCATGCACCGGCTGCAGGCTCAGTGCTGCCCCGGCGCCAAGCGGTAACCCACCCCGCGAACCGTCTGCAGCCACCGCGGCTGCTGCGGTGAGTCACCCAGCTTCTTGCGCAGGTTTCCCATGTGGACTTCCACAGAACGTTCGTCGGCCTCGCTGATGTAACTGCCGACGTCGTAATCCTCGTCCCGGAGCCGCCGCACCAGGTCGGATTTGGTCCTGACAGTGCGCCCGGCTTCCAGCAGGGCATACAGGAGTTCAAATTCCGTGCGGGTCAGGTTCATCTCCTTGCCGTCAACTGTGACGGTGCGGGAGGCGTAGCTGAGTTCCAGGCCGTTGTGGCTGAAGTTTCCGCGCTCCGGATGGGCCGCGCTGTCCGCGCCGGCATCCACTGAAACTTCCTGCGGGTCAGGAGCAGTCCGCGGCCGGCGCATCATCGCCGCCACCCGGGCGCGCAGCTCGCGCGGGCGGAACGGCTTGGTGAGGTAGTCATCGGCCCCCGATTCAAGCCCGATCAGGGTGTCCAGTTCCTCGGTGCGCGCCGTCAGCATCACGATGTACGCATCCGAGAACTCGCGGATCTGCCGCGAAACCTCAAAGCCGTCGATGTCCGGCAACCCCAGGTCCAGGGTGATGACATCGGGATTGAGGCTCTTGGCCATCAGGACGCCCTCGGCGCCCCCGCTGGCGACGGTCACGTCAAATCCAGCCTGGCTCAGCACAGTGCGAACCAATTCCCGAATGTCGTGGTCATCCTCGATGACCAGACCCACACGTGCCTCACTCATAGAGCCCCCTCAGTGCCAACGTCTGAAGTATAGCTGGCTGCGGATATCCTGCTGGTATGGTCCCGCACACCCCCGCGTCCGCGTCCTCCGCCGCATGAGCAACCCCACCGCCTGGTCCTCGGGACGGCTGCGGTTCTTCAGGCGGCCGTTCCATGAGTACCGGCTGACGGACCGGGTGGCGCTAAGCCAGATGCCGTTGTTCGTGACCACCATCCTGACGGCCTTGCTGATGTGGGCATTCTTCCCGGCCACGATGGACAACCCGCTGTTCGTCACGTTCCTCGTCTCCCAACTGGCCATCATGGCGCTCTGCTACATCATTCCTTGGGAGCGGCTGCCCTACACCAGTTTCCTGGCGATCCCGCTGCTCGACTTTGTCTCCATTGCCGCAGGCAGGGAAGGCGGCCAGGAAAGCCTGACGGGAATCAGCCTGCTGGCCGTGTTCCCCGTCATATGGCTTTGCGCATCGGGTTACTACCCGCGGGCTGCACTGTGGTTTTCCTTCCTCGGTCCGCTGGCCATCATCTGGGTGCCGCTGCTCCTGAAGGGCAACTACACGCCGCAGGACTTCGCCCGTTCACTGCTGTTGCCCGTCATGATGCTGGGCATCGGCGTGTCGGTGAGCGTCCTGACCTTGAGCATGATGCGCCAGCAGGCGCAGCTGGAAGAAAAGGACGAGCAGCTGCGTGCCAGCCTGCGGACCAGCAAGCGCCAGGAATCGCTGCTGAACACCGTGCTGGACACCGTCCACCTGGGGGTGCTGGCTGTCGATGCGGAGGGCCACGACATCCTGATGAACCGGAAGCAGCGCGCCAACCATGAACTGGCCCGGCCAAAGAACATTGCGGACCCCAACGAATCGCAGCTGCTGGTCTACGGCCCGGACCGGAAGACTCTGGTCCCCGTCCAGGAACGTCCGGTCCGGCGGGCCGTCCTGGGGGAAACCTTCACCGACTACCTGGTGTGGCTGGGCGACGGGAAGGACCAGCGGGCACTCGTGACCACCGCCCGTGCCATGAAGGACTCGGACGGCAACTTCACCGGCTCGGTGGTCGTCTTCAGCGACGTCACGGACCTGGTGAACGCACTCACCGCCAAGGACGACTTCGTATCCAGCGTCTCGCACGAATTCCGGACCCCGCTGACATCCATCCTGGGCTACGTCGAAATTCTGCTCGCCGAAGACCAGGACGATCCCCAGCGGGAAATGCTGGAGATCATCCGCCGCAATTCTGAGCGCCTCCTGACACTGGTGTCAGACCTGCTGGCCAGCCGGAACGGCCAGCTGATCGTCTCGCCGGACGCCGTGGATGTTGCCGAGCTGGTACGCAGCAGCGTGTCTTCGGCGTTGCCCCGCGCAGCAGCAGCCGGCGTGGATCTGCGGGCGGAGACCCCGGAACGGCTGGAGGCCCGCGTGGACAGCGCCAGGATCTCCCAGGTCCTGGACAACCTGGTGTCCAACGCCATCAAATACTCCCCCGACGGCGGCGAGGTGGTGGTGTCGCTGGCACGGGAAGACGGCCATTTGGCGTGCCGGGTCAGGGACACAGGGATGGGCATGAGCTCGGAGGACGCTTCCGAGGTGTTCGCCAAGTTCTTCCGGACCAGCAACGTCCGGCGCACCGCCATCCCGGGCGTGGGCCTGGGCCTGCCCATCAGCAAGGCGATCGTAGAGGCCCACGGCGGGACCATCGACGTCGAAAGCACGCTGGGCGAGGGGACAACGTTTACGTTCCGGGTTCCGGTGTAGCAGTCCTGAGCACCTCGCCCCAGGATTGGAAGGCAAGTTCCCGGATGGATGCCAGGATGGCCGACGGCGGCTGGCTGAGGTCCAGCGGGAACTCCACGATGTCGATGTCGGTGTTCAGGATGCGGCGGAGTTTCATCTCGCCTTTGCCCGCGTAGACCAGCCAGGCGGTGGGCACGGCCAGGGCGGTGCAGTGCGCCAGCATCTGGTAATGGTCGGCGGTCAGGGACGCACCGGCGTCCGACGCCGCCCGGTACTTGGCATTGTAGGCAACCACAGGGCGTCCGCCGAGCATGTGGACGGCATCCGGGCGCACGGACAGCCGGTCGGAGTCGCGCACCGCCTCGCTGAGGAGGGCGTTGTACCGCAGCCGCAGTTCCCCTGGATATGACGCCATGGCGCTGCGCAGCGCCGTTCCCACAAAGTCTTCGAAAACCTGGGCCATGTCCACCACGAACGACGCCGTCTGCTGCCTGCCCTCCCCCGCTTCCGCGGACGCGTTGCGCAGGACCAGCTCAGCCAGGCGCAGCACGGAGTGGTAGCGCAGGTTCATCCGGGTGGGGTTCCACGGCGGCACCGGGCTGCCGGCTGGAAGGCGGGTGACGGCGTCGAGCTTTCCCTTCAGCTGGCGCAGCCGGCCCAGTACCTCGGGGCGGACTCCGGGCACCTGGCCCATCCGCTCCAGCGCGGCGCGCAGGATCCGGTTCTCGGCGATGTCCTCGGTGAACTCGTCGTAGGAGACCTCCAGCGGAACCAGCATGCCGGGGCGGCGGGAGATCTGGTCGGAGATCCGGATCCGGCCCTTGACCGTGCGCAGGGATTCGTCCACGGTCAGGTAGCCCTGCAGGACCCCGCGGCCCAGGGCACGTTCGGCGAGCTGCGCCAGGGACTCGGCCAGGGCGCTCCACAGGTCCCGGTCTTCCTCAGCAGCCACCAGGTCCGGCCGGAAGCCCTGCTCCCCCGCATAACTGAGCAGGAAGAGGAGCCGGCTGAGGCCCAGACGGTCCTTGGGCCGGACGTCCAGCTGGAGCGTTGAGGTGCGCACCGAGCCTACCTTGCCCACCGGCTCGATCCGGTACAGCCCCATGCCCATGGGCGAGGCCTTGGCCAGGCCACTGGAGTTCAGGAAGGAAGCGCTGGGCGCATCCAGCCGCTCCACCAGCCCGCTGGACAGCTCGTCCAGGACCAGGTGACGCACGGACGCCCTGGGGTCAGCGCGCTGCAACGCGTCCCAGCAGCTGGTCCAGCCCGAACCGCTCCTCCAGCTGGGCCCGCGTCAGCTGGCCGTGATAGTGCTCCTCCAGCAGCGGCATGAGCTCGTACTTCCAGATCCGGCGCAGGCCGGCAGGGGTCTGGGCTGCCGGCTTCATGAAGTACGACGGGCCGACCATCAGGTCCCGGTCCCACTCGTCAATGGCCCCGTTGAGCGCGTCCAGCAGCAGCGCCGGGGTGGTATCGAGCTCCCTCGCCTCCAGGAACCGGAGCAGGGAGCCCTTGACCGGCTCCGTCTGGGGGTGGAGTTCGATGAAGGAGAAGCGCCGGCGGATAGCCGCGTCCATCATCGCGATGGAACGGTCGGCGGTGTTCATGGTGCCGATGATGTAGAGGTTGTCCGGCAGCGTGAACGGCTCGTTGGGGCTGTACTGCAGGTAGATCCGGTCATCGCGGTACTCCAGCAGGAAATACAGCTCGCCGAACACCTTGGCCAGGTTGGCGCGGTTCATCTCATCGATGATCAGGAAGTACGGCTTCTTCTCATTCCCTGGCTTGGCGGCTTCCTCCGCCAACCGGCGCAGCGGCCCGGCCACCAGTTTGAAGGACACCTGGCCTTCGTCCGTCTTATCCGGCCGATAGCCCTCGAAGAAGTCCTCGTAGGCGTAGGACGGGTGGAACTGGACCAGCTTGACGCGTTCGTCCGTGGTGTCATCCGCCAGTTCCGCGGCGAGGTGCTTGGCCAAGTACGTCTTGCCCGTGCCGGGAGGGCCGTAAAGCACCAGCTGGCGGTTTTCCTCCAGCAGGTCGGCGATCTCCTGGAGAGGCTCCAGCTCCATGTGCAGCGAGGCTGCGAATTCCTGCGTCAGCGGGCGGAAGCCCTCCTGGACAGGAGGGACGACGACGGCGCCGTCAGTGTCGCCGTCGGGCTCGGTTTCCGCTTCGGCCGGCAGCAGCGCCTGCAGCGCCTGGACCACGCGGGTTACGTCCACCACAATGCCCGGGGTGGCGAGCTGCCGCTGCACGTGGCGGGGAAGGCTGGTGGTGGTGTGGCCGTCGTCGAACCAGCGCACCTTGCGGCGCAGGCGCCGGTTGTCGTCGTTGTACTCGGGCTCCCCCAGCACGCCGCCAAGCCGTACGGTTCCGGCGTGCTGGTACAGCACCAGGTCACCGGGCTTCATGACGGTCAGGAAGGCAAAGACCGCGGTTTTGGTGTCCTCGCGTTCCACGTAGCCAAGGTGCTTGTAGTCCTCGTCCACGGCATTCTGCACCAGGCCGGCGGTCACGCCGGGGTCCAGTGTGCGGAGATGCTCGACGTCGAGGGTCACCTTCTCCTCTCCGTGCCAGGCAGTGAGCAGGTCGGCGTGATCGCTGTGCGTCCGGAGCAGCCAGGCGCGCCGGCCGGGGTCGCCCACCTTGCGCCACTGGCTGACCAGCTGGCGGGAGTACCAGTCGATCCGCTGGCCCGCCTGCTCGTCCAGGTGCAGCCGGATGCGGTGGATGTCAGCGGTGATGTCCTCTTCCCCGTCACCTTTCGCCCCGCCCACCAGGGAGGCGAACGCGTCACGGATTTCCTGGCGTTCCACGTCCGCCACCACGGGCTCGAAGTAGCTGGGCCAGGCCAGGAACTCGATGCTGCGGCGGATGGCGGGCTGGTCATCCGGGGTGGAGGCCGCGAGGCGGTGGAACTGCAGCGGATCCTTAATGGCGGCCTGCACCACGGCGGCCGGCCGCTGTGCGACGTTCCGGACGAACCGGCACAGCCACTTCAGGTGGTCCCAGATGGTCCAGTTGAATTCAGCCGTCCGGTCACGGATCACGCCGTGGTCCGTCATACCCGCGTAAAGCTCTTCGGGAAGCTCCAGCGGCGGCTCCAGCCAGCCGGCGGCCTCGGCGACGCGGGCGCGCTTGACCTTGAGGGATTTCACTTCGTGGGCCAGCGGAAGGGACTGCAGGAAGAGCAGCTCCACCGCCAGTTGCTTGGCTCCACGGGTGGCGCCGTCCAGGTTCTCGCGGAGGTTGGTCATCATCGGGGCCTTGGCGTCCGGGATGCCCCGTTCCAGGCGGTCCAGCAGCTCCGAGGCCGCCGCGACCGACCACGTCCGGGTCCGCCCGTCCAGCGGCGACGCCTTCCCCTGCAGACCCGGGCCAAGGACGAACCACGCTGCGTCTTCGATCTCCCTGGAGATGCCGAGGGCGCGGGTCATGGCAACAGTGGCAGTGGGGGTCATGCCCTCAAATTTACAGGGTCAAGCTGGGCGGCCGCTCCACGGACGCCCGGCCGCCCTTCCGCCGGACTGGGCTACTTGCCGGCGGCGGAGTGCTTCCGGCCGAAGATGAAGTAGCCCATGGGGCCGATGAAATTGACGAAGGACGCCGCCCGCCACGCGGCTTTGGGACCGTTGATGAGTTCTGCCGGCCGCCGGGAGATGTCGCGCTGGGCGGCAACCAGCAGGGAGACCTGAACCAGACCCGTCACAATGGTGCCTATCTTGGCACCCGGTGACATCTCCTTCCAGGTCTTCTTCTTCCGGGCGGCGCGGTTCCTGTTGCTGGCCATGGCGGCTTCCTTTCGCTGTACAACATGTTGCAGGTCTGGGTGAAGCTGGGGACCTGGTTCCAGTCCACGGGTCCGGGGCAGCCACGTCCAGAGTCTTAGTGCCTATAGGGAGCCATCCGGTCTTTCTGCTCCTGGCTGAGCCTCTGCACCCGGCCCGTCGCTTCATCCACGAACGCCAGATGGCTGCTGGCCTTCACGCAGTCCTCCCGCGTGACGGGGTCCTGGAGCAGGTAGTGGATGTCGAAGCTGGCGCCCTTGACGGCACCGATCCATACCTGGACCACCGCCGGAACGTTGCGGTACTCCAGGGTCCGGACATAGCGGATCTTGTGGTCGACCACCAGGGCGAGGGTGCCCTCGGGGACGTCGTTAAACAGGGACACCGGAGGTTCAATGCCGGGAAGGCCCGCGCCCCGCGGCGGTCCGAAAGCCGCGATCCTGGCTTCCTCCAGCATCCGGACGATCTGGACGTTGTTGATGTGGCCATAGGCGTCCATGTCGCCCCAGCGCATTGGCACCAGCACCTCGATCCGCTGGCCGCCATGCGCGCTCAGCTGTGCACCGCCGTCGAATCATCCACCGATACGTCCCCGGCGTCCGTCCCCGCAAACTGCGACATGTAGAGGCGGTGGTATGCCCCGCCGGCGGCGAGCAGCATGTGGTGGTTGCCCTGTTCCACGATTCGTCCGTTCTCCATAACCAGGATGGTATCGGCATCCCGGATGGTGGAGAGCCGGTGCGCGATGACGAAGCTGGTGCGGTCCGATCGCAGCGCAGCCATGGCTTTCTGCACCAGGAGCTCCGTGCGGGTATCCACGGAACTGGTGGCCTCATCCAGGATCAGCAGTGACGGGTTGGCCACGAATGCGCGGGCTATGGTGATCAGCTGCTTCTCGCCGGCGCTGACGTTGTTGCCTTCTTCGTCGATCACGGTCTGGTAGCCCTCGGGGAGCGCCCGGACAAATCGGTCCACGAACGTGGCCTTCGCTGCCGCCATGACCTGCTCTTCGGTGGCCTCGAGGTTGCCGTACCGGATGTTGTCGTAGATGGACCCGCCGAACAGCCATGCGTCCTGCAGCACCATGCCCACCTTGGAGCGCAGTTCGGAGCGGCTCAGGTGGGTGACGTCCACACCATCCAGCATGATGGAGCCCGCATTGAGCTCGTAGAAACGCATTACCAGGTTCACCAGGGTAGTCTTGCCGGCTCCTGTGGGCCCGACGATGGCAACCGTGTTGCCGGGCTCCGCGGTGAAGGACAGATTCTCGATGAGCGGCTTGTCCGGGCTGTAGCTGAAGGTCACGTTCCTGAAGTCCACGTGCCCGTCGGTCTTAGCGGGCAGGTGTTCGGTGACCGTTTCAGCGTCCTGTTCGTCGGCGTCCAGGAATTCGAAAACGCGCTCCGAGGATGCCACGCCGGACTGGAGCATATTGGCCATGCCGGCCATTTGGCCCAGAGGCTGCGTGAACTCGCGGGAGTACTGGATGAAAGCGGTGGCATCGCCCAAAGACATGGCGCCGGAGGCCACCCTGAGGCCGCCCACCACGGCGATGCCAACATAGCTGAGGTAGGACACGAACTGCATCACGGGGAAGATGATTCCAGAGACGAACTGCGCTCCGAAGCTTGCCTTGTACAGTGCCTCGTTGCGTTCCTCGAACCGGGCCAGCATGTCCGCGTCCCGGCCGAAGACGCGGACCAGGTCGTGGCCGGAAAAGGATTCTTCGATCTGGCCGTTCAGCGACCCGGTGTTCTTCCACTGGGCTGCGAAGAGCTTCTGGCTGCGGGAACCGATCAGCCCGGCCGCCACTCCGGACAGCGGCAGCGCAACGAGCGCGATCAAGGCCAGCTGCCAGGAGACGATGAACATCATGACCACGATGCCCACCACGGTCAGCACAGAGTTCACCAGCTGCGCGAACGCCTGCTGAAGCGCCTGCTGGATATTGTCGACGTCGTTAGTCACCCGCGACAGCACATCGCCGCGCTGCCGCGTATCGAAGTAGTTCAGCGGCAGGCGGTTCAGCTTGCTTTCGGTGTCATCGCGCAGCCGCCGGATCACCTTCATGACAATGCGGTTCAGCACGTACCCCTGGAGCCACATGAAGATGTTGGCCACGAAGTACATCAGCAGGACGATGGCGATGAGCATACTGAGCTTGCCGAAGTTGATCCCGGTGCCGGGCACCAGCTCCATCCGGGAGACCAGGTCCGCAAAGTTGTCCTGGCCCTGCTGGCGCAGGCCCGCCACAAACTGTTCCTTGCTGACGCCGGACGGCAACTGCTTGCCCACCACTCCGGCGAAAATGACTCCATGGCCTGGCCCAGGATCTTGGGGGCGATCACGTTCAGGACCACCGAGACCACCACCAGGCTCACCACCGCGTAGATGCCCAGGGCTTCGGGCTTCAGCAGGCCCATGAGTCGTTTGGCGGAAGGCCAGAAGTGCTGGGCCTTCTTTGCAGGCATCCCACCGAACATGTCCCCATCGGCTTCGGAAGGGGTGAATTCCTCCTCGAAGTAGTCGTCGTCCTCCGGCAGGCCGGCGCCTGCTTCCGCTTCGCCGTCGACCGGCTGGAGGGACTGGGTGGATTCTTCCACGGAGGCGTGGTCCTTCTTGCGGGGGCTCATGCCACTTCCTCCACGCTCAGTTGGGATTCGACAATTTCCTGGTAGGTCGGTGAGGTTTCCAGGAGTTCTTCGTGGGTGCCGCGGTCAACGATGCGTCCGTTGTCCAGCACCAGGATCTGGTCGGCCTCGGTGATGGTGGAAATCCGCTGGGCCACGATGATCACGGTGGCGTCCGAGGTGGTGCGCTTGAGGGCGGCGCGGAGCCGGGCGTCAGTAGCGACGTCAAGGGCGGAGAAGGAGTCGTCGAACAGGTAGACCCGCGGCTTGGTCACCAAGGCACGGGCAATGCACAGGCGCTGGCGCTGGCCGCCGGAGACATTGGTGCCGCCCTGGGAGATCCGGGAGTCCAGTCCGTTCTTCTTTTCGCGGACAAAAGACTCTCCCTGCGCCACCCGGAGGGCGTCCCACAGTTCCTGGTCCGCGGCCTCGGTCTTGCCGAAGCGGAGGTTGTGCCCGATGCTGCCGGAGAACAGGTAGGGACGCTGCGGCACCAGGGCCACGCGTTTGGTGATCTCCGCGCGGTCGAGTCTGTCGACGGGGACACCGTCAAGCAGCACCTGGCCTTCGGCGGGGTCGTACAGCCGTGGCAGCAGGGACAGGAGGGAGGTCTTTCCGGCGCCGGTGGAGCCGATGATGGCGATGGTCTGGCCCGGCCGGGCGGTGAAGCTGATGTTGCTGAGCACCGGGGACTCGGCGCCGGGGTACGCGAACGTCACGTTGCGGTATTCCACCACGCCGGCCAGGGCGGCCGGGGCTTCGGGGCGTTCGGGGTCGTGGATGGAGGGCTCGACGTCGAGCACCTCGCCGATGCGGTCGGCGCAGACGGAGGCGCGCGGGATCATCATGGCCATGAAGGTGCCCATCATGACGGCCATCAGGATCTGCAGCAGGTACTGCAGGAACGCGGTGAGCGACCCCACCTGCATGGCGCCGGTGTCCACCCGCTGCCCGCCAAACCAGAGCACGGCTGCGGTGGACAGGTGCAGGATCATGCTGATGGCGGGGAACATGAGGACGAACAGGGCACCGATGCGGAGCGAGACGTCCGTAAGTTCCTTGTTGGCCGCACCAAACCGGTCCGTTTCATACGGTTCCCGCACGAAGGCGCGGACCACGCGGATCCCGATGATCTGTTCCCGCAGCACGGCGTTGATGCGGTCGATCTTCCGCTGCATGGAGCGGAAGAGTGGCATCAGCCGGACCACCAGGTAGCCCACCACCACAGCCAGGAGCGGGACGGACACCCACACCAGCCAGGACAGGTTGATGTCCTCGCGCAGGGCCATGATGATGCCGCCGATGCACATGATGGGGGTGGCCACCATGAAGTTCAGCCCCATCAGGAGGAGCATCTGCACCTGCTGGACATCGTTGGTGCCGCGCGTGATCAGCGTGGGCGCACCAAAGGCGTTGACGTCCTTGGCGGAGAAACTGGTGACCTTGCGGAACACGGCACGGCGCAGGTCCCGGCCCACTGCCATGGCCGTCCTCGAGCCGAAGTAGACGCCGGCGATTGCCGCGGCTACCTGCGCGAAGGCCACCAGGAGCATCAGGGCACCGGTGCGCCAGATGAAATCCGTGTCGCCCCGCGCCACGCCCTGGTCGATGATTTGGGCGTTCAGGCTTGGCAGGTACAGGGCTGCAATAGTGGAGGCGAGCTGGAAAACAACCACGGCGGCGATAAAGGGGAAATACGGTTTGGAATAGCGCCGTATGAGGGTGAGGAGCATGCACTCAACTCTAGTAATGCCCACCGAAATTTGGTTCCATACGGGAGCATAATTCCCGGCTGGATTGACTCAAGAAGACGTCGTCTCCACCGGGGCCGCCATCCCTACCGATGCAGGAACGCCGCAGCCCACATCCGGAAGGTCCTCCGGCTGCGGGCTGCGGTGTTGATGGGTGCCGTCCAAGGCGGGCAGCCCCGGACGGAATGGCTTACTGTCCCGTTACCGGGGCAGAACCTTCCCCGCCGGACGGGGAGGGTGCGGCGGCGCTGTGCTTGCCGTGCCCGGCCAGGTACAGGGCGGCTGCTGCCTGGATCTTGCGTTCCTTCAGGAGCTTGCGCTGCAGCCGGCTAAGCTCTGCGGCCGTGGCTGCCTGCCCGGCCGCCACCTCCTGCTGGGACCGCAGTTGCTGCTGGATGTCCAGCACCAGTGTGCCGAGCTCGGCCTGCTGCCGCGCCAGCAGGTCCTGGGTGTCCTGCAGCTTCTGCAAGGTGGCCGCGGCACTGGCGATCGCATCGGCAGCCTTGTCCACGCTGTCGGCGGACCTAAGGTCCAGCTCCTCGGAGCGGAAGCTCCGTGCAAAGACTTCCTCGAAGTCCTCCGTGGCAACCCTGCCGGACGCTGCCGCGGCTGCGGCAGCACCGCCGTCGTACACCTTGGCAGGTGCCGCGGCCGGACGCAGGGCACTCCGGGCACCCGTCGACTCAGCGGCCGTCCCGTCCGGCACGTCGCTGGAAACCATGGGCAGTTGACCGGTCATGGTGGCGGTCATGCCGGCCTCACCGGCGGCGTTGGCCTCAAGCGCCTTTTCCGGCGTGATGTCAACGGTCTTGCGCAACGGTACTTCCTTGATGAAGATGACGGCGATGAGGGCCACGGCTGCAACGATGGCGGAGATCATGAAGATCCCGGCCGTGGCATCGCCGTAGGCGGCACGCATGACCTCGGCGATCGGCGCCGGCAGGTCCTTCAGGTCCAGCGTGGCGCCGCTGTTGCCGCCGGCCGGGATGCCCAGCCTGGCCAGTCCGTCGGTGGCCAGGTCCTTGACATGGTTGGCCATGACGGCGCCCAGGACGGAAACGCCGATGGCGCCACCCACGGAGCGGAAGAATGCAACGGAAGCGCTTGCGGAACCGATGTCGGAGGCGCGGACCGTGTTCTGGACGGCCAGGACGAGGTTCTGCATGAGCATGCCCAAACCGATACCGAAGATGCCCGTGTACAGGCCCGTCAGCCACAGTTCGGTGGTGTGGTCCATGGTTCCGGCGAGCGCCAGGCCGCCGATCAGCAGGACGGTGCCGCCGATCAGGAAGCGCTTCCATTTACCGTAGCGGCTGATCAGCTGGCCGGAAACGACCGAACCGATCAGGTTGCCGGCGATCATGGGCAAGGTCAACAGGCCGGCCTCGGTGGGCGTGGCACCGCGGGCCACCTGGTAGTACTGGCCCAGGAAGGTGGAGGAACCGAACATGGCAACACCCACAGCGACGGACGCCACGATGGCCAGCGCGGTGGTGCGCTCCGAGATGATCTTCAGCGGGATGATCGGCTGCGGCACCTTGGACTCCACCAGCACCAGCAGCGCGAGCAGCAGGACGCCGCCGCCTACCATGACGGCTGACTGCCATGACCACCAGTCGTAGTAGTCGGCCTTGCCGGCGAAGGAAACCCAGATCAGGAGCAGGCTGACGCCGGAGGTCAGCAGGATCGAACCGACCCAGTCGATCTTGGCGGGGCGCTTGACGTGCGGAATCTTCAACGTGACCTGGAGCAGGATCAGGGCGACGACGGCCAGGGGCACGCAGACAAAGAAGGTCCAGCGCCAGCCCAGCGAGCTGTCCACGATGAAGCCGCCCAGCAGAGGACCACCGGCGGTGCCCACGGCCATGACGGCACCCATGTAGCCGGAGTACTTTCCGCGTTCCCGCGGCGGGATGATGGAGCCGATGATCGCCTGCGCCAGGGCGGTCAGGCCACCCATGGCGATGCCCTGGATCACGCGGGCGGTGAGCAGGAACGGGATGTTCTCGGAGAAACCTGCCATGACCGAGCCGGCAACGAAGATCACGATGCTGAGCTGGACCAGGACTTTTTTGTCGAAGAGGTCCGCGAGCTTGCCCCAGATGGGGGTGGTGGCCGCGTTGGCCAGCAGCGCTGCCGTGATGACCCAGGCAAAGTCCGTCTGGGTGCCCTTGAGCTCGGACATGATCGTGGGCAGCGCGTTGGCAACGATGGTGCTGCTGAGGATGGCGGTAAAGAAGGCAGCGAGAAGGCCGGTCAGGGCTTCCATGATCTGCCGGTGGTTCATGGGCGCGCCGGGCTCGTGGCGCTTGGATTGCCGCGATTCCTGTCTGGCGGTGCGTTCGCGCTGGCGCTCCTGCTCCTGGTCCGCGGCGGCGGTGACGTTAGCCATTGATGGACTCCTGCGTTTTCTGTTCAGTGGTGGTTCCGGCCGCCCTTGCCCGGATGGAATTCTTCAGGGATGCCGTGAGCTTGTTCAGCATCGCTGCTGTTGCAACGGCGTCGTCCTCGTTCCAGTCGGAGAGGTACGCCTGCAGCGTCTCCGCCCGGTGCCGCACCAGCTCCGCCAGCTTTTCCTTGCCCCGCGGGGAAAGCGCCAGCAGCTGGGCCCGGCCATCGTCCGGGTCCGGGGTGCGGAGCACCAGCCCCGCGTCGGCCAGTTCGGCCACGTGCCGGCTTAGCACCGGCGGGCTGACCCCCAATCGCTCGGCCAGGTGCGCTGCGCGGGTCTCCCCTTCGCCGATGAACTTGAGCACGCCCTGGAGGGCGATGCCAGTGTCCTGGCCCTTGATGTTGATCATGGTGACGCAGCGCAGCGCGCGCTGGAGGTCATAGATATTGCTGACGAGGTCGGCTGCAGTGGCCGGTGCGACAGACATGATCCTCCCTAAAGAATTAGTTGCTGAAAGCAACTGTATCAGGGAAAGGTTGCTTAGGGAAACGAAGTTGTTCCAGCAGGCAGCTTAAATGCCAAACTCCCCCACGTCCGCGGGACGGTGTCCAGGACGTGGGGGAGCTTAAGGTTGGTGCCCGGTCAGGGGGCCAGGTGCGTAGGCCCGAACATCTTGAGGAGGGTTTCAACAACGACGACGTTGGGTCCGTCAGCGGCGAAGCCGGCCCGGAGCGCGTCCCCCACGCCTTCCGGGGCCACCTTGGTGGCCGGCACGCCAAAGGATTCGGCGAGCGCAACAAAGTCGGGACGGGCCAATTCCGTGGCCGTGGCCTTGCCGAAAGCGCCCACCATGTATTCGCGCAGGATGCCGTAGCCGCCGTCGTCCACGATCAGCCAGGTGACCGGAACGTTGTGCTGCTTGGCGGTGGCCAGTTCTGCAATGGAATACATGGACGAACCGTCACCGGAGACCGCCAGGACCCGGCCGGGCTTACCCGCAGTCTCCAGCCCAACCGCCGCTCCAATGGCACCGGGAAACGCATAGCCCAGGCCACCGGCGCCCTGTGCGGAGTGGAACTGCCCTTCACGGGCGTCCCAGCAGGACCAGCCCCAGTAGGCGGCGATGGTCATGTCCCAGAACGTCTGCATATCCGCTGGAACGGCCTCCCGGATGGCGGCCATGAACGTCAGTTCTTTGGCAAGGTCCTGCGATTCCAGCCGGGCACGGACCTTGGCAAGCGACTCCTTGACCAGCTCTTCCGGCGTGCTGCCGTGCCAGTCCGGCATCGTTGCCCTGCCGGATCCAAGAGCTGAGTCCAAGGCTGCCAGCGCCTGGCCAGCATCGGCGCGGATCCCCAAGCCTGGCCGATTGGACTCCAGTACCCGGGGTTCGGCGTCGATCTGGATGATCCTGCCGCGCGGTTCGAAGGTGAAGTAGTTGGACGTAACCTCGCCCAGGGACGATCCGATGACCACCAGGACGTCCGCGTCTTCGAGGAGGTCGGTCATGTACCGGTCCTCGATCCAGGACTGAAGGGACAGCCCGTGGTTCCAGGGGAACGCACCGTTGCCGCCAGGAGTGCAGATGACCGGCGCGTGGAGTTTCTCGGCAATGGACAACAGGGACTTCTCCGCCTTGCCGCGCCGGGTTCCACCGCCGGCGATGATTGCCGGGCGCTTGGCTGATTCCAGCCACTTCACGGCCTCGCGCACCAGTTCAATCCGCGGTGGATTGTCCGCCGCCTCCGCCAAGGCATCCTCCACCGGCGGGACCATGATCGGATCCAGCAGGACGTTTTGCGGAATCTCGAGCCACACCGGGCCCTGCGGGGAGGAGATGGCCTCGGTCCAGGCGTCCTGGATGGCCGACGGGATTCCGGAAGCGTGCTGGATCAGCCGTTGGCTCTTGGTGACGTTGGCCGCGGAGGCCTTCTGGTCATCGAGCTGGTGCAGCATGCCCTTGCGCCGGGCCCCGAGTCCCTCCAATGGAATCTGGCTGGCCACCACCACCATGGGCACGCCCGTGGCATAGGCCTCCTGCAGTCCAGCCAGTGACGTCAGCGCGCCGGGGCCGGTGGACAGGAACAGCACGCCAACTTCGCCGGTGGCGCGGGAGTACCCGTCCGCGGCAAAGGCGCTGTTGTTCTCCACCCGGGAGGAGACAAAGTGCAGGTTGCCGCGGCCCATGGCATCAAAGAGTCCCAGGGCGTGCTGGCCCGGGATGCCGAACACGGTCTTGGCGCCCAGCGCTTCGAGGGTTTCGACGACGAGGTCCCCGCCGTTGCGGACGCTGCTCCCCCGGGCCGGGGGCGCCGGGGCAATTTCCGTCACGGCCTACTCCTTGGTGGCGGCAGCGAAGCCAGCGGGGCGGCGGGCTTCCTGGCCGAGCGCCTGGGCCTGGTACCCGGTCTCCGCACCGAACCGGCTGCCGGGCACAGCATTGTCCGCCATCAGGGTCACCAGCTCGTACGCGACGTGGCTGGCCGCGACGCCGGTAATCTCGGCGTGGTCGTAGGCCGGGGACACTTCGACGACGTCGGCGCCCACCAGGTTCATGCCGCGGAAGCCGCGGATGATTTCCAGGAGTTCGCGGCTGGTGATGCCACCTGCTTCGGGCGTTCCCGTGCCGGGCGCGTGGGCAGGGTCCAGGACGTCAATGTCCACGGAGATGTAGAGCGGGCGGTTGCCGATGCGGTCACGGACCTTGGCCACGGTTTCCAGCACGCCCTGGTAGTACACGTCCGCGGAGGTAACGATGCCGAACCCAAAGCGGTGGTCGTCGTCGAGGTCCTTCTTGCCGTACAGCGGGCCGCGGGTCCCAATATGGCTGATGGCCTCGGTGTCCAGGATGCCTTCCTCCACTGCGCGGCGGAAGGGCGTGCCGTGGGTGTATTCGGCACCGAAGTAGGTGTCCCACGTGTCCAGGTGCGCGTCGAAATGCAGCATGGCGATGGGTCCGCCGGCGCGTTCGGCAGCGGCGCGCAGCAGCGGCAGGGCGATGGTGTGGTCGCCACCCAGGGTCAGCAGCTTGCTCCCGGCGGCGGTGAGGTCCAGTGCGTTCTGCTGGATGGTCTCAATGGCTTCATTGATGTTGAACGGGTTGACCGCCATGTCCCCGGCATCGGCCACCTGGATGTTCTCGAACGGGCTGACGTCCCAGGCGGGGTTGTAGGGGCGCAGCAGCCGGCTGGCCTCGCGGACGTGGTTTGCGCCGAAGCGGGCACCCGGACGGTAGGAGACCCCCGAATCGAAAGGCACTCCCACCACCGTCACATCAGCCTTGGCTACCTGGTCCAGCCGCGGAAGGCGGGCATAGGTGGCAGCCCCGGCATAGCGGGGGGTCCGGGATGAATCAATGGGGCCGAGGTTGCCGTTGGCTTCAATGCGCAGCTCTTCCAATGGGAGGCCTCTCCTTCGAGGAGTTGGGGATTTCTGTGATTGCCATCATACACCCCGGTTTTCCAGGAGACATCAGCTGTTTACCAGTGAAGATCCCCCTCGGGAGACCGCGTCACACAGAGCACGTTTTGGGCAGCCGGAAAGAGCTGGAAGCGCGTGTTCTAAAGGGAGGCCGGGGAGGAAGCGGCCAAAAGCGTGCTCAGCGTGACACCCGATGGAACCGGCGGGGACGCAGGGACCGAAAGACGCTAGCGGCTCGCGGCGGGCACCAGGACCCAGAGCACCTCGACCGGCTTGTCCGTGGGATTGACCCAGGTGTGGGGTTCCCGGCCCGGGAAGGTCACGGTGTCACCTGTATCGAGGTCGTATTCCTCGTTGGTGAGGATCAGCTTGATGGAGCCCTTGATGACATGCAGGACGTCCACGTCGCAATCCACTGCGTACAACTCGGACTCGCCGCGGCCATGCGGCTCGATCACGGCCTGGATAATCTGGACCCGACGCTCCGAGCGGGCCGTCAAAAGCCGCTCCACGATGCCCTGGCCGCCGAGCGAGATGCGCGGACCGTCATTGCGTTTGGTGAGGTGGGTTTCCGGCGCCACGAACAGGTCCCCGATGGAGATGGAGAGCACCTGGCACAGCGTCACCAGGGAAGCGACGGACGGAGACGTCAAGTCCCGCTCCACACGGCTGAGGAAGCCCTTGGTCAGGCCGGTGGCATCCGCGACCTGCTCGATGGTGAGCCGCTGGGACTGCCTGGCGGCCCGGATCCTGGAGCCAATGGCAACGGGAACATTGCTCGGCTCAACTGGCAGTGCCTTCATCTACGAACCTTTCACGGCCGGCAGTCCGGCTCCACTCTCGAGCCATACTAATCGGCACCGCTTTTGTGACACGCGCATGCCACACCCACGCCGCTGCAGGCGCGATCTCCTTGACTGTCACCCACGTCACACCCTAGTCTTTGAAAACTCCTGTTGCCTATAGGGCAATTACAGGTCTTCTCCGTATTCGTCCGCAGCGGTTCCCGGCGTCCCGCCCCGGGTCATTACACCCGGCCCCAACAGCTCCAAGGAGCCATTTATGGATGCAAGTGCCATCAACATCGCCATTGTGGTGGTGTACCTCCTCGCCATGCTGGCCTTCGGGTGGTGGGGCAAGTCCCGCACCAGGAACAACAGCGATTTCCTGGTGGCCGGCCGCCGCCTGGGCCCGTTCCTTTACACCGGCACCATGGCCGCCGTCGTCCTGGGCGGAGCGTCCACGGTGGGCGGCGTGGGTCTGGGCTACAAGTTCGGCATCTCGGGAATGTGGCTGGTGGTGGCCATCGGCGCCGGAGTCCTGCTCCTGAGCCTGCTCTTCGCCGGGACCATCCAGAAGCTGAAGATCTACACGGTGTCCCAGATGCTCACCCTCCGTTACGGCAGCAGGGCCACCGAGGCATCCGGCATCGTAATGCTCGCCTACACTTTGATGCTCTGCGCCACGTCCACGGGTGCTTATGCCACCATCTTCGTCGTCCTGTTCGGCTGGGACCGGGCCCTGGCCATAGCGGTGGGCGGTGCCATCGTGCTGGTGTACTCCACCATCGGCGGCATGTGGTCCATCACGCTGGCGGACCAGGTCCAGTTCGTCATCAAAACGGTGGGCATCTTCTTCCTCATGCTGCCCTTCACACTGAACGCCGCCGGCGGACTCGACGGGATCCGCAGCCGGGTTGATGCCAGCTTCTTCCAAATCGACGGCATCGGCGTCCAAACGATCATCACCTACTTTGTGGTCTACACCCTGGGCCTGCTGATCGGCCAGGACATCTGGCAGCGCGTGTTCACTGCCAAAACACCCAAGGTGGCCAGGTGGGGAGGTTCGACAGCCGGCCTCTACTGCATCCTTTATGGTGCTGCCGGCGCAATGATTGGCCTGGGAGCCCGCGTCGCGCTGCCCGCCATCGACGTGAAGGCCCTGGGCAAGGACGTTGTCTACGCGGAGGTTGCCACCAACCTGCTGCCCATCGGAATCGGCGGCCTGGTGCTCGCCGCCGCCGTCGCCGCCATGATGTCCACGGCTTCCGGGGCCCTGATCGCGGCCGCCACGGTGGCCCGCGCCGACGTTGTGCCTTTCGTCGCCGGCTGGTTCGGCAAGACCATCAACACCGACGACTCCGACAACCCCGAGCACGACGTCAAGGCCAACCGCGTATGGGTCCTTGGCCTGGGCGTTGTGGCGATCATCATCGCCATCGTCACCAAGGACGTTGTTGCGGCACTGACCATCGCCTACGACATCCTGGTGGGCGGGCTGCTGGTCGCGATCCTCGGCGGCCTGGTGTGGAAGCGCGGAACCGGCATCGCCGCCGCTGCTTCGATGGCCGTCGGCTCCGTCATCACCCTTGGGACGATGATCATCCTTGAGGTCAACGCCGAGGTTCCGTTGGACGGCATCTACGCCAACGAACCGATCTACTACGGCCTGCTGGCCTCCGCCGCGGTGTACGTTGCCGCCTCGCTGCTGACGCGCCCCACCGATCCTGCGGTCATGCGCGCCTGGCAGCGCCGCGTTGCCGGGCAGGAGCAGGAAGGGACTCCCCAGGAAGTCCTCGCCGGCCGCTGACTGCCAGGCATTAAAGTACGACGCCGGCACCGCCTCCCGCCAACAAGCGGAAGGAGGTGCCGGCGCCGTCAGTCCTACTCCCCCGTGTCGCGCTCGTCGTCATCCAGCGGGACCTCGCGGTCCTCGGCGTCGACGACTACCGGTGCCGGCTGGACCACCGGTTCTTCCTGGTCAATGAACCCGTCTTCGGAGTCCCAGTCCGCGTCGTCTACCGGTGCATCCTCGGCGTAATCGTAGGCGGGGTCCGCTTCGACGGCGTCCAGGTGCGGCATGTCCGGGTGCTGTCCGGTGGTGCTCATGATTCAACCTCCGTATGTTCGCCTGACGTGCTCTTTCAGGTAGGGCGCAGCCTGCGCCACACCTTCATCAGAGCACCGCCCGGGCGGACGGGTCAATAGCCGCGGCGGTGCCCGGAGCGGCCCTCCGCAGGGATACGGTGCCGGGCGTTTTTTAAGGTCAACCGAAACTTTCCAGCGAGGTTTGCCAGCCAAAAAACCGCGGAAATCCGCAGTAGGCTGGCAGGGCAAAGGCGCGAGTTCATGCCCTTTCCAGCCCAGGAGTTACAGTGTCGCAGCACGCCCAGTCCCATTCCCACGCCACGCCCCCGGAGGCCGGCGGCGTTGGCCAGCCCTCGCCGTCGAACATCAAGCGGTGGCGCCAGTACCTGGCCGACGAGCGCGCGGAAGCCGCCGTCTACCGGGACCTGGCCCAGAACCGCGAAGGTGAGGAACGGTCCATCCTCCTGGCCCTGGCCGAAGCCGAAGGCCGGCACGAAGCCCACTGGCTCGCGCTGCTGGGCGAGCACGCCCGCAAGCCGAAGAGGGCCTCCGCCCGCAGCCGGTTCCTCGGGTTCCTGGCCCGGCATTTCGGCTCCGTCTTCGTCCTGGCCCTGGCCCAGCGCGCCGAAGGCCGCTCCCCCTACGCCAAGGACCCGAACGCCACCGCCGCGATGGCCGCCGATGAACAGATCCATGAGGAAGTGGTCCGGGGCCTGGCCACCCGCGGCCGCAACCGCCTGGCCGGCACCTTCCGCGCCGCGGTGTTCGGCGCGAACGATGGCTTGGTCAGCAACCTCTCCCTGGTGATGGGCATGGCTGCCTCCGGCGTGGCCAGCAGCGTGGTGCTGCTCAGCGGCATCGCCGGGCTCCTGGCTGGTGCCATGTCCATGGGCGCGGGCGAATTCATTTCCGTCCGCTCCCAGCGCGAACTGCTGGCCGCAACCCGGCCCACGCAGGTCACGCTGGCGGCTGCGCCCAAGCTGGACCTCGAGCACAACGAACTGCTCCTGGTGTACCTGGCCCGCGGGATGTCCCGGGAAGCGGCCGAGCACCGTGTGGCCGAGCGCATGGGGCTGCTGCCCTGCGATTGCGATCCCAGCCTGTCCCTGCAGCCTGAGCTGCCGGAGGAAGAGGACCAGCACGAGGCAGTGGGTACCGCCTGGGGTGCGGCGCTGTCCAGCTTCTGCTTCTTCGCCTCCGGCGCCATCGTCCCCATCCTGCCGTTCCTGTTCGGCCTGACCGGCGTCGCCGCGCTCGTGGTGGCAGGCGCCCTGGTGGGCGTCGCGCTCCTTGCCACCGGTGCCGCCGTCGGCCTGCTGTCCGGCACTTCCCCGCTGACCCGCGGCCTGCGGCAGCTTGCCATCGGCCTGGGCGCGGCAGCCATCACCTACCTGCTGGGCCTGCTCTTCGGCACCGCCGTCGGCTAGCACCAGGCAAGGACACTTCGTGGAGGTCCTCCGGCAGCGTTCAGCGCTGCCGGAGGACCTCCACTGCTTCCTCCACCGTGTCCACGAGGTGGATGTAGTCCGCCATGGCCCTGCCCGCGGCCAGGCTGCGGAGCATGGGCCAGGCCGGGTATTCCTGCTCCCAGTGCCGGCGGCCCACCAGCACCATGGGGGCCACTTTCTCGCGGGCGCCGTAGTAGTTCTCGCAGGCGTCCTGGAAGATCTCCTGGACCGTACCGGCCGCTCCCGGCAGGAAGACGATTCCGCCGTGGCACAGTTCCAGAAGGATGGCCTCGCGGATGGCATTGGCGAAATATTTGGCGATGTGCGTGGCGAAGTAGTTGGGCGGTTCGTGTCCGTAGAACCAGGTGGGGATCCCGAGGGACGGCGTCCCGTCCGGATGGCGTTCGACGACGGCAGCCGCCGCACGTGCCCACGCCGAGACCGAGGGACGGAAGCCGGGAACAGCGGCGAGCGTGGCGAGCGCTGCCTGCACGTCACCGTCGGACGCCCGGCTCAGGTACGCGCCGAGGTTCGCTGCCTCCATGGCCCCGGGGCCGCCGCCCGTTGCCACCGAGTGGCCGTCAAGGGCCAGGAGCCTGCCCAGCCGGGCCGCGTCCGCAAACTCCCGGCTGCCGCGGGGCGCTGCGTGGCCGCCCATCACGCCGACGATAGAGCGGCGGTGCCACGCCCCGGACCGGGTCAGCTCATCCAGCGCATCGCCGATCGCATGGTCATGCAGGGCCGAGGCCAGCGTCGAGTCCACGCGGTGGCGCTGGCCGGGCTGGATGCTCCAGTGGTAGATGCGCGCATCCGGCAGTTCCTCATACGGTGCGGTTGCCAGTCCGGCGTACAGTTCGGCCGGGGAATACAGGACGGCCCGGTATGGGTCGAAAGGGACTCCTTCAAGCCTGGGGAAGATCAAGGCGCCGCGGCTGCGGAGGTTGGCTTCCATACCGTCGTCGAAGATGCAGCCCAGGAACATCGCGCCCTCGACGCGGACGTTTTTGAGTGCCGCGGACCGGCCCCGCAGGTCCAGCGACTGCGCATGCCAGCCGTGCAGGTTGACCGCACCGCCGGCCACCAGGCTGTCGAAGCTGGCCAGGTCCTGGACTTCGAGGTTGCGGGGGCGGGGACCAAGGCTTCCGGCGAAATTCATGGTTTCCGCCCCGCGCTCCACATCATGCAGCCAGCCTAGGCCACCAACCGCAACGGCGGCGGCTACGCCGAAAGCTTCGCCGGCACCTCACCATCGCGGAAGTGCGCTTCGAGGTCCTCGAGGGAGTGGCCCTTGGTCTCCGGCACGAACTTGATAACGAACGCCAGGGAAGCCACGTTGACCAGGACGAAGAGGCCGAAGGTACCCGTGGATCCCAGGGCATTGACCACGATCGGGAACAGGAAGGAGATGGCCGCGTTCACGGTCCAGAGGGCGAAGACCGCAATTCCCATGGCGAAACCGCGGATGGCGAGCGGGAACATTTCGGAGAGCAGGAGCCAGACGCAGGTGCCGATGAAGCACTGGACGAAGGCAACGAACAGCATCATCGCGGCCAGGATGGTGTAGCTGGCAAGGTCCGACTGCGGGAGGAGGAAGACGACGGCCAGCAGGGCCTGGGCGCCGACAACTCCGGAGAATCCGATCACCAGCATGCGGCGGCGGCCAACAAAGCCGAGCAACCAGATACCCAGGACGGTCATGAGCACTGAGGTAACACCGACGCCGATGGTGGCCACCAGCGATGCGCTGATGCCAAGCCCGCTCTTTTCCAGGATGGTGGGGGCGTAGTAGTTCACGGTGTTGATGCCGGTTGCCTGCTGGACGGTGGCCAGGCCAATGCCGATCCAGAGCAGCCGGCGCATCCATGGGTTGTTCTTCAGGTCGCGGAGGGCGTGACCGCGTTCTTCCTTGGCCGTGCGCGCCGCGTGGGCGATTTCCTCGAACTCGGCGGTTGCCTCTTCCGGGCTGCGGCTCAGGTTCAGGACCCGGCGGCTGTCTTCCAGGCGGCCGCGGATGGCGTACCAGCGCGGCGATTCCGGCAGCATCAGCATGCCGGCGAGCAGTGCGAGGGCAGGGATGGAAGCGATGCCCAGCATGCTCCGCCAGACCTCGTTGTCGTGGATCAGGGCATCCAGGAGCGCATTGATGGCGAATGCCAGCATCTGGCCGGTCACGATCATGAGTTCGTTGATGGTGACCATCCGGCCACGAAGATGGGCAGGAGCCATCTCCGCCAGGTACAGCGGGCAGGTCACGGCGGCGGCGCCCACCCCCAGGCCCAGCACGATGCGGGCGGCAATCATGAAGGTCACGCTGGGCGCAAGGGCGCAGCCCATGGCACCCAGCAGGAATAGCAGTGCGCAGACCAGCAGTGAGCCACGACGGCCCAGCTTGTCAGCCATCCGCCCGCCGGTAAGGGCGCCGACGGCGGCACCGGGGAACAGCAGAGCGCTCACCACGGTTGCTTCCTCCACGGCGTTCATGTTGAGGGAGTCGTTCATGTACAGCAGGGCGCCGGAGATCACGCCGGTGTCGTACCCGAAGAGCAGGCCGCCCAGGGTGGAGATCACGGTGAGCCGGGCGAGGTAGCCGCGGCGCCTGCTGCCGGTGGCAGCCATGGTTTGTTTTTGCAACAGCATTGTTGCCTCTCAAATTCTCTCGGGGACCGGATGACCGGTCGGGAATGTGATGCGTGCCACCTACGTTAGAGCGCTCTAATCCGACTCGTCAATAAAAAGTCCTAATGTCAGCACAATATTTTTCCATTTCCTTTGGCTGAAGCGCGGCACAGCCATCCTTGACCACCCGGGCGCGCCTGCTACGATCAAGGAAGGAACTATGTCCTATCAAGCGAACATATAGCGTCAAACTGCCCGCAGGCCGGCTGTCCAGACCGGGCGGAGGCGCCCGCACCAAAGATGAGGGGAACGCACCGTGGCGAACAACCTGGGACTCACCATCGACCGTTCCTCCCCCGTGCCCCTGTACCACCAGGTGGTCCAGGGCATTGAAGCGGCAATCTACAGCGGGGTGCTGGAGCCCGGCAGCCGGCTGGACAACGAGATCGATCTCGCCGCACAGCTGAACCTGTCGCGGCCCACCATGCGCAAGGCCATGGATGAGCTGGTCCGTTCCGGGCTGCTGGTGCGGAAGCGGGGCGTGGGAACGCAGGTGGTGTCGAGCCAGGTGCGCCGGCCGCTGGAGCTTTCCAGCCTCTATGACGACCTGACCAACAATGGCAAGAAGCCCACCACCGAGGTGCTGAGCTTCTCGCACCTCGAGGCGGATGACTCCACGATCACTACCCTGCAGCTTCCCGCAGGCTCGAAGGTGTACCACTTCACCCGGCTGCGGAAGGTGGGCGGCAAGCCCCTGGCCCTCATGGAGAACTGGGTGCGCGACGACATTGCCGAGATGGATGAAGCCATGCTCAAGGCAGAAGGCCTCTACTCGATCCTCCGCCGCGGAGGCGTGAACTTCCGGCTCGCCACCCAGCGCATCGGTGCGATGACCGCCAACGAGTACCAGGCTTCCATGCTGGACGCCCCGGCAGGCTCGGCGCTGGTGACCATGGAACGCACCGCGGTGGACGATACCGGCCGGCGGGTTGAAACCGGCCACCACGTGTACCGCGCCGATTCCTACAGCTTTGAAATGACACTCGTACAGCGATAATCCAAGGAGCCAACTCCATGACCAACTGGGTCTACCCCCTGGGCACCGCCGCCGACGGCACCTGGGACGTGTCCATCGGAACCTCCGATTCCCCCCTGGCCGTGGACGGCTGGGCGCACACCGGACTGAAGGTGGCCACCCTGCCGGCGGGGGCCGCCGTCGAACTCCCCGCCGCGGACGAGGAACGCATCGTGGTGCCGCTCAACGGGTCCTTCACCGTCACCGTTGACGGCACGGACTACCCGCTGCAGGGCCGCCGCTCGGTGTTCGCAGGTCCGACCGATGTGCTGTATTCCGGCACCGGCCGCGCAGTTGGCATCAGCTCGGCCGACGGCGGCAGGGTGGCGGTCGCCACCGCACCGGCCCAGGCTTCCTACCCCACCAGGCTGGTGTCCGCCGCAGAAACTCCGGTGGAGCTGCGCGGCGCGGGCAACTGCTCGCGCCAGGTCCACAACTTCGGCACCCCTGCCGCGCTCGAGGCTGACCGCTTCATCGTGTGTGAGGTGCTCACTCCCGCCGGCAACTGGTCCTCCTACCCTCCCCACAAGCATGACGAGGAAAAAGACGGCGAAACCTCCCTTGAGGAGATCTACTACTTCGAGACGCAGGTGGGCGCCGGACCGGGAGCACCTGCAGACGCCGACGCCATCGGCTACCAGCGTGTCTACGCCTCCGATGAGCGGCCCATCGATGTTTCCGCCGAAGTACGGACCGGGGACGTGGTCCTGGTCCCTTACGGCTGGCATGGCCCGGCCATGGCGGCTCCCGGCTACGACCTCTATTACCTCAACGTCATGGCCGGACCCGGGCCCGTGCGGGAGTGGCTGATCAGCGACGACCCGCACCACGGCTGGGTCCGGCAGACGTGGGAGGGCCAGAACATCGATCCCCGGCTGCCTTTCGGCGCGTAGGGAACCTTGCCCGGCAGGTGGCGGCAGGCTGGCATAGTGGAGTCTTGTGAAACAGACGTCTCCTGCGCCGCGGTCGGTGACCATGGAGGATGTGGCACGGGACGCCGGGGTGAGCCGCGCCCTGGTGTCCCTGGTGATGCGCGATTCCCCCAAGGTTTCCCCCGCCAAGCGGACGGCCGTGCTGGAAGCTGCCGCCGCCCTGGGCTACTCCCCCAACAGGCTGGCCAGCCGGTTGGCCAGCCACCGGACCAAAACCATCGGAGTCCTCTTCCTCGACCTGCACAACCCGGTCTTCGCAGACATCTATGACGGCATCACCGAAGGCCTGGCGGGGAGCGGCAACCAGGTGATGGTCGCCGTCGGCTCGGCTGATCCGGGAACGGAACTTGAAGCCGTCCGGTCCTTCGTGGACCTGCGCGTGGACGGCGTCCTGCTGGCGGGCTATACCGGCACCTCGGCGGAGCTGGCCGGGGCACTGCGGGGGACGCCCGCCGTCGTCATTACCCGGGAGATGGAGGCCGACGGCGTGGATTCCGTCCTGACCGACGACTTCCGTTCCGGGGCACTCGCCGTGGAGCACCTGCACCAACTGGGACACCGGCGCATCGCCCACGTGGACATCTCCGACTGGCTCCCCTACACCGCCCGGCGGGAGGGCTACCTGCACGCCATAAGGCAGTTCGGGCTGGAGCCGCAGCTGGTCCACAGCGACATGACCGAACGCGGCGGCCGGGCCGTGATGGAGCAGTTCCTGGACTCCGGTGCCACCCTCCCCACAGCAGTCTTCGCGCACAACGACCTCACCGCCATTGGCATCATGGAGGCGCTGGCGTCCCGGGGACTGTCCGTCCCGGGCGACGTGGCGATCGTGGGCTGCGACAACATTGAAGTGGGCGCCTCACCGCTGATTGGCCTGACGTCCATTGACCAGCACGCCGGGCAGCTTGGCCGGCTGGCGGCGCAGACCATGCTGGAACGGATTGGGGGGACTGTCGGACCGGCCGTGACCCGGAAGCTTGAACCCACCCTAATGGTGCGCCGCTCCTCGGGTCCCGCCGCTTAGCGGCTGACCAGCTCCTCCACGGCCGCTGGCGCTTGGCCCTCCGCGTGCTTTTCGCTCCGCTTGGCGCCAGCCGCGGCGAGTGCCATGACCCCCAGGCCTGCAAGCGTGATGGCTGCGCCGGCCCAGATCGGTGAGGTGTAGCCGAGCCCTGCGGTGATGGTGACGCCGCCCAGCCAGGCGCCCAGGGCGTTGCCCACGTTGAAGGCACCGATGTTGGCGCCGGAGGCGAGTGTGGGCGCCCCGGAGGCGTACTTCATCACGCGCATCTGCAGGCCCGGCACGGTGGCAAAGCCGAAGCCTCCCATCAGGACCAGCGAGATGACCGTCAGGACAGGATCGGCGGCTGTCACGGCGAACGCCACCAGGACCACGGTCAGCGCGGCGAGTACCACCAGCAGCGTCTTGTCCACGTTGCGGTCGGCGGCCTTACCGCCCAGGGTGTTGCCCGAGAAGAGGCCCACGCCGAAGACAATAAGCAGCCACGGCACGGTGGAGGCTCCGAACCCTGACACCTCGGTAAGGGTGTAGGCGATGTAGGTGAACGCGCCGAACATGCCGCCGAAGCCCAGGATGGTCACCACAATGGAAAGCCACACCTGCCCCGAGCGGAAGGCACGGAGCTCTGAGCGGAGGCTGCCAGCTTCTTCGGCATCACCGGCCGATTTGGGAACGAGCGCAAGGATGCCTGCGAGCGCGGCCACACCGATGATCGTGATGGCCCAGAAGGTGGCCCGCCAGCCGGCGGCCTGGCCCAGCAGCGTCCCGAACGGCACGCCCAGGACGTTGGCTGCGGTAAGTCCCGTGAACATGAGCGCGATGGCTCCTGCCTTCTTGCTCGGCGGGACCATCCCGGCCGCCACTACGGCCCCGCTCCCGAAGAAGGCGCCGTGCGAGAGGGCGGCAACAACGCGGCCCAGCATCATGGCCCAGTAGCCGTCCGCGGTGGCGGAGAGCAGATTCCCCGCGATGAACAGGACCAGCAGGGCGGCCAGCACGGGTTTACGCGGGAACCGTGTCACGGCGGCCGTCAGGCCCAGTGCCCCGACCACCACGGAGAGTGCGTAGCCGGAGATGAACCAGCCGGCGGACGCTTCACCCACCCGGAAGTCCGCCGCTACCTCCGGGAGGAGACCGGCGATGACGAATTCGGTGAGTCCAATGCCAAAGCCGCCAAGGGCGAGTGCTATCAGGCCAACAGGCATGCGAATGCTCCTTTGAGCTGCGTGTGGTTGTTCCAAGGATGGGAAGGCGCCTAAGATAGTTGCAGGCGCGGTATTTATTGTTGCACACTGCAAATACCGCGCAAGCAACTATCTATGACCGCACCAATGGATGGCGCCTTCCGCCGTCTTCGAAGGAGCAACCATGGGCATCAAGGACGACGCCGTTGAGGTCCGCGCCCAGGGCTGGCGCACCCTGGCAGCCCTGCACGGGCTGATCGAAAACGAACTGGAACGCAGCCTCCAGGCCGAGTCGAAGCTGTCCGTGGTGGAATACACGGTGCTTGATGCCCTGAGCCGGCAGGACGGCTGGCACATGCGGATGCAGCAGCTGGCGCGCGCCACGGCACTGAGCCCCAGCGCAACCACCCGGCTGGTGAACCGGCTGGAGGACCGCGGACTCCTGACCAGGATCCTGTGCGACGACGACCGCCGGGGCATCTATACCGAACTCACCGCCAGCGGAAGCAGCCTCCTCGCGGAAGCACGGCCGGTCCACGATGCCACGCTGGAGCGTGCCCTGGACGAGGCAACGGCCATCCCGGAACTGGCACCGCTGGTGGATGCGCTGCCCCGGCTGCACGCACCGGCCTAAGGCAACAAGGCCCCCTTGAGGATCCTCAAGGGGGCCTTGCTGTCTGGAGCGGGGTATCGGAGGGGCTCAAGGCACCCGGGTGGTCACGGCTCCTGCCACCCGCACCGGAATGCCTGTAGCCAGGGACTCCTGGGCGGCATCGGCCACCCGTGAGGCGGCCACAGCGTCCTCGGGCGTGCACGGGTTGTCCCGCTGGTCTAGGACAAGCTCTACAAAGGCGGCAATCTCGGAACGGTAGGCCTGGTCGAAGCGCTCGGCAAACGTCCTGTGCGGCTCCCCCGACGGAAAAACGATACCGGGCTCCGCCGATGCCATAGCGGTCTTGTCATCCAGGCCCACCATGAGCGACCGGCTGGACCCCTGGATTTCCAGCCGCACGTCGTGGCCCGCCCCGTTGTACCGCGTCGCCGAGACCGTGCCAACCGTGCCGTCGTCGAAGGTCACCAGCGCCAGAGCGGTGTCCACATCCCCTACAGCGCCGATCGCCGGGTCGCCGTTGTTGGATCCCTTGGCATAGACCTCTACGATTTCACGGCCGGTCAGCCAGCGCAGGATGTCAAAGTCGTGCACTGAGCAGTCGCGGAAGAGCCCGCCGGAGGTGGCCAGGAATTCCACGGGCGGCGGGGCCATGTCGCAGGTGACCGCACGCAGGGAGTGGATCCACCCCAACTCGCCTGCTTGGTAAGCCCTCCGTGCTTCCAGGTAGCCGGCATCGAAACGGCGCTGGTGGCCGATCTGGACCACGCCATTGTTGTCCCGGATGTAGTCCAGCACGGGCAGCGCGTCGGCAACATTCATGGCCACCGGCTTTTCGCAGAAAACCGGGATACCGGCGTCAATCCCTGCCTTGATGAGTCCGGGATGCGTGCCCGTGCCGGTGGCAACCACTAGTCCGTCCAGGCCGGACGCGAGCAGCGCTTCCACGGACGGAAGGAACTCCGCGCCCAGGCGGTGGGCGACGGTCCTGGCATGATCCTCGGCGACGTCCGTAAGCCGCAGCCTGACCTCAATGCCTTCCGGCTTCATGGCATCGTTGAGCGCGGCGATGTTGTCCGCGTGCATGCTGCCGATCCGGCCCACACCCACCAGGCCAAGAGTCACAGTTTTCACAGTTTTTCCTCCGCATAGACGGTGAACGCCGTTTTGAAGGCTTCGAGGGCGGCGTCGCTGTCACCCTTGGCCCAGGCCTCCATACCCACGGTGCCTTGGTATCCAAGCTCGGCAAGGGCCTTGGCGACCGCGGCGTAGTTGATCTCCCCCGCGCCCGGCTCGCAACGGCCGGGGACGTCCGCCACCTGGATTTCGCCGATGTACGGCAGCGCTGAACGCACCAGCTCGATCAGGTTCCCCTCCCCCATTTGTGCATGGTAGAGGTCCAGCATCAGCTTTGCGTGGGGATGCGCCGCAGCTTCCACCAGGGCCAGTGTGTCCTTGGCCCGTGCGAGTGGGATGCCGGGATGGTCAAGGATGGTGTTGAGATTTTCCAGGCAGAATGTCACGCTGTGCCGTTCGCCCAGGTTCCCGAGCCTCTCGAGGGTCCGCGCGCCGGTGGCCCACATGCGGCCGGTGGAACGGTAGGCCGGGCGGGCTGCATGGCCGTCCACCAGTTCGGCCGGGTGCACCACCATGCGGCTCACGCCGAGTTCCAGCGCGGTGGGGATCAAGGATTCGGCAGTCCGGACCACGTCATCGCAGGTGTCCGGGTCCACCAGGCTGCCTGAGGTGTAGCCCGTCATGGACGAGAAAACGGCGCCGGTCGCCTTCAGCGCCTGGATGTCCTTGCTGCGCGAATCCCACAGTTCAACGTCGAAGCCGGCCTCGTGGATGCGGCGCACCCGCTCCACAAACGGAAGGTCGGTGTAAACCATCTCCGCGCAGACTGCCAGGCGCATCAGAGTGCGGCCTTCTCGGTCACGGCAACGGGGGCTCCGCTTTTGACGGACTCAATGCAGGCCAGTGCCATGGCAAGGGCGCGGCGGGCGTCGGCAGCGCCGGGAGTCAGCGTGACGTCGTACGACGGCGACGGCGTACCGTCCAGCCGGGCACGCACGGCCCCGGCAAAATCAGCAAGTTCGTCGGTGTAGGCCTGGCGGAAGAGTTCGACGTTGAGGCGGGGGGTGTCCGCCGAGAGCCCCTCGGCCGTGTACCTGCGGGCTGCAGTTTCCGTGGCGCGTCCGGCCTGGACCATGCCCTTGGACCCGAAGACTTCCCCGCGGATGTCGTACCCGTAGAGCGCGCTGAAGTTCGCTTCCGCCACCGCCACCGCACCGTTGCTGTACCTGATGGTCACCACCGCGGTGTCCAGGAAACCCTGGCTCCGCAGGGAAGGCTCCACCAGCGCATCCGCCACCGCGTACACCTCCACCGGCTCTGCGCCCTCATTGAACCAGTTGAGGGTATCGAAGTCGTGGATGAGGGTCTCCAGGAAAATGGTCCAGGCCGGGACCCTCGCCGCGTTGGGGATGCTCCCGTTTCCGGGATCGCGGGTCAGCGAGCGCAGGAGCTGCGGCGTTCCGGCGATGCCGGCTGCCAGGTCCTTCTTGGCGGCCTGGAAGTCGTCCGCGTACCGGCGGTTGAAGCCGATCTGGAAGTGCACGCCGGCATCCTCCACAGCTGCCAGCGCGGCATCGAGTTCGTCGAGTCCCTGACCGGCGGGCTTCTCGCAGAAGACGTGCTTTCCCGCCGCTGCGGCCTGCGCGATAAGCGATGAGTGGAAGCGCACAGGACTGGCAATGATGACGGCGTCGATCTCCGGGTCCGCAAAGATATCTTCGGCGCTGGCCGTTACCTTGGCAGTGCCCAGTTCCGTGGCAAGGGCGTGGGCAGATTCGACGTTCGGGTCCGCAATGGCAGCCAGGACGGTCCCCGGCACGCGGCGGGCGATGCTCTCGGCATGGAAAGCCCCCATCCAGCCGGAGCCGATGAGCCCGATCCGGAGGGGTGCGGGACCTGGTGTTTGGTTGTGGGTGATGTAAGCCATTGGCTCTTCCTCTCAGTAGTAGATCAATAAAAACCCAGGCAGGCTGCTGCCCTAGCTTGGAAACTCGATGGAAAGCTGGCGGCGGATTTCGTCGGCTACTTCCAGGGTGCGAATGGAAGCAGCGAGGGGGCGCTGCGGGCTTTGGACCTCGCCGGCGCCGATGGAGCGGGCAACAGCTGCGGCTTCATAATGGAGCCCGTCAAAGTGGGCGCCGGCAGGTTCGGCGTAACGCAGCCGTTCCCCGTTCGGGAACCGAAGCTCGAACCCGCCCGGCATGTTGAAGGGACCGTCCAGGGCCAGCGTTGCCGCGGACCCAACGATCGTGGCGGCGGTGGGAGTGAAGTTGTGGACGTGGGTGTTGACGACGGCTTGGGCGCCGCCGGCGAACTGCATCACTGCAGAGAGCTGGGCGTTGACCCCTGAAGGGTGCTGCTGGCCGAGGGCGTGCAGCTTTTTGGGCCGGCCAAGGACTTCGGTGACCAGGGCCAGCGGGTACGTGCCGAAGTCCAGCAGCGGGCCACCTGCGAGCCCGGGGTCGAAGATGCGGTGCGCGGGTTCGAAGTGCTCACCGTATTCCGCCACCACTGTGGTGATGGTTCCCAGGGTTCCGCTCTCCAGGACCTGCCGGATGACATCGAACTTTGGCAGGAAGAAGGTCCACATGGCTTCGGCGGCAAACAGGCCCGCGGCTCCTGCACGCTCGGCAATGTCACGTGCCTGGTCCGCGTTGAGTGCGATGGGCTTTTCGACCAGCACGTGCTTGCCGGCGTTGAGTGCCAGGACCGCCGCAGGGTGGTGTGCAGTGTGGGGCGTGGAGACGTAGACGATGTCGATGCCCGGATCGGCCACCAGCTCCTCGTAGCTTCCATAGGCTGCGGGAATGCCGTAGGACTCAGCGAAGACCTTGGAGCGATCGAGTGAGCGGGAGGTGACGGCGGCGATCATCTGGTCTGTGTGGGCTTGGGCCGACTCGGTGAAGCGGGAGGCAATCCAGCCGGGCCCCAGGATTCCCCAACGCAGTGCCGGCGCATCCCTGGAGTCGGGCACTCTGGACACCGGCAGGCTTCGGCTGCTCACGCGTAGTTGACCTTGGTGTAGGCACCGTCGCTGTGCAGGGAGTGGATCATCGCCTGTGCCACGAGGGAGGCATGGAGGCCGTCCAAGGCGGAGGCCAGGGACGGCTGGTCGCCGTGGCGCAGGGCCGTGATCCAGGCCTGGAGCTGCAGCCGGTAGGCATCGGCGAAGCGGGGCCGCCAGTCCGCAGGCACGGCGGCCCGCCGGGTTCCGGCTTCTTCGACGCTGAGCAGGGCAGTGTCCTTCAGCCCGGTGACGCCGCCTTCGGAGACAACTTCGCAGCGTGTCGTGTAGCCGTACCGGGCATTCAGGAACAGCTCCAAAGTGGTCAGGGTTCCGTCGGCGGTCCTGAGCAGCATGAAGGCGGGGTCCTGCAGGCGGCCTTCAGCATTGCTGGTGCTCCGCCCCGACTGCCAGGAGACTTCCGTAATGGGCGAGCCCAGCAGCCAGGGGATGATGTCCAGCTCGTGGATGGCCGAGTTGGTAATGGCGGATTCAGCTGTGGTGCCGGGGCCTGCAGCTGCGTTGCGGCTGGTGCAGTGGACCATAAGCGGCTCATCTTGGGCCCGTTCCTGCACGGACCTGCGCAGGGCCACGTACCCGGGATCAAAGCGCCGCATGAAGCCCAGCGACAGCAGCGATGCCCCGGTGGCAGCCACGATGTCAGCGTCGGCCGCCACGACTTCACGGCTTTCGAGCAACGTAGGCGCCAGCGGTTTTTCGCACAGCACCGGGGTCATCGCTTCGAAGCATTCCAGCACCAGGCCGGCATGCGTTGAGTCGTGCGAGGCAACAACGACGGCGTCCACCTCGCTGGAGTTGATCAGCTCGGAAGGATCGGTGGTGATGCGTGCCGACGGAGGCGCCGCCGCCGCGGCCCGCCCGGCGTCGAGGTCTGCTACGAAGGTGACGTCGGCCCCGCTGATGGCGGTGCTCAAGTTCTTGATGTGGTCTGCTCCCATGAGACCGGCGCCAATGACGCCAACCCGGATCGGCATGCTGTCTTCCCGTCTGCTGTTCTTTTCCTACACCATTGGCAGGTAGCGGCGGGCCCTTCCGGTTCATATCCGGCGGGCCCGTCCGGTCCTGCTGACGGTCCTGCTATACGTGCCGCGGGCTGCTGTCCCTTGAGGGCTCGGACGTGTGGCTCACGTCGGCAACCTCGGCCTGGACTTCCTTGACCACATCGCCGTGTCCGCCGAGCTGTTCAAGCTCGTGGGCAAGTTCTGCGAGTTCTGCGCCGCCGGCCATCTGGGCCGTGAGCTCGTCCAGCGAAATGTCCTTCTTGTCGTAGTAACCGATCGACTTTCCGCGCTTGAGCAGCAGGAACCGGTCCCCCACCGGGAAGGCGTGGTGCGGGTTGTGGGTGATGAAGATGACGCCGAGTCCACGGTCCCTCGCCTGGAGAATGTAGCGCAGGACTACGCCTGACTGCTTCACGCCGAGGGCCGCCGTCGGCTCGTCCAGGATGAGGACCTTGGCTCCGAAATACACCGCCCGGGCAATAGCAACACACTGGCGCTCGCCGCCGGAGAGCTGGCCGATGGGCTGTTCCACATCGCGCAGGTCGATCCCCATCTCGGCAAGTTCCTTGAGGGTGATGGCCTTCATCTTCTCGACGTCCATGCTCTTGAATGGGCCGAAGCCGGACGTGAGTTCCGAGCCGAGGAAGAAGTTCCGCCAAATGGGCATCAGCGGGACCACGGCGAGGTCCTGGTAGACGGTGGCGATGCCGGCGTCGAGGGCGTCACGGGGGGAGCTGAACTTCCGTTCCTCGCCCATGACGTTCAGGACTCCTGCGTCGTGCTGGTGCAGGCCGGCGATGATCTTGATCAGTGTGGACTTTCCCGCACCGTTGTCGCCCAGTACGCAGGTGACGCGGCCGTTGTCCACGGCCATAGTGACGTCGCTCAGGGCGATGATATTCCCGTAGTGCTTGCCCACGCCCTCGAGGGAGAGCAGGTGGACGGGGGTGTGGGTCAAGGGGTCCTTTTCATCCTTGAGCAGGGCCTGTTGGTCGATCTGGTTGGCATTCATTTGTTTCTCCCCTTACTTGAGCTCTGCGCGGCGCTTGACGATGAGGTTCACGATGGTGGCCAGCAGCAGCATCAGGCCGAGGAAGAACTTGAACCAGTCCGGGTTCCACTGCGCGTAGACAATGCCCTTGTTGGCCATTCCGAAGATGAACGCACCGATTGCGCCGCCCACCGCTGAGCCGTAACCACCGGTCAAGAGGCACCCGCCGATCACCGCGGCGATGATGTAAAGGAACTCGTTGCCTACGCCCTCACCGGACTGCACGGCATCGAAGGCGAAGAGGTTGTGCATGCCCAGGATCCAGCCGCAGAAGCCCACCGCCATGAACAGGCCGATCTTCGTCTTGTTCACCGGAACACCCACAGCGCGGGCGGCGTCCGCGTCGCCACCAACGGCAAAAATCCAGTTGCCGATCCGGGTGCGGAGCAGGACCCAGGACGCCACAGCGACGAGGATGATCCAGAAGAACACCGTGATTTTAACCTCGACCCCACCAATGCTGATGGACGACGCAAACACGGCATGGGCCGAGTCAAAACCGTCGAGCTTGGAGATGGACGGGGAGGACACGCTGCCCCCGATGAGACGGGTCAGTGCCAGATTCAGGCCCGTCAGCATCAGGAACGTGGCGAGGGTGACGATAAAGCTGGGAAGTTTCGTTTTTATCAGGATCCAGCCATTGATGAAACCGATGCCGAGGGAAACGACGAGCGCCAGCACGACGCCGACCCACGCGTTCATTGAGAAGTTCCAGCTGAACAGGGAGGCCGTCAGCGCTGAGCTGATGACGGCAACACCGGTGGAGAGGTCAAACTCGCCGCCGATCATCAGCAGCGACACCCCCACCGCCATAATCCCGATTGTGGAACTGCCGTAAAGGACGGTGGCCAGTGCGTTGGGCTGGGTAAAGGTCGAGGAAACCAGTGCGAAGAAGACGAAGAGCACCACGGCGCCGACGAGTGCGCCCACCTCTGGGCGGCCCAGGAGCTTCTGGACGGCGCTTCGTTGGCCTACTCTTTCGTCGGCGCGGGGCACGGGAACCGAGGCCGGTGCCGGCGTCAGGGTTGCTGTCTTTGCCATAGGAAGAACTCCTTGTTGGTCAGGCCGCGCGGCCGTATCCGCCGCGCGGCCTAAAGCCTGGATCTAGCGGACGCCCTGCTGGGCGAATTTGAGGACGTCAGATGCGTTGGACTTGTCCACAATGGTGGGACCGGTCAAAACAGGCTGACCGCCACCAATCTTGAAGCCGCCGCGCTTGGCCTGCCAGAGCGAATCAACGGACAGGTAGCCCTGCAGCCACGGCTGCTGGTCCACGGTGAAGATAACAGCACCATCTACGATCTTCTGGGCGAGGTCTGCGTTCAGGTCGAAGCTAGCAACCTTTGCAGAGCTGCTCGCGTCCGTGACGGACTTGAGCAACGTAAGGGTGATCGGTGCGCCCAAGCCGATAATTACGTCAGCGTCCTTCGCCGCTTGGAGCTTTGCCGTCGCAGTGGACTGGACCGACGTCATATCCTTGCCGTCGACATACAGAATCTCCGTGCCCGGAACCTTCGTCTTGACGCCGGCGCAGCGCGCTTCAAGTCCAACGTGGCCCTGCTGCTGGATGACGCAGACGGGGTGCTTGAAGCCCTGTTCGGCGAGCTTGGCTCCGACCGCCTGCCCGGCAAGCTGTTCATTGGAGCCGAAGTGGGTGAATGCCCCGAGCTGGGCTGAGACCGACTCGCCCGCGTTCAGGCTCACCACCGGAATGCCGGCGTCGGTAGCCTTCTTTAGCACGTCCTTGAGCGCGTCTGGGGTGGCGAGTGTGACGGCAATCCCGTCAACCTTCTGGTCGATGGCCTGCTGGACGAGCTGAGCTTGGCGGCCTGCCTCAGGGTCGCTGGTGTAGAGCAGTTCAACGTTATCTTTTGCGGAAGCCTCCTCAGCACCCTTGCGGACTATGTCCCAAAAGGTATCGCCCGCTGCAGCGTGGGTGATGAGGGCTACCTTCATCCGGGCAGTACTGACGGCCTGACCCCCGCCGGCGGCATTGCCACTGTCGGCGGGCTTACCGCCTTGGGTGGAACAAGCGCTTAGAGCCATCATAGGAACGACGGCCGCCACCAGGACCGCCTTCCGCCACGAAAACTTCTTCACGATATATCTCCTTTGATCGGGGTTACGGCCCTGCCACTCTGCAGGGGCTCAAAGCCCTCTACACCGATCTTGGTGATTCAATTCACAGAAGTCAATAGTTTGTCCTGACATTAGGATGTTGTTACTTTTTATCAGTCAGCGTGACGCGGTGGTGCTGCGAAGTACGAGCTCCGGATCAATGAGTGTGCGGCTGGGGCGAAGGGAGGGATCCTCGAGGCGCGCCAGAAGCACGCGGGCAACGCCGACGCCGACCATGTCACTTCGGTTATCAACGGTAGTGATGTCGAGGTACCTCGATTTTGCCAACGTGGAGTTGTCATACCCGATCAGCGAAATGTCGCCGGGAACCAACAGTCCGCGCTCCCTAAAAGCAGCCAGTGCGCCGAGCGCCATAGTATCGTTCGCGGCGAAGATGGCTGTCGTATCCGGATGATGATCCAGGATCCAGCAGGCCGAGGCGTAGCCGTCTTCCTCCGACGTCCCGCCGGACTCACCCGCAATGTGTAGGTGCACCCCCGCTTCTTTGAGGCGCCTAGCGAAGCCGGCCCTGCGATGGGCAGCAGCTCCACCCACCCCGGACAGGTGACCGATCTTCGTGTGGCCAAGACCCAGCAGATGGTCCGCTGCCAACACACCCCCGCCCTCGTCGTCATTGGAAATCAAGTCGGCCCCCGCAGGCACGCCGCTGCGCCACCCCGCGACGACGGTCGGCACTTCGGCTCCCGCGAGCATGGAGGGGCTGGGTTCGGCGGCTATCACGAGCGCGTCAACATGCATGGCCAGCAGGCCGTCAACGGCTTCGCTGATGCGATTCTCGCCCGGCCTGGAATCAGCGAGCATCACACGGTAGCCCTCCGGGCTCAGCGCAGATTCCATTCCACGCAGCAGATCAACAAACCAGAGATTGCGGTAGTCGTCGATGACCAGCCCTATGCTCTTGGTGCGACTGCTGGCGAGGGCGGTGGCCGCGCGGCTGGGCCGGTAACCAAGCTCGGAGATGGCTGCCCGCACGGCTTCGCGCCGCTTGGCGCTCACCCGCGCCGGATCCTGAAGCACCAGGGAAACCAACGACGGCGATACGCCCGCGTGTTTTGCCACGTCATAGATGGTTGGCCGCCGCGTTTTTTGACTGTCATTCACCATGGGATTGCCTTTCGTTGCGGCCTTGAGGATATCGCGCCAAAGGATTGACAGGACATATAGACATAGCTACGCTCAAAGCCAGCGTCAAAATTGTAGCGCTACAAAAAGCCGGAAGAGGTCTTCCTCCGGCTCATTTTCAAAGGAGAAATCAATGGCTGAAAGCCTTGGTGTAGCCGTCATCGGTGCAGGCATGGCCGGCAAGGCCCACGCTGCCGCATACCGGATGGCATCCACCCTCTACAGCCCAGCGCTGCCGCCCGTGCGTCTGGTGACCATCGGCGATGTCAACGCGGAGTTCGGCTCTCTTGCCGCCCGGCGCTTCGGATACGAACGCAATGACACTTCGTGGCAGGCAATCGCCGAAGCGGACGACATTGACGTCGTCAGTGTCGTCATCGCCAACTCCCTGCACCGCGAAGTTGTCGAAGGCCTGCTCGCCGCCGGCAAGCACGTGCTGTGCGAAAAGCCGCTGAGTGATTCAATCGAAGACGCCCGGGTAATGGCTACTGCTGCCCGCGGCGCGTCCAGCATCGCGCGGATCGGCTTCACCTTCCGCCGTACGCCCGGCATCGCATACATTCGGGACCTTATCCAGACCGGAGTCCTGGGCAACGTGCTGCACTTCAGCGGCCGTTATTGGACCGATTACGGCTTCAGCCCGTCCGCTCCCATGAGCTGGCGCTACAAGGGCGGCCCCGGCTCGGGCGCACTTGCCGATGTCGGATCCCACCTGACGTACATCTCCGAGTTCCTGTGTGGGGACATCCAGTCGGTCTCGGGCGGTCAGTTTGCCACGGTCATCGACAAGCGGCCGCTGCCGCTCGCTGCCGTAATGGGCCATGACCACGTTGCCGTCGGCGACACCTTCGAAGCCGTCGAGAACGACGACTACGCGGCCTTCAACGCGGAATTCGCCACCGGTGCCGGCAGCTTTGAAGTCTCCCGCGTAGCTGCCGGGCATGCCAACAGCCTTCAATTTGAGGTGTTCTGCGAAAACGGCGCCGCAAAGTTCGACCAGCGCCGCCCGGCCGAAATCCAGCTGTTCCTCAACGACGACTCCGGCAACGAAAATGGCTACCGGCAGGTCATCTTGGGCCCGGGCCACCCGTACATCGCGGGAGGGCTCGCCATGGACGCCCCCGAAGTTGGCTTTGGCCAGAACGATGCCTTCGGCTACCAAGCGCGTGCATTCCTCGAAGAGGTTGCCGGCCTCAGCCAAGAAGAGTCGCTCCCCCGCTGCGCCACGTTCGACGAGGGCGTGCGGAACATGGAACTGCTGGGCGCGGTCGCCGAATCCGCCCTTAACAACGGAAAGAAAATCACGATATGAAACTCGGCGTCTACAACGCGATCCTGCATGACCGTCCCCTTCCGGAAGCCTTGAAGGTCATAGCCGATCTTGGCCTCACGGGCATTGAAATCAACACGGGTGGATTCCTCCCCGCCGTGCATGTCCCCAATTTTGACCAGATCCTCGAAAGTGACGCGGCGCGGGATGACTACCTGGCGATCTTCGAAGGAACTGGCGTCTCCATTGCCGGCCTGAACTGCAACGGCAACCCGCTGCACCCCAAGCGCGAGATCGGCGAGAAGCACGCCGAAGACATCCGCCGTTCCGTCCGGTTGGCACATCGCCTGGGGCAGAACAGGGTTGTTACCATGTCCGGCCTGCCAGGAGGCGAACCGGGCGCCACGACCGTCAACTGGGTGGTCAATGCCTGGAACTCGGCAGCGCTGGATGTCCTCGACTACCAGTGGGGCGCGGCAGTGAAATTTTGGAAGGAAATGAACCGTCTTGCTGCGGACCACGACGTGAAGGTGGCTCTTGAACTCCATCCACAGAACCTCGTTTTCAATACCGCGGATGTCCGCAAACTCATCGAGCTAACCGGTGCAACGCACGTCGGCGTAGAACTGGACGCCTCCCACCTGTTCTGGCAGCAGATGGATCCGGTGGCCGTGGTGCGGGAACTCGGCCCCCTGGTGTTCCAGGCCGCAGCCAAGGACGTCCGCGTTAACAGGGACAACGCCGCGCTGTACGGCGTACTGGACAACAGCTTCCGCCGGCTCTCCCCGGAGGAGAACCGGACCAACCTCGGCGGCGACGAGTGGGCCAATGAGTGGCCAAAGGACTCCGCCTGGGACTTCGTTGCCCTGGGACGCGGGCACGACACCGCCTTCTGGACCGAGTTCCTGCGCGCACTGCACGAAGTAGACCCGGACATGCTGGTGAATATCGAGCACGAAGATGTCTCGCTGGGCAGGATCGAGGGCCTTGAGGTCGCTGCGAAGGTCTTGAAGGAGGCCGACGCGGCTCTCTCCGCTTCATTAGACCCGGCCCGATAAACGCTGGGGACCCGGACAGTAAGAGGGGCGGCGCGTTTGCGCCGCCCCTCTTACTGTCCCCGGATTCAACACCCCAATGGATTCCGCCGCGGCAAAGAGCGCGAACCGTGCAAATTCGGATTGTGGCTTAGTGAAGTCGGGAAGCCCTGCAGATACCATGCCAACGGCAGCGCGGGGAATCATCAAGCGCCCGAAACCGGCAACGCTTTCTGCCGGATCGGGCGGCGCCGGCAATGTGCCCTGTTGAAGAGGGCAACCGCGCTCTGGCAACCCCTCTAGTGTGGACAAAAACGTCCGACGCCTGGCGGTGTCGGACGTTTTTATGGTGCGGGAGTGCGGGGCGGTGCGGTGTACCGTCCGGCGGTGCGCTTAGGCAGCCACTCCGGAACGCTCCTTGAACAGATGTTCGAGCTCTTCGAGTGACTTGCCCTTAGTTTCGGGGACTACGCGTTTCACCCAGACGATAGCCCCGAGCTGCAGTGCCACAAAGATGAGGAAGGTGGCGGAAACACCGATCCACGCGACCATCTGTGGAAAAAAGAAGCCGATGAGAAAGTTGACCATCCACAAGACAAAGACGCAGATGCCCATTGCGACGCCGCGGACGTGCATCGGGAAAATCTCTGACAAGGTCAACCACGTTACGGTGCCGATGCAGCCCTGCATGGAAGCCAGGAACGTCACCATGAACAGCAGTACCAGGTAGCCGCGCAGGGTACTTGTTGGCAGCGCCATCGAGATGACCGCAATGGCCAAAAGTGAGCAGGACGTGCCGCACAGTCCCACAATCAGCATGG
This sequence comes from Pseudarthrobacter sp. NIBRBAC000502771, assembly GCF_006517215.1. Lineage (NCBI taxonomy): Bacteria > Bacillati > Actinomycetota > Actinomycetes > Micrococcales > Micrococcaceae > Pseudarthrobacter > Pseudarthrobacter sp. NIBRBAC000502771. The sequence continues at coordinate 125,139 of NZ_CP041187.1, forward strand.
GTTTACGGGGCACACGCGACATCAGGTACATCCCGATGACCACGGCCACCACGGACGTGATGCCGTTAAGGACATTGGCGATCAGGGCACCGCGGTCACCAAATCCTGATGAGGACAGGATGGAGGTGCCGTAGTACATGATGGCGTTGACGCCGCTGATCTGGTTGATGACCGCCATCCCCAGGCCAACCACGAAGATCCTGCGGATCCAGGGAACGGTGAGGTCCTTGACCGTTCCGAGTTTGGCTTGGTAGTCCTCCCGGGCTGCCTGCCGCACCTCGTCGAACTCCGCCGACACGTCCCCGGCGGCACGGGTGGAGCGCAGCACTTCAAGGACGGCACCGAAGCGGCCGGCCGACGCAAGCCAGCGGGGGCTTTCCGGCAGGACCAGCATCCCGAACCACAGCACAACGGCCGGCAGCGTAGCGATCACCAGCATCCAGCGCCAGATGTGCGCTTCTCCGGGGAACACGTTGCCCAATACTGCATTGAACGTGAAGGCCAGGAACTGGCCGGTGACGATCATCAGTTCATTCTGGGTCACGATCCGGCCGCGCTGGGCCGCCGGTGACATTTCCGCAAGGTACACGGGCACGATCACGGAAGCACCACCCACGGCGAGGCCCAGCAGGGCCCGGGCAGCTATCAGCAGTTCAGTGCTCGGAGAGACAGTGCAGGCGATGGTGGCGACGACGAAGATCAGCGCCAGCCCCATAATGGTTTTGCGCCTGCCGAAGCGGTCCGACAGGCGTCCGGCACTGATGGCGCCAAACGCTGCACCGAACAGGAGCGTGGAGGTGACAAGCCCTTCGGTCAGCGGCGTCAGGCCGAGGTCGCGCTGCATAAAAGGCAGGGCGCCGTTGATGACGCCGGTATCGTAGCCGAAGAGCAGGCCGCCGAAGGTGGAGAACAGCGCCACCTTACGCATGAACTTCTTCGGATCGGACGGCTTGGACGGTGTGGAGGCCCTGGCAGTGGCGGGCGTTCCCACTGCAGCGGGCGACGTCAGGGTTCCTTTGCTGTTTTCCATGGGCGCATCCACTATTTCGTTTTGGTTATGTAGTCATGCATGGTCTCCAGTTGGTAGCGGGAGACCTCCTCGGCATGCTCGTTTTCGGCAAAGACGCTGGAGACCATCACAGTATTCTCCCGGTCCAGGAAGCCGATCTCCTTCAGGCCGCCAAAGAACTCGTCCCAGTTGACGTCGCCGTCGCCGATCTTCAGGTGCTGGTGGACGCGGACCGGGTTGCCTGGCGGGTTGGTGATGTAGCGCAGCCCGTGCGACGCGTGGTGGTCCATGGTGTCGGCCACGTGGACCAGGCGCAGCTTGTCCCCCGCCGCCCGCATGATGTCCAGCGGGGAGTTCTTCATGTGGAAGCTGTGCGAGGCCACGTAGACCATGCCCACGTTCTTCGAGTTCACGCCGCGGATCACCCGGATGGCGGCAAGGCCTTCCTCCACGAAGTCATCGGGGTGGGGGTCGATCAGCAGGTCGATGCCCTCCCGCTCGATGATCGGGAGCAGTTCCTCCATGGAACGGTAGAACGCCCGCTCGGATTCCTCTGCCTTTTCGGGCCGGCCGCTGAACTCGGTGTTCATGGTGCTGACGCCCAGGTCCACGGTGATCTGGATGGCGCGCTTCCAGTAGCGGACAGCTGCCTCGCGGGAGTCCTCATCCGGCCCGGACCAGCGGAGCACCGGCAGCACGCTGGCGATCTCGATTCCGGCGTCCTTGCAGGCCTTCCTCAGCTGGCCGACCAGTTCGTCGTCCGCTTTGGGGTGGTTGAAGAAGGGGATGAAGTCCGCATGCGGGGTCATCTGCATGTACTTGTAGCCGAGGTCCGCCACCACCTTGGGAAACTCCAGCAGGCTGTGCGAGTGGTGGAACGGGGTGGGGTCAAGTGCGATTTTCACGAAAAACACTCCATTGTGGATCAGTCAGGGGGAACGGAAAGGGGACGGAGTGGCTCCGTCCCCTTCTCCTGTCCTACTTGTAGAGATCGGGCTTTGCGGCCAGCTTCACGGCGACCTTTTCGCCGTTCTTCTGCGCTTCGACGCCTGCTTCGCAGCACGCCGCCGTGGCGTACCCGTCCCAGGCGGAGGGGCCGCCGATTTCGCCCTTAAGTGCCGCGTCCACCCACGACTGGATTTCGACGTCGTACGCTGCCCCGAACCGCTCCTCGAACCCGGGGGTGACGTTGCCGCCCCAATGGCCGGCGCTGCGGGTGTAGGGTCCCTTGTCGCCGCCAATGCTGACGATGCCCTCTTCGAAGGAGGCCTGCGTAGCCACCTCGTAGCCGAACTTGGCGTTGACGTAGATTTCGACGTCGGCCAGGACGCCGGACTCGGTCTCCAGCAGGACGTGCTGCGGATCGTGCTGGCCGTTCGGGGCGTTCCTGGTCGCCTTGCCCAGGCGGACCTGGACGCTGGTGATTTCCTCGCCGGTGAAGAACCGGATGGCGTCGAATTCGTGGACCACGGAGTCGTTGATCAGCATCTCGTTGGTGAAGCCCTCGGGGGTGCCCGGGTTGCGGTGCTGGTGGTGCAGCATGAGCAGTTCGCCGAGTTCGTGGTTGCGGATGATCGAACCCAGCGTGGCGTATTCGGCGTCGAAGCGGCGCATGAAGCCCACCTGGATCCGCTGATGGCCCAGTGCCACCTCGGCTTCGACGATTTTCCAGGAGGATGCGGCGTCGGGGGTGAGGGGCTTTTCGCAGAGGATCGGAATGTCCCTGGCGAGGGCCTTGAGCAGGATGTCCTCGTGCAGGAAGCCGGGGGTGGCGATCAGGACCGCGTTGACATCGCCGTTGTTGAGGGCTTCCTCGGCATCGGCCAGTGCCACGGCGCCGGGGATGCCTTCGATGGCGGCCTGGGCGCGGGCAAGGTCGACGTCGACGACGGCGGCAACTTCAGCTCCGTGGATGCGCTTGTTGAGGCGCTGGATGTGGTCGGCGCCCATGCGGCCTGCGCCGACGACGGCGACGCGGAGGGTTTCAGTCATTGTTTTGTTCCTTTTGGTGTCTGGGACGGGGTTAGCTGACGGCGGTGCGGGAGCCGCAGGACAGCAGGTAGTTGCGGGTGCGCTTGGCAATGGGCATCGGTACATCGAAGGCCACCGGATACATGTCCTGTTCCACGATGCCGAAGATGGGCCGGTTGAGCGCCTCCACTGCTTCGATGACCGCGCGCAGGTCGGGCAGGCCGTTGGGCGGTTCGGTCATGACGCCGGCCAGGTTGGCGGCGGCCCACGTCATGTTTTCCTCGTTCACCTTCCTGAGGATGTCCGGGTTGATCTGCTTCAGGTGCAGGTAGCCGATCCGGTCCGGGTAGTTCTTGATCAGTTCCAAGCTGGAGGCGCCGCAGTACTCGGCGTGTCCGGTGTCCAGGCAGAGGTTCAGGTACTGGGGATCGGTGGCTCCGAGCAGCGTTTCGATGTCCGCCTGCGCGCCAACGTGGGAGTCGGCGTGGGAGTGGAACTGCTGCTTCAGGCCGAAGTCCTCGATCAGGGTCTTGCCCAGGCGGTTGTGGCCGGCGAACAGGTCTTTCCAGGCCTTTTCACTCAGCGTGCCGCTTTCCACGGCTTCACCGGTGACGTCATCGCGCCACATGGCGGGGATGACCACGATATGCTCGCCGCCCATGGCCGCGGTGAGCTCGGCGACCTTGCGGGCCGGTTCCCAGGCGGTTTCCCACTGGTCAAGGCCGCGGTGGAAGGCGGTAAACACCGTGCCGGCGGAGATCTGCAGGTCGCGCTGCTTCAGCTCCTCCGCCAGGCGGGTGGGGTCGGTGGGCAGGTAGCCGTACGGTCCGAGTTCGATCCACTTGTAGCCGGATTCGGCCACCTCATCGAGGAAACGTTCCCATGGGGTCTGCTTGGGGTCGTCCGCGAACCAGACACCCCAGGAGTCCGGCGCCGTGCCGATGATCAACTTGTTTTCAGTCATGACAGCGTTGTCCTTTTCGTTGCATCGATTGCTCCGTAACCGCCCTTTTGGACGCTCATAACGGCGGTTACGGAGCAATCGGCGGGGGTGTCCTAGTTGGAGGGGAAGTTGTAGGAGGCGCCGGAGGCGTGGTGGGTTTCGGGCCAGCGGGAGGTGACAACCTTGCCGCGGGTGTAGAAGCTGACGCCTTCGGGGCCGTAGATGTGCTTGTCGCCGAAGAGGGAAGCCTTCCAGCCGCCGAAGGAGTGGTAGGCCACCGGGACGGGCAGGGGCACGTTGATGCCGATCATGCCCACGGTGACGCTGCGCTGGAACTTGCGGGCGGCGGCGCCGGAGGAAGTGAAGATGGCGGTGCCGTTGCCGTAGGGGTTGGCGTTGATCAGCTTGATGCCGTCTTCGAGGGTGTCGACACGGACCACCACCAGGACGGGTCCGAAGATTTCCTCTTGGTAGGCAGTCATTTCGGTCTTGACGTGGTCGAGCACGGTGGGGCCGACCCAGAAGCCGTTCTCGTGCCCGGGGACCACCAGGTCGCGGCCATCCACCACCATGGCGGCACCTGCGGCCTCGGCTTCGGTGACGATCCTGACGATGCGGTCCTTGGAGGCGGGCGTGATGACGGGGCCCATTTCGGCGTCCGGCGCGGTGCCGTTGTTGACCTTGACGGCCAGGGCCCGCTCTTCGACCTTCTTGACGATGAGGTCGGCTGCGTCCCCGACGGCCACGGCGACGGAGATCGCCATGCAGCGTTCACCGGCGGAACCGAAGGCGGCGGCGGCGAGGTGGTCGGCGGCGTTGTCCAGGTCGGCGTCAGGCATCACGATGGCGTGGTTCTTCGCCCCGCCCAGGGCCTGGACGCGCTTGCCGTGCCTGGTGGCGGTCTCATGGACGTATTGGGCGATCGGAGTGGAACCGACGAAGGAGATGCCGTCCACGTCCGGGTGGGTCAGCAGCCCGTCAACGGTTTCCTTGTCGCCGTGCAGGACCTGGAACACGCCGTCCGGCAGGCCGGCTTCCTTCCAGAGCTTGGCCAGCAGCAGCGAGGCGGAGGGATCGCGCTCCGAGGGCTTGAGGATGAAGGCGTTGCCGGTGGCGATCGCCATCGGGGCCATCCAGAGCGGCACCATGACCGGGAAGTTGAACGGGGTGATACCCGCCACGACACCGAGGGGCTCGCGGAAGTTGAAGACGTCGATGCCCGTGGAGACCTGGTCCGAGTAGTCACCCTTGAGGAGGGTGGGGATGCCGCAGGCGTACTCGATAACTTCCAGGCCACGGCCGATTTCACCCTTGGCGTCGGAGATCACCTTTCCGTGCTCAGCCGTGACCAATTGGGCCAACTCTTCGAGGTGGGCGGCGACCAGTTCCCGGAACTTGAACAGCACCGCGGTGCGCTTGGCCAGGGAGATGTCGCCCCAGGTGTCGGCGGCCTTGCGGGCGGCGGCGACGGCGGTGTCCAGGTCGGCGCGGTTAGCCAGGCGCAGGGTGGCGGAGACGTCACCGGTGGCCGGGTTGTACACGTTGGTGGTGCGGGCACCCTCGCCGGCGGTTTCGGCACCGTTGATGAAGTGGTTAATGACGGTTTCGGTGGTGGTGGCAGTCATGGGACTCTTCCTTGAGCATTCGAAGGGGATGAAGATGAGGGGTCAGCCGAGCAGTTTGCGCTGGCGGTTCTTGTGGTCGACGTAGGTCTGGAAGGCCTGTTTAGTGGATTCCAGTTCGGCGACCTGGGAGACGGGGACGTCCCACCAGGACTCGGAGGACGGCGCGTCCAGGAGGGGGTCGGATTCGACGTGGATCAGGATCGGGCCACTGTTCTCCGGGGCGGCCTTCGCGTCGCGGATGGCCTGTTCGAGTTCAGCGATGACCTTCTCCCCCGGTTCGATCCGGATGACCTTCACGCCCAGGGACTCGGCGTTCAGGGCCAGGTCCACGGGCAGGGTCTCACCTTCGTCGAAGCTGTGCTGTTCCTCGTTCAGGGCCCGGTACTGGGTGCCGAACCGCTGGGACCCGAGGGATTCGGACAGGGAGCCGATGGAGGCGTAGCCGTGGTTCTGGATCAGGACCACGATCAGTTTGATGCGTTCGGCGACGGCGGTGACCAGTTCGGTGTGCATCATCAGGTAGGAGCCGTCCCCCACCATTACGACGACGTCCCGCACCTGGGCGGCTTCCCCGCCAAGGGCGCCTGCCGCCGTCGTGCCGGCCGCTTCGGCGATCGCTGCACGCTTGACGCCCAGGCCACCGGGGATCTCGTAGCCCATGCAGGAGTAGGCGTATTCGACGTGGTAGCCGAACGGGTCCCGCACGCGCCACATCTTGTGCAGGTCCCCGGGCAGGGACCCGGCCGCGCAGACGACAACGTCGCGGGCGTCCATGGCCCGGTTGGTGGCGCCGATGATCTCGTTCTGCGCCGGCAGCGGGGTATAGCGGGTGTCGAACGCCTCGTCCACGGTGGCGTTCCAGCGCTTCTTCTCCGCGGCGATCTTCTGTTCCAGGTCCGCCCCGACCCGGTAGCCGCCCAAGGCGGCGTTGAGCTTCACCAGTGCCTTGCGGGCATCGGCGACGATCGGCAGCGTGGTGCCGTGCTTGTACGCGTCGATCGGGGCGACGTTGATGTTCACGAAGCGCACATCCGGGTTCTGGAACGCGGTCCGTGACGCGGTGGTGAAGTCCTCGTAGCGGGTGCCGATGCCGATGATCAGGTCCGCCTCGGCGGCGATGGCGTTGGCCGCCGTCGTGCCTGTGGAGCCAATGGCACCGAGGGAGAATTGGTGGTCCCAGGGCAGGACGCCGACGCCTGCCTGGGTGTTGCCCACCGGGATGCCGGTCAGCTCCACGAACTTCGTGAGTTCATCGTTGGCGTAGGCGTAGAGGACTCCGCCTCCGGCGATGATCAGTGGACGCTTGGCAGCCCGGATAGCGGCCGCGGCGCGGGCGATGTCGTCGTTGTCGGCCTCCGGGCGGCGGATCCGCCACTCGCGCTCGGCCAGGAATTCCGCCGGGACGTCGAAGGCCTCGGCCTGGACGTCCTGCGGCAGCGAGATGGTCACGGCGCCGGTCTCGGCCGGGTCGGTCAGCACGCGCACGCCGTGGTGGAACGCGGAGAACAGCTGCTCGGGGCGGGTGACGCGGTCGAAGAACTTGGACAGCGGCCGGAACGCGTCGTTGACCGTGAGGTCGTAGGAGTAGGGCTGTTCCAGCTGCTGCAGTACGGGGTCTGCCGCACGGGTGGCGAACGTGTCAGACGGCAACAGCAGCACCGGAAGCCGGTTGGTGGTGGCCAGCGCGGCACCGGTCAGCAGGTTCGAGGAACCCGGGCCGATCGAGGTGCTGACCGCGTAGGTCTGGCGGCGGCGGGTGTGCCGGGCGTAGCCAACTGCCTGGTGGACCTGGGCCTGTTCGTTCCGGCCCTGGTAGTACGGCATCAGGGCCGGGTCCAGCTGCTGGTACTGCTTCAGCGCCTGTCCCACGCCGGCCACGTTGCCGTGCCCGAAGATCCCGAACATGCCCGGAATGAGCCGCTCACGGTAGTCAACGCCGCCCACCGTGTCCACGGTGTACTGCCGGGAAAGGTATTCGACGACGGCCTGCGCCACCGTCATTCTGCGCGTTCCTGTTGTTGTGCCCATGGCTAGTTCTCCGCGAGTTCAGTGGTGTGGTGCAGGAGCGAGGCTGCCGCGGCAACAGCGCCGGCGACGTCCCCGTCCGCGGGATAGAGCAGGGTCCGGCCGACGGTGAGGCCCTGGACCCCGGGCAGAGCCAGCGCGGCACCCCAGGTGGCGAAGACCTCGTCCTGGGACCCGTCCGGGTCACCGCCCAACAGGACGGTGGGCATGGTGGTGGCGGCCATGACGCGTTCCATCTCCGCCACCACGGGAAGCTTCATCCAGGTGTACGCGCTCGTGGACCCCAGGCCCTCGGCGATGGCGATGGACTTGATGACCGCGTTGGGAGACAGGTCGTTGCGGACACGGCCGTTCTCGCGGACCGACAGGAAGGGCTCCACCATGGCGATGAGTTTCCGCTCTGCCAGCGAGTCGATGGCCTTCGCTGTCGCTTCCAGGGTCACCACGGTGTCCGGGTCGCCCAGGCAGATACGGGTCAGCATCTTGCCGCCGTCCGCACCAAGGGCCGCCAAAGCGGCGGCGGTGTGGCCGGTGAAGCGGTCATCGAACTCGTTCACCAGGCCGGACAGCCCCCCGCGGTTCATCGATCCGAACACCAGCTTGCCGTCCAGGGCGCCCAGCAGCAGAAGGTCGTCCATGATGTCCGGGGAGGCCAGGACACCGTCAACGGCCGGGTTGGCCAGGGCAATCTGGAGCCGGTCCAGCAGCTGCCGGCGGTCCGCCATGGCCACCGGATCGCTGCCGACAGCCAGGGCGCCGCGGGCGGGGTGGTCGGCAGCGACGATGAAGTTCTGCCGGCCGGCCTTCAGGCCAGGGTGGCGGCGGCGCGCCTTCGCGGCGCGGGCCACAGCGTCAGGGTCTTCCAGACGGATGGTGGTCAAGTGCGCGTAGCGGCGCGGATCGTCGTCCACGGCGTGGTTCGAGGCGAGGGGCGTGAGGGTCACAGTGCTGCTCCTTCGGGAATTGAAGCGCCTGAGACCGTACCCGGCACGGTACGGCCGCGTTCGGCCAGCAGCGAGGTGACCTCGCCGGGCGTCGGCATCGCATCGGCGCAGGACAAGCGGGAGGCCACAATGGCACCGGCGGCGTTGGCGTAGTCCAGGACCTGCTCCAGCGGCCAGCCGGACAGCAACCCGTGGCAGAACGCGCCGCCGAACGAATCACCGGCACCCAGGCCGTTGAGGGTTTCCACCGGGACGGGGGCGGAGACCACGCGCTCGGTACGCGTCTTGGCCATCACGCCTTCGGCACCGAGCTTGACCACGGCGATCTCGACGCCGGCGGCCAGCAGTCGGTCCGCCTGCTCGTCCGGGGTTCCCTCCCCTACGGCCACGGCGCATTCCTTGTCATTGCCGATGGCGACGGTGACATGCGGGAGGATCCTGGCCACTTCTGCGCGGGCTTCATCCTCGGAGGCCCAGAACATGGGCCGGTAGTCCAGGTCCAGGATGGTGAACTGCCCCTCGGCCAGGCCGGTGCGGGGACGGGCCTCATGGGCAGCGATGTGCGCGGACCGGGAAGGTTCCTGGCACAGGCCGGTCACCGTGGACCAGAAGATGCCGGCCCCGCGGATGGCATCCAGGTCCAGCTCTTCAGCCTTGATCCGCAGGTCCGGAGCGGTAGGGAAGCGGCCGTAGAAGTACAGCGGGAACTCGTCTGTGGCCGGCTTGATCGCGCAGAATGTCACCGGTGTCTGCAGGCCGGCGACCGGCGTAACGAATGTGTCGTCGACGTTGAACTTGTGCAGTTCCCGGTGGAGGTACGTGCCGAACGCATCGTCCCCGGTGCGGGTGATGACGCCCGTCCGGCGGCCGTGCCGGGCAGCGGCGACGGCGACGTTGGACGGTGAACCGCCCAGGTATTTGCCGAAGGAGTTGACGTCCTCCAGGCCAACCCCGATGTCGTTCGGGTAGATATCAACGCTGATGCGCCCGATCGTAAGAAGCTCGTGGGTCACGGGAATCGTGGACCTTTCTGGTGTGGAACTCGGGTCCTTTGCGGAGCAGGAGGTCCGGGACTGGCAGGCCGTGGCGTGGGCCACACGGACTACTTTGCCCTAAATCGAATGTCCTGTCAAAGGTTTGTACTGACATACTTACAACATGGATTCGAACAAGCCACCCCGGATGGGCACGCCCGCGCTACTTCCGCGGAACGGCCAATTCGCCCGTCACGTACTGGGCGCGGCCAAAGCCGAAAGACCAGTCGCCGGCAGTATTTTCGACATAGCCGATGAAGACGTCCTCGCCGGCAACCCCAACTTCGGCAAGCTTTTCAGCCACTGCAGCAAAGAGCTGTTGCTTGGCCTCCTGGGACCGGCCGCCCTGGGTGAAGATCTGGATCATCACCACTCCCCCGGTGCGCTCGAACCCCAGTCCGGCGTCCTGCGCGAAGATTTGCCCCCGCGGGTGCTCGGTAAGGATGTGGAAGTAGTCCCGCTCCGGAATGCCGTACTCCGCAAGGATCGCGTCGTGGATTCCGCGGCTCAGCTGCTGCAGCTCGCCCGCGGTGCGGCCTTCGTTAACGTCAATGCGAACCAATGGCATGGAGCTTCTCCTTCACGTAGTTTGTGCTGACATACTAACAAACGCGATTTTGATATCGCAAGACACCTCTTGCGGATGATGACAGGCAGGCCTAGTATTAATCAACCTAGAGGTTTATAAATATTTAGGTTGATTATGAGAGGGTGGGAATCGTGGCGGATGACGACGCGGCTTTGGACGTGGCTTTCCTTGCCCTGGCCGACCCCGTTCGTCGACGCATCATCGCCCGGTTGAGCCGTGGTCCGGCCACCGTCAATGACCTGGCCGAACCCTTCGAGATTTCCAAACAGGCAGTTTCGAAGCACATCCAGGTACTCGAGCAGGCAAATTTGGTCACCCGCAGCAGGGACGCCCAGCGCCGGCCCGTCCACCTGAACCCTGCACGGCTGGAGGCGCTCACTGCCTGGATCGACCAGTACAGGCTGGTCCGCGAAGGGCAGTTCCGCAGCCTCGATGCGGTGCTTGAATCCAGCGCCGGGCAAACGGCGCCAAAGGCAAAGGACAGGAAATGACCAACGAACTGAAGATCACCGCCCCCGAGGGGCTCCCCTACATCGACTTCGAGCGTGAGTTCGACTTTCCGGTCGCGGACGTGTTCCGGGCCCACAAGGACCCGGGACTGGTGGTCCAATGGCTTGGCCCGCGGGGCATGAAGATGGAAATGGACCACTACGACTTCCGCACGGGCGGAAGCTACCGGTATATCCATACCGGCCCGGAGGGGGTGCCGTACGAATTCCGTGGCATCTTCCACACGGTGCGCGAGAACGAGTTCGCCCTGCAGACCTTCGAGTTCGGCGGCTATCCGGACTCGGTCAGCCTGGAGTCCATGACGTTCGAGGAGCTCGACGGCGGCCGGTGCCGGCTGCGGGGCCACGCCATGTACCAGAGCATGGAGGCACGCGACGGCATGCTGCACTCAGGCATGGAGGGTGGCATGTCCGAAGGCTACGAGCGGCTGGACGAACTGTTGGCGGGCGCATCGGTCTGACGCAGGAGGAGGGCTTCGTCCAGCACACGGCCAAGGTTGTCGGCATCGTGGGCGAAACGGCCCAGGAAGAGTCCGTCCGCGGCCGGCAGCCGGGGAAGCAGTCCGGGCCCGGCGCTGCCGCCGTAGATAAGGGGGCAGGCAGGGCCAAGCTCTGCACGGATCCGCGCCAGGACGGCGTTGACGTGGTGCGGTGGGGCGGGCTCCTCCGCACCGATGGCCCAGACTGGTTCGTAGGCCAGGACCAGGCGGTTCAGCAGGGCGGGGTCGCCGTCCGTGGCGGCGCGGACCTGTTGCACGCAAAAGGCGGCGGCAGCTCCGTCGTCGAGCCTGTCCGGCTCGCCGATGCAGAGCAGCGGGGTGAGGGACTGTTCGACGGCGGCACGAACCTTGCGTGCCACCACGGCGTCGTCCTCCGCGAAAAGTTTGCGGCGTTCGGCATGGCCGATCTCGACGAGGGAGACGCCAAGTTCGGCCAGCATGCCGGGGCTGACTTCACCGGTCAGTGGCCCGTCGCCCCAGGCGCAGTTCTGCGCGCCGAGGAGTACGGGCGAACCTGCCAGGATCCGCGCGGCGGGCTCCAGGACAGGGAAGGAAGGGATGACGAAGACCCGGACCGGGGACTCCGTGGCAGAATTCATGCCCAGTCCGGGCCTGTTGTCCACGATGGAACGCACCTCCGACAGCCAGCGCAGGCTTGCCTGGTAGCCCAGGTACATCTTGGTGCTGACACCGATGTAAAGGGGGCTGTTGCCTGTGCTGCTGCCGGAGGTGCTCATGGTTTCCTTGCGTGGATGGTGTGGAGCGCTCAGTCGAGCAGGTCGTCGGCCTTGTTCTTGAACCGCCTGGTGGCGAACATCATCGCCGCCGCCACGAACGGCAGGACGCCCAGGGCGTAGACGCCCATGGAACCCGTTGGCGACTGGGTGGCCTCATTGACTGCGGTCCGCAGGATGGGTGCCACGAAGCCGCCCAGGTTGCCCAGGGAGTTGATCAGTCCGATACCTGCGGCGGCAGCAGACCCGGCAAGGAACGCGGTGGGATAGGACCACACCACCGGGCCCACGGCCAGGAAGCTGCAGACGGCCAGGGTTATGAAGATCATGCCCAGGACGGGCTGGTGGTTGGTACCTGCCCAGGCCGACCCGAAGATGCACAGGCCGGTGGAGACAAACAGGACGGTGCCGAACTTGCGGCGCTTGGCCACCGTGTCCGCGGCCTTGCCGATGAAGTAGCAGGAGAAGATGCCGAAGAACCACGGGACGGCGATGAGCAGGCCGACGGCGAGCCCCACCTTCTGTCCGGTCAGCGAGGACACCTGCTGCGGCAGGAAGAACGTCACGCCGTACACTGCGACCTGCAGGCAGAAGTAGATCACGGTGAAGTACCAGACCCGGCCGTTGCGCATGGCGGCGAGGATGCCGCGGGGCCCGGTCTCGTCCTTGATGGTGTCCTCCAGGGCCATGACCTCCTTCAGCGCGTACTTTTCCTCGCTGTTAAGGAACTTGGCCTTTGCGGGGCCGTTGATCAGGAAGAAGAACGCCGCGATGCCGGCCAGGACGGCCAGCAGGCCCTCAACGAAGAACATGACCTGCCAGCCACGCAGTCCCGGCACCTGGTCGCCGATGTTGATCAGCCAGCCGGAGAGGGGGTTGCCGATCATCTGGGAGAACGGCTGGGCCAGGTAGAAGATGGCGAACATCTGCACGCGCACCTTGTTGGGGAACCATTCGGCGAGGTACATGATCACACCGGGGAACAGCCCGGCTTCGGTTACGCCCAGGAGGAAACGCAGGATCACGAACGAGGTCTCGCCCTGCACGAACGCGAAGCATGCCGAGACGATGCCCCAGGTGATGGCGATGCGCGCCAGCCAGATCTTGGCGCCGACCTTCTTGAGCAGCAGGTTGCTGGGAATCTCGAAAAGCGCGTAGCCAATGAAGAAGATGCCGGCGCCGAGGGCGAAGGCCGCGGCAGACACCCCCTTGTCCGCCCCTAGGGCGGCCTCGGCAAAGCCGACGTTGGTGCGGTCCAGGAAGGACACGACGTACAGGATGACCAGCATCGGCATAAGCCGGCGGGCTGCCTTGGAAATCGCGGACTTCAGGACCGGACGGGCCAGGAGTTCCTTGGATGTTGCGGTGGTTTCGGACACGACACTCTCCTTCGAGTGGTGACGTTGGTGGTTCCGCGGGCCGGCGGTCCGCGGGGCTTGTGGTGGCACCCTGGTTGGGGTGCCGTCAGTGCATGTACAGGCCGCCGTCGACGTTCAGCGTCTGGCCGGAGATGTAGCCGGCGTCCTCGCCGATGAGGAAGGAAATGGCCGCCGCGATGTCGCGGGTGGAGCCCACCCGGTTCACCACCAGGTCCTTGACGAGTTCATCCTTGCGTTCCTCGCTGAGGGTGCCGCCCATGATGTCGGTGTCGATCGGACCGGGTGAGATCGCGTTGACCGTGATGTCGTACGGGCCCAGCTCGCGGGCGGTGGCGCGGGTCAGGCCGATGACGCCGGCCTTGGCCACCGAGTACGGGGTCTTGCTGAAGGTTCCGCCGCCGCGCTGCGCCGAGACGGAGGAGATGTTGACGATCCGGCCCACCCGGTTCTTGACCATCGATTCGGCCACGCGACGGGTGGCGTAGTGGACACCGTTCAGGTTGATGCTGAGTACGCGGTCCCATTCGGCGGCGTCCAGCTCAAGGTACGGCACCGGGGAGCTCACGCCGGCAATGTTGGCGAGGGCCACAAGCTGCGGAAGTTCGGCCTCGATCCCGTCGATGGCCGCCCGGACCGACGCCTCGTCGCTGACGTCTGCACCGGCACCGTGGGCTTTGATTCCGTGTTTTTCGGCAAGCTCCTTGGCCGCGGCCTTACAGGCTGCGTCGTCGATATCGATCACGCCGATGTTCCAGCCGCGCTCTGCAAGGTAGTCCGCGGTGGCGCGCCCGATGCCGCGCTCGGAGACGGCGCCGGTAACGATCACCGTGCGGTCTGTGGGAAATGCTGTCATGGAGGGTTCCTTAGGGATCAGGAAAGCGGGGCCGGGCCCAGCTCTTCAATGAGCTTCTGCATGGCGACGTACGCCTTGTTCCGGTAGGCAACCAGGGCGGCGGTCCGGTCTGCCGGGACGTCCAGGAATCCGGACCCGGTCTTGGTGCCCAGCTGGCCGGCGTCGACCTTTTCCTGCAGGATCTTCGGGGTGGCGAACCGTTCCGGGAACCCCGTCTGGAGGGACTTGTAGCAGAACGCGTAAACGTCCAGGCCGGCCATGTCGGCGATCGCGAACGGCCCGAAGAACGGCAGCCGGAAGCCGAAGGTGGTGCGGACCAGGGTGTCCACGTCCTCCGCGGTGGCAATGCCTTCCTCCACGACCTGGGCTGCCTCATGGAACAGGGCGTACTGGAGCCGGTTCAGCACGAAGCCGGTGACGTCCTTGACGGTGGCGGTTTCCTTGCCGGTCTCCCCCACGATGGTGCGCGCGGCCTGGACCGTGGCCTCCGAGGTCCCTTCGTGCGGTATGACTTCCACACCGGGGATGAAGGGGGCCGGGTTGGAGAAGTGGACGCCCAGGAAGCGCTCCGGATTCTCCACCACTTCGGCGAGCTTGGCGATGGAGATGGTGGAGGTGTTGGAACCGATAATGGCGTCCGGCCGGGCGGCGGCGCTGATCCGGCCCAAAGTGGCGTGCTTGATCTCGAGGATCTCCGGCACCGCCTCCTCGATGTATTCGGCGCCGGCCACGGCTTCTTCGATGTCCTTGGCGGCCCAAAGGTTTTCCTTGAGCAGGTCCGTGGCGTTGGCCGGGAAGAGGCCGGCCGCCACGAATTCGTCGGATTCCTTCAAAAGCCGCTCGTAGTTGCTTTGGGCGATTTCGGCGGAGACGTCGGCGAGTGCCACGCGGGCTCCTGCCAGTGCCAGGACCTGGGCGATCCCGCCGCCCATGTAGCCTGAGCCGACGACGGCGATGTTGCGAGTGGTCATTTGTCCTCAAGTCCTTCCGACGCGTCCTCATAGGAGGAAATGGCGTCTACTTTGGCCGCGGATGCGGAGTTTTCATCGAAGCGGTAGTTGAGCCACTCGCCCACCAGCTTCTTGGCCAGTTCAAGGCCAATGACGCGCTGGCCCATGGTGAGGACCTGTGCGTTGTTGGACAGCACGGAGCGTTCCACGGAGTAGCTGTCGTGCGCTGTGACGGCCCGGATGCCCGGCACCTTGTTGGCGGAGATGGCGACGCCCAGGCCCGTGCCGCAGATCAGCAGGGCGCGGTCCGCTTCGCCGGCAGCCACTTTGCGGGCGGCGGCGACGGCCAGGTGCGGGTAGGCCGTGGTGTCGTCGGCGCCAACCCCCACGTCTTCCACCGACGCGACGCGGGGGTCCGCCTCCAGCAGTTTGCGCAGGGCATTCTTGTATTCGACACCGGCTTCGTCATTGCCGACAACGATGCGCCAGCCCGGCTGGGATTGCTCAGTCATCAGGGTTCTCTCCTTTAGTGGCTTTCGATGGTGGCGGCGTAATCGGCCAGCCGCCGGGCGATGAGGCCGAAGGACACAGCACCGGGGTCGGGATGGCCCAGGCTCTTTTCGGCCAGCGGGCGTGCCCGGCCCTTCTTCGGGCTGAGCCCGGCGGTCTCGTCAGCGGCTTTTGCTGCCGCCTCCGCTGCCGCACGGAGGCTTGCGGCCAGGCTGCCGCCGTCGTCAATTGCGCGGGTGAAGGTCTCGGCGAACGGAAGCAGCGCATCCACCATGGTCTTGTCCCCGGCTTCCGCCTTGCCCAGGGTGATGATGGCATCGCGGAGGGCGTTGACGGCTGCGGCCGCATCCGAGGCGGTGTAGGAATCCTTGCTGCCCAAGGTTTTGCCGACGGCGGCGACGGCCGCGCCCCACAGGGCGCCGGAGGTGCCGCCGGCACGCTCGGCCCACTGCTCGCCCGCCGCCGTGAGGAGTTCCTCGAGCCCGGCGCCGGCCGCGTGGGACTTCTCTGCGGCGGCAACGGCGGCATCAACGCCGCGGCGCATGCCGATGCCGTGGTCGCCGTCCCCGGCGATAGCGTCCAGTTTGCCAAGCGCGTCCTCGTGTTCGACGACGACGGACCGGGCTTCCTTCAGCGCGCCCACCGCCGTCGCGGCCAGGGCAGTCGATGCCGGCGTAGCGGCCAGCGCGGGCGCCGTTCCAGCTTCGGCGAGTGCCTCCACGGAGCGGGCCCGGCGCGGAGCCAGGTTGCCCTTGCGGAAGGCAGGGGTGTCGGCAGGCGCTGCCCAGAATGTCTCCAGTTCCGCGTCCAGCCAGAACAGCGTCAGGGACAGCCCGGACATGTCCAGGCTGGTCACCAGCTCGCCGCACTCCGGCTCCACGATTTCCAGTCCGGCCCCGGTCAGCAGCGCCTCGATCTTGCCGAAAAGCAGGAAGAGTTCGTCGTACTTGACCGTTCCCAGGCCGTTCAGGATCGGCACCACCCTGGTGCCCGCGGCGTCCGGCTTGTCCTTCAGCAGGCCGTCGACCAGGAGCCGGGCAAGTTCGCTGGCGGTTGGCAGGGGCTGCCCGGAGATGCCTGGTTCACCGTGGATGCCCAGACCCACCGACATCATGCCCTCAGGCACCGTGAACAAAGGTTCGGCTGCCCCGGGAAGGGTGCAGCCGGCAAAGGCAACGCCGAGCGAGCGGGTGTGGTGGTTGGCCTTGATGGCGAGGCGCTCCACCTCGTCCAGGTCCAGGCCCGCTTCCGCTGCCGCGCCGGCCACTTTGAAGACCGTCAGGTCCCCGGCGATGCCGCGGCGCTTGGTGATTTCCTCCAGCGGGGCGCTGGCAATGTCATCGGTGACCAAGACGGTCCGTGTCTCGATTCCTTCGGCGTTCAGTTTGTCCTGGGCCTGGCCAAAGTGAAGGACGTCGCCGGCATAGTTTCCATAGCTGAGCAGGACTCCCCCGCCGGTCTGGGATGCCTTGGCCACGCGGTACACCTGCCCCGCGGAGGGGGACGCAAACATATTGCCGCAGGCGCTTCCGGCGGCCAGCCCTGCGCCCACCAGGCCGGCAAAAGCCGGGTAGTGGCCGGAGCCGCCGCCGATGACCAGGGCCACCTGGCCGGCGGGTGATTCGGTGGAGCGGACAACACCGCCGTCGACACGCGCCACATACTGGCGGTTGGCGGCCACGAAGCCGTCAAGGGCGTCGTCTGCGAACTGCGCTGGATCATCAAATATCTTTGTCATGATTCCTCGTTGAACCCGTTGGATCGGTTGGGAAGCCTGCCGGCTAGCGTGCAGGGACTGCCGCGGGGGTTTGCCGGCCCTGGGCCACCAGGCTGGTGCCCAGGGTGTAGCCGTCGCGCTTGGGGAGGACCTGGCGGCGGAGGTAGTCCTGGTTGGCGGCTGTCACGCTCAGGCCGTCGCCGCCGTAGTGCTCCGTGCAGATCACGCCCTGGAAGCCGACCGAGATGGCGAACTGGAACGCCTCGCGGTAGCTGATGAGGCCTGATTCCATGGGAGCCGGCATGGCGACGTACTGGTCGCGGGCCTGGTCTTCATCGCGGATGTAGTTCTTGACGTGCCAGTAGTTGGAGTACGGCAGGGTCTTGTGCACCAGCTCCCGCCAGTCTTCGATGGGGCGGTGCAGGCGGATCAGGTTGCCCAGGTCCGGGTTCAGCCCAACGTTGGGCAGGTCGATGTCCTGGACCAGCTGCACAGAGGAGTCGCCGGTGCCCAGGTACGTGTCCTCGTACATCTCCAGCGACACCAGCAGGCCAAGTTCGGCGGCGTGCTTGCCCACTTCGCGGATGCGGGTGACGGCGTTGTTCCAGCTTTCCTTGTCACCCACCGGGTCCTTGTGGCCTTCGACGGTCCAGAACCACAGCTGTTTCCGCTGCTCCGGGGTAATGGCCTGGTGGAGCCCGATCGAGACAACCTCGCAGCCAAGCTGTGCCGCGGCTTCGAGCGTCCGGTGGGTGTAGGCCAGGTTTTCCTCCCAGTTCCCTTCCTCGATCACGCTGCGGCGGATCGCGGAGATGGAGGGAAGGCCGAGGCCCGCAGCCGTGGCGGCGGCTTTCAGCTCGTCCAGCCGGGCGCTGGAAAGGTCGCCGGGACGGACCCAGCTGTCTGTGAGGTCGGCATTGGTGAAACCGGCGTCCGCCACTTCTTCGAAGACCTGCTGCCATTCGCTGGCAGGGGCGTCCTGGACGGCGGTCCCGTCCGGCCGGGTTCCGGGGAACTGCAGCAGGGCGGCGGCGATGGGCCAGTTTTCAGCGGTGTACGGCATTGTCACTCCAGATCATGAATCGCATTTCCTATAGGATCTACGCTGATAAGCGATCCTGTCAAGGGTTTGCGGGTGGATTCCCTGGGGGGAGTCGTGGGTTGGGGGCCTTTCCGGACCCCGGGCGCGCTGCTAGCTGCGCACTTCGCTGTCGTGCTGCGAGCGCTGCTTGACGCCCTCGATGTGGTCGATCATTTTTTGCCGGGCAAGTTCGGCGTCGCCGGCTTCAAAGGCCTTGAGGATCTCGGTATGTTCGGCGATGGCGTAGTCGGCGTCGGTTACGCCCAGGCCACCGAAGAAGCGGAAACGCTGTACCTGGCCGCCCAACGCGTTGTAGGCGGACAGCAGGAATTGGTTTTCCGCCGACTCGGCAATGAGCCGGTGGAAGCGCTCGTCCGCTTCCCAGTAGGCCCGGAACTCGGCAAAGGACGGGCCGCGCGGCGCGGCTTTCAGGTCCTCGATGGCCTGCTGAAGCTGCCCGGTGAGCTCCTGGTCTGCGTGCTTGCAGGCCATGAAGGCGTTGGCTGGTTCGATCACAAGCCGGGCGTCCATCAGGTCCGCCAGCTCTTCCGGAGAAAACAGCGGGGCTACCCGGTAGCCCCGCAGCGCCATCCTTCGAACCATGCCGGTGGCTTCCAGCCGGGCAAGCGCCTCCCGCACCGGCGTCGGCGAGACGTCCAGCTCCCTGGCCATCCCGTCAATGCTGACCGGCGTACCCGCTTCCAGCCGGCCGTCCATAAGGGCAACCAAAAGCGCCTCGTAGACGTGGTCCGCGAGGACCTGCCTGCTCACCCCGCCGGTGGCCTTGCTCTTGGTTGCCATGTAGAAATCCTATAGCCGCTGCAGGGGCGGGACGTTGCGGATGACGCACCGCGGCGGCGGTGCCGTGCGGCCGGCGGGCCGTACGGCACCGTGCGCCGGGGTACCGGGAAAGCGGACGTCAGGAAACCTGCAGGCCGCCGTTGATGTCATAGGTCGCGGCCGTGATGTAGCCGGCATCCTCGCTGAGGAGGAACGCGATCAGGGCAGCCACTTCCTCGCGGGTTCCCACCCGGCCCATCATGATCCCCTCTGACATCTGGGCCTTGCGCTCGTCACTCAGCGTTCCACCCATGATGTCCGTATCGATCGGGCCGGGCGCGATGGCGTTCACCGTAATGTTGTGCTCACCGACTTCGCGCGCCAGGGCACGGGTGAACCCGAGGATGCCGGCCTTGGAAGCGCTGTAGGCGACCTTGGAGTACGTTCCTCCGCCGCGCTGGGCGGAGATGGAGGAGATGCTGACGATCCGCCCGAGCTCCCGCTCAATCATGCCCTTGAGGACCCGCTGGGACACCACGAAGGTGCCACGCATGTTGATGGCGAAGACCTTGTCCCATTCCGCCACGGTGGTCTCCATGAAGGGAGTGGGGGAACTGATTCCGGCCAGGTTGACCAGTCCCACGATGGGCGGAAGGGACTGCTCAATTTCCGTGATGGCACGGTCCACCGAAGCCTCGTCCGAGACGTCGGCGCCTACGCCGATCGCCTTGACGGCACGGCTGGAGCCGATTTCCGCCGCTGCCGCCCTGGCGTCTTCGGCGTTGATGTCCAGGATGGCGATGGACCAGCCCTGGCTGGCCAGCCGGTCTGCGGTAGCGCGGCCAATGCCCCGGGCGGATGCCGCCCCGGTGAGGACCGCGGTACGTTCTGCGGGGAATGCGTGCTCTGTAGTCATTGCTGTTTCCTAGTGGGTATCGGCGGCAGGAACGGTGGCTCCGGGTGCGGAGACACCTTCCGGCCGCTTGCGTGCGTAAAGGTAGGTGGCGGCGGCAGTCACGGCGAGGCAGGCGGCCAGGAACACCAGGCCGGTCTGGGAGTTTCCGGTGGCGTCCTTGAGGATGCCCACGATGTAGGGGGCCACGAAGCCGCCCAGGTTGCCGAGCGAGTTGACCATGGCCAGTCCGGCTGCTGCCGCGGCGCCGGTGAGGGCGGCGGACGGCATAGCCAGGAAGGGCGCAATTGCGGAGTAGATGCCCATTGCTGCCAGGGTCAGGAAGACCATGGCGAGCACGGCGTTGACGGGGAGCAGGAAGCCGGCGCCCAGGAGTCCGACGGCGGCAAGCACCATGCTGGCGCTGGCGTGCCAAACGCGGTTGCCGGTTCGGTCCGAACGCTTGCTCCAGAAGTAGACGAACACGGCAGCGATGGCGTACGGGATGAAGACGATGAATCCCACCTGCGTTGAGTCGAACGTTCCGAGCGCCTTAACGATGGTGGGCAGCCAAAGGCCAAGGCCGTAGATGCCGCAGACCAGGCCGAAGTACAGCGCCGAATAGGCAATGGTGCGGGAGTCCTTCAGGCCGGCGAGGAAGTTGTGGTTGCCGGCCTTCTGCTTGTCCGCCAGCTCCGCAGCCATGGTGGTGGAGAGCCAATCACGTTCTTCCGGCTTGAGCCACTTGGCGTGTTCGGGGCGGTCCGTCATGACGAAAGGCGTAATGATGCCCAGGATGATGGCCGGGATGCCTTCGAGGATGTAGAGCCACTGCCAGCCGTGCAGGCCGGCCACGCCCTCGAGGTTCAGGAGCATGCCGGACACTGGCGCGCCCAGGGCGTTGGAGATGGGCTGGGCGAGGATGAAGATGCCGAGCACCGTCACGCGCTGCGCTGCCGGGAACCACAGCGTCAGGTAGAAGAGGATCGCCGGGAAGAAGCCGGCCTCTGCCGCGCCGAGGAGGAAGCGGATGACGTAGAAGGTGGCTTCACCGTTCACCAGGAACATCGCGGTGGCGAAGATGCCCCAGCTGATCAGGATGCGGGCGATCCATTTGCGGGCGCCGAAGCGGTACATGCCGCCGTTGGATGGAATCTCCAGCAGTGCGTAGCCGAGGAAGAAGATGCCGGCGCCCAGGCCGTAGGCAGCTTCGGTCAGGCCAATGTCGCCCTGCATGCCGAGCTTGGCAAAGCCCACGTTGTTCCGGTCCAGGTAGGCGATGAAGTAGAGGAGGACGATCAGGGGCATCAGCCGCCGGCGGACCTTGCGGAGGGTGGTCTCGCCCAGTTGGCTGAGTGCGGGGGCAGTGGCACGGGAGGTCATCGCAGGCCTCCGGTGGTGCGGGGACCCTCAAAAGGGGAATGCGCGCGCATGACGACTCCTTTGGCTGGCGGCATTTTCGGGGGTGACATCAGATGTCAGATGTCTGACTGAGATTCTAGTCACAGATAAATGTGGTCGTCAACACCAGACGCGTGGCAGTCCCCTCCGCAGATCTGGTGGATTGCCTGCCGCCCCCTGGAGGCTGCACCGGGGGGATCCTAACGGGCCGTCGTTTCGCTCCGGCTGGACATGGCAAGGAACTGCTCGTAGTCCTCAAAGGTCTGGGTGATGTGGGCATCCATGGTGGACCGGGCCGTGGCAGGATCGCCGGCCGCGATGGCAGCAAGGACCATCTTGTGGTGGTGGATGGCATGGCGCTGCACATCCGGGAATGCCGAGGTTTCGCGACGCATGGCATACAGCAGGGTGGAGAGCTGTCCCAGCAGGGCGGGCACGAAGGGGTTTCCGGAGGCCCGCAGCACGGTGTCGTGGAAGGCGATGTCGGCCACGGTCAGCGCGTCCACGTCTCCGGCCTGGTGTGCCGCTTCCATTTGCTCCACGCTGTCCTGCAGGGCGGTAAGGTCGGCGGGCCGGTGGCGGGAGGCAGCGAGTTCGGCAGCCCCGGTCTCCACCATGCGGCGGACTTCCAGCAGGCGCAGGGCCACCTGGTCGGAGGCCACTCCCCTGGATGCTGCGCGCATGATGGCGTCCAGCCCGGTCCAGCGCTCCGGCGGGTTGACGAAGGTGCCCAGGCCGCGCTTGACGTAGACAACGTCCTGCGCTTTGAGCACCTTCATGGCTTCCCGGGCCGTCAGCCTGCTGACACCCGATTCCTTGGCGATGTCAGCCTCAGGCGGCAGGGCGTCGTCGGCCTTTATGTCCCCGCTGATGATGTGCTCGAGGACCTTGTCCACGACGGCGTCGACCAGCGTGGGTCGTTTTTCTGCCATCGATAATCCCCTGCCTGCGCGCCCGGGGCGCCCTGTTTTCCTGTGCCAACATTACTCGACGGGGCTGGGCAGGCGCCGCCCGCCGTCGTCGCCGGTTGTTAAACAACGAACGCGGGGCCACCCGCAGGTCTGTCCCATGACTGGAAACGGACCCGGGGATGGCCCCGCGTTCTGAAGTGCTGCCTACAGGGCGGCGTAGACCTCGCGGAGCAGCTTGGCGGTCTCGGACGGCGTCTTGCCGACCTTCACTCCGGCGGCCTCGAGGGCTTCCTTCTTGGCCTGTGCGGTGCCTGCGGAACCGGAGACGATGGCGCCGGCGTGGCCCATGGTCTTGCCCTCCGGGGCGGTGAAGCCGGCAACGTAGCCGACGACCGGCTTGGTGACGTTGGCCTTGATGAAGTCGGCTGCGCGCTCTTCGGCGTCGCCGCCGATCTCACCGATCATGACGATGGCCTTGGTCTCGGGGTCAGCCTCGAACGCAGCCAGGGCGTCGATGTGCGTGGTGCCGATGATGGGGTCGCCGCCAATGCCGATGGCGGTGGAGAAGCCAAGGTCGCGCAGTTCGTACATCATCTGGTAGGTCAGCGTGCCGGACTTGGAGACCAGGCCGATGGGGCCCTTGCCGGTGATGTTGGCGGGGGTGATGCCCACCAGTGCTTCGCCGGGGGTGATGATGCCGGGGCAGTTCGGGCCGATGATGCGGGTGACCTGGTTGCCGTCGGCGTCCACCTTGGACTGGGCCAGCGCCCAGAATTCGGCGGAGTCCTGGACGGGAACGCCTTCGGTGATGACCACGACCAGGCCGATGCCTGCCTCGATGGCTTCGACGACCGCGTTCTTGGTGAAGGCCGGCGGCACGAAGACGATGGAGACGTCGGCGCCGGTTTCAGCCATGGCTTCCTTGACGGTGCCGTAGACGTTGATTTCCTTGTCGCCGTGCAGGACCGTGGTGCCGGCCTTGCGGGCGTTGACGCCGCCAACAATGTTGGTGCCGGCCTTGAGCATCAGGGCGGTGTGCTTGGTGCCTTCGCCGCCGGTGATGCCCTGGACGATGACCTTGGAGTCTTTGTTCAGATAGATAGACATGGTGCGTCCCTTTACTTCGCTGCGTTGGCGAGCTCGGCGGCCTTGTCGGCGCCCTCGTCCATGGTGGCGGCCAAGGTAACCAGCGGGTGGTTGGCCTCGTTGAGGATGCGGCGGCCTTCCTCGACGTTGTTGCCGTCGAGGCGGACTACCAGCGGCTTGTTGGCAGCGTGGCCCAGCTCGGCCAGTGCGCCGACGATGCCCTTGGCGACAGCGTCGCATGCAGTGATGCCGCCGAAGACGTTCACGAACACGGACTTGACCTGCTCGTCGCCCAGGATGACGTCCAGGCCGGCGGCCATGACCTCGGCCGATGCGCCGCCGCCGATGTCCAGGAAGTTGGCGGGCTTGACGTTGCCGTGGTTCTCGCCGGCGTAGGCCACGACGTCGAGGGTGGACATAACCAGGCCTGCACCGTTGCCGATAATGCCTACTTCGCCGTCGAGCTTGACGTAGTTGAGGTCTTGCGCCTTTGCCTTGGCCTCAAGCGGGTCGGCAGCGTCCTTGTCCTCGAGCTGCGCGTGCTTGGCGTGCCGGAAGTCGGCGTTCTCATCCAGGGAGACCTTGCCGTCCAGTGCCACGATGTCGCCGGCGCCGGTCTTGACCAGCGGGTTGACCTCCACCAGGGTGGCGTCTTCCTTCTTGAAGACATCCCAGAGCTTCAGGATCACGGCGGCGACCTTGCCGCGCAGTTCCTCGGCGAAGCCTGCGGCGGCGACGATTTCGTCGGCCTTGGCCTGGTCGATGCCCACGGCGGGATCGATGGCGATCTTGGCCAGCGCTTCGGGACGTTCGACGGCGAGCTGCTCGATCTCCATGCCACCTTCAACCGAGCACATGGCAAGGTAGTTGCGGTTGGCGCGGTCGAGCAGGACGGAGAAGTAGAACTCCTCGGCAATGTCTGCACCCTGGGCAATCATCACCTTTTTGACGGTGTGGCCCTTGATGTCCATGCCCAGGATGTTCGTGGCGTGCTCAAACGCCTCGTCAGCGGACTTTGCGACCTTGACGCCGCCGGCCTTGCCGCGGCCGCCTACCTTGACCTGTGCCTTGACAACGGTAACGCCGCCGATCTTCCCGGCAGCTGCCTTTGCTTCTTCTGGGGTGTACGCCACGATGCCGGCAAGCACGGGTACACCGTGCGCCTCGAACATATCGCGCGCCTGGTATTCAAACAGGTCCACGGTTTAGTGTCCTTCTACGTCGAAGTAGTTTCTGTACAGTCGGACACCATCTGTACGACGATGACCGGGCTGCGGATTGCACGCACCGGCGGCCTGTCTGGAAACGAGCCACGCGGCGTAATGCTCCATGGGGAACTCTAGTCCTTTGGAGGGACCGGGCCGTCCCAGACTACCCCTTATGTGAGTAAGCACACTATTCTATGGACGGTAGAAAAACCGCGGATTTACGGGGTTTTTTGGCCCTCGGACTGCGGCGGGTGGCTGGTTTTGGCTGGCCCCTGAATCAGCTCGTAACGTTTGGGCGAAACGAAGAATCCGACGCCGGCGGAGACGTTTCCGCATGCCACACCGTCGTTGTACGCGGAGCAGCGCAGCCCGTTGCGTTCCAGGTTCTGCCCGTCCGCCAGCACAGGCAGTTGGGCCAGGGGCCCGGTCTTGCTCCCCTTGGGCCCGAAAGCGGCTTCCATGGGTGTGACGCCGGAGCGGCATTCGCCGTAGCGGGCATTGTCCGGTGTCAGGAGGGCCACGCCGCCCAGGTAGCCCAAATGGGTTCCGGCGCAGTCGCCCTTGGTGTCGTCCGGCTGGAGCGCCGGATACGTGGCGAGCTCGCAGTAGGCTACCGGGACAATGGGCAGCTTGTTGTTGGACGCGTCGCTGTAGCGGTTCTGCTCGTAGGGCAGGTTCAGGTGTTCCCCGCGGGCGGACGTGAGCGAGCACGCGACGGTCCGGTCGGCGGTGATGAAAGAGAGGACGTCGTCGCCGCTGGAGAATGTCTTCGCATCAGCCAGCGGTGCCTTTTCCAGCTGTTCCATGGGCTGCAGCGGAGCCGGCGGAACGTAGGCGGGGTCTTTGGTGGTCACCGTGCAGCCCGTGGCAATGATAAGGAAAAGGGCGGCGAGCATCCCCCATACAGTCCGTCGCATGGCGTCCATTATGCCCGGGCGGGCGCGCCCATCAGGCGTCGAGTTTGGTGAGGGGGGCGTAGCGCAGCAGCAGGCGCTTTTCGCCGACGTCGAACTTCACCTTCGCCACGGTCTTGTCTCCGGCTCCTTCAAGGGCCAGGACCGTTCCGTTGCCGAAGCTGGTGTGGTTGACCTTGTCCCCCACGCTGACGGCAATGATCTCCTTTTGCGGCTGCACCCTGTTCTTGGCAATGAAAGCCGGCACGTCGGCGTTGAAGCCGGCCGATGAGTCCGCGGCCGCTCCGCGTGAGGTGCCGGCGCCCCAGAACGAACCGCTGTACCGGCCCGAACCAATCGAACCACCCCCGGCCCATGACTGGCGGCTGGTTCCCTCCCGTTTCCATTCCAGGAGCTCTGCGGGGATTTCCTCGAGGAACTGGCTGGCAGGGTTGTACTGGCTCTGGCCCCACATGCTGCGTACCTCGGACCGGGTCACGTACAGCCGCTTCCGGGCACGGGTGAGCCCCACGTAGGCCAGCCGGCGTTCCTCGGCGAGCTCGTTGGGGTCGGTGGCTGAGCGCTGGTGCGGGAAGAGCCCGTGTTCCATGCCGGTCAGGAACACCACGGGAAACTCCAGGCCCTTGGCCGTGTGCAGGGTCATCAGCGTCACCACGCCCAGCCGTTTGGCTTCGGCCACGGCGGCGTCAATGTCCGCGCCGGGGGCGTCCGGGATCTGGTCGGCGTCTGCCACGAGGGACACCTGTTCAAGGAAGGCGCCCAGGCTTCCCTCCGGATTCTCCTGCTCGTACTCGCGGACCACGGCCACGAGCTCGGCGAGGTTTTCCACGCGTGACTCGTCCTGCGGATCGGTGCTGGAGCGCAGCGCCGCGAGGTAGCCGGTCTGTTCAAGGACCGCTTCGAGTGCTGCGGCAGCCCCGGACCCGGCGGCCACCTCGGCGAGGTCGTCCAGCATTTTCACGAAGCCCAGGACGGCGTTGACCGAACGGGTGGCCATGCCCGGA
Source organism: Pseudarthrobacter sp. NIBRBAC000502771 (assembly GCF_006517215.1). Taxonomy (NCBI): domain Bacteria; kingdom Bacillati; phylum Actinomycetota; class Actinomycetes; order Micrococcales; family Micrococcaceae; genus Pseudarthrobacter; species Pseudarthrobacter sp. NIBRBAC000502771. The sequence continues at coordinate 151,708 of NZ_CP041187.1, forward strand.
GCCTGGTCGGCGCGGCGGGCGGCTGCCATGAAGGACGTGCGTTCGCGGCTGGCGAGGGCCGCCACGGCGCCTTCGGCACGGTCCCCGATGCCCCGCTTGGGTTCGTTCAGCACCCGGCGGAGGTTGACGTCGTCGTCCGGGTTCACCAGGACGCGCAGGTACGCGAGGGCGTCCTTGATTTCCTTGCGCTCGTAAAAACGTGTGCCGCCCACCACTTTGTACGGCAGGCCCACCCGCACCAGCACGTCCTCGATGGAACGGGACTGGGCGTTGGTGCGGTAGAAGATGGCGACGTCGCCCGGGCGGAGGTTCTCCTCGTCCTGGAGCCGGTCGATCTCCTTGGCGATGAACTGCGCTTCGTCGTGTTCGTTTTCGCCAACGTAGCCGATGATTTTGTGGCCTTCGCCTTCAGCCGTCCACAGCCTTTTCTCGGGCCTGTTGGGGTTGCGCGAGATCACCGAGTTGGCGGCACTCAGGATGTTCTGGGTAGAGCGGTAATTCTGCTCCAGTTTGATGGTTCGGGCCTCGGGGTAGTCCTTTTCGAACTCCACGATGTTCCGGATGTCAGCGCCGCGGAAGGCGTAGATGGACTGGTCCGAGTCGCCCACAACGGTAAGCTCCGACGCGCCAGGGCCTTCGCCCACGATCTCCCTGACCAGGGCGTATTGGGCGTGGTTGGTGTCCTGGTATTCGTCCACCAGGACGTGGCGGAACCGGCGGCGGTATGACTCTGCCAAGGCCGGGAAGGCGCGGAACATGTAGACGGTCTCGGCGATGAGGTCGTCGAAGTCCATGGCGTTGGCCTGCCGGAGGCGCTGGGTATAGCCCTTGTAGACGTCCGCCACCGCGTGTTCGAAGGGGTCGTTGTAGTTGGCCTCCGAGGCAAAGGAGTCGGCGTCGATGAGCTCGTTCTTCAACGCGGAAATCTTGTGCTGGATGGCCTTGGGCGCAAACTTCTTGGGGTCCAGGTCAAGGGACTTGGAAACCTGGGTAACCAGGCGCAGGGAGTCGGCGGAGTCGTAGATGGAGAAGTTGGATTTGAGGCCGACATTCGCTGCTTCCTGGCGCAGGATCCGGACGCAGGACGAGTGGAACGTGGAGATCCACATGATCTTGGCGCGTCCGCCCACCAGGGCCTCGATGCGCTCCCGCATTTCCGCGGCCGCCTTGTTGGTGAAGGTAATGGCCAGGATTTCGCCGTGGTGCGCCCGGCCGGTGGCGATCAGGTAGGCGATCCTGTTACTGAGCACGCGGGTCTTGCCCGAGCCCGCGCCGGCGACGATCAGCAGCGCGGATCCGCCGTGCTTGACCGCTTCCTCCTGCTGCGGGTTCAGCCCTTCCAGCAGCTGGGCAGCATCCGGGCGGCGGCTGCCATGGTGGCCGTCGTCGTGCCGGTTACCGGCGTTCCGGCTGGACTGTTGCCAGCCGCCTGAGCGGTGAAGACCGCCATCCTGCGGATCCGGCATCCCGCCCGGCCCCGCCGTGGTGGCAACGCCCTCAGGCTCCGTCCTGGTGCGGGCGGTGGAGGCAGGAGCGGCCTTGAACGGTCCGTCAGAGTACGGGTCAAACAACATATCCATGGTGCCTACAAGTCTAGGCGGTGGGACCGACAACGCCTTCCAGGCTGTGGATTACTCCCGGTGCACGGGCAATTGCCTTAGGCCACCGAGCCTGACTCGAGGGCCGCACGCAGCTCGCGGACCGCCGTCGTTCCTCCTGCGATGAACCACTCCAGCCCGTTGACGTGGACGGTGTCCACGGCCCCGCCGGCCGCACGGACGATCGCCTTGCCCGGCAGCCAGTCCCATTCCGGGCAGCTGTGCTGGAACCAGCACCCCAGCTGCCCGTCGGCTACCCGGCCCAGGTCGCAGGAACCGGATCCGAGCATGCGGAGGGATGCGGCGGAGGTGGCCGCAGCATGCCACGGCATGGCGCACATGGGGTCCATCAACCAGGTGGGGTGGATGTAGGTGGCGGCACCAAGTTCGGCAACGCCGGTGGTATTGCGCCTGCCTCTGTCCGCCGTGAATGTCGTCAGCAGATCGCCGTTGATCGTCGCCTGCCGGTCGTGCCCGCCAAGCCACAGCTTGTCCTCTTCAGGCTGGAAGACGGCGCCCAGGAGCACATCGCGGTGGTCCCTGAGTGCGATGGCGGAGCACCAGTAGGTGGAGCCGTGCAGGAAGTTGTAGGTGCCGTCCACGGGGTCGATCACCCAGGTGCGTCCGCTGGTTCCCTGGACGGAGGCGCCTTCCTCGCCCAGGATGCCGTCCTCCGGCCGGCAGCGCTGGAGCTGTTCCAGCACGTAAGCCTCCGCGGCGCGGTCCGCCGCGGTCACCACATCGGAGACGGAGGTCTTCTGTTCAGACTGCAGGCCGGCCATGCGCATGAGGAGCGCCAGCTGTCCGGCTTCACGGACCAGCGCCGAGGCCAGTTCGTAGTCGTCCAATGAGGGGTCAAGAACAGCTGCGCTGTGTCGGCCAGTGGTCATGGGTTCAGTTTATGGGGCGGGATAATGGTGGCATGGCCAAAACCCCTGCCCAGCGGATCAAGAAGCACGGCGCCAACGCGGCGGTGCCGCAACATCACCTGCCACCGGTGGTCAACCCCACCACTGCGCGCACGCCGGAAAAGGCGCAGGGCAACAGCAACCTGATCGTCATTGCCGGCGTGGTGGCCAGCCTGTTCCTGTTCTGGTACCTGCACCTGCTGACCCTGTCCCAGCTCACCCAGCTCTCCCAGGAAATGGCCATGCCTGATTCGTTGGTTGGTGGTTTTGACCCCGGCTACATCGGCCGGCTGCAGGGGGTCATGAACAGCGACGCCCTGGGCCAGCTGAACTATGTCCACAAGACCGCGGGCACCCTCTTCCCGCTGATCTTCGGGTTCACGTGGCTGCTGCTCATTGGGACCAACGTGGCGCGGAAGGCGGTGCGCTGGGCGCTCTGGGCTTTGCCCATGCTGTTCGTCGTGGTGCGGCTGTGGGGCAACGTGGCCATCGACGCCATGATGGGCACTGAAGGTCCCGACGCCGGCCAGGTGGCCCTGGCATCCGGCCTCACCATTGCAGGCTGGGTCCTTCTGGTGCTGAGCCTCCTGGCCGGGGCCGCGGCGGTGTTCCTCAACAGCAGGAAGAGGAAAGAGCCCTAAACGGCAGTTGCCTTTGCGGCAGCTGCCTCCGCCCGCCGCTGCATCCGGTGCCGATGCACCCGCTGGGCGATGACCAGCCCCGCTGCGGCCATCCCCACCGTGACCGGATAACCCATCAGCCGTTCCAAAGTGCCAGGCTCGGGAACCCCCATGCGGGTCAGTCCACCCGTGGCCGTGGCCGCCAGCGACACGCCTCCGCACACCAGCAGGAACCACGCCATCCCGGTCTTCCGAAGCCACAGCACGCCCAGCACCAGCAAAGCCAGCCCGCCGGAGATGAAATATGTGATGGCGCCGGCGTAGTGCCAGGGTGAGCCCGTATCCTCCGGGACCAGCCCCACCACCACGGTTCCCGCCCCGGCGGCTCCGGTGAGCAGCCGGACTGCGGAGGCCGCAAGCCAGGGCTCCCGGCGCCGCCAGTCCACCCGCGTGCCAGGCCGCGCGGCCACGCGCAGCAGGCCCGAGGTCAGCAGTACCGCCCCCACCAGCAGTCCCAGGCCCTGGACCACGAACGAGGCATTCATGAGCCAGTTCAAGGGCGAGCAGACATCCCGTCCGGAATAGATGCCGCAGTGGAGCGCCCCCAGGTCGCTGATGTACCCCGTCCGCAGGTCGTACGGGCGGGGTCCCGCCCACGCCATGGCCACGGCAGCCTCGGCGGCGAAATACTGCAGCACGCTCAACACCGCCCACGCCCCGATGTACTGCCGGGTGGACGCCACGTTCGGGGTGACGGCAGTGGCGGGAGTGGCAGTGGGTGCTGGACTCATGCCTTGAGCGTAGTACGGCCCGGCACCTTGTATGCTTGTAACCGTGTCCGGACGGACCGGCCCCGCCGGCCCCCGGGTGCGCGCCCTCGTAGCTCAGTGGATAGAGCACGGCTCTCCTAAAGCCGGTGTCGTTGGTTCGATTCCAATCGAGGGCACTTGAACTCTCCTTCCCCGGAGCCAAGCCTCCGCGCCTACCTCCTGGGCCGCCGCCCAACAAGCCAGCCGGGGCAGCCGGGCCGCTGGCTGGTGGAGCGGGACCTCCTGGACAGGTCGGACGGCACCCGCGGGACCTTTTCCGGCGTCGCGATTTTCACCCCCACGGACGACGGCGGCCTGGCCCTTCGCGAGGAAGGCACCATGCGGTGGCCTACTTTCACGGGCCCCGCCTCGCGCGAGTACGTCCTGAAACCCCTGCCGCAGCCCGATGCGCTGGACGTATTCTTTCCCGACGGCAGGCCGTTCCACCGTATGGGCTTCGCCCCCGATACCAGCCAGGACAGCCACTGGTGCGATCCCGACACCTACCGTGTTTCCTACACACGCCAGGGCCCGGACGCCTTCAGTTACAGCTGGGACGTGACCGGTCCCCGCAAGGATCTGCTGCTCGTCTCGCGCCTGGCAAGGATCACCGCATGAAGGATCGGATCGTGGTCTCCGCTGTCTGCGTGTTTGATGACGCCGGGCGCCTCCTGACCGTTCGGAAGCGCGGGACCGGCATGTTCATGCATCCCGGAGGCAAGCCGGAGCCGGGCGAAACCGCTGTGCAGGCAGCTGCGAGGGAACTCGCCGAGGAGGTCGGGATCGTGGTCCGACCGCAGGAGCTTGAACTGATGGGGGTGTGGATCGCCGACGCCGCGAACGAGGCCGCCACCGACATCGAAGCTACCGTCTTCATCGCCCCGGGCACATGGCAGGCCACGCCCGCCGCTGAAATCGCGGAGATCCGCTGGCTGGACATCAGCGTTCCGGCGGCCGCGGCCCTCCCCCACGACCTCGCGCCGCTGCTGACTGACCACATCCTGCCCCTGCTGGCGGCGCGGGCAGTCTGAGAACCAGCGGGAGACCAGGAACCGCTAGAACTCGGGGACCGACTCCTGCGCCACAGCCGTGGCCTCGGCAAACTGTGTCCGGTACAGCTCGGCGTAGCGGCCGTCCGCCGCCAGCAGTTCGGTGTGGGTTCCCCGTTCCACGATTTGGCCGCCTTCCACCACCAGGATGGCGTCCGCCGCGCGCACGGTGGAGAGCCGGTGCGCAATCACGACGGCGGTCCGGCCCTCGAGCGCGGCGCCCAGGGCTGCCTGCACGGCGGCTTCGTTCGTGGAGTCCAGTGCAGCAGTGGCCTCATCGAGGATGACGACCCGGGGTTGGGCGATCAGGAGCCGGGCGATGGTCAGGCGCTGGCGTTCGCCGCCGGAAAGCCGGTACCCGCGCTCCCCCACCACGGTCTCCAGGCCGTCCGGCAGGGACCTGATCATGGTCTCGAGGCGTGCCTGGCGCAGGACGTCCCACATGTCTTCGTCCGTGGCGTCGGGCCGGGCCAGCCGGAGGTTGGAGGCGATGGTTTCGTGGAACAGGTGGCCGTCCTGGGTGACCATGCCCAGGGTGTCCCGCAGCGAATCGAAGGTGGCGTCCCGGACGTCCAGCCCCGTCCCCGGCGCGGTGCCGCCAAGACGCACGGCGCCCGAATCGACGTCGTAAAGGCGCGACAGCAACTGGGCGATGGTGGACTTTCCGGCCCCGGAGGAGCCCACCAGGGCCACCGTCTGTCCTGGTTCCACCCGGAAGCTGACGCCGTGCAGCACTTCCTCGCCGCCCCGGGTGTCAAGGGTGGAGACTTCCTCCAGGGAGGCCAAGGAGACCTTGTCCGCCGAGGGGTAGGCGAAGCGGACGTTGTCGAACTCCACGGACACGGGCCCGGCCGGAACGGGCACGGCGTCCGGTTTCTGCTGGATGAGCGGCTTCAGGTCCAGGATCTCAAAGACCCGTTCAAAACTGACCAGTGCGCTCATGACTTCAACGCGGGCGTTGGACAGCGCCGTGAGCGGGGCATAGAGCCGCGTCAGCAGCAGCGCAAGGACCACCACGTCCCCGGGCGCGAGCTGGCCGCCCAGGGCGAGCCAGCCGCCCAGTCCGTAAACCAGCGCGAGCGCGAGCGCTGACACCAGCGTCAGGGCCGTGACGAACGTGAACTGCAGCATGGCCATGCGGACGCCGATATCGCGGACACGGCCCGCGCGGGCGGCGAACTCGCGGGATTCCTCATCCGGGCGGCCGAACAGCTTCACCAGTGTGGCGCCGGGCGCGGAGAACCGCTCCGTCATCTGGGTGCCCATGGCCGCGTTGTGCGCAGCGGCTTCGCGGCGCAGGTCCGCCAGTTTGGAGCCCATGCGGCGGGCCGGGATCAGGAAGATCGGCAGCAGCACCATGGCGAGCACGGTGACCAGCCAGGACCTGTTGAGCATCACGACCAGGGTCAGGGCCAGAGCCACGGAGTTGCTCACCACGCCGGAGAGCGTGCCGGCAAAGGCGGACTGCGCTCCGATGACGTCGTTGTTGAGGCGGCTGACCAATGCTCCTGTCCGGGTGCGGGTGAAGAAGGCAATGGGCATGCGCTGCACGTGGTCGAACACCCGGGTGCGCAGGTCCACGATGACGCCTTCGCCGATGGTCGAGGACAGCCAGCGGGTCAGCAGCCCCACCCCGGCTTCGCCCACGGCCACGATGGCGATCAGCACGGCCAGCCAGATCACGGTGCCGGCATCCGTCTTGGCGATGATGGCGTCAACCACCTGGCCGGCGAGCACCGGGGTGGCGACGGCCAGGAAGGCCGCTGCGATGGAGGAGAGCACGAAGGCGATGAGCTTGCCCTTGTGCGGAGCGGCGAAGGCCAGCACCCGCTTCAGGGTCTCCTTGGAGAACGGCTTGGAGCCGCTCTTGGCGGTGCTGATGTTGTAGAGCGAGCTCCACGCAACGCGGTCCATGCTCATGGTTATTTCTCCTGGCTTGCAGTGTGGTGGAGCTCCTGGACCGTGCCGTTTTCCAGGTGCCACCGGTAGTCGAGTCGGACATTTTCGAGCAGCCGGCGGTCATGGGTGACCAGCAGCAGCGCTCCGTCGTAGCTTTCAAGGGCCTCTTCCAGCTGCTCGATGGCGGGCAGGTCGAGGTGGTTGGTGGGTTCGTCAAGCACCAGCAGGTTCACGCCGCGCGCCTGGAGCAGGGCCAGGGCTGCCCGCGTCCGCTCCCCCGGCGAGAGGGAATCCACGGTCCGCGACGTGTGGTCCGCCTTGAGGCCGAACTTGGCCAGAAGGGTGCGGACGTCGGCGCTGTTCCAGTCGGCCAGTACGGCTTCGACGGCGTCGCCCAGCGGCTGGGCACCGTCAAGCAGGCCGCGGGCCTGGTCGATTTCGCCGACGGCGACGGTGGCACCCAGGGAGGCGTCGCCGTCGTCCGGTGCCTGGGTTCCCAGCAGGAGGCGCAGCAGGGTGGACTTCCCGGCGCCGTTCGGGCCCGTGATCCCGATCCGCTCACCGCCATTGAGCTGGAGGTTTACGGGTCCCAGTGTGAAGCTGCCCTGGCGTGCCACGGCGTTGCGCAGGGTGGCGACGACGGCGCTGGAGCGCGGCGCCTGCCCAATGCTGAATTGCAGCTGCCATTCCTTCCGGGGCTCCTCCACCACGTCCAGCCTGGCGATGCGTGATTCCATCTGCCGGACTTTTTGGGCCTGTTTCTCGGAGGACTCGGTGCTCGCGGCGCGCCGGATCTTGTCGTTGTCGGGGTTCTTCTTCATGGCGTTCCGGACGCCCTGCGAACTCCACTCACGCTGGGTCCGGGCCCGGGATACCAGGTCTGCCTTGGTGGCGGCGAAGTCCTCGTACTTCTCGCGGGCGTGCCGCCGCGCCACGGCGCGCTCCTCGAGGAAGGCGTCGTAGCCGCCGTCGTAGACTGCCACGCTGTCCTGGGCCAGGTCCAGCTCAACCACGCGCGTCACACAGCGGGCCAGGAACTCACGGTCATGGCTGACCAGCACCACCCCGCCGCGCAATCCCGTCACAAAGTTTTCGAGCGTGGCCAGCCCGGCGAGGTCCAGGTCATTCGTGGGCTCGTCCAGCAGCACCACGTCGAAACGGCTCAGCAGCAGGGCTGCGAGCGCCACCCGCGCCGCCTGGCCGCCGGAAAGCCCGGTCATCAGCGCTTCGGGACCAGCGTCCAGGCCCAGTTCCGCAAGCACGGCAGGGATGCGGTCATCCAGGTCGGCGGCGCCGGAGGCCATCCAGCGGTCAAAGGCCCGGGCGTACGCATCATCTGCCCCGGGGGCACCGGAGCCAAGGCCCTCGGCGGTGGACTCCATCTCGTGGGTGGCTTCGGCGCAGCCGGTCCGGCGGCCGATGTACCCTGCCACCGTTTCGCCTGGAACACGTTCGTGTTCCTGGGGCAGCCAGCCGACGAAGGCATCGGCCGGGGCAAGGCTGACGGAGCCTTCCTGCGGTTGGTCAACACCGGCCAGGAGGCGCAGCAGCGTGGACTTCCCGGCGCCGTTGGCGCCCACGACGCCGACGACGTCGCCGGGGGCTACGGTCAGGGAGAGCCCGGAAAAAAGGGTGCGGTGGCCGTGGCCGCCGGAAATGTCCTTGGCGACAAGCGTTGCAGTCATGGTGGTCCTTTCGCCGCTGCCCGGACAGCCGTTGACGGCCGGCAGAGGCGGCACAAACAGGCCGCGGCGCCGCTGGGGCTGCAGGACATAGAAGAACCCGCTGGTCCGGACTTGGGGGGTGTACGGACCAACGGGCTCGACCATCAACTATAGACGACTGTGGGCCGCGGACAAAATCAGCGGCACGGAGCGTCCGGCGGGGCACGGTAAAATCGTCAGCACCACCCGTTCTGCAGAGAGCCGTCCATGACCCTTTCCGCCAAGGCGTTCCAGCGCTGGCTGCAAGGCATCGCACCGGATGCCAGCACTGCCGACGTCTGCCGGGTCTCAGGAATCAAGCGGACCACCCTCGCCCAGCAACTGGTCCGGGGCAAGGTCTCCGTCACCACCGTGGTCAGCATCAGCCGGGCCTACAAGATCAACCCGGTATCCGCGCTGGCCGGGTTCGATGCCTACAGTGCCCTGGCAGGCCCACCACGTCCGCCCACCAGGAACGAACTGGTAAGCCAGATTTCCAGCGCTGACCTTCTCCGGGCGCTCCTCTCCCGGCCGGCCATGGACGCCCCCCACGGAGCAGCCGCCCCTGCCCTCAGCCCGGCCCCGCACGCGACCTCCGTAAAGAACTGGGTGGATGCCATTGACGACGGCGAGGTCCGGCACCGCGTGTCCGCCGCCACCGGGGTGGCCCCGCAAAACTACTCCGCGCAGTTGACCGCCAACCGGCTGTCGCCCGAGCTCGCCATGGCCACCGCAGCTGCCGCGGGGGTTGGACCGGCCGGCGGACTGGTCGCTACGGGAATCATCACGGAGGAGGAGGCGGGCTGGCCCCCGGGAGCCCGGCAGGCTGCCCTGGCCAGCCTCTCTGACGGAGAACTCACCGTGCTTGCCGGGGACAGGCTCCAGGCACTGGGCAAAGTATTGCGCCGCCAGGAGCAGGACCAGGCGCAGACAGAAAAGATTTGGGAGAACCTGGGATGATCGAAACCCTTCAATGGACCACGCTGGCCGTCTGCGCATTCGTTGCAGCGGCCCGCATTCCCAGCACCCTCCGCGGTGAGAACCGGTCGCTGTTCGGCATCTTTGCCATGATGACCCTGGCCATCCTGTTGAGCATCCAGGGCCCCTATCTGGTGATCGACCAGGCGCTGGGGGGAATCAACCTGGCCAACCTGCTGCTCCGGTTCGTGATCTTCGCCGCCATCTATTTCACGGGCATCCGCATTTCCCGTGGGTTTGGTGCAAAGGACGCCTACCGGCTCATCACCGGCCGGACAGGAATGGCAGTCCTCGCCGTCATATCCGCGGTCGCCGTGACACTGTTCTTCCTGATGGACACCAGCGGTTCCTCCGCGGGACTTACGGGCGTAGTGGGCACCGACCCCTGGAACTCCGCGCTGCTCGAATATTACGGGGCTGCCGGCCGCGCGTACCCCGCCTTTGTTGCACTCGCCCTGCTCCCGGCCATGGTCCGCGCCGTATCGAGTCGGCTCCCCGCCCTTATCCGGGCTGCCGCCGCCCTGCTGGCCCTTGGCGCCGTGGCGACGGGGCTGACCTTGTCGTTCCCTCTGATCCCGCCGGCCCTCGGCCACATTGAGTTCATCATCAACTACACGGCGGTGCTGTGCTTCGTAGTTGGCCTGGCCCTAATTTGGGCCGCCCGGGTGGTAAATGGACGCAGCGCGGCCCGCCAAAAGACATCTACCGAAACGTAACCTGCACCCGCTTTCACAAAATCATTAGAGTGTGACACAATCATGAATGTGTGAAGGCGGGGCTGTCCCAGTGTTTTCGAACGGGGATAAATTCCAAAACGCCGGCAGCTCCGGGGGCCTTTGCACACATTGGGGGGATGAGTGGTGGCGGATCGTTGGGGACCGCCCCCACTCAGCCTGTTTAAGGCCCCCAACCTGCCTCCAGCCCGGGCAAGGAACTCCTACTTCCGGGCAAACCTCAACGTGACGAGCTGGAAAGGCCGGAGCTGAAGCGCGGCCCCGTTGTCGCAGGGTTCCACCCCGGGGGCTTCGGCAGGTCGCTCCAGAAGGTCCGTGGGCACAACCTCCAGCACCGGGAAGTTTGCCGTAATGTTCCCCGCCGAACGCTGCCCCAGTGACTCATACAGCCGGACCACTACGTCGCCGGAACCGTCCTGCGCCAGTTTCACGGCTTCGATGACCAGGGCAGGATTGCTGACGGAGAAAAGCGGCTCCACTCCGTGGGCGCCGGTGACCAGCCGGGGTGCCAGGTTTGTCCGGTACCCTTCCTGGACGGCATCGGCAATGCCGGCACCCGGGCGGATGGCCACGGTCAACTCGTGACGTCCCCGGTCTGCGTCGGGGTCGGGGAACTTAGGCGCCCGCAGCAGGGACAGCCGCACCGTGGTGGTGGTTCCGCCGTCGGACTCCCTGATGCTCCTTCCCACGTCATGGCCGTAAGTGGATGAGTTGGACACGGCGACGCCGTAGCCGGGTTCACCCACATGGATCCACCGGTGGGCGCAGATTTCGAACTTTGCTGCCTCCCACGACGTGTTGGTGTGCGTGGGCCGGAAGACGTGGCCGAACTGCGTTTCGGCAGCCGACCGGTCCGCCCGCACATCCAGGGCGAAGCCGAGCTTCAGCAGCTTTTCGCGTTCCTGCCAGTCCACGGAGGTGGTGATCTCCAGGGACGCACTGCCGGGGGCAAGCGTGATGCGCTGGGTCAGCGGCGAGGTCCCGGCCAATCGCTCCACCACCACGACGGCGCTGCCGCCTCCGCCGTCAAGCCGGACCGATTCTGCGTGGACCAGTGGGGTGACGTTGCGCCGGTAGAACTCATCGATGTCCCATGCGTCCCATTCGTTGGGGGTGTCACGGTGCAGTTCGAGCAGGTTGCCGCGCTGGCCGGGGGCGATCGCTTCGCGGCCGCTGGCATGGTCGCGCAGGGAGGAAAGCAGCCCGTCCGCATCCACCACGGCCCGGATAACACCATTGTCCAGGACGTAGCCGCCGTCATGCGGTGTTGCCCGTACTGGTTCCGGGCTCAACGCCGGTTCGGCCGCCCCCAGCGCGGGGACCCCGTCCCTGGGATGCGGTGCGGCGTTCAACAGGAACTGGCGGCTGCCGGTGCCCAGCATCGCCGCTGCGGCGCGGCTGATCAACGCCTCAAGGGCGCTCTCGACAGCCTGGTAATTCCGCTCGGCGTCCTGGTGGACCCAGGCAATGGAGCTGCCGGGAAGGATGTCGTGGAACTGCTGGAGCAGCACCAGTTGCCAGAGTCGCTGAAGCTCGGCGCCCGGATAGTGGTAGGCACCGCCGCCGCGGACGGCAGCCGTGGCGCACCACAATTCGGCTTCGCGCAGGAGGTGCTCGCTGCGCCGGTTGCCCTTCTTTGTCTGTGCCTGGCTGGTGTAGGTACCGCGGTGGAGTTCCAGGTACATCTCGCCCACCCAGACCGGAAGTGCGGAGTAGTCTTCCTCGGCCTGCCGGAAGAAGCTTTCCGCGGATCCGACCCGGACCTTTGGAGAGCCTTCCAGGTCCGCCGTGCGTGCAGCTGCGGCGAGCATTTCGCGGGTGGGCCCGCCGCCGCCGTCGCCATACCCGAACGGGACCAGCGATACGGTGCCGCGGCCATGGTCCCGATAGTTGCGCTCGGCGTGCGCCAGGTCCCGGGCGCTGAGATCCGAGTTGTAGGTGTCCACCGGCGGGAAGTGGGTAAACAGCCGGGTGCCGTCGATCCCCTCCCAGTTGAAAGTGTGGTGGGGCATCCTGTTGGTCTGGTTCCAGGAAATCTTCTGCGTGAGGAACCAGCGGCTGCCGGCGGACTTCACGATCTGGGGAAGGGCAGCGCTGTAGCCGAACGAATCCGGGAGCCACGCTTCCCGGCACTCAATGCCAAACTCGGCAAGGAAGAAGCCCTTGCCCTCCACGAACTGCCGGGCCATGGCTTCGCCGCCGGGCATGTTGGTGTCCGATTCCACCCACATGCCGCCGACCGGGACGAATTGCCCCGCGCGTACCTTTTCCCGGATCCGGCTGAAGAGGTCCGGGTACAGCTCCTTGATCCAGGCGAGCTGCTGCGCAGAGGAGCAGGAGAAGACAAAATTCGGGTCTTCATCCATCAGGGCCACCACGTTGGAGAAGGTCCGGGCGCATTTGCGGATGGTTTCACGGACCGGCCAGAGCCAGGCGGAGTCGATGTGGGCGTGCCCGGTGGCAACCAGTTGGTGGGCGGAGGCGTAGGCGGGCCTGGTCAGGACGTCGGCGAGCGCCCGGCGCCCGGCTGCCGCGGTCCCGGCAACGTCCTCCGGGTCCATCACGTCCATCATGTGTTCGAGGGCGCGGAGGATCTCGTGGCGGCGCGGGAGCTCCAGGGGAAGCTGCTCCATGAGGCCGGCGAGGGTCCAGACGTCCTGCTGGAGTTCCCACACGGTCTGGTTCAGCTCGGCGATGGCGATGGTTCCCAGCCGGTACTGCGGGGCGTCTCCTGCGGTCGCCTTGTCCCCCAAAGGGGTAGCGGCAAAGGTCCAGCCCTGCGCCATGTCCGGGTTGGCGGCCGCCTCCACGTAAAAGTCCACGGCCATGCCGCTGCCCAGCAGCTTGAGCGGGATGTACTGGTTGCGGGGTGAGATGGCCTTGATGATGCTGCCATCCGACCGCCAGGCGATTCCCTCGCACTGGAACCCGGGGGCTTCGGTGGTGAATCCCAGGTCCACCACCACCTCCACGGCGGTGTCAGGGCTGCCGCCCCAGGATTCGGGCACTTCCCCCTGCAGCCGCAGCCAGGTGGTGCCCCACGGCCGTCCCCAGGAGGCGCCGTGCTCCTGCGGCTGGAAGTCCCGCCGCATCGCTTCAAGCGCCGGGACCGGCTCACCGGGCACTTCCCAGCTGCTCAGGGTAAGCGGGACCGTCCTGCTGTAAACGGCAGGGGCAATGCGCTCCCGCACAAACCTCGCCAGGCGGACTTCCGTGATCCTGCGGTCGTCATGCAATATAGGTCCTCTTTAGGCTGGAGACTGGATCATCGAGTCCATTCGATGGACAAATCTACCTGTTGGCGGCACTGCGTCCAACCCCCTGGGCTGGTGGTGTGGGACGGGCCAAGGCGTTACCCGCGCTAAGGCCTTGGCACGGCGGGCTGGGGCCCGAGGACCCTGGAGTTCCCGGCGTAGATATTGAAACTGCTGCCCCGGCTGAAGCCTGCCAGGGTCAGCCCGTTGGCCTCTGCCAGTTCCACGGCAAGGCTCGATGGCGCACTCACGGCGGCCAGGACGGGGATTCCGGCAAGCGAGGCTTTCTGTACCAGTTCGAAGGACGCCCGGCCGGACACCTGGAGGACAGTCCCCGCCAACGGCAGGAGGCCTTCACGCAGTGCCCAGCCCACCACTTTGTCCACGGCGTTGTGGCGCCCTACGTCCTCGCGCAGGCACAGGAGCCGGGGGACGCCGTCGTCGTCGATCCTGAACAGGCCCGCCGCGTGTACGCCGCCGGTATCGTCGAAGACGCGCTGGGACTCCCGCAACAGGTCGGGCAGGGAGGCCAGGACCCTGGCATCCACGGTCAGCGGGTCCGGCTGGGGACTGTGGTGCGAGGACTTCTGGACGGCCTCGATGGAATCCGTTCCGCAGATGCCGCAGGAGCTGGACGTGTAGACCCGGCGGCCCGTGTCCGGGAGCGGGACGTCCGGCCGCAGTTGGGCCTCCACCACGTTGAATGTCTGGACGCCGTTTTCGTCCTCGCCGGCGCAGAACCGGAGCGACACCAGCTGCTCTGGGGCCCAGATGACGCCCTCGGACACCAGGAAGCCGGCCACCAGGTCGAAGTCATCGCCGGGGGTGCGCATGGTTACGGAATAGGACAGGCCGCCGAGCCGGATTTCCAGCGGTTCCTCCACGGCGAGGACGTCTTCACGGTGGCGGACCGGGTACTCCAGGGCACTCGGGGAACCATCCAGGACATACTTGTGCACCTTCCGGCGCTGGGTTACCCGTCCCATATTCCACCCTGCTTGTTCATTACTCCATCATGGCACCAACAAAGCCTGCCCTGTCCCAGGGAGCGCCTTCCACGGGCACCGGCCCTGACGTGCGTCAGCCCAGGAGCGCACTCCAGTCGACGGGCCCGCTGGCTGCCGGTTTGGCCTTGGGCTGGCCGGTGCGGGCGCCCGTTCGGGGCTTGGCCTTGGCATCACTTTCACCAGGCCGCTGAATGGGCGTCCCCCACGGCAGCGCAAAGGCAGGCACCAGCTCACCCAGCTGCACCCCGTGCGGCGGCACCACCAGTACGCCGTCCGCGGCTGCCAGCCCACGCATCATGCCGGGCCCCGTGTGCTGCGCCGGGGACGCCATGCCATACAGCAGCCGGAAGGGCATCAGCCGGGTACGGCCGGGGTCGGGCTCGATCATCGTCCCGCACGGCACGTCTTCCACCGGCGGCATGGGATGGTGCCCCAGGGCAGCCAGCAACGGGGCACCCACGGTGGAGAGGGCCATCATTGCCGCCAGCGGGTTGCCGGGAAGTCCCAGGACAAAACGGCCGTCGGGAAGTTCGGCGAGGACCGCGGGGTGGCCCGGCCGCATTGCCACGCCGTCGATGATGAGCCGGCCGCCGAGTTCGGCCACTGCCCGGCGGAGGTGGTCCGTTCCGGAGCGTCCGGTACCCCCGGTGGTGATGACGACGTCGGCAGGCAGGTCCGGTGCGCCGGGCACCTCTGGCAGCACGTCTTCGAGCGCCGCCAGCCATTCGGTGTACGAGTCGCCGATCCGCTGCTGGCCGGCGGCGATGCCGCCCAGCATTGCCACGACGTCAGGCAGCTGCGGGCCGAAGGTATCGCGTACCTGGCCGGGGGCGGGCGTGCCCTGGTCCACCACCTCTGATCCGGTCAGGACCAGGCGGACCACGGGCTTACCCTGGACCGGGACTTCGTCGTAGCCTGCCAGGGCGGCAAGGGCCAAGTGTGCGGGGTTGAGCGATACCCCGGCCTTGACCAGGATGTCCCCTTCGAGGGCTTCCTCCCCGGCTTTCCGGATGTGCTCTCCCGCGCGGGGCTCGCCCGGACGCGCCTTGCCGCCGGTCATCAGGACGGGCAGCCCCTCGTCATCCTGCCCCAGGACCGCGTTCTCGCTGCGAAGCACCGCCTTTGCACCGGGCGGGATGAGGCCACCGGTGGCAATGGGGCTGGCCTGGTGCGGCGCCAGCCGGCTACCGGCCTCCACCGGGATCCACGGGCCGCTTCCATTGACTGCCCAGCCGTCCATGGCTGAGGAGGCGTAATGGGGCATGTCCTGGAGGGCAACGATGTCCCGGTCGAGCTTGCGGCCAAGGGCTATCCGCAGGGCAACGGGGCCTGGCGGAATGGGGGTTGCTGCATCGAAGGCAGCCTGCCGGGCTTCCTGCCAGGTGTGCGCTGCCTGGTGATGGTCAGCAGGCGTGTGTTCAGTTTCGCCCCTGCGCGCCTGCGGCTCTGCTCGCGGCGGCGCGTCAGGACCGTGATGGGGTTCTGCGGTCATTCGCCGGGAGTCCCGGCGGCTTCAGCGTCGTAGTCGGCCGCCAGCGAACGGGCCACGGCCAGTGCCGCGTCCATCGATGCCGCATCCATCTCCCTGCCGGGTGCGGCAGCCAGTCCGGCGGCGAAGCCTGCGATGAAGGTAGTCAGCGGTGCGGCGGGCCGCACAACAGAGTGGGCGGCCACGCCTGCAAGCGCCAGCACGGCGTTGATATCCACCTGGACGTCCTCAAGTTTGTACGCCTGGAGGAGCGCCCTGCACCACTCTTCCAGTGTCTCGTCCTGGCTTTTCACGACTTGCCTCCCACGTTGTCTCCGGCTGTGCGCCGGACTTTCCCATGCGTGCTGGTTCCCGGCGGCAACACCCAGCGCGGCAGCATCGTCCCAGGTATCCACATCGGCGGTGGACCCGGCGGGGACTGTGACAAGCTGCACGTCCAGACTAGCAAGGAGCGCCCTGACCGAGCCGTTGACCAGGGCGTTGCGTGAAGCCAGGTCAGCGCAGGACCTTTTTAACCCAGCCGTGCTGTAGAAACCTGCCAACGGCTGGGTCCTGCCGTCCTCGGAACGGGCCACCACCCCACCTGGGCGGACGCCGGGATCGGACTGCAGCAATGCGTCCCGCAGCACTGCCACCGCCTGGGCGGCCAACGGCATGTCGCAGGCCAGCACCAGGGAGTAGGGGGCCCCTCCCCCGTTCCTCGCCAGGGTATCCAGGCCTGCGGCAATCGCAGCCGCCGGACCAGCAAAGGGCGGCTCCTCCCGGCATGCAAGCAGGTTGGCAGGGCGGACCGACAGTGGCAGCGGGTGGCCCTCCCCGGATTCACCCGGCAGGACTCCCGCATCGCCAACAACCACGGTCAGCCGGGCACCGGCCGCCGCGGCAACGGCGCGCTCCAGGAGGGTTTGGCCGTGGAAAATCAACGACTGCTTGGGTACACCGCCCAGGCGGGATGATCGTCCCCCGGCCAGGATCAGGGCATCAAAAGCCAAGCTGTTCTTGTGCACCCCCCCAGCCTAGCGACCGGCACCCTTTCCGGTGCCGGGAGGCGCCGGGAAACCGTCAGGCAGCTCGCTCCGGCAGCAGGAACGGATCCCATGCGGGGGTCGGCTTCTCCAGTTCCTTGATCTGCCAGATCGTCCCGTGCGGCGGCTCGGGAACAAACCGAAGGGTCCACCCCATCTCGGCGGGAGTGTGGTCGCCCTTGACGTTGTTGCACCGCAGGCAGGCGGCCACCAGGTTCTCCCACGAATCGGCACCTCCACGCGACTTTGGGTGAACGTGGTCGATTGTGTGCGCAGCCTTGCCGCAGTAGGCACATTTGTGACCGTCCCGCCGGAGTACGCCCCTGCGGCTGACGGCCGTTGAGTGGTTGTACCTGGGCCGGATGTAACGGTTGAGGAGGATCACGGACGGGCGGCCCAGGACGTCGGTGGGCCCCACCACCGGGTCCTCCCCTTCGGCCACGACGCTTGCCTTGCCCGTGAGCACAAGCACCAGCGCCCGGCGGAAAGTGATAACCGCCAGCGGTTCATATCCAGCATTCAGAACGAGAGTGCGCATGCACTTACCTCTTCACGGCCGCACCCGTCAGGGGCACGAGGGCCGGCTGCCCTCGGCATGTCCGGGCTATGGATCGACATCACAAGAGTAAACAAAGAAGTGCAGAATCAGGTAATCGCCGCCCCGGAGGCCCCTTCCGTCACCATGCCAGGGAAAGGGCGGAGGCGCCGGCGGCAAAGCCCTTAAGCGCAAAGGACCCCCGCCTTGCTGGCGGGGGTCCTCTGGCAAGCAGCACGCGGGCCGGCGCTTGTTAAGGCCGGCACAGGAATGCCTAACGTACGCGGATGGCTACCGGGCCGGAGCCAACATTGGCGCTGAAGACCACGGTGTCGTTGCCATTGAAGCCGCCGTGGACGGCCATGCCGTTACCGGCGTAAACGGCAATGTGGGCCATGCCGCCGCCACCGTCGGCGTAGTACAGCAGGTCGCCGGGCTGGGCCTGGGACATGGGCACGGTGTCACCCAGCGACAGGTAGCCTGCCGGCCAGTCGTGGAAGTGGATGCCGACGGCAGCCAGTGCGTTGGTCACCAGCATGGTGCAGTCCTGGTGCACGCCGAGCTGGGCGTATGCGGCGGAAAGGATGGCTGCACCCTTCCCGCTTGCGGAAACCTGGGCGGCGGGAGCAGCCGGAGCAGCGGCGGTAACAACCTTGGCCGTGGCCTTGGCAGCAGCAACAGGCTGCGCCACAGGCGCGGGAGCAGCTTCCTGCACCTGGACCTGGGGCTCGGGCTCGACGACGGGAGCCGGCGTGGTGGTGACAGCAGGCTTCTCGTAGCTGATGGCAATGGTGGAAGCCGCGGAAATCGGGGCGTCGACGGCCGATTCAACTTCGAGCTGGGACGCCGGAGCGGAATCGCGCTTGACGTTGGCGTCGGCAGCGTTCGCTGCGAGCCCGCTGGTCAGGACCAGGCCGGAGGCCGCGGCGATAACAGCAGCCTGGCGGCCCATGCCACCGGCGTTGTCGCTGACAGCTTTGGCAATGATGGCGATCGAGTTGGTTTTGGTGACCTCGGCGCGGTGCCGTGCGGTAGCACGAGTCGTCATGAGTTCTCTCTTTCGTTTTTCCTTCGGACCGCGTGTAGGCAGGCAAAGGGGGCTGGACGCGCCGGCATCTTGGGGGTACGCCGGCGCATCCCGAACGGGGATCTGGTTTCTAGCGGAAAAGCTGTGGGCAAAGAAATAGCCCTTGGAGCGCTAAGCCCAAGAACTACTTGTTGAGGTGGTAGTACGACGAGGTACCGGTGGCTGCGGGCGAGTGCAGCAGCGTGCCCTGGGAGGGGTTGAGCGCGCTGATCATCATGCCGTTGCCGACGTAGATACCCACGTGCGCGCCGCCGTTCTGGACAACGAGGTCGCCCGCCTGCGGGGTGGAGGTCGGGGTCATGATGCTCCACGCGTTGGTGCGCGGGATGCTGATCCCGGCCTGTGCGTAGACCCACTGGACGAACCCGGAGCAGTCCCAGCCGGTGACCGGGCTGGTGCCGCCCCATACATAGGAGTGGCCGATGCCGGTGTAGGCGATGGCTGCAATGCCGGAGGTTGCGGCGGAGACAGTCTCGGCAGCCTTGGCGGCGGGAGCGGCGTCCTGGCCGGCGGCGCGTTCGGCCGGCGCGGTGGACTGGGGACGTACCGCCTCCACCTTCGGAGCGGCGGTGGTCTTGACGACCGGGCGCTCGAAGGAAACCGTGGCCGTGGGGGCGGCCGTGACGGCCAGTGCCGTCTGTGCCGAGCCGGACTCGGTGGATGCAGAGACACCGGCGGTGGTGTCAGCGGCGTTTGCTGGCAGGCCCATGCTCAGGATCAGGCCCGATGCGGCTGCCACTACGGCAGCCTACGGTCCCGGCATTTGCACTCACGGCCTTGGACACGGCGTCCAAGGGGCTGGTGCGAACCGTTTGCGCACGGTGGCGCGCAGAATGATGGCGTGAAGACACGAAGGTAGCCTCTCCCAATGCCTGCGAGGTGAGCTGTCGGATTCGGATGGGAGTCACCCGGCCACGCAGCTTCCTGGGAAGCTGGTGACTTAACCCCAAGGCCTTCTGGAGAGAAGGCCAAAATTGGTTCCCCCGCCCCTGCCAGACGATGAAATGCGAACGGACCTTGAGCGGTGGCAGAGTTAGGCAATCCACTCAAGAGCGTCAACTTCGGAAAAGTTGACGCGAGTTAGACGGTACAGCAGTTTTGTTTCAATGTCACATTCAGGTCACGGCAGGTCGCTGCGATCTGAGAGTGGGCAATCATTCGTTACAGCCAGCCCATGGGGTCGACCACTTCGCCGTTGACCTGCACCTCGAAGTGCAGGTGGCAGCCGGTGGAGGCACCTGTGGTGCCGCTGAGCGCCACGACTTCTCCACGGGAGACCGTCTGGCCCACCTTGACGTTGAAGGACGACAGGTGGTTATACGTGGTTTCCAGTCCGTTGCCGTGGTCGATGACCACCCGGTTTCCGCCGCCGAACTGGTGCCAGCCTGCGAAGGTAACGGTGCCGGTCGCAGCGGCAAGGACGGACGTCCCGCATTGAGCCACGAAGTCCTGGCCCCGGTGGAAGTCGCCGGAGCCGCCGGTAATCGGGCTCACCCTGTATCCGAACGGTGACGCGGTGACGAGGGAGGCTAGTGGTGCAGCCAGGGTGCCGGCCGACGCCGCCCGCGTGACGGAGCCGGCGGACTGGGCACTCAGGAGCTGCTTGAGCTTCCCGTCCGGGTCAGCCTGGGTCACCACGGCGGAGCGGCTGAAGTCGATCTGGGCACCAACATCAGCGGAAATCTGCGGCTGCGGGCTGACGGAGGAAGCTGCCAGGGGCGCGTTGCCGGACGCATCAGTGGCCATGACCGGGCTGGTGGCCGGCACTGTGACCGTCAGCACCAGTCCGGTGGCAGCCAGGGCGATTCCGGCCTTCTGGCCAATCCCGCTTGCGGCGGCGAACTCCGTTACCTGCCGCAGGGGCCCCCGACGGCGGCGCGCGTCGCGATGCAGATCGCGGGGGCGCTCCACTGCTGCGTCTTCGACAACCCGGGGTGCCGAAGGGGGGCTGGCTGCGCGGCGGCGCCCCCTGGAGGTCTGCATGGTCAAGAAGGGTTCCTCTCTGGAAAAGCCTGCGGAGTTAGCTGTCGGATTCGGGTCAGAGAGATCAAAGACCCGGCCCGCCGCGGCAAGCTTCTGCACAGGGGTATTCCCGGAAGAATCCTTCACTGGAGAGGCTTGCTGCTGACGGACTTCACCCCAAGGCAGTCCCCCGCTGCCGCTTGTGGTTCCCCCGCCTCTGCCAGTAACGACTCGTGCACCCGATCCGCTGGCAGAGCTCGGCTCCGGATCGGGTAACGCTTAAGTATCAACGATTGGTTCCACTATAGGGCCTTTAGACCCTAGGTAACAATTCCGTTATCTTTGCGTGGAAGTGCCTTGCCGGGGTAAAAGGCCGGGCCTCAGGGCTGGGACACGGCCACGAAAACGTGGGCGGCAACCTCGGGCGGCAGCTCCAGTGCGCCCTCGATGCCCGGGACCCGCACGGAGATGTAGTCACCCACGCGTTCCAGCGCCACGGCGGCACCGGGCCGGATTCCACCTTCGTCCAGTTGCGCCAGCAGTTCCGGCTCCACCTGGATCGGTTCAGCGAGCCGGCTGATGGTGACAACAGAGGCCGATGCGTAGCCCTTCATGGCTTCGACCAGGCTGATGGCTCCGTCGGCGCCGCCGGTGGCAGGCTGTCCACCCAGGGCGGCGAGCCCGGGGATGGGGTTGCCATAGGGCGATTCGGTAGGGTGGTCCAGCATCTCGTAAATGCGCCGCTCAACCCGCTCGCTCATGACATGTTCCCAGCGGCAGGCTTCGTCATGCACGTAGGCCCAGTCCAGGCCGATCACGTCGGCCAGCAGGCGTTCGGCCAGCCGGTGCTTGCGCATGACCTCGGTTGCCCGCTTGCGGCCGGTGTCAGTGAGTTCCAGATGCCGGTCACCGGAGACCACCACGAGCCCGTCGCGCTCCATCCTTCCGATGGTCTGGGACACGGTAGGGCCGGAGTGGCGCAGGCGCTCGGCAATACGGGCCCGGAGGGCAACGATGTTTTCTTCCTCAAGCTCCAGGATGGTCCTGAGGTACATCTCCGTAGTGTCGATCAGATCCGTCATCCAGCTCAGCTCCTCGAGCGCAGTACCTTGCGTTGTCCCACCGTATCGCCTCTTCCCGCGAGGTAGTCCGGGGGCCAGCTTAGCCTATTTTGAGTTTGTCCGAATAGCCGAGCGTCGGGCGGCGTCGCCCGGACGGCGCGTCTCATTGTCTGGACTTTGGGCCCGCCGGCTCCCGCCGCCCCTGCCATTCAGGCAGAATGGTGAAGGCCCGCTGCGCAGCCATCGCCTGCTGCCGGCCGGGCCATGACCCGCCCGTCCGGACCAAACTTTCGTCCCCGCCGAATTGGAGCACCTGTGAGCGACACCAGCATCACGATCCCCGCCGACCTCCTGCCGAAGGATGGGCGGTTCGGCGCCGGCCCGTCAAAGGTCCGCCAGGAACAGATCGATGCGCTGGCAGCAGCGTCCAAGACCATCCTCGGCACTTCGCACCGGCAGGCGCCGGTCAAGAACCTGGTGGGATCCGTCCGCGAAGGGCTGAGCCAGTTCTTCCGCGCCCCGGAGGGCTATGAAGTGGTCCTCGGCGTGGGCGGCTCCACGGCATTCTGGGACGTCGCGAGCTTCGGCCTCGTGGAGAAGAAGGCCCAGCACCTGTCCTTCGGCGAGTTCGGGTCCAAGTTTGCGGCCGCCACCAACAAGGCGCCCTTCCTGGAGGCTTCCTCGATCATCAAGTCCGAGCCAGGCACGCGGCCGGCGGCCCAGGCCGAGGCAGGCGTTGATGTCTATGCCTGGCCCCAGAATGAGACCTCCACCGGTGTTGCTGCCCCTGTCACGCGCGTTTCCGGAGCCGACGAGGGATCGCTGGTCCTGGTGGACGCCACCTCCGCGGCCGGCGGCCTGGACGTGGACGTTGCCCAAAGCGACGTCTACTACTTCGCCCCGCAGAAGAACTTCGCTTCCGACGGCGGCCTCTGGCTGGGCCTGTTCTCCCCGGCCGCCCTCGAGCGCGCCGCGCGGATCAAGGCAGGCAACCGCTGGATCCCGGACTTCCTGGACCTCCAGACCGCCATCGACAACTCCCGCCTGAACCAGACGTACAACACGCCGTCGCTGTCCACGCTGGTCACGCTGGACACCCAGGTCCAGTGGCTGAACTCCAACGGCGGCCTGGATTTCGCCGCCGCACGCACCGCAGACTCCGCCGGACGCATCTACAGCTGGGCCGAGGCCTCCGAGTTTGCCACCCCGTTTGTGGCCAACGCGGAGGAACGCTCCAATGTCATCGCCACCATCGACTTCGACGAATCAGTTGATGCCGCGGCCGTGGCCAAGGTCCTGCGCGCCAACGGCATCGTTGACACTGAGCCCTACCGGAAGCTGGGCCGCAACCAGCTGCGGATCGCCACCTTCGTGGCTATCGAGCCCAGCGATGTCTCAGCCCTGCTGTCCAGCATCGACTACGTGGTGGGCGAGCTGCGGAAGTAGGCGCGGAGAACAGTCAGGACAACATACGACGGCGCCGCCCGGTTCATCCCGGACGGCGCCGATTTCGTTGTCCCCTTCCGGGGTGGCCGGGCTCCCGGTGGCGAGGTGCGGTCAGGCTTCCGCTTGCGTGCCGGCGTCGTCAGTTGGATCGTCAGCCGCTGTTGCGTGGCCTTCAGTTTCCGCGGCGGCCGTTACCTGGCTGTCCGCTTCGGACTCCTGCTGCTGGTCCTCGGGGCGGACACGTTCGGCCCAGGGCACCCACTCCGGGGCCAGGATCGAATCTTCCGACGGCAGGAGGCCCAGCTCATTGACCGTGACCACTTTTGAGCGGGAGTTGCGCGTCAGCACCGCGTACCACTGCCACCCCGCGTATCCGGGCAGCCGGGACTCAAACAGGTGGGTGACCAGCCGGTCGCCCTCGCTCTTGGCCGCCAGGTGCGGCCCGATGGTGGCCGCAGGCGTGATGCCCTCCACGACGGTCCGGGCAGTGTCCACGGCGGCGGCCAGGAAAGCGTCCGGCTTGCCCGTGCGCCACACGGGCACGCCTGCCTTGCGCTTGGGCGGCGTCCTGGCAGCCTGCTCCTGCACCGGCGTGCCCGGCTGTTCGGAATCGGGAGTCATCGGCGCTAAACGTCGAGCTCGTCGGCGACCTTGCGGAGGGCGGCAGCAATGGCCTTGCCCTTGTTGCCGTCCGGGTACTTGCCCTTGGACAAGGTCCCGGACAGGTTGTCCAGTACCGTCACCAGGTCCTGGACCAGCGGGGCAAGGTCCTTGGCGCTCGGCCGCTTGGCCTTGGCAATCGAGGGAGTCTTGTCCAGGACGCGCAGGCCCAGCGCCTGGGCGCCCTTGCGACCGTCCGCTACGCCGAACTCCACGCGGGTGCCGGCTTTGAGCTCGCTGACGCCGTCGGGCAGCGACGACTTGGGCAGGAAGACCTCCTGGCCGTCCTCGCCCGCGAGGAACCCAAAGCCCTTGTCCTTGTCATACCACTTGACCTTGCCGGTAGGCACGTAATCAACCTTCTTCGTTCTGCTGTCATGAGACACGGCCGGCCACCACCGCATCCGCATGGTTGTGCGGGTTCAGGGTATGGCGAACCGGGACCGTGTTGGTCTGTATGCTTCAAGGTTATCCTGCCGCATGGCCTATCGACGCTTTGGGCGGCACTGTTCCGCCGCAGGCGCAAGGCCCCGCTTTACCCGCACCGCGCCAGGCGCGGTAGCGTTGCGTCCATGACTCCCTCGCGTTACCGGCGGCCCCTGATGGTCCTCGCCGCAGTTGTTGCCGTGCTGTCCCTGATAGCCGTGGCAGCTGTCATGGCCCTGGCCTTCGCCGGCTCGGTAGCTCCCGCCTGGATCACCTACACCGCGCTGTACGGCCTGCCAGCAGCCTTCATCCTGATGCTCCTGCTGGTCCTGGACGGAGTTGCCGCCCGGCGGCGGGCGGGAAGGCCCCAGCAGCGGTAACGTTGGACTGATGTCCCTCATTCGCGCGCTTGGCAAGGACCTGGAGGCACGCAGCGACGATTCGTTGCGGGCGTTGTTCGCCGCGCGGCCGGACCTCATCACCCCTTCGGTTCCTGACTTCGCCGCGCTGGCTGCCCGCGCAAGTTCCCGGGTCAGCGTCCAGCGCGCCCTGGAGCGGCTCAACCGGCCTCACATGCAGGTACTGGAGACCCTGCACCTGTGCACCAACACCGATACCGGGCACAGCGCCTCAGGGGAGGCCGTGCACAAACTGATCCACGGTTCCACACTGGCCACTGTCGACGAAATTTTGGCCGGCCTGCAGGAGCTCGGCCTGGTGCACCCCGCCGCTCCCCCGCACGGCACGCCGCCCCCTGCGGCCAGCCAGCCGTACTACCTCCCCGTGGGCTCGCTCAAGGATGTGGTGGGAATTTATCCCGCCGGCCTGGGGCGCAGCTATACCGAACTGGTTCGCCTGCAACCGGCCTTCGCCCAGCGGGCGGTGCAACTGGTCTCAGAACTGCACCGCAGCGGCTTCGCGATCCACGATGCCACCACGCCCATGGAAGCAGCCCTGGCCCTTCAGCACTGGACGTCCTCACCGGAGGCCCTGCAGGACATCCTCGCCGGCGCACCGGAACGGACGACGGCGCTGCTCGCCAGGTTCCGGAACTGGGCCATGGGTGCCGTCCCCCAGGCACAGCGGAAAGCGTCGGTCACGACGGAGGGGGCCGACGTCGGGCCTGTTGACTGGCTCCTTGCCCGCGGGCTGCTGGTTCCGCTGGACGCCGCCCATGTGGAACTGCCCCACAGCGTAGGACTGGCTTTGCGCGGCGGGGCAATCATCAATGACTTCACTCTGTCGCCGCCGGTCCCGGAGCTTGGCCGGACCACGGCGGCGCTGCGCAGGAACGCGGCCCTGAGCGCCATCTCCGAAACCCTGCGGCTGGTCTCCGAGCTGCTGCATGCCGTCCGGGAACAGCCGCTTGCCACACTGCGCAGTGGCGGCGTGGGCGTCCGTGAAGTGCGCCGCGTGGCCGAACACCTGCGGACAGACCAAAGCGCGGCCGGCCTGCTCCTGGAGCTGTGCGGGCTGGCCGGCCTGATCCGCCTCGACGTCGACTCCTCATCGTGGGTGCAGCCGCCGGAACTGGAATGGCTGGTCCTTCCCCGGCAGGAACAATGGCTGTGGCTGGTGAACGCCTGGCTGGCCAGCGAACGCGTGCCGTCCATGGTGGGCCAGCCCGTGAACTCAGCCCCTGGCGCAGCGGCCGGCCGGTCCGCGGCCGGAACCACCATCGCCGCACTGGCCGCCGGAGCGCAGCGGCCTGACGCTCCGGTGGTCCGCAAGCGGATCCTGGAGATCCTGCATGAGCTCACCCAGGAGGTGTCCGCGTCCGACGGTACCGCGCCGGTGCTGGACGCCGCCGCTGTCCTGCAGCGCGCGGAGTGGTCGCAGCCGCGGATGGCCAGGCGTTTCAGCTCGCTGATCCGCGGCGTGCTGGCCGAAGCGGAGCTGCTGGGCCTGGTGGGTTCCGGGGCGCTGAGCCAGTTGGGGAGCGCTTTCGCCGAAGACAACCCGGATGCCGCCCTCGCCATCCTTGGTGAACACCTGCCGGCGGCCCTCAACCATGTGCTCCTGCAGGCTGACCTCACGGCGGTTGCGCCCGGCTACCTCACTCCCGCGCTGGCCGAAAAACTCCTGGCCATGGCCGACGCCGAGGGGCAGGGCCCGGCCACGATCTACCGGTTTTCCGCGGCCTCCGTCAAACGGGCTCTGGACCACGGATACGACGCCGCAGGCCTGCTGCGCTTCCTGCGCGAGCACTCCGCGACGGCGGTACCCCAGCCCCTGGAGTACCTCGTGGAGGATACGGCCTCCCGGCACGGCAGGCTCCGCGTGGGCCAGGCTGCCAGCTTCATCCAAAGCGATGACGAAGCAGCCCTGCGCGAGCTGCTGGCCGGACCCAAGGCCGCCCAGCTGGGCCTGGCCAGGCTGTCGCCGACCGTCCTGACGTCGTCGTCGCCGCCGCGCGAACTCGCCGCCGCCCTCCGGAGCCTGGGCCTGTCCCCGTCCGTTGACGGCGCCGAAGCCGCCCACCCGCGCCGTGCCGCCCCGGGGCAGGAAAGCGCGCGCCCGGTCTATACCGCACCCCGGATGGCGCCCCCGGCGGAGGACGTTGAAGCCCAACTGGCGGTCCTGCGGAAGGCGGGCCCCGGCGTCGGACATCTTTCCGGCACCGCTGCCGGCAGCGAGGCGGCCACCCAGCTGGGGCTTGAGGCGTTGCAGAGGGCCATCCGGTTGAAGCAGCGGATCCACATGAACGTGGTGGACAGCCTGGGGAATGCCAGCTTGGAAATCGTTGTTCCGCTCTCTGTGAGCGGGGGCAGGGTCCGGGTGTTCGATCCCGTGAAGGACACAGAGCGGGTCCTGTCCGTGCACCGCATCATCGACATTGAGGCCGCAGAGGAACTGCGCCAGTAAAGGATTCCCGCGTGACCGACGGACCCCTGATCGTCCAAAGCGACAAGACCATCCTCCTCGAGGTGGACCACGAACTGGCCACCGAGGCCCGGCATGCCATCGCGCCTTTCGCCGAGCTGGAACGGGCACCCGAGCACATGCACAGCTACCGGCTGACCCCGTTGGGGCTCTGGAACGCGCGCGCCGCCGGGCTGGACGCGGAAAAGGTGCTGGACGCCCTCCTGAAGTATTCACGCTTCCCGGTCCCGCATTCCCTGCTGATCGACGTCGAGGAAACCATGTCCCGGTACGGCCGGCTGCGCCTCGAAAAGGATCCCCGCCACGGCCTGGTCATGCGGACGGATGACTACCCGGTCCTGGAGGAAGTAATCCGTGCCAAGAAAATCGCACCGCTGCTGGGGCCCAGGATCGACGGTGAGACGGTGGTGGTGCACGCCTCCCAGCGCGGCCAGCTCAAGCAGCTGCTGCTGAAGATCGGCTGGCCTGCGGAAGACCTTGCCGGCTACGTGGATGGCACCCCGCACCTTATTTCCCTCAACCAGGACGGTTGGGAGCTCCGCCCCTACCAGCGCCTGGCCAGCGAGAACTTCTGGGCAGGCGGCAGCGGCGTGGTGGTACTTCCCTGCGGCGCGGGCAAGACCCTGGTGGGAGCCGCTGCGATGGCCACCGGATCCACCACCACGCTGATCCTGGTCACCAACACCGTGGCGGCCCGGCAGTGGAAGGACGAACTGCTCCGGCGCACCTCCCTCACCGAGGAGGAGGTGGGTGAATACTCGGGCGCGCTCAAGGAAGTGCGGCCGGTGACCATCGCCACCTACCAGGTGCTCACCACCAAGCGGGGCGGCATCTACCCGCACCTGGAACTCGTCGACGGACACGACTGGGGACTGATCATCTACGACGAGGTCCACCTCCTGCCGGCGCCGATCTTCCGGATGACCGCAGACCTGCAGGCCCGGCGGCGCCTTGGGCTCACCGCGACGCTGGTCCGGGAGGATGGGCGCGAGGGCGAGGTCTTCAGCCTCATCGGGCCCAAGCGCTACGACGCGCCGTGGAAGGACATCGAGTCGCAGGGCTATATCGCACCGGCAGACTGCGTGGAGGTCCGTGTGGACCTGCCCAAGGATGAGCGGGTTGCCTATGCAATGGCCGACGACGCGGACAAGTACCGGCTCTGCGCCACGTCCGAGTCCAAAACGCTGGTGGTGGAACAGCTGGTGGCGCGGCACGCCGGAGAGCAGTTGCTGGTCATCGGCCAATACATCGACCAGCTTGACGAGCTCGGCGAGCGCCTGGAGGCACCCGTCATCAAGGGCGATACCCCGGTGAAGGTCCGGCAGAAGCTCTTTGACGCGTTCCGCTCCGGGGAACTGCAGACCCTGGTGGTGTCCAAGGTGGCTAACTTCTCCATCGACCTGCCGGAGGCCTCCGTGGCCATCCAGGTTTCCGGCTCCTTCGGTTCCCGGCAGGAGGAAGCACAGCGGCTGGGCCGGCTGCTGCGGCCCAAGAAGGACGGCCGCGCCGCCCGCTTCTACTCCCTGGTGGCCCGGGACACCCTGGACCAGGAGTTTGCTGCCAAGCGCCAACGGTTCCTTGCCGAGCAGGGTTACGCCTACCGGATCATGGATGCCAAGGACGTGCACGCCGCGGAGTAGTCCGCAACGTGCACCCCCCAATCACCGCACGCCCTCGGAGCTGTCCCGTTCCATGGTTCCCGTCCGGGGATCGAGCTGCGGACGTTCGTATGCCAGCTCACCGCCGCTCCTGCCACCGTAGGGGCGGCCGTGATCGGCAAATTCCTCCCGGAAGAAAGCCAGGCACCACTGCCCCATCTGGATCCTCGCTCCGGTCCGCAGCACCGAGGGTCCGGTCCTGGACACACTGCCGCTGACCGGTCCGTGCGGCACCAGGACGTATTCATCCTGCCCGTCGTGCCTGATCTCGGCGTGGAGTGCTTCCAGGCCCTCCAGCTGGATATCTGATCCTGGCCCGCTGCCAATCGTGGTGACGTCCTCCGGGAGGGCAACTTCCCGGGGGATCTGGCCGGTCCAGGTGGCGGCATCCTGGACAAAGATCAGCCGTGGCCGGCCGCCGCCCCTGGCGTAGTGGGTGGTAGTGATGCGCCGGATGATCTTCCGCTGGACAGTGGGGACCAACGGCAACGGCGTGGACGGGGGCAGCAGGGGCACGCCCCTGGGCCGCCGCCTGCCCTGCCGGAGCAGCGGAAGCAGGGAGCCGAGGTTGCCCAGCTTGATATGCGGCGAGCGCGTCACCAACCGCTGTGATGCCGGTGCATCCACCTTGCCCAGGCTGACAATGTTTCCGTCTGGACCTGCCACCGTGACGCTGACCCCCTTGCGGGCCAGCAGGTCCGCCAGCGGCCTGATCTCCTCCAGGGGCGGCAGTCCGGCACCGGCAAGTGGCGCCAGGCGGTCCAGGGACACGGTAACTTCCGTACCGGCAGCCGTGGCACGCCCATTGGTGACCGCCCCGGACTCATCCGTGTACGAGAAGTCCAGATCGATGTCCAGGCGGTTCTCCGTCATCTCCGTCAACCGCGGTTCGAGTCCGATCCTGCCGCGTCCCGGTCGCTGGTGGTGACGCGCAGGCTTCCGTTGAGTTTCCAGGTGGCGCGCGGTGCGTCCGGTCCGATGTCACGCGGAACTTCAACGGTCATGTCAACGAACTGGTAATTGATGGCCGCGCCTTTGCCGGTGAGATAGGACCACATCTCCTCGGCAAGGTCCGCCCAGTCCCGAATGCTGCGTTCGCTGGCAGCGGGCTTTTCAGTGGCACTCAGATCAGTCATGATGGTCAATCCCCTTCGATGGGCCAGGAGCTATCGGATAACTATCTCTATTGGCATGAGCCACCGGGGCGGCAGGGAGCAGCTGCCGGTGGTCCTGTGGAGCGCTGGTGCCGGGCTTGACCGTCCGGCAAGGATCACTGTATTCCCGCACCAGGGGCTGGGGAAGATGCGGGAACCGGAACGTTCTCGACGCCGATTGGGTTCCCGGATGCGGAACGCCGCACGCGGATGCACACTGGAACCATGACAACGAGAATCGTTCCGGCCGTCCCCGGGCCCGGGCAGGAGTCGGTGTGGGACTACCCCCGCCCGCCCCGGATCGAACGCAGCAGCGAACGGGTACGCATCGTCCTGGGCGGGGAGCTGATCCTGGACACCACCGATTCCCTGCGGGTCCTTGAGACCAGCCACCCGCCGGTGTACTACGTTCCCAGGTCAGCATTCGCCGAGGGCGCGCTGGAGCCCGCGTCGGGCAGCAGCTTCTGCGAGTTCAAGGGCTCGGCAAAGTACCTCACCGTGCGCGGCGGCGGAAAGGAAGCGGAGAGCGCCGCCTGGTCCTACCCTGAGCCGGCGTCCGGTTTCGAGGCCCTCGCCGACCGGGTGGCCGTCTACCCCGGCCGGATGGATTACTGCGAGGTGGATGGGGAGCGGGTCCAGGCGCAACCGGGCCGCTTCTACGGCGGCTGGATCACCAGCAAGGTGGTGGGCCCATTCAAGGGCGAACCGGGGACCATGGACTGGTAACCGCAAGCCCACCATCACCATGCTCACAACGAATATCCAGACAACTCCCAGAGACTGAGAGCATGATGGGAACATGAACAAGAACGGTCCAGAAGCCCGGCTGCTCGTCGTTGATGATGAACCCAACATCCGCGAGCTCCTCTCCACGTCGCTGCGGTTTGCCGGTTTTGAAGTGGTCTCCGCCGCCAACGGCCGCGATGCCCTCGCCGCTGCCGATACCCACGCCCCTGACCTGGCCGTGCTGGATGTCATGCTCCCCGACATGGACGGCTTCACCGTGACCCGCCGGCTCCGCGCCTCCGGCAAGCACTTCCCTGTTCTCTTCCTGACCGCCAAGGACGACACCGAGGACAAGGTCACCGGCCTGACCGTTGGCGGTGACGACTACGTCACCAAACCCTTCAGCCTGGACGAAGTGGTGGCCAGGATCCGGGCCGTGCTCCGCCGCACCCAGCCCCTGCTGGACGACGACGCCGTGATCCGGGTGGACGACCTGGAGCTCGACGACGACGCCCACGAGGTGCGGCGCGGCGGAACGGTCATCGAACTGTCCCCCACCGAGTTCAAGCTGCTGCGCTACCTCATGCTCAACCCCAACCGGGTCCTGTCCAAGTCGCAGATCCTGGACCACGTCTGGGAGTACAACTTCAACGGCGACGCGTCCATCGTGGAGTCCTACATCTCCTACCTGCGGCGGAAAGTGGACATCGACCCGGAGGCGCCCGCCCTGATCCAGACCAAGCGCGGCGTGGGCTACGTCCTGCGGACGGCTGAAAAGCGCTGACCTTGCTGAAGCGGTGGAAGTCGGCCTCCCTCAGGTCGCAGCTGGTGGCCATGATCATGGCCCTGCTGATCGTGGCCCTGACGGTGACCGGTGCGGTCACCCTGACGCTGTTGCACAGCTACCTCCAGGGCCAGGTGGATGACAAACTGAACGCCGCCGTGGACTCCGCCCGGAAACAGCGCTCCTTCACCCAGCTGCAGGCACCCAGCTCCATACCCACCGACTACTCGCTGATGCTCTTCGCCCCGGGCGAGCAGCCGTACACCTTCGGGGGGGATCCTGACTACCACCCGGACATCAATGCGTTCACGGTGGAGCAGGCCCAGGCGCGCGGGCAGACTCCCTTCCAGGTCCGCGGGACGGACGGGGAAAATTGGCGCGTAGTGGCGGTGACGGTCCAGAACGGCCAGACCATGGCCGTGGTGGTCATCGGCCTGCCCCTGGAGAGTGTTGACGACGTCCTCAAGCATGCCACCCTGGTGGTCACCGGAGTGGGCCTGCTGACGTTGCTGCTGGCCTCGCTCATTGCCAGCTGGACTGTGTCCCGGTCCTTCCGGCCGCTGGCCAGGGTGGAGAAGACGGCGGCCGCCATTGCCGCCGGGGACCTCTCCCGGCGCGTGGAAGTGGAAAACCCCACCACCGAACTGGGCCGCCTGAGCAGCTCACTGAACGCCATGCTTGCGCATATTGAAACCGCGTTCGCGGCCCGGACTGCCTCGGAGGCACGGATGCGCCGCTTCGCCGCGGACGCGTCCCACGAGCTGCGTACCCCGCTGGTGACCATCCGTGGGTTCTCCGAGCTGTACCGCCACGGCGCCCTGGCCACGGACGAGGACGTGGCCACCGCCATGGGCCGGATCGAAAGCGAAGCCAAGCGCATGGGGTCCATGGTGGAGGACCTGCTCCTGCTGGCCCGGCTCGACGAGCAGCGCCCGCTGCAGCAAAAGCCGGTGGACCTGCAACTGATTGCGCACGATGCCGTAGTGGACACCCAGGCAAGCGACCGCTCCAGGGTGATCTCGCTGACCGGGCTCGACGGCGGGCCGGCGGGACCGGCCCCCGTCCTGGGTGATGAGGCCAAGCTGCGCCAGGTGGTGGGAAACCTCGTGGGCAACGCGCTGCGCTACACCCCTGAGGGCACTCCGATCGAGCTTGCCGTCGGTGTCCGGGGAACAGGCGGCGGCGAACGGTCCGTGATTGAAGTACGTGACCATGGGCCCGGTATTTCGGAAGAGGACGCAGCCAAGGTCTTCGAACGCTTCTACCGGGCTGACACGTCCCGCACCCGGGAGACCGGCGGCAGCGGCCTGGGCCTCGCCATCGTGGCGGCAATCGTGGGCTCCCACGGGGGGACGGTGCGGGTGGAAAAGACCGACGGCGGCGGCGCCACCCTGGTGGTCAGCCTGCCGCGGCGCGAAGACGCACCCCGCGATGCCGGAGGAGACGGCCGGGAAGAAGCGGATGGCAGCATTCCCGCTTCCAGGGGCGGCGACGGATCGGTTATCCACATATAGCCTGCCGGCCGTGGCCCACGCCTGCCACGGCTCCATAGGCTCGTCCCAGCAGCCCGGAACCGCCGGGCGCGGGGGCAGCCCCGCTGTATCCGAGAGGCACAGCCATGAGCATCATTTCCGTCGACACAGACCTGCTGCAGCTAAAGTCCGCCAACGTGCAGGCCACCGTGGACCGGATCAGCGCCGACGTCCACGCCATGAAGCGCGGCCTGGACGAGCTGCAGGGTTCATGGCGGGGTTCCGCAGCCACAAACTTCCAGGCGCTCGTCACTGAGTGGACCATCACCCAGGGCCGGGTGGAGGCCTCGCTGGCATCCATCAACGCCGCTCTTTCCTCTGCCGCTGCCACCTATGCCCAGGCCGAACAGGGAAACGCCCAGCGGTTCAGCTGACCTGCCGGTCAGGCCTCCGGGGTTCCCTGGTGGAACCGCAGCCGCCACCGTTCCCCGTCCAGGACCCACAGTGAGCTGCGGAGCGTCGTGCCGGTACGCGCAAAGTTTCGGTACGTCAGCAGGACCGCGCTGGTGCCGATACAGTCAGCACCCAGGATTTCAATGTCGGTCCGTTCCCCCGGGTCCTCTTCCAGTGCCATCATCATGGCATCCCGGGTCCACACCCTTCCCGAACTGCCGATTTCCATGAAGTCCGGGTGTAGGAGGACGGCGGTCCGCCCGATGTCCCCGCGCACCAGCGGGCCCAGAAGCTCACGTTCGAGCTCCTCCACCAGCGCTTCCGGCGGTATGGAGCCCGCCTGTTGGGTTGCTTCGGCCACTTCGAGGGCTTCATTGTCCAGTTCACTGAACAGGTCGGGTTCCTCGTAGGAAGACACCGGCGCCGTGGAACGGGCCGGCGCCGCGGCCGGGATATCCAGCGTTGCCGGCGGGGAGCCTGCGCCTCGCGCCGCCTGGGCCGCCGCCGGGCGCTCGGAGGCCCCCGGGTGATGGCCGCCGGGGAACCCGGGGCCGGACCGTGCCGCCACTCCCTGCTGGTACGCCGTGGCCGCGGCCCTGGCCCGTTCATCGGCAGCTTCATTGAGGTCGTGCCCGGCGTGGCCCTTGACCCATTCGAACGTGTAGGTGCGTCCGGCCAGTTCGCGGTCGAGTTCCTTCAGCAGTTCCACATTGAGGACGGGTTTGCCATCGGCTTTGCGCCATCCTTTGCGCTTCCATCCCGGCATCCACTTGGTAATGGAATTGATCACGTACTGGCTGTCGCAGAGGATGCGGAGGTCTTCCCCCGGCAGGTGCGCGGTAGCGCGCAGGAGGTCAAGGACAGCCATCAGCTCCCCCTGGTTGTTGGTCCCGTGGGGCCAGCCGCCGGCACGCCAGCAATCGTCATTCACATACCAGGCCCAGCCGGCCGGGCCGGGGTTTCCCAAGGCCGAACCATCAGCCGCTGCAGTAATCGTCACTGGTCCATCCTGCCAGAAGCGGCCGACACCCGGCCCTGCCTCCGCAGCGGGGTGTCCACCGGATGCGGTTCCGGCCGCAACAGGATCCCCGCCATAACGGAAAGTGCGGCCCCCTCCGAAGAGGGGGCCGCACTTTGCGGTTTGGCGGGCAGGTCCCGGCCGGGAGGCTTAGAAGCCGCCCATGCCGCCCATGCCGCCCATGTCGTCGCCACCGGCGGGTGCTGCAGCCTTCTCCGGCTTGTCAGCAACCACTGCTTCGGTGGTGAGGAACAGGCCGGCAATGGAGGCCGCGTTCTGCAGGGCAGAGCGGGTCACCTTGACGGGGTCATTGACGCCGGCAGCCAGCAGGTCGACGTACTCGCCGGTTGCTGCGTTCAGGCCGTGGCCGGCGGGCAGGCCGCGGACCTTGTCGACCACAACGCCCGGCTCGAGGCCGGCGTTGAAGGCGATCTGCTTCAGCGGCGCGTCGATGGCAACGCGGACGATGTTGGCGCCGGTTGCTTCGTCGCCGGAGAGCTGCAGGTTGGCGAATGCCTTGGCGCCGGCCTGGATCAGGGCCACGCCGCCACCGGCGACGATACCTTCCTCAACGGCAGCCTTGGCGTTGCGCACTGCGTCTTCGATGCGGTGCTTGCGCTCCTTGAGCTCAACCTCGGTTGCGGCTCCGGCCTTGATGACTGCAACGCCGCCGGCCAGCTTGGCCAGGCGCTCCTGCAGCTTCTCGCGGTCGTAGTCGGAGTCGGAGTTCTCGATCTCGGCGCGGATCTGGGAAACGCGGCCGGCGATCTGGTCGGCGTCGCCGGCACCTTCGACGATGGTGGTCTCGTCCTTGGTGACAACTACCTTACGGGCCTGGCCCAGGAGCTCCAGGCCGGCAGTCTCCAGCTTGAGGCCAACTTCCTCGGAGATGACCTGGCCGCCGGTGAGGACGGCGATGTCGGCGAGCTGGGCCTTGCGGCGGTCGCCGAAGCCCGGAGCCTTGACGGCGACGGACTTGAAGGTGCCGCGGATCTTGTTCACGATCAGGGTGGCCAGGGCCTCGCCCTCGATGTCCTCGGCAATGATCAGCAGCGGCTTGTTGGACTGCATGACCTTCTCCAGGACAGCAACCAGTTCCTTGACGTTGGAGATCTTGGAGTTGACGATCAGGATGTACGGATCCTCGAGGACCGTTTCCTGGCGCTCAGCGTCGGTGACGAAGTAGGCGGAGATGTAGCCCTTGTCGAAGCGCATGCCTTCGGTGAGTTCCAGCTCCAGGCCGAAGGTGTTGGATTCCTCGACCGTGATGACGCCTTCCTTGCCCACCTTGTCCAGGGCTTCGGCGATGAGGGCACCGATCTCGTCGTCACCGGCGGAGATGGAGGCGGTGGCCGCGATCTCTTCCTTGGTTTCGATTTCCTTGGCGGAGTTCAGCAGTTCGGCGGTGACGGCGTCAACGGCCTTCTCGATGCCGCGCTTGAGGGACAGCGGGTCGGCGCCGGCAGCAACGTTGCGCAGGCCTTCCTTAACCAGGGCCTGGGCCAGGACGGTTGCCGTGGTGGTGCCGTCACCGGCAACGTCGTCGGTCTTCTTGGCAACTTCCTTGACCAGCTCGGCGCCGATCTTCTCGTAAGGATCGTCCAGCTCGATCTCCTTGGCGATGGAGACACCATCGTTGGTGATCGTGGGGGCGCCCCACTTCTTTTCGAGGACGACGTTGCGTCCACGCGGGCCGAGGGTGACCTTAACGGCGTCGGCGAGGGTGTTCAGGCCACGCTCAAGGCCGCGGCGTGCCTCTTCATCAAATGCAATGATCTTGGCCATAACGGCAATAGTCCTTTCGGGACAGTCGTTAAGAATGAACCTTCGCTGCAGTGCCCGCGACGGACGATCCTTTGCCGGGGGCCTCTGTATGCCTCCGGGCGGGGATCTCACTGAAGTGAGGTGTTTCTTTCGCTCGTCGACCGGTGCCGTGCGCTGCCGGCCGGAACCAGGCGTTGCTTTAGCAGTCGGTACGTCAGAGTGCTAAGTCAATAATTAGCACTCCCCAGGTGAGAGTGCAAGCGAAAAGACGCGTAACGCCCCGCAGGCAGGGTCCGCTTCGCCCAGGGCGATCAGCCGGAGTGGCCCGCCGTCTCCCGGCCGGACAGAGAGGGGTTGTTGTCGGCCCCGAAGGTGTACACGGAGAAAGCGGCCGAGGTGATGTCCCCATTGGAATCGAAGGCAACCGGGCCCGATTCGCCGTCGTAATTGATGTCCGGGCTGCCTGCGAGACCACCGAGGCACTCCTTGTAGCTCAGGCAGGGGGCGGCCGGCGCGCCGGCACCGGAGGAAGCCGTTCCCCCGGAGACCGGGACCAGGTTCGCGGCAATGGAGCGGCCGGCGTCATCCTGTGCACGGGCCGCGGCCAGGGCCGCCAGTGTGACGGCGTCGTAAGTTTCAGCGGCGAAGGAGACATCCTTGAGTGCCGGGTCAACGGCCAGCAGTTTCGCCTGGAACGCAGCGCCGGGCAGCTGCCCGGGCACGACGGCGCGGGCACCTTCGAGTGTCCCGGGTGCGAGCCCGGACCCGTAGCGGGCAAACGCGCCGTCGCTGAGGATGATCCGGGAGCCGGCAACGCCTGCACTGTTCAGCTCCACCAGGGCGTCCCGTGCACCCTCGCGGGCAATCACGACGACGGCGTCCGGCTTGGCCTTGGACGCGGAGCGGGCGGCCTCGGCGGCAGCACCGGCTTTGAAACGGGCGCCCGGCAGGACCGTGAGTCCGGCCCCTTTGGCTGCCTCCGAGACTGCTCCGGAGAGGTCCTTGCCGTAGGAGCCTTCCTGGTACAGCACGCTGATCGTGGCGGCGCCGGCGTCCTTGGCAAGTTTGGCCAGCACGGGTCCTTGCGCGACGTCGGCTGCTGCGGTCCTGAAGTAGTAGCCTCCGCTCGCCAGCCCGGTAAGACCGGCAGCGGTATTGGCCGGCGAGATCAGGGGGATGTGTGCGCGGGACAGGATGTCCGCTGCTGCCGGGGCGTGGCTGGAGTCGGTGGGCCCGATCACCACGTCCGCTTTGGCCGCCGCTGCGTCGCTTGCCTGCTTCGCCGTGTCCTGGTCCGGGTGCACCGGAAGGAGCTCCACTGGCCGGCCTTTATGTCCGCCGGCGGCGTTGATGTCCTGGATGGCAAGCCTGGCGGCAGCCAGTTGCGGGGCGTTGAGGAAGGCGTTGTCACCGGAGTTGTCCAGGATGACGCCCACCCGGAGCACACCGTCGCCGGAAGCCTCGGCCGGTTCCACCCTGGCGTTGCCGCCGGTGCCGGCGCATGCACCCAGCGAAAGGACGGCTCCCAGTGACAGCGCGAGTACCGGCATGGCTCGGGCTCCGGGACGCAATGCGGGCATCACTGCGCGTGCCGGACGTTTTCCGCCTGCGGACCTTTTTCGCCCTCGCCGACATCGAGCTGGACCCGCTGGCCTTCGGCCAGGGCGCGGTACCCCTCCCCCTGGATGGCGGACCAGTGGACAAAAATGTCATCACCGGAACCGTCAACGGTGATGAAGCCGTAGCCCTTTTCAGCGTTGAACCATTTGACGGTTCCCAGTGCCATGATCAACAACTCTTTCCATCGGGGGCCGGGTGGAGACCAGACCGGCGTAACTGGACGGGGTGCGGCTACCGGTAACCCGGGCCAAGGACCACGACGAGTGGTACCTGGAACTCGGTACTGCTCACAACGGTGGGGATATTCAACAGCCCGGCGAGTTCCTGGGCACTGGCCAGTTGCTGGGGGCCGGCATAGAAAATCACGGAGGACTTTTGCGGGGCGCCGGACCAGTTGCCCACCGGGCCGAGCCGCCAGCCGTCGGCCTGGACCGTGCCGCCCACCCGGCTGGCCAGCCCGGCCGTGCCGGCGGCGTTGTAGACAGCCACTGCCTGCGTCCTGTCGACCACGGCCTGCTGGGTGGCCGACGACGTGGGCGCTGGCTCGCTGACCTGGGTTGGCCCGGCAGAGGGGGACGGCGTCGGTGTCCCCGTGCCGGCGGAGCCGGCAGCCTGCGTGGCCGTGGGCGTGGATCCGGTGCCGGCGAGCGGAGCTGACTCCACGCTTGCCGATGCCTGGCTCGCGTTGGCGTTGAAGCCGAGTTTGGGAAGGATCAGGAAGGACACCAGCCCAATGGCAAGGGCTGCCATTCCCACCGCCAGGATGGGCCAAAGCCGTACCCGGGACGGGGCCGAAGCCGTCCGGTGGACACCTTGTCGCGACGCGGCCTCGGGGACCTTGTCGAATTCATCGCGGGCGTATCTGGTCATGGTGGAAGGACATCCTTGTTGATTGCGGCTGTTGTCCCGGCCTGGGGCGTCTCTAAGCGTCGGATCCCAGGCGCCGGGCAGTACGTGCACGGTGGCGCGACGTACGTAGTCTACGCAATCTCTTGACCAGCATGGGATCGTGGGCCACGGCGTCCTCGCGGTCGATCAGTGCGTTGAGGAGCTGGTAGTAGTGGGTTGCGGAGAGGTCAAAGAGCTCGCGAATGGCCTGTTCCTTGGCTCCCGCGTACTTCCACCACTGCCGTTCCAGCGCCAGCATCTGTTGTTCGCGCTCCGACAGGGAGGACTCGCGGAGGATGAAATCCGCCAGGAGGGACTTCTGCGGATCCTGCTCCGGCAGGTGTTCCCGGGCCGGTTCCGCCACGGCGCACTCCTTCGCTGGTTACGGTCAATGTCTTACCCCTATGCTAGCCGCCGAATAACAGCAGTGTCATTCGGCGGCCCGGGCTGCCGCCGCACGGTGCCTGGTCTCCACAGGGTCCCTGCGACAATGGAACGATGGTTGAATCGGATGCGCTGTTTGAGCTCCAGCAGGACCCGGCGGACACGCTCAGCTTCGCCAGCCTGGCCGAGCTGCCGCTGGCAGAGCTCATGGCCCCGGACTGGGCCGCGGCACTGCAGGGCGTGGAAGCCCAGCTGCGGAAGGTGCTGGCCTTCCTGGCAGGCGAGGAGGCGGCCGGGCACCAACTGCTGCCGCCGCCGTCGAACGTCCTGCGCGCTTTCCGCCAGCCGCTGGCCGGCGTGAAGGTCCTCATCGTGGGCCAGGACCCCTACCCCACGCCTGGACACGCCGTCGGCCTGTCATTTTCCGTCGACTCCCGCCCCCGCCCCCTCCCCCGCAGCCTGGTAAACATCTACCGGGAGCTGGAATCGGATCTGGGCATTCCCCCGCGCGTCCATGGCGACCTTTCGGCGTGGACGCAGCAGGGCGTGCTGCTCCTGAACCGGGTCCTGACCGTCAGGGCCGGTGCGGCCGGCTCCCACCGCGGGAAGGGCTGGGAGGAAATTACGACGGCGGCAGTCACGGCGCTGGCCGCACGGAAAGCCCCGGACGGGACGGGGTTGCCCTTGGTGGCCCTCTTGTGGGGCAAGGAAGCTGAGGGGGTCCGGCCGCTGCTTGCCGGCGCCCCGGCCGTCGCCAGCGCCCACCCCAGTCCCCTGTCCGCATCCCGCGGGTTTTTTGGCTCGAGGCCGTTCAGCCGGGTGAACCAACTGCTCCGGGAACAAGGGGCATCTGGCGTAACCTGGGAACTCCCGCCGCTGCCCTAGCTAGGCTTGCCCTATGAGCACTGTCCCCGCCGCCACCAGCGCAACCAAGAAGAGCCGTCCGCAGGTCAACCTCACCGTACTGCGCAAGGAGCAGCTGTCCCCGCACATGGTCCGGATCGTGGCCGGCGGAGAGGGTTTCGGCGACTTCATCAACAACGGGTTCGTTGACCGGTACGTGAAGATCATTTTCCCGCAGCCGGACGTGCAGTACCCCTCCCCGTTGGACCTGGAGGTTGTCCGGGAAACCATGCCGCGCGACCAGTGGCCCTTCACCCGCACCTATACGGTCCGCTGGGTGGACCCGGAAACCCGGGAACTGGCCATCGACTTCGTGGTCCACGGCGACGAAGGGCTCGCCGGTCCTTGGGCGGCCAAGGCCCAGCCGGGCGAGACCCTGACGTTCACCGGCCCGGGCGGTGCGTACAATCCCAATCCCGGGGCCGACTGGTATCTCTTTGCCGGTGACGAAGCGGCCCTGCCCGCCATCGCCGCCAGCATCGAGGCCCTCCCGGCAGGGGCAACCGGCCTTGCCTTCCTGGAGGTGGGCTCCGAAGCCGACATCCAGCCCCTTTCGGCGCCTGCGGGTCTGCAGGTGACCTGGCTGCCCCGCAACGGCACCCCGGCCGGTTCCAGCGACCTGCTGGTCAAGGCCGTGGCGGACGCCGAATGGCCCAGCGGCATGGTGGACGTCTTTGCGCACGGCGAACGCGGCTACATGAAGGCGCTGCGGGAGGTCCTGTTCAAGCAGCGCGGCCTCGAACGCGGCCAGGTGTCCCTCTCCGGTTACTGGGCGCAGGGCCGGGTGGAGGACGTGTTCCAGGCTGAAAAGAAACTTCCGGTCGGCCAGATCTAGGTTTTGCTAGCGGCGGCGCGCCCGGCGCCGCTCGTTGCTGGCAAGGCTGCGGGTCAGGGGGCGGGCCAGCACGTCGCCCAGGACGATGCCCCCTGCCGTGCCCAGCACGATGGCACCGGCACTGAGCATCCCGCCGGCGCCCGCCAGGACCTCGGATTCCTCAACGGTGAGCACGTACATTGACCGAAATATTGTGAGGCCAGGCAGCAGGATCAGTGCCGCGGGCACCGCCACTACCAGCTGCGGTGCCCCCATGCGCAGTGCCACCACCCGGGCGAGCAGGCCAATGACGACGGCGGCGATGGCAGGTGAGAACCGGTCGCCGATACCCAACACTCCGCAGCCGAGCAGCACCAGGTAACCGGCGACGCCAACGGCCGCCGTGGGCAGCAGCAGCTTCCAGGTGGTCTGTTCCGTGATGCCGATGGCCATCACCGCTGCAGCCACGAAGAGAATGAGGACCCAGAGGTCGTAGGCGGGCGGGAAGGTCTGGGTGACGTCGATGCGCTGCAGGCCGGTGAGCTCCCCCACGACGAAGGCAACGGCGATTCCTGCCACGATGGCGCCGAAGGTCAGGAGGGTGGACAGGAACCGGCCCGCCGCGGTTACGGGGAAGCCGTTGATGGCGTCCTGCACGGAGGACACCAGGCGGCCGGTGGGCAGGAGCAGCAGGATGCCGCCCACCACCACAATTGACGGTGACGTGGTGAGCCCCAGCTGCCACAACAGCAGCGCCAGGATGGTGACCACAAAGGAGCAGCTGGCGGTGATGAAGAAGTCCGGGACCCGCCAGCGTCCCAACTGCCGGGCCAGCAGGCTGATTCCGATATTTGCCGCGAACGCGATCGCCGATGACACCGGGCCGCCGCCCAGCACTCCCACGAACACCGCCGCGAAGATGCCGAACGCCACGGTAACCATCCACCGGGGGTACGGCTTGGGACTGGTGATGGCCTCGTTGAGCCTGCGGATCGCCTCGTCACGGCCCACGCCGCCGGCGACGATGTCGGTGACCAGCTGGTGCACCTTTGCCAGGCCCGCGTAGTTGTTGGTCCATGACCTCACCACGCGCAGCAGGGCGATGGGTGTCTGGTCCTTGGGCGCGTAGTTGATGCCGACGGACTGGTTGGTGATGTCAACCTCGATATTCTTCAGCCCCAGGGCGGCCGTGACCGCGATGATGCTGGTTTCGACTTCGAGGGCTCCGGCGCCGTAACGGAACATGGTTTCCGCCAGGTGCAAGGCAAAGTCCAAGGTCTTGCGCGCTGAGGTGTCCACGCCGCCCACCTGGATGGTGGGGTTGGCGTACGGGCTGCCCGCCAGCCGGTCCACAATGCTTAACGGAGCCGTGGGAGGGTTCTCGCCCTGGACCAGGCGGCGCAGCATCCGTTTGGCCGCAGCATCCTGCCGGAGCTGCGCAGGGGTCAGCGGTTCAGTCTTGGGCAGGCCGTCAGTTGTCGGCCTGGACCCGGGCCGTTCGGGCCGGTTGGTCATGCCCGGTTCCTCCCTGTGCGCGGTTGATGGACTGTCAGGATGCGCGCTTCAGCGGCAGTTTGCCCAGCAGTGTGCGGGCGGCCGCCGCGGCGGACCTGGCGAGCTTGTTGGCATGGAAGATGGCCGGACGCACCGGCAGGACGAAGTCGCCCACCAGCTGGACCACCTCACCGCCGAAGCCCTTCTTGAACTCGTAGCCGCCGTGGCCTTCCTCGTCCTGCCCGGAGATGCCGAACGTGCCATAGAAGTTGTAGCGCGGGTAGCCCTTCTCCAGGGCGTGCAGCATCATTCCCCAGTAGAGGGAGGTTGCGCCGTTGAAGTAGATGTAGTCCTGGACGGTGCCTCCGATGACGCACACCACCTCGTCGCCGTAGCAAACAAAATGGATGGCTGCCACGGTTGCCGTTCCGACCGAGTCGGGGAACCGCTCGATGTCCTTCAGGCTCCGCTCGTAGCTGTCCACCAGGTCCTGGACCACCTTGAGCCGGTTGGCCTTCTTCTTGCTGCCTGTCTCCTCAACCTCGCGGCGGAGTTCGGCTGCCGTGGCTGACTCCGCGGCCAGGCGTTCGGTAATGGACTTGCGGTAGGCCGGGATGTCGATCTTGGCCATCATCAGCTTGGTGAATTCCGCGGAGGTGGTGCGGAGCAGGTTCTCGTAGTAGGCGCGTTCGCGGTACACGAAGCCCTTTTCGTCGCCGGCGCGGCTCAGTGCGCCGTAGAAATCTTCGAGGGTTTCCAGGGTGGCCTGTTCGAGGAAGACGCCGTTCTTCTCCGCCTTGCGGATGGCTTTCCGCGTCCGGTAGCTGGTGCCCATGATCAGTTCTTCGGCGTCCTGGATCCCTACCAGGTTCTTGATGAACATCCAGTTGACGTTGACGAAGTTCATGTCCAGGCCCTGGTGCTGGAAGCCCAGTCGCTCCAGGTCTGCCACCAGCGGCCGGTTGTCTTCGACGTCCGGCTGCTCCGCGCCGTCGGCGTCCCGGGCGATGTACCGGATGTTGGGAGAGATCCGCAGCTCAGCGGCTTTGCGGCCGGCCGCATGCTTGCGGAGGAGCCCGACGACGGCGCCCACCAGTTCGCGGTCCGTGTAGTCCATGAGGGGGCCCTTGGCGCATTCGCAGACGGTGTATCCCAGCCGGGTGGTGGTGAAGTTGAGCTTTCCGGCGGCGACAAGTTCGCCGTCGCGCCGGACTCCGAAGAGTTCCACCTGCTGTCCACGGGCGCGCTGGAAGCGGGCAAAGTCGATGGACTGCAGGAAACTGTTCTGCGGGTGCTTCAGGGTGAAGGCCTCGAAGTCGGCGTCGCTGAGGTTGGCGTACTGAAGCCCGGTAGCGGCGGAAACTGTGTTCAAGGGGTGACCTTCTTCTCGACTCTTCGCGGC
Source organism: Pseudarthrobacter sp. NIBRBAC000502771 (assembly GCF_006517215.1). NCBI lineage: Bacteria > Bacillati > Actinomycetota > Actinomycetes > Micrococcales > Micrococcaceae > Pseudarthrobacter > Pseudarthrobacter sp. NIBRBAC000502771. Next base: position 195,375 of record NZ_CP041187.1, read on the forward strand.
CCGGGGGGCTCACGGGGCGGACGGTATTCGGGGCAGGCTGCACAGGGGTGCGGCCCGGCGGGTGCCTGGGTGTTGGCGCGTGGTGGGGGCTGGTCAGTAGAACTGCTGGCCGGTGCGTGCGGTTTCGATCCGGCGGAACACCTTTTCTCCTCCGTTGACCCACAGCCGGTGCCGGAGTGGGGACAGGACGTAGTCGTGGCAGCCCACAAAGTCGGTGACGGTCTTGGTGAAGCTGGTCTTGAACATCCCCATGCCGTAGAGGTTGTGGGTCTTGTCCTTGATGCGCGCAGCCGGCGGGGTTCCACAGAAGTCGTATTCCGTGCAGCCGAGTTCCTGCATCCGTTTAATGGCAGTCCACTGCACCAGGTGCGAATCCCCGTATTGCTTGCGGTTCTGGATGGAGCCGCCATCCTTGTAGGTAGCCTTGGCACCGTAGTTGATCACGAAGGCGCCGACGCTGGGTTTTCCGTCCTCGTAGGTGAAGAAGAAGTTGCCCTGGCCGCGGTTGCAGAACTCGTCCCAGAACCGGGCGTAGTAGTCGTAGCTGCGGAGCGGCATGGATCCCTTTGCGCTGACGGTATTGGCCATCAGGTCGTACAACGTCCGGTAGGTTTCCGGCCCATGCTCCTGCCGGACCACCTGGCAGCCCTCACGCTCTGCACGCCGGATGGCGTTCCGGGCGCGGGAGGAGACGGCCTTGAACACTTCCTCTTCCGTGCCGGAGATGTCCAGCAGGGCGGTGGAGTCGTTGGACTGGATGTTGGGGGCCTTGGCCAGGTTGGCCGCTGCGAGTTCCCGCCGCGCGTCGTCGGAGTCGATGATGTCCGGTTCCACCTTGATGGTGAAGACGTTCAGCCTCCTGCCGCGGACCAACCGGGCGCACGCTTCGAGGGCAGGTCCCAGGTCCGCTTCCCCTGCCAGGTCAGGGCCCTTAATGAGGTACCAGAGCCGGCCTAGGACGGGAAAGCTCTTTTCCAGGACCAGGTTGTAGCTGGAGCTCCCTCCGCCTTCCAGCACCAGGAACCGGACTTTCCAGCCACTTCCGTTCTTGACCGATGCGTAGGCGGCCGATTGCAGCATGTTGCCGCCGTTCGGGTTGGCCGTGACGTGCTTGTCCCAGTTCTCAATTTCCTCGGCTGTGGCAAAACGTGCGGTGAATTCTCGCAAGGGGGCCGTGTCCAATCGGGTTTGTGCGCGGTTTCGGTACTTCTGGATGCGTGCGGACATGCAGCCTCAAGTCTAAAGCCTCGGGCGGCTCCGGCTTTTCTTCAGCATCCCTGGAGCGACACCACCCCGTTGTGGCGAGCCACCTTGACGGAGCTCAGCAGGGTCAACAAGGGTTGGGGTATGAAGCTGGATGGGGAACAAGGCATGGCTGCCGCGGGAGGCGGAAGCCGGGCGTACAGCGCAGCCGTGCAGACGGCTGGGCTTGCCGGTTTCCTGCTGGCCTCACTTCTCGTGGCGGCGCTGGGCGGACTCGCCTCGGCGGCAAACGTCACGGGCTGGTACGCCGCCGCGGACAAGGCCCCCTGGTCCCCGCCCAATGGTGTGTTCGGCCCCGTATGGACCATCCTCTATGCGGCGATGGCCGTTGCAGCGTGGCTGGTATGGCGCCAACGTGCCGATGGGACACGGCAGGCCATGGTGGTTTACGGCATCCAACTGGCCCTCAACCTGGCCTGGACCCCGGCGTTCTTCGCCCTCTATCCTGCCCTTGGCACGGCAGCGCTGTGGCTGGGCCTGGCCATCATCCTGGCCCTGATTGCTGCCGTTACGGTGACGGTGCTGCATTTCGGTCCCATCAACCGGATGGCAGGGTTACTCCTGCTGCCCTACATCTCATGGCTGGTGTTCGCGGCCAGCCTCAACTGGTGGGCGGCCGTCCACAACTAGGCACCTTGGGTCAGCATTCGACGACGTTGACGGCGAGGCCGCCCATGGCGGTTTCCTTGTATTTGTCGCTCATGTCCTTGCCGGTTTCGCGCATGGTGATGATGACTTCGTCGAGGGAGACGCGGTGGGTGCCGTCGCCCCAGAGCGCCATTTTCGCGGCGTTGATGGCTTTCGCGGCGGCGATCGCGTTCCGTTCGATGCAGGGGACCTGGACCAGCCCCCCGATCGGGTCACAGGTCAGGCCCAGGTTGTGTTCCATCGCGATTTCCGCGGCGTTCTCCACCTGGGCGGGCGTGCCGCCCATAACTTCGGCCAGGCCCGCGGCGGCCATCGAGGACGCGGAGCCGACCTCGCCCTGGCAGCCGACCTCGGCCCCGGAGATCGAGGCCTGTTCCTTGTAAAGCACCCCCACGGCGCCGGCAGCGAGCAGGAACCGCACCACCACATCATCCCGGTCCGCCTGCGTTGCCTGGTCCATGCCCGGGGCGAAATGCAGGGCATAGAACAACACCGCGGGGATGATCCCGGCCGCCCCGTTCGTGGGCGCGGTGACCACCCGGCCGCCGGAGGCGTTTTCCTCGTTCACGGCCAACGCCACCAAGTTAACCCACTCCTGCCAATACCGCGGGTCGTAGTGGTCCCGCCCGTCCTGGCCGGTGTCTTCAGGGCGGGCGGTTTCCTTCTTCAACCGCTCGTACCAGTCAGGGGCGCGGCGGCGGACCTTCAACCCGCCCGGCAGCACCCCTTCGCGTTTGAGCGAGGTCTGCACGCAGTTCTCCATCACGGACCAGATGTGCAGCAGCCCGGCACGGATCTCCTCCCCCGAGCGGGAGGCCAACTCGTTCGTAGACATCACGTCGGCGATGCCCAGCCCGGTCACCGCGCAGTGCGCCAATAACTCCGCCGCGGTCCGGAACGGCAACGGCAGCCCGTCCTTGGACGCGTCCAGTTCCTGCTGCGCCGCGTCCTCCTCCCCCTCCCGGACGATGAACCCGCCACCGACCGAGAAGAACGTCGCCGCGTGCACCACCGAACCCTGCGCGTCGGTGACCGTGAACGTCATCCCGTTCGTGTGCCGCGGCAGCACCGTCAACGGCCGCAACACCATGTCCTTCACCCCATACGGCAGCGCCACCGACCCGGCCAGGTTCAGGACCCCGGTCTCCGCGATCGAGGCCAGCCGCTCCTCAACCTCATCAGGCAGGATCAACTCCGGATGGAACCCCTCCAAGCCCAACAGGACCGCCGTCATCGTCCCATGCCCGTGCCCCGTCGCTGCCAACGACCCATACAAATCCACCCGCAACCCCGCCACCCCAGCCAGCTTCCCCGAGGCCTTCAACTCCTCAGCGAACACAGCAGCAGCCCGCATCGGCCCCACAGTATGCGAAGACGACGGGCCAATCCCGATCGAAAAAAGATCAAAGACTCCAACGGCCATGCGATTGGTTCCTAACTAAGCAGGTGTTTGGTTGGGTGGGAAGGGAGCAGGACATCCTCTGCGTGCTCGGTCGCGAAGACGCCCGCTAAGCGGACGTGACGCTCCCTTAGACGCACGCTGCCGGATGCCCCGCCCACTCCGCAAGCACGTCACCAAGGCGGGGTGCGCACAAGGGCCGGCGGACCCGGACTTTTCGAAAGCCTGCGTCAAAGCGACGAAGGAGCAGCAGGCGTGAAAATGTCCGGTCCGCCGTCGCGAAGGTGACCACGGAGGGGCACCAAAAGCTACTTGGCGCGGCGATAGAACGGGAGGTCGACCACTTCGAACGGTTCTGCCTTGCCGCGGAGATCGATGTCCAAGGCCGTGCCGGGTGCCGAGTAATCGACGTGGACGTAGGCCATGGCGATCGGGTAGCCGAGGGTGGGCGATGGCTGGCCGGAGGTGACTTCACCGACTGTGTCCCCGTCCTTGAGTACGGGGTAGTGGGCCCGGCCTGCGCGGCGGCCCTTGCCTTTGAGGCCCACGAGGCGGCGGCCGGAGGTGCTGCCGGCGCCGGCTTCCTTCTTTGCTGCCAGCGCGGCCTTGCCAACGAAGTCGCCCTCCTTGGAGAGTGCGACGACGGGGCCCAGGCCGGCAGCGAACGGGTCACCCTGCAGCGACAGTTCGTTGCCGTACAGCGGCATCCCCGCTTCCAGGCGGAGGGAGTCGCGGGAGGCGAGGCCGGCGGGGGTCAGTTCCCCGTCGTCGGCGATGGCGGCCAGTGCCTGCCACAGTGCCGGGGCGTCATCGTTGGCCACGAAGATCTCGAACCCGTCCTCACCGGTGTACCCGGTGCGCGCGAGCAGGAGTTCCTTGCCGGCCCCGCCCACCAGGAACGGAACCTCCACGGCGGCGTAGTACTTCAGGTCCACCACCAGGGAGTGTTGTGCGGCCGGGACCAGGCGCAACAGGAGTTCCTGGGCCTTGGGGCCCTGCACCGCGATCAGCGATGTACGGGCCGAGGCGTCCTCCACCAGCACGTCAAACCCTGCGGCGCGTTCCTGAAGGGCTGCCGCCACCACTGCGGCGTTACCCGCGTTGGGCACCACCAGGAAGACGTCGGTGCCGTCTTCAGCGGCGGGACGGCGGTAGGTGATGAGGTCGTCGATGATGCCGCCGTCCTCGTTGCAGATCAGCGAGTACTTGGCCTTGCCCACGGCCATGGCGGAGATCTTTCCCACCAGGGCAAAGTCGAGGAAGGCGGCAGCCTGCCGCCCGGTGACCCAGACTTCGCCCATGTGGGAGAGATCGAACAGGCCCGCAGCTTTGCGGACGGCGTGGTGCTCGGCCAGTTCGGAGCTGTACTTGAGCGGCATCTGCCAGCCGCCGAAGTCGGTGAAGGAAGCGCCCAGCTTCTTGTGTTCGTCGTAAAGGGCGGTGTATTTCTCAGTCACGGTGCCGGTCCTTCAGTTTTCGAACTCTTCGAGCGGCGGGCAGGAGCAGATGAGGTTCCGGTCTCCGGCGGCGCCATCGATCCGGCCCACCGGCGGGAAGTACTTGTCCTGCTTGTGGTGGGCAGGGAACGCGGCCTGCTCGCGCGGGTAGGCACGGTCCCAGTCGGAGCTGACGACGGCGGCTGCCGTGTGGGGTGCGCGCCGCAAGGGTGAATCCGCCACGGCAAAGTCGCCATTGGCCACCTGGTCGATCTCCCTGCGGATGGTGATCATGGCCTCGATGAAGCGGTCGATCTCGGCCAGGTCCTCGGACTCGGTGGGCTCCACCATCAGGGTGCCCGCTACGGGGAACGAAAGGGTGGGGGCGTGGAAACCGAAGTCGATCAGCCGCTTGGCCACATCCTCGGCGGTGACGCCGGTCCTGGCTGTGAGTTCGCGCAGGTCCAGGATGCATTCATGCGCCACGAGGCCACCTTCGCCGGTGTAGAGGACCGGGAAGTAGTCGTTCAGCCTGGCAGCGACGTAGTTGGCCGCCAGCAGCGCGGACTTGGTGGCCTGAGTCAGGCCTTCCCCGCCCATGAGCTTCACGTAGGCCCAGGAGATCGGCAGCACACCCGCCGAACCGAACCGGGACGCCGAGATGGCTACCCCGTGGCCTTCCTCATGCGCTGCCTTGTTCGCGTCGCCGGGCATGAACGGTGCCAGGTGGGCCTTCGCCGCGACCGGCCCGACGCCGGGTCCCCCGCCGCCGTGCGGGATGCAGAAGGTCTTGTGCAGGTTCAGGTGGGACACATCCCCGCCGAACTTGCCCGGCTGGGCCAGGCCCACCAGGGCGTTCAGGTTGGCGCCGTCGACGTAGACCTGGCCACCGGCAGCATGGACGGCCTCGCAGATCTCGGTCACGTCCGCATCGTAGACGCCGTGGGTGGACGGGTAGGTGATCATGATCGCCGAGAGGACGTCCTTGTTCGCCTCGATCTTGGCCGTCAGGTCATCGTGATTGATGGTGCCGTCCGCGGCGGTGGCAACCACTACGACCTTCATGCCGGCCAGGACGGCGGAGGCAGCGTTGGTGCCATGGGCCGAGGCCGGGATCAGGCAGACGTTGCGCTGCTGCTCGCCGCGGGAGTGGTGGTACCCGCGGATAGCCAGCAGCCCGGCCAGTTCGCCCTGGGAGCCCGCGTTGGGCTGGATGGACACCTGGTCATACCCGGTGATCGTGGTCAGGTCCGCTTCCAGGTCCGCGATGAGTTCGCGCCAGCCTTCGGTCTGGGAGTCCGGGGCGAAGGGGTGGATGGAGGCAAACTCCGGCCAGGAGATGGCTTCCATCTCGGCGGTGGCGTTCAGCTTCATGGTGCACGAGCCCAGCGGGATCATGGTGCGGTCCAGCGCGAGGTCCCGGTCCGACAGCTTCCGGATGTAGCGCAGGAGCTGGGTTTCGGACCGGTACGTGTTGAAGACCGGGTGCTGCAGGTAGTCGGAGGAACGCTCCACGGCGGCCTCCAGCACAAAGCCCTGGCCCTCGCCGCGGATCCCGGCAACGGTGGCGCCAAAGACGTCGGCAACCTCGGCGACGATGGCCGGCGTCGTGGTTTCATCCAGGGAAATGCCCACGGTGTCGGCGTCGACGGGACGCAGGTTGATCCCGCGTGCTTCGGCGGCGGCGACAATCGCGGCAGCGCGTCCCGGGACCCGGACCGTCAGGGTGTCGAAAAAGCTCGTGTGCAGCACCTCCACACCGGCACCCGCCAGCGAGGCCGCCAGTGTTCGTGCATGGCCGTGGGCGGTTTCCGCGATCGCCTTCAGCCCGTCGGGGCCGTGGTAGACGGCGTACATGGAGGAGACGATGGCCAGGAGGGCCTGCGCGGTGCAGATGTTGGACGTGGCCTTTTCGCGGCGGATGTGCTGCTCGCGCGTCTGCAGCGCGAGGCGGTACGCGGGCATCCCTGCGTCGTCCTTGGACACGCCCACCAGGCGGCCGGGCATGGAACGCTCCAGGCCCTTGCGGACGGCCATGTAGGCGGCGTGCGGCCCGCCGAAGAACAGCGGCACCCCGAAACGCTGCGTGGAGCCGACGGCGATGTCGGCGCCCTGCTCGCCGGGAGGCGTTATCAGGGTCAGGGCCAGCAGGTCGGCGGCCACGGTAACCAGCGCACCGCGGTCCTTCGCCGCCGCAATGGTGGCGGACTGATCCCAGACCCGGCCTGAGGCGCCGGGCTGCTGGAGCACGATCCCGTTGATCGCACCTTCAGGGAGGCCCTTGGACAGGTCGGCAACCTCAACCTCGAAGCCGAGCGCCTCGGCGCGGCCCTTGACGATGGCAATGGTCTGCGGCAGCACGTCAATGTCCAGGACGGTCTTGCCGTCGTGGGCGTCTTTGGTCTTGTTGGCGCGGCGCATGAGCAGCACCGCTTCGGCCACGGCGGTGGCTTCATCCAGCAGGGAGGCGTTGGCGATGGGCAGGCCCACCAGGTCCTGGACCATGGTCTGGAAGTTCAGGAGTGCCTCAAGCCGGCCCTGGGAAATTTCGGGCTGGTACGGGGTGTAGGCGGTGTACCAGGCCGGGGCCTCGAGGATGTTCCGGCGGATCACGGCAGGGGTGATGGTGTCGTAGTAGCCCTGGCCAATCATCTGGACCGCGGTCTTGTTCTTGGCGGCCAGCCGGCGCAATTCAGCAAGCACCTCAACCTCACTGAGGGCATCCTGCAGGCGGAGGGCCGTGTCCTGGCGGATGACCTTGGGCACGGCGGTGTCCACCAGGGAATCGACCGTGCCGTAGCCCACGGCTTTGAGCATGGTGTCGGCGTCGTCCTGGCGGCGTGCGCCAATGTGGCGGTCTACGAAGGTGGTGGAGGTTGGGGTAACCGACACGAAGGAACTCCATTTATTCAGGCGGCGCAGGGTACGCCACAGCTATTCGGGTCCCTCCCCGCTCTGTATTGGACCTGAGAGTTTCCGCGTCGCCTGCCTGCGCAGGAACCGCTTGCACCGTCGGTGAGCACAACAGCCGTTCCGCTTCCCCCAAGGGAGGCCGGACAACTGCCTGCTGCTTTCCAGAGGTGCCTCGCCGCGGCGGTACAGGGGCCTGCGAGATTCCTGGGGAGGATTTGCTCCTACGGCGCCTGCCTGTACTTCCGGCAGAACTCTCCCGCCGCAGATCAAAGGCTATTCATTTGTTGGATCATGACGGCCGGTGACAGCCCTCACAACTCTCCATTGTCCTACGCCAGAAGCCCTCCGGCAAATGGAAAACTACCTGCGGAGCCGTTCCAACGCGGCCAGGAGTTCCTCCACGTCAGCGGCTGCTCCGCCTTCCGGCGCAGGGCCCACGGAAAGCATGGCATTGAAGTACAAACCGTCACCCATATACAGGACAGCCCTGGCCAGGCCGGGCCCCACATCCGCAGCAATCTCGTCCAGCCACCGCTGCTGGATGGCGGCGAACCGGCGGCGGGTCTCCTCATGCGCCACCTCGGCAAGCCGCGTGGCGGCCACAATGACCCGGTCCAGAGGAGTATCCGCCCAGACAGAGGAACGGATGAAATACGCGGCGGCACCTTCGCTGGCCGAAGCCATCGCGTCGGCATCCGCCTTGGCCAACCCCTCAAGGCGGTCCAGCAGCACGGCGATGAGCGCTTCCTTGTTGGGAAAGTGGTAGAGGAGGCCACCTTTGGACACCCCGGCCTTACGGGCTACGGCGTCGAGGGTTGCAGCGCGCTCCCCCACTTCGATCAGCAGGGACTCGAAGGCGTCAAGGACCGCATCACGGGCTACAGGCTTTCGGGGCATGCCTTCCATCATGCCCTCCACCGGCAGGGAAGAAGGAATGCTTCGGTTTCAAACTATACCGTCCAGACGGTACAGTTATTACATGACGATCTCCATTCGCCCGGCCTCCTTACAAAGGGACAGCTCCGCCATGCGGCCACCGTGGCGGGATTGGCTCGCGTTGGGGCTGCTGATGTTTCCCGTGCTGCTGGTGGCAGTGGACAATACCGCCCTGACCTTCGCCCTGCCCGCCATCGCCCGCGCCCTGGAACCGACGGGCCTGCAGCTGCTGTGGATCGTGGACGCCTATCCACTGGTCCTGGCAGGGCTGCTGGTATCAATGGGAAGCCTCGGCGACCGGATTGGGCGGCGGCGGCTGCTGGTCGTCGGCAGCCTGGGCTTCGCAGGGCTGTCCGCCGCCACGGCATTCGCGCCCACCCCGGAGTGGCTGATCGCCGGCCGCGCGGCGCTCGGGTTCTTCGGCGCCATGCTGATGCCGTCCACCTTGTCGCTGATCCGGAACATTTTCCCGGAGCCCAACCGCCGGCGGATGGCCATTGCCATCTGGGCTGCCGGATTCTCCGGCGGCGCCGCCCTGGGCCCCATCCTCGGTGGATGGCTGGTGGAGCACTTCTGGTGGGGTGCCGTGTTCCTGGTGGCCGTGCCACTCATGCTGCCCCTGCTGGCGCTGGGGCCGGCCTTCATTCCGGAGTCCAGGGATCCCGCGCCGGGAAGAGCGGACATTCCCAGCGTCCTGCTATCCATGCTGGTCATGGTGCCCGCCGTCTACGGCGTAAAGTCAGTAGCCACCGAAGGTCCGGGGCCGGCCGGGCTGGGAAGCATAGCCTTCGGCCTGGCCATGGGCATTGTGTTCGTGCGGCGCCAGCACCGGCTGGAGCACCCGCTGCTGGACATGTCACTATTCCGCAACAGGGTGTTCAGCATGGCCATCAGCGCCAACGTTTTGGCCCTGTTTTCCTTCAACGGGTTCATCCTTTTCCTTGCCCAGCACCTCCAACTCCTGGAGGGGATGACACCGTCGGCGGCGGGCATTGCCATGCTCCCGGCCCTGGCAGCCACAGTGACGGCAGGGCTGGTGGTGGTCCCGCTGGTCCGGAAGGTGCGTCCGGGGTACGTCGTGGCCGCGGGCCTGTCCTTCAGTGCCGTCGGCTACAGCATGGTGGCCTTCGGTAACGACGGCGGGGGCCCGCCCCTGCTGCTGGCAGCATTGCTGGTCCTGGCGCTGGGCGTAGGCACGGCGGAAACCATCTCGAACGACCTCATCCTCGGCTCGGCCCCGCCGGCGAAATCCGGCGCTGCGGCAGCGATTTCCGAGACGGGCTACGAGGTGGGATCGCTGCTGGGGACCGCGGTGCTGGGCTCCATCCTGACCGCGTCCTACCAGCAGAACCTCCGGCTGCCGGCGGGGCTGGAGGCCATGCTGCCCGGAACCTCGCTGCACAACGCCAGGGAAACGCTGGCCGGTGCGGTGGACGCAGCCAACCTGGTGCCGGCACCGCTCGCCGGAGCCCTCAAGGACGCTGCGGCGGCCGCCTTCGATTCCGGCGTGCACGTTACGGCGGCAATTGGGCTGGTCCTCATGGCGACGGCGGCAGTGCTCGCCGCCGTCGTCCTCCGGAAAGTGCCCAAAGCGGCTTAGCGGAACATCCGCAGTATTGCCCGGACAACAGCCAGGCGTCCGGCGCGGCGGGATCCGCCGGCGCCGGACGCCCGTGTGGACTGCCCGCTACTTGGAGTCGGCCGCGGTGACCTTGGCGGTGGGCTTCATGTTTTCCGCCTGCACCATCCAGGCGAACTGCTCCAGCCGGGCGATGAACTCGTGCAGGAGGTCCGCGGAGGTGGGGTCTTCCTCATCCACTTCGTCATGGACCTTGCGCATGGTGCCCACGGCCGCTTCCATGGCAGCGACGATCCGCTCGATGGCATCCGCGGTGCTGATCAGCCCTTCCGGGAACTGGGCCAGGCTGGTGGTCTCGGCAACGGTGGCGCTGCGGCCGTCGGGAAGCGCGTGCAGGGCGCGCATGCGCTCGGCGGTGTCGTCGGCGAACTGGCGGGCAGCGTCCACAATCTCGTCAAGCTGCAGGTGAAGGTCGCGGAAGTTGGTGCCCACGATGTTCCAGTGCGCCTGCTTGCCCTGAACGTGGAGCTCGATCAGGTCCGCCAGGACGGCCTGCAGGTTGTTGGTCAGTGTCGGTGAAGCTTTCATGCATCCTCCTCAATTGGTCCAGTACGGCAGACGCTACCAGCCCCGAACGGCGCGGCGGCAGGGCTAAAGGCAATTTCTCAGTGAGCTTACTAATTTCGGAAACCAGTCATAAACGAATGTGATTCATATTGCGTCTTGCATCACAGGCGGGGCACCCCCATACTAAATGAACGCCATTCATATAGTGACCTCCGTCTCACAGCCTTCCAGAAAGTGGTGCCATGACAGAGACAATCCGCACCAGTACTGCCAAACCCGGCCCGCACGCGCACGCGCCCTCCGCGGACGGCGTCAGCGCCAAGGGACTCAAGGGCGGCCAGCTCGGGCTCCTGGCCGTCGTCGTCCTGGGCATTTCCACCATTGCCCCCGCCTACACCCTCACCAGCGCACTGGGGCCCACCGTCAATGAAGCCGGCCTGCAGCTGCCCGTCATTTTCCTCATTGGGTTCATCCCCATGATCCTGGTCTCGCTCGCCTACCGGGAGCTCAACGCCGACTCCCCGGACAGCGGCACCACTTTCACCTGGGTGACCAAGGCATTCGGTCCGTGGATCGGCTGGATGGGCGGGTGGGGCCTGCTCGCCGCCAACATCATCGTGCTGTCCAACCTGGCCGGCGTCGCCGTCGACTTCTTCTACCTCTTCCTCTCCCAGCTCACCGGCTCCCCCGAACTGGCGGACCTCGCGGACAACAAGGCGTTGAACGTCATCACCTGCTTTGTCTTCGTGGCGCTGGCCGTCTGGGTCAGCTACCGCGGCCTGCACACCACCAAGCTGGTGCAATACAGCCTGGTGGGCTTCCAGCTGCTGGTGCTGGGCCTGTTCGTGGCCATGGCCTTCGCCAACTGGTCCACCTCGGAAACAGCAATCCCGTTCAGCTGGGACTGGTTCGACGTCACCAAGATCGAGACGTTCGGACAGATCGCCGCCGGCATCTCCCTCTCGATTTTCGTGTACTGGGGCTGGGATGTCTGCCTGACGGTCAACGAGGAAACAGCCAACGGCAAGAAGACCGCCGGCGTGGCCGGTACCTTGACCGCCGTCATCGTCCTTGCCATCTACCTGCTGGTCAGCATCGCCACCATGATGTTCGCCGGCGTCGGCGATACCGGGAACGGGCTGAACAACGCCGAGAACCACGAGAACATCTTCACGGCGCTGGCCTCCCCCATCATGGGCCCGTTCGCCATCCTGATGTCCCTGGCCGTGCTGTCCAGCTCCGCCGCGTCCCTGCAGTCAACCTTCATGTCGCCCTCGCGCAGCCTGCTGGCCATGGCACACTACGGCGCGCTGCCGGCACCCTTCAGCCGCATCAGCAGCAGGTTTTCCACGCCGGGCTTCGCCACCATCGCCGCCGGCGTCATGTCTGCTGGGTTCTACGCAGTCATGCATGTGGTCAGCGAGAACGTCCTGAACGACACCATCCTGGCCCTGGGCCTGATGATCTGCTTCTATTACGGCCTCACCGCCCTGGCCTGCACGTGGTACTTCCGCCACAGCCTGTTCAACAGCATGCGGCACTTCGTGCTGCGGCTGGTGTGCCCGGTGATGGGCGGCGTGGGGCTGTTCGTAGTATTCGTCCAGACCGCCATGGACAGCCTGGCACCTGAGTTTGGCAGCGGTTCAGAGGTGTTTGGCATAGGCCTGGTATTCATCCTGGGCGTCGGCATCCTGGCCCTGGGCGCCGTGGTCATGCTGGTCATGTCCCGTACGCACCCGGGCTTCTTCCGCGGCGAAACCCTCAAGCAGGACACCCCCGCGCTGGTGGTTCCGGAATAACTTCCAACCCAAAAGGTGCCGCGCCCCCACCGGGGCCCGGCACCTTTTCGGTGTGGCGGCGACGGACGGCTCACCAGTAGTGCGCCACGTCGATGACCAGGCGGGAGCCGGCGCCCGGACCGTCAAGGGCGAACACCCGGAACGGGAGGCGGGCACGAACGCCCACGCCGATGGTGGCCTGGCCCTCGAAGCTTCCGGCCCAGACCACCTGGCGGAAGGTCTGGTATCCGGAAACGTCGGAGAGCCCGGCCTTGTCGGCAGGTGTGTAGGTGGGCTGGCCGTTGGCGTCGTAGGCAGGCGCTTTGACGACGACCTGCAGCCGGGCGCCGCCCCGGGTGGGCACGATTGCGCCCGAGCCGTCCTGGATGACCTGCGGGACGTAGCGCACGGTGTAGCCGGGGGCCGGCGCGCCGCCCAGGTCAACCACCAGCCGGTCAAAGCAATAGTGCTGCCCGGTCCGGACGTTCGTCACGGGCACGCGGCCCATGGCGCCGTCCGACTTGATCAGCGAACCCCATGTGAGTCCGCAGTAGGGAGCCGCGGAGGCGGGCCCCTCGACGACGATTCCCAGCCCGACCGCCAGCAGGATGGCCGCGAGCCAGATGGAGAACTTTTTCATTGTGGTGCCACCCAAAATAAGGGCTATTGGATGCTTCCAGCGTAGGAGCGTTGGCGGGCGGAAACGAGGTCCATTTTGATAACGACGGCGTCCGGGGACAAAGAAGCGCCGGCCACCTCGGGTGAGGTGGCCGGCGCCGGGAAAACCAGGATGGGATTCTAGCCTTCGCAGTCGCGGCAGTACTTCAGGCCGTCCTTTTCGCGGGCGACCTGCGAGCGGTGGCGGACCAGGAAGCACGACGAGCAGGTGAACTCGTCCGACTGTTCGGGAACCACAATGACCGTCAGTTCCTCATTGGACAGGTCTGCGCCGGGCAGGTCGATACCTTCAGCGGTGTCATTCTCGTCGACATCGATAACCGCGGTCTGCGCGTTGCCGCTCCGTGATGCCTGGAGGGCCTCGAGGGAGTCAGCCGGCGACTCTTCTTCCTGCTTGCGTGGAGCATCGTAATCGGTAGCCATAGCATGTTCACTTTCGTTGCTGCGCAGCGCCATTTCAGGCACCTCAGTGAAGCAGTTTAGGGCATGATCCCGCTACCGGCGCAATAGTGTGCTTAACCAGACACTGGGCCGGTTTCTGCCGTTGTTCCTGCGTGCTCCGAGCGGGCGTGGCCGGCTCCGATGGACACCCCGCTCAAGGCCGGCAGCCAGCCCCAGCGGGTGGCGTCGGCCATGGCACCGGCAGCGTCCGTTTCGGAGTCGAAGGTGACGGAGTCCAGCAGCCAGTCGCGGAGGCGGATGAGCAAGGTAGCGGTCATGCCTGAAAACTACGCAGCTATTGTTGTGGCCACGTTTCGCGCGGGTCTCCCGCTGATTAATTCGGCGCCGGCCACGCTACGGGGCGGGCGGCGCCGTACTTCTGCGCACGATGAGCTCAGGCTCCACCACCAGGGTCCGCGGCCCGTCCCCGCCGTGGAAAGCGGTGAGCATCATGTCCATGCACCGCCGGCCCAGTTCTTCGAAGTCCTGGCGGACCACCGTCAGAGGCGGACTGAAGTAGCCGGCCTCCGGCTGGTCGTCGAAGCCCACCACTGAGACATCCTGCGGCACCCTGATGCCCGCCTCGTCCAGGGCACGCAGGACCCCAAGGGCCATCTGGTCGTTGCCGACGAAAAGGGCAGTGGCGCGGCGGCCGGCGGCCAGCCGCCGGCCGATCTCGTATCCGCTGCCCGCGCTCCAGTCACCCTCGGTGACCAGGTCTGCCGCGAGCCCGGCGGAGCAGAGGGCTGCCCGCCAGCCCTCGGCGCGGGCTACGGCGTCGATCCAGTCCTGCGGCCCCGCAACGTGTCCAATCCGGACGTGCCCCTGGGCGATGAGATGTTCCACCGCCAGTTCGGCGCCGCGCCGCTGGTCCACCTTGACCCCGCCCACGGTGTCATTGCCGTCAGGTCCCACGGCCACCACCGGCACTCCGATGGGCAGTTCCGCCAGGGCAGCCAGCGTTTCCAGGTGCGGGACGATGACCACGATTCCGTCCACCGACTGGTCCAGGAAGTGCCGGACGGCGTCCAGGATCGCGTCCCGGGTGACCTCGCGCAGCGCCGCGACGCTGACGAAGTAGCCGGCATCCCGCGCAGCCCGTTCCACCCCGAGCAGGGTATTGGCCGGGCCGTACTGCGAAAGCTCGCTGCCCAGGACGCCGATGACCTGCGAGCGCCGGGTGACCAGGCTTCGGGCGGCAGAGTTGCGGCGGTAGCCGAGTTCCGCGATCGCAACTTCCACCTTCCGGCGGGTGCCGGGACTCACGTTGGGGTGGTTGTTGACCACCCGTGAGACGGTCTGGTGCGATACCCCGGCACGTGCCGCCACATCCTCGAGCCTGGGCAGCCGCCGCGGGACGCTGTCCGTCACGGGGTTCCCGTCCCTGGCCGCCGCCGGGACCTTTGCCACCGGATCAGATCCCGCCGGCCAGTTTGTAGTAGGCGGCGTTCCAGTTCAGGTCCTTCTTGAACTGGCGGATGGTGGTGCCTTCGTCGATAGTAAGGAGTTCGGTCTTGGCGATCTCGGCGAAGTCCTCGAAAACGTCCATGCCCACCTGGGTGGAGAGCACGGTGTGGTGGGCTGCGCCGGCCGTGAGCCAGGCGGCGGCGGAGGTAGCGAAGTCGGGCTTCGGCTGCCAGAGAGCGCGGGCCACGGGGAGGTTGGGCAGCGGCTGGTCGAGCGGGACGACGTCGACGGCGTTGGCCACCAGGCGGAACCGGTCCCGCATGTCGGACAGGGCGACGACGACGCCCGCGGAGGCGTCGGCGTCGAACACCAGGCGGACCGGGTCTTCCTTGCCGCCGATGCCCAGCGGGTGGATTTCCAGGCGCGGCTTTGCTGCCGTCAGGGAAGGGCAAACTTCCAGCATGTGGGCGCCCAGGATCTTCTCGGACCCGGGCTCCAGGTGGTACGTGTAGTCCTCCATGAGGGACGCGCCGCCGGGCAGGCCCGCGCCCATCACCTTCGCGGCGCGCACCAGGATGGCGGTCTTCCAGTCGCCTTCGGCGCCGAACCCGTAACCGGCGGCCATGAGCCGTTGCACGGCGAGCCCGGGCAGCTGGCGGAGGGCACCGAGGTCCTCGAAGGACGTGGTGAACGCGGCCGAACCATTGGCTTCGAGGAAGCTGCGCAGGCCCAGTTCGATCCGGGCGCCGTACCGCAGCGATTCGTGCCGGGCCGCGCCTGCGCGGAGCTCCGGCACCACATCGTAAAGGTCCTCATACTCGGCCACCAGGGCGTCGACGTCGGCCTCCGCCGCGCCGTGGACGGCGTCCGCGAGTTCGTTGACGGACCAGGTGTTCACCGCAACGCCGAACCGCAGCTCGGCCTCGGTCTTGTCGCCTTCGGTGACGGCGACGTTGCGCATGTTGTCGCCAAAGCGGGTGAGCTTCAGGGTGCGGACGGCTGCCCAGCCAGCGGCGGCGCGCTGCCAGGATCCCACCTGGCGGGCGACCTCGGGGTTGGAGACATGCCCGACAACGGTCTTCCGGGCAATGCCCAGGCGGGACTGGATGTACCCGAACTCGCGGTCACCGTGTGCTGCCTGGTTCAGGTTCATGAAGTCGAAGTCGATGTCCGCCCAGGGCAGGTCCCGGTTGGCCTGGGTGTGCAGGTGCAGCAGGGGCTTCCGCAGGAGGTCCAGGCCCTGGATCCACATCTTGGCGGGGCTGAAGGTGTGCATCCAGGCCGTCACGCCGATAACCGAGTCATCGGCGTTCGCCTCCAGCGCGGTGCGGCGGATGGCATCCGAGTCGGTGAGCACCGGCTTCCAGACGATCCGCACGGGCACCGCGGAGGAGGCGTTGAGCTGGTTGGCGATCTCCTGCGACTGCGCGGCCACCTGCTTGAGGACTTCCTCGCCGTAGAGGTGCTGGCTGCCGGTGAGGAACCAGACTTCGTAGCCGTCGAGGGAAGTGGTTGCAGCGGTACTCATGATTCTCCTGGAAAGATTTTCTGGCCGGTTGGTGGCCGGTGCGTGTTATTGGCCGTAGACGTTCTGGTAGCGGGCATAAAGGGAGTCGATGTGGGCCTGGTCGATGGGAAGCGGCTCGCCCAGCTGCCGGGAAATGTGCACGGTGCGCGCCACTTCCTCGCACATGACGGCGGCCTTGACGGCGGCGCGGGCATCCTTGCCGATGGTGAAGGGGCCGTGGTTCTGCATCAGGACGGCCGGGGACGTGGAATTCTTCAGGGTCTCCACGATCCCGTGGCCAATCGAGTCGTCACCGATCAGGGCGAAGGGTCCCACCGGGATGGAACCGCCGAACTCGTCCCCCATCATGGTGAGCACGCAGGGGATGGCCTCGCCCCGGGCAGCCCAGGCGGTGGCGTACGTTGAGTGCGTATGCACCACCCCGCCCACCTCCGGCATGTGCCGGTACACGTACGCGTGCGCGGCGGTGTCCGACGAGGGCGACAGCGCGGGATTGCCCCAGTCCACCGTGCCGCTGCCGCCAACATTGGTGCCCCTGACCGGGGTGCCGTACAGGTCCGTCACGATCATCTGTTCCGGGGTCAGGTCCTGGTAGGCGACCCCGGAGGGCTTGATGACCATGAGGTCGGTGCCCGGCACCCGGGCGGAAACGTTGCCTGCGGTCCACACCACCAGTTCGTAGCGGGTCAGCTCGGCGTGCAGGGCGCACACCTCCGTCCGGATCCGGGCGATGGTTTCCAGGAGGCCGGTTCCGGCGCCTGTTCCGGCGGTCATGCGGACACCCCCACGGTTGCTTTGGCGGCGACGCCTGCTCCGGGCCGGGCCGCCTGGGCGGCCTTGCGCTGGATGGCCTTGAGCCGGTGCATGACATCGTTGCTGCCCCGGCCGAAGTAGTCGTGCAGGGTGCGGTACTCCTGGAACAGCTCGTCGTAGGCGGCCGCGTTTTCCGGGATTGGGGTGTAGACCTCGCCGGGCTCGGCGCCCATGGCCGCGGCGGCTTCGCGGATGTCCGCGTATGCTCCCGCTGCGACGGCGGCGTGGATAGCAGAACCCAGTGCCGGTCCCTGTTCCGAGCCGATGGTGGACAGAGGCAGGCCGGTGGCATCGGCGTAGATCTGCATCAGGAGCCGGTTCTTCAGCAGCCCGCCGGCAACGATGAATTCCTTGACCGGGACTCCGGCGTCGCGGAAGGCGTCCACGATGGTGCGGGTTCCAAAGGCCGTGGCTTCCAGGAGGGCGCGGTAGGTGTCCTCGGGCCTGGTGGCCAGGGTTTGGCCCACCACCATGCCGGATAGCTCGTGATCCACCAGGACCGAGCGGTTTCCCGAATGCCAGTCGAGCGCGATCAGGCCGTGCTCCCCGATGGCCTGGCGGGAAGCCAGTTCGGTCAGGTACTCGTGGATCCCCAGCCCGGCGTCCTTGGCGGCCTGGTGGTATTCGGGCGGGACGCCGTGCCTGGTGAACCAGCCAAAGATGTCCCCCACCCCTGACTGTCCTGCCTCGTAGCCCCACAGGCCCGGAACGATTCCACCGTCCACGGCGCCGCACATGCCCGGCACTTCCCGCAGTTCGCTGCCGTTCATGACGTGGCAGGTGGAGGTGCCCATGATCGCCACCAGCTGGCCGGGCTCCACGGCCTTCGCGGCCGGGGCGGTGACGTGGGCGTCAACGTTTCCCACGGCCACCGCGATGCCCTCCGGCAACCCGGTCCAGGCGGCGGCCTCCGCCGTCAGGGTGCCGGCGGCATCACCCAGCCGGCCGATGGTGTGCTCCAGCTTGGAGCTGACAAAATCCTTGAAGTCAGGGTTGAGGGCGGCCAGGAACTCTTCAGACGGATACCGGCCGTCCTGGTAGATGCCCTTATAACCGGCAGTGCAGGCGTTGCGGACATACCGGCCGCAGAGCTGCCAGACGATCCAGTCCGCCGCCTCCACCCAGTGGTCCATGGCGGCGTAGGCCTCCGGATCCTCCTCCAGCAGCTGCAGTCCCTTGGCGAACTCCCATTCGGAGGAGATCAGTCCTCCGTAGCGGGGAAGCCAGTCTTCGCCGCGTTCGGCGGCGAGCCGGTTGATCCGGTCGGCCTGGCCCTGCGCAGCATGGTGGCGCCAGAGCTTTACATAGGCGTGCGGACGGTTCGCGAAGCCGGGCAGTTCGTTGAGGGGCGTGCCGTCCGACTTAACCGGAACCATGGTGCAGGCAGTGAAATCCGTGGCAATACCGACGACGGCCGCCGGGTCGATCCCGGCGTCGGCCACCGCTGCCGGGACGGCAGTGCGAAGAACCTCCCGGTAGTCATTGGGCACCTGAAGCGCCCACTCCCCAGGAAGCCGGGCCCCGTCGTCGCCCGCTGTATCCCGGGGCAGGACGTCGGTGACCACGGCATGCGGATACGCATGGACCGCGCTGCCGAGCTCCTTCCCGTCGCGGACACGCACCACCACGGCGCGGCCTGAAAGGGTTCCGTAATCCACGCCGATGACGCAGTGGTCATGGCTGGGCTCGGAGCTGGACGTGGTCAGCGCATCTGGCATGGGGGTTGCCTCCGTCCGGGAGGCATGGGCCTCATTACCGGGTTTGTAGGGGTCAGGGTGGAGCTACGTGCTGCAGCTAGTGTGAACGCTAACAAACTGGAAGTCAATGAGCTGGAAAGTTTTCGGGGATTCCGGCTGGACACTCTTGTTAGCGTTCACAAATCAGTCTATATTGAACCGACACATCAACAATGTGGCCAGGACCAGGGAGCATAGGTGCTGCCTGGTCCACCAACGCTTCGTGGCAGTGCTGCCGCGGAAGGAGAAAATGGTGAGAATCAAGAAACTGATGGGCGCGGTGGCCCTCGTCGTCGCCCTGACGGTGGGCGCCACCGGTTGTGGCTCCCGCGGCGGGGCCAGCGAATCCAGCGGTGCCGCGAAGCCCAGCGATTCACTGGTAGGCATCTCGATGCCGACGCAGACTTCCGAACGGTGGATCGCCGACGGCGCCAACGTGGAAAAGTCCCTGAAGGACCTCGGCTACAAGACAGACCTCCAGTTCGCCAATGACGACATCCCCACCCAGGTCTCGCAGATCGAGAACATGCTGACCAAGGGCGCCAAGGCCCTGATCATTGCCGCCATTGACGGCACCACCCTGACCGACGTCCTGGCCAAGGCCAAGGAGCAGAACGTCAAAGTGATCGCATACGACCGCCTCATCAACGGCACGCCGAACGTCGACTACTACACCACGTTCGACAACTACACTGTGGGCGTCCAGCAGGCCACTTCGCTGTTGACCGGCCTCGGCCTCGTTGATGCCAGCGGCAAGAAGGTCGACGGCAAGGGCCCGTTCAACATTGAGCTCTTCGCCGGCAGCCCCGACGACAACAACGCCAACTTCTTCTGGACCGGCGCCATGGACACCCTCAAGCCGTACATGGACGCCGGCACCCTGAAGGTCCCCAGCGGCCAGACCAAGTTCGAACAGGCCGCCATTCTTCGCTGGCAGGCCCCCGTGGCCCAGAAGCGCATGGAGGACATCATCACCTCCGCCTACAGCTCAGGCACCAAGCTGAACGGCGTCCTGTCCCCGTATGACGGCCTGTCCATCGGCATCATCTCGGCCCTCACCAGCACCGGCGGCTACGCCAAGGGCAGCCTCCCGGTTGTTACCGGCCAGGATGCCGAAAAGGGCTCTGTCAAGTCCATCATCGCCGGCGAGCAGTACTCCACCATCTTCAAGGACACCCGCCAGCTCGGCGCGCAGGCCGTCAAGATGGTCGATGCAGTGCTGAAGGGCCAGGAACCGGAGACCAACGACACCAAGACCTACAACAACAAGGTCAAGGTTGTCCCGGCCTTCCTGCTGAAGTCCCTGATCATCACCAAGGACAACTACAAGAAGGAACTGATCGACTCGGGTTACTACAAGGACTCCGACGTCAAGTAGTCAGCGTCCGGAGGCTGTGGCCGGACCTCCATCCGGCCACAGCCCCTCCCGCCGCCTCCTGCAGCAGCAGGACGGCCCAGCTCCGACCAGTCAGTGGGAATTGACCGATGAACACACCCATTCTTCAGATGCGAGGAATCACCAAGACGTTCCCGGGCGTGAAGGCCCTCCAGGACGTCACCCTGGACGTAAACCGCGGCGAGGTCCACGCCATCTGCGGCGAAAACGGTGCCGGCAAATCAACGCTCATGAAAGTGTTGTCCGGCGTCTATCCACACAACTCCTTTGACGGGGAGATCCTCTTCGAAAACGAACCGTGCAACTTCTCCAGCATCTCGGACAGCGAGAAGCGCGGAATCGTCATCATCCACCAGGAACTGGCCCTGAGCCCGTACCTCTCCATCGCCGAGAACATCTACCTGGGCAACGAACAGGCCACCAACGGATGGGTGGACTGGCGCAAGACCAACCTGGAGGCCGCGAAGCTGCTGGCCCGCGTAGGCCTCGACGAAAATCCCGTCACACCGGTGCAGCACATCAGCGTGGGCAAGCAACAGCTGGTGGAGATCGCCAAGGCCCTGTCCAAGGAGGTGAAGCTGCTGATCCTGGACGAACCCACGGCCGCCCTCAATGACGAGGACTCCGGCCACCTCCTGGACCTGATCCTCCACCTGAAGGGACAGGGCGTCACCAGCATCATCATCAGCCACAAACTCAATGAGATCCGAAGGGTGGCGGACGCCGTCACCATCATCCGGGACGGCAAGACCATCGAGACCCTGCGGCTCGACGAAGGCCAGATCACCCAGGAGCGGATCATCCGCGGCATGGTGGGCCGCGACCTTGAAAGCCTGTATCCGGACCGCCAACCGAACATCGGCGAGGAAGTGCTGCGGATCGAGGACTGGTCCGTGCGCCACCCCCAGGACCACAGCCGCATGGTGGTCAACAATGCCAACCTGCACGTCAGGAAAGGCGAGGTGGTAGGGCTGGCCGGCCTCATGGGCGCCGGGCGCACCGAGCTTGCCATGAGCGTCTTCGGCCGGACCTACGGCACCGCCACCTCCGGGAAGGTCTACAAGTACGGCGAGGAAATCAACACCGCCACGGTGTCTGACGCCATCAGGCACGGCATTGCCTATGCCACCGAAGACCGCAAGCACTACGGCCTGAACCTTATCGAGGACATCAAGCGGAACATTTCCCTGGCATCCCTGCGCAAGCTGGCAAAACGCGGCTTCGTGGACAAGAACCAGGAGACGGTGGTGGCCAACGGCTACCGCAAGAGCATGAACATCAAAGCCCCGTCGGTGGCTGCCGTTACCGGGAAGCTGTCCGGTGGAAACCAGCAGAAGGTGGTTCTCAGCAAATGGATGTTCTCCGATCCCGACGTGCTCATCCTTGATGAACCCACCCGCGGCATCGACGTCGGCGCCAAGTACGAGATCTACACAATCATCGCCAAGCTCGCCGCCGAAGGAAAAGCCGTCATTGTCATTTCCTCGGAGCTACCCGAGCTCCTGGGAATCTGCGACCGCATCTACACCCTCGCTGCCGGGCACATCACAGGCGAAGTGCCCATCGCCGACGCCACCCAGGAAACCCTGATGCACTACATGACCAAAGAGAAGGAATAGCGACATGTCCGCCTTACGAGAATCGCTTGGATTCCTCACCAGCCGCCTCCGCCAGGTTGGCATCTTCGTTGCCCTGATCCTGATCGTCCTGCTGTTCCAGGGACTGACCGGCGGAATCCTGCTGGAACCGCAGAACGTCACCAACCTGGTGGTCCAGAACAGCTACATCCTCATCCTGGCCATCGGCATGGTGATGGTCATCATCGCCGGGCACATCGACCTTTCCGTTGGATCGGTGGCAGGGTTCATCGGCGCCGTGGCCGGGGTCATGATCGTGCACTGGGGCTGGCCGTGGTGGGCAGCCATCCCGGCCTGCCTCCTGGTCGGAGCCCTGGTCGGCGCGTGGCAGGGCTACTGGATCGCCTACGTGGGGATTCCCGCCTTCATCGTCACGCTCGCCGGCATGTTGATCTTCCGCGGGCTGACGCTCATCACGCTCAAGAACCAGCAGATCACCCCGTTCCCCGCGGAACTGCGGGCCTTGGGCGGCGGCTTCCTTCCGGACATTTCCGGCGGCACTTCCGTGCTGGAATGGCTCACCGTCATCCTGGGCCTCGGCGCCACGGCGGCCCTGCTGATCCAGGCCTTCAAGGAGCGCAGGATCCGCCGCAAGTTCGACCTCGAAAGCGAACCCCTGGTCTGGTTTGTCATCAAGACCACCTTCACCGCGCTGCTCATGCTGGTCATCACGTTCCTGCTGGCGTCCTACCGGGGCACTCCGATCGTCCTGGTGGTCCTTGCTGCCCTGGTGATCGCTTACACCGCCCTCATGAACAACAGCGTCTTCGGCCGCCACACTTACGCTATCGGCGGCAACCTCCACGCCGCCGAACTGTCAGGCATCAAGACCAAGGCCGTCACGTTCCGGCTCTTCGTGAACATGGGCGTCCTCTCCGCGCTGGCGGGCCTGGTGTTCACCGCCCGGCTCAACTCCGCCCAGCCCGCCGGCGGAACCGGCTTCGAGCTCGATTCCATCGCGGCAGCATTCATCGGTGGAGCAGCTGTCACCGGCGGTATCGGAACAGTAGCCGGAGCCATGATCGGTGGCCTCATCATGGGCGTACTGAACAACGGCATGTCCATCCTGGGACTGGGCACCGACTACCAGCAGCTCATCAAGGGCCTGGTACTCCTGGTCGCCGTCGGTTTTGACATCTTCAACAAGAACCGCAGCGGCGGCGGAGGGGAGATTGGCAAGCGCTTCAAGCTCAAGACCAGCCCTCCGCCGGCCCGGGAAAAGCCGGCGCCGGCCGCCAGCGAAACGGTGGAGGCAGGCGTGAAGTAGGCGGGTCACGCGCACCTGCCGGCCCCCGTTGCCCGGACGAAGTCCCGGCAACGGGGGCCTTCCTGCGTCCGGCGCCGGGAAGCAAACGCCCAGGCAGCTCTTTAAGGGGCAGCCAGGCCGGTGGCAACATCAGCCGGCGAGCGCCGGCGCCGGCTGAGCACAATAAAGGGCGCCGCCAGCAGCTGCACCGCGCCGCCCAGGGCCAGGGACGCCGGGTAGCCGTAAAGGTCCGCGGTCCTGCCCAGCACCGGCTGCACCACCACTCCCCCGCTCGAACCCATGAGCGACGCGAAGCTCAGGACCGTGGCCCGCTGCTTCGAGGCGATCATGTCGTTCAGGTACGCCTGGCGGACAGGGGTGCCGGCGGAGGCAACCACGGCCCACAGCGACAGCAGGACCAGGGCAAGCCAGAAGGAGTGGGTGGCCAGGAGCACCACCAGGACCACTGAGCTGGCAATCGTGGAGCCGATCAAGACCGTGGTGCGGCGGCCCACCAGTTTGCGGACCAGCGGCGCAAGCCAACCACCAACGATGTCCGCGCCGGCAACGATCGCAGCTGCCAGTCCTGCGATGGCATAGGCCTTGGGGTCGCCAAAGAGCTGCAGCAGGTACGGCTGGAGGGCGTAGAAGACGTAGAACCCCACCCCCTCGGTGAACGGGGCCGCCAGCATCATGAACCGCACCGGAGGGTTCTTCAGTCCGCCCTCCAACGAGGCGCGCAGGACTGCCCGCGTGGCCTGCACCGGGTGGGCCGACCGCTCGGGGGTGAAGCCGACGTCGTGCATGAGGAGGAACGCAACGGCGAACATCGCCACCAGCACTCCCACCCGCAGCAGGAAAGGGACGCCAAGGTTCGTGGCCTGGGCAATGACACCGCCTGCCACGGATCCGGCCAGCATTGCGATTCCGGACACCATCTGGCCCCGCCCCAGGACGGCTTCCAGGCCGCCGTCGTAGCCGGAGAAGTGGAGCGCATCCACCAGCCAGGCTTCCACGGCTCCGGAGAAGAAGGTGAAGCCAAGGCCAAGCAGCGCAGACACGGCCGCCCACCACCAGAACGGGGCCGACAGCTGCCAGAGCAGGTAGTACAGGTAGGTAGACGCCGCCAGGGTCACGGTGCCCAGCAGGAAGGATGCGCGGCGTCCCCAGCTGTCCGCCACCACCCCGGTGGGCACCTCGAAGAGAACCATCCCTGCGGTGAAGAAGGCGTTCGCGGCGAAGGCCTCGAGGTTGGTGAGCCCCGCGTCGAGCAGGAAGAGCGTGTTGATTCCCCAGATGAAGGACGCCGCAAGCGTGTTTCCCAACGTCAGCGTCAGGTAGACGTTCTGGATCTTTCGTGCTGCGGCGTTCACCGGCGGCCGTTCCTTTGGACTGTTTCGGGGCTGGATCAGGACGGGCTGAAATTTGGCGGGACGGGGTCGTGGCGCAGGTACTGCCGCCGGAACCGGCCGGTGCCTGCCGTGAGGGCCCGCAGTTCCACCGCGTAGCGCAGGAGCTCCTGGTCGGGGACTTCAGCGCTGATCTCCGTCAGTCCTTCGCCTGATGATGTGGTGCCCGTGAGGCGCCCCCTGCGGCCCGACAAATCGCTCATTACGGTACCCACGTGTTCGTCGGCAACGGTGATGGTCACGGAGGACACCGGTTCCAGCAACTGGACCTTCCCGGCGGCCGCAGCTTCGCGCAGCGCCAAGGCCCCTGCCGCCTGGAACGCCGCATCCGACGAATCCACGCTGTGGGCCTTGCCGCCGGTAAGGGTCACCCGCAGGTCCACGACGGGAAAACCTGCCGACACCCCCCGCTCCATTTGCGCCCGGACCCCTTTTTCGATGGACGGAATGAACGTTCCCGGGATGACGCCGCCCACCGTCTTGTCCACGAACTCGAATCCCCCGCCGCGCTCCAGCGGTTCCACCTCGATATCGCACACGGCGTACTGGCCATGGCCGCCGGACTGCTTGACGTGGCGTCCGTGGCCGGAGGCGGGGGCAGCGAAGGTTTCCCGCAGCGGTGTCACCACGTCAACGGTATGCAGTTTCACGCCCTGCTCGCGCAGCCGGTCCAGGACCACCTCGGCGTGTGCCTCCCCCATGCACCACAGCACCAGTTGGTGGGTCTCCGCGTTCCGGTACACCCGCAGGGTGGGATCCCCGGCGGCGATCCGGCCGAGGCTGCGGGCCAGCGCATCCTCGTCGCTGCGGGAATCCGCTTCCACGGCAACCGGCAGCAGCGGTTCGGGCATCTCCCACGTGGCAAGCAGCAGCGGGCTTTCCCGGCCGGAAATGGTGTCCCCGGTTTCAGCGCTGCCCAGCTTCGCCAGGGCGCACATGTCCCCTGCCACGGAGAAGGGGACAGGCCGCAGGCTGGCGCCCAGCGGGGAGTAGATGTGGGTGACCCGTTCATCGGTGTCGTGGTCCTGGTGCCCGCGGTCAGCCAGGCCGTGTCCGCCCACGTGGACGGGAGTATCTTCCCGCAGCGTCCCGGAGAAAACCCGCACCAGGCAGATGCGGCCCAGGAAGGGATCGTTGGAGGTCCGCACCACTTCAGCGGCGAGCGGGCCATCAGGATCGCAGGACAGCCTTCCACCCGGTTCCCCCGCGAGGTCGGTCATGTCCGGCAGTCTGCCTTCCAACGGGGCCGGGAAGGCGCGCACCAGGACCTCGAGCAGCTCTGCCGTGCCGAGTCCCGTAACAGCAGACGTTGGCAGGACGGGAAAGAACGAGCCCCGGGCGACGGCGGTTTCCAGGTCGTCTGCCAGCACCGCGGTATCGATGTCCTCCCCGTCCAGGTAGCGGTCCATCAGGGTTTCGTCTTCGCTCTCGGCGATGATGCCCTCGATCAGGGCGCCCCTGGCGGTCCCGGCGGCAGCGAGTTCCTGCGGTGCGGCCGGACGGACATCCGGTGACGGATCGCCGGACGAGTAGTCCGTTACCTCCTGGGACAGCAGGCCCAGGAGGCCGGCCGCGCCACCCTCGGCGGGCACCGGGACGTACAGCGGGAGGACCCCGTCGCCGAACGCTTTCCGGCAGGCGGCCAGGGCGCCGTCGTAATCCGCCCGCGGATGGTCCACCCTGGTGATGACGACGGCGCGTGGCAGCCCCATGTGCGCGCACTCGCCCCACAGCGCCGTAGTGGTGGCGTCGATGCCGTCCACGGCCGAGACCACGAACAGGGCGGCGTCCGAAGCCCTCAGTCCGGCCCGGAGTTCCCCGATGAAATCCGGGTAGCCGGGGGTATCCAGGAGGTTCACTTTGACGTCGCCCACCAGCAACGGAACCAATGACAGCGTGACCGAGCGTTGCTGGTGCACCGCGGCCGGATCCGAGTCGCTGACCGTGGAGCCGTCAGCAATGGATCCCTTGCGGGTGATCACCCCGGTGGCTGCGAGCAGTGCCTCGATCAGCAAGGTCTTCCCGGCGCCGGAGTGCCCCACCAGCGCCACGTTCCGGATCCGGGCCGGGTCCTCCGCCGCGATCCCGGTGGCCTGGTCTGCCCGCTTTGCGTCAGGCCCGTTCCTGCCGCCGGCACCCCGCGCGGACTCCTTGGTGCTCTTCACCGACATTGGAACCTCCTGGCATCGTTGCCGACCGGACGGGACGTGTCCTCTGATTCGACACCTTGGGACGGCGGGACGGCAAGTGCCCAGGCTATTTGCTGCGGGCTTTGCGGGTGGCGGCGTCGTTGGCCTTCTGGAGGGCGTGGACCAGTTGGTCCTTGTCCATCTTTGAGCGGCCCTTGACGTCCAGTTCCCTGGCCAGCTTGTAGAGGTGCTCCTTGGACGCATTGGCGTCGACGCCGCCGGCGGTGGGCTCGGATGACCGGACGCCCTGCTCCGCGCGTTTGTCAGACGGGCCGCGCTTTTCCTTGGGCTCCCAATGGTCGCCCACCTTCTCATAGATGTGCTTCAGTGAGGCGTAGGCTGCACGGGCAGCGCGCTCTTCGTCGTTGTCGTAGGACTCGAGGGCGGAGTCATACGTCTTCGCGAACGTGTCCTGGGCCTTTTGGTCGGAACGCTGCAGCGTGGACGGCAGTTCGTCCTTGCGGGCATGGTCGTTCTTGCCGGTCTTGGGCATGGCACCCATCCTCCTTTAGTCAGCAGGCTGATTATTCGGATGGATCCAGCTTAGACCCGGAGGTGATATGGAGCCCCCTGTCGGATTCGAACCGACGACCCCCGCTTTACAAGAGCGGTGCTCTGGCCAACTGAGCTAAGGAGGCGTGCCCCGGAAGGCGTGCGCCCGCAGGCGCTAGATAAGGTTAGCCCAACTCCTGCCGGGGGTAAAAACGCCCGCGGAACCGGCGGTGAATGCGCAAGGGCCCACCCCGGAGCGAATCCGGAGCGGGCCCCTGCACGGGCTGTTTCCCGTCAGCCCTTGGCCGCGATGGCTGCCTGCAGGAAGTCCGGGAACGGCGTCTGGGCGCTGTCCCCCTTGCCCCACTGCTTGCCGTCCACGAACACGGTGGGCGTACCGGTCACGCCGATGGCCGCCGCTTCCTTGGTGGTGAACTTCACGAACGGGCGGTACGTCTTGTCATCCACGCAGGAACCGATATCCACGCCCATGTCGGAGGCCATCTTCTTCAGGTCGTTGTCCGAGAGGCCGGCACTTCCTTCAGCCGGTTGCTGGGCGTACAAGGCATTGAAGTAGTCGGCGTACTTCTGCGGAGCCGTGTTGGCAACGCAGGCCGCCGCATTGGCCGCCCGCGATGAGTAGTTGGTGGTGGACCGGCTGTCCAGGAAGCCCAGCGGCCGGTATTCCACGGTGATCTTGCCGTCATTGCGCAGCGAGGTGAGCTGGTCGTTGTACTGGGCCTCGAAATTCTTGCAGACGGGGCAGATGAAGTCGATGTAGAGGACAACCTTCACCGGCTTGCCCGCCTCAGCTTCGGCGCCCGGGGCCACTACCTCGGCCGGCGGGGTCTTGGGGGCGTCCCCCAGGGAGGCTGCGTCGACGGTAGCCGGTCCCGTCTTGGCCACGTCCGTGTTGGCCAGCAGGGTCACGCCCCCGTGGGCGTTGGCGTTGGCGGGGACCGGCCCCTGGTCGGCTATCGGCGCGTTCTGCTTGAGGCTGTTGGTGACAACCAGGGCCACCACCACAAGGATGGCCACAACCGCCGCCACGATGCCCCAGCCAATGAGGAGCTTGTTGCGCTTGTCCTTCTTTACCTGCGCTTCGCGGATCAGGCGCGCCTTTTCGCGCGCCTCCGCGGTTCGCTCAGCCTTGGACTTACGTACTTCGTTTGCGGGGCTCATGAGTTCCTTGGGTCGGTCGACGTAGGGGGACCACTTGGTGGTGCCCCAAACATTTTAGGGGAGAAAGCTGAGAGCTTGCGGTTTCAACCATTCTTCCGGCTTGACCAACGGACGAATAGCCCCGATGATTCCGTCCGGCTAGGGTGGCTTAGAGGCACAAGCAACCCCAGGGGGCCGCAATGCAAACACCCGTCCAGGAAAAACCAGCCGGAACAGCTACGGCCGGCAGTTCCGGTTCCGGCCACGCCGGCCATACCAAATACGACTTCATGGTGGTCTCCAACAGGCTGCCCGTGGACCGGGTGGCACCAGGGGACGACAGCGACGACGGCTCCGGCTGGCGCCGGTCGCCCGGCGGCCTGGTGACTGCACTGGCGCCGATGATGACCAAGACGGACGGCGCCTGGGTGGGCTGGCACGGCGCCCCTGACGAAACGGTCGAGCCGTTCAGCCACGGAGGCATGGACCTTGTCCCGGTCCAGCTCAGCACCGATGACGTGGAGCTGTACTACGAAGGGTTCTCCAACGCCAGCCTTTGGCCGCTGTACCACGACGTCATCGCCCCGCCGGAGTTCCACCGCACCTGGTGGGACGCCTACCGCAGGGTTAACCGCAGGTTCGCCGACGCCGTGGTGCGCCACGCGGACCAGGGCGCCACGGTGTGGGTGCAGGACTACCAGCTCCAGCTGGTCCCCCGGTTGCTCCGTGAAGCACGGCCGGACCTGCGGATCGGTTTCTTCAACCACATCCCGTTCCCGCCGCCGGAGATCTTCGCCCAGCTTCCCTGGCGCCAGGCCATCATCGACGGGCTGCTGGGCGCGGACCTGGTGGGCTTCCAGCGGCCCAGCGACGCGGGAAACTTCATGCGCTCCGCCCGCCGCTTCCTCGGCGCCAGCGTCAAGCAGCAGCAGGTTCACGTCAAGGACCACAACGGCCAGCTGACCCACATCGCCCGGGCCCAGGCCTTCCCCATCTCCATCGACGTCAAGCAGATCACCGAACTCGCCGCCCGGCCGGACATCATCGAACGCGCCCGCCAGATACGCCAGGACCTTGGCAACCCCAAGACCATCCTGCTCGGAGTGGACCGCCTGGATTACACCAAGGGCATCCGCCACCGGCTGAAGGCCTTCGAGGAACTCCTTGCGGACGGCCGGCTCACGGTGGGCGATGCAACCCTCATCCAGGTTGCTTCCCCCAGCCGGGAGCGCGTGGAACAGTACCGGCTCCTGCGCGAGGAAGTTGAAGGCACCGTGGGCCACATCAACGGCACCTACGACACCTTGGAGAACACCGCCGTCCGCTACCTGCACCACAGCTACCCCGTGGAGGAGATGGTGGCGCTGTACCTGGCCGCGGACGTCATGCTGGTCACCGCGCTGCGCGACGGAATGAACCTGGTGGCCAAGGAATATGTCACCGCCCGCAACAACAACGACGGCGCGCTGGTCCTCAGCGAATTCGCCGGGGCGGCCGACCAGCTGAAGCAGGCGCTGCTGATCAATCCGCACGATATCGCCGGCCTCAAGAACACCATCATGGCTGCCGTAGAACTCACCCCGAGGGAGGCCTCACGCCGCATGCGGGCCATGCGCAAGCAGATTCTGGACCACGACGTAGACCACTGGTCAGCGGACTTCCTGCGCGCCCTGAACGAGAAAGTGGTCCGCGATGACTCCTGAGCGCCCCGGTAATGCGCCATTGGCGCTCACCCCCGAGCTCCGCGAAGCCCTGCGCCGGATCGCCGGCACGGAGCACCTGCTCGTGGCCATGGATTTCGATGGCACCATGGCACCCATCGTCGGGCGGGCGCAGGACGCACGGCCGCTTCCCCGGTCGGCCACCGCTTTCGCAGGCCTCGCCGTCCTTCCACGGACGACGACGGCCCTCATCTCCGGACGCGCCCTCGCCAGCCTGCGGGAGGTCGCTTCCCCGCCGGTCGACACGCTCCTGATCGGCAGCCACGGCGCCGAGGCATGGCTGGGGCCCGGTTCCACCGAACTGGCTCTTGAAGAGGACCAGAAGGCACTCCTTGAAGAGGTCCGCGCCGAGTTGGCCGGCATCGTTGCCGAGGCGCCCGGCACCTCCCTTGAGGACAAGCCTGCCGGCGTCGTCCTGCATACCCGCCAGGCTGAGGACGACGTGGCAGAAGACGCAGTAGCGGCAGCACGGTCGGTGCTCCGGGACCGCAAGGGAGTCTTCCTGAAGGAAGGCAAACGCGTCCTGGAGACTTCGGTTGTCAATGCCTCCAAGGGCGAAGGTGTCGCCTTCCTGCGGCAGGCCACCGGGGCCACTGCCGTGCTGTTCGCGGGCGACGACGTCACGGACGAGGACGCTTTTGGCCGGCTCGAACCGGGCGACGTGGGGGTCAAGGTGGGCCTTGATTTCACCCAGGCCCAGTATCGGGTGGAGGCTCCCGTCCACATTGCGGAACTGCTGGAGGCCCTGCTTCAGGAGCGGAGCATTGCTGTTGCCGAAGAGGATCCGCAGGCCGCGTCCGGTTAGGACGTGGCCGGCGGCACATGTGACGTCCGTAACATTTCGGCGAGGAAGCGCAACCTCTGGCATACTCTAGGTGTGATGTGGCGCACAAGCACCGTGCGGCGTCATTCTGCGCTCCGGGCCCAGGCTCGGAGCGCTTTGCAGGAACAAAACTGAATAAACATGAACCATTCACAACGGATCGTCCGGCACGTACCTGCCGGTGAAGGGATTGATAACTGTGGCTACAGTTACTTTTGATAACGCTACGCGTCTGTACCCGGGCACAGATAAGCCCGCCGTCGATAAGCTCAACATCGACATCGCCGATGGCGAATTCCTGGTCCTCGTGGGACCCTCCGGTTGCGGCAAGTCCACCTCCCTGCGCATGCTCGCAGGCCTTGAGGACGTCAACGCCGGCCGCATCCTGATCGGTGACCGTGACGTTACCGATGTTCCGCCGAAGGACCGCGACATCGCCATGGTTTTCCAGAACTACGCGCTGTACCCGCACATGACTGTGGCCGACAACATGGGCTTTGCCCTGAAGATCGCCGGTGTCTCCAAGGAAGAGCGCGCCGAGCGCGTCCGCGAAGCCGCCAAGCTCCTTGACCTTGAGCAGTACCTGGACCGCAAGCCAAAGGCACTCTCCGGCGGCCAGCGCCAGCGCGTTGCCATGGGCCGCGCCATCGTCCGTAACCCCCAGGTCTTCCTCATGGATGAGCCGCTGTCCAACCTGGACGCCAAGCTCCGCGTCCAGACCCGCACCCAGATCGCGTCCCTGACCCGCCGCCTCGGCGTCACCACCGTCTACGTGACGCACGACCAGGTTGAAGCCATGACCATGGGTGACCGCGTGGCTGTGCTGAAGGACGGCCTGCTGCAGCAGGTGGACACCCCGCGCAACCTTTACGACCGCCCGAAGAACGTCTTCGTTGCCGGCTTCATCGGCTCCCCCGCCATGAACCTGCTGGAGCTTCCCGTGGTCGACGGCGGCGTGCAGTTCGGCGGCACCGTCTACCCCGTGCCGCGCGACGTCCTCGAAGAGGCACACGGCTCCACGGTCACGCTGGGCAGCCGCCCGGAGGACCTGGAAACCGCTCCGCAGGGTGAAGGCCTGAAGGTGGAGGTGGACGTTGTCGAGGAACTCGGCGCCGACGCCTACGTCTACGGCCACACCACCCTCGACGGCAAGGACCACGACATCGTGGCCCGCGTCGACGGCCGCCGCCCTCCGATGAAGGGTGAGGTCATCTACGTCCGCCCGCAGTCGGGCCACGTGCACCTGTTCGACACCAAGACCGGCCTGCGCCTCGGCGACTGACGTTCCAGCTTAGAGACCGACGGCGGTCCTCCTCCGGGAGGGCCGCCGTCGGTTTTTAAGCGGCAAATTTTAGGCGCGGTACCCCCAAGTACGGAAGAATTGAGCCATGACCGAGGAATACAGCGCCCAGTGGCACGACGAACCCACCGACTACGCGCAGATCGGGAAGCTGCCGCGGTTCGTGGCGGCCAGTGCAGATGACAACAAGGCGGCCTCGGTAGCCTCGTCGCTGAACATCACTGCCGCGGCAGCGGATCCGGAACTGCTGGACCTGCCCTGGCATATCGCCCTGGAGGAGTGGCCGGCGCAATACCTGGCGGCCCTCCCCCGAGGCATCTCGCGGCACATCGTGCGCTTTGCCCACCTGGGCGGCTCTGTCATCGCCATTAAGGAAACGTCCGAGCATGTGGCCCGCCACGAATACCACATGCTCCGCAAGCTCGCCCGCTTCGATGTGCCCTGCGTGGAGCCCGTGGCCGTGATCACCGGACGGACCACCCCCGACGGGCGTCCGCTCAACCCGGTCCTGGTAACCCGGCACCTGAAGTTCTCCATGCCCTACCGCGCGCTGTTCTCCCAAATGCTGCGCAAGGACACCCTGACGCGCCTCATCGACGCGCAGGCCCTGCTGCTGGTGCGGCTGCACCTGATCGGTTTTTACTGGGGAGACGTGTCGCTGTCCAATACCCTCTTCCGCCGCGACGCCGGAGCCTTTGCCGCCTACCTGGTGGACGCCGAAACGGGCGAGCTGTACCCGGACCTGTCCACGGGCCAGCGCGAATACGACCTCGAAATCGCGCGGGTCAACATCGCCGGGGAGCTGATGGACCTGCTGGACGGCGGCCTGATCGAGGAGAAGGTGGACCCCGTAGCCACCAGTGAGCTGATCATGGACAGTTACCGGCGGCTGTGGGCTGAACTGACGGAGAAGGAATCCTTTGAGCTGGGCGAACGCTGGCGGGTGGGCGCCCGCATCCGGCGCCTGAACGAACTCGGCTTCGACGTCGAGGAATATGCCATCAAGACCACCCAAAACGGCTCCACCATCCAATTGCAGCCCAAGGTGGTGGACGCGGGGCACCACCAGCGGCGGCTGCTCCGGCTGACCGGCCTGGACGCGCAGGAGAACCAGGCCCGCCGCCTCCTCAATGACATGGACTCGTTCCGGGCGGACAACAACCCGGAGATGGACGAGGAATACAGCGCCCACCTGTGGGTCAGCCAGATCTTCGAGCCGATCGTGCGCTCCATCCCCCGGGACCTCTCCGGCAAGCTCGAGCACGCCGAGGTGGTCCACGAGGTTCTGGAGCACCGGTGGTACATGTCGGAGAAGCAGGAGCGCCACATCCCGCTGGCAGAAGCCGTGCAGTCCTACATCGACTCGATCCTGCGGCACCGGCGCGACGAAGCAGCGATCATGCTCAACCCGGACACCGAATTGCTAAAGATCCTCGAAGTGGAAAACGAGGAGTCCCGCTATGGTGCCGATGAATCCGATGACGAATACCCGGATTCGGACGACTGACTCCTAGATGGCCTTCCCGGGGTTGAGGACTCCGGCAGGGTCGAACAAATCCTTGATCCTGCGCTGGAGTTCCCGGACGGGCTCCGGTTGCTCCTGGCCCAGCCAGCGCAGCTTGTACTGGCCTATGCCGTGCTCCCCCGTGATGGTCCCGCCCATGGCCAGGGCCGCGGTGATGGACTCGTCCAGGGCCACCTGGAGCCGATCCATTGCACCGGGTTCCACGTCCGGGCCCTGCCTGTCGATCCAGAATGTGGGGTGCAGGTTTCCGTCCCCGGCGTGTGCCACCACCTTGAGGTGCACCTGCTGCTCGGCGGCCATAGCTTCAAGCGCTGCAACGTAGTCCACCAGGCGGGAGCGCGGAACAGCGACGTCTTCGCCCACCCGGTACTCGTCGTCCACCTCCGTACCGCGGCTGTGCCGCCGCAGCTCCACCAGCCGCTCCGCCTCGGCGCTAGCCTCGGTGGTGACCGTGGCCCCGCCGTCGCGCAGGACCCGCCGCACCACCTCCGCCTCGGCCGCAGCCCCAAACCCGTCGGTCTGGACCAGCAGCAAGGATTTCCCGCGGGCGGTGAGGTCGGACCCATGGATGTCGTCGAGCTGCGCCAGCGTACCGCCGTCGAGCAGTTCCATGATGGCGGGCTGGACGCGGGCCCGTCCCACCGCCAGGACGCCGGCAGCGGCAAGCCTGAAGTCCGGGTAGAACGCGGCGACGGTATGCACTTCCCGGGGCAGGTACTTCAGCCGCACCGTGATCCCGACGACGATCCCCAGCGTGCCTTCCGACCCCACGAAGAGGCCCGTGAGATCGTAGCCGGCCACGCCTTTGAAGGTTTGGTGGCCGGTGTGGATGAGGGAGCCGTCCGCCAGGACGACGTCCAGCGCCAGGACAGAGTCCCTGGTGACGCCGTACTTGGCACACCGCAGGCCGCCGGCGTTGGTGGCCACGTTGCCGCCGATCGTAGAGCTCCGGAAACTGGCAGGGTCCGGCGCGTACATGAGGCCGTGCTCCGCGGCGGCTTCGTTGAGCACGGCGTTCACGACGCCAGGCTCCACCACAGCTGTTTCGTCATCCGGGCTCAGGGCGAGGATCCGGTCCATCCGCTCCAGGGAGAGGATGATGCAGTTGGCGGTGGCATGGGCGCCCCCGGATACGCCCGTGCCGGCTCCCCGGGGCACGATGGCCACGCCGCTGTCCGCGCAGGCCTTCACTACCGACTGCACATCGGCCACCGACTCGGGGAACACCACGGCCAGCGGAAGCTGGAAATCGATCACGGGCGCCTGGTCCACGGCGTATCGGAGGAGCGGGACTTCGCCCGTGTCCACCTGGCCAGGTGCCAGGATGGCTTCCAGCTCGTCAACGATGCTTCCCACAAAGCCTCCATCCGTCGTCGGACATACCTACCCAGTCTAGGTGCGCAGCATGCGAAGCCTTGAAGCTTTCCCTGCTGTAATCGCTTCCAGTTCCGTCCCTGCCGCTGGGCCGCATCCAGGAATAGGCGGCCGGACACATTTATGGAAGCGTTTTCAGTTATTTGGTCCTTCGCCGTTATGCTGGCTTGCATGTCTGTCGAAACTGTGACCCAGGACACTACCGCCTCCGCCGGGCCCCTGACGCTCATCCACACTGCTGACACCGTCCCGGGCTGGTGGCGCTCCGCGGTGATCTACCAGGTGTATCCCCGGTCATTCCGTGACCTGAACGGCGACGGCATTGGCGATCTCGCCGGGATCACCGAGGAACTGCCGCATCTGGCGGACCTGGGCGTCGACGCCGTGTGGCTGTCTCCCTTTTTCAAGTCCCCGCAGCGGGATGCCGGCTACGACGTCAGCGACTACTGCGACGTGGATCCCATCTTCGGCACGCTTGGCGACTTCGACGTCATGATGGCCGAATCCCACCGCCTGGGCCTGCGGGTGATCGTGGACCTGGTCCCCAACCACTGCTCTGCCCAGCATCCCGCGTTCCAGGCGGCCCTTGCAGCGCCGGTTGGAAGCCCGGAACGGGACATGTTCATATTCCGTGACGGGACCGGTCCCGACGGGCAGGAACCGCCGAACAACTGGCAGTCCCACTTCGGCGGCCCTGCATGGACCCAGGTGGAAGGGCAGGGTGGACGGCCCGGCCAGTGGTACCTGCACCTCTTCGACTCCTCGCAGCCGGATTTCAACTGGGACAACCCGGCCGTCCACGCAGAGTTCGAGCGGGTGCTCCGGTTCTGGCTGGACCGCGGCGTTTCCGGCTTCCGCGTGGACGTGGCCCACGCCCTGGTCAAGGCTCCGGGACTGCCGGCCTGGGGCGGACGCGCGGACGGCGGCAGCAGCGACGGCTATCCCGGCCACGAGGCACCCATGTTCGGTCAACCCGGCGTCCACGACATCTACCGGAAGTGGCGGATGCTCCTGGACGAATACGGCCCCGACCGCATTCTCTGCGCCGAGGCCAGCGTGGACCTCCACCGGCTTGCCCACTGGGTCCGGCCGGATGAGATGCACCAGGCTTTCAATTTCCCCTATCTCCACGCTGGCCTGGACATTTACCGGCTCCGCTCCGTCATCACCGACTCATTGACCGTCCTTGACGGCGTCGGAGCCCCCAGCACCTGGGTACTTTCCAACCATGACGTGGTCCGCCACGCCAGCCGGTTTGGCTACAACGGGCTGGGTCCGCGGGACGGGGACGGCATCGGCTTCGCAGACCCCCAGCCGGACCATGACCTTGGCCGCCGCCGCGCGGCCGCTGCTTCGATGTTCATGCTGGGGCTGCCCGGGGCCGCCTACCTGTACCAGGGCGAGGAACTGGGACTGCCTGACGGGATTGAGATTCCGGACCACCTCCGCCAGGACCCCACGTTCGCCCGCACCGGCGGGCAGCGGCTTGGCCGCGACGGCTGCCGGGTTCCCCTGCCGTGGCGCGGCGAGGACCCGCATCTGGGATTCGGTTCGGGAAGCGATCCTTGGCTGCCAATCCCTGACTCCTTCAAAGCACTGGCAAGGGACCTGCAGGCGGAATCACCGGCGTCGCACCTCTCCCTGTACCGCCAGGCCCTGGCCTGCCGTCGTGAACTGGACCTGGGCCGGGGGTCCTTGTCATGGGCCGAGGACTGGTGCACCGGCTCCTCCCTGGGCTACGTGAACGGCACTACGCTGGTGCTTATGAACCTGAACCACGAGCCGCTGGAAATGCCCGCCGGCAACGTCCTGATCCGCAGCCTGCCCGCAGGCGCGGGCCACGCCCTTGCCTCCGGTGAGACCGCGTGGATACAGCTTGGACCGGACGCCGCAGCAGCTTTCTGACGATGGCAGGCATCAAAGAAGTTGCCAGCCGGGCAGGCCTGTCCGTTGCCACGGTCTCTCGGGCGTTGAGCGGCAAGTCCAACGTCTCTTCCAAGAGCCGCCGGCTGGCCCAGGAAGCCGCCCGGGAACTCGGATTCGTCCCCTCATACCATGCGTCGAGCCTCGCGTCCGGGCGGAACCACAACATCGGGCTGGTGGTGCCCAACGTCCAGCGCTGGTACTTCTCGTCGGTACTCGAAGGCGTCTCCGAAACCCTGCTCGACGCCGGCTACGACCTGACGCTGTACAACGTGGGTGAGCAGCCGGAGCGGCGAAACAGCATCCTGACTGACTTCCTGCTGCGCAAGCGCCTGGATGCGGTGATCACGGTGGCACTGGTGCTCAGCGAAGAGGAAATCGGCCAGCTGCTGGCCGTGCACCGTCCTATTGTGGGCATCGGAGGTGCCCTGCGCGGAGCCTCTACCATCCGGATCGATGACGAAGGACTGGCCATGATGGCCACCCGCCACCTGATTGGCCTGGGTCATACCCGGATTGCCCACATCACCGGCGACGCGGGGCTGAACCGGGATTTCAAGTTGCCCCAGCTGCGGCAGAAGGGCTTCAGCGCGGCCCTGGCAGGAGCAGGACTGGAGTTCCGGCCGGAGTGGCATGTCACTGCCGACTTCACCATCCAGGGCGCGTACGCAGCTGGCCGCCGGCTGCTGGGGACCTCCACCGAGCGTCCTACGGCCGTCTTTGCCGCGTCCGACGAGATGGCGGTGGGCATCATGCTTGCCGCGCGCGACTTTGGGCTTCGGGTCCCGGAAGATCTTTCCGTGGTGGGAATTGACGGGCACGAGCTCGCGGAAACCTTCGGGCTGACCACCGTCAGCCAGGATCCATGCGGCCAGGGAAGGCTTGCGGCAGCCACGGCTTTGGCCTTGCTGGAAGGCGCCGGCGGAGATTCCGACGGCGGTACAGCGGCTACGTCAGCACAAGACCAGGAATACCCCACGGAATTCGTGATCCGGCACAGCACCGCCGTAGCACCGGGACCGGCCACGCGGACAGCCTAGGACAGGTCTTCGGAAGGGACCGCATCCGTTGAGTCGCCGGCACCCATGAACCGTGCGAACCTTTCCAGGATCAGGGGCCACGCCTCCATATACGTTTCGCGGGCGGCAACGGGATCCTCGGCCCCTTCCCACCCCTCATGGAATACACGGACCTCCGTCTCCGGCCCAACAGCACGGAACACCACCAGGAGCTCGGTGGACCAGAGCGCCGTGCTTCCGGGGTGCCAGGAGGCATGGAAGGACAGTGGCGGCTGCCAGTCGTCGAGGGTACCCCAGATGCTGGTGCGGCCATCGTCAGCCGTCTCAAGGATGAGGTTCTCCTCGAACTCCACGTAGGAGCCGGCCCCGTAAACGCCGTGCTTTTCCAGGGGCCACCACAAGTGCGTATGGTCGGTGAAGCCTGCGAAGGCCCGGGAGACGGGGCCCGGAACCCGGACCGTGTTCACCACCGGCTCCAAGGGATCCGAAGCCTGCCGGCCGTCGTCTTGGGAGGGGTCGTGGGCGTGGCTGAAGATGCTGCTCATGAGGGTCAATCCTACCGGCGGTCGTTTGGCCCTCCGTCGGCATCGGTCTTGTGGTTAAAGTCGAAGGGCCCTGACATTCCTTGTCAGGGCCCTTCGTAATGTATGTCCGGCGGTGACCTACTCTCCCACACCCTCCCGGGTGCAGTACCATCGGCGCTGTGGGTCTTAGCTTCCGGGTTCGGAATGGGACCGGGCGTTTCCCCCACGCTATGACCGCCGTAACCCTTGTACCCGGCCAAACCCCTGGGGGGTTGGTGGGAAGTCTTGTGGTTACAACATCCGCTGTCCTGGGACAGCTGTGTGGTGTTGTTATTTAGTTGTGGTGGTTCCGTGCCGTGACAACCCGTGTTGGGGGGTTGTTGGTTGGGAACCACATAGTGGACGCAAGCAGAGTTTTGTATGTATCTGTGTGGTGTAAGTTGTTGGCCTATTAGTACCGGTCAGCTTCACGAGTCGTTAGTCCTCGCTTCCACATCCGGCCTATCAACCCAGTGGTCTGGCTGGGGGCCTCTCACACATAAAGTGTATGGAAATCTCATCTTGAAGCGAGCTTCCCGCTTAGATGCTTTCAGCGGTTATCCCATCCGAACGTAGCTAATCAGCGGTGCACTTGGCAGTACAACTGACACACCAGAGGTTCGTCCGTCCCGGTCCTCTCGTACTAAGGACAGCCCTTCTCAAATTTCCTGCGCGCGCAGCGGATAGGGACCGAACTGTCTCACGACGTTCTAAACCCAGCTCGCGTACCGCTTTAATGGGCGAACAGCCCAACCCTTGGGACCTACTCCAGCCCCAGGATGCGACGAGCCGACATCGAGGTGCCAAACCATGCCGTCGATATGGACTCTTGGGCAAGATCAGCCTGTTATCCCCGAGGTACCTTTTATCCGTTGAGCGACGGCCATTCCACAATGTACCGCCGGATCACTAGTCCCGACTTTCGTCCCTGCTCGAGATGTCTCTCTCACAGTCAAGCTCCCTTGTGCACTTACACTCGACACCTGATTGCCAACCAGGCTGAGGGAACCTTTGGGCGCCTCCGTTACTTTTTAGGAGGCAACCGCCCCAGTTAAACTACCCATCAGGCACTGTCCCTGACCCGGATTACGGGCCGAAGTTAGATGTCCAAAGTGACCAGAGTGGTATTTCAACGATGACTCCACCCGAACTGGCGTCCGGGCTTCAACGTCTCCCACCTATCCTACACAAGCCACTCCGAACACCAATACCAAACTATAGTAAAGGTCTCGGGGTCTTTCCGTCCTGCTGCGCGTAACGAGCATCTTTACTCGTACTGCAATTTCGCCGAGTTTATGGTTGAGACAGCGGGGAAGTCGTTACTCCATTCGTGCAGGTCGGAACTTACCCGACAAGGAATTTCGCTACCTTAGGATGGTTATAGTTACCACCGCCGTTTACTGGGGCTTAAATTCTCAGCTTCGCCTTGCGGCTAACCGGTCCTCTTAACCTTCCAGCACCGGGCAGGAGTCAGTCCGTATACATCGTCTTGCGACTTCGCACGGACCTGTGTTTTTAGTAAACAGTCGCTTCCCCCTGGTCTCTGCGGCCCCGATCCCCTCCACACCGCGAAGGTGTATCAAGGTTGGGGCCCCCCTTCTCCCGAAGTTACGGGGGCATTTTGCCGAGTTCCTTAACCATAATTCTCTCGATCGCCTTAGTATTCTCTACCTGATCACCTGTGTCGGTTTGGGGTACGGGCGGCTAAAACCTCGCGTCGATGCTTTTCTCGGCAGCATAGGATCACCAAATCCCCCCAAACGGGGGTCCCATCAGATCTCAGGCACCATGAGTGGCGGATTTGCCTACCACTCGCCCTACATCCTTAGACCGGGACAACCATCGCCCGGCTCGGCTACCTTCCTGCGTCACACCTGTTAATACGCTTGCCTCCCAGGATCAGGTCCCGCGCTCCACCAAAACCCTTCACCCACAAGGGGTGTCGGGCAGGTCTCGGGCGGTTAGTATCCCCTGTTCAACATGGACGGTTTTTCGCCGGTACGGGAATATCAACCCGTTGTCCATCGACTACGCCTGTCGGCCTCGCCTTAGGTCCCGACTTACCCAGGGCAGATTAGCTTGACCCTGGAACCCTTGATCATTCGGCGGACGGGTTTCTCACCCGTCTTTCGCTACTCATGCCTGCATTCTCACTCGTGTAGGCTCCACCACTGGTTTACACCGCAGCTTCACCGCCCACACGACGCTCCCCTACCCATCCACACTCCTGAACCACAAAGGCTTGGAAAATATGTGAATGCCACAACTTCGGCGGTGTACTTGAGCCCCGCTACATTGTCGGCGCGGAATCACTTGACCAGTGAGCTATTACGCACTCTTTTAAGGGTGGCTGCTTCTAAGCCAACCTCCTGGTTGTCTGGGCAACTCCACATCCTTTCCCACTTAGCACACGCTTAGGGGCCTTAGTTGGTGGTCTGGGCTGTTTCCCTCTCGACTATGAAGCTTATCCCCCACAGTCTCACTGCTGCGCTCTCACTTACCGGCATTCGGAGTTTGGCTGACGTCAGTAACCTTGTAGGGCCCATTAGCCATCCAGTAGCTCTACCTCCAGCAAGAAACACGCAACGCTGCACCTAAATGCATTTCGGGGAGAACCAGCTATCACGAAGTTTGATTGGCCTTTCACCCCTACCCACAGCTCATCCCCTCCATTTTCAACTGAAGTGGGTTCGGTCCTCCACGACGTCTTACCGTCGCTTCAACCTGGCCATGGGTAGATCACTTCGCTTCGGGTCTAGATCACGCCACTCACACGCCCTATTCAGACTCGCTTTCGCTACGGCTGCCCCACACGGGTTAACCTCGCGACGTAACACTAACTCGCAGGCTCATTCTTCAAAAGGCACGCCGTCACCAGAACAGAGCCGGCTCCGACGGATTGTAAGCACACGGTTTCAGGTACTGTTTCACTCCCCTCCCGGGGTACTTTTCACCTTTCCCTCACGGTACTGGTCCGCTATCGGTCATTAGGGAGTATTTAGGCTTATCAGGTGGTCCTGACAGATTCGCACGGGATTTCTCGGGCCCCGTACTACTTGGGATACTCTCACAGGCGGTACAAACACATTACGGTTACGGGACTAACACCCTCTCTGGCCGGCCTTTCAAAACCGTTCACCTATGCGCGCACATCACACCCCACCAGCCCGGCAGAACTGGTACGGAAAGTCCCACAACCCCGACCATGCAACGCCCGCCGGCTATCACACATGGAACGGTTTAGCCTGATCCGCGTTCGCTCGCCACTACTAACGGAATCACTATTGTTTTCTCTTCCTGCGGGTACTGAGATGTTTCACTTCCCCGCGTTCCCCCCACGCACCCTATGTGTTCAGGTACGGGTCACCAAGTCACTCGCGCGCTTGGCGGGGTTTCCCCATTCGGACACCCTGGGATCACAGTCCGGTTATCGACTCCCCCAGGCTTATCGCAGATTCCTACGTCCTTCTTCGGCTCCTAATGCCAAGGCATCCACCGTGTGCTCTTAAAAACTTGACCACAAAGATCAAAAACAAAAAACACTCGAGAGAACCACAGAAACTGCCCCGCACACCCACAGGCGCACGAACCAGATCCAGGTTCATATTCTTGGAAATTGCTTCTTATACAAGATGCTCGCGTCCACTATGTAGTTCTCAAACAACAACCCCACACCACACACCCCACACACACCAAGTGCGCAGAGACGTCATGGCAGGGAAACCAGAAACAAACAAACCCACCAGAACACCACCCACACCCCAAAAGGCGAAGACAGCGAACCCGTGGCCCTGTTGCCTCAGGACCCAACAGTGTGCCAAACACAAAACCACGCATCCCCACGCCCACCGTTCCAGAACCATCACTGGCTCGTACTAGACAAGACACACAAACACGCGGCCGCTATTTGTTGATATTCCACCCATGAGCACCCGCCACGGAACAATCGTCCGTGCTACGGGCTTGCTTCCTGACAACACCACACCACCAACATGCGCTGGTGACCGGTTGTTGTAGGCGCTCCTTAGAAAGGAGGTGATCCAGCCGCACCTTCCGGTACGGCTACCTTGTTACGACTTAGTCCCAATCGCCAGTCCCACCTTCGACAGCTCCCTCCCACAAGGGGTTAGGCCACCGGCTTCGGGTGTTACCAACTTTCGTGACTTGACGGGCGGTGTGTACAAGGCCCGGGAACGTATTCACCGCAGCGTTGCTGATCTGCGATTACTAGCGACTCCGACTTCATGGGGTCGAGTTGCAGACCCCAATCCGAACTGAGACCGGCTTTTTGGGATTAGCTCCACCTCACAGTATCGCAACCCTTTGTACCGGCCATTGTAGCATGCGTGAAGCCCAAGACATAAGGGGCATGATGATTTGACGTCGTCCCCACCTTCCTCCGAGTTGACCCCGGCAGTCTCCTATGAGTCCCCACCATCACGTGCTGGCAACATAGAACGAGGGTTGCGCTCGTTGCGGGACTTAACCCAACATCTCACGACACGAGCTGACGACAACCATGCACCACCTGTAAACCGACCACAAGTGGGGGACCTGTTTCCAGATCTTTCCGGTTCATGTCAAGCCTTGGTAAGGTTCTTCGCGTTGCATCGAATTAATCCGCATGCTCCGCCGCTTGTGCGGGCCCCCGTCAATTCCTTTGAGTTTTAGCCTTGCGGCCGTACTCCCCAGGCGGGGCACTTAATGCGTTAGCTACGGCGCGGAAAACGTGGAATGTCCCCCACACCTAGTGCCCAACGTTTACGGCATGGACTACCAGGGTATCTAATCCTGTTCGCTCCCCATGCTTTCGCTCCTCAGCGTCAGTTAATGCCCAGAGACCTGCCTTCGCCATCGGTGTTCCTCCTGATATCTGCGCATTTCACCGCTACACCAGGAATTCCAGTCTCCCCTACATCACTCTAGTCTGCCCGTACCCACCGCAGATCCGGAGTTGAGCCCCGGACTTTCACGGCAGACGCGACAAACCGCCTACGAGCTCTTTACGCCCAATAATTCCGGATAACGCTTGCGCCCTACGTATTACCGCGGCTGCTGGCACGTAGTTAGCCGGCGCTTCTTCTGCAGGTACCGTCACCTTGCGGCTTCTTCCCTACTGAAAGAGGTTTACAACCCGAAGGCCGTCATCCCTCACGCGGCGTCGCTGCATCAGGCTTGCGCCCATTGTGCAATATTCCCCACTGCTGCCTCCCGTAGGAGTCTGGGCCGTGTCTCAGTCCCAGTGTGGCCGGTCACCCTCTCAGGCCGGCTACCCGTCGTCGCCTTGGTAGGCCATTACCCCACCAACAAGCTGATAGGCCGCGAGTCCATCCAAAACCACAAAAGCTTTCCACCAACCACCATGCGATGGAAGGTCATATCCGGTATTAGACCCAGTTTCCCAGGCTTATCCCAGAGTCAAGGGCAGGTTACTCACGTGTTACTCACCCGTTCGCCACTAATCCACCCACAAGTGGGCATCATCGTTCGACTTGCATGTGTTAAGCACGCCGCCAGCGTTCATCCTGAGCCAGGATCAAACTCTCCGTTGAAGAAAAACAGACACAACCAAAACCACCGGAAATAACGGCGCCAAAGGCTGCACAAAATTTGAAACCAGCCAAAAACACCAAACCACACCACAGGGGCGGCACGATTCGGCAAATTCAACCAATCACATACATAATCGGCATCAACAAACTTGGCACACTATTGAGTTCTCAAACAACAGACACACCCGGCACCACCCAAACCAAACATTCAGGATCGCTCCGGAGCAACTTTTCAAACTTACCCGCTGACGTTCCGCGTGTCAAACCGGCGTCCGCGATCATCCAAAGCGTATGCTTGGGGGATCGGTTTTCCGTCTGACTCCGTGGAGCAGCGCGGAAATAAACTGTACCACCACTCTTCCCGGTTCGCCAGTCGGCCCCATTTGGGGTCGCCACAGGCAGCCGAAAGGCCCGGAATCACGCGGATTCCGGGCCTTTCGTAGTTCACCGG
The DNA here is from genome assembly GCF_006517215.1 of Pseudarthrobacter sp. NIBRBAC000502771. Taxonomy (NCBI): domain Bacteria; kingdom Bacillati; phylum Actinomycetota; class Actinomycetes; order Micrococcales; family Micrococcaceae; genus Pseudarthrobacter; species Pseudarthrobacter sp. NIBRBAC000502771. The sequence continues at coordinate 240,278 of NZ_CP041187.1, forward strand.
CCGGACGGGTCAGCCAGCCGTTGATGTTCCCGGCTTGAAGTACGCCGCACCCAGCGGGGGAAGCGTAACGGTCAGGGTGGCCGGCTGGCCATCCTGTCCGTCATCCGTTGCTTTGAGCTCCCCGTCGTTCAGCACGCCGGATCCGCCGTACGTGCTGTGGTCGGTGTTGAGCACCTCTGTCCAGGCCCCGGGCGTCGGAACTCCGAGGGTGTAGCCGACATGCGGTGCGCCGGAGAAGTTGATGGCACAGACCAGGGGGTTGCCGTCGGCGTCCCACCTGATGAAGGACAGGACGTTGCGGTCCGAGTCTCCCCCGTTGATCCACTGGAAGCCGGCCGGAACGTTGTCCTGGGTGTACAGGGCAGGTGTGGCTGCGTAGAGCTCGTTGAGGTCTTTGGTCAGCAGCTGCAGTCCGCGGTGGGCGGGGATGTCCGCAAGCCACCAGTCAAGGCCGTGCTGCTCGGACCACTCCGCTTCCTGGCCGAACTCGGTGCCCATGAAAATGAGTTGCTTGCCCGGATGCGCCCACTGGTAGGCAAAGAAGGCGCGGAGGTTCGCCAGCTGTTGCCAGCGGTCACCGGGCATCTTGCGGAGCATGGAGCCCTTGCCGTGGACAACCTCATCGTGGCTGATGGGCAGCAGGAAGTTCTCGGTGAACGCGTACACCAGGGAGAACGTCACCGTGCCGTGGTGCCATCTGCGGTTGTAGGGGTCCTCGGAGATGTACTTGAGTGAATCGTGCATCCAGCCCATGTTCCACTTGAGGCCGAAGCCCAGGCCGCCGTGGCTGGTGGGGGCGGTGACGCCCGGGAACGCCGTGGATTCCTCGGCAATCATGACGGCGCCCGGGTGGGTCTTGTAGACCGTGGCGTTGACTTCCTGCAGGAAGGAGATGGCCTCAAGGTTCTCCCTGCCGCCGAAGCGGTTGGGCCGCCACTGGCCTTCCTGGCGTGAATAGTCGAGGTACAGCATCGAAGCTACCGCGTCCACGCGCAGGCCGTCGATGTGGAACTCCTCCAGCCAGTAGAGCGCGTTGGCCACCAGGAAGTTGCGGACCTCGGTGCGGCCGAAGTCGAAAATCAAGGTACCCCAGTCCGGGTGTTCTCCGAGGGCCGGGTCGGAGTGCTCGTAGAGGGGCTCGCCGTCGAACCGGGCCAGCGCCCAGGCGTCCTTCGGGAAGTGCGCGGGAACCCAGTCCAGCAGGACGCCGATCCCGGCCTGGTGAAGGGAATCCACCAGGTAGCGGAACTCGTCAGGGTGGCCAAAGCGGGAGGTGGGCGCGTAGTAGGACGTGACCTGGTAGCCCCAGGAACCGCCGAACGGGTGCTCCGCGACCGGCATGAACTCCACGTGCGTGAACCCGAGCCATTTGACGTACTCCACCAGTTCCTGGGCGAGTTCGCGGTAGCCAAGGCCCAGGCGCCAGGACCCGAGGTGGACCTCGTACACGCTCATGGCGGAGTTATGCGGGTCGCGCTTGGCCCGTGCTTCCATCCACTCGCCGTCCTTGAAAGCGTAGGACGGCTCCACCACCCTGGATGCAGTCAACGGGGGCACCTCGGTGCCAAAGGCGAGCGGATCGGCCTTTTCAACCCAGTAACCGCCCCGCGTCAGGATTTCGTACTTGTAGCAGGCCCCTGCTGCGACGCCGGGGATGAACACTTCCCAGACGCCGGAGGAACCCAGGGAGCGCATGGAGTGCTCACGTCCGTCCCAGGCGTTGAAGTCGCCCTTGACGCGGACGGCCTGCGCGTTGGGGGCCCATACGGCGAAGGAGACTCCGTTGACGGCCCCCAGCCCGGACTTATAGTGGCGGACATGGGCGCCAAGCACCTGCCACAGTTTTTCGTGCCGGCCCTCCCCGATGAGGTGCAGGTCCACTTCGCCCACGGTGGGCAGGTAGCGGTAGGGCTCATCGACGGTCAGTGGGTCCTTGCCCGGGTAGGTGACCGAGAGCCGGTAGTCGGGAACATGCCCCTGTTCCAGTGGTTCCAGGACGGCAACCCATACACCATGGGCTTCGTGTTCCATGGGGATTTCGCCGGCCTGCGTGACCACGGTCACTGCTTCGGCCAGGTGCTTCACGGTCCGGATGGTGACATACCCAAAGTCGTCCAGGTGCGCGCCCAGGACGGAGTGGGGGGCGTGGTGTTCACCGTTCGCGATCCGGCCCAGGGTGCCTTCATCCACGTGCAGGGGCACCCCCGGGCGGTCAGTTCGTGCTGAGCCTGTCATTTCGTTACCTTCCGATGCTGCGCCGGCGGAGTCGCCGGCACCGTTACTGCCCAGGAGCCGCCTGGAGGCGTTTACTGGAATCGCCACCCAGTCGGGCCTGTTACGCATTTCATAAACAACTTCGTACAGCGCCTTGTCCAGCCACAATGCCACAAACAGCGGTGAGGTCCGGTCCACCGTTCCGGGAATGACGGCGGCATACCCGGCCAGGAAGGCGTCGGCGCAGTCGTCCACCCAGCGGTCCGGTACCTGTGCACCCTCCTGCTCCCGCTGGGCTGCCCCGGCCGCGTAGTCGAAAGACCGCAGCATCCCGACGACGTCGCGCAGCGGCACATCCGGGACATTGCGTTCGGCGATGGGCCGCAGGGGTTCCCCCTCGAAGTCCAGGATCGCCCAGCGGCTCCCGTCCCCCGATGCGCCGGTGACCTGCAGGATCTGGCCCAGGTGGAGGTCGCCGTGGATGCGCTGCAGTGGCCCGGTGGGGGTCTTGTCCAGGTTCGCCAGCAGGGCGTCAAGGGCGTCGTCGTAAGGTCCGACTGCGGCACGCGCTTCAGCCCAGGCGGTCCGGACACGCTGTGCAACAGCAGATACTGCCCCCGTTCCGGCGCCCGGCCCGGTGGACTGCCCCAGGGCCTCCGCCAGGCGCTTGTGCACGGTGGCCGTTGCGGCGCCAAGGGCCCTGGCCTCGGCGGTGAAGTCAGTGCCGGAGCGGGCCGCGTCGACGGCCAGGCGCCAGGCATCACGCCCGCCGGCGAGGAATTCGTGGGCCACCGCGAGCTCGCCCTGCACGTACCGGGTTCCATGGCCGGTACGTCCGGTGGCGTGGGTGCCGTTCCCCAGCCACTCCCCCCTGACCCAGCCAAGCGTGGCAGGGACTTCCGAGGTTCCGGCCTTCGTCAGGGCGGCCCCCACTTCGATTTCCGGGTTGGTCCCATCCGAAAGGACCCGGAAGAATTTCACCATGGCCGCGGACTCGCCGTCGTCCACGATGACGGAACTGTTGGACTGCTCGCCGGAGAGAACCTTCACGACGCCCTTGGCCGTGGGCAGGCGGTAGGAACCTTCCACGCGGAAACCGGTCGCGGTTCCGCTGTCCGCTTTCCCTTCCTGCCGGATGAGCTCCAGGAAGGCGCCCACGAAGTCGGGGTCGTGGACGGCGTCGTAAACCCAGGGGCGGGTGGGATCCATTCCGGCTGCTTCCCCTACCAGTGCCCGCTCCATGCCCCCGGCCGGCGCCGGCCGGAAGCTCAGGGGAACCTGCACCACTGAGGTGCGCTGACCGCCGTCGGGCCCCTGGGTGGTGACGTTGAGCAGGAACACGGCCAGGGCCGCGTGGCCGCTGGCATCCGCCAGGCCCAGGCTGCCGGCCTGGGAGATGGAGAAATCGGGGGTTTTGACCGGGAACCAACGCTGCTGCGGCAGCCATTCCTTGAGCAGCGCGGTGAGGGCGGGAGTGAGGATTGGCTGGTTCATCTCAGTTCTCTATCGACAGGATGGGCATGGCCTGGGTGTAGGGCGACGAGGGACTTGACCCCGCCGACCGCATCCGGAGCCAGAAGAAATCGTGGCTTCCGATGGTCAGGGTGAGTGTGCCGTCGTCGCCGATACCAGGAAAGACCTGACCGCCAAACACATCGCGGAGGCCCCTGCCGGCGTACTCGGGAATCCGCAGCGTGGCAGCGACCGGATGCTGGGACAGGTTGAAGGCGCACAGGATGGTCTCGGAGTCGGCCCCCGCGGGGTTGTTGTCCGGGAGTTCGCGCAGGTACGCCAGGACGGCGTCGTGGTCTGCGTCCACGTGCTTGAAGCCGCCCAGCCCGAACGCCGGGTGGTTCTTGCGGACGCTCAGGATCTGTCGCGTCCAGCGGAGCAGCGATCCGGAATGCGCCGCCTCAGCCTCCACATTGGCCATGGCGTAGTTGTACACCAGCGACTGGATGGGCGGGAGGTACAGCTTGCCGGGGTCCGCATGGGAGAAGCCTGCGTTCCGGTCCGGGTTCCACTGCATGGGCGTACGGACTGCGTCGCGGTCCTCGAGCCAGATGTTGTCTCCCATCCCGATCTCGTCGCCGTAGTAGAGGAACGGGCTCCCCGGAAGTGAGAGCAGGAGCGCGTTGATCAGCTCGATCTCGGCCCGGGAGTTGTCGAGCAGCGGCGCCAGCCGGCGGCGGATGCCGATGTTGGCCCGCATGCGCGGGTCCGGCGCGTACCAGCCCAGCATGGCGGCGCGCTCGTCGGCGGTGACCATCTCCAGGGTCAGTTCATCGTGGTTGCGGAGGAATGTGCCCCATTGTGCGCCCTCAGGGATGTCCGGGGTGTCGCGCATGGTCTCGATGATGGGTGCGGCCTTCTGGTCGCGGAGCGCGTAGTAGAGGCGGGGCATGATGGGAAAGTGGAACGCCATGTGGCATTCGGGTTCTTCAACGGTGCCGAAGTACTCAACCACTTCATTGGGCGGCTGGTTCGCTTCGGCGATGATGACGCGGCCGGGGTAGCTTTCATCCACCATTTCCCGGAGCCGGCGGAGGAACTCGTGGGTGGCGGGCAGGTTTTCGCAGTTGGTGCCCTCCTCCTCGAACAGGTATGGGATGGCGTCCGCCCGGAAACCGTCAATTCCCTGGTCCAGCCAGAACCGGACCACGTCGAAGACGGCGTCGATCACTTTTGGGTTTTCGAAGTTCAGGTCCGGCTGGTGGCTGAAGAACCGGTGCCAGAAGAACTGGCGGCGGATGGGATCGAACGTCCAGTTCGATTCCTCCGTGTCGACGAAGATGATGCGGGCATCCTGGTATTTTTCGTCGGTGTCGCTCCAGACGTAGAAGTCCCCGAACGGCCCGTCCGGGTCCTTCCGGGACTCCTGGAACCAGGGGTGCTGGTCGGAGGTGTGGTTCAGCGGAAGGTCGATGATTACCCGGACGCCGCGGGCGTGGGCCTCCGCCACCAGCCTTTTGAAGTCGCTGATGGTGCCAAACTCGTCCAGGACCGAGTTGTAATCCGAGATGTCATAACCGCCGTCACGCAGCGGCGACTGGAAAAACGGGGGCAGCCAGAGGCAGTCAACGCCGAGCCACTGCAGGTAGTCCAGCCGGTCGATGAGGCCGGAGAAATCCCCGGACCCATCGCCGTTGGCATCCGAAAAGGCCCTGACAAGCACTTCATAGAACACTGCCTTGCGGTACCACAGGGGGTCATGCTGAAGGCCGGGCGCATTTAGCTCGAACGTGCTCTTAGGGGTGAAGTGGCCGGAACTTTGCGGATTGAAGGTCACTGATGCGTTCTCCTCACGCTCAGGATGTGGGCGGGCTCCACGTGCGGATCAAGCCGCACGTAGTTGAACTCGCCCCACTCCCAGCTTTGGCCGGAGAGGAGGTCGTCCACGTAGAAGCCGCCGCCGGGCGTGATGTCCTGCGGGTCCAGTTCCAGGGCTGCCAGGTCCAGGGCCACGCTGCATTCCTTGGTCACGTGCGGGTCCACGTTGACCACCACGATGATGGTGTCCTTGGATCCGTCGGGAAGGGTCTTGTGCTTGGAGTAGACCACCGTTGAGTCGTCGGTGCTGTTGTGGACCGTCAGGTTCTGGAGGTCAAGCAGCGCGGGGTGGTCCCGCCGGATGTGGTTCAGCCGCGTGATGTACGGGGCCAGAGAGCGTCCGGACTCGGCGGCCGCGTCCCAGTCGCGCGCCTTGTACTCGAACTTCTCGTTGTCGATGTATTCCTCGGCACCGGGCCGGGCCACGTGCTCGTACAGTTCGTAGCCTGCGTACACGCCCCAGAGCGGGCTGCCCGTGGAGGCAAGTACCGCCCTGACGCGGAACGCGGCCGGCCCGCCGTACTGCAGGTATTCCGTGAGGATGTCCGGGGTATTGACGAAGAAATTGGGGCGGAAGAACGCCGGGGACTCGTGGCTTACTTCTTCGAAGTAGGTCTCGATTTCCTTCTTGGTGTTCCGCCACGTGAAGTAGGTGTAGGACTGCTGGAAGCCCGCCCTGCCCAGTGCGTGCATCATGGCTGGGCGGGTAAAGGCCTCCGCAAGGAAAACCACGCCGGGCACCGCTTTGTCCACTTCCGCGATGAGCCATTCCCAGAACCACACTGGCTTGGTGTGCGGGTTGTCGACGCGGAATATCTTGACGCCATGGCTGACCCACAGCAGCACTATCCGCAGGATTTCCCGCGAAAGGCCTTCGGGATCGTTATCGAAATTCAGCGGGTAAATGTCCTGGTACTTCTTGGGCGGGTTTTCCGCGTAGGCAATGCTGCCGTCCACCCTGGTGGTGAACCATTCCGGATGGGACTGCACCCAGGGGTGGTCAGGGGCAGCCTGGAGCGCCAGGTCCAGGGCCACTTCCAGTCCCAGTTCGTTGGCACGGGCCACGAACGCGTCGAAGTCTTCGAAGGATCCGAGGTCGGGGTGGATGGCGTCGTGCCCGCCTTCCTTGGCTCCGATGGCCCACGGTGAACCCGGATCGTGGGGGCCGGCGACAAGCGTGTTGTTGGGCCCCTTCCGGAACTGCAGGCCGATGGGGTGGATCGGCGGCATGTAGAGGACGTCGAACCCCATGGCAGCGACGGCGTCCAGCCGCTTGGCCGCGGTCCGGAAGTTACCCGAGGTCCAGGCACCGGTGTTGTGGTCCTTGACGGCGCCTTCCGACCGGGGGAAGAACTCGTACCAGGCGCCCCGCCCGGCCCGGTCCCGCTCCACCAGCAGGGGGTACTTCTCGGAGACGGTGACGAGTTCCCGGATGGGCTGGCGGGCAACGACGTCGGCGATTTCCTGGCTGAACCCGGCACCAAGCCGTTCCTCCGTGCTGCGGGACTGGTCACCCAGGACCTCAGAGGCGTGCCGCAGGGCAGCCCGGTCCACGTCGTCCCGGAAGTCCTCGGCGGATGCTTCGCCCAGCAGTTTGGCACCTTCGGCGAGCATGAGTTCGACGTCGACCCCGGCGTCGATCTTCACCTCGGCGTTGTGGTGCCAGGTGCCGTACCGGTCGTGCCAGGCTTCGATGGCAAAGGACCAGTTCCCCGTTTCCGACGGCGTGAGCACGCCTTCCCAACGGTCCGTGCCCATACCCCGTTCCCCGCGGGGCGGCGCGAGGCGCACGCGCTGGCGCTCGGCACCGGAGGGGTCCAGGAGCACTGCGCTGACGCCGAGCTGGTCATGCCCCTCGCGGAAGCAGGTGGCGCCCACCACGATGGCTTCGCCGGGCAGGGCCTTGGCCGGAAACTTGCCGCCCTCGACGACGGGCTGCACGGCGGTAATCGGAAAACGCCCGAACCGCAGGCCCTCGGTGATACTGCGCTGGGGCATTTTGGTGGATGCTGCACTGGTTCCTGAGTTAGTCGTCACAGGCTCGACGTTAGCGAGAAATGCCCCGGATTGCTAAGCCTGCTCACTAAAAACGGTGTGCCGCGGCCGAATTTCTTCACGCCCCTGTCATTTACCCAAAAGAAACCGAAAGCTGGTTCCAGCCGCGCATGTTGTCGGTTAGTGTGACGCAGGTGAAGGCAATCCGCAGGTTTACGGTCCGTACAGTCCTCCCCGAACCCATTCGGCCCCTGGCCAGGCTGGCCAGCAATTTGCGGTGGTCCTGGCACCGCCCCACCCGGGAACTTTTCGCGGGGCTGAACCCGCGCCTCTGGGAGGAAAGCGGGCAGGACCCCATCGGCTTCCTGGGCATGGTCAGCCGCGAGGAATTCCAGCAACTCGCTGCGGACCAGTCCGTAGTGGAGAGGGTGCGCGCCGCCGAGCAGGACCTTGACCGGTACCTCCAGGAGCCGCGCTGGTACCAGGGCCTGGGCCCGGATGCACCCGCTTCCATTGCCTACTTCTCCCCCGAGTTCGGCATCACCGAGGTCCTCCCCCAGTACTCGGGCGGCCTGGGCATCCTCGCCGGCGACCACCTGAAGGCAGCCTCGGACCTCGGCGTTCCCCTCGTCGGGGTGGGCCTGCTGTACCAGGCCGGCTACTTCAAGCAGTCACTGTCCCGCGATGCGTGGCAGCAGGAGACCTACCCCGTCCTGGATCCGGACGGCCTGCCGCTGACACTGCTTCGGGAGCCGTCTCCGGACGGCAACGGCAAGGCCCTTGAGGTATCCCTGCCCCTTCCCAACGGGCGCCGGCTCCTGGCACACATCTGGCGGGCCGACGTCGGCCGTGTTCCCCTGCTCCTCCTGGACTCCAACGTGCCGGGCAACGACGACGCCGCCCGCAGCATCACCGACCGGTTGTACGGCGGCGGTGGCGACCACCGGCTCCAGCAGGAACTCCTGCTGGGCATGGGCGGGGTCAAGGCCCTGCGCGCCTTCCAGAAGCTGACGGGCTGCGCCGCGCCGGAGGTGTTCCACACCAACGAAGGGCACGCGGGGTTCCTGGGGATCGAACGCATCCAGGAACTGATGTCCGGGGAAGAGGCCCTGACTTTCGACGAAGCCCTTGCCGCGGGCCGCGCCTCCACCGTGTTTACCACCCACACCCCGGTCCCGGCCGGCATCGACAGGTTCGAGATCAATCAGATCAGCCATTTCTTCCAGGCCGGACTGGCTCCGGACGTGCCCGTGGACCGCGTCCTGGAATTGGGACGGGAGAACTACGCGGACGGTAACCCGGCCGTCTTCAACATGGCGGTCATGGGCCTGCGCCTGGCCCAGCGCGCCAACGGCGTGGCCAAGCTCCACGGCGAGGTGTCCCGCGGCATGTTCTCCGCCCTCTGGCCGGGCTTCGACCACTCCGAGGTGCCCATCACCTCGGTCACCAACGGCGTGCACGTGCCCACCTGGGTGGACAGCCGCATCTCCAAGCTCGCCCGCGACCAGTTTGGCAGCGAGGCCGAAGCGCTGGGCAAATGGGACCTGGCCTACAACGTCAGCGATGCCGACGTCTGGGCGCTCCGCCGCGAGATGCGCGCTGCCCTGGTGGAGGACGTCCGCCGCAGGCTGCGGGCGGCCTGGAAGAAGCGCGGCGCGGCCGACGCAGAGCTGGGCTGGACGGACAACGTCCTGGACCCGGACATCCTCACCATTGGTTTTGCCCGCCGCGTGCCCACCTACAAGCGGCTGACCCTGATGCTGCGCGAACCAGCGCGGTTGAAGGCGCTGCTCCTGCACAAGGACCACGCCATCCAGTTGGTGATCGCCGGAAAGTCGCATCCGGCCGACGACGCCGGGAAGAAAATGATCCAGGACCTGGTGCGGTTCACGGATGACCCCGAGGTCCGGCACCGCATCGCGTTCCTGCCCAACTACGACATCGCCATGGCCCGGACCCTGTTCCCGGGCTGCGACGTCTGGCTGAACAACCCGCTGCGTCCGTTGGAGGCCTGCGGCACGTCGGGCATGAAGGCGGCCTTGAACGGTTCCCTGAACCTTTCCGTCCTGGACGGCTGGTGGGATGAGATGTACGACGGCGAGAACGGTTGGGCGATTCCCACGGCCAACAACGACGCTTCCCCCGAGGAGCGGGACGACATTGAGGCGGCGGCGCTGTATGAGCTGCTGGAAACGCAGGTGGCACCGCGCTTCTACGGCAGCACGGTGTCCGAGGCTGCAGGCGCTGCCGGTCCCTCGACCACGCCGAGGGAGAAGGTGCCAACGCACTGGGTGTCCATGATCAAGCACACCCTCTCGCACCTGGGTCCGGCGGTCTCCGCTGAACGCATGCTCCGCGACTACGTGAACATCCTGTACCGCCCGGCAGCGGAAGCGGGCCGCAGCGCCACCGCCAACTCGTACGCCCAGGCCCGTGCATTGGCTTCGTGGTCAGCCAAGGTGCGCGGCGCCTGGCCGCAGGTCCACGTTGAGCACGTGGATTCGGTGGGCGTGTCCGAGGACCCGCAGATCGGCGACACGCTCCAGGTCAACGCCTACGTGGCCCTGAACGCCCTCACACCGGAGGATGTCTGCGTGGAGGTGGCCTACGGCCGGGCCGAGGAGAACGACACCCTGGCCGACATCACCATGATGGAGCTGCAGGTGAAGGAGGACCTGGGCAACGGGCGCCACCTGTTCAGCAGTTCCTTGGTGATCGACCGCTCCGGGCCGTTCGGGTACACCGTCCGCGTCCTGCCCCGGCATGACGCCTTGGCCTCGAAGGCCGAGCTTGGGCTGATCGTGAACGCTTAGCCCGTTGCGGACAGGGACCGGCAGGCCTGCTTCCTGGCAGGCCTGCCGCTCCGTTCAAGGAAGCACGGCGGTCACTTAAAGAAGCACTGCGGTGACGGCCAGGTCCTTGCCCGCGTACCGTTCTGCGTCCTGCAGGATCTCGCAGATGATCCCGAACGACCGGTCAGCGCGGAACGGCGCCGCCACCTGCCACAGCAGCGTGACGGGAGGGTTGCCGTTCCCACTGATGCTGTCCGCGAAGTCGTGAAGCGAGTCGTTCAGCGCATCGAGGTTCACGCCATAATGCTCGGGAAAGTCCAGCACCTCGCCAAAGGTCTCCAGGACGGTGCGTTTGCTGTCCGCCGGAGGGACCACCACGCTGCGGCGCCCGGCGTCGGCCACCTGTTCCTGCAGCTCTTCGAGGGTCCAGGTGTCGCCGGAGAAGATTCTCATGGTTGTGCTAGCTGCCTTCCGCTATGTACTTGAACGTTGCGTAGTGGTCCCCGGTGTAATACTTCTCGCCGTCGTTGCCGGCCACGATGCGCCTGGCACCCCTGTCCGGTTCACCAGGCGTGGGAACGGTGTACTCGCGGTAATAACCGCGGTCCCGGGCGGGCAGGACGCGTTCGAAGTTGCCGAATACCTGGTCGTCCTGGCCGTACTGGAACGGGCCGCCCGCCCGGATCAGCGCCAGCACCCGACGGCCCTCCACCGGCAAGGCGGATTCCCGGATCTCCGGCAGGCTGGATGGGTTCGCTCCTCGGTGGGACGCCGACTGCTTCGCGGCCGGGGACGTGGCCGTCCCGCGCTGGGTGCCCGCTGCGCTGGAGGCGGCTCCCGGCGTCGTACCGTCCGTCTGCCGGCCCAGCAGCCCGGCGCCGCCGAACGCCACGACGGCCAGCACCACCAGGGTGGTGAGGATCAGCGGGAGGATGGAGCGGTTGCGCATGCGGGTCTGCCTGACGGGGGGATGGAGGAGTCTACGTGCGGTAGATGCTGATGGAGTTGGCCTCGGCAAGGTCGATCTCCCCCGCTGCCACCTGGATACCCTGCCGCTCCTTGTGGCGGGGCGAGGTGGTGAGCCGCAGCTCGAACAGGCCCGGCGCCGGCTTCCCGGCATCCGGCAGGGTGACCTCGACGTCATGGGCGCCTCCGTTGACCACTACCAGTCCGGCAAGGTCGCCGCCGTCGTCGCGGAGCAGTAGCTGCAGGACGCGGTGTTGCGGATTGTTCCAGCGCTCGGCGGACATGGGCTGGCCGTGCTGGTCGAACCAGTAGAGGTAGGACTGTTCGTCGCGGACGGGAAAGTCGTGGGGCTGGGCGGCAAGGAACTCCTTGCGCAGCCGGATGTACCGTTTGGTGCTGCGCAGCATCTCGTGTGCCTCCGGCGTCAGCGTCCAGTCGAGCCAGGTGATGGCGTTGTCCTGGCAGTAGGCGTTGTTGTTGCCGTGCTGGGTCCGTGCCAGCTCATCCCCGGCAGTGATCATTGGGACGCCGAGCGAGACCATCAGCGACGCCATCAGGTTGCGCCGCGACTGGGCGCGCTGTGCCAGGATTGCGCTGTTCTCTGTGGGGCCCTCAACGCCGTGGTTGTAGCTGCGGTTATCCCCGTGCCCGTCCCGGTTTTCTTCACCGTTGGCCTCGTTGTGCTTCCGGTCGAAGGACACGAGGTCGTTCATGGTGAAGCCGTCATGGGCGGTGACGAAATTGACCGACGCCAGGCGCGAACGGCCGGAGGCCTGGAAGAGGCCCGCGGAACCGGACAGGGCGTCGGCAAGCTTTGCCATCGTCCCGCCGTGCCCGCCGGAATCGATGGCTGCCCGGTCGGCCAGCCAGAACGTCCGGACGGCGTCGCGGAAGTGGTCATTCCAGTCCACCCAGCCGCGCGGGAACCGGCCGGTCTGCCAGCCGCCGTAGCCAATGTCCCAGGGTTCGGCGATCAGCTTGACCTCGGCCAGGACGGGATCGGCGGCAACGGCCGTGAGGAAGGGGTGGTGGGGGTCGAATTCGTTTGCGGCGTTGCGGCAGAGCGTGACTGCGAGGTCGAACCGGAAGCCGTCGATGTGGAATTCGTCCACCCAGTAGCGGAGGGAGTCAAGCACCAGCTGGACTACATGCTGGTCCCCGAAGTTGAGGGTGTTGCCGCAGCCGGTGGTGTCAATGTACTTGCCGCTGCCGTCCACGCGGTAGTACGTGTCTTCACCGAGGCCGCGGAAGCTCAGGACGGGGCCGTCCGCCGTGCCCTCGGCTGTGTGGTTGTAGACGACATCGAGGATGACTTCCAGCCCGGCGGCGTGAAGTGCCTTCACCATGGCCTTGAACTCGTCCTGGACCGCCTGCGGGCCCGCTTCCTGCGCGGCTCGGGTGGCGTAGCCGGGGTGCGGGGCGAAGAAGGCGGCGGTGTTGTACCCCCAGTAGTTGCTGAGCCCCAGGTCCTGCAGGTGTGGCTCATCGATGTGGAAGTGGACGGGCAGGAGCTGGACGGACGTAACGCCCAGGCCGGTGAGGTGCTCTACGACGGCGGGGTGGGCCAGGCCCGCATAGGTCCCCCGCAGCTCTTCGGGTACGTCAGGATGGAGCATGCTCTGGCCGCGGACATGCGCCTCGTAGACGATGGTGTTGCGCCAGGGAAGACGCAGCCGTTCGTCAGATTCCCAGTCGAAGTCGAGAGCGGTGCGGACGCTGGTGAGGAAGCCCTCGCCCTGGTCCACTCCCCTGCCGTACGGGTCCAGCAGCAGGGGCTGGCGGGCGGAACTATTGTCTGCCGGAAGCTCCGGGGGCAGAGGCTGGCCGTCCGACGTCGGGCGGAAGCCGTAGCGCGATCCGTACGGCAGGTCCTCCACGATACCGTGGTGGACTCCCTTGGTGACGTTGGGCAGGGTCTGGGTCCGCCACTGGCCGCCGGGAGGGCAGTAGGCGATGTCCAGGCTGGCGACGCCGGGGGCGAAGCAGGCAACGTTGGCGCGTCCGCCGGCGTGGTGCCGGGTACCGCCGGAATCAGCGCGCGGGACGCTGACACCGAGGGGAACAGCCGAGGAGGCGTCCATGGTGGAAGCAGTGTCGAAAAGCGGCATGACCATCACCTAAATAGTAGCGGCCAGCGGCACTTGGCCTGCCCGTATGCCCCTGCGGCGCGGGGAATCCGTCCGCAGGTTACGGGCAGGCGGAGCTATCCTGCGGAGCGCTGGCGGGAGACCTCGTACAGCGAGATGCCCACGGCCATTGAGGCGTTCAGGGACTCCATGGCGGAATCGATGGGAATGGAGACGATCTGGTCGCAGTTTTCCCGGACCAGCCGGCTCAAACCCTTTCCTTCGGAGCCCACCACGATGCACACGGGTTCGGTCGCCAGCGTGAGGTCAGGCAGCGAAACGTCGCCGTCGCCGTCGAGCCCCAGGACATAGATGCCCATGTTCTTGAACTGCTTCAGCGCGTTGTTCAGGTTGGAGGCGCGGGCCACGGGCACGCGGACGGCGGCACCGGCACTGGTCTTCCATGCCGAGGCGGTCACGCCCACGGAGCGGCGCTCGGGCACCACGACGCCATGGCCGCTGAAGGCGGAGACGGAGCGGATGATCGCACCCAGGTTCCGGGGGTCGGTAATGCCGTCAAGGGCAACGAAGAGCGGCGCGTTGGAGATGTGCCCCTTCTTCCACTTGTCCACGGTTTCCTCGGCGAGCTCGTAGGCGTCCAGGTACTCGTAGGGCGGGATCTGCAGGACCAGGCCCTGGTGGACGGCGTCGTCCGTCATCCGGTCCAGTTCAGGTTTGCCGGTTTCCAGCAGCGGGATGCCGCGTTCGGCCGCGAGCTTCAGGGACTCCTTGACCCGGTCGTCCATCTCGATGCGAATGGCAACGTGGAGGGCCTTCGCCGGAATTCCGGCACGGAGCGCCTCGACTACGGAGTTGCGTCCGGTAACCACTTCCTCGGTGGCACGTCCCTTGGGGCCGGACTTGGCAGCGCCGGCGCTGCGGGCACCGGTCCCCCGCTTCGCTGCAGACCGTTCGGCAAGCTGCCGGGCCTTGTGCGCTTTGTGGTACACGCGGTCCTCGGCCTTGGGCGTGGGGCCCTTGCCCTCGAGGGCCTTGCGGCCATGGCCACCGGTTCCGACGGTTGGGCCCTTCTTCGCTTTAACCGATCGGCGACCATTGTTGGCCATGATGTCCCACCCTTGATTGTGCTGACTGAATCTGCATACCAGTCTACTGACCCGAAAAAAATCGGGGACAGCGGCCCTGTTCAGTCCCGCTTGAGGCTCCAGGTGGCACCGTCCGGGCCGTCCTCCACCAGGACGCCTGCCTGGTTGAGGGTGTCCCGGATGGCGTCGGACTTCGCCCAGTCCTTGTTCGCGCGGGCAGCCGCCCGGGCCGAGAGCTGCGCCTCGACCAGGACGTCGAGCGCTTCGGCCTCACGCGTGCTCGCCTTTTCAGAGCCTGCGACGGCGTTGAGCCCCAGGACATCGGTCATCAAGACGACGGCGTGCAGGGCGCTCCGGGCGCCGTCATCATCCCCGTCGGCGAGTGCAGTGTTGCCCGCCCTGACCGTCTCGTGCAGTGCGGCCAAGGCGCGCGGGACGTTGAGGTCATCATCCATGGCCTCCTGGAATGCCTGGACATTCGCCGATGAGGAGCCGTGGCTGCCGTCGTCGATAGGGCCCGCATTCCCGCCGAAGCGGGCCGCAGCCTTGGCCAGGAATCCGTCGATGCGTTCGACGGCGGCCGCTGCCTCCTGGAGGGACGTAGGACGGTAGTCGAGGATGGACCGGTAGTGCGCCTGGCCAAGGTAGTAGCGCACCACCCGCGGTGGGGCGAGTTCGAGCATTTCGGCCGGGCTGATGGTGTTGCCGATGGACTTGGACATCTTTTCGCCCTGGTACGTCACCATGCCGTTGTGCATCCAGAAGTTGGCGAACGGGTGTCCGGCTGCCTGCGACTGCGCCATTTCGTTTTCGTGGTGCGGGAAACGGAGGTCCAGTCCCCCGCCGTGGATGTCGAAGGCGGCACCGAGGTACTTGGTCACCATGGCGGAGCACTCGAGGTGCCAGCCCGGCCGTCCGGCACCCCAGGGCGAGGACCAGCTGGCGGTAGCGGGCTCCCCTTCTTTGGAACCCTTCCACAGCGCAAAGTCGCGCGGGTCCTTCTTGCCGCGGGGATCGGCGTCGGGCGCTGCCTGCATGTCGTCGATGTTCTGCCGGGTCAGGGCGCCGTACTTGTCCCAGGAGCGGACATCGAAGTACACGTCGCCTGAGTCGTCCAACGCGGGGTAGGCGTGGCCGCGGTCGATGAGCTGCTGGATGAGGGCATGCATCTCGGGAATATGTCCGGTGGCGCGGGGCTCGTACGTGGGGCGGGAGACTCCCAGAGCGTCGTAGGCCTTCAGGAATTCCTGCTCGTAGCGGTAGGCCAGGGCCCACCATTCCTCACGGGACACCTCGCCCGGCTCGGGGCTGAAGTCCGGGTCAAAGGAGGCCTCGGACTTGGCGAGGATCTTGTCGTCGATGTCCGTCACGTTGCGGACAACCGTGACGCGCAGGCCCCGGTACTGCAGCCAGCGGGTGAGCTGGTCGAAAGCGATGGCGGAACGGATGTGGCCCACGTGCGGCATCCCCTGGACAGTCGCACCGCAGTAGTAGAGGCTGACCTTGCCCTCGACGAGGGGGACGAAATTCCGGACGTCGGCGGAGGCGGTGTCATAGAAGCGCAGGGTCACCGCTCCAGACTAGCTGATGGGCGCAGCGGGCTGCGGGTACACCAGGGCGGTGGCTACGGCGGAGACGCCCTCGCCGCGCCCGGTGAATCCCAGGCCGTCACTGGTGGTTGCCGTGACGCCTACATGGGCGCCTGCCGCCTCGCTCAGGACCCTTTGCGACTCTTCCCGCCGCGGGCCGAATTTGGGCCGGTTGGCTACGAACTGCACGGCGACGTTGCCGATCTCGAATCCGGCAGCCCGGACGATCCGTGCGGCCTCGGCGAGGAGCGTGGCACCGGACGCACCGGCGAATTCCGGGCGGTCCGTCCCGAAGTGGGTACCAAGGTCGCCGATGCCGGCAGCCGAAAACAGGGCGTCCGCTGCTGCGTGGGCCACTGCGTCGCCGTCAGAATGCCCGGCGAGGCCGCGTTCGCCGGGCCAGAGCAGGCCACCGAGCCACAGCGGGCGCGGAGAATCCTCGGGGGCATACGCGTGGACGTCGATACCCACACCGGTGCGGGGCAGGACGGTGTCCGGGCTCATCCCTCCACCCACCGGGCACCGAGCGGACCCTCGAGGAGGCCTTCGGCGAAGATGAGGTCAAGGGGTGTGGTGATTTTCAGGGATTGCGTCGACCCGCGGACGGCGTGCACCGCAGTGCCCAGCATTTCCACGAGCATGGCGTCGTCGGTGACGACCGCTGCCTGCTGCTGGTCCAGGGCCTGGGCGGCTTCGTGCGCCCGCAGCAGCGTGCTGAGGGTGAAGCCTTGCGGGGTCTGCACCGCCCGCAGTTCCTCGCGGCGGGCAGTCCCGGTGACAAGCTCGGGGGCAACCGCGGCGTCGCCGCCGGTGGTAGCCGCCACCGTCTTGACCGTGTCCACGACCGGGACCACGGGAATAACTGCCGCGGCGCCGGCGACCAGGGAATCGCAGACGCGGTGGAAAACGGATTCGGGTGTCAGGGCACGGGCGGCGTCGTGGACGAGGACGGCCTCGATGCCTTCCATCAGCGCTGCAATTCCGGCGCGGACGGACTCAGCCCTGGTGGATCCGCCGTCAACGACCGTCAGGAGGGGGCCGCCGTCGGCAAGTTCCTCGCGGAAGTCGTCGCACAGCCGGCGCAGTCCTTCGTCGCCGGGAGGCAATGCCACGCACACTTGGCTGGCCACGCCCGAAGCAACAATGCCGCGCAGGGCATGCATCAGGATCGGCTCTCCGCCGAGCGGCACTGCCGCCTTGGGCATGCCGTAGCCAAGGCGTTGCCCGGAACCTGCGGCAACCACGATGACTGCTGTGACCAGGCGCGTGGGTGATTCACTCATGCGGACTAGCCTACGACGCCGCACCATGGCTTGGATGCTTGGGACACCGCGGGGTGGGCCCAAAAAAGCCCCGGCGGCACGCGCGTGCAGCCGGGGCTAAATTCTTTAGGAAGCCAGGACCTCGTCGAGAACGCTTGCCGCCTTCTCCTCGTCGGTCTTCTCAGCCAGCGCCAATTCTGAAATCAGAATCTGGCGGGCCTTGGCCAGCATTCGCTTCTCGCCTGCGGAAAGGCCCCGGTCGTGATCCCGGCGCCACAGGTCGCGAACAACCTCTGCCACCTTGATGACGTCACCGGAAGCAAGCTTCTCCAGATTTGCCTTGTACCTGCGTGACCAGTTGGTGGGTTCCTCCGTGAACTCGGCACGGAGCACATCGAACACGTGCTCCAGGCCTTCCTTGCCCACTACGTCCCGGACCCCAACAAGGTCAACGTTCTCTGCTGGAACTTCAATGGTCAGATCACCCTGAGCCACCTTGAGCTTGAGATACATCTTCTCTTCGCCCTTGATGGTGCGCATCTTGATTTCTTCAATCTTCGCAGCACCGTGGTGAGGGTAAACTACTGTCTCGCCGACCTCAAATACCATGTGGACATTTCCCCTTTCCCGCAGACCAGTTTATCACGATTCAGGCATATGACCGGCCGGAGAAAGGGCTCCCAACCGCGAAAATACGCGGGAAAACGGCCCAATCGAACCCCTTCACCCCCTTGACGGATGCGCAGATTAGTGCATGCGGTGAGCGCTCACGCGGGGGATGTGACACCGCCGAATCCTCGTTTGCCCCTCTTTGCGGATAGGCTATGGCTGAAAAAGACTTCAAATTTCTCGAGGAGTACGTGACGTGCGTTCCACTGCGATGAACCGGGCCCAGCGCGGCAAACTGGCACTGACGGCTGCTGCCCTTGGCGCCAGCCTGCTGACCGCGGGCTGCGGTTACATCACGCCCCAGCAGACCAGCCATCAGTACTCCGCCTCGGACGGCATCCGCGCGGACCTCGGTCCGCTGCAGCTGCGGAACATCCTTATTGTTTCCACCGGCGAGGACGAGCCCGGCCGCCTGATCGGTGCCGTTTACAACTCCTCCTCCAAGGATGTGAAGCTCACCGTCAACGGCGCAAAGGGCTCACAGACCGAGGTTCCGGTGAAGGCCAACTCCTACACCCTGCTGAACGAAAAGTCGGATGAGGCCATCCTCAGCACCACCGGCGGCAAACCGGGTTCCCTGGTGGACGTCAAGATCAGCGAGAACGGCACCAACGTCAGCAGCACGGTCAAGGTTCCGGTCCTGGACGCCACCCTGCAGGAGTACAAGGACTACGTCCCCACCCCCAGCCCGTCGGCGACGTCCACGCCGTCGTCCTCTTCGTCGGCCAGCGCGGGCGCAACTTCCTCCGCCTCCGCGACCTCCAGCACCTCGGCAACGGCGACTGCCACCAGCCGCTAAGGCGAACGCTCGAACAAACAAACACAAAAAGGGAGGAGCCCCAAGGGGCTCCTCCCTTTTTTGCGGTGTCTTCGGGCCTACGGCTCGAACTTGTACCCGAGGCCGCGGACGGTCACCAGGTAGCGCGGTGCGGAAGGATCCGGTTCGATCTTCCCACGGAGGCGCTTCACGTGGACGTCCAGGGTCTTGGTGTCGCCAACGTAGTCGGAGCCCCACACCCGGTCGATCAGCTGGCCGCGGGTGAGCACCCGGCCGGAGTTGCGGAGGAGCATCTCAAGCAGTTCGAACTCCTTCAACGGAAGCAGGACCTGTTCGCCGTCCACGCTCACCACGTGCCGCTCGATGTCCATCCGGACAGGCCCGGCCTGGACCGTGGCGGAGATCAGTTCTTCCGGCTCGCCCTGGCGACGCAGGACGGCCCGGACACGTGCCACCAGCTCCCGGGAGGAGTAGGGCTTGGTGACGTAGTCGTCCGCGCCAAGCTCCAGGCCAACCACTTTGTCGATTTCCGAGTCCTTGGCGGTCAGCATGATCACGGGAACGGTGGAGCGCTGCCGGAGCTGGCGGCAGACCTCCGTACCGGAAAGCCCGGGGAGCTGCAGGTCCAGCAGCACCAGGTCGGCGCCGTTGCGGTCGAATTCGGTGATGGCGTCCAGCCCGCTGTCCACCACCTCAACCTCGAATCCCTCTTTGCCCAGCAAATAGGACAAGGGATCGCTGAACGATTCCTCGTCCTCAACAATCAAAATCCTGCTCAAGCGCTAGCTCCTCGTTCTGTTGCGCCGGCGGCGCGTGGTACTTGGGTAAGAGTGGCCCCGGGCGTCCCCTGGGCGGGCGGCAGTGCCGGCTGGACGGAACTGGACGGCCCGGCGTCGCCGTCCTGCCCTTCCATCTCGGGCAGCCGAAGGGTGAAGGTCGACCCCTGGCCTGGCTGGGACCACAGCGTCACTTCGCCGCCGTGGTTCGACGCCACGTGCTTGACGATGCTCAGGCCAAGCCCGGTACCGCCCGTCTGTCGGGAGCGGGCGGCGTCAACCCGGTAGAAGCGCTCGAAGACGCGCTCCTGGTCCTCCGGCGACAACCCGTCCCCCTGGTCGGTGACGGAAATGGACACCAGGCCGTCCCTGGAGCGAACGCCGATGCCAACACGGGTGTTGGGCGGGGAATAGCGGATGGCATTGTCGATGAGGTTCCGCAGCGCCGTGACCAGGAGGTCCTGGTCCCCAAACACCTTCCCCTCCGTCCGGCCGCCGACCACGATGCTGATGTTCTTGCTTTCGGCGGGAAGCTGCGAGCGGTCCACGGCCTCCGCGATCGCCGCGTTGATGTCGACGGGACCGCCCTGCTGTGTCACGCTGGCACCCTGGAGGCGGGAAAGTTCAATGATGTCCTGGACCAGCGCGGCCAGGCGGGCTGACTCCTTGTGCATGCGCTTGGCGAAGCGGCGCACGGCTTCTTCGTCATCGGCGGAGGACTCCAGCGCCTCAGCCAGCAGGGAGATGGCGCCCACCGGGGTTTTCAGTTCGTGCGAGACGTTGGCAACGAAGTCGTTGCGGATCTCTTCGGTCCGCGTGATTTCAGTCCGGTCATCGGCAAGGAGCAGGATGTATTCCTCACCCAGCATGGCCGCCCGCACCTGGACGATAATGGTTCCCTGCCCCAGCGGCCCGCGCGGAAGCTCGAGCTGCTTTTCCAGGATGACGCCGTCCCGCCGGACCCCTGCAGTCATGTCCAGGAGTTCCTTGTGCACTACGGTGTGCCCGCGGACCAGGCCGTACGCGTAGGCTGCGGGGCTGGCACGGACCACGCCGTCGACGTCGTCGAGCACTACAAAAGCGCGGCCGACGACGGCGAGCACCTCCGCGGCGCCGGCCGGCAAGGCGAGCTCCCCGGCATCGACATCCAGCAGTTCACGCTGTTTCTCGCTGACCCGGTAGGCAAGCACGCCGAACGTGCCAAGCGCCAGGCCGATAAGGCCGGCAACCAGACCAATGAGCATAGGATCCACAGGTCCACTTTATGCTCTTGCCTGTCGCCTCCTGCCGACTCCGGCCAGTTACGGCGTAGGTTCAACTAACGTTCACCTGTGTGGGCATAATCGTTTACCGGGCGATGACAAAGTTAGAGGTCAGAGCGCCCAATGGCGATACGATTCCTGCTGCCCTGCAGCGGCCGGCGGGAGTTCCAAGGAAAGGACGCCCACGTGCGTAAGGTTTTTCAGGAAGAACTCACCCAGGTTGGTGACCAGCTGGTGGAGATCTCCCGCCTGGTCAGCGAAGCAATCGAAAAGGCCACTACCTCATTCCAGGTAGCGGACGTGGACCTCGCCCAGGACGTCATCGCTGCGGACGCGCGCATTGACTTCCTCCAGAACAGCCTGGATGAGCGCGCGATCGACATCCTGGCGCTGCAGGGTCCCGTCGCCAGCGACCTGCGCATGATCGTAGGGTCCCTCCGGATGAGCGCATCCCTGGAGCGGATGGGTGACCTGGCACGGCATATCGCCCAGCTGGCCCGCCTCCGGTACCCCTCCACCGTGATTCCCGCGTCCATGACGGAGACCTTCAACCGGATGGCCAAACTGGACCAGGAGATTGCCGACAAGCTGACGGTCCTGCTGGAGAGCCGCGACCTTGAGGTGGCCCGGGACATCCTCAAGGCGAACACTGCCATTAACGACCTGCACCTGAGCGTCTTCAAAGCCATCGCCTCCCCCGAGTGGACCGAGTCACCCGCCACCACGGTGGACGTTGCGCTCGCCAGCCGCTATTTCGAGCGGTTCGCGGACCACGGCGTTTCCGTGGCCCAGAAGGTCACGTACCTCGTGACCGGCGCGTGGCAGCCGAACGCCACCGAGCACAGCTGATCCCACTTCGGATAAAACGACGGCGGGCTGGCCACCCAGGTGGCCAGCCCGCCGTCGTTCGCGGCTAATGCCCTATTTCTTGCCCTGGTTGGCCACGGCAAGGATTGCCTGCTCTGCGGCCTCGGGGTCAAGGTAGGTGCCGCCGGGCTTGATCGGCTGGAAGTTCTCATCCAGTTCGTAGACCAGCGGGATGCCCGTCGGGATGTTCAGGCCGGCGATGGCTTCATCGCTGATGCCGTCCAGGTGCTTGACCAGCGCGCGGAGCGAGTTGCCGTGGGCCGTGACCAGGACGGTCTTGCCGGCCTTGAGGTCTTCCTTGATGTCCGATTCCCAGTAGGGCAGGAGACGTACCAGGACGTCCTTCAGGCACTCGGTGCGCGGCAGGGCGTCGCCAAGGTCCGCGTAGCGGGGGTCGTGGGCCTGGCTGAATTCGCTGTTGTCGTCCAGGGGCGGCGGCGGGGTGTCGTAGGAGCGGCGCCACTCCATGAACTGCTCTTCGCCGAACTCGGCGAGGGTCTGGGCCTTGTCCTTGCCCTGCAGCGCACCGTAGTGGCGTTCGTTCAGCCGCCAGTCGCGCTTGACCGGAATCCAGCCGCGGTCGGCCTTGTCCAGGGCGATGTTTGCGGTGTTGATGGCCCGCTTCAGCAGGGAGGTGTAGAGCACATCCGGGAGGATGTTGTTTTCCACCAGCAGTTCGCCGCCGCGAGCTGCTTCCGCGCGGCCCTGGTCGTTCAGGTCAACGTCCACCCAGCCGGTGAACAGGTTCTTGGCGTTCCATTCGCTGTGGCCGTGGCGCAGCAGGATCAGCTTGTAAGTCATGATTTTCATCCTAGCTGAGCGGTGTTGCCCCCCGCCCAGCGTTACAAGGATCCCGCGGGCCCGGGATGGGCGGGACACCGGCGCCGGGCGATAGGGTTGGGCGGTGGTTCAAAAGGCTGAGCGGGTGGACGCCCCGCAACTTTCCGGACGGACGTCCGCGGCCGCGAAGGGCCGCCCCGTGGGCAACGTGACCCGCGGCACCACCAACCCGAACCGGATGCGCCGGGTTGACCGGTGGCTGACGGGACCGCAGGCCTGGCGCCTCCGGTCCGCGGCGGACCCGCTGGTGGTCGACCTGGGGTATGGCGCAACGCCGGCCACCGCCGTCGAACTTTACGAACGGCTCGCCGTTATCAGGCCGGACGTGCGGGTCTGCGGGATCGAAATTGAGCCCGACCGCGTCCGGGCGGCGCTTCCGCTGCAGCGTCCCGGCCTGACATTCCAGGTGGGCGGCTTCGAACTGCCCGTCGCGGGGCGCCCCGTGCTGGTCCGCGCCTTCAATGTCCTGCGGCAATACGAGGAGGCAGATGTACCGGGCATTTGGCGGCTGGTGCAGGACCGGTTGTCCCCCGGCGGCTTGTTCGTGGACGGCACGTGCGACGAGATCGGACGTCGCGTCACGTGGGTGGCGCTGGACCGGGAGCGCCCCCTGTCCCTTGGCATTTCGGTACGTTTCGGCAGTTTCGGGCTGCCCTCGGACGTGAGTGAGCGGCTGCCCAAGGCGCTGATCCACCGTAATGTCCCCGGTGAACGTGTTCACGCCTTCATGCAGGCCATGGACAAGGCATGGTTTGGAAGTGCGCCGCTTGCTTCATTTGGCAACAGGCAGCGCTGGGTGGGCATGTGCCGAGGTTTGCGCGACGCCGGGTGGCCGGTCCAGGACGGTCCCGGCAGGTGGCGCCTGGGGGAACTAACGGTGGACTGGGACGCTGTGGCGCCTGGTCACCACGGGCCGTAGGGGCCCATGTTGCGGCTGCCGCCGCGGCCGGCGTCCTTCACGGCCGGGCGGACATCCGCGAGGTAGACGGAGGCGGCGACCACCGCGGCCAGGCCGAACAGGCCCAGCGTGCTGAAGAGGCCCCCGCCGGAACCGAACAACGAAATCACGCCGATCAGGGCCGAGCCGCCGGTCAAGGCCAGCCAAAAGGTCTTGGTCCGTTTTCCAGTGGCTTCGAAGGCGTTGGGCCGGTGCCGGGCACAGTCCACGAACGCCCACAGCTCAAGACCCAAAGCCACCAGGCCAAGGATGAAGAACACTGCCTGCTCTACGTAACTGATTATTAGTCGACCGTCCACAGACCCAGCCTAGCCGCCCAGCGTGTCCAGCGCCTGCTTCAGGTCGGCCCAGAGGTCCTCGACGCCCTCCACCCCGACGCTCAGCCGCACCAGGTTCTCCGGGACGCTGGCGGGTTCAGCCGAGTGCCGGCGCCGGCGTTCAATGAGGGACTCGACGCCGCCCAGGGACGTGGCGGGCAGCCAGAGGCCAAGGGCCCGCACGAGTTTGTCCGCGGCGTCGGCGCCGCTGAGGCCCGCCGCGGGGGCCACCTGGATGCAGATAATGGACCCAAACCCCTTCATTTGCGCCTTCGCGCGGATGTGCCCCGGATCGGTGTCGAGCCCGGGGAACCGGATGGACTCGACGGCAGGGTGCCCTGCGAGGCGGCCCGCGAGGACCATGGCTGATTCCTGCGACCGCTGCACGCGCAGCGCGAGCGTCCGCAGGCCGCGGAGTGCGAGCCACGCCTCGAAGGGTCCGGCGATGCCGCCGTGGATGATGCGGTGGTGCAGCAGTTCAGCGCGGATGTCCGGGTTGGACGTGACCAGCGCGCCAAGGACGACGTCGGAGTGTCCGGCGAGGTATTTGGTCACCGAATGGAGGACGACGTCGGATCCGAGCAGCAGTGGCTGTTGCACCAGGGGCGTAGAGAAGGTGTTATCGGTGACGACGATCGCCCCGGCGGCGTGGGCGGCTTCAGCGACGGCGGCCATGTCCGCGATGCCGAGCATGGGGTTGGTGGGGCTCTCCAGCCACAGCATGGAAGCGGCTTTGGCAGCCGGACCCTGGGGCGCAAGGGCGTCCTGGACCGCGCCGGTATCGGCAATGTCCACGGTCCGGAGTTCAATGAAGCCCTTTTGGGCGAGTTCGGAGGCCATCACCAGCGAGCCCGAGTAGCTGTGGTTGGGCATGACCAGCACCCCGCCGGCCGGAATCAGGGACAGCGCAGAGCTGACCGCGGCAAGTCCGGATGCGTAAAGCAGTCCGGGAAGCGCCGCTCCCTCAAGCTGGCCGAGTGCCTCCTCGAAGGGGTCCCAGGTGGGGTTGGAGTACCGGCCGTAGCCCCGGTCGCCATCACCGAGCGGACCGGTCCCAAAGTAGGTGGACGAAAGGGTGATGGGAGGGTTGACCGGCTGGTCCCTTTCCCTCGGCGGACGTCCGGCCGCCACCACCACGGTCTCGGGTGTAAGGAACGCGGCCTGGTGCTCGGAAAGACTCATGGTCAAAGGGTACTGTTCCAGCCAATCGGGCCGGAAAGCAGTGTCGTTTTGTGGACGCCGGTCCGTCCACTGCTCCTGCACAGGAGGTCTCCGGAAGCCGGGATTGTCGCCACGCCTCGGTAGGCTTGAGTAGTGAACAAACAGAGGGCCGGCGTATTCATCGCATTCGAAGGTGGCGATGGTGCCGGCAAGTCCACCCAGGCGGCCCGGCTGGCGGAGGCACTGGAAGCCCGCGGTTATACCGTGCTCCGTACCCGCGAACCCGGGGGCACCCCGGTCGGCGAAAAGCTCCGGTCACTGGTGCTGGACCACGGAAACGGCGAGATCGACGCCCATACAGAGGCCCTGATCTTTGCGGCTTCCCGTGCCGCGCACGCCACCCAGGTGATCCGCCCTGCCCTTGCGCGCGGCGAGATGGTGCTGACCGACCGCTACATCGACTCTTCCGTGGCCTACCAGGGGGCAGGCCGAAACCTGGGCCAGGACGCCGTGCGTACCCTTAACGAGTGGGCCACCTCTGGCCTCCAGCCGCACCTGACTGTCCTGCTGGACGTCGACCCGGACCTGGGGCGCCGCCGGCGGACCGCGGGCCAGGCAACCGAGGACCGGCTGGAATCCGAAGCCGACGAGTTCCACACCCGCATCCGGGACGCATTCCTCGATCTGGCAGCCGTCCGGCCCGGGTCCTACCTGGTCCTCCCGGCCCGCCTCCCCGTTGACGAGTTGGCCGGGCGGATCCTCGCCCGGGTGGACACCCTGCTGGATGCAGTGCAGGGGCCGGCGGCGGAGGAGGCGGTGCCTGTGCCGGCGCCGGGAACACCCTCCGGCGGTGGTGGCTCGTGACCGTTTGGGATGACCTCCAGGGCCAGCCCGCCGTCGTCGAACAACTGCGCCAGGCCGCGGGCGGCGAAGGCCTGACCCACGCCTGGCTGTTCACCGGGCCGCCGGGGTCCGGCCGTTCCAACGCCGCCAAGGCGTTCGCTGCCGCGTTGAACTGCGACCAGGAAGACGTGGGCCTTCGAGGGTGCGGACAGTGCCAGGCATGCCACACGATTTTGGGCGAAACCCATTCCGATGTGACCTTTGTGCGCACTGAAAAAGTCACCATCACCATAGACGAGGCCCGTGAGCTCGTAGCGACGGCGGGCAACCGGCCGTCGTCGGGCCGCTGGCGGATCATCGTCGTGGAGGATGCCGACCGGATGGCCGAACGGACCACCAATGTGCTGCTCAAGGCCATCGAGGAGCCGACGCCGCGCACCGTGTGGATGCTGTGTGCGCCGTCGCCTGCCGACGTCCTGGTCACCATCCGCTCCCGCTGCCGCAGCGTGGCCCTCCGCTTGCCGCCGGCCTCGGACGTGGCAGCGCTGCTGGTCCGGCGGGACGGCGTAGACCCGGCCCTCGCGGAACAGGCAGCCCGCACGGCGCAAAGCCACGTGGGCATCGCCCGCCGGCTGGCCAGGGATCCTGCCGCAAGGGAACGCCGCCTGGAAACCGTCCGTTTTCCGCTGGGACTGCGCGGCGTAACGGCCGCCGTCATGATGGCGGACAAGCTGGTCAAAATCGCCACGGCAGAGGCAAACAGCTCCAATGAGGAGCGCGACGCCGCGGAGAAGGCCAGCCTCCTTGCTACGCTTGGAGCACCGGAGTCCGGCACCCTGCCGCCAGCAATGCGCAGCCAGGTGAAGCAGCTCGAAGACGACCAGAAACGCCGCGCCAAGAGGTCCATCACCGACTCCCTGGACCGTACGCTCACCGACCTGCTGTCCTTTTACCGGGATGTGCTGGTCATCCAGCTGGGGAACGCCGTGGAACTGGTCAACGTTGAGCTGAGGGGTGAGCTGGAGGAGTTCGCAGCCCACACCACCCCGGAAGCCACGCTGGCCCGCATGGACGCCATCAACAAAGCCCGCGAACGCATCACCACTACCAATGTTGCCCCGCTGCTGACCATAGAGTCCATGGCGGCCAGCCTGATCCAGCCTTCCAAGGAGACCCGATGACTGCCCGCTCCCTGCCCGCACGCCACAGGTCCCTGGCGGTCGCCGTCCGCGCTGCGGGTGCCATGGTCCTGGCCATGGTCCTGGCCTCGTGCAGCCTCCTCAACGGCGGCGACCGGAACCCGCAGGAGGCGGCCACCGCCAAGGCTGATCCGTCCATCGTGGCGTCCGCTCCGGCCGGGCTGGAGAAGTTCTACTCGCAGGAAGTCGTTTGGCAACCGTGCGAAGGGGAGTTCCAGTGCGCCAAAGTGGCCGTGCCCGTGGATTACGCCAATCCTGGCAGCGAGACCATCCAGTTGGCCGCTTTGCGGGCGCCGAGCACGGGCAAGAAGACCGGCAGCCTGCTGGTCAACCCGGGCGGCCCGGGCGCGTCCGGCTACGACTTCGTCAAGGACGCCGCCGGAACGCATTTTTCGGCCGCAGTCCGAAACTCCTACGACCTTGTCGGCTTCGATCCGCGCGGCGTGAAGCGCTCGGCCCCGGTCACCTGCATGTCGGACGCCGAACGCGACGCCTACCGGGCCAAGATCTACACCCTTGACACCGATTCCGGGCTGCAGGCGGCCCTTGCGGACAACAAGGCAATCGCCTCGCAGTGTGCGGCGCAAACGGGCCCCGTCATGGCCCATATCGACACCGTCAGCGCCGCGAAGGACATGGACGTCCTGCGGGCCGTCGTAAACGACACCAAGCTGAACTACCTGGGGTACTCCTACGGCACGTTCCTGGGATCCACCTACGCCTCCCTGTTCCCGGACAACGTGGGCCGCATGGTCCTTGATGGAGCCCTTGACCCCTCCATCAGCAACGAAGAGCTCACCAGCGGCCAGGCCCAGGCTTTCGAAAAGGCGCTCCACACCTACGTTGCGAGCTGCCAGAAGCAAGGGAAGTGCCCGCTCAGCGGCGACGCCGACTCCGGCGTGAAGCAGATCCGGGACCTCATCAACTCCATCCAGGAGACGCCACGAACGGCGAAGGACGGGCGGCTGGTCAATGCAACCACATTCGTCAGCGGCCTGATCACCCCGCTGTACAACGACCAAAGCTGGCCCGCGCTCACCCAAGCCCTTGAGGCGGCCATGTCCGGCGATGTAAGCCTCATGCTCCGGCTTGCCGACCTCGGCGCCGACCGTGCCTCCGACGGTTCGTACACGTCCAATTCCACCTTCGCCTTCAACGCAATCAACTGCCTCGACTACCCCATGGTTTCGGATGCCGCGGGCATGCGGGCGGAGGAGAAGCGGCTCGAACAGGACTCCCCCACCATGGGCTACTTCTTTGCCTACGGCGGCACCACCTGCGCCGACTGGCCCTACAAGAACGTCCGTACGCCTGCGCCGGTGGAATACAGCGGCGACTCCCCCATCGTGGTCATCGGAACCACCGGCGATCCCGCCACCCCCGTCGGCTGGGCCGCGTCATTGCGCAAGCAGTTGGGGAACGCCTCGCTGCTGACCTGGCGCGGTGAAGGGCACACCGCCTACGGCCGGGCCAACAGCTGCCTTGAGGACTCGGTGGACAATTATCTGGTGGGCGGCAAGCTGCCGGCCGACAACACGGTCTGCTGACTGCTCCCGCAGCTTCCGTCCGCCCCATTTTGACCGGGGCGAGGGGACTCTATTACAGTTGACTCTTGCATGAAGCGCCCGGTTCCGCCGGGGATTTTCATGCGGTGCTTCCTTAGCTCAGTCGGTAGAGCGTTTCACTCGTAATGAAAAGGTCATCAGTTCGATTCTGATAGGAAGCTCGGGATAAACCCCGGACAGCCCCTTCTTTTAGGGGTTTCCGGGGTTTTTCGCTGGTTAAGCGCCATTTCGGCCAGCCGCCGCTCCGACGCCGTGCGGAGTTCAGGAAACAGCAAGCCAGGCAAGGTATCCTCCCGGTATGACCCCCCGCTCCCAGGCTGCTGTTGCGCGCGCCACGGCCTTCGACGCTGCCATCCCCGCAGGCTGCAGTCACGCCGCACCTGCCACGTCCGCATGTCCGGGCCGGCGGGACCGGACCAGGCCCGCAGGACAGCCAGGGAACAGGAACTAGAAGTGGAACCACATGTCCCGCGGCACCTGAGCCAGGACGGAAAAGGTCCCGGCCGCAGGGCCGTTTTACTGGCGGCGGTACTGACGATGTCCGCCGCGGCGCCCAGCCTGCAGCCCGACCAGAAGCAGAAGGCAACCTCCTCCGACCTGCCCGCGCCCGACGACGGCGCAGGGAACCCCAGCTCGACGGTCCTGCACTCTGGTCCGGACGGTGACGAACCGGCGCCCAACCGGTCGGCCGCTCCCGTGTTGTCACGTGCCCAGGTTGTCGATACCTTCGGAAAGCACCAGGCCCGGTACTGGGGCCTGGAGGCTCCCGGCGTCCTGACCCGGATGCCACCAGGGCAGGGCATCGCACTGACCTTGGACTTTTGCGGTGGCCCCGGCGGCAGCGGCTGCGACCAGGCCCTTCTTGACACGTTGCGCCAGCGCCACATCCCGGCCACGCTCTTCCTGAACTCGCGGTGGATCGCAGCCAACCCCGCCACCACCCGGCAGTTGGCAGCAGACCCGCTCTTCGAGATCGCCAACCACGGAACGTCCCACAAGCCGCTGTCCACCAACGGCAACACGGCCTACGGCATTCCGGGCACCAGGAACGCGGGGGAGGTTTACGACGAGGTCATGCCAAACGATGAGGCCCTGGCGAACATCACCGGCAAGCGGCCCAAGTACTTCCGCCCTGGCACCGCCTACCTGGACGACGTCGCCACGGACATCCTGGGTGCGTTGGGCGTGAAGCCGGTGGGCTTCAGCATCAATGGCGACGGCGGCGCGACCTTTCCCGCCGCAGTCGTTGCCAGGGAGGTGGGAAGGGCGCGGGCGGGGGACGTGGTCATCTGCCACGGCAACCACCCCAATGGGGGAACGGCAGAAGGCGTCAAGCAGGCCTTGGACAAGCTGCTCTCGGCAGGGATGTCCTTCGCTCACCTGCCTTAGGCCGTCCGCTGCGGCCAGGCCGGGACCAAGCCCCTCCGGCCCCGCTGGCGGCCCGCGTGCCGATCGGATACGTTGACAGAAAAGCCCCAGCCCAGCCGCACCGGACACTGCAGACCGGTGCTGGACGTTAGGAAGAATCCCATGCCGGACCACCACGAACTGCCCACCATCGGATGGGTCCCTGCGTGGGCGGACCTGCAGGAACGCAGTGCAGGCCCCGTTGATTCAGGATTCGTCCTCAGGGCGGGCACCGGGCAGGACCCGGAAAGCCAGGAGTACGTTGCCGGCTGGCCCGGACCGGGCACCGAGGAGCTTGCAAGCAACGCCGCAGCCAAGGCCGGAGTGCGCCTCACCCTGCTCTGCGCCGACGCCGCTGCCGCTGCCGCTGCCGCAAGGGACCATGCACCACGGGGCCTGGCACCCGTGGCCGAACGGGTGCTGCTCATGGCACCGACGGCCGAGCTTAACGGACCGGTGGTGCTGCCGGAGAACTCCCAGGTGGCCTTGGCACCGATGGAGACTTTTGACGCCGTCGAAATAACCGTATTTGACCACCCTGTCGCCAAGGGACGCATCCAAATCCGGGACGATTTCGCGGCGGTGGCGGTCACCGAACTGCCGCAGGGGCCGGAGCAGGAGACCTTCGAACAGGGCCTGTTCGCCGCCATGGCGGAGGAGGCGTTCCTGCACGGCGCCGAGTACCTGCACATGGTGGTGGAACCGGAGGCAGCCGTCCGCTACGAATCATCCGGCTGGACGGCCGCGGGCCGGCTCGTCAGTTTCGGGAAGAACTGAGACGGCGGATGGGCGCCATCGCCATGGGTCGGCCACGCCTGCGTAACGGGGTCTAGTCCGGCCTGCCGACCACCACCTGGGACGGGCTGTGGGTCACGTAGCCATTAGCCCAGGAAAACAGCGCCCTGACTTTCTGCTGGAAGCCGGGCAACAGGGCCAGGTGCACCGCCAGCCACGAAACGAAGGCCAACGGCCCCTGCAAGTGCAGCCGTTGGCGGCCCAGCTCAGCCACCGCCGCTCCGCGGCCCACCATGGCCATGTACCCCTTGTCCCAATATCGGAAAGGCTCGCGCACGCCGCCGGTGAGGTCCGCGTAGATATTGCGCGCCGCCCACTTGCCCGATTGCTGGGCTACCGACCCCAACTGCGGCAGCTTGTTCCCGCCGGCGTCCGTGATGTTGGCGGCGTCACCCAGGACATAGACGCCCTCGACGCCCGGCGCGGTCAGATCAGGCTGGACGTCAATCCGGCCGCCCCTCCCCTGCCCCAGGCCGGATTCGGTGATGATTTTTCCGGCCTGCAGGCCACCGGCCCAGACCACGATCCGGGCAGGAATGACCGTCCCGCCCTTGAGGGTCACACCGTCCGGCCGGACTTCGGCCACGGGCTGGCCCATATGCAGCTGCACGCCGAGCTTCGTCAGGCGGTCCCGCGCGTAGGTCTGCGACTTCTCCGAAAACGCGGCGAGGACGTTTGGAACCATATCCACAAGGTGGATGTGGCACCGATCGGCCAGTTCCGGCGAGAAGTACTTTGGCACCAGGTACTTGACGTTCTCAGCGAGCGCGCCGGCCGTCTCGACGCCAGTGGGGCCACCGCCCACCACAATGACGTCAGCGCCTGCTCCCGGCTCACGGTCGGCCTGGTCCAGGACGGCGGTGATGGCCGCGCTGAGCCTGGTGGCGTCCGCGACGGAGTACAGCGGGTAGGCATGCTCATCTGCGCCGGGGGTGTTGAAGAAGTTCGGCACTGCTCCAGTGGCGATGACCAGGGCCTGGGCCCGGTATGTGGACCCGTCGGCCGTGGTGACGGTCCGGTTCGGTGCGTCGATGGCAGTCACCGTCGCCGTCAGGACCCGGACGCTGTTGATTCCGCGGAACTCCGCCCTCAGCGGCCGCGTCACCGTGGACACGCCAATTTGCGATGCAGCCACCTGGTAGAGGAGCGGCTGGAACTGTTGGTAGCTGTTGGCGTCAAGCAGCAGCACGCGGACGCCCTTGTGGCCCAACTCCTCAGCCGCTGCCTTCCCGGCAAATCCGCCGCCAACCACGATGACCTGATATGAATCGTCCATTCGTGAAACTTACCCCTCCCGGCGGGCGAGCAACAGGGTGCTTTCCCGCAACCTCCGCTGCGCCGCGCCATTTTGCCCCGCATCTGTCGAGGCAGCCAGGACACCTAAGATGGCGGCATGGATGACGAAGCCCTGGCGGACATCGCCGACCGCCTTTATGCGGGAACGCTGGAGGACTTCACTGCAGCCCGCGCCGCCGCGGCCAAGGAAGCATCGGGCCGGGACAAGGGCCTGGCGGCAGCGGTCCGGGGCCTGCCGAAACCTTCCGTCGCTGCGTGGGCGCTCAATATGCTTGCCCGCCACCGGCCGGAGGTGCCTGCCCGGCTGGATGAGCTGGGGGCGCGGATGCGGGCAGCCCAGGACTCGCTGGACGCCGCTGCCCTCCGCGAGCTGGGCCGTGAGCGGCGCACCATGCTCGCAGACGCCGTCGACACCGTCCGGTCCGTGGCCCGGGCGCAGGGCCGGTCCATCAGCGACGCGATGGCTTCCGACGTCGAGGAAACCCTCCGGGCCATGACGGCAGACGCGGGGGCGGCCAACGCCGTTGCCAGTGGGCGGCTGCTGAAAGTCCTCTCCGCAGATGGCGTTAACGACGTGGACCTGGACGGTGCGGTAGCCCTCCCCGGCCTGCTCCCGGCCGCACCGCCCAGCCGTCCCGCCGGTACTCCCCAGTCCGCGCCGCGGCTGGACGGTGCAAAGACCACAGGGGTGAAGCCGCCAGCCAGGAAGACGCCAGCGGCGAACGCGGCGGCATCGAAGACGCCAACGACGACGCCGCAGGGCACCGGGCCAAAGCCGGCCAGGCCCCGGCTTGAGGCAGTCCGGCAGACGCCCCGGCCTGCCTCGCCGCCAGCGCTTGAACGGGCCAGGGCCGCCCTCGCGGAGGCCCAGGAGGCCCAGGAAGCAGCCTTGCAACTGGCCGGTGGGCTGCAGGAGCAGGAAGGGCAGGCGCGGGCGGAAATCGCGGAACTGCAGCAGGAAACAGCTGAACTCAGGAGCCGGCTTCAAGCCACCGAAGAACGCCTGGACCGCTCCCGCAAGCGGCTGGCCACCACCACTGCCGAGGCAAAACAGGCCGCGCGGGCGGCAGACAAGGCCCGCCGGGCCACCGTGCTGGCACAGGAACGCGTGCTCCGTCTGGGCAATCGCTGACTGCTTCACAGCCAGCCCCAGCTGCGCCGCCAAGTACTATTTCTGCATTGGGGCCAAATCCGAGCCCGTGGCCCTCGCATCGATTCTCCCGCCGGCGCCGCACCGACACCTACCGAGAAGAGCAAATCATCACTACCATCACCGTCCTCGTCGCCGGAGCCACCGGTGACCTCGGCCAACGCATCGTACGCGAACTCCTCCGCCGCGACGCCGAGGTCCGGGTCCTGACACGCCCCGGGAGCGGAACGGCCCATGGCATCCACGGCGGGGAGGATCGTGTGGAGATCCACGAGGCTGCCTACACAGATCGGGCCGGCCTCGCCTCCGCATTGTCCGGCGTGGATACCGTCATTTCCGCCGTCAGCGGTGCGCGTCCTGTCATCGTCGACGCGCAGCGGGCGCTCCTCGCGGCCGCCGTCGACGCAGGTGTGGCACGGTTCATCCCGTCGGACTACTCCGCGGATTACCGCCGGGTCACCCCCGGCAGCAACCGCAACTTCGAGCTCCGCCGCGAGTTCGCCGCCGAACTCGACGCCGCACCCATACGCGTAACTTCTGTGCTGAACGGGGCCTTCGCCGACATGCTCACCGGCCAAGCGCCGATGATCCTGTTTAACCGCCACCGGGTCCTGTTCTGGTCCTCACCGGACCAGGTTCTCGACTTCACCACCAAGGACGACGTCGCACGCGTCGTCGCACTTGCCGCCCTGGATGAGGAGGCACCCCGCGTGGTCGAGATAGCCGGCGACCGCGTCACGGCGCGCAGTATTGCCCGGACGATGACCGAACTCACAGAGACGCCTTTCTCCCTGCAATGGGCCGGGACCACCGGTATGTTGGCTGCCATGAGCAGGGTTGGGCGGCTACTGTCGAAGGACAAAGACCAGGCCTTTCCCGCATGGCAGGGCATGCAGTACTTCGTCAGCATGTTCAGCGGGGAGGCGGAGCTCCAGCATGTCAACAACGACCGCTATGGCCGGCACGAGTGGACCTCGGTCCGCGATGTCCTCGAAGCGCACCTGAAAGAGACAACCGGAGACGGGAGCCAACCGGCGATGGCTCATCCCGGGCACTGATAGCCGGCAATTTCCCGGTCCGTACGCCTCGCGTCCTCAACAACACGCTGAGTCGGTTCCTAAGAATGTCAGACCCCGGTTGCAGACTGGATTTATGGAAAACCAAGCAGTACAGGAATTTCACGTTACGTACTTCGACGCCGACTGCGGCCGGGCCCGCTCCGAGGTCTTCGACACCCTGGAAGACGCCGAGCGCTTCGCCTGCCGGCACTGCCACGGAGAGGACAGCTGGGCCGTGGTGGACGCCGTGACCGTGGAACGCGTCCAGATCGCCGCCTGACCGGTCCGCGCTTGGCTCGACCCGGGCATTGGCCCGGTTAACGGCGTCAGCCCGTGCTGCCGGGGGTTGCCGGCAGCACGGGCTGACGCTGGTTTCGTGGCCGGCCACCGGCAACTGGTGCCGGGAACCGCTGCCTTGGGGACTACGCGAAGTCGGAAACCGCCGGGTCGGCTCCGATGCGGCCTTCGCCGCGCGCGGTCCGGTCAAGGTTGTTGATGGCTTCAATGTCCTCGGCGTCCAGGGAGACCTCCAGTGCTGCGAAGTTCTCCTTGATGCGCGACTCGGTCACGGACTTGGGAATCACCACGTTGCCGATCGCGAGGTGCCAGGCGATGACCACCTGGGCAGGGGTTGCCTGGTGCTTGGCAGCGATGGACGCGATGGCCTGGTCCTTGAGCAGCTCGCCGCCCTGCCCCAGCGGGGACCATGCCTGGGTCAGGATGCCCTTGGAAGCACCAAACTCACGCAGTTCGAGCTGGCTGAAGTAGGGGTGCAGCTCAATCTGGTGGATGGCCGGAACCACGCCCGTTTCGTCGATAATGCGCTGCAGGCCCTCGACCGTGAAGTTTGAGACGCCGATGGACTTGACCCGTCCGCGCTTCTGCAGCTCAATCAGGGCTTTCCAGGTGTCAACGTACTTGTCCTGCTTGGGCTGCATCCAGTGGATGAGGTAGAGGTCCAGCGTTTCCAGGCCAAGCCGGTCCATGGATTCCTCGAACGCGGCGAGCGTCGACTCGTAGCCCTGGTCTGCGTTCCACAGCTTGGTGGTGATGAAGATCTGCTCGGGCGAGAGTCCGGAGCTGGCGATGGCACGGCCCACGCCGGCCTCGTTCCCGTAGATCTTGGCGGTGTCGATGTGGCGGAAGCCGGCTTCGAACGCCTGCCGGACAACCTTTTCAGCCACGTCGTCCTCAACCTGCCACACACCGTAGCCGAGCTGGGGGATCGTGTTGCCGTCGTTGAAAGTCAAGGTAGGTGAAAGAGTCATGGTTTTATCCTGCCAAACCCGGGGAGCCCAACGCGGCGGAATCCGGGTCTGTCAGCCAGGCGCTTAACTGGAAAGTAGGCTTCCAAATCGGGAATATTCCTGCGCACCCGCCCGGCCTATTCCGAGTGAAGCTGCCTCTCGGCGTCGTCCACCTGCTGGAAGACGGCCTCGGCGCGGCGGTGGACGGACGCGGCGCCAACCGGCACCGGCCCCACGGCGAGCCGCAGCATTGCTGCAGCCTCCGCCGTGGTTGCCAGTGAATTTCCTGCCTTGGACAGGGACCTGTGCACATTCGACAGTGCTGCGGGAATGTCCAGGCCGTCGCTTGGGGCGCGCCGCTGCGCTTCCATGCAGACTGCCCGGACGCGAGGCAGCAAAGCAGCCAGCTGGTTGGCGATCTCCAGCAGCTCGCCGTACAGCTGGTCATCCTCCACGCCCTCGAGCACCTGGTGGAAGCGGTCCAGTCCCCGGTGGAAACGGTCGTGCGCGCGGCGCCACAAACCCTTTCCCAGCTCCACGTCGTCCTTGCGCCCCTGCCTGGCGGCGCTGAAAAAGCCCAAGCGGATCCTACAAGTACTGGCCCGGGCCGTGGTCCGGGTCCTCACGCTGACCAGGCCGGCCCTGTTGCCCGGGCCGGGCGCCGGCCGGGGCACGCTGGGGCTCGCCGTTTTCACCGATCACCACGCCGGGCGCAATCATGGTGCCCGGCGGCAGTTGGCGCAGCTGCAGCTGCGCGGCTGCGTGTTCCCGGGCCGCGTTCTGGGCGGCGATGGCCGTTTGGATCCCATGGAACAGGCCCTCAAGCCAGCCCACCAGCTGGGCCTGGGCAATCCGAAGCTCCGCGTCCGATGGTGTGGCGTCACCGGAGAAGGGCAGGTTGATCCTGTCCAGTTCTGCCACGAGCTCGGGCGCAAGGCCGTCCTCCAGCTCCTTGATGGAGCGGGCGTGGATGGCAGCCAGCCTGCCGCGCGCAGCATCGTCCAGTGGGGCAGACTTCACCTCTTCAAGCAGCTGCCGGATCATGGTGCCGATCCGCATCACCTTGGCAGGCTCGTCCACCAGATCCTGCAGGCTGCTCCCCCTGGGCCTTCCGTCCGTCCCGGAGGGAACCTGAACGGGGTCCTCCGTGTCGTCCACGGGAGTACCCTCTACCGGAAGGTCCTCAGCTGCCTGAGTGTCATTGGGATCGCTCATGCGTTCATACTCTCACGGCCCGTCCGGCCACGGTCCACCTGTGAAGGCCTGTGGCGCGCTTGTCCGCTGCGGGCTCAATCAGCAGCACCGGCCTTGGGGGTTGCTGTCCTGGCGGTCTGTGCGGTCCCGCCAGAACTCCCGCTCTGTCAGGGGCGCTTCGGCATGCCCGGCGGCCCGGTGGTGTTCCAGGTACTTGGCGTAGGCGTCCGCGCCCATGACGCCGCCCAGGTAGCGGGCAAACCCGCGGAACCCGTTGGCGACCAGGGCGATCCCGGCGCTCATCAGTGCCCGGTCCGTTCGAGCCGGGCCTCGGCGGGCACCTTCTCCCATTCGGCAGCCAGTTCACGTTCGGCCGTGGTTGGTACCAGCCCGGCCGGCGCAAAGACGCGCGACGGAACAGCCGGGTCCTCGTTGTCGGTGATGGCCGCTCCTGCCGACCGGTCCCGGAACGCCTTGGCCGTGGCGAGGAGCGCGGTGGCGATCACGATGATGCTGAGCACCACGAAGATCACGGACAGCCAGCCCTGGATGGCCGTGTTGCGGACCACGGCTTCCATCGCGGCCACCGTCTTCGCGGTGCCGAATTCCTTCTTGCCGTCGGCCAGCGCCTTGCTGAAGGCCGCGTTGTTGGCGAAGTAGCCCACGGCAGGGGTGGAGGAGAAGATCTTCTGGTAGCTCGCGGTGATGGTCACCACGGCTGCGAACGCCAGCGGCAGGGCCACGATCCACAGGTACTTAAAGGTTCCCCGTTTGGCAACGATTGCCAGGACCACGGCCAGCGCGATGGCGGCGAGCAACTGGTTGGCGATTCCGAACAGCGGGAACAGGGTGTTGATGCCGCCCAGCGGGTCGGTGACACCCATGAGCAGCACTGCGCCCCAGGCTGCCACCATGATGGCGGTGCAGAGCCAGGCTCCGGGACGCCAGGAGGCCTCCTTGAACTTGGGGACGAAGTTGCCGATGGAGTCCTGCAGCATGAAGCGGGCAACACGGGTGCCGGCATCGACGGCAGTGAGGATGAAGAGCGCCTCGAACATGATGGCGAAGTGGTACCAGAAGCCCATGAGGGCGGTCCCGCCCACGAACTGGTGCATGATGTGCGCCAGGCCCACCGCCAGGGTGGGAGCGCCGCCGGTACGGGACACGATGCTTTGTTCGCCAACGTTCCGCGCCGTCTCGGACAGCAGGTCCGGGCTGATGTTCACTCCGGCCAGGCCAAGGCTGTTGACCCAGGTGGCTGCGGTTTCGACGGTGCCGCCGGTCAGTGCGGCGGGAGCGTTCATGGCGAAGTAGAGTCCGCGGTCGATCGAGATGGCGGCCACCAGGGCCATGATGGCCACGAAGGATTCCATCAGCATGCCGCCGTAGCCGATGTACCGGGTCTGCCGTTCCTTCTCCACCAGTTTGGGGGTGGTACCGGATGAGATGAGGGCGTGGAAGCCGGAGAGTGCGCCGCAGGCGATGGTGACGAACAGGAAGGGGAACAGGGCGCCGGAGAATACGGGGCCGTTTTCCCGGCTGGCGAATTCGCTGAACGCGGGAACGGTGACCTCGGGCCGGACCACGATGATGGCCAGCGCCAGCATCACGATCACGCCGATCTTCATGAACGTGGAGAGGTAGTCGCGCGGGGCGAGCAGCAGCCACACCGGCAGGATGGCGGCGATGAAACCGTAGATGATCAGGCCCCAGGCGATGGTCACCTTGTCCAGGTGGAACACGGCTGCGCCCCATCCGGTCTGGGCCACCAGGCCGCCGCCGATGATGGCGGCCATCAGCAGGACGAAGCCGATGATGGAGACTTCCATGACTTTGCCGGGCCGCAGGTAGCGGAGGTAGACGCCCATGAAGAGGGCGATGGGGATGGTCATGCCCACCGAGAACACGCCCCACGGGCTTTCACCCAGGGCGTTGACGACGACGAGGGCCAGGATGGCCACGATGATCACCATGATGAGCAAAGTGGCAATGAGCGCTGCCGTGCCACCGATCACGCCGAGTTCCTCACGGGCCATCTGGCCCAGGGAGCGGCCGCCGCGGCGCATGGAGAAGAACATCACCAGGTAGTCCTGGACGGCGCCGGCGAGGACCACGCCCACGATGATCCAGATGGTGCCGGGAAGGTAGCCCATCTGGGCGGCGATGACCGGGCCCACCAGCGGGCCGGCGCCTGCGATGGCGGCGAAGTGGTGGCCGAAGAGCACGTTCCGGTCGGTGCGGACATAGTCCTTGCCGTCGGCCTTGTACTCGGCCGGGGTGGCACGCCGGTCGTCAGGCTTGGTGATGTAGCGTTCGATCACCTTGGAGTAGAAGCGGTAGCCGATCAGGTAGGTGCACACGGAGGCGAAGACGAACCAGATGGCGTTGACGGTCTCGCCGCGCACGATGGCCAGCATGAACCAGGCAACGCCGCCCAGCAGGGCAATCGCGGCCCAGAGCGCGATCTTCGCCGGGGTCCATTTCCGGTCCTCGGCGTCGAGCCGTGCCTGGTCGACGGCGGGCGGGGGAAGATCCGGGTCCGTAGCCAGTCCGCCCTCCGCCCGGGATCCGTTGTTCCGTTGGTCAGGCGCTCCGGCCATGTCTCCTCCTTGAGAGTTATCCCACTTTTCCTACTGGGCACCCTACCAACGCGGGTCCCCGCTTCCGCGGCCGACGGCGGCGCGGCGCCCGGCTGTGCGGTGAGCGGCGGCGCCGCGGCGACGAATGAGGGTCGAAAGCTCCAGGCTAGGCCGCGCTGCGCCGGGACAAGGGCAGCCCGGAAGGGGTAAAAGTCCAGGCAAGCACTGCGCCCGTCACCGGCACGGCCATTACGAGGGCCAGGAGGTGCAGCCAGGGAACGTCGACTGCTGTCCGCATGTCCGACGACAGGACAAGCAGGAAGGCAGGCACCACCCCTGCCAGTACCCCCAGCAGGGCGCCCACGCCGCTGGTGAAAAGGGCCTGCGATCCTGCCAGGGCCTTGCGCAGCCGCGGCGAGGCTCCCACGCCGGCAAGCGTGGCGTGGTCGGTGCGGGCATCGGCCAGGGAGAGACCGGTGGTGATGCCCGCTGCGCTGAACGTGATGAGCGCGGCGGCGGCCACAATGGACCACGTCATCCACTGGCTGCCCTGGGAAATGCCAGGCTCGGCCCGGAAGTCCATGCCGGGCTGCCGGTAGACGGCCGCGATGGCAGCGGAGGCTGCATCAGCCTCCGCCTCCGACGGATACTTCGCCAGCTGAACCAGGAGCCCGGCGGGTTCAGCGTGGAGCTCCAGGCGTGCGGCGGTTTCCGGCGAGACAACACCGAAGTATGGGACCGGGACAGAAGGCTCGAGCACCGTTGCGGCCAGGGAAGTGCTCCTCACCGTCGAGGGCACCGTGCCGGGCCCGGACGGCGCCGGACCGTGGGTCCGTACATCTTTCCCCTCCAGCAGGACTGTTCCGTCACGGACGAAGACGGGGTTGGTCACTATCATTCCACCGGCGTCCAGCACCGCCAGGGACTCCGCGGATGGATCGCGGCCCAGTGCTGCCCGGACGTCGTCCACCCCGCCGACCAGGATGGCCCGGCTGGAGGGCTGTTCGTTGACCATGGACCCGCGGCACCGCCAGTCCCCCGGGTCCACTACCCGTCCCATGGGTGTGGTCGGGCACGTATTGGCCTGCGGCCTGGCAAGCGAAAACACCAGGCAATTCGAGGTGTCCGTCAGTGCCGGCAGGCCTGGATCTGCGGGGCCCTCGGGGCAGTTCCGGAGGCTTGCGGGGGCGGTGATGAGCCGGGTCGATTGGACAGTCCCGATGGCACCATCCACCGCGGCGGAGAGTGCGCCGGCGTCAATGTGCATGGGTGGCCGCATGCTGCCATCGGCTGCGAGGGGCTGGTCCACCGTAAGAGGAAGGTACGCCTGGTTCTCCAGGGCGCCCCAGTAATGCGTGTCCCGCAGCCCGGCCTGCTGGCTGGCTGACAGCACCAGGGCGGCGCTTGCCAGGGTGGCCGCCGCGAGTACGGCGGCGACGGCGGGGACGCTCCGGCCACGGTTCCGCGCAGAGTCCCGCGCCGCCATCCGGAGGGAGAGGGAAAGCCAGCGCGTACGGGACGTCAGCCGGAGGATCAGCCATCCGGTCAGCATTACCAGGCCCGCAACTGCGGCCACTGCCCCGGCGATCAGCAGGGTGGCCACCACCGGCAGTTGCTCCGCCCGCTGGTCGGGATCGGTCGTGGAACCGCTGAGAAGCCAGCCGGCCCCAAGCAGCCCTGCGGCAACTGCCAGCGCGACGACGCCGGCCACGGTGGTGCGGCGCCCCGTCGGCGCCGGCGCCCGCCCGGATTTGAGCGCACCCAGCACGGCCTGCCTTGACACCTGGCGCGCCGGGACCAATGCAGCCAGGACGCAGGCGCCCAAGCCCATCGCCATGGCCAGGGCGGTCAGGAGGGGGTCCGGGTGCAGGCCGGCCAGCCGGGCGGAACCGGTGGAACGGACCACGTGGACGACGACGGCAGCGGCCCCCAGCCCCACTGCGGCGCCGCCGGCCACGGCCAGGCTGCCAAGCCACAGTCCGCCGGCAGTGACGACGGCTCCGATGGTGGAAGTGTCCGCTCCGGCGGATGCCAGCAGTGCCAGCTCACGTACCTGGCGCTTGGCGCCGACAGCGAACGCGGCTCCGGCCAGCAGGCCCACCTCGAGCAGTGCGAGCGCACCGACCAGGCCGAAAGTGGCATAGACGGTCACCAGCACCGGGGAGTTGTCGTGCAGCAGGGAACCTGGAACCGTGCGCTGGTCGGCGGACGGCGGGTCCAGCACCACGCTGCGGGACAGCACGCCCACGCCTTCGCTGTTGGCCTCCCTGACCTGTTGCCAGGTGACCGGTTCGGGGCCCACCAGGTAGTAGGACACAGACTGGCGGGTCGAGGGGCCCGCCGCAAGGTCCCCGGGCGCCTGGCCCGCCTTGAGGTACAGGATGCTGTTGCTGTCCGCGACGGAAGCGTCACGGATGGTGCCCACCGGGACGAAGGTTCCTGCCGACGTCGTAAATTCCTGGCCGAAGGCGAGGTGGAACCGCGACATCAACCCCGGCGAAGCCAGCACCTCCGTCCCGTCCCGCGGTGCGCGGCCGGCCAGCAGGCTGTACTTGCCGTCAAACGCCGGATTCAGCGCGTCAACCTCGCGGCCCTGCAAGGAAACAAGGGCCGCGCCCACGCCGGTGGTCAGCGTGAGCGTCCGCTGCGGAAGGACTTCGTAGCCCGCCGGGAGGGCGTCGGCCGGGTCTGTCCGCTCGAAATCCGGGTCGTAGCGGCCGGAGCTGGAAGCGATGACACCATCATTGAGCGGATCCTGCAGGGAGTCCGCGCTGGGAACCGCCAGGACACTGAACCTGGCCTGGGAGTTGCCCAGTTCGTACCGGACAATCTCCCCGGGCGTGCGCTGTGAGCTCTGGTAGAGGGTGGCGGCGCCGGTCATGCCGGCCACCGGCAGCATGATCAGCAGGACGATCAGGAGCGAGCGCCCCTTATGGCGGGCGATGTCGCGGCGGGCCAGCCGCAACGCAACCCGGCGGCCGCTCCGGCGCCCCTGCGGCGCGGGAGCCAGGTCAAGCGGCATCAGAGTCCGGCCTGGGTAAGGAGCATCGTGGGGTCGTGCATGGCTGCCGCCTGGTCAATGATGCGTCCGTCGCGCAGGAAAACCACCCGGTCCGCCCAGGCGGCGTGCCTGGGCTCGTGGGTGACGAGCATGACGGCGGCTCCGGCGTCTGCCCTGGCACGCAGCACCTCCATGACCCCCTGGCCCGTTGTCGAATCCAGCGCACCGGTGGGCTCGTCGGCCAGGATCAGCCGCCGCTTGCCCACGATCGCACGGGCGATGGCCACACGCTGCTGCTGGCCGCCGGACATCTGGTCCATGAAGCGGTCCGCAAGCTCCGGGATACCTACCTGCCGGAGCGCATCGGCTGCCTGCCGGTGCGCCTTGCGGCCAGATGTTCCGTCCAGTTCCAGAGGCAGCGCCACGTTTTCCGCGGCAGTCAGCGTGGGGACCAGGTTGAAGTCCTGGAACACGTAGCCAACGGCCCGGCGGCGCAGGCGGGCCAGTTCGTTCAGGTTCAGCCCGGCCAGGGGCGTGGACTCGACGAAGACAGCGCCCGACGTCGGCCGGTCCAGTCCGCCGGCAACGGCAAGCAGGGAGGACTTTCCTGAGCCGGACGGACCCATGACCGCGACGAACTCCCCCGCGCAGATGGTGAGGTCCACGCCGCGGAGGGCTGCGACCGCCGTCG
Source organism: Pseudarthrobacter sp. NIBRBAC000502771 (assembly GCF_006517215.1). NCBI lineage: Bacteria > Bacillati > Actinomycetota > Actinomycetes > Micrococcales > Micrococcaceae > Pseudarthrobacter > Pseudarthrobacter sp. NIBRBAC000502771. The sequence goes on from NZ_CP041187.1 coordinate 283,251, forward strand.
CCCCTTCCCCGAAGGTCCTGCCGACCTTGGCGAGTTCAAGGACCTGCTGCGGCCCCGGCACGCTCACCGGCGGCTGTCCGCGCTGAGCGGGGCATCTTCCGTGGCCCCGTTGGACGTCTTCCGGGCCGGTCCCGCAGCGGCGGCCTGCGCCTGCTGGACCATCCTGGCTTCGCAGAGGTCCAGCCAGCGGACTTCCGCTTCGGTCTGGAAGATCAGCGAGTCCAGCACCAGGAGCCAGGCGGTATCCGTAGCCTTCTGGTTCGCTGCGGTGTCGCGCCGGGCCTTGGTGTAGTCCTGCAGGGCCCTGATGGACGCTACGCGCTGGGCCTGGATGATGGCCTGAACATCAACCCCGGGCAGGGTGACGGCGAGCGCCAGCTTGATGGCGAGCTCGTTGCGGGGCGGGTTGTTCCGCTCCACGGGGGCGGCGAACCAGCTCCGCACCTCCGCCTTGCCGGCAGGGGTGATGCTGTACACCACATGGCCCTCACCGTCGTCGCCCTCCTTGGCCACCAGGGCATCGCGTTCCAGCCGGTCCAGGGTGGTGTACACCTGCCCGATGTTCAGGGGCCACGTGGCTCCGGTGCGGTTCTCGAACTCGACCCGCAGCTGGTAGCCGTAACGCGGCTGGTCCTGCAGCAGGGCGAGGAGGCTGTGGCGTATCGACATGGTGCTCCCCCGGGCTTAGTCATTGCCGGCATGCACAGGCCCCCAAGACCCGTGCATACCGCGTATACCAACCCTAAGCCGGATCACCCTCTCGCGCAATACCGGGTATGTATTCCTTAGAGGACCAGGAGGACCTTGCCCACATGGTCGCCGCTGTCGAAGTAGCGGTGGGCGGCACCGACCTGGTCCAGCGGGAAAGTCTTGGCAACCAAAGGGCGGATCCTGCCATCGGCCACCAGCGGCCACACGGCGTCGCGGACGGCGGTCATGATGGCACCCTTTTCCGCCACGGGCCTGGGCCGAAGCGCGGTGGCCACCACGGCCGCCCGCTTCTTCAACAGCAGCCCAAGGTCCAGCTCGCCCTTCGTGCCACCTTGCAGGCCGATCACCACCAGGCGCCCATAGTCGGCCAGGGCATCCACGTTCTGCGCGAGGTATTTTGCTCCCACCACGTCGAGGATGACGTCCGCCCCCTTGCCGCCGTTCTGCCGCCGAAGGCTCTCCGGAAAGTCTTCCTCTTTGTAGTTGATGGCAATGTCCGCGCCCAGGAAGGCTTTGGCGGTGCTGACTTTCTCATCAGTTCCGGCCGTGGTGGCCACCTTGGCCCCGAACGCCTTGGCCAGCTGGATGGCCATGGTGCCGATCCCGCCCGTGGCCCCGTGGATCAGGACTGTCTCGCCCGGCTGCAGCTGCGCCGTCATAATGAGGTTCGAGTAGACCGTTGCCGCCACTTCCGGCAGCGACGCGGCCGTAACAAGGTCAACACCCTCGGGGACGCGCAGCACCTGCTCGGCCGGTACTGCCACCTGCTGCGCGTAACCACCCCCTGCCAGCAGGGCCACTACCTTGTCCCCCAGCGAGAACGGCTTGCTGACGCCGGGTCCAAAGCCGGCGATCCGGCCTGACACTTCCAGCCCCGGGACCTCGGAGGCGCCGGGCGGGGGCGGGTAGAACCCCCGGCGTTGCTGGACGTCGGCCCGGTTCAGCCCCGCTGCCACCACGTCGATCAGCACTTCGCCCTGGCCGGGAACCGGGGCGTCCACGTCCCGAACTTCCAGCACTTCCGGGCCGCCCGGTTCAGATATATAGACGGCTTTCATGGACCTCTCCCGTTCCTGACTCAAATCCTGGCTGCATCCAGTGTGCACCGGGGGCTTCCCCGGGCCTGTTTTGTTGCAGGCAAGTGCCTATGAAACACTACTAGCTGAGGAAGGTTGTCCGAGCGGCCGAAGGAGCTGGTCTTGAAAACCAGTGTGCGGTAACCCCGTACCAAGAGTTCGAATCTCTTACCTTCCGCAAGGGAACCCCTGGCAGCCGGCACCGGCCGCCAGGGGTTTTTGCTTTAAGATCCGCGGCCCGGCCGTGTTGCCTGCACGTAAATTCTTTGGACAAACCCCTGCCGGACCAGGATTCGGATGCTACTGGCGGGTATCGTTTGTGACTGCCGGCACACCCCCGGGTTGTCGGCGGGCATCACTCCCGCCACCAGCATCTCCGGAACGGGCTTGGGGAAAAGCCCGGACCGGACGGTGGGGCGCTCCGCTGGGGAACGCCCCACCGAATGCACGCGCCAGCAACCTTGCGTTCATTCAGTGCTGTTGTCATGTGCCTGGACAACCACCAGGCCAGGCACGATCCTGCCCAGTCCGATCCATGAACCATGGACGCACCCACCGGACCACCCACCCGGTACTCCTCAATGAAAGTAAGAGCGGATGCATCAAACACCTTGGAAGTCAGCGCTCGGCGCAGCATTGTCAGCGGGGCTCATCGCAGCCCCGCTGGCTGCTGTTCCGGCGGCCGCGGAGGTCTCAGCCGCGGCCGGCACATCCCCCGTTGTCATCAACGAGGCCTACCTGAGCGGCGGCAGCAGCGGCGCCGCGTACAAGAACAAATTCGTGGAACTGTACAACAGCTCGGACGCGCCCGTGTCCCTGGACGGCTGGTCGGTACAGTACCGCTCCGCCACCGGAACGGCCGCTCCCAGCGGAGTCGCCGCATTGTCCGGGTCCATTCCCGCCAAGGGTTACTACCTGGTGCAGGGCGGGAGCAACGGCACCAATGGCGCAGACCTGCCCGCACCGGACCTCGTGGCCGGGGCGCTCAACTTCGGCGGCAGCGGAGGCACCATTGTGCTCGCCAAGCAGCCCACCGCCGTCGGACTTCCCACCGGGTCTGTGGTGGAGCCCGTGGGCGTGGCCGATCTCCTGGGCTACGGCAGCTCCAACACGTTTGAGGCCAAGGCCGCCGCGGCACCCGCTTCCAACTCAGATGTGAAGAGCCTGAACCGGACCGGCGGCGCGGACAGCAACAGCAATGCCGCTGACTTCACGCTTAGCGCCGCCATCACCCCGACGTCCTCCGGCGGTACCGCGCCGGACCCCACACCGGTCCCCGCACCTGCCCCCGACCCGGTCGACAAAGCCATTGCCGAAGTCCAGGGCACCGGCGCCGAAAGCCCGCTGGCCGGAGCCGCCGTCACCACCAAGGGCAAGGTCACCGCGGCCTTTCCCACGGGCGGATTGAACGGCTACTACATCCAGACCCCCGGCACGGGCGGTGACCTCACGGCCACCAACCACTCCGCGTCCGACGGCATCTTCGTCTACTCGCCCGCCACGGTCGGATCGGTGCAGGCCGGAGACTACGTCCAGGTCACGGGCACGGTTGCCGAGTACTACAGAATGACCCAGCTGAACGTCACGGCGGCTACGGGCCTTACCAAACTGTCTGAGGCCGCACCCGAGGTCAAGCCCACCATCTTCACGCTTCCGGCCGGCGAGGCCTTCCGCGAGTCCCTGGAAGGCATGCTGCTGGCACCCCAGGGCCCCATGACCGTCAGCGACAACTACAGCCTGAACCAGTACGGCGAGATCGGCCTGGCCGGCGGCACCACCGCGCTGGAACAGCCAACCGCCGTGGCACCCTACGGCTCGGCAGAATACGCCGCCGTCGTGGCGGACAACGCTGCCCGCGGCATCAAGCTCGACGACGGGTCCAGCACCAACTTCCTCAAGGACGCCACCACCAAGGCCGAAGTGCTGCCCTACCTCACCACCGCGGATTCGGTCCGGGTGGGCTCACCCGTCAGCTTCACCACCAACGTGGTGCTGGGCTACGCCAACAACTCCTGGAAGTTCCAGCCGCTGACCCACCTGACGGAGGCCAACAAGGCCACCGTCCAGCCGGCCCGCTTCGGCGCCACCCGCACCGAGGCCCCCGCTGCCGTGGGCGGCAACCTGAAGCTCGCGTCCTTCAACGTGCTGAACTACTTCCCCACCACCGGTGACCAGGTCGCCGGCTGCAAGTTCTACACCGACCGCGCAGGCAACCCCATCACCGTCAGCGGCGGCTGCAACGTCCGCGGCGCCGCCAATGCCGGGAACTTCAAACGCCAGCAGGACAAAATCGTCGCCGCCATCTCCAAGTCCGGCGCCGACGTCGTCACCCTGATGGAGGTGGAGAACTCCGCCCAGTTCGGCAAGAACCGGGACGACGCGCTGGCCAAGCTCGTGGAGGCCCTTAACATCCCCACCCCGGGCATCTGGGACTACGTCCGCACCCCCGCGAATGCACCACCGCTGGCCGACGAGGACATGATCCGCACAGCGTTCATCTACAAGAAGGCCGCCGCCGAGCCGGTGGGCGAATCCATCATCCACAACGACACTGTCGCCTTCGCCAGCGCCCGCAAGCCGCTGGCCCAGGTTTTCAAGCCCGTCGGCGCCCCTGACGACAAGAAGTTCATCGCCATTGCGAACCACTTCAAATCCAAGGGCTCGGCTGCCACTCCGGACGACACCGACAAGGGCCAGGGCAATTCAAACCTCGCCCGCACCGCCCAGGCGCAGTCCCTGCTGGCTTTCTCCAACTCCCTGCAGCAGGACAAGGGCACCGACAAGGTGTTCCTGATCGGCGATTTCAACTCGTACGGCAAGGAAGACCCCATCAACGTCCTCACCGGCGCGGGGTATGTCAACCAGGACGACAAGGCCAGGAATGCCGACGGCACGGCCAAGCACTCGTACCTCTTCGGCGGACTGGTGGGCTCGCTGGACCACATCCTCGCCTCGCCGGCGGCCAACGCGGTGGTCACCGGTGCGGACATCTGGAACATCAACTCGGTGGAATCCGTGGCGCTGGAGTACAGCCGCTACAACAACAACGTCACCGACTACTACGCACCGAACCAGTTCCGCGCCAGCGACCACGACCCCGTGCTGGTGGGCCTGGACCTCCCGGCAGTCCCTGCCACCGTTGACCTGAACCTCCTGAACATCAACGATTTCCACGGCAGGATCGATTCCAACACCGTGCAGGTCGCCGGGACCATCGAGAAGCTCCGCGCCGCAGCCGCTCCGGGTGCCACGGCCTTCCTGTCGACCGGGGACAACATCGGCGCCTCGCTCTTCGCGTCTGCGGTCGCCAAGGACCAACCCACCATCGACGTCTTGAACGCCTTGGAGCTGAAAGCGTCCGCCGTGGGCAATCACGAGTTCGACGGCGGCTGGGCGGACCTGCGCGACCGCGTCATTGCCGGCGGCACCAACGCCAAGTTCCCCTACCTGGGTGCGAACGTCTACAAGAAGGGCACCACCGAACCGGTCCTGCCGGAGTACACGGTGCTGGACCTGAACGGCATCAAGGTGGCAGTAATCGGCACCGTCACCCAGGAAGTCCCCGCCCTGGTGACTCCCGCCGGCATCGCCGACCTCGACTTCGGGGACCCGGTGGACGCCATCAACCGGGTGGCCGCCAGGATCACGGCGGAGAAGGCTGCCGACGTCATCATCGTTGAGGACCACGACGGCGCCGGGTCGGGGGTGGTGGAAGGCGCCACCCTGGAGCAGGAAGTGGCAGCCGGCGGGCCTTTCGCCAAACTGGTCACCGAAACCTCCCCCGAGGTGGATGCGATCTTCACGGGCCACACCCACAAGGAGTACGCCTGGGACGCCCCGGTGCCGGGCGTCGCGGGCAAGACCCGGCCGATCGTGCAGACCGGCAACTACGGTGAGAACGTGGGCCAGATCCAGCTGACCGTGGACACGGCCACCAAGCAGGTGACCGGGTACAAGGCCGGGAACGTCAAGCGCACCACCGACGCCGCCGCCGGCCTGGTCGCTGCCTACCCGCGCGTGGCCGCCGTCGACGCCATCGTCAAGAAGGCCCTTGCGGACGCGTCCGTGGTTGGCAACCAGCCCATCGGCTCGGTCACCAAGGACATCACCACGGCGTTCACCACCGACGCCACCGGTGGTGCCAAGCGCGATGACCGCGGCAGCGAATCCACCCTGGGCAACCTGGTGGCCGACTCCCTGCTCTCTTCCCTGCAGCCGGCCGAGCTTGGCGGTGCGGAGATCGGCGTCGTCAATCCCGGCGGCCTGCGCAACGAGCTGTACTACGCACCCGACGGCACCATCACCTACGCCGAGGCCAATGCGGTCCTGCCGTTCGTGAACAACCTGTGGACCACGTCCCTGACCGGTGCGCAGTTCAAGACGCTGCTCGAACAGCAGTGGCAAACCAACGCCGACGGCACGGTTCCCAGCCGGGCCTACCTGCAGCTGGGCCTGTCAAAGAACGTCAACTACACCTACGACGCCGCCCGCCCGGCCGGTGACCGGATCACGTCAGTGCGGGTGAACGGCGACCTGCTGGACCCAGCCAAGTCCTACCGGGTGGGCACGTTCAGCTTCCTGGCCACCGGTGGCGACAACTTCCGGATCTTCACCGCGGGCACCAACACCCGCGATTCCGGGCTGGTGGACCGGGATGCGTGGATCGGGTACCTCCAGAAGAGCAGCCCGGTGTCCCCCGACTTCGCCCGGCGTTCGGTGGCTGTCACCAACACAACTGCCGACGGGGTCAAGCCGGGAGAGCCCATCACGTTGACGGTCTCCAAGCTTGACCTGACCTCCCTGGGCAGCCCGGTGAACACGGCCCTGGAAGCTTCGTTCACCGACGCCGCCGGAAAGGTCACCCCGCTGGGTACGGTACCGGTGGCCGCCGGTGCGGCCCCGGTTGACCTGGCTGTCCCGGCCGGGGCGGCGGAGGGCGCGGCAACCCTGGTGCTCACCGCCGTCGAATCCGGCACCGTGGTGAAGGTGGCAGTGCTGGTGGGGGCCGACACACCGGCGCAGCCGGTCTGTGTCCCGCCGGCTAAGCCGACCCGGCCCGCGGACCTTAAGGGCCAGGCGAACTACGGACAGGCCATGGCCGCGTACCGCGCCTGCCTGCGGGGCTAACACCCTGGATGCGCCATCACTTATGGTCCCTATTCCGACGGTTTAGCGGCCATAAGTGATGGCGCATCGCCATTTAAGATCTTGGAATTACGCCCTGCGAAGGATGGCGGCAGCAATCTCGTCCGCGTCACGGAGCGTGCGCTGTCCACTGCGGTACGCAGGCCCGCCGGGCTGGACAGCCTCTGCGGCGATGGCGGTGCCCCACTGGGCCGAGGAGAGCTGCAGCCCCAGCACGAAGAGGCCCTCGGTGACCGACCCGTTGGCCGCCACCGGGCGGTACGGGTGCGGCTCCACGTCCAGGCCGGTGGACTCGATGGGGGCACCTTCGGCAGTCATCATGAGCTTGGGCCGCGCCAGCCCGTCGGCCAGCAGCTGCGCCAGGAGCGGTGAATCGTTGGCCAAGACCCGGTTGCCGGGGGCCAGGGCCTCCACCAGGGTCCGGGCCCCGGCCGGCGGCCCCGCCACCCACGGCGAGGAAGCGGTGAACAGCGCCGATCTCCGGTCCACGCCGAATTTCGGGTCCGGACCCACGAAGCTGACCACCCCGGCCCGTGCCAGGGCCGCGAGCTGCTCGGACCGCAGTGCGGGCGGTCCGCTGGCCAGGCCCTCCACAAACGATTCAAACCAGCCCCGCAGGCCGGCGACCCATGACGCATCGGTGATGCCGCCGTCGGCCACCGCCGTCTTCAGGACGGCACGCCCGTGGTGCAGCGCGCCGATGGCCATCTTGACGGGGTCGTCCTCGCCCAGCGCTGAGCGGCGCGCATCGTCAAGCAGGAACTCCACGACGGCAGCATCATGCGCGCTGCGGGACTCGAAGGAACGCCCCGCCAGCGGGGCCGCGAGTCCCGGCAGGTCCAGGCGGTGGCGGGGGCCGACGTGGACGGCCAGGACGCTCTCAACACTGTCCTCCCAGTTCGCGGCGCTGTGCGCGTGCGGCTGCAGGGCTTCCTCCAGGGCAGCGAGGAAGGCAGGCGCGTCGGGCACCGCGCCGGGCTGCGAGCGCACCAGCGTTGAGTAGTAGGCCCACAGGGCATCCCGGTGCAGGAGCGGCCACAGGTCATGGTCGAACGAAGGGCGGATCCCAGCCTTCGCCAGCCTCTCGATGGCGGCCTCGGTGAGGTACCGGAGCGTTATGGAGGAGGCGTAGTAGCCGTCCAGCGTCGCCTTGGCACGGTACGGGGTCCCGCGCCGCGAGGCCGCAATGATCCGGGGTTCCTGGCCGGACGGTTCATACACCAGGCCGCTGCCGTTGGGCACGAACTTGCCGCCGCGTCCCTCGGTGAGCTGGCCCATGGTGTCAAAGAAGTTCAGGCCCATGCCGCGGACCAGGACCGGTTCCCCGGCGGGGATTTGGGACCAGTCCACATCCGCGGGAACGGCCGGGGGAAAGTACTGCAGGCCCAATTGCCCGGCGGCCGCCTGCAGCTCCCGCTGTTCGGGGTTCAGCCGGGACGGCACATGCCCCAGGGCGAGCACCACGGAACGGGCGCGGATGGCCGCTCCGGTGGCCAGGCCGACGTCGAACGTTCCGTCCCCGGCCGGACGCACCGACGTTGCGGTCGTTTCGTGGAATTCAACCGTGACGCCGTCGGATGCCTTGCCCAGGAGCTCCTCCACGGTACAGCGGAGGTAGCGGCCGTAGAGGGCACGGCTGGGAAAATCATTCGATCCCAACACCGCCAGCTCCGCCCGTTCCTCCGCGGTGAGGGACGGCAGCGGATCCCGCTGCTGCCGGGCCCGCCACTGGTCGAAGGTGGTGCCGGCAACAGGTGCGGGAAGCGCCGGATCCTCGGGAACCAGGGTGGGATAGAACGATTGGGTATTCATGAGGAACAGCCGGGATTGTCCCGGCTGCCACACATGTCCCGGGCCTGCCGGGTAAGGATCCACGACGTCGATGTGCAGGGGCGCTTTCGGGCTCCGGGCGACGGCGGTGTGGGCGAGCAGCCGCTCCAGCACGCTGGTGCCGCGGGGGCCGCCACCGATGATGACGGCGCGGTTGCTCTGCGATATTTCCACGCCATACAGCGTACGGGCTGGAAGCGGAGTGTGCGCCGGACGCTTGACTTGCCAGCCATGGGGGATGTTGTTTGGATGGGGCGCATGACCACCACAGCAGCTGATCAAGCGTCCGTTCCCGGCCCCGGCAGGGACACCACCGGCACCAACTCCCGCCAAACCGCGCCGGAACCCGTCGACGAAAATGTGTGGCTGGAGGACATCTACGGCGAGGAACAGCTGGCCTGGGTCAAGGAGCAAAACTCCCGCACCGAGGACCTGCTGGAGGGCAGCGGCTACGACGAACTGGAGGCCGGCATCCTGGAGGTCCTTGACTCCACGGACCGGATCGCCATGGTGGGCAAGCGCGGAGACTGGTACTACAACTTCTGGCGCGACCAGCAGAACCCCAAAGGCCTGTGGCGGCGGACCACCTGGGAGAGCTACTGCACCGACTCCCCGGAATGGGATGTCCTGCTGGATGTTGACGAGCTGTCCCGCGCCGAAGGCGACGAGTGGGTGTTCCACGGTGCCACGTTCCTGCGCCCCGCGGCCGGGGAGCCCTACCGGCTGGCGCTGCTTGCCCTCTCCCCCGACGGCGGCGACGCCAACCGGTACCGCGAGTTCGACGTCGAGGCGCGCGGCTTCGTGGACCACGCCCGTGGCGGGTTCGACCTCCCCACGGCGAAAGGCAACGTCTCCTGGCTCGACGCCGACACCCTCCTGGTTGCCTCCACCGCGGACGGGCTGCCCAAGACGGCCTCCTCCTACGCCCGGACGGCAGTGACGCTTAAGCGCGGAGAGTCCCTGGCCTCGGCTCCACGCCTCTTCGAGGTGCCCGAAGACCACATGATGGCCATGGCGGCCCATGACTCCACGCCCGGCTTTGAGCGGACCTTCGCGGTGGACTACATCGACTTCTTCAACCGCACCAACTTCGTGCTGCGGGACGGAAGCTGGGTGCAGATCGACGTGCCCACCGACGTCAACGTCAGCGCACACCGGGACTGGCTGCTCTTCCGCCCGCAGCAGGACTGGGCCCTGGACGGCACCACTTACCCTTCCGGCGCGCTGCTTGCCGCCAATTTCGAGGACTACCTCGCCGGCAGCCGGGACCTCACCGTCCTGTTCACCCCCGATGCCCACACTTCCCTGCAGTCCTGGAGCTGGACCCGGAACTTCCTCCTGCTCAACCTGCTCAAGGACGTCTCCTCCGAAATCCGGGTGCTCGACCCGTCCCGGCCTTCCGGCAACACGGACGGCGGCTGGGCGGCAACCCTCCTCGACGCCTGCCCGCCGCTGCATGACGTGAACGCCTACGCGGTGGACGACGAGGACGAGGCACCGGCCGACGGCGGGGCCGGTGATGACTTCTGGCTCATCGCCACCGGCTTCACCACTCCCACCACCCTGATGCGCGGCACCCTGGAACCCGGCAACCTGGAACCCGGGAGCGCCGGGACGTCCGGCGTGGTGAGCCGGCACGCGGTGGTCAAGACCTCGCCGTCGTTCTTTGCCGACGATGACTATGAGGTGGAGCAGCACTTCGCCGTGTCCGACGACGGCACCCGGGTCCCGTACTTCCAGGTGGCGCCGCGCGGGCTGGCGTTGGACGGGCAGAACCCCACCCAGCTGTCCGGCTACGGCGGGTTCGAGGTGTCACGCACGCCTGCCTACAGCGGCGCCGTTGGCCGGGCGTGGCTGGAGCGGCGGACCACGGTTTCGGACGGCAGCGACGGGAAGGCGCCGCACTCGCGCGGCGGGGTGTATGTGGTGGCGAACATCCGCGGCGGCGGCGAGTACGGGCCGGCCTGGCACCGTGCCGCGTTGAAAGAAAACCGCCACCGCGCCTACGAGGACTTCGCAGCAGTGGCGCGGGACCTGATTTCCCGCGGTGTCACTTCGCCGCGGCGGCTGGGGTGCGTGGGCGGGTCCAATGGTGGACTCCTGGTGGGGAACATGCTCACCCGGTATCCGGAACTGTTCCGGGCCGTTTCCTGCGGTGTGCCCCTGCTGGACATGCGCCGCTACACCAAGCTCTCCGCCGGGCACTCGTGGATTGCCGAGTACGGCGACCCCGACGACCCCGAACAGTGGGAATACATCAGGACGTTCTCCCCCTACCACCTGCTCAAGGACGCGGTGGAGTACCCGGAGACGTTCATCTGGACCGCGACCTCGGACGACCGGGTGGGCCCGGTGCAGGCACGGAAGATGGCCGCCCGGATGCTGGCCATGGGCATCCCGAACGTGTGGTTCCACGAGGCCCTGGAGGGTGGCCACGCCGGCGCCTCCGACAACCGGCAGGCAGCTGCCCTGCAGGCGCGAAGCCAGCACTTCCTGTGGAAAGCGCTGGCGGGCTGACGGCCATGGCAGCCCGCCTGGCCGTTCGGCGGGCTGTTGCCGCGGACATAGAGCGGCTGGCCCAGGTGCACGTCCGCTGCTGGCAGGAGACCTACCGGGGCATGCTGTCCGATGCCTTCCTCGCCGCCGTGGACCCGGCGGACCGGCTGCGGCTCTGGCAGCATTTGCTGGACCGCGCGGATCCTGCCGAAGCGTGGGTGGCGTGCGACGGCGGGACGGTGGTGGGGTTTGCCGGTTCCCGCCGGCTGCCTGCCCCCGGCTCCCCGGAAGGGCACCCGCCGCCCGCCTCGGGAGACCTGGAGCTGTGGGGGCTGTACCTGCTGGCCTCGCACCAGGGCCTTGGCTTGGGCGGCCTTTTGCTGGACGCTGCCATCGGCTCGAGGGCAGCGAGCCTTTGGGTGGCAGCCGCCAACAGCCGGGCCATCGGTTTCTACCGCCGCTTCGGCTTTGCACCGGACGGCGAAGAGGACGTCCTGCCTGCGTGGGAGGACCTCCCGGAGATCCGGATGGTCCGCCCGGCGCAGGGCCGGCCGCGGAGCACTTGAACCCTGTTGACCGGGGGCGGAGCCTGTGGCGGGCACCGTTTTGCACTGCATGGCCGGATCTGCGTATCCTTGGTGGGCTAGTAATAGCAACTGGAGACGTGCCAGAGCGGCCGAATGGACTTCACTGCTAATGAAGGGTCGGGGTTAAACTCGACCGGGGGTTCAAATCCCCCCGTCTCCGCGTTTGGCCCCGGTCCCCTGGACCGGGGCCTTTTGCGTTTCCGGCGGCTCGTGGAACGCGCTGTCCGGCCAACGGACGCCGCGGGCGCCGCCGGTGCCGCAGTGGCAGGATTGGCCCATGGCGGCACCCAGCAACCCAGACCACCACGACGATGCCCGGACGGGATGGAATCCGCGCCTCGCCCTCCTGGTAGCGGCAGCGTTCTTCATGGAATTCCTGGACGGCACGGTCCTCACCACTGCCATTCCCAGCATCTCAGCCGACTTTGCCGTCCCCGCCGCCAACGTCAACATCACCATGACCGCCTACCTGCTGACGGTGGCCATCGGCATTCCCCTCAGCGGCTGGCTCGCTGAACGCTTTGGGGCCAGGCGGATCTTCTGTACAGCCATCGCGCTGTTCACCCTCTCATCGTTGGCCTGTGCGCTCAGCCAGGACCTGGCCACACTGACCATGAGCCGCATTGCCCAGGGTACCGGCGGCGCCATGATGGTCCCGGTGGGAACGCTGGTGGTGCTGCGTGGAACACCGAAGTCGGACCTGCTGCGCGCCACCGCGTTCCTGGTATGGCCCGGGCTCCTGGCGCCAGTCCTCGCGCCACTGGTGGGCGGCGCGCTCACCACGTACCTGTCATGGCACTGGATCTTCCTGGTGAACCTGCCGCTCGGCGTGGCCGCCTTTGCGGCATCGCTTCGGCTGGTTCCGACGGTGCCCGGCGATCCCGGCCGGCGGCTCGACTGGCCGGGAATGCTCCTGACAACAGTTGGCGTCGGTGCCCTGGTGACCGGGCTGGAACTTGCCAGCAGCCACCCGGGACTTCCCTGGGCCGGAATCAGTGCCGCTGCCGGAGCCGCTGCACTGACCGGGGCCGTCCTGTGGATGCGCAGGGCTCCCCACCCGCTGTTCAACCTGCAGGTCTTCCGCACCCGGACGTTCCGGGCCATGGCCACGGGCGGCTTTGTCTACCGGGTCACCATAAGCTCCGTCCCGTTCCTGCTGCCGCTGATGTTCCAGGCAGGCTTCGGCTGGTCGCCGCTGCACGCCGGCGCCTTGGTGGCAGCCGTGTTCATTGGCAACATCGGGATCAAACCGGCCACCACACCTTTGATCCGTAAGTTCGGCTTCAAGGCGGTGCTGGTGTTTGCCTCCCTGGCATCAGCCGTGACGTTCGCCCTCTGTGCCTTCCTGACACCGGAAACCCCGGCGGCTTTGATGGCCGTACTGCTGGTATGCAGCGGCGCCTTCCGCTCCATCGGCTTTTCGGCCTACGCCTCGGTCCAGTACGCGGACATTCCTCCGGCCCAGCTAACCTCCGCCAACACCGTGTCCGCCACGCTGGTGCAGCTCGGCACAGGCTCCGGCATCGCCATCGCGGCCCTGCTGATCCGGACTTTCGAGGGCCTCACCTCCGCGGCCCAGGATCCGGCCGGCCCTTTCCGCGGCGCATTCCTGGCGATGGCCGTCCTGATGCTGGCAAGCACCGTGGACAGCATCCTGCTCCCCCGGCATGCGGGGGCCGCAGTCAGCCGGCCTGCGCCAGCACCAGCGGCAGCACCGCTCCCGCCCCGGCCAACCGAAGGGCGCGCCCCGCGACGGTGAGGGTCCACCGGCTGTCGGTAAGGTCGTCGATGAGCATCACCGGCTGCCCCTGGACGGACTGCAGGGCGGCTTCGAGCTCAGAGCCCACCACCAACCGGTCCCAAACGCCCGCCAGCCGGTAGGCGCTGTTGCCACCGCGCCCGCCGGTGGGACCGCCGTGCGCCAGCTGCAGCTCCCCGAGGTAGGGAATGCGCCCGATCTCGGAGATGCCCCGTGCCAGCGAGCCCACGAGCTGGGGCTTGCCGCGGGATGGGACGTTCACGATGGCGGCCGGCCTGCCCGCCCCGCTCCATCCCGGGTTCCGGGCGTCCCCGGTTCCCCACTCGCGCAGTACCTGCACGCAGGCCTGGAGCAGTCCGGGATCCACCGGCCGGTCCTCCGCGCCGGCAGCGAACAGCTCCCGCAGGGCCCCGCCCCAGCCGAGGTCCGTCAGGCGGGCCAGGACGCGCCCGTCCGAGAGGCCCTCGCCCGGCTTGAGTTTCCCCTTCACGGGCACCCCAAGACGGTCCATGCCGCTTGGCCATTGAAGACGCGGCTCCAGGACGCCGCCCGCCCTGCTGAGGGTCTGGCTGGCTGCAGCCGTGGCGTCGGCTGCCACGTCCGCCGGGAACCACTGGCCGGCGCAGTTGTCGCACCGGCCGCACGGCCGGGCCGTCTCGTCATCCAGGACCGAAGTGATGTACTCCATCCGGCAACCAGCCGTGTCCTGGTAGATAACCATGGAGTCCTGCTCGTCCACCCGGGCTTCCGCAATGCGGCTGTAGCGCTCGGCGTCGTAAACCCAGGGCTGGCCGGTGGAACGCCAGCCGCCGCCGACCCGCTCCACCGCTCCGTCCACGGACAGGACCTTCAGCAGCAGCTCAAGCGGAGTGCGGCGAAGGTCCACCCTGGCCTCCAGGGCAACCGTTGACAGCGCGGCGCCGGCCTCGGCCAGCGCAGTCAGCACGGCCGCTGCCTTCTCTTCCGATGGCATGGACGCGGTGGCGAAGTACTGCCAGATTTCCCGGTCCTCGGACCCGGGCAGCAGCAGGACATCGGCGTTCGCGGCGCCACGGCCGGCGCGGCCCACCTGCTGGTAGTACGCCACCGGCGACGACGGCGCACCGAGGTGGACAACGAAGCCAAGATCGGGCTTGTCGAAGCCCATTCCGAGCGCAGAGGTGGCCACCAGCGCCTTGACCTGGTTGTCCTTCAGCAGCTGCTCTGCCCGCTCCCGGTCCGCCGGATCGGTCCGCCCGGTATAGGCCAGCACGTTGTGTCCCGCCTCGGACAGGAGCCGGGCAGTGTCCTCCGCCGCGGAAACGGTCAGGGTGTAGATGATGCCGCTGCCGGGAAGGTCGGCCAGATGGGTCAGCAGCCATCCCAGCCGCTCCTTGGAATTGGGCAGCGACAGGACACCCAGCCGCAGCGAGTCCCTGCCCAGGGAGCCGCGGATGGTCAGCACGCCCGCGCCGAGCTGTTCTTCGATGTCATGCACCACCCGTGAGTTGGCCGTGGCCGTGGTGGCCAGGACCGGCACCGTGTCCGGCAGCCGGGTGATGAGGTCCGCGATCCGGCGGTAGTCGGGGCGGAAGTCGTGGCCCCAGTCGGAAATGCAGTGGGCTTCGTCGATGACCAGCAGCCCTGTCCGGCGGAGGAGTTCGGGCAGCTGGGTCTCCCGGAACGCCGGGTTGGTGAGCCGCTCCGGGGACACCAGCAGGACGTCCACCTCGTCCGCGGCCAGCTGCTCACGGACGGTGTCCCATTCCAGCTGGTTGGCCGAGTTGATGGCCACGGCCCGGACCCCTGCCCGGGCGGCGGCAGCCACCTGGTCCCGCATCAGCGCCAGCAGGGGCGAGACAATCAGCGTGGGCCCGGCCCCCCGGCGGCGCAGCAGCAGGGATGCCACGAAGTACACCGCGGACTTGCCCCAGCCGGTGCGCTGGACCACCAGGGCCCGCCGCCCGCCGTCGACCAATGCCTCAATGGCTTCAAACTGGCCGTCGTGGAAAACGGCGCCCGGGTTCCCCACCAGGCCGCGAAGGACCTCCAGCGCCTCGGCGTGCGTGGCGGTCCCCGGGCCGTCCGGGCCTGCCGTATCTGCAACTGCGGTAGCGGAAACTGTGGACGCGTACTGGTTATTGGCCATTGGTTCAGTATCCCAGCACCCTCCGACACCCCGCACAGCGATGGCGCCGCTATGTGGAAACCTGCCAGGTACGCGCTGCAAAGCCACTGCTGTGACGCAGGTTCTCCCCAAACCCGTTGGCCACATGCGCCGCACACGTAAGATAAAGCCCGTGACTAGCGAACAGACAACGACATTTGATCTCTCGGCATCCTTCAAGGCCTACGACGTCCGTGGGATCGTCGGGGAGTCGATCACCGCCGAAATCGTCGAAGCCGTGGGGGCCGCGTTCGTGGATGTCCTGCAGCTCGAAGGCCAGACCATCGTGGTGGGCGGGGACATGCGCCCTTCCTCCCCCGAGTTCACCAAGGCCTTCGCCAACGGGGCGGCAACCCGGGGTGCCAACGTGGAACTCCTGGACCTGATCTCCACCGATGAGCTGTACTTCGCCTGCGGCTTCCTCAACCGCGCCGGAGCCACCTTCACCGCCAGCCACAACCCCGCCGAATACAACGGCATCAAGATGGCCAAGGCAGGCGCCGTTCCCATCTCCTCCGAAACCGGCCTCAAGGACATCCAGGCCCTCTCGGAGCAGTACCTGAACTCCGGTTCCATTCCCGCGGCCGGCACCCGCGGCCTGATCAGCGTCCGCGACGTGCTAAAGGACTACTCCGAGTACCTCCGCAAGCTGGTTGACCTCTCCTCGTCCCGTCCGCTGAAGGTGGTGGTGGACGCCGGCAACGGCATGGCCGGCCTGACCACCCCGGCCGTCCTGGGTGACGCGCTGTTGCCCAAGCTGTCCTTCGACATCGTTCCGCTGTACTTCGAACTGGACGGTTCCTTCCCCAACCACCCGGCCAACCCGCTGGAACCGGAAAACCTCCGCGATCTGCAGGCCGCAGTGATCGAACACGGCGCGGACATCGGCCTGGCCTTCGACGGCGATGCCGACCGGTGCTTCGTCATTGACGAAAAGGGCGAGCCCGTGTCGCCGTCAGCCATCACCGGCATGGTGGCGCGCCGCGAGATCGCCCGGGCCAAGGCCCAGGGCGAGGAAAAGCCCGCCATCATCCACAACCTCCTGACCTCCCGCGCCGTCGCCGAACTGGTGGAGCACGACGGCGGCCGCGCCGTCCGTACGCGCGTGGGCCACTCCTTCATCAAGGCAGTCATGGCCACGGAAGGCGCAGTATTCGGCGGCGAGCACTCCGCGCACTTCTATTTCCGCGACTTCTGGAACGCTGACACCGGCATGCTGGCTGCCATGCACGTCCTGGCGGCCCTGGGTGAACAGGACGGCCCGCTCTCCGACCTTGCCCGCGAATACGAGCCTTATGTCAGCTCCGGCGAAATCAACTCGGAGGTGGAGGACAAGCCGGCTGCCGTGGAGCGCGTGCGCCAGGCGTTCGCGGACGAGGACCTCACCATCGACAACCTGGACGGCAGCACGTTCACGGCCAATGACGGCAGCTACTGGTTCAACCTTCGCCCGTCCAACACTGAACCGTTCCTGCGGCTCAACGCCGAAGCCACGGACCGCGCCACCATGGAACGCGTCCGCGACCGCGTCCTGGCCCTGGTGCGGGCCTAGCACCGGATGACCCACCACAAAGGGCCGGCAGCGGACGGGCACAGCGGGCAGGAGAGCTGGCGTGATTCCGTCCCCGAAGCGACGGCAACAGACCTGGAGAACCTCCTGGGCACGGGCGTCAGCGCGGCCCAGGAGCAGCTCCAGCGCGCCGGCGGTTTCCTGCCCTTCGCCCTGACCGTCCAGAACGACGGCGAGGTGCGGCTGGTTGCCGTCTCCCCGGCGGACGCCGGAGAGGGCAGTGACGGGGAGTTTGACGCCGACGCCATGATCCACGATCTGCAGGCCCTCCTCCGCCAGAACCGCGGCGACTTCTGCGCCGCCGCAGTGGTCTGCGACATCCTGCTGGTGGAAGAGGATTCGGATGCCATCCACGTGGCGGCTGAACACCAGGATGGTTCGCTCTTCGCCGCCGTGCTTCCCTACTCGGCCAACGCCACCACCCAGTCCTGGGAATACGGCGAGCTCGGCGCCGACGCCAGCGAGCCCGTAATCTGGGTGGACTAGACCAGAGTTGTCGCCATGAAAATCAACGCCTTCGCTGACGTGAGCCTGCGGGCACTCATGGTGCTCGCAGCCGTTCCGGACGGCACGCTGCTCACCACCCAGGGCATCGCGGACTCGGTGGGGACACCGTACAACCACGTAAGCAAGGCCATGGCCAGGCTGCGGACCATGGGCCTGATCGAGGTGGTGCGCGGCCGGTCCGGCGGTTCGCGGCTCAGCCATGCGGGACGCATCGCCACGGTAGGCCAGATCCTGCGGCAGCTTGATACCCGCACGGATCCCGCGGACTGCGTGTCCCCGGGCGGGAACTGCCCCCTCATCAATGAATGCAGGCTCCGCGGCGCCCTGGCCCGCGCCCGCGAGGCCTTCTACGCCGAGCTTGATTCGGTGGTAATCGGGGAGCTCCCCCAGGCCCGGCAGATGGCTCCGGTTTTCCAGATGATTGGCCTCCGTCCCGGCCTCTGAGGACCCCTAACCGGGTGCCCGCTCCCAGTTTGATTCCGAACTTCTACAAGGTGTAGAAATGATGCAGAAATACTCGCATTTCAGATACGAGTTTTCATCCGGCCGGACGAAGGCCCCGGCCATAACCTCAGGAGTACAGATGCTCTCGGACAAGTCCCGCCCCGTCATTGAGGCCACCCTGCCGCTGGTCGGCTCCCGGATCGGATCCATCACCCCCAACTTCTACGCCCGCCTCTTCGCGGCGCACCCCGAACTGATGGATGGCTTGTTCAGCCGCTCCAACCAGCGCTCCGGCAACCAGCAGCAGGCCCTCGCCGGCAGCATCGCCGCCTTCGCCACCCACCTGGTGAAAAACCCCGGCACGCTGCCGGAAACGGTCCTTTCCCGCATCGCCCACCGGCACGCTTCCCTGGGCATCACCGAACCGCAGTACCAGGTGGTCTACGAGCACCTGTTCGCCGCAATCGCCGAAGACCTGGCCGAGGTGATCACTCCCGAGATCGCCGAAGCCTGGACCGAGGTGTACTGGCTCATGGCGGACGCCCTGATCAAGCTCGAAAAGGGCCTCTACGCCGCGCAGGCCAACGACAAAATGTGGACGCCCTGGCGGGTTGCGGCCAAGGCGCCGGCGGGAACCGGGTCCATGACCTTCACCCTTGAGCCCGCGGATGACACGCCCGTCACCCCTGCCCTTCCCGGCCAGTACGTCAGCGTCAAGGTGGCCGTTGCGGACGGCCTGCGCCAGGTGCGCCAGTACTCCCTCTCCGGCGACGCCGGCACCAGCCGTACCTTTACCACCAAGCTGGACGACGGCGGCGAGGTCTCCCCCGTGCTGCACCACACGGTGCAGGTGGGCGACGTCGTCGAAATTTCCAATCCTTACGGCGAGATCACCCTCAAGGAGGGCGACGGCCCCGTGGTCCTCGCGTCCGCAGGCATCGGCTGCACGCCCACCGCCTCCATCCTGCGTTCCCTCGCCGAGTCCGGCTCCGACCGCCAGGTCCTGGTGCTGCATGCCGAAAGCACCCTGGACAGCTGGGCCCTGCGCAGCCAGATGACGGACGACGTCGAACGCCTGGACGGTGCCGAACTGCAGCTCTGGCTGGAGAAGCCGGTCAGCGGCGCCAGGGAAGGCTTCATGTCCCTGCGCGAGGTGGACCTCCCCGCCGACGCGTCGCTGTACCTCTGCGGCCCGCTGCCGTTCATGAAGAACATCCGCAACGAGGCCATCAACGCTGGCATCCCCGCCACCCGGATCCACTACGAGGTCTTCGGCCCGGACATCTGGCTCGCCAGCTGAGTCCCCACCGCCTCCCTGACTTCGCTCCGCTCAGCCAGGGAACCCTCGGCGGCGGAGGCCCCGGTTGGAGGACGACGACGGCCCCGCACCTTTTCGAAAAGGTGCGGGGCCGTCGTCGTGAGGGAGGGTGGGGCGGCTGCTAGTGCTTGGCCATCCGTTCCTTGAGCGAATCGAGCTCGGCACGCAGGGCATCCGGGAGTGAATCCCCGAACTTGGCGTACCACTCCTCGATGGAGGCCAGCTCCGCGTCCCATTCCTCGCGGTCCACGCGGACAGCGTCCTCCACGTGGGCGTGGGTCAGGTCCAGGCCGGTGAGGTCCAGCGAGTGCCCGGCCGGAACGTATCCGATGGGGGTCTCCACGGCGTCGGCCTTGCCCTCGATGCGCTCGATGGCCCACTTGAGGACGCGGGCGTTGTCCCCGAAGCCAGGCCAGGCGAAGCCGCCGTCAGCCGTGCGGCGGAACCAGTTCACCAGGAAGATGTGGGGCAGGCGTTCCGGGTTTGCCTTGCCGGAGACGCTGATCCAGTGCTTCAGGTAGTCGCCTGCGTCGTAGCCGATGAACGGCAGCATGGCCATGGGATCGCGGCGGAGCACGCCTACCTGGCCGGCGGCCGCGGCAGTGGTCTCGGAGGACAGCGTCGAGCCCATGAAGATGCCGTTGGTCCAGCTGCGGGCCTGGGTGACCAGCGGAACGGTCGTCTTGCGGCGGCCGCCGAACAGGATGGCCGACAGTTCAACGCCATCGGGGCTGTAGTATTCCTCGGCCAGCATGTCGATCTGCGAGATCGGCGTGCAGAAGCGGGAGTTCGGGTGGGCTGCCGGCTTGTCCGAATCAGGAGTCCACGAGTTGCCCTCCCAGTCGGTCAGGTGGGCCGGAACCTCGTCGGTCATCCCTTCCCACCACACACCGCCGTCGTCGGTCAGGGCGACGTTGGTGAAGATGCTGTGGCCCTTGGCGATGGCGCGCATGGCGTTGGGGTTGGTGCCCCAGCCGGTACCGGGCGCAACGCCGAAGAGGCCCGCTTCCGGGTTGGTGGCGCGGAGTTCGCCTTCCTTGCCGATCCGCATCCAGGTGATGTCATCGCCCAGGGTCTCCACTTCCCAGCCTTCGATGGTGGGATCGAGCAGTGCGAGGTTGGTCTTGCCGCAGGCGGAGGGGAAGGCGGCGGAAACGTAGTAGTTCTTCTTTTCCGGCGAGGTCAGCTTGAGGATGAGCATGTGCTCGGCCAGCCAGCCCTCGTCGCGCGCCATCACGGAGGCGATACGCAGGGCGTAGCACTTCTTTCCCAGCAGGGCGTTCCCGCCGTAGCCGGAGCCGAAGGACCAGATGGAGCGCTCCTCGGGGAAGTGCACGATCCATTTGTCCGGGTTGCAGGGCCACGCGACATCGTCCTGGCCGCTCTCGAGCGGTGCGCCCAGGGAGTGCAGTGCCGGAACGAAGAAGGCGTTGGTCTCGGTGATCTTGTCCAGCACCGCGGTACCGATATTGGCCATGATGCGCATGGAGGCAACAACGTAGGCGCTGTCGGTGATTTCGACGCCGAACTTGGGGTCCTCGGCGTCGAGGTGGCCCATGACGAACGGGATGACGTACATGGTGCGGCCCCGCATGGAGCCGGCGAACAGGCCCCGCAGCTTGTCCTTCATCTCCCGCGGATCCATCCAGTTGTTGGTGAAGCCGGCGTCGCGCTCGTTTTCGGAGCAGATGAACGTCTGCTCCTCGACGCGGGCAACGTCAGCGGGATCGGAGAACGCGGCGAAGGAATTCGGGAACAGGTCCGGGTTGAGCCTGGTCAGGGTGCCGGCAGCAACGAGTTCGTCCGTGAGGCGGGTGTTTTCCTCTTCGGAGCCGTCAACCCAGTAGATGCGGTCCGG
The DNA here is from genome assembly GCF_006517215.1 of Pseudarthrobacter sp. NIBRBAC000502771. Taxonomy (NCBI): domain Bacteria; kingdom Bacillati; phylum Actinomycetota; class Actinomycetes; order Micrococcales; family Micrococcaceae; genus Pseudarthrobacter; species Pseudarthrobacter sp. NIBRBAC000502771. Next base: position 304,698 of record NZ_CP041187.1, read on the forward strand.
CTGCGTAAGCTCAGCAACCTCTTCGACCCACGCCAGCAGGCCGGCATGTGTGGTGGGTGCTTTCTCAAGCAGCGGCTTCTGCGCCAGATCGCCCATTGCAGTTCCCTTCCTCGGGTTCATCGGTGTGTCCTAAATGCTATGGTCCGGACCAGTGGAGTTTTTTGGGAGCTTGACTGACATCTCCAGTCACCGAAACTGAATTCCGCGGGAAATCAAGGAATTATTGCCGCGAAAACGCCAATTAAGTGACAAAGGTCACCTAGACCGGTCTAGTCGCCTAGATTACAGCTGCTTCGATTTGGCATCGGGCGGCGCCTCGCGTAAAGTAATTCGAGGTTCGGGGAGAGCGGTTCTCCTCCCGGGACACGGAATGCGCCCATAGCTCAGCTGGATAGAGCGTCTGTCTACGGAACAGAAGGTCAGGGGTTCGAATCCCTTTGGGCGCACCAACAAGGTCCGCACCGGTTCGCCGGTGCGGACCTTTTTTGTGCTGCCAGGACACCTTCCCCCGGCTAGGCTTTGCTCATGAATCCCGAGGCCGCTGGGCGCGAATTTGATGTTGTTGTTATCGGCGCTGGCGCCGTAGGGGAAAACGTGGCCGACCGCGTGGTCCAGGGCGGCCTGACGGCCGTGCTCGTCGAGGCGGAACTGGTGGGCGGGGAATGCTCTTACTGGGCGTGCATGCCATCGAAGGCACTCCTTCGCCCTGGTACGGCGCTCCACGGGGCGCAGACCACGCCAGGGGCAAAGGAAGCGGTCACCCGCACCCTGGACGCCGCCGCCGTCCTGGAGCGGCGCAACTACTTCACCTCCAACTGGCAGGATGACAGCCAGGCTTCGTGGGTCAAGGACACCGGCATCGAACTGGTGCGTGGCCATGCCTGGCTGACCGGCCCCAAGGCCGTCGAGGTGGCCGGCCTGGACGGCACGCAGCACTTGCTGCGTGCGCGGCATGCCGTGGTGCTTGCCACGGGGTCCACCCCCAACACACCGCCCATCGAAGGGCTGCAGGATGTCCAGGTCTGGGGAACGCGTGAAGCGACATCCGCCGGCGAGGTCCCGGAGCGGCTGACGGTATTGGGCGGCGGAGTGGCCGGCGCCGAACTGGCCCAGGCCTTCGCCCGCCTTGGTTCAAGCGTCACCCTGGTGGCACGCAGCGGACTGCTCGGCACCTTTCCGGAAGAAGCCTCGGCGCTGGTCGCCGCGGGATTGAGGGCGGACGGCGTCGAACTCCGGCTGCATACCGCCACGGACCGGATCAGCGCCAACGACGACGGCACCCTCACCGTAAGCCTTGGGGACGGAACCACTGTCACTTCGGAGAAGGTCCTGGTCTCCACCGGCCGCCACCCGGCACTGGAGGGCCTGGGCCTGGAAAGCATTGGTTTCGAGCCCGATGAATCAGGCCACCTGTCCCTGTCCGCCGACGCCTCGGGCCTGGTCCGGGAAACGCCCGGGGACGAACAGTGGCTCTACGCCGTGGGCGACGCCGCCGGCAAGAACCTCTTCACCCACCAGGGCAAGTACGAGGCCCGCGCCACCGGCGATGCCATCGCCGCGCGGGCAAGAGGCGCGCTGGACGGAACACCCGGCGACTGGACCCGCTACGCCCAGACGGCCAACCAGCATGCGGTGCCCAGCGTCGTCTTCACGGACCCCGAGCTGGCCAGCGTGGGACGCACGCTGAAGGCGGCCAGGAAGGACGGATACAACGCCTCGTCCGTGGAGCTGCCCATCGAGGTTGCCGGCTCCTCACTGCACTCGGAGAACTACGAAGGGTGGGCGCAGCTGGTGGTCGACGAGGACCGCAAGGTCCTCCTTGGCGCAACCTTCGCCGGCCCCGACGTAGCCGAGCTGCTGCACGCGGCAACGATCGCCGTGGTGGGCGAGGTGCCGCTGGACCGGCTCTGGCATGCAGTCCCTTCCTACCCCACCATCAGCGAGGTATGGCTCCGTCTCCTGGAGAAGTACGGCCTCTAGGCTTTATTTGAACTGACCGGTCAGTTCGGTTAGCCTTGATGCAGACTTCTTCTGCGAAAGGTGATCGTTGCTCTCTGCACATCAGCTCCAGGCCAAAGGGCGCCGGGATCCGCTGCTTCCCCCCACTTCGGTGACGGTGGCGCGCGGCGAACTGCTGCTCGTCACCGGGGACAGGCAGGACCAGCGCACGGCGTTGTCCCTCCTGCTCAGCGGCCGGATGAAAGCAACGGAAGGGCAGCTCAGCTGGGACGGCAGTTCCCGGACCAGGCAGCTGCGCCTGTCCGCTGCCCTGGTGGACTCCCCCGGCGTCAACGAACCCGAGGAACACCTCAGCGTCCGGGACCTGGTGACCGAGGACCTCGCCCTGGTGCCCCGCCGGTACCGGGGTGCTCTGCTCAGCGGCCCGTGGCTGAAGGTCAACCGCTTCGAAGATATCGCCGGCCTGTGGACGGAGCAGCTGGATCCGGAGCGGCGGCTTGAACTGCTCACCGCGCTGGCCCTGGCCAATCCCCGCACGGACCTGCTGGTGGTTGACTCACCGGACCGGCACAGCGCCGACGACCTCACGTGGCTGCCACGCCTCCGGGAGCTGGCGTACGACGCCGGGCGGCCCCTCGCCGTCGTAGCGGCGGTCAGCGCCGTCCCCGCCTCGTGGGACGGACCGGTGGCCGCGATCGGCAACGCGGCGCCCGAACCCGAACCTGGGACCACCGCCGGCAAGCACTCCGCCGGGGCGGAGACCGCCCCCGAAGACCAGGAAACCGAACTCGAAACCGAGGTTGCCAAGTGACTGTCCTGCGGCTGGCCCGCTCCGAACTCAAGCGCATGACCGGTGGGCTGCTGCCCAAGCTGACCATCCTGGCGCTGACCATGGTCCCGCTGCTCTACGGCGCCGTCTACCTGTACGCGAACTGGGACCCCTACGGCCACCTGAACAACCTGGATGCCGCCCTGGTGGTGGAGGACTCCGGTGCCACCAATGCCGACGGCACGCGCCTCGAGGCCGGGACAAAGGTGGCGGACAGCCTGGTGGAGGGCAACGTGTTCCACTGGGTGCCGGTGGAAAGCTCGGCGGAAGCGGATGCCGGCGTCAGCAGCGGCCAGTACGCGTTCGCGCTGAAGATCCCCAAGGATTTCTCCGCCAACCTGGTCTCGCCGGGCAGCTTTGATTCCGCGAGCCAGGCCATGCTGAACGTGACTACGAATGATGCGAACAACTACCTCCTGAGCACCATCGTGGACAAGCTGACCACGGCCGTGCACACCACGGTGGCCAAGGAAGTGGGCGAGGAAACCGCCAACCAGCTGCTCACAGGATTTGGCACCATCCACTCCAAGATGGTCCAGGCGGCGGACGGCGCCTCCCAGCTGGCCGACGGCGTGGCCACGCTCAGGGACGGTGCGGTCACCCTCCACGAGGGGACCTCAGCCCTGAGCAGCGGCGCGGACCAGCTGTACGCGGGCCAGCTGAAGCTGCGCGACGGCGCCAACCAGCTGACAGACGGCGCCGGGCAGCTCAGCAGCGGCCTGGCGGTCCTCAAGGACAAGACAGCCACCCTGCCCACCGATACCCAGACCCTGGCTTCCGGCGCCGCCCAGGTGGCCGCGGGAAACGCCCAGCTCAACGCCAAGGTCCAGGACATGGCAGCCCAACTGGAGGCGGCGGACCAGGGCCTGCGCAGCCGTGTGGTCGAATCCAACAGCAGGCTGGTCGCGTCCGGCGTCCTGACCCAGGACCAGGCGGACAAAGTCCTGGCGGACTTCGATGCCGCCGGCACGTCCAGCCCGGTGGCAGCCGCCAAGGGCAAGATCCAGGCGGATGCGGCCCAGGTCCAGCAGTTGGCCAACGGCTCCGAAGCGGTCAGCGTCGGCGCCGCCCGGCTGGCGGCCGGGATGCCGGCACTCAGGGACGCCATCTCGCAGGCCTCGGCGGGGGCTGACCAGCTGCATACGGGTGCCGCGGCGCTGGCAGCCGGTGAGCAGTCCGCCGTCGACGGAGCCGCCAGCCTTGCCGACGGCGCACGGAAGGTCGACGCCGGTGCCGCCCAGCTTGCGGACGGCGCGGGCCAGGCCGCCACCGGCTCCCGTACCCTGTCGGACGAGATCGGCAAGGGCGCCGGGCAGGTCCCCAACCCTGACGACGCACAGAAGAGCAACCTGTCCCAGGTAATGGCAGATCCTGTGGCGGTCAGCAACGTCTCCCAGGCCAAGGCCGGGTCCTACGGTGCCGGGCTGGCGCCGTTCTTCCTCACGCTGGCCATGTGGATCGGGATCTTCATGCTGGTCCAGGCCATGCGCCCCATAACGCAGCGTGCACTGGCATCCAATGCGCCGTCGTGGAAGATCGCCTTGGGCGGCTGGCTGCCCTTCTTCGTGGTTTCGGTGGTGCAGGCATCGCTGTTGACCTTGGTGGCGGACGCCGCGCTGGGGCTCAACCCCTCCCATCCGGTCCTGATGTGGCTGTTGATGCTGGCCGCTGCCATGGCATTCAGCGCGCTCATCCAGGGCATCGTGGCGCTGCTGGGCTCCCCCGGCAAGCTGGTGGTCCTCATCCTCCTGGTCCTCCAGCTGGTGTCATCCGGCGGCACGTTCCCGTGGCAGACCACGCCGGAGCCACTGCATGTGGTGCACCAGGTCCTGCCGATGGGATATGTGGTGACCGGAATGCGGCATTTGATCTACGGCGGGGACCTGTCCATGATTGCCCCTACCTTCCTGGGACTGCTGGGCTACACTTTGCTGGGCGCGGCCATGTCCACCCTCGCGGTGCGGAAGAACAAGTACTGGACGCTCAAGACCCTGAAGCCGGAGATCGCGGTATGACCACTGAACTGACACCCGCCGGCAAGGGGCTGCGGCCCGCCAGGACCAACGCCACCCGCCAGAAGCTCTTCGACGCCTCCATGGAACTGATCGGCGAGCGCGGGGCCGCCAGCGTCACCGTGGATGAGATCGCGGCAGCGGCCGGAGTCTCCAAGGGCACCGTCTACTACAACTTTGGCAGCAAGTCGGAGCTGATCGCACAGCTCCTGCGGCACGGCGTGGACATCCTCAAGGCGCGGCTGCTCGAGGCCGCCGACGCCGGAGCGACCGGCCGCGACCCGTTGCTCGCCATGGAAGCGATGATCGGCCAGGCCATGGACTTCATGGCAGAGTACCCCTCCTTCGCGCGCCTCTGGGTCAGCGAAAACTGGCGGATACCCAGCGAATGGCAGGGCACGTTCTCCGTGCTGCGCGGGGAGCTCCTGGACGTCATCGGCCAGGCCGTGGAAAAGGTGGCCGAGGCGTACCCAGTGGACGATTCGGTGTCCAGGGGCAGCCTGGAAACGGCCATCTTTGGCGCATGCTTCGTGGTGGGCCTTGACCGGCAGACCTACAACCCCGAGCGCACCCGTGACCAAAGCGTTGCAGCAATCATGGCGATCATGCGCGGCTACGTCCTGAAGGGGCCAGCTCCTCGGGGATGATGGAGCACATGCGCCATACGGGGAAGAGCGGAAAGTTCGCGGTGATCTGCGGCATCGTTGCTGCGGGGCTGCTGGTGCTCACGGCGATGACCCTGGCCGAGCCGGTGTTCGTTGCGTTTGCGGGTGTCCTGGGGCTGGCGTACCTGGCAGCAGTCGCCGAGGTCCTGGTCCGGCGGCGGCATGCTGCGCTGCTGGCCGCCGGCGCCGGCACCGCGCTGGCCCTCGGCTTTTCCCTGGCGTTCCTCAGCACCTGGGAGCTGGCATTCGACGGCCAGTCCTCCTTCCTGGGCACCCCGCTGCCCACGAATGATCCCGACAACTACTTCTTTGGGGCCGCCTGCGCCCTGGTGTCCACCTTCGGAGTCCTCTTCCTCGGCGCACTGTTGCCGGGAAGGCGGCGTCCGGCAACTGTCCGCAGGCCGGCGGCACGGCCAGCGGCACAGCGTCCTTCCTCCCAGCGCGGCCCATCACCACGGACCGGTGCAATGACGGCACGCAGCCCCCGGGCCCCCGCACCCCCCGCACCCAGGACGGGCGGTCAAAAAGCCGGCGCACAGGGATCTGCCGCTCAGCGGACGTCGGCGCCCCGGTCCGCCGCCCGCGGGGTGTCCACCGCAGCCAAGCGACCGCCGTCGTCCGCTCCACCCGCGCCGAGGCCGGCACCCAGGTCCGGCAGCGGCTCCGTCCCCCGCCGCTGACGCTGCCTGCCTTTACCGGTGAGCACCGCCGTCGCCACGCCGCCCAGGAGGAGCATGCCGCCTGCCAGCTCCGTCGGCGAAGGCACCTCCGCGAGGACCAGCCACGCAGCGCTCATGCCCACCGCCGGCACCAGCAACGTAAACGGAACAACGGCCGACGACGGGTGGCCGGCAAGGAGCCGGTTCCAGATTCCGTAGCCCACCAGCGAGGCGAAAACAGCGGTGTACAGGGCGCTGAGCATGGTGGGTGCCTGAAGGGTGGCCAGCGACTGCCAGACGGTGCCGGGCCCGTCCACCAGCAGTGAAAGCGCTGCCAACGGAAGCGGGACCACTGCGCCTGACCACACCACCAGCCCCAAACCCGAGGCTGCTTTGGCTTTCCGGGCGATGACGTTTCCGGCCGCCCAGGAGAGCGCAGCGGCCAGGACAATGACCAGCGGGAGCAGCGGTGCCACGGCGCTGCGTCCCACGGCCACGAGGGCGAGCCCGGCGACGCCGAGCGCCACCCCCGACAGCTGGCGCGGGCTGGGCCGCTCGCCCAGGAAGGCCGCAGCGAGCAGGACGGTCAGCAGCACCTGCGCCTGCAGGACCAGCGATGCAAGGCCCGCGGGCATGCCCAGCGCCATGGCGAGGTAGAGAAGGCCGAACTGGCCGGCGCTCATAAAGAGCCCGACCCCGACAATGGCCTTCCAGGAGACCTCCGGCTTCCGGACAAAGAAGATCCACGGGAAGACCACCAGGACGAAGCGCATGGCCACGAACAGCAGCGGCGGGAACTCCTGGCCGCCCGCGTGCAGCCCGACGTCAATGGCCACGAAGTTCAGGCCCCACAGCAGGGCAACGACGACGGCAAGGAGGGAATCGCGCAGGTTCACCCTCCCACTCTGGCAGAGCCCCGAATGAAGCACCAGCGCCTAATTCGACACTAAATCATGTACCTTTGCTTCATGATCGACATCGGGTCCCTGCGCGCCCTCGCGGCCATCGAGCAGCACGGTACAGTCATTGCCGCCGCGGAAGCGATGGGGTTCAGCCCGTCGGCCGTATCCCAGCAGGTGAAGAAGCTGGAGAAGGAGGGCGGGTTCGCGGTCCTGGAACGCCGCGGCCGCGGGGTCCTGCTGACCGAACGAGGGCTGGCCCTGGCCGCCTATGGCCGGCGCATCCTGGCCGAGCTGGAGGAACTCGAGTCAACCCTGCTGGCGGATCCGGCCAAGCCCAGCGGCAGCCTCCGCCTCGTGTCCTTCTCCACCGCCTGCCGGGGTTTGGTGGGACCCATGCTCGCGCGGATTGGGCAGTCGGAGGCCCCACTCGAGGTTTCCGTCCTGGCGGAGGTTCCGCGCGAGGCCGTGGCCCGGGTTGCCAACGGCGAAGCCGACCTGGGCCTGGTGCACAACTGGAACTCGGTTCCGCTGGTGATCCCGGAGCACCTGGCGCTTGAATGGCTCTGCGAGGACGTGGCGGATGTCCTGGTGCACCGCAGCCACCCGCTCGCGAAACAATCCTCGGTGGAACCCGCGGAACTGGTGGATGAGCGCTGGATCAGCACACCCGACGGGGCCATCTGCAATGAGGCCCTCCTGCGGATTTTCGCCGACTTGGGGCGGGTCCCGGACATCAGGATCTACGACCCCGATTTCGCCACGCATATCGCTTTGGTGGAGCAGGGAGTGGCTGTCGCTCTGGTACCCCGCCTTGGCCGGCCGGCGCTGCCTCCGGACGTGGCGGCCGTCCAGGTAGTGAAACCGGTCCAGGCCCGGCAGGTGGGGCTTGTCCACCGCAGAACCATGACGGCCAGCCCGGGCATCAGGCACGTAGCGGCGCTGCTGCGCGAGATTGCCGGCAGCGGGGTTGCCGCTAATGGGCCCGGGGAACCTTGAACCTGGTAATCCGGGCGTCCTGACCGTCCAGTTCCGCCCAGGGCTTCTCTGTCTCCAGGACGGTGAGCGCATTGGTGGGGAAGCGGGTGGCGGCGTCCATGTAGGCATCATGGTCCGAATCCCGTGAGGCCAGGTGCATGGCCAGGTCCTGCACGCCCGGCAGGTGCGCGATGAGCATCAGCGTGGTCACAGTGTCCGGCACGTGGTTGACCACCGCCAGCATCCGCAGGGCCGATGCCGCGTACAGGCCGTCTTCGAGTTTGGGCGTGGGCGCCTTGTCGCCGAGTTCGGCGCAGACCCAGGTGCACGTTTGCCGGGTACGCAGGGCGCTGGAGCACAAGATGAAGTCCGGCAGGATGTTGTGCTTGAGCAGCCAGCGCCCGGCCAGCGGGGCTTCGCGGTGTCCGCGTTCCTCAAGGGGCCTCTCGTGGTCCGCCACGCCTCCGGGCCAATCCGCCTTGGCATGGCGCATGATCACAAGGCGTCGGACATGGTGCGAACTCATGGCCCAAGCCTAGCGCCGGTGGGGAGGAACGAGCGCGGTCGCCCGAAGGACGCCTCGCGAAAGCGGAGGCGACCAGCCCGACAGGACAGGTCGCCTTCGCGCGAAAGAAACTTAGATCGAGTATTCCGGAGCGGCCCAGACAACAACCTCAGGGTGCTCGTAGAACCGGTAGCCCTGGCCGCGGACGGTGCGGACCGTGTTGGCGAGGCGGCCGAGCTTGGAGCGGAGGCGGCGGATGTGGACGTCGATGGTGCGCTCGTTGGGCACTTCTTCGGCGTTGCGCCACAGCCCCTCGAGGAGCTCGTCGCGGCCCACGGTACGTGTGCCGTTTTCGACGAGGTAGTTGAGCAGCTCAAACTCCTTGAACGTCAGGTTCAGGGATTCGCCGTCAAGGTGGACTTCGCGGCGGGCGAGGTCGATGAGCACGCCGGAGGGACGCGGTTCCTGCGCCTGGGCGGGACGGGGCGTTTCGGTGCGCTGGCGGGAGTTGACCGTCGGGTCGCCAAAGGTGGAACGGACGACGTCGAGCGCGGAACCGGGGGTGCCTGCGGGGGCTACCGCCACGGCTGCGTAGCTCTCGGCACCGGAGACCAGGGACTGGGCGTAGGCGCGGATTTCCTGGGCGAGCTTGGCGATGGAGGTGCCGGCTGCTGCCGCGGTTTCCTCGTCGATGCCCATGTACAGGACGAAGCCGCGGGCCACGTTGTCATTGGCTACCGGACGGACTTGGTTAGCGCCGGGCACCACAGGAGTGGGCGCGGTAATGGGAGCGGACTCGGCGGGGTGCACAGCACGGAGCTGGCCGTAGGAGTTCGGGTTGTATCCCTGTGGGGCGAAGCCCTGGGCCGGGAAGCCGCTTCCGGAAGTGGAGGGAGCAAGCGAGGGGCGCGGGCCGAAACCGGGACGGAGGCCGGAAGGCTGGCCTGCCTTGGCGGCGTTACGGACAGAGATGTGGACGTATCCGGATGCAACTGACATGAAATGCTTACCTCAATGTGAAATGGCCGTCTCCGCGGCTCGAATGCTGGCTTCCCCGTCACGCGGACCGGGGAGGGGCGCCCGACGCTGGGCTTGGGGGCGAATGCCTAAGAACTTCGGTGGGTGGGAAGGTCAGGCGTGCATTCGACAACAGCGCATGTCGGCAGCAGCGGATGTGCTGGGCCAATATTCTGCGGCTGCAGGTGCTGTTGAGTTCTTGTTCACATTGGAAGTGTGCCGCGTAACAATGCCAACTTGCAAGTAACAATGGACCGGATAGTCCGCATTGTGAGACAAAACGCGAAATTGTGCTGCATGTCACTATTTCGGAAGCAGGGAAGAATTTGAATGGTTATCCCGGCATCGCCCTGCTTTTCCAGCTTTTCCAGAATAAAATTCGACTAACGTCAGGTTTACCGAATACGTCCGAAATTCAACCGTTTGACGTGGAATCGCCATAGCCGTGTCCAGCCAGCGCCCCGCCTTCGGTCGGTTTTTTGCCCGCGACCGGGTGCGCGGCTACGAAGGCAGGACGGTCCGCCGGTGTTTAATGCCGCGTCAGTTGCTGCTGGTTCCGGAGTTGGGGGTCGTGGCGGTCGTGGATGTGGCCAGCTGGATGGTCTTCGCGGTGTACGTGTCCGACTCCTTGAGGGCCGTGACGCGCACCCTGGCCCCTGCGGCCACATTTGAGAGGCTGAGCGTACTGCCGGTGGAATTGCCGCCGCGCTGCCGCACTCCCTGGGTGACCTGGACGTCGGAGCCCACGGTGTAGGTACGGGAAAACCCGTCCTCACTCTTCACGGTCAGGGACGTTCCCGAAATCCCGGTCACTGTGCCGGTCTGGCCAGCCATGGTGACGTAGCTGGAGCCTTCGAGGACGACATATTCAGAATGGACGGCCGCGTTGAGCCCCGCGGCACCCATGCCCAGCCCGCCGGGCCCACCGTCCATCCCCATGCCGCCGGCCATTCCGCCGCCGTCCACGCCGCTTTGGCCATCCGGACCTGTCATGCCGCCCTGGCTGCCCGGGCCGAACTGCCCCGCGGCACCCATTCCCTGGGCGCCGTTCGCCGCAGCCGTTCCGTTCCCGGCAGCATAGGCGCCGGCACCGGCTGCGGCGGCCACAACCACCGCAATGCCGCCCACCAGCGCACCCTTCTTCGCGGTCCAGTTCCCCTTGGCGGCCCGGGCCGGCGTACCGGGTGCGTACTGCTGCGGTGCGCCCCACCCCGTGCCGGGGCCGGGCACCCGGCCCGCTGCCGTCGTCGTACCCCACCCCGGGGAAGCCGAACCGGAAGCGGGGGCACCCCAACCCTGGGCGGGCTTCCCCTGCGGGGCCTGGTCCCAGTGTGGCTGGTCCCGGCCCGCCGGCTCCTGCGCGGCGGCATGTCCCTGGGTTTCCCATTCGCGGGCCCCGCCACCGCGGCCGTCGCCATCCGCCGAACCTTCCCAAACGGGCGCCGGCTTGTCCGCCTGCTCCCGGCCGTCATCGGCGGGGCGGCCCTGGCCGTTGCGGCCTGTTGCCCCCGGGTGGGCGTTGTCTTGCTGATCCATGGCTTCCTCCAGGAGGTCGTAGCTGTTGGTCGTGATGCTGTTGTCCCAACAGGCTCTGCCGCTTAGCTGTGCGGGGGCTGTGCTGCAAGCCAAGCCTTGCTGTGACCTGGCCGGGCCGCGCGGGAAGGCGCCACCCACCCAAGGGACAGGTGGCTAGGCTGGAGTTCACAGCCGAGACACAGCATTGGCAAAGCATCGGCAAACCGACAGATCGGAGAGTTGTCCCATGGCATCCCCGCACCCCATGACCAACAACCTTCCCCAGCTCACCCATCCGGATGGTTCCCCCATCCGCGCCCTGGTGGTCGATGACGAGCCCAGCCTGTCCGAACTGATGAGCATGGGCCTGCGAATGGCCGGCTGGTCGGTGGCCGTCGCCGCTGACGGACCCACGGCCGTCAAGCTCGCCAAGGACTTCCACCCGGACGTGCTTGTGCTCGATGTGATGCTGCCGGGGTTCGACGGCGTGGAGCTGCTGGGCAGGATCCGCGCCTTCGCGCCGGAGGTGCCGGCGCTGTTCCTGACAGCCAAGGATGATGTCCAGGACCGCATCGTGGGGCTGGCCGCCGGCGGGGACGACTACGTCACCAAACCCTTCAGCATGGAGGAGGTCCTGCTCCGCCTGCACCGGCTGGTACAGCGTTCCGGGGTGGCCGCGATGGACACCGCCGAGCTGGTGGTGGGCGATCTTGTCCTCAACGTGGACACCCGGGAAGTCACCCGCGCCGGGGACGACATCCAGTTGACGGCCACCCAGTTCGAGCTCCTCCGCTACCTGATGGAAAACCCGAAGCGCGTGGTCAGCAAGGCCCAGATCCTGGACCATGTGTGGGATTACGATTTCGGCGGGCAGGCCAACATCGTGGAACTGTACATCTCCTACCTGCGCAAGAAGATCGAAGCGAGCCACCCGCCGATGATCCACACCGTGCGCGGCGCGGGCTATGTCATCAAGCCTGCAGACTAGCCAAAGGAAACGCGTGTCTCTTTCCGGAGTCCCCCGGCCCGCCGGCCGGTCCTGGTTCAACCCCTCCACCTGGCACCTCCGTACCCGGCTGATCCTGTTGTCCATGGCCCTCCTGGTGGCCATCTCCGGTGCCATCGGGGTGGTCAGCTACGCGTCGATGGACGTAGTCCTCACCAACCAGCTGGATGCGCAGCTGATGCTGGCCTCCCGCGGGCGTCCACCGGAAGGCAACCCTTCCGGCCGCCCCGACCCCCTGGACGCGCGCGGGCAAAGCGTAGGCACGCTCAACGCCCGGGTGGTGAACGGACAGGTCAGCCGGGAAGCGGGCTTCCTCTCCTCGGATGCCACCCGCACCGCGCTGACCTCCCGCGACGTCGCCACGCTGCAGGCCCTCCCCCACAACGGCGTCCCGGTCAACCGGGAGCTGTCCAATGGCGACTACCGCCTCATGGCTACTGCAACCCCTTACGGCGATGTGGTGATCACAGGCCTGCCGCTGGCCACGAAACAGAGCACCGAAGCGTCACTGGTCCTGACGATGGTGCTGGTTTCGCTGGGTGGCCTGGTCCTCATCGGGCTGGCCGGCACGGCGTTGATCCGCCGGACCATGCGGCCGCTGGAGCAGCTCTCCGACGTCGCCACCAAGGTCTCCAAGCTGCCGCTCGACGCCGGTGAGGTGGCCCTGGCGGTTCGCGTGCCGGCGTCCGCGGCGCACCCCACCACCGAGGTGGGCAGCGTGGGCCACGCCCTGAACCTGATGCTGGACAACGTCTCCAGCGCGCTGGAAGCCCGGCAGCGCAGCGAGATGAAGGTGCGCCAGTTTGTGGCCGACGCCTCCCACGAACTTCGAACCCCGCTGACCGCCATCCGCGGCTACACCGAACTGATGCGCATGACCGAGCAGCTGACCGAAGACGGCCGGAAGTCGCTGGGCCGGGTGCAGAGCCAGTCGGAGCGCATGACCGCGCTGGTGGAGGACCTGCTGCTGCTGGCCAGGCTGGATGAGGGCAAGGCCACCGAAACCACGGACGTGGACCTGACCCAGCTGGTGGTCGAGACCGTCAGCGACGAGAAGGTCATGGCTCCGGACCATACCTGGCAGCTGACGTTGCCGGACGAGCCGGTCACGGTCCGCGGGGACACCACCCAGCTGCACCAGGTGCTGGCGAATTTGCTCTCCAACGCCCGGAAGCACACGCCGGCCGGGACCACCGTGACCACCGGCGTGATGCGCTCGGCCGATGGCAGTGTGGTGGTCACCGTCACCGACGACGGGCCCGGCATCCCGGCCGAATTCCAGGGCAGCATCTTCTCGCGCTTCACCCGGGCGGACGCCGCCCGCTCCGGCTCCGAGGGTTCCTCCGGCCTGGGCCTGTCCATTGTCGAATCCATCGTCATGGCCCACGGCGGCACCGTGGAACTGGTTTCGCGGCCGGGTAGGACCGAGTTCGCCGTCCGTCTTCCGGCCGCCGGTTCCGCCGCATCCTGACCGGCGTCCCACCTCGGGCTGACTTACACAGGCACGTCACAGGTTGCGCCTAAAGCCCACAAATAAGGCGGCGCCACTGTTGATGCATGACGCTCACCGACTCCACTTCAGGAACCCTGCAGGACGCCGCGGTAGCGCCGCCGGGCCTTCCTTCCGGGGGACGTGCCGTACGGCGCGCCCCCGTTGACACGCGCACCGCCGTCCCCGTCCTTGATGTCACCATCCCCGTCTTCAACGAGGAGCGTGACCTTGAGGAATGCCTCCGCAGGCTCCACGGGCACCTGCTGGATACCTTCCCGCACACTTTCCGGATCACCGTGGCGGACAACGCCAGCACGGACGGAACCCTGAAGATCGCCGAACGGCTGGCCCGCGAGTTCCCGGAGGTCACGGTGGTCCACCTGGATGAGAAGGGCCGCGGGAATGCACTGCGGAAAGTGTGGCTGGCTTCCCCATCCCCGGTCCTGGCCTACATGGACGTGGACCTTTCCACCGACCTTGCAGCGCTGCCCCCCTTGCTGGCACCCCTGATTTCCGGACACTCGGACCTGGCAATCGGCAGCCGCCTGACCCGCAACTCCCGCGTTGTCCGCGGGCCAAAGCGGGAGTTCATCTCGCGCGGCTACAACCTGATGCTCCATTCACTGATGGCTGCCCGGTTCAGTGATGCCCAGTGCGGGTTCAAGGCCATCCGGGCCGACGTCGCCCAGCAGATCCTCCCCTACACGGTGGACAACTCGTGGTTCTTCGACACCGAGTTGCTGGTCCTGGCAGAACGTTGCGGCCTGCGCGTCCATGAAGTCCCCGTGGACTGGATTGACGACCCGGATTCGAGCGTTGACGTGGTCCGCACGGCGCTGGCCGACATCCGTGGGATGGCACGGCTCACCCGCGACCTGGTCTACGGCCGGATCCCGGTCCCGGAACTGCGCGCAGCCCTGGCGCGGGGGCCGCTGCCCGCGTCGTCGCGGGCCGACGAACAGACCCGCCGCGGCAGCCTCTTCGGCCAGCTGGTCCGTTTCGCCGCCATCGGTGCCGCCTCAACGCTTGCCTACCTGCTGATCTTCCTGTTCTGCCGGGGCTTCATGGATCCGCAGCTGGCAAACTTCCTGGCGCTGCTGGTCACCGCCGTGGCCAACACCGGAGCCAACCGGCGCTTCACGTTCGGCATCCAGGGCGGCAACCCGGTCCGGCACCATTTCGAGGGGCTGATCGTGTTCGGCATCGGCCTGGTGCTCACCTCCGGGGCGCTTGCCCTGGTGCACCGGACGACGACGCCTGACCGGTGGGCGGAAGTCCTCACCGTCGTGGCGGCGAACCTTGCGGCCACGGCTGTGCGGTTCCTGCTGTTCCGGCTCTGGGTGTTCCGGGAACGGACGCCGCGGACGCACACGGGCGGCACCTCCATTGCGGCACAACAGCCCGTCGAAAACACCGAAGCCGGCACCCAAGCCCCCTCCACAGAAACGGCAGCATCATGACCTCCACTATTTCTCCCACCGGCCACGCTGCCGGCACGCCGGCCCCTTCCCCCGCCCCGGACCTCCAGCGGGCATCCGGCGGGACCACGCCCCGCTGGCAGCGCTACGCCTTCGGGAACCAAGCACGCTGGGTGCGGCCTTCCGCAGCCGCGCTACTGCTGGGCACTGCCGTCCTGTACCTGTGGAACCTCGCAGCAAGCGGCTACGGAAACTCGTTTTACGCCGCAGCCATCCAGGCCGGCACCAAGGACTGGACCGCCTTCCTCTTCGGCTCGCTCGACGCCGGCAACGCCATCACCGTTGATAAACCACCCGCGGCGCTATGGATCCCGGCCCTCGTGGGCCGTATCTTCGGATTCTCGTCCCTCAGCATGCTGGTGCCCGAAGCGCTCATGGGCGTGGCCGCCGTCGGCTTCCTCTACCTTGCGGTCAAGAGGGTTTCCGGGCCTGCGGCAGGCCTGCTGGCAGGTGGGGCCCTGGCGCTGACGCCCGTGGCTGCGCTCATGTTCAAGTTCAACAACCCGGACGCCATGCTCACCTTGTGCCTGGTGCTGGCGGCTTACTTCACCACCCGGGCCATCGAGCGTGCGGGCTGGAAATGGCTGGTGGCGGCGGGCGCGGTGATTGGCCTGGCGTTCCTCACCAAAATGCTGCAGGGATTCCTGGTGGTACCGGCGCTGGCGCTGGCTTACCTGTGGGCGGCACCGGCCCCGGTGGGACGCCGGGTGGTGCACCTGCTGGGCGCACTCGGCGGCATCGTTGTGGTGGCCGGCAGCTACGTTGCCTTGTTCCAGCTGACGCCCGCCTCTGCCCGGCCATACATGGCCGGTTCCACTACAAACAGCTTCCTCGAACTGACTTTCGGCTACAACGGGCTGGCCCGCATCACCGGTTCGGGTGAGGGGATGCCCGGCGGAGCCGCAGGAGGCGCAGCCGGCGGACCAGGGCGCGGCTTCGGCGGAGGGAACGGAGGATTCGGCGGTGCCGCCGGCCTGCTCCGGATGTTCGGGACCAGCTTTGGCGGCGAGGTGTCGTGGCTGTTGCCCGCGGCGCTGGTCCTGCTGGTGGCAGGCCTGTGGTTCACGCGGCGTGAAGTGCGCACTTCACCGGGCCGCGCAGCGCTCATCCTGTGGGGCGGTTGGCTCCTGGTCACCGCCGGAGTCTTCAGCTTCATGAGCGGCATCGTCCACCCCTACTACTCCGTGGCGCTCGCCCCGGCGATCGCCGCCCTGATCGGCATCGGCGCCGTGGAACTTTGGCGCGGCCGTGCCTACTGGACGGCCCGGATTGTGCTGGCCGTGACGGTCCTGGGCACCTCCATCTGGTCCGCCGTACTCCTGGGCCGGGATGCCGAGTGGCTCCCCTGGCTGCGCATCGCCGCGATCGTCCTTGGCGTCCTGGCAGCTGCCGGGATCCTCCTGCGCCTCGACGCACTGGGGGCGGGCGGACGGTTCCGGCGTGCAGGTACGGCCGCCGTCGTCGTCGTGTCCCTGCTGGCCGGCGGACTCGGCACAACTGCCTGGACCCTGGCCACCGCCGCTTCCGCGCACTCGGGCTCCATTCCGACGTCGGGGCCCGCGGGTTCGTCGGCAGGCGGCTTTGGGAACCGGGCCGCTGGCGCCCGCGGCGACCGCACGGACGCAGGCGCCGGAACTGACGGGGCAGCCTCCGGCAGTAACGGGTTCGACCCGGCGAACGGCTTTGACCCCACTACTGGAAATGGTGGTCCGGGCGGTGGCCCCGGCGGTGAAGGGACCACCGACGCCGCCGTGACCGCGCTGCTCTCCTCCACCACCACCAAATGGTCCGCCATCGTCTCGGGCGCCAGCCAGGCAGCCAGCCTGGAACTGGCCACCAACACCAACGTCATCGCGCTGGGCGGCTGGAACGGCGGGGATCCGTACCCCACGCTCGCCGAGTTTCAGGACATGGTGTCCAAGGGCGAGATCGGGTACTACATCCAGGGTGGCGGCATGGGCGGAGGCGGCATGGGCGGCCGCGGCGGCAACTCCGAGGTGGCCGCCTGGGTACAGGCGAACTTCCAGGCGCAGACCGTGGGCAACTCCACCGTCTACCGCCTGGCGGAGTAGCACGCCATGGCCAGTCACTACCCGACCCCGCCGTTCTCAAGCACCGCGACCGGCGTTGGGCGTCCCTCCGGGGCACGTGCAACCGGACCCCGGGCCGTAAGGGCCCGGGCTGCCGACGACGGGGGAACAACGTCCGCCGGGGACAGCGGGACAAAGTCCGTCCGGCCTCCGCGGAATCCCCAGGCCCTCCGGCGGCATCTGGAACTGGCGGCAGTACTGGCCGGAACGGCCGTGTTGTACCTGTGGAACCTCGGCGCATCAGGCTGGGCGAACGCGTTCTATTCCGCCGCGGCCCAGGCGGGATCGCAGGACTGGACTGCCTGGTTCTTCGGTTCCTCGGACGCTGCCAACTCCATCACGGTGGACAAGCCGCCGGCCTCGTTGTGGATCATGGGACTGTCCGTCCGGATCTTCGGATTGAACCCGTGGAGCATCCTGGTCCCGCAAGCGCTGATGGGGGTCGGGGCCGCCTGGCTGCTCCACCTTGCGGTGCGCCGTGCCGCGGTGCAGGCCACGGGTGACGACACCGTCGCCCACCGGGCCGGCTTGCTGGGCGCTGCCGTCCTCGCCCTCACGCCGGTTGCCACGCTGATGTTCCGGTTCAACAACCCTGACGCCCTGCTGGTGCTGCTCATGACTGCCGCCGGGTATGGGATCCTCCGTGCAATCCAGGAGGACCGGCCGCGCTGGCTCCTGCTGGCCGGCGTGTTCCTGGGCTTCGGCTTCCTGGCCAAGCAACTTCAGGTCCTGCTGGTGGTTCCCGGGTTCGCCCTGGCCTACATGGTTGCGGGGCCGGGCAGGCTGCGCCGGCGCCTCCTGCGGCTCGCCGCGGCAGGGGCGGCGATGGTGGTTTCCGCCGGCTGGTGGCTCGCGGGTGTCGAGCTGACACCTGCCAGCATGCGGCCCTACATTGGCGGGTCGCAGGACAACTCCATCCTGGAACTCACCCTTGGCTACAACGGATTGGGGCGGCTGACGGGCGACGAAACGGGCAGCGTGGGCGGGGGCAACGGTTGGGGCGTCCCCGGCCTGTTCCGGATGTTCAACAGCGAGTTCGGAGGCCAAATAGCGTGGCTGCTGCCCTCCGCCCTGATCCTCGCGGCGGGCCTGCTGTGGGTGGGCCGACGGGCGCCGCGGACGGATCCGGTGCGTGCGTCGGTGGTGGCCTGGGGCTCGTGGGTCCTGGTGACGGGCCTGGTGTTCAGCTTCATGGCCGGCATCATCCACCCCTACTACGCGGTGGCGCTGGCGCCGGGCATTGCGGCACTTACCGGCCTGGGCGCTGTTCTCCTGTGGCAGCACAGGCAGCAGCTGGCCGCTGCAATCCCGCTCGCGGCGGCGGTGGCAGCGGCAGCCCTGACGGCGTTCTCCCTGCTGGGCACCACCTCGGCCTACGGTCCGTGGCTGCGCTGGCTGGTGCTGGCGGCAGGGCTGGCCGCTTCCGCCGGAGTGGGCCTCAACCGGTTCCTGGGCCGCCGCTCCCTCCAGCGGACGACGGCGGTGCTGGCCGTTGCTGCGTCGCTCGCCGGGCCGCTGGCCTACTCCGTCTCCACGGCATCGGCGGCGCACAGCGGGGCAATCGTCAGCGCAGGCCCCACGTCAGGGTTCGGTACGGGCCCGGGCGGAGCCCCCGGCGGCACTGGGGGCAACGGGAACGGATTCGGCCCCAGTGGCACAGGCAGCACAGCCCAAGGCACGCAGGGACAAGGCACTCGAGGACAAGGCACGCAGGGACAGGGCTTCCGGCAGCCAGGTACCCAAGGCGGCACAGGGTTTGCCGGAGGCCGCAGCGGAGGGATGGGCGGCCTCTTGGGTGCCCCCACGCCGTCGGCCGGGCTGGTCACCGCGCTCCGGGCGGGGGCCTCAAGCTACACCTGGGCCGCGGCCGTGGTGGGTTCGAACAACGCCGCCGGTTACCAGCTGGCAACCGAACTTCCAGTCATGGCGGTGGGCGGCTTCAACGGCACCGATCCCTCCCCCACGCTGGCGCAGTTCCAGGAGCTGGTGTCCCAGGGAAAGATCCATTTCTTCATCGCGGGCGGGACCATGCGCTCCACCAGCGGCTCGGATGCAGCAACGCAGATCGCTGAGTGGGTGGCCGCCAACTTCCAGTCGCAGAGCATCGGTGGCACCACGGTGTACGCCCTGGCAGGCCAGTAGCGAGGCAGTCCGGCCCGGACCGGAAGTCCCCGGCGGGCTGGACTGCTTCCGTTTAGCCGGTCCTCAGCGCGTGCGGCCGCAAACCGACGCGCGGAATCCGCGACTTCCGTTACCTAAATGTGACTTCTGCTTAATCTTCCTGTACCGTCGATTGGGTGCGGTTTCCGTTCGGGCCGCATATCCCGGGTTGACGCCAAGCTCTGCCGCTTCCCCGGATTCCGATTGAGCAACGGCAGAGGCGGGGGACCCACCGTCCCGGGCAATGACTGCCCTTGGGGTTAAGCCAGTACGTGATTTTCATTCCGTACGGCCGGATGCCCTCATCCGAACCCGACAGCTAACTCCGCAGGTGTGAGAGGCGATCAATCATGTCCAAAAACACGGCAGAATCATGCCTGCAGGCTAAACACAGGGCCAAACCGCAGGCCAAGAAGACCACCCTGGGCCAGCGCGCCGCCGTCCTTGCGGCATCGTGCGCGGTACTGGTGGGGGTAGGCGCGGCCGGACAGGCCACCAGCAGCATGACCCCGGCGTCGTCCACCCAGTCAAACACGGCAGCAGCCGACGCCCAAATGAGCATCGAGAAGAGCGAAATCCGCTCCAACCCGGTGGAGAGCCCCGCTCCCGCAGCCATCAGCGTTGCACCGCAGGCGGCTGAACCGGCTCCGGCAGCAGCGCCCGCGGCTCCCGCACCGGCCCCTGCCCCGGCACCCGCACCGGCCCCTGCCCCGGCACCCGCACCGGCCCCCGAGCCTGCACCCGAGCCTGCACCCGCCGTCGCAGTCAACGATCCCGCCGGAGCCCAGGCATACGCCGCCGGCCAGCTGGCCACATTCGGCTGGGGACCTGACCAGATGCAGTGCCTGCAGACCCTGTGGACCAAGGAATCCGACTGGACCACCACAGCTACCAATCCCAGCAGCGGGGCGTACGGAATCGTCCAGTCCCTCCCCGCCGAGAAGATGGCCAGCTCAGGTGCGGACTACCTCACCAACTACCGCACCCAGATCAACTGGGGCCTGGATTACATCAAGAAGAGCTACCAGTCCCCCTGCGGTGCACTGAACTTCCACCTGGCGCACAACTGGTACTAGGCACCATTTCCCTGCCGCGGCGCGACGAAGCGGCACCTTCAGCTGAGCCTTTCCAGCATTGACGGCCGCCCGACGACGCGTCCCTGGCCCCGCCGTCGTTCGCCCTGGAGTGGGGCCCGGCAGGGAACTACCGCGCAGTGAGGGCCGCATCCCCGGGGATGCGGCCCTCACTGGTTTAAGGTGCAGAGCTTGGCGCCGCGCCTGCCCCCGCGTTCCGCCACGGTATGCACTGGACAGACCACTTGTTGCCGTCCGGATCGGCGAAGTACACGAAGTGTCCCCAGTCCTGGACGTCCACGTCACTGACGTCCACACCGTTGGTTTTCAGGAAGTCATGCGCCGCGGTGATGTCGCTGACCACCAGTTGCAGGTTTGACCCGGTGCCGGGAGGTGCGTCCGTCAGCCCCTCGCCAATGCAGATGGAGCAGGCCGAACCTGGCGGCGTCAGCTGCACGAAACGGAGGTCGTCCGAGGGCCGCTCATCGTAGTCGGCGTTGAAGCCCACCTTGTTGACGTAGAAGTCCTTGGCGCGGTCAACGTCGGAGACAGGGACAAAGACAAGTTCGAGTTTCCAGTCCATCCGCACAGGCTAGCGGCGGGGCACCGGTCCGAAAAGGCCCAGCGCAAAAAGAAAGCCGTCTAAGAAGTCCCTCCCCGACAGGTCCCGTCCGGAGGCAGGTGGCTACCCGGCGATGCCGTAGAGGCGGTCGCCGGCATCGCCCAGCCCGGGAACGATGTAGGACTTCTCGTTGAGCTTCTCATCGATGGAGGCCAGGACGATGTGCACGTTTGCGTCGCCCAGTTCCTCCTCCAGCTTGGCCAGGCCCTCCGGAGCCGCCAGCAGGCAGATGCAGGTGACGTCCGAAGCGCCCCGCTTGAACAGGAACTTGATGGCCTCGCGCAGGGTGCCGCCGGTGGCCAGCATGGGGTCCAGGACGAACACCTGGCGGCCGGTCAGGTCCTCGGGGAGGCGCTCGGCGTAGGTGATGATGTCCAGCGTTTCCTCGTCCCGGGCCATGCCCAGGAAGCCCACCTCGGCGGTGGGGACCAGTTTGGTCATGCCCTCCAGCATGCCCAGGCCCGCCCGGAGGATGGGGACCACCAGCGGTGTGGGCTTGGTGAACGCCGTACCGATGGTGGTGCTGACAGGCGTTTCGATGGTGACGGGCTCGGTGCGGACCTCCCGCGTGGCTTCGTAGGCCAGCAGCGTCACCAGCTCTTCCGTCAGCTGCCGGAAGACAGGCGACGGCGTGTTCTTGTCCCGCAGGACGGTGAGCTTGTGGGCGACCAGGGGGTGGTCAACAACGAGAGTACGCATCCCCCAAAACTATCATCCGGCGGTGTCCTTGTTGTGGCCTCCGTGGGCGTGCTCACTGCCGCCGTCGCCCCCAAGGTGCGCTTCCTCGGCCACCACGTCGCGGACGATTGGACGGTCGAACGACGGCGCCGCACCGGCGTGCTCCCGCCTGCGGACCAGGTGGAACAACCTGTGCGCCAGAATGACCACGCCCACCCACGTCAGGCCGAGCAGCCACCCGGCCATGACATCGGTCAGCCAGTGGTGGCCAAGGAAGACGCGGCTCAGCCCCATGGCGATGATGAACAGCGTGCCGCCCGTGATGGCCGAGACGCGAACCACCGTGGCCTGGAACTGGAGGCAGATCAGGTACACCACCAGGCTGATCACCACGGTGGTATTCAGGGTGTGGCCACTGGGGAATGACGGTGAATCCTCGTATGGGGGCACCGCGTCCGCGTGGTCCGGGCGGGTGCGGCCCACCAGTTTCTTGCCGAACGTCGTGGCCATGATGGAGACGGCCGCTGCGCCGCCAACCAGGATGAGGGGCCGCCAGTTCCGGCTGAGGAAGGTCAGCCAGGCGGTGAGGATGCTGGCGAGGATGGGCATTCCGATTCCGCCGCCGATATTGGTGAAGCCGGTAACGAACGCATCGAGTCCGGGGCTGCGCAAGCTCTCCGACAGGGCCAGGGCCGGCTTGTCCAGGTTGGCCAGGCCCGCGGAATCCACCACATTGTCGTACACCTCGGCGCCAAGCAAGGCCAGGGATACGATGATCGCACCGCCCACGAGGATGGTGAGGACCAGCGCCGCATAGGGCTTGAACCAAAGACCTAGGCGATCCCGAAGAGTGTCCATGGTGCCTCCCGGCGTCGGTAAGTAACCTGAGTATCCCCGAAACTATCATTGAGCCATGCCGTTGCCCGAAAAGAAACATCATGCCTGGATGGGCCTTGCGTTGGCGGAAGCGCGCCGGGCACTCGCCACGGAGGATGTTCCCATCGGCGCCGTGGTGCTGGGGCCCGACGGCGGGGTCCTGGGTTCCGGCCGGAACCAGCGGGAGGAACTGGGCGACCCCACGGCCCACGCCGAGGTGGTGGCCATCCGGGAAGCGGCGGCCCGACTGCAGGAACGGGCAAGGCTCGGCGGCGGCAGCGGCGACGGCTGGCGGTTGTCTGATTGCACGCTGGTGGTCACGCTGGAACCCTGCGCCATGTGCGCCGGCGCGATCGTCCTGGCCCGGATCCCGCGGGTGGTGTTCGGTGCCTGGGACGAAAAGGCCGGCGCTGCAGGTTCGGTGTTCGACATCCTCCGCGAACGGCGGCTCAACCATTGGGTTGAAGTGTACCCGGGCGTCCGCGAGGAAGAGTGCGCCCTACTGTTGCGGGAGTTTTTCGCGGGACACCGGAGTATCAGCCAGCAGCCCTAGTCCACAGCCCTGGTCCGCAGTCGGCCCGGTCTCCAGTCCCGCTGTCAGTCCCGGGCCCCCAGCAGGGCCAGCACTTCACGGGCGGTACTGCTCCAGCCCGGTAGCCTCATCCGCCCCTCCAGCGCTGCTGCGCGCCAGCTTTCGCGGAGAGCCGCGTCCCCAAGCCACCGCCGCAGGAACCCTGCCAGCAGTCCGGGACTTTCCTGTCCCCCGGCCGGCAGCCGCAGCACTGCCCCGGGAAGGCGGGGGCCGCCGTCGGCCGCTGTTAATTCTGTCAGGCCCAGGGCCTCCACTGCCCCTGTCCCTTCCCGGACAACGACGGGGATGCCGTGGGCCAGGGACTCGGTGACCACCATTCCGAATGCCTCCGCCCGGGACAGCAACAGGCTGAGGTCGGTCTTCGCCCATTCATTTTCCAGTGTTTCACCGGTCAGCTCGCCGGTGAGCCGGACCCGTTCCTGCAATCCGTGGGCGAGGACGGCGCCCCGGATTTCCTGCGCGTAGGCTTGGTCGGCGCGGTCGGATCCCACCAGGGACGCAGTCCATGGCAGGTCCTGGATTTGGGCGAGTGCTTCCACGGCCAGCAGCTGGTCCTTGTTGGGCAGCAAGGCGGCCACCAGGGCCAGGTGCGGGGGCGTTGAACCGCAGGCCTGGGCTGCTGGGACAACTCCGGGCAGGACAACCCGCGCTTGCGGGAGCCCCCGTTTGCGGAGCTCGTTTGCCGCAGACGTGCTGGTGCAGATGACGCCGGCTGCGGCGCGCAAAGCCCTGGCCTCACGTACAAGGGCCCGGCCGCCTGCATCTTCCGGCACAGGCATATGCACCAGGACCCACGTTTGCCGGCCGGCCTTCGCAGCGAATTCCAGTTCGTCCGGAGCGCCGACGGCCACCAGTCCATCCACGATCGCCACAGGCAGCCCGGGATGTGTTTCCTGGTCCCACGCCCCGAGGAGGACGCCCAACCGGCGTCGATCGTGTGCGCCGGCATCCGGCCAGGTGCCCTCCACGGCAATGACCTCAACCCCTGCACCCAAGGCCTGGAGGCCGGCAACCAGGCGCGCGTTGTAGACGTTGCCGCCCGAGCTGTGGCGGATGTTGCCGGGGACCAGCAGCCGGATGTGCCGCACGGTCAGGCGGTGAAGTCCAGGGAATAGGCGGCCCACGCGTCCGGATTCTCGCGCAGCGTGACGTCGAGGCCTGCGAGTTCGCGGCCGTCGTCGCTGTCCTTGATCCGGGTGGCGACTTTATTGGCAATGTACTCGGCCAGCGCCTCCGTGGTGCTGAGCTTGCCGTCGAAATCCGGATGCTCGTCCAGGTTTTTGTAGTTCAGGTCGGCGAGTACTTCCTCGATGATGGTTCCGGCGGCACCGATATCCAGGACGATCGCATCATCGTTCAGGGCGCGGCGGCGGAAGGTCACCTCGGCCACGAAAGTGGCCCCATGGAGTCCCTGTGCAGGTCCGAACGCTTTACGCGGAAGGCTGTGGGCGATCATGAAGTGGCGGCGGACGGTCAGGCTGAACATGGGTTACCTCAAGGTTTCGGAGTCGTGGGCAGCTGGGCTGGTGGCGGGGTATTCGACGACGTGGCACAAGGCTTCCAAGGTGCCGTCCGCCAGGCTTTGGACGACGCCGGGCAGGTCTTCGAACCGGGACGAACCTGTCAGGAATGCGTCGAAGACGGGGTCCTTGAGCAGCGACACTGCCAGGTCCAGGCGGTCGGCATTGGTGCGGCGGTGGCGCCGGGCGCGTGCCACGGCACCAACCTGGCTGGCCCTGATGGACAGGCGCCGGGCGTGGAAGTCCTCCCCCAGAGGCACAGTGACTTCCCGGTTGGCGTACCAGGACATTTCGATCACGTCACCCTCATCGCCGACCAGCTGCAGGCTGCGTTCCAGTCCCTCCTGCGAAGCTGAGCAGTGGAACACGATGTCGCAGTCGGCCAGGGCTTCGTCGGGGTGTGCGAAGTCCACCCCGAGGGCGTCCGCGAGCTGCTTCCTCCCCGCGTCCAGGTCCACAAGCTGCAGGCGTTGCAGCGGGAAAGTGCGCAGGAGCGTGGCCACCATTCCGCCCACCAACCCGGCACCGACGACGGCGATCCTGTCCCCCAGCCTTGGCCCGGCTTCCCACAGGGCGTTGACCGCCGTTTCCACCGTTCCCGTGAGGACTGCCCGCCGGGAGGGAACGTCGTCGGGAATCCTGGTCAGGGACTCCACCGGGACAACGTAGAGGTCCTGGTGCGGGTTCAGGCAAAACACACGCTGGCCCTTCCACCCTTCGGGCCCATCCTCCACGACTCCCACCGACAAGTAGCCGAATTTCACGGGCCCGGGAAACTGGCCTTCCTGGTGCGGGGCCCGCATTTCCTCCGCGACCCGCGGCGGCACTGCCCCGGCGTGGACCACCATTTCGGTGCCCTTGCTGATGCCGGAGTAGAGGGCACGGACCAGCGCTTCACCGGGTCCCGGGGCGGGCACGTCCTCGGCCCTGAGCTCGCCATGCTCCTTTGCAGTGGTCCAGTATGCGGTGGCGTGGATCGGAGTCTGTGAATTTGTCATCTTGCTGACGAATCTATCCGGACGCGCGTCGGCGGGGAAAGTCCGACGACGCGTGGCGGGTTGATCGCGTCAAGAGACAAGGTGCTTGAGGAGCGCTTCTTCGAGGACGCTTCGCTCTCTGGCGACGCGCAGTTCTTTAGGCACCATTTCTTCGTCTGTCATGTTTTGCCCACGTGACAGGTACCTTTCACCTTTAAAAAATCCAGAGGACCATCCCGGAGGCCATCGTGGTGGTTCCCAGTCTTGGTGTTCGCTGGCGTAGTGCCGGCCTGTGGGTGAGGTCCAGCCGGGTGGTTCGTTTTTGGTTGCGGGGGTGGGTTTCCAACCGGTGGTGTGTCGGAGTTTGTGGTGTTTCGGGCAGGGTTGTCCCAGGTTGCTGATTCCGGTGGTGCCGCCCTTGGCCCAGGCGAGGATGTGATCGGCATCGTTGTCCAGGGAGTTGTTGCTGCACCCCGGAAACGGACACTTCCCGTCCCGCATCCGCAACCACGCCCGCATCGGACCTGTCACCCGGTAACTCGTCCGGCCGATCTCCAACGGGGCCCCGTCCCGCGGATCCACCAACACCCGGTAAAACGACCCCGCCCCGTTTGCGACAAGTTCCCGTGCCATGGACGGCGGAATCGGCCCGTACCCGTCCAGTACCGCCGGCTCGTCCGTCAGGCCGAGCAGCGAGAACACCGGAACCGTGACCAGCACCTGCGCCCGGACCGGCGACGGCACACGGTCCCGGACGGCACCCTCACGTTCGCTGGAGCTTCCACTCGCACCCGCGCCGTCGCTGGAGCTGCCGCTTGCGCCCTCGGTCAAACTGCCGCTGCCGCTTGCACGGGTGTCGCTGGCGCCGGTGCTGCTGCCGAGGATTGCGTCGGCGAAGGTGTCGGCCCGGAGCTGGGTCAGGGTCCTGCCCTCGCCGGGGCCCTGCAGGCCACGGGCGGTCGCGGTGAGCCGGTTCCACCCCGCCAGGGCCTGGTCCGCGGGAAGGCACGCGGAGAGCCAGGCCATCCCGTCCTGGTCCGCCCGGAACTCCACCCGCCGCTCCGCGACCCCCTTGGCGTGGCGTGTCTCGATGCTCTCGGCGTGGTGGCGTTCCCGCCAGGTCCGGGCCTTGGCCTTGAACCGGTGCGCCGGCAACGCACCCACCGGGCAGCCCCGCGCCGGGTCCGGGGCGTCCGGGTCCAGGAAATGGGCTTCCAACGCCGCCGCCCCCGCAGCATCCAGGCACGCCGTCTCGTCCGCCATCACCACCGCGTGGCCCCAGGAAATCACCCCGGCCTGCAACGCCGACAAGGTCAGCGGCAACGAGGCAACAACGGCGTGCGAGGCCGTCAGGAACGACGACGCGGCCCGCGGCCCCAGGGCCAGCACGCACCCGATCTCCGCCGCGACCGCCATCTCCTGCGCACGCACCGGCGCATCCGGCCCCGCAACCACGTCGGCGCTCTCCGCATACGTCACCGCAGCCCTGGCCTTCAACGCAGCGAACCCGGCCTCGACCTCCCGGGCACCGGCCAGAATGTCCAGGCACCCAGCCGCCACACCAGCCAACGGATCAGCCGCAGAAAACGGCTCCACACCGCACCCATCGACCTCGGCGTTCAGCACAGCCAAGGCAGCCCGGATCTCCCCAAACGCCCTCACCACCGCCGATTGCCCCATAAACCCATCATGACAAGGGGGTACGACAATCAAGACCGGGGCGCCGGAGCACTGGCTGGGTGTGCGCACGTTTTGGGGATGCAGGCCTTGCTCCGGTACCCTATTGAGGTTGGTGACGTGTCCGAGCGGCCGAAGGTGCAACACTCGAAATGTTGTTTGGTGTAAAAGCCAACGTGGGTTCAAATCCCACCGTCACCGCCACGTAGAAAGGCCCTGCTTCCCTTGTAAAAGAGAAGCAGGGCCTTTCTTCATTCCGGGGAAAAGGGCTCCGGGTGACGCTGCGACATGGACTACCGCCCGGTCCGCGCCGAACGCGTCAGCGCGTCGGATCGATCATCGTCATGCCCGCGAGCTTCGCGGTGTCCAGCCGGGGCAGCATTTCGGCAGCTTCGTCCATCCCAATGACGCGTTCGATCAACTTCTGGGGTTCAAGTGCACCGGACTCAATCAAGGCGAGCATTCCGGGATAGTCCGCGGCGGCCATCCCGTGGCTTCCAAAGACGTCCAGTTCCCAGGCGATCACGCGCGCCATGGGCACACGGGGGTGGCCTTCCACCGGCGGCAGGAGCCCGATCTGGACGTGCCGGCCCCGGCGGCGCAGGCTCAGGAGTGCGTCGGCGCACGTCTGCTCGCTGCCGACGGCGTCGACTGAGACATGGCTCCCTCCCGTGAGTGCGTGCACCTGGGCTGGAATGTCTGAACCGGCTGCAGTTAGGACATGGTCCGCGCCGAGGCGCGCAGCCACCTCAAGGGCGGCCGGGTTCCGGTCAACAGCGATCACATTGCCGCCAAGGGCCTTGGCGATCATGACGGTGCTGAGCCCCACGCCGCCTGCCCCGATGACGGTAACCCATTCATCGGCGTTGAGGCCGGCCCGTCCGGTCAGAGCCCGGTAAGCGGTGGCAAACCGGCAGCCCAGGCTGGCGGCAGCCTCAAAGCTGACCCCATCGGGAACTGCCACAAGGTTGGTGTCGGCAGCGTGGATTACCACCTGCTCGGCGAAGGAACCCCAGTGAGTAAAGCCTGGCTGTTGCTGCTGCGGGCAAACCTGCGCGTTGCCGGCGAGGCACCACTCGCAGGCGCCACATCCTTCCACGAATGGCGCGGTGACGCGGTCGCCGGCCGTCCACTTCGTCACTCCCGGGCCGACACTGGCAACGACTCCGGCGAACTCGTGTCCCGGGACGTGCGGCAGCGCTATGTCGTCGTGACCGGCCCAAGCATGCCAGTCGCTGCGGCAAAGCCCCGTGGCAACGGCGCTGATGACGACGCCGCCCACCGGCACCTCAGGTTCTCCAACCTCCCGGACGGCCAGCGGCCCAGCTATCTCATCCAAGACAATCGCGCGCACATGACCTCCACATATCGACGTCGTGCCGCCCACGTGCTTGAGCGGCTCAGGCCGACATCTTCCCATGTGACGGGCTCCCAGGGTGCAAGGTGGGACCGGTTGGCTCGGAAGGCCGCAGCCAGTGCGCCCGCGTCCCCGACCCGGACGGGACGCAGGACCACACCATCAGCGATTTCAAGAGAAAAGTCCACTGATCCAAACTACGCATCAGCGAAGCGGACGGTGCAGCACACACCTCAGGTATAACCGCTGGTCAACCGATTGTCGCAGCCATCAGGCAGAATAAGCCCAACTAGTCAGGTGTCTGGAAAACAAGCGCTGAATGAGAATCCAGGACGGGAATGAACGAATACTTTGCTGCCTCTTGCGATAGGGGCGTGCTGCAGTTGGAGTGGAACCCCGGCGTCCACATAACGTACGACCTTGCGGTACGTGCTGCCCGGGTCCTGGAAGGCCTCAGCGTTGGCCTGATGCTGCCCCTTCTGGTGGATCTCGCGGGAATTGCCGGGCTGACGCCGGAGGCCAGGGCCGGCATGAACGCCTACCGCGGGTTTTCCGCCGTCGCCCTGGTCGGGGACGGACCCACGGGCAAAGTGGTGGCCGCGTTTTCCCAGCGGTCGCTGACTCCCACGGCCTACTTCACCGACCGGAGCGAGGCATTGCATTGGCTATCGGAGCAGGCCGCCCCAACCGGGATGCCAGGCAGGGCCACGCAGGCTGAGCCTTGAGGGCCAGCTGAGGTCAGAGCAGTGTCGACGGGGACGGATTCCTTAGTGCCCCGCCCTCGGCGCGCTTTTTGACGCCAAGCAGCATGGCACGGTCCATGACAAGGTAGCCGGGCCGGAGCAGGAAGTCCGTCACGCGAAGACCGAGTGGCCGCCCGGGGCCCGTCAGCGTCCGAAGCAGCAGCCTGGTACCTGAAGGGCCGGCGTCGTGCAGCACGAACTGCCACGTACCGGTCACTGTTCCGGGCGGGGCACCCGGGCTGGAATCCAGGACGAGGTGGCGGTCCTGAGCCAGGTCCACTACACGCGGCCCGCGCCGCCCGCCCGGGTAACCAACAGGTGTGAAGGCGATGATGTCTCCCACCTTCAGGTCCTGCCACTCGGGATGCACCCGGTCCGCATTGCTAACGCCCAGGCGGAGCAACCCGTTCTCCACCCAGGTGTAGGAGTACAGGCCCGCACGGTCCACCCCCATCTGCACGAGCCATGGCCAGACCTGGCCAGGGCGTGCGGCGACGGTAACCGCCATGGTCCAGACGTCGTCGGCGTCGGGAATCAGTTCGTCGCCCGGAAGCGGCGCAGTCTTTTCAGGCCCGGTGGCACCCCATGTCCGCAGGACCCGCGGCAAGAGACCATGCGTGGACAGACCGGTCGCGACGGCGGCCGCAAGGAAACCGCGAAGCCGGCGTCGCTGGGGGCCAGGCCCGGATTGTGGACCGGAACGGACACCGAGACCCGCCACTGTGCCGCCCATGGCACTCCTCCTCTTGGTTCCAGGGATGCCTCGAGGCTACAAACCGACACCCCGAGGCCCCCAGAGTCCAAAGCCCCTACAGCCGGGTGTCGAAGGACCCGCAGAACACGTTCTCGTTGAACGTCCCGTGGAACTCGGACCTCCCCTGGATCTTCTCCACGGCAGCCCGGATCGCTTCCCGTGTCCCGGCGTGCGCGTGGATGGCTGTCTTGACCATGGGTACGTCGATCAGGTGGTTCGGCTGATTGAGGGAGACGAACACGGTGGGCACCTCCGTGACGTACCAGGGAATTTCCGCCGCCATTGGCGATGACCACTTGATCCGGATGGCTGCCTCCTGCGCGAAGCCCTTGACGTTGGCAAAGACAAAAGCAGCATCGTACTTCTCCGCGTAATCCCCCGTAGCCTCTTCGGAGATGATGGACATGAAGTTCACCCCGGTCTCCCCCGCCGCTTCGCGCTGTTCAGCCGTCCGGAACAAGGACACCTCGAATCCGGCAACCTCGAGTTCCTCCTTGACCACCTCCAGGTAGGCCAGCGGGTCGGCGCGGGTGAAATCGGACCCGCCTGAGATTCCGTACAGGCGGATCCTGGGATGGGTCTGCGGAGTGATGGGCAGGTTTCCCGCGGTGTCCTTGACCAGGGTCACGGTCTTGTCCGCGATCTCCGCAGCCACCGAACGGTGCGCAGCAGATCCAATGACGGCAAGCGCCCCGGCCGGCGGCACCAGCTGGTCAACAGGCTTGAGGTGCAGGCCCAGCGACGCCTTCAGGCCGAGTATGCGCCGCAGGGCGTCGTGCAGCCGCTGCTCGGTGATGACGCCCGACTTGTAGCCGTCCAGCATGTACTGGAAGTCCTCGGCCGGGTTCCGGAAGAAGAGGAACATGTCGCAGCCGGCGGCGATCGTGGCAGGCACCAGGTCCCTGCGTTTCTTCGCCTGCGTGAGGCCCACCATCTGCGAGGCATCCGTGAGGACCAGCCCGTTGAAGCCTAGTTCCCCGCGCAGCAGGTCCTGCAGCAGTTCGGGTGAGAGCGTGGCCGGCAGGATCTCCGTATCGGACAGTTCCGGCCGGAAACGCCGGGAAACCTCCGGCGCCCCGATGTGGCCCACCATGATGGACTGCACTCCGTGCGCGATCATTTCCCGGTACACGTGCCCGTAGGTCCGGTCCCATTCCTCATAGGGGAGGGTGTTGTAGGAGGTGACCACGTGCTGGTCGCGCTCGTCGATTCCGTCGCCCGGGAAGTGCTTCATGGCGCAGGCCGTGGGTGATTCGCTGATGCCGTCGAAGTATTCTTTGGCGCGTTCCACCACGATTTCCGGGGTATTGCCGAAAGAACGCGTGGAAATGACGGTGTTCCGCCAGTTGTAGTGGATGTCCACGATCGGCGCGAAAGCCCAGTTACAGCCCAACGCCGCGGTCTCCACCCCGGCCACCTGCCCCATTTGCCGGGCAATATTCTTGTCCGGGTGCGAGCCGGCCTGGAGGTGCGTCGAGACGAAAGTGCCGTCGTCGCAGCTGCCGGCTCCGCCCATCTCCGGGTTGGACGCGATCAGCAGCGGAATCCGGGTCCTGGTCTGGGCGTAGCGGATGTGTTCCTGCACGGCCGCGGAAGGTCCCGGACGGTACCGCATGCCGCCCACGTGGTACGTGTCCAGCACGCCGTCGAGGTACTCGGGTGAGTAATCGTTGTTGTGGTTGATGAACAGCTGCCCGATCTTTTCCTCGAGCGTCATGGCACCCAGGGTGGCCTCCACCCAGGCGATGGCGTCGGCGTCGAGATTGAACGGCGCGGCGGCAAGGTCGACGTCGAACTGCAGGGAAGCAGTGCCATGGGTTCCCTTGGGTGAAGGTACGACGGCGGAGATCCCCTTGAGTGCCTGGGCCACCACGTCCGGAACCGGCGCGGCGATGTCCACAACGACCCCGCGTTCATCCTCCTGCAGCGGTTCCAGGGTGGCCAGCTGTGAGTCCAGCAGCGCGGGAGGCATGAAGTGTCCGGTGCGGCCTTCCGTCCGGGCCTTCAAGACCTCTTTGCTGCCATTCAGGTGCAGGAAAATGGTGTCCGGAGCCTGTTCCCTGATGGCGTCGCGGTAGCTGCGGCGAAGGGCCGAACAGGCGAGGACCAGTCCGCCGTCGCCTGCCTTGGCAAGCTCGGCACCCACGGTTGCGAGCCAGGGCCACCGGTCCTCGTCCGTCAGGGGCGTGCCGGCAGCCATCTTGGCGACATTTTCCACAGGATGCAGGGAATCGCCGTCCAGGAACGGGATGCCCAGTTCGCGGGCCACGAGATCGCCGATGGTGGTCTTGCCGCTGCCGGAGACGCCCATGACGATGATTCGGATCTTGCTCATCGGGTGCTTTCCTTACCAGTCGCGGCCAGCCTCACCAGTCATGCACCGTGCCGTCGACCAGGCGGTTGTAGGGCAGGTACGCCTGCTGGTAGGGATAGGCGGCGGCGGCTTCCTCGTTGAATTCGACGCCGATGCCGGGCTTGTCGCCGGGGTGCAGGTAGCCGTCAGTGAAGGTCATGGACTGCTCGAAGACTTCGTTGGTCTTGTCCGAGTGCTGCATGTATTCCTGGATGCCGTAGTTGTGGATCGCCAGGCCCACGTGCAGCTGCGCCGCGAACCCCACCGGGGAGATGTCGGTGGGTCCGTGGAAGCCGGACTTGATCTGGTACTGCGCGGCGAAGTCCATGACCTTTTTCAGGGGGCTGATCCCGCCGAAGTGCGTGGACGCGGCCCGGACGTAGTCGATCAGCTGTTCCTTGATCAGCGTCTGGTAGTCCCAGACGGTGTTGAAGATTTCACCGATCGCCAGCGGTGTGGTGGTGTGCTGGCGGACCAGGCGCAGGCCTTCCTGGTTCTCCGCCGGGGTGCAGTCCTCAAGCCAGAACAGGTCGTAGGGCTCCAGTGCCTTGCCCAGTTTCGCGGCCTGGATGGGCGTCATCCGGTGGTGTCCGTCATGCAGCAGCGGGATCTCGGGGCCGAACTCGTTACGGACAGCCTCGAAGACCGTGGGCAGGTGCCGCAGGTAGGCGCGGGTGTCCCAGTCCTCTTCCTGCGGGAACGCTCCCCTGCCGGCGGGCTCGTAGTCATACCGTTCCCCCGACGCCTGCGCTTGGGCAGCCACGCCGTAGACGGCTTTGATCCCCGGGATGGCGGTCTGGATCCGGATGGATTTGTAGCCGAGTTCCAGGTGTTCCCGTACGGAATCGAACAGCGACTCGATGTCCGAACCGGACGCGTGGCCATAGGCGCGCAGCCCGTTCCGGGACGCCCCGCCCAGCAGCTGGTACACGGGAAGCCCGGCAACCTTGCCCTTGATATCCCAAAGCGCCATGTCCACGGCGGCGATGGCCGCCATGGTGACCGGGCCACGGCGCCAGTAGGCGCTCCGGTACAGGAACTGCCAGGTGTCCTCGATCCGGTGCGGGTCCTTGCCGATGAGCAGCTGCGCGACGTGCTCCTTCAGGTAGGCGGCGACGGCGAGCTCGCGGCCGTTCAGGGTGGCGTCGCCGATGCCCGTCACGCCGTCGTCCGTGGTGATCCGGAGGGTCACGAAGTTTCGGGTGGGGCTGGTAACGAACACATCGGCGGCAATGATTTTCATGGGACTAACTGTTCCTTCCGGAAGTAAAAGCGGGTTTCAGATACTTGCAGGGGTGGCGGCCGGGGTCGTTGCGAAGGATCCGAGCAGCCGGGAAACAAGGGCGACGACGTCAGGGTCCTCTGCGAGGGCAGCGCTGACGAGGCGAAGCAAACCCTGCACCCGATTGGTTCCGTCAAGTGCCACAGCAACCTGGATTTCGGCGGCGAGCGGATCCTGGAAGTCGTTTCCCGCGGTGACGTAGTCAATCCAGGCGGCAAGCATCAAAGCGCTGCCTGCGCCACTGCGGCCGTCGGCCCGTTCCGCCGCCATCACGGGTACCGCGCGCATGCGCAGCTTGGTGGTGGCATCGGCCGCGATCTGTGCGAGCCGGTGGGCGATGCGCGCGTTTCCGAAGCGTTCCAGCAGGGCCCGGCGGTACGTCGGGATGTCCAGCCCTTCCCCCCGCAGGTGGTGGGCTGCCTCGTCCCAGAAGTCCTCCACCGCTTTCCGGCAGAGGGGGTCCGCCAGGGCGTCCGCCACGGTGGCATGCCCGCGGAGCTGTCCAGCGTAGGCAAGGATGGAATGCGAGCCGTTGAGGAGCCACAGCTTCCGGTTCTCATAGGGCTCGATGTCACGGACCACGACGGCGCCGGCCTCCTCCCAGCGGGGACGCCCGGCCGGGAAGTCCCCGCTGAGTACCCAGTTCCGGAAAGGTTCAGCCACCACCGGCGAATTGTCGCTGTAACCGCATTGCTCTTCCACCTCTGCGATGTCCGCCTCGGTGGTCCGCGGCGTAATCCTGTCCACGGACGTGCTGACAAAGCTGACGTTCGCCTCGATCCACCCGGCCAGCCCGGAACCCCATCCGGAGGCCAGTCCCAGGACGGCCCGGCGGGCGACTTCACCGTTTGCGGACAGGTTGTCGCAGCTGACGACGGCGATGGGTCCTGAGCCGCTGTCCCGGCGCCTGGCAAGGGCCAACACCAGGCGCCCCAGCGGCGTGCCGGGCACTCCGGCCTCCCCGGACGCTGCTGCCGACAGCGCCCGGAGGTCATCCGCCGCGCCTGGAGCGCCGGCGTCGAACGTTCCATCCGCGGCCAGCCCGTAGGCCGCCTCGGTGATGGTCAGCGTGACCACCGCCGTCTCCTTCGCCGCGACAAGCTCGCAGAGCCGTGCGGTGTTGGCGCCGTCCACCGCTTCCACAATGCTGCCGATGACTTCGAAGCTGTCCCCGCCGGCCGACCGTTCCACCAGCGTGTAGAGGCAGTCCTGGCTGGACAGCGCTGCCGCGGCGTCGGGGCGGCGGCCCGTGAACGCCGCGATCCCCCACTCCGCCGCGTCCGGGGCGTGCTGGGTATACCAAGCCTGGTGGGAGCGGTGGAACGCCCCCAGCCCAAGGTGCACGATGCGCACCGGAGGCTTGGGCAGCGGCTTCAGGCTGCGGTTGAGTGCCGGCGGCGCGGCGTTCACAGCTTGAACACCCGCCGGGGTGACGCGTCCACGATGTCCACGATCAGTTCATGCGCCCGTTCCTCGGTGACCCGGTGTTCAGCAACCAGCCTGGCCAGGAAGGACGCCTCGATTCGCCGGGCGGTGTCATGCCGGGCCGGAATGGAGCAGAAGGCGCGGGTGTCATCGATGAACCCGGAGGACCGCGAGAAGCCAGCCGTCTCCGTCACCGCCGAGCGGAACCGCAGCATCGCATCCGGGGCATCCAGGAACCACCACGGCGCACCGAGGTACACCGATGGGTAGAATCCGGCCAGCGGCGCGAGTTCACGGGAGAAGACGGTCTCGTCAAGGGTGAACAGCACCAGGTGGAAGTCCTTGGCGGTCCCGAAGTCCTGCAGCAGCGGCCGCACCGCCTCCGTGTAATTGACCGCCACCGGAATGTCATGGCCGGTGTCGGCGCCAAAAGCCTCGAATGTGGGTGCGTGGTGGTTGCGGAACGAGCCCGGGTGGATGGTCATCACCAGGCCGTCCTCCACCGACATCCGGGCCATTTGGTAGATCATGTGCGCTTCGAAGGCGTCCCGGTCCGCAGTACTGGCCTGGCCGGCCCGGCCCCGCTCGAAAAGCCGCTCCGCCTCGCCGTCGTCCAGTTTCAGGGTGGCAGGGGTGAAGACGCCGTGGTCGGCGGAGACGGCGCCGCGCTCCACGAAGTGCCGCCGCCGCGACTCAAGTGCCTTGATGTACCCGGCGTAGCCGGTGGCACCCTCCCCCGCAGCGCCGAGAAGGCGTTCCACGTTCTCCTGCCAGGCCGGATGTGCCATGTTCAGGTACTGGTCCGGCCGGAAGGTGGGCAGCACGCGGCCTGCAAAGGCGGGGTCCGCCTGCAGGGCGGCGTGGCTGTCCAGTGAGTCCAGTGGATCATCCGTGGTGGCGAGCACCTCGATGTTGAATTCCTTGAACAGTTCCCGTGGCCGGAAACCGGGCTCGGACAATTTGGCTTGCAGGGCATCGTAGAGTTGGTCCGCGTTCTGGCCGGACGGTTCCTCGGCCAGGCCGAAGACGTGGGCGAACTCCTGGCGGATCCAGTACCCGGAGGCGGTTCCCTCGAAGGCGGGCCATGCTTCACAGAAGTGCCGCCACACCTGCCGCGAGTCTGCCGGCTGGTTGCCCAGGCCCAGCTGGTCCATGGTCACCCCGCCGGCGTGGATCAGGCGGGTGACGTAGTGGTCCGGAGTGACCAGGAGTGCGGCCGGGTCCGGGAACGGGGTGTTTTGTTCGATGACCGCGGCGTCGACGTGCCCGTGCGGGGAGATGATGGGGAGCCCTTCCACCCGGGAGAAGAGCGCGCGGGCAATGTCCCGGACCCCGGGATCGGCGGGCAGGAGCCGGTCCGGGTGGTCCGCTATGGTCTGCGCCATGGCTCAACGCCTCCCGGCTGCGACATTGAGCCCAGCCAGGGCGGCCGTGGCGCGGAGGTACTCGAGGTTCCCGGCGGTTCGTTCGGCCAGCGGCAGCTCAGTGGAAAAGTCCTCAACGGTCACCCAGCCGTCGTACCCGAAGGCGGCGAGCGCCTTGAAGTACTGCAGGACGCTGCCCTGGCCCGCGCGCAGGGGCGCCCACTCGTTCCTGAAAATGGCTGCCCCTGATTCGTCGGTCTCGCCGCTGTCCACCCACACCGCGTTCTTCACGTGTACGTGCGCCAGGTAGTCGCCCAGGAGTTCGAAGGCGGGGAGGTAGTCCTCCTGCCCTTCGATCAGCAGGTTGCCCAGGTCATGGATGACGCCGACGTGCCGGGGGTCCAGGCCGTCCAGGAGCCGCAGCGCCGATGATGCCGATGCGGTGATGGTGCGGTGGTGCAGCTCCACGAGCGCCTTCACCCCGTGGTGCGCCGCCCGCTCAGCAATCCATTCGAAATCGCGGCGGGCAGCGGCGAAGAGTTCCGGGTACGGGGTGCCGCTGGCCGGTTCGTTACCCCAGGCTGCGGTCCCGAGCGGCGGCGTGGTCACCCGCACCTGGCCGGCTCCGAGCTTGGCGGTTGCGGCGAGCATGCGGTCCACATCACGGTGGTTGTCGCACCGCGCGTACCCGCCGATGCCGGAGAACTCCAGGCCGGCGTCGCTGGTAATGGCGGCGATCCGGTCCAGGTGGTCTTCCATTCCGGCCAGCGGCACGGTGGCTTTGTTCCCGGCCCAGAAGCCGGGCTCGGGGGCGTCGCCCTGGTCCGTGATGCGCCATTCGACGCCGTCCCAGCCCTGGCCGGCCAGCTGCTGGACGGCATCCTCGGGGGTCCACTCGGGTGTTGATGCGGTAAATACTGAAAACTTCATGGCTCAGGCGCTTTCTGCCGCGGTGCCGGTGCGGACTTCGAGGTCGTTGTACTTGCCTGCCAGGACATCCTCGAAGAGGACGGGCTGGCCGAGGGTGGCCGAGACGTACACCGAACGCACCGCGGCCAGGGCATTGACGGCGTCGCTGACGGTGACGCCGGGCTGTTTCCCACCGGCGATGGCGGCCAGGATGTCCCGGTACTGACGGACGTGGCCGGCCGGGTACACGGTGGGATCGGCTGCTTTGTAGTCTTCCTCGGGGTACTTGGCCAGTTCTTCCTCCGCCTGGTTGCCGCCGCCCTGGAGTCCCATGTCCGCCGAGGCACCGCCTGCGGCCCTGCTGTGGAAGTACTCCAGTCGGTCGTTGTCCACCACGGCCGAGCCCCCGGAGCCCATGAGCTGCACGCGCACGGTCAATCCCGGGTAGGCGGCAGTGGTGGCGTGAAGGACAGCCAGGCCGCCGTTCTCGAACGTCACGGTGGCTACTGCCGTGTCCTCCACTTCGATGCGTGCGTGCGCGAGGCGGGCGGTGTGCGCGAAGATTTCCACCGGCCGTCCCATGAACCACAGGAGCAGGTCCACGGTGTGCACGCCCTGGTTCATGAGGGCGCCGCCGCCGTCCATCGCCCACGTGCCGCGCCAGTCGCCGGAGTCGTAGTAGCCCTGGCTGCGCCACCACGCCACCGAGGCGATGGCGGACGTCAGTTTGCCGAAGCGCCCATCGGCGATGGCCTGGGACACCGCCACGCTGGACTGGTCGAACCGGTGCTGGCTGATGACCGAGGCAACGACGCCCTTGCCGGCTGCTTCCTTCGCGGCTGCCTCGATTTCCTGGGCCCGGCTGAGGTCCACGTCGAGGGGCTTTTCGATGACCACGTGCTTGCCTGCCGCCAGCACCTCGAGGCTTTGCTGGATGTGCAGGCCACTGGGAGTCGCCAGTGCCACGAGGTGGATGTCTTCATTGGCGAAGGCCTCGGCCTGGGTGGTGTACAGGGCCGGCCGTGTACCGCCCTGCTGTTCGATGAAGTCTGCGAGTGCTTCGGCGGCTGCCGGGATGGCATCGATGAGGGCGACAATGCGGACTTCCGGGAATTCGCGGAGGGCTACGGCGTGGGTGCGGCCAATGACGCCGCACCCGGTGATGGCTGCGTTCAAGGTGCTCATGCGGTCTGGACTCCTGCTTCTGCGGTGACTTTGGCGAAGGCGCGTGCTGCGATGCCGAAGGCCGTGGGGCCGGAGAATCCGCCCAGGCCGTGGGCACCTGCCAGGTGCGGCTCAAGGGAAGCGAAGCCTTCGTAGCCGTCGGCTTTGAGCGCCTCCACGGTCTTCAGGACGTCCCCGTCTCCTTCGCCGGCAGGCACCACGTGGCCGTTGGCGAAGAGGGCATCCTTGACCTGGAGGTATTCCAGGTGCGGCCGCAGCTTTGCGTATCCCTCGTCGAAGGGCTTGACGCCCACCTGGACGAAGTTGGCGGCGTCCCAGGCCACTTTCAGGGCTGGTGAGTCCACGGTCTCGATGATGTCCAGCACACGGTCCGGGACGTCCCCAAAGATGTCTTTTTCGTTTTCGTGCAGGAGGATCACGCCGGCTTCCTCAGCGACATCGGCCAGGGCCCGCATACGTTCCATGACGTCATCCCGGATGCTGTCCACCTGGACTGACTCGCCGTAGTAGAAGGAGAAGATGCGGATGTACTTCGCGTCCAGCACCCTGGCTGCATTGACTGCCCGGCGCAGCCGCTCCACCTCATGCTCCACCGGGAGGCTGACGTCCACCTTTCCAATGGGCGAGGCAATGGCCGAGACCTTCATGCCTTTATCTGCCAGGAGGGCGGCAAGTGCCTGCAGCTGCCCGTCGCTGAGGTCCACGATGTTGGTTCCCCATGCGCTGCGGACCTCGATGTGGTTGGCGCCGAGGGCCTGCAGCACGGCTATCTGGACTGCGGGGTCGTCGTCGATTTCGTCGCCGAAGCCTGACAGCTGCCACGTGACCTGGGTGGTCGAAACCATGGTTATTTAACTCCTCCGGCGGTCAGCCCGCCTACTAGGTAACGCTGGAAAATCAGGTAGAGAATGACCACCGGTGCTGCACACACCAGGGCTGCGGCCATCATCTGGCCGTAGTAGGGAATGGCGCCGCCTTCCTGCGAGGCCCCAAAGATTTGCAGGGCGACGGCGGCGGTCTGGCTTTCGGGGCGCGTCATCACCGAGGCGAACAGCACGTCGTTCCAGCCGAGCAGGAAAGCGAAGATGCCGGAGACGACGATGCCGGGCCAGCTCAGGGGCAGGACGATGCGGAAGAGGACGCCGAGGTTGGACGCGCCGTCGATCTTGGCTGCTTCCTCCAGCTCCTTGGGGAGCCCGCGGAGGTAGGTGACCATCACCCAGGTGGAGAACGGCATGGCGAAGGTCAGGTACGTCACGAACAGGCCCCACTGGGTTCCGATCACCTGGATGCCGAGGTAGGTTGCCGCCGAGGAAAAGAGCACGAACACCGGCAGCACCATCAGGGTTCCCGGGACGGACTGCAGTGCCAGCAGGCCGCGCAGGATGCTGAGCCTGCCACGGAAGCTGTACCGGACCAGGACGAACGCGGTGGACACGGACAAGGCCGCCGATACCACGGCGGTTGATCCGGCCACCAGGACACTGTTGGTCAGGCCGGTGGCAAGGCCCACGCTGGTCCAGATCTTCGAGTAGTTCTCGAACGTCACCGACGACGGCCAGAACTCGCCGTTGGCAACCCCGATGTCCGAGTTCACCGATGCCAGGAAGATGTAGAGCACCGGAACCAGGACCAGGGAGCCGAGGAAGATCAGGATGATGACCAGCAGGGGGCTGGGAAGGAGCCTCAGCACTTCGTGCTGCCGGTGCGAGCCCGGACGGTCGATTCCAGCTGTTGGCGCACCCTGCCGAGCAGCTGTCGTGGCGCTCATTTCTTCGCTCCTGGGGTGTCGGCGTCGTCAAGCTTCACGGCGCGGAGGTAGACGAACAGCGGGATGGCGATGAGCACCAGGGAGATGAAGGCCATCGCAGCACTCAGGCCAAAGCGGAAGCTCTGGAAGCTGGTGACGTAGGTCAGGATGGGGAGGACTTCCACGTCCGACGGAGCCGGGACGCCGAACAGCACGAACGGAAGGGTGAAGTTGTTGATGTGGTGCAGCATTCCGATCAGGAAAGCCAAGGCCAGCGGTCCCTTCAGGTACGGGAAGATCACGTAGCGGAGCTTGTTCCACCACAACGCCCCGTCCAGGGCTGAGGCCTCGTGCACCTCGTGGTCCACGGACTGCAGGCCGGACAACGCCAGCAGGTAGATGAACGGCCAGGAAGCCCAGATCTGGACCAGTACCAGTGTCCAGAACGTTTGCGGCCCGTTGAGCCAGAGTCCCACGTGGATTCCCACGGTGGCCAGGGCTTCGTCCACGATGCCGCCGGGCTGGAGCATGGTCCGCCAGACGGTTGCCACCACGAAGGACGGCAGGACATACGGGATGAGGAACACAGAACGGATCAGGGCGCGGCCCTTGAAGGCGTTCTGGGTTGCCACGGCAGCGGCAATGCCCAGCGGAAGGGTCACCACCATGGCAAGCAGCGAGTAGCTGACGCTGAGCCACACGGCATGCAGCAGCGGCGAGTTCGTGACGGCTTCAACGAAGTTTTCGGCTCCGATGATTGGTGCACTGACCCACTTCCGCAGCGTGTACTGGTCCAGGTTGAGGATGGACATGTAAATGCCCAGCAGCAGCGGTACCACGATGATGATGATCATCAGGACCCCGCCGGGGATCAGCATCCAGAGCGGGCGGTTCCGCTCGCTCAGGCC
Source organism: Pseudarthrobacter sp. NIBRBAC000502771 (assembly GCF_006517215.1). Classification (NCBI taxonomy): domain Bacteria; kingdom Bacillati; phylum Actinomycetota; class Actinomycetes; order Micrococcales; family Micrococcaceae; genus Pseudarthrobacter; species Pseudarthrobacter sp. NIBRBAC000502771. Next base: position 346,007 of record NZ_CP041187.1, read on the forward strand.
CTTGCGCCGCAGGCCGTCTTTGGGGCCGGGCTGCTGCCCGGCGTCGTTGGCGGTCCGGGGCGCCCGGCCTGCGGCGGATTCCACCGCAGGCCGTACTTCATGGGAGGCGTCGGTTGACATCAGAACTTATCCTTTGGAGGCCCGGTCCAGGGAAGCCTGGCCCTTGTTTTGGGCATCTTTGATTCGGGAGTCGAGCGCGGATTCGTCCACCTTGCCGGCGGCCAGGTCCGGGATCGACTGGACAGTGACGTTGAGCAGGCCCAGCTGGATGTCACCCCAGGCGCCCGTGAACGGGGTGGCCTTGGACTTGGCGGCGGCATCGGCCAGCGGCTTGAGCTTGGCATCGGTCAGGGTGGCGAGGGCCTCCGCGTTGGCCGGGAGGTCGCCGAAGACCTTCTGGTAGTTCAGCTGTTCGTCCTTGGAGGTGATCAGCTTGATGTAGGCGAAGGCCAGGTCCTTCTGCTTGGAGTAGTCGGCCACCACCAGGTTGTCGCCGGAGAGGATGCTGGCGGCGTCGCCGTCGGACTTGGACTGGGTCTGGCCCGGAGCGATCGTGGGCATCAGGGCGTACTCGTACTTGCCGGCGACGGCTGACTTGTCGAGGGTGGGAATCGAGCTGGACGTGGTCATCATCAGGTACCCGGCCTTGCCGCTGGCAAAGGCGGCCACGGCGTTGCTGTTGCTCCAGCCAATGGATGCGGGGTCAACCACTTTGTCGTTGGTGAGCCAGCCGAAGTACGTTTCGTAGGCCTTCTTGACCGTGGGGTCGTCCATTTTCAGCTTGTTGCCGTCCACCAGCGGGTTGCCGGCCTGGACGGACATGGCCCAGATGAACTTCCAGGGGTCAAAGCTGTCCTTGTATCCCGTGGCGATGCCGTAGGTGCCGTCCTTGGTCATCTTCTTCGACTGGGCAGCCAGGTCATCCCAGTTGGTGGCAGGTTTGTCGATGCCCGCCGCAGCCAGCAGGTCCTTGTTGTACGCCATGACGAACGGCCGGCTGACGAATGGGATGCCGGCAAGGTGGTCCTTGTCCGGTCCGGAAATTCCCAGGGTTGCCGGGTTGAAGCGGTCCTTGCCGCCCACCTTCTTCCAGTCGTCGTCGGAGAGGGTCACGAAGGCCTTGGTGGCATATGCCGTGGGGGTGAACGTGGTTCCGAGGCTGTAGACGTCCGGGCCCTGGCCCGAGACCACGGACGTTTGGATACGCGTGAGTTCATCGTTGGCCGAAGCGAAGGTTTCGAACTTCACGTCGGCGCCGGTCTCGGCCTTGAACTTCGCGGCAATATCGGACTGCCACTGCTTCTGCTGTTCCGGGTATTGGCTGGAAACGTTCACCAGGACGCTCAGCGTCTTCCCGGTGCCGTCCACTTTGCCGTCCGAGCTGGTTGAGCCGCCCCCGTTGCCGGAGCTCGATCCACACCCGGTCAAGGCGAGCGCTGCAGCTGTGACTATCGCCGCAAGCCCAGTAGTCGATTTAAACCTCATTGTTTTTCTCCTCTAGGACACCCGCATGGCCACATCCGTCCTGTGGCGGAGATCACTGCAGGCGACTCGGGAGTCAGTCTAGGAAGATGGCAACGCGACTGGCAAGCGGTTGCCAAAAGTTGCCATAAATGCTCAGATTGAGTTCAACAGGATTCCGGGAACGAGTAGCCTTGGAAACCCCAGATGGCCGGTCTTATCCCGGTCCGCGAGGAAGGCCCAGCGATGGCAGACCCAGCAACCACGGCGTCGTCAGTCCCGGCAAGCCTTGACGCAGGCGCCCGGCGGGACCGCCCACCCACCATCCGGGACGTGGCGGAACTCGCCGGGGTGGCCACCTCCACCGTGTCGCGGGCCCTCGCGCGGCCCGACCGGGTCAACCCGCGGACCCGGGCCCGGATCGAGGAAGCGGCCGCGGAGCTCAATTACGTGCCCAGCTCCCAGGCCCGCGGCCTCAGTTCCGGACGAACCAATGCGGTGGCCGTCCTGGTACCCGACATCACCAACCCGTTCTATTTCGACATCATCCGCGGCACCCAGCACCAGCTCAAGGCGGCCGGGGTCACCCAGCTCCTGGTGGACACCGAGGAGTCCAGCGAGATGGAACTCGATGCCCTGCACAAGATGCGCAAGTCCGCGGACGGCTTCATCCTTGCCGCCTCACGCCTGACGGACGCCCAGCTTGCGGAGGTCTCGCAGTCGCAGCCCCTGGTGACGTTCAACCGCGCGTCCACCAGCGCACCGACGGTGATGATCGATACACCCTCGGCCATCATCCAGGCCCTTGAGCACCTGGCCTCGCTGGGCCACCACAAAGTCTGCTATGTGGCCGGACCGCCCACCTCCTGGTCCAACCAGATGCGGTGGAAGGTTTTCGAAGAGGACGCCACTAAGCGCGGCATGGAGATCCACCGGATCGGCCCCTACACCCCGAAGACGACGTCGGGGGCTGCTGCCGCTGATGCTGCAGTCAGGACGGGGGCAACAGCCTGCATCGTCTTTAATGACCTGCTTGCCATTGGCATGCTCCAGCGGTTCAAGGCACGGGGCATTCGGGTTCCGGAGGACATAAGCATCGTCGGGTCCGATGACATTTTCGGCGCGGACTTCTGCAATCCCCCACTGACCACCATTTCCAGCCCCATAGAGCAGGCGGGCAGGGTGGCGGTGTCCATGCTGCTGGCACAGCTCAACCCGCTGTCGGGAAGTGCCAGCCGGCAGCTCGCCGTCATGCCCACCCACCTGACTGTCAGGGAGTCAACGGGTCCGGCGCCTGCCTGATCAGCCCACGGTAAACGGCAGGACCAGGCGGGACTGGTGGTGCGCGTCGCGGTAGATCTTGTGTGTGACCGGCCTGCCCACCGGGAGGTGGAAGGCGTCAGGCGGGAGCAGCGAGTTGTGTTCGTCGGCGAGCGGCTCGCCGTTGGACAGCTCCACTACCAGGCGGTGCCCCGGGTTGAAGGTGTTAGCGAACGGGTAGAGGCGGACCACGTATTCCTCGATCCTCCCCGGCTCCACCGGAACCGCGCGGGTGTGCGGATGGTAGGGGTTCCCCTCGGTGGTGCGGTCAGCTCGCCGGACGCTTCGCCGGGGAAACCCGCCACATCCGCGGCACCCTGGCCTTCACGCAGCTGGACTACGTGGCGACGCTGTGGACCCGCCGCAAGATGGAGCCAAACCGCGAGCACGCCCTGGAAGTGCTGGCGGACAGCTGGTACCACCTGCTCTGCGACGAAGGCTGACCAGGGCAGCGCAAGCTAGGCCCGTTCGGAGATCCACGCACCAAGCCCGGCGGCAGTTTCCGCGGTGAGGGCGTGCCCGCCCGGGTCCTTGCGGGCGTGGGTGTCCGCACCGGAGGCCCCCAGGAGGTAGTCCCAGGTGCGGCCCAGCAGGTCGGCCGGGATGACGGTGTCGGCTTCACCGTGGGCCAGGAACACCGGGGCGCCGGCAAGCCGGTCCGGGGACGTCGGGACGCCTGCGTCGAACGGCAGCGTCCCGTAAAGGATGGCCGTGCCCGCAAAACGCTGCGGATCAGCCAGCAGCAACCCGCCCGCGAACGCCGCACCGCCACTGAAGCCAACCAGGATCACCGGCCGGCCTTCCGGGGCGATCGGCTCCAGCCACGTCCTGAACCATTCCATTGTCTGGGCCAGGGACTCGGCCACGGGCCGCCCCGTCCCCCGGTTCGCGAACCAGGCGAACCCGCCCCCTGCCGGGATCGGTGCCCGGACGGCCGCGTAGGAGGGGCCTGCGGGAAGGTGGTTGGCCAGCCCGATGATTCCTGATTCATCCGATCCGCGCCCGTGCAGCAGCACCACGAGCGGGCGGTTGGGATCGTCGGGGCTCTGCCAGGCGACGGTGGGTTCGGCGAACGGTGCGTGCATATCTTTTCCTCGGTGTTGGTGGTGGAAATGGCTTGGGTCAGGCAGTGGCCGGGGCCCCGATTTCCCGGTTGACGGCGGGCATGATCTCGGTGGCGAGCAGCTCGATGGAACGCGCCGTCTCGGCAAACGGCAGCCCGCCCAGTCCGATCTGGGCCATGTACCGGCTGGTTCCCAGCGCCTCGTGGATGGCCAGGATCTTCTCCACCACCTGCTGCGGGCTCCCCACCAGCAGGCCGCCGCCGGGTTCGGACCAGTCATCGAAGGTTGAGCGCGGGAAGTGGTCCACCGGCCGGGGCATGTTCTGTTCGAAATAGGCCCGGTAATAGGGATAGAAGGTATCGCGTGCCTGCTGGGAGGTGGGCGCCACGTAGAAGTGGCCGCCGGCACCCACCTGAAGGGCGGAGGCGTCATGCCCGGCCTCGGCCGCGGTGTGCCGGTACAGCTCCACCAGGCGGCGGAACCGCTCGGGTCCGGACAGCAGTGCAACAAACAACGGCAGGCCCAGGCGTCCGGCACGGGCGAAACTCGCCGGCGTCCCGCCCACCCCCACCCAGACGGGAAGCTTTTCCTGCAGCGGCCGGGGGGCAATGTCCATGCCGGGGATGCTTTGGGTCAATGTTCCCTGCCACTCCAGGGTGGCGTTGTCCCGCAGCTCCAGCAGCATGCGCAGCTTTTCGTCGAAGAGGGCGTCGTAATCCGCGGTGTCGTAGCCGAACAGCGGGTACGACTCGATGAACGCTCCGCGCCCGGCGATGATCTCGGCGCGGCCGCCGGATATGAGGTCCAGGGTGGCGAACTGTTCGAAGAGCCGCACCGGGTCCTGGGTGGAGAGCACAGTGACGGCAGTGCCCAGCCTCAGGTTGGTGGTCTCGCGGGCAACTGCGGCCAGCACCATTTCGGGGGCGGACAAGGCGAAGTCGCTGCGGTGGTGCTCGCCCAGGCCCAGGAAGCTGATGCCCGCCTGGTCGGCCAGCTTGGCCAGCCCAATGATCTCTTCCAGCCGCTGGTGCGGCGACTGGGCCAGCCCGGTTTGTCCGTTGCGCGACAGTTCGCCAAAAGTAAAAATGCCAAAGTCCATATTGGTTGAACATTCAACTGTATGGATCTATTCCGGCACCTTCCCTTCCATCCAAGAAGGCGGGCGTACGACGCCGGGGGCCACCCGCCGTCGTACGCCCGCCTTGGCTGGCGGTGCTTAGGCTTCCACCAGCTTTGCTCCGGCCGGAACCTCAGCCGGGGCACCGGGCTCGTTGCGGCCGTACAGCCAGTCGTTGAACTGGAAGTTGTTGTCGCCGCGGCTCTTGAACAGCATGTTCCGCAGGACGCGTGCCACGCCGTCCACGTGCCAGGACTCGCCCCAGATACGGGCGGTGCGCTGGACGCGGGCGGTGCGGGCTGCGCGGGTTTCGTTGAACTCGCGGAAGGCGTCCTCCCACGCACCGGCGTCGATGCCTTCGGCCGTGAAGACGCGGTTGCTGGCGGCGTCCTGCAGCACTGCAGCGTCCTCCAGCGCCTGGCAGGCGCCCTGGGCCAGGTACTGCAGCATCGGGTGGGCGGCATCGCCGATCAGTGCCATGCGCCCGGAAACCCAGGTCTCGATCGGGTTGCGGTCGTACATGGGCCAGCGGATGCCGGTGGCCAGGTTCTTCAGGGCTTCCTGCACGGCGGGGACGCAGTCCTTGTAGGCTGCCTGGAGTTCGTCCACGCCGCCGTACTGCTCTTCGCCGCGCTCGAACGACGGGGACTTGAACACTGCCACGGTGTTGAGCAGCTGGCCCTTGCGGAGCGGGTACTGGACCAGGTGGCAGTTCGGGCCAAGGTAGACGATGACGTCCTCCAGGTCCGCCGCAGGGGTTTCCTCGGTGATGGGCACGGTGCCGCGGTACGCCACGTAGGCGGAGTTGACCGGGCCGTCGCTGGCAACGGTGGCGCGCAGGGTGGACTTCAGCCCGTCCGCTGCCAGGATGGCGTCAGCCTCGAACACCTCGCCCTTGGCGGTGTAGGCGCGGGCCCGGTCGCCGTCGGTCTCCACCTTCTGCACCAGGACGTCGTTCACCAGGGTGACGCCGGCTTCCTGGCAGGCTTCGAGCAGGATCCGGTGCAGGTCGCTGCGGTGGATCACCACGTAAGGGGCGCCGTAGCGTTCCTCGAACTCGCCGCCCAGGGTCTGGCGGGTGAGTTCCTCGCCGGTGATGGCGTCGCGGAACACCAGGTGCTTGGGCTGGACGCCGATTTCCAGTGCCTTCTCCAGCAGGCCCCAGCGCTTGAGGACGCGGGAGGCGTTGGGCGCCATCTGCAGGCCGGCGCCGACTTCACCGAAGGCGGGTGCCACTTCAACCAGGGTGACATCGGCACCGTTTTCGCGAAGCGCCAGCGCTCCGGCAAGTCCGGCCATGCCGCCGCCAACTACCAGGACGTCGGTGGACGCTTTGAGGTTAGACATTGGAAACTCCTACTGCTGTTGATTTCTTGATTTTGGTACCGACGGCTGCGAGCAGGACTGCTGCTGCTGCGGCTGCTCCGGCAAATGCCAGGAAGTTCGAGTTGACGCCCAGGCCCGCTGCGAGCAGGAGCCCGCCGGCCTGGGGCGCTGCCACGGCCCCGATCCGGCCCACGCCAAGCGCCCAGCCAAGGGCGGTGCCGCGCAGGTGTGCCGGGTAGTGGCTTGCCACGGCGGCGATGATCAGGCACTGGGTGCCGTGCGTGCCCACGCCGGCAAGCACCAGCATGAGGTAGACGACGGCGACGGGCGGCCCGGTGACCAGGACCAGCAATCCGACGGCGGCCACGGCCGCTGCCGCGATGGCGGTGGGGATGGGGCCGAACCGGGTGCCCGCCCAGGCGGTGAGCACCGAACCCGCCACCGCGCCAAGGTTGAGGGCCAGGGCGAACGTCAGGGCGGACCCGAGGTTGTAGCCTGCCAGCTGCATGAGGTTGGGCAGCCAGGTGCCCAGCCCGTACCAGGCGAAGAGGGTCACCAGGGTGCCGACGGCGAACAGCAGGCTGGTGCCGAGGTAGGGCGCGCGGAGCAGGGACCCGAATCCGACGGCTTCCTTGGCGGCACCGCCCCGGGCTCCGCGCTTGTGGTCCGGCGCCAGCGTCTCCGGCAGGTAGCGGATGCCCAGCGGGATAACCACCACCAGGGCGACGACGGCCACCAGGAACATGACTGGCCAGCCGAAGGCCGGGATCAGCGGAATGCCGACGAGGGCGGCGATGGAACCGCCGATGGGAACGCCGGACATCATCAGGGTGGCGATGGTGGACCGCCACTTTTCGGGGACCAGCTCTGCCACCAGGGCGTTGGCCGAGGGAACCAGGCCGCCCAGGCCAATGCCTGCCAGGAGCCGCAGGCCGCCGAAGACCGGGGCGTTGGGCGCGAAAGCGCAGAGGATGGTGAAGAGGGAGAAGACGACGGCGCAGCCGATGATGGTGCGCCGTCGGCCCCAGGTATCGGACATGCGGCCGGCGAAGACCGCCCCGATCATCATGCCGATGAAGGCCATCGAGCCGATGGTGCCGGCGGTGGCCTTGGTCAGGCCCCAGCCGGTGTCGCTGATGAGCGAGCCCTGGACGGTGCCATAGACGATCAGGTCATAGCCGTCGAAAACGACCAGCAGCCAGCACACCAGGACGGCGAGCACGGAACGCCGGGGAAACCCGGAAAGGCCTGCGCCCGGGGCGGGGGCGGCCATGCGCTGCGGCGCTGCAGCGGAAGATGTGTGATTCATCCCACCACTGTGCTGGCAGTCATACCGCCGCGCACATAAGATTCTGTCATGCAGAATCTTCCGGCCCGGCGGAAGCCTACCTACGCCATCGAGGCAGTGGACAACGCCCTGCAACTCCTGCAGCTCCTGCGGGACGTGGGCAGCCTGCGGCTCAAGGACGCTGCGGCGGAACTAGGCGTGGCCCCGTCCACGGCCCACCGCCTGCTGGCCATGCTGGTGTACCGCGGGTTTGCCGTCCAGGATGAGACGCGCCGCTACGTGCCGGGCCCGGCCATGGGCGCCGGGCCTGCCGGGTTCAGCTGGACCCGGCAGCTCCGCGACATCTCCCGGCCCCATATGGAAGTGCTTTGCGCGCGGACCAACGAGACCGTCAACCTGATGATCCGGGTGGGCACCAAGGTCCGCTTCCTGGACACCGTGGAAAGTTCGAACATCCTGCGCGTGGGTGACCGGCAGGGGACCTTGCTTCCGGCCCATAAGGCCTCCGGCGGCAAGGCCATCCTGGCGGAACTGGATCCCGCCATGGTGGAGCAGCTGTTCCGCGGGCCCAACGCGGAGCTCGCCGGCGACTACATCTCCGACGCCGAGTACCCGGCGTTCCTGCGTGAGCTTGAGTCCGTGCGCACCAACGGCTTCGCCGCCAACTTCGAGGGCACGGAGGAGGGCATCAGCGCCTTTGGGATGGCGCTGCACAACGGCAGGGGCATGGTGGTGGGCGCGTTGAGCGTGGCGACTCCGGTGGCCAGGTTCCGGCCGCTGTTCGACGCCGGACTGGTGGGCGTCATGATGGAAACCCGCCGCCAGCTGGAGCTGGATATCGCAGCCAATCCGGTGGACGGAGCGGGAAGCAGCTGAGGCCTCCGCGAAAAGCCCCAAGAATAATTCTGGCAGACAGAATATGTTGGAGATCACAGCCACCCTTCCCTAGGGTCGAATCCACGTCGCACTCAGTCCGCACGCAAGGAGAAGGCCAGTGTCCATCAGCGCTGAAAACCAAACGCACGAATCCGTGGCGCAGGAACACCACGTTCCCGAGCCCACCCCGGAGGAGGCTGCGCAGCTTGAGCAGCTCTACAAGGATTTCGATAAGGAAAACCTGATTCCGCTGTGGACGGAGATCGCGGACCTGATGCCCATGGTCCCGTCCCCCAAGGCGGTACCGCACGTGTGGCGGTGGAACGACCTGTACCCGCTGGCCGCCCGCGCCGGGGACCTGGTGCCCGTGGGCCGGGGCGGGGAGCGCCGGGCGATCGCGCTGGCCAATCCTGGCCTGGCCGGCACCCCGTACGCCACCCCCACCCTCTGGGCCGCCATCCAGTACCTGGGCGGCCGCGAAACCGCCCCCGAGCACCGCCACTCGCAGAACGCCTTCCGCTTCGTCGTCGAAGGCGAGGGAGTGTGGACCGTGGTGAACGGTGACCCGGTCCGGATGTCCCGCGGCGACTTCCTGCTCACCCCGGGCTGGAACTTCCACGGCCACCACAACGACACCGATGAGCCCATGGCCTGGATCGATGGGCTGGACATCCCGTTCGTCCACTACGCCGATGCCGGGTTCTTCGAGTTCGGTACCGAGCGCGTCACGGACGAGGCCACCCCGGACATCTCCCGCTCCGAGCGGCTCTGGGCCCACCCGGGGCTGCGCCCGCTCTCCGGCCTGGATGAGACCACCAACTCCCCCATCGCCGCCTACCGGTGGAAGTACACCGACGCCGCCCTACGCGAACAACTCCTCCTCGAGGATGAAGGCCACCCCGCCACCGTGTCCCAGGGCCACGCCGCGGTCCGCTACACCAACCCCACCACCGGCGGGGATGTCATGCCCACCATCCGTGCCGAGTTCCACCGGCTGCGCGCCGGAGCCTGGACCGAGACCGTCCGCGAGGTGGGCTCCAGTGTCTGGCAGGTCTTCGAAGGCACCGGCACCGTGACCCTCAACGGCGAAACCAGGGTCCTGGCCAAGGGCGACCTGTTCGTGGTCCCGTCCTGGACCGCCTGGTCACTGCAGGCCGAATCCGAGTTTGATTTGTTCCGGTTCAGCGACGCCCCCATCTTTGAGCGCCTGAACTTCAACCGCACCTACATCGAAGGACGCACCAAGTAATGAAACTCCTCACCCTCCGCCTCCCCGCCGGCACCGGCAACGGCAAGAGCACGACGGCGGTCCGCCAGGAGGGCGGCACCCTCACCGAAATCCCGGGGTTCTCCGACGTCGGGGCCCTGCTGCAGGACCCCGCCTGGGAAACCACCGCCAAGGAAGCCAAGGGCGCAACCCACGCCCTGGCCGGCGCCGATCTCGCCGCCGTCGTGCCTTCCCCCGGCAAGATCATCTGCGTGGGCCACAACTACCGCAACCACATCAAGGAAATGGGCCGGGAAGTTCCGGAGTACCCCACCCTGTTCGCCAAGTACGCCGAGTCGCTGATCGGTCCCAACGACGACCTGGCCCTGCCGCAGGAATCGGACACCGTGGACTGGGAAGCCGAACTCGCCGTCGTCATTGGCAAGGCCGGCCGCCGCATCCCCGAAGCCGAAGCCGCTGGGCACATCGCCGGTTACTCCGTGCTCAACGACGTCTCCATGCGCGACTACCAGTTCCGCACCATCCAATGGCTGCAGGGCAAGACCTGGGAAAAGTCCACCCCGTTCGGACCGGCCCTGGTCACCAAGGACGAGTTCACCGCGGGCCCGCTGATGACCTCCGCCGTGGACGGTGAAGTCCAGCAGTCCACCCCCACCTCGGACCTGGTGTTCACCCCCGAGTTCCTGGTCGCCTACATCTCCACCATCATCACCCTGAACCCGGGCGACGTGATCGCCACCGGCACCCCCGGCGGCGTGGGCCACGCCCAGGACCCCAAGCGCTACCTGCAGGAAGGCCAGGTCCTGGTCACCACCATCGAGGGCCTGGGCCAGCTGACCAACCGCGTGGTCAAGGAAGCCTGATGGTTGCCCGGCACGACCAGGCCACCGATCCCGTCCTGCTCGACGGGCTCCTGCAGGCCCGGCGCGGCACCGCGTTCTTCGCCCGCAAGCTCAACGAGCTCAGCGACGCGGAACTGGACGGGGATTCGCTCCTGCCGGGCTGGACCCGCCGCCACGTTGTAGCCCACGTGGGCTACAACGCGCGGGCCGTCGCCCGGCTGGTCGAGTGGGCAGCCACCGGGGTGGAAACACCGATGTACCCGTCCGTTGAGGTCCGCAACCACGAGATCGACTTCGGCGCGACGCTGTCCCCGATCGCCCTGCGCAACCTGTTCGACCACTCCGCCGTGCACCTGAACGTCGAATGGCGCGACCTGCCCGCCGACAACTGGCACCACAAGGTCAAAACCGTCCAGGGCAGGACCGTCCCGGCCGAAGAGACCGTGTGGATGCGCACCCGGGAAGTGTGGGTGCACGCCGTGGACCTGGACAACGGGGCCACGTTCAAGGACATCCCCGCCCCCGTCCTGGAACGGCTCCTGACGGACATCACCGGCGCCTGGCACACCCGCGGCACGGACAAGGACCTCGTGGTCGAGGTCACCGGGCAGCCGTCCGCGCTCGTCTTCGGGGACACGTCATCCGCTTCCCCCACCGTGGTGTCCGGCTCCCTGGCCGCCATCGCGCAGTGGGCCACCGGCCGCGGCACGGACGGCACGACGGCACAGCGTCCAGCAACGGAAGGCGGCCACGGCGGATCGGTCACCCCGGCGCCCCCGGCACCCGCCTGGATCTAGCTGTAGATCCAAAGTCCAGGCAAGCCATCGCCACACCCCCAAAGGCGGGTCAGCATACGCTGGCCCGCCTTTGGTGTTGCTGTCCGGGCGGCTCCCAGGCAGCGGACCTGCGCCTCGGGCTGGAAACCAAAAATCCGTGCCCGAGTTTGGGACCCGGCACATAATCAGGACGGCGGCCGCTGGATAGCATGAGGTCACCGGACAGAGCCGTCCGGCGGGATCGACGCAAAAGGACAACCCATGGCCGCGGTTACGGTGGACGACATCCTCTCGGATCTTCCCCTTGGCTTCGCCAGCCTCATCCTCCGCCCCGCCCCCTCGGCGCCGGCCATCGAACGGTTCCTGATTGTCGACGCCGACGACGAGTCCGTCCAGGCTGCCGGCGCGTTTGTCCTGCTCATCGGTGTCCGCGGCCGCTCCGCCCTGCCGGCGCTCCGGCGGCTCCTGAAAGACCCGCCCCCGGTAGTAGCCGTCAAAGGCAACCGCGAAGGCCTCTCCGAAGCGGAAGAACTCCTGCAGGCAGCGGGCTCGGGCCTCCTGCTGGTTGATTGATCCGGCCGCCGACTGGGACCGCCTGCTGTCCATCGCAAAAGACCGGATCCAGCCGCGCAGCTACGAGAGCGAAGTCCTCACCCTGCTCGAGGAAGACCTGTTCGCCATCGCCCAGACCACGGCCAGGCTCACCTCCAGCCACGTGCTGATCGAGGACGCGGCCAACAAGGTCCTGGCGTACTCCACCGTCACCAACGACATCGATGAGCTCCGCAAAGCGTCCATCCTGTCCCGCCGCGGCCCGCGGAAGTACGAGCTGCTGCTCAAGGACCTGGGCGCGTACCGCGAACTCCACCGCACCCGGCAGCCGGTCCGCGTGCCTGCCCGGCCCCAGGACGGGCTGCGTGAACGGGTGGCCATCGCGCTCTTCGCCGGGGAGCGGATCATGGGCTACATCTGGCTCCAGGAGACCGGAGAAGGCTTCGGCCCGGACGTGGAGTACGTCCTCACCGGAGCCGCAGCCAGGGTTTCCGCCGAACTGATCCGATACCGCAACCAGCAGTCCGTCCACATGCGGGAGGACCGGGTGGCACGGATCCTGTCAGGTCCCGCCGAGGCCGCCGCCAGCGCCCACAGCGGAAAGATCCCCTCGGAGCGTCCCGCGGCGCTTCTCCTGGTCGGCATGTCCGACGCCGACTCCCGGGCTGACGACGCCGCGCTCAAGCACGGAGAACTGGCCAACCTGGCCTCCATTCACGCCGCTGCATACAAGGCGTCCGCCGTCGTGGGCCAGTTCAACGGTGACACGGCCATCATCCTGCCGGACCTCCAGTCCGGCACGGCGGAGGCGGGGCTGAGGGCACTTGCCGAAGCGGTGGTCAAGGATGCCCGCAAACACCTCGGCATCATTCCCTTCGCCGCCGTCGGACCGCTGGCGCCGGACCTGCTGTCCATCCACGGGGTCACCGGCATCACTGAAGCGCTGCTGGCCTGCGTGCGGAACGCCACGCCGGGCACGGTGGCCACCGTTGATGATTTCGAGGCGGAAATCCTGTACCGCGAGGCGGTCCGGAACTTCCACGGCTCACCCTTCCGGCACCGCAGCATGGCGGCGTTGCTCCAGGAGGATACCGAACTCGCAGCAACCCTGCAGGCCTATTTCGACGCCTGCTTCGACGTCTCCGAATGCGCCAAACACATGAACCTGCACAAAAACACCGTCTACTACCGCGTTGCCAAGGCGGCCCGGGTGACCGGCCTGGATTTCGGCAACCCGCGCGACTCACTGGTGGCCCTGCTCCATCTCCAGGAGTGGGCCGCCTCCACCGACAATTCAGGCAGGAAATGAGCACCACACTCAGCGCACCGCCCCTGGACATCCTCCTCGAGGAGATCGTCCGGGAACACCGGCCCCGAAAGGAAACCGGTGCCGTACCCGGCAACATCCCGGTCCTGGCGGCCGTCCCCTTCAACCATTTTGGCATCGCCGTTGCCACCACCTCCGGCAAGGTCTTCAGCTCCGGCGACGCGGACGTCCCGTTCTCCATCCAGAGCATCTCCAAGGTGTTCACCCTGGCCATGGCGCTGCAGCGCGGCCGGTCCGGCCTGCTGTGGTCACGGGTGCTGCGCGAACCATCCGGAACAGCTTTCAACTCGCTGGTCCAGCTCGAAGCCGAGCACGGTATTCCGCGTAATCCCTTCATCAACGCCGGCGCCCTGGTGGTCACGGACCACCTGATGGAAGAGACGCCCGACGCCGCCGCGCACCTCCTGCAGTTCCTCACCCGGCAAGCGGGTACCGGAGGACAAACAGGCCAGGAGGGAGGGCCGGCGCCGTTCATCGACGAGGCCGCTGCTGCCGGTGAACTCGCCGGTAGCAGCCGCAACCTGGCCCTGGCGCACTTCCTCAAGGACTTCGGCAACCTCACCCAGCCGGCGGCGGCAGTGGTGGAGAACTACGTCCGCCAGTGCTCCATCATGATGACGTGCGTCCAGCTGGCCAAGGCAGGCCTGTTCCTTGCCAGCGACGGCCAGGGAGCCCCCGGAGCCGTGTTGTCCCCGAGCGAGGCCAAGCGGATCGGCTCCATCATGCTGACCTGCGGCATGTATGACGCCGCCGGCGAATTCGCGTACCGGGTGGGCCTGCCCGGCAAAAGCGGAGTAGGCGGCGGGATCCTGGTGATCGTCCCGGGACAATGCGCCATCTGCGTCTGGAGCCCGCGCCTGGACGCCAAAGGCAACTCCCTCGCCGGCACCGCCGCCCTGGCCGATCTCTCCGACCGCACCGGCTGGTCAGTCTTCTAAGTTTCCCCCATCCACCAAGGTCTTTTCCGGATCGAAAGGAATCCCCATGCCCAACAACCCCAATGACGAGGTTGAGTTCGACCACCTGATTGATGGTGGTCACGCGCATGCGTCCGAGACCTCCCTGCACGCGGAGGACAAGGGTTACCACAAGAACCTCAAGCCGCGGCAGATCCAGATGATCGCGATCGGCGGTGCGATCGGTACCGGCCTGTTCCTGGGCGCCGGCGGCCGGCTCAACGCGGCCGGCCCGTCCCTGGTCATCGCCTACGCGGTCTGCGGGTTCTTCGCGTTCCTGATCCTCCGCGCCCTGGGCGAACTGGTCCTGCACCGGCCCTCATCGGGCTCGTTCGTTTCCTACGCCCGCGAATTCTTCGGCGAAAAAGCCGCGTTCGTCTCCGGCTGGTTCTACTGGATCAACTGGGCCACCACCACCATCGTGGACATCACCGCCGCCGCCCTCTACATGCACTTCTTCGGCAACTACATCCCCTGGATGGCCGACGTCCCGCAGTGGGCCTGGGCACTGACCGCCCTCGTCGTCGTCCTGGCCCTGAACCTGGTCTCCGTGAAAGTCTTCGGCGAAATGGAATTCTGGTTCGCCCTCATCAAAGTCGCCGCCCTCGTCGCGTTCCTGATCATCGGCACCTACTTCGTCATCTTCGGCACCCCCGTCGACGGCCAACAGGTCGGCATCAGCCTCCTGTCCGACAACGGCGGGATCTTCCCCAACGGCCTGCTGCCCATGATCATCCTCATGCAGGGCGTCCTGTTCGCCTACGCCTCCATCGAACTCGTCGGCACCGCCGCCGGCGAAACCGAAAACCCCGAAAAAATCATGCCCAAAGCCATCAACTCCGTGGTCTTCCGCATCGCCGTGTTCTACGTCGGCTCCGTGATCCTCCTGGCCCTGCTGCTGCCCTTCACCTCCTACCAAAAAGGCGTCAGCCCCTTCGTGACGTTCTTCGGCTCCATCGGCGTCCAGGGCGTGGACGTCATCATGAACCTCGTGGTCCTCACCGCCGCCCTGTCCTCCCTGAACGCCGGACTCTACTCCACCGGCCGGATCCTGCGCTCCATGTCCGTCAACGGCTCCGCCCCCAAATTCGCCTCCCGCATGAACAAAGCAGGCGTCCCCTACGGCGGCATCGCCATCACCGCCACCGTCTCCCTCCTCGGCGTCCCCCTGAACTACCTCGTCCCCGCCGAAGCCTTCGAAATCGTCCTCAACATCGCCTCCGTCGGCATCATCATGACCTGGGCCACCATCGTGCTCTGCCAAATCCAACTCAAACGCTGGGCCGACAAAGGCTGGGTCGAACGCCCCACCTTCCGCATGTTCGGCGCCCCCTACACCGGCTACCTCTCCCTGCTCTTCCTCATCGGCGTCCTGGCCATGGTCTTCATCGACTCACCCCTGACCATGCTCGTCACCGCCATCGCCTCCATCCTCATGGTCCTCGGCTGGTACGCCTGCCGCCACCGCATCCGCCACATCGCCGAAACCCGCGACGGCTACACCGGGAAAGCACCCGTGATCGCCAACCGGACGCCCATTTCCTGACCACAACGCCTGCAATCATCCGAGCTGAAGAAAGACCATGACACCAGAGCCGCAGCCCACCCTGACCACCTCCCGTCCCCAGCCCGCCGCCGTCGTCCACCACCAGGAACGTGTGGCGCCCGCCCTCAAATCCGCCGGACACGTCATCGTCGATTCGCTGGTGGCCCACGGCGTGGAACGCACCTACGTGGTTCCCGGCGAGAGCTTCCTCGACGTGCTGGACGGCCTGCACCAGTCCAGCATTGAAACCGTCGTCTGCCGGCATGAAGGCGGGGCCGCCTACATGGCGGAGGCGGACGGCAAGATGCAGCAACGCCCGGGTGTCGCGATGGTCACCCGGGGACCGGGCGCCGCGAATGCGCATGTGGGCCTGCACACCGCCTGGCAGGACTCCACACCCATGCTGCTCTTCGTGGGCCTGATCCCGTTTGCCCACCGGGACCGCGAAGCGTTCCAAGAATTCGACATCAAGTCCTGGTTCGATACCGGCGCCAAGCGCGTCATGGTTCTGGACCATCCGGAGCGGGCCTCCGAAATCGTGGCCGAAGCCATGTTTTCGGCGATGAGCGGACGGCCCGGGCCCGTGGTTGTTGGCCTGCCCGAGGACGTGATCCGCCAGCAGGTCAGCCCGGAACTCCACCCCGCGATACCCGTAGCCGCAGGGGGCTTGAGCAGCACGGACTCCGCGGCGCTGAAGGCTGCCCTGGCCGAATCCAGCAAGCCGCTCTTCGTCACCGGCGGCAACGACTGGACGCAGGAGGCGGCCACGCAGCTCACTTCCTGGCTGGAGCGCCATCACATCCCGGCCGCCGCGGAGTGGCGCACCCAAGGCACGGTGTCCTTTGATTCGCCGTCCTACGTGGGGCCCATCGGGTACGGCCGGCCCAGGCCCACATATGACCTCCTGGAGGAGACAGACCTCCTGGTGTTCGTGGGCACGGTGCCCGGAGATGTGATCACTGACGGATTCGTGTGCCGCCAGGACTGGAGCAAGAAGAACTTCCTGGTGACAGCGGACCCTTCGCTGCGGGGGCGGTCCGGACCCGTGTCACGGCAGATCCTGGCCAAACCGGACGCGTTCGTCCGGGACCTGGAGTGCATCGACCTGCCGGTCAAGGAGGAGTGGAAGGCCTGGACGGCGAGGATGCGGGGAGAGCAGGAAAGCTTCGCGGCGCTCCCTTCTGCGTCCCCGGCGCCGGGCAAGGCGAGGATGGACACCCTGATGGCCAACCTTGTGCCCCGACTTCCCGGGGATGCGATGGTGACGTTCGGGGCCGGGGAACACACCAACTGGGCCCACCGGTATTTCCCAACCCGCCGCTACGCGTCCATGATCAGCGCCCGCAACGGCTCCATGGGGTACTCGGTGCCGTCCGCGATCGCCGCGTCGCTGGCCCAGCCAGGACGGCGGGTGGTGACCATCGCGGGGGACGGCGAGTTCCTCATGAATGGGCAGGAGCTGGCCACCGCCGCCCAGTACGGCGCCACGCCCCTGATGGTGGTCATGGACAACCAGGAGTACGGCACCATCCGCACGCACCAGGAACGGCACTACCCGCAGCGCGTGTCCGGCACGCAGTTGAAGAACCCCGATTTTGCGCTGATGGCCAGGGCTTTCGGAGGGTTTGGCATCACCGTAACCGAGGACCGGGACGTGCCGGCCGCCTTGGATGCCGCGTTGGCGGCCATCGACGGCGACGGGGTGTTTGCCCTGATCCACCTCATCGTGGAGCAGCGCGTCAAGGCGTACTAGTTGCAGCGCGCTTTGGCGCCCACGGCCCAAGGTGAGGCGGGCGACGGCGGGACCTCCCGCCGTCGCCCGCTTGCCTTAACTGCCGGTCAGCAGCGCCGCCGCCGGCTACAGTGCCGACCAGCCGCCGTCGGAAGCAAGGACGGCGCCATTGATGTTGGTGCCGTCATCGCTGAGCAGGAAGGTGATGGACGCGGCGAGCTGGGCGGCGGTGGCCGGCGCCGGTATGTTGGCCTGCATCAGCGGGCCAAGGCGTTCGACAGCCAGCTGCGATCCCCAGTTGGCCACGATGTTCGTGATGGTGGCGCCGGGGGCCACCGCGTTGAAGCGCAACCCCTTTGGCCCGTACATGACGGCTGAATTTTTCGTGAGGCCCACCACCGCATGCTTGGACGCGGTGTAGGCGGCACCGGCCGCGGAACCCCGCAGCCCTGCTTCGGAGGCCACGTTGACCACGGAGCCCGTGCCGGCTTCCAGCATCAACGGCAGCACTGCGCGTGTCAGCCTCATTAACGCAGTGACGTTGATGCGGAAGACCCGGTCCCAGGTGTCGTCATCCACGTCATGGATCGGGGCGAAGTTGTCCATGATGCCGGCAACGTTGGCCAGTGCGTCTACCTTGCCGCCGGCGGCCCCAACGACGGCAGCCACTGTTTCTTCCGTTGAGATGTCCCCCGCCACCGGAACCAGGTCGAGGTCGGCGTTGTGCGCCACCAGCTCATCCAGCCGCTCCTGGCTGATGTCGGCCGCCACCACCCGTCCACCTTCGCGCGCCACGCGCAGTGCCGTGGCCTGTCCGATGCCTGAGCCAGCCCCGGTGACAATGACGGTCTTGCCGGCGAACCGGCCCGGGGTGACGGATTCCTGCCAAGATGCGTCGGTGGCCATGATGGTCCTTCCAGAGTGGGAGCGTAATGCCCACCCTTTATGACACGCGGTGTCATTATGGAAGGGAAGCAATGGCACGCGATATGGATGGAGGCGCAGCAGTGGACGGTGAAACCGCGCGCGGCGGGCAGGCCGGCGACCATCGACGCCGACTCCGTGGCACGCATCGCAATGGACCTGTTTGCCCGCCAGGGATACGGCAAGACCTCCATGGCGGACATCGCCCAGGCCGCGGGAATAGGGAGGAAGAGCCTTTACCGCTACTTCGCCACCAAGGCGGACCTGGTGTGGGGCGGCATGGAACCGGCCCTCCAGGCATCCTTGCGTGCCCTGGGCACCGGAACCACTGCCGCCGGCAGTCCTGCCCGGCCCGGGCCGCCGATCAGCGTCCTCGCCGATGCGGTGGCTGCCGGGGCGGCCGCACTGCCTCATCCGGATCTGGCCCGGGCGCGCCTCCGGCTCATCGCAGAGCACCCGGAACTGCTCAGCCACAGCCACGAGGCGCTGGGGGCGCAGCGCCGGGAGGCTCTGGCCTACCTCTCGGCGGCCGGGGTGCCGCAAGGAACCGCGGGGTATGCGAGCGCCGCCTTCATCGCCGCCACTTTCCAGGCCTGGCTGGATTGGGCCGCCGGAACCGACGCCGACCCGGCCCCCTACCTTCGGGCAGCGGCAGAAGTCCTCAGGATCCCAGCCACCTGACTCCGGTACTGATAAGCGGACAACAGTTTCCCTGGGCCGGGAATAGATTCACAAAGACACTAGTTGAAGCTTCAAGTAAGGGCATTTCAACGAAGGACTGCAGTGAATTTCCTATCCCGCCTCTTTGGAAAGAAGAACATCATGACCGACATCACCATCATCGGCACCGGCAACATGGCCCGCGGACTCGCAGCCCGCGCCATCGCCGGAGGCAACAGCGTCCAGATCCTGGCCCACGGGGACAAGGCCAAGGCCGACGCCCTGGCCGCGGAATTCACCGGCCAGGTAAGCACCGGCGTGCTGGGCGACGCAGTCACCGGTTCCATCGTCATCCCGGCCGTGTACTTCGACGCCGCCAAGGAAATCGTGGCCCGCTACGGCGACGGCCTCGACGGCAAGGTCTACGTCGACATCACCAACCCCGTGGACTTCTCCACCTTTGAAGGCCTCTCCGTTCCGGCCGGCAGCTCCGCCGCCGAGGAACTGCAGAAGGCCACCGGAGCGAAAGTTGTGAAGGCTTTCAACACCACTTTTGCCGCCACCCTTGGCGAGGGCCAAGTGGCCGGCCAGAAGTTGGACGTCCTGGTGGCCGGAGATGATGAGGCAGCAGTCGCCGCCGTCGCCGCTTTCGCTTCCGCTGCCGGCCTGACCCCCATTGTGGTGGGGCCACTCCGCCGCGCACGGCAGCTGGAACAGACCGGTTTCCTGAACATCCTGCTCTCAGCCAATGAGCAGCTGCCCCAGTTCCAGTGGAACTCGGCCCTGAGTTTCGTTCCCGCGGCGTAGCCGGCGAAGCACCCACCGCAACTGAACAGGGGAAGGCCGGCACGTTCGTGCCGGCCTTCCCCTGTTCAGTTGCGGCTAGAGCCCGTCAGTCCGGTCCTCGCCGCCCTTATGGCCGCCGCCCCGCAGGTTCTCCTGGACCTTTCCGAACAGGTCCTTGATGGTCGATTCCGCGTTGGAAATGACATCCACCGGCACGTAGACCTCATGCGTGACGGGCAGGTCGTATTCATCCTTCAGGTGCGTGCCGTTTCCTACTCCCGCCAGGGAAAGGTAGACCATGGCCTCGGTCCGAGCGATGCCTGCGAGCTTTCCGAAGACCACCGTGAACTCGTTCGGCTGGAAGCTGATGGTCTGCCCAATGTGGCTGCGGCCCAGTTCACCGGCCTGGATGACCTTCTCCGACTGGCTTCCGGTGTAGTCCATGAACTTCTCCTTCGATCGCCAACACGTACGCTGGCAGTCTAGCGCCGCCCCTCCACACCGGCACAGGGCCCGGCACGTTGGCGGCCGGCACCATCACCCCCGCCGCCGGCACCCACGTCGCAGGCGGCGGGCAGGAGGGACGCATTTAGTGCCCGGATCATCACGATCCGGGCATCAAATTGCCGCTACCGCATGTGGCATCGTTGACGCGGGCAACGGCTACCGCGAAGGTGGTGCCATGAGGTCTCAGAAAATTTCCCAGGGGTTTGCCTTGACGACGGCGGCCGCGGCTGCGGCGCTGCTGCTCACCGCATGCGGGCCAAGCCAGCCACCGTCCCAAACGACGACCACGCCCGCCACCGGGCAGGCCAGCCAGTCCCCCACGGCATCGGCGTCCACGCCGCCTCCGTCGTCCCCGGCACCGGCAACGTCGACGCCCGCTTCACCCGCCCCAGCCACATCCGCTGCCGGCGGGCCCGGGCTATGCAAGGCGACCGGACTTACCGCCGCGACCGACGCATCCGGCGGCGGGGCCGCCGGCAGTGTCTACATGAAGCTCAACCTCACCAACAAGGGCTCCGACCCCTGCATCCTTCGCGGCTACCCCGGCGTCTCCCTCGTAGCGGAAGCCACCGGCGCCCCCATCGGCGCACCTGCGGCCCGGGATGACTCCGCCGGCGTCGTTGACGTCCTCCTGGCCCCCGGGCAGACCGGCACCGCAGTCCTCCGGTACACACAGGCCCGCAACTACCAGGGCTGCGCAGCCGTCGACGCCGCCGGGTACAGGATCTATCCGCCGGAGGACACCGACTCCCTGTTCATCCCGGAGCCCACCACGGCCTGCAGCAACGCGGACATCACCCTGCTGAGTATCGGAGCATTCCAGCCCGCCTGACCGCTTGGCTTCACGCCCCGCGGAAGCCCCCGAATGACGTAAGGGTGCCCCGGCCGACAAGCCGGGGCACCCTCACGTTTATGTTGGACCGCCGTCGGACCAAAAACCCGATTTCATAAGTACACTTATCAAATATGCCGCGAGTAGCAGGGGTGCATAACGGACCCATCGCAAATCGGGCTTGTGAGGGTTGTGGACCGAAGGCAGGGTGGACTGGCATGACGTCGATTTGGCTGGACCGCAGGGCTCCCTTCGCCGCAGATCCGTTCCAACCGGATTCCAAATACGACACGGTGGTGGCGGGTGCAGGGCTCACCGGATTGGTCACCGCCCTGCTGCTGGCCCGGTCCGGGCAAAGCGTGCTGGTGCTCGAGGCCCGCCACCCGGGAGCCGTCACCACCGGCAATTCCACCGCCAAGGTCTCACTGCTGCAGGGCACGTTCCTGTCCCGGCTCGCCCGCCAGTATTCGCGGAAACAGGTGCAGGCTTACGTGGACGGGAACCGGGAGGGACAGGCGTGGCTGTTGCGCTACCTCGAGGAACAAGACGTGCCCTTCCAGCGCCGCACCGCCTACACATACGCTGCGTCGGCCCAAGGCACTGAGAAACTGAGGGAAGAGCTCAGCGCCGCCGGCACTGCCGGGCTGGACGTGGACTATGTTCGCGACGCCGGCCTTCCGTTTCCCGTCCACGGCGCCGTGCGCCTGCGCGGCCAGGCCCAGATCAACCCGATGGATGTCCTCGATGCCCTGGTGGCGGACATCCGGAGCCGGGGCGGCCGCATCGTGGGCGGAGTCCGGCTTCGCGACGTGACCGGTGACGCGCCCTCCATTGTCCGGACCGACCGGGGCAGCGTCAGGGCGGACAAAGTAGTGCTGGCCACCGGCATCCCGGTCCTGGACCGCGGCCTGTACTTCGCCAAGCTGAAGCCCGCCCGTTCCTACGCGGCCGCGCTTGAACTCCAGGAGGAGCAAGCACCTCCGCCGGGAATGTACATCTCCGTCGAAGAACCCACCCATTCGCTGCGGGACTATGAGGTGGACGGGCGGAACCTGCTGCTGGTGGGCGGGCACGGGCACCACGTGGGCAGGACCGATTCCGAGAAGGCGCACCTGGCCGGCCTGCTGGCCTGGGCGGACAAGCACTATCCCGGTGCTGTTGCCACCCACACGTGGTCCGCGCAGGACTACCACCCCACCAACCTCATGCCATTCTTTGGCAAGCTTCCCCGGGGTAAGGGCCGGATCTACTTTGGCACCGGTTACAACAAATGGGGAATGACCAACGCGGTGGCCGCCGCCCTGGGGATCTCAGCGGACATCCTCGGCGGAAAGATGCCCTGGGCTGACACCATCCACCACCGCATCACGGCACCTGCCGGCGCGTTTTCCGCCGTCACGCTGAACGCCGGGGTGGCGGCCAGGCTGGCCTCGGACTGGGGGAAGCTGGCGGCGGAGGGCCGGAGGTTTGACGGGTTCACACGTGACAAGGACCGGCCTGCTGCGCCTCCTGCTCCGGGCGCGGGCAGCACTCCTGTCGCTGCGCGCCCCGCACCCGTCCCTGGCGAACACGCGACTGCCACAGCCCCGGCCGAAGGCCATGGCAGCGTTTACCGCGACGGCAACCGGCCGGTGGCAGTATCCACCGTTGGCGGAAACACCTGCAGGTTGTCTGCGGTCTGCACCCATTTGGGCGGCATTTTGCATTGGAACGACAACGAACAGACGTGGGACTGTCCCCTGCACGGCTCGCGCTTCACCAACGAAGGCAAGCTGCTTGAGGGCCCTGCCACCAAGGACCTGCCCCAGGCCGGGCCTGCGTGAGTTGGGTGTCGGTGCCGTGGGGCATGATGGAGGCATGAACCAGGAACAGCGTCCTGCCGGCGGCGGTGCCTCCGGTACGGGTACGCCCATGGGCCAGTTCAGCCGGCCCACCCGGGATTGGTTCCTGGGCGCATTTTCGGAGCCGACTCCGGCGCAGGCCGGCGCCTGGAACGCCATTTCCTCCGGCTCGCATGCCCTGGTGGTGGCCCCCACCGGCTCCGGAAAGACCCTCGCCGCCTTCCTCTGGGCCTTGGACCGGCTCCTGGTCTCGCACGCCCCTGAGCCTGCCGCGGAGGAGCCGCCGGCCAAAGGCAAACGCGCGCGGGCACCCAAGCGCAAGACCCGCGTCCTCTACATATCGCCGCTGAAGGCGTTGGGCGTGGACGTGGAGCGGAACCTGCGCTCCCCGCTGATCGGCATTACCCAGACCGCAAAGCGGCTTGGGCTACCCGCGCCGCTGATCACCGTGGGGGTCCGGTCCGGGGATACGCCCGCAGCCGAGCGCCGCGGGCTCCTGAGCAACCCGCCGGACATCCTCATCACCACCCCCGAATCGCTGTTCCTCATGCTCACGTCAAAGGCCCGGGAGACGCTCACCGAGGTGGACACCATCATCCTCGACGAGGTCCACGCCGTGGCGGGCACCAAGCGGGGAGCGCACCTAGCCGTATCACTGGAACGGCTGGACGCGCTGCTGCCCAAACCCGCACAGCGCATCGGGCTTTCTGCCACGGTGGAACCCCGGGAACTCGTGGCGCAGTTCCTTGCGGGCTCGGCACCGGTGGAAATCGTCGCTCCGCCGGCCCGGAAGAACTGGGACCTGACGGTTTCCGTGCCGGTGGAGGACATGTCAGACCTGCAGGGCGCGGCCGGTGCGTTCGATTCCGGCCCGGCATCGGGGCTGCAGCCGCAGGCGTCCATCTGGCCGCACGTGGAGGAAAAGATCGTGGACCTGGTGCTGGCCAACCAGTCCACCATCGTCTTCGCCAATTCCCGGCGCCTCGCGGAGCGTCTCACGGCCAGGCTCAACGAGATCTACGCCGAACGCCAACTGGTTGCCGTCGGGGGCGGCTGGGACGGGCCCGGTCCGGAAGGGCAGGCGGCTCCGCCCGGCACCGCGGGGGAACCGGCGTCCGGCATTCCCGTGTCAACCGCCACTCCGGCACACATGATGGCCCAGGCCGGAAGCTCCGCCGGGGCAGATCCGGTCCTGGCCCGCGCCCACCACGGTTCCGTATCGAAGGACCAGCGCGCGCTTATCGAGGACGACCTCAAGTCCGGCCGGCTTCGGTGCGTGGTGGCAACCTCCTCGCTGGAGCTGGGCATCGACATGGGTGCCGTGGACCTGGTCGTACAGGTTGAATCGCCCCCCTCGGTGGCCAGTGGCCTGCAGCGGGTGGGCCGCGCCGGGCACCAGGTGGGCGAGATCTCCCAGGGCGTCCTCTTCCCGAAGCACCGCGCTGACCTGGTCCACACCGCCATCACGGTGGAGCGCATGCTGGACGGCAAGATCGAGCGGCTCAGCATCCCTGCCAACCCGTTGGACATCCTGGCCCAGCAGACCGTGGCCGCCACGGCACTGGGCAGCATTGACGTGGAGGAATGGTTCAGCACCGTGCGACGCTCCGCGCCTTTTGCGTCCCTCCCACGATCCGCGTTCGAAGCCACCCTGGATCTGCTGGCCGGGCGGTATCCCTCCGACGAATTCGCCGAGCTCAGGCCCAGGATCATCTGGGACCGCAACGCCGGTACCATCGAGGGCCGGCCAGGAGCGCAGCGCCTGGCCGTGACGTCCGGCGGCACCATCCCGGACCGCGGGCTGTTCGGCGTCTACATCATCGGCACTGAACAGGAAGGCTCTGCCTCCCCCGCCGAGGACGGCAAACCGGCGCGCGCGCCCAAGGGTGGCCGCCGCGTAGGCGAGCTTGACGAGGAAATGGTCTACGAGTCCCGGGTGGGCGACGTCTTTGCCCTGGGCGCCACCAGCTGGAAGATCGAGGACATTACGCACGACCGCGTCCTGGTCTCCCCTGCATTCGGGCAGCCCGGAAAGCTGCCTTTCTGGAAGGGTGATTCGCTGGGCCGGCCGGTGGACCTGGGCCGCGCCCTGGGTGCGTTTGTCCGCGAGCTGTCTGCGTCCGATGCCGGCCCTGCCACCGAGCGCTGCAAGGCCAGCGGACTGGACGACTTCGCCGCCAACAACCTCATCCAGTACCTCACGGAGCAGAAGCAGGCCACCGAGGTGGTCCCCAGCGACACCACGCTGGTGGTGGAGCGGTTCCACGACGAATTGGGCGACTGGCGCGTGATCCTGCACAGCCCGTTCGGCATGCCGGTGCACGCGCCCTGGGCATTGGCTGTGGGGCAGCGGCTGCACCAGCGCTACGGGCTGGATGGCTCCGCCATGGCGGCCGACGACGGCATTGTGCTGCGGGTGCCCATGATGGAGGACGAGCCGCCGGGCGCCGAGCTGTTCCTCTTCGATCCCGAGGAACTCGAACAGATTGTCACCGCCGAGGTGGGTGGCAGCGCCCTCTTCGCCTCCCGGTTCCGGGAATGCGCGGCACGGGCGCTCCTGCTGCCCCGGCAGACCCCCGGCAAACGCCAGCCCCTGTGGCAGCAGCGCCAGCGGTCCGCCCAGCTGCTGGATGTGGCCCGGAAATACCCCACGTTCCCGATCGTGCTGGAGACCGTGCGCGAGTGCTTGCAGGACGTCTACGACCTGCCCGCGCTGAAGGACATCGCCGCATCCGTGGAACGGCGGGAACTGCGGATCCTGCAGACCACCACGCAGCAGCCCTCACCGTTCGCCAAGTCCCTTCTCTTTGGCTACGTGGCCCAGTTCCTCTACGAGGGCGATTCCCCGCTCGCGGAGCGGCGCGCCGCCGCGCTGGCGCTGGACTCCACGCTGCTCAATGAGCTGCTGGGCAGGGTGGAACTGCGCGAACTCCTGGACGCAAAGGTCATCGATGCCACCGAACGCGAGCTCCAGCGCCTCGCCCCGGACCGCCGTGCACGCGGAATGGAAGGCGTGGCGGACCTGCTGCGGCTGTTGGGGCCCCTCGATCCGGAAGAGGCCGCCTTGCGGCTGGAACCTGCCGAAACCCCTGCGGTCGAGGCCAACGAACCCGCGGCCCATGAGTCCGCCGAACCGGTGGGTGAGCCCGTGGAGGCTGCACGCGCCGAAACCCCTTCCGCCACTGCGGCGGACGCCAACGCCCACCTCCTGGCGTTGCAGCGCGCCAACCGTGCCATCAAGGTCAACATCGGCGGCGTGGAACGCTTCGCTGCGGTGGAGGACGCCGGCCGCCTCCGCGATGCCATCGGCGTGCCGCTGCCGATGGGTGTTCCGCTGGCCTTCATTGAACCGGTTGCCGATCCCCTGGGCGACCTCGTCTCCCGGTATGCCCGCACCCACGGCCCCTTCACCGCGGCGGAGGCTGCGGCCCGGCTGGGCCTGGGCGTGGCCGTGGTGGGCACCGCGCTGAAGCGCCTGGCGGCGGACGGCCGCGTGGTGGAAGGGGAATTCAGGCCGCATGTGACCCCGCCGGCCCGAGAGGAAGCTGACGCAGCGCCGCAAATTGACGGAGCAGCACCGCCGCCAGCCAACGCCCCCGGCGCTGACGCCCCGCACACCATCACCAGCGAATGGTGCGACGCCGAAGTGCTGCGCAAGCTCCGGCGTCGCTCTCTGGCCGCCCTGCGCGCGGAAGTGGAACCGGTGGACGCCGCCGCCTACGGACGCTTCCTCCCCGCATGGCAACATGTCAGGACCCCCGGCGGCGGCCGCGGACAGCCCTCGCTGCGCGGACTAGACGGCATCATCACTGCCATCGACCAGCTCTCGGGAGTACCCGTCCCCGCCTCGGCATGGGAACCCCTGGTGCTGTCCACCCGCGTGTCCAACTACCAGCCGGCCATGCTCGATGAGTTGATGGCTGCCGGCGAGGTCCTGTGGTCCGGGGCCGGGGCGTTGCCCGGGAACGACGGTTGGATCAGCCTCCACCTGGCGGATTCGGTGGAGCTGACGCTGAACCCGTCCCCCGAGTTCGAACCAGGGGACGCCGGCCAACGGCTCCTTGATCACCTGCGGAACAACGGCGGCGGGTATTTCTTCCGGCAACTGTCCGAGGTTGCCGGCGGCATGGACGCCGTCCTCAGCGACCAGGAAGTAGTGGCAGCGCTCTGGGACCTGGCCTGGGCCGGCCGGATCACCGGAGACACCTTCGCCCCCGTGCGGGCCCTGATCGCCGGGGGCCACACCGCCCACCGCCAGGTTGCCCGCGCACCGCGGGCAAGGGCACCACGGCTGAGCCGGCTGGGCCGTTCCCATGGCACCGGCCTGATGGGGTCCCCCGGACTGTCCGGCGGCCGCTACGGATCCCAGGGCGCAGCGACGCCGCCCACTGCCGCTGGCCGCTGGTCCGCGCTGCCCGAACCTGAACTCGATGCCACCATCCACGCCCGTGCCACCGCGGAACTCCTGCTGGACCGCTACGGCGTGGTTACCAGGGGTTCGGTCATGGCTGAGCAGATCCTGGGGGGTTTCGGACTCATGTACAAGGTACTGGCCCGGCTGGAGGAAGCCGGCCGCTGCCGCCGCGGCTACTTTATCGAGCACCTGGGCGCCGCCCAGTTCGCAGTGCCCGCCACCGTGGACCGGCTTCGCTCCTACTCGGAGGACACCGGGCTGGCCAAGGCTGAACCCGTGGCACTTGCCCTCGCCGCCACAGATCCGGCCAACCCCTACGGCGCCGCACTCCCCTGGCCCGCCCCGCAGGACAACGCCGGAACCGGCCACCGACCCGGCCGCAAAGCCGGGGCGCTGGTGGTGCTGGTGGACGGTGCGCTGGTTCTCTACGTGGAGCGCGGCGGAAAGACGCTGCTGGCTTTCAGCGACGACGACGCCGTCCTCGCCGCGGCAGGTGCGGCGCTGGTGGGAGTCGTGACCCGTGGAGCGGTGGACAAGCTGATCATGGAGAAGGTGAACGGCCACGGCATCCTCGATACCCCTGTTGCCGCTGCCCTCAGCGCCGCCGGAGCCTACTCCACGCCGAAAGGACTGAGGATCCGTGCCTGAGGGGGATTCTGTCTGGCGGGCCGCGCACCAGCTGCATGAGGCCCTGGCGGGACAGACACTGATTGCCTCTGACTTCCGCGTGCCCCGGTTCGCCACCCTGGACCTTTCCGGCTGGACCGTGGATGAAGTGGTCCCCAGGGGCAAGCACCTGCTGATGCGTGTGGTCAGCCCAGAGGACAAGAGGCTGACCATCCACTCGCACCTGAAGATGGAAGGCGCCTGGCAGGTTTACCCGCCCGGCGGGAGGTGGCGGAAACCGGGTTACACCGCCCGGTGCGTTCTGCGCACTGCCGTGGCGGACGCCGTCGGCTTCTCGCTGGGCGTCGTGGAAGTGGTGGCCACCGCCAACGAAGACTCGATTGTGGGCTTTCTCGGCCCGGACCTCCTGGGCCCTGACTGGGACCTGGACGAGGCCGAACGGCGCGTCAGGTCGCGCCCCGAGGTTCCCATCGGTGTGGCACTCCTGGACCAGCGGAACCTCGCCGGCATAGGAAACATCTACCGTTGCGAGGCGTGCTTCCTGTCGGGGGTGCATCCCGCCACCCCGGTTGCCGATGTCGCAGACGTGCGGACCATGATGACCGACGCCAAACAGCTCCTGGAGGTCAACCTGGGTGCGGGGCGCCGCGTCACCATCCTCAATAACCGGGGCATGCCGGTGGGCAGGATGGCGGGCAGGCCGGGCTACTGGGTCTACGGCGGAGAACGGCGGCCGTGCCTCAAGTGCGGCACCCCCATCCAGCGGGGGCTCCTGGGCAAGCCAAACGGCGAGGAGGAGCGGGACATCTACTTCTGTCCGAGGTGCCAGCCCCCGCCTGCCTGACGTACAGCCAGGCGCCCTAACAGTCAGGCGCTTTAACAGTTCGCGGTGGTGGGTTCCCTGGCGGCACTGGCCTTGCCGGGGCCAACCACGAAGCGCGGCAGCAGGAGGTGGACCAGGGGACCAATCGCCAGGGCGTAAACCACGGTGCCCACACCCACCGATCCGCCCAGCAGCCAGCCGGCCGCCAGCACCGTCACCTCAATCAGCGTCCGGGAAAACCTGACCGTCCATCCAGTGCGCCGGGCAAGCCCCGTCATGAGGCCATCGCGGGCACCCGGCCCGAATCCGGCACCGATGTAGCACGCAGAGGCCACGGCATTGGCCAGCACTGCGCCCGCGAGGAGGCCGATCTGGCCGGCCAGGTAGCTGACCGTCGGGATCAGTGCCAACCCGATGTCCGCGAAGACGCCCACCAGAATGGCATTGCAGAGCGTCCCGAAGCCGGGCATCTGCCGCAGCGGAATCCACAGCAGCAGCACCAGGAAGCTCACGGCGATTACCACCACGCCGATGCTCAGCCCTGTCCGGTTGGCCAGACCCTGATGGAACACGTCCCACGGATCCAGGCCCAGGCCGGCGCGGATAAACATGGCCAGGGAGATGCCGTACATGGCGAGGCCGGTGAACAGCTGGACGAGTCTGCGGGTCATCATGGAACCATGATCACAGCCAACTGGCATTGAATTACATATCCAGTCTGAAATACTGGCTACATGCCTGCCGCCCTTACCGCCCTCGCGCTGTCGCGCCTCCTCGGCCCGTGGAACACCAGGACGGGGCCGGCATACCGCGAACTCGCCGACGTCATCCGGCTGCTCATCCTGGACGGCAGGATCCCGCTGGATACGGCGCTGCCCAGCGAGCGCGCGCTGTGCGCCGCACTCGATATCAGCAGGACGACGGTAACGGCGGCGTATTCAAGCCTTCGGGAGCAGGGATTCCTCAGCAGCGGCCAGGGCAGCCGCGGGCGCACACGCATTCCGGAATTGACCCCTTTTGGTTCGGCCCTCTTCGGTCCGCAGCCTCCATCCACCGGGGCGTTGCCGGCCCCCGGGCTCACCGCACCCGGGCTTACCGCGCCCGGACTCACCGCACCCGCGGGACTGGTGGATCTGGCCTATTCGGCGCTGCCTGCCAGCGGCGAGGTGGTGCACCGGGCCTTCGCTGCAGCGCTGACGGAGCTGCCGGCACTGCTGCCCGGGTTTGGCTACGACGCCCTGGGACTGCTGCCGCTGCGGCAGGCGGTCGCGGACCGCTACACGGCGGCAGGAGTGCCAACCCAGCCGGGCCAGGTCATGGTGACCTCCGGAGCCCAGCACGCCCTGACCATCATCATCCGCACCCTGGCTGACCGGCAGGACCGGGTCCTGGTGGAACACCCCAGCTATCCCCACGCGCTGGATGCCATCCGCTCCGCGAAGTGCCGACCCGTCCCGGTCGCCTTTGCCGGGTCCCGCTGGGACCTGCCGGCCATGGAAACTGCCATGGTGCAGCAAAAGCCAAAACTTGCCTACCTTGTCCCGGACTTCCACAACCCCACAGGCCTGATCATGCCTGATGCCCAACGCCGCCAACTGGTCCGCGTGGCGGCGGCGGCCGGAACCGTTTTAGTGGCAGACGAAACGCTCCGGGACCTCAACCTCGACGGCACCGCCACCACGCCCCTTGCCGGCTTCGGCAGCACTGTGGTGTCCATTGGATCCTTGAGCAAGTCCCACTGGGGCGGCCTGCGCACGGGCTGGATCCGCGCCTCGGAGTCCATGATCCAGCGCTTTGCGGCGGCCCGGACCACCCTGGACCTGGGCGGCCCCGTCATGGAGCAGCTCGCGGCAGCCCACCTGGTGCGGGCACTGGAGGAACCGCTGCCGGCCCTGCTGCAGACGCTGCGCCGCAACCGGTCAGCCCTCCTGGAACTCCTGGCGGAACACCTTCCAACGTGGCAGGCGGCACCGCCTGCCGGCGGCCTCTCCGTATGGTGCCGGCTCCCCGCCCCCATCAGTACGGCGCTGACAGTCCTTGCCCCGGATCATGGCATCAGGCTGGCGGCCGGGCCCCGGTTCGGAATCGGCGGCGCCTTCGAGCGCAACCTGCGGCTGCCCTTCACCCTGCCGCCGGACAAACTGGAGGTGGCCGTCCTGGCACTCCGGGCGGCCCAGGACCGGCTGGACGCCGCACCCCAGCTGCGGCGTTCGCTCACCCAGGCTCCCGCCGTCGCCATCGCCTGAGCGGCCGCTGCCGGAATCGCCGGAATCGCCGGGACGGTGCGTCACCGCCGGAAAAAGACGGCTACCCCGCAGCTTTCCGGCGATCTGGGCGTGGAACGGGAAGCGGGAGCTACGCGTACACCCGCTCCAGGAAACCGCTCCACGCCTTGGCCGTGGTTCCGGAATCGCCGGAGCCGCTGAAATCGTGCACCGTCATGCCCACGGGGGCACCCCACGCGTTGCGGCCAAAGAACCGGTAGAGGGCGTCCGGTGTGCGGATGCCCAGGAAGTGCTCATTCGCGAAGTCCACCTCGCCCGCCAGCCGCCCCACGCCGTCGAGCTCCACATCAACCGTGGCGCCCGGCCCTGCGGAACCGGCGCCCAGTGCGTCACGGAGGCGGGTGAAGCCGTCCGCTGTCTGGGACGCCGCCGGGGCCTGGATGTCGGTGAACACCACGGGGCGGCCGTCGAAGTACTGCAGGTACTGGCCCAGCGTGTGCAGGTAGAACTCGGTGTGGCGGCTGGCGCCGTCGTACTGCTGGTCCCAGTTTTCAGCGAAGATGCCGCTGTGGACATAGTGGAGCCGGGCACGGCCGCCGTCCAGCGGTTCCAGCACGTGCTCCAGCTGGTTGAACCAGCCATCCGGCCCCTCCATCCGGGACACAAGATGGTGGGGGTATTCCTCAACGGTCTTGACTGCCGGCCATTGGTCCGTGGGGAACATCCATGCCGGCGTTCCGTTGGTAACGGCTTCCCACACCCGCTCGGGGGTGCCGGGCAGTTCGGTGTCCTGGACGATCTCGAAGTCCCGTTTGTCGCTCATTTGTCCTGCTCCTTGCCTGCTGTTTCGTTGGTTGCCGTGGAGGCATTGGTTTCTTTGAGTGCCGGATGCAGCGCCACCACGAGCCGGTGCCGCCGCCCGCGGGGCGACCCGCCGCCGTCGTGGTACTTGTCCACCAGCCGGGTCACCTCGACACCGAGCTCCTCGGCGAACGCGGCCCTGTCCGCGGCAGTGCGGAAGGTGATGTCGCCGTCGATCGCGAAGGTGGCCAGCTTCTGCCGGGCCGCGGCGGCGCCGGTGATGAGCTTGCCCACTTCCTGCACCATCCGTCCCGCCAGCGCCAGCAGCCAGAAAGCCGAGAAGCGGTCGGCGAACCGGCCCGGGTCCGGGGACACTGCGGCCAGCGCGGACGGCGAGATCAGGTAGGAGGCCGCCGCCGCCTGCAGGACCCGCTCGGTCACGTTGCCCTTGCGGCGCTCCTCCACCAGTTCCACCAGGCCATGCCGTTCCAGGGCCTTGAGGTGGTAATTCACCTTTTGCCGGGGAAGTCCGACGCGCACTGCCAGCTGCGTGGCTGACGCCGGCAGCACCAGCTCCCTCAGTATCCGCATGCGGATGGGGTCCAGGGATGCCTCGGCGGCTGCGGGGTCCTCGATAACTGCAATGTCCTGCATGCCACCAGTGTGCCAACCGACAACTTTTTTTGTCAAGAACTCTTTTGTCGTCGGCTCCCACCCGCGACGGCCACCTGCCCCCGGTAGAATGGACCGGTGATGCAATCCCCCCTCCCCGTGCGCGACGGCGTCAACGCCACCCGCCTGCGCCTTCCGGACGAGGGCCCGTGGGACACCGCGATGGACTACATGATGCACCGTTGGGGCCACATTGATCCGCAGGGCATCGAGGACAGGTTCGACGCCGGCGAGATCGTTGGCGAGGGCGGCGTACCGCTGACCCGGCACACCAGGCTCGAGGACCACACCTTCATTTGGTACTACCGCACCCTGCCGCCGGAAACGCGGCTGCCGGTGGAGATCGGCATCCTCTACCGGGACGAGCACCTGCTGGTGGTGGACAAGCCGCACTTCCTGCCCACCACGCCGGGCGGCACCTACATCCAGGAATCCGCCCTGGTGCGCCTCCGGAACCAGCTGGATCTGCCGGACCTGATCCCCATGCACCGGCTGGACCGCATGACGGCCGGCGTGCTGCTCTTCTCCACCAACCCGCAGACCCGGGGCAAGTACCAGGTGCTCTTCGAGAAGCGGCAGGTGCAGAAGGAGTACGAATGCGTGTCCGCCGCCGAGCCTTCGCCGGGGCACCCCGCCGTCGACTTCCCCGTGGTGGTCCGCAACCGGATGACCAAGTCCCGCAGCTACCTGCTGGCGGAGGTCATCGACGGTGAGCCGAACGCGGAAACCCGGATTGAGCGGCTGGAAACGTTCGACGGCGGGCCTGCGGCAGGTGCCGACGGCGCAGGGCAGCGCCTGGCCAGGTACCGCCTGGAACCGCACACCGGGAAGACCCACCAGCTGCGGGTCCACATGGCCTCGCTGGGGCTGGGGATCGTGAACGACGCCTTCTACCCCGACCTGCTGGACAAGGCGCCGGACGACTACTCCAGGCCGCTCCAGCTCCTGGCCCGCGGCATCAGGTTCGTTGACCCGGTCTCCGGAAAGCCCGTGGAATACCGCAGCAGCCTGGAACTCAGCGAAGCGGTCCGGGCACGGGCCTAAACCCCGAGGACGTCCCTGAACACCGCCTCCACTTCCGCGGTGCGCAGCACGAACTCCACCAGCTCCAGCCCGGCGGCCGGATGGGCGGCCCGGAAACCGGTTAGCGCTTCCTGCGCCGCCGCGGCAACAGCCCCAGCGCTCCACCCGTAAGCCCCGGCTCCCACAGCAGGGAAGGCCAGCTCCCGGACATCCAACGTCTCAGCCAGACGCAGGCTCTCACTGAAGCAGGACACCAGGAGTGCCGGGTTCGTCTGCCCCGCATGCCGGTTGGGTCCCACCGTGTGGATCACCCAGCGGGCCGGCAACCGGAAGGCCGGCGTTGCCACGGCGGCGCCGGTCTGCAGGCCGTGCGGCAGCCGGGCCGCGCGAAGTTCCCGGCACGCCTCAAGCAGTTCCGGCCCGGCGGCCCGGTGCAGCGCACCGTCCACGCCCCCGCCGCCGAGCAGCGAGGAATTCGCGGCGTTCACCACCGCGTCCACCCGCCGCTGCGTAATGTCCCCTTGCAGGACCGAGATCCGCATGCGGCCAGTTTCCCAAGTGCGGTACCTTGTGGCAATGGACTTCGGCAGCGTTGACAGCTGGGGGACGGCCCTCTATTTCTGGGTCATCCCGCTGGTGGTTGGCGACGCCATTTTCCCGCCCATCCCCTCGGAGATGGTGGTGATTACCGGCGGCGCATTGTCCGCGGACGGCCGGGCCAACGTGTTCCTCGTCCTGCTGCTCGCCGCCCTGGCGTCCTGGATCGGCGACATGGTGGTGTTCCACCTGTTCCGCCGCCGGCTCAGCCACGTACTGGATCGCTGGAAATGGGGCCGCCGAGTGCACGCCGGCATCCATGCGGCACTGGCCAAGGCCGGGCGGTCGTCGACCTATGGCACCATCATCGGCGCCAGGTTCATCCCCGGCGGCCGGCTTGCCACCTCGGCAGCCTCCGGCGTGGCAAACGTCTCGGTGCGCGGTTTCAGCCTGTGTGCGGGCCTGGGCGCCGTCCTGTGGGCCTGCTGGCTGGTAGGCCTGGGCTACTTCACCGGCTCAACCACCAAGCTGCCGTTCTGGGCCAGCTCCCTCATTGGCGTGGCCGTCGGCCTGGTGATCGGCGCCGTCGTGGGCATCATCGTCACCCGGCGCCGCGGCGACCGGTCCCCGGTGGAGGACGGGCCCCTCCCCGACGCAGGCTAGACCGGCAGCCACTTGCCGCGGCTGCGCCGCAGCACGCTGAGTGAACCTGTCAGCGCAACGCGTTCGACGGCGTCGCGCATCATGGCTGCAGATTCCACCGCCTGGCGGTTCTCACCGCTGTACTCGCTGGCTTCCACGAGAAAACGCAGGTTGAGCTGCGGCACGCCGCCGGCGATCTGCAGCTGGTGTGCCTCCACGTGGTGCCGGGTGCCCAGCGCCTCCACGGCCGCGTCCATGACGGACTCCGGCGGATTCCCTGGCCGGAGCCCGGTGATCTTGAGGCGGGTCTGGAAGGAAGGCATGCTCCCAACCCTATCCAAACACCGAAGACGCCCTATCACTTGGGGTCCCTAACAGCGCCTGTTAGGGACCCCAAGTGATGGAGCAACCGCGGGGGTTACCCGGTGTTGCGCAGGCCCGCGGCGACGCCGTTGACGGTGATGAGCATGGCCCGCTGGAGGCGTTCGTCGATCTCGGCCCCGCTGATCCCGCCCTCGGTGCGGATGCGGCGCAGGAGTTCCACCTGGAGGTAGCTGATCGGATCCAGGTACTGGTCGCGGATCTCCAGGGACCGCTTCAGTGTCGGCTGGGCATCCAGGAGCAGGTTTTCACCGGTGAGCTTGCGGACCTCGGCAACGGTGAGTTCGTATTCCTCCCGGATGGTGCGGAAGAGATGGTGGAGTTCCTCCGGGACGAGGGTGGACACGTAGTAGCCGGCGATGTCCATGTCCGTCTTGGCAAGCGTCATTTCCACGTTGGACAGCACGGAACGGAAGAAGTGCCAGTGGTCCATCATTTCCACCAACTGCGCGGAGTGGCCGGCCTCGCGGGCGGCCTTAAGCCCGGACCCCACACCGAACCAGCCGGGCACGATCTGCCGTGACTGGGTCCAGCCGAACACCCACGGGATGGCACGCAGGCCACCCAGCCCGGCACCGGAATCCGGCCGCTTCGACGGGCGGGAACCGATATTCAGGGAGCCCAGCTGCTCCACCGGGGTGGAGGCCATGAAGTAGGCAGGCAGGTCCGGATGGTCGATCAGCTTCCGGTACCGGTCAAAGGCGGCGTCGGAGATGGCCTCCATGACGTGCCCGTAGCGCTCGCGCTGGTCCTCGGAGGTCCTCGGGTCCCGGTGCAGGGCCGACCCCTGCAGGACGGCGGCCAGGGACAGCTCCAGGTTTTCGCGGGCAAGCTCAGGCAGGGAGTACTTGTCCGAGATGACTTCGCCTTGTTCGGTGAACTTGATTTCGCCTTCCAGGACACCGTTGGGCTGGGCCAGGATGGCGTCGTAGGTGGGCCCGCCGCCGCGTCCCACCGAGCCGCCGCGGCCGTGGAACAGGCGGACGCGCACGCCGTGCTTGGCCGCGACGTCGCGCAGCTTGCGCTGGGTCTTATGGATCTCCCACTGGCTGGTCATCACGCCGGATTCCTTGTTGGAGTCCGAGTAGCCCAGCATCACTTCCTGGACGTCCCCGCGCAGCCGCACCAGCTCCCGGTAGGAGGGGTCGGAGAGCAGCTGGTCGATGATCTCGGCAGAGGCCCGGAGTTCCTCCACCGTCTCAAGCAGCGGCGCGAACCCGAGCTTGGCGTAGGGCTTGTCGCCAAAGAGGTTCACCAGGCCGGCCTCGCGGGCCAGCACGGCGGCGGCCAGGACGTCGTCGGCGCCGCGGGTCATGGAGATGATGTAGGTCTCGATGACGTCCGGACCGTACATGCGCAAGGCCCGGCGGATCTCGCGGAAGACGTCGTAGGTGCCGTCGGCGGCGCCGTCCAGCTTGATCGGGTGGCCGGACAGCGGGCGGCGGGAAGCCAGCTCCGAGCCGAGCACCTCGAATCGTTCCTCCCGGCTCAGCTCGGCGTAGCGGAGCCCCGGTCCGCCGATCCGGTCCATCAGCTGGCCGACGGCGTCGTGGTGGTGGTCCGCGTGTTCACGTATATCCAGGGTGGCCAGGTGCAGGCCGAAGGAGGCGATGGCACGGCGGACGCGGGCCAGGGAGCCGTCCGCCGCCAGCGCCGCGGAGTGGTTGCGGAGCGAGAGCTCCAGCAGGTTCAGGTCAGCCAGGAGTTCATCGGTTGCGTTGTAGTCGCGGCCGTGCTCGTGGTTGGAGTTTGCCGCCACCCGCTTGCCGGTGTTGATGAGCTTGGCCTTGATGCAGGTGAGCTTCAGCCGGTACGGCTCCTGGGCGTTGAGTTCCAGGACCCGCTTGTCCAGGCCCGGCAGCTTCTTCAGGTCCTCATCAATGGACTCGAGGAGCCCCTGGTCAGCGCCCGCCAGCGCCGTGGAGTTGGACAGGATGGAAATCAGCTCGTCGATCATGCCGATGCTGATCCGGATGGCGTTTTGGTTCTGGATCTGGAGGATCTCGCGGGTCACGGCCGCGGTCACGTTCGGGTTGCCGTCGCGGTCACCGCCGATCCAGGAGCCAAACCTGATGGGGGCGTCCTTGGAGGCGAGGCTGACGCCATGTTCCCCGAGCAGCTCGGACAGCTCCGACAGCATCTCCGGCATGGCGTCGGTGAGGATGCCGCCCAGGTAGTAGATGGCGTTCCGGGCCTCATCCACGGGGGTGGGCCGGACCTGGCGCAGCTCGTCGGTCTGCCACATCTGGTCGATGATCTCGGCCAGCTGCCGGTCCTGCCGGCGCCGGCCGGTGGACCCTTCGGCTGTGGACTGGGACAGGACATCGGAAAGCTTCCGGATCTTGTCCAGGACGGAACGGCGGGACGCTTCGGTGGGGTGGGCGGTGAAGATGGGCCGCACGTCCAGCCCGTTGACTACTTCCTGCAGCACCTCCGGGCCGGCCTGCGCCGCGATGTCCGCCACCGTCTTGGCCAGCCAGCCGTCCTTTTCGGCCCGGGTCCGGAGTCCGCGGACGCGGTGGACCTGCTCGGCGGCGTTGGCCAGGTGGAAGTAGAAGGCAAAGGCACGCACCAGGTCGGTTGCCTGCTCGATGGGCAGGGAACCCAGGAGTTCGCGGACCTGGGCAACGACGTCGTGCGCGCTCCAGGGGCCGGTGGCGTGCGCACCGCCGCGCGCTGCTTCCTTGGATTCCTTGGTCAGGAGCCGGACCTGCTCCACGAGGTCCAGGAGTTCCGGTCCGTGCTGGCGGACCAGCGATTCGCCCAGCAGGGTGGACACGCGCCGGACATCCGCGCGCAGTTCGGAGGCAAGGTCGGTCTCGGGAGGTGTTGCAGTGTGAGCCATTGAAACAATCTTTCGAGGGATTCGGACTTGGCTCGTACACTGCGCTGGATACTGTGAGCCACGTTACTAGCTAGAGATGCTACCCCCGGTGCCTCGCCTCAGTGGAATCCGTCTCACAAGATGTCGCGGTACCCCACATGCCGTTTGACGGCGTCGAGTTCAGCCCGTAGGTTCCGCACCTCGTCCTGCCAGGCGGCAGCCTCCGCCGTGCGGCGCCGGACCTTTCCGGCCTGGACCACGGCAGCCGTGAGCAGCAGCGGCACCAGGAGTGCCAGCGCCCATCCGGCGGCCGCGAAGAAGTCCAGTGCCACCGGCAGCGCGGCCCGGAAGTCGATGAAATCGTTGACCCCGCCGGCCATGCCTGCCATGGCTCCGTCGAGCGGCTGCAGGAACTGGCCCACCACGGGGGTTCCGGAGAGTGTGGGCGGGGCGAGTTTCGGCTGCGCGTCCCCGCCCCAGCGCCCGTCCGCGAGGTGGTTCAGGACGTAGATGCCGGCGCCCACGTTGGCTGCCATGAAGACGGCGACGGCGGCAGGTGCTGCGAGGTCCGGCCGCCGCCGGCGCCACGCCAGGACGACCGCGGCGGCAAGGACGGCCGCCAGCCAGGGGAGCGCGGCAAGCCACTCCCGATTCACTCCCGCAAGGATGTCCACCACTCCATTCAACCCCGGACAAAGGATTCAGCGGCGGAATGAACACGTCCGCGATCCGGTTGTAGCCGAAGGCATACGCAACTGGAAGGAACCATGACCACCACCCCAGCCACCACCCACGCCGCCAGGGCCGAGCGCTGGCAGCGCTTCCGCGCCAACCGCAACAAAGCCCTGGCAGCGCCGCACGGCTGGCTTACCCTCACCTCCTTCCAGTGGCTCGAAGACTCACCTTCCGCCATCGAGCCGGCCCCGGGCCTGTGGTCCACTGACGCCACGGGCTCGACGGCGTTCCTCACCGCGGTTCCGGCGGACGGGCTCACGCTGGTGGAGACAGGGGAAAAGGTGGACGGCACCGTATCCGCCGTCCTGGCGGACGAGGAATCACTGATGTGGGTGCAGTTCGGCGGCCCGGACGGGGACCAGGTAGTGGTGGAACTGGCCATGCGCGGCGGCCGGTATGCGATCCGCACCCGGGACGCTGCATCACCGGCCTTCACGGAATTCGACGGCGTGCCTACCTTTCCGTACAACCCCGGCTGGGAGGTCACCGGAAGGTTTGAGCCCTACCCGGCGCCGGTGGATGTGCCGATCGGCACCGCGAACCCGCTGGTTGACGGCGTGCACCGCAGCGTAGGCGAGGTGGTCTTCCGCCTCCCGGGAAGCAGCCATGAGTTCCGGCTCCAGGCGGAGGAAGAAAAGCTCGGCGCCCTGACCGTCACGTTCCACGACGAAACCAACGGCGACACCACGGACGAGTGGCGGAAACTCTCCCTCCCCAGGCCGCGGCCGGACGGGTCCGTAGTGCTGGACTTCAACCGGGCCATCAATTACCCCAGCGCCTTCACCCCTTACGGCACCTGCCCCATGCCCGTGAAGAACAACAGCCTGGACATCCGGGTGGAAGCCGGCGAGAAAGAGCCGTACCCCGGCCGGTAAGGGTTTCGACCTGCTCAACCACCGATGGCGGAGATTCCAGTGATGGCCCTTCCCACGATCAGGGTGTTGACCTCGAACGAGCCCTCGTAGGTGTAGATGGCCTCGGCATCGGCGAAGATCTTGGCCATCCGGTAGTCGGTAACAATCCCGTTGCCGCCCAGGATGGAGCGGCCCAGCGCCACGGTTTCGCGCATGCGGGCGCTGAGGTAGGACTTGGCCAGGGCCACCTGCGGCATGTTGGCTGCCCCCTGCTCCTGCAGCCGGGCGAGCCCGGCCATCATGGACATGCTGGCCACGGCGTTCCCCAGCATGGTCACCAGCTGCTGCTGGATCAACTGGAAGTGGGCCAGCGGCCGGCCGAACTGCTGCCGCTCCACCGCGTATTGCCGGGCCACGTCGAAGGCTGCGAGTTGCTGGCCCACCGCCTGCCACGCCACCATGATCCGTGAGCTGCGGAGCAGTTCCTTGGTGTCCTCGAAGCTGCTGATACCGGCAAAGCGGTCCGCCTCGGCAACCCTGACATCGCGGAACCGGATGTCCGCGTTCTGGACGGTGCGCAGGGCGATCTTGTTCTCGATCCTGCTCCGGCTGACTCCCGGCAGCGTTGCGTCCACAATGAAGCCGCGCACCGAACCGTCCGCCTCATCCCGGGCCCACACCAGCATGTAGTCGCAGAACGTCCCGTTGCCGATCCAGCGCTTGGCCCCGTTGAGCACCCACGTATCGCCGGCGTCGTCCGCTTCTCCCGTGGTGGAGGAGATCCGCCGGGCCCGGGTCTCCAGGCCGCCCGCCACATCCGAGCCGTGCAGCGGTTCGGTCAGCGCGAAGGCACCCGTAGTGCGCAGCTCCGAGGCGTCGGCCAGCAGCCGCT
This sequence comes from Pseudarthrobacter sp. NIBRBAC000502771, assembly GCF_006517215.1. NCBI lineage: Bacteria > Bacillati > Actinomycetota > Actinomycetes > Micrococcales > Micrococcaceae > Pseudarthrobacter > Pseudarthrobacter sp. NIBRBAC000502771. The sequence goes on from NZ_CP041187.1 coordinate 386,418, forward strand.
GCTTCTGGTCCTCCGTGCCAAAGGTGTGCAGGGATTCCACGAAGAGGTCGTGATGGACCAGGAAGAACGTGGCCAGGGAGGTATCCACGCGGGTGATCTCCGCGATGACCAGCCCGGCAAAAAGATGGCTGTAGCCGCGGTGGACCGGTGTGCTCAGCTCCAGCGTGGCCAGCTTGGGGAGGATATGGGCGGGAAACTCGGCCTTGTTCCACCAATCCCCCGCGTACGGCGCCACCTCGGCCGCCAGGAAGTCCCGCAGCTCGGCGAGCTTGTTCCGTTCAGCCTCGTCCAGCATCGCTTCGACGGCGAAGAAGTCCGCCGCCGGCAGCTGCGGGACGTCCGGCGCGCTCATTTCGGCGCCATCCGGATAGCGCCGTCCAGGCGGATGGTTTCGCCGTTCAGCATGGCGTTGTCCACAATATGTGCCACCAGGTTGGCGTATTCCGCGGGCTTGCCCAGCCGGGACGGGTGCGGAACCTGGGCGCCGAGCGAGTCCTGCGCCTCCTGCGACAGGCCGGCCATCATAGGGGTCTCGAAGATGCCCGGGGCGATGGTGACCACCCGGACCAGCGAGCGCGCCAGTTCCCTGGCGATCGGCAGCGTCATGGCGGCCACGGCGCCCTTGGAGGCGGCATACGCGGGCTGGCCGATCTGTCCGTCGAAGGCCGCCACGGAGGCGGTGTTGATGATGACGCCGCGTTCCGGGCCGCCCAGCGGGGTGGTGGCGGGCTCGGTGGCCGCCATCGCTTCGGCGGCCAGGCGCAGGACGTTGAAGGTCCCCACCAGGTTGACCTGGATGACCTTGCTGAAGGATTCCAGGGGCAGCACACCGTCCCGTCCCAGGACCTTGCCGGGGGTGGCGATCCCTGCGCAGTTCACCACGATCCGGAGTGGGCCCAGCCCCGCGGCGGTCCCGACGGCGGCCCGTACGTCGGCCTCGCTGGTCACGTCTGCGGGGGCAAAGACGGCGGACTGGCCGGCTGCGGCGCGGCCGTTCAGTTCGTCCGCCAGTGCCTGTCCGCCCGAGGACGGCAGGTCAACGAGCACGACGGATGCGCCGGCGTCGAACAATCTCTGCGCGGTGGCTGCTCCCAGCCCGGACGCCCCGCCTGTCACCAGTGCGACGCTGCCTTTGATGTCCATCCATCCTCCTTGATGTGTGTCCCCATGCCGCGGCGCGACCCGAGCAACAGTTAATGAATGTTAACTGAAATCCCGCGCCGCCGCACTCACCCCGGAGGCCCTGCACTCCCTGGTGCCGGCGGCACGGTTAGGGTGGACGGCATGACGTCCAGCAGCACCTCCTTGACCGCCTGGCAGGACAGGGCGAACCACGCGGCCCGGTCCGTGACCGCCCTGTTCGGCCGGAAACTGCTGTTCCTGCCCGGAACCCACCTGGGCGCAGTGCTGTTGCAGGGCAGGCACCCGGCCGGACCGCCCACCCCCTCAACGCAGGAGCAGGAGCCGGGCACCCAGCCAGCGCCGCGATGGCGTACCGCACTCCGCCGGATGCGGCCTGCCGCATCGCTGGCCCTCCCCTGGCACTACTGGTGGCAGGCGCACTACGTTGACTGCCTGGTGGACGCCGGGCGGCGGGAACTGGGCGGCGGAGCCACCCCGGCGGCCCGGTTCGACGGCCCGGGCCGGCCCAGCGCCGGGCATTTGGCCTCGCGCCTGGTCACCGGGATCAGGCTCCGCAACGCCCTGACTTTCGTGAACAGCTACTACGACGACATGGCGTGGCTGGCGCTGGCAACGCTCCGCCTGGACAGGCTGGCCGAGGAAACCCGTCGTCCTGGCCGCCGCCGCAACGCCGTGGTCCGGGCGTCGCTGGCGCTGCAGTTCGACGCCGCCTGCACCGATGACCTGGGCGGCGGGACTTTCTGGAGCAAGAAACGCGACTTCAAGAACACCCCGGCCACCGCGCCGGTGGCCCTGTTCTATGCCCGCACAGGCCAGCACGCCAAGGCCCAGGCCCTGCTGGACTGGCTCGACGCCACGCTCTTTGACGCGGACCAGGCCCTCTACCTTGACGGCGCACGCCTGGATCCCTCCGGAGAGGTGGTGCTGGAGCGGGCGGTATACACCTACAACCAGGGCCCGGTGCTGGGAGCACTCCTGGAGCTGGGCGGCGAGGCGAACCTGGCCCGGGCCGCGGTCCTGGTGGACGCCGTGCAGCGGCTGCTGACCGTCCCGTGCAGCAGCAACGGAGCCGGCACGGGCTCCGGTGGTTCGGTGCTGCGCTGCGAAGGAACGGGCGACGGCGGCCTCTTCACCGGGATTCTCTGCCGTTACCTGGCACTAGCCGCGGCAGACCGCCGGCTTCCCGCGGCTACCCGCGCCACGGCTGCACGGTTGGTGACGGACACCGCTGAAGCGCTCTGGTCCGGCCGGCGCCCCGTCGGCCCCGGCGAGGCAAATGCCCGGCGGCAAGGAACGAGCATCTTTTCGCTGCACGCAGCCAAACCGGCGGCCGCGACGTATCCGCCGAGCGCCGCCGTCGAACTCTCCACCCAGCTCCAGGCATGGATGGCGCTGGAGGCAGCGGCCGCCGTCACCGCCGCAGCCGGCGCCTAGCGGATGCCGGCCAGCGGCGTGACGGTGCCGCCCTTGAGCGATACCGGTTCCTCCGCCACCAGCCGGGCTTCCTTGGTGCCGGCCGGTGGAAACGCCAGGGACGTCAGGGCCCGTCCCGCCACGAAGACCTCCAGGGAGGACCGGTCCACGTAGACGGTGAGGCGGACTGAGTCCCCGGCGGGCTGCGCATCCACCGACCGCGCCTGCCGGTATTCGCCGCGGGCGTCCGCCCGGTCTGCCAGGCCGCTCCCGCCGGCCGCCGCGTCACCGTTGCGGTCCACGAACGCCCGGCCGGCCGCGAAATCGTAGCCCACCGTGGCATAGGTGGTGCCGCCGCTTTGCAGCAGCAGCCGCGCCTCCCCGGTCCCGTCCGCGGGCTTGGCCAGCTCGACGTCGGCCTTGAAGGCGCCGCTGTCCGGGACCGGGAGTGCCAGGCCGCCATCAATGCTCCCGCCGGGCACCTGCACTGGCGCCCCCTCCAGTGACTGGAGCGCGGCCGTAGGCGAGGACACCAGGGCCGGCCGGCCGCCGTCGGACGCCAGCCGGATGTCCCGCACCACCGAGGCCGCCCCGTACCAGCCGTTGGTGGGAAGGTTCCGGGCGTAGGCCCAGTTGTTCATCCAGCCGATGGCGTGCCGGGACGCCATCGGCTGCGCGTCGTCAAGCCCCGGGCCAGCCCAGGTGACGGCCGCGTAGAAGTCCGGTCCGCCGTCGAGCCACTGGTGGCCGCCGTCCGCTGTGAAGGCCTTGCCGTCGAAGCTGCCGGTCCAGTAGGCCAGGCCGGTGGTGCGCCCCTCCCCGGATCCGTTGGCGCTCGCTGCCAGGACCCAGGTGCGCTTGGCGGGGTCGCCGTCGAGGTCCAGCTGGAAGAAGTCCGGGCACTCCAGGATTCCCAGCCCTTCCTGCTCGAATCCGGACACGTAGGCCCACTGCTTGAGGTCCCTGGAGGTGTAGAAGCCGATCTTGTGGCCCTCCGCGAGGAGCATCAGCCACTGGTTGTTGGCCTCGTCCCGGATGATCCGCGGGTCCCGCCAGTGCTCGGCACCGGGGTTCTCCATCACCGGGTTCTGTCCGTAGCCCTGGAAGCTGTAACCCTTGTCCGTGGAGTAGAACAGGGACTGGCGCTGGACACCGTCGTGCTGCTGGGTGAGGACCGCGATCACGGCCCCCTTGCCAAATCCGGCCGTCCCTTCCGTGTCCACCACGGCGGAGCCGGTCTCAATGTCGCCCAGGCCGTTGCGGAACTTGGGAATAGCCACCCCTTCGTTCTTCCAGTGCACCAGATCCGTGCTGGTGGCGTGGAACCACTCGGTGCCGTTCCCTTCCGGGTAGTCGGCGTTGTAGAGGTAGTAGTAATGCCAGAGGCCGTCGAGGAAAAAGGGCCGCTGCGGATCGTTCATCCAGTGTTCGTCCGGCGTGAGGTGGTACGCCGGCCGGAAAACGTCATCTCCCTCCGGCGCGGCTTCCGTTGGACGCGCGGCGGTTGGTGGGCCGCTTTCCTGCGTGCCGGGGCCCCGCTGGACGGTACCGGCCAGTACCAGCGAAACGGCCAGCGCCAGCACGGCGACGGCGGCCAGGGCCCACAGAATGGGGGGTCGCCGGAGGGCGGCACGAATGGACGCGGGACGTGGGAAGGGCATGGGTGGTGTCGATCCGTCGCTGAACGCACAAGTGCCGTCCCCCGGGACAGGGGAACGGCACCAGCGCAAGTGAACCGTCAATTTTACCGGCCCTCTTCCCGGGAACCCAATCCGGGGACGTCATACACCGGCAGTCAGTCGCGTGCCGGTGGCCGCTTCTTCTGCGGATAGGGTGTCTCTCCCCGTGCCAGCATGTCCACGAACCCGGCGATCCTGCGTTCCCGGGTGGCCGCCTGCTTCGCCGAATTGGTCCTGAACACCAGGGCGAACAGGTTGGTTTTTGTCAGGACCTCGAAGGTGGCCTGCGCCGCCGGGTTGGCTGCGATGGCGGCCGCCAGGTCTTCCGGCACCTCGAGGTCGGCCTGCCCGCCGTAGGCCTCGTCCCAGCGGCCGTCCGCCTTGGCCGCCGCCACGGCGGCCCGTCCGGCGTCGGTCATCTTCCCGGCCTCCTCCAGCCGGGCAATGTGCCCCACGTTCCGGGCCGACCAGATGCTCCGGGGGCGCCGCGGCGTCATCCGCTGGAACACGCTTTCGCTGTCCCGGCGCCTGCCTTGCCCATCGATCCAGCCAAAACAAAGGGCTTCGTCCAGGGCCGCCGCGTAGTCAAGGCCCGTCACCGTCCCGCCCTTCTTGTGCAGCACCAGCCACACCCCCGGGCTGGTGCCGTGGTTCTCTTCCAGCCAGGCACGCCAGGCGGCAGCGTCGGGCACCAGCAGTTCCTCAAGGTCATTGGCCATGGCCTAATTCTGCCCGTGGAATCCCGTACCACAAGGCCCGTGTGCCGGACGGCAACACGTGGCATCATGGCCCTACCGGCCCATCCGCAACCCCGAGGACAATGCCATGCTCCGAGTCCGCCCCGTCCATTTCACCTCGCGCACCGAGTCCTGGAAACAGCTCCTCACCGCCCTGGGAATGGTCCCCACGGAGGACGACGGCGGGTGGACGGTTTTCGATTCGGGCTCAGGGCGGCTGGCAGTCCATCCCGCCGAGGCCGGTTCCGGACAGGACGGCCGGACGGTGCTGGCCGTGGAGGTGGGCGACGTTGCCGAATTCGCCAGGCGCACCAACGCCTCAGCCAAGGAGGACTCCCCACAGGAGGGAGCGGCGGAAGGCACCGGACCGGCCGAGCCCGTTACCGCCGACCACGGTGACGCCTGCCGTATCAGTGCGCCGGACGGGTTCAGCTTCCTCGCGGACAAGGCCGCCCACTTTGCCCAGTGTGCCGACGCCGATCCCGCCCTGGCCGTCGCCGCGGTCTGGTACACCGAGGACCCCGAAGGTGCCGTCCGCACGCTGCTGCACATCGGCGCCCGCCCACGGCCCGTGCCGGACAACGACGAAACCGCGGACTTCACGGCCAAGAACGGCGGGGTACTCCTGGTGCGGCCGGCAGCCGGAGCTTCCCGCTCGGGCCTTGGCTTTGAATACGGCGGCGGCCTGGAGCAGCTGCGGGAGCGCCTCACCGCGGCCGGCTTCTCCGCCAGCCTGACGGAGGAGGCGTTTGGCAGCACCCTCCATGTGGCCAATCCCGACGCGGGCAGCCCCAACGCGCCCGCCACGGTGTGGGTCTCCCAGCACCGCCCCATGGGGTAGAACTTAAGCATGAACGTGCGCACACCTGACCCGAATCCCGGCTGGCTCTCCGAAGAAGACCTCTTTGAGGCGCGCGGGCGGCTGCCCATGGTGTACGTAGAGGCAGTACCGGTCAGGCTGGACCCGCTGGGATACGTCAACGAGGTGGGAACGCTGTTGCAGGCGGATGCGGACGGGACCATGGTGCGCTCCCTGGTTTCCGGCCGTGTGATCTACCGCGAAACCATCCGCGCCGCCCTGCTCCGGCACATGGAAAAGGACCTGGGCCCCCTGGCGTTCCCGCAGCTGCCGCTGAGCCCCGTGCCGTTCACCGTGGCCGAATATTTCCCCGCGCCGTCCCAGACCGGCTTCACGGACGAGCGGCAACACGCCGTGTCGCTGGCCTACGTGATCCCGGTGACGGGCGAGTGCGAGCCGCGCCAGGACGCCCTCGAACTGACCTGGATGACCCCGGAGGAAGTCCTCAGCCCCGGCGTGCAGATGGAGTTCTCCGGCGGCCGCGGCGGCCTGATCCGGCAGGCCCTGGCGTTTGCAGGCGTGGGCTTCTGACCACCCCGCCGGGACGTGGGGGTCCCCGGTTTTGAGTGCCCGCCTTTGTAGACTGTAGGGCGGACCGCAAGAGAACTTAAGGACTCCCATGACCGAATCACCAGCCGCCAGGCACCACCGTGAACAGCAGGCTGGATCTCTGACCACCGGCAGCCACATCCTCCTCCCCGACGGCCGGCGCACTGCCGAAATCGACCAGGTGGAGCTTGAGCACGACGACTTCGGCTCCCCCGCACTGGTCCTGGCCAGCCTCTCCGGCGGCGGCACACTGCGGGTGGCCATCGGCACCATGGTCACCGTGGTGGACGGCGCGCACGACGACGTCACCCAGCTCCCCCTGCCGGCGGACCTTCCCGAGGCCGCACCACCCGCGGAAACCCTGATGCCCCGGAACGGCGCGCAGGAGCAGCCCGGCGCCGGGACCGGTCCCCTCAACGTGGCGACCGCCGTCGTCGTCCCTCCCCTTCCCCCGGCCCCACCCGCGGTGACCGGGCCCGGCGAGGAGGAACTGGCGCTCATCCCCGCCCCGGACGGCACCCCCGAATCCGTGGTGGAGGCAGCCGCGGAGGCCCACCCAGACGCCGAGGGCGTCCTGCTCCTGGCGGACCGGCTCTCGAAGGGGGTCAACTTCAAGTCCGGCAGCTGCCTGAAGGACCTCAGCGACCTGGCGCACGAACTGTTCATCACGCTCAAGGACGCGGACGGCGCACTGTCGGTGGCAGACCTGATCACCGTGCTCCCCTACGACGGGAACCCCGGCCGGTGGACCTCGGTGGAGGCAGCCCTGGCGCTGGCCAGCTACATCTGCCGGCAGGATGGCCAGGACGAACGGGCCGAGGTCTACGAGAAACTGATCCGCACGCCCGAAAACCAGGAGACGGACGCCTTCAAGGCACGGATGGCAGCCAAGGTGCGGCAGCGCTCGCTTAATGAACCCAACCTGTACGACAAGGAAATCTTCCGCTCGATCGACAACTCCAACCACGACGCCGAGCGCGAATGGCGGCTGCTGCGGCTCGAATCCCTGCTGTTCCTGCGGGCCCACGGCGGCTCCGAAACCATCGGCATGTCCGAACTTGAACGGCGCATCAGCAACGAGCTGGAGGCCGTCCGCTCCTGAACACATGGCCACGTTGCCGGTAACTTCCAGCAAGGGAAATTAGCCCTACCCCGGGGGTAGCCGGAGTTGTACATTCGGGGCTATGACGAACAATCTCAGCGTAGTGATCAACGCCGACGCCCCGCAGGTCTGGACCATGCTGCGGGAACCGTCCAGGGTGGCCCAGTGGCACGGCTGGCAGGCCGAAGACCTGGAGTCCGAGATCAAGGAGATCTACTTCTCCGATGTACAGGAATCCGCGGACCACACCAGCCTGACCGTGCACGGCGGGGACACGTTCGAGCTCCACCCGGTTGCGGACGGTACCCGGGTCAGCGTCACCCGCGGCGCGGTGGACCACAACTCCGAATGGGCGGCATGGGACGAGGACATCACGCAGGGTTGGCTGACCTTCCTGCAGCAGCTCCGGTTCGCCCTGGAACGCCACCCGCACGGCAAGCGGCACACCCTGTTCCTGCACCTGACCGAGGGCAACGGCCCCGCGATCGACAAGCTGGGGCTCTCCGACCTCCCGGCGCCGGGTGAGCCGTACCAGCTGACGCTCGGCACCGGTGAGGAGATCAGCGGCAAAGTCTGGTACCGGACCAGCCACCAGGTGGGGCTCACGGTGCACAGCTATGCGGAGCACGGCGAGGGGCTGTTGGTGGTGGCAGACCATCCCGCAATCAAGGACGTCCGCGAGGAGGGTGATGGCTCGTTCGTCATCGCCTCGACCTACGATCTTGGCGCCGGCGCCTTCGACGCCATCCGGCAATCCTGGGATTCCTGGCGGGCCTCGAACTACCCGGCCTCAGAACCGGCCAGCTGAGCGTACCGGGGCCCGCGTTTACGGGCCGCGGGGGGATTGCTGGCACACTGGTACGGTGCCAGCCAACCCCGCCTTCGCCCTGCCGGAAACCCGATCACAGTTCTCCTTCAAGGTCGGCACCCGCCTGGCGGAGTCCTGCCCGCCATCGGATGCGCAGGAGGCTGAAAACGGCGGGGCATTCCTGGGCCGCACCGGGACCATCACCACCCCGCACGGTGAGATCCAGACCCCGGCGTTCATCGCCGTCGGGACCAAAGCCACGGTGAAGGCCGTACTGCCTGAATCAATGGCGGACCTGGGCGCGCAGGCCCTGCTGGCCAACGCCTACCACCTGTACCTGCAGCCGGGCCCTGACGTCCTGGACGAGGCCGGCGGGCTGGGTGCCTTCATGAACTGGCCCGGCCCCACCTTCACTGATTCCGGTGGATTCCAGGTGATGAGCCTCGGTTCGGGGTTCAAGAAGGTCATCGACATGAAGTCTGTGGATACTTCCGGGCCTGACGACGCCGTGGCCCCCGGCAAAGAGCGCCTGGCGCACATCGATGACGACGGCGTGTGGTTCAAGTCCCACCTGAACGGCGACCGCCACCGGTTCTCCCCCGAAATCTCCATGCGGGTCCAGCACCAGATCGGCGCGGACATCATGTTCGCGTTCGACGAGCTCACCACGTTGCAGAACTCCCGGCGGTACCAGGAGGAATCGCTGGAGCGCACCCGGCTGTGGGCGGAGCGGTGCATCTCGGAACACTTCCGTCTGACGGAGGACCGCGCGGGCAAGCCGTACCAGGCCCTGTTCGGCGTGATCCAGGGCGCCCAGTACGAGGACCTGCGCCGGAAGGCCTGCCGCGACCTTGGCGCCATGCCGTTCGACGGCTTCGGCATCGGCGGGGCGCTGGAGAAGGAAAACCTGGGCACGATCGTTCGCTGGTGCAACGAGGAACTGCCGGAGGACAAGCCGCGGCACCTGCTGGGCATCTCCGAACCGGATGACATCTTCACTGCAATCGAAAACGGCGCCGACACGTTCGACTGCGTCTCCCCCACGCGGGTGGCCCGGAACTCCGCCTTCTACACCCCGGAAGGGCGGTTCAACCTCTCCGGCGCCAAGTACAAGCGCGATTTCGGGCCACTGCAGGAGGGCTGCGACTGCTACGCCTGCACCAACTACTCGCGGGCGTACATCCACCACCTGTTCAAGGCCAAGGAAATGGTGTCCGCCACCCTGATTTCCATCCACAACGAGCGGTTCGTGGTGAAGATGGTGGACGACGCCCGGCTGGCCATTGAGTCCGGCACGTTCTTCGACTTCAAGGCAGAGACCCTGGGCCGGTACTACTCCTGAGCATGCCTCCCGGGTGCCTCCGCTATCCTGACCAGATGCTCATCGAGATCCAGGCCCCTGCAGGCCGTGCCGAAGCCATCGTCGCCCGCCCTTCCGCCGGAACCGGCCCGTTCCCGGGAGTCATCTTCTACATGGACGCGTTCGGCCTGCGCCCGCGCATCCAGGAGATGGCCCAGCGCATTGCCGACTGGGGCTACGTGGTGCTGGCGCCCAACGTTTTCTACCGTGAAGGAACAGTCGCCGAGCTTGCCCCCGAGGGTGACATGTCCACCCAGGAGGGCCGGGAAGCCGCCGGCAAGGCTGCCTTCCCGCGGGTGGGCAGGCTGACCCCGGACAAGGCCCTGCCGGACATCGATGCCTGGGTTTCCGCGCTGGCAGCCCTCGACGACGTGGCGCCGGGCCCCATCGGGACCACCGGCTACTGCATGGGCGCCCGGCTCGCGGTCCGGACCGCCACCTCGCACCCCGAAGTGGTGGCAGCGTGCGGCGGCTTCCACGGCGGCGGCCTGGCAACGGAGGATCCGGACAGCCCGCACCTGGGGCTTGGCAACGCGCGGGCGCGGTTCGTCTTCGGCCACGCGGACCACGACCGGAGCATGGCCCCCGACGCCGTCGCCCGTCTGGGCGAAGCGCTCCACGCCGCGGGACTGCAGGCATCCAACGAGATCTACGCCGGGGCACCGCACGGCTACTCCATGGCGGACACCTCGGCGTTCCACCCAGAAGCCACGGAGCGGCACTTCCAGGAACTGCGCGCCCTGCTGGACGGGACGCTGAAGGCCTAAGCCGGCCCGCCGCCGTCGAACCCGCCGGAAAGCTGCCGGGCCGCCGGAAAGCTGCCGGGCCGCCGGAACGTTCCGTCGATCCGGCACCTTTCCGGCGAGCTGGGGACGCGGGACGTTTTCCACATGACGACGGCGGCGCCTTCCGATGGTGCCGCAGCGGCGGGACCCTGTCGGAATGACACCGAAGCAGACAGTACGCCTTCCCGCTCTTCCAGGCACCGGCAACCTGTGGCGGACGGAACAGTTGCACGGGCACGGCCTCAATTCCCGGGCCATCAAGGCCCTGGCCCTCCACGGGAAGCTGGTCCGCCTCCGCCATGGCTGCTACATCCGCGCCGAGCTGTGGGAGAAGCAATCGGGGCCAGTCCGCAGCAGGCAGCTGATCCACGCCCATGCCCACGGGACGCTGACCACTTCAGCCGGCGGCTATGTGTACAGCCACACCTCCGCCGCCCGGCTGCACCATTTGTATGTTTGGGATGTTGATGACCTGATCCACCTTTTACTGCCGGGAAACCCCTCCAGCGAGCGGCTCGGCAAGGATGTCCGTGGCCACACCCGTCCCTGGACCGGGCCGGAAGTGGTGACCCTCGGCAACCTCCGGGTGACCTCGCTGGAGCGGACGGTAGTGGATTGCGCCATGATGCTGGCTTACCGGCAGTCACTGGTTTTGATGGACCACGCCCTCCGGCTAGGTGCGGACAAGGCCCTCATGGAGAGAATGGCTGACGGCCTGCAGGGACGCCGCGGAATCCGGACCCTCCGGCTGGCGCTCGCCCACGCAGATCCGCGGTCGGAGTCCGCCGGCGAGACACTCACGCGCGAACTCCTGCTGCGGCTGAAACTTCCCCTGCCGGAGCCCCAGGTCGCGGTGGCGACGCGTGCCGGGCGGTATCGGCTGGATTTCGCCTGGAAGGAAAAGAAGGTTGCCCTCGAATTCGACGGGAAAACGAAGTACTTCGACTACAAGCCAACGGCCGAGGTGCTGTTTCAGGAACGGCAGCGGGAGAACGCCCTCACCGAGGACGGCTGGACCTTTGTGCGCGTGAAATGGGCCGACCTCTTCCGCGAACACGAGTTCAAGGCCCGTGTCCTTGCTGCGCTCCGGCCCTAGCCACCCGACCGGAGCGCCAAATCGCCGGAATGGGACCAGGTCGCCGGTAATTTCCGGCGATCCGGCAGCTTTCCGGCGGTCCCACGCGATCAGCAGTTGCAACGTACGACGCCGGGCGGCAGCTATGCGGCGTTTGTCACCACTTCCGCGGCGTGGCCGGCGGCGCCGTAACTGGGCTCGCGACGCTTGACCCAGTTGATGGCCAGCGAGGTTACGGGGACGAAGAGGAACTCCACCACGGTCTTGTACACGAAACCCACCAGCACGTAGTTCACGAAGCTGCCGGGGTCGGCGATGCCGATGACGGGTGCGGCGATGCTGCAGAAGATCAGCGTGTCCACAAACTCCCCGGCGCCCGAGGATCCCATGAGCCGCGCCCATAGGGACCTCTCCCCGGTGCGGGCCTTCATCCGGACCAGGATCCAGGAATTGATGGTCTGCCCTGCCAGGAATGCCAGCAGGGAGGCCAGGACGATTTGTGGCACGGGGCCGAGTGACCCTTCCAGGGCGGACTGCTTGGCGGCACCGTACTCGTCGTCGAACCCGGGCAGCGCAATGACAACCCAGTAGCAGAGGGAAGCGAATACGGACAGCGCAAATGTGGTGAAAATGGCTTTGCGGGCCACCTTGAAGCCGTAGACCTCACTGATCACGTCGCCGAGGATGTAAGCCAGCGGGAAGAGGAAGAAGCCGCCGTCGGTGACGATGGGGCCGAATGCCACCCCCTTGGACGCTCCAATGTTGGACAGGATAAGGACTACTGCCATGGCTGCCAGCATGATCCCGAAGTAGGGCGATCCGATGTCCGCGAATCTGGCGGCGGGACCTGCGGCAGTGGGTTGGACGGTTTGGGGCACGGCACTGTGGCCGGGGGCGGAGGTCATTGAGGGATCCGTTCAGGAGTGGTTGGCCGGCCTGCCGTACGGGGCGGCCGGTTGTATTAGCACTCGTGCCATTCTCGCACCGTGCCCTGCGGCAAAGCTCCCCCAGGAGAAGGGCTGGTTAGCACGGAAACAGTTTTTGAACATGTTCAACTACTGTGGCACACTGTTTTTGAACATGTTCAAGAATGGGGATGCCGATGGCAGCGAAGAGCGAACAGACCAGGCAAATGCTGGCGGACACGGCGCTGCGCATGTTCCGAGATATCGGGTTCGAGAAGACCACCATGCGCGCCATCGCCGGCGGGGCAGGCGTCTCCGTCGGCAACGCCTATTACTACTTCGCGTCCAAGGATGACCTGGTCCACGAGCTGTACATCCAGGTGCAGGCAGAGCATGCGGCACGGGCCTCGCAAGCGTTGGACGGGACCGCTTCCCTGGCTGAGCGCCTGAAGGCCACGCTGCATGCCGGCCTTGACGTCATGGCCCCTTACCACCGGTTCGGCGCGGACTTCGTTGCTACCGCAATCCGGCCAACATCACCGGTGAACCCCTTCTCAGCACGGTCCACGCCCGCGCGCGAGGCATCCCTGGACATCTTCAGGCGCACCGTGGACGGGGCCAGGCCTGCCGTACCGAAGAAGCTGCGGACCGACCTGCCGGAGCTGCTGTGGCTTTGCTACATGGGCATCACCCTCTTCTGGGTCTATGACACCTCGGAGGGCCAGCGGCGGACCAGGAGGCTGGTGGACGGTGCGGCCCCACTCATTGCCCGCGGTCTCGCACTGGCCCGCATCCCGGGAGTCAGCAAGGTGCTGGACGACGTCCTGGACCTGAGCCGCAGCATCCGCGATTAGGGAAGAAATATTGGGGGAAACATGGACTGCACAAAGACCGTGGTGGTGGCGGGGGCTTCCGGCTTCATCGGCACATACCTTCGCCGGCGCTTCCAGGAAGACGGATGGACCGTGCGCACCATTGGACGCAAGGGAACGGGCAGCGCCGCGGCCGGATGGGATGACGACGCCGTCATGGTCCGGGTGCTCAACGGCGCCGGGCTGGTGGTGAACCTCGCCGGACGGTCCGTCTCCTGCCGCTACAACCGGCGGAACAAGGCGCTCATCATGGACTCGCGCGTGGCCACCACCCAGGCCCTGGGGCGGGCCATCGCAAAATGCCCGGAGCCGCCGTCGACCTGGCTCAATGCCAGCACCGGCACCATCTACCGGGATGCCAGGGACCACCCCCAGCCTGAAACCGACGGCGAGCTTGGCTCCGGGTTCTCCGTGGACGTGGCCAAAGCGTGGGAGGCCGCCCTCGCGTCGGCCACCACGCCGGCCACCCGGAAGATCCCGCTGCGGATCGCCATCGTGCTGGGCCGCGGCGGCGGCGCGCTGGCGCCGTTCGCCAACCTGGCGCGGCTGGGCCTGGGCGGCCACATGGGCGACGGCGGGCAGAAGTTCAGCTGGATCCACGTGGAGGACCTGTACCGCAGCATCCGCTTCCTGCATGCGCGGACCGACGTCACCGGACCCGTTAATGTGGCGTCGCCGGACGTGGTGAGCAACCGGGAGATGATGCGCCTGGTGCGGCGGGCCTACGGCGCCCGCTTCGGGCTCCCCACCCCTGCGTGGCTCCTCCGTGCAGGGGCCGTCCTGATCCGCACCGAAACCGAGCTGGTGCTCAAAAGCAGGTGGGTCCAGCCGCAGAAACTCCTCGACGCGGGCTTCGTCTACAGCCAGCCGGAGCTGGGCCGGGCACTGCTGCAGATCGCCAAGGGCCGGGAATGAGCCGCCCGCTCCGCGTCACCTTCGGCCCAGGCGCGTTCCTTCCCGGCGCGGGCCTCACGGTCCTGGTCTTCGGGTTCCCCCTGGGTTTCCCCGGCTACCTCTACGGAACGCTCTCCGCGCTAATCCTGGGAATGCCCCTGGCGCTGGTTGCCGGGATCTGCATGCGGCCCGTCCGCAACCAGCTGCTCCACGCCGTGGCCGTCGGCGTGGCAGGGCTGGTTACGGGGGTGCTCACGCTCATGGTCATCACCGGCAGCCACTGGTCCGCAATGTGGGGCACGATCCTGTGGACGGGGTTCTGTGCGGCGCTGGGGCGGGCAGCCGTGTCCGGCCTCGTCACAGTCCATGACGCGCCCGCGCGGGAACCCGTGGTTGCGCAGAAGCCCGGCCCACCGCTGGAACCCTGACCATACCGCGTCCCGGCCCCCTGTCCGGTGACACATGGAAAGCGCCCGACGCCGGGTGGCAGGATGGATGCATGACTTCCGCTACCCCTGACGCAACGCTGCCCACCGCAAGTCCCGCCGTCGTCCTCACTATCGCCGGCTCCGAAGCCACCGGTGGCGCCGGCGCGCAGGCCGACCTGAAGACCTTCCAGGAACTCGGTGTCTTCGGCATCGCCAACCTCACGTGCATCGTGTCCTTCGACCCGAAGGACAGCTGGAACCACCGGTTCGTGCCGGTGGACCAGCAGGTGATCGCGGACCAGTTGGAGGCGACGACGGCGGCGTATGGTCCGGCGTCTGGCGCACCTTCGGCTTTGGATACGGTGAAGATCGGCATGCTGGGCAGCCCCGCCACCATCAGCACGGTGGCCGGCGCCCTGCAGGAGAACAGCTTCGCCAACGTGGTGCTGGATCCGGTGCTGATCTGCAAGGGCCAGGAGCCCGGCCACGCGCTGGACACGGACCAGGCCCTGAAAGCCCAGATCCTGCCGCTGGCCACGTTTGTCACGCCCAACCACTTCGAGGCGGAGTCGTTGTCCGGCCTGGACATCACGGACGTGGAGTCACTGAAGGCCGCTGCGGTCCGGATCCACGAGCTCAGCGGCGCAGCAGTCCTGGCCAAGGGCGGGGTTCGCCTGGAAGGCCCGGACGCCGTCGACGTCTTCTACGACGGTGAGACGCTCGAAGTCCTGAGTGCTCCCAAGGTGGGCGAGGTGGCAGTTTCCGGTGCGGGCTGCTCGTTGGCCGCCGCAGTAACCGCCGAGCTCGCAAAGGGTGCCACGCCGTTGGATGCTGCCCGGACCGCCAAGGATTTTGTTACCGCCGGCATCCGCAACCGCGTTGCCTCCGGTGCCCCGTTCGACGCCCTCTGGCAGGGCGGCGCCCGGTAGAACCGATCTCCCCGCGGGTTCGCCGGAAACCCTCGAGACCGCCGGGATTTTGCGGCGAACCCGGCAGTTTCCGGCGAACTCGGCAGTACAGCTAGCGCCGCGGGATGTTGCGCAGGTTGCTGCGCGCCATGCTCACGGCCTCGCCCGCTCCCCGGTTCAGCACCACCTTGGACATGGCCGTGGCGAATCCCAGCACCTGCGAGCCGGAGATCTTCGGCGGGATGGACAGCGCCTTGGGATCGGTGATGAGCTCCACCAGTGACGGGCCGGGGTGCGCGAACGCCTCCCGGTACGCCGCCTCGATCTGCGCAGGATCGGTCACCCGGACGGCATGGAAGCCCAGTGCCTCTGCCACGGCCGCATAGTTGGCGTCCGGGACGTCCACGCCGAAGTCGGGCAGCCCGTCCACCAGCATCTCCAGCTTGACCATGCCCAGGGTGGAGTTGTTGAACACCACCACATTGACCGGCAGCTTGTAGGCGGCGGCGGTGATGAGCTCACCCAGCAGCATGGACAGCCCGCCGTCGCCGGAGACGGAGATGACCTGGCGGCCAGGGTAGGCCAACTGGGCGCCGATGGCGTGCGGCAGGGCGTTGGCCATGGAGCCGTGCAGGAAGGACCCGATGAGCCGGCGGGTGCCCAGCGGGTTGATGTACCGCGCGGTCCAGACGTTGCACATGCCGGTGTCCGCGGTGAAGATGGCGTCCTCGGCGGCCACCTGGTCCAGCAGCGACGCCGCGTACTCCGGGTGGATGGGCTGCTTCTTCTCCGCCTTCCGGGTGTACGCGCCCACGGCCTTGTTCATCAGCCGGTCATGCTTCTTCAGCATCTGGTCCAGGAACCGGCGGCTCTTCTTCGCCGTCACCAGTGGCAGCAGAGCGCGCAGGGTGGGCAGCACGTCGCCGTGGACGGCAATGTCGACGTCGGTCCGGCGGCCCAGCCGGTGGGCCACCCGGTCCACCTGCGCGGTGCGGGTGTCCGGCAGGAACTGGTCATAGGGAAAGTCGGTGCCCAGGAGGACCAGCAGGTCGGCTTCCTCGATGCCCTCCGCGGCGGCTCCGTAGCCCAGCAACCCGGTCATGCCGATATCGAACGGGTTGTCGTACTGGACGAAGTCCTTGCCGCGCAGGGAGTGGCCCACCGGCGCCTTGGCCAGTTCGGCGAGCGCCATCAGCTCGCTGTGCGCCCCCTCCACGCCGGCGCCGGCGAAAATGGCCACCTTGCCGGCGTCGTTGATGGCGTCCGCGAGGGCCTGGACGCTGGCCGGGTCCGGGATCAGGCTGGCCGGCCGGAAGGTGGCCGGGAGCGGCGTGGGGCCTGCGGCTTCCAGTCCTGCAATGTCGCCAGGCAGGGTCACGACGGCGACTCCCCCAAGCCCCAGCGCGTGCTGGATGGCGCTGTGCATCACCCGGGGCGCCTGCTCAGCGGTGCTGACCAGCTCCGAGTACACCGAGCACTCGTTGAACAGCCTGTCCGGGTGGGTTTCCTGAAAAAAGCTGCTGCCGATCTGCTTGCTGGGAATGTGCGAGGCGATGGCCAGCACGGGCGCCCCGGAGCGGTTGGCGTCGTAGAGCCCGTTGATCAGGTGCAGGTTTCCGGGGCCGCAGGATCCAGCACAGACCGCCAGCCTGCCAGTGAGCTGGGCTTCGGCAGCGGCGGCAAAGGCAGCGGCTTCCTCATGGCGGACGTGGATCCAGTCGATGCCGCCCTTCGCGGCGCCACCCGTTTGGCGGACGGCGTCCACGATCGGGTTGAGGCTGTCACCCACAATCCCGTAGATCCGCTGCACGCCGGCAGCCTGGAGTTGTTCGATGAGCTGGGTGGCAAGTTCCTTGGCCATGGTGCAGACTCCCGCGATTGTGGTGGTGTTGACACTCGCCCAATATAGTCCGCCCACCCCGGGCACACCTGGGCGTGGCATGCAAAAGGAGGCGTACGACGGCGGCCCGGCAGCCGCCGTCGTACGCCTCCTTGGGGAGCTGGCCCCGGGGTGCCCTAAAGGCTACCGTCCGGCACCCACCCGCTCTTCGCCGTCGGCCGCGTTGGATGCCCATGCATGGCCCTGTTCCTCATCAAGGTGCGTGGCCTTCTTGTTCTTCAGGGCGAAGATGTAGACCACCAGCGAGATCGCGATGGTGATGGTCACGTAGGTGAAGAACAGGTCCTCACGCGAGGCTTTCTGGAACGCGGCGCCGATCAGCGGCACGGTGCCGCCGAAGAGCGAGTTGGCGATCGCGTAGCCCAGGCCCACGCCGAGCGCACGGATGGAGGCGGGGAACAGTTCGGCCTTCACCAGGGCGTTGATCGAGGTGTAGCCGCCGACAATCAGCAGGCCACCCATCATCAGCAGGAACGCGGTGAAGGGGTCCTTGGTGCCGGCCAGGGTGGAGAGCAGCGGCCAGGTGAACAGCACGCCGGTGATGCCGAACCAGAGCAGCAGCGGCTTGCGGCCCACCTTGTCCGAGATGATGCCGTAGACGGGCTGGAGCAGCATGAAGATGAACAGGGCCCAGAAGTTGATCACGGAGGTGTCGGTCTTGGCGATGCCGGAGGTATCGTTCATGAACTTCAGGATGAAGTTGGTGTAGGTGTAGAACGCCACGGTGCCGCCAAGGGTGATGCCGATGCAGACCAGCAGCGGCTTCCAGTAGCTCGTGAACAGCAGCTTCATGGTGCCCGGCTGGGCCTGTCCGGCAACCACGGGAGTCTTGGCGGCCTCTATCTGCTCGGCGGAAACGGTCTCCTCCATGGAGCGGCGGAGCCACAGGACCACGAGGGCAGCCACGCCGCCGATCGCGAATGGGATGCGCCAGCCCCACTCGCCCAGGTCGCCCTTGGGCATGGCGTTCTGCAGGATCACCAGGACCAGCAGGGCCAGCATTTGGCCGCCAATCAGGGTGACGTACTGGAAGCTGGAGAAGAAGCCGCGGCGCTTGCTGGTGGCGGCCTCGGACATGTAGGTGGCGCTGGTGCCGTACTCGCCGCCCACGGAGAAGCCCTGGATCACGCGGACCAGCACCAGCAGGATCATGGCCCACAGCCCGATGACGTCCTGGGTGGGCAGCACGGCGATGGCAAAGGAGCCTGCGGACATCATGGTGACGCTGAGCGTGAGTGCGGCCTTGCGGCCCTTGCGGTCCGCGTACCGGCCGAAGAACCAGGCGCCGATGGGACGCATCAGGAACGACGTCGAAAAGACGGCCATCGCTTCGAGGCCGGCCTGGAGCTCATCCTTGGAGTTGAAGAAGTGGGCCTGGAAGTAGGCGGCAAAGACGGTGTAGACGTAGAGGTCGTACCACTCCACAAGGTTGCCGGCGGAACCTTTCAGGATGTTGCCCACGGCCCGCCGGGTCTGGGCGGCCTCCGATCGGGGCGCGGTTTGCTGGGTGCTCATCGGTGAGTTCCTCCTTGTGGTGACGTGCGTCCTCCAACGCCGGAGGGCCTCATCCACGGTATGGGTGATCCACCGCACAACCAACGCGGAGGGGCAATTCCTAACACTTCCTTAGGTATCCGCTGACGGCCTCTCCCCGCCTTGCCGGCCTGCCGCCGTCGGGCAAATCCGTTCTTCAGGCGGTAGTCTCCAAAGGCGGGGGATGATCCAGGCACCGCAGCAACGGCAAGGAAGATGGCAATGGACGTGCTGATCGTCGAGGACGACGACGCCATGGCAGGTGCCCTGACCGCCGCCGTCGAAAGCGCCGGCCACCACCCCCGGCGGCTCGCGCGCGGCGCTGACGCGCTGCTCTCCCACCGGAACTTCCAGGTGATCCTCCTCGACCTGGGACTGCCGGACATGGACGGGCTGGAGGTGCTGCGCAAGCTCCGGCAGGTCACCGACGTCCCCATCCTGATCCTCACCGCGCGGGACGACGAACGCAGCGTGGTGCTCGGGCTCCGTTCCGGCGCGGACGACTACCTGGTCAAGCCGGTCAAGCTGGTGGAACTGCTGGCCCGGATCGAAGCGGTGACGCGGCGGGCGGCGCGGGCCGGGGGCGTCCAGCAGGAAGACACCATTGTGCTCGACGACCTGGCGATCGACCTGAAGCGGCACACCGCTACAAAAGCGGGGCTGCCGCTGGCCCTGACCGCCACCGAGTTCGAACTCCTCGCCCTGCTGGCACGCCACGCCGGCTCGGTGGTTACCCGCGAACAGATCCTGGACGCACTGTGGGGTGACGCCTTCCTGGCCTCCTCCCGGTCCCTGGATGTCCACCTCACCGGGCTGCGGGCGAAACTGCAGAAACCGGGCTTCATCATCAACGTCCGCGGAGTGGGCTACCGGGTGGAAACGGCTTCCGGATGAGGCTGCGGGTGCTGGGCGTCCTCAGCGTACTCTGCCTGGTGGTGGTCTTCCTGATCTCGGGCACCATCCTCACATCCGCGTCACGTGAACTGACCCAGGAGCTCCAGATCAACCGGGCCGCGTCCCTGAACCGCTTGGCCCAGGTGGCCTTTGACGCCGCGGGCGATGGCGACACGGCGCGGCTGCAGCGGGAGATGGACACGTATTCCGGGTTGTACGGCGAGGGGATCGTGGTGCGCGTTCAGGAGCAGACCCTGGCCTCCGGTGGTTTGGATGCCGGACGGCCCGACGTGCAGAACGCCTTGTCCCTGGCCCGGCTGAACGTCAGCAACACCACCCTTGAACCACTGGAACCCCTTGGCTCCGGTTCGCAGCTCATCTTCCGGCCGTTCGGCAGCGCCAGCCAGGTCCTGGGCGCCGTGCTGCTGGACGTCCACGCCGACGCTGCACGGCAGAAACTCCGCGAACGCTGGCTGGGGGTGGGGGTTGCCGCGCTTGCCCTGGCGGCCGTACTCCTGGTGGGGGCTGCGCGGGTCACCGGCTGGGTCCTGCGTCCGGTCCTGCGCCTGGATTCGGCCCTGCACGAGCTGGAGCGGACCGGGCGCACCGGGAGCCTCCCTGAGGACGGGCCCCCGGAGCTGCGGGAACTGAGCCGGTCCTTCACAGCGATGGCGCGGACTGTCAGTGCCAGCATGGCAGCACAGCGCCAGCTGATTGCGGACACCTCGCACCAGCTGCGCAACCCGGTGGGGGCACTCCGGCTGCGGCTGGACCTGCTGCAGCTCGAGTTGAAAACGGCCCGCGAACACGACGCAGCCGAACGTGCCGTGGCGGAGCTGGACCGGGTGGAAGAGATCCTGGACGGAGTGTTGAAACTCGCCGCAGCTGAGCACCGCGCGTCCGAAGGTTACCTGCGGGCTGCCGGCAGCCTCGAAGAGCTTCCCGCGCCGGACCCGATGGACCCGTTCCCTGTGCTCCAGGGCGAAATCGAACGGGCAGCCCCGTTGGCGGAACAGGCAGGCTGCCGGCTGGTCCTTGCTCCGGCCCCGCAGCCGCCGGCACTGGTTTCCTGCCACCCGGCGGAGCTGGCCCAGATGGCGGCCGAGCTCCTCAACAACGCCATCAAGTACGCCCGGGGTGCCACCATCACGGCGGCGGTCCGGCCGGAACCGGGCATGGTGGCGGTGGAAATTGCCGACGACGGTCCAGGGCTTACCGCCGCTGAGCGCGCCTCGGCAGCCACCAGGTTCTGGCGGTCGCCTCAGCATGCGTCGGTTCCGGGCACCGGGCTGGGCATGACCATTGTGGGAGAGCTTGCCGCTGCCAACGGCGCCCGCCTGGTGCTGGCCGACGCCGTCCCCCATGGGTTGTCCGCGCGCATCGAGTTCCCCGCCCATCCTGCCGGCCATGCGCTCCACGGTTCCAGCCGGGGTGGTGCCCGTGCATGATCCCGTTGCCCCGGGCGGTCCAGTGCCGCAACTGCCGCGGCGGTCCGTGCTCACGTCCGTCGTCGCCGTCGGACTCGCGGCCTGCCTGCCGCCCGGCCTCAGCGCCTGCACCGGGGGCGACCGCCCGGAGGACCTGGTTGTGGCGGGCGGTGAGCCGGGCGGCTTCTACCTGGAGTTCTCGACGCTGCTGGCCGCAGCGCTTGAGCGCCACGGCGTAGCCGGCCACGCCGGGGCCGTGGCAACCGGCGGAAGCCTCGACAACATCGCCGAGTTGCGGGCTGGGCGTGCCGCCTTTGCCGTGGCCCTGGCCGATGCCGCCGGGGACCAGTCCGGCGGGGAGGCGGCAGGGATCGCTGCGATCGGCAAGGTTTATGAGAACTACGTCCACTGCGTGGTCCGGAAGGACAGTGGCATCCGGGACATTTCCGGGCTGGCAGGGCGGCGGGTGGCCGTGGGGCAACCCGGATCGGGGACTTCCCTTACCACTCCCCGGTTGCTCGAAGCAGCGGGGCTGGGCACCTCAACGGATGCCGCGCAGCCCTCTGCGGGGACTGCCGGCGTCGAACATCTTGGCCTGAACGACGGCATCGCGGCGCTCAAGGCGGGGACCGTGGATGCGCTGTTCTGGTCCGGTGGCGTGCCCACCGCCGCCATCGCCGCCGCGCAGCAGGAGGTGGCGCTGGAACTGCTGGACTTGTCCGCGCTGCTGCCGGAGCTGCGCCGGAGGTACGGCGGAATGTACGACCGGGTCCTGATTCCGGAGGGCAGCTATCCAGGAGTACCCGCGGTGTGGACAGTGGGGGCTCCCAACCTGCTGCTCTGCCGGCGGGACCTGGACAGCGCCACCGTGGAGCGCACAGTCCAGTTGCTGGTGCACAACGCCGGCGAACTCATTCCCCAATCCACCCTGGGCGTGCAGTTCCTTAGCGCGGAAAGCCTCATCAACACCGCCGGGATCCCCCTGCACCCTGCCGCCGCTGGGGCTTACCGCAAGCTCCACGGCTGACCAAACGCCCCATCACCTTTTGCCGCCTTAACCCAAACGCCCCATCACCTCCTGCCCCACAAACCAAAACGCCCCATCACTTTCGCCCAGAAAGTGATGGGGCGTCAGGAAGAAACCCGCAGAAGGTGATGGGGCGTCAGCAAGAAACTGGGGTTAGCCTCTGTTGGTGGACACCTGAAGTAGCGGGATCCTGGGATTCTGCGGGAAGGTGTTCTTGTGAGCACGACACGACGTAAATTCACTCCTGAGTATCGGCGGGAGGCTGCGCGTCTGGTGATTGATACGGGCAGGCCGGTCGCGCCGGTGGCCCGCGAACTGGGTCTGGGTGAGCAGTTGCTTGGCCGGTGGGTGGCTCAGGAGAGGGCGCGTTTGGCGGCTCCGGAGGAGTTCGCGGCGGCCGAGACGGAGAAGTCGGAGCTGGAGCGTTTGCGCCGGGAAAATGCGCAGTTGCGGATGGATAACGAGTTCTTGGGAAAAGCCGCAGCCTTCTTCGCCTCCAAGCAGCAGAATCGGAATGCTTCGAACTGATGGAGGCCGAGAAGGCCAACTATCCCGTCCAGCGGATGGCCCGGCTCTTACGGGTGTCCCGGTCCGGGTTCTATGCCTGGCGCCAACGAGTCCATTCAGAAGCCACGGTTCGCGCCGCGGAGCGGGCGGATCTGGATGTGAAGGTCCGAAAGGCGCATGCGAAGTCATGCGGGACGTATGGGGCGCCCCGGATCCGCGCGGAGTTGGCCCGGAATGGGACCGCTGTTGACCGGAAGACCGTTGCGGCGTCCATGCGCCGGCAAGGCTTGGAAGGTATCTCGCCGCGCCGTTTCCGTCCGGTGCCTCCGGTCGGGGAGGTCCGGGTGCACTCCATTCCGGATCTGGTGGCCAGGAAGTGGGATACCGGGACCTTGGACGCGGTCTGGATCTCGGACATCACTTACCTTCGCACCGGCGAGGGCTGGGTGTATTTGTGTGCTGTCAGGGACGCCTGCTCCCGGCGGGTGATCGGCTGGGCGATGGACTCGGTCCAGACGGCCAGCCTGGTGGAACGCGCGCTGCGCATGGCTTACGTCCTGCGCGGCGGCGGCCCGGCCGGTGTCGTGTTCCATGCCGACCGCGGCACCCAGGGCGTATTCAACCGGTCGAAGCAACACCTGGTCACGGAGGTGTTGGATGTCGGTTCGCAATCGTCAGAAGCAGGTACGGGCGTATAGGGGGCAGATCCCTTCGCCGGGTCGGCCGTCGGTGGCTTGGCGCGAGGACAGGGTGCGGTTCTGGGTCGCGATCGCCTCTGGTGCGAAGACCCGGGACGCCGGCGTTGCGGCAGGCGTGTCAGAACCGGTGGCGCATCGCTGGTTCCTGCACGCTGGCGGTGTGAATCCTCAGCTGGCCCCGACACTGTCCGGGCGGTATCTGTCCTCGAACGACCGTGAGGACATCGCACTGTGGCGTGCGCAAGACTGCGGGGTGCGGGAGATCGCTCGCCGGCTGGGGCGAAGCCCCTCTACGATCTCGCGGGAGCTGCGTCGGAACGCGTCGACGAGAACGTACCGCTTGGACTACAAGGCCTCGACGGCGCAGTGGCATGCCGAACGACGAGCCCGCCGTCCAAAGACCGCGAAGCTGATCACGAACGAGGGCCTCCGCGATTACGTCAACGACAAGCTCAGCGGACACGTCAGAGCCGGCGGAGGAGAACGTTTGGGGCCGGTCGGCCCGGTCTGGGACGGGAAGAACAAACCGCATAGGGAGGACCGCGAATGGGTGAGGGGGTGGAGCCCTCAGCAGATCGCGAAACGTCTGCCGGTCGAGTTCCCGGATGATCCAACGATGCGGATCTCGCACGAAGCGATCTACCAAGCCCTTTACGTTCCGGGCCGGGGCGGACTGACCAGGCAGCAGGCGTGGCACCTGCGCCGGGGGCGCACGAAACGCACACCAAGAGCGCGAACACGTCAGCAAGCCTGGGCGCATGTCACCGACGCCACAACCTTGAAGAAGAGACCCGCCGAAGCCGACGAGCGGAAAGTCGCAGGCCACTGGGAAGGAGATCTCATCATCGGTCTCAACCGGTCAGCGATCGCGACTCTGATCGACCGCACGACGCGTTTCGCCATGCTCGTTCATCTGCCTCGGCAGAAGGGTTACGGCCTGGTCAAGCCGACAAAGAATGGGCCTGCATTGGCTGGCTACGGGGCGGTCACGATGAAGAACGCACTCGTCCGGACCTTCGAGGTGCTGCCGGCGGATCTGCGCCGCTCCCTGACGTGGGACCGTGGGAAGGAGATGTCCGCGCACGCCCTTCTGACGCAGGAAATCGGGTTGCCGGTCTATTTTGCCGATGCGAAGAGCCCGTGGCAGCGCGGGAGCAATGAACATCTCAACGGGCTACTTCGGCAGTACTTCCCGAAAGGCACCGACATCTCTCGCTGGAGCACTCCAGAGATCCAAGCTGTCGCCGACATCATCAACAACCGGCCGCGCGGCGTCTTAGGATGGCGCACTCCAGCGGAAGCCTTCGCGGACCAGCTAAGCTCAGTCCCAATAGCAACTGTTGCTTCGACCGGTTGAATACGCCCAGTACACCTGCGCCCAACTAAACGACGTCTACGACAAGCTGGGCATTCTCCAATCCGTTGGCAGAACCGGCGTGTGCTGGGATAACGCGATGCAAGAATCGTTCTGGTCCACGCTCAAGACCGAGTTTTACGACCGCCGCCGCTGGGCAACCAGGCACGACGCGATCATGGCCACGGGGCGCTGGATCGAGGAGTTCTACAACCGCGTCCGATTGCACTCAGCTCTGGGCTTCAACACTCCTGTGGAGCACGAGCTACTGCTCTCCACAGCACAACCTCAGCCGGCACAAGCCGCCTGATCAACTGTCCACGATTTGCGGGCAACCCCAAAACCCGCAGAAGGTGATGGGGCGTCAGGAAGAAACCGGCAGGAGCTGATGGGGCGTCAGGAAGAAACCCGCAGAAAGTGATGGGGCGTTGTTCAGCTCCCGGAGTGGGCCTGCAGGAAGCTGTACACCTCGGTTTCGTCCACTCCAGGGAAGGCGCCTGGGGGCATGGCTGCCAGCAGGTGCGAGTGGGCCCGCGCCGAGGGCCACGCGTTCCCGGCCCACTGGTTGGCCAGTTCGGCGGGCGGCCGTTTGCAGCAGTTCGGATCCGGGCAGTTGGACGTCTCCCTGGCCGTGGTTTCCCGCCCGCGGAACCACTTCACGTGCTGGTACGGCACCCCGATACTCAGGGAAAACTCCCCGCTGGCGGACCGCTCGGTGCGGGCCGTGCACCAGTACGTGCCGGACGGCGTGTCAGTGTACTGGCTGTAGGCGCTGAACTTGTCCGGGACGTCGAACACCGCCCGCGACGTCCAGGCCTTGCACGACGGCTGGCCCTCGATGGCGCCGGTGTGGTCCTGCGGGAAGTTCACGCCGTCGTTCTCGTACGCCTTGTAGATGATGCCGCTCTGGTGGGTCTTCTGGAAGTGCGTCGTGATGCCGAGGTGCTTGGTGGCCAGGTTGGTAAACCGGTGCGCGGCGGTCTCATAGGACACGGCGAACGCGTCCCGGATGTCCTCGACGGCGATTTCCTTCGCTGCTTTGGCTTTTTGCAGAAATTCGACGGTTGCCTGCTCGGGCAGGAGCAGGGCGGCGGCGAAGTAGTTGGTGGCTACCCGCTGGGCCAGGAAGTCACCGTAGTTCTTGGGCGTTTCATGGCCCAGGACATAGTGGCCCAGGGCCTGAAGCAGCACCGAGCGTGGGTCGTGGTCCTGCCGCTGGCTCTGCGTCAGGTAAATTTTGCGGTTCTTCAAATCCGTCACGGAACGGGTGGAATGCGGCAAATCCCCCACGTGATGCAGGGTGAAACCGAGATGCTCGGCGATGTCCGCGATGACGTGCTGGCTCAGCGGACCTGCGGTGTAACCAACCTCCTTGAGGACCTTCTGCGCCTCTGCCTCGTACTCAGGGAAATAGTTGCCGCGCTCCCGCATCATGGCCCGCAGTTCGCCGTTGGCGCGGCGGGCTTCCTCCGGGGTGGCGACCTGCTCGTTCATCTTCCGTTCCAGCTCGTGCAGCAGTCCGACCTGGGCCTCCAGCACATCCAGCGGAAGCCGCGAACTGATGCGGATTTTGGGCAGGTCCAACGACTCGTACAGCGGCCCGCGCTGGTAGCGCTCCAGCTCGATTTCCAAGGCGGCGCGGCGGCTGGGCGGCTCGGCCCCGAGCAACTGGTCGATGCTGACATTCAGCGCCGCTGCCAAGTGCTGGAGCAGCGTCAGCTTGGGCTCCCGCTTGCCGTTCTCGACCAGGCTCAGCTGGCTGGGAGCGGTCCCGACGGCGGCACCCAGGTCATCGAGCGTGAGCCCGGCTTGTTTGCGGAGATGGCGGACGCGGCGGCCCAGCGCAATGACGTCAAGTTCCGCTGCGGCGGCTGACGGTGGCTGGGAAACGTCCCTGTTCCAGCTTGAAGGCGACATTTATGAAGAATACGTGAAGAAGTGCATTTCTTTCCAGACTTTCCATCTAGAAAGGGGGTTGAAAGTGCTGAAAAGTAGTTGTCACGGAAAGAAACACCGCACCGGATAAGCCGGTGGGAACCTCAACGAAGCGGTTCCCACCTACTCCGTCCGGAGCTCAATCAAGGAGATCAACGATGACTGCAGCATTTGAGCCCACCCAGCAGACGCCCGAAGAGCAGGCCGCCGCCCTGGAGCTCGAGTGGGCCGCCAACCCCCGCTGGGAAGGTGTGACCCGGGACTACTCAGCCTCCGACGTCGTCCGCCTCCGCGGCCGCGTCACCGAAGAGCAGACGCTGGCCCGCCGCGGCTCGGAAAAGCTGTGGAAGCAGCTCACCGAGGAGCACAAGACCGGCGGCTACACCAACGCCCTGGGCGCCCTCACCGGCAACCAGGCAGTGCAGCAGGTCAAGGCGGGCCTGCGCGCCATCTACCTTTCCGGCTGGCAGGTCGCGGCCGACGCCAACAACTCCGGCCACACCTACCCGGACCAGTCGCTCTACCCGGCCAACTCCGTCCCCACCGTGGTCCGCCGCATCAACAACGCCCTGCTCCGCGCAGACCAGATCGAGTTCTCCGAGGGGATCCAGACG
This sequence comes from Pseudarthrobacter sp. NIBRBAC000502771, assembly GCF_006517215.1. Lineage (NCBI taxonomy): Bacteria > Bacillati > Actinomycetota > Actinomycetes > Micrococcales > Micrococcaceae > Pseudarthrobacter > Pseudarthrobacter sp. NIBRBAC000502771. The sequence goes on from NZ_CP041187.1 coordinate 413,824, forward strand.
GTCGAGGACTGGCTGGTCCCGATTGTTGCCGACGCCGAGGCCGGCTTCGGCGGTCCGCTGAACGCCTACGAACTCATGAAATCCATGATCCAGGCCGGCGCAGCAGGTGTTCACTGGGAAGACCAGCTCGCGTCGGAGAAGAAGTGCGGCCACCTTGGCGGCAAGGTCCTGATCCCCACCCAGCAGCACGTCCGCACCCTGAACGCCGCCCGCCTGGCAGCAGATGTCGCAGGCACCCCCACGGTCGTCATTGCCCGCACCGACGCCGAGGCCGCCACCCTGATCACCTCCGACGTCGACGAGCGCGACCAGGAATTCATCACCGGCGAGCGCACCGCCGAGGGCTTCTACAAGGTCCGCAACGGCATCGAACCCTGCATCGCCCGCGCCAAGGCCTACGCCCCCTATTCCGACCTCATCTGGATGGAAACGGGAACCCCGGACCTGGAACTGGCACGCAAGTTCGCGGAGTCCGTCAAGGCCGAGTTCCCGGACCAGATGCTCTCCTACAACTGCTCGCCGTCCTTCAACTGGCGCAAGCACCTGGACGACGCCACCATCGCCAAGTTCCAGCGCGAACTCGGCGCCATGGGCTTCACCTTCCAGTTCATCACCCTGGCCGGCTTCCACGCCCTGAACTACTCGATGTTCGACCTCGCCCACGGCTACGCCCGTGAAGGCATGAGCGCCTACGTCGAACTCCAGGAAAAGGAATTCGCCTCCGAGTCCCGCGGCTACACCGCAACCAAGCACCAGCGCGAAGTCGGCACCGGCTACTTCGACACCATCTCCACGGCGCTCAACCCGAACGCGTCGACCCTCGCCCTCGTGGGATCCACCGAAGAGGGCCAGTTCCACTAACAACTTACGACGGCGGGTGTCGCCTCCGGCCTTCGGACCGGCGTCGTGCCTCAGTCGCCGCCCTGCCGCTTCCCGCCGTCGAACTTCCCTTTCGTCTTTAAGGAGACTGAGATGAACAGCTTCACTGATAGCTTCACCATCAATGGCATCACCCTGACCGCACAGCCCATCTGCCGGCAGGACGAGGTGCTGACGCCGGACGCCCTGTCGTTCATCGCGAAGCTGCACCGGGCCACCGCCGACCGCCGGCAGGAACTGCTCCAGGCGCGGCGCACCCGGCGGGCTGACATCGCCGCCGGAGCGGACCCGCGGTTCCTGCGGGAAACCGAGCACATCCGGAATGATCCGTCCTGGCGGGTCGCTCCCCCCGCCCCGGGCCTGGAGGACCGCCGCGTGGAAATCACGGGCCCGGTGGACAAGAAAATGACCATCAACGCCTTGAACTCCGGTGCCAAGGTGTGGCTCGCCGACATGGAAGATTCCTCCACCCCCACGTGGCGGAACGTCATCAAGGGCCAGCTGAACCTCACCGACGCCCTGGAGCGCCGGATCGACTTCACCACCGAAGAAGGCAAGGAGTACAAACTCCGCCCGGCCGGCGACCTGCCCACCATCGTGGTCCGCCCCCGCGGCTGGCACCTGCCGGAAAAGCACATGCTCATCGACGGCCAGCCCATCGCCGGCGGCATCGTGGACTTCGGACTGTTCTTCTTCCACAACGCCCGACGCCTCCTCGCCCAGGGCAAGGGCCCGTACTTCTACCTGCCCAAGATCGAGAACCACCTAGAAGCCCGGCTCTGGAACGATATCTTCATCCTGGCGCAGGACCTGCTCGGCATCCCCCAGGGCACCATCCGCGCCACCGTACTGATCGAAACCATCACCGCAGCGTTCGAAATGGAGGAGATCCTCTACGAACTCCGCGACCACGCCGCAGGCCTGAACGCCGGCCGCTGGGACTACATCTTCTCCCTGATCAAGAACTTCCGCACCCGCGGCCCCCGCTTCGTCCTCCCGGACCGCGGCCAGGTGACCATGACCCAGCCGTTCATGCGCGCCTACACCGAACAGCTGGTCCGGGCCTGCCACAAGCGCGGCGCCATGGCCATCGGCGGCATGGCTGCAGCCGTACCCAACCGCAAGGACCCCGAAGCCAACGCCAACGCCCTCGAAAAGGTCCGCGCAGACAAGACCCGCGAGGCCAACGACGGCTTCGACGGCTCCTGGGTGGCACACCCGGACCTGGTCCCCGTGTGCCGCGAGGTGTTCGACGGCGTCCTGGGCACCAAGCCGAACCAGCTGGACCGGCTCCGCGAAGACGTCACGCCGGACGACCGTGCCCTGATCGACGTTGCCGCGACCACCGGCACCATCACCGAGCAGGGCATCCGGAACAACATCGAAGTGGGCATCCGCTACATCGAATCCTGGCTCCGGGGCAACGGTGCGGTGGCCATCCATAACCTCATGGAGGACGCCGCCACCGCGGAGATCTCCCGCTCCCAGCTGTGGCAGTGGATCTACGCCCGGGCCATCACCGACCAGGGCGAGATCGTCAGCCACGAGTGGGTGGAGGAACTCCTGGACGAGGAGTTCGCCCGGCTGGAGCGCTTCGACGGCGACCGGTTCGAGGACGCCCGCGACATCTTCGAGGAAGTCACGCTCAGCCGTGAGTTCCCTTCGTTCCTCACCCTCCCCGCCTACGCCCGCTACCTGACCGAGGCCCGCGAAAAGGCCACCGTCGAGGAGCTCGCCGCGGCGTAACCAAACCTCCGTTTGCCGGGCCGGCACGCCCTTCGCAACAGGCCCCCCGAAATCCGGGGCGCCGGCCCGGCAACGGAACACCCCTCACACCCCCGCTCACTTACTGCAGGAAAACCCGAAACGCCCGATCACTTTCCCAAAGAAAGTGATCGGGCGTTCCGCCATTTGGTGCAAGAAGTGAGCGGGCGTTTCACCGTTTAGTGCAAGAAGTGAGCGGGCGTCGGGGGTGACGGAACGTCCGACGGCGGCGGGTCGCCTCAGCGGCCCTTCGGCACCTTCCGCACGGAGAGCGTGGTTCCGACGAAGAAGGCCAGTACCGAACCCAGGATGACCAGCAGGGCCGGCGTCCAGGATCCAGAGCTGTCGTGGACAAATCCCAGCAGCGGCGGGGCCACGGCTGCGAGGCAGTAGCCCAGCCCCTGGACGGTGGCGGACATCCGGCCCGCAGCGGCCTGGTCCCGGGCCAGCTTGATGACGGCAATGAAGATCAGCGTGATGCCGCCGCCCTGTGCGATGCCGCCGGAGGTGGACCACAGCCACCACAGTTGCGGCAGGAAAAGCAGCCCCACCGGAACGGCAAGCCACAGGGCACTAAGGGTGACCGCCACCGCCGTCGTACTCATGTACTTGGCCGCAAAAGGCACGCCGAGGCCGCCCACGATGGCCAGGATCTGGAAGATCGAGGACGCGGCGCCGGCCTGCGCGGCATTCATGCCCAGTTCGTCGTGCAGGTAGCTGGGCAGCCATGCCGTGACGCCGTAGTAGGAGAAGGCCTGGCCCCCGAAGCCCGCGGTGAGCCCCACCGTGATCCACCCGGAACGGCTCACGGGGGCCCGCGGGGCGTCCGCGCCGTCTTCGGCCGAGACCAGGAACGCGGTGCGGGGACCCACGGCCAGCACCCACACCACCACCGCGGCCACGGCCAACACAGCCACCGCGGCTAGGGCCAGCCGCCACCCGGTCACGGCCGCCAGCGGGGCCATGGCCACCGAGGTCAGGAAGGATCCGATGTTCAGGGCTGCGGTATAGATGCCCATCGCGGTCCCCTGCCGCCGCGGCGCAAAATCCCGGCGGATGATCAAAGGAACCGCAATGTTGCCCACCGTAATGGCCACGCCGATGACCACCGTGCCGGCCACCACCAGCGCCGGCCCTCCCGCGGAACGGAGCAGCACGCCGGCCAGCACCCCCACGATGGTCAGCGTCACCGCGAACTCCGCACCGAACTTCCGCGCCGCCAGGGACGCCAGCGGAGCGGCGAGCGAAAAGCACAGCACCGGGATGCTGGTCAGCAGCCCCAGCATGACCGGCGAAAAGTGCAGTTCCGCCTGCATGAGGTCCACCAGGGGTGCCACGGAAACGATGGGGCCGCGGAGGTTCAGGGCCAGCAGGCCGATGCAGGCCAGCAGGACCCAGCTTTTCGGGATGCGGGACAGGGCGGGGCCGCTCACAGGGACAAAATCGGGAATAGGCGTGGATTCATCACTCCCATTGCTATCACGCTCCTGCACTGCCGGGGCTTCACGCACCCTGTGGACCGGCCCCTGCCATACGATAAGCGTGACCCAGGACGTAGGACACTGCGAAGGACTCCCGATGACGCACCGCCTTGCCATCCTCGATGACTACCAGGACGTGGCCCACGGCTTCGCCGACTTCGCGGCTTTGGAGGCGTCGGGTGTCACCGTGACCACCTACCGTGAACCTTTCACGTCGCGGGATGCCTTGGTTTCGGCATTGGCGGACACCACCATGGTGATCGCCATGCGCGAGCGGACCGCGTTCCCCCGGGAAGTCTTCGAGGAGCTGCCGGCGCTGGAACTGCTGGTCACTACCGGAATGGCCAACGCCGCGATCGACGTGGCAGCCGCCGCCGAACACGGGGTGACGGTCTGTGGCACGCCCGGCTCACCTACGGCAGCGCCGGAACTCACCTGGGCCCTCCTGCTGGCCATTGCCCGGCACCTTCCCACCGAGGAAAGCTCGCTGCGGGCAGGTGCCTGGCAGTCAACGGTAGGCGTCGAACTTGCCGGGAAGACCCTGGGCATCGTGGGCCTGGGCAAGATCGGCCGGCGGATTGCGGCCTACGGGCAAGCGTTCGGCATGGATGTGGTGGCCTGGAGCCAGAACCTCACTGCGGACTCCGCAGCGGAAGCCGGCGCCCGGCTGGTGTCAAAGGAGGAACTCTTCACGGTGGCCGACGTCGCAACGCTCCACCTGCGGCTCTCCCCGCGGTCGGAGAACATCGTGGGTGAGGCCGAGCTGAAGCTGCTGGGCCCCGAAGGCCTCCTGGTCAACACCGCCCGCGGACCCCTGGTAGACCAGGACGCGCTCATCAAGGCATTGAACGAGGGGTGGATCCGCGGCGCCGCCCTGGACGTCTTCGACCAGGAACCCCTGCAGGCCGGGCACCCGCTCCTCGCCGCGCCGAACACCGTGCTTTCGCCCCACCTGGGCTACGTCACCCAGGAAAGCTACCGGCAGTTCTATGGCGGCGCCCTCGAGGACATCACCGCCTGGCTTGCCGGCTCCCCCGTCCGAACCATCACCCCCTGACGTGGAGGGACACCACATGACCCACATCATCCGCAGGGCAACAGCGGACGACGCCGGCCCGCTCGCCGACTTGGCGGCCGTCACCTTTCCGCTGGCCTGCCCGCCGTCGTCCTCACCTGCCGACATTGCCGCCCACTTGGCCAACACGCTCAGCGAGGAACACTTCACGGGCTACCTCGAGGACCCGGATGTCACCATCCTGGTCATCGACGCCGACAGGCGGCTCACCGGCTACAGCCTCCTGGTGGACAGGCCGGCCGCAGACCCGGACGTAGCCTCCGCATTGGCACTGCTGCCCTCCGTGGAGATCAGCAAGTGCTACGTCCACCCCGAATACCACGGCCTGGGCGCGGCTGCTGAACTGATGCACGCCAGCCTCCAGGCCGCGGCTGCCACCGGGGGCGCCGGGGCGTGGCTGGGCGTGAACAGCCAGAACGCCCGCGCCATCCGCTTCTACGAGAAATCCGGCTTCCGGAAGGTGGGCACCAAATCGTTCCGGCTGGGCAGCACCGTGGAGCACGACTTCGTGCTGGAACGCGCCCTGCCCTGAACGCTTCAGCTGCTGGCCTGCTGGATGCCCGGGACGCGGGAGTTGGCGGGGGCTCCGTCCGGTGGGTAGGCCAGTGGCGGGCGGGGCTCCGTCAGGAGCTTCAGCCCCGGCGGGAGTCCGTCGATGGCGCCCGTTGTTCCCGTGGCGGTGATGGTGACCCGGCTGGTATCCAACAGGACATTTTCGGCCCGGAAGGTTCCCACTGACCCCGGCAGGATCGGCGCCAGGTGCACCACCCTGCGGGTGAAGACGGGGTCGAAGCGCAGCAGGATCCTGGCGAGCTGAACGGGCGCCGCCGCCGCCCACGCCTGGGGTGAGCATGCGGTGGGATACGGAACAGGGCCCGGAAACTCGCCGCGGTCGAACCCACAGAACAATTCCGGCAGCCGGCTATCAAAATGCCGGGCAGCATCGAGGATGCCCAGTGCCACCCGTTTGGCCTCGTCCACGAACCCGTAGCGCATCAGCCCAGTGGCCACCAGCGCGGTATCGTGCGGCCACACAGAGCCGTTGTGGTAGCTGACGGGATTGTAGGCACCCATGTCGGAGGCCAGCGTGCGGATGCCCCAGCCCGTGAACATCTGCGGGGACATCAGGTTTTCCATGACGGACGCGGCTTTGTCCTCGTCCACGATGCCCGTCCACAGGCAGTGGCCGATGTTGGACGTCAGCGCGTCGACATGCCGTTTGTCCTTATCAAGTGCCACCGCAAAGTACCCCTTGTCCGGCAGCCAGAACTTCCTGTTGAACTCCTCCTTGAAGGCTGCAGCCTTGTCGGCCCAGTGCTTTTCCAGGTCAGGATCCCCTGTCCAGTGGGCCAGCAGCGACCTGCCCAGGTAGGCCGCATAGACGTAGGCCTGGACCTCGCAGAGCGCGATGGGGGCTTCAGCGATGGTCCCGTCCGCGAAGTTGATGCCATCCCAGGAGTCCTTCCAGCCCTGGTTGACCAGGCCGTGGTCATTGGGCCGGAGGTACTCCACGAAGCCGTCGCCGTCACGGTCGCCGTATTTTTCGATCCATTCCAGGGCGCGGTCGGCGTGGGCCAGCAGTGGCTGGATCGCGTCCCGGGAAAGCCCCCACCGGCTCAGCTCGCCCAGGGTTGCGACGAAAAGCGGTGTGGCATCCGCCGTGCCATAGTACGCCGTGCCGCCCAGCGACAGGCCGGCAGTAACGCCCAGCCGGACCTCGTGCGGGATGCGTCCGGGTTCCTCCTCGGAATCCACGTCCACTTTCTTCCCTTGGATCCCGGCCAGGGTCTGCAGCGTGCCCAGGGCGAGATTGGGGTTGACCATCATGCTCATGTAGGACGTCAGCAGCGAGTCCCGACCGAACAGCGCCATGAACCAGGGAGCCCCCGCCGCGACCGCGGCGCGGTTGGGATGGCGGGCATCGAAGATCCGTAGTGCACCAAGGTCGCTTTGGCTGCGATTGAGCACATTCTGGAAGCTGGTGTCCTCGATGCTGATCCGCGGAACGTTCTCCTCCCACGCCAAGTGGCGCTGCACGCCCTCGCGGTGGTGCGGGAGCTGGCCTTCGGTGAAGGGCTTTTCCGGGGCTTCCCCATTGACCAGCGGCACCACGATGACGCTGGTACTCCATTTGCCGCGGGCCGGAACGGTGACGTTGAACCGGAGCCCATCCGTGCCCACCTCCGCATCCTTGGCCCCGATGGCGGAGCCACGCTGCTGGCCGTGCCGGGATGCTTCGATGATGAGCTTTCCATCCACCACGGCGCGGGTGGTGTCATCGGGGCCTGTTGTGCGGCCGCCTTTCACTTCGAAGAGGTCGGCCTGGTCCGCGTCCACCAGCAGCTCGATGGCGCATTCAACGGGTTCCGCCGCGTAATTCTCCAGGATGATGTCGTCCTGCAGGCCCGGTCCGATGTGGCGGACCTGGCGGACCACCAGCGGACTGTCGAACCGGCCTCCGGGCCACGTTGCACGGCCCACGAAGGTTGCTTCGAACGGCTGGGCCTTCTGGGCTGACAGCGGTTCGCGCCGCGAGCCGTTGATCCGCAGCACCCAGCCCGAAACGATCCGGGTGTCCTGGTAGAACGCGCCGTTTGTGCTGCCGTCGGCGCTGATGTCGCCGGTACCGGCCGAGATGCAAAACGAAGAGCCTTCCAGTACGGTGACGGCACCAACATCGGAGCCGGAGGCCTCATTGTCTTCGTTCCAGGCGGTCATGGAAGGACTCCCTTCTCAGGCTGGATGCTGCCGGGGAGCCCAACGCCCGCCCGCCCCCTTAACGATTCTGGTGCACCGGCGGGGTAACCGGAACCCCTCCCGGCAATCTCCCCGCCAGCAGGTCATCGAAGAGCCTGAGGTGCTGCGCCACCATCCGGTGGGCACTGAACCGGTCCTCCACTGATGCCCGGCAGCGCTCCCTGCTGAGCCCGGCGGCTGCCTCAACGAAGCCCTGCAGTTCCCCGGTCTTTCCAAGGAAGCCCGTGCGGCCGTGTTCCACGATCTCAGGGGCTGAGCCGATCCTTGTGCCGATCACGGGAGTTCCGGTGGCCAACGCCTCGATCATCACCAGCCCAAACGGCTCGGACCACTGGATGGGGTTCAGGAAGGCCGTGGCTTCGCCCATCATGCGGTATTTGGTGGCGTCGTCCACTTCCCCCACAAAATCCTCGTTGGGGCCCAGCATCGGTTCGATGACCTCGCGGAAGTAGCGGATCTCGTCCGGTTCCCGCATCTTGACGGCGATCTTCAAGTGCATGCCTACGTCCCGGGCGAGGGTGATTGCTTCAAGCAGCCCTTTGTCGTGGGAGGCGCGCCCAACGAAGCAGAGATACCCGCCACGGCCACTGCCTACCGGGACCGCGGAAACGTCCATGCCGTGGTGGATTACCTGGGTGACGGGGACTTCCGGAGCGTGTGAGGCCTGGTCCCGGGAGATTGCAACAATTGCCACATCCCGGGCCATGGCACGGTAGAGGTCTTCCGCCTCCTTGTGGAGAGGACCGTGGATGGTGGTGACCACCGGTACCTTGGCGGGCCGGTGGGCGTAGAGCGGGCCCGCAAGCGTATGGTCGTGAATGATATCCACGTCCTGCAGCCCCTGGTAGGCCCGGATCACATGGCTGAGTTCGGACATCGTCGAGCCAAGCTCATCCCGGACCGCCGGCCGCATGCCCGGCAGCAGCGGAACGGGACAGGTGCTTTCGGTAGGAGCCGCGAGCAGTACGTCGTGCCCGGCGGCCGCAAAGCCCCGCGCCAAGGTATCCACAACCCTTTCGATGCCGCCGTATGTCAGCGGAGGAATGGGAATCCAGGGTCCGGCAATAAGTCCAATTCGCATACTTGGCCTCCAGGGAAACGAGGCCCGCGCTCCCCAGCCGCCAGGCATATTCCGTCGCGGGACATGGAGGTCCCGCGGTGTTTTATTTTTGTAGGGCGTCTGCTTCGCCTAACTCCGACTATTGCCCAGGATCGCCCCGGCCACAAGGGCTGAATGTGCCCCATCTCACGGCACGCCCCGGAATGGCGGCAACGGCAGCCGGGTTGTGCAAGGCATGAAGATTGAGATCTGGTCAGATGTTGCCTGCCCGTGGTGTTTCATCGGCAAGCGCCGGTTTGAGGCTGCGCTTGCTGCGTTCCCCCACCGCGCTGCTGTGGACGTGGTGTGGCGCAGCTACCAGCTGGATCCCACACTGCCGGAGCATTATGACGGAACCGAACTGGAATACCTGAGCAGCCGGAAGGGCATGCCCGCCCAGCAGGTGTCGCAGATGTTCGAACATGTGGCCCAGCAGGCAAAGGGCGAGGGCCTTGACTACCGGTTCGACCAGGTGGTGGTGGCCAACAGCTTCACCGCCCACCGCCTGATCCACCTTGCGGCAGCCCACGGCAGCCAGGACGCTGCCAAGGAACGCCTCCTCAGCGACCACTTCGAGCACGGCAAGGACATCGGGAGCCGGGAGTACCTGACGTCCCTGGGCAACGATCTCGGCCTGCCGGCAGGTGAGGTGGAGGAACTGTTCACCACGGACAAGTACTCGGACGAGGTCCGGTTCGACTTCGGGGAGGCCCGGGGCCTGGGCATCAGCGGGGTCCCGTTCTTCGTGATCGACCGCAAGTTCGGGTTGTCCGGCGCCCAGCCCACTGAGACGTTCACCGCTGCCCTCACCCAGGCATGGCAGGACGCCAACCCCCTGGTCCTGGTCAATTCCTCCGAGGCTGAGGCCTGCGGACCTGACGGGTGCGCCGTTTAGCGCTTTTTACTGACACATCGCGGTAAAGTGTCTGTATGCCCAGGATTTCAGCGGCGAGCAATGCCGAACAACGCGCGGACACCCAGCGACGTATCCTCACCGCTTTTGGCGAGCTTCTCTTCACTCACGGCCTTCCGGGACTGACCATGACGGACGTGGCGCGGCACGCAGGCGTGGGCCGCACGGCTGTCTATAACTACTACGCCGATATCGAAGAACTCCTGATCTCCTACGCCCTTGACGAGACCGAGAAGTTCCTCTCCGAACTGCGCGAATCGCTGGACCGGATTGCAAACCCGGTAGAACGGCTGGCCCTGTACGTCCGTGCCCAGGTGGTTGACCTCAGCCGACGCCACCTCCCGCCGGGTCCTGCCATGGGGGCGGTGCTGTCGCCGTCGTCCTTTGCCAAGCTCTCCGACCATGTGGGCGAGCTCAGCGTCCTGCTGCAGGGCATCCTGCGCGACGGCATGGACCAGGGGTACCTGCCGGTGGCGGACGTGGGCCAGCAGTCCCAGCTGATCCTGGGCACGTTGTCGTCCAGCGCGGCGCGGGGCAGTGACGAGCCGGCTGAGCTGGAAGCGCGTGTGGCCAGGACCGTCCGGTTCATCCAGCTGGGCGCCGGCGCACGGTTCGACGACGACGGGCGCCCGGTGAAGGTGGCCCAGCTTCCGGTGGTGGCCCGCTGAGTCCGGCCCGCTGTTTCCGGCTGGCTGCGGTCAGCGGGTCGGAGCGGCGGCGGGCATCACGGGCAGCTTGTCCGTGTCCGCGATACGCCGGCTTTCCCTCGGGCAACTGAGCTTGCCGGGGGTCTGGTCCACCAGGTCCGCCGGTGTCAGTGCCTTGTAGTCCTGTGCCAGGATCACGTCCACGCTGGCATCGGTCCTTCCGTCCTGGAAGTAGTCCGAGCCAGGCACATGGCGCTGGACCGTGAATGCCGCCGCATGCCCTGCTGCACCCGACACCACGGCGGCCACGCCCCGGTAGCCGGCGTTGATGTTTGACACGTTCCCCACGACGAACTTGCGTGCAAGGAATTCGTCCGCGACGGACCGGGCAAGGCCTGGCCGGCTGGTGGAGTTGTAGACGTTGAGGTTGACCTTGTCCGCCGGAACGTAGTCGTAGATCGAAGGCGGGCAGGATGACACCGGGCTCGGGGCGGGCTCCGCGGAGGGCAGCTGCAGCCGGCCGTTGATGATGGCCAGGGCAAGGATGATGGCCGCGGCGATCACGCCGATCAGCAGGACCAGCACCACCCCGTGCAGGACTCGGCGCCGGACCCGGGCGGTTTCGTCGGCGTCCCTCGCCGCCTCCATGGCGGCCCGCAGTTCAGGGCCGGTAACGACGTGGTGGCCGTGCAGGACGCTCGGATCCTTTGGCCGTTTGCTAGCCATCAAGCACCAGGACCCGGGCATGGATCGCGGTGCGCTGGTGCAGGGCGGTCCGCACCGCCCTGTGGAGGCCGTCCTCCAGGTAAAGGGTCCCCCGGTACTGCACGACGTGCGGGAACAGGTCGCCGAAAAATGTTGAGTCTTCCGCCAGCAGCGCTTCCAGGTCCAGGGTGCGCTTGGTGGTCACCAGTTCATCCAGCCGGACCGGCCGCGGCGGCAGCGACGCCCACTGCTTGGGGGTGCTGTAACCATGGTCGGGGTAAGGGCGGCCCTCGCCCACAGCTTTGAATATCACCATGCAACAGTAGGCACCCCTGTGCCCCAGCGAAAGTGGCAGGGCTGGCGCGCGGCAGGTTGTAGCCAAACAGTGACCATCTGCCACGCGCCCCCGGCGCCGGGGGCACGAAATGGCCCCGGTCCTGCTGACAGAATGGACCCATGACAGTCTCCGAGTCCCCTGCCGTGTCCGCGCCCGGAACCAGCCAGCCGGCGGCGCCGCCACTGGCCCTCCTGCTGGACGTGGACGGCCCGGTGGCCAGCCCGGTGACACGTGACGTCAAGCCCGGCATCGTCCTTGACCTGGTGGCCCTCGCGGCTGCCGGCATCCCGGTCATCTTCAATACCGGCCGTTCCGACGCCTTTATCCGCGAGCAGGTCATGGAACCCATGATCGCGGCCGGCATTCCGGCGGGAACCGTCATCCATGCCATCTGCGAAAAGGGCGCGGTCTGGTTCAGCTATACGTCCGCCGGCCCCGGCCCCATCCACGTGGACCGGGAACTCGCCGTTCCGGCAGCGTACGGGGATGACATCCGCCGGCTCGTGGCGGAGGACTATGCCGCCCACATGTTCTTTGACGAGACCAAGCGCGCCATGGTGTCCGTGGAGCAGCACATCAACGTGCCCAGCGCCGGCTACCTGGCCGAGCAGAAACTGTTTGATGCCGAGGCCGTGGAGCTCATGGCACGGCACGGGCTGGGTGTTGTCCGGCTCGACCACCACGCACCAAATTCCGACGACGAGGTGGACTACCGGGTGGATCCCACCATTATTTCCACGGACATTGAGTCGGTGCGGCTGGGCAAGGACCTGGGCGCCAGCCGCGCGGTGGAACTCCTCGCAGCGCAGGGCATTACGCCCCAGGCGTGGCGGACCGTGGGCGATTCCCGCACCGATTACGCCATGGCGGACTGGCTGCACCACAACGACCACCCCGTGAAGCACGTCGACGTGCGCCCGGCGGACGGCATTCCCAGCAAGCCGTATCCGGTACTGACGGCAGCGGACCTGGGGCTGGAGGACACAGTGATCCACGACGACGCCGGCGGAGCCTTCCTGCACTCATGGCGCGACGCGCTGGGCGCCTGAGCCGCTGCCGGGCGGACAAGCGGCTTGCCGGCCGCCAAGTTACCCGGAAACCTTCCGTTACCCGGGCAGGACTATCATGCAGGTAAGAATGCCCACCACCACCAGCACGGAGACCACCATTACAGAAGCACCGGTCCAGGACGAGGTTTACTACGGCGCCCAAGCGTCCGTGGAAGAACAATTTCACGCCGAAATCACATCGGCAGCGGCTGAGCAACGCCTCAAGCACCGACCCGACGTCATCCGGCACAAGGGCCGCTACGCCCTGATCAACGACACCAGGACTCCGTACCAGGCCATGGTGGAAGACCTGCTGTTCCTGCGCAACGTCCTGGCCAACGCCGGCCTTTCGTACCTCCTGGTCCGCGGCAACAACGACAGGCCAGTGGTGGCCCTGGACTGGAAGGACCGGAAGAAGCTCCGGGCCGCCCTGGTGGATGCCTGCCGGGACGAACCCTTCTACTCGATGACCGTGGACGCCAAGAAGAAGACTTCCGTCCTGGTGGCGGACGGAGAGCTCTCGCCCAACCGGCAGGGACGCATCTTCCGCCTCTACCGGCCGCGGGTGGAACCGGTGGGCGGCTTTGAGTTCGGCGCCTCAGCCGGCGTCCAGATCGAGCTGTGGGCCTTTGAGGGCGAGCAGCTGATCCTCCCCATCGAGAACTCGCTGACCCGCCGGACGCTGCTGCGCCAGGATGCGGTCCGCGGCACCGTGGAACGGTACGGCCACACCTGGCCCACCATCGAGAACATGTTCGCCGACCACGCCAGCGACATCAGTTTCGACATCGACATCGTGTTCTCCTGGGTGGACGGCAGCTCACCCGAATACATCGCGGCCCGCCGCGCCCAGCAAAAAGGACATGTCCTGGGCGAAGGCGACGACCACGAGGCCCGGTTCCGGCAGATCAACGAACTCAAGTACGCGCTGCGGTCCGTGTACATGTTTGCACCGTGGATCCGGCGCATCTTCATCGCCACGGACTCCCCCGCGCCTGCCTGGCTGGCGGACCACCCGTCCGTCACGATAGTCCGCAGCGAGGAGTTCTTCTCCGATCCCTCGGTGCTGCCAACGCACAACTCGCAGGCCGTGGAATGCCAGCTGCACAACATCGAAGGGCTGTCCGAGCACTTCCTCTACTCCAACGACGACATGTTCTTCGGCCGGCCGGTGGGCCCGGACATGTTCTTCACCCCCGGAGGCATCACCAAGTTCATCGAGGCTGAAACAAGGATCGGCCTGGGCGAGAACGACGCCGAACGCAGCGGGTTCGAAAACGCCGCCCGGGTAAACCGCAAACTCCTGTGGAACCGGTTCGGACGGATCACCACCCGGCACCTCGAGCACACGGCCGCCCCGCTGCGGCGCAGCGTCGTGGACCAGATGGAGGAGGAATTCCCGGAAGAGTTCCGCAAGACCGCTGCCAGCCGATTCCGGGCAGCGGACAACATCTCCGTGACTAACTCCTTCTACCACTATTACGCCCTGCTTACGGGCCGGGCCGTCACGCAGACGGCGGCCAAGGTGCGTTACGTGGACACCACCATGCGCTCGGGCCTGAAGTACCTGCCCAAGCTGCTGGCCAAACGGAACATGGATTTCTTCTGCCTGAACGACGGCAGCTTTCCTGAGGTCAGCGCGGACGAGCGGGCTGAAGTGGTGACCGACTTCCTGGAACGGTACTTTCCTATCAGGGCGCCCTGGGAAAAGTAGGCCGCACGCATCGCTCCGGCCGGTCCGGTAGCCGGGCCGGCCGGAGCAACCGTGTTAGCGCCGGCTGGGTGCGCCCAGCTTGGTGCTGCCGCGCTTGGTGGTCTCCGGAATCCGGACCCCTGCAGCCTGCAGCCTCCGGGCCGTCTCTTCCGGGGAGACATATTCGCCCACCGTGGGCGCACTGCCCATGGGCACCACGGAGTGCACAATGGTGTGTTCGTACACGTGTACCAGGTTGAACGCCTGGCCGCCGTCCTGGCCACGCGTTCCACCCACAGGGACGTTCAGGTCCTGGGTGTAGCACGAGGCCGAAGCGACCGAGACAGGAACGCCCGCAAAGCTCGCGGTGGTGGAGTAGTGCAGGTGTCCGGCCAGGATGGTGCGGACGTCCGAATTGCGCACCACCGCCGCCAGCGAAGCCTGGTCGCGCAGTTCCACGAGTACCGAAAGGTCCAGCACCGACGGGACCGGGGGGTGGTGCATCGCAAGGATGGTTCCGTCCGGAGCAGGGGTTTCCAGCTGGCGGGCCAGCCACTCCAGCTGCGCCGGGCTCAGTTCGCCGTGGTGGAACCCGGGCACAGTGGTGTCCAGGGTAATGACTCGCAGGCCATTGATGAAGTAACTGTGGTCCACTGGTTCGTCACTGCCGGGCTGGTCCAGCAGCCCCCGGCGGAAGTTGGCGCGGTCGTCATGGTTTCCCATGGCCCAGATGACCTGGGCCCCGAGTTCCTTGCAGGCGGGCTCAACGATGGCCCTCAGCTTTACATAGGCCTCAGCGTCACCCTTGTCGGCGAGGTCACCGGTGAAGATGACAGCCTCAGGCCGGGCCCCGGACGCTTTGACTTCGTCGAACAGCTGGGCAAGCCTGGCTTCGCTGTCGACGATTCCGTAGAGGGGTTCCGGACCTCCCAACAGGTGGGGATCGCTCAGGTGGAGTAGGAAGTGGCGTGGCCGGGGGTGTTCGGCCTCGATGTGCTCCATTGCTACCTCTATGGTTGGTGGGAAGCCGTTCTTCCCTTGTACCCTTCAGTAATATTTATCCAATCAGACATTTGGCAAACATGGGGTAAATCGCCGTGGCTGATGTGGAAAAAGTTAAAAGAACTGCGCTTTTGCCGGCCGCATTCGGCCCGCTGCCCGTTTATCCCAGTGCGTGTTCGATGGCGCCCGTCACCTCTTCCGAGTCTGGTTCGACCGTAGGGGCGAACCGGGCCACCACGTCCCCCTCGCGGTTGACCAGGAACTTCTCAAAATTCCACTTCACCAGCCCCGGCAGCAGCCCGGTCTTGAACTTGGTGAGCTCTGAATAGAGCAGGTGCTGGTTGCGGCCGCGGACCTCGGCTTTGGCCGTCAGGGTGAACGTGACACCGAAATTCCGTTCGCAGAAGTCCGCGATGTCGCTGTCGGTTCCCGGCTCCTGCCCCGCGAACTGGTTGCACGGAACCCCCAGGACCTCGAACCCGCGGTCGCGGAACTTCCCGTACAGCGCTTCCAGCGCGGCGTACTGCCGCGTGAAGCCGCAGTTCGAGGCCACGTTGACCACCAAAACCACCTTCCCTTTGAACTGGCCGAAATGTGTCCTGGTGCCGTCGTTCAGGATCAGCGGGATGGGATAGAGGGGTCGCGGGCTGCGCGACAGCAGGAAATTGCTCATGCAGGGAATTCGTTGCCGGCGGCGGACCGTACGGGTCCGGAGGAGAAAATTTCTAGGGCGGGGGTGCCGTTGCGGATGGCTCGGTCACGGTGGGAGTTGGCGCCGGGGTGGGTTCCGCGGCTGGAACGGTTGGCTCGGGTGAAGGCGTGGTGGTGATGGGGGCCGGGTCAACAGGCGCCGGTGCCGGGGCAGGTTCAACGGGAACTGGCACAGGAACGGGCTCAACAGCGACGGGCGCAGGGGCCGGTTCGAAAGGTGCCGGCCCCACGGAGGCGGGTTCGGGCTGGACGGGCGTAGGCGACGGCGGCGGGCTTACAGGATCAGACGGCGCAGGTTCCGTCGGCGCGGGTTCCGTCGGCGCGGGTTCGGGCTGGACGGGCGTAGGCGACGGCGGCGGGCTTACAGGATCAGACGGCGCAGGTTCCGTCGGCGCGGGTTCCGTCGGCGCGGGTTCGGGCTGGACGGGCGTAGGCGACGGCGGCGGGCTTACAGGATCAGTCGTCGCAGGATCAGACGGCGCAGGATCCGTCGGCGACGTGGGCGACGGTGAAAGGCTTGCCGGGTCAGTCGTCGCAGGATCCGTAGGCGACGGCGGCGGGCTTGCCGGATCGGACGGCGGCGGCGCGGCACTGCCCGCCGGTTCCGCAGTTGGCGGGGCCGTCGTCGTCAATTGCACGTCGGGTGGCGGCAGCACAACGCCCGTCGGTTGGGACGGCGACGGCGACGACCCCGGCCCCGGGACCGGGAGCGGCGGGAAGGGCGAAGCCTGCAGGCCGGCTGCGGGGAGTCCATCACCCGGATCGACCTGGAGGGGAATGGTCCAGCTGATCCGGCCGCCGGACAACCCCGTGCCCGGCGCATAGGAAACCATGTCAGCCGGGAAAGACTGGTTCACCGCCCGGAGCTGGAGGAATGTCCATCTCAGGGGGTTGGTGTAACGGCCGTTCAGGACGGCTTCAAAATGCAGGTGGCAGCCCGTGGACCATCCGGTGGTGCCTACGCGGGCGATGGCCTGCCCCACCCGTACCTGGTCGCCGGTGCGTACGCCGATCGATTCCAGATGGTTGTAGGTAGTGATGAGCCCGTCGCCGTGGTCAATCTCTATCCGGTTGCCCCCTCCCCAGGGGTGCCAGCCGGCTGCCCGCACGACGCCGGAATCAGCTGCGTAAACCGGTGTCCCGCACGGCGCTGCGTAATCCTGTCCCAGATGGAAGTCCCCCGCCGACCCACTGATCGGGCTCACCCGGAAACCGAACGGCGAACTCGGATACAGGCGTTGCAGGGGTGCCATCAGGAATCCGGCCAACGGCCTGCCCGCGCCCGCAGGGCCAACAGTCAGGGCTGCCGCTGTACCCTGGTTGGCGCCGCCGATTGCCGTGCGCGGGAACGCCAACGCGGCCTGGGGGCTGGAAAGGATGGCGGGTGGAAGGGGCGCGGCACCCACCTGGTCTGCCGTGGACGAAGCAGGTGCGCTGTCCGGTTCGTGACCGCTTATGGTTCCGAAAATTCCGTCCATGGCAGCCGCACCGGGGGTGGTCCCTGCTTCGGAAACCGACCGCGCAAACTGCGGCCGCTCCCCGGAGCCGGCGGAAAGATTTACGGCATAAACGGATGCCGCCAGGACACCGGCAGCGGCGACGGCACGGGCCACTGGGGAAAGGCTGCGCTGGTCCGGCTTGCGGTTGCCGGGCACGGAATTCTTGCCCAATTCACTGACTCCAGGACGTGGCCTGCCGCGCGTTGTCTCGACGGTATGTCCCATGGGACCACAGGACCGCGGGGGTGGAAACCCCAAAGCCGGACTATGCGGGTTTTTTGTGGGCCGTTAGGGGGTGGGAGGCCGCGCTTCACCACCGGAGCGGCCGTGCCGCCGGAAATGGGCAACAATGTCTCATGCGCAATGTCCTTCGTACATGGCAGGACGAGATCAAAAAGACGTTCTCCGGCAGGGCCGACGCCCCGCCGGACTGGACGCTGAAGCTGGCCGAAGGGGACGACCCCGGCTACCACCTGCCCGGATCCGCCGTTTGGGCGGTGCACGGCTCCATGACGCCGATCGTGGGTGGCATCCGCACGCTGCTGATGCAGTCGCTGCATCCGGGCGCGCTGGCGGGGGTCCACGAGCACTCCAACTTCCGCGACGATCCCCTGCGCCGGCTGGCCAACACCATCCGCTGGATCTTCACGGTGACCTATGGGTCCACGGCGGCCGCGGAGGAGGCAACCCGGCGTGTCCGCCGCCTGCATGAGCCCGTCCAAGGCAACTACCAGGACAACGACGGCGGTGTACGCCGCTACAGTGCGAACGATCCCGGACTGGCCGGTTGGATCCATCTGGCCTTTACCGATGGCTTCCTCGCAGCCCACAAGATCTGGGGCAAGCCCATCCCGGGCGGCACGGACGCGTACGTCCGGCAGTGGGCCCAGGCCGGGACGCTGATGGGAGTGGAAGACCCGCCGCTGACGGAAGCACAGCTGCACGGCCAGCTGGAACGGTGGAACGCCGGGGGCGAACTGCGCGCGGACGCCAGGGTCAAGGAAACTGTGGAGTTCATCCGCAATGCGCCGCTGCATCCCCTGCTGAAGCCCGGCTACCGGATCCTGTTTGCTGGTGCCGTGTACAGCCTGGAACCCCGGTACCGGGACATGCTGGGACTTTCGGTTCCACGGCTGGGCCCGTTTCCACTGCCGGTCCGGCTGGCAACCAAAGCCGTGCTCGTCGTCGTCCATTTTGCTTTGGGCGGCCCGCTGAGGCGGAGGGGTCCCAGCGAAACGGCAGCGAGGAAGCGTCTGAGGCGGCTGGGGGAACCGTTGGCAGACGTGGCCTGATCCCCCATTTTCGGGGGCCTGCACGCTCCGCATAAAGCAAGAACCCGGCCCCGGGTTATCGGGACCGGGTTCTTGACCGGCGGAGAATGGGGGATTTGAACCCCCGAGGGCGTTAACCCAACACGCGTTCCAGGCGTGCGCCATAGGCCGCTAGGCGAATTCTCCAACTGCTTCTGAATCAAAAGCAGGTACTAGATTACCTGAAGTTTTCCGCATCGCCCAATTGGCTCCTCCGGCGCGGGTTTTGGGCCGCCGCCCGCCTCCCCGCTTACCGGGTGCCGGGTTGCCTTTTCGTCTGGAAATGGGCGCCCCCAATGCGCCCATTCCCTGTGCACCGTTGAGCTGCCGGGTCCGTTCCGTTACGCCAGGCCACGCAGCTCACAACCTTGAGATTGCCCCAATCGGTGTACATACACATGATCGCGGGTGGGGCAGAGATGCGCAATGGAGATTCATGCCCGTTTCGTTCCGGCCCCGCACCGGCCGTGCGGGGGTCGGAAGGCAGTGGCGGGCCCCGATTCGAGTCGTGCTCCATGTTCGGGTAAAGTATCTGACGGCCCCTCATGTGGCGTCATCCTGTTGAACTCCCCCAGGACCGGAAGGTAGCAAGGGTAGACGGGCTCTGGCGGGTGCATGGGGGGTCTTTACTATTCCCCCACAGGGCGGCATGATGTCAGCCCGGATTGGTAGGGTTTTCTTCGTGACAGTTACTACCGCCCTGTACCGCAGATACCGTCCCGACTCGTTCGCTGACGTTATCGGGCAGGAGCACGTCACCGAGCCCCTGATGACGGCTTTGCGCAAGAACCGCGTCAACCACGCCTACCTTTTCTCCGGCCCCAGGGGCTGCGGCAAAACCACCTCCGCCCGGATCCTGGCGCGCTGCCTCAACTGCGCCCAGGGCCCCACTGACACCCCCTGCGGAACCTGCCCCAGCTGTGTGGAACTGGCCCGTGGCGGCCCGGGTTCCCTCGACGTCATCGAGATCGACGCCGCAAGCCATGGCGGCGTGGACGACGCCCGTGACCTCCGTGAGCGGGCCACCTACGCCCCGGTGCGGGACCGCTACAAGATTTTCATCATCGACGAAGCCCACATGGTCACCTCGGCCGGGTTCAACGCCCTGCTGAAGATCGTGGAAGAGCCGCCGGAACACATCAAGTTCATCTTCGCCACCACTGAGCCGGACAAGGTCATCGGAACCATCCGTTCCCGGACCCACCATTACCCGTTCCGGCTGGTACCGCCCGAGCCACTGATGGCCTACCTTGAGCTCCTGTGTCGCCAGGAAAACGTTCCCGTGGCCCCTGGGGTCCTGTCACTGGTGATCCGCGCGGGAGGCGGTTCCGTCCGTGATTCCCTCTCAGTCCTGGACCAGCTCATGGCAGGTGCCGGACCCAACGGGCTGGATTACGAGCTCGCAGTGGCGCTGCTCGGCTACACGCACGCCTCGCTCCTGGACGACGTCGTGGAGGCCGTGGCCGCTTCCGACGCCGCCACCGTGTTCCGCGCCGTGGACCGGGTCATCCAGACTGGCCACGATCCACGAAGGTTCGTTGAGGACCTGCTGGAGCGCTTCCGCGACCTGATCATCGTCCAGGCCATGCCCGAAAGCGCCCACGCCATCCTGCGCGGGATGCCGGCGGACCAGATCGCCCGCCTGCAGAACCAGTCCCACAACCTTGGCGCCGCCGAACTTTCCCGGGCTGCCGATGTCACCAACACGGCCCTGACTGAAATGACGGGGGCCACCTCACCCCGGCTGCACCTGGAGTTGCTGTGCGCCCGGATCCTGCTCCCCAGCTCCGAGCAGAACGAACGGGGCATGGCCGCACGGATCGACCGCGTGGAGAGGCGGCTGAACTACGCAGGGACCGACGTCAGTGTCCCCGCAACGGCAACGCCCTCCCAGCCCGCGGGAGCAGCACCGGCGCCCCAAACAGCGGCTCCGGCCGCCGCCCGCGTGGACACCCCCTCGGACTCCCATCGAGCACAGGAGCCGGCCGCCCAAGACTCTCCAGCGCAGGACCCTCCAGCGCAGGCCGGGGACGGTTCGCCTGCCGCAGCCCAGCATGCCCAGGGCAGGCACGAACGCCCTGTTCCGGCAGCTCCGTCCCTGCCCACTTCCGGGCACGGGCAGGATACTCCAGCCGTTGACGGCGCCCGCAGCCCGCTTACGCCACCGCGGGTCAGCACCAGCGACTGGCCCGTCGAGGAACCTGTCCGCGGCCGGGCGCCCCAGAACGCCGCCGCTCCAGGGGCCCCCACTGCTGCGCAGCTACCCCCCGCTGCGGCGCCGGCCAACGCAGCGCCGCAACCCGATGCTGCACCGCAGTCACCTGCCCGCCAGGTCCCGGCGGCGAACCAGCAGGCACCCGGCGCGTCCGTCCCGTCTGCTCCCCCGGCCATGGGAGACGTGGAGGTCCTTCGCCGGGCGTGGCCGGACGTCCTGCAGGCACTGTCCAAAATCAAGCGCAGCACCTGGGCCCTTGTTGAGCCCAATGCGCAGGTCCAGGCGTTCGACGGCAGTGTCCTGACGCTGTCCTTCACCACATCGGGGCTTGCCGGCGCCTTCGGCAGGGCAGACCACTCGGACAACCTGCGGCAGGCCATCCTCAAGACTGTCGGTATCGACTGCCAGATCCAGGCGGTTGCCGGTGGCGCCAACCAGGCGAGCTCTGAGCCAAACCCAAAAGTACCCGCCAGTCCGGTGGTTCCGGCCACCTCAGCTGACGTTGCCTGGGGGCTGGCTCCTGCGCCTGCCGGGGCCCCTGCGGGGGCAGCACCCACTGCGCATGCTCCTGCAACCGCGGCCGTCCCCGGCACGCCGCTTGGCGGGAATGCGGAGAACCCGGACGGCGCCGGAGGCTCCAACGCCGGGACCACCGCCCCTGCTGCCCGCTCGGGCAGTTCCGCCGTTGCCGCCAGCCCGGCCGCGGCATCCGCCGTCGTTCCCCCTGCGGCTGCCCCGGCCGGGGGCCGTCCCACGGAAGTCGCCACCGCCTCCGCCACCCGGGGGCCAGTGTCCGGCCGCGCGTCCGTCAACGGCGGGAACGCTGCTGCCCAGCCATCCGCCACGGACGCCGCCCCGCCCACCTACCCATCGGCAGGTGGTGACTACTCCTATTCCGATGACGACTGGGGCCCGCCCCGGGATGAGGATGCTCCCCCGCTGGATGAGGAACCTCCCATGGACTGGGAGCCCTCGGCACGTCCGGACGGCCGGACGGCATCACCCTCCCCTGCCACTGGTGTCCCGCAGACGGCAGCCGGCGCCCGCCCGGGCGCTGCCGCGCGTACCCAAGGCACTCCCTCCGGCGCCCCGGGCTCGAGTACCGCGTCCCAATCTGATGCCCCGCGGGCGGACGCCGCCCACGATCCCTGGACCAGGGCGGTGGAGCAGGCGCCCGGCGTATGGGTGGTTGGCGACAAGAGCAACGTTGGTGCCGCACCTGCATCAGGCCCGGCAAATGACAACATCGGGGCATCGGCCGATGTCCCGCATTACGAACCCGCAACCGCCCAGGTGCCGCCCTCCATACCCGTGGCCCCTGCCGTAACGGTGCCATCCTGGGCTCTGGGTTCCGGCTCCGGCTCCGGCTCCGGCTCCGGCTCCGGCCATGCTGACCCGGTTTCGGGAACCTACCAGTCGCCGTCCCCCGACCGCGCTCCGGTACCCGAATTCGCCATGGCGGCTGCAGCCCCGTCCCCTGTTACGCAGGCCGCAACTGCCCGCGCCGCCGTTGCCCCGGCTTCGGTGGCACCGGCCGCGGCGCCCGCCCCTCCCCGGCCAGCGGCTGCCGCGCCGGTTCCTACCCCTGCGGCCGGACCAACCCAAACCCGGCAAAGCCTCTACCAGCGGCTGTCCAACAGCCCTGAAGCCGAGGCTGGACGCGCGAAGGCGCCGGCCAGGGCCGCTGCCGCCCCGAGCGCGTACGTCCAGGACATCCCGAGCGCCGACGATGAAACCATCGAGGAATCGGGCGTATTCGGCCGGGCCGCCGTCGAACGCATTTTGGGCGGAAAACTGATCGAGGAGCGGTCCCTGGACGGAAGCCCTGTGACGCCACGCTATTGACGGCTGAGGAGTGCCGGCCGCGCATGGCCAACTGACTGATCCATCCGCTATCCACACGAAGCTAAAGAGGAAAAAGTGTACGAAGGTGCCGTCCAGGAGCTGATCGATGAGCTCGGACGCCTTCCGGGCGTGGGGCCCAAGTCCGCGCAGCGGCTGGCTTTCCACATCCTTGAAGCCGATCCCCAGGACATGAAGCGGCTGGTTGAGGCGATCACCACCGTCAAGGAACGGGTGAAGTTCTGCACCGTCTGCGGCAACGTCACGGAACAGGAGTTGTGCAACATCTGCCGCGATCCACGCCGCGACCCCGCGGTCATCTGCGTCGTGGAGGAGTCAAAGGATGTCCTGGCCGTGGAGCGCACCCGTTCGTTCCGCGGCCGGTACCACGTGCTGGGCGGGGCCATCAATCCCATCGCCGGCGTAGGGCCGGAGCAATTGCGGATCCGTGAACTGCTCACCCGGCTGAACGACGGCGAAATCCAGGAAGTCATCATCGCCACCGACCCCAACCTGGAGGGTGAGGCAACGGCCACCTACCTGGCCCGCATGCTCAAGACGATCGGTATCGCAGTCACCCGCCTGGCGTCCGGCCTTCCCGTTGGTGGTGATTTGGAGTACGCCGACGAGGTCACCCTTGGCCGCGCCTTCGAGGGCCGCCGGAACGCCCTGGGCTAAGGCACGCGGCGGCCACCCGCCGTCGGACCTCCACCTTGGCCGGACCTGCCGCCCCTGCCGGCGAAGGCTGCGGCCCCGGTGGTCCGTGGCCGGAATGTGGTCACAATTCAACGTCCCTCCGGGCGCGGCGATAAACTGTCCCAAAGGATTGCCGCGCCGTCAAGCGTCAGGCTGCCTGGCCTCCAGAACTCCAATTGATCCGATGAAGGTATGCGCATGAGTACGCCCACCACCGAAGTGCACCACGCAACACAGCCGCTGGCAGCCCCCGCCTCCGGCGCGGTGACCAAACAACTCATTGTGCAGAAGTTCGGTGGCTCCTCCGTTGCTGATGCTGACGGCGTCAAGCGCGTCGCGAAGCGGGTGGTGGATGCACAGGCTGCCGGCAACGAGGTGGTGGTGGTTGTCTCTGCGATGGGTGACACCACGGACGAACTCCTGGACCTCGCCGCACAGGTGACCGATTCCGCCCCCGCCCGCGAAATGGACATGCTCCTTTCTGCCGGTGAGCGGATTTCCATGGCGCTCCTGGCCATGGCCATCAATAAGCTCGGCGCGTCCGCCCAGTCCTTCACCGGGTCGCAGGCAGGCATGATTACCGACGGCATCCACGGCAAGGCCCGGATCATCGACGTCGACCCCCACCGCATCCGCACCGCCCTGGACAAAGGCCACATCGCCATCGTGGCAGGTTTCCAGGGCATGTCCCGGACCACCAACGAGATCACGACGCTAGGCCGCGGTGGTTCGGACACCACGGCCGTGGCGCTGGCGGCAGCCCTCGAAGCGGACGTCTGCGAGATCTATACAGATGTGGACGGTATTTTTACCGCCGATCCGCGCGTTGTCCCGTCAGCCCAGAAGATCGACACGATCTCCAGCGAAGAGATGCTGGAACTCGCGGCGTCTGGCGCCAAGATCCTCCACCTGCGCTGCGTGGAATACGCCCGCCGGTTCGGCGTCCCGCTCCACGTCCGTTCCTCATTCAGCCAGCATGAAGGCACCTGGGTCATCCCCAGCGCCGACGACAAGATCACCACTCAAGAGGGAGTTGCCTTGGAGCAGCCAATCATCTCCGGCGTTGCGCATGACCGTTCCGAAGCGAAGGTCACCGTGGTCGGCGTCCCCGACATCCCCGGCAAAGCCGCCGCGATCTTCCAGGTGATCGCCGACGCCCACTCGAACATCGACATGATCGTCCAGAACGTGTCCACGCACGGCACGGGCAAGACCGACATTTCCTTCACGCTGCCCATCGTGGAAGGCGCCGAAGCCCTGGCCGCCCTGAAGGCTGCGCAGGACCAGATTGGGTTCGAGGCCATCGAATACAACGAGAAGATCGGCAAGCTGTCGCTGATCGGCGCCGGCATGCGGTCCCACCCCGGCGTCTCCGCCACGTTCTTCAAGGCCTTGTCAGACGCGGGCATCAACATCAACATGATCTCCACCTCGGAGATCCGTATCTCAGTGGTGACGCACGCCGATCTGCTGGACGAAGCAGTTCGCGTAATCCACAAGGCGTTCGGGCTCGACACCGAAAGCGAAGCGACGGTCTACGGCGGCACCGGCCGGTAGGCGCCAACGAAAAGCCGGGCCGCTCCTCCCCTTGAAGGGAGAAGGGCGGCCCGGCTTTTCCGTGCTTGGAAGCATCCGGGAAGGATCAGGTTTCGCGTTCCAGATCTTCGCGGCGCACCGCGTAATGGTGGCCGGTTGAATCGGTCTCCACCACGAAGTGAGAAAGGTCCTCTTCGGAAGCCTGTTCGAATTCGTCGTGTTTGTGCACCACGGGCGCATCGGCGTCCAGTCGGGTGGCGGGACCAAAGACAAAGCGGAGCCGCTCGGTCAGGCCCATGAAACTGGTGAGGACATGTGCCACTGTTTTCCACCCCCTTCCCGGATATCGGGCGAAAGTGCCGCCTGGCTCCGTCAGGAGCCAGTGCCCTAATTTTATGCCCGGGACAGCAAAAAGGCTCCGGCCCAAGGGTGGCGGAATTGCTACCGGAGGGAGCGGTCCTCGGGGTTCTTCGGCACCACGTAGGTGCTGCCGTCCGGCCTGGTGACGGTCTCCCACTGCTGGGTTTCCGCCTGGCGCTGGGCCAGCAGGCGGCGGTTCTCTTCAGTCATGTCATGTGCCAGGGCGCTTCGGTTGGCAGGCCCGAAAACGGCCCGCAGCTTACCGGTGGCGCGCATGAAGCGCTGGGAGGCGTTGCCCTTGTCCGCGGACCTGTCCTTGCCCATGAAGAGGTTCCTTCCACTCAATACCGGCTAAAACAAATGTACACTAATGATTAGTGCACTAACAATCGGAGGCCCAATGACTGCAACGGACTCACAAGCAACAGACCCGGCACACGACGAAGACCTGCTGCTTGAACATCAGCTCTGCTTTGCGCTGACGGTGGCCGCCCGCAGCGTGGTGGGCGCCTATAAACCCGTACTCGAGAAGCTCAACCTCACGCATCCGCAGTACCTGGTGATGCTCTGCCTTTGGGAGGACAGCCCGCGCACCCTCCGGAACATCAGTACAGCCCTGGCCCAGGAGCC
Organism: Pseudarthrobacter sp. NIBRBAC000502771; assembly: GCF_006517215.1. Taxonomy (NCBI): domain Bacteria; kingdom Bacillati; phylum Actinomycetota; class Actinomycetes; order Micrococcales; family Micrococcaceae; genus Pseudarthrobacter; species Pseudarthrobacter sp. NIBRBAC000502771. The sequence goes on from NZ_CP041187.1 coordinate 440,024, forward strand.
GGCCACCATCTCTCCGCTCCTGCGCCGGCTCGAAGCGGCGGAACTGATCACTCGGCGCCGTGTGGACGGCAACGAGCGCGCCCTGGCCGTGGAGCTGACTCCCAAAGGCACTGCCCTGCGGGAACGGGCGCTCCAGGTACCGGGAACCATGATGGAACGGCTGGGGTTGACCCGTGACCAGGTCACCGAACTGCATGCCTCCATGATGGGGCTGATCGCCGCCACCTCCCAGTGACTGCCCGGAGGGCGACGGCCTGCCTGCCCCATGCCAAGCGACTAGAATTGCTGGACGAAGGGAAGGTGGCCTGATGCGGAAGTTCCGGATGCTCGCAGCATTCCTTGCCGTTGCCGCCGGCCTGGTCTCGGGCTGCAGCGGCACTCCCGGCAATGGCACATCCGCGTCCACAGCGCCCTCCACCGCATCGGCAGGCTCCCCGGCCGGCACTGCGGCCCCCTCTCCGGACACAGAAACCTCGGTACCGGCGCCCGCCCCCGCCACGTCGCGGCCAGCCGAGGGCCCGGGACAGGGAAATGCCGAGCTCGCCATCACCGTGGTTCCGTCCCCGGGCGCACCCGAAGTCGACTACACCCTGGTTTGTTCCGCGGGCACCCCCGCCGCCGAAAGCAGCCATCCCAACGCCGCTGCCGCCTGCGCCGCGCTGAAAGCGAACCCAGGCATCCTGGCCCCGGCCCCGGCAGGGACGTCGCGGCCCTGCACCCAACAGTACGGCGGCCCCCAAACAGCTACCGTCACGGGCATGGTGGACGGCGTGGCCGTGGATTCTGTATTTGCGCGGACCAACGGATGCGAGATCAGCGCATGGGACGCTGCCCGGGATGTGCTCGGTGCCGCCGGTGGAGCCTCTTAGCCTGCTGGCGGAGGACAGCGCCCAGGCACGGGGGGAAGCCCACCTGCAGCGCGTCAGCCGCTACGCCGATCCTTACCTGGCCCGCCGGTCCGCAGGACAAAAGCACCCGGTGGAGGATTTCCTTTTCACCTACTACACGCAGAAACCGGGGCAGCTGAAGCGCTGGCACCCGGGCGCCGGCGCGGTCCTCACCGGCGCCCAGGCAGCCGAGCGGCTGGGCTGGAAGCATTACCGGAGGCTCGACGACGGCGAGCTTGGTTTCCTGGGCCTGCCTGCGGGAAGCACGGCGGCCACCTTCGACCGGGCCGCCTTCCTTGCGGACCGCAAGGAAGCAGTGGCGTTCGCCGGAGTGATCCTTCGGGGCACGGCGGCCCGGCCTGCCCAGTTCGGCTGCTTCGGCCTGCACGAATGGGCCATGGTCTACCGGCAGGACAAGTTCGACCTCCGCCACGAATACCTGCAACTGCGGCTTGGGTCAGCGGGTACGGACAAGGTGGTGGAGGACAACAGGATCCGGTGCACCCACTTTGACGCGTTCCGGTTCTACACCCCGGATGCCATCCCGCTCAACGAGTTTTCACCTAGCCGGGAGTCGCAGCGCCACATGGAGCAGCCGGGCTGCCTGCACGCCAACATGGACCTCTACAAGTGGGCGTACAAACTGTTGCCGGCACTGCCCAGCGAACTGGTCATGGACTGTTTCGAACTCTCCTGGCGCATCCGGGCCATGGACATGCAGGCTTCCCCATACGACCTCGCCGAGTGGGGCTACCCAGCCATTCCTATCGAAACCCCACAGGGCAAGGCTTCCTACGTTGAGCACCAGCGCAATTTTGCCGCGGAGGCAACCGCGCTGCGGGAGAGACTTGCCCTGGACCTTGGTGCCTTCGCAGATGGTGTGCAGAAGTGATCGACCTGGCCATCAGCGTCCGGGAGGCCCCGGAGGCTCCCGAGTATGTGTTCCGGCTTGTGGCGGAGGACGGGACTCCATCGCCCGGGACCACCCTGCCGGCACCGGAAGCTGCGCTGGCGGCCGTGGAGGAATTCGGGGAAGACATCTTCTTTCCCCGGCCCGGGCCACCCAGGCTGTGCACCCAGCAGTACGGGGGACCACAGGTGGCCGTCGTTTCGGGCACGTTCCATGGCCGGGCGGTCCATTCGGTCTTCACCCGGACGGATGGCTGCGAGATCGCCCGGTGGAAGGCCATGGCTCCCCTGCTGGGTGGCAACGGCGCCTGACCGCCGGCGCCCTTGGCACGAAAAAGGGTCCCGGACGTATCGTCCGGGACCCTCCCCCCATGCTTAGTTGATGGTCAGGCTGCGGGAACAGCCTGGGCCATGCCCATCTGGGGAGCGCCGGCCGGAGCCGGGGCAGAGCCGGAACCTACCTGCACGTTGACCCAGGTCTTGATGCCGTTGCTGCCCAGGCTCAGCCGGGAGAGGTACGACCCTTCGGAAAGTCCAGTCCAATTGAGCGTGGCCGAGGTGGCGGTCCCGTTCGGCGCCACGATGGGGTTGGGATTAACCGTCAGGTTGCCTGCGTCACCGGCAAAGGAGACGGTCTGGACCGCAGCAGTGGCAGGCCCGTTGTCCGTGGTGGCGTACAGGTTCGCCACCACGTAGTAGGTCCCGGGACGCGGTGATTCGAGGTCCAGGAACTCACTGGCCGATGCCGTTGCCACCTGGGTGGCTGTGAGGCCCCCGGATCCGTTCGGTGTGTAGACCACCATGTCCCAGTCGACGTCGTTGGACTGCGCCTGGATGCCCAGCCGGGCAAACGTGGCGCCGGCCGGCACCTTCACCTGGAGCAGGGCGTTGTGCGCGTCGTTCGTGGCTGCATACGCTCCCGGGGTCTTGGTGATGGCGGTCTGGCTCAGGGGTGCCAGCCCCTCTACTCCGACGGCGATGGGGCTGTCCGAGCCGGATACGAGGTTCATTGATCCACTGCCGGTGCCCGTGGGCGAGCTGAAGGAGAACGACGGGGCGATCTGGGCGTCAACGGGCCGGATGGCGATCGGTGAGCTCACCGTCCGTGGGCCCTTCCAGGTGAGGCTGCCGGTGCTGAACTTGCCCACGGGGCCGCTGACGTTCCGGATGGTGAGGGTCACTTCACGAGTCTGCCCGGCCTTGGCGAAGTTCAATGCCTTGGGTTCGACGTTGACGTTGAAGCCCGGCATGTCCACTTCGGGGCGGTACATGCCCGGGACCAGCGCGGTCAGCTTGCGCTTGACCTGGACCTCACCCACCAGGCTGCCCAGGGCAACCGAGGGAACATTGAGGTCGCGGGCAGCGATGGTGCCCGCCTGCGGCGCTCCCGTTTCCACGCCCTGTCCGTTGAGGAAGCCGAGCCAGTCCTGGATGCCTGAATCGTAGACCAGCCCGGGATCAAGGACACGGGTGGAGTCGATGTGGCCGGCGCCGCCCTGGAAGGGATCGGTATTGGGCGTGCCGTCGGCGTTCACCAGCGGGTAGGCGGTGGTCATCATGGCGGACTTCACCATGGCGGGCGACCATTTCGGCTGCTTGCCGAGCACCAGGGCACCGAAACCGGCGATGTGCGGCGCGGCCATGGACGTGCCGGACATGAATCCGAACTGGTCGCCATGGTTGCCGATCGTGGAGACGCCGGCAAGGACGTTCACGCCCGGGGCCGAGATATCAGGCTTGAGCAGGTCACCGCCGGACGCGAGGGTGGGCCCGCGGGACGAGAAGCCCGCGATCTGGGGCGCCGGCGCCGGGGGAAGTCCGGTCAGGTCGCCCTTGACCAGGCTTACCGTCAGTGCCGGATTCGCTTCGAGCTTGGCCTTCAGCTCCAGGCTCTTGGGCGCGTTGACGTGGACCGTGGGAACAGCGTGGTTGTCGGCGTCCTCGGAGCTGCTGGTGAGGTTCACCAGGATCATGCCCACGCCGCCCTTGTCCAGGACTTCCTGGCTCTTGGCGGTCCGGTCCACCACCCCGCGGTCGCAGACCACAACCTTGCCGGCCACCTTGGCGGCGTCAAGTGTGCCCGGGCCGCAGAGGTTGGGGTTGGCCGTACCGGCCGCGGCGGCAGCAGCAGCCAGGACCACAGGCTTGTCCGCCGGCTCGGACTTCATGATGGATGCGCCGCGGTACAGCGATCCGTCGGATACCTTGACCGTGCCCACCAGGTCACTGGGGAAGGTTGCGGCGGCCACCGTGGTCAGCCATGGCGAGGCGTGGTTGACGGTGGAGGCCGTGGGACCGGAATTTCCTGCCGAGGCAGAAACAAAAATGCCGGCGGCGGCGGCGTTCAGGAAGGCCAGCGCCACGGGATCGGTGGTGCTGTTGTTGTTTCCGGAAATGGAGTAGTTCAAGACGTCGACGCCGTCCTTGATGGCTGCGTCCACGGCCTCAACCGAAGCGGAGGAGTAGCAGCCGCCGGTGTCCGGGTTGGTGTCCTCCCAGCAGACCTTGTAGACCGAAACCTTGGCGGCCGGCGCCACGCCGGAGCTCTTGCCGAAGCTGGCCCCGTCGATCACCTGCTCGATATTGGCGTTGCCGGCGGCAGTGGTGGCCGTGTGGGTGCCGTGGCTTCCCACGTCCACGGGGGAGATCTGCTCTTCGGGGGCGCGGTTGCCGGGTGTTACGTACTGCAGGAAGGAATCCGCGAAGTACCGGGCCCCGATGACCTTGGAATTGCAGAGTGATCCGTCAAAGGATGCCCCCGTTCCCTGTCCTTTCTGGCATTCACCCTCGAAAGTGGTGCCGTCCGCTTTGAGCATGGCGATTTTGCCGTCGCCGGTGCGGTAGGGAACGCCAACCTGCGCCTCACCCTGCAGGGCCTTCACCGGTTCCCCTTGAAGGAAGGGGTTGTCCGGGGCATAGCCGGAATCGATAACGCCCACCACTACGCCCTTGCCGGCGTTGGCTTCGCCCCCGAACTGCTTGGCCCAGGCCCCATCAGGACCGGTGAGCTTGAGGAAGTCGGTGGTGGTGTAATCGGGTTTGTTCTCGACGTCGGGCGCAACCACCAGGACGCGCTTGTCCTTGGACAGGGCTCCCGCCTGCGCCGCGGTCAGTTCCGCCGTAAACCCGTTCAGGGCCGCGGTGTACTGCTTGGCGGGAGTGACCCCCTGCGCAGCTGCAACGTCGCGCTGCTGCTTGCGCAGATGGGCGTCGTAGGCCTTGTAGTTGGGACTGCCCGCGTCGAGCTTCCTGCCCTGCTGCGGCTTGGTAGCGCCCAGCCCGCCAGTTCCCCCTTCATAGGCCGCGGCAGCCGGACCGGCGAGTACCACGATGTACCTGCCGTCCTTGAACTGGCCGTCCTTGGCGCCGGATGAAGCGTTTCCGGCGCCCTGGACGTCAGGCGCCGCCGAAGCGGGCCCCACTGCCAGCGAGCTGAGGATCAGGGGCAACCCGACGGCCAGGGCGGCCGCCTTCCGGAGTCCCCCAGCCCGCAAGGGGCTCTTTCCAGTTGATTTCACGTGCAACCCTTTCACGATGTGCCGCCCAGAGTGGTGGGCGCCCCGAATGACTGGCACTGCAGAGGGAATTACAGGTTTTGTAATTAGCTGAGACCAGACTGTTCACAGGGTACAGACTGAGAGCGCGATATGACATAGAGCACATTTGAAAAATTTTCGCCTGTCATACGGCGGGTAAAGCTCAGTAACCTCAGGCACGCAAAAGGGCGCCCCGAAGGGACGCCCTGCAACAAAGTGGGAGGATGCCTGCGGGCTAATGCCGCGGAGTCCGCACCACGTCACTGATCCATTGCCTGGTCTTCTCATCCACCGGGCCCGCCACCCGCGTCTCGCGGGCCAGGCGGTCAGCCTTGACCTTCTGGAACACCATGCGGCCCAGGCCGGCGAACACGGCAGCAGCGACCATCGGCAACAACACGGACTTCGAATTCTCAGCCATCCAGCAATCCTAGTGAAGGCCCTGCGGCAACTCCAGAACCAGACCTCCATACGCCTCGAATGTTCCAGCGTTTTGTGCGGCACCCCCACCGGGGCCGCGGGGATTCAGAGCGATGCGCCCGTGCCGGTAGAATGATAGGGCAAGCTCGCGGAGCGCCCGTCCACCATGTCCCCCGACACACCGGTACGGCGTGAGACGGCACCACTCCGCTGCGCCCTTACCCAAGCTCACGCACAGGAGTTGCCGGATGCCCCGGATCGTTGTTGACGTCATGCCCAAGCCCGAGATTCTGGACCCCCAGGGGAAGGCAATCGTTGGCGCTCTCCCCCGGCTGGGCTTCACCAGCTTCAGCTCTGTCCGCCAGGGCAAGCGTTTCGAACTGACGGTCGACGGCGAGGTGACCGAGGAAATCCTGGCCCAGGCCCGTGACGCCGCCGAAACCCTCCTGTCCAACCCCGTGATCGAGGACGTCGTCAACGTCGAGGTCGTCGAGGCCTGAGATGACTGAACTTCCCCTGATCGGCGAAGCTGTCGCTGTCGCGGCGGAACCGCGCCTCGCCGGCGCCCGCATCGGCGTCGTCACCTTCCCCGGCACCCTTGACGACCGGGACGCTGCCCGCGCCGTGCGCCTCGCCGGTGCCACCGCCGTCGAACTCTGGCACGGCGACACCGAACTTGGTGACGTGGACGCCGTCGTGATTCCCGGCGGCTTCTCCTACGGCGATTACCTCCGCGCCGGCGCCATTGCCCGCTTCGCGCCGCTGATGTCCAGGATCATCGACGCCGCCAACTCCGACGCCAAGCTGCCCGTCCTGGGCATCTGCAACGGGTTCCAGATCCTCACCGAATCGCACCTGCTGCCCGGCTCGATGATCAAGAACGACCACCTGAAGTTCCTCTGCCGCGACCAGGTGCTGCGCGTGGAGAACACCAACACCGCGTGGACGCTGGACTACCAGGCCGGCCAGGAAATCACCATCCCGCTGAAGAACCAGGACGGCCAGTACATCGCTGACGAGAAAACCCTGGACGCCCTTGAGGCCGAGGGCCGCGTCGTCTTCCGTTATGTGGGCTTCAACCCGAACGGCTCCCGCCGCGACATCGCCGGTATCTCCAACGCAGCAGGCAACGTGGTGGGCCTCATGCCGCACCCCGAGCACGCCGTGGAACCGGGCTTCGGCCCCGAATCGCTCGATGGCATCGGCGGTTCCGACACCGACGGCCTCGGCTTCTTCACCTCCGTCCTGAACAAGATTGTGGGAGGCGACAAGTGACCACCGAAACCACCAAGAAGTTCAACATCGACACCGTCGAGAACGCTGCCAAGACTCCGGACACCGAGCTGCCCTGGGCGGAACTTGGCCTGAAGCAGAACGAGTTCGACGAGATCGTCAAGGTCCTTGGCCGCCGCCCCACCGGCGCCGAACTGGCCATGTACTCCGTCATGTGGAGCGAGCACTGCTCCTACAAGTCCTCCAAGAACCACCTGCGCCAGTTCGGGCAGAAAGTCACCGAGGAAATGAAGAAGGACATGCTGGTGGGCATCGGCGAAAACGCCGGCGTGACCAACCTGGGGGACGGCTGGGCCGTGACCTTCAAGATCGAATCGCACAACTCGCCGTCGTTCGTTGAGCCCTACCAGGGCGCCGCGACCGGCATCGGCGGCATTGTCCGCGACATCATCTCCATGGGCGCCCGTCCCGTCGCCGTCATGGACCCGCTGCGCTTTGGCGCCATCGACCATCCGGACACCGCCCGCGTCATGCACGGCGCCGTGGCGGGCATCGGCGGCTACGGCAACTCGCTGGGCCTGCCGAACATCGGCGGCGAGATGGTGTTCGACTCCGTCTACCAGGGCAACCCGCTGGTCAACGCCCTGGCTGTCGGCGTCATGCGCCACGAGGATATCCGCCTGGCCAACGCCTCCGGCAAGGGCAACAAGGTGGTTTTGTTCGGTGCACGCACCGGCGGCGACGGCATCGGCGGCGCCTCCGTGCTGGCCTCCGAGTCCTTCGACGACACCAAGCCCTCCAAGCGCCCCGCCGTCCAGGTGGGCGATCCCTTCGCGGAGAAGGTGCTCATCGAGTGCTGCCTGGAGCTCTTCAAGGGCTCCCTGGTGGAAGGCATCCAGGACCTCGGCGCCGCAGGCATCTCCTGCGCCACGTCGGAGCTTGCATCCAATGGCGACGGCGGCATGCAGGTCGAGCTGACCTCCGTCCTGCTCCGCGACCCCACGCTGACCCCGGGCGAGATCCTGATGTCCGAGTCGCAGGAGCGCATGATGGCCGTGGTCACGCCGGAGAACGTGGAAGCGTTCGAGGCCGTCATGGACAAGTGGGCCGTGGAGTACTCCTGGCTGGGCGAGGTGACCGACACCGGCCGCCTGATCATCACGTGGGAAGGCGACGTGATTGTCGACGTCGATCCCCGCACCGTGGCGCACGACGGCCCGGTCTACGACCGCCCGTTCGCCCGCCCCGAGTGGCAGGACGCCGTGCAGGCGGACACCTTCACTGGCTCGGTGCAGGACGCCGGCCGTCCGGCCGCCCCTGCTGAGCTCGCCGCGGCCGTCACCGAGCTCGTGGCCTCGCCGAACATGTGCTCCAAGGCCTGGATCACCAACCAGTACGACCGCTACGTCGGCGGCAACACCTCCATGGCGTTCCCCGACGACGCCGGCGTGGTCCGCGTTGACGAGGAGTCAGGCCTGGGCGTTGCCCTGGCCACCGATGCCAACGGCCGCTACACCTACCTGGACCCGTACCACGGCGCGCAGCTGGCACTGGCCGAGGCCTACCGCAACGTCGCCACCGCGGGCGCCATCCCCATGGCCGTCAGCGACTGCCTGAACTTCGGCTCCCCCGAGGACCCGGACGTCATGTGGCAGCTCGCCGAGGCCATCCGCGGCCTGTCCGACGCCTGCATGGTGCTGGGCATCCCCGTCACCGGCGGCAACGTCTCGCTGTACAACCAGACGGGCACCACGCCCATCCACCCCTCCCCGTGGTGGCGGTGCTGGGCAAGCTCGACGACGTCGCGCGGCGCACGCCGTCGGGCTGGCGCGAGGACGGCCAGGCCATCTACCTGCTGGGCACCACGGGCGCCGAGCTGGACGGTTCCGAGTGGGCCAACATGCGCGGCCACCTGGGCGGCCAGCCGCCGAAGGTGGACCTCGAGGCCGAACGCGCCCTGGGCGAGATCCTGATCAACGCTTCCCGCGACGGCATGATCGACGCCGCGCACGACCTCTCCGAGGGCGGCCTTGCAGCTGCGCTGGTGGAGTCCTCGCTGCGCTACGGCGTGGGTGCCCGGATTGCCCTTCAGGATGTTGTTGACCGGGACGGCGTGGACCTGTTCACGGCGCTCTTCTCCGAGTCCCAGGGCCGCGCCATCGTGGGTGTCCCGAGGTCGGAGGAGATCCGCTTCACGGACATGTGCACCGCCCGTGGCTTCACGCACACCCGCATTGGTGTGGTGGACGCGGCGAGCGGCACCCTGGACATCAATGGCGTGGAGAGCCTGCCCCTGGACGCCCTCCGCGAAGCCCACGAGGGGACGCTGCCGAAGTACTTCGGCTAGGCCCCACAGAACGCGGACGGACACTCAAGCCCTTAGAGGAGGCTTTGGGTGTCCGTCCGCATTTAAGGACCGGTTCAGTCCTCGCTGTGGAGCTCGCGCTGGCGGGCACTGAGCAGCTCGATCTCCGGGCGGCCGGCCACGAAGCGTTCGACGGCGGCGAGCACCTCTACGACGTGCGCCCGGTCCGCTGCCACCAGGCCAACGCCAAGCCGGGTGCGCCGGTACTGGCCGTGGTCCCCCACCTCCGCTACGGACACCTCGAACCGGCGCTTGAGTTCGGCCAGGAGCGGCCGGACCACGGAACGTTTCTCCTTAAGGCTGTGCACGTCGCCCAGGAGGATGTCGAACTCGGTCCAGCCGATCCACATGGCAGCCCCTAGCCGATGGTGAGTTCGCCCATGAGGTCCCAGCCTTCGCCGTCGAGCTGCCGGCTGATGATCTTCGGCGTCTCAACGAGGGCCTGGGGCATGTCCGCCATGGCTTTCTTGAAGTGGTCGCTGTTCACGTGGTCGCCGGCGGCGTCATCCTGGAAAGCTTCCACCAGGACGTATTCGTTGGGGTCATCCAGGCTGCGGGACCAGTCGAACCAGAGATTGCCCGGTTCCTTGCGGGTGGCTTCGGTGAAGTCTGCCACGAGCTCCGGCCAGCGCTCGGACCACTCGGGCTTGACCTTGAACTTGACGACAATAAAGATCAATGGGATTTTCCTTCCGCGGCGAGACTGCGTGCCCCTTCAATGTACCGGGAAGTAACGTAGCGCTGCGCCGCGCGGGTCACCAGTCCGCCGGCGGCGTAGAACCAGTTGGCGGGCCTGCTGAAGGCCTGGATCCGCAGCCACACCTCCGCCTGGCCGTCGATCTCCACTTCAAAGGATTCCTCCCCGCGGGCAGGGTGGCCGGGCAAAGTGCCATAGCCGAAACCGGCGGACTGCGGGATGCCGCCTGGCACCGGATCATGGACCCACACGACCTGGCAGGGTGCCGGCAGGCGGAAGGGCCCGACGCCGAATCCGCTCACCACGTGTGCCCCCGGCACGGCCCGGGGCGAGTCGGCCCGGACCCGGAGCCCCGCCCGCCGCTGCAGTTCCCAGGCGAGGATGCCGTCCGCCACGCGCCGGTAGGTATCCAGCCCGGTGCCCAGGCGGACCTCCTGCAGGACACGGTCGTATCCTTCGGGGGCACTCCCTTCTTCGGTGCTTCCCACTCCCGGGTATTCGAGCCGGGCAGTTGCCTTGTCAGTCACTGCTGCCTGCCTTCCCGAGGCGTGCCCACCCCAGTTGCTCCTGCTGCTTCCGGCTCAAGCCTGCCACCACCAGGTCGTACGAGTCCTCCACCATGTCCCGGACCATCCCGTCCGGCAGCGATCCGTCAAGGCGGACACCGTTCCAGTGGGTCTAAACCCCGCCGTTACTGGGGACTTTAGCCTCCCAGGGAGGAACTAGGGAGAGTCAGCGCAAAGTGAAGGCCCCGCAAGGTCTGGAAACCTCCGGGGCCGTGAACGAATCGGGAAGGATTCGCTATGGACAAGGCTACCTGCAAGTTCGACGGTTGCGCCAATGACGGCAGGCTACGGCGTGGATTGTGCGGCAAGCACTACCAGTGGGTGACGAAGCACGGCAAGCTCGCTGACTACGACCGGAAGCTTATCCACACGGACGCAACGCTGGACGAACGGCTCCGACACCACGGATGGACCGTCACCGAGTCCGGGTGCTGGGAGTGGAAAGCCTCGCGGAACGGCAACAACTACGGCCAGTTGGCGACCGGCGGCACCCGCCCAATGCTGGCAACCCGGGCCGCGTACACAGCCTGGATAGGCGATCTTCCAGAGGGCGCCGTTGTATGCCATGCCTGCGATAACCCGCCCTGCATCAACCCTGCCCATTTGTTTGCCGGGACCCACCAAGACAACGCAGACGACATGGCGCGTAAGCGGCGGTCTGCAAACGGTGAGCGGAGCGGGGTCCACAAGCTGCCTGACGCGAACGTGGATGAAATCCGTGGCCTGTACTCCAGCGGAGCCTATTTGCAGCGCGAACTAGCTGAGGCTTTCGGCGTGACCCAAAGCGCCGTGAGTATGATCGTGAACCGTCGCCGTCGGGGCCGTGAGACTAATCCTCCCCTGCCGAAAACAGTCCGTCTATCCGCGTAGCCACCTCGTTGAGGTCAGTATCGAAGAGGCCGGCGTAGAGGTTGAGGGTCAGTGAGGCGTTGGCGTGCCCCAGCATCCTTTGCAGGGCTTTGACGTTCGCGCCGGCACTGACCGCCAGGGACGCGGCGGTGTGCCGCAGGTCATGGGCGTACATCCCCGGCGGGAACGCAGGGTCAGCCTCGCACGCCGCCGCCACAGCTTTCTTCAACGCGCTGCTCCGGAAGTTGTTGGGCCTCAGCCGCATCCCCCGCGGAGAGGTGAAAATCAGGTCCCGTGGCGGACCGTCCCCGATGACCTCCAGGACTTTGTTGGAGAGGGGCACTTCCCGGCCCAGGTTGGACTTGGGGGTGCCGACGACGGCGGTCCCGTTTACCCAGGCCACAGCCCGGGTGACGTTCGCACGGCGCCGTCGCCGGTCGATGTCTCCGTAGCGGAGTTCGGTGAGTTCCCCGATCCGCATCCCGGTGAGGGACAGCGCCCAAATGAACCGGGAGTAGTGCGGCTGGATCGTCCCGGCCAGGAGGCGCACCTGTGCGGGCGTGAGGTAGGTGTGTGGCCTCTTGCTGGCCTTGGGCATCTTCACGCCTTTGGCGGGCGAGACGACGATCCGCCCCTCCTGCACGCACCAGTTCAGGAACGTCCTGAACCGGCCGTAGATCGTCTCCACCGTCGTGGGGGCCTTGTCCATCCCGGACACCCATTCCTGGACGTCTGAGCGGCGGATGTCAGCCAGTATCCAGTCACCCCAGTAGGGGGTGATGGTGAAGGCGAGGTCTGATTTTGTGGCTTGCCGGGTGGAGGCTTTGAGGTGGATTTGGGAGGCGAACCAGTCGGGCAGGATCTCCTTGACGTAGACCCGGCCACGGTCCTGGGAGACGTAGGTCCCTGAGCGCTGGTTGTGTTCGATCCAGGTCAGGTGTGCTTTGGCGGCGTCCTTGGTGGCGAAGGACTTCTTCCGTTCCCTGCCGGCTTCGGTCCATACGGCACGCCAGCGGAGCCCCTTCCCGTACTCCGCTGTGCGGGTGCGGTCTTTCCGGGTCCACCTGTCTTCAACGGTTGCCATCGCAGGGCCCCTTGGTGGTGCCGGTGAGGCGGGCCATGATCAGCCACTCGTCAGGGTCCAGGGAGGCGATGTAGTTGCACACGTCCGATGGGGTGACTTCCAGGAGCTCGGCCAGGTGGTCGAGGTCGCGGGAGACCCTGCGGGCTGTGAGGAACGCCCGGGGGGTGATGAGCCGGCGGGCGGCCCATTTCTTGGCGTCGTCGCACCGTTCCGGGCAGGTGGTGCCGTAGAAGGTGTGTGCGCGGTCGTGCATGGCCTGTGAGACGGTGTTGATAGTGCTGAGCATGATGGTCTTTCCCCAGTGAATAGCCCGCCGGGTGGCAGGGCAAAATTAGGATAAGGCCAGTTCCCCAAAGTTCCATAACCGGCATATACGCTGCAACATTGTCGGACCCTGCGGTTAGGGTAGGAACGCGCCCGCTATACCCCGGTTTTTGTGACGTAATCGGTATGCAAGTTCCCCGATGAGTTCCTCGTTGGTGAGTAGGCCGGCGCGGGTTACGGGGCGGGTGTTGTCTTCTTCTTCGGCGGACAGGTCGGCCCATGATGCTTCGCCGCCGCCGTCGCGCATGTAGTCCATGGTGATGGATTCTGCGGGGATGATTTCGTGGTGGTCGAGCACTTCCCGGATGACGCCCTGGCGCCAGCCCAGGGCCTTTTCTACCTTGTTTTGGGTGGTGTCCCATGGGGCGCGTTCGCCTTTTTCGAGGGAGCGGAGGGTCTTCAGGTCTACCTCTGCTTGTTTGGCGAAGGGTTGCTGGGCGAGGGTGAGCTCAAGGCGTCCTTTTTGGACGAGTTGGCCGATGGTTTTGAGTGCTTCGGTGTATTCCACTTCCTAAGAATCGGCCAGTTTGTTTGAGGAAGCAAGCGGCGGTTTTAGGGTAACTCTTCCCAAAATTCGGGGCGCTCTTCCCTATTCGAAAGTATGTTCGAAAACTACAGCTTTGTTGTTGCGGAACTATTCAGGCATTGTTCCCGCGCCTCTCTTGCAAAGTTGGATAGAGTTCCGTAAAGTTCCCTATATGACTACCGAGAAGAAACGGGGCCCACGCCCCCGCCACAACGACCCCGACCCCGCCGCCACCGGAGAGAACCTCCGCGCCGTCCGCCTCTCCCGCGGCATCAGCCAAAAGCAACTGGCGAACGCCCTCGGCTACACCACCCATGTGGGGGTGACGCACATGGAGTCCGGCCGCCGGGGAATGTCTGACGCGCAGCTCCGTGTAGCCGCCGACTACCTGGGCGTAGCCCCCTCAGTCATCCGCCCCAACGTCAAGGCCACCCGATGAACGTCTACCTCGAAGTTGACGGGAAGCCCGTACCCGCCAGCGAACTGACTTGGGCCCACTTTTCACCGTGCGGCTGCCAGTGCGGCGTGCTGGTTGCCCAGTCCGGCAACTTCCTCGTCCCCGATGAGGAGAGCGCATGGAAGGAGTTCTACGAGAGCGCCGCGATCAGGAAGCGAGAGAAGGCCCGCGGCTACACCTTCAAGCTGATGCATCACCCAGACGCCGTTATAGCCCTCGGCGGCAAGTGCCCACACACTCCTCAGTGGGGCGTGCCGGATGAGTCAGCGCCTGAAGGCTTCGCCTGGGGCAAGCGCAGCAAGGCAAAGAAACTGCACCTCATCCCATTTACCGGCGATACCAAGCGCTCCAACTTTGCCACCGCTCCTGGCGGGTACGACGACCGGATCACCGCAAAGTGCGGAGAATCCCAGTGGTCATTCGAGGTCGATTCATGGATGACCTCAGAGTTCCTGAAGTGCGAGGCGTGCGTGACAGCGAAAGAGGCGTCATGAGCCAGGCGATCGCGCTCGAGGACCTTGACTGGGAAGCTGACGCCCGCGCCGCGCTGGAGAAGGTAGCGGGGATGGGCCACCCCTTCGATGCGTACGACCTCACCCAGCGGGCGGACCTGCGGGAACCGCCGAACTCGTCCATGTGGGGTGCACTGTTCCGTGAGGCTGCGAAGGACGGGGTGATCCGGTGGGTGGGTGCGCGGAAGTCGCGCCGGCCGCAGCGCCGGGGCTCCCTGGTTAGCGTCTGGAGGGCCGCAGCATGACCGCCGAAGAGGCCATGAAGCAGATCGGCCAGATCCTCAACTACTACTACGACAACGTACTGCCGGAGCTTGCGACACTCCATCGCATCTCCCTGGTGGTCGGAGCTTACGAAGGAAGCAAATCATGAAGCCGATCAAGGTGTACCAGTGCAAGGGTGACTGCTGCGATATGCAGAAGCCGTCGAAGCGTTTCTGGATCGTTGAGACACCACAAGGCGCGGAAGTGTTCACGCGCTTCCCTGAGGCGTCGTTCTATGCCGGGCATGAGGCACTGTCCCTCCCCCACGAGGTGACGGCGTGACCCCGGACTTGAAGGTGAAGGAAGTCGCTGAACGGTTGGGTCTCCACCCGGAAACCGTCCGCACCATGGCACGCTCCGGGGACTTCCCTGGCGCGTACAAGACGGGCCGGGGGAATCAGTCGAACCATATTCGGATCCCGTTCGCTGATGTTGAGGCGTACCGGGCCAAGCAACCACGGGTGAACCGATGAGCCCGGTCCGGGTGCAGCGGAAGCGCACCAAGGGCTGGCGGATGCCCGAGAACACCGTGAACGTGACACGCCCCGGACGTTGGGGCAACCCGTGGAAAGAAGGCAGCACCGGCTGGACCGTCCTCCCCGGCGGGTTGATCAACCGAGAACCACACGAACCCCTGACCGTAGAACAGGCCATCGAGAGCTTCCGGAACAGCACCGAATACCAGCTCACACATGACCCGGAGTTCCTTGCCGATCTGCGAGGAAAGAATCTCGCTTGCTTCTGCCGGCTGGATGCACCATGCCACGCGGACGTGCTGCTGGAATTGGCGAACCGATGAGCGACCTGTTCCCTGCTGTACGCCAGGCGATCAACGACGCTGAGGGGGCCGCGCACTCCCCCGACCAACTCCTGGACGTCCAAGCCCGCGCCGCCGTGGAGGCTGTGGTCCGGTCGGGGTGGGTGGAGCAGGCGGGGTGGGAGTACGCGGCCCGGTCCGGGGATGTGACGCTCTCGTGCGGGTTCCACACCCTGGAGGGGTGCCTCGCTGACGCGCTGGACCACGGGTTTACGGGGTTCGTGGTGGAGCGCCGGCCTATCGGGATGTGGGAAGTTTTGGACGATAGTTCCTTTTCTGACCCTAAAAGCTAGTAACTTTAGGGAACACCGTGCTAGATTGTTCCCATACACAAAAGCAGGGTCCGGAAGCTACCGACTCCCGGACCCCAGCCACTGCAACACCGACAAGGAGACTGCAATGAACTCATCCCATGATAGCCACGGCTACCTTTTCGACAAGGACACCGCCGCGAACATCATCTACGCCGAAGCCCTCCGCTTCACCGCCGAATGCTCCGCGCACGGCCCCTCAGAGGCCGAACTCCAGTCCCTCGCTCGCAAAATCTCCTGGCTCATCGACAAGGACATCAACTGGGCCGACCTTGACGTCATCATCGGGTACGCGTTCGAACTCCGCCAACTGGAGAACGGCACCCACGAATACCTGGAACTCAACGGGGCGTACACGGTGGACAACCGGGAGCAGGTCCGGTCCTGGATCACCACCCCGATGTTCGGGGAGATCGACTTCATGGTCGCCGGGGTTCCCACCCGCTGGGAGTTGGCGGCATGATCCTCTACGGCATCCAGACCCTGGGCATCCTCGCCTGCTGCGTCCTCGCCGGCTTCTCCGCCGCCGCGATCGGCCCGGCCCGCCGCCACGACACCCACCTCATGCACCGCCCCGGCACCTGCGAAGAGTGCGACCGATGAGCTGCTACTGCCGCGGCCAGGCCGAGTGCCCCAACTGCCACCAACACACCTGCACCGGTAACTGCCACTGCGACGACATCGACCAGACCAAGGAGACAGACCAATGAGCTGGGAACCACAAGACGACCTCCCCGAAGGGGAGTGGATCGTTTACGGCGAGACCGGGGAAGTCATCGGCACCTACGGCCAGGACGAGTACCGCGCTAAAGAGGCCGCCCGCGCTTGCGGCGGCCGTGACCTTGGAATCACAGCTACCTACGTGGAGATGACCCGATGACGTACACCGTTCTGGACCCGGCCCCGGACACCGCGCATTGGCTCCGGATGAGGAAGCAGGGCCTCGGCGCCTCCGACGCAGCCGCCGTCCTCGGCCTCTCCAAATGGGGTACCCCGCTCTCGGTCTACCTCGACAAGCTCTCTGACTCAATCGATGACGCTATGTCGGACCGGCAGGACTGGGGCCACCGTCTGGAGGAGCCCATCGCCCAGTGGGTGAGGGAACGAAAGAACCTTGATGTCATCCCCTCCCCAGGGCTGATCCGGTCCGAGGAGTTCCCCTGGCTGCTGGCCACCCCTGACCGGCTCGTGAACGCGGGCGACGTCGTGGTTCCCCTGGAGATCAAGTCCTCCGACGCCTTCATGGCGGACACCTGGAAGGAGGGCATCCCGCTGAACTACCAGATCCAGATCCAGCAGCAGATCCTCATCATGGGGGCCCCGTACGGCTACCTCGTGGTCCTTCATGGCGGCAACACACCGGAGTTCTACACCGTGCCAGCGGACCGGGAGTTCCATGAGCAGCTGGTACGGCTGACGCGGGACTTTTGGGAGAACCATATCCTCGCACAGGTACCGCCGGAGCCCATCACCCTAGACGATGCAGCCTCCCTCTGGTCCGGCGACACCGGCATCAAGGTTGAGGGCGGAGAGGCCCTGTACGAGCTCTGGGGCACGTACGGGCTGATGCAGGCAGAAGCCACGGAACTGAACACCAAACTGGACGCCATCAAGCTTCAGCTGCAGATCGCCATGAAAGATGCCGTCGAGCTCACCTACCGCGGCGAAACCCTCTTCACGTGGAGGCCTCGCAAGGGCAGCACCAAGTTCGATGACAAAGCATTCCAAGCAGACCACCCCGACCTGTACCCGAAGTACCTGAAGACCGGGGCCCCCACACGTACATTCCTCCGGAAGAAGGCCAAGGACAATGACTAGCCAGCTCGCAGAAGCAACCGCCGCCAAGGCCGTTGAGCAGCGCAAGAACCCCACCGCCCGCGACCTCATCCAGGCACAGCAGGCAGCCATCGAAACGCAGCTGGCTGGCGCCATGAACTCCGCCGCTTTCGTCCGCGCTGCCATCAGTAGCGTGTCGGCATCCCCACAGCTCCAGCAGGCCACCCCCGCTTCGCTGCTGGGCGGGATCATGCTGGCTGCGCAGCTCAAACTGGAGATCGGCCCCGCCCTCGGTCACTTCCACCTCACTCCCCGCATGGTCTCGAAAAAGGACGGCGACAACTGGGTCGAGGTCTGGACATGCCTCCCAATCATTGGGTACCAGGGGTATATCGAATTGGCGTACCGGTCCGGCCGTATTGAGAAGATCGAATCCCTCCTGGTCCGCAAGGGTGACAAGTTCGACCACGGCGCCAACAGCGAACGCGGACGGTTCTTTGACTGGGCCCCCGCCGACTACGAGGAGACGCGGGAGTGGACGGGCGTCATTGCTCTAGCCAAGATCAAGGGCGCCGGCACAGTGTGGGCCTACCTGCCCAAGGAGAAGGTCATCGCCCGGCGGCCGGACCGCTGGGAGAAAACTCCGTGGGCGACCAATGAGGAAGAGATGGCCCGGAAGTCCGGCATCCGTGCGCTGGCCCCGTACCTGCCGAAGTCCACGGAGCTCGGCAAAGCTCTTGAAGCTGACGAACACAAGGTGGAACACATCGCGGGCGTGCACGACTTGGTGGTTTCCAAGGCAGAGGACGAGCCCCTGGAAGAACCGACCGCATGAACGGCCGCCAGTTCGCCCTGTACCTTGCCCGCGATCTCCACTGCGTCTGTGGCTGTGTTGGCCGGGAGGATACGTTCGTCCCGCAGCACCGGGCCGGGCGCGGCATGGGTGGATCCAAGGTTCTGGACCGTCCAGCGAACATCCTTGTCATGTGCTCACTGGTCAACGGGCTGATCGAGTCCGACAGCAAGTGGGCGTCCGCGGCCCGGGAGTACGGCTGGAAAATCTCCCGCTGGGAATCCCCGGAGGAAACCCCGTTCTACGACCTCGCCTCGGGCACCTGGAACCTGATCGACAACACCTATCACCGAGTAATCACACAGAAGAAAGCAGCGTAAACAAACATGGAAACACTGACCAAGCACATCGTGAGCAATCTGCCCAGCGACACCTACGACGGTCCGTTTGACCACGATCGGGAGACGGACGCCGTGGGGTGCCGCCGTTGCATTGCCGACCGCGCTGTCCTCTCTGCACTTGGAGGCAAGTAAACATGGCCGGCGAAACCACCATTACCGTCATCGGAAATCTGGTATCTGACCCCGAACTCCGGTTCACCCCGTCCGGTTCAGCCGTTGCGAACTTCACCCTTGCGTCGACGCCCCGCACGTTCGACCGTAACAGCAACGAGTGGAAGGACGGCGAGACGCTTTTCCTGCGGGCCGCTGTCTGGAAGGAGGCGGCGGAGAACGTGGCCGAGTCCCTGACCAAGGGCATGCGCGTCATCGTCACGGGCCGGCTGAAGTCAAGGTCGTACGAGACGAAGGAGGGCGAGAAGCGGACCGTGATCGAGTTGGAGGTTGACGAGATCGGGCCCAGCTTGCGGTATGCGAATGCGAAGGTGAACCGCACCCAGCGCAGCGGCAACAACGGCGGCGGCGAGTGGGGCGGGCAGCAGACCGCTGCGGCATCCACTGGCGGCGGTTGGGGTAATGACGGGGAAGCCCCGTTCTAGCCGGCACTTTCTGAGGGGTCAGGGACTACTCGTTCCTGGCCCCTTTTGCTGTGCCCGGGAAGTTCCTCACCCAAGTAGTCGGAGTGGGGAACACTGAGTACAAAAGTTGGCCGACACGGGTAATTTTTGCCGTGTTGCTTAGGCAAACTGGGGAACAATCGCGTAGAATGTTACTACCAGCAAACAAAACAAAAGAGGCCCGCCTCGTTGCGTCAACATCGAGACGGGCAACCATTCACTGGGAGGAAATGGTTCTGTATGAAGAATACAACTACGCCTGAGTCCAACGCAACAACTAATCCAGACGTTTTACTAAACCTGTTGGCTAGGGTCTCCGAAGCGTACGACGCACAAGCCAAACACCTCGCCGAACTGGCCGAACTCCGCAAAGAAGTAGGCCGCCAAGCCATCGATGCCGGCGCCACCTACCAGCGCACCGGAGACGCTATGGGCCGCGACCGTTCCACCGCCCACATCCTCATCAACGGGAGGGCGGCATGAACGCCCGGGTCAAGCGCGACTGCCAGTGCAAGCAGGCCAACCACCAGCACGGAACACGCACCGCCTATGTGGTGGACAAGTGCCGCTGCCCGGAGTGCACGGAAGCATCCCGGAAGGTGCAGGCTGAACGTTCCCGGCTGCAGGCTTACGGACGCTACGACAGTGGCCGCGTGGACGCCCAGCCGGTCAGGGAACACATCGTCAAGCTGATGGCCTACGGCATCGGCCTCAAGCGCATCGCCGCCCTCGCCGGGGTATCGAACGCGACACTTGGCAAAATCCTTTACGGCGACCAGACCCGGAACATGCCACCGCGGGCCCGCACGGAGAAGCACGTAGCAAAGGGGGTTCTGGCTGTGAAGCCGAACCTCGGCAACCTGGGAAAGACGGTCAGCGTGGATGCGACCGGAACCCGCCGGCGGATTCAGGCGCTGGTCACGATCGGCTGGTCACAGTCCAAGATCGGGGAACGTCTGGGCATGGCACCGGGGAACTTCAACCGCACTATCAAATCCGCCATGGTGCAGGCCGAAACAGCGCGGAAGGTCAAGGCGCTTTACGAGGAACTCTGGAACCAGCCGCAGACCGGCGACGAGTGGCGGGAACGGATCAGCGCGGCACGGTCGCGGAATTACGCGAAGGAGCACGGCTGGCTTCCTCCGCTGGCCTGGGATGACGAGACCATTGATGACCCTGCCACCATGCCGGCAGTGTTCGAGGAAACTCCCCTTGTCCACGGCGAGGAGCGGATCGCGGACATTGAGTTCCTGATCCGGACCGGAGCCGGCCAGTCGGAGATCCTGTCACGTCTGGGCTTCAAGAACATGGGCGCGTTGGAGCGGCTGTGCCACCGGTACGGGCGCGGCGACGTCGTCCGGACTATGAAGAACCTCCGTTCGCTGGAGGTGGCGGCGTGAGTCGTAGTAAGGCGCCGGTGACGCCGGAGGATCTTGACCGTGCCCGCAGGCTGTTCGAGGATGGCGCGTCCCAGCGGGAAGTGCAACGGACGACGGGTATTGCCCGGGAGACGCTGCGAAAGTACTTCCCGGGCCAGCGCTGGACTTTCGTGCAGGGCGGGGAGCAGCGCTGGCTGCAGCGTAAGGCCGCCGAGGTTTTGGGTGGTGGTTTCTGATGGGCTACGTGTACCGCGGGACCATCCGCGACGCTGACGAGCCAGTGGATGAAGTTTCCGTAACCGGGCGGGCCCCTTTCGACCCCACCAAGTGTGGGACGAACGCCGGCTACAAGCAGCACCAAAACCACGGGATCATGCCGCCCTGCCAACCGTGCCGCGACGGGGCCGATGAGTACCGCCGGGAGCTCAAGGCACGGCATGGCGCAGGCCTGGTGGTGCGCGAGTTCCAGGACGACAAATGCGGGACGATCGCCGGCTATTCACGCCACATCCGTCATGGCGTTCCGGTGTGTGATCCGTGCCAGGCGGCGCGGGCCGAATACCGGGCAGCCTACTACGCGAGTAACGCTGCCTGAGCCAGGCAAACCCCACATACCAACTCTTGGTAACTCCGCGTACCGACACGCCCCAAAACTAGGTAATACTTGGGAACTCTTAGGTACAATCGAGAGAGCGTAAAGCCCAACGAAAAGGGCCGGAAGTTCGCAGCTTCCGGCCCATATCCACCCACCCGTTGAGAATGAAAGTGAATCCATGAATATCGTAACCCTTGAACTCCTCGCAGGGCCAGCACCGACAAGCCTCAACGCGAAGGAACATGCGCAGTATGCGCTGCGCCGCGCACGCGTCCAAGAGCTTGATCAGCGCTTGCAAATGGCGCGGTACGTCCAGATGGCCCGCAACGCCGGCCTGTCCCACCGTGAAATCGGGGAAGTGCTCGGGCATACCGAGGGCTGGGTCCGCCAGTACATCAAAGACACCGCCAGCAAGAAAACGTGGTCAGAGTTTGCCGACTCAGGATTCAGCGGCCACGGTGAAGCGCATGACCTGTTCTGGGAGGACATCACGGCCGCCAGCGACCTTGACCAGCGGCTGCACCTGTGCGCCGAGTATGGCCTGTCAGATAGCGCGGTAGCGGCGGCGCTGTGCATCCCGCGGGAGCGGGCAGCGGCACTCATGGAGGGTCCACGCAAAGAGGCCACACTCTGATGGCGCGGATACGAAATATCAAGCCGGACTTCTGGACGGACGAGAAACTCGTGGAGCTGGAGACCTGGGAACGGTTGCTGTTCATCGGTCTCTGGAACTTCGCTGATGACGAGGGCTACATGCCGTACTCGCCCAAGCGGATCAAGATGCAGATCTTCCCGGGGGATTCTCTAGAGGTCTCTAGAGGAATACAGAGTCTTATTTCCATTGGCGCCGTCGAGTTGTTCGACTCCGAATTTGGACAAGTCCTGCACGTAGCCAAATGGTCCAAGCACCAGAAGGTGTCTAACCCTTCGCAGTCCAAATATTCATCCATTGAACTGATCCCGGCGGGAGAAAATCCCCGGAAACAAGCGGTTCGTGCCCCTCAAATTACAGAGCCTTCACTGATCAGTACAGAGGATTCTGTAGGACTCCGTACGGAAAGGGAAAGGGAAGGGGGAAGGAAAAAAGACTTGTCCAGCACGCCGGACGAGTTCGACCAGTGGTACTCCCGGTATCCGAAGAAGGAAGCCAAGGAAGCGGCCCGGAAAGCTTTCGCTAAAGCCCGGAAGACCGTTGACCTCCCTGCACTCCTTGAAGGCGTGGACCGCTACGCGGCTGCCACCAGGGACAAAGACCGCCAGTACCTCGCCCTCCCGGCAACATGGCTCAACGCCGGCCGGTGGGCCGATGAACTCCCAGAACATACCGGGCAGCCCGGATGGACGTTAGGACTTGACCAGTGAACAACGCAGAACACGAGATGAGCGTCCTTGGCGCGATGATGCTGCACAACAAGTCCATCCCGGATGTCATGGACATCCTGGAACCGGGCGACTTCTACCGGCCGGCCAACGGGAATATCTTCCGTGCCATCGTGGACCTGTACGCCCGGAATGAGCCGGCTGACTACGCCACCGTGTTCGAGGCTTTGAAACGTGACGGGGAGACGCTGCGGGCAGTCGGCAACGACTACCTGCCCAAGTGTGGGGACGCGGCCCACAGCTACCGTAACGGTCCCGAGTACGCCCGGATCGTGGCGCGGGAGGCTGTGCGCCGCAGGATCGCTTCTGCGGGCCTGAAGGTAGCCGACCTGGCTGAGCAGCCCGGGGATGAAGACGAGCTTGTGGAGCAGGCGCGGAAGGCTGTTGACGGGGTTTCCCGGGCCGCCGGGGAGAAAGTCGTGTCATTCAGTGAGAGCATCTACGAAACCCTCCGGTCAATGGAAGCCGACAAGGCCCCGTTCATCCCCACCCCGTGGTCTTCGGTGAACCACGCCATTGCCGGGGTCCGCGGTGGGGCCATGTACGTGGTCGGCGCCCGGCCTGCTGTCGGGAAAACCGTGATTGGTTTGCAGCTCGCGCAGGGCATCGCTCGTCACGGGGCTGTCGCGTTCTACTCCATGGAAATGACCAAAGATGACCTGAATAAGCGGCTCCTGGCGTCCGAACTCCACATCCCCTACCAAAGGCTGCGGGACGACGCACTGCTGGCCCGGGACACGAATAAGATCATCGCGTCTGAACCGGACTTCCACCGGATGCCGCTGTACGTGAATGACAACCCAAGCCTGTCCATCACGGACATCAAACGCCACGCCCGGTCGGTGAACCGCAAGAGCCCACTGAAGGCCATTGTCATTGACTACATCGGACTAATGTCCACCCCGTTCGGGTATCGGGGCGAACGCCACCAGTTCATCGCTGACATGTCACGGCAACTCAAGGTTCTCTCCAAGGAGATGGACGTCCCAGTGATTGTTCTCGCGCAGTTGAACCGCGGGTCTGAACAGCGGGCGGACAAGGAACCGGTGATGTCGGACCTTCGGGATTCCGGGGCGATTGAGCAGGACGCGGATGTGGTGCTTCTGCTACACCGGGATTTGATGAACCAGCCGGGGGATCTTTATGTGCGGGTGGCGAAGAACCGTTCCGGCGTGACTGGTTCGTTCAAGCTGAAGTTCTGCGGACACTATTCCAAGGCCGTTGAGGAACACGTCTCGCCTGTGGAGGACCGTGAGTACCCGGCGTTCAGGCAGGCTCAGGAGCGGCCCGCACTGTCGAGCGTTGTGGGCTTCTGATGCGGGTCTGCACACTGGCGCTGGAGGCCCCGGCCGCATGGATCAATTCGAACCAGCGGTTGCACCGGATGCAGCAGGCGAAGCTGACCGCCGCGTGGCGTGCCGCGGCCTCGGAGAAGATCCATTCCCTGGGGTGGGAGCCGTTCACGGGGCGGGTTCATATCTTCGCGCACGTGTGGAAACCACGGGGCGGGAGGTATGACCCAAACAACCTGTGGCCCACGGTCAAGGCCGCGGTTGATGGGCTCGTGGAGGCCGGGTTCCTGGTGGACGACGACCACGCGCATGTGGAGGGCCCGGATATGCGGCATGGGGGTAAGGGGCCTGCCGCGTTGGTGTTGACGGTTACGGAACTTTCTTGAGTTTTCTTCCCCAAAAGTATGTAACTTTGGGGAACAAAGGGGTAGACTGTTCGTATAACCAAAAGAGCCGCCCCGGGTGAGCAAACCCCCGGGGCGGCCAGCACGAAAGGTCTCCCAATGCTCCGCTACTTCCGCCGCCGCCGGCCCCAACACCGGGCCGAAACGCCCGTCTCCCCGCAGGACAAACTCATCGCCGCGCACCACGGCTACACCCCGGAGCGGTGGGCGCAGCTGCCCGCCCTGGTCAAGCAGGACCTCCGGGAGTCTGTCGCTTGGGAACTGAGGGAGGCGTCATGACCCCCACCATGGCCCTGTCCTTGGCCCTCTCCGTCCCGGAAACCCCGGACAACTTCCGGGTCCTGCGTGAACTCGTCGGGGTCCTCCAAGCGCTGGTGAACCGGGAGGAAGACTCTGATGACTGAGCAGGAAGAATTCCAGTCCCGTTCGTGGGAGCCCGCTGCACGCCACTACCGGGATTTGACGGAGGACGAGAAGGCCACATACCGGCCCCGCGAATGGGAACCCCGCGTCGAGTACTTCGGCCGGCTGCAAGTCCACCAACCCGCAAAGCCTAGGAAGGCAGCATGAGCACCGAACGCGACGAACTGACCGACATCATCAAGAGCCCTGAAGCCTTCGATGGGGGCCCGGTATCATGCGGGCCTAACGACGTGTACGCGGCCCGAACTGCCGCCGCGATTATCGCCGCTGGCTACCGAAAGTACGAAACCTTCGCGGGAAGCAAGGCGCTTCTGGAAGTCGCCAATGAGCGAATCCAGCAGACCGCTAAATGGGGCGAACAGAACCACCAAAACGGGACGGGCCCGGAAACCTACCCTCTGGGAGAGATGGACTCGCTCACTTACGCGGAACTGGGCGAAGACGAAGCCGTTGAGCTCGCAGCGGTCGCCAAGCTGGCCACCGACAAAAATGCCAGGCGCGGCAGCGTGACGTGGAAGGACATTCTGCTGGAAGAGGTGTTCGAAGCTTTGGCCGAAGCGGACCACATCAAACTGAAGGCCGAGCTTATCCAGGTCGCAGCTGTTGCCGTCCAGTGGGTGGAAGCCATTGAAAGGAGCAAGCCATGACGGCCCCGGACCCGCGTGTGGGCGAAATCGAAACCCGCGCCGCACGTGCCGCCGAGTGGCCGGTACGGAACATCACAGACGAAGACCGCACCTACCTGCTGGCTGAGCTACGGAAAGCACACGAAGCACTCGAACGGGTGGAAGCTGTTGCCGGTGACCTCGCAACACGCGGCGCGGCAATCGAAGCGAAGGGCTACAACGGCTCCATTTACTCCAACCGGAACGAAGGCCGAAGCATCGGTTACCTGGAAGGCGCACGACTGATCCGCGCCGCTGTGTCTGCTGCGAAGGGAGACGGACGTGGCTGAGTACGTGCGCGCCCACGACGTGGAGAGCAACGAGTCTACGACCACGACCGAATGGGGCGTCGAAATCACGGCCCGCCTCAGAATCGCTCCGGACAGACTGCTGACAAAGGTCTTCCAGTTCCGCACCCGGGAGGACGCCGAGCAAGACCTCGAAGTTAGGCGGCAGTTCACGTTCGTCAACACCGCCCGAATTGTCCGTCGAGAAGTCACCGCCACACCGTGGGAGGCACCAGAATGACCGCGAAGACCATGGCCGAAGTGCTGGCCGAGCACGAGATGGAGAACAGCCCTGTGATTCGGGGCGAAGGCTACACGCGATGCTCCTGTGGGTTCCTGAGCAAGGGCGCGTACAGCCGAGCCTCCCACAACCGTCACGTTTCAGACGCCCTGTCTGCTGCGGGGTTTGGGTTGGTGGCCGACGCCAAAGCCGAAGCACTCGAAGAAGCAGCCAACGACATGGACGGCCTCGAAAGACTCAGCAGCTACCCCGAGGAGTCCTGCAACGACGAAGAGAACGCAGCGGTCGAGGCCTACGACAACGCCACCAATAGCCAAGAATGGCTTCGCGCCCGTGCCGCTGCCCTGCGTGGTGACTCATGAGCCGCTCCGTCCGTCAACCTGACTACCGCCAACCAGTACCCACGCCGGCAAAGGAGCCCCAATGTGTGAAGCCCAAGAAGCACTCATGAAACTCGCGTTCGAACTCGAACTCCAATGGGGCGCCGGCCGCATCGACTTCGGCAAACTCAAAGCACTCGCCACCAGCGCCACCTGCACCCACAAGGAGGAACAATGTGCGGCCTGATCGAACACATCGAGCGGGAGATCCGCGCCCGGCAACAGGCCGAACGGGACCAGCAAAACACCGGCCACGACACCCCCAAAACTAGGGAACTCTTAGGAAGTTCCGGTATCATTGTGGTATGAGCGACTGCGGCGCGTGCACTGGGGAAACGAACGTCAAACTCTGCCACGACCACACCACCCGGATAGAACAAGACCTAGCCGAAGTGGACAACGTCATAGCGAACCTGCGGGTCTCCATCGCCCGACAGGACAAAGGAGCCCAGAGTGTCGGCGGCGGAGGCCCATCAGGGTCCAAGCCCCCACTCAGCCTTGACGCCCTGGACAAGTACGAGCAACTCCGCGAAGTCCTCACCGGCTGGGCCATCCAACTGGAAGGCCGGACGTACCTCATTCTGGTCAAGACCGAAGACGTCGCGTCATACCTGTTCTCCCGTATCGAGAAGGTACGGCTGGCCGAATGGGCGTACGAACTCCTGGACGAACTGGGCGAAGCCATGGAAGCCGCACGCCGGGCAACAGACCGGGCGGCAGACAAGATCAGCGCCGGCAGATGCCCAACCGTCATCAACGGCGAACGCTGCCCGGACGAGGTCACAGCCATTGTGGGCCAAACCCACGCCCGCTGCCGGACCTGCGGGGCGACGGTGGACATCCACGACCGCCAGCAGCAACTCCTTGCGGACGCCTGGCATGTTCGGGCGCCACTCCCCCAGATCCTCCGGGCACTCAAACAGGGCAAGCACGCCACACTTCCGATGACACGGGTGGAGTGGTGGGTCAAGAAAGGCCAGCTCGTGCCGGTAGAGGGGAACCTGTACACGGCGGCCGCTGTCATGCACGCCTACTGGCAGACTCCATCCGGTCGGAAAGTCGCTCCAAATAATCTTGACGACATGGGAAGAAAAGCTAGCTAAGTTCCCATTTATTGGGTATTATGTTTTTAGTGTTGCGATTATTGGCTGAGACCCCATTATTCGTGATCCTTGAAGCCCCGCCGGCCCCCAGTAACGGCGGGGCTTCCCCATTTATCTCGCGGAAGCAGAGCAGGCAACGGCGGCCTTGCGTGCCGAGATGTTCAGCCACTCGCAAAACTGATCTCCCTGCGCTATCCCGGGGTTACGAGGATGGCAACGCTGGACCCCGCCACGGTGCACCACGGCGGGGCCTGGCACAACGCCCGACTTCCACCGGGCAACGCCCATCAAGTCACGTCGAGACAACGTGGCCGCTGTTGGGTGCAATGGTTACTAGCTCAACGGCAGAGCAGCGCACTGTTAATGCGCCGGTTCGTGGTTCGAATCCACGGTAGCCAGCTGATCGAACGCACGGCCGACACACAAGCAAACCCCAAAGGGTCACCGCGGCGCGCAAGTAGATCTTCCAATCAAAGGGGGAACCGCATCGACGCTTGCCCAGCGTGTACAGCGTCCATGCGTGACGCCCGACTCCACTGCACCAGCCCCAACTGTGTGTGGCTGACCTGCGGTAAATGCGGGGCGAAAGTAGACAACGACCAAGGCACCTACTACGGGCCCACGTACTGGGGTAACCCGGACGGCTACATCAAAGCAGACTGAGGCGGTGAGAGCGTGTGCCAGCCGCCAAGTACACCCAAGAGCAACGAGACGAAGCACTCGCCCTCTACCACACAGACGGACCCACAGCCGTAGAGAAGAAACTCGGCATCCCCAAAGGCACCGTCACACGATGGGCCAAAGAAACGGGTGTCGAAACGGTTTCGGTGTCTATCGCGCATGCGGGGACTGAGGCTGCGTCTGCGTATGCGAAGCGTCGCCGTGCCGAACTGGCGGTCCTGCTGTTGGATGATGC
Organism: Pseudarthrobacter sp. NIBRBAC000502771; assembly: GCF_006517215.1. Classification (NCBI taxonomy): domain Bacteria; kingdom Bacillati; phylum Actinomycetota; class Actinomycetes; order Micrococcales; family Micrococcaceae; genus Pseudarthrobacter; species Pseudarthrobacter sp. NIBRBAC000502771. The sequence goes on from NZ_CP041187.1 coordinate 468,430, forward strand.
GCATAAGCTCCGGGCCCAGTTGTGGCAGCCGGCGCTGGTGCATGCGTTTGGCGGCAAGGACAACACGTACGAGGAACATGTGCTGGCGGAGCCGACGTTTACGGATAAGAAGAACATCATTTCGGCGGTGTCTACGGCGGTGACGTCGGTTACGCGGTTGGAGGATTACGACAAGTCGGCCAGTGATGGTGCTACTGCGGCTGATTCTGTGGTGGATCGGTTGATGCAGGGTTTCCGGACGGTGTATGAGGCGGGGCAGTGACGCCCCCGCCCCTGTCGTTCAAGCAAGTCTCATCGGTGGTGGAGTCCGCTTCGGCGAAGATCGCCCTCTGGGTCGGTGCGGTCAGTGCGGGTAAGACGATCGCTTCGCTGTTCGCGTTCCTCTTCGCCGTCCGGGCTACCCGGGGTACGGGTCTGGTCATCATCGTGGGTAAGACGCTGCAGACGATTGAGCGGAACATCCTCGCCCCCCTCATGGATGACCGGCTCTTCGGTGAGCTGTCCAAGCAGATCATCCACACCAAGGGCTCCGGGACGGCTTGGATCCTCGGCCGTGAGGTGCACCTGGTGGGTGCGAACGACTCACGGTCTGAGGAGAAGATCCGCGGCTCCACCGTCGAACTCGCGTACGTGGATGAGGCGACACTGTTGCCGCCCGGGTTCTGGGAGATGCTGATCTCCCGGCTCCGTGTGGCCGGCGCCCGCTGCCTCGCGACCACCAACCCGGGCAGCACCCGTCACTGGCTCCGGCTCGACTGGATCCTCCAGGCTGCGGCGAAGAACATGGTGGTCTTCCACTTCACCATGGACGACAACCCCCAATACTTTGAGGGTGGTGATCCGGGGCCGGCGTACATCGCGGACATGAAAGCCTCCTACACCGGGGTGTTTTATGACCGGATGATCCGGGGGTTGTGGACGAACGCTGAGGGTGCGGTCTACGACATGTGGGACCCGACCCGGCACGTGATCCCCTGGGACCGCCTGCCGCCTATCAAGCGGGTCCTGTGCGCGTCGATCGACTACGGTACGCAGCACGCCACCTCCGTCATGCTGCTGGGGCTTGGTTACGACCGGCGCCTGTACATGATGGATGAGCTCCGCATCGACGTCGCGGTGAACAGTCTGCGGAAGTCACCCTCGCAGCAGTCCAAGACCGTCCGGGACTGGCTGAAGCAACCACACCACCCCGAACAGACCGCGCTCACCCCTGAGTGGGTGGTCGTTGACACGGCCGCCGCCGACTTCCGGCAGGAACTCTACGTGGACGGCCTCGCCACCCAAGGCGCTAGGAAAGACGTCACCTACGGCATCGGCATCGTCTCCTCCCTCCTGCAGCGCGGGCAGTTGGTCTTCACGGACCGGTGCACGGGCTGGACGAATGAGGTCACGGACTATGTGTGGGATCCGAAGGCTACGGAGCGTGGCGTGGATGAGCCGGTGAAGCGTGCTGACGACTCGATGGATGCGGGCCGGTATGCGGTGGTGACGACTGAATCATTGTGGCGGGGAGAACTCGCCGCCTAACACTCACAACCCAAAGGAAGTAAGCCATGAGCGAGCAAGACGCAGACCAGTTCCTCCGCAAGGCCAAGGACGCCGTAATCACCGTGGAGTACCCGCATCACCAGTTCATCCCCAACGAACTGTACGTGGTTTGGTTCTGTAAGGCCCTGGGCAACTGGAAGGCGCTGGTCAGCACCGATGTGTGGGACGGCGCTTACTGGGAGGTCACCTACAACGGGGCCAAGCAGGAGGCCTACGTGGACACCTACAAGAAGCTCAGCAACGTCTGCATCCCTGACCGCACCTAACCTGTAGGAGGCCGTAGTGGCTCTGCCCAGCACCAGCCAGTCATGGCCCCCCACCCAACTCACCGGTATCCTCCCCTCCATGGGGGTGTGGTCCGCCTGGTACTCCGGCGACACCGACCAACTCTCGTCCGTGTACGGTGGCGCGACCGGGTCCGACCCGTCCGCTACCGGTTTCTTCGCGTCCGATCATGGCGGGTTCCGTGCCACGGTCGGCCGTGCCCTGACCCGCTGGTTCTGGGGCGAAGCCTCCCGTGGTCCCGACCGCAGGGTGAAGCTGCACGTCCCGATCGCGGCGGAACTCTGCCAAGCCTCCGCTGACCTGCTGTTCTCGGACACGATCACCATCACCTCGGAGAACAAGGACGCACAGGACCGGCTGGACGCGCTGTGTGATGACCACTTCCACGCCGAACTCGTCTCCGCCGCTGAGGTGTGCGCGGCCCTTGGTGGCGTGTACCTCCGTGTCGCATGGGACCAGTCCACCCGGGATGAGCCGTTCCTCACCCACGTAGACGCAGACCAGGCCATCCCGGAGTTCTCCTGGGGGAAGATGACGGCGGTCACGTTCTGGCAGGTCGTCGCCCGTGACGGGAAACGCGTCTACCGCCACCTTGAACGCCACGAAACGTTGGCGGACGGGACCGGGGTGATCCTCCACGGCCTGTATGAGGGCGAGGAGGACAAGCTCGGCCACCCCATCCCGTTGACGGAGCAGCCCGCCACCGCGCCCCTCGCCACACTGGTGGACGCGTTCGGGATGATCTCCTCCGAGTCCGACAGGCTGTGTGTGGTGTACGTGCCGAACCAGACCCCCAACCGGCGGTGGCGCACCCACCAGCTCGGCCGCAACCTCGGCCGGTCCGACCTTGACGGGGTCGAGCAGTTGATGGACGCCCTGGATGAGACCATGACGTCGTGGATGCGTGACGTCCGCCTCGGCAAGGCCCGCATCATGGTCGCTAAAGCCCTCCTCAACAACGTGGGCCCCGGTCAGGGCAGTGCGTTCAACGCGGAGCAGGAAGCCTACGCGTCCATGAACATGCTCGGTGGTGGGGACATGAAGCTCTCTGACCAGATCGAGCAGGTCCAGTTCAACATCCGGGTCGCGGAACACCAGGACACCGCCTCCCACCTGACGATGAACATCCTGCAGATGGCCGGGTACTCCGCGGAGACCTTCGGGATCTACGAGGGCGGCGGGCCCACCAAGACGGCCACTGAGGTGGAGGCGAAGCAGCAGCGTTCCCTGCTGACCCGTGACAGGAAGTGGCGGCTCTGGCGTCCCGCGTTGCAGGACGTCCTCGCCAAGCTCCTGAGTGTGGACCGTGCCCTGTTCCACAACAACACGGCCCCGGACGGTGTGGACATTGACTGCGCCATCGCTGAAGGCGTGCAGGAGTCCATGCTGACCCTGTCCCAGACGATCCAGGCGCTCCGTGCCGCTGATGCGGCCTCGGATGAGGTGATCGTGGGGATGCTGCACCCGGACTGGGATGAGGAACAGATCCAGGAAGAGATCAAACTCATCCGGGAGCAGAAGGCAGCCAGTGCGCTGCCGGACCCGATGTTCATGGGCGGCACGGATATCCCCCCGGTGTCCCAGGGTGGTGGCGGGCTCGGGAAGCAGAACGAGAAGCTCCACGCCGAACTGAAGCAGAAGCCACAGCACGGCATAGGCGGCTAATTCATGTAAGGGGGTCGTGATGGAGCAGGAACAGGACAGTCTGCCCGTCACGGTCGATGCCGTAGCCGCGGCGGTACTCGTCGTCTACACCGACGCGGAGCAGGGGCTGATTGCCCGGTCCGCTGACCTGGTGCGGGCGGCACTCGCCGCCGGCCCCGCCGCCATGAGTAGCCTGTACGCGGACCTCCGCCGTGAGGCTGAACGGACGACCGCCATGGTGAGGTCACGGGCACGGGCCATGGCCGCACAAGTCACCGACACGGCGGCACGGAACGGCAACACCTCCGCAGCACGGGAACTCTCCCGCCTCACCGCCGGGGACGTCCTGCCGCTGCTCCCGCACGACATCAACAGTGCACGGCTCATGGGCCAGGACCTCGAACACCGGCTCACCGCGGCGTCGTCACGGATTGCCCGGTTCGCGGATGACGCCTACCGTGCCGCGACGGTTGCGGCGGCGGCGGAGCAGATCCTCCGGCCCAAGGCGACACCGGGTGAGGCGCAGGCGCAGGCGTGGCGGCAACTCGTCTCCCGCGGCGTCACCGGCTTCACCGACAAAGCAGGCAGGGAGTGGAACCTGACGTCTTATGTGGAGATGGCGGTGCGGACTGCCACGCAGCGGGCGTACAACGCCTCGCATCGTGACCGGCTGACCCTGGCCGGGATCGACTACTTCACGATCTCCACGACCGGCCGACCTTGCGGGCTGTGTGCCCCGTGGGAGGGCAAGGTCCTGGCGGACCGGGGCGCGGGTGAGGTCACCGAACCCCACGCCGCACGTGACGGGACGGTCACCTTCCAGGTGGCGGCCACGATCGAGGAAGCCACCGCCGCTGGCCTGTTCCACCCGAACTGCAAGCACACCCTCACCGCGTACCTGCCCGGCGTCACCCTGCTCCGCACGAATCAATGGACGGCGCTGGATGAACTGAACTACCGCAACACCCAAACCCTCCGCCACCTCGAACGCGCCGTGCGGGCTTCCAAGCTCCAGGCGGCAGCGGCGCTCACCCCGTTGGATAAGGCCCGCGCTATGCGGGAGGTCCGGGAGGGGCAGGCGCGGATCCGGGAGTTCACCGCCCGGACCGGGTTGTTGCGGCGCCGGCACCGGGAACAACTCAACGCCGCCAACACCTAGGAGACCATCATGATGACAAAGTTCTGGTGCCCGGGCTGCGATGACCTCCACATGGTCAGCGATGACTGGCAGGTCACTGGGGTGGGCCCTACCCTGACAATCCAGCCCTCCGTGTTGGTGTACGAGCGGCAGAAGCTCATCAACGAGGATCTGGACTTTCCTGCACTGACAGCCCCTGAGAACGTCACCATGGCCCCACGGTGCCACTCGTTCGTCACCAACGGGCACATCCAGTTCCTTGGCGACTCCACCCACCAACTGGCCGGCCAGACGGTTCCGCTGCCTCCGCTGCCTGACTGGTGCGCCTGATGCTGACTGGTCAGATCGGGTTGCGCCGACACTCCACCGGCTGGGTCGGCAAGTGCATCGAATGGGCTACCCGCTCCCACACCCACCACGTCGTGGTCGCCGTGTCAGAGACGGTATGCATCTCGGCTGAGCCGGGCGGGGCACGCTACCGGCCCATCACCGACTACCCGTCGCTGGTCTGGTCCCGGTTCGGGCTCACCACCGCACAGCAGGACCTCATCCGGGACGCCGCCGCCGACTACGAAGGCCGCCCCTACAACTACGCCATCTACGGGCCCCTCCTCTGGCAGCGCATCACCGGCCGGAAGGTGGACGGCTGGGTCGCCCAATGGCTCGCACGGCGCCCGAACGAGAACTGTTCGCAGCTCTCCGATGACATCTACACCTTGGCCGGGTTCCACCTGTTCCCGGACATCCCCGAACTCGTCACCCCGGGCGACTTCGAACGCTTGTTCGAGTCGCTGGGCTGGCTTGAAACCCACTCACTCACAGGAGTACAGCAATGAGCGAAGCATCAGGAACCGAAGTGACCGGCACGGAAGCCGCTGGTACGGAGACAGCGGCGACCGAAACCGCCGCCACCGAAACCCAGGGCACGGAACCGGCCGGGCAGGAAGCAACCCAGGCCGTGGACTGGGACGGCAAGGTCGAATCCCTCCCCCCGGGAGCCCAGAAGCTCATCAACGACCTCCGCAAAGCGGACGGCGACGAACGGGTAGCGAAGAAGACCCTGGACTCGATCCTGAAGGCCCTCAACCCGGACGCCCCGGACGACGCCAAACCCGACCCCGCCGCCCTCGCCTCCCAGCTCACCACAGCGCAGCAGGAAGCCGCCGACCGGGCACGGGAACTCGCCATCTACAAGGCAGCCAGCGCCCACGGAGCCGACCCCGCCAAACTCCTGGACTCCAACTCATTCATGACTTCCGTCAAGGGGCTGGACCCCACTGACGGGGACGCGGTAGCCGACGCCATCAAGGCAGCGGTCACCGCAAACCAATCACTCAAAGCAGCCCGGGCGGCAGCAGCGAGCGGCGTTGAACTCTCCGGCGGGACCGGGGAACAAGGCCAAATCACTGAGCAGCAGCTCAAAACCATGACACCAGAGCAGATCGTGGAGGCCCAAGCGAAGGGCCTGCTTCGCAATCTCCTCGGGTAAAACTCCCCTCTTTGAAAGGACACCATCGTGTCGATTTTGAACTTCCGCCCGGAGATTTGGTCCGCCAACCTCCTGGTCGCCACCCGCAAGAACCTGATCTACGGCAACTGCATCAACCGCGACTACGAGGGTGAGATCTCGGCCGCGGGCGACACGGTCCGCATCACCTCGATCGGCCGCCCGACCATCTCCAACTACGTGCCCAACAGCACGAAGATCACCCCGGAGCAGGTCAACGACTCCCAGCGCACCCTGGTCGTGGACCAGTCCAAGTTCTTCGCCTTCGCGGTGGACGACGTGGACGCCCGCCAGGCCAAGGGCAACGTCATCCCCCAGTCGATGAACGAAGCAGCCTACGGGTTCGCTGACGTCATCGACCAGTACATTGCCAACAGCATGTACACGGGCATCCAGACCGCCAACCAGGCCGGTTCCATCACGGTCGCGGCGAACACCCCGTCCGACTTCTACGACAAGGTCCTGGTCCCGCTGAAGATCAAACTGGACCTCGCCAACGTCCCCACTGAGGGCCGCTGGATCAACGTCCGCCCCGAAGCGCACGGCGCCCTGCTCCGTGATGCCCGGTTCGTGAAGGTCAACGAGTCCGGCACCAGTGAGGGTCTGCGCAACGGTCACGTTGGCCGGGCCGCCGGGTTCGACATCATGGTCACGAACAACGCACCGAACACCTCGGGTTCGGAGTACGTGACCATCGCCGGCACGAACGCCGCGTACACCTTCGCTGAGCAGATCAACAAGGTGGAGGCGTACCGCCCGCAGGACTCGTTCTCCGACGCGGTCAAGGGCCTGGTCCTGTACGGCGGCAAGCTTGTGCGCCCCGACTTCCTGGCCAGCGCACTGGTCACCATCTCCTAACCGAAAGGGCCTTGAACCATGGCACGCACCGCTGTACCCCTGACAGACCTGACGACCGCCGCCAGTGTGGCGGACCCGGCAGGCACCACCGCCGACCCGACCAACGGGCACACCATCACCGGTACCCGCCCGGAAGTCCTGGCGATCCGGGTGAAGAACACCACCGCCGGGGCGTTGAACGCGATCCTGCGGGCCGGTACGTTCCCGCTCGCTGAATCGTCCGGGCAGGGCGACCTGACCGTCTCGGTTGGTGCCGGCGCGACCGTGTGGATCTCCCCCGCGGAGTCCGCCCGGTTCCTGCAGAACGACGGCTCCGTGAGCCTGGACCTGCAGGCCGGGTTCACCGGTAACGTCACCGCGTTCCGGACGAACCGCCGATGACGGACACGGTCCACATCCTCGGTGAGGGCGGGGGCATTTTCGAACTGTCCCTGCCCTTGCATGAGACGATCGCTGACAAGCTCGCCAAGGGTCACCTGCGGCGGGTTCAGCCGGACGGCACCCCCTTTGTGGAGGGTGACCGGCCGGAGGGTGTCCCGGCCCTGCCGGAGTCCCGCCCGGCCCTGAACGCTGTGAAGGCGGAATGGGTGGGCTGGGCTGTGGTGCAGGGCCTGAAGCCGGATGAGGCTGAGGCGTTGACGAAGGCTGACCTGATTGAGCGTTTCGGCGCCGGCCAGGAACCCGAAGGCAACCCGGACGGTTCCGAAGGCGCAGCGCCGGAAGGCACCCCCGAAGGTACCCCCGCCGAATAGGCACAACGGTGGGCCGCACACCACGTGCGGCCCACCCCCTCAACTCTTTGGAGGCACCATGGCCGGTCTGTTCGGCAACATCATCGTCCCGGACTCCCTCGCCCAGCCCGCGGACCTCGCCGCCTGGACACAGAAACCGGCACCGGACAACGCCGCCGTCCTGCTGCGGGAAGCCACATCGCTGGTGCTGTCCGCGTCCGGGTCCTCCTACTACGCCACCGACCCCGCCACGGGCCTCCCCACCGACCCGGCCGTGGCTAAGGTGCTGAACGACGCCACGTGCATCCAGGCCGCCGCGTGGGCCGCGCTTGGGATCGACCCGCTGCTGGGCGGGGTGCAGGTCGCGGCCGTCGCCTCACAGAAGAGCATCGGTACCGCGCACCTGACCTACGCCGACGCCGGCACGGCCGCGCAGGCACGGGCCGCTGCGCTCACCACCCTGGTCCCGGCGGCGGTCCGGAAGCTGGTGGAGAACAACCTGATGGACTCCAATGTCTGGATGTACGGGTGAGCGGCATCGAGGACTTCTACGTCCACACCGTGTCCGTGGAAACCCACACCGGGGCGGGTGCGTTCGGGGACACCTACAACACCCCCGCCACAGTCAACGGGTTCTTGGAGGGCAAGATCCAGCTGGTTCGGGCCACGGACGGGCAGCAGGTTGTCTCCAACTCCACGTTCTACTGTGCGGTGGCGGACGGGGCACGGTTCACCCCCGACTCCAAAGTCAACACCGGGGACCGCACCGCGTACGTGATCGCCCAGAACACCAACGACGCCCCCGGCCTCGGCCTCCCGGACCACGCCGCTATCTACCTGAAGTAAACTGAACGGTTGAGCCGCCGATATGAGGAGATGCTATGGGCAAGACAGACAAGACTGCGCCGGCTCGTATACAGCATGCCAACGGAACGCCGTGGCATAGGACCGGTGGCGTATGGTCAGGGATCCACGAGTTCGCTAATCGGTGGCACCGAAGCCAGCGTCGCCGCACTAAGACTGCGCTAGCTAAAGGCGACGACCCGGCTCCCAGCAGAGCCAAGCATGGTGCACGTTGGGACATGTACTGATGGGTGAGAGCTTCAGCATCCACCTTGACGAGATCACCGACGCCGTCCGCGAAGCGCTCCCCGGCGCTACGTTCAAAGCGATGGAACACCTCCGGCAAGTCGCCGTGTCCAAGACCCCGATCGAGACGGGCGACCTGCGGGCCTCCGCCTCCGTGGAACCCATCCCCAACGGGGCGAAGGTATACTACCCGGGGCCCTACGCCAGATATCAGCACTATGTCCTGGACCTCCGTCACGAGGAAGGCCAGGCCCTCTACCTGGAGCAGCCGCTGGTGCAAGAAACCCCAAAGATCCTGGAGATCGTTGCCACCGAATTACGCGCCGTCCTAGACTGACCCCACGAAAGGGGAACCGATGCCCGTCACTGTTGGCGCGTCTTCCACAGCCCGCGACCTCCTCACCGGCTTGGCGCGGATGATCGCTGACTCCGGGATCGGCGTGTACCGCCTCACCGGGGGGTACGCACCGAATGAGACGGCGATCGTGTTCAAGTCGATGCCGTCCGCCCCGGACCGGGCCATCGTCCTGACCGCGGTGCCGATGACGGACCAGGTCATGATTCCCATGGGCATGGTCCTCGTCCAGGCACGGTGCCGGGGCGTGGCCGGCGACCCTTTGGACGTGGATGACCTTGGGGACGCCGTGTTCGACCTGCTCCACGGGTTGAAGGACCAGACCTTCGGGTCCGTTCACATCATCCAGTGTCTGCGGAACTCGTCCGTCCCCATGGGGCAGGACGCCTCCCGCCGCTGGGAACGTGTGGATCATTTCTATATCGATTTGGATTATGCACCCACAACCAACCGCCCGGACGGTGGTTGGGACTAGACTGACCCGCATGACACCACAGCCTTCCGCGATCAACCTCACCTCCGGCCTTGCCCTCGGCGTGATCGGCGGTGTCGTGGCCGTGTTCGGCGGGATCATGCTGTGGGTCGGCCTGGTCCTCGCCCTCATCGGCGCGTACCAGGTGATCGTGGGCGTGTACCGGCTCGCCACCGCCATCGACCTGCTGGCGGCCCGCACGGTCCGGAAAGCCCCGGAGCCCGCCCGGAAGTAACCCCCAACGCCCATAACTGAATAGCCCACCCCTTCTAGCCCCGTAGACCTCTGCGGGGCTTTTTCATGCCCACAAAAGCCCCGTAGGAGGCAACCATGTCAGTTTCTCTGGCGCGCCGTTTTAAAGTTGATGTTTCGAACGACGGCACCACCTGGGTCCCGTTCAAGGGCATCCAGGACTTCTCCCCGCAGGAGAACTCCACCACCCAGTCCACCGCCACCTATGACAACGCCGGGTTCGACTCGTTCGAGAAGACCCTCACCGGCTGGGGTGTCACGATCAAGGCGAACCGGCCGACCACGGCCGGGGTGTTCGACCCGGGCCAGGAGCTCGTCCGCGCCGCACAGTTCCAGTTCGGTGACGCCGCCCGCGTGTACATCCGCTACTACGACCGCAACGGCGCCGCCGGGGCCAAGTCGGGCCGGGCCCTGATCGAGTGGAACCAGTCCAAGACCGGTGTGGCCGACGTTGAGGAAGTCACCGCAACGTTCAAGGGCGACGGTGTCCTCTCCGACATCGCCAACCCGTACAACGCCGCCGCCGTCCCCGTGATCACTACCGCCACCCCGTCCGGTGTCGCCGTGGGTGGCCTGGTCCGGATCCAGGGTGCGAACTTCACCGGCACCGTCTCCACCACCGGGGTCAAGTTTGGTGCCACGAACGCCACCACCTGGGATGTCATCAGCGACTCCCTCATTGAGGCGGTCATGCCCGCCGGTACCGCTGGTGCGGCGAACATCACCGTCACCAACGCCGCCGGCGCTTCCACCGCGTATGCCTACACACGTGGTGCGTAGCTAAGACCGGCCCGGCCGGCGTTGTGAGTGCGCCGGCCGGGCCCCACCCCCACTCACACCCCACTCACAGCAAGGACACTCACATGGCATTGCGACCGTACGAAGAAATCGTTGGGCCCCTGGTCATCCCGGCCCGCGGCAAGCACTACACCCTCCCCATCATCAGCCTGCAGGACGGGCTCCGGATGCACGCCGCAGCGCACGGCGGCGAAGACCTCTCCCTGGCCGACCTGACCACCATCATCCTCGGTGACGCCCGCCAGCAGATGCTGGACGACGGTGTCCCCCTCGCCGTGATCGACCGGGCCCTCTGGGCCGGGATCGCTGACTACCAGCAGGGCCGTGAAGCCGCCGAACAGGTCTGGGAGAACGGCGTCCCAAAAGCGGTGCTGGAGGAGCTGACGAAGATCCTCACACAGGCCCCAACGACCCCACCGGCCGCGGAGAGTACGACCCCGCCACCGGGCTCTGGGACTACTACGAAACCGAAGAGGGCTCGGGCCTCACGTGGGAAGGCATCCTCTCCCACTGGGTCCTGATCGTCGCTGACTTCGCCCACCTGTACGGCATCCGGCTCCACCGCGACCCGGTGACCTGGCACGAGTTTACGGACCTGGTCGCCGGGCTCCTGGCGACCGACCAGTCCCGGCTGTGGCGGGCCACCCAACCAGTAACAGAGCAACCACCGGAAGGGTGAGGCATGGGTACGACGACCACGGGCAGCATCGACGCGAAACTGACCGTTGATGATTCCGACTTCAAGCGGGGCATGACCGAAGCGAAAGCGGAGGCCAAGGAAGTCGGTGCCCTGGAGCCCACCGTCAAGGTTGACGCCAATGTCGGCCCGGCCCTGGCGAAGCTGGAGGCCGTCCAGAAGGCGGAGCGGGACCTGGACATCGCGTTCCAGCGCTCCACGATCGCCCAGGAAAAGCTGGACGTCGTCACCAAGAAGTACGGTGAGGACTCTGCCCAGGCCGCGTCGGCACGGCTGGCCCTGACCCGGGCCACGAACGCGGAGTCCGACGCCCAGGCCAAGCACGCCGGGCTGCTCGCACGGGACACGGAGGAGCAGGACAAGAACACCGAGTCCACGAAGGCCGGGGTCCACGCCAACCGTGACCGGGTGTCCGGGCTGCAGGTCCTCCTAGCCCTCGCCCCGGGCATCCTTGCCGCCGCCGCCCCCATCGCCGGGGCCGCCACCGGCCTCGCTGTCGGGTTCGGCGTCATGGGCCTCTCCGGTGTGCTGGCGTTCAAGGGCATCAAGGACGCCATGGAGGTGGGCGACAGTGTAGGGAACACCTACGCGGTCGGGCTGCAGGGCATCAAGGGCGACCTGAACGCCCTCGCCGGCACCAGCGCGAACGCCATGCTGGCATCCTTCAACGACATGGTGGGGGACATCAACTCCCGGATGCCGTTCCTCACCCAAATGATCGGGCAGGGGTCCATCGCGCTGGGCCAGATGGGTGGCACAGCACTCCGTGGCGTGCTGGACGGGCTGCGGACCATGAACCCGCTGCTGCAGATGGGTGAAGCGGAGCTGGGCAAGTTTGTCACCTGGCTGTTCTCCTTCAACGGCACGTCCGGGTTCAACGACTTCATTGTCTACTCCATGGACAACCTGCCCTCGGTGATGCACCTGCTGGAGAACCTGGTCATCACGGGCGGCCACATCCTCTCTGCGTTCGCCCCGCTGGGCCCGGTCATGCTCACCCTGCTGAACGGGCTCACGGACGGGCTGAACGCTCTTCCCCTGCCGGTCCTCGCCGGGCTCGTGACGACCGCGACCCTGCTCGGCCCTGCCCTGCGGATGGCGTTCGCCCCTGGCGTGTCCACCCTGATCATCGCCGTGGCTGAGGCCATCGGGTACACGGGGGTGATGGCGAACCTCGCCGTCCCCGTGGTCGGTATCCTCACCGCCGCGATCGCCGGGATCGGCGTCATGGCGGCCACCTCCGCGCTCGGCACCTCCAAAGGCACTGAGGCGCTCCGCGACTACACCCAGGCCCTGAAAGACGACAACCTGGCCATTGGCGACCACGTCAAGGCCCAGGTAGCCAAGGAACTCGTGGACACCGGGGCCGCCGAAGCCGCGCAGCGCCTCGGGCTGTCCCTGATGACCGTGCAGCAGGCCGCGATCGGCAACAAGACCGCCATCGAGGCCGTGAAAAACGTCACCGATGATGCGTCCAAGAAGATCATCGACTGGACCTCGGGTGGGGCGTACGCGTCGGAGCAGAACAAGCGGCTCTCCGCGGACGTTGACCTGATGCGGAACAGTGTCCTTGGCGCGTCCGGGGCCGTGCAGGAGCAGCTTGATAAGCAGAAGCTCCTGAACGAGATGCTGCGCCCGACCACGGAAGCCGTGCAGGGGCAGACGTCCGCTCTGGGCATGCAGGCCACCGCGTTCGGCACCACGGTGCAGGCCCTGCAGGCGGCCAAGGACGCCCAGGACAAGAACGCCCAGTCCACCGCCGACGCGACCCTGAAAATGCAGTTGGAGAACGACGCTGCCGGGCTGCTGAAGATGACCCTTGACGGGCTCAACGGCAAGGCCATCTCCGCCGCCCAGGCGCAGAACGCTTTCGACTCGTCGCTGGCGAACATGGGCACGCACGTGGACAAGACCGGCAAGCAGATCACGTTCACCACCTCCAGCATCAACGACATGTCGGCCGCGTCGGTCGCCCTCCGCGGCCAGTTGAACACCCAGGTGTCACAGCTCATGGCCGTGGTGGAGGCCAACGGCGGGCTGTCGAACTCAACCGCTGAGGCTAAGGGCCAGATGGCGGCCATGCGGCAGCAGATCATCGACAACGCGGTGGCGCACGGTGTGGACAAGACGGCTGTGGAGCAGTACATCGACAAGCTGTTGCAGGTCCCCAAGAGCGTGCCGCCCACGAAACTGGACGTGGACACGTCGGCGGCGGAAGCCGCCCTGCAGGCGCTGACCCGGCGCCGGACGGTGGAGATCACCGCGATCACCACCCAAGTTCGCGGCGGCGGATCACCGGATGACCCGTCCATGACCGCGCTGAACCCAGCCCAGCGCGCTGACGGCGGTGAGGTCCTGTACCGGGCCGGCGGCGGCGGGGTGCCATTCCGTCCCTCGGGGACGGACACGGTCCCGGCAATGCTCACCCCCGGTGAGGTTGTCATGAAACGGTCCTCGGTGGACTCCCTGGGGCTAGGAAACCTGCTCCAAGCGAACCGGACCGGGTCCTGGCCGGAACAGAACAGCGGACCGGTGAATGTCATGGTCATGATCGGCGGTGAAGCGGTCGATTCGCGGTTTGTCCAGATTGTCCACCAGGAACTTGACGGCGTAGCCCGCCAGATCGGAGGGATGCGCCGATGACCGTTGTTATTGCCACCAGCGGATCCATCACCCTGGAACTCGAACCCGTGGACGGCACACCCCCCGCCGTGAGGGTCACCGTTTCCGGGGTGACATCCACCACGGTGTTCACCCTGCAACGGTTGTGTGAGGGCCGGACCGTCACGGTCCCCGGGTGGCGGGCACGGCAGTTCGTTGACTCCGTCGTGGACATGGACTGGGCCGCCCCCACGAACCGGCCCATCACCTACACGCTGTTGGTCAACGGGGTGACCGTCACCTCCGCGACGGTCACCCTGCCCAGCGCCTACGCCTGGTTGCAGGACCCGCTTCAGCCAGAGAAGTCCCTCCGCTTCGGACTCGCCCGGGACAGTGTCGGGACCGCCGTACTGGACCACAAGTCCCTGAAGCAGTTCACGTACAAGGCGAACGCCGGCACCATGCAGGTGCTGGGCGCCCCGGAGCCCACCGTGTTCGGCGGTCAACGCCAAGCCTCATCGGGGGTCGCCTACCAGATCCGGACGATCACCGAAGCGGACGCCGCGGTCATGGAAACACTGATCGATGAGACACCGATCCTGCTCGTCCGGCCGCTCCCCCAGATGGTCGGGGTCCCGGCCGTCGCGTACCTGGTGGGCGACGTCGTCCAAGTCCCGTTCACGACCCACCTCCCGGGTGAGCATCAACGCTACTGGTCGGTGACCGGGGACGTGGTCGCGGCGGTCCTGAAAGCTGCCGTGTCCGGGTCCGTCACCTACGACCAGGTCCAGCAACTGCTGGCCGGCTACACGTACGACCAGGTTCAGGCGAAGGCCGCGGCGACAACGTACCTGGACTGGCAGAAAAACCCGCTCATCTTCAGCACACTCTAGGAGGAACGCATGAGGCCGATTTCCTCGACAATGCTGGACGCCATCGCGGGGTCGGCCCCGGACGCCAGGGTCACCGCCGCAGCATGGTACGACGGGATCCTCCGGGAACCGGAGCTACCGATCTCCACCTGGTCGGCCACCTGGAACGGGGCGGACAACACCCTGATCCAAGGGCAGGCGTCCGTGACCGTGGCGGATCCCACGGGCCGGCTCGCCCCGTGGGGGTTCGATGAACCGCTCTCCGCCGCCGGGTCCCGGCTGCTGCTGACGTTCCGGTGCGGGGATGAGGCCGTGGACCTTGGCTGGTTCACCGTCGCGGACAACCAGCCAACGGAGCAGTGGCGGCTGGTCGGGTCCAAGCTGACGTGGGTGTCCGGCGGCGCGTCGATCCCTGTCGGGCTCTCCGACCTGACCCTGTTGGTGCAGGATTCGGGGTTCATCGCCCCGGAAGCCCCGCCCACAGGGGCGACGGTCCTGTCAGAGGTGCGGCGGCTGCTGACGGGGATCTGCCCGGTGATCGTGGCCGATGGGGTCACGGACGCGGGGGTCCCGTCCACCATCGTGTACAAGGATGACCGGCTGGCCGCCGTGCAGGACCTGGTCCGGGTGATCAACTGCCGGTACCGGATGACAGGGAACGGCTCCCTGGAGGTGTACCCGCTGACCCAGTCCGCGCCGGTCTGGACGATCCAGGGCGGGGACGGCGGGGCGCTGGTGTCGTTGAACCGGCGGCAGACCCGGGCGGACCTGATCAACGGGGTGGTGTCCACCTCCAACGACCCGTCCGTGGAGATCCGGGCACTGGCGACGGTCACGGCCGGGCCGCTGCGCTGGGATGGGCCGTTCGGGCGGAAGATCGCCCGGCACAACGCAATCGCCACCACCCAGGAAGGTGTGGAAGCTGACGCGAACACCTACCTGAACAACACGGCCGTGTTGAAGACGCTGCCGTTGACGGTGCTGTGCAAACCGCACCCGGGGATTCAGATCGGGGATTGGGTGCGGGTCGCGCAACCGACCATCAACGGGGCAGCGTACCCGCTGGACGGTTTGGTCACCGCGGTGCAGTTGAAGGGCTCCGCAACCGGGGTTGACCCGATGCAGTTGACCGTGAACTGCGCACTGGCCGATGTGCAGGCTGTGGGCCTGTCCGTGAGGGGTGCGGCGTGAACCTCGCGGAGCAGGTCCCGGACCCGTTCGACGGGGTGAAACTCGTCCCCGGCTACGCTGACACCTACCCGAATGTGCGGATCGGTGGTCTGCCGCAGCCGGCGGCGTGGCCCTCCGGGGTGTACGCGGCCCCGGGGGAGCCGGTGTTCATCGCGCAGATCGTCAAGGCTGACGCCCCGGCGCAGAACGTCGTCGTGGGCCGGGTCGGCCCGGACGGTCCCCGGGAGGGCACGGTCACGACCGTGCCGGGCGGGTCTGACACGATCACCGTCACCGCCGCGGGCGCCGACTACACGGCGACGTTCCTGGCCGCCTACACCCCTACCGTGGGGGACCGGGTGCGCCTGTTCTGGCAGGGCAAGGATGTGACCGCGATCGGCAAGGTCGGGGTCACCCCGGCGCCTGCCGCCCCGACCGGGACCACACCGTCCGGGACCACGCCACCACCGGCCCCGGCGTCTTCGGGGACGTTCCCCGCCCCGGCCGTTGACTCGGCCACATACTGGTCCGGCGGCGGGTGGGATTCGATCCGCCCCTACGGAGGCATCGTGACCCAGGGCACCGTGTACGGGACCACGAACGTGGTCACCGGGGCATGGTTCTACGGCACGTCCATGGCGGAGCTCGCTGGGGCGACGATCAAACGGGTCCGGTTCCGGGTCCCGCAGCGCCGCACCGTGGGCGACTACAACAGCGCCCTGACCCTGCACCTGTACGCACACACCTCCGCGTTACGCCCGGGAGGGGACGTGACGCGGGTCAGTGGCCCCACTGATGTGACGATCCCGGCCGGGTGGAACCCCGGCCCCGGGGACGGGTTCATAGACCTGCCCACAACCATCGCCGCCACCCTCATCGCTGGTGGCGGTATTTCCATCTCCGGTGACCCGTACCTGAGTTTCGTCGGCAAACCAGCAGACCCTGCCTCCGGGCAACTACTCATCGATTGGAGCCGGTAATGACTGGTGTGACGCGTTGGAATAAGACGAAAACCCCGGCGGGGGTGGACCCGTGGAGCCTGACCCCGGACATCGGGGCCGCCCTTGATTCGGCTAACGTCGTCATCCCGGTGGCGTCCGCGACGGAACGTGACGGGCTGGCGGCCACCGCCCCCGGCGGGGTTCTGCCGGTCCCCACCGTGGTGTGGCGGACGGATAAGAACCGTCTGGAGACGTGGAACGGCACAGTGTGGCGGGCCGGGTTCGGGACCACGTATACGCCGATCTGGACCGGTGTGACGGACTTCGGCACGGGCGGGTCCTTGACCGGCACGTACTGGGTGGACGGGGACCGGGTCACGGTCCGGTCCCGGGCTAAGTTCGGGTCCGCCGCGACCATGGGCACCGGGGCCGTGTACTGCCCACTGCCCACAGGCCTGCCGATCGGCGGTAATGAGAACGCGAACCTGGGCACCGGCTTCCATGTCACCACCGGCGGCATCCTCCGGCCCCTGATGGTGTTCGCAGGCTCATCCACCACCGCGTCCGTATGGACCACGCAGATCCCCGTGCAGACTCCCGGCGGTGCCAGCTACCCGGCCGGCAACGGCGACTACATGGAGATCAGCATCAACTACCAGACGAGTGGTGCCTGATGGATCCCACACTGCAGCTCATCGTCAACGTCGGCGCCGCGGCCACCGCGATCGCCGCGATCATCGGCCTGCCCCTGGCATTCGTGAAGGGCTGGCCGCTGCTGAAGCGCGCCGTGGCCATCGGCGGGGCGTTGGAGAAGCTCCCGGAGATGGCGGTGGAGATCAGCGCCCTGACCATCGGGCAGCGCACCCAGGCAGAAACCCTCGCCCACCAGAATGACCAGCTCGCCATCATCAAGCATGAGGTGGAGTTCAATAACGGTTCCTCGGTGAAGGACGCGGTGGTCCGGACGGAGAAGGCGACCGCCGCGCTCGGAGAGAAGCTGGACGCGCACCTGTCCGCACCGAAGACCACGATCAACGTGACAGGGGTGGCACCGCATGAGTGAGTGGATGCCCGGGGCGCTGCAGCGCCCACAGCCCGGTGGAGTGACCCTTGATACTTCCTTGCCTCCCCGTTTCGTCTGGCACATCACCTGGGACCAGCTGAAGCCGGACGGCTCACAGCCAGCGTTCAGTGCCGTAGCCGATTACCTGGCCCGGATGAAGTACTGCCCGCACATCATGTGGAACCCGTTCACCGGGTACATGGAGCAGTACTACCCAGCATCGGTCGGTGGGCGGGCGCTGAAGTACAACAACCAGGACGGTGCCGCCTGCATCCAGGTAGAGGTGTTCTTCACCCCCGGCTGCGTGGTTGACGGGGTCCGGTATGACACGGTCGCTGACACGCCGCTGGTCGGGTTCGCTGACCTGCTGGCTTGGGGTGAGTCCCTCGGCGTGCCGCTGGTTTGGCCGATGGGTGCCCCGCAGTGGCAGGGGAACAACCGGGACGCGGCGATCTGGAATGCCAACGCCGGGCATTACGGGCACTGCCACTCCCCGGGCGACACCCACACAGACCCCGGCCCCATGCCTGACCTGAAACGGGGCGGTATCACGCTCCAAAGCCAATCGATCACCCCCTTGGAGGAAGACGTGCCCCTGACTAAAGAAGAAGTTGACTGGATCGCCGGCCGCGTGGCTGAGGTCATCCAGCCCATGCACGATGTCACCAGGGCCTTCATCCCTGGAGCCGTGTGGGACGTACCGCTGCCCTACCGCGACCCGGTTACCGGCGCTGAGACAGGCCAGAAGACCACCGGCAAGACGGTCATGGGCTTCACAGACTTCAACCACAACGCCACCCGCACCGCACTGCCGGCGGCGGTCCTGAACCAGAAGTTCACACTCCCGGACGGGACCGTGACGAACCTCGCCGGGATCCTCGCCGCGATCAACGCGAAGCCCACGGCCGCAGGAGGGACCGCCATGGTTGCCAGCGACCCCGCCGCGATCGCTGACGCGGTCGTGAACGCCATCGTCACCAACGTCGGCATCAAAACCACGATCACCAAGTAAGGACCACCATGAAAACCCCCATCTCCCCGAAGGTCACGGCCGCCGGCCTGGCCGGTGTCATCTCCGCCCTGCTGCTCTCCGTGATCACCCTGATCACCCCGGATCTGTTCGACGGGCTGGGGAAGTGGTCAGGGCTCGCGTACGGGCTCACGATCGCTGTGGTGACTGCGGTGGCTGGGTACTTGAAGAATGACCCGCTGCGGGTCACCCAGCCGGTCCCCACTGAGCCCCCTGCCCCGGCCGCTGCCGCCGTTGTTGTGAACGCCCCCGCTACCGCTGCCGAACCTGCCGCGGCCACCACGTTCACCGCGACCGCCGCGAAGATCGACGCCCTCCCCGACATGGCCCCTGTGGTGCCGGCGCCGGCTGAGGTCGCACCCATCCTCCCCAACTAGTTCCAGGAGCCCCCTGTGGTCGCTTACACGTTCTCCAGACTTCCCACCGCGAACTTCAATACCACTCCCCCGTCCATTGCACGGTCCGCGACGGGAAGCGTGTACGACATCGGGGACACCGGGTTCACCACCCCGCTGAACATGACGCTGGTTATTGGCGGGGCTGTGGTCACCACGATCTCGTCCGACGCGCTGGGCTTCCTCCCGGACTTCAGCCTGGACGGCCGGGTGAAGTGCGTGTGGAAGCAGGCCGGTTCATCGTTCGCCACGGTGTTGACGACGTCGGACCCGATCGCCGGGCCGGTCGGCCCGCAGGGTGTGCAGGGCCCCCCCGGCGTGGCTGATGACGCGTCCATGGCCGCCCTCGCCAACTCCCCCACGAGCGCGTTCTCAACGGCACTTTCTGCCACTTATGTCACGTTCAAAAACTTCGACGGGACACCCGTGACCGGCAAGCATGTGGAGATCACTCTGACGGCAGACGGCACTGACATCGACAACATTAGGGTGGTGACTCCGTAGTGGGGTACATGAGAGACAAAACCGGTAAGCGCCTCGATTCCTTCGAGGTTGCGAGCAAGCCAGCCGCTGCCGTCGCAGCCCTGGCCCTCGCCGGCAGCAAGAAGACCGGGAACCTGCGCGGCGGGACAATATCCACCACCGTCAGCGGGAGCGGACACAACGCCTTCCCCGGCCTCATCATCTGCGACGACGGAAACCTCCTGGCCGTGTGGCGTTCCGCCCCGCAGCACAACCCCACCCCCGCGCCCGCCGGGGTTATCAAGGCCCGGAAGTACAGCACCGACCTGAAGCCACTCGGGGCCGAATACACCGTTCTAACCGATGCGCTTGACTTGCGCGACCCGATGCTCACGAAACTGGCTGATGGCCGGATCATCATGCAGTACTTCAAGCACGACGGCTCAGCCAACACCATCGCGGGCGTGTTCGTGGGCATCAGTTCAGACAACGGCGCGACCTTCACGCAGCTTTCCAAGGTGCCATTCACCTGGGACACTCTGATCGGGTCCTCTGGGCGCATGGTCGTTGCACCGAACGGTGACTGGCTGGTAGCGGCCTACGGGCGTACCTCGGCTACGTTCCAGCACATCCGGCTCATGCGCTCCACCAACCAGGGAGCCTCATGGTCCGGAGAGGTAACAGTTGCTGAGGGGCAAGCCGAGTCCCGCAACTACATGGAACCGGTCATCGGGACGCTGCCCGATGGCCTGACACTCATGTGCCTGATCCGGGTAGCGAACTCAGACGGCACGAGTCCCGCGATCTACCGGACGGTCAGCACGGACAACGGCGCAACCTGGTCCGCTGAGGCCTCAGTAGTAGCCGGGGACGGTGGGCGCCCGGCGTGGGTCCGTCTCGCGTCCGGCGGTCTGCTGCTGGTTACCCGCGACCAAGCCACCGCGCCCTATCCGGTCCGGTTCCGCGCTTCGTGGGACAACGGCCTGACGTGGTCAACCCTGACGCAGCTCGGGGCTGCACCGGCCAGCCAGGGAACGTACGCCCAGCCCATCGAAGTGGCGCCCGGCCTGATTGCCGTTACCTATGCCATCGAGGCAAGCTCAACGAGTTCGACCGTGACGCTTGCTTACCTTGCGGATGGCTACGGGATCTCGCCGGCAGGAGATGACTTCAGCGACCCGGAAGGGACACTCTTCAAGGGCGCTGGTGAGGGCGGCTCCGTGGGCGGGGCCTCGGCTGCAAGTCAGGTTCTCGGCTGGCCGATCTGGACCCTCGGAGCCTCTGCTGCGGATCAGTGCGCTTTCGTGTTCCGTATCCCTACCTCGTGGAAGTCGTTCGACATCGACGTGCTGTGGGTGAACTACCTCGGCGGGACCACCGCAGACGTGGTGTTCCGTCATGACCACGAGCAGTGCAACGCTGGCGCCACGTTCACCGCCGCCGCAGGGGCCACTGCCACGGTCACGACGGGTAACCAGTACATCCTCACGAACACGCCGATGGCGACAGGCGTGGCGCGTGTCGGTGAGTTCCTGCGGGTAAAGCCGACCCGCTTGGGCGCTGACGCTGCCGATACCTACGCGAACAACATTGGCATCGTTGGAGTGCGGGTGCGGCGGGCCGCATAGCGGGGCGGTATCCTAGCGCAGTCTCCGGGCGGACTGCGCTAGGATACCCAAGGCAGTGCCCTCCGTGGGTTGGCACTCTTGACGCCTAGCCTCGGGGGAAAGCAAGTAAATGATGTTGAGACGCGCATTCCTAGGATTCGTCTACGCGCTATTCCTCGGCTGGCTGGCCATTCCCGCACTGAATGCACTCCGGACAACGGACTTCCTAACGGACAACGCCGTGCTAACGCAGGCGGCCCTACTGATCATAATTCCGGCCGTCATGCTACTCCATTCGGTAGTATCCAACCGGCACAGCCTCGCATGGTCGATGTTCTGGGTATGGTCCCTGATCTTCCTCGGACTGGCATCGACCTACCAAATCAGTAGAGGCCAATTCCCTTGGCGCGGGACACTGGCGGTAACCGACATCGTGGAGGCGCAGCAACTCATCCTCATCGCGCATGCAGTCACCATCGCTTTCTACTTCCTCACCGCAGCCAGATCGAAGCCCCAGGAAGTTATCCAAGTTGAAGCGAAGTGGGACGGCCGACACTTCAAGCGTGCGGTCATCTCCACTATGGTCATCCACGTATTCGTCGTGGCAATGTTCGCTGCACTCATGGGTTCCTCAATGTTTGCTGGACGGGCAACCTTCCAATCGATGCTTCTGGCTAGGGCCGGAACTCCCGGATTCGGTTCCATGTACTTCATTTCCAACGCTGGGGCCATCATCATCCCGGCCATGGCAATAATTCTCCGCAAGCGTGGCATGAATCTCCCAATCCCGTTGATCGGGCTGTCCGTAGCTGCGTCCTTCCTGGCAACCAATCCGTTCATCGGCTCCCGGTTCCTTACCGGAAGCTTCCTGGTCGCCGTCGTGGGGGCGCTCCTGACAGCGAACCAGCGGCGCGGGCTCCCGGGTGGGATGATCCTCGCGTTCGTAACTATCTTCCCGACACTCGACCTCCTCAGAGGTGACGGGACAGGTGCTACGCAACTGGCCATCAGCGACCCTGCCGATACGCTGACCGACTTCGACTATGACGCTTTCGAGATGCTAACCAGGGAAGTGAGCGTCAATGGCAACCTCCCTGCCGGGCTGCCTTCAACCGGCGATCTGCTGATCGCGCCGTTCTTCCGCTGGATACCTTTCCTTGCTCGCGGGGTTGAAGGTCACGCTTCAGGTCCTGTAGTCGCCCAGAGCACCCACATGACGTACACCAACGTGTCAATGCCGCTGTGGGCGGAGGCCCACTTGATCGGGGCGCTACCCGGGGTGATCATCGCGTTTGCGGTGCTCGGCGTCCTGCTTGCCCGCACACGCTCGACCGGGCATTCCGTGTTCGGAATCCTGATCGAATTGCCGATGGCCGCACTGCTGTTCATCGTACTTAGGGGCTCGCTGTACGAAGTCCTCGGCTACCTGCTGCTGGCGTGTGCCCTGGCTTGGGCGTTCGCCAGGGCGGAACGGAAAGACCGACTGGAGGAAGCCGAGTCAGCAGGTCCGGTTCATGTACCCGCCGGCTCCCTCAGGGTCGAGTAGCTTCTCAGCCATTTCGCCGGGAGCGTGCTTCGCTATGTCGGCCAAGTCGCTGACGCTCGCCGGGCCGGAAGCCGTGATGCGCTGGTACTCGCTGCAAAGCTCGCTCGTGCTCCACTTGTCGCCGCCCATGCTCCAGGGCATCAGCAGCACCAGCAAGGTGATTGCCACGAAGGCTGCGGCATACGGCAATACGTGCTTCACGAGAACATCCCCCATGGCACCCATTGTAGGGGTCAATAAGACCGGTTAAGTTCCCCAACTGAAATTGCGCCCCATTCTCTTCGGAGGGTGGGGCGCTTTCGGTGGTTAAGTGGGGGCGTGGGACTCTTCGATGATCAGACCAGGTTCGTGCAGGACGGGGCGGAGTACGAGCACGCCGACCCGCGGCCGGAGATCATCCCTGGGCGCGTCCGCAGGTTCGTCTACGGCGGAGAGCCCAAGGTCATCGCCCAGGTTCCCCTCGCTGGCGGCGGGACGGTCGAGGTCCACGGCTACGCGACCCACTACAACCAGGACTGGGTGAACGTCGCCTGGACGGACGACACATTCCAGCACATTACGTGCTGGGTGCCGGCGGCGGATGTGCGCCGCCCGGGTGAGGGTGAGTGGCGGGGCAGGTTCGTCCAGTTCGGCTAGGGAGGTTTCAGGGAGGTTCGGCCACCCCGGGCGAAAGAACCTGACTGTAAGTTCCACACTATTCCCTACGGAACATCCCTACTGTTCCGGCCGCTGGATCCAAGGCCCGGGCATGAAAAAACCCCGCCAATCCGGGGCTAAACCAGATCGGCGGGGCTTGGTAACTCGGTAGCGTAGACTTAGGAACAAAGCGTTAGATTCTTACCGTTCCAGTGGGTCTTGTTCATGTGCCACGCGCCGGTAATCGCCGGATGCACTGCCCGCAGCTGCACGGCAAGGGCCGGTTCGCACTTCAGGTTCACGTAGAAGTCGTCCTCGTCCATGGATGACAGGGCAAACAGCTTCGCCTCGTGGCGGGCGCCCCCGGCGATGCGGGACCGCACTTTGAAGACAGACGTTTCCGGTCCGAACGGAAAATCCTCGTAGGCGCCGGGAAACGAAAGGCAGATTGTCCGCAGCGCGTTGGGGTCCATGAAGGAAGCCTATAAAGCAGGCGGGTACGGTGCTAGTCTGCGAGGATGTCACGCGACCAGGGAGCCATTCCTGTTCTGGATCTGAGTTCCGCACGGCAGCCCTACGGATCCTTCAGCCCGGAATTCATCGAGCAGCTGCGGCATGCCACCCATGACGTGGGCTTCTTCCAAATCACCGGCTACGGCGGGCGACCCGGCCAGGCTGAAGAGTTGCTGGGCCTTGTGCGGCAGTTCTTCAACCTTCCCCTTGCCGAGCGGATGAAGCTGGACAACCGCCTGTCCCCGCACTTCCGCGGCTACACCCGCATGGGCACCGAAGTGACCCAGGGCCGGGCGGACGCGCGGGAGCAGATCGACTACTCCCCCGAGCGCGACCCGGTGCCGGACTTCCCGGAGGACCAGCCCTACTGGCTGCTGCAGGGGCCGAACCTCTGGCCCGGCGAAGCGTTCCCCCCGCTCAAGCCCGCCGCCATGGAATGGGCTGACCTCATGTCAGAGGTAGGGATGGAACTGCTGCGGGCCATCGCGGTTTCGCTCCAGTTGCCGGAGGACTACTTTGATGAACCCTTCCGGGACACCCCGGCGTGGATGGGCAAGCTGGTGCACTACGTGGGTGGTGTCGTGGAAGAAGCCGGCGACCAGGGCGTCGGCTCCCACGCCGATTACGGGTTCGTGACGCTCCTGCTGCAGGACGGCGTAGGCGGCCTTGAGGTCCTGCCGCCCGGTACCAGCGAATGGCTGCCGGTGGAGCCCCTGCCGGGTGCGCTGGTGGTGAACCTGGGTGAGATGCTGGAAGTGGCCACCGAGGGTTACCTGGCGGCCACCATCCACCGTGTCCAGGCCCCACCGCCGGGCGTGGACCGCTACTCGGTGCCGTTCTTCTGGTCGCCACGGCTGGACGCTGTCATCGAGCCCGTTCCCCTGGCGCCTGAACTGAAAGCGGCGGCCCGCGGCATCACGGACGATCCCGCCAACCCGCTGCTGGCATCCTTCGGCCTGAACATGCTTAAGGGGCGCATGCGCGCGCACCCGGACGTCACCGAACGGCATTATCCGGAATTGCTGAAGCAGCCGGGGGAGCCCTAAAGCCCATATTTCCAGGCAACCTGGGCGGGGCAGGCGTTCATCACCACATCTAGGCCGGCCGCCTTGGCGCGCTCCGCCGCCGCTTCGTCAATGACGCCCAGTTGCAGCCACACAGCCTTGGCACCCACAGCAATGGCCTGGTCAACCACGCTGCCCACCTTCTGTGAATTCACAAAGCAATCCACGACGTCGATGGGCCGCTTTTCCGCCGGAATGTCCGCCAGGGTGCGGTACCCCGGTTCGCCGTGGACCGGATCCCCTGGCAGGTTGACGGGGATGATGTCCATGCCCAGCCGGTCGCGGATCAACAGCGAAACATCATAGGCTGAGCGCCACTCATTGGTGGTCAGGCCCACAATGGCCCATCGGCCCTTGGTTCGCATAAGCCGTTCAATGACTGCAGGATCGTTCGTGTGGCCCATGGGTTCAGACTACGCTCCCTACCCGAAGTCACAGCGCGTCGAATAAGAGAATGATTCACGGCACTAGTGGAGGTCATGAACGAATATTACGCGGCGGACGCAAGGGTTTGCTCTTGCCGATTCACTGGAGTGTAGTGGTCTTTGACCATCCCGAGCGGCCGAGAGACCTGGGTCGATGACGCCGCAGCAATCCTGGTCGCCGGACGGCCCCAATGCCGCGGCGATAGCAAAGACCGCAGCCGCGGGTACCTGGAGCTGACCGCTCCCGGAGGGCTGCCTCCACAGGGTGCTACCGCCAGGACCGATGGAGTGAAACGATGGGCGTGAGCACCACCGAAACGATGCACCTGAACGCGGGAGTGCACCCGGACAACGTTGCCTTCTGGGAACAGCAGGCGCTGCGCCTGGACTGGGATACCCCGTGGCACACGGCGCACCGCTGGAATCCGGCGGACCCTGAAGCCGGCCGCGGACCGGAAATCACCTGGTTTGAAGGCGGACGGCTCAACGTGGCAGCCAACTGCGTGGACCGCCACGTCGCGGCCGGCCGCGGAAACAAGGTGGCCCTCCACTTCGAAGGCGAGCCGGGCGACCGAAGATCCATCACGTACGCCGAACTCCAACGAGAGGTGGCCAAGGCCTCCAATGCCCTCCTGGCCCTGGGCATCACCAAAGGCGACCGCGTGGTCATCTACCTCCCGGTCATCCCGGAGACCGTCATCATCACGCTCGCCGTGGCCCGGATCGGCGCCATCCACTCCCTGGTGTTTGGTGGTTTTTCCGCCGAAGCGCTGAAGTTCCGGGTGGAGGACACGGGCGCCAAGCTCCTGGTCACCACGGACGGCCAGTTCCGCCGCGGCGTGGCCGTTCCCGTGAAGGACAACGCGGACGCAGCCGTCGCCGGGGACAATGCCATCGAACACGTCCTGGTGGTCAACCGCACCACCCCTGCCGGCCAGCTCACAACCGTGCCCATGACGGAAGGCCGCGACGTCTGGTGGCATGACGCCGTCGGGAACTCCGCGGACGTCCACGAACCGGAGGCGTTCGACGCCGAGACGCCGCTGTTCATCATGTACACGTCCGGGACCACCGGGAAGCCCAAGGGCCTGGTGCACACCTCCGGCGGCTACCTGACGCAGGCGTCGTGGAGTTTCGAGCACCTGTTCAGCAACCCGGACCCCGCGCTCCGGGACCGCGACGTGCACTGGTGCACGGCCGATCTCGCCTGGGTTACGGCGCACACCTACGAGATCTACGGACCGCTGTCCAACGGCGCTACGCAGGTCATCTTCGAGGGCACCCCGAACACGCCCCACCCGGGCCGGCATTTCGAAATCATCGAGCGCTACGGCGTGACGCAGTACTACACCGCGCCCACCCTGGTCAGGTCCCTTATGGGCTGGTTCCCGGACGGCGTGCCGGACACCTACGACCTGTCCTCCATCCGCCTGCTCGGCACCGTGGGCGAAGCGGTCAACCCGGAGGCCTGGCGCTGGCTGCGGGAGAACGTGGGCGCCGGCACCGCACCCGTGGTGGACACGTGGTGGCAGTCCGAAACCGGCGCCACCATCCTCTCCCCCGCGCCTACGGACACAAGTTTCAAGCCCGGCTGCGCCGCACGCCCGCTGCCGGGGGTCAGCACCAGGATCGTGGACGACGGCGGCAATACCGTTGCGCCGGGCGTCCAGGGAAACATCGTGGTTGACTCCCCCGGGCCCGCCATTGCCCGCACCGTCTGGGGTAACCCACGGCGCTACTTCGATTCCTACTGGAGCAAGTACGCGGACCGGGGCTGGTTCCTGGCCGGCGACGGCGCCAAGTACGATGCCGACGGTGACATTTGGATCCTGGGCCGCGTGGATGACACCCTGAACGTCTCCGGACACCTGCTCTCCACCATCGAGATCGAATCCGCCCTGGTATCGCACCCGGACGTCGTGGAGGCCGGAGTCTGCCCGGTAGCGGATCCGAAGACCGGCCACGCCGTGGTTGCCTTCGTCGTCCTGAAGGCCGGGGCCCCGGCCGACTGCCTCGACGAGCTCCGGAACCACGTCGCCAAGGAGATCGGCCCCATCGCCAAGCCGCGCGACGTCGTCGTGGTTCCCGACGTTCCCAAGACCCGCAGCGGCAAAATCATGCGCCGGCTGCTCACCCAACTGTTCGAAGGAACAACCCTGGGCGACACCACCTCACTCCAGAACGAACCGGCCATCGCCGGCATCCAGGACGTCCTGCGCCAGCGGGCCCTAACGAAGGAAGAATCATGACAGACATCAGCAACGTCGCACGTCTCTCCGAGCCCCTCAAGTTCGCCTACTGGGTGCCCAACGTTTCCGGCGGCCTGGTGGTATCCACCATCGAGCAGCGCACCGGCTGGGACTTCGACTACAACAAGAAGCTGGCGCGCATCGCCGAGGAATCCGGCTTCGAATACGCCCTGACCCAAACCCGGTACGCCGCCTCCTACGGCGCGGACAAGCAGCACGAGGCCACCTCGTTCAGCCTCGCACTGCTGGCCGCCACGGAGCGCCTGAAGGTCATCGCCGCAGTCCACCCGGGAATGTGGCACCCCGGCGTGCTGGCGAAGTACATCATCACTGCCGACCACATCTCCAACGGCCGCGCCGCCGTGAACATCGTCTCCGGCTGGCTGAAGAGCGAGTTCACCAACTTCGGCCTGGAGTGGCTGGAGCACGACGAGCGCTACGTCCGCACCGAGGAATTCATCAACGTCCTGCGCGGGTTGTGGACCGAAAAGGAATACAGCCAGTCCGGCAAGTACTACAACATCACCGATTTCACCCTGAACCCCGCCCCTGTGGACGTCCCGGGCCGCGCCCACCCGGAGATCTTTTTCGGCGGAAACTCGACGGCGGCCCAGGCCACCGCGGGCCGCGTGGCGGACTGGTACTTCTCCAACGGCAAAGACCTCGAGGGTTTCAAGGACAACATCGCCGGAGTGGTGGCCGCTGCCGGCGAAACCGGCCGCGGCGCCGGAGGCCCGCTGGCCGCTCCCCGGTTCGGCCTCAACGGGTTCGTCATCGCCCGCGACTCCGAAAAGGAAGCCCGGGACACCCTGCGCGAGATCGTGGAAAAAGCGCACAAACCCGCCGTCCAGGGCTTCCGCGACGCCGTGCAGGAAGCCGGCGCCTCCACCAAGGACGGCAAGGGCATGTGGGCTGACTCCACCTTCGAGGACCTGGTCCAGTACAACGACGGGTTCAAGACCCAGCTCATCGGCACCCCCGAGCAGATCGCTGAACGGGTTGTCGCATACAAGAAGATCGGCGTGAACCTTTTCCTCACCGGCTACCTGCACTTCCAGGAGGAGGTGGCGGCGTTCGGACGCGACATCCTCCCGATCGTGCGCGAACTGGAGGCCGACCTGGCCCGGAAGAACGGTACGGAACTGGACCTGTCCGGAACCCCGGTTGCCGCCGAAGCGGTGGCTGTCTAATGGCTGAACGCGCCTTCGGTTTCCGCACCCGCGCCCTGCACGCCGGGGGCACCCCCGACGCCGAGCACGGCGCCCGCGCCGTACCCATCTACCAGACCACGTCCTTCGTCTTCAAGGACACCAACGACGCCGCCAACCTGTTCGCCCTCCAGAAGTACGGCAACATCTACTCCCGCATCGGCAACCCCACCGTCGCGGCGTTCGAGGAGCGCATCGCATCCCTCGAAGGCGGCATCGGGGCAGTGGCCACGTCCTCGGGCATGGCCGCTGAGTTCATCACGTTCGCCGCCCTCACCCAGGCCGGCGACCACATCGTGGCAGCCTCCCAGCTGTATGGCGGCACCGTGACCCAGCTCGATGTCACCCTTCGCCGGTTCGGCGTCGACACCACCTTCGTCACCGGGACCGACCCTGCAGACTACGCCGCGGCGGTCCGGGACAACACCAAGGCCATCTTTGTGGAGGTGGTGGCCAACCCGTCGTCGGAGGTCCAGGACCTGGCGGGGCTGGCCAAGGTGGCACGCGACGCCGGCATCCCCCTGGTGGTCGACGCCACCTTGAGCACGCCGTACCTGGTGCGGCCCATCGAACACGGCGCCGACATCGTGATCCATTCCGCCACGAAGTTCCTGGGCGGCCACGGCACCACCCTGGGCGGCGTGGTGGTTGAAAGCGGCCGCTTCAACTGGGGCAACGGCAAGTTCCCCACCATGACCGAGCCCGTGGCTTCCTACGGCAACGTCTCCTGGTGGGGCAACTTCGGCGAGTACGGCTTCCTCACCAAGCTGCGCAGCGAGCAGCTGCGCGACATCGGCCCGGCGCTGTCGCCGCAGTCCGCGTTCCAGCTGCTCCAAGGCGTTGAGACACTGCCGCAGCGGCTCGACGAGCACCTGAAGAACGCGCGGGCCGTGGCCGAGTGGCTGGCAAACGATGACCGGGTGGCCTATGTCAACTACTCCGGCCTGCCCTCCCACCCGCACTTCGAGCGGGCCAAGAAGTACCTGCCGCTGGGCCCCGGATCAGTCTTCTCCTTCGGGGTGAAGGGTGGGCGCGCCGCGGGGCAGAAGTTCATCGAATCCCTGCAGCTGGCTTCCCACCTGGCCAACGTGGGTGACTCCCGCACCCTGGTGATCCACCCCGGCTCCACCACCCACCAGCAGCTCAGTGCGGCACAGCTGGAATCCGCGGGCGTGCCGGAGGACCTGGTCCGCATCTCGGTGGGCCTTGAGGACATCGAGGACATCCTGTGGGACCTGGACCAGGCACTCGCCGAAGCCTCCAACGCCGCGGCCCGGGACGCCATTGTGGTCGAAGAACCCGCAGACGCCTGCACGATCGGAGCAAACGCATGAGCACCGCCGAACGCACCTGGTCCGGCCCGTCAGCACCGGAGCGGCTGGCGTTGCTCCGGCAGGCGAAATCCATCGCCATTGTCGGGGCTTCCGACAAACCGTCGCGGGCCAGCTACTTCGTGGCCACGTACCTGCTCTCCTCCACCCGCTACAAGGTGTACTTCGTGAACCCGGTGGTGAAGGAGATCCTGGGCCAGCCCACGTTTGCATCCCTGGCGGACCTGCCGGAAAGCCCGGACATCGTTGACGTGTTCCGCAAGCACGACGACCTTCCCGGCGTCCTTGACGAGGCAGTGGCCGCCGGCGCCAAAACACTCTGGCTGCAGCTGGGCTCCTGGCATGAAGGCGTCGCGGCAGGCGCGGAAGCCGCAGGGCTCAACGTGGTGATGGACCGCTGCGTGAAGATCGAGCACGCGCGCTTCCACGGCGGCCTCCACCTGGCCGGTTTCGATACCGGCGTGATTTCCTCCAAACGCCAGGTCATCGCCTGACCGCCGCTGAAGAAAACAACAGCGGGTCCGTTTAACGGGCCCGCTGTTGCCGTCTTTCGGCTATTTCGCCGGAGACGTGGGCCGGGGGCCGTTTCCCTGCCCCGTGCCCTGGGAACCTGCCTGGCCCTGGACCACTCCGGCAGTGGGTTTCGCTGGCCCGCCGGCCGCACCCGCCGCTGCGGGCGCATTATCCGGCGCGGGTGTGCCCGCCTTCCCCTGGTTCGCGGCGGCCGGTCCTGCCGGCTCTTCCGCCGCAGTTCCTTGGTTCTCCGTGCCGCGGCCAGCTCCGTTGCCCTGCGTGGCCGGCCCTGCCCCCGCAGGCAGACACATCCTGCCGGCTGCTTCGTGATTGACGGGACCGGCGCAGAGCGGCGTGCCAGTGTGCGCATGCCCTGTGTGCCGGGAAGTTCCGGCCTGGTCCGGCAGGAGGCGGGAGGCGAGGTTGGCCGCGTCGGTGGCCCCGCCCGCTGCGGCCTCCGGGCCGGCGGCGGCAAGTTCCCCATCGGAAGCCACCCTGGGAGCACGGTAGCCGTAGCCGGCGGCCGACGGCTCGCTCACCGAACTGTTCCAAGGCGACAAATCCGCCAGCAGCTGCTCCACGGGGCTGTTCCCGGGAGGTGCTGAGCTGGCGGCTACCCCGCCAACTCCCAGCCCCATGCCGGCCACCAGCACCAGCCCCAGCGTGGTGGGGCGGTGCCTGCGACGGCGGCGGCGCGCCAGCTCATCGGCGGGCGGTCCATCGTCCTGGTCAGCTTCGCGTTCTCCAGGCTGCCTGCCTGCGGCATCGAGTGCGCCGGCAGGTACGGGGGCCTCCCCCCGGGCCGGCCCGCCAGCCGTGAGCAGTGCAGCGAGCTCCCCGGTGGGCTCGGGCGTGGGAATGGACGCGAGGGCACCCAGCGAATGGAGGGCGCCGCGAAGGTCCGCGTCCTGTTCGAAGCCGACATCCAGCAGCATGTCATCGACGAGGGCGGCAAGGTCATCCGGGGCAGGCGTCATGGCGCGAGGTACTCCTTCACTGCGGCAAGTTCCCGGAGTTTCAGCAATGCGCGCCGCTGAAGCTGCTTGACCGAACCAGCGCTCTTTTCCATGGTCTCCGCCGTCTGTTCCACCGTGAGGCCACCCACGAGGCGCAGCGACAGGACGTCCCGCTGGTCCTGGGGCAGCCCGTCCAACATCCTGAGGACTTCCCGGGGTGCGATGCGCTGCAGTGCTTCCTTCTCCGCCGACATGTCCTCGCGCCGGTCCAGCTCGGGCTCGAAGGGCAGCTTGGCCGGAGTACGGCTCTGGCGGCGGTGGTCATCCACCATCCGGGCGTGGGCAACAGAGAAGATGAAGGTCCGCAGCCCGGACTCCCCTCCGCGCACGGTACCGAGCCGTGGCAACACGGACAGGAACACTTCCTGCATGGCGGCCTCCGGATCCTCGACTCCCCGGGCCGTGAGATAGCCCAGAACCTGTGATGCATACGCCTTATAGACCAGGCTGAAGGCAGCGGTCCCGGACTCTGGCCGGTCCGGAGCCTCGTCTGTCTGTGCATCGGTCACTGACGTGGTGCTTTCCGTCAAGAAGGGCGGTGGCAAGGCAAGCGTTCAGTACATCCGGAACGCTGCGCCTAGTCTACCCTCCAGTAACCGCGCAGCCAGAAGCGCCACGGCCCGCGGCCAGCGACGGGCGCAGCCTGGCAGCCACCCTTGCGGAAAGACAAAAGAGCCGGTCTGGAACGTGATGGGGGACAGGTTCCAGACCGGCGCTTCATAGAGGTAATCGCTCCGGCCGCCCGGAGGGTTACGCCTTCTTCAAAAAAAGTTGGAAATCATTTTCAGCGGGTAGCTGTCCTGGTCCACCGGGGCACAATGGCGTGCCGGCGGGGTGCCGCTGCCGGCACGAAGGCGTGCGCCAGGGCGGGCGTGCGCTCCTCGCTGCATACAGGTACGACGGCGGCGGGCAGCTCCACCGGGATGGCGGCAGCAGCTGCAGCGGGTACAGGCGCGGAACGGGAGACGGCCCCGGCGGGACAGAGATCGGTTACCAGGCCGGTTCCGGCACATTCGCGAACCGCGGCTATCCCGGCCACCACGGCGGCTTTGTCCTCGAACGGGCCCGAGACGGCGATCACGGCCCCGTCCGGAGCCAGGAGCCGGAACCTGAAGAACGAATCAGCGTCGATGAATGCTTCAAATTTTCCGGCCATGACGATCCTTCCTTGGGCACCAGGTGGTACAGACGAGTCTGGCGGCGGCACCGGAAGCCTCACAAGACCGTGCGCGTTAAGCCTGTGTAAATTCGCTTTCCGGCTGCCAAAAAGAAGCGGCAGGCCACCTGCGAAGGTGGCCTGCCGCCGTCGTAGTCCCCACCCACTCCCCAGCCCCGCAAACGCGGCCAGGGAACCCCGCGGGCGTGGGCCCACAAAATCTAGTCCTTGATGAGGTCGTTCACCACGATGGTCTGGTCCCGGTCCGGGCCAACGCCGATGGCGGAGAACCGGGTTCCGGAAAGCTTTTCCAGGGCCAGCACGTAGTTGCGCGCGTTCTCCGGCAGGTCTGCCAGCGTCCGGGCTCCGGTGATGTCCTCGGTCCAGCCGTCGAAGTACTCGAAGATGGGCTTCGCGTGGTGGAACTCGGTCTGCGTCATGGGCATTTCGTCGTGCCGGACACCGTCCACGTCGTAGGCGACACATACCGGAATCTGCTCGATGCCGGTGAGCACGTCCAGCTTGGTCACGAAGTAATCTGTGAAGCCGTTCACGCGTGAAGCGTGCCGCGCCAGGACGGCGTCGTACCAGCCGCAGCGGCGCGGGCGTCCGGTGTTGACGCCGAATTCGCCGCCGGTCTTCTGCAGGTACATGCCCATCTCATCGAAGAGTTCCGTGGGGAATGGGCCGGCACCAACGCGGGTGGTGTAGGCCTTGATGATGCCGATGGAGCGGGAGATCCGGGTAGGGCCGATGCCGGAGCCCACGGAGGCGCCGCCGGCGGTGGGGTTGGAGGAGGTCACGAACGGGTAGGTGCCGTGGTCCACGTCCAGGAAGGTTGCCTGGCCGCCCTCCATCAGGACTACCTTGCCCTCATCCAGCGCGGAGTTCAGGACCAGGGTGCTGTCGATGACCAGCGGGCGGAGCCGCTCGGCGAAGGACAGGAAGTACTCCACGATCTCGTCCACCACCACACCGCGGCGGTTGTAGACCTTGACCAGGAGTTCGTTCTTCTGCCGCAGCGAGCCTTCCACCTTCTGGCGGAGGATCGATTCGTCAAAGACATCCTGGACGCGGATGCCCAGCCGGGCAACCTTGTCCATGTAGGCAGGGCCGATGCCGCGGCCGGTGGTGCCAATGGCCCGGCTGCCCAGGAAGCGTTCGGTTACCTTGTCCAGCACCTGGTGGTACGGCGCCACCAGGTGGGCGTTGGCGGAGACCCGCAGCTTTGAGGTGTCGGCGCCACGCGCCTGGAGTCCGTCGATTTCCTGGAAGAGGGCCTCCAGGTTCACCACGCAGCCGTTGCCGATGATGGGAACGGCGTTGGGGCTGAGAATGCCGGCCGGCAGAAGCTTGAGTTCGTACTTTTCACCGCCTACGACGACGGTGTGCCCGGCGTTGTTGCCGCCGTTGGGCTTGACGACGTAGTCAACACGGCCGCCCAGCAGGTCGGTGGCCTTGCCTTTTCCTTCGTCGCCCCACTGGGCTCCTACGATCACAATTGCTGGCATGGGATCCTCCCCCATTCGTTCGGGCTGCCCGGGCCCGGCCACCAGGTGGCAGGCCGATGCAGCGCCGTTCATGAGAATGCCCCGAACAGACCGGCCTTCGCACAGCCGCAGCACGGCGCAGCGAAGCAAGAGTTCCGGGGCTCTTACCACCCAAGTTTAGCCGATAGGGCACTTCGTCCACTGTTGTGGCCCGCCGCGGCCGTTTCTGCCAAAAGGCCGCGGCGGGCGGTGCCGCCTATTCGTCCTCAGCCTCCCCGGCGGGGCGGGACGTCTGTTCGGCGAGTGTGTTCCAGAAGGAGGTGTCGGCGTCGGCAATGGACCCGTCCGCGATGGCTGCGGCCGTGGAGGTCAGCGTGGTGACAGTCTGCTTGATCAGGTAGCCGTTGCTGCGCTGCCCGAGAGCATAGCCGTCCAGGTAGTGGTCCGACATGCCGCGCATCTCGAAGAGCAGGGTGGCGATGCCGTACTCCACGGAGATGCCGTTTCGGCTGATGGTTTCGGCGCTGCCGCCCTGGTACTTGCCCAGGTGTCCCCAGCCGGTGGAGTCGACGTTGTTGAAGACCACGGCGCCAAGCTGCTTTGATTTTTCGACGACGGCGGGGTCGGCGTTGGGGGTGGTGGGGTATAGGATGGAGCCGGATACCAGCTTGCCGTCACGCTCGGCCCGGGTGCCCTGGTGGTGCAGGTCGATCATGTAGTCGATCCGGTACTTGCGCATGACGTTGTTGTGCAGCGCCTGGGTCTCCGGCTGGACCTTGGCCACATGGTCGCGGTTCAGGTCCACGCCCTCGGCGTTGTAGCGGGTGAGGTTGCGGTCCCCCTTGGCAAGGTAGTTTTCCAGGGAGAAGTTCACGTCCCCCATGGCCCCGTCCGCATTGAGCATGGGCACCACCAGGATGTTCACGCCTTTGAGGATGTCAGCGGATTTACCGGCCCCCAGGTGCTTGATGAACTCCATGGCGCCCTCGGTGGTGAGCTGCTCGTTGCCGTGCTGCTGGGTCAGGTACAGAATGGTGGGCTTGGCGGGGTCCGAAATGTACTTGACCAGGTGGATGTCGCGCCCCTTGACCGTTTGCCCGATGACCTCCAGCTCCATTGCCGGCTGGCGGGCGTCCTGGTCCTTCAGGAACGAGACCATCTGTTCGTACGTGGCGAGCTTGGAGGTGGTGATCTGGCCGTTGCCGTCGTAATTGGGGCCTTCGCCCACAGCGTGTGCCAGCGGGGCGGGACCTGCGACGACGGCCAGCGCCAGGGCTCCGGAGGCGGCGAGGGTCCTGAAATTTGCCAGGGATTTCTTCACAGTGCGTTACCTCTTTCGAGTGCATCGGGGCGCCACCGGCCAGCTCCGTTGCGGCGGTGGCATGTGACCTCAGCCAACCAAGCTTAACGAAACCTGTCAACAAGCTGAACAAAGTCTGTAAGTATGCTGCTGCCCGCCGGGCAAGGGCAGGGAAGCAGCCGGGCAGCGGGCCGCGACATAAAGCGGCACGGACTTGCCCCAAGGTGGGTCTCCCGATTTAGTGAGAGTGAACCATCCGGAGCGGCCGAGAGACCTGGCTCGATGACGCCGCAGCAACCACGGTCCAGCAGGATTCCTGCCGGACCGAAGGTGCTACTGCCAGGACCGATGGAAAGGAAGATTCCAGCATGCCCCTGAACACCGACCACATCCGCGTCACCCACGCCGGATCGTTGCCCCGCACCCCGGAACTCATCGCGGCCAATGCCGCCAAGGAAACCGACGGCGTCACCCCTGAATTCCTGGACCTCCTGGAAACCTCCGTGGTGGACGTGGTCCGGCGCCAGAAGGACCTCGGGATCGACATTCCCAACGACGGCGAATACGGGCACACGATGGCCAACTCCGTGGACTATGGCGCCTGGTGGAACTACTCCTTCGCACGGCTGGGCGGCCTGGAGCCAACCAATGTGGACCGCTGGGCCGATGCCCAGGTGCACCGCTCCTCCCCCGGCAACATTGTCCTGACCTCCTTCCCCGACAGGCGCGACCGGCAGGCGTTCAACGAGGCCTACAACGACCCGTCCTCGGGCATCCTGTCCCACCGCAAGAGCGTGACCCAGCCCAAGATCGCCGGACCCCTGACCTACACGGGCCAGGACCTGGTGGCATCGGACATCAAGAACCTGAAGACCGGCCTCGCCGCCGCCGGGTTGTCGGACGGCTTCGTGGCATCCCTCTCTCCCGGCTCGTGCGCCCGCGTGGCAAACGAGTACTACAAGTCCGATGAGGAACTTGTCTACGCCTGTGCCGATGCCATGCGGGAGGAATACAAGGCCATCGTCGACGCCGGCCTCACCGTGCAGCTCGACGATCCGTCCCTGGCCGAGAGCTGGGACCAGATCAATCCCGAGCCCAGCCTGGAGGACTACCTGAAGTTCATCCAGCTGCGCGTCGAGGCCACCAACTGGGCCCTCCGGGACCTGCCCCAGGAACAGATCCGGCTGCATGTCTGCTGGGGTTCCTGGCACGGCCCGCACACCACGGACATCCCTTTCGCCGACATCATCGGCTCGGTGCTGCAGGTCAACGCGGGCGCATACTCCTTCGAGGCAGCCAACGTCCGCCACGAACACGAATGGCGTGTATGGGAGGACACCAAGCTCCCCGAGGGCAAGGTCATCATCCCGGGCGTCGTGTCGCATGCCACCAACGTGGTGGAACACCCCGACCTGGTGGCTGACCGCATTGTCCGCTTTGCCGACGTCGTGGGCCGCGAAAATGTCATTGCCTCCACCGACTGCGGCCTGGGCGGCAGGGTGCACCCACAGATCG
Organism: Pseudarthrobacter sp. NIBRBAC000502771; assembly: GCF_006517215.1. Taxonomy (NCBI): domain Bacteria; kingdom Bacillati; phylum Actinomycetota; class Actinomycetes; order Micrococcales; family Micrococcaceae; genus Pseudarthrobacter; species Pseudarthrobacter sp. NIBRBAC000502771. The sequence goes on from NZ_CP041187.1 coordinate 505,907, forward strand.
CCTTCGCCAAGCTGGAGGCCCTCGGCGAGGGTGCTCGCCGCGCCACCAGCCGCCTCTGGTAGTCCGTCGTACCGCTGCGCCGGCTGTGCCTTCCATCACCGGAAGGGGCGGCCGGCGTTTCGTTTCCCCGGGCTTGGTAAACTGGCAGAGGCCGACCAGGAATCGGCCCACCCCAACTAACCGCCGTTGATGATCCGCGCCGCCGCGCGCCCATTTTCACCGGTGGAAGCAATATCAATCCCCGCAGGAGAACCAGCACTTCATGACAGCCCTGGCCCCAGAAACATTCCACGAACAGCTCATGAGCCGCCGCTACGAACCCAGCGTTGCCGCCGTCAATGAACTGTGTGATTCCCTGCAGGAGGCCAAGCCCGGAACCGTGGTGCCCTATGTGGACCCGATGCACGACGTTGAGGAATGCCGCATCATCAGCCTGTTCTCCAACATCGGCGAGGCGGACCCGTCCGGGTTCATCACTGCCGGGGACCAGGACGCCGCGACCCGAATGCTGGGGCTCCAGTGGAAGCTGGGGTTGCGCCCCGAGTTCGTGATGCCGTGGAACGTCCACCCCTGGCACGTCCCCGGCGAAGTCAACGGCAAGTTCACTCCGGACCAGATCCAGGCCGGCCTGAAGCCGCTGCTGAAGTTCCTCGCCCTGGTCCCCCGCGCCTCCGTGATCGTTGCGCACGGCACTGAAGCCAACCGCCTGGCCAACCTCCTGCTGAAGACGGAGGTGCCCCTGCTCTGGCGCCGCGGCCTGAAGACCTACAAGGTCCGGTCGCTGAGCGGCCGCGCCTTCGCCGGTTCCCCGGCGCGCCAGGAGGAATACCTCGAGGACATGCGCGCGGCCTACGCCGATGCCATGGCCCGCACAGGCATCGCCAAGCCATAAACGAACGAACGACGACGGGTGGTTACCTTTCCAGGAAAGGTAACCACCCGTCGTCGCGCTTTAATCCAAGCTTGCTACTTCGCCTCGATGGCTGCCTTCGCTGTGGGGTCCGAGTCGTTGAGGAACTTTTCGATCCGCTCCGGCTCGTCGGCCTCGCCGATGGCGGAGGACGCCCGGCCCAGGGAGTAGAGGGCACGCAGGAATCCACGGTTCGGCTCGTGCTCCCACGGGATGGGGCCTACGCCGCGCCACCCGTTGCGGCGAAGCGCGTCCAGTCCGCGGTGGTAGCCCACCCGGGCGTAGGCGTAGGAGTCGATGGTGCGCCCCTCGGCCCACGCTTCCTCAGCCAGGATCGCCCACAAGAGTGAGGACGTGGGGTGCCTTTCCACCAGGTCCAGGGCCTCGTGCCCGGCCTCCAGCTGCCCGTTCACCTCGGTTTCGGCAGGCAGGAGCGTGGGCTCCGGCCCCATCAGGTTGCGGCGGAACTCGTCCGACATCTAGAAGGTCTTTCCGGCCGAACCGAGCTGCTTGGTGGCTTCCACCACGCGGGCTGCCAGGCCGGCTTCGGCGGAGGCGCCCCAGACGCGGGGGTCGTAGGTCTTCTTGTTGCCCACTTCGCCGTCGACCTTCAGGACGCCGTCGTAGTTCTTGAACATGTGGTCCGCTACCGGACGCGTGTAGGCGTACTGGGTGTCGGTGTCGATGTTCATCTTGATCACGCCGTAGGAAACGGCGTCGGCGATTTCCTGGTCGGAGGAGCCGGAGCCGCCGTGGAACACGAGGTCGAACGGATTGTCCTTGCCGATCTTGGCACCCACCTGGGCCTGGATGTCCTTGAGGATCTCCGGGCGCAGCTTGACGCCGCCGGGCTTGTAGACGCCGTGCACGTTGCCGAAGGTCAGGGCGGTGATGTAGCGGCCGTTTTCACCGGCGCCCAGGGCGTCGATGGTGGCGAGGGCGTCCTCGACCGTGGTGTAGAGCTTGTCGTTGATGGCGTTCTCCACGCCGTCTTCCTCGCCGCCGACGGTGCCGATCTCCACCTCGAGGATCATCTTGGCTGCGGCGGTGCGGGCCAGCAGGTCGCGGGCGATCTTCAGGTTCTCCTGCAGGGTCTCGGCGGAACCGTCCCACATGTGGGAGTTGAACAGCGGGTTCCGGCCGGCCTTGACCTCAGCCTCGGAGGCTTCCAGCAGCGGCAGGACAAAGCCGTCCAGCTTGTCTTTTGGGCAGTGGTCCGTGTGCAGGGCGATGTTCACACCGTAGTTCTTGGCCACTTCGCGGGCGAAGGCAGCGAAGCCCAGGGAACCGGCCACCATGTCCTTGGTGGAGGCGCCGGACCAGTAGGCGGCACCGCCGGTGGAAACCTGCACGATGCCGTCGGACTCTGCCTCGGCGAAGCCGCGGAGCGCTGCGTTCAGCGTCTGCGAGGACGTGACGTTGACGGCGGGGAAGGCAAATCCGCCCGCCTTCGCGCGGTCGATCATCTCGGCGTAGATCTCTGGGGTTGCAATGGGCATGCTGGCTCCTCTGCTGAGTTTCGTCTGTGGGTGGATGACCCTCAAGTAGACCGCTTACGGCTTGGCACCATCCTAGCCATTCCCCCGCGGCCCGGGTGTTTCGGGTCACGGGTTGGTAATACTCACACGTGCTGGTTGAAGACGTGCCGGCGGATCCAGGCGTGCATGGCGATGGCCGCGGCGGACGCGGCGTTGATCGAACGGGTGGAGCCGAACTGCTCGATGGAAAGGGTGGCGGCAGCGGCCTGATGGACTTCCGGGGTCAGGCCCGGGCCCTCCTGCCCGAACACCAGCACGCAGTCGCGCGGCAGCTCGTAGGTCTCCAGGGGCACAGAGTCCGGGAAAATGTCGATGCCGATGATCGCGAGCCCCTCCCCCTGCGCCCACTGGACGAAATCCTCAACCGTGGGGTGGTGGCGGACGTGCTGGTAGCGGTCGGTGACCATGGCTCCGCGCCGGTTCCACCGCCGTCGTCCGATGATGTGCACCTCTTTGGCGAGGAAGGCGTTGGCGGTGCGCACCACTGTGCCGATGTTGAGGTCGTGCTGCCAGTTTTCGATGGCCACGTGGAAGTTGTGCCGCCGCGAATCCAGCTCCGCCACGATCGCCTCATGCTTCCAGTAGCGGTATTTGTCCAGCACATTGCGTCTGTCACCGTCGGCCAGGAGGTCGGGGTCCCAATGGTCGCCTTCGGGCAGTTCCCCCTCCCAGGGCCCGACGCCGACCTCCGCCTTTGCGGGTTCGGCCTCCCCGGGCTGGTGGTCGGGTTCGTCTGTCATGCCGGGCATTTGGTTCACCCTTCAACACTAGACTGGACTCTTCGGGCAACTATCACAGGCGGAGGCAGGCATGGCAGAAGCAGACGAGGTAACAGGCAACCCTTCGGTGTACCGCAGCGGCCAGGAGATCGAGTGCTGGCTGACGGACATGGATGGCGTCCTGGTGCACGAAAACCAGCCCATTCCCGGCGCGGCCGAGCTGATCCAGCGCTGGGTGGATACGTCCAAGCGGTTCCTGGTGCTGACCAACAACTCCATCTTCACGCCCCGCGACCTCGCCGCCCGCCTGCGCGCCTCCGGGCTGGAGATCCCGGAGGAGAACATTTGGACGTCGGCCCTGGCCACGGCCCAGTTCCTGAAGGACCAGGTCTCCGCCGGCGGTGCAGAGTCCGGAAACCGTGCCTACACCATCGGCGAGGCAGGGCTGACGACGGCGCTGCACGAGGCAGGCTTCATCCTCACCGACCAGAACCCGGACTTCGTGGTGCTCGGCGAGACGCGCACGTACTCCTTCGAGGCCATCACCACGGCCATCCGCCTGATCCTCGCCGGTGCCCGGTTCATTGCCACCAACCCGGACGCAACCGGCCCTTCCAAGGACGGCCCCATGCCGGCGACGGGTGCCATCGCGGCCCTGATTACCAAGGCCACCGGCCGCGAACCGTACATTGTGGGCAAGCCGAACCCCAGTCTGCGATGAACCAGATCGACGCACACTCAGAGACCACCGCCATGATCGGTGACCGGATGGACACGGACATCATTGCCGGCATGGAGGCCGGCCTGCACACCGTCCTTGTCCTCAGCGGCATCACGCACAAGGACGACATCGCCGCGTACCCGTTCCGGCCCAACCAGGTGCTCAACTCCGTGGCGGACCTGAAGAACCAGATCTAGGACTAGAAGATGCTGACCCTGGATCCGCCCCGGGGCAGCGGGAAGTACTCGTCCAGGAGTCCCGTGACCAGGGGCCGGTAGACCTGCGGGTTCCAGCCCGGGCTGGCGTGGGCGGGTACCGCCCCGGTGGTCTGGAGGTTGCTTGAGACCATGTTGTCCTTGTACACCACGGCCCAGGTTTCGGACGCCGTCTCGTAGTCCACGGTGGCGTCCTTCGGGTTGCCCAGGTAGGCCATTTTGGCGGTGCCGAGCTGCCCGGCGAACTGCCTTCCCTCGAAGTGGTAGATGTAGGCGGACTCCGTCTGGACCAGCACGTTGGACGGGGCGATCGGTGAGAGCTGCTCCAGTGTCTGGTTAAGGATCTGCCGCCAGCTCCGTTCGTCCTTGTGGATGATCCGCTCCCCCAGTTCATACCCGCCGCGGAGGGTCGAGGGAAACCTGACGCCGCTCTCGTAGAGGAACACCACGCCGTCGAACCAGCTTTGGTCCAGGACGTCGTGGGCGCTGTACGGGCTGGAGTCCAGGAGGATGAACTGCACCTGGATGCCTGCCACGGCAAGGAGCCGGGCGGCCACCTGGGTGGCCAGCATGCCGCCGAAGCTGTGGCCGTAGAAGAACAGCTTGGTGATCTTTTCCACCGCGACGTACTCAGCGATCGCGCGGACGACTTCGGTGACGTCGAGGCCCAGGTTGGAATATCCGACGGCGGCGAGCCGGGCACGCTTGTTCAGGGCCCCCCGGAGCGCGTTCAGGATCCATTGCGCCTCTTCCCAGCTGGTTTTGTACCCGGGGAACAGGAACCAGCAGGCGTCCGGGTAATAGGCGTCGGCGAAGTCATCGGCAACGGACAGGATCCGGGTGGTCCGGCGCTGAGACTGCACCTCACGGGTCACCAGCATGTCGGCGGCCAGCAGTCCGGACGCGCCGGCCCCGGCAAGGAATGAACGCCGTGAGAAGCGTTTTAGGGCAGCGGCTTCGGCCAGCAGCCGGGCGTCGGAGACCCCACGCCGGCTCTGCGGATGGACCTCCCCCTCATACGGCACAGTCCTACCGTAAGCCCAGCGAAACGCGGCACCGCAATGAACGCGTGTAAACGTTCGGTGACGCCGGGGTCAGCTGGCGGCCTGGCCTTCGGTAGCCGGGAAGGGTGCCCGCGGTTCCTGCTGGCGGCGAAGGATTTCCAGCCCGATGTCGTTGTAGCGGCCCAGCAGGTCGGCGCCGTCGGGTGCCTCCGGGTTGTCCAGCAGGGCAAAGGCGGAGTCGCTGGCGAGCAGGAGTTCCTGGTCTGTGTATTCGGTCAGCGGACGCCCGTACAGCTCTTCGATCCACATCACCGGCAGTTGGGGGAATTCGCCTGCGAAGTCGCCGCCGGGAAAAAGCTCCCTGACGTCGTCGTCCATGAGGAGCGGGCGCCGGCTGGACGCTTCACCTGGCGCCCAGTCGTGGGCCGCCGGCGTGAGCTGAAGGGACACCCCGGCGGACGGGACGCCCAGCAGGAGCTTGGTGTCCATGGCGTTCAGGTCACAGCGCAGCCCGGCCAGGGCGGAGGATTCGACAAGTTCCGCCTGTGAGAGGTCGACGCAGATGCGGCAGCGGATGCCCATCCTCCGGACACGGCGGATGATGTGGACCAGTTCAGCACGGGATTCGTGGTGAAGGGCTCCCCGGACTTCAATCCGGACGATGTCCGCCGGGACATCGAGGTTAACGAGTGCGTCTAGCGCGCGGTCCATAGGTACTCCAAAAGAGGTTCTATGGCCGACGGCTCAACCTCCGCAAGCCTAACCCTCCCCGGGGCCACGGCACAACCTGCCGCTCAGGCCCGCGGACCCTGGCTGACTTTGCCGGGCTCCTGGTAGTGGGTACGCGCACCGGAGCCGCCCACCGAATCCACCAGCGACTTGGCGATGTCCCGAAGTTTGGTATTGCTGTTGCTGGACGCCTCGGTAAGGATTTCGACGGCGGCTTCCTGGCTGCACCGGTTCTGCGCCATGACGATGCCGATGGCGATGTCGATGATGGTCCGCGATTCCAGCGTGGCCCGGAGATTGGATGCACTGTCGGCGTGCAGCGAGAACCTGACAGCGAGCCGCAGGGCTTCGGAGATCTCCCGGGTGAAGTCCCGTGCCCTGTCCGCGGCGGGGCCGTCAAACTTGTGCGGGGCGTCGGAGTAGAGGTTCAGTGCGGCCTTGGCCTCCCCCTGCAGGTTGAACGGCAGGGAAAGCACCGAGCGCAATCCGTGGGAGGCAACCGCAGACGCGTAGTCCGGACCCCAGCGGTCCTCCTGCAAAAGGTCGGGGACGTGGACTTCGCGCTCTTCCTTTGCCGCGGTCAGGCAGGGACCCTGGGCCAGGGAGTACTGGATTTCATCCACTTCCCGCGCAGTCTCGCTGCTCCAGCCAATGGTGGCTGCCTTGCGGTCGCGGAGCAGTGTGATGCCGCACAGGGCATCGTCGCCGTCGCCGGCCATCTGGTGCGCGGAGAAGCGAGCCAGTTCGTTGAGGAAGTCCTCGAAATCAGCGCTTTCCAGGATGAGGTTCTGGACCTGGTCGGTTGCGCTCAAAGGCTGTTGTGGGGGGAGCAAGATGCATGGTCTCCAAGCAACTGAAAAGTGTTAACGCACATCATAAATCAGCGCCGATGCCCGCTCCAAGCGCATCGGCCAGTCCAAAGCCGGCAAGCTGCCCGGCTCCCAGTTCGGTCAGGACAACGGAGCGGGGATGCGATCCGCGCTTGAGCCACCCGGACGACAGTGCGTGCCCGGTGAAAAGCTCCGGCAGCACGCCGGCCGCATGGTCTAAGCGCTCGGTCCAGTCAAGGCAGGGCCGCACGAGCGGGCGTGGCGGCTTGGTCGGCAGGCGCAAGCCAATCGATTCCGCCCAGGCAAAACCCTGCGCGGTTAGTTCCCAGCCGGAGGAGATGAATCCCTCACTCTGCCACAGGACACACAGGTTGACACCCAATACCCCGGCCAGATGCTGGTAGCAGGTTCGGGCGCGCTGCAGTTCATGCTGATGCCTGCGCCCGCGGTACGTCGAGGGAAACTCCGGCCCCGACGAAGGACTGAGACGGACCAGTGCTTCCACTGCATCCGCAACACCTTGGTTCTTCAGCCGCACATACCGGTGCCGGCCCTGGCGCACTTCGTCCAGCAGGCCTACATCAACGAGGTGGTTCAAATGCGTGGTGGCTGTGCCTTTGCTGATCCCCGCGCAGCCCGCAAGTTCCGTCGCTGTCCAGGCGCGGGCATCCATGAGGGCGACCAGGATCCGGGCCCGCGACGGTTCCCCCATGGCCTTGGCCATCATGGCAAGGTCCTCCGCCCAATACGCTGTCATGTATCCATCCTGCCCGGGGAATCGTTTGTCCGTCCTCAAACTTTCCGGCAGGAACGATGGACCCATGTTCACAACCATCTCCCCCAGCGTCCACTACTTCGGCTCCCTGGTGGCCCTGCTGACAACCGGCAACCCGGATGGCACCACCAACATCACGCCCATATCCTCTGCCTGGTCGCTGGGGGACCACTACGTCCTGGGCCTCAGCTCCCATCATCAGGGCTACCGCAACCTGATCCGCACCAAGGAAGTGGTGCTCAATTTGCCGGAGGACTCCATGGCACCCGCAATTGAACGGATTTCCATGACCACCGGCAGCGAACCGGTCCCGGCAGTGAAGGCCGGCGACTACCGCACGGCGCACGACAAGTGGGCCTTGGCAGGATGGGACCCGATGCCTGGCGTGGAGGTCGCTCCCAACCGCATTGCGCAATGCCCGGTCCACATCGAGGCGGCCCTGGTCAACTCGTGGTGCTTGGAGGACGACCTCCACGCAGTCCAGGTGCGCGTCCAGCAGGTGCATGTCCGCGATGACCTGGCGCTCGATTCATCCCGGGTGGACGTGCGAACCTGGCAGCCCATGTTCTATACGTTCCGCCACTATTTTGGGAAAGGAAGCCATCTCGGCCAAAACGCGAGGGCGGAGCAGAAGCTCACTGCCCAAACCAGCGGCCCTTCCGGTCGCCGGGGCTAAGCCAGCCCCAGTTCGTCCTTGCCGAACGCGAACAGGTAGGGGACGCCGGTTTCGGCTTCGATCTTCTCCTTGGCGCCGGTGTCGCGGTCCACGATCACGGCCACCGCCACGACGTTGCCGCCCGCTTTCCGGACGCCTTCCACCGCGGTCAGTGCGGAACCGCCAGTGGTGGACGTGTCCTCCAGGACCAGCACTTTGCGGCCCTCAACGGAGGGGCCCTCCACCTGGCGGCCCATGCCGTAGGACTTCTGGGCCTTCCGGACCACGAACGCGTCCACGGTCCGGCCGGCGTCGACGGCCGCGTGCATGACCGCGGTGCCCACGGGGTCGGCGCCCATGGTGAGGCCTCCGGCGCACTCGAAGTCGATGCCGGCGTCGTCTGCCAGGGCCAGCATGACCTGCCCCACCAGCTTGGACGCTTCATGGTGCAGGGTGATGCGGCGCAGGTCGATGTAGTAATCGGCCTCGGCTCCGCTGGAGAGGATCACCTTGCCGCGGACCACGGCGAGTTCCTTGATCAGTTCGAGCAGTCGGGCGCGGGCAGCCGCGGTGTCTACCGCAGTGTCAGTGGGCGAAGTCATGGCCCCAAGTTTAGTGGGTGGCGGGACGGTGAGCGGGCGGGCGAAGCCAGGGGCGTGCTCCGGGCGGGGACCGATGGCAACCATCCTCGGCAGGACGCGCTTCACCACAGGATTGTGGCGCAGGATGAACAAGAGGACGCGATGGACGGGAAACAGGGTCCGGGCATCCCTGACGGCCAGCATGTCTCCGGACAGGGTCCCCGCGAAAAGTGGAACGAACACCACACGGTGCATGATCCGCTGCGCGGTTTGGACCACCACCGTGGGCATGCGGCGCCGGCGCTGGATCGCAGCAAGGGTCCTGGTCCGAACGTGCCCCTGGCGCAGGTCGGGGGCCAGGCGTTCCGCGGCCGCAACGGCGTCCTGGATGGCCAGGTTGATGCCCACCCCGCCCGCGGGCGACATCGCGTGCGCAGCATCGCCAATGCACAGGAACCCGTCCCTGTACCAGCGCCGCAGCCGGTTCAGCCTGACGTCCAGCCAATGCAGGTCCGCCACGCTGCGGATCGAATCGACACGGTCGGCGAGGTCGGGACGGAGTGCTGCCACCCGTTGGCGGAACCGTTCCACGCCGCCTTCCCGGATCCTGGCGTCCGAGCCCTTGGGCGCAAGGTAGCCCATTTGGTAGTAGTCGGTGCGGTTGAGCGCAATCATGGCGTCCCGGTTTCCCAGCGAGGGCACCACGCCCGCAACGTCGCCCTGCTCCGCGGGGTGGCGGGGAATTTTGAACCACCAGGTATCGAAGGGCACCGGGTACTCCTTGGCCCTCATTCCGGCAGCCTGGCGCAACACCGAATGCCGGCCGTCGGCGGCCACCACAACGTCGGCAGGCAGCACGCGTTCAACGCCATCGGCGGCGTCTCCGGTGGAGCGGTAGCGCACCCCGGTGACGCGCCCGCCGTCGAACTCCAGGCCGGTGGCTTCAGTCTCCATGAGCAGGGTGAATGTCGGTTCGGCGGCGGCGGCCGAGGCGAGGAAATCCAGGAAGTCCCATTGGGGCATCATGGCCACGTAGTTGTACGGGGGTTTCAATGAGTCGAAAGCCGCCAGCGTGACCATCCCGGCACCGGGAACCGGGACGGCGACATTGTTCAGCCGGCTTTGCGGCAGTGCCCGGAATCCGGCGCCCAGGCCCAGTTCGTCGATCAGCCGGATGGTGGACGCGTGCACGGTGTCGCCGCGGAAGTCGCGCAGGAAATCCCGGTGCTTTTCCAGGACCGCCACGTGCACTCCGGCCCGTGCCAGCAGCAGGCCAAGCATCATTCCTGCCGGGCCACCGCCCACCACGGCACATCCCGTGCGCTCCATGCCATAAAGCTACGCCGCGCAGGGGCCGGCCGGAACAGTTGAGGGTTGTTGACACCGCTGGCTAGGCTGGACATCATGCGCGAACTCCAGGCCAAGATCATTGAAGAAATGGGCGTTCAGCCCCGGATCGATCCCGCAGGGGAGGTGCGCAAACGCGTCACTTTCCTCAAGGAATACTTGAAGGCCACCCACACCAAGGGCTTTGTCCTGGGCATCTCCGGCGGCCTGGATTCCTCGCTCGCCGGAAGGCTTGCCCAGCTGGCGGTTGATGAGCTTGGAGCCGAGGGCGTGGAAGCCAACTTCGTTGCGGTCCGCCTCCCCTACGGCGTGCAGCACGATGAGGAGGACGCCCAGGCAGCCCTGGACTTCATCAAGGCCAAGACGGAATGGACGTTCAACATTTCGGCAGCGGTGGACGGCTTTGAGGACGAGTTCGAGAAGACCGTGGGCTCGGAAATCTCCGACTTCCACAAGGGAAACACCAAGGCACGCACCCGGATGATCGCCCAATATGCGCTGGCCGGGGAGTTTAACTACCTGGTGATTGGCACCGACCACGGCGCGGAGTCGGTCACGGGCTTCTTCACCAAGTACGGCGACGGCGGTGCGGACATCCTGCCCCTGTTCGGCCTGAACAAGCGGCAGAACCGGGCCCTCCTGGCTGAACTGGGTGCACCGGCACGCGTGTGGGAGAAGGTGCCCACCGCAGACCTGCTGGATGACCGGCCGGGCCGCACGGATGAGGACGAGCTGGGCATCAGCTACGACCAGATTGATGACTACCTCGAAGGCCGCCAGGTCCCGGACGCGGTGGCCGAATCCATCGAGCAGAAGTACCTCCGGACCCGCCACAAGCGCACCGTGCCGGTGACCATCTTTGACACATGGTGGAAGGGCGAAGGTCCCGAGGAGCCCCGCGCCGGGCTGTAGCCCCCGCCCCCTGCTGATTTTCCCCACCTTCGGGGAGTACGACGGCGGGCCGCGCCAAAAAGCCCAGCCCGCCGTCGTCGTGCACGGACAAAGCCGGGGAGACTCAGCGGGTGCGCCGTCCGCCGTCCGCTCCCCCGCCCAGCTGCTGCGTGATCCGGTGTGCCTCCGCCATCAGCAGTCCGCCCAGCTCCTCCTGCCGTTCAGGCTTGAACCGTGGTTCGATGCCCGTCAGCGACAACGCCCAGGCGGGGCGCCCTGACCTGTCGAAGACCGCAGCGCCCATCCCCCAGCTACCTTCCAGGACCAGCCCCGGGTTCACCGAGTAGCCGGCCAGCCTGGTCCGGGCCAGGTTCTTCCGGACAAGATCGACCGTATGGTTCGCCGCGAAGGCGCCCGCGTGCTCCGGCCACCGGCCCAGCAGCTCCTCCTGCTCATCCGTGGGCAGGAAGGCCAGGATGGCTGTCCCGGCCGACGCGACGCCCAACGGGAAACGAACTCCTTCGTGCAGGACAAAGGACCTGACGGGGAAGGTACCCTCCTCACGCAGCACGCACACCGTCTCATTGCCGCGGCGGATGGAGAAGAATGCGCTCTCCCCCGTGGCCTGGGCAAGCCTGCGCAGGCTGGGCCGGGCGATGTCCTCCATGGGGAACCGGGCCGATGCCACCGATCCCATGAGCAGGATTTCCGGGCCCAGGACCCAGTTGCCAGTGACGGAATCGTGGTCCAGCAGGCCTTCCGCGGCGAGCGACGCCAGGAGCCGGTGGACGGTTGGCCGGGTAAGGCCTGATTCCCGGACGAGGACCGCGAGCGGCATCCCCTCGGCGCTGCGGCCCACCAGCCGCAGCAGTCCCGCGATCCGTGCCACCACCTGCGCGCCCTGCACCGGCGTTGATGCCATCACGTCCCCTTGTCCACAATATGGATTGTTTTAGCCCTGCTGTCCATACTGTAGGGCATTTTCCAGTGATTCTTGACACGTTCTCCGCGACGGCCGTAGTCTCCAAACTCAGATCCCAACCGTCCACAAAGTGGACTACTGCGCTCAACGAGGAGACGACATGAAGAAACTCCAGGCTTCTGCCGCCACCGCCCTGGAGGGGGCACTGCAGGACGGCATCACCCTCGCCGTCGGCGGGTTTGGCTTGAGCGGCATCCCGGCCGACCTGATCGAGGCCGTCCGCGACTCCGGCGTCCGTGACCTCACGGTGGTCTCCAACAACATGGGCGTGGACGGCAAAGGACTCGGCATCCTTATCGAAGCGGGCCAGGTCCGCAAGGTGGTCGCCTCCTACGTGGGCGAGAACAAGCTGTTCGCCGAGCAGTACCTCGCAGGCAAGCTGGAGGTCGAGTTCACCCCGCAGGGCACCCTGGCCGAGCGCCTCCGCGCCGGCGGCGCCGGAATCCCGGCCTTCTACACCAAGACAGGTGTCGGCACCCTGGTGGCCGAGGGCAAGCCGCACGAGGTGTTCGACGGCGAAACGTACGTCCGCGAGCGCGCCATCGTTGCCGACGTCGCCCTGGTCCACGCCCACACCGCGGACACGGACGGCAACCTGACCTACCGCTACACGGCCAGGAACTTCAATCCGGTAGTGGCCACGGCCGGGATCCTGACCGTCGCCGAGGCCGAGGTGATCGTGGCGCCCGGCGAACTGGACCCGAACCACATCGCCACGCCCGGCGTCTTTGTCCAGCGGCTGGTGCAGGCCACGGAACGGATCAAGGACATCGAGCAGCGCACGGTCCGGCAGCGAACCGGCCTCGTCTCCGCCTGACGGGCCCACGCCTGCCCCTGATCCACAGCACTCATTGGAGAAATAACCCTCATGACCACCATGCAAACCGACCACCCGGACGTCCGCCAGAAGGGTTTGGCCCGGATGGCTGAAACGCTGGCCGGCTGGACGCAGAAGTGGTTCCCTGACGCGTACATCTTCGCCCTCGCCGGCGTCGTGCTGGTGGCCATCGCGGCGCTGGCCATCGGCGCCTCGCCCAAGGCCGTCGTTGATTCCTTCGGCAACGGGTTTTGGGACCTGACGGCGTTCACCCTCCAAATGGCCATGGTGGTATTGACCGGCTATGTGGTGGCCACGTCGCCGCCCGTGGCCAGGCTGATTGACCGGCTGGCGCAGGTGCCCAACTCCGCGCGCACCGCCGTCAGCTTCGTGGCTGTCCTGTCCATGTCCGTGTCATTCGTGAACTGGGGCCTGAGCCTGATCTTCGGCGGCCTCCTGGCGCGGGCGGTGGCCCGGCGGGCAGACCTGCACGTGGACTACCGGGCCCTCGGCGCCGCAGCCTTCATGGGTTTGGGCGCCGTCTGGGCCCTGGGCATGTCCTCCTCCGCCGCACAGCTGCAGGCCACCAAGGCCTCTATTCCCCCGGCGCTGCTCAAGGTCACCGGCGTCCTGGATTTTGGCACCACCATTTTCACCTGGCAGTCCCTGCTGACCCTGCTCATCCTCATGGTCCTCACCACGGTGATCGCGCACTTTTCCGCACCGACGGGAAGCGCCGTGAAGACGGCGGCCGATCTCGGCGTGGACCTCGATGACCAGCCCGAACCGCCGGCCGAAAAGTCCCGGCCCGGCGAATGGCTGGAATACAGCAGGGTCCTGCCCATCCTGGCAGGCGTGCTCACCCTGGGCTGGCTGGTGTCCCAGCTCCTGACCCTGCCCATCCTCAGCGTGGTCAGCTCACTCAACGGCTACCTCCTGGTCTTCCTGATGCTGGGGCTGGTCCTGCACGGAACCCCGCGCAAATTCCTGCAGTCTGTCACCAAGGCGGTCCCGGCCACGGCGGGAATCCTGGTGCAGTTTCCGCTGTATGCCGCGATGGCCGCCATCCTGACCAAAGCAACCGGCGCCGGGGGCCTGTCGGTATCCGAGCACCTGGCCCACTTCTTCACCAGCATCGGCGGCAACGGGGCGTTCGCCGTCATCATCGCCATCTACACGGCCATCCTGGGCATGTTCGTCCCGTCCGGCGGTGGAAAGTGGCTGGTGGAGGCGCCGTACGTCATGCAGTCCGCCACGGACGTGAACATGAATCTTGGCTGGACCGTGCAGATCTACAACATGGCCGAGGCCCTGCCCAACCTGGTCAACCCGTTCTTCATGCTCCCGCTGCTTGCCGTGCTGGGCCTGCGCGCCCGGGACCTGGTGGGCTTCACGTTCCAGCAATTCCTGTTCCACCTGCCGGTGGTGCTGCTGCTCGCGTGGCTGCTGGGCATGACGTTCGAGTTCGTGCCGCCGGTAATACCCAACTAATCCAACGAGAACAGCTAGAAGACCAAGGAGAAAACCCCATGGGATGGACCAGGGATGAAATGGCTGCAATCGCGGCCGCGGAACTGAACGACGGCGACTATGTGAACCTGGGGATCGGCATACCCACCCTGGTGGCCAACAACCTGCCCGAGGGCGTGCGGGTGGTCCTGCAGAGCGAGAACGGCCTGCTGGGCATGGGCCCGTTCCCCTACGAGGGCGAAGAGGACGCGGACCTGATCAATGCCGGCAAGCAGACTGTCACGGTGTTGCCGGGTGGCAGCATCTTCGACTCGGCCACCTCGTTCGGCATGATCCGCGGCGGGCACGTGAAGGTAGCCATCCTCGGCGCCATGCAGGTCTCCGGCAACGGGGACCTGGCCAACTGGACCATCCCCGGCAAGATGGTCAAGGGCATGGGCGGTGCCATGGACCTGGTGGCCGGAACCCCGCGGGTAGTGGTCCTCACCGAGCACAACGCCAAGGACGGCACCGCGAAGATCGTCCGCGAGTGCACGCTGCCGCTGACCGGGCTCAGCTGCGTGGACCGGATCGTGAGCGACCTCGCCGTGTTCGACCTGTACAAAACGGACGACGGCGGGCGGCAGCTGACGCTGACGCGCCTGGCACCGGGGGTCACCGAAGAGGAGATCCGTACGAAGACGGAAGCGGACTTCGAGGTCCGCCTTGATAACGAGGACGTGGCAGCATGAGCCTGAAGGAACAGTTTGGCAAGGACGTCCTGCTCACCGGCTGGGGACACAGCCGGTTTGGCAAGCTGGCGGAGGAGACCCTCGAGTCCCTGATCGTCCAGGTGGCCACCGAAGCGATCGGCAACGCCGGAATCGAACCCGGGCAGATCGACGAGATCTACATCGGCCAGTTCAATTCGGGCATGATGCCGCTGGCGTTCCCGTCTTCGCTGGCCCTGCAGGTCTCTCCGGCCTTGGCCAACGTACCCTCCACCCGGGTCGAAAACGCCTGCGCCTCCGGGTCTGCCGCCTTCCAGCAGGGCACCAAGTCGCTGCTGGCCGGCACTGCCCGGACCGTCCTGGTGATCGGCGCCGAGAAGATGACCCACGCCGGTGCGGACGTGGTGGGCGCGGCGCTGCTCGGCGCTGACTATGACATGGCCGGCAAGCCCTCCACCACCGGTTTCACCGGGCTCTTCGCCGAGGTCGCGAAGCACTACGAGAAGCGGTACGGGCCGGTCTCCGACGTCCTGGGCACCATCGCGGCCAAGAACCACCGCAACGGCGTGGACAACCCCTACGCCCAGCTCCGCAAGGACCTCGGCGAGGAGTTCTGCCGGACCGTCTCGGACAAGAACCCCATGGTGGCCGATCCCCTGCGCCGCACCGACTGTTCGCCCGTCTCCGACGGTGCGGCCGCCGTCGTGCTGTCCGTTTCCCCCACCGGCGGCGCCACCGCCCCGGTCCGGCTCGCGGGCTTCGGCCAGGCCAATGACTTTTTCCCCGCCGAGCGCAGGGACCCCACCGCGTTCGCCGCAACCCGCACCTCCTGGCAGCGGGCCATGGCGATGGCCGGCGTGGGCCTGGCGGACCTCGATTTTGCCGAGGTGCACGACTGCTTCACCATCGCCGAACTGCTCATGTACGAGGCCATCGGCCTGGCAGAGCCCGGCCAGGGCGCCCGCGCTATCGAGGAAGGCTGGGTATTCAAGGACGGCAAGCTTCCCATCAACGTCTCCGGCGGCCTGAAGGCCAAGGGCCACCCCGTGGGGGCAACTGGAGTCTCCCAGCACGTCATTGCGGCCATGCAGCTCACCGGTACAGCCGGGGACATGCAGCTCGCGGGGCCGCGCCGGGCGGCCGTGCAGAACATGGGCGGAGTGGGCATTGCCAACTACGTCAGCGTCCTGGAATCGGTGTAAACGCGCAGGCTAATGGCGCTTTTTATCGCGCCTACCCTTGCACCCGGGGCCTGCGCCCCGTACGTTGGGGACTGTGGGGGACTAACTCCCGCGCACCCCGGGACGATTCCGGGGAGAGAATCAGAGTCACATGAAGGAATGCAGCCATGGCAACAGGCACAGTTAAATGGTTCAACGCCGAAAAGGGTTTTGGCTTCATTGCCCCCGATGACGGGTCCGCTGACGTATTCGCCCACTACTCGGCAATCGCCACCAGCGGCTACCGCTCACTGGACGAGAACCAGAAGGTCGAATTCGATGTGACCCAGGGCCCCAAGGGCCCGCAGGCAGAGAACATCCGCCCGCTCTAAGTCTTCGGCGGCCACCGGCACAAGCCGGGACCCCATTCAGCGGCTCCCCCAACGTCAGTTGGGGGAGCCGCTTTCTTGTGCCGCCACTCTTCGGCTTTCCACATTTGGGATAATTGATTCATGACTCGACAGGACCAGGACAGGGACCCGTGGGAGGAGTTCGACTCCCTCGGCCCAGCAGCGCCGGACCTCATCCCCGGGCAGCCCGGCGGGGAGCCGCACGGCTTTGGGTTCCGGACCGGGGTCCGCAGCGCCCGCGTGGCCGTAGGCTTCGCCATCTATGCGCTTGCCCTGGGAACCGTCCTGGCCCTCACGGGATGCATCGTCTTCATCAGCCGCCAGCAGTGGCTCCTGCTGGGCCTCATGGTGCTCATTGAGGCCATCTTTGTTTTTTCGTTCACCCGGCTTGTGGCCCAGGCCAGGCACCGGGCCCCACGGGACCGCCGGACCGGCTGAACACCACGCGCCGTTTTGACATTGTTGTTGACCTTGACGCAGCGTCAACCCTTAGGCTCGCAGCATGCAGGATTCTTCCAACACCGGCGGCAGTGACTGGTCCATCCAGGACGTAGCCAGGATCGCCGGCACCACCAGCCGCACGCTCCGTCACTATGACGACATCGGCCTGCTGAAGCCCAGCCGGGTAGGCCACAACGGCTACCGCTATTACGACGGCGCCACCCTCCTCCAGTTGCAGCGGATCCTGTTGCTGCGCGAACTGGGCCTGGGTTTGCCGGCCATCGCGGAAGTCTTCCACCGCGAGGCGGATCCGGTGGCAGCGCTGGGCCGGCATCTGGAATGGCTGGGCCAAGAGCAACAGCGGCTGGCCCGGCAGGCGGAGTCCGTGCGGCAAACAATCGAAACAGTAAAGGCAGGAGGCCAGCTGATGGCTGAGGACATGTTCAAGGGCTTCGACCACACGCAGTACAAGGATGAAGTTGAAGAACGGTGGGGCAAGGACGCCTACGCGGCATCCGATAAGTGGTGGCGCGGCATGGGGGCTGCCCAGAAACAGGAGTGGAAGTCCCACGCGGAGGAGCTTGGCCGGGACTGGAAGGCTGCTGCGGCTGCGGGCGTCCCTGCGGACGGCCCGGAAGCGCGCGAACTGGCAGGGCGGCATGTTGCGTGGCTGAAGTCCATCCCGGGAACACCTGCCGCTGGGAGCGGCGGCGATGTCCGGGGGTACGTCACCGGGCTGGCCGACATGTACGTGGAGGACCCCCGTTTCGCCGCCAATTACGGCGGGGCTGAGGGGGCCCGCTTCGTCCGGGAGGCCCTGCACAGCTTCGCCGCACAGTACCTCTAGGCGGCGCCTGCGGGCAGGGCGAATCAGCTGCCGGGTCTACCGGTGCTTGAATTCCGGCTGGCGCTTTTCGGTGAACGCCGCCATGCCTTCCTTCTGGTCCTCCGTGGCGAACAGGGAGTGGAAGAGGCGCCGTTCGAACACCACTCCCTGGGCCAGCCCGGTTTCGAAAGCGGCGTTCACGGCTTCCTTTGCCGCCATCGCCGCGGGCTTTGACTTTTCGGCGATGACGCCGGCCACCTTGAGTGCTTCGGACACCACCTCTGCCGCCGGAACCACCCGGGACACCAGCCCGCACCGGTCCGCTTCCTCCGCGTCGATGAACCGTCCGGTGAGGATCATGTCCATGGCCTTGGCCTTGCCCACAGCCCTGGTCAGGCGCTGCGAGCCGCCCATGCCAGGGAGTACGGCAAGGTTGATTTCCGGCTGCCCGAACTTTGCGTTGTCCCCGGCGATGATCAGGTCGCACATCATGGCCAGTTCGCAGCCGCCGCCCAGGGCGAAGCCGGACACCGCCGCGATGGTGGGGATCCGCAGCCGGGTGAGCTCCTCCCAGCCCCGGAACCAGTCCGCGACGTACATGTCCATGTAGCCCTGGTCCGCCATCTCTTTGATGTCGGCTCCCGCGGCGAAGGCCTTTCCGGAGCCCGTGATCACCACCGCGCCCACGCCGGGATCGGAATCCATCGCCGTCACGGCGGCCACCACCTCCTCCATGGTGGCCTTGTTCAGCGCATTCAGTGCCGCGGGCCTGTTCAGCGTCACCAGTCCGACCCTGCCCTGCTGCTCCACCAGGATGTTGGCGTACTCCGTCATTCCGGACTCCCGTCGTCGTATGCTGTTATGGCCGGACGCCGGCCCGGCACCTCCGTGCCACCGGCCCCTGCGGGCCCGTCCCCGGCCTGCGGCTCCGATGCGCCGCGGATGTCCGTGATGATGGCGGAGAAGTCCCGGCCCGCTCCGCCCTCCGCGGCAAACCTATCGTAAATACGCGCAGCGAGCGCTCCCATCTGTCCCGCCACCCCGGTGCTGTCCAGGGCGTTGACGGCAAGGTTGAGGTCCTTGGCCATGAGGGCGGAGGCAAAACCCGGCTGGTAGTCCCTGTTGGCCGGGCTGGAGGGCACCGGTCCGGGCACTGGGCAATTGGTGGTCAGCGCCCAGCACTGGCCTGACGCGGCGGAAGCGACGTCGAACAGGGCCCGGTGCGTCAGCCCCAGCTTCTCCCCCAGCACGAACGCTTCGCTGACCGCGATCATCGAGACGCCCAGGATCATGTTGTTGCAGATTTTGGCGGCTTGTCCGGCTCCGTGGGCGCCGCAGTGCACCACCCGCCTGCCCATCACTTCCAGGAGCGGCAGCACTTCCTCGAAGCCCGCCGCGTCGCCGCCGGCCATGAAGGTCAGAGTGCCTGCCTCGGCTCCCACCACGCCGCCGGAAACGGGGGCGTCAACGGAACGGTGGCCCGCTTCAATGGCCAGCCGGGCAGCTTCCCGTGCTTCGTCGACGTTGATGGTGGAGCAGTCAAGGAACATGGTTCCCGGTGGCGCGGCGGCCAGGAGTCCGGGCTCCCCCGGCTGCCCGGTATCTCCGGGGTTGCCCCGGTAAGCGTCCAGGACATGCCGGCCGCTGGGGAACATGGTCAGTACCACGTCGGCGCCGGCAAGTGCTTCGACGGCGGTGGCCGCCACTGGCACACCCTGCACCTGGGCCGCTTCCATGGCTGCGGGCACCACGTCGAACCCGGTCACCCGGTAACCGGCGCGGACCAGGTTCAAGGCCATGGGACCGCCCATGTGCCCAAGGCCAAGGAACGCCACGCTGCCGTTCTCAGGCATGGTCCGCCTCCGTCACTTCCAGGTCCGTTCCGGGTTGCAGGTCCAGTTCCCGGCCGTCCAGCGGCTGGAAGAACCTGTCCACCTGGCCCGGCAGCACCTCTGCCAGCGTGGCCGGCTTCCACTGCGGGTTCCTGTCCTTGTCCACCACCTGGGCACGGATACCTTCGCGGAAATCAGGGCCGGCAAGGAACCGCAGCCCGGCCCGGTACTCCTGGGCAAGGGCCTCGTCAAGGGTCAGCTTCGCGGCCCGGCGCAGTGATGCCAGGGTGACTTTGACCGACGTGGGCGACTTGGCTTCGATGGTGTCCGCCGCCGCCGTGGCGTCTTCCCGGCCGGGGCCGGTCCATGCCCGGAGCCGGGCAACGATGTCCCCGGCATCGTCGGTGGCGTAGCAGGCATCGATCCAGTCCCGCTGCCCGGCCAGGGCAGAAGGCGGGGACTGCCCAGCATAACGGGCGACGACGGCTTCCGGGGTTTCAGATTCCAGTTCCGCCACGAGGCGGGGCAGCGACTGGGACGGGACGTAGTGGTCGGCAAGGCCCAGGAACAAGGCGTCCCCCGCTGCCAGGTGGGCGCCGGTCAGCGCCGCATGGGTTCCCGTCTCGCCCGGTGCGCGGGACAGCAGGAAGGTGCCGCCGACGTCCGGCGCGAACCCGATGGTGGTTTCAGGCATCCCCATCCTGGTCCGTTCGGTGACCACGCGGACGTTCCCGTGCGCCGAGATACCCACCCCACCGCCAAGGACCAACCCGTCCATAAGGGCGACGTACGGCTTGGGGTACCGGGCGATGAGCGAGTTCACCCGGTACTCGGTCTGCCAGAAGTCAGCAGTCCGGGTTCCGCCGTGAAGGATGTCCCGGTAGATGGCCACGATGTCACCGCCCGCGCACAGGCCACGCTCCCCGGCGCCCTGTACCAGGACGGCGGCTACGTCGTCGTCCTTGACCCACGCGGTGAGCTGCCGCAGGAGCAGGTCCACCATGCCCTCGGTGAGCGCATTGACCGCCCGGGGCCGGTTGAGGGTGACCACACCGAGCCGGCCGCGGTGGCCAAAAAGCACCTCCGCGCCGCCGTTTCCTGCACTGCTGTCCGTTGTGGTGCCCGTGGCTGCGGTCATCGGCTGGTGCTCCTTCACGTGGTGGCCGGCATGTGATCCAGGCCATTCTGGTGCGAATATACCCGCCGCCTGCTGCCCGGGACCAACCGCGGCCGGAAGGCGGGACCGGTCCCGCGAGGGCTTTACCGGGCGCGCGGCCGCCAAGGTAAGTTAGGAACCGTGAAGATAGCTACCTGGAATGTGAACTCGCTCCGTGCCCGCGCCGACCGCGTTGAAGCCTGGCTCCAGCGCAGCGACTGCGACGTCCTGGCCATCCAGGAGACCAAATGCAAGGACGAGAACTTTCCGTGGGAACTCTTTGAACGGATGGGTTACGAGGTGGCCCATTTCGGGGTGAACCAGTGGAACGGCGTTGCCATCGCCTCCCGGGTGGGGCTTGAGGACGTGGAACGGACGTTCCTGGACCAGCCCTCGTTCGGCAAAGCCGGAAAGGACCCGGTGCAGGAAGCCCGCGCCATGGCTGCCACCTGCGGCGGCGTCCGGGTCTGGAGCCTCTACGTCCCCAACGGCCGCTCCCTGGACGACGAACACATGCCGTACAAGCTCAAGTGGCTCGAAAGCCTCAAGACGCACGCCCAGGCGCTGGTTACGGAGAACCCGCAGGCGCAGGTGGCCTTGATGGGGGATTGGAACATCGCGCCCTTCGACGATGACGTCTGGGACATCGACCTGTTCATCGCCAACCGGGCAACGCACGTCAGCCCGCCGGAGCGGGAAGCGTTCCACGCCTTCGAGTCGGCCGGCTACACCGATGTGGTGCGCCCCTACACCCCCGGCCCCGGCGTCTACACCTACTGGGACTACACCCAGCTGCGGTTCCCCAAGAAGGAAGGCATGCGGATCGACTTCATCCTGGCTTCCCCCGCCCTGGCCGCCCGTGTCACCGGCGCTTTGATCGACCGCGAGGAACGCAAGGGCAAGGGTGCCTCTGACCACGCCCCCGTGCTGGTGGAATTGGCCGACTGATGACCGCGCCCTGGACCCATGCAAGGAGACCGTCGTGACGGGGAACCTTTACCGGGGCCAGGCCGGCCTGCCTTTCTCCTCCACGCTGCGCGTCTACGAGCCCCTGGAGGCCTTCCCGGAAGAACAGCGTCCGGCCATCGCGGCGGCGGGCGCGCAGGCCGTGTCACGCGCCGCCGTCGAAAACGCTGAACTGCTCGCCTCGCTGGGACGGATTACCCGCTCCGGCGGGGACCCTTTCCCCACCGGACGCACCGACCTGGTGCGCGTCACCACGGCACCGGGCGGTGGAACGGCCGACGACGGTGCTGACGCCGGCAATGAGCCAGTCCTCCTGTATTGCCCCAGCCAGCTGGTCCTCCGCGCCGGACTGGCCGCCAACGCCCTGATGGAGGGGATTCACGGCCCGCTGGCCGAACTGCTGATCCCGGAGGAACAGCGGGACCGGCACCAGGAGCGGATCGACCTTGTGAAGGCGCGCGACGGGTCCGTCCGCGTCCACACCCGTGCATCCACCTGGGGTATCCCGTTCAGCTGGTTCTCTCTGTTCATGGAGTCCGACCGCAAGGACGTGGTGGAGGCAGCCGGGCGAATCCTCACCGTGCGCGTCTGGGCGCCCATCACCGATGCCCTGGAGCGGGCCCGCTACGCAGTGGCCAACCTGGCCCTCGCCGCCCCTGACCTGGACATGCTCGATGACCTGGCCCAGCTGACGGAATGGCTCGAGCTGTTCCACGTGAACTCCATGGTGGAACTGGACTACGGGGCCGTGGCGGACAAGGTGTACCCGGATGAATCCCCCATGGATATCAGGCTGGGCATCGAATGCCTGGCGGAGGGAGATATGACCGGTGCCGCGGCAGCCTACCGCCGGCTGGCCTCGCGTTGGATTCCCATCCGCCAACTGGCCCGCGCTTCCTGAGGCGGTTTCAGCCCTTGGGAGGCGCCGTGGTGCGCCGGATGATGAGTTCATGGGGCGCCACTGCGGAGCGGACAGCCCCGACCTCGCCGTCCAGTTCGTCCAGCAGCATCTTCGTCGCCAGTTCGGCTTGTTCGTCCGGGCGCTGCCCCACAGTGGTCAAGCCCATGGCGGCAGCGAAGTCGTGGTTGTCGATGCCCACCACGGACAGGTCGCCGGGCACACTGACACCTATGCGGTTGGCTTCGAAAATGACGCCCATGGCCATTTCGTCCGAGGCGCAAAAGATAGCCGTCGGTTTCTGTCCCGGACCCGACCACAGCCGGCGGAAGGCCTCCTGGCCACTGCGCACGGTGAAATCGCCCCATTCGTCCCATTCCGGCCGGGTGGGCAGACCGGCTGCGGCCATGACGTCCTTGAATGCCAGGATGCGGACGCGGGGAACGTCGAAGTTCAGGTCTGTCTCGTCGTCGCCGTGCAGCAAGGCGATGTCGCGGTGGCCCAGGTCGATCAGGTGCCGGACCGCGGTGGACGCGGCGGCGTAATCGTCGATGCCAATGTAGGGGCACTCCTCGACGTGCCCTCCCACCACCACCAGGGGAATGTCGATCTTCTGGAGGTGTTCGATCTCGTCATGGCTGAGGGCCATGCAGAGCACCAGCAGGGCGTCGATCTGCTTGTACACCATGGTCTTGCTGAAGAGCCGCTCGCGGTTGCTTCCGTGGCCCCCAAGGTTGAAGAGGGAGAGGTTGTAGTGCCGGGCGTGCAGTTCGCGGTCCGCGCCCTCGATTGCTTTTGAAAAGAACCATCGGCTGACGAACGGGGCCAGGACGCCTATGGTTTTGGTGCGACCCGTGGCCAGTCCGGAAGCGGAGGACGAGGCCACGTAGCCCAGGTTTCCGGCCACTTCCAGGATCTTCTCCCTGGTGGCTGGGGAAACCCGGGGCAGTCCGCGGACCGCGCGGGAGACGGTCGCTGTGGAGACTCCGGCGGCCGCGGCCACGTCTTCGATGCTGACGCCGTTATGGCCGCCCCGCTGGGACCTTTCCGTTGTCCGTGCCACCGCGTCCCCCTTTTAACTCCTTTTCGGCGTAGGGCCGGCTGGCCCTGCGTTTACCCCCGGCCTTGTATTTTTCCATTCCGGGGACGGGCAGTGATAACCGGACCGGCGGCTGCGTGCAAAGTCACAGCCACCGGTAACCGGTGCCTTCTTCACTATCGTCGGGCTGGAAGTTTCCGGCGCAGCCGCACCATCCCGTACAGGGCCAGCAGGCTGGCCAGGAGGCCCAGCGCCCATCCAAGGGCGGGTTGGGCTGTAACTTCCATCCACACAGTGACTACCAGGAGGACCAGCGCCCAGAATGCGAGGAAGCCGATGATGATGTCGAAGTCCTCACCCGAGCGGACCAACCGGCTGCGGGTTCCCGCCCCCGGGGTCCGGGGGCGGGAACTGGCGCCCATCACTTAACAGCACCTGCCGTCAGGCCGGCCACGATCTTGCGCTGGAAGACCAGCACCAGGATCACCAGCGGGATGGTGACGATGGTGCCCGCGGCCATGATGGCCGTGTACGGGATCTGGTTGGGCTGTGCACCGGCGAAGTTGGCGATGGCCACCGTCACCGGCTGCGTTGCGTCGCTGGACAGCTGGCTGGCAATCAGGAACTCATTCCACGAGGAAATGAAGGCCAGGATTGCGGTGGTGAAGATTGCCGGAGCAGCGAGCGGCATGATGACCTTGCGGAACGCCTGCCCCTGGGTGCAGCCGTCCACGCGGGCTGATTCCTCGAGCTCCCACGGCATTTCCCGGAAGAACGAGGTCATGGTGTAGACCGTCAACGGGAGCACGAAGGAGATGTTCGGGATAATCAGCGCCTGGTACGTACCCATCCAGCCGATGTTGGTGAACAGCTGGAACAGCGGGGTGATCAGGGCAACGCCGGGGAACATGGAGGCACCCAGGATGAAGCCGAGGACCAGGAACTTGCCCTTGAAGTTCAGGCGGGCCAGGGCGTACGCGGCGAAGACACCAATCAGCAGGGACACCACCGTCACGACGCCGCCGATGAACACACTGTTCAGCAGCGCCTGCCCGAACCTGTTGCCAAAGGACGTATCGAAGGCAGTCTTGAAGTTGTCCAGGGTGACATGGGTGGGGAGGATCGAGGTGTCGTAGGTGAAGCCCACCTCACGGAACGCCGTGACCACCATCCAGTAGGCCGGGGCAAGGCACCAAAGCAGCACGATGACCGCACTGATGTAGGTCCTGCCCTGTGCCCACTTTTCCCGGTTCTGGGCTGCCTTGCGGCCCTTGTCCTGCCGGGCCCGCAACGCCGAGGCGTCTGCTGTTGCCGTGGTCATTTCTTCCCCTTTCCTGTGGCGCCGCTCTGCTCAACCACGTTTGCCCCGAGGAAGCGGACAAAGATGAAGGCGACCAGGAAGATGATGATGAACGTGATGGTGGACAGGGCAGCTGCCGCGTTGAAGCCTTGCCTGATCTGGTTGATCACCAGGATGGACAAGGTGGTGGTGTTGTTGGCACCGCCGGTGAGGATGTACGGCAGGTCGAACATGCGAAGCGCATCCAGGGTACGGAACAGGACTGCCACCATCAGCGCGGGCTTGACCAAGGGCAGGGTAATCAGGCGGAACCGCTGCCAGGCAGTGGCGCCGTCCACCTTGGCGGCTTCATAGACTTCCGCCGGAATCATCTGCAGGCCCGCCAGGATCAGCAGAGCCATGAAGGGGGTTGTCTTCCAAACGTCCGCGATGACAACGGCCCACTTGGCCGGCCATTCGCTGCCCGTCCACAGGATGGTGGTGTTGAACAGCTTGTTGGCAATGCCCTCGAAGGCGAAGATGAAGAACCAGAGCTTGGCCGTCACGGCGGTGGGGATGGCCCACGGCACCAGGACAGCTGCACGGACCAGGCTGCGGCCGCGGAATTCACGGGCCATGATCATGGCCATCCAGAAACCCAGAACGGTTTCGAATGCCACCGTGACGACGGTGAAGAAGAATGTCGTAGCGGTGGCGGACCAGAACTGGCCGCCCAGGGTGCCGGGCGGGCAGGCAACAGTTCCGCCGGCAGGGGCCGAACACTGCTGTGCGAGCCAGTTCACATAGTTCTGGATGCCGGCCGGCCCACCTGCGGTGAACAGCCCTGTGGCAGGGTCCAGGCCGGCGTCCTTCTGGAAGGACATGACGATGGCGCTGATGATCGGGTAGACGATCACGATGCCCAGGGCGATGATGGTGGGGGCGAGCAGCCAGGAAGCCCAGCGTCCCTGGCTGGCGATCCTGTTGTCCTCGCCTACGCCCTTGGGCGCGTGATGGACGGGGGTCCCGCCCGACGCCGGTGACTTTACCGGCGTCGGGCCTAGTTCGGTTGCCATGGCAGAACTACGATCCCGCACCGGCGGATTCGATGGATTTCTGCATGTCAGAGAGTGCGGAGTCCACTGTCTTTTCTCCCTTGATAGCGGAGTAGGCGTTGTCTTGGATTGCCTTGGTAACAGCCGGGTAGAAAGGCGTCACAGGACGCGGTACGGCATTCTGGATGGACGTCTTCAGCACCGGCAGGTAGGGCAGCTTGGCAACGAGTTCCTGGTCGTCATACAGCGATCCGAGAACCGGAGCCAACGAGCCCTGGGTAGCGTAAAACTTCTCGGTCTCCGCCGAGGTCATGAACTTCATGAAGTCAAGGGCAGTTGCCTTGTTCTTGGAGTACACGCTGGTGGCAAGGTTGTGGCCGCCGAGTGAGGATGCCCCAGGTCCATCCGTGCCCGGGAGTGCAGCCAGCCCCGTCTTGTCCTTGACGGCCGACGAACCTTCAGTAGTGATCAGGTTGAAGGCGTAGGGCCAGTTGCGCAGGAACAGGAGCTTACCGCTCTGGAACGCCTGGCGGCTGTCCTCTTCCTTGTACGTGATGGCTTCCTTGGGAATGTTGCCGTCAGCGTAGGCCTTGGCCAGGTTCCCCAGGCCGGCCTTGGCCTCGGCAGTGTTCAAGTTGGGCTTGCCGTCCTTGTCCAGGACGGAACCGCCGGCGGAGTTAATGGCCTCGGACGCATTGACCGTGAGGCCCTCATACTTGCTGAACTGGCCCGCGTAGCATCCGATGTTGTTCTGCTTGGCGATGGAGCACATGCCCATCATCTCGTCCCAGGTCTTGGGAGGGGTGGGTACCAGGTCTTTCCGGTAGTAAAGGATGCCGCCGTCCGAGGTTTTCGGGGCCGCATACAGGGTGCCCTTGTAGGTTGCGCTGTCCACAGTCGGCTTGAGCATGGCGCTGGTGTCGATCGCCATCTTGTCCTTCAGCGGCTGCAGCCAGCCCTTGGCTGCGAATTCAGCGGTCCAGACGACGTCCACATCCACGACGTCGTAATCCGACTGCTTTGCCTGGAAGTGCTGGACAAGGTCGTCATGCTGCTGGTCGGCCTGGTCGGTCTGTTCCTTGAAAGTGACTTTTTCGTTCGGGTGGGCCGCGTTCCACTTGTCCACCAGGGGGCGCACCACGTTGCTGTTGTCTTTGCCCTGGACGTAAGTGATGGGGCCGCGGCCGTCGAGGTTGGCGCTGGCGTCACCGCCTCCACCGCCGCCCCCGGTGGTGCCCCCTCCACCTCCACCGCCACAGGCGGACAACGTCAGGGCCAGAATGCCGGCAGTGGCAGCCGGAAGCAGGAATCTCGGGGTTTTCATTAGCTTGAAGCTCCTCGCTGAGTGACAAGTAAGTCGACAGTGCGCTTGCTAGGTGAGGTTGATGTGGTGACCATCACACTAGTAAGGTTGCTGTCTGCAATGCAAGCGTTTACATCAAAAAGTTATCAGAGGGGAACCAAATGACCGATCCAGCCGTTCCGGTGCCGGGCCCAACCCCTTCTGCATGGTGGGCGGACGCCGTGGTTTACCAGATTTATCCCCGGTCGTTTGCAGATGGCAACGGTGATGGCATGGGCGATCTCCGCGGCGTCACGGGCCGTCTTTCCTACCTGGAGTCCCTTGGAGTGGATGCCATCTGGCTCTCTCCGTTCTACAAGTCGCCGCAGGCAGATGGCGGATACGACGTGGCCGACTACCGCCAGGTAGACCCGCTCTTCGGCTCCCTGGAAGATTTCGACGCCATGTTGCAGGAAGCTCACCGGCGCGGCCTGAAAGTCATCGTGGACCTGGTTCCGAACCACACCTCTGACGAGCATGCCTGGTTCCGGGAGGCGTTGGCGGCACCCCCGGGGAGCCCTGCGCGGGACCGATACATGTTCAGGGACGGCAAGGACGAGGTCCCGGGATCCGGCGACGGTGGCCGGGCCCCCAACAACTGGAAATCCGTGTTCGGCGGGCCGGCCTGGAGCCGGGTTCAGGAGGCCGACGGGTCGCCGGGCCAGTGGTACCTCCATCTGTTCGATACCAAGCAACCGGACCTGAACTGGGACAACCCGGAGGTCCAGGAGGAAATGCGTTCGGTACTGCGCTTCTGGCTGGACCGCGGGGCCGACGGCTTCCGGGTGGACGTTGCCCACGGCCTGGTAAAGGAAGCGGGACTTCCGGACTGGGACGGTGTTGCCGCCATGGTGGAGGGAACCTCCACTCCCCGCCTGGAGAGCCATCTGCCCGGAGACGCTCCCCACGCCCACACCGACGCCGAAGAACCCCACCGGTCCGTGTCCCCCATGTATCCGCCATCTCCTTTCTTCGACCAGGACGGCGTCCACGCCATCTACCGGGACTGGCACCGCGTCCTGGCGGAGTACGGCGGGGACCGCATGATGGTGGCTGAAGCATGGGTGGAGCCGGCCGAGCGACTGGCCCGCTATGTCCGGCCGGATGAAATGCAGCAGGCCTTCAACTTCGACTTCCTCCTGGCAGGCTGGGATGCCGAACGCATGGCTGATGCCATCGACGCCTCCCTGGCGGCGGCAGCATCCGTGGGGGCTCCGTCCACCTGGGTGCTCAGCAACCACGACACGGTGCGGCACACCACCCGGTTCGGCCTCAAGGATCCCACCACGTTCCCGAAGGGCATCGGGGCCGCCGACGAGCAGCCCGACGCGGCGCTGGGCCTGGCGCGGGCCCGCGCGGCCACGCTGGTTGCGCTGGCGCTGCCGGGTTCGGCCTATCTTTACCAGGGCGAGGAGCTGGGCCTGCCTGAGCACACCACCCTTCCCGATGAGGCGAGGCAGGACCCAACATTCTTCCGGACCCATGGTGCCGAAATCGGGCGCGACGGCTGCCGGGTCCCGCTGCCATGGACTGCGGACCAACCCGGGTACGGGTTCTCCGGTGAGTTGTCCGGCGAGGCACGCGAGCCATGGCTCCCCCAACCGGAAAGCTTCGGGCCCCTGGCCGCCGACCTTCAGGACGGCGAGGAAGGCTCAACCCTTGAGCTGTACCGGGCAGCCCTGTCCCTTCGTGCGGCACAACAGCTGGGCCGCGGCAGTGTGGAGTGGACGGCTGAACACGCGCCGGACAGCGGCCTGCTGGCGTTCCGGAATGGAGGCGTCACGGTCCTGTCCAACATGGGATTCGCTTCCGCCCCCTTACCCGAGGGGTTGGTCGTGGTGCTGTCCAGCGGTCCCGAGCCGGCCGAAGAATGGACCGGCATGCGGGAGGTTCCCGTGGACACCACCGTGTACCTCATGGGCGGCAGGTAACCGCAGCGCGCCTGGACGCCCTTCGGCGGCATGTCAGCGGACGCGTTCAGCCCTGCTGAAGCGTGTCCGCGCCCCGGCGCCGATGTGGATGAGGACGGGAAACTCCTTGCCCACCACGGCCTCCAGGGCGTCCACGAGGCCGGTGACCTCGGCGGCCAGCAGATGCGGGGCCACGCCCTGGCGCGGCAGGAGCCGGACCTTCAAGGCCGGCGTTCCCTGGACCTCGTAGGTGGTGACGGTTGCACCGGCGAGGTCGGGGCGCCCTTCAAGGGCATGCCGGAGGGCCTGTTCTGCCACCCCGCCACCGATGCGTACGTCGCCGGGAGTGTCGCCGGGATCGTAGTCAAGTGCCAGGAGGTTTGACTTGCCCTTTCCCTGCTGCGCGATCCACGCCACCATGAGCCCCATCAATGCCAGCAGCGCCAGCGCCACCACGATCCACAACCAGCTTTCCGGCCGGCCCGGGAACCGGGTGGAATCGAACAACTGGTTGATGCCGCCCCAGGCACCGGAAGACCAAGAGTGCCACCAGGCGCCCACAGAGGGAACGGTGGCCAGCAGCACCAGGAGGAGTCCGGCCCCCAGCAGGAGCAGGCCCAGCACGGTAAGCAAAATGCGGTTGAGCAGTGTCGGGGTGCCGTTCATGCCCCGATCACCCCCGATGGCGCCACATTGACGCGAGGGATGGGTGCCGGTTCCAGCAACATCCGGTCCAGCTCATCCCGGACGGCCTCAAGTACCCTTTCCGGGTTTACCGGGACGCCGGAGGTAGGGCGGACATTCACCAGCACCTGCCGCTGGGAGACGACCACCATGACCTGGTCCGGGGTGACATTGGCGGCGAGGCGCGCGCGGCGGGCCAATGAGGATGCGATGACCTCGTCGTCCACCACCACGGCAGGGAGCCCTTCCCCGGGTGCGCCGGCCAGCACGTGGCGCGCGCGTTTCCCTGGGAGGATCCCACTAAGCAGGAAGATCAATCCCAGCATCGCGAGCACGGCGCCGATTGCCGCCAACAGCAGCGGGGGTATCCCGGCGGGAAGGTCCACGATGCGCTGGGCAGCGACTTGCGGCTCCACCAGCCACGCCGGCTGCCCCACTGCGTGCACCCCGGATTCGAGGACGCCGTAACCGGCCAGCACCAGCACCAGGACGGCGGCCACAACCGACACCACGGCCCTGCCGGAATGTGTCTCGCGGTAGACCACCCTGCCCATGTCCGGGCCGTTGCCTCTCCGGGTCCCGCTGCCGGCCCGGCGGCTCTCCACGCTGCTGCTCACCGTACCCGCCCTTCTGTACTGATCCTTGCCCCGCTGATGCGGATGTCCACCCGGCTCACCTGTGAACCGCTGAGTTCCGACACCTTCGCCAGGATGCTTTCCTTGGCCTTCACGGTGCGGTCCCGGATGGAACCTCCAACGATGCCGATTCGCGCCCGGTCCGCTGCCACCGCCTGTAACGGCGGGATGCTGATGGGGGCGACGAGGGACAAGGCCAGCAGGCCGTCGTCGTCCGTCCAGTCCGCACGGATGTCCTGGGCGTCGACGCCCAGCGCCTGCGCAGCCGCCGCTTTGGCAAGGCTGGTCAAAGCCTGGGTACTAATCCGGTTATGGCCGCTGAGCGCCTGCGCACGCACAACGGGCGCGGGCGAACTCATGAGGACGAGCGCCGGCCGATGATGGCATCGAAAATGCCGCGCAGGTCCAGCTTTCCTTCGGCGGCGCGGCCCAGGAGGGCCCCAATGGCCATGAAGAGAAGGGAAACCAGGAAGCCCCAAAGACCGAACTGCAGCGACATGAACGCCACGAATGCGCCTATGGCCGTGCCTGCCACGGTGAGGTTCACAGCAACGCCTCCCGTTCGGAAGCGGCCGGGGCTGCGGTCTTGACCGGGGGTGGGACATAGACGTCGGTGATCTCGACGTTCACCTCGATCACCTGCAGACCCACCAGTTCTTCGACCGCCCGGTAAACGGCGGCACGGACGCTGTTGGCCAGCGCATGCAGGGGCGTTCCGTAGCTGGCCACCAGGGTGATATCGACGGCTACCTGCGTTTCGCCTACTTCCGCGTGGACACCCGCGGCGTGGTCGGAGCTTCCCACGGCGTCGCGGATGGCGCCCAGGGCACGGGACGGGCCCGACCCCAGTGAGTAGACGCCGGGAACCGCGCGGGCAGCGATCCCCGCGACCTTTGCCACGGCGGTCTCGGAAATAACTGTCCGGCCCGGACCGGGAGCCGGGCTGGCGGCAGGACGGTTGGGCACCACGGGTTGTGGGTTCTGGTATTCCATCAGGCACTCCCCCTTCTGTTGGTTCCACCCTATCCCCAGGCTGCGACAGATGGGCTGGAAACCCGTCGGCGCAGCCGCACAGACCGGGTCCAGGAGTGTTGAAGGAAAGCGGTTATTAAAGGAACCAGGCGGGGAGCCGTGGGACTCCCCGCCTGGTTCACGTACTGCTTGAAGCTGCCGCGGTGGGCAGGCCTACTTGTAAAGGCCTTCGCCGCCGACCCTGACGTTGGTGGGCAGGTAGCCGAACGGACCCAGCCCGTTCCGGCCGAACGTCCTGTCCACCTGGGACACGCCGTCGCGGAAGTTGATCTTTACCGTCGGCGAGAGGGAACCGCCACGGACTCCGTTGACGTTGTCGATGAAGGACTGCACCAGGCCGCCGGGCTGCACGTAGTGCGAGTATGCCTGGAACTGCCGCCCGTTCTGGTTCGGCGTGGGCGCCTCCGGGGACTCGGACGGAAGGTTCAGGTCCGTGGGCGAGCCGAGGGCCAGGCCACTGTTGTTCATGGGCTGGTAGTCCGAACGGATGCCGTTGCCCACGAACCCGTACACGCCGTCGGGACCGCGCATCCCTGCCGCGTAGGTGAACTGGTGGCTGATGGTGAACAGGTAGTACTTGTTCTTGCCGTTTTCATTCTGGATGAAGATCTGCGGGCGCTCGGTCTGGTCGTTCACGCAGTTCCCGGAAAGGATGGGCGGGAGGAAGGACCACTTGGTCAAATCCTTGTTGTCCGCGACCGCCAGCCCAACGTTGGCCGTCTGGTAGAACGCGCCGCTGTTCTGGACGTCCGTGACGCTTTCTGCGTGCGGGTCCCCGGGGCGGTAGCCCAGGTCCTCGGCCTTGCACTGGTAGTCGCCGCGGTTTTCCGCGGTGTTGCCTTCGAACACCATGTAGGTCTTGCCGGGATGGGCCGGGTCCTGGAAGGTGTACGGGTCCCGGAACGCAAAGCCGGCGTTCTGCGCCTTGGTCTGGTACATCTTTCCGTCCGGTTCCAGCAGCTTGGTGTGCTCGAACCCGTCAAAGGTAACCCCGTTCTGGTCGGCGTGGATGTTTCCCAACGCCTTGGCGATGACGGCGTCGGGGGCGATGCCGCCGCCGCCGGCGTTCCGCTCGGCCACATCGTAGAAGGTGGTGGCGGTATAGAAGACGTTCACGTGGTTGCCCTGCATCAGGCGGGTGGAGCCGGACCACTCGGTGTTTCCGATGGACGTGTTGTCCAGGAACAGGTGCCCGCCGTAGTTCCACTTGTCCTTGGCGGGATCAGCGTTGGTCTTGCGGAAGAAGTACCCGATCCGGGCGTTCCAGTGGCGCTGGTCAAAGCCGTATCCGGCGTGCCGGTCGGCGACCAGGGAGAAGATGACGTCCCACCCCTTGTAGCTGATCTGGTTCGCGTTTTCGTCCGTCGGGGACCAGGTGTCCCAGACCCAGACGTCGTCATTCATGGTGGGGAAGTCCTGCGGGATCTCCGGCATGGTGACGTCAGGGCTCATGGAGTTTGCGCCCGGGGAGACGGTGGAGTCGCTCTGCGCCATGATCTGCTTGGCGTCTGCGCGGGTCCACTTGGAGGTGAAGTCCGACGCCGGGTCAAAGGCCTGCTGCGTGTGCTGCGTCGGCAAGGGGAAGCCTGGCGTGGGGGCAGGCATCTGCTGGACGGCGGGCGGATCTGAGGGCTCATTGGCCTGGGCCGCGGGGACGGCCAGGAAGGCCGAGGCGGCCAGGGTCGCCGCCAGCGCTGCGGCCGCAGTGCGCCACCGCAGCAGCCGGGGTTGGGGGTGCTTGTGCATTTCTTGCTCTTCTCGCGGAGTTGTGACATTTCGTGGAAGGCGGGCGTGTGCCCATGATCCCGAAACAAACCGCGGCCCCGGCGACACCTCAGGCGTCATCGGGGACGCCGTTGTGCTGCGGGTGGAGGCAGGCCTGGGTAGGGCCTGGCCGGCCGATGGAAAGCATGCTGTCCTCCGGCCGCGCTCCACCGTAGACGGGGTGGAACGGACAGTTCAAACCCTGTTTCACACGCCAAAACGGGTTACCGGCGAGTAGAGTGCAAGCGCTTACATCAGCCAATGCGCGCGCGTGCCATATCCGTTTGGCGCAGGTCAAATGTTTCAAAAGTCAGACAAATAATTTTCCCAGGCCGGACGGAATGTTGTCTGCGCCACACAGTGCGGGACCCGCCGCTGTCCCGTTTACGGGACCAACGCATATACCCGCACCAGCTCCGAAGCTTGTGCGCGTACCACGACCCTCAGCGTCGCGATCCGCGAACAAGGTAGAGGGGTATGCGACCAAGCTGGAGGGTTATGGGGCCCGGAAACCGGATGAGCCTTAAAGCAGAAAAGCACCAGTTCCGAAGAACTGATGCTTCCCAGTGGTGGCTCCGACCGGCGTCGATCCGGTGACCTTTCGATTTTCAGTCGAACGCTCTACCAACTGAGCTACAGAGCCTAGGTGACTAGTCACCATGACAGCCGGAATTTCTTCCAACAATCAGAGCGACCCTGACGGGACTTGAACCCGCGACCTCCGCCGTGACAGGGCGGCGCGCTAACCAACTGCGCTACAGGGCCTTGCGTTTCTTGCTTTGCAGTATCTCTACCGCTTTTTTCAAGGCTTCCAGCCTACCAGACTTTTTTAGCCTGCTTGACCAGTTCCTTGCGTACCCCCAACGGGATTCGAACCCGTGCCGCCGCCGTGAAAGGGCGGTGTCCTAGGCCGCTAGACGATGGGGGCCAGAACCCGTTCGGAACAAAATAAAAGGCGTCAAGCGGGGCTTTCCGTCTTTGTCCTCTGCGTTTCTCCGAACTGGACTCTAAAACTATAGGGGCTAACCCGGAATATTCCAAAATCGGCGGAAAACCCCGCCGTTTGGGCCCTGGACGGGTCAAGATGGACGGATGGATGCCGTCGATGCGCTCAACGAGATCGCTTTTTGGCTGGAGCGCGGACGCGCGGCCACGTTCAAGGTCCAGGCCTTCCGGAAGGCAGCCGCCGCCATCAGCGCGCTCGGCCCGGAGGAAGTGGCAGCGCGGGCCCGGAACGGGCGGCTCAAATCCACGAAGGGGATCGGGGACCGGACCTTCACGGTGATCCGGCAGGCGGTGGACGGCCAGGTCCCCGAGTATCTGGCAGACCTTCGGGAGAAGGGCGCCGAGCCGCTTGCATCCGGCGGTGCAGAGATCGGCAGGGCCCTGCGCGGGGACCTTCACAGCCACAGTGAGTGGTCCGACGGCGGCTCCCCCATCGAGCTGATGGTGGCGGCCGCGGAGGTGCTGGGCAGGGAGTATGTGGCCCTGACAGACCACTCCCCCAACCTCACCATCGCCAACGGCCTCTCGCCCGAACGCCTGCGGGACCAGCTGGACGTGGTGGCGGGCATCAACGGCAAGGACGGACCCACCCGGCTCCTGGCCGGCATCGAGGTGGACATCCTGGAATCCGGCGAGCTGGACCAGGAACCGGAACTGCTGGACAGGCTGGACATCGTGGTGGCCAGCGTCCATTCAAAACTCCGGGCAGACCGGAAGACCATGACGGCGAGGATGCTCGGGGGCGTTACGGCCCCGCAGACCAACGTCCTGGGCCACTGCACCGGCCGGCTGGTGGAAGGCTCGCGCGGGACCAGGCCGCCGTCGGAATTCGATGCCAAGGAAGTGTTTGCCGCCTGCGCAGAGCACAGCGTCGCCGTGGAGATCAATTCCCGTCCCGAGCGGCAGGACCCGCCGGATGCCCTGATCCAGCTGGCCCTGGAAGCCGGGTGCCTGTTCTCGATTGACAGCGATGCCCACGCCCCCGGCCAGCTGGATTTCCTGCAGTACGGTGCCGAACGGGCGGCCCGCAACAACGTTCCGGCAGACCGGATCATTACCACGTGGCCGGTGGACAAGCTGCTCGCCTGGGCTTCGCGGAGCTAGGCCCTCCTCGGACCGTCAGCGAAGCTGAACCCCGTTACTCGACGGCGTCTGCCAGCTTCTGCCTGGCCCGGGGTCACCCACACGGCCGATTTCCGCCAGTCCGGTGCCTGCAGCAGCCGTACATTTGATTCATGCCTTCCAACAGTCCCGCCCGCCAGCCCCTGGCTTCCCCCGCTGCAGCGCCCACGCCAGTGAAGGCTCTTGGCGTGGCGGCCATGGTGGTTACCGTGGTGCTCTGGGCCTCCGCGTTCGTCGGCATCCGCGCCATCGGGCCGCACTTCTCCCCCGGATCCCTGACGCTCGGCAGGCTGGCGGTCGCCGCCGTCGTCCTCGCTTTCCTGGTGGTGCCGCAACTGCTCAGGAGCCGGATGCTGCCCAGGGGGCGCGAATGGCTGCCCATCCTCGCCTATGGCGTAATGTGGTTCGGCGGCTACAACGTAGCCCTGAACGCCGCCGAACACATCCTTGACGCCGGCACCAGCGCCCTGCTGATCAACGTCAACCCGATCCTGGTGGCCATCATGGCCGGCATCTTCCTCAAAGAGGGTTTTCCCCGCTGGCTGCTCATCGGCAGCACGGTGGCGTTCACGGGAGTTGCACTGATCGCCCTGGGTTCCGGACAGCCGCGCAGCGCCGGGGAAAGTTCGACGACGGACCTGGCGGGCGTGGCGCTTTGCCTCCTTGCAGCGGTGCTCGCCGCAGTCAGCGTCATCATCCAGAAGCCGGTGGTGCGGAAGTTCCCGGCGGCGCAGGCAACCTGGTTCGGCATCATCGTTGGCGCGGTGTGCTGCCTGCCTTTCGCCGGGCAACTGGCTTCCGAAGTCCGGGCCGCCCCTCCGGAGGCCACCTGGGCGCTGGTGTACCTTGGCGTGTTTCCCACTGCAATCGCCTTCACAACCTGGGCATACGCGCTCTCGCTGGTGGAAGCCGGGAAACTGGCTGCCACGACCTACCTGGTGCCCGGGACCACGGTGCTCATCTCCTGGCTGCTGCTCGGGGAGATCCCCACAGCCTGGGGACTGGTGGGCGGGCTGGTCTGCCTGGTGGGAGTGGGACTGACCCGGCGCAGGACGCGCCCCTCCCGCATCGGGACGGGCCGGGCGGCGGGCTAGAGTCGGGGTATGCCAGCCAGCCTTCCGCCGGGACTGCCCATCATTCCCGAAGGGCCGCATGAACCGTCAGGTTTCACCATGTCTCCTGACGAATTCGAAGCAGCCGTCCAGGATGCCCTGGACAGCATTCCGGACCGACTGGCCCGGGCCATGGATAACGTGGCAGTCTTCATCGACGACGATTACGTGCCGGGCCCAGGGGAAGACCCGGACACCGTGCTGCTGGGGCTGTACGAAGGCGTCCCCCTGACCGAACGCGACTCATGGTGGGACGCCGGCTCGCTCCCGGACCGGATCACCATCTTCCGCGAACCCATCCTGGAAATCTGCGCCTCCCGGGACGAGGTGATCCACGAAGTGGCCGTCACCGTGGTCCATGAGATCGCCCACCACTTCGGGATTTCCGACGACCGGCTGCACGAGCTGGGCTGGGGCTAGCCTTGTAGGCATGGGACACGACCACAACCACGGCCACGGGATCACTGCCACCGGGCGGAACCGGAAACGGCTGGTGGCGGTCCTGGGGATCACGCTCGGCGTTGTGGTCATCCAGATCGTCGGCGCGGCCCTGTCCGGGTCGCTGTCCCTGCTGGCGGACGCAGGGCATATGCTCTCCGACGCGGCCGGTGTCACCATCGCCCTGCTTGCCGCCTGGATCGCCGGCCGCCCGGCGAGCGACCAGCGGACTTACGGCTACCAGCGGGCAGAGGTGCTCGCGGCGTTGGCGAATGCGCTGATCCTGATCGTGATCTCCGTGGTGATTTTCACGGAGGCCATTCGCCGGTTTGGCGCACCCCCCGAGGTGCAGACGGACATCATGCTGTTCGCCGCAATCCTCGGCGCCGTGGCAAACCTGGTATCGCTGCTGGTCCTGCGTGGGGGGCAGGAGGAGAGCCTGAACATCCGCGGCGCCTACTTGGAGGTGCTGGGCGACCTCCTGGGCTCGGTGGCCGTCATCATCGCCGCCATAGTGATCCTGGCCACCGGTTTCCAGGCAGCAGACACCATCGCATCCGTCCTTATCGCGCTGATGATCCTCCCCCGCGCCTGGAGCCTGCTGCGCGACGTGGTGGACGTCCTGCTGGAGGCCAGCCCGAAGGGAGTGGAAGTCCAGATGATCCGCGAGCACATCCTGTCGGTAGCCGGTGTGACCGACGTCCACGACATCCACATCTGGACCATCACCTCCGGCGTCCCCGTCTTCTCAGCGCACGTGGTGGTGGAGGATGGGGTGCTGAACGCCCGGGGCGCCGACCAGTTGCTGGACAAGCTCATCACCTGCCTGGGCTCTCACTTTGATACCGACCACTGCACCTTCCAGCTGGAGCCTGCCAGCCACTCAGAACACGAGGAACACCAGCACGCCTGACCCCGACACACCGTGGTGAATTCCGTGGAGAATGACATCTTTGTGGTTTATGTTATTCATGTGACTGCTGTTGCCAATGTGCATACCGTCACGTAACCTCGGACTGCTGGCGAGCAGCTGAGGGGCACCGTCGTGCCGCATCCAGAACCTCACTCCCAGCCTTACCGTTGCGAGGTCTCTGCAGATGGCTATACCCGGATCCGGCCGCAGGACCGCTGCGCTGTGCGCCGCCGTCGTACTCTTTGCCTCTGTGGCCCCGCCCGCGCTGGCGGCGCCGGCACCATCCGCACTTACGGTCCGTCCCGCATCACCGGAGATCCCGTCCCCGGAGGACATCGCCGCCGCAAAGGCAAGTGAGTCCGCGACGGCAGACCAGGTCACGGCGATCGAGCGGATTCTGGCGGATGCGTCAACTGCCCAGCAGGCGGCGTTCGCGGTGGCCATGCAGGCCAACAATTCCTACAGTGAAGCGCTCGTGGAACTGCAGCAGCGGACTGAAGCGGCTTCCGTTGCCGCCGCCAAAGCATCGTCCGCCCGCGACCAGCAGGACAGGACCCGGAAGCAGGTGGGGCAGCTCGCCGGCGACCTGTACCGCAACGGCGGCTTGAACCCCACCCTCGGAACCCTGGCCAGCGGCAGCGACAGCCTCCAGCAGGCCGCCACCCTTGAGGCCCTATCCGCCAGCCGCAGCCGCGCGTTCGAAGCCGCGGACAGCGCAGCCACCGCCTACCAGTCCCTGACCGCAGCCGCGGATGATGCCACCAAGGCTGCTGACGACGCCGCCAAGACCGCCGAGCAACGGAGGTCCCAGGCGGAGCAGGCCAACGCCGCGCAGGCAAAGGCAGTCGCCGATGCCAAGGCACAGAGGACCGTCCTGGTGGACCAGCTGGCCCAGCTCCGCAACACCACAGTGGCGCTCGAATCCGCGCGGGTGGATGCCCTTGACCGGCAGCGCGAAGAGGCACGCCTTGCTGCTTTGTCCGCTGCCGCCGACAAAGCAGCGGCCGATAAAGCAGCACAGGACAAGGCAGCCAACGACCAAGCCGGCCGCCAGGACGGTGCAGGACAGAACGGCGGCGGACAGGTGGCTGCCCCTGCGGCTCCCGCTCCCGCCGCGCCAGCCCCGGCAGCCCCCGCGCCGGCGGCACCGGCCCCCGTTGCAGCAGCACCTGCCCCTGCCGCCCCGGCACCTGCCCCGGCCGCCCCGGCACCCGCTGCTCCGGCCCCTGCTCCGGTTGCCCCGGCACCCGCACCTGCCCCCGCCGCACCGGCCCCTGCCCCCGCGCCTGCGCCTCCCGCCGGCTCGGGCACGTACGAGGCAGCGATCTCCGTCGCCTTGGGCAAGGTGGGCGCACCGTACTTCTATCAATGGGGTGGCACGGGGCCGTATGGTTTCGACTGCTCGGGCCTGGTGCAGAATGCCTTCGCCGCGGCCGGTACGTACCTTCCGCGCACCGCGTCCCAGCAGTACGCGGCAGCCCCCGTCCACGTTCCGATTTCGCAGGCCCGCCGGGGTGACCTGCTGGTCTGGGGTTCCGCCCCGAACTTCTACCACGTGGCCATCTACCTGGGGAACGGCCGAGTGGTCCAGGCGCTGAACCCCCAGGAGGGCATCACCGTTTCCACGATCAGTTCGATGGTGGGCATGGACCTGTATCCGTACGCGGCCCGCTACTGAGCTGCTACCTGGGGCTGCATCTCCTGAAGGCTCCGGCCGCCGTCGTCAGCTCAGAATGTCCTTGGTGACGAACCTGCCATACGCGAGCGCCCCGAACACCGCCACGTAGCCGGCCTGGAGCAGGGCGTTGCTGCCGAACGAGTCCCACACCAGTGGCTGGCGCAGCATGTCGGCGAAACCCAGCCAGTAATGGCTGAAGAGCCACGGGTGCAGCCACTCCAGCTGGGGAAGCTGGTCCAGGACCTCGGACACCACAGACACCACCACCGTGGCGGCCATGGCCCCCACCGGAACAACGGTCAGCGTGGACAGGAACAGCCCGATTGCCGAGAGCCCGGCAAGGGACAGAGCCAGGTAGGCGGCGATCAGCAGTATCCGCAGGAAGGCTTCGCCAGGCTGCACTACCCCTCCGGAGAGCAGGGTCACCGGGCCTACGGGGAACAACGCAGCCCCAATGGCCGCACCTGCCAGGCCAACGGTCAACGGAGCCGCGATGCAGAAGGCCAGTGCCCCCGCGTACTTCACCAGGAGGAGCCTCACCCGCCCGGCCGGCGCCACCAGCAGGTACCGGAGGGTGCCCAGGTTGGCCTCTCCGGCGATCGTATCGCCGGCCACCACCCCCACCGCGAGCGGCATGAACAGCGGGACCGAGACCAGCATGGCGGTGAAAGCCACAAACAGGCCGTTCTGGGTGATCCGGTCGAGGAATGCAGGGCCCCGCCCCGGCGGGACCCTGGAGGAAACCTTCACGGCCACGGCAATGAGTACGGGGATGGCGGCGAGCGCCAGGAGCAAGGCCCAGGTCCGCCGCCGCCCGAAAAGGACCTTGAACTCCGACCCCAACAGGGACAGCCCGGAACTGCGCGGCACTGCGGCCGGCCGGGCTGTTCCGGCAGCCTCCGGAAGATCCGCGGGAACACTACTGGGCAACGTCGAATCCTTCCCCGGTCAGGGCAACAAAGCGGTCCTCAAGGCTTTCACGTTCGACGGCGAAGCCCCGGACACGGACCCCCGCGTGGACCAGGCGCACCACGACGTCCTCCGGCAGCACGGCCGGTTGCAGGCTCGCATCCAACGCCGCAACGATGGTCTCCCCGTCCGGCTGGGTGCGCCGTGGTTCCGGCCCCTGCGGGCCTGGACGGCCCGAACGTGCAGGCTCCGCCTCGGCGTCCCCCAGCCCGGGCACCAGCCCCAGCCCCGCCAGGATCTGCCGCGCCGCACCGCCGTCGGGTGTTACCAGCCGCAGGCGCGTGCTTCCGGCCTGGCGCAGCTCGGCCAGCGGCCCCTGCGCCACGAGCTTGCCGGCGCTCATGACCGCAGCGTGGGTGCACATCTGGTCCACCTCGGCCAGAAGATGGCTGGAGACAAAGACAGTGGTGCCCTGGTGCGCCAGCGAGCGCACCAGGTTGCGGACTTCGCGGGTCCCCTGCGGATCCAGGCCGTTGGTGGGCTCGTCCAGGACCAGGAGGTCCCGGGGCGAGAGCAGTGCGTTGGCGATGCCCAGCCGCTGCTTCATGCCCAGGGAGTACGCATGCACGCGCTTCCCTGCGGCGTGTTCCAGGCCTACACGCTGCAGGGCCTGCTGCACGCGGGCCCTGCGCGTGGCAGGCACAGTGTGCGGGCTGGCGGAATCGAGCCGGTGGAGGTTGGCGGCGCCGGACAAAAAGGGGTAGAACGCGGGGCCCTCCACCAGGGCGCCGACGCGCGGCAACACCTCGTGGAGTTTGTCCGGCATCTCCTGGCCCAGCAGCGTCACGGTGCCTGCAGACGCGGCAGCCAGTCCCAGCAGCATCCGGATGGTGGTGGTCTTCCCGGACCCGTTGGGCCCCAGGAATCCGAAGACCGTCCCGTGCGGGACAGCCAGGTCCACGTGGTCGACGGCGGCCTGCTGGCCAAAGTGCTTGCTGAGGCCCCGGGTCTCAATCGCCAGCCCCGAAGTCACCTGGCCTGCTCCGGCCCGGCCGCCACTCCCCCGTCCGTCCAACGCCTACCGCGCTGCTGCTGCGGCCTGCAGCCCCTCGGGCGGCACCATTCCAGCGAATATCCGGCCGTCGTCGGTCACCAGGATGTTCAGCAGCGCGGTGGAGAGCAGCCGGCCGCCGGGTACGGCGATGGCGGCCTGGGACAGCAACGGGTCCTGGAGCAGTGGTTCGGCCGCCGCAGCCGAGCCAGCCGACGTTCCCACCACCGTCTCCCAGCCGGTACCGGTGACGGCAACATTCCCCTTGGCGCCGCCGTGCATGGCACCCGGGCCATGGGCATCGGCGGGATCATGGGGATTCTCCGGGACCGGGATCTCCTTCACCGTGCTGCCCGGGGGCGGGCTGAAGCTGAAGACTGACGGGTCCGGCGCGTCGAGCGAGAGGCTGGTGAACCCGGAAGCGAACGCAGGCTTGTCGGCGCCGCGAGCGGTCACCTGGACGGACAAAGTCATCCCGCTCTCACCGTCGACGGCGATGGCCACCTTGCCCACCAAGGTCCCGTCCGTGCGGGGCTCAAGCAGCAGGTTGTAGGCGGCACGCCCCGCAACGGATACATCGGGGCCAACGGAAACGGCGGTACTCGGGTCCACCTTCGACAGGAACTGCTGGGCCAGTTCAGCGGGAGTGTGCATGCCGGGTGACCCGTGCGGGTCGTTTGGAGGCGCGGGGTCCGTTGTGGGGGCAGGGCCCTGGGCGCGCTGGGGCAGGGCCAGATGGGCTGCCGTGTTGTCCTTTGAGGAGTAGAACCAGACATCGTTTCCGTGGCGAACCACGTCCCGTTCGGCCAGTTGGTCCATCACCTGTACACGGGCGTTGTCTTTGCCGTCCACGTAGATATGCGCGGTGTG
The DNA here is from genome assembly GCF_006517215.1 of Pseudarthrobacter sp. NIBRBAC000502771. Classification (NCBI taxonomy): domain Bacteria; kingdom Bacillati; phylum Actinomycetota; class Actinomycetes; order Micrococcales; family Micrococcaceae; genus Pseudarthrobacter; species Pseudarthrobacter sp. NIBRBAC000502771. The sequence goes on from NZ_CP041187.1 coordinate 548,328, forward strand.
GTTGCCCGTCAGGAGCTCAATCACCGAAGCGACACTGCCGGCGGACGCAGGACCGGACGCGGAACCGGATGGTTTCCCGGCGGCCGGAAGTTCCGGCAGCCCCAGGTCGGCCGACTGTTCCACCGTGCCCGAGAATGTGCCCCCTCGGTGGCTGGCGGCCAGCTCGAGGACCTGGGCGGGCGTCTTGGCGGGGAGAGGGTTGCTGGCACCGGCCGGAAGGGACCCGACCAGGGCTGCGGAGGCGATGGCCGCCGGAGCCACGACGGCCGGAAGCCATCGCAGCCACGCCTTGCGGCCCCTGGTGCTGCTTCGTTGCACGTTGATGTGTTGAGACTGTCCGCTGGAATCCAGCCTGTTGGAGCCCATAAACCAAGACTACGCCCGCGCAGGGGGGTCTGTGCCCCTGGGGACGGGTCCATTCCGGGGGTTGCCGGGGTGTTCCGGCACGATGGTTCCTGCGGCGCCGTCGACCGTTATTCTTTGGCCCGTGCTGATCAGGCCGGTGGCGTCCGGCACTCCGACCACCGCGGGAATACCGTATTCCCTCGCAACGACGGCGCCGTGGGAGTTGGCCCCGCCCATCTCCATCACCAGTCCTCCCGCCGTCAGGAACAGCGGTGTCCAGCCCGGGTCCGTGGACGGGGCAACCAGGATCTCGCCGGGTTCCAGGCGCGCCCCGACAGGATCCAGGATGACCCGTGCCGCAGCGGTCACCGTCCCGGCCGAGGCCGGGCTGCCGGCCAGGGTCCCGTTTGGCACGGCTCCGTTTCCTGCGGGTCCGACGGCGGTACGAACCGCTTCGGGTTCCGTGCCGTCCGAGAGCAGGACCCGGGGGATGTGCCGGCGCCTGAGCTCCACGGCATAGTCCTGGCGCCGCGCCGCCACGAGGGTCTGCATGTCCCGGACGGCAGCTCCGCTGTTCCCGGCTGTTCCGGCCAAGGCCTGCCGGGTCTCGGCGAAGTCCAGGAAGAATACGTCGTCGGGCCTTTCCACCGTTCCCGCCTGCGCCAGTTCGTTGCCCACCAGGAGCAGTTGGCGGCGGACTTCCCCGAGGGCCAGCACCAGCTGGTACTTTGGCAGCTCGCGCAGGCCGGCGAACAGCCGTGCCCTGCGGAGCGCGGCACGCACCAGCCGTCCCCGGATCTTGCCGCGTGCGGATGCCCTGGCCACAAGCCGTGCCACCTGCGCCTCGGCGGCCTCGGCGGCCTTGCTGAACTGGGCGTCTGGCGCCAGGGCCGGGTTGTCCAGCCGCAGGTAGTTGGCAAGGATTCCCAGGATGTGTGCCGGCTCCTCCGACCACCGCGGGAGTCCGACGTCGATTTCGCCCACGGCCCGGTGGCCGTACCTGTCCAGGAACCTTGCCAGGCCGGTGTCCAGGCGCGCCGGCAGTCGGCCGGCCTGGAAGGCTGCAGCCAGGGCTGCGGGGTCGCCGTCCATCAGGGCGGTACGTGATTCGGCGTCCTCCTGGATTGCCTGTGCCAGGTGCCACAGCTCCAGGTCCATTTCCGTGGTGACGTTGTTGGGCAGGCCGCGGATCACGGGCTGCAGCTCGGCCCAGGCATCCCCGCCCAGCAGCCTGCCGGCAACACCCAGCATCGCAAAGCCAAGGGCGGGAAGGGGAAGGATCGCCGGAACGATCCGGAACAGGCGTGAGCCCACCAGCTCCTCGGCATGGTCAAGGCGTGCCAGTGCGGCCGCGTCCTCACCGGGAGCCAGGGAAGCGTCGAACTCCTGGATAAAACGGTCCAACCGGCGGAAGGCCGCGCTGGGACGGAACAACGCACGGAGGAAGTTGGCGGGAACCTCTGCCCGGACGGCCGCGGGCACGACGTGCCGCAGCAGCCCGAAAGGCGTCCTGGTGGTCACCGAAAAGGCGGGGTCTGCGAACAGTTGCCGCATGACCGTTGCCGTCCGGGCTTCCATGATGTCGAAGACGCGGGGAACGAGGCGGCGGCCCACGCTGCTGCGGATGGGCGTGGTGAAGTCGATGTAGATCCGCTGCCCCGCCTCGGCGTACGGGGACGGTCCTCCCCGGGGGTCGGGAACGGGGAACCCGGCAACGGTGGCCACCGATGAGGCGATCAGCCGGACGGCCGCAAGGCCCATCGGAGTAAGAGGCCGGGTGAGTCCCTGCGCGAGGCTGAAGCAGAGGTACGCCCTGGTCCCGCCGGCGGTGGAACCCGGCGGAACCCGGCCGGCGGCACCATTACTCCGGGGGACGGGATAGAGCGTGGTGATGGGCCTCGATTGGGTCAGCCATTGGGCGCCCCCACCGTCCACGGCCCATTCGGTGTCCTGCGGGGCACCAAAATGTTCCCCTGCCCGCAACCCCAGCCGCACCAGGCCGGCCACTTCCCGGTCCGTCAGGCAGGCGGCACCCCGGCGGCCCGGCACCTCTCGCAGCTCAGTCCCGCCGCCGGCGGCCGGACGTATCTCAACGGTCTTGTCGCCGGGTTTGCTTTCCAGCACCCTCCCGGTCAGGGCGTCCACCACGAAGTGGTCCGGGTTGACCGCGCCGGAGACCACGGCCTCGCCGAGGCCCGGGCTGGCGTCGATCACCACCTGCCGGCGGCTGCCGGTGACCGGGTTCGCCGTAAACATCACGCCCGCAGTCTCCGCGCCCACCATCCGCTGGACCACCACCGCGAGCGCCACGGTGGCCGGGTCGATCCCGAGGCTTGCCCGGTAGGCAGTTGCACGGTCGGTCCACAGCGATGCCCAGCACCGCCGGACGGCATCCAGCACCGCGGCGGTGCCCACCACGTTCAGGTAGGTGTCCTGCTGGCCGGCAAAGCTGGCGAAAGGCAGGTCTTCCGCCGTGGCGGACGACCTTACTGCCACCGGGACGTCGGGACCCAAGGCGGTGTAGGCCAGCTCCACCGCCTGGGCAACTCCTGCGGGAATGGGAGCCGCCAGGATTGCTGCGCGGGCGGTTCCGGCGAGTTCTGCCACATCGGGTGACGCCCCGCCGGCCCCCGCCCCATCCCCATCCCCATCCCCATCCCCATCCCCAAGCGCGGCGTACACCCCGGCCAGCGGCGGAAGCAATGCATCGGTGGCGCCTATAGCCTGCCGGTATGCAGCGGTGGTGAGGCAAAACCCCTCCGGAACCGGCAGCCCGGCCGACAACAGCTCTCCAAGGTTCGCAGCCTTGCCACCCACCAGCGCCAGCATTCCGGCGTTGAGCTGGGCCAGGTCAAGCACCAGCCCGCCGGACCCGTCATCGGTTGGGGTGCGCTGCGTCATGTCCGTGGTCTTCCGCTGGCTGCCCGGTAAAGTCGCCGTCTACGCGGCGTCGCCCAGGATGGGGCCGAACCGTCCACGGTCCGCCAGGCGCGGGTCCTCCCGGTCCGGGACAGCCATGACTGGGCCCTTCGCATGGTGGAGCACGCCGTCCGACGTCGAGCCCAGCAGCATTCCGGTGAAGCCGCCGTGGCCGCGGGTACCCACCACCACCAGCTCAACGTGCCGGCTTTCCTCAACGAGCACGTCCACCGGCGAGCCGTCCTTCAATTCGTACTCTGCCTGCAGCCTGGGGTAGTGGCTGCGGAGCCACGCCATGCCGGCTTCCAGGGTGACGCGGATATCGTCGAAGAGGGCTTTGCGGTCCATGGGCGCGGGAACCCAGGCCAGCGAGCCGCTGTACTGGGGAACGGCGCAGACCACGCGGAGGGAGGCCCCGAGCCGCTCGGCCTGGTCGGCTGCTTCAAGGACGGCGACGCGGGCCTGCTCGGAGCCGTCCACACCAACCACCACCACATTCTCAACCGTGCGGTGGCCGGACTTGGCCTGTTCAGCCTTGACGCGGCGGTCCTCCGTGGACTCCCCAAGCCGGTCCGAGCAGAACAAGGGGACCGTCACGGTAGGGCACTTCGCGTGGGCGGGCAGGGCACTGCTGACGGAACCAAGGAGCCGCCCTACGAAGCCGCCGCGGCCGCGGGTTCCCACCACCAGGAGTTCAGCGGTTTCGGAGATCTCCAGCAGGACGCCTGCGGCGTCGCCGTTCTCCACCGAGGAAGTGACATCGACGTCGTACGCGGCAACCTTTTCCAGTGCCTGCCGGAGAATCGCCTCGGCACCCTCGCGGATCACGGAGTCGTCCACGGTGGCGTAACCCCCGTCCAGGCCGGATGCGGCGAAGATCGGTACGGAGTAGGCGGTGACGATATGGAGGGGGCGCCGGCGGCGCTGGGCTTCGCGAGCGGCCCACACCAGGGCGCACTGGCCATGGTCCGATCCGTCGACGCCGACCACGATGCCCCGCGGGGCGGAAGGTGTACCGCCACCGTCCCGGGCCGGGTCCGGATGCAACTCTCGTGAGCCCATGGGGGCCGCCTCCTCGCGATACGCCTGATGTTGCGGCTATTCTGCCAGAAAACGGGCCGCTTCCTGCGCACCCGGCACAACACCGGCGCGGGCAGGAACAGGACCGCTCCTGCTCCCCACTATTCTCCGTCCCCCAGTGCTTAGCAAGCCTGTTCAGGGGCATGTGGGCGAAGTTATCCACAGGGTTTCGGATGGCTTCCGGAAAGCGCCTTCGCAGGGCGGAAATGTTTTCTCCACTGGGCTATCCACGGCCGCGTTTTGTCTGTAGTCTTCAGGACATTGTTGGTCCGGGACGCCAACCGCATTTTCCTGCCAGGACGGTCCCGGACCATGCGCTGCGGCCGTACTTGGGGGTAACGGAACGCGCGCCGGCGAGGACGCCGGCACCTGCCGAAGCTCCAAAGGAGGGAAACTGTAGTGTCAAGCACGCCTGGGAACGCCGGGACCGAACAGACCACCACTGTCGTCATTGGCACTGGCCTGTCCGGGCTGGCCGTGGCCGCCGAACTGCGCCGCCATGGGGTGGACTCCATCGTGGTGGACGGCCTCGACATCCTGGGCCAGGCGCAGCCTGCGAACACTACTTCACTGCAACGGTGCGACGCAGCGGACAGCGATACCCTCCGGGAACGCAACGAGATCCTGCGCCACCTGCGCAACTACGCCGCGAGCCACAGTGTGGATGTCCGGAACACCACGCGGGCGGTCCAGCTGACCATGCTGGAAACTCCGGACCAGGTGGCGCCCCAGTGGCAGGTACACACCCCCACGGGCATCCTGGTGGCTGACCATATTGTGCTCACCCGCTGCGCACACAGCCAGTTGCGGCGCATGCTCAGCGATTTCGGCATTGCCGTGGGCCGCAACGTGGCAGCCGCCATGCGGGCCATTGGCATCTACCTGGTGGGGGTGGGCGAACTCATCACGCCATCACCCAAGGAAGTGCTGCGCCAGGCTAAAACCGTGGGCCAGGCCATCTCCGCCAAGGTCAACCCCGACAGCGGACTGGCGGCCGGCGGGCAGCCCTCCCGGGGTGCCCTGCCGGCCGCCGGCGGCTTTGCGGTACTCACCTGCTGAGGGTCCGCCGGCCGGGTGCGCGGCAGGAACCAACGGCCCGGAGCGGGTGGGACTGCTCCCGTCCTACTCGGCGTCTCCGTCACCGGTGAGCCTGCGCCTGGCCATGACGCCGAGCGCTACCAGCAGGCCGACGGCTACCACCGCAAAAATCACGATGCTCCACTGGAACGGCTCGCCCGCGGCCGCAGGCTCCGACTGCTCTTCCGTGGTTCCCGGCTGTGCGGTGCCCATGCCGGGGACCGTACCGGCCGCCGTCGAACTTCCACCGGTGGACGCGCCTGGCGGTGCGGCGCCGGACGCCGCAGAAAAAGTGAAGGTTCCCTCGATGGGGTGTGAGTCCGAGCTGACCACGCGCCACGCCACCGTGTACGTTCCCGCCGGGCCGCCCGGGCGCAGCTTTTGGGTGGCCACGTTGTCCACGATCTGCACGGAGCCGTCAGACCATTCGGTTCCGCCGGCATCCTTGACGGAGAAGGACGACCCGATGCCCAGCGGCTTGCTGCTGAACGTCACCGAAACCTCGGCGGGCGGAGCAGCCAGTGCCGCCCCCTGCGCCGGGCTGGTGGATTCAGCGGCATCATGGGCGGAGGCCGGGGCGGCCAGGCCCAGTGCAGCGGCTGCCAAGATAAACACACCGAGCACCATGCTCAGCAACTGGCGGGGGACTTGGCGCATGGTGGGGCTGCTCCTCGTGTTGGCTTCCTTACAGACTAGGCGAAATTGCCTGCCCCCTCCCCGCCGCTCCCTTAGGATGCAGGTATCCCCACACACTTCCCCGGAGGACTAATGCTTAAGCAAGGCTCTGCCCTGGACCGGTATTTCAGGGTCACCGAGCGCGGCTCCAACCTTTCCCGCGAGATCCGCGGCGGGTTCGCCACGTTCTTCGCCATGAGCTACATCGTGGTGCTGAACCCCCTCATCCTGTCCGGCGCGGACTCCAACGGCACCACCCTGGGCTTCACCGCCGTCGCCGCCGTAACCGCACTGGTGGCCGGCGTCCTCACCATCCTCATGGGGGCCTGGGGACGGCATCCCTTCGCCCTGGCCACCGGCCTTGGCGTCAACGCCTTCGTGGCTGTCACCGTGGCCACCAACCCCGGCCTCACCTGGCCGGACATGATGGGCCTGGTGGTCCTGTCCGGCGTGACCATGCTGATCCTGGTCCTGACCGGCTTCCGCACCGCCGTTTTCAAAGCCGTTCCGGACGGACTCAAAACGGCCATCGTGGTGGGCATCGGCCTGTTCATCGCCCTGATCGGCCTGGTCAACGCCGGGTTTGTGCGGCGCATCCCGGACGTTGCGGGAACCACCGTCCCAGTGGGCCTGGGCTTCGAAGGCAAACTCCTGGGCTGGCCTACCGCCGTGTTCGTGTTCGGCCTGATCCTGACCATCGCCCTGGTGGTGCGCAAGGTCAAGGGCGCCATCCTGATCGGCATCATCACCTCCACCGTGCTGTCCGTCATCCTTGAGATGACCCTGCACATCGGCCCCAGCTTCGACGGCAAGAACTTCAACCCGCAGGGCTGGTCCCTGGTTGCCCCGGCATTTTCCGGCTGGGCTGCCCCGGACCTGTCGCTGATCGGCAAGGCCAACCCGTTCGGCGCCTTCGAGCACCTTGGCTTCGTGGCAGCCACCCTGCTGGCCTTCGTCATCCTGCTCAGCATCTTCTTCGACGCCATGGGCACCATGGTGGGCCTGGCCAACGAAGCCGGCACGGTGGACGAGAACGGCAACATTCCCGACGTCGACCGCGTGCTCCAAGTGGACGCCCTCGGCGCCATCATCGGCGGCGGCGCCTCCGTCTCCTCCAACCAGATCTACGTGGAAGCCGGCGCCGGCATCGGCGAGGGCGCCCGCACGGGCGTGGCGTCCATCGTCACCGGCCTGCTGTTCCTGGTGGCCATGTTCTTCACTCCGCTGATCAACCTGGTCCCGTTCGAGGCCGTGGCCCCCGCACTGGTGGTGGTGGGCTTCATGATGGTCTCCCAGGTGGGCAAGATCGACTGGCAGGACTGGGGCATCGCCATCCCCGCGTTCCTCACCTTCACCCTGATGCCCTTCACCTACTCCATCGCCAACGGCCTGGGCGCAGGTTTCATTGCCTACGTCCTGATCCGCACCGTCCAAGGCAGGATCAAGGACATCCATCCGCTGATGTGGGCCGTGGCCGCAGCGTTCGCGCTGTTCTTCGCCATCGGCCCCATCGAGGCGGCCCTGGGGATGAAGTAACCCCTGTCCCGGGAAAGGGCTGGTGCGGCGTCCGCCGCACCAGCCCTTTTGCTTTGCCCGGGTTTCCCTGGCGGTGCGCCTACACCGGGGTGTTGGGGGCGAGCCCCTCGTCGCCGGACACGGCCAGCGCCTTCCGCTGCCGCAGCCGGTCCAGCCGGTTCATCAGGGGCGAGGTGGTGGCTCCGTGGATCACGATGGACAGGGCCACCACCAGCCCGACAAAGGACCAGAGCCAGCGTCCCTGGCCGATGAAGTGTCCTTCCCCCAACGCGAAGGCCAGGTAGTACAGGGAGCCGATTCCGCGGATGCCGAAGAATGACAGTGCCACGCGTTCCCGCGGACCGGTCTTGCCTCCCAGCAGGCCCAGCCAGCCTGCCAGCGGCCGGACCACCAGCAGGAAGGCAAGGGCCACCAGCAGTTCCGGCAGCCCGATCCCTGCCAGCAGCCCCCGGGCGATGGCACCGCCGAGCAGGACCAGGATCACCACCGTCAGGAGCCGCTCCAGCTGTTCCACGTAGGAGTGCAGCACCCGGTGGTAGCCGTTGGTGCGTTCTGCGGCGCGGATGGTCACGGCACACACAAACACCGCAATGAACCCGTAGCCCTCCACCATCTGCGTCAGCCCGTAGGCCAGGAACGTCGCGGCCAGGGCCACAAAGCCCTCCGAGTGGTTGGACAGCCTGAAGCTCTCCGCGCGGGCGGAGAAGAACAGCCTGGCGAGCAGCTTTCCGGTGAGGAACCCCACCACCAGCCCGACAGCCAGCCGCCACACCACGTCCAGTCCGAACCATTCGCCGAACCAGCCTGCGGGGTCCGCTCCGGCAACGCTGATGGCAATGGCAAGGTAGACGAACGGAAACGCCAGCCCGTCATTGAGTCCGGCCTCCGACGTCAAGCCGAACCGGACCTCGTCCTCTTTGTCGGTGTGGTCGTCCTGGTCGGCAGGTTCTCCCACCTGGACCTCGGATGCCAGGACAGGGTCCGTGGGGGCCAGGCTGGCGGCCACCAGCAGGGCCGCGCCGAGCCCCAGGCCCAGGAGCCACATCCCCAGCAGGGTCAGCCCGAGGATGCACAGCGGCATGGCAATACCCAGGAGGCGCCACGTTGTGGACCACCGCCGGCGTCCAACGGGGCGGTCCAGGGCAAGCCCGGCGCCCATTAGCGAGATGATCACGCACACCTCGGCAAGGTGCATGACAAAGTCGCTGTGCTCCACCGGGTTGGGACTTGGCAGCGAGGGGATCAGCGCGAAGGCTGCCATCCCGGCGCCCAGGAAGACCATGGGCATGGACAGCGGCATGTTGCGCAGCAGCTTGGGCAGGACCGCCGCGACGAAGACGGCCACGCCGGCCGCGGCAAAAAGGATGTCGGGGGCTTCAAACATGGGCTCTCCAGCCTGGAAGTGTTTCGTTGCCGGCCCGCAGCCATTGCCTGCGCCTGCGGAGCGGCCCGGTCCCACCCTATCCCCCGTACCCACGGCGGGACGTTCCACGGATGTCCGGCGCCTCCTGATTCTCGGATTCCGGACAGGACGACGGCGGGCGTGCTGGCTTTCGCGCCCGGCGTGCGGTGAGCTTGGAGCATGTCCTTCCAGCTTCCCTCCGTCGACGTCCCGCCCCAGCCCTGGACCGGCAGGTTCGACGGCGATGGGCCGGCCCACCGCCGCTGGTGGCAGGCGGTGAACCACGAGAGTCCGTCGGCGGCCGGCGGGGCTGCAGCGGGACAGGATGAAGAACCGTTGGTGGCATCATCCAGCCGGCAGCCGGTGGCCCTGCTGGGCTTTTCCAGCGATGAGGGGGTGCGCCGCAACAAGGGCAGGCCCGGCGCGGCGGCGGCGCCGGCGGCGCTGCGGAAAGCACTGGGTCCGCTGGCCTTCCACCTGGACCGTACCGTGGCCGACGCAGGCGATGTGGTGGTGTCCGGGGAAGACCTCGAGGCGGGCCAGGAACGGCTTGGCCAGGTTCTGGCGGAACTGCTGGATGCCGGCCACCAAACCGTGGTGCTGGGCGGCGGACACGAAACCGCCTATGCCAGCTACCTCGGCCTCAGCGCATCAGCCGCGGTCCACAGCGGGCAGCGCCTCGGGGTCCTGAACCTGGATGCGCACTTCGATCTCCGCGAGGAGCCGGTGGCCAGCTCCGGCACGCCGTTCCTGCAGATGGCCCGCGCGGAAGCGGACGCCGGACGCGAATTCCGCTACGCCGTCGCCGGCATCTCGGAGCCGAACAACACCCGGGTCCTGTTCGACACCGCGGACAAGCTGGGGGTCCGGTACCTGCTGGATGAGGACTGCGACGCGGACCGGACCCGGGACTTCGTGGCGGCCTTCCTGGCCGACATTGACGTGCTGTACCTGACCATCGACCTTGACGTGCTGCCCGCCGCGGTGGCACCCGGGGTCAGTGCGCCGGCAGCCTACGGTGTCGAGCTACCCGTCATTTCGGCCGTCTGCCGGCAGGTGGCCCGGAGCGGGAAGCTGCTGCACCTGGACGTGGCGGAGCTGAATCCCGCGTTCGACATTGACGGCCGGACGGCCAGGACCGCCGCCCGGCTGATTGACACGCTGCTGCGCTGAGGGCTGGTCCCCCGGCGGCGTTCCGGCGGGGTCCCGTCAGGCCTTCAGGACGTACCGCCGTTCGGGCCGTCCCACCCCGTATTTGAGCCGCACGTCCAGCGTTCCTTCATCGTGCAGGTACTCAAGGTAGCGGCGGGCGCTGACACGGGAGGTTCCAAGTTCCTCGGCCACTTCCGCCGCCGACACGTCGCCGGTGGCGGCGTTCAACGCTGCCTCCACCAGCTTCAGCGTCTCTATGCTGCAACCCTTTGGCAGCGGCCGTTCGGCGCGGTCCAGGCCGAACACCCGATTCACATCCGACTGTTCGGCCACGTCCTTGGACGCATCCAGGCCCTGGTACGCATTCCGGTAGTGCTCCAGCCGCTCCTGCAGGTCCGTTTGCGAAAAGGGTTTGATCAGGTAATGGACAATGCCGCCGCGCAGCGCTTTACGGACGGTCTCAACCTCGCGCGCGGCACTGATGACCAGCACGTCCAGCTCCGGAGCGACAGCGCGGAGGCGTTGCATCAGGTCCAGGCCGTTGATGTCCGGCAGGTGGATGTCCAGCAGCACCAGGTCCGGCTGGAGCCGCCCGGTTTCCGCGACGGCCTGCGCCCCGGTATGGGCGGCCCCCACCACGGTGAAGCCGGGCGTGCGCTGGATGAAGCCGGCATGCACCTTGGCAACCATGAAATCGTCATCGACGATCAAAACCTTGATCACGGCCGGCTACTCCCTCGTTTCAGCACAGCGGTAAAGACTGCACCATTATCGTTCGCCACCGTCAGGTTCCCGCCGCTGCGGCGGCACACTGCCCGCGACAACGCCAATCCGAAGCCGCGGCTGCCGGCCGGGCCGGGATCCTTCGTGGTGAAGCCCTGGCGGAAGATCCGGTCAGTGGCACCCCCGGGGACACCGGGACCGTTATCGCGGACAGTCACCACCACGTCTCCCGCCCCGTTGCCCTCCACCAGCACCTTGACGGCCGCCTGCGGAAGCCCGGTGACGGCGTCGAACGCATTGTCCACCAGGTTCCCCACCACGGTGGTGAGGTCCCGGGACAGCCCGTCATCGACGCTGTCCAGCACGGAGTCCGGGTCCAGCTGCAGGGCCGCGCCCCGTTCGGTGGCGAGGCTCGACTTCGCGATCAGCAGGGCGGCGAGCGCGGGGTCCTTGATGCGGGCCGACACTTCGTCGTTGAGCCGGGTCCGGTCCACGGTGGCGCCGTTGACGAACTGGACCACGGAATCGTACTCGCCGATCTGGATCAGGCCGGAGATGACGTGGAGCTGGTTGGCGAACTCGTGCGCCTGGGCGCGGAGGGTGTCCGTGGCGGTGCGGGTGGTGCCAAGCTCATGCTCCAGTTCGGAGAGCTCGGTCCGGTCGCGCAGGGTTGTCACCGAGCCGATCACCCGGCCGCGGGACTGGAACGGTACCCGGTTCATCACCACCAGCCGGTCCCCCACCAGCACCAACTGGTCGGGCCCGGGCTGCTCGCGGGTGAGGACTTCCTTGAGGGCGGGTTCGACGGCGAGCGCCGCCACGCGCTTGCCCACGCAGTCAGGCGGGAGGCCCAGCAGGGCACGCGCGCTGTGGTTGGCCACGGTGATCCGCTCATGCAGGTCCAGCGCCACGACGCCCTCCTTGAGGCCGTGCAGCATGGCCTCGCGGTTTTCCACCAGGCTGGTGATCTCACTGGGCTCCATGCCAAGGGTTTGCCGCTTTACCCGGCGCGACAGCAAAAAGGACCCGGCGATGCCCAGGACACTCGCCACGCCCAGGTAGGTCAGGAGGTTGGGCACGGCGTCGCCCAGGCGTTCGAGCACCGTTGGATAGTTGCGGCTGATGGAGGCAATCCCGATCATGCGCCCAGTGTCATCCAGGACGGGGACGTGCGCGGACAGCAACGGCGCAGGGGTCCCGCCCACCACTCCCGTCCAGGCACGGCCCTCCATGACCCTGCTGGCACCAAGCTCCAGCGGCAGGCCCAGCAGGCTGGGATCCGAGGACGCCACCACCGTGCGGTCGATGCGTGCCAGCGCCACCCGGGATGAGCCGGAAACGATCCTGACGGACTCCGCCACCGCCGGCAGTACTGCCCCTCCGCGCGGTTCCGTCTCCGGCAGGAGCTCACGCACCACGGGGTTGCCGCCCAAGGCTTCCGCTGCGGACAGGGCGCGCCGGCCCTCAATCCGTTCAAAGGCCGCCGCGGACTGCGCCAGGGAGATGGCCACGACGCCCACCAGCACGGCCAGGACGATGAGCAACTGCAGCAGCAGGTACTGCCCCGCAAGGGACATTCCTCGTCGTCGAGTCACAATGGTCTTCCTGGTATGTGCGGGCAGGGGAACCGGAGGCCCGGCGCCAGTGGCAGGCCGCAGCGCACACAGGATATGGGCGCAGGGCCTGGGGTGGTGTACCGGGAACTATATCCCAAAGCCAGCGGCAGGGCGGCTGTGGGATGCCGGAAACGTGAACGCAATGAACACAACTTTCTCTGCGTACACAAGAGTGATCGGCGTCACTGCCGCCCCTAGCATCGGAACCACAAGGCATCGGAACCACGAGTCAGCCGATGCCGGCCAGATTTGTTCGAGAGAAGAGGAACACATGCGCCAGATCCGCGCATTGCGAGTTGCCGCCGTTGCTGCCGGCATCGCCCTGATGGCCACCGGTTGCGGTGCCACCAGCAAGGGCTCCACGGGCCCGGAAAGCTCCGGCGCCGCCGCGGCACCCATCACCGGCCTGCAGATCATGGTCCCCAACACCCCCGGCGGCGGTTACGACACCACCGCCCGCGCCGCCGCCAAGGTCCTCGACGACGAGAAGATCTCCACCAACACCGAGGTCTTCAACCTCGCCGGTGCCGGCGGCACCGTTGGCCTTGCCCGCATTGTCAACGAGAAGGGCAACGGCGACCTTGCCATGCTCATGGGCCTGGGCGTTGTGGGTGCCAGCTACACCAACAAGTCAGAGTCCAAGCTGACGGACACCACCCCGCTGGCCCGGCTCATCGAAGAGCCCGGCGCCATCATGGTGGGCAAGGATTCGCCCTACAAGACCATCGATGACCTGGTGAAGGCCTGGAAGGCCGATCCCGGTTCCATCGCTGTAGGCGGCGGCTCCTCCCCCGGCGGTCCGGACCACCTGCTGCCCATGCAGCTGGCGGGCGCCGTGGGCATCGACGCCACGAAGGTCAACTTCGTCTCCTACGACGGCGGCGGCGACCTTCTCCCCGCGATCCTTGGCAACAAGCTCGGCTTCGCCGCCTCCGGCGCCGGCGAGTACCTGAAGCAGATCGAATCCGGCGAGGTCCGTGTCCTGGCCACCAGTGGCGAGAAGCGCCTTGACGGCGTGGACGCACCCACGCTCAAGGAATCCAACATCGACCTGGTGTTCACCAACTGGCGCGGCGTGGTGGCCCCTCCGGGAATCAGTGACAAGGACAAGGCGGCACTGATCGCAGCCCTGGAGAAGATGCACGGCACTGCGGGCTGGAAGGAAGCGCTGAAGACCCACAGCTGGACCGACGCCTTCATCACCGGCGACCAGTTCAAAACCTTCCTCAGCGAGCAGGACAAGCGGGTAGCGGATGTCCTGACCAAGCTTGGGTTGGCGTGACGTCGCTGACCACAGGCCTTAAAGGCCGCTCCGAGCTGGGGGTCGCACTCCTGCTCGGGGCGGCCGGCGTCCTGGTCTTCCTTGACGCCAACGGCCTGGCAACCCCGTATTCGAAGTCTGATCCGGTTGGGCCCAAAACCGTCCCGTTCATCGTGGCCGGGATGCTGGTGGTCTGCGCCGTCCTGCTGGCCATCAATGTCCTGCGCGGCGGCAAGGGTGAGGCCGAGGGCGGCGAGGACGTTGACCTGGCGCACCCCGCCGACTGGAAGACCGTCCTGCCGCTGGCCGGAGCCTTCATCCTCAACATCCTGCTCATCGACTGGGCCGGGTGGGTGGTCTCCGGAACGGTCCTGTTCTGGGGCAGCGTCCTTGCCTTGGGCAGCCGCCACTTTGTCCGGGACGGGTTGATCTCCGTTGCCCTGTCCCTGTTGACCTTCTACGGCTTCTACCTCGGCCTGGGCATCGCGCTGCCGGCCGGCCTCCTGGAAGGAATCCTCTAAATGGACGTCTGGTCCTCCCTGATGGACGGTTTCGCCACCGCCCTCACCCCCATGAACTTCCTGTACGCCGTCATCGGCGTCATCCTGGGTACCGCCGTCGGCGTCCTCCCGGGCCTGGGCCCGGCCATGACCGTGGCCCTTCTGCTCCCCGTCACCTACGCCCTGGAACCCACCAGCGCCTTCATCATGTTCGCCGGCATCTACTACGGCGGCATGTACGGCGGCTCCACCACCTCGATCCTGCTCAACACCCCTGGTGAATCGTCGTCGGTGGTCACGGCCATCGAAGGCAACAAGATGGCCAAGGCGGGCCGGGCGGCGCAGGCACTGGCGACGGCGGCAATCGGCTCGTTCGTCGCGGGCACCATTGGCACGGCCCTGCTGGCCGTCTGCGCACCGGTCGTGGTGAAGTTCGCCGTCAGCCTGGGCGCCCCCAGCTACTTCGCCATCATGGTCCTGGCCCTCCTGGCCGTCACCGCCGTGCTCGGGTCGTCCCGGCTGCGTGGATTCGCCTCCCTGGGCCTCGGCCTGGCCATCGGCCTGGTAGGGATGGATTCCGTCACCGGCCAGCGCCGCCTGACGTTCGGCCAGCCGCTCCTTGCGGACGGCCTGGACATCGTGGTGGTGGCCGTGGCCATCTTCGCCGTGGGCGAGGCCCTCTGGGTGGCGGCACACCTGCGCCGCACTCCCCTGCACGCCATCCCGGTGGGCCAGCCCTGGATGGGCAAGTCCGACTGGAAGCGGTCCTGGAAGCCGTGGCTGCGGGGTACCGCCTTCGGCTTCCCGTTCGGTGCCCTGCCGGCCGGTGGCGCAGAGATCCCCACGTTCCTGTCCTACGTGACGGAAAAGCGCCTCAGCAAGCACCCGGAAGAGTTCGGCAAGGGTGCCATTGAAGGCGTGGCCGGTCCGGAAGCAGCCAACAACGCTGCGGCCGCCGGTACGCTGACCCCCATGCTGGCGCTGGGACTGCCCACCAATGCCACCGCAGCCGTGATGCTGGCCGCCTTCACCAGCTACGGGATCCAGCCGGGTCCACAGCTCTTCGAAAGCCAGGGGCCCCTGGTGTGGGCCTTGATCGCCAGCCTGTTCATCGGCAACCTGCTGCTCCTGATCATCAACCTGCCGCTGGCACCGCTGTGGGCCAAGCTGCTGCAGCTGCCACGCCCGTACCTGTACGCGGGCATCCTGTTCTTCGCCACGCTGGGCGCCTACTCGGTCAACCTGCAGGCGTTCGACCTGGTGATCCTGCTGGTCCTGGGCGCACTCGGCTTCATGATGCGGCGCTTCGGGCTTCCTGTGCTGCCGCTGATCCTGGGCGTGATCCTGGGCCCGCGGATCGAAGGGCAGCTCCGCAAGACCCTGCAGCTGAGCGCAGGCGACCCGGCAGGGCTCATGGGTGAGCCGATCGCCGTCGGCATCTATGTCATTATTGGCCTCATCCTGCTCTGGCCCTTTGCCTACAAGGTGTACCGCCGCAACCGTCCGGAGCGCAGGCCGCTGCTCCCAGCCAACTCGGGTGCAGCGGATTACAGTGACTAAGCAGCCGCACCAAAGCCATCCACGCACATCGAGCAGAAGCAAGGAGACACCATGACGGTCGTTGTGGGATACGTCCCGACCCCCGAGGGCGAAGCTGCCCTGATCCAGGCCATCACCGAAGCCCGGAAGAGCAACAGCACCCTGGTGCTGATCAACTCCTCCAAGGGCGAGACCACGGTGGACACCCGCTTCGCCCAGGACCGGGACATCCAGGACATCGAGCAGCGGCTGGCCAGCCAGGGGATCCAGTACCTGGTCAAACGTCCGGTCCGCGGCCACGACGCCGCAGCTGAGGTGCTGGATGCCGCCGAGGAACACAACGCCGACCTGATTGTGATCGGCCTGCGCCGCCGCACCCCGGTAGGCAAGCTGATCATGGGCAGCACGTCCCAGCGCATCCTGCTGGAAGCGGACTGCCCTGTCCTGGCCGTAAAGGCGGACTAAGCCGTGAAGGCCGCCCGCGTCCGGAACAGCTCCTGGCGCTGGCGGCCCAGGCCCTCCACCTCTACCTCCACCACGTCGCCGGGCTGGAGATAGGGGAAACGGCCGCTTAAGGCCACCCCCTGCGGAGTTCCGGTGAGGATCACGTCGCCCGGTTCGAGCCGCATGTACTGGCTGCAGTGGTGGATCAGGGTGGGCACATCGAAAATGAGCTCCGCCGACGTTGAGTCCTGCCGCGGCTCACCGTTCACCCAACTGCGCAGCCTCAGGTTGCCGCCGTCGATCTGGTCCGCCGGCACCAGCCACGGACCCAGGGGCGTGGATCCGGGCAGCGATTTGCCTTTGGTCCACTGGCCGGCAGCGCCGGGCAGCTGGTACTCCCTTTCGGAAAAGTCATTGGCAGTGACGTAGCCGGCTACGCAGCCGGCAGCTTCGTCCGGCGAGCCAAGGTAGCTTGCCTCCTTGCCGATCACGATCCCCAGCTCCACCTCCCAGTCGTATTGCGTGGAGCGGGGCGGAAGCGGGGCCGGGTCGAACGGGCCCGTGACGGTGTTGCTCGGCTTGAGGAAGACCACGGGAATGGTGGGCGGCTCCGCTCCCGATTCCGCGGCGTGGGCGGCGTAGTTCATCCCGATGCCAACCACTGAGCCGGGCCGGGCCACGGGGGAACCAACCCGCAGCGCAGCAGCGCCGTCCAGAACGGGCAGCTCCCCTGCTTCGAGCGCCTTCCGGGCCTTTTCCAGGCCGCCGTCAGCAAGGAAGGCGCCGTCCACGTCGGCAGTGAGGGGCAGCAGGCTGAAGTACCGGTCAGGGCCTCCCGGGGAGGTGACCAGCACGGCGGGCTGCTCGTGGCCGCTTTCGCCCAGGCGCATGATCTTCATACCGTTTTCTCCTCAGCTGTGTCGATGGGATTTCCGGGCCCTCCGGACACCCACTTCCATGGTCCTCGATAAGGACCCGCGTCCGGAACGGAACCCTTTGTGACCGTTTCAGCGGCCGGCCAAAGAGCAGTCATCTGACATATAGCGTCCTCAGTCGGTAGAATGGTGAAGCCACACCGGCACGAAACACAGAAAGTTCGGTACATGACTACAGCCCTCTTGGAGCGCGTTCCCGCCGCCCAGACCGCCGAAGGACCTGCCCCCCGGTCCATCAGCCTGGAGTTTTCCACTGCCGGCGAGGTCCACGCCGGACTGGAAGAGTCGGTGGCAGAACTGATCGAAGTTGCAGCCAAGGAGGCTGCCTGCGGAATCCTGGTCACCAGGCTGCACCCGGGACGCTACACGGTGGCCCTGGACGAATCGGTCCCCTTCGGCGAAACCTACGAGTCCATCGCCGCCTGACCAAGACCACAAAAATCCCCGCCCTCCCATTGGGAGTGCGGGGATTTTTTGTTGCTTGGGTTCTTCCCGGCCGGACCGTCAGCCGCGGCGGACCTGCACGCCGTCGGATTTCAGGAAAAGCTGCTTCTCCGCCGGACCTGACGGGCCCGCCGGCACCAGCCAGAGGACGTTGCCGCTCTGCGACACCTCTTCCACCTCCCCCGCAGCCACCACATGCGCATGCTTGATGATCTCGACACGGTCCCCGGCCTGGAGGGCCCTCCAGTTGGAAACCGCGGCGGAATGGGCATTGCGCCTCGACAGGACTGCCCCACGTGCTTTCATTTGAACTTCTACCCCTTTGTATCGTTCTGCCGCCACAGCCTCGTTGATGTGACTTTCACTACATCTTCAGTTCTACTACACTCCCGGAGCCAAGGCGTGCCGTGGCGCCGGATATTCCGCACTGCGGACGCAGGCGCAGCAGGCCCTGAAGATCCTTCGGTTTCAGGCAAGCGGTCCGACGGCGGATTCGGCCGCCGCACGAACGTCACCTGAGGCGACCAGCCGGTCAGCCGCCTCCAGTTCCGGGGACAGGAAACGGTCCGTGCCCGGCCCCTCCACCACCTCGCGGAGCGCTGCCACCACGGCGGTTCCGGCCGGCCCTGGGGTCAGCACGCCGCCCGAGAGCTGGGTGCGGATGTCCAGGGCCCGGGCCGAGGTCACCAGTTCGATGGCCAGGACGCGCCGGAGGTTCTCCACGGCCTTGCGCAGCTTCCGCGCCGCGTGCCAGCCCATGGACACGTGGTCCTCCTGCATGGCCGAGCTCGGAATGGAGTCCACGGATGCCGGAACGGCCAGCCGCTTGTTGTCCGAGACCAGCCCGGCCTGGGTGTACTGGGCGATCATCAGGCCCGAGTCCACGCCGGGATCCGCTGCCAGGAACGCCGGCAAGCCGTGCGAGCGGGCAGGATCCAGCATCCGGTCGGTGCGGCGTTCGGCCATGGAGCTGAGGTCCGCGACGGCGATGGCCAGGTAGTCCAGGACGTATGCCACGGGTGCGCCGTGGAAGTTGCCGTTGGAGCTGACGCGGCCGTCCGGGAGCACCACCGGGTTGTCGATGGCTGCCGCCAGTTCCCGGGTGGCCACCAGCTCGGCATGGTCCACGGTGTCGCGGACGGCGCCGGCCACCTGGGGGGCGCAGCGCAGGGAGTAGGCGTCCTGGACCCTTGAATCCCCCACTTTGTGGGAGGCCACAATGGGCGAATCCGAGAGCACACGCAGCATGTTGTCCGCACTGGCCGCCTGGCCCGGGTGCGGCCGCAGCGCGGCGTGCAGCTCGGGCAGGAACACCTGGTCGGTGCCCAGCAGTGCCTCCACGCTCAGCGCGGCGGTGATGTCCGCCGTCGCCAGCAGCTGGCGCAGGTCCGCGATGGCCATGAGGAGCATCCCCAGCATGCCCTCGGTGCCGTTCACCAGCGCCAGCCCTTCCTTCTCAGCCAGGGTGACCGGCTCTATGCCGTGCTCTGCAAGCAGCTCGGCGACGGGCCGCTCGCCGCGCCCGCCGTACGTGACGCCGTCGGGCCCTGCCGCTTCACCCTCACCCATCAGGACCAGGGCGCAGTGCGACAGCGGCGCCAGGTCACCTGAGCAGCCCAGCGAACCGAACTCGCGGACCACCGGGGTGATGCCGGCGTTGAGGACGTCCACCATGGTCTGCAGGACCACGGGGCGGACGCCGGTGCGGCCGGAGGCGAGGGTCTTGGCGCGCAGGAACATGATGCCGCGGACCACTTCCCGTTCAACTGCCGGGCCCATGCCTGCCGCGTGGCTGCGGATCAGCGATTTCTGCAGCTGGGTGCGCAGCCCGCCCGGGATGTGGCGGTTGGCCAAAGCGCCGAAGCCGGTGGAGATGCCGTAGGCAGGCGTGTCGCTGGAGGCCAGGCTGTCGATGTGGGCACGGACGTTGGCCACGGTTTCGAGTGCATCCGGGGCGATGGTGACCTTTGCGTCGTGGCGCGCGACGGCGAGAACATCCTGGGGCGTGACGCCGGCCGACCCGAGGGTGACAGTGAGCGGTTCGTGGGTAATCGTGGTCATGATTAGTTGCCTTCGTTCATGGGGATGCGGACGCCGCGTTCCTTGGCGACTTCGACGGCGCGGTCGTAGCCGGCGTCGGCGTGGCGGATGACGCCCATGCCGGGGTCGTTGGTGAGGAGGCGCTCGAGCTTTTCGGCTGCGAGGTCTGTGCCGTCGGCGACCGAGACCTGGCCGGCGTGGATGGAGCGGCCGATGCCGACGCCGCCGCCGTGGTGGAGGGAGACCCAGGTGGCGCCGGACGCGGTGTTGAGCAGCGCGTTCAGCAGCGGCCAGTCGGCGATCGCGTCCGAGCCGTCAGCCATGGCCTCGGTCTCGCGGTACGGGGAGGCGACGGAGCCGGAGTCCAGGTGGTCACGGCCGATCACGATGGGCGCCTTGACCTTGCCCTCCTTGACCAGCTGGTTGAACAGCAGGCCGGCCTTGGCCCGTTCACCGTAGCCGAGCCAGCAGATGCGCGCCGGCAGGCCCTCGAACTCGACCCGTTCCTGGGCGGCGTCAATCCAGCGGTGCAGGTGCTTGTTCTCCGGGAAGAGCTCCTTGATGGCTTCATCCGTCACCCGGATGTCTTCCGGGTCACCGGACAGGGCAACCCAGCGGAACGGGCCAAGCCCTTCGCAGAACAGGGGCCGGATGTAGGCGGGGACGAAGCCGGGGAACTCGAAGGCCCGGGCGTAGCCGCCCTTGCGTGCCTCGTCGCGGATGGAGTTTCCGTAGTCGAAGACCTCGGCGCCGGCGTCCTGGAATTCGACCATGGCCTGGACGTGGCGGGCCATGGAGGCCTGGGCCTTCTTGGTAAAGCCTTCCGGGTCCGCGGCTGCCTCGCGGTGCCATTCCTCGACCGTGATGCCCTCGGGAAGGTAGGACAGTGGATCATGTGCCGAGGTCTGGTCGGTGACGATGTCCACGGTGAGCTCGCCTGCGTTGTGGCGGCGCAGGATCTCAGGGAAGACCTCAGCCGCGTTGCCCACGTAGCCCACGGACCAGCCGCGGCGCTCCTCCTTGGCCTTGAGCACCTTGGCGATGGCGGCGTCGAGGTCGGTTTCCACCTCGTCCAGGTAGCGCTTGCCGGCGCGGCGGCGCAGGCGGGTCTCGTCGACGTCGACGATCAGGCAGGCGCCGTCGTTGAGGGTGACGGCGAGCGGCTGCGCGCCGCCCATGCCGCCACAGCCGCCGGTCAGGGTCAGGGTGCCGGCGAGGGTGCCGTTCTCGTCGCCGGTGAGTTTGCGAGCTATCGCGGCGAAGGTTTCGAACGTGCCCTGCAGGATGCCCTGGGTGCCGATGTAGATCCAGGAACCGGCGGTCATCTGGCCGTACATCATCAAGCCCTCGGCCTCGAGCCGGCGGAATTCCGGCCAGGTGGCCCAGTCGCCCACCAGGTTGGAGTTCGCCAGCAGCACGCGGGGCGCCCACTCGTTGGTCCGGAAAACACCCACGGGCTTGCCGGACTGGACCAGCAGGGTTTCGTCCTTGTCCATGGATTCCAGCGTGCGGGTGATGGCGTCGAACGCGGCCCAGGAGCGGACGGCCCGGCCCGTGCCGCCGTAGACCACCAGGTCATCCGGACGCTCGGCGACCTCGGGGTCCAGGTTGTTCATCAGCATGCGCAGGGGCGCTTCGGTCTGCCAGGACTTGGCGGTGAGCTCGGTGCCGCGGGCTGCTTTGACCGGGCGGGCACCGGTGGTGAAATCGGCGGGTGCCATGGTGGGCTCCTTCTTGTGTTGTCTGTTGGAGGAAAGAAGTTCTGTATCCACTAAAGCCCTTTGGAAACGCCCTTCACAGGGCTTTTGGCGGGGAGCTGTCCGGGATGCCAGACGCGATCCGGGCCTGTTGCCCGGATCGCGGTTCACGGCGTTACTTGGTGGGGCGTCCGTGGATCCGGACCGAAAGTTCATCCGCCGCCTTCTGGACCCGGGCTGCCAGCGCCGGCCATCCCTCCGGGGCCAGTTTGTCTTCCAGGAAGGTGACCGCGACAGCGGCGGTGGGCCAGCCCGTGTGGTCGGTGACGGCGGCGGCGATGGATCCGAAGCCGGGGGTGACCTCACCGTGTTCGGTGGCGTATCCGCGCTGCCGCACCCGGTCCAGGTGCGAGGAGAGCGACGAGTACTTCATGATGGCGCCCTCCACCTCATGCCGGGCACTGAAGGCGGCGGTGTTCGGGTAGAGCGCACGGACCTGCGACTTGGGCAGCGCTGCAAGGATGGCCCTGCCGCTGGCCGTGAGATGGCTGGGAAGCCGGACGCCGACGTCGGTCACCAGGGAGGGGCGGTTCTTGGCCCGCTCCTCCACGATGTACAACACGTCCCTTCCATGGAGCACGGCAAGGTGCGCGCTTTCGCCGATGGCGTCCACCAGGCTCGCGAGCAGGGGTCGGCCCAGCCGGGACAGCGGTTCCTGGCGGGAGTAGGCGGAACTGAGTTCGAAGGCGCTGATGCCCAAGCCGTAGCGCTGCTCCTCGTGGAGGTGAAGGACAAAGCCATTCGCCTCCATGACCCCCAGCAGGTGGTACACACTGGAGCGGGGCAGGTCCAGGCTGGAGGCAATCTGCGACGCCGCCATCGGTCCGCGCCTGGAAGCCAGCAACTTGAGGATGCGCAGGGTGTTTTCCGCTGCAGGAACCTTTGAAGGCACCTTGGCCGCGGCGCGGGGTCCCGACGAATCGGTGCTTAGTGCAGTGCTCATAAGCAGGAACGGTCCTTCTCGATAGCTGTGTCCGGTATCCCGTACTTAAGCTTGCGCCCTGGGTGGCGCCGTTTGCTATCCATTGCCCTTCGTTGTGTCTCGGATACCAGACATGGCGCGTCCCAGCGAGCCGGCAATGTTGAACACCGGCACCAGGCGTCGTCCCCTAGCTGTAATTCCCACGGACGTTGTGAACAGCGTGGCGTGATGTAAAGGGCGAGGGCCGCCGGTATCGATTTGGGTTACCACACTCATCTCGATGCCCAGGAGGCCCTCGTGTCCTACGTTACCCATGCCAACGCCGACCTCACACCCAAGGCCAGGGGAAAACTCGCCTGTTTGGTCATCGAGCAGGGCTGGACGTTGCGCCGCGCCGCGGAGCGTTTCCAGTGCTCGCCGGCGACGGCCAAGAAATGGGTGGACCGGTACCGGGCCCTGGGTGAGGACGGAATGGCTGACGTATCGTCCCGGCCGCGGCGCAGTCCCCGCCGGACTCCAGCGCGCACCGAGCGGAGGATTCTGGCGCTGCGGTTTAATCGGCGATGGGGTCCACATCGGATCGCGGCCCACCTTCACATGGCCCGCTCAACCGTTGGCAAGGTCCTGTGCAGGTACCGGATGCCGCGGCTGGGCTGCCTGGACCAGGGAACCGGCCTGCCCGTCCGAAAGGCCGCCCCGCAGCGTTATGAACACGACAGACCCGGGGATCTGATCCACGTTGACATCAAAAAGCTCGGACGCATACCGACCGGCGGCGGGCACCGCACCCTTGGACGGGCCAGAGGGAAGCGAAACCGCCACGCCGGCGTCGGGTACGCCTACCTGCACCACGCGGTTGATGATCACTCACGACTGGCCTATTCAGAGATTCTCGACAACGAGAAAAAGGAAACCGCTGCCGCCTTCTGGCTCCGCGCCGCAGCGTTCTTCGCCGCCCACGGCATCACCATCAAAGCCGTCCTTACCGACAACGGAGCCTGCTACCGCTCCAAAGCCTTCGCAGCTGCCCTGGGCCCGCAGGTCAAGCACCGGCGGACCCGCCCTTACCGGCCACAGACCAACGGCAAGGTAGAACGCTTCAACCGGACCCTTGCCACCGAATGGGCATACGCCAGGCCCTACGTATCAGAGGCCGAACGCGCCGCTTCCTACCCAGGCTGGCTGCACGCTTACAATCACCACAGAACCCATACCGGCATCGGAGGCAAAACCCCCATCAGCCGCGTTCACAACCTCAGTGGGAATTACACCTAGCCCGCCTCCGCGCTTCAGCACGAGAGAACGGGCGCTTCCAGCTCTACGAAGTCCAAAAACAGGTTCCACTCCGGAAAAGGGTCGGCAGGAAGCTGACCTTCCAGTGGGCCGGGGTCGTCGGGGACACCAAGCTCCTCAACAAAGCCGATGTCTTCAAGCGCGCACACGTCCGCCGCCTCGGTTGCTCCTATTGAGGTTTCGCGTTCCGAGGCGCCGCGGAACGAAGCCGGGAGCCATTGCGGCCAGCGGGCTGGTTCTGAGTCCTGCTGTTCGGGGTTGTAGTGGCGCCCTGTGGGTGAGGTCCAGCCTGGCGGCTCATCCTTGGTGGCCGGGTCGGGGATCCATTGGCTGTGATGTTTGAGCCGGTGGTGCTTACGGCAGAGCTGTGCCAGGTTGCTGACGTTGGTGGTGCCGCCGTGTTCCCACGCTTGGAGGTGGTCTGTTTCGTTGTCGGGAGTGCGGTTGGTGCACCCGGGGAACGTGCATTGGGCATCGCACAGCCTGATCCAGCGTTTGATGGCCGGGGTGAGCCGGTAGTTCTTCCTGCCGATCTCCAGCGGCGCACCGTCCCGCGGGTCGACCAGGACCCGGTAGAACGACTCCGCCCCACCGGCGACGAGTTTGCGGGCCATGGACGTCGGAATCGGCCCGAGACCGTCCAGGGTTGCGGGTTCGTCGGTGAGCCCGAGGAGGGCGAACACCGGCACGGTGACCAGGACATCGGCCCTCGACGTGGGGACTTTCCCGATGGCGGTGACTCCTGCGGGTCCCGCGCCACTCTCCCCGCCAAGAGCATTGCCGGCGCCGAGCAGCAGG
The DNA here is from genome assembly GCF_006517215.1 of Pseudarthrobacter sp. NIBRBAC000502771. NCBI lineage: Bacteria > Bacillati > Actinomycetota > Actinomycetes > Micrococcales > Micrococcaceae > Pseudarthrobacter > Pseudarthrobacter sp. NIBRBAC000502771. The sequence goes on from NZ_CP041187.1 coordinate 572,786, forward strand.
GATGCGGCGATGTCGGGGCGGAGCTGGGTGAGCGTGCGCTCTTCGCCGGGGCACTGGAGGCCGCGGGCGGTCGCGGTGGTCCGGTTCCAGATCGCGCACGCGGTGTCCCCGGGAAGGTAGAGGGAGACCCAGGCCATGCCATCCTTGTCCGGGGTGTATTCCATCCGCCGATCCGCCACACCCTTTACATGGCGCTTCTCGATCGATTCCGGATGATGGCGTTCCCGCCACCCACGGACCTTGGCCCGGAACCGGGACGGGACCAGCTCGCCGGGGGCCGCGCCGCGGGCAGCATTGGGCGCGGCAGGGTCGAAGAAATGCGCCACCAAAGACGCCGCATCCTCAGCGGTGAGGCTCTCGGTTTCGTCGGCGACGATCCGGGCATGCTGCCACGACATGGTTCCGGCGGAGAGGGCCTCGAACACCGGCGGCAGGGAGCAGATCCGGCGGGACTGCTCCACCAGGGCGCCCGCGGCCGCGGAACTGATGGTGAGGACCCCGGCGATCTCCTCCACCACGGACATTTCCGCGTAGGTGCGGTCATCCACGGACGCGTCCGGCGGGGTCATCGCTTCCTGGAACCCAACCGCGTGGGCAGCATCTCGTGCTTTCACCGCAGCGAGCTGCGCCTCCAACCGGGCAACGAGCTCCAGCCGTTCCAGCCGGAGCTCATACCGCCGCTGCAACACGTCAACATCAGCACCAACGCCGACCCCGACGGCCAGGAAGGCGTCCTCACGGTCCAGCGAATCCAGGGCAGCAACAAAGACGCCAATACCTTCCGACGTCGTTGCCCGGTCTGCGCTGTTTCCCATACCGACATCATCGCGCGACCCACTGACATTAAAACCGGAGCCATTAGCCGCCAAAGCCACCCGGCGCCACGGTGGCCCACCCTTAAAAGCCCGCGTGCCGCCGTCGTACGCGTATCCGCTGCGCAACCTACTTTTCGCACCCCTAATACCCCGCGCGAAAAGGGACCTGCGCAGCGCAAGAACCTATCCGACGCGTAATTGCACTGCGGACAGTCTGGAACCGAAGACACCAAGCCTCCGTGAGCCTCATCACGAAGGGCCTGGAAATGGTCTGCTGGTTAGCGGCTCCCTCCCAAAGACGAGAAGGTAACTCTATGCAACCCACCCCAACCCGGACGCAAAGTCCGGTGGAAACGCAAAAGCCGGCAGCCGTCGTCGGACAAGTCCTCAACAGGGGGCTCAATGTCCGGCACATCCGCTTTATGGCCTTGGGCTCGGCCATCGGCACGGGCCTCTTCTACGGCTCCGCCTCCGCCATCCAGAAAGCAGGACCGGCCGTCCTGCTGGCCTACATTATCGGCGGCGCCGCGGTGTTCATGGTGATGCGGGCCCTGGGCGAGATGGCGGTGCGGCACCCGGTGTCGGGCTCCTTCAGCCAGTACGCAGGCCGCTACCTTGGGCCCCTCGCCGGGTTCGTAACCGGCTGGACGTACGTGTTCGAGATGGCCATTGTCGCCATTGCCGACGTCACCGCGTTCAGCATCTATATGGGATTCTGGTTCCCGCAGGTTGACCGCTGGATCTGGATCCTGGCCGTCATCTGCTTCCTGGCCGCGCTAAACCTGCTCAGCGTCAAGGTCTTCGGCGAGCTGGAGTTCTGGTTCTCGCTGGTCAAGGTAGCGGCCATCGTCGCCATGATCGCCGGCGGCGCGGCCATCATCGTGTTCGGTTTCCAGGCCGCGGACTCCACAGTGGCGCCCGGCCTTGGCAACCTGGCTGGGCACGGCGGGCTGTTCCCCAACGGCTTCGACGGGCTGCTGGCATCCTTCGCCGTGGTGATGTTCGCCTTCGGCGGGATCGAGACCCTGGGCATCACGGCCGGCGAGGCAGCCGACCCCAAGAAGGTCATCCCAAAGGCCGTCAATACCGTCCCGGTGCGCGTGCTGCTGTTCTACGTCCTCACCCTGGGCGTCCTGATGAGCCTCTTCCCGTGGGACCAGGTAGGCACCAGCGGCAGCCCCTTCGTGCAGATCTTCAGCAGCCTGGGCATTCCCGCAGCACCGCACATCCTCAACGCCGTGGTCATCACGGCCGCGCTGTCGGCGATCAACAGCGACATCTTCGGCGCGGGCCGCATCCTCTTCGGACTCTCCAACCAGGGCCACGCGCCCGCCGCCTTCGGGAAAGTCTCGCGGCACGGTGTCCCCTGGATGACCGTGGTCATGATGGCCGGGATCCTGCTGGTGGGCGTGGTCCTCAACGCCGTCATCCCCGAAGACGTGTTCCTCGTTATTGCCTCCATCGCCACCTTCGCCACCGTCTGGGTGTGGGCAATGATCCTGGCGTCTCATGTGGCCATGAAGCGGGAAATCGCAACGAAGGGACTGCCGGCGTCGGAATTCCCCTCGCCGTGGTGGCCGGCCGCGTCAGTCCTGACCATCGCGTTCATGGCGCTGGTGATCGCCGTCCTGGGCGCCTTCGAGGACACCCGGATCGCGCTGTACGTGGGCGCCGTGTGGCTGGGGCTACAGGTCCTGGCCTACCGCCTGTGGATCAAGGGTGACGGACGACGGCGGCCCCACCTTGAGGACGAGACCCCGCCGCTGCAGGTGGTCGGGACCGCAGGGACAAAGGCTTCGGCCGGAAGCAGGCGGGGCTGAGGAAAGCGTCACTGCAACTCCGCCGTTGCGGCGTTTGGCGCAGAGTGTTCCCCCCGGGCCTAGGCAGCCTTGGGGAACACTCCTGCGTCGGCGAGCCCTGAGCGCGGGGCCGTCTCCACTTTGGCGCAGATCCAGCGCCCCAGTTCGGTGGCTGCCAGCGGATCGATCGACGTGGCAAACCCTGCCCGTTCCAACATCCACGCCAAGTCTTCCGTGGAGATATTGCCGGCCGCGCCGGGGGCGAACGGGCATCCGCCCAGGCCTCCCACGGCACTGTCAAAGACCCTGACGCCGGCTGCCATGGCCGCATAGGTGTTTGCCAGTGCAGTGTGTCGCGTTTCGTGCAGGTGGGCCCTCAGCGGCACACCTGTTTCGGATGCCAGGGCAGCAAAGACCTCGTTGACCTGCCATGGGACGGCGCAGCCGATGGTGTCCGCCAAGGCAACCTCGGCCAGCTGACCTCGTTGCAGTGCCCTGCGGACCACCGAAAGAGCCTGCTCTCCAGGCACGTCACCCTGATACGGACAACCGAAAGCTACGGCGGCCGTAACCGTGACGGGAATGGCGGCAGCGGCGGCGATTCCGGATACTTCTTCCAGCGCGTCCAGGGCGGCGGCGACAGTCGTGTTCTGGTTGGCTGCGGCGAAGGCATCGGTCACGGGCAGGACGTAGTTGATCTCGTCCACACCCGCGTCCACGGCCCTGTGCGCACCGCGGGTGTTCAGAACCAGGCCGATGTAGCTGGCGCCGGCATCCCGCGGCACCCCGGCCATGACGGCATCGGCATCCGCCATTTGCGGAACTTTTTTGGGGTTGACGAAGCTCACGGCTTCAATCCGCCTGGCGCCCAGGGCAATCAGATCGTTGATTAGGCGCAGCTTGTCGTGGGTGCTGACCGGAATCTTTTCATTCTGCAGCCCATCCCGGGGACTGACGTCAACGATGGAGACTGAATCTCCGCGAGTACCGGTTCCCGCAATTCCGTTCATCAGATGGCACCTTCGTCCTTGGCATGCTGCAGTTCTTCGTCGTTCAGTTTGAGCAGGCCCCCGTAGACGTCGCTGTTGTGGGAGCCAGGTGACAGCGGCCCGTTCCACGCGATGCCGCCGCTGGTCCGGGACAGCTTGGGGATGACGCCCGGCTGGACCACCGCCCCCAACTGTTCATCGGGAACTTCAACCAGCATCCCGCGCGCCCGGAGCTGGGGGTCTTCGAAGATGTCCTCGATGGTACTCACAGTGCTGTTGGGAACAGCGTGCCGGTCAAGGCACGCCACCAGTTCCGAGTGGTTGAAGCCTGCCGCCCATTCGGCGATCAGTTGTTCCAACGCCTCCTGGTTGACTCCCCGGGAAGCATGGTTGCTGTAGAGGGGGTCGGAAGCCAGCTCCGGGGTGCCCATTGCAGCAGCCAGCCGCACGAACACAGAGTCCTGGTTGGCAGCGATCACCACCCACTTTCCGTCGCTGGAGCGGAAGATATTCGACGGCGCTATGCCCTTCAGCCCGGAACCGCTGGGGCCGGGCACAATACCTTGAGCCGCATAATCGGGAACGGCACTTTCCAGGAGGGAAAAGCATGCCTCAACAAGGGACACGTCCACGACCTGCCCCGTCCCTCCCCTGGCATCCCGCCAATACAAGGCCAGCAGTATTCCCTGCAGCGCATAGAGCGACGCCAGGCTGTCCCCCAGCGAAATGCCCGTCCGTGGCGGAGCCTGGTCCGGGTAGCCGTTGAGGTGGCGCAGGCCGCCGCGGGCCTCTGCCACGGACGCGTAACCCGGCTTGTTGGCATCAGGTCCGGTCTGGCCGTAGCCGGAAACCCTGGCGATGACCAGGCCTGGGTTGCTTTGCCAAAGCACATCGGGGGCGAGCCCCAGTTTCTCGAGTGTTCCAGGGCGGAAATTCTCGAGGATGACGTCGGCTTCCCTGCAGAGTTCCAGGAACAGTTCACGTCCGCGGGGTGACTTGAGGTCCAGCGTCACGCATTTCTTCCCCCTGGACTGGACCGCCCACCAGAGCGTGTGGCCATGCACCCGGGCCCGCCCCCATTCCCGCATGGGGTCGGGACGGTCGGGAGACTCGATCTTGATGACTTCCGCGCCAAAGTCTGCAAGCTGCCGTCCTGCAAACGGGCCTGCGATAAGTGATCCGAGCTCCAGGACACGCACGCCGGTCAACGGGCCGCCGGCCTTTTCCATGGCAGCGCCAGGGGCAGGTGCAGCGCCGGGCCCTGTCCACGACCGTCCGCCAGGTCCAGCGTCTGCGTTCTGCCCGGCGCGCATGCCGTCAGGGGGTGCGGTCTGGGAAGTTTCCACCATCTTTGGGACTCCTGTTCTGACGGCAACCGGTGCCCGGGCCGCGTTGCCCGGCCTGCCGTGGGATCGCGAAGCATCGTTGGCACGACAACTCATATTGTGGACCTAAATTCACAATGTGGATAGAGGGAGGTGAAATCGTCGCTACTGCGGGATGGTGCCGCCGATGACCCTGGTACCCTCCTCTGCGGCCGCCAGCACCTGTTCCACCCAGGACGCGCAGACGTCGAAGGGCATCCTCAGGGCGGGCCCCATCACCGTAAGAGCGCCGAAGAGTTCGCCCTGGGGGCCGAAAATCGGCGCCGAGATGCCGCTGGCGCCGGACACGCGCTCACCGGTGGTGATGGCGAAGCCGTCCGCGCGGGCTTTGGCGACCGATTCTTCCAGGCTCGCGGCATCGGTGATGGTCTGGTCGGTCAGTGATGCCAGGCCCGACCGGTACACCCGCTCGGCAACTTCCGGATTCCAGGCCAGCAGGACCCGCCCCGCCGCACCCACGTGCAGCGGCATGATTTCACCGACACTTACCGCCCGCCGGAGCATGCGGCGGGTCTCGGCCAGGGCGATGCAAACCCGTTTCCCTTGGGATTCGCGAAAGATGCAGGCGGTCTCGCCCAACTCGTCACGAAGCCTTCGCAGCACGGGCGTCAGCAGCTCCAGGAAATCCAGCCCCTGGGTTGCCGGTGCCGCCCAGTGGGCCATCCGCACCCCCACCCGGTACCGGTCTCCGTGCCTGTCCAGAATCCCTTCCTGCACCATGTTCGCCACAAGGCGCTGGACGGTGGAGTGCGGTATCCCGGTGCTGGAACGGATCTCGGCCAGCGACAGCTCGGGCTGCGCGAGGGAGAAAGCATCGAGGATGGCAGTGATCTTCCGCAGGACCAACAGGGGCGTGGCCGACGTTTCGCTGGAGCTCATGGGGAAAGTGTATGAGCCGAGGGGTCGTTGAGTGTGACCGAAGTAACTGTTACCATCAGGTCCACATCATGATGGAGAACCCACGATGTGGCAGGAAAGACCTGCCGACGAGTAACACCACCAGAGGCCGCACGCAGGTCTCCGGACGCGGACCGATGCACCACTTTCGTTCCGACAGCGTGGACCAACAGGGGGAAACAAACGGCCGGAGTTGGCCGGGAAGAGGCAAAGATGCCAGCTGCACAGCCAGCCACGTCCGGATATGCCGTGGAGCTCACCGGGTGCACCAAACAATTTCCAACATCCGGGGGCGAGACCTACTTCGCAGTCCGCGACATTGACCTGAAGGTGGAACCCGGCCGCTTCGTCTCGATCGTCGGCCCGACGGGATCAGGCAAGTCCACCATCCTGAACATGGCAGCAGGGCTTCTGACTCCCAGCTTCGGAGAGGTCAAGAGCTTCGGAGAGCCGGTGGCGGGAGTGAACCGCCGGGCGTCCTACATGTTCCAGCAGGACGCCCTGCTGCCGTGGAAAACGGTCATCGACAACGTCAGCCTGGGCCTGACCATGGCCGGCGTCTCCAAGGCGGAGGCCCACTCTGAATCGCGGCGCTGGCTCGAAAAGGTGGGCCTCAAGAACTTCGCGGACCGCTATCCGCACCAGCTCAGCGGCGGCATGCGCAAGCGCACGGCCATCGCACAGGCCTGGATAGTGAACCCGGACATCCTCCTCATGGACGAGCCATTTTCAGCCCTCGACGTCCAGACCCGCCAGATCATGGAAAACGAACTCCTGCAGCTTTGGCAGGAATCCGGCAAGGCAGTGGTCTTCATTACCCACGACCTCGACGAAGCGATCGCATTGTCCGATGAAGTGGTCATTCTGGGAGCCGGCCCCGGGAGCACGGTGGTGGGAAGCTACTAAATCGACATCCCCCGCCCGCGCGACCTGCTGGATATCCGTGACGACCCCCGGTTTGTGGCGCTGCACCGCGAGATCTGGGGCCGCCTGAAAGTCGAAGTTTCAAAGACCTACGAAAACGCTATGGCGGAGGAAGGTGAAGCGGCGTGACCATACTCGGTTCACGGAGGCCCGGGTCCCGCGGGAACGGCTCTCCCGGCAGCACCCAGGACCGCAGGCCCGCCAGCCGGCCGGCCCGCCGGGGAGAAATGTCACCCTTGGCCATGCGGAGCATCCAGCTCCTCCTCACGGTTCTCGTCCTGGGAGCGTGGGAGGTCCTCGGACGGGCCGGGGTGATCGACGAATTCTTCTTCCCCCTCCCTTCGGACATCTTCCAGACCGTATGGCTCTGGGTGTCCTCAGGGTTCGTATTCCCCCACCTTTGGGTGACCATGCAGGAAGCCATCCTCGCCTTCCTGGTGGGAGCCGCCGTCGGACTTCTCCTGGGCTTTATCCTCGCCCGCGTCCGCTTCCTTGAGCGGCTGCTGGACCCCTTCCTCCAGATGTTCAATGCGCTCCCGCGCGTGGTCCTGGCTCCGATTTTCCTGCTGTGGTTCGGCCTTGGCATCTGGTCCAAGGTCGCCTTCGGCTTCACCCTGGTGTTCTTCATTGTCTTCTTTAACACCCTGGAAGGGGTCAAGAGCGTGGACCGGGTCCTGGTGGACAACGCCAGGATGCTGGGGGCCAGCGAAAAGCAGCTCCTGCGCCACGTCTTCATCCCCAGCGCCCTGACCTGGATCTTCTCCAGCCTGCATATCAGCGTCGGCTTCGCCATCACCGGCGCAGTGGTGGGTGAGTACCTGGGTGCTTCGGGCGGAGTTGGATATGCCATCGCCCAGGCCCAGGGCGTGTTCGACACCAAGGGCGTGTTTGCCGGGATGTTCATCCTCATGATCGTCGTCCTGATCATCGACCTCCTCGTCAACCGCCTGGAGCGGCACCTGCTCAGGTGGCGCCCGGTACGGTCTTCCTGACCCCTGACCCCGCCCGGCCCAAGAGCTGCTTTACCTGCGCAGAAACTCAACAACCCGCCTGAAAGGGACACTCATGACACAGAAAGCAACCCGGCGCCGTGGCCGGGTCCTCCTCCGGCCACTGACCCTCATTGCGTCAGTTGCCCTGGCGCTCTCAGCCTGCGGCGCACCCGCGGCGGCCCCTCCCGGCCAAAGCGGATCGGCCACTGCCGGCGGCGGGGGCGGTGGCAAGGTGGTGATTGGCGTCGGCGGACAGACCCTCCTGACCTACCTCCCGACCACGTTGGCCCAGCAACTTGGGTACTACAAGGATGAGGGCGTGGATGTTGAGCTCCAGGACCTCCAGGGCGGCTCCAAGGCCCTGACCGCCATGATCGGCGGCAGCACCAACGTGACCAGCGGGTACTACGAGCACACCATCCAGATGCAGGCCAAGAACCAGCAGATCAAAGCGTTCGTGGACATGGGCCAGTCATCCGGCCTGGCCCTGCTGGTGTCCCCGAAGAACGAAGGCCAGATCAAGTCCATCGCGGACCTGAAGGGCAAGAATGTGGGCGTCACAGCTCCGGGTTCTTCCACCGACATGTTCGTGAAGTTCCTGCTGGCCAAGAACAACATGCAGCAGTCTGATGCAGCTGTTTCCGCCATCGGCGCCGGCTCATCTGCCGTTGCCGCTGTTGAGCAGGGCCAGGTTGACGCCGCAGTGATGCTCGAACCGGACGTCTCAGTGCTTACCAAGCGCATCGGCCACAACCCAGTGGTCCTGGAGGATGTCCGCAGCTCCGAGGGCCTGAAGGAAGTGTTCGCCACCGATTCCTGGCCTTCCGCCTGCCTGTACGCCAAGACTGACTGGCTCAACCAGAACAAGGACACCGCCGCCAAGCTGGCCAAGGCCATCAAGCGGACCCTGGAGTACATCAACGGGCATTCGGGGGCAGAAATCGCAGCCAAAATGCCGGAAAGCTTTGCCGGCGGCGACAAGGATCTCTACGCCAAAGTCATCGATGACCTCAAGAAAACTTTGAGCAAGGACGGCACTTTTACCGACGACGGGGTCCAGGCAGTCCTGAAGACCCAGCAGGTAGCCAACCCGGATGTGGGAAACAAGGAGATCAAGCTTTCCGAGACCTACACCAACGACCTCGTTAAGTAGTGCCCACGTAGCACACCCGCCGGCGGCGAAGCGAATAACGCCGCCGTCCGGCAACCAGAGCGAAAGGTGCCCGGCCCCTATATGGGGACGGGCACCTTTCAGTTCGGCTGTCCTACGCGGCAGCAGCGGCGGCCCGCACCGCCTGGCCAAGGGACGTCGTCGGGCGGCCGATCAGCCGCCGGAGGTCGCCGGTGCTGACCATTAGGTCGCCGCGCGCAATGCCCAGGTCGGAATCCGCCAGGATCTCCGCAAAGGCTTCCGGCACACCCACGGACGCGAGCAGTTCCGCATAGTCCCCCGCGGGCAGGTCGTTGTAGCTGACGGCCTTCCCGGTGGCCGCGCTGATCTCCGCAGCGAGGTCCGCCATGCTGAAGGCCTCGTCGCCGCCAAGCTCGTAAACCTTGCCGGCCTGGCCGTCGGCCACCAAAACCGCGGCAGCCGCGTGGGCATAGTCGGCCCGGGCAGCGGCGCTGACCTTGCCGTCACCGGCGCTTCCCGCAACAGCGCCCTGCGCAAGCGTTCCGGGCAGCTGCTCCGTGTAGTTTTCCAGGTACCAGCCGTTGCGCAGCAGCACGAACGGAACCCCGGACTCACGCAGCAGCGCCTCGGTGGCTTTGTGCTCGTCGGCCAGCAACATGGACGTGGTGTCCGCGTTGGCGATGCTGGTGTAGGCCAGCAGCTCCACGCCCTCGGCCTTGGCCGCTTCGATAACGGTGCGGTGCTGGTCAACCCGCTGTCCCACTTCGCTGCCGGAGATCAGGAGCACCCGCGTGGCGCCCTTCAGGGCAGCGGCAACCGATCCGGCGTCGGCGTAGTCCATCGGCTGTACGCGTACCCCGCGCTCCACGAAGTCCGCCAGCTTCTCCACGGACCGGCCGGCCGCGACAATATTCCCGGCCGCCACCCCACGCTCCAGGAGTGCTTCAAGAACGTGGCGGCCCAACTGGCCAGTGGCGCCTGTAACAACAATGCTCACGATGATTCCTTTCGGGATTTTGCTCTGTCGAAGGGCACAACCGGCTCGTCGGCGGATAACTTCCCAAAAGGGAGTACGCACTCTGAAGTAAGGTACTGGCCCTGGAGTAAGCTGGCGGCATGCGAGCCGCTCCCCTGCCCATGGCCTTTGACGACGGCGTGTTCCCGGCCGGGTGCCCCAGCCGGACACTGCTCGACCACGTCACCAGCAAATGGGGCGTCCTGCTCCTCATTGCCCTGTCGGAGGGCGAACAGCGGTGGAGCGACCTGCGGCGGCGGGCCGAGGGCATCAGCGAGAAGATGCTGGCACAGACGCTGAAGACCCTGGAGCGCGACGGCCTGGTCAGCAGGAAAGCCCAGCCTGTCATTCCGCCCCGGGTGGACTACAGCCTCACCGACCGGGGCTACGAACTGAGTGCGCTGCTCGTGCCTCTGGCAGCCTGGGCTTTTGACCACGCCGAAGAGATCATCAGCGGGGCCGTCCCGGCCAAGTAGTCGCAGCACCGGAAAATGAGTACCTGTTACTGGTGTGACTGGTGTGAATAGCGCTTAGCGTAGCCGTACGGTGGCGGCCGGAATGGGAGGACCATCCTCCGCTGGGAGCATTCCGCCAACCAGCACCGTTAGCAGGCGGCAGGCTGCCGCTTGAAGGAGTTGGTCACATGGCCAGGGACTACGCACAGGATCTTTCCGGCATGGGCCGGCCCGTCAGCCTGGGGTCCGCCCTTTCCGGGGCATGGGGCCGCACGTTGACGGTTTTCGGCCCCCGCTGCCCTTACCGGGTAGGGGACACCGTCATGGGCGACGACCCCTTCAGCGGCAGGCGCGAAGGGGTCGTCGTGTGGCAGGACCGCCGGTCAGTGGGAGTAAAGACCCCGTACGGCGTCTTCTTCTTTGACCACCGGCTGGTCAAACCCCTGGACTGAAGTACTAACGGGCCGACCAGCCACCGTCCATGGTGTAGCTGGCGCCGGTGACCATGCCGGCGTCCGGGGACGCCAGCCAGGCCACCAGGGACGCCACCTCGTCCGGCTCCACCAGGCGCTTGATGGCGGCTTCGGTGAGCATCACCTTCGCCAGGACCTCGGACTCCGGGATGCCGTGCATCTTGGCCTGGTCCGCGAGCTGCTTCTCCACCAAAGGCGTGCGCACGTATCCGGGGTTGACGCAGTTCGACGTAACACCGTGCGGTCCCCCTTCAAGCGCGGTCACCTTGCTGAGCCCTTCCAGGCCGTGCTTGGCCGAGACATACGCGCTTTTGAACGGAGAGGCGCGCAGTCCATGAACCGAGGACACGTTGATGACGCGGCCGAACTTGTTGGCGTACATGTGCGGCAGGGCAGCCCGGATGAGCAGGAACGGGGCCTCCAGCATCAGGCTGATAAGCCTGCGAAAGTCTGCGGGATCGAACTCCTCGATGGGGTTGATGCGCTGGATGCCGGCGTTGTTGACCAGGATGTCGCAGTCAAGGCTCAGCCCGGCCAGGGCGTCGACGTCCAACAGGTCCACTTCCCAGGCGCTGCCGCCCACCTCATCGGCGAGGGACGTTGCGGCGGCGGCATCGACGTCGGCCACCACCACTTTCGCTCCGCGCGCCGCCAGTGCGCGCACGCAGGCGGCCCCGATTCCGCTGGCACCGCCGGTGACCAGCGCCTTGCGTCCATTCAACGTGTTGTCCATTCCAGTTCTCCTTGTGTACAGCCAACGACTTGCGCGCCCGGACGGTCCAGCGGCCGGGTCAACCCAACAGCCAGGTCAGCGGCGTCCAGCGGTCAGCAGCCCCTCGCGGGCCGCGTCTTCCTGGTCCACGTCCTCCAGGGCAATGCCCTTGGTCTCCTTCAGGCTTAGCACGGCCACCGTGGTGATGGCACAGGCCACCACCAGGTAGATGGCGGTGGGCAGCCACGAACCCGTGTCCTTCAGCCACTGGGTGGCCAGCAGCGGCGCCAGCGAACCGGCGAAGATGGACGTCACCTGCGAGCCGAGGGATGCGCCGGAGTACCGCATGCGGGTGGGGAACATCTCGGCCATGATGGCGGGCTGGCCCGCATACATCAGGCCGTGCAGGCACAGGCCGATGGTCACGGCCAGGACGATGACGACGGCGTTCCTGGTATCGAACATCGGGAAGGCGAAGAACGGCCAGGTGGCACCCAGGATGGCGCCGGCCAGGTAAACGGGCTTGCGGCCAATCCGGTCCGCGAGGCGGCCGTACTGCGGAATGATGGCGAAGTGGATGAGGTGCGCGATCAGCAGCGCCAGCAGGAGCGAGGAAGTGTCGTACTTGTGCACGCTCTTGAGGTACACGATCGCGAAGCTGACCACCAGGTAGTACATGATGTTTTCCGCGAACCGCAGGCCCATGGCCTGGAAGATGCCCTTGGGGTACTTGCGCAGGACCTCGAAGACGCCGTAGCTGACGGCCTGTTCCTTCTCCACCAGTTCCTTGGCTTCGAGGAAGATGGGCGATTCGCTGACGTTGGTGCGGATGTAGTAGCCCACGAAGACGATCACTGCGGAGAGCCAGAACGCCACGCGCCAACCCCAACCGAGGAAGGCCTCGCTGCTCAGGGTGGTGGACATGATGTACAGCACCAGGGTGGCCAGGAGGTTGCCGACCGGGACGGCCGCCTGGGGCCAGCTGGACCAGAAGGCGCGGGTCTTGTTGGGGCTGTGTTCGGCCACCAGGAGCACGGCACCGCCCCATTCGCCGCCCAGCGCGAAGCCCTGGATGAAGCGCAGGGCCACTAGCAGCGCGGGGGCCAGGTACCCGATGTCGGCGAAGCCCGGCAGGCAGCCCATCAGGAACGTGGAAACGCCGATGATGATGATGGTGAGCTGCAGCGTGGGCTTCCGGCCCAGCTTGTCGCCGATCTGGCCAAAGACGATGCCGCCCAGCGGGCGGGCGAGGAAGCCCACGGCATAGGTCAGGAACGCCTGGATGATCCCGTCCAGGTCGTTGCCTGTGGCGGGGAAGAAGTACTTGCCGAAGACCAGGGTGGCCGCGGTGGCGTACAGGAAGAATTCGTACCATTCCACCACCGTGCCCACCATGGAGGCGGCGACAATCTTCTTCAGGCCCGTTCCCTTGGGTGCATGCCCGGCGTCGTTCGCCAGGCCTTGCTCAATGCTCATGGTTCTCCTCAGTGTCCACATTGACACGTGCTGTGATCTCCAGCACAAGTGACTCAGATGAGTATTGCTGCACAGGTCCGGCTCTTCAATGGCCAAAGAGGCAGTCAACGTGTGCACAATTGCAGATATGAACGCGAACCCCGATGACCTGCTGGTGCTCCTGGCGGTGTCCCGCTCCGCCAGGTTCACGACGGCGGCCCAAGCCTTGGGCCTGAACCACACCACCGTCTCGCGCAGGATCGCCGCGCTCGAGAAGTCCCTGGGCGGCCGGGTCCTGTCCCGTGCCGCGGGCGGCTGGGAACTCACGGAGCTTGGCGAACGCGCCGTGCGGGCGGCCGAACAGGTGGAGGCGGTGCTGGGCACGCTGGGACCGGGCGGCCAGGCACCCGACCCGATTGCCGGCGTCGTGCGCATGACCGCGACGGATGGCTTCAGCGCCTACATTGCCGCCCCTGCCGTGGCACGGCTGCGCCGGGACCATCCGGGCCTGAGCGTGGAGGTGGTCACCATGACCCGCCGGGCGCTGCAGCAGCGGTCAGGGCTGGACATCGAAGTGGTGGTGGGCGAGCCGCAGGTGCACCGCGCGGAGGCCATCCGCCTGGGCGATTACCGGCTGGGCATGTATGCCTCCCGCGCCTACCTTGCAGAGTATGGGACACCCGCCACCGTGGCCGAACTCAACGGGCATCCGCTGGTCTACTTCGTGGACTCGATGCTCCAGGTGGACGACCTCGATGCGCCGCGGCGGCTCGTTCCCGCCATGAAGGACGGCCTGACCTCCACCAACGTGTTCGTCCATGTCGAGGCCACCCGTGCCGGCGCCGGCGTCGGCTTCCTGCCGTGCTTCATGGCCGACCTCCACGACGACCTGGTCCGCCTGCTGCCCGAAAAGATCGGCGAACTGCTCCCCTACTGGATGGTCCTGCGTCCGGACTCACTCCGCCGCCCCGCGGTGGCCGCCGTCGTGCAGGCCCTCAGGGAACGGATGTCCGAGCACCGCGATGCACTCCTGGGCCGCTGAAGACGATAACTGCGTGGGCCCACGCCCCCCGGGTTCCCTGGCCGTGCTTGCGGGGTCAGGGTGCGGGTGCGTCGTGGCGGACCGGAGCCCCCGCCGCGAATGCCCGCACCTGGTCGTCATCCCACAGGTGCGCCGGGACGGCCCCGCCGAGGAGCCGGCGGCGAAGCTGCGGATCGTCCCCGAAGGGCACGTCGCTGCCGGCCATCACCATGTTTCCGTACCGCCGGCCCTTCAGCATGGCGGGATCGGCAATGATCACCGTGTGCTTGAAGGCGGCCGCAATGGTGGCCGCGTCCTCCCGGGCGTTCTTCAGGTCCGGGGCGTCACCGGAATTGGCAACATACAGGCCGCCCGGCGCCAGGACCCGCTTGGCGTGCTGGTTGAATTCGGCGGTGGTGAGGGGCCGGGGGGTGAATGCCCCCGCGAAGACGTCGCGGATAATGAAGTCCCGGGTGTGCTCCGTGAGGGTTTCGGTCACGGCGCGGGCCTCACCCACGCGGATCCGCAGCAGGGGCGCCTTGGGAAGGTCGAACCAGCCGCGCACGTACTCGGCGAGCTTCCCGTCCAGCTCCACCACCACCTGCCGCGCATCGGGGTAGGCGGCGGAGAAGTAGCGGGCCAGGGAGCAGGCACCGCCGCCCAGGTGCAGCCCGCGCAGCTTGGCCGAGGAAACGTCCGACGGCGGCCACCGCGACTCAATGAGCGCCGCCATCCACCGCATGTACTCAAAGTCCAGGAACAGCGGGTCGGCCAGGTCAATGTGCGAGCTCATGACGCCGTTGATCTTCAGGAGCCAGCCGGTGGAGTTGTCCTGGTCGGCGATGAGTTCACAGTCGCCCGTATCGATGTAGTAGACGCCCTCTGCCGGGCCGTTCACCACAGCCCCCTTGGGAACCTCAACCACACCGGCTGCCGGGCGTCCGGCCCGGTTCGCCGACCGTCCGCGTTTCGCCATTGCCCGTTGCCCCGCTTCAGTCCGTGTGAGTTGTACAGGGTCAACCCTAGTTGCTGCCCGCCATTGGAGCTGAAGCGGGGCAACGGTCCCGAAGCCCGCACTGCCTGATGGAAGGCTGGTGGTCTGCGGCGGCGGGGTCAACAATGACAGGATGGAATACACAGCGAGGGTGGCTTCATCCGTCCAGTTCGTCTCGGAGCTGGACAGGTCCGTGACCTTCTACCGGGACCTGTTCAACTGCGTGGAAACCATACGCTCGGCCGACGCGGCCCTCCTCCTGGCGCCCGGAGGCTTCGAGCTCTACCTCATTGAACGCGGCCCCCGTGAAGAGCACTATTCGGGTGGCCTGGGGCAGCACCTGTTGATGTGGGCGACAGACACCGCTGAGGGCCTGGCGTACTTCGAGCGGGCGCTAAAAGACCTGGGGCGCTATACGGAAACCCGCGCAAAGGGCGGCGTCACCGTCGTCGAAGGCCGGGATCCCGACGGTATCCGCGTCATCGTCACCCACCCGGATCCGGCAGAAAAACCCCGTTCGGTCCTGGACAGCCACCTGTACAGCTGAGGCGAGTGCCCGAGGGCGCTGGAGGGTCAGTTGCCGAAAGCGGGGGGCGCGACGACGTCGGGCCGCGCCTCGGCTTCGTCCCTCGGCTGCCTGGCCGGGACGGGCTCCCTGCTACGGTGCCGTGGCAGCCCCCTGGCCGTCGCGGATCCGTTTCACCACGGCAGTGGTGGACCGTTCAGCCACGTAGTCCAGGATGGCCACGCGGCCGCCGTATTCTTCCACCGCGGGCGTCTCGGCCAGCATTTCGGGCGTGTAGTCCCCGCCCTTGGCGTACACCTCGGGCCGGAGCAGGCGGATCAGCGGGGCGGCCGTGGGGGTGTCGAACACTGTCACATAGTCCACGCAGCTCAGCGCCGCCACCACCGCTGCCCGGTCCGCCATGGTGTTGATGGGCCGGCCGGATCCCTTGAGCCGGCGGACGGAATCGTCGCTGTTCAGCGCCACCACCAGGATGTCGCCCAGCTGCTTGGCCTGGTTGAGGTACCGGGTGTGGCCACTGTGCAGGACGTCGAAGCAGCCGTTGGTCAGCACGATCCGCTGCCCCTGGGCGCGGTGCAGCTCCAGTTGGCGCTCCAGTTCCTCCTCGCTCAGGGCCGTATCGGCGAACGCCTCCAGGTACCGGCTGAGCTGGGCGGTGCTGCACACCGAAGTGCCGGGCTGGTGGACCACCACGTCGGCGGCCGACTGTGCCAGGTCCAGGCTGGCCGTCAGCGGGAGGCCTGCGGCACGGGCCAGCGTCAGGGCCGCCACGAACGTATCGCCTGCCCCGGACGCCTGCTTTTCGGCGGCCGGCCGCGCCCACGTCCGGTGCCGCACGCCGTCGGGCGTCAGCAGGACGGTTCCGTCCCGGTCCAGGGTGACCACCACCGCACGCGCGCCGGTACTGGCCAGCAGGTCTGCAGCGGCGCCGCCTACGGCGTCCACCCTGCCCTGCCCCTCCGGCAGCCTGCGGTCGAGCAGCCGCGCGGTTTCCTGGGCATTCGGCGTCACCAGGTCCGGCCGCAGGGCCGCCCACGGCCGCGGGTCGTGGGCGTCAACCACCACCAGTGGCCGGCTTTCCCCGGTCCAGTTCCCCAGGGTTCCCGCCAGTGCGGCGCGGACGGGGCCTGCCACCACCCCGGTCCCGTAGTCGCAGACCAGCACGGCGTCCTGGCGTTCGACGGCGGCCCGCACCGAGGCGGCGAGCGCGGCCAGGGCGTCAGCCGGGACAGTGCCGGCCGAGTCGTCGAGGCGCAGCATCACCTGGCCGCCGCTGCTGATCCGGATCTTGGTGGTGGTGACCATATCCGGGTGGGTGTGGAGGTGCCGGACGTCGATGCCGGCGGCGGCAAGCTGCCCGCGCAGGTCCTCGCCGGCGTCGTCAGTGCCGATGATGCCGGCCACTGCCACCTTCGCTCCCAGGGCCGCAAGGTTCATGGCGGTGTTGGCCGCCCCACCGGGAACCGATTCGCGGGTTTGGATGTCCACGACGGGGGCGGGAGCTTCCCGGCAGAGCCGTTCGATGCTGCCGCTCCACCAGCCATCGAGCATCACGTCGCCGATCACCAGGATGGAGGGGTTTTCGGCGGCCAGCCTTCCCGGCAGCCAGTCAGACAGCGCCCGCTGGGTTGAGAGGTCGATGGAGTCCGGGGACGCGTTCATGGCTGGTCCACTTCGGCACGGCCGGCCCGTGCATAGGCCGGCGGAGCTTCGATGTGCACCACCTTGACCTGCGTGAATTCGTCCAGCAGCTCGGGCCCGTAGCCGAACCCGGCGCCGCTCTCCCCGCGGGGCTGGGCTGCCCCGCCCGGAGCGCCGCCAAAGACCGCGTTGACCTTAACCGTTCCCACCGGCAGCGCGGCCACGGCCTGCTGGATGTGCGCAAGGTTGCTGCTCAGGACGGTGGCGGCCAGGCCGTACCTGCCGCTGCACGCCAGGCGCAGGCCGTCGTCGAACGTGTCCACCACCTGGACCGGGGCCACCGGGCCGAACGTTTCCTCCGCCATGACCTGCATTCCTTCGGTGCAGCCGACCAGGACGGTGGCGGGGTAGAAGGATCCGGGCCCGTCCGGCAGTGCACCGCCTTCCACGGCGCGGGCGCCGCGGTCCAGGGCCTCCGCAACATGCCCGTGGACGGCGTCGCGCATCCGTAGGTCAACCAGCGGCGCCACGGATCCGTTGCTGTTCCGGAGGGCAGCCTCGGCTTCGAGTGCGCTGCAGAACGCCTCGGCGATGTCTTGATGGACGTAGATGCGTTCCACGGCGGTGCAGATCTGGCCGCTGTTGCTGAAGGCGCCGATGGCGGCCTGTTCCGCAGCCCACGCCGGGTCCACGTCGCGGTCCACCACCAAGGGATCGTTGCCGCCGTTTTCGCGGATGACGTGGGCACCGGTACGGGCTCCTGCCTCCGCGATCCGGGCACCTGAGGCGCTGGAACCGACGTGGGCGAGCACGTCCACGTCCGCCCGGGACAGGGTTGCCCCCACCCCTGCGCCGCCGGAGAGGGTCAGGAAGACGCCGGCGGGAAAGGCCGGTGCCAGGACTTCGCCCAGCGCCTCCCCCAGCCGGGGGCAGCGCTCGCTGGGCTTGTGGATGACCGCGTTGCCCGTCACCAACGCGGCCCCGATCAGGCCGCAGGCTACTGCCACCGGGTCATTCCAGGGGGTCAGCAGGACGGCCACGCCGCGCGGCTCGGCGATGGTGTAGTCGGAGGCGAGCCGGCTCCCGCGGAGGCTGTGGCCGCGGTGCACCGGGCCCAGTTCGGCATACTGCTCAAGGGTGGATACGGCGGCGGCGATTCCGGCAAGCGCTTCTTCTTCGGGCCGCCCGGTTTCGCTGGCATTCAGCCCGGCGAGCTCCCGGCCGGCAGCATCCAGCGCCTTGGCGGCGGCGCGAAGGGCCGCGCCGCGCTCGGCCGGAGCTGTCGCCGCCCAGCCGGGCGCAGCTCTGCGGGCCACGTCCACAGCATCATTCACTGCGTCCGGGCCCGCCTGGGGCACCGTCCAGAGCACTTCACCGGTCCGCGGGTCCTGGATGGTGATGCCGGCGCCCTCGACTGTTTCCTTGCCTGCGGTTGTTTCAGTGGCTGTGGTGGGCATGGTGTGTTCCTCCCGCCTTTCGGTGCTGGTATGTCGGTGCTGGTGGTCCTGCTGTGCCGCCAGGGTGTGGCGGCCTGTGCCCGGTTTAGGGCCAGGAGCCCTCTTCCTCGTGGCAGATCAGCATTTCCCTGACCTCGCAGCCTGTGGGCTGGTTCAAGGCGAACAGGATGGCCTGTGCGGTGTTGGCGGGATCGTTGAGCCGGGAATCGTCCTGCGGTTTGTACTGCTCGGTCCGGTCATCGAAGAACCGGGTCTTCATGCCGCCCGGAATCATGGTGGTCACGCCGATTTCCCCTCCGGTTTCCGCAGCCAGCGCGTGGCTGAATCCCACCACGCCGAACTTGGAGGCGCAGTACGCGGTGGCATCAGCCACGGCGCGTTTGCCCAGGGTGGAAGCTACGGTGACCACGCGCCCGTGGCTTTCCTTCAGGTACGGCAGGGCGGCGCGCACGGTGGAAACGGTGCCCATCAGATTGACCCCGATGACCTTCTCCCACTCGGTGGCTTCGACGTCGGCGAGCTTGCCGCAGCGGTCGATCCCTGCCGCGGTAACCACCGCGTCGAGGCCGCCGAGGGTTTCCGCGGCTTCCCGGACTGCGTGCTCCACGGCAGCACGGTCAGCGACGTCCACTTCGAACGCCTTGACGCCGGAGACGGTACTGATGTCGCGGTCCAGGACCACCGGAGTGCCACCGGAGCGGAGGACTGCTTCGACGACGGCGGCCCCCAGTCCGGAGGCACCTCCGGTGACCAGGACGCGTCCGGGCGTGGTGGCAGCAGTTGCGGTTGATTCTGCGGTCATGGTGTTCCTTTCAGTGGGAAAACAAGACAGAAAAGGGAAGTGGTTCAGCTGACCTTGGCGAGCGCGTCAGCCAGGCCGGTGGTGGAGCGGGCCGGGTGGAAGGGAACGGTGAGGCAGCGGCCGCCCCACCTTTCCACCAGGTCGGCCTCGGGCAGGCGGGCTCCCTTGTAGTCGCCGCCCTTGACCCAGATGTCGGGGCGGAGCCGGTCCAGGGCGGCTTCCGGGGTGTCCTCATCGAAGACCATCACCGCGTCCACGCATTCCATCGCAAGGAGCAGTTCGGCCCTGTCGTGATGGCCGATAATGGGACGCTGCGGGCCTTTGAGCCGCCGCACCGAGTCATCCGAGTTCAGGCAAACGATGAGGCAGTCCCCCAACCCGCGGGCTGCGGTGAGTGACCGGACGTGGCCGGCGTGGATCAGGTCGAAGCAGCCGCCGGTGGCCACCACCGTCCCGCCGCGCTCGCGCACGGAACGGGCCAGGAGCAAGGGTTCGGTGGTGCGCCGGCCGGCAGCCGGCGCCGGATGTCCGGCGGCAGCGTCGGCCCCTGCAGTGTCCGGCAGGGCCGAGACGCCCCCGGCCGCCAGGAAGTCGGCGGCATCGTGGACTGCCAGCGCGGCAGCTTCCGGAAGGTCGCTGCCGGCCAGGAGGTGCACGGCGAGGCTGGCTGCCAGGCGGTCGCCGGCCCCGCAGGGGTCGCCGGCTTCCACCCTTGGCGCGGGGACGGCCCGGGCAGAGGTATCACCCTGCCGGAGCAGGACCGCCCCTTCCTCGCCCCTGGTCACCAGCACGGCCCGGCTGCGCCACCGCTGGAGCAGAATTTCCGCCACGGTGTCTGCCGAGCCTGCAGCGCTTCCGGAACCAGCTTGGACGGCTTTGGTTGCTTCAGAAATGTTCGGTGTCACCACGGCAACCCCGGGCACCGGTTCCGGCCCTGAAGGGTGCGGGTCCCACACAATGGGGACCTCACCCGCCAGCCGGCCCAGCAGCGCGCGGAGCCGGGGGTTGGCCGCCAGCCCCCTGCCGTAGTCGGCAACGATGACCACGCCGGCCTGTTCCACGGCGCGGAGCATCGCCGGGCTCACGTCCGGAACCGGCGTCTTTTCACAACCCTGGTCGAAGCGGACCACCGGATGCGAACCCGCCCGGACCCGGGTTTTGACGGGCGAGGGATAGCCACTGGTGCCCGCGACGAGCTGCACCCCGGCCAGGTGTGCACGCAACTGGCTGCCGGCGTCGTCATTGCCAAGGACCGTCACCAGAGTGACGGGCCAGCCGTCCTGGGCCAGCATGCGCGCCACCAGGCCTGCGCCGCCTGCGCGGCGTCGGACACCCGAAATGTCCACCACGGGAACGGGGGCATCCGGGCTGAGCCTGGTGGCCTCACCTGAAAGGTCGACGTCGAGCATCACGTCTCCCACGACGACGACCCTCATGCCCGGCCCCCTCTCGGGAACCCGGACACTACGGACGGGGTGTGCCGGGCAACCTCAAGGTCGAAGGCCCGGCAGATGGCATGCAGGGCGATCAGGTGCCCTTCCTGGGCGTTGGCGTTAAGGGCGTCGATCATGACGGCCTGGTCGCAGACGTCCGCCAGCGGATTGGGGCCGGAGCCGGTGAGCGCCCAGGTGGTCACGTTGAGCCGGGCCGCCGCTTCTGCGGCGCGCAGCAGGTTGGGGCTCTTGCCGCTGGTGGACAGCAGCATCAGCACGTCACCGGAACGGCCGTGGGCGCGGACCTGCCGGGAAAAGACCTCGTCGTACCCGTAGTCGTTGGCGATGGCGGTGACCGCCGACGACTCCGCGTGCAGGGAGATGGCGGAGAACGGGACCCGTTCGCTGTCGAACCGGCCCACCAGTTCGGCGGTGAGGTGCTGCGCCTCCGCAGCTGAGCCGCCATTGCCCGCGGCCAGGATCCGCTGCCCGCGCAGCAGGCGCTGGGCAAGCTCCACGCCCCAGGCGGCCAGCCGGCCGGACTGGCTGCGGAGCGAATCAAGGGCCGGAATGACATTGTCCAGGTGGGTGCGGACGGCCTCGGCGCTGGCGGGGTCCACGAATGTGGCGCCTGGGAGCACCGCGGGCAGCGGCGGTGCTCCGGTGAGGGTACGGAGGTCTGCTTCGCGCAGGGACGATTCGGCAGTCACAGGGCGGCTCCTTCCATCGGTACGTTCCCGGCCGGAACGCTGGCCGGGGCACCGGCCATGGCCAGCTGGTAGGCCTTTTCGGTTTCCGCTGCCACCCGGTCCCAGGAGTAACGGGTGCGTGCGCGCCGCTCCCCGGCCTGGCCGAGTTTTGTCCTGAGGGCGGGGTCTTCCAGCAACAGTGACAGTGCCGAGGCGATGGCCTCGGGGTCCCGTGGCGGGACGTGCAGGCCCGTGGCATGGTCAACCACCGTGTCCCGGAGGCCGCCCACGGCTGCTGCTACTACCGGGACGCCGCAGGCCATCGCCTCGAGCGGGACGATGCCGAACGGTTCGTACCAGGGTGCGCAGACCACGGCATCGGCACTGCGGAAGATGCCGGGCATCTCCGTCCGGGCCACCTGCCCCTGCAGGGTCACGTGTTCAGACACGCCCAGCCCGGCGGCAAGGTCCAGCAGGCGCCGGATCTCGGGGTCGGAGTGCATGACGTTGGTGTCCCCCCCGCCGCCCACGATCAGGAGTTCGACGTCGTCGAATCCCGCCGCCTTGAGGTACGGGAGTGATCGGATCACCAGGTCAACGCCCTTGCGTGGCACCAGCCGCCCCACCGACAGGATCCGGTAGCGGCGCTTTCTTTCGGCCACCGGCCCATTTGCCGAGAAGAAGCCCAGGTCCACCCCACAGGGCGCAATGGAGATCTTGCCGGTGGCGATGCCCATGGCCTTGAGCTCGAAGACCTCGTCTGAGCAGGTAGCGATGATCCGGTCGGCAGCGCGTCCCACGCCGGGTTCCAGCCAGCGGCGTGCCTCCGGGCTGGTGTCCTCCGCGCCCTGGTGCCTCCGCTTGACGGTACCCAGCGCATGGAACGTCTGCAGCATGGGCACGCGGTACCCGGCGTCGGGCCGCCTGGCCGCCTCCAAGGCTGCCAGGCCGGACATCCAGAAGTGGCCGTGCACCACGTCCGGCGGCCGCTGCCCCCAGTCCCTGGCCACGCCGTCCGCGAGGTCGCCCATGTAGGGCAGCAGCTGGTCCTTGGGCACGTGGCGGGCGGGCCCGGCGTCCACGTGGACCACGTCGAACCGGCGCCCCACCCGGACCCGTGCGGGAAGCTCCGTTGCGTCCCTGCGGGTGTAGACGGTGACGTGGTGGCCGCGCTTGGCAAGGGCCTCGGACAGCGCGGCAACATGGACGTTCTGCCCGCCTGCGTCCACGCCGCCCAGTGCCGCCAGCGGACTGGCGTGCTCGGAAATCATGGCGATCTTCATGGTGTCTTCCTCTCCCGTGCCGGAACGAGGATCCGCTCGTCCGGCCGCTCGTTAACGGGGTGCCGGGGCCGGTTCCGCAGGTCCGCCAGGAGCCCATCCCAGCGGTCCTGGAACTTGCCCAGGCCGTAACGCTCCAGCGCCGCCTCCCGGGCGGCGAGTCCCCGCCGTCGGGCTTCATCCGGATTGGCCACCAGCCGCGCCGCACAGCGGAGCAGCTCGTCGACGTCGGCAGAGACCACGCCGGCTTCCTGCGGCACGGCACGTGGGGCCTCAGTGGTGGCAAGCACCACCACCGGCATGCCCAGGTGCATGGCTTCCAGGAGGGACAGCCCCAGCGAGGTCCAGCGCATGGGATGGACGTAGACGCGGCAGCGGGCAAGTTCCCGGTGCAGGTCCCGTGTCTTCAGGTCGCCCCGGGCCGTCACGCGTGAAGCCTCGATTCCGGTGGCTGCCGCCAGGCCTTCCGTCTTCATGCCGAACACTTGCAGCGGAGCCACCGAAGCGAAGGCCGGCAGCAAGTCCGTTCCTGTGACCCGGCCCCGCCGCACAGGTTCGTTGACCACTACCCCCAGTTCCGGCAGCTCACCGGTGTATAGCTGTCCGGGGTCCGGGATTCCGTGCTCGATCACGGTGATGGGAGCGGAGCCGTTGTCCCAGGCCAGGCGGTTGAAATGGGTTACGTGGACCACCGGGATGCGGTCCTGGCCGGCGAGCGGGTGGCTGGTGTTCGGGAAATTTCCCTTGGGGGTGTTGTGCTCCACGAACACGGCCGGCAGGTCGACGCCGGGCTTCCGTCCCAGGTTTCGTACCACTTCATCGATCTCTTCCGGGCGTTGGAGGACGACGGCGTCCACGGCGTCAGCGTCGAGCGTGGCCAGGTCCACCTCCCGCACTGATTCCGGCCAGTCCCTGCCGGCGCGGCCCAGTCCCCACGCGCCGCCTCCGGGCAGGACGGGAAGCAGGTACTCGTGGCGACCGCGGACAAAGGCATCCGTCCAGGAACCGTGGACATGCCAGAGCAGGATCCTCATCTGTTGCGGGCCTTTCTACGGGTGCTGACGTGCGTGCTGAAGGAGCTCACTCCACTTACCAGGCGCTCCACCGCTGCCACCACTTCCTCCGGCGACACCGAATCGAGGCACGGGTGGCCCGGTACCGGGCAAATCCGGGCCCGGGTCATGCGGCACGGCGCATTTTGGTCTCCGAGGAGTTCCAGCGGCACGCCGTAGGGTGCCCAGCGGATCGCAGGGACCACGGGGGAAAACAGGCAAGCGACAGGCGTGCCCACCGCGGCCGCCAGGTGGGCCGGGCCGGTGTTGCCGCTGATGACCGCATCGGCCCCGGCCATGACGCCCGCCATAGTGGCAAGGTCGGTGCGGCCGCCCAGGTCCAGGGCGGAGGGGCCTGCCACCGTGGCCGTGAGCGACGTCTCGCCGGGACCGCCGGTCACCACCACGCGGTACCCGGCCCCCTGGAGGAGTTCGACGGCGGCAGCATGGTGCAGCGGAGGCCACGCCCTTGCCGGGACGGCCGCGCCGGGGTGGACCACGACGTAGGGTCCGGTACCTACGAGGGCAGCCACTTCGGCCACGGAGTTGAGGCGCAGCTTTCCGTCGTCGCCCGCCGGGAGCCGGAAGCCGGCGGCTTCCGCGATGCCCAGCGCCCGTTCCGCTTCGGGCTGGTCCTCGGGGAAGTCCTCCCCCGGTTTCAGGCGGACATCGAGCAGCGAGCCAGCGTAATCCGTGGAGGCACCGGTGATGCGCTCCACGCCTGCCAGGCGCAGCAGGAGAGCCAGCGGCAGGGGCGATTGGTGGAAGGAAGTGAGGATGACGGCTTCGGTGATGCGGGAATTGCGCACGTATTCGATCAGGCGGTCCGCATGCGGGCCCGTCATCCGCGGCGCCGGGTTCATGATCCACGGGCTGTCCCAGCTGTAGACGTCATCGACGCCCGGGAGCATGGCAGCGGCGGCTTCACCCTGCCGGCCGCACAGCATCACCACGTGGTTGGTGCTGCCGCCGTGCTGGGCGCGGCCGTTGGCCACCGCGCGGACGGCCGGGCCGGAGAGGAGGACATCGCCCATGCTGTCCAGCCGGGCCACCAGGACGCGCCCCATCAGGGCAGCTCCTGCAGCAGGCCCACGGCTGAGGACAGGTCGGAGGCGACCAGCCGCGCCGCGGCCACCTCCTCGGCGCGGGTCACGGGCGTGGGGACCAGGACCCCGGTGGCGCCGGCAGCTTCGGCGGCCCCCACGTCGGCGCCAATGTCCCCGATAAGGGCGGCTTCCGATTCGTGGATCCCAAGTTTGCGGCAGGCGCTGTGCACCATGCCGGGAGCCGGCTTGCGGCAGGAACAGCTGTCCTGTTCCTCGTGGGGGCAGACCTCCCACACATCGAACGGCCCCAGGAGTTCTTCCACCCGGGCATTGACTTTTGCCACGTCGTCGGCCGTGATCAGGCCGCGGGCGATGCCCGACTGGTTACTGACAACCCCAGTGGCAATTCCTGCCGCCCGCAGGCCATCCAGCACCTCTTTCGCGCCGGCCATCGGCCGTACCTTGCCGGGATCCCCGTTGTAGGGCACATCGACAACCAGGGTTCCGTCCCTGTCGAACAGGACAGCCCGGAGCGTGGACATTTCAGAGCTTCCCATAGCCAACCAGTTCCCTTCTGCTGTTGCTCCTAAACAAGGCCCCGTGCCTTTTGGCCGCATCCGCGGCGTACCGGTACCCACCTTGAACAGGCAAGATAAGGAGTGCGCCGCGCAGGCGTTGGGACTGCTACGCCGTGCCGGCGATGCAGCTCTGCGCAGCAACAGCCACTTCTGCTGGGTACCGGTACCCGCAGCCGTGCCGCCGGAGCGTGCAGTGCGGCCGCTACCTGGCCCCCGTGCCGCCGTGGCGCCGGTCCGCCCGCTTCGCTGCGGTGGAGTGTCCGGCCCTCAGCGGCCGGTGGAAGGGCGCAACCGTGTTGGCAGGGTGGCCCCGCCGGACTGCGCCGCCCGGCGTTGCATCGCCGAGTGCCCCGTCCACTGCTCCGGCACGGGCGCCTTCCTCCAGCCTGCGATGCAGTTCCACCAGCACCTTGGCCAGGCGGCGGGAAACCTGCATCTGGGACATGCCCAACCGCTTCCCCAGCTGCACCTGGGTTTCCTCGCAGAAGTAGCGGCGGTACAGGAGCTCGCGGTCCGAGTCGTTCAGGTCCTGCATGGCGTCGCGCAGGCAGGACAGTTCTTCAAGGCGCTCCAGCGGTGTCTCGGGGCACGCCAGCACCTCGCCGATGGATGGTGCATCCGAGTTGGGGTTGACCGCGTCCAGGGAATCGGGGTGCATGCTGCTGGACGCCGACATGGCCTCCTGCACCTCGGCCGGATCGCTCCCCAGTTCGCTGGCCAGCTCCGTCACGCTGGGATTCCTGCCCAGCGACTGGGTCAACTCCGGCTCTGCCCGGAACAGCCGGGTCCTCAGGTCCTGGATGTGGCGCGGCGGGCGGACCACCCAGGTCCGGTCGCGGAGGTACCGCTTGAGTTCGCCGGTGATGGTGGGCGCAGCGTAGGCGGGGAAACTTTCCCCCTTGGCCTGGTCGAAGCCACGGGCTGCCTTGACCAGGCCAAGATAGGCAACCTGGTTCAGGTCTGCCCGCTCCCTGCCGCGGGCTTCGAAGCGCGCAGCCAGGGCTTCTGCAAGGTCCAGGTATTTGAGGACCAAATCGTTTTCGAACGTCTCGCGAAGCCGCCCGGAGGTGGCGGGCGGAGTGTGGTTTTGTGCTGGTACCGGCTGCCGGCGGTGGACGGGCGCAGCGTCGACGGCAAATGCGGCAAAGGATTCGGGCATGATTGTTGGTTTCCCTCGGTCTGGTTCCGAAAGCCTGCGGCAAGACTTAGAAGTAGGAAATCATAAGCTTGCTTATAAAACAATGCTCCTCCGCTATAAGCTCTGAAAGTAGGGGGAAACTGGATCGAGCCGCCAAGGAGTCTTAGGTATGCGCATCGCCATTACGGGAGCCAGCGGAAACGCGGGGACAGCACTGCTGCGCAACCTGCAGCGCCAGCTGGCCAGGAAGCCCGGCAGCCTGCAACTGGTGGGAATCAGCCGCAGGCTTCCCGATACGTCCGGGGAACCCTACAGCGGCGTGGAGTGGCACACGCTGGATGTGGGCCTGGAGCGGGACATGCCCCTGCTGGAAAAAGCGCTGGCCGGGGTCGATGCAGTGGTCCATTTGGCATGGCAGATCCAGCCGAACCGCGATCTGGACCTTCTGCACCGGACCAATGTCACGGGGACCGGAAATGTCCTGGAGGCGGCTGCACGCGCGGGAGTCAAGCAGGTTGTCTGCGCTTCCTCGGTGGGCGCGTACAAGGCGTCCGGCAAGGACCAGCGGCGGGACGAGTCATGGCCGGCAGATGGCATGGCAGGCTCGCATTACAGCCGGCACAAGGCAGAGCAGGAGAAGCTTCTGGACGGATTCATGGCCGCACACCCGGACATCGCCGTCGCGCGGCTGCGGCCTGCGCTGATCTTCCAAGGACAGGCCGGGGCTGAAATTGGCAGGTACTTCCTTGGCCGCGTCTTGTCCCGGCTGGTACCACACAGGCCATGGCTGCCCATCCTGCCGGTCCCTGACAACCTGGTTTTCCAGGCAGTCCATGCGGACGACGTTGCAGAGGCCTATTGGCGGGCAGTCGACCAGCGCGCCAGCGGAGCCTTCAATATTGCCGCCGAGCCGGTCCTCACGCCCCAGGAACTGGGCCGCATCTTCGGCGCGAAGAGGATCCTACCCGTCCCCATGCGGCTGCTCCACGCACTGGTGGACCTGACGTGGCGGGCCCGGCTGCAGCCCACAGACGCCGGATGGGTGGAGATGGCTGCCGGCGCCCCGATCATGGACACCAGCCGCGCGGAACGCATCCTGGCCTGGGAGCCGAAAGTGGCATCGATCGATGCCGTCAAGGAGCTGCTTGTGGGCATGGGAACGGGGGAAGGAGTCAGTCCTTCCCCCGCCCTCAAACCCCGCGCCCGCCGGCGCCGTTGATTGAAGCGTCGATTAGATGCCGGCGCCCTGGTCGCCGCCCCGGTCGCTTCGCACGTCTTCGCCCGAGGCGGCATCCCTGGTCTCTGCATGGCGCCTCCGTCCCGGCTCGGCCTCCGGCGTCCTGTCGCCTGCACCGGCACCGGCACCGGGAAATTCGCGGTCCCCGCCAAGGCCGCGTCCAGCGTCTTCGCGCCCATCGTCAACATAGCCCGGCTCCCCCTGCGAACCAGCCCCAACATCTGCGGCGGATCCTGACTGGGCGGCACTGCGTCCGGCGTGGCCCAGCTCTTCGTTTGCATCATGCCTGGCGCCGTAGGCTTCGGTGCGGTCCTGGCGGGCGTCGTGTATGACGCGCCGATCCGTCCCGGCGTCGTGCGTTTGCGGTCGGTCCGAACCGGCGCCATACCCCTGGGCTCGATCCTGCCCGGCGTCGTGGACATCGTGACGATCGTGCCCGGCATCCACTCCGCCTCGTTCCTCCCGGGCGTCCTGCACCGCGCGGCGGTCCTGCCGGCTGCCGTCCGGGCCGACGTCGGGATCAAGCTCGTCTGCCTTCCGGGCGCGGCTGGCAACGTCGCCCCGCAGGGACTGGGCTTCCTGGCTGCGCTGTTCAGCCTCTTTTTGCAGCCGCGCTGCATCTACCTTGGCCTGCTCCGCATCCGCACGGGCCCGGATGGCCTTCGCTTCACGCTCGCGGGCATCGATTTCCATGTTCTCGGCTTCGCGCCGGATCTCGGCCGCCTTCTCCCGGTGTTCCTGGTCCCGCTTTTCCTGCATTGCCTTCCGGCGCCTGCCTCCGGCCAGGAGCAGCAGCACGATCAGCGCCACCACAACAACGGCAACTACAACCCATACCCATGGAGCTGTGTCCACGTTTCCCACCACTTTCCACTTCGTTGTGACCGGGCAGGCCCTCGCCTTCCGGCTGACATTTTTGGAACGGTTATAACTCGTTTAGCAAGGGTACTTACCTTTCATTAGTAATCATGCTTATCATTTTACGGCCAGTATTGCTGGTTCTTGATCAACAACCGGCCTTCTTGGAAAGAGAGCGAAGATGACAGAGAACCAATGGCCCCAGGACCCCGCCTACACGGCTCCGCCGGCCAATACAGGAATTCCCGGCGAGCGGCCGCCCGCCACCTTCCCCTCCACCGCCGCTCCCCTTGAGGGCGACAGCCAGGCTGATGACACCTACGGCTCCTCCCGCAAGGACGCAGCTAAGGACGAAGCGGCCGACGTAGCCCGTACCGCAGCAGGGTCCGCGCAGAATGTGGCCCAGACGGCGAAGGACGAGGCTGCGAACGTTGCGCATGAGGCGAAGGCCAATGCGCAGGACCTGCTGGGACAGGCGAAGTCAGGCCTGACCAGCCAGGCAGGCACGCAGCAGCAGAAGGCTGCCGAGGGCATCCGCAACATCTCTACCCAGCTGCACAGCATGGCCATCGCCCCGGACCAGCAGGGCATGGCCAGTGACCTGGTCCGACAGGCAGCGGAGCGCACCTCCTCGATGGCCACCTGGCTGGAAAACCGGGAACCGGGTGACCTCCTGAACGAGGTCCAGCGCTTCGCCCGGAACAAGCCCGGGACCTTCCTGCTCCTGGCCGCCGGCGCCGGCGTCCTGGCCGGCCGCCTCACCCGCGGCCTCACCGCAGGCCCGCCCGAAGCATCGGCGTCCACTGCTGCCGGCACCGGTGTTGGCGGCCAATACGCGGGCAGCACCTACGGCGACCAGTACAACCAGTCGTACCCGGTAGCGGGCGGGGCAGTTCCTCCTCCGCCGGTCCAGCTTCCCGGCCCGGCCACCACCACGGCAGGATACGACGGCGGCGCTCCCGGCAGCAGCTACCCTGAGTCAGCGGGGGCGGCCAGCGGGCTGGACAGTCCGCAACTCGTGGAAGAGCCTTGGTCCGGTAACCAACTCTCGGACGATCCGCTCCGTGACCGCGCCCTCGCCGACGATCCCATGGCCAACGATCCCCTCACCCAGGACCGCACCCGGGGCGGCCAGGCGGGTGGTTTGTGATGAGCAGCCAGATACCGGAGCCGCCGCCCAGTGCGGCGCATGTGAAAGCGGATAACGCCTCGATCGGTGAACTCCTCGGGGACGTGACCCGTGACCTGTCCACCCTGATGCGCCAGGAAGTGGAACTGGCCAAGGCCGAACTCAAACAATCCACCTCCCGCGCGGGCAAAGGCGCCGGCATGCTCGCCGGCGCCGGCGTGGGCGGCCACTTCGTCCTGGTCTTCCTCTCCCTGGCCCTGATGTTCGCCCTCGGCGCCGTCATGGCACTGGGCTGGGCGGCGCTGATCGTCGCCGTGCTCTGGGCCATCATCGCCGCCGTCCTGGCCTCCATCGGCCGGAAGGAACTCAAACAGATCAAGGGCCTGCCCCAAACCGGGGAAACCCTCGCAGAAATACCCCCAACCCTAAAACCAGGTGAGGTAAACCGATGAGCGAAAACCCCGATGCCATCCGCGCAGACATAGAAGCCACCCGGGCCCGCCTGGGCACCAACGTCGACGCCGTGGCCGACAAAGTCACCCCGTCCAACATCGTCCACCGCCAAACCGACAAGGTCCGCGACGCCGTGACCGGGGTGAAGGAGAAAATCATGGGCGCAGCAGACCACGCCACCACCAAGGTCCACGACACCACCGCCACCGGGACCGGACACACCACCAACGCCATGCACACCGCCGGGGACAACCTCCACCAGGCAGGAGACGCGGTCTCCGCGAAACTCTCCGACGCCGGCCAGGCCGTCTCCAACGCCCCGGACCAGGTCAAAGCCAAAACCGCCGGGAACCCCCTGGCCGCCGGGCTCATCGCGTTCGGCGCCGGCATGCTCATCTCCTCCCTGATCCCCGCCAGCGAGAAGGAACGCGAAGCCGCGGACCAGCTCAAAACCGCAGCCCAGCCCCTGGCAACCCAGGTCCCCGACGCCGCCAAAACCATGGCCCAGGACCTCAAGGAACCCGCCCAGGAAGCCATGGACAACGTCAAAGCCACCGCCACCGACGCCGCCTACAACGTCAAAACCGAAGGCCAAAACGCCGCCACCGACGTCAAAGACCGCGCCACAGACGCCAAAGACAACATCCAAAACACCTAGCCACCCCCCGCGGCACTGTAAGGCAACAGTTTGATCGGCAGGCCGGCACCGCGATCCGCGGGCCGGCCTGTCCGCTTGGCCCCCTGATTGAGAGGACACCCCATGGCCACTCACGACACATCCGAGACCAGTACCGCCAAGGCGGGCCAGGCTCCGGCCCCCGATGACTCGAGGAAACCTGCCAGCCCCAGGGACCTGGATAAACCGTCCTGGAAATACATCGCCAGGAAGACGCTCCGGGAATTGAGCAAGGACCAGTGCCCCGACCTCGCAGCGGCCCTGACGTATTACGCGGTTCTCTCGCTGTTCCCGGCCCTGCTGGCACTGGTATCGCTCCTTGGCCTGTTTGGGGACCCGCAGAAGACCACCAATGCACTGCTGGAAATCGTGCGCGGCTTCGCTCCGGCGGAAACCGTGAATACCATCAGCGGGCCGGTTTCGGAACTGACCAGCGCCCCGGCGGCCGGATTCACCCTTGTTATTGGCCTCGTAACCGCGCTGTGGTCCGCCTCCGGTTATGTCGGAGCCTTTGGCCGGGCCATGAACAGGGTCTACGAGGTGGATGAGGGCCGGGCTTTCGTGAAGCTCCGTGGAACCATGCTCGGCGTCACGCTCCTGGCTGTGGTCATCGTGGCCATGCTGGCCGGCATGCTGGTCCTCAGCGGCCCGGTTTCCGAGGCCGTGGGCGGCCTGATCGGCCTCAGCGGGCCGTTCCTCATGGTCTGGAACATCGCCAAGTGGCCGGTGATGATCGCCCTGATCATCGCCATCATTGCCGTGCTGTATTACGCCACTCCCAACGTCAAGCAGCCGAAATTCCGGTGGATGAGCATGGGGTCCGGGATTGCCCTGGTGGTCTTCCTGATCGCCTCACTGGGATTCGGTTTCTACGTGGGGAACTTCGGCAACTACAACAAGACGTACGGGGCGTTGGGCAGTGTCATCATCATGCTGCTGTGGCTCTGGATCCTGAACATGTCGCTTCTTTTCGGCGCCGAGTTTGACGCGGAAGTGGAACGCGGCCGCGAACTGCAGGCCGGGATCAAGGCCGAGGAAACCATCCAGCTGCCGCCGCGGGACACGAAGAAGAGCGAGAAGCTGCAGAAGCAGGTCGAAGAAGATATCAAGCATGGCCGTGACCTCCGGGAAAAGTACGCCGCGGAGAGTGGCCGGGAGGGCTCCGGCGAGGACCGGGACGGGCAGCCTGCCGGCAACGGCCCGGACGCGGTCCGGCCAGGTGAGCGGCACCGCGACAGGGTCCGCGACAAGGTGCAGCACCGTGCCGAAAGCGGGGAGTCCGACGACGGAATCCGGCGGGGCGGGAGCGCTTAAGCAGGCAGGCGCAACCGCGGCGCAGAGGGACTAGGCAGGACCTTCGGGATGGAGGAAAATTCATCCTAGAGGTCCTGTTTGGTTTTCCCGGGCGGCAGCACCCCCGGGGCAATACGGGGTCGGCGGTGAGATGGCCTCTTCTGAGACCGAGGCCAGTCCCCCCAGTCGCCGTCGGCCCCCTCAGGCCCGCCCGTGCACCCCGTTCTCGGCGACGCCGCGCCACTGTACACGGGCCCCTCCCCACAGGCCCAACCGGTCCGGAACCAACTGGACAAGCACGCGGAACTGCAATACTTTCGTGAATACCTCGCCGGGATTCCCCGGAAGACCGGCAAGGCCGCTGAAGCAGTCGGCGGGATTACTGTCAACCATTTGTGAGCGGACATGCCTGCTATCCATTTTGAACAGTTTCTTGCCGAAGCAGTCGTTGCGGACAGGGAGCCCGGACTGGGTCTCCGACGCGACGAGCTATACGGTCTCTACACAAGCTGGTGCCTCCTGCATAAAGCGGAACTCCAGCCG
Source organism: Pseudarthrobacter sp. NIBRBAC000502771 (assembly GCF_006517215.1). NCBI lineage: Bacteria > Bacillati > Actinomycetota > Actinomycetes > Micrococcales > Micrococcaceae > Pseudarthrobacter > Pseudarthrobacter sp. NIBRBAC000502771. The sequence continues at coordinate 605,675 of NZ_CP041187.1, forward strand.
CCGGCAGCCCTTTGGGACGCCCTGCACAACGCCGGCATCAACCCGGACAGCAACAACCTTTCCATGACAGGACCGGCCGCCGCTGACTACATCGTTGCCAGCGCCCCGGACCTGGTCTGACAGGGATACCACCCCCGCCGTCAGCGCGTTGCCGCTAAGGCCGGGCGAGTGCCAGGAGATAAGCGGCGAACCCCTGCGGTGCCCGTCCCGCAGTCCGTCCTGATGTGAGGACCCGGGTGGTGTCCGTGGCGATGATGCGTGCGCCGCTGCGCCGAAGCCGGGCCACCAGGGCCTGGTCTTCATCGAAATCGACGCCGGGAAAGCCTCCGGCCGCAAGGTAGGACGACGCCCGGACCCCCAGGTTGGCACCGTAGACATGGGGGTGGTTCTCGGTGCTGGCGTGCCGGGCGTGCCAGCGGGCCAGGAGCTCGTGGTGCATGCCGTGGGGGTCCGGCTGAACAGTGCCCAGGACAACATCGGTGCCTCCGGCGGCCAGTTCCAATTGCCGCAGCAGCCAGTGCCCGGGAACACAGGAATCCGCATCTGTGTTGGCCAGCCAGATTCCCCGCATTGGATCTGCCGGCGCACCGGACTGCGCAGGACCGCCGGCGTTCTCCAACGCCGCCCGCACACCGGCCTGCCGGCTCTTACCCACGCTCCCGAAGTTCGCAGGAAGCAGCACGCACCGCGGATCGCCCGCAGCTGCGTCGGCGGCCACCGCCGGGGACCGGTCCGTGCAACCATCCAGGACGACGACCACCTGCACGGCAACATCCGGCACTTCCGACTCGACCCGGTCGGCCGCGTGCCTGACGGCGGTGAGAGCCCGTTCCAGGTGCTGCTCCTCGTTGTGGGCCGGAATGACCACTGCCACGTGCCGGATGCCGTGGTTTGCCTGGCCACCCGGCGTCATTTGATCACCGTTGCCCTGGGCAGTCCTGGTCATCCCGGCTCCCGGTCCGGAGCCACCAGGACTTCCAGCACAAAGTCGCGCTCCTGGTACAGCCCGGAAGTCCGCCAACCAAGCCGCTGCCGGGCCAGGGTGTGGACGGTGTCCCCGTCGAGCTCCCACCCTTCGATGGGATGCCGCCAGTGGCACAAGAGCAGGGTTCCGCCAGGTTCCAGGGATGCCTCCACCCTGTCCCACAGCCGGGCCAGCTCGGCAGGGGCCAGGTAGTAGCCCACTTCCGAGACCACCACCAGGTCGTACGTTCCTCCGGGCCAGGATCCAGGCAGCACGCGTTGTTCGACCCGGACCCCCGGCGTGCCCGCCAGCAGGTCTTCGGCGCGGCGCACGGCGGTTCCGCTGGCGTCCACCGCCAACAGGTTGTGGCAGCGGGCAGCCAGCTCGGCCGTCAGTGTTCCGATGGAGCAGCCCACTTCCAGCCCGCGCTCATAGCCTTCCTCCGGGAGGGCGGCCAGGGTGAGGGCCCGTTTGCGGCGCTCGTACCAACTCCTGCCGTAGTTCCAGGGATCCTTGGAATGGTCGTGGACGCCGTCGAATACCGCCTCTGCGTCCGCGCTGGAATGCAACGGGCCGGGTGAACCGGGCGCCGGGGTCCAGGCGAAGACTTCATAGCCTCGCCCGAAGTGCTCCAGGAAAGCGGCGCTGAGCAGGGTTTCGTCCCCGGGGAGGGGCGAAAGCGGCTGCACCTGGGTTGCGTGCTCCTCCATGGCGCGCTTTTTGGCCCGCCGGGCGCGTTCATCGAGATGGAAGCGGACCCACTGCTGCCGGTCCAGGTCGCCCGGCGTGGCCCAGTGCCAAAACCAGATTGGATATTCCAGGAGGGCGTGGCCGTCGCGGCGGGCAACCTCTGCCGCTGCCGCCCCCAGCGCGTCGTGGTCACCGTGGCCGTCGGCCCGGTACGGAGCAACGATGGCCAGCTGGTCCGGGCGGCCGGGGAGCCGCCGAACGGCGTCCCGGATGGCGCCGGCAACCGCTTCCGCATGGCCGGCCAGTCCCCGGTCCGGCAGACCGATGAACGTCCAGCGGTCCGCCAGGCCAAGGGCGTCCAGGGCCGCGGAAAATTCGGCAAGCCGGACGGCAGCCAGCTGCTCGGGGGTGGTGCTGGGTGAGTCCGGATGTGACCCCTCCCCCGCAGTGCAGAGCACGACTTCCACCCCGGCTCCCAGGGCCGCCAACGTGGCCATCAGCCCACCGGCACCAAGAGTTTCGTCATCCGGATGCGCCGCCAGGACAACGAACCGCATGCCCGACAATTCGGCCGGATTGAGCGGCAGCTCAGGGGCCACAGCCAGGCCGCTCCGGGTCCAGGCTGCTTCACTGGTGCCATCGTCCGTGTGCGAAAAGGTCACCACGGGCAGTCCCCCTTGAGCGCGAGCCGGCCCAGCTGGGCATCATCCCGCGCACCGTGATGCTGCCGGACGTAGAGGGCCAGGTCCGCCATCCTCTTGGCGTACTTTTCGTCAAAGGCGAGCGGCCCGGGCCCGCGGTTGGAGCCCACCAGGTGAAGGACACGTTCGACGGCGGCGGCAACAGTCCCCCGGACACGCTGGGCCTCGCTCCAGGTGCTTTGGTTCCCGTCAGCACCGAGCGATCCGTCATCAATGCGGGCTGCGGTGCGGGCAAGGTACTGGAGGGCGGCTGCGATGGTCCGGTCCACCTCACCCAAAGCCGCGAGCGCCAGCTGGTCCGGTTCCCGTCCGGCTCCGGCACCGGCGAGCAGCCCGTCCCGGAAGTCCCGCGCAACCCCCACGGCGCCGCCCAGCCAGCAGGCGGCGACGCCCATCCCGCCCCAGGCGAAACCGGGCCGGCTGTGGTACCAGCCGGTACCTCCCACAGGTGTTGCCGGGACCTGGTCGAAGTGCACGCTTCCGCTGGGTATCTCCCGGAGCCCGCGTGCGATCCAGGCCGGTTCCTCGCATTGCACCCCTGGGTGGCGAAGGCTGACAGCGAAAGCCGCCCTGCCGCCGTCGTCCGTATGGGCAGTGACGATGGCGCAGTCCAGCCTGCCTGCAAGTGAACACCAGGGCTTGGTCCCGTTGAGGACCACCCCGGTGCCTTCGGAGCGCGCCTCGAGCCTGGCATTGGGCGCCTCTGCGGCGAAGACGCCCCAGGATGCGTCGGCGGCACCTGCAGGCATGGGCTGGTCCACCGGGGAAGAATTGGCGGCCTGGGCGAGGATGGCGACGGCGTCGAGGTGCGGCTCGAACACCCTTGCGGCCGCCACATCGACGGCGGCCACGGAGGCGAGGAGCTCCCACAACACCATGGTGCGCCCCTCACCAGGCCGTGGCCAGGTGTGCCCGGCGTCCACGGCAAGGTCCAGCAGGGCGGGCACGTCACCGGCAGTACCGCCGGCTGAGTCAAGGATTGGAAACCACGGGGAGAGCCCGGCGGGAGTGGAGCCCAGGAGCACAGGAGTAGTTGTCGCTGGCAAGTACGTCCTCCATGAAAGGTGTCCGGTGGCACCGGACGCATCTCAACAGCTTACTTACTATTTTTCGGCAGGATGCGCGCCAGGGCGAATCCGTCCCAGCCCTTGGAGCCCACCGTCTGGATTACCGTGGCGTCCAGCCGCGGGTGGTCGCCCAGCAGCTTGAGGGCGTCGATGATTCCAGGCGCGTTGACGGGGGCGAGCTCCGGGTCCAGGACGGCGCCCTCCCAGATGGTGTTGTCCAGGACCACTGCCGCTCCGGGCCTGCCAAGCCGGACAGCCCAGTCCAGGTAGCGGCTGTTGTTTTCCTTGTCCGCGTCGATGAAGATGAAATCGAACGGCTCCCGCTCCTCTTCCTCGAGGGCAGCCAGGGTTTCCAGCGCAGGGCCCAGCCGGATTTCCACCCGCTCCCCCAGGCCGGCCGCATCAATATTGGCCCAGGCCACCTCCGCATGCTGGGGCAGGTATTCGCAGGTAACCAGTGTGCCGTTGTGTGGAAGTCCCCTGCCCATCCAGATGGTGCTGTAGCCCGCGAGGGTCCCAATCTCCAGGATGCGCCGCGCACCCGAGAGCTGGACCAGGAGCTTGAGGAGCTTTCCTGCGTTCGGCGCCACCTCGATGGGGGGCATCCCGGCCTCCGCGGCGGCGCGGATGGCCTGCTGGACGGCACCGTCCGGATGCACCACGGTGTCGGACAGGAACTCCTCGGTGGCAACCCATTCCGGCCGTGGTTTGTGCTCGAACATTGCCACAGTTTGGCACGCGGCGCCCCGGCGGTCCAGACAATCCGGCCCCTCAAAGGACGCTTAGGGCTCCTGCGCCAGTGCGGTCTCCAGGCGGTCAACCTTCGCTGTCAGTTCGCCGCTGTACCCGGGCCTGATGTCCGCCTTGATCACCAGTGAAACGCGGCTGCCGTACCGGCCCACGGCTTCGGTGGCGCGCTTGACCACGTCGAACACTTCGTCCCACTCGCCTTCGATGGTGGTGAACATGGAATCCGTCTGATTGGGCAGCCCGGACTCGCGGACGATCTTCACTGCGGCAGCAACGGCGTCGTGCACTGACGCGTCGTTGGGCCTGGAGCCCTCGGTGGGAACGCCTGACGGAGCAACAGAAAATGCAAGCAACATGCTCCCCAGTCTCCCACGTGCCCGCGGGCAGCCGCAGGGCCGGGGCGCCGGCCGGCTGCGTCACATAAGCGGCTACCCCGAAGTAACCATGGTGGCGGCAGTCTCCGTTGTTACCCTTTTTGGCATGAGCCTCGCAGTCGCCCGAAAGCCCCTCCGCGCAGACGCAGCGCGGAACGTGGACAAGATCATTACTGCGGCGCGCCAGTGCTTCCGCGAGTTCGGCCCGGAGGTACCGCTCCAGACCATCGCAACCACGGCCGGCGTTGGCCCGGCAACCCTATTCCGAAACTTCGCTGACAAGGAAGAACTGGTACTGGCGGCGCTCAACCGGCAGCTCCGGCTCACCGTGGACCCCGTCATGGACGGCGCCCTCGCCGATATCGATGCTGCCGCAGGCATGTTGCGTGTCCTCGAAGCCCTGATGGCCGCAGCGAGCGACGACGCCAACCTGCTGTGTGCGGTGGCGGGCCGGCGCGAGCTCCTCACCGGGATCACCGGATCGCTAATGGAATCCATGGGAGTGCTTCTGGTCCGCGGGCAGGGCCAGGGAAGCCTGCGCCCTGACATTTCCATGACGGACATGTTTCGGCTGCTGGCCATGCTGATCGGTGTGGTGGACACCATGGAACCGGGGTCCGATGCCTGGCGCAGGCCGCTTGCGCTGGTGGAGGACGCCATCCGCACAGTCCGGCCATCCCGACCGCTTCCGGTGTTCGTCCCCGTCCCCGCCGCCCCTGGGTTCACCGCCACCACGCCGGGCCAGCCGGGCTGAATAGATGCAGTAAGCCCGCCCGCGCCAGTCCACCCCGGGCGAGGCCGGCGGGCGCAGCTCCGGTGCCGGAATCCCGGTGCCAGGCTGTTCCGCCGAGGGAGTAAGGTCACCAGTCGGGCCCCATTGTTACCTGCAGGTACGTGCAATAAACTCGGAGGTGGGGTTAGGCAGCCAGCCTCGGCACTTCCACGTTGGAGCAACCCCATGCACTTTGCGCCTGCCCCCCAGACAACGGCCGCACTGCCATGAACCACTCAAAGCTTCTCCACTACCTGACGGATCCGCGCGGGCCGGAGGAAGTCCTTCCCGAGCTGACCGCCGGCGAGCTGGTCGAGTTGCTCGACGCGCTGTACCAGAACCTCGATACCCCCGAACCCGAGTTTGGCGCACAGGTCTGGTACGAGATGGGCGTGGAGGAATGCGGCCGCCGGTCCGTCTCCCCTGACGGCGCGGCGCACGGGGTAGCCTAGTTACCCGTTCGTCCCGATTCCCCTAGCTGGGTCAGCGCTTCTCCGCACCGGGTTCACCGGCGGCGCTGTCCCCGGCGTGGGGGTCTCCGCCGGGCCGTTGTCCAGCCGGCGGGGTTTCCTGGTGCTGCGACCCTGGGTCCGCGTGGCCGGGCTGCTCCTGCGCGGATGGCCCGTCCGCGTGCCCAGCGCCCAGGTGCCCGTGTTCGGCGTGCCCGTGTCCTTGGTAGCCGTGGCCGGGGTGTTCATGGAACTCGTTGGGAACGTGGTCCTTCGCTTCCATCAGGTGCTGCTGGAGCTTCTCCTCCGCGTCCCGCCGCCGCCTGGCGGTGTCTCGCAGCTCGCGCGTTGATTCCGAGCCGCGGGGGTCCAAATAGGTGGCCCGCGACTTCGCAGACTGTTCTGCCGGTACCCCCGCGCCTTGTTCGTCCTTGGCGTTCCTGCCGGTATCCTCGGTGCCCTGGCCGCCATGCGGCTCAACAGGCCGTGACTGTTCGTCCATCTCGAATCCTCCTTCGGTGGCCGCCTGGGTGTGGGCTGCCTCTCATCCAGTGCATCACAGATGGCTGCCGGAATGTTGGGCCACTAGGCCTTGGCTGCATCTGCCCGCCTGCGCATTTCCTCCCGCAGCAAGGCCTGAAGGGCCGGAACGGACGACGACGGATCCAGGTCGAGTGCCGCCCGGAGCCGTTGGGAGAGAATTTCCAGTTCCTCTTCCGGCACGTCCGAAAGTCCGGAAAAGCGCCTGAAGAACCGTTTGGCGGGAAGGCCCGCCCGCCGTCGGGCGTTCTTTTGGCGGATTCTGCCCGCCAAGCCGCCCGCAGGGTGCAGCTGATTTTCCATGGGTGCCGTTCAATAAGGAATTCCATGGCCAACTGCATAAGCCGATCCCATAGTACAACTGGCACCCAACCGGGGAAGTGACCCACGTCACCATGCCCCGGAGTGGATTCAACAGATCAGTTCCACCCCAGCATCCTCAGCAGCGCCGCCGTGCCGGCACCGGCGATCACCACCACCAGGAATGGAGCCCGCAGTACCAGGGCGATCGCGGCCGCGGTCAGCGCTCCCAGCCTGGCATCCGCGGCGAGTCCCTGCCCCGACACCACCGCGTTCACCACCGTCAGCGAGGCCAGCAGGCCGATAGTCATTGTTCCCGCGACACGTGAGGTGCGCGGATCCTCAAGGAATTTGGCGGGGACGAAGTAGCCCACCAGTTTCCAGGCGTAGGCGAGCACGCAGGCGATGAGCAGCCAGATCCACAAAGTCACCTGCCCTCCTCCGGGTCCGCAGCTCCCCTGCGGCCGGCTTCCCTGCGGACGCCCCTGCCCCGGAGACGGGCGCCGCCCGGGTGATGGCCGTGGTCGCCGTAGGGTTCGACGTCCGGCTCAAGGCCTTCGTCGCGGCGGCCGTGGCTGAACCAGCCCACCACCGCAGCAACGATCGCGGCCACCAGGATGGGCACGCCCGCCGGGACAAAGGGGACGGCAACCACCGTGGCCACTGCACAAACCACCGCGATGGCGATCGGCTCGCGTCCTTTGAGCCGGGGCCAGAGCAGTGCCAGGAAGGCGGCGACGGCGGCCCCGTCAAGGCCCCACTGCTTGGGGTCGCCCAACCCGCTGCCGGCCAGCGCGCCCACGGCCGTGAAGAGGTTCCACAGCAGGTAGACCCCTACGCCTGCGGTCCAGAAGCCGCGGCGCTGTTCGTCCGGGTCCGTCTGGCCCGTGCTGGTGGCCGTGGATTCGTCGATGGTCAGCTGCGCTCCGATGTACTTGCGCCAGCCGGTGGGCCGGAGCAGCGCGTTCAACTGCATGCCGTAGATGCCGTTGCGCATGCCCAGGAGGGTGGCCGCGCTCATCGCCGCAACGCCTGAACCGCCCCCTGCCACCACCCCGATGAACGCGAACTGGGAGCCGCCACTGAAGAGGAGCAGGCTTAGCGCCATGGTCTGCCAGAAGTTGAGCCCGGACGTGACCGCCAGCGCGCCGAACGATACGCCGTAAAGACCGGTGGCAATACTGATGGAGATGCCCACCTTCACCGCCGGCGAAGCCAGCAGCTTCACCCCCGGCTTCCCGGGTTGACCGCGGGCACGGCGGCTTTTCGCAGGCTCCAGGCCCACATGATCAGCGGTGCCTGGAGGGGAAGCCGCACGGCATGGATCTTCCGTCGGCGGGGTGTGCCCTGCGGCCCGTACGCCCCCAGGAGGGCATCAACATGCCCGGCCAGGAATGCCGTGAACATGGCGGTGAGGGCAGTGGCCGTGGGCTTTCGGGTGGGTGGGAGCAGGATTCCGACGGCGGCGGCGAGCTCCAGCAGACCGCTCAGGGCGATCCATTCATCCCGGGACAGGACGGCCCAAGGATGCTGGGCTGTGCTGCTGCGGGGTTCGCCCGGCACCGGGTCCCGCCGGCACAGGTACCCGGGAACGACGTCCCGGTAAAAACCTGGGTCCCGGAAATGCTTGCCTGCACTGGCCAGGAGAAGGGCTCCCATGGCCGCTGCGGACAGATGCCGCAGGGCCGGGCCGTGGATGGATTGGGACGGAGCGGACAAGCCCTTAGCAGCGGTGCCGGACCTGGGAAAAGACATGGAACCACTCAACCACAGCCACAGCGCGGCCCGGAAACCGGCGCTAGGGCACAGCGGCGACGGCCTCACGGCTGCGCTGCCCGGCCTTCCAGCCAGGCAGGCTGCGAGCTGCCATATGGTGGCGGCGGTGACTGAAAATCCAGGGGGTGTCCCGCGTCAAGCAGGGGCGGCCCAACGTAGCGCAGCTCCCCATAGCTGCTGGCCACGGACCGGTATTCTGGGGTGCGCAGTCCAGCAGGGCTTTCCGTGCTGGTTGGGCCACTCATGCTGTCGGGGTCTTGCCCACCGGTCAGGGAAAACAGCTCCTCCGCGGTACGCGCCAGCGACAGGTGCGCGTTACCGCCCAACCCGGTCCGGCGGCGGGCGGCCAGGAGGCGGACTGCGGCCGCGGCCACCCCATAGCCGGTGGCGTGGTCCAGCGCCTGGACCGGCAGCGCACCCGGGCGCCACCCGCCGTCGTCCTCCATGCCGTAGGTGCTGGCGATTCCGCAGGCGGCCTGGACAATACTGTCGAAGCCGCGCAGGCCGCTCCAGGGCCCCGCGCTTCCCCAACTGTCCAAGGTGACCACCACCAGGTCCGGACGGGCTGCCAGCAACTCCCGCCCGTTGAGGCCAAAGCGGTCCAGGGCACCGTGCCGGTAGCCGGTGACCACGGCATCCGCGCCGGCCAGGAGTTGCTGGAGGTTTCCCTGGCTTGCCGCCTGCCCCAGGTCGAGTACGGCACTGCGCTTGCCAAACGCCGTGTCCACGAACTGGTCCTGGATCTCGGGAAAGGCGGGCGGGTCGATCCGCAGGACGTCTGCCCCGAGCGCGGCCAGCAGCCGGGTAGCGACTGGGCCGGCGATGACCCGCGTCAGGTCCAGCACCCGCAGCCCGGCCAGCGGCAGGTCCCTGGCGCCGCGTCCCGTGCCGGAAGCGGCGCCTGCTCCTTCTGCAGCTTCCCGCAGTCCCAAGCCACCGGTGGTGCCGTCCGCATGCTCCACCGCAATCCATGGTCCCGAGCCGGCCGCCCGACCCATGTCGGTTGCGAGCCATTCACTGCGGGTCCGGACGGCCGCGGCTATCCCTCCCTGTTCCTGGATTGCGGCCTCGGCGTCCAGCGCGGCCATGGAGCGGAGTTTCCTGTCCACATCCTCCGCGCCAGTGGCAGCCAGCGCGTGCAGGAGCCGCTGCTCATGGTGGGGGTAGTTGGCGTGAAGCCGGATCCAGCCGTCAGCGGTCTTCCGGAAGCCGGACAGGGGCGCGAAGCCCTGCGGCTTGCGCCCCGCAATCCGGAGGTGCCCGAAGGAATCGAAGGCGGGCGCTGTCAGTTCGGGTGTGGTGCTGAAACGGCCCGGCATCCCTGAGTACAGGTTCAGCGCCTGGGCCGCGGCTTCCACCGACTGCAGCGCCAAGCCTTCGACGTCGAGCTTCCCCGCCCACCACCGGGGCGCGGGGGGCATGCCGCGGGCGCCCATGTCCGCGCTACTTTCCCTGCGGTGCGGCCGCGTGGAGCTGTTCCAAGACACGCGCCGGCACGTTTGAGGTGATCTCCTGGATGCCCAATTCCCGGCAGAGCGACACGTCCTCAGGGGAGTCCACGGTCCACACCCTGAAGCGGCGGCCGGAGTCCAGCCAGCGGCGGACTGTCTCAGGGCGTTCCCTGACGTATTCAATGCCGGGGCCGGCCATGCCCACCTCGCAGTCGTCCAGGATCCGTTCGCCCTCCAACTGGGTGGCCTTCATCAGGTTCGCGATGGCCCCGCCGGTAATCGGCCCAACCCCCAGGCCGCCACGGATTTCATGGATGGTGAGGTCGTCCACCAGCTGGCAAATATATTGCGGCGGTACGGAGAGGAGCAGGTGGCGGACTGAATCCGGGCTGAAGCTCATGAAGGTCACGGCCACGTTGTCCACGGTTGAGCTTTGCGGTTCCCAGCCCTCGCTGCGGAGCACCTCCAGGACCCGGTCCTCCAGTTTGAGCTGGTACGGGCTGGGATGCTTGAGCTCGATGGCGAGTTTCATGGGCCGGCCCGCGCCGCGAAGGATGTCCAGCAGTTCCGGAAGGGTCAGGAGCTGTTCGGAGCGTGCCCCGAACGTTTCGGGGATCCGGACGCCTTTCCAGGACGAGAAGTCCAGCTGGCGCAACTCCTCCAGCGTCCGCTCGGCCACCGGACCCGTGCCGTCCGACGTGCGGTCCAGGTTGGCGTCATGGAGCAGGACCACGTGCTGGTCGCGCGTCAGGTGGACGTCGCACTCCACTCCGTCCGCGCCGTCGGCCAGGGCCTGGAGGTAGGCGGCGCGGGTGTGTTCGGCATACGTGCCGCTGGAACCGCGGTGGGCAAAGACCAGCGGCCGCTGCGGCACTGACTCGTCAATTGTCATGGACACACGGTAGCCGACTGGCCCCCGCCTTCAGGGCTAGGCTTGGCACATGCAGGTGAACTCTGAGGCAACTACTGGGCCAACCACGCAGGAAGCACCCGCCGAACCAGCGCGGGAGCCGCGGCCGGGCACTATGGCGGCAGGCGCCGTCGTAAGCCGCCAGCTTGGCGCCGGTGACGCCGAAAAGGCGGCAGCGCTGCGGAAGATGAAGCTGCTGGCGCTGAGCCTGCTGATCGCCATGGCCGTGATCTTTGTCTTCGCGTTCGCCCTGCAGAAGGAGTATCCGTGGCTGCAGTACGTGCGCGCGGCGGCTGAGGGCGGCATGGTGGGCGCACTGGCCGACTGGTTCGCTGTGACGGCCCTGTTCAAGTACCCCATGGGCATCAAGATTCCGCACACCGCCATCATTCCTCGCCGCAAGGACCAGATCGGCGCCTCCCTGGGCGAGTTCGTGGAGACCAACTTCCTCTCCGAGCAGGTGGTCCAGGACAAGCTGGCCAGCGTCAACATTGCCCGCCGGGCAGGTGTTTGGCTGGCAGCGCCCGGTGGCGCCGACCGGGTGGCCAAGGAAGGTGCCGCGGTGATCCGTGGCGCGTTCAAGGTTTTGAATGACGACGACGTCCAGGCCGTCATTGAGGGCATGGTCCGCAAGCATCTCCTCGCTCCGCCGTGGGGGCCGCCGGTGGGCAGGCTGGCGGAGCGGGTCTTCCACGACGGGCACCACCACACGCTGGTGGACCTGCTGGTGGACCGCGCCGCGGACTGGGTGGATGACAACCACGAGACCGTCACCCGCCTGGTGTCCGACCGCTCCCCCACCTGGGTTCCGCAGTTCGTGGACGGCCTGGTGGGCGACAAGGTCTACCTCGAGATCCTCAAGTTCGTGCGCGCGGTACAGGCCGATCCCCGCCACCAGGTGCGCCAGTCGATCGACAAATACCTGAACGACCTCGCCCAGGACCTGCAGCACGATCCGGCGATGATTGCCCGCGCGGAGGACATCAAGGCGCAGGTGTTGGGTGATCCCGAGGTGCGCGAGCTCGCTTCCCGGACCTGGGGCACGGTCAAGAACGCTCTGCTGGGTGCCGTGGATGATCCGGACAGCGAACTCACCATCAAGTTCAAGGCCGCAGTGCGCGACTTTGGGTCACGGCTCGTGGACGATCCCGAACTTGCCGGGAAGGTCAACGCATGGATCGGTGACGCCGCCGGGTACTTGGTGCGCACCTACCGTTCGGACATCGCCGGCGTTATTACGGACACCGTGGCGCGGTGGGATGCCGAGGAGACCTCGCAGAAGATCGAGCTCCAGGTAGGCAAGGACCTGCAGTTCATCCGGATTAACGGCACCGTGGTGGGGTCCCTGGCCGGGCTGGCGATCTTCACGGTGGCGCAACTGATTTTTGGGTAGCCCCTTCGGGATCTTTCGCTGCGCAGATTCCTTTTCGCGCCGCATATTCGGGGTGCGGGGAGGAGCCTGCGCAGCGGGAATGCGTACGACGACGGCGCCCGGTTTTTAGGGTGGGGCACCGTTGGCGCAAGGTGGCTTTGGCGGCCAAAGGCTTCGTTTCAATGTCAGTGGGTCGTTGGATGATGTCCATATGGAATTCAGCGGTGGTGTTGGGGTGGTGTTGGAGGGTGTTCGTGCCTCTGTTACTGCCCTGGATGCGCTGGAGCGGGAGGACGCGTCCCTGGCTGCCGGTGCCGCTGTTCGTGTTGAGGTTGATGTGCTGCAGCGGCGGTATGAGCTGTGTCTTGAAGGCTTGGAGGTGATGGCCCGGCTCGAAGCGCAGCTGGCCGCGGTAAAGTCGCGGCGGGCTGCCCGTGCCGTCGAACTGCAGCAAGCGATGACTCCCCCGGACGCGCCCGACACGGACCGTACCTACGGGCAGATGTCGGTGGTGGAGGAGATCGCCGGGGTCCTCACCATCAGCTCCGCGGCAGCAGGGGCGTTGGTGGACCAGTCGCGCCGGGTCTGTTCCCTGCCGCTGGTCATGAACGCGTTGGCGGCGGGCGTGATGTCGTGGCAGCACGCCCGCGTCGTCGCGGACGAAACCGAAGGCCTTGACGCTGTCGGGGCTGCCGGGCTGGTGGCGCACTTCTTCGACCCCGCCGCGCCCCACCCCGCCCGGGGTGCCGCGCCCGGTGAACTGGTCCCGCCCCGGTTCCGGGCCAAGATCCGGGCCTGGCGCGAACGCCACCACCCCGAATCAATCCAAAAGCGCCATGCGAAAGGGGTGGCGGACCGGCGGATGGGATACACCCCGGACAAGGACGGCATGGCCTGGATCTCCCTCTACCTTCCCGGCGATACCGCGTGCGCCATCTGGAACCGGACCACCGCCACCGCCCGCAGCCTCCAGGGCCCCAACGAACCCCGCACCCTCACCCAACTCCGCCCCGACATCGCCGCATCCCTGTTGCTGGGGGCTGGAACCGCCACCGACCTTGCTGAAATTCCCACCCCGCGGGCCGACGTCCTGGTCACCGTGCCCGTGTTCGCCCTCCTCGGCCTCACCGACGAACCCGCAATGCTGGATGGTTTCGGCCCGATCCCCGCGTCCATGGCCCGCAGACTCGTCGCCGGACGGGGCGGAGTCGTTCTACCGGGTCCTCGTCGACCCACGGGACGGGGCACCCCTGGAAATCGGCCGCAAAAACTACCGGCTCACCGAAACCATCAAACGCTGGATCAGGCTGCGCGACGGCAAATGCACGTTCCCCGGCTGCACCAACCGCACCCCCGACAACGAAACAGACCACCTCCAAGCGTGGGACCACGGCGGCACCACCGGAACCAGCAACCTCGCACAGCTCTGCCCCAAACACCATCGGCTCAAACACCACAGCCAATGGACCCCGGATCCGGCCACGAGCAAGGACCCACCGGGCTGGACCTCACCCACCGGGCGCCACTACAACCCCGAACAGCAGGATGCAGAACCAACCCACTGGCCACCGGGAAGCCTGCCACCATGGCTGCAATGGGAAGCTGCCGGTGAATGCCAGTGCTCGGAGGCCAGCCTCGAAAACCTTCCGCAGGGGGAACCCGACGACGACCGGTACGTGGACATCAACGATCTGTCACCCGACGATCCACTCTGGGCCGAACTCCTGGCGGCGCCATTAGTGCCGTCGGGATGATGCAAGCCCTGGACAGTCCAACGGTTAGCCGCCCCGGGGCCGGAGCACACCGCCGCCTTTTAAGCGAAGGCCTCCAGCTCCACGCCTGCGGCCTCAAGACCTGCCCGGATGCGGGCCGCCGCCTCCAAGGCTGCGGGGCTGCCGCCGGGCAGGTGAAGGGAGTCCGGCTGGACCCTGACCAACGAACCGTCAACGGCCACCACTTCGCCTTTTGTTGCCAGCCGCACGGCCCGCTCAACGATCGTGTCGACGTCGTTCAGCATGGCGTCTTCCCCGGACAGCGGCACCAAGGTACCGTCTGCAAAGTAGGCACGGTCGGCGTAGGCCTCGGTGAAAACAGGGTGGCCAGCCTCCTTGGCCTGCTTCAACAGCTCCGAGCCGGGGAATCCAAGGATGGGCAGCCCCGGATCGTAGGCATTCACGGCCGCCACGAGCGCGGAAGCCTGCTCAGCATCGTGGATCAGCGTGTCATACAGCGCACCGTGTGGTTTCACGTAGTCCACCGAGGCACCCACGGCATGCGCGACGCCGTCGAGGGCGCCCAACTGGTACAGCACGTCGCCAAATAGCTCATCAAAGCTCATGTCCAGCGAACGCCGGCCGAACCCGGCCATATCGCGGTAGCCGAGGTGCGCACCCACGGTGACGTCCAGTTCGTAGGCGGCCCGGCAACTGTCCAGCATGGTGACGGGGTCGCCCGCGTGGAGGCCGCACGCGACGTTGGCGCTGGTGGCCAGCTGGAACATCGCCGGATCGCCTCCCGTGGTCCAGGAACCGAATGATTGGCCTACGTCAGCGTTGAGATCCAAGGATGTTGCCTTCCAGGGTCAGGTTGTCAGGCCCGGCAGCCGCGGTCAGCTCCCCGGGGATGGTGTCCGGCATGGGTCCGAACGCCTCCCGGGCGTTCTTGGCCACTGCACGGCCCATCACGAGGTTACCGGCTCCGCCCACAACCGCCCCTATGCCGAAGGGCAGGGCCCGTCCGAACAGCGCGGTGCCCTGCCGCTTGAGCAGGTTCTTGAGGAAGGCGTTCTGGATCCGCTTCCGGACGCTGCCGAATCCCGGGATCGAGGACCTGGACAGCACGTTTCCCCAGACGTCCGCGGGCTTTGCTCCGCCGGCCGCCTGTCCGCTCAGGGTCCCCAGCAGGGCGGTTCCTTCCTCGCCCAGCATGATGGCCATGACCATGGTGCCGGCTTTCTCCGGGTTGGTGAGGCGAATGCCGTGGAGCTCGGCCAGCGACGTCGCATAGAGGGCTGTCGCCTCCAGGAAGCCAACCGTCGCGGCCGCAGACAGTCCCAGCGACGCGACAGTACCCACACCCGGGACGACGGCGGTAGCGCCCACCAAGGCACCTCCGCCGGCCACCGCCCTAAGGTAGTCACGCTCCGCGATGTCTGCGAGCTGCGCTGCGGTAGCCCGCGGATGCTTCTTCTGGAGCCGGCGGATATAGGCCACCACCAAGGGCCGCTGGACCTGCACTGCCTTCAGGAGCATGTTGTGGACGCCGGGCTTGGGCTTGCCCTCGGCATCGAACATTGCGTTATGGGCGGTTTCCTGTGCGATTCGTACTGCGGGATTGCTGCGCCTGGCCATGGTCACCTTCATTCAAATCGACCTGCAGCGGGTGGGCTGCCGTGCTTATCCATCCTATGTGGACAAACACTAAGCATGCTGAACTTTCCGGCCGGCACTTGGTTCTTCCCCGCTGCCCGTCCTTAGCTGCCGGCGCCCGCCAGGTTGTTGAACGTGTACAGGTGCACCCCCTCCACCACCCCGCGGCCCTCCAGCTCCGCAAGGATCGCCTGCGGTGAGTAGAGGCCGCCCTTGAGCAGGCGGCGGCCAAGCGGGCCCCTGCGATTCAGGAGTTTGAGGGACGGGCCCACACCGATTTTCAGTGCAGCACGGATGAGCTGCGCCCGTGGAACGGTGCCGGCAACTCCGGCCCAGACGGGCAGCCGCACCCCTTCCTTGCGCAGCGTTTCGGCGTACCACTGGATGCGGGAGGCCGAGAAGCACAGCTGCGTCACCACGGATGAGGCCAGATGCTGCTTTTCCAGCAACGCATCAAGCATGTGCAGCTCGCTGTGGCCGGGATGGCCTTCCGGGTAGCCCGCCACACCGGCCCGGATGGTGCCGCCGGACAGCTCGGCGAGGTCCTCCAGCAGCGGAAGGCTGCTGTCATAGGGCCCGGCGGGCTCCCCTGCGTCACCGCCGACGGCGAATACTTCGGTGATCCCGGCATCGTGGCAGTTCCGGACCACACCGGCCAGCTGCCCACGGCTTTCGATGCTCCGTGCGGCCAGGTGCGGGACAACCTCGAAGCCGAGGTAGGCAAGCTCGATGGCTGTCCGGATGGTCGGCCCCACACCTTGGCGCGGCAGGCAGGTCACCCTCAGGGCCGTGCCGGCGGGAGCGTGTGCCTGGACGAGGGCGGCAACGTCCTCGGTGGGATTGACCTGCATCCGGACGGGCAGCGCTGCCCCGGAACCGGAGGCCTGTCCTGCCGCGGGGATCGATGCGGCGGCTGGTGCCATGAGGGATCGAATCGTCATGAGGAACTCCAGGATTGGCCGGCCACGGGTGGCTCGGCATGGATCGGGTCCCTCCCCGCTCTGTATTGGACCTGAGAGATTCCGCAAACCCAGCCAGGGCCTGCTTGCACCGTCGGTGAGTACTGCCGGAGCAGCACTGCTTTCCAGAGTCGCCTCGCCGTGACGGTACATGGGCCTGAGAGATTCCTGGGGAGGATTTGCTCCTACGGCGCCTGCCCGGTGATGGCCGGGAGAACTCTCCCGCCACAGCTCGAAAGGCTGTATTCAAATGTGGTGCCACGGCGGCCGGCGCCTGCCCCTCCGCCCGGGAGGAGTGCAGCGCCGGCGGCGTGGATGGGCCTGCAACTAGCGGAGGATGACCGTCCGGTTGCCGGAGAGGACTATCCGCCCTTCAGCGTGCCAGCGGACGGCATTCGTGAGCGCCTTGCATTCGGCGTCGCGGCCAACCGTGACCAGGTCTGAAGCGGAATACGTGTGGTCCACCTCGATGACCTGCTGCGAAATGATAGGCCCCTCGTCCAGCTCCGAGTTCACGTAGTGGGCAGTGGCGCCCACCGTCTTGACACCGCGTTCGTACGCCTGGTGGTACGGCTTTGCGCCCTTGAAGCTGGGCAGGAACGAGTGGTGGATGTTGATGGCCTTGCCGCTGAGGCGCGTAGTGGCTTCATCGCTGAGCACCTGCATGTAGCGGGCCAGCACCACCAGTTCCACTGCGTACTGGTCCACCAGTTCCAGCAGGCGCCCCTCAGCTTCCGCCTTGGTATCGGGCGTGACCGGGATGTGGTGGAACGGGACACCGTGCCACGCGGCAAGGGGTTCCAGGTCCGGGTGGTTGGACACCACGGCGGCAATCCGGACGGGCAACTCACCGCTGCGGGCGCGGAACAGGAGGTCGTTGAGGCAGTGGTCGTATTTGGACACCATGACCAGGATGGGCTGCTTGCGGCCGTGGCGTTCGAGGCGCCAGTCCATCTGCCACTCCCGGGCCACCTGCTCAAAACCGGCCCGGAGGCGGTCGAGTTCCACCTCTACCTGCGCGGTGACGTGGATCCGCATGAAGAACCTGCCGCTCGCGCGGTCCCCGAACTGCTTGATGTCCACGATGTAGCATTCCTGCTCCAGCAGGTAGGCCGCCACCGCCTGGACGATGCCGAGCGCATCCGGGCAATGGAATGTCAGGACGAATTCCTTGCCCGTTTCCGGAGCCACGGCCTGGCGCTGCCCGGCCTCGGCCGTGCTGGCCTGCGACACGCGGGCTTCCGTGCCGATCACCGCTTGACCCGCTCTTCCCCCGCTTCTGCGGCGGCACCAGGACGGACGGCATTCCCGGATGCGGCGTCAGTGAAGTCCTGGTCTGCCTGTAGTTCAGCCTGGAACGTGGCGAATCGGGCCTGGTGTGCGGGCCGGCGGCGGAGGACGAACCAAGCGGCGCCCAGCAGGACGAACCAGACCGGCGTGACCAGCAGGGCCACCAGGGTGTCCGGCTGAGTGGTGAGGGTCCAGATCACGAAAGCGAAGAAGGCGAAGACAACCCAGACCATGGCAACACCGCCGGGCATTTTGAACTTCGATGCTTCATGCAGGTGCGGCCGGCGGCGGCGGAAGGCGATGTAGCTGGCCAGGATGATCGACCAGACAAAGACGAAGCAGACAGCTGAGACGGTGGTAACCATGTCGAAGGCCTTGCCCACGTCCTGGCCCGCATACATGAGGACGACGCCGGACAGCAGCAGCACGCAGGAGAGGAACAGTGCGTTCTGGGGCACCTTCCGCCGGGACAGTTTGCCAAAGACGTCGGGAGCGTCGCCTTCCTGGGCAAGGCCGAAGACCATGCGGGAGGTCGAGTAGATGCCGGAGTTCGCGGAGGACATCGCGGAGCTCAGCACCACGAGGTTGACGATGGTGGCTGCGGCACCCAGGCCTGCCAGCGAGAACATGGCGATGAAGGGGCTGTGGCCGGCCCTGAACTCGGTCCAGGGGGTGACTGCCATCAGGATGATGAGGGCGCCTACGTAGAAGAGGAGCACGCGGATGGGGATGGAGTTGATGGCCTTGGGCAGGTTCCGCTCCGGGTTCTTGGCCTCGGCGGCGGTGGTACCCACCAGTTCGATTCCCACGAAGGCGAAGACGGCGATCTGGAAGCCCGCCACGAAGCCCATGAACTCGTTCGGGAAGAATCCGCCGTGGCTCCACAGGTTGGTGAAGGTGGCAGGGCCGGCGTCGGACTGGAAACCGGTGAAGATCATGAACAGGCCAACGATGATCAGCGCAGCAATGGCAATGATCTTGATGAGCGCGAACCAGAACTCGGTTTCGCCAAAGGCCTTGACGGTGGTGAGGTTCAGCAGGAGAAGGATGGCTACGGTGGCCAGGCCGGGGATCCACAGGGGCACCCCGGGCCACAGTTCCCGGGAGTAGCCGGCGATGGCGATGACATCGGCGATGCCGGTGATGACCCAGCAGAACCAGTAGGTCCAGCCCGTAAAGAAGCCGGCCCACGGGCCCAGCAGGTCTGCGGCGAAATCGCTGAAGGACTTGTAGTTGAGGTTGCTGAGCAGCAGTTCACCCATGGCACGCATGACGAAGAACAGCATGAAGCCGATGATCATGTATACGAAGATCACCGAGGGGCCGGCTGCCGAGATAGTCTTGCCGGAACCCATGAACAGGCCGGTGCCGATTGCGCCGCCGATGGCGATCAGTTGGATGTGGCGGTTGCTGAGCTGCCGCTCCAGGTGCGGGGCTCCGCCGCCGGGGGACGTCGGGGAATGGGTCGTCATTGAGGAACTCCATCGTTCGAGCGGCACCCGGGGTGTCGCAAAGATTGGATTTCCTCCCCGCTCTGTCTTGGACCTGAGAGTTTCCACTCGCCGGGATGGCGTGCTTGCACCGTCGGTGAGCCAGGACAGGGCCTGGCTGCTTTCCAGAGTTGCCTCACCGCGGCGGTACGTGGGCCTGAGAGTTTCCTGGGGAGGGTTTGCTCCTACGGCGCCTGCTGAACGTACCGGCAGGGCTCTCCCGCCGCAGGTCAAAAGCGTTGATTGGTAAATCAGTGTTCAGTTATCGGAGTGCATCCGCTGTGGACTTCAAGCCGCACGGCGCATTTTTGGGCCTCCGGCAATCACAGCCGGCGACGGAGCGCCCAGCGTTCTTTGGGCCAGTTCCGCTGCCCGGCCGGATCACGGGGTTCAGTGTGGCGTCGGTCACGAACAAAAGTCAAGCCCGCCATGACAGCATCTGCGTAACGGTCCCGCCTGCGTGCTTCATGACGGACCGATTTGCTCCCCGTGCCGCCATCCTGTAACTTGTGAGCCGAATCACCCACATTTCAATAAGCCTTTCGAGCTGTGGCGGGAGAGTTCTCCCGGCCATCACCGGGCAGGCGCCGTAGGAGCAAATCCTCCCCAGGAATCTCTCAGGCCCATGTACCGTCACGGCGAGGCGACTCTGGAAAGCAGTGCTGCTCCGGCAGTACTCACCGACGGTGCAAGCAGGCCCTGGCTGGGTTTGCGGAATCTCTCAGGTCCAATACAGAGCGGGGAGGGACCCGATCCATGCCGAGCCACCCGTGGCCGGCCAATCCTGGAGTTCCTCATGACGATTCAATCCCAACCGTCTGTCTTTGCGGACCGGCACATCGGTGCACGCCGCCAGGCTGACGTGGACACCATGCTCAAGGCCGTTGGCTACGACAGCGTTGACGGCCTTGTGGACATCGCCGTCCCCAATTCGATCCGCCAGTCCAAGCCGCTCGCGCTCAAGGGCGCCCTCAGCGAGGTTGAGGTGCTTGCTGAATTGCGCCGGCTGGCCGCCAAGAACAAGACCGCGGTCCAGATGATCGGCCAGGGCTACTACGACACCATCACCCCTGCCGTGATCCGCCGGAACATCCTCGAGGCCCCGGCCTGGTACACCGCCTACACCCCGTACCAGCCCGAAATTTCCCAGGGCCGGCTCGAGGCACTCCTGAACTTCCAGACCATGGTCCAGGACCTGGTGGGCCTGCCCATCGCCAACGCCTCCCTGCTGGACGAAGCCACCGCCGTGGCCGAGGCCGTGCTGATGATGCGCCGCGCCAACAAAAACAAGGACGCCCGCGACGGCAAGACCGTCCTGGACGCCGACGTCCTGCCCCAGACCATCGCCATCGTCAAAGGCCGCGCCGAGGCGCTCGGCTTCGAGGTTGAGGTTGCCGACCTGTCCAAGGGACTCCCTGAAGGTGCCATCAACGGGATCGTGCTCCAGCAACCCGGCGTCTCCGGCCGCGTCTTCAACCACGCAGGCGTGATCGCCGAGGCGAAGCAGCGCGGTGCACTGGTTACCGTCGCCGCCGACCTGCTGGCACTGACCCTGATCACGCCTCCGGGCGAGCAGGGCGCCGACATCGCCGTCGGCTCCACCCAGCGTTTCGGGGTGCCGCTGTTCTTCGGCGGCCCGCACGCCGCCTACATGGCCGTGGCCAAGGGCCTGGAGCGTTCCATGCCCGGCCGCCTGGTGGGCGTGTCCAAGGACGACGCCGGCCTCCCGGCCTACCGCCTGGCGCTGCAGACGCGCGAGCAGCACATCCGCCGCGAAAAGGCCACGTCCAACATCTGCACCGCGCAGGCCCTGCTGGCCATCGTGTCCTCCTTCTACGCCGTCTACCACGGCCCGGACGGACTGAAGGCCATCGCCGAGCGCGTCCACAACAACGCCCGCGCCCTGGCCACCACCCTCAAGGTCGCAGGCCGGGAACTGGCCACTGAGACGTTCTTCGACACAGTCACGGTCTCCGTTCCCGGCAAGGCCGCCAAGGTCATCACCGCTGCTGAAGCACGCGGGATCAACCTGCGGCATATTGATGCCGACACCATCGGCGTGTCCGTGGATGAAACCACGACGCCGGAAATCCTGTCCGCGATCGCCGTCGCCTTCGGTGCCGGCCCCGTGGTGGACGCCGAGGGCTTCGAACTGCCCGCAGAGGTGCTCCGCACCTCCGAGTACATGCAGCACCCGGTGTTCAACACCCACCGGTCCGAAACCCAGCTGCTGCGCTACATCCGCAAGCTCTCTGACCGGGACCTCGCGCTGGACCGCACCATGATCCCGCTGGGCTCGTGCACCATGAAGCTGAACGCCACCGCCGAGATGGAAGCCATCTCCTGGCCGGAGTTCGCCTCCATCCACCCCTTCGCCCCGGACTCCCAGACCGAAGGCTGGCGTGAACTGATCAGTGGCCTGGAAGCCGACTTGGCGGAAATCACCGGCTACGACCAGGTGTCCCTCCAGCCCAACGCCGGGTCCCAGGGCGAGCTGGCCGGCCTGCTGGCCATCCGCGGCTACCACCGCGCGAACGGCGACACCCAGCGCAACGTTTGCCTGATCCCGGCCTCGGCCCACGGCACCAACGCCGCCTCCGCCGTCCTGGCCGGCATGAAGGTCGTCGTCGTTGCCACGGCTGCGGATGGAACGATTGACCACGAGGACCTGTACGCAAAGATCGAGGCGAACAAAGACGTCCTCTCGGCCATCATGATCACCTACCCGTCCACCCACGGCGTCTACGATGCGGACGTGACTGAGATCTGCGAGGCCGTCCATGCTGCCGGCGGCCAGGTCTACGTTGACGGCGCCAACCTGAACGCCCTGGTGGGCCTGGCCCAGCCGGGCAAGTTCGGCGGGGATGTGTCCCACCTGAACCTGCACAAGACCTTCTGCATCCCGCACGGCGGCGGGGGACCCGGCGTCGGGCCGGTCGCGGCGAAGGCCCACCTGGCACCGTTTATGCCCGGCGACGCGAACAAGGCAGCGCATGAAGAAGGCCACGGCGTGGCAATCAGCGCCTCGAACTTCGGCTCCGCCGGAGTCCTTCCGATCTCCTGGGCCTACGTGAAGCTCATGGGCGGGGAAGGCCTGACCCAGGCCACCAAGGCAGCATTGCTCGCTGCGAACTACGTCGCCGTGCGCCTGAACGACTACTTCCCGGTCCTCTACACCGGCGAAGGTGGCCTCGTGGCGCACGAATGCATCCTGGACCTGCGCGAACTCACGGCCAGGACCGGTGTCACCGCGGAGGATGTGGCCAAGCGCCTCATCGACTACGGTTTCCACGCCCCCACCCTGGCGTTCCCGGTGGCCGGCACGCTGATGGTGGAGCCCACCGAGTCCGAGGACCTGGCCGAGATCGACCGCTTCATCGAGGCCATGATCACCATCCGCAAGGAAATTGACCAGGTGGCCAACGGCGACTTCTCTGTGCAGGACTCCCCGCTGCGCAACGCACCCCACACCGCGTCCGCCGTCGTGAACTCCGAATGGACCCGTCAGTACAGCCGCGAACAGGCTGTCTTCCCCGTCCACCACCTCAAGCAGGACAAGTACTTCCCGCCGGTGGGCCGGATCGACGGTGCCGGTGGAGACCGGAACCTGATCTGCTCCTGCCCGCCGCTGTCCGAGTTCGAAAACTAAGGATCCCCCAATGACTGAGAACTACACGGCTCTCTACGAAGAGCACAAGAAGCTGGGAGCTTCCTTCACCGACTTCGGCGGCTGGCAGATGCCGCTCAAGTACAGCTCCGAACTGGCCGAGCACCACGCCGTCCGCAAAGCTGCGGGCCTGTTCGATCTCTCCCACATGGGCGAAGTCTGGGTCACCGGCCCCGAAGCCGGCGCCTTCCTGGATTACGCCCTGGTGGGCAAGTTGTCCGCCATCGCGGATGGCAAGGCCAAGTACTCGCTGATCTGCAACGAGGACGGCGGCATCATCGATGACCTCATCACCTACCGTTTCGGCGACGAAAAATACCTGGTGGTCCCCAACGCCGGCAACGCCCCCACCGTGGCGGCAGCCCTCGCGGAACGGGCAGTTAACTTCGACGTCAAGGTGGAGGACGCTTCGTCGGCCACCTCCCTCGTCGCAGTCCAGGGACGCAACGCCGAGGCCATCCTGCTCAAGCTCACGGATGAATCCCAGCACGCCCTGGTCACCGGCCTGAAGTACTACGCGTTCAACGAGCTGACCATCGCCGGCCAGGACGTCATCCTGGCCCGGACGGGCTACACCGGCGAAGACGGCTTTGAGCTCTTCCTGCCCAATGAAGGCGCCGCTTCCCTGTGGGAGTCCGTGGCCCAGGCCGGCGAAGAGTTCGGCATCATCCCGTGCGGTCTTGCGTCCCGCGACTCACTCCGCCTCGAGGCCGGCATGCCGCTCTATGGCAATGAGCTGTCCCTGGAGCGTTCACCGTTCGACGCCGGCCTTGGCCCCGTCGTTGCGCTCAAGTCCAAGGAAGGCGACTTCGTGGGACGGGCCGCACTCGAGGCAGCCAAGGAGTCCGGCTCCAAGCGCAAGCTCGTCGGCCTGAAGGGCCTCGGCCGGCGCGCGGGCCGTGGTGGCTACCCGGTCCTCAAGGACGGCAACGTGGTGGGCGAGGTGACCTCCGGCCAGCCCAGCCCCACCCTGGGCTACCCTGTAGCACTGGCCTACGTCGACGTCGAGCACGCCGGGCTGGGCACCGCACTGGACGTGGACCTGCGCGGCAAGGCCGAGCCCTTCGAGGTTGTCGCCCTGCCGTTCTACAAGCGCCAAAAGTAGCTTCGCGCTTCCCCACTCTTGAACCCCAAACTTAAGGAAAAACACCATGGCTAAAGTTGCCGCCGAACTGAAGTATTCCGCCGAGCACGAATGGATCGCCGCTGACGGCTCCGGTCCGTCCGTGGTTGGCGTGTCCGCTGTTGCCGCCGAAGCACTGGGCGACATCGTCTACGTGGACCTGCCCGAGGTTGGCTCCACCGTGACGGCCGGCGAGACCTGTGGCGAGATCGAGTCCACCAAGTCCGTCTCGGACCTGTACTCCCCTGTCACGGGCGAGGTCACGGAAGTCAACGACGACGTCGTCAGCGACCCTGCCGTGATCAACAACGATCCGTACGGCGCCGGCTGGCTCTTCAAGGTCACCGTCACCGAAGAGGGCCCGCTGCTGTCCGCAGAGGAATACGCCGAAGCGAACGGCGGCGAACTGTGAGTGCCCCCGCTGACACCGCAGTGTTCGAGCAGGTAGTCTCCCCGAGCCTCAACGCGGACCTGTCCGCGTTGGACCCCGAAATCGCCGCCAAGATCGACGACGAATTGGGCCGCCAGCGTGAGGGCCTGGAAATGATCGCCTCGGAGAACCACACCGCCGTGGCCGTGATGCAGGCGCAGGGCTCCGTCCTGACCAACAAGTACGCCGAAGGCTACCCGGGCAAGCGCTACTACGGTGGCTGCGAGCACGTGGACGTCACTGAGCAGCTCGCCATCGACCGGGTCAAGGCGCTCTTCGGTGCCGGGTTCGCCAACGTGCAGCCGCACTCCGGCGCCCAGGCCAACGCCTCGGTGATGCACGCGCTGATCAAGCCCGGCGACACCATCATGGGCCTGAACCTGGCCCACGGCGGCCACCTGACCCACGGCATGCGGATCAACTTTTCCGGCAAGCTCTACAACGTGGTCCCGTACCAGGTCCGCGAAGACACCCACACGATCGACATGGCAGAAGTGGAACGGCTGGCGCTGGAAACGAAGCCGCAGCTCATCGTTGCCGGCTGGTCGGCCTATGCCCGCCAGCTGGACTTTGCCGAGTTCCGCCGGATCGCCGACTCCGTGGGCGCCTACCTCATGGTGGACATGGCGCACTTCGCCGGGCTGGTGGCCGCAGGGCTGCACCCGTCACCGGTGCCGCACGCCCACGTAGTAACGTCCACCACGCACAAGACCCTCGCCGGTCCGCGCGGCGGCATCATCCTCTCCAACGACGCCGACATCGCCAAGAAGATCAACTCGGCTGTCTTCCCCGGCCAGCAGGGCGGCCCGCTGGAGCACGTCATTGCCGGCAAGGCCGTGGCATTCAAGATCGCAGCGTCCCCCGAGTTCAAGGAGAGGCAGGAACGCGTCCTGCTCGGCGCATCCATCCTCGCCGAGCGCCTGGTCCAGCCGGACGTCACGGCAAAGGGCATCAGCGTGGTGTCCGGCGGGACGGACGTGCACCTGGTCCTGGTGGACCTGCGCAACTGCGAACTCGACGGCCAGCAGGCGGAAGACCGCCTCGCCGCGATCGACATCACGGTCAACCGCAACGCGGTCCCGTTTGATCCGCGTCCGCCGATGGTGACATCGGGCCTGCGCATCGGCACCCCCGCCCTGGCCACCCGTGGCTTCGGTGAGGCTGCCTTCCGCGAGGTAGCCGACATCATCGCCGAGGCCTTGATTGCCGACGCCGACGCGGACCTTTCGGGGCTCCGTCACCGCGTCGAAGCACTCGCAGCAGCCCACCCGCTCTACCCGGGCGTGGCACCCCTGTCCTAAGGGATCGTGATCGCTAACGGGCCCGGCGGACCGGACATTTTCACGCCTGCTGCTCCTTCGTCGCTTTGACGCAGGCTTTCGAAAAGTCCGGCTCCGCCGTCCCCTCGTGGGCATGTCGCCTTGGTGACAGACCCTCGGAGTGGGCGGGGCATCCGGCAGCGTGCGTCTAAGGGAGCGTCACGTCCGCTTAGCGGGCGTCTTCGCGACCGAGCACGCAGAGGATGTCCTGCCCGCTCCACCCCAGCCCGGCCACACCAACCGAACCACAGTTTCAATAAGGATTTAGTTATGGCAGTCGGAGTCTTTGATCTTTTTTCGATCGGGATTGGCCCGTCGTCTTCGCATACTGTGGGGCCGATGCGGGCTGCTGCTGTGTTCGCTGAGGAGTTGAAGGCCTCGGGGAAGCTGGCTGGGGTGGCGGGGTTGCGGGTGGATTTGTATGGGTCGTTGGCAGCGACGGGGCACGGGCATGGGACGATGACGGCGGTCCTGCTGGGCTTGGAGGGGTTCCATCCGGAGTTGATCCTGCCCGAAGAGGTCGAGGAGCGGCTGGCCTCGATCGCGGAGACCGGGGTCCTGAACCTGGCCGGGTCGGTGGCGCTGCCGTATGGGGTGAAGGACATGGTGTTGCGGCCGTTGACGGTGCTGCCGCGGCACACGAACGGGATGACGTTCACGGTCACCGACGCGCAGGGTTCGGTGGTGCACGCGGCGACGTTCTTCTCGGTCGGTGGCGGGTTCATCGTCCGGGAGGGGGAGGAGGACGCGGCGCAGCAGGAACTGGACGCGTCCAAGGACGGGCTGCCGCTGCCGTTCCGGACCGCGGCGGAGTTGTTGGCGCACTGCGCGGTGACCGGGCTGGGCATCGCCGACGTGATGTCCACGAACGAGTTGGCCTCCCGCTCCGGGGAGGAGATCCGTGCCGGGCTGCTGCACATCTGGTCCGTGATGGAGAACTGCGTGCAGACCTCACTCAAACGCGAAGGGGTGCTGCCGGGCGGGTTGAAGGTCCGCCGCCGCGCCCCTGACTGGTACGAGCGGTTGAAGAAGGAAACCGCCCGCCCCGAAGACACCGGCCAGGACGGGCAGGACCACTACGACCCACGGTACTGGCAGGAGTGGGTTAACTTGGTGGCGTTGGCCGTGAACGAGGAAAACGCCTCCGGCGGCCGGGTGGTCACCGCGCCCACGAACGGGGCGGCCGGGATCATCCCCGCGGTGTTGTTCTACGCCCTGCATTTCGCCCCGGGCATGGACCAGGCAACCCAGGCGGACCGGGATGATGTGGTGGTGCGGTTCCTGCTCGCGGCCGGCGCCGTGGGGGTGCTTTACAAGGAACAGGCCTCGATCTCCGGGGCCGAGGTCGGCTGCCAGGGCGAGGTCGGCTCCGCGTCCTCGATGGCCGCCGCGGGCCTGGCCGAAGTCATGGGCGGCACCCCCGCCCAGGTGGAGAACGCCGCGGAAATCGCGATGGAACACAACCTGGGCCTGACCTGTGACCCGATCGGCGGGCTGGTCCAGGTCCCCTGCATCGAACGGAACGCGATCGCGGCCGCGAAAGCGATCAACGCCGCGAAAATGGCGCTCTGGGGCGACGGCACCCACCGCGTCTCCCTCGACGAAGTCATCATCACCATGCGCGAAACCGGCAAGGACATGAGCGACAAATACAAGGAAACCGCCATGGGCGGCCTCGCCGTCAACGTCGTCGAATGCTGACGCCCGGCACACTCCGACTCCCCCAGAAGACAAAGGAAACACGATCATGACCCTGGCACCTGAAGGCCGGAAGATGCTGCGGATCGAGCAGCGCAACGCTGCGGTCCCGGTGGAACGCAAGCCGGAGTGGATCAAGGCCAAGGTCCAGATGGGCCCCGAGTTCGTCGGACTGAAGAACCTGGTCAAAAAAGAAGGCCTGCACACCGTCTGCGAAGAAGCCGGCTGCCCCAACATCTTCGAATGCTGGGAAGACAAGGAAGCGACCTTCCTGATCGGCGGCTCCGAATGCACCCGCCGCTGCGACTTCTGCCAGATCGACACCGGCAAACCCTCCCCCGTGGACATGTTCGAACCCACCAAGGTGGCCCGCTCCGTCCAATCCATGCAGCTGCGCTACGCCACCGTCACCGGCGTGGCCCGCGACGACCTCGAAGACGAAGGCGTCTGGCTCTACGCCGAAACCGTCCGCAAGATCCACGAACTGAACCCCGGCACCGGCGTCGAACTGCTCATCCCCGACTTCTCCGGCAACCCCGACCACATCAAGGCGATCTGCGACTCCGCCCCCGAAGTCTTCGCCCACAACGTCGAAACCGTCCCCCGGATCTTCAAACGGATCCGCCCCGCGTTCCGCTACGAACGCTCCCTGGACGTCATCACCCAGGGCCGGAACCTGGGCATGGTCACCAAATCCAACCTCATCCTGGGCATGGGCGAAACCCGCGAAGAAATCAGCGAAGCCCTCCGCGACCTCCACCAGGCCGGCTGCGACCTGATCACCATCACCCAATACCTCCGCCCCTCCGAACGGCACCTGCCCGTGGACCGCTGGGTCAAACCCCAGGAATTCGTGGACCTCCAGCACGAAGCCGAAGAAATCGGCTTCCTCGGCGTCATGTCCGGACCCCTGGTCCGCTCCTCCTACCGCGCCGGCCGCCTCTGGGCCACCGCCATGCGCAAAAAAGGCCGCGACATCCCCGCCGAACTCGCCCACATCGCAGAAGGCATCCAGGACTCCGGCACCACCCGCCAGGAAGCCGCCACCCTCCTCGCCGGCTGAATGACGGCGGGCCGGCCTGGTGCTGTTTTGGGGGGCACCAGGCCGGACGTCGGCAGGAAAGTCAGCACGGCCCCGCAAGGCTCCCGGGGCGCTGCGGGGCAACCCGCTCAGCTGTTGCCGCCCACCACGGGGATACTCGCCGTCGGCAGCCCGCTGGGGAACACCGTGGGTTCCGGCTCTGCGACTGGCTCCAACGGCAGCTGCACGGGCGTGTTGCCCACCGTCACCCGCCGGCCGCGGACATCCACCTCCAGCGGGCCGCCGTCCTGGACCGTCAAGGTGATGGATCCGGAGGCGAGCTGGACCAACAGCAGGCGGCCCCGGATCTTCAGGTGGAAGGCCAGCCCTTCCCACTCCGCGGGCAGGCGGGGATCGAAGTACGGGACCGGGCCTTGGTCCCGCATGCCCGCGAACCCGCATACCAGCGAACTCCACACTCCCCCGCTGGAGGCGATGTGCACGCCGTCGATCGTATTGCCATGCGTGTCATCCAGGTCGATGAACGCGGCACTGGTGAAGTGCTCCAGCGCCTCCCTCGAATAGCCCACTTCTGCCGCCATGATCCCCTGGACGCAGGCGGAAAGCGTTGAGTCACCGGTGGTGATGGGGTCGTAGAAGTCGAAGGCCCGCTGCTTTTCACCTGCGGTGAAGTCCTGCCACTGCAGGAACATGGCCAGGACGGTGTCTGCCTGCTTCAGGACCTGGTGCCGGTAGATCACCAGCGGGTGGAAGTGCAGGAGCAGCGGATACTTCGACCGGGGCGTGGTCCAGTCCCATGCTTCCAGGGTCATGAAGTCGTTGTCCTGCGAGTGCACCTGCATCCGGTCATCGAACGGCAGTTGCATGCGGTTGGCGGCAGCCTCCCACAGCTGGCGCTCCTCCTGGGTGATGCCGGCATGCTCGAGCGCCGCGGCAGCACGCAGGTTGAAGCGGGCCATGACGTTGGTGTACAGGTTGTCGTTCACCACGGCCGTGTACTCATCAGGGCCGGTGACGCCGTGGATATGGAAGAGCCCGTCCTTGCCAAAGAAGCCCAGGGAGATCCACATGCGGGCCGTCTCGATCAGCAGTTCCGCACCCATGCCGTCCCGGAACGCGGCATCCCCGGTAGCCCAGAGGTACCTGTTGGTGGCGAAGGCTATGGCGGCGGCGATGTGGAACTGTGCGGTACCGGCCGCGTAGTAGGCGCTGGCCTCGAGCCCGTTGATGGTGCGCCACGGGAAGAGGGCGCCGTCCACACTCAGTTCCTTCGCCCGTATCCTGGCCTCGGGAAGCATGCCGTGGCGGAACTCGAGGACCTGCCGGGCTCCGTCGGGGTTGGTGTAGGTGAGGTACGGCAGCAGGTACACCTCCTGGTCCCAGAAGTAGTGCCCCTCATAGCCTGAGCCCGTCACGCCCTTGGCGGGGATACCGGCAACATCGGCACGCGCCGTGGCCTGGGCAAGCTGGAACAGGTTCCAGCGGATGGCCTGCTGCAGCCCGGGCCGGCCGCCCTCCACCACGATGTCGGAGGTAGCCCAGTAGGCGCGGTAGTGGGCCATGCTCTCGGCAAAGATGCTGTCCACCGGGCTGAGGGCCTCCTCAGCCACCGCGGCCGCATCCACGTCCGGGTCCTGGATGCTGCGCCCGGCCACGTAGCTGACGCTCTTCTCCAGCCGGAACGGCTCGCCGCCACCAACCGCCAGGACGTACCGGACAGTGCTGTGGTCCTGGTCCACCACGGTTTCAAAGGGCTGCTGCCCGGCGGAGGTCCAGTGGTCCACTGCCAGGCCAACGCGCTGCTTGGATTCAGCCGCTTCCCAGGACAAACGCAGCGACCCGTCGCCGCCGTCGAGCCGCACAGGGAGCAGCACCCTGCCGGCGTGGCGTCCGGCCCGGCGGGGATCGTGCACGGAGTGGTCTTCCACCGGCTGGTCCTGGCGGTTGATCACGGCAGAGGTGACGTCCAGGGAGATTTGCCGGTCCGCGGCCACCTCCAGCGAGATGCCCAGGCTGCCGCGGGACTCATAACCAACGGCGCGGCGTTCGGTGGTGGTCACCGTGGCGCCGGACCGGCACTGCCACGTGATGCGGCACTCGTAGGTCCCGGTGGAGAAGTCGACGCTGCGCCGGTATTCCTGCACCTCCGATTCGGCGAGGGTCAGGCTTTCGCCGTCCACCACCACCGCGAAGTTGTTGGCGTCGGGGATGTAGAGGATGCGCTGCCCCGTCCGGGCAAAGCCAAAGGCATTTTCGGCGTGCTTGATGTCCCAGATCTCGTGCAGGCCATTGATGAAGCTGCCCGGCAGTTCGGCATCGGCCACTGCCCAGTGGGCGCCCCGGATGCCCAGGTGCCCGTTGCCCAGGGCAAACAGGGTCTCCAGGGTTCCCGCTGCATCGGCTTCGTAGCGCGTTTCGACGATCTGCCAGGGAGTATCGGGGAACCGGTCGCGGTCCGCGGAAATCAGTGCCATGGTTGGGGGTCCTTTTGGCCTTGCTGTGGTGCCGGACTGGCCGGCACGAAGTATTCGGGGGAAGGGCGGTACTGGGATGGGCGCTGCCGGGGAAGCAGCGGTGTTGCCCCGGGGAAGGCAACGGGGGTCCTGCGGATTTTAGGGGATGAGTTCCTGGAGGTCGTTGACCACCAGGGTGGCGCCGGCGTCGAGGAGCGTCTGGCGGCCCGCGCCCCGGTCCACGCCGATGACGGAGTGGAAGGAGCCCGCGCGTCCGGCCTGGACCCCTGACACTGCGTCCTCCACCACCACGCACTCCGGACTGGAGAGGTCCAGCAGTTTGGCTGCGTACTCGTACGTGGCGGGGCTCGGCTTGCCGGGCAGCCCCTGCTCCGCGGCCACCACGCCGTCCACCACGACCGGGAAGTGGCGGCTGAGGCCGGCGGCTTCCAGGACGGCGGGGGCATTGCGGGATGAGGAGACGACGGCGACCTTGAGTCCGCGGGCAAGCGCGGCTTCGAGGAAGCGCACCGAGCCTTCGAACGGTTCGACGCCGGCGCTCACGATGTCATTGAAGACGGCGTTCTTGCGGTTGCCCAGGCCATGGACGGTCTCGTTTGCCGGATCGTCGTCAAGGGGGCCTTCCGGCAGCGTGATCCCCCGCGAAGCCAGGAAGTCACGGACTCCGTCAAAGCGGGGTTTGCCGTCGATATGGTCAAAGTAGTCGCTTTCCCGGTACCCGGGAACCTCCGGGTGCGAGGCAAGGTAGCCGTCGAACAATTCCTGCCAAGCACGCTCGTGGACGGTGGCCGTCGGGGTCAGGACCCCGTCCAGGTCAAACAGGATTGCCGCCGCGCCGGTCCAGTCGGCGGGCTTGGCTGCAGTTTCCAGAGTCATCGGCAGTGCGGTGTCCTTTCGGTTCGTGGACAGCCGGCCCTGCCGGGACAGCCTTAAGGAAGGTACTGCTGCGCCTCATGCGCGCAGCATCACTTCCTTGTCCGCCCACTGCAGGACCGATCATGGCCGTAGACGAGTGTAAGCGCTTGCAAATTTCGCTGGCAACTGTTTTTTCGTACCCACCGATGGGGCAGTCACACAGTCAGCGCAGCACGTAGTGGCGCAGGAAGGCGCTGACGTCCACCATTTCGGCCTTGGACATGGCGTGCCCCATGCCCGGGTAGGTCCGGGCCGTCAACAGCGTGTTCTCTTCAAGCCACCCGGCGGTGTAGGCAACGGCGTCTTCGTTGATCACCAGGTCCGCCTTGTCCCGCCCCCAGAAGAACGGAGGCTTGGTGTCGAAGGAGTCCATCGCGGACAGGAGCTCGTTGTTGAGCACGAAGCCGGACAGTCCCACAACCGCTTTGTAGTCGTCCGGGTGCAGCCGCAGGAGCGTGCTGGCCATGGCCATGCCCTGCGAATACCCCATCAGGGTGACGCTGCTGTGCTGGTCCCTCACTCCGTTGATCCAGGTCCGGACCGCAGTTGCTGCGGAGATGACATCAGCGAAATCGTTTGCCAGGAAGTAGTCGAGCAGGAACCAGCCCCAGTGGTCACCGATGGGCATAGGGGCCCGCAGCGCGGCGAAGGTGAACTCCTGTGGCAAGTATTCGAACAGGCGCACCATCCGCGACTCATCCGTGCCGTAACCGTGCATCATCACCAGCAAGGGAGTGCCGGCTCGCTGGCCTTCCGGCCTGGACCACACAACTGTTTCCACTGGTCAAGCCTAACCACGCGGAAGCCGACGCCCCGCCCGGATCATTGAATCCGCAACGACCGGACGGTAGCGTGACGCTTGACAGACAGCAGGCTTAGCTTTTGGCAGTGTACGCACCACCCTCCCGTATCGCCCTACCAGCGCCGCGCAGGCCGCGGCCATAAGGAGCAAGTCATGAGAATCGGCTCATCAATCTTCCTCATCGCCCTCGGCGCCATCCTTGCCTGGGCGGTAGCCCCCGGACTGATCCCCTTTGTGGACCAGCAACTGGTGGGATACATCCTGATGGCCGTGGGCGTGATCGGACTGATCGCATCGCTGATCCTCGCCTCCCCCGGCCGCAGCCGCCGGGTCAGCGAATCGCGTTCCGTCATCGATCCCAACACGGGCGAACGCATCACCCGCCACGAGAGCCGGGACGGCGGTATCTAACGACGCCGCCACCGGGAACGGGATCCGGGCCACCACTGATGAACCCGAAAAGCCGGGCTGGACCACCACGTGTCCAGCCCGGCTTTTCCATGCCCCCGCAAAGATTCCACACCGGATCTTGTTTCATGTTGGTTTCCATTGACAAACCAACAGAACCAAAGATAAAGTCAAGTAACTCAACATCAATGTGATGCCAGTCATGCCGAAGCCGGGAACGGAAGAGGCGGGCACCCAGCAGGACCTACGCAACGGAGGGTACGTGTTCGCCGAAGAGCGCCAGCAACAGATTGCCGAGCTTGTCGCCGGCAGCGGCCGGGTCAGCGTGACCCTGCTGGCTGAGCGCTTCCGTATCACCACCGAAACGGTGCGCAGGGACCTCGCCGCCCTGGAAAACGCCGGCACGGTGCGCCGCGTCCACGGCGGAGCCGTCGCGGCGGACCGCTTCAGCACCACGGAAGAAAGCGTCACCGAACGGGCCATCCAGCGGCCGGACCAGAAGGTCCGCATCGCCGAGGCAGCACTCGCCCTCATACCCCGGAACTCATCCGCCAGCGTCCTGATGGACGGCGGAACCACCACAGAGGTGCTTGCCGACCTGCTCGCCCGCCGCGCCGCCGTCGAGCCTTCCGAGGGAACGGGCCCCCGGCACGAACTGGTGGTCATCACCCACGCTGTACCCATTGCCAGCAAACTCTCCAACGTTCCCGGTGTTGCCCTGCAGATCCTGGGCGGCCGGGTCCGCGGACTCACCCAGGTGGCCGTAGGGCAGGCAACGGTCAACGCCGCCGCCCGGATCCGCCCTGATATCGCGTTCATCGGGACCAACGGCATCCACGCCACCTTCGGCGTCAGCACTCCCGATCCTGAAGAAGCCGCCGTGAAGGCAGCCTTCGTCCAGTCGGCACGCCGCATTGTGGTGCTGGCCGACTCCTCCAAGCTGGACACGGAAACCCTGGTCCAGTTCGCCTCCCTGAAAGATCTGGACACCTTGATTACAGACAGTGAACCCGGACCTGAACTCGCAGCAGCCCTGGAAGAGGCCGGCGTTGATGTGGTGGTCGCATGATCGTCACCTTCACGGCCAACCCCAGCCTTGACCGCACCGTAGCCCTCCCCGGCCCGCTGGAACGCGGCGAGGTCCAGCGGGCCGTCTCCGTCCGGCAGGAGTCCGGCGGCAAGGGCGTCAACGTCTCCCGTGCCCTGGTGGCCTCCGGACTGGAATCCCTGGCCGTCCTCCCCGGCGCGGACAGCGACCCCGTCCTGGCCGGCCTGCGCGAAAGCGCGGTACCCTTCGTTTCGCTTCCCATCGACGAGCCGCTGCGCACCAACGTGGCGCTCACCGAGCCCGGCGGCGTAACCACCAAGATCAACGAGCCCGGCCCTGCGCTGGATGGGAACCAGCAGGAAGCCCTCCTCAAGCTCCTGGTGGAAAGCTCCCGCGGTGCCGGCTGGGTGGTCCTGGCCGGCTCGCTGCCGCCCGGATTCCCCGCAGACTTCTACGCGACGGTGGCCCAGCGCCTGCGTTCCTCCGCCGACGGCGCCGCCCCGCGCATCGCCGTCGACTCGTCCGGACCGCCCCTCGCTGCCGCCCTCACCGGCGGGGCGGAGGGCATGCCGGACCTCCTGAAGCCCAACGCCGAGGAACTGGCTGAGCTGGCCGCAGCTGCCGGCTTCCCCCCGGCATCCGGTGACGAACTGGAAGCGGACCCAACGGCTGCCGCAGCCGCCGCAGCCGCCGTCGTACGTTCCGGTGTGGGTGCTGTGCTGGCCACTCTCGGTTCCAAGGGAGCTGTCCTCGTCACGGCCGACGGCGCGTGGTTGGCCACGCATCCGCCGGTCGCCGCAGTCAGCACGGTGGGCGCGGGCGACTCCGCGCTGGCCGGCTACCTGCTTGCCCACGGCCGGGGCGCCGCCCCCGCCGACTGCCTTCGCCAGGCGGTGGCCCACGGTGCCGCCGCTGCCTCGCTGCCGGGTTCCACTGTTCCGGCAGTAAACCAAACCACCCCGGATGCCGTGACCATCACGGCCCTTCGAAAGGATTGACAGTGACCCAGCTCATCACCACGGACCTGGTCGAGCTCGACCAGAACCTGGGCAACGCCCCCGAGACGGTGATCCGGCATCTGGCAAGCAAGGTAGCTGCCACCGGACGCGCATCAGAAGTCGAAGGCCTCTTCGCCGATGCGTTCGCCCGCGAGCAGAAGACCGCCACGGGCATCCCCGGCGGCATCGCCATCCCGCACTGCCGCTCCGCCGCCGTCACAGTGCCCACCTTGGCCATGGCCCGCCTGAATCCGAAGGTGGACTTCGGCGCCAAGGACGGGCCCGCTGACCTGGTGTTCTTCATCGCCGCTCCGGACGGGGCGGACCAGGAGCACCTCAAGCTGCTCTCCAAGCTGGCCCGTTCCCTCATCAAGAAGGACTTCACCGCGGCCCTCCGCAACGCCTCCTCCGAGGCGGAGATCGTGGAGCTCGTGGAGGGCGCACTGGCGGACAAGCCTGCCGCGCACGCTGCAGCTGCCCCGGCTGACGCAGTGCCCGTGGGCGCCGGCGCAGCTGTTGGTGCCGCCGCCGGCAGCGCCCATTCAGGTGCCCCGGCAGCTTCCGCAGGCCGCGGACCCAAGCGCCTCGTGGCCGTGACCGCATGCCCCACCGGCATCGCCCACACCTACATGGCGGCCGACTCCCTGGTGGCAGCCGCCAAGGAAGTGGGCGTCGACCTGCAGGTGGAAACCCAGGGATCCTCCGGCGCCAAGGCACTGGACCCCGCCGTCATCGCGGCCGCCGACGCCGTGATCTTCGCCGTGGACGTTGACGTACGCGGAAAGGAACGCTTCGCCGGCAAGCCCGTCATCAACGCCCCCGTGAAGCGCGGCATCGACGAGCCGGACAAGATGGTCCAGGAAGCACTCGCCGCAGCCGACAACCCCCACGCCCGCCGCGTCCCGCACTTCGGCGCGGAGGAGCAGGCCGAGCACGAGGCTGAGGAGAAGGGCGAGCACATCGGCCAGAAGCTCAAGAAGGCCCTGCTCACCGGCGTCAGCTACATGATCCCGTTCGTGGCAGGTGGCGGCCTCCTGATCGCCCTCGGCTTCCTCATGGGCGGCTA
The DNA here is from genome assembly GCF_006517215.1 of Pseudarthrobacter sp. NIBRBAC000502771. NCBI lineage: Bacteria > Bacillati > Actinomycetota > Actinomycetes > Micrococcales > Micrococcaceae > Pseudarthrobacter > Pseudarthrobacter sp. NIBRBAC000502771. The sequence continues at coordinate 641,888 of NZ_CP041187.1, forward strand.
CCTGATCACCAAGTACGCGGACAACATCGTGGTCCAGAACAGCCTGTTCAACCTGCCCACCGAGTTCCCGGACAACGCGTGGGGTCCGCTGGGCGCCTACCTGGGTGCGGTGCTGTTCAAGATCGGCGCCCTGTCACTCGGGTTCCTGGTCCCTGCACTTGCCGGCTACATCGCCTATGCAATCGCTGACCGCCCGGGCATCGCCCCCGGCTTCGTCGCCGGTGCCGTGGCCGGATTCATGGGAGCCGGCTTCCTCGGCGGCATCGTCGGCGGCCTGCTCGCCGGTTACATCGCCCACGTGGTGGGACGCCTGCAGGTAGCCCGCTGGCTGCGTGGCCTGATGCCCGTGGTGATCATCCCGCTGTTGGCATCGCTGGTGGCGTCCGGCCTGATGTTCCTGATCCTGGGCGGCCCGATCGTTGCCATCACCAAGGGCCTGAACGCCTGGCTGTCCGGCCTGACCGGTGCCGGCGCCATTGCGCTCGGCGTGATCCTGGGCCTGATGATGTGCTTCGACCTCGGCGGTCCCGTCAACAAGGTTGCCTACTCCTTCGCCGTCGCCGGCCTCGGTGCAGCAACCATCGACAACCAGGCACCGTGGCAGATCATGGCCGCCGTCATGGCTTCGGGCATGGTTCCGCCGCTCGCCATGGCGCTGGCTTCCACTGTCCTGAACAAGAAGCTCTTCAGCCTGGCGGAGCAGGAGAACGGCAAGGCAGCCTGGCTGCTGGGTGCGTCCTTCATCTCCGAAGGCGCCATCCCGTTCGCCGCCGCAGACCCGCTGCGCGTCATCCCCGCCAGCATGCTGGGCGGCGCGGTGACCGGCGCCATCTCCATGGCTGCCGGCGTCGGATCCAAGGCACCGCACGGCGGCCTGTTCGTCTTCTTCGCCATCGACAACTTCCTGATGTTCGTCGTATCGATCGCCGTCGGTACGGTAATCACCGCCCTCTCGGTCATCGCCCTGAAGCGCTGGGCAGTCAAGAAGACCGTTGATACGGTTGAACCGGTTCCCGTAACCGTCTGATCCGGTTTAGCCACATACCTTCCCGGCGCTGAACCATCAGCACGCCGAAAGACTAAAGGAGCAAAAATGCCAGAACGCACCGCAACCGTTGCCAGCCGCGTGGGCCTGCACGCCCGCCCGGCCGCCATCTTTGCCGAGGCAGCCGGAGAATTCGACCTGGACATCACCATTGCCCGTGAAGGCGAGCCGGCCGATGAGGCCATGGATGCCGCCAGCATCCTGTCCCTCATGAGCCTGGGCGCCTCGCACGGCGACGTGGTGGTCCTCCGCGCCGAAGGTGCCGGCGCGGAGGACGCGCTGGACCGCCTGGTGCAGATCCTGGAAACGGACCACGACGCCGAGTAGCAGCCATGCTGCCTCAGGCAGCGCAACGCGAGCGGCCGCCGTCGGGCTTTCCTCCGAAAGGGAAACGTCCGACGACGGCCGCTTGGCTTTAAGCCTTGAACACCCCAGCGGGGCGGCGTGGGTCAGCCGCGCTCGGCGAGCGCCTTTACGTCCGCCACGAGCTTGTCCCACATGCCCTTGGAGTGCGCGGCAGCTTCCTCGCTGGGGTTGTTGTCCTGCGACAGCGAAAGCTTTGTGGCACCGTCCTGGTCCTCCAGCGTCCATTCGAGCGTGTGGTAGTTCTCCGGCTGGTCCGCCTGGCCGGACAACGGGCTGAAGTGGGTGTACACCAGTTTCCGGCCCGGCTCGACCGCCAGGATCCTGCCCTTGTCCTGGAAGGGCTTCCCCTCCCACTCACCCTCCCAGGTGATGGGGCTGCCAACCCTCCAGTCAGTGTGCAGGGTGGCCCCGAACATGAACTCCTTCACGGCGGCGGGGTCGGTGATCACCTCCCACACACGCTCCGGCGCGGCGTCGATGGTGGTGACGGACGTTGCTACATGGTTTTCGGTCATGCTGCAGCCTTTCTTGCCGTGAAGAGCAGGTACTCCCACTCCATCTGGAACGGGGAATCGCCGTGAGCATCACCGAAGGAATCGGCAAGGTCGGTCAGGGCCTTGTCCAGGGCCTTGACCTTTTCCTGGTCCTCGGCGAGCGACTTGTACACGGAGATGATGGGTCCGTAGTGCGACTTGAAGTACCTGACGAAGTCCCCGGGCTGGTGGAAGCTCCTGACGGCAAGGTTCTGCTTGCGGGTGCGGACGTCCGTGATCCTCCCGCCCAGCAGTTCCCGGACGTGCTCTTCGCTCCCCCACAGCGTGGCCGGAAGCGCGCCCGGCGGGGGCGGCGGAGCGAACGGCTTCAGGACGGCGAACATCTGCCCGATGAATCCTTCCGGCGTCCAACACAGCAGCCCTATGGACCCTCCCGGTTTGCACACCCGGAGCAGCTCGTCGGCCGCCGCCTGGTGGTGCGGCGCGAACATGACGCCGATGCAGGACATCACAGCGTCGAATTCCGCATCGCCGAACGGCAGGGCCTCGGCATCCCCTTCCTGCCACTCCAGGCTGACGCCCCGGTTGGCCGCTTCCCGCCGCCCCGCCTCGAAAAGCTCCGGGGTGAGGTCGCTGGCCACCACTTTGGCGCCCATCATGGCTGCCGGGATGGCCGCGTTGCCGGTTCCTGCCGCTACGTCAAGGACACGTTGGCGCGATCTGATGCCGCAGGCCTCCACCAGGACGGCTCCCAGTTCCAGGAGCATCTCGTCCGCCAGGGCGGGGTAGTCCCCCGACGCCCACATGGCCCGGTGATTTTTCTTTAGCTCCCGGTCCGCCTCCACTGCATCGGTCTGCTGGCTCATGTCCGTGCCCCTCTACGTGTCCGGTTCATCGGTGACAGCACGCTGTTGGCACAGCGGAGGCCGTGATGCGACTCATTGTGGACGCGATGAAGGCTGCTGTAAAGGCGCTGTTGCCGGGCGGCAGGCAACCCCGTCCAGCGCAGCCGGTCACGCCGGCTTGCGGGCCCTGGTGGTCTTGGCGGCGGGCTTGGCTGCGTCCTTCGTCCCGGACGTTTTGGTGCCCGTCGATTTCCCTCCGGCGGACTTGGACGCCGTTGACTTGGCCGCAACAGACTTCGATGCCGTGGACTTGGCGGAAGCGGAGGTCGATTTGGCAGATGACCGGGCAGGTTTTGCGTCGTCCGTCCCGGTTTTCACGGCCGCCGTCCTGGACGCGGCCGCCTTGGTGCCGGAGGTCCTGCGTGCCGGTTTGGCGGGCCCAGCCTCTTCGTCCCCGGCGTCCGCCCCGTCGTCGGACGCGCCATCAGCCGAGGCGGCCCCGCCACCGCCGCGCTTTCGGTCCAGGCTGCGTTTGAGGGCCTCCATGAGGTCGATGACCTCGCCCTTGCCCCCCTCGCCGGCCTCGACGCCGAAAGTCTCCTCCGTATCCAGCGATTCGCCCTGTTCCAGCTTGGCCTCGATCAGTTGGCGGAGCTGCACCTGGTACTCGTCGGTGAAGGACCCGGGCTCGAAGTCGGCAGCCATGGATTCCACCAGGGCCGCGGACATGTCACGTTCCTGCGCGGAAATCCTGATGTCCGCCTCCAGTGACGGGAAGCTTGCCTGGCGAACCTCATCCGGCCAGAGCAGGGACTGCAGCACCAGCACATCGTCCTTGATCCGCAGGGCACCCAGCCGCGTCTTCTCCCGCAGCGCAAACTGGACAATGGCCACCCGGTCCGTGTCCTCCAGGGCCCGCCGGAGCAGCACGTAGGCCTTGGGCGACTTGGAATCGGGCTCCAGGTAATAGCTCTTCTCGAACATCATGGGTTCGAGCTGCTCGGATGGCACGAACTGCACCACCTCGATTTCGTGGCTGTTCTCGGCGGGAATGGACTTGAGCTCGTCCTTGGACAGCACCACCGTGCGGCCGTCCTCCTCGAACGCCTTCTCGATGTCCGAGTAGTCCACCACCTCCCCGCAGACCTCGCACCGGCGCTGGTAACGGATCCTGCCGCCGTCGGCGTTGTGGACCTGGTGCAGACTGATGTCATGATCTTCAGTGGCGCTGTAGACCTTCACGGGCACGTTGACCAGCCCGAACGCGATGGCACCTTTCCAGATGGCTCTCATTCATACAGTCAACATCAGTGCGGGCCGGAGGTGAAGACCCGTGGCCGGCAGTAGGGAACGTGTCCGGGTGGCGGGACGCGAATTAACGCTCACCAACCTGGACAAAATCATCTATCCGGAGACCGGCACCACCAAGGCCGACGTGCTGGCCTACTATGCCGCGGTGGCCCACGTCCTGATCCCGGCCGCGGCCAACCGTCCGGCCACCCGCAAGCGGTGGGTCAACGGAGTGGGCACCGCGGACAAACCCGGCGAGGTGTTCTTCCAGAAGGACCTGGAGGATTCGGCGCCCGGCTGGTTGCCGCGGGCGGCGATTACCCACAAGGACCGGACCATCCATTACCCGCTGGTCAATGACGCCGCAACGCTGACGTGGTTCGGCCAGATCAATTCGCTCGAAATCCATGTGCCCCAGTGGCGGGTGGATTCGCACGGCAACCAGCTCAACCCGGACCGGCTGGTGCTGGACCTGGACCCGGGAGAGGGCGCCGGACTGCCGGAATGCCGGGAGGTGGCCCTGCTGGCGCGGGCCATCCTGGAGGATGTGGGGCTGGACCCGGTGCCGGTCACCAGCGGCAGCAAGGGCATCCACCTCTACGCGGCGCTGGACGGGACCCAGACCTCGGAACAGATCTCCGCCTTTGCCCGGGAACTGGCACGCGCCCTTGAAGCGGACCACCCGGACCTTGCCGTCAGCGACATGAAGAAAACCCTGCGAAAAGGCAAGGTGCTGGTGGACTGGAGCCAGAACAATGCCGCGAAAACCACCGTGGTCCCCTACTCGCTGCGCGGCAGGCCTACGCCCATGGTGGCAGCCCCGCGGACGTGGCGGGAAATCCAGTCGCCGAAGCTCAAGCACCTGGACTACCAGGAGGTGCTGCGCCGGGTGAGCGACGGCAAGGACCCGTTCGCCGCCGTCGTCAACGCTGCGGCAGGTGCCGCCGGCCAGGAAAACACGCACGACGGCGACCCGCGCCTGGGCAGGTACCGCTCCATGCGGGACCCGCGGGAAACACCCGAACCATTTGCGGGGATCCCCTCCGGCGGCAACAGCTTTGTCATCCAGGAGCACCACGCCAGCCGGCTGCACTGGGACCTGCGGCTGGAACACGAAGGCGTCCTGGCGTCATGGGCGCTGCCCAAAGGCATTCCCGAGGCCGGGGACAAAAACCACCTGGCGGTCCAGACCGAGGACCATCCCATGGACTACCTCACCTTCCACGGGACCATTCCCAAGGGGCAGTACGGGGCAGGTGAGATGACTATCTGGGACACCGGCACATACCAGCTGCACAAGTGGATCAACGGCAAGGAAGTCATCGTCACGCTGGACGGATCCGAAGGCGGCGGCCTGGGCGGCAGGAAGAAAGTGGCGCTCATCCACACCGGACGCGGCCAGGGCACGGACGACGGCGGCCAGTGGCTCATCCACCTGATGGACCAGGAAAAGCAGGGTGGACGACGGCGGCATGCGGCTCCGGCGGCACAGGAACCGTCCCGGGACACCAGCGGAAAAGAGCCTGCCGTTGCCCCGGCACCAGCCATCAGCGCGTCCGCGGACCCCCTGGATTACGCACCTATGATGGCTACCGCCGGGACGGCGGCAGACCTTCAGGGAAGTGCGTGGCAGTACGAGCTCAAGTGGGACGGTGTCCGGGCCCTTCTGGTAGCGGACACCGAAAAGATCCGGATCTTCTCCCGCAACGGCAATGATGTCACCAGGACCTACCCCGAGTTCACGGACCGGGCCTGCTGGCCGGAGCAGCCGTTCGTGGCTGATGGTGAGATTATCGCCGTCGGGCCTGGCGGAAGGCCTGACTTTGGCCTGCTGCAGGGGCGGATGAAACTCACCCGGGCGGCCGACGTCGCCAAAGCCCGTACGGCCATCCCGGTCCAGCTGATGCTGTTCGATCTCCTGTTCCACAACGGAGAGGACCTCCGGCGGCTGCCCCTCAGCACACGGAGGCAGCGGCTGGAGGACTTTTTTGCGCCCTCCGGCTGCCCGGTGGACCTGTCCATGGTCCTCGAGGAATCCGTGGACCTCCTCCTCGACAGCGCCCGGGAGCTTGGCCTTGAAGGGGTGATGGCCAAGCGGACGGACAGCCGCTACGTGAGCGGGCAGCGGACCAGGACCTGGATCAAGCTCAAGACGGAGCAAACCCAGGAGGTGGTGGTGGGTGGCTGGCGGCCGGGAAAGGGCGGCCGCCAGGACACCGTGGGGTCGCTGCTGGTGGGAATTCCCGACGGCGGCAAGCTGCAGTACGTGGGCCGCGTGGGTTCTGGTTTCAGCAGCCGGGAGCTTACGGAACTGCGGCAGACGGTGGAACGACTTGGCCGGAAGACGTCGCCCTTCCACGACGTGCCCCGCCCGGATTCCGCCGATGCCCACTGGGTGTCACCGGAGCTGGTAGGCGAAGTAACCTACAGCGAATGGACGGGGCCCGGCAGGCTTCGGCATCCTCGCTGGCGGGGCTGGCGCGTGGACAAGGACCCGTCGGACGTGGTGCGGGAAAGCTGACCCGGCACCTGGGAATCGCGCGGGGCAACCGTTTTTCGACACGCAACATGGTCGACGACGCGCAAATTACCTGGCGCCGCCAAATTTCGGGGGCGCCAGGTAATTTGCGTGTCGAGAGTGGTTCCAGGTGTCGCCTACGAGGAGTGCGGCATCTGCGGCCGGCCGGTCCGGTGGACCGCCACCACGGCGGCCTCGTGGCCCATCCGCCCATGCCCCGCGTTGCGGTCCTTCGGGTGCTGCCGCTTCCCGTAGCCGTCCGGCCAACCGCCCTGCCCTGCCAAGGGGATGCCCGCCCCGGTTGCTGCGGGTCCGGGGGCCACAGGTGCGTCCATGGCTGCGGCAAGGTGGTCCGCGACCTCAGGCTTGATGTGGAACTGGCTGGATTCTTCCATGGTCTACTTTCCTTCTTTCCCTCGTTCTTCCTTGAAACGAAACGCCAACCAAAGCGCCCGGGCGCGCGTGGACTACCGCCCGGAAAGAAGTGTGTTCATCGCTCTACCATAGGCACGTCAAAGGCTCCTGTGAACCCCCTCCACGGACGGTGGCGGCGGTCACTTTTAGTGCGGCATCACCGGCCAAAACAGCCCCGGAACCGGCCGTAGACGAAAAAATTCGGTAACAATCCGCTTCGTCAGCCTGCTTCCCAATGATCACGCGGGAAAACCGCCGGAAAAATCTTCGGATCACCCCCCGATCCAGGGGTTCAAACGGGCGTATCCTAGGCCATCCGGCGAGCTAACGGTACTGATTTCCCGTAAAATTGAAGGCCTGCCCGGAGCGGGGCAGCTACAAGTCGCAAGCAAATGACCTCCACAGGAGTTGCCCAAATGCCCACAGACCGAAGCAGTATCCACTCTCCAGCCGGCGTTGGGAACGCCCGCGGAACCGACCCGGCAGCCCCCGCGGCTGCCAAGAAGCCCAGGCTGCTGCCGCGGCGCCGGCTTAAGGAATCCGATGTCAACGTGGTTGACCAGCCGATGCTGAAAAAGGCACTCGGCGGAACCATCGTTGGCAACACCATGGAATGGTACGACGTAGGCGTTTTCGGCTACCTCATCACCACTATGGGCCCGGTCTTCCTCCCCGAATCCGATCCCACCACCCAGACGCTGTTCCTGCTGGGAACCTTTGCCGCCACCTTCATCGCCCGTCCGCTGGGCGGCGTGATCTTCGGCTGGCTGGGCGACAAGATCGGCCGCCAAAAGATCCTGGCCACCACGCTGATGATCATGGCGGCCAGCACGTTCGCCGTCGGCCTCCTGCCCGGATACGCCCAGATCGGCCTCTGGGCTGCGGCGCTCCTGGTCCTCCTCAAGGTCATCCAGGGCTTCTCCACCGGCGGCGAGTACGCCGGCGCCACCACGTTCGTCAGTGAATATGCAGCCGACAAACGCCGCGGCTTCTTTGCCAGCTTCCTGGACCTGGGCAGCTACCTGGGCTTCGCCATCGGCGCCGCCCTGGTATCAGTCCTGCAACTGACCCTGGGCCAGGGCACCATGGAGGAGTGGGGATGGCGCATCCCGTTCCTCGTGGCCGGCCCGCTGGGCATCATCGCCGTGTACTTCCGGAGCAAGATCGAGGAATCGCCGCAGTTCCAGGCCACCCTTGATGCCCAGGAAGAGCATGCCCGGACCGCGTCCGAAGGTGAGACCGCACAGGCCAAGGGCCCCGTCGGTATCATCAAGGCCCACTGGCGCCCCATCATCGTCGCCATGGTGGTTGTTGCCGCCGCCAACACGGCAGGTTACGCGCTGACGTCCTACATGCCCACGTACCTGACGGACTCCAAGGGCTACGACGAAGTTCACGGCACGCTGCTGACCATCCCCGTCCTGGTGGTCATGAGCCTCTGCATCCCGCTGACCGGCAAGCTCTCCGACCGGATCGGCCGCCGGCCCGTGCTCTGGATCGGCGCGGTCAGCACCATCGTCCTGGCCATTCCGGCCTTCATGCTGATCGGTATTGGACAGATCTGGTCCACCCTTGCCGGACTGGCGCTCATTGCGTTCCCCGTGACCTTCTACGTGGCCAACCTGGCCTCGGCACTGCCGGCCCAGTTCCCCACGTCCAGCCGGTACGGTGCCATGGGCATCGCCTACAACTTCGCGGTAGCCATCTTCGGCGGCACTACCCCGTTCATCGTGGCTGCGCTGATCGGCGCCACCGGCAACGACATGATGCCCGCCTACTACCTGATGGCCACGTCCCTGGCCGGTGCCATCGCCATCTACTTCCTGAAGGAATCCGCCAACCGCCCGCTCCCGGGATCGATGCCCAGCGTCGACACCCAGGCCGAGGCGAAGGAACTGGTGGCCACCCAGGACGAGAACCCGCTGATCAACCTGGACGAGCTGCCGTTCGACACCCATGACGGCACCGACCCCCACTCCCACCGCGGGGTCCCGGCCGGGGCGTAGTCCCGCCGGCCGGCCGGGCATTCTTGTAGCCCACGCTCACAGGCCCGTCCCGCGTGGTTCCTTGGGGGAACCACGCTGGACGGGCCTTTGCGTGCCCGCCTGATGTCCCCTTATGACTGACCGCATATGACTGTGCCCGCGGCGCGGTGGTAATTTCACAAGGGCCCCGGGCTGCTGTGCCCCCACCAAAACAGGACAGGTCGACCATGAAGCGCGTCAGGGAGCAGGTGCGCGCACTGCACCGGCTCGAACCCGCCAATGGAGACAACCTTGCCGCCCTCCGCGTTGCCATCAGCGTGGCTGTCCCCTCGTTGCTCCTGCTGGCCCTGGGCCGCGCGGACCTCATCATCTACGCCGTCTTCGGCGCGCTGACCGGCATGTATGGCCGGCAGGAACCGCACCAGCTGCGGCTCCGCCACCAGGGCCAAGGTGCCCTGGTACTGCTCACCGGCGTGGCCGTGGGCGTAACCCTGTCCATCAACCACATCCATTCCTGGTGGCTGGTGGCCGTGGAAGCCACACTGGCCGGCGTAGGCTCGGTCTACGCGGACAGGGTGCGGCTGAAACCTAACGGGCCCTTCTTCGGGATCCTCGCCCTGGGTGCCTGTGCTTCCGTTCCCACCGCGGTCCCTTGGTACGCCGCCCTGCTTATCGCAGCGGGATCGTCGGTGTTTTCCATCCTGGTTGGATTCAGCGGCTGGGTGCGGCGGCGGTCCTGGGAGCCAGGGGCCACCCGGAGCGTTCCGCGCCGTTCGGCGGCGGGGCGCCGGGAGTTGTCGGTGCACGCCGCCCGGTACGTCCTGGCGGTGGGTGCTGCCGGGACGGTGGGCGTCATCAGCGGCAGCGGCCACCCGCACTGGGCCATGGCCGCAGCCGCCGTACCGCTCGCTGGTGCAGACCTCCCCAGCAGCGTCCGGCGGGGTGTCCACCGCATCGTGGGGACGTTCATTGGGCTGGGCGTCACCGCCGTCGTCCTCATTCCCGGGCCGTGGACCCTGTCCGCGCTGTACCCGGCCCTGCAGGAGCCGGTGCACCGGGGTGTGGTGCTGGCCCTGCTGGTGATCCTCTTCCAGTTCGCCACTGAACTGTTCATGACCCGGCACTACGGCCTGGCCATGGTCTGGTTCACCCCTGTCATCCTGCTGATGACCCAGCTGGCCTCCCCCATTGAACCGAGGGTCCTGATCCTTGAGCGGGCCGTGGAGACGCTGGTGGGCGCGCTGCTGGGGATCCTGGTGGTGGTGGCCGTCCGCAGGTCAGGTTCGAGGCCGCAGAAGGGGATTCCCCGGCTTCGAGGCCGGACCTCCGGCCTACTTCGGCTTCCGCGCCGGCCCGGCCATTAGCCGCGCCGGAGCCACCTTGGCCACCGCTGCCACCACTTTGTAGCGCTTGGACGGGATGGACACCGCCTTGCCGCGCTCGTTGTCCGCCAGGCCTTCCCGGACCACCCGCTCCGCCCGCAGCCACGTCCAGGACGGGGCCACCGATTTGTCCATCCCCATCCGGTCGTGGAATTCGGTGTGGGTGAACCCAGGGCAGACAGCGGTGACCTTGACGCCGCGCTTGCGGTAGGCCAGGTTTGCCCACCGGCTGAAACTCACCAGCCACGCCTTCGCAGCCGAGTAGGTGCCGCGCGGCAGGAATGCCGCCACGCTGGCCACATTGATGATCCTGCCGCCCCCGCGTTCCAGCATGCCCTTGAGGGCCGCGTGGGTAAGTAGCATGGACGTTTCCGCGTGCAGCTTGAGGTGGCTCGCCTCCTCCGCCGGGTGGTTGTCCTCGAAGTTGTGCAGCAGGCCGATCCCGGCGTTGTTCACCAGGATCCCCACCGGCCGCGCAGGGTCCTTCAGGCGTTCGACGACGGCGGCGACGTCGCCATCCTTCGTCAGGTCCGCGGCGAGCACCTCAGCTGAGATGCCATAGCGGCGCTGGAATTCCTCCGCTGTTGCCGCAAGCCGGGAGGCGTTGCGCGCCACCAGCACCACGTCATGCCCCTGCGCGGCAAGTTGCTTTGCGAATTCGTGGCCCAGGCCGGCGCTGGCGCCGGTGACGAGTGCTGTGGTTCGGGTGCTGGTTGGCGTCATGCTGCAAGCCTAGCCAGCGGGAGCATGTTGTGGGCCGCTAGGCTGGTACCGCCGGCGGCCGGCCGGGCTGCTGCCTGAGGGGGAAACATGGAACAGCAACACTCCGGGGCGCTCGGATTCCGCGAAGTGGACAGGCACGGACAACCCGTAGCGCCTGAAGCAGACGGTGCTGAGCCGGCAGGGACGCCAAGGTCATGGCCGGCGCCCAACCCGTTCATCGTGGCGCTGTGGCTGCTGTGCGCCGCAATGATTGCCGGCGGAGCGTCGGCGCTGCTGAACAACCCCATGTTCGTGTCCATGGGAGACCGGGCCACGTTCGACTATCTCGTGTTCGCCTTTGCCCCGCAGGGGATTTCCGGCGGGATTGCCGTCCTGATTGCCCTGCTGTTCTGGCACGCCTGGACTTGGCAGCGCCGGCGGGGCTGGAACTGGAGATGAGGCCCTGACTTGTGCACCAAATAATAAGCATGCTTTGCTTATGGTGACAGATGAACCTCCGCAAGCAGTTCGCGGCGGGACTGCCACCGCCGGCGGTTCCGTGAAGAAGCCCAAGGAAGAACATAATGACCACCGCAATGGAACACCAGCTGACGGCGTCCGGGGAAGGCACCCAAACAGCTGGCCCGGCCTTGTCCACCACCGTACCCGTGGACGCCGGCCTGCTGATGACCTTGAACTCGCGCATGCACTGCCGTACGCCGATGCAGCGCGTCGATCCGGACGAACTTCCGGTCCGGCAGCCCGTCTACGTGGACGGCAACACCGTCGTTGCCCTGCGTCCCGGCTCCGTGCCGGAGAGCATCGTCACCTACCGTTGCGCGTGCGGCTTCACCATCGACGATCCGGGAGCCGTAGCGGCAGTCAGCGACCAGGCCCTGGCCAGCTGACCACCGCCGGCACTCATGCCGGCGTCCTGGGGTCATCCCTCCGGCCAGTCGACAAACTGCTCGTAGCCTTCGTGCTTGCGAAGGTAGCTGGAAATAAACGGGCAGTGCGGGATGATCCGCTTGCCCGTGGCCACCACGTCATCCAGGGCAAAATGCGCCAGGACCTTTCCCAGCCCCTGGCCCTCAAAATCCCGGCCGGTTTCGGTGTGGGTGAAGTCGATGTGCCCGGGAAGGTCGTGGAAGAAGGCCTGCACCGCGAGCTGTCCGTCCACCAGGAGCTCGTACCAATGCTGCTCGTCGTTGCGCCTCAGCGAGACGTTGGCGGTGAACTTGTCCTCCGCGGACGTGGTGTACTCGGTCATGGTTCGACACTGGCACTACTTCAGTCCGCTGGCAATGGTCCATCGGCCATGGGGGCGCCGGAATGCCTGCCGGCGGCCCAGCGGTGAACCCCGCAGCAACAGGAGGGCCACCGAGAAACACACTGTTCCGGCTGCCAGCAGTCCCAGCGACAGTCCGCTGAGTGCGGCATCGGCCACCGGGATGAAGACCACCACGACGGCGGCCCCCGCCATGGCGGGCCGGCAGCGGATGGTGGCGGCCGGCGTCGTCCGGTCCTCCAGGCGGCCGAAGGCTGCGGCCACCGGCAGGAGCAGGATGACCAGCGCCAGCACCACCAGGGGCCGTGACCACCACCATGCGGCGGTGCCGGCGCCGGGCTTGGGAAACGGCACCAGGAGCAGCAGTCCCGACATTGCGCCCAGCAACGGCAGGTGCCACAAGTACACCGTCAGGGACCGGCGGCCCGCCATGGCCACGAGGCGGCCAATCCAGCGGACCTTGGCGAGCGCCGCCAGGACAGGCCGTGCCAGTTCCATCACGGCCAGCTGGGAAACGCCCAGAAGGACCAGGGTGAGGTTGGGTGGATTGAGGTTCACCAGCATGTTGCCGGTATACAGCCCCAGCCCCGTCACTAAGCCCAACGCAAGGTTTGCTGCCAGCGCGATGGCCAGCAGGCCGGAACGGGAAAGCCGGGCCGTCCAGCCGTCGGCCGCCAGGAAGCCCAGTTGCTGCACTGCGCACCAGACGAACACCAGGTTCGCGTAGGCAAGGTTCGGCAGCGCCTCCCGGAGGCAATCCACGGCAACCACGAGGCCGAGGAGCAGGCCGAGCGCCAGCCAGGGGGAACGCGCATGGAGCGCCGCCAGGACCGGAATGTTCAACTGCGCCGCGAGGTAGGCCGCCAGGAACCACAGCGGCATGCCCGCGCCGGTGGCCATGAGCTGGACTACCTGCTGGTCCACCCCGAGGGCACGGGCCAACGACAGTCCCAGGACCATCGCCGCGAGCAGCGCAGTGGCCGGACGGACCAGGCGCAGGAGCCGCGCACGGAGGAACTGGGCCGCCGTGCCGCCCCGCGCCTTAAGCCGGCGCCAGGACTGCAGCCCGGTCACACCCCCGGTAACGAAGAACAGGGGCATCACCATGAAGATCCAGATGACCGGGACAAACCAGTCCTGGTCGCCAAGGGTGTTCTCCGTTGTCACGGTCCCGTCCGGGTGGAGGACCGGACTGACCATCATGGAATGCCCCACCACCACCAATGCCAGGCAGACGAAGCGGACAAGGTCGATCGCCGGATCACGGTCCGCCGTGTCCGCCCCGGTTCCTGTCCCCCGCCCTACGGTGCTGCGCATGGGACCTGCAACGATGCGACGCTGCCCACGGCTCTATTGTGCCCCCGTTACCTGCCCGGTTTGAGGACTTCCGTCCCTTCTGCCGCTATTGCAGCACTGCCAGCAGTCCGAGTACGACGGCGAGCAGCGGCGTGGTGCCCTGGGTTGCGGCCGCGCGGAGGTACTTGCGTCCGGTGAGCGCCAGGACGGCGGCCGCCAGCAGCATGGAGCCGCAGCAGCTGAAGATGAGGGTCCAGCCTGCCACGGCCTGCGCCGATCCGGCACCGGCGAAAGCCACAAGGCCCACGCCGATCAAGGCCCCAATGGCGAGGAACAGGTTGTAGAAGCCCTGGTTGTACGCCAGGGACTTGGTGGTTTCGGCGTCCGGCTGGGAGGCGACCCCGAACCGTTTCCACGTGGCGGGCCGGGTCCAGGTGAGGGACTCCATGGTGAAGATGAAGACGTGCAGCGCGCCGGCGAGGAAGGCAAAAAGAAGGGAGGCCAGGATCATGGCTCGATCCTAGCCTCCCCCCTCACCGCGGCTGTCCTATCGCGCCAGCGTGGCCAGCGTGGTGCCGGCAAACCCCTTCGCCGACTGGTTCCACAGCGCCAGCAGGCCCTGGAGGTTTTCACCGTCGGCTCGGTGGGCGGGAAGCTGGTCCTGGAGGGTGGCCAGCACGCCGGTCCGCAGTTCGGTGTTGAAGTTGACCTTGCCCACGTTCATGGCCGCGGCTTTGACCAGTTCTTCGGCCGGGATGCCGGAGGCGCCGTGCAGCACCAGCGGGATGTGGATCCGCGCCGCGATGTCCTGCAGCACGTCCCAGCGCAGCCTGGGCTCGCCCTTGTACTTGCCGTGGACGTTGCCCACGGCGATGGCCAGCAGTTCCGCGCCGGTGCGGGACACGAAGTCCTCCACCTGCGCGGAGTCGGTCAGGCCCGCCACGTCGACGCCGGACTGGCCGGGCTGGAAAGCACGGTCCTCGTCCCCTGCCAGGCCGCCCAGCTCCGCCTCGAGCACCACGTCTGCGCCGAGGAGGGCCCGGGCCGCCCGGACCAGCGCAATGTTGTCCTCATACGGGAGGGACGAACCGTCGGCGAGGACGGAGTCCGCCCCTGCCGCGACGGCTTCGGCCATGACTTTCAGGTCTGAAGCGTGGTCCAGCTGCAAGGCGACCGGCACGTCGGCAGAATCCGCCAGGCCCCGGAGGGCGGCAATAAGGCGGAGTCCGTTGGGGGTGGCGGCGGTCTTGGGGGCCACCAGCAGGATCACGCCCCGGCCGGATTCCTCGGCGGCCGCCACCACTGCCAGCGCGGTGGTGAAGTCGTAGCAGGTGAAGGCCGGCACGGCGGAGCCCTTCTGGAGGGCGGAGGTGACCAAGTAGTCCAGTCGGGTATGCATCAGGCGCCCAGGCCTCCCACCAGGATCCAGGCCACGAAGGTCAGCGCGAAGCCGGCCACGCCCAGGATGGTGGTCAGGACGGTCCAGGTCTTGAGGCCGTCGGACACCGTCAGGCCGTAGTACCGGACGACAACCCAGAAGCCGGCGTCCGTCACATGGGACAGGCCAAGGGCACCGAAACCGATGGCGATGACGATCACGGCGATCTGGGCCGGGCTGTAGCCGCCGCCGCTGACCGCAGCGGACAGCAGGCCGGTGGTGGTCACGATGGCCACGGTGGCTGAACCCTGGGCAGCGCGAAGGGCCAGCGAGATGATGAAGCCCAGGAGCAGCAGCGGCACACCGAGGGTGTCCAGGGTCTTGGAGAGGGCGCCGCCGATGCCGGAAACCTGCAGGACGTTGCCGAACACGCCGCCGGCGGCCACCACCATCAGGATCGAGGCGATGGGGGGCAGGGAGCCCTCGAAGATTTCGCCGGTTTCCTTGAAGGACCAGCCGCGGCGGACAGCCAGCAGGAAGAAGGACAGCGCCACGGCCACCAGCAGGGCCAGGAAGGGGTTGCCGATGAAGGAAGCGAGGCCGTACAGCGGATCGGACTTGGGGATGACGAGCGTGCCCACGGTGCCAAGCAGGATCTGCACGATGGGCGCTGCGATCAGGAAGATAATCAGGCCGGGGCGCGGCGGTGCGACGGCGGCGGCGCCGGGACCGTCGTGGCCTACCTTGACCAGTGACTTGGAACCGAACTCTTCAACCTGGGTCTTCACCGCGGGCAGCAGTTCGTAGTCCTTGCGGTTCATGATGGAAGCCACCCAGTAGGACAGGAAGCCCAGCGGCACGCAGATCAGGAGCGAGATCAGCGCGATCAGTCCGATGTCGGCGCCGAGGACGCCCGCGCCGGCAACGATTCCCGGGTGCGGCGGGACAGCCACGTGGATGGAGAGCATGATGCCGGCCATGGGCAGCCCAAACTTGACCGGGTGCACCTTGGCGATCTTGGCGAAGGCGTACACGATAGGCACCAGCACGATGATGCCCACCTCGAAGAAGACGGGAATGGCCACCAGGAAGCCGACGGCGGTCAGCGCCACGGCCACGCGGCGGGCCCCGAGCTTGCGGGTGAAATGGTCGGCGAGGGACTGGACACCGCCGGACACCTCGATCATGCGGCCCAGTACTGCGCCGAGCGCAATCAGGATGGCGACCTTGCCCATGGTGCTGCCCACACCGCTGGAGACCACAGTGAAGATGTCCTGCAGCGGAATGGTGGCGGCGACGGCCACCAGGATGCTGACCGTCAGCAGGGCCACGAAGGCCTGGACCTTGAAGCGGATGATCATCACCAGCAGGATGGCGATGCCCACCGCTGCGATGGTGAGCAGTACCGGGGTGCCCAGCTCAACGGCGGGCTTGATGGCCGGGGCATCGGCCGCCCGCTGCAGCAGCGGGTTCATCAGGTGGTTCACAGGGGGATGTCTCCTTTGACGTGCCGGTCCCGGGGCAGGGCGGCATCAGGGAATGGTGGGGTGGGGATAAACGTTGCGGGACTGCGCCGGCAGCGCTGGGAGGGACGACGACGGCGGAGGGGGGACCGCCGTCGTCGTACCTTTTGCCGCAAGGGCAGGAGGGTGGCTTATCAGGTGCGCTGGGCTACTTGGTGCGCTTTGCCGGCGCGACCACCTTGATGACGGCGGAGTCATCGGCGGCGGCGAGGCCCTGGGCCTGGCCCAGCAGGTAGAGCTGTTCGGCGGCGGCGGCAACGGGGGCTGCCAGGCCTGCGGCGCGGGTGGCCTTGCCCACGATGCCCATGTCCTTGACGAAGATGTCCAGGCGGGACAGCACCTCGGCGCCTTCCTCGTCGTAGGCCTCGAGGATGCGCGGGCCGCGGTTGGAGAGCATGAAGGAACCTGCCGCGCCTGCTTCCAGGGCGGCGAGGGTCTTGGCCTGGTCCAGTCCCAGCGCGTCGGCCAGGGCCAGGGCCTCGGCAGCGGCGGCAATGTGGACGCCGCACAGGAGCTGGTTGACCGTCTTCAGCGCTTGTCCGTCGCCGGGGTTGTCGCCCACCACGGTAAGCGTGGAGGCGAGCAGGTCCAGGGCGGGGGCGGCCTTTTCGCGGGCTTCGGGGGAAGCACCCACGACGATCAGCAGGTCGCCTTCACCGGCGCGCTTGGGACCGCCGGAGAGCGGGGCATCCACCAGGTCCACGCCGTATTCGGCCAGCTTGGCCACGGTGGCGGGGATGGCGTCGGTGCCCACCGTGCTGCCAAGGATCACCACGGCGCCGGGCTCCAGCACGGAGGCCACGCCGTTCTCGCCGAAGAGGACGTCGTTGAGCTGCTCGCCGTTGCGGACGGCCAGGAGGACGGCGTCGGCACCCTTGGCGGCTTCCCGGGCCGTGGTGAAGGTGGCAATCCCGGCTTCCCGGGCCAGCTCCAGGCGGGGCTCGGCGATGTCGAAGCCGTGGACGGTCAGCTGGGAAGCCAGGCGGGTGGCCATGGGCAGGCCCATGGCCCCGAGGCCCAGGACGGTGACGGTGTAGTTGCTGGTCATGGTGTTCTCCATTGAATTCTTGCGGGGCTTCTAGAAAGTACTGCTGAGCTTGCGGGTGACCTGGGCCAGGGAATCGTCGTCGCCCACGTTGCCGGCGAAGACGATGTACGGGATGCCCTTGGCGGGACCGTCCACGGGCTCCCAGAGGCTGACGATGCCGGGCAGCATGGGTCCGCGCACGATCGCGTGGCGGATTTCCAGTCCGTGGGCTGCGACGTCCGAGGACGTGATGCCGCCCTTGGCGATGACGAACCGCGGCGGGAAGGTCTTCAGGGTCCGGTTGACCACGGCGACGACGGCGGCGGACACCGTACGGGCGATCCGCAGGCTTTCGGCGGGGTCATCGGTCTTGATCAGCAGGCGGCTGGTGTGGACGATGACGTCCCCGGCGTGGAGGGCCTCGACGACGGCGTCCACGGTCTGGTCCAGGTGGGCTTTAGCGTCCGGTTCGGCACCGAGGAGCTTCTCGACGTCGATCTCAATGATCCGCGCGGAGCCGTGCTCCGCGGTGAGGACGTTGAGCTGGCGCGTGGTGACGCCGACGTGCGAGCCCACCACGATCAGGCCGCCGGCCCCGGACGGGGTGTTGCCGGCGTAGGCCTCCCCGGCCGTGAGTGCGGTGCGTACTTCCTGGCCGATGCGGCCGCGGACGAACGGCGGGCCAACGCGGTACAGGAGCTTCTTCCCGCGGCGCTCGGCTTCTTCCAGGCCCAGGGCCAGCGCGCGGAAGTCGTTCTCGGTGACGATGTCCGCGACGATGGGGGTGGAATCGGTGGCCGGCTCGATGGCATCGGCGATCGCCTTGGCGGAGATGGCCGGGTCCTGCGCGGAGGCACCTGCACGGATGATGTTCAGGTCCAGGACGATCACGGAGTCTGCCGGGAACCGGCCCTGTGACTTCTCTGCGATGTAGTCCGCCATGACGGACGTACTGAAGCCGAAGGAGGCGTCCTTGGCGAACTCGGTCTCGGAGACGGGGACCAGGGTTCCCGCCGCGTCACCGGTGCCGCGCATGTAATGGACGCCGCCAATGGTGAGCCGGCCGGCGTCGGGGAAGGCGGGGACCAGGACGACGCCGTCGGTCTTTTCGCCGCTGACTTCGGCAACCGTGGCTGCGATGACGTCCGGCTCCAGGGGGAAGTGGCCGCGGAGGGTGGAATCGCTCCGGCTGACGAATCCCAGCCGAAGACTGGAACCGGCAGACTCCGCCGAACCTGCCGCTTCAAGCGCGTTGCGGACCACTTCCTCGTTGCGGGCTGCAGCCTCGGCCGGGTCGAGGCTGCGGGTGTTGGTCAGGACATACACGGCGGGCTTGCCCTGGCCGAAGGCCCAGGTGAAATCTTCCACGTCCCAGCGGGTGAGCACCGGCAGGTCAGCCACGGACTGCGTGCCTGTGGGGTCGTCGTCGAGCACTACCAGGACGCGGGGAACGTCCGCGTTGGAAGCGGCCAGCGTGGCAGCAACCAGCCCGGCGGGAATCTCGAGGTCTGCCGGATAGGCGGCCAGAACGTCTGCTTCATGCGTCACAGTGCACTCCGTTGTGTAGCGATCCGGCTCCCGGATCCTGATGTAAAGAAAACTGTAAGATGTCAGACATCTTGCATTCGAAAATTAGTGTGGCACACGGCATACGGACGCGCAAGTACACTTGTCTGACATATCCGCCAGGAGTCGGCCGGACAGAGTGATCGGGGGGAACATGGCAAGGAAGTCGCTGGTGGGCGTGGTGGCCGATGAGCTGCTGGACCGCATCATCGAAGGCGAGTTTCCGCCCGGTTCCGTCGTTCCCGGCGAGCATGAGCTGAGCGCCCGCCACGAAGTCAGCCGCATGACCGTGCGCGAGGCCATGAAGACACTGCAGGCCCAGCGCATCCTCAGCGTGGAGCGGGGCAGGGGTACCTTCGTCAATCCCCTGAGCCGCTGGGCCTCGCTGGAAGCCGTACTCCGGGCCGCGTCGGAGGGCAAGAACGACGCCGATGCCTCCATCCAGCTCATCGAGCTGCGCAGGATGCTCGAAACGGGCGCCTGCGAACTGGCAGCCGGACGGATTGTCGAGGAGGACATCACGTCCCTCTTCAACTACATTGCGGCGATGAAAGCCGCCCATGGCATTAACGACGTCGCAGCCTTCGTGGAAGCCGACCTCGCCTTCCACGACGTCATCCTGCGCGCCTCCGGCAACGTGTTCGTCTCTGTCCTCTTCGAGCCGCTGCACCGCGTCCTGGAAAAGCGCAGGGCCGAGACCTCCGCCGTTCCGGCAATCCAGGAGCACGCAATCGGCCACCACCAGAACATCGCCGAAGCGCTGGAGTCCCGCGATGCCGCCCGCTCACGCCAGGCCATGGATGCGCACATGCAGCAAACGCTCGATGACCTGAAGCAGCTGGTCCTGGACGCCAAGTAGCCGCTGTGTCCGCGGTTCCCGTTGCCAGGGGACCCTGTTCAACGCTCCCGCAGGCCCACTAGGCTTCAGGGACGGCCCGCAACCGGGAGCATCGACGATCACGAGGAGCGAAGTTGTCCAACCACACGTACAGCATTTCTGAAATTGTCGGCACGTCTACCCAGGGAGTGGACGACGCCGTCCGCAACGGGATTGCCCAAGCCTCCAAGACCCTGCGGAACCTCGACTGGTTCGAGGTGAAGGAGGTCCGCGGCCACCTTGAGGACGGGAAGATCGCGGACTGGCAGGTGACCATCAAGATCGGTTTCCGGCTGGAAGAACACTAGGCCACGCAAACTGACCCGCAGCCGGCACCTTTCCAGCGCCGGCTGCGGGTCAGTCCTGTTTTAGGCGCCCTAGTTCGCGGTGCCCGGGCTGCGCCGCCGCCATACGGTGGGCACGCCGTCGAACGCCGGAAAGACATGGCCTTCGAAGAAGGACAGGACGGTGTGTGGGTCCAGGTCCGGGCTCCAAAGACCCGAAGCCGGGCAGTGCGAACCGGTAGCGGTGGACGCGGCGCCGGCGGATGCCTGGCGTTCCTTCAGCAGGGCGATGCGTTTCATCGTTGAGACCATCCTGGGTGTCGAAAAATGGGCGTGGGTAAGCATGTACTCCCACCCTAGGAAAAGGCCGGCCGCCCACCAATGGGCGGCTGGCCAGAATCAACCCACTTCGATGGACGAATGTACAGTGGCCCACACCCGGTCCCGCCAGGACGGACCGCTCAGCCCGCGGCTTCGGCCTGGGTGGCGGCAGCGGCGTCCCGTTCCGGGTCCAGGTCCGGCCCGGCGCCGAGGCTTCCCAGCAGGGCCAGCGCGTCCGACGACGGCGACCCCGGTCGGGCGGAATACACCCTCAGCGTCTGGTCGGGATCCTCCGGCAAGACCAGGTTTTCAAAGTTCAGTTCCAGGTCCCCCACGGACGGATGATGCAGCCGGATGGTCCCGGCAGCCCGAGTGGCCACACGGTGCCCCGCCCACCACTTGCGGAAGTGTTCGCTGTGGACAGCCAGTTCGCCCACCAGGTGGCTGGCCTGGGGATCATTGGGGTGCCGGCCCACGTCCAGCCGCAGGGATCCTGCCGCTTCGGCGGCAACCGTCTTCCAGTCCCTGAAGAGCTCCCGCGCCGCGGGGTCCAGGATGGTCCAGCGGGTCAGGTTGCGCTCTGCGGGGGGCAACGAAGGGAAGTCGGTGAACAGGAGGAAGGCCATCCGGTTGCCGGCCAGGACATCGTTCCGGCGGCCCAGCACCATGGCGGGAACCTCCCCCACCGCGTCCAGGAGCTGGCGCAGCGCGGGCCGGACACCCTGGGCAGCGTTGGCACCGGGCTCGCGGGGAGCACCGGCGCAGTTCTCGAGCAGGTCCAGCATGTGCGCGTGCTCGCTGCTGTCCAGCCGGAGGGCCCTGGCTACGGCGTCCAGGACCGTGCGGGACGGGTGGATGTTCCGGCCTTGCTCCAGCCGGACGTAGTAGTCGGTGCTGACGCCGGCAAGCCGCGCCACTTCCTCCCGCCGCAGGCCCGGAACCCTGCGTGCCCCTGTGGTGGGTCCCGTCCCGGCGACATCCGGGCTCAGCCGGGACCGCATGGCTTTGAGGAATTTTCCGAACTCGGCGCTTTGACCCATGCAGACCATTGTGCCTGCGTGGGACGGCGCGCTCTACCACGAAGGTAGGACTGGCAGTCCTAGGAAAAACAGGAACAGCCTTGCCTGCTGACTTGCTGGACCGAAATGCATAGGCTCAGGAATGAGCCAGTGGAAACCGATTTCTCTTCCGCGGGGCAGCCGGCAGCAAACTCCGGCACCACCTTCCAAAAGGAGCACTCCCATGTCAGAGCTGACACTCAACAACGGCGTCACCATCCCCCAGCTTGGCTTCGGTGTTTTCCAGGTCCCGCCGGAAGATACCCAGCGGACCGTGGAGGACGCCCTGGAAGCGGGCTACCGCCACATCGATACCGCAGCCGCCTACCGGAACGAAGCAGGAGTCGGGGCAGCCCTCGCCGCCACAGGCATCGCACGCGAGGACATCTTCGTCACCACCAAGTTGCGCAACGGCGAACAGGGCAGGGCGCAGGAGGCATTCCAGAACAGCCGCAAGGCACTGGGCCTGGACTTCATCGACCTCTACCTCATCCACTGGCCGGTTCCGTCGCAGGGCCTCTTCGTCCAGGCATGGAAGGAGATGGAACGGCTTTACGAGAACAAGGAAATCCGCGCCATCGGAGTCTCCAACTTCCTCTCCGACCACCTGGACACCCTGCTGCAATCCACCGAAACCGTGCCGGCCGTCAACCAATTCGAGCTGCACCCCAGCTACCAGCAGGCAGACCTTGCCGCCAAATGCCGCGATTTGGGAATCGCCGTCGAGGCGTACAGCCCCCTGGGGCAGGGCGGGGACCTCAATGGAAACGCCGTCACCGCGATCGCCGCCGCCCACGATGCCACCACCGCCCAGGTGGTGCTCGCCTGGCACCTGGCCAGCGGCAACATCGTCATTCCCAAGTCCGCGAACCCTGCCCGCATCCGGGAAAACTTCGCGGCTTCGTCCCTGAAGCTGTCCGCGGACGAAATCTCCGCCATCACCGCACTGGAGACCGGCGCGCGCATTGGCTCCGATCCCGCCGTCGCCTCCTTCACCCAGATGTAGGTTCCAGCCTGCCCAACCACCGGCTTGGCATGCTTACCCGTTGAAAGGATTCTCCATGCAGTACACCCATCTGGGCCGCTCCGGCCTGAAAGTCTCCCGCCTCTGCCTGGGCACCATGAACTTCGGGCCGCAGACCGAGGAAGCGGACGCCCACAGCATCATGGACTCGGCCCATGAAGCCGGCATCAACTTCTTCGACACCGCCAACGTCTACGGCGGAGCCGACCACCGCGGCTGGACCGAAGAAATCATCGGGCGGTGGTTCGCCAAGGGCGGCGAGCGCCGGGAGCACACCGTCCTTGCCACCAAGCTCTACGGCACCATGACGGACCGCCCCAACGAGTCGAAGCTCTCGGCGCTGAACATCCGCCGCGCCCTCGATGCCAGCCTCAAGCGCCTGCAGACCGACTACATCGATGTCTACCAGTTCCACCACATTGACCGCGACACCCCGTGGGATGAGATCTGGCAAGCCATCGAGGTGGCAGTGCAGCAGGGCAAGATCCTGTACTCGGGCAGCAGCAACTTCGCCGGCTGGCACATCGCCCAGGCCCAGGAAGCAGCGCGCCGACGTAACTACACCGGCCTGGTCAGCGAGCAGTCCATCTACAACCTGTTCATGCGCCAGGTGGAACTGGAAGTCATCCCGGCGGCACAGCAGTACGGGCTGGGCCTCATTCCCTGGTCGCCGCTGCAGGGCGGACTGCTGGGCGGGGTACTGAAAAAGGAACGCCAGGGCGTCCGCCGCACCGAAGGACGGGCCGCGGAAACGCTGAAGAAGCATGAGGGCCAGATCCGCGAGTACGAGGACTTCGCGGACGAACTGGGCCACGAACCCGGCGACGTGGCCCTGGCGTGGCTCCTGCACCAACCCGCGGTGACGGCGCCGATCGTGGGCCCACGCACGCAGGAACAGTTGGACGCCGCCATCCGCGCACTGGATGTCACCCTTGGCGCCGACGCCCTCAAGCGGTTGGACGACATCTTCCCCGGGCACCGTACGGCACCGGAAGACTACGCGTGGTGAGCCCAACCGCCACGGAGACGGTGGCGCCGAGGAGCATCCTCTTCATCGGCGGCACCGGGGTCATCAGCGCGGCGGCGGCAGAACGCGCCGCCGCGCTGGGCCACCGGCTGACCATTTTGAACCGCGGCCAGTCAGGCAGGCCTGCCCCTGAAGGCGCGGAAGTGCTGCACGCGGACGTCCGTGACGCAGCGGCTGTGCGGGAGGTGCTGGGCGGGAGGGAGTTCGACGCCGTGGCGGACTTCATCTCCTACACTCCGGACCAGGCGCAAACCAGCATGGAGTTGTTCCGGGAGCGGACGGGCCAGTACGTGTTCATCAGTTCGGCCTCCGCATACCAGAAGCCGCCCACCAGGCTCCCGATCCTCGAATCCACGCCTTTGAAGAACCCCTTCTGGCAATACTCCCGGGACAAGATCGCGTGCGAGGAGCTACTCTTCAGGGCCTACCGGGAGGACGACTTTCCGCTGACGGTGGTGCGTCCGTCGCACACCTACGACCGCACCAAGATCGCCATGGTGGGCGGCTGGACTGACATTCACCGGATGCGCGCCGGGCTGCCGGTCATGGTCCACGGCGACGGTACTTCCCTGTGGACGCTGACGCACAGCAGGGACTTCGCCAAGGCGTTCGTGGGCCTGCTCGGCCGGCCGCAGGCAGTCGGTGAAAGCTATACCATCACCTCCGACGAATATCTGCCCTGGAACCAGATCTACCGGCTCTTCGCGAGGGCGGCCGGCGTCAAGGAACCCGAACTGGTCCACGTGGCGTCCGAAACCATCGCCGCCCGCGACTCCGAACTGGGTTCCAACCTCCTGGGCGACCGGTCCCATTCGGTGGTCTTCGACAACGCCAAGATCAAGTCCCTGGTCCCGGACTACACGGCCACGATCCCGTTCGCGGACGGTGCACGGGAGATTGTTGAGTGGTACGACAGCCACCCGGAGCTGCAGCAGGTCAACGAGGCCTTCATGCAGCTCTCGGACAAGCTCACCGGCTGGGCGCGGCAGGGCGCCTGAGCCTGCGCTGCAGTCACCGCTGGGTCCTCCCGCATCCAGCGGTGGCCCGACGGCGCCTGCCGGCTGTGCTAATTTCGGCGCATGACGTTGCCCCCTTCAGAACAGCCCGTCGACAAACCTGTCGCCGCCGCCATCGCGCTCCTGGCCGGCCAGGGTTTCGATGCAACGTCCGTTGAGGAACTTGCCGAAGCCTCGGGCATGAGCCGCAGCACGTTCTTCCGACGCTTCGGGTCAAAGGAGGACGTGGTCTTCGCCGACCACGAACGGATCCTGCGCCAGGTGAATGACCGGCTCGCGGAATCCAGGCTCGAGCCCCTGGCCGCCGTCGCGGACGCGGCACTGCTGGTCTTCGAACACCATGTGCGGAACCGCGATACGTCCCGGGCCCGGTATGGGCTCCTGCAGGCGGTTCCGGCCCTCAGGGACCGGGAACTGGTCACGTCGCACCGGTACGAGCGGGCATTCCTGCAATACCTGAACGAGCGGCTGCCGCAGGACGGGCGGAGCGGGTACAAGGCCGTGGCCTTCGCCGCAGCCGTGGTAGCCGTGCATAATGCCTTCCTCCGGCAATGGCTCCGCGCCTCGCCCGACCCCGCGGATGCTGGGGATGGGGACCGGAAAAGGGCCGCAGCCCTCGCCGCCGAACTTCGTACCCTGGCAGAAACCTTCCGGCCCGCACTCCTTGGTGCCGCCGCCACCGCACAACCCGCGCCGACCGTCGTCGTCACCGTTCTCCCGGGCCAGGCCGGCAGGGAAGCGATCGCCCAGGCCGTCCTCGACGCCCTTCCCTAGCTCGCTGCCGCCGCCGTGGTACTCAGTTTCTTGACGTGGAACTGCGTTTCATAGCATCCTTGAACCGTGTGGTGCACGCCACACGGCCCCGGCCCCAGCGCCGCCGCTGATTCAAAGGATGCAGATACATGACGACGTCGTCACCCAGCCTCGCGCCCACCGGCACCGGAGACCCTGCCGGCTTCCCGTCCGGGACGGTAGAGCCGGAGTATGTCCTGACCGAAGCCCTCGGGACGGACCCCGCATCCATCCTGGCCGGCGTCAGCGACCAGGACCGCAGGTACTGGGACAGAGCCCGCAACTTCGTCCAGGATGAGGTCCTCCCTGTCATTGACGGCTACTGGGAGCGCGGGGAATACCCGCTGCACCTCCTCCGCCGCCTGGGCGAACTGGACCTGCTCCGCGATGGCATCACGGTGGAGGGCTTCGCGCCCATGAGCAGCATGGCCGCCGGCCTGGTGAACATGGAAATCAGCCGCGGAGACGGATCCGTGGCCACGATGATTGCGGTCCAGGGCGGCCTGGCCCTTCGGTCGGTTGCCGAGTGCGGATCCGCGGCACAGCAGGAGCGTTGGCTGCCCGCGATCGCCAAAGGCACGGAATACGCGGCGTTCGCCCTCACGGAACCAACCCATGGCTCCGACTCCGTGGCCCTGGAAACCACTGCCACCCGCACGGAGGGCGGCTTCCTGCTCAACGGCGAAAAGAAATGGATCGGCAATGGTTCCGTGGGCGGCGTCAGCGTCGTCTGGGCCCGGGGCGACGACGGCCAGGTCCACGGCTACCTGGTTCCACAGGACTCCCCCGGCTACACCGCCAGGAAAATCGAGGGCAAACTTGCCCTCCGCGCCATCTGGCAGGCCCACATCCGCCTGGAGGACGTCTTCGTCCCGGAAGAAAACGTCCTGCCGGGCGCACGTACCTTCAAGGACACAGCCCGGGTCCTGCTGGCGACCCGCCTGGGCGTTGCCTGGTCCGCCGTCGGCCACGCTACGGCCTGCTACGAAACGGCCGTCCAGTACGCCAGGCAGCGCAAGCAGTTCGGCCGTCCGCTGGCCGCGTCCCAGATCGTCCAGGAACGGCTGGCCCGGATGCTCAGCGAACTGGCCACCATGCAGCTGATGGTGGTGCAGATGACGCGCCTGGATGAGGCCGGGACGCTTACGCCCGAGCAGGCATCGCTGGTGAAGTACACCTGCACCCGGACCGCGCGCGGCATCGCCTCCAACGCCCGTGACCTGCTGGGCGGCAACGGCATCCTGCTGGAAAACCGGGTTGCCAGGCACCTTGCCGACATTGAAGCCATCCACACCTACGAAGGCACCGAAACCATGCAGGCGCTCATCATCGGCCGCGGCATCACCGGTACCTCCGCCTTCGCCTGAGCCTTGACCACCCGGCTCCGCCACCCGCCATCCCCCGAAAGGACTGTTCTTGAACCAGAACGCCAACATCCCCGTCATCCTGGGCGGCGCCCGCACCCCGTTCGGCAGGTTCCGCGGCGGCCTCACGCCCTTTTCCTCCAGCGAACTGGGCGCCCATGCCATCCGCGCTGCACTGGAACGCACGGGCGTGGCGCCGGAGCAGATCGGGGCCGTCATTGTCGGCCAGGTGATCCAGGCCGGAGCGGGCCAGGGCCCCGCACGCCAAGCCAGCCTGGCCGCCGGAATCGGCTGGGACGTCCCCACCATCACCATCAACAAGCTCTGCCTGTCCGGACTCACCGCCGTCATCGACGCTGCCCGGATGATCCGCACGGGGGAAGCCGACTTCATCGTGGCCGCCGGCCAGGAATCGATGACCAACGCACCGCACCTGGTCCCCGGGCTGCGCGCCGGCGTCGTCATCGGCGATGCCCCCATGCTTGACTCCCTGAACCACGACGGACTGCAGGACCCGGTCAGCGGGAAGCTGATGGGTGAGGCCACCGATTCCGGCAACGCCGAACGCGGAATCACGCGCGAAGAACAGGACGCCGTGGCGGCCCGGTCCCACCAGCGCGCCGAAGCCGCCCGCGCGGCCGGGATCATGGCGGAGGAGATCGCACCAATCGACATCCCGCAGCGCAAGGGACCTGCCGTGACGCTCGAACACGACGAGGGCATCCGTCCGGACACGACAGCGGAATCCCTGGCCCAACTCCGCCCTGCGTTCTCCAAGGCCGACACCGCCACCATCACGGCAGGGTCGTCGTCGCCCCTTTCCGACGGCGCCGCGGCGCTGGTCATTGCCAGCAAGGCAGCCGCGGAAGCAGCAGGCCTGGAGTGGATTGCCGAGATCGGCGCCCACGGCCAGACCGCAGGCCCCGACGGCTCCCTGCACTCCCAGCCGGCGCGGGCCATCGAACGCGCGCTCAAGGACCAGGGGCTGACCGTCCAGGAGCTGGACCTGGTGGAAATCAACGAGGCCTTCGCGTCAGTCCTCATCCAGTCCGCCAACGATCTCGGCATCGACGCCGAAACCGTCAACGCCGAAGGGGGCGCCATTGCGCTGGGCCACCCCGTGGGCGCCTCGGGCGCGCGCCTGGTGCTGCACCAGGCGCTGGCGCTGAAACGCCGCGGCGGAGGCATCGGCGTCGTGGCCCTCTGCGGGGGCGGCGGCCAAGGCGACGCCCTCATCCTCACCGCGTAACCATCCCAACGAAGAAGCAGGACATGACCAACACCAACTCCGCCGACGGCTTCGCCACCATCTCCGTCGCAGCGATCCTCGCTGAATCAGCCAAGAGGACTCCCGGCAGCATCGCCCTGGTTGTCGGTGAAGACCAGGTCAGCTACGGCGACCTCTGGCGCCAGACCCGCGCCTACGCCGGTGCGCTGCGCGCCCGCGGCGTTGGTCCGGGAGACGCCGTCGCCGTCCTGATCCCCAATGTGCCGGACTTCGCGCGGGTGTATTACGCCATCCTCTCGCTCGGCGCCATCGTCGTCCCGGTGCACGCCCTGCTGAAGGCCCGCGAAATCGAATACGTCCTGCAGGACAGTGGCGCCCGGCTGCTCATCTGCGCCGCTCCCCTGCTCACGGAGGGCGCTGCCGGTGCTTCGGCCAGCGGGGTCGATGTGCTGACGGTCATGGCGCCCGACGACGGCGGGTTTCCACGGCTGGAAGCGGAGGCGGCCGCCGCGGAGCCGATCCGGACGTACGAACCCTGCCGCCCATCGGACACGGCCACCATCCTGTACACGTCCGGCACTACCGGCAAACCGAAGGGTGCGCTGGGGACGCACTTCGCCCTGGTGGAGCAGACGTCGGTCCTGCTGACCAGCGTGATGGACTTCCGGCCGGGCGACACCCTCTTCGGCGGGCTGCCGCTCTTCCACACCTTCGGCCAGACGGTGGTGCTGAACACGGGCCTGCGCGCCGGGGCCACCATCGTCCTGATGCCCCGGTTCACGGGCCCGGATGCCCTGAAGCTGCTGGCACGGCACAACGTCAACATCTTCCTTGGCGTGCCCACCATGTATGTGGCGCTCCTGGAAGCTGCCAAGACCGTGGCGGAACGGCCCACCGCGCTGCGGTACGGCATCTCCGGCGGCGCATCCCTTCCGCTCGCCGTGATGGACCGTTTCCGCGACGTCTTCGGCGTGGAAATCCATGAAGGGTATGGCCTGACGGAAACTTCGCCGGTGGCGGCCTTCAACCACGTGGGCATGCAGCCGAGGCCGGGCACCATCGGGATTCCCATCTGGGGCGTCGACATCGAGATCGCCCGTCCCGAGGTGACCGAGCGGATCGAGCTGCTGCCCAACGGGGAACTCGGCGAGCTGGTAATCCGGGGGCACCTGCTGATGAAGGGCTACCTCAACCGGCCCGATGCCACCGCCGAGGCCGTGGTGGACGGCTGGTTCCGCAGCGGCGACCTTGGCACCAAGGACGACGACGGCTACCTCACCATCGTGGACCGCAAGAAGGACATGATCATCCGGAACGGCTACAACGTGTACCCGCGGGAGGTGGAGGAAGTCCTGCTGACCCATCCCGCCGTGGTCAGCGCGGCCGTGTACGGCGTCCCGCACGACGTCCACGGCCAGGAAATCGCGGCCGCCATCGTCCTGGACGCGGGGGCGACAGTCACCGAGACCGAGCTGATGGACTTCGCCAGCGCCCGGCTCGCGGCCTACAAGTACCCGCGCGTGGTCAGGATACTTTCCGAACTCCCGCTGGGGCCCAGCGGCAAGATCCTGAAGCGGAAATTGGCGGAGGAACCGGCCTAGGCTCCACCGGCAGTAACCTGCGGGCCGTCCCGAATCGCGGGCACCGGGAGCCGGGACGGCCCGCAGGGGGCAGACTGGTCGCATGACACTTGCACCGCTCATCCACCTCAATGACGGCAACAGGATTCCGCAGCTGGGGCTTGGCACCTGGCCGCTGGACGACGAACAGGCGGCCGCCGCCGTCGTGCAGGCTGTTGAAGCCGGGTACCGGCACATCGACACGGCCGTGAAGTACGGCAACGAGCGCGGCGTCGGGAACGGCATCCGGGCCTGCGGCGCGGATCGCGGCGAGCTCTTCATCACCACCAAGCTCGACGGCGAGTTCCAGGGCCTCGACCGCGCGGTGGCCGGCCTGGAAGGGTCACTGGGGCGCCTGGGCCTGGATTACGTGGACCTGTTGTTGATTCACTGGCCGCTTCCCGGCAGGGACCAGTACGTTTCCACGTGGCAGACGTTCGAACGCCTGCAGGCTGAGGGGAAGGTCCGGTCTATAGGCGTGTCCAACTTCAAGCCGGCGCACCTGGAACGACTGATGGCGGAGACTGACGTTGTGCCGGCGGTGAACCAGATCCAGCTGAGCCCGGCTATCACGCGGCGCGCAGAGCGGGAATTCCATGACCGGCATGGCATTGTGACAGAGTCCTACAGTCCGTTGGGCGGGTCGGGGGCAGGTTTATTGGCTGCTCCCATCCTCTCCCGGCTGGCGGAAAAGCATGGCAAAGCCCCTGGCCAAGTGGTCCTGCGGTGGCACGTACAAAACGGATTGGTAACGATTCCCAAGACGGCTTCCCCCACCCGGATGGCCGACAATCTGGACGTGTTCGATTTCGTCCTTGACCCGCAGGATCTCGCTGATTTAGCGGCCCTGGACGAGGGCCCAGGGGCAGGCAATGACTCGGACACGACGGGGCACTAAAACCGTCCTGAACTGCACTTTTTTCCAGAAACGGGGTTGGCAAAAAGATAGTAAGCATGATTACTATTGAGCCAGAAGGATGAAGTGCCTCCGGGACCCGGAGGCCTCCTTTACTTAGGAAGAGAGCTTCAAATGGGATTTATTGCATTTCTGATTCTCGGACTTATTGCCGGTGCGATCGCTAAGGCGATCCTCCCGGGACGCCAGGGTGGCGGCTGGATCATCACCATGGTGCTGGGCGTCGTCGGCGCTTTCCTCGGTGGCTGGCTGGGCGGGATGATCTTCGGCAGTGGACTGCAGGAGTTCTTCTCGATCCAGACGTGGCTGCTGGCGATCGTCGGCTCGCTGATCGTCCTTGCCATTTACGGCATGGTCACCAAGCGCAGCGCCCGCGGATAACTGCACGGGCACGCCAGGAAGCCGGCCTGGGGACATCATCCCCGGGCCGGCTTTCATTTTCCCCGGCAACTGGCGTCACGCCCCTAGCCGGGACTGACAACCTTCTCGCAGAGCAGGAGATCATCGTGAAAAACAAGCTTCTTTTGGGTGTAGGCGTTGCCGTGGGCTACGTCCTCGGATCGCGGTCAGGCCGTGCTGCCTACGACAAGCTGAAGGCCCGCGCGGCCGGCATCTGGGACAGCAAGCCGGTGCAGGACAAAGTCTCGGTGGCGACGGAAACCATCAAGGAAAAAGCGCCTGAAGTGGCCGACCAGCTTGGGGAAGCCGCACGCAGGGCAGGCACAGTGATCGGCTCTGCAATGCACCGCGACACTTCTGCGGGTCATGCTGCAGCAGGCACTTCTGCTTGGCCTTCAACGGGTACCGGCCCCGCCGACGCCCTGGGTGAGGACCACATCCCCGCCCACAGCACCCACCCGGAGACCACCAACTTTGGTACCTCCGATGGGACCGCCACGAAGTCCTAATCGACGCTTCACCGGTCATCCATGACGCTGGTCCCGCCGCATGACATGGGAATGACCAGCCTTTGTGCTACAACTGAATCGCCTTGCCGGCCGTCGCGATCCTTGGGGGACGCGGCGGCCGGCGGTTTTTAACTGGCACACCCATCGCAGTTTCCCCGTTTTCCACATAGGGGTTGTGGGGTCTCTTCATTGTCAGTGGCGGCTGGCAGAGTGTGGTCATGGAGGCAGTTGGGGAGCAGCTGGATGAGTCGTTCGGTGTGTTGTACGGCGGGCTGTTCAGCGGGAACGCGGACGACGCCGGCAGCCGGCGGACGGGTCCGGCCCGCCTTCGCGCCGTCCCCGGCGGGGAGGGATCCGGCCCTGCCATCCTCGGGGCGCTTGCCGAAGAACTCGCCACCGCCGCCCTGGCCGCCCCCGGCCTGCTGGCCATCGCCACCTACAGCGAGGCGGCCGATTACGCCGGCCACGCCGAGGAACTGGCCCGCACCGTGGAGTATCTTCAGCTCCTGGCCGCCGGTGCCGTGGAGCGGACCCGTACCCAGGCCATCACCCAGGCCGCGGCCCGGACCACCCACGCTGCCGTGCCCTCACCGGCCGATGACGGGTGCCGCAACACCGCAGAGTTCCTCCGCCTCCGGCTTCGGATCCCCATCCGCGAAGCCCGCCGCCGACTCACCCTCGCACAGCACACCCTGTCCGGCAGCACACTGACCGGCGAACCACTCACACCACCCCGGCTCCACCTTGCCGCCGCCCTTACACCCGGCACGGACTCCATCGACCCTTCCCGGATGGTTCAGGGCACCGCCGTGTCCTCCCACGCCGCGACCCTCATCACCGCCACCCTGGACCGGCTCCAACACCACACCACCCCAGAGACCCTGGACCGGATCGAAGAGCACCTCACCACCGCAGCCACCAACACCGACCCCGACTTCCTCACCCGCCTGGCCCAACGCTGGACCGACACCATCGACGCCGACGGCACCGAACCCACCGAAGAAGCCCTCCGCAACACCCAAGGCGCCTTCATCCGCAAACCCCGCCACGGCCTGCACCACCTCGAAATCTTCGCCACCACCGACCAATACGAACACCTCCTCACCGTCATGAACACCGCCACCAACCCCCGCACCACCACCCCAGCCACCAGCACCGGCGACTCGCCCGGCACCGGCACCGAACACAGCAGGCGAACAGCCGAAACAGCAGCCCTGCCCGACCTGCCTGACCTGGACCGGCGCACCCGCGCCCAAAAACAACTTGACGGCCTCATCACCGCCGCCAAAACCGCCCTCGCCACCAACACCCTGCCCACCACCGGCGGCAACCGACCCCAAATCGTCGCCACCATCCACTACCGGGACCTCTTCCCCACCCACGCCGCCACCTCCGCAAGAAAAGACCACAGCGCGGAAGCAGGGACAGGAACCTTCGCGTTCACCGGCCCCGTCGCCGCGGCCACCCTGCGCAAAATCGCCTGCGACGCCGACATCATCCCCATCCCCGCCCTCCTGGGCACCAACGGCGAAATCCTCGACCTCGGCCGCAAAACCCGCCTCTTCACCCCCGCCCAACGCACCGCCCTCACCACCCGCGACCAAGGCTGCGCCTTCCCCAGCTGCACCATTCCCGCACCCTGGTGCGAAGCCCACCACATCACCTACTGGTCACACGGCGGACCCACCACCACCAACAACGGCGTCCTGCTCTGCAGCCACCACCACCACCTCATCCACAAAGAACAATGGACCATCACCACCACGACCGGCACACCCGCCTTCATCCCCCCACCCCACATCGACCCCACCCAAACACCCCAACAAAACCACTACTTCAAACCCCCACCACCACCCCATCAACACGAATAGGGAACGCAGCCCGGTAGGGCGCAGCCTGGCGTACTGGGGTTTTCCGGACGGTTTAGAAGGATCGCTACGTGCGGTCCACGGCTGCTGGGCCTGGTTGGCTCGATCCTCCAGGCGGCAGGCCGGATACTGGGGAGGGGGAGGACGGTGTCAGTGGGTTCCTGCCGCCACGCGCCCGACGACCACGGTGCCGTCCACTTCCTCCGAATGGACTGTCCGTGTGCCGAACCCGGCGGCGGCCAGGATTGCGGAGGTGCCGGCAGCTTGCCGCTGGCTGGTTTCGATGATCAGGTGCCCGCCGGCAGCCAGCCATCCAATGCCCCCGGCGGCGACGCGTCGGTGGAAGTCCAGTCCGTCAGGACCGCCATCGAGGGATGCCGCAGGTTCGTACAACCGCGCTTCGGGGGGCATGGTTCGGATTGCCTCCGTGGGCACGTAGGGAGCATTGACCACGAGCACCCGGATTCGGCCACGCAGTTCACGCGGCAGGGCTGCGAACAGGTCACCCGCATGAACCTGGCCACCCAGGGGCTCCAGGTTCCGCCGGGCGCACCTTACGGCAGCAGGCTCGATATCCGCTGCATGCAGTTCCACGTGCGGGGCGCTTCGCAGGATGGCCGTTCCCACGGCCCCGGATCCACAACAGAGATCCACCACTACCGGAGGCACCGGCAGTGCGGCGTCTGGCGGCAGGCCCAAGGCCTCGCCAAGCAGCAGATCCAGGGCCTCGCTGACCAGAAGTTCCGTGCGTCGCCGCGGCACGAAGACGCCGGGCGCAACCACAACACGGCCGCCGGCAAACTCAGCCCATCCCAGGATGTGCTCCAAGGGGACGCCTTCCACCCGCCGCTGGACACTGAGTGAAAGTTCCGCGGGGCCGGCGCGCTCAGCGAGGAGGAGCCGGGCCTCATCTTCGGCGAACACACAGCCGGCGGACCGCAACCGGGACACGATCTGGTTGAAGCCCGGCGGCCCGGACTGGCCATGGACAGCCCGCGAGCCGGGAGAAGGCTGAACACCGCCCTCCGGGCAGCCCAGGGTCACCTCCACGCCGGTCAGGCCCAGGTCTCCGGAGAGCGCCCGGTGCGGACAATCGACATCAATTCAGCCCTAACCACGCCCGCCTCCGCTCTTCCACTGCCGGAAACCCCATGCTAATCGGCCGCCCGGGGTACGGGAATAGGGGGTTAAACCTTGGCAGGATTGGACCATGACCAACGGCGCAGCCAACAACAGTCCAGCCACCAATATCCAGTGGATCGGCACGTACACGCCCGACGGCGGCGGCCGCGCGGACGGTATCGGCGCCGTCCGCGCGCACCTGGACGGCAGCCTGGAATGGTTGGGAACGGCCGTCGAAGCACAATCGCCGTCGTTCGTTGCTGTACACCCAACCCTGCCGGTGGTGTACGCGGCGGCCGAACAGCGCGGGAAAGTCCAGGCGTACCGCCGGCACGGCGAAGCTGCTTTGGAGGCCCACGGGGAACCGCAGCTTGCCGGCGAGGCGACCTGCCATGTTGCCGTTGACCCGCACGGCCGCTTTGTTACTGCCGCCTGCTGGGGCGACGGGCAGGTCCTCCTCTACGAGTTGGATTCCGACGGCGGCATGACCCGGCGGTTTCCCGCCGCACCATCGGTTGATCCCCACGCCGCCCTCCCGCCCGGAAGCCCCAGGCAAAGCCGTGCCCACGCCAGCCTGATGCTGTTGGACGGACGCATCATGACCACCGACCTGGGCCACGACACCCTCCGTATCTGGACCTACCAGGCAGGCGCCGGGCTGGTGGCGGACCACGAGGTCGTCCTCCCCTATGGCAGTGGCCCGCGGCACCTGGTGCAGCACCAGAACGGGAACGTCTTCATAGTTTCGGAGTACTCCGTGGAAGTCTTCGTAGTCCGCCCCGAGGCCGGCACCTACGAGCTGGTATTCCGCGGACCCGCGACGGCCGGCGGAAGCCAGCAAGGCGACTCCGCAGCCGAGATCTGCCTGGGCCCGCAAGGAAACTTCGCCTATGCCGGCGTGCGCGGGTCCAATCTCATCAGTGTCCTGGAAGTCTCCGGGGACGGCACCGAACTGATTCCCGTCAAGGACTTTGACAGCGGCGGGAACTGGCCGCGCCACCACATGGTCCGCGGGAACTTGCTCCACGTGGCGCATGAACGCTCACACAACATCGCCACGTTTGAGCTGGATCCCATCACCGGCCTCCCCGGACCAATCAGGCACACCGTCAACGTCCCGTCGCCCACCGCAGTGGTAGCCGCGGGATAGCGCTGCTGCCCCGGCGGATCCACCCGAAGGTCCCCTTCCCTAAACACTGGAGTAATTCAGTGCAAGCGCTTACAGTTGTGACTCGGTTCACAAGGCAGCATGCTGTCCTTCGAACCCTCCTGCCGCATCCCCATGTCAACGGCAAGCCTGTACAGCAGCGCTGCTTCCCAGGAAGGTCTCACCCTTGCTATTCCGCACCCCTCCCGGCGCTCCCCCACGCGCCCACCAGCCGGCCAGTCCAGCCGTAACAATTCGCCCCTCAACAACCAAGCCAACCCGGAAACGCGTTGCAGCCCGCTCCGCGGCCGGTCTTCTTGCGGCCGCCGTCGCCGTCTCCGCCGCAGTCCTCCCCGCCCATGCCGCCCCTAACGGCCCGGGTTCCAAGGACCCCGGCACCAAGAACCAAGGCTCTGCAGAAGCCCTGCATTCGCTCCGCGGTCCCGTTACCGACGAAAACTTCTACTTCGTCATGGCGGACCGCTTCAGCAACGGCAGCACTGCAAACGACCAGGGCGGCCTCGGACCCGACCCCATGGTCTCCGGTTTCGATCCCACGAAGAAGGGCTTCTACAACGGCGGCGACCTGGCCGGCCTCCGCAATAAGATCGACTACATCCAGGGCCTGGGCACCACATCGATCTGGCTGACCCCCAGCTTCAAGAACAAGGCAGTCCAGCCGGAGGACAAGTCAGCCGGCTACCACGGCTACTGGGTCACCGACTTCACCCAGATCGATCCGCACCTGGGAACCAATGACGAACTGAAGGGCCTCATCGACGAGGCCCATGCACGCGGCATGAAGGTGTACTTCGACATCATCACCAACCACACCGCTGACGTCATCGGCTACCAGGAAGGCGACCGCAAGGGCTACGTGTCCAAGGACACCGTCCCCTACAAAACAGCTTCCGGCGAACCCTTCGACGACCGCGATTACGCCGGCACCGGTGCCTTCCCCCAACTGGACGCGAACACCTCGTTCCCCTACAAGCCCGTCCTGGCACCGGGCGAAGAAAACCTCAAAGTCCCGGCCTGGCTGAACGACCCCACCCTGTACCACAACCGTGGCGACACCACCTTTACCGGCGAGGACTCCATGTACGGGGACTTCTTCGGCCTCGATGACCTGTTCACCGAAAACCCCAAGGTGGTGCACGGCATGGAGGACATCTACAAGTCCTGGATCGGCGATTTCGGCGTGGACGGCTTCCGCATCGACACCATGAAGCATGTGAACAACGAGTTCTGGCAGGAATTCGGCCCCAATGTCCTCACCTACGCCAAAGAGCACGGCAAGGACGATTTCTTCATGTTCGGCGAGGTCTTCGATACCAGCAAGAGCTTCACCTCGCAGTTCACCACCCGCAACAAGATGCAGGCAGTCCTGGATTTCCCCTTCCAGGACGCGGCCCGCAACTTCGCATCCAAGAGCCAGGACGCCAGGGCCCTGCAAACGTTCTTCGCCGGTGACGACTGGTACACCGACGCCGACTCCAACGTCTATGAGCTCCCCACCTTCCTGGGCAACCACGACATGGGCCGCATCGGCAGCTTCATCAGCCAGGACAACCCGGCAGCCAGCGACGCCGAGAAGGTTGCCCGCGACGAACTGGCCCACGAGCTGATGTACTTCTCCCGCGGCAACCCGGTGGTCTACTACGGCGATGAACAGGGCTTCACCGGCCCCGGCGGGGACCAGGACGCCCGCCAGACGCTCTTCGCCAGCAAGGTGCCGGAGTACCTTGACGACGACCTGCTGGGCACCGATGCCACGCACGCCACGGACAACTTCAACCCGAGCCACCCGCTGTACGCCAAAATCCGTGAGCTGGCTGCCCTGACCAAAGAGCATCCCGCACTGCGGAACGGTGCCCACCAGCACCGCTACGCCTCGGATGGCCCCGGCATCTACGCCTTCTCCCGCACGGACGCCCAGGACCAGCGCGAATACGTGGTCGCGCTGAACAACAGCGCCCAGCCGCAGACAGCCCCCATCCCCACCTACATCGCCAAGCGCAGCTACACGCGGATCTACGGCGAAGGACCCGACGAGGCCAAAACCTCGGAGGATGCCAAGCTGACGGTCACCGTGCCGCCGCTCTCCGCCGTCGTCTACGAATCCGCAGGCCGGATCCCGCACTCGAAGGCTGCGCCCGCCGTCGCCCTCCAGCAGCCGGCCGCAGCCCCGGGCGACAACGGGCGCATCAACGTGACGGCCGACGTCGAGGGTTCTTCGTTCAATGAGGTCACCTTCGAAGCCCGGACGGCCGGCGGCCAATGGCAGCCGATCGGCACGGATGACACCGCCCCGTACCAGGTGTTCCACGACGTCGCGGATTTGGACGCCGGCACAGCCCTGGAGTACCGCGCCACCGTGCTGGACAACGGCGGCCATACCGCCGCCAGCCAGAGCCGTCGGGCAAGCGTCCCCGCGCCGGTCCTGACCCTGCAGAAGCCCGCCGAAGGCAGCAGTGTGGAGGGAAAGGTGGAACTTAGCGCCACTGCCGATCCTGAGAAGGCGAGCAACGTTGTGTCTTTTGAGCGCAGCGTCAACGGCGGGAACTGGACCGCGGTGGGCACCGATTCCTCGTCCCCGGTGTATTCGGCAACCGATGATGTTTCCACGCTGGCTGACGGCACGAAGGTCCAATACCGTGCCGTCATGGCCGGCACGGGCTTCAACGTCACCAGCGGCACCCGGACCGTCACCGTGGGCCAGGCCCCGCAACCCGATTCGGTCACTGTGGCCGGATCACTGAACCAGGCCATGGGCTGTACGGCGCAGTGGGATCCCACATGCCAGCAGGCAAAGATGGTCCTGGACCCGGCGGACCGCATCTGGCGGCTGACCGCCGACCTGCCGGCCGGGAAGTACGAATACAAGGCAGCGCTCAACGGCGGCTGGGACGAAAACTACGGTGCCGACGGCCAGTTCAATGGCCAGAACATCGTGCTGGACCATCCCGGCGGACCAGTCACCTTCCGCTACGACAACAGCACGCACCTGCTCAGCGCCGTCTACGCCTCACAGCAGCCGTCCGCCGTGGCGGCGGCGGGAAGCATGGACAGCGAGCTGGGCTGCGCCACCGACTGGGAGCCGGCCTGCCAGCAAGCCCAGCTGGCCCTGGACCCGGCAGACCTCGTCTGGAAGCTCACCGTGCCGGAGCTGCCGGCAGGGAGCTACGAGTTCAAGGCGGCCCTCAACAAGTCCTGGGACGCCAGTTACGGGGCCGGCGGCGCAACGCCCGGGGCCAACATCGTGTTTGAGCACGACGGCGGCCCGGTCACCTTCCGGTACGACCACGTCACCCACGTGATCACCGCAGGCTAGGCCAGCGGAGAAAGCACCATGGCCCCGCCGCTTGAGGAAGTGGCGGGGCCATCGTTCTTTGACCAGCTGCTCAGGATCCGTGCAGGGATCCCTCCACCGCGGCGAGCAGCGCGTTGAACCGCTTGTTGCCGGGAAGGTCGTCAAGGTAAACCGGCCTGCCGTCCGGGCCGCCCAGCGGAACCTGCCAGTTGGGATACAGGGCTTCCGTGGTACCGGGCTGGTTCTGGAGCCGCCGCTCCCCCACCGCGTCCACCAACGCCACGCCCAGCAATACCGACGGCGACTGGGCCAGCAGGAGGTGCAGCGCCTCGATGGTGTGCTCCTCCGCGGACTGCTGGCCGGCCCCGGCAGCAGTCCCCTCGGAGAGGTAGCCCCGTTCACGCAGCAGGGCGAACATTTTCTCCAGGGATGCGTTGTGCTCGGCCCGCTCTTCCTCTTCGGACCGCTCGAGCAGGCCAAGACGGCTCCGCAGGCCCACATGGTCGCCGGCAAGGTAGCCGGCCGTGGGCGGAAGATCATGGGTATTTACGCTGGCGAGCGCCTGTGTACGGTACTTTTCCGGTGCAAGGGGCGAATCGCCGTCGTACTCGAACCACAGGATGGACGTGCCCAGGATGCCGCGGTCCGCGAGGTAGTCACGCACCCAGGGCTCGAAGGTGCCCAGGTCCTCCCCGATTACCACGGCACGGGCACGGTGCGCCTCAAGGGCCAGGATGCCAATCAGGGCCTCGTGGTCGTACCGGACGTAGGCACCGTCCCCCGGCGCATTTCCGATGGGGATCCACCACAGCCGGAACAGGCCCAGGATGTGGTCCACGCGGATGCCGCCGGCGTGGCGCAGCACGTTGGACAGCATGTTGCGGAACGGTTCGTAGCCGGCTTCGGCCAGGCGGGCCGGGTGCCACGGCGGCTGGCCCCAGTCCTGGCCCTGTTGGTTGTACATGTCCGGCGGCGCACCCACGCTGGTGTTTGGGGCCAGTACACGGCCCAGTGTCCACGCGTCGGCACTGTTGTGGTCCACGCCGACTGCGAGGTCGTGCACCACGCCCAGCCGCATGCCGGAGCGGAGCGCCGCCTGCTGCGCGCTTTCCAGCTGCTCGTCGCAGATCCACTGCAGCCAGCGGTGGAACCCGATCCGGTCCGCCAATTGCTCCCGCAATGCCTCCGCGGCCGGTGTTCCGATGGCGCACTCCGGATCCGTCCACAACGGATCGGCGGGAGCAAGGTCTTCGCGGATGGCGGACCAGAGCGCAAAATCGTCCAGGCCGGGGCCGGAGACGCGGCAAAACTCCTCGAAGGCGGCCTGCCGGGAGGGCGAACGCCGGGTGTGGTAGAGCATCTCCAGTGCCTGCAGCTTGGCCGCGTAGACGGCGTCACGGTCCAGCCGGGTGCCGTCCCTGTTCAGGCCGGCCACTTCCTCGTGCAGCTTTTCCAGGGCCGCGCGCTTCCGTGGCCGGAGGTATGCCAGCTCGGGGATAGCCTCGATCCGGATGTAGAGGGGGTTGAAGAACCGGCGGGTGGACGGCGAGTAGGGCGAGGGCTGGACGGGCGGGACGGGCTCCGCGGCGTGCAGCGGGTTGACCAGCACATAGTCGGCCCCGCGTGCGCCGCTGACGGCCGCCAGGTCCGCAAGGTCCGCAAAGTCGCCGATGCCCCATGACCGCTTGGACCGGACCGAATAAAGCTGCGTGGCCAGCCCCCAGCCGCGCCGGTCCTCAAGGGGCTTGGCCGTGTCCAGCCTGGCCGGCGTGACCACCAGCGCGGCAGTGGCTGCGGCACCCTCCGACTCCGCGTGCAGGGTGTGCCAGCCCAAAGGCAGGTCCTCGGGCAGGGAGAACGTGGCACGCCCGGTGGAAACGCCGTCCACCTGCCGGGGCTGGATCCAGATGTCCTGCTGGAGCGCCTCCCGCGATCCGGTTCCCCCTTCAAGGGTGATGGTGAGGCTCGCGGTGGCACCGTCCCGCACGTGGACCGGAACCTGGGCCGGTTCGCCCTGCTTGATGACGACGGCGGCCGGCAGCATCCGCCGCCAGGGCGCCAGTTCCACCTCGGCGAGGGCGGCTTCGATGTGCTGGTTGGTGTGGGCCTCCACCCCCAGCGCGGCAAGTACCTTGATCAGCGTGCCCTCGGCGACGGAGTGCGGCAGGCCGTCCCAGCCCTGGAAGGACGTACCCACGCCATGCGCGTCGGCCAGCTGCTGCAGCAGGTGCGGATCCACCGTCCCGGGGGCAGCGGCAGGAGGATCTTCGGGCATCGTTGGCCGTGCTGCGTGCTGCTGGTCTGCTTCCGTCATGGGTGTCCGCCTCGTCTGTGATGGTCCCGGAACTTACAGTGCTGCCTGTCGTGCCGGGCGCTCACACCCCCGTGCACAACCGTTGGTTCAGATTATTGCAGGGCAGCGCAGGGGCGAAAGCCACGCAGCATGCAGCGGGGCGGGAAAAGCTTGAGGGCGGATCCGGCCGGGCTACGGATCGAAGTGCGTGGTCACCGGCCCGTCGCTCACCCGGCCAAGGACTTCAGCGGCCAGGTCCCGCAGCTTCTGGTTCCGGTGGCTGGACGCCTTGGTGAGCAGGGCCATGGCTTCATCCTGGGTACACCGGTTCTGCGCCATGATCACCCCGCACGCCAGGTCGATCGTGGTGCGGTTTGCCATGGCGGCCTTCAGGTCATCCGCCAGGTTTTGGGCGTCGGCGATCCGCAGGGCCAGCCTCAACGCCCTGCCGGCGAGGTCGGCAAACCCCTCCGCCGTGCGGAGGACTTTGGGAGCAAAGACGCCGGGTTCCGCGGCAAAGAAGTTCAGCGCGGCGGCCTGGTCGGCGTCCAGCGCCAGGGGAACTCCCAGCACGCTGCGGCACCCGTTGTCAGCCAGCACTTTCTGGTATTCGGGCCACCGGGTATCGGTCTCAACGTCGGACAGGATCATTGGCTGCATGGCATCCAGGGATGCGATGCACGGCCCCTCCCCGAGGACCTGCTCCAGTTTGTCCAGCACGGCTGCCCGTTCACTGCTGCCGGCAATGGTGGCGCTGCGCTTGCGGCGGCGGAGCGTAACCCCGCATTCGATGAAGACGCCTGCGGCATCGCTGAGCGTTGACGCGGCAACAGCCGAGAGTTCGGACAGGAAGTCAGCAACGTTGCTGCTGCCGATGATGAGGTCGTGCAACTGGACGAACGGTTCGTCGTTATTGAGGGTGCCCATGCCTCAATATAAGCGCTGTTTCCGGCTGTTTGGGCGCCACAATTCGTCATCCCCGCTGCTCTGGTTACTCCGTGCGACGAAAAGAGAAGGACTAAAACGGAAATCTGTGCCGGCCTGCCGAATCTGTGTAGCGTCGTGACGATCCAGGGCATGGCCACTGAATGGAGGAGACCGGAGATGAGCCTGAGTGAACTGCGCGTGTTCGGGCGGTCGGGAACCCCCATCAGCCCCCTCACTTTGGGGACCATGAACTTCGGCGAGGGGACCGGCAACGGCCAGGGTGCCCCTACCGGCGCGGAGGAAAGCATCCGGATCATCCATGCGGCGCTGGACGCTGGCATCACCGCGGTTGATACCGCCGACGTCTACTCGCAGGGCGAA
This sequence comes from Pseudarthrobacter sp. NIBRBAC000502771, assembly GCF_006517215.1. Taxonomy (NCBI): domain Bacteria; kingdom Bacillati; phylum Actinomycetota; class Actinomycetes; order Micrococcales; family Micrococcaceae; genus Pseudarthrobacter; species Pseudarthrobacter sp. NIBRBAC000502771. Next base: position 684,492 of record NZ_CP041187.1, read on the forward strand.
TCGGAGCAGGTGGTGGGGCGGGCACTGCGGGGCCGCAGGGACGACGTCTTCCTGGCCACCAAGTTCCATGGCCAGATGAGCCCCAACCCGGCCCACTCCGGCAACTCGCGGCGCTGGATCACCCAGGCCGTGGAAGGCAGCCTCCGCCGGCTGCAGACAGACCGGATCGACCTCTACCAGGCACACCGGCCGGACTACAACACCGACGTCTTGGAAACCATCACCACCTTGAACGACCTGATCCGCCAGGGCAAGATCCTGTACTACGGCACCTCGGTGTTCACGCCGGCCCAACTGGTGGAAGCACAGTGGCTGGCCACCACCAACCACCTGATCCCGCCGATGGGCAACCAGGTTCCGTATTCCATGCTGGTCCGCGGCAACGAGCGCGACGTACTGCCGATTGCCCAACAGTATGGCGTGGGTGTCCTCGCGTACGGACCCCTGGCAGGCGGCTGGCTTTCCGGCAGCTTCGTCCTGGAATCCGGTCAGCCCGCCACCCGGGTGCACACGCTTCCCGGCCGGTACGACATGTCCGGGCCCACCAGCGAGCGCAAGCTGCTGGCCAAGGATTCGCTGGCCCGCCTGGCAGACAAGCTGGAGCTGTCCCTGGTGGACCTGGCCGTAGGGTTTGCCCTGACGCATCCCGCCATCAGCAGTGTGATCATCGGTCCGCGGAGCGAAGAACACCTCCAGGCGTACCTTCGCGCCGCCGACGTCCAGCTGGGCGAGACGGTACTCGACGCCATCGACGACCTGGTGCCCCCGGGCACCAACTTCGTGGAGCGGGACGCGGGCGCCATCGTGCCATCCATCGAGTTCGCGGAGTTACGACGACGTTAGCCGGCTTCCCGTACCTGGCGCCCGCCACGCGGCGGCGCCAGGTACGGCGGCGCCAGGTACGGCGGCGCCGCACCTGCCTATGATGGCCGGGATGGAGACGCTGTTCACGATCGGCCACGGCACTGGATCCCAGGAGGACTTCACAGCGCTGCTGCAGACCGCCGGCGTGACGTCCCTGGTAGATGTCCGGATAGGCCCGGGCAGCCGCAAGTATCCGCATTTCGGAAAGGACCGCCTGTCGGTGTGGCTTCCGGAGGCGGGGATCGGCTACCGCTGGGAGAAACGGCTGGGCGGCTTCCGCAAACTGCTCCCGGACTCCCCGGACACGGCCCTCCGGAATGACTCTTTCCGAGCCTATGCCGGCTACATGCGCAGTGAAGACTTCCTGGCGGCAGCCGCAGAACTGGCGGCCGGATCCCAGGTGGCCCGGACAGCGATCATGTGCAGCGAAACCCTCTGGTGGCGCTGCCACCGCCGCCTCATCGCCGATCATTGCGTGCTGCTGGCCGGGCTGCCCGTTAAACACCTCATGCCACCCGGCAAGGCCGTACCCCACGTACCCACCCATGGAGTCCGGGTTGTGGGCGATGAGCTGCGCTACGACGTCCCGGCATGAGGGCAGCCCGGGGGCGGCTGAAACTATTGACTAAGTGGTAGAAGGCTCCTACGGTTTGATACCGAAACCGCCTCCCAGGGAAGCAGGGGCCTGCCATGCCAATGTCCGACGAGGAGCGACGCCTGCTCAAGGAGCTGGAAATGGGGCTGATCGTGGATGATCCCCACCTGGCCATGGAACTGCTCTCCGGCTATCCGGCACGTCGTCTTCCTGCAGGCCTGTTCCCGGGCATGGCGGCGGCCCTGATCGGCGTGGTGCTCATCCTCGCCGGGGCCGGGATCCCCGCGCCGGGGGCAATGGTGCTAGGGATTTTGCTGCTGGGGCTGGGGGCATGCCTGCTGCTGGGGCCCACGGTACTGGCCCGGAGCGCCCGGCGGCAGCACACCGGTTGATTCTGCCGCCGGAGGTTCTGCAGCACGCGGCTGCCCCGCTGGAACTTTTGCCGGGCGGGGGCGCGGCGCCAGGATGAACAGGCTGGCCAGGACGACGGCGGCGCCAAGCCACCCGGGTGCCGGGAGCCTTTCGCCCACCACCAGCACGGCCAGGACGGCTGCCACCGCGGTTTCCAGCAGGGAGATGCCGGTGGCGGTGCTTGCCCCCACCCGGGCCAAGCCCCAGCCGAACAGGAGGTACCCGGCAAACATGGGGACCACAGCCATGTAGGCACCCACACTGACGTTGCCCCAGGACTCCAGCAGCGGGCCGCCCGTCACCGCAAGGACGGGCATCAGCAGGAGTCCGCCCAGCCCGAAAATGCTCCCCATCGCAGCCCTGGACGTGACCCCGGTGGCCGCCAGGCGGTGCGCCGTCCAGGAGTACAGTGCGTAGGTTGTGCCGGCCAGCAGGCCAAGGAGGATTCCCGCCGTCGGACTCCAATCCGCGGCTGCTTCCGCAGCAGCCGGTGCGGCTGCTGCTGGGGCAGGCCCTGCCGGCGTGTGCCCGGCGAAGGAGAGCAGCGCAGCGCCGCCGACTCCCAGCAGTGCCCCAAGGATCCATTGCCGGCCCAGCCGTTTCCTGTCCGCGAAGCGTTCAATCAGGGCTGCCGCCACAGGGGCGGAACCGATTGAGACGACCGTTCCCACTGCAACGCCGGAGAGGTGCATGGAGCTGTAGAAGGCCAAGGGGTAGACGGCCACGGCCACGGCACCGAGCGTCGCAAGGCGCCACCGGCCGAGCAGGCTGCCCGCCTGGGCCGCGATGTGCCGTGCGGCGAAGAGTGCCTGCAGCAGGCCGCCCAATCCCATGGCCACGGCGCCAATGGCGAGCGGGCTCACGCCGGGGGCGAAGGCGGCCGCGGTCCCGGTGGTGCCCCAAAGGACGGAGGCCGCCACCACGCACATTGCTCCCCGGAGTTGGGCTTTGGGGTGGTGCGTGACGTTCATAGGGCGTCCAGCAGGTGCCCGGCAATGCTCCTGGCTTCCTTCAGCGGACCGTCATCGCCTTCCAGCCCGGCCCTGGCCATGGCACCCTCGAGCAGGAAAGCCAGGTGCGCCGCGGTGGCGGGGGCCAGCTCTTCCCGTCCCGGCAACAACCCCGCCACATGCGCGGCCAGGAGCTCCTGGACCTCCTCCTTGTGGCGGCGCACAGCTTCCCTCCCGGGATCGCCGGCCGGGAGTTCCGCGGCGGCGTTGAGCAGGCCGCATCCCCGGAAGCCGTGCCGGTAGGCGAAGTTGGCGTGGTCCAGGTAGGCATCGAAGACCGCCAGGGCCTGGTCCCGCGGCGTTTTCGCCGTCTCCAGCCGCCGGCGGTACAGGCCCAGCCATTCCTCATGCCTGGCCTCCAGGTAGGCGGCCACCAACTCCGCTTTGGAACTGAAGTTGTTGTAGAGGCTCTTTTTGGCCACTCCGGCCTCGGCCGTGATGGTGTCGATCCCGGTGGCTGCGACGCCGTTGGCATAGAAAAGCCGTGCGGCAGCTTCCAGCAGCAGCTCGCGGGCCGGGCGCCGTGCCGGGGCCGGGAGGCCTTGGGTTGGGAGGCCTGCTGCAGCCATGGTTCACTCCTCGCACGTTGATAGGTAGACCAGTCTACCTACCAATGTGCGAGCGTGAAACCCCTGTCCCGGCCGGCTCGCCGGCGGTGGACTTGCCGCAACCCGGGACTCCCACCGCGACCAAGGGTGGCAGTTGCCCGCTTATTGGGCCTGCCCGGCGTTGCCGAAGGAGAGGAGCACTTTGCCGGAGCGGGTGGAGTCCTTGGCTACCTCGAAGGCGCGGAGGGCATCGGCCAGCGGGAATTCGTGCGTGATGACGGGCTCGATGTGCAGGGACCCCTCGGCGAGTGCCGCGATGACGTCATCAATCTCGTCGTTGAAACGGAACGAGCCGAGCAGTTGCAGTTCGCGGGTGATCGCCAGGGAGATGGGCACCGGCTGCATGCCGGTGGGCAGCAGCCCCACCATCACCACGGTGCCCCCGCGCACCGCGCCGCGGATGGCAGAGGCCAGCCCATGGTGGTTGCCGGAGGATTCGATCACGACGTCGGCCTCCACGGCGGCGATGGCTTCGGCGTCCGCGGCGTTGATCACCTGGTCCGCACCCACGGCCTTGGCGATTTCCAGCGGTTTGGGATGGAGGTCGACGGCGGTGATATGGGCTGCGCCCGCGCGCTTGAGGACGGCGACGGCGAGGGCGCCGATGGGGCCGGAGCCGATGACCAGCGCGGTTTTTCCGCGGACGTCCCCGGCCCTGGACACGGCATGCCAGGCGACGGATGCGGGTTCGATCAGTGCTGCAGTGCGCAGGTTGAGGCTGTCCGGGAGCGGGCGGAGCATCCGGACGGGCAGCGTGACGTAGCGGCTGAAGGCGCCGTCCTTATGCGGGTAGCGGGCGGCGCTGCCCAGGTACGTGCAGCCCGGGGAGAGGTTGGGACGGTCCGCGGGATACCTGGCGGCGCCTGGACCGGGCGTTGCGGGGTGGACGGCGACGGCGGTTCCTGGCTGCGGCCCTGAGCCGTCCGCGGCCTGGCGCACCACCGTGCCGGAGATCTCGTGGCCCAGGACCAGAGGCGCTTTGAGGATGGACTCCCCCGCCGCGCCGTGCAGCCAGTAGTGCAGGTCTGAGCCGCAGATGCCGCCGTAGAGGACCTCGACCACCGCTTCGTCGGGTGCGGGCTGGGGCACCGGGACCTCGTCGATCCGCAGGTCGCCGGCGGCGTGGGCCACCAGCGCAGGACCCGTGGCCGGCAATGCGATATCAAGGGGCGTTGCCATCAGACCACCACCGTCATTCCGCCATCGATGAAAATGGTCTGTCCGTTCACGAAGTTGGAGCCATCCGAGGCCAGCCACACCACGGGACCGGCGAGGTCCTCCACGGTGCCCCAGCGGTGGGCGGGTGTCCGGCCGAGGATCCAGGAGTTGAACTCCTCGTCGTCCACCAGGTTCTGGGTCATCTCGGTGTGGATGTAGCCGGGTGCGACGGCGTTGATCTGCAGCCCGGAGGCCGCCCATTCGGCGGTCATGGCCCGGGTGAGGTTCCGCAGCCCGCCCTTGGCCGCGATGTACGGGGCGATGGTGGGGCGGGCCAGGTCGGTCTGCACAGAGCAGATGTTGATGATCTTTCCGCGGCCCCGGCCGATCATGTGGCGGGCCGCCTCGCGGCCCACCAGGAAGGCACTGGTGAGGTCCGTTGAGAGGACGCGTTCCCAGTCCGCCACATCAAGATCCAGCATGGGGACCCGATGCTGGATGCCGGCGTTGTTCACCAGGATTTCCAGCGGGCCCACGTTGTCCTCGATCCAGCGGATGCTGCGGGCGGCGGCGTCGTCGTCGGTGACGTCGAAGGCCACACTGTGGATCCGGCCGGGCGGGAAGCCTGCCGCCATGGCCGTCTCGGCGTCCTTGAGCCGCTCCGGGTTTACGCCGTTGAGCACTACTGTGGCACCGGCGTCGGCCAATGCCTTGGCAAGGGCCGAACCGATGCCCCTGCTCGAACCCGTGACCAGGGCTACGCGCCCCGTGAGATCAAAAAGCCCTGTCATGTCCTGGTTACTTCCTCTTCATTGTTGTGTCGTGCCGCCGTATGCATTAAATCCCGGCAGCCGTTTAGACCGAGCCCTGCTCGAAGGGTCCCTGCTGAACCAGGTTGGCCGGGGTTTGCCCGGCCGCCAGGGCCTCGAGCTGCTGTTTAAGGAGTTTCAGGATCCGGGGCTCAAAGGCCGAGGCGTTTCCGCCCACGTGCGGGGTGATGAGGGCGTTCTCCGACGACCAGAGCGGGTGGCCGGCGGGAAGCGGTTCGGGATCGACGACGTCGATGGCGCACTGGAGGCGGCCGGAGACCACTTCGCGGGTCAGGGCCTCCGTGCTGATGACGGCGCCGCGGCCTACGTTCACTACCAGGGCACCATCGGGCAGGGCGGCCAGGACGTCCCGGCCCACCAGGTGGTGGGTGTTGCCGTTCAGGGGCAGGACGGAGACCAGGATGTCGTGGTCGGCGGCGAGGGCCACCAGTTCGTCCGGGCCGTGGACCTGCCCTTCGGCGTCCATGCGGGCCGTGCTTCCCACCCGGGTGATGGTGACTTCGAAGGGTGCCAGGCGGCGGGCCAGTTCCTTGCCGATTCCGCCGATGCCCAGCAGCAGGACCTTGCGGTCGGCCAGGGACTGGCGGCGCTGCGGCTTCCAGCTTTCAACCTGCTGGTCCCTGACGGCCTGGTCGATGCCGCGCAGCTTGGCGAGGATGAGGCCAACGGCCAGCTCTGCGGTGGCAGCTGCATGGACGCCCGAGGCGTTTGCCACTGCGGCGCCCGGACCGGCGGCCTCGCAGACGCCGTCGTACCCTGTTGACTGCGTCTGCACGAACTTGAGGTCCGGGACCTTGCCCAGGGAGCCCAGCACTGCCCCGGCGTTGAGGTAGGGCAGGATGACGCCGTCGATGCCGCCCAGGTCCACGCCGGGTGCCTCCTTCATATCCCAGACCACCCCGCGCAGGCTGCCGGGAAGCGGCGACAGGTCGGCCAGGAGCTGGGAATCGGGAAAGCTGACGGTGTGCACGTGCTGCATTGGTGGTGGCCTATCGGGTAGTGGTGGTTGAAGTGCCGGTCGGGCGTCAGGCGGTGGGCTCGCGGCGGTCGAAGGTCAGGCCGCCCGGGACCTGGAACGTGGGCATAAGCTCAAGCATGCCAACATTCACGTGCCGCGGGGTCTCAATGGCGTAATCAAGGGCGTTGACAATGTCGTCGGTAGTGAGCGACTCGTAGCCTTCGTAGAACGTCTTCCAGGCTTCTTCCATGGCTTCGGGGCTGCCACCCATGTTGCGGCCGAAGATTTCGGTTTCCACCCGGCCGGGGCAGATTTCGGTGACGCGGATACGCTTGCCCACGGTGTCGTTGCGGAGCTGGCGCGAGATCTGGTGCACCGCGGCCTTGGTGGCGTGGTACACGGTGTGGCCGTAGAAGTTGTACACGCCCGCGATCGAGCTGATGTTCACCACGTGGCCCAGGTCCCGCTCCACCATTCCGGGCAGCACCAGCCGGGTGAGCTGCAGCAGCCCGCGGAGGTTCACATCCACCAGTTCGTCGATGTCCTGTTCGGAGGAGTCCAGGATGTTGCCGGGCCGGGACACGCCGGCGCAGTTCACCAGGACGTCCACCTTGAGGTCGCGGACGACGGCGGCGAGCGCAGCAGTGTCTGTCAGGTCCACCACGTGCGGGACTGCTCCCGTGCGGTCGGCCAGTTCGGCGAGGCGTTCCTCGTTGCGGGCCACCGCGTGGACGGTGAGGCCCCGCTTGGCAAGCCGTTCGGCGATGGCGGCGCCCATGCCGGTGGAGGCTCCGGTGACCAGGGCCGTGGTGTAGTCGGAAAAAGGCATTTGATACTCCAAAGTGGGAATGGACGGGCTCTTGCGTCCGGCAAGGGGCTGGACGCAGTGGTGGGCAGGGGGTTAGGGGTCGCGCAGCACTTTGTGGGTGCGGTCCTGGGCGGTGGTCCGGGCATTCATGACGTTCAGGCTCCTGACGCCGGGCTGAGTTCGTACCAGCGCTCGCCGGCGCCGACCCCGAGGAGTCCGAAGACTGTGTCGATCGTCTTCCGGAGTCTGTCCAGCTCCTGGCAGGCAGTGCGGTGCATGGCTGTTGCTTCAGCCACGGTTGTCTTTCTGAAGGTGACGGTGTGTCCAGGCCTGGACTGTGCCAGGACATCCAGGGAGCGGCTCGTAACGACTCCCAGGACCGGATAGCCCGCGGTAACGCCGCGTCCCCGGTGCAGGACCAGCAGTTCGTCCCGGGACGGAACCTCGATGGCCCCCACCGGGACACCGCGGGACAGGACCTCGGAGGTGAGCTGGCGTTCGGGCAGTGCGCCGCCGAGCCGGAGTCCGATGTGGTTGCTTCGGGGGCTCACGGTGTACTGCGAGGTGAAAAGCAGGCCTGCGGTGTCGCCGAATTCGGCTACGTCCGGCCCGTCGGTGACGTCGATGACCGGGTGGGTGGTGAATTCCGGCTTTGCCAGCCCCAGCCGGAACAGGGGCAGGCCGAAGTATGGCTGGGTGAGGGGTGCGGTGGTCTTTTGCGTTGCAAGCCGGGTGCCCTCAACAAGTTTCAGTCCGAAGCCCACCACCGTGTCCGGTGCGCAACTGCCCAGCAGCGTGGGGACAGTGAAGGATCCGCGGACGGCGATGTAGGCGCGGAGACCGGTGCGGATTCCGCGGACCGTCACTGTTTCGCCGGCCCGGACGGAGACGGGCTCCCACTGGGGGCAGCCGCGGCCGCCCACAGAGAGGTCCAGCGGCGCGCCGGTCACGGCGATCAGCAGGTCCGTGGTGGCGCGCATCCTGAAGTCCAGGGCGGTGAGTTCCAGCAGCGGATCGTTGTCGCCGTTGCCGGCCAGGATGTTCGCGGCCTTGGCCGAAAACTGGTCCAGGGCGCCGTTGACGGGAAGTCCGAATGCAGGACCCTTCGTCCGGCCAAGGTCGGTAACGACGGAGTGTCCGGGCTGAAGGACGATGAGTGACCCGGTCATGGCCGGGCCTCCAGGAACTGCCCCTCGTACTTTCCGAAGTCCTCCGGAGGAATGCGGTAGAAGCGCAGTTCATCGCCGGGGACGTAGGGCACCAGGGGTTCGCGTGCTGCGTCCAGGACCGCCAGGGGGGTCTGGCCGATGACGCACCAGCCTCCTGGTGCGACTGCGGGCGCGATCACGGCTTGGCGTCCGGCCACGGATACTGCACCGGCGGGTACGGACAGCCGCGGGTCCTTGAGCCTGGGGACGGGGACCGGGAAGTCTGGTCCGTCCATCATGGGCGAGCCTGCCGGCGCTCCGAGGCAGCGGATGACGTAGGTCTTGGCCGTGTGCCGGGTGATCACGTCCTGGACATCCAGGCCCTGGTGGTCTGCCACGCTTTCCAGGTCCGGCCCGTAGCTGCCCCCGTAGACGACGGGTACTTCGAAGCGGCGCGGCTCGCGCAGGGTGGTGCCCACGAAGTCCAGCTGGCGCATCCCCAGGAGGATGAACGCCCTGACCTGGCGGGCGGAGGTGAGGTAGGGGTCGTATTCGACCAGGACGGAGTCGTAGGTGGGAACGGCGCCGTGGATGCCTTCGACACCGACGGTCGCCAGCCAGCCGGCCAGGGCGTGGACCGTGGCCCAGTTGGCTTCTGCGTCACCGGACTGTGCCACCACGCGCAGGGCGGCGTCGCCCGACTCGTAGATGTCCAGCATTGTCCGGCTGGTTGTCGTTGGGGCGGCCATGGTCAGGAAACCTTTTGCTTTGCGGCGAGCACTTGCGCCAGCGGGGCAATGGTGACGCCCGCGGCGATCAGTTCGCTGCGAACCAGGCGGGCAAGTTCGACGGCGCCCGGATTGTCGCCGTGGAGCAGCACCGTGTCGGCATGGACGGCGATGTCGCTGCCGGAGACTGTTTCGATGAGTCCTTCGGTCACCATCCGCACAGTGCGCCGGACAATGACGGAGGGGTCGTGGATCACGGCGCCGGGCCGGCTGCGCGGCACCAGGGTCCCGTCATCCTGGTAGGCGCGGTCCGCGATGCCAACGATGGCCACCCGCAGGCCGCGCTCCGCCGCCGCAGTGGCGAGTTCACCGTCCTGCGCCAGGATGATCAGTTTCGGGTCCACCCGGGCGGCGGCATCCGCTACGGCTCGGGCGTAGTCCGCGCGGGTGGCCACCAGGTTGCCCAGGCGGCCGTGGGGAGCCAGGTGGGAGACGGTACCGCCGTGGTAGGCGGCAAACGCCGACAGGGCACCCAGCTGGTAGATGACATCGTTGCGGACTTCGTCAGCCGTGAGGTCCATGGCCCGGCGGCCGAAGCCGCGAAGATCCGGGAAGCTCGGATGGGCGCCGATGCCAACTCCCGTCCTGACACATTCAGCCACGGTGGCGTCCATGATGTCAGGGTCCCCTGCGTGGAAGCCGCAGGCGATGTTGGCGCTGGACACGATGTCCAGGAGGGCGTTGTCGTCGCCGATCGAGTAGGCGCCAAAACCTTCACCAAGATCCGCTACGAGATCAACTGTGGGCATTGCGGGCCTTCCTCTGCTGGTGCTGCGGGTGTAAATCAGTGTGGCATCGGGATTGGAGCCACACAAAGACGAATGCGGTATCACGCTATAGGGAACAGTTATGACCTTTAGAGGCGCTATTGGCGGCCCAAAAAATGCAAGCGGCCCTTATTTCGTGACAACAAGACTGGCTTTTCCAATAAATTGTTTCCCTACTTATGCACAAAATATATGCCGGCATCAAAACCGGCGATGGCTTGGGTCGGGATAGAATGCTCTGGTCATTGGAAAGTCATCTGCAATTAACCTATGCCCGAGACTCGGATCACACAAAGACGTATTGCATGTCCCGCCATAGCGCCAACGTATGACCCCGCATGCTGTGCCGTCCCCGGCTGGAAAAGAGGAGCGCTATGGACACCCGGAAGCTGGCGTACTTCGTGAAGATCGTCGACTCAGGAAGCATCACGAAGGCGGCCGCCGCCCTCCACGTCGCCCAGCCGGCGCTGAGCCAGCAGGTGTCGGCGCTGGAAACGGACCTGAAGCAGCGGCTCCTGATCCGGAGCAAGCAGGGCGTGGAGCCCACTGCGGCGGGCCATACCCTCTACCGGCATGCCCAGACCATCCTGCGCCAGGTGGAGCAGGCAAGGATCGATGTGGCAGCTTCAGGAGCGGCACCTTCCGGGCGCGTCTCCATAGCAATCGCTCCCTACAGCATGGCCTCAAGCCTTACCCCGCGGATTATCCGCGAAGTAGGGCGGCGCTATCCCGACATCGTGCTGCACCTGACCGAGATTTACGGCGGCGTACTCAGCGAGGCCATCAAGAACGGGCGGCTGGACATGGCCCTCATCTATGAACCGGGGCCCATTCGGGGTGTGCAATTCACCACCCTCATCGTCGAGGACCTGTACCTGGTGGTCAACGCCGCGCGGGAGCTTCCGGTGGACCCCGGGGCCGGCACCATCGCCCTGGAAGCGGCGGCCACGCTGGGCCTGTTCCTGCCAGAACGGATCCACACCCTGCGCCAGGTGGTGGAGGCGGGCTTCGACAGCAGGGGCCTCACGCTGCACCTGGTGGGGGAAGTGGAATCCGTGCCGTCCCTGACCAGGCTGCTGCGCAGCGACCTGGGTGCGACCATCCTGCCCAAGTCGGCCGCGGATGCCCTGTTCCATGAGGAGGACTTCCGGGTCCTCCGGATCACCGGACCTGCACTGCAGTGCAAGATCGCGCTGTGCACTCCGGACCACGAACCGCTCTCCGAGGCCGGTTCCGCCGTTCTGCTGGTACTGAAGGAAATGCTCCAGGAAATGCTGCGCAGCAAATACCAGCCGTTTTCCAGCGGAACACGCTCAGCTGGCGCGGATGCATCATAAGCGGGCCTTATCAGGTCACGCCCCATTAGTCTTATCCATAGATTTTGCTGCGTCCTAGGATAAAAGCCATAAAGGTTCGCCAACGGCGTTACCCGGCACAAATGATTCCCTTGGAGCCCAGCATGAAAAAGATCACCAGCCTGCAATACCGGAAATCCTCGGAACGAAGGATCCAGCTTAAGGCCAGCACCGGTTCGCATTGCCCCACCAATGGTTTCTGGCGGCCCGAGGACGGTGCTGCCTCGGATCCGGTGTTTGTCTTCGAGGGCAGCATGATGCCGCCGGGCAAGCGGGGATCCACCATGTGGTACCTGGACGACTGCCAGGTGGGGCCACCTGCGTACCTTCTTCCCGGGATGAACTGAGGTGGCTTGAACCACCGCACTTCGCCGGCGGCCAAGAGAAGGCCCGGAGTTCCAGAAGGAACGCCGGGCCTCTGTGGTTTAACCCCATCGGCGTGAAGCTACAGCGCGGGCTCCAATTCGGCGTCTTCCACCAGCAGCCCCTTGGCCTTCAGGACCTCAGTCAGCTTGCACAGCTCGATGGTGGTGCCACCCTCCTTGTAGCGGCGGATGAGGTCGTCCTCAGCGTCCACGCGTGCCTGCGACAGCTTGATGACTTCCTCGATCTCATCCTTGCGGACTACCACCACACCGTCGGCATCACCCAGCAGGACATCGCCCGGGTAGACAATTTCGTCGCCGAACACCAAGGGATGGTTGACCGGGCCAATGGTTTCCTTGACGGTCCCCTTAATGCAGACACTGCCGGAGAACACCGGCAATCCGAGTTCAATCAGGTCCTTGGTGTCGCGGACACCTGAATCCGTGACCATACCGGCCAGGCCTTTCGCCTTCATGGCGTTGCCCAGCACGTCGCCGAACGTCCCGGCTTCCTCGTACTCACCGGCTGCCACCAGGACAACGTCACCCTTCCGGGCGTAGTGGATGGCCACCTGAAGCATCAGGTTGTCCCGCGGTGCACAGACCACTGTGACGGCGGGGCCGCAGAAGGACATGCTGCGGTCAATCGGCTTGATCTTCGAACTCAGGGCACCTTTGCGGCCCTGCGCTTCATGCACTGTGGCAGAGGAGAACTTGGAAAGTCGCTGAACGGCATCTTCGGAAGGCCGGTCGAATTTCGTTTTGACATGGATCATGAGGTGCTCCTGTTTTGTAGAAAGCGTGGGCAACGTGGTGGTTTGGGTCAGGCCAGCGCCCTGACGGCCTTTTCGATGGCAGCGATGGAATCCTCGATCACCGGCAGCCCGGTGGCATAGGAAATCCGGAAGTAGGGGCTTAGTCCATACGCCGACCCCTGGATGACGGCAACAGACGCCGCTTCCAGCAGGTACAGCGTGAAGTCCTCGTCGTTGCTGATCTGCCTGCCATCGGGCGTCGTCTTGCCGATGACCCCGGCGCAGTTGACGTACGCGTAAAAGGCGCCTTCCGGCGTCGCGCACTGCAGGCCGTTGACCGCGTTCAGCCCGGACACTGCCGCGTCACGCCGCTCGCGGTACACGTCAACACTTTCGCGGACGAATGCTTGGTCTCCGGTGAGTGCCGCGGCGGCAGCTGCCTGGCTGATCGAGGACGGGCAGGAGGACATTTGGGACTGCAGCTTGTTGATGGCAGCCACCAGGGGGGCCGGTCCGCCGGCGTAACCCAGCCGCCATCCGGTCATCGCGTAGGCCTTGGAGACCCCGTTGGTGACCAGCACACGGTCCTTGAGCCCAGGGGCAACGGCCACGAGACCCGTTATGGGCTCTTCGCCGAAATGAATCCCGTCATAGATCTCATCGGTGAGGACATAGACGGCAGGGTGGTCCATGAGGACGGCGGCCAGGCCTGCCAGTTCTTCGCGGGAGTACACCGCTCCTGTGGGATTGGAGGGCGTGTTGAGGATGACCCATTTGGTGTGCTCCGTCAGTGCGCCTGCGAGTGCCTCAGGGGTTAGCTTGAAACCGGTGTCCTCACCACAGGAAACGATGACGGGGGTGCCTTCGTTGGCGAGCACCATGTCCGGGTAGGAGACCCAGTATGGCGCGGGAATGACGACCTCGTCGCCCGGATCGAGAGTGGCCATGAACGCGGTGAAGATGACCTGCTTGCCGCCTCCCCCGATGGTGATTTCGCCGGCGGTGTATTGCTGGCCGGTTTTGCGGTGCAGCGTCTGCAGGATGGCTTTTTGCAGTTCGGGCGTCCCGGTGACCGATGTGTACTTGGTTTCACCACGGTCGATGGCCGCGACGGCAGCGTCCTTGATGTGCTGGGGCGTGTCGAAATCCGGCTCGCCGACCGTCAGGTCCAGGATCCGGCGGCCCTCGGCCTTGAGCTCCCGGACACGGGCCGCCGCGGCAACGCTGGGTGAGGATTTGATACGGGTTACGCGTGACGCGGGCACGAATTCAGGCATGGTGTCTTCCAGGCTTCCGGTACGGATGAGGGTGGTTCATTCGAGCCTAGGGAAGGAGCCTGCCCCTTGGATAAGACCTAAAGTGCGTGGACAGATAAGCAGCCCTTATGACGGAGCACATAGAACTTTCGCCTATTGCTCCACGCACTTTTGGTATTGCCCTGCCGGCTTGCCTGAGGCGTAGCCTGCAGGGTGGATAACTGGCCCAATGAAGGCACACCGCCGGCCCCCGCGGCGCCTCCAAGGCCGACGGGCCGGCCCGCAGGAGGGGTACGCCTGCCGGCGGGAAGCCGCGCGGGCAGTGAAACACTAACGGAGACAAGGAGCAGAGGTGCCCGGCAGAGAAATTCACGTTCGGATACCTCCGCGTTCAGCCAGCACCGGGACGGGTGCGGCCGGCGCGGCAGCGTACCGGTACCGCGGCGTCCCGAAGCCGGACCCCGCCACGGCCCGAGCCCAACAAGCCCTGGCCATGCTGGCCCAGCTGAGGACGACCCTGGCACTTCGGTCCAGCAGGGTACGTGCCCTCACCGCCGAGTTGGGTGATTGCCTTGCCCAGGCCGTGTGCGATGGCGTGAAGGTTGCCGCTGTCGCGAAGGCCGCCGGACAGCCGGCAGCCAGTATCCGGTCTGCCACACTGGCACGCGGCGAGCTGTACCCGTCCGGCCAAACCCGAAGCGGGCATCTTCACCTCATTGCGGGATTGGCTTCGGAGCTGGCGGCAGCAGAAGGCGCCCGCAGTGACGCGGAAGAACAACGAACGCAGGTACTGGCCCTGGCCAGGAAGTCCCGGCTCCTTGACGACTACCAACTTGCCGGGGCAAGCGGTCTCAAGTCCGACGAAATCCGCAAAATGACCAGGGGCGTCGGCTTGCGTGTGGCTCAGCCCAGTAATCGTCCCGCCTGATCCCCTGCCGGCGGCCTTACGCTCTGCCATCCCCGTTCCAAGGCGAGCTTCCTGTTGTCCCAGGTCCCCGGTTCTTCGACTCCAAGCCATAACAAATCGCTATGTAGGTACATAAAAGCGGACTTTGTGTGACCCACACCGCAAACGTTAACTTGATGTTTGAGGCCGGTCCGCAAAGCCGTAAACACGATTTGCGAGAGAGCTCACAGCAGGACCAACAGGATATTCCACTCAAGATCTCTTTCCGAGAGCCCAGGTTTAGCGGCAACCGGTGTTCACCCATCACCCACGGAGACGAAATGACAGAAACCACACTTCCCAGGAAGACCCCGGTCAAGGCCGCAATCGCGGCCTGGATCGGTACGACGTTGGAGTACTACGACTTCGCGGTGTACGGCACCTCGTCGGCGTTGGTTCTGAACGTGCTCTTCTTTTCACCCGAGCTTCCCCAGGGCCTCAGCGTACTGCTCGCCATGATCACCTTCGCGGTCGGCTACGCGGTGCGCCCCCTCGGCTCCCTCATCCTGGGGCCGCTGGGCGATCGTCGCGGCCGCAAGTTCGTCATGATGATCACACTGTTCGGCATCGGCGGCTGCACCTTCCTGATCGGGTGCCTGCCCACATACGCCCAAATCGGTCCTCTTGCTCCAGTCTTGCTCGTGCTGATCCGCGTCATCCAGGGACTGTGCCTCTCCGGTGAGCAGCCCAGTGCCATCACCATGAGCCTGGAGCATGCTTCCGAAGGCCGGCGCGGGTTCCTCGCGAGCTTCACCACCTTGGGTTCCTCCTCCGGCACGCTGCTTACCCTGTTGGTCTTCATCCCGATCGCCGCCATGCCCTCGGAGCAGTTGCTGAGCTGGGGTTGGCGGCTGCCGTTCTGGGCCTCCGCCCTCGTAGTCGTAGCTGCCTACCTGATCCGCCGCCACATCGAGGAGCCGCCGGAGTTCGTAAAGGCCCAGGCCGCCAAGGTGAACGTTGCTCCCCTCCGGCATCTTCTGCGCTTCCACTGGCGTGCGGTGCTGCGGATCGTGTTCTGTGCCCTCATCGCGGGCACGAGCTACATGATGCAGACCTTCTCGGTGGCATTCGGTACCGCCGGATACAAGCTGGATAAGCCGACCATGCTCCTGACGACCACGGTCTCGGCCGTAATCGCGCTCGGCATCACGCCCCTGGCAGGATTCCTTGTGGACAAGATCGGCCGCAAGACGATGTTCCTCATCGCAACAGGCGGCGTGGGCGTCACGATGGTCCCCTACCTGTGGTCAATCACGACCGGGAACTGGTCGCTGATCTTCCTGTTTGGCATCATCAACTACTCCCTCTTCTACTCAATGGTGAACGCGTCCTGGCCGTCATTCTTCGCGGAGATGTTCCCCGGCCGCCTGCGCGTCTCCGGGCTCGCTCTTGGCACCCAGGTCGGCTTCGCCATCTCGGGCGTCATCGGCCCCGTTCTCTCGACAGCACTCGCCGGCCCCGACCTGAAGGACTGGGTCGGACCGTCCATGGTCGCGCTCGGGTTCATGGTCCTGGCAGGAGCCTCAGCCCTCACCGCCAAGGAGACCAGGAAGTTCACCCTCAAGGAGCTCGACGAGGTGCAGCAGAGCGAGCGGGAAACGTCCGTGCTCACGGCCGCGGCCATGTCCCCAAGCCCGGCTGCCCGCGGCCTCGCTGGTTAGACCCAAGAGCGGGATGACGGGATATCTCCCTTGAGATGATCACGGACTCGCGGTACGTCCCACAACGTTGATTCCGTTGTGAACAAGTGAAGACCTCTTAGTGACGGCACCAACAGCCAACCACTAAGAGGTCTTCCTGTTGCCAGGGCCGCCGCACCACCAATACCCGCGTACCCTGGTTCCGGTCCGGAAGACCCTGGCCAGCCGCCCCGAACAGGTGCTGGGATAGTGTCGTCAACTGCTGGCGATGTGGAGGCGATGGCATGGCACGGCTGGACGGGCGTATTGCGTTGGTGACCGGTGCCACCGGTGGGATAGGGCGGGCAGTAGCTGCCGGCCTCGCCCGCGAAGGTGCAACGGTGGTGGTCGTGGGCCGGAGTGTGGCGCGGGCCCAGGCGGTGATGGCGGATATCCGCACCCACGTTCCGGGAGCGGACCTTGAGCCACTCGCCTGTGACCTGTCACTGCAGTCTTCGATTCGCTCTGCCGTGGACCAGTTCCGCTCCCGTCACGGCAGGCTGGATGTGCTGGTGAACGCGGCCGGCGTGTTCCGCAAAGAACGCCACGAAACTGCCGAAGGGCTGGAACTCACCTTCGCCACGAACGTGATGTCCTACTACCTGGTCACCGGGCTCCTGCTGGACGACCTCAGGAAGGAAGCGTCAGCCGCGCTGCCGTCACGCGTCATCAATATTGCGTCAAAGTACGGTAACGTCCGGATCCCCTTCGATGACCTGCAGACAGCGACGGGGAAATACAGCTTCCTGCGTTCCACGCCGCCCACCATGCTGGGCCGGGTCCTCCTGACCCAGGAATTCGCCGCCAGGCTGCGTGGAACTGGGGTGGTAGTCAACGCCGTCCATCCCGGACTGGTGAAGAACACGGGGCTGTTGCAGGACGTGGGCGGCCCGTTCCGGTGGATCACGAACACCTTGGGAAAGTCGGCAGAGAAAGCTACCGACACGTCCCTCTGGCTGGCAACCTCGCCCGAAACGGCGGGGCTGACCGGCAAGCTGTGGGCAGGCCGGAAGGAGCTTCCCACCCCCGGCATGGGTTCTGACCCGGAGGCGCGGCGGCGGTTGTGGGACGCTTGTGCCGGGCTGGCAGGGAACGACTTCCGGTGACCAACGCCGTCCGCGCCCGCCCCAGGGGCCGGATGCCGGGGCACGGGAATTAGTTGCGCCCATCCGGCGTTGTCGATTTGTTCAGAACAATCTGGACAACTAAAGCTCGACAGGAGAAAACACCACATGTCAGTTGACTACGACGCTCCGCGGGTGGCTCCCGAGGAGGAGCCGAATGTCGCCCTGGAGGAGCTGAAGTCCGATAAGTCCGGACGCCGGGAGGCCGCTCCCGACATGGATGAAACGGACCTCGCGGATAGCTTTGAGCTGCCCGGCGCCGATCTCTCCAACGAGGAACTCCTCATCCAGGTGGTTCCGGTGCAGGCCGACGAATTCACGTGCATGTCCTGCTTCCTGGTGCACCACCGCAGCCAGTTGGCCCGTGAGAAGGACGGCAAGAAGTACTGCAAGGAATGTGAAGGCTAGCAGGGGGACAATGACGGCCAGGTTTGGATTTCAACTAATGGAATCCGGGCTCGTGGCCCGGGCGTGGGACGGCCATGCTGGAACTCACGCTCCGGCAAGGCCGGCCGACTGGAAAGAAGGAAACCATGTCCCTCAGCGTTGAGGAAATGAACAAGCAGCTCCCGGTGGCCAACGCGCTGCCCGGCGAGGCAGTCCCGTATTACATGGCGTCGGGCGAAGGCGCGCGCTACGAACTCAACGGCCAGCTGGTCACGGTCATCGCCCGCGCCGCCGACACCGGGGGCATCTTCAGCGCTGCCTACATCTCCGGCGGCATGGGAGCCGAATCCCCGTTCGTCAGCCACAAGGTGGAGCACAAGACGCTCTACGTTTTCGACGGGATCCTGCACGTCTGGCTGCCGGGCGAGAGCCGCATCCTGACCCCCGGCGATTCGGTGGTCATCCCGCCCAACACCCCGCACGCCTACCGGATGGCCAGCCACTACACCCGCTTCCTGAACTGGATGACCCCTGGCG
The DNA here is from genome assembly GCF_006517215.1 of Pseudarthrobacter sp. NIBRBAC000502771. Taxonomy (NCBI): domain Bacteria; kingdom Bacillati; phylum Actinomycetota; class Actinomycetes; order Micrococcales; family Micrococcaceae; genus Pseudarthrobacter; species Pseudarthrobacter sp. NIBRBAC000502771. The sequence continues at coordinate 702,841 of NZ_CP041187.1, forward strand.
GCGGCGAGGCTTACTACGAGCGGGTGGGCACGCCCATCGATTCGCACGTCCCGCCGGTGCGCGCCGGCCACAAGGCCAGCCTCCAGGAGCAGGCAGAGGTGGGCGCCGAGTTCGGCATCACGTTCCCCGACGTTGAGCGTGTGGCGCCGTCGTTCAAGCACGACGCCGGGCTGCCGCCCACACAGAGCCCGTACTTCCTCAGCGCCGGAGAGGGTGAGCGCATGGTCAGCTACCAGACCATGTTCACCTACCTGTCCCGGCCCGCCAACACCGGCTCCAATTACTTCGCCGTGCACACCAAGGGCGCCAAATCCCCCTACATTCCGCTGCACTTCCACTCGCAGCACACGGAGAACTTCCTCTGCACCGAGGGCCGGATGTGGCTCTACGCCAACGGCCGGGAGATGCTCCTGACCAAGGGCGACTTTGTGCATGCCCCCGCCGGAACCGTCCACTCGTTCGCGCTCGATGCCCACAACACCCAGATGGTGGGTTTCCTGACGCCGTCGGTGTTCAACGGGTTCTTTGAGTACTTCAACAAGCCCACGGAGGACTACATGTACACCGAGGGCGGCGAACCGTACATGGACATGGAGGGCTTCGGCCGTGCCCAGGCCGAGATGGACCTGACCGTCGTCGGCCCTCCGCCGCAGCGCCGCGCGGCCCTGGACATCCCCTAACCCCACCCAATACGTAAGGCCCGGACTTCCGAGAGGAAATCCGGGCCTTACGTATTTGTAGGAGGGTGGGTCAGGGGGTGGCTTGCCTGACGAGTTCGCGGCCGTAGTCGTTGCCGTTGGGGGTGCGGACCACGGTGTGCATATGGAACGGGGCGGGCTCATCGTTGCTGAGGAACACGCCGGTGTGGTGGTCCAGTTCCAGCACCACCACCGGGCTCTGCACCCGGAAGTAGTAGGCCTCCTCCCCCTCCCAGCCGCCGATCCAGCTGAAGAACGTCTCTGAATAGTGTTCCTGGATCTCCCGGCGGCGCGCGGCCCGTGGACCGTCGGGCAGGTAGGCGATGAAGTCCTCCACCACCGCGTCCAGCAAGTCACGGGCCCCGGCCGGCAGTTCCGCCACCCGGATGCCCTCGTACGGAATCACCCGGTTGTCCTGGAAACAGCCACCCAGGTGCCGTTCGTCGCCCGGGTGGAGGCGGCCTTCGGGCATGGCAGGATCCACCATCTCCGCGTAAACAACAGCACGGTCCCGCAGGTCCACAGGCAGGGCGGCCATCAGCTGCCGGGCCAGGGTGATGCGCTCCTTGAACACTTTGACGCCCTTATGCGGGCCGGCGTCGATCATGTCCGGCTCTGCGCCCATGAACACCGGCGAGATCACCAGCTGCGTCCCGGCCACCAGGCAGTTCAGCGCCGCGTGGTGGCCGAAGAGCTGCCACCCCCACGGCGCCGTCTCGGACGGCTCCCCATACAGGGCGAAGTTGTAGCTGAACTCGTTCATGAGCAGCGGCAGCTCCACCAGGTCACCCAGGAACCCGTTGATGCGCATCAGGTTCCGCACCAGCTCAAACCCGGAAGCGCTCAGGCTTGCTTCCACCACGCCCAGGGCGGCGTCGCGGACCGGTGGTTCCAGCTCGTCCAGCCGCAGCCCGGTGTCGTGCTGCATGAACTCGGGGTTGGCCCAGCTCTGCCACTCCGGCGCGTCCACGGCGTAGCGAAGCCTTCCGGTCTGGTCCGCGGCGGCGGCGCCAAGCAGCTTCCGCGCCGCAGCCACCATGTCCGCGGTGGGTGCTTCCTCCCCGGGGCGGGCAGGCACCAGCGGATAGAGGGCCTCCCGGCGGACGCCGTCGCTGGTGATGCCCGTGAACGGCTGCGGGTAGAGCTTCCGCCAGCCTTCGATCATGGGCCCGGCGAACGCATCGGTCTTGGCCGCTTCGGCGTATTCGCGGGCAGCCAGCCCCCGGATGTCCGCTACGCGGGGATGGTCCGGGGCAAAGAGGAAATCACGGAATGACGGCGACGACACGGGCGCTCCTGGTTTGGATGGAAGGTGCAGATTCTTCGGGACGTGCGGGCGGGAAAGCCGGCGCCCAGCCCGCGGCGACGGAGAGCGCGGCGGCGGCCTCCACCGGGGAGTTGCCGCGCCAGGCCACGTGCTGGTCGGGACGGACCAGCACGGCGGGGGCACCCCACAGCTGGGACAGGGGGGTTCCGTCCTCGGAAGGCCCGACGGCGGCGACGGTCACCGGGATGCCGTGCCGGGCACCGGCGGCCAGGACCGGCCCGAAAACTCCGCCCGCGTCCAGCCCGCCCAGCGATCCGGCGTCGGCCAGCAAAGTGAAGCCCGCATCAAGGGCGCTGTACAGGGAACGGGAATCTGCCAGCCAGGCGTGCGGCAGCAGGGCCCCCGGAGCAGCGGACGGAACGTAGCGGATGGGGTCCTCGTCGGGGAGGGCTGAACCGTCCGGCACCACGACGGGTGAGCCGCCGTAGTCGTAGCCCAGCACCAGGCCCAGGGAATCGAACTCGCTCTGCTTCACGGCGAGTGCCCGGTGCGCAGCCCGGCGGGCCGCTTCCCCGGCAGGGCCGGCCGCAACGAGCTCCGGGTCTGCGAAGTGGTAGGCCAGGGCCTTGCCGTTGGTGGCGGCGTCGCGGATGGTGCGCGCAGCCACGGGGCGGCGTTCTGTCCCGTAGCTGGCAAGCAGTCCGGGGCCGGCCCAGCCGTTGACGGTGGCGGCGAGCTTCCAGGCCAGGTTGGCGGCGTCGCCGATGCAGGTGTTGAACCCGTGGCCTCCCCAGGGCGGGTTGAGGTGGGCGGCGTCCCCCGCCAGGAAGACGTTGCCGCGGCTGTATTCGGGCGCGAGCAGCATCCGGGCCGTCCAGGGGTCGGTGGCCACCACCTCGATGTCCACGTCCGGGCCCACCAGGGAGCGGACCATGGCGGCTGCCTCCCCCGCGGTGGGGCTGACGGATGGATCCACGCCCTGGACGATGGCCCACCACGTGCCGTCACGGTCCATGGGTCCCACCATGCCGGCGGTCTCCGAGCCCACTACCCAGTACTGCACCGCCGGAGCCAAGGACACAGCGGACGCCAAGGACGCCGAGCGGAAGAGGATGCTGATGTTGGACAGCTCGGCGGAGCCGCCTTCCAGCCGCAGCCCCAGGCTGCGCCGCACGGCGGAGGATCCGCCGTCGGCCCCGATGACGTACTCCGCGGCGGTGGTGCGTTCGGCCCCGTCAGGATCCCGGACGACGACGGCGCAGGGTTCCGTGGCTGCCCCGCCTTCCGGGACGCTGACGCCAGTGACGGTCCAGCCGGCCAGGAACGTCACCAGCGGGTGGCTTTCGACGGCGGCCCGGAGCACCTCCTCGAGGACGGGCTGGGGCACCTGCTGGCCGCACTCCGGCTGCGGCCCGTACCGGCCTGGAACCAGTTGGAAGGCGTTGCGGAACCGGCGCAGCTCATGGGCGGAAGGGCCGGTGAGGCCGGTGCAGAAGATGACGTCCTGTGCGTACTCCACCGGCAGCGGCGCCGCGTCCCGGAGGACCTCGGCGAGGCCCAGCCGGCGCAGGTGCGTCATGGTGCGGGCATTGGTGGTCTTGGCACGCGGCCGGGTGTGGTCCAGCGCTGTCCGCGGTTCGATGACGGTACTGGGCACCCCCCGGGAGGCGAGGTCCAGGGCGAGGAAGAGTCCGCTGGGTCCTCCGCCGGCGACCAGGACCTGCACCTCCGACGGCAGGTCCGCGGCGGTATGGAAGCCGTTCATCAGGCACGGCTCCGCAGGGAAATGTCGCCCACCGGCGTGGTCAGGGTGCCGAGTTTCTCGATCTCCACTTCCACGGTGTCGCCGGGCTGGAGGAGCCACTGCGGGGTACGGGCGTAGCCCACGCCTTCGGGGGTGCCCGTGGCGATGACGTCGCCCGGGTGCAGGGTGAAGGTTTCGCTGATGAGCGAGATGATGGCCGGGACGGAGAAGATCATGTCCCGGGTGTTGCCGTTCTGGGCTTCGATTCCGTTGACCCGGGTGCGGACCTGGAGGCCGTCGCGCAGGTCGCCCACCTCGTCGCGGCTCACCACGGGACCCAGGGGGCCGCTGAAATCGCCGTTCTTGCCCAGGGTCCACTGCGACGTGAGCTTCTGGGCCCTGCGGGAGGTGATGTCGTTGAACGTGGAGTAGCCAAAGACGGCATCGGCAGCGGTGTCCTCGCCGGCGGACTCCACGCGGCGGCCGATGTAGGCGGCAACTTCGCCTTCCCAGTCCAGCCCTGCCTCGCCCGCCGGGACCGGGACCGGGGCGTTGCCCACGGACAGGGAGGCCGTCCAACGGGCAAACAGCGTGGGGTAGGGCGGGAGTTCCTGGTCCTTGTAGCTGCCCTCGGCCACATGCGCCTTGTAGTTCAGCCCCACGCAGATCACCCGCGCGGAGGCCGGGACCAGCGGGACTTCGGTGACGCTGCCGCGCTCCAGCCAGCCGTCGTCGTCGGAGGCTCCAGCATGTGCAGCGCCGGCAACCAGGGCTGCGGCCTTGTCCTGCCAGCCCTCGGCGTCGGCCCAGAATTCGTCGACCGATGTGAGCGGGAGGACGCGGGAGCCGGCGAGCGCCGCTGCCCAGGGTCCGCCGTGGTGGGTGATGCCGATGAACTGCATGGGAGGCCTTTCGGTCTGGTCCGGGGTGCGCGTATTGCCCCCGCATGGTGGTGGGAAATCAGTGCTGTTCCGACTGGCGGCGGAGGAAATCGATGGTGGCGGCAATGGCCCGTTCCGCGGCGCCGCTGTTGCCGTCCGGGCTGGCCCACATGTGGTCCGCACCATCCAGCAGGAGGAGTTCGACGGCGTTGCCCGCGCCTTCGAGCGCCGCGGCCAGCGAGGTGGACTGCTCCACGGGGACGAAGCGGTCCGCCGTTCCATGGATGAGGAGGAAGGGCGGGGCGCCTGCGTGGACGTAGCCGAGGGGGCTTGCGGCCCTGGCCTTGTCCGGGGCGTCGGCGGGCTGCGCGCCGATCAGCAGTGCTTCGCGGGAACCGGGGTCATCCGCCCGGGCTACGGCGTCCGGCCGTGCCTGTCCCCCCATCCGGAGCAGGTCAGTGGGCGGGTACCAGGCCACGACGCCGGCAACTGAGTCGTCACCGTCCGGCCCGTCGTTGCCGCCCCGGCCTGGAAAGTCCGGGGCCCCCGCGGTCAGGCCCACGAGGGCGGCGAGGTGGCCGCCGGCCGAGTCTCCCCAGGCGTAGATGCGGTGTGGGTCCACGCCGTATTCGGCCGCGTGGCTGCGGAGCCAGCGGACGGCCGCCTTGGCGTCCTCCAGCTGGGCAGGAAACGTGGCACCCGTGCTGAGGCGATAGTCGGCAGAGGCCACCACGAACCCGGCATCTGCCAGCTGCCCGATGGGGCTGAGCCCGAAACCGTCAACAGCGGGGCCCAGCGAAGACCGTTCCCCCGTCCGCCAACCGCCGCCGTGGAAGTGGACCACCGCCGGCCGGCCGCCCTGGTGCGTTTCTCCTGCGGGAAGGTAGAGGTCCAGCAGCAGCGGCTCCGCGTTCTGTGGCCGGGCAAACTCGATCCCCTTGAGGATCTGCCGTCCCGTCATCGTTGACTCCATGTGTGGCGCGCCGTTTCTGTGCTGTGTTTACCGGACTGCTGAATGGGCTGGGCGGGCCCGCAACGGGACCCGCATCCATGGATTCAACTCTGTGGCATGGGCAGGGATGCACGCGCTGGCAGTTTCACTGATTGAAACTGGTTCGCCCGGAACAGGGCGCTGGGAAGATCCGGGTGCGCCGGCGGTTGCACCGGCAGGCGGCCCGGGAGCTGCTGAGGATTCACGCAGCTGGCGCTTAGCTGACCAGGACCTGCGTGGCGGATTCCTTCAGTTTGCCGTTGGCCCATTTCATCTGGCGGATGGTCTGCGGGTGGCACTTCTGTGCCAGGGCCAGCAGGTTCTTGTCCTTCATCCCCTGGGCGGCCTGGGCCAGCAGTTCCCAGTCGGCTGACACCCCGCAGGCCTTCAGGTAGAGCTCGCGGAGGTCGCGCAGCAGCAGCATCCCGGTTTCGGGGCGCCTGCCCACCATCTCGCTGCCCTTATCCCTGATGGTTTCCATTAGCCCTGCCTCGCCGCGGGGCTCCGGGTCCAGGTTTTGGCCGTAGTTTTTGGCGATGTCCGCGATGTCCCGGACGTGCTGCTGCGACCAGCGTGCCAGGTCCCGGGCCAGGTGGTGGATCTCGTGGTCTACCTTGTGCCGGTCGGAGATGACCAGCAGGTGGTGCGCCAGGTCGTTCTCGGAGCGGTGCATTTCCTCCAGTACCAGCCCGAATTTCATCGTCCCCCTCCTGCCGTTTCGGTGGCCTCGCCAGTTTCGGTGGCCTCGTCCGCCAAAGCGGTGGGTATGCCCTTGGTCCTGGCGTCTTCCGGGAAGTACCCGGCAGGTGCCGATGCCGTGGTGGTGGGCGCCGGAGCGGGCCCGTTGCCGCCGGAAACGCGGGTGATGCGGGCTGCCGCCGATTTGAAGATGGGCTGCTTGGACGCCGCGTCCCAGTCGGTGATGGTCAGTTCGTTCGCAGCCCTGCCGGCCCCGTCCGGCTGGTGTCCGCCATCGGTGTCCCAGTAGCCGTAATGGAAGGGCAGGAAGAGGACGCCGTTGCGGATGCCGCTGATCCGCACCTTTGCACGGACGGACCCGCGGGGTGTCTCCACCTCCGCAAGGTCGCCTTCGGCAATCCCGTACGCGCCGGCGTCGTCTGCTGACAACTCAACCCACACGTCGGGCGCGGCAGCCTGCAGCTCAGGTGCCCGCCCTGTCTTGGTGCGGGTGTGGAACTGGTAGAGCGTGCGGCCGGTGATGAGCTGGAGCGGGAAGTCCTGGCTGGGCAGCTCGTGCGGCGGCATGTATTCGGCGGCCTTGATGATGGCCTTGCCCTCGGGGTTCAGGGCCTTGTACTCCGTGGGTTCCACTGGCGCACCGGTGATGAGGTCGCGGCCGTAGGTTTCGCAGTACCCGGGGTGCGCCCAGAACTTCCCGTCAGCGTAGATGCGTTCCGTACCGTCCGGGTTCTCCTCGTTGCAGGGCCACTGGATGCCCGAGCCGCCGCGCAGTTTGTCGTAGGTGATGCCGGTGTAGTCGCAGGGCCTGCCGCGGGTGCATTCCTTCCAGGCTTCGAAGGCCGATTCGGGGTCGTGCCACTTGATCAGCGGCTGCCCGTCCTTGTCCTGCAGGCCCATGCGGTGGGCGTAGTCGATGAAGATCTCCAGGTCCGGCCGGGCCTCGCCCGGCGGGTCAACGGCTTTCTCGGAGAGGTGGACGGTGCGGTCCACGTTGGTGAAGGTCCCGGTCTTTTCACCCCAGGTGGCGGCGGGAAGGACGACGTCGGCCAGCTGGGCCGTCTCGGAGAGGAAGATATCCTGCACCACCAGGAACAGGCGGTCCTGTTCCAGGATGCCGCGGATGCGTGCCAGCTCGGGCAGCGAGACGGCAGGGTTGGTCCCGCTGACCCACAGCATCCGGATGGAACCGTCCTCCGCGTACCGCATCATCTGCATAACGTGCGTGGGCGGGGAGTAATGCGGGATGGACATGGGATCGACGTTCCAGACCCGGGCCAGGTCCTGGATGTGCGCGTCGTTGGACCAGTTCCGGAAGGCGGCAAGGTCGCCGTCGGCCCCGCATTCGCGGGTGTTTTCGGCAGTGGGCTGGCCGTTCATTTGCAGGATGCCGCAGCCGGGCCTGCCGAGCATTCCGCGAATGATGTTGACGTTGTTGACCTGGACCGCTGCCGCGGTGGCCTGGTTGGACTGGTAGAAGCCCTGCAGCACCGTGGACAGCAGCCGCTCCGCGTGGCCGATGATGCCGGCCGCCTCGGTGATCTGCTCCGCCGGGACACCGCAGATTTCCGCCACGAGTGCCGGCGGGTAGTTCTTGACCTCATTTTCGAGCTCCGGGTACCCCACGGTGTGCGCCTGGATGTACTCCCGGTCCACCCAGCCGTTGGTGATGATCTCGTGCAGGATGCCGTTCATCAGGGCCACGTTGGTGCCTGGCCGCGGCGCCAGGTGCACGGTGGCGGCCCTGGCCACGGGCGTCATGCGCGGGTCCACGCAGATGATCTTGGGCGGGTTGGCGCCGGCCAGCCGGTCCAGCATCCGGGTCCAGAGGACGGTCTGGGTCTCCGCGACGTTGTGCCCGTACAGGGCGATGACGTCGGCGTGGTCCACGTCCGTGTAGGAGCCGGGCTGCCCGTCGCAGCCGAAGGATTCCTTCAGCGCCTCCCCGGCCGTCGCCGTGCACAGCCGGGTGTTGCCGTCCACGTGGTTGGTGCCGATGCCGCCGTGCGCCAGCGTACCCAGGGTGTAGTACTCCTCGGAGAAGAGCTGGCCGGTGGTGTAGAAGCCGAGGGCGCTGGGGCCCTGTTCCGCCAGCAGCGCCTTGGACTTGTCCACGATGCGCTGCATGGCGGTGTCCCAGTCTGTTTCCACCAGCTTCCCGCCCTCGCGGATGAGGGGTTTGGTGAGCCGGTCCGGGGACGCGTTCGCCTGCCAGCCGTACAGGTCCTTGGGGCCCAGCCGGCCGTGATTGACGCGGTCTACGGCCCGTCCCCGCACGCCAACGATTCTGTTGTCCTTGACCGCGATGTCCATGGCGTCGCCGTTGGAGTGCAGGAGCGAGGCCGTCTGGACCCACCGGTCCACGTCCTCCGGAGCCACTCCTTCGGCCAGGTGGGTGTCCACCCTGACGGGCCAGTCACCGCCGCTGCCGTACGGTGTCCGTGTCCCCCATGGTTCAGCTATCCGGTCGATCCGAGCCATCTGTCCATCTCCTTACAGGAACTGGCGGACAGCGTCGAAACATCGCTGTCCCTACCGGATCCTGTACCCGGAATGGCGGGCCGGAAACGCGCCCCTTAGGCCTGCGTGTCCTGCAGCGGCCGCCGGGCGAGCCAGGCGGCCACGATGGCACCGGAGATGTTGTGCCAGAGCGAGAAGACCGCGGACGGCAGCGCAGCCAGCGGGGTGAAGTGCGCGGTGGCGAGCGTCGCCGCCAGGCCGGAGTTCTGCATGCCCACTTCGAAGGCCAGGGCGCGGCGGGCCTTGTCATCCAGGCGGCCCAGCTTGCCGGCCAGGTACCCAAGGCCCAGCCCGAAGCCGTTGTGCAGCACCACGGCAAGGAACACGATGGCCCCGGCGTCGATGATCTTGTTGGCGCTGCCGGCCACCACGATGGCCACGATCAGGGAAATTACGACGGCGGACGCCCACGGCAGCGCGGGCAGCACCTTGGCGACGAGCTTCTTGAGGAAGACCCGGGCGAGGAGGCCGGCGACCACCGGCAGCAGCACGGTCTTGACGATGTCCAGGACCATGCCGGCGGCGTCGATCTGCAGGTAGGAGCCGGCCAGGAACAGGACCAGCAGCGGGGTGACGATCGGGGCGATCAGGGTGGAGACCGAGGCCACCGCCACGGAGAGGGCAACATCGCCCTTGGCCAGGAAGGCCATGACGTTCGAGGCTGTGCCGGAGGGGGCGCAGCCCACCAGGATCACGCCGACGGCCAGTTCGGGCGGAAGGTTGAGGGCGCCTGCGATCAGCCAGCCGGCGCCGGGCATGATGACGTAGTGCGCCACGATCCCCAGGGCCACGGCCCACGGCCGCTTGGCTACCGCGGCGAAGTCCGGCGGAGTCAGGGTCAGGCCCATGCAGAACATGATGATGCCGAGCAGGTAGGGCACGCTGGGGGCCATGGGCTTGAAAAGGCCGGGGAGCAGGAACCCGAGCATGCCTGCGACAACCACCAGGATGGGGAACACTGTCACCGCGATGCGGGCGATTTTGCTTTCCGCTTCGAGCGCGGGGTTGACGGGTGTCCCGTCCGAATTCTGGGGTTTAGTTGCCTCAAGCATCCAATCATGGTGGCACCGGCTGGTATGGTTCCGCCAATTGATGACCGTGAACGGTAACAACGGCGGAACCATACCGGCGGCAGTCCCGGAGGGGGTTCCGCCCTTAGAGCTGTTTCCGGAGCTCCATCTTTCGGATCTTGCCGCTGGCGGTACGCGGCATGTCCTCCACCACCACCATTGACTTGGGGATCTTGTAGCGGGCAAGCCTGCCGTCGAGGAAGCTGCGCAGCTGCTCCGCAGTCAGCGATTCCCCCTCCCGCAGCGTCACGATCGCTTGGGGGACCTCGCCCCATTTCTCATCCGGGACGCCGATGACGGCGACGCTGCCCACAGCGCTGTGCTCGGAGATGACCGCCTCCACCTCCGCCGGGTAGATGTTCTCCCCGCCGGAAATGATCATGTCCTTGAGCCGGTCAGAGACGAACAGGAAGCCTTCCTGGTCGCGGTAGCCCATGTCGCCCGAGCGGAACCAGGCGCCGTCCGCATAGCTGGCGGCTGTGGCCTCCGGCCGGTTCCAGTACTCCTTGATGACGTTGGGTCCGGAGATCTGGATTTCCCCCACCTCGCCCGGTTCCACCGTGCCGCCCATGGGATCGGCGATCCGGACGTCGGTGAAGAAGTGCGGCAGGCCGGCCGAACCCGCCTTTTCCCGCGACCGGTCCACGGGGAGCATGGTGACGCCGGGGGCTGTTTCGGTCATGCCGTAGCAGCTGGTGAAACCGATGCCGCGGTCCTCGTACGCGTCCAGGACCCGACGGGGAATCGCTGAGCCGCCGCAGGTCAGCTTGTCCAGGGAGCTGAGGTCGGCCGCCGCCCAGCCCGGATCTTCGCAGAGCAGCTGGAACGTGGTGGGCACTCCGTTGAGGGTGGTCACCTTGTGTTTCCGGATGAGTTCCAGGACCCGGGCGGGATCGAACTTCGCCTCAAGGACCACGGTGGCCCCCTTGAGGAGCATCGGCAGCAGCCCCATGTCCAGGGACGCCACGTGGAACAGCGGCGAAATCATCAGCGCCACGTCGTTGCGGTTCAAGTCCATGTCCACGATGGTGTTGATGCAGTTCCACGTGATGTTCCCGTGGGTCAGGAGCGCACCCTTGGGTTTCCCGGTGGTCCCCGAGGTGTAGAGGATCATTGCCCCGTCATCGTGCCCCACCGGCACGTCGGGGTGGTCCGGCGCCGCCGCCTGCAGCGCCTCCCCGTATGACACAACCACTGCAGAATGTTCGACGGCGGCCGGTGACGTGGCGGCGGAAGGTTCCGCCCCGCCGTCGGCCGTTACGACCATGCGGTGGGTCACCGCCGTTCCTTGCACGGCAGCGGAGGCGGAGGCCTCCAATGCGCCGGCGTTGACCAGGAGCCGGGCTCCGGAATCCTGGAGCTGGAACTGCAGCTCCGGCGGTGCCAGCCGGGTGTTGAGCGGGACGAAGATGGCGCCGAGGAGGCCGCAGGCGAAGAACGTTTCCACGAAAGAAGGGTGGTTCTCCCCCAGGTAGGCCACCCGGTCCCCCTTGGCCACTCCGCGGTCGCGGAGCGCGTTGGCCAGGCGGTCCGTCCGTTCGGCGAGCTCTTCGTAGCTCAGGGTGCCCGCTGCTGACAGCAGGGCCGTCTTGGTGCCCGACTTGCGGCGGCGGCGCTGCAGCCAGGAGCCAACTCCGTTGTTGTCCATGGTTCTCCTAACGGACCGTGGTGAGGTCGTTGTTCTTAGATTCCCGCGTCAGGGCGATGAAGACAATCGAGACCAGCGCCATGACGGACAGGAACACCACCACCGGGAGGATGCTTTGCCCGGAGTCCTTGTAGAGGCCGGCGATTATGCCCGGCGTGAAGCCGGCGCCGATGAGGGTGGCCAACTGGTAGCCCACCGCGGCACCGGTGTAGCGGGAGGTGGTGCCGAACTGTTCGGACACGAATGCTGCCAGCGGCCCGTAGAGGGAGGAGTGCAGGATCAGCGCCACAGTGAAGGCCACGAACACCATGGCAACGTTGCCCGAGCCAAGCATCCCGAACATCGGGAAGAGGTACGCAATGAACAGCGCCAGGCCGGTGATCATCACCGGGCGGCGGCCGAAGCGGTCCGAAAGGCGGCCGCCCAGGAGGACGAAGACGATGGAAATGGCCGAGGCCCCGGCGAACGCGTAGAGCACGCCCTGCTGCGGTGCGCCCTTGGACACGGCGTAGGTCACCGAGAAGGTGGGCAGCACCACCTGCAGGCCGAACCCGGCAGCCCCGGCGAACATGATCATGATCAGTGCCTTGGGCCGGCGGAGCACGTCCAGCAGCGGGATCTTGCGCTTGGCGCCCTGTGCTTCTTCCTTGGCCACGGCCTCGGCGAAGATGGGGCTTTCAGAAACGCGGAGGCGCACGAACATGCCCACGATCAGGAGCACGAAGGACAGCAGGAACGGCACGCGCCAGCCCCAGGCCAGGAAGGCATCCTGCGGCAGGGCCGAGAAGGCACCCATCACCAGGGTGCCCAGCACGGCGCCGGTGGGCGCCCCGGCGTTGACGAACGACGCCGCGAAGCCGCGCCGTTTCGGGTCCGCGTGCTCCAGTGCCATGAGCGCCGCCCCGCCCCATTCACCGCCGACGGCGATGCCCTGGCAGACCCGCAGCAGCACCAGGATCACGGCGCCCCACGGCCCGATGACGCCGGCGCCGGGAATCAGGCCGATGAGGGTGGAGGCGATGCCCATCATGGCCATGGAGATGATCAGCATCCCCTTGCGGCCCACCTTGTCACCAAAGTGTCCGAAGATGATGCCGCCCAGCGGCCTGGCCACGTATCCGGCGGCGAAGGTGGCGTAGGCGGCCACGACGCCTACCCATTCGTCCGTGCCGGCGAAGAAGACCTTGGGGAAGGCCACCGCTGCGGCCGTGGCGTAGAGCAGAAAGTCGTAGAACTCGATGGTGCTGCCCAGATAGCTGGACAGGATGACCGTGCGCGCTTCCTTGCGCTTGGCGGCCGTGCCCGCAGGTGCGAGCGTGGTGTGTCCGGACATGGCTGTTCCTAAAGACGGAGGAATGTGGGGTTTTTGGGGTTGCCTGAGGCGGCGGCGCCGGGGCGCCGCCTGGGGTTTGGGACTGCTGTTACTGGTGGAAGTGGCTTACTTGTAGAAGCGGCTTACTTGTAGAAGCGGGCCAGGAATTCGGCCACGACGGCGGGGCGTTCCTGGCCTTCGATCTCGATGGTGGCGTTGACCTTGATCTGGGCGCCGCCCTTGACCTCGGTGACGTCGGCGATGGTGGCCTTCATACGGACCTTGGAGCCGACCTTGACCGGGGAGGTGAAGCGGACCTTGTCCAGGCCGTAGTTGACCTTGGTGGTGACGCCTTCGACGTCGAACAGCTCCCCCCAAAACGGGATGATCAGCGAGAGCGTGAGGAAGCCGTGGGCGATGGGGGCGCCGAACGGGCCGTCCTTGGCGCGTTCGGGGTCGGTGTGGATCCACTGCTGGTCGTCCGTGGCGTCCGCGAACTGGTTGATCTGGTCCTGGGTGATCTGGCGGTAGTCGGTGGTGCCGAGGTCCTTGCCGGACAGGGTGAGCAGGGTGTCGAAATCGACGACGAGATTGGGCATCGTTGCCTCCTGGCAGTTGTTTGTTGGTTGGGAAGTAGTGGTTCAGCGGGTGAAGGCGCTTTCGCCGGTGAGGGCGCGGCCGATGATGAGGGCATTGATCTCGTGGGTGCCTTCGTAGGAGTAGACGGCTTCGGCGTCGGCGTGGAAGCGGGCGACGCCGGCGGCGAGGGTAATGCCGTTGCCGCCCACCACCTCCCGGGCCAGCGCTACGGTGTCGCGCATGAACAGGGATGTCTGCATCTTGGCCAGGGCCGAGTCCTGGTCCCGGTAGATGCCTTTGGCCTGCTGCTCGGTGAGCCTGACCACCAGGGACAGGCTGGCCGTGACGTTGCCGAGCATGCGGGCCAGTTTCTCCTGGACCAGCTGGAAGGAACCCAGGGGGCGTCCGAACTGACGGCGTTCGTTGACGTAGGCGAGCGCTGCCTCGAAGGCGCCGGCGGCGATGCCGGTGGCGATCCAGGCGACGTCCGAGCGCATGGCCCGGAGCATCGCCGCGACATCCCTGAAGGAGCTCACGTTGTGCAGGCGCATGGCCTCGGGGACGCGGACACCGGTGAGGGTGATGTGGGCGTTCTGCATCATCCGCAGTGCCGTCTTCCCGTGGATCTTCTCCAGGGTGACGCCGTCGGCTGTCCGGTCCACGAGGAAGGCCTTGACCTGCCCGTCCGCGGTGTCCCGGGCGAATACCGCGAGGACGTCCGCGGTGGCGGCGCCGCCGATCCAGCGTTTGGCGCCGTCCAGGATCCAGCTGCCGTCGGGCTGCCGCCGGGCGGTGGTGGAGAGTCCGCCGGCGATGTCCGATCCGGATTCCGGTTCGGTCAGCGAGAACACGCCCTTGAGCGAAAAGTCGATGACTTTGGGCATCCATTCGGCCTGCTGTTCCGCCGAGGCGCCCACCCGGATGGCGGTGCGGAACAGGCCGGCCTGGGCGGTGTACCAGGTGGCCAGCGAGGCATCGGTGCGGGCAAGTTCGAAGATCCGGAAGCCCTGGTAAATTCCACGGGCCGGACCGTCGGCCGTGAGGCCGGCAGGTTCCATCATGTCGAGGTCGATCAGCGGCCGGGCGAGCTGCTCCGGAAATTCGCCGCGTTCCCAGTACTCGGCCAGGAGGGGCCTGGCTTCCGCGTCCAGGAAGGACCGCAGCCGGGACAGGACCTGGCGTTCTTCCGGCGTGAGGAGGGACTCGGCGTCGTACCAGTCCGCTGCCTCATAGAGCCGGGCACCCGGGCCGGCCTCCGCCGTCGTCAGCGTGCCCATCTCAGGCCCCCAGCCCGAGGAGGCGGACCGCGTTGTCCTTAAGGATCTTTGGCCGGACCTCGTCCTTCAGGGGCAGGTCCGCGAAGGCACCGAGCCATTTCTGCGGGGTGATCAGCGGGAAGTCGGTGCCGAACAGCACCTTGTCCTGGAGATAGGAGTTGGAGGCCTTCACCAGCGATTCCGGGAAGTACTTGGGCGACCAGCCGGAGAGGTCGATGAAGACGTTGGCCTTGTGCGTGGCGATGGAGTTGGCCTCGTCCTGCCACGGCACCGAGGGGTGGGCCATGATGATCTGCAGGCCGGGGAAATCCGCGGCCACCGCGTCCAGCAGCAGGGGGTTGGAGTAGGCGAGCTTGATGCCGTACCCACCGGGAAGGCCTGCGCCCATGCCGTTTTGCCCGGTGTGGAAGATGGCGGGCAGGCCGAGTTCCTGGAGGGTTTCCCATAGTGGGTAGAAGCGTTCGCTGGACGGGTCGAAGCCCTGCAGGGACGGGTGGAACTTGAAGCCGCGGGCGCCGAGTTCTACGGCCTGGTGCTTGGCCCCGGCGATGGCGTCCTCGCCGGTGCGCGGGTCCACGCTGCCGAATGGGATCAGCACATCGTTGTTCCGGGCGGCGCCGGCGATGAGTTCCGGGATGCTGTTGGGTTCGTGCTTGAGCTGGGTGCGGGCGTCGACCGTGAAGACGACGGCGGCCATGTTCAGTTCGCGGTAGATGTCCGCGATGCGGTCCAGGGAGGGGGTGCGGTCCTCGGCCTTGAAGTATTTTGCCGAGGCTTCGGTCAGTTCCTCCGGCAGGGAGCCGTGTCCGCAGCTGTCCACCTCAAGGTGGACGTGCATGTCGATGGCGTCGAGCTTGGCGGGGTCGACGCCCAGTTCGTAGCGGTCCGTTGCCATGATCAGCGTGCCTGGGCCGGTTCGGGCTGCAGGTCCGCGGGCAGGGGCAGGAATTCCTCGCCGTAGCTTTGCAGCGTTTCCGGGGTGAACAGCTGGCCGGCGTTCTCCAGCAGCGCCTGGTAGCTCCAGCCGCCCTCGCGGTACTCGGTGGTGGCCGCTTCCGGGTGGGTCCAGACCTGCAGCCGGTCACCGCCGGCTCCGATGGCCTGGCCGGTGATGGTGGCGGCCTCGTCGGAGGCGAGGAAGGCAACCAGCCCGGCGACGTCGTCGGCCGTTCCAAAGCCCAGGTCGTGGCGGAAGAAGGACGGCATGGCCTCGCCGCGTTCGTCGGCCTCCACGGCTTTCTGGAAGTAGGGGACGGTCTTGGTCATGGCGGTGGCGGCCACGGGGATGACGCTGTTGACCGTCACGCCGGCCTTCTTCATTTCCAGCGCCCAGGTGCGGACCATGCCCACGATCCCGGCCTTGGCGGCGGCATAGTTGGTCTGGCCGAAGTTCCCGCGCTGCCCGGTGGGCGACCCGATGGTGATGATGCGGCCCTGCACGTTGTTTTCCTTGAAGTACGCGTAGGCCTCCCGGACGCAGGTGAAGGTGCCCTTGAGGTGGACGTTGATGACCACGTCGAAGTCCTCGTCCGTCATCTTCAGCAGGGACTTGTCCCGCAGGATTCCGGCGTTGGTGACCAGGATATCGAGCCGGCCGAACGTGTCGACGGCTCCGACCACCAGCGCCTTGGCAGCATCGGTGGTGCCCACCGGAACGACCACTGCGGTGGCCCGGCCGCCGTCGGCCTCGATCTGCGCGACGGCCTGCGCGGCAGTGTCGGGGTTCACGTCGTTGATGACGACGGCGGCGCCCTGGCGGGCCAGTTCCCTTGCGTAGGCTAGGCCGAGGCCCTGCCCGCTGCCGGTGACGATTGCAACCTTGCCGTTCAAGCTCATGGCCTGCTCCTTCGCATGCGCCGGCCGAAGCCGTTGGGGTGGTCCCACTGCGGTGTGAGATCCTTGTTGAAATCAATGAAATTACGGATCATTGAAAAAGTCAACGATTGTTTTTTACACCGGAGTTGTGATGGCCACCTTGGGCACCGAAGTTCAGACCCCCCGCCTTGCGGCAGCCAGGATCGGCAGTGATGTGGGCCTGCTGCTGGCCAAGCTGCATGCTGCCGGCTCGGTGCTGAACAACAAGGCGTTGGCTGACTTCGGGCTGCGGGAGCGGTCCTTCTCTATCCTGACGCTGGCGTGCAGCGGGCTGGAGCCTACGCAGCGGGAACTGGCGGATTTCCTCAGCCTGGACCCGAGCCAGGTGGTCACCCTCGTGGACGACCTGGAACGCCGCGGCCTGGTGGAACGGGCGCAGGGCAAGCAGGACCGGCGCGCCAAGATCATCGTCTCCACGGCCGAGGGCCGCAGGATGCATACCAAGGCGCGGGCAGCCCTGGACGAGGCCGAGCTGGACCAGCTGGCCGGGCTTTCCGGGGAGGAGTCGCAGGAACTGAAGCGGCTTTTACGCAAAGCCCTCTGGGGCGCGTCCGAATAGGGCGCTGCCGGCCTAGCGGGTCCGTCGCAAGCGTGCTTTTTTGGGTGTCCTATAACTAACGAAGCGTGCAGCGAGTCGAGCGCGGGGTAATGCGACATAGTTACGAGAACCATGTGGCCCCACGAGTAGGGGCAGCTTCGACAACTCGTCCGAGGACCGCTGAGACGTTGCCTGTCACAAGGGTTTCGAGGCAGTCTGAGGCGTAGCGGTTAGGGCACCCTCACCGTGCATGTCAGCGTTCGGGGTAAACGTGCATATCAGGGGTCGGCAACGAAGCTGAGGGATGAATCCATGCCCGGGCTCACATCCGTGAGCATAGCGGCGTAGCAAAAGTACGCCCGCTGAAGGATCGGCTAACGGGCATATCGCAAAACGACATTGTTCCGGTTGCCGATCCTACCTCAGCGCCCTTTTGGTGCCTTGCGACTAACGTTTTGATGATTATGACCGTAGACAGTGCAATCGGGGAACCGGGCCCCAAGAACCTGTCAGAGCTCAGGTGGGCTGGAGATACCCAGCCCGTGTGGTTCCTTGACCTCGTCCAACCGCAGATTGGCGGTGGAAAATTTGATCCAGGAGATCTCCTGCGGATCGAGGCACGCCCTGAAGCGACGGCGCTTCGTATCAGCGGGCTGGACCAGGCTGTGTTTGAGCGACTAGTTTCCAGCTACGGACAACAGTTCACAGCAATTGAGTTCTGGAAGTGCCCCAGAATTGAAGACCTCACCCCGCTTGAGGACCTATCAGGGCTCCGGATGGTCTCGTTCTATTGGAATCAGCGGTCCGCGCGACTATGGAACCTATCCCGTACGCCACACTTGACTGAGTTACGGGTACAGGACTTCACACGCTTTCATCGGCTGGATGACCTCTCGGCCGGACACGCACTAAAGGAACTCATCCTCGGCGACGCGGTATGGAACAAGACCACTTTCGAGACGCTGGAGCCCTTGGCCTCGCTGACGGGATTACTCAGCCTAAGCTTGCTTCCGAAAAGCATCGACGATGGTCGGATCCAGCCTCTTGGTAAACTTACCGACCTCGAAAATCTACAGATACCTTTCAACCTGTTCACGACAGAGCAGATCGCTTGGCTCCGAGCACGGCTGCCTGAAACACTGGAATCGGAAGCATTGAAGGCCATTCTCCCGCTTAGGACACCCTTCGACCTTGCCGGTAAGCCTCGCGACGTTCTCTTGATCGGGAAGCGTAAGCCCTGGCTCAACGCTGAACAGGACGCAGCAAGGATCCACAAGCACGTTTCCAGCTTCGAACAACTCTTGGCCAGCTTTCGAAGCGATCCGAGCCTCGAGCCGAAGTGACAAATCGCGCTAAACGCGAGTACTCCATGAGCCCGCGGCACATCCGACGCTATGGTGTCCGTTCAAGGATCGGTCAACGGGCAATAGCCGTCGTGTTGGATGTGCCGCTGCTTGAATAGGGCTTACGGCCTGAACGATCGACTTAGGAAATCTGACGTGACACAACTGATAAAGGAAGCAAACGATTCCTATTCCTGGGACCGGGGAAGGTGGCGCAACCCGCCGGTGCGTGTCATCGCAGATGGTCGGACTCTGCGGGTAACCGCAGCCGAGAACAGTGATGCGTGGAGGCACACCTCGTACGGCTTCGTCCATGACAGTGCGCATGCCCTGTTGGCACCGCTGCCCGCTGAGGGGGCCGTGGAGGTTTCATTCCTCCTGAATTACACCGAGCAGTTCGACCAGGCGGGAATCTATCTGCACGTTTCGGACTCCGTTTGGATCAAGGCCGGCGTGGAGGTGTCCGACGGGGTTCCCCAGGTTGGGGCCGTCGTAACACGCGGGGTATCCGACTGGTCGGTGGCACCAGTCCCTGAGTGGATCAATCAGGAAGTCACAGTGCGGCTGAGCAGGGCCGGTAACGCCGTCACCATCAGGGCTCGCGCCGGGGATGAGTCTTTCCGGCTCGTCCGCGTTGCTCCTCTGGATGAAACAGTAAATGCCGAGGTCGGCCCATTTTGTGCCTCGCCTACTCGGGCTAACCTCACGACCACCTTCACCCGATGGGTTGAGACCAATGCAGACGCAAACCTGCACCCTGAACACGACTGAAGCCGCAGCACCCGGGTCAGCGAACTATGAAGACGGCGATCTTCACCGAGTCCGGGTAGCGCTCGCCGGTGCCCACCGCGACGATATGGTTCAGCCACCCCCACGCCTCGGAGGCGGTGGAAAACCTCAACGAGCAGCGGAAGTAGATGGCGTCCGGATCCACTGCGTCACCGCGGTTCAGACGGGCGATGTCGGCCGCGGAGCCGTGACGGAGGGCGCTGTTGTGCACGTGGATCAATGCCCCGTCCGCCGCCTTGATGACGTAGCGGGCATCGAGTTCTGTCAGTTCCGGGCTGTGCAGGGTCTGGAAATCCGCGCCGCCGGGCAGCACCGTGCCGCTGAGGGCGGGCCCCGTCAGCGAACCGCCAGTGATCGGTATGATCCGGCGGTGTCCCGTGGGAGCCTGGCCGACGTCAATGGGTGTTTCCACCATGACGTGCAGCTCCGTCAGGAACTCCAGGGGCGGCGGTACACGAGTGCTCACAGCAGGCCAACCGTCAGGCGGCTGGGGTGGGAGGAACCAACATGGATGCGCTGGTTGGCGGTTACGGCAACTCCCGATTCGTAGGCGAGCTTGCCGGTGTTAAGGTTCCGGTCCCAGCGCGGGTGGCAGCTTGAGGTGACCTGTACGCGCAGCCGCTCCCCCGGCGCAAAAGTCAACGCCGTCTCCCAGAGGGAGATGGTGTACTCGTAAACCCGATCCGGCTCGATGGCAGAGGGCGGGCATCCCTCCTTGAACAGCCCGGTTTCCGCGTAGGCGTCGCGCCAGGACGCCCGGACGATGCCGTCGGCAATGCCCAGGGAAACACCGTCCGCCGACACCTTGCAGAGCCGGACAACCCAGTCCGTGTCCACGGCGCTGGATGATGCGAACAACGTTGCGGTGACGGCACCGAAAATGGTGGTGGCCTCGGTGAAGGGCTCCGTGGTGAAGACGGCGACGTCGGCCCGCGCCTCCACGGCGTCCTGCCGTGCCGGTCCCGCAGGAAAGGCGCCGGCCAACATGGTGGCCCCCCGATGGTGGGGACCGCGTCCAGCGGATCGTAGGCGTACTCAACATTTCCGTCCGCACCCGCCTGGTCCAGCAGCTCCCCGCCGGCGGAGAAGAACCACGACCTCTGCCCTGAGGGAACCGGAAGTTCATCAAAGCCGCGCCAGCGGTTCTCGCCCAGGAAGTACACCAGCACCGGGGGGACCGCAGCGATGGCCGCTTCGTCCTCCTTGAGGACGGCGTCGAACCAGGCCGTATGGAGGGACGACAGATCTCCACGGCCATCGACGATGCCGGAGGACGCGGCCGCGCCGAAGTGGATGTCCGGGTACCCGCCGGTGAGGTTGGTGTGCGTCCACGGACCCAGGATGAGGCGGGGTTCCATACCGGGGAAGGTCTTGCTGAGGGCCGCCTGGCGGCGGTACTGGTCCAGCGTGTTGGGGGCGAAGATATCGAACCAGCCGCCGATGTGCAGCGTTGGCAGCGGCACCGCCGCATCGGAAGCGGCATCCCACAACCGGCAGAAATTACTCCCCGGCCCCTCCCCCGCCGACGGAATGACCTCGCTGCGAAGGAAGGTGCCCACCCTGGGCTCCAGGTCCCGCAGCGGCAGGACGCCGTAGCAGGAACCATCAGCAAATCCAGCATCCAGGGCAAGCCATTCCTGGAGCTCTTTCGCGCGCCGCTCGGGATCGTCAGCATGTTCCCGCATCAGTTCATTGAGCGAAATCGAGGCATGGCCCCAGGCCAGGCGGCTGCCCAGCTCATGGGCGCCGCCCCGGTACAGCGCGCCGTTGTTGGCGTTGCCGCCCGCCGAGACCCCCGGGGCCAGGGCCTTTAGCCCGGCCGGGGCGTACCGGGCTGCACGCCACTGGGTTTCCGCGAAGTAGGACCGGCCCCACATGCCCACGCGGCCGTTGGACCACGGAAGGCGCGTGGCCCACTCCACCGTTGTGGCGCCGTCGGACGCTTCATTGACCGAGGGCTCAAACCTGCCGTCCGAGCCGAACCTGCCGCGGCAGTCCTGCATCACCACCACGTACCCGGCCGCCGCAACGGTCAACGGATTGAAGTAGGCCGAGTTGACCGCCAGGTCCCGCCCGTAGGGAGTGCGCGTGAGCAGCACCGGGAAGGTGCTGCCCGGCGCGTCCGGCCGGTAAACGGTGGACCGGAGGATGGTTCCGTCGGTCATGGTTGCTTCAACATCGCCGTCGACGACGACCGGGTAGCGCACGTGCGTGCCTTTCGTTTGGGTGGGGGGTGGCTTGGTGCTCAGGCGGCCTGGACGGGCCGCTTGCCGAGGTCTTCGGTCCTGGTCCGGTAGGTCTCCTTAACCCACACGGCGGTCACGAGGGCGGAGACCAGGCAGCAGGCGGCCGTGAAGACGGCAACGGGCAGCCACCCGTCGGGGCCGGGCTGGACGATGGCGGCGGCAATGGCGGGAGCAAAGCCGGTGACGACCAGGCCCAGCTGGGAGGCAGTGGCTGCTCCGGTGTAGCGGATCCTGGTCTCGAACATTTCCGCGGTCATGGATGGGCCGAGCGGGTTGACCATGCCGTATCCGACGGTCATGAAGAGGATGGCCGTGGCGAAGATCAGCGGGATGGAGCCGGCGCTGATCGACCAGAAGAAGGCAAAGACAGCCCCGGCACAGACGATGTTGCCCGTGATGAACACCGGTTTACGTCCGATCCGGTCGGCCAGGATGCCGGCGTACGGCTGGACGATGATGCCCAGGGCCGCGGTGACGATGGTGACGGTGAGCATGACGGCCGCGGGGACTCCGAGCTTGCCGGCGTAGGCCAGCCCGAAGGCAGCGAACACCGAGGAGACCACGCTCCACAGGCCGAAGAGGATCACCTTGAGGATGGTGGCCCAGTGGTCGCGGAGGACCACCTTGATGGGCAGTTCCTGCTTGTGGTCCTCCTCCTTGGCGGCCTCGAACACTTCCGATTCCGGGAGGCGGAGGCGGATGTACAGGCCCACCGCGACAACCAGGATGCTGGCAAGGAACGGCAGGCGCCATCCCCACGCGAGCAGGTCGTCCTGCGGCAGGAGCGAAACAGCAAGGAATGCCAGCGACGCCAGCATGATGCCTGCCACGGCTCCGGTGTTGACCCAGCTGGCGTAAAAGGCCCGTTTGTGAGTGGGGGCGTGTTCCATGGTCATGGTGACGGCACCGACGGATTCGCCGGCCGCCGAGGCTCCCTGCAGTGCGCGCAGGAGCACCAGCAGGACCGGCGCGGCGGCACCGATGGCGGACACCGGAGGAAGGCAGCCGATCAGGAACGTGGCCACTCCCATGAGGACCAGCGTCAGGACCAGCATCTGCCGGCGCCCGATCCGGTCGCCGAAGTGGCCAATCACGCCGGCAGCCAGGGGCCGCACCACGTAGCCGATACCAATGGTTGCCATGGACAAGACCATCCCGAGGGCGGGATCGATGCCCGGGAAGAAGATCTTGTTGAAGATCAGCGCCGAGGCTGAGCCGTAGATGAAGAAGTCGTAGTACTCGAGGGTGCTGCCGATGAAGCTGGCGACTGCTGCCCGGCGGGCATTCTGCGTGCCCTCTTCGGTGGATGCGGGAAGTGATATGGCGTCCGGGGACAACGGCGTCACCGGGATGGGACCTGCGGTCATTGCGGATCTCCTGGAAATGATGGGTCAGCAGGCGCCTGCTGGGGACTGTGCGTGCCGGCGCGGGATGTGGCCCGGATCACTGGCTAAATGTTATGCGCTTATCAAGACGACCGTCAACAAATATGCAAAGTAAATTTGCTCCGCTTTGCCTGCCTGCGAAGATGGGGTGTGACTTCTGAGCCGCATCCATTCCCAGGCGGGCCCGCCGAACCCCGTGTTGCCGCCGAGGAAGTCAATTTCCCGCGCCCATCGAAAGGCTCGGCGACCCAGCACCTGGTGGTCACGATGCTGGCGGACTATTGGCGCGACTACACCGGGTGGCTGCCCTCCCGGCTGATTGTGTCCCTGGCCGCGGCCCTGGGCCTTAGCTCTTCCGCTGCCTCAACAGCCCTCAGCCGGCTCGCAGGGCGCGCCGTCCTGGAACAGTCGAGTGCGGGGCGCGCTTCCCGGTACAGGTTCACCCCGGAGGCGAGGGCACGCCTGGAGATCGGGGTGAGACAGATCAGTGGCTTCGGCTCCGGGGAACGCCCCTGGGATGGCATGTGGACCGTGGTGGCCTTCAGTGTCCCGGAGCGCTCGCGCGAAGTGCGCGAGCTGCTGCGGAGCCGGCTCAAATGGCTGGGGTTCGCTCCGTTGTATGGGGCGGTGTGGGTTTCCGCGTGGGACACCGCCGACGACCTGGAGGATTCCTGCCGCCACCTGGGGGTGGAGAACTACGTCATCTTCCGCACCGCCGCGGAAGGGCTGCGCGGGCGGCCGTTGTTGGAGGCCTGGGACCTGGACGAAGTACGCCGGCAGTACACCCCCTTCATCAACGCCTACCGCCAGAAAACTGACGCCCTGGCCGGCGAACGCCTCCCGGGGGAAGAGGCCTTTCGGCTGAGGACCGAGGTGATGGACGCCTGGCGGGCGTTCCCCTGGGAGGACCCCGGGCTCCCCCCGGAGCTGCTGCCCCACGATTTCCCCTTGTTCGAAGCGCGCCGCATCCTATTAGCCCTCTACAACCCGTTACTGGAGGATGCCCGTTCCTACGCGGAGGAGGCTGCGGAGAGGCTGGCACCCGAGGCTGCCGGGCACAGCAGGCCCTTCGTACTGGAGGGCTAAGGCTTCCCTGCCACCCCCTTCATGTCTGCCATGTTCCGTGGACAGAGACAAATAAGACAGACAAATACCCGGTCTCTCCGTCCCGCCATATGATTTATTCATGACCATCCCAAAGGCGGCGTTGTCCCCGGACCTGCATTCGTCGCTGGTCGACAACCTGGGGCTTGCCATTGCCGAGGGAACACTGGCACCGAACTCCATCCTGCGGCTGGACGAACTGGAAACCCAGCACAAGGTGTCCCGATCCGTGATCCGGGAGGCCACCCGCGTCCTGTCTTCCATGGGAATGCTCGAGTCCCGCCGGCGCCTGGGCACGGTGGTCCAGCCAGAGGCGAGCTGGAACCTCTACGACCCTCAGGTGATCCGGTGGCGGCTGGCGTCGGCCAAGCGGCTGGAGCAGCTGCGGGCCCTGAATGAATTGCGCGGCGCCATTGAACCGCAGGCCGCCCGCCTGGCCGCTGAACGGGCGTCACTCGATGCAGCCAGCGACCTTGTCTCCATGGCCGCCCGCCTGTGGGCCGTCGGGCAGCGCGGGGACCAGGACGAATTCCTCCGCCTGGACATCGAGTTCCACGCCGCGGTCCTGAACGCCTCGGGCAACCTGATGTTTTCGCAGCTGCACAACCTCGTGGCGGAAGTGCTGGCCGGGCGGACGCAGCACGGACTGATGCCGCATCTGCCGGACCACGAGGCGCTGCAGCTGCACGTGGATGTGGCCAGTGCCATCCAGCACCGCGACCCGGGAGCCGCGCTCGCGGCCATGAGCAGGATCGTGGAGCAGTCCACCGAGGAAATGGGCGACATCTGGTCCAGCAGCCACCAGGAAGAAAGTTCCGGGCAGCCCTGATCCCTTGGCCGCGGCTAAGGCCGGCGCACCGCCGCCAGCTGGCCCGCCAGGAACTCCAGGGCCGCCTGCCCTTCCGGCAGCCCGGCCGTGTGGTTGAGGTGGCCGTGCACGGCGCCCTCGGCCAGGAAATAGGACACCGGAACCCCTGCCCGCTCCAATGCCGAGGCAAACTGCTCGGTTGAGCCGCGGGCGTCGTCGTACTCGCAGGCAAGCAGGGCGGCGGGCGGAAGCCCGGCAGGATCCGCATAGCCGGGCATCGCATAGGACGGCGCCATGCTGACCGGCCCGCCCACGTAGTTCTCCGCCGTCCGGATGCAGTCCTCCAACGTGAACCGCAGGTGCCGCGGCAGCCCGGCCATGGCCTCATCGTCCAGTCCCCCGGCAGGCGCTGGGAGTTCGGCGTCCAGGAAGGGGTAGGCCAGCAGCAGTTTCGCGGGCAGCGGCTTGCCGGCGTCCACGAGGTACAGTGCGGCCCCTACTGCGAGGTTGCCCCCGGCGCCGGCCCCGCCCAGGCAGAGCAGGTCCGGATCCAGGCCGAGGGATCCGGCGTTCTTCCGGGCCCAGAACCACCCTGCCAGGGTGTCATCATGCGGAACGGGAAAGGACACGCCGTTGCGCGCCAGGCGGTAGTCCACGGACAACACCGGCGTCCCCCGGGCAGCGAGCACGCGTGCCAGGTAATCCGATTCGGGGCTGTCAATGCTGCCGCTGACGAAGCCGCCGCCGTGCAGCCACACGAGGCCCGGGCTGCCCGGAGCTCCGGGTTCGCCGTAGATCCGTATGCCTACCGGCCCGTGCCGGCCGTCCGCGGCCACCGTGCGGATGGGCACCACGGGTCCGGGCGAGCGCACGGCGTCCGGGTTGAGGAACTGCGGGCCTTCCGGGGTTGCCAGGTACTCCGCGAACCCGGCGTCAGGCGCCTGGCGGTCGTGCCCCGTGCCGGCGGCCGGGGCGGAGTCTGCACGTTTGGTGGGGGTCATGGTGTGCCCAGCTTCCGTGAGAAGTAGTCGACGGCGGTGGCCAGGATGGTGTCCATCTGGTCCTCCGCACCGAAGAAGCAGTGGTCGCCGCCTTGGATGGTGACCACGTCATGCTCCACGCCGGCCTCCGCGAGTGCCGCGGCCAGCAGGTCGGTCTGCGAATGCGGCACCAGCCCGTCGGAGTCACCGTGGACCAGGAGGAACGGGGCGGCGCCGGCATCCACGTAGCTGACCGGGCTGGCCGCGGCCAGCAGCTCCGGATCATCCGAGCCGCCCACCAGCATGTGTTCGGGCTGCAGGGACATGCCCGGCGGCACGGCGGCGGTCAACGCGTCCGGAAACAGGCCGTCGGGCCGCTGCATGGGCGGGATGTCCACCAGGGAGGAAACACCGTAGAAGTCGACGACGGCGCTGACGCTGCTGGAGCGCCCCTGCACGCCGAGGCCGCCCTCCAGGTCCGGGCGGTTCCCGGTCAGCCCCAGGAGCGCCACCAGGTGCCCGCCGGCGGATTCGCCCCAGGCCCCGAACCGTTCCGGGTCGATGTTGAGGTCTGCGGCGAATTCGCGGAGGTACCGGACGGCGGCCTTGAGGTCGTGCAGCTGCGCCGGGAAGGGTGCTTCCAGGGAGTGCCGGTAGTCGGCCGTGGCGCAGGCGATGCCGGCCTGGTTGAGCAGCCGGAAAACGGAGTCCGGCACAAATGTGGGCGGCAGTTCCCGCCGGTCGCCCAGCTGGAACGCGCCGCCGTGCACCCACAGCACCAGCGGCGTGGGTCCGGCAGCGTTGCGGGGCAGCCAGATGTCCAGCTTCAGCGGCCGGAAGCCGAGTGCGCGGGCGTACGTCACTTCGCGGTGGGCCAGGGAACCGTCGCCCACCCGCTCCGGCCTGCCGGGGGCATCGTAGACCGGGAAGGCCGGAACAGTCCGGCCTCCGGGGCGGGAAACGTCAGGGCGGGACGGGTCGAGTACCCCGGTAGCGTCTTCCACTGTCATAGTGTGCTCCTCATCAGCTCAGGTTGGGTGCTGTCCCCGCCGGGTGCGGCCAGGAAAGTATGGTGTCCGGGCCCGACGACGGCTGCCGGCCGGCCGGGCAGCAGCACCTCGGCGGTGGTGCCGGCGGGGATCGTGGCAGTGAGCGTCAGCACGGCGCCGTCCGCCGGGTCCGTCGACACAGCCCAATGCACTTCGATCAGGCCGTGCGGCCCCTGGTGGGAGGTGGATGCGGAGGTGAGTCCGGCGCCGGGGCGGGGTTCGATGACCACCCGGTCCCAGCCTGCGCTTCCGGGTGCCTGGCGAAGCCCGGCCGTGTACCTGTGCAGGAAGGACACCACGGCGCCCTTGCTGTAATGGTTGAGCGACTGGTGCGGGATGCCGTCGCCGTCGATGCCGTTCCAGAGTTCCCATACTGTGGTGGCGCCGCGGTCCACCATGGCCAGCCACGACGGTTCGGAGTCCTGCATGAGCAGTTCGTAGGCGAGGTCCAGTTCGCCGTTGTCAGCCAGGACGGGCAGCAGATAGGGCGTGGCCAGGAAGCCGGTGCCGAGGTGGGTGCCGGCGCCACGGATCAGTTCCGCCAGCTGCGCGGTGACGGTGGTGCGGTGTACCGGGCTGACAAGGTGGAAGGCAAGGGCGCGGACACAGTTGGCCTGGCTGGCTTGGGTGACATGTCCGGCGGCGTCGAGGTATTCCCTTTCCCAGGCATCCCGGATGCTTGCCGAAAGTTCCGCCAGCGCGGCGGCCTCCCCGGCGAGCCCCAGGATCGAGGCGATGCGTGCCATCAGCTCCGTAGTGTGCCGGTAGTAGGCGGTGGCCACGATGCCGTTGTCCGCGGTGCGGGCGGCAAACAGGTCCGGTTCCGGGCCGTCCGGCTCCATCCATTCGCCGAAGTGGAAGCCCGTGTCCCACAGGTACTTCTCGTGGGCGGCCGGGAACGGCGCCCGCGCTGCGCGGGCTGCATGCCGCCGGGTTTCGGCGGCCGTCCGGACGAAACCGAGCCAGCGCTTCATCGCCTCCCAGTTCTCGGCGAGGATGGCGGCATCGCCGGTGGCCAGATAAGCCTCCCACGGCACCATCACGATCGCGTCGCCCCAGCCGGCCGCGCCGTTGGTGAAGGCCATGAATTCGGCCGAGGTGGCCTCCGGCCCGGGTGACGGCGAGATGTTGGCGATGACGCCGTCCTCCCACTGGTCGGCGCGGACGTCGCGGAGCCACTTCCGGGTAAAGCCGGTGACGTCGTACAGGTACGCGGCGGTGGGGACGAACAGCTGCCAGTCCCCGGTCCAGCCGGCCTTCTCGCGCTGCGGGCAGTCGGTGGGGACCTCGCAGGTGTTCCCCAGGAAGCTCCACTCCACAATCCCGTGGAGCTGGTTCAGCCGCTCATCGCTGCAGCTGAAGGTGCCGATGCGCTCCATGTCCGTCCGGACCACGCAGGCGGTGATGTCCGCCGGTGCCAGGTCCGCGGCGAGGCCCTGCAAGGAGACGTACCGGAAGCCGTGGGTGGTGTGCCGGGGCTCAAAGACTTCGCCCGGGGCCCCGGAAGCGGCGACCGTGTCCACCTGGCCGGCGTCGAGGAAGGCCCCCGGTGAGCGGAAATCATGTGGGCGCAGGTGGTCCCGGGTAACGTCACCGTCCGGACCCAGGGCCTCGCCGTACTCCAGTGCGACGGTTTCGCCCGGCGCCCCCAGTTGGGTAAGGCGGATCCAGCCGTGGAGGTTCTGGCCGAAGTCCACCACCTGGTTGCCGTTTGGCAGGCGGGTGATGGAAACGGGAACCAGTTCCCCGGTCACGCGGGTGGGAGGCGCCAGGGGGCCGGC
Source organism: Pseudarthrobacter sp. NIBRBAC000502771 (assembly GCF_006517215.1). Lineage (NCBI taxonomy): Bacteria > Bacillati > Actinomycetota > Actinomycetes > Micrococcales > Micrococcaceae > Pseudarthrobacter > Pseudarthrobacter sp. NIBRBAC000502771. The sequence goes on from NZ_CP041187.1 coordinate 731,425, forward strand.
CAGCTGTGTGAAGCTGCCGGGGCGGACGACGGCGGGACGCACCCCGGGCGCCTTGCCTCCAGTAGGTGTGCTCCCGGCGTCGTGCGCCCGGAAGTCGACCCGCTGGCCCGCCATGAGGTCGGCGCCGGTGATCTCCGTGGCGGACACCAGCCAGGAGCTGTCGGTGCCGATGACCTGCGTGGCGGTCCCGGACCCCACCTCGAGCTGCGCAAGGAAAGCTGTCCGCGTGCCGTACATGTCGGCGTCGCGCGTGTACCCGAAGCTGCCGCGGTACCAGCCGTCGGTGAGGATGGCCCGGATGGTGTTGGCACCCTCGCGGAGCAGGCCGGTGACGTCATAGGCCTGGACCTGGAGGGTGGTGTTGTAGCTGGTGGAACCGGGGGTGAGCTGCTGGTCCCCCACGCGGCGGCCGTTGATGAAGAGTTCGTAGATGCCGTGGGCGGTGGCGTAGGCGCGGGCCTTCTCCGGGGCGGCGTCCAGCGTGAAGGTCTTGGTGAAGGCGTAGCCGGGGCGCTCCCCCGCCCGCGCCATTGCCGGTTCGTCGGCGCCGATCCACTGCGCCGTCCAGTCGGTGGCGTGCAGGAGTCCCAGTTCCACAGGCATGGGCTGTGACCAGCCGGTAGGTGTTTCGTTGCCGGCTTCATCGGTGTTCCAGGTGCGGACGCGCCATTCGAAACGGCTGCGGGAGTCCAGCGCGGGGCCGGTGTACGGGGCGGCGCAAGCGGCTGATTCCTGCCTGCCGGTGTCCCAGCCGTTGCTGGCGGTGATCCGGTACGCAGCCTGGGTGGTGCTGCCGGCGGGCGGCGTCCAGCTGAGCCGGGGTGCACTAACGGTCAAGCCCATGGCTTCCGGCAGGTGTTCGGCCCGAAGCCGGGTTGGGACGGTCATGCGGCAGGACTCCTGGATGCGGTTGCTGGGAGTTCCAGCTTCCTGTCCGGCCACTGGTCCTCTACACAGCTCTTTCAATGGTTGGAATAGTATTGTGGTTCAGCTCACTGCCTTCCCCGTGGGCCACAGGAACTGCCAACGGCGCTAGGAACCACTGCCATGATTGCCACTCCGGAAACGGACACCCCGCCTGCGCGCGGAAAGCGGCCCAAACAGGGCGAACCCGTCATCGACCGCGCGCTGAGCCTGCTCGCCGTCTTCTCGGACCGGCGCCGCGCGCTGACCCTGTCCGAGCTGGCCCGCCACGCGGACATGCCCGCGCCCACTGCGCTGCGCCTGATCGCCCGGTTGGTGGCGTGGGGCGCGTTGGAAAGGCTCGACGACGGCCGGTACGTGGTGGGGGTCCGGCTGTGGGAAGTGGCTTCCCTGTCTCCGCGCGGGCACGGTGTGCGGGAAATTGCGCTTCCCTACCTTGAGGACCTGTTCGAGGTCACCCGGCACCATGTCCTGCTCGCAGTCCGGGACAACGAGCAGGCGGTGCTGATTGAGCGGCTGTCCGGGAAGGACGCCACCGAGGTCGCCTACCGGGTGGGCGGCCGGGCGCCGCTTCGCTCAACGGCCATCGGATTGGTGCTGCTCGCAGGAGCGGACCAGCAGTTCCAGGAGACCATCCTGAAACGCCCTCCGGAGAACGAGCCCGGCGTGCCCGAAATGCCGGAGGGGCAGCTGCGCCGGACACTCTCCGACGTGCGGCGGACCGGCATCGCCATGATCCGCCGGACCGTCCCGTCCCGGACGGTCTCCGTGGCCTCGCCCATCTTCGATGCGCAGGGCACCGTGGTGGCCTCGCTGTCGATTGTGGTTCCGGACGGTGCCACGCCGCCCAACGTCCTTGCCCCGGCGGTCCGTGCCGCCGCCCGCGCGGTGTCCCGGAACATGGGCTTCCAGGCCCAGGCAAGCTCCGGCTTGTGGACCCACTCCCGGGGGTAGAGCGGGCTATTTAGCGGGCGCCGGGGCGTTCCGGGCGAAGGTGCGGGCAGCCCGTGAACCGGCCGCCGCACTTGCCCCGATGGTGATGAGCGCCCCCAGGATCAACGCCGAGGCTTCCCCCGGTTCCAGCAGGTCCAACTGGGAGCCGATGGTGGCAGCGGCAACGGGCACGCCCAGTTGGGATGCGGACAGCACGGCGAGCGGGAGCGGCTGGCCCAGCAGGCGCAGGCTGCCGTGGACCAGGAGGGTGCCGGCCCCGAGGCAGATCCCGAGGAGCACCATGCCCGGCGTGCCGGCCAGCGCACGGAGGTCCAGCGATGCGCCCAGCCACACAAAGAACACCGGCCCCAGGAAACCGTCGCTGACCGCGAAGAGCTGGTGCGCCAGGCGCCGGGGTTCACCCACCGCCGCCACCACCAGTCCGAAGGAGAATCCGGCAAGCATGATGGACACGTGCCCTGCGACGGCAAGCCCGGACAATGCGAAGAGCAGGGCAAGCTGGATCCGCAGTTCCAGGGCGAACTTCCGCTCCTCGGACACGTCGTGCACCCGCCCGCGGGTGCCGCTGCGCTCCAGCCAGCGCAGCAGGAAGAAGAGCAGCACGGAGCAGGCTGCGACGGCGGAGGCCCCCATCGCTGCCCTCGGCGCGTTGGGCGGGTCCACGGCGAGTGGAAGCGCCACGATGCAGGCGATGTCCGCCACCGCCACCTGCGCCGTCGTCGTAAGGACCTTTGGTCCCGTCAGCTGCAGGGAGTCGACGATGGGCAGGACAAGGGCCGCCGAGGAGGAGGCGAGCAGCACTATGTAGAGCGGTGCGTGCCCGGTGCCGAAGGCGAAGGCGATGAGGATTCCGGCGCCGGCCGCGAGGACCGCTGCGATGGCGGCCCGCAGGGCGCCGCCGCCCAGGGCAGGGCGGAGGGCCTTGTCCCGCACCGGCACATGCGTTCCGGCGACGAACATGATGAGGGCGAATCCGACGTCCGCAACGAACGTGAACGTCGGGTCCGAGGAGTCCACCAGGCCCAGGCCGGTTCGGCCGATGGCGATGCCCGCGAGCAGTTGCCCCAGCACCATGGGAAGGTGCCAGGTCCGGGGAAACGCCAGCAGGGGCCCGAGGAGCGCGACGGCGGCAATCAGCGAAAGCTGGAAGAACGACACCTGCCTCCTTTTGCCGGCGCGCCCGGATCACTGGCCGCCGCAGTCATCGGCAGCTCGCCGGCGCCGCGGACGGATTGTGCGCCCACAGTACTCATGCCCCTGCGGGCCGTCAACGGCACCGCAAGGCGCATCAGGGCCGGTCAGGACGCGGACCGCGTGTCGAACGCCGCCGCTGATTCGCGCAGGAGCCGCGCAACGGTGTCCACCGGGGTGCTGGAACGCCGGCGCCCATCGAACCGCCGCAGGACGATGCGCCGCGTCCCCAGCCCGGGAACGTCAAGGATGTCCACCCCTTCATTCGCCACTCCGGCCAGGGCCAGGGTGGGCACAATGGCAACCCCCTCGCCGGCGGCGACCAGCGCGAGCGCCGTGAGGGTCTCCTGGTACTGATGGACCGTCTCTATGGTGGCGCCCGTCGAATGGCGCAGCCGCCCCAGGACCGCGGAGTTGGCGGCCGATGAGTTCACTCCGAGCCAGGGAACCGGCAGCCTGCCGAGGTCAACATTCTCCGTGGTGAGCAGGGCCCCGGAGGGGACCACCAGCCTCCACGGTTCATCCAGCAGTGGTTCCTCGATCATTCCGGCTCCGAGGGAAAGCTGGCCGGCGGTGGTGGAGTCATGTTCCACCACCACGGCGTCGAGCTGGCGCTGCCGGAGCAGCCGCATCAGCGCGGGAAAATCATCCTCCACGATGTGGATCTGGAGTTGTGGATACTGGCTCCGCCACTCGGGCAGCCGGGGAATCACCACGGTGCGGACAAAGCTGGTGAAGCCGCCCAGCCGCACCACGCCTGAAATGTTGGCCCCGCTCTCCATCCGGGTCCGGGCGACGCTGAGGGCGCGTTCAATCTCTTCGCCGGCTTCAGCCATGGCGAGGCCTGCGGGAGTCAGCACTGACCCTTTTGGCGTACGGACCATCAGCGAGTGCCCGGTTTCCCGCTCCAGCTTGGTGATTTGCTGGGACACCGCGGAGGGCGTCAGGCGCAGTTCGTCGGCGGCGGCCAGCACGCCGCCCGTCCGGGCAACAGCGAGAAGCACAAGCAGCCGGCGCGGATCCATATCCATATTAAGCATTTCTAAACCAGGCGTGCAGAAGAATGCAATTGATCTACATGTCTTCAGGCCCCCAGAATTGCCATCAGGCAACGATTCACGAAAGGACACCTATGGAACTCGTATGGGAAATCTCCGGTTGGGCCGGCGCCGCCATGATTCTGACGGCGTTCCTGTCGGTCTCCATGGGCTGGGTGAAGGCCGGCCGGGCGTTCCAAAGCGCAAACCTGCTCGGGGCCGCTGCCTTCATCCTCAACGGCGCCTTCCACGAAGCGTGGCCCTCAGTGGCCACCAACGCCGCGTGGCTCCTCATCTCCGCCGTTTCGCTCCTCCGCATGCGGGGCGCCCGGGGTACCGATGCCGGCGCCGTGGCCGCGTAGCGGGTCAGTCCTTGCCGCGGTAGGAAAGCCGGCGGACCAGGACCTCGCCGTCCACAGCGAAGACGCCGAAGGCCCGGCCGGTGAAGCCCTTGGCGGTCTCGAAAGCCCAATGCCTGCCATCGAGCTCGGTGAGCAGCTCATCGTCCGGGTTGCGGCCGGGCCCGGAGGACCGGACCAGGAGGCGGATCCTGTCGCCGCCCACGGCACCGGCGCTGAAGTCCGACGGCGGCGGGCTGGCCACGATGGCAAGTTCAACGTCTCCGGACGGAACCGTTGTTTCCCAGGTGCGGTCAAAGCCTGCGACGACGGCGCGCGCCGTGATCCGGACAGATCCGCCGTCCTGGGCGGCTTCGATGCCGAACCAGTTGTCCTCGGCGTTCCGCACGGCGATGCCGCCCGCGCCGGCGGCGACGTCAAGCACGGCCCTGAATTCCATCCCGAGGTGGCGCTGGCGTTGGGCCAGGAAACAAGGCCGGCCCGAGCCCATGGTGTTGCCTTCGCCCGTGAGCAGGAGCCCCTTGGAGGTGGGGGCGGAGAACTCCGCCGGTACCCTGCGCACGCCGATCCATTGCGGGTCCTCCAGCCCGGCGCCGTTGCTGAAGTCATACTCACACTCCTCGGGCCGGCCCCCTGTCACACGGGGAAGCCGCGCATGCGGCCAGCCGTCGGCCCAGTCCACTGCGGTCAGGAACGTCTCCCGGCCCAAGGGCGAGAAAGACTTCGCCAGCCCCAGCGGGCGGACGCCGAGCAGGACCATGGCCGTTCCGCCGTCGGGCAGGTCAACGAGGTCTGCGTGCCCGGTGTTCTGGACGGGCGAACCGGTTCCCGCGGCGGTAAGGATGGGATTATGCGGCGCGGATTCGAACGGGCCTTCCGGGTGCCGCGAGCGGGCCACTGTGACGGCGTGGCCGCGGTCCGTTCCGCCTTCCGCGGCCAGCAGGTACCACCAGTCACCGCGCCGGTAGAGGTGCGGTCCTTCGGGTGAGTAAAGTCCGCTGCCGGACCACAGTGCCCGCGGCTGTTCGAGGGCTTCCCCGGTCTCGAGGTCCACCCGGACCTGCTGGATCGCGTCAGGGTGGCGGGCAAAGGTCACGTACGCAGTTCCGTCGTCGTCCCAGGCGAGGTCGGGGTCGATGCCGTCCACCGCTTCGATGACGGTGCCGTCGCTCCACGGGCCGGCCGGGTCGGTGGCCGTGAACACCACGCAGCCCCGCCCGCCGAGGAAGACGGAGACGATCAGGTAGAACAGCCCATCCCGGTAGCGGAGGGTCGGCGCCCACACGCCTCCCGGCGTGGGAACGTTGGCGATCCGTACCTGCTCCTCCCTCGTGGCCACGTGGCCCACCAGTTGCCAGCGTTCCAAGTCCGGGCTGTGATAGACCGGCAGGCCGGGCAGGTATTCGAAGGACGAAGTGACCACGTAGTAGCCCTCCGGGCTGGTGGCGATGCTCGGGTCAGGGTTGAAGCCCGAAAGGATGGGGTTGGAGTTCATTCCGCCATCGTGCCGTGCAGCAGCGTCCGGGGCAGGGCCCGGTTTCAATCGTTGGAAGGCGTTCTTCGGCGCTGCTGCCCTAGTTGTACTGGCCCTTGATCACAAAGTAGGAGCCACGGATGGTGCCGGCAAGCTTGGACTTCTGACGGGCGAACTTGAAGCTGGAGGCCAGTTCTTCAGGCACCTCCATGCCGTCCGAAAGCTTGAAGCCAACCGCCCGCTTGCCACCTTCCTCGAGGCCGTACATGACATTGATGGACAGCCCTGATTCGTAGAAGACGTACGCCATCCGCAGGCCGTCCACCTCGAAGGATGACACCTCCAGGGGCTTGGACGCGATGACCAGGTTCCGCTCCGCGGACAGGATGTTGGTGATGTACTGCAGCGTCTCCGGATCATCTTCCGCCGGGGTGGTGGTGAAGTCGTGGTCGTACTTGTTCTTGTAGTAGCGCGCCTCGTTGGCGCGCAGCCCCGCCAGCGCGTCGGCAACCGGCGACGATTCCAAACCAACAGTCGAGACGTTCTTGAAATCCACGGTGTACGGCATGAGTCCTCCTGGTTTTGTCCTGTGGCACATCGTTGCAGATCAGCGCCCGTGTTGCATCCGGCACCGCAGGCCCGCGTCACAGGATCCGGATACCCGCCCCGCTGACGTCCACTTCGGTCAGTCGCACACGTTCGTCGGGCGTGCTGTTCGGCCAGTGAAAGGCCAGGTAGTCACGGCCGCCGGACGCGCGAAGGACCATGCCGTGGCCGCCGTCGCTGGACCACAGGGGTTCAGGACGTTGGATCCAGGGCCCTGTGACGGTTCCGCTGACCGATTCGGCGAGGCCCATGGCATACCCGTCCTCGCCGTGGCTGGACCACAGCATCAGCAGGGTGCCCCCGGCCCCGCCGATGAGGAACGGGCCATCGGTGAACAACGGGTCCGTGGCAAGGTTGAGCCCCTTTGGTGGTTCCACGCCCTCCGGGAAACGAAGGGGACGGGTCCAGTTGGCCGAGGACGCCGCGAACAAGAGGACCGGCTCTCCAACGGTGCAGCGCAGGTCCGCTGAGAGGTGGACCGCGTACAGTTCCCCGTCCCGGATTCCCGGTCCAGCCGGCGTCCCCTCGGTGCCGCGGCTGTAAACCAGCCAGCGGGCGCCGCCGTCGTCGACATGCAGGGTTCCGTCCAGGCACGGCTGGGTTGGCGGGGTGACCGGCCCGTCGCTCCACGGCTGGTAGGGGCCGGTGGGGTTGTCAGAGGCGAGCACCGCAACACCGCGCGGACGTGCACCGGAGGATGTCGCCAAGGTGGCGAGCATGAAGAACCGTCCGTCCAGGGCATACACCTCCGGCGCCCAGAACTGGGTGTCCGCCCAGAAGCCGGCCGGCGGCCGGAACGCCGCGATGGGGCCTTCCCAGTGCTCCAGGTCGCGGCTGGTGTAGCAGTCAAAGCCGGTGGCGGGGCCGCCCCACACGTTCTCATCGCTGGTTCCGAACAAGACGAACTCACCGGGAGCGGCCTCCAGGATGAACGGGTCCCGCATCCGGATCCCGTCGAGGCGCAGGTGCTGGACCGCTTGGTGGCCCATCAGCGGCTCGCCTGGTAATCGAGCACAGGTGCCGGTGCGCAGGCAAAGTGGTACTCGCCGCCCTCAACCGTGTGCCGCTCGCCGTCCGGAAGCACGACGTCGGCCGCCACCCCGGCAGGGACGGTTGCCTCCAGACGGAACGCACCGCCGTCGAGCGTCCATTCCACCCGGACCTCACCGTGCGGGGTCTTCAGGGACGTCCTGGCCCAGCTGATCCCCTCCCCCGGCTGCGGCTGAATCAGTACGCGCGCGTAGCCGGGTTCGGCCGGCCGGATGCCCCCAATGGCCTTGTGCATCCAGTCCGCCACCGCACCCAGGGCGTAGTGGTTGAAGCTGGTCATTTCGCCGAGGTTGATGGTGCCGTCCGGGAGCATGGAATCCCAGCGTTCCCAGACGGTGGTGGCACCCATGGTCACCGGGTACAACCAGGACGGGCAGCCCTGCTCCAGCAACAGGCGGTAGGCCTCGTCCACATGGCCGGTGTCGGTGAGCGCGTGGGTGATGAACGGCGTTCCCGCGAACCCGGTGGACACCCGGTAGTTATTGTCCCGCACCAGTTCCGCCAGGCGGTTGCCTGCGAACCCGCGGAGTTCCGGCGTCTCCAGCACATCGAAGGCAATGGCCAGCGCGTACACGGTGGTGCAGTCGCTGCGGATGGTGCCGCTGGCCGCCACGTAGTGCTCGGCGAAGGCGTTCCGCACCCGGGCGGCGAGCGCCTCGAAGTGTGCCTCGTCGTCGTGCTTTCCCAGGAGTCCGGCCGTTCGCGCGGTGAGGCGCGCGGTGCGGTACATGCAGGCGGTGGCCACCACGCCGGTGTCCGCCTTGGCCGCCCATGGCTGGTCCGGCGCGGCGTCCGGGTCCAGCCAGTCGCCGAACTGGAAGCCGGAGTCCCACAGGCCCGTGGGCGAGAGCAGCCCCTCCACCCGGCGGGTGTGCGAGGCCATCGACTCGTACTGGTTCCGCAGCACGCTGAGGTCCCCGTAGGCCTCCCAGAGTGCCCATGGCACCCACACGGAGGCTTCACTCCACAGGGCGGACGATTCCGGAGCCGGGAATTCGGGCGGCTGCGGGCAGTATTTCAGGGCATCGGGCACGGTGATGGGCACCAGACCGTTCGCGGCCTTCTGCTCGGCGGCAAGGTCCAGGAGCCAGTCCTGCAGGAAGCCCTTGACGTCGTACAGATACGCCGCAGTGGGGGCGAACACGGCGATGTCGCCAGTCCAGCCCAGCCGTTCGTCGCGCTGCGGGCAGTCAGTGGGCAGGTCCAGGAAGTTGCCGCGCAGGCCCCAGACGATGTTGCGGTGCAGCTGGTTCACCAGCTCGTTGGAGCATTCGAAGGTGCCGGTGCGTTCCAGGTCGGAGTGGACCACCACGGCCTCAACGTCATCCGCGGTCAGTGTTCCCGGCCAGCCGGCGATCTCGGCGTAGCGGAAGCCATGGAAGGTCTTGGTGGGCTCGAAGGAGTCCAGGCCGCCGGAGAGGATGAAAGTGTCCGTGGCCTTGGCTGACCGCAGGGGCCGGACGCCCAGCTCTCCGGCTTCGAGGACCTCGGCGTGCCGCACGGTGATGGCCTGCCCGGCCTCGCCCTGCACGGTAAACCGGAGCCAGCCCACCAGGTTCTGGCCGAAGTCCACCAGGGTACGGCCGGAGGGAGACGTGAAGATTTCCACGGGACGCACGACGCCGGCCCGAACCACGGGCGGGCCGACCGGCTCAGCAAGCCGGTCGGCGTCGAACGCCAGCTCCCGTACGCCGGTCCAGTCAGCGCCCGGCACATAGCCGGGCTCCGCCCACCCCTTGTGAAGGCGGCGGGCGTCGATGGTCTGGCCGTCGTAGAGGTCGTTAGACGTGGTGGCGGACGGGCCTGCCTGCCAGGAGGCATCGGAGGCGATCGACTGCACGTGGCCGTCCGCGAACTCGATGTCCAACTGGCCGAAGAATCCCAGCTCACTGCCGTAGAGGTTGGCCATGCCGTGCCAGGCCAGCCGGCCGCGGTACCAGCCGTTGCCCAGTTCCACGCCCAGCACGCTGGTGGGCGTCACCAGGGTTGTGACGTCATAGCTGCGGTACCGGAGCCGCCACTCATAGGCGCTCCAACCCGGGCTCAGGACGTCGTCCCCCACTTGCGTGCCGTTGATGCAGGCCTCGTAGATGCCGAAGGCGGTGGCCCGCAGCATCGCCTTGACCACGCCGCCGTGGCCCTCCTCAAGCCGGAATTCCTTGCGGAGGCGCGGGGCACCGTCGAAGTCCTGCCCGGGCGAAATCATGGCAGCGAGCCAAGGAGTGGAAGTCATGGAATGAGGGGTCCGTTCTGTATAGCGGGTTACAGGCGTGCAGGCAGTGACAGCAGGGCGGTGGGCTAAAGGGGTATAACGTCCAGTGCATTCGGGGCGAAAATTTCCCCCTCGTAGCCCACGGCTTCGGCCGCGGGAACCGCCAGCGCAAGCCAGGTGGACGGCGGTTGCGCAACAGGCGTGTAGTGGCTGAAGACCAGCTTCTTGGCTTGCGCAGCAAGGGCTACGGCAGGCAGGTCGAGGACGCTGGAGTGTGCCTCGAACAGATGCTTCTTCAGCTCCTCTCCACGCGGGAAGGGAAGTTCGGCTGCGATACGCTCAATGGCGCTGTTGTCCTGCGTTTCGTGGACGAGCACATCACACCCCTTGGCGATGGCGGCAAGATTAGCGTCATGGGCGGCCGTGTCACCGGAAAACACCACCACCTTGCCGGTGCCCTTGACCGTAAACCGGTAGGCATAGGCGTTCGCCACTTCCGGGCCATGGAACACCCTGGTGGCATCTACACGGACGTTGGCGTCTTCCATGACGGGGACGACTGCCCTGTCCGGGGGCACCTCGATGTCATGGCCATCAGGTGCCATGAAGGCACCGAAACCGCCGCCGGACTCGAAAAGGGCAATCTCGTCCTCAAAGCCGGCGAGAAGATTTGTTGCTTTTTGCTTGGTTCCTGGTGGACCCCAGATATCCACCGGCGGCAGGGGCGGGCGTGCTGTCCACCCGTGCAGCAGGAGTCCCGGCAGCCCGGAAGTGTGGTCCAGGTGGTGGTGCGTGATGAACACGTTGCGAATGCCGGCGAATCCCAGTCCCGCCCTGACGAGCTGTCGGGACGTATCAAGCCCGCAGTCCACCAGATACACCGCGTCATTGACCACCAGCGCCAAGGCGGGTTTGGCTTCGTCAGGACCCACAACGGGACCGCCGTTGACTCCCAGCATGACGATCCTGTCGGTGGATCCAGCCGGCCGCTGTCGTTGCTCTGTCATCAGGGCTCCACTTCTGTGTTGAAGGCTGTCGTTGCAGCGATGGGGTGGCGTCCCCTTCGCTGACTGGAGGTTCAGGCGTAGTGGCAGGCGACGTCGGCCGTTCCCACCCGGCGCAGCGCCGGCCGTTCGGCGGCGCACAGGTCGGTGGCCAGCGGGCAGCGGAGCCGGAAGGGGCAGCCGCCGGGTGCGGGCACCGCAGCGGCCCCGGTACGGACGCCCAGTGATTCGCGGCCTTCGCGACGCGCCGCCTGCTCCGCCGGCCGCGGCACGGGGGAGGCCGCCACCAGCGCCTGCGTGAACGGGTGCCTGGGGTTCCCGGTGACGGCGGCGGCAGGACCGCTTTCCATCACCTGGCCGCGGTACAGCACCACCACGCGCTGGGCCAGGAATTGCACCACGGCGATGTCATGCGCGATGAACAGGTAGCTGAGGCCCCGCTCGTCGCGGAGGTCGGCCAGCAGGTTGAGTACCTGCGCCTGGGTGGAAAGGTCAAGGGCACTGACGGCTTCGTCGCAGACCACCAGCTGGGGATCGCAGATCAGGGCGCGGGCCACGGAGATGCGCTGGCGTTGGCCGCCGGAGAACTGGCTGGGGTACCGGTCCACGGCCTCCCGGGGCAGGCCCACACGTTCCAGCATGTCCCCGGCCTTTACCCGGGCCTCCGCAGCGGCGATGCCGCGCAGGCGCAGGGGTTCGGCCAGGGAGGTGCCGATGGTGTTCCGGGGGTTCAGGGAGGAGTTGGGGTCCTGGAAGACGGCCCGCAGTTCCCCGCCCAGGTCCCGGCGCTGGGCCGCGGTGGCGGAGGTGATGTCCCGGCCCTGGTAGTTGATGGTGCCGCCGGAAACTTTCTGCAGGCCAAGGATTGCCTTGCCGATGGTGGACTTGCCGGAGCCGGATTCCCCCACCAGGCCCACCGTTTCACCGGGGGCGATACTGAAGCTGACGCGGTCGACGGCGGCAGGTGCTGTGGCTGCCCGGCGGCCGCGGCCGTAGCGCACCACCAGGTCCTTCACTTCGAGCATGGGGACGGTGGTGGCCGGCGTTGGCCCTGGGCGCTCCGTGACTGCGGTGCTCATGCCATGTCCTTTTCGGTGAGTAGCGTCTGTTTGGAGGTGACCTCGAGCAGGCGGGAGGCCGGGACGTCCGTGGCCAGCCAGTCCATGCCTTCGACGGCGAGCTGCTCCGCTTTGACGCACCGCACCAGGCCCTCTGCTGCGCCGGAGGGCAGCAGGGGGACGGGTTCGAGGCAGGCGGAGCCGGCGAACTGGCAGCGGGCGGCGAACCGGCAGCCGGTGGGCCAGTCCTTGGGCTGGGGTACCTGCCCTTGAATCGTGGCAAGGCGTTCCGGCATGTCGTTTGCATGGTTGGCGTGCGGGTCCGCGGCCAGCAGGGCCAGCGTGTAGGGGTGCCGGGGGCTGTCCAGGATGGCTGCTGTCCTGCCGTTTTCCACCACCTGCCCGGCATACATCACGGCCACCTGGTCGCAGATGTCCGCCACCACGCCGAGGTCGTGGGTGACCATGACCACAGACATGCCGGTGTCCTTCACCAGTGCACGGAGCAGGGAAAGGATTTCGGCCTGGACCGTGACGTCCAGGGCAGTGGTGGGTTCGTCCGCCACCAGCAGCCGGGGCTGTCCGGAGAGGGCAAGGGCGATCGCCACGCGCTGCGCCATGCCGCCGCTGATCTGGTGCGGATAGGTCTTCAGGATCCGGGCAGCATCAACGATGCCCACTTTCTCCAGCAGGCTGAGCGCTTCCTTGCGGGCCTCGGCGTTGCCCATTCCGCGGAGCCGGCGGATGGTGGCGGTGAGCTGGTAGCCCACCGTGAACATCGGGTCCAGGGCGCGCATGGGTTCCTGGCTGATCAGGGCGATCTCGCGGCCGCGGACGGATTCCATGTCCTTGTCCGTGGTCGCGGCAAGGTTCCTGCCGTTCCAGAGGATTTGTCCGCCGGTGACGGAAACGCCGGAGGGCAGCAACCCGAGCAGGGACAGCGCGGTCATCGTCTTGCCGCAGCCGGACTCCCCCACCAGGCCCAGGACCGTGCCCTGTTCGACGTCGAAGGAGACGTCGGTGACGAGCCGGACGCCATTGTCGACGCCGACGGAGAGGTTGCGGACACTGAGCGTCCCCTTGGCCGTTTCCCGAACAAGGGCGCCGTCCTTCGCGGCAGGGACGGGGGCGGCGGCGATTGCGGCGACGGCCTTTCCGCGCTGCCTGCGTGCCGCGGCGGAGGGCAGGTGCGGTGCGGCGGCGTTGGGGGCCTTGCCCAGGGCGTTGCCGATGGCATTGGCCGACAGGACCGTGAGCGCCAGGACGGCACCGGTGGGGACCATCATCCACGGGGCGTCGTAGACGTGCTGGGAGGCGCCCTGGATCATGCCACCCCAGCTGGGCTGCGGGATGGGCGGCCCGAAGCCGATGAAAGCCAGGCCGGCCTGGATGAGCATGCCGACGGCGAAGATGAGTGCCGCCTGGACCACGATGGTGTTGGCCAGCCCGGGCAGGACGTGGCGGAGGCTGATGCGCAGCGGGCTGGCGCCGTCCACCTTGGCCGCGTCCACATAGAGCTGGGACTGCAGCGACTTGGCCTGGCCCAGGATCACCCGGTAGATACCGGCGGACATCAGGATGCCCAGGATGGCCATGACCACGGGGATGTTGGTTCCCACCGCGCCGATCACGGCCAGGATAATCACCGTGCCCGGCAGGGACATCATGACCTCGGTGACCCGGCTGATCACGCCTTCGGTCCGTTCACCGGCGCCGGCAGCAAGCATGGCCAGGATGGTGCCGAGCCCGACGCCGACAATCACCGTGAGCATGGACGTCCCCAGGGTGCCTGCCGCCGCGGCGAAGATGCGGCTGAGGATGTCACGGCCCAGTTCATCCGTTCCCAGCCAGTGCGCGCCGGTGGGGCCGGAGAGGACGGCAGTGAAGTCCTGGTCCTCGGTTTTGTACGGCAGCCACAGCGGCGCGGTCAGTGACGCGGCGACCATCGCCACGAGCCAGACGAGCCCGGCCACGGCGCCGGGCGAGGCGAACAGCCGGTGCCGGGAAAATTTGGCGATGGCGGCCTTGCCGGCATTGCGCACGGGAGCCGCTGCCGGCGTCGGGGTTTCCAGCTGGTCTGCGGGGACCGGAGCCATTGAAGGGATCATGAGGCACGCAACTTCGGGTCGAGGAACTTGGTGGCCAACTCCAGCACCAGGTTGACGGCGACCACCACCACGGTGGCGATGACCACCACGCCCTGCACGGCGGGGGCGTCATGGGTGCTGACCGAGGTCTGGACGGCCTGGCCCAGGCCGGGCATGGCGAACAGCTGCTCAGCGATGACGGAGCCGCCGAACAGGCCGATGAACTGCAGGGCGATGCCGGCCACGATGGGCAGGCTGGCGTAGCGCAGGGCGTGGACGTAGAGGATTTTCCAGGTGGGGGTGGCCGTGGCGCGCAGCGTGCGGATGTGTTCCTGCTGCAGGGCCTCGAGCATGGAGGCCCTGGTCTGCCGGGCGATGAAGGCCGCACCGCCCACTGCCAGGGTGATCACCGGCAGCGCCAGGGACAGCGCCCAGTCCTGCGGGGAGACCTCGAACGGGACGTAGCCGGTGGCGGGAAAGATGGAGGACTGGACGGCAAAAAGGTAGACGAAGAGGACACCCACCCAGAACGCGGGCAGTGCCACCAGGAGGCCGACGAAGCCGCCGATGGCTTGGTCCAGCACTCCCCCGCGGACGGCCGCGGTGACGCCAAGGGCGATGCCCAGGACGGCACTGAGGATGGTGGCACCGGCGGCAAGGGAGGCGGTGACAGGCAACCGGCTCGCCAGGTCCGCGCTGACGGAGCGGCCATCGATGAGCGAGATGCCCAGGTCGCCCTGGACCGCGGAACCGAGCCAGGTGAAGAACTGCGCGGGGAGCGGGTCGTTCCAGCCCAGCCGCTGGTTGACCTCGTCGATGGCCTCCTGGGAGGCTCCGGCGCCGAGGGACACGGCCCCAGGGCTGCCCGGCATCGCGTGCACCAGCAGGAATGCCAGCACCGCAACCACCAGCACGGTGGCCAGCGCCATCAGCAGGCGCTTGGTGATGAATAGTGCCATGGTGACCTCCATCGGTCAGGCCGTCCTGCCGGGTGCTCCCGTGGCGGAGAGCACCCGGCAGGACGTGCGGGTGTTAGCTGGCCGGGGTGTAGGACGAAAGGAGCGGGTAGGCGTTGGTGCCGGCGAACTTCACCGGAGCCACCTTCTTGGTGTTGTAGCCCTGGTTGGTGAGCGCCTCGTACAGCGGGATCATCCAGCCGGACTCCATCAGGCGGGTGTTCAGCTTCGTGGCGGCTGCCTTGGCGGCGGCGTCGTCCTTGGCGGCGGCCAGTTCGCCGGTGGCGGCGCTGAGCTGGTCATCGGTGGCCTTCTGGACGTTGGTGAAGCCGTTGAGGACCACGCCGTACATCACGCCGACGGGGTTGTCCCAGTTCAGCGGCGCGTAGCCCAGGGGTGTGGTGGCGACGGCGGCGAAGGCTTCATCCGTTGACGCGGCCATCTTCACGTTCATGGTGATGCCGACGGCGGCGAGGTCCTTCTGGACGGCCTGCAGGTCCGTTTGGGTCTGGGCGCTGGCGATGATGGTGAACTCGAAGCCGTTGGGGTAGCCGGCCTCGGCCAGCAGGCTCTTGGCCTTGTCCGGGTTGTACGCGAATTCGGTTTCAAGGTCCTTGGTGAAGCCCGCTGAATCCTTGGGGAGGGCGTTCCAGGCCGGGACATCGCCCTTGTGCAGGGCGTCCACCAGGGCCTGGCGGTTGATGGCGTACTGGATGGCCTGCCGGACCTTCTCCTGGGCGAACGCCGGGGCGGTCTTGCCGATCTTGTCGAAGGAGATCATGGTGTTGACGGTGCCGCCGATCTGGGTGACCCCGACGCCCTTCGACTTGGCGAAGTCAACCGTGTTCGAGGTCAGCATGGCCACGTCCGCCTGGCCGGACACGAGGGCGTTGGCCCGGGCCTGCGGGTCCTGGACCACGCTGAAGACCACCTTCTTGTAGGCGTACTTGGACGCGTCGGCGCTCTTGTCGTTCTTCACCATCACGTACTTGTTGCCCTTCACGGTGGAGGGGTCCAGGGTGTACGGGCCGGAACCGTCCGGGGTTGCCGACAGGCTGGCGGTGTCTGTGACACCGTTCTTGCCCACGATCATGCCGGTGGTGGAGGCCAGGTTCTTTTCAAATCCCGGCTGCGGCTTGGCGAACGTCAGGGATACCTGGGTGGGACTCACCACATCCACGGAGGTGATTTCCTGCGCACCACCCTTGGCGACGGCCGAGTACGCGCTCAGTGCGGGATCGGAGCGGCGGTCGAGGTTGGCCTTGACCAGTGCGGCGTCCAGCTTGGAACCGTCCGTGAACGTGACGTCGTCCTTGAGTGTCAGCGTCAGGACCGTGTTGTCCGCGTTGTAGCTGAACTCCTTGGCCAGGCCCGGCCCCGTGGAACCGTCCGGCTGCAGGGTCATGAGGCTGTCGTAGAGGCCTTCGAAGAACTGGCGCTGCGCTGCGGAGACGCGCAGCGGGTCGTAGCCGAAGGAGGCCGAGTCGCTGTCGATGGCCAGCGTGATGCTGCCGGTGTCGGCTTTGGCGGAGGCCTGGCTGGATCCGCCGCCACAGGCGGCCAGGGAGCCGATCAGCAGGGCACCCGTCAGGACGGCAGCGCTGCCGCGTGCGGTGGAGGTCATAAGTTTCATCTGGTGCGCCTTCGCATTCTTCTATGACGGTGACAAACGGAGGAAATTCGAGGGGCCGGGGCTGTCCGGCTCCCTTCAAGAATCCGTTGGGGCCTGCTGGACCAAACATGAGAATGTCATTGATTGAAAAAGTATTGTGGCGGCGGTCACGCGGTTGGACAGGATGGAGGCAGGCAGTGAGGCCTGGGACGCCGGCGTGCGTCCATGATGAGAGGAACCCCAATGACCAACCCGTTTCCGCAGGACTTCCTTTGGGGCGTGGCCACCGCAGGCCACCAGGTGGAAGGCAACAACGTCAACAGCGATGTCTGGTTCCTGGAACACCTTCCGGGCACCATTTTCGCGGAGCCGTCCGGGGATGCCGTGGACCACTACCACCGGTACCGGGAGGATATTGCCCTGATCGCCTTCCTCGGTTTTACCAGCTACCGGTTCTCCGTGGAATGGGCCCGGATCGAACCGGAGGAAGGGCATTTCTCGGTGGCTGCGCTGGACCACTACAAGCGGGTGCTCGAGGCCTGCCGGGAGCACGGGCTGACGCCCGTGGTCACGTTCCACCATTTCGCGTCACCGCTGTGGCTGCTCCGTTCGGGCGGCTGGGAGGGCGAACGCACGCCGGAGCTGTTCGCCCGCTATTGCGGCCGGGTCATGGCGCACCTGGGTGACCTGATCGGCGTCGCCTGCACCCTGAACGAGCCCAACCTCCCTTGGCTGCTGGAGTCATTCGGCATCGGCGGGGAAGCGCCGGAGAACCGCGGCAAGGTCCCCATGTGGGCGGCTGCCGCACAGCGCCTGGGCGTGGACGCCAGCACGGTTGCCCCGTTCCAGTTCTGCTCCACGGAGGCCGGCTTCAACGTTAAACTCGCGGCGCACAAGGCGGCCACCGAAGCAATCAAGGCACACCGCCCGGATCTGCGCGTGGGCTGGACCTTGGCCAACTCGGACATCCAGTCGGTCCCCGGCGGCGAAGAAATCGCGGCCCAGGTGCGCCGGGACGTCAACGAGCGGTTCCTGGAAGCCTCCCGCGGCGACGACTTCGTGGGCATCCAGACTTACGGCCGCACCGTGTACGGCCCGGACGGCCACGCTCCGGCTCCGGAAGGCGTGGCCGTCAACCAAATGGGCGAGGAAATCTATCCCCAAGCGCTGGAGGCCACCATCCGCGAGGCCTGGCGCGTTGCCGGCATCCCGGTGATGGTCACCGAGAACGGGTTGGCCACGGAGGATGACACGCAGCGGGTGGCGTACCTGCAGACGGCCGTCGACGGCGTTGCTTCCTGCCTTGCGGACGGCATCGACGTCCGCGGGTACATCGCCTGGACCGCGTTCGATAACTTCGAGTGGATCTTCGGCTACGGGCCCAAGTTCGGCCTGATCGCCGTCGACCGTTCCACCCAGGAACGGACTCCCAAGGAGAGCGCGCGCTGGCTGGGCAACTTCGCCCGGCAGCAGGCACCGGCGGGGGCACCGCAGCCCGCCTGACACCAGCGGATGGCCCGGACTGCCTGTGGCGGTCCGGGCCATCGTTTTAGCCTGCTACTGCTGCAGCCGCAGCTTTGCGAGGAAATCCGCCATGATCAGCCGCGTGTCCACGGAGGTGTAGGTCCGCCGCGAGGGATGGTTGCGTGTTTCCGTGAAGGTGGACGTGGCATCGTCGAGGCCGGTAACCACCAGGGGTGCGCTGTCACCCAGGCACCACAGCGGCCCGAATTTCACGAAGTCCGGCACGTGCAGGCTGTTGAAGAGCTCCCACAGCCAGGCGCCTGCCGCGCCCGAGTTCCTGAAGGCATGGTCAAGTTCGGCCACCGGGGCAACAACCTGCCGGTACGTCTCAGCCGGGAACTGCCACACGGACAGCTCCTGGTTCCCGAGCACGAAGTCTGCGGCGGCCGGGTCCGTGAAGTAGTTGTATTCCTCCCCATTCGCCGCGGCCCCGCCAACCCAGGCCAAGGTGAGGGAGGAGGCGACGGCGGGATCCAGCAGGAGCGCATCGGCCACGTTGGTGAGCGGGCCGGCGCAGACAAGGACCAGGGGCAGCACTCCGCCGGCTGCTGCGGTGGCAGCGATCGCCCGGGCAGCCGGGTTGTCCCGGGGTTGTCCGGTGAAGGGGCTGTCGGATCCCGGGTGGGCCACTGCCGGCTCCGGGCTCTTGAGGACGCGCAACAGTTCCCCGGCCAGGTTCGCGCCCTTCTGCGCCATGCCCGCCGGCGGCCCAAACATCGGGTTGGTCAGGGAACTTGTGACGCCGACGATCGCGTTGGCGGGCGACATGGCGTGGTGGGCCAGGGCCACCAGCCCGTCCGGGTCTCCCGCCCAGTCGTTGTCGATCAGCACGCGGCAGCGGGGCTCCACCCGAATCATGTCCATGCTGCAAGCCTTGCGGCAGCGCGGGACCCACAGAACGGCGTTTCCATTCACTGAAAGGCGAAGGTACCAAGGTGGTTATCCCGCGTCAGGCTCCCGGATTACCAGCACGGGGCAGTGCGCATGATGGATGGTCTGGTGCGACACTGAACCCAGCAGCATCCCCGTGAAGCCGCCGTGGCCGCGTGAACCTACCGCCACCAGGTCAGCATCCCGGGAGGCCTCGATGAGCGCCGACGCGGGATTGCCCTCCACGATGCGCCCCGTGACCGTCACGCCCTGGTTCTTGACGCGTTCAAGTTCTTCTTCGAGGATGGCCTGGGCGTCCTTCTGGAAGATGTCATAGTCCCATGCTGTGCCGAGGGCATCGCTGACATAGGGAAAGCTCCAGGCGGTCACGGCCTGTACCTCTCCCGTGCGCAGCCTGGACTCCTCAATTGCCCAGTCCATCGCTGCCCTGGACTGGTCCGACCCGTCAACGCCCACCACAATCCTGAAACTTCCGCTGTCCGCCACGGTCTCCCTTTTCCTGTCGCTTCTTCAGGGCAACGCTAGCGCTGCCCTCCCGACGTGCCTTCCGCCGGCACGGCCACCGTCGTATGCTCAGCATGCGCGGCCTGGTGCGGGTTGCCCGCTTCCTTCGCGCAATGGAGGCAGCAGTAGATGCCTGCCTGGCTTTCAACGGGATGGCCCAGGATCCGGCAGCCGCAATGCTCGCATGCCGGAGCCATCATGTGGATGGCACATTCGAAGCTGTCGAACGTGCCGGTCTGGTTTCCCATACTGACGGTGAACATGCGGCCCTCGCTGCTGCCGCAGACATCACATGCGCCCATGGTCCTTGCCTCCTGTTGTACTCGCGTGCTCCAGACACTCAAGTTGACTTCCGGGGCCGGTTCGCCGCCTAGGGGCGAAGGTCCCCCGGCGCTGGATGCGGCGACGGGAGCGCCGGGGCGAGTCCATGCGCAGGGGCGTGGCGCCACTCTCCCAGCGAAATATTTGCGGTTCATTCCCATCCATCCACGCCGCCGTTCCGAAGCACAGCTGCAGGAATCCATAACCAAGGCTAGGACGGGACGATGGATGCCGTTGACCAGCAGGCCCTCACCGATGCTGTCATCAAGGAGCACGGACTGGATCTGGCACAGCTGTGGCTGGAGTTCGTCGGCTTGGGCGGCGACGCCTCGGAACAGCTCATCCGCGACTACTGCGCCGGCCAATGCACCCTGTCACCGAAGGAGCGGGACGCCCTGGCACAGGCCGTCAACGAACACTGTGCCGCCCGGGGCCTGCTACTGCGCGTCCCGCTCAGCAGTTATGCCCTGTTCCTCCTCCAACCGGAGCCGCAGGATCCGGAGCGGAAGGGCCCCTACTCGTCGAAGTAGGTAAAGGTGTCCGTCACCCCGGCCACTGACGAGATCACCATGGCCGCCACATCGCGGAGTTTCATGTTGCGCGTGTTGGATGCTTCCCGAAGCAGTTTGAAGGCAGCATCCTGGGTGCAGCGGTTTTGAGCCATGATGGCCCCCGTAGCCAGGTCGATCACGGTGCGGGTCTGCATGGCGGCGGTCATGCCGTCCCTGGTCTCCTCCAGCCTGAGCATGCGGAGGCAGAGCGTCAGGCCCTTGGAGGCCCGCCGCACAAACGTCTCCGCAACATCCACGCGGTTGTCGCGGGGGTCGACGGGATGCGAGCAGTAGAACGTCAGCACGCCCTGCGCGTCCCCCTCTAGCTCCACGGGGATGCTCAGCACCGAAAGGAATCCCTGATCCTGCACTGCTTGGACATAGTCCGGCCACCGCTGTTCCAGCCGCAGGTCGGCCACCAGGACCATGGCGCTGGTCCGCATGGCCGTCAAACCCGGACCGTCGCCGTGCTTGAACTCCACCTGGTTCATCACCTTCGCGGCGGGGTTGCTGCAGGCCGTGGTCACGGGTTTCTTGGGCCGCAGTACCGTGATTTCGCACGAACACCCGGGATCGGTGCTGCCGAGGCGGCCCACGGCATAGGCCGCGAGATCCTGCAGGATCGCGCCGACCTCGGGGGTATGGAGGAACGACTCCTGAAGATGCAGGGCAACGTCAGCAAAATTTTCGGCACCAAAGACGTCGGCGTGGGGCACGCGTCTTACCTCCCGGACAGTTATGAAGAGCCACAGCATCGTGGCCGCCCACTGCCGAACGGTGATGCCAGCCTACCTGTGCGGACGCCGTAACCTGTCAACCATGACGCGTCTCTCCACCCCCGCCGGGTCCATCCTCGGCAGCTCCCTCGAAGCTGAAGGGACCACTATCCGCCGGTTCCTTGGCATCCCCTACGCTGCACCGCCGTCGGGGGCCAACCGCTTCCGCCCTCCGGTCCCGGCAGCCCCGTGGGCAGGCGTCCTGGACTGCACCGCCGCCGGCCCCGCAGCACCCCAAAACCTGGAGAACCCCGCCCCGCCGCTCAGCAGGCCGCGGAAATGGAGCGAAGACGGCTGCCTCAACCTGAACATCTGGGCCCCGCCGGAGGACGGGCCGGCAAGGCCGGTGATGGTGTGGATCCATGGCGGCGCGTTTCTGCTGGGCGCCAATAGCGACGCCATGTACGACGGCGCCCGGCTGGCCGCCGCGGCGGGCGTGGTGCTCGTGTCCATCAACTACCGCCTGGGCGCCCTGGGCTTCCTGCATCTGGCGGACCTGCTTGGCCCAGGGTACGAGGACTCGTCCAACGCCGCCCTGCTGGACCAGCTGGAAGCCTTGCGCTGGGTACGCCGGAATATCGGGGCATTCGGCGGCGACCCGGAAAACATCACTGTTTTTGGCGAGTCGGCAGGCGCCGCGGCCATCGGGACCCTGCTGGGCATGCCGTCGTCGGAAGGGCTCTTCCACCGCGCCATCATGCAGAGCGGCACCGCGGAACGGTACCGGCGGCCGGACGAATCCGCGCACATCAGCGCGCAATTCCTGGAACTGTGCGGCCTGGACAAACCATCCGCGAAGGAACTGCTGACCCTCCCCGCGGGGCGGCTGCTTGAGGCCCAGGCCGCCCTGGAAAAGCGGATCGCGGCGGAGACTTACGCCGTCCCGCTGCCCTTCCAGCCGACCGTGGGGACACCCTCACTGCCGGAGCCGCCGCTGGACGGTATCCGCCGCGGGCTCAACAGCGGGGTGGACCTGCTGGCCGGAACCAACCTCAACGAAGGCTCCTTCGCCGTCGAAATGCGCCCGGCTGCCCCGGAGGACCCAGGGTATCCTGACCGCGCCGCCGCCGTCCTCGCCGCCGCAGGGGTTCCGTCTGCCCAGGCACCGGGCTACACCGAAGCACTGGCCCGGGTACTGTCCCGGGAGCCCGGGGGCAAGGAAATCCTTGAAGCCGCCATCGCCGATTCCGTCTACCGCCAGCCCACCAACCGTCTTTTGGCAGCGCGCCAACCGGCCGCGCCAAACGGCGCGGCCGGGAGAAACTTCGCCTACCTGTTCACCTGGCGCAGCCCGGCCATGGGCGGAAAGCTGGGCGCCTGCCATGCCCTGGACATCCCGTTCGTTTTCCGGCACCTGGACGGGCCGGAGGCTGCGTTCCTTACCCGGGGCGCGGCGCCGCAGTCCCTCAGCAACACCATGAGCGGGGCCTGGGCAGCCTTTGCGCGCACTGGATCGCCGGACACGGCAGGGCTGGAGTGGCCGGAATTTGGGGACGCGCGCCGCACCATGATGCTGGACGACGGCGCCCGGGTTGAGGACGATCCGCGCAGTGGGATCCGGGGATTCTTTGCAGGCGTCAGGCCGCTGCCAGCGAATTAAGCGTGTCCCGGATCCCGTTCAACGCTGGATCACGCAGCGAATTGAAGGCAGGCTTCAGCAGCGGCTGGATGATCTTGGCCGGCCCATGGATGCTGAACTCGGCCGTGTACGTCACCACGGAGCCGCTCCCGTTGGGCCTGACATCGATGGAATCGAACGAGGTGACGGTCTTGTTCTCGCCGCGCAGTTTTATGTGGTTGTCCGTGAGCTCGATGACCTCGTAGACCAGCGTCTGGCGCTTTCCGCGGAACTCGGACTCAGCGTGGTATTTGTGGCCTACGGCAACGGGCCCCGGGGTGATTTTGTCCATCACGGGGGTGTTGGGATCCCACTTAGTGGTGTTTTCGAACTCACTCATGAAGGCAAAGGCCTTCTCCGCGGACAGGTTGGTTTCCACACTTCCGGTGACTGTGATCATCACCCCAGTGTAGGAGCACCGCGCAACGGGGCGGGCAGCCGTGTTGCCGAACAGCCGCCGCCCCGCGGGCCGGGACCCGGCTTAGCAGCCCTCGAAGTCGGTGAGGACCTTGACCTTGCCCGCCGAGGCCGACGACGGATCGAACGTGTACCCGATCCATTCCTTTGCCAGGCGGCGGGCGAGTTCGATGCCCACCACGCGCTGCCCCATGGTGAGGACCTGGCAGTCGTTGGACAGGATGGACCGCTCCACCGAGAACGAGTCGTGCGCGGCGGTGGCGCGGATGCCGTCCACCTTGTTGGCGGCGATGGCGACGCCGATTCCGGTACCGCAGAACAGGATGGCCCGGTCAGCGGCACCGTCCCTGATCATCTCGCCGGCCGCTATGCCCACGTACGGGTAAGGCTTGGAGAAATCGGCCGGGGCGTCGCTCCGGTTGACGCCGATGTCGATGACCTCGCTGACGCGCGGATCGTTCCGCAGGTCCGCGAGGACCTTGTCCTTGTAGTCCACGCCGGCTTCGTCCGCGCCGACAATGAGCCGCAGCCCCATGGTGTTTCCTTCCGTTGTCATGACTCAGCGGCCGTCGCCGCAACGGTGGCGGTGCTGCCTTCGGACCCGGTGGCACCGGTGAAGTGCGGCCCCATGACGGCGAAGACCATGGCCAGCGACGTGGCGCCGGGATCCGCCGTGCCCAGGCTCTTTTCCGCAAGGGGCCGGGCCCGGCCCTTGAGTGGCAGGAGGTCCGCGGTGGCTTCCGCGGCGATGGCCGCCTCGCGTGCCGCGTCCTCCCAGGCGCGGCCCGGTTCCACGCCGTAGCCCACCGCACAGCTGAACCTGGCAACAAACGGCAGCAGCGCGTCCACCATGGTCTTGTCCCCCGCTTCGGCTTTGCCCAGCTGGACAATCCGGTCCGCGAACGCCGTCACTGCTGCCGCAAGGGCACTGGGAGCGGGTGCGGAGGCATTGCCCACCGTTTCACCGAAAGCCCGCAGTCCAGCGCCCCACAGGACACCGGAGGTGCCGCCTGCCTTGTCCGCCCAGGCGTCCCCGGCGGCAGCCAGCACATCGCCGGCTCCGGCACCGTGGCCCAGTGCGGCGGACGCGGCTGCGGCGGCCGCGTCCACGCCGCGGACCATGCCCCGGCCATGGTCGCCGTCACCGGCAATCGCATCCATGCGGCCCAGCCGCTCTTCGGCGTCGTGCAGCGACGAACGGGCGGCGTCGATGGCCGCTACGCAGGCCGCGGCATACCCGCGGGAGGATGCGGTGGCAACGAACGCAGCAGCGGCCGATCCGCCGTCGGACGTTTCCTCGACCCCACGCGCCCCGGTCTCCCGGGCAGCGCTGCCCCGGCGGTAGGCCGGAGTCTCGGCAGGGGCAACCCACAGCGGTTCCAGTTCCTCATCAAGCCAGGTGACGGTCAGCGAGACGCCTGCCATGTCAAGGCTGGTGACCAGCTCCCCCACCTCGGGCATCACCAGCGTGTAGCCGGCGGCACGCAGCAGCGGTGCCACGGTCCCCCAGAGGACGAAGAGCTCCTCATGCTTGGTGGAGCCGAGGCCATTAAGGATGACGGCGATGCGGCTGGCGGCGTCCGGCGGGGTTTCGGAGAGTACGCGGGCCACCAGTTCGCGGCCCAGTTCCTTGGCCGAAGGCAGGTGGGTGTCGTGCAGGCCGGGTTCACCGTGGATGCCCAGGCCCAGGCCCATCTGCCCCGCCGGGAGCGTGAACAGCGGGGCGTCTGCGCCCGGGAAGGTGCAGCCGGCGAACGCGCTGCCGATGGTGCGGGTGCGTTCGTTGGCCTTGCGGCCCAGGCGGACCACCTCGGCCAGGTCCGCGCCATTCTCGGCGGCAGCGCCCATCACCTTGAAGACCGTGAAGTCACCGGCGATGCCGCGGCGCTTGGCGGATTCCGACGGCGGGGCGCTGGCGATGTCGTCAGTCACCAGGACGTTCTCCACGGCGATGCCCTCGGCGGCCAGGCGCTCGCTGGCCATGCCGAAGTTCATCACGTCGCCGGCGTAGTTGCCGTAGGTGAAGACGACACCGGCGCCGGACTCTGCGGCCTTGGCCACCGAGTAGGCCTGCTGGGCGGAGGGCGAGGTGAAGATGTTTCCCACCACCGCTCCATCCGCGAAGCCCGCGCCGATCACCCCGGCGAACGCCGGGTAGTGCCCGGAGCCACCGCCGGCCAGGACGGCAACCTTGGGCTTTGCCGGCCGGAAGCGGCGGACGGCACCGCCGGGAACCTGCCGGACCAGGTCCGAGTGGACGTCACAGAACCCGGCGAGGGCTTCTTCGGCGAAGTCGGAGGGGTCATTGAAGATCTTTGTCATGGAGGGAGCTTTCTGGCTGGCGCCGGGGCCGGCTGCTAGTGGATGTGGCTGCCGCCGTTGATGTCGATGGTGGTGCCGGTGAGGTAGGCCGAGTCCTCGGAGGAGAGGAAGGCGATCACGGCGGCCACTTCCTCGGTGGTGGCGTTGCGGCCCAGCGGGATGCCGGCGTTGATGGCTGCTTCCTGCTCCTCGGTGCTGCCCACGCGGATGTTGGTGTCCACGGCGCCGGGGGTGATGGCGTTGACGGTGACGCCGGTGGTGCCCAGCTCACGGGCCAGCGCCTTGGTGAAGCCCAGGATGGCTGCCTTTGCGGCGGAGTAGGGGACCTTGCCGAAGACGCCGCCGCCGCGCTGGGCGGACACGGAGGACATGTTCACGATCCGGCCCCAGCCGTTGCCGATCATGTCCGGCAGGAAGGCCTTGGTCACCAGGTAGGTGCCGGTGGCGTTGACATCCATGACCTTGTGCCACAGCTCCAGGGTGGTTTCCAGGAACGGGACGGGCGAGGTGATGCCGGCGATATTGGCCAAGGCGCCGACGGGCGCGAGGTTGCCCGCTGCCACTTCGGCGGCGACCGCGGCCTGGGCGGCAATCACGGAGGCTTCGTTGGCGACGTCGATCTCGTGGCCGAAGGCGGGGACGTTGAACTCGTTGCCGATTTCGGCTGCGACCTTGGCGGACTTCTCGCCGTCGAGGTCGAGGATGACGATGCCCCAGCCGTCACGGGCGTAGCGGCGGGCCGTGGTGATGCCGATGCCCCGGTCCGAGGTTGCTCCGGTGAGGACGGCGGTGCGCTGGATGGTGGTCATGGTGGTGCTCCTTGAATTGATTTTGGGGCTCAGATGAGGTCGGTGATGAAGCTTGCCGCTTTGGCGGCGGCGGCCGGGCGTTCGTCATGGGTGACGTCCCGGGTTTCCAGTTCAAGCGAGAAGTGGCCGGTGTAGCCGTCGGCGGCAAGGCGTTTCAGGCCGCCGGCGAAGTCGGCGTCACCGTTGCCGATGCTGAGGTTGATGTTCCCCGGCACGGCGTCGCGCAGGTGGACGTGGCTGATGCGGCCCTGGTGCCGGTCCAGGTAGGCCTGGATATCTTCGCCGGACGCCACAATGTGGCTGAAGTCCATGACGATTCCGACGCCGGAACCGGCGAGGCGGTCGGCCAGGAGTCCTGCGCGCTCCAGGTTCCAACAGAACCGAAGGAAGTGGAGGGACTCGGTCCAAAGTTCGACGCCGAACTCCGCGGCCCGCTGTCCGGCACCGGTGAGCTGGGCGGCCACGAGGTCCAGATCCTCTTCGACGCTCCGGACCGGGGTATGGTCCAGGGCGCCGCACGGCAGGACCAATGCCTTCGCCCCTATGTTGGCCGTCAGGGTCAGCAGGGCGTCGAGGTGGCGCTCCCGCGCAGCCCGGCCCTCGTCGTCGAGCACCTTGTTGAGGTCACCGACGTCGCCGTTCACGGAGCGGACCCGCAGGCCGGATGCGTTGACCTCGGCGGAGACAGTGTCCACCGCGGCCGCGTTGAGCCCGTAGGGCACGTGGTCGCAAACGCCGGGCAGGGCGCCCAGATCGATTTCTTCGAAGCCCAGTTCCTTCATGGTGCGCAAGGCCGTGCCAAGGTCCTGGTGCCGGAAGCTGATGGATGAGCACCCAAGTCTGGAGTGGAACATCATTGATCCTTTGGTTCGTGCCGGGCGGTAGTGATGGGGACCACAATACGTTCGTTAACTGTCAACAGTCAACTCTGAAAGTCGACTGTTGACAGTCATAATGATGTGGGTCACACTGGTGTCCATCAATTGTTAACAGTCGACAGCGGCGGACTTCCTCCAGCCGCTTTTCGAAAGGGAACCACCATGAGCAAAGATGCTCTGACCATGCGCGGGCCGGTCCACGGCACCAAGGACGCCCGGCGAGTTGCCATCGGATCCGGCGTGGGGGCCGTCATCGAGACGTATGACTTCATCGGCTTCGGCACCGCTGCCGCACTGTACTTCGGCACCGCGTTCTTCCCCGGCAGCGATCCCGTAACGGGGACCCTCGCCTCCTTTGCCACCCTGGGCGTCGGCTTCGCCGCCCGCCCGCTGGGCGGCATCATCGGCGGCCACCTCGGCGACAAGGTGGGCCGCAAGCCGGTCCTGGTCGCTTCCCTCATCCTGATGGGCCTGGCAACCTTCGCGATTGGCCTGCTCCCCACCTACGCCGCGGTGGGACTGCTGGCCCCGGCACTGCTGGTCTTCGTCCGCATCGTCCAGGGCCTGGCCTTCGGCGCGGAATGGGGCGGCGCCATCCTGATGAGCTACGAGCATGCCCCCTGGAAATCAAAGGGCAAGTTCACCGGAATCGTCCAGGCCGGCTTCCCCGTGGGCCTGCTGCTTGCCAACCTGACCTTCCTGGCGAGCACCAGCCTCGGAGGTGAGCTGGCATGGCGGATCCCGTTCCTGGCCAGCATCGTGCTGGTCGTCGTAGGCCTCATCATCCGGTCCAAGGTCCCGGAATCCCCGGTCTTCGATGAGGTGAAGGACAGCGGCACCATCGTGAAGGCACCGATCGTCGAGGTCATCAAGACTGACTGGCGCAACATCGTCAAGGGCATCGGCCTGCGCATCGCCGAGACTGCCGGCTACGCAGTATCCATCACCTACATGATTTCCTACCTCAACAGCCAGCACCTGGCGGACAAGACCCAGACCCTGGTCGCCCTCTGCATCGCGTCTGCCATCGGCATCTTCGCCACCCAGGCCTGGGCCGCACTGACGGACCGCATTGGCCGCCGCCCCCTTTATGTCTGGTCCACCGCTTTTGCCGCACTGTTCGCGATCCCGATGTTCCTGCTGGTTAACACCGGCCTGTTCATCGCCATCATCCTCACCATCGTGATCTCCTATGCGGTCTGCCAGAACTCCTTGGCCGGCGCCCAGGGTGCCTGGTTCCCGGAGCTCTTCCAGGCCAAGACCCGCGCCTCCGGTGCCAGCCTCGCGTACCAGATCTCGGCCATGGTTTCCGGCTTCACGCCGTTCATCACCACCTTGCTGTTCGTCAGCTTCGGCTGGATGGGCCCGGCACTGCTCTTCGGCGCGTACGCCCTGATCGGCCTTTGGGCCGCCGTCGCTACCCGGGAAACCTGGGGCAGGCGGGAACGCGAACTGGCTGACGAGGCCACCAAAAGCACCCCGAACACCGTCAACGCCTGAATGACCACCCCGCACGAAACGACCACGGAGCCAGCAATGCCTACAGATACCGTCCAGGACGCCGCCCCGCAGGGTCAAACACTGCAGACCGCAGTGACGCCCGAACGGCTGGAGAAGATCAGCGCCGCCGCGTACCGCATCCGGCACCACGCCCTCAACATGGGCGAGGTCCAGGGCCAGGGGTACGTTGGCCAGGCCCTCGGTGCCGCGGACATGCTCGCCACCGTCTACGGGGACCAGTTGAACTTCCGCGCCGGGGACCCGCACTGGGAAGCCCGCGACCGGTTCCTGCTCTCCACCGGCCACTACGCCATCGGCCACTACGCGGCCCTGGCCGAAGCCGGGATCGTCCCCGTGGAGGAACTGGAAACCTACGGCTCGGACGACTCGCGGCTGCCGATGTCCGGGATGTCCACCTACACCCCCGGCATGGAAATCTCCGGCGGTTCGCTGGGGCACGGGCTGACCATCGCCGTCGGCATGGCCCTGGGCCTGCGCTATCAGGGCTCGTCTGCCCGGGTGTTCAACTTCCTCTCCGACGGCGAACTGGACGAAGGCTCCACCTGGGAGGCCGCCATGGGCGCGCACCACCACCAGCTCGGCAACCTCACCGCCATGGTGGACATCAACGCCCTGCAGGCCGACGGCAAGACCGACACCGTGCTCCGCACCGAGCCTGTCACCGAAAAGTGGGAATCCTTCGGCTGGTACACCCAGCGCGTGGACGGGAACGACGTCGGCGCGCTGCTGGCAGCGTTCGACAACGCAGCCGCCCAGGCCGCCGCCGTCGGACGCCCCTCCGTGATCCTGTGCGACACCAAGGTGGGCCGCGGCGTTCCGCTGCTCGAAAACCGCGAAAAGGCGCACTTCATGCGCATCGAAGAGAACGAATGGCAGACCTGCCGCGAGCAGCTCACCGCCGGATACGAAGGAAAGGCTTCAGCATGAGCACCACCACCGAGGCCCCCGACACCGCAGCAGCGGCCAAGCCGAAACTGAAGACTTCGGCGATGATCGCGTCGTTCGCCGACCCGGGCCAGAAGACCTCCAACGCACCGTTCGGGCACGCCCTGGTCAAGGCCGCACAGGAAAACGACAAGATCGTGGGATTGACCGCGGACCTGGGCAAATACACGGACATGCACATCTTCGCCCAGGCCTACCCGGAGCGGTTCTTCCAGATGGGCATGGCCGAGCAGCTGCTCTTCGGCGCCGCCGCCGGGCTCGCCGAGACCGGGCTGGTGCCGTTCGCGTCCACCTACTCGGTGTTCGCAGCCCGCCGCGCCTACGACTTCCTCTGCCTGGACGCAGCCGAACCGAACCTTAACGTCAACATTGTGGGCGGCCTGCCGGGCCTGACCACCGGATACGGCCCCAGCCACCAGGCCACCGAGGACATGGCGATCTTCCGCGGCATGCCCAACCTGACCATCGTTGACCCCTGCGACTCGATCGACATCGAACAGGCCGTCCCGCAGCTCGCCGCCTCCGAGGGACCGACCTACCTGCGGCTGCTGCGCGGCAACGTGCCCACCGTCCTGGACGAGTACGGCTACACGTTCGAACTCGGCAAGGCCAAGGTGCTGCGCGGCGGCAACGACGTCGTCTTCATCTCCTCCGGACTGATGACCATGCGTGCCCTGCAGGCAGCCAAGGCCCTTGCGGCACACAACGTGGACGTCGCCGTCGTGCACACCCCCACCATCAAGCCGTTCGACGCCGAAACCGTCCTCAAGGAAATCAACACGGACCGGCTCGCCGTCACCCTGGAGAACCACTCCGTGGTGGGCGGGCTTTTCGAAACTGTTGCCTCCGCCGTCGTCACCGCCGGAGCAGGCAAGCGCGTGGTGCCCATCGGGCTGCCGGACCAGTTCCTCGACGCCGGCGCCCTGCCCACCCTGCACGAGCGCTACGGGCTATCCGTGGACCGCATCGTGGCCAAGGTCCTCGCCGAACTCGGCTGACGGATTTCAAGACATGTGGGAAAGCACGGCACCGGTCAAGGCCGGTGCCGTGCTTTCTGCCGTACCATCGGAATTACTACCGACTGTTAGCAGTCGACTTAAGACATTGAGGACAGAGCCATGGCCGGATTGGGCGCACCCCTGCTGGGACTGGAAAAGAAGAGCCTTCGTGAGCAGGCGCTCTCGGCGCTGCGGACCGCCATCACCAGCGGCGAGCTGGAACCGGGCCGGCACCTGGTGGAAACGGAACTGTCCGAGATGCTGCAGATCAGCCGCGGCACGCTCCGCGAAGCCCTCCGCCAGCTGGAACAGGAAGGCCTGCTGTCCGCCGGCCCCCGCGGACGCCTGTCCGTCCGCCACCTGGATGAAAAGGAAATCCGGGACATTTATGCTGTCCGTGCCGCCCTGGAATCGCTGGCCGCCCGGACCCTCTGCGAACTGCCGGACCGGCAGCAGGTCACCGAGTCGCTGCACAAGGCCATTGATGCCATGGATGCCGCGGCCAGCGGCAGCCTTGAGGAACGGATCGAATCCGACCTCGAGTTCCACCGGACGTTGTGCCGGCTTACAGGCAACGAAACACTGCTCCACTCCTGGGAATCCCTTGAGGGCTCCATCCGGATGTCCATCATGTTCGCCGGACTGGAAAAGGGCGTCAGCAACATGAGCGTGGACCGCCACAAGGACATCGTGGGCGCCATCGACACCGGCGATGCCACCCTGGCCCGGAAGACCATCCTTGAACACATGGACACGGCTGCCGCCAACCTGGTGGCGTAGCCCGTCGCGACCCGCGTGCTGGGAATCCTCGCGGGCTCCCGGCCGTTAACCTACTGAGCGGTAAATAGCCGCGGTGGTAACGAGGGATGGTATGACCGCGAAGTTTGTGTCAGTAGAGGACGACGCCGGGAAGGTCACCCGGTACAGCCGCCACGACAACGGCGGCGGCCTCATCGCTCCGGGGGCCAGCGTGGCTGAGAGCACCCGGATCGGCCCCATGACCTATGTGGAGCACGGCGCGCAGGTGGGTTCAGGCTGCCGGATTGGACACGGCAGCTGGATCGACCGCGGCGCGATCATCGGTGACAGGACGGTCATCGGCGACGGCGTGCGCATCGGCCGGGGCACGGTGATCGGCAACCGTGTCCACATTGGCAGCCACTCGCGCATCGGCTCAAGCGTCCTGATCGAGCACGGCGCACACCTGGATTCGGACAGCACCGTGCCGGACGGCAGCGAGGTCCTCGCGGGCGCCCATTCACGCCTGGCGCCGGCCAGGCATAGGACGCACCGCAAGGTAAAGGGCGGTCTGGCCGCCTAGGTGCAGCCAGGCAGTCGGGCGGACATCCTGCGGCTTTGGGTCCGCTACTGCACGGAGCTTCCGCGCACCACCAGTTCCGCAGGATAGATGACTGGTCCAGGAACCCCGCCGGGATTCGCGATGGCACCCACCAGGAGCTTTCCGGCTGCGGCTGCCATGTCCACCATGGGATGGGCCACCGTGGTGAGGCCCAGGCCGGTTGCCGCCTGGATGGAGTGGTTGTCGAAGCCCACCACTGCCACGTCGTCCGGCACCCGCCGCCCCCTTCCGCGAAGGGTGTCCACGACGCCGAGCGCCATCAGGTCCGATGCGGCGAATATTCCGTCCACGTCAGGCGATGTAGCCAGCAATTGGGCTGCAGCATCGGCACCGCCCGCCGTCGTGAAGTCCCCGTGGATGACCGGTCCGGGCTCAAGGCCGGCTTCCCTGAGTCCCTGCCGCCATCCTTCCAGGCGGTCGACGGCGGCCGTCATGTCAGGAGGGCCGGCAACAGTCGCCAGCCGGGTGCGGCCGATGCCGGCCAAGTGCCGTGCCGCCAACCGGCCTCCCTCGAAGTTGTCCAGGTCCACATAGGGAATTCCGGACGACGTGTCCCACGGCCTGCCGATGAAGACGGTGGGCAGACCGGTGCCGCCCAAAGTCTCCACCCAGTCATCAGCGTGGTGGTGGGAGACCACGATCGCGCCGTCAACGTGGCCGCCGCGCAGGTAGCGGATGGTCCGCGCCGAGTCGTCACCGGCCCGGGACATCAGCAGTACCAGCTGCAGGTCCGTCTCGCGCAGTGCTTCATTGACTCCAGTAATGACGGCGGCGAAGTACGGGTCCAACATGACCCGGGCGTCAGGTTCGGGGATCACCAGTGCCACGGATCCGGCGCGCCGGGTGACGAGGCTCCGGGCAGCACGGTTGGGGGTGTAGCCCAGCGCCACGATCGCGGCGTCAACGGCCGCCTGGGCCTGCGCGCTGACCTTTGAGCCGCCATTGATGGCACGGGATGCTGTGGAGCGGGACACCCCTGCCGCTGACGCCAAGTCCTCCAGCGTGGGACTGAGCCGCCCTGCCCCTTCCGGAGCGGACCGGCTGGTCTTTTCGTTCATTACACCGACAATACGACACCGATCCAGCGTGGGAGCGCTCCCGTCAACCCTTGCCGGGGCAAAATCCCGATGCTACGCTCTCCCGACGGGAGCGCTCCCACCTCTCGACCCCGACTGCCTGTCGCAGCCGTCGTGGTCGTCCAGCCCCTCCACTGACAGGACCAGCAATGCCGCTAGCCTTACGCCCAGACGCACCCAGACCCCTTCCGGCGCAGCGCCGGACCCGCGCCGGCACTGTTGCAGCCGCCACCGCCCTTCTCCTTGGCCTTGTTGCCGCCGGCGGGACGGCCCCAGCACAGGCGGCACCCTCAGCCGCCCAGCCCGCGGCCCAGGCTCCTGCGTCGCCGCCACCGCCGGCACCGACGCCGCAAAACCCGTTCGGTTCCAATACCTACGTCTTCGACCCCGGCATGCCGGTGGCGCAGATCCAGGCCACCGTGGACGCCATTGCGGCCCAGCAGGTGGACGATGAGATGGGCTCAAAGCGCTACTCGCTGTTGTTCAAGCCCGGGACTTATGGCACCCCCGAAGAGCCGCTGATCGTCCAGGTGGGCTACTCCACCGAGGTGGCGGGACTGGGCGCCGCACCCACCGACGTCACCATCAATGGACACGTCGACGTCTACAACCGCTGCCTCACTGCGGACAATTGCATCGCCCTGAACAACTTCTGGCGCTCCCTGTCCAACCTCACCATCAACGTCACCGGCCTGGAAGGCTGCCGAAGTTCCGCGAATTTCTGGGCGGCATCCCAGGCTTCACCGATGCGCCGGGTCAACATCACCGGCGGCAACCTCTCCCTGATGGACTACTGCACCGCCGGCCCGCAGTACGCCAGCGGCGGGTTCATAGCGGACTCAAAGACCGGTGCCATCATCAATGGCTCCCAGCAGCAGTACCTGGTGCGCGACAGCAGCATCGGCAGCTGGTCCAATGGGGTCTGGAACCAGGTCTTCTCCGGCGTGGACGGCGCGCCCGCCGACTCCTTCCCCAACCCGCCGTACACCACGCTGGACAAGACTCCGATCAGCCGCGAGAAGCCCTACCTGACGTTGGATTCGGCCGGCCAGTACAGCGTGTTCGTGCCCTCCGTCCGCAAGGACCCGGCCGGGACCACCTGGGAAAACGGTCCCACCCAAGGCCGCAGCATCCCCCTGTCCGATTTCTATGTTGCAAAGCCCGGTGATTCAGCGCAGGCCATCAACGCGCAGCTGGCCCGTGGAAAGAACCTGCTCCTTACCCCCGGGGTCTACGACGTTGACCGGAGCATCGAGGTCAAGCGTGCAGGAACAGTGGTGCTTGGACTTGGAATGGCAACACTTTCCGCCGTCAACGGATCGGTTCCCCTGACAGTTGCGGACGTCCCCGGCGTGGACATCGCCGCCGTTACCGTGGACGCGGGCGAGGTCAACTCCCCTGCCCTGATGCGGATCGGCAAAGCGATTCCAGGCGCAGGGGGCGGACCAGCCAGCTCAGCCGTCCTCAGCGATCCAGCCAACCCCACCACGCTCCACGATGTGTTCTTCCGCATCGGCGGGCCCCACGTGGGCAAGGCCTCAGTCAGCCTGGAAGTCAACAGCGACAACGTCCTCCTGGACCACATCTGGGCCTGGCGCGCAGACCATGGGAACGGTGTCGGTTGGACCACCAACACCGGCCGGAACGGCGTGATCGTCAACGGCAACAACGTCACTGCCACCGGCCTGTTCGTGGAGCACTACCAGGAGTACAACGTCATCTGGAACGGCGAAAACGGCAAGACCGTCTTCTTCCAGAACGAACTGCCCTACGACGCCCCCAACCAGGCAGCGTGGCAGCATGACGGGGTCCTGGGCTGGGCCGGGTACAAAGTCTCGGATTCCGTCAAAACCCACGAACTCTGGGGCGGCGGCAGCTACGTATACACCAACGTGGATCCCACCATCCACGCCACCCGCGGCTTCGAGGTTCCGGTGACTCCGGGCGTCAGGCTGCACAGCCTGCTGACCGTGAATCTCGGCGCCGGGACACTGGACCACGTGGTCAACGACACCGGAGCACCGGTGTCCACGGACGCCGTCGGAGTTCCCAGCTACGTGGCCGATTTCGGCTAGGAGCCACGGGGCGCGTTGCCGGCAGTGGATGCCGGCAACGCGTCCCTATCCGTTCCGGGCCTGCCTCCACGCCAGCGCGGCGCCGCCCCAGACGGCCAGCAGCAGCCCCACCAGCAGCAGGCCGGCCTCTCCCAGGTCGATCGATGAAAGCCAAGCCGTCACCGGATCATCCAGGCCGAAGGCAGCATGCATGAAGCCTGCCAAAGTAATCAAGGCAATGAACAGGGCCGAGACAGCCGAGATGCCCGTCACCACAGCATTGAAGCCAAGCTTCCGCCGCGGGTCAGCCAGCGCCGACCGGTACATCCGCATCATCACCATGCCGTTCACCGAATCACACAGCGTCATTGCGGCTGCGAAGGCGAGCGGCAGGGCGAGCAGGGCGAACGGGGGCACCCCGGCCAGGGACGCCGCCGTCGTCATCATCAGCAGCCCGATGGTGGTTGCGGTATCGAAACCCAGCCCGAAGAGGAAGCCGACCACGTAGATGTTCCGCGGCCGGCGCACCCTCGCGAGGGGTTTGGCCAGCAGCCGCGCCACCGGCCCCTGCGGTTCCAGGTCGCGGGGATCGATGGCCGCTCCGGCCCGGGAGCGCCGGAAGGCAGCGGCCGAGCGGGTGAAGGCCGAGCCGTTGAACAGCCCCATGGCCAGCAGGAACAGCCCGGATACACCGCTGCCGATCAGCCCCAGCACGACGTTGCCGGCCGTACCTTCCTCCATCAGGCTGCCAACCATGGACGCACCGGCGATCACCAGCACCCCGGCCAGGGTCACCACCGAGCTGTGGCCCAGGCTGAACGCGAAGCCCACACTCACCGGATGCTGCCGCTGTGCCACGAACTTTCGGGTCGAGTTGTCGATGGCCGCCAGGTGGTCCCAGTCGTAGCTGTGCTTCACTCCGGCGAGGTAAGCGGTGAGGACAAGTCCCCAGGAGAGCGCCCCGCCGCCCCCGGGCCGGGTTCCGGCAAGCAAAAGGACGACGGCGGCAGCGTGCAGCGCGGCCACTGCACCAAAGGTGAACAGCGCGCGGGTCCGGAGCGGCAGGGAGTCCCGGTCCCGGTAGAGCGCGGCGATGCTGGTCATCAGTGCTTCCTCAGGTCCAGCGGCCCTTGGCCGAACCAGCGACTGCGCAGGAAGTCGGTGCAGGACCGAAGCAGGCGGTTCAGTTCGTCGGTGCTGTTGGACAGGCTCCGCAACACCAGCCCGGTAGTTCCCGCAACTGGGCGCGTCAGTGAAATGCCGGTCAGCGCTTCGCCGCCGGCGGTCAGCAGGTGCAGTTCGTCGGCGAGCGCCTGGTCCACCCGGGGATCCACCACCACCAGGGATCCGAGGTGGCTGTAGCCTTCCATGAAACCGAGCCCGCTTACGTCGTGCAGCGGCGGCCGGATCAGCAGGTTGTCCAACACCAGCAGTTCGGTGCCCGCCCCGGTTTCCACGCAGATGCGGTTCCTCAGCCGCACTTCCTCATACCGGAAGGCGGCGCCGTCCGGCGACCAGCCGGGCGTCACCACCTCGGCCATGACCAAGGACGACGACGGCCGCAAGGTTACAGAGGTCCGTTGCCGGTAGCTGGACTCCCGGTAGGCGATGAGCTGGTCCGGCATGAGTTCCAGCCGAGCCCCCTCCCCCAGCCGGACAGCCATCCGCTGCTCGGCAAAGGACCCGGGGGTCCGATAAACCTTCGTAGCGGACTGTGTGGTCAACAGCAGGTCAGCAGAATCGTGGACCTCAACATCAACAAGAAAGAGATCCGCCCCCAAATACGCCCCGCCAGGATTGACGACGACATAACAAACCTGCCCCGAGTCATCGAGATAATGAGGACGAAGAACCCGAAGAGCGCCCTGGTGGTACTGATGCGAGGCAACCGAGCGGCCACCTCGCAAACTGACGCCCAACTCAAGCCGCCCCATCGGTGACGTTCCTGCTGAGGCGGCTGAGCCGGATGTAAGGGGCCGCGGCGTGGCGGGCACCGCGGAGCGGGCACGGCCCCTTACATCCGGTGAAGCCGCCGGTGGCACTGCCGCCGTCGTACTCATTGCGCCAAATCGAGCATCAGGACGTCGTGCCGGATCCATTCGATGACCTTCTCGAGGCCTTCGTCGGTTTTCAGGTTCGTGAAGCAGAACGGCTTATTGCCGCGGAACTCCTTTGAGTCCCTCTCCATGATGGCCAGGTCCGCCCCGACGTGGGGTGCGAGGTCGGTTTTGTTGATGATGAAGAGGTCGGACTTGATCATGCCTTGGCCGGCTTTGCGGGGGATCTTTTCGCCTTGGGCCACGTCGATGATGTAGATGGAGAAGTCGACGAGTTCGGGGCTGAAGGTGGCGGAGAGGTTGTCGCCGCCGGATTCGACGAAGATGACCTGCAGGTCGGGGTGCCGGGCCTTGAGTTCCTCGATGGCGGCGGTGTTCATGGAGGTGTCTTCGCGGATGGCGGTGTGGGGGCAGCCGCCGGTTTCGACGCCGATGATCCGGTCCACGGGGAGGATGCCGTTGGCGGCGAGGATTTTGGCGTCCTCGATGGTGTAGATGTCGTTGGTGATGGCGGCCATGGAGATGTCGCCGCTCATGTGCCGGGTGAGCCGCTCCACGAGCTGGGTTTTACCGGCGCCGACGGGCCCGCCGATGCCGATTTTGATGGGTTCGGTCATGGTTTCCTCCTGCTAGCTCATGAACATGCGGGCACGTTGGCGTTCGTGCCGCATTTGCGAAATTTCCAGTCCGGGGCTGACGGCGCCGAAGTCGTCCGCCGTCAGGTGCGCGATCGTGGCGATGGCGGCAGCGACGTCGTAGTGCGCTTTCCGCAGCACCCGCTGCCCGGCGTTCTGGCCCAGGGGGATGGCGCGGACGGCGTTCTGGGTGAGGGAGGTGACGGTGGCGAAGAGGTAGGCGGCGAGCGCTTCCTGGAGCGGCACGCCCAGTGAGCGGGCGACGACGGCGAACGCCAGCGGCTGATGCCCTGCGGCACGGCCTGTGGCCACCAAGCCCCGGTACAGGTCCAGGGCGGGCGAAGGAAACACCTCAGCTCCAATCTCCAAGAGCCGGCCGCCCATCTTCAAACTGGCCTCCCGCACCTGCCGCGGCAAAAGAGAAGCAGAAAGCAAAGAATCCAGCTCCCCAAGATCAACCCCCTCATAAAGAAGCCGAATCGCCAGGCCATCGGAATAGGTCAGCTGCTGCGACACAAAAGCGGCCAGCCACCTACCAAACGAAGCCTCATCTAAAACGAGCTCCCGGTCGATGTAGGTTTCGAAACCCAAAGAGTGCGCAAAAGCCCCGGTAGGCAAAGCGGAGTCAGTAAGTTGCTGCAAAGCAAGCTGGTACCCACTCACGAATGACGCACCAAAGGCGACGAACCCAAGCGACGCCCGGGGATGGGGGCCGCGGCGTGGCGGGCACCGCGAAGCGGGCACGGCCCCCATCCCGGGGCGGCGCACCCAACCAAGGAATCGCTTGAAGCGCTTAGCGCTAAAGAGTCAGTGCGAGTGTTCAGCATGGCGGAAAGGCACAGGCATGACGCGTTCCTGGCGGTTGTAGGGCACTGAGTTGTGGCGGAGGTAGTCCTCGACGGTGTGGTCGTAGGCGCACACCATGACATC
This sequence comes from Pseudarthrobacter sp. NIBRBAC000502771, assembly GCF_006517215.1. Taxonomy (NCBI): domain Bacteria; kingdom Bacillati; phylum Actinomycetota; class Actinomycetes; order Micrococcales; family Micrococcaceae; genus Pseudarthrobacter; species Pseudarthrobacter sp. NIBRBAC000502771. The sequence goes on from NZ_CP041187.1 coordinate 770,136, forward strand.
GGCCCCGTATTCGGAGGACGCGTCAAAGAACTGTGCCTGGAGGTGCCTGTTGCCAAGGGAGTGTGCGGTAACGCCCATTTCGTGCACGGTGCGGGGTGCGATGACCAGGACGTCGGTGGGCAGCACCGACACCACGATCATGTTGGCGTCGGCGACGTGGAGGATGTCGCCGTCACGGAGGTCGCCTGACCCGGACGGGAGCCGGATGCCGATCTCTTTGCCGTGGTCCGTGGTGGCGCGCTGGATGCGTTTGACCAGCTGGGCACTGGGCAGGACGACTTTTTCGCGGTGCAGGCCGGCGTAGGCGGCGAGGTCGGAGTCCGGCAGGTCGTGCAGGTTGCCCAGGACTTTGTCGATGATCATGTGGTTGCTTTCGGGGTCTTGAATTCGCGGCTCTAGAAGAGGAAGTACCGCTGCGCCATGGGCAGCACGTCGGACGGTTCGCAGGTGACGTCCTCGCCGTCCACCGTCACCTGGTAGGTTTCCGGGTCCACCTGGATATCGGGCGTCGCGTCGTTGTACTTGAGGTCGGCTTTGGTGAGGTTCCGGATGCCGGAGACGGGGCGGATGACCTTTTCCAGCCCCAATTCCCCGGGCACGCCGGCGTCGATCGCGGCCTGGGACAGGAAGGTGATGGAGGACTGCTGAACCGCCTTGCCGAAGGTGGCGAACATGGGCCGCATGGTCCGCGGCTGGGGGGTGGGAATGGACCCGTTGGAGTCACCCATCAGGGCGTAGGCAATCTGTCCGCCCTTGAGCACCAGTTCCGGTTTGACCCCGAAGAATGCCGGATCCCACAACACCAGGTCCGCGAACTTGCCCACTTCCACTGACCCTACGGTGTCTGCGATCCCCTGCGCGATGGCGGGGTTGACGGTGTATTTGGCCACGTAGCGCTTGAGCCGGAAGTTGTCGCCGTCCGCACTGCCGTGCGCCCCGCCGTCGTTGTCTTCCAACACCCCGCGCTGCTTCTTCATCTTGTCCGCCACCTGCCAGGTGCGGGTGATCACCTCACCCACGCGGCCCATGGCCTGGGAGTCGGAGGAGGTGATGGAGAAGATGCCCAGGTCCTGCATGACGTCCTCGGCGGCGATGGTCTCGGCACGGATCCGGGAATCGGCGAAGGCCACGTCCTCGGGGATGTCCGGGTTGAGGTGGTGGCAGACCATCAGCATGTCCAGGTGCTCTTCGATGGTGTTGCGCGTGTAGGGCAGCGTGGGGTTGGTGGAGGCGGGCAGGACGTTGGGCATGGCCGCGATCTTGATGATGTCCGGGGCATGGCCGCCACCGGCGCCCTCGGTGTGGAAGGTGTGGATCACGCGCCCGTTGATGGCCCGGATGGTGTCTTCCACGAACCCGCACTCGTTCAGGGTGTCGGTGTGGATGGCCACCTGGACGTCGTATTCGTCAGCAACCCTCAGCGAGGTGTCGATGGAGGAGGTGGTGGCGCCCCAGTCCTCGTGGACTTTGAGCCCGATGGCCCCGGCGCGTATCTGCTCGGCGAGGGGTTCGACGGCGGACGCGTGGCCCTTGCCGAACAGGCCGATGTTCATGGGGAACGCCTCAGCCGCCTGCAGCATCCGCTGGATGTGCCACTTTCCGGGCGTCACGGTGGTGGCCTTGGTGCCTTCAGCCGGGCCGGTGCCGCCGCCGATCATGGTGGTCACGCCGCTGGCCAGGGCGGTCGGGATCTGGTCCGGGGAGATGAAGTGGATGTGGGTGTCGATGCCGCCGGCGGTGAGGATCTTCCGCTCGCCGGCGATGATTTCCGTGCTTGAGCCGATCACGATGTCCACGCCGTCCGTGATCTGCGGGTTGCCGGCCTTGCCGATCCGGAAGATGTGGCCGTCCTTCAGCGCCACGTCTGCCTTGTAGATTCCGGTGTAATCCAGGATGACGGCGTTGGTGATCACGGTGTCCGGGATGTCCTCGTCGCGGGCGGCCTGGCCGTTCTGGCCCATGCCGTCACGGATCACCTTGCCGCCGCCGAACACCACTTCCTCCCCGTACACGGTGAGGTCCTTTTCGATTTCCAGGAAGAGTTCGGTGTCTGCCAGGCGGATTTTGTCACCGGTGGTGGGTCCGTAGAGGTCGGCGTACTGCCGGCGCGGAATGTCGAAGCTCACTCGCCGTTCCCTTCCGCAAGAAGCCCGCTTTGGCGCGTCCCGCCGTCGAGCCTTCCGTTGACCGCGTTGCTGAGCCCGTAGACCTCCCGGTTCCCGGCCAGCCCAATGAGCCGGACCGTCCGCGAATCCCCCGGCTCAAACCTGGCCGCCGTTCCTGCAGGGATGTCCAGGCGCCGGCCGTAAGCTGCTTCGCGGTCGAAGGACAGGGCGGAATTGGCCTCGGCAAAATGGAAATGCGAGCCCACCTGGACGGGCCTGTCGCCAGTGTTGGTCACGGCGACCTCGATTGCCTCCCTGCCCGCATTCGCGGTGACGGGCTCCGGCCGCAGGATGTACTCACCTGGAATCATTGCCAAGCTCCTTAACGGATGGGGTTGTGGACGGTGACCAACTTGGTGCCGTCCGGGAAGGTGGCCTCGATCTGGACGTCATGGATCATCTCCGGCACGCCTTCCATCACGTCGTCGCGGGTGAGCAGCGTGGTGCCGTAGCTCATGAGCTCGGCCACGGTCCTGCCGTCCCGCGCACCCTCGATCAATTCGTAGCTGATGATGGCCACGGCCTCGGGATAGTTCAGTTTGAGGCCGCGGGACTGCCTCCGGCGGGCGAGATCGGCAGCCACCACGATCAGGAGTTTTTCCTGCTCACGCGGCAACAAATGCATGGGGTTCCCTTCGACGGCCTGGGGACAGCGTGGATTCAGCGTAGGCCCCGCACGTTTCCGCCACGTTTCAGGTCCATCATCCGGACGGAGCCTAGGGCGCGGATTCCCGGATCTTCAGTTCGAACCCGGCTTCCACATGCACCCCCTGAACCGATGGCTCGCGGCCGGCGATCCTGTCCAGCAACAGCCCGATGGACCGCTCCGCGATCTCGTCCATGCCCGGCGCGATTGTTGTAAGGGAGGGGGACGCAAACCGCGCCTCGTCGAGGTCGTCAAAGCCTGCCACCGCCACGTCCTGCGGGACTTTGACCCCCCGGACCTGCAATTCGTGCATTGCCCCCAGCGCCAGGACGTCGTTCAGTCCGAACACTGCGTCGAACTCCACACCCTTGTCCAGCAGCCCGGCGACGGCGGCGGCACCGGTGTCGCGGCGCCATTGCGCGGGTGCCACCAGCGCGGGGTCGTAAGGGATGCCCGCCGCTGCCAGGGCCGTCCGGTACCCGTCCAGGCGCAGCCCACCGGTTCCGGCGGACTCGCCGGGGTCAGCTCCGATGACGGCAATACGACGGCGGCCACCGGCCAGCAGGTGCCTGGTCAGGGCGTCCGCGGCTTCCCTGTTCTTCATGGTCACCAGGTCGAAGCGGGGATCCACAATGTGCTCACCCAGCATCACCAGCGGCTTCCTGCCCGCCCGCGCAGCTATGGCCTCCGCATCCACCACCAACGGCGTGAACAGGAGGCCGTCCGTAAGCTGGCGGAAGGTCCCGTGGAGGGCGCCGAGTTCGGCGGCGGCCTCTGCGTCGGACTGCTCCACCAGCACCCGGTAGCCGTGCCGCGCCGCGGCTTTCATCAGCCTGGATGCCAGCTCGGCGTAGTAGGGGGCGGAGAGGTCGGACAGCACCAGGCCCAGCATGGACGTCTTGCCGGACCGGAGGCTGCGGGCGGTGAGGTTTGCCTCGTAGCCCAGCTCCGCAATGGCATCCTGCACCCGCTGCTTGGTGGCGGGACGGATGAATTCGTAGTCGTTCAATACGTTCGAAACGGTCTTGAGGGACACACCGGCAGCCCTCGCGACGTCGTTCATGGTTACTGCCATTAACGCTCTTTTCCAGCCTTCGCCGCCGCCTTCGCAGCCTGCTTGCTGGCGCGGACCTTGGCCAGGGATTCCGGGTCCACAATGTCGGCCACCGAGAGGTAGGCGCCGTCGTCGCCGTAGTGGCCCGCCGCCTCGCGCCATCCGGACGCCTTGAGGCCGCGCTGCTTGCCCAGCAGGGCCAGGAAGATCTTCGCCTTCTGCTCCCCGAAACCGGGCAGGGCCTTGAGCCGGCGCAGCACCTCGGCACCGTCCGGCGAGCCTTTGGTCCAGATGGCGGCGGTCTCACCGTCCCATTCGTCCTGGACCGCCGCGGCAAGCGCCTGGACGCGTGCAGCCATGGAGCCGGGGAAGCGGTGCACGGCGGGGCGTTCCTTGAACATCTCCACGAAAGCCGCCGGATCATGCGTTGCGATGGCTTCGGGTTTGAGCGACCCCAACCGTGTCCGGATCTTTTCCGGCCCGGCGAACGCGGATTCCATCGTTACCTGCTGGTCCAGCAGCATGCCGGTCAGGAGGGCGAAATCGTCCTCACTCAGCAATTTGTCCGCAGCAGGATCCCCTGTGATGTGCAGTTCCATGCCGTCCATCCTCCCACCTGCGGGGCGTCGTCGTCATAAGGGCTTCCGGCATCGCGTCCAGGCATGTCAGGACCCCACAGCCAGGCGGATCATGGACCAGGAGACTGCCGGCAGCTCGGCGGTGAGCCGCCCGCCGTCGGCCTTTACCGTGGCGTTTCCGGAAGGCAGGACGGAAGTGGAGTCATCGGCGCTGGCCTGCCAGTAGGGGTCCTTGTTGGCGTAGGTCACCGCTTCCAGCACGCGCACGGTACCCAGGGCACCCACTGCGGCGTCGAGGGTGAGCGCCTGGCGCGCCGAACGGTTCACGGCGAACAGCACGGCCTCACCCTTTTCCCGGTCAAACGTGGCGACGGCGGACAGCGCGGTGAAATCCGCCGTCACCCCGCCGCTGGCCAGCGGGGATTCCACGGCGAGCCGCAGCACCGTTCCGGATGCGTGCCGCGATGTCAGGGCGAACGGGTGGAAGGTGGTCTGCTTCCAGGCCCGCCCGCCGGGTTCGGTCATGATGGGTGCGATCACGTTCACCAGCTGCGCCAGGCTGGCCGAGTGGACGCGGTCGGTGTTCCGGAGCAGCGTGACCAGCAGGTCGCCCACCACCACGGCATCGGCCACCATGTAGCTGTCCTCAAGCAGGGCGGGTGCCACCGGCCAGTCCTTGCCGGTGGGGACCCTGGACGCCTCGCGGCTCATGTGCCAGACGTTCCATTCGTCGAAGGAGATATTCACCTGCTTGCTGGACTTCCTGGCTGATCTCACATGGTCGATGTGACTCACGAGGTCGTGGATGAAGGCTTCCATCTTGTGCCCGGCGGCCAGGTGTTCCTGCAGGTCGCCGGTGTCCTCGAAGTACTGGTGCGCGGAAATGAGGTCCACCAGGTCATAGGTTTCGGTGAGGACCACACGCTCCCACTCGCCAAAGGTGGGCATGGCGGGGCTGGAGCTGCCGCAGGCCACGAGCTCCAGCCCGGGGTCGATCATGCGCATTCCGCGGGCGGTGTCCGCGGCCAGCCTGCCGTATTCGAGGGCGTTCTTGTGGCCGATCTGCCACGGGCCGTCCATCTCGTTGCCCAGGCACCACATGGTGACGCCGTAGCCGTTGGCGGCCCCGTTGGCGCGGCGTTGTTCGGAGCGGGTTGTCCCGCCGTCGATGTTGCAGTACTCCAGGAGGTCCAGTGCCTCCTGGATGCCGCGCGTGCCCAGGTTCACGGCCATCATCAGTTCCACGCCCGCCTTGGCGGACCATTTGGCGAACTCGTCCACGCCCACGGTGTTGGGTTCAGTCGAATGCCAGGCCAGGTCCAGGCGGACGGGACGCTGGTCCACCGGGCCCACGCCATCCTCCCAGCGGTAGCCCGAGACGAAGTTGCCGCCCGGGTAGCGGACGGTGGTGACACCCAGCTCGCGGGTCAGTTCCAGGACGTCCTTGCGGAAGCCGTCCTGGTCGGCCGCCGGGTGCCCGGGCTCAAAGATCCCGGTGTACACGCACCGGCCAAGGTGCTCAACGAACGCGCCAAACGTACGACGACGGACGGGACCCACGGTGAACGACGGATCAATGGTGATTTTTGCTGCGGCGGGCTGTGGCTGGGTCACGAAGGTATCCTCGGCAATCAATTTACAACGTTATAGAAACATTGTTTGCCGTGCCGCTGCCAGCGTCAAGGATGCCGCCGGCCATCCTGCGCAACGGCTCCTGCGCGTCAGGAGCGGGCCAAGGAGCACCTCACCTGCGGCAACGTCCAGGTCGGCGGCGAACAGCCAGTCTCCAAGTACTACCTAATCGGAAAAACAGGTACCAGCTACGCATTCACCGGAGGCAGGAGGGCAATTAGGTTTTTCACAGAGACAAGGCCTCCAGGCTCTCGGTACTTGTCTCACTAGGGGGGTTCGAGACTGGTATGCATCACTCACAACATATAGGCCCAAGCTTCCCGGTCCACAGGACCCGGGTAATAGGCGGGGCCGGCGACGAGGAGTCCTTCGAGACCAAGGGCTCTCCCCCAGCCGTCGCCGGCCCTCCGGCCCGTCTGGCCCGCCGCGGCGGGCATTCCCCCCTGCCCTCCGCTACCAGCCAGGTACGGGCGGCTCCACGGAACAACGCCCTCCTTCTTGACCTGGTGAACGGCGCCCAAACCCTGGCAGATTCCCTGGACCTGCTGGTGGCAGCATCGGCTGTCCACGTGGTCCGGACCGCCGGAATCGATGTGGGCTGCGGACTGGTGCTGCTGCAGCCCAAGCGCGGGGCTGTAATCACCGGCACCACCGACGAGGTGGTCCGGTTGCTCGACTGGGAGCGGGAAAGCGCCGAGGGGCCGGTGACCGATGTGATGTCCGGCGGTCACCCAGTGGCGGTCCTCCAACGCAACGGCGATTTCCGGTGGCGGCAGTACTCAAGCCAACTGCAGGCGGCCGGCTTCGGCAGCACCCTTGCCGTCAGGCTTCGCCTGGACGCTGATCTTCCCTCCGACGACGGGGTCCCCGGCACCAGCAACCTCGGCCAGTCGAGCGCTGCCCTCGCCTTCTTCGCCCAGGACGCAAAAGCCTTCCCGCTCCAGGCCATTGCCGAAGCACGAAGCTTCGCGCAGCTGGCCACGAGAAGCCTCCAGATGGCCATCAACCTGCACACTACACGCTCGCTGGCCAGCGACCTCCGCTCGGCACTGGACAGCCGCACCTCCATCAACGTGGCGTGCGGAGTGATCATGGCCCAGAACAGGTGCTCCTACCAGGAGGCCTTCTCCATCCTTGCCAAGGCTTCGAGCCACCGGAACATCAAGGTCCGCAAGGTGGCCGAAGACATCCTTGAGCGCCTGCCCGAAGGTGCGCCGCACCCGCACTTCGGCCGCTGACCCGCAAACGCACTGCGACGGGGCACTCCCGGGGCGCCCCGGCGCAGCTCAGGATGTGAGGGTGCCCCTGGCGATGCTGACGCTGGAGTGGGCCGGATTGCCGTCCATGGGTTCGTCGGACACGTCCACCACCGGGTACTGGGAGAGGTCAAGGCCTGCCGGCACCTGGAACGTTCCCGACGTGGTGTTCATGACCCCCAGGCTCACCAGCTTGGAGAGGTCCGGCGCAATGAGCCAAACCTCCTGGTAACCCTTGGCCTCATCCTTGTCCAGGCTCACATACAGGCTGCGCGAACCGTCTGCGGCCGCCACCACCTTGGCCGACCCCGCCGCCGAGTGCTGCGCGAGGGGGCTCAGCCGGGCTGCGGCCAGCTCCTGCGGCTGGGGTGGCCGGTCGAAGGCCCAGACGGCGCCGAAAACCACCAGGACAGCAGCTGCCGCCGTGGCCAGCCAGGTGCCTGGATGCTGCCACCATGCCGTCCCGCCGCGGGCACCCCTGGTGGGCGCGCCCTTCGTTCCGGTATCCAGCCGGACAGCGTTCGACGACGGCCCAGCCGCGGGTGCCGGCGTGGCAGCGGGAGTTGCCGCACCATCCGTGCCGGCGCCTGCCTCCTGGGGAGCCGCAGCCGCGAGCGGGTCCTCCCGGACGGGCTCCCCGAGGCCCAGTTCGCGGTGGATTCCGGCCCAGACCTGGGGCCCGGGAACGGACAGCCGGCTGGTGTCAGGCGTTGTCTTTACCGCTTCCACGGTGCGGCGCAGGGCGGCGTAATCGGCGGCGCACCGGGAGCAGACCAGGAGGTGCTGCCGGCCATCCGGGTCATCCCAGTCGTCGTACAGCGCCAGGAGGCTCAACTGTTCCGGATCAAGATGCGGCATGGTCTACCTCCAATCTGCTTCTTAGGTGTGTCAGGCTGCGGCGGATGTGGCTCTTGACGGTACCAAGCGGCAGGTCCAGTTTCCGCGAGATCTGTTCGTGCGTCAGGTCCTCGTAGAAGGCAAGCTTCATGATGGAGCCCTGGGGCTCACCCAGCCGCTCCAGTTCGCCGTCCAGGAGCAGCCGGTCGGCGAGCGTTTCCGCCGCTTCCATCCCCGCCCCCGCCTCCGCTGCCATCCCGGCGCCCGCAGCGGCATAGGCCTTGCGCGCTTCGCGGGCGGACGACTGCTGGGCGTCTGTGATGGCATTGCGGGTGATTCCAACGATCCAGGCCGGGAGCCGGGCCACCTGCGGATTGAAGGTGCTCCGCGAGCGCCATACCCGGATGAAGACCTCCTGGGTGACGTCGTCTGCGGCCGCGCGGTCCGCCAGGGACCGCAGGGCCAGCGTGTGCACCAGTGGCGCGAACTCGCGGTAGGCCGCCGCCAGCGCCTGCTCATCGCCGGACAGGAAGGATGCGGTCAGCCCGTCATCCCATCCAGGGGAGTCACGGCCGGGGAGCGTCACGGGCGGCTCCCTCCCGGCTTCGGCGACGAGATACATTGCGGTCCACTGGCCGGGCACGAACCGGTTCATGGCGGAGCCGGCTCAGGCAGGGACTGCGGTAACAATCACATTGTCGCTGTAGTCCATCCGCTCGTCCAGCCATGTGCCGCCGCAGGTAACCAACTTGAGTTCGTGTGGACCCGTCCGCCTGAAAAGGGACCCGCCGTCGAACCTGTCCTTCGCCATCAGTTCCACGCCAACCACCCGGTAGGTGACAGCGGGAGCGCCTTCCCTTCCCACCCGGATGATGGTTCCGGCCGGGACCGACTTCAGCGCGGAGAACGGCGCGCGGTCCGATCTTGTGTCGATGTGGCCGGCGATAACGGCAGCGCCTTCGGCTGCCCCGGGCGCCGGGCCGAACTTGTACCACGCGGCGCGGTCGAACACGTCCGGAATCTCCATCGCTCCCCCGGCGGACACTCCCCCGGGCACCACCGGCATGTCGATGGCGGTGCCCGCCACAGTAAGCGTGGTGGGCGCCGGCACGGCGGCACTGGCCGACAGGGTGGCCGGCCTGACCTGAATGGCACCTGGCGGCGCAACCGCAGGGCCGCTTTCGCCCGTGGGGGCCTGCGGCAGAGCGGAGGCCGACGGAGCCGCCGGGCTGGGGGCAGCCGCTGGAGGCGACACCTGCGGGGAACCGTCCGGCCCAGGGGAACCGCAGCCGGAAAGAGCCAGCACCCCGACTGCCACCGCCGCTGCCACGCTCCTGATGGAATGCCGACGGCGGTACCCACCCGCCGGCGTCGTACGTGCGTTCATTGCTTCCGCCCTTCCCGGGAACACGTCACTGGACAGGAAACGGCCCGGCGCAAAGGCCCGTCCGCGGGTGAGCGGCCGGGCCCCTGCGCCTGACGGTCAATCAGCGGCGCCGCTTACAGCTCCGCACGCCGGGTACGGACTGCGCGGCTTACGCCCACAGCGCCGGCCAGCAACGCCAGGGCTGCAAGGCTGAACCCGGCAGTGGCAACTGCGGAGCCTGCCCTGCCGGGGTCAGGTGAGCCGCCAAGGGCACCGGGCACGGATGCCGGAGCCGTGTGCAGGCCTTCGATGGTCTGCACGGCGAGCTTCAGGTTCTGGTCCGCCAGGCTGCCCCAGGCGTAGACGATGGTGTGCGTCCCTTCGCCCACGGTGACGTCCGCCGGGCCGATCACCGGGGTGGTGGTGCCGGCGGCGGCGACCGCGGCAGGAACCGTTCCCGGATCAAGGGTAAGGGTCTGTTCGTTCGGGTTGGCCAGGTTGGTGACCACGGCGGTACCTCCTGCCAGGACGTCGACGGCGGGTGCCGCCGCGGCGTGCCGGACCGTCAGCTTGCCCTTGCCCGCCGGGATTTGGGAGACGTCATTGGTGAACAGGCTCGCCGTGGGCTTGCCGTCCGCGCCCAGGTGGGCCGCGGCAGTGTAGTTTCCATTGGCGGCCAGGTTGACGCTGACGGGACCGATCGCCGGGGCGGAGGCGTCCGCGGCGTCGGCCGCCGTGATGGCAATTTCGTAGGTGCCGGCCGGGAGGGCAAGCGGCCCGGCAAGGGTTCCCGGGGCGAAATCATCAAGCGTGCGGTCGCCGTTGACCCATACATCCACGGTCAGTCCGGGGACCCCGTGCAGCACCGAGAGCTGGGCGTCTCCCTCTGCTGCATTGGCGGGACCGGCCAGGGCGATTGCGGCTGCAATGGCTGCCGCACCGGCACCCGCGGTGAAGATCGTTTTGCGCATGTCCATCTCCTTGAAAGGCCCGGCTGCCGGGCGTTTTGTTCTGACACCCCTACTACCGCCGCGGGCACGGATTTGGATGCAGATTCATGGAGATTTTTTTGGATTTTTCCTGCCGCAGTGTTGCGTGCCGCCCAAGGGCTTGCGGCGCCCCTGGCTTTTGGCCCCCTGGCTTCCGTCGCCGCTAGGACGAGGCCGGGGAGGCGGTGCTGGCGCGGAGGACCAGTTGCGGCGGCACCACGGTGGAGCTCACCGCGGCCCCGGACTCGATCTCCTCCAGCATGATGTCCATGCAGCGGCGTCCCAGTTCCTCGAAGTCCTGGCGGACGGTGGTCAGCGGCGGCGTGAAGTACCCGGCTTCCGGCTGGTCGTCGAAACCCACCACGGAGACGTCGTCGGGCACCTTGACGCCTGCCTCCGTGAACGCACGCAGGAGGCCCAGCGCCATCTGGTCGTTTCCCACGAAGATGGCTGTCGCCGTGAGTCCGGACGCAAGCCGGCGGCCGATCGCGTAGCCGCTCCCCGAGCTCCAGTCCCCCTCCACCAGGAGGGATTCGTCCAGGCCTGCCTCCCGGAGGACGGCCCGCCACCCCTCCGCCCGTTCTGCCCCGTCCGTCCAGTCGGGCGGCCCGGCGATGTGCCCGATCTGCAGGTGGCCTTCCCCGACGAGATGCTCGACGGCGAGCCTTGCGCCAGCACGCTGGTCCACCATGGCCCCGCTCACCTTCGCGCTGCCAGCAGAGCCCACGGCCACCACGGGCACCGGAAGGTTCATCTGCTCCAGCACGGCGAGGGTGTCCGCGTGCGGCACCAGCACCGCGATCCCGTCCACGGCCTGGTCCATAAAGTGGCCCACGGCGTCGGAAATGGCTTCCCGGCTGACCTCGCGCAGTGCAGCGATGCTGACAAAGTAGCCGGCGTTGCGGGCGGCATGCTCAACGCCCAGCAGGGTGTTGGCCGGACCGTACTGGGAAAGCTCACTGGCCAGCACGCCGATGGTCTGCGAGCGCCGCGTAACCAGGCTCCGGGCTGCGGTGTTGCGCCGGTATCCCAGTTCCGCGATGGCTGCCTCCACCTTTTCCCGGGTTGCCTTGCTGACATTGGGGTGGTGGTTCACCACGCGGGAGACGGTCTGGTGGGAGACGCCGGCCACCTTGGCCACGTCTTCCAGGCGCGGCATCCGGCCCTTGCTGGTATTTGCCATGAGCCTATTGTGCCTGTGACCCCGGTGCCCCGCGTGCGCAAATGGGCTGGCGATTCCGGATGGATCCTTGCGCCGCAGCTGCCCGGGGGCCTGCCGCTGCGCACAGGAGGTGCGGGCTTTCCAGTACGACCCCGCCAGCTGACCCATGCACCCGCCGGAACACATCAGGGGGTTCGGGCGGGCTGCCGCCGGGATGGAAGCTGGGGTCCGGAAGAGGTTAAAAGGAAAGGTCCGCCTGCGCTAGCGGCGGACCTTCGTAGTCCTGATGGGTGGGCCCTGTGGGGCTCGAACCCACGACCCACGGATTAAAAGTCCGATGCTCTACCAACTGAGCTAAAGGCCCCTGCCGGCCGGTCAAACACTCTGTGCCTGCCCGTACGGCCCAATCCATTTCTGGACGTTAATACTCTAACCCATGGTTCCAGCCACTTCGCACACCCCGCGGGCGCCGCCGTCGAACCTTTCCACCCCACGGTTCCAGGCCTTCCCGCCGCCCGCGGACAAGCCCTGAAGACGCTCGATTTCCGCGGCGGCACAGGAGTAGCGTGGGGGCATGAGCGAGCAAGCAGGACACACTCCGTACGGCGGCAGCAACCGGCACCATAAGCCCAAGCCCTTCGCGCCGCTGGACTTCGAGCCCTTCGCAGGCGGGGCCGATCCCGCCCGCGTGTCGGAGGCCGCCCACCTTGCCGCGCAGGCACTGGTCCGCCATGGCCGCGACAGCGACGATCCCGTGATCACCGAACGGCTGGTCAAGCTCGCGGACGAACAGGGGCTGGATGCGATCGCCGAGATGTGGGCGGAGAGCCCCGCCCGCTCACTTCCCGGCGCGCTGTGGCGGCTTTACGCGCTGCGCGCCGCCACCGTCCAGGATCCTGAGCGCATCAGCGTCTATTTCCGGGCGGGACGGGACACCGCCCAGGTATCCAACGTGGTGGCCGGCGCGGCTGAGCCGCCGGGCGCCGACGAAATGCGCACCATGGCGGATGCCATCCTTTCCGGCGCGTTCGACGGCGACTTCGACGTCGCGCTGGAACGCTCCGCCGCGTTCTGCCGCGTCGTGGCGCTCGGGCAGGCCACCCTCGCCGACGGCGCCGAACACGCCAACGAGGCCCATGCCAGCAAGCTGACCCGCAACTCCCACCAGCTGGTGAAGACCGCCGAGGACCTGGAGCATGCCGCCAACGCGTGGCGCCTGGGCGAACTGGACTGAGCCCCGGCTGGCGCCGGCGGACCGGATTTCCGGGACGAACCAAGCCCCCGCTGTCAAGATTGACTTGGGCCGGGTGAAGTAGAAGACTGAAACCGGTGCCGAGCCGCGAAACCCCCGGGCTTCAACAATTAGCCGCCTAGAGCGGCCTACCGCCGAGAGGCGTATCCGGTTCGGCACCATTTTTCTGCCCTCTTCCAGGTGGCCGATTCCGGGGTGCAGTTACGGGCCGGTAGAGTAATCCCCAGTTGCCCGCCGCCGTCAAGTCACACGGCAGCAACGCCCGCCTTGATAAGTCCCTGGAGACCGGTAAACACGTGAAGCTGCGCCTTTTTCCACAGGAGCCCGCAGGGCTGAACCTGCTCTCACAGATGGCACAACAGATCGTGCTGGCCACCGCCACCCTGGCCGAGATCCTTGGCGTACCCGCGGACGAGCACGCCAAGCTCGTCGAGGACATGCACAACATCGAGGCCAAGTCCGCCGAACTGCATTTCGCGCTGCTGACCCACATGCGCACCAGCTTCGTAAACCCCCTCCCCCGCGAGGACATGTACGCCCTGTCCCGGTACCTCAACGAGGCCATGGAAAAGATGGACGCGGCAGCGGAACTGGTGGCCCTGTACCGGCTTGACCGTCTCCCCAAACGCGCCGCCGACCAGTTGGAGATCATCAGCCGGCAGGCCGAACTGACCGTTGACGCCATGCGCAGGCTCAATGACCTGGACGACCTCGAGGACTACTGGATCGAGATCCTGCGCCTCGCCAAACGGGCGGAGCGCACACACCGCGTGTGGGTGGCGGACATGATCGCGGACATGAAGTGGGCGCAGTATTCCCGCAACCGCGACATCGCCAACCAGCTGGTGGAGGTCACCAAGGACATGCGGCGGGTGGCCACCCAGGTAGGCAGCATCATCGTCAAGGAATCCTGACGTGGCGGCAGTCATCTTCGGCGCGGTGGTCCTGCTGGCCGCGGCGTTTGCCTTCCTGAACGGCTTCCGCGACGCATCCACCTCGGTGGCCCTGGCGGTGCGGAACCGGGCCCTCACCCCCAGCGTGGGCATCCTCCTGGCCGCGTTCTTCAACTTTGTCGGCGCCCTCCTCAGCGCCCTGCTCGCCGTCGCCGTCAGCCGGACCTGGATCAGCCTCCCCGCCGGCACCGACGGACTGTCCATCCTGGTGGCCGGCCTGGCCAGCGCGTGCGCATGGGGCATCCTGATGTGGTGGCGCGGCATTCCCGCGTCCTCCACCCACGCCCTGGTGGGCGGCCTTGCCGGTGCAGGGCTTGCGAGCCTGGCCATCGGGGGACCGGGCGTTGCCGGCGTGGACCAGTCGCTGCTGTTCCAGGTGGTCCTGCCGCTGGTCCTCTCCCCGCTGGTGGCCTACAGCGGCTCCTTCCTCCTGGTGTACCCGGCCACATGGGTGGCCCGCTACACCCAGGCCAACGTGGTGAACCAGCGGTTCCGCCGGGGGCAGGCCGTAGCGGCGGGGGCGGTGGCGTTCGGCCACGGCCTGCAGGACGGACAGCGCGTCAGCGCCGTCCTGCTGCTGGCACTGCTGGCGGCCGGCTATGCCGACGGCGGGATCCCCACCTGGGTGGCGGGGCTTTGCGCGGTGATGATGACCGCCGGGACCCTTTTCGGAGGGTGGCGGATCTCGCACACCATCGGCTACAAGATCACCCGGATCGATCCCCTGCGTGGCTCCGTGGCACAGACATTCAGCGCGGTGATGCTCTTTGTGGGCGCGATCGGGCTGCACTGGCCCCTCTCCACCACCCACACCGTCACAGCCGGCGCCCTGGGTGCAGGGGAGAACCAGCATTTTTCGGTCACCAACCGGAAGCTGGTCATCCGGATCCTGTGGCTCTGGGGGCTGACCCCGCTGGCTACCTGCGTCCTCGGCTTCGTGCTTGCGCTGGCACTCTCCCCCATCTCCACGTAGGCGGGCAGCTCCCCCTATACAGGGAATCCGGTGTGACGTACATTCAAAGTGCGCCCCCGGGTCAACGGTGCCGGGGACCGGCGTCCACGCCGTGTGCAGGGCTGCGGACGACGCGCCGCTGCAGCCAACCGGCGGTTCGGATGCACAACGCGGAAAAGAGCAGGCGTCATGTCTCCCTCGTATTCCCGGCGCCCCCTTCCACAGCCCCGGCAGCCCCGGTGCGAGGCCTGCGGAACCGAGCACCAGCTCACCATCCACGCGATCACGGCCATCGGCGCGGCAGGCGGTGACCTGGTCACGGTCTCTTACACCTGCAACGACTGCGACCTGTTCCAGGAACACACCGCCTACGCCACGGACGTTGCGGCCGCGCTGAACCAGGTGCACTGGAAGACCGACGTCATCCTCTTCGGGGACGACTACATCCACTGCGGCTTCCCCATGGAAGAGGCGGAGTTCGAGGTTGAGCGGCTCTGCTACCGCAGCGGCAGGTCGGGCAGCACGCTCAGCGCCGTGGCCCTCCCCACCCGGGTCCTGCGCTGCCACTGCGGGTTCCAGCTGGAAGTTCCCGAATAGCCACTCCGCAGGGCGCCCCTGTACCGCGCTGGATGTACCGCGCGGCGCAGTGACGGGCCGGCTCAGCGTGCAGGGGCAGCCCGTGCGCAGCGAGCCCAGCCCCCAATGGGGACGGCCAGCCACAGGGTTTGCTAGAGCTCCAGGGTTACGGGAGCCGCGGCTACCAGCACGGTGGTGAGTTCGTCCTGCGTGAGGTTGGCCGCCGCGCACAGTTCATGGTCCGCGACGCCGGCTGCCGAGGCTTTGCGGACTGCCTGCCGCAGGGACTCCTGGGCGGTATCCAGCTCCCACTGCATGCTTTCGAGGCGGGAGCTGGTGCGCCACACCTCGGCCAGCACGTCCTCTTCCTCAGCGGGGGCCACAGCCAGCGAGAGATGCGGTTCAAGCTCGGGCGCCAGCGGCCCGGCCGCGAGGGGCCCCGCCAGCCCCGCCGCGGCGGCAAACGCCTGGGCCGGTTCCACGGCATCCTGCACGGCGTCCCTCTCAGGTACGGAAACAGTAAGTTGGGGGCCCATGGGGTCACTGGCCGACTGCGTCATGGCAAAACTCCTTTAGCGGGCTTACTACTAGTTCCGAAAGTATCTAGATAAGCGTACTAAACCCGTCAGTAGATCGCCAGCGGCGCCAATGGCTCACCCGAAGCGGCCGGAAACGTAGTCCTCGGTGGCCTTCTGCACGGGGTTGCTGAAGATGGTGTGGGTATCGCCGTACTCGATCAGCTTGCCCGGCTTGCCGGTGCCCGCGATGTTGAAGAACGCCGTCTTGTCGGACACACGCGCGGCCTGCTGCATGTTGTGGGTCACGATCACCACGGTGTACTGGTCCTTGAGCTCGTTGATGAGGTCCTCGATGGCCAGGGTGGAGATCGGGTCCAGGGCGGAGCAGGGCTCATCCATGAGGATCACTTGCGGCTCCACGGCAATGGCACGGGCAATGCAGAGGCGCTGCTGCTGGCCGCCGGAGAGGCCGGAGCCGGGCTTCTCCAGCCGGTCCTTGACCTCGTTCCACAGGTTGGCGCCCTTGAGCGAGCGTTCCACCAGGACGTCGGCCTCACCCTTGGAGATCTTCTTGTTGTTCAGCTTCACGCCTGCCAGCACGTTGTCCCGGATGGACATGGTGGGGAACGGGTTGGGCCGCTGGAAGACCATGCCGATCTGCGAGCGCACGGTGACAGGGTCCACGCCGGGTCCGTAGAGGTTGTCGCCGTCCAGCAGGACCTCGCCCTCGACGCGGGCGCCGGGGATGACCTCGTGCATGCGGTTCAGGGTGCGGAGGAAGGTGGACTTTCCGCAGCCGGAGGGGCCGATGAACGCGGTGACGGACTTGGCCTCGATGTTGATGCTGACGTCCTCAACGGCGAGGAAATCGCCGTAGTACACGTTCAGGTCCTTGACGTCGATGCGCTTAGACATGGTGTTCCTTCACTTACTGGGTATGGATTGAAGTCTAGGATCCGCCACGGGTGGGGCGGAAGATGCGGCTGGTCTGGCTACCGGCCCGTTTTGGGGGCGAAGATCCGGGCGATCAGGCGCGCCACCAGGTTCAGGACCATCACCAGGATGATCAGCACCAGCGCCGCACCCCAGGCCCGCTGTGAGGACGGGTCCGGGTTGGAGGGCGAGGTGGGGTTGAGGATCTGGGTGTAGATGAACGTGGGAAGCGAGGCCATCCAGCCGCCGAACACGTTGGAGTTGATGCTGGTGGCAAAGCCTGCGGTGACCAGGATGGGCGCCGTCTCACCGATAACCCGGGCGATCGCCAGGGTGACGCCGGACGCGATGCCCGAGATCGCCGTCGGGATAACCACCTTGAGGATGGTCCGCCACTTGCGGACGCCCAGGGCATAGGCGGCCTCGCGGAGCTCGTTGGGGACGATCTTGAGCATTTCCTCGCTGGAGCGAACCACCACGGGGATCATCAGCACGGAAAGCGCGACGGCGGCGACCGCACCAGTCTTGGTGCCCGGGCCCACCACCGCGAAGAAGAACGCGGCTGCGAACAGGCCGGCCACGATGGACGGGATGCCGGTCATGACGTCCACGAAGAACGTGATGGCCTTGGCCAGGCGGCCGTCGTGGCCGTACTCCACCAGGTAGATGGCCGTGAGCAGGCCCACGGGAACGGAGATGACGGTGGCCAGCAGCGTGATCTGCACCGTGCCCAGGAGGGCGTGGTAGATGCCGCCCATCACCGGGGCGCCGCTTTCCACGGCCTTGTTGTCGAAGGCGCCGGTGACCCCGTTCATGGAGGTGGTGAGGAATCCGGGGTCGATAAGTCCGGGGATGCCGTTGACCAGTACGGTCCAGATCACCGAGACGAGGGGCAGCAATGCCACCAGGAACGAGCCGACCACCAGGCAGGTGGCCAGCTTGTCCTTGGCCTTGCGGGAGCCTTCCACGGCGGCGCTCCAGGAAACCAGGCCAACGGCGAACAGGATCGCGGAGACCAGGCCCCAGCCGAACGGGTTGAAGCCGATCAGGGCGAGGATGGCGGCCCCGACGATCAGGGCTCCGACGAGCACTGCATAGGGTGCATACTTGGGCAGCTGGCCCTTGGTGAGGGCAGACCGCTTGCTGCGGACCGGGGTAAGCGTGGAGGTCATTTAGTTGGCTCCCGAGAATTCTTTGTGCCGGGTGATGACCCAGCGCGCGATCATGTTCACGCCAAGGGTGATGACGAACAGCACCAGGCCCGCGGCGATCAGGGTGCTGACCTTGAGGCCGCTGGCTTCGGGGAAGTTCAGGGCGATCTCGGCGGCGATGGTCTGGTTTCCGGACTGGATCAGGCTGGCGGTCAGGGCACCGGAGGAGAGCACCAGGGCAACGGCCATGGTCTCGCCGAGTGCGCGGCCCAGGCCCAGCATGATGGCGCTGATGATGCCCGGACGGGCGAAGGGCAGCACGGCCATCCGGATCATCTCCCAGCGGGTTGCACCGAGCGCGAGGGCAGCTTCCTCATGCAGTTTGGGGGTCTGCAGGAAGATCTCGCGGGACAGCGAGGTGATGATGGGCAGGACCATGACGGCGAGGACGATGCCCGCGGTAAGGATGGTCTTGCCCGTGCTGGACGCAGGGCCTTGGAAGATGGGGAGCCAGCCCATGTTTGCCGCGAGCCAGCCGTACGCCGGGGAGATCTCCTTGGCAAGGAAAGCGGCACCCCAGGCGCCGTAGACCACGGAGGGTATTGCGGCGAGCAGGTCCACTACATAGCCGAGTCCGGAGGCGAGGCGGCGGGGTGCGAAGTGGGAGATGAACAGCGCCACGCCGATGGCGATGGGGGTGGCGATCACCAGCGCGATGGCTGCGGCGATCAGGGTGCCGATCACGATGGGCCAGATGTAGGCGAAGAAACCCTGCCCGCCCTGGATCTTGTCTGCGGGCGCGGTCAGCGCGGGAATTGCCTGGACTACCAGGAAGAGAGCGACGCCGAAGAGGACGGCGAGGATCAGGCACCCGGCGGCGAGCGTGGCACCGGAGAAGACTTTGTCCCCGGCGCGCCCGGCGCCCTGGGTACTGGTCAGGGAGGTGGCGGTCATTCGACGGCCCTTCGATTCGTTGCTGGATTAAGGAAGCGGGGTGCAAAGCCAAGTTCCCCGCACTGCCATCCGGCAGGCGGGGAACCCGGTTTTACAGCGTTGGCTAGGACTTGACCTTGATCGAGTCGATGGCCTTGGCGGCCTTTGCTGCGAGGTCGGAGGACAGCGGGGCGGACTTAGCAGAGTCTGCTGCAGCCTTCTGGCCTTCGGAGGAAACTACGTAGTGCTCGAAGGCCTTGACCAGGTCAACGGTCTCCTGCTTGTCGTAGGTGGTGCACAGGACGTGGAAGGACACCAGGACGATCGGGTAGGCGCCGGCGATGGTGGTCTTGCGGTCCAGCTTGATGGAGAGGTCGTTGGCGGCGCGGCCGGCGACGGGCTGGCCGGCGTCCACTGCCTTGGCAGCAGCGTCGGCGGAGATCTTGGTGAAGGAGTCGCCCACCTTGATCTGGGCAACGCCCAGCTTGCCGCTGACGGCGGAATCGTCAGCGTAGGTCACGGCACCGGGGGTGTCGGTGACGGTCTTGACCACACCGGAGGTGCCCTTGGCGTTTTCGCCCTTGAGGCTGGCGGGCCAGATGCCGGCGGCCGGGTCGGTCCAGACGTCGGACGCGGCGGCGGACAGGTAGTCAGTGAAGTTCTGCGTGGTGCCGGAGTCGTCGGAGCGGTTTACCGGCGTGACCTTCAGGTCCGGCAGCGTAACGCCGGCGTTCAGGGCAGCGATGGCGGGGTCGTTCCACTTGGCGATCTGGCCGCGGAAGATCTTGGCCACGGTGGTGGCGTCCAGCTTCAGGTCGGTGACGCCGGGAACGTTGAAGGCCACGGCGATCGGGGAGATGTAGACGGGAACGTTGATGGCGCCGTCTGGTCCGCAGACGGACTTGGACGAGGCGTATTCATCATCCTTCAGGTAGGCGTCCGAGCCTGCGAACTGGGCCGAACCGTCCAGGATTGCCTTGCGGCCCGCACCGGAGCCGTCCGGGGAGTACTGCACGGTGGCGCCGGAGTTGGCGGAGGCGAAGTTGGTCTTCCAGGCGTCCATGGCTGCGCCCTGGGCGGAGGAACCAATGCCGGTCAGCGTGCCGGTGACCTTGGGGCCGCCGGCGGACTGGGAGCCTGCAGGCGCGGTGTTCGTGGCGTTGTCTGAACCGCAGGCGGTAAGCGCGAGTGCGCCGACTGCGATAACAGCGATAGCCGCGTGGCGGCCGAAGCGGAGTGCCTTCACTAGATGTACCCCTTCCAGGGTTATTCAGGTGCGGGACAGGGACGGAGAACCCTGCTGCGCGATGCGTACGTTTTGTACCTTCAAGTAAGTTATGGGCCGCAGGTAACGGGATGGGCTGTCCAAAGTGAACGGAGGATTAACGACGGCGGGATTTTGGCTGACAAATGCCGGGTCACCATTGCGCAGATCACACGCGTGGTCGTAGTGCACCTGAGCAGGGCAGGGGATCGGCGCTGAATAGTATTGGACCCATGGCCATCCCAGCAGGACTCTCAACAACTAAGCGGTTCCTGCGCAGCCGGGTCCGGACCGGGCTGATCCGCAGCCGCAACTCGTTTGTCCCTGCCATCCAGATGACGGTCTGCGCCGTGGGCGCCTACGCCTTCGCGGAGTACATCCTTGGCCACACCGGGCCGCTCTTCGCCGCCACCTCGTCCCTGATCGCCCTGGGGTTTTCCCGTGAGCCCCGGCTGCGGCGGGTGATGGAAGTCGGCCTGGGCTGCACCATCGGCATCGCCGTCGGTGACCTGCTCCTGCACTGGCTGGGGGGCGACATCTGGGTGGCCGCCGTCGTGCTCCTCTTCTCCATCCTGCTGGCCCGGTTCCTGGACAGCGGAAACATCTTCACCACCCAACTGGCGCTGCAGTCGCTGCTGGTGGTCTTGCTCCCGGCACCGTCCGGTGGCCCGTTCACCCGCAGTATCGATGCTGTGGTGGGCGGCATGTTCGCCCTGCTGGTGACCATCCTGGTGCCCAAGGATCCCCGCCAGGAGCCGCGCCGGGATGTGCGGAAGCTGCTGCATGAACTGGCGGAGGTACTGCGGGAATGCGCCGGCGCGCTGGTGAACAGTGACTCCACGCAGGCCTGGCACGCCCTGATCCGCGGCAGGAACTGCCAGCCCCTCGTGGATGCCATGCGCCAGTCCCTTCGCGCGTCCGGCGAGGTTGCCACCCTGGCTCCCGCCTACCGCCGGCACCGCGATGAACTGGACCGGCTGAAGCAGTCCCTGGATTTCATCGACCTTGCCCTGAGGAACAGCCGCGTGTTCGCCCGCCGGCTGACCAGCGCCATCAACCACACAGCGCTCTCGGATGAGGCGACGGACAGCATCGCCGGGGTGCTGCAGGAGACGGCCGCCGCCATCGACGAGCTGTCGCTGGGGCTCGCGGAGACGCATGAAGGAGTGCGCCGCGCCCACCTGCGCACTGCCCGTCGGGACCTGAGCGAGATCGCCCTTCGCCTGCATCCCAAACTGCTGGAGGTCCAGCGGCTGGAAGGCGAAACCGTCGTCATGCTGTTCCGGCCGCTGATGGTGGACCTCCTGGAAGCCACCGGCATGGACGCCGCCGAGGCCAGGGACGTCCTGCCCGCGCTTTAGTGTCTGTGGCCGCCACTAGGGTTGGACGCATGGCAACAAAGACATCCCGGGCGTCCAAGGCGCCCGCGTACAAATGCGCCGAGTGCGGCTGGACCACGGCCAAGTGGGTGGGCCGCTGCGGCGAGTGCCAGGCCTGGGGCACGGTTGAGGAAACGGGCACCGCCGTGGCGCGGACGACGGCGGCCACGACAGTCGTGGAGCCTGCGCGCCGGATTGCCGATGTGGACGCCACCACGGCGGCTTTCCTTCCCACCGGCGTGGACGAACTGGACCGGGTTCTGGGCGGCGGATTGGTTCCCGGCGCTGTCATCCTGCTCGCTGGCGAACCCGGCGTCGGAAAATCCACGTTGCTGCTGGACGTGGCCGCCAAGTTCGCCCGGACTGCCCAGGATGTCCTCTACGTCACCGGCGAAGAGTCGGCTGCCCAGGTGAAGCTGCGCGCCGAGCGGATCGACGCCGTCGCAGAATCCCTGTACCTGTCGGCGGAAACGGACCTGGGGCAGGCCCTGGGGCAGGTGGAAAAGATCGAACCGCGGCTGCTGATCGTGGACTCCGTGCAGACCCTCAGCAGCGCCGATGTCGACGGCAGCGCCGGCGGCGTATCCCAGGTCCGCGAGGTGGCGGCATCGATCATTGCGGCCGCCAAACGGCGGAACATGACCACCCTGCTGGTCGGTCACGTCACCAAGGACGGATCCATCGCCGGACCCCGCCTGTTGGAACACCTGGTGGACGTGGTGTGCCAGTTCGAGGGAGAGCGGCACTCCCGGCTGCGGCTCCTGCGCGCGGTGAAGAACAGGTATGGGCCTACCGACGACGTCGGGTGCTTCGACCTCAATGAGAACGGCATCGAGGGCCTGGCCGATCCGTCCGGACTGTTCGTCAGCCGCACCAAGGAACCTGTCTCCGGGACCTGCATCACGGTCACCATGGAGGGGCGCCGTCCCCTGCTGGCGGAGGTGCAGTCGCTGCTCGCCGAAAGCCCCAACTCGCAGCCGCGCCGCGCCACCAGCGGCCTGGACAGCTCGCGGGTGTCCATGCTGCTGGCCGTGCTGCAGCAGCGTGCGGGCACCCTGCTGCACAAGGATGACTCCTACGTTGCCACCGTGGGCGGGGTGAAGCTGAGTGAACCTGCCACGGACCTTGCCGTCGCCCTTGCCGTGGCCTCAGCCAAAGCACGCAAGCCATTGCCCATCCGCCTGATTGCCTTTGGCGAGGTAGGCCTGGCCGGCGAGGTCCGGCCCGTTCCCGGGATCAACCAGCGCATCCAGGAGGCCCACCGGCTGGGGTTCACGCACGCCGTGGTTCCTGCCAGCCACACGGGGCCGGGGCCTGTGCCGGCCGGCTTCTCGGTGCGGGAAGTGGAGCACCTGACGGAGGCGCTCAGCCTGTTAATCGGCTAGCAGCCCACGCCTGGCGGTCGTAGGGCCCTGGCGGCCGCCCGGTTTCCCGGCGGGTACTCTAGGTGCAGAACCTCCAGGCAGACGGAGGTCGTTGATTTCTGTGCTGGGGGAAGCTTGGTGATGCAGGAACAGCAGGGCGTCGCAGACGTTGCCGCCCAGGCACGCAGGGCACCCATGCAGCCTGTGGTGTCGGACCGTCTGGATAGCCTGATCGGGGGCCTCAGTGCGCGCAGACGCATGGCGGTGTGCCAGTTGCCGGTCTCGGCGACTGTCGGACTGGTGGTACTTGCCGCGGCCGCCTTCAGCCCCGCGACGCTGGCCAGCAACCCGTTCATGTCGGCCCTGCTGTTCCATGTGGCCATCGCGGCCGCATGCGTTGCCATCCCGTGGGGCAGGCTCCCGGCAAGCGCCTTCGCCGTTATTCCGCTCCTCGACTGCCTGGCCATCGGGTTCACGCGCGAGGCGGGAGGCCCGGCCTTCAGTGTCCTGAGCGTGACGCTGCTCTTCCCCGTCATTTGGCTCTCTGCGCAGGTCCGGCCGTACATGCCCGTCCTGGCCATTGTGGGAACCGTCCTCAGTACGGTGGCCCCCTCATTCCTCCAGGGCTCTGTACCGGCGGGCGGATCAATGATCCGTGTCCTCATCCTCCCGTTGGTAATGGCCGTCGTCGCGGTCAGCGCCCACGTCGTTGCCACCACCCTCCGCCGGCATCGCGCGCGGATCGTTCAGGATGAGCAGGACCTGGCGCGCACCCTGGACGAAAGCGTCCGCCGCCAGGGCCTGCTCGACGCAGTGCTGAAGGCCGTGGGTGTGGGCGTGTGGGTGGTGGATGCCCGGGGCCGCACCGTGCTGGCAAACAAGGCCATGCGCACGGACCCTGCCCTGGCCGGCGTCGTGGATCCTTCCGGCGGGCAGGGCCTGCTGATGGCGGACCGTTGCACCCCCGTACCAGCGGGCCTTCTACCCGCAGCGCGGGCCGCGGCCGGGGACGCCTTTGCGGACGAGCTGTACTGGGCCGGCCCTCCGGAGCGGCAGAATGCCTACTCCGTGAGCTCGCATGGTTTCCCGCCGGTGGGTGGCCAGGGAGCCGGTGCCGTCATTACCTTCGTTGACGTCACCAGCCTGGTGAGTGCGCTGGCCGCCAAGGACGACTTCGTTGCCACTGTCTCTCACGAGCTGCGGACACCGCTGACCTCCATCCTGGGCTACCTGGAACTGGTCCTGGACGAACCCGGCCACGAGGACGTCAGGGAGGAGCTCAATGTGGTGCGCCGGAACGCAGAACACCTGCTGAACCTGGTCAATGACCTCATCGCCGTCGCATCCGAGCGCGTTGACCTCTCACTCGAGGAGACGGACCTGGCCCGCCTGCTGGCGCTGGAGGTTGACGCCGCCCAGCCCAAGGCGGCCGGCAACGGGCTCCAGCTGGTGCTCGAGGCGGAGGAGCCGCTCCCCGCCAGGGTGGACCCGGAGCGGATCAGCCAGGTGTTCCGGAATCTGCTCTCGAATGCCATCAAGTACTCCCCCAACGGCGGCACCATCACGGCCCGGGCCCTCAGCACCGGCTCGGGCATGGCCTGCTCCATCACCGATACCGGGCTGGGGATGACCGCCGAAGAGCAGGAACAGGCGTTCACCAAGTTCTTCCGTTCAGCGCGGTCACGCGAAACGGCCATCCCGGGCGCCGGCCTGGGACTGCCCGTCAGCAAGACCATCGTCGAAGGCCACGGAGGTTCCATCAGCCTGGACAGCGAGCCCGGCGTGGGCACCACGGCAACGTTCACCCTGCCGCACGCCTAGCCAGCCCGGAACCTTGCCAGCCCCCAAAGCCGGGAAAGGGCTGCGGGCAGCGCAATTCAGGACGGGGCGCCGGCCAGCCAACTGGAAACGTCGCTGCGCAGCACCAGCAGCGGGCCGCCGGTGGCGCTGACGTTGCCGTTTGCCACATAGTATCCCCGGCCCGAGCCCGTGCCCCCGGCCGCGCGGTCCAGGGCATCCACCAGATGCCGCGGCAGGTGGCCCTGCGGACCAAGGCTGCGGAGCTCGTCCACTTCTTCCGGCGTAAGCCGTCCCAAAACCTCAGCAATGTTGGCCACGAGTGCTCCTTTCGAGCGGAGTGACTGGCAATGTGCCTGAAGGAATAACCTAGAGCAGCGCCGTGAACTCCACGTTAACGGCGGACGGCAACTGCACTTTTCTGAAGATCCGGAGACCCAATGCCCATTCGAAGCGCAGGCATCCTGCTGTACCAACAGGACTCCGCCACTCCCGCGGGGGCCCGGGATGGCTTGCAGGTGTGGATCGCCCACATGGGCGGTCCCTTCTGGGCGCGCAAGGACACCCACGCCTGGTCCATTCCAAAAGGTGAGTATGCCGACGGCGAGGATCCGCTGGCCGCGGCGCTGCGGGAGTTTGCAGAAGAGATGGGGACCGCGGCCCCGGAGGCCGACTACCGGCTGCTGGGCGAGTTCCGGCAGTCCTCGGGAAAGCTCATCACCGCCTATGCCGCCGAAGCCGGCTTCGCCCCTGAGGTGGTCTCCAGCAACACGTTCCCGTTGGAATGGCCCAAGGGGTCCGGCAAAATCCAGCACTATCCCGAAATTGACGACGCCCGCTGGTTCCCGGAGCAGGAGGCCCGGACCAAACTCGTGAAGGGCCAGCTGCCCATCCTGGATGCACTGGTTGAGGGCCTGGCAGCCAGCTAGAAGACCTGCGTGGATGGCCCGCTCCCTCCGGATCGCCGGTACAGTGCGGGAACGCCGGAGGGTTCCGGCGTCCCCGCACCATTCCGGCGTGTTCGGCGTCTGCCTAGGCGCCGGCGATCACCAGGGCAACGCTGTGTCCACCGAAGCCGAACGCGTTGACCAGGCCGGCACGCGGGGATCCGGCAGCCAAGGCCAGGGAGTTTTCGGTCACGACGTTGAGGTCCACTTCCGGGTCCAGCGACTCCACATTCAGCGTCCCGGGCAGGTGTCCGGTGCGCAGGGCTTCGAGGACCACGACGGCGGCCAGCGCACCGGCGCCGCCCAACAGGTGTCCGGTGTGCCCCTTCGTGGACGTGACCGGCACGGAGGCGCCGAAGACTGCATTGATCGCCTGGCCTTCCAGCCGGTCGCCCACCGGGGTGGACGTGGCGTGTGCATGCACGAAGCCGATGTCAGCCGGCTGCATGCCTGCCGCATCCAGTGCCTTCTGCATGACCCGCCGCTGCATCGCGGGATCGGCGGCCACAATGTCGTTGGCATCGGAAGTCACCGCTCCGCCGGCCACGGCCCCAAGGACGGCGGCACCGCGGGCACGGGCGTGCTCCTCGCTCTCCAGCACCACCACTCCGGCGCCCTCGGCGAGCACAAAGCCGTCCCGGCCGCCGTCGAAGGGACGCGAGGCCCGCTGCGGGTCATCCGAACGGGTGGACAGGGCACGGATCTGGGCGAAGCCGCTGATCACCAGGTCATTGACGGAAGCATCCACACCGCCGGCAATCACGACGTCGGCAGCACCGGAGCGGATCAGCTCTGCCGCCTGCACAATCGCCTCAGCCCCGGAGGCGCAGGCGCTGACAGGCGTCCGGGCGCCCCCGCGGGCACCGAGGTCGATGGACACCCACGCGGCCGGGCCGTTCACCATCAGCCGGGTCAGGGTATGGGGCGACACCTTGCGCGGACCTGACTGGTTCAGTGCCCGGTCCTGCTCGATGGTGGAACCCAGTCCGCCGTAAGCGGACCCGATCACCACCGCGAACCGTTCAGGGTCCACGTCGGGGCTGCCGGCCTGCGTCCAGGCCTCCCGGGCCGCAACCAGGGCGAGCTGGCCGCAGCGGTCCATCCGCTTCATTTCGCGGGTGCTGAGGTGCTCCGAAAGGTCAGCCGTGACTTGGCCGGCCATTTGGACCGGCAGCTGTTCCGCCCAGTCCTGGTCCAGCGCCGTGATTCCGGAGCGGCCGTCCAGCAGGGCTTCCCAGGTTTCCTTGACCGTGGAACCAAGGGGATTGATGGTTCCGGCGCCGGTTACTACGGCGCGGGGTGCAGGAGTTTCCACAAGTGCCTTACTTCGCCGGGTTGTGCGTGCCGATGGGCAGCAGCGTCAGGTCAGGGTGGTTCTTCTCGATCCTGCGCAGCGCCCAGACGTCGTTGAACAAAGCGAGGTATTCGCCGTCGGACCGCAAGAGCACCTCGGCGCCCGGAACGTTTGCCAGCGCGGGCATGGCATCCGCCGTCGAAATCCTGGCCAGCGAGTAGGGCAGGCGCTCCAGCCGCATGGGGGCGCTGAAGTCGTGCGCCATGCGGTCCTCCACCACTTCGAACTGCATAGGCCCGACGGCGGCAAGCACCGGCGCCTGGTCTCCGCGGAGGTCGGAGCGGAGCAGCTGGATGACGCCTTCGTGTTCCAGCTGCTCGATGCCGCGGCGGAACTGCTTGAACTTGCTGGGGTCCTTGGACCGGGCCACCTGGAAGTGCTCGGGGGCGAACAGCGGGATGGCCGGGTACTCCACCGCCTCCTCGAGGAACAGGCTGTCGCCCACGCGCAGCGAGGAAGCGTTGACCAGGCCAACCACGTCGCCAGGGTAGGCCTCGTCGATGACCTCGCGTTCGCGGCCGAAGACCTGCTGGGCGTACTTGGTGGCGAAGGACTTGCCGGTGCGGGTCTGGGTGACCACCATGCCGCGCTCGAAGACGCCGGAGCAGACGCGGATGAAGGCCACGTGGTCGCGGTGCGCCTTGTTCATGCCCGCCTGGACCTTGAACACAAAGCCGGAGAACGGCGATTCGACCGGTCGCGGCTTGCCGTCGATGTCCGGGCGGGGCGCGGCCGGCGGGGCGAAGTCAACCAGTGCGTCCAGCAGTTCCTTCACGCCGAAGTTCAGCGCTGCGGAGCTGAACAGGATTGGGGTGGCCTTTCCGCCGTGGAAGGCCTCGACGTCGAAGTCCAGGTTTGACTCGATCACCAGACCCGCTTCGTCGACGGCGTCGGACCAGTTGCTGCCCTGGTCCTCGGCTGCTTCCTCGGGGGTGAAGTACTCGGTGATGGCAATCTGGGCTCCGGCGTTGTTGCGCTGGAACCGGGCGAAGCGGTCGTTCCGGAGGTCCCAGACGCCGCGGAAGTCGCCGGAGATCCCTACGGCCCAGGTCAGCGGCATCGGCTGCAGGCCGGTGCGTTCGGTGATCTCGTCCATCAGGGCCAGCGCGTCCAGGCCGGGACGGTCCCATTTGTTGATGACGGTGATGATGGGCAGGTTCCGCTGCTTGCAGACCTCAAAGAGCTTCATGGTCTGGGTTTCCAGGCCCTTGGCGGCGTCCACCAGCATGACGGCGCAGTCGACGGCGGCGAGCACGCGGTAGGTGTCTTCCGAGAAGTCCGCGTGGCCGGGGGTGTCCAGCAGGTTGATGACAGTGTCCCGGTAGGAGAACTGCAGGGCGGCGGAGCTGATGGAGATTCCGCGGTCCTTCTCCATCTGCATCCAGTCCGAGACCGTTTCCTTGCGGTTGGCCTTGCCGCTGGAGGCTCCCGCGGTACCGATCACCTTGGCATGCAGGGCGAGGGCCTCCGTGAGCGTGGACTTGCCGGCGTCAGGGTGGGAAATGACGGCGAAGGTCCTGCGGCGGCCCGCCTCCTTGTGAATCTCGGAGATCCGGGCGGGGGTCAGGACATCTTGGGACACGGTGCTACTTTCGCTGCGGTTGTGGCTGCCCAGGGCCTTTCGGGTTCTGCACTGCGGCTCACGGGCGGGAATGTCATTGGCAGAGGGCCAAAGTACAAGTTTATCGCAGGGCCGCAAACCGGTCCCGGCCGCGCTTAACGCGGGCGAAACCGGACGTTCAAAGCCTCGAAATGCCGGGCCGTTAGCTTTGGCGCATGATCCATGGCGCCATTTTCCCGGGCAACCTCTTCTTCGATCCGCTCGCCACCAACCTGGCCGCCGGCCCGGCTGGTGCGGCCACGCAGGGGTCTGCTGCTGCCCTTCCGTCAGCCCCGCAGCGAAAACGCGGCGTCCAGACCGCGGCCGAGCACAAAGCGCTCCGGGCGGCGTCCCTTTCGAAGGTCAGCCGGGATTTGGAGCGGATGCTCCGGGACCGCAAGCGCTGACGTTTCCCCGGCCACCCCGCAGGACCGGCATGATGGGCTTATGCGCAGCATCGAACTGGTCTTTGATGACAGCACCGACGCCCTCCTCCGGGCCGACTGGGCGAGGCTCGAGGCCGCCGGCCTCCCAAGCCTGGCCGCGCACATTTCCCCCAGCAACAGCCCGCACGTCACGCTCGCCGCAGGCATGGACCTGCAGGCCGGGCAGGAAGGACCTTGGGCAGCATTGCCCCTGGACCTGACGTTTTCCGGAGCCATCGTTTTTCCGTCCGGCCCGGGCAAATATGTGCTGGCCCGCGCGGTCCTGCCAACCGCTCCGCTGCTGGACCTGCACCGGCGCCTGCACCAAGGTCTTTCCGGTGCGCAGCCGCTGACGCTGCCGGGCGCCTGGACTCCGCACGCCACCATCTCCCGCCGCATCCCCGGTTACCAGCTGGGAACGGCCCTGGACCTGCTGGACCTGCGCATCGACGGCCGATGCGCGGCGGCGCGGCTATGGGACAGCAGCACTAAAACGGTGACGCCGCTGGCCGGGGCGGCCTGAGCGGAGATCCCGGCCGCGGGCCGGGAGCACGAAAAGTACCCATCGGGTGCGTGGCCCGGACTGCACTTTCCCCGCAGTCCGGCCCACCCCCTAATGAGGCACTTTGGGGCTTGCCCGTGCGGAACTTAGGCTTCTTACCCCTATCATTGAGCTTGCGGGAACCAGAGCACTTTTTGGTCCTGCCGGACAACTGCAGATGCCGGCATTCCTGCGGGCGGCGGTCCGCACCTTCGAAGGGAAACACCTATGGCGCGGAGCCCCGAAGAATCGCTGAGGGCCACGCTGGGCCGGGTTGCACCCGGAACTCCCCTCCGCGACGGCCTGGAACGGATCCTCCGGGGGCGCACGGGCGCACTGATCGTCCTGGGCTCCGACCGCACCATCGATTCCATCTGCTCCGGCGGCTTCGATATCGGCATCGAGTTTTCGCCCACCCGCCTGCGGGAGCTGGCGAAGATGGACGGTGCCATCGTCTGCGACAAGGACGCCGGCAATATCCTGCGCGCAGCCGTCCAACTGGTCCCGGACTCAAGCATCGAAACACAGGAGTCAGGCACCCGCCACCGCACGGCGGAACGGGTGGCCAAGCAGACCGGAGTGCCTGTCATCTCCGTCAGCCAGTCCATGCAGATCATCGCCCTGTACGTTAACGGTTTGCGGCATGTCCTGGAGGGTTCCGAAAACGTCCTGGCACGCGCCAACCAGGCCCTCGCCACCCTGGAGCGGTACCGTGCCCGGCTGGACCAGGTCACCAGTTCGCTGTCCGCGCTGGAAATCGAAGCAATGGTGACGGTGCGGGACGTTGCAGTCACCCTTCAGCGGCAGGAAATGGTCCGCCGCATCTCCGAGGAAATTTCACAGTATGTGCTGGAACTCGGCGAGGACGGCCGGCTGCTCTCCCTCCAGCTCGACGAACTCACCGTGGGAAGGGGGCCCGGCAGCGACGTTATTATCCGCGACTATGCCAGCCCCAATGCCTCCGCGGATGACATCGACAAAGCCGTCCACGAACTGGTCAACCTTGGCCCCACGGAACTGATCGACCTGGGCAAGATCGCGGCCATTGTTGGTTTCGCGGGCGGGGAAGCCAACCTCGATGCAGTGGTCCAGCCCCGCGGATACCGGCTGCTGTCCGGCCTGAAGGCAGTTCCCAAGGCCGTGGCCGACCGCCTGGTGGACCATTTCGGCGGCCTGCAGTTCCTGATGGCTGCCACCATTGACGACCTCATGACCGTTGACGGGATCGGTGACCAGCGTGCCCGCACTGTGCGCGAAGGCCTGAGCCGGATGGCAGAGGCCAGCCTCCTGGACCGCTTCCTCTGAAATCCCCATCCGTGGGATGACGCCCATCGATTGCTCCGTCGTTGTCGTTATGGAGCCTGAAAGCGACAGTTGCGCAGCAATCGATGAAGGGGCAGCTCAGTTCAGCTGGAAGACAGCCTTGGGGCTGGCACGCGAACCGAGTTTCGCGGTGAAGATGTAGTACGCCCCGCCGCCACCGGGGGCGGCGGCCACGGCTTTGCAGCCATCGGCGCTGCGGTTCCTGCCCCACGGAAAGTTGGCGGTTTCGCTGGCGCCCGGCGCAATCACCTTCACCAGGTCCTCGCTCGAAGCCTGGCAGTCCTTCGAAGAGAAGATCCGGTCAGCGCCGCTGGTGACCAGGAACTCCATCTGTGAGGTTCCGATGTTGACCTCGCAGGGGACGGTGCCGCCGTTGGTCACTTTCAGGGTGAGCAGCGGGTTTTCGCCCGGGCCGTAGGAGGGCTTGTCGGTGGCGGCCGTGACGGTCACCAGGTTCTGGTTGCAGGTGGGGGTCGGCGCCACAGTGGGCGTCGGTGAGGCGGATGGAGTTGCCGGGGCCGAAGCTGAGGGGGCGCCTGCCGAAGCCGCAGAGGCGGAATCGGTGGAGGAGGGCTGGGTGGATGAGGCCTGCTGCGAACCGCCGCGGAAGGCACCGGCGAGCGCGAAACCGCTGACCACCAGCACGATTGCAAGCAGGAGCGCGCCGCCGGCCGCCAGGCGCCGCCGCCGGTACACGGCGGCACTCGGTTTCCGGACGCTGCTGGAACCCGCTGCCGTGCCGCGCGCTGATGAATTGCCTTGCCTGCCCATCCTCCTAGGCTAGGGAAACCCACCGGATCTGCACTGCCACCACGCCGCCGCATCCGCATCGCTCTCGTCACAACCGGTTTGCCGCCCGCGCGAACCCATCCACTACAGTGTTGGCATCGACACTCAAACCTCCCCCATCACGCCTGCCCGGGCGGACAATGCAGAACTGGACCAGCTCCACCAACGGATCAACGGGTGGTTCGCCGGCATTGCCCGCGATTTGCCCTGGCGTGAACCCGGCTGCTCCCCGTGGGGCGTCCTGGTCAGCGAGATCATGCTGCAGCAAACCCCGGTGGTCCGGGTCCTCCCCGTGTGGCAGGAGTGGCTCAAGCGTTGGCCCACCCCCGCCGGGCTGGCGGGCGAACCGGCAGGGGAAGCCGTCCGTTCCTGGGGCCGGCTGGGCTACCCCCGCCGGGCGCTGCGGCTGCACGCCGCAGCGGCCGCGATCGTGCAGGACCACGGCGGCAGGGTCCCGGACACCCACGCCGAGCTGCTGGCCCTTCCCGGGGTGGGCAGCTACACGGCCGCCGCGGTGGCAGCTTTCGCGTACGGCCGCCGGGAAACGGTGGTGGACACCAACATCCGCAGGGTGCACGCCCGGCTGGTGTCCGGCGTCGCACTGCCCGCCCCTGCGCTGACGGCGGCGGAGATGCGCCTGGCCGCTGCCCTGCTGCCGGACGACGACGATACCTCCGTGCGCTGGAACGCCGCGGTGATGGAACTTGGGGCCTTGGTGTGCACCGCCCGGGCGCCGAAGTGCGCCGCCTGCCCGGTCAAGGACTCCTGCGCCTGGCTGGCGGCGGGTGAGCCCCCGCCGTCGTACGTTCCCAAGGGGCAGGCATGGCACGGCACCGACCGCCAGGTCCGCGGCGCCGTGATGGCCGTGCTCCGGCTGGCGGAATCGCCGGTGCCGCCGGACATGTTCCAGCGTGAACCCGCCGACCTTGGCTTCG
Organism: Pseudarthrobacter sp. NIBRBAC000502771; assembly: GCF_006517215.1. NCBI lineage: Bacteria > Bacillati > Actinomycetota > Actinomycetes > Micrococcales > Micrococcaceae > Pseudarthrobacter > Pseudarthrobacter sp. NIBRBAC000502771. Next base: position 802,807 of record NZ_CP041187.1, read on the forward strand.
CCCCCGAAGGGATCGGCGTGCCGCTGGCCGCGCTGCACCGGCTCAACTCCGCGCCTGAACAGCTGGAACGGGCGCTGGCGGGGCTGCTGGCGGACGGGCTGGCGGAGATGCACGACGGCGGTTACCAGCTTCCAGCCTGACCCGCCGGGGTGCCCGCCCGGGATGGCATACTTCTTGGTGACCGGAACCGGGGGAAACGTGAAGACCATTCTGTACATCGTGTGGGCGCTGTTCGTTGCCGGCGTGGTATTTTCGCTGCTCTACGCGGCCCGCAGGACCAGGCGCCAGCAACAGCAAATGGCGTCCTGGCCGAAGGCGCAGGCAACGGTCACCGGCAGCGCCACCGGCTGGACCAGCGGCATTGGCGGCGCCAGCAGGAACCTCCGCCACTTCCCCACGTACCAGTTCACGGACCCGCGCGGCACCCTCTTCATGGGCAAGTCGGAGATATCCGGGGTGCAGCCGCCTGTGCCGGGCGCTCTGATCGAGGTGGCCTACAACCCGGCGGATCCCAATGAGTCACTCCAAGTGTCATCGGAGCCACGTACCGCCACGGGGTGCCTGATCGCGTTTTTCGCCGTCTTCGCGGTGGCGTCGTTCTGGTTTATCGGCATTTTCCCGATGGGCTGAGTGTCCCGCCGGGGCGGTAGCCTGAAGGCATGCACAAGCCGGGACTGCTGGTGGCATTGGGGATGGCTGCGGCGCTCCTTTCCGCCTGCGGGCCGGCCGGCAGCGCCTGCCCGGCGATTGCGCAGGCCACCGCCGTGACCGTGACAGTCACCGCCGGCTACTCCTCCCAGGTGCGCACGTTGCACCTGCGGGCCTGCCAGGACGGCACCTGCAAGGAGTTCGACGCCGAACTGCGCGCCGGCAGCTCCTCCGTGGGTCCAGGGTGCACCGAAGAGGGTGCCTGTTCGGCCACCGCATCCCCGGACGGAACCAAGGTGGCAACGCTGATGCTGGAGACGCTTACGGAATCACCCATGGTGGTGACCGCTTCCGGCACGGCTTCCGACGGGACGGCGATGGCCGTCCGCACCCTGGAGTTCCGTCCGCAGGCGCTGTATCCATTCGGTGAGCAGTGCGGAAAGTTCCTGTCGGCATCCCTCACGCTGGACGGCGGCGGGCTGCACCAGCAGCCCGTACCCCAAAAGCCGCTGGGCTAGAAAAGCGCCGGCTGGGTGAAGGTATCGCCCTCGGGGTTTCCGGGCAGCGGTCCTCCGGCCACCGGCTCAGCGCTCCAGTCGAAGCCGAGTTCGGCGAGCAGTTCCTCCACGGAGGCCTGGCCGTCCAGCACTTCGATTTCCTGGGAGTTTTCTGCGAGCGGCCGTTCCATGGCATCGAGCTTATTCGCAGGAACCGTTTGGCGGCTCAGGGCTCGCCGAAGCCGGCCTCCACCAGGCCCCCGACATACTCCACGGCCTTTTCCGCGTCGGCGCCCCAGGCTTCAACGTGCAGCACCGTACCCTTGCCTGCCCCGAGCGTCATCAGGCCGGTCATGGACGCTCCGTCCACCCCGTTGATGGTGACCTCAGCGTCAAGGGAGGCCAGGCCGCCTGCCACTTTCGCGGCGGGCCGGGCGTGCATGCCTGCCTGGTTGACCAGTTCGAAATCGCCGGTGAAGTCAGGGGCGGCGCTGGTGGGAGATTCAAGGTGGTCCGTTCCGCCGGCGGCCGGTGCCGGCTGGCCGGCGGGGATCCCCGCGCCTTCGGCCGCCTTCCGGACCGCCTGCACATCTGCTCCACCCTGCGCGGCGACGGCCGCGGCCACCAGTCCTTCCACCAGTGGTGCGTCGGCGAGCAGGACGCCCTCGGGGTTCTCCAAAAACTCGAGGGCCGATTCCGCGGTCATCACTGCTGATCCCAGGTCCGTGAGCACGACGGTGCCCTCCGCACCAGCCCCTGCCGCCTGCCCACTGGCTGCTTCCAGGGCGGCGAGGACCTTCTCCAAGCTGGTGCCGATTCTGCCATCATCGGTGCCGCCGGCTGGCAGGATCACCACGTCCGGTGCCATTTGGGCGGCCAGTTCCACGGCGCCGTCGGCAATCTTTGCGCTATGGGACACCACCACGATGCTTACGGTCACGCAGCTGCCCCAACGGCCGCGCGCAGGATCAAAGCGCTGGAGGCTGCCCCGGGGTCCCGGTGGCCAGCGCTGCGTTCGCCAAGGTAGCTGGCGCGGCCTTTCCGCGCCACCATGGGGTCGGTGGCCACCGCCCCTGCCTCGGCAGCCTCAGCGGCGGCCACCAGGACGCCCAGAACATCCGTACTGCCGCCGTCGGCTGCCGCGCGGGCAGCATCAACCGCCGGCGTCCACGCATCCACCATGGTCTTGTCCCCGGACTCAGCCTTGCCGCGCGCCACGATCCCGTCCCGGGCCGCTGCCAGGGCGCCTGCCCAGGCGGAGGCATCAATTTCTGCGGAATCACCCAGGGCGGTGGCAGCGCGAAGGAACGCGGTCCCATAAAGGGGGCCGGCGGCACCGCCCACCTTCGACATCAGGGTCATGGCGGTCATCTTCAGCGCGGCCCCCGGCGTCTCCGGCGTCGATTCGCCCAGTTTGGCAAGGACCGCCTGGAAGCCGCGGTCCATGTTCTCGCCGTGGTCAGAGTCCCCGATGGCGCGGTCCAGCTCGATGAGTTCGACGCGGTGTTCAGCCATGGCCTGCGCGCACAGCGTCAGCCACTTCACGGCCCAGTTTGCATCAAGCACCACGGCTACACGCCCCAGCGCAGGGCGGCGGTGTGCACGGGGGCGTCCCAGAGTTCCGTGAGCTCGTCGTCGAGCCGGAGGACCGAGATGGAGCAGCCCTGCATCTCCAGTGCGGTGATGTAGTTGCCCACCAGTGTCCGTTCCACGGTGGCGCCCGCGTCAGCCAGGACCTGCACTGCCCGCCGGTACACGATGTACAACTCGCTCAGCGGCGTGCCGCCCATGCCGTTGACGAAAAGCAGGACCTTGTCCCCGGAACTGATCTTGAGGTCGGCCAGCACGGGTTCCAGCAGGCGGTTGGTGATGCTGTCGGCGTCTTCCATGGGAATCCGGTGCCGGCCGGGTTCGCCGTGGATACCGATCCCAATTTCGATCTCGTCGTCGGCGAGGTCGAAACTTGGCGTGCCCGCGTGCGGCACCGTGCAGGCCGACAGTGCGACGCCCATGGTCCTGACGTTGGCGTTGACCCGTTCGCCGATGGCGGCCACCGCGTCCAGGCTGTCGCCACGCTCGGCGGCAGCACCGGCAATCTTCTCCACGAGGACGGTGCCGCCCACCCCTCGGCGGCCGGCGGTGTACAGCGAGTCCTCCACCGCGACGTCGTCGTTGACCAGTACGGTCCGGACGCTCACCCCCTCAGCCTCGGCCAGCTCGGCCGCCGTCTCGAAATTCAGGACGTCCCCGGTGTAGTTCTTGACGATATGCACGACGCCGGCACCTGAGTTGACGGCGAGGGTGGCGGGAAGGATCTGGTCCGGGGTAGGTGAGGTGAACACAGCCCCGGGCACCGCGGCGTCGAGCATTCCCTGTCCCACGTAACCGGCATGCAGCGGCTCGTGCCCGCTGCCGCCGCCTGAAACCAGCCCCACCTTGCCGTCCACTGGCGCGTCCTTGCGCGTGATGTAGATGGGGTCTTCACTGACGGTGACCAGTCCGGCGTGCGCCAGGCCGAAGCCCTGCACAGATTCCTGGACGACGGATTTTGGATCGTTGATGAGTTTCTTCATGGCGGTGCTCCTGGCTGTGCTCCTGAAGGATGTGTCTCCGACCCTACTACCGGCATCACGGCTGGCGGTAGGTTCCTCCGGCCCCGGTTTTCCGGCCGCCCGCCAGGGCAACCGGTCCGGGACGCAGCAAAGGGACAGCCCCCAATGACTGTCCCTTTCCTGAGGCCCCCCACATACCGGCCTCCAGAAGTTTATCCATCAATTCGAATAAAGCAAACAGGCGTTTGCCCTGGTGGAAGGCCCGGCTTCCTAGAGGGTGCGGATCATCCGGGTGTTGCCAAGGGTGTTGGGCTTGACCCGCGCCAGGTCGAGGAATTCGGCCACACCTTCGTCATGCGAACGCAGGAGCTCCGAATATACTTCCGGGTCCACGGCGGACTGGTCCGCCATCACCTCGAAGCCGTGGCGCTTGAAGAAGTCCACCTCGAAGGTCAGGCAGAAGACCCGGGACACCCCGAGGGCCCGGGCCTCCTCCAGCAGGCTTTCCACCAGGACGTGCCCCACTCCCTTGCCGCGCCATTGCCCGGACGCGGCAAGGGTTCGGATTTCAGCGAGGTCCTCCCACATGACGTGCAGGGCCCCGCAGCCGATCATTTCGCCGTCGCTGGACTCAGCGATGCGGAACTCCTGCAGGCTCTCGTAGTACGCCACCGTCTCCTTCGCCATAAGGATGCGCTCCTCAGCCAGGGGAGCCACAAGCTTCTTGATGGCGTGGACGTCGCTGGTGCGTGCTGGGCGGATGTGGAAGGAGTCGGTCACTAGGCAATCCTACGAGGCGCAGGAGCGGCCGGGAGCCTACAGCCCCAGTTCCGCGGGCAGCTCGAGCTCCTGGCCCAGGACGTTCTTTGCCAGGAACCACTCCACCACCTGGTACCAGACCTTGGCGTGCTGGGGCTGGAGGACCCAGTGGTTTTCGTCCGGAAAGTAGAGGAACCGGTGCGGGGTCTGCCCGTCCTGGTCCGCTGCCAGCCGGGACTTGGACAGGAGCTCGTACCAGAGCCGCAGGCCTTCCCCGATGGGCACGCGGTAGTCCTTGTCGCCGTGGATCACCAGCATGGGCGAACTGATCTTCTCCGCGTGCAGGTGCGGTGAATTCTCCAGCGCCATCTCTTCGGTCATTTCCTTCAGCCAATACTGCGAGGCATCCGTTGTGGGTCCAAACTGGTCCAGCGCCCACAGGCTGGCGTGGGTGACCACGGCCTTGAACCGGTCCGTGTTCCCCGCCACCCAGTTGGCCATGTACCCGCCGAAGGAGCCTCCCATCGCAGCGGTCCGGGCTTCATCGATGTCCGGCCGTTCCACTGCGGCGTCCGTGACGGCCATGAGGTCCGTGAACGGCGCCTTGCCCCAGGCTCCCCAGCCGCGCTGGATGAAGGCCTGGCCGTAGCCCGTGGACAGTGCCGGGTCCGGCAGCAGCACCGCGTAGCCCTTTGCCGCCAGGAGCCACGGGTTCCACCGCCAGGTCCAGGCGTTCCAGGATCCCAGCGGGCCGCCGTGGATCCAGAGCAGCATCGGCGCGGGCGCCTCTGCTGATGCGCCCTCAGGCAGCGCCAGGTAGGCCGGAACCCGGGAGCCGTCCGGAGCCGTGGCGGCAATCCGCTCCAGCCGGCCCGGGCGGGACGGCCGTTCGGCAGGTGCCGGCAGGCGGGTGGTTTCCCCGGTGGCCACGTCGATCCGCACGGCTTCGGGCGGGAATTCGTACGAGCTGCGCAGGGCGTAGGCATAACGGCCATCCGGGGAGACTACGACGTCGGAGTAGGCGGCAGCGTCCTGCGTCACCCGGGCGATGCCCACCTCAGCCGCAGCCGCCGGAACGCTGACCCGGAAAACCGGCGACGCGCCGTCGTCGTCGGCTGTGACCAGGAGGGCGGACCCGTCTGGAAGCCACGCTGCCGGCTTGGGCCAGCGGTCCCAATCGTGGGCAAGGGGCTGGAGGCCGCCGGGCTCCCCCGCTCCGCCGGAGACGTCCAGGAGGTGCATCCTGATCTCTGGAGCCTGTTGCGGGGTGGAGTCGCTTTCGCTGAGCACCACCAGGGTCTTGCCGTCCGGGCTGACCGGACCCGGGAAATAGCTCATGCCCGCCTGGTCCAGGAGCACCTTGAGGCTTCCCGATGCCACATCCACCGCCACCAGGACGGAGCGGCTGTCCGCCCTGGCGAGGGGTCTGGTATAGCTGCTGTAAACGGTCTTCCCGTCCGGGCTGACCACTGTCTCAGCTTCCCTCAGCCGCGGGCCGGCAGCGGGCGTAAGGTTGCGCAGGACCAGGGGCGCAGTGGCGTCAACGGTTTTGGGCTTCCCTTGCTCCTTTTCTTCGCCGGTTTCCACGGCGAAGATCCGCGGCTGGCCGGGACCCAGGTCGGCGTCCCAGTATCGCACCGGGTACTCGCTGTGCAGGATGGCCGAAACCTTTTTGTCCTTGCGGGATTTGCGCCGTTCGGCGTCGTCCTCCTCATCCGCGGAACCTGCCAGGACCTCGGCGGCCACGAATGCCGCATCAGCGTTCCTGGCGGTCATCACCTTCCCGACGCCGCCGGGCCGGCTGAGGACCACCCTTGCTTCCCCGCCGTCTGCCGGAAGGAGCCAGAGGGCGTTGACCGGCTCTTCATCGGGGCTGTCCGGATCGGGCCGCGCGGATGTGAAGTAGACATCGCCGTTCGCGGCGAACGCCGCGCCGGCCTCGCCCTTGGCACTGCGGGTGATGCGCCGGGCATGCTTTTGCCCCGCCGGGTCCAGCTCCCACAGCGCACTGGCATATTCGGTGCCCTTGCCGTTCAGGGTACTGACGGTGGTCACCAGCCGGGAGCCGTCGGGACTCAGGGCAAGGCCGCTTACCCGCGGAATGGACAGGTAGTGGTCGAGGTCGTGGAAGGGGGTCAGTGGTTGCTCGTCCGGGATCGCCGGATTCTGATTAGCCATGCCCCGATTCAACATGGTTTGTGCCGCCGATCACAATGCGGAAGCCCCGCCGCTCCTTGCGGAGCAGCGGGGCTTGCGTTGTGGAACTTAGACGCTCGGGGCGATTTCCGGGATGCGCGGCTTGGCGTTGCCGGCGAAGGTGAACTTCGCGTCGTCGCCTTCGCCTTCGACATCCACCACGACGATGTCGCCGGTGTGGATCTCGCCGAAGAGGATCTTCTCGGAGAGCTGGTCCTCGATCTCGCGCTGGATGGTGCGGCGCAGCGGCCGGGCACCCATGGCGGGATCGTAGCCGCGGGTTGCCAGGAGCACCTTGGCGGCCTTGGTGAGCTCGATGCCCATGTCCTTGTCCTTGAGGCGCTTCTCCAGGCGGGTCACGAACAGGTCCACGATCTCGATGATCTCGTCCTGGGTGAGCTGCGGGAACACCACGACGTCGTCAACACGGTTCAGGAACTCGGGGCGGAAGTGCTGCTTGAGTTCCTCCGTGACGCGGGCACGCATGCGGTTGTAGCCGGTCTGCGTGTCGGTGCCGGACTGGAAGCCGGTGGCAACGCTCTTGGAGATGTCCCGGGTACCCAGGTTGGTGGTCATGATGATCACGGTGTTCTTGAAGTCCACCACGCGGCCCTGGGAGTCGGTCAGGCGGCCGTCTTCCAGGATCTGCAGCAGCGAGTTGAAGAGGTCCGCGTGGGCCTTCTCAACCTCGTCGAACAGCACCACGGAGAACGGACGGCGGCGGACCTTCTCGGTCAGCTGGCCACCCTCTTCGTAGCCCACATAGCCCGGAGGGGCACCGAAGAGCCGCGAAACGGTGTGCTTCTCGGAGTACTCGGACATGTCCAGCGTGATGAGGGCGTCCTCTTCACCGAACAGGAACTCGGCGAGTGCCTTGGCGAGCTCGGTCTTGCCGACGCCGGTGGGGCCGGCGAAGATGAACGAGCCACCGGGGCGCTTGGGGTCCTTGAGCCCTGCACGGGTACGGCGGATAGCCTGGGACAGTGCCTTGATGGCCTCGTCCTGGCCGACGACGCGCTTGTGCAGTTCATCTTCCATCTTGAGCAGGCGCGAGGACTCTTCCTCGGTCAACTTGAAGACGGGGATGCCGGTAGAGTTGGCCAGCACCTCGGCGATGAGATCCTCATCCACCTCTGAGATGTCATCCATGCCGCCGGACTTCCAGTGGCGTTCCTTCTCCGCGCGCTCGGAGATCATCTTCTGTTCCTTGTCGCGGAGCGAAGCGGCGCCTTCGAAGTCCTGCGCGTCGATGGCGGATTCCTTCTCCATCTTCAGCTTGGCGATGCGCTCGTCCATGGCCTTGAGCTCCGGCGGAGCGGTCATGCGGCGGATGCGCAGCCGGGCGCCGGCCTCGTCGATCAGGTCGATGGCCTTGTCCGGAAGGAAGCGGTCCGAGATGTAGCGCTCGGCCAGGCTTGCAGCGGAGGCCAGGGCGCCGTCGGTGATGGTGACGCGGTGGTGTGCCTCGTACCGGTCACGCAGGCCCTTGAGGATCTCGATGGCATGCGCCACGGAGGGTTCCTTGACCTGGATCGGCTGGAAGCGGCGCTCCAGGGCAGCGTCCTTCTCGATGTGCTTGCGGTACTCATCCAGCGTGGTGGCACCGATGGTCTGCAGCTCGCCGCGGGCCAGCATGGGCTTGAGGATCGAGGCTGCGTCGATGGCGCCTTCGGCGGCACCGGCACCCACCAGGGTGTGGATCTCGTCAATGAACAGGATGATGTCGCCGCGGGTGCGGATCTCCTTGAGGACCTTCTTCAGGCGCTCTTCGAAGTCACCGCGGTAGCGGGAGCCTGCCACCAGGGAGCCAAGGTCCAGGGTGTACAGCTGCTTGTCACGGATGGTCTCCGGAACGTCGCCGCGGACAATCGCCTGGGCCAAGCCTTCGACGACGGCCGTCTTGCCGACGCCGGGCTCGCCGATGAGGACTGGATTGTTCTTGGTACGGCGGGAAAGGACCTGCATGACGCGTTCCATTTCCTGCTCGCGGCCGATGACCGGGTCCAGCTTGTTCTCGCGCGCAGCCTGGGTCAGGTTGCGGCCGAACTGGTCCAGGACCACGGACCCGGCGGGAGCGCCCTCGGGCTGTCCGCCGCCGACGCCTGCGCCGGTGGTTTCCTTGCCCTGGTAGCCGGAGAGGAGCTGGATGACCTGCTGGCGGACCCGGTTGAGGTCGGCGCCGAGCTTGACCAGCACCTGCGCGGCAACGCCTTCACCCTCGCGGATGAGGCCGAGCAGGATGTGCTCCGTGCCGATGTAGTTGTGGCCCAGCTGGAGGGCTTCGCGCAGCGAGAGCTCCAGTACCTTCTTGGCACGGGGGGTGAAGGGGATGTGGCCGGAGGGAGCCTGCTGGCCCTGCCCGATGATCTCCTGCACCTGCTCGCGAACGCCGTCGAGCGAAATGCTCAAGGACTCAAGAGCTTTGGCGGCAACGCCCTCACCCTCATGGATCAGACCCAAGAGGATGTGTTCGGTACCGATGTAATTGTGGTTCAGCATGCGTGCCTCTTCTTGGGCAAGCACAACTACGCGACGGGCACGGTCCGTAAATCGCTCAAACATTTCGCCACACTCCTAGCTACGACGTACTTTGATGCTACGTGGCCGCCCCTGTGTTGTGGAGCGTGTTCGCCACAGGGGAAACATGGGTCGTCCGGGAATATTGCCGCGCCGCCTTCCACGGACTCCGGCGGCCGGGCATCAGCGGACAGACGAGCCCTCCAGGCAGCCCTTGTCCCACGCCGGGTGATGGGCCATTCTTGGCCCTAATGGCGGCCTTAAACGCTCCAGCGGGAGCAACAAGGGCACCGTGAATCAGCGGGAAGGGCGGGAACATGTCGCAGGTGGACCTGGAACGCGTCAGGCGCCCGGCGGGGGTTGCCCTCGCCGCGGGTGCGGTTTGGTTGGCCGGCATCAGCCCGGTGCCGGGGGTATACCTGGAACCCGACGCTGCGCGGCGGCTCGAGATGCTCCGTAAAGGGCAGCGCTGGTGGGTGGCCGGACAACATGTGGCCGCGGCGGGGACGGCTGCCATGCCCGCGGCGTTTGCCCGGCTGGCACTGGCCCTCCCGCCCGGAAGGAGCAGGGCACTCGCCGGCACAGCCGCCGTCGCACTTGCCGCCGGGGCGCCGTTTTTTGTGTCCGAACTTGCAATGCGTGCGTCGGACCTGGAGCGCTTCGCGGCTCGCCGCTTCCCGGCGTGGCCGTTCTACGCCTATGCGTGGCTGCATGTGCTCGCGCTCGGGTCCCTGTCCGGCACCCTGGCAACCTTGCCGCACCGGAAAAAGGAAGCGGCAGCGCTGGCCCTCGCCAGTGCCGGGTGTGGAGTGGCACTGGCGAAAACGGGTGATATTCCGCCTTTCGTGTTCTATGTCGCCGAGCAGTTTGCTGCCGGCAGCCTGCTGCGCCGTGGATCGCACAGCGGTGAATCCCCGGCCGGGGCGCGGGAGTAATTACGCCCGTACCGCTAAATACCTGCAGCCAGCCAAAAGCCCTGCCTCCCGAACTTGGGAAGCAGGGCTTTTTAGTCAGGCGACGCGCGTACCTAGGAATTTGCCTTTTGGTAGGCTTCCTGGATTTCGGCCTGAATTCGGCCGCGGCTGTTAACGGTGTACCCGTTATCCCGGGCCCATTGCCGGATTTGCGCCGAATCGTGGCTGCGGCCCCCCGGGGCGGCTTTTGCCCGCTGGGCGCGGCCGCCGGATGCCTTGCGTGCGGCAGTGATGAACCTCTCCAGTGAAGACCGAAGTTCAGCGGCATTGGCTGCGGACAGGTCAATCTCATAGTTGACCCCGTCGAGGCCAAACTTCACATTCTCGTCTGCGGATCCCCCATCCAGATCATCAACGAGGATGATGTTTACTTTCTGTGCCATTAAAGTCTTCCTCTTGCTGGAAAGTCGGTTTTCAGAAAAGCAGGATGTTTCCCGAAAAAAGTATGACTCTTATCTTGGCAACGCGTCAAAGCGCCTAATGGTTCCTTGGGGATAAAGGCAGAAAGTAGGGGGTTTTTAGCTATTTTGATTCGGGACCTTGGCGGTCCGTGGGCCGCACGGCAAGCGAATCAGCTTCGGCCTGGGCGCGCGCTTCCGCCTGCCGTTCAGCCTTGTCCGCATTAAAGATCGCCTTCATGGCAAACCAGAACAGCAGGCCCACCACAAGAGAGGGAAGGATAACTGCTACGTACTCCATGGTCAGTGCCCTTCAGGCTTCAATAAGGGGAAGAGGATGGTTTCGCGGATCCCGGCGCCGGTGAAGAGCATCACCAGGCGGTCGATGCCCAGGCCGATGCCACCCATGGGCGGGGCACCGTACTCGAGGGCGCGCAGGAAGTCCTCGTCCAGCTGCATGGCCTCGACGTCGCCGGCCGCTGCGTGCAGTGACTGTTCGGTAAGCCGTTCGCGCTGGATCACGGGGTCGATCAGTTCGGAGAACGCGGTGCCGCGTTCCATGCCGCCGATGATCAGGTCCCAGGCCTCGATCAGCCGGCCGTCTTCACGGTGCGGGCGGGCCAGCGGCTGGGCCGAGGGCGGGTAGTCGTAGACGAAGGTGGGGTTCAGCAGGGTGGGCTCCACGATCTCACCGAAGAGCTCCACAGCCAGCTTCTCGGCGTCCCACTTGGGATCCACCTTGACCTCGTGCTTGGCCGCGATTTCCCGAAGCACCTCAGCAGGGGTGTCCGGCGTGATTTCCTGCCCAACGGCGTCGGAAAGCCCCGGGTAGACGGCCAGCCAGGTCCACTCGCCGTCGAGGTTGATCTCCCCCGCTTCGGTCTGGAGGACACGCCCGGCACCCACGGCGTCCGCGGCGTCGAGGATGATCTCCTTGATGCGTTCGGCCATAACGAACTGGTCCGCCCAGGCCTCGTAGCACTCGAGCGTGGTGAACTCAGGGCTGTGGGTGGAGTCCACGCCTTCGTTGCGGAACACGCGGCCCATGTCGTAGACGCGGTCGATGCCGCCCACGACTGCCCGCTTGAGGTAAAGCTCGGTGGCGATGCGCAGGGTCATCTTCTGGTCGAACGCGTTCATGTGGGTCTCGAACGGCCGCGCCAGGGCACCGCCGTGGACCAGCTGCAGGATGGGGGTCTCCACTTCCACGTAGCGGTGACGGAACAGCGTCTCGCGGATGGACCGGGTGATGGCGGCGCGGGTGTAGACCATTTCGCGGGCCTCGTCGCGGACCATCAGGTCCACATAGCGCTGGCGGACACGGGTTTCCTCGTTCAGGTCCGCGTGCAGCACCGGCAGCGGGCGCAGGGCCTTGGAGGCCATGGACCAGGAGTCGGCCATGATGGACAGTTCTCCGCGGCGGGAGGAGATGACCTCGCCCTTGATGAACACGTGGTCGCCCAGGTCCACCAGTGCTTTCCAATCCGCGAGCGCTTCCTCGCCCACGTTGGCCAGGCTCAGCATGGCCTGCAGGCGCGTCCCCTTGCCGTCGGTGCCGCCCTCCTGCAAGGTGGCGAAGCAGAGCTTGCCGGTGTTGCGGACGAAGACCACGCGGCCGGTAACGCCTACGGTGTCGCCCGTGGTCTCGTCAGCCTCAAGGTGGCCGTACTTCTCCCGGATCTCGGCGAGCGAGTGCGTGCGCTCCACTCCCACGGGGTAGGCCTCCGTGCCGCGCTCAAGAAGTTTGGCGCGCTTCTCCATGCGGATCCGCATCTGCTCGCTGGCGTCGATGGGCTCTGGGGCATTCTTGGGCGCGGGGGTGTTTTGGGAAGTCACAATCATCAAGTTTACCGGGATTTGGCTTGCGGGACTTTCAGCTGCCCTGCAGGCTTGCACCCTAGGATGGCCGGGTGAAAGAACGGGTACTTCCAACGCACGACGCCGGCAGGCTGGCTTTATACAGCTACGGCACCGAGGATGCTCCTGGCGAAAAGCGGGTGCTGTTGATCGGTGGAGCGTTCCTCACTGCCCTGATCTACCGGCCGTTCTCCATTGAGCTCGCGAAGGGCCTGGGTGATGGCTGGGCTGTTGACGTCTATGACCGCCGGGGCCGTGGCAACTCCTCCGAGCAGCCGCCGGGCTACTCCATGGCCACCGAGATCGAGGACGTGCGGACCGTGATGGATGCCACCGGCGCCCGGAACATCCTGGGCCACAGCCTGGGTGGGGCGGTGGCGCTCAATGCCGTACAGGAGTTCACCGGCACCGGGTACGTGCCGGACAAACTCGCGGTGTACGACGCCGCGGTGAACATCGACGGCAGCATCGACACCGCCTGGCTGGACGGATTCGAGGATGCCGTCAACAACGGCAGGGTTGGCCGCGCCCTGGCGTACATGAAGAAGGCCACCAGCCCCGGCTCCGTCATGGCACGGATCCCCGATCCCGTGCTGGCTGGCCTGATGGCCGTGCTGTCGCGGACCAAGGTGAACACCTTGTTCCGCGAGGTGATGCCCAGCGGAGTGGGTGAGCTGCGCGCGGCCTTCAACGAAAAAGACCACGCCCGCGATTTCAGCGTGCTGCCGTCCGGCACGCATTTCATGGCCGGCGGGAAGAGCCCCGACTATTACAAGGTGACCGCGGAACGGCTGCACGCAGCCGTTCCGGGCAGCACCCACCAGCTCTCGCCCAAATGCTTCCACGGGTCCATCCCGGCAGCGGTCAAAGAGCTCGTGGCTGACATCTCGGCGTACTTCAAGGACGAAGGTGCGGACGGAAAGCCCCGCCCGGATTCCTCCGGAGCTATTCCCGTCCACCGCGGCTGAACCCCGCGAGGGCGGCCTCCCCCAAGTCCCGCCACACCGTCCGGGGCTTCGGCTCTATGCTTCGGTCCGCCAGCCAGTCACCCCAGGCGGTGATGTCCTCCCCGCCGGCGGCGGCAACGGCATCACAGGCGAACCCGACGGCGGTGGTGCCGTCCGCCAGCCGCACGGATCCCAGGAGCATGGGTTCAGGGAGCGAGGCCAGGAATGTCCCCAAGGCAGCCTGTGAGAGCAGCCACTTCTCCCCCACCAGTTCCGCGCCGTTCTCGGACCGGTACACGCCGGGCTTGGGCGGAACGGTATCCAGTGCCACCATCCGGTAGCGCGCAGCGGTGCGGACGGGCCCGTCCCAGAAGGCGCCGAGTTCCTCAAGCTCCCGGGCCAGCGGCTGGCCCTTGCGGTGCGCGCCCACCACCACCAGCGGCAGGGCCGTTGCGCCGGCGGCGACCGGCCAGGGAATGGGCGACGACGGCCGGGCGGCTCCTGCGGCTGCCTCCAGTCCTCCGGCGCCCGCCGCCGCCCCGGCCGCGAAGAGTCCAGGCGTCGCCGGAATGGTTTCCAGCCGGCGGGCGATGTCCGCCGCCACAGCGTCATCGAACGCCCGGCCCACCACCGTGACGCCGAACTGGGCGCCATCCACCTCGCCGGCCGGGACAGCCACGGCACAAAGATCGAACAGGTTGCAGAAATTCGTGTAGGTGCCCATCAACGAGTTCACCCCCACCGGATCCGCGGCCACCTCGGCCAAGGTGGGGTGGAACGGTGCCGTCGGAACCAGGAGGGCATCGAAGCCCTGGAGGCGGGCCATGGCGGTGGCCTTCAATTCCTCCAGCCTGGCGGTGTCGGCGACGTACCGGGAGGCGGACACCGTACCGGCAGCCCGGATGATGCCTTCCACGGTGGGATCGATGCCCGCACGGCCGTCCGTGCCGGCGTCGTGCCTTGCCAGGAAGTCCCCCACTGCAGCGTGGCGTTCGGCCACCAGCGCTCCGTCGTAGAGCAGCCGTGCTGCCTGCAGGAACGCGTCGAATTCGATCGCTTCGGCATCCACCCCGCTGGAGCGCAGGCGGTCAACCTGCCGCTGGAATTCCGCAGCCCACCCAGGCGGCAGGGCCGGGAGGCTCGCGGGGTAGGCCACCCGGGGCCGGGACGGCGCTCCGAGCTTTGTGTCCGCGGGCCACGCGCGGGCACCGCCGGCCATGATGCCCATGGCCAACTCGGCCGAGGCCAGGTCCCGGGCGAAAATCGTGACGGCGTCCCAGGACCGGCAGGCCGGCACCACCCCTGCCGTGGACACCAGGTTAAGCGTTCCCTTGATGCCCACGATGCCCTGCAACCCGGCGGGAACCCGGCCGGAGCCTGCGGTGTCGGTGCCGATGGCGATGTCCACCAGCCCCAGCGCAACGGCCACGGCGGACCCGGAACTGGACCCGCCGGAGATGTACTCCGGCCGGCGGGAGTCCCGGACGGCGCCATAGGGGCTGCGCGTCCCCACCAGCCCGGTGGCGAACTGGTCCAGGTTGGTTGCGCCCAGGACCAGGGCACCGGCGGCGCGGAGCCGCGCCACGGCTTCGGCATCCTGCTCCGGCACGTAGGCGAAGCCGGGGCAGGCAGCCGTGGTGGGGATCCCGGCCACGTCAACGTTGTTCTTGACGGCCAGCACCAGCCCGGCCAGCGGCAGGTGGGCACCCCGGGCAACGGCGGCGTCGATGGTTGCCGCTTCGGCCACGACGTCCTCGCGGCCGCGGAGCGTAATCCAGATTTCCGGGCGGTCCACGGCGTCAACCGCGGCCAGTGCTGCTTCGGCGCGCCGCGTGGCGGCGCCGGCGGGTGCCGGGTTCATACCGTTGCCCCTTCCAGTTCCAGGTCCTTCAGCTCGAGCGGCGCGAGGTCGCTGCCGCCGAGGACAACCACTGCCTCGCCGGCAACCACCTGCGAACCCGCCATGGGCAGGACCCGGAGCACCACACCGTCACACGGCGCCTCCAGGACTGTTTCCATTTTCATTGCCTCCAGTGACACCAGGGGCTGCCCCTTGGCCACGCGGTCGCCCTCGGCCACATCCACCTTCCAGACGCTCGCGGCGAACGGAGCGGAGACCAGCGACCCGCCGTCCGGAACAACCACGTCATCCGATTCAGGGGCGGCCGCGGCGGCGAGCGCCTCGGCACGGTCGAACTCGCCGGCGTCAGCCCAGGCCTGCCGTTCCACTGCGAAGGCCGCGCCCTGCTTGTCCCGGAACACCTCGATGGACACGCGGTTTTCGGCCAGGAACTGTTCGTGCTCAGCGAGCGAGAACCTGCCGTCCTCGATCTCCACGCCGCGGCCGCGGCCGGCCGCCATGTCGGCGCGCAGGTCCAGGAGTTCCTCCGGGCTGACGGGGTACCAGGAAATCCGGTCGAAGAAGCGGAGCAACCAGGGCGATCCGGGTTCGAACGGAGCGGCATCGGCGTACCGGGACCACACCTGGGTGGTGCGGCCCACGAACTGGTAGCCGCCGGGGCCCTCCATCCCGTAAATGCACATGTAGGCGCCGCCGATGCCCACCGCGTTCTCCGGGGTCCAGGTGCGCGCCGGGTTGTACTTGGTGGTGACCAGGCGGTGCCGCGGGTCCAGCGGCGTGGCCACGGGCGCACCCAGGTACACGTCGCCCAGGCCCAGGACCAGGTATTCGGCGTTGAAGACGGTGTCGAAGACGTCATTGACGGAGTCCAGGCCGTTGACCCGGCGGATGAACTCAATGTTCCACGGGCACCAGGGTGCATCATCGCGGACGCCTGCCATGTAGCGTTCGATCGCCTCGCGGGTGGCGGGGTCGTCCCAGGACAGCGGCAGCCGGACGGTGCGGCTGGGAACCACCAGCTCGGAGCTCGCCGGCAGGGCCGCCTCGACCTCCTGGACCAGGCCCAGCAGCCGGCGGGTGGACAGGACGGACGGGTCCACCTTGATCTGCAGCGACCGGATTCCCGGGGTCAGGTCAACAATGCCGGGCACCCGGAGCGCTTCGATGTGCTGGTGCAGGGCGTGGACCCGGGCGCGCAGGCCCAGGTCCAGCACCATCTCGCCGTACTCCACCAGCAGGTTGTCATCGCCGGAGCGGCGGTACGTGACCGCGGGCCGGCCGGAACCTTCCGGCACCCGGCCCAGCACGCCGTCGTCGCCATCTCCGCGTGCCGGCCGCGGCGCTGCCGCTGCCCCTGCCGGAAGCTTCAGGGCGGCACTGCCGGACCAGCCGGCGTCACCAGGGAGCACCAGCTGGCGCCCGGGTCCCAAGTCAGCGGCCGACGGCGCCTGGCTGGCTTTGATGGGCACGAACCGGACCTTGTCCCCCGGGCGGAGCTGGCCAAGCTTCCAGCGTTCGGCCGTGACCACGGTGACGGGGCAGACGAACCCGCCCAGGCTGGGCCCGTCCGGGCCAAGCAGGATGGGGGTGTCGCCGGTGAAGTCCAGGGCGCCCACCGAGTAGGCGGTGTCATGGATGTTGGAGGGGTGCAGGCCGGCCTCGCCGCCGTCGGTCCGTGCCCAGCGGGGTTTGGGGCCGATCAGCCGGACGCCGGTGCGGGCGGAATTGAAGTGCACCTCATACTCCGCGGCATACAGTTCCTCGATGTCTTCGCGCTGGAAGAACTCGGGGGCGCCGTGCGGGCCCTCGGCCACGGCCAGTTCCCAGGTGGACACGAGGACTGGGCGGCTGTCGTCGGGCACCGCTGCGGCCGGCCCTGCGGCCGGTACCCCGTCCACCGTGACCGTGCGAAGTACGTCGCCGGCGCGCAGCACCCGCCCGGCGTGGCCGCCGAACTGGCCCAGGGTAAAGGTGGACGCGCTGCCCAGGTAGGCGGGAATGTCCAGGCCGCCCTGGAACAGGATGTAGCCGCGCAGGCCCTTGCCGGTGGCCGTGCCGGCGTCGAGCGTCCCGCCTGCAGGGACGGTCACGGGGGTCCACGCGGGCACCTCCGCGCCGTCCACGGTCACCGTGACCTCCGCGCCGGTGACGCAGACGGTGGTGGCCTGCGTGAACACCAGGCTCGGTCCAGTCATGGTGAACTCCAGGCCCGGGGCTCCTTCGGGGTTTCCCAGCGCCGTGTTGCCCAGGCGGAAGGAGAGGTCATCCATGGGGCCGCTGGGCGGAACGCCGATCTGCCAGAGCCCGGTACGTCCAGGCCAGTCCTGCACGCTGGTCTGCAGCCCGGGTCGTTCCACGGTGATCCGCGGCTCGGGGTCCCCCACGTTGTCCAGGGTGCTGGTGGAGTGCTCGACGGCGCGGACCACGTCCATGCCGCTCACGGCGCGGAGCAGCCCTAAGTTGGTCTCAATGCCATCGATCCGGGTGTTGCCCAGCGCAACGGCGAGGCGGTCGAAGGCCTCGGTGCGGCTTGCGCCGGAAGTGATGATTTTGCCCAGGAGGGGATCGTAGTTGGTGGAGACGTCGGTGCCCGTTTCCACCCAGGCATCCACGCGTGCTTCCGCCGGCCCCGGGTAGGCGGCGTTGGTGACGGTTCCGGCGCTGGGCTGGAAGCCGCGCGCCGGGTCTTCGGCGTAAACGCGGGCCTCCACGGCGTGCCCGGATACCGGCAACGCATCCGGCACGTCCGCCAACACCGTGTGGGCTTTGGCGCCGGCCTGGGCCAGGCGGAGCATCCATTCCACCAGGTCCACCCCGGTGACGGACTCGGTGACCGGGTGCTCCACCTGGAGCCGGGCGTTGACTTCCAGGAAGGAGGCTTCCTTGCGGGCGGAGTCGTAGACGAACTCCACCGTGCCGGCGGAGCGGTAGTTGAGGGAGGCGCAGAGGGCGCGGGAGCTGCGGTGCAGTTCCTCGCGCAGATCGGCGGGCAGGTCCGGGGCGGGGGCCTCCTCGAGGACTTTCTGGTGGCGGCGCTGGAGGGAGCAGTCCCGGTCGCCCAGGCTGACCACCCGGCCTTGGCCGTCTCCAAAGACCTGGACCTCCACGTGCCGGGCGTTCTCCACATACCGTTCGGCGAAAACCCCTGCGGTGCCAAAGCTGGCACCTGCCAGGCGGGCCACGCGGGGGAAGCTGTCCACGAGCTCGGCCTCCGTGCGGCAGACCGTCATGCCGATCCCGCCGCCACCGCCGGTGGCCTTGAGCATCAGCGGGAACCCAATGGTTGCGGAGGCCGCGACGGCGGCATCCACGTCGTCAAGCAGGCCGGAACCGGCGATCATGGGCACCCCCGCCGCCCGTGCGGCGTCGCGTGCGGTGTGCTTGGTTCCGAAGATCCGCAGCTGTTCGGGGGTGGGACCGACGAAGACCAGGCCGGCCGCTTCCACGGCCTCGGCGAAGGCGGCGTCCTCGGACAGGAAGCCGTAACCCGGGTGGATGGCACCGGCGCCGGTTTCCTTTGCCGCGGCCAGGATCGCCTCCACCCGCAGGTAGGACTCCTTGGCGGGCGCGGGCCCCAGCAGCACCGCCTCGTCGGCGAGCCGGACGTGCTTGGCACCCCGGTCGGCCTCGGAGAAGACGGCGATGGTGCGCAGCCCCAGTTTCCTGGCGGATTCGATGATGCGGCACGCGATTTCGCCGCGGTTGGCGATCAGGAGGGTGTCAAAGAGTTTTGTAGTGGTCACAGTGCAGCCTCCGGACGGGTGACGATCATGCGGACTGGCGTGGGGTTGAAGCCATTGCACGGGTTGTTGATTTGCGGGCAGTTGGAGACGAGCACCAAGGTGTCCACCTCCGCCTTCAGCGCAACGCGCTTGCCGGGGGCGGACAGTCCGTCGACGATCCCCAGGGCGCCATCCGGGTCCACCGGGACATTCATGAACCAGTTGATGTTGGACACCAGGTCCCGCTTGCCCAGCCCCCAGCGGGAGCCCTCGATCAGGAAGTTCTCCACGCAGGCGTGCTGTTCCCGGGTGTGCTGGCCGTAGCGGAGGGTGTTGGATTCCTGCGAGCAGGCGCCGCCGATGGTGTCGTGCACCCCCACTTCGTCTGCCACGACGGTCATCAGGGCAGCGCCGGTGTCGGCGCGCAGGACCGAACCGGTGGTGAGGACGATGGACTGCTGTGCGGCGATGGTGGCTGCCGCCGAGTAGCGCACGGTGGTGTCCCCGGCGGCGTAGAGCAGGCAGTCAACGGCCTGGTTGCCTTCCAGGTCCACGATGGTCAGCACGTCTCCGGCTGCCACCACTGCAGACCAGGGACCGCGGGCTGCTACGAATTCATCCAGGATCACGGTGCCGGGGGCGAGTGCCGTTCCTGCAGCGTCCGGGCGGGTCTCAATGGCGGTGTTCATCGGGCGTTCCTTGCGGTGAGATCGTGTTCGGTGTTGAGCAGGGCCTGCAGGTGTTCCGGAGCCAGCGGGCCAACCAGGCGGCCTGCTTCGAGTTCGCGAAGGTCCTGCGGCGCGTGCCAGGCCAGGATGTCCACGGCGGTTCCGGTGAACTCCCGGCGGGGGTCCAACGGGTGCGCGGTGTTGGCCAGGACCAGGACGGCGTCCAGGTGGAGAAGGAGTTCGACGGCGGCACCCGGGCCGGCGCTGCCGGTGAAGGTGATGCTGCCGGCCGGGTCAACGGCGATCCCCTTGAAGAGGGACAGCGAGGGAGCGACGTCCCGCGGACCCATCCCGTTTTTCAGGGCGCCCAGCGTGAGCAGTTCGCGCGCTGCCGGGGATGCGCTGTGGACTGCTCCGGCGCCGTATTTCGCGGTGTTGCCGGTGAGGGTGGTGGCACCCGTCAGGGCATCATGCCGGGAGGAGGTATCGGCCACGATGGTGGCCATCAACCGGCCGGCGTCGGACAGCAGCGGGTGCCCGGCAGCGGGATAGGCCTGCCACGGGACCTTGACGGTGTCGGCGACGTTCAATCGTTCGTGGGTGGCACCGGCGCGGTACAGGAGGGCGTGCACGCAGGCGTCGCCGGCGGTATCGGTGAGCCGGACCCGGGTGCCGCGCGCCAGGGACATGGTGGTGTAGCGGCCAAAGGCGACGGACTCCGCCCATGAGGGGGACTCGGCGTCGGGCATTCCAGCCAGGAGGCGCCCTGGCGCGGAGGCAGGCGGGACGAAGCGCATGGTTTCGGCGGTCTTGCCGTGCTGGTCCCTGGCGTGGGCGCGGGCGCCGGCCGTGGTGGCGGTGCCGGTGGCTGCCGTTTCGATGGTCTGTGTCATGGTCGAGTCCTGGTTTAGGTCGGGAACGATAGGGGGACGTGGGCGTCAGGCTTTGGCGGCTGCGAGGTTCCTGCGCCGGACCCAGACGCCCAGGAGCAGGACGGCGGCGACCATCAGCGGCGCGGACCACAGGAGCAGCCCGTTGTCGCCGGAGGGGTCGTACACCTCGGGCCGGGGCCAGGCGAGGTTGACCACCATAATGCCTCCGTAGAGGACGGCGAGGATGTTGACCGGAAGGCCCCAGCGGCCCAGGGAGAAGAGGCCTGCCGGCATGGTCTGGCCCACCCGCCCCCAGTCACCGCGGAGGCGGCTGACCAGCTGCGGGACGGTGACCAGGAGGTAGGCGATGTAAACCATCACGATGCAGACGCTGCACAGTGTGGTGAACAGGGCGGCGTTGCCGACGTTGATGGCCAGCACGGCAACTGCAAGGGCGCCGATCACGATGGAAGGCCACATGGGCGTCCCACGGGTGGGGTGGACGGAGGAGAGCAGGGCCGACGCCGGGAGCTTGCCGTCGCGGGCCATCGAGAAAACGAGCCGGGAACCGGCGGTCTGGATCGCCAGGGTGCAGACGAAGATGGCGATGGCAACGTCAACCAGCAGCACTTTGCCCCAGAAGGTGCCCAGGACTGCGGTGAGGACGTAGGGCAGGCCTTCGGTGGCAAGGCGGCCGTCGTCGAGGCTGGGTGCGGCCATCAGGGCGGTGATGATCATCAGGGCGCCCCCGATGCCGGAGATGAGCAGGGCGGAGAGGATGGTCCGAGGGGCGGTGCGGCGCGGGTCCTTGGTTTCCTCGGAGAGCTCCCCGGCCGAGTTGAAGCCCACCATGACGTAGGCGGCCATGAGCCCCGAGACCAGGAAGGCTCCCACGGCGCCGATGTCCGAGCCCTCAAGGACGGTGGTGTCCGCCACCACGTCCGGACCTCGCTGGGCCGCGCTGATGAGGGCCAGGATCACGGCTGCGACGCCGACGATTTCGCAGGTGACACCGACGGAGTTCACGTGCGCCATGAGCTTGACGCCCAGGGAGTTGATGATGGTGGTGGCCACCAGCAGGACGGCGCCCAGGATCACGGCGTTGGAAGCCCCGGTGACGGTGTTGAGGGCCGGGTCACCGCCCACCACCTGGAATCCGTCCCACAGCTGGGGCAGGACCACCTGCAGGGCAATGGCTGCGGCTGCCGCGGTGACCACCTGCGCGATGGCCATGAACCAGCCGGCAAACCAGCCCACGGCTTCCCCGCCGACGCGGCGCGCCCACTGGTAGACGGCTCCGGAGAGCGGGTAGCGGGCGGCGAGTTCGGCAAAGTTGAGGGCCACGAGCAGCTGGCCCACCAGCACTACCGGCCAGGTCCAGAAGAACGCGGGACCAGCGAAGGAGTAGCCGAAGGCGAAGAGCTGGAAGATGGTGGTGAGGATGGAGACGAAGGAGAAACCGGCGGCAAAGGAAGCGTAGCGGCCGAGCTTTCGGTGCAGGGTGGGCTGGTAGCCAAGGGACGTCAGGTCTGCATCGTCCTGGTGGACGGCGGGGAGAACGGTGGATGTCATGGGAATCTCCGGGCTGGAAAGGGATCTTGGGGGCGAAGCCTTCCGGCAGTGCAGCGCTCGGCCGAAGGCTGCGGATTACCGGTCACTTGATAGTTTTCCAGCGCGATGTCCCCAAACAGTTTCACCTCTGTAAAAGGCGGATAGACATCTTGTTTCGTGGACATTTCCGTCCCCTCACCGTTCCAGCAGGGCACCTTCGAGGCCGCCTTGCGGTGCAAGAATGAGTCGGTGACTTACGCCGGACCGGGACGCCCCCGCCACCAACAGCCATCACGGCCAGGCGCCACCGCTCGCGACGAAATCCTCGACGCCGCGGCGGAACTGTTCACCACCCAGGGTTTCGCCAGCACCTCCACCCGGTCCATCGCGGATGCCGTCGGCATCCGGCAGTCATCGCTCTACCACCACTTCAAGACCAAGGACGACATCCTTGAGGACCTGCTCGAGGGAACGGTGTCCGGCGGCCTGGAGTTTGCCCGGGCCGTGGCCGCGCTGCCCGCTGGCAGCGAAGGAACCGAAAGCCCGGCCGGGAGCCGGCTGCACGCCGTCGCGCTTTATGACGGCACGCAGCTGTGCAGCGCACGCTGGAACCTTGGCGTGCTGTACCACCTGCCCGAGGTCAGGAGCACCCGCTTTGCCCGGTTCCTGGCCGACCGGCACGAACTGCGGCGGCTATACGGGGAACTTGGCAACGGCCTGTCTGCCACCGCCTCCGGACCGGACGGCGGCGACTTCACCTTCCGCCTGGTCGAATCGCTGATCTACCTTCGCGCCGATGGAGCCACCAACGCGGAATCGGCTCTGCAGGCGGCGGATGCCGGGCTCATCCTCTGTGGACTCGGCGCGGAGCTCCCGGCCATCCGCACGGCCAGCAGGGAGCTGATCGGGCGGCTCGCCTGATTCCGGCCGAACCGGCCGGGATGCCTGCAACCACTTGCTCGGCTAGGCTCGGAGCATGACGCGAGAGAACATCAGGACCCCCGACGGCGGCACGATTGAGCTCTTCTCCACCGGCGCGGAACTGGCTTCGGCAGGGTCGGGCGTGGTGGTGGTGCCGCCTTCAATGGTCACGGCCGCGGACTACACCAAATTTGCCCAGAAACTAAGCGCCGGCCTGGGCCGGCCGGTGCACACGTTCAACCGGCGAGGCCGGGGATCGTCGTCCCCCCAGCCCGAGGATTACACGCTGGACGTGGATATCCGTGACCTGGACACCGTCATGAAGCACACCTCCAGCACGGATGTCTTTGGCCACAGCTTTGGCGGCGCCGTTGCCCTGCACGCCGCGCGGACCCTTCCGGTGGAACGTCTGGCGGTCTACGACCCCGCGGTCTCCGTGAACGGCAGCGTCACTGCGGACTGGATTGTGGAGTACGAGCGCGCAATCGCGGCAGGCGACCACGACCGCGCCCTCGCCGTCATCCAACGCGGCCTGGAAGCCGGCGGCTCCTTCTCATCAAGAATGCCGCTCTCCATGCTGACCCTGGCCAACAAGCTGACCGCGGGCACCACGGAGGGCAAGCAGCAGCGCGAGCTGATGCGCACCGGCGTCCGCGAAATCAAGGCGATCATCGCCGCCGACATGCCGGCCGAACCGTTCCAGGCGCTCCCCTTGGAGACGCTGATTGTGGTGGGCGAAAAGAGCCCGGCCTACTTCGGCATCGCGTGCGGCCAGATCCACGATGTCCTCTCCGGCTCCAGCTACACCATCCTGCCCGGCTTCGGCCACGACGGCGCCATCAAGGCCCCTGACAAGTTGATCAAGGAACTGAGCGACTTCTTCGCCGGCTAGTGTGCTGGCCCGTGGCCCGGTCCGGCACCTTCAGTCTTGCGCATCATCGCGGACAGCACGAGGGCGGCAAGGGCTATGACCGTTGCCGTCATGAAGGCGGCGCTCATCCCGGCGACGAGCCCCGACGTCGCACTCACCACGGCGAAGATTGACACCAGCAGCGCCGTGCCGGCGGCGCCGGCCACCTGCTGGGTGGTGCTCATGATCGCCGAGCCGTGGGAGTACAGGTGCGGCGGAAGTGGGTTCAGCCCGGTGGTGAAGGCGGGGGTGAACAGCAGGGCCAGGCCGAAACTCAGCCCGACGTGCAGGGTGATGATCCACCAAACCGCCGTGCCGGCGTCGACCATTGAAAACTGCCAGAGCGTCACCACCATGAGGATGGAACCGGTGACGGTGAGCGGCAGCGGGCCTACCTTGTCGAATGCCCGGCCGATGACGGGGCCGAGCAGGCCCATGGCCAGGCCGCCGGGAAGCAGCGCCAAGCCAGTCTCGAGCGACCCCAGGCCACGGACTTCCTGCAGGTAGAGCGGGAGCAGGATGACGCCGCCGAACAGCGCCATCATGGCCACCACCATCAGCAGGACCGAGACGGTGAACATCCGGAAGTTGAACGCGCGAAGGTCCAGCAGCGGCGCGGCGGCCCTCTGGAGCCGGACCTGGCGCAGCACGAACACCGTCAGCGCAGCGACACCAATCGCAAGGGCAGCGATGGCTCCGGCACTGGGGCCGGCCTGGCCGCCATGGCCGCCGCCGATCTGGCTGAGCCCGTAGACCAGGCCACCGAAGGCCGGGACGGTGAGGATCACGGACAGGACGTCGAGCTTTCCCTTCTCCACTTCTCCCACATTGGTGAGGTATTTGGCGCCGATGGCCAGCGCGGCGAGGGCCACGGGCAGGACGAAGACGAACATGAAGCGCCAGGTGAAGTGCTCAAGGATCAGCCCGGAGACCGTGGGGCCCATGGCCGGCGCCACCGAGATGGCAATGCTGACGTTGCCCATGACCGCACCGCGCTTGGCAAGGGGGACAAGGGTGAGGATGGTGGTCATCAGCAGCGGCAGCATGATGGCGGTGCCGCCGGCCTGTACGATGCGGGCCAGGAGCAGGACTTCGAATCCCGGCGCCACCGCAGCGAGTGCCGTTCCACCGGCGAACAGGCCCATGGCCAGCATGAAGACCGCCCTGGTGGAGAGGCGCTGGAGGATGAAGCCGGTTGTGGGGATGACCACGGCCATGGTGAGCATGAATCCGGTGGACAGCCATTGGACGGTGGGCGCGTCCACCCGGAGGTCCACCATGAGCCGCTGCAGGGCGACATTCATGATGGTCTCGTTGAGGATCACCACGAACGTCGCCACCAGCAGCGTGCTGATGATGGTCACGGACTCCCGGGACATCTTCTCCGGTGCGGCGGACGGGTTTCCTTGGCGGATTCCTTCGCCGGGTCCCTGGTCAGGGGCGGACTGTCCGCTGGCGTTCGGAGAGACTTCGGTAGACATGGGTGTTCCCTCAGGGGTGTTTTAAGAGTGATGCGCGGCCGGCGCCGCTGCAGATTCCAACACTCTACCCGCTGGAGTAATTCCTCCGCATGGGTTCTTTCTACCCCCGAGGGAACATTAGGGCCTCCCTTTAGGCGGTCTGCCCTGCGTGCTGGCCTTCGGAGATTTCCTCAATCAGCTTGCTGTTGAACGCCGGAAGGTCGTCGGGGTTGCGGCTGGTCACCAGGCCCTGGTCAACCACAACTTCCTGGTCCGTCCAGTTGGCGCCGGCGTTCTTCAGGTCGGTTTCGAGCGTGAAGTAGGACGTGACGTTCCGGCCCCGGATGACTCCGGCCTCGATGAGCAGCCACGGTCCGTGGCAGATCGATGCCACCGGTTTGTGCTGTTCGAAGAAGCTGCGGGTGAAGCTCTGCGCGTCCATGTCGACGCGGAGGTGGTCTGCGTTCACCACGCCACCCGGAAGTACCAGCGCGTCGAAATCGGAGGCGTTGGCGTCCGCGACAGTGAGGTCGACGTCAAAGGTATCGCCCTTTTCCGTTCCGTCGTAGCCCTGCAGCTTGCCGCTCTTCGGGGCGATGAGGGTGGGTTCGCCGCCGGCATCCTTTACGGCCTGCCAGGGACTGGTGAGTTCCACCTGTTCCACTCCATCAGTCAGCAGGAATGCCACCTTCTTGCCTGCGATGCTGTGCTCTGACATTTTTCCTCCTCGCTGGAGCGGCCCGCGCAGCGTCTGGGCGCGTCGGGTCCCGCTCGAGAGTTGATTGCCTGACGTGTTCCAGCCTAGGAAAGAGAAAAGTAATAAGCAAGCTGACTATCTGTCTTGGGCGCTATCCCGTGGGTAGGCGTACGACGCCGGCACAGGGCTTGCAGGGTCGAGGCACCTTTGGCAGCGGGTGGCGTTGGCGGCCAGGCGCATTAAGCAGGGGCGACTTCAAATGTCAGTGGGTCGCTGGATGATGTGGGTATGGGAATCAGCGGTGGTGTTGGGGTGGTGTTGGAGGGTGTTCGTGCCTCTGTTGCTGCCCTGGATGCGCTGGAGCGTGAGGACGCTTCCCTGGCGGCCGGTGCCAGTGTTGGTGCTGGTGTGGACGTGTTGCAGCGGCGGTATGAGATCCGGTTGGAGCGGCTGGAGGTTGCGTCCCGGCTGGAGGCGCAGCTTGCAGGGGTGAAGGCGCAGGATGCGGCCGACGCCGTCGGGTTCCAGGAGGCGATGACCCCGCCGGACGCCTCGGTCCAGGACCGCACGTACGCGCAGATGTCGGTGGTGGAGGAGATCGCAGGGGTCCTCACCATCAGTTCCGCCGGTGCCGGGGCGCTGGTGGAGCAGTCCCGCCGGATTTGTTCCCTGCCGCTGGTCATGAACGCCTTGGCCGCGGGCGTGATGTCCTGGCAGCACGCCCGCGTCGTCGCGGACGAAACCGAGAGCCTTGACGCTGTCGGGGCTGCCGGGCTGGTGGCGCATTTCTTCGACCCCGACGCACCCGATCCGGCCCGTGGCGCCGCGCCCGTTGAACTGGTTCCGTCCCGGTTCCGGGCCAAGATCCGGGCCTGGCGGGAACGCCACCACCCGGAGTCGATCCAAAAGCGCCATGCGAAGGGGGTGGCGGATCGTCGGATGGAATACACCCCCGACCGGGACGGCATGGCCTGGGTCTCCCTCTACCTCCCCGGCGATACCGCGTGCGCCATCTGGAACCGGACCACCGCGACCGCCCGCGGCCTCCAAGGCCCCAACGAACCCCGCACGCTTACGCAACTCCGCCCCGACATCGCCGCATCCCTGTTGCTGGGGGCTGGAACCGGCACCGGCCTTGCTGAAATTCCCACCCCGCGGGCCGACGTCCTGGTCACCGTGCCCGTGTTCGCCCTTCTCGGCCTCACTGACGAACCCGCAGTCCTGGATGGTTTCGGGCCGATTCCGGCGTCCATGGCACGGAAACTCGTCGCCGGTGGGGCGGAGTCGTTCTACCGGGTCCTCGTCGACCCGCGGGACGGGGCGCCCCTGGAGATCGGCAGGAAGAACTACCGGCTCACGGGGGCCATCAAACGCTGGATCAGGCTGCGCGATGCCCAATGCACGTTCCCCGGCTGCACCAACAAGACCCCCGACAACGAAACCGACCACCTCACCGCCTGGCAACACGGCGGCACCACCAACGTCAGCAACCTGGCACAACTCTGCCGTAAGCACCATCGGCTCAAACACCACAGCCAATGGACCCCCGGCCCGGCCACGAGCAAAGACCCACCGGGCTGGACCTCACCCACCGGACGCCACTACAAACCCGAAAGACAGGATTCAGAACCAACCCACTGGCCACCGGAAAGCCTGCCACCATGGCTGCAACGGGAAGCTGCCGGTAAATGCCAGTGCCTGGAGGCCAGCCTCGAAAACCCTCCGCAGTGGGAACCCGACGACGACAGGTACGTGGACCTCAACGACTTGCCAGCCGACGATCCACTCTGGGCCGAATTCCTAGCCACGCAATTTGCCCTTGTCCCGGACGCCATCGGCGTCCGGTCATAGGCTCCCGCAGTGAGTCCTGAAGCCCGTCGTGCAGCACCTGTCGACTACGGCTTGTGATGCTCGATCAGCCAGGCCGCCATATGCCGGGCCCGTTTCCCCGCGTCAAGGTCACCGCCGGTGGCCGAGATGATGGCGCCCTTCATCAGGATCTGCCAGGAGCGCGCAAACCCATCGGTGTCCACAAGCCCGGCTTCCTCGGCCAGCGCCTGGACGTGGCCCCGGAGTTTCGCCAAGTAGTTGATGCTGGCCTGCCCCAAGGGGTGCGACGGCCCCATCTCCAGCAGGACATGGGTGAAGCTACTCCCCTCAAAGTCATCGCGCTGAAACCATTCCCCCAGGACGTCGAAGATCGCCAGCAGTCGCTCTACCGGCGTTTGCCCCCGGCGACGGGCCTGGGACACGATCGCTTCCACGGTCCACAGCTTGTCCCGCTGCTCGAGGAACGCCAGGACCAGCGAATCCTTGGACGGGAAATGCCGGTAGAACGTGGCTTTTGCCACCCCCGACCTGTCGATCAGCTCATTGACGCCAACGTCCCGGATTCCCCTGCGCGAGAACAGTTCGTAGGCCACCGAAAGGATCCGTTCCACGGAATTGCTGCTGCCCTCCGGCCCCGCCGGGGAGGAAGCATCGGATATCGGGACCTTCGCCTCTGTGCTCATAGGACTTGGAGTCTATCCGAGAGGAAGACAGACTGGTCTTTCCCGCTGTAGTGTTTTCCCTGCGCAGTTCTTAAGGACACCGCACAGGCGCACCAAGGGTCCGCCGGTTTGGAGCAAGGAGGCCCCAATGTCAGCAGAGCGGATGTTCCAAAGTGTCCCGTCGGACCCGGATCCCTGGATGTCCGGCGAGACGCCCGCCGAGGTCCGGCAGTTCGCCATCGAATCGCTCCGGTGGCAGGCCCAGGAAATCATCGACGAGCTGCTCGGTGGCCAGGATCCGGGTGAAGAGCTTGCCAGGGCCCGACTCCGCCGGTGCGTCGCCAGGAACCCGGGCCAGCCCGAACGCGCGCTGCTCGAGCAGCTCATGATCAACCGGGACCATCCAGTTTCCTAAGCAATCCCGCAGGGCTGCCGGGCAAATCCAGCACCGCAGCACTCCGCTCCGCTGCTATGAACTGAGCGGCACGTTGTCGATCAGGCGCACCGGCCCCACTTTGGCCGCGATGAGCGCCAGGCCCTCGCCACGGAAAGGTGTTTCCCGGCAGTTCTCGGCCAGCGGTTCAAGTGTGCCCGGATCCACCACATCGAAATAGTCCAGTTCCACCAAAGGCTGGGATTCCACCATCGCCAGCGCGGAATCGATGCCCAGCGGTTCGTGGGCTTTGGCCCGCTCCTCCAGCAACCGCAACGCCCTGGACAGGACCAGCGCGGCGTCCCGCTCTGCCTCGGAGAGGAAGCGGTTCCGGCTGGACAGCGCCAGGCCGTCCTCGGCACGGACCGTCGGCACTCCCACGATCTCCACCGGGAAATTCAGGTCGGCAACCATCCGCCGGACCAGGGCCAACTGCTGGGCGTCCTTCTGCCCGAAGTAGGCACGGTACGCCGGCAGGCTGCCCCCGCCGGAACCTGCAGAGCCAGCCGGAAGACCTGCCGCCGGCATGCCATAGTGCAGCAGTTTGGCCACAACGGTCAGGGCACCGTCAAAGTGTCCGGGCCGCGAAGCGCCCTCCCACTTATCCCCCAGGCGGCCCGAAGTGATCCGCACCAAGGGCTCGCCACCGGGGTAGACCTCTTCCACGGAGGGCGCGAACGCCAGGTCAACGCCCTGCTCCTCAAGCAGGGCAAGATCCGCATCAAGCGTCCGCGGGTAGCGGTCCAAGTCAACCGCGTCGCCGAACTGGAGGGGGTTGACGAAGATACTGGCCACCACCACATCGTTCTGCTCGACGGCGGTGCGCGCCAGCGTTGCATGGCCTTCGTGGAGTGCCCCCATGGTTGGCACCAGCCCTTGGGAAACTCCTTGCTTCGCTGTGAGCAGGCGGTCACTTTCGGCTTTCAGGCCGGCCACCGTGGTGACGAGTTGAATCGGCATTCAGTCTTCCTTCGGATCAAGGGCCTCGTGCAGACCCTTCAGCTGGTCAGGTTTCAGCAGCCCCCGGCCTTCGGCGCGCAAAGCGGTGGCTCGGGCCATCGCGAGGTAGGCGGCGAGCACGTCACCCTGCCCCCCGCCGTCGTACTCCCGCAACGCCTCAGCGTGTGCACGCACCGTGCCGACGTCCCCGCGGGCCACCGGACCGGTCAGGGCGGACTCCCCCGAGGCCAGCGCGTTTTCCAGCGTGGCCCGCAGCAGCGGCCCCAGCATCCGCTCGGGGGATTCCACTCCCACCTCGCGCAGGAGCTGCGACGCCTGTGCCACCAGCGTGACCAAATGGTTGGAACCGTGGGCCAAGGCTGCATGGTAGAGCGTCCGGTCCGCCTCGGCGATGGCCACGGGCTCCGCCCCCATCTCCACCACCAGGGCCTGCGCGATGGGGAGCATGGCGGCATCGGCCGTCACGCCGAAGGTGCAGTCAAGCAACCGGGTGAGGTCAAGGCTCATGCCCGTGAAGGTCATGGCCGGGTGCAGCGCCAGTGGAACCGCGCCGGCGGCACGGACCGGATGCAGCACGCCCACGCCGAACCGGCCCGAGGTATGGGCCACGAGCTGTCCCGGCTGCCAGGCGCCAAGCTTCGCCAGCCCTTCCACCAGGTTCGGGAGGGCGTCGTCGGGCACCGCCAGCAGCACCAGTTCGGCACGCTCCACGATGTCCTGCACTTCCAGGATGGGCACGCCGGGGAGCAGCGCCTCGGCCCTGTCCCGGCTGGCGTCGGAGACGGCCGAGACCCCCACGACGGCGTGCTCGGCGGCGCGCAGGGCGGCACCAAGCACGGCGCCCACCTTGCCGGCACCGATGATTCCAACGCCGAGGCGTCCGGGCTTAGCCATGCTGCTGGCCTTCCTGTTCGTGGTGGGTGCGGGCTTCACGGGCTGGTGTCCCGTGATGCGGTGTCCCAGGATGCGGCGCCCCGGGTACCGGCGTGCCCGGCACGGCCGCAGGTTCCGCTGCCGGAACAACCTGCCGCAACCATTGTTCGGTGGTTTGCCGCCTCCTGGCCAGCCGGGCCCGCGCGGACTGCTCGTCAAAGAGCTGCCGGGCCTCGTCCAGTCCCGCCTGGGTCAGCCTCGGGGCCACGGGGCCGGCCGTCGTGTGCAGGACCAGGTCGGCCACCCGGAACAGGCGTGCCACGGGCCCCTGATGGATTGCCAGCGACTGCGTCCGTTGGTGGGGCACCAGCACAAGGTCCCGCCACCAGCGCCCGGAACGGATCAGCAGCGCCGTGTCCGTGGCGGCAAATCCGTTCCGGCGCCAGGCAAGGGGCGCCAGCAGCCATGCCCGCCGCGGCGTGGTGGTGAATCCGCCGTCGGAACCCGTGCCACCGAGGCCGGCGGCAAACACCTCGGCAGGGCGTTCGGTTCCCGGATCCGGGAGGACCAGCGAAAGCATGGCCATGACGTCGGCGAACTTCCCGACGGGCAGGAGGATGGTCCGGGTGTTCGCTTCGGCCGCGTTGCCGGAGGTCCCGTAGCCGGCGACGTTCACCTGCATCCGGTACCAGCCGAAGGGACGCCACAGCGGCGGCTGGGCGATCTTCACTGCCTGGATCCGGCCGGGCGGAAGCGTCTGCGCCTGCGTATCGAGCAGTCCGTACCGCAGCCGGATGCCGTCCGGCGAGACCGCGGCGGTGAAGTTGTAGCCCTTGTTGAAGAAGTTCCAGTAACCTGCGGCGAGGCCCAGCCCGGCGGGCACCAGGTAGAAGTAGAAAGCGCGGTTGTCCGTCAGCGCGGACAGGAGCACCGAGACGATGCCGCCCACCACAATGAAGAAGCTTTGCTCGCTCAGCAGGAGCGATCCGATAAGGCGCGACGGCGGCACGCGAAGTACCTGGATTTCGGGCGCCTCGGATGCGTACGGGCCAAAGGAAGCCGCGGATAGGCCGGCTGGACCGGCAAGCGCCGCGCCGTCGATGCCGGCGGCCGGCCCCGCACCGGAATCCGCCTCAGCCCCGGAAGCCCGCGCAAGGATGGTGGCGCGCAGCCGGCGGGCGTCGTCGATCCGCAAATAGGCAAGGCGCACCGCCGATTCGCCGGCGTCCGCCACTTCGAACTTGAGTTCTGCCAGGCCGAAGATGCGGGCCAACAGCGGCTGCACGATGTCGATTGCCTGGACCCGGTCCAGCCTCGCCTGCCGGTGTTGGCGGAAGAGGAGGCCAGTGTTGACGCGGACGTAGCCGCCGGAGACCTGGTACTTGGTGAAGTACCAGGTCAGGACGAATCCGAGGACTGCTACGGCCAGCACCGCCGCGCCGCCGCCCAGGAGCCACGGTGCACGGCGGGCAAACCCGTCCTCGAACACCGGTTGGCCCTGGAGCGTCCGCTCAAAGAGGTCGCGGCCAAAAAAGAACAAAATGGCCGCCAGCGCAACCCAGCCCCGGACGAAAGGCGAGGCAGGATGCACGCGCAACCAATCGCCGTCGGACGTTTCGTAGCTTTCCGGTACCGCGGCAGGTGGGAGCGCGGGCGCTCCGGGCAACTGGCCGTCAGTGGTCACAGTCCTGCCAGCCTGGCTTCGCCGCGCGCGGCCAGCTGTTCGCGGAGCCGCGCCCCTTCCTCCGCCGGGAGGCCGGGAATGCGCGCGTTGGTGCCAGGTGATGCCGTATGGAGCTTTACGGTACACAGGCCCAGCCCGCGCTCCACGGGGCCCACTGCGATGTCCACGTACTGCATTCGGCCGTAGGGGACGGCCATGGTGCGCTGGAAGAAGATGCCGCTCCTGACCAGGAGGTCGTCGTCGCGCTCGGCGTAGCCGATGGCCCTGACCTGCCGCGGGATGAGCACCAGCCGCCACAGGGCGACCAGCAGGGTGACAGCCGGAACGGTGATGGCCAGCCACAGCGGCGGCCACCGCCACCACCCCAGGAGGACGAGCACCAGCGGCGCGGACAGGACCAGCACCGCCAGGACGTTCGCCAGGGCCCACTCCACCAGCCGGACGGTCACGTACTTGGGGGAAACCCGCTGCCAGGCAATACCGGGCGGGTCAATCGCCTCGGTACGCATACTCGCCTTCCCCGGCGGCCTCGCCGCGGGCGGTGCGGCCCTTCTTCCCGTCGGCACCGGGGGTGTCGCCGTCCTCCGGGGGAATCCTGCAAAACCGCTCAACGAGGAGTCCCACCACGATCATCACCAGGCCGCCGCCGGCCATGGCAAGGGCCAGCCAGGTGATTCCCTGGTCGCTACGCAGGCTCCAGATCCGCAACTGGTCAAGGAAGATGCCCACGTGCCAGCCCAGCAGCACCGTTCCCGCGTACGCACACGCCTGCGCCAGGACCAGGGTCCGGGCGGCCAACAGGGGGTCCAGCTGCGTTTTCTTCGTCTTGCTGTTGGGCTGGTGGCTGTTCCGCCATCTCAGGATCCGGATCCCCAGGATCAAGGTGATGACGACGATGACCCCCATGGTGGCAAGCGCGGTGGAGGGCAGGACAGGCGTGGCCATGCTGTAGCGGCTGGTGACAACCGTGGCCGACCAGCCAGCGACGGCAAGAATGACGCAGATCAGCAGCAAACGCAGCGGGTTGATGGGCTTCATCGCTCGTCCACAGCTCCCGCCGTGGGCAGGCCGTCAAAGTCTCCGTAACCGTCAAACGGGGCAAGATCCTTGAAATCGTCGGCCTGCACTGCCAGGGTGCTGATCCGTTCGCCGTTCAGCGTGGCGCCGGGTTCGATGAGGGACCACGGATAGAGGACGAACGCGCGTGACGCTGCGCGGGGGTGCGGGATGGTCAGGACGGGATCGTCGCTGCGGAGCTCTCCGTAGGTGATGATGTCGACGTCGAGCGTCCGCGGTCCCCAGTGGACCTCGCGGACCCGGAGGTGCTTGTTCTCCACGGCCTGGCAGTGTTCCAGCAGTTCCGCAGGGGTGAGGATGGTTTCCACGGTGATGACCATGTTCAGGAAGTCGGGCTGGCCGGAGGGTCCGCCCACCGCCTTGGTCTGGACGATGGGTGAGACGGCGAGGAGCCGGACCTCCGGCGGGTCCACGAGGTCCGCCACGGCCTCGGTCAGGGTCTCATTCCGTTCCCCGAGGTTGCTTCCCAGGGCCAGCACGGCCTTGGTGTAGATTCCGTTCATGCCTGTGCCCCGGCCGGCGCAGGGACGGCAGAGGCCCGATCCCGGTGGACCGTCACTGCCACGTCCCCGAACGGAACCTCAATGGGGGCCTGCGGTTTATGGACCGTGATGTCGACGGCATGGAGGGCGAATTCGGACAGGAGGCCTTCGGCGATCCGCACCGCGAGTGCCTCAATGAGGTTGAGCGGCTCTCCGGTGATCCAATCGGTAATACGCTGGGCCACCTCACCGTAGTGGGCGGTGTCCCGGACATCGTCGGACTGCGCGGCTCCGGTGAAGTCCAGGTAGAGCACGGCGTCCACCACAAAGGGCTGCCCTTCCCGGCGTTCGAAATCGAAGACACCGTGGTGGCCGACTGCCGTCACTCCGGTCAGCGTAATCCTGTCCATGGGTCCCCCGGCCCTATTGCGTTTTAGGTACGGCTTGTGTCGAGGGTGCCGCCGCCATGCGCGCCGCAACCTTGACCGCGTCGAGGCTGGACCCGACGTCGTGCACACGCACGGCCCATGCCCCGCGGCTGGCGCTGATCGCCGTGATCGCGGCCGTGGCAGCGTCCCGTTCGTCCGGAGCGGCGGACTTTCCGGCGACGGTAAGGAGGGTGCCGAGGAAACGCTTGCGGGAGGCGGCCACCAGGACCTTGTGCCCCAGGCTGTCCAGCTGGTCCAGGTTTTGCAGGAGTTCCCAGTTCTGGGCGTCGTTCTTGGCGAACCCCAGGCCCGGATCGATGATGATCTGTTCCTGGCTGACGCCGGCAGCGTAGAGCTTGTCCCGCACCCCTGCCAGCTCCGCCACCACTTCCCCGGCCACGTCCGTATATTCGGCGAGCGAGTTCATGGTCCTGGCGTCGCCCCGGCGGTGGGTGAGGACATAGGGCACCCTGGAGGTTGCCACAAGCTCCACCATCTCGGGTTCGATGGTCAGTCCGGAGACGTCGTTGATGATGGCAGCGCCGGCTTTGAGGGCAGCGGCCGCCGTGGAGGCGTGCGTGGTGTCGATGCTGACCAGGGCGCCGGCCTTCACCAGCGCTTCGATCACGGGCAGCACGCGGCGCTGCTCTTCGTCCGGAGTGACGTCGTCGGCACCCGGCCGGGTGGACTCGCCCCCAACGTCGATGATGTCAGCGCCGGCGTAAAACATGCGCAGGCCGGCCGCGATGGCGGTGTCTGCCGTCGCATGCTTGCCGCCGTCGCTGAAGGAGTCAGGGGTGACGTTCAGGATGCCCATGACCAGGGTGCGGCCGGTGGGCAGGTCTTCGAAGCGCGCGGCCGGCCGCGGCTTGCGCAGGATGGGCAGCGGGGATGTTGCGGGCCCCGTTCCGGGGGCTGCAGCGAGTGTATCCATGGTCTGTGGTTACCTTCCGAGGATGAGGCTCATGGCTTCGGCACGGGTGGCCGGATCATGAAGCTGCCCGCGGACCGCACTGGTGACGGTCTTCGCTCCGGGCTTGCGGATGCCGCGCATGGACATGCACATGTGTTCGCATTCGACGACGACGATGGCACCGCGGGGTTTGAGGTACTGCACCATCGCCTCGACGATTTCGGTGGTCAGCCGTTCCTGCACTTGCGGGCGGCGGGCGTAGATGTCCACCAGCCGGGCCAGCTTGCTCAGTCCGGTCACCTTGCCGTCATGCGAGGGAATGTACCCAACGTGGGCAACCCCGTGGAACGGCACCAGGTGGTGCTCACACGTGGAGTAGAACGGGATGTCCTTCACCAGGACCAATTCCTCATGGTCCAGGTCGAAGGTGGTGGACAGGACGTCCGCCGGATCATGGTGCAGCCCGGCAAACACCTCCGCATAGGCTTTTGCAACCCTTTTGGGGGTGTCCACCAGGCCGCCGCGGTCCGGGTCCTCGCCGATGGCAAGGAGGATCTCACGGACGGCCGCTTCAATCCGTGGCCGGTCCACCTTTTCGCTCTTGGAGTGGTGGGAACCGGCCTCCGCCGGGTAGGCGGCGGAGGCGGAAACGTCGTCGTCGTCGAAGGAAGTCACAGGGAAAGCTTAGCCGCGAAGGGTGTCAGGCCCCGAGTCGGGGGTTCCTCCATGAAACGGAGCATCCTCTGGAACGCCCTGCGAATGCGGCGGCTGGGCGTCCAGCGGCTCATCCATCCGGGCCTTCTTGGCTTCCTCCTGCGCTTCGCGCTCAGCCCGCTCCTGGCGGCTTTCCACGGGGCCGGCCTGCTGGACCGGCCGGGTCTCCTTGGACAGCCACACTTCGCGGAAGTCGCGCTTGCGGACGTCACGGAAGATGTCGGCAATCTCGGCCTGGTTGAGGGTTTCCCGCTCCAGCAGCTCCAGGGCGAGGAAGTCCAGGATGTCCCGGTTCTCGGTGAGGATTTCGTAGGCCTCATCATGTGCCTGCTCGATCAGGCGGCGCACTTCCTCGTCCACGACGTAGGCGATCTGGTCCGAGTAGTTGCGCTCGTGGCCGGCATCGCGGCCCAGGAACGGCTCACCGCCGCCCTGGCCCAGGCGGACAGCGCCCACGCGTTCGCTCATGCCGTATTCGGTGACCATCTTGCGTGCGGTGCCGGTGGCCTTTTCGATGTCGTTGGAAGCGCCGGTGGAGGGATCATGGAAGACGATCTCCTCCGCCACGCGGCCACCCATGGCGTAGGCCATCTGGTCCAGGAGCTCATTCCGGGTGATGGAGTACTTGTCGTTCTCCGGAACCACCATGGTGTAGCCCAAGGCCCGGCCACGCGGGAGGATGGTGATCTTGGTGACCGGCGCCGAGTTCCGCAGGGCTGCCGCCACCAGGGCGTGGCCGCCTTCGTGGTAGGCGGTGATCTTACGCTCGTGTTCCTTCATGACGCGGCTGCGCTTCTGCGGGCCGGCCATGACGCGGTCGATGGCCTCGTCCAGGGCGCGGTCGTCAATCAGGTTGGCGTTGGAGCGGGCCGTGAGCAGCGCGGCCTCGTTCAGGACGTTGGCCAGGTCCGCACCGGTGTAGCCGGGCGTCTTCTTGGCCACGGCCTTCAGGTCAACGCCGGGGGCCATCGGTTTGCCCTTGGCATGCACCTGCAGGATCTGGTCGCGCCCGATCAGGTCCGGTGCTTCCACGGATACCTGGCGGTCGAAGCGGCCGGGGCGCAGCAGTGCCGGGTCCAGGACGTCGGGCCGGTTGGTGGCGGCGATCAGGATCACGTTGGTCTTGACGTCGAAGCCGTCCATCTCCACCAGGAGCTGGTTGAGCGTCTGCTCGCGTTCGTCGTTGCCGCCGCCGATGCCGGCGCCGCGGTGCCGGCCGACGGCGTCGATCTCATCCACGAAGATGATGGCCGGCGAATTGGCTTTGGCCTGCTCGAAGAGGTCGCGGACACGGGACGCGCCGACGCCGACGAACATTTCCACGAAGTCGGAGCCGGAAATGGAGAAGAAGGGTACGCCGGCCTCACCTGCAACGGCGCGGGCCAGCAGGGTCTTACCGGTGCCTGGCGGGCCGTACAGCAGCACGCCCTTGGGGATCTTGGCGCCGACGGCCTGGAACTTGGCCGGTTCCTGCAGGAATTCCTTGATCTCCTGCAGTTCCTCCACGGCCTCATCCGCACCTGCAACGTCAGCGAAGGTCACCTGCGGCATGTCCTTGCTGACCATCTTGGCCTTGGACTTGCCGAACTGCATGATTTTGGAGCCGCCGCCCTGCATGCGGGTCATCAGGAACCAGAAGAGTGCGCCCAGCAGGATCACGGGGATCAGGAGGGAAAGCAGGCCCGAGAACCAGTTGCTTTCAATCGGCTGGTCCGTGAAGCCCTGGGCCGGCTTGGCGTCGGTGACAGCCTTCACCACGTCCTGCGCGCGGGCATCCACGAAGAAGAACTGGACGCTCTTGCCTTTGTCCTGCCCGTCCACCTGCAGGTTGTCCTTCAGCGTGAGGTCAACGCGGTTTTCACCGTCGAAGATCTTGGCCTGCTCCACCTTGTTGCTGGAGAGCAGTTCCAGGCCCTTGTCCGTGTCGATCCGGGCCGCACCGCCGGGGGCGAGCGTTGCAAAAGCCACTAGGAGCAGACCGACCACAACGACGATCCAGATGCCCGGGCCTTTGAAGAAGTTCTTAGCTTTCATCTGTTCGGGGGCTGACCCCGTCCCTTCCGGTAGTGCTTCACGGCGAGTAGTCTGCGCGCGTGATGGTGCTGCGTCAGCTTCTAGCTATACACCGTCCGGAGTACATCACGCATAGCGAAAAGCAAAAGTTCCCTGTGGGCGTATCGGCCCGGCGCTCCGCCGCATGGCACACGGAAGGGAGTGCGCCGGGCGGTGCGGGCCGGGGCTTTCCGCGGCCGGCGCCTACTCGTAAACGTGCGGGGCCAGGGTGCCCACGAAGTCCAGGTTGCGGTACTTTTCCGCGTAATCCAGGCCGTAGCCCACCACGAACTCGTTGGGGATGTCGTAGCCCACGTACTTGACGTCGATCTGCACCTTGGCCGCGGTGGGCTTGCGGAACGCAGTGCAGATTTCCACGGAGGCGGTGCCGCGGGATTCCAGGTTGGTCTTGAGCCAGGACAGGGTCAGGCCGGAGTCGATGATGTCCTCGACGATCAGTACGTCCTTGCCCATCAGGTCCGTGTCCAGGTCCTTGAGGATCCGCACCACGCCGGAGGACTGCGTACCGGAGCCGTAGGAGGACACGGCCATCCAGTCCATGGAGATGTGGCTGTGCAGCGCCCGGGCCAGGTCGGCCATGACCATGACGGCACCCTTGAGGACCCCAACAATGAGGATTTCGCGTCCCTCGTAGTCCTTGTCGATCTGTGCGGCGAGTTCGGTGATCCGCTGCTGGATCTGTTCCTTGGTGTAGAGAACGTGCTTGAGATCTGCCTGGACGTCGTTTGAATCCACCAATGGCTCCTGTGTAGATGCGGGGTGCGACTATTTTGCGGGCGGTTTTTGAGGCCGGAATACTAGCTTCCCACAGCGCGCGGGTTCGCGGGGAACGGAACCGGTACCGTCCGGGGCCCCTGCTGCGGCAGCGTCCTTCGATTCCTCCAGCTGCGCGAGCGACAACCTGTACACCGCCACCCCGCCCGGAAGCTCCACGGGACCGGCGGAACCTTGCCGCCGCAGCAGTGCCTCCGCCGCCAAAAGGCGCCGGTAGCTGGGCTGCTGCCCGCCGGCGTCGGCCGCTGCCTTGGCGATGACGCGGAACCTGATGGCAGGCGCCAGCGCGCGCAATTCCTCCTCCGGCAGGCTCAGGTCCCTGCCATCACGCACCACCAGGGAGGCATAGGTGCTTTCCGCCACATCCTCGAGGTAGTCGGCGTCCAACTGCAGGATGGCAGCGGTCCGGGCAAGGGATTCGGCGACGCCGGGACCAAGTTTTTCCTCAAGGTGCGGCAGGACTTCCACCCGGGTCCGCGACCGGGCAAAGGAGGGGTCGGAGTTGGTGGGATCGTGCCAGGGA
Source organism: Pseudarthrobacter sp. NIBRBAC000502771 (assembly GCF_006517215.1). Lineage (NCBI taxonomy): Bacteria > Bacillati > Actinomycetota > Actinomycetes > Micrococcales > Micrococcaceae > Pseudarthrobacter > Pseudarthrobacter sp. NIBRBAC000502771. The sequence goes on from NZ_CP041187.1 coordinate 842,240, forward strand.
TCCAGCTCCTCCACTGCGCAGATTTCTTCCGTCTCCGCCCGCCGGAGCTCCAGGAAGGGGCGCAGGAGAACGGCATTTCCGGCCCCGGGACGGGCCGGCCGCATACCCGCCAGGGACCGCGTGCCGGAGCCGCGGGCCAGGCCCAACAGTACTTGCTCGGCCTGGTCGTCCAGGGTGTGGCCCAGCAGCACTGCCTGCGCACCCTGCCCTCCGGCTGCGGCTTCCAGCGCGGCATGCCGGGCTTCGCGGGCGGCGGCCTCGGGGCCCATTCCGGCACCGGCCACCGTAACGGTACGGATTTCCACCGGCTGCAGGCCCAGGTCCTGCAATGCTTCGGCCGTACGGGCGGCGACCTCGCCGGACCCCTCCTGCAGCTGGTGGTCCACCACCACGGCGCCGACGGTCAGCGGGTGGCCGTCCACGTGGCCGCGGCGGGCGAAGTAGGCGGCGACGGCGGCGAGCGCCAACGAGTCCGGTCCGCCGCTGCAGGCTACAAGGACGTGGCGCGGATAGCCGGCGCCGGCCAGGGCGTTCTGCAGCAGTTTGCGCGCAGTGCCAACGACGGGCGCCAACCTGCCGGGCCGTCGTCGACCCCTCCGCGCGCCCTGTCCTTCAGCTGCCGGGGCGCCCGCCGGTACCTCTGAGGGCAACTAGAGGCCCATCCGGTCGAGCCACAGCTTGGCGTCGTGGATCTCGGGTTCGGTGGGAAGGTGGTCCACCGAGTCCCACACCTTGTTGAAGCCCTCCATGCCGGCCACGTCCACCACGGCGCGGACAAAGCGGGCGCCGTCTGAGTATTGGCGCATCTTGGCGTCCAGGCCCAGGAGGCTGCGGATGAACTTCTCGATCACGCCGCGGTCCTTGCCGCGGTCGTTGAAGCGCTGCCGGATGGTTTTGACGGAAGGCACGATGCTGGCATCCACGGCATCCATCACCACGTTCGCGTGACCCTCAAGGAGGCTCATCACAGCAGTGAGGTGCGAGATGGCAGCCTTTTCCTCGGGGTCCTGCAGCAGGTCCAGGATGGCGCCGCGCCCCGGCGTGTTTCCGCTGGCAGAGCGGTCCTTGAGCGAACGGGCGGCAGCCGAGGCGCGCTCCATGAGGGAGTCGACGTTGCCCAGGAGGTGCCCGCTGAGTTCGTCGATTTGCTCCAGCATGTGGTGGCGCAGCCACGGCGCTGCCGCGAACTGCACCCGGTGCGTCTGTTCGTGCAGGCACACCCAGAGCCGGAAGTCCTCCGGGGCGACGTTGAGTTCGCGCTCCACCGAGATGATGTTTGGCGCCACGAGCAGGAGCCGGCCTGCGGCAGGGGCCGTGGAGTTCTCGGCCAGGGCCGCAAAGGGATCGTACTGGCCCAGGACCTTGCTGGACAGGAAAGCCAGGACGGCGCCCAACTGGCTGCCGGTAATGGCGCCACTGACCTGGGCGGCAGCGGGGCTGAGGTTGCCGCGGCGGGTGTCCAGCATCTTCTGCATGGCGGACTTGAGCATTACTGCGAAGCTTTGGGTGTTGGCTTTGGCCCAGGACGCCCGGTCCACCACCAGCACGGAGGAGTCGCGAAGGTCCCGCGCGGCTTCCAGCCCGGTGATTTCGTGGACATGGGGAACGGATGCGTCCGCGAGCCGGCGCAGGCTGTCCACCGCATCGCCGATGGCTTTTCCGTCAAGCACGGGTCCGGCCGGGGCCAACCGCGCCGCGGCAGAGGCAGCGAGGTCCCAGTTGATCAGGGCCTGCGCCGGGTTGGACTGGCCTGACTGGTTGGGCTGGGCTGCCTGGTTGGACTGGGTTGCCGGGGACAACGCCGGTGCGGACTCGCGTGCAGTGGACTCCATGGTCCCATCAGAACACAGCGCACCGGACAACGTCCTTAAGTTCGCTGACCGGCGAAACTTCCACAGCCCCCGCACAGGGAGGCGAAAGCGCTGTCCCAGTCCGGACCCGCAAAGTGGGAACCACGAAAACATCCCGCCCGCACCGGAGCGGCCCTACCCCGCAGGAGGACACCGTGATCCCCTACCGTCCCATCGCTCCCCTGACCGTCGGTCCCCGCAAGGGCTGGAAGTCGGTGCTGGCCGCCGTCGTCATGGCCTCACTGCTTGGCACCACCGCACCGTCCGCCATGGCTGCAGGGCCGGCGCCCGCCGCCGCGTCAGCCACGGAGACAGCACAGCCCGGAACCACCCCCGCAACGCAGCGCCCCACGGAGTAGGCAACCCCTAGCGGCAGCCGCAGCCTGCCAGGGCGGTGGCTGCCCGGTCCAGCGCCACTTTGTTGCCGGCAGCTCCGGGCGTCAGTCCGTTGCCGATGAAGGAGAACACCAGGAGCCGGCCGTCTGCGTCAACCACGTAACCGCTGAGCGCCAGCACGGTGTTCAGGGTCCCGGTCTTGGCGTGGACCAGCCCGGCACCCCCGGAGGTGGTGGAGTCCCCATAGCGGGTGTCCAAGGTCCCCGACAGGCCGCCGACCGGGAACCCGTCCAGGGCAGAGCGAAGCCTGGTATCAGTGCCGGCGGTCATCGCGCGCACCACGTCCGTGAACTGGCGGGCCGTGACCTGGTTGCCCATGGCCAGCCCGCACACATCCACCAGTTTTACGGCGTCCGGGGTGACCGCCGCTGCCGCCAGTTCGGCGGTGACTGCGGCCGTGGCGCCGTCATTGCTGCCGGGCCGGCCCGTGGCCACGGCCGCCATCCGGCCCATGGTCTCGGCCAGGTAGTTGTCCGAGACCTGCAGCATCAGGTCCACCTGCTCCGCCACGGTGGCCGAGTCGACACCGGCCAGGACAGCAGCCCCGGAACTGGCCGCGCCGGGTGAACGGTCGACGCCGGCCGCCACGGTCAGTGCCGCCCCGGCACCGGCGGCCCGGAGCCGGGCCGCGAATTCCTGCGCTGCGGACATCGCAGCGTCCTGGGGCCGCGGACCGGTGGTGACGGCGGGGTCGAAGCGCGCGGAGTTGAGGGCCAGCGGGTAGAGCGGCGCGATTTCGCCGGCTTCCACGTCGCCGGACAACCAGTTGGGATTCAGCGCCGGGCCGGTGAAGAGGGAGTCGTCCACCAGTACCTTGATCTCGCCAGTGGTGCCCGTGGCCTGCAGGTACTGCACTGTCAGTGCGGCAAGCGTGGCCAGGCCGGCGTGGCCCAGGGTCTGTCCGGGCTGCGATTCCCCTGCCCCCAGGAGGACGTCCCCGCCGCCCACCAGGACCACCTGCCCGGGAGCTGGGCCCCGCACCACCTTCGTGGTGAACCGGTGGTCCGGTCCCAACGTGCGAAGCGCGGCCACGGCAGTCAGCAGCTTGAGGTTCGACGCCGGCACCCGGCTTTCCGAGCCGCCCCGGTCAAAGAGGACCTGGCCCGTGAGCGCATCCTGCACCATGCCCGTGAAAGTACCCCCGCCGTCGGCCGTCAATACCGGTTCCACCTGCGCCGCCACGGCAGGCAGTGCGGGCACCGGCGCCGAAGGCTGGAGGGGTGCCAGCACCTGTGGGACGGACAGCGTGGCGGGAGCCTGCTGCCAGGCGGGCGCAGAGACGGCGGGCGCCGGGGCCTCGGGTCCGCGGAAGCCGGGGGCCACCAGCAGGGCCGCGGGGATGGCTAGCGCGATCAGCACCAGGGCGGCCAGGACCAGGTGCCAAGGCTTCCTTGCCTCCCGGGCCATGCTGCCGGAGCGTTGGGAACGCCGGTCCCGCAAACGTTCCCCGCCGGTTGGTGTGGTCATGCTGGTGCCGGTCCTCAAGTCCTGAAATTTCCCCACAAGTTCCTGATTCCAGGGCCTCTCGCTATATCCTCAATTGTAGTCGGCGGCACCGACACGCTTTTTGATGGGCCCGTCCTGTGTGCCGCGCACCCCCTGCAATTGCCGAGGAGCATTCCCATGAAGCACGACGTGACCATCGAGATCCCCAAGGGATCACGCGTCAAGTACGAAGTTGACCACGAGACCGGCCGAGTCCGCCTGGACCGCGTCCTCTTCACCTCCATGCAGTACCCCACGCACTACGGGTACTTCGAAAACACCCTCGGCGAGGACGGCGACCCGCTGGACGCACTGGTGCTCCTGCAGGACTTCGACCTGCACCCCGGCGTCATCGTCGAATCCCGCCCCATCGGCGTGTTCAACATGACCGATGACGGCGGCGGAGACGCCAAGATCCTGTGCGTGCCCGTAGACGCCCGCTTCGACCACATCCAGGAAGTCAGCGACGTCAACGAGTTCCTGATCAAGGAGATCGAGCACTTCTTCACCCGCTACAAGGACCTGGAACCGGGCAAGTGGGTCAAGGCCGAAGGCTGGGGCGACCGCGCCGCCGCCGAAGCCGAGCTGGAAGCCTCCATCAAGCGCTACGTCCCCACCGGACACTAGTCCCCAGGCTGGGCTTGCCCGGCAACTCCCTTAGGGTCCGACGGCGGGTGCCCGGCTTTTCGAAGCCGGGCACCCGCCGTCGTTGCTCCAGGAAGTTGTGGCATGGTGGGGCTGTGAATTCCGAGCCAGCCGTGACGTCCCAGCTTCTGTTCCATCCCCCGTGCGGGCCCGTCAGCGGTTGGTGCGACGGCGAGGTTGTGCGCGCCTCCGGCATCCCCTACGCCCGTGCCCCACGTTTCCAGGCCCCGGTACCGGTACCGGACTGGACCAGCGAATATGCCGCCACGTCTCCCGCTCCCGCTTGCCCACAGGCGCCAGTGCCGTTCCTGGACGACGTCCTGGGCACGAAGTACGGCGAGCTCCCGGGCAGCGAGGACTGCCAGAACCTTTCCATCACCCTGCCCGGTGACCTGGCACCGGATGAGAAGCTGCCCGTCATGGTGTGGATCCACGGCGGCTCCTACACCACGGGCTCCGGGGACCTTGCCATCTTCGACGCCGCACGGCTGGTGGCCGAGAACCGGATCATCGTGGTCTCGGTGACGTACCGGCTTGGACTGTTCGGCTTCCTGGCCACACCTGCAGGACGGCCCGGCAACCTGGGGCTCCTGGACCAACTCGAGGCCCTCCGGTGGGTGCAGCGGAACATCGCCGCTTTCGGGGGTGATCCAGGCCGGGTCACCGCGTTCGGGCAGTCCGCCGGCGGGGACGCGATCGCCCACCTGATGGCCACCCCCGAGGCTCCAAACCTTTTCCGGCGTGCCATCATCCAAAGCGCCCCACTGGGCATCACCCGCGGCCGGGCGAAGATGAACCACGCCATGGGCATCGCCTCGGACGGCGTCACGGACCAAACCCCTGCCATGGACGTGGTGGCCCTCGAAGCACAGGTGACCCAGGTGGCCCGAAAGTTCGGGATGTTGGCTGCCATGCCGTTTGGCACCCAGTACGGCCACGATCCGCTCCCCGGGGAGTCCGGCATCGAGGCTGCCTGGAACCGGACCGCCCCGGCCATCGACGTGCTGATCGGCCACACCTCAGAGGAGGCCCGGCTGTTCCTTCCCCGCAGCCCGCGCCTGATGCGCCTGGCCAAGGTTCCGTTTGTGGGCAAGGCCGCCGTGCGCGCCATCGACTGGGTGGTGACCGAAACCGTGTACGGCCGGGCCACCCGCAGGTTCGCGCGCCGGCATGCCAAGGCGGGCGGGCGGGTCCACCGGTACGTCATGGACTGGCACGCCCCCGGGAACATCTTCGGCGCCGCCCACACGATCGACCTGCCGCTGCTCCTGGGCAACCGGGAAACCTGGGACGGCGTGGGCCTGATCGCCGGCGCCCGCTGGGAGGATGTGGACGCGACCGGCAGGGCGGTGAGGTCATTGTGGGCCGGTTTCGCGCGGGGCGATGACCTGGGCGAGGCCGGCGGAGTCGACCACGCCCTGCATTATCGGCGGGTGTGACAGCCCTTGAGGACCCTCGGCGTGGACCTGGCGGCGGCCACCAAGAAAACCGCGGTGGCCGTCATCGAGTGGAGCGATGACCGGGCCCGGCTGGCACACCTGTCGCTGGACGTGGACGACCAGGAGATCGTGGACTTATTCGGCAGCTGCGACATGACCGGCGTCGACTGCCCCGTGGGCTGGCCGGACGCCCTGGTCCCGTTCCTCACCGGCCACCTCAACTTCGACGCCGGACCCGTCCTGGCGCATGACGGCATTGCGGGCCGGCGGGTGCTTGCGTACCGGGACACGGACCGGTTCTGCACCGCCCAAACCGGCCTGATTCCGCTGAGCGTTTCGGCTGACCGGCTGGCCCACCCTGCAATGCGCTGCGCAGTGATCCAGGCAAAGATCGCGGCGGTACATGGCCCACAGCTCCGGGACGGGTCGGGGCGGCTTGCCGAGGTGTACCCGGCGGCGTCACTGAAAATCTGGGGCCTCAACGGCCGGGGTTACAAGGGCCGCGGCGTCCCCGAAGCCGAACGCCTGGGCATCCTGCTGGCGGCCCTCGAGGAGCAGGCCCCCTGGCTGGACCTCAGCGGGCACCGGGACCGGATCACCGCTTCGGACGACCTCTTCGACGCCGTCATCGCCTCGCTGACCGCCCGGGCCGCCGCCCGCCGTCGAACGCTCCTGCCCGATGATGCCCACGCTGCAGCCGCCCGCAGCGAGGGCTGGATCCATTTGCCCTCCTGCGGCCTGGACGTGCTCCCGGGCTAGGAGCTCAGCCGCCCAGCTTCCAGTTGCGGATCTCCTCCGGGTCCTCGCCGTGGGTCCTGGTATGCTCCCGGGCGCGGTTCCGCCGGTCCTGCAGGTCCTGGCGCAGGAGCGCGTGCGTGCCGGCGAGGCCCGGCACCCGGTCGATCGCGTCGATGGCCAGGGTGAAGCGGTCGATCCCGTTAAGCATGGCCATGTCGAACGGGGTGGTGGTGGTCCCCTCTTCCTTGTAGCCGTGCACGTGCAGGCCCTGCTGGTTGGTGCGCCGGTACGCCAGCCGGTGGATCAGCGCCGGGTAGCCGTGGTAGGCGAAGATGACCGGCTTGTCAGGGGTGAAGATCCCGTCGAAATCGTGGGCCGGCAGGCCGTGCGGATGCTCGCTGTCGTCCTGCAGCCGCATCAGGTCCACCACGTTCACCACGCGGACTTTAAGCCCGGGGGCGCCTTCGCGGAGCAGTTCGGCGGCCGCCACCGTCTCCACCGTCGGGACGTCGCCAGCGCAGGCCAGCACGACGTCGGGCTCCTCGCCGGGTACTTCGGAGCCGGCAAACGTCCAGATCCCCAGGCCGCGCCGGCAGTGGTTGGCGGCATCTGCCGGGCCCAGCCACGTGGGCGAGGGCTGTTTGCCGCTGACCACGATGTTCACGTAGTCCGTGGACGCCAGGCAGTGCTCCATGACGGACAGCAGGGTGTTGGCGTCCGGCGGCAGGTACACCCGGATGACTTCGGCTTTCTTGTTCACCGCGTGGTCGATGAACCCAGGGTCCTGGTGGGAGAACCCATTGTGGTCCTGCTGCCACACATGCGAGGACAGCAGGTAGTTCAGAGACGGGACCGGCTGGCGCCACTGGAGTTTGCGGTGCACCTTGAGCCACTTGGCATGCTGGTTGAACATCGAATCGACAATGTGGACGAAGGCCTCGTAGCAGTTGAACACCCCATGGCGGCCCGTGAGGAGGTAGCCCTCCAGCCAGCCCTGGCACAGGTGCTCGCTCAGCACCTCCATCACCCGGCCGGACCGGGCCAGGTGCTCGTCGACGTCGTCAATCCGGTACTGCCACACCTTGTCGGTGACCTCGTAGACGTTCTGAAGCCGGTTGGACGCCGTCTCATCCGGACCGAACAGGCGGAAGTTATCCATGTTCTGCGCGATGACGTCCCGCATCCAGGACCCGAGCGTGATCATGGGGCTCACGCGGTCCGTGCCCGGGTTCGGGACCTCGACGGCGTGGTCCTGGTACGCGGGCAGTTTCAGTGCGCGCCGGAGCAGTCCGCCGTTGGCGTGCGGCGTGGCACTCATGCGGAAGTCACCGGCGGGCGCGCCCCGGGCGACGTCGGGCCGAAGCCTTCCCTCGGCGTCGAACAGTTCGTCCGCACGGTAGGACTGCAGCCACTCCTCCAGCTGCTTCAGGTGATCCCCGTTGGTGCGGACCTCGGACAGGGGCACCTGGTGCGCCCGCCACGTCCCTTCCACCTGGAGCCCGTCCACGGTGCGCGGGCCGGTCCAGCCCTTGGGCGAGCGCAGGACGATCATGGGCCAGCGGTGCCCGCCTTCCCCCACCTTCTCAGCCTCCGGATCCTGCCGGTGGGCATCCTGGATGGCCTTGATTTCCCCCAGGCAGCGGTCCAGCACGGCGGCGAAGTCGCGGTGCGCCTGCTCGGTGTTGTCCGGATCCTGCACGGTGACGAAGTAGGGCTGGTGGCCGTAGCCACGCAGCAGCTGCTCCAGCTGGTCCTCCGGCATCCGGGCCAGGATGGTGGGGTTGGCGATCTTGTAGCCGTTCAGGTGCAGGATGGGCAGCACGGCGCCGTCCGCGGCGGGGTCCAGGAAGTTGTGCGAGTGCCAGCTGGCGGCCAGCGGACCGGTCTCCGCCTCGCCGTCACCGATGACGACGGCGGTCACCAGCTGGGGATTATCAAACACGGATCCGTAGGCGTGCGCCAGGGAGTACCCGAGCTCACCGCCCTCGCTGATGGAACCGGGGCTTTCGGGGGCCGCGTGGCTGGGAATGCCGCCGGGGTAGGAGAACTGCCGGAACAGTTCGGCGATGCCGGCCTCGTCGTTGCCCACGTGGGCGTAGATTTCCGAGTAGGTGCCCTCCAGCCAGGCGTTCGCGACGACGGCGGGGCCGCCATGGCCTGGACCGGCCACAAAGAGCATCTCAAGGTTGTCCCGGCGGATCACGCGGTTCAGGTGCGCGTAGATGAAGTTGAGCCCGGGCGTGGTGCCCCAGTGCCCCAGCAGGCGTGACTTGGTGTCCTCAGCCTGCAGCGGCTCACGCAGCAGCGGGTTGGAGCGGAGGTAGATCTGGCCCACCGAAAGGTAGTTAGCGGCACGCCACCAGCGGTCCACGAGTTCCAGTTCCCCCTGCCCGATGCCTTCCTGCCGCACGTCGTCCTCCCGCATCGTGTCCTGCATTCCATGGTGCCCAGTCCTGCCGGCCATAACCATCCTCACCTCGGGAGTGCCGCTGCAGGCGGCCGTTTCCCCATCGCAACAGATGGAGGGGCAGCGAGGCAACCCCCCGCCGTCGGACCTTGCCTTGGGGACATGGGCCCCCTGTAGGGTACTAAGCAAGCTTAGTTTTCGCTGCGGCGGAAGCTGGGAACATCAATTGTGGGGAGATCGAGACATGCCAGCCGAAGACGACGTTGTAATTCCCGGGGTTCCGTCCAGCGAACCGCCTGCCCTCGAGGAGCCCACCAGCCCGCGGGAGCCGCTGCCGCCAAAGCCGGACCAGCGCGGCCCCGAGGCGGTGTCCCCCACCGGCAGCCCTACCGGCGCACCGGCCACCGCCCGCGCCCAGTCCGGCCAGTACCTGACCACGGCCCAGGGCCTGCGGCTGCAGGATACGGACCATTCCCTGAAGGCCGGCGCGCGGGGCCCCATCCTGCTGCAGGACCACCACCTGCGCGAAAAGATCACCCACTTTGACCACGAGCGGATCCCGGAGCGCGTTGTCCACGCACGCGGCGCCGGAGCGCACGGGGTGTTCCGGTCCTACGGGACGGCCTCGAAGGTCACGCGCGCCGGTTTCCTGGCCGCGGACGTCGAAACGCCCGTGTTTGTGCGTTTCTCCACCGTTCTGGGCTCCCGCGGGTCCGCGGACGCAGTGCGGGACACCCGCGGGTTTTCGACAAAGTTCTACACCGACGAGGGCACCTACGACCTCGTGGGAAACAACATTCCAGTGTTCTTCATCCAGGACGGCCTAAAGTTCCCGGATGCGGTGCACGCCGCCAAGCCCCACCCGGACCGCGAAATCCCCCAAGCCCAGAGCGCCCACGACACGTTCTGGGACTTCGTCTCGCTGCACACCGAGGCGCAGGCGCACACCATGTGGAACATGTCGGACCGCGGCATCCCGAGGTCATACCGGACCATGGAAGGCTTCGGCGTCCACACGTTCCGGCTCATCAACGCCGCCGGCGACACTACCCTGGTCAAGTTCCACTGGAAGCCCAAGCAGGGCGTGCACTCGCTGGTCTGGGAGGAGGCCCAGATCATCAACGGCATGGATCCGGACTTCCACCGGCGCGATTTGGCGGACGCCATTGAGGCCGGCGCCTACCCGGAATGGGAACTGGGAATCCAGACGTTCCCGGACACGGAGGACCAGATGTTCCAGGGCATCGACCTGCTGGATCCCACCAAGTTCGTCCCCGAGGAGCTGGCCCCGGTGCAGCCCGTTGGTCTCATGACCCTCAACGCGAACCCCACCAACTACTTCGCTGAGACCGAGCAGGTGGCCTTCCACCCAGGGCACCTGGTTCCGGGCATCGACGTCACCAACGACCCCCTGCTGCAGGTGCGCCTGTTCTCCTATCTGGACACCCAGATTTCCCGCCTGGGCGGGCCCAACTTCGCGCAGATCCCCATCAACCGGCCGCACGCTCCGGTCAACGACATGCTCCGCGACGGCATGCACCAGACGGCGGTCCATGGAGGTGCTGCGCCCTACCGGCCCAATTCGCTGGACGGCGGCTGCCCGTTCCTGGCGGGGCAGGACATGGGGGCATTCGTGGACGTGCCCGAGGCGGTTGCGGAGTCAATCAAAGAACGGCACAATCCTGCATCCTTTGATGACCACTACAGCCAGGCCCGGCTGTTCTTCCGCAGCTTGAGTGCCGTGGAGCAAGACCATGTGATCCAGGCGTACACGTTTGAGCTGGGCAAGTGCTACGAAACTGCCGTCCGGGAACGCCAGCTCAAGGCCTTGGCCAATATTGACGCCGGGCTGTGCGCCGCGGTCGCCGCAGGCTTGGGCATGCCCGCTCCGGAGGCCACCGAGCAGGTTCCGGACCGGGATCCCAGCCCTTCCGTGTCCCAGGTGGGCGAAAACTGGCCGGTTGCCGGGCGCGTGGTGGGCATTATTGCCGATTCCTCCGGCGACCTTTTGGAGGTGGAGGCGGCCCGCAAGGCGCTCGACGGCGAAAGCATGGTGCCGCTGGTCATCGCACCAACCGGGGGCACGCTTTCCTCCAACGGGCTGTCGGTGACAGTGCAGCGGACCTTCCTCACGGCACGGTCCACGGAGTTTGACGCGCTGATAGTGGCCGGAGGCAAGCAGCCCGCGCCCGATGCGTCCGCGGGGCGCGACGCGAAGGCCGGGCAACCTGTCAACGGGCTGGATCCGCGCGCCGCACTGATGCTGTCCGAGGCCTACCGCCATTCCAAGGCGATCGCCGCCTGGGGTTCCGGTTCGGCCGTCCTGGAAGAGGCCGGCATCCCGGAGGGGGCCGTAGGTGTGGTGGGAGGCAGCGATGCGGACTCGGTGACCGCCGAACTTTCGTCGCTCATTGCCGCGCACCGCGCTTGGGACCGCTTCCCGGCCAGCGACGCTGCGAAACGGGAAAACTGACCGCGGCCTCTCCAGCCTTCAGGTCCGCCGCTGGGGCCCCGCATCCACCCGATGCGGGCCCCCAGCCGTGCGCATGGCCGGGGCCCGGCAGGCGGTACGGGCGCGAAACCTCCCGTTTCGCAATTACTACTTCCGGGTAGTGTGGACCCAGAATGTTCACCCTCACCATCAACCAGACGGACAGCCGGCGCGACGGCGACCAGGTGCCGCAGCTGCTAAAGGCGCTGCGGCACATCCCCGCGCGCCTGGATTTCGACCGGTCAGTGGAAGACGAAGTCCAGGGCATTGTCGACTGCCCGCACCAGGCCGTGGAGGCCGCGCTGATCGCCTTGCGGAGCGGGTATTGGTACGTGGGAATCGGCGCAGGGACCGTAAACGAGCCATTGCCCAACCAGATCAAGGACGCCTCCGGCCACGGTCTGGTCTATGCCCGCCGGGCGGTGGACCGGCTCCGCAGCAGCAAGGAGCGGGTGCCGGTTGCCGTGGAGGGTCCGCTGGCGGATGTTGCCCATGACGCCGAAGCGATCCTGCGGCTGCTCGGCCATATCGTGCGGGAGCGGTCCGGCGCGGAATGGCGGGTGCTGGACCTGCTGACCCCGGGAGTCCGCGGCCAGCAGAAGGCCGTGGCGCAGGAACTCGGGATCACCACCCAGGCGGTCAGCAAAGCCGTCGCGCGGGCGCAGTGGAACGAAGAACATGCCGCCCGGCCCGCAGCTGCCCGTTTGCTGGCGCTGGTCCTAACGGGCATGACCGCCGGCGGGTTGACCACTTGAGCCGCGTCCCGCCGTCGTAATGACTGCCGGGGCTTCCGTGCCCCTTAGCTGCCCGTTGCTGCCAGGACCGGCTCGCCGTTGAAGTATTCCAGCTTCCAGCCGTCGACCGCGTGGTGGTGCGCCAGGTTGAGGGCGGCGTTGTCCACACTGCCCAGGGCCTGGCCGATGGCACGGCTGAGGCTGACCCGCAGCAGGGTGCCGTGGGTGACCACCAGGACCCGCTGGCCGCGGTAATCATCCGCCAGGGCTTCCAAGGCTGCGAGGCCGCGGTCCGCGGCTTCGTCTTCACTCTCCGCGCCTTTGAATCCGCCGGGAATACGCAGCGCTTCCAGCTCGGGGCCGGCCTGCATCCCCTCGGCCGGGCCGAAGCTGCGCTCGGTGAGCTCCGGGACCCGCCTAGCCACCGTCAGCCCGAGCCCTTCGGCGATCAGGTCCGCGGTCTCCGCGGCCCGGCTCAGCGGCGAGGAGACGATGGCGTCCCATTCATACGGTGCAAGGATGGCGACGGCGTCCCGCGCCTGGCCGCGTCCGACGTCGTTCAGGGGGATGTCGGTTGATCCCTGCAGCCGGCGCTCGGCGTTCCAGTCGGTCTGGCCATGGCGGACGAGGGCGAACGTCGTAAGGGTCATATCCCTATTCTGCCTTGGACTGGCGGCGTGCCCTGAATTCCTCCTTGCTGCCGGGTCCTGCCTAGAGGAGGCTGCGCAGCACATGGGCGGCGCCGTCGTCGTGCACTGAGTGCGTGACTTCGTCCGCCGCAGCGACCACTTCCGCCGGAGCCTGCCCCATGGCGACGCCGCGGCCGGCCCACGTGAGCATTTCGATGTCGTTCCGGCCGTCGCCCACAGCAACCGTCAGGTGCTCTTCAAAGCCAAGCCGGAGCCTGAGGTTTTCCAGGGCGCTGGCCTTGGTGACGCCCGCGGCGGCGATGTCCAGCCACGCGGTCCAGCCCACCGAATAGGTCACGCCCGCCAGGCCCACGTGGTTGATGGCCTCGTTGAACTCTTCGGGCGTGTTCTCGGTGCTGAACACCACCACGCGGACGGCAGTAGCCTCCAGCATGGTCTGGAAGTCAACCCCCACCGCCTCGACGCCGAAGCTGGCATCCTGGAACCGCTCGGTGGAGAGGAACCTTCCGTCGGCGTCCTCAAGCGCGTACTTGGCGGACGGAAGACGTTTGCGGAGGGCACGCAGGGCCGGTCCCGGATCAAACGTGGCCTTGTGGATCACCTCGTAGCCGTTTTCCAGTTCGGGGTGCAGCCGGAGGGTCACCCCGCCGTTGCAGCACACGGCGTACCCGTGCTCGATGCCGATCTTTTCGATGATGGGAAGTGTGGCGTTCAGGGAGCGGCCGGTGGCGATCATAACCTCGTGCCCGGCGGCCACCACGGCCTGCGCAGCTTCCCGTACGCCAGCGGACATGTGGCCGTCGTGGTTCACCAGCGTGCCGTCCACGTCCAGGGCGACCATGAACTTCTGGTCCACCGCGGGGAAGCCGATGCTGTTGCGGTTGTAGTCTCGAAGGTTGTCTCGCCGGTCATCGTTGCCGGCGACTGAGGTTTCAGTCAGCGTTGTCATTCACACAGTGAAGCAGACGTAACTGACACGCGCTAGGACGCGGACCACAGGTTTATTGAACTGTTGGTTAACACGGCGGATTTCCACATTTGCGGGAGGCCGTACATGGACAAGCGCGGGCAAATCCCAGGCTTGTTCGCGGATCGGAACAATTGAAGTGCCGATCCGCTAAAGTGCCGATCCGCTAAAGTGCCGATCCGCGAACACACTGATGGAGGATTCCCCTAGAGGACCGGGAGGACCTCCAGGCCGCCCAGGTACTTCTGCAGGGCCTTCGGCACGTTCACGGAGCCGTCCGCGTTCTGGTGGTGCTCGAGGAGGGCCACGATCCACCGTGTGGTGGCCAAGGTGCCGTTCAGCGTGGCCACGGCGCGCGTGCCCTTGGCAGCACCCTCAGAATTCACCACCCGCTCCCGGATGTTCAGGCGGCGGGCCTGGAACGTGGTGCAGTTGGAGGTGGAGGTCAGCTCGCGGTAGGCGTTTTGCGTGGGGACCCAGGCTTCGCAGTCGTACTTGCGGGCCGCGGAGGTACCGAGGTCGCCGGCGGCAGTGTCGATGACCCGGTACGGCAGTTCGCACTTGGCCAGCATCTCCTCTTCCCAGGCCAGGAGGCGCTGGTGCTCGGCGGCAGCTTCTTCAACCGTGGTGTAAATGAACATCTCCACTTTGTTGAACTGGTGCACGCGGATGATGCCGCGGGTGTCCTTGCCGTGTGATCCGGCTTCGCGGCGGTAGCAGGAGCTCTGTCCCGCGTAGCGGATGGGACCGGCGGAGAAGTCCAGGATCTCGTCGGCGTGGTACCCGGCCAGGGCCACCTCTGAGGTGCCCACGAGGTAAAGGTCGTCTTCGGCGAGACGGTAGATCTCGGCGTCGTGCTTGACGTCGAAGCCGGTGCCCTGCATGGTCTCGGGACGCACCAGGGTGGGGGTGATCATAGGGACGAAGCCGGCTTCAATGGCCTGGTCCATGGCCATCTGCAGCAGTGCCATCTCCAGCCGGGCCCCCACGCCCCGCAGGAAGTAGAACCGCGCACCGGAGACCTTGGCGCCGCGTTCCATGTCGATCGCGCCGATCAACTCGCCGATTTCCAGGTGGTCCCTGGGCTCGAAGTCGGGGAATTCGCGCGGGGCGCCCACGGTCTTGACCACCACGTAGTCGTCCTCGCCGCCTTCGGGAACGCCGTCCTCCACCAGGTTGGGGATGGTGCGCAGCAGTTCTTCCTGCTTAGTCTGGGCGGCATCAGCCTCCGCGGAAGCGGCCTTTACCGAATTGGCGAGTTCCTTGACCTCGGCCAGCAGGGCCTGCTTCTCGTCGCCCTTGGCCTTTGCCACCTTCTTGCCGAACACGTTCTGCTCCGCCCGGAGGTTCTCGAAGCGGAGCAGGGCGGCACGGCGGGCGGAGTCCGCGGAGATGATCGCGTCCACCACTGATTCGTCCGCGCCGCGGGCGCGCTGGCTGGCACGGAACTTGTCCGGGTTTTCGCTGAGGTCTTTTACGTCGATCACCAGACAAGGGTATCCAATTCACTGCACGACGGCGGGCGGGCAGCTCCGTGCCGCGGGCCGCCGCGCGCCGGGCTACTGTTGAACCACCATGAGCGACTGGATTCTCTACCTGCTGATTGCCGTGGCGCTTGCCTTCGCCACCTCCAGCTGGTGGGGGGTGCGCCGCCTCAAGGCCCTGCATATGCGCAGCGCCGTCGCCGGGGAAGCCTACGACTCAGGGCTGGCCCAGCAGCGGGTGGCCGTGGTCCTGAACCCCATCAAGGCGCGGGCGGACGAAGCCAGGGGAATGATCCACCGGGCATGCCTGGCGGCGGGGTGGGAGGAGCCCGTCTTTTTCGAGACGACGGCGGAGGACCCCGGCTTTTCGCAGATGCAGGCCGCCTTGGCGGCAAAGCCCGACGTCGTCCTGGTGGGCGGCGGCGACGGCACCGTCCGGGTGGTTGCTGAGGCCCTCGCGAACACCGATGTAGCCATGGGCCTGATTCCGCTGGGCACGGGAAATCTCCTGGCCCGGAATGTGGACCTGGACGTGAACGATCTCCACGGCAATGTCCAGACAGCGCTTTTTGGGCGGCAACGGTACATTGACACTGCCCGGATGGCCATTGAGAACTCCCGCACGGGCCACTATTCGGAGCACGTCTTCCTGGTGATCGCCGGAATCGGAATGGATGCCGAAGTCCTCGCCGACACCAACGCCGGGCTGAAGAAAGCCGTGGGCTGGCTTGCCTACACGGAGGCCGGGGTGCGCCACCTGCCGGGCCGGCGGAAAAAGGTCTCGATCGCCCTGGATGACAGCCCGGAGCAGGTAAGGAACATCCGCAGCGTACTGTTCGCCAATTGCGGCCTGGTTCCCGGCGGCATTGACTTCATCCCGCAGGCCATGATCGACGACGGCATGCTGGACGTCGTGGTGATGAGCCCCCGCAGCGCCCTGGGGTGGCTGCTGATGTACGTGAAAATCATGTTCAAGCACAGTGGAAAGCTGCCCATCATGACCGTGTACCGGTCAGTCAAGGTGGTCATCAAGTGCCCCGAGCCGATGCCCACGCAGCTCGACGGCGACACGGCGGGGGAAGCCACTCAGCTTACGGTCGGGGTGGAGCCCCGGTCACTCCTGGTCAGGGTCAGGGGGCAGGGACACAGCGGCGGCCCGGCGCAGGGCAGCCCACGCACCGTGCGGTAACGCCGAGCTGAAGCGGCGCCGCGACGCGGCGCCGCCCCAGTAGTCGGCGCCGTCAGGACCCGGACTTTTTCCCAGCCTCCGCAGCAGCTTTCGCGTCCGCGTGGGCTTGTTTGGCAGCAGCGTGGGCTTCGGACTGCTCGCGGATCATCGCCTGCTCCTCTTCGAAGCGGAGGCGGTCTGCGCGGTCGGCGTCGTCCCCGTCCCAGTCCTGGTTGTCTCCCGTCGGCTTGGGGTTGACGATCATCCCCTGGCCGTCATTGTCAGTGCTGCTGGTCATGACCCGCTCCCTTCGTCAGGGGCCATACCCCGTGTGGATCAAGCAAGCATACGCACAGTCCACAGTCCGCGGAAGTATTTTCCGGGGGCATTTGCCTACGCTTTGGGCGAAGCCCCGGAACCGCTTTCACCTGCGGCGGATTCCTCGGCGAGGACGGATTCCACCCACGTCCGGGCGGCCGCGAAAGCCGCATCGGAGGTATGGGCGGGAACGGGCGTGGCGTGCCTGTCGGCCCTGGCGTAGGAGCCCAGGAAGCGGGTGCCTGGACTGATGCGGTGCAGCCCTGCCAGTGCGTCAGCCACCCTGGCCTCGCGGGCGTGGCCGTCGGCGTCGATGCTGAAGAAATAGTGGCCCAGGTACTGTCCGGTAGGGCGCGATTCGATCCTGCTGAGGTTGACGCCGCGGCTGGCGAACTGGTCAAGGATCTCCATGAGGGCGCCGGGCCGGTCCTCCGGCAGCGGGACCACAACGGTGGTCTTGTCCGCTCCGGTCCGTTCCGGCAGTGGAGCCGGCCGGCTGACCAGGATGAAGCGTGTCACCGCGCCGGGGTTGTCCCCGATGTCTTCGGCCAGGACCGACAGCCCCGCATGGTCCCTGGCCACGAGCGGGGCGCAGATTGCCGCGTCGTACTTGCAGTCCGCGTCCAGCAGCCCCAGCGCGGCAGCGGCTGTTGACGATGCGGGAACGTATTCCGCACCGGGTATATGCTGGTCCATCCATAGCCGGCACTGCGCCCAGGCATGGCCGTGCGTGGACACCCGCCGTACATCCTCCAGCCGCACGCCTGGCCGGGCAGCCAGGACAAAGTTGATGGGAACCAGGACTTCGCGGATGATCCGCAGTTCCGGGCCCGCGGCAATTGCGTCCAGCGTGGCCGTCACGCCGCCCTCCACCGAGTTTTCGATGGGGACCATGGCGGCGTCTGCCGAGCTGTCGCGGACCTTGTCGAGGGCAGCGTTGACGTTGGACGCCGGCAACCGGACCGCCTGGGCGGCGCCAGGGACCTGCAGCAGGGCAGCCTCAGTGAATGTGCCCTCCGGACCGAGGAAGGTATAGGTGCAGGGCACTAAAGCACCAGGGGCTTGAGTCCGTTGTCCGAGACCAGGGGCTTGCCGGATTCCAGCCACTGGTCCATGCCGCCGGACACGTTGATGGCTGTGTACCCCTGGCCTGTGAGCCATTGGGCCACGCGGAAGGAGCGGCCGCCGGTGCGGCAAATGACGTAGACGTCCTCGTCCGGGTCGAGTTCTTCCAGCCGGGCCGGGACCTGATCCATGGGGATGTGGACTGCGCCCTCGGCATGGCCGGCAACCCACTCGTAGTCCTCCCGGACGTCCAGGATCACGGCGTCGGCCGGGACGTCATGGACGGGGACGGTATCGAAATCGCTCATCGGAGTCCTGTCTTGGCAGCTCTGTCGGATCAAAGTCAGGTTTAAGCCTAGCCCTTCCGCCTCCCCGCAGCCGGAACGGGTCCGGGGAAAGGCGCGGGTTAGGCTGGTGAAGGCCCAGGAGGTTTCCATGTCCCAGCAGCTGACCGCCCTCTCCGCGCTACCGGCTTGTGCCTGCCGGAAAGCCCGGCCCCGGCCGGCAGGTCCCCGTGCCTGAACTCCACGAACTTTCGGCACTGGCGCTCCGCGACCTCCTGCGCAGCGGATCGGTGTCCGCCACTGAATCCACCGGACACTTCCTGGAGCGGATCGGGCAGCAAAACCCACTGCTGGGCGCCTTCATCACCGTGACGGCGGACCAGGCCCTGGAGCAGGCGCGGGCTGCGGATACCCGCAGCGCCCATTCCGCCGCCGATGACCTGCCCCTGCTGCACGGCATGCCGCTGGCGTTCAAGGACCTCGCGGACGTGGCCGGTGTGGTGACCACGCACGGCAGCGCCGCCCTGGACCACAAACCCGCCCCTGCCGACGCTCCCCTGGTGTCCCTTTTCAAGGATGCCGGCGTGGTTTCGCTGGGCAAGACCCAAGTGCCCGAATTCGGACTGACGGCCTACAGCGAAAACCGCATCGCGCCGCCGTCGCGCAACCCGCACGCGCCCGGCAGAAGTTCGGGAGGGTCCTCCGGCGGCAGTGCAGCCGCCGTGGCGGCAGGGTTGCTGCCTTTTGCCCCCGGGACCGACGGCGGCGGATCAGTCCGCATACCCGCTGCCGCCTGTGGCCTGGTGGGACTCAAACCCGGGCGGGGGCTGGTGGCCGCCGGGGAAAGCGCCGGCGACCCTGCCCGGCTGGTGACACCGGGACCCATTGCCCGGAGCGCAGAGGATGCCGCGCTGATGATGGACGTCCTGGCCCCAGGGAACCAGTACCTCGAGGCAGTCCGGCAGGAGCCGCCGCGGCTGAGGATCGGCATCACGCTGGACAGTCCCTGGTCCGGCACCTTTCCGTTCACGCCGGACCGGGAGGCCCTGGACGCGCTCCGGGCCGGCGAAGCCCTCCTGGAACATGCCGGCCATACCCTTGGCGACGCCGGCGTCCGTTATGACAACCGGTACCCGGATGCCTTCACCACAGCCTGGACCGCCGGAGTGGGCGCCGCCCGGATCAGCCCATCCAAGGAAGCGCAGCTCGCGCCCCTGACCCGGACCTTCCGCCGGCGCGCGCAGCAGCGCAGCCCTGCCAAACTTGCCGAGGCGCTGGCGTTCCTGCGGCAGTTCCAGCACGACACGGAGGCCCAGTACCGGCAGTGGGACCTGATGTTGATGCCCGCGCTGGCGCAGACGCCCCGGCCGGTGGGCTGGTTCACCGGCACGGCGCACGGCAGCGGCCGCTGGCCGTCGGTGCAGTGGCCCGGGGACGCCGATGGCGACTACCGGAAGCAGTGCGAATACGCGCCCTGGTCCTCGATGGTCAATGTGTGCGGACTGCCGGCCATCACGGTTCCGGTGCATTGGACCGGCGGTGCCCCCGGGAGCGGACTGCCCATGGGAATCCAGCTGGTGGGCCCTCCGGGTTCTGAGGCCCTCCTGCTGCAGGTCGCGCGCCAACTGGGCTTCTAGGGGCAGGGCTTTTTGCTGTTGACCTTAACCTAACGGCGGCTTAACCCAGCCGTAACCTGGGCTACCCAAACTGGTAAAGCGCCATTACGTTTCCTCCACCCACCAAGCTCCACGAGGAGTTGTCCTGCATGAATGCTGAACCCAGCGCAACCGGCGCCGAAACTTACGCGGCGGCCCCCGATGGCCGGCCAGACCTGAGCAACACCAACGTCAGGGAGGACCTCGCCATGGCCGGCCGGTGCGCCCTGGTCCACCTGCCGACGGGCCGGACTTGCCTGCTCCCCCTCCGCCATCAAGGGCCCTGCGAGTTCCACCGCCCGCAGGAGGCACAGGACATCGTTAACGGCGGCTGACTCCCCGCGTGGCCTGCCCCGCGGGTTGCATACCGATGCCGCGGTGCCCATGTGGACTTCGCCGGCGTATCGACTCCCGCGCCAATCAGGAGGACGATTAAAGGGCAGTCACCATGAGGAGGCCTGTATGTGCTACGCATCAAACAAGGACTTCGGATGGGGCGCCAGGAAGGAAACGACGCGCCGGCCCGAAGCCGAAACAAAACCCGAAACACCTGCGGAAACTCCAAAGGAGCCGGTCAAGGCACCGGATTTCACCTTCTGGGCGTTCCCCAACTGGCGCAGGTCCCCTGCGCCGCGCACCCCCTCCGCCGAGCGGAACAAGGAGAGGGTCTGACGCCCGGGCTGTAATCACCCGGGCCGGAGTCGAAGGAGGGGTTCCCGGGCGGGTGCCCCTCCTTCGACAAAACACCCCGGGACCTCCTCCGCCTGCGACCCTTGGCCGCACACCCCGTTACGCGCGTTGTGCTAACGCAACACTGGCGTCTATGGTTGCACAATAAGCATGCTTATTATTCTGCGAAAGGAAACGGGCATGAGCGCAGGACAGTACACGCCAGGACCGGACCGCCTGCCGGAACGCGACGCCACCACGCCGCCAGCAAATCCGGCCCAGCCGTCCGGGGACCGGGCCGCATCCCTCGGCGGCGCCCCGTCCTACCCAACCCGGGAGCCCGGAACGCCGGCCACAGGAACCTCGGCCACGACCGCCCCGGGCGGCGCCACCCCGGAGCGCAAGGTCACCCGCGCCGGAGTCATTTGGGCAGCGGTAGTGGCTGCCTTGGCGCTCCTGATCCTGCTGATCGTTTTCATCCTGCAGAACCAGGAACAGGCCTTGGTGAAATTCCTGGGCTTCGAGGGCTCAGTCCCGCTTGGCATGGCTCTGTTCATCGCAGCTGTGACGGGCGGCGTGCTGGTGGCCGTTGCGGGCGGCGCGCGTATCCTCCAGCTCCGCTCCAACGCCCACAGGGCACGGGTCCGGCAACGAAAGTAGCGGCCGGTCGCCGAGCCGCCCGCGTGGCTGCCGCCGTCGAGGTGGCTGCCGCCGTCGAGGTGGGTACCGACGTCCCAGCTTTACGCCGGCTCCCCTAACGGGCGCCCAGCGTCGCGAACTTTCCAGCGCGGGCAGCCACCAGTTCCGGCACGGGAACTCCCGCCACAGTCGCCAGCTCATACTCAATCGCCTGTGCCATCCGGACACAGAATTCGCGCGGCTCCAGGGAAGCATCACCGCGCTCGTCAACGATGTGGTCCACCAGCCCGTTCGCGTACAGCGCCGCGACGTTCACACCCTGCGCCTGGGCCATGGCGGGCGCGAATTCGGTGGTCCGGTGGACGATGGCGCTGGCTCCCTCCGGCGGCAGCGGCGACAGCCAGCTGTGCTGCGCGGCGATGGTCCTGTCCGCAGGCAGCAGCGCCAGCGCCCCTCCCCCGGCGCCCTGGCCAAGCAGCACGGAAACCGACGGTGACTCGAGTCCGATCAGTTCATGCAGCGAGCGCGCAATCTCGCCGGCAAGCCCGCCCTCTTCCGCTTCCTGCGAAAGGGCGGCACCGGCGGTATCGATGACAGTCAGCAGGGGAAGCCGCAGTTCCTCCGCCAGCTTCATCCCCCGCCGCGCTTCCCGCAATGACCCGGGACCCATGCCGGCGGCGTCTTTCCGCAGCGGGCGTGCGTGCCCCAGCACGATGCAGGACTGGGTGCCGAAGCGTGCAAGAGCCAGCAACAACCCGGGGTCCTTCTCGCCCTGCCCGGTTCCGTTCAAGGGAAGGGCATCGCCGGCGCCGAATTTCAGCAACTGGCGCAGGTCCGGCCGCCGCGGCCGCCGGGAGAGCCCGATGGACGTCCAGGCGTCCACGGACGATGGCCGGACGTTCACGGTGTCGGGAGCCGCGGGGCGCGGCGGCAGCGGGGCCGCGGGAGCGAGGATGTCCAGCGCCCGGCCCACCAGATCGGCGAGGTCGCGGGGTTCCACCACGCCGTCGATCAACCCCTTGTTGAAGAGGTTTTCCGCCACCTGGACGTTCTCCGGGAACGCTTCGCCGTACAGCGCCTCGTAGACGCGTGGGCCAAGGAATCCCAGCAGGGCCCCGGGTTCGGCCACGTTGATGTGCCCCAGGGATCCCCAGGACGCCATCACGCCTCCGGTGGTGGGGTGGCGCAGGTAGACCAGGTAGGGAAGGCCGGCCTGGCGGTGCGCGCGGACTGCGCCGGTGATCTTCACCATGGACAGGAACGCGAGCGTCCCTTCCTGCATCCGCGTGCCGCCTGACGCCGGACCGGCCAGCAGCGGGAGCCCTTCAGCAGTGGCGCGTTCGACGGCGGCAACAATCCTTTGCGCTGCCGCGTGGCCGATCGACCCGGCAAGGAACGAAAATTCGCTGACGATGAGTGCGACCCTCCGGCCGCGGATCAGCCCGGCGCCGGTGATCACTGATTCGTCGGCGCCGCTGCGCTCCCGCGCCTTGGCCAGGTCCCGGGCGTACTCTTCGGACAGCCCGGGCTGCTCCGGTTCCGCGTCCCAGGAAACGAACGAACCGGGGTCCACCACGGCTTCGAGCAACTCGGTGGCGTTCATGTGCCGCACCTTCTCTGCCGTCGCCACGCTACTTGGCCGCCGGAGCCGCGGGGGCCATGCCCAGCCATTCCCGGATGGCGGCGCCGTCCTCATTCAGCAGCGGCGGTGCGTCGTGCCCCGTCGGGGTGGTTTCCGCGGCGTCGCCGGGTGCGAAGAAACGCAGCGGCGGCCCCGGCAGGCTCACCTTTCCCAGCAGCGGATGGTCCACCTCCACCACCAGGCCCTGGGACGCCACCTGCTCCCAGGCGTACACCTCATCCAGTGAGCGGACCTTGCCGGCCGGGATCCCGGCGTCGTTCAGCTTCTGCAGCAGTTCCACCGCCCCGTACCCCGAGAAGGCGCGTTCGACGGCGGCAATCACCTCGCCGCGGTTCCGCACCCTTTCGGCGTTGCTGGCGAAACCGGGGGCGGCAGCGTCCAGGCCGAAGGCTGCCGCGAAGGACTGCCACAGTTTCTCACTGCCGACACTGATCTGGACGCTGCCGTCCTTGCAGTTGAACAGGCCGTAGGGTGCGATGGACGGGTGGTGGTTCCCCTGGGCCTGCGGAACTTCGCCGGCAACGGTGGTCCGGGTTCCCTGGAAGGCGTGGACTCCGATCAGGGAAGCGAGCAGCGACGTGCGCACCACTTGGCCCCGGCCGGTCCGGTTCCGCTCCACCAATGCCGCCAGGACGCCGAACGCCCCGTTCATGCCGGAGAGCAGGTCGGCGATGGGAACCCCCACGCGCTGCGGATCATCCGGTCCGGAGCCGGTGAGTGACATGAGTCCGGCTTCGCCCTGCAGGATCTGGTCGTAACCGCTGCGCTGGGATTCGGGGCCGTCGTGGCCAAAGCCGGTGATGGACAGGATCACCAGGCGCGGGTTGAGCTCATGCATCGCAGCCGCTGAGAAGCCCAGCCGGTCCATGACGCCGGGCCGGAAGTTCTCGATCACCACATCGGCCCGCTCCAGCAGTCCGCGCAGCACCACCTGCCCGTCTTCGCTCTTCAGGTCCAAACTGATGGATTCCTTGTTGCGGTTGCAGGACATGAAGTAGGTGGACTGCAGGTCATCCTCCGGGCCGACGAAGGGCGGGCCCCAGCCCCGGGTGTCGTCCCCCGTGCCGGGGTTCTCCACCTTGATGACACGGGCACCGAGGTCCGCCAGCATCATGCCGGCGTGCGGTCCGGCAAGTGCCCGGCTGAGGTCGACGACGGTGTGCCCGGCCAGGGGGCCTTGGCGGTTCTCGGTGCTCATGTTCTGGTTTCCTTTCTAAAAACAGGCTGGACGGGGACGGTGGCAGTTAGAGCCAGCCGGGGACCACCAGTGCCAGCCATGCCAGGACGGGTCCGGCCACGATGACGATTCCGCTGTAGCCGAGGATCCGCTTGTAGAACTGGTCCTTGTCCACGCCCTCCGGGGCGTTGGCCAGCACCAGTGCGCCGTTGGTGGAAAACGGCGAGACGTCAACGATCGTGGCGGAGACCGCCAGGGCGCAGATGACGCCCACGGCCCCGATTTCACCGGTTGACAGGAACGGGACGGCGAGCGGGATGAGCGCCGCCAGGATCGCGGTGGAGGAGGCGAAGGCGGACACCACCGCGCCGATGAAGCAGATGATGAGGGCCGCCAGCAGCGGCATTCCCATTCCGGCGACGCCGCTGGAGACGAATTTGATGGTGCCGGCCTCCTCAAGCACGCCGACGAAGGTCAGCATGCCGCAAATGAGCAGCACGGTGGACCAGCTGATCTTGTTGATGGCGCCCTTCTGCGCGGCCGGCGAGACCAGGGCCAGCACGATGGCGATGGTGATGGACACGAAGCCGACATCCATCTTGAAGCCGAGGGCCACCACGGCCAGCACGATCAGTCCGGCAATGGTGACAAGCTGGGGGATCCGTTCGGAACGTTCCTTGGTGGCGGCAATGCCGTCGCCTGCTGGGTCGCGGGGGCCGTACATGCCCGAGCCGAAGCCCTTGAAAGGAACGTCGCCCCCGGCCGCCTTGGCGCCGACGCTGACTGCCATGCGCGCCTCGGCCGCCTGCTCCACGAAGTGTCCCACCTTGGAGGACAGGAGGTTCTTGCCGCCCAGGACCACGAAGAGGACCAGCGCGATGACCAGGTTGAAGATGAAGCTGGACAGGAACAGGGCGGTGGGGCTGAACGCGAGGTCGGTCTTGGCCAGGATGCCGTTGACGGTGACGCCGTAGACGGCGATGGGCGAGAAGCCGCCGGCCTGTGCGCCGTGGATCACCATCATGCCCATCAGGAGCGGGCTGATCTTGTACTTGCCGGCAAAGCTCAGGGCGATGGGGGCAATGATGGCGACGGCGGCGGGAGACAGGGCGCCCACGGCCGTGATCACCGCGGTGATGGCGAACATGACCCAGGGGATGAGGGCAACGCGGCTGCCCACGAGCTTGACGGCTCCCCGGACCAGGAGGTCGATGGTGCCGTTGTTCTGCGCGATGGCGAAGAGGTAGGTGACGCCCACGATGGTGAGGAAGAGGCCGCCGGGGAAGTTGGCCAGGATCTCATTGGTGGACATGCCCAGCACCACGGCGCCGAGCAGGAAGGCGCCGACGAAGGCGAGCGCACCCATGTTGAGGGGCAGAACGGTGGCGAGCAGGAACATCGCCGCGAGGATGATGATGGATAGGACAGGAGCGGACATCGTTGGTCCTCCATTGAGGGGAAGAATGTGACGTGAGTTACTGGCTCACTGGACTAGCCTCTTAGACAGTGAGTCTATCTGTCAATAGATGAAGGCGGTATTCTGGACCGGTAGACCCAAGGGAGGGCTTTGTGGAGAAGACGGCACGGCTGGGGCTGGAACGCGTTGCGCGGCCACGGCTGTACGAGCAGCTGGTGGAACAGATCCTTGCCTACATCGAGTCCGCCCAGCTGAAGCCCGGCGACCTGCTGCCGGCCGAGCGCGACCTCGCCGAGCGGCTGGGCGTCTCCCGCGCCACTCTCGCCCAGGCTCTGGTGGCCCTTGAGGTCCTGGGCGTCATTGACGTGCAGCACGGCACCGGAGCCGTGCTGGCCCGGAGGCCCAGCGTCGCCTCGGTGGTCAAGGGCCTGCGTGAGCACCAGAGCCGGCTGCCGGAAATCGTGGAAGCCCGCAGCACCCTGGAGGTGAAGCTTGCCGCCCTTGCCGCGGAACGCCGGACGGACCAGGACCTCGCCGCGATCGACAACGCCCTGGACGTCATGGCACAGGAAATCAGCGACGGCGACCGCGGCACCCACGGTGACGAACTCTTCCACCAGGCAATCACCGGCGCGGCGCACTCCTCGGTCCTGGCACAGCTGATGGCCTTCATCGCGGAGATGATCCTGGAAACAAGGATGGAGTCGCTGGGCCAGCCCGGCCGGCCGGAACAGTCACTGGCATCACACCGGAGAATCGCCGACGCCGTGCGTGCGCAGGACGCTGCGGCAGCGGCCGACGCTATGCTGGCGCACATCGAGCTCGTCTCCGACGTGGAGCTGCTCCGCTAGCAGCCGCACGCACCGGGCAGTACCGCCGTAGAGGCACGTTCGATTGACATGATCCCGCCGGGTGAGCGCCACGGCCACCCGCGGGGCCAGTTCACCCTGTGGTTCGGCGCCAACGCGCAGATCACCGCCATCGTGGACGGCGCCCTGGCCGTGGTTTTCGGGGCGGATGCTTTCTGGGCCATCGTGGGACTGTTGGTGGGGAATGTGCTGGGCGGCGCCGTCATGGCCCTCCACTCTGCCCAGGGCCCCAAGCTGGGGCTGCCCCAGATGATTTCCAGCCGGGCGCAGTTCGGCGTGTACGGGGCCGTGATCCCGCTGGCACTGGTCATCCTGATGTACGTCGGATTCGCCTCCACCGGCACCGTCCTTTCGGGGCAGGCCATCAACCTCATGCTGGGAGTGGAGACGCCCGCCGTCGGAATCCTCATCTTCGGTGCGGCCACCGCCCTGCTGGCCATCCTGGGCTATAAGTACATCCACGCGCTGGGCCGCATCGCCACCGTGCTGGGCCTCGCCGGCTTCCTCTACCTGACGGTCGCCGTCGTCACCAGGTTCGACGTCACCCAGGTGCTGATGGTCAAGGGCTTCGAGTGGCCCACGTTCCTCACCGCCGTCGCCCTCGGCGCAGGCTGGCAGCTGACGTTCGGCCCGTACGTCGCCGACTACTCCCGCTACCTCCCGGCCCACACCTCCGAGCGCAAGACGTTCTGGTACACCTTCGCCGGCTCGGTGGGCGGCGCCCAGTGGGCCATGACCCTGGGCGCCCTCGCCGGAGGGCTGTCGGCCGCCAAGCTGGGCGGGGATTTCCTGAAGAACCAGGTGGGGTACATGGGCGACCTCGCCGGCGGCGGCCTGATCGCCGTCTTCATCTACCTGATGATCGTCACCGGCAAGCTGACAGTGAACTGCCTGAACGCCTATGGGGCCTTCATGTGCGGCGTGACCATCAGCACCGCGGTCAACCGCCGGGACACTGTCTCCAAAACCGTTCGGATCGCTTTCATCGCGGCGGTCATCGGTGCCAGCGTCCTCATCGCGCTGTTCGCCAGCAAGGACTTCCTGAACCTATTCAAGAACTTCGTGCTCCTGCTGCTGATGGTGTTCACGCCATGGTCCGTGATCAACCTCGTGGACTACTACAAGATCTCCCGCGACCGGCTGGACATCCCGGCCCTGTACAACCCGGACGGCCGCTACGGCCGCTGGAACGCCGCGGCCCTGGTCTCCTATGGAATCGGCGTCGTCATCCAGGTCCCGTTCCTGGCGCAGGCCCTGTATACCGGCCCGGTCACCAAGCTGCTGGGCGGGGCGGACATCTCCTGGCTCGTGGGGATCGTGGCCACCCTCGCCATCTACTACCCGTGGGCCAAGGCCACCAACCGGGCCCCGGCGGAATCGATCTACCCGGCGGGCAGGGTTGGGGAGCCGGCGGCCGTGGCAATAGAGGGGTAGGCAGGCAGCAGGGGGAATTTACGACGGCGGCCCGGGCATTAGGTGCCAGGACCGCGGTTTGCGCCGAGCCGGGGGCGGCCGGCACCCGCCGGTTAGAACGTGCCGGTGTTTGACCCGGCAGTGCCGGCGACGGCCACGCCAATAATGAACAACAGCCAGAGCGCTCCGTAGCCCAGCAGGCAAAGGTAACCCAGCACCAGGCCGGTGATGGACATCCCCTTGCCCGAGGGTTCACGGCGCAGGGCCAAATGGCCGGTGATGATGGCGGCGAACTGGGGCAGCAACAGCCAGCCCATGATCACCGAGGCGATGCCGCAGACCATGCTGGCGATGCTCAGCGTTTTGGGTTCCACCTGCTGGCCGTAGTAGGACGCCTGGCCGAAGTACTGGGGCTGGTTGTATTGGGCCTGGTTGTAGGGTCCTTGGCCGTACTGCGGCTGGTTGTACTGGGGCTGGTTGTACTGGGCCTGGCCATACTGGGACTGGCCGTGACCGGCTCCCTGCCCATACTGGCCCGGTGGCTGGTACCCGGACCACGGCGGGCCGCCGGACTGGTTTTCGGGTCGCTGGTAATCGGGCCCCTGGGATGGCTGGTTGCTCATGGTTTCTCCCCTGCGAATCTGGTTACAGCCTACGTCAGTGCAGGACCAGCCGGACGGCCAGGACCACCATCAGGACGCCGATGGCGGCGTCGATCCACCGCCAGGTCCGGGGGCTGGAGAGCACCCGGGCCAGCGCCCGCGCCCCGTACCCGAGGGCCGTGAACCACAGGACGCTTCCGGCCACGGCGCCGGCGGCAAAGGTCCAGCGCAGCCCGGGGCCCTGCTGGTTGGCGAGGCTGCCCAGCAGCACCACGGTGTCCAGGTAGACATGTGGGTTGAGGAAGGTCAGGGCGGCCGTGGTGGCGATGACCGAGTTCCTGGACCTGGGCGACTGCTCCGTCAGCGCGGAAGGCCTCGCCGCTGCCAGGAAGGACCGCACCGCGAACCACAGCAAATAGGCGGCTCCGGCCCAGCGCAGGACTTCCAGCACCCCGGGGAAATGGGTGACAAGCGCTCCGATCCCCGCTGTTCCGCCCACGATCAGCAGCGCGTCACCGGCCATGCAGACGAGCACCACTGCGCCAATGTGCTCCCGGCGGATGCCCTGGCGCAGCACAAAGGCGTTCTGGGCGCCGATCGCCACGATCAGCGCCAGCCCGGTCAGCATTCCAGTTATTCCCGCGGTCCACATTCCATGACCATAGGATCGCAACCTACTGTAGACAAATAATAGATTGTCGGTTATCCTTAGAATATCTTCATGAACCTTGAACACCTGAAGGCCTTCGTCGCGGTTGTCGACGAAGGAACGTTCGAGGCCGCGGCAGACCTGCTCCGCGTCACTCCGTCGGCCGTGAGCCAGCGCATCAAGGCGCTGGAAACCTCCGTGGGGCAGGTCCTGGTACGCCGCCGGGTTCCCTGTACCGCCACGGACGCGGGTGCGCTGCTGCTGCGGATGGGCCGCCAGGTGCAGTTACTCGAGGCCGAGACCTCGGCAGCACTGGGAACGGGTTCGACCTTGCGGGCCCCTCTGCCAGTGGCCGTGAACGCCGATTCGCTGGCCACGTGGTTCCTTCCGGTCCTGCACCAGGCCGCAGGCTGGGAGGACTCTGCACTGGACCTTCATGTTGAGGACCAGGGCTACAGCAGCCAACTGCTCCGCGACGGCGCAGTGATGGCCGCGGTGACCTCCGACCCTGTCCCGGTGAGCGGATGCCGCGTGGAGTTGCTGGGATCCATGCGCTATATCCCGGTGGCCGCTCCAGGGCTGCGCCGGCGCTTTTCCAGCCCAGGCGGGATGGACTGGGCGGCAATGCCGGTTATGAAATTCAATGCGAAGGACACCCTGCAGCAGCAGCTGCTGGCCGCGAAGAGCGTGCAGCAGGCTCCGCCCACGCATACCGTGCCCTCATCCCAGGGGTTCCTTGCAGCGGTCAGGGCAGGCCTGGGCTGGGGAATGATTCCGGAGCTCCAGCTCTCGGGCGAACTGGCGGACGGCGCCCTGGTCCGGTTGGAAGAGGCCGCCCACCAGGACGTTGCCCTCTACTGGCAGGCCTGGTCCCTCGATTCAAACCGGCTCGCGCGGATCGGCGCAGCGGTCCGCGAGGCCGCCATTGACAAACTGCGGCCCGGGACCCGGCAGGAGCCTAGCGGGCCAAGTAGGGCAGGAAATAGACGGCAAAAATAACGAAGGCCGCCAGCAGCGCCAGCTTGCCTGCGCTGGTCCCGCCGTGGTGCTGCGCCCTGGTGCTCCGGCCGTGGCGCCAATGCCCGGCCGGCGCGGCCGCATGCTGCCCTGCCTGGACGTCCCGTGGCGGCAGGGCCCGGCCTGCGGGGTGGCGGGATGCGCTGCGGGCCCTGGCTGCGTCCTTGGCTCCGGTTTTGCCTCCCGGGCTTGCGGCGGGACCGCCCGGGGGCAGGGCTCCCGCCGGGCGCACCACGGTTCCCGGACGCACGTTGCGCAGGGCAGTGATGCCGGGCTCCTGCTCGTGCGTGAGCTGCCGGCCCAGGTCCTCGTACAGGCCCACCACGGCCTGCTGGTCCAGTACCGCCGGCAGCGACTCGATGGCCGGGACCACCCGCTGCGAACCGGCCACGGCCACGTCCGAGTCGGTGATACCAAAAAGGTCGGGCTGGGCAGCCATGCAGATAAGTGGACGGACCAGCCTGCGGTGCGGCGGAGCCAGCACCGAGGCAACGGCAGCGCATTGGGCCAGGGCACCTTCGACGGCCTGGGTGCGCGCATAGCGGCCCTGCCAGAGCACGCCGGACGCCACCTGCACCTCGCCGGTCCAGTTCTTGGAATCCACCACCACCACGCCGCCCGGTCCCACCAGGACGTGGTCCAGGGTGGCCTTGGGCCTGCCCGGCCAATGGACATCGTGGAGCACGTACCAGCCGCGGGGAACCAGCTCGCTGAGCTTGTCGGCCACCGTCCGCTCCCCCACCGCGCCGGTATCCCATGCCTTGGTGGATTGATCGGCCTCATCCAGCCTGCGCTTCAGCCGCGCCACGCGCTCGGCAGCAAGCCTGGACTGCTCCGCTGCCCCGTCTCCTGCCCCCATTGGACGTCCCCGTTTCCTTGCAGGAACCGACTAAGGCGGCGACCCGCCGTCGTCCGTTCCTTTCGGTGGAATTTCCTTGAAAGTAGCAGTGGGCGGAAGGGGCGGTATATAGGTACTTTCGCGGCTGTGTACTCAGTTGGACTACTTGGTTGGCGTACGTCATGGCAGGTCACAGCGTCCGGATTTTGGGCGGGTCGTTTTGACTCCTGCCAGCTTCTGGCATGCTGGAGCCATGGCTAGCCGCGCGGGTACAGTTGCCCAACCCCAGGACCTTGTTGACATCACTGCGCTCCTCGACGCGTATTACGACATCGCGCCGGACCTGGGTGATCCCGGCCAGCGCGTGGTGTTCGGAACGTCCGGGCACCGAGGGTCCAGTTTGAAGGCCTCCTTCAACGAGCAGCACATCGTGGCCATCACCCAGGCAATCGTGGAGTACCGGGCGGCCCAGGGCGTCACCGGTCCGCTGTTCCTGGCCAAGGACACCCACGCGCTGAGCGAGCCGGCACAGAACTCTGCCCTCGAGGTCCTCGCCGCCAACGGCGTCCAGGTCCTGGTGGATGCCCGGCACGGCTACACCCCCACCCCGGCCCTGAGCCACGCCATCCTCACCTACAACCGGAAGGCGGCGCCCGGCGCCCCGCAGGCTGACGGCATCGTGGTAACGCCCAGCCACAACCCGCCCGGCGACGGCGGCTTCAAGTACAACCCCCCGCACGGCGGTCCGGCCGACTCAGACGCCACAGGCTGGATCGCCAACCGCGCCAACGAGCTCCTGGAAAACGGCCTGCGGGGCGTGAAGCGGATTCCGCTGGCCGACGCACAATCGGCCGACACTACCGGCAAGTTCGACTTCCTCTCCAGCTACGTGGACGACCTTCCGTCCGTCCTGAACCTGGATGCCATCCGCGAGGCCGGCGTCCGGATCGGTGCCGACCCCATGGGCGGCGCCTCCGTTGACTACTGGGGCGAGATCGCCGAGCGCCACCACCTGGACCTCACCGTGGTGAACCCCACCGTCGACCCGCAGTGGGCGTTCATGACGCTGGACTGGGACGAAAAAATCCGCATGGACTGCTCCTCGCCGTCCGCCATGGCCTCGCTGATCCAGCGGATGTCGGCAGGCGGATCCTCCTTCGATATCGCCACCGGCAACGACGCCGACGCAGACCGCCACGGCATCGTCACCCCTGACGGCGGGCTGATGAACCCGAACCACTACCTCGCAGTGGCCATCGACTACCTGTACCGCAACCGCAGCGGCTGGAACCCGGCCTCGGTAGTGGGCAAGACCCTGGTGTCATCCTCCATCATCGACCGCGTGGCGCAGAGCCTGGGCCGCAAGCTCGTGGAGGTCCCGGTGGGCTTCAAATGGTTCGTGCCCGGCCTGCTCTCGGGTGAAGGCGCGTTCGGCGGGGAGGAATCCGCAGGCGCTTCCTTCAACAAGCTGGACGGCAGCGTGTGGACCACGGACAAGGACGGCATCCTGCTGGCCCTGCTGGCGTCCGAGATCACCGCGGTCACGGGCAAGTCCCCGTCGCAGCTGTACAAGGGCCTGACCGACCAGTTCGGCGCCCCTGTCTACGCCCGGATCGACGCCGCCGCGACGCGTGAGCAGAAGGCAAAGCTGGGCAAGCTGTCCGCCGCTGACGTGACTGCCACGTCGCTGGCGGGCGAGGAGATCACCGCCAAACTCACCGAGGCACCCGGCAACGGCGCACCCATCGGCGGCCTGAAGGTGGTCACCGAGAACGCCTGGTTCGCGGCCCGGCCGTCCGGCACCGAAGACGTCTACAAGATCTACGCCGAGTCCTTCAAGGGCGAGGAGCACCTGAAGCAGGTCCAGGCCGAGGCCAAGGCACTGGTGGACAGCGTCATCGCCTAGCTTCCACCCTCGCGGCACCACAGCCGGAGGACGCGCCTGGTGGTGTGGTCGCCGTCGGGAGCCATGTCCACCAGGGCGACGCGGTCAAGCACGACGGCGTCGCCGGGGTGGAGGCGCTTGCCACCATGGTGTGAGACGTGGGGGCGGTATCCGGCGAGGGTGTGGGCCGGCGTCAGGATCCTGCCTCCCACGCCCACGACGACGTCAACCAGCTGCCCGTGCAGGGCCTGCAGGTCAGGCTGGGGCTGGATGAGGTTGACGGGAACGGATCCGTTGCGGCCGAAGGCGGCGTCCTCCCCCACGGTGAGCGCGGCGCCCAGCGCTGCGGCTGCCGGTGCATCAGCGAGCCCGGCGATGCGTTCGGCGACGTCCGCGCTGCCTGTTGCGGCGGCGTCGAACCCCACGTCAAACCGCACCAGCGTGATGTGCAGCGGCCAGTCGGTGCGTGGGAAGACCTGGCCTTCGGCCACGGGCTCCACGAAGGCCACAAAGATCAGGTTCCGCGTCGGCATGGCCCCAGTCTCCCACCACGGCCGCGTCCAGACGCACCATCACCTCCCGCCCTTAAAACCCAAACGCCCCATCACCAGGTGATGGGGCGTTTGGAGAAAACACGCAGGAAGTGATGGGGCGTCAGACGGTGCGGACGGCCTCACCGTAGGAGTACTTGGGCTTTGCGTCGCCCCAGGCTTCCTCACCGGGCTGGCCGATGTTGACCACCAGGAAGCTCTTCTGGCCGCCGGCCGGGAAGAAGGCGGCGTCAATCGCGGCGAAGTCGGCGCCGGTCATGGGACCTGCGGCGAAGCCAAGCGAGCGGACGGCCAGGATGAAGTAGCCGGCCTGCAGGTGGGCGTTGTTGTTGCCCGTGGCGGCCGCGAGTGCGGGGTCCGCGTCGTACATGGCCTTGGGGGCGTTGTAGCCGGGGAGGAAGTTGTCCCACTTGCCGGCCCAGTCGGTGTCGTAGCTGAGGATGGCCACGAGCGGTGCGGAGGCGGTCTTGGCCTGGTTGCCACGGGACAGGGCGTTAACCAGGGTGGCGCGGGCCTCGGCCGAGCGGACGTAGGTGACGCGCAGCGGCTGGGAGTTGAAGGCGGTGGGGCCGAACTTGGTGAGTTCGTAGATGGCCTGGGCCTGCTCCTCGGTCACCTCGCCGGTGAAGGAGTTGGCGGTGCGGGCCCGGGCGAAAATGGCGTCCACGGCTGCCGAATCGATAACCGCTTCTTCATGGGCAATGGTCATTGGCGTACCTTTCGCTGCAGGTCACCCGCCTTGCCGCGGTGGCCCCTGGTTGCTTTCCATAGTTGCAACTTCAACTGACCGTTGGCTCTTCCCGCATCAGGGGTGACCTTGGCCACAGCGGGTGCGCGCGGAAACTTGGCGGTATTCTGGACCGAGTTGATCTTCGCCCCCTCGCGGCACCCCCTGAAAGGCATTCCTTCCCATGAGCATGCTCGGAATCAAATGGAAGCTGCACGGCACCGGCAAAACCATCAAGCCCGGCCAGGTGGTGGCCCCCGATGAGCGCCTGGCGTGGCCCCTGACCATCGGCGTGGGCATGCAGCACGTGGTGGCCATGTTCGGCGCCACCTTCCTGGTTCCCATCATCACCGGGATGCCGCCCGCCACCACGCTGTTCTTCTCGGGCATCGGCACGCTGCTGTTCCTGGTGGTCACCAAGGGCCGGGTGCCCAGCTACCTTGGCTCCAGCTTTGCGTTCATCGCGCCCATCACGGCCTCGCAGGCGCAGTTCGGCATCCCTGGCGCGCTGGGCGGCGTAGTGCTGGCGGGAACCACACTGGCCCTGGTGGGTGCCGTGGTGCAGAAGTTCGGCGCCGGCTGGATCAACCGGCTGATGCCGCCGATCGTCACTGGGGCCATCGTTGCGTTGATCGGCCTGAACCTGGCTCCAGCGGCCAAACAGAACTTCGACGCCGCCCCCATCACCGCGCTGGTCACGCTTGTCACCATCATCCTTGTCAGCGTCCTGTTCCGCGGAATCCTCGGCCGGCTCAGCATCCTGGTGGGCGTGGTGGTCGGTTACCTGGTGGCCATGCTCCGAGGCGAGGTGAAGTACGACAAGATGGACGCCGCAGCCTGGGTCGGCCTGCCGCACTTCCAGACTCCCGAGTTCCACCTCGGCGTTTTGGGGCTGTTCGTCCCGGTGGTCCTGGTGCTGGTGGCGGAGAACATTGGCCATGTGAAGTCTGTGGCCGCCATGACGGGGCAGAACCTAGACGGCGTCTCCGGACGGGCGCTGATGGCCGACGGTGCCGCTACCGTCCTGGCCGGCTTTGGCGGCGGTTCGGGCACCACCACCTACGC
This sequence comes from Pseudarthrobacter sp. NIBRBAC000502771, assembly GCF_006517215.1. Taxonomy (NCBI): domain Bacteria; kingdom Bacillati; phylum Actinomycetota; class Actinomycetes; order Micrococcales; family Micrococcaceae; genus Pseudarthrobacter; species Pseudarthrobacter sp. NIBRBAC000502771. The sequence continues at coordinate 877,176 of NZ_CP041187.1, forward strand.
GGAAAACATCGGCGTCATGGCGGCCACCAAGGTGTATTCGACGGCGGCCTATTGGGTGGCGGGGATGTTCGCCATCCTGCTCAGCTTCTCGCCGAAGTTCGGCGAACTGATCGCCACGGTCCCGGCGGGCGTGCTGGGCGGCGCAGCCACCATGCTGTACGGCATGATCGGCATCCTCGGCGTGAAGATCTGGGTCCAGAACAAGGTCAACTTTTCGAACCCCATCAACCTGACCACCGCCGCCGTCGCCCTGATCATCGGCATCGCTGACTACACCTGGACCATTGGGGACCTGAAGTTCACCGGCATCGCCCTCGGTTCCGCTGCCGCGCTGGTGATCTACCACGGCATGAAGGCCATCGCGAAGGCGCGCGGAACAGTGGCCGAACCCGAAACGGAGCAGGGCGGACTGCCGCCGGCGGTGAAGTCGGCGCTGAACGCAGCCTCGAAGCGCGGCCCCAAGAAGCGCTGACCCCCTGTTCAGATTGCCCCTCCCGGCATCCCGTGTAGGTTGAAAAGACGTCAAGCACTACGTCTGGGGGATCAATGCTTGAGAGTTTCATGCGCCTGCCGAAATCGCCGCCGCCTGCAAACCACCGCCACGTCCAGCAGGCCGACCTGCCAGCAGAGCAGATCTACACCCTGGGTCCGGTACCTCGGAGCCGCGTGGCAGGATGCGTCCTCGCGGTCCTGCTCAGCGCCTGGATGCTGGCCGTGCCAATTGCCCTGATTGACCGGCTCAAGGATGCTCCCGGCCCGGGCGCCGGCTTCCTGACCGGGAGCATTATTACCTTCGCCGCGGTCACCGCGGGCCTCGGCGGTTTCCGCTTCTTCAACGCCAGAGACGTCCGAAGGCGTTTGTCCGGCGCCCTCATCGCGGCCCTGGTTGCAGCCGTCACCGCAGCGGCAGCTTCTGCGCTGCTCCCCGAATACGGCCTGTTGCTGGCCGTTCCGGGCCTGTTGGCTGGAGTGCCTGCGCTCGTCGCCCTGGTGGGGGACCACCGCAGGCACCGCGCTGCCGGTACCAGGAACTAGGCGGCCTGCCCCTGAGGCGCCGGTCCACCCGCCATACCGGGGTTCAGGCCGGCCGCGGGGTGGCCCGGCGGGAATGGCCCCGGACGGCCTTGGCCGAAGACCGGGCCGGGCTGCGGCCGCTTCGCCGCCAGCGCGTCGGCCTGATGCGGCCGCAGCTGCTTGAGCACCCACGGCATGAAGTACTGCCGCGCCCACACCAGGTCCTCGGCCCGGGCCTGCGTCCACCCGTGCGCCGGCAGCGGCCTGGGCTGCAACGGCTTGAGCGCATGCTCCACGCCCAGCGCATTCAGGGTTGCCACGGCCACGGCGTGGTGGCCCAGCGGCGAAAGATGCAGCCGGTCCGGGTCCCACATTGACGCGTGCTGAAGCTCCGGCAGGCACCACAGGTCAACCATGATGGCGTGGTGCCGGGCCCCGATGGTGTGCAGGTGCTCGTTGTAGATGGCCACGCGGCCGCGGATTTTGCCGAATACCGGCGTGTTGCCCCAGTCCGGGCCCGCAAACAGGAGCACGGTGGCACCGGTGGCTGCGAGCGTGCCGATGGCCTGGTCCAGCTTCCCGGCAAGCTTGTCGGGATCGCCGTGCCTGAAGATGATGTCGTTGCCACCGGCGGCAATGGCGACAAGGTCCGGCTTCAGGGACAGCGCCGCGGCCAGTTGCCCGTCGAGGATCTGCCGCAGCAGCAGTCCCCGGATGGCCAGGTTGGCGTACGCAAAGTCGGCACGGCCGGACGCCAGCTCCTCGGCCACGCGGTCCGCCCAACCCCGGAGCCCGCCCAGGCTGAGCGGTTCCGGGTCGCCGATTCCTTCGGTGTAGGAGTCTCCCAGGGCAACGAACCGGCGCCAGGGGTGGCTGTCCGGCCCGTCCGCGATGAAACGCAGCTCCTGCTTCTGGATGGTCATGCTGTCCTCCCTTCTGCGGGAGGCGGGGTTTCCGTCTTCGCCGCAGCGTTCCTGCGGGGTTGCTTTCCGGTTGGAAAGCCCCGCCCCGCCGCCGACGGACGCGGAAGCTCCGCGACGCCGTCGTACGCTTCCTGCCGCAACGCGGACGGCGGTGCGCCGTTCCGGTCCCGGCCGGCCCCCGGGGCCACGACATTCAGGGCCGCGTCCCGGAGGTCAAGCTCATGGTGCAGTGCCTGCGTCTGCAGGAAAAGCAGCGCGGCCTCCCTGCTGAGTCCGTATTCGCTGGTGAGGCTGCGCACGGCCAGGTCCACCAGGACCAGGGAGCTTTGGACGACGGCGAGGCCGGCTGTCGCTTCCGCCCTCTCGGCCATGCGGAACACGAGGCGAAGGGCCCGGGCCATGTGGCGCGCATAGCCCCGAACCCTGACCAGGTCGTCGCTGGTAAACGCGTGCGGCACGCCCGCGTAAAAGGTGACGGCGGCGCTCGTCCCGCCTTCGGCCATGATGGGCACGGAAAGCATCGACTTCACCCCGTGGCCCGACGCCGCACTCGCGTAACCGGGCCACCGCCGGTCACGGCTCAGATCCGATACCAGGACGAATGCCTCGGTGCGCATGGCCTCCATGACGGGCCCGTCGGCGAACGAGCACTGTTCCCGGTCCGCCTCCCGCGCCCGCTCCGCGCTGGCCGCAAGCGTGTGTCCCTGGCCCAGGCGGAAGAGCGTGGCGGCCCAGCCAATACCGCGGCGTTCACCCTTGATATCGCTCATGAAGTCATGGGTGACTTCCCGGAGGAAGGTTTCGACATCCTTGCTGTCGAAGACCGGCTCCGGGGTAACTGGAAGCAGCCCCCAGCCAACCTGCCCCGAAGGTTCAGCCGCCATGTTCCAGCCCTGTTCGAAGCGCTTCGGCCTACTACAAAACCTGGTTCCAAGAATACGTCCGAACCGGGGCCTGGCGGGAGTGGCGGCAGAAATAAGCCTAAAGAGGGGGAAATGGTTCGCTGATATGGTCCCCCTGTACGGCAACAGCTGCACCGCAGCACAGGCCCGGCCGGAGAGGAGCCCCGTTTGGACACCCGGAAGCTGAAGCATTTCCTGGCGGTGGTGGACCAAGGCGGGTTCAACCGCGCGGCCGAACACCTGTTGATCGCCCAGCCCTCGCTGTCGCAGACCATTGCAGGCCTGGAAAAGGAGCTGGGAGTTCCGTTGTTCCACCGGATAGGCCGCCGCGCCGTCCTCAGCGACGCAGGCAAGGAGCTGGTAGGGCCGGCGCGGCTGGTGATGCGGGACCTGGACGCCGCGCAATCCGCGGTTCAGGCATTGCGCGGCGTCCGCAGTGGGCAGCTGGACATTGTCACCATGCCCTCGCCCGGAATCGAACCCCTGACCTCGATGATCGCCGCGTTTACCCGGTCCTACCCGTCAGTCAGATTGAACGTGGAGGCAGCCTTCACGCCGGAGGAGGTCATCGAATCGGTGCGTAACGGCAGCACCGAGATCGGACTGGCCGGTGCTGCCACCGCCATCCGGGTGCCCGGGGTGGAAGTGCTTGCGCTGGAGCGCCAGCCGCTGATCCTGATCGTCAATCCGCAGGCAGACACCTTCGGCCCGGGAGAGGCCATCGCGCGGGAGGACCTGAACGGGCACCGGCTCATCGCCAGCCAGCGGGGATCCCTGATGCGCTGGCTGGTGGATGATGCCCTGGCGCGCGGAGTCAATGCCGAGATCGTCGTGGAAGTGGCCCACCGTACCTCGGTCCTGCCCCTCGTGCTGGCAGGGGTGGGGCACGCGGTGATGCCTTCCTCGTGGGCCCCCACCGCCGGGAAGGCCGGGCTGCGCACGCTCCTCATTGAGCCGGTTTCCCACCTGGAGGTGGCCATCCTGAGCCGCAAGGACGATCTCACGCCCGCGGCGCGGGCCTTCCTGCAGGTGGCCAAGGACCACGCCCAGTAAGCACCGGCGGCGATTGATAGGCGCAACCTATCTGGCGGATCGAATCTTGGTCTTGGACGCCCACCCCGCCGCGCCCGTCTACTTGAGGAGGAAGAAAACAGTGTGACCGGGGCGACACCCGCACACTGCCCGCACTCAACGAGGAGGTAGGCAAATGAGCGCCAACCAGACATTCAGCATCGCTTCAATCCCGGCCGACGGCGTGGGCAAGGAAGTGGTATCCGCCGGACGCCGCGTCCTGGACGCCCTGGCTGGAAACTCGAATGGAAAATTTGCGTTCGACTGGACCGAGTTCCCTTGGGGCAGCGAGTACTACGCCAGGACCGGCCAGATGATGGACCCCAAGGGCCTGGACGCCCTGAAGGACTTCGACGCCATCTACTTCGGCGCCGTCGGCTGGGAAAACGTCCCGGACCACATCAGCCTCTGGGGCCTGCGCCTGAACATCACCCAGAACTTCGACCAGTGGGCCAACATCCGCCCGGTGAAGTTCCTCCCCGGCGTGCAGTCCCCGCTCCGCAAGGCCGACACCACCGAACTGGACTGGGTGGTGGTCCGCGAGAACAGCGAGGGTGAATACGCCGGCCTCGGCGGCCGGAACCTCAGCGGGCGCGGCCCCGGCAACGAGGTGGCGCTGCAGACCGCGCTGTTCACCGAGAAGGGCTGCGAGCGCATCATGCGGTTCGCCTTCGACCTGGCCCGGACCCGGACCGTCAAGAAGGTTTCCTCGGTCACCAAGTCCAACGCGCAGCAGTACGGGATGGTCCTGTGGGACGAGGTCTTCCACCGCGTCGCCCTGGACTACCCGGATGTCCGGACCGAAAGCGTCCTGGTGGATGCCATGAGCGCCAAGTTCATCCTCAAGCCCGAGGACCTCTCCGTCGTCGTCGCCTCCAACCTGAACGCCGACATCCTCTCCGACCTCGGCTCGGCGCTGGCCGGCAGCCTGGGCCTGGCGGCCAGCGCCAACCTGAACCCGGAGCGCCGCTTCCCGTCAATGTTCGAACCCGTCCACGGCTCCGCACCGGACATCGCCGGCCAGGGCATCAGCAACCCGATCGGCGCGATCGCCAGCGCCGCCCTGATGCTGGACCACTTCGGCCTGCACGCGGAAGCCCGCCAGGTGGAAGCCGCCATCGAAGCGGCCACCGGCGCTGGCCACCTGACCCGCGATGTGGGGGGCAAGGCAAACACCGAGGACGTCACCGAAGCCATCATCAAGGCCCTGACGCTCACTCCGGCAGCGGTCTAGGCGCGCAGCAACCTCCGGCGCCGCCATCCGGTTGCCGATTCCAGGCACGGGGCGGCCGGTGAAGCAGTACCGCCGGCCGCCCCGTATCAACTTTCTTCAGAACATCCTCCAGCGACATTCCACAATGAGGTAGGAATCATGGACCACACCAGCACCGCCGCGGCTACAACAGCGGCCCCGAAAACCCGGTGGTACCGCCAGCTCTACTTTTGGGTACTGACGGCGATCGTCATCGGCATCCTGGTCGGCTGGCTTGCCCCGGCAACCGGTATCGCCATGGAACCGATCGGCACCACTTTCGTGAACGCGATGAAGATGCTCATCGGGCCCATCGTGTTCCTCACGATCGTCGGCGGCATCGCCAGCGTGGCGGACCTGAAGAAGGTGGGCATGACCGGGCTGAAGGCGCTGACCTACTTCCAGGTCGGCACCATCTGCGCCCTGGCATTCGGCCTGGTGGCCATCAACGTCTTCCGGCTCGGCGAAGGCGTGAACGCCGATCCCGGTGCCATCAAGACCTCGGACTCGGCCGCCAAGCTGATCGATGCGGGGCAGCACCAGGAATGGTGGCAGTTCATCACCAACATCATCCCCACCAGCGTGGTCCAGCCCTTCGTGGTTGGCGACATCCTGCAAATCATCTTCATTGCGGTGGTCTTCGGGATCGCCCTGAACGCCATGGGCAAGGTGGGCGCCCCGGTCCTGGACGGGGTGCAGCGACTGACCGGGGTCATGTTCAAGATCCTCGGCTTCATCATGAAGGCCGCGCCCCTGGGAGCCTTCGGCGCCATGGCCTTTGCCGTGGGCAAGTACGGCGTCTCATCGCTCACCAGCATGGGCGGCCTGATCGCCCTGTTCTACGCCACATCCATCCTGTTCGTCGTGGTGGTGCTCGGCTCGGTCATGGCGTTCCTGAAGCTGAACATCTTCAGCATGATCCGGCACCTCAAGGAGGAGTACATGCTCATCCTCGGCACCTCCACCGCCGAGCCCGCCCTTCCCGGCCTGATGCGCAAGCTTGAGAATGCCGGTGTCAAGAAGGAAACGGTCGGCCTGGTGGTCCCCACCGGCTACAGCTTCAACCTGGACGGCGCCGCCATCTACCTGTCTTTGGCCGCCCTCTACATTGCCCAGGCCACCAACACCCACCTGAGCATTGGCCAGCAGCTGGGCCTGCTCGCGGTCATGCTGCTCACCTCCAAGGGTGCGGCAGGAGTCGCCGGCGGCGGCTTCATCGCCCTCACCGCCACCCTGGCCACCATCGGCACCATCCCCGCCGCCGGAATCATGCTGATCTTCGGCATTGACAAGTTCATGTCCGAATGCCGGGCCCTGGTCAACTTCACGGGCAACGCCGTGGCCACCCTGTTCATCGCCTGGTGGGACCGCACCCTCGACGCCGACCGTGTGCGCCGCGTCTTCGCCGGCGAAGCCGTGGACCCGCTTCCCGTCACGGCGCCGGGCCACCTCGAGGCCACCGACGGTTCAGGCGCCCACCCCCACAAGGAGCCTGCCCTCCAGGAAGGCGCGACCGGCGTCGAGCCTTCCCTGCCTGCCCGCCACCCCGCCTACTCCGAAACGGCCTGACATGCCCGTCAACACCACCACGGTCCGTGCCCTGATCGCACCCGACAAATTCAAGGGCAGCCTCACCGCAGGCGAGGTGGCACAAGCCCTGGCGGCCGGGCTCCGGTCCACCGCCGGGGCCGCCGGGGCCATCGAATGCGAGCTGCTGCCGCTGGCCGACGGCGGGGACGGCAGCGTGGACGCCGCTGTCTCAGCCGGCTTCGCCCGGCACACCTGCTCCGTCACGGGCCCCACAGGGCAAAGGGTCCAGTCGTCCATCGCCTTCGACGGCGTCACAGCCGTCGTGGAAGTCGCCAACACCTGCGGGATCGCGCTCCTGGCGGACGGCTCCCTGGATGCCCTCAATGCATCCAGCCGCGGTTTCGGTGAGGCAGTCCGGTTCGCCCTGGGCCTGTCGCCCGCGCGGATCGTGCTGGCTCTGGGCGGGAGCGCCAGCACGGACGGCGGCATGGGAATGCTGTCCGCCCTGGGATACGCCTTCCTCGCAGCCGACGGCACGGTACTGCCGGGGACCGGCCATGCACTCGGCAGCATCCACGCCGTCCGCGGTTCCCTCCTGCCAGGCCTGGCAGGGACGGAACTGGTGGTCGCCAGCGACGTCTCCAACCCCCTGACCGGGCCAGCCGGGGCAGCGGCCGTCTTCGGGCCGCAAAAAGGCGCCGGCCCGGCGGATGTCGCGGCCCTCGACGCCGGGCTGGAACACTTCGTTGGCAGGATGGCGGACGCAGGGTTTGGGGCCGCGGCCAGCCTGGCACGGCATGACGGAGCCGGCAGCGCCGGGGGAATCGGATTCGCCTGCCTGCTCCTGGGCGCGCGCCAGGTCTCCGGAGCGGACTTCTTCCTGGACCTGCTGGACTTCGATGCCCGCAAGGCCGGCTGCGACGTCGTCATCACGGGCGAAGGCAGCATCGATGCGCAGACCCTCGCCGGCAAACTGCCCGCCGCGGTGGCCCGCCGCTCCGGCACCCGCACCCTCATCGCCGTGGCCGGCCGCTCCCTGCTCCCCCGGGAACGCTGGGCGGACCTGTCCCTGGCGCAGGTCTACGCCCTGGCTGACTACACCAGCCGGGATTCCGCCAAGGACCCTCTACTGTCCGCAGCCCTGCTCACCCGGATCGGCCGCGACATCGGCCGGCAGATCGGGCAAGGCATCCGCCAGCCCGGCACGTTTGTCCCTTCCGCCGGCTCCGCCGGGCAGTAGCATCGGGAGAGGGAACACCGAATACTCCCTGCTCGCTTGGGTACCTGACCTTGGGCAAGGGGTCTTGGAGCATCCATGCCAGCACGGAAACGAGCAACGGAAAGAGGAGCTTATGCGGGAGCCGGGCACCAGCGAGCGTACTTCGGAAGCGGATGATTCCGCGCAGGCCAGCGTGGAAGTGGAAGAGGACGCGGCGGAGCCGTCACCGGACCTTGAGGTCACGTTCGACGAGCAGTTCTTCGCGGCCCGCCCCAAGGCCCTGCGTCCCATCGCGCGCCGGCGGCAGTTCGTGGGCAGCCGGCCATCCTTCGAATTCGACGGGCGTAACGCGGCATACGTGGAGTGGCTGCGGAACCAGGCCATGCTCGGTGACGCGAACACGCTGGCACGGCAGCTGTCCGGCCAGGCCAGCATGTGGCAGAACTCGTACGCGCACCCCAACCCGCGGGCCGCCGTCGAACGCGCCTCCGTATGGTTCACCGCCTACCCGCTGTCCTTCATCACCCGGACCGGCCAGTCATTCCTGTCCGCCCTTGGCGACCCCGAAATGTGGAAGGCGTTCCGCGAGATCGGGATCCGCGGGATCCACACCGGGCCCGTGAAGCTCGCCGGCGGCATCAGCGGCTGGTCCCACACGCCCAGCGTGGACGGGCACTTTGACCGCATCAGCATGGCGATCGACCCCGTCTTCGGCACCGAAGAAGAGTTCCGCAGCATGTGCGAGGTGGCCGCGGAGCACGACGGCACCGTCATTGACGACATCGTCCCCGGCCACACCGGAAAGGGCGCGGACTTCCGCCTGGCCGAGATGAACTTCCGCGATTACCCGGGGATCTACCACATGGTGGACATTCCCGAGGAGGACTGGAACCTGCTCCCGGACGTCCCGGAAGGCGCAGACTCGGTCAACCTCAGCCCCGACTCGGAGCAGGCGCTGCAGAAGGCCGGCTACATCATCGGCCGGCTGCAGCGGGTCATCTTCTACGAGCCCGGCGTCAAGGAAACCAACTGGAGTGCCACGCGGCCCATCGTGGACACCACCGGCAAGACCCGCCGCTGGGTCTACCTGCACTACTTCAAGGCCGGCCAGCCCTCCATTAACTGGCTTGACCCAACGTTCGCCGGGATGCGCCTGGTGGTGGGCGACGCCCTGCACTCGCTGGTGGACCTTGGCACGGGGGCGCTGCGCCTCGACGCCAACGGCTTCCTGGGCGTGGAGAAGAGCGCCGAAGAGCAGCCCGGCTGGTCCGAAGGCCACCCGTTGTCCGAGGCCGCCAACCAGCTCATCGGCTCCATGATCCGCAAGGTGGGCGGATTCTCCTTCCAGGAGCTGAACCTGACCATCGATGACATCAAGGCAACCTCGGAGGCGGGCCCGGACCTCTCCTACGACTTCATCACCCGGCCGGCGTACCACTACGCGCTGGTCACCGCCGATACCGAGTTCCTGCGGCTGACCCTCCGCCTGTCAATGGAAATCGGGGTGGACCAGGCCTCACTGGTGCACGCTTTGCAGAACCATGACGAACTCACCTACGAGCTGCTGCACTTCGCCGCCGGCCACCGGGAGGAGATGTTCGAGCTTAACGGCGAGGAACTCACGGGCGCCCAGCTGGCCGAGAATGTGCAGCAGACCCTGCGGGACCGGCTCACCGGCGAGAATGCGCCCTACAACGCCGTGTTCACCACCAACGGCATCGCCTGCACCACGGTCAGCTTCATCATGGCCGCCCTGGGGATCAAGGACCCGGCCGCCGTCACCCCGGAGCAGGAGGCGCAGATCCGGGATGTGCACCTGCTCCTGGCCATGTACAACGCCCTGCAGCCCGGCGTCTTTGCCCTGTCCGGCTGGGACCTCACCGGCATCCTGGCACTGGACCGCAGCAGCGTGGGCGAGCTCACTTCACAGGGTGACACGCGCTGGATCAACCGCGGCGCCCACGACCTCATGGGAACCAGCCCGGACGCTACCAACTCATCGGCGGGAATGCCGAGGGCCCGCAGCCTGTACGGTTCACTGCCGGACCAGCTGCGGGACCAGGACTCATTCGCACGGCGGCTGCAGCGGATCCTCGCCGTGCGCGAGGAAAACGGGATCGCCACCGGCACCCTCCTGGACGTGCCCGACGTCTCCAACCGCGCCGCGCTGGTGCTGGTCAACCGGCTGAAGGACGGGGACCTGCAGGTCACCGCCCTGAACTTCTCCGGCCAGGACATCACCGGCAGCATCCAGTCCAACGAACTGCCGTCCGGCGCCAACGTCCAGGACCTGTTCAGTGGGGAGACCGTGGCGCAGGTGGACGACCTGCACAGCTTCTTCCTCGAGCTGCCTGCCTACGGCGGAACGGCCCTGCTGTTGACCGAGGCGCCCGAACCGGAGGCGGAGGCGTAAGAAGCCGCCGGATGGCGCCGGGCACCGCCCCGGCGCTACCCGGCGATGGCGCCTGACAGCGTGGCTTCAATGATGGCAGGCGAGAGCACGTACTGGGTGACCAGCTGGCTTGCCCCGAGCACGGCGGCCTGGCTTCCGGCGCGGGAGACATTGATGCGCAGGTGGGAGGTGGCCAGTGGCGGCGAGCGCCGGTACACCACCTCGCGGATGCCGGCCACCAGGTGCTCTCCTGTTTCGCCCACGCTGCCGCCCACCACGATGACGGACGGATTGAGCAGGTTGACCACCGTGGCCAGTACCTCGCCGATGTCCCGGCCGGCCTGGCGCAGGGCCTGGATGGCCTGCAGGTTGCCGTCTGCGGCGAGCCGGAGCACGTCCGCGCCCCTGGCCACGTCCAGTCCCTGCTCCTTCAGGGAACGCACGACGGCGGGACCGGACGCCAGCGCCTCCAGGCACCCATAGTTTCCACAGGCGCAGAGGACATCCGCGCCCCGTCCCACCTGGACGTGGCCAAGGTCCCCCGCCGTGCCATTGGCCCCGCGCTGGAGTTGGCCGTTGCTGATAATGCCGGAACCGATGCCGGTGGCAACCTTCACGAAGAAGAAGTTGCTGTGTTCGGGCCAGTGCGCGGACTGCTCCCCGAGCGCCATGATGTTCACGTCGTTGTCCACCAGAACGTGGACGGGCAGGGACTGCTGGACGTAGCTGACCACGTCGAACCCGTCCCAGCCCGGCATGATGGGCGGCTTGACGGGCTTGCCGGTGTCATGTTCCACCGGCCCGGGCAGCCCGATGCCGATCCCGGCCAGTTCCGAAACGGTCCGTCCGGTGGACGCCAGCAGCTCCTTGCCCTGCGCCACCACCTGGTCCAGCACGGCTTCCGGCCCGTCGGCCACCTGCTGCGCCAGCCGGTGTTCGGCCAGGATGTTTCCGCCAAGATCCGTCAGGGCAACGATGACGTGCGTAGCGCCCACGTCCACGGCCAGCACCAGGCGGGCAGACGGGTTGAAGGCAAAGCGCGACGGCGGCCTGCCGCCGCTGGAGAGGGCTTCCCCTGCCGGGCCAACCAGGCCGGACAGCATAAGCGCATCGATCCGGGAGGCCACCGTGGAGCGGGCCAGCCCTGTGCTCAGGGCAAGCTCGGCGCGGGTGCGGGCCCTGCCGTCGCGGAGCAGTTGGAACAGGTCCCCGGCACGCGACAGGCTGCCGACGTCGGAGTCTTTTCCGGCCTGCCTGCCCGTCGTTGAAGTCATGTCTAAGTCATAACACTGTTACTTAGTGCTGTCACCACAGCAGAAGAATGACGCGAAACAAACAACTTTTGCTTGACGCGCGTCAAAAGTACATCTACGTTGTGATTCAGGGCACATTCGCGGTTTCGATGGCAACCATCCGCCGCGCTGATCCCTCCGGTACTCCAGAGTCCGCCTTACAAAGAGGTAATAGAACTTGTCCCACATCGAAGCGCCAGCAGAACGGCCCCTGGGCGTCGGCATCCTCGGCGCCGGGCCGGTCACCCAGGCCATCCACCTTCCGGCGCTGGCCCGGCTCCAGGACATCCTGGAAGTACGGCACATCATGGACGTGGACCCTGCGGTTGCCTCCTCGGTGGCAGCGCGCGTCGGTGCGGTCTCCAGCTCCGGCATGGACGAACTGCTGGGCGACCCCGGCGTGGACATCGTCGCCATCTGCAGCCCCCACCAGTTCCACGCGGACCAGGTCATCGCGGCGTGCCGCGCCGGCAAGAAGGCGGTCCTCTGCGAGAAGCCTTTCGCCATGAACGGCGAGGAGGCAGCCAGGATCGCGGACGCCAGCGCCGCGACGGGCGTGCCGATCGTGGTGGGAGCCATGCACACCTTCGATCCCGGCTGGCTGGCGGCGGAACAGAACTGGGGTGACCTCCCGGAGCGCGTCCACACCCTTCGCTCCTCGATCGTCCTGCCGCCGAATGCCCGCTTCGAAGACTTTGCCACCGAAATCATCACCCGCCCCGCCGCGGGCAACCCCGATTACTCGGACATCGGGGTCATCAAGGCCTTGATGCAGGGCGGGATCATGGGCCTGGCCATCCACGACCTCCCCCTGGTGCGCCGGTTCACCCCGGACTTCGGCGACATCGAGGTGCTCCAGGCGCGGCACGTGCGGCCCTCCGGCTACGCGGTTTCGCTCCGGACCCCCACCCGCGTGATTGAACTGCGCGCCGTCATGAACAGCACCTGGAAGCCGGAGTGGACCTTCGAGGCCATCGCCGACGACTCTGCGCTCCACATCGACTTCACGCCGTCCTACGTCCAGGCCGGGTCCGCTGTGGCCACCTTCTCCCGCGACGGGCAGGCCACCAGCTACGGCCCTTACGGCCACAACGGCTACGAAGGCGAGTGGCGCCACCTTGCCGAACTGGCCCGCGGAACCCGCCAGGCTCCCTCCGCCCAAACTTTGATCGATGACCTCACGTTTGCGCTTGCCATCTCCGGGGCCACCGTGCAGAACGTTGCCGCGGGACAAGCGGCCGCCGAAAAGGCAGGAGCCAACGCATGAGCGCCTACACAGTGGCAGCAACGCCCCGGGCCGGGGAAGCAGGGGCAGTAGCTTCGGCGGTTGCGTCCCTCCCGGCAACCTTCGGCCCTGCGGCGCAGGACCGGGCGGCTGACGTTGCGGTGATCGCCGGCGAAGCGGGCTGGACCACGGAGGCCGTCCGGGCCATCAGGTCCGGGTCGCGCGGCATCCTTGTGGTGGATCCCGTCCCGGAGGGCACCAAGCAGCTGGCGGACGCCGCCCGGGCCGCCGGTGCCGCCGTCGTCCTCGATCTCCACTGGGCCTCCAACCCTGCGCTGATCAACGAAAGCGGCAATCCCGACGCCCGTGATGCCGTACGCGGCGGCCTGGGCACGGCGTCCCTGATGGACAGCGTGGCGACGGCGGCTCCGGGCACGGACATCCAGCGCCTCCTGGCGCGGCACTTTGCCGCCGTGCTGGCCGTCAGCGGACCGCTGTACGGCGCCGAAGTCCTCCGCAGCGATGCCAGCGGCTACACGGTCAGCGCACGCCTGGCCAACGGCGCACCGTTCACCGCGCAGGGCGTACTCACCGGCGCCCGCCCGGCCGGCGTCGACATCCACCTCTACACGGCCGACGGCGGGGTGGCCGTCCGGGTGCCGGAACCGGACGCCGCGTGGCCCGCCGAAGTCAGGGCCACCGGGGCCCACGGCGAACTTTTGCTTCCAACCCTGTACGAATCCGCCCACCGTGCGGCGTGGCGGCGGCTGAAGACCCATCTCAGCGCCGGCACCCTCCCGGCCGACCTGCCCGGGTTCGCCCGGCTGACCGACCTCTACGCAACCCTCGCTGCCACGTAACCAGCCCACCGATACGCAACCGAACAGCAGTCCAGTCCCACCTCCACTCTCAACGATGAGCAGGACCGCACCAACGGCGCACAGCGCAAGACGGTCCCGAAAGGACACACATCATGAACGCAACTCCCGAACAGCGCCGCTCCTTCTCACGGCGCGGCTTCCTGGGCCTGACGGCTGCCGCAGCCTCCGTACCCCTGCTCGCTGCCTGCGGCGGCGGCTCGGCATCGCAGGGAGGCGGCGGGGGCGGGGCCGGCGGCACCGTGAAGTTCTGGGACATGCCCTGGGCAACACCGGCCTACAACGATGCCGCCAAGGGCATCGCGGAAGGTTTCTCCGGTGCCAATGGCGCCAAGGCGAGCTACCAGATCATCCAGTGGAACAACTTCTACCAGACCTTCTCCTCCGCGATTGCCTCCAAGACGGGCCCGGCTGTGTCCACGGGCGGCGGCTTCCAGGCCTTCCAGTTCGAGCAGCAGGGCCAGATCGCCTACGCGGACAAGGTGATCGAGAAGCTGAAGGCCAACGGCCAGTTCGATGACTTCCTGCCCGGCGTGCTGGACCCCTTCAAGTCGGACAAGGGCTACGTGGCGGTCCCGTGGCAGCTGGACATGCGCGTCTTCTGGTACCGCAAGTCCCTGTTTGAGAAAGCCAATGTTGCGCTGCCCACCGACTGGCCGTCGCTGCTGGAGGCCGGCAAGGCGCTGAAGAAGATCGGCGCGTTCGGCTTCACCACCGGCGCAGGCGCAGGCAACAACTACGCCAACCACTCCATGATCATGATGATGGTCAACAACGGCGGCGGTGTCTGGAACAAGGATGGCGAGCTGGACCTGCTGAACGACCGCAACGTCGAGGCCATGGAGTTTGTCCTGGAACTCGTGTCCAACGGCATCGTCGACCCCGCCGCCGTTAGCTACACCACGGACAACATGTCCGCCCAGTGGAAGGACGGCAAGGCCGGCTACGGCCTGTTCCAGGTGAACGTCCCGCAGCGCGTGGGCGACACCTCCGGCGACCTGCTGGTGGCTGACCCCATCAAGGGCCCGCACGGCGACAAGGCCACCATCGTCTTCCCGAACAACATCATGATGTACACCAACACACCGTCGCAGGACGCCTCGGAGGAGTTCCTGGTGTACTACCTGGGCCAGCTCAAGCAGCTGTGGCAGAAGAAGCTGATGTCCGCCCTCCCGGTCTTCAAGTCCATCACCGAGATTCCGGAATTCGCCAACGACCCCAACAACGTCAAGATCGTCAAGGACTGGCAGCCCATCGCCAAGACCTTCGCCGCCCAGGGCAGCAGGCTCAACGCCAACCTCGCCGCACTCGACGGCGGCCAGGCCCTGAACCAGTTCAGCCAGACCATCATCACCGGCAAGGCCGACGCCAAGACCGCCCTGCAGACCTTCCAGTCCGGCCTCGAGTCCGTCCTGAAGAAGTAAGCGCCCGCCATGTCCTCCACCACTGCACAATCCGGCCTCGCCCGGGCCCGCCGCGGGCTTGCCCCCGGCGGGTCCGGGGCCGCCCCCGGCAAACGCAAGAGCAAACTCTCGGCCCAGGCCACCAGGACCTTCTTCTGGCTCCTGCTCCCCTCCGTGGTCCTCCTTGTCCTGATCCACGGCTACCCGCTGATCTATGCCGCGGTCCAGGCGACGCACGACGGCGACCTGCTCCAGACCGGCAACTTCGTCGGCGTCCAGAACTTCACCACCGTCCTGACCTCGCCGGCGTTCTGGAAAGCCGCCCAGTTCACCCTCTGGTTCACCATCGTCGGCGTGTTCGGATCCTGGCTCGTGGGCCTGGGCCTCGCCCTGCTCCTGCGCACCAAGATCCCCGCCGGCAATACGTTCAAGGTCCTGCTGCTCCTGCCCTGGGTGGTGCCGATCGTGGTGTCCTCCACCGCCTGGAACTGGCTGGTGGCCACCCCGGACAGCCTGATCCCGTCGCTGTTCCGGAACCTCGGCCTGGGCACCCCGCTCTTCCTGGCCGACCCCACCCTGGCCTCCATCACCGTGATGGTCTTCAAAGTCTGGGTCAGCTTCCCGTTCATGATGATGATGATCTCGGCCGCCCTGGCGTCCGTGGACACCACCGTCTACGAAGCGGCCAGCATGGACGGCGCCAGCCGCTGGCAGCAATTCACCCAGATCACCCTGCCGCTGATCGCCCGCTCCACCTACATCAGCTGGATCCTGATGACCATCTTCTGCGTCAACGACTTCCCCACCATCTACCTGCTCACCGGCGGCGGCCCGGTCAACGCCACCACCTCCCTGGTGGTCCTGGCCTACCGCACCGTGTTCCAGGACTTCGCCACCGGCCCCGGCGTGGCCATCGCCTTCCTCATGACCATGACCCTGGTGGTCATCTCGGTCATCCTGTACCGCCAGATCCGAAAGTCGAGTGTCGAATAATGAGCGCAGCAGTCCACGCCCATCCCCAGTCCGGCCCGGCCCTCGGCGTCGGCCAGGCAGGCAACACCCGCCGGGTACTCTCCGAAGCCGGCCAACGCGGCCGCTGGTGGCGGTTCATCGCCATCCTCATCATCACCGCGATCGTGCTGGTGCCCATCATGGTCACCATCGTGCTCGCCTTCACCCCTGGCCCCAACAGCACCGCGACCGGCCTGACCTTCGAGAACCTCAGCAACGTCTTCTCCAAGACCCTTGCCGCCACGTGGCTGAAGAACAGCCTGGTCACCACTCTCTCCACCGTGGTGGTGTCGGTGGCGGTGGCCGCACCCGCCGGCTACGTCCTCTCCCGCGGCCGGTCCAAGGCCGTCTCCGGCTACTCCCTGCTCCTGTTCGTCATGCAGTCACTGCCCATCATCACCTCGGTGGTGCCGCTGTTCATCCTGTTCGCCGGGATGGGCCTGGTGGACAACCTCCTGGGCCTGACCATCATCTACGTCGGTTCCACCATGACGGTGGCCACCTGGATGATGGCCGCGTACTTCGACTCCATCCCCATCAGCCTCGAGGAAGCGTCCTGGATCGACGGTTGCTCCGTCTTCGGATCCTTCACCAAAGTGGTCCTCCGGAACTCCCTCCCCGGCGTCCTCTCCACCGCCATCTTCGCCTTCCTCCTGGCCTGGAACGACTACCTCGTGGCCATCGTCTTCCTCCGCTCCAACGAAATCTTCACCCTTCCCATGGGCGTGCAGTCGTTCTTCCAGCAAAACGCGACAGACTGGACCTCAGTCATGGCCTTGGCCGTGGTCATGATGCTCCCGCCCGTCATCGTGTTCGCCGCCCTGAACAAATACTTCAGCGTCGGTGGCATCGGCGGCTCCCTCGCGGGCCGCTGACCCCAACCCCAACGACCTCTACAAAACCGCTAAGGAAACCCATGTCCTACTCACTGCAGCTTTATACACTCCGCAACGCCATCTCCGAGGACCTGCCCGGCACGATCAAGAAGGTTGCCGCTATTGGCTACACCCAGGTGGAGCCCTACAACTTCGTGGCCACGGCCAAGGAACTCGGCGCAGCCCTGAAAGAGAACGGCCTCACCGCGCCGTCCGGCCACGCCCCGCTGATGAGCCAGGACCAGGACGAGATCTTCACCGCGGCCAAGGAACTGGGCATCAGCACGGTCATTGACCCGTTCCTGCCCGCCGAGCACTGGCAGAAGGCCGAAGACATCCAGGCCACCGCCGAAAAGCTCAACCAGGCTGCCAGGAAGGGGGCCGGGTACGGCATCCGGGTGGGCTACCACAACCACGCCTGGGAGCTGGAGTCCATCATTGACGGCCGCACCGCGCTGGAATACTTCGAATCCCTGCTGGACCCGGAACTCGTCCTCGAAGTGGACACGTACTGGGTAGCGGTTGGCGGCCAGGACCCGGTGGACATCCTGGCAAAGTTGGGTGACCGGGTGAAGTTCATCCACATCAAGGACGGCCCCCTCACCAGGGACAACAAGGCCCAGCAGCCGGCAGGCCAGGGCAAAGTGCCGGTCATGGACGTGATCGCCGCGGCCACGTCGCTTGAAGTGGGAGTCGTGGAATTCGACGACTACGCCGGTGACATCTTCGAAGGCATCGCCGAAAGCCTCGCCTTCCTGAACAGCAACACCGCAGCCGAGGGGGCCACCGCATGAGCACCCCCGCAGCACAATCTCCCCGCAAGGGCCCGGTGGGCGTCGGCGTCATCGGCGCCGGCGTGATCAGCAAGCAGTACCTGGACAACCTCACGGCGTTCCCGGACCTGAAGGTCCACGTCATCGCGGACCTCTTCGAGGAAGCTGCCGAGGCACGGGCCAAGGAGTACGGCGTCCCCGAGTGGGGCGGGGTGGAGAAGGCCCTGAACCATCCCGACGTCGAAATCATCGTCAACCTCACCATCCCGGCAGCACACGTGGAGGTGGCCACCGCCGCCGTCAACGCAGGAAAGCACGTCTGGACCGAGAAGCCCTTCTCCCTGGACCGCGAGTCCGGGCTCGGCCTGCTCAAGACGGCGGACACCGCCGGTATCCGCCTGGGCTGTGCCCCGGACACCTTCCTCGGCGCCGGCATCCAGACCGCCCTGCGCCTGATCCAGCGCGGCGACATCGGCACCCCGCTGACGGCGATGACCACCTTCCAGACCCCCGGCCCGGAGTCCTGGCACCCCAACCCGGCCTTCCTCTTCCAGCACGGCGCCGGCCCGCTGTTCGACATGGGCCCGTACTACCTCACCACCCTGGTCCAGGCCTTCGGCTCCATCCGCAAGGTGGCCGCCGTCGGGTCCAAGGCCAAGGATGTCCGCGTGATCGGTTCCGGCCCCAAGGCGGGCGAGGAGTTCACCGTCGAGGTGCCCACCCACGTCTCGGCCATGGCGCAGTTCGAGTCCGGCGCCTCCTCGCACAGCGTCTTCTCCTTCGAGTCCCCCCGGACCCGGATGGGCTTCGTGGAGATCACGGGCACCGAAGCAACCCTGTCGCTGCCGGATCCCAACTACTTCACCGGCGACATCAAGCTCTGGCGTGCCGGCGACGAGGACTGGACCACCGTTCCGGCCGCCGGGCCCGCCAACGGCCGCGGCATGGGCGTCCTGGACATGGCACGGTCCCTCCGCGCCGGCGTCCCGCACCGCGCCACCGGTGACCTGGCGTACCACGTGCTGGACACCATGGTTTCCATCAGTGAGTCCATCGACTCCGGCACGTTCATCGACGTCGAAAGCTCCGCCCCGGCATCCGCCGCCCTCCCCGAGGACTGGGCACCGGAATCCGCAACCCTCTGACAGGCAGCAGGAACGCATCATGAGCACACCCGCACACCCCTCCGAATCCACGCCCTCCCGCCCCCTGGGGGTGGCCGCGATCGGTTACGCCTTCATGGGCAAGGCGCATTCCAACGCATGGCGGAATGTGGCCAGCTTCTTCGACGTCCCGGCCTTCGAGCAGAAGGTCCTCGTGGGCCGGGACGCGGACGCCGTGGCCGAGGCCGCCGCCAAGTACGGGTGGGCCGAATCGGCAACGGACTGGCGCACCGTGATCGAACGGGACGACATCGACATCGTAGACATCTGCGCCCCCGGCTGGATGCACGCAGAAATCGCGGTCGCCGCCCTGGCGGCGGGCAAGCACGTCCTGGTGGAAAAGCCCCTGGCCAACACCCTGGCCGAGGCCGAGCTCATGACCGCCGCGGCAGCCAAGGCCCGGGCCAGGGGCGTGCAGTCGATGATCGGCTTCAACTACCGCCGGGTCCCGGCCCTGGCCCTGGCCAGGGAGCTGATCGCGGAAGGCCGGCTGGGCACGGTCCGGCACGTCCGCGCGGCGTACCTGCAGGACTGGCTCGCCGATGCCGAGGCGCCCATGACGTGGCGGCTGCGGAAGGAAACTGCCGGGTCAGGCGCGCTCGGGGACATCGCCTCCCATGCCATCGACCAGGTCCTGTTCCTCCTGGGCGGCGAGGTCAACGAGGTCACCGGCCGGCTCAACACCTTCGTGGACCGGCGCCCCGGCGAGAACGGCCTGGAGGACGTCACGGTCGACGACGCCGCCTGGGCCACGCTGTCCCTCGCCTCGGGGGCCATCGCCTCTGTCGAGGTTTCCCGGGTGGCCACAGGACGGAAGAACAGCCTCCAGATCGAGGTCTACGGCGACAAGGGCAGCCTGCTGTTCGACCTCGAAAACCTCAACGAACTGGGCTTCCTGGACGCCACCCTCCCCGTCCGTGAGCAGGGCTTCCGCCGCATCCTGGTCAACGAACCCGAGCACCCGTACATCGAAGCCTGGTGGCCCCAGGGCCACATCATCGGCTGGGAACACACCTTCACCCACCAGGTCCGCGACTTCCTGCTGGCGGTCCGGGACGGAACCCAGCCCTCGCCGTCGTTCGAGGAAGGCCTCAACGTCCAGCACATCCTCAGTGCCGTGGAGGAATCCGCAGCCAACAAGAGCACGCTCACCGTCGTCCGCCGCTAGGGCGCCACCGCGCGCCAGCCAGCCACCAGCCAAGGAGATCCATGTCCCGCCCGTTCACCCTGTTTACCGGCCAGTGGGCCGACCTGCCCTTCGAAGAAGTCGCGAAACTGGCTTCCGGCTGGGGCTACGACGGCCTGGAAATCGCCGTCTCCGGCGACCACCTGGACGCCTGGCGCTGGGACGAACCCGGCTACGTCGAGTCCAAACTCGAGATCCTGGACAAGTACAACCTCAAGGTCTGGGCCATCTCCAACCACCTCAAAGGCCAGGCCGTCTGCGATGACCCCATCGACTTCCGCCACCAGGCCATCGTCGGCTCCAAAGTCTGGGGCGACGGCGACCCCGAAGGCGTCCGCCAACGCGCCGCCGAGGAAATGAAACACACCGCCCGGCTGGCCAAGGCACTCGGGGTGGACACCGTGGTCGGGTTCACCGGCTCCGCCATCTGGCAGTACGTGGCCATGTTCCCGCCCGTCCCGGAAAAAGTCATCGACGCCGGCTACCAGGACTTCGCCGACCGCTGGAACCCCATCCTGGACGTCTTCGACGAACAAGGCGTCCGGTTCGCCCACGAAGTCCACCCCTCCGAGATCGCCTACGACTACTGGACCACCGTCCGCACCCTCGAAGCGATCGGCCACCGCGAAGCGTTCGGCCTGAACTGGGACCCCTCGCACATGATGTGGCAGGGCATCGACCCCGTCTCCTTCATCTGGGACTTCAAGGACCGGATCTACCACGTGGACTGCAAAGACACCAAGATCCGCCAGACCGGACGCAACACCGTGATGGGCTCCCACCTGCCCTGGGGCGACCCCCGCCGCGGCTGGGACTTCGTCTCCGCCGGCCGCGGCGACGTCCCGTGGGAAGCCTCCTTCCGCGCCCTGTCCGCGATCGGCTACAACGGACCCATCAGCATCGAATGGGAAGACGCCGGCATGGACCGCCTCCACGGAGCCCCCGAAGCCCTCGCCGCCCTGAAGAAGTACGACTTCCCCGCCTCCCAAACCAGCTTCGACGCCGCCTTCAGCAGCAACGACTGACCCGGTGCGCGGGCTGTCGCCGGGGCAGCAGTGCCAGGTGTGGATCGCCTCAGCCACGGGAGCGTTGGACCTTGCATACTCCACGGGGAATATGCTTCTCGAGGCGCCCAACTGGTCCCTCGACGGATCATCGCTGATCCTCAACGGGGACGGCAAACTGTGGCGCCTGGGCCTGGCGGACGGGTCCCTCGCCGAGGTCCCGGTGACCGGCGTTCCTGCCCTGAACAACGACCACGTCCTGGCCCCGGACGGGAAAACAATCTACGTGTCCGCGGATGACGGGCACATCTACCGGGCGCCCCTTGCGGGCGGGCCGGCCACCAGGGTGACCGGCGACGACGGGTCCTTCCACTTCCTGCACGGCGTCAGCCCGGACGGCAGTGAGCTCGCTTATGTCGGAATCGAGGCGGGAGACTTTACCCGGCCCGGCCGGCTGGTGACCATGCCGTCCGACGGCGGTGCCGCTGCCGCCGTCGACGTCGGGCCGGGCCACTGCGACGGTCCCGAGTACTCGCCCGACGGGAAATGGCTGTACCTGAACACGGAATCCTTCAGCACCGTTCCCGGCCACGCCCAGCTGGCCCGCGTCCGACCGGACGGCAGCCAATTCGAACAGCTCCTGGCGAGCGGCACGGTGGACTGGTTCCCGCATCTCTCCCCGGACGGCAGCCTGGCCAGCTACGTCCGCTTCCCCGCCGGAACGCAAGGCCACCCCGCGGACCTGCCGGTCGACGTCGTCCTTGTCGCCACGGACGACTGGGCCACCCCGCTGCAGACCTGGCCGGTCTCCGGCGGCCAGGGCACCCTCAACGTCAACAGCTGGTCGCCTGCCTCCGACCGCTTCGCCTGCGTGGCATACCCGGGTCGGGAGCAGCCGGCAGCGGAGCCTGAAGCCCGCCGCCACCCGGGCCACTAAGGCGCCTGGGCGGACCCGCGGTCCAGGACAACGTCGTACGCTTCCACCCGGCGGTCCGTTACCGTCGTAGGCGATTCCAGATGCACTGCCCCGGAGGGCAGGATGCCCGCGCCGCCATACCGCTCCATCACCTGCCATTGCGCCACCACGTCCTCCCCGGCGTGCCCGGCCGGAAGGCTGCTCCAAAAACGGAACCCACCGGCGTCGACCAGCAACTGCCTGCGGTAGAGCACGCAGCCACCCAGCCACGCCACGTGGTACGGCACCCACTCGCCCGGTTCCAGGGAAAGGTCAGCGCCGAGGTGGCTGAGGTTCGCCGCGTTGTGCAGCGGCCAGCGATCGAACCCCGGACCTTCCGGGCGGATCCGTTCGGGAGTCACCGGCCCGTCCCATGCCTCGAAGGGTGCCGTCTGATCGGGCCTGCGGTCAGCCAGGAAGGATAGACCCTGCGGCGCCATGCCCACGAAACCGCAGCCAAGCTCTTCCAGGGCCCGGCTCAGCACGTCCAGTGCGCCGGGTTCCAGCCAGACGTCGTCGTCCAGGAAGAGGCACTGGCCGGCGGTGGACTGCTCCAGCAGGTACTGCCGGTGTTCGGCGAGCCCACGCCGCGGAAGGTGGCGCAGCAGCGTGACGGGGCGGCCCTGCGCCTCGAGTACCCGCACCATGGCTGCGGCGGCCGGGTGTTCCCAGGCGGGTTGGCCCGCTGACTGGTCGCTCACCACGACGGCGAACGCCGGGTCCTCCTGGCCGGCAAGTCCGGCGAGGGTGACGGCGAGCTCGGCCGGCCGGTTGCAGGTAGGCACCAGGACATCCACTGCCGCCCCATCCTGCTGGTCCGTGGGCCGCGCCCACTGCCCTGAAGATCTCCTGCCCATGGTCCACCTTCCTGGCATCGATATCGGGTCCGGCACGGGGCGCCCCCCGCTCCTGCCGGCGTGGTTTCGCGTGTTCCGTACCCAGCCGGACCCGATGTATGCGGGCACGGAAAGGCCCCGGTTACGGCTGCCGGCGGGGCAGCGGGAACCGGGGCCTGCGTGGAAAGCTGGCTTATCCGGCGTCGAAGCTTTCGTCGTCGTCATTGGGCGATTCTTCTTGCGGAAGGTCGTTGCCGCTGCCGTCCGGGATGCCCGTGGCTTCCTGGCCGGACTCCGAGGAGTTCGGCGCCGACCCCTGGGAATCGTCGTTGGACTCATCGATCTCCGCGGCACTGGACGGGAGGTCCATGTCGTGCGGGACCGGGTCCTGGCCCGTCCCGGACTGCGGTTCGTTGGTGTCCGCGCCCGCCGGCGAAGCACCGCCGGACTGCTGGGCGCCGCTGCTGGACTGCTGGCCGCCCTGAGTGCCCGCCGCTTCCTGCTCGGCGGTGGGGGTGCCGTAGCCGCCCGGGGCCGACTCGGGTTCAGCCTGCTGGTTTTCCTGCGTCATGCTTCCTCCTGTTGTGCGTTGCCGATGGTGCACGGGTAATAATCAGTAAACTTATCAAACGTTGGCACAGGCGCAACGGGCAGCCGCCTTTCTGGGTACGGGAGGAGTAGAAAGAAGACGTGGGTCCCCGCCGCAGAGGAAGGAGCGCCGATGTCCGATGTTGAGGACTACACCGGCCGCACGGGCCGGAACGAGACCCGCGAGGAGCAGCTGGACCGCAACTGGGCCGAACTCCTCCAGGAGTTGCGCGTACTCCAGACCGGCGTGCAGATCCTTGCCGGCTTCCTGCTGACACTGCCATTCCAGCAGCGGTTCGAAAAGCTGGACGACTGGGAGGTTGGCCTCTACCTCGCCAACGTGGTGATTGCCGCCCTGACCACGGCCTTCATCCTCCTCCCGGTCAGCGTGCACCGGCGGCTCTTCCGGAAGCGGCTCAAGGAGACGCTGGTTTCCAGCGCCGACACCATCACCAAGATCGCACTCGGCGGCATTGCCCTGTTGAGCGCCGGAACCGCCGCCCTGGTCTTCGATGTCGCGGCAGGAAGGTCTGCCGGCGTCACGGCCGGCGGTGCACTGCTGGGCGTCATGGTAGTGATGCTGGTGTTCGTTCCCCTTCGCCTGAACAAGCGGGCCACCGGGAGGATCCTTCCGCCGGCAGGAAGCAAGGAGTGATGAATGCGCAAGTGGGCTAAAGAGCATGGACTGCTGATGGCCAACCTTGGCCTGTTCCTCGTGTTTTTCGTGGGAATGGTCCTCTCCGGCGCGGCGTCCTACAGCGAAGACCAGCAGGCCCACGGCGAGCCCGCCGTGTCCGTGCTCCAGTTCCTGGGCACGGGCGCGTTCGTCGAGGCCACCTTCGAGAACTGGGAATCGGAGTTCCTGCAGATGGGCATGTACGTGGTCCTCACGGTGTTCCTGTTCCAGAAGGGCTCATCCGAGTCCAAGCCCATGGGCAAGCGGGCACCGCAGGACCAGGACCCGCGGGACGCGCAGATCAGCAGTGCCACGCCGTGGCCGATCCGGCGCGGCGGGGTGGTGCTCAAGCTGTATGAGCACTCCTTGTCGATCCTGTTTTTCGTCCTGTTCCTTGCCTCATTCCTCCTGCACGCCGGCGGCGGCGTGGACGAGTACAACCAGGACCAGCAAAGCCACGGCCAGCCCGCCATCACCTTCCTGCAGTATCTGGGAACCAGCCGGTTCTGGTTCGAATCCTTCCAGAACTGGCAAAGCGAGTTCCTGGCCGTCGGGGTCCTGGTGGGGGCGTCGGTGTACCTCCGGGAAAGAGGGTCCCCGGAATCAAAGCCGGTTGCCGAACCAAATTCTGAAACCGGCGCCTGAGGCGCCCCTCCACGCCGCCGGTCAGGCGCCCTCGAGCACCTGGCTTGTTGCCCAGGCCAGGTACTTGCCGGCGTTTGCCACGGCGTCTTCGGGGCTGGATGCCACGTCCAGCAGCTGCGCCGCGGCGACCACTCCGTGCCCGGCCAGGTCCTCGAACGTCACCAGGATCCTGCCGGCCACCACAATGACGGGAATGCCACGCTCCCGGGCCGCGTCCGCGAGCGCGATCGGCGCCTTGCCGGTCAGGGACTGGGAGTCCATGGACCCCTCGCCGGTAATCACCAGGTCCGCCTGGTCCAACTGGCCGGCCAGGCCGGTCAGCCCGGCCACCAGCGCAAAACCGCCTTCCAGCGAGGCATCAGTGAAGGCAAGGAACGACGCCGGGAAGCCGCCGGCGGCGCCCGCGCCGGGGACGTTCACGTCCCGGCCCGTAGCTTCGCGCAGCACCGACGCCCAGTTGCGCAGCCCGGCGTCGAGCATTTCCACTGCATCCTGGTCCGCACCCTTTTGCGGGGCGAAGACGTGCGCAGCCCCGGACGGCCCATACAGCGGATTGCGGACGTCGACGGCGATGCGAAAGGTGGTGGCGGTCAGGCGCGGGTCCAGTCCCGTCGTGTCCAGGGTTGCGACGTCGCCCAGCGAACCGCCGCCCAGGGGCACCACATTGCCGGCCGCGTCCAGGGGTTTCAGGCCCAGGGCGCGGAGGGCGCCGCTGCCGCCGTCCGTCATGGCGGATCCGCCCAGGCCCAGGACGATCTCGGTGGCACCGGCGTCGAGGGCCGCGGCAATGAGCTGTCCGCAACCGTAGCTGTGGGCACGCAACGCATTCGCCGGGATTGGTTCCATCTCTGCCAAGCCGGATGCCTGGGCGGTCTCGATCACGGCGGTGACCGTGCCGTCACCGCCCTTATGGATGGCCCACGCAGCCCCGAGCGGAGCGAGGATGGGGCCCACCACGGCGTTCAGCCGCTCCTCGTAGCCAGCCGCCACCGCAGCCTCCAGGGTGCCCTCGCCGCCGTCGGCAATGGGGAACTGGGTGGCGACGGCGTCCGGGTACACCCGGAGAGCTCCCTCGGCGATAAATGCGGCCGCCTCGGCTGCCGTCAGGGACCCCTTGAACTTATCCGGAGCAATGAGAATGCGCATGCGCTCCATCATGCCAGCAAGCGCTGGGAAAGCGCTTGCCTGATTCAGGATGCGGACTTCCAGTGTGCCGGAGCCGCCTACCCCTCACGCCATTCGTTGCCCGTGAGGTGCGAACCCGCCTGCGGACCCATCTGCAGCATTCCGCCATCGACCACCCAGGCAGCACCCGTTACATAGCTTGAGGCCGGCGAGGCGAGGAAGGCGATAACGTCGGCGATCTCCCTCGCGTGGCCCGGCCGGCCGAGTGGCACCCCCGGGCGCTCCGTCGTCGTCGGATCCTGGTCCTCCTGCCCCGTCATGGGGGTGGCGATCTCGCCCGGGGCCACCGTGTTGGCAGTAATGCCATACTGCCCCAGCTCCAGGGCCAGGGTCTTCATGAGGCCGCCCAGGCCATGCTTGGACGCGTCGTAGGCGGAGGAGCCAACGCGGGGCTGGAACTCATGGACGCTGGACACGGCCACCAGCCGCCCTCCCTTTCCCGCCGTGACCATTCGGCGCGCCGCGGACTGCAGGCAGGCAAAGGCCCCGTTGAGGTTCGTGTCCAGGATCCGCATCCACTCGTCGATTCCCATGTCCAGGAACCTGGTGTTCGCACCCGTGCCCGCGTTGTTCACGAAGACGTCCAGGCCCCCCAGTTCCCCGGCGAGATCATCAACGACGGCCGCCGCGGCACGGAATTCCCTTGTGTCCAGTTGCCGCACCACGGCCTTGCGCCCCAGGCCGCGGATTTCCTCGGCGGTTTCCTCGGCACCCGCCTTGTCCGTATGCCAGGTGACGCCCACGTCCATCCCGTCCCGGGCCAGCGCCACGGCTGTGGCCTTGCCGATGCCAGAGTCGGAAGCGGTGACGATTGCGGTGGTGGGTGTGAAGTTGCTGGTATCCGGCATGGCGGGGCCTCTCGGTGGGTCAGGCAGGGCGGCGGAGGTCGGGCTGGTAGGACTCGTCGTCACCGTCGGTGGAGGCTTCGGCCTCCTGGGGTGGGGGCGCCAGGTCCGGCCGTTCTTCCCGCACGGCCATGAGGGGCACCGCGAAGGTCACCACGGGCCGGCTGTCGGCGTCGTCAGCCGCCCTGATGGTCAGGCTCCTGGTGCCGGGCGGCACGGAGGGCGCGAAAACCTGCAGGTTGCGCGTGCCAACCGTGGCGGAGTCCTGCAGCGCGTATTTGGTACCGAAGTGGTCCTGGAGCATCAGCCGGGGTTCCGGCGAGTCCCCTGAGGGAAGGTGGATGTTTACCACCAGGCCCGAGGCCCAGACTTCCACGGACAGGACGGTGAATTCGGTGGCTGACGTGACGTGCCGCCCGTAGGTGGGAGGCAGCAGCATCCGGCGAAGGTCTCCGGATGGGATGAGGTTGCTCATGATCGTTCCTGTGGGTCTTGCGCCGGCGGCCGGCCGGGGCGCCGGGGGGTGTCCGGCGCCGCCCGAACGCTGGGGCGCGGTTGCGGCTCGGGCGCTCTTCCGGGCTGGGGTCTTCCAGCCCGGAAGAAGTTGAAGGGGCGCCGTCGCTGCGCTGTTCCTGGTTGATGAAATTCATTTCCGGGAGCCGAAGGTGTCCAACCATTCCTCCCAGCCGGCGTGGCCATCCTTTCCCCCGGACAACTAGTAAGTCTACTTACCAGCAAGCCTCCGGTTCGCGTCCCTGTCAAGGGGAGGGGAGGGATCTTTGCGTGCCGGCTGCGGGCATTGCGGCATTTCCGTACCCGACGGCCCGGGGACGTGGGTGGCCGGGCTACCGGCGGGGGCGGACCACTGCGTAGTACCCCGGCACCCGGTCCTGGCCGGGTACGCCGGTCACGGGGTTGGTTTCGATCGACGTATGGCCGTCTTCCAGGAGTTCCCAGGCCGACGCCGGGAACGCACGTTCCCGCTCTTCGGGACCAAAGTGCCCTGGCATGGGCAGTCCCCGGATGGCCAGTTCCAGCGGCGCAGGGATGCCCCGGGTGGTTGCCCCAAGGTGGGACACATACTCCACCGGGTTCCCCTGGAAGTTGGTCTCCGCCATGAAGACGGTGCCGCGGCGGCCCGCCAGGAGCCGGAGGTTCTCGACGAGGGCCACCTGATGGGCCGGGGCCAGGACGTGCAGGACGCCGCGGATGAAGGCGTTGGCGCCGTCACCGCCCGCGTTGATGGACTCCGCCAGGGCCGCCCCGGCCCCTTCCGCCGTCATGTCGCGTGCTTCAAAGGCCGTGTTGCAGTGTCCGGCGGACTCCGCCCGGGCCCTGGCAACGGCGTGCGGGGAGACATCCACCCCCACCACGCGCGGAAAGACCTCCGCCAGCGCACGGGTAAAGCTGCCATGGCCGCAGCCGGTGTCCACAACGGGAAGGGCGGGGTCCAGGTACTGCAGGAGACTGTCCTTGTAGCCCAGGAACTCGTGGTCGCTCCCCGAATCCCACAGGACCTCGCCGCCCGGTCCGGTCGCCGTGATGCGTGCCCAATATGCGTCCCACGCTTTATGCCTGTCCTTCGGCGCGCCCCTGGACAACCTGACCAGCTTGGGGATCATCAGGTACTTCTGCAGGACGGACCGCGGCGACTTCGTTGGGGAGGACACGGCTCAAATATATGTTCCCTGCCCGGGAGCCGGCGTTGCTTCAGCCACATTACGGCGCGCCTTTCCCGACGCGGCACGGTATGCGGCGTGCAACGCCGGGGCCTCGCGCTCTGGACCGGCGCGGCCCGCGTCCCCCTAGAATGTACTCAACTGGGAGGAAGGGATCACTGTGACGGCTGTGCCGAGTGGCGTGCACCTGGCCCGTACCGCCGTCGTCGCTGATCCCAACGCCCGCCGGCTGGCCCGCAATGCCCAGGCGCTGCGTGATGCCGGGTATGGCGTCCTGGAGGCCTCCGACGCCGCCGGCCTGGCCGCCCTGCTGGACGCGGGCCAGCCCTCCGTCGTCGTGGCCGATGCGCTCCTGGCCTCTGTCCAGTCCGCGGCGCCCGTCCTGGTCATGGTGGATCTGGACAATCCGCAGGAGATCGCGGCGGCCACCCGGGCCGGCATCCACGACTGCATCACCAAACCGCCGGAGCCCAAAGAGCTGGTCCACCGCGCCTCCGTCCTCATCGAGCAGGTCACCCGGCGGCGTTCCTCCCGGCAGGTGGCCGAGGGCCTCCGCGAGCAGCTGCGTGAGGTTTCTGCCGCAGTACGTGCCACCAACGATCCGCAGGAGATCGCCAACCACGTGGTCTCCGGCTTCGGCCGGACCTTCAAGGCCGACCATGTGGTCCTTTCCACCTTCGAGGACCCCCGCGTCCCGGTAATCACGGCCAGGTGGCACCGGCAGGGACTGGTGGAGCTGCCCGAGGGCGCACTTCCCGGCGAGGACGAGGCGCGGGCCGCGGCAGATGCCCTGTGGGCCGGCGCAGAAACACTCTCTGCGGATGGAACGGAACCCGAGTCCCGTGCCGCGGAAAAGCCCGCCCGGGCCATCGCCGGAGCAGCCTCGACGCTGGCGGTGCCCATCGGAGAAGGCAACTCTTCCCTGGGCATCATCTGGATCGCCATGATGGACCGGCCCCGGACCTGGTCCAGCGCCGAGCTGGGGCTGATCCAGCACGTGGCCGGCAACGCCGCCTACGGGCTCATCCAAAGCCACCTGATCAGCAGCCAGCAGCAGGTGGTCAAGCAGCTGCGGGACCTCGACAAAGCGAAGACGGATTTCCTGGCCACGGTGAACCACGAGCTGCGTACCCCGCTGACATCGATCATGGCGTACCTGGACATGATCCAGGAGAGCACCGAGCACCCGGTGTCCAGGGAAGTCCACCAAATGCTGGACATCGTGGTCCGCAACACCGAACGGCTCCGGACACTCATCGAGGACATGCTCAGCGTCTCCCGCGGCGGCCTGGACACCACCGAAATGCACCTGGCGCCGGTGCGCCTGGGACGCACCCTGGACCTGGTGGCCGCGGCGCTCCGGCCGCTGGCGACACTCCAGAACGTCACCATCGACGTGGACCCGGTTCCGGAGGACCCGGAGATCCTGGCCGACGAGGTGCAGCTGCAGCAGGTATTCACCAACCTCGTGTCCAATGCCATCAAATTCACGCCCAGCGGCGGCCGGATCGAGGTGGGCAGCGAATCCCTCGCCGCGGCGGACGGCTCCAAGTGGGCCACCGTGCGGATTGCCGATACCGGCATAGGCATCTCGGGTGACGAAATCGACCATGTGTTCACCAGGTTCTACCGGGCTTCGAACGCGATGAACGGCGCCATCCCTGGAACAGGGCTGGGCCTTGCAATCTCCAAGGACATCGTGGACCGCCACGGCGGCCGGATCGACGTCGCCTCCACGCTGGGCATCGGGACCACCGTCACCGTCAGCCTCCCCCTCGGCACTGACCGCGCCCAGGCCAATTAGGCGTCAAAGGAGGACTGGCCATGTTTGCCAATGACGACCCCCGGCTCTCCCAGCTGCTCGAAGGCATCGTCAAGCTTGCCTCAGGCGACCTCACGTCCCGGATAGAGGTCTCAGCGGCCCGGGACGAACTCGATGCGATCATCATGGGCACCAACCTGCTGGCCGAGGACCTGCAGGTCATCTACGAGGAACTCGAGCAGCGGGTCCAGGTCCGGACCCAGCTCCTGCACGAGGCGCACCTCGAGATGCAGAAGATGGCCATGCAGGACCCGCTGACCGGACTGGCCAACAGGTCTGCCCTCCTTGAGTCCCTCCGCACCGCACTGGAAGCTCCGGCCACGGCGGACGCCGAGCGCGTGCAGGAGGGGCCGGCCATCCTGCTGATGGACTTGGACGCGTTCAAGTCCATCAACGACAGCCTGGGGCACACCGCCGGCGACCAGGTCCTGATGACCGTGGGCGAAAGGCTGCGGAACGCGGTGCGGGCGTCCGACGTCGTCGCCCGCCTGGGCGGTGACGAATTCGCCATTGTCATGCCGTCGGCGTCGGCAGACCAGGCAGCCATCGTGGCGCACCGCATCCTGGCGTCCCTGAACGATCCCATTGAGCTCCCCGGCCGGAGCGTGCGCTGCGGTGCCAGCATCGGCCTCAGCGTCGGCAGCGAGGGCCAAAGCCCGGAGGACATGCTGATGGAGGCGGACGTCGCCATGTACGCCTCCAAAGCCGAAGGCCAAAACAAGCTGCACCGGTTCGAGCCGGCGCTGCTGCTGATGCGCAGGCTCCGCAGCCAGCTGGTGGATGACCTGCGGGCCGCCATCAAGAACGATGCCCTGACGCTCCACTACCAGCCTGTGGTGGAGCTTGGCACCGGCCGGATCGAGGGCGTGGAGGCGCTGGTCCGGTGGAACCACCCCACCCGGGGCTTCATCATGCCGGACGAATTCATCCCCCTCGCCGAGGAGGCAGGCCTGATCTCGGAACTGGGCCTCTGGGTCCTCAAGGCCGCCGTCAGGCAGCTGCGGGCCTGGATTGATGCCTCCCTGGTGGACAGCAGGTTCTCCGTTCGCATCAACATCTCCGCCACCGACTTGCAGAGCCTTCAGTTCATCGAGGACGTGCGCAACACCCTCAAGGAGACCGGCGTCAGGCCCGAACAGGTTGTCCTGGAGCTGACCGAAGTGGCAATCGTCAAAGGCAATGAGCTGGACCGGTATTCGCTGGGAGGGCTCCGCGGCCTGGGCGTGGGCATCGAAATCGACGACTTCGGGACCGGCTACTCTTCCATCAGCTACCTTCGCCGGCTGCCGGTGGACCGGGTCAAGGTGGACCGGTCGCTGATCACCGGGCTCGAGAGCGATCCCAACCAGCCCGCCCTGGTGGCGGCCGTCCTGCAACTGGTGCGGGCATGCGGGCTCGAAGCTGTGTGGGAGGGCGTGGAAACGGCGGAGCAGGCCGAGATACTGCGCGGCCTGGGCTGCCGCAGCGCCCAGGGTTACTACTTCAGCCGCCCCGTTCCCCCGGAACAGATTCCGGAACTGCTGGCTGACCAGCAGGAAAGCGCTAACCAGTAACGCAAAAACTACTGCGCTTTTCCGGCCGCCGTTATACGATCAGCGTGCGGTGTCTGCTTTTTCGCCGCCTCGAAAATCAGGTTGGCAGCACCGTTCTTTTATAAGGCGTTTGGACATTTGAAAATTTTTGGGCCATCGGGTCATTACTTCGTCAACTGGGGGCGTTGCTAATGTCGGTTCGGGTACAGGCATGGGGAATTATCGCCGCCGTGCTGGCGGATACGGATCCTGCGGGAGCCGCGGTCCGGCAGCGGCTGAGCAACAGCCTCGATGAGAATCCCGGCGTGCCCGAGCGGGCCCTGCTGGAGTATCTCCTCGAGACCCGGCGCAGCGACGCCAACATGGTGGAAACCCTGGATACTGCAAGGGAGATGCGCCTCACGCCGCCGGCGCTTCCGCCTCATTTCGCGGAACAGCTTGACGCGATCCGCAGTACCTCCCGGATCAGCGCGCTGCTCGAAAACCAGATGCTGATGACCGCCTTCCAGCCGATCTACGGGCTGGCAGGAAAAGCGGTGGTGGGCGCCGAAGCGCTCTCCCGGTTCGTCAGCGATGACGGCGCGGCCGCCGAATTATGGTTTGCCGAGGCCGCCGCCGTGGGCCTGGGTGCCAACCTGGAGTTCTCGGCCCTGGGATCCGCTGCGGCGGCCGCCCGGGACCTGCCCGGGAACCTGTACGTGTCCCTCAACATTTCGCCCACGTCCTGCATGGATCCGCGGCTGCCGGAACTGTTCGACCACATCGATCTTCCCATCCACCGGGTGGTCCTGGAACTGACCGAGGACATTCCGGAAGAGGAGTACCTGCAGTTCCTGTCCGCCATCAATCCGCTGCGGGAAAAAGGGCTGCGCATCGCGGTCGATGACACCCACACGGGAGCTGGCGCGCTGAGCCGCATGATCCACCTGAAGCCCGACTTCCTCAAGGTGGGCCGGAACGTGATCGGCGACGTCGACAAGGACGGACTGCAGCGGGCACTGGCTGCCTGCCTGGTGGACTTCACGGACCAGATCGGCATCACCCTGGTGGCCGAGGGCATCGAAACCGTGGGTGAGCTCAAGGTCCTCACCGAGCTGGGCATCAGTGCCGGGCAGGGGTACCTGCTGGGCCGGCCGTCGGTGCGGCCAAAGGACTGGGCCAGCTGGAATACGCGCCTCGACGTGGACGGACTGGAGCGCCAGCTGGCGGGCCAGTCGGAACCACGGGCCGTTCCCCGGCGCGCTGAGTCTTCCTGAAACCACTTCAGGGCAGGTGGGGCAGCGGGCGTTAGGCCCACCGCCCCACTGACGGTCCGGGCCTTATTCGGAGTGGCCCTGGTCCCTGCTCATCTGGCCCTCCGCCGGCGGCGTCTCTCCCGGCGGCACTCCCCCGCCGGGCTCCAGGCCGGTGACGTTGCCGTCCAGCGGATCCGGGTTGGGTGAGCCGGCAGATTCCCTGCTGCGTTGCTCCGCCAGGCGGGGCTGCGCGGCTCCCACCTCGCCCTTCCCCGGACGGTCGGGGTTGGCGGGGTCATTTTCCGGATGGTAAGTGCTCATTGCTGTCCTTCCTCTCCGGCTGCGGTTCGTTTCCCCAGCACTGGACTAATTGTAAGCATGCTGACAATTCTGGAGGACTAGGGCCGGAACGCCGCAAATGCGATTGAGGCCGGGCAGCACAAGGCACCCACCGAACAGGACCGGGCCTAGCCGGCGGACGCCGGCGGCCCATCATCCCCGGGCCCGGTGGGCCACTGGCCGCGGGCGCGCAGCACGTCGCGGAGCAGGTCCGCCCGGTCCGTCACAATGCCGTCCACGCCCAGCTGGAGAAGGCGGTGCATTTCGCCCGCATCGTTGATGGTCCACACGTGCACCACCAGGTCCAGGTCATGCGCGCGCCGGATGAAGCCCGGGGTGACAACGGGAACCCGCCCGTAGCGGACGGGCACCTGCAAGGCGTGCACGTCCCGGAGGACCCTGCGCATCAGCCGGTTGAATACCGGCCGGGGAAGTATGGGACCCAGCAGTGTGAACAAGGCATTCGAGGCCACCCCGGCGGAGGAGGCCACCGGCTGGCTGAGCAGCTTGAGTACCGCCCGCCTCCGCCGGTCCGAGAAACTTGTGACCAGCACGCGGTGGTGTACCTGGTGCCGCTCGATCGCGGCAGCAGTGCTCCGGACTGAACTCCAGTCCTTCACGTCCAGGTTCAGCCGCGCGTCAGGAAGCTGGGAAACCAGTTCCTCGAATGTGGGGATGGGTTCCCGGCCGTTGATCCGGGCCTTGGCCACGTCCGCAGCGGGGAGTTCAGCCACCCTGCCCTTGCCGTCGGTGACGCGGTCCAGGGTTTCATCATGGAACAGCAGCAGCACGCCGTCCGCGGTGGTGTGCACGTCCGTTTCGAGGTACCGGAAACCGAGTTCGACGCCGGCGCGGAACGCGGCCATCGAGTTTTCCAGGCCCTCAGCCGAGAATCCCCGGTGTGCCATCCCGATGGGAAGCTGCCGCCCGGCGTCGTCAGGGTGCTCAAAGAAAGGCAGGCTCACACTGCGAGCCTACCTCCAGCGTTCACGGGTGGAACCCGCCGTCAGTCCAGGCAGTCCGTCTCGCCGCAGGGAACGATGTCCACGCCATCGCCGCAGTGCAGCAGGGTCCGCCCGCGGCCGGCGTCCAGGTGGACCCAGACCGCGGTGTGGTCCGCCGTGATGGTGTCCACCACGCCACCCGCCTCAAACCCGGGCGCGAACTGGACCCGGACCCGGTCCCCCTGGCGCAGCTGCTTCCAGTGCGGAGCGGGCGTTGCTTTGCGCAGCGGCGCGTCGGCTGCGTGCTGACTGACGTTTCTTGCCATGGTTGCCCCCTTATCGAGCCGGCGGGAGGGTGCCTGCTCTCCACGCTTCACGCTACGGCGGGAAGGTAAACGCCAGGTGAGCGCGAGCTGTGAAGTTGGGGGTGCGGGGCCCGCACCGCGGGTCAGGAAAACTGGACCCCCAGGGCGGCGAGCCGCGCCTCCAGGACCTGGGCCACGCCGTCGTCGTCAAAATGCGGCGCCTGCTGCCCCGCCGCGCGGATGGCCTCCGGATGGCCGCTGGCCATCGCGTAGCCGTGGCCGGCCCAGCGGAGCATCTCAATGTCGTTGGGCATGTCGCCGAAGGCCACGACGTCGGCGGCGCCGATGCCCAGTGCGGCGGCGTATTCAGCAAGGGTGACGGCCTTGTTAACGCCCGGCAGGGACAGTTCCAGCATGGCAACGCCCGGTGAGGAGTGGGTGGTGGCGGCCAGGTGTCCGACGGCGGGCGCCACCTCGGCGAGGAAGTCGTCCGGGGTGCCTTCGCGGACGATGGCGAGGAATTTGACCACGGCGTCCTTGTCGGTGAGTGTGTCCCGCAGCGGGGCGGGGGTGAACTCGGCGAGGAGTTCGCTGGATTCGTTTTCGATGAAGCCCGGCTCCAGGTGGAAGCCGGCGAGTGTTTCCGCGGCAAACAGCGCGGCCGGGCGGAGCGCCTTGATGATGCGCCGGGCTTCCATGACGGTGTCGATCGCGAGGGTGCGCGCGGAGACCAGGCGGTCCGCCTCAAGGTCCCAGACCACGGCACCGTTGGAGCAGATCACGCGGCCGGTGTGGCCCAGCTGCTCTTCGAGCGGGTGCAGCCAGCGGGGCGGGCGGCCGGTGACAAACACCAGTTCGACGCCGGCGTCACGGCAGGCGTGGAAGGCCCGGACGGTGCGGTCGCTGATCTTTCCGTCGTGTCCGAGGATCGTTCCGTCAATATCGCTTGCAACCAACCGCATCCTGCAAGTCTACGTGGGGATTGGCCGGCGTCGTCCGGCCGGCGGCCCCCAGGCTGGTGCGCCCCCTGGTTCAGACGACTCCGCCGGGTGCCCGATGTCAGTCGCCGGGGCTACACTGGAACTATCGAACATATTTTCGAATAAAGGTGTGTTGTGGGCGTTATTGTCGGTCCCCGCGTGGTAGATGCGGGTGCCTCGTTGTTCTCGGTGCTGATCTCGCCAGTGGCGGTCGCAGCCGGTTTTCCGTCGCCCGCCCAGGACTATTTCGACGGGCGGATCGACCTGAATGCCCACCTGATCAAGGACATCACCAGCACCTTCGTGGTCCGCGTGACCGGGGATTCCATGGAAGGAGCAGGCATCAGCGATGGCGACGAGCTGATCGTCAACCGCGCTCTTGAACCCAAGGACGGGTCCGTGGTGATCGCGGTGCTGGACGGGGAACTGACGGTCAAACGCCTGCGCATCACCGGCACCGGCGTGGTGCTGCAGGCGGAGAACCCAAAGTACCCGGACATCCGCGTACCCGCACTGTCCGAGCTCACCATCTGGGGCGTTGCCACCAGGTGCCTGCATCATGTCTAGGGGGAGCGGTGCCTAAGCCAGTCCCCATGCGGCAGATGCCGCAGATCGCGCACGTGGACGTCAACTGCTTCTACGCCTCCGCCGAGCGCGCCTTCGACCCCTCGCTGGAAGGCCGACCCCTGGTGGTGCTGTCCAACAACGACGGCTGTGCGGTGACACGCTCCCCCGAGGCGAAGGCCCTTAACATCGCCACCGGCGAACCGTGGTTCAAGCTCGCACCGAGGGCCAAGGAGTGGGGCCTGGTGGCCAAGTCCAGCAATTACGAGCTGTACGGGGACATCAGCTCACGGGTCATGGAACTGCTGGGCAGGTATTCGGCATGGTTGGAGGTATACAGCATCGACGAGGCCTTCCTGGGCGTGAAGGGCGGCCCAGACGACCTCCTGGTCCTGGGCCGCCGGATGAAAGAAGCGGTGCGGCGGCATGTCGGGGTGCCGGTCTGCGTGGGCATCGCCCCCACCAAGACCCTGGCCAAGCTCTGCAACAAATGGGCCAAGAACAATCCCGCTTTCGGGGGCGTCTGCCTCTGGGCGGCGGTACCGGCTGACGTCCGGGAACTCCTGATGACCCGGTTGCCTGTGGACGAGATCTGGGGCATTGCCGGCCGGTTGACCAGACGGCTCAACGTGCTGGGAATCTTCACGGTCCAGGACCTTGTCAGTGCGGATCCGGTCATGATCAGGGACAAGTTCTCGGTGGTGCTGATGCGCACCGTCCTGGAACTGCGGGGCACACCCTGCATCCCCATGGAGGAAGAGCGCATCGGCCGGGACCAGCTGATTTTCTCCCGCTCCTTCGCCACTCCGGTAACAACAGCCGCCGGGCTACGGGAGGTGTTCAGCGTTACGGGCAGCAGGCCAGCGCCAGGCTGTCCAAGCACGGCCTGCAGGCAAAGGTCCTGACGGCCTTCGCTGCCACCTCGCCCTTCCGGGACAACGAGCAGGCCTATCCGTCGGTGTGCGTCCCGCTGCCCATGCCCACCGCGGACCCGCTCCTGCTCACCCGGGCGGCGCACGCACTGCTGCCAAACATCAGGGAAGGGCTGAAGTACGCCAAGGCGGGCCTGATGCTCACCGACCTTCGGCCCACCGGCAACCAGCCACCGCTGGAGCCGTTCGAGAACCGGCACGAGGAGCGCGGCATCGGACCCCTGCTGGAACATGTGAGCCATCGCTTCGGGCGCGGCTCAATCGGGCTGGGACATGCGGGAATCAAATCGGGCCTGGACTGGTCCATGAAGCGTGGCATGCGCTCGCCCCGGTACACCACGCATTGGGACGAGCTCCCCGTAGTCAAGGCGGCATGAGGACCGGTTTTCCGCCGCCGGCCGGGGCTGGCGGCGGAACCTGTTCGCGCGCTAGGCCCGGGACCTGTTTTGAATGAAGTGGAAGATGAGGACGACCACTGCGATGACCAAAAGGATGTGGATGAGGCCGCCGCCAATATTTGCGAGCAGGCCGAGAAGCCAGAGAACGGCGATGATAATAGCGATCCAAAGCAACATGAGAATCTCCTACATTGTTTTTCGTTCGAATTGCTGATTGTTCAAGCCGGCGCTGCACCAAAAGCCGGCCGTAAGGAATCCACCCCTGCCTCTCGCTCCGGGCCCCCATGCCACATCTGTTCTTCACGCCCATATGACGTGATGATTATCACCATATTTCAGGAAGGGCCAACTGGAAACGGCATACCAAATGGAAATGGGAACGTGTCTCATCACCTCGCATCCGAGGGGCGGCGGATAAGACGTTCCGGGACGTTTCTTGACCCTCCGCGACGCCGTATTACATATCCGGGTCGCCCCGTGAACCCCCGCTACGGGATTGATTGTGGGACGGCCGGGCCATTCGTAATCTCGACTCAGCATCCGCCCCAGCAGAGGAGTTCCCATGGCCGACCAGCAGGACAAGAATTCGCAGAACCAGCAAAGTACAACCCGCATCGTTGCCGGGCAGGCAGCGGGATCCACACGCCCGCTCGGCCTGAAAATCGGCATCGCCGC
This sequence comes from Pseudarthrobacter sp. NIBRBAC000502771, assembly GCF_006517215.1. Lineage (NCBI taxonomy): Bacteria > Bacillati > Actinomycetota > Actinomycetes > Micrococcales > Micrococcaceae > Pseudarthrobacter > Pseudarthrobacter sp. NIBRBAC000502771. The sequence continues at coordinate 915,424 of NZ_CP041187.1, forward strand.
AGCCGCCCTGGCCCTGATCGGCGGGGGTGCCGCCGTCGCGTCCGCCGTCAACAACGGCAGCACTGCACCAGCAGCCGACGTGGCGCCCACAGGCAACCCGGCGGCCGAGCTGAAGCTTGGCTACTTTGGCAATGTCACCCACGCCCCGGCCCTGGTGGGGGTCAGCAAGGGATTCATCGCCGATGAACTGGGCAGCACCAAGCTCAGCACCCAGGTGTTCAACGCCGGACCCGCCGCCATCGAAGCGCTGAACGCCGGCGCCATCGACGCCACCTACATCGGGCCGAACCCGGCCATCAACTCCTTCGTGAAGAGCCAGGGCGAATCCGTCAACATCATCGCCGGCGCCGCCGCCGGTGGAGCACAGCTGGTGGTCAAGCCGGAAATCACCTCTGCCGCAGACCTGTTGGGCAAGACCCTCGCGTCGCCGCAGCTCGGCGGGACGCAGGACGTGGCCCTGCGTGCGTGGCTTGCCACCCAGGGCTACAAGACCAACGTGGACGGCAGCGGGGACGTGGCCATCAACCCCACCGAGAACGCCCAGACTCTGAAGCTGTTCCAGGACGGCAAGCTCGACGGCGCGTGGTTGCCTGAACCATGGGCCTCACGGCTGGTGCTGACCGCCGGAGCGAAGGTCCTGGTCGATGAAAAGGACCTGTGGGATGGCAAGCTGTCCGGCAAGCCGGGCCAGTTCCCCACCACCATCCTGATCGTGAACCAGAAGTTCGCCGCCGACCACCCGGACACCGTCAAGGCTCTCCTGAAGGGGCATGTGAAGTCGGTCGATTGGCTGAACAGCGCTTCAGCCTCCGACAAGGCCACCGTCATCAATGCAGCACTGAAGGAAGCCGCCGGCGCCGAACTGAAGGCCGACGTCATCGACCGTTCACTGAAGAACATCGTGTTCACCGTGGACCCGCTCGCCGGAACCTACCAGAAGCTCCTGGCCGACGGCGTGACTGCCGGAACCACCAAGCAGGCGGACATCAACGGCATCTTCGACCTGCGGGCCCTCAACAGCGTCTCGGACGGGAAGACCTCCGCCGCCGGGCTCGGCAAGGAATAGGCATCGTCGACTGCTCCGTACCTGCCGTTTTGGGCCGTCAGAACGGCAGGCACGGAGCAATCGATTCCTGCGGAAATCCTGTGCATTTCCGGCGCTGAGGCTCGGGAGCACGCCACTAGGCTATGGAGGTTGGCCCGTGGCGGGCCGCGGGAGCCGGGGGGATGCCAATGCATGGTTACGGGAAGAGCAGCAGGTCAAGGCCGGACATCCCTGGCGAACTTGCCCCACCCAATGTTCGGCGTTCCCCCAGTGGACGGATCCCGCAATGGGCCATCGATGAGGCATTCGGCAAGGCGGAAACACCTCCTCCATGGCGCGCCGGGCCTCCCCGGCCTCGACGGAAGACGTCCTGGGCCTGGTCAAGGAAGCGAGGGCGGCCACAACGGTCGATGCAGTTCAAGACCGTGCTGGGGATCGTCCTGGTTGTCTGCTTGTACTTTTCACCGGCGCTCTTCGACCGCTTGGTTCTTCCGGTCGTGGCCCCCTATTTGCCGGGGGCGAAAATGCCGCCGCCGGGATACGAAGCCGCTTCGGCGCCTTTGGGCACGCCGCCGGCAAGCACAGGTTCCACGGCCTTTGTGCTGCAGGAGTCGCCGAGAGCAACCCAGCCCGTCATCGCCTACGACCCGTGCCGCCCGGTTCATTACGTTGTCCGTCCGGACAACGCGCTGCCAGGTGGCGACGTCCTGATCCGGGAGGCTGTGGCAGCAGTCTCCCAGGCCTCGGCGCTCCAGTTTGTCGACGACGGACCGACGACGGAAGCGCCGTCGGATGACCGTTCGGCCTTCCAGCCGGACCGCTACGGAAAGCGGTGGGTGCCGCTTCTCATTGCCTGGTCGACGCCTGCTGAGACCCCCGGCCTTGCAGGGAATGTGGCCGGCCTCGGCGGGAGCGCCTACGTGGAGGTCGCCGGCCAGCCGCTGGTCCTCGAAGCAGGGCAGGTGCGCCTTGATGCCCCTGACCTTGCCGGCATCATCGCCGGCAGGCCGGACGGGGCGGCCGAGGTGCGCGCCATCATCATGCACGAGCTCGGACACGTGCTGGGCCTGGACCACGTCAATGATGCGACCCAACTGATGTACGCCGAGAACATGGGCGTCAGGGACTTCGCTGCCGGTGACCGCGCGGGGCTTGCCCTGCTGGGCAGCGGACCGTGCGTCCCGCAGCTCTAGCGTCTCACTGCCTATAAGTGCGGCAAATAGTTGATATCGAAAAGCTTGTCTTCCCCAAATATATGAAGTACTTCACAGTGGTTACAGGACCTGCACCGACCGACCCGCAGCCAGTAACCAAAGGACTTCACCGTGGAAACTCCCCTCTCCCATCTTGCCCACCTCGAGATCACCAGCCCGGACGTTGAAGCCTCGGCCCGGTTCTACGAGGACAAGTTCGGCATGCGCATCATCGACCGCGCGGACGGCAACGTCTACCTCCGCTGCTGGGGCGATTACTACCGCTACAGCCTGGTTATCACCGAAGGCCCCGAAGCCTCGCTGGGCCAGATGGCATGGCGTACCAACTCGCAGGAAGCGCTCGAATCCGCGGCCCAGCGCATCGAAGCGACCGGGGTGCAGGGCACCTGGACCGCCGGTGGCCATGGCTTCGGCAAGGCCTACGAGTTCACCGGCCCCTATGGCCACCACATGCGCCTCTTTTACGAGGTGGACAAGTTCGTGGCCGAGGCGGGGTTCGAGTCGACCTACCCGGACCGCCCGGAGCGCCGCAGCAACCACGCGGCAGCCCCCCGTTTCCTGGACCACGTCACGGTGGCCTGCTCCGATGTGCGCGGCTTCGCCAAGTGGTACAACGAAGCCCTCGGATTCCGCGTCATGGCCTTCGTGGACCTGGACGAAGCCCCCATCACGGTCTTCTCCGTCCTCACCACCAATGAAAAGTCCCACGACCTGGGCGTGGTGGCTGACACCTCCGGCCGCCCCGGCCGCGTCAACCACATCGCCTTCTGGGTGGACACCACCGAGGACCTGCTCCGCACCGCGGACGTCATGATGGAGCACGGCACCCCGATGGAGTACGGCCCCTCCATCCACGGCGTGGGCGAGCAGAATTTCCTGTACTTCCGTGAGCCGTCAGGGCTGCGCGTCGAGCTGAACTCCGGCGGCTACCGGAACTACGTCCCGGACTGGGAGGCCAACACCTGGAAGCCGTCCGAAGGCTCCAACAACTTCTACAAGAACGGCGCCATGCCGCATTCGATGACCGAGTCCTTCCCGCCGGCCGAAGGCTTCACCGCCACCGAGGAAGGCGCCTCTCCCGAAATGAAGGAAGCCCTCCTGAACCCCTACGCCAAGCACGGCCGGGGCTGACACCATGGCAGACGCACAGTACGCACTCGTCCGCTTCCAGGAAGCCGGGGACAGCAAGGCCCGCGCGGGCCTGCTGGTCGCTGACCGTGTCCTGCCGCTGGACGGGGACATCAACTCCCTGATCGAGCACTGGGACACCACCGAAGCCCAACTGGATGCCCTCGCCGCCTCCGCGGGCGGTGGCACCGGCTTCGCAGCCGCCGACGTCGAGATCCTTGCTCCCGTGGAGCCCGCCCAGATCCTCCAGACCGGGGCGAACTACCGCAAGCACGTGGTCGACCTCGCCGTGGCGCACCGCGAACCGGGCGAAGACGCGGAAGAGGTGCGTGCCGCGACGGCAGCCATGATGGACAAGCGCGCGGGCCAGGGCACGCCGTACTTCTTCATCGGACTTCCGACGGCGGTCGCCTCCGCCACGGACGACCTCACCCTCCCGTCCTATTCCAAGTCCCACGACTGGGAGCTGGAACTGGCGGCCGTGATCGGGAAGACGGCGTTCCGGGTCACCCCCGAAGAAGCGCTGGACCATGTCTTTGGCTACACCATGGTCAACGACATCACCACCCGCGAGTACGTCTTCCGGAAGGACATGCCCGCCATCGGCTCGGACTGGTACCGCGCCAAGAACGCCCCCGGCTTCCTGCCCACCGGCCCGCTGCTGGTGCCCGCCAAATTCTTCGGCGACCCCCAGGACGTCCAGGTGACGCTCAAGCTCAACGGCAAGGCCATGCAGGACGAATCCACGTCCGACATGATCTTCGGCGTGGCCAAGCTGGTCAGCGAAGCCTCCCAGATCATGCCGCTGCGCCCCGGGGACCTGGTGCTCACCGGCAGCCCCGCCGGCAACGGCCAGCACTGGGGCCGGCTCCTCCAGGAGGGCGACGTCATGGAAGGCACCATCACCGGACTGGGCACCCAGCGCATCCTCTGCAAGGACGAACCCGCCACCGAAAGCAGCAAGCAGTGACCACCCAGGACACAGCAACCGGCACCGGGGAATCAACCGATTCCCCGGTTATCCGGCGTGAAGATCCGCTCGGCAGCATCCGCGCCATGGCAGCTGCCCACAACAACTGGGGCCGCTGGGGCCAGGATGACGTCCTGGGCACCCTGAACTTCATCGACGCCGCCAAGCGCCTCGAGGCTGCGGCGCTGGTGAAGACGGGGGAGGCATTCTCACTCTCCCAACCGTTCGATACCAACGGACCGCAAAAAGGCTGGCGCCGCCGCACGAATCCCGTCCACACCATGACGGACACAGGGGTGGATGCCGAGCGCGGCAACCAGGGCTTCCCGCACGGCTTCGGCGGCGCCGACGACGTGATCGCCATGCCGCTCCAGTGCTCCACGCAGTGGGACGGACTGGGCCACATCTTCGACCGGGGCAAGGCCTGGAACGGCCGGGCCGCCGGCGACGTGGTCACCTCTGAAGGCGACCTGGTGACCGGCATCGAGACCGCCGCGGCGAAGATCGTCACCCGCGGTGTCCTGCTCGACGTCGGGCGCGCGCTCGGACCCGGACTGGGACGGAACGACGGCGAACTGCCCGACGGCTTCGCCATCACCCCCGAGCACCTCGAGCGGACCATCGAACTCCAGGGGCCCAGCTCCGAGGTGCGGCGCGGAGACATCGTGGTGATCCGTACCGGGCAATACACCCGGGTGCGCCGCGACGGCTGGGGCGACTATGCCGGCGGCTCGGCCCCCGGGCTGTCCTTCAGCACGGCGCCCTGGCTGCACCGCAGCGAGATCGCCGGGATCGCCACGGACACCTGGGGTTTCGAGGTCCGGCCGAACGAGTTCGACGGCGCATTCCAGCCACTCCACCAGATCGCCATCCCCAACCTGGGCCTGTTCCTGGGCGAGATGTGGGACCCGGACGCATTGGCGGAGGCATGCGCGGCGGACGGCAGGTACGACTTCCTGCTGACCGCAGCACCACTCCCCATTACCGGGGCCGTGGGATCGCCGGTCAACCCGATCGCCGTCAGGTAGCTTTCACTACAACAAACCACCAGCAGGATCGCCGTCAATACAAAGGAGTCAGCGATGGCAGCAGTACAGAACGTCGGAATCGTGGGGGCAGGTGCAGCCGGGCTGGCTACCGCCATCCTCCTGGCTGACGCCGGAATCCAGGTGGAAGTCCTGGAAAGGGCAGACGCCCCGCAGACCCTGGGATCCGGCATCACGCTGCAGGGAAACGCCCTCCGGATCCTCCGCCGGCTCGGCGTCTGGGACCAGGTGGAGGCCAAGGGTTACGGCTTCAGCACCCTGGGCCTGCGCGCCCCGGACCCGGCAGGCACCGTCCTTGCGGTCCTCGAAGACATCCGCACCGGCGGCGACGACCTCCCCGCCACCATGGGCATGTACCGTCCGGACCTGACGGCCATCCTCCGTGAACGGGCGGAACGGGCGGGCGCCCGGATCAGCTACGGGAAGACAGTCACGGGAATAGCGGACGACGGCGCGTCCGTCACCGTCAGCACCGCCGACGGCGGCACCGCGTCCTACGACCTCCTGATTGGCGCCGACGGCCTGCACTCCGCGGTCCGCAAGGCCATCGGCATCGACGTCGAGCCCAAGTCCACCGGCATGGGCATCTGGCGCGCCTTCGTGCCGCGGCCGGAGGAGGTGGTCCGCACCGACCTGACCTACGGCGGCCCCTGCTTCATCGCCGGCTACTGCCCCACCGGCCCGGACACCATCTACGCCTACCTGGTGGAGAAGGCCCAGGAACGCAAGCACGAGGACGGCCCCCGCATCATGGCTGAACTCGCCGCAGCCTACGGCGGGCCGTGGAACGAAATCCGCGCCAACCTGGACCACAGCGCCCGCATCAACTACACGTGGTTCACCACCCACCTCGTCGACGGTCCGTGGAACCGCGGCCGCACCGTCATCATTGGCGATGCCGCGCACAGCTGCCCGCCCACGGTGGCGCAGGGCGCGGCCATGGCGCTGGAGGACGCCGCCGTCCTGGCCGAACTGCTGATCGACGCCGACCACGTCACCGAAACCCTGTTCAAGGAGTTCACCGACCGCCGGCTGGAGCGGGCCACGGCAGTAGTCAACGCCTCCGTCCAGCTGGGCCAGTGGATGCTTGACGGCGTCCGGGACGCCGACGTAACGGGCCTGATGCACGGCCTCTCGGTGATGCTGAAGGAGCCGGCATGAGCACCGGCTCCGACGGTAATCCCACGGTGGACGTCCACGCCCACATCCTGCTTCCTGCCCTCCAGCAACTGGTGGCAGAAGCCGACCCCGACGGCTTCGGCGCCCAGCAGTCCCTGGAGGTGCGGCGCAACGGACCTGAGTCGATGGCGGCATCAGGCAGGATGATCAAGGAACGGTGGCCGCAGCTGACGGACCTGGACCGCCGGCTTGCCGATATGGACGCCCAGGGCGTGGACGTGCAGCTGGTCTCGCCGTCGCCGTCGCACTTTTACTACTTCGCGGGCGAGGAACTGGCGCTGGAGCTGGCAAAGCAGGCCAACCAGGCAGTCCGTGACTTCGTGGACCGGGCCCCGGAACGGCTCAACGGGCTGGGCCTGGTCCCGCTCCAGCACCCCGGCCTAATGGTCGAAGCCCTGGACCACGCTGTGCTGGAGTGCGGCCTGCTGGGCGTCGAGATCGGCTCCTTCGCCGCCACCCCCGCGGACCCGGAGCGCGGCACGGTTGAGCTCTCGGACCCACGGCTGGAGGCCTTCTGGTCCCGGGCGGAGGAGCTGGGCGCGCTGGTGTTCCTGCACCCGTTCGGCTGCTCCCTGGATGAGCGGCTGGACCGGTTCTACCTGGCCAACACCGTCTCCCAGCCCGCCGAAAACGCCGTGGCCCTGTCCCACCTGGTCTTCAGCGGCGTCCTGGACCGCCACCCTGGCCTCAAGGTCCTGGCGGCGCACGGGGGCGGCTACCTGCCCACCACCCTGGGCCGCTCCGATCATGCCTGGCGGGTCCGGCCCGAGGCGCATGGGTGCGCCGAGCCGCCGTCGTCCTACCTGAAGAGGCTCTACTTCGACTCGCTGGTGCACAGCGCGGCCGAACTGCGGGCGCTTGTGGCCGCGGCAGGCCCCGGGCAGGTGCTGCTCGGCTCCGACTACCCGTTCGACATGGGCTCGGACCAGCCCGTGGCGGAGGTCGTTGAAGCACAGCTCCCGTCGGACCACCGGGCCAGCGTACTGGCCGGAAACGCCGCAGCGCTGGGCATTACGCCCGCTTCAGTCCGCACCGCCAGCCACCCAGCCTAAGGAACAGATTCATGGTCAAGATCGCCCGTTGGAACCACGACGGCGGGACGCAGTCCGGCTTTGTTGACGGCGGTACCTGCTACGTCCTGCCCCAGGGCCAGGACGTGCAGACGCTGCTCGACGCCGGACTGGACAAGGCGCTGGATGTTGCCCGGCACACCATTGGGTACGGTCCTGCCGTTCCCTTGGCGGACGTGCGGCTGCTCGCCCCGCTGGCGCCTGCCACCATCCGCGACTTCGTGGCGTTTGAGGAGCACGTGGAAGGCGTCCGGAAGAGCATCGACGGCGTGGCCGGGGTGGTTCCCGAGTGGTATGAGGCGCCCACGTTCTACTTCACCAACCCGCACACGGTGACCGGGACCGGCGAGGTGATTGGCATTCCGGCCGGCTGCACGGACCTGGACTTCGAAACAGAGGTGGCAGCCGTCGTCGGCCGCGTTCCCGGCAGCGACGGGCGGAACCTGACCGCAGAAGAAGCGCACCGGCACATCTTTGGCTACACCGTACTCAACGACTGGTCCGCCCGGGACCTCCAGCGCCGGGAAATGAAGGTCAGCCTGGGCCCCTGCAAGGGCAAGGACTTCGCCAACACCCTGGGGCCCTGGATTGTCACCGCCGACGAATTCGAGGACGGGCACGATGCCGAGGGGTTCCTGCCCATCTCCATGTCCGTGCACGTCAACGGAGAACAGATAGGCCAGGACCTGCTCTCCAACATGGGCTGGCCATTCGCCGAGCTGGTGGCCTACGCCTCCCAGGACTCTGTGGTGCGCCCTGGCGACGTGCTGGGCTCAGGCACCTGCGGGAGCGGCTGCCTGGCCGAGCTGTGGGGGCGCAACGGCGCCCAGACTCCCCCGCCGCTCAAGACCGGCGACGTGGTCCGGATGACCGTGGAGGGCATCGGCACCATCGAAAACACTGTCGGTGACCGGCGCGAGGCCGTGACATTGGTCCGGGCCCGCACCTGGCCGCGGAACCGCAGCATCCAGCCGGCCCCCGTGGCCTCCCCCTAAAGGAGAACTGAGAATGACAGGTCAACCGTTGAGGGTCGGCATCTTTGGAACCGGCGGCATCGCCGAACGGGCCATGGTGGAACCCTCCACCCTCGTCGACAGTGTGCAGGTCATCGCGGTCGGCTCCCGCGACCCTGAGCGCGCCCGGGCCTTTGCCGACCGGTTCGGGATTGAGGCGGCCGGTGACTACGCCAGCGTGATGGCGAATCCCGACGTCGACCTCGTATATGTGGCAATCCCGCCGACGGCCCATGCGCAGTGGGCGGTCGCCGCGCTGCGCGCAGGCAAACACATTCTTTGCGAAAAGCCGCTCTCCGCCAACGGAACCGACGCGCGGGCCATTGCCGACGCTGCCGAGGCCACAGGTCGCTCGGCGTTCGTCGGATTCCATTACCGGCTTCACTCGTTCACCCAGCGGCTGCTCGACGTGATCGGATCGGGTGTGCTCGGCGACATCGACGACGCCTCGATCGACTTCAGCATCCCCCACTTTGTGGTGAAGCCCGGCAACATCAGGCTGAACGGCGACCTGGGCGGCGGGGCCGTGATGGACGTCGGCTGCTACGCCATCGACCTCCTGCGGGCGGCATGGGGCGAGGCGCACGTCGTATCGTCGTCGGCCCGGCTGTACGACGGCGATCCCCGCGTTGACATGCAGACCGATTTCGTGCTGGCGTTCGATACGGGCATCAGAGCACGGGTCCGGGCCTCGTTCTTGGGCGATGACAAAGGCCAAATGTCGCTGACCATCGTCGGCTCCGCAGCCACCCTGCACGCGACCAGCGTCATCGTTCCGCAGTGGGGAGCCACGCTGCGCGTCACCGCCGGCGAGAACCTACTCATCGACGAAAAGGCCATGGAGGGTGAATCGAGTTACGTCGCCCAGCTTGAGCACCTCGTGGACGTGCTCGCCAGCGATGGCCCGTCACCCCTCACGGCAGCGCACGCCACGGCCACGATGGCCCTCGTCGACGACGTCTACCGCGCAGCGGGGCTGCAGCCCCGCTGAGGTGCCGCCCAAACTTGCACCCCACCGTCGCCACGGTCATGCCGTGCCCCTGCAGCCCATCTGTCAGCCCGGCAGCACAGCCGACCAGCCGCCGTCCACCATCAGGTTCGCTCCCGTCACGTAGGACGCTTCATCGGACGCCAGGAACAGCGCGCAGGCGGCCACTTCCTCCGGTGCGCCGATCCGCCCCAGCGGGATGCTGCCGGCGATGGTCCGCATGGGGTGGTCGGCAGCGAGGAGGTTGCCCTCTGTGGCAGCGGTGCGGATCATTCCAGGGCTGACGGCGTTCACGCGCAGCCCATGCGGCGCCCCTTCGGCAGCCAACTGCTTGGTCATGGCCACCACTGCGCCCTTGGTGGCGGTGTGTGCCAGCCGGCCGTTGGTCATGGACCCGGTGACGCCTGCCGTGGAACCCACCAACACGATGGCCGCGTTGTGTGCCTGGACCAGCTGCGGCCAGAAGTACTTTACGGGCAGGAACACCACGTCCATTTCGTGTTCAACGTTCCACTTCCAGTCGGCGTACGTGAGCTCCTCGACGGGGGCGAACCGGGTGACGGCGGCGTTGGCGTACAGGATGTGGACCTGGCCGTGCTGCGCTGCGACGCCTGATGCCCAGGCAGCCACCGCTGCCTCGTCGGGCAGGTCCACCCGCGCACTGCTCATATGCCCGCCGCCGGCGGTGACCGCCGCAACCGTGGCCGCGGCGCCGTCGTCATCCATGTCGCAGCCCACCACGTACGCTCCTGCCTCGGCGAAGGCCAGCGCGGCGGCCCTCCCCTGGCCGCTGGCCGTTCCGGTGATGACGGCGGTCTTGCCGGCCAGGCGTTGGGTGGAAACGGGCATAAGGAGTCCTTCCGAAGGGTCTTTCTTTAAGACTCTTGCAGGGAAGGTCCGTGCCGGGAACGGCGTTCCGGGTCTAGGTGGTATCTGCCGTGTGGATAATGAGCGGATGCGTGGTGGCTGGAAACAGCTCTTCCAGCCGGGAGCAGGAACGCTGGACCACCGAGCGCAGCCACACGCTGGCGGGGTCTTCGGCCTGCGACGGGTGCCAGTACATGGCTTCCACCAGCGATGCCTCCGCGTCGCCGTCAAGCCGGAGGACAGCGATGTTGGCTCCCCGCTGGGCCCGTGCCGCGAGCATCCCGGGCACCAGGGCCACCAGGTCTGTTCCCTCCACCAGCAGCGGGAGGGACAGGAACCCCGCCACCACTGCGGCCACCCGGCGTTGTATGCCGCGTGCCTCGAACAGCCTGTCCGCCGGCGTGCTGATCCCCTCGCCAAAGTAGCCGACGGCGTGAGGCACCGTGGCGAGGTCGTCGAGGGCCAGGCTGGGCTGCTGCAGCAGCGGGTTGCCGGCGTCGACGACCGCCACGAAGCTGTCCCGGAACACCTGCTTGCTCAGGCCCTGCATCCGGTAGCCGGTGGGTCCCACGAGCAGGTCGATCTTTGCATAGTCCGCCAACTGGCCCTGGAAGCCCGTGGTGGGAACGAAATCGACGGACACACCCGGGGCCTCATCCCGAAGGATCCCGCGCAGCGGACCCACAATCAGCGCTGCGGCGTAGTCGGACGCCGCGATGACGAACTCACGCTCGCTGGTGGCAGGATCAAAGCCGGACCGGATCCGGGTGGCGCGCTGGATGTGCAGCATTGCCTCGTCAACCAAGGGCACCAGGGACTGCGCGAAGGGCGTGAGGTCGTAGGTGCGGCCGTTGCGGACCAGGAGCTCGTCGTCGAAATGGCGTCTCAGCCTGGCCATCGCGGCACTCGTGGCGGGTTGGCTGAGCTGGAGCCGCTCCGCGGCCCTGGTGATGTTCCGCAACTCCAGCAGGACCTGGAGGTGGGGCAGCAGGTTCAGGTCCAGGTTCTTCATACCCACAGGTTATCCATGCCCTGCCGGTGCGGCGGCGCAGGCCGGGCGCCGCCGCACCGTGGATGCTCCTGGTCTATGAAAGCTCCTTCGCGATCTTCCGTGCCCCGCGGACGGCGATGGCCACGCTCATCAGCGTGGGGTTCATGGCCGTGGCCGTCGGGATGAGCGCGTTCCCGCCCACCACCAGGTTCTCGTAGCCCCACACCCTGGACCATGGATCAGCCACCGAGGTACCGTCGTCGGTCTCCCCCATCCGCATGGTGCCTTGGTAGTGCAGGCTGGAGCCGTTGGGCATGAGCCGGGGTTCCGCCACAAAGACGCCCAGCGCCTTTCCGGCACGGCGGAGCCGCTCGGTGGCCTCCGCGATTTCCTTTTCCTCCCGCTCGGTGAGGGCGTACTCGATGGTCATGTTCGGGAAGCCGCGGTAGTCCTGCTCGTCCTCATCGAAGGTGACCGCATCCTCGTAGCGGGGATGCTTGCGCATGCCGTAGCCCATGTTCACGTAGCCCCACCGGTTGTCGGAGTACGGGGTGCCCGGCTCCATGGGGAAGGGTGTCGACTCGGAGTACATCACCTGGACGGAGAATGGGTGCTCCGGTTCGGAGAACGGGATGCGGTTCACGGCCGCCACCGGGTCCGCCGGGTTCTGGGCACGCCGGGCCAGTTCGGCGTCGAGGTCTTCCTCGGTGGCAAACTGCTTCATTTTGTCGGCGTCCAGGGCGACAGTGGAGATCACCACGGGGTGTTCGGTCAGGTAGTGGCCCAGGGCCCTGGGCCTGACGCCGGAGGCCCACAGGAGCTGCGGGGAGCGGAAGGCGTCGGCCGCTACCACCACCACGTCCGCCGGAACAAAGGACTCCGCCCCCGTGCGCAGATCCTGCACGGTGACCCCGGTGGCCCGGTTTCCGTCGAGTTCAACCCGGCGGACCAGGGTGAGGTCGCGGAGTTCGAACCGCTGTGAGAGCGCGTTGCCGGGGTCGATCAACGGCCCGAGGACGACGTCGGCCCCCGCCCAGCGCACGGACCCGTCGGGTTGCGGGTCACCGGCCACCGGAAGGGTGCCCACCCCGTAGCCGTCGGGCAGCTCGGCGCCGAACTCTTCGTCGAGGAGGGAGAGGATGGCTTCGCCGACCTTGGAGTCCGCGAAGGCTGCACTGTGGACGTGCAGGAGGCCCTTGGCCGCTTCAATCAGGCCGTCCCACTCGTCGTCGGCAATGAAGGGGATCTTTTCGCTGAACGCGGGCGACGGCGTCGCGCAGGTCCAGTGCGCGCCCTGGCCGCCAACGTTGGTGGCGGCAGCCGCCGCCGGGAAGGACGGCGCATGGGCTGAGCCTGTTCCGCCGAAGTCCAGCAGGTGGGTGCCCTGGCGCGCGGTGAACATGCCCTCGGCCACTGTTGCTGCCGGGATGCCGAGGGACTCCCGGAACGCCCCGGCCTGCGGTCCCTGCGACATTTCCCGGGCGCGTGCTTTCTCGGCCGGGTCCGGGATGTTCCGGACGCTCTCGCCGGGAACGGCTGTCAGTTGCGGCCCGGCTTCGAACATCACCACCCGGGCGGTGGGGACTTGCTCCAGCAGCAGGCGGGCGTAGGTGGAACCAATGGGTCCGCTGCCGACGACGGCAATGGTGGGGTTGGACATGATGTCTCCTTTGAGATCAGGCCGGGAGGGTTTCGGAAGGTGCGTGTGCGGGGACGGGTTCGTCGGACAGGCGGCCGTGCGGGAGCAGGACTGCCGCCAGGATGCCCAGGGCGTAGGCGCAGGCAAGGGCGATGAAGATGGGTGTGAAGACGGATGAGTAGATCTGGGCGACGTCGGCTTGGACCGCCGGTGACGCTTGGTGTACCTGCTGCGGGGTGAGGGTGGAGGCGTCCAGCCCCGCCGGCAGGAGGGCCGCGACCCCGGAGCCGATGACGCCGCCGATGACCGCCGTCGCCACGGTTGATCCCACCTGCCGGACCAGGTTGATGGTTGCGGTGATGGTGCCGGTCTGGCCTGCGGGGACGGCGCCTTGGACCACGGCCACGATGAGGCTCATGAACGCCCCGGTGCCCAGGCCCACGGCACCCATCACGATCATGGGCGCCCACAGCGGGAGGCCGGCCGGGAGCAGCGCCATCACCAGCAGGGCCACGGCTCCCAGCACCGTTCCGCCGACCGGGAAGATCCGGTAACGCCCGGTGCGGCTGGCCAGCCAGCCCGTGAGGAGGTTGCTGATCAGCATGCCGAAGACGGTGGCGATGGGAACCAGCCCGGACACCGTAGCCGAGGTCCGGTAGGCCATCTGGAAGTAGGTGGGCAGGTAGGCGGTGATGGAGAAGAAGCCGACGCCGATGATCGCCGAGAGTGCCGTACCGGCAGCAATGGTGCGGTTGGCGAAGAAGTGCAGCGGAATGATGGGCTCAGGTGCCCGCCGCTCGATCAGGAAAAAGGCGATAAAGCCCGCGATGCTGGCCGCGAGCGCGCTTCCGGCCGCAGGACCGCCGTCCCTTTCCGCGGCCCAGGAGGCGGCAAGGACGAGCGCCACCAGCGCGGAGGTAAAGACGGCGGAGCCGGCGATGTCGAAGTGCCGGGGCGCCGGGCCCGGTTCCAGGTGGGGAACGGCCACCAGTGCCAGGGCGAACGCAGCGGCGCCCACCGGGATGTTGATCCAGAAGACCCACTGCCAGCCCCAGTAATCGGTGATGGCACCGCCCACCACCGGGCCTACCAGGATGGCGATGGGAAAAGCCGCCCCGATGATTGCCATGTAGCGGGGCCGCTCCCGCTGCGTGGTCACGCGGGCGATGATGGTCTGCGACATGAGCTGCAGGCCCGCCGAGCTCATGCCCTGGAGGACACGGGCGGCAATGAGCCACGCGATGTCCGTGGCAAAACCGCAGGCCAGGGATGCGGCCAGGAACATCACCAGGGAAACAAGGAAGATCCGCCGGGCGCCGAGGACATCGCCGAGCCTGCCGAGCACGGGCAGCAGCACCGTGCTGGCCAGGGTGTAGCCCACCACCACCCAGCTCATCAGCTGCAGGGCACCCAGCTCTCCGGAAATGGTGGCAAGGGATGTGGAGACAACTGTGTGGTCCAGTGCCCCGAGGAACGAGACAGTGAGCAGGGAGGTGGTGAGGAGGCGAAGTTTTACAGGTGATAGTTGCATAGTGGTCTGTCCGAACGATCGGACCGTCGACGCGACGTGGTGTGCCCCCGGCGCACCAACACGACGGGGAACGGGTCCGGATGGGACCCCGGCGCCAATCCCCACCCTACAACCACTTAAGTCTAAAAACAACAAAAGATTGCACGGAATCGACGGAGTCACTGGGCGGCCCGCGCGCTCGCCACGTCGTGCGCCAGCCGTTGGTCTTCCAGCAATTCCTGTAGGTCAGCCACCTCCCTGCCGCTCGAGGCGGCTTCGATGGCCCGGCGCAAGGCCAGCCGCGCCGGAGCCTCGTAGCGCTCCGGCGCCGTAAGCGCCCCCTCCGCCGTCGAGGTCTCCAGCTTGGCCCAGCCGGCAGCATGATCGATGGCAACCTCCGTCCTGACCTCGCCCAAGGCCAGGACCTGGAGCAGGCCGCCTGCGGCAGGTCCTTCGAGGACGGTGCCCACCATGCTGGACGGAAGGCGGCTTCCGCCGGCCACCGGCGAATCCAGCAGTGCCATGGTGCCCCGCGCGGCCGCCACCCCCGCCCGGAGGGTCAGCGAAGAACCTGCCAGGGAGCGGGCCCAGCCGAGCCCGTCGCGGATCACGGCACCCAGGAGGGCGGCGGAGGCTGCGCACTCCACGGTGACCACCCTCGGCAGGGTCCCGCGCCGCGCCCGGACCGCGTCCGCCACCATGTCGGCGCGGAGGCCGGGGCGTTCGACGACCACCGGAATACCTCCGGACCAGGTGCCCGCAGCGAAGACCTCCCGGGGCAGGGCCCCGGGATCCGCGATCACCACCGCCGCCGCTCCCCCGTCCCGGGCATCCAGCAGTCCGGCCCACCAGTTGCCGGAGCCGGGGATGACGGCAACGGCACCGCACATGTCATCCGCCAGCCTGGCACTGGCGGGAAGCCCGGCCGCGGCCGCCACATAGGCGGGCAACCGGGTAAAGACGCCGGCGTGGGGCCCTTGGGGCATCACTGCCGCCCCGCTTCGAGAATCTTTGCGGCGGCAGCACCAGCCAGGTCGATTGCGTAGTGCGCGTCAGCCAGCAGTTCGTCGTACTCCACCGGGACCTTGGCCTCAAGGCACGATGCCAGGGCGCGCCACTCAGCCACATAGCCGTCCACGGGATCCCTCCTGTACTCGGTCCGCTGCCCATCGTCCGCGCGTACGCTGATGACGGCGCTTCCCGCGTGGACGAAGGCCGGCGGGAAGTTGACCTCGATCCGGTCATGGGAGGTGGCAATGGCCATGCGCCAGAGGGCGTCGGGGCCTTCCGGAAGCATGGTGAGGGCGAGCTGGACCAGGACACTGCCTGCCCGGTACCCCACCAGGTAGCCGATGGGCGCGGCGAGCTGTGCATAGACAACCTCGTCAATGCCCGGCGCGATGCCCCTGACTGCAGGCAGGTCATGGATGGCCAGCCCGATCAGCAGCTGCCGCAGGACTCCTGCCGCAATCTCCGGGCGGCCCAGGTCCGGGCGGCCGTGGGCCGCAGCCTGGAACGGGGCGCCTTCCGCCACGAGCCGGTGGTACCTGTCGTTGGGCGGAAGCGCCAACGTGACCGATACGGCCCGCACCCCGCCGTCGAGCGAAGCAAGGTGGCGCCTGGCGCGGTCCCAGGCGGCATCAAACACGTGGTTTGTGCCCACCAGGAGGATGGCGCCGGCCGCGCGGCAGGCATCGATGGCGCGGCTGGCATCTTGCCTGGTGGTGGCCAGGGGCTTTTCGCAGAAGATGGCCCGCTTGCCGGCCGCCACTGCCGCCAGGATATGCCGGGCGTGTTCTGACGGCGGGCTGCAGACCGCCACCACCTGCACCTCCGGGTCTGCCAGCAGCTCCCGATCCCCGCTGGACCAGCGCGCACCGCACGGTTCAGCAAGGTCCCTCGAACGGCCACTTCCGGCATCGGCGATATGCACCACATCAAACAGGTCCGGGAGCCCGCGCAACACCGGCAAATGAAGGGCCGCAACGCCGGGCCCGGCTCCGAGTATCCCTATTCTCCAAGGCATCGTCGCCTCCTTCTTATGTCTCTATTATTCATAAGTCGGCGAAGTTTTAGCCATAGTTGATCTGATTTCGCGCCTTAGTCGCGTGCCATGTGTGAGAATTGGTGCCATGACGACAGACTCCACCCTCCGTTTCGGAGCACAAACGGACGAAGTGACCAGCCTGCTGCGGATCGTCAACCTGGTGCGGACAGGCGAGGCGACCACCCGGCCGGAAATCGGCAAGGTTACCGGGCTGGGCCGGGGCGTCGTGAGCCAGCGGGTGGACCAGGCCATCGCGATCGGATTCCTGGGTGACGGCGATTTCGGGGCCTCGTCCGGAGGCCGCGCGCCGCGGACCCTCCGCTTTCGCTCGGAACAGGGGCGGATTGTCATCTGCGCCCTCGGCGCAGCACACATCAGGGTGGGCTTCGCGGCGCTCGACGGCGACATCATTGACCACGCACACCGCAGCTGGGACATCGCCCAGGGACCGGAGAAGACGATCGATGCCGTCATGTCCCTTGTTGAGGACGTGCTCAAAGATCACCCTCCCGTGCCGGTATGGGGCGTCGTGGTTGGCCTGCCGGGACCGGTGGACTTCGCCACGGGACAGCCCGTCGCTCCGCCGATCATGCCCGGGTGGAACGGCTACGACGTCCGGACGCCCTTCGAGGAACGCTTCAACGCGCCGGTATGGGTGGATAACGACTCCAACCTGCTGGCGCTTGGTGAGCGGGCCCGCCGTCGCGACATGCTCACGGACCTGATCTACTGCAAGATCGGCTCGGGCGTCGGCTCCGGCCTGCTGTCCAAGGGCCGTATACATCGTGGTGCCAACGGCGCTGCCGGGGACATCGGCCACGTCCGGGTCTCCGACTCCAACGAGCAGTGCCGCTGCGGCAAGGTCGGATGCCTCGAAGCTGTGGCCGGCGGATGGGCCCTGGTGCGGGACGCAGAGCACGCCATCAAGGAAGGCGCCACCACTTCCCTGGCCGGCCGGGCAAAAGAGCGGGCGCTGACGCTGGAGGACATCACGCTCGCGGCACAGGCCGGCGATTCGCTCGCCATCTCGCTCGTCCAGAAGTCCGCCCATGTAGCCGGCGAGACCATTTCAGCCCTGGTCAACATGTTCAACCCCGGAGTCATTGTCATCGGCGGTGCCATTGCCTCTGCGGGCGAGGTGTTCCTGGCCGAGGTTCGGCAACGCGTGTATGAGCTGTCACTGCCCCTCGCCACCCGCGACCTCACCATCACGTTGTCCGTGAACGACGAGCGCGAACCACTGCGCGGCGGAGCCGAGCTTGCACGCGAGCAGTTGTTCGATGTCACCTTCCCGCGCTGGTTTGCCGAAGGCCGGCCATCCCCCGAACGCACGGCAGTGCCGGCCTGACCTGGCATTCCCGTCCGGCAGCGCCGCTCACGCCACGTCGCGGGAGATGCCCGGCACCACGGCCGGACGTACAGCCAGCCGGGCCTCAACGTGGAACGGGAGTACCAGCGCAGACCCTGATGGTGCCTGGAGGTACGGCATCATCAGGGTGAAATCGACAGCGACGGCGTGCGCGCCGGCGGAGATTTCCTGCGGGACCGCCAGGACAAGCCTGTCCTGGATGAACCACCAGCCGGACTCTGCTTGCAAGGCGTCGGCAGGCACGCGCCTGGCACCGAGCACCACCGACACCCGGCCCGCCGCCACCGGCACTCCATCCACCTCCACAGCCAGGCCCGCCACACTGGAGAGCGGCATAGAACGGATCCACGGCAAACCGAGCCGGAGCTCGAAACCAGCAGGAACGGCGGTCAGCGCATCGTCACGCAAAGCGGTTTCCAATCCAACACCCTTCCTTTATCCTAAAACTGACATAAGTTTGTCAGTTAAGTGCATAAAAGGAAAGGGAGCCATGGACACCGAAATTGCCGGCGGCTGGACCCTCTGCGCCAGCTCATTCAACTGGGTGCCCGACATCGTGGCCGCCCGGCGGACGGCCAGGGACATCGTTTCCGGCATTGCGGACTCGGTGCGGACGGTGGAGCTCGAACCGGGGCTCGTGTGGCGGTCCTTTCCCGCTCCGCAGGACGATGAGGTGGACGCCCTCCGGGAATCCCTGGCCGCGAAAGGGGCCAGCATCACCATTGTCGGGGCGAGCCTGGACGACTTCACCTCCCCCGGCACCAGACGGTCCCAGAAGGAGCGGCTGGACTTCCTGGTGCCCCAACTCCACGCTGCGCATCGGGTGGGAGCCCACGGAGTGCGCCTGCCGATCGGCCAGGCGGGGCCAGGACTGCTCACCCTGCTGCAACCGCTGCTGCACCGGCTGGACCTGGTGTTGTACGAGGAAATCCAAGGGCGGCAGGCCCCGGGGAGCCCCGGCGTCGACCCTGCACTTGAGGCGATCGCCACGCTGGCGGATGACCACGTGCGGGTGCTCGTGGACATCAGCATGCTCATGCCCGCCCTTCCCCCCACCTACCTCAGGGAACTTCGCCAAGGCGGCATTCCCGCGGACCTCCTGGCACGCCTGGAACACGACTGGCTGGATCCCGCCACCCTCGACGCCGTCACGGCCCTGCTCCGGTCGGGGCAGGTGCCGCCGCGGATCCACACCCTCTACATGAACCTGTTGATCCGTTTCGGCCGCAGCCAAGCAGGAGACCTGCAGGGCATCATGCCCCTGGTGGGGGCCTTCCACCTGAAGTTCTGGGACCTGCACGACGACGGCGGGCGGGTATCGCAGCCGCTGCGGGACCTTGCCGGCCTGCTCAGCCGGAGCAGCTTCACCGGCACGCTGACCAGCGAGTGGGGCGGCCACGAGTGGCTGCAGGACGATCCCACCGAGATGACGCAGCGTCACCTGGCCCTGGCGGAGGCAGCCCTTTCCACGGGTGGTTGAGCCTGGGAACACAACACAACGGCCGGCCCGGAAGCTTCCGGGCCGGCCGTTGTGTTGGCGGTGCTATTTGGTGCTGAAGGCGGCGTCGAACGCGGCCGCAGATGGCTCGTAGCCGGAAAGCCTGCGGACAAACTCAAGCGCTTCGGGAGCGCCGTCCAACCGGTCCATGCCTGCGTCCTCCCATTCCACTGAGAGCGGTCCGCGGTAGCCGATCGAATTGAGCATCCGGAACGCGTCCTCCCAGGGCACATCGCCGTGGCCGGTGGAGATGAAATCCCAGCCGCGGCGCGGGTCGGCCCACGGCAGGTGGGACGACAGCCGGCCGTTGCGTCCGTTGACCAGCCGCTTCTTCGTGTCCTTGCAGTGCACGTGGTAAATGCGGTCCTGGAAGTCCCACAGGAATCCCACGGGATCAATGTCCTGCCAGACCATGTGGCTCGGGTCCCAGTTCAACCCGAAGGCTTCCCGGTGGCCGATCGCCTCCAGGGTGCGCCGGGTTGTCCAATAGTCGTAGGCAATCTCCGACGGGTGCACCTCATGGGCAAACCGGACGCCCACCTCGTCAAAGACGTCGAGGATCGGGTTCCACCGGTCGGCAAAGTCCTGGTAGCCGGCGTCGACCATCTTCTCCGTGGCCGGCGGGAACATGGCAACGTACTTCCAGATGGACGATCCCGTAAAGCCCGTCACCGTCTTCACGCCTAGCTTCGCAGCCAGCCTTGCGGTGTTCTTCAA
Source organism: Pseudarthrobacter sp. NIBRBAC000502771 (assembly GCF_006517215.1). Classification (NCBI taxonomy): domain Bacteria; kingdom Bacillati; phylum Actinomycetota; class Actinomycetes; order Micrococcales; family Micrococcaceae; genus Pseudarthrobacter; species Pseudarthrobacter sp. NIBRBAC000502771. Next base: position 935,715 of record NZ_CP041187.1, read on the forward strand.
TTCCTCCGCGGCGCGCCGGCGGACGCCCTCCGGATCGCCGTCGCCCCACACCACGTCCGGAAGGATGCCCCGGTGCCGTTCGTCGATCGGGTCATCGCACACTGCCTGGCCCTTGAGATGGTTGGAAATGGTCCACACCTTCAGGCCGTTGCGTTCGAGGATGTCCAGCTTGCCCTGCACGTAGGCGTCGTCATCCCAGCGCCACGGATCCAGGTGGTCACCCCAGCAGGCGATCTCCAGTCCGTCGTAGCCCCACTCGCCGGCGAGGCGGGCCACTTCTTCGAAGGGCAGGTCGGCCCACTGGCCGGTGAACAAAGTGATCGGTCGTGCCACGGATGTCTCCTCCCTATACTGCCGGGGCGGGTACGCCGGCGGCGACCCGTGTCCAGGCGGAATCATTGTCGGAACTGCGTTCAACTGCCTCCAGTACCTGCTGCACCTGCAGCCCGTCGGCGAAGGTCGGTTGCGGGTGGGCACCGTTGGCGATGCCCTCCACCAGGTCCTTCACCTGGTGCGAGAACCCGTGCTCGTAGCCGAGCATGTGGCCGGCGGGCCACCACCCGGACAGGTACGGGTGCTCCGGCTCGGTGACCAGGATCTTCCGGAACCCTTGGCGGTCCGGGGAAGCAGTCCGGTCGTAGAACTGGACGCTGTTGAGGTCTTCGAGGTCGAAGGCGAGGGCCCCCTTGTCCCCGGAAACCTCGATCTGAAGCGCGTTCTTCCTGCCGGTCGCGAACCTGGATGCCTCGAAGGAGGCCAGGGCGCCGGATTCGAAGCGGCCGGTGAAAATGGCGATGTCATCCACCGTTACCTTGCCGAATCCCGCACCCGCGGTTCCGGACAGCCCCGCGCCCGATTCGAGCAGCGGCCGTTCCTTCACGATGGTCTCGATCACGCCGGAGACCGTGCGGAGGGTGAGGCCCGTGACGAACTGGGCGAGGTCGATGGCGTGGGCTCCGATGTCGCCCAGCGCACCGGATCCGGCGTGTTCCTTCTGCAGGCGCCACGCGAGCGGCATGTCCGGGTCAACCAGCCAGTCCTGCCGGTAGGAGGCCCGGACCTGGCGGACTGTTCCCACCGCACCTTCGGCAATGAGATTGCGCATGAGGGTTACCGCGGGGACGCGGCGGTAGGTGAACCCCACCATCGCACGAAGGCCGCGGGCGGCGGCCCTTTCCGCAGCTTCGGCCATTGCTTCGGCTTCGGCCACGGTGTTGGCCAGCGGCTTCTCGCACAGGACGTGCTTTCCCGTCTCCAGTGCAGCAATGGCGATCTCGGCGTGGGAGTCGCCCGGGGTGACAATGTCGACGACGTCGATGTCTTCCCGCGCGATCACGTCGCGCCAGTCGGTGGCCGCCTCAGCCCACCCCCACTTCCGCGCCGCCTCATTCACCGCTTGGGCGTTCCGGCCGACAATGACCGCCATGTCCGGCTCGGCGGGAAGGTCGAACACCCGCGGAGCCGTGCGCCAGCCCTGGGAATGCGCGGCGCCCATGAACCCGTACCCGATCATGGCCACGCGCAGGGTGGTCATGCCAGCACAACCTTTCGGTCCACGGCCACCCGGTTCCCCACGTACCGCATTGGAGCGATCTGCATGTAGAGGAGGCGGAGGGTCAGGATGACCTCGACGTCGATTTCCTCGCCGGCGTCGGGAACACGGTCCAGCGGGATGATGATGTCCGGCTTGTCAGCCACGAACCACAGGGTGTCCCACTGCTCCGGAAGCTCCGCGATGGAGTACGACCGGCCCTGCAGTTCGAAGCGGAGGGATTCCTTGGGGATTTCCACGCGGTTGACGGTTGCCGCGACGTCGTCTACGGCGGACAGCCACAGGCTCCGGTACCACGGGAGTTGCACCGCAACGGAGATGCCTTCCGGGTGCCGGCGGACGTCGGCGTCCTGGAAAAGGGAGTTATGGGTTGCCATGATTAGTCCTTACTCAAAGGTCTCGACGAAAGTCTGGTGGGGTGCAGGCGGCTGCGGTTCCAGCGTCTGCCGGGCCGACGGATTGTAGGGGTGGTATTCGCTCGGGACCGGCTGGTCCGCGGGCGGCATGAAGACGGGCTTTCCGTCGTCACCGAAGTACATGAGGTCCAGGGCGAAAGCGTGCTGGTTCTTCTCGGCAAAGCTGATCCAGTTTTCCTCGAAGGGTGCCCGCAGCAACTCGTAGCAGCGGAACTTCCAGATCTTCCATTCACCGTCCTGGCGCAGGAAGTCCACCGCGTATTTGCACCAGACCCAGTGGGCCCAGACTTTCTTGCCCTGGACTTCGCCCGGCGAGTACATGTAGTCGGGGCTCTCCTTGGCCACGTCCGGGTCGGTCAGGCCGGACTCGTTGCCGGTCATGATCCAGACGCCCTTGGCGGTCTTGCCGTCGGCCGCCACCTCGATGACCGGAGTGGTGGTGTAGTGCAGGATCAGCTTGCCGACGGGTTTGGGGCGGCCCTGGTGGTACCGGATCACGCTGTCGTAGTCCGTGTACTGCCCGGCGTTCGTGTACCGGGCACGCACCCCCGGCGTGCCCGGCTTGACCCAGAGCGGGATGATTTGCTCATCCTCAAACGCGTTGTGAAGGTACATGTAGCGGTTGAACAGGTTCTCGATGTCCCCCCGGTCGTTGGCCCGGCGCGCCAACCGGAGCGCTTCGCCAAGCTCGGCGCGGAGCCGCTCCACCTCGGCGGTGAGGTCGGTGTCGATCGCAGGCATCGATTTCTCCTTAGGCGGGAACCACTGATTCTTCGATGGCCTTGCGCATGAGGGCGTGCTGCTTCTTGACGAGCTCGATGGGGTCGGATTCGCCGAGGTCGGCAAAGGCGTGGCCCTCCCACTCGCTGGACAGGAAGCCCTGGTAGCCGCCCTTGACGAACTGGCGCACAATCCTCGGAATGTCCATGGCGGGCTCGTTGCCGTTCTCGTCAATGTCATAGAACTTGGCATGGACGTGGAACATCTGCGGCATGATGTCCAGCCATTCCTCCGGCGGAACCAGGCCGTGCATGTTGAAGGCCAGCCGGGTGAAGGGACCGAGCTGCGCCGGATCGAAGTTGTTCTCCCGCAGGTAGTCCTCAAACTCCTGGTTGCGTTCCTGCATGGGCAGTGGCTTGCGCCAGATGTCCTGCATGACGGCGAAGTGTTCCTGCGGCAGGCCCATCTGGGTCAGCGTGCGGAACAGGGTGGGAGAGAGGCTGTGCATGGTGGAGCTGAAGTCAGCGGTGAAACCCAGCCGGTCGCTGTCCAGCTCGGCGTACATCTCCCGGATCTGCAGGATCTTCGGATCGTTGGGGCCCTGCGGGGCGTGGATCTCGTAGCCCAGCTTCTGGTCGTACTTTTCGGCCAGGGGAAGAAGCCGCCGCAGCAGTTCCTTGCCGGCGGACCGGATCACGATCTTGTTGAAGCCGAGCGTGTTGGCGGTCTTGAGCTGCCTGGCGAAAAAGTCGAATTCCTCGTCCGGCGTCATGTCCCGGTCCTTGCGCCGGCCCATGTCCAGGTTCGTGCCGACGGCGCTCGGGGTGAGGCCGTAGCGGTCCATGCTGTCGCGCCACAGTTTCACGAAGTCGTCATCCACGTCGGGATAGGTGCGCAGCATTTGCGCGATGTTGAATTCGACGCCGGGACCGAGGCCTTCGTCGGCGACGGCCTTGATCAGGGTTTCGGGGGTGTACAGCCCGGCCGCGAATTCGGAGGTGAGTGAGTAAAGGGTGATGCCAAGCTCGATGCCGGAGCCTGCGATTCCTTCTGACATGTTCTGTGATCCCTTCGGTGTCAGCCGCGGACGGGCTGGGCGAGGTGGCTGTTGAGGATGCGTCGCGCTTCGGCGGCGTCGGTGACCATGGCCGAGCCGGCGTCGGCAGCGGCGGAGCGCTGGACGGCCTGCTCTCCGCGGATGATGTCGAACGGGTCCTGCCAGTTGTTCCAGTGCCAGCCTTCGTATTCGCTGGAGATCGCACCGGAGTAGCCGTTCTCCACCAGCTGGCGGACCAGCCCGCGTACCGGAACGGACGGCTCTTCGCCGTTCTCGTCGATGCCGAAGAACTTTCCGTGGACGTGCCGGACCCACGGCATGATTTCCAGCCAGGTGTCCAGCGGCGCGGGGCCGAAGAGGCCGGTTCCATTGATGGCGAAGTCGATGCCAAGGTCCGGGCGGCCGTTGCGTGCGGCCAGGCCGATAAAGGCGCCGAACCGCTCGCCGTGGACTTTCTGGGTGTTGGGCGGTCCTTCCGCGTAGAAACCGTTCCACAGGTCCACCACCTGCTGGAGCAGGTCCTCGGACGCTCCGCGGCGGCGGTAGGCCTCCAACAGCGAAGGGGCGAAGCCGGTGACGGTGGCGCCCCAGTCTGCGGTGAACCCCAGGAGCGGGGAGTCGAGCTTCTCGTAGCGGTCGCGCAGCGCAAGGACGCGTTCGTGTGCCCCGTGCTGGTCGGCGTGGACCTCCAGCGCCAGCGTGACGCCGTACTTTTCTGCGACGGGAAGGAGGCTCTCCATGGCATCGGGTGTCAGGGAGATTTGAACCCGGGCGATCGGGAAGCCGAGCCGGGCTGCCACTTCGATCTGCTTGCGCATGTATTCGACCAGTTCATCGTGGTTCATGAGCCGGTCGCGGCGGATTCCGGTGTCAACGTTGACGGCGAGCGAGGTGGGCACCAGGTCCACCTCCGCCACAAGGTCCCGGAACTGCCCCACGAAATTGTCATCGACGTGGTCGGGGAAGCCGCGCAGGCTGGAGAAGCCAATGACTTCGAGCCCGGGTCCAAAGCCCTCGGCCGCCACTTTGCGGATCAGGCCGTCGAGATCGTACTGCCGGCCGTGGAAGGCGCGGGTGAAGCTGTAGAGGGTGACGCCCTGGATGGGCGTGCCAAGGCTGGTCATCGTTGTGCCACCTTCATGGTCTTGGTGTCGTGCTCTTCGATGTGCAGCACGCCGTGGTCGGTGATGATGTACGGAATGTAGAGCTTCAGGTCCACCCGCACCTCGTGCCCTGCCTTGGAAGGATCGACGGGAAGGTCCCCGGACAGGACGGCGGAGTCCAGCGGGAACCACCATTCGCCGGTCTGGTCCACGAGCTCCCCGAAGCTGAACGTGCGGTTGTTCATGGTCCAGCGCAGCGATTCCTCCGGTGCGGCAACACCGTCAATGGTGAGGGCGGCCCCGGCGATGCATGAACCGGGGAGGGCCCGGTACCAGGGAATGCGGACCTCGACGGCGGCGCGGCCGTCCTGGCTGGTAAGTGTTCCTTGCTCGATTATGCGGTCGGCGATCATCGAGACCTCCTTGTCTGCGGCATGCCTTGCCGGCATCGGAATAGCGGCAACGTGCGCTTATTCATTATTTAGTCATTCTATTGTCTGAATCAGACATAAGTAAAGCATCGGCGAGTTCCGCCGCAATTTTCCCTGCGCCGCGGACAGCGAGCGCCACCGATGTCAGGGTGGGGTTGCACGCTGTGGCGGTGGGAATCACGCCGTTGCCGGCCACAAAGAGGCCGGGGACCTGCCAGACCTCGCTGTCCGGAGAACACACGCTTCCGCCGTCGTCGTACTGTCCCATCCGCGTGGTGCCCTGGTAGTGCAGCGAGGCACCCGGCGGGAGGACGAACGGCCGCTCATCAATCGGCTCTCCCACGGCCCTGCCGAGCCGCACAATCTCCTCCTTTGCCCGCTCAAGCACCTCCCGGTCCTTGTCGGTCAGGCTGTAGTGGATGCGCAGGGCAGGCATCCCATAGCTGTCCACGGCGGTGTCGTCGAAGGCGACCCTGTCGTCCCGCTGGAGGTCCTTGGCGCAGAACAGCCCCAGCCCCACAATCGATCCGGGAACGACCGGGTCGTCGTCGGCCAGGGGGATGGGTGAAGCATCCAACTGCATGATCTGGCCATGGAAGGGCATCTCATCCGTGTACGGCACCCAGGTCACTCCGCTTTGCTCACTGAGGGCTCCGTCCGCGCTGGACTGCCCCTCCTCGGCACTGACGCCGCGCAGCCGGGTGGCGAACACCACTTGGGCCTGGTCATTGAGGTACCGGCCCAAGGCCTCGGGCCGGATCCCGGAAGCCCACAACAGTTGGGGAGTGCGCAGGGCGTCACCGCCCACCACCACATAGCGCGCGGCAATGCGGTGCGTTCCGCCACCGCGGCGGTCTTCCACCTCGACTCCGGCGGCGCGGCCGCCCTCCACCAGGACACGACGGACCAGGGACTCGTCGAACAGGTCGAACCGCTGGTTTTCCCGGGTGGCAGGACCCATTACGACGTCGGATCCGGACCACACGAGGCGGCCGTCGCCTCGCCGGTGCACGGCGAGGGGCATGGGCTGGACGCGGAAGGCCGGGCTGCGGCCGTCGTCGACGGCGGCCGCGAGCCGATCGTGGACGAGGCCGGAGAACGGTGCCGCTTCAAAGGCCGAAGTGGTGACGCCGAGGAGGCGGTCGGCCTCGTCCAGCAGCTGGTCCAGGTCAGGCAGGAAAGCGATGCGCTCCTTTCCGCCGGGGCGCGGGCACGCGGCGGTCCAGTGGGCGGCCATGCCGCCCACGTTGCTGGACATTGCCGCGACGGGCATGCCGTCCTCGCCCGGGAAGGCGTAGCCGTCCTGCAGCAGGTACGTTCCGGGGCGGGCGCGCCGTTCGCCGCTCTTCACGGCGCCGGGCGAGTTGACCGTCTCGGCCCCGGCGCCGGGGCCTTCCGAAGCCTGTTGGGCGGCTGCACGGCGGGCCTCATCCTCGATGTTCTTGACGTGGGCGCCCGGTGGAGAACTGACCGTGGGCCCCACCTCGAACATGGCGATGCTGGCTCCAGGGGCCCGCTCACTGAGGATGCGGGCGTACGCGGATGCGGTGGGCCCGCTGCCCACGATGGCTACATCGACGGCGGCGGGGTAGCGGCTGCTGCTCACCGTCCTGCCGCCAGTTCCTGGATGCGCCGGACAGACTTGGCGGACTCAATCGTGGGGTAGTACTCAAGCCCGATGGGGCCGGCGTATCCGCTGTCCTGCAGGTCGGCGAGCCTGGCAGCCCAGTCGATGGAACCCGATCCCGGTTCGCCGCGGCCCGGCGCGTCGGCAATCTGGACGTACTTGACCAGCCGGCCCGCGTTGGCGAGCTCTGCCACCACGTCCTCCCCTTCCACTGTTGAGTGGTAGAGGTCGTAGAGGACGCCGAAGTTGGGCGAGTCCACTCCCCTGGCGACATACACGGCCTCGGAGGTCCGGTCCAGCAACGCCCCGGGGTGGTCCACCCGGATGTTGACCGGCTCCAGGACAAGGGTGATCCCGGAGCCTTCGATGTGGGCAACGCCCTTGGTGAAGATCTCAATGAGTTCATCGAGCTGGTCCTGCCGCTTGCGGCCGCCGAAGCCGGTGCCGCTGCCCACCACGATCCGCGGGCAGCCCAGTTCCTGTGCCACCTTTACGCCGGCATCGAGGCCCTCGTAGAAGGGCTCGTGGTTCTTTGGCGGAATCATGAACTGCATCCGGGGCTCGGCCAGCTGGGCGGTGAGCTGGACGCCGGTTTCCTGCAGCGCCTCCTTGAGGGCGGGAATGTCCTTACCGGTGGGACCCCACATTTCCACGGCATCGAAGCCTGCCGCGGCGGCAGCGCGGACGCGGTCTGCGGCGCTGTCGCCTGCTTCGGAGAACAAGAGGTCGATATTGGGTGCGAGCTGGAACATGGCTGTCTCCTGGAATTCTTGGAAAGGGGGTGGCTAAAACATGGGGTGGTCGTGCACCGGGTGGTCCGGGACGGGCTGGAGCACGTCCCAGTGCTCCACGATGCGCCCGGCTTCGAAGCGGTAGATATCTGCGACGGCGGCGTCGGGACGCCCGGGTCCTGATGCCCGGACGTGCACCATGGCCAGGTCTCCGTCAACGAGGATCCGCTGGACCTCGAAGCGCGAGTCCGGTGAGCCGTCGAACTTGGGCGTGAGCATCCGGATGGCGGCCTCCGGACCGTCCGGGATGGTCGGATTGTGTTGCTTGTATTCATCGGCAACAAGGAACCCGAAGGCTTCCCGTACCCGTTTTTGGGTGTAGAAGATCTCCACGAAGCGTTCAAACGCCTCGCGGTTGCCGGCCATGCGGATCAGCCTTTGAGTCCGCCGGAGAAGCCCTGGATGAAGCGCTTTTGCGCGAACAGGAACAACGCCAGGATGGGAATCATGGACACGATGACGATCGCGAAGATGGAATTCCACTTCGAGACCAGCGAACCGATGAAGTAGTACATGGCTACCGGGAGCGTCTGGTTGGCTGATCCGCCGAGGAAGATCAGCGAGGTGAAGAAATCGTTCCACACGATCAGTCCGGCGAAGATGGTGACCGTTCCGGTGGCGGGGGCCATCATGGGAAACACCACCTTGGAGAAGACCTGGGTCTTGCTGGCGCCGTCGATCGTGGCGGCTTCCTCGTAGTCCGTTCCGAGGCCCCGGAAGAAGTTCGAGTACAGGAAGATCGAGAGCGGCAGCAGCATCCCGGTATACAGGACGATCAGGCCCCAGGCCGATCCGGTGAGACCCAGGCCACGGGCGCCCATGTACAGCGGCACCGCGCCCAGCTGGCCCGGTAGGATGATGGCTACCAGGAAGAGGTAGTACGCCGCCTTGCTCCACCTGCGGGTGCTGCGGGAAATAACGTAGCCGGTAATGGACCCCAGTGCGATCAACCCCAGGATGCTCCCGGTGGTGATGATGAGGCTGTTGACCAGTCCGGCCATGACGTTGGAATTGCCTGTTGCCGTAAGGACCTTCACGAAGTTGCCAAAGTCCGGATTGCCGGGAAGCGCCAGGGCGGAGGTGGTGTACATTTCGCTGTCCGGCTTCAGCGCCGTGGTCACCAGGAAGTAGAACGGGGCGAGGAAGACCAGGGCGAGGGCCCACAGCCCGATTTCGCGGATCAGGGTGAATTTCGTGTAGCGGAACATGGATTAGTCCTCAGGATTCGATCGCGTCAGCCGCTGCTGGATCACGGCGAAGATCAGGATGATGAAGGCGAGCACCAGGGCCAGGGCAGCGCCGCCGCCGAAGTTGCCCAGCGCGAATGCCTGCTTGTACACCTGGGTGGCCAGCGTTTCCGTGGCCCCTGCCGGGCCGCCGCCGGTAAGTGCCATGATGGGGTCGAAGACCCGGAGGCCCTGGACAATGCCCAGTGTTGTGGCGATTGCGACGGCGGGACGGATCGCCGGCAGGGTGACGTTCCGGAAGCGCTGCCACAAGTTGGCGCCGTCGATTGCCGCGGCTTCTTCGACCTCCACCGCAACACCGGTGAGTCCGGCCATGAAGATCACCATGGCGAACCCGGTGGAGGACCACACGAGGACCACCAGGACTGTCCAGATGGCCCATTGCGGATCGGCGAGCCAGGGTTTTGCCAGTTGACCGAGCCCCGCCGCCTTCAGCAGGACATTGATGGGACCGTTGAAATCGAAGATGTACTTCCAGATATAGGCGGTGGCGAGGGGGCTGAGGACCACCGGCATGAAGAACAGCGTGCGGAGGATGTAGCGCGTCTTCACCACACGGTTGAGTCCCAGCGCAATGATCAGACCGGCAATGTTGCCCAGCAGTACCGATCCGAACGCGAGGAACAGTGTGTTGGAGAGGGCGCCGACCTTGGTGGGGTCCTTGAAGATTGCCTCGAAGTTGTTCAAACCGGTGATCTTGAAGGAACCGATTCCCGTCCAGTTGGTAAAGGCGAAGAACCCGCCGATGCCGGTCGCCACATAGTGGATGGCGATGACGAGGGCGATCCCGGGGAGCGCCCACCACCAGTGTCCAAATTCCAGGGAGCGGCCCCGGGGACGGGCTGGGCGGCCCATCCCCGGAGCGCGCTTGCCTCGCCGGGGTGCTTCTGCTGCTTCGCTCTTGGGTTGCATCGTCGCAGTCATGATAATTCCTTGCTTGTCCCGTTGAGTCGTTGGAACGGTAGTGGAGTGGAAGACTTACTGTCCCCAGGCGGCATCCATGGCCTGGAGGACCTGGTCAGTGGTCTTCTGCCCGGTGATCAAGCCCTGGACGCCGGTGGCCAGGGCGTCGTAGACGGACGAGTTGGGCCACTGGCTGTTGGGCAGGGGCCCGTACTTTCCGCCCTTGATCAGGTCGGCCACGTTCTTGTAGGCGCTGCCGTTGAAGTCATAGCTGTCCAGTCCGCTGACGGGAAGGGCGCCGTCAATTTCGGCAAAGGCCTTGGTCTGTTCCGGCTCAGCCGCCCAGTCGAGGAATGCCTTGGCAGCATCCTTGTTCTTGGAAGCGGCGTTGATGGAGAACGCGTAGTTGGCACTGGCGAACGTGTAGGCCTTGTCCGAGGCCTGCTCCGCCGGGAGGGCACGCACATCGAATTCAGAACCGGCGGCCGCGGTCTTCAGCTGCTTCCAGCTTGGGGCGGGGATGAAACCGGCAACGGATGTCCCACTGGCAAGGCCCTGGGTGATGGCATCAAATCCTGCGCCGGCCGCACCTTGCTGGAAGCACCCCGCATCATTGAGCTTCTTCACGGCGTCGAGGGCAGACTTCCACCCGTCCGAGCCGGCAAACGTTACCTGGTTTGCGGTCCGCTTGGTGTTCCAGTCAGGATCGCCTGCATAGACCCTGCTGGCAGCAAGGGACATGGCCATCAGCCCGGTGTTGGGGGCAGCCGCGCCGGCAAGGGCGAAGAGGGACTTACCGGAAGACTGAAGGTTCTTGCACTGCTTCTCCAAGGCGGCGAAGTCTGCGGGGAAGTCAGTGATGCCGGAGGCCTTGGCCGCCGTTTCGTTGGCCACCAGGCCGACGACGGTGATCTCCATGGCCTGCCCGTAGACTTTGCTGTCCGCGCCGAAGAGGGCATCGCTGCCGGAAGGAACCAGTTTCTTGGCGGCATCGTCCAGCGGCTCAAGGAAGCCTGCCTGTGCGAGGGGAAGGATGCTGCGCCCCTGGCCGGAACCCGGCGTCGTGACCACGACATCCGAGGCGTTGCCGGCCTGGAGTTGGGTCCGCAGGGTCTGGTCGTAGGAATCATTGGGCTGTGGGTTGAACGTGATTTTCACGTTCGAGTGGGACTTCATGTAGTCCTCCGCCAGCGTCTGGAAGGGGCTCTCGATGTTGTTGGAGGTGGCGAAGGAGAGGGAAAATTCCTGGGATCCACCGGAGGAAGAGGTGCTGCTGGCGGAGGTGGAGCAGCCAGAGAGGGCGAGGGCCGCAATGGTGGGAACGGCGAGGGCGCCGACCACCTTCAATCCCGCGGAGCGACGGTGCTGTGTCATGTCCAGCCTTTCAGACTTCGTTGTCGAGGAATCCGGAGTCGTGACCCCGGTCACTCACAAGTATGCGGGAGATGTGTAGAAAAAGCACATAAGTATCGCGTATGACAGACATAAGTTTCACGAAGGTTCGCAGAAGGATTGCATAAAGAGCCGTGATGGCGGGGCCGCCCCCGCACGCGCGGGCTGCCGCTCGATGCCACGTCCACGGCAGGCGCGCGGCGGCTGCTTAGCTGCCCGGTCCCAGGTGAACGGTGACGACAGTCCCGGACCCGGGCGCGGAACCGAGGTCAAGTCGTCCACCGGCCGCGGCGGCAATCCGGGAACAGGTTGCCAGGCCCAGGCCGGATCCGGGCGGGTCACCCTGGCGGTCAAGGCGCACCAGCGGATCGAGCACGCGTTCCCGGTCGCCCGAGGCGATGCCCTTGCCGTTGTCGATTACGCGCAGGACCGCCCCATCTTCGCCGCGGTGACCGGTGACGTGGATGACCGGCGGAACGCCCGGCCGGCGGTAGTTAAGGGCGTTGTGAATGAGATTTTGCAGGAGCACCCGGGTCTGGACCGGGTCCGCGGTAAATACCAGCTCCCCCGAGTCCACGGACGCTCCCGTCTCCTCCACGGCGGTGGCGAGGTCCGCGATGACGTCCCTTACCAGTTCCGCCAGGGAAACCGCGGCCGGCTGCAGGTCGCCTCCGATGGTGGCGAAAGCCAGGACGTCCTCGACCATCGCCAGCATGCGCCGCCCGGTCCTGCCCACAATGCCCAGGTACTCCGGAAGCCGGGCGTCGTCCCCTGCTTCTGCGTCCATTTCGCCCAGTTCCACGAATCCGAGGATCGAGGTCAGCGGGTTGCGGAGGTCATGGCTGATCCTGCCGGCAAACTCCGCCAGATGGCTGTTGCTCCGCTCGGCTTCGGCCAGCGCGTCAGCCAGGCGGCGTGCGCGGTGTTCCAGCTGCAGGACGTCGACGATTTGGGCGGCGAGGATTTCAAGGCCTCGGAGTTGTTCGCCGCTGAGCCGGCCGGTCTCCCGGGCGCCGGCACAAAGGGTGCCAAGGACAAACCCGTCGTCGGTCACCAGCGGAATGGAGGCGTAGAACCTGACACTGCTGCGCCGGCCGTCCACGTAGGGGTTGTCGCGGTACCGGGAATCCAGGGAAGCATCCTCGAGGACGGTGGGTTCACCGCTGAGGAACCCCACCGCGCACATCGAGTCTTCCCTGGTGCACAGATACTGTTCCATGCCCGCCGTGGCTGCCTGGTACTGGAGGTCTTCGGTAATGATGTTGATGGCTGTTACCGGCTGGCCACAGACCGTGCGGGCCAGTTCAACAAGATTCTGCAAGCGTTCCGACGCAGCCGGAACTTCAACGTGTCCGTCCGGACCTGGAATGGGCAGTCCGGTTCCGGCGAGGACCGCGTCGCGGACCATCTCGTTCACCGTCATGGCCTGTGGCCCTTGCCATCAGCGCGCTGAAACCACCGGCCATCCGCACGTGCGGTGGCCAAGCCTTCCATGCCGGGATCGTCCACCGATCCAGCATCCCATACAGGCGCCGCCGCGCAGGGAGAACACGGAGGGGCTTGCTCACATCGAGGAGCCGGCCCTCGATTCCGCCTTCGGCACGGAACGCATGCTCTTCCGAACCAGGTCATGTTGCCTGCGCACCAACAGCAAGGGGTCCACCTCCCCCAGTTCGGCGAAGGCATGGCCCTCCCATTCACTTGACCAGTAGCCGTGGTAGCCGCCTTCGACGAAGACGCGCACCAGCTCCGGATAGTCGATTGCAGGCTCGTTGCCGTCGTCGTCGATGTCGTAGAACTTGGCGTGGACGTGCAGGATCTGGGGCATGATGTCTGCCCATTCCCGCGGACTGACATGGCCGTGCATGTTGAAGGCGAGATGGGCGAAGGAGCCAAGCCGGGCTGGATCGAAGGCCCGGCCCTTGAGGTAGCCAATGAACTCCTCCTGGCGCGCCCGCATCGGCGCGTCGGTGGCCCAGATGGCCTGCAGCCTGGCCACCGAGTCGTCGTCCAGGCCTGCCCGCCGCACGGCACGGAGGAGCGTGGGTGACATGCTGTGCATGGTGGAGGAAAAATCCGCCACGAACCCCAGCAGCGGCGAATCGAGCTCTGCGTACACATCCCGGACCTTCATGATTTCCGGCGAGTTGGGTCCCATCGGAGCGTGGATTTCGTAGGCCAAATTGAGTTCCAGCTTCTCGGCCAGCGGCAGGAGGCGGCGAAGGAGGGCGGGCTTGGCGCTCTGGATACGGACCAGGGGGAAGCCCAGTTTCTTTGCACCATGGAACAGGGTCTCCGTGAACTCGTATTCCTCGTCCGGCGTCATGTCGCGGTCACGGCGCCGGCCCATGTCCAGGTTCGCACCGAACGAGCTGGCGGTGAAGCCATGCTTGTCGAATGCAGTTTGCCACGCCCGGGCGAAGCCATCCGATACGTGGGGGTAGGTGGGGAGCACCTGGGAGGCCACGATCTCGATCCCAGGGCCAATGCCAAGATCGGCAACCCGGTCCAGCAGCCCGTCGAAGTCGTACCAGCCGGCGCGGAACTCGGCGCTTGCCGAGTACAGCGTCAGCCCGAGGGAGAAGGGGTCGTCCCCGGTTGCGGGCGGAGGGGGTGCCGCCGCCGCCTTGAGTAGGGGTGCGGGGGCAGGCCCATCCGTGACGGCCAGCTCCAGTGTCTGGTTCACGAAGTTGGGGACGTACATGCCCGGGCCCCCATCCTGCCCCGGGGCAATCTGCATGTACGGCAGCCGGAGCTCGCCGATGAGCTGGACGGTGTGGTGGTCCCCGGGAACTGCGGGCTGGTCACGGCGGACAATGAGCAGCGGGTGTTCCTGCAGGTACCAGAGGGTTTCACTCTGCACCGGAATGTCGGTCAGCGCATATCGGGCGCCCCCGAGCTCCAGGGACAGCTCCTCTTGGGGGACGTCCCGGCCGTCGATGGTGAGCCGGAGGCTGGTGACCGAGGAGAGCCAGAGGCTCCGGTACCACGGCAGGGTAAGGGAAAGGGCAAGTCCGTCCGGGTGGGTGCGAAGGCTGGATTCGTCAAGAAGTCCGTTGGGCATGATGGTTCTCTTTACCGTGATTGGGGATGGTCAGTCGAGTTCGGAGGTGATGCTGCGGATCAGGGCATGTTGGCGGCGCACCTGCTCGATGGCACGCCAGGCAGTGCGTTCGCCTTCGTATTCGCTGGAGAGGTAGCCGGTGTAACCGGAGTCCTTCAGCGCCTGGAGCACGGGACGCCAGGGAATCTGCTGGTCTTCCAGCTGCTCGTTGATGTCGTGGAATTTCGCCTGGATGAACACCACGTATTGGGCGATGTCCTTGAAGTCCGCGGGGTTAACGGCAATGCCGTCAAGGAACGCCGGACGGGTGTCCCGGGTCTCGCCTTCACGCAGCGGAATGGGCCGGTCCTGGAAAATGCCGGTGTCGATGAGCAGGCCGAAGTTCTTGGTTCCGGTCCGCTCAATGAGCCCGATGTAGTCATCCACTACTGGGTGCTTGATGGGGGTGGGCGAGTGGATCTCGGGGCAGATGACCATTCCCAGCTCGTGGGCCAGGTCAAGGGAGCGTTCCACCGATTCAGTCCAGATGGGGTCCGGCACGAGGTCGCTGGAGACCACACCGATTTTTGGCCGGACAAAGCTGAAGCCCAGCCGGTGGGCCAGTTTCAGGTCCCGTTGCAGGGCCTGCGCGCCTTCGGTGGCCGTCATCGACCGGCCCGGGTGGAGCCTGGTATCAATCCAGGAACCGTAGTTGGTGGGCTCCAGGGAGTACTTTTCCAGCAGGTTGAACCAGGTGTCGATCCAGGCCGGTGAGGGTTCCGGATAGCCGGGAACGTGCCCCTCACCGAGGATCTCGACCCCTGTTGCGCCCACGTCGGCTACATGGGCCAGGGCACTTTCGAGGTCCAGGACCGTGCCGTAATCGCCCATGTAGCTGTAGAGGGAAACTCCGTAGCGGAACGTCCCGTCACCGCCTTCGGGTGCCAGCGTGACCTTGCGGCTGACCCGGTGGATGGTGGGCTGGTGCTCCTCAGGAATGTAGGACATCCGTAACCGCAGCTCGATGCTCAGTTCGTGGACACCTTGCGGAAGGCCGCCGTCGAACGGAACCGTTATCACCGCCGCCTCCTCAAGCGGCCAGCGGACCCCCTCGCTGCCCCACAGCTCCGGCAGGGTGAAGGTCCGGCCGCCGAAGGTCCACAACGGAATGTCCGGACCGACGTCCACCAGGTTGCCGACGCGCACGGCGACACCATCGACCAGGGAAGCCGCCATGCCCCGGTAGGAGGGCATCCGGACGCGGAACTGGAAGCCGGTTACCCGCCCTCCTTCCTTAACGTTGCGGAAGCCTGCGGACTGGATGAGGTCTCTTTCGAGAAGCATCGTTGCTCACTCTCTGTAGGGGCATGCCGATCGTAGCAACCATTATGTCTTTTTCAAACTAAAGTATGTAGAGTTCCATCAAAACTATCGCTGAACGAGGGAGTGGGCGCAGTGGCCGAGAAGTTGAGGGCACTTATCCTGTCCGGGCACATGACCCGGGAGCATGACAATGAATTCCGCAGCTTCCGGGCGCATAACCAGTGGCTTACCACCGTCCTGGAGGACACGGGCCGGTTCCACGTCCGCGTCGTCGAGGACCCGCGGGGGCTGGGAGCAAGCGTCATCGACAAGTACGACGTGGTCCTGGTGGTGTTTGAGGGACGCGACGGCTACCACGAAAAGGCGGCGGGCTTCGGTGCCGAAACCGATGCTGCGCTGCTGAAGTTTGTCCGCGAGGACGGGAAGGGAATCGTGTGGTTCCACGGCTCGGCCGTCCAGGAGGATGACTGGGGTTATCCGGAGGAGTACAACACCATGCGGGGCGCGAAGCTCAGTGTGCCCACCGGGCTGCGGCCGCGGCCGTGGGGTGAGGCCCGGCTGCAAACCGCCGAGCCCCGCCACCCCATCACGGAGGGCATCAGCGGGACTTGGACTGTCACAGGTGACGACATCTTGACCGGCGTGCAACTTTACGGCGGCGCGGAAGTGCTGCTGTCAGTCTTCGATGACCTGGAGTCCTACGAGAGTGCTCCCATGTGGCCCATGCCGCATTACCCGGTGGACATTCCGGAGGAAAACCTCGCCAACCTTCCCGGGATCAATACGCAGCAGCCTCTTGCCTGGATCAACAACTATGGCAACGGCCGCAGCTTCACGATCACCATAGGCCACGACATCGACACGTTCCGGCGCATCGAGTTCATCCGCATGTTCCCGCGCGGCGTGGAGTGGGCCGCCACCGGGAAAGTCACCCTGGAAGGGCCGGACCGGCGTGGTGAGCGCCGCTTCCTGCCGTGGCCCTACTACAACCACGAGGGGTAGGCACCGGCCCGCTCCGGATGCTGCGTCAGGCCTCCATTCCTGCCGCGTGCAGCTCCTCCCGGGTCGGCGGGTTGGCGCCCGGACGGGACACCGTGACTGCCGCGGCACGGGCGGCATGTTGCAGGAGTTCGGAGAGTCCCTCGACGGGAAGGTCACGCAGGTCCTGCCGGTTCTGGGCGCCGTCCAGCTCCCGGTCCACCAGGCCGGACAGCAGCGCCGCCATGAAGGAATCCCCAGCCCCCACGGTGTCCGCCACCTCCACCCTGGGCGCAGGAATGGCGGCTTCGCCGGCACGGCACACGCCCCACGGGCCGTCCGCACCGCGGGTGACCACCACCATCGCCGGACCTTCCTCCCCGCCCAGCGCCAGCCACTTGCGGGCCGAATCCAGCACATCCTGTCCCGGGTAAAGCCAGGCCAGGTCCTCGTCCGAGGCCTTAACGACGTCGGACAACGTGACGAACTTTTCCGCCTGGCGCCGGGCAAAGTCCACGTCCGTGATGATGCTGGGGCGGCAGTTGGGATCGAAACTGATGGTGGCGGACGGGTGTGCGTATTCGACGGCGGCGAGCACCTCGGTGGCACCGGGCGCCAGCATGGTGGCAATGGAGCCGGTGTGCAGCAGGGTGGTTCCCTGCAGCATGAAGCCAAGCCGGTCTGCCAGGTGCGGCAGCTCCCAGGCGAGGTCGAAGGTGTAGGTGGCAGCGCCGTCGTCGTCAATCAGTGCGGTGGCCACGCTGGTGGGCAGCTCGTCCGGGGGCATCGGCAGCATGACGGAGCTGGCGCGCAGGTGCGCCGCCACCGAGTCGCCGTACGCGTCCCGGCCGTAACGGCCGATGAACTGCACCGGGTGGTCCAGCCGGGCCAGGCCCACCGCGACATTCAGGGGGCTTCCGCCCACGTGGGCCTCGATTCCGGAAGCGCGCTGGACAACGTCAACAAGGCCTTCGCCGATCACTGTGAGCATGGTCATACTCTGCCAGAAAGAGGCCGGCGTCAGCAGTTCGTGTCAGCCGAGCAGCTTTCCAACCAGTTCGCGGCACGTCACATAGGCCTCCGCGGCGGGATCGATGAGCGCGAAGTGGTCCCCCGGCACCGTGATCAGCCGTGCCGGGACGGGTCCGGAACGGCTGGCGTCCACGTACGTTGTGGACATGACCAGGGGAACATCATCGTCTTCCGCCGCGTGGGCGGCGAAGACGGGAACGTCCAGCGGCAGCGCTGTCATGGGGTCGGCCATGCGGTGGCGCCCGGGGAAGTCCGACGACGGTCCGCCCAGCAGGTTGCCCACGGCGCCGTTGCTCAGGCCCAGCCTCTCGGCTTCGGCAAGGTTCAGCACGCCGGACTGGCTGACCACCCCGGTGAGGCGGACGCCGTTGTTCGTGTCCTCCACTTGGCGGGCGTCCGCCCCGAGCCCCTCCAGCCGGTCCCTGCCCGCCGCCCACACTGCCAAGTGGCCGCCGGCGGAATGGCCCAGAGCCACCACTTTGCCCAGGTCCAGCGAGTGCGGTTCTGCGAGCGCGGCAAGCTTGTCGATGCCCGCGAGGATGTCCCGGAAGGTCCCCGGCCAGCCTCCGCCGTTCCCGGCACGGCGGTACTCCAGGTTCCAGGCGGCCATGCCATGCTCCGCCAGGTCCCTCGCCAGCGGCTCCCCCAGTTCGGCGCCGTACGTGGAGCGCCAGTAGCCGCCGTGGATCACCACCACAACGCCCCGGTGCTTTCTGCCCGCAGGAAGATCCGGCAGGAAAAGCTCGCCCCACTGGCTGGGGTCCTGGCCGTAGTCATAGCGGTGGCGTTGCACCCTGCCGAGACTACATCCGTCCTTGGGAAGCGGCCTCCTGTCACACTGGCCGCCCGGGCCTCGAAAACTGGGCCAGTCCGGGCGTCCTGCCGGGTTTCCGTTTAGCCAGCCACATTTATGGGCACCATTCCTGGCATGGAAGAGGCTGAAGCAACAACCCGGGGATCCACTGTCGAGGACTGGACGCGCGCACTGGCGGAGTCCACGGGTTCACCGGGTGGGGGCGCGGGTACCGGCCTGATGCTGGCGGTGGCAGCATCACTGACGTCGATGGTGGCCGGCTACAGCGCTGGCGAGGACGACGGCGGGAAGCCGGCGGAGATACGGACCCGCGCACAGGCGCTTCGCCGGGAAGCCCTGCAGCTGGCTGATGACGACGCGTCCGCCTCCAAAGCCTTCGGTGCTGCCTTCCGGCTGGAACCGGGGCCGGAACGGGACGGGGCAGTCCGCCGTGCGTCGCTGGAAGCTGCAGCCTCGTCGGCTGTCCTTGGCGAGCGGGCCATCGAAGCCATCGACGATCTCGCCTGGCTGGCGACCAAGGGCAACCGTTCATTGGTTGCTGACGTTGTTGTTGCGTTCGGCGCCCTCCGGGCCGCGGTGGCAGGCGCCCGCACGAATGTCAGCTTCGACCTTGGCTCCCTCCGCTCCACGGGAGACAGCCTGCATACGGTGCGTCAACAGCAGCCGGAGCTGTGGGCCGCGGTCCAGAAACTCAACGGAGCCATGGACCGCATCGACGCCGTAACCGCACGCATCGACCACCGCGCGGCCCCGACGGACTCAGCCTGACCAGCGCAAACATGTGACTTATTGCGTTCCCAGGGTGGTTGGACTCTGCTGCACGGCTGTGCTTATTGTGGGCAGCATTGTTTGCAGGTG
Organism: Pseudarthrobacter sp. NIBRBAC000502771; assembly: GCF_006517215.1. NCBI lineage: Bacteria > Bacillati > Actinomycetota > Actinomycetes > Micrococcales > Micrococcaceae > Pseudarthrobacter > Pseudarthrobacter sp. NIBRBAC000502771. The sequence goes on from NZ_CP041187.1 coordinate 955,002, forward strand.
AGTCCGGGGGGAGGCGTACGGCATGGAGCCAAAACTCGCTGCGTGGACCTTCCTCCGCCCCCTTTTGCTCGCCATGGCGGCAGCAGCTGCATGGATCGCACTGTCCGCTGCGGGCGCCTCCGCTGATTCCGCCGCTCACAATGAGCCACTCCTGGCTGCTGCCCCGCCTGCCGCTGGAGGGGTCGCTACCGCAGTTAGCCAGCAGGCCCGGGATGCCCTGGAACCCATACCGGCCGGGGCTGCCAGCAAGCCTGCCCCAGCGCCTGAAACAGTGCCATCCCTTCATGCGGCCGCCAAGGACGCCACCGCCTTGGCCGACCAGGTGGCAGATGCTGTTCCGGTGGTCGACACTGTCGCGCCGGAAGGATCCACAGCCGCGGTAGTGGATCCGGCCCTGGGCACCGTGGACAGCGTTGTTGGGGGAACGGTGGGGAGTATGTCTCCCGTGGCCGGCGTGGTCCTCGAACCACTTGCCCCGGTCCTCGACCCGCTTCCCACCGCCGTGCCCCTGCCCGCTGCGGGAGAGCCGGCGGCGGCCCTCCCGCCGGTCGCCGAGGCGCCGCAGGCCGGAGACGGAGCACCCGCGGCGGCAGCCGCATCGGTGGCTGCCCCCGCCGGCATGGCCCCGGGTTCCGCCCTGGCCGCCCCCGGACTCCCGCCATTCCACGAACGGCTGCCCGGCAGCGGCCTGCCGCACCCCCAGCAGGCCATGCATGCCGCCGGCATGCTCCAGCTGTCGGAACCGGATCCGCACAGCGCGCCGTCCCACGCACCCTTTGACGCGCCGCCCGGCACCGCTGCCGGCGGAAGCGGTTCAACCAGCGGCAATGGTTCGGGCCTGCCCGCATGGCTCGCGCCCCATACCCTGCAGATCCCCGAGGCCGGCCTGTCCAGCGTCCAAGGCGGTTCGCCGCTGGCCATGCCACCGGTGTCCTTCGATCCCGGATCATCCCCTGACTAGTTGAGGCCTTCAGCGTCCCAGCGCTAACGAGCCAGTCCCGGGCTAGGCAGTAGGCCCGATCCAACTTTCAGGAGAACCCCAAATGATGCACCGCACTATCCGAGGATGCCTGCTCCGCGCCGTAATCGCAGGCGGCCTGCTGGGCGCCAACGGCGCAGCCGCCAACGCCGCCGCCACCCCGGTGGCAGCACCGATCTCCCTTTCCATTGACCACGCCGCACCCCCAACGGGCCGCGCGCACGTTGGGGAGGCAGCTGCCAACGCAGCACCCCGCGCCCCAGAACCGGGAACCGCGCCGAACACTGGCGTCAACGCCGGACTGCTGGGCGTGGGCGTGGTGCTTGTGGTCTTTGGCGGCGTGCTGGCCCTGATCCTGGGCCGAAAGCGCGGCTGACCCGGCGCGGGTAGCGTAGGGAACCACCATCTATCAGGAAGGCCCCGCATGGCACGCGTCTTCATTACCGGATCCACCGAAGGGCTCGGCCTGGCAACAGCGGACACGCTGCTGCGGGACGGACACGAAGTGATCGTGCACGCGCGGTCCCCGCAGCGGATCCCCGCGGTACAGCACCTGCTGGACCGCGGGGCACAGTGCATTGTCGGGGACCTCGCGGCCCAGGCCGAGGTCCGGCAGATCGCGGCCGACGCCAACCGAATCGGCCGGCTGGACGCCGTCATCCACAACGCCGGCGTCCTCAGCGGCGCGGCGCTGCTGCCGGTGAACGTTGTGGCCCCGTACCTCCTGACGGCGCTGATCCCCGGACCCCGCCGCCTTATCTACCTGAGCAGCGGCATGCACCGCGGCGGCGACACCGGACTGGACGGCCTGGACTGGGCAGGACGCACGACGACGGCCTCCTACTCCACCACCAAGCTGCACGTCACGGCACTGTCGGCAGCAGTGGCCAGGCTGGCGCCGGACATCGCCAGCAACGCGGTGGATCCCGGCTGGGTGCCCACCCGGATGGGCGGCCGCTCAGCACCGGACAGCCTGGAACTGGGCCACCGCACCCAGGAATGGCTCGCTACCAGTGACGACCCGGCAGCCTTGTCCAGCGGCGGCTATTGGTACCACCAGCACCGGCAGGCCCCGCACCCGGCCGCCAATGATCCGCAATTCCAGGACCGCCTGCTGGCCCGGCTCGCGGAACACACAGGCGTCACCCTGGAGGGCAGATGAGTTCAACGGAGAATGGCGCGGAGGCATCCGCGCGGGAAACAGGGCGCCCCTCGCCAAAGGTGCCTGAGCGGCCGCATCCCGTGACCCTTCGCGAGGTGGCAGAAGCGGCCGGCGTTTCCACCGCCACGGTATCGCTGGTGGTCAATAAGAAAAAGGACGCCCGCATTGCCGAGGAAACCCGCAGGCGCGTCACGGACGCCATCCGCACCCTGGGCTACCGGCCCAACGCCATGGCCAAAACACTCGTCAGCGGGACGTCCAAGTTCATTGGGCTGGTGGCCGACGGCGTAGCCACCACGCCATTTGCCGGCCAGATCATCCACGGGGCGCAGGATGAGGCCTGGAAGCACGGCTACGCGCTGCTCATCGCCAATACCGAGGGCAACGGCGAGCTGGAGCAGGACGCCATCGCCATGATGCTGGAGTACAAGGTGCGCGGCATCCTCTACTCCACCTGGTTCCACCGCCAGACGGATATCCCGCCGCCGCTGCGGGAAGCGGACTTCGTCCTGGTGAACTGCTTCTCCAACGAACAGGGCGCCCGCGCCGTAGTTCCGGACGAGGTCCAGGGCGGCCGCTCCGCGACGGAACTCCTGTTGGCGCACGGCCACCGGCGGATTGCGTTCATCAACGCCACCATTCCGGCACCGGCCAAGGACGGGCGGCTGGCAGGTTACCGCCAGGCCCTGGGGAACGCCGGAATTCCGTTCGATCCGGACCTCGTGATGGAGGCCTATCCGGACCAGGAAGGCGGCTACCGGGCCACGTCCGGGCTGCTTCAGCGAGGCGCCCCTGCCGTGTTCTGCTACAACGACCGCATGGCCATGGGCCTCTACGACGGCCTGCGGGAACACGGCCTGGCCATCCCTGGGGACGTCGCCGTGGTGGGCTTCGACAACCAGGAAGTCATCGCCGCGCACCTCCGGCCGCCGCTGTCCACCGTGGCCCTGCCGCACTATGAACTTGGCGCCGCCGGGGTCCGGGTGCTGCTGGGAATCGACCCCGCCCCGGGCGGGCCGGCAAAGATCCACTGCCCTGCCGTGGAACGCGCGTCGGTGCAGGTCCAGGCCCACGCATAGCCCATCGATTGCTCCGTCCCGGTCGTTTTTGGGGCGCGTAAACGACAGCAGACGACCGGTTTAGGCGGTACCGAGGCGGCGTTCGACGTCGGCCGCTTCCGGATACGCCGCCTGCGTCCCCTTCCGGGTGGTTGCCAGGGCGGCGGCCACGGAGGCGAAAGTTGCGGCATCGGCGAGCGCATCGCCCGCGGCCAGCCGCACCGCCACCGCTCCGGTGAAGGCGTCCCCGGCTCCGGTGGTGTCCACGGCGGCCACGCGGGTGGGCGCCACGAAGGTCACCTGGGCGCCGGGAGCCGCCTCCGAATCCAGCACCACGGATCCGTGCGCGCCGAGGGTCACCAGGACCTGCCGGATCCCGCGCCCGGCAAACCGCTCCCGGACCGTATCCCATTGCGACGCGTGGGCGTCCGCCCCCGGAACGGAGGCGCCGGGGCCAAGGAACAGCGCCGCCTCGTGCGCGTTGACCAGCAGGACGTCTGTCAGTTCCGCCAGCTCCGCCGGAATGTCCGCGTACGGCGAGAGATTCAGCAGAACTGTTGCGCCGGCGTCGTGCCCTGCCTGGGCTGCGGCCAGCACGGTGGGCATGGCCACCTCCAGGCAGAGGCTGACGACGGCGGCACCGTCCAGGACGTCCGCGGCGCCGGCCACGTCCGCCGGGGACAAGGTGCCGTTGGCGCCGGCGGAGATGATGATGTTGTTTTCGCCGCGGGCGTCAACGGCAATGACGGCGACACCCGTGGGCTCGCTGGAGTTGCGCACGTGGCTGACGTCCACGCCTGCCCCCGCCACCGAGGCCTCGAGCATGTTGCCGTTGGCGTCCTCCCCCACGGCGCCTACCAGGCTGACATGGCCGCCCAGCCGGGCTGCGGCCACGGCCTGGTTGGCGCTCTTGCCGCCCGGGTTCACGGCGAAGCCGTTGCCTTGGACCGTTTCGCCGGGCTGCGGGAGCCGCTCGCAGTAGATGGTGAGGTCGGCGTTCAGCGAGCCGACAACGACGATCCGGCCCGGGTGCCCAACGCCCGCGCTGGTCATGCGGCCACCTCGGCCTCAACCGGCTTGGGAATCAGCAGTGAAGCAGCGAAGGCGGCAATGGTCAGGGCCAGGCCAACCACGACGACGGTCAGGTACGACGTGGCCGCATCCCCGAGCGCGGAGGTCGCCACCAGCACGGCGGGCAGGATGAGGAAGCTCAGGCCCGCGCCCAGGTTGAAGGCGCCGGCGTTCATGCCGGGGAGGAAGCCGGGGTTGCCGGCGGGCGAGAGGACAACGCCGAGTCCGTTGAGCATGATGTTGACCGTACCGGCGTACATGATGCCCAGCAAGACCGTTCCGGCAATCATCATGGGCAGGCTGTGCAGGCCCAGGAAGGCGATGACGGCGAGCGCGGCGATGCTGCCCAGGAGCCCGATCCGCAGCACCTTGGTGTAGCCAAGGACAGGGGCGAGCTTGCCGCTGAGCGGGCCCACCAGCCAGCCCAGCAGGGCGTACGGGGTGAGGATCATCAGTGACATTTCGGTGGGGCCCACACCAAAGCCCGGGCTGGCGGCCTGGACGTAGGCGGGCACGATGCCGTTGATGACGGCGAAGATGCCGGTCATGGTCAGGGTGGTGGTGAGCAGCGGTGCCCAGGTGGCGCGCTGGCGCAGGTGCACCGTTTCCACCATGGGCTGGGCGGCGCGCTGTTCGGTGCGCCAGAAGGCGAAGAAGGCGGCGGCGGACACCAGCACCAGCGCCAGGCTCAGCAGCAGCGTGCCGGAGTTGAAGCCGCCCACGAGCTTGGCTGCTTCGTTGAGCGCGGTGAGCAGGGCGCCGACGGCCACCACAATGAAGAACACGCCGAGCCAGTCCATCCGGGTGCCGGCGCCGGGCTTGCTCTCGTTGGCGAGGAACACGATGAGGGCGGTGGCCGCGAGGGCCAGGACCACCATCAGCCAGAATATGCTGCGGAAGCCGAAGTGCTCGGCGAAGTAGCCGCCCACGAAGGAGTCCACGCCGGCCACGCCGCCGTTGACCGCGGTGATCAGGCCCATGAGGGTGCCGTACTTGCGGGGGTTGCTGACGGCGGAGCGCAGCATGATGAGGCAGAGCGGGACGGTGGGGCCGCTGACGCCCTGGATGATGCGGCCCACGAAGAGCCAGGTGATGTCCGGGGCGAGCGCCGCAATGACGGAGCCCACGGCCATGAGCAGCATCATGCCCACCAGGACCTTCTTGCGGCCGACGATGTCGCTCAGGCGCGGCAGGAACAGGGAGAACAGGGCGGCGGCGGTGAAGAACCAGGTCTGGGAGAGCCCGATCAGGGCCTGGTCCGCCTTGAGTTCCTGGCCCATGGTCACCAGGGCGGGGCTGAGCATGGAGGCGTTGAGCTGGAACGCCACGCAGGCGGCCAGCAGGGCGGTCATGAGGGCGGCGATGTTGCCGCGGCCGGTCTTTGTTTCAGTCATGGTTGCGGTGGCCATCTACTTGACGCCTCCGGCGGTGAGCTGGGCAGTTTCCGGGCGTACGACGTCGGCCGTGCTGCCTTGGGTGCGGTCTGCACCTTGGTGCCTGCCGCCGTCGTCCGCTTTGGCATTGGCGCCCGGCTCGCCGATGCGGACCAGCGCGTCGGTGACCAGGTCCCAGAACCGTGCGTGGTCCAGGTCCACGGCCACGCTGGTGTGGCAGTCATTGGGGGCCGGGGCGCGGAAGTCCGCCACGGTCATGCCGAGCGTGAGGCTGCCCTGAAGTTCGATGTTCACGGGGACCTTGCGGGTGCTGACGATGCTGGGGTCGATCACGTACGCGACGGCGCAGGGATCGTGGACCGGCGGGTAGTCAAAGCCCTGCGCGTCCTTGTAGGTGTGCGCGAAGAAGTCCATCAGCTCGGTGACGAACCTTGCCGGGGTGGTGCCAATGGCGGCGATCTTTTCCACGACGTCCGGGGTTGCCAGCGCCTGGTGGGTGAGGTCCAGGCCCACCATCACCACGGGCCACTTTTCGTTGAAGACGATGTGGGCGGCCTCGGGGTCGATGATGATGTTGAACTCGGCCACGGCGCTCCAGTTGCCCACGTGGTAGCCGCCGCCCATCAGGACCACCTCTTTGACGCGTTCCACGATCCGCGGTTCCTTGCGGGCAGCCATGGCGATGTTGGTCAGGCCGGCGGTGGGGACCAGGGTGACGGTGCCGGGTTCGTGCGCCATGACGGTGTCGATGATGAGGTCGACGGCGTGGCGCGGGTCGAGCTCGATGGTGGACTCCGGCAGGGCGGGGCCGTCCATGCCGGATTCGCCGTGGATGTCCGGTGCGGTTTCGATGCTGCGTACCAGCGGGCGGGGGCAGCCGGCGGCGAAGGGGACGCCGGTGATGCCTGCGATGGTGCCGACGGCCAGGGCGTTGCGGGTGACCTTTTCGAGGGTCTGGTTGCCTACCACCGTGGTGACGGCCAGCAGTTCGATGTTGGGGTTGCCGTGTGCCAGCAGCAGGGCCACGGCGTCATCGTGGCCGGGATCGCAGTCCAGGATGATCTTCCGGGGTTCTGTTGAACCCGTCAGGTGCTGGCTCGCTTGGGGATTTGGTTCCACGATGGTGCTCCACGTCATTGGGGCCTGCCTTGCGGGCAGGGGTCTTGAGTATTCCGGGAGTGATCATGACAGGGATTCCTGGTTCACGTCAAGCGCTTAACGTGGGTGGCAGCATTGGCGCACGTCAAACGCTTGATGCCTTGTGGGGCATGGAAGGCCAGCACTCCCACCGCGCCCAGCCTTTTAAGGCGTGACCGGTGCCCGGCCGCGCCTACTACGATCAAAGTATGGATTCCGGGGAACAGGTGCAGCAGCAACGGCCACGGCCGCGGCGCGTGACGGCGGCGATGGTCGCCGCGCGGGCCGGCGTTTCGGTGGCCACGGTGTCGCTGGTGGCCAACGGCAAGACGGCCGGCCGCGTGGCCGAGGACAACATTTCCCGGGTGCGGGAGGCCATTGCGGAGCTGGGGTACGTGGTGGACGGGATCGGCAGTTCCCTGGCCAAGGGGGTCAGCTCGATTGTGATCCTGGTGGCGCCGGACATCTCCAACCCGTTCTTCGCCAAAGTGATTGCCGGGGTGCGCGAATCGCTGGGGCCGCAGTACCAGCTGCTGCTGTCCGTTACCGAGGCCGGCGAGTTTCCGGCGGCCGCCGATGTCCGGCGGCTGATGTCCCTGCGGCCGGCGGGGCTGCTCGTGGACGCACCCAACGCCGGGTTCCTCGAAGACCTCGCGTCGCCGTCGCCCCTTGTCCTGCTTGATGCGCCGGGCCTCGAGTCCTACGCACCCTCCGTGAACCTGGATGTGGCCAGCGGGGCACGCCAGCTGGCGGCGCACCTGGCCGACGCCGGGCACAGGGAAGCTGCCTATGTGGACAGCGTGACCGGCACCGAGACGTTCGCCGTCCGGCGCGCGGCGTTCCTGGAGGAGGCCGCCTCGCGCGGCATCAGCGTCAGCCCGGAACGCATTATCAGCACCACCATCGACGTCGGCGCGGCGGCGGGCGCGTTCGCCGAAGCGTGGCCGGACTGGCAGCGCGCGGGGGTTACCGCCGTCGCCTGCGCCACCGACACCCACGCGTACGGGGTGCTGCAGGAAGCGCGCGTGGCGGGGATCCGGATACCGGAGGAGCTGGCCGTGGCCGGGTTCGACGACCTGCCCTATTCGGCCACCAGCAATCCGGGCCTGACCAGTGTGCACCTGCCGGCCACCGCCCTGGGCCAGAAGGCCGGGGAGCAGCTGCGCAGCCTCATGGAGGGAAAGTCGCTGGGCCACGGCGGCGTCACGCTGGAGACCTCGCTGGTGGTGCGCGGCTCCACGTCGGCCGCCGCAACGTAGGCTTCCTGTCATACCCCGGCCGTAAGCTGGGACCATGCCGAGTAACTGGGAAAGTCTGGACGCACCGCTGCGTGAGTCGGTGCAGCACAACGTGGAGATCTATGAGCGCGTCCGGCCTGCCCTGAAGCTGGTTACCCGCGATGTCCTGCTGGTTTTGCGTGACATGCTGAAGGGCAGCGAGGTCACGCCGCTGTTCGTTACCGGCCGCACCAAGACCGTGGAGTCCTTCAAGGAGAAGATCTCGCGCACCGAGGAGCCGCTGGAACCGGGTGGGCGGAGGCTCCTGAAGTTTCCGGACCCCTTCCGGACGCTGAATGACATGGTGGGCATCCGTGTGATCACCAAGCTGCCGGCGGAGAATGCCGCGGTGGCCAACATCATCAAGCGCCAGCGGCAGCTTTTCGACTGCCGCGGCGACCGGGAAAAGGACATCGGTTCCATCGAGTCAGGAACCTATGGGTACTCCAGCCGGCACCTGATACTGCGCACCATCCAGAATGAAGCCGTCAAGGAGTACCAGCAGGTCTTCAACCCGGATCTGCAGCCCAACGGCAGCTACTTCTTCGAGTGCCAGATCCGCACCATCTTCGCGCACGCGTGGAGCGAGATTGAGCACGATATCCGGTTCAAGGCCGAGGACCCCCGCGCCTGGACGCCGCACTTCGACCGGCAGTTCACCGCCACCGCCGCCATGCTGGAAACCGTTGAAACCGCCTTCTCTGACCTTCACGAAAATTACGAGGAGGTCCGCGGTTACTGGGACATGGACGGTGAGGGCGCGGCCCCGCTTACGCCGAACCGTATCCGGGATGTATGGCGGACCCTGCTCCCGCACGTGGACCGCAAGGTGGACGATGACTGGGGCTGGGCGGCCGAGCTCCTCGCCGCGCACGGGCTCAACCAGACCATGCAGCTGGCCGGGCTGCTCAGCGCCAACCAGATCACGGAGGTCCGCAGGGCCCTGGACCACCGCTACTCCCCCGGCCCGGACCGGCTCCTGGACGACCTCCTCCTCTGGCAGTACGGCACCAAGCACATCGACCTCACGGCGGAAGAGCCCGACGCCGTCCCGCACCCGCGGCGCGACAGCCTCCTGCGGCGGTTGCGGCAGATTGAGCGGTACAGGATGACGAAGAAGTAGGGCGTTGGTGGAACGCGTGCGGCTGGTACTGTCCGGCTTCGGTGCCGTGGGCCGTGCCTTCGGGGATGCCGTTTTGGGCCAGGATTCCGGGCTGCGGATCGCTGCCATCAGGGGGCATGCTTCTCAGGTGGTCCTTTCGCCCGGCTCCGGGGTGCCCGAACGTTCTTCCTGGGGGCCTCTCCGTCCTCTTGGGGAGACGCTGGCCAGCACTGGTGCCGCTGTTCTGGTCCAAGCTCTGCCGTCTTCGCCCGAAGCTCACGGCCGGGCGTTGCAGGAGACGCTGGCTGCCCTGCGGAGCGGCGTGGATGTGGTCACGGCGACGAAGAGCCACGTCCTCAGCAACTGGCGCGAGCTTGAGCAGGCCGCTGCTGAAGGCGACAGCCGGATCCGGATTTCGGGAGCAACCGGGGCGGCGCTGCCCACGGCGGACCTTGCCCGCGTGGCGCTGAACGGGATGGGCTGCACTGCGGTGCGGGCCTGCCCGAACGGGACGTCAATGTTCGTTTTGGACCAGCTGGCCGCAGGTATTGGGCTTGACGCTGCGGTGCTGGAGGCCCAGCGGCGCGGTATTGCAGAGGCGGACCCGTCCGCGGATCTGTCCGGGAAGGACGCGGCCACGAAGGTTCGGCTTATTGCTGGGCTGCTGTGGGACTGGGACGTTGCCCGGATTGCGGTAGAGGCGGAACCGATCGATCAGCGGGCGCCGGCCCTGGCTCTGGCCGCCGCCCGGCAGGGACTCCGCCTCCGCGCCGTGGCGCGCGCGTCCCTTGAGCGGCCGATGGTAGTTACCGTTCGCTTGGAAGCCGTGGCGCCCACGGATCCGCTTTTCCACGTCGCCGGCCCGGAGAAGGCAATGGTCTTCAGCTGCCCCGAGGCTGGCGACCTCACGGTGCAGGGCGGCCGCTCCAGCCCTGCCGGGGCCGCACTGGCGATGCTGAAAGATGTACTTAACCTGCTTGGGCTAAGTGGCGTCGGGTTTCAGTGAAGGGCATCTGTTGGAAGGGAACGACATGAACGAGATGCCTGCCATTGACCGGATGCTGGCGGAGAGCCGCGTCGGGCTTGACCGTGTCCACGCTTCTGATCTGGGGCGGGAGATGGCCGACGGTGCCCTTGTTATGGAAACTAGGCCGGTCGATCAGCGGGAGCGCGACGGTGACCTTCAGGGAGCAGTGGTCATTGACCGAAACGTTCTTGAATGGCGGCTGGATCCGTCAAGTCCCCACCGGCTCCCAATCGCAGGCGACCCTGACCGTCGGATCGTGGTGGTGTGCAAAGAGGGCTACAGTTCCAGCCTCGCTGCGCCCACCCTGCAACGGCTGGGCCTGACCCGGCGACAGACCTCATCGGCGGCTTCCAGGCCTGGGCGGCGCTGCGGAAGTCCGACTAGTTCCGCAGCTTTACGAAACGTCAATTATCGGCTCTCTAAAAGAGTCGAGGGAGTGACAGCAAAAGGGGTTGTTTTCCCAGTGTCGGTAGTGGGCGTTTTCCTCTGGCTCCCGAACTGGCTGGTGCTGGCTAGCGGCTTTCCACGCGTGCGCGCACAGTTCGGTAGGCGAACTCTACGAGGTAGTCGTTGAGGGCATGGCTTGCTTTTTCGGCGTCCTCTGTTTCGCGGTTGAGGATGGCGCGGAGGATTTGGGCGTGTAGGCGTGATCCCTGGCTGATTTCGGCTTGTTCGTCCCGGACGTGGGTGATCCAGAATCGGCGCGAGAGTCCTTGGAGGGGGGCCATGGCGTCGGCGAGGTATTCGTTATGGCTCGCGGCGACGATCATCTGGTGGGTTTCCTTGACTGTGTCCAGGTACTGCCTGAGCGTGAAGCGGTCTGCCTCGAGCAGCTGAACCATTTCCTGCATTGCGTTGCGCTCAAGGTTGGTTGCGGCTTCACAGGCCAGACGCACCGCCAGGGCTTCGAGTACCCGCCGGAGTTCGAGCATCCTTAACTGGGCTTCTACTGAGGCGGGTGGGACGAGTACGCCTTTGTTGGGGTGGATCTCCACGAGCCGGTTCCGGGCCAACTGCTGCAGGGCCTCCCGCACCGGGGTCCGGCCCAGGCCGGTCTTCTCCATCAGGACCGCCTCGGAGACAAGTGAGCCGGGAGTAAGTTCCTGGAAGACGATGAGGCGTTCAATCTCCTCGTAGGCTTGGGCGGCTTTTCCCTGCTGCATCATGCTCCCACTCTAGCCGAACCCCTTGCACAACCGGTATATCGGTCGCATACTGGTGTGACTGGCTTCACCTCCCCTTCCCACTTTCAACAGAATTGAGGTCTGCAATGGCGAAGACCCTTACCGTCGAACGGCGTTCCATCGACTACATCCCACCTGAAGAGCGCCACGGCAAGCCCAGGAGCCTGCTCTTCGTATGGTTCGCTGCCAACACATCCATCACCGCAGTCGTAACAGGTGCCCTGTTTGTCATCTTGGGCAACAGCGCTCTCTGGTCGATCCCGGCCATCATCCTGGGCAACGCGGTAGGCGGGTTTTTCACCGCCCTGCACTCCGCCCAGGGCCCCAAACTCGGTGTGCCACAGATGATCCAGAGCCGGGCGCAATTCGGCTACTTCGGGGCGATCCTGCCGCTGGTCCTGGCCCTGATGATTTACGTCGGCTTCTACGCCACGGGCCTGGTCCTTGGCGGCCAGGCGATCGGCACCCTGCTCCACGTCCCGCCGCAGGTGGGCGCCATGGTCTTCGCACTCATGTCGGCGACACTGGCCATCATCGGCTACCGCTACATCCACAAGTTTTCGCACATTGCCGCCGTCCTGAGTGCCGTCGTGTTCGTCATCCTCCTCGTCCGCATCATCGCCGACGGGAACATCGGCCCAGTCGTGGAGACCAACGCGTTCGATGGGGCCGCGTTCGTCCTGGGCATCTCCCTCTCGGCCTCATGGCAGCTGACCTTCGGACCGTATATTGCGGACTACTCGAGGTATCTACCCGAGGACACCCCCAAGCGCGCCACGATCGGCTGGACCTTCCTGGGCAGCGTCCTGGGCGGCTCCCTGGCCATGACCCTGGGCGCTCTCGCCGCGGCCCTGGGCGGCAAAGCCTTCGGTCACGACCAGGTCGGCTACCTCGCCGGGCTCGGCGGCGCCATCTGGCCGCTGGTCCTGCTCGCCGTGATCCTGGGCAAGCTCACCGGCAACACCCTCAGCTCCTACGGCGGCTACATGTCACTCGCCACGATCATCACCAGCCTCACCGGCCAAGACCGGGTCAGCCCCCGTCAACGCTCGCTCTACGTCATAGCGATCTCGGTCGTTTCACTGGCCATCGCGTTGGCGGCCACCAACAACTTCCTGACCAACTTCACTAACTTTCTGTTGTTCCTGCTCTACTTCATGACCCCCTGGTCGGCCATCAATCTCGTCGACTACTACTGGGTCCGCAAGGAGCGCTACAGCATCGCCCAACTCTTCCTCCGAAACGGCGAATACGGCCGTTTCAACAAAGGCGCCTTCCTGGCATACGCCGTCGGAGTGCTCATCCAAATCCCGTTCATGAACAGCTCGCTCTACGTCGGCCCCATCGCCAACCTGCTCGGAGGCGCAGAAGTAGCCTGGCTCATTGGCCTCGTCGTCGCAGGCGGCCTGTACTACGCCACCTCCCGCGCCGTCCGAAACCGCGCCAGGACCTTTGAATCAATTTCAGGAAAGCCGCATGGGACCGCTGTCCCCGCAACGGCAACCATCACCTCTGAGGAGACCTTGTGAAATACGACCCCGCGCTCGAGCGCAGCCCCCTCCCCTACTCGCCCTTCAAGAGCTGCACCGTTCCCCGACCCATCGGCTGGCTCTCCAGCATCAGCCCGGACGGCGTGGAAAACCTGGCCCCTTACAGCCAGTGGCAGAACCTGACCTTCGACCCGCCCATGGTCATGTTCTCCGCCAACCAATACCCGGACGGGCGGCGGAAAGACACCGTCCTCAACGCGGAGCAGACCGGCTGGTTCGTCTGGAACATGGCCACCTACGACCTCCGTGAGGCCGTCAACATCAGTGCCATGGCACTGCCTTTCGAGGAAAACGAGTTCGACCGCGCCGGCATCAGCAAGCGATACGCCGAGCTCTCCCCCACACCCATGGTTGCCGAGAGCCCCGTTCATTTCGAATGCAAGTACCTCTCAACACACAGAATGACTGGCAACTCCAACGTCGGGACCATCGACATCGTCTTCGCACAGGTCGAACGGATCCACATCAACGACGAAGTCCTCACCCCCGACGGCCGACTCGACATCCCGAAAATCCGGCCCCTGGCCCGAATGGGATACCACGACTACACCTCCATCACAGAGACCTTCGAGATGAAAATCCCCCAAGCGTCCGACGACGAGGCATACGGCCTCGCCGGCCAACCCGCCTAACAAACCCCGCGATCCCGAAGACCCTGCACTCCCCCTGCAGGGTCTTCGGCTACACAGCGGAAGTCACCCAGGGACTGTCTGAATAACGGTGGATCCACAGTTGGCCTGACACGCCGGGCGTTGCCTGGCGGGGAGGACTGATCATGAGCGACACCATGGATCCCATGGCGACTGATGTGGATCAGCAAGAGTTAGCGCAGCAGCTCCTGGCCCAGGCCAAGGAACAGGGCATCGACCTCGTCGGCCCGGGCGGCCTGTTGAACCGGCTCACAAAGAACGTCCTGGAGACCGCGCTAGAAGCGGAAATGGACGAACACCTCGGATACGAAAAACACGACGTGTCCGGACGCGGGAGCGGGAACTCCCGCAACGGCACCCGCATCAAAACCGTGCTGACCGAGATCGGGCCTGTGGAGATCGATGTGCCGCGGGACACCGGCTCGACCTTCGATCCGCAGATCGTGCGCAAGCGGCAACGCCGGCTGACCGGTGTTGACGAGATCGTGTTGTCGTTGAGCGCTAAGGGGCTCACAACCGGGGAAATCGCGGCCCACTTCGCAGAGGTGTTCGGCGCTAGGGTCTCCAAAGACACCATCTCGCGCATCACGGAAAAGGTCATCGGGGAGATGACCGAGTGGCAGAACCGGCCCCTGGACCCGGTCTACCCGGTGATGTTCATCGACGCGATTCACGTCAAGGTCCGCGACGGGCAGGTCACGAACCGGCCAGTCTACGTCGCCATCGGTGTCAGCGTCAGCGGCGAACGCGACATTCTCGGGTTGTGGGCCGGGGACGGCGGCGAAGGGGCTAAGTTCTGGCTCTCCGTGCTGATCGAGATCAAGAACCGCGGCGTCGAGGATGTCTGCATCACAGTCTGCGACGGGCTCAAGGGCCTGCCCGAGGCCATCAACACGGTCTGGGAGCGGGCCGTCGTTCAGACCTGCATCGTGCACCTGATCCGCAACACCTTCCGCTATGCCGCCCGGCAGTACTGGGACGAAATGTCACGCGACCTGCGCCCGGTCTACACGGCCCCGTCCGAGGCTGCGGCTAAGGACCGCTTCGTCGAGTTCTCGGGCAAGTGGGGCCGCCAGTACCCCGCGATCACCCGGCTGTGGGAGAACGCCTGGAGCGAGTTTGTGCCGTTCCTGGACTACGACGTCGAAATCCGGCGGGTCATCTGCAGCACCAACGCCATCGAATCCGTCAACGCCCGCTACCGGCGCGCGGTCAGGGCCAGGGGCCATTTCCCCACCGAGCAGGCGGCCCTGAAATGCCTCTACCTCGCCACCCGGGCACTAGACCCCACAGGCAAAGGCAGGGCACGATGGGCCACACGATGGAAGCCGGCGCTCAACGCCTTCGCCATCACTTTCGACGGAAGAATCAACTAAATGCCAACCGTGGATCCACCGAATATCGGACAGTCCCGTCACCCAATCGGACAAACTACTCCCGGCTCGGCCCAGCCGGTACAGATTTACAGAATATCCATTATCGGCGTTTGAGTCGGCCGCGGGCCTCGAAATGGCAGGAACGACGCGAATTTCAGGTCACACGCTCAGATTCAGGTCACTGAGTGGTTCGCCGGGCCCCTGGGTACGGAATGAACTGCTGAGCAAAAGCGTTCACGGTAGTCTCTTGGAGAAATCTGCAGGCGCTGGTGGAAGATTCTCCGCATTGACTCTGTGCTTCCGAACCCCGATGCCTTCGCGGCCACGGAGACCGTCTGCCCAGCTGCCAGCAGGGCCTTGGCATGGTCTAGGCGGATGTGTTCGACAAATCGTGTTGGTGACATGTGTAACTCAGCAACAAAAAGCCTCGACACCTGCCGGGGACCAAGCCCAATGAGAGAAGACAGAGCGTCGATGCTGTAGTTACCCCCTGGTGGTTGTGTCAAGTATTTCTGGCCCCGGGCGGACGGTTATATTCGGCCCCGGTTGCAAATGACTGTGGCCCCTTCCTCGTGGGAGGTAGGGGCCACTTTCCTGGTTATGGGTGTGGTTCAGGGAGAGCCGACGAGGGCGACTAACGGCTTAGTTTGTCGTGATTTCGTTGTAGAGGGCCTGGACGCGGGTTTTGATGTCGTCTCGGACCAGACGCATGCGTTCGATGCCTTCGATGCCGCGGGTTGAGGGTTCGTCGGTTTCCCAGATTTCGAAGCGTTTTCCTGCGGGTGGGTCGAGTTTGGCTTCTGTGCCGAGGACGATGACGGTGTCCACGGCGTTCAGGATGTCGTCGGTGACGGGTTTGGGGTATTCGCCGGTGGTGTCGATGCCCAGCTCGGTGAGGGATTCAACGGCTTGGCTGTTCAATGACTTGGCGGGTTTGGTGCCGGCGGAGTAGACGGTGACGTTGTCACCGGCGAGGTCGCGCATGAGACCGGCAGCGAGTTGGGATTTGCCGCCGTTCTTGCTGCAGACGAAGAGGACCGCGGGGTGTTCGGTGGTCATTAGAGTGCTGCTTCTTTCGTGAGGGAGGCGACCAGGTGCTTGACCCGGTCGTGGATCTGGTCGCGGATGTCCCGGACGGTGTCCAGGGACTGTCCGGCTGGGTCGGTGAGGTCCCAGTCTTCGTAGCGTTTTCCGGGGTAGATCGGGCAGGAGTCGCCGCAGCCCATGGTGATGACCACATCGGAGGCCCGCACGACGTCATCGGTGAGGGGTTTGGGGTATTCCTTGCCCAGGTCCAGACCCATCTCGGCCATCACGGTCACGACGGTTTCATCGAGTTCGGCGGCCGGGAGGGACCCGGCGGAGCGGACCCGGATCCTGCCTTTGGCTTCGACATTGAGCAACGCGGCAGCCATTTGGGAGCGGCCGGCGTTCTGGACGCAGACGAACAGTACTTCGGGCACGTCGGAGACGATGGCGCCTTTGGATTTGGCCAGGGCGTGGAGCCTGTCGTTGGCGAAGTGTTCGGTGGTGGCGGGCAGGTAGGCGCTGATCTTCGCGGTCCTGGCCAGGGCCGTGTAGGACTCGAACACGTAGCGTTCGACGGTTTCCGTGGCGAACGTTCCGGCGTAGCGGTCGGCGAGGCGGTTACTGATCCGGTGGAGGAGTTCGGTGTTGTCCTGGAGTCCCAGCGTTGTTTCCTGGTGGTCGGTCATGGCAGTACTCCCTCTTGGTGGGTCCGGCTCTTTGTTGACTGGCGCTGGTGGATGGGCTGGTCTAGTTGTCACTGGAGCGGCCGTGGGCGAGGCCGGTCGGGAAGCCGACGAATGCCGGTTCCGGTGCGGCGCAGCAGCTGCCCTGGGGCTCGGGGTCCTGCGCTGCCGATGCGGTGGTCGTGGCGGGGACGTCGCAGCTGGTGCCGGCGTCGGAGGAGCAGACGCCGGTTTCGGGCAGTTCGAGGTGCACGGTGTCCGCCGCTGCCTGGTCGCCGGCGAGGGCGGCGGCGACGGAGCGGACCTGCTCGTACCCGGTGGCCAGCAGGAACGTCGGGGCCCGTCCGTAGGACTTCATGCCGACAATGTAGAAGTCCTTCTCGGGGTGGGCGAGCAGTTTGGCGCCGTGTGGCGGGACGGTGCCGCAGGAGTGGAATTCGGGGTCGATCAGCGGGCCGAGTTCGGTGGGTGCTTCGACGGCCGGGTCGAGGTTCAGGCGCAGTTCACGCAGGATGTCCAGGTCTGGGCGGAACCCGGTGCAGGGCACGATGACGTCGGCGTCGATGGTCCGCCCGTCTACCGATTCGACGCTTACGTTTGTGTCGTGGGTTTTCAGGGTGGCGATGCCGAAGCCGGTGTGCAATTCGATGGTTCCGGCCTCGACGAGGCGGCGGAGCCGGGATCCGAGCTGGCCGCGGGCGGGTAGACCGTCGGCGTCACCTCCGCCGTAGACCTTTTCGGCGGATGTGCCACGGACGGCCCAGAGGATGCTGGTGCCGGGTTCGCCCTTGGCGAGGTCGGCGAGGTTGATCAGGGTGTTCGCTGCTGAGTGACCGGCACCGACGACGAGAACACGGCGGCCAGCGAACGCGGCGCGGTCCCGGCCGGCTACGTCGGGCAGGGGTGAGGAGATCCGGTCCGCGGCGGTGTTCTCGCCGATGGCCGGCATGCCCGAGGTGCCGAGCGGATTGCGGGTGGACCAGGTCCCGGAGGCGTCGATGACGGCGGCGACGGTGTGGTCCCGGACCTCGCCGCCGTCGTGCTCGACGCGGACAACGAACGGGGTAGTGTCCCGGTCCCGGACGTGGGTCTTATCCATACCTTGACGGGTGACGGCGACAACGCGCGCGCCGGTCTGCAGCCGGGAAGCGATCTGGGCGGTGGCGGCCAGCGGGGTGAGGTAGTGGTCGATGAGTTCGCCGCCATACGGAAGCGCTGTGGGGCGGGGTGATTCCCAGCCGGTGGGTTCGAGCAGGCGCACGGCGGCGTCGTCGAGGTTGAACCGCCATGGGGAGAACAGCCGGATGTGGCGCCATTGTTCGATGGCGGCACCGGCGGTGGGTCCGGCTTCGAAGATGACCGGTTCGATTCCGCGTTCGAGCAAATGTGCGGCGGTGGCCAGGCCGATGGGTCCTGCGCCGATCACGGCGACGGGAAGGTTCTTCACTGAATCCATGCTGTCCTCTGTTCTTTTCCGTTGGTGTGGCGGTTTCGGGGTGGGTGCCTGCCGGTCCTTGTGGGGCCGGCAGGCCGAGGCGGTGCTGTTCAGCAGCAGTCCGGGTCGTCTTCGTCGCAGCAGCCCGTGTCGGTGCAGCATCCGGTGTCCATCCAGTTCACCCCCTCCCGTTTCGAGTGGTTAGGCGTGGGTTGGTTCTTCGACCAGGGCGGTGGCGATGCTGTCGGCGTCCTCCAGCGCTGCGAGGAACCGTTCGGCGTCCAATGCGGCGGCGCAGCCGGTGCCCGCGGCGGTAATGGCCTGCCGGTAGCGGTGATCCACGGCGTCACCGCAGGCGAAGACACCCGAGAGGTTGGTGACCGTGGTGGGTGAGTCGACCTTGATGTAGCCCTCAGCGTCCAGATCGACCTGTCCGGTGACCAGTTCGGTGCGGGGCAGGTGGCCGATGGCGATGAAGATGCCGGTGGCGGCCTGTTCGCGGGTTTCTCCGGTGCGGGTGTCCGTCAGGGTGACACCGGTGACCTTGGTATCGCCGTGGATCTTGGTGATGGCGGAGTTCCAGGCGAAGGTGATCTTGGGGTTGTCCTTGGCGCGCTGGGCCATGATCCGGGAGGCGCGGAGTTCGTCTTTGCGGACGACGACGGTGACGGTCCTGGCGAAGCGGGTCAGGAAGGTCGCTTCCTCCATGGCTGAGTCGCCGCCGCCGACGACGATGATGTCCTGTTCGCGGAAGAAGAACCCATCGCAGGTCGCACACCAGGACACTCCGTGGCCGCTGAGCTTCTTCTCTTCCGGCAGGCCAAGTTCCTTATAGGCCGAGCCGGTGGCGAGGATAACGGCAGGGGCTTCGTGCGTGTTACCGGCTCCGGTGACGACGCGCTTGAGGTGACCCTTCAGATCGACCTCGGTGACGTCGTCGAACACGATCCGGGCACCGAACTTTTCGGCCTGCTCCTGGAGCCCATCCATCAGTTCCGGGCCCTGGACGCCGCCCGGGAAGCCGGGGAAGTTCTCCACCTCGGTGGTGTTCATCAACGCGCCGCCGGCGGTGACCGAACCGGCCAGGACCAAAGGGGTCAACCCGGCCCGGGCGGCATAAATCGCCGCCGTGTATCCGGCCGGGCCGGAGCCGATGATGATCAGCTGTTCGGCGTGGACGTCGGTGCTCACAAGAATCTCCTGATACTCAAGAAAGGGGTGGGGGTTACTTGGCGGCGGGCGTCAGCGAGGCGATCAGGGCCTCGATGCGGGTTTTGATCTCGTCGCGGATCGGACGGACGGCGTCCACGCCCTGGCCGGCGGGGTCTTCAAGGACCCAGTCTTCGTAGCGCTTGCCGGGGAAGTACGGGCATTCATCGCCGCAGCCCATGGTGATCACGACGTCGGATTCCTTCACGGCCTCGGTGGTCAGGACCTTCGGGATTTCGGCGGACATATCGATGCCAAGCTCGGCCATGGCCTCCACGGCGGCTGGGTTGACCTTGTCCGCGGGCTGGGACCCGGCGGAGCGGACCTCGATCTCACCCTTGCCAAGGGTGGTCAGGAATGCGGCGGCCATCTGTGACCGTCCGGCGTTGTGAACGCAGACGAACAGGACGGAAGGCTTCTTGGTGGTTTCGGTGCTCACGGTGTTTCTCCTGAATCAGTTGCTTGGTCTGGATGGTCGTGCCGAGCCAATACCCAACAAGTTACATTGATGTTCATCGATATATTGAGTATCGGCGCATAAATTGACGTTTGTCAATATTCCAGTCAGGCTGCCCGCACGCGGAGGGCCAGGTCGTGGACTCGGCGTGAAATGTCGGCGAAGGCGTCCTCGAACGCGGGGTCATTGTTCAGCCGCAGTGGATCCGGAACCGACCAGTGAATCCCGTGCAGGCCCGGGAGCTCCTCGTGGGCGTTGTCGCAGACGGTGACTATCAGGTCTTCGTCGAGGGCCACCTCGTCGATCCGGCGAGGCAGGGCATCACGCAGGTTGAGGCCATTGCGGCGCGCTACTTCAATGGCGCCCTGGGCCACGTGCTCCGCGGGATGCGTTCCCGCCGACGCCGAGGGAACGCTGCTGATATTGGCCCAGAGTGCAGCGGCCAGCTGAGAACGGGCGCTGTTACGGGTGCAGACGAACAGGACCCTGCGCGCATCATGCTCCCGGCCCGGGACCAGGCCCTCCAGGGCCGCGGGCGCCAGCTTGAAGTAGCTGCGACGCCTGTCGGCTTCGGAGCGCAGCCGTACCGCCAGCCCGGCCTCTTCCAGCGTCCGCAGGTGATGGGAGAGCAGGTTGGACGGCATTCCCAATTCGGACTGCAGCTCCTTGGGTGACAGGTCGCCCAGGGTCAGCAGGTCCACGATGCGCAGCCGCGCAGGGTCGGCCAGTGCGGCATGCTTGGCCACCCTGGCCTGAAATGTCACTCCTTGGTCAATATTCATTGATTCAATTTTGACTGAACTAAGTGGGTCGGTCAATCCGGTAGTCCCTGGCGGAGGTTATGCGTCCGTTCCAATGCTGCTGGTGAAGTAGCGCTTGCGGGCCCAGAGGGCTGCGTAAACGAGTGCAACGAGGACGGGAACCTCGATCAGTGGCCCGACGACGCCGGCGAGGGCCTGTCCGGAGGTGACGCCGAAGGTGCCAATCGCGACGGCAATGGCGAGCTCGAAGTTGTTCCCGGCCGCGGTGAATGCCAGTGTCGTGGTCTTGGCATAACCAAGGTTGAGCAGCCGGCCAAGGACCATGCCCACTCCGAAGACGACGAGGAAGTAGACCAGCAAGGGTACTGCGATGCGGACCACGTCCAACGGCCTGGACGTTATCGTGCCGCCCTGCAGCGCAAACAGGAGCGTGATGGTGAACAGGAGGCCGTAGAGAGCCCAGGGTCCGAGCTTGGGCAGCAGCTTGGTTTCGTACCAGTCCCGCCCCTTGGCCTTCTCGCCAATGGTGCGGGTCAGGAACCCGGCCAGCAGCGGGATGCCCAGGAAGATCAGCACCGAGAGGGTGATGGCCCAGAACGAGAAGTCCGCGCTGGTGGTCGGCAGGCCCAGGAGGGACGGCAGCCACTGGAGGTAGAACCAGCCAAGGGCGCCGAACGCGAACACCTGGAAGACGGAGTTGATGAACACGAGCACGGCCGCGGATTCGCGGTCACCACAGGCAAGGTCATTCCAGATCATGACCATGGCGATGCACCGGGCGAGTCCGACAATGATCAGCCCCGTGCGGTACTCGGGAAGATCCGGGATGAAGATCCATGCGAGGGCAAACATGAACGCCGGAGCCAGGATCCAGTTGATCACCAGCGAAGTGATCATCAGCTTCCGGTCGGCCAACACCCGGTGCGCCTGGTCATAGCGGACCTTGGCGAGGACCGGATACATCATGACGAGAAGACCGACGGCGATCGGCAGGGACACCTCGCCGACTTTCACGGCCTCCAGTGCCGTGTTCAGGCCGGGGATCAGGCTACCGAGCAGCAGGCCAAGCGCCATGGCGGCGATGATCCACACAGGCAGGAAACGGTCAAGGGTGGAGAGTTTGCCGACGACGGCAGTCTCTCCCCGGCGGAGGGGTGGTGTATCGGTCCGGTTACTCACGGGTCTCCTGTGCAGCTGGCAATAAATTGACGGGATCGATATGCGAGTATTCCGGCCTATATCGATGAATGTCAATCTGTGTGCATAATGGGACACATGAACTCTCTGCAAACTCTTGAGCCCAGCGCCGACGCCTCATGCTGCGTGCCGGCCGACAAGGCCGCACTGAGCGCTGAAGAAGCACAGCAGAAAGCCCTCGTTTTCAAGGCCCTGGCCGACCCGAACCGGCTGCGGCTGCTCTCCATCGTCAAGGCCGAAGCCTCCGGTGAATCCTGCGTCTGCGACCTCACCGAGCCGCTCGACCTGAGCCAGCCGACCGTCTCCCACCACCTGAAAATCCTCGTCGACGCCGGACTGCTGCACCGCGAAAAGCGCGGCACGTGGGCCTACTACTCCCTCGTCCCGGGAGTCATCGAAGATGTCTCCGGGATCCTGGCCGGCCTGTGACAGGCACGATCCGTCTGCGGGACATGCAGGCAGCGGACTGGCCCGCCGTTGCCCGGATCTACCAGGACGGCATCGACGCCGGCCACGCCACCTTCGAGTCCACCGCCCCGGGCTGGCCCGCATTCGACGCATCCCGGCTGCGTGCCCACCGTCACCTCGCCACCGCAGACACCGGTGAGGTCCTGGGCTGGGCGGCGGTAACCCCGGTATCATCCCGGCCGGCCTACGCCGGTGTGGTCGAGCACTCCGTCTACGTCGCTTTCCACGCCCACGGGCTCGGCATCGGAAAAGCACTTCTCCAAGCCCTCGTAGCTTCTACCGAGGCCTCGGGGATCTGGACCATCCAATCCAGCGTTTTCCCCGAAAACACCGCCAGCCTCCGGCTGCACCAGGGCGCCGGATTCACCGTCGTCGGCCGCCGGCACCGGATCGCCCGCATGCCTCACGGCCCCCTCGCCGGGCACTGGCGCGACACAATCCTCATCGAACGCCGTTCACCCACCACCTGAGAACAACGCCTCGCCACCGCAGTCAAGCGGTCGCCACGGGTAGTTCCAGCCGCCCTCAGCCGGCGGACTGCTGGGCAATCGTCTGGGCAAGCCGGTAAGAATCGCTTCCGGTTTCGATGATCGTGCCGTTGAACGTCAGCCGGTCCACGATCGCCGCGCAGAGCCTCGGGTCCGTGAACGTCTTCGTCCAGCCTGAAAACGACTCATTCGAAGCAATAGCAATCGAATTCTTCTCTTCCCGTTCGGTCAGGACCTGGAACAACAGTTCGGCCCCGCGGCGATCCAGTTCCATGTAGCCAAGCTCATCGATGCAGAGCAGATCGACCCTGCCGTAACGGGCGATGGTCTTGGCCAGGATCTTCTCATCGGCGGCTTCCACGAGTTCGTTCACGAGCCTCGTGGCAAGGGTGTACTTGACCCGGTATCCCTGTTCAGCTGCCGCCGTTCCCAAACCGATCAGCAAATGGGACTTACCGGTCCCCGAATCTCCGATCAGGCAAAGTGGGGAGCCCTTGCGGATCCAGTCCCCGGTTGCCAGCGTATGGATGGTTGCCGGATTGATGTTCGGGTTCGCGTCAAAGTCGAAGTCGCCCAACCATTTGTTCCGTGGAAAGTTCGCAGCCTTGACACGGCGGATCGAGGAACGCCTGTCCCGGTCATCGCATTCTGCCAGCAACAGTTCCGCCAGAAACCCCTGATACGTGAGCTGTTCCTTTCCGGCAACGGTAAGTGCTTCATTCAACACCGCACGGACGGTGGGCAGGCGGAGACGCCGACAGGCCAGATCCACGGCCGCGATGGCTGCCTGTTCTGTCATACCGCGCCTTCGTCGCAACGTCGGGGTGACGGAAACGGCGGGGGCTGTAGGGCTCATGAGATGTTCTCCTTCGACGCTGTTTCCTGTCCAGTGGCGTGCGAGCTGCGCTTTGCAAGCAACTCGTCATAAGCGTTCAATGTCGGCAGCGGCCGAGTATCCCGCGGCAGCCCCGCGATGACGGCGGCGGGATCCATCAGACGGCGTTGGGTCAAACTGACAACCCGTTGAACTTTCCCGCCCGCACGTGCACCAGGGTGACGAACCGCGGTGGCCCCACCGGCCAAAGCAGCCGTGGCGGCATGTCGGCGGGCTTCGACCGCGACGACATCGGCACTGACCGCTCCCACGCCAAGAGCCGCGATAATGCCCGCTTCGACGTCCCCGGCGTCCATGCAGCGATGCAGCAACAGAACATCAATCAGTTCACGGGTCCCGTCGGCATCGCCATTGACTCTCCGGGAGGCAGCCCAAAACGCCTCGTGTGCGCTGGTGAACGCACCGGACTCACGGGCACGGGCCAGAGCCGTGGAACCCGGGAAAGCACCGGGCTTGGTCTTCAAAACCTCCAGATAGTGATCCAACTGGACAGAACACCCGGACCTTGCAGCGATCCTCTGATGCCTGGCCACCACCACACGACCGTCGAAAACCACGACCTCGGAGGCACGCAAAGACACCCTGACGCGGCGCCCAATGAACCGCGCCGGAACCGAATACTTCACCATCCGAACGGTCACCATCGATGACCGGTCAACCCTCGGACTCAACACCAAACCAGGATCAAACACCTCAACCGGCAAGGCGGACAAACAGGACCGCTCGGCAGCGAAGTCCTGTCCGATGGTCCGGATCCTGTCGTTGATCCGGCGGCCCTCGTCTTGCGACTCCCATCCCTTGATCCTGTCGTTGAGCTCATCCAACGAGGAGACCACCGGCATAGGAGTGAGTCGGTTCCGGCGGAACCACCCAACTTCACCCTCAACCCCACCCTTTTCATGTGCGCCGGCAATACCTGGCTGGCAGTAAAAGGCATCAAAACCATAATGCGAACGGAACAGCACCCAACGGTCGTTCTCCTGCCGGCGCCTGCCCTTGCCAAACACCACCGACGTCACGGCGCTGGTGAGGTTGTCATAGCGGATGTGCTTCACGGGCACCCCGCCGACCTCATTGAATGCCTCGATGTGGCCCTCGAGAAAAGCCTCCTGGGCCTGCGTCGGATACACGCGGTGAATGGATTTACCAGAATGGGACAACCGGAAAACAAACATGTGGCACTTGATCTTGGCGCCATTCAGAACGACCCACACTTCGCCGAAATCGACCTCGGCCTCAGCACCCGGAGCGTGCTCCTGGGGCACAAACACCTCAACCCTCCGGCCGGCTTCGAGATCGATCTGTGCCCGCCGGACACGCACGTAATCCCGCACCGTTGAGTACGACAACTCCTGCGCGTCGTGCTCTTCGACCAACCGCGCAAGAATCCGCCGCGCAGTGTGGCGCTGCTTCCGCGGGGCAGTCGTGTCACTGATAAGCATTTCGTCGATCGCTGTCTTAAACGGCTCTAGCCGCCACGCAACACCCCGTCTGGGTTTGCGTTCCGGGGGAATAGCCGCCTCCAGGGCCTGACGAACCGTTCTTCGGTGCACCCGGTGGCGGACCGCCAAGGCGCGGACCGACAACCCCTCCACCCGAGCATCCCGTCGAATCCGCGCGAACAACTCCACCCTTGACTCCATCCGGACCAACCCTCCGCCGCGTCCATCCACTGACGAATCCAACGATGAGGGTGGGGCCATATATACCCGTCACACGTGCCCGGTGAGTCACAAAATGGGGCCAGAAATAACCGTCCTACCGGGGCCATCCAAACCTGTCACAGTCAACCCTGATCCCGGCTGTCAATGGCCATTTGTTTCTGCCCACGGGCGGCCAGTTAATCGGCCCGCTGGTGGCCAGTAAAACTGCCCGGTGATGGCCAACAGATCTGCCCACTGAGGGTTGTCGGTGGGGTTGGCCATCGTGGGTCTGTTATTTCAGTTGGGTGACTCCTTTTCCCGCGAGGGCTTGGGTGAGTCGGATGGAATCGCCGCTGGTTTGGCAGACGTGGGCGTGATGTAGGAGCCGATCAACTGTGGCTGTGGCCAGGGTTTTGGGCATGAGTTCGTCGAAGCCGGCTGGGTGCAGGTTCGAGGAGATCGCGACGGAGCGTTTTTCGTAGGCGGCGTCCACGACTCTGTAGAGTCCTTCGGCGGCGTCGGTCGCCACGGGCAGCAGGCCGATGTCATCGATCACGACGAGTTCGGCGCGGAGGATTCTGGCGACGGCCTTGGTGACGCTGTCGTCGGTGCGATGCGCGCGGATGAGCGCGCCGAGGTCCTCGAGTCTGAACCAGGCAACGCGCATCCCGGCTTCGACGGCTTGCTGGCCGAGGGCTTCGAGGAAGAACGTTTTCCCGGTGCCGGAGGGCCCACAGACGACCAGGTTCTCCCTGCGGGTGATCCATTCCAGGGTGCGCAGGGCCTGCTGGGTCGGCGCCGGAATCGAGGAGACGGCCGGGTCCCAGACGTCGAAGGTCTTTCCGGTCGGGAAGCCGGCCGCTTTGCGCCGGGTGGCGAGCATCGACCGCGCCCGTCCTGCGGCTTCCTCGGTGAACAGGGCCTTGATGATCTCGGTCGGTTCCCAGCGCTGGGCTCGTGCGGTAGCGATCAGCTCCGGGGCCAGTGCCCGGGCGTGGGGCATCTTCAGTTGCCGCATTAGCGCTTCCAGCTCGGCTGGCAGGGCCGGGGCGGTGGTGTTCGTGGTTGTGACTGGGGTCATCGGCTCTGCTCCTTCGCTGGGGTGCTGGACGGACCGGCGCCGAGGCCTGCCCAGGCGCTGGTGCCTTGGGTGAGGGACCTGGTTTCGTCCGCAATGTGGGTGGTGGTGCGGCGGATGTTCGCGTTCAGGATGGACGGCAGGTCGCCGTGGGCGAAGCGGCCATGGAGCGCAGCATCACCCAGGGCACGGTCCACGGACTCGGTCCCGGCGATTTTGGCCAGGGTCACGGCCTCGGCCATTTTCACGTTGATCCGGCCTGTTCCTGCCGCGGCGGCTTCCACGAGCCAGGTCTTGGCGCCTGCGCCGATGGCAAGGAACTCGGCTTCTCCGGCGGTGCGTGCTTTCACGGCGTAGTCGCCCGGGATCCTGGTCCTGGTTTCGGGGAAGTGCTCATCGATGATCGCGGGGCTGCCGGGCCTTGCCCGGCCATGGCGGGCGACTTCGACCGGGCCGGTCGGGCCGTGGTGGACGATGATGACCTGTTCATCAGGCCCGGTGCCGTGGGAGCGGACGAACACCCTCGCGCCGAGCAGATGAGACGGCACGGAGTATTGGGCGTTCTCGAAGGAGACCATCGGGGTGTTCTCCGGGACTATACGGGCCAGCCCGAACGCGACCGTATGCGCGGTCTCCGGGACCCGGTGCAGCCGGGGCGCTTCCTCCGCCAAAACTACTGCGGGTTTGCGGCGGGTCGCCCGATGTTCCCGGTTGTTGACCTCGTCCATGAAGACCTGGCAGGCGGCCTCGAGCTCGGCGAAGGAGGCGTAGCTGGGCCTCAGGTTAGTGTCTGTGGGCACGAGGTCGGCTTTGGCCAGTTTCACCGACGCTTCGACTCCGCCTTTGGTGGCGGGGTCTGCGGGTTGGCAGGTCAGCACGGTGACCCCGTAGTGGCGGGCGAAGTCCAGGGTCTGCTGGTTCCGCACCGGGACCCCTGCGACGTGGGCGGTGGTGACGGTCTTCTCGTTATCGGTCAGAACATACGTCGGTGCTCCGCCCAGGATCCGGAAGCACCGGTCGAGGGCTGCGAACACGCTCGGCGCGGTGCGGTCCCTGAGCGGTATCACGATCCGGAAGCGGGAGAACGCCAGCCACGCAACGAACAGGATGGTGTTCACGCCGCCGATTCGTGGCCCGTCGCCGAAGTCGTACTGCAGCCACATCCCGGGCTCGGTGATCCACGGCCGGTGGACGCGGGTGTGTCCGAGCCGCCAGGCGGCTTTGACCTGAGCGATCGCGCGGCGGGTGGACCGCTCCGACCCTTCATAGCCCAGGGCGAGGAGCTTCTCGTGGGCCTTGTCGGCGCGAATCCGGCCCTTGGACGCCTCGATCCATTCCTCGATCTTGGGCAGGTAGGCGTCCGTGACCCTGGGCCGGGGCGCTGGTTCTGCGATTGGCCGGCCGGCGTCACGGGCTGCGACGTGTCTGGCAACAGTGTGGTGCGAGCAGCCTGTGAGCTCCGCGGTGGCGCGCAACGATCCGGTCAGATCGTAGGCAGCAAGAATTTCCATGATTTCTCCGTCATGCTTCATACAGGGCCTCTTCCTGGGACGACATTTGGTGCGACTAGACACCGTCATCAAATCCCGGGGAGAGGCCCCTGCCGCTTAAGACGCGGCAGGTTCAGTAAGGAAGTGGGCAGATCTCATGGCCACCGCTGGGCAGTTCTACTGGCCGTCAGTGGGCAATTACGTGGCCGCCTATGGGCAGTTTTTCATGGCCGCTTACACCCGGCCCTGCTGATCCTGGGCGCCGGGATCGAACCGACCCTGGCCCTGGTCCTGAGCCAGGTGCTGCTCAGCTTCGGCATCCCGTTCGCCCTGATACCGCTGATCCGGCTCACCGGAAAACGCGAGGTGATGGGTATCCACACCGACTCGACACCGCTGAAAATCGCAGGCTGGACCAGCGCGACGCTGATTGTGGGACTGAACTGTGTCCTGATCATTCTGACCATCACCGGCCAGGCCTAATCCTTTCCCTTCCGCACTGGAAGGGTGGCGGTCAGGCTGTGGCAGGGCAAACCCAGAGTGCGTCCGTGGCCTGGGTCGTGAGAACGATGTTCTTCCCGCCGGTGACATGAAAGGTCAGCCCTGCGGTGAAGGGTTTGGGCTGATCCGCGGTCAGTATCGTGCCAGGGAACAAACCCAGGCCGGTGAAGTACCGCAGCAGCTCGGGGTCGGCATCACTGACCCGGAGAATCATGACCGGCTCACCGGGGCCGGCCGCGGTGAGCCGGTCGGCAGCAGGGTAGTCGATGCGGCCTTCTGCGGTGGGAATCGGATCACCATGCGGGTCCACCGCGGGGTGCCCCAGGACCTGGTCAATCCGGGTGATCAGCTCATCGGACACGGCGTGCTCCAGGGACTCGGCTTCATCGTGGACCTCATCCCAGGCATAACCCAGGGTCTTGACCAGGAAGGTTTCCAAGATGCGGTGCCGCCGCACCATGACCAGCGCGCAGGCCCGCCCGGTCGGGGTGAGGCTGACGTTACTGTACTTGGCGTGCGAGAGAAGGCCCTGCCGCACGAGCTTTGCGACGCCCTCTGAGACCGTGGACATGCTCAGGCCCAGGCGATCCGCCAGCATCCCGATGGTCACCGGCGCATCGGACCATTCACCCGCGGTGTAGACGAGTTTCAAATAGTCCTGGGCAGCAACGCTCAGGTCCGAGGCGGCGGCCTTAACCATTGCCGCCCCGCCCATCGTGTCGGCAACCAGTGAGCCGCCACATTGGAGGAATGGTGATCACGGTCGGGTCCACGGGCGTAGACCCAGCTTCACGCGGTGCACCGCAAGTGACAGTTCGCGGGCCGGCCGCCGCCCCTGCAGCCAGCCCTGCCCCGAACCGGGCAGCCTCCCTCAGGCTGGTGCCGCGGACGCCGGCCGGGCTTTGCCGGTCAAAGTCCCATGGCATCCAGAAGAGCATCTTCCTCGTCATCGGAGCGGGGGCGGCGTGGTTTGCCTTGTTGGATCCGGTGTGCTCCGGTGTCGGACGGTTCCGCATCGTCACGTTCCTCCCTGCCGATGCGGGCCTGTTGCCGGGCCATGTAGCCGAACGCGACAAAGGCCAGCACCCCGAAAGTTATCCACTGCATTGCATAGGAGAGGTTTGATCCTTCCTGCACCTTGGGTGGAGCGAGTTGCTGAGGAGTGATTTGGGGCTGGGGGGTTTCGGTGGCCATGAGCCCATAGCTGCCGGTCTTGACGGGGTATCCCAGCTGGGCCGCGTAGGTGGTCAGGTCGATGCTGGCGAGTTGACCCTCCGGAGCATCGCGGTCGAGTTCGGCCTCCGAGGGTTTGATCCGTACCACTGCGCCGACAGTTCCGGTCGGCGGTGCAGGAACCGTATCCGGGTAGCCGGGCCTGTTGTTTCCGATCGGAACCCACCCGCGGTTGATGATGATCGTTTCACCGGAGACCAGGCGGAACGGCACGAGAACCTCGTACCCGGCGGCCGAGTAGTTCGGCCGGTTCCGCACGATCCGCTGGTCCTCGGGGATGTAGTGACCCCTGATGGATACGGTCGTCCATTTCGCGTCCGGGTCCGCGGTGGTGAAGTAGCGGCTGGCTTCTTCGTACGGCACGGGAGGTTTGTCATAGTTCTGCTGGACGCGGCGGATCTCTGTGACCGCCTGGTTGCGCCGGTCCATCTGCCAGTTGCCAAGCCCTACGCAGGCAGCGGCAAACAGCAAGGCCATCCCCAGGATTCCCAGCCACCGCCAGGACAGCAGGAATCCGTAGGCCATTGGGGTCCGGTCCTTCTCGCGCAGCATCTCAGCCCTGCATGCCGCCGGAACAGACGGCCCCCGGTTCGGGTGTCTGCGGGCCTTGCCGGTATTTCTTGATGAACGGTGCCAAGCGCTCATCGCTGCCGCTGTCCACGGCAAGCTGTTTCCCCCACGCTGTGGCGACCACCGGGGAGGATTGTCCGGCGACCGGGCTGAGCAGGAGGTAGTCCTGTTGACCCGCCAGGTCCGTTAGTGCCGCGAGCTGGTCCGGGGCCAGATCCGGGCGGTAGGTAAGCCAGACCGCCCCGTGTTCCAAGGAATGCACTGCCCGGGTCTGCTCAACGGGCGTGGTGTAGATCCCGCAGTTCGTCCAGACCGGCGCATGGTCTCCGCCGGTGGCAGGAGTCCGGGGATAACTGACAGGATCACTGGTGTGGTTCCTGGACTCACCGGGGTAGTCCTGCTCCCCGTCGATGGGACGGGACGCCGCGGCGTTGAGCTGGTCGCGCTGCCGCACCTCGCCGACCACGACGAAGGTCACCGCCGCAAGGATCGCCAGCACCACGGCCGTGCCGGTGCCGTAAAGCAGCCAAGCCCGACGTCTCCGGGCGGCCCGCTGCTTGGCCTGTACCGCGGCCAGGAGAGCTTTTCGCTCCTCGTAGGCATTAGGTTTTCCGGGCATCGGCGGTCCCTCTTTCTGTGGCGGGGTCAAAGTCGGCTACGGAGCTCTTCGAGGGCCGTGATTTCAGCTGTCTGAGCCTCGACGATTCGGGCAGCGAAGTCACGGACCTTCGGCGTTTCCGCCAAGCGGGCAGCAGCCGAGGCCATGGCCACACCTCCTTGATGATGGCGGATCATCAGGTCCGTAAACAACCGGTCCGCATCAACACCTGAGGATTCGCGCAGCGCCTGCATCTGTTCTGGGGTGGCCATCCCTTCCATGTCACCTTCGGTGACCGGCCCTTGGCTGCCGTGCGGGGCACCGGTTCCTGGATGTGCACCCCCGGCCGTCATCCATGACATGGGCGGTGCCGAGCCGGCCTGGGTCAGGCCCCAGTCCTGGAGCCAGGCGAACATCTGCCCGTTCTGGTGCTGCTGGGCGGTGGCAATGTCGTAGGCGACCGCCATGAGCTCCGGGTTATCGGACTTGTCCCGGATCAGCAGGGCCATCTCCACCGCCTGGGTGTGATGGGTTTGCATGTCCCGGGCAAAACCGGCGTCGGCGCCGGTGTCAGGGACGAGGGCGGGGGCCGCGGAAAGCCGGCCGAGGGCGAAGAACCCCAGGGCAGTGAGGGCAACGACTGTGACGAAAACAATCCACAGCCGCTTCCGGTGCCGGTGCAGTGGCAACGCTTCTCTCCCCTGTTCGCCAGGCTCCATCAGGGTCACGACCGGAGCCAGCCCTGGGGATCCACGGTCGCGCCGTTGCGGACGACTTCGAAGTGCAGATGGCAGCCGGTGGAGTTTCCGGTCGTTCCGGCCCCGCCAAGCCGCTGGCCCTTGGCCACCGTGGATCCGGCCGGGACATCTATCGAGGACAGATGGTTGTACGTGGTTTTCATTCCATTGCCATGATCCACCACGATACGGTTCCCGCCACCGTTCGGGGACCACCCGGATTCCACGACAGTCCCCGTGCCGGCGCTGAACACAGCGGTCTGGCAGGAAGCCACCAGATCCAACCCCGTGTGCAATTCACCGGACCCGCCCGTGATCGGGCTCGTCCGGAAACCGAACGGGGAGGATATGGACATGCCGGCCAGCGGCGCACCCAGGGCTGGATCCGCAGATGCGGCCGGCGGAGGTGAAGCCGCACCAGCGGGCGGAACCACCGCGGGGCTTCCGGCAGTGGATCCTGACGCGGCGGGTGCTGGCACTGCCGGTCGATCGGCCGGCCGGGTGCCGACATCACTTCGGGGATAGGTGATAACTGCCTGTGCCTGCGCCGCTACCGCCGGAGCGGCCTCCACGGCGCCCTGCTGGGCGGAGGCGGTGACGGCTCCGGCGGCGATAAGTCCCGCATGGGCGGCGGGAACGCCGGCCGCCAGCATCACGACAGCGGCAAAAGCCGAGGCCCCGGGCAGCCAGGCAGGGCGCGGGGACGGTGCTGCCGGCCGGGCGGCCCGGCGCGAAGAACTGGTTGTGCCAGTGCGGGGTCGGGAGTGGTCACGGGGCAGGGCACGGCGTCGGCCATGGCTGGAGCGGGGCACAGCGGAGTCCTTTCGGCGCCTGCGAAGTTAGCTGTCGGGTTCGGGCCAAGGAAAAGCCCGGACGCAGTTGGGGCACCGGCCCTCATGGCCGCTGTCCGCTGTTGCGTCTTCACCCCAAGGCAGCACGCTGCCGTTAGTGGGTCCTCCGCCCCCGCCGGGTGGGTTCGTAGTCTGGCACCGCCGGCGGGGCTGAGCATGCGGAGCCAAGGCTTATTACAGAAAAGCCTGAATCAACGTTACGGGGTCCGGCGCAGATATCACAAACCGATAACAACGAAAAGGTTGGTTGACTTCTACGCTTTGTAAAACTTTTCCACTGGTATCTCCACCCGTCCGGGCCGGCGGGGGCAAGCCCGGATCAGCGGCGGGGGTCCTCCCTGCCCGCCAGCTGCTGCAGGTAGCTGTTGTAGGCGTCCAGCTCGGGGGTTCCTTCTGTCAGCTCTGCCCGCGCAATGCTGGCATTGGACCTGGTTTCTTCCCGTTGCCAGCGGACCAGAATGAACATCAGCAGGAGCACTCCGGGCAACTCGCCGTAGGACCAGGCCAGCCCACCTGCTATGCCTTGGTCAGTCATCGGGTTGACGTTCCAGCCCGGCGGCGGGGTGGCGAAGAATTTCACCATGGGTGCGGTGGCCATCATGATGACCACCCCGAAGAAGGCATGGAGCGGCATTTCGGCGAAGATATCGATCATCCGTCCGAAGTGGGTTTGGCGGCTCGGCAGCGGGTCAGCGGAAATCAACGGCACGGTGAAGAGGATCCCGGAGATCAGGAACATCAGTTCCAGGCCGATATGGCCGTACCAGTTGGGCAGCAGCAGGTCCGCCAGGCCGGAGAAGTACACACCGTAAAAGCTGAGCAGGAACAACGGGACCATAAAGCCCGGGTGAATCGCCACGCGTCCCCAGCGGGAACGCAAACCCCAGAGCGCTGTTCTGAGGACGCGGCGGCCCAGCCTGCTGTGCGGTGTCGCCCGCAGCAGCAGTGTTCCTGGTGAGCCAACCACCAGCAGCGGTGGAACGGCCATCATCAGTGTCAGTTGCTGGAACATGAAGATGGAGAACATCCGCAGCCCGTACCCTTCGATGCCGGCTCCCATGACCACGATGACGGCCAGGCAGCCGGCCATGAAGGAACAGGTCCGCACCACGGACCAGCGCCGGCCCTGCCGCCATAACCGGATCGCCCCTGCCAGATAAAGCACCGCGGCCAGAAGCGTCAGGGCAGGGATCAGCGGGACAGGCTGCAGGTTGGGGGCCAGGTATTCGGGAAGGGACGGCGGCAGCGATGGAAGCCAGACCGGACCGGTAATCTCAGGCTCAGA
The DNA here is from genome assembly GCF_006517215.1 of Pseudarthrobacter sp. NIBRBAC000502771. NCBI lineage: Bacteria > Bacillati > Actinomycetota > Actinomycetes > Micrococcales > Micrococcaceae > Pseudarthrobacter > Pseudarthrobacter sp. NIBRBAC000502771. The sequence goes on from NZ_CP041187.1 coordinate 988,577, forward strand.
CATCGCAGCACCGGCTCTCCCGCTGCTCGGTTGTGCCTGTCCTGGTCAGGGCTCCTGGCCGCCTTCGATCACGCGCAACCGGTCCTGCCCTGTATGCCCGACGTGCGTCAGGCCGAGATCGAGGAGCATGCGAACGTGCGCATCGGCCAGTGAGTAGTAGGCCATTCTGCCTGAACGGCGCACCTGCACCACCCGCGGGCCGCGCAGCAGGCGCAGGGCGTGGGAGACACCGGACTCGCAGCCCCGTGGTTGCTGCCAGGTCGCAGACGCACATTTCCCCTTCGAGGAGGGCGATGAGGATCCGGACCCGTCCAGGGTCCGAGAGCAGTCCGAAGATCACCGCCAGGTCGGCCACATCCGCATCCCCCGGCATCCGGGATCTGACCGCTTCGACTTTGTCTGCGTTGACGAGCCGGACGGAACACTCCGGGCCGGAGGAGGAGGCTCGGGGTGGAATCTGCGTCATCCATCTAGGCTACCTTTGCGTTGCTGAAGCCCGGCGGTTGTCATGGTTTTGCGGCATGTGGACCAGGGGGCTGGCCGAGCGTGTGTTCCCGTCCCGGCCACGGCGATTAACGTGTGAACGACTCTACAGATAATCTGGTGTCGCGCGGCTGTGCTTCGTTACGCGCTCCCTCCCCGCCCGTTCGGACCGGGACCAGGACCCCAGGTTAGGAATTATTGTGGCGCTCAAAGCCTCCGCATCACAGGAGAGGCCGGCTGTCTCACCCGGGCCGGTCTGGCTGGCAGCCACCCTCGTAATCGCCCTGGCGGTGGTTCTCGCCGCGACCGCTTACGGCAGGGGAACTCTTCCGGCCGAGACCCGGGACCCGGGAGCGCTGGTTCAGTGGGGATACGGAGTGGCGCAGAGTGTGCATAATGTCGCGGCGGCGGCAACGATTGGCGGACTCGTCTTTGCCGCTTTTATCATTCCGCCCACCCTCAAAGGTGGCGGACGCGCTTCGCGAACCCGCGATGCTCTGCAGGACCCGGCCGATGAGCACCCGGCCTTTACCCGGATCATGACCCTGGTTTCGGCCGCCAGTATCACCTGGACCTTTTCCGCCCTGGCAGTCCTGGTCCTGGGGTTCGCCGACATCGCGGGCGTGCCGGTTTCCGGCAGCCCAGAATTTTCCGCCGGCCTTGTGGCCTACATGACCGAACTGCCCAGCGGAAGCGCGTGGCTGTCGGTCGTGATCATCGCCGCGGTGGTCTCGACCGTGGTCTTCGGCGCCCGCTCCCCCGGTCCCTTGGCGGCCGCGGCACTGCTGGCCATTGGAGGGCTGGTGCCCGTCATCCTCATCGGCCACGCCTCCAGCGGCACCGACCACGAACAGGCCACCAATTCCCTGGGACTCCACCTGGTCGGGGTGTGCCTCTGGTTCGGCGGACTGATCGCCCTTACCGCCGCAGGCACAACCCTGGGCAAGGACACCGCCGCTGTCCTGCGCCGGTTTTCGTCCCTGGCCCTGTTCGCCTTCATCCTGGTCTCAGCCTCCGGTGTCATCAACGCCTCGATCCGGATTCCCCTCCCCGAAGGGCTCGCCTCCGCGTACGGCGTCCTGGTCCTGGCCAAGACCGCGGCGGTCATCGTCCTGGGAATCATCGGATATCTGCACCGCACGCGTCTGATTCCCGCCCTGGACCGGAATGACGGGCCGGGAACAGGCCGGCTGCTGTGGCGTTTCATTCTCGCCGAACTGCTGATCATGGGCGCGGTCAGTGGCCTCGCCGCAGCACTCAGCCGCACCCCTCCCCCGGTGGGGAAGAAATCCGCGCCGCTCTCACCCCGGCGGAGGTCCTGACCGGTTACCTTCTGCCCCCTGAGCTGACCCCGGCGCGCTGGTTCACCGTCTGGCGGCCGGACTGGCTGTGGATTGCCGTGGCCGCCACCGCCGCCGCCCTGTACCTCCTGGGCGCACACCGACTGCGGCAGCGCGGAGACAAGTGGCCGTGGATCCGGACAGCACTCTGGCTCACCGGGCTCGCGGCGCTGGTCTTCTTCACATCCGGCGGCCCTTCCGTCTACGGCAGGGTCCTCTTCAGCGCCCACATGGTCGACCACATGGCCCTGACCATGATCGTCCCCGTCTTCCTCGTCCTCGGCGCCCCGGTCACCCTGGCCCTGCGCGCCCTGGCCCCCCGGCGGGACGGCTCCCGCGGACCCAGGGAATGGATCATGACCCTGGTCCATTCCCGGCTTGCAGCCATCCTGACCCACCCCTTGTTCGTCGCGGCCAATTTCGCCGGCTCCATCGTCCTGTTCTACTACTCGGACGCCTTCGGGTTCGCACTGCGTGAACACGCCGGCCACGAGCTCATGACCGCCCACTTCCTGATGACCGGCTACCTGTTCATCCTCTCGATGATCGGCACCGACCCGCTGCCACGCCGCGCCCCCTACCCGCTGCGGCTCCTGCTGCTGCTGGCAACCATGGCCTTCCATGCCTTCTTCGGCGTGACGCTGATGGGCTCGCCCACCCTTCTGCAACCGGACTGGTTCACCGGCCTGGGCCGGGACTGGGGACTGTCACCCCTTGCCGATCAACAGATGGGCGGAGCGATCACCTGGGGCATCGGCGAAGTCCCCACCCTGCTCATCGCCATCGGCGTCGCCATCATGTGGTCCCGCTCCGACACCAGGGAAATGCGGCGCACCGACCGCGCGGCAGACCGGAACAACGACGCGGACCTGGACGCCTACAACGACATGCTCGCCCGGATGCGGGAGCGGGACCAACGAATCGACCCGCAGCGGGACCACCGCTGAACCGCGGGCTATACAGGATGTCCTGAATCCATGGAAAACTGTACTGTAGAGGGCATGCGCATCCTTTCAAGCACTGAGGTGCTGGCCCGGTTCGGCAAGGCCCTGGCGGACCCGACCCGCGCCGCGGTCCTGCTCCGACTGCGGAACGGCCCGGCCTTTCCCTCTGATCTGGCCGAGGACATCGGAGTCAGCCGTCAGATCCTGTCAAACCATCTGGCATGTCTGCGTGACTGCGGACTGGTCCTGGCGGAGCCCGTGGGGCGACGGGTCAGGTACGAACTGTCGGATCCACGCCTGGCGCACGCGCTGGCGGATCTGCTCGGCACCATCCTCGCTGTCGACCCCATGTGCCAGTGTGATGACCCTGACTGTGCCCAAGAGAACTCCGGATACTCAAGGTCCGGCCGGTTGAACCTGGAGAACCATTCATGAGCGGACACGACCACTCCCACGGCGCCGGTGACGGGGCGGGCCAGCGCGGAAAACTGATCATCGTGTTCTCCATCACCTTCGCGGTAATGGTCGCCGAGATCATCGGTTCCCTGCTGACCGGGAGTCTGGCGCTGCTGGCCGACGCCGGGCACATGTTCACAGACTCAGCCGGTCTGCTGATTGCCCTGATCGCCGCCTCGCTGGCCCTCAAGCCCGCGACGCTGAAGCGGACCTGGGGCTATAAACGGGCCGAGATTGTCGCGGCCGCGGGGCAGGCGGCCCTGCTCCTGGGCGTGGGCGGGTTCGTCATCATCGAGGGCATCCGCCGGCTCTTCGAACCCCCTGAGGTTGGCGGGTCCACGATGCTGTGGTTCGGCATCATTGGCCTGGCCGGGAACGCCGTCGGCCTGATCGTGCTCGCCTCGGGCCGGAAGAACAACTTCAACATGCGCGCCGCGTTCCTGGAAGTCCTCAATGACGCCCTGGGATCGGTCGCGGTCATTGCCGCCGCGATCATCATCGCCGTCACCGGCTGGGTGCAGGCCGACGCCGTCGTGTCCTTGCTGATCGGCGCGCTGATCATTCCCCGGACCCTGAAGCTGCTGAGCGAAACCCTCAATGTCCTGATGGAGAACGCCCCGGCCGGCCTGGACCTCGCTGAGGTCCGCGAGCACATCCTTGCCCTGCCGCACGTCATCGACGTCCATGACCTGCACGCCTCCCTCGTCGCCTCCGGCACCCCGGTCCTGTCCGCGCACGTCACGGTCGAGGACGGCTGCATGCGCGACGGGCACGCCGCGACCATCCTGGCGGACCTGCAGCGCTGCGTTGCCGAGCACTTCGAGGTCAGCGTCGAACACTCCACTTTTCAGATAGAACCCGCCGCCCACCGCGATCAGGAAAGCATCCCCCACTAAATGACACAGGCACGACCCTCCACCGCCACGACCACAGACCCGGCGCGGAAGATCCGCATCGTCCTCTGGATCCTCCTCGCCGCCATCGTCGGCGCCGGCCTCATCTGGTACGCGATCTTCACCGCGAACAAGCCAGAGCCCGTCGCCGCGCAGCCGGTCTCGGACGCGCAGCTGGTCCGGGACGACAGCCACCGCCTCACCACCCCGGCCACGGAAAAAGCCCAGCTCGTGGAGTTCCTGGACTTTGAGTGTGAGTCCTGCCGGGCGGCCGCGCCGCTGGTGGAGGAATTGAAGAAGGAATACGGGGACCAGATCACCTTCGTGAACCGGTACTTCCCCCTGCCATCGCACAAGAACTCCGGCCAGGCCGCCCTGGCCGTTGAGGCTGCCGCCCAGCAGGGCAAGTACGAACAGATGGCGGCCAAGATGTTCGAAACCCAGCCGCAGTGGGGCGAGAAGCAGGACTTCCAGAACGCACTGTTCCGGACCTTCGCCGAAGAGCTCGGCCTGGACATGGCCCAGTACGACGCCGCGATGGCCGCCGAGGAGACCAAGGAGCGGATCCGCAAAGACATCGCCGACGGCAAGGCCCTCGGCGTGACCGGGACCCCGACGTTCTTCCTCAACGGCGAAAAACTGGTCCTGAACAGCGAAGGCGAATTCCGCCAAAAACTCGAGGACGCCGTCAAGTAACCGGCATCGGCAGCGGGCCCTGCGGACCCGCTGCCGATCAAGGCCATGAGCAGGACTTTGCCCGGAAGGAGTTCCCAGGTGATCGCTCAGCGCATACCCCTGCGACTGCCCCGGGCCGGCGCCGTCGCCTTGGTGGTGCTCCTGCTGGCGGCCGGGGCACACCTGGCCGCCGGCGGGCAGCTTCCAGCGCTGCCGATCATGGCGGCGCTTGCCGCTGTCGTAGGACTCTCCGCGGTCTTGGTCGCGGGGGCGAAACTGACGGCACCGCGGCTTTCCTTCTACCTCTGCGGATCCCAACTCGCCCTGCACCTGGGGTTTTCAACGCTTTCAACGCCCGCGGCGGGCCGCCCCGGCCCTGCCCACCACGGGCCGTCCTTGCTGAACCTTGAAGGTGCCGCGTCCCATCAGCACTTGGTGGCCGACCCGGGCACTTACATGACGTTCGTCCACCTCGCCGCGACGCTGGGTACAGCAGTCCTCATTGCCCGCGGCGAGGCTGCCCTTTGGGCGCTTGCCGCGTGGCTGCGCCCGTTGTGCGGCGCCCTCGTTCCCGCCGTCCTTCCGGCGGACTTCCGCCACCCCCCGCGTCCGGGGCGATCCGTGGACAGGGGCTGCAGAACCCCCGTCCAGGTCGTTGTCCGCGGACCACCACTTAGATTCTGCAGATCATAAGCCCTTCGCCGCCGGCGGCAGGGCGGCCCGGTACGAAGAGGCGTGCCCGGCAACCGGATATGAACAGAATCGACGACCCCATGACAACACGTAAAATAACCACTCGCTCCCGGGCAGGCCTGGCTCTCGCCGGCGCGCTGCTGCTCGCAGCCATCGGGGCGGGACCAGCGCACGCCCACGACGCTCTTCAGTCCACGTCCCCCGAGCGGGACGCGACAGTGACAGCCGCCCCTGCCAGCGTGTCTTTGACCTTGTCGGAGCCGCCCACGGACTCACAGAGCTTGAACCTCAGTGTCATCACCGTGACTGACTCAACGGGAAAGACCCTCAGCGACGGCCAAGTCACCGTGACGGGACCGACCATCTCGACAAAGGTCGCCCCGGGAAGCAACGGTCCCTACACCGTGCTGTGGCGGACGGTTTCCTCAGACGGCCACCCCATCGAGGGAAAGTACTCTTTCACGGTCCAGGACCCCGGGGCAGAAACACCGGCGGCGGCGCCGGCCACAACAGCATCGGTGCCGCCCTCGGCCGCGCCGTCGGCAACCCAGAGCGCGGCGGCAACCACCGTTCCGATGGCTCCGCGCCCGGATGACAGCAACGCTTTGCTCGTCGTAGGCATCGGCGCAGTCATCCTCGCCATCCTGGGCGGCATCCTTTACCTTGCCCGGCGTCGCCGGGAGCCGACCGGTACCGGGGGAAACTGACCCGCAAGGAGTTCTCCAGATGCCGGCCCCGGCCGCCTCTTCACAAGAGTGCCATCCGGGGCCGGCATCTCCTTTAGGACGTGGAAATGGTGCCTGGCCGCTGATGCTCGGCCCTCGCCGACCGCCTGCGGTCCCGGTACCTGCAGACCGCAGCAGCCAAAACGGCCCCGGCCATCACCAGGCATGCTGTCACACCCACGGAGAACAACACGGAGGATACCGGCGGTGCCGGTGCTGACGCGTCGGCGGCCGCGATAATAGTCAGCCAGTAGGCGACGGTGGCCCCCGTCCACGCCAGGCCCGCACAAGCTGTCACCCATGACCATCCGGAAAACCATGCGCTGCCCTGCCGGTAAGACAAGGCGACGGCTATCGCCACGACCCCGGCGACTGCCAGGAGCTGCAGCCCCAGCAGATACGGCCCGGCCACCAATCCGACGGGGATACCCAGGCCACCCAGGAGCACAAGCCGCTTGGCAGCGAGGGGCATACCTCCCCGGTTCGCGTCCGACCGGGTACTGTCGCTCATCGTTTCATCTGGCATGGTCGAATCCTAAACTTCCTCTTCAAATGGGCTCTCCGGCGCACGTCGCGGGCCTCATGCCTAGACGATGCTGCGGCAGCGGATTGCCTTCCCTGACGATACAGCATGCGCTGGATCGAAAAGGGCGGGAACCGATGAGGCCAGCGGAAGCTGCCGCTTCCCCACCGGCACACTGAAGGCCGGCGGTTTCGGAGCCCCCAAGGCACCGAAACCACCGGCCTTTCAGTTGGTTCTTAGGCTCCTGCGCGGACGAACGTCACAGCTCCCTTGGACGTCATCCAGGTCAGGGGGTGCACGGCGGTTTCGTTCTTCCCGTTCAGCCCGGAGCTGAGGACCTGGCCGTTGCCGACATAGATCCCGACGTGACCGGGCTGCATGACCATGTCGCCGGGCTGGGGATCGCTGACGACGGTGCCGTAGTTCATGAACTGCATGGGGCCGAGGTCTCCGACGGGGATCCCGGCAGCGTTAAGCGCGTTTTCCACCAGGCGTGTGCAGTCCTGAATCATGCCGATTTGGGCGTAGGCCGAGGAAAGCATGGTGGCGTTGACTCCGCCTGCCGGAGCGGCCACGGGCGCGGCGGCCGGCGTGACAGTGACCTGGGCCTTGGCCGGAGCCGCAGCAGCGGTCGCACCCGCGGCGGGCACGGCAGCGCGGGGGGTCTCTGCGGGGACGGGTTTAGGCGCTTCGACGACCGGTGCCGGGGTCGTCTTCACGGCAGGACGCTCAAAGGAGATCTGGATTGACGCATCTGCACTGAGCGGGGCCTGTACCTGGCTGGCGAGCTCAACATTTGAGGCCGGCTCGGCCTCGCGCTGGGCCGGGGCCTCTGCTGCCTGCGCGGCGATCCCGCTGGTCAGGATCAGGCCGGAGGCTGCTGCGATGACCGCTGCCTGGCGGCCTACGCCACCGGCGTTCTCGGCAACGGATTTGGACAGGACCGCAAGGGCACTGGTCTGGACAGGGGCCGCGCGGTGGCGGCCGTGAGCACGGCGAATCGACATGAAAGGGCCTCTCCCACTGCCTGCGAGGTTAGCTGTCGGATTCGGATGGGAGACACCCGGCCGCTGTTCCAGCGCAATGCTGGAGGCGCGGCTTCACCCCAAGGCCTGCACTAAGCGGGCCACGTTTGGGTTCCCCGTCTCTGCCGGACGAATTTTGCGAACGGATCCCAAGGCAGCGGCAGAGTTAGGCAATCTGCTCAGGAGTGCCGCATTCTGAGACCGGCACGCCTCCGACCGTACCGGAGAACCTGGGCTATTGTCACATTTGCATAACGTGCGCACGGCTGCTGCGGGTCTCAGGCAGCCCCCCAATCAGCGCTGCAGCCAGTGCTCGGACTCGACCCCTTGGGGTGCCGTCCGAGGTTCCCTTTCCGCCCGTGCACTCCAGAGTAAAGACCTTGTCGGAGCTGGCGCGACCTGGCCACCGCCGCCTGGAGGCGAAGGCCCGGCTGAAGGACTAGTGGCCGGTCCGGGGCGGTCGGGTGATGACGTTGCCCAGGACCAGGAGCGCCGCCCCGGCGGTGACGAACACGTCGGCAAGGTTGAAGGTGGGGAACCAGCCGCTGTGGAAGTAATCGACAACTCCCTGTCCGTCGAGCCTGTCAACGAAGTTTCCGACGGCTCCTCCGAGCAGCGCCGCGGCCCCGGCCCGGGTGAGGCCGGTCATGGAAGGGGCGGAGGTTACGGCGTACCAGAGTAGGGCAGCGATGATCACGCCGGTGACGGTGATAACAACCCACGGGGACAGATCAGCCCCGAAGCTGAAGGCGACGCCGCGGTTATAGAGCAGCTTGATGTTGATGGGGCCGAGGTCAGTCGCCGTGCCGTTGGAGAGTATGGCCTCTGCCAGCGCCTTGAGGGCCAGGTCGGCCGCCGCCAGGACGGCGGCGCCAAGCAGCACCACCGCCCTGGACCGTCGCGCTGTGGCGGCGGGTGAGTCCTGACGCCCTATGGTTTGGGCGCTCACGCTGCCGGTTCCAGCGTGGGGGCGGGTTCGGGCGCACGAAGTGTGGTCTTGCGGCTGATCCGTCCGGCGCGGACTCCGTTGGCGATCACGGCTATTTCGGCCAGTTCGTGGATGAGGACCACGGCGGCCAGGCCGAGCAGTCCGAACAGTGCCAGCGGGATCAGCACAGCGATCAGCAGCAGGGACAAGCCAACGTTCTGGAGCATGATGCTCCGGGTCCGGCGGGCGTGAGTGAGGACCTGGGGCAGGTGGTTCAGGTCCTCTCCCATCAGGGCGATGTCTGCTGTTTCAATCGCGACGTCCGTGCCCATGGCGCCCATGGCGATGCCGGTGTCGGCGGTCGCGAGGGCTGGGGCGTCGTTGACGCCGTCGCCGACCATGGCGGTGGGGGCGCGGCCTTTGAGCGTGCGGATGATCTCGGCCTTATCCTCGGGGCGGAGGTCCGCGTGAACCTCTGTGATGCCCGCTTCCTGGGCCAGGGCTGTGGCGGTGATGAGGTTGTCACCGGTGAGCATGGCGGTTTTGTAGCCGGAGGCGCTGAGTCTGGCGATGACTTCCCGGGCCTCGGGCCTCAGTTCGTCCCGTACGGCGACGGCGCCGATGACCTGGCCGCCATCCTCGATCAGGACGGCCGTCGCGCCGGCGTGCTGCATCCGCTCGACGTCGGGGGTGAGGGGCCCGGCGTTGATCCACCCGGGGCGGCCGAGACGAACGACCCTGCCGTCAAACCGACCCTCGAGGCCGGCGCCGGGGACGGTGTCAACGTCGGTAACAGCCGCGCGTTCGGTGGTGGCTGCGAGGATGGCACGGGCGAGCGGGTGTTCGCTGCGGGCTTCCAGTCCGGCGGCGAGGGCCAGGACCTGTTCCCGTGTGGCCGTGCCGGTAGCGGCGACATCGATCACCGCTGGCTTGTTACGGGTGAGTGTTCCGGTCTTATCCAGGGCGATGGTGCGGATCCTGCCGAGCGTCTCAAGGGCGCCTCCGCCTTTGATGAGTACGCCGATGCGGCTTGCCGCGCCGACGGAGGCGACGACGGTGACGGGTACGGAGATGGCTAATGCGCAGGGTGAGGCCGCGACGATGACGACGAGGGCGCGTTCGAACCACAGCAGCGGTTCTCCGACGATGAAGCCGAAGGTGACGATCAGCGCTGCGACGATGAGAATGCCGGGGACGAGTCGTCTGGCGATGGAGTCGGCCAGGCGCTGGCCCGGGCCTTTCCGGGACTGCTCGGCCTCCACGATGTGCACGATCCGGGCCAGCGAGTTGTTCTGGGCGGTGCTGGTCACTTCGACCTCGAGCGGGCCGGTGCCGTTGATTGACCCGGCATAAACCCCGCTTCCCGGACCGGCCTCGACCGGAAGGGATTCTCCGGTGAGCGCCGAGGTGTCAAGGGAAGTGCGGCCGGTAATGACCCTGCCGTCAGTGGCCAGGCGCTCCCCTGGCCGGACCACCATCCGGTCTCCGGGCACGAGTTCGGCCGGGGCGATGGAGACCTCGGCGCCGCCGCGCAGGACGGTGGCCTCGGCCGGGACAAGATCCAGCAGGGCACGAAGGCCCCGCCGGGTTTTCGCCAGGGAATACTCCTCCAGGCCCTCAGAGATGGCGTAGAGGAAGGCAAGCATGGCCGCCTCCTCGAACTCCCCAAGGGCAACGGCGCCGGCGGCAGCGATTGTCATCAGAGTACCGACGCCGATTTTGCCCTTCACCAGTCGCCGCATGGTGGAGGGGACAAACGTCCAGGCTGCCACCAGCAGCGCCGCAATCTCCAGGGGAAGTGTCAGCCATTGCGGTCCGTCGGCAAGGGATGCGATCCATGCCACCAGGAGCAGGGCGCCGGCGACGGCCGCTGCCCGGACCTCGCTGACCTGCCAGAAACCTACGGCTTCCTCCGCCTCCTCGGACTCCCCGGTTGCTGCCTTCTCATCACTACCGCAACAAGCGTCACTCATCGTGCATCCTCTTTCATCAGGGTGGGGTCCGAACTGCCAACACCGTAGTTCGGGCAGAGACTGACCGCATTGCCGGTGGCGGCAAGAAGAATCTCCGCCTGGGCAAGCATGTCCATCAATTCCGGGCGGGACAGCGAGTAATACACGCTGCGGCCCTGCACCCGGCCCTCCACCAGGCCGCAATCACGAAGGCATGCCACATGTGCCGACACGGTGGACTGCGCCAAGCCCAGGTCACCTGTCAGGTCACCGACCCGGACCTCACCGCGGGCCATCCGCTGCACGATGCTCAAACGGGTCGGATCGCTCAGTGAATGAAACAGCGCCGCCGCTGGACTAAGCTGACCGCACGGATCCGCAGACCCCGTAGATTGAATCGTCATACGGCGATGATAGCGCAGGTTTGTGATGTTATCGGCAGGGTACTGTAACGTCGAAATGAACCACGACGGCTTCCCTGGCGCTCATGGCCTTTCGAACAGGCCCGGCAGTCAGCTGCCAGTTCAGCGCGACCTCAAGACTGACCGGAGAATGACTGATGAGCATTGGCGGCTTTTTCGCCGAGATGGTGCAGTCCGGCGCCCTCCTGGTAGCGATGCCACTGGCCATGACCGCCGGGACCGTGTCATTCATCTCGCCGTGCATCCTTCCGCTGGTGCCCGGGTACCTGGGCTACGTCTCCGGACTCACCGATCCGTCCCGACCCGATAACCGGCGTCGGGTGTTGGCCGGCGTCGGGCTGTTCATTCTTGGCTTCGCGGCGGTCTTTACGCTGTACGGGGCGGCCTTCGGCATCATCGGCGGCTGGCTCGTACTGTGGCAGGACACCCTGATCCGTGCCCTGGGCGTGTTTGTCGTCCTGATGGGCCTGGTCCTGGTCGGTAGCTTCTCCTTTCTCCAGACCACCAAGAAACTCTCCTTCAGGCCCAGGACAGGCGTCGCTGGGGCGCCTGTGCTCGGTGTCGTCTTCGGTCTCGGATGGACCCCCTGCATGGGCCCAACACTCAGTGCCGTCCTGGCGCTAAGCACCACCACAGGGGACCCCTGGCGCGGCGCCCTGCTGGGATTCATCTACTGCTTGGGACTCGGAATCCCCTTCGTTCTGGTCGCGCTGGGCCTGAACTGGGTCACACGGAGCCTGGGATTCATCCGCCGGCATATCCGCACATTCAACATCATCGGCGGTTCGCTGCTGATCCTCGTCGGAATCCTGATGGTATCCGGGGTCTGGATGCTCTGGATCTACCAGCTGCAGAATCTCGCCGGAACCATCACCACCCCCATATAGAACTAAAGGACCAGCCCGTGAACGTCCCTCCCCCCGCACTCCCACCCGTGTCCGCCACGAAGCTGCCCGGCCGCCGCAACCTCCTGCTTGGGATGGCGTCAGCGGCGCTGCTCCTGACCGGCTGCGCCGCACCGGACTCCCTTGCCGCCCAGGCCCGCGCCGGGGACAACAAGAACTACATCGCCGGGGACGGCTCGGTCTCAGAATTCGCTCCCGGAGAAAGAAGCGCCCCGGTGGAGATGAAGGGTCCGCTATACGACGGGACGGTCGTAAACTCAGCAGACTGGCGAGGACGGGTGACCGTCCTGAATGTCTGGTACGCCGCGTGCGCCCCCTGCCGCACCGAAGCCCCGACGCTGGAAACCCTGTACCAAGAGAACAAAAATGACGGCGTCCTGTTCTACGGCATCAACTTGCGTGACACCGCTGCCACAGCCGCCGCATTCGAACGAACTTTCGGCACAACGTATCCCAGCTTCAACGACGCCGACGGGGCCATCCTGCTCGCTTTGGCCGACTACGTCCCCCCGAGGGCAGTGCCCACAACCCTCGTTCTGGACCGGCAAGGCAGAGTCAGCGCCCGCGTGCTGGGCCTCGCCGAGAAAGGCACCCTCAAAGCACTCATCAGCAGCGCACTGAAAGAACCAGCACTGTGACCTACGAACCCACGGACAGCTGCAGCACTCACTGAGCTCCGGCGTCGGCCCCGTGCTCCACCGAGGACGTCAGGCCCGGAACCTCTTGCCGCCATACGATATGCCCAGGCATAAAGAACTGTCAGCACCACCCAAAGTCAAAAGCCACGGCCATCAGGATGTTTTGAACCCCGGAGGAAGATCAATGAGGCGTTTCAGTTTCGTGGCCACGGCACTCATAGGCTTGCTGGGCGTGATGCTTATCGCGGCAGCCACCGACAACACTGACCGGGTGGCGGGAGCCCTGTTCGCACTCACCGGGATCATTGGCGCTGTCGCAGCCGTGGTGTCTGCCCGGAAAGCACCGGACAACTGAGGACGAAGTCCGTTGCTAGCCGGCGCGTGATGCCACGCCCAAAAGCGCACCTATAGCTGCATTAGGAGCACCTATAGCTGCATTAGGAGAAGTCCCCGCAGGTGTCAGCCTTGCTGGGCCGGTCCATCGGCCCCCGGCACGCGACGGTCGGAGTCGCCAGATGCAGCGGGGCCCCCTTCGCTGCCTTCAAGGACCTGTGCCCGGTAGCGAACACGGCGGATGCGACGAGTCATTGACACCATAAGGGCGACAACGGCTATCACCATGAATGCTGTCATGACGAATCCGAGAAGACCCGGCGTCACTTGATCCGCGGTGAGACCTGGCCGCAACCCGTTATCGCCAGGGCTTGGAGACGGAGTGGCCCCGAAGAAAACCAACCCCTGAGCAATGGCATCAACAGACAATAGCTTCATATTTTCCTCGCATAATCTGCCCCGGGCGGCAAGGTTCCGGGACAAAAGGGCATTGGTGGACAAGATCTCGGGTTACAAACGGGCATGCGCGCCACGCTTATCCTGTTCGATAGGCCCAAACCAAGACGCAGGTCTGCCCATCGCAAAAGCGCAGCAGAAGAAACGAGGAACAAGGATTCCGTGGCAGGCCACCCGTAGATCAGCCCAACCAGCCTACCAAAGGGACTTCACGGACAACGGCGAGACAGATGCCTGGCACCACCCGTTGGTGGAGCTAACGCACCGGAACAGCACAGACTCGCCACCGTCCCGACGCGATGGCCGTTAGTTGTTACCTGAGCAGTTTCCGAACCTGGTGCCCGCGGAAGACCACTCCCCCCGCGTGCGCTATCAAACCAACCCCGATCACCGGCAAGGATGCGAGAACCAAGCCCTGGTTCTCTGTTGTCGTGCCCACAATGCTCAGTACGACACCGACAGCGATAAGCCCCATCGCACCAAAGACCAGGGCTTTGTAGAACTTCGGGGCAACATTCCAGAACTCATTCAGCACGAAAGAAGTGTACCGGCAGGTACAGGCCATGAAGGTGCAGGGCGCTTCCTATCACCTAGTCAGCGAGCCACCCCACTAGGCGCGTTGCCAAACCGCTTGCTCCTAATGCCGGGGGCAGGTCATGCTTCGCCCGCCGCGCAGACTCGGGCGCCAGCAGCATCCCGAAGTGGGTGCTGCTGTACCGCACCCCTGGTCTGCCGGGTAGGGCGCTTCTCAGCAAGCCCCTCAATTTAGGGCACACCCAAACCTGACGTCAGATTCTCGCAAGAATCACGTCAGAATAAAGCCCCGAGGCAGCTTTCCTGACACGTCCAGTTGAATGTCTTGGACCTCAACTGGACACATGTGTAAAAGGGGCCCGTCGGAGTCGGAAAGCGCCCAGAGGCAACGACTCCGTAGCCGCTTACGGTGGTCGCTCGAGAGTGCAAGGAAAACAAAAAAGTTCAATATGCAGGACTGTGACCAGTATGCTGTACGCATGACTTCCATCAAGACCGTGGCCATTGCCGTCCCGCTTGAAGCAGAGCTTGTGGACCACATCCGTGCCGTCGACCCCTCCGTCACCGTCCTTTACGAGCCTGACCTCCTGCCCCCGGAGCGCTTCCCGGCCGACCACGCCGGCGATCCGGCCTTCCAACGGACGGATGAACAGGAAGAGCGCTATTGGGCGATGCTCAACAGTGCAGAGGTCCTGTATGGCTTCCCCAACGAGAGCCCTGCCGGGCTGGCACGCGTTGCCAGCGAAAATCCCAGGCTGGAGTGGGTCCACGCGATGGCGGCCGGGGCGGGCGGAGCCGTCAAGGCATCGGGCCTGAGCCGGGATCGCCTGCAGAAGTTCAAGATCACCACGTCCGCCGGAGTCCACGCCCTGCCTCTGGCCGAGTTCGCAGCGATGGGAATCCTGAACGGCTTCAAGCGCAGCGCCGAACTTGCCCAGGACCAGGCCGCGAAGGCCTGGCCCAGCCTCCGTGTCCCCACCCGTCTGGTCAACGGATCAAACCTGGTCATCAGCGGCCTCGGTGAAATCGGGCTGGAAACCGCCCGCATCGCCCGGGCGCTGGGAATGAGGGTCAGCGGCACCAAGCGGACCGTGGAGCCCATCGACGGGATCGACCAGGTTGCGGACAACGCCGGCCTTCCTGCCCTCCTGGCCACGGCAGACGCCGTCGTCAACACCCTGCCCGGCACTGCCTACACGGAAAAGCTGTTCAACCGCGGGATGTTCGCCGCAATGAAGCCCGGGACCACCTTCGTCAACGTGGGCCGCGGGACCGTGGTGGACGAGGATGCGCTGCTGGAGGCCCTGGACAACGGCCAGGTGGGCTACGCGTGCCTGGACGTCTTCGCCGTGGAGCCGCTGCCGCAGGAGAGCCCCCTGTGGCAGCACCCCAAGGTCATGGTCTCGCCGCACACCTCAGCCCTCAGCGCGGCCGAGAACCGGCTCATCACGGAACGGTTCTGCAGCAATCTCCGGACGTTCCTCGACGGCGGGGACCTCCCCCACCTCGTGGATACGGTCCACTTCTACTAGGACGGGGCAGGGAAGTGCGCATCGCAAGACTACAGACAGCAGCTGGTCCGCAATACGCCGTTGGGGGCGACGGCGGCTGGGACCACATCGTCGACCCGTTTGAGGAAAGCCTCCGCTACACCGGCGGTGCCACCACCCACAGCGAGGCAGTATTCCTCGCCCCGGTGAGGGCCGCCGTCGTCCTGGGCATTGGCCATAACCGTACTTTGAATGACCATCCCTTGCCCATCCAGGCGTGGCACAAGTCCGTCCACACCATCGCCGGCCCGGGCGACGCCATCACCGCGGTCCGTGGACAAGGCACGGTCAATGCCGAGGGTGAACTCGCCGTCGTGATGGGCAGGACCGCCGCCAACCTGACCGCGGACAACGCCCTGGAGCACGTCCTCGGCTACACCTGCGTCAACGATGTCACCAACGTGGACCAGAACGCGGTGGACGAGCGGAACTTCCAGGGCAAGGCCGGCGTCAACTACACACCCATGGGCCCGTGGATAGAAACCCGACTCCCGGATCCCGAAAGGGTGGCCATCGACGTCTACGTCAATGGGGCAGCAAAGGCCACGTCCGGGACCTTCAACCTCCCCTCCTCGGTGGTGGACTGCCTCATCTATGTCACTTCATGGCTGACCCTGGAACCCGGCGACGTGGTGATGACCGGAGCGCCCGCCACAGTGGTTCCCGTCGAGCCCGGGGACCGGGTGGACATCAGGGTGGAGGGCATCGGCACCTTGAGCAGCCTCGTGGTCTGACGGCAGCGGTGTGTCAACGCGGCACTTATGATGGATTGCGTTCAGTTGACTGAACGCAACCGCACTCTGCCTTGGCGACCTAAGGAGAATCATGGCCGATTCCCACACCCCCGCGTCCTCCGACAAGTCGGGAGCCACCTCGCCGGCGCCGGCGGTTACCCGGGCAGCAGCGGTCCTGGACGCCCTCGCCGCCTCTGCCACCGGCCGTCTTACCTTGAGCGACCTCTCCCGCGAAGTGGGAATTCCCAAGTCCTCCACCTCCAACCTCCTGCTGGCACTGGAGGAGGCCCGGCTGATCAGCCGGCAGGGCTCGGAGTTCACCCTGGGCCGCAAGCTGGTGGAACTGGGCGCCGCCTACCTGGGCCGGATGGACGAGGTGCAGGAGTTTTACCGTTACTGCGAGCAGGCATCCGTCCTTTCCCGCGAAACGGTGCGGATCGCCATGCTGGACGGTACCAACGTTATTTACCTGGCGCGGTATGAAGGGCACCCTGCCGTGCGGCTCACGTCCAACATCGGCGACAAGATGCCGGTGTCCCTGTGCGCCGTGGGCAAGGCCCTGATCGCGCGGCTGCGTGACCATGACCTGGAGGAAATGTTTCCGGACGACGCCGAACTGCCGGTCCTCACGCCCAAATCTTTGCGCACCGGCGCGGAGCTCAAGGCACAGCTGAAGGAGATCCGCGCGCAGGGCTTCGCCTTCGAGGATGAGGAATCCACCACCGGCGTGGTGTGCCTCGCCGTCTCCGTCCCCACCCGTGGCGCCCACGGCCCCAGCCTCGGTCTGTCCGTGACAGCCCTTAAGGCCACCTACACGCCGGAGCAGGGCTCCCAGATGGTCAAGGAACTGCAGGAACTCGCCCACTCCCTGGGCAATCCGATGGGCTAGGGTCCGCGCCGTCCACGGTGTCGTCCGAAAAACAAAAACAAAACTGTTGCTCGTTGTTCAGCTTGCTGTATTGTGTTCAGCATAGTGATCGACACAACAGGTGTTGCCGCTATCCCACCAGGCCAACGGGGGCCTGGAGTGCATTAGAGGGAGTTTTCGTGACAACTCGTACTAACTCACCGCAGGCCACTACGGACGGCGCCGTCGTCGATCCGGACCAGCTGCGAAGGGCAACACTTGCCAGCTCCGTTGGGTCCGCCCTGGAGTACTACGACTTCTACATCTACGGCCTGGCCTCGGCCCTGATCTTCGGCCCGCTGTTCTTCGCCCCGCTCGGCGAGAGCGGAGCCGTCATCGCCTCCTTCGCCACCTACGGCGTCGGTTTCGCAGCACGGCCCTTCGGCGGGGTTGTCTTCGGCCACATCGGAGACCGCTTCGGCCGCAAGATGGTGCTGATCCTGACCATTGGCCTGATGGGCCTGTCCAGCTGCGCCATCGGCCTCCTGCCCACCTTCGACCAGGCGGGGATGCTGGGAGCGGTGCTGCTGGTGACGCTGCGCATCCTGCAGGGCCTGGGCGCCGGCGCCGAGCAGGCAGGCGCCACCACCCTCATCTCAGAGGTGGCCCCGCGCCGTCGTCGTGGATTCTTTGCCTCGCTGCCGTTCGTAGGCATCCAGCTGGGAACCCTCCTGGGCGCCGGAACCTTTGCCCTGATGGCACTGGCGGACAAGCAGGTCCTGCAGGGCTGGCTGTGGCGCGTTCCGTTCCTGGCCAGCATCATCCTGATCGCGATTGCCGTCTTCATCCGCCTCCGCCTCAAGGAGACCCCGGTCTTCCAGGAACTGGAGAAGCACAAGGCCGTAGTCAAGAACCCGGTGGGCCAGATCTGGAAGCACTCGAAGAAGAACGTGCTGGTGGGCATCGGCCTCCGCATGGGCGAAAACGGCAACTCGTCCATCTTCTCCGCGCTGCTGGTGTCCTTCATCAGCATGCCGGCCGGCGTCTTCCCCGGCGACAAATTCATCGGCCCCACCGGCCTGCTGATTGCCGCCGGCTTCGCAGCGGTCCTGGTTGTTGCCTTCGGCGCCCTGTCCGACCGTTTTGGCCGGGTTCCCGTGTACCGCTACGGCGCGCTGTTCCAGGCCGTCATCGCCCTGCCGGCCTTCTACCTGGTGACGCTCGGCAATGTGGCCCTGGTCTGGGTGGTCATGGTGGTGGGCATCGCCCTGGGCGTGCAGTCCATGCTTGGCCCGCAGTGCGCCCTGCTCCCGGAACTCTTCGGCTCGCAGCACCGCTTCACCGGCGTGGCCCTCAGCCGTGAACTTTCCGCGGTACTCGCCGGCGGCTTCGCCCCGATGATCGGCGTGGCCCTGCTGGCCGCCACCAACCACTCGTGGCTCGTACCCGCCCTGTACTCGCTGGTCCTGGCAGCAATCTCGTTCGCCACCACCTTCTTCACCCCGGAAACCAACGGCCGCGACCTGGTCCTCGTGGAGGACGCCAGGTGACCATCGGCAACCCCACCCCCGCGGACCCCGCGCCCAAACGCGCGGGGTTCGTCGGGCTGGGGCTGATGGGAGCGCCAATGGCCGCCAACCTGCTCAAGGCAGGGTGGCAGGTCACGGGATGGAACCGCTCAGCCGCCGCGGTCCGCGACCTGGAGGCGCTGGGCGGAAACGGCGCCAGCGACGTTGCGGACCTTCGGGACGAGCCCGTCATCATCTTCATGCTCCCCGATCTCCCCTTCATCGAGGACGCTGCGGCGGGCCTCCTGGAAACGTGGCAGGCCGTGCCGCCCGCACCGGGAACACTCGTCGTAGTGATGAGCAGCGTGTCCCCGGTCGCGGTGCGGGCCTTCGGGCTCACTGTGGCCGGCGCGAGCGGCGGGAACGCCTCGGTGCTCGACGCCCCGGTCAGCGGCGGAACGGACGGAGCGCAACGGGGAACCCTGGCCATCATGGCCGGCGGATCTCCCGAGGACTTCAGCCGCGCCCTACCGGCTTTGGAGGCAATGGGGACATCCGTCCGCCGGCTGGGTGACCTGGGTGCCGGCTCGCTGGCCAAGGCATGCAACCAGCTGATCGTGGGAACCACGACGGCGGCACTCGCCGAAGCTGCCGAGCTTGCGGAACGCTCCGGGCTGGACGTCAGCGCCCTCTTCGAAGTCCTGGCCGGCGGCCTGGCTGCCAGCAGGGTGCTGGAGCTGGTGGGCCCCCGGCTCGTGGCAAAGGATTACACCCCGACGGGGCCGGCGAAGTTCATGCACAAGGACCTGTCCTTCGTGCTGGAAAGCGCCACCACCGCCCGGGCCGCCACGCCCATGGCCTCCGCCGGCGTCGACCTGTACGCGGAACTGGTGGCGCAGGGCCTGGGCGACCAGGACCTGGCCGTGGTCCGGCAGGCGATCGCCAACCTGGGCGCCCCCTCCGGGAACCCGGGGCGATAAGTCCTCTGCTATATTCTGGTGCTTTCAGGTCCGGCGCAGGGGAGCCGGGCCACGGAACGTCGAACGGCCCTTTATTGAAACCAAGCAGCAGGCACACAGACTCCGCGCAGGGTAACGTCCAGCACACCGATTTCCTCAACTGCCCCACCGGATTCGTTGAGTACTACTTCGCGGACGGCGTCTTCCGCTGGTCGGACGGACTGTACCGCATCTACGGGTACGAACGGGGCGAGGTGGTCCCGACCATGGAGATGGTTCTTCCCCACGTCGAGCCCGAAGACCGGCCAAGGGTGCAGGCCTACTGGGACCATGTGTCCACCCAGGGCGGACCGTCATCCATCTACCTGTCCATCCGGGACCGCAAGGACCACCAGCACAAGCTGCTCTACTCCGCCGACTACATCATGGACGGGGACACCCCGATCGGCGTTTGGGGCGTGGTGGTGGACCTCACGACGTCAATCCACACGGACCGGCACCCGCTCGCCACCGAGGCGGTGGCGGCGTCGGCGCTCAACCGGGCGGTCATCGAACAGGCCAAGGGCGTCCTGATGGGCCGCACCGGAGTCACCGCCGACCAGGCCTACGGGCTCATCAACCAGCTGAGCCAGGATACGAACCGCAAGGTCTACGCAATTGCCCAGGACATCGTGGACCGCGCCACCGTCCACGCCGGAGATCCGGAGAACCAGGACCACCCCTGCTGTAACTGCCGCCTAGAGCGCCAAGCGCGGGCCGTCCGACAGGACGGGTCCCGAACCGACCGCAGGGAGCGCATCGTTGAAGGCCTCGACGACGGCCATTTGGCCGGTGGAGTCGGGAACGCCCGGGTACTGGAGATGGGCCGCCTCCACCGGCTCAGCCGGAGTTTCCACCGACCGCATCCGGACCAGCGCCACCGCGGAGATGAGGAACCAGGCCACGTTGGTGACCACGGACGGCCACGCGCCGTGCAGCGTGCCGTTGATGATGAAGGCCACGGAGCCGAGCAGGTTGGCGGTCTGGAAGCCTTTGCCAGCCTTCAGCCACCCCATGGACACGGCGAGGTACGCACTGAGGATCGCAACAGCGCCAGCCCAGCCGGCGAGTTCCCACAGCAGATTCATGGCGTCCTTTCAAGGGTTCCCGAGCAGTATTCGGGCAGGGTTCAGGAGGGGTAGAACGGGGTTGGTTTTGCCGGTGCCTGGTTACTCGAGCCCTGTTCGGGCGAGGACCGCATGCTGGCCGGCGGCATAATCATATCCCGCGTCCGGACACCGCCTTTACCCCCGAAACGTGATTCTCCCCACGTCTGGACAAGGCCCGCGCGGCGTAGCACGATCAAGCTGTGACCAACAGTTCCGGCTCCGATCCCTACCTGCGCGAACTCACCGAGCTGAGGCGCGTCAAGGACCGGATGGACCGCGAATATGCGCAGCCGCTGGACGTCGAATCCCTCGCCAAAGATGTCCATATGTCGGCAGGCCACTTCAGCCGCCGCTTCAAGCTGGCCTACGGTGAATCCCCGTACAGCTACCTCATGACCCGCCGGATCGAACGGGCCATGGCGCTGCTCCGCAAAGGCGACCTCAGCGTCACCGAGGTGTGCTTCGCCGTCGGCTGTTCCTCGCTGGGCACATTCAGCACCCGCTTCAGCGAACTGGTGGGCATGCCGCCGAGCGTCTACAAACAGGAGGCGGCGGAATCGACGGCGGGGATCCCGGCCTGCGTGGCGAAACAGGTCACCAGACCGGTCAGGAATCGAGAAGCGCCGGCCCGTGAGCCGTCACTAGCATGACTGACATGGACATCAACATCTCTTCCACCTTCCTTCCCGCCACCGATCCGGACGCTTCCCTCGCCTTCTACCGGGACGCGCTCGGCTTCGAAATCCGCAACGACGTGGGCCGCGGCACCATGCGTTGGATCACCGTAGGCCCTGCCGGCCAGAAGGACGTCTCCATCGTCCTGCACCCACCGGCAGTGGACCCGGGCATCACCGAGGACGAGCGCCGCACCATCACCGAGATGATGGCCAAGGGGACCTACGCCACCATCGTCCTGTCCTCCCCCAACGTGGACGCCGCGTTCGCCAAGGTGGAGGCAACCGGCGCGGACGTCGTCCAGGAACCCATTGACCAGCCCTACGGCATCCGGGACTGCGCCTTCCGCGACCCCGCCGGCAACACGGTGCGCATCAACCAGCAGCCTTAGGCATATAAACAGGCACGTATATAACGGACGACGCCGGAACGGGCTGCCAGCGCAGCTCCGCTTCGGCGCCGCTCCAGGACGAAGGGGGACACCTTGAGCACGGAAGCAGAGATGGATACCAGGCAGGGCGCGCATGTTGCCGACAGCCACGACCTGATCCGGGTCCAGGGCGCACGGGAGAACAACCTGAAGGACGTGAGCCTTGAGCTGCCCAAGCGCCGGTTGACCGCGTTCACGGGTGTTTCCGGGTCCGGCAAGAGCTCGCTGGTGTTCGCCACCATCGCCGCCGAATCGCAGCGGATGATCAACGAAACCTACAGCGCCTTTGTCCAGGGGTTCATGCCCAGCCTGGCCCGGCCGGACGTGGACCGGCTGGAAGGCCTGACCACTGCCATTATCGTGGACCAGGAGCGGATGGGTGCCAACCCGCGCTCCACCGTGGGCACGGCCACCGACGCCAATGCCATGCTGCGGATCCTGTTCAGCCGCCTGGGGAAGCCCTATGTCGGGCCCCCCACGGCCTTCTCCTTCAACGTGCCCACCCGCAAGGCCAGCGGCATCATGAGCACCGAGAAGGGCGGCCGGGTGGAAAAGAACGTGGTGCGCCAGGTGACCTACCTGGGCGGCATGTGCCCGCGCTGTGAAGGCATGGGCAACATCAGCGACATCGACCGGACCGCCCTCTACGACGAGACAAAGTCCCTTTCCGAAGGCGCGCTCACCGTTCCGGGCTACTCCATGGAGGGCTGGTACGGCCGCCTGTTCGAGGGCATGGGCCTGCCCATGGACAAACCGATCGCCAAGTTCACGGCGAAGCAGCTGGACACGATGCTGTACGCCGAGCCCACCAAGATCAAGGTGGAAGGCGTGAACCTGACGTTCGAAGGGGTCATCCCCAGGATCCAGAAGTCCATGCTCTCCAAGGACGTGGAGGCCATGCAGCCGCACGTGAAGCGGTTCGTTGAGCGCGCCGTGACGTTCGCCACCTGCCCGGACTGCGGCGGCACCCGCCTTACCCCGGAGGTGCTCAACTCCCGGATCAACGGCAAGAACATCGCCGAGCTGTGCACCATGCAGATCAGCGACCTCGCGCAGTGGATCCGCGGGCTGGACGAGCCCTCCGTGCGGCCGCTGCTCATCGGGCTGCGGGACCTGCTGGATTCCTTCGCCGAGATCGGTCTGGGCTACCTCTCCCTGGACCGTCCCGCCGGCACACTCTCCGGTGGCGAGGCGCAGCGGACCAAGATGATCCGGCACCTGGGCTCCTCCCTTACGGACGTCACCTACGTTTTCGATGAGCCCAGCATCGGCCTGCACCCGCACGACATCGAGCGGATGAACACGCTCCTGCTGCAGCTGCGGGACAAAGGCAACACGGTCCTGGTGGTGGAGCACAAACCGGAGATGATCGCCATCGCCGACCACGTCGTCGACCTCGGTCCCAAGGCCGGCACAGGCGGCGGTGAGATCGTGTACGAGGGCGACGTGGACGGGCTGCGTTCCAGCGGCACCATCACCGGGCGCCACCTGGACGACCGTGCCCGCCTGAAGGACTCCGTCCGGAAGGCTGCCGGCGCGCTTGAGGTCCGCGGCGCCGCAACCAACAACCTGCAGGACGTCGACGTCGATGTGCCGCTCGGCGTTCTCTGCGTGGTGACAGGCGTGGCCGGCTCCGGAAAGAGCTCGCTGATCCACGGCTCGCTGGCGAAGCGCGAGGGCGTGATCGTCATCGACCAAGGGGCCATCAAGGGCTCCCGGCGCAGCAACCCGGCCACCTACACCGGGCTGCTGGAGCCCATCCGGAAGGCGTTCGCCAAGGCCAACGGCGTCAAACCGGCGCTCTTCAGCTCAAACTCCGAGGGCGCCTGCCCCACCTGCAACGGCGCCGGCGTGATCTTCACCGAGCTCGGCGTCATGGCCACCGTGGAATCCACCTGTGAGGACTGCGAAGGCCGCCGCTTCCAGCCCGCCGTCCTCGAATACACCCTGGGCGGACAGAACATTGCGGACGTCCTGGACATGTCCGTGGAGGCGGCGCTGGCGTATTTTGCCGAGGGCGAGGCTAAGACACCCGCCGCGCACAAGGTCCTGGAACGCCTGGCGGACGTGGGCCTGGGCTACATTTCACTGGGCCAGCCGCTGACCACCCTGTCCGGCGGCGAGCGCCAGCGGCTCAAGCTGGCCACCCAGATGGCGGAGTCCGGGGACGTCTACATCCTGGATGAGCCCACGGTGGGGCTGCACCTGGCGGACGTTGAACAGCTGCTGGGGCTGCTGGACCGGCTGGTCGACTCCGGAAAGTCCGTTATCGTCATCGAGCACCACCAGGCTGTGATGGCGCACGGCGACTGGATCATCGACATCGGCCCGGGAGCAGGGCACGACGGCGGCAGGATTGTCTTCGAGGGCACCCCGGCTGACCTGGTGGCCGGGCGGGCCACGCTCACCGGCCAGCACCTGGCGGCGTACGTGGGGGCGTGAAGCCGCTGGAAACCCTGCTTTAGCGTCCGCCCGGCAGCTGACCCAGGAAGCTGACGGTGGCGGTGCCAATCTGCTGTTGTGCGGCGCCGCGGCCGATGCCGGGCTCGCCGTCGCCCGGTTGTGCGCCGTAGTCACCGAAGAAAGCGTGCACTCCGCCCTGTACGGCGATGAACTCGGTATCCGCCGGCAGGAGTTCCCTGGAAGCCTGGATCTTCTCCGGCGTGCTGAGGCCATCCTTGGTCCCGGAGACGGAAAGGACTGCCAGTCGGGTCCTTCCCCGCAGTGATTCCACGGGATAGGAGGCGAACAGGACCAGCCCCGAGATATCTGTGTTGTGGAGGGCGAACGATGAGGCCGCCACCCCGCCCAGGGAGTGGCCTCCCACCGCCCAGCTGGTGATGTCCGGGTTGTCCTGGATGGCACTGCGGGCCTGGTTGCCGTCCAGGAGGCTGAGCCCGAGCGGCTCCTTCAGGATGACCACCCGGTACCCGGCGCCCACCACGGGGCCCAGGATGTCCTGGTAGGCCCGGGCGTCCACCCGCGCGCCCGGGTAGAAGACCAGCCCCCGGGTGGTCCTGGCTCCGTCGGGCGACATGGTGATGGCGGTGCTGGTTTCGGTGACGGTGAGGTCCGACGCCGGCCCGGCCTCCGCGGTCGGTCCCGGCTGGTAGGCGAAGGGGGTGAGCCAGGCGAGCCCGGCGGCGAGCGCCAGGACGGCCAGCCTGCCGGCCCACGCTCCGATGGCGCGGACACGGGACCGGGGCCGCGGGACATCGCGGCGTCGCCAGATCAGGACTGCCCAGGCGGCACCGGCGGCAACCGCGCACAGCAGGATGCCCGGCAGCAGCGGGTGGCCGCCCGGCACAGCGGGATTCCCGGCCAGCATCCACAGCGCCACACCGATCAAGCTGGCAGCACATGCCACGGATGCCCAGAAAAGGGCAGTCCGTTTCCTGGGCAGGGCGCTGGCTTGGCCGGCAGGTGAGGTCTCCATGGTTCCTGATCCTTCCATCCGGCGGCAGGATTTCAATGCCGGGCTGGCCTACGCTGGCCGTATGCCCGAAATGTTCCGGTACGACGTCGAGATCCTGCACCTGCTGGTCTCCCCCGCGCACGCGTATTTTGGCCGTGCCCGTGACGGCGCCGCCGACGTTCCTACTTCTGATGCTTTGCAGGCTGAGGTGGTGGCCGGCAAGGGCATCGTGGGCGACCGCTTCTTCGGCAAGGCCGCACACATGGATGCTGCGGTGACCCTGTTCGCCGTCGAATCCCTCGAAGCCATCGCCGCCGAACTGGGCGCGGCGCCGTTCGATCCGCTGCTGACCCGCCGGAATGTGGTGCTGCGCGGAGCCCAGCTCGCGCCACTGCTGGGGCAGGACTTCGTACTGGACTCCGGCGGCTCCCCGGTGACGCTGCACGGCGGCCGGCACGCCCAGCCCTGCGCGTGGATGAACGAGGTGCTCGCCCCCGGTGCGCATCCGGCCATGCGCGGCAGGGGCGGCATCCGCTGCCGTGCGGTGTCCGGCGGCTTCCTGCACCGGGGTCCTGCCGTGCTGGTCAGCCCGGTGCCGCTGGACCCTGCCCAGGCGGGCGGGGCGAGCGTCCTGCGGCCGTCGCGGCTGCCGTAGCAGCCCCTGCCCTGGTGGGACGCCCCGGCAGGACTAGGACGGACGACGGTGTCAGGCACGGCACGCTTTCGCCCCACCATAGGTGGGGAAGCCCCGGAAACCCGGGGTACCGCCGTCGTGCGTTGCCTGAAAGCGTGCCCCGCGTGACGCGGGTGCAGCCTCAGCTCACATGACGGCGGTGGCGTTGGCCGGGGAGCCGGTGCCGCCGGTGATGTTCAGCGGCTTGATGCTGATGAATGCATCCCACGTGCCCGTGCACCGCATGTGCCGGGCCAGGGGGCCGAGCCGCCACAGCTCCCCGAGCAGCATGCCGAGCTTGGCCAGGAGCTGCTGGTGCATCATGCCGTGATCGTTGAAGGCGGACTCCCGGTAGGGGCTGTCCGGGACGGCGGGGAGGCATTCGACGGCGAAGGTGTCGGCGGCGATGACGGCAAACCGGCTGTCCCAGGCCCAGGCGACGAACTCCTGCGACTGCGCCACGCCTGTTGCCTTCCGGCTCTCACGGAGGCGCTGTTTCTCTTCCGGGTCCAGCGCGAGGAACCATTCGCACCACCCGGTGTGGAGCAGGAGGATGTCGCCGGGGCGGGTGGTCAGGGACTGGGACTCCATGGCCGCCTGGAGCAGGTCCAGGTCCAGGGGTTCCCCGCCTGCATGGTCGATGGGCTCCCCCACGCTGTTCCGGAAGCCGTCGAGGTCCACCAGGACTCCCCGCCCGGCGATGGGGTGTTCAGCCCATTCCTGGATGCCAAGGTCCGGCGTGCCCTCGGTGATCCGGTGGTCCGGGACGCCGTCGTAGAAGCCAACATCATCGGCACGGCGGTGCCGGAGCCCGTCAATCTGCGTCGACCCCTGGAGGTAATACCCGTCCAGGTAGTCATCCCGGTGGGCAGGGTGGGAGGAGTAGATGGTGTGCCGGGGCGCGCTGCGTTTGAGCGACATCCCCGGGTCAAAGGCATCTGCGGGATAGTCCAGCCCGAACACGGTCCCGGACCGGATGCTGTTCCTGGCCTCAAGGAGGGCAGCCGGCGTGATGAAGGACGGCGTGCCCCTGCCCGGTTCCGGGAACAGCCCCCACGATGTACCCGCCAGGTTGCCCTCCCTCGCCAGGAGCTCCGCGAAGGTGGGAAATGTTCCGGGTACGGTCATCGCGTGGTGGCTTCCTGCTGTTGCGTGGCGTGTTTCCGGGGGCGCTGGTAGCTGAGCAGGAACCCGGCCACGGCGCACACCGATGCGGCAATGCACACGGGCGGTTTGACGTAGGTGTTGAAGAACTCGAGCCAGGCGTTCTGCCCGGCCACGAGGCCCGCTGCCTGCCCGGCAACGAACAGGACGCCGCCTACGAGGAGGGCACCAAGGGTGAGGGTGAAGACGGTCTGGATGAACCTTCGGGGTGTGTTCATGGTGGTTCCTTAGATGGGCAGGATGCCGAGGATGATCAGCACGCCGATGACCAGCAGGGGCAGCGCATAGTGGGTGAGCAGGCGGGCGAAGGTCTTGATGGGATTGACGTCCGCGATGCCGCAGGCCACATAGAGCGGTGCACCACCGGGCGGGACCGCGGCCTCGCAGGAGGAGAAAACAAGGACGGCGACGGCGGCAGTGGTGGCGGGCACCCCGGCAGCCACGAGGGCGGCAACGCCCACCGTTCCCACGGCGGCCATCGTGGCGGTGGCGGAAAGCGGGGCCGCGACCGCGATGACGATCAGCCCGATCAGGATGGCGAGCAGCCAGAGGGGAAGGTTCAGCCCGTTCAGCAGGGCGGTCATTTGCTTGGGCAGGCCGGTGGCGGCGAGCGCGTTGGCGCCGGCGAAAGCGAAGAGCACCGTGACGCCGACGATGCCGAACCGCGGGGCCGAGCCCTGCAGCAAGGTTCCCCAGTCCCGGCCGGTGCGGGGCAGCCGCTTCCTGCCCAGCAGCGCACCAGTGATGAGGAGCACCACCGGGATCCAGACGATCACGCTGACAGACTTGCTGACATCGCCGCCGGTCCAGTCGGAGAGGGCCGAGGTGAGGAACCCGGAAGTGATGGCAAGGGGGATGGCGACGACGACGAACAGCAGGAGCGTGGCCCAGCCCTGGCCGAACGCGGTCCGGACGGACAGGCGGTGGGCGGCGTCGAGAGGTGCCATCCCGCTTTTCCTGATGAGCATCCAGGTGACGATGAGCCGGTGGAGGAAACACCACAGGCCGCCGAACAGCAGGGGAAGGACGAGGGCGTTGATGTTCAGCAGGGGCCCTACCGTGGCGGAGCCGACCAGGACGAACATGGAGGCGCTGAACGGGAAGGTGATTCCCATTCCCGCGTTCCCGGCCACGAGGGTTGCTGCGGCAGGCTTGTCGAGCTTGGACTTTTCCATCCAGGGAATGGTCACCGAGCCTACCGTCGCGGCGATGGCAGCCTGGTTGTGGACCACTCCGCCCAGGCCTGCGGAGGCTACCGTGGAGACCCAGGCCGGGCCGCCCTTGACCCCGCCGATGAGCGAGTTCAGCAGGTCGATCAGCCGGTCCAGGACGCCGCCCTTGTCCAGCAGGTAGCCCATGAAGACGAAGGCCATGGTGGCGTAGACGATCTCGTCGGTCGCTGCCGAAGAGAGTGCCGACCAACCCACCTGTGCCGCGGCGGCCCCGGTAAACGGCAGGACCACCAGGAAGCCCAGGATCATGGCCTCCCCCACGCTGCGCTTGATTGCTGTCGTCCAGAGCAGGATGACGGCAAGGTAGGCGCCCAGTGCCCAGATGCCAATCATGCTGCTGCTCCTGTCGGCGGAATGCCGGTTGATGTTGAAATCACGTTTTTCCCGTTCCTGATTGTGCCCTGCTGTGCGGTCAGCGCAAGGCCGGTTCCGTGGCCTGCGCCATCCGGGCGAGGGCGGCGGCGGAGGCGGTGGTCATCTCGGCCGGGACGCCGAGGTCCGAAAGATAGCTGGCGGTGTCCTGCATCTCCTTGGAGCGGCGGACGGCGTGTTTGGCGGTTCCGGTGAGGAACCTGTCAATGACAGCCTGGCCATCCCCCGCCAGCTGGTTCGCGATCTGGCCGCGGATCCAATCCTCCAGGCCGGCCGCCTGGCCGGCCGTGACCGCTTCGACCACGACGGACGCCATGCCCTTCATGAGCACGCTGCGAAGCAGTTTGTGGGCCATCGCTGCACCTGGCTCGCCGTCAGCGATTTCCACCTGCACGGCGAGCGGTCGCAGCAGTTCCGCAACGGCCTGGGCGCCTGGACCGCTCACCATGAGCGGGGTCTTTTCCCCCAGCGCGGAGACGGGTCCAAGGATGGCGACGTCGGCAAAGCGGGCTTTGCCGGGCAGCTGTCCGAGTTCCTGCATGACGCCAGGGGAGGATGATGTGAAGTCGGCGTAGACGCTGCCGTCGCCAAGGACCGGCAGGCATTCCTGTGCCACACTGCGTGCGGCGGCGGCTCCGGTCATCACCAGGACGATCTCAGCCCCGGTACATGCTTCGGCCGCGGTGGCCCTCCGGGTGACGCCCTCCGGCGTGGTGGGGGCCACGGGGTCGAACCCGGTGACCTGGTGGCCCGCAGCTGCGAGCGCTGCGGCGTAGGTGGCTCCGGCTTCGCCGAGGCCAATGACGGTGCACGCTGTCATGGTTTGCTCTGTTCCTTCTGGTGACGTTCTGGTGGCGGGGCGGTTCAGTTGCGGCCGGCGACGATTGCCTGGCGTCGGCCGGTCTCGTCCGCGAACACTGCTTCGGCGGCTTCGGCGACGGCGGCGGCCTGGTCCCGGGGGATGACCACCACGCCGTCGGAGTCACCGACGATGACATCGCCGGGCAGGACGGGGACGCCGCCGAAGGCGACGGCGGTTCCCAGCCTGAAGGGGCCGTCCTTGTAGGGACCGGCGGGCGAAGTAGCCCGGGCGAAGACGGGCATGCCGATCTCGCCCAGCGCCTCGGCGTCGCGCGCTGCTCCGTCCAGCGCGAAGCCCGCGACGCCGAGGTTGATGGCGCGCTCCCCGATCAGTTCACCAAGGAGGGCGCGGGATTCATCGGCACCGCCGGCGACCACAATGACGTCACCTGGATGGGCCAGCTGCAGGGCGGCGTGGATGCCCTTGTTGTCGCCGGGACGGGTCCACACGGTGAACGCCGGTCCGGCAAGCTTCGCACCGGGCCACACCGCCTGGATGGCGGAGTCCGCGACCCCGAGCCGGTCCATGGCGTCGCCGATATTGGCGGCGGGCAGCTTGGCGAGCCGGTCCACGATGCCCTGGTCGGGGCGGGCAAAGTCGGCGCTGGTGTCGATGGCTGGAGTTGTCATGGTGGGGTTCCTTAGGGGGTGTGGATCAGTCTTTTTTCTGGACCAGGGGAAGGACCTTCTTGAAGTCGTCTTCCTGGCCTGCCCAGAACTTCTGGTAGTCGGTGCCGTTGAGGTAGCTGGTCTGCAGGCCCAGGTCCTTCATCTTCTGCACCACAGCAGGGTCTTCGATGGCCTTCTCGATGGCGGCTTCGAGCTTTTTGGCCACGTCAGCCGGGAGCCCGGCGGGAGCGGAGTAGCCGCGGGCAGTCCCCGCAGTCAGGTCGTAGCCGGACTCCTTGAACGTGGGGATCTCCGGCAGTGAGGGGGCGCGGTCCCCGGACATGACGCCCAGCACGCGTGCCTTGCCCTGCTTGCTGAGGTCGTTTACGTCGCTGACGTTGGCCACCAGGACGTCAACATGCTTGCCCAGGAACGCGGTGGTGGCCTGCGAGGCGCCCTCGGAGAAGTGGACCGGCGCGAACTCCGAGCCGGTACTTTCCTGGATCTGGGCCAGGGCAAAGTGTTCGCCGGTCTGGATGCCCGTGGTGCTGGCGGTGAGTGACTTCGGCTTGGCCTTGACCGCGTCCAGCAGCTCTTTCAGGGTCTGGTACGGGCTGTCCGGCTGGACGGCGATGACGGTGGGGTCGATCACCTGCCGGCCCAGCGGCTGGAAACTGTCCCTGGTGTACTTCGCGCCGCGGGCCGGGTCCAGGGGTGAGACCACCACCGAGGGTGATCCGGTGGCACCGATGGTGTAGCCGTCCGGCTTGGCACCGGTCAGGGCTGTATAGCCGATCTGGCCGCCGGCACCGGGCTTGTTGATGACCTCGACGTTGGTGCCGAGTTCCTTTTCGAGGACCGGCTGGATGAGCCGGGCGGCGGTGTCCACGGCGCCGCCCGACGAGAAGGCCACGATCAGGTCGATGGACTTGCCTTTCTTGGGGAAGTCGCCGGCGGCCGCACCGGAATTGCTGGCTCCGGCGTTGGCGCCGCAGCCGGTGAGGGCGAGCAGGGACGCGGCTGCGACCGCTGCGAAGATCTTCTTGCGTGACATGGTTCTTCTCCTTTGAAGGGGTGCGGGTGTAGGGGGTTACGGGGTTGGGAGTCAGGCCTCCGGGTCCTCCATGAGGGCCTTCGGCTTGCGGAGTTTGAGCAGCGGACTGCAGATGATGAGCAGGCCGATGCCGATCAGGACGGCGGAGATGGGACGGCTGGTGAAGACGGTGAAGTCGCCCTGGGAGATTTCCAGCGATTCGCGCAGGGAGCG
Source organism: Pseudarthrobacter sp. NIBRBAC000502771 (assembly GCF_006517215.1). Lineage (NCBI taxonomy): Bacteria > Bacillati > Actinomycetota > Actinomycetes > Micrococcales > Micrococcaceae > Pseudarthrobacter > Pseudarthrobacter sp. NIBRBAC000502771. Next base: position 1,019,946 of record NZ_CP041187.1, read on the forward strand.
TTCCATCAGCGGCCCGAGCACCAGGGTGAGCACCATCGGAGCCAGGGGGACGTCGAGGTTCCGCAGTGCCAGGCCAAGGAGGCCGAAGCCGATCATGACGTAGACATCAAAGACGCTGAAGTTGATGGTGTAGGCCCCGATGACCATGAACACGAGGATCACTGCCGTCAGGATCGGGGTGGGCACGCGGAGGATGGACGTCCAGAGCCCCACGAGCGGGACGTTCAGCAGCAGCAGGAGGACGTTGCCGATGAAGAGGCTGGCGATGATGGCCCAGGCGATCTCCGAGTGCTCCGTGAAAAGGCTGGGTCCGGGGGTGAGGCCCTGCTGCAGGAATGCGCCCATCAGCACGGCGATGGTGGGCGAGGCGGGAATGCCAAGGGTGAACAGCGGGATGAGGGCAGCATTGGCGTGGGCGTTGTTGGCGGTCTCCGGACCGGCGACGCCTTCGACGGCCCCCTTGCCGAGCTCGTGGCGGAACCGGGAGAACCTTTTCTCCGTGGCGTAGGAAAGGAGCGAGGACACAGACCCGGTCATGCCGGGAATGAGGCCCAGGCCGAAGCCGACGCCGGTGCCGCGGGCCATGGCGGGTGCACTGCGGCGCCATTCCGTCCGTGACGGGAACAGCTGCCGGAAACCGGGGGCATGCACCACCGGGGTGGGCTCGTTCCGGCGGAAGGAGAGGATTTCGGAGAGCCCGAAGACGCCGACGATGACGGCAACGAAGCTGACCCCGTCCATCAGGTTGTCGATCCCGAAGGTGAAGCGCGGTGCTCCGGCCACGGGATCGATGCCCACCATGGAGATCAGCAGGCCCAGGGCGCCGGAGATCAGTGCCTTGACCATGGACTTTCCGGCCAGGGCGACCAGCAGCGAGATGCCCACCACCATGAGCGCGAAGAATTCGGGCGGCCCCACCAGCAGGCCCATCTCACCAAGCGGCTTGGCGGCGGCCACCAGGCCGACGGTCGCAATGGTGCCGCCAATGAAGGAACCGACGGCGGCCAGCGTCAGTGCCGCTCCGGCCCTCCCCATTTTTGTCATGGCATGGCCGTCGATGGTGGTGATGGCCGAGGAGGCTTCGCCGGGGGTGTTCAGCAGGACGCTGGTGATGGTGCCGCCGTACTGGGTGCCGTAGAAGATGGCACACAGCATGATGATGGACCCTGCGGGGTCCAGGTTGAGCGTCAGCGGGATGAGCAGGGCCACGCCCGCGACGGGTCCGACGCCGGGCAGGACGCCGATGATGGTGCCGAGCAGGCAGCCGAGGAAGGCAAACAGCAGGTTCTGCCAGGTCATGGCGGTGGCAAAGCCGCCAAGCAGTTCATTGAGGGTTTCCATGCCTAGAGTCCGATCAGGTTCAGCGGAGTAAATGCCGAGACGGGAAGGGCCACGTTGAGGCCGTAGTTGAAGGCGTAAAAGGCGCCGACGCTCCCCGCCAGGGCGATGATCAGTGAGGGCACCCATGCCCGGCGTCCGCGGATTTTCAGGTGGTAGAGCAGGAACGCGAACATGCTCAGCTGGAAGCCCAACAGGTCCATGACCGCTGCCAGGATGACCAGGCTGGCCACGACGGAGATGACCACCCCCTTATCCACGCCCTCGCCCTTGGCGCTGGGCCGGCGGAGTTCCTGGAGGAGCCAGACTGCCGACATCGCCACCAGGAGAGCCCCCATCGCAAAGGGGAACAGGCCGGCACCCGGCCCGAGGGACGTCCACAGGCCAAGGCTCACCGAGCTGACCAGGACATAGATGCCGACGGCGGCGAAGGCGCCGATCCCCGCCAGCACACCGGGGGCAACCCGAATGGTGCTCCCTGCTTTCGTCGTGACTGACTCCGTTGTCATGAGTTTCCTTTTCACTGCGCGTCATTGCGTTTCACAGAATGAAACTATATTGCGTACTGAGAAATAGTGACAGGAGACACAGGGACTGTCAAGCGCAAAGAACTTACATAGAATGAAAGAATGGCGACGACGACTTCCACCACGGCCGGCACGGCAGAAGAGGGCCCCAAGTCCTCGAACATGCGCTCCCTTTCGAGGGCCATGGAGGTCTTTGCCGAGTTGCAGCGGGCCGAGCGGCCGCAGCGGCTCAGTGACCTGGCCCGGAACTGCGGCATGAGCCTGCCCACCACGCTGCGGATCCTGCGGGTGCTGCAGGATTTCGGCATGGTGAGCCAGAAGGACAAGTCCTACCGGATCGGCCCGGCCGTACTCCCGGCGGCAAAGAGCTTTCTGGAGAACGATCCCCTGGCGGTCGCGGGCCGCCCGGTTCTGCAGCAACTCGCGACCCAGACGGGAATGTCTGTTTCCCTGCACACCCGGCTCGGGTTTGAGCGGATTCTGGTGGCAAGGGTCCAAGGTGAAGCGCCCATGCAGTATGACCTGCCGCTGGGTAAGCGCCTCCCGCTGACGCGCGGCGCGGCGGGAAAGATCCTGATCGCGGGTGCCACCGACGCTGAGCTCAAACAGGTGGTAGCGGCCGCAATTGCCTCCGGTCACGAGGAGCAGGGATTCACGATAGAGGAACTGAAGTCGCGGCTGCCCGAGCCCGGCTGTGACTACGCCTATTCAGCGAATGAGCGCGTGCTTGGCGTGCTCTCCGTAGGGGTGGCATTGACGAACAGAGCCGGCCGCGCCAACGAATCAATGGCGTTGAACTGCCCTGCGGAAGCGACGACAGAGGAGAAAATCAAAGCCAACGTTCCGGAACTGCGCCGTGCCGCCAGCCGGCTCTCCGAGCTGCTCGAGGGCTCCGTTTACTGAGCCCCTGACCGCCTACCCCAACAACAAGGCGGACGACGGCGTCACGCACGGCACGCTTTCGGCCCACACGGGGCGGGAGAGCCCCGGAAACCCGGGGACCCGCCGTCGTCCGCCGCCTGAAAGCCTGCCCGGCGTGACGCGAGGACCGCTAATCCAGCTGCACCCCGCGGAGCAGCAGGAGCGTCCCGCCCACCACGACGGCCGACGCCAGGAACACGCCGCCCGCGCCCAGCCCGGCGGCAACGACGCCGATGGCACTGGGCAGGACCACCTGCCCCACCCGGTTGCCGGCGAGCCGCAGGGCCAGTGCCCGCCCCCGCTGCCCAGTCGGCGCCTGCGCCGAAAGCCACGACATGGTCAGCGGCTGGCCGATGCCCAGGCCCAGCCCCAGCACGGCCATCACACCAAAGAGCAGCCACGCCGGCATGGGAACGGCTGCGGCTGCCAGCGCCGCGGTGGACAAAGCCAGGCTCACCACCAGCAGCCGCATCCGGCCAATCCTCCGGGACACCGTGCCCAGCAGGAGCCGCGACACCATGGAGAAGACGGCGCGGACGGTCAGCATGGCGCCCACGGTGGCCGCGGTGAGTCCCCGGTCGGCGCCGAGGGCCGGCAGGTAGACCATGGTCAGGTCCACCACGGCCAGGACGGTGGCGCTGGTGGCGAGGGCACGGGCCACGCCGGGAGCTTTCAGGAGGGACACCGCATTGCCGCCGGGTACAGGGCCGCTGGCCTTCTTCCTCCCGGCGCTGACATGGGCCGGGACAACAAAGGTGGTGGCGAACAGCACCAGGCCCATGACGACCGAAAGAAGGAAGATCGCCTGGGTGTCGGGACGGATGGAAGCGCCTCCCACCAGGGAAATCGCCAACGGCCCCAGGGCCTGCCCCAGGGACGCGGCAAAGGTCAGGTATCCGAGCGCGGAGTCCATCCGGGACGAAACGGCATTGTTGGCCACCACCGCCTGCTGCCCCACGACGCACGCCAGTTGCCCGGCCCCCAGCAGCGCGGTTCCGATGACCAGGGCCACGATCGAGGAGCCCCACAGCAGCAGGAAGGCAGAGCAGGAGAGGACGACGGCGGACCCGATCGCCATGAGCCGGCGCTCACCCAGTCGGTCCACCAGGCCGCCCGTGGGCACGGCGAGCAGCAGCGGAAAGACGGCGTAGCTGGCGGCCAGCAGTCCCAGGGCGAACCCGGGGACATCGAGCTCAAGCGCACGGTAGGTGGCTGCCGGGCGGACCAGGAAGGTGACGGCCTGGATCAGCGCCGAATGGACCAGCAGGGCGGTGGACGTGCGCCGCCCCAGTTCGCCGATCATGCGCCGGCGCCGGTGGCGCCGGAGATGGCCCGCACCGCAGCGTCCCGGGCGCCCATCACGTGCTCGAACGCGATGGCGGCGGCCTTCTCCGGATCGCCACTGGCCACTGCATCCACCAGGATCCGGTGCTGGGCGAGGGCCTGGTGGCGGCGCTCCTGCGTGCTGTTGGTGAAGTGCCGGTACCGTTCCATGTGGCTCGAGATCTGGCCGTGGAAGCGGCGGGCCCAGGAGTTGCCGGCGATCGCGGCGATTTTGGCGTGCAGCGCCATGCCCTGCCGCATGGCGTCGTCGGCGAACGTCACCATGGCTGCGTTGCGTTCCAGGATGCCCTTGAGGTCTTCGACGTCGCCCGGCGTTGCTTTCAGGCAGGCGTTGCGTGCCATCAGTGATTCCATTGCCGCGCGGACCTCGTACAGTTCCGAGATGGCGCCTTCGTCCAGCGCCGGCACCAGCACCCCGCCGGTGGGCTGCTGCTCCAGGAGGCCCTCGGAGATGAGGCGCCGGATGGCCTCGCGCAGCGGCGTTCGGCTCACCTGCAGCGCCGACGCCATCGCCGGTTCGTAGATGCGTTCCCCTGGCTTCAGCTCAAGCCTCAGGATGCGGCGTTTCAGCTCGGCGTAGACAAGATGGGCCCCGGTGTTCCGGGTGGGTGACTCTGGCATCGTTTAGACCTCCAGCAGCCATCATACTTGTATACATCTATACACATGACCTCCCCGGCTAGCGGGGCCGCGTGCAGGCACAGGAAGAAGGGGCAGCAAGCGCTGCCCCTTCTTCGTTTCCTGTCGGGACTAAGCGGGCTCCGCGGTCCGCCCGGCCTTCCGTCCCTCGAGGTCCTCCAGGGTGGTGCCCCGGGTATCGGAGGACATCAGGGTGGCCACGGCCGAGACCAGGCAGATGCCGAGCGTGGCCAGCCCGATGGTCAGCGGGATGTTGGCGGAGCCAGGAGGGGCGATCGCCGTGAAGATGCTCGGGAAGAACGACGCAATCATGAGTCCGATGTTCTGCGACACCGCGAAGCCGGTGACCCTGATCCGCATGGGGAACTGCTCCTGGAAGAACGTGGCGAAGGTTGCGTTCCACATCTGGAAAAAGATGCCCTGCACGATCACCACGCAGACGAAGACCAGCGGCAGGCTCCCCTGCTCGATGGCCCAGAGGTATCCGGTCACCAGCACGCCACCGATAACGCCTCCGGCCGCCATCAGCATCCGCCGGCCAATCCTGTCGGACAGTGCGCCGAACACCGGAATGGTGGCCACTGCCGCGATATTGGCCACCAGCGTCACCCACAGGAACTCGCTGCTGGAGAAGCCGTTGCCGTAGCCCTTCTGGGTGGCAAAGGAGACGCCGAAGATCAGGGTGGCCATGCCGATGACGTTGGTGAAGGTCATCAGGATGCAGCGGAGCAGTGCGCCCGGCCGGGTGCGCAGGAGCTCGGCCAGCGGAAAGCGCTGCCGCGCCTGGGCCGGCCCGGACTGCGCGGCGTACGCAGGGGGTTCGGTCGCCCGGCGGCGGATGAGGTAGCCGGCGAAAATGACGACGGCGCTGAGCAGGAATGGGATGCGCCAGCCCCAGGCACCGAACTGGTCAGCCGGGAGGAGGGCGGCGAGCGGCAGCAGGACGGCGGTGGCAAGGATTGATCCCACCTGCGTGCCCTGCAGGCTGAAGCTGGCGAAGAATCCGCGCCGGGCGTCCGGCGCGTGTTCGACGATCATGGCGCTGGCGCCGCCCAGTTCTCCGGCCACCGCGAAGCCCTGGATCAGCCGGAGGATCACCAGCAGGGCGGGGGCGAGGAGGCCCACCTGCCCGTACGTGGGCAGGAGCCCGACGGCGAAGGTCGCGAAGCCCATGAGCAGCATGGCGAAGACGAGCACCTTCTTGCGACCGTGCCGGTCCCCGTAGGCCCCCAGGACGACGGCGCCTACCGGGCGGGAGACGTAGCCCACCGCATAGGTTGCCAGGGAAGCAATGATCCCCACGGTCGGGTTTTCTGCCGGGAAGAAGATGGTGGGGAAGATAAGCGTGGCGGCCAGCGAGTACAGCGCGAAGTCGTAGTACTCAAGGGCACTTCCAATCCAGCCGCTCATCGCCGCTTTCCGGGGGTCCCGGGGACCGGTTGCGCCTTCCTGTCCTGCATGGACGACGCGGGTTGGGGTGGTGCTCATGATGCTTTTGTCCTTCGTCTTCATTGGCAAGGAACCGGACCGCTGGCCGCAGTTGGGGCTTGGGCGGTGGCTGGGCCGCATCCCCCGGACAGAGGATGGCGCGCAACTCTTGAATCGATTCACCCAATATAGAAGGTGACGTTCGTTACGTCAATGGGCAAGCGCTATCCGGCCTGCTGCGGAACCGGGACACCACTGCTACCGGCTGGAGTAGTAAGCCGCGGCCATGTCCTGCTTGCTGCGGCCCTGCCCGGCTGCCCGGTCCAGCCTTGCGGCGAACGCTTCGGCACCGTCAAGCTTCAAGCCCTGGTCAGCTGCGGCGTCCACAATCAGGTGGGCGTCCTTGCAGGCGGTGTCCACGGCGAAGGACGCCGGCTCGAGTCCCCCGTCCAGGATGAGCCCCATCTTGGTCCGCAGGTAGGGAAGGTCCAGGCCGCCGCCGTCGATCACGTTGAGGAACTGCTGCGGATCGACGCCCAGCGCCTCCGCCAGGGCAACCACCTCACCGGCGGCATTGGAGGCAGCAATGACCCAGCTGTTCACCACGAGTTTGAGCCGGGTTGCGGAGCCGTCGGCAGGGTCCTGCCCCGTCCAGATGGTCCGGGCCCCGATGGCATCCAGCACCGGCGCCACCCGCCGGCGCACCGAATCGGGTCCGGCGGCAAGCACCAGGAGCTGGCCGGCTTCGGCCGGGGCCCGGGTGCCGGAAACGGGCGCCTCCACCAGGTCCAGGCCGAGCTCCGCGGCCAGTTTGGCCAAAACGGGAACGTCCTGGACGCCCACCGTGGTGGACTGCACCCAGGCCATGCCGGGCCGGACGCCGGGGGCCGCAGCCCGCATGACATCTTCCACCGCGGCCGCGTCGTAGAGCATGGTCAGGACCACGTCGGCCGCCTTGACGGCGTCGGAAGGGCTGGCGGCACGACGGGCGCCGTCAGCAGCCAGGGGTTCCGTTTTGGCCCCGTCCCGGTTCCACACCGAGACTTCATGGCCGGCCCGCAGGAGGTTCCGTGCCATGGCTGCTCCCATGATTCCCGTCCCGAGCACTGCGACTTTGAGCTTGGTATCCATCGAGTCCTTCTCCTGGCTGCGTTGGGGTCTGCGTCTACCTATTCAAGGTCTCCATGATTTCCCGACTTATTCATGCCAATGCTTTTCGGCACGCACGTTCCGGCAGAATGTCGGTGCCCAGGCCTAGACTCGTGCCCATGAGCGACAGCAACCAGGAAACAATCGGCAGCCCCGAACCGGAACCGAATGCAGGACTCAACAGGGACCCGGAAGACTGGGTGACGGGGGATGAGCCCATGACGGCGGCGCAGCGAAGCTATCTCGATACCCTTGCACGCGAGGCGGGCGAGGAACTTCCCGCGGACCTGAGCAAGGCGGACGCGTCAAAGCACATCGACCGGCTGCAGCAGCGCAGCAACCGCGTGGGCGGCGATGGGGACAACAACGCCGGCAGTTAGGCACATTGACGGTCGACGCCGGAAGTGACGGCGGTTCCAAAGGAGCCCCGTCAGTGGCTGCGTTGGGCCGGCTGGATCAGGCGCCAGCCGATGGCTTACCAGACCTGGTGTTCGCGGGTGAGGCCGAAGGGGACGGCGTCGCTGAGGTCCACCGTGAACTTATCCACGCCATGGCGGGTCACCAAAATGCCGCGCCGGCCGATGAGTGCATGTGCCTTGGCGGCTGCGACGGCGGCGTCGAGCTCGGTGTCCATGCTCTGGCGGTCGGACACGGTGAGGGTCAGCGGGAAGTTCATGGGTCTAGCCTTTGTGTGTTGGGGGTTAGGGGGTGATATGCAACGCCTGCGCTCCCCAAGGCCGCAGGCGAAGTTGGGAACCTTTGTGCCCAGCTCATGATGCCCGAGTGATGGATCACCAGCAACTTGAAAAATCAAGTAATAAGTCGCCGCAGGTCAAGGCGTGACGGCTGGAGCCTGCCTCGGCAATTACGGGCGCCAAAGCACCGTGAATTAGAGTTGGACAGGAGTGGAAGCTGTTTCCGAACGGCTCCGCTGCCCTGACCCAGCCCTGCGGCAGAACCCAGCCACCAGCACGACACCACACGTGTGCCACGACCTGACAAGGATCCGCCATTTCCACCGACGCCCTCTTCGGCAACCTGACCAGGATCCGCAACGTCATCCTCCCCACCCCCGTGCGCAGCGCACTGAATTCCGGGCGCGGACTGCTGGGCGGCTTCATCGTGGTGCACCTTGTCTTCCTGGTCTTCGCCGCCTCCCTCTCCCTGCGCGGGGAAGCCTTCAGCGACACGTTCATCTACCGTGACTGGGCCATGGCCGGCTTCAACGACGCGAACTTGAGGGGCGGGCCCAGCCCCTGGGTATACCCCATCCTGGCCTTGTTCCCCATGGCCATTGCGGGCCTCGCAGGTCCTGGACCGTTCTTCTTCCTCTGGGTCCTCATGACAACACTGCTCAACGGCTGGGCGCTGCTGAAACTCACCGCACGGGGCCGCAACGCCAACGCCATCCCCGCGGGCTGGTGGTGGCTGGCCTTTACGTTCCTTATGGGCTGGCTGGGATTCGCCCGCGTTGACGGCCTCACCGCCCCCCTGGTCCTCGTGGCGCTGGCATACGGCGTCCAGCGCCCGTTCATTGCCTCGGTCCTGCTGGCCATCGGCACCTGGGTGAAGGTGTGGCCGGCGGCCATCATGCTGGCCCTCTTCGCCGTCGTCAAGAACCGTCTGCTGGTGGTACTGGCTGGAATGGCGACGACGGCGGGCGTCATTGCGGTGGCGGCAGCCCTGGGCAGCGTCCCCAAGCTCCTGAACTTCCTCACCCAGCAGGGCGACCGCGGCATGCAGCTCGAAGCCACCTTCACCACCCCGTGGCTGTGGCTTTCCGTCCTGAACGTGGGCGGCTCCCGGATGTACATGAACACGGACATCAACTCCATGCAGGTGGACGGTCCGGGCACCGCCACCATGTCCGTGCTGATGCAGCCGCTCCTGGTCCTGGCCGCCCTGCTGGTGGCTGGCCTGGCTTTCTGGGCGCTCCACAACGGCAAGCAGCACAAGGTGGCCGGCGGCGTGGACCGGACTGAATTGCTTCTGGCCGGCGCCCTCGCCCTGGCAGCCGCCTTCGTGGTGTTCAACAAGGTGGGTTCGCCCCAGTTCATGGTGTGGCTGGGCCCTGCCGTCGCCGTCGGCCTCGCGCACAGCTGGCGCGAATGGCGCGTCCCGGCATTGATGCTGATCGCCATCGCTGTGGCCACCTACTTCATCTACCCGCTCTTCTACGACGCACTCAGCCACAACAACCCGTGGATGGCGCTGGTGCTGACCATCCGCAACATCCTGGTGGTGGTCCTGTTCCTGTGGAGCGTCCGGCGCCTGTATTCGCTGGGCAGGAAAACCGCCGCACCCGCCCCCGCGCTCAAGGAGACCTGAGATTTCCACAAGGTTCTTTGACCGTTTGGTGACGGTCCGCAGCAAGGTCCTGCCGGCCAAAGCAGTGGATTGGTTCGGCCGCCCGTCCAGCGTGTGGTGGGGCTTCGCCGTCGTCCATCTGTACTTCCTGGGCTGGATGGCGTCCTTCTTCCTGAACGGCGAAACGTTCAGCGACACCGAGCAGTACCGGCAGTGGGCCGCCGCCGGGTACAACCCGGCGGACCTCACCGGGAAGATCAGCCCGTGGGTTTACCCGGTGCTGGCGCAGATCCCCATTTTCGTCGCCAACATCGCCGGGCCCAGCCTCTACCTGCTGGTGTGGTTCCTGATTATCGCGGCACTCAATGCCGTCGGCCTGCTCTACCTGACCCGCGGCCAGCGGAGGGTGACGGGCGTGGCCCCGGCGTGGTGGTGGCTGTTCTTCACCGTCTTCATGGGCTACCTGAGCTTCGCCAGGGTGGAAGGCATCACCGCACCGATCGTGCTGATCGCGCTGATCTACGCCGCGGAGCGGCCCGTGGTGGCGGGCGTCCTGCTCAGCATCGCCACGTGGATCAAGGTGTGGCCGGCAGCGGTGCTGGTACCCATCGCCATCGCCAGCCACAAGCGCGTCCAAGTGGTGCTCGCCGGCGCCGCCGTGACCGCCGTCGTGGGCCTGGGGACCTGGCTGACCGGCGGCCTGCCGCACATCATGGACTTCCTGTTGAACCAGGGCGAGCGCGGCATGCAGCTTGAGGCCACGTTCTCCACACCGTGGGTCTGGCTGAGCGTGTTCCACATTGCCGGCTCGAAGATGGCGGACAACACGGCCATCAACTCCACCGAGGTTTACGGTCCGGGAGCCAGTACCGCAGCTTTCCTGATGCAGCCGTTGCTGGTCCTGGCCGCCGTGATTGCAGCCATCCTGCTGGTGCGCGCCATGCGGCGGGGCGCCGAACGTGAGGAGCTGTTCCTCGAGGGCTCCCTCATGATGGTCACGGCGTTCATTGTGTTCAACAAGGTGGGCTCGCCGCAGTTCATCATCTGGCTGGCACCGGTGGTCATCGCCGGCCTGACCCACGACTGGGAGCGCTGGAAGGTGCCCGCGGCCCTGCTGATGGGCATCGCCATGACCACGTTCGTGATCTACCCGCTGTTCTACACGCCCCTGATCCACGCCCATCCAGTCATGGCGGCCATCCTCACCACCCGCAACGTGCTCCTGGTGGTGCTGCTGTGGTGGTCGGTGAAGCGGACGGCCGAGCTGGGGCGCAGGACGTCCTCCCGGGTACCCGCGGGCGCGTAGCCGTTTCGGGCGCGCTTCGTCCGGCTATCGGCTTTTGGACCGGTCGACGGCGGCGGGGGCCTGGGGTGCGCTACGGCGGTGTGCCGCCCTGCGCTCCACCGCCCACTGCCAGCCGCGGCGGCCCAGGTCCAGCGGCCTGCCCTCGATGAGCAGTTTCCGGGTATGGACGTCCAGCACCAGCAGGTAGAACGTGAAGGCCAGGGCGGTGAAGAATGCCAGGGACGACGCGTCGATGGGCAGTTCCACGAAGGACCAGACCGAGAGTTGATCCTGCGCCCCGAACACCACGAAGAACGTCACGCCGACGTACAGCGAGCGGATCTGCCAGTCGTCCCGGATGCCGGTGACGGCCAGGAACGGCAGGAACCACAGGATGTACCAGGGCTGGATGATGGGTGAGAGCATCACGACGGCGGTGAACGCCAAGGCCATCCGGCGCACCGCACGGGAGTAGTCGCCGCGGAACATGAGCAGCAGGACCAAGGCGATGGCGGCCCACTTCATGGCGGTCCGCAGCCAGGTGGCCAGCGTTCCGCCGGGCAGGCCCAGGGCGTTGGCGAGCATCTCCACCTGCTGGCCGATGAAACCGGACGGCGAGTAGCCGGTGTAGCCGGGGGTGGGATCCATAATGGCCCAGGTCCAGCCGATGCCCAGGTTGTAGGGGATGCCGCTGAGGGCCAGCACGCCGAAGCTGATGCCGGCCGTTGCTCCCCACATCAGGAATTTGCGTGGCCAGGAGGCAGACGGTCCTGCCCACATGACACCGATGAACGGCAGCAGCAGCACGGTGATGGGCTTGATGCCCACGGACGCGGTGACCAGGAGGATGCCCAGCAGGTAGCGGCGGGTGGCGGCCAGATAGACGCCGGCGACGGCGAGCCCCACCATGAGTGCGTCGTTGTGGGCGCTGGCGATAAAGCTGATGAGGAACAACGGGTTGGCCACGGAGATCCAGAGGGCCCGTGCACCGTTGATGCCGTGCAGTTCTGCCAGCTTGGGTACGTAGATGACGCAGAGCAGGACGCCGACGCCGGCCAGGAGCCTGAAGAGCAGGACTGACGCGTCGGGCTGGGCGCCGGTCAGCCCCACCACAGCCCGCGCGAGCCAGAGGAAGTACGGTCCGTAGGGGGTCCGGTTCTCGGCCCAGGCGGGGTCGGCGCCCAGGGCAAACCAGTTGTTGAGCGTGGAGATGCCCACTTCGTAAGGGTTCTGGCCCTCCTGGACCAGGCGTCCCTGCCCTGTGTAGGCGTAGACGTCGCGGGAAAAGACGGGGACGCAGAACAGCAGGGGCAGCGACCAGGCCGAAATGGCGATGACAACGGACCGCAGCGACGACTTCCCCCAGTCCCCCAACCGCTGGCCAAGCCTCAACCAGGAGCGCATCAGCAGCATGGCTCCGGCCGTCAGCAGCACGGTGGACACCGCCACACCCCACCCTTCGGTGCGGAGCGCGATCACCACCGGCTGGCGGATCATGGGTGAGCCGTTGGCGATCCAGCCGGTGCCGATGGAGCCGACAAACATCATGAGGGCGCCGATGAAGCCTTCGATGGTGGCGAGGTAGGCGCGGCCCCTGGCAGGCGCGGAGGCGTCGACCGGTTTGCCCGGCCTGCTCTCCGACGTCTCAAGGTGTGACCCGCCTGCCGTCATGATTGTGTGGTCCCCTACTTTGTTACGGCGTTGGTTGCACCGGCTCTATGGGCCGCCCTGCAACCCGGTCATTTTATCAGCCACGCTTACTGCTCCTCTGGGAGCGCGGGGTAGTGTTGCATACGCAGCCGAGAGTCACCCGGCTCCTTTCTTCTCCACCCAATTGTCGTCCATGACAGGGTTGGACCGTGCGCATCGTGGCGCGCAATACATTGCCCACCCCGCTCTTGCCCAAGAGCCAAGTCCTTGGAGCCGCTCCTTGGCCGTTGCCGACCGCCCCCGCCCCGCCCGGCAACCGGATAATGTCCTGGCCGCGCTCCGCTCTCCCCGGCAGCTGACCCGTGAGGTCCTCGCCGGCATGGTCACCACGCTCGCCCTGGTCCCGGAGGTCATTTCGTTCTCGATCGTGGCCGGGGTGGATCCGATGGTCAGCCTGGTCGCCTCCATCGTGCTCGCCCTGGCGATGTCCATCCTCGGCGGACGGCCCGGCGTCGTGACGGCCGCCGCGGGCTCGGTGGCCCTGGTCATCGCCCCACTTGTCCACGCGCACGGCGTCCAGTACGTCCTGCCCACGGTGCTCCTCGCCGGCGCCATCCAGGTGGTCTTTGGCCTGGCAGGCCTTGCCCGGCTGATGCGGTTCATCCCGCGCTCGGTGATGATCGGGTTCGTTAACGCCTTGGGTGTGCTGATCTTCATGGCGCAGGTGCCGCACGTCCTCAATGTTCCCTGGCTCGCCTACATCCTGTTCGCCGTAACGCTGGCCATCATTTTCGTCCTCCCGCGCTTCACCAAGGTGGTCCCGTCGCCGCTGGTGGCCATCGTCGTCGTCACGGCGATTGCCATCCTTGCGGGCCTTGCTGTTCCGACCGTCGCCGACGAAGGGCCCCTCACCGGCCGGATGCCGGGAATTACCCCGTTCCTGGTTCCGGTTGACGTTGAGACGTTCCGGCTGGTGCTGCCCACGGCCCTGAGCGTGGCGTTCGTCGGCCTCATGGAAACCCTCCTCACGGCGAAACTGGTCGATGACATCACTGAAACCCCCTCGCACAAGGGCCGCGAGTCGTGGGGCCTGGGCGTCTCGAACATCCTCGCCGGCTTCTATGGCGGCATCGCGGGCTGCGCCATGATCGGCCAGACGGTCCTCAACGTGAAGACCGGTCAGGCGCGTACCCGCATCTCGACGGTTGTGGCCGGGGTGTTCCTGCTGGCCCTGGTGACGGGGCTTAGCTCGATCATGGCGCAGATTCCCATGGTGGCCCTTGCCGCGGTCATGATGGTCGTGGCCGTTACCACGGTGGACTGGCACAGCGTCAAACCGTCCACGCTGAAGCGGATGCCGGTCCCCGAGACGCTCGTCATGGGTGCCACTGTCGCCGTGGTGGTCTTCACCGGCAACCTCGCCTACGGCGTGCTGGTGGGCGTCATCCTGGCGATGGTGCTCTTCGCCCGCCGGGTGGCCCACGTCATCACCGTCGAGCGGACCCTGGCGGACGACGGCGGGAGCGTGCGTTATGAGGTGGTGGGGCCGCTGTTCTTCGGCAGCAGCAACGACCTGGTGGAGCATTTCGCGTACGGCGACGATCCCGCCTCGGTGACCATTGACCTTAGCCGCGCCCAGATTTGGGACGCGTCAACGGTGGCCGCCTTGGACTCCATCGAAACCAAATACGCGGACCACGGCGCGACGGTGGCCATCGAAGGCCTCGATGAGCGCAGCACCGGTTTCCACCGCCGCCTCACTGGGCATCTGGGCGCCTGACCAGCTGGGGCCTGCCTGAGGAATGGCTTCCTCGGTCTACCCTGAGCCATGAGCTTCCAACAGAAGACCTGGCACGAGAAACACAAAGCTTCCCTGAGCACGGGACAGCGGGCCGCTGACATCATGCGCAACGGAATGGGAAGCTGGCCCTTCGTTGCCAGCTTTATCGGCTTCATGCTCATCTGGGCTGCCATCAATACGGTGGCACTGGCCGCCAACGCCTGGGACCCGTACCCCTACATCCTGCTGAACCTCCTGCTTTCAATGCTCGCCGGACTGCAGGGCGCCATTTTGCTCATCGCCGCCAAGCGGCAGGACGCCATTGCCGCGGCCATGGCCCAACACGACTACGACACCAATATCGAAGCGAAAAAGGAGATCGAGCTCCTGATCTCCATGAACCGGGTCCAGCTGGAAATCCTGCAGGAGCTGAAGAAGGCGGCATCCCCCTAGGCCCCGCCCCCTTCAGTCCGCGGGAGCTGCCGTGGATTCGCGGACAATCACATGCGTGGCCAGTTCCACACGGTGGGAATCCAGGACCTCGCCGCGCGCTTGGCGCAGGAGTGATCTGAGGGCAGCCCGCCCCATCTCCTCGAGGGGCTGCGCCACCGACGTGAGCGCCGGTACGCATTCCTCGCCCTGGATGGTGCCATCGAAACCGACCAGGCTGATGTCCCCGGGAACCTTCAGGCCGCAGTGCGCCGCCTCGCTGAGCACGCCCAGGGCGATGCTGTCGCTTCCTGCGAAAATGGCCGTGGGGGGCTTCTTGAGGCCAAGCAGCGCCTTCATCCCGGACACCCCACTGTCCCGGCGGAACCTGCCGCCGGAAATGATGTACTGCGGATCCACGGAGATGCCATGGGCAGCGAGGGCCGCCATGTAGCCGTGGAGCCGCGCCTGGTTGCACTCGGCCCGCTCGATCCCGCCGATGTAGGCAATGCGCCGGTGGCCCAGTTCCAGCAGGTGTTCAGTGGCCGCCTTGCCGCCGGCCCAGTTGGTGGCGCCTACGCTGACAACGTCCGCGGGGGGCGGGTTGAGCGGATCGATCACCACCACGGGAATCCGGCGCCGCCGGAAGGCGTGCATCTGGGCCTCGCTGAATGCCGAGGTCACCACGATCATTCCCGCCCGGCCTTCGTCGACCATCCGCTGGGCGCGGCGCTCGGCGGTGTGCACCGTGGGGGTCGACGGACCGGCGACGCTTACCAGGACCTCGACATCCTCGGCAGCGGCGAACTGCAGGATCCCGTCCAGGACCTCGGTGGTGTAGGCCGAGGTCAGGACGTCCACCACCACCTCGATCACGGTGCTGGTCCTCGCCACGGAACGGCGCTGCACGGGGGATTGATAGCCCGCCTGCTCCAAAGCGGTCAGGATGCGGGCGCGGGTCTCCGGCGCAACATCTTCGCGGCCGTTGACCACCTTGGACACCGTGGGGGTTGAAACCCCCGCCTGCAAGGCAACAGCTGCCAGGGTTGCCTTCGCCGGCCGTGCAGTCTTCGCCACTGGGTTATCCACTCTTTCGAAACATTTCGCTTATGGTTATCTTGCCCGCGTTCCGTCAAGGCGTCAACCGGATACAGCCAGGTATGGGTCCTAGCCAATGGCGTTACCCCTTGACTGTGACTCAACTCACGGCTAGATTGGCACCATCGCTCGCAAAGTTTCGAAAACTTTCGAAAGCTGTGCGGTACGACCACCGACCGAATTGATGCGGGCTATCCGCCTCGGAGCCGAGGCAAACGCCTGCTTCACACGTTACCGGGACCCAGCGTTGAGCCCGGAGGATGAACGGAAACGAAATGAAGATTCGAAAGTTGCGCTCGGCAGCGTTGGCAATTTCCGCAGCAGGTCTGGCAGTCAGCCTCGCGGCCTGCGGTTCGTCAGGTCCTGCCGGCTCAAACGTCAGCAGTGATTCGGCCACCATGTGGGGACTCACCGGCGGCAACCAGCCGGTGCTCCAAAAGTCGGTGGATGACTGGAACCAGGCCAACCCGGACAAGTCCATCAAACTGGATTTCTTCGCCAATGACGCCTACAAGACCAAAGTCCGCACCGCCGTCGGCGCCGGCGAAGGCCCCACCTTCATTTACGGCTGGGGCGGCGGAGTCCTGAAGTCGTACGTCGACGCCAACCAGGTTGACGACCTGACCACCTTCATCAAGGACAATCCACAGGTCAAGGACCGCTACCTTCCCTCAGTCCTAAAAAACGGTGAAGTGAACGGCAAGACCTACGCACTGCCGAACAACAACGTCCAGCCGGTAGTCCTCTACTTCAACAAGGACGTCTTCGACAAGGTGGGAGCCCAGCCCCCGAAGACCTGGGATGAGCTGATGGCCCTGGTGCCCAAGTTCAAGGAAGCCGGTATTGCCCCGTTCTCCCTGGGCGGCCAGTCCAAGTGGCCGGACCTGATGTGGCTTGAGTACCTCGTCGAGCGCATCGGCGGCCCCGAAGTCTTTGCCAACATCGCAGCCAACAAGCCCGGAGCCTGGTCCGACCCCGCCGTCAAGGAGGCGCTGACCAAGATCCAGGACCTGGCCGACGCCGGCGGGTTCATCAACGGCTTCTCTTCAGTCGCGGCAGACAGCAACGCAGACCAGGCACTGATGTACACCGGCAAGGCCGCCATGATCCTGCAGGGTGGCTGGATCTACCAGGGCATGAAGAAGGATGCCGCCGACTTCGTCAAGAGTGGAAAGCTGGGGTACACCACCTTCCCCACCGTCCCAGGCGGCAAGGGTGACCCTGCGAACGTGGTGGGCAACCCCTCCAACTTCTGGTCCATCTCCGCCAAGGCCACGGATGCCCAGAAGAAGGCCGCCCTGGACTACGTCAAGGACGGCATGTTCACCGGCGCCAACACCGACGCCTTGATCAGCTCCGGAGCTGTGCCGGTGGTCAAGGGAATCGAAGACAAACTGGCCGCCTCACCCGACAAGGACTTCCTGACCTTCGTCTACGGACTGGCCAAGAACGCCCCCAGCTTCACCCTCTCCTGGGACCAGGCCCTCAGCCCCGCGCAGGGTGACGCCATGCTGTCCAACCTGGACCAGATCTTCCTCAAGAAGATCAGCCCTGACCAGTTCATCAGCACCATGAACGCCACAATCGGAAAGTAAGGGACCATGACGGCTCTTGGTTCCGCCAACCGGGGGGTCCGCGACGCGGGCCCCTCGGGGTGGCTCGCAGTCCCGGCCCTGGTCTTCTTCCTGGCGTTCGCTGTTGTCCCGCTGATCGGCGTCGTCTTCCTCAGCTTCACCAGCTGGAACGGGTTGGGCGAGATCAAGCTCGACGGCCTGTCCAGCTGGACCACGGTCCTTACGGATCCGGTCACCGGCAACGCGTTGGTGGTCACCGCGAAGATCATGTTCTTCTCGTTCATCGTCCAGGCGCCCATCAGCCTGCTGCTGGGCGTCTTCACGGCCGGCGGCCAAAAGTACCGCGCCGCCCTCGCCGTGCTCTACTTCCTGCCGTTGCTGCTGTCGTCCGCGGCAGTTGCCATCGCCTTCAAGGCCCTGCTCGATCCCAACTTCGGCCTGGGGCCCGGATTCAACCTGCCCGTCCTTGCCCAGGACTGGCTTGGCAACTCGGATCTGGTCCTGTTTGTGGTGGTCTTCGTCATTGCCTGGCAGTTCGTTCCATTCCACACGCTGATCTACCAGGGCGGCGTACGCCAAATCCCCACGTCGCTTTACGAGGCTGCTGAGATCGACGGCGCGGGACGCTTCCGCCAGTTCTGGAACATCACCCTGCCCCAGCTGAAGTACACGGTCATCACGTCCTCCACCCTGATGGTGGTGGGCAGCCTCGCGTACTTCGACCTTATCTTCGTGCTCACCGGGGGTGGCCCCGGCTACAGCACCCGGCTGCTTCCGCTGCATATGTACCTGACGGGCTTCAAGGCCAACGACATGGGCGCCGCGAGCGCCCTGGGAGTCATTCTCGTCGTCATCGGACTGGGCCTTGCGCTCATCCTCCAGCGGTTGGGCGGCAAAAACCGCAACGCAAGCCAATTGGAAGGTGCCTGATGGCGTCCACAACCCAACTTCCCGTCCCACCGGCCCCCACCGCCGGCGGCATCACCGCTTCACCGGTTACCCGCACCAAAGGCCCCGGACGGCTCCGGCCAAACTTCCTTGGCGGCCTGGGCGGCTGGCTTTGGCTGGCCATCATCATCGTCCCCATCTATTACGTGGTGATCACCAGCTTCAAGAACCAGGCTGGCTTCTTCACCTCCAACCCCATGCTCCCGGCAACGGACCCGACGCTGGACAACTACAAGCTGGTCCTGGAGAACAACTTCGTCAGGTACTTCACGAACAGCCTGATCGTCACCCTGGGCACAGTCCTGCCTGCCCTGCTGGTGTCCTTCATGGCCGCATACGCCATTGTCCGCGGCAAGGGCCGGTTCCTGGGCCTGACGAACAACCTGTTCCTCCTTGGCCTTGCCATCCCCCTGCACGCCACCATCATCCCTATCTACTGGATGATCACCCGGGCGCACATGTATGACACCCTGCTGGCCCTGATCCTTCCGTCCGTGGCCTTTGCCATCCCGGTCAGCGTGCTCATCCTGTCCAACTTCATGCGCGATGTCCCCAATGAGCTTTTCGAATCGATGCGACTGGACGGTTGTTCCGACTGGGCCATGATGTGGCGCCTCGCGCTCCCCATGACCAAGCCGGCGGTCATCACGGTCGGCATCTACAACGCCCTGCACGTCTGGAACGGTTTCCTTTTCCCGCTGATCCTGACGCAGAGCCCGGCAACCAGGGTCCTGCCGCTGTCACTGTGGACCTTCCAGGGCGAGTTCAGCGTGAACATCCCTGCCATTCTCGCCTCCGTCGTCCTGGCGACCCTTCCCCTGCTGGTGGTGTACGTCGTCGCCCGCCGTCAACTGCTGAGCGGCCTCACCGCCGGCTTCAGCAAGTAGAAAGGACTCCTCCATGACCACCGCCAAACCCCTGCGGGTCGGCATGGTGGGCTACGCCTTCATGGGTGCCGCCCACTCCCACGCCTGGCGCACCGCGCCACGGTTCTTCGACCTGCCGCTGCAGCCACAGCTCACCGCGGTGGCGGGCAGGAATGCCGACGGCGTCCGAGCGGCCGCTGACAAGCTGGGCTGGGAGTCGGTGGAGAGCGACTGGCGGCGCCTGATCGAGCGCGACGACATCGACCTCATCGATATCTGCACGCCCGGCAACACCCATGCCGAGATTGCCATCGCGGCCCTCGAAGCCGGTAAGCACGTGCTGTGCGAAAAGCCGCTGGCCAACTCCGTGGAGGAAGCCGAGCGGATGACACTGGCAGCGGAGACCGCCGCCAAGAACGGTGTCCTCTCGATGTGCGGCTTCAGCTACCGCCGCACGCCGGCCCTGGCGCTGGCCCGGCGGTTCGTGGACCAGGGACGGCTGGGCGAGATCCGCCATGTCAGGGCCCAGTACCTGCAGGACTGGCTCACCGACGCCAACGCCCCCATGACGTGGCGGCTGGACAAGGAGCAGTCCGGCTCCGGCTCCCTGGGTGACATCGGAGCGCACAGCATCGACGCCGCCCAGTGGGTTACGGGCCTGAACATCAGCGGGGTTTCGGCACTGCTGGAGACCTTCGTGCAGGAACGCCCGCTGGCCGGCGACCTGGTGGGCCTCGGCGGCCACGGCGACCTCAGCAGCGACGCCCCGCGCGGGAAGGTCACCGTAGATGATGCGGCCATCTTCAGCGCAAGGTTCGACGGCGGCACCTCGGCAGGTGCCGTGGGCGTCTTTGAAGCCACGCGCTACGCGCTGGGCCGGAAGAACGCCATGCGGCTGGAGGTCAACGGCACCAAGGGTTCCCTCGCCTTCGATTTCGAAGACATGAACGCCCTCTCCTTCTACGACGCGGCCGATTCCCCCGACGCGGGGTTCCGGAAGATCTTCGTCACCGAGCCCGAGCACCCCTACGTCGGAAACTGGTGGCCCACCGGCCACGGCCTGGGGTATGAACACGGCTTCACCCACCAGGTGGTGGACCTCGTCACGGCCATCGGCGAAGCCCGCCAACCGGAACCGTCCTTCGCGGACGCCCTGCAGGTGCAGCGGGTCCTGGCCGCCGTGGAGTCCAGTGCCGCAAATTCCAGCCAGTGGCAAAAGGTCTGAGCAGCGGTTCGGCAGGGCAACGACCAGCTTCAAGCGATCCAAGGAATAGACATGACACGACCAATCACGCTGTTTACCGGCCAGTGGGCCGACCTACCCTTCGAGGAAGTGGCGCGGCTCGCGGGCGAGTGGGGCTTCGACGGGCTGGAGATCGCCTGCTGGGGCGACCACCTGGACCCGCGCCGCGCGGCCGAGGACGACAACTACCTCCAGGGCCGGCTGGACATCCTCGAAAAGAACAACCTGAAGGTGTTCGCCATCGCCAACCACCTAACCGGACAGGCAGTGTGTGACGACCCCATCGACGAGCGCCACCAAGGCATCCTGTCAGCGGACATCTGGGGCGACGGCGAGCCCGAAGGCGTACGCCGCCGGGCGGCGGAAGCCATGAAGGACACCGCGCGTGCGGCCGCCCGGCTTGGCGTCAAGACCGTGACGGGGTTCACCGGTTCGTCCATCTGGAAGGCCGTCGCCATGTTCCCGCCGGCCTCCCAGGCCATGATCGACGCCGGATACCAGGACTTCGCGGACCGCTGGAACCCCATCCTCGATGTGTTCGACAATGAGGGTGTCCGGTTCGCACTGGAGGTCCATCCGTCCGAAATCGCCTACGACTACTGGACAGCCAAGCGCACCCTTGAAGCCGTGGGGCACCGGGAGAATTTCGGCCTGAACTTCGATCCCTCGCACTTCATCTGGCAGGACCTGGACCCGGTGATGTTCCTGCAGGACTTCGCGGACAAGATTTTCCACGTCCACGTCAAGGAATCCGTGCGCCAACTGGACGGACGCAACGGCCGTCTCGGCTCCCACCTGGCCTGGGCGGACCCCCGCCGCGGCTGGGACTTCGTCACCGCAGGGCACGGGGATGTCCAGTGGAACAGGATCTTCCGGACCCTGAACGCCATCGGCTACGAAGGTCCCACCAGCATCGAATGGGAGGATGCCGGCATGGACCGGCTCATCGGCGCTCCCCAGGCACTGGCCATGGTCCAGGAACTGGGCCGGATTGCCCCGCCCGCAGCGGCCTTCGACGCCGCGTTCGCCAGCCACTGACCCCAAGCCTTGCCGGCACGAGCCGGCAGCCAGACAAAGGAAACCTCAATGACAGATCGCAAGAATGCGCTGGTCGTCCGCGGCGGCTGGGACGGCCACCAGCCGTACGAGGCCACGGAGCTCTTCATTCCCTACCTCAAGGACAACGGCTACGACGTCCGGGTGGAGGAATCCCCCAAGGTCTACGCCGACGCCGAATACATGGCAGGCGTGGACCTGATCATGCAGTGCATGACCATGAGCACGATCGAAAAAGACGAGTTTGCCGGGCTGCGGGCGGCCGTGGAGAACGGCACCGGCCTGGCCGGCTGGCACGGCGGGATCGCCGATTCCTACCGGAACACCTCGGACTACCTGCACCTGATCGGCGGCCAGTTCGCCTGCCACCCCGGCAAGCACCCGGACGAGTGCAGCGGCGAGCAGTCGGACAACTACGTGCCCTATACCGTCAACATGCTGCCGGCCGCAGCAGACCACCCCATCACGAAGGGCATCAAGGACTTTGACCTGGTCACCGAACAGTACTGGGTCCTCTCGGACGACTACGTGGACATCCTGGCCACCACCACGCAAAAAGTCCGCGAGTGGGACCCCTGGAACCGCGAAGTGACGTCTCCCGCCATCTGGACCCGCCAATGGGGCAAGGGCCGGATCTTCGTGTCCACCCCAGGGCACCGCGTGGAAATCCTCCAGGACCAGAACGTACGCACCATCATCGAAAGGGGCCTGCTGTGGGCAAGCCGTTGAACGTCGGAATCATTGGCTGCGGAGCCATCATCGCGCAGTACCTCGCCAACTTCCGCCGGCTGGACCAGGTCCGGCTGGTGGCCGTCGCGGACCTGGACCCGGCACGTGCGCAGGCAGTTGCGGATGATTACGACGGCGTCCGCGCCCTGTCCGTGGAGGGCCTGCTCTCCGCAGCCGACGTCGACCTGGTGCTGAACCTCACCATCCCGGCCGCACACGCCGACGTGGCACTGAAGGCGATCGCTGCCGGCAAAAGCGTCTATGGTGAAAAGCCCCTCGCTGCCACCACCGAAGAAGCCCGCCGGGTGCTGGATGCTGCACGGGAGGCGGGCGTCGTCGTCGGCTGTGCACCTGACACCGTGCTGGGCACCGGGATCCAGACCGCCCGCAAGGCGATCGACGACGGACTGATCGGCGCACCCATCTCGGCGTCTGCCACCATGGCCACCCCGGGCCACGAACGCTGGCATCCCAACCCGGACTTCTACTACCAGCCCGGCGGCGGCCCCCTCCTCGATATGGGCCCCTACTACGTCACCGCTCTCGTGACACTGCTGGGTCCCGTGACGTCGGTACTGGGTGCCGCCAGCCACACCCGGGACGAGCGGACCATCGGCTCGGGGGCGCGGCAGGGCGAAAAAGTCCCCGTGACCATCGACTCCCACGTCACCGGCGTCCTGGTCCACGCCTCCGGGGCACTGTCTACGCTCTTCATGAGCTTCGACGCCGTAAAATCCAAGTCGCCAAACATCGAGATCCACGGTGAGCGCGGCTCCCTGGTGGTACCGGACCCCAACCACTTCGACGGGGACGTCGAACTGTTCCCGCTCGGTGCCACGGATTGGGAAACCCTTCCGGTGTCCGCCGGGTATGTTGATTCCGGCCGCGGGTTCGGCATCGCGGACCTGGCCGCCACCCCGCGGGGCAAGGAGCCCCGGGCCGGCGGCGCCCTTGCCTACCACGCCCTGGAGGTCATGGAATCCCTGCTGGAGTCCGCCCACAAGGGCACTTCGGTGGCGATCCACAGCACCGTCGACCGCCCTGACCGCGTGGAGCTGACGGTCCTGGCGGATCGGGCGGACGCACTCCAGCCCAAGTAGGCAGGTTGGCGGAACCGTGCCGCCGGCGCAGCCCGGCTAGTACAGCTCGTCGCTGCGGGCGGCACGGTTCCGGCCCAGGGACTTGGCCCTGTACAAGGCAGCATCTGCGGAGGCCACGAGGTCGTCAACGTCGGAGGTCCCGGCGCCGTACGTGGAAATCCCGTAACTGGCGGTGGGCATCTCCATTCCGTTCAGGGTTTGGGCGACGGCCAGCCGCCTGCTGATCTCCTCCGCGATGGTTTCCGCGCGTTCGGCGCTAGCCCCCGGGACCAGGATGACAAACTCTTCCCCGCCGTACCTGCCGATCAGGTCGGTGGACCGGACCGTGGCAACGCAGGCTCCGGCGAAGGCCTGCAGCGCCAAGTCGCCGGCGGCATGGCCGTGTGTATCGTTGACCGCCTTGAAATGGTCCAGGTCGGCAAGGATAAGGGCCCCGGAGCCGCCCGTGATGCTCCGATCGGCCAACTGTTCCGCCGCAAGGTCCATGAAGGCCTTCCGGTTCAACAGCCCGGTGAGGTCGTCCCGGGAAGCCACCACCCGCAGGGCGCGGGTCTGCTGCTCGCTGCTCAACGCCGCCATGCTGAAGGACACCACCACCAGCAGCACCATGGTGACCATGGTGGTGACTGCCGATCCAAAGACGGTGACGAAAACGGGACCGTCGGGACCTTCAAGCAGGAACGCCAGCCAGCGGAAGAAGTAGAAAACGGACAGCCCGCCGGCGGCCACGGCCATGGGGATGCGTACCCGTGAGTAGCCCGGTTCCAGCCGCCACAGCTCGCGCGATGCCATGCCGATGGTCAGGCTCATCGCGGCAAGGAACACCGGGCCGCCGGACCAGGTATTGGTGGCGGGATGGTCCAGCAGGGAGGCAACCAGGGTGGCCAGGGGGATACCGGTAAAGGCCCATTTGGGCGGCCGCACCGTCCGCAGCGACCGCGCGCCGGCCCACACAGCAACACCGCCGTGGACCAGCAGGGTGTTTCCCACCGGGTTGGCCCACACCTGGTGGGGGGTGCCGTCCAGGAGGAAGCAACCCGATCCGGACAGGAAGAACAGCAGGGCTGCGCACCACCAGGCGCTGTACGGCGAGCGCGTCACCCGGTAGGCGGAAAAATAGAACAGGACCACCAGCACCAGGGCCATCAGGCCGAAAGCGATGCGCAGGGTTGCCGTATCCAGAACCATGTGCCAGAAGTCCCCCCCAAACGCGGCGAATGCTGCTCACGACAGTATTGCATTCCACCCTGACATCGCAGAAGGTCCTGCCCAACCCGGGAGCCTGCCTAGCGGGCGGAGGGTGTCCGCCCCCTGCGCTCCTGGCTCTGGTGCCCGACGCCGGCGGCCACTAAAGTGGGTCCCGGCCCCATCCTGCTGTTCCCGGCAGGCTGAGGGGACCCGCACGAGGGAGAGGAGGTGGCTTTGATGACTGCAACTGCCGCGCGCCGTGAGCGCCCCGCACTAACACCATCAACCATCCTTTCCCGTTGCACGCGCCTTTCCTGAGAAACCTGCCGGACACCCCGCGCCTGCACCGGGAACCTTTCCGAGGAAACCAACGTGCATATTCCTTCAGGCAACGCCCTGGACAACCCTGGCATCAACACCCCTTCAACAGCCGAGGGCCCCTTCGCCTACGGCTACACGCCCGCCGTCGCCCGCCATTTCGCCGCGCACCCCAACCCCGAGGCCACCGGCACCGGCCGGGTGGTGCGCGTGGACCGAACGCTGCTGCTGGTGGCCGTCGCTGACGGTCTGCTCCACCTGCCCTACCCGCTCACCGGCGACCAGCCCGTTACCGGCGACTGGGTCTGGATCGGCCCCAACCGCGCCGGCGCACGGCAGATCCTGGCCGTCCTGCCCCGCCGGTCCGAGCTCAGCCGCAAACGTGCCTTCGAGGACTCGTCGGCCGAGCAGGTCCTTGCCGCCAACATGGACACGGTTGGCGTGGTGGTGCCCGTGGACCGGCCGCTCACCCACAACCGGCTGGAACGGACCCTGGTGGCGGTATGGGACTCGGGTGCCACTCCCCTGGTGATCATCACCAAGGCCGACCTTGCGCAGGTGGCGGACGACGTCGTCGGGAAGGTCATCCTGCAGGCGGCCGGCGTGGACGTGGTGACCACCTCAGCCGGGAACGGCAGCGGGATCGACGAACTGATGTCCCGCATCCCCGCCCGTGGCACCATCGTGCTCCTGGGCCCGTCCGGCGCGGGCAAATCCACCTTGATCAATCCCCTGGTGGGCCGCGAGGTCCAGCAGACCGGGGAGGTGCGGTCCGGCGACTTCAAGGGCAAGCACACCACCACCGCCCGCGAACTGGTGCCGCTGTCCAACGGTACGGTGCTGATGGACACCCCAGGGGTCCGCGGTTTCGGGCTGTTCGACGCCGGCGAAGGCCTGGGCAGCATGTTCGGCGATGTGGAGGAGCTGGCTGCCGGCTGCCGGTTTGCGGACTGCTCGCACGGAACTGAGCCAGGGTGCGCGGTCCGGGACGCAATTGACAGGGGCGTCCTGGAGGAGCGGCGCTGGAATTCGTACCTGAAGATGCAGCGTGAACTCGCAGCCCTGGCCCGCCGCTCCGACGTTGCTGCCCAGCGCGCATACCACCGGGAGTGGCAGCAGAAGGTGGTGTCTGCGGGAAAGTCTCAGCGCTCCGCTGAGCGCGAGGCCTTCGAACGCGGCAGCCGGAACGCCGGGAAAGGCCGGAACCGGAAGCGGTAGCGGCCCCTTGTTCCTGCGCAGGGGGTGGGGGGTAGGGTGCGGTCATGGACATCATCCTGGTACCCGGCTTCTGGTTGGACGCTTCATCATGGGCGGAGGTAACACCTGCTCTGGAGGCAGCGGGCCACCGGCCCCACCCCCTGACCCTGCCCGGACTGGAATCCGTGGACTCCAGCCGGGCCGGAATAGGGCTGCAGGACCACATTGATGCCGTGGTCCAGGCCGTCGACGCCATGGGCGGCAGGGTGGTCCTGGTGGGGCATTCGGGAGGTGGCGCAATCATCCACGGGGCCGTCGACGCACGGCCGGACAAGGTGCAGCGCGCCATCTATGTGGACAGCGGCCCACTGGGCGAAGGGGGTGTGATCAATGACGAACTGCCCGCCGAGGGTGACGACATTCCCCTTCCGCCCTGGGAAAGCTTCGACGACGCCGACCTGGTGGACCTGGACGACGGGCTTCGCCAGGCCTTCCGTGCCCGTGCCATTCCGGAGCCCCGGGGCGTGGCGTACGGCAAGCAGCAACTGCATGATGAAGGCCGCTACGACGTACCCGCCACCGTGATCGCGTGCGAGTTTCCGTCCGCCATGATCCGTGAATGGGTCGCGGCCGGGCACCCGTTCGTCTCCGAGCTGGCCAAGGTCCATGACGTGGAGTACATCGACCTGCCCACAGGGCACTGGCCCCAATTCACCAAGCCGGAGCAACTGGCGCAGGCCATCCTGGCGGCCGTTGACCGCACCAACACCTCCCGGGTCTGAATTACCCTTGCGCAGGGCCGGCATGGTCCCCATAATAAATGAATGGCATTCATTTATTCGACCGCAACCGAGGGCAGTGCTGCCCCCGGCCATGTCCATACCGGGCCCGCGGGCCGCATGCCCGCAGAGTGGGAGCCCCACCAGCGGACGTGGATGGCTTTCCCGCCGCCCAACGACACCTTCGGCCCTGTGGGAAGCTCCACTTTGGACCGGGCGCGGGCCGCGTGGAGCAAGGTGGCCCGGGTCATCGCCCGCTATGAGCCCGTCACTGTCATCGCCCATCCACGGGATGCCACTCCCGCGCGGGAATGGCTCGGCCAGGGCATCGACGTCCTGGAGATTCCGCTGGACGACGCCTGGCTGCGTGACAGCGGCCCCACCTTCGTTCACTCGGCGGACGGCTCGCTGGCCGCCGTCGACTGGATCTTCAACGGCTGGGGCGCGCAGCACTGGGCCGCCTGGTCCAAGGACCAAAACGTTGCCCGAAGCGTGGCAGCCGGCATCGATGTGCCGGTGCGGCCGAGCTCCCTGGTGAACGAGGGCGGCGGATTCCACGTGGACGGCGAAGGCACCGTGCTGTTGACCGAGACGGTCCAGCTCGATCCCGGCCGCAACCCTGGCGCCACCAAGGAATCGGTCGAGGCGGAAGTCCACGCGGCCCTGGGCACCACCAAGGCCATCTGGCTTCCGCGCGGCCTCACCCGGGACTACGACGAATTCGGCACCCGCGGCCACGTGGACATTGTCGCCGCCTTTGGCGGGCCCGGCACCATCCTGTTGCACCGGCAGGACGATCCTGCCCATCCCGACCACGCGGTCTATCTTCAGCTGAAAGCCGTCCTCGGAGGCCAGCTGGATGCCCAGGGGCGGCCCCTGCGGATTATCGACGTTCCGGCCCCCACCACGCTCAAGGACGGCGAAGGGTGGGTGGACTGGTCCTACATCAACCACTACGTGGCCAACGACGTGGTGGTGCTCTGCGCCTTCGATGACCCCAACGACGCCATCGCCGCCGGCATCCTGGAACGTACCTACCCCGGACGAACCGTGGAACTGGTGGACGCCCGGGACATCTTCGCCTTTGGCGGTGGCATCCACTGCATCACCCAGCAGCAGCCGGCCCCGAAGGAGGAGGCCGCGTGAACCTGGTTGAGGAGCAGAAGCCCGTGCCCGCAGTCCGCTCATTCAACGTCGTCGAGGCCGGCATCAGCCGGCTGCGTTCCGCGCTCGAGTCGGGCCAGGTCACCAGCGAGGAGCTGGTGGAGCTGTACCTGGAGCGAATCCGAAAATATGACTCATCAGGCATATGCCTAAATGCCATGGTGGTCATGAACCCGGAGGCCGTCGCTGGAGCGCAGGCGTCCGACCGGCGCCGGGCCGCCGGCTTCACGCTGGGCCCGCTGGACGGCATCCCCTACACGGCGAAGGACAGCTACCAGGTCCGCGGCCTCACCGTGGCCGCTGGTTCCCCTGCGTTCAAGGACCTGGTGGCGCAGCGCGACGCGTTCACCATTGAACGGCTCCGGGCCGGCGGCGCAATCCTGATCGGTCTTACCAACATGCCTCCCATGGCCAACGGCGGGATGCAGCGCGGGGTCTACGGCCGGGCGGAAAGCCCCTACAACGCGGACTTCCTCACGGCCGCATTCGCGTCGGGTTCATCCAACGGCTCCGGGACCGCCACCGCCGCCAGCTTCGCGGCGTTCGGCCTCGCGGAAGAGACCTGGTCCTCCGGCCGCGCCCCGGCGTCGAACAACGCCCTCTGCGCCTACACACCGTCCCGCGGCGTGATCTCCGTCCGCGGGAACTGGCCGCTCGTTCCCACCATGGACGTGGTGGTTCCGCACACCCGCACCGTGGCGGACATGCTGGAGGTCCTGGACGTGGTGGTAGCCGACGACACCAACCCCCGCGGCGACTTCTGGCGCGTCCAGCCGTGGATCCCGGTACCCAAGGCATCAAGTGTCCGCCCGCCGTCGTACGTTTCCCTGGGCGTCCCTGACGCAGCCGCTGCGGCAGGCGTACTGGCAGGGAAGCGTTTGGGCGTACCCCGGATGTACATCAACGCGGACCCGCAGGCCGGCACCGCCGACGCCCCGGGCATTGGTGGTCCCACAGGGCAGCGGATCGAAACCCGAGCGTCCATCATTGCGCTGTGGAAGGCGGCCCGCCTCGACCTGGAAGCGGCTGGTGCCGAGGTCATCGAGGTGGACTTCCCCGTGGTGTCCAACTACGAAGGGGACCGGCCGGGCGCACCCACCATCGCCACCCGAGGCCTGGTGTCCCCGGCATATTTGCGCCGGGAAATCGTGGACCTGCCAGCCTGGGCGTGGAATGACTTCCTGGAGGCCAACGATGATCCGCAGCTGAACCGCCTCGCAGACGTGGACGGCTCCGCGATCTTCCCCGCCCCGGACGGTGCACTGCCGGACCGCTACGACGGCTTCGATGACGACATCGCTGACTATCCCGCATGGATCCGGGAGCACGGCGTTCCGGACCTCGCCCACATTCCGCACCTGCCCGCGGGCCTGGCCGGACTCGAAGAGACGCGCCGGGTGGACCTGGAGGCATGGATGGACCGGCTGGGCCTGGACGCGGTGGTGTTTCCCGCCGCTGCGGATGTGGCCCCGGCGGACGCTGACACGAACCCCGCTTCGGCGGACACGGCCTGGCGCAACGGCGTCTGGGTATCCAACGGCAACCTTGTCCCCCGGCACCTCGGCATCCCCACGGCCACCGTCCCGATGGGCCTGGCAGCTGACATCGCCATGCCGGTGGGCCTGACCATCGCCGGCAAAGCCTACAGCGACACGGACCTGCTCCGGCTGGCCGCGGCCTTCGAAGCCACCGGGAACCGGCGCATGCCACCTCCCCGCACCACGCCTGCAGGAGAAAGTGACTGAACGAAGCCAGCCCTCGTGGGTAGTCTGGACACATGGCACGGCCCCCTGCCAACCCAGCCGCCCTTCGGCCTGACTGCTCACACTGCTTTGCACTGTGCTGCACGGCCTTCGGTTTTGCCCGCTCCGCAGACTTTGCCGTCGACAAGCCGCCAGCCACGCCGTGCTCCAACCTCGCCGCAGACTTTTCCTGCACCATCCATGACAGGCTCCGGGCACGCGGTTTTGCCGGCTGCACGGTTTTCGACTGCTTCGGCGCAGGGCAGGCCGTCAGCAGGCGGCTGTTCAACGGAACCTCGTGGCGGGAAGACCCGGAATCGGCAACGGACATGTTCACGGCCTTCCGGATCCTGCGCCAACTCCACGAAATGCTGTGGCACCTGGCCCAGGCGGCGACGGCGGCCTACAGCGCGGATACCGCAATCGAGGTGCGCCAGGTGGAGTGGAGCGTCCGGAAGGTCGCCGAAGGCGGGCTTGGCGAGGTCCTGGCTGCCGATGTCGCGACCCTCCACCGGCAAGTGGGCGAAACTCTGCGCTGGGTCAGTGAGGAGGTCCGCGCCGGGTATATCGACGATGCCCCACAGCCTGCCCGCCTGGCACCAGGCTCGGACCTTGCCGGAGCACGCCTGAGCGGGTTGGCGCTGTGCGGCGCAGATCTTCGCGGCGCCTGCCTGATCGCCGCCGACCTCCGCGGAGCAGACCTGACCGCAGTGGACCTGCTGGGCGCAGACCTGCGGGATGCAAGGCTCGACGGCGCAGACCTCAGTCATGCCCTATTCCTCACCCAGGCGCAGGTTGCCGCCGCCCGCGGCAGCGCGTCCACCCGGCTCCCCGCAGGGCTGGAACAGCCTGCCCACTGGGTCCCCTAACCCGCACCGGGGCCTCCCGCCCACCCAGCGGATGCGCCTTGACAGCCGTTATTGTGAGCGCTGACAGTGGGAGGAAACCGATGCCAAGCGAAAGCCACTCGATGAAGAACTGGGCAGGAAACCTCGAATACTCCTCGGCTGATGTCAGGCGGCCGGAGTCCGTTGCGGAGCTGGCGGCCATCGTGGCCGCTTCGCCACGGGTCAAGGCCCTGGGGTCCCGGCACTCGTTCAACCGCGTGGGTGACACTGACGGGGTCCACGTGCTGCTTGATGCGCTGCCGCAGCGGGTGGACCTGGACCCCAGCCGTGGCACGGTGCGCGTCAGCGGTGGCGTCAGTTACGGGGCACTGTGCCGGACCCTTGAGGAGTCCGGCGTGGCAATCCACAACCTGGCCTCGCTGCCGCACATCTCGGTGGCAGGTGCTGTGCAGACCGGCACCCACGGCTCGGGCGTGAACAACCAGTCCCTCGCCGGGGCCGTGGAATCGATCGACCTGGTGCGGGCGTCCGGCGAGCAGGTAACGCTGACCCGGGCGGACGGGGACGAGTTCCTGGCCAGCGTGGTGGGCGTCGGAGCCGTTGGCATCGTCACCGGTCTGGAACTGGCAGTGCAGCCCAGCTTCAGGATGCGCCAGCGGGTCCTCGAAGACCTGCCGTGGGACAACGCCCTGGCCGATTTCAGCACTATCGTGTCGGCCGCCTACAGCGTGAGCCTGTTTACGGACTACGCGGGCTTCGCGGTCAACCAGGTATGGCTCAAGGCGCTGGACGGGGAGCTGCCGCTTCCCAGCCTGTTCGGGGCCACCGCCGCCCTGCAGCCGCGGCACCCCCTACCGGAAATGTCGGCGGAAAACTGCACGGCGCAGCTGGACGAACCCGGCCTGTGGCTGGACCGGCTGCCGCACTTCCGGCACGAGTTCACGCCGAGCAACGGAGACGAACTCCAGAGTGAGTTCATCCTTCCCATCGAACACGCCCCAGCCGCCCTCCAGGCCGTCCGCGCGCTGGCAGAAGGCCTCACGCCCCTGCTGTTCGTCTCGGAGATCCGCACCGGCGCCGCGGACGAGTTCTGGCTCAGCCCGTTCCACCGCCAGCAGAGCGTCGCGCTCCATTTCACCTGGAAGCCGCTGCAACCTGAGGTGGAGGCCTTCCTTCCAGTCCTTGAGGAGGCCCTGCGCCCCTTTGGCGCGAGGCCGCACTGGGGCAAGCTGTTCACGCCGGACGGCCATGACTGGGAGGCCCTGTACCCCCGCTTCGCAGATTTCCGTGCGTTTGCCGCCGGGCATGATCCCGAAGGCAAATTCCGGAACAGGCTGCTGGACAGCATCCTGGGTGTCCCGGCCCGGCGGTAGGGAACGCCGGTACGCTGGGGGCATGACTTTCCGCCCCGCCGTCGTACCAGCCACCGCCCTGGCCGCCACCCTCCTGCTGACGGGATGCGGCGCAGTGGGGGACGCAGCGGGTAGCACTGCCAGCGATGCCGCTTCAAAAGCTGCCTCGGCCGCCGCGCAGGAGGTCAACAGGCAAATCTGCGCCGTCGTCAAGGACGGCCTGGTCAGCCCCGAGGACCGCAAGGCGCTGGCCGGCTTGGTCTCGGCCGCCAAATCAGCAGGGGTGCCCGCAGAGATTACGACGCCGCTGGGCCAGGTTGCGGAGTCCGGAGACCAGGTGCCCGCAGACTCCCTCCGGGCACTGCAGGACGCCTGCCGGGCATGAGCGCGCAAGCCGGGCCAGCTCTGGTAACCCGGGTCAGTTTTGGCGCGGCTGTTCCCAGCCCCGCATGCCGGCTGCCCGGCCGGCCTGGGGGCGGTGCCCCGTACGGTGTCCCTGCGGTGCGAACGGGACCACGCCGGTGTCCCGGCCGGGCGGGACGGCGCGGACAAACTTGGTGAGTTCCTTCCGGAGTACGTTCCAGCCAATGTCCGGATCATCGGGATAGGCGTTAGCCTCCGCTTGCCGCGCCGCTTCGACAGCCGCCACACCGGCATCCGTCAGCTCCACCTTCAGCTGGCGGCGGTCCGAGGTCCGGCGGGTCCTGGTGATGAGTCCTGTAGTTTCCAGGCGCGTGAGGACCCGGCCCAGCGTCTGGCTCTGGACCCTGATGGCGTCGGCAAGCTGTTCCTGGTTCAGTGGGCCCCCGGTGAGGCCTTCCAGTGCGATCACGGCCGCACGGGTGAGGCCAAGGGGGGCCAGTGCATCGTCCTGGCGCCGCTGGATCAGCCGCGCCGCCAAAGTGATCAGGCGGTAGCTGCTCCGGGCGTCCGGATCGAGATTGCTGGTCATCGGCCGCGGCCTTCCTATTGGTGGCGAATTGCTGGTCACCCTGCGTCGCTACACCCCTACAATAAGCATGCTTAGCAACATATTCGCAAGTAGGCTTACTATCCGCCCATCTCCGGGCCCTTGGAAAGGCCTGGTGAATAGAAAGCCGGACGGCCCGCCCCTTGCAATCGAAATGGGAAGTGTGCTTAGTATCTAATTAGTAACCTTGCTTACTAAGTCGCCAGCATTGCTGGTTCCTGATCGCCAGCTAACCCTTTCCGAAAGAGAGCGAAGATGACAGAGAACCAATGGCCCCAGACCCCGCACACTGCCAACGATCCGGCCATCGCCGATCACTACGGCGGAACCGAGCCAGCTCCCCAGCACGCCTCCTACCCATCCACTCCGGATGGCAACTCCAAGTCGCAGGCAGCGAAGGAAGAGGCCTCCAACGTCGCCGGTGAAGCGGCGTCCGCCGCCCAGGGGGTGGCCCAGACGGCGAAGGACGAGGCTGCGAACGTTGCGCATGAGGCGAAGGCCAATGCGCAGGACCTGCTGGGACAGGCGAAGTCAGGCCTGACCAGCCAGGCAGGCACGCAGCAGCAGAAGGCTGCCGAGGGCATCCGCAACATCTCCACCCAGCTGCACAGCATGGCCAGCGCCCCGGACCAGCAGGGCATGGCCAGTGACCTGGTCCGCCAGGCAGCGGAGCGCACCTCCTCGATGGCCACCTGGCTGGAAAACCGGGAACCGGGTGACCTCCTGAACGAGGTCCAACGCTTCGCCCGGAACAAGCCCGGGACCTTCCTGCTCCTGGCCGCCGGCGCCGGCGTCCTGGCCGGCCGCCTCACCCGCGGCCTCACCGCAGGCCCGCCCGAAGCGCAGGGGCAGGCGCGGTATTCCAGCCCTGCACAAGGTCCAGCCCAGCACCGCGCCGCGCAGTCACCGCCGGCAGCACCCCTGCACCAGGAGACCGTCTACGCCGCGGGCACCGACGACCTCTTCGATGAGCCCACCGTCCGCGGCTCCGCACCTGTGTCCACCAGCACCCTGCCGTCGGGGACTGCCGAGGAGACTCCCCTGCGCTTCGAAGACGACCCCTTCCGGGCCGAAGACGGTGTGTACACCGGTGAAGAAGCACCTGGAACCGACGGTACCTACGGCAGTGGCCGCCATGGCACGGGTGGTCTGTGATGAGCAGCCAGATACCGGAGCCGCCGCCCAGCGCGGCGCATGTGAAAGCGGATAACGCCTCGATCGGTGAACTCCTCGGGGACGTGACCCGTGACCTGTCCACCCTGATGCGCCAGGAAGTGGAACTGGCCAAGGCCGAACTCAAACAATCCACCTCCCGCGCGGGCAAAGGCGCCGGCATGCTCGCCGGCGCCGGCGTGGGCGGCCACTTCGTCCTGGTCTTCCTCTCCCTGGCCCTGATGTTCGCCCTCGGCGCCGTCATGGCACTGGGCTGGGCGGCGCTGATCGTCGCCGTGCTCTGGGCCATCATCGCCGCCGTCCTGGCCTCCATTGGCCGGAAGGAACTCAAACAGATCAAGGGCCTGCCCCAAACCGGGGAAACCCTCGCAGAAATACCCCCAACCCTAAAACCAGGTGAGGTAAACCGATGAGCGAAAACCCCGATGCCATCCGCGCAGACATAGAAGCCACCCGGGCCCGCCTGGGCACCAACGTCGACGCCGTGGCCGACAAAGTCACCCCGTCCAACATCGTCCACCGCCAAACCGACAAGGTCCGCGACGCCGTGACCGGGGTGAAGGAGAAAATCATGGGCGCAGCAGACCACGCCACCACCAAGGTCCACGACACCACCGCCACCGGGACCGGACACACCACCAACGCCCTAAACACCGCCGGCGACAACCTCCACCAGGCAGGAGACGCGGTCTCCGCGAAACTCTCCGACGCCGGCCAGGCCGTCTCCAACGCCCCGGACCAGGTCAAAGCCAAAACCGCCGGGAACCCCCTGGCCGCCGGGCTCATCGCGTTCGGCGCCGGTATGCTCCTGTCCTCCCTGATCCCCGCCAGCGAGAAGGAACGCGAAGCCGCGGACCAACTCAAAACCGCCGCCCAGCCCCTGGCAACCCAGGTCACCGACGCCGCCAAAACCATGGCCCAGGACCTCAAGGAACCCGCCCAGGAAGCCATGGACAACGTCAAAGCCACCGCCACCGACGCCGCCTACAACGTCAAAACCGAAGGCCAAAACGCCGCCACCGACGTCAAAGACCGCGCCACAGACGCCAAAGACAACATCCAAAACACCTAGTCCGCCAGCGTAAAACGGACTACAGCGAAGCCGGTTCTGCATGATGCGGGGCCGGCTTTGCCGCCGTTCGGGCCATCACCAACGGCCCGGGGGCTCTTAGGGGAGGCTAGCGCTTGCCCTTCTTGCGGGACCCCTTGCCGCGGCCCTTATCCGGGTTGGGGGCATAGCGCTGTGCCACCTTGGGCGCTTTCTTGGTGCCGGTGCCACGGCGGTCCGGCTTGGGTTCCTTCTTGACCTTCTGCGGCTGCGCGGAGGGCTGGCGGGAGCTCTGCGCGGTGCGGCCGCGGACCACGCCGATGAACTCCTCCAGCACGTCGTCCGTGGCCTCCGCAGGCCAGGCCAGGGCGATTTCGGTCCCCCCCGCCCCTGTAAGCCTGCGCGCCACCGTGTCTTTGACGTTGAAGTGCCGTGCCACTGACATCGGAAGGATCACCAGGCCGGCTCCGGAGGCCACCACCTGGAGGGCCGGATCCGGTCCGCCCAGGGTTGCAGGATCAAGGAAGGATTCCTGTGCGAGGTCGGCAAGCGCCACTTCCTCGAACACCGAGATCTCATGGCCTTTCGGGGCAACCACCACGGGCTGCTCCTCGTACAGCGGGATAACGCTGAGGCCTTCGCGCTCAATGGGAAGACGGACGAAGGCCATGTGCGCCCTGCCGTCGTCCAGCACGTCACGCTGCACGCCGTCGTCAACCATGAATGCTTCAAGGGGAATATCCGGCATCCGCTCTTCCCAGCGGCGGATCCACTTGCCCGGCGTCACCCCTGCCACGTACGCGATGCGCAACACGCGCTGGGCCGCATCGTCAGGGGTGGGCTGGCCATCGGGCGTGGGGGTATTGTCGGCGGGCACGTCTTCACAGTACCCGCCGCCCGGATACCCTTGAAGCATGACCTCTGCAAACTCCCAGTCCATGAAGCCGGCCACCGTTGCCAAGAAACTTGGCATCTACCTGCCGGCCACCCCGCAGGAGTTCCAGGATTCATCGATTACCCGCGAGGAATTTGCCGAACTCCAGGCCAACCCGCCGGAATGGCTTGCCGAACTCCGCCGCAACGGGCCGCACCCCCGCCCGGTGGTGGCGCAGAAGCTGAACGTTTCCATCAGCGGCCTGGCCCGCGGCGGCGTGGAGGAAGCGCTCACGACGGCGGAGATCACCGCGCTGCTGCAGGCGCCCCCGCAGTGGCTCGTCACCGAACGCGCCACGCACGCGGCCGTCCGCGCCGAGGCCCAGCGGGTCAAGGACGAGGCCGCGAAGAAGCAGGCCAAGAAGGACCGCGCCCAGGCCTGATTGCCAGCGCCTTAGTCCTGGTGGATTTGGACGTAGTTGCCGCAGCCGTCGTCGAACACGGCGCTGGTCCCGAATGAATCAGTGGTGGGCGGCGTCTTGAAACTCACCCCGGCGGCCATCAGCCGGTCATACTCCGCCTGGACATCGGGGACGCCGAACACGATGGCCGGAAGGCCGGCCTCGCGGACGGCGTTCATGTAACTGGCGCCGATGGGGTTGTCGCTGGGTTCCAGGAGCAGTCCCACCGAGCTGTCCCCCGCCCCCGGATCCTTAATGATGTACAGGTTGTACTCCGGCATGGCCATCAGGGTGTCGAAGCCGAGTGTGCCGGTGTAAAAGGCATGGGCGGCCGCGGGGTCCTGGACGTGGATGCTGCACATTTTGAGTCGCATGGTCCCACGGTACCGCCCATCGCCGTGACTCCCAGGCTGTGCGCCCCCCCTTTCGCAGCCATTGACGCTGTGCCCGGAAGACGGTCCAATGGAAAGACCAGCCCGGGCTTTCCGGCCGGGGCCATGGCTTAGTGGGGAATGGCGGGCGCGGGAGGTACAGGATGTCGATCTTGGCGGAGTCCCTGAACCAGGGGCTGCTTCACGGTGCATGGGCGGTCCTGCTGTGCGGTCCGGTGCTGGTTGCCACCGTCGCAGCCACCGTGTTCGTTGTACGACGCCGGTCCCTGGCGCCTGCAAGCGACGCAGCGCAGGTGCCCGACCAGCAGTTTTGGGACCTTTTCCTCGGGTCCTCCGTTGCCCTTCCTGCGCTCGTGATCCCGGCCCTGGTGTCGCCATGGGCGGGATTGGTGCTGGCCGCGGCAGCGGGCGCCTCCGGCATCGCCGCATACCGGGGCAGCCCCCGGATCCTGGCGTGGCGCGCGGGCCGAAGGGAGCAAAGGGAGCGGCTCTCCGCCCATCAAGCGGCCCGGATCCAGCATGAGGAGCTGATGCACCGGTGGCAGCGTTACGAACTGGATCCCGGCTTTAGCATCGACTATCCGGCCCTGACCGACGTACGGCTGCCGGAAACGTCCGCACTGATCAAGGCCATGCGGACCGCGGACCAGCTGCGGACAGCCTCGCACACGGGCTACCCGGCCGCCGTCGGAAGCCTGGCCGCCTCGCTGGCAGCGGCCGAGCAGGCGGCCGGAATTCCTGCAGCCCGGCCGGCCGAGCGGGCCGGCTGACGTTAACTGCTGTGTCGAAGGGGTTGGATTGCTTCCGAGGCCCGGCGATAGCATCCCAGGATGAAGCCTGAGGAACTGCCTGCCCATGACCAGTACGGCCGGCTCCTGGAGGACCGGGGAGTCTGGCGCCAAGCCACCACGCTGGCGGCTGCCGGTGAGCTGACGGCCCGGTGGCTGGAAGGTGGAAGTTCATACCAGCCTGGACATTTCGCCGCAGTCTTTGACGCAGAGACCAAACCCATCGCCGCCGCGCTGGCGGAGCTGAACCGCAACGGGCTGTTCACCAAGGAGTCCCAGCCGGGCATCCTTGGCGATGGTGCCGCGCAGCGCCAGTACGTGACCGGATTCTGCGGCGCCGAAACCGCGCGCGGCTTGCTGGCGCTGTCCACCCGGACTGAACTGGTCACCGTTGCCCACGCCCCTGGCGAAGCAAGCAGCGCCGCCATTGCGGTGACCGTTGCGGGAACGGAGATCGCCACGGTGCTGGGCTCCAGCGAGAATCCCGTGACGGACGGGCAGATCCAGGATTGGGCCGGGGAGACCAACGATTCGCTGGCCCTCCTGCTCGCTGATTCCTGGTACGTGGAGATCCTGGATCCCGTGTGGGGACGCAATGACGTGCTGCTGCCGGCCGTCCTAAAGGCATTGAAAAGGGCGGAGCAGCAGTAGCCGCCCCGCCCAAAGCCGGCGTTACAGCTCCACGGTGCCGCTTTCGCCAACGCTCATGCGGCTGTTCGTCACCTTGGACTTGACCCACTGCAGGACCGTTGCGGCAGTGCCGCCCGGACTGGTCCAGTACTCCGCCGAATCCGAGTCCACCCGGAGGAGGCAGACCTCGGGGGTGTCCGGACCGTCCGGGAACCATGCTTCGACAACCTGGTTCCACATCTCGTGGATCTTGGCGCGGTCGGTGACCACCTCGGCGGTCCCTGCAACGGAAACCCATTCGGTGTTCTTGCCGAAGGCGACGTTGACGCGGGGATCAGCCCGGACATGGGCAACCTGCGAGGTGCCGAGCCCGGTGAAGAACCACATGTCGCCGTCGTCCTTAACCTCCTGGACGGCCAGCGGGCGGCTGACGAGGGCGCCTTCTTCGTTGATGGTGGTGACCATACCGATCTTGGAATCGTTGATGATCTCAGTAACCTTGCTGATGCTCTGCGCGTCAGTCATGCCTCACCTCGTTCGTCGAAAGTAGGGGAAAGTCCCCGCCGCCAGCCTATTAGTAAGCATGCTTATTTACCAGCCGGATGCCACCGGAACTTTGGCCACCTCGGCGATGCGCGCGGCCGTGATGCGGCCCATGCGGATGGCGCCGTCCACGTGCTGGTAGCCTTCCGCCGCAAGGTCCGACGAGGACCAGTAGATCGGGCCGACCGGGGCATGCTGATCCCTGCCGTAGCGGTGGAGCCCTCCAAGGTCATAGCTGGCGGCGTAGGCGCCACGGGTCCATTCCTCGGAGCCCCAGTCGGACTCGTAGTAGACGTCAGGAGTGAGGGCCTCCTCGCCCAGGTAGCCCGCAATGGATTCCAGGATGGCCTTCCTGCGGTCCTCTGCGCTCAACTCGAAAACGGCATCGGCCTTTTCATCGGACACGAAGCCCACCAGGGTGCCCCGCTGGTCATCGAAGTTCGTATTGTCGTACACCTCCTGGACCAGGGCATCCGCGCCGAAGCCGGTGCCGGAGAGTCCCTTTTCCCGCCAGAACGGAGTGCTGTAGACGGCGTGCACCTTGATGACCAGGCCCAGGGACTGGTGCTGGTGCATTTGGTGCTGCCGGCGCGGCAGCGGCGGGTTGAAGGAGACGCGGGAGTAAAGGTTGGGCGGCACGGCCATGATGACGAAGCGGGCGTTGACCGTGGCACGGTCCGATTCGACGGTGACGCGGTGGCCGCCGTCCGCATCCGGCTCCCAATTGATGGTGCGGACCGGCGAACTGAGTACGACGTCGTCACCCAGTTCCTGCGCCTGCAGCAGGGACACCTGCTGCATCCCGCCAACCACGCGGCGGTCCAGGATGAAATCCTCGTCAGTCAGGTGGGTGAAGGATCCGGCCGAAGCGGCCATCAGGACCGCCTGCAGGGCAGAGAAGGAGTGTGCCGGCTTGGTGAGCATTCCGCCGGCGATGAACAGGCCAATGTTCCTGCAGGCTTCCTCGTTGGCCGAGTTCTGGCGGAGCCAGTGATGGAAGGAGATCGTGTCCAGTTCACGCGCCTTGGGGTGGGCCCATGGTTGCGTGGGTCCAACCTCCGCGGCGAGGCCATCCAGCAGTGCCACCAGCTGGTCCATTTCGACGGCGGTGTCCGGGTCCACGGGAAAGGTGTCACCCGTGTAGCGCACGGGTGTGCCGTCCGCGCCGATGTAGATGGATTCGCCTTCGCGGTAGCGCGGGTAGGTCTCCAGGCCCAGTTCCTGGAGCAGTTCCAGGAGGGCGGTCTGGTCCGGGGAGACCCACTGGCCGCCGATCTCGAGCATGGCTCCGTTCACGGTGTCGGTCCAGGTGCGGCCGCCCACCCTGTCGCGGGCCTCAAGCACGGCGACCGTGAGTCCGGCCTTCTTCAGTTCGCGGGCGGCGGTGAGTCCGGACGGCCCGGCTCCAACGACCACAACGTCGCGGTTCAGGTTCAGCATGATGTCCTCTCTGCGGCCCCAGGTGACGGGGACCATTAAATGAATGCCATTCATTTAGTAGGAACTATAGCCCGTGCCTGCCGGCAGGGGAAGTGCTGAATGGAATAATGCAGGGGACGACGACGGAAAGGGCAGGAATGCCGGCAGTATCAGCCGCACAGGGGCGCTCCACCAGCAATGGCGGAGCGCCGAGGAGGCGGGCGGGCCGGCCCTCGGCGGCAGTGCTGGACAAGGCAGGGATCACAACGGCCGCGCTGGAGCTGGTCGGACGCAAGGGATACGACGGACTGACCATGGCCGCCCTCGCCAGGGTGCTGGATGTGGCACCCTCCGCCCTCTACAACCACGTGGCATCCAAACAGGACGTGCTGCTGTTGGTGGAGGATCACCTGATGTCGCTGGTGGACGTCTCAGGCTTTGAGGGCGGCAGCTGGGAAGATGCCGTTCATACCTGGGCATGGAGCTATCGGGACGTCTTCGCCGAACACACTCCGCTCATTCCGGTCATTGCAGTGCTGCCGGTAACAGACGCCCCGCAGACCCTCGCCATGTACGAGACCGTCAGCAAGGGTTTTTCGGACGCCGGATTCCCGCAGGAGCGCATCATTCCTGCCATAGTGGCGCTGGAGTCCTTTATTTTCGGCTCTGCGTACGACGTTACGGCCCCGGAGGACATCTTCGATTCCGGGTCCATGGCCGGTTCCACGCCGTACTTCACTGCCGCCGTCCAAAGCTCGTCGGGGGCGCCCCGGGAGTCCTCCAGCCACCCCGAAGCCGGCCACCGCGACCATGGCCGGCAGGCGGATACCGCCTTTCAACTGGGCTTGGACGCACTGGTCTCCGGTCTGGCCGCGCTGCGCCGCTGAGATGCACGATTTGGCGCGCCGAGGCAGGTATCAGCATTCCCTCCCTCGTGGGGCCGCACCTTCCTACTATGGCGTGGGGCGAAGGAACGTTTCGCCAAAATAGGAGAAGACGTGCGGACAGGACAAGACCAACCGGCCGGGCCCCATGCGCAGCGGGGCGTGGCATCCACTGCGCCTGCCGCCGCCACTCCGCTGCTGACGTCGTCCGCCGCGCTGTGCTGGGGCCTGCAATTCGCTCTGCTGAACCCCGTCCTCGCACTGTTGCTCGTCGGTTTGTACGACGCCGGCCCGGCCGATGTCGGATGGGTCCTCGGCGTGTACAACGCCAGTGGGTTCGTCGCGGCGCTGGGCATACCGTCGTGGGCCGACAGGAGGAAGGACTACCTCCGGCCCCTCCTGGTGTGTGGAGCCCTTACCCTGGCCCTCGCCGGAACCCTCGCCATAACCACAGCCCTCCCGGTTGCGGTGGTAGCCCTCGTCGTCCTCGGCGGTCCCGCGGGCGTCGGAGTGTCCCTCCTGTTCGCCGATATGAAGCATGCCAAGGCTGCCCCTTCCGAGGTGATCAACACGCGCGCCATCGTGTCCTTCGCCTGGGTAGCGGGGCCGCCGCTGGCCACCTTCATCATGGCCGCCCTGGGAAACCGTGCGATCCTTCCGGTGCTGGCTGTCATCGCCTTCCTCAACATGGCCACCACCGCGGGCATGATCGCCAAGCGACGCGCAGCAAAGAGTATGGATCCGGACCCGGATCCCACGCTCCACGCCACCGGGCAACCGGTCAGCCGCACGGCCGTTGTCCTCATTGTCAGCGGCTTCGTGGCACTCCAGGCGACCAACAGTGCTGCGGTATCGGTCATGAGCCTCTTCGTCACCGAACGCCTCGGGCTCCCGCTGATATGGTCAGGCGTCGCGCTGGGAATCTCCGCCCTGCTGGAGATTCCTGCACTGCTTATTATCGGAAGGCTGAGCCGCCGGTTCTCAAGCCAGGCAATCCTCGCGACCGGCTGCGTCGCCGGCGTGGCCTATTACGCTGCCATGACCGTATTGACGGGACCCGTGCTGCTGATCGCCGTCCAACCGCTCAACGCTTGGTTCTTTGGAACCGTTGCAGGCATTGGACTGACCTTGTTCCAGGACCTTATCCCTGGGCCCGGGCTCGCGTCCGGTTTGTTCACCAACACCAGGCGCATCGGAGCGATTGTCTCCGGTGTGATCATCGCGGCCGGCCCGGGCCTCGGCCTTGGATACCAGGGCGTGTTCGGCATCTGCGCCGTCGCGGCTTTCGCGGCGCTCATCCTCATTGGACTGTCGCGTGGGACGGCTCCGAAGGCCTGACCTGGCCCATTCGGCACTTCTTGTAATACAAGTTTTGTACTTGTATCCTTTGTTGGTGGGCGAAGGAGCCCCGCGCCGCCACTAGGAGAATCCATGAGCACTGTCGACCTGATCCGGCACGTGAAGCTGTCCACCGCCCGACTCCCCCTCGCCGTTCCCATCAGTGACGCCAAGGTCTTCACCGGCCGGCAGAAGCCCATGACTGAGGTGGTCTTCCTGTTCGCCGAGATCACCAGCGAACTGGGCCATTCAGGGATTGGCTTCAGCTACT
This sequence comes from Pseudarthrobacter sp. NIBRBAC000502771, assembly GCF_006517215.1. Classification (NCBI taxonomy): domain Bacteria; kingdom Bacillati; phylum Actinomycetota; class Actinomycetes; order Micrococcales; family Micrococcaceae; genus Pseudarthrobacter; species Pseudarthrobacter sp. NIBRBAC000502771. The sequence goes on from NZ_CP041187.1 coordinate 1,062,735, forward strand.
CCAAGCGGGCCGGCGGACCGGCCCAGTATGCGCATGCCAAGGAAGTTGCCGAAGGCCTCATCGGGGAAGACCCGAATGACATCGCCAGGATCTATACCAAGCTGCTTTGGGCAGGCGCATCCGTGGGACGCTCAGGCGTCGCCACCCAGGCCCTCGCCGCCGTCGACATCGCTTTGTACGATCTCAAAGCGAGGCGCGCCGGCCTGCCGCTGGCAAAGTTCCTCGGCTCCTACCGGGACTCCGTGCGGACCTACAACACCTCGGGCGGTTTCCTGAACGCCACCCTGGACGAGGTCAAAGCACGCGCCACGCAGTCCATCGAGGAAGGCATCGGCGGCATCAAAATCAAGGTGGGCCTGCCCGATTCTGCCGAGGACCTCCGCCGCGTGGCCGGCATCCGGGAACACATCGGCTGGGATGTCCCGCTGATGGTGGACGCCAACCAGCAGTGGGACCGCGCCACGGCCCTGCGCATGGGCCGCAGGCTCGAGGAGTTCAACCTCATCTGGATCGAGGAGCCCCTGGACGCCTACGACTTTGAGGGCCATGCCCACCTGGCACAGGTGCTGGACACTCCCATCGCCACCGGCGAGATGCTCGCGTCCGTGGCCGAACACAAGGGCCTCATTGCCGCCGACGGCTGTGACATCATCCAGCCGGATGCCCCCCGCGTCGGCGGCATCACCCAGTTCCTCCGCCTTGCTGCCCTGGCGGATGAGCGCGGCCTGGGGCTGGCCCCGCACTTCGCCATGGAAATCCATTTGCACCTTGCTGCTGCCTATCCGCGCGAGCCGTGGGTGGAGCACTTCGACTGGTTGGATCCGCTGTTCAACGAGCGCCTCGAAACCAAGGACGGGCGCATGATCGTCCCGGACCGCCCCGGCCTCGGCGTCACCCTCAGCGGGCAGGCCCGTGCCTGGACCACTGAGAGCGTGGAATTCGGCGCCTAACCCCGACGCCGTAACCTTGAGCCATGAGCCGGAACCTCACCGCGGACCTCGCCGCTGACCTTCGCACCCGCATCGTTGACGGCGTGATCCAGCCGGGTGGGAAGCTGCCCAGTGAAAACACCCTGATCAGTGAGTTCGGCGTTAGCCGGACGGTAGTCCGCGCAGCCCTGACGCGCCTCCAGGCCGAAGGTCTCGTGGAAACCGAACGGGGACGGGGCAGCTTCGCGCTCACGCCGCCGTCGGACGGCCCGCTGGCAGTGCCGGGTGTCCGGCCTGTGGCCACCACGGAGGACAGGCTGCACCTGCTGGCTTTCCGTATGGGTGTTGAGACCGAAGCGGCCGCCCTGGCTGCCCGGAACCGTACGGACAGGCAGCTGCGGGCGGTCGGCACGGCACTGGAGGCCTTCACCGAAAGCGCAGGCCACCCCGCCCATGCCATGAAATCGGATTTCGAATTCCACCGGGCGGTGGCGGCAGCCTCCGGCAACCCCTATTACTCCGATTGCCTGGCTGCGCTGGGGCAAACAATGATTGCCATGCCGCGGACCCGCCTGATGACCGGCGTCGAGCATTACGCCCGGGACCATTTCGACCAGGTGGTCCAGGAGCACCGGTCCATCCTTGAGGCGATCACCGATGGCGACGAAGCTGCCGCGGCGGCAGCGATGCGCAGCCACCTGGCCAACTCACGACGCCGGTTCAAGGCTTCGGCACGCCTGTCCACACGGCAGGACGCTTCGCCGTCGGATTCCTAGGGTTGTTCGCGCATCCGGTCTATATAGGGACGGATCCGCGAACCAGCCCATGATTGGCCAGGAACGCAGAAGAGCCCCGGTCCTAAGACCGGGGCTCTTCTGTTGCGTGCGCGAGGGGGGATTTGAACCCCCACGCCCTTTCGGACACTGGCACCTGAAGCCAGCGCGTCTGCCGTTCCGCCACTCGCGCGCAATTTCCTCCACTCGGCCGTTTCGGTTTCCCGTTCCGCGCCTCGTAAAAGCAGCGAGATCAAGCATAACGGACAGATGCCGCAAATTACCAATCGGCCGAACGGCGCCCTCCCATAAGCCACCTGGGCCGCAATTAATACGCGTGGAAGCAGGTAATTTCCGGACGGCAACCGCACCGGGATGGCCGCCTCACAGCCGCCAAGGACAACCACCCTTCCGAACTTTTGCCGGCGCCCGGCCGTTGTTGATTAAGGTCATTCGCAGGGCTGGCCATTAGTATCGGATGTAGGAGTGGCCACTTCCGGCGGGCATCCCCGTGCAGCGGTGGACTGCCCCGCAGATGATGGCCGGCAACAACTACTGCCCCGGAGCCGGGGGGAAAGGAGAAGCACCATGGGCCTGCTGGACAAGGTTGAACGTGGCATTGAAAAGGCCGTCCGCGGCGTCTTCTCCACCGGTTCCAAAGCCCAGGTCGAGCCGGTGGAGATCGCCAGCCGGCTCCGCCGCGAGGTGGACCACAAGGCCCTCACCGTGGCCGCCGGACGTACGTTGGTGCCCAATGTCTTCGACGTCCAGCTCAGTGACGATGACTTCGGCAGGGCGCAGGAATGGGGCACGCCCCTGGCCGAAGAACTCTGCGACGTCGTCATCAACCACGTCCGCAGCCAGGGCTACACCCTCCAGGGTCCCGTCCGCATTTCGTTCCGCCGCGACGCGGAACTTCGGGCCGGCGACTTCGAAATCGCTTCCTCGACAGAGAAGTCCCAGGGTTCCGGAGCCGCCCAGTCCAGGCCCAACGTCCCGGCGGCTCCGAGCCGGCAGCCGGTCAGGCTCCAGCCGGTTCTGGATATTGACGGGCAGCGGTACTCGCTGAACGCCCCGTCCATCGTCCTGGGCCGGTCATCCGAGGCAGACATCCTCATCGAAGACACGGGCGTTTCGCGGCGCCACCTGGAGATCCGCACGGAGAACGGAGTCACCAGCGCCGTTGACCTGGGGTCCACCAACGGCAGCTATGTCAACGGCCAAAAGGTCTCCGGAAGCACCGAACTCACTGACGGCTCCACCATCACGATGGGACGGACAAAGATCATCTTCCGCCTGCTTCCTGCCAACCAGGGTGGCCACGCATGAGCGACCTCACCATCACGGCGCTGCGGTTCGGTTTCCTGCTGCTCCTTTGGGTCCTGATCTTCAGCATCGTCTCCGCCATGCGCCGGGACCTGATGCTGGGCCGCAAGGCTGCAGCTGGCGCACCCACAGCCCGCCAGCTCCGGCGTAACCCCGAACTGGCCGAAACGCCTCCGCAGCCCGTGAAACAGCAGGCCCGGCAGCTGGTGGTGCTGGAAGGACCGCTCAAGGGCAGGACCCTCCCACTGGCAGCGAGCCCCATCCTGCTGGGACGCGCGCAGGAAGCCACCCTGGTCCTCGAGGACGATTACGCCTCCGGCCGCCATGCCAGGCTCTTCCCCCAGGGAAGCCGCTGGTTCATCGAGGATCTTGGCTCCACCAACGGAACCTACCTGGGAGACCAGCAACTTACCCGTGCCCTGCCTGTCGAGCCAGGGGTACCCGTGAGGATCGGCAAGACGGTCATTGAATTGAGGCCGTAACCGTGGCCGTTCCCGAAAACCCCGCAACCGGCTCCAGCCCGGCGCAGCGGCCTCTCATCATGCGCTTCGCCGCGCGGTCGGATGTCGGCCGGATACGTGCCAAGAATGACGACTCCGCCTACGCCGGCCGGCACCTTGCCGTCGTCGCGGACGGCATGGGAGGACATGCGGGCGGCGACGTCGCCTCGGCCGCAACCGTCCTGGACATGATCCACCTGGACAGCCCGGACCATGGTGACGATGCCGGAACGGTCCTGGCGGACGAGATCCAGACCGCCAATTCCCTCCTCTCCGAGCTGGTGCACATCAACCCGAAGCTTGCGGGCATGGGTACCACCGTCACCGCCCTCCTGCTGGCCAACGGCAAGCTGCACTTCGCCCACATCGGCGATTCACGCGCTTACCGGCTCCGCGACGGTGAATTCAAGCAGGTCAGCGTGGACCACACCTTCGTCCAGCGGCTTATCGACGAAGGCCGGCTGCGGCCTGAAGAAGCCGAAACGCACCCCCACAAGAACGTCCTCATGCGCGTCCTTGGCGATGTCGACGCCAGCCCCGAACTGGACCTGGACACCCTCGATGCCCGGCCCGGGGACCGCTGGCTGTTGTGCTCCGACGGCCTGAACTACGTTGCCGCGCATGCCGTGGAGCGGACGGTCCGCGAAACCCACAACCTGCATGAATGCGCCGAAACCCTTGTTGAGCTGACCCTCGAGGCCGGTTCCCCTGACAACGTCACCGTGGTCATGGTGGACATCGTGGAGGAAACGCCCGACGACGTCAGCACGGCCGCCGTCGAAATCATCCCTCCCGTGCAGGGCAGCAAGCCCGCTGCCGCGGCAGCCGCCGCGAACGAGCCCAAGGAAACCCACGCCCCCAAACCCGGGGATGCCACTCCCGGCTCCGGGCCAGCCAAGGAACCGCAGGATGGCAACGCCGCCAACGCCCCTCAGGCCGAGTCCGGCAGCACCGACCCCCATCTTGGCGAACACCTCTCTGCCGAGGTCCTGCGGGAGGAACTCGCCTCCCGCCCCCACGAGCTGGTGGGTGCCGCCGCTGCTGCCGCGGAGTCCGGCTCCATCCCCACGGTGGCAGGCCGGACCGTGGCCCGCCGGGCCGCCACGCTCCTCACCCACAAGGCGGAACCGGCGGACGGAGAGGACGCGCTGCCGGCGCTGCGTCCCCGCCGCTGGCTGACCTGGTCCATCGCGGCCGCCGTACTGGTTGTGGTGGCAGTGGGCCTCTGGCTCGGCTACGCCTGGACCCAGACCCGGTACTACGTGGGCGAGTTCGATTCCCGTGTGGCCATCTACAACGGCGTGTCCCAGCGGCTGGGTCCCATCCAGCTGTCCTCCCTTGAAGCGGTGACGGACATCCGGATGGATTCCCTTCCACCCTTCTCGCAGCAGCGGGTCCGCCAGACGGTCCCTGCCAATGACCTGTACGACGCACAGCGCATCGTCAAGAACCTGGAGCTGACCGGGACCACGTCCCCCGAGGAGGAATGCCCCAAGGTGTCCGCTTCCCCGACACCGGCCCCGGGCAGCGCACCTCCGGCCACCGCGGCAGCCCCGCCGCCGGCAACCGATGCGTCCGCGCCTGCCCCTGCACCGCCGGCCCCGTCCCCCTCACCCACTCCGACCATCACCTGCGAGGCGGCCAAATGAGCCAGGTAAGCACCATGCCCAAGCCTCGCCGCAACGTCGAACTGGCATTGCTGCTGGTGGCCCTCGCCGTCGGCATCGGCGCCAACATGATGGTAGGCGTGGACCAGGAAAAGGCCTTCGACTCCGACTTCTGGTTCCAGTCGAGCCTCCTGGCAGTGGCCGCGCTCGTTTTCCACGGCGTCCTGCGTTTCCGGGCGAAATATGCCGATCCAGTAATACTCCCGATTGTGATCGCACTGAACGGCTTGGGCCTGGCGATGATCCACCGCCTGGACGCTCCCGGCGAGGACACGGGGAACAACCAGCTCCGGTGGACCCTCATTGCCATGGCCGTGGCCATCGCGGTGGTGTTCTTCCTCAAGGACCACCGCATCCTCCGGCGGTTCACCTTCATTTCGCTGGCGGCTTCGGCTCTTTTGCTGATCCTGCCGCTTGTCCCGGGAATCAGCGCCGGGGAAATCCTGGGCGCCCGGGTGTGGATCCGGTTCGGCTCGATGACGTTCCAGCCGGGCGAGGTCGCCAAGATTACGCTGGCTATATTCTTTGCCGGGTATCTTTCGTCCAACCGTGACCTGATCCTGCTTGCGGGCCGCAAGATCGGCCCCATGCAGTTCCCGCGGTTCAAAGACATGGGGCCCATGGTCACGGCCTGGCTGGTCAGTATCGGTGTGCTGGTGTTCCAGCGCGACCTGGGCTCGTCCCTGCTGTTCTTCGGCCTGTTCATCGTGATGATCTACGTGGCCACCAGCCGGATCAGCTGGGTGGTGATCGGACTGGCGCTGATCCTGGGCGGCGGCTTCGTGGCGGCACAGGTCTTTTCCCATGTGCAGCAGCGCGTCTACGGCTGGCTCAACGCCTTCTCCCCCGATGTCTATGAGAACGGCAGCCGGCAAGTCATCGAGGGCCTGTTCGGCATGGCCAACGGCGGGCTGGTGGGTACCGGCCTTGGCCAGGGCCGTCCGGACCTGGTCCCGTTCGCCAACAGCGACATGATCATCGCCTCGCTGGGCGAAGAACTGGGACTGATCGGGCTGTTCGCCATCGTGCTGCTCTACCTGCTGTTCGTAACGCGCGGTTTCCGGGCAGCCCTGGGCACCCGCGACGCGTTCGGAAAGCTCCTCGCCTGCGGCCTGTCCCTCGCCGTGGCCCTCCAGTGCTTCGTGGTGATCGGCGGCGTCACGCGCCTCATTCCCCTGACCGGGCTTACCACCCCGTTCCTGGCGGCCGGCGGGTCGTCCCTCCTGGCCAACTGGATCATCGTGGGGCTGCTCCTGTTGATTTCCCACGCTGCGCGCGGGCCGGTGGATACAACCCCGCTCCCACCCGCCGGGGCGGCGGCGGCAAACGGCATTGACACTCCAACCGAGGCGGTGAAGCAGGCATGAACCAGGCAATTCGACACTCATGGGTAGCGGCAGTTGCCATGTTTGCGCTGCTCTTCGGCGCCATCAGTTATGTGCAGGTGGTGGGCGCCGACGACCTCAAGACCAATCCGCTGAACCAGCGCGCCATCCTGCAGAACTACTGCAACGACCGCGGTGCCATCATCGTGGGCGGCACTCCCGTGGCTGAGTCGGCGGAAACCGGTTCGGAGACGTGCAAATTCCAGCGGACCTATCCGCAGCCGGAACTCTACGCCGGCATCACCGGCTACTTCTCGAAGAATTACGGAGCCACGGGCCTCGAGCAGACCATGGGCGCCGAGCTGGCAGGGAACTCCGACCAACTCTTCCTTGACCGGGTGGGCCAGCTCTTCCTGGGAAACCAGCCCAAGGGTGCGTCGGTGGAACTCACCATCGATCCGCAGATCCAGCAGCTTGCCTACAGCCTGATCCCGGACGGCCAGCGCGGTTCGATCGTGGTCACCAACCCCAAGACCGGTGCCATCCTGGCGATGGCGTCCAAGCCTTCCTACAACCCCAACCTGGTGGCCACGCAGGACGCAGCCGCGGAACGGGCCAACATCAACGAGTTGGTCAAGGTCCCTGGCATCAACCTGAACCAGAACGTCAGTGGTCCCACCGGCGAACTCCTCGCCCCGGGTTCGGTCTTCAAGCTCGTGGATACGGCCGCGGCCTTGGCATCGGGGAAGTACAACAAGGACAGCGTCCTGCCGAACCCTGCGGAGATGCCCTTTGACGGCATCCAGTACAAGCTGCCCAACTACGCCGGGGGCAACTGCTACACCAGGGACACCGCCAGCTTCGCCTTCGCCCTGCAGCAGTCCTGCAACACGCCGTTCGCCAGCATCGCCCTGGACCTGGGCCGCGACGCCATCGCCGCCCAGGCAAAGAAGTTCGGGTTCGGCGAAGACGTGGGAGGCCTGCTGAAGCTGGGGCATGCAGCGGGAAACGGGTTCCCTGACAACCTGGACAAGCCCGGGCTCGCCCAGTCCGCCATCGGCCAGAAGGATGTCCGGGTCACGCCGCTGCAGGTCAATATGATGACGAACGCCATCGCCAACGGCGGCGCCCAGATGGCGCCAAGCCTCGTCAAGACCCTCCGGTCCCCGGACCTGCGCGTCATTGACGAGCCGCAGCCCTCGCAGCTCAGGACGTCCACCACCCCGGAAATCGCCAAGCAGATCACCGAATGGATGACCAGCGTGGTGACTGACGGGATTGCCAAGGGCGCCGCCGTCCCGGGCGTCCAGGTCGCAGGCAAGACCGGCACCGCCGAACTCGGAAACGGAACCAACAATTCGTGGTTTACCGGATTCGCCCCCGCTGACAACCCGAAGGTCAGCGTCACGATCGTCATGGAAGGCGTAGACATCTACGCGGGAGCAAAGCTGACCAGTCCCAACGCGAAGAAGATTTTTGAGGCGGTGTTGAATAAGTGAGGCCTACAACGGGAATCACCCTCGGCGGCAGATTCCAGCTGACCACGCGGATTGCGATCGGTGGCATGGGGGAAGTGTGGAAGGCCAAAGACCTCGTCCTGGGCCGCATCGTCGCCATTAAGGTGCTGAAGGAGGAGTACACCGGTGACCCCGGCTTCCTCCAGCGGTTCCGCGCTGAGGCACGCCACACCGCGCTGCTGAACCACGTCGGCATTGCCAACGTCTTCGACTACGGCGAAGAGGAGGGCTCGGCCTACCTGGTCATGGAGCTGGTCCCGGGCCAGCCGCTGAGCAGCATCATTGAACACGAACAGGTGCTTTCGCCGGACCGTACGTTGTCGATCATCGCGCAGACCGCCCGCGCCCTGGCCGTCGCTCACGCCCAGGGCCTGGTCCACCGCGACGTCAAGCCTGGCAACCTCCTGATCACCCCCGACGGGAGGGTCAAGGTCACCGACTTCGGCATCGCCCGACTCGCCGACCAGGTGCCGCTCACCCAGACCGGGCAGGTCATGGGAACCGCGCAGTACCTGGCGCCCGAGCAGGCAACGGGACAGACCGCCACCGGTTCCTCGGACATCTACTCCCTCGGCGTTATTGGCTACGAGTGCCTCAGCGGCCACCGCCCGTTCTCGGGTGAATCCCAGATCGCCATTGCCCTGGCCCAAGTGAACGACGCCCCGCCGCCGCTTTCTGAAAGCCTGCCCGCGCCGGTCCGGGCGCTCCTGATGTCCATGCTGGCAAAGGACCCCAAGGACCGGCCGGCGAACGCCATCAAGCTCGCCGAAGCAGCGGAGGCCATCCGCAACGGGGACGTCGGTGCCGCCCGCGCCGCGGTGCCCGGCATGCTGCTTTTCGACGCGGCGACGGGACCCATCACGGCTCCTGTTGACACCGCCACCGCCCCCACCGGCGTGATTGGCACGCAGCGGGATTCTGCGCCCACCGCCACGTCGGCACTGCCGGTGATGGGTGCGGGCGCAGCAGGTGCGGCCGCAGCCATGGCTGCCGGCGCCCACGGTGCATCCGCGGACGGCGCGGAGCGGGCGCAGGGCCCGCTGGCCCGCGCCAACGCCTTGGCTGCCGAGCGGAACTGGGACCAGGAGGAGGAAACGTACGACGACGGGCCCTCCGACGAGCCCCGGCGCAAGGGCCGCAGCCCCTGGACCTGGCCTCTGGTCGCCTTGATCCTGTTGCTGCTCTTCGCCCTGGTGGGCTTCCTCCTGAACCAGGCAGGACTCTTCTCGCCGGCCGGGAACCCCGGCTCCAGCGCCACTGCCAGCAGCGCACCGCCGTCGTCCGCGACCCCCACGCGGACCACCCAGTCGGCTACACCGACGCCGACGCGCAACACTCCAACACCAACACCCACCACGCAGCCCACCCAGGCCACCGTCAACGTCATTCCGGCGGCGTACCTCGGCAAGGACTACCGGCAGGTCCAGGCTGCGCTTGCAGGCATGGGGCTGCAGGTGACCGTCGTTCCGCAGGAGAGCAGCACGGAGACGCCCGGAACGGTGCTGGAACTCAACCCCACCGGAGCGGTGCCCAAGGGTTCGCTGATCACCGTCGTCTACGCGACCGCTCCCAGCCCTGCGCCCACCACCGCAGCACCGACCCCTGCCCCCACGTCGTCCGCGCCCGTGGCCGGACCGACGCCCATCTCGCCCCTGGCAACCTGCGCGGCCGGCCAAACGCCCGGGACGCCCCCTACCTGCGCACCCTGATCTCGGGACCAGCCAGTGAATGAGTCGCCACGCACACCGTTACACCGGGAGGACAGCCTTCCGGTGGATAACCGGCGTGTCCTGAACGGTCGCTACGAACTGGGTAACCTCATTGGCCGGGGCGGCATGGCGGATGTCTACAAGGGCACGGACACCCGCCTGGGCAGGACCGTTGCCGTCAAGCTGCTGCGGCCGGACATGGCCCGGGATCCGCAGTTCCAGGCACGCTTCAAGCGTGAAGCGCAAGCGGTGGCCGCCCTGAACCACCCGTCCATCGTCGCCATCTTTGATACCGGCGAGCATGTGGTCCATGACGGTTCCGCCGAGGACGTACGGGTGCCGTACATCGTCATGGAATACGTTGACGGCAGGACCCTGCGTGAATTGATCCGCGCCAACGAGGTCAGCATCAGCCAGGCCATCGACTACTGCCTGGGCGTCCTGGCAGCCCTTGAGTACAGCCACAAGGCCGGCATCGTGCACCGGGACATCAAACCGGCCAACGTGATGTACTGCCCGGGCAGCGACTCGGTAAAGGTGATGGACTTCGGCATTGCCCGCGCCATCGCCGATTCCTCCGCCACCATGACCCAGACCCAGGCTGTGGTGGGAACCGCCCAGTACCTCTCGCCGGAGCAGGCCCGGGGCGAGACGGTGGATGCCCGCAGCGACCTCTATTCCGCTGCCTGCCTGCTCTACGAAATGCTCACCTCGCGGCCGCCGTTCATCGGGGACAGCCCGGTTTCCGTGGCCTACCAGCATGTCCGCGAAATCCCGGAACCGGCCAGCAGCCTCAATCCGGATGTGTCCCCGGCGCTGGACACCGTCCTCGCCAAGGCCCTGCAAAAGAACCGGGCCGACAGGTTCCAGGACGCGGCGGCCTTCCGGCGCGCCTTGCGCGCGGCCAAAGCCGGTGTTCCCGTGCCGGCCGTGGCGGCGTCAGAGGCGCCCACCGATCCCAATGACCACGTTCCGCAGGCGCCGCCACCCACCGAGGCGTTCGCCGCCACAGGGGCAAGCTTCCTCGACGATGCCCCCACCGGGCGGCTGGCTGCCACCAACCTGTACCATGACGACGGCGGAGCGGCGGCTCCGCTGGAACTGGCCGATGAGCACGGGGCGGACGCGTATGGGGCCGGCGCGCTCCCGCTGGGCCTCGCTACGGAACGTGAGCAAAGCACACGGCAGAAGTCCCGGCGTCGTGCCTGGATCGCCACCCTGGTGATCTTCACCCTCCTGATCCTCGCCGGCGGCGGATTGTGGCTGTACCAAACGGTCAACCGGCCCGCTCCTGCGCCGCCCAAGGTGTCCATCCCGGCGGTGGCGTCCATGACGGAAACCGCCGCACTGCAGGAGCTGTACAACGCCGGCCTGCGGCCGCGGATCGCACGGTCCGCAAACGACACAGTGCCCAAGGGAACCGCGATCGGGACGGACCCCGCGGCGGGCGGTTCGCTGGATCCTGGAGCTGAGGTCATCCTCAACGTTTCGGACGGCCCCAGTTCGGTGAAGATCCCTGACAGCCTCCCCGGCAAGACCGAGGCAGCGGCGCGGGACATCCTCCGCCAGGTGGGGCTGGTGGGCGCCCCCTCGACCACCACCGCCAACAGCGCCACGGTTCCGGCAGGAATCGTCATCACCTCCAACCCGGCCCCCGGGCAAAGCGTCGGTGTCGGCACCAGCGTGGAGCTGATCGTGTCCACCGGAAAGGTAGTGGTCCCGGAACTGCGGGGCCTGATGCGTGACGAAGCCGAGGCAGCACTGAAGGAGCTCGGCCTGGTGCCGTCGGTGGTTGAGGTGGAAAACTCCCAGGTGGAGCCCGGCAAGGTCACGGACCAAAGCGACCCGGCCAACGCTGCCGTACCGCAGGGGAAGACCATCACTGTCGTGGTGGCCAAGGCACCGCCGCCTCCGCCGCCACCGCCCGCGCCAACGGAAACCGCCACCCCCACGCCAACACCGACGCCCAAACCCACCAAGAAGGGCTGACGCGTCCTGGCCGGTCCGGCAGCTCCGGCTACTGCTGGATCAGCGGGCTCAGTTTCGCTGCCCGGGCAGCGGCGCCCTTCATGCCCAGCGATTCGAGCCAGTTGCCGAGCATCTGGTACCCGCCCTCGGTGAGTACCGATTCCGGGTGGAACTGTACCCCGCACAATGGTGCTGTCCGGTGCTGCAGCCCCATGACCACCCCGGACGCGGTCTGCGCCGTGATTTCCAGGACGTCCGGGATGGATTCCCGGACCGCGGCCAGCGAGTGGTAGCGGGTGGCCGTGACGGGGGAGGGGAGCCCGGCAAAGACGCTGGTGCCGATGTGCTCCACCTTGGACGTTTTGCCGTGCATGAGTTCAGGGGCATGGGTCACCTTGCCGCCGAAAGCCTCCGCCAGCGCCTGGTGGCCCAGGCACACGCCGAACATGGGAACGCTGTTTTCACCGCACCACTTGATCAGCTCGATGCAGACTCCCGCCTCGGCGGGATTTCCGGGCCCGGGGGAAATGAGGACGCCGTCACGGGTGCTGGCCAGTTCGATGGCCTCGGCGAGCGTGACGTCGTCGTTGCGGACCACCGTGGTCTCGGCGCCGAGTTCCTGGAGGTAGCCCACCAGGGTGTAGACGAAGCTGTCGTAGTTATCCACTACAAGGATCTTGGTTGTGGTCATGGCTGGTCTGCGGAACCAATCGTTGAGTCGGTGAACGGGGTGAAATGGGACATCCAGGGGAACAGGAACTGGACCATCAGGACCAGGGCAAGGAATACCAGTGCCAGCGAGATGAAGATCCTGAGCCACAGCGGCCCGGGGAGGTGGCGGAAGATCCAGGCGTACACGGTCAGCTCCTTCCGGTGGCTGCTGCCACCTGGGCCGCGATCTCGGCCGGTGGTCCTGCCGCCAGGGGGCGCCAGCTGTCCAGCAGGGCGTAGGCGATGATGCGTTCTTCCGCTCCGAAGCGGGGGTTGCAGCTTGTCATGGTGAGGTAGCTTTCAGTCGGCGCGGCACCCGGCCGGGTGGGAACCGGTTCCAGGACATCGGTGCGGGACGGCATCACGATCTGGTTGTTCCGGAAGACGTAGACGTAGAAACCGTCTTTGGTCTGGACGTAGATCTTGTCACCCGGGACCAGTGTGTGGATGTTGTCCAGCACGGCTCCATGTGTTTGGCGGTGGCCGGCCACCGCGAAGTTGCCGACGGCGCCGGGCATGGCGGTGTTGCTGTAGTGGCCCAGGCCCAGGGTGTCCAGGACGTCCTGGCTTGTCCCCTGGACGATCGGACGGGTGTAGGTGGGACCGAACCTGGGGATGTACATAATGCCGATGGTGCCGGCGTGGCCGGGAGCCGTGCCCACCACGGGCTTTCCAAAGTCCTCCCCGGCGGCAGGAGGCGACGCCGGTGCTGAGGCCGAGGGAGCGGGGGCTGCGGTGCCCAGGTCCTGGGCGAATTCCTTGATGACCTGGCTCTGTTTGGCATCGGACTCAACATTGGTCCACCACAACTGCCACGCCACAAAGAGCAGGAGGATGACGCCAACGGTGATCAACAGTTCACCGAGCACCGAGATAATGCCGGGCAGGAGGGCTCGACGGGATGCGGGCGCGGTGGCGGTCCCCGCCTTCTCCTGCAATACCACGCGTTCTCCTCCGGGCGTTTACCCTGGGCACCGGCTGCCCATCAACTGCGGCTAGAATTGGCTGCTAGTAAGAATCCAGATTTGACCAAGATCGCGCAGACCGCTGGCAATTTCCTTCTTGCAGGATACCAAGCCCGGGCCGCCGAGCTTGCCCAGTCCGCCAAGGAGAGCCAGTGCCCGAGTCAAAGCCTCGCAGGAAGACCGCCAGCACCGCCCAGCCGGCATCACCGCAGGCCTACAAGCCCAACCCCGTATGGTTCAAGCCGGTCATGTTCGGCCTCATGATCATCGGCCTCTTCTGGATCATCACGTTCTACATCAGCGAGGGACGGTTCCCGGTCCAGGCCTGGCAGTCCTGGAACATCGTTGCCGGCTTCGGCATCGCCATCGTCGGGTTCCTGATGACCACCCGCTGGCGCTCCTAGCCCCTGCTGCGGAACTGTTCCAAGGAGGACTCCACTGGCTCCTGATTCCACCGGCGTGATCGTTGGCGAGGATGGCCTGGCACGGCCTGCCTGGGCTGCCACGGATCCGCTGATGCGCGACTATTACGACCAGGAATGGGGGCTGCCCGTTACTGACGAGCAGGGCCTCTACGAGCGGATTTGCCTTGAGGGTTTCCAGGCGGGTCTTTCCTGGGCCACCATCCTGCGAAAGCGGCCGGCCTTCCGCGCGGCCTTCGCCGGCTTTGATCCGGATGCCGTGGCGCTTTTTGGCGCCCCGGAGGTGGAGCGGCTGATGCAGGACCCCGGCATCATCCGGAACAGGCTGAAGATCCTGGCGGCGGTGAAGAACGCCCAAGCAACCCAGGAGCTCAGGAACGACGGCGGACTGGTGGACTTCGTGTGGAGCTTCCGTCCGGCCAGCACGCCCAAGCCACAGGCAATAACCGATATTCCCACCCAATCAGAAGAGTCGGTGGCCCTGTCCAAGGCGCTTCGAAAGCGCGGATTCTCCTTCGTAGGCCCCACCACCATGTTCGCCCTGATGGAAGCCATCGGCATGGTGGACACCCACCTCCTGCAAAGCCACCGCCGGGGATCTTCCGGCGTGTGGCCCATTGAGGCCTAAAGGCACTGGCACAGACTGTTTTCCCCAGCTGTTGGGAAGGTTATCCACAATGGGGAAAACCTCCCCCTTCGATCGAAACTGATTCCGCTGCACCGCCCTGCAGGGCCTCTTCCGGGAAACCTGCCGGCCAGATGTGGTTATTAACAGTGTGGAATACCTGTGGAAAAGTGCAGGGCCCGAGTGGAGGGACGCCCGATGGCCGGAACTATGGGCGGTCCCGCCGCACCGGGTGGTGGCTGGTGATGGACACCCGGTTGAAGGCATTCATGGTCACGGCAAGCCAACTCACGGCCGAAAACTCCGCGGCGCTGAGCCGCTCCCGCGCATAAGCCTCCGCGTGCTCCCGTGACCGTTCGTCCGGGAGTTCTGTAATGCTTTCCACCAGGGCCAGGGCGGCGCGCTCCTGGTCGGTGAAGAGTGCCGTTTCACGCCATGCGGGGAGGACCGCGAGACGCTGCGGGGTTTCACCGGCCTCGGCAGCCTTCCGAACATGGAGGTCCAGGCAATACGCGCAGCCGTTGAGCTGGGAAATGCGCACATTCAGGAGTTCCACCAGGCCCCGGCCCAGTCCGGCCTCTTCTGCTGCTTCCTGGACCTTCAGTCCCAACCCACTGATGGCTCTCCAGAGGGCCGGGTGCTGTTTGTCCAAGTACAGGTGTTCGGTGGCGCTCACGGGAGTCCTTATCGGTTGAACGGCTTGGCAGGCCACCATCATAGGCTGGCGGCCGTCCGGCACTGGGGACGGTTGTCCACTTACCAACAACGCGATACCCACAAGTTATCCACAGATGTGGGAAACTTCGTGGACACTCGGCTCTCCCGGGGACTCCAGCCTTACTCCGGCGGGCTCGATCCCGGCCCAAACAACAGTGCTGTCACTTATTAACAGTGTGGATACAGCTGTCGATAACGTCCCGCACAGGGTGTGCACCGCCTCCTGCCGGCAATGTTCCCGCCGGTTTATCCACAGGAGTGCCCGAAAGTGGCGGCTTATCCACTTACGCACAGCAATATCCCCACAGGTTATCCACAGATGTGGAGAAAGGGTGCCCGGTACGCCTCGTAATGGACGAGGATCGCCGGGAGTAGCCGATCCAGCAAATGAACTACAGCTATGTAAGTTACCAACACTGTGGATAAACGCTGTGGAAAACACGAATGCCCCCGTCACCGGAGGGTGACGGGGGCATAGTGTTTGTCCGCAGGCCGAAAAGGGTTAGAGCGTCACCCGTGCCCAGCTCACTGCGACGAGCAGCACCACCACTGCGGCCAAGCCGAGTGCCTGGAGGAGGCCCTGGCGGCGTCCCCGCGGCGTGTAGGCAAGGACAGCGGCACAGAGACCACCGGTAATGAGGCCGCCCAGGTGGGCCTGCCAGGCGATGTGGGGGATCAGGAAGCCAATGACGCCGTTGATGGCAATCAGGACCCAGAGCTGCCGTGTATCGCCGCCCCGCTGGCGTTGAACCAGCAACATGGCACCGAAGAGGCCAAAGATGGCACCTGAAGCGCCGACCAGCCCCACCAGGCCCTGGCCGGGAACCAGCACAGGGTTTAGCAGCAGGTACCCCACCGAGCCGCCAAGGGCGGAGATCAAGTACACCGCAAGGAAGCGGGCCCGGCCCAGGACCGGTTCCAGTGCCTGCCCAAAGATCCACAGCGTGTACATGTTCAGGAGGATGTGCAGAAAGGAGTCCGGGGAGTGGAGGAAGGCTGACGTCACCATCCGCCAGGGCTCGAAGGCGCCGTACTGCGGGGCGACAAAAATGTTGTTGTAGGCAAACTGCTTGTAGACCCAGTCGCCAGGAATGAGCATTTGCAGGGCGTAGACGGCTACGCACGCTGCGATGATGCCAAACGTCACCAAAGGCTTCCCGGTGGCTGCGGCGCCGCCGTAGACCGACCGCACCTCCGGCGTCGTACGTTTTGTTTCGTTGACGCAGTCAACGCATTGGAATCCGACGGCGGCCGCCCGCTGGCAGTCCGGGCATGCCGGGCGCCCGCAGCGCTGGCACCGTACGTAGGACGGCCGGTCCGGGTGCCGGGGGCAGACCGGGACCTGGGCGGACGGCTCGGCCGACGGAATTCCGTAGCTCATGGTGCCGCGTTACAGCTGTTCGATGTCGATGCTGTTGATGGTGACGTCCTCAACCGGGCGGTCGCCCATGCCGGTGCGGACACCCTCGATGGCGTCGACAACCTTCTTGGATTCCTCGTCGGCAACTTCACCAAAGATGGTGTGCTTGCCCTGGAGCCAGTCCGTGGGAATGGTGGTGATGAAGAACTGTGAACCGTTGGTGCCCTTGCCCATCTGGATGCCGGCGTTGGCCATGGCCAGCTTGTAGGGCTGGTTGAAGCTCAGCTCGGGGTGGATCTCGTCGTCAAAACGGTAGCCCGGGCCACCGGTTCCACGGCCCAGGGGATCGCCGGCCTGGATCATGAAGTCCTTGATGATGCGGTGGAAGATGGTTCCGTTGTAAAGCGGCGTGCCGGTCTTGTCCTCGCCGGTTTCCGGGTGGGTCCAGGCCTGCTCGCCGGTGGAAAGGCCCACGAAGTTCTTGACCGTCTTGGGCGCGTGGTTGCCGAAGAGGTTAACCACGATGTCGCCGAGGCTGGTGTGGATGGTTGCTTTTGCGGTTGCGATTGCAGTCATAGGTCGATTCTCCCATGCCGGTTCCGGGCAGCCATGGCCGCGGGGGCAGTTCCGCGCTGGGTGAAATCGCCCTAAAATCCGCAGAGTGAATAGCCCGTGGTGATCTGGGCACGTAGGCTAGCGACAGAACCGTCACATTAATCGGGAGGTAGTTGTGAAGAAATCGGATCGTATTGCCCGTGACCTTGAGCAGTCGGTCACCAGTGCGGTGGAAAACGCCAAGGATTGGGCGGCCCCCCGGGTGGAAGCTGCCGTGGACTGGGCTGTTCCCCGCCTCCAGCAGAGCCTGGATACCGCATCTCCCAAGATCCAGGAAGGCCTGAAGACGGCGGCCCACAGCCTGGCCGACGGCGTGGCCACCGTGACTCCCCGGATCCAGGACGGACTGGCCCACCTGGCGCCCAAGATCAACGACGTAGTGGAAAGCGCATCGCCCAAGCTGCACGAGGCCCTGGACAAGGCCACGCCAGTGGTCCTGAATGCCCGCGACCGGGTGGTGGTGGAGTACTTGCCCAAGCTCTCCGACCAGATTGGCGTGGCCTCCGGAGCTGTCCACCGCACCTTGGAAAACACCCCGGCCCGTGTCGACGCCGTCGCGCAGAAGCTCGGGGACGTGGGAATCATCCACGCCCTCCAAGAGCAGGCACAGGCCACCGGCACGCAGCTGAAGGCGGCCGCAGCAGGAGCCAGCCGCGCAGTGGACGTGAAGCTTGCCCAGCCGGAGAAGCCGAAGAAGCGCGGCTGGCTGGTCTTCGGCGTGGTGGCTGCTGCCGTCGCAGCCGGCGTCGCCGCATGGAAGGCATCCAAGCCGGTCGAGGACCCCTGGAAGACTCCGTCGCCGGTCACCCCGACCCCGGCACCCGTCCCGGCCACCACCGTCAGCGACGTCAAGGCAACCACTGCCGGCACCGCCGACAAGGGCACGTCCGAAGCCGCAGCCGGTGCTGCAGCGGACAAAGCCGGTGACGCAGCTGGGACTGTGGCTGATAAGTCAGAGGATGCCGCCGACAAGGCCAAGCATGTTGCCGATGACACCGAAGGCGGCGCCAAGACGGTCGCCGATGAGGGCAAGGGCAACAGCCAGGCCTGATTTCCGCCATACACACAAGGGGGCTCCGTTCCACGGCGGGGCCCCCTTTTGTGACCTTTCCCGTCCGCGGGGGCATCTATCCCGGATGCTAGATTTGAAGTGATGTCAGCCAATCGATCCTCTGGGGATGCCGTGAACGACGCAGCCGTACAGCTCCGCGTGTCAATCGTCATCCCGGCGTACAACGAGGAGAACGTGATCAGGCAGTGCCTGATAGCTGCCATCTACCAGTCTGTTCCCGCCCACGAGATCATCGTGGTGGACAACCTTTCGAAGGACCGGACCGCTGACATTGTCCGCCAGATGCAGCTCGAGTATCCGGAAAGCCCCATCATCCTCCTGAGCCAGGACCGCGAGCAGGGACTCATCCCCACCAGGAACTTCGGGCTGGACAGTGCCACCGGTGACATCCTGGGCCGGATCGACGCCGACTCCATTGTGGAACCCGACTGGGTTGAGCAGGTGCAGAAGGCCTTCGCGGACCAGTCGGTCCAGGCCGCAACCGGCCCCGTGGTCTACTACGACATGCCAATGCGCCGCTTTGGACTCAAGGCGGATGACAAAATGCGCCAGCTCATGCTTAAGCTGGCCAAGCACCAGTACCATTTCCTGTTCGGCTCCAACATGGCCCTGCGGGCCGGCGCCTGGGAGATCATCCGTTCCGAAACCTGCCGGGACGAGAAGGATGAGATGCACGAGGACATCGATTTGTCCCTGCACCTGGCCGACCACGAGCTGCCTGTCCGTTATTGGCCGCAGATGGTGTCCGGAATGTCTGCCCGGAGGCTTGAGGATTCACCCCGGGATTACCGCTACTACGTCACCCGGTTCGACCGGACCTACAAGGCGCACAACGTCAGGAAGATGGCGCTGAAGGCCCCCATGGTGGTGTTCTTCTCGGTGTATTTCCCGGCCAAGCTCCTCAGGGCCATCCACACCGTCAATACGGCCCAGCCGGTCCGGCGCGGCGGCCAGTAGCGCCTAGTCGGTCCCCAGCCCGGCGAGGTATTCCGACGGCGGTTCCTCCTGGGGATCGGTTCTGCGGCCCCTGCGCGTGGCGTTCCCTCGGCCCCGGCCACTCCTTTGGCCCAGCACCACGACGGCGAGTCCCGCCAGGATGAGGCCCAGCCCGGCGTAGGTGCCCGCCGGCAGGGTCTCGTGCAGGAAGACGGCGGCCAGCAGCGCTGCGCCGGGGATTTCCAGCAGGATGATCATCGAGACAATGAGGGGACTCATGGTGGCCAGCAGGTGGTTGAAGGCCGTATGGCCCACCAACTGGGCACAGACGGTGATGGCCGCGATGCCGAGCCACCCGGCCGGCTCGAACCCGGCCAGGGGTTGCCCCCAGAGCAGCGCCATTACTGCCACGAGGACGGCGCACATCCCGTAGCAGAGCGTTGTATAGGTCCCGGTGGTCATACTTTGCCGGGCCTTACCGCCGGCGAGCGTATATAGGCCGGCCAGCGCTCCACCGGCCATGGCCAACAGGTCCCCCGTAACGGCCTGCGGAGAGGAGCCCATATCAAACCCGGTGATGGCAAGGACTCCGCCAAAAGCAATCCCCAGCCCTGCCAGGACCTGCCACCGGTGGCGGATGCCCCGGAAGAGCTGGAAGACGGCAATCCAGGCTGACTGCAGGCACACGAGGGCTGTGGCAGCTGCTACGGACGTGAGCTGAAGGGAGGTGATGAAGCAGGCGAAGTGCAAGGCAAGCGCAATGGCGGCCAGCATGGACCAGCGGAACTCCCGGCCGCTGATCCTGCGGAACTGGCCGGGTTCCCGGACAAGGGTGGGAGTTGCCATGACAACGGCACCAATGGCATTGCGCCAGAAGGCGATGGCAAGCGCGCTGACGCTGGTGGCACCAAGCGTGGCGGCTATCAGCGGTCCGGAGGATGCAACGCCCAGGACCCCCAGGGCCGCGAATAAGAAGTTCAATGCAGCCCCCTGGTGCTGGTTCCTTGCGCAGATGGAAAGCAAAAAGTCCCGGCCGGCGTTTCCGCTGACCGGGACTTTCCTATGGTGGAGGCACGGGGACTCGAACCCCGAACCCCCTGCTTGCAAAGCAGGTGCGCTACCAATTGCGCCATGCCCCCATAAGAAGCAACCCGTCAATCATACCCTAGAACCTGGGAGCCTCTGGCCGGCTCCCGGGGTGGGCGGCCGGGCTAGTCCACCGTGTCGGTTGACTTGCTCCAGACCGTTTTCCGGGCTTCGGATTCCTGTGCTTTCCGGTAAACCAGGAAGCCTGCGATTGCGGCTGCCAGTACAAGCAACTTCTTCACATGCTCCCCAATCCGGCAAGGTACCGGACGGATCCGCACCATACCTCCGTTTGAAACCTGCACAGGTTCCGTGGGCGTACCAGGACTTGAACCTGGGACCTCTTCGTTATCAGCGAAGCGCTCTAACCGCCTGAGCTATACGCCCTCAATCCCTCATCGGGCCGAGACATGACTTTACAGCACACCCCGGCCCGATCTCAAATCGGGCCATTCCACCGGCGCGGAGCCGGTGGAATGGTGTCCTAATCGTCGGTGAGGGTCACGCCGATGCCGCCCACCAGGGTGGCGGAAATGTTGTACAGGACAGCGGAAAGCATGGAGAGCGCCGTCAGCAGGACGACGTTGACCACGGCAATGATGGTGGCGAACGATGCCACCTGGCCCAGCGAAGCAACCTTCTTCAGTTCGAAGCCGCCGCTTTCAGCGCCCGCCAGGGTGCCGAGGAGACTGTCCACCTGGTCAAAGATCCCGGTCAGGTCCAGGACGGTCCACAGGACGATGGCGGCCACCACCGTGACGATGCCCAGTGCCACGGACAGCAGGAATGCCATTTTCAGCACGGACCACGGGTCCACTTTGCTGATCAGCAGCCTGGCCCGGCGGACCTTTGCCTTCGGAGCGGGCTTCACCAGGCCAGGTGTTCCCTGGCCGGAGGCTCCCTGCGCAGGGCGCTGGCCTGTTTGTGCCGGGCGCTGGCCGGGCTGGCCCTGGAAGGGGCGTTGGCCCGGCTGTGCGGGGCGGTCTCCCTGCTGGGGACGCTGGCCCGGGACGGCAGGCCGCTGGCCTGGCGCGCCGGCGGGCGCCGAGGGGCGCTGTTGCGGACGAACGGGGGCGTTCACGCGGGGTGCCGCGGAAGGCCGGTTCCCGTCGGGAACAGTACTGTTCGGCTTGGGAAATGAGTCGGAATTACTCACTCGTTACCTCCGTGTTGTCTTCGTTCGGCTCAGCGTCGCCCGAGGCGTCCTCTGACTCAACGGCCGGTGATTCTTCTGCCATTGCTGGCGCGGCGGATTCCCCAGCGGTTCCGCCATCTTCAGCCAACGTTACGTCATCGCCGGCGGATTCCTCGTCCTCAAGACCGCGTTCGCTGTTGCGTGCCACCTCGATGATCCGGTCGTTCTTGTCCGGTTTGGCGAAGATGACGCCCATGGTGTCGCGGCCCTTTGCGGGAACACCGGCAACCGAGGAACGGACAACCTTGCCGCCCTCCATGACCACCAGGACTTCGTCTTCTTCCTGCACGATGAGTGCGCCCACCAGGTGGCCGCGCTCTTCCTGGTACTTTCCTACCTTAATGCCCAGGCCGCCGCGGCCCTGCAGCCGGTACTCCTCGACGGCCGTCCGCTTGGCGTAGCCGCCTTCGGTCACGATGAACACGAATGAACCGTCGGTGACCACGTCTGCAGCGAGCAGTTCGTCATCCTCGCGGAATTTCATGCCGGTAACGCCGGATGTGGCGCGGCCCATGGGGCGCAGGGCGTCATCGGTGGCGGTGAAGCGGATTGACTGGCCCTTGCGGGAGACCAGGAAGAGGTCATCGGTCTCGGACACCAGCTGCGCGGAGACCAGTTCGTCACCGTCCCGCAGGTTGATGGCGATCACGCCGGCCGAACGGTTGGTGTCGTAGTCTTCCAGCCTGGTCTTTTTCACCAGGCCCCTCTTGGTGGCGAGGACCAGGTACGGGGCCTGCTGGTAGTCCTTGAGATCCAGCACCTGGGCGATGTGTTCATCAGGCTGGAAGGCCATCAGGTTGGCCACGTGCTGGCCCTTGGCGTCCCTGCCCGCTTCCATCAGCTCGTAGGCCTTGGCGCGGTAGACCCTGCCCAGGTTGGTGAAGAACAGCAGCCAGTGGTGGGTGGTGGTGACGAAGAAGTGCTCCACCACGTCGTCTCCACGCAGCTGGGCGCCCTTGATGCCCTTGCCGCCGCGCTGCTGCGACCGGTAATTGTCGCTGCGGGTGCGCTTGACGTAGCCGCCGCGGGTGATGGTGACCACCATCTCCTCTTCGGGGATCAGGTCCTCCATGGACATGTCGCCGTCGTAGCCCATGAGGATCCTGGTACGGCGGTCATCGCCATGCTTGTCCACGATCTCGCCGAGCTCGGTGCTGATGATCTCGCGCTGGCGCTGCTCCGAACCCAGGATTTCCTTGTATTCGGTGATCAGCGCTTCGAGTTCTGCGTGCTTTTCCTGGATACGCTGGCGTTCCAGGGCGGCGAGGCGGCGCAGCTGCATGTCCAGGATGGCCCGCGCCTGCAGCTCATCGATGTCCAGCAGCTCCATCAGCCCGTCCCGGGCGGCCTCGGTGGTGCTGGAGGCGCGGATGAGTGCGATGACCTCATCGAGCATGTCCAGTGCCTTGAGGAGGGCGCGCAGGATGTGGGCTTCTTCCTCTGCCTTGCGCAGCCGGTACCGGGTGCGGCGGGCGATGACGTCCATCTGGTGCGTTACCCAGTGGCGGATGAACGCGTCCAGGCTCAGGGTCCGCGGCACCCCGTCCACGATGGCAAGCATGTTGGCGGAGAAGTTGCTCTGCAGTTCGGTGTGCTTGTAGAGGTTGTTCAGCACCACCTTGGGCACGGCGTCGCGCTTCAGCACGATCACCAGGCGCTGGCCCGTGCGTCCGGATGTTTCATCGCGGAGGTCGGCAATGCCCTGGATCTTGCCGTCCTTGACCAGTTCGGCGATCTTGATGGCCAGGTTGTCAGGGTTGGCCTGGTACGGAAGCTCGGTGACCACCAGGCAGGTCCGGCCCTGCAGTTCCTCCACGGCAACCACCGCGCGCATGGTGACCGATCCACGGCCGGTGCGGTAGGCGTCTTCGATGCCCTTGTGGCCAAGGATGGTGGCTCCCGTGGGGAAGTCCGGGCCCTTGACCCGTACGAGCAATTCCTCGAGGAGTTCCTCGCGCGTGGCACCGGGGTTGGAGAGGTACCACTGCACTCCGTCGGCTACTTCCCGGAGGTTATGCGGCGGGATGTTGGTGGCCATGCCCACGGCGATACCGGAGGAACCGTTCACCAGCAGGTTGGGGAACCTGGCCGGCAGGATGGTGGGTTCCTGGTTCTTGCCGTCGTAGTTGTCCTGGAAATCGACGGTTTCCTCGTCGATGTCCCGGACCATTTCCATGGCAAGCGGTGCCATTTTGGTTTCGGTGTATCGCGGTGCGGCGGCACCGTCGTTGCCGGGCGAGCCGAAGTTACCCTGCCCCAGCGCCAGCGGGTAGCGCATGGTCCAGTCCTGGATGAGGCGTACCAGGGCATCGTAGATCGCGGTGTCACCGTGGGGGTGGTACTGGCCCATGACCTCGCCCACCACGCGGGCACACTTGTTGAAGGACCGGTCGGGACGGTAGCCGCCGTCGAACATCGCGTACAGCACACGCCGGTGCACAGGCTTGAGGCCGTCACGGACGTCGGGGAGGGCGCGGCCCACAATGACGGCCATGGCGTAGTCGAGGTAGGAACGCTGCATTTCCGTCTGCAGGTCCACTTGTTCCACCCGGTCGATCAGCACGTCGCCTTCAAGAACGGTGTCCGGAGTTCCGCCCTCAGGGGCGGAGTTCTCGGGGATTTCGTCGCTCATTAGTTATTTTCCGTTTCAGGTATATGTCTGGTTCCGAATACTTTGGAGCGGGTCCTTAGATGTCCAGGAACCTGACGTCCTTGGCGTTCTGCTGGATGAAGTTGCGTCGGGATTCCACGTCTTCACCCATGAGGACGGAGAAGATTTGGTCGGCGGCCAGGGCGTCGTCCATGGTTACCTGCAGCAGGGTGCGGTGGTCGGGGTCCATGGTGGTGTCCCACAGTTCGGTGTAGTCCATCTCGCCGAGGCCCTTGTAGCGCTGGATGCCGTTGTCCTTGGGAATACGGCGTCCGGCTGCCTGTCCTGCCACGAGTTTGGCGTCGCGTTCCCGGTCGCTGTACACGTAGTCGTGCGGGGCATTGGACCACTTGATCCGGTACAGCGGCGGCTGGGCCAGGTACACGTAGCCGTTCTCGATGAGGGGCCGCATGTACCGGAAAAGCAGGGTCATCAGCAGCGTGGTGATGTGCTGGCCGTCCACGTCGGCATCTGCCATGAGCACAATCTTGTGGTAGCGCAGCTTGGCGAGGTCGAAGTCCTCACCGATGCCGGTGCCGAATGCGGTGATCATGGACTGGACTTCGGCGTTGCCCAGGGCCTTGTCCAGGCGGGCACGCTCCACGTTCAGGATCTTGCCGCGCAGCGGAAGGATGGCCTGGGTCTCGGGGTTGCGGCCGCGCTTGGCGGAACCACCGGCCGAGTCACCCTCCACGATGTAGACCTCGCACTTTTCCGGGTCTTTGGAGGAGCAGTCCGACAGCTTGCCGGGCATGCCAAAAGACTCCAGGGGGCTCTTGCGCCGTGCGTTGTCGCGGGCCTTGCGCGCCGCCATCCTGGCCTGCGCGGCGGAGATCGCCTTGCGGATCACGTCACGGGCGGGGCCGGGGTTGCGCTCGAGCCAGTCGCCCAGGCCGTCGGTGACCACGCGCTGGACGAAGCCTTTGACCTCTGAGTTGCCGAGCTTGGTCTTGGTCTGGCCCTCGAACTGCGGTTCAGCCAACTTGACTGAAATGACGGCAGTGAGGCCTTCACGGATGTCGTCGCCCGTGAGGTTGTCGTCCTTTTCCTTGATAATGCCTTTTTCCCGGGCATAGCGGTTGACCAGGGAGGTCATGGCAGCGCGGAAGCCTTCTTCGTGCGTGCCACCCTCATGGGTGTTGATGGTGTTGGCGTAGGTGTGGACGCTTTCGGAATAGGCGCTGGTCCACTGCATGGCCATTTCCAGGGCGATCTTGCGGTCCTTGTCCTCGGTTTCGAAGGCGATGACGTCCTCATGGACCACTTCCACCTTCTTGCCCGAATTCAGGTGCCGGACGTAGTCCAGGAGGCCTTCGTCGTACTGGTACACCACGGTGCGGTGTTCTGCGCTGACTTCGCCCTCGGTGCTGAGGTCGTCAAGGTCCAGGTCGCCGTCGGCATCGTCCCCGGCCGGCGCGCGCTCATCCGTGAGGGTGATACGCAGGCCCTTGTTCAGGAAAGCCATCTGCTGGAAGCGGGCGCGCAGCGTCTCGAAATCGAACTCGGTGGTCTCGAAGATCTCCGGATCCGGGTAGAACGTCTGGGTGGTTCCGGTAGCGTCCGTCTCTTCGCCCATGACCAGGCTGCCCTGCGGCTTGCCACCATCGGCAAAGGACATCCGCCATACGTGTCCCTGGCGGCGCACTTCGGTATCCACGCGGCTGGACAGGGCGTTGACCACAGAGATGCCCACGCCGTGCAGGCCGCCGGAGACAGCGTATCCACCCCCACCAAATTTTCCGCCGGCGTGCAGGATGGTCATGACCACCTCGACGGTGGGCTTGTGTTCCGTGGGGTGCATATCCACCGGGATACCGCGGCCGTCATCGACTACCTTGACGCCGCCGTCGGCCTGCAGGACGATCTCGATGTGGCTGCAGTATCCGGCCAGTGCCTCGTCCACGGAGTTGTCCACCACCTCGTACACCAGGTGATGGAGGCCACGGGGTCCGGTGGATCCGATGTACATGCCCGGACGTTTGCGGACAGCTTCGAGGCCCTCGAGGACAGTGATGTCGCTGGCGCCGTATTCCCTCGGCGTTGTGGCCGCAGCCGGGGTGTCAGGGGTGCGGCCATCCTCGACTGCTGTATCTGCTGCCAGAATATCTGTATTGTCGTTAGCCACAGGCGCTGCGACTCCTCTGTTCTCGATGATGGCCGGCCGGTGCCTCTCCCAGGGAAAGCCACCCGCCAACAGGCACAAACCTATGGCGCCGGTGACCTGCTGACAGTGGTGCTCCGTTCCCCGGACGCGGAGAGCGCGCGGAGAACGGACTGAAGTCAACGTTTCATCCGCGCCCAGTTATCTGCACCAATTCTACCGTGAACCGGCTCATATCCCCGCATTCCAGGGCCTTCAGCGCAGGTGAACATGGCTGTGCGAGGCTCTTGGCCGCGCCTAGGGCGGCCCAGCGGTACACCCTCCGGGTGCCTATACACGCAATGGTCCTTACAGCGCCCTACACGCCCTTGCGCGCAGTTTCAAGAGTTGCCGCCCCGGTTATCCGTAAGTGTCCCGCGGACCACGGCCCTGGACACTGCGTCCACCCTTGCGCCAGCTTGGTGCCGACGGTCCGAGGACCTGGATTTTGGTAACCACCCCTTCGCCCAGTTCCCGGCGGAACTTATCAAGCAGGCTGGTGCTGAGGAGCCGAAGCTGGGTGGCCCACGCCGTGGAATCACACCGCACGTGGAGGGTGGTGTCGGTAAAACTCTCCGGAGTGCAGTGGGAGGAGATTTCCGGTCCCACCAGGGTTGCCCACTCTGCCATGACCGAACCAACGGCCACAGGTGAAGTCCAGCCGCGCTCCGCCACCAGCCGGCCAACCACCTTTCCCAGGCCCAGGGGATCCCGCCCGGTGGCGTGGAACTGGCTGAAGCCGCGGGTGTCCCGGATACTGCCCTTGGTTTTCGGTGCGCCAGGCCGCGCCACTTTCCGGCGGACTTCACCGCGTGCGGCCGCGGCTTCACGCATCCGGTTCAGTGCAGCCTGCGGGGCATCGATGTCGTCAGGCTCCCGGCCGGGCTGCAGCCCGCCGCCCTGCTCACTGTTCATCGATACCTCCCGGGACTACCTTCACCCGCCGTCCGGACAGCTCTCCCGGAATATCGGCGTCGACGGCGGCGGTCACCAGGACCTGTTCCGCGCCGGAGACTATTGCGGCCAGTTTACGCCTGCGCTGGACGTCGAGTTCGGCAAAGACGTCGTCAAGGATGAGGATGGGAGCGGAACCGCCCGTGCGGGCATCGTCCAGCATGACGTAGTACGAGGCCAGGCGCAGGGACAGGCACATGGACCAGGTTTCACCATGCGAGGCATACCCCTTGGCGGGGGCTTGCCCGAGCATCAGTTCCAAATCGTCACGGTGCGGGCCGACCAGGGAGATGCCGCGTTCCAGTTCCTTCTTGCGGGATTCCGCGAATGCCTGGATGTAGCGTTCCGTGAGTTGGTCCACGGAGAGAAGGCGGAGATCGTCGGGGCCGTCTGAAGAACCTCCCGGCTTGGCGCGCTGGGAACTTCCGGCAGGAACGCCGTCGTCGTCCATCTGGTTCTGCAGCGTTGACCGGTAGGTGGCGTCCGCCGGCTTGGACGCATCCGTAAGTTCGGCGTAGGCACGGGCGAGGTGTGGGCGCAGCCTTTCCACCAGCTCCAGCCGCGCGTGCAGCAATTCCGCTCCGGCCCTGGCCATGTGCTGGTCCCACACCTCGAGCGTGGATTCATGCGCGGAGGTGAACCTTCCGGCCCGCGCGGACTTGAGCAGGGCGTTGCGCTGCTTCAGCACCCGGTCGTAGTCACTGCGGGTGGCCGCGTGGTGCGGGATGAGGCTCGCCAGCAGCTCGTCCAGGAAGCGGCGGCGGTTGGACGGATCTCCCTTGACCAACGCTAAATCTTCCGGAGCGAAGAGTACCGTCTGGCAGATGCCCACCAGGTCACGGGCACGCACCGGATTACTGCGGTTGATACGCCCGCGGTTCGCCCGGCTGCCGTTGATTTCCAGTTCAAGGACCGTCGTCTGCGTGCCGCGGACCAGACGCGCGCGGACCAGCGCGCGTTCCGTGCCGAACCTCAGCAGGGGCGCATCGGAACTGACCCGGTGCGAACTGAGCGTGGCCAGGTAGCCGATGGCCTCCATCAGGTTGGTCTTGCCAATGCCGTTGTATCCCACCAGCACGGTGACGCCGGGTTCCAGGGCGAGATCCACCTGGGCGTAACTGCGGAAGTCGGTCAGTGAAAGGTGTTCCAGATACACGCGGTTTTCGGCAATTCTGGGAACTCTGATGGTTCCCGGTGGGTGCTACTTGGCGGGACGGGTAGCGTGGCCACCGAACTGGTGGCGCAGCGCGGAAACCATCTTCATGGCTGGCGAAATGTCCTCCCGGGAGGCAAACCGGGCGAACAATGCGGCTGTAATAGCCGGAGCGGGAACTGCGTTGGCGATGGCTTCCTCAACGGTCCAACGGCCTTCACCGGAGTCTTCCACGTAGTCGTCAATCGAGGCCAGGCCGGGGTCCTCGTCAAGTGCCTTGACCATGAGGTCCAGGAGCCATGACCGGACGACGGTGCCTTTTTGCCATGCCCGGAACGTGCCGGGAAGGTCGGTGACGATGTCCTTGGCTGCAAGCAGTTCGTAGCCTTCGGCGTACGCCTGCATCAGGCCGTACTCGATCCCGTTGTGGACCATCTTGGCGTAATGGCCGGCACCAATGCCGCCGACGTGGACAAAGCTGTCCGCCCGCTCACCTTCGGGGCGCAATGCGTCGAAGACCGGCAGGGCACGTTCGATGTCTGCGGCGTCCCCGCCGGCCATCAGTCCGTACCCGTTCTGCAAGCCCCAGACTCCGCCCGAGACACCGCAGTCAGCGAAACGAATGTCTTTGGCGGCAAGGAGCTCGCCATGCTTTTGGTCCTCGGTGAACCTGGAGTTACCTCCGTCGATAACCAGGTCGCCCGGTTCCAGCTTTTCACTGAGCTCGGTGATAACGGCGTCCGTGATGGGCCCCGAGGGCACCATCACCCAGATGATCCTTGGCGCCGGAACGGTAGCGATCAGCTCCTCGACGCTGGCGGCATCGGTTACGTCCGGGTTGCGGTCGTAACCGGTGACTTCCACGCCTCCCTTGCGCAGGCGCTCACGCATGTTGAATCCCATTTTGCCGAGGCCTATCAGTCCAATATGCATGGTGGATCTCATTTCTGCGCTGGTGTGTGGCGGCGGTGGGGGCGGGCCTGAGCTGGGGAAGGCTGGGAGCCGATGGGTGGGGACTAGTTGGGAAGCCGGACCGGCATGACCAGGTAGCGGTAGTCGTCCTGGTCTTCGCCGTCAGCGTCTGCCTGTGCCGTGATCATGGCAGGCTTGGGCGCCGTGGTGAAGGAGAACCGGACGAACTTGGTTTCGATCACGCTGAGCCCCTCGATCAGGTAATGCGGGTTGAAGGCAACCGTGATGTCCTCGCCGGACAACTGCGCCTCCAGCTCTTCCGATGCCTGGGCGTCTTCTCCCGTCCCGGCATCAAGGTTCAGCAGGCCGTCGGTGAAGGCAAGGCGGACCGGGGTGTTGCGCTCGGCCACCAGGGATACACGGCGGACGGCCTCAACGAGTTCCTGGGTCTGCACCGTGGCGTGGATCGGGGTGGACTCGGGGAACAGCGAGCGGATCTTGGGGTAGTCGCCATCCACCAGCAGTGAAGTGGTGGTTCGGCCGCCGCTCTCGAAACCGATCAGGCGGCTGTCGTCGTCGGACAGGGCGAGGTTGATGTCGCCGCTGTTACCAAGCGTCTTGGCTACTTCGTTGAGGGTTTTGGCCTTGACCAGGGCGCTGGTGGAGATCCCGGGAGTGACGGGCTTCCACGGTACTTCGCGCATGGCGAGCCGGTAGCGGTCGGTGGCCAGGAGCGTGATCAGGTCGTCTTCGATTTCCATCCGTACGCCGGTGAGGATCGGGAGGGTGTCGTCCTTGCTCGCCGCGATAATCACCTGGGAGACAGCCTGGGCAAAGGCATCACCCGGGACGGTTCCGCTGATGGCCGGCAGGGACGGAAGTGGTGGGTATTCAGCTTCCGGCATGGTGGCCAGGTGGAAGCTGCTCCGGCGGCAGGTGAGGGTGACTTTGTTGCCGTCAGTCTCCACGTCCACCGGGGCCGACGGCAGGCTGCGGCAGATATCAGCCAGGAGGCGTCCGGATACCAGGATGGTGCCTTCATCCCTGATGTCGGCTGTGATCTCAAGGCGCGCCGAGGTTTCGTAGTCAAAGCTGGAAAGGCTGACGGTTCCGGCTTCAGCCTTCAGCAGGAGGCCGGACAGGACAGGCACAGGAGGCCGCGGAGACAACGACCGGGCTGTCCAGGTGACGGCTTCTGCCAGGACGTCCCGATCGACTCTGAACTTCACGGAAGGGTGCCGCCTTTCATTGCTGCTGCCATGTAAACCCGGGAATTTCGCAGGAAACTCCGGAAGAAGTTGGGCGCCACCCGGCTGGTGCATGGTCCGCGGAGACAGAAACCACACGAAAACCCAGGGATGGGAGCGCTGCTGACAGCTTAGCCGGAAGATCGGGGATTAACCCATCCCCCGCAAGACCGGACCGGCCCTTCAGGGGCCGGCAGGCCCCTCGGCGGACCAGCGGAAGGTTCTTGTTGTTTGAGGGATTTCAATTTTTTGGGATTAGTAGTGTTAATAACTGCTGTGGAAACTGTGGATAACCCGGTCCTGCCGCATGGTTCCGCGCTTAAGCCCTGTTCACCGGCTGTGCGTTAAGTGGGTTTTAAACAGGGTGTGGATGGGGACAACGCAAACGGCCATTTTTGACGATCCACAGACGGCTTAAGGGTTTTAAGCCCATTAACCGCGCTTGTCCCCTTAAGTATCCACAGGCTTATCCACATGGCCCTGTTAATAAGGTATAGAGTGCCGGACGCAGTGTGGATTCAGGAGTCGCGTTGCTGCTGCTTGATCCGGTTAGTCAGCTCGGTCACCTGGTTGTAGATCACACGGCGCTCCGCCATGAGTTCGCGGATCTTCCGGTCTGCGTGGATGACGGTTGTGTGGTCGCGGCCGCCAAGTTCCTGTCCGATTTTGGGAAGTGACATGTCCGTCAGCTCCCGGCACAGGTACATGGCGATCTGGCGTGCAGTCACCAGGGTCCTGGTGCGGGACTTGCTGCAGAGCTCTTCCATGCTGAGCTTGAAGTAGTCAGCCGTCTGCTGGAGGATCTGGGCGGACGTGATCTCCTGCGCGCCGTCGTCCGTGATCAGGTCCTTCAGGACCATCTCGGCAAGGGCCACGTCCACGGGCTGCCGGTTCAGGCTGGCGAACGCAGTCACCCGGATCAGGGCGCCTTCAAGTTCTCGGATGTTGCTGGAGATCTTCGAGGCGATGTACTCCAAGGCATCGTCCGGGGCGGACAGTCCCTCGCTCAGCGCCTTCTTACGGAGGATGGCGATACGGGTCTCCAGTTCCGGCGGCTGGATGTCCGTCAGCAGGCCCCACTCGAAGCGGGACTTCATCCGATCCTCAAACCCGGCCAACAGCTTGGGCGGCTGGTCAGAGGTGATGACCACCTGCTTGTTGTTGTTGTGCAGGGCGTTGAAGGTGTGGAAGAACTCCTCCAGCGTCCGGTCCTTGCCGGCCAGGAACTGGATGTCATCAATCAGCAGGACGTCGACGTTGCGGTACGTCGTCTTGAAGCTGGTGCCCTCGTCATCGCGGATCGAGTTGATGAAGTCGTTGGTGAATTCTTCCGAATTTACGTAGCGGACCCGGATCCCGCTGTAGAGGCGCCGGGCATAATGGCCGATCGCGTGCAGGAGGTGGGTCTTGCCCAGGCCCGAATCACCGTAGATGAAGAGCGGGTTGTAGGCCTTGGCGGGCGCTTCGGCAACAGCGACGGCGGCGGCGTGGGCGAACCGGTTCGAGGAACCAATCACGAAGGTGTCAAAGACGTACTTGGGGTTCAGCCGGCCGAACTCGTGCGACGTGCTGGGGAGCATAGGCTGCGGTTTCTGCTCGATGACCTGGTCCGGCGCGAAAGCAGGTTCGACGGCGGGCTCGGGCTCCTCGTGGATGGGCACCAGATCGGTGTCCACGTCGATGGCGCAGCGGATGTCTTCGGAAAAAACGTTATGGAGCGCATCGTCAAGGGCTTCCTTGACCTGGGTCTGAAGCACTTCGCGGGTTAGTTCGTTGGGGACGGCCACCAGGAGCGTGGAACCGATGAGGCCCTGCGCCTGGGCAAGGATGACAAAGCCACGCTGGCGCGGTGATACCCGGTGGTCCTGTTCCAGCAGGCTGACAACCCGGCGCCAGGAACTTCCGACAGTATTGGCGTGGTTGGCTTCGTCTACTGTCATCAATCGGTTCCCTCAAAACTTGCTATGCCTGCATTGCCTGCAGCCCCAAGTCCGGAACCAGGGTGCTGGCCCAGCTTCATCCACAGGGTTATGCACAGTCCGTGGATAATCGGCTACTGGGACACTCTAGGTGATGAAAAGCCTAGAAGATAGCTGGCTATCTGGCTGTGGATAATTACACGGTTGTGGTTCCGGAAGTGCCTCTGTGAGCCACTTCATCCACAGGCTGTTGGGGATACTTAGCAACAGCTGGGGACGGCCGTACGGGACCGCTCCGGTTTGACTCGGGCCTGCAAATTGCCCTAACGTTGTGAAGTCCTTTGTGTCCGCTTTTTGGGCCCCATCTGAACATCCAGGCGCAGTGCGCCTGGGCAGTCGGGGGAAGCGTGCATATACAAAACTTAGCGTCGGCCAGTTCTTCCCCTTACTGATCGGGTGGGCGCACCTTTGATCCACTGGAGTAACTAACGTGAGCAAGCGGACTTTTCAGCCGAATAACCGCCGTCGAGCCAAGAAGCACGGCTTCCGCCTTCGTATGCGTACCCGTGCCGGCCGTGCCATCCTGGCAGCCCGTCGTGGCAAGGGCCGCACCGAACTGTCGGCCTAAATAACTGGCTTGTCGGTAGACATTCCCTTGCGAGTTTAAGGTGCTGGCCGCCCGCAACCGCTTGAGGACCCCAACCGATTTTTCAACAACTGTACGTTCCGGTGTCCGCAATGGACGCCGGAACGTAGTGTTATATGCGGCAGCCATTGCTGCTGACGAACCCAGCCGGATCGGGTTCATTGTTTCCAAGAGTGTAGGGAACGCGGTGGTCAGGAACCTCGTTAAGAGGAGACTGAGAGAAGCGGGTGCTGCGTCGTTGCGCGAGCACGGTACAGGACTCGCCATCGTCGTACGGGCGCTTCCTGCGTCCGCCTCGGCCAGCTGGGACCAGCTGCTGTCGGACTACAACGCTGCACTGGAATCTACGCTGAACCGGCTGGCCGGCCGTCCCTCGCGGGCTGCCGCCAGGGGTTCAGCCGGTACAACACAGGAGGGGACACCGCGTGCCTAACGCCACCGCCGTCGTCGCCCGTCTCCGCACCGTGATCGCCGTTGCCGGCAGGTTCCTCTGGAACCTGCCCCGGAACATCCTCATTCTTTTGCTGATGGCCTACCGCAAGGTGGTTTCTCCCTTGTACGGCCCGGTCTGCCGGTTCTTCCCGTCATGTTCCGCATATGCCCTGGAAGCGGTCACCGTCCACGGTGCCGTCAAGGGAAGCTGGCTCGCAGCGCGGCGCCTTGGCCACTGCCACCCATGGAATGCCGGCGGAGTGGACCACGTCCCCGCCGGCGGCCGGGAATGGCCTGCGGGCCGAACCCCCACAATTGTTGTGCTGAACAATCCGGACAAGTACCTGGTTGCTCGGACTGATGAAGAAGGCCGCAGTGCGGCCTGACGAATAGGGATAAGTATGGACATCTTTGGAGCAATAATCGGCCCGTTCAAGTGGCTGGTTTCGTTCATCATGGTGGCGTTCCACGACGGGCTGAGCAGCATCGGCATGCCCGCCGCGAACGGCTGGACCTGGACGTTGGCCATCATCGGGCTGGTGCTGGTGATCCGTGCCGCGCTGATCCCGGTATTCGTCAAGCAGATCAAGGCCCAGCGCGGCATGCAGTTGCTGCAGCCGGACCTGAAGAAGCTGCAGGAGAAGTACAAGGGTAAAACCGACCAGCTGTCCCGCCAGGCCATGGCCCAGGAACAGATGGCCATGTACAAGAAGCATGGGACCAACCCCTTCTCGGCGTGCCTTCCCATGCTGATCCAGATGCCGTTCTTCTTCGCCCTGTTCCAGGTGCTCTCCGGCATTTCGCAGGCCAAGGACCAGGGAGCCGGCATCGGTGCGATGAGCCACGAACAGGTGGTGGAGTTCGATGCCTCCAGCATTTTCGGTGCGCCGCTGTCCGCCGCCCTGCTGCACGGCGGTGCCGGGAACACAGCCGTGGTGGTGCTCTCGATCGTGATGATCCTGGCCATGACGGCTTCGCAGTTCATCACGCAGAAGCAGATCATGGCCAAGAACATGTCCGAAGAAGCCATGGCCAGCCCGTTCATGCGGCAGCAGAAGATGATGCTCTACATCCTGCCTATCGTCTTCGGCGTGGGTGGCATCAACTTCCCCATCGGCGTCCTGATCTACTGGACCACCACCAACCTCTGGACCATGGGCCAGCAGTTCTTCGTTATCCGCCGGATGCCGACGCCGGGTTCCCCCGCCGCGAAGGCCCTCGCCGAGCGCCGTGCCGCCAAGGGCCTGCCGGCTCTGTCCGTCCTGAGCGGGAAGCGGGATGAGGCAGCCGACGATGCCGCAGCCGCCGCAGTTGAGATCAAGGGACAGCGTGTCCAGCCCCAGCGCAAGAACAGGAAGAAGAAGTAATGTCAGCCGAGAGCACCGAGCACGCCCTTTCTGAAGAGATCGAAGATCAGGACGAGTCCGTGGGCCAGGATGATTCCACCGCCAAGGGTTCCGCCGCCAGCCGCCTCGAGGAAGAGGGGGACGTCGCCGCCGACTACCTCGAGGAACTGCTGGATATCGCCGACATCGACGGCGACATCGACATCGAGGTCCGCAATGGACGGACCTACATCTCCATCGTTGCCGAAGAGGAGACCGAAGGGCTCGAAAGCCTGGTCGGCGAAGACGGTGAAGTCCTGGAAGCCCTGCAGGAACTCACCCGCCTGGCAGTGCTGTCTGCAACAGAGAACCGTTCACGGCTCGTGCTGGACATCAACGGCTACCGGCAGGAACGCACCGGGCACCTGCAGAAGATCGCCGAGGACGCAGCAGCTTCCGTAAAGGAATCCGGCAAGTCGGTGGCCCTGGAGCCAATGAGCGCCTACGAACGGAAGATCGTGCACGACGCCGTGGCTGACCTCGGCCTGGTCAGCGAGTCCGAGGGCGAGGGCGCCGGACGCCACATCGTCGTTTCCGCAGACTAGTGAATGCCGGACCAATAGTTATGGTTGACATCACGGCGGCAGAGCTGCGCGCTGCTGAGAAGATCTTCGGCGATCGCCTGGAGCTGGCAAAGCGCTACGTTGAGCACCTGGCCACGTCCGGTACCGAGCGGGGCCTAATCGGACCACGCGAGGTGCCCAGGCTGTGGAGCCGCCACGTGCTCAACTGCGCGGTCATCGAAAGCGAAATTGCGCACGGAAGCCATGTGGCCGACGTCGGGAGCGGTGCCGGCCTGCCGGGCCTTTGCCTTGCCATTGCGCGCCCCGATCTTGAGCTCACCCTTATCGAACCGCTGGAGCGCAGGGTTATCTGGCTTCAGGAAGTTGTCGATGACCTCGGCCTGGGCAATGTCACGGTGATGCGCACCCGTGCCGAACTCGCTGTTGGGCATGTGGAGGCTGACGTTGTGACTGCGCGCGCCGTATCTGCGTTGACCAACCTCGCCGGCCTGACCATCCCACTGCTGGGAGGGCACGGCGAAGTGGTAGCCATCAAGGGCCGCAGCGCGGGCGAGGAAATCGAGAAGGCGGCCAAGACCATCCGTAAGCTGGGTGGCGTTGAGACGTCAGTACTGACCGTAGGTGACAACCTCCTGGAGGAGCCGACGACGGTTGTGCGCATCGTGGTGAACAAGTCCCAAAAGAAGTCCTAATGCGGGCCCGCTGACGGCTGTCAGCAGGCCGGAGCAGTTAGGCTAGACAACGGCAGCAAAATTGGCTGAACGAGAGTGAGTGTGCCCCAGTGACCAGTAGTGAAGCCTCCGCACAACGGATCCCACCGTTTGTGTCCTTGGGGTCGGCACGTTCTGTCGCTGGGTCAGGGCTTGCGGGCATCGCAATGGCTCCCGGCCGTGGTGGTAATCATCCAAAGCCTGTTGTTTCGTCCGCTTCCAGCAGTGCAGTTTCACGTGAAACAACCTCTGCCGGTCGTTCCAACGTTATTGATGCCATTGATGACTCGAGTCCCATCGCACGCGAACTTGCCCATGAAACCAAACGGCGTGAGCGTTTGGTGGGCCGGAAGCTCCCCCGCCCGGAAAAGACGCGGATCTTTACCGTCTCCAACCAGAAGGGCGGAGTAGGCAAGACCACCACGACGGTGAACATCGCCGCTGCCCTTGCTGCTGCCGGGCTGAATGTCCTGGTGATCGATATTGATCCGCAGGGCAATGCTTCCACCGCGTTGGGCATCGAGCACCACGCCGATGTGGACAGCATCTACGACGTGCTGATCAACGACGTCCCGCTGGCTGATGTGGTGGCCCCCTGCCCGGACATCGGAAAGCTCATCTGCGCACCCGCCACGATCCACCTTGCCGGCGCCGAAATTGAACTCGTATCCCTTGTAGCGCGTGAACAGCGCCTGCGCCGCGCCATCGACGTCTATGCCAAGGCACGCGAGAAAAACGGCGAAGAACGGCTGGACTACGTTTTCATTGACTGCCCGCCGAGCCTGGGCCTGCTGACGGTCAATGCCTTCTGTGCAGCCAATGAGGTCCTGATTCCCATTCAGTGCGAGTACTACGCCCTGGAAGGCCTCAGCCAACTCCTCAAGAACATTGAGATGATCCAGAAGCACCTCAATGCCGATCTTGTTGTCTCGACCATCCTGCTCACCATGTATGACGGCCGCACCAACCTGGCCGCCCAGGTAGCCGCGGAGGTGCGCCAGCACTTCCCCGACCAGGTCCTCTCGGCCGTCGTTCCCCGCTCCGTGCGGATTTCTGAGGCACCCAGCTACCAGCAGACGGTCATGACGTACGACCCTTCCTCAAGTGGTGCGCTGTCCTACCTGGAAGCCGCCGCGGAAATCGCCGAACGCTAGAATCTTCAATACCGCAACGCACGGAGCCAGGCTCGTCCCGGCTCTATCACTGGAGGGATTTACCCATGAGCGAGAAGCGACGGGGCCTAGGCCGCGGTCTTGGCGCGCTGATTCCTAGTTCCGCCGCAGCCAATGGGTCTTCCGGTAACGGCGGGGCGGTATCCCGGCCGGTGGATCTCTTCTTCCCCGAGGGCCGAAAAAAGACCGAACCCCAGGACCAGCCCGCAGCGCGTGCTGAAGCCAAGGCGGACAAGGATACGGCACCGAATGCCGCTGCTCGCCGGTCGCCGGCTAAACCAGCGGACGCAAAGTCCCCTGCCGGTAAGGGTGGTGCTGGGGAAACCAATGCTGATGCCAGTACCGATACGTCGGCTGCGAAAAAGGAGCCGGCCAGGAAGGCTCCCCGTGGGGGGTCCAAGTCGGCTGCAGACGCTGCCGTCCCTTCGGCTGGAACGCCTACCGGGCCTGCTCCGGAGGATGAAGATGCTGCTGTAACGGTTTCTGCCGCTACACCCAATGCCGTGGACACCGGAGCGGACTCGGGGGTTGAACTCGTTGAGGTTCCGGGCGCCCGCTTCGCGGAAATTTCCGTTGCTGACATTCACCCCAACCGGAAGCAGCCACGCAGCGTCTTCGATGAAGATGACATGGCCGAGCTTGTGCACTCAGTACGCGAGATTGGCGTCCTCCAGCCTATCGTGGTTCGCACATCAACCGAAGATGGTAGCGTACCTTACGAACTGGTCATGGGTGAACGCCGCTGGCGCGCAGTGCAGGCGGCAGGCCTCGATACCATCCCAGCGATCATCCGGGACACGACAGATGACGACCTCCTGCGTGACGCACTGCTGGAGAACCTCCACCGCAGCCAGCTGAACCCCCTGGAAGAGGCGGCGGCGTACCAGCAGCTCCTGGAGGACTTTGGTACCACCCACGAGCAGCTTGCAGACCGCATCGGGCGTTCCCGGCCGCAGGTGTCCAACACCCTGCGGCTCCTGAAGCTTCCGCCGCTGGTGCAGCGCCGCGTCGCTGCCGGTGTACTGTCAGCGGGCCATGCCAGGGCGCTGCTTTCCCTTCCTGACGCGGCGGCAATGGAGCGGCTTGCCCAAAAGATCGTTGCCGAAGGCATGTCTGTCCGGGCGACGGAAGAAGCAGTCACCCTGTACCAGGATCCTGCTAAGCCGGCCAAGAACAACATCCCCCGCCCCGGCGCCAGGCACGAGCGCCTTGACTATCTCGCTTCCTCGCTCTCCGACCGTCTGGACACCAACGTCAAGATCTCATTGGGAGTCCGCAAGGGCAAGGTCAGCATTGAGTTTGCAAGCGTTGAGGATTTGAACCGCATTATGGACGTTTTAGCTCCTGGCTCAAATAACTGACCGGCTCAAATAACTGCCTACATGAAAGGGTCCGATTCCTCGAGAATCGGGCCTTTTCTTGTCCAGTGGGGGCTTCTACAGCCCGGGCGTCCCGAAGTAACTTGATTCTCGTATGTCCGTTGGCGCGAAAATGGAACACTTGGCCCAAAGCCTGACATCTTCCGGTAGTGAAGCGGAAGAACGCGCCGACTAATAGCGGACAACATTTCCGTGGCATTACGGAACTTTTTAATGACGATGCGATGGCAGATTAGCGGCTTTGAGTAAGTATTTTCCGATTTGAGATGCTCATGCGAATTCAGCAAGTCCGGCCAACTGCGTAGTCTCTTAGGCAGAGCCTTCATGGAGCGTCCGAAGTTTCACGTGAAACAGGCACCTGGGACTCCTCACAAGTCGTTCGGCCAGGGATTTTCATGGCATTTTCTATCAGTATCAGTAGGTACGACGCACAGGTTGTTGGATGACTCTTCACCGCCGTGCGAAGGCGACCGACTTTTCGCTCAAACATCTCAGCAGACTTGTCAGTGAGGGACGTGGGGTCCGGTGGACCGTCGTACCCGTATCACTACTTCAATCTCTCTAGAGTACTGACGAATCCCGTGCCACTGACGTTAGGGCACTGGCGGGGCGGCCAGCGTATCGGGCGACCAAGGAACGCAGACGTAGTAGATGGGTTCGAATTCGCTAATCTCCATGAAGCGATGACTGGTAGAGACTCTGCGGTAGTGGTCAGCCGAGGTGTTTCCAGTTCACTGATGAGAACAAGGGACCTGACTGGCAAACTGCTGAGTGATAAGTAGAGGTCTCCTGTTCACTGCGTTATCCCGACACCGTCGCGCGCGTCAGCTCCAATTCCCCGAAGGGTCACATTTGGGCTGTTGCACCACGACAAGAGTCATCCCGCGCAGGAATCGCATCACAGGCGGCTCAAGGTGGCTCAGCGGATAGTCCTTTGGTGCGCCGACATTGGATTTTATCGACTCCTTGTCGAGTAGGTTGGCTGGCTCGCACTGGTTCTACCTACGCCCGGTGAAAGCCGACTGCTTGAATGTTTCACGTGAAACGCGTCTTCAAGTAGTGCTCCGTACTGCCAGGACAAGTGTTTCACGTGAAACACCTGAGCCTGACCGATGCTGACGTGGATCTGCGTCATGGCGAGCGAATAGATCTCCCTCCAGGACATGTGCCAAGTGCACCCTGCGTGGCATTCTGGTCCTTCGATTGGCCGGACGTGTCCACCGCATCGATGCAAGCTCAAAGGCCATAGCTGTGGCGAGAGCGGCTATGAGTATTAGCGCAGTGCGGTTGTACTGTTTCACGTGAAACGCCCGCAGCTGCGCCGTGTATCGGGCTAACGCAAAGTGGGCCAACACAACGTGTCGTCTGGGTCTGCTGTGCGCGTTCGAGGCCTCGGCCGAGGAGAGAGACCCAACGGATCAAGGTCACCGTCGGGCCAAACGGATGCTCGTCTTAGACAGAGCGGCCTGCGTGAGGAACGGAAGTCGACCGGGCGGCGGTCAGCTAACAAGGGCCGCCCAATGAGCCAATACCCAGGTCTCAACATGGGCCTCATCGTAGTTCAACTGTGTGCTGCAATGCCCCTGGCCCCGGACAAGGTCAGTGGGAGGGTGTGATCTGGTAGTCCCGCAGAGAAAAGGCCGACGTAGTTAGGAGTGCTCAAGTGGGCGGATTGTGCGATGTTGACAGGATCGCTGGTGACGGCGCATGCAATCGGGATGGGCGTACTGTCCAGTGTCCCAAAGTGGCGGAAACAACTGAGCCTCCTGACACTGTGCGTCGGGCGAGGCACGCTAGCCCGAGGGCTCGAGACAGATGCTGCTAATGGGATGCAGTGTGGCCAAGGATGGCTGGGGCTGACGGTATCCAGTCCGGAGCCATCTTGTCTGTTGTGGCTAACATGCCTCGGCAGTTCGACCGGCGCTGCTGTCTCCTCGCCGGACCTTGATTTTCCCTAGGTGGTCGGCACATCCAAACCGGTGGATATCGCTGTGGATAACTTTGTGGATATAGACGTTCAGCCAGATGCTTCGCCACGCGCCTCCTGTCCCCCTTTCCCGCCTTTCCTGCCCCGGGGTCACCGGAATTACTGATTGGGAATCTGCGAGCTGCTGCCGATGTTTCACGTGGAACCGGGCGCAGCGATGCATGCACGACGAAATCACCAGTCTCGTCACCCAGTGAAGGTTAATTAATCTCCTCGGGCCGTCAGTCTGGCGTCGCAAAGCTACAAATGAGGACCCTGTCCTGGCCCGCGCGGGGCCCGCACGCTGCGTGGACGGTGCATATGGTCAGGGGTTGCTCCCGGCCTCCGAACGAAGCCAGTTGTGCAATTACCTGTGGATAAGTCTGTTGATTCCCATCGAGGCGACTGGGGATAACGTTGTGGATAACTCCACCCCGCTCAGGAGGCCCGTGCTTCCTTCATGGCGCAGGTTTCAAGTCTCGCCCGTCTCAGGAGCCGCACGGACTCGCTTATGGGCAGCCGCGAAAGGGCTGCTAAGAGGCTCGCCTCTGCCGCGGTGCCATCCAGGACGCGTACCTTGTCTTGTCCCATTAAGACAGTAGTCCGAAGCCCGCGCGGTGAAGGTGATGCCCAGGCGCGAAGATCGACCCTGCTACCCCGTCTACTGGCGACACAGCTTGAACAAGAAGCCAGGGCAGCTCTACACTTCTTGGCTCCTCCTAAGCGGGAACTCAGGGCGATACGATGGCGGCTATCGTACTCCGTCCTGAGACACCACTGGAGTGGAAGCCACGATCCGGAGCATAGGCATCAATCAATACCCCGGCAGTCAGGCTATCCCCGAATTAGTCTGGGCAGCTGCAGCATCCGTTTCACGTGAAACAAATGGCAGCCCGGCCGATGTTTCACGTGAAACGAATGCAAGCGTGGCCAATGTTCACGCGAAACAGTTGCAGGTCTTCGGAAGGTGTACTTCGATATTGTCGAAAAGCCTCTCTAGGGCAACAGTTGAGAACGGACTGCGATGCGACTGAAGTCCTGTACGTCGGCCGCGCGGTGAATTCTTAGGCTCAATCCGCAGCGCAAAGCGCTGATCATCGGTCCAGGATCGAGAGCCAATATCTGTACCCAGACCCAGAGCAGGGCGACCGAACATCCTGGTTCATATCGCTTCAGAGCAGTGAATGTATAAGTCGACTGAGCTGTACGAATCCTTTCGACGGCACCGCCCGGAGCTGGAAACTTAGTCGCTTAGATGGCAGATGTAGGCCACCTAGGGCGCCCTAGTGGGTGCCACTGCCGCCGCTGACCCTGCTGATGAGCTGGGGTCGTATTTGGGCAGTCGGACGTTCCGTACCGTGGTTGGGCCGCTGCTTTGCTTGGTGCGAATCTAAACGGGGGCCTGGGTATGCGCAGAGCGCAGCTCCATTAGTGCACACGTCTGCTGACAGACTTTACAGGTGTAGTCCAGCAGGATCAGCGGCAGCGCCTACCGCTCGGCGCAGCCTGACTAATGGGCGGGGAGTGCCGGCACAGCGATGGCAGGAAACAGCAGACAGTTTTGTCGTACTCATAGGGAATTGCAGACCTACCGGTCATTCTGTCATCCGTGATGATTCACAAACTGTGAAGGCTGGCAGTTCGGATTCATAAGTCGGTTGCTGCTAATTGTCCGAGTCCGAGAGCCATTTTGCTTGACCTGGCGTTTCACGTGAAACGCCACCACGTCTCAATGGGTTGGCTTAGGCGCAACATCGTCGTCTCGTTTCCAGGCGCAAGCGGACATGCTGCTGATGGTCCCCGGTAACCGTAAACAGCATGCATCCTTCGATTTCCTGCCCGCGGTTCCGCGCCAGAACCCTGTGACCGGGCAGATCCGCTTCACGAGCCCATATTTTGCGCTGTGTGCCGCGACTCGATGGGCGGTGCTCGATCTGCGGAGCCTGGCAATTGCAACACCAGAGCCCGAGTCGAGTAGCGAGAAGAGCACGGGGTGGGCCCGCCCCCTTGGACACCGTGACAGTGTTTCACGTGAAACACTGTCGCCGATGCCGATGCCGATGCCTGGGCCCACTACTAAAGGGCCGGGATGCAGAAAGGTGGCCACCGCCAGCCGGCAGTGACCACCTTTCTAAGCTTTTCCCGCAAGATCGACTGCAGGTATCTCACGTATCAGGAGAGGACGTCGGCGAATTCCTTCTCAAAGAATTGCTTCGGCTTGGCACCGATGACGGTACTCTTCACCTCACCGCCC
The DNA here is from genome assembly GCF_006517215.1 of Pseudarthrobacter sp. NIBRBAC000502771. NCBI lineage: Bacteria > Bacillati > Actinomycetota > Actinomycetes > Micrococcales > Micrococcaceae > Pseudarthrobacter > Pseudarthrobacter sp. NIBRBAC000502771. The sequence goes on from NZ_CP041187.1 coordinate 1,105,596, forward strand.
TGGAAGAGGTAGACAGCCGGAATAGAGGTAATCCCGTACTGCGCGGCGATGGCAGGGTTGTCGTCGACGTTTACTTTGACAACGTCAACCTTTTCGCTGTACTCCCCCGCGATCTCGTCCAGGATCGGGCCGAGCTTGCGGCACGGACCACACCATTCGGCCCAGAAATCAACGATGACCGGCTTGTCGGCAGAGAGGACATCGGTGTCGAAACTTGCGTCAGTTACATCTTTTGCGTTGCTCATAACCTTCTCTTTCTTTTCAAACTACGGTGGCGCAAATTAGGCGGACAGGTCGGCCAGATAGTGCTCGACGTCGATGGCCGCAACACAGCCCGAACCTGAGGCGGTAATGGCCTGCCGGTAGGTGGGGTCGACAACATCACCAGCAGCGAAGACGCCCGGAAGACTGGTCCGGGAGCTCCTCCCCTGTACTGCGATGGTCCCTTCCGGAGCCAGGTCCAGGACATCCTTGACGAGATCCGTGCGGGGATCGTTACCAATGGCTACGAAGACTCCGGTAACAGCGAGCTCGGACAGCGAACCGTCCAAAAGGTTCTTCAACCGGAGGCCGGTTACCTTATCCGTGCCGAGGACGTCATCAACGGTGCTGTTCCAGACGAAACTGATCTTTTCGTGGGCCAGGGCACGGTCTGCCATGATTTTCGACGCTTTCAGCGAGTCACGGCGGTGAACAACCGTAACTGATTTCGCAAACTTGGTGAGGAATAGCGCTTCTTCCATGGCCGAGTCTCCGCCACCGATGACGGCAATGTCCTGGTCCTTGAAGAAGAAACCGTCACAGGTTGCACACCAGCTAACACCGTGTCCTGAGAGCCGCTTTTCGTTGGGCAAGCCCAGTTCCCGGTAGGCAGAGCCGGTGGAGAGAATGACTGCTTTTGCTTTGAAGGTCTCCCCCGTTGCGATGGTGACCGTCTTGACGGGCCCGTCGAGTTCAAGGTCAGTAACGTCCTCGAACTGGATCTCCGTCCCGAACCGGGCGGCCTGCTTCTCGAAGTTCTCCATCAGGTCCGGTCCCATGATGCCCTCCGGGAACCCCGGGTAGTTTTCCACGTCCGTGGTATTCATCAGTTCGCCGCCGGCGGTTACCGATCCAGCCAGTAGCAGAGGCTTGAGGTTTGCCCTGGCGGTGTAGACGGCTGCTGTGTAGCCCGCTGGGCCCGAGCCCACAATGATGACGTCGCGAACGTCCGACGCCGACTTCTCTTCGATGGTCACTGGACCGTGAACCTCTTCCTTTTTCGACTCGCCTCCACTCGGAGGCCGGCCACATGGCACAACTGTGTCCGCTTGCTGAATATTCCAGCGCCCGAGCGACGTGGGCCATCCCGCAGCACAGAGGCAGCACCAGCCCGCTTGATGGTGGTGGTGGAGTGCTACTGGACCTTGATCTCGGCGAGCCGCAGACCGTAACCGTACCGGGTCTTCGGCGCTGCAAGCTTGGGGAGGGAATTGATGGAGATGATCACGTACTGCGCCTGGACGGGTTCCGAAAGGGGCATGTTCAAGTCAGTGGACGTGAAGCTGTTCGTCCCCACCGCCTTGGCTCCGTCCGTGGAGGGCCGGTCGTTGGTGTAAACGGTGATGTTGCCGCCCGATCCCCCCAGCTGGGAGAGCGTGATTGAGGAGATGGTTGCAGTGCCTTTCAGCTTCACCACGAGGGGGACGCCCTGGGGAGCCAGACCACCCCAGTTTTCGGTCGCAAATTCCATGTCGGACCAGTAGCTGGCGGCATTTCCGTCATAGGCCTTGACCAGGTCACCATCGAATGTGGCAGCGAAATCGAAATTCCCCTGCCGGCTGACGCTCTCGATAACCGGCGGGACGGCCGGCGGAGCCGACGGGGCTGCCTGGGTTGCCGTTGCCGAGTTTTGTGGAGCACTGCTGGTAACAGGGGCAGCCGTGGGTTTGGCCTGTGGTTCTGATGTGAAGAGGCTGCCAAGATTGGTAACCGCGAAGATCAGGCCTGCAATCAGGACAACAGCCAACAGGCCGCCAACCAACCAGCGCATTGAGCGGGGCTGATTGTCGGATTCGTCCCGGTCATCGTCATCGTCATCCCGGTCGGCAAACGACACACCAGCCGCAGCGGGCGCGGCCGCACGGGCAAAGAGGGCCGCCTTGCCCTTGACCGGACGCTGCTCCTCCACCGCTCCATTGGAGTCCTCGTAAGCGTCGTGGCCTCCGGACTGAGCGTAGTCATCATTGGACCACAAGGAGACCTTCGGCTTCTGGTCAGCAGCCGAAGACTGTTCCCCAGCAGGACTGCCGGCCGGAGCAGCAGTATCGTTCGGGCCCGTGTCCGCCTCAGCAGAGACGGCACGCCCCGATTCGGTTGCGGCAGTGTGCGCCACAGGCTGGGCGGCAGTGGCATCCGGATCAATCCGCGAGGCACCCGACTTGGCGGCACCCGCACCGGCGGCGGCAGCACCGGCAGCGGCGGCACCTGCGGCAGCAGCCCCGGAACGGCCCTGGGAAGTGGGCTGCTGGGCAGCGGGCCTCACCGGCGGCCTGGGCGGAACGGCGGGAGCTGAACGTTCCGGGGCTGACCGCTCAGGAGCTGACCGGTAGTTATCAACCGGGTTGGGGTGTGAATCGGCGTAGCTGATGTAGCCGGCCTCGACGTGGTCTTCCTCGTCGTAAGGTTCAGGCTCGTGTGACCGCGCCTGTCCGAAGATTTCACTGCCCAGGGTGTCCGTGAAGAACGGCTCGACGTAGGGCGGATTGGGCGCCACCACCAGGTCCAGGAGATCGGCCGCCGAGGTGTGGTTTGTGATGAGGTAGGTGGCGTCCTCGGTCACGCCAAGGTCCAGTACCTGCACCGTTCCGGGACGTTCGCCCGTGGCCACCTCGCGGGCGCTCTGGGCAACCTGCTCAGTGTTCTCCGGTCCGGCAACCAGGATGCTGACCGGGCGGTTCAGGACCTGGTCCACACCATCCAGCACCAGATCGTGGTCGTGCGAGGCCAACACTGTGGCGGTGACCTTGTAGCGGCCGCCCAGTACTGATCCGACATCGATCGGGTTGGACACGTGTTCCTCCTAGACTGTCCGGGATTGCCGGCCTCAATGACGCAACCGCTTTCCAGGTGCCCGCGCGCACGGCCCGGCCTGAATGCAACTACCCCTGTATCTGTTCGATCCTAGCCGATCCGCCCCGGACGGCCGCGGAGAAGACGGCCGCCACAGGCCGCGGAACTTACTTTTTGCGCTTGCGCCGGGTACTGAAAAATGGGTTCTCACCGGCCTTGCCCTGGTAGGTCCTGCGGCCCGGAAGCGGAATCTGCTCGCTGAGCAGGCCGCCGCGGGCGGTGCTCGGCTGGTCCTCGCCCGGCAGATATGAGCTGTCGGCAGCCTGCCGTGCCCCGCCGTCGTGCGTATCCCGGCGGCCGCCCGCGCGCTGGGGGTCCGGCCCGGCGCGGAACGAGACGGCGTCGAACTCGCCGGAAATCCTTGGGATCAGGCCGGTGTCCACCGAGGTGGTGGCGCGCTCAGGCTGGTTGCCGCGGGCAGGGGATCCAGCGGAGGGAGAGGACGACGGCGCGTCCCCCGCTTCCGGCCCTTGGGCTTGGTTACCGCGGCCAAACCTTCCCAGCAGGGGCCGGAGCATGTCGCTGAGCTCGGACACACGGAACACACGGAGGAGCAGGAAGTAGACGGCCAGCATGACCGGCCCCACGATAATGAGCGTCACGAGTGCCTGGAGGCGGCCGCTCCAGGCGAAACCGTCGGGGTTGTAGCTGCCCATGAGCCACAGGGCGCCGGCACCGGCGATTGCCGAGCCCAGGGCCGCGTATCCCATCCTGATGTATGAATTGGCGATCCGGGCGCCGTCCAGGTGCCCCAGCATGCGGCGCAGGAACACCGCGCTGATGACCACCGAAAGGATGTTGCCCACCATGTACAGGATGGCTATGGCATAGATGATCTGGCCCACCGGCAGGAACTGGATGGCGAACGCACCCGCGACGTACACCACGGCGAGCAGCAGCTGAACGTAGAACGGGGTGCGGGCGTCCTCGTTGGCGTAGAACACGCGGGACATCATGAAGTTGGCGCTCATGAACGGGGTGCTGAGGGCCAGGATGGTCAGTGTCTGGGCCAGCATGACGCCGTCCTGGCGCAGGCCGCCCGAGAAGAACATGCCCAGCGGACCGGCCAGGGCAAACAGCGCCAGCGCACCAAAGACGGTGGCGACGGCCATGGTCCGCAGGCCGTGCGAGAGCGCATCCCGCAGTTCGGCCCGGTTGCCTTCCTGGGAGGCGCGGGTCATGCGGTTGAACAGCACGGTGGCCAGGGACAGCGCGATGATCGAGTGCGGCAGCAGGTACAGCTGGCTGGCCACTTCGAGGACGGCGTTGCCGGGCAGGGTGGATGCTGCCGGGTCCCCCGCCTCCTGCAGCCGGATGCGTTCCGCGCCGGGGATGGTGGCGATGCGCATGACGTACAGGAAAGCCAGCTGCCCGACGGCGGCCGTCAGCAGCGTCCACACGCTCAGCTTTGCGGCGTGCCCAAGTCCTACGCCGCGCCAGCCGAACCTGGGCCGAAGTCCCAGCTTCAGCCGGAAGACGGGTACCAGCAGGATCGCGGTCTGCGACAGCACGCCAATAGTGGAGAACCCGGCCACCAACAGTGTCTGGGTGGCGCCCCAGTTGTCCAGTGTGTGGGGGCTGAACTCGTTCGTGCCAAAGATCCAGATGAACATTCCCAGGCCGGCGATGGCCACCACGTTGTTCAGGATCGGTGCCCACATGGCAGGGCCGAACGCGCCGTTGGCGTTCAGGACCTGGGTGAGCAGGGCGTAGAGGCCGTAAAAGAAGATCTGCGGCAGGCACCAGAACGCAAAGGTGACGGCGAGGGCCTTCTGCTGCGGGGAGTACCCCTGCGTGGTCAGCTCGATGACCCCCGGGGCCGCCAGGGTAACCAGCGCAGTCAGGCCGAAGAGAAGCAGGACAGCCAGCGTCAGCAGCCGGCTGATGTAGTCCGCTCCCCTGTCCGGAGCCTTGCTGGCCTTGATGATCTGCGGGACCAGCACGGCGTTGAACACGCCGCCGGCCACCAGGAGGAAGATCAGGTTGGGCAGGTTGTTGGCATTGATGAACGTGTCATTGACCGTTGAACCGAGGCCCAGGGCGGTACCCAGCATCCAGGTCTTGCCGAAGCCGAGGAAACGCGACACCAGCGTCCCGGCAGCCATGATGGCGCTGGAACGGGTCTCGCTGACGCCTGCCGCAGCAGGCTCCGCAAGGTCCGGTGCGGCGGGCTCAGGGGGGACGCCGTCGGGCGCGGCGTCATCGGGCCGGCCTGACCGGTCGGAAGGAAAGTTGGTAGCTGACATCGACTTCATCGTCTCACCCGCGGGCGCATAACACCGCAACGACGACGGCGGCGTCCGGGCTTAAAGGTGCCCGGGAAGGACCTCGCGGGCGAGGTCGGCGATGCGGCGTTCATTGGGGAAGGACAGCTTCCGTGCCAGCTCCTGGATGGGCACCCAGGCCACGTCCACGGCTTCCTGGTCGGGATCGTTTTCGATGGTGAGCTCACCGCCCGTGGCACGCAGGAGGTAATGGTGCACGGTCTTATGGACCCGGTGGCCGCTGACGGTGAACCAGTAATCGATGCTGCCCAGAGGTGCCAGGATGTCTCCCTCGATGCCGGTTTCCTCGGCAATTTCCCGGACCGCGGCCTCTTCGTTGTTTTCCTTACCTTCCGGATGCCCCTTGGGCAGGCACCATTCAAGGCGTCCACCCCTGTTAAGGCGGGCGATGATGGCAACCCTCAGTTCGGCGTCGGACGTGTCCACCACCACGCCGCCGGCCGACACTTCCTCAACCGTTGGCAGCGATGCCGGTGCCGACTGCTGGGCAGGGGCAACGTGCGCACCTATTGCTGACGGCAACGGTGCGTTTGTCCTCCTGCCTGGAGCGCTCGGTACTGGATGGGCCATGGAGTCCACTCTAACGACTGTTGCCCTCGCGTGATGACCGGAACATGACAACAACATGGACGGGATATGACGCACTTTCCGCACGGGAACCCGAATCAGCGCGGATCGTGACGCTTTTTTGGACTGCCAAGGCGCTGGTTTCTGCCAAGCTTAAGGAACTATGGCGCACGCACATCACAAGATTGATTCCCACACTGTCGACTTCAAGGTACCGCCGGTGGTCCTGGAGCTCGGGCAGCGCTTCGTGGACGCCGGCCACGAGCTGTCCCTGGTGGGCGGTCCGGTGCGCGACCTCTTCCTTGGCCGGGTTTCCCCCGACCTCGACTTCACCACCGATGCCACGCCGGACCAGACGGTGGCACTGATCAAGAAGTGGGCGGACAACTTCTGGGAGATCGGCCGGGCGTTCGGCACCATCGGCATGCGCAAGGCCGGTTTCCAGATCGAGATCACCACCTACCGGGCCGAGGCCTACGATCCCGACTCCCGCAAGCCCGTGGTGGCTTTCGGTTCCTCCCTCACCGATGACCTGCTGCGCCGGGACTTCACCATCAACGCCATGGCATTGAAACTGCCGTCCATGGAACTGGTGGACCCCTTCGGCGGGGTCCGCGACCTTCATGCTTCTATCCTGGCAACCCCCGGTTCACCGGAGGCGTCCTTCTCCGATGATCCGCTCCGGATGATGCGGGCGGCCAGGTTCGCCGCACAACTGGGCGTCACAGTCCACGACGACGTCCGGGACGCCATGACGCGCATGGCCGACCGGATCAAGATCATTTCCGCGGAACGCGTGCGGGACGAACTGGTCAAGCTCATTTGCGGGGCCCGGCCGCGGACCGGGATCGACATCCTTGTGGATACGGGACTGGCCGAACATGTGCTGCCTGAGGTTTCCGCCCTTCGCCTCGAATCCGACGAGCACCACCGGCACAAGGACGTCTACCAGCATTCCCTGCAGGTCCTGGAACAGGCAGCCGAACTTGAAACGAACGCGGAAGGGCCCGTGCCGGGGCCGGACTTCGTGCTGCGGTTCGCAGCCTTGATGCACGACGTCGGGAAGCCGGCTACGCGCCGCTTCGAACCGGGCGGCGCGGTGAGCTTCCGCCACCACGACATGGTGGGTGCCAAGCTCACCAGCAAGCGGATGAAGGCGTTGCGGTTCGACAACGACACCACCAAGGCCGTGGCGCGGCTGGTGGAACTGCACATGCGCTTCTACGGCTACGGTGACGCCGGCTGGAGTGACTCCGCCGTCCGGCGCTACGTCACGGACGCCGGGCCGCTGCTGGAGCGGCTGCACCGGCTTACCCGCTCCGATGTCACCACTAGGAACCAGCGGAAGGCAGAACGCCTGGCCTTCGCCTATGACGACCTCGAGTCACGGATCGCAGCCCTGCGTGAACAGGAATCCCTGGATGCGGTGCGCCCGGACCTCGACGGTGCCCGGATCATGGAGCTGCTGGGGCTTAAACCGGGGCCTGTAGTGGGCCGGGCCTACAAGTTCCTCCTGAATGAACGGATGGAGCATGGACCGCTGCCCACCGAGGAAGCGGAGGCGCGCCTGCTCCGCTGGTGGGCTGAACAGCCTGAATCCGCACCTTCCGGCCCCGGGGCGGAAGCCTCTCCCGCCGTCGTCGAACCTTCACCCGTTGAGGAGTCCAAGTGACCAATCCCGCCCTTGCCCCGCGCCCGCAGCTCTGGATCCTCCGCCACGGTGAGACCGAGTGGTCCAAAAGCGGTCAGTACACCGGCCTGACCGACCTCCCCCTGACCGTGGAAGGTGAACAGCAGGCCGTCGAGGCCCGCAAGGTACTGGACGGCGTCGATTTCGACCTGGTGCTCACCTCCCCGCTGCGGCGCGCACGGCGAACCGCCGAGCTGGCTGGATTCCCCGATGCCCGGCATGAGCCGCTGGCGGTGGAATGGAACTACGGCGATTACGAAGGCATCAGCTCCGACCTGATCCGCAAGGACAACCCCGATTACTTGATCTGGACCCACGGCGTACCCAACGGCGAGACCCTGGACGAGGTGGCGGCCAGGGCGGACAAAATCATCGGCCGGATCCTCGAATCGGGGATGGACAATGTGCTGATCGTGGCACACGGGCATTTCTCCCGGATCCTGACTGCCCGCTGGCTTGAATTGCCGCCCGCGGAGGGACGGCACTTTGTCCTGGGAACGGCCAAAGTATGCACCCTGGGCTGGGATAAGAAGACGCCCGCCATTGTCCGTTGGGGCCTCTGAATCGCCTTTAGTAAAAAACTAATCAGCATTTCCCGGGAATTGCTGGCCTTTCGCAGATTCCTGGGGTACCTTTATTCCTGACCCCGCGGCAATCTGCCGGGGCCAAGACCGCATTGCACACCAAGCAGCGGACAGCAGAAAAGGAGGTTGGGAAAATGATGACTTTGACTGGCGAATGGAATGCCCTCGTCAATGCGTTCCCGGCCTTTGCTGATTCTGCAGAGGTTGCCTCGGATACCCCGGATACCTGGCGTTCAGCCGCCGTCCAGGGCCTGCGGCGCCGCTAAGCGGCACCAGCCTCCGGCCGGGACCCCGCACGGGCTTCCGCCCGGGACAGCCGTCCGGTAAAGGAACGCACTCCGCCGGCTCTTTGATAGCCACCGCATCACTCCTTCCTTTGTCGTCCGATGTCCCTAACCGGGCCACCGACGGCCGGCAGTGGCCAGCTCCGGCGCAACTCCCGTAATTGTCCGAACTTACAATTGCGCTGATTCCTGCAATTAATCTGGATTCTTCCATGGATTGCCGGTCCTTATTTCTGCCTTACTTTTGTGCGCCCTAAATGGCGCTGATTTGTCATGCCCTATTTCCGATCGCCCAAGAAAGGAGGTGGCTCCCCTTGATGCAAAGAATCATGAGACTCCTGACCCGTCCCCTGCAGCGCCGCAGTTCCCTTAACAGCGGCCTGCTGGAGCAGCATCGAAATGACGTATTCGTGCTGATGCACCAGCAGGTTGGCGGCCTGCGCTGACGGCCGGCCCCGGTCCCGTGGGAAGGGGCCGGCTGTAAGCTCGATCCCATGCACGAGACCCAGGCGCCGGAGGATGGTCGACGGCCCCGCATCGTGGTGCCCAGCCGAAGCGACACCCTCCTGCGGAATTTCACCGAGGTTATAGGGGGCCCGCTGGGGACCCGGACGGATCCCGGAGTCGTCACCCCCGGCATCTTTACCGTCGAGCGGGTGCTCATTGCCCTCACGGCGCTGGCAGCCCTGTCGGGGATCCTGCTGAAGGGTTATTGCAGGGCCAACGGGTGGGAGACTCCCACGCAGTTCTATGCCACCTGCTACTCGGACTTTCCGGAGCTGTTCCGGAACCGGGGCATGGCAGCGGGAGTCTTTCCCATCGTGGGCAGCGGCAGCTTGTTCGAATACCCCGTTCTCATCGGATTGATCGCGGGCTTGACGGCATGGTTGGTCCCGGGAGGGGACGCCAACGCCCAGGCACTGGCCTACTTCGACATCAACGCCGTGCTGCTGGCGGCGGCGGCCATGATTACCGTGCTGGTGACTGCCCGGATGCCCGGCCGCCGTCCCTGGGATGCTGCCATGGTGGCACTGGCACCGGGCATCGTGCTGGCCGGGACCATCAACTGGGACCTTTGGGCTGCCTGCCTGCTTGCGCTGGGAATGTATCTCTTCGCCAGGCAGCGGCTGGTTCCCGCCGGCGTGCTGATCGGCCTGGCCACAGCCACCAAGCTGTATCCCGTGCTGGTGCTGGCGGCCATCCTGCTGCTGGCGGTTCGGACTGCCCGATGGCGGCCACTGCTGGTTACCGCCGGGAGCGCCGCCGCCGCATGGCTGGTGGTCAACCTCCCTTTCGCCCTCGCGAACTTTTCCGGCTGGACCTATTTCTTCCAGTACAGCGCCGACCGGGGCGCCGGATACAGTTCCCCCTGGTTTGCCTACAACCTGGTGGCGGACAGGCTGGGCTGGTCCAAGCTGGGTGCCGAAGTCGTCAGCCTCCTGTCGGGCGGACTCTTCGTGGTGGCCTGCCTCGGTATCGCTGCTGTTGCCCTCACCGCCCGTCGCCGCCCGCGCCTGGCGCAACTCGCATTCCTGATCGTGGCTGCCTTCATCCTGACCAGCAAGGTCTATTCCCCGCAGTACGTGGTGTGGCTCATCCCGCTGCTGGCGCTGGCCAGGCCGCGGTGGCGTGACTTCCTCGTGTGGCAGGGCGTCGAAGCCCTGCATTGGGCTGCCATCTGGATGTACCTTGGTCAGGTGACCAGCGCAGGTTCCTCCCAGCACAACCTGGACATGCCCTACTACGTCCTGGCTGTGGCCGCGCACATGGTCGCGGTGGGCTACCTCATGGCACGCGTCCTCTGGGATATCTACGATCCCATGTACGATCCCATCCGCCGGCACCACCTCGACGATCCCCACGGCGGTCCGTTTGCCAACGCACCGGACCGGTTCCGGCTAAATCCATTCGGCCCGGCCGCTCCGCTGCTTCCCTCGAAAGCAAAGTCCCATGCCTGATGTCGCGGTAGTCGGTTCCGGTCCCAACGGACTCTCCGCGGCAGCGGTCATGGCACGCGCCGGGTTGTCAGTGGAAGTCTTCGAGGCAGCCCCCAAAATCGGTGGTGGCACCCGGACCATAGAGCTCATGCGGCCGGGACACTTCCACGACGTCTGCTCTGCGGTGCATCCCATGGCCGTTGCTTCCCCTTTCTTCCGTGCCTTCGAGTTGCCCCGGCGGGTGGAGCTGGTTACCCCGGAGATTTCCTTCGGGTCACCGCTGGACGGGGGCCGCGCGGCGCTGGCCTACAAGTCGCTGGACAGGACGGCATCGGAGCTGGGCCAGGATGGCCCCGCATACCGGCGGCTCATGGAACCATTGGTCCGGCATATCGACGCTGTCATGGACTTCACGCAGAACCAGCTCCTCCGGATTCCCCGGAACCCCCTGGTGGCCGCCGTCTATGGGCTGCGGACAATGGAGCAGGGCACCGGACTGTGGAACGCCAGGTTCCGGGACGAACTTGCGCCGGCACTCCTTAGCGGTGTGGCCGCCCACGCCATTTCCCATTTGCCCTCCCTCGCAGCCTCCGGCGCCGGTCTCATGCTTGGCGCCCTGGGGCACGCCGGCGGGTGGCCCATCCCCCGCGGCGGCTCCGCATCAATTGCCGAAGCACTTGCCGAGGACATCCGGGCACACGGCGGCGTCATTCACACCGACACGCCGATCGACAAGCTGGAACAGCTTCCGGCTGCCCGCGCCACCCTCCTGGACGTTGCCCCCGCGGGGCTGCTCGGAATGGCAGGACATTCCCTTCCCGCCCACTACCGCAGGGCGTTGGAGCGTTTCCGCTACGGCAACGGCTCCTGCAAGGTGGACTTCATCCTGTCCGGCCCCGTGCCGTGGCAGGCAGCCGGGCTCTCCGACGCCGGGACGGTTCATGTGGGCGGCACGCGGGCTGAGCTCGCGCGCTCGGAGAACGAGGTCAGTGGCGGACGCCACCCTGAACGGCCGTATGTGCTCGTGGCCCAGCCCTCCCGGTTCGATGCCGGCCGCGCACCGGAAGGCCGGCACATCCTGTGGACCTACTGCCATGTGCCGTCCGGCTCGACGAAGGACATGACCAGCCAGGTGGTGGCCCAATTGGAACGGTTCGCGCCGGGCTTCCGCGACCTCGTGGTGGAATCGCACGCCATCACCGCTGCGGAACTGGCCGGCTATAACCGCAACTACATTGGGGGCGACTTCAGCGCCGGCGTGATGGATGTCCGCGGACTTGTCCAGAAACCGGTGGTATCTCCCGTCCCGTGGCGGACACCGCTGCTCGGCGTCTACCTGTGCTCGTCATCGACGCCCCCTGGTCCCGGTGTCACGGGCATGCCCGGGCTGCACGCGGCAAAGTATGCCCTCAAGGACATCTTCAAGCTCCCGGTCCCGGATCTGGGCCTGTCCTAGGCCCCTGCACGGCGGCAACCGCCGGCGTGGCGCGGCCCACGTCCGGTCCGGGGGATAATGGCGCGATGGGGAAATCAACGAAACTTTCGCTTGCCGTAGCTGCGCTCATTCTCAGTTCCACGCTGGTGGCCTGCGATGACGGAAAATCCGGAGCGGAAGCTGCCGCCCAACAACTGGCAGGCGCGGTCTCCGCGCTCGATGTAGGGTCTGTGGCTTTCGAGGGCAAAGACGCCGCAGCGGCAAACGACCAGCTGCACCAGGTCTTCGCGGCGCTGGACCCGCAAAAGCCAGAGGTCCAGTCAGGCACCCTGACGCTGGACGGAGACAAGGCGTCGGCGCCCTTAAACTACACCTGGAAATTCGGCGATGCGGAGTGGAAGTACACCATCGCAGTGAACTTCAAGAAGTCCGGCGGCAAGTGGCTCACCGTCTGGGACCCGGCCATCCTGGCACCAGGCCTGGCGGACAGCGAGATTGTGACCAAGGGATCCCAGTCCCCCCAGCGTGCAGACATCCTTGGTGCCGGTGACGTCCCGCTGGTGACCTACCGCCCCGTGGTGAACGTAGGCATCGACAAACCGCAGCTCGGCACCGCGGACCCGGCCGATTCCGCCGGTAAGCTGGCGGCACTGGTGGGTGTGGACCCTGCCGCGTACGTGCAGCAGGTCAAGGCGGCAGGGGCACAGGCCTTTGTTTCCGCGATCACGCTGCGTGAAGAAGGCCGCACCATCTCAGACGAGCAGATCGCGGCCATTCCCGGCGCCCGCGGGATCCCGGCGTCGATCCCCCTGGCCCCGAGCAGGACGTTTGCCCGCGCAGTGCTCGGATCGGTTGGGGAAGCCACCGCCGAACAGATTGAGGCGTCGAAAGGCGTCCTTACCGCGGGTGATGTCACTGGTATCGGCGGGCTCCAGCAACAGTATGACGAACAGCTCCGTGGCTCGGACGCGGTGGTCATCCGCGCGCAGCGGGCAGACCTGACCCGCGAACAGATCCAGTCGGCGGGTACGGACCCGCGGCGCGTCCTCTTCCAGGTGGCACCCAAGCCGGGGACGCCCTTGAAAACCACGCTCGATCCCCGGCTGCAGTCGCTGGCCGAAACCACCCTGGATAAGGTGGGTCCGGCGTCGGCCATTGTGGCCCTGAGGCCCTCCAGCGGCGCCGTGCTGGCCGCCGCCTCGGGGCCCGGCAGCAACGGCTACAACACGGCCATGCTGGGGCAGTACGCCCCCGGATCCATCTTCAAGATGGTGGATTCCCTTGCAATGTTCCGCAACGGGATGACGCCGGACTCCACCGTCCAGTGCACGCCCACGCTCACGGTCGACGGACGGACCTTCAAGAACTCCGAAGGCTACCCGGAAACCTCGCTGGGTGCGGTCACCCTGCGCGACGCCTTTGCCCACTCCTGCAACACCGCCTTCATCTCGCAGCGCGATTCTGTCTCACAGGGCCAGCTTGAAGCAGCGGCCACATCCATGGGGGTGGCGGTTGAGGCACCCAAACTCGGCGCAGAAGCATTCCTGGGTTCCGTCCCAGGTGAAGCCCAAGGCACGGAGCATGCGGCTTCCATGATTGGCCAGGGCAAGGTGCTGCTGTCCCCGCTGGCCGCTGCGATCATGGCCGGCTCGGTCGCCAAGGGCGCCCCGGTCTCGGCGCAGCTGGTCCTGAACCCCGACGCCGGTGCTCCCGCCGCCGGAACAACGGCGGGTTCCACCGCTCCAGCAGCCGAAGCATCGGCGACGGCCACTGCGCAGGCGCCCTCTACGGCGTCGGACAAGCCCATCACCGCAGCGGAGGCGGCATCGCTGTCGGACATGATGCGCGCCGTGGTCACTTCCGGGCACGCGGGCTTCCTGTCCAGCGTCCCCGGCGCACCGGTAGGAGCCAAGACGGGAACCGCCGAATTCGGAACCGAGAACCCGCCCAAGACCCACGCCTGGATCGTGGCCGTCCACGGTGACCTGGCCGTGGCCGTGTTCGTGGAGGACGGCGGCCTGGGCGCCACCACCTCCGGGCCGTTGCTGAAGCAGTTCCTCACCGCCGCCGGCTAGGAAGCGGCGTGGGAGGATTGACGGCGTGGCCCATATTGACGTTTCCGGCATCGACTACTTCCTCTCCGACGGCACCCAGCTGCTGAACGGGGTGACCTTCAAGGTCCCGGACGGCACCAAGACCGCCCTGATCGGCCCCAACGGCACAGGTAAAACCACCCTGTTCAGGATCATCGCCGGGGATTTGGTCCCCGACGAGGGCGTCATCGGGCGCTCCGGCAACATGGGCATCATGCGCCAGTTCGTGGGCCAGGTCCGGGATGGTTCCACGGTCCGGGACCTGCTGGTCTCCGCTGCTCCCCCGGCCCTTGCGGCCGCCGCCCGAGAGGTGGACGAGGCCGAACTGGCCATGCTGGAGCACGACGACGAGCCCACCCAGATGCGGTACGCCCAGGCGATCGTGGACTGGGGCGATGCCGGGGGCTACGACGTCGAAACCGTCTGGGACGAGGTCTGCATGGCCGCGCTGGGACTCCCGTTCGACCGCGCGCAGCACCGCCCGGCGTCGACCCTTTCCGGCGGCGAGCAGAAGCGCCTGGTGCTGGAGGCACTTTTCGCAGGCCCGGACGACCTCCTGCTCCTGGACGAGCCGGACAACTACTTGGACGTCCCGGGCAAGCGCTGGCTCGAGGAAAAACTGAATGACTCAAAGAAGACCGTCTTCTTCATCAGCCACGACCGGGAACTGCTGAACAACGCGGCCGGCCGCATTGTCACCTTGGAGCCCGGAATCAACGGAGCGGCAGCATGGATCCATGGCGGCGGCTTTGGGTCCTACGTCGAGGCACGCGCAGACCGGAACGCGCGTTTCGAGGAGCTCCGCAAGCGCTGGGACGAGGAGCACATCAAGCTCAAGGAACTCGTCAACATGTACAAGAACAAGGCTGCCTTCCGCTCCGACATGGCGAACCGGTACCACGCGGCGCAGACCCGGCTGGCCAAGTTCCTGGAGGTTGGGCCGCCCGAGGCCCTGCCCATCGAGCAGAATGTCCAGATGCGGCTCAAGGGCGGCCGAACGGCCAAGCGGGCCATCGTGGCGGAGCGGCTGGAACTCACGGGCCTGATGAAGCCGTTCTCCACCGAAGTGTGGTTTGGCGACCGGGTCGGTGTTCTCGGATCCAACGGCTCGGGCAAGTCGCACTTCCTCCGGCTGCTCGCCACCGGCGGCACCGACCCCGAACGCGAGCACCTCCCCGTTTCCGATGTGGAGATCGCCGAGGTACCCCACGAGGGAACCGTGAAGCTCGGTGCCAGGATCCGGCCAGGATTCTTCGCCCAGACCCACGTCCGGCCCGACCTGCTGGGCAAGACCCTCCTGGAGATCCTGCACCGCGGCGACGAACACCGTTCCGGGCTGGGTCGCGAGGCCGCCGCCGGCGCGCTGGACGGCTACGGCCTGGCGGGGCAGTCGGAACAGAAATATGAGTCCCTCTCCGGCGGTCAGCAGGCGCGGTTCCAAATCCTGCTGCTCCAGCTCAGCGGCGCCACGCTGCTCCTGCTGGACGAGCCCACGGACAACCTGGACCTGCATTCGGCCGAAGCGCTGGAACGGGCCATTGACCACTTTGAGGGGACCGTGCTGGCCGTGACCCACGACCGTTGGTTCGCGCGGACCTTCGACCGATTCCTGGTCTTCGGTTCGGACGGCAAGGTCTATGAGTCCGCGGAGCCCGTTTGGGACGAACAGCGGGTGGAGCGCGCCCGCTGAGGGTTCGATCACGTGAGTGATCAAATGATCAAATATTGATAGCATTTGATCATGAAGACGGATGAGCGGCACCGCGTAATCGCCGAAGTCCTGCGGCAGCAGCCGGAGGTGAGCGTGGAGGAGCTGATGCAGGCCTGCGGCGCCTCCGGAGCAACCATCCGCCGCGACCTCGAGGTTTTGGCCGGCCATGGTGTCCTTCGCAGGGTCCACGGCGGGGCCAGGAGCCTGATAGGGCAGGGGCAGAATCCCGGCTACGGACAGCGGGAGCTGGAGGAGCAGGACGGCAAGAGGCGCATTGCGGCAGCCGTCGCCGGCCTCCTGGCGGAGAACGAGCACGTCTGGCTGGACAGCGGAAGCACCGCCACCGCAGTGGCCCGGGCCGTGGCGGGCAGGGAACTGACGCTGATGCCCATGTCCCTGCAGGCCTTGAATGCGGCAGCTGAGGGAGACGGCGCAGGGGGCTCACGCCCCGCGCTGCTCTTGCCTGGGGGAAGCGTGGTGCCCGGTGAACTCTGTTTCCGCGGACCACTGGCCGAGTCCACCATCAGGTCCCTGCGTTTCGACACCGCGGTGCTGACGCCGTGTTCCGTGGACTTCAAAGACGGACTCCTGGCCCACGACCTTGAAGATGCGGCCGTAAAAGCAGCCGGCCTGCAATCCGCAGCCCGGGTGGTGGTGGCCGCCTCAGCCGCAAAGTGGCAGGCGCACGCCAGGGTTCTCGTGGCGGGACTGGACCGGGTGGACGTCATCGTCACGGACCGGAAATTCAGTGCACAGGACAAAGCCGAACTTGAGAAATACCCAGTGGAAGTAGTGAGCGTATGAGCACCAACACCGGAACGGACCAGCAGGCAGGACTAAAGGCCGCCGCTGCGGCGACCTTCGTGGTTTTCGGCATCAACGGGCTTGTCTTTGCCAGTTGGGCGGCCCGCATCCCCGCCGTCACCCAGACGCTGCACATCACTTCCGGCCAAATGGGCACCCTGCTGCTGTGCACGGCCGTGGGATCCCTGCTCGCGCTGCCAACCGCAGGACTCGTGGTGGGCCGGCTCGGAACGGCCAATACCGTGCGCTATGCCGGACTGCTGGCCGCGGCCGCCGGCGTGGGCATCGCCATGTCACTCCTGACAACGTCCATTCCCGGAACGGCCGTGTCACTTTTCTTCTTCGGCATTGGAATTGGCCTCTGGGACGTGGCGCAAAACATCGAAGGGGCGGACGTGGAGCACAAGCTCCGGCGGACCGTCATGCCCCAGTTCCACGCAGCCTTCAGCGGAGGCGCCTTCGTAGGGGCCCTGGTGGGGGCGGGGCTGTCAACCCTCGGCGTGGACCTGCCATTGCACCTTCTGGTGATCGCAGCCGTAGTGGTGCTGGTGGCGCTGACGGTGCCGCGCTACTTCCTTCCCCACGTCTCGACTGCCCCTGTGGACGGGGAGCCGAAACGAGCCAAGGGACCGTCCGCCTGGCGGGACAGCAGGACGTTGCTCATTGGTGTGGTGGTCCTCGGCGCCACGCTTACCGAAGGCGCAGGCAACGACTGGATCGCCAAGGCCTCGGTGGACGGGCTTGCCACCTCCGAATCCACCGGCGCCCTCATGTTCGCGTTGTTCGTCCTGGCCATGACGGCAATGCGGTTCCTGGGCGGGAGGGTCATCGACAAGTACGGCCGGGTGGCCGTCCTACGGGCCAGCATGGCCGCGGCCGCCGCCGGACTGGGTCTCTTCGTGCTGGCATCAAACATTTGGCTGGCAGGTATTGGAGCTGCCCTGTGGGGCGTGGGCGCCGCCCTGGCCTTCCCCATGGGCATGTCCGCAGCTTCGGATGACCCCAAGCATTCAGCGGCCCGCGTGTCCGTTGTATCCACATTGGGGTATATATCTTTCCTGGCCGGGCCGCCGTTGCTGGGCTACCTGGGTGACCTCACCGGAATCCACACCGCGCTGCTGGCCATCATGGCGCCCATCCTGGTGGCACTGCTCCTCGCCGGAGCGGCGAAACCCCTGCGCGTTGAACCGGGGCCAGCCCCGGAGGAGGAGCCAGTGGGGTTAGGGTGATCCCATGCAAAGCACCAAGCCCCCGGGCCGGAGCTGGGTCAGCCGCCTCGATAGATACCTCGTAGGGCATGTTTCGGGCCTGCCCGGAGGAAACCACGACGCCTTCTTCCGCCGCCTCTCCGCCTCCGCCAACCAGGGCAAACTCTGGATGGGGACGGCAGCGGTCCTGGCCCTCTTCCCGGGGAAGACCAGGAGGGCGGCGGTGCACGGGCTGATCGCACAGGGAGTGGCGTCGGCAGTGACCAACGTGGTGTTCAAGACACTGCTCCCCCGCACCCGGCCGCTCCCCGAGCACCTGCCGGTCTTCCGCTTCGTGCATCCGCAGCCCACGAGCTCCTCCATGCCGTCAGGGCACTCCGCATCAGCCGTAGCGTTTGCCGTGGGAGCCGGCTTGGTCCGTCCGGCGCTGGGAATCGCGCTGGCTCCGGCCGCCCTGGGGGTGGCCTATTCGAGGGTCCACACCGGCGCGCACTGGCCCTCCGATGTAATCTTCGGGTCGGTCCTGGGTGCAGGAGCTGCCCTGGTGACGCGCCACTGGTGGCCTGTCCGTCCGCCCATCCCCCCGACCACGCGGGCGGTGACCAGCGCACCGGCACTGCCGGGCGGCGAGGGCCTCAGTATCGTTGTGAACACCCTGGGCGGCTCTTTCAAGGAGGAAACCGCGGCAGCGCTCCAAGAAGTATTCCCGAAGGCGCATATCAATGTCGCGCAGCCGGACGAAGACCTGGTCCAGCGCATCAATGCCACTGCAGACCATCCCGGCACCCTGGCCCTCGGTGTCTGGGGCGGAGACGGGACCGTCGGCGCCGCAGCCGCTGTCGCCGTCGAACGCTCCATACCCCTGCTGGTCCTGCCGGGCGGGACGCTCAACCACTTTGCACGGGACGCCGGGACCGGCAGCCTCAAGGAGGCGGTCGCGGCCGCGGAAAAGGGCGAGGCGGCCCTGGCCGGCGTTGGTGTGGTCACCGTGGAACGCGGACTTGCCGGCAATCCCGAAGTCTCCCGGCTGATCATGCTGAACACCTCCAGTGTGGGCCTTTATCCGAATCTTGTGCGGCGGCGGGAACACCTGCAGCCGGCGCTGGGCAAGCCGCTGGCCGGTGTTGTGGCCATGTTCCGCACCTTCGCCGCCGGCACCCCCACAACGTTGAGCGTGGACGGCGTCCGCCACAAGGTGTGGATCGCCTACCTGGGCCGCGGCCGGTACTATCCGCGGGACCACGCACCCCTGATCAGGCCGGTGATGGACGACGGGGTCCTCGACGTCCGGCTGATCACCGCCGACGAATCCTTTGCCCGGCTCCGGCTTCTCTGGTCCGTTCTGACGGGGACGGTGGCAAGCTCAAGGATCACCCACCTGCGGGAAGCCACCGAGGTGAGGATCGACGCCGGCGGCGCGCCCATGGCGCTGGCAGTGGACGGAGAAGCGCTGGCCGGTGTCCGGAAGGTGGCCTACGAAGTACGGCCCAAGGCCCTGGCGTACTACTCGCCACGCCCCTGACATGGGCCACGCCGGGGAGGACAACCCTGATTCTCCCCTGAATCATCCCTGAAAGCGGCCCAAAGCGGCGCCTGCCTCGGTAGCGTGGGGAAGGTATCCGCACCCCACAACGTCCGCAGCCGTCCGCTGCCGTTCAAAGGATGATTCATGATCGAGGTAAACGGGCTGACAAAGGTCTATGGCGACAAAACCGCCGTTGCCGGTGTCAGTTTCACCGTCAGGGCAGGGCAAGTCACCGGCTTCCTTGGACCGAACGGGGCAGGAAAGTCCACCACCATGCGCATGATCATGGGACTGGACCGGCCAACGTCAGGGTCAGCGACCGTAAACGGACTGCCCTACGGGCAGCACAAAGCCCCGCTGCGGGAGGTGGGCGCCCTGCTGGATGCCAAAGCCGTCCACACCAGCCGCAGCGCCTACAACCACCTGCTGGCGATGGCCGCCACCCACAGCATCCCGAAAGCCAGGGTGCACGAAGTCATCGAAATGACCGGACTCGAGGCGGTGGCGCGCAAGAAAGCCGGCGGATTCTCGCTGGGCATGGGTCAGCGCCTGGGCATCGCAGCGGCGCTGCTGGGGGACCCCCAGACGCTCATCCTCGATGAACCCGTCAACGGCCTGGACCCTGAGGGCGTGGTGTGGGTGCGGAATCTCGTGCGGTACCTTGCCGGACAAGGGCGGACGGTGTTCCTCTCCAGCCACCTGATGAGCGAGATGGCACAGACGGCGGACCACTTGGTTGTCATTGGCCGCGGCCGCGTCATTGCCGATGCCCCCATCCGGGACATCATCACCGGGAAGGGCCAGTCCCGGGTCCGCGTCCGCACCGACCAGCCCGACCACCTGCGCCAGCTCCTGGCCGGCCGTGGAGCATCCATTGAGGTGCCGGAACGGGAACTGCTCGAAGTGACCGGCCTGGATCCCAGGACCATTGCAGCCACGGCCCTGGAAAACCAGGTCATGGTGTATGAACTCACGCCCCTTGTGGCCAGCCTCGAGGAGGCCTATATGGAACTGACCAAGGACGACGTCGAATACCACTCCCTGCCCGCTGCGGAGGTAGCCCACTCATGAGCTCCACGACCACTGAATCCATGCCCTCCCCCGCCGGACCGGACCCGCGCAGTGCCGGACGCTCCCTTCCCGGGCCCACCTTCATCCGGGTGCTCAACTCGGAAGTCATCAAGTTCCGCAGCCTTCTTTCGACCCTGATCCTGCTCGCCTCCACGGCCGTCGTCATGGTTGGCTTTGGCGCGTTGTCCGCATGGGGGACGGGCCAGTTCGCCGATGCGGCCACCCGGGACCCGCAGGCTGCTGCCCGGATGGCAGCACAGGGCGGAGACCTTGCCGTCAGCGTGCCTACGTCCGGCATCGCCTTCGCCCAGCTGATTCTCGGCTCCCTTGGCGTGCTGCTGATGAGTTCGGAATTTACTACCGGAATGGCACGGTCCACCTTCGCGGCAGTTCCCCGTCGCCTCCCGGCTTTCGGTGCCAAGCTGGTGGTGGTCATGGTGACTTCGTTCGTGGTCACGGCTGCCTCCACGTGGGTGGCAGGACTCGTGGCGGTGCCTATCCTGGACAACTACGGACTGAAACTGGACCTTGGCAGCTCCCAGCCGGTGAAGCTCCTTCTGGTCAACAGCATCTATGTGGCCGCCGTCGCCGCCATCGGAATGGCCCTGGGGACGCTGATCAGGAATTCGGCCGGCGGCATTATGAGCTTGGTGGGCATCTTCTTCGTGGCACCGATTGCGTTCCAGCTCATCCCCGGGGACTTCTTCAAGGAAGCCCGCAAATACCTGCCAGGCAACACCGTGGAGCCTTTGACGGCCGCCCAGCACGTTCCGGATAGCCTGGAGGCCTGGCAGGCAGGACTGGTCCTGGGCGCCTGGGTGGTTATCCCCGTCCTGCTCGCAGCCGTGCTGCTGAAGCGCCGGGACGTATAGGCCCGCGGGGCCGGTTTCCGCCACGCGCCCGGGGTGGCCGCGTGGTTTCGGGCACATTACAAATATGCCTGAAGGAAAACTTTTATTGCCCCTGACGGTCTCCGCTTGGAGCGCCGTCCTGTTGGCTGGAGCCAGATCTGTTGGACTGCACAAAGCAAGGCGCATAATGGCGGCTCTAGGGTGAGACGACGATGTGGTGCATCACACGGTCCGCCGGTGACCACCAAGGCACGTCGCCCAACCCATGCTATTTCCCAACAGGACGGCACTTCCATGCATGCTGACCAGCAACTTTCAAAGTCCCTGAAACCCAGGCACCTGTCCATGATCGCCATCGCCGGCGTCATCGGTGCAGGACTCTTCGTCGGCTCGGGGGCAGCCATCCAGCAGGCCGGTCCCGGCATCCTCGTGGCGTATGCGGCCGCCGGCCTGGTGGTCATCCTGGTGATGCGCATGCTGGGTGAGATGGCCGCCGCAAACCCCGAAACGGGTTCCTTCTCCACCTACGCGGACAAGGCGCTGGGCCGCTGGGCAGGGTTCAGCATCGGCTGGCTCTACGCCTGGTTCTGGATCATCGTCCTGGGCATTGAAGCCACAGCTGGTGCCGCGATCATGCACCGCTGGGTGCCGGGCATCGACCAGTGGGTGTGGGCCCTTGTCCTCATGGTGCTGCTGACGCTCACCAACCTCGGCTCCGTGAAGTCCTACGGCGAGTTCGAGTTCTGGTTCGCGTCCATCAAGGTCGCGGCGATCGTCCTGTTCCTGATCTTCGGCGTTGCCGCCATCCTGGGGCTCATCCCCGGTGTCCCTGCGCCCGGCCTGAGCAACCTGCTCGACAACGGCGGCTTCATGCCAAACGGTCCGGGCGCAGTCCTGGCCGGCATCCTGGTGGTGGTCTTCTCCTTCTTCGGGGCAGAGATCGCCACCATTGCCGCCGGTGAATCGGAGAACCCCGTGGACGCCGTGAAGAAGGCCGTGAAGTCCACCGTGTGGCGCATCCTGGTGTTCTACATCGGCTCCATCGCGGTAGTGGTCACCCTGCTTCCCTGGAACTCTGCTTCCGTCGCCAAGAGCCCGTACGTTGCGGTCATCGAGCTGTTCGGCATCCCCGGCGCCGGAACCATCATGGACGTCGTGGTGCTGACCTCGGTCCTCTCCTGCCTGAACTCCGGCCTCTACACCGCCAGCCGTATGCTGTTCTCCCTCTCCACCCGCGGTGACGCCCCGCGCTCCTGGACGCGCATCTCCCGCCGAGGCGTTCCCGCTGCCGCCGTGCTCGCCTCCACCGTGGTCGGCTTCGTCACCGTGGGCCTGAACTACATCGCCCCGGACACGGTGTTCCTCTTCCTGGTGAACACCTCCGGTGCCATTGCCCTGTTTGTGTGGCTGGTCATCTCCGCCTCGCAGCTGGTCCTCCGCCGTCGGATGGGTGCCGCAGCGAAGGACCTTCAGCTGAAGATGTGGCTCTTCCCATACCTCACCTGGGCAGCGATCATCAGCATCGTGGCCCTGCTGATCGGCATGGTGATCGTGGAATCCACTCGTGAGTCCCTGCTGCTCTCCCTGGCGCTGGCCGCCGTTGTGGTGGCAGTGGGCGTCCTCCGGTACCGCCGCAAGGATGCGGCAGCGGACGCACAGCCCGCCGTAGCCGCCGAGGCTGCCCCGGCTCCCGCGGAGTAGGGCGGCGCTAGACTCGGGACCATGCCTTTGCCTTCCTCTGCCGCAGACCACATCCAGGACCTTGGCGCCTTTGTCAGCGCATCGCCGTCGAGCTTCCATGCAGCGCACGAGGGAGGCCGGCGGCTGGCGGAGGCCGGGTTCACGCGCCTGGATGAGCTGGAGCCGTGGGAGGGCGGGCCGGGTTCGTTCTACATCATCCGCGACGGCGCGCTGATCGCGTGGGTGGTCCCGGAGCGTGCGGGACCGGCCACCGGATTCAACATCCTCGGCGCGCACACCGATTCGCCGTCCTTCAAGCTCAAGCCCAAGCCCACCACCGGTGCCCACGGCTGGCTTCAGGCCGGTGTGGAGGTCTACGGCGGCCCGCTACTGAATTCCTGGCTGGACCGCGAGCTGCGGCTCGCGGGCCGGCTGGTGATGCTGGACGGTACCGAGCACCTTACGGCCACCGGGCCGCTGCTCCGCTTCCCCCAGCTGGCCATCCACCTGGACCGGGCAGTGAACGAGGGGCTGGCGCTGGACAAACAGCGGCACATGAATCCGGTGTGGGGGCTGGGGAATCCGTCGGATTCCGATCTGCTGGGCGTACTGGCGGCTTCGGTTGCCGGGGCGTCCGTCGACCCGGCGCAGATTGGCGGGTACGACGTCGTCATTGCGGACACGCAGGAGGCGGCAGTTTTCGGGGGCAAGGGGGAGTTCTTCGCGTCCGGGCGGCTGGACAACCTTTCGGCCACGCACGCCGGGCTGGCGGCGCTGACCGCCCACACCGGTTCCGGGCCCGAGGGCGGTCCCATCGCAGTGCTTGCGGCCTTCGACCATGAGGAAATCGGGTCGAACTCCCGCTCCGGTGCGTGCGGGCCCATCCTCGAAGATGTCCTGGTGCGCATCTCCGACGGCCTTGGCGCAACGGTGAGCCAGCGGCGGCAGGCCCTGGCGGCGTCGTTCTGCCTTTCTGCCGATGCCGGCCACGCGGTGCACCCGAACTACCCCGAGCGGCATGACCCCGCCAACCATCCCGTGCTGAACGGCGGTCCGCTGCTGAAGATCAACGCCAACCAGCGGTACGCCACGGACGCCTTTGGTGCCGCGTTCTGGGCCCGGCTCTGCGGCGAAGCCGGGGTGCCGTACCAGGAGTTCGTCTCCAACAACGTGGTGCCCTGCGGCTCCACGATTGGCCCGCTCACCGCCACCCGGCTGGGGATCCGGACCGTGGACGTGGGTGTGCCGCTGCTGTCCATGCACTCCGCCCGCGAGTTGTGCGGCGTGGAGGATCCGTACCGCCTGGCTGTTGTCACGGAGCTGTTCTTCGGGACGGCGGTGTAGTAGGTACTTCCGGCCTGCTGTCCGTCCGCATTGATGTCCGCACAGCTCGTGCGGGTATCCACAGAGTCGGGGGCAGGCGTATGGTCCGGCTCCCGGGGCCTGCCTAGCGTTGATTCGGAGATACCTGCGGGGTGTTCGAGCCAAGGTTCCGGGCCGTTCACGCATAACCGCTGGTGTCGCCATTGCCAGGTAAGCGACAGCAGGGCCGTTTAGGCGGCCCGCAGGTATGTCGGGGGAGTGCAGCCCTTCTTCATGCCGCTTCGCGAGTGTGCCGCGAACATGGAGCCGGAATGACATCTGCACCACGAGTTCTTCCCCGCCATATCCCAAAGCTGGGGATGGCAGACCTGATAGCTCCCAGAAGGGCGGTCCATCCTCGGGGGCGGCAGCTGCCCGGGTCCTCCTTCTTCCGGGCCGCTGAAGCTGGGGTCACTGAGGGCCGACCGGCGCGGGTGTGCCTTGGAGGTGTACCCGTTGACCTGATGGGGCGGGAGAAGGCTGTTGCGACCATCATGGGACGCGCTTCAGGCGCCGGTCCAGTGCCCTTGTGCGTGCTGTCCGCAAACCTGGATCACCTGAACCACTTCGGCGTGGGCGGCCGGTGGGAGGGCAGCCTGGATGTCGCTCCCTTGGAATGGCTGACGCTGCTGGATGGTGCTCCGCTGGTTTCGAGGGCGGGGGAACTGACGGGACGCCATTGGCCCCGTCTGGCGGGGAGCGACTTGATCGACCAGATTCTCGCCACCGCGGCGGACCTTGGGCTTTCCGTCGGGTTTCTGGGCGGCAGCGCGGAAGCGCAACGCCGGGCTGGTGCACGGCTCAAGGCCCAAGAGCCTTTCCTGAAAGTGGCGGGCTGGTGGGCGCCAGGCCGGGAGGTTCTGGCAGACCGACGGGGATCGCTCCAACTGTGCAGCGAGATCCGCGCTGCGGGAGCCAACATTCTCTTAATCTGCTTGGGAAAGCCACGTCAGGAACTCTGGATAGCGGAGTACGGGCACCTTACGGGAGCGAACGTCCTCCTGGCCTTTGGGGCCGTCGTCGACTTCCTGGCGGGCAATGTCCAGCGGGCGCCGGCGCAAGTCAGCAGCATGGGACTCGAATGGGCCTGGAGGCTGGCTATCGAGCCGCGGAGGCTCGCCAAAAGGTATTTGCTGGAAGGGCCGGAGTCTTACGTGCGGCTCCGCCGGCACAGCACAGCCCTGGTGCCTGCCGTTCCGGCTGCTTCGCACACCTCGGCCGACGCTATCACCCGCAGCTTCAGGCCCCGGGGGTTCACGCCTGTCAGCGAGCACGCTGACGTGGCGGCGCTGGTGGTCACCTATAACAACGGTTCCGATGTCTGCGGAATGCTTGAAAGCCTGCTGCAGGAAACTACGGAGCAGTCGATCAAGGTGGTGGTGGCTGACAATTCGCCCAATCCCGAAACTTTGGTCTGCCTCCAGCACTACCCGGAGGTGACAGCCTTCGCCACCGGGGGAAATCTGGGCTACGCCGGCGGGATCAACGCCGCCCGCGCCCGGGCGGGCACTGCCGATGCCTATCTGGTGCTCAATCCGGATCTCCGTCTCCATTCAGGGTCCGTACGCGCCATGCGCGCCTCTATGGGCAGGACAGGCGCAGGGGTTGTTGTTCCCCTTCTACGGGACGAAGACGGGACCCTCTACCCCTCGCTGCGGCGGGAACCAAGCATTCTGCGGGCGCTCGGTGATGCAGCCTTGGGCAGCAAACTTCCGGGCCGACCGGGATGGCTTTCAGAGATGGATTTCGACGCCGAAAGCTACGCCCACCCGCACCGGGTTGAGTGGGCTACGGGGGCTGCCCTGCTGATCCGGGCCGATGTCGCCGACGAAGTGGGCGAATGGGATGAGACCTACTTCCTGTATTCCGAGGAGACGGACTATCTGCACCGCGTCCGCGAACTGGGGGCAGCCATTTGGTTTGAGCCAGTGGCCGCCATGACCCATGGCAGGGGTGGATCGGGAAGCTCGCCGGCGCTCGACGCCCTAGTGAGTGCAAACCGAATCCGCTATGCCCGCAAGTTCCACACTCTGGGGTACGCGCGTGTGTTCCGTGCCGCCGTCGTTCTATCCGCCTTGCTGCGGGCGCCGCTTCCTGCCCACCGGGGCATTTTGGGACTGGTTGCCAGGGAGACCCGGTGGGCGGAACTTCCCCACTCCGTTACCTACAAACCTTCCCGTGGTGTGACCGAAGATCCGCCGGCCGCGGCGGTCATCATTCCTGCACACAATGAGGCTTCCGTGCTCGGCAGGACTCTGGCGGCCCTCAAGCTTCCTCTGGCCACAGGCCAGGTAGAGGTCATTGTGGCCTGCAACGGATGCACCGACGCGACTTCGGGCATCGCTGCCGCCGTTCCCGGCGTGCGGGTCATCGACGTGCCTGTGGCTTCCAAGGTGGCTGCCCTCAATGCCGCCGATGAGGCCGCCGTGCGGTGGCCCAGGGTCTACGTGGATGCAGATATCGAGGTTCCCCCGGAGGCGTTGTACGCCACTCTGAAGGCACTTTCCGCGGATAATGGGGTGCTCTGTGCGCGGCCTGCCTTTGTCTATAACACGTCCGGGGCTTCCTGGGCAGTCCGGGCCTACTACCGGGCCCGCAGCCGTCTTCCACAGTCTTCAGCATCGATGTGGGGGGCGGGCATTTACGGGCTGAATCAGGAGGGTCATGAGCGCCTGGGTGAGTTTCCGGCTCTGACCGCCGACGACTGCTATATCGACAGGCTCTTTAGCGACTCAGAAAAAGTGGTCGTTGAATGTACGCCGGTGACCGTCCGCACACCGCGGTCTGCGAGAGTACTTCTTTCAACCCTCTGTCGGGTGTACCGCGGCAATTCGGAGCTACGGGGGATGGACGGAGCCCACACGGGCAGGACGCTGCGGGAACTAGTTGGATCCGTGAAGGGTCCGGCGACCGCCCTGGATGCCCTGGTCTACGCTGCATTTGCGGTCGGTGGCCGTTTGGCTCTGCGCCATACCCGCGCCACTTGGGAGCGGGATGAAAGCAGCCGAATTTAGATTGAAACTAACTCCGAGGACCAAGGTGAAAGATTTGATCGCAGTCGTCCGAGAGTCGAAAGTGACGAGGAAACTCTTTCTGTTTGCACAGCGCAACTCGAGTTTTACTCCAAAGCCTATAAAACGCCTCGTGAAAATGTTGCTGCGGCCGACCGGGCATCTCGCGGAAGTTCAACTAGAGGGCTGGTCCCGTCCACTTATATCCGGACGGTCGGAGCGTTTAGCTCCCCAATCGGTCTGCCTATCGGCGCATGAGTCGAGTGGCAGCGAAACAAGCGTTTCAAATGTCCCCCTCGTGCCGGCTCACCGAGGGATGCGGTGTGTGATCGCCACGGAGTCGTTGGATGCAGGTGGGATGGATGAAGTCGTCGCATTTCTTGCCCGGGGGCTGCACCGACGTGGCTATCGTGTAGCGGTCGCGCACACGCCTGACTACGTGTATCGGAGAAGCGCGGAGACAGGTCAAGATCGTCTGCGGCACAATCTGGAGGCAGAAGGGCTCGAGGTTGTACGCCTCAATGCAGAAGACTGTGAGGCGTGGCTGCGGTTTTGGCGGCCGGACGTCGTGAGTGCTCATGGTGTTCCCAAATGGATGCTTGAAAGCGCTGCCGCATGTTCGATACCAGTTGTAGAAACGCTTCACGGAATGCACAACCAATTCAACGTGGACGGAGTCCAAGTTCGTGCACGACGTGATTTATTGGCAGGGCTGGTGAGCGTCAGTGAAATGGTCCGTCGGCAGTACTTGGCTGTAGATGTCGACTGCGAACCTGATTTCATTACTAACATTCCAAACGGTGTGGTGTCTTCGCCAAGACCAAGCATTTCAAGGGAGAACGCTCGAAGGCTCCTCGGCCTCACTGATGAATACCTATTCGTGTCTCTCGCCCGACACTGCCTGCAGAAGAACAATTTTGGACTAGCCAGTGCCTTCTCCGAGGTTGCCGAAGTCGTTCCCAACGCGCACCTGCTCATTTGCGGACGTCCGGATGACGCTTCCTACGCGGAACAAGTGCTAGAACTAAAGAACAGGATGCGGCACGGCGGTCGTTTGCACTTGCGGGATCACACGCAGCAGCCCAGAGTGCTTTTGTCCGCTGCCGATGGATTTGTTCTCAATTCGTTTTTCGAAGGTTGGGCTCTTGCCTCCATGGAGGCGCTGATGTCGGGGGTCCCCGTAGTCATGAGCGACGTCGGAGGAGCTCGTGAGCAACTCGCCGATAAACCGAAATGGGGATGTCTCGTCTCTAACCCCTTGGGTGACCCCTTGGTAGTTGACTGGAAGAGCATGGCGGCCTCCAGGTTCCAAAGGCAACAAAATAGGGAGGAGTTGATCGCGGCAATGCTGTCATTCAGCCGAGATCGCGCCTGGAGTCGAAGTGAAGGAATCGCAGTTGAGGCTGCCCGAAGGTTCGACGCCGACGTGTGCTTGAGTCGGCATGCGAAAGTACTCGAGGCAGCTGCTGGGACTGCCTAAACGGCCGGAATGTAAGGACTGTCCTGCTGCATCCTTGTGGTGGGAGCGGACCCGGCGCGGGGGCTGGGGCCTCGGTGACAATGAGGACTACGATCTATTTCCACGACCAACGGACCATGCGCCAGAGCCGGCTGGTTTGACAAGGGCCTAGAGCCTGTCGTCTCCGGTTGGCTCAGACCAGATCACCGAGCGTCCCTGCCGGCCTTAGACCTGCGGGGGTGAGGCGTTTCGCGACTTCGGTGAGAATGTCGTTGGGAGCTTGCCCAGGTGAGGCGCGTCCACCAAGACTGCAGTGCATGGCAACCATATCGGCTCTTCGCGGTTCGTGGGGAATGAGTTCGTGTCGTTGAAGTCAAAGGGGCCCGTGGCCCTGCTGGGATGAGTGTGTCTAAGCATTCAACCTGGAACAGGACCACGAGCCGTGATTGAGCCTACCGGGGTCGCAGCCGATGCTGCCACCATCCTCTTCAACCTGCCCGACTGCCACGTCATTTCCACCTCCATCACCGCTGGCCGGCGGCAGGTCATCGTCGAAACTGACGAACTTCCTGGCTGCCCGAGCTGCGGGGTCATTGCCTCCCGCCGGAAAGAGCGCCGCTTGCAACGGCTCCGCGATATTCCTGTCGCCGGGCCGGTGGACGTGCTCTGGTCCAAGTACCGCTGGTACTGCGAGGAACCGGCGTGCGACCGGCTGTCGTTCTTTGAATCCACGCCCCAGGTCCCGCGCCGTTCCCGGTCCACGAGCCGGCTCAGGGACCAGCTCGTGGATGCCGTGATCCGCTCCGGGCGGCCCGTCTCTGAGACAGCTGCCGGCTTCGCCGTGTCCTGGTGGATGGTCCGTGCCGCCGTCACCGAAGCATGCCTGCTGAAGCTGCCGGACGTGGACAAACTCAGCCCGCGGATGCTGGGCATTGATGAGCATCGGTTCCGGTCCGTGCGCTATTTCCAGGACCCCGCAACGAAGGCGTGGACACGGTTCGAGCCGTGGATGACCACCATCGTGGATCTGGACACCGGCCAGGTCCTGGGCGTCGTGGACGGTCGTGACCACAAGGGCGTCGGGGAATGGCTGTTTGCCCGGCCTCTGGACTGGCGTCTGGCTGTGCAGGTTGTCGCGATCGACCCCTCGGCGGCGTTCAGGAAAGCGTTGCGGATGTGGCTTCCGCGTACCGCCGTCGCGGTCGACCACTTCCACCTGATCTCGCTGGCCAACCACGCGATGACGGAGACGCGGCAGAACCTCTCGCAGCAGGTCAAGGGCCGACGCGGACGTGCCATCGACAAGGCGTGGGCCCACCGCATGCTCCTGCTGCGCGGCGGCGACACACTCAGCTGGCGGGCCGCTCTCCGGCTTGAGGAAGTCTTCGCCGTCGACGACCCGACCGGCACCCTCCGGGCGGTCTGGAAGGTCAAAGAACAGCTCCGGGTCCTGCTGCGCACCGGCTCCCTGGACGACGCCGCCGCAGCGAAAACAAAGCTCGAAGAACTGGTGAAGGCAGCAGCCAGGCCCGAGACGAACAGGCTCTACCGCACTGTCTGCCGGTGGTGGAAAGAGATCGAGGTGCTCATCATCACCGGTGCCACTACCGGAAAGGTCGAAGCCAACAACACGGCGATCAAGAACATCAAGCGAACCGCCCGTGGGTACCGCAATGCAGCCAATTACAAATCGGTTATTCTCTTGAGAAGTGCCGTCCGGACGGCGGCATGACACTCATCCCAGGGATCAATTTCCCCACGAACCGCGAAGAGCCACCATATCCGCAGGGCCTTCGGAACGCCGCGGACGGGTAAATCGCAACGACATGCCTGCCCAGGCGTCATTGAAGCGGGAGGGTGAACAGCCAGTCGCCGACGCCCTCGCTTTCGTGGCTGGCCACAATTCCCAGGGCTTGTCCGGCGTCGAGACGACGATGATGCTAATTCACGATTCGCAGCGTTCCAGGCCTTAGCCCGGTCGGGGAAGGACCGCACGAAACGGTAGTGGTGTTCATCGATGCCGAGCATCCGCGCCCACAGGGCGTCAGCGTCAGAGCTGCTGAATCCAAGGTCCGCTGGACCAGCCTAATTAGACACCGAACGAAACGCGGGGCGCCACCGCGGCCCGACCGAACCATATCACGGCTACACACGAGAGCGTCGCGGGGCCGGCGGGTGGACGGTGCCAGGTCCGGTGTGGTGCAGCAGGAAAGTGGTCAGTGCCTCTTGGAAGTGGGTAGCCACCAAAGAAGCCCATATGGAAAGGCGACCCTGACAAGAATGCCAAGGCCCTGTTTTACCACGAACCTTGAAGAGTCCGTGTTCCACCATCCGGCTCAGGTTGGGTTACCTAAATGACGATATGCCTCTCAATTCTTCACGAAGAGCTCTCGATTACCCCATCACGTGAAAAGTGTTTATGACTTTCCTCTTCAGTCACTCTTAGATGACTCGTTCGCGCTCTCTTTACAGATCGCGCCACAGAAATAGATGCAAATGTAAGTACAACGCCCCCGAGAATCACAACGATAACTGAACGAAGTCGGCTAGAGAATTGCTCTGTGGCCTTGGCTGACTGAGCTATCACAATGGAGGTGTATAGGTATCGATCATCGGCACCATTTACCTTTTGCTGCCTGTATAGATCTTTTTGGAGCATATCACCGACCGCTCGTGTCACGGCGGAAGACTCTTCGGGACTGGTACCACGGCCGGCGATGTCTAGAACAAAGCCTGAACCGTTGCCAGCGGAGTAACGTGTCACTGAATAATCAGTGCCTAACCCCATGCCTTCCAGCAAATCAGCGGAACTCTTGCTGTTAAGGTCGGTCATCACTACCTGAACAATCAAAGTGGGATCGGATGAGCGAAGGTAGGGGTTATCAGAGTTCAATTTACCAAGTGCGGGATCTAGCAGGGCATCTTCTTTGGCTGGGGGATTCGGATTAATTATGGCATACGATGCATTTGACTCGAAAGAACGTGGTGCGAACTGGAAAACATACACCGCAGCAATAAGTGTAGCGACCATTGCTGGTATCGCCGCAAGCTTATATTGCATAATGACGCGGATAACGGACAAAGGATCCATGGTATCCCTCCTGCTAGCTTCTTCTAGATGATCTCTTCTCGTCCCTCGCCAGACACCAGACGGTACCACTCAAACCAATTAAAATGGGATAAGTGAGGGCAAAAACAGGGAAAGAAAGGGAGTCGAAAGTAAATGAACATACCGCTGCCACAAGACCGCCGCCCGCAACGGCGCCTGCGAGCGATTTTGTCTTTTGCACTTTAATTGCTTTTGCGGCCATAAGCGCGGAAATCGCCGGGAGAACGAAATATACCGCAGTTCCCACCAGTCCGACGCCTCCTAGGGTAACTAGGGCGGTCAGGTATTGGTTGTCCAGGATCTGCAGGGCCGTTTCGAAGATATAGTTACCCGGTCCTAATCCTAAAATAGGGCGCTCATTAAACAGCGCTTCAACGCGCGGATAATTATTCGTCCTAGTAGAAATTGAAGGATCGGCGCTCCCGATGGTGAAGGATGATGCGAGAGTACTCATAAGGCCGGGTATAATGAGAAACAGGGATGCCATGGTGATAGGCGCTACGATCACTGTCCACTTCCTAGCCCCTTTGGGCAGAAATGGGACAAAAGTGAAAAGCCCCGTAACGAGGCCAATGACGCCCGACCTTGAGACGGTAGAGGCGATTGCAATAACGAGCAATGAGCATTGCAGCCAATGGAACCATTTTCTTCCCAGTGGATCATAGACTGCTCTCCATATAGACAGCGGAAGTAGCATGGAAGAGACGACTGCGAGTTCTATGGAGTGGAAAGTACTACCCGCAACCCGAACCAATGCAGCTCTGGTCTGGAAAGGCGTATCGCCGCCGTTATAGGTAAATCCCGGCAGTAGGGCCCGAATCCACTCCATAGGATTCACTCGAAAAACAAATTGCACAAGGGCAACAAGACAGCAGAAAAATGCGCCCGCTAACAACCATCGGACGAGGACAAGTGCATCCTCTGCGGAACGAACAACTTCGCTGATTACGAGGATCAGGCCCGCGCTCGCAAGAAGTAGGATTAATACACGATCCGCGGCAGCCCTGGCTGGCATCGAACTTCCCCCCGTAAGGCCGGCGTTGAGTGCGACGTATGACGCTGTAGTCGCTAGCCAAAGTGCTGCCAGCGCGAGTCGGCCGGGGTTACTTCTGTGGGTGGGGTCTTCAAGTCCAAAAAGTACTGAGCCGAGCCAAAATGCGAATACCAGCATAGCCAGCAGGAGGGGGACGGTCCCAGCTGCTCCCATGGGCTTGAGCACCATTGAGGACGGAAAAAAGAATATGCTAAAAGCCGTAAATTTCATTAGGAAAGATAGTTTTGGCTCGCTCCTCGCCTCTTTTGGGGTGAAAGCTTTGGCGGTGCGGCGGCCCGTTTCTGAGCGTCGGTCCGATCGCCTTAGGCGGGCACTTAGGGAAGTCATTTTTTATTCGCAATGAATAGAGCGGCCGCGCCTTCTGGCTGCCTATTGCAATATTTCTCAATGCAACTTGCAACTAAGGCGCCGGTATGATTCCAGTCCGTTCGCGACATGTTGGACAGTCGCGTGGCTCGCACAGCTTTATTCTCCGCACATATGGCCGCACAAAGACCAGCAGCAATTCCCTTCGGTGTGGCCGCAGTCCAGATAGGGCCGGAGCTGTCCAGCACCGCCCGTGAGAAAGGATGGTCGTTGATCACAGGAACGTTTCCTGCGGCCATCATTTCTTCAGCGACTAACGTGACATTTGTGAACGAAAGCGCAACGCTTGCAATGGTTCTATTATAGAGCTCGTTGAGTTGGCTTGGTGAGAGAGTTCCATGGTTCGTCACGGGTATTCGCCAGTTTTTAACGACGTCGCCGTAGACGTGTATTTCCTGCTCCGGATGTAATTTGTGAAATATCTCAAGCGCCAACTTTGCAAGCAGATATCCTCTGCGGTCAGCAGTTCGCTTGGAATAATAGACAACCCCAGTTCGGTTCTCTTTCTCATCGTGGCGTGGAAGGAGCCGGTATGTTTTGAGATCACAACCGAATGGAACTGTAACGTCCGATCGTATGCCGGTTTCTCTCTCAATTGTTGCATCGACCATAGCGCCGAGGGCTATATTAATGAAGCCAAAACGGTACGTTTCCTCGGCAAAGGCGTATAGGGCTCCCCTGGGGTAAAAGTAGGGCTCATAGTCTTGAATAAAGTAAAAACAGTGTAGATTTTGGGGTTTTCGGGATGCCAGCAGGTGCGCTGTGCCCCATGAGCTGGCCACGATTGCGTCCAGGCCGGCTAGGTCGCCAGTGGCGCTGCGAATGCTTGCCTTGAGCTCTGGCCACCACTGGCGTACCTGCACCTCGTGT
Organism: Pseudarthrobacter sp. NIBRBAC000502771; assembly: GCF_006517215.1. Classification (NCBI taxonomy): domain Bacteria; kingdom Bacillati; phylum Actinomycetota; class Actinomycetes; order Micrococcales; family Micrococcaceae; genus Pseudarthrobacter; species Pseudarthrobacter sp. NIBRBAC000502771. The sequence goes on from NZ_CP041187.1 coordinate 1,139,663, forward strand.
CGGGCGACATCGTTCGAGTTTTTGTCGTACAGCAGCAATGTGCAAATATGACCCCGTTCCTCGGCCGCCTTAACCATACGGAAGAGGGTTGTGTGTCCTCCGGAGCCAGCACTGGGGGGGGAACATATCCATCCTATGTGGAGCACTTTGGCCCTTGAGTCTTCGGCGCGTGTGGGCTGTAATTCATCGGCAGATGTGAGGTACTCAATCGAGACCGGCAGTTCATCGATCGGCGTGTCAACAAGGCTGCCCAGACTCACCAATGCACGGCGGATTGCAGCGTTCGCGGCGTTGCGAGGTCCCATGGAAATTGCAGTGGCGCCTAGTTGGATCATCCGTCGCATGCTATGGGCTGAAGTCATTTCACCCTCCTGTTCGCTTCCTAATAGATGAGGCTCGTGCGGTCGATAGGACCGCGTCAGATCCCAAAAATCCTCCATCGACGCCACCTGAGGCGGTCCCCTAGTTCTCCTTCGATATAGCCACGCCATGCCTTGAAGGAGTCAGTCGCGTTGTTGAAGAGTCCGAGGTCATTTCGAAGGCTTTCGTCGGCGGAGGCAATGAAACTCTGATAGGCATTTAAGTCGGTAAAGTTATCGAAGACTTTAGCTGAAAATTGCAGGGCTTTGGAAATCTCCAAGAAATTCGGCAGCGGTTTTTTTGCCTCGATTGTGGCCCAACGAAGGGACTCGATTGCCATCCTGCGGCAGACGGTCGCTAGTAAACTCCTTTTGATACCCTCATTGAGACCACTGTGCATGAGGAATGTTTTATATGCCCGAACTCGTTCCTCAAGATCAGTAAGAAGGTTGCCGTAACTTGTCTGCATCATGCTGTCGTTATGCACTCGGCGATATGCCTGGTCCACACCGTTGATCCGGCCCACCGAAGCTACATCTGCTATCCGCAACCACATCTCCAAGTCGCCGGAATGCGGTAGTTCTGGCCGGTAGTAGCCCACACGATGCTGAATAGAGGTGCGAACCACAGCTTCGGGGCTGGCGATGATGCCAAGGCCGCGTCGAAACTGAGCAGATATCCAGCTTGGACCAGGCCAGACTGACCAGTGCCGTGACTTCGTCCGACCTGCATGGGGGCTCGTCGTAAATGCTTGCGGATGACCGTATACGAGTCCGACCTGTGGATTAGCTTCCATAAGTGCAGCGGCTCGGCTTAGCGAACCAGGTGCCAGCATGTCATCGGCCGACAGGAGCACCACATAGTCCGAGTCCACCTGCGAAAGTCCCTCGTTATAGGTGGCTATGTGACCCCTATTATCTGTGTGACGTGAGAGTCGGACATTTGGATATCGGGAGACCATCTGTTCTGCTGTTGCAACACTCCCATCCGTGGATGCATCGTCGAGAATGTGGACATTAGTAGTCACCTGAGGCTGGCTAATAATACTTTCTATGCAGTCCTGCAAATATCGTCCGTAGTTGTAACAGGGCACCACTACGGCGACATGCGGTAGGCGGCCAGAAGAGACAGTTGACCTAGCGCGCTGTAACATCGATTGCTCCCTTTAACTGATCCGGGTCCGGGTGGATGCTGCTCGCGGAGTACGTAAACGGAGGTCCGTGGATTCGGAAGTCATGGGTGATCCCTGCCTGCAGTTGGACTCTTGCGTTTTTGTGATGCCTGCGACACCCGTCGGGAGGTCATCGGAATCAATTGAGTCAGCACCCGATAGTTCATGGCGATGCATGTTCCGAGGCCGATCACGCCCCCCAAGAGAACGCTCAACCAGCCATCAGGCAACGGAAGCGTCAGCGTCTTGGCAAGGACTGCGGCGAATATCGAAGAAAGGACTGGTGTCTTGAGGGCGACACAGAGCTCACCCAGGCCAATGGAAGTGGCACGGCGCAACCCCCAAAAATAGACCGGAATGGTTACGCCGCACATGACCACAATATGGGCAACACCTGCTCCATGGAGACCGGCCAAGGTTATGCCGATCCAGAGGGCAGGTACCAGAGCCAGGAGCGCTCCTACTTGGCCAACGAAGAGCAGGGAAGTCTTGCCTAAGGCAATAAGGATGTTCGCAATGAAAAGTCCAAATACGAACAGCACGCCATAGGTGGCAAGAATGGACAGGACGGGGCCGGCAGCCGCCCATTTCGGTCCGTAAACAATGACTATCAGTTGATCTGAAAATGCTAGCAAGAATGCACCAATTGGAAATACAATCAGTGCAATAACAGTCAGGCCATCTGTTATTGACTTTCTAATATTTCCATTGTCACGCAAGACGCGGGAAAAAGCGGGAAGGACGATGCTGTTCAAAACTGTTCCGACAATCGCTGTGGGCCACATTGCCACGTTGAATGCCAGGAAATAGACTCCCAAGTCTGCGACAGTTAGCAGCCGTCCGATGAGTGCGTAATCCAGATTCAGAAGAATTTGGCTGAGGAGGTTGGCACCAGCCAGCGGAAGCCCGAAGGCGAGCAGGGGACGTAATAGCGGAAACTCTAAGCCTGGTAAATATATGCGTGAGGAATAGGCGAGTATTATGCCCCCCATTACGATTTGGCCTACGATGCGTGACCAGGCGTAGGCCTCGGCCCCGTCCCCAAGGGTGGCAAGAACCAGCAGTGTGGCACTGCCCGGGACGAATGATGCAACAGATGCCCAGAAGTTGACCTTTTGCCTGAAATTGCGTTGCAGCAACGCTCCTGGAACGGCCAGTGGGCCGATCAGAGCGACGCCAATGGAGAGAATCTTAATTGAGCTAGCTGCGTCCTCGTTGCCCATGAACTGTGCAATTTGAGAGGCGAAGGCGGCCATCGGGATAGCCAGAAGCAGGCTACCAACGATAGCAAGAGTGGTTATCGTGGGCGCTATTTTGTCGACGTCGAGATCACAGCGGGACACAGCGCTGGCTACGCCTAGTTCTGCCAACGTCACCACGATGGAGTGTACTGTCACTGCCAGTGTAAAGACCCCCAGTGCCTCGGGAGAAACGATCCGGGCCACAATAGCTGTTAGAAGAATATTGCTGAGCCGCAGAAAAATTGTTCCGCCAGCAGACCAGCCCGCACCTCGTTTGACCGATGCGGCGAGGCGGGCCTCCCGTCCGGAATTTGCCGTTACTAATGGCAGTGAGTTTTTCCAGGCCGACCTGTGGTCGGACTCCGTCGTCATACCGCCCTCACCCCATCTGCAAGAACCTCTGCGACCCGCTCCTGCTGCTCAACGGTGATGTGCGGGAACAGCGGCAGCGACAGGATCTGTCCGGCAGCCTCCTCGGCGACAGGGAAGGCACCGAAGGAAGCCTTGGCGTAAGCCCCACTCAAGTGCACTGGAACCGGGTAGTGGATTCCGGCCTGGATTCCGGCATCGTGCAGCGCCCGGAGGACCGCATCCCGGTGCTGGACCCGTACCACGTACAGGTGCCACACATCCGCGTTCCCGGGCGCCTCCCGCGGCAGCTCAACCCCCGGCACATCCGCAAGCAATGCCGCGTAACGCTCCGCGGCTTCCCGCCTCCGCAGGTTCCATAAGTGAAGCCTGGCAAGTTTTGCTTTGAGCACGACGGCCTGAACTGTATCCAGACGCGAATTGAACCCGATGACTTCATGGTGGTACTTCTCGGAACTCCCATGCGCGCTCAACAGGCGCACCCGCGCAGCAACTGCAGGATCGTCCGTCAGGACGGCGCCGGCGTCCCCCGCGGCGCCAAGGTTCTTACCTGGATAGAAGCTGGTCCCGGCGGCCAGGCCCCACGTTCCCGCGTGCCTGCCAAAACGCGTTGCACCCTGCGACTGCGCGGCGTCCTCGATAATCACAGCGCCGCAGGACTCTGCGATGGGGGACAGTTGCTCCACAAAGGCGGTCTGCCCGAACAAATGGACCGGCACGATGGCTTGCGTGCGGGATGTAACGGCGGCGGCGACGGCGGCCGGTGAAATCAGCAAGTAGTCCGGATCCACATCGACCGGCACGGGCACGGCCCCGATCCGGCTCACCGCCTCGGCCGTCGCGATGAATGTATTGGCAGGAAGGATGACTTCCCCGCCGGCCCGCACGCCTCCAGCGCGCAGCGCAAGTTCGAGTGCATCGGTGCCATTTCCCACTCCAACGCAGTGGGAAGCACCAACGAATGAGGCATACGCCGCCTCAAAAGCCGCAACCACGGGCCCTCCAATGAAGGCAGCCGTAGACAAGACGCTGGCCAGTTCCGCCATGACTTCGTCGTGAACTTCGGCCTGCTGGGCCACCAAATCCACCAAGGGAACAACCTGCAGATGAACATCCACGCTCATGACATCCCTCCAATCCGGAAGCTTTCGCCATCAATCTCGTGTGCCGGCACCCCAACCCACGTCTGCCCGTCAGGGACGTTGCTCAAGACAGCAGCCCCCATCCCCACGGTCGCGTATGCCCCCACCGAGGTCCGTTCGCGGACGCTGGCGTTCATGCCCAGGTATGCCGCCCGGCCAATCCGGACTCCGCCGCCCAGTGACACCCCCGCCGCGAACGTCGCAAAGTCCGCCACGTCGTCGTCGTGCGTGAATGTCACCGACGGCATCGCAACCACGTGCGAACCCAGCGTGACCGAGGCAGTAAGCGTGACGTTGCGGAGCAGGATGCTGCCCCTGCCCACCCGGCACCCCTCCGGGCACAGGACCGAAGGGTCGATGGCGGTGGCGTAGCGCGCCTCGGTGAGCCCCAGCGCCGTCAGCCGCTCCACCACGGATTCACGCGCCCTGCCCGAACCGATGCACACCAGGATGAACGCGTGGGTGTATTTGGCGGCGTCATCGATGGTTCCCAGCACCGGGGCGCCGTCCACGCTGACACCCGCCATTTCCTTATCGTCATCGAGCAGGCCGACGACGTCGTACTGGCCGCTGCTGCGCACCATCGCCAGGACTTCACGGGCCAGGCCGCTGGCAGCTATCAGGATCAGCTCACTCATGTGCGCGTCCCCGCTGCCGAAGCCCGGATGGCGCCGATGATCCTGTCCAGGCCGCCGTCGTCCAACTCGTGGTACACCGGCAGGATCAATGTCCTGTCATTGAGCCGCTCCGTGTGCTGCAGGAGGCCTCCGCCCGAGTCGCGCCACCGGTAGGCGGGCTGGCGGTGCGCCGCCATGATGCCGCGCCGCGCAGAGATCCCGGCTTCCGCCAGCTTTTCGAGCAGCCCGTCCCGGGTGGTTCCGAAACTGGGCAGGACCTCCACCCAGAAGGACTGGAAGTTCGTTGTGCCGTACGGCGGGTCGGACACCAAACGCAGGCCGGGCACCCCGGCGAGTCCGGCCACATACCGTGCCGCGATGTCCCGGCGCCGTGCCAGCACCGCAGCCAGCCGGCCCAGTTGGACGATGCCGACGGCGGCCTGCAGGTCCGTCATCCGGTAGTTGAAACCAACCTCCAGGTAGTCCTCCGGCGGTGCCAGCAGGGATCCGTGCCGGTCTGCTGCGGAGACGCTCATGGAGTGCTCCCGCAGGGTCCTGGCCCGGGCAGCCCAGTCTGCCCGGTTGGTGGTGAGCATCCCGCCCTCGCCGGTGGTGAGGATCTTCCGTGGATGGAAGGACCACACCGCGACATCCGCGTCCACACCCACCGGCCGGCCCCTGTAAGTCGACCCCACGGCGCAGGCGGCGTCTTCGATCACGGTGATCTCGTGGCGGTCGCACAGGCTGCGGATTGGATCCATGTCCAGGGGCACGCCGCCCTGGTCCACCACAATCACGGCCCGTGTATCCAGGGTGAGTGCAGCATAGATGGTTTCCGCGGTCACGTTCCCGGTCACGGGGTCGACGTCGCAGAATACCGGCCGGGCACCGACGTAGGTGACGGCATTTGCCGTTGCGATGAAGGACAAGGACGGAACGACGACGTCGTCCCCGGGCCCGATCCCCGCCACCACCAAGGCGAGGTGAAGGGCGGTGGTGCAACTGGAGGTGGCCACGCCGTGCCGGACACCCTGGGATTCGGCGAAGCGGGATTCAAACTCCTTCACCTTGGGTCCCTGCGCCACCCAGCCGGATGCCACCACGTCGGCCAGGGCACGGGCTTCCTCGTCCCCAAGCCAGGGCTTCATCACGTTGATCCGGGCCAGGACCGGCTCGGCAGTCATCGGGCACCAACCGTGCGTGCAGCGGCAATCTCCTCGCGCAGCGGCATCCACCAGCTGACCAGTTGCCGGAGTCCTTCTTCGAGTTCCACCTCGGCCTTGAAGCCTAGATCGCGTGCGGCAGCGGACGTATCGGCCAGCCGCCGGGCCACGCCGTTGACCTGCCGCTCCGGGCCATGCTCCACCTCAAGGCCGGAGCCCATGACCCGCAGCAGCGCCTGCGCCATCTCCAGCAAACTGGTTTCGGTGCCGCTGGCCACGTTGTAGATGCCCTCGGTGACGCCGCTGGCGGCCGCCAGGACGTTGGCCCTGGCCACGTCAGCGGTGTGGACGAAATCCATGGTCTGGAGGCCGTCGCCAAAAATCAGCGGCGGCCGGCCGTCCATGATCCGCTCCATCCACCGCACCAGGACCTCTGTGTACAGGCCGTGGACGTCCATCCGCGGCCCGTACACGTTGAAGTAGCGGAGCAGCACATAGTCCAGGCCGGCCATGGCGCGGAAGCTGCGGGCCATGCCTTCGTTGAACGACTTGGCTGCGCCATAGAAGGTGTCGTTATTGGCATGATGATGCCGTTCGGGAGTAGGGAATTCCTCGGCCATCCCGTACACGGAGGCACTTGATGCCGCCACCAGCTTGTCCACCTTGTGCTCCGCGGCGGCCTCCAGGACGTTGAACGTACCGTCCACCAGCACTTCCAGGGCCAACCGTGGTTCCTCGGCGCACTGGGTGATGCGGATAGCGGCCTGGTGGAACACCAGATCCTTGCCCCTGGTGAGGTCATGCACCAGGTCCCGGTCCTGGATGGCACCCCGAACCAGTTCGACCTGCCCGGTCGCCACGGCGCCGGAGAGGTTGTCCAGCCGGCCCCGGACCAGATTGTCCAGCACGTCGATCCGGCTGACCCCGGCCTCAATCAGGGAATCCACCAGGGTGGATCCGATGGTCCCGGCGCCGCCCGTCACCAGTACGGTGGCACCTTCCAACGCGCTCACCGTGCCCCCTCCATTCCGGTGCCGGTTCCTGCCATGGCGGAGCCTGCCACCGGTGCCGCCTGGCCATCCATCCCCAGGCTGCGGGTGACCGCCTCGAGGACTGACAGCACCCGCAGCCCGGAGCTGCCGCCTGTCCTGGCCTCCTGGCCGTGCCGGATGCAGGACGCAAGTTCCTGTACCACCAGGCTCAGGGCCTCCCGTTCCGGCAATGCGGGGGACCAGGTGTCGCCCAGGCGGTAGGAAACTGCGGTGGAGGCTTTCTCGCCCACCGATCTGGGCTGACGGTCGAGGCTGACACCGCGGTCATAGACGCTGAGCCGCTGCTGCGGGTTGAGGTCGTCCCAGACCAGGGTGCGGAGGGACCCGCCAATAACCATCTGGCGGATTTTGGTGGGGCTCAGCCAGTTCACGTGGACGTGGGCGGTGGCATCATTGGGAAGCCGGAAGTTCAGGTGCCCCACGCAGTCCCGGCCCGTGCCCAGCGGGTCCGCGCCGAACGCGGAAACCTCTGATGGATTCAGCCCGCCCGGCAGGACAAAGTCAAGGATGGCAAGGTCATGCGGCGCCAGGTCCCAGAAGACGTCCACATCAGGCTGGACGAGGCCCAGGTTGATACGGGTGGAGTCCACGAACAGGATTTCCCCGAGCGAGCCGGACTGCACCAGCTCCTGCATCTTCAGGACAGCCGGCGTGTAGCAGTAGGTGTGGTCCGCCATGAGCACCAGCCCGTTTGCCCTGGCCTCGGCTACCATTTCCAGCCCGTGTTCCCTGCTGTCCGCCAGCGGCTTTTCCACCAGCACATGCTTGCCGGCGCGCAGCGCTGTCATCACCGCACCATGGTGGGTGCGGGCCGGCGTCGCAATGGCCACCGCATCCACTTCGCAAAAGTCCAGCAACTCATCCATGGACTCCACGCACGGGATATCCCCGAGCGTGGCAGCCAGTTTCCGTGCGCGTTCAATGTCAAGGTCGCAGATTGCCACCAGGTCCCAGTCGGGACTGGCCTGCAGGTTGCGGGCCAGGTTTGGTCCCCAGTAGCCGGCACCGACGACGGCGATACGGAGTTTCCGCGCAGGCCGCGGTTGGTCAGGGGCGTGGGTGTGAGTGGCGAATACTCTCATGTGATTGACTTCCCATTTTGTGGTTGTGCTAATAGGCGCCGGACGGCCGGACGACGGCCCGGAATGTCCGCCAAAGGATCAGCAGGTCTCCTGCAATGGACCAGTTTTCGACGTAGTAGAGGTCCAGCCGGACCGATTCCTCCCAGGACAGATCCGAGCGGCCGTTGACCTGCCAGAGGCCGGTGATGCCAGGCTTGATCAGGAGACGGCGGTGGGTGTGCCGTTCATACCCGCTGACTTCGCGGTCCAGCGGGGGCCGCGGGCCCACCATGCTCATGTTCCCCAGGACCACGTTCCAGAGCTGGGGAAGTTCGTCCAGGGAGTACTTGCGCATCCAGCGTCCGCAGCGCGTGACTCGGGGGTCATCCTTCATTTTGAAGAGCACCCCGGACCCCTGGTTCTGCTGGTCCAGGGAAGCCAGCTGCGCCTCGGCGTCGGACACCATGGAGCGGAATTTGAACATTCCGAACACTTTGCCGTCCTTGCCAATCCGGTCCTGCCGGAAGAGGATGGGCCCGGGACTGTCCAGCCGGACCACCGCGGCCAGCACCAGGAGCACCGGCGAGAGCACCAGGAGCGCGGCCAGTGCGCCAATGACGTCCATGATCCGCTTCAACGCGTGCTTTGCGCCGCTGTACTGCGGAATATCCACATGCATGAGGGGCAGCCCATCCACCGGGCGCCAGTGGATCCGCGGGCCGGCGACGTTGGTCAACGTGGCCGCCAGGATCAGCTCCGTGGAGGACTCCTCAAGTTTCCAGCCCAGCTCACGGATGAACTTGTTTCCCCCCGGCAGCGGACCGGCAACGATGACCGAGTCCGCGTCCACCAAGCGGACGGTCCGGGCGATTGCATCCGTCGACGAGAGCACCGGCACCAAGCAACCTTCCACCCGGAGCCCGGTTCCCTTCCGGGCCCCCGGAAGGCAGGCCCCCAGGATTTCGTATACCGCCCCTGACCGCCGGGACACTTGCTGTATGACGTACCTGACGTCCTCCGGTTCGCCAACCACAACGGCCCTCGAGAGGTGCCGGCCGTGAAGCTTTTCCGCCGCCAGCCGCTTGCGGAATACCCACCGGTTGGCGGTCAGTGCCACCAGCCCCACCGGCAATGACACCATGACGAACGCGGTTGCGCCATGAACGGAGAACACCACCGCGGCGAGGGCCATCAGCCCAAAAATGCGCAGGGTGGCTGAAGCCACCCGCTTGTACTCGTCGGCGCCAATGCCGAGAACCTTGGGATCCCTGGTGTGGTACGCCTCCAGCGCCGCCAACCAGATGACCGTGAGTGCTGCTGCCGCGGCCGCTGCGCCACCGTCCCTTGGACCTGCAGGCGAGAAACCTTCTTCGGAGAGGAGGAAACCGGCGTAGACGGCGCCCATGACCATACCGGCGTCAGCGCCCCGCAGGAGATTGACATGCCGGGAGATCCAGGCTGCGGTTGCCTTACGGGGCCGGGCTTTCCCTTCAAAACCAGTGGATGCAGCCGGCGGCAGCGGGAACCGGGTTCCTGCGGTGTCCGCTGCCGCCGGCTGCGGTGTTGCCACCCGCTGTGCAGCAGCGGGAGCAACGGGCCAGACAAAGGCAGCCTGCCGGGTTTTGGCTACTGGTATTTCCGCCATCGTGCCCCTTTCCAACGCAGCTGCCTGTTCTCTGGCCGTGAAGCAAAACTAGCCCTGGACTGACGCGGTTGAGGGTGAATCGGGAAGGCCTTTGTGGGTACCTCAGTGCAAGGGTGTGGAAACTGCGGGTACCTGCAAATTGCGGGACTTTAGGCCTATAGGACGGGCAGGACGTAGGGTTCAGCGGCCGCGGATCCCTTGCCAGCGGCGAGTGCCGTCAACTGGGCCCTGGACTCGACGCCGAGCTTTCGGTAGATGGCGGTGAGGCGCACTTCGACCGTGCGCACGGAGACATACAAGGTGGCAGCAATTTCCTTGTTGCGCATGCCCCGTGCCACCATCTTCGCCAACGACCGCTCATGGTCCGCAAGCAACAGCATTGCCGGGTTGCCCTGCGGGCGGGCAGGCTCCATGCGTTCATCCAGGAGGAGGGCGTCCACATGCTGGGTCCACGCATCCGCGCCGGCTTCGTCGAACATCACCTTGGCCCGCAGCAACGCATCCCGTGCGTCCCGCAGCCTGCCAAAGGCGTGCAACCGCTCCGCATAGCAGGCAAGGGTCCTTGCCCTTTCAAGAGTGTGCCCGTTCCTGCTGTCCAGTGCCTGGCTGAAAAGCTGCAGTGACTGTTCGCCGTCCGCGAGAAGGGCACGGCTACGGGCCACAGCCATCATCAGCCATGGTGACCGGAGCCCCACCGAGCGGCTCTCAAGGCGCAGAAGTGCCTGCGTGGCCTCCTGGTGCCGGCCGAGCCGGACCAGTACTTCAACAAGGTCCGCCTCACAGCGCAGGAGCGTGGGGTTGCCGAACCGCATGCCGATTTCGGCGGCCCGGGACAACTGGGCAACGGACTCGGCCAGGTCGCCGCGCAGCAGCGCGAACTGGCCTTGGCAGGCGGCAAGCTGTGCCGTGATGGCAGGGTGGCTGTCCGCACCCGCATAGCGAAGTGCCTCGGCGGCATACGCCCGGGCCTGGGCGTCGTCACCGAGGGAATGTGCCCGCCAAACCCGGAAAAGGTGGCGCGTGCCGCGGTGGTACTTGAGTTCGGGCTCGGAAAGTTCAAGTTCGTCAATCAGCCGGACCGCCGCGCGCACGTTACCGGCACGGATTGCATTGTCCACTGCCATGAACGCTGCGGTTTCCTGCCAGTTAACGTGGCCTGGTTCGTCGGAACTCCTGAGCAGGGCGAAAGTTTCGTGGGCGCCTTCATAGTGTTCGGCGTAGGTGAGGGCCCTGCCATGCATCAAAAGCCCGGCGGCCCGGGCGGCGCCCGTTTGTTCCTGCCGCCGGCCAAGGCCGGCAGTTCCGCCGCCAATCGACTCAATCAATAGCTCGGCGCGCTCAGCGATGCCCAGGCAATGTGCCGACGCGGACCCGCGGAATCCCTTGCCGTGGCGCAGGAGCTCCGAGGCCTCCTCCAGTTCCCACCTCTCCGCATAGTACAAGGCGCCGATGGACAGCAGGCTCGCAGCGTAGGCCGGATCGTGCTGGCCGAATTCCTTCACCAGCCGGAGCACCATGCTGGAACGCACGGCAGCCCCTTGGGCGAACTGGATTTCAAAGGAGAGGCCCGTCAACCGCAGGATCAGTGCGGGATTGCGCGTTACCCGCTGGGCCCACTCCAGGTACCGGCGGGCGTACACAAACTCACCCCGGTTGAACAGCATTTCTGCAACGCTGGTCAGCCGGGCCGCCGTTTCCGCCTCCCAGGGGTTTATGGTGAGCGCCCGCTCGATGTACTCCACGGCAAAACTCACTTCACCGTTGCGAACCAGGTCAACGGCGTGACGGAGCAGCTGGAACGGGGTTTGCCGTTCCAGTGCGGTAAAACTCATGTGCCACCTGCGGGCATACGGATCGGTGTCACTTGCTGCTTCTGCCAGGGCCCGATGGTTGGCCGTGCGGACGGCCGGCGTCATGGCCGCGAAGACATATCCCCGCAGCAGCTGGTCACCGATCCCCAGGTGGGGACCTGTTCGCTTCACCAGGCCGGCAGCCAGCAGTTCGTCAACGCTTGTCCACACGTCCCGGTCGATCTTCTCGATCGTCGAGATGTCGCTGCGGAAGGAAAGAGCCAGGAGGTCAAGCACGTTACGGGCGCCGGGGGTCAGACCGCCGACAACCGACGCGCACTCCGCGTCAAAGCTGCCCCCGGAGGGCAGCGGGACGGGCAGCGCATATTTGCCTGCGGTGTGCCTCTCCAGCAACCGGGTGTAAAGGTCGACGGCGGCGAGCGGGTTGCCGCCGGCGGCTGCGGCAACCGCGTGGGCAGCCGCCGTCGTGGTCCTCTTGGCGGGCATGCTCTCCAGCATCCGCACAGTGTCGCTGTAGCCCAGCGGACCGAGGCGCAGGGCAGCGAGCCCGCTGAAGGGGCTCTCGGGCAGGTCCTCCCGCATGCTGACAAAAAGGACGGTATCCGTACCCACCAAACGCCTGGCCACAAAGCCGATGACCGCCTGGCTGCTGGGATCCAGCTGGTCGACATCATCGAGCACGACGACGGTCCGCGATGACGAGCGCTGGTGCAGGCCGTTGAGCAGCATGCTTGAAACTGCCGGTACGCTCATGGCGCCGGTGTTGTCGTGGAGCAGCTCGTCAGCAATCCGGTTCAGGACGGGATCGTCCATGTCATTCAAGAGTGCAGTAAGCCCGGACAGTGGCCAGTCCGATTCAGCGGCAGTGGCGGACAGGAAGACGGTGCGGTAATCGGAGAGCATGCGGATTGCCGACAAAAGGGCTGTTTTGCCTGTCCCTTTGCGGCCGATCACCGCCAGTGCAGTGTCCTTGGGCCCGCGAATAACTGAGAGGACGCGGTCCAGTTCTTTGCTTCGGCCAATAAGTGGCATGGTGTCCCCATTCGTCGAAGAAGGAGACCGCATTCTTGCACTGCCGGATCACGTCCCGGCCGTCCGCTCCCCAGTGCGGATTCTGCCGGTACCTGCGAATATAGCCCGCAACCAGCAGCCTTACCACAACGTTCCCGCTGGATTCCATCAAGATTGGCGCCTGTATTTGATCAAGGTTCCGGGCTGCGAGCAAGGTTCCGCCAAGAGCGGCTCGTCCCTCGACGCGCCGGGCCGCTATGCTCTAGGGAATTCGTTGCTGGGGCACCTTCGGAAACTTGAATGGGTTGTGGTATGGGAAGTGTCGGTTACCGCGTTTTGGCAGCCCTTCTGGTCGCAGGATGCTCCCTGGGGTTAGCCGCCTGCCAGGAACAACAGCCGCCGACGGACGGGCGGGCTGTACACTTCACCGCAGCCGGGGACATGGGCATGGGCGCCGGTGCGCGCTCTGTTTTGGAAGTGGTTTCGGGTTTGAGGCCCGACTTCAACATTGCCCTTGGTGATCTGTCCTATAAAGCAGGTGCGGAACAGGATTACTGCGACGTGGTGACAAGCAAATTAGGGGAGGACTTTGCTTACGAATTGATTGCAGGCAACCACGAAAGCGACGGCAGTGAGGGAGACATCGACGTTTTCGCGGGTTGCCTGCCTAACAGACTCCAAGGCTTACAGGGAACCTATGGAAGGCAATGGTATGTCGACATCCCCCTGGACAAGCCGCTGGTTCGGATGATTTTGGTATCACCCGGGCTTGAATTCAAGGACAAAGACGAGTTCGACTACTCGCGGGGCAGCGAACGGTACAAATGGACCGAAGCAGCGATCGACGGGGCAAGGGAGGCCAACGTTCCCTGGACGATAGTTGCCATGCACGTACCCTGCTTCAGTTTGGGCCACTATGGCTGCGAGGCCGGCCAGCCACTGACCAACCTGCTCATAAGTAAGAAGGTCGACCTGGTTCTTACGGCCCATGAGCACGCGTACCAGCGGAGTCACCAGCTGGGCATCAACGGCGCTTGCCCCTGGATATTTTCGGGTAGTGCAGTGAGGTCCTGCATTGCCAGCACGGAGAGCCAGGTGACCTCCGGCAAGGGCACCATCTTTGCGGGCGTCGGAACGGGTGGCGCTGGTGAGCACGATTTGTCCGGCGACGACCCGGAGGCCCCGTACTTCGCTGCATGGTCCGCAGCGAATAGAAATCCCGCCTTGGGCACCCTGGATGTCCACATCACGGAAGGGCGCCTCGATGCGCGTTTCGTTCCCGTATCGGAAAGCGGCTTCATGGACCACTTCTCTGTGGTGAAGTAGCGGCGCGCAGCGGAAGGCCCCGGGCTCTGCTGGATGCAGCCCCGGGGCCCCGCATGCGTACCGAACGTCCTTACTACGTGCCCTACGCCGCAGGCTTTAGGGCGGTCTGCCATGCGGCCACAGCCCGAGCGGCGCTTAGGGTCCAGGTAGCGGTTCCGCTTGAACCCACAGTCGCCTGGGTTTTGTCCGCCTGCTCGGCAACCTGGCCGGCAGCGGCCTCCCAGCGTTCTGTCCAGCCCGATGGCGCGGTGACCACCGGAGCACTGCAGTCGCAGCCCACTCCGCCGATCAGCATGGCGCCGTTGGTGGCCGTGGTGATGCTGCCCACCGTGATGCTGGTGGCGGAGTAGCTGGTGTCAGCCGCCGTCACCACCGGGCTGTCCAGCGGCGTGGTGTTGTTGACCCCGCGGTATGCCGTGATGCCGCCACCCCATTTTGCCGCCGAACTGAGGATCCAGTTGTAGGTGGCCGGATCGGAGGCACCCACCACCTTGTAGAAGGCGTAAGCCCGCGCTCCGGAGGTGGAGGAGGCGTTGATGGACTGCCCGTTGACGATCGCCGTCCAGCCGGCAGGCGCCGTCAGGCCGGGGTTGAGGTCCACGGTGATGGCGGCCACCAGCACGTCACCGGCGGAAGTGCCGGCGGGAACCGCCAACGAAGCCGTGGTCACGGCGGTGCCTGAGTTCGCCGTGTTGGCGTTCACCACCGTGATCCCGCCGGATGTCGGCGGTGGTGGCGTGCTGGTGACGCTGATAGTGGCCGTCGCGGAGGACGAACCCGTGCTGTTGGTAGCCGTGAGCTTGGCGGTGTAGGTCCCGGCCGCCGCGTAGGAGTGGGCGGGATTCTGGACTGTTGCCGTGCCGCCGTCGCCAAAGTCCCACGCCCAGGAAGTAGGCGTATTTGTTGACGTGTCCGTGAAGGTGACGTTCAGCGGCGCCGTGCCGGTGGTGGGGTTGGCCGTGAACGACGCCACGGGTGCCTGCCCTGCCGGCGGCGGAGTGCCGCCCAGCGGCCGGTCGGAGAACCAGTAGCGCTTGGCCACGTTGTCGCTGGCCATGACCACCAGCCCGGTAGCGTTGTTCACGCTCTGCTTGCTGGTGGTGACGTCGTTGATGTTCGACGACGACGCGGCCTGCATGATCGGCGTGCCGCGGCCCGACCCGAAGACAGGATTGTCCATGGAGGCGGTCTTCTCGTAGATGCTGCCGGCAACGCCGGAGAACGCGCAGCCGGCCACCGAGGTGGGCGGTGCCGTGTGGAATGCCCGCACCAGGTTGTTCTGGGTATCCAGGACGATCTGGGGGCGGGAGACGCAGTCGCCGGTGGTGGCTATGGTGGACTGGGTGAAGGCGCCCGTACCCGGCTTGAAGACCAGCAGGAGAAGTTGCGGCAGTGTCTTATCGGAGGACGTGTCGTTGAGGCTAGTCTTCACCGCGGCGAAAACCCGGCCTGAGGGGTCTGCCTGCAGGGTCTTGAGGTTCAGGTGGTCATCGGCCTGCCCATTACCCCTGATTGCCGGCTGCAGTTTCCAGTTGGCGTTCGCGGGCTTCCCGTCGGCGTGCGTAGCCCACCACATGGTGTCCGTCAGTTGGTCACTCCACATGACGCCGATCTGGCCGCCGCCGAATGCCACCACTGCGGAAATGTCATCGGGGGCCGGGTTGGGGCTGGCCACCGGGAGGACGAACGGGGTACCCCACGTCGCACCGTTGTTGGTGGAGTAGTTCACGTAGACGGTGTTGGTGAAGCCGGACGTCGAGTTCCCGCCCACCTGAGTCCAGGTTGCCCACACGCCGCCCACAGAATCCGCGTCGATCGTCATGGATTCACTTGAATTGTTGGTGATCGTCGAGGGGAAACCGGGGTCCAGCGTGTACTTTCCCGCGGCGTAGCTGTACCGGTAGAGCTTGGCTGGCTGGCCGGAAAGCGATGGTTTGGGGGAACCGTCGGTGCTGACGGTGACCACGTGCGAGGCGATGAACAGGTGGGTCCCGTCCCAAAGCGTGTCGGCGAGCGTGCTGCCCCGGGTGTCGTTCACCACCCCGGTATCCACCCAGCTGTTGGAGGTACGGTCCAGCCGGTAAATGCTCCAGCCGGCACCGGACGTCCACATGTCCGCCCACCACGACCCATCATTCCACCAAAGCTTGCTTTGCGGCTTGTCGGAAGTGGGCGGATTGGCCACACCTGAGTAGGCGATGCTTTGCGTGCCGTAGACGGGATCGGCCACGGCAGTACCAGGTACGCCGAGGATGGTGGTTGCAAGAACCAGGGCCACGCCTAAGGCCTGGCCCATCCTGATCGGAAAAAGTCTGCGTTTGAGCTTCATAGGAGAACTCCCGGGCATAGGTGGGATCGGGGAACTCCGCCCGTTTGGCCCAGTCCTCAAAGAGCTCTTGCCCCCAAGTACCGAAAGCGTATGCCCGAACACGTGGCACGGCAATGCAAGTGGCATACCTAAATACTGGCTTCCGAGGCCCCGCTACCTAACAAATATTGGGTTCGTTGATTCCCCTATACCTAATCGCGTGCGCCGGCACCGAGCCCTTTACTTGCCTAACGGGGGGTGAACCCCGGGTAAAAAGTGAGTACCTACTACTCGTGATACCCGGATTAGGTAGGGGGTAGTCTGCCGGGAACGGCCAGAGGATTGGCGACTGGGTTGCTGGGGGATCAGCGACCAGACCATGACCGGATCAAGCGTATTTGCCGCGGCGAGACCGCCCGCGGCATTGTCCAGAATCCGAACTGTCATGAAGTGGTGAGGCAATTGTCGATTTCGCCCCAACTTCCAGCTCTTTTTTCCGAGCCGGGACACGTATTTCCGCAAGCTTCAATCAGCGTGGTCATTCCCACCCTGAACGAGGAGAAGAACCTCCCATGGGTTCTTCGCCGGATGCCCTCCTACGTCGATGAGGTGATCATCGTGGACGGCCGCTCGCAGGACAAGACTGTCGAAGTGGCTAAGGCGCTGCGCCCCGACGTGGTGGTGGTCAATGAGACACGCAAGGGAAAAGGGGTGGCCCTCCGCGCCGGCTTTACGGCCGCTAAAGGGGACATCATCGTGATGCTGGATGCCGACGGAAGCATGGATCCACAGGAGATTGGCTGGTTCGTGGCACCCCTGCAGCACGATTTCGACTTCGTGAAGGGATCCCGCCACGTAACCGGTGGCGGATCGGAAGACCTGACCCGGCTTCGGAAGGCAGGGAACAGGGCGCTCACGGGATTGGCTAACGCTGTCCTGCACAGCAATTACTCGGATCTCTGCTACGGATACATTGCATTTCGGCGGGAATGCCTGGAGGTGCTGGAGCTGCAGTCGGACGGCTTCGAAATCGAAACCGAACTCATCGTCCGGGCTGCCAAGGGCGGCCTAAGGATTGCCGAAGTTCCCAGCCTTGAGCTGGACCGGATTTCCGGAGCATCGAACCTCCAGACGTTCCGCGACGGTTGGCGCGTGCTGCATACCTTGGCCCGCGAATGCACGCTCTGGGAGGCGCCCACGGCAGGTGCCCGGCCGGAGGCGCTCCGCCGCGTGAAGTACACCTACTCCAACGTACGCTTCCCCAGGCTTCCGGTGGATCCCCACAGCGTTCTCACTGCCGCCGTGAAGCCGAAAGAGGCCCTTGTTGCGACGGCGGTGGGGCAGCATGCTTGATCGCGCCAAACCCCTGTCCGTGACGGTTGTGATCTGCGCCTTCACCTCGGAGCGGTGGGGCATGCTGCTCGACGTGATCGAATCCGTCCGCAACCAGACGCTTGCCCCCGAGCAAGTGTTGGTGGTCATCGACCACAACGAGGACCTGTACGAGCGGCTCATCGAGATTGTCGATGACGTCACGGTCGTTGAGAGCACAGGTCTCCCAGGTTTGTCCGGGGCCCGCAACACGGGAGTCGGGCTCGCCGACTCGGATATCGTCGCCTTCCTGGATGACGACGCCGAGGCGGCACCGGATTGGCTCGAACGTCTCGTAGCGCTGTACGACGACCAGGATGTGCTGGCTGTGGGCGGCAAGGTGGTCCCGCTCTGGGAATCCGGCCGGCCGGGGTACTTCGCCGAGGAATTGGACTGGATCGTCGGTTGCAGCCATCGCGGGCTGCCACGCGTGGCTTCGGAAGTCCGGAACGTGATCGGGGCAAACATGTCCTTCCGCCTTGAAGTCCTTCGGCAGGTGGGCGGCTTCAACCAATCCTTGGGCAGGAAGGGACACCTGCCACTTGGATGCGAGGAAACCGAAATCTGCATCCGTTCCCGGATGGGCTTGCCGGGATCGCGCATTGTCTACGAACCGGCCGCATTGGTACATCACCATGTTCCCGCGTCCCGCGGAACCTGGCGCTACATGATGTCCAGGTCATGGGCTGAGGGATTGTCCAAAGCCCAGGTCAGCCAGCTCGTGGGCCACAAACGGGCGCTCGGCCCCGAACGCCGCTATGTCCGCAGCGTCCTCCCGCGCGCAGTCTTCACCGGCCTAACGTCATGGCGGCGAGAGGGTAGCCCGGACGGGCTGGGGCGGGCAGGTGCCGTCATTGCGGTCCTGGCCTGCACAGCGGCCGGTTACTTCCGTGGACGTCGGCTTCAGCGTTGGACGGGCCAGGACGAAGACGACGTGGTGCTGGCCCCGGCCGCCGGGCAGTGGCGGGAAGTGCAATGAGCGAAGGTGCCAGCCAGATGCTTGAGGATTTGCAGGATGAGTCCTTGGTCCTGGTGCCCGCCATGGAGTCCCTCTCGCCACCCACCTGGCCGGGCGCCCGGTGGATCGGGTCTGTGGACCTTGAGGACCTCGCGCAGTGCTCCCGATTCGAACTGGAGAATCATCATGGATATGAACGTGCCCGGTTGCTGGTGCGTGCAGCAGGGGCTGTGCGGGGGTTTGTCGATGTGCCGTCGCCGGCAGGAATCGTGGATCGGACTGACTTCGAGGACGCCCTGGCGTCCCTGTCGCCAGTGCCATCATTCCCCCCTGCGGTGACAAACCCCCTCATCACGGTGGTGGTCTGCACCAGGGACCGCACCCAGCAGCTGCGGAGTGCCCTGCTGACCATCCTTGCGCTGGACTACGCACACTTTGATGTCGTGGTGGTTGACAATGCGCCTGCCACGCACGACACCGAAGAACTGGTGCGTCGTGAGTTCAGGGACCAGCGGGTACGGCTGGTGTCGGAACCCGTACCGGGCCTCTCCCATGCCAGGAACACCGGCCTTAGGCACTCCAGCGGTGAGATCGTGGCCTTCACCGATGACGATGTTGTGGTGGACAGATCCTGGCTGCGGGAAATCGCCGCGGCATTCGACGCGGTCCCCGCTGCTGCCTGTGTCACCGGGCTCGTGCCGGCTGGAGAGCTGCGGACCCCCACCCAAGGTTATTTTGATTCGAAGGTCAGCTGGTCAAGGAGCTTGGTCCCTCAGGTGTTTTCCCTCGCCAACCCGCCCGTGGCGCTCCCAAAGTTCCCGTTCAGCCCTGGAGCATTCGGTACAGGAGCAAATTTTGCCTTGAGGCGGCAACCAGCCCTCCGCCTCGGCGGATTCGACCCCGCGCTGGGGGTTGGGACTCCCACCGGCGGCGGGGAGGACATCGACATGTTCACCCGTGTCCTCCTTGAGGGGCATGCCTTAGTGGTCCAGCCGGCGGCCATTGTCTGGCACCGCCACCGGGATGGTCTGGAAGACCTGCGGATACAGGCCCGCGGCTACGGTAACGGGCTGGGGGCCTGGATGACCAAGGTGATGATTGACCCCCGGACGGCAAGGCTGGCCCTAGCCAGGAGTTGGGGAGTTGGACTTGAATTCCTGAATCGACGTCGACAGATTACCCCGTTTGAGTCCCAGGGGCAGCCAATCCACAGCTCACTGGAATCCCAGGTGGAACGACTCCTCTGGCTGCAGCTGCTGGCGGTGGCCGCGGGTCCCTACAAGTACGCAGTCTCCCGCCGCAGGTCCGCCCTGCGGCGACACGTGGAACCATCCGCAACGTAATCCCAAGAAACTTGCATGATCCGCAGGTACCAGGAGGAAGATATGGCCTTGATGATCAAGGACGGACTGTCCGAGCCCCAGCAGCCCCCGGGCTCTGTTCGTGCCCGGGCCAGTCAGCTTGATGTGGCATTCGCTCTCGCAGGCGCAGTGACCGCACTCCTGATCCTTTTCGACGTTGGCGGTGATTTCGCAGCACCGATAAAGCTGCTTGCGTGCGCCATGCTCCCTGGCTGGGCGCTGCTGCGCGGCGTACGCTCCATTGAGCCCGCTGCCCGGCTGGTCTGGACCCTGACGGCCAGTGCGGTCTTATTCGGCGGCTTCGCGGCAGCGATGGCATGGACTGGATTCTGGTACCCGCATGAGGTGGCGGCCCTTATTTTGCTTCCGTCGGCAGCCAGTCTCCTCCTTTCCCATCACTCCGCGCCTCGGCGGGAGGACGGGGAACGCCGCACAGGTCTTTACAGGCCGAGAAACCGGGGCATCAAATGGACGTTAGGGCGTCCCATTGCTCTGCGCCGAAAGGGCCTGAAGCCCTGGCTGGTCCTGTTCGCGGGAATGGTCTTATGGGTTCTGAGCTTGCTTGTGACTTCGACTGGGCACCTGGGTTCGTTTGGCCTGCTTCCCGCATTGCCACCCTTGTGGTTCCTGTCGCTTGCCATGGTGCTGGGAGTGTCCATATGGACGGTGGCCTCGAGGAACGGCGCCTCAGCCTGGCTGACAAGCTCTGCACTCACAGGGGTGGTTGCCATTCTTTACGGCACTGCCCCGCTGCTCATGGATGTGCCGCGCTTCCCCTGGGTTTACAAGCACATGGCGGTCACCTCGCTGATAACGGAAACAGGCCACGTTGATCCGTTAATTGACATTTACAACAGGTGGCCGGGCTTCTTCTCCTACAGCGCCTTCCTGGGGGAGGCGATTGGCTACCGCACTCCCATTAGCTATGCGGCGTGGGCCGAAGCAGGGTTCGCCCTTCTTGATGCGGTATTGGTCTTGGCCATCGCCCGCAGTCTTTCGAAAAGCCGCCGCATCTACTGGACCGCGGCCCTGGTTTTCACCCTGGGAGACTGGGTAAACCAGAACTACTACTCACCGCAGTCCTTTTCCTACTCTTTGTACCTGGCGCTTTGCCTACTCGCACTGACATTCCTCCGCTCCGCTCCCGGGCGGTGGGGCGTGGCACTGGAAGGGCTGGCCGTCCGGCTTTTCGCCCAAGGAAAAATCCACCAGGACCGGGACGGTTGGGACAGCCGGCCGGGCGGCCGGCAGTCCCTCGTTGTCGCAGCTATCATCGGCATCCAGGCCGTCATAGTTATCAGCCATCAACTGACACCGTACATGGCTGTCCTTGGGCTACTTCCACTCTTCGTAGGAGGGCACTTCCGGCCCCGGTGGCTTGGCCCGACGCTCCTGGTCCTGCCGTTGCTGTTCCTGATTCCCAACATCGATTACATCCGGGACAAATATGGACTGTTCTCAGGCTTCAACTTTTTCGCCAACGCTGGGTACAAGGCACCCGGCAGCGCCACGGGTCCGCTGTTGGACATACTGTTCACGGCTCCGGGAATGGGGCGCGCACTTGCCACGGTGCTGACTGTTTTCGTCGGCATCCTTGGTGCGGCAGGATTCGTCCGCCAGCTCCGGAGCGGTCAGGTCCGCACGACCTTGGCGGTGGCATGGCTGGCCGTGGCTCCAAGCCTGGGGTTGTTCGGCCAGGCGTACGGCGGGGAAGCCCGCTTCCGGGTATATCTTTTCGCCCTGCCCTGGCTGGCTATTGGAGTCGCCTGGCTGTTTTGGGGAGGAACGGTCCGCAAGCAGCGGGCAACGGTTACCGCGGCATCCGCGCTGGTGGTGCTGGCACTGCTCTTCTCTTTTGTGCACCTGCAGACTGCCGGACAATACAAGGTTCCAAAAGCGGAAGTCACTGCGGGCCAATGGCTGGACGCCAACACTAAGCCAGGCGATCTCATCCTGGGGACGCGATACTTCTTCCCGCTCCTTCAAGGACCCAACTATGCGCACTACCTGGCCTGGGGAACCGTTACACCGCTGTACGACTATGCGAAGGAGTTCGCGCAGGACATCAACATGTCCTCATTCCAGGCTTATGTAAGGCATCTCAAGGGCGGCCAGGAGGTTTACGTCGTCATTTCCGATGAGCAGAATGCGCGCGCTGCCCGCGAACACCGGATCGAAACCACGTTGATGCCGAAAGTTGAGGCCATGCTTGCGGAAGGAGCCGGCGTTGAGAGCGTCTTCGATAATGGGACGGTCCGTGTATACAAGTACGGCGTGGAACGTTGACGGCCCCCGTGGGAAGGATTCCCTTTGGAAGGTCTGGGCAGTGGCCATGATGTCGCTGATGGTGGGTGCGGTGATATTTGTCCAAACCAAAGGCGTCCCGGACGGGATGCCGCAGGGCGACCTGCCCGGCTGGAAGTTGGTGGCGGCGCAGGACTTCCTGCTTCCTGCGGCACCGGGCCAGGTGGAAGATGTGTACGGGAGTGCCATGCGGGGTTATTCAGGTTTCGTTGACTCCTCCGGCCAGGGCACCTACACGCCTGATGCCGTGTTATCCGTAACCGATGGAACGCTCGATTACTACCTTCACATGTCCGGTGGAAAACCGAGGGTGGCCAGCGTCATTCCCTTCGGCTATCAGGGACAGACGTATGGTCGCTACTCCGTCAGGTTCAAGTATGATTCCCTGCCTGGCTACAAGATTGCCTTTCTTTTATGGCCCTCCAGTGACAACTGGAATGAGGGAGAAATCGACTGGCCGGAAGGCGGCCTTGACGGCCAGTTGTACGGAAGTTCGGCGGTTAAGGGGTCCCTCGATCACGGGACCATGAAATTTGACCCACCAGACCGGCAGTACTCAGCGTCCGGACCGGGCAACTGGCACGTTGCCACCACAGAGTGGACCCCTGGCAAGGTGAAGTGGTATCTAGACGGTCAGCTGGTAGGGCAGACCCGGAATTCTTCCGGAGTGCCCAACACCTCGATGCGCTGGACGCTCCAGGCTGAGACCGCCGACAATGCAACCGAATCCTTTCCCAGTGCTGACGTAGCGGGTCACCTGCAGGTCGATTGGGTGGCCCAGTATGCCTACGTACCGTGAACGAACCAAGTGCCGCGGGCGCGGTCCAGATCGAGTTGGGGGATTGCACAATGGATATTGCCAGTGAGCTTCCAGGTCCCGAAGAGCTGGGGCGCCTCGCTGCCTCAGCGGAGCCGAAAGTCCCCGCGGAGCAGCAGATCCACCCTAAGGTGAGAGCAGTTTTCGACACGCTTGACGGAACCGGGCTGCCATGGCTCCTGCTCCGCGGCGAGGATGATCTCGCCCTCCCTTCAGGGGACGTGGACATCCTGGTTGACAGTGACCTCCTTTCCCGGCTCGACGACATTCTGGGGTCGGCAGGATTCTGCCGGGTTGTGGCATGGGGCCATGGGAGCCACAGGTTCTATTTTTGCTACTCAGTGGAGGAGGGCGCCTGGATCAAGCTCGACGTTGTTTCCGAGCTGGCCTTCGGCTCCTGCCAGCAATGGCGTACCCCATGGGCGGCCCGTTGCCTGCGTCGGAGGACCCGGCATGGCTCCTACTGGCTGCCCGACGCCGCGGACCAGGCTTGGTTACTGTTGCTGCACTTGTTCATGGACAAGGGTGAAATAGCGCAGGGGCGGCAGGAAGCTGCGCAGTCGGCTGCCAAGGTGGCGGCAGACGGCGGACGGATTGCGGAGTCGGTCCGGCGAAGGATGGGTGCAGGGCTGGCAACCGATATGTTGAACGTGGTCCTCGCCGGACGGTTCGAGGAGGCGCCGGCCATGGCCTCCCGGATGAAGGCATCCTGGAGTGGAGGGGTAAACCCTGCGTTGATCGAAAAGGTCAGCCGGGTACTAAGGCGCTCTGGTGCCCGGCTCCGGGGCCATACTCCCCTTCTGGGGGTGATGGCTCCAGACGGAGCCGGCAAGACAACCCTGTTGAACGGGCTGCACGCTGACGTACCGCTGCCCACCAAGTACGTGTACATGGGCCTGTGGGGTGCCGGGCCTTTTGACTCGGTGCTCAACCGGATTCCGGGCGGAAGGACTGCCAAGAAGGTCTACCGGCTGGTGCGCGGCGGAATCCTGGCCAGGTTCTACCGCCGCATGGGCAAGGTCGTCCTGATGGACCGGGTGGCTTACGACGCATTGCTGGCTGGTTCCAGCAGCGGCACGCTGGCCCGGGTGAGTAATGCCCTGGCCCTGGCAATCATCCCGGCGCCGGAAGTGCTACTGGTGCTGGACGTTCCCGGTGCGGTGATGTTTGAGCGGAAAGGCGAACACAGCCCCGAGCTCCTGGAGTCGTGGCGGAACGACTACCTCCGTTTGGCCGCGCGGCTCCCCGGCACCCGGGTGGTGGACGCCGCCCAGCCAGTGGAGGCTGTCCAGCAAGTGGCTACCCGTATCATTTGGGACAAATGCTCCCCTGCACGCCGGGCAACCACTGCCGGCCATGCCCCGCACCCGGGATCCGGCGTAGGTCCCTCAACCCAAAGCGGGCCCGCACCGGAAAGCGGGATGGGCGAAGGCCTTTCCCTGCACCTCTGGCGTCTCCTTGACTGGCGTTACCTGCTTCCCGTCCTGCAGCCGCGCACTCTGGGCTTTGCGGGAAGCATCAGTCCTGAAACAGAATCGGCACTTCGGCTTCTGGATCCGCAGGCGGTAAGGCTGGACCAGCAGGAAGACTTACCCGGCGGAACATGCGATGTGGTGATGCTTGCCTCGCCGGATCCTGGCCAGGTGGAAAGAGCAGGACGGGCGCTGAAGCCGGGTGGGTGGATTTGCGTGGAGGCTGGCCGAACCCTTTTCCGGCATTCAGGGCCACGCACGTTGAGGGGCTGGAAACGGACGCTGGAACGCTGTGGGTATCAGGACGTCGCCTTGTACTGGAACGCCCCCAATCGCGCGCGGACTGCCCGGCTGGTTTCGGTCCGCTCCGGCGTATCCATTCGGGACACCGTGGCCCTACGCAAGGATGTGCGCTTTGGTCTCCTTAAGGCGGCAGCAGTCCACATAGCTCTGGCACTGCACGTCTTTGATCTCCTCGTCCCCGATGGCACGGTTACGGGGCGGCGGCCGGAGAGGATTGTGGAGCAATGACCTTCTTCGACCAATTCCTGCGGGACCACTACGACGAGTTCGCGCTTGACCAGTACGGACTGGGCAAGCGATGGGACACGCTGCTGCTCACCCCGCGGTTTGTCACCTCCCGCCATGTAGTGGCCCTGGTGTTCCCATTCCGGCGGACAGAACCTGCCCTTGTGGTGAAGGTGCCCCGTCAGCCTGGGGATAACAGCGGCGTCCTTCGTGAAGCGGCCATGCTGGCCCAACTCTCCACCGTAGTGCGCGACTCAGGCGCCGGTGTTCCACGACTCGTGGCAGTTCGGGACGTGGGGCCATACACTGTCCTGGTTGAAACCGCGCTGACCGGCCTGCCGTTAGATCCCCGGACAGTAGCGGCGGACCTGCCGGCCGCCGTCGCCGCGGGCACCGAATTTGTCGGGGCCCTTCCCTGCACGCAGCCCGCCGCCAGCAACGTGGAGTGGTATCAGCGCGCCGTTGCCGCTCCGCTTGCAGCCCTGGAAGAGCTGACAGGCCCCGACGCCCACATCAATGAAATGGTCCAGCAGACGCACGAACTCCTTGCCCCACTCCGTCGGTCGCAACTGCCCGCGGTGATCGAGCACGGCGACCTGAGCCACCCGAACCTCCTCGTTAAATCTGGCGGTGCCCTCCAGGTCATGGATTGGGAACGCTCCCTCACCGACGGCGTTCCCGGACACGACCTGGTGTTCTACCTTCAGTACCTGAGTGAATCCAGCGAGCAGGCATTTGCGCGGGAGGCCCAGGCTGCGGCCTTCGACAAGGCTTTTGGCGAGCAGGGCTGGGCCATCGACCCGCTTTCCCGCCACCTCGGCACGCGGGGAGTCGACCAGGACCTTTTGCCACTACTGGTTATTGCTACGTGGGCGCGCTCCACTGCCACAATGGTCGACCGGTTGGCGCAGGAAGCGGAAGTGGACCCATCCCAGCGCAACAGAAAAGTCCGGATGGCCCTCCAGTCGGACAGGGATTTCTGGTTGTGGCGCCACGTCCTTAACGCCGCCTAGGGCGGACCTATGAAGCCCGGCTTTCAGCTGTCTCTGATGCGCCGTGGGTGCGCCTGAAAAGCCCCAGAACCTCGTCGTGCAGGTCCCTGTAGCCCCACCGCAGCACGCAGTACACCAGGCCCACCCCGGCAACCACCATGACCGCTAAGGTGGGCACTGGCCCCACTAAATGCCGGGCCAGGTTGAGCAGTCCCACCAGGCCTACGGCCGCCCCGCATACCATTCCGGGCGCGGCGGCACGCATCATCCGGCGCATCCTGGTCCCCATCACCTTTGCTGCCACAGCCTGCATTCCAAAGGCAAAAACAACGGCTACCACCATCTGGGCACATGCAACACCCACAATGCCCCACCGGGTGGCAAAGATCAGTGCGGGAAGAAGAACAACCAGGCGGACAACGGAGATCCAGATTGAAAGTCCGGGCCTGCCCAAGGCTTTATAGACATCATTGGCACCGGCGCCAAGGGACCGGGCGGCCGCATACAGGGCAAGGAAAACCAGCGGCGTAACCGATTGTTCCCATTGCGCTCCGAACAAGACCGGTACCAGGACCGGCGCCACGACGGCAAGCCCCACGCCGGCCGTGATGCCGTACAGGGCCTGGACGGTGACGCTCTTCAAGTATCCGTCCCGCAGCCGCTGCCGGTCGCCGCGGACTTGCGTGTACAAGGGAAACAGGACAGTGGACAGCACGAAGAAAACGTTCAGGATCAGGGCCTCCGGCAGCCGGAAGGCGAGGGTGTACAGGCCCAGAGCATGCGCTCCGAGGACGATTCCGATGACGAGGTAATCGACGTCGAAGATCGCTCTGGCCAGCATGGTGCTTCCAGCGACTGGGGCACCGAAGCGGACATTTGCCGCGATGGCGCTTCTGCTTACGCGCCAGATCTGCCAGGGTGCCTCGTGGCGGACCAGGAACCAGCAGGTGGCGGCATATGCCACGGACCCGGCGGCCGTCCCGACGGCGAGAGACCAGGCGCCATGGCCGGTAAAGGCCAGGTAGAGGGTCACCGTTCCCATGGTCGCGGCGCGCAGTACCGGCGCCGCAGTGAGTTGCCTGAACTTCAGGTCCCGACGCATGATGGCTTCCGGGACGGCGCCGCAGGCGGTGGCCAGCACGGAAACACCCAGGACCTGCACCAGAGGTGCTACCCCGTCCAGCTCAAGGAGGTCCTCCACCGTGTCCGCGGCCAGCAGGGCTGCCACGGCAAGCACTGCACCCAAGGCAACGGACAGCAGCAGCGCCGATCTTGCGATGACGGGAGTCTTGGGCAGGTAGACAAGGGCCTGTCCCACTCCGGCGTCGGCGATAGTTTCGGCGTAGGCCATCAGCACCAGCGCAAGCGCGACGAGGCCGTATTGCTCAGGCGAGAGGAGCCGCGCCAAGACCACGGTGGTCACCAGCACGATCACCCTGCCCGAGGCGAAGGCCAGTCCCTGCCACAGGGCTCCCCGGACTCCCTTGCGCTCCAATTCCCCCGGTGCGTACGTCATGGTTGCCCGTTCGTTTCGGAGAGTTCGCCCGCCATGGCTGCCCGGACTTCCGCCAGGTACTCGCCTGCCACGGTTTCCCAAGTGCGGACTGCACCTGCGGCAACACCCGGCCGGCCTCTGGGGAGATCCCCTTGCGGTGGCTTTAGAGCCGAGAGTTGCTCCACCACCTTGCGGGCAAGAGCCTCCTGACTGTCCCGAACGGCAAGCAACGGGTGCGCGGGAAGTTCCCTCGCGGCCACGGGTGTGGCCACCACGGGCACTCCGGCGGCGAGGGCTTCCAGGACGGAGTTCCGGATACCCACCCCGTGCTCGTCCGGGAAAGCAGCCACGTCCGCAGCTTGGAACACGTCCAGGATGGAGGGCACGTTGGCCAGGATGTCCACCTGGGGCCCGGCCAGCGCCAGCACCGCCGGCGTGGGCTGCCGCCCTGCGATGACGAAGCGGGCATTCGGAACCTCCTGCCACACCAGCGGGGCGATCCTCCTGGCCAGTACGGTGGCGCTGTCCACATTCGGTCCGTAATTCAGGCTTCCGGCGAAGCACACAACCGGGGCGTCGCCCTCGAGGCGGGGACCGGTGGCCGTTGCCGTGCCGTTGGGGATGCTGGTGACGGCCCGGTCCAATGAGGCGGACCAAGCTGCTGCGTCCCTGGCGCCGACTGTGAGAAGCCGGGCCCGGGACGGCAGGTGGCGTTCAGCGCGGGCCGCCACATGTTCCCGCAGACGGTACGCGGGTTGTAGGGTGCGTGCCCTCGCCGTGTCCATACTGGCGCGAATGGACCAGGGGTCTACGGTCTGCAGTACCAGTGGCCCGTTGACACTGTGGGACAGGAAGAGGGCGTGGGGGCCATGGATCAGTGTAGCGTCCATACCCGCGGACAACCGAGTGGCTGCGGCGCGGGCAGAAGGGGTGGAACGCCGGTGTTTCCCCAGTCCCGTCAGGCCGCCCACGGAGCGGGCAAAGGCCGATAGTTCCTGCCGGGGCGCCAGTTCGTACACCGTGTCACAGCGGCTCCTGATTTCCTCCGGAACGGGAACGGGACCCGAAAAAGTCAAGAGCGTGACGGCCACGTCCGAAGGGAGGTGCAGGATCACTTCGTACGGAATCATTGAGCTTCCGTCCCCCTGCTCAGGATCCCGGTTGGGCACGCTTTCCGTCACGTACAGGAGCTTCATTGCAAGAGTTTACTGGATCACTTCCCTGGCAGAGGGTCGCTTTAGGCAACCTTGAGGAAAGCGAAAAGGGCGACGGCGGGAGGTCCCGCCGTCGCCCTTTCATCGGGTGGCATGGGGCTTGTTACTGCCAAGCCCGGACGTAGTCCACCATCATCTGTGACTGCGGGCCGTACACGGGGTTCGTCGAGGAGGAACCGACGTTCAGCACGATGTACTGCGGAGCATTCCCGTCGTCCGTGGGGTAGGACTTGACCTTGACGCCGTCAAAGTACACATCCGACGAGTTTGCCATCCTGTGGAGGCCGAAGGTGTGGTACTCGTTGGCCCAATTCCCGGGGACGGTGCCTTGGTTGTGGGTGCCCGAGCTGGAGTGGTAGTTGACGGTCATTTTCGCCTTGAGGACCTCGGCAATGTCGTTTTCGCCGGTGGCCGGCCAAGATTGCCCGGTGGTCCAGAAAGCAGGCCAGTTGGTCAGCCCGTTGGCATTACCGGTGAACTTGATCCTGGCTTCGACGTAGCCGGTGGTGAACTGGTACCCGGTGCCGGCTCCCCCATTGGGGTTGGTGGACACCAGGCCGCCGGAGGTGGCTGAGGCGAGGCCCAGTGACAGGTTTCCGTTCGCTACCGAGACGTTTGCCGGGCTGGTGGAAACCTTGTTCATGGTTCCGCAGCCGGGGGAGAACCAGCAATTGGACCACTTGGCTGCGTCTAGGCCAGCTCCGTTGAATTCGTCAGCGAAGGTCATGGTCCAATTGCCCGGCACACCGACGGGTTGTGAGGTGCCGGTGCTTGCCAATTGCGCAGACATCGGGGCGATCGGAGCGGGGGAAGCCGGTGCAGGTGCAACAGGAGCCTGTGGTGCGGCCGCCTCGATGGGGGTGACTGCGGGTTCACTGGCTGCGGGCGAGGTTGCGGGAGCGGGCGATGCAGGAAGGACCGGGCTTTGTTCAGCGACAACTGGCTGGCTGACTGTGTCAGCGGAGCTAGCTACGCGGTCCACGTCGGGAGTGCCTGAAGCTTGGCTGAATCCAATGCCCAATACTGCGGCCCCGAGGACAGTGGCGGCTAATCCGGCAGCAAACTGAAGCTTTCGCCCCCGGACGGCAGGCGCCTGTGTCAAGGGCCCACTAATTTCGGTTTGATAACGGGATGATGCATTGCTTTTACGTTTGGGTAATACGGGCATGGGGACATTACCTCTCATAACGCCTGCGGGGTTAGCTGTCGGGTTCGAATGAGGCCATTCGGCCGCTTGGCGCGGCTTCACCCCAAGGCGCGGAAATCCGGCCCGAGAGGCTTGGGTCCCCCGTCTCTGCCTGAAACCTAGTGGATCCGGGAGGCGGCAGAACTCGGCGTCCTCCGGATTGGGGCTGGCTGGGGCAGCCCCCGGAAGACCGTACACGAGACCCCGCTGATAATCACAATAAGGTAACGGGTCTCACTTCCCCCGCGTGGCGTTCACCTGCCCCAGGCGTGGCCACTGCTAGTGCACCCTGCAGGGCGCGGGGCTTTTCCACATAGCGACCATGCCCGGCCCCGTCCCGCATCCATGCGGGCTAGCCTTGGGTCAAGCGTGAATCGCCTATCGGGTCCAAATGCACTAGGATATTGAAGTCTGTGCTGCGTCCTGCCTCCGTTCCGGTGGCCGGGCATCGCGCGGAATCGCAAATGAACCTCCTGTTACGGAAATGCCGTAACCGCTTAGCCCAAAGGAGGTGGGTTCACATATGCGTCCTTACGAATTGATGGTAATCATCGACCCCGAGGTCGAAGAGCGTACCGTTGAGCCGTCGCTTCAGAAGTTCCTGAACGTCATCACGAACGATGGTGGAACCATCGAGAAGGTTGACATCTGGGGCCGTCGTCGCCTGGCTTACGACATCAAGAAGAAGTCCGAAGGTATCTACGCCGTGGTGAACTTCACCGCGAAGCCGGAGACCGCCAAGGAACTTGACCGCCAGCTGTCTCTTAACGAGACCATCATGCGCACCAAGATCACCCGCCCCGAAGAGCAGAAGGTTGTTGCTGAGTAATTCAGCACCATTCTTCATTCTTTACCCCGCAGGAAACGCACTCTTCACCCAGGATCGAACAAGGAGGCAGTAGATGGCAGGCGAGACCACCATTACGGTCATCGGTAATCTCACCAATGACCCGGAATTGCGGTTCACACCGTCAGGTTCGGCAGTAGCGAACTTCACCATCGCTTCCACCCCCCGCACCTTTGATCGCCAGTCCAACGAGTGGAAGGACGGGGAGACCCTGTTCCTCCGCGCCGCTGTTTGGCGTGAAGCAGCCGAGAACGTCGCGGAGTCCCTGACCAAGGGCATGCGCGTCATCGTTACCGGCCGCCTGAAGAGCCGCTCCTACGAAACAAAAGAAGGCGAAAAGCGCACCGTTATCGAGCTTGAGGTCGACGAAATCGGCCCCAGCCTGCGCTACGCCAACGCCAAGGTCAACCGTACCCAGCGCTCCGGCGGACAGGGTGGCGGCGGCTTCGGTGGCGGCAACAGCGGCGGTGGCTTCGGAGGCGGCAACTCTGGTGGAAACCAGGGCGGCAACTCCGGTGGAGGCTGGGGCGGCGGCAACCAGCAGGCTGCACAGGACGATCCCTGGGCTACGCCCGGTGTGTCCAATGCAGGCGGCTGGGGCAACGGCCCCGATTCCGAACCTCCCTTCTAAAACCTAAACAACGGCCCGGCGCTGGGGCTGCCAAGGTGCAAGATGCACCCGGGCACTGCCGCCGTCGGACCACCACCATCCCGTGGATCAATATCCACGGGCTCCATAGAATAGGAGCTCCACGATGGCTAAGGCTGAACTCCGTAAGCCCAAACCAAAGTCCAACCCCTTGAAGGCCGCTGACATCACTGTCATCGACTACAAGGACGTAGCATTGCTGCGCAAGTTCATCTCCGACCGCGGCAAGATCCGCGCCCGTCGCGTTACTGGCGTCACGGTGCAGGAACAGCGCAAGATCGCCCAGGCAATCAAGAACGCCCGCGAAGTTGCTCTGCTGCCTTACTCCGGCGCTGGCCGCGGCTAAGGAAGGGATTAACTAACATGGCAAAGCTCATTCTGACCCACGAGGTCACCGGTCTCGGTGCTGCTGGCGATGTTGTCGAGGTCAAGGACGGTTACGCACGTAACTACCTGCTGCCCCGCAACTTCGCCCTGACCTGGTCGAAGGGTGGCGAGAAGCAGGTTGAGTCCATCAAGGCTGCCCGTGCCGCCCGCGAGCACGCTTCCCTGGAAGATGCTCAGAAGCAGGCCGCTGCACTGTCCGCCAAGCCGGTCAAGCTGGTCGTCAAGGCCGGCGAGTCCGGCCGCCTGTTCGGCACCGTCAAGCAGGGCGACGTTGCTGACGCTGTTGAGGCCGCAGGCCTTGGCAAGATCGACAAGCGCAAGGTTGAACTGCCCGCCCACATCAAGTCGGTTGGCACCTACCAGGCCAACGTCCGCCTCCACGCTGACGTTGCCGCTGTGATCGAACTGGACGTGGTGGCAGGAAAGTAATTTCCCCGCCTCACGCCAAGACCCCCGCTGCCGGACTCCGGCAGCGGGGGTCTTTCGTTTTCCGGTGGTAGCCTGCTCCGGTGAACCCGAACCCCCGCCATCGCCCATTTCACCAGGTGGATGTCTTCGCCGGACAGGCCTACCGCGGCAACCCGCTCGCCGTCGTGCTTGATGCCCAGGGCCTGGACGCGGCAACCATGCAGCACTTCGCCAACTGGACCAACCTCTCGGAAACCACCTTCCTCCTGCCTCCCCGGGATCCGCGGGCGGACTACAGGGTCCGGATCTTCACCGGGGCCGAGGAGTTTCCCTTTGCAGGCCATCCGACGCTGGGCTCTGCGCATTCCTGGCTGGAGAGCGGAGGGGTGCCGAAGTCCGGCGGCCACGTGGTGCAGGAATGCGCCGCGGGGCTGGTCCGGATAAAGCTCGACGGCGGCAGGCTGGCTTTCGCAGCGCCGCCCCTGACACGTTTCGGCCCTGTGGAGGACCCGGTCCGCCGGCAACTGGCCGCCGCCCTGCGGGTGTCTGCCGGGGACATCGTTGACGCGTGCTGGCTGGTGAACGGCCCGGAATGGATTGGCGTCCTGCTGGAATCCGCAGAGCAGGTGCTGGCCCTGGAACCGGACCAGGCTGCCATGGGCGACCTGAAGATCGGCGTCATAGGGCCATACCATCCCGGAGCCGGAACCGACTTTGAAGTCCGCACGTTCCTGCCGGGTGCTGGAACGGTAGAGGATCCCGTCACCGGCAGCTTTAACGCCGGTGCCGCCCAGTGGCTGGTGGGAAGCGGCAGGGCGCCGGAGCAGTATGTGGCCTCGCAGGGGACCGTCCTGGGACGGGACGGGCGCATCCACGTGAGTACGGAGGACGGAGACGTCTGGGTCGGCGGCGAGTCCACTACCTGTATCCGGGGCACCGTCCTGCTCTGATCCGGCGCCCGGCAAGGCTCGCCCGGGAATACTCCGCTGCGCGCAACAGTTCAAAGGTATAGATGCATACGCATGTATGATGAACTGAACAAACACCAGGAGAATGCCATGGAAACCCGCCGCATCACCGTCCTCTCCGCAGGGCTTGGCGTACCTTCGTCGAGTCGGCTGCTGGCTGACCAGCTTTCGGTCGCCGCCACGCGACAGCTGGAAGCAGCCGGTTATGAGGTGGCCGTGGACGTCGTCGAGCTCCGCGACCTGGCCGTGGACATCGCCAACAACTTTGTTACCGGCTACGCCGCGCCCCGCCTGGCGGACGCCATCGCGGGCCTGAAGGCGTCCGACGGAATCATTGCGGTCACTCCCGTGTTCAGTGCCTCCTACAGCGGCCTCTTCAAGTCCTTTATCGACGTCCTTGATCCCAAGTCACTCGACGGAAAGGCCGTCCTCTTGGGCGCCACCGGCGGAACGGACCGGCACCAAATGGTCCTGGATTACGCAATGCGGCCCCTGTTCAGCTACCTCCGGACGCGCATGGCAGCCACCGGAGTCTTTGCAGGACCGCAGGACTGGGGAACCGCAGAGGAGGGTGGGGGATCCCTCGCGGACCGCATCGAACGCGCAGCCGGCGAGTTCACGCGCCTGCTTGACGGCCCGCAGCCGGGCCGGGAGGAAGTCCCGCTGGAGTCCCTGCCGTTCGAGCAGCTGCTGGCGGGCATTTCCGGCAACGCCTGACCGGCCGGAGCCTGCGCCTAAGCCGAGTGGAACCACGAACGCGGTTGTCTGCACAAGCTCGTTCGACGCAATCTATAAGAAGCGGCTCGACTGGCAAGTAGAACGCCAAACTTGTGGCTGACGACGGCCGGACAGAGACCGGGGTGACCTGGGCCGCCAGCTATCGCGGGGGCTCGATACGAGCAGCAGTGATGGGCTGGACCTCAGTTCCAGGGAGGCCGGCTGGCCGCTAGCCTAGTCGTCCAGCAGCGCGATGAACTCCCGGGCCTGCTTGAGCGAGATATCCGAGTGCCGAGTCAGCGCGGTGGCTGCCGCCTCCGTTTCTCCGCTCCGGGCCAGCGTCCGGATCCTTCCGTAAATTTCGTCGTTAAGCATGTTGCTGCTTACTTCCCGGGTGACGTCACCTTTGCTCGCGATCGCCCGGTAGCGGTACGGGAACCGCTCTGGCTCGTCGTCGTCCTCCTCCGGGACCTGCACCGGCTCCTGGGCCCGGTAAGGCTGGGGGTGGGCCGCCATGGCGCCGACAGCGTCGCGGGAGGCCCGCAGTCCCTCGCCGGTGGCCTCGTAGTAGAGCTTGATGGCGGCCATGGCCTGCCCTTGGGCGATCAGGGCATAGAGCCGCCGGTGCTGGTCCTCGGACAAGCGGCCCGCAGCCGCGCGGGCCAATTCCTGCGACGAGGCAGCGGCCTGGGCGGGAGCTGTGCCGCGCGTTGCCTTGCGGGTGCGGAAGGCGCGGTACGCCAGTATGACGCCAGTAACAACCGCGAGCAGGATAAGGACCGGGACCGCCAGGGATTCCATTTTCACGTGCCGTTCTCTGTTGTTCCTGGCCTTTGCCAGGTGCGTTCGCTTTGCTGGCGGGCCGCACGGATATATTCCTGCTGCTGGTTGTGCTGCTGGGCGTTTTGGCTGGGGTGGGTGGCGGCGGCCAAGCGGTCCCGGGCGGCAGTGGCCGCCTGGACCTGGGCCGCGTAGTGGCGTGCCGACCGCTCGGCAAGCTCGCGCTGGTACTTTGCGGCCTCCGACAAGCCCGGATCGCGCGGCCGCAGCGCGGTGGCGACTCCCCAGAGGAGGGCCACCAAAACAATCGCCGGCAACAGCACCAGCAGGAGATCGCCCATACCTAGAGCCTAATCCAGATCGGGTTTATCCACAGCAATATTCACTCTTCCGCATACAGGGCCGCGCAGGCGCCAGTCAAACTCCCGCACTGGAATATGAGGAGCGCCACGGACGGGGGGCAGGGCTCTTCCGGGGCCGTTCCGCACCTTCCATCGCTGCGGATCCCACTCAGTGCCTGTGGATGAAATTCCGCGGAAGAAATATTTACTCCACATGCTGGTGGCAGTGTTATCGCAGTTCAGGGGCATAAGGAGGGCGAAAAAAACTTTGTATCCACAGACTTCCCCACAGGCTGTGCACAAGCTATGCCGCATACTGCACAGGTTATCCACAGGGTGTGCGGCATGCTGGCTTTGCGGCGGCCCCCATGCCAGTTAGCGTAGCGGGGTACCTGTTCTCTGGGGCCGAAACAGGATCCCTGTTCTGGCCACTGGGACCTCATCCATGCTTCCTCCACATCTTTTTGTGGAAAAGCTGTGGATATTGGGGATAACTCCGGTCCGGAGCTGGTTTCCGGAACTCCGGCACGTGATTGTCAGGGCCTGCGGGTAGACCTGGACGCGTGGCGGATCCGGACATCGGAGCCACGAACAGGATGGATCACCGGACTGCACACCCGGTACAAATGGAGGACGGCAGCTTTGTCAATCGCGCATCTGGACCCTGTCGAGGCAACCCGTGGATCGGACGCGAGCCGGAAGCCGCCACAGGACATCGCGGCCGAGCAGTCAGTCCTGGGCGGAATGATGCTGTCCAAGGATGCCATCGCGGATGTTGTCGAGATCCTCCGCGGCCAGGATTTTTACCGCCCGGCGCACGAGACCATCTATGAGGCCATCATCGACCTCTATGGCCGCGGCGAGCCCGCGGATGCGGTTACCGTGTCCGATGAACTGACCAAGCGGGCCGAGATCAACAGGATCGGTGGGCCCGCCTACCTCCACGAATTGATCCAGACCGTCCCCACTGCCGCCAACGCCGGCTATTACGCCGAGATCGTGGCCGAACGGGCGGTGCTTCGCCGCCTGGTCAACGCCGGCACCAAGATTGTCCAGCTGGGCTATGGGTCCGACGGCGAG
Source organism: Pseudarthrobacter sp. NIBRBAC000502771 (assembly GCF_006517215.1). Taxonomy (NCBI): domain Bacteria; kingdom Bacillati; phylum Actinomycetota; class Actinomycetes; order Micrococcales; family Micrococcaceae; genus Pseudarthrobacter; species Pseudarthrobacter sp. NIBRBAC000502771. The sequence continues at coordinate 1,175,815 of NZ_CP041187.1, forward strand.
GTGGAGGACCTGGTCAACCAGGCCCAGGCCGAGGTTTACGCCGTGGCCGAACGCCGCACCGCGGAGGATTACGTGGTGCTGAAGGACGTCATGGAGTCCACGGTGGACGAAATTGAGGCTTCCGGCCACCGCGGGGAGGGGATGACCGGTGTCCCCACAGGTTTCTACGAACTCGACGAGTTGACCCACGGGCTGCACCCCGGCCAGATGATCGTCATCGCCGCGCGCCCCGCCGTTGGTAAGTCGACGTTCGCCCTGGACTTCGCCCGGTCCGCGGCCATCAAGAACAACCTCGCCACGGTGATGTTCTCCCTGGAAATGGGCCGGAACGAGATCGCCATGCGCCTGTTGTCCGCCGAAGCCACCATTGGGCTCCAGGACCTCCGTAAGGGAACCATCAAGGACGAGCAGTGGTCCAAGATCGCCACCACCATGGGCCGCATGAACGATGCCCCGCTGTTCATCGATGACAGCCCCAACATGTCCCTGATGGAAATCCGTGCCAAGTGCCGCCGCCTGAAGCAGCAGCACGACCTCAAGCTGGTGATCCTCGACTACCTGCAGCTTATGAGCTCGGGCAAGAAGGTGGAATCCCGCCAGCAGGAAGTTTCCGAGTTCTCCCGGGCGCTGAAGCTCCTCGCCAAGGAACTCCAGGTTCCCGTCATTGCCCTGTCCCAGCTGAACCGTGGATCGGAACAGCGCCAGGACAAGCGCCCCATGGTCTCGGACCTCCGTGAGTCCGGGTCCATCGAGCAGGATGCCGACATGGTGATCCTGCTCCACCGCGAAGATGTTTACGACAAGGAATCACCCCGGGCCGGTGAGGCGGACATCCTGGTGGCCAAGCACCGTAACGGCCCCACCAAGGACATTGTGGTCGCCTTCCAGGGCCACTACTCCCGCTTTGCGAACATGGCGGGCGACGCTGGCGGTGGAGGCTTCTAGTCCCCTTCGTTCCCGGAGCGGGCCGCGGCGCTGCCGGCAGGCCCTGCGGCGGCCAGCAGGTGGTTCGGCAGGCGGTTGCCGGGCGCCGTACCCCGGATCTCCAGGAGTTCGCGGGCGTGGGCATGCAGCCGCTTGTCCTCCTCGCTGACCGGCACCCACGCGGGAACCGGCACCGAGTTGCCTTCGTCGTCGCGCGCCACCATCACGGTGAGGCAGTAGGTAGTGAGATCCAGCTCCCGGCCCTTGGGGTCGCCGGAGCGGACGTGGACGGCGATGTGCATGCCCTTGGTCCCGGTGTAGACCAGGCGGGCTTCCACTTCCACCACGTGCCCGATCAGCAAGGGCCGGTAGAAGCGGACGCCGCCGGAGAATACGGCCACGGTATCCCTGCCGCAGTAGCGGGAGGCGCAGACATAGGCTGCTTCGTCGATCCATTTCATGACGATGCCGCCGTGGACCTTCCCGCCCCAGTTCACGTCGGTGGGGGCTGCCATGAACCTCAGCGTCACGCGCTCGGCAGTGCCGGCGTCTGTATATTCCTGCCGGTTCATGGCTTCCACAATCTGTTCCCGGACCTTGATCCTGGCCAAGGCGTGGTCCCGCTGCTCAATCTCGACTGGGGTGGAGGGCTGGAACTGCTGAACCGGGATCGGCCTGCCATCTTCGCCGACCGCTACAAAGATCACCATGCACTGGCTCCGCATCGTGGCCGGGCCGCCTTTGGGATCGCCGGAGGAGACCACGGTGTGGATGTGCATGGAGGAGCGGCCGGTGTAAACGATGGTGGCCTCCACTTCCACCATGTCGCCGCTGTTGACGGGATCGGCGAAATGTATGTTTCCCACATAGGCGGTCACGCAGTAGGACTTGGCCCACCCCACCGCGGCGGCGTAGGCGGCCTTGTCCACCCACTCAAGCACTGTGCCGGCATCCACCGAGCCGCTGTGGCCCACGTCGGTGGGGGCGGCGAGGAAGCGGAGGGTCACGGAGTTGGGGCGGCCGGTCTCAGTCATGCTGCGATCCTACTGGCGGCCCCGGTTACCGGCCGGTTGGCGCTGCAACAATGCGAAGCGCAGCTTAAAGTCCGACGGCGGCAGGCACCTTTGGTGGCCTGCCGCCGTTCGTGGCGTGGGGAGGGGCTACGCGAGGACTGCCAGCCGGGATTCCGGACGGCGGCCGAAGAGGGCGCGGTCCACGGACAGCCGGCCGGCTCCGGTAAGTGCCAGGGCGAAGGATGCCGCTGCCAGCAGGAGGACGAGTTCGTAGCCTCCGTTTGCCGCGAAGATACCGGCGGGGGCATGTACGAGGAACAGGGCCCCCAGCATGTCCACCACGAGGAGGGCGGCCACGACCCGTGTCAGGATTCCCAGGATCAGGGCAATGCCGCCTGCCAGTTCGAGGACGGCGATCGCGGGGGCCATGACGTCGGCGGCCGGGACGCCCATCTTGGCGAAGGACGCCTGGGTGCCGGCGATGGTCCATTCATTGAACTTCTGCCAGCCATGGGCTGCGAAGAGGAAGCCGAGGATGATTCGTAGGGCGGCCAGGGCAGTGGTGGTCAGTGCAGACTTGTTCATGGGTTCCACTGTCCCGGATTAATAGTTGTAGTGTCAACTAATTCGTCATACTTGTGGTCTTTGTCATGCCTTGAAGGGTCCCGCGTGCGGCCCGGTTAGGCTGGCAACGTGCCCCAACAACCTGCCCTTGCCGCCGTCTCCGGAGGGCGCGGGCCTGCCCGTGAAATTCTTCGCCTCGCCATCCCTGCGTTCGGGGCGCTGGTGGCTGAACCCCTGTTCCTGCTGGCCGACTCGGCGATTGTGGGGCACCTTGGTGTCGCGCAGCTCGCAGGCGTGGGGCTGGCATCAGCGGTGCTGCAGACCGCCGTCGGGCTCATGGTCTTCCTGGCTTACTCGACGACGCCCGCCGTGGCCCGCGCGATCGGGGACGGACAACTCGGCAAGGCCCTCGCGGCAGGGCGCGACGGCGTGTGGCTGGCTACGCTCCTGGGCTTGCTGCTCGCCGCCGCCGGCTTCGCTGCGGCCGAACCGCTGATCGACCTACTGGGCGCGGAGGGCAGTGTCCGCACCTTTGCCATCGACTACTTCCGCTGGTCCATGCCGGGACTGGTGGCCATGCTGCTGATTTTCGCCGGCACGGGTGTCCTGCGCGGCCTGCAGGACACCCGGACCCCGCTGGTGGTGGCCACGGCCGGATTCGGCGTCAACGCGCTGCTGAACCTGTGGCTTGTCTACGGGCTGGGCTCGTCGGTAACCGGTTCGGCGATCGGCACCAGCCTTGCCCAGTGGGCCATGGCTGCGGTTTACGTGGCGATGGTCCGCCGGAACGCCGTACGGCACGGAGTCAGCCTGCTGCCCAGCTGGCGGGGCATCCGCAGCATGACGCGGGTTGGATCCTGGCTCATGCTGCGCACGCTCAGCCTGCGGGCCGCAATACTGGCCACCGTGCTGGTGGTAACGGCCCAGGGTGAAGTCAACCTTGCCGCCCATCAGTTGGCCATGACCATCTTTTCCTTCCTGGCGTTCGCTTTGGATGCCCTGGCCATCGCTGCGCAGGCGCTCATCGGCAAGGAGCTCGGTGCCTCCAATGCCGGCAGGGCGCGCCTGCTGACCGGGACCATGATCAGGTGGGGCGCCGGGTTCGGCGTAGTGACAGGCCTGCTGCTGGCTGCGGTTGCCCCCTGGGCGGGAGCCCTGTTCACGACGGATCCCCACGTGCAGTCAGTCCTCACCGTTGCGCTCTGGGTCCTGGCCGCCGGACAGCCCATCGCCGGCTACGTTTTTGTGCTCGATGGTGTGCTGATCGGCGCGGGGGACGCCCGCTACCTCGCCCTCGCAGGGCTGGTGAACATCGCCATCTATGTGCCGCTGCTCGCCTGGGTGGCACTCTCCGGTGCAACCGGCGCCGCAGGGCTGGGGTGGCTGTGGGCCGCTTTCGGCGTGGGATACATGGCCGCGCGGGCACTCACCCTGGGCGTGCGAGCCCGGTCCGACCGCTGGATGGTGCTGGGCTCCGCCTGAATTGACTGTAGGCAAACCGGGGAACAGCGCCCGGTTCGACCTTCCATCAGCCCCCACTAAACTGGACCGGTGACGCAATCTTCCATCCCCGCGGATGCTGCCCAAGGAACTGCCCCCCGTACCGACCTCTGGAAGCCGGTGCTGCTGCGCTCGGCGGCTGCCCTGGTGTTCGGCGCAGTGACGGTGTTTTGGACTTCGCCTTCCGTGGAGGTCATGGGCTGGGCCGGAGGCCTCTACCTATTGGCGACGGGTGTGCTGTCCCTCCGGAGTGTCCCGGCGGTGGGTTTCGCCCGGAATTCCGCCCCTGGAAAGCTGCTTTCCGCCGCTGGCGCCGTCCTGGCCGGGGCTGGTTTTGCGGTGGTCCTGCTGCACAGTGACCTCTTGTTCGCAGTCATTGCCGCGCTGGGGCTGGGCGTGGCCGGTGTCTTTGAGCTTGCCTGCGGCCTTCAGCGCCGGGGGCGCCACGTGCTGGCCCGGGACTGGATCGCGTCGGGCATCATCGGGATCGGCACCGCCATCCTGCTGCCGTTCTTCGTCAACCTCGGGGCCCATGCCCTGCTGGGCGTTGCCGGGGGAGGGGCCATTATTTCCGGCGTCCTGTGGGTTCTGTCCGGCCTGACCCTCCGGCACGATGCCCGCACCGGCGCAGGAAAGCCGTAAACTAGGAGGAGCGCCCTTCTACTTTCTGTAGAAATTCCGGGGTGCGACACCGCAATTCGTAAACCAGGTGGCCGTACGCCGCCTGCAGGGAGGAACCACCGTGGCTGACCAGCATCAAGGAAAACCGCGCAAGCTGCGGACCTCGGTGAAGGGGCCGCTGATGTTTTCGGCGTTCTGGGCCGTCGTCGCCTTCGTTGCGGTGCTGATTTTCGCCTCCGGGGGAAGCGCCCGCGCGCCCCGCTTCGACCTCGCCTTCACCGCCGCCGGCATCGCGTTCATCGTGACCCTGGTCATCGCCGCAATGCTGTCCATGAGCTACAAGGAGAACGCCGAACACCTGGGCAAGGGATCGGGCGTCAATCTGAGTTCGGCGCCCAAGCCATCCCCCCATGGAGGTCCCGGCCGCCAGAACCCGCCGGCATCCGGCGACGGCACCGACAGCACGCCCCAGCGCTAGCGGCACACCTGCGCCAAAGCCCCAGGCAGCCTCAGCCTGCTAATTCGCTGCCGCCTGCCTGGCCCGATACGCGGCCACATGTGCCCGGTTGGCGCAGTTTCCGGTGTCGCAATACCTCTTGGACCGGTTGCGGCTCAGGTCCAGCACGGCGGCATCGCAGTCTTCTGATTCGCACGTGCGCATCCTGTCCATTTCCTTGCCGCGGATCACGTCCGCGAGGGCCATGGCTGCCTCGGTGCTCATCCGGTCCGCCAAGGGAGCATCCGGTGCCGTGGCGTGCAGGTGCCAGTCCCAACCGTCGTGCTTCATGAGCCGGGGAAGCGCATTCGCATCCCGCAGCAGCCGGTTGACGGTGTCGACCGCCGCGTCCTCATCCGCCGTCCAGACTGCCGCCAGTTCACGGCGCAGCTCCAGCACGCTTTCCAGTTCCGCGTTATCCCGGCGCCGGCCGCCCGAAAACCCCTCAGCGGCCAGGAAGGCATCGAGGTCCTCGAGGGTGGCCAGTCCCTCCCTGCCATTCGCCGCCGTGTTGATGAGGTTCACCACCGTACGCAGCGCCACTTCCGTGTCAGGGGCGAAAACCATGTTGACTCCTTACAGTGCCCGGGCGTAATGTCATGGGCATTACCCCATTTTACTCCTGACAGGAGGCGACGGTGCCTGCCGCCAAAGACCACATCCCCACCACGGAGCTGCCCGCCGGACGCCGAGGCTTCCTGGCACCCGGGCTCGGGATTGCGCTGTTCTCCTCCGCTGTCTTCGGGCTGTCCGGATCCTTTGCCAAGTCACTGCTGGAGACCGGCTGGTCGCCGGGAGCTGCCGTCACCGCCCGCTTGACGGGTGCGGCCCTGATCCTTGCGCTGCCGGCCGCCTTCGCGCTCAAGGGCCGCTGGCACCAGCTGAGGGACAATTGGCTCACCATCGTGCTGTTCGGGCTTATTGGCGTGGCGGCCTGCCAGTTGTTCTACTTCAACGCTGTGGCACGTTTGTCCGTGGGCGTGGCACTCCTGCTGGAGTACCTGGCCCCGGTGATCATCGTCCTGTGGCTCTGGGCCGCGAGCCGCCGGCGCCCCCGGCTGCTGACCTCCAGCGGGACACTCCTCTCCCTGGCCGGCCTGGTGCTGGTCCTGGACCTCACGGGCGCCGTCAAAGTGGATCTGGTTGGGGTTCTTTGGGGTATGGCGGCCGCCGTTTGCCTGGCCATCTACTTCTTCATCACCGCCAAGGAAAACGACACCTTGCCTCCCATCGTGCTGGCATCAGGGGGACTCATGACGGGCGCTGCCGTGATGTGGCTTGCAGCCGCCACCGGCCTGCTGCCCATGGCCTTCAGCACCGCGGACACCACCCTTGGGTCCTGGACCACCCCGTGGTGGGTGTCCCTTGCCGGGCTGGTGGTGCTGGCCACGGTACTCGCCTACACCTCGGGCATCATGGCCGCCAGGGCGCTCGGCTCCAAGGTTGCATCCTTCGTGTCGCTCACCGAGGTCCTGTTTGCCGTGCTGTGGGCGTGGCTGCTGCTTGGGGAACTTCCCGGTGCCATCCAGCTCCTCGGGGGAGTCCTGATCGTTGGCGGTGTGGTCCTGGTCCGGCTTGACGAGCTTCGCGCCTCCGCACGCGCCGCGGGTATGAAAGTCCAGGCGTCGCCGCTGGAGCACGCGAACGACGTCGAGCCCGTCCCCTAAGCACGTGCGCGCCGTCGTCGGCCGCAAAAAAGAAAAGGCAGGGACACCGCATGGTGTCCCTGCCCCCGCCGGGCGGCGGTAAAGCCTAGTGGGAGGCCTGGCTCTGCTCTTCGGCGTTGCGCTTGGCCTGTGAGCCGGCTTCCTTCAGTGCCTCGGCAACCTTGGTCAGCATGGCGGTGTGGGTACCGGACCACTCGTTGCGGAACTTGGTGGCGTCCGGACCTTCCCAGTTGGTGCTGCTCAGAACCTTCGTGAGAGTGGACTTCTGCGTCTCGATCTCGGACGCACCTGCCTGAAGCTTGCTGCCGAGCTGGCGAAGCTGCTCAACGTCTGCACCCCAAATAGCCATCAGTTTCTCCTTGTTAGGTGTGTGGATCCGAACAAGATCGGCATCCCCAGCGGCCCCCCGGCTCATCCGGAAGATCCATTGCCTAGAACCTATCCCGGCCCCCAAACAGTGTCGATGGGCAGCCCTGCCCATGCCGGGCTCCCCATGGACGCCGGGTGAAGACCATGAAAAAAGGGTCGATCCCAGGCGTTGGAAGAGCCTAGCATGGCGTTATGTGCCGGAATATCCGAACCCTCCATAACTTCGAGCCGCATGCCTCATCCGAGGAGGTGCATGCGGCTGCGCTGCAGTACGTCCGCAAGATCAGCGGCAGCACCAAGCCGTCAAAGGCCAACCAGGAGGCCTTTGACGACGCCGTCCATGAGATCGCCCACATCACACAGCACCTGCTGGATTCGCTGGTAACGCAGGCGCCGCCCAAGGACCGGGACGCGGAAGCGGCCAAGGCCAAGGCGCGTTCCGCAGTGCGTTTCGGCGCGGCCTGACCGCGGGGGCCAGCCGCCGGGGCTACTTGCCGAAACTTCGCAGCCGCAGCGAGTTGGCCACCACCAGTACCGAGCTGGCGGCCATGGCCGCGCCGGCGATCATCGGATTGAGCAGCCCCAGGGCGGCCACCGGGATTCCCACTGCGTTGTAGAAGAACGCCCAGAACAGGTTCGTCTTGATGGTGCCCAGCGTCTTCCTGGACAGCTCAATGGCCTGCGCCACCTGGGCCAGGTCGTTGCCCATCACCGTCAGGTCCGCGGCCTCGATGGCCACATCCGTGCCCGAACCCATCGCAATTCCCAGGTCGGCCTGCGCCAAAGCAGCGGCGTCGTTGACGCCGTCCCCGGCCATGGCCACCGTGGCGCCGCCGGCCTGGAGCTTGCGGACTGCCTCGACTTTTCCTTCGGGCAGGACGCCGGCGTAGACATCGTCCGGAGCAATCCCGACGACGGCAGCCACCCGGGCGGCGACCGCGGCGTTGTCGCCGGTCAGCAGGACGGGCCGCAGGCCCAATGCCTTCAACCGTTCGACGGCGGCGGCGGAACCTTCCTTGACAGTGTCCCGGAGGCTGATGAATCCAGCAGCCTTCCCGTCCACGGCGACGCAGATGGCGGTCGCTCCGCCCTGCTCAGCGGATGCGAGCATGGCCTGCCGGCGGGCGTCCAGGACGATCCCGTTCTGCTCCAGCCAACCGCTCCGCCCTGCCATCACGGCCCTGCCCTCAACGGTGCCCGACACTCCGCCGCCCGGGGCGGAACTGAACCCCTGCACGGCCGGCAATGTGCCGGCGTCGCCCGCTTTGCCTGCGGACACTGACGTGGCTGCTGCTGCGATGGCGCGGGCCACCGGGTGCTCCGAGGCGGCCTCGACGGCGCCTGCAAGCCGAAGGACGTCCCGGTCCTGGAAGCCTGGAAATGCTGCCGCGGCATCCACGGCCAGGACGCCAGTGGTGACCGTACCGGTCTTGTCCAGGAGGATGGTGTCCACGGTGCGGGTGTCCTCAAGGACCTGCGGGCCCTTGATCAGGATGCCCAGCTGCGCGCCGCGGCCGGTACCGGTGAGCAGGCCGACGGGCGTGGCCAGGCCCAGTGCGCAGGGGCAGGCAATGACCAGGACGGCGACGGCGGCGGTGAACGCCTGCCGCAGGTGGTCCCCGTCCGCGGCCGGCCCGGCGAAGAGCAGCCAGAGTACGAATGTCAGCACCGCCAGCGCCAGGACCACCGGCACGAAGACACTGCTGATCCGGTCCGCGAGCCGGGCGATGGGCGCCTTCCCGGTCTGGGCTTGTGACACCAGCCGCGCCATCTGGGCAAGGGTGGTTTCGGCGCCCACCCGGGTAGCCCTGACCAGAAGGCGGCCGGACGTGTTGATGGTGGCACCTGTCACGCGGCTGTCCGGGCCTACCTCGACGGGGACCGATTCACCCGTGACCAGGGACGCGTCAACGGCCGAGGCGCCGTCCACCACCACGCCGTCTGTGGCGATTTTCTCTCCTGGCCGGACTACCAGCAGGTCGCCCACCTGCAGCAGGTCGGCGGAAATCTTCTGCTCTGTGCCGTCGCGCAGGACCGTGGCATCCTTGGCACCCAAATTCAGCAGGGCCCTGAGGGCATCGCCGGCCTTCTGCTTGGCATTGGCCTCCAGGTACCGGCCCAGGAGCAGGAAAGTGGTGACGACGGCCGCCACCTCGAAATACAGGCCGCCGCTCATGCCCTCCATGCCGGGGTGCTCGGTCATGCGCGGATCTGCCAGCAGCTGCCAGGCCGAAAACAGGTAGGCCGCTGCCACCCCAAGCGATACCAGGGTGTCCATGGTGGATGCCAGGTGCCGTGCATTGACGGCCGCCGCGCGGTGGAAGGGCCACGCCGCCCACGTGACCACTGGAAGGGCCAGAGCCGCCGCAACCCACCCCCAGTTGGGGAACTGGAACGCCGGGACCATGCTGACCAGGAATACCGGAACCGTCAGGATGGCTGCCAGGATGAGCCGCGGACGGAGCTCGGCGGCGGGCATTGCGGCAGGTTCAGCAGCTGTATTTTCGCCGCCCGTCGGCTGCTGCCGGCGCACCTTCGCCTGGTAGCCGGCCGCGTTGACGGTCTCCACCAGTTGCTCGTCGGTGATGCCTGCCGGGACCGTGACGTACGCGGACTCCAGGGGGAGGTTGACCGTTGCAGCCACGCCGTCGAGTTTGCCGAGCTTCTTTTCCACCCGGTTGACGCAGGACGCACAGGTCATCCCTTCGATGTCGAGTTCGACGACGCGGGTGCCCGGTGGGTGCAGCAGTTCCTGGTGGCTCATGGCAGCTTTCCGGTAGTGGGAGGGTGATCAGGCTTCGTTGGCAACCACCAGGTAGCCGGCCTCGGCCACGGCTTCGCCGATTTCCGCGGGGGACAGTTCCTTGCCGGAGGTGATGGTCACGGTGGAGATGCCGCCGGCGTTCAGGTCCACGTTCACTGCTTCAACGCCTTCAAGGGCTTCGAGTTCTTCGCTGACGGCCGATACGCAGTGTCCGCAGGTCATGCCGGAGACGCTGATGGTCGTGGTGGTGGGGGCGGTGGTGCTCATGGCTTGCTCCTTCTTGTGGTGCCGGCGGTGGCCGGGTTGGGATGGTGGTGGCGTCAGCGAAGCAGGCGGCCGATTGCGTCGGCAGCTTCCTTGACCTTGGCATCGATGGCTTCTGCCCGTACGTCGGGGTCTGGTTCGGAGGCGGCCCCCACCACACAGTGGCCGATGTGTTCCTCGACCAGCCCCAGGCTGACGGCGTGCAGGGCCTTGGTGACGGCGGCAACCTGGGTCAGGATGTCGATGCAGTATTTGTCCTCGTCCACCATCCGGGCTATGCCCCGCACCTGGCCTTCGATGCGCTTCAGGCGGCGGAGGTAGGCGTCCTTGTTTCCCGTGTACCCGTGCTGAGGGGCAGCGCCTTCCTCCATAGCCGGATGTTCGGCGGCCGCAATGGCTTCCCCGGTAGCGTTCATGCAGTCAACATATACCCCTTGGGGGTATATGCACAAGTACCCCCGGGGGGTAACTTAAAGGTGCCGATGGCACCCCCTCGGGGCACAAAAAAAGCTCCGGAGTGCGTTATTGGGGGATACGCACTCCGGAGCAGCTCTTGGGCAATTCCTGCTTCCACGGTAGGTGGATCGGCCTTGCTTGAATCAGCTTACTGGCTGGTACGGCACCGCGCCAGCACCCCGAATAACTACTTTCGCTTTACTTTAGCGGGGCCCCGAAGAAGGGGTTTTGCCCCCGGGAGCACCCATCACGGCCGGTCCTCGTGGGCTGGCATCCGGTAGGGAACCACCAGCACGGGCCGGCTCTGGTGGTGGCTGAGCCATGTGCCCACGGCGCCGCTGAGGGCTTCCGAGAGGCGATGGGTAAATCCCCGTTCCGGGGTACCCACAATGATCAAGGGTGCGTCCATTTCGGCGGCCAGCTGCCCGAGTGCCCGGGCCGGGTCGCCGGTGAGGGTGCGGAAGGACCACTCCGGTGGTCCACCGCCCGCCGGCAGCTGGTCCAGGGTGGACTGGACCAGCGCTTTCAGCTCGGTTGTCAGTGCCAGCATGTCGTCATCCACTCCCGGGTACCGGGACAGGCGGTGGGCGGAACGGGCCGGATCCCACTCGACCAGGTAGCTGGCTTCGTCTACATACGCACAGACCAGGGGTGCCGCCAGCCGGGCAGCGAGGGCGGCCGCAGTCTGGATGACCTCCGGGTGCTGTTTCGGCATGATGCCCACCAGCAGGGGAGCTCCATCGAAGTTTTCCCACGTCATGCTGCCCATTGTGCGCCAGTCAAAGACCTTGTGAACAGGTACGTTAGGCCCGGGCACGTTTCAGGCGTTGCCGGGCGGATGCTACGGGGCAGCTGGGGAAGCGGTGACCACAACGTTCTTGCCCCACGGGTCCTCGGTAAAGCAGCTGATGAGGACCAGGCGGTTGGGCACCATGTCCCAGACGGCGCTGTCCTTGAGGCCGGACTTCAGGTAGGTGGTAACGCTGTCCACCTGGTAGCTGATGGACCCGGCGGCAGTTTCCAGATCAAACCGGTCACCAACGGCGGCCGCCGAGCTCAAATGGTTGAAGGGAGCGTCCGCACCCTCCCAGCTGTGGCCTATGACGTACGTGGTGTTGCCGGATCCTTTTCCCGGCGTGCCGAAAGCCGAAAGCCAGTAGCCGTCCTTCGTAGCGGGGGGCTCAATGGTGCGGCTGGATTGTGCTTTGCCGTCCAGGTCCAGCGGATGGAGGGGCACATCGAAGGCGGCGGCCGGGTACCGGATGTGGATCGGCTGGGCAGCCGGCGGCAGGACGGCGGCTTCCGGCGCTGGATTCACCACGGGCTGGGGCTGGGCGGCCGCTGTTCCGGTGGCCTGCGGAATGCCGGTCTCCGCCATCGGGGCTGCCGCCCCCGCAGGCGCAGCGGCGGCGCGTACGCCGGGAGCCGACGCGTGGATGCCGGGGACCGTCAGCAGGGGGGCCTCGTGGAAGAGGGGTGCGCCAGCCGTGAAGGACAGGAAGGTGAGGACGCCGCAGCCAAGGATGGCCAGGTCGCCCCTGGTCCACCGTTGCCGGGGCTGCCACCTCGTGATGCGTCGCCCGGGTGCTGCGTGCCGGCGTCGGTCCTGTGGCATGGCATCTCCTCACGGGTGGTCCGGGGAAAGGAAGGAAGGCGCCCTGCCGGGCACTGGCAGGGCGCCTTCCTTGTCTCTAAGCCACCGGGGTGGCGGATTGTGGGCTAGCGGGTGGTGTGCAGTGGACGTGGCCGACGGCGTACACCCACCATCGCTCCTGCGGCAGCCAGTGCTCCCAGGCCAGCAAGCCAGCCGGGTGTGCTGTCAGCGCCAACGGCCGTCTGGGCGTTGTAGCCCTGGTTGGTTCCCACGCTGACCGGGGCTGCGGCGGGAGCGGCCTGCGGGGCTGCCTTGGGGGCAGCGGCCGTGGTCAAAGCCGCCGAGACGTTGGTGTTGCCGCCGCCGGTGTTGTCGGTGCCGCCTCCGCCGGTGCCGCCGCCGGTGTTGTCGGTGCCGCCTCCGCCGGTGCCGCCGCCGTCGTTGGAGCCGCCGTTGCCGTTGCCGCCGCCGTCGTTGGAGCCGCCGTTGCCGGTGCCGCCGCCGTTGCCGCCAGCGTTGGAGCCGCCTCCGCCGTTGCCGCCGCCGTTGCCGCCGCCGTTGTTGTTGCCGTTGCCGCCGCCGTTGTTGGAGCCGCCGTTGCCGCCAGCGTTGGAGCCGCCGCCGTTGCCGCCGCCGTTGTTGGAGCCGCCGTTGCCGTTGCCGCCGCCGTTGTTGGAGCCGCCGTTGTTGTTGCCGTTGCCGCCGCCGTTGTTGGAGCCGCCGTTGCCGTTGCCGCCGCCGTTGTTGGAGCCGCCGTTGCCGCCAGCGTTGGAGCCGCCGCCGTTGCCGCCAGCGTTGGAGCCGCCGCCGTTGCCGCCAGCGTTGGAGCCGCCGTTGTCGGTGCCGCCTCCGCCGTTGCCGCCAGCGTTGTTGCCGCTACCGCCAGTATTGTTGGCGCCGCCGTTGTTGGTTCCGCCGTTGCCGTTCCCGCCAGTATTGTTGGCGCCGCCGTTGTTGGTTCCGCCGTTGCCGTTCCCGCCAGTATTGTTGGCGCCGCCGTTGTTGGTTCCGCCGTTGCCGTTGACATTGACCAGCGGTATCAGCGCGCTTCCGCCGGAGTGGGTGATCACCACTGGGTCGGAAGCTGCGATGGCAGGCGCTGTGAGGCTGATCAGGCCGAGCCCAACCACCCCCAGTGTGGCTAAGGTGCGTTTCATGTCTTCTCCCCATATGTGTGCGTCAAACGGACCATGGCGGGGGACGGCCAGCGGTTGCGCCGTATGCCCCAGCAGCACGGTCAGCTTGCTTTGAGATTTCAGGCTAGGGGCGCCGCCTGGGGCAGTCGCCAGTAGGGGGTACTCGTCTTTCTGCGGGGCCGGCGGCCCAAGTTACCTGCCAGTACCCTAAAGCCGGCCAGCGCCACCTGCTTCCGCGGCGGGACCTTGTCCGCAGTGCGGGCCGCGCCTACCGTTTTAACTGAAGCAGGGAGGGGGAATCGTGGAAATCTACATGTGGTGGCTGGACCTGGACCTGGCCAGCAAAGAGTGGCTGCGGCAGAACCTCCGCGCACTGGAGCTGCCGCTTCCGGTACTCCAGGGGATTGCGGAAGCCGGCGGCCCGCATCCGGGCAATCCCGCCGCCGTGCTGACCGCCGCTGACTGGGACTTCATCGAAACGCAGTCGGAATTCGTGGACTAACCCCTTGTCCGCCCGCTTTCCCACCGGTGGCGGGCTCAAAATCGTTGCGCGTTGCCCCTGACGGTGGTTGCATGGTCCGCATGGCAACGGCGGCAGAATCCTTCATCCTGGCAATCGGCACCAAGAAAGGGCTGTGGCTCGCCACCAGCCGGGACCGGCGGGAATGGTCCTTCAGCGGCCCCCACTTCCTCATGGCCGAAATCCCCAGCATCGGAATCGATACCCGGGAGGGCCGGACCAGGATCCTGGTGGGAGTCCGCAGCCCGCACTGGGGACCCACCGTTGCACACTCCGATGACCTTGGCGCCACCTGGTCCGAGCCGGAACACGGCGCCATCACCTTTCCGGGCGACACCGGCGCCGCCGTGGAGCGCGTATGGCAGATCTACCCGGACGCCGAGTCCCGGCCCGGGGTGGTGTGGGCGGGGGCGGAGCCCATCTCCGTATGGAAATCGACCGACGGCGGCGAGCACTTCGAGTTGAACCGGGGCCTGTGGGACCACCCGCACCGCAGTGAGTGGGGAGCAGGCTACGGCGGTGCGGCGGCACATTCGATCGTGGTGGACCCGGCGGGCGAAACCGTGCACGTCGCCATGAGCACCGGAGGTGTGTACCGCTCGCTGGACGGCGGGTCGTCCTGGGAAGCGCGCAACAAGGGCATCTCGGCCTACTTCATGCCGGACCCCAACCCGGAGTTCGGCCAGTGCGTGCACAAGATCGCCGCGGATGCCGCCGTCGAAGGACGCCTCTACGCACAGAACCACCACGGGGTCTACCGGACCGACGACAATGCCGACAGCTGGAACTCCATCGCGGAGGGCCTGTCGGCCGACTTCGGCTTCGTCATGCTGACGCATCCGCGCCGGGACGGCACCGCCTGGGTGATACCGCTGAAGGCCGACGGCGAACGCATCCCTCCGGACGGAAAGCTCGCCGTCCATCGCACGGACGACGCCGGGAACACCTGGACGGGGCTCAGCGCCGGCCTCCCCGAGCATGAATACAACAGTGTGCTCAGGGACGCTGCCTCGGTGGACACGGCGGAACCGGCCGGGGTCTACTTCGGCACGCGGGGCGGGACGGTCTACGCGAGTGCTGATGAAGGGGAGACGTTCACGGAGGTAGCGTCCCACCTGCCGGACGTCCTCTGCGTCCGGGCGGCAGTGGTAGCCGGTGCCTGAGATTTCGCTGCTGTTGCCCAGTGTCCTGCAACCCCTGGCCGGCGGACAACCCGTGCTCACCACTCCGGCCGACGGGCCGGTAACGGTGGGGCACCTGCTCGATGCCGTCGCCGCCGACTATGCCGTGCTGGGGCGCCGGCTCCGGGACGAGACCGGGGCGCTGCGCAGATTCGTCAACATCTACGTCGGCGGTGACGAGGTGCGGCGGCTTCAGGGCCTGGAAACCGAGGTAGTGCCGGGCCAGGAAGTGCTGGTAATCCAGTCTGTTGCGGGCGGCTGAGCGGCGGCTGGAGCCGTTGGCGTAAACCGAGTGCAAAATCGTTGACAATTTCGTCCGCGATCCGTAGCGTCGGTTTCGTGCAGTGGTGATCAACTGCATCCATTCCTAGCGATGATGCAACAGGAAGGTACAGGGTGGCCGCGAGCCTGAGCCTCAAGGACGTCAGCCTGCACTTCGGCGGGGTCAAGGTGCTGCAGGACGTCAGTTTCGACGTCGAGCCCGGCGTGATCTTCGGCCTGGTGGGCCCGAACGGTGCCGGCAAGACGTCCCTGTTCAATTGCATCAGTGGCCACTACAAGCCAAGCTCCGGTTCGATTTCCATCGACGGGACCGAGGTGTCCGGCAGTGCCCCGTCCCGGATGGCACGCCTTGGACTTGCCCGCACCTTCCAGCACCCGGCGCTCCAGCTGAACGCCACAGTCCTGCAGAACGTGCTCCTCGGGGGCCACACGCGGCTGCCCGGCGGCCCGGTCTCGTGGGCGCTGCGGATGCCGTACACCGTCCGTGCCGAGCGGGCCGTCCGCGCCGAGGCACTCGACCTCCTGGCCAACGCCGGGCTGGGATGGGCGGCGGACGTGCCTGCCGACGAACTGTCCCACGGGCTCCACAAGGGCATCGAGCTGTGGCGGGCGCTGCTTTCCAGGCCCACGTTGCTCCTTCTCGACGAACCGGCAGCCGGCCTGTCGCATGGGGAGGTTGAACAGCTCATCGCCACCGTGAAGCGCCTCCGCGCCGAGCAGGGCCTCACCATCATCATCGTGGAGCACCACATGGGACTTATTTCCGCTCTGACGGACCAAGTGGTGGTCCTGGACCACGGGCGGAAGCTGATGTCGGGAACCGCGGCGGAAGCCCAGTCCGATCCCCGCGTCATTGAGGCCTACATCGGAAAGGACGCCGCGGATGACGCTGCTTGAACTGACCGGCGTCACAGCGTCCTACGGCCCCGTGCAGGTCCTGGAGGGGGTCTCCCTCAGCGTCCCGGAGGGCGGATCCGTGGGTATCCTGGGTGCGAATGGGGCGGGCAAAACCACCACGCTCCGGGCCATCAGCGGCAGCGTCCGGACCGGCGGCAGCCTCCGGTTCGATGGCCGGGACATCAGGGGCCTCCGGCCGGACCAGGTGGCAGCACTGGGCATAGCACACGTACCTGAGGGGCGGGGCACCCTGGGCCAGCTGAGCGTGCGGGAGAACCTGATGGTGGGCTCCTACCTGCGCAAGGACCGGAAGGCCATCGCCGGTGACATCGACTACTGCCTGGACCTGTTTCCGCAACTGCAGGACAGGGTTGGCTCGCGGGCAGCAGCGCTTTCGGGCGGCGAACAACAGATGCTCGCGGTTGGCCGCGCCTTCATGGCCAAACCCAAACTGTTGCTCCTGGACGAAGCCTCGCTGGGGCTGGCACCGAGCACCGCCAAAACGGTGTACCAGGCCATCCGGCGGCTACGGCTCGAATCCGGGATCGCGATGCTGGTGGTGGAACAGAATGCAAACCTCGCATTCTCCCTCGTGGACACCGCCACCGTCCTGGAAACGGGGCGGAACGTCCTCACCGGAACCTCGGCCGAACTCAAGGGCATGGACGAAATCCGCCGCGCCTACCTGGGGGGCTGACCGAATGGGAACCTTCATCCAACTCGTCGTCGACGGCCTGGCCACCGGCTCCATCTACGCGGCCCTGGCCCTGGCAATCGTGCTGGTGAACCAGGCCACCGGCCTGATCAACTTCGCGCAGGGCGGCATGGCGGTGCTGTCCGCCTACCTCGCCTACGCGTTCGTGCAGCTCGGCCTGCCTCTCATCCTGGCCATCATCATTGCCATTGTCCTGTCCTTCCTCTTCGGCGCACTGGTGGAACGTTTCCTGATCCGGCGGTTTGAACGGGGAGATCCGGACACCGCAGTGGTGGTGACCATCGGCCTGCTCACCCTGGTCACGGGTATCTGCGCGGTCCTGTGGGGCTACAACAACCTGGGGTTCCCGTCGCTCTTCCCGCTGACCAGCGTTGAAATCCTCGGGGCCGTCGTCAGCGTCAGGTCCCTGGCCACCGCCGTGACCATCGTTGTGATCATGGTGGTCCTGCAACTGCTCTTCCTGCGCACCAAGCTGGGACTGGCCCTCCGCGCCGTTGCCGACAACCCGGCGTCGGCCGCTTTTTCCGGCCTGCCGGTGGGCCGCCTGCTCATGGTGGGCTGGGGACTCGCTGCCACCCTGGGGGCGATTGCCGGCGTCCTCGTTGCTCCGCAGCTGACGTTGACGCCCGGCATGCTGGACACCGCCCTCGTCTACGCGCTCGCCGCCGTGATCCTCGGCGGCCTGACCAGTCCCATTGGCTGCGTGGTTGCGGCATCGGCAATCGGTGTCCTGGAAAACCTGGTGGCCGTCTACGTTCCCCTCATCGGCCACGACCTCAAAATCGCCGTGCCCTTCGCGCTGATCTTCGTCATCCTCATCGTCCGTCCCCAAGGCCTGTTCGGCAGGAAGGTCGTGGTGAGGGTCTGATGAATGCCGCTGCCGCCACACGCAGGCCATGGGTCCGGATACTCCTCGCCGCCCTCGCGGCCATTGTGCTGATCGTGGCCCCATTGGCCCTGCCGGCCTTTGCGAACCAGACGCTGGTCCGCATCGGTGTCTATGCGGTGGCGGTGCTCGGGCTGAACATCGTCATGGGCTACACCGGCCAGGTCAACCTCGGGCAGATCTTCTTCGTGGGGCTGGGAGCCTATGTCACCGCCTACGGCGTCAACCACGGCTGGAACATCCTGCTGGTGTTCGTCGCGGCCTGCGCCGTGGCCGGTGTGGTGGGGCTGCTGGTGGCCCTCGCGGCCGCACGCCTGGGCGGCCTGGCGATCGCGATGGTCACCATCGCCCTCCCCATCGTCGGGGTACCCCTGGCCAAGCGCCTCTCCGAATTCACCGGCGGCTCGCAGGGGATCTCCGCACGGTTCACGGACGCCCCCGACTGGTCCGGGCTGGACAACGACCAATGGCAGTTCTACATCGTCCTGGTGGTGGCAGCCGCGGCCTTCCTGCTGGCGCGGAGCCTGGTCCGGGGCAAGTACGGGCGGGCGTTCGCGGCGGTCCGGGAGAACGAGGCTGTTGCGGCCTCCATGGGCATTTCCCCCTACCGGACCAAGGTGCTCGCCTTTACCATCGCCTCCATCTTCGGCGGGGCCAGCGGCTTCCTGTACCTCGCCGCCGTGCAGTACACCTCGCCTGAGACGCTCAGTTTCGGCCACTCCATCAGCCTCCTGGCCGCCATGGTCATCGGCGGCGCGGGCAGCATCGCCGGGTCCCTCCTTGGCGGCGCCTACTACGTCTTCGTCCCACAGCTGACCAACGCCATCGATCCCAACCTCACCACCGTCAGCCAGGGCGCTATCCTTCTCGCGGTGCTGTTCCTGCTGCCCGGCGGCCTGGTGAGCGTGCCCCGGGCGGTGCGGCGGCTGACCCGCCGGACCGGTGCCGGCCGCTCCACGGGCCGCCGGTCCTCCGCCGGCCCGGTTCGGGAGACTTCCCAGCAGACCGCTCCAGCGCACCGCCCGGTTCCGGACGATGCGCTGGAGGGACATGAACAAACAGAGAGGCAAGATGGACCATGAACATGAGAAAGAAGCCCGGCGGGGTACTTGGCATCGTTGCCGTGACAGCCGCCCTCGCGCTCTCCCTGTCCGGCTGCAGGGGCGATAGCGGCGGCCAGGGCGGCGGCGGTTCTGCGTCCTCTCCCGGGATAACGGACTCGGCGATCACGCTTGGCATCACCACCCCCCTTAGCGGCGCCACCGCAGGGCCGGGCAAGTGCACCGTGGCCGGCGTCTCGGCCTACTTTGGTGCCGCGAACGCCGCCGGCGGCGTGAAGTTTGGCGACGGCAAGACGCGAACCGTTAACATCAAGTCCTACGACGACGCCTACGATCCGCAAAAGTCGCTGGCCAACTTCCAGCAGATGGTGTCGGACAACGTCTTTGCCGCCACGGCCGGCCTGGGCACCCCCACCAACCGTGCTTTCCGCGACGCCGCGATCAGCCAGAAAGTCCCGCAGGTGCTGGTTATGACCGGTGACCCGCTCTTCAGCGACCGGAAGCAGAGCCCGTGGCAATTGGGCTTCGTGCCCATCTACCAGAATGAGGGGGGCGCCTTCGGCAAGCTCCTGGCGAAGTCGGGCGCGCAGCACAAGGTGGCCATCCTGTCGCAGAACGATGACTACGGCAAGGGCTACGTTGCCGGCTTCAAGGAAGCCATTCAGGGAGCATCCAACATCTCGGTGGTGGGGGAGCAGACTTACGAGGCCACCGACACATCCGTTGATGCCCAGCTCACCCAGCTGGCCTCCTCCGGAGCGGACGTCTTCTTCAACGCCATGTCCATCACGCCGCTGACCATCGCCGCGCTGCAGAAGGCGCAGCAGATCGGCTGGAAGCCCAGCTGGTTCCTGCCCTCCAATACGTCCAGCCCCACTGCGATCCTTGAGCCCGGCGGCGCTGCCGCCTACCCCGGCATCTACTCGGTGTCCTTTGCCAAGGCACCGCAGAGCCCCGCGTTCGCCAAGGACCCCGACGTCGTGAAATTCCTTGACGAACTCAAGAAGTACGGGAACTACCCGGATATGCCGGCTTTCCCGCACTGCATGTGGAGCTACATGGTGGGCGCCACCCTTGAGAAGGCGTTCCAGAACATGAAGGAGCCGACGCGGGACAGCTTCATGACGGCGCTGCGGGACATCAAGGACCTGAAGGCGCCACTGATGCTGGAAGGTACGTCGGTCAACACCACGGTGGACGGCCAGCCGGCTGTGTCCTCGGTGGTGGTGCAGAAGTACAACGGCAAGGGCTACGCAACGGCCGAGAACTTTGGCTGACCAGGGCGGTATCCGCTAGGCGCGGGCGGCGCTCGGCTCCGGCCGGGCGCCGTCCCCGGACTCAAGGGTGTCCACCAGTTCCAGCCCGCGCCGGGCCCACGCGATCTCCACATGGGCCCGGTCCACCAGGCCCTCGTAGGTAAACCGCTTAAAGGCGATGGTCCGCTCACGGTCGGCCGGATCCGTCACGGCCAGGCGGCGCACCAGCATTGGGTTGTCCACCTGGTCGATGCGCTGGAGTTCACCCTCCCACTGGGCGAGTTCGGACTCCCACTGGTCCATATGCCGGCGGAAGAACGCCCGCGCGGCCTCCGGTGACGCTGCTTCCAGGTAGGCGGCCCGCAGGTGGGCGGGGTCGCGGACCCGGGCGTACTCCAGGGGCGTCTGCATCCAGTCAAGGAAGGCCTGGTTTCCGGTATCAGTCACGTGGTACAGCCGCCGCGTGGCGCGCTGGCCCCGGGGCTGCTCCTCACCTTCGATGAGGTTTTCCGCCTCCATCTTGCGCAGCTCAGGGTAGATCTGCGAGTCGGGGGCGTGCCACACGTGGCCTACCGACATGGAGAACTGCTTTTGCAGTTCATAGCCTGACAGCGGGCCCACGCGCAGCAGCGCAAGCAGCGCGTACCGAAGGCTCATGCGGTACTCCTCCAAGGGCTCAAGGAAGGTGCGGGGGCGCACGCGCCCCCGCACTCCGGGGTCCCCAGCCTAGGCCGACTGGTAGTTCGTCCGCCACCCGCCGTGGTAAGTGGCGCGGGCCACGGTGGAGTAGGGCACGGGGCTGACCACCGCACGCACCTCGGTCTGCACATGGGGTTCGACGGCGGCCTTGGCAGTGCCGCCGTTGGGCTCACCCCATACCACCTTCAGTTCCGTGCCTTCGGGAACGTTGGGATCAATCGTTGCAAGCGAGAGGGCGCGGCGTTCGTTGGCGCTGTAGCCGGTGAACATCGAGTAGCCCACCACGGTTCCGTCGGCGTCCACCACGGAGTCATAGTTGGCAGAGCCGTAGTTTGCCAGGGGCAGGTCGAAGAACTTGTAGCTGGGTCCGTCCACATCGAACAGCGACGCGAAGATGGAGGTGACATCTTCGGCGTCCCAGGCCAGGGTGACTTTCCTGCGCTGGGTGGCGGGGTCGATTTTCTGGAGCGCGTCCCGGCCGATGAAGTCGTGGTCGAACTTCACGAACGAGCCGTAGCCCAGCTCCCACGGGGTCAGGTAGTAGTCCTCGATGTTCCCGGACACAAAGGATCCTGCCAGGGTCCCGGTTGCTTCGTAGCCATCTGCCGGCAGCCATTCACGGTAGCCGCGCTCTGCTTCGCCGGTGTAGATGGCGGGAAGGGGAGAGGGGATCCAGCCCGATTCGAGGGTGTTGGACGGGTACGCCCGGGAACCGACGGGGACCAGTCCGAACTCGGCTCCGGCGTCCACGATCGCGTCGCGGATGCGGTCGTGGTCCTCGTACGGTCCCCACACCTCCAGTCCCGGCGCGCCGGCCATGCCGTGGCGCAGCGTGCGGACCGTGGTGCCGGCAATGGTCATGGTGGACATGTTGAAGAACTTGAGCTGCTCCAGGGCTCCGCCGTTGAGTTTTTCGATCACCTGCCAGGCGTTGGGTCCCTGGATCTGGAAGCGGTAGTACTGGCGGGTCACCGGGTGGCCGTACGGCCGCGACGGGGAGCGCCGGTCCACGGTGATGTCCAGGTCCCGGTAACCGCCCGTTTCGCCGTGGTAGAGCAGCCAGTTGGCCGCCGGGGAGCGGCCCACGTACACGTACTCATCGTCCGCCTCGTGGAAGAGGATGCCGTCGCCTATCACGTGCCCGGACTCTGTGGTGGGCACGTACTGCTTGGCTTTGTTCACCGGGAAGGTGGCGGTGGAGTTGATGGCGGTCGCCGTGATCAGCTTGATGG
Organism: Pseudarthrobacter sp. NIBRBAC000502771; assembly: GCF_006517215.1. Taxonomy (NCBI): domain Bacteria; kingdom Bacillati; phylum Actinomycetota; class Actinomycetes; order Micrococcales; family Micrococcaceae; genus Pseudarthrobacter; species Pseudarthrobacter sp. NIBRBAC000502771. The sequence goes on from NZ_CP041187.1 coordinate 1,197,912, forward strand.
CGTCCGGCCCCTTCAGGAACAGGTTGTCCATGTGGTGGGACTGGTCGTACAGCACAGCCGTCTGACGCCACGCGGTCTGCTCCTTGATCCAGTTCTGGAAGTCGGCCGGCACCACCGGGTAGATGTAGGAGCCGATCTGGGAGTTGCGGAGGAGATCCACGGCCCCTTTCGACGCGTCGAGGACTTCCTGCAGGTTTTTCGGTGCCACGTTGAACCTCTTGTTCTGTATCGGATTGTTGGTGGGTCTCAGAAGACGATGGTCTGGTTGCCGTGCCGGATGACCCGGTCTTCGGCATGCCACTGGACGGCGCGGGAGAGCACCGCGCGTTCCACGTAGGCGCCCCGCGCCTGCAGGTCCTGCGCCGAGTGGGCGTGCGTCACGCGGGCCACATCCTGTTCGATGATGGGCCCCTCGTCCAGGTCCTTGGTCACGTAGTGCGAGGTGGCGCCAATCAGCTTGACGCCCCGGTCCTTCGCCTTGCGGTAGGGGGCGGCGCCCACGAACGCGGGCAGGAAGGAATGGTGGATGTTGATCAGCGGTACGGCAACCGCGTCCAGGAATCCGGGGGACAGGATCTGCATGTACCGGGCCAGCACCACGAAGTCCACGTTCCCTTCCAGCAGCTTCAGGATCTGGGCTTCGGCCGCGCCCTTGTCCGGACCGGCGGAAGGGACGTGGAAGAACGCGACACCAAAGGACCGCACGTCCTCCGCCGTGTTGGTGTGGTTTGAGATCACCATGGGGATGGTCACCGGCAGTTCGCCCCTCCGGTGCCGCCACAGGAGTTCGAGCAGGCAGTGGTCTGAGGTGGAGACCAGGATGGCCATGCGTTTGGGGATGGAGCGGTCGGTCAGCGTCCAGGTCAGCCCCAGGGGCGTGAGCGTCCGGGCGAGGTCGGCCTCGATCCCGGGCATGGCGGCGGACAGGTCCGGCCGGTTGAAGACCACCCGCTGGAAGAAATCACCCGACGAAGGATCACTGGAGTATTGGTCCAGGGACACGATGTTTCCCCTGTTGCGGGTCACCAAGGCGGCTACGGCAGCCACGATGCCCGGCTGGTCCGGCCCGTGGACGATCAGGCAGGACTGGTCCTTGCGGGATTCGGTGTGCAGGACCATGGCTTGCCGCCCTAGCCCTCTTCGGTGAAGTGCCGGACCCAGTTGGCCGTGGCCAGCAGGCCGCCAAAAGTGTAGAAGTGAAGCCCTACCTGCGCCGGAAGGTGGTGGTCCTGCCGCGGTGCGTGGTCGGCCAGTACGGCGGCCAGATCGTTGACGAACCGGTCCGGGCCGGCGTCCCCCATCAGGTTGGTCAGCGAGAAGCCGTATTTCTTCACGATCATGGCGTTGGCTCCCACGCCGAAGCGCCGAGCGAAACCGAGGAGCCGCTTGACTCCGGCCGGGCCTGGCGTGCCTACGCGGATGGGAGCCTGGATGCCCCTGGCCCGGACCTCGTCGATCCACGCGGCAACCGGCGCCGTGTCGAAGGCGAACTGCGTGATGATGGAGGCCTTAAGCCCCTGCGCGGCGAGGGCTGCGGACTTGTCCTCCAGGGAACGCCAGAGATCTTCCTTGCGGATGTCCGGATGGCCTTCCGGATACCCGCCGATTCCCACCTCCCGGACCCCGTACTGCTGCAGGAGCCCGGTGTTGACCAGTGCCAGGGAGTCCCCGTACGGACCCTCCGGTTCTGCGGGGTCGCCGCCCACCACGAAAAGATGCTCGGCGGCGCCCACCTCCTGGAGCCGCCCAAGGAACTCCTCAAAGTCGCCCTTCGAATTCAGCCGGCGCGCCGAAACGTGCGGCACCGGGATGAACCCCAGGTCCCGGGCGGCCTTGGCAGCGGCCACCCGCATCTCCAGGTCCTCGTTGCCGAGGAAGGTGACATTGATGCGGGTGCCCGGCGGAATGCCGTCCTTTGCCTCGATGAGGGCAGGAATGTCCTTGCCGGTCATCTCCAGCGAGAAGTTCTTGATGAGTTCCAGGGATGCTGCCCGGTTGGGGGCGGGCATGGTTCGAGTCGCCATCAGGTCATCCTTTCGGCGGGTGCAGCGGTGCACCCGCCTCCAAGATTACCTATGAGCATAGGTAATGTCGATAGCTATTCCGGGATTGCTGATCCCTTCTTGCCTGCCGGCCGTCCGCAGGCCCTACCCTTCGGCTGCGCCCGGTTCGAGATGGGCGATGGCGCGGGTGTCCTGGAAGGCCCGGACCCCTTCGATGCCCTGTTCCCGGCCCATGCCGGACTGCTTCATGCCGCCGAAAGGGGCGCGCAGGTCCAGGCGGGTTGCGCCGTGGTCGTTCACCCAGACGTAGCCGCAGACCAGCCTGCCGCCCACGCGGTCGGCCGCTGCCGGGTCGGCGGTCCACACCGAACCGCACAGGCCCGCCCAGGTGGCGTTCGCCGCCTCCACCGCCTCGTCCTCCGTGTCGAACGGGATCAGGGGGATCACGGGCCCGAACTGTTCCTGGGTGACAACCCGCAGCGAGGGGTCCGGATCGATGACCAGTGCCGGGCGCAGGAAGTTCCCGCCGTGCAGTTCAGGGTCCGAGGGAAGGGTGCCGAACTCCCTGACATCGGCGCCCGCTTCCTTGGCCTCCTCGATGAGTTCGGCCACGAAGGCTTTCTGCACGGGGGAGTGCAGCGGACCCATGGTGGTCCCGTCGTCGAGCCCGTAGCCGATGACCGCCTTTCCAAGCCGCTGCGAGAGCCCGTCCACCACCTCGTCCAGGCGCGAACGGTGCACGTAGACCCGCTTTGCGTTCATGCAGATCTGGCCGGTGGTGTCGAAGATGGCCGCATAGAGCCGGTCCAGGTGGGTGTCGTCAAGGACCGCGTCCTGGAGGATGACGGCGGCGTCGTTCCCGCCGAGTTCAAGCGTCACGCGGGTGAGGGACTTCGCGGCCATTTCCATGATGCGCTTGCCGCCGCCCACGCTTCCCGTGAAGCAGACCTTGGCAATGTCCGGGCTGGTGATGAGTTCGGCCATGTCCGCGTCCTTGCCGGTCACCACGTTCAGCACCCCTGGCGGAAGCTTTTCGGCAATCCGCTGGACCACGCGCGTGGTTGCCAGCGGCGCGGTGGGCGGCGGCTTAACGATTGCCGTGTTCCCTGCCAGCAGTGCGTGCGGCAGCGAGGCCGCGAGGATGGCAATGGGCCAGTTGAAGGGCACGATGACCGTCACCACGCCCAGGGGCTGGAAGGTGACAGACGTGGAGACGGGAATGCCGGGCGCGGGCGGCAGCGTCTTGGCGGTGTCGACGTCGGGAGCCAGTTCCAGCGCGAGGTTCCACCTGATCTCGAACACCAGCGAGTCCACCCAGGCTTCCATCCGGATCTTGCCGTTTTCCTGCGAAAGGATGGCGGCATCCTCATCGCGGAAGTCCGCAATGCCTTCCAGCGCCTGCCGCATCCGGTCCGCTCGCTCCTGAGCCCCCAGGGCAGCCCATCCGGGGTAGGCCGCCTTTGCCGCGGCGATGGCATCCTGGACGTCGGACGGCCCGGCGGCCGCGGCGTGGCCCACCACTGTGCCGGGCTTGCCGGGATCGGCAATCTCCATGGTGGCGGCGGCCTGGCGCTCGGTGCCTCCGATGAAGAGGCCGGTGGTCACCGGGGCGGACGTGTCCACTGTGTTGGTCATGATGATGCACCTCTCTGTGCGGTACTGCCGGGATCCTTTAATTTTCTCACTGGCTGACGTTCGGCGTTCCGTGCGTATGGAACGTCTCGATGGTTTTCATGCCCCAGGCCTGCCCTTTGCGGCGTTCCTCCTGGCTCCACTCGACCACGGGCGAGTCCGGGTCCAGCAGCAGGCGGGCGCCGGCGTTGGCCAGTTCGATCCGGTTGCCGCCGGGCTCCCAGACATACAGGAAGAACGTCTGGTTGATGGCGTGCTTGTGCGGTCCGGACTCGATGTGGATGCCGTTTTCAAGGAAGATGTCCGCGGCCTTCAGAATGTCCTCGCGGGTATCGGGGGCGAACGCCACGTGGTGGAGCCGGTTGCCGTGCTTGAGCCAGTCGTCGGAATACACGATGTCGTAGGACTTGTTGTTGAAGTGGAACCACCAGGCGGCGTATCCGCCGTCGTCGAGCCGGATGCGCTCACTCTCCCGCCCGCACAGCGCCTGGGCTACGAACTCCCCGTTGGCCACCACGTCCTTGGCCAGGAAATTGATGTGGTCCAGCCGCCGGGCGTTGACTCCCCGGCCGGGGAAGGCCGAGGCCTGGTTCTTCAGGGCGGGTTTGTCGTCCGTGGCCACGTAACGTTCGGTTTCGTAATAGATGCCCAAGAGGTGCCCGTCGGGGTCCCGGAAGGAATAGGTGGGCCCGGTTCCCACTTCACCGTCTTCCCAGCCGATGCCCAGGCCGGTGGCTTCGATGGCGGCGACCCGGCGCTCCAGTGCCTCCCGGCTGGTGGCCCGGAAGGTGGTTCGCCCGACGCCGGCATCGGCCGAGGCGGTGAGTTTGACGGTGTAGAGCTGGTATTCGTCCCAGGTGCGAAGGTAGGCGGACTTCGTGCCGGCGCTGCTGGTCTCCGCCACGACGCGCATGGCGAGCAGGTCGCGGAAGAACCACAGGCTTTCCTCGAAGACGGGGGTCAGCAGTTCCACGTTTCCCAGGTGGGCGACGTCGAACGAGGTATACCCGGTCATGAAGCTGTCCTCTCTAAAGGGGGTCGTCGTGCAGGCGTCAGGGGCGCGGGAAGACGCGTCCTTCGAAAATCTTCCGTGCCGTCCTGAGGGCGGTTGAGCGGGTCACGGTGTAGCCGTCCGGGGTGGCCTCGATGGAAACCTCGACGTCGAAGTGCCCGCTGGGGTGTTCCACCCGGAAGGGTTGTCCCGGTGAAGGAAGGACGCCCAGGTCGTGGCCCACCGATCCTTCGGCCAGTACTCCGGCCGCCACGGTGAGTGCTCCCAGCACGCCGATGGAGGTGTGGACCCGGACGGGAAGGAAGCTGCGGGTGGCGATGGCACCCCCCTCCCGCGGCGGCGCCAGCAGCACCAGCTTGGGCACGGTGGCAGCGCTGACATCGCCCATGCCCATCAGGTCCGCCGCGGCGAGGCGGAGCCCGGCCAGCCGTTGTGCCAGGCCTGCATTGGCCTCAAGGTCTGCGGGGGCCTCGTCCCCGGCGACGCCCAGGTCGGCGGCGCGCATCAGGACGGTGGGCATTCCGTTGTCAACGCATGTGAGGTCCACCCGGTCCGCGCGGTCCATGAGGTGGCCTGTGGGAAACAGGGCACCGGTCGAAGATCCCGCGGTGCCTTCGAAATTGAGCCGGATGGCTGCCGCCGTACCTGGAACCCCGTCGATGGCCACCGCCCCGCCTGCCGCCGGGCCGCCGTCGTAATCCACCACCCCGCCGGGGGTGGGAAACCGCGCCGTGGCCATGCTGCCCGTGTTCAGCATCCGGATGCGCACCTCGGTCTGGCCGTCGGCCGGCTGCACCAGGCCCCGCTCCACGGCGAAGGGCCCGACGGCCGCAAGGATGTTCCCGCAGTTCTGCCGGCTGCTGACCAGTGCGGTGTCCACGGCGACCTGGAGGAACAGGTAGTCCACGTCCGCGCCGGCGTCCGGAGACGGCGAGATGACGGCAACCTTGCTGGTCAAGGGGTGCGCCCCACCCAGTCCGTCCACCTGGCGGGGATCAGGCGAGCCCATGATCCGCAACAGCAGGTCGTCGCGTTCTGCGGGGTCGGCAGGCAGGTCCGAGGCCAAAAACAACGCACCCTTGGAGGTCCCGCCCCGCATCAGGAGGCAGGGGATCCCCTCTGTACCCGGCATGTGCACCCTCGCGTTCCACGGCGGGCATGGTGCCTGGACGGCCCATGGTCAGTCCTTTCCGGCGGACAGTGCCAGAAAACCACGCTCTGGAACTTTGGTCAAGACATCCGATACAATTTTGTTAGCAATCGTGTTGGTACTGGACGTCCCGGGCTGCCCTCCGCCGTGGACCGAACGATGGAGTTCGCAGTGACAGGCATTTCACAGTGACAGGGACTTTGCAGGAAGCGCTGGACCGGGCCGCTTCACCGGTCCAGCTTCTACGTGATTCCCCGGCCAGCCCCCATGTTTTTCCCGTGCGGGCGGAGTTCAGCAACTGGCGCTCCGAGCAGAATTCCTGGCGTACGGCCTGCGCCCTCCTGGACCAGTCCCACCACATGACCGATCTCTTCCTCTCCGGGCCGGACGCGGAGGGGCTGCTGCGCGGGCTCGCGGTGAACTCTTTCGCGAACTTTCCCGTGGACCGTGCCAAGCAGTTCATCGCGGTGAACCATTCAGGGCAGCTCATCGGCGACGCCATTTTGGCACATCTTGACGAACGGTCCTTCAACCTGGTGGGCCACCCGATGGCCATCGACTGGGTGCACTACCACGCCGAAACCGGAGGCCACGACGTTGAAGTTTCCCGGGACGGAAACTCGATCGTCCGCCCCGGTGACCCCCGCCTGTTCCGCTACGAGCTCCAGGGGCCCACCGCCATGGCCATCGTCGAAAAACTCACCGGCGCCCCGGTGCCGCAACTCGGGTTCTTCCACATGGGGCACCTCCCCATCGCCGGACTGCAGGTCCGGGCCATCCGGCACGGCATGGCCGGACAGCCCGGCTTTGAGCTGTTCGGCCCCTGGGCAGAGGGCGGACGCGTCAGGGACGCGCTGCTTCAGGCCGGCGGGGAGTTCGGCCTGACCCAGGTGGGGGCAAAAGGCTATTCGACGGCGAACCTTGAGTCCGGCTGGGTGCCCTCGCCAGTGCCGGCGGTCTTCACGGACGAACGGTTGCGCGGCTACCGCGAATGGCTTCCGGCTTCAGCGGCCGGTTCACTGGGCGGGAGTTTCGATTCAGCGGACATCGAGGACTACTTCCTGACCCCGTACGAGCTCGGGTACGGCCGCTCCATCGCGTTCGACCACGACTTCGTGGGGCGGGAGGCGCTGGAAGCGCTCTCCCGCACCTCCTCCCGCCGCAAGGTGACACTCGTCTGGAACCCCGACGACGTCCAGGACGTGATGGGTTCCATCCTGCGTCCCGGCCTCCCCGCCAAATACATCGAACTCCCTAAGGCCCGCTATGCCCTCTTCCAGGTGGACCGGGTGCTCCAGCACGGCGTCACGGTGGGCCAGTCCTTTGACTGCGGCTACATCGCCAACGAGCACTCTTTTGTTTCCCTGGCGGCGGTGGAGGGACTGGAAGACGGCGCCGAGGTCACCGTGCTCTGGGGCGAAGAGCCCAACTCCGCCAAACTGCAGGTGGAACCCCACCGGCAGGTCCCCATCCGAGCCACCGTCGCCCCCGCTCCCTTCGTGCAATACGCACGCGAGAGCTACCGCGCCACCCACTGAACCGAAGGAGAACAGCCCATGGCCCCGAAATCCCTGCAGGACGTGCTCGATGCGGCGGGCAATACCGTCGAACTGCTGCGCAATTCCCAACTCGGCACCTACATCTACCCCGTGGTCCCGGCAGAATTCACCAACTGGCGGCGCGAGCAGCGCGCGTGGCGCGAAACCGCGGTGCTCTACGACCAGTCCCACCACATGGTCAACTTCTTCGTAAAGGGCCCCGATGCCCTGAAGCTCTTCTCGGACACCGGCATCAACAGCTTCGCCAACTTCCCGGTCAACACCGCCAAACAGTTCGTCCCCACGGCCTCCAACGGCGGGGTGATCGGCGACGGCATCCTGTTCCACCTGGAAGAGCAGGAGTTTGTCTACGTGGGCCGCGCGCCGGCTGCGAACTGGCTCCAGTTCCACGCCGAAACCGGCGGGTACGACGTCGAATGCACCTACGACGACAGGTCGCCGTCGCGCCCGTACGGACAGCCGGTCAGCCGTAAGTACTACCGCTTCCAGATCCAGGGCCCCAGCGCCTGGCAGATCATCGAGAAACTCAACGGCGGAACCCTGGAGCAGGTGAAGTTCTTCCACATGGGCCACCTGGGCATCGCCGGGGAACAGGTGCGGACTCTGCGCCACGGCATGGCGGGAGCGCCGGGGCTTGAAATCTGGGGACCCTACGAACAGCACGGAAAAATCCGCGATGCCGTGCTCGAGGCCGGGGCTGAGTTCGGGCTGGAACCGTGCGGGTCGCGGGCCTACTCCTCGAACACACTGGAATCGGGCTGGATCCCCTCGCCGCTGCCGGCAATCTACAGCAGCGACGCCGAGCGCGCCTACCGCGAATGGCTGCCGGCAACCAGCTACGAAGCGGTCAACGCGCTCGCCGGCTCGTTTGTCTCCGGCAACATCGAGGACTACTACCTCACGCCCTGGGAACTGGGCTACGGCTCCTTCGTGAAATTCGACCACGACTTCATTGGCCGCGACGCCCTCCAGGGGGTCGATCCTGCTGCCCAGCGGAAAAAAGTCACCCTCGCCTGGAACGACGAGGACCTGGCTGCCATCTGGGCGTCGTTCCTGGACCGGGATAAGCCCGGCTACCAGTTCTTCGACGTCCCCAACGCCAACTACGGGTCCTCCAACTACGACTCCGTCATCGACGCCGACGGGACGGGGGTGGGCCTGTCGCTCTTCACCGGCGTGACGGCCAACGAACGCCGCGGCCTCTCGCTGGCCACGGTAGACCCCAACGTGGAGATCGGTACCGAGGTGCGGGTTGTCTGGGGCGAACCCGACGGAGGGTCCCGGAAGACCACCGTGGAACCGCATGAACAAATCAGTGTCCGGGCCGTCGTCAGCCCCGCCCCCTACGCGGTGACAGCCCGCACTGAATACCACGGCGGCTGGCGGACCGCTGCCGCCGGTGCCCGATAGGCCGGTGGGAACGGCCGGCCCCGCTGTCGCCGTCCTGGGCCTGGGAGAAGCCGGGAGCATCTACGCCGAGGACCTGGCCGGCCGTGGATTGCGGGTGACGGGGACGGATCCGGTGGTCCAGGCAGTTCCGCCGGGGGTGCTGCAGGCCCCTGGAATCAGCGAAGCGGTGGCCGGCGCCGGCCTGGTGATCAGCCTGGTGGGTGCCGGCGCGGCGGAAACCGTCCTTGCGGAGGCGCTGGCCGCCATGGACCCGGAAGCCGTCTTCGCGGACCTGAACACCGCGGCACCGGGCCAAAAGCGGCAACTGGCGGAACGGGCCGCCAGGAGCGGAGTCCTTTTCGCCGACGTCGCCATCCTGGCGCCCGTTCCCCGCGGGCGGATCAATTCGCCCCTGCTGATTAGCGGCACGGGGGCTGATGCCCTGCTGTCACTCTTCACCGGATGGGGTATCCCGGCGGCCGGCGCAGGCGGCGAAGCCGGTGCTGCCGCCGGCCGGAAGCTGCTCCGCAGCGTGTTCATGAAGGGACTGGCCGCATCCGTCCTGGAGGCGGTCACGGCCGCCGAGGCGGCAGGGGCAAAAGACTGGATCATCAGCCAGATCGCAGCGGAACTTGGCCCGTCAGGCGACGCGCTGGTGGCGCGGATGCTTGAGGGGACGCGGCTGCATGCCGTCCGGAGGGAGGCGGAGATGGTTGGGGTGCGGGAGTTCCTGGAGTCGCTCGGGACCGCCCATCCGGTAACGGACGCCAGCATCGAGTGGCTGCATTCGCTCGCGCTCCGGCAGCAGGAACAGGTTGCGGACAGTCCTTCCTGACTACGCCCGCAGCCGTCTTCCCGGACCGGCTAGGCCACCCGCCAAACGCTGCACTCGTCCGTATTGATAGCCTTCCGCACCCCGCTGATGCGGTCCAGGATCCAGACCACGCCGATGCCGGGAGCTGTCTCCTGCACGCTGCCGCGGCGGATCACCACGTCGTCGTAGGAGGGCCCCACCGAAAGGCGGGCTTCGATTTCGTCGCCGCGGTGGAGCTGGTCCAGGGCGCGGACTCGTGTTACATGCGTGGTCGCCTTCTTCAACATCGCGGGGCCTCCTGGCTGGAGCTGGTGCGGGCTCTTGCCTGCAATACCAAGTGTGGGCCGCGAATGTTGCGTGCCGGTTTCCCAGCGGTTAGGGCGCGGTTAGTTCTTCGCGCCGCCCCGGTTTCAGGCTGCCGCCCCGCCGCGGTAGGCCGCCAGGAACGTGGAAATCCTCCGGACGGCTTCCTCGATGTCCAACACCGAGGGGAGGATGACGAAGCGGAAGTGGTCCGGCGCCGGCCAGTTGAAGGCCGACCCGTGGGAGACCAGGATCTTTTGGTCCCGGAGCAGGTCCAGGACAAACTTCTCGTCGCTCTCGATCGGGTACAGGTCCGGGTCCAGGCGCGGGAACAGGTACATGGCGCCCGACGCCGGGACGCACGTCACGCCGGGAATGGCAGTGAGGAGCTTGTGGGCCAGGTCCCGCTGTTCGCGCAGCCGGCCGCCGGGCTTCACCAGCGCGTCGATGCTCTGGTACCCGCCCAGGCAGGTCTGGATGGCGTGCTGCGCGGGAACGTTGGCGCACAGGCGCAGCGACGCCAGCAGTTCCAGGGCTTCACGGTAGGCGGCGGTGGCGGCCAGTGGACCGGTGATGGCCACCCAGCCGGCACGGTAGCCAGGCATCCTGTAGGCCTTGGACAGGCCACTGAAGGTCAGGCAGCAGACGTCCTCGGCCACGGCCGCGGTGTGGATGTGCGTGGCATCGCCGTAGAGCACTTTCTCGTAGATCTCGTCGGAGAACAGGACCAGGTTGTGCTTCCGGGCCAGGCCGGCGAACTGTTCGAGGATGTGCCGGGGGTAGACGGCGCCGGTGGGGTTGTTCGGATTGATGATCACAATGCCCTTGGTGCGGCTGGTGATCTTTGCTTCCACGTCGGCCAGGTCCGGCCACCAGTTCTCGGCCTCGTCGCAGATGTAGTGCACGGCCTTGCCGCCGGTCAGGGTCACGGCGGCGGTCCACAGGGGGTAGTCCGGCGCGGGGACCAGGATTTCGTCGCCGTTCTCCATGAACGCCTGGAGGCACATGGAGATCAATTCGCTGACGCCGTTGCCGATGACGATGTCCTCGACCCCGATGTTCATGAGGCCCCGGGTCTGGTAGTACTGCGAAATGGCTGTCCGCGCCGTGAAGATGCCCTTCGAATCGCTGTACCCCTGGGCGCCGCGCAGGTGGTGGATCATGTCCACCACCACGGACTCCGGCGCTTCCAGCCCGAAAGGCGCAGTGTCACCGAGGTTCATCTTGAGGATCCGGTGCCCCTCGGCCTCCATGTTCTTCGCCGCCTCATGGATGGGGCCGCGAAGTTCATAGCGGACATTCCGGAGTTTGCTGGAGTGTTGCATGGCGCGCATGGTTGATCTTTTCACACAGCACGGGCGGCGGGCGGCGGGGAAGGCCAGTCCGTGGACGCCTGCTGGCACAGCGCTCCCTATTCGATAAGTTGTGAACTTGTAGTACTGCCTTCCTGCGGTGGTGCACGGCGGAACGGGAAGGAAGTACCCCACGTGGGCGGTGTGCTGGTCGGACTGGCGGTGATCGGCGTCGTCATTGCCGTCGGATATCTTGCTGCGCGCTGTGGCCTGGGCGATGAACCCACCATCAACGCACTGACCCGCACCGCCTTCTTCATCACCAACCCGGTCCTGCTGTTCACCGTGGTGCTCAAGTCAGACCTGTCCGTGGTCTTTTCCGCCTATGTTCCGCTGGCCATGATCACGGCGGCGGCAACTGCGCTCCTCTACGTGGCCGCCAGCCGGATCTGGTTCCGGCGGCCACTTGCCGAGACTGCGGTGGGTGCCATGGCCGGCTCCTACGTCAACGCCAACAACATCGGCATCCCCATCACGCTCTATGCCGTGGGGGACGCCACCCCGGTGGCCCCGGTCCTGCTGGTCCAGCTCCTCCTGTTCGCCCCCCTGGTCCTGACCCTGCTGGACCTCTCGGAAGCCGGCCGGTTCTCGCCGCGGCTGATGCTCACGCAGCCCTTCCGCAACCCCATGATCATCGCCTCGCTCCTCGGCGTGGTCCTGGCAGCGTTCCACGTGGAGTTGCCCGCCCCGGTGATGGCGCCGCTGACCCTGCTGGGCGGTGCGGCTGTCCCGGTGGTGCTGCTGGCCTTCGGCATGTCGCTGCGCGGCACCAGGATGCTCCGGAGCGGCGGGCACACGGCCGAGATCCTCACTGCCACGGCGCTGAAGTCCGCTGTGATGCCTGCCGTGGCATTCGTCGTCGGACGCTTCCTGTTCAACCTGGACCACCACATGCTCCTGGGTGTGGTGCTCATGGCCGCGCTGCCCTCGGCCCAGAACGTGTTCCTGTTCGCCAGCAAGTACGGTCGCGGGGTGGCGGTGGCGCGGGAGACCATCCTGCTCTCCACGGCCGCCGCTGCACCGGTGCTGGTGCTGGTCGTGTGGCTGCTGGCGGCCTGAAGCGGGCGCGCCGCCCTACCGCCCGGGCCGCCGGCCGGGCAAGAATGGGCACATGGAACTTCCCGTGATGCCGCCCGTCCCGCCCATGCTCGCCAAGGCCGTCAGCGGCATCGATGGCATCCCCGGCAGCGGAGGCCTCAGTTACGAACCCAAGTGGGACGGCTTCCGGTCCATCATTTTCCGCGACGGGGATGACCTGGAGATCGGCAGCCGCAACGAGAAACCCATGACCCGCTACTTTCCGGAACTGGTGGCTGCGCTCAAGGAAAACCTGCCCCCGCGCTGCGTGGTGGACGGCGAGATCATCCTGGTGGGGGCGTCCGGGGACCGGCTGGATTTCGACACGCTGCAGCAGCGCATCCACCCTGCCGCCAGCCGCGTGAAGCTGCTGGCGGAACAGACCCCCGCAAGCTTTGTGGCCTTCGACCTCCTGGCCCTGGGTGGGGACGACTACACCGGCCGGCCCTTTGCGGAGCGGCGGGCCGCCCTGGAGAAGGCGCTCGCCGGCAGCAAGGCGCCCGTCCACCTCACCGCAGCCACCACTGACAAGGACACCGCCGGGCAGTGGTTCGAGCAGTTCGAGGGTGCCGGGCTGGACGGCATCGTGGCCAAGCGGCTGGACGGCCGGTACGAGCCGGACAAGAGGGTGATGTTCAAGGTCAAGCACGAGCGCACCGCGGACTGCGTGGTGGCCGGCTACCGCCTGCACAAGAGCGGGCCGGACGCCATCGGCTCGCTGCTGCTGGGCTTGTACAAGGACGACGGCGGCCTGGCCAGCGTGGGTGTGATCGGCGCCTTCCCTATGAAGCGGCGGCAGGAGTTGTTCCAGGAGCTGCAGCCGCTGGTGACGGACTTCGATAACCACCCCTGGGCCTGGGCCAGGCAGGAGGAAGGCGAACGGACCCCGCGGAACGCGGAGGGCAGCCGCTGGAGCGCCGGGAAGGACCTGTCCTTCGTGCCCCTGAAGCCCGAGCTGGTGGTGGAGGTCCGCTACGACCACATGGAAGGCGAGAGGTTCCGGCACACGGCCCAGTTCAACCGCTGGCGGCCGGACCGGGACCCGGAATCCTGCACCTACGCGCAGCTGGAGGAGCCGGTGAACTTCGACCTCGCCTCGGTGCTGGCGACCGGCCGATAGCCCCAGGCCGGCCCAGTTTTCATGGGGGAGAGCCCGCCATTTGGGGGAATGGCGGGCTCTCCGGCCTGGAAACCGGGCCAGTCTGTAAGCGGCGGACGGCCTACTTCAGGCCGAGCAGCCTGGTGGGCGTCCGGAAGGACTCCCGGGCCGTCAGGGCGGACACTGCTGCAACGGCGCAGATGATGGCGGTGAAGATGCTGATCTGCACCCAGCCGCCGGGCTTGATGCCACCCATGGCCGCAACGATTGCCGGGGCGAACCCTGCCATCAGGAAGCCGAGCTGCGTGCCGATGGCCAGGCCGGAGAAGCGGACCTTGGTGCTGAACATCTCGGCGTAGAAGGAGGGCCAGACGGCGTTGGCTGCCGCGTAGCCTCCGGAGAAGTAGCCAATGGCGGCCAGGAACATCAGGGGGATGCTGCCGGACTCCAGGCTGAGCAGGAACACCGGGGTGAGGATTGCACTGGCCACGGCGCCGTAGATGAAGACGGGCTTGCGGCCGATCTTGTCCGCCAGCATCCCGAAGAGCGGCTGCGTGCCCAGGGCCACCAGGTTTGCACCCACGACGAGCCACAGGGTGGTGGTGCCGTCCACGCCGGCCACGGTCTTGGCGTAGCTGATGGCCAGGGTGCCGAACACGGTGGAGACGGCGGCGATGAACGCGCAGCAGATGACGCGGAGGACGTCGCGCCAGTGGCCCTTGAGCAGGTCGGCGACGGGCAACTTGGCGATCTGGGCGGTCTTGCGTGCTTCTTCGAAGGCGGGCGGTTCGTGCAGGGTGCGGCGGATCAGGAACGCCACCACCACCACCACGGCGCTGAGCCAGAACGGGATGCGCCAGCCGATGCCGAACTTGATCTCATCCGGCAGGGCCAGGACGGGGATGAACACCAGGGCTGCGAGGATCTGGCCGCCCTGGGTGCCGGTGAGGGTCCAGGAGGTGAAGAAGGAACGGCGGTTGTCCGGCGCGTGCTCGAGGGTCATGGAGGAGGCGCCGGCTTGCTCGCCTGCGGCCGAGAGGCCCTGGCAGAGGCGGGCGAGCACCAGCAGGACGGGAGCCCACCAGCCGACGGTCTTGAAGTCCGGCAGGCAGCCGATCACGAAGGTGGAGGCACCCATCAGCAACAGCGTAAACATCAGCACCTTGCGGCGGCCCACGCGGTCGCCGAAGTGGCCCAGGATGATGGCGCCCACCGGCCGGGCCACGTAGGCGAAGCCGAACGTGGCAAAGGACATGATGGCCGCATTGGTGTCGGCGTCGGGGAAGAAGACCTTGGGGAAGATCAGTGCGGCTGCGGAGCCGAAGATGAAGAAGTCGTAATACTCGACGGCGCTGCCGAGGAAGCTGGCGAGGGCTGCCTTCTTGGGCGTCCCGCCGGAGGTGAGGGCACCCGCCCCGGCGGACGGAAGTGTCTGGCTCATGGTGTTCCTTTGGTGTGACGACATTGTCGCGGATGGATCTGGGGGTCGCAGCCGCCGTTGCCTTGGTGCGGGCGGCGATGCGGCTGGAGTCCGGTGGAAAGACCCGGCAAGGGTAGCCACATGGTGGGAGCTACTTGTGCGATACAGAAACTATGACTGTGAGGATGGTCACCTGTCAAGAAAATAATCACCATCTAGAAATAGCTCTCACATTGTGGCAATATCGAAGCATGAGTGTGAACCAAGCCACAATGAACGACGACGTTCAGCCGGACCCTGCCGCGCTGGCCGAAGAGCCCGGGGGTGGGACCAAGGTGGGGCCGAAGAAGGCGGCGGACCGGACGGACATGGTGGGCAAAGCCCTGGGACTGCTGGTGCTGCTGGGGGAGGAGCCCCGTGGCGCAAGTGCCGCCGACATATCCCGCCGGGCGGAACTGCCGTTCAGCACTACCTACCGCCTGCTCGGATCACTGGCGCGCGACGGATTCGTGGACTACGAGCCGGATGGCCGCCGCTACCACCTCGGCCTCCGGATCTTCCAGCTGGGCCAGCGTGTTTCCAACCACCACGGTTTCGCCGGCACGGCCATGCCGGTATTGCGCAGGGTGACTGCCGAAACCGGCGAAGCAACCATCCTCAGCGTCCGGGACGGCCTCCACCACCTCACCGTCAGCAAAGTGGACGGCCCGCAGATCTTCCGGGTGACCAGCGACCCCGGCCACCTGGGATCTTTGTCCACCACCGCCGTCGGGAAGGCCCTGGTGGCATTCGCCGAGGACGGGGAGCGCGAAAAGCTCCTCGCGGAGTTGCCGCTTGAGCCGCTGACCGGGAAGTCCATCACGGACCGGGAGGCGTTCAGGGCCGAGATTGCCCAGGTCCGCCGGCAGGGCTACGCCGTCATGGATGAAGAGAATGAGGCCGGCATGCGGGCGGTTGCCGTCCCGCTGCTCAACAGCCAAGGCCACGCCTTCGCGTCACTGGCAACGGCTGTTCCCGTCTTCCGGCTGGACCTTGAGGACCTGATCGCCCATGTTCCCCTGCTGCAGGAGGCCGCCGCCGAGCTTGCGGCCCGGCTTCCGCAGCGATAGCGGGCCCAGCGCCCCAACAACTTTTCGCCCCTATTTGTTCGTATAAAGAACATAAGTGCGATAAGTGAACATCTGTTGTACTGTAATCCCTATCACCCCGCAGCGCGGCCCGAGGTCCGCGCCTGCCCGGTGCCGTATCAAAGGAGCTGCACGCATGAGCATTCGAACTGAGTCCTACCTGGTGGGACTGGTTGGTGACGGCGTCACGCCATCGCTCACGCCACCCATGCACGAACGGGAAGGTGACGTGCAGGGCCTGCGCTACCTGTACCGGCCCATCGACCTGCTCGAACTGGGGTTGACCGGGGAAGCGGTGGGAGCCATCCTGCAGAGCGCCCGCACCCTGGGTTTCAACGGACTGAACATCACCCACCCCTGCAAGCAGCTGGTACTCCAGCACCTGGACGAGGTCAGCCCGGACGCCCGCCGGCTCGGCGCCGTGAACACCGTGGTCATCCGGGACGGCCGCTTCATCGGCCACAACACGGACTTTTCCGGCTTCGCCGCCGCCCTGGCATCCGGCCTGCCCGGCGCGCGGCTGGACCGCGTGGTGCAGCTCGGCGCAGGAGGTGCCGGCTCCGCCGTCGCGTACGCCCTGCTCAGCGCAGGCGTTAAAACCCTGGACCTGGTGGACATGGATCCCCAGCGCGCCGCAGCGCGCGCCGCCGAACTGGCAGGATTCTTCCCGGACAGCACCGTGGCGGCACGCACGACGACGGAGCTGCCGCAGCTGATGCCGCTGGCCGACGGCCTGGTGCACTGCACACCCGTTGGCATGGCAGCCCACCCCGGCGTCCCGCTGGACCTGGACCTGCTCGAGCCCCGGCACTGGGTGGCCGACATTGTCTACCGCCCCATCGACACGGAACTGGTCCGCGGCGCCCGCGCCAAGGGCTGCGAGGTCCTGGACGGCGGCCGCATGGCGGTGGGCCAGGCCGCCGACGCGTTCCGGATCTTCACCGGGCTGGACGCTGACCCGGAGCGCATGCGCTCGCACTTCCTGGACCTTGTAGCCGCCGAGGAGGTGGCCGCCTGATGCGCACCGGTATCGCCACCGTCTGCCTTTCCGGCACCTTGAAGGAAAAGATGCAGGCCTGCGCCATCGCGGGCTTCGACGGCATCGAGATCTTCGAACAGGACCTTGTCACTTCGCCGCTCAGCCCGGAAGACGTCCGGAAAATGGCTGCAGACCTGGGGCTTGGCCTGGACCTTTACCAGCCTTTCCGGGATTTCGACGGCGTCACCCCGGACCTGCTCAAAGCCAACCTCCGGCGCGCCGAGGCCAAGTTCAAACTCATGGCACGCCTGGGCATGGACACCATCCTGGTGTGCTCGAACGTTGCCACCGCCACCATCGACGACGATGCCGTCCGCGCCGAACAACTGGCACAGCTCGCCAACCTGGCCGGGGACCACGGCGTCAAGGTGGCCTACGAGGCCCTGGCGTGGGGCAAGTACGTCAACGACTACGAGCACGCCTACCGCCTGGTGGAGATGGTGGACCATCCCAACCTGGGCACCTGCCTGGATTCCTTCCACATCCTCTCCCGCGACTGGGACACCGCCCCCATCGAGGACATCAACGCGGACAAGATCTTCTTTGTCCAGGTGGCGGACGCCCCCAAGCTCTCCATGGACGTGCTGTCCTGGAGCCGCCACTACCGGGTGTTCCCGGGGGAAGGACAGTTCGAGCTGGCCAAGTTCATGGGCCACGTGGTCCGCGCGGGCTACACCGGGCCGGTTTCGCTCGAGGTCTTCAACGACGTCTTCCGCCAGTCGGACGTGGAACGCACCGCGGTGGATGCGATGCGTTCACTGATCTGGCTGGAGGAGCAAAGCGCCAAATGGCTCGCCGGCAATGAAGCCACGCCCGGCAACCCAGCCGCGCTCCGCCGTCGTTATCCCATGGAACTGGCCACGCTGCCCAAGGTGAACGAACCCGCCGGCTTCAACTTCGCCGAGGTCAAGGCGGACGACACCGCCCAGCTGGAGAAGCTCCTGGGCCAGCTCGGTTTCCAGTTCGAAGGCCGCCACCGGACCAAGGACGTGCAGCTGTGGACCATGGGCCAGGCACGCGTGATCATCAACGAACAGGCAGCGCAGCACGCGGAGCCCGCCATCGCCGCGCTGGGATTCGACGTCGATTCACCCGTGATTGCCTCCGCCCGCGCCCAGCAGCTCAAGGCCCCTGTGGTGGCCCGCAAGGTCCAGGCGGACGAGGAAGTGTTCCAGGGCATTGCCGCCCCGGACTCCACCGAAATCTTCCTCTGCCAGGGCAGCCCGGACGGCACCGCGGCCTGGACCCACGAATTCGGCGAAGGGCTCGAACACCCCTCACCGGGAGCCCGGGCCGTGATTGACCACGTCAACCTGGCCCAGCCGTGGCAGCACTTCGATGAAGCTGTCCTCTTCTACACCAGCGCCCTGGCCCTGGAGCCGCAGCCCTTCGCGGAGGTTCCCAGCCCCAGCGGCCTGGTGCGCTCGCAGGTAATGCAGACTTCCGACGGCGCGGTGCGGCTGGTCCTGAACCTCGCCCCGATCCAGCAGACCAGGAACGAGGCCCGCAAGACCTACCAGGAACACATCGCCTTCGCCGTGGAGGACCTGGTGGCCACCGCCCGGGCCGCCCGGGAGCGCGGCCTTGAATTCCTGCAGATCCCGGCCAACTACTACGAGGACCTGGACGCCCGGTTCGACCTGGAACCCGGATTCCTGGCCACCCTGCAGGAGCTCAACCTGCTCTTCGACCGGGATGCCGACGGCGAGTTCCTGCACTTCTACACCGCCACCGTGGGCAGCGTGTTCTTCGAAATGGTGGAACGCCGCGGCGGCTATGACGGTTATGGCGCCCCGAACGCCCCGGTCCGGCACGCGGTCCAATACGACTCGCTGCACCGCACCACCTAAACCCGCACCACCAAGTACCCAGCCGCAACAAACCCAACAGATCAGAAAGGAGCCAGCGGTGAAGGAAGACATCAACGCCGAGCTGGAGTCGGAAGAGCTCGTGCCCCCGGCCGAACCGAAGGCTGCCCACCAGCCCCTGGACAAGGCCATCGAGTCGCAGGCGGACCTCAGCGCAGAGATCAACGCCATCGGCGAGGCCTACCGCCGCGCGCTCAAGGACGGCGGCCAGCCGGAGATCCAGCCCCGGCTGGACTATCCGCCGTACCGCAGCAGCATCCTGCGCCACCCCACCAAGAGCCTGCAGCACGCGGACCCGGAAACCATCGAGCTCTACTCGCCGGCCTTCGGGCACCAGGACGTGCACGCCCTGGAATCGGACCTGACCATCCAGCACAACGGCGAACCCCTGGGCGAGCGCATCATCGTCTCCGGCAAGGTCCTGGACGGCGACGGCCGCCCGGTGGCAGGACAGCTGGTGGAGATCTGGCAGGCCAACTCCTCCGGCCGCTACATCCACAAGCGTGACCAGCACCCCGCACCCATCGACCCCAACTTCACCGGCATTGGCCGCTGCATCACCGGCCCGGACGGTTCGTACCGGTTCACCACCATCAAGCCCGGCGCTTACCCGTGGAAGAACCACCTGAACGCGTGGCGGCCGGCCCACATCCACTTCTCGCTGTTCGGCACCGAGTTCACCCAGCGCATCATCACCCAGATGTACTTCCCCGGCGACCAGCTCTTCCCGCTGGACCCGATCTACCAGACCATCGTGGACCAGGACGCCCGCGACCGGCTGGTGGCCACCTATGACCACAGCATCACCGAGCCCGAATGGGCCCTCGGCTACAACTGGGACATCGTCCTGACCGGTCCCAAGCGGACCTGGACCGAAAACGAGGCGCTCGGCGCCGCAGGCGACGAGGAGTAGGAAAGATGACCAAACTGGTACCCACCCCCGGCCAGACCGTGGGCCCGTTCTACGGCTACGCGCTCCCGTTCGAGAAGGACAACGAACTCCTGCCCCCCGGCTTCCCGGGCTCCATCCGCCTGCAGGGCACCGTCTATGACGGCGCCGGCCACACCATCCCGGACGCCATCCTGGAGATCTGGCAGCCGGACGCCGACGGCAAGGTTGTCCAGCGCACCGGTTCCCTGGTCCGCGACGGCTACACCTTCACCGGCTGGGGCCGCGGCGCCGTGGGCAACTCCGGCGTCTTCACCTTCACCACCGTCAACCCCGGCCCCACCAAGCCGGGTGCGGCCCCGTTCATTTCCGTGGCGCTCTTCGCCCGCGGCCTGACCAACCGGCTGTTCACCCGCATCTACCTGCCGGAGGACACCGAGGCACTGGCCAACGACCCGCTGCTGGGCTCCCTGGAGCCGGAGCGCCGCGAGACGCTCATTGCACGCCGCGACCCCGATGGGGGCCTCACCTGGGACATCCGCCTCCAGGGTGAGGGCGAGACGGTCTTCCTGGACTTCCAGTGACCCACGCCGCCGCTTTGGGAGACTTGCGCGCCTTCGCGGAAGAGGCCGACGCCGGCCTGCTCACCCCCGTCTCAGCGTCGCCGTTGGTGGCGGCGCTGACGGGGGACCGGGCAGTGCTGGCGGCCATCCTCGCCGTCGAGGCCGGCTGGGCCGCCGTGCTGGAACGGGCCGGGCTGGCACCCGCCGGTTCGGCCGCCGTCGTGGCCTCCGCTGCCGAGGCGGGGCGCTACGACCTTGCAGGCATAGCGCTGCGCGCCCAGGGCGGCGGCAACCCGGTGATCCCGCTGCTGGCCGACCTCCGGAAGAACGTGGCGGCGCTCGATGCCGCCGGAGTCGGTGCCACGAAGGCCGTGCACACCTCCCTGACCAGCCAGGACGTCCTGGACACGGCCCTGATGCTACTGGCCCGCAATACCGTCCACGCGGTGCTGGCGGACCTGAAAGGCACCACGACGGCGCTGGCGCACCTTGCTGGGCAGCATGCGGACACGCTGTGCGTGGGCAGGAGCCTGACGCAGCATTCGCTGCCCTACACCTTCGGGCTGCGGGCCGCGCAGTGGTTCCAGGGCGTGGCCGCCGCGGGGCGGCAACTGGAAAACCTGGAGTTCCCGGTCCAGTTCGGCGGGGCGGCGGGAACACTCGCCGCCGGAACCGTGCTGACGGATGGCTCCCAGGCCACGCCGTTCACCCTGGCCGACGCCCTGGCGGACCAGCTGGGCCTGGCCCCGGCCACGGCTCCCTGGCACACCAACCGTTTGGCCATCACATCCCTGGGGCACGCGCTGGCATCCGTACTCGACGCCTTTGGCAAGATCGCCGCCGACGTCCTGTTCCTGAGCCGGCCCGAGGTGGCTGAGGTCGCCGAGCCGCGGGCGGCCGGGCGGGGCGTGTCCTCGGCCATGCCGCAGAAGCAGAACCCGGTGCTGTCCGTCCTGGTCCGGAGCGCCGCGCTGCAGGCACCACAGCTGGCCGCCCAGCTGCACGTGGCCGCCGCCAACTTCAACGACGAACGCCCGGACGGCGCCTGGCATACCGAATGGCCGGCCCTCCGCCAGCTGCTGGCCCTGGCCCTCGGCGCCGCAGGCCATCTGCGGGAACTCGCCGAAGGGCTCCGGGTGTTCCCGGACGGCATGCGCCGCAACCTCGACCTGTCCGGCCCGCTGCTGCTGGCCGAAGGCGTCACCGCCGCCGTGGCTCCGCTGCTGGCGGAGCAGGACGGGCGCACCGGCAAGCAGCAGCTGCAGCACGTGGTGGACCGGACCCTTGAAGCACCTCCTTCGGAGCAGGCCGCCGCCTACCGCAAGCTGTTCCGCGAAGCCGTTCCCGCCGCCGTCGTCCCTGACGCCCGGCTGGAGGAACTCCTGGACCCCGCCAGCTACCTGGGCCAATCGGCGGAGATTACCCGCCGCATCCTTGCCGCCTACCCCGAATTTGATTCCACCACCACCGACGCGAATGGAGCTTCCCGTGGCTAAGCCGGCCTTGAAGGCAGCGCTGCTGTCCCCCCAACGTCCCCTGGGCGACCACCCCCTGATCGTGGCAGGGCCGTCCCTGGGCACCTCCACGATCCTGTGGAACAGGGTGGCGTCCCTGCTCGGCGGTGATTACGACGTGGTGGCCTGGGACCTCCCCGGCCACGGGGTTTCGCCGGCTGCCAGCGAAGGATTCGACGTCGCCGCGCTCGCTGACGCCGTGGTGGACCTGGTGGACTCCATCGCCCCCGGCGAAAACTTCCACTATGCCGGGGTTTCCCTGGGCGGCGCGGTGGGCCTCCAGCTGGGCATCAAGCACGGTGAACGGCTGAAGAGCCTCTCCGTACAGAACAGCGGCGCCAAGATCGGCACCCCCGAAGGCTGGCTGGAGCGCGCGGAAACCGTCCGCACGCAGGGCACGCCGGTCATGATCCAGGGGTCCGCCCAGCGCTGGTTCGCGCCCGGCTTCATGGACCGGGAACCCGAGTTCAGCAGCCGGCTCCTGCACGCCCTGCGCGACGCCGACCGCTTCAGCTACGCCTTCTGCTGCGAGGCGCTGGCCGCCTTCGACGTCCGGGAGGAGCTGGGCAGCATCACCGTCCCCACCCAGGTTATCGCCGGGTCCCTGGACGGCGTCGCCACCCCCGCCATGGCCGAGGAAGTGGCAGGGGGTATCACCGCAGCGGGAGGCACTGCGACGGCGGTGACCGTGGAGGGCATCTCGCACCTGGCACCCGCGGAGGCCCCGGCCCACGTCGCAGACCTGATGCGCAGCCTGGCCACCTGGGCCGAATCACGGCAGGCTGCCAAGTGAGCGGCGCTGAGGGGGGCGGCCCGGAGCGCCATGGAGTGGTCCAGCCCGGTGCCACCAGCCAGGAAATCTACGACGGCGGCATGGTGGTCCGGCGCGAAGTGCTCGGCGACGCGCACGTGGACCGGGCCAACGCCAACAAAGATGAATTCACCGACGACTTCCAGGACATGATCACCCGCATCGCCTGGGGCGGAATCTGGACCCGGCCCGGCCTGACCCGCCAGATGCGCTCCGCGGTCACCATCACCGCCATGGTGGCGCACGGGCACTGGGAGGAGTTGGCCATGCACATCCGCGCCGCCCTCCGGAATGGCCTCAGCAGGGACGAGATCAAGGAAATCCTGCTGCAGACCGCCATCTACTGCGGAGTCCCCTCCGCCAACACCGCCTTCAAGACCGCCCAGCAGGTCTTTCGAGAAATGGATACCACCGTATGAACCAGGCTTTTGTGTACGACGCCGTGCGTACCCCCTTTGGCAAGTTCGGCTCGGGCCTCGCGGCCGTCCGTCCGGATGACCTTGCGGCGCACGTGATCAGGGAGTCCGTGCAGCGTGCACCGGGACTCGATGTGGAGCGGATCGATGAGGTGGTGTTCGGCAACGCGAACGGCGCCGGTGAGGAGAACCGGAACATCGCGCGGATGGGCACGCTGCTGGCCGGGCTGCCGGTGTCCATCCCGGGCACCACGGTGAACCGGCTCTGCGGCTCTTCGCTGGATGCCGCGATCATCGCGTCGCGGCAGGTCAACGCTGGCGACGCCGACCTGGTGCTGGTGGGCGGGGCCGAGTCGATGTCCCGTGCCCCGTGGGTACTGCCCAAGACGGAGAAGCCGTACCCGGCCGGGGACATGACCCTGGCCTCCACGACGCTGGGCTGGCGGCTGGTGAACAAGGCGATGCCGAAGGAGTGGACCATCTCCCTGGGGGAGGCCACCGAGCGGCTGCGCGAGAAGTACGGCGTGACCCGGGAGGCGCAGGACGAGTTCGCCGCTGCCTCGCACAACTTGTCTGCCGCTGCCTGGGATGAAGGGTTTTACGACAACCTGGTCGCCCCGGTGCCCGGGACGGACCTGGTGCGGGATGAGGGCATCCGGGCGGGTTCGTCCGCCGAGAAACTCGCCGGGCTCAAAACCGTGTTCCGGACCGGGGACGGCACGGTCACCGCGGGCAACGCGTCGCCGTTGTCCGACGGCGCCTCCGCGGCGTGGATCGGGTCCGAGGCGGCCGCCGGGCTGCTGGGGCTGGATCCGCTGTCCCGCATCGCGGGGCGCGGGGCGCACGCGAATGATCCGCAGTACTTCGGCTACGCCCCCGTCGAGGCTGCGAACAAGGCCCTCGAGAAGGCGGGCATCGGCTGGGAGCAGGTGGGCGCCGTCGAACTTAACGAAGCCTTCGCCGCGCAGTCCCTGGCGTGCATCAACGCCTGGGGGATTGACCACTCGATCGTGAACCGGCACGGCGGCGCGATCGCCATGGGGCACCCGCTGGGTGCTTCCGGGACCCGGATCCTGGGCACCTTGGCCCGGTCCCTGCAGGCCTCCGGCGAACGCTGGGGCGTCGCGGCCATCTGCATCGGCGTCGGCCAGGGCCTGGCCGTCGTGCTCGAAAACGTCACCGCTGGAAAGGACCAGTAATGCTGAACTTCGTAGATTCGGTCCAGGACGCCGTGGCCGGCATCAAGGACGGCTCCACCGTGATGATCGGCGGGTTCGGCAACGCCGGCCAGCCGTTCGAACTGATCGACGCGCTGCTGGACTGCGGCGCCACGGACCTGACCGTGGTGAACAACAACGCGGGCCAGGGTGACCAGGGCCTGGCCCTGCTGATCAAGGAGGGCCGGGTGAAGAAGATGATCTGCTCCTTCCCGCGGCAGTCCGACTCCTGGCACTTCGACGCCAAGTACAAGGCCGGCGAAATCGAACTCGAACTCGTCCCGCAGGGCAACCTCGCCGAACGCATCCGCGCCGCCGGCGCCGGCATCGGCGGGTTCTTCACCCCCACCGGGTACGGCACCATGCTGGCCGAGGGCAAGGAAACCCGCATCATTGACGGCCGCGGGCAGGTCTTCGAAACCCCCATCCACGCCGATGTGGCCCTCATCAAGGCCCTGAAGGCGGACGGGAAGGGCAACCTGGTGTACCGCAAGACGGCCCGGAACTTCGGCCCCATCATGGCCGCTGCGGCGAAGCACACCATCGTCCAGGTGTCCGAGATCGTCCCCACCGGCGGGCTGGACCCGGAAAACGTGGTCACCCCGGGGATCTACGTCAACAGCATCGTCAAAGTTGCCGGCAGCGGCAGCGCAGCAGAAAAGGCGGCCTGACATGAGCGTGCAGTCCAACGAAAAGTCCCTCCAGACCTCCGCCACACCCCTGGGCCGCGATGACCTGGCCCGCCTGGTGGCCACGGACATCGCGCCCGGGTCCTTCGTAAACCTGGGCATCGGCCAGCCCACCCTGGTGTCCAACTACCTCACCGAGGAACAGAACATCACCCTTCACACGGAAAACGGGATGCTCGGCATGGGCCCGGAAGCCAAGGGCGGGGAGATCGACGAGGACCTGATCAACGCCGGCAAGATCCCCGTCACCGAACTGCCCGGCGCATCCTACTTCCACCACGCGGACTCGTTCGCGATCATGCGCGGCGGCCACCTGGACATCTGCGTCCTGGGTGCTTTCCAGGTCTCCGCCACCGGGGACCTGGCGAACTGGCACACCGGGGCACCCGGGGCGATTCCCGCCGTCGGCGGTGCCATGGACCTGGCAACCGGCGCCAAGGACGTCTTCGTGATGATGACCCTCCTGACCCGCGACGGCGCCTCAAAGATCGTGGACGCCTGCACCTACCCGGTCACCGGCGTCGGCTGCGTTACCCGGGTCTACACGGACAAGGGAGTGTTCCTCACCGGCCCGGACGGCGTCAGCGTCCGGGAAACCTTCGGCTGCACCCTCGAGGAACTCCAGGAACTTGTTCCGGTCCCGCTCAAGGCCGCACCCGCCGAACGCCAGGACCCGCGCGCATCCTAGGATTGGTAACCATGACCGACGCCGCAGGTACCGACACCAGGCCCGCCCCGCAGGCCGGCGACCAGTATGTCCAGTCCCTGGCCCGGGGGCTGGCGGTAATCCGTGCCTTCGACGCCGACCGTCCGGTCATGACGCTCACCGAGGTCGCCTCCCGCACCGGCCTGACACGGGCCACGGCGCGCCGCTTCCTGCACACGCTGGTGGAGCTCGGCTACGTGCGGACCGACGGCAAGACCTTTGCGCTGACCGCCAAGGTCCTCCAGCTGGGGTACGCGTACCTTTCGGGGCTGTCGCTGCCGCAGCTGGCACAGCCGCACCTGGAGGAACTGTCCCTCAAGCTGGGCGAATCCACCTCCGCGGCGGTGCTGGACGGAACGGACATCGCCTACATTGCGCGGGTGACCAGCCGCCGGATCATGACGGTTGGCATCACCGTGGGTACCAGGTTCCCCGCCTATGCCACCTCGATGGGGCGGGTGCTGCTGGCCTACCTTCCGCCCGCGGACCTGAAGGCCTACCTCGCGTCCGCCGAGGTCAGGCCGCTCACTCCGCGCGCCCTGGGCTCCGTGGACCAGTTGGTGGCGGTGCTGGACAGAGTCCGGGCCCAGGGCTGGTGCCTGCTGAACCAGGAACTGGAGCTGGGCCTGATGTCCGTGGCCGCGCCGGTGTATGACGGAGCCAAGGTGGTGGCGGCCGTGAACGTGTCGCTGCAGGCCCAGTCCGTGGAGGCCAAACCGGACCCGCAGGCGTACCTGGCATCGGTGGCGCAGGAGATCGTTGCCACCGCCAAGCTGATTTCCGCCGACCTTACCGCCCGGGGATAACGGGAGCCCGGGCTTCAGTCCACGTACCGCAGTCCGGCTTCCGCCAGCGGTCCGCGCATGCTGTAGATGTCGAGCCCCAGTTCCCCGCTGGCAAAACGCCCACGCTTGGCTTTCTCGTTGTCTTCGCGTTTCCGCGCGGCTTCCGCAACGTCGGCGGCGCGGGAGGCGGGGACCACTGCCACGCCGTCGACGTCGGCAATCACCACGTCCCCGGGGTTTACCAGTGCGTTGGCGCAGACCACCGGGATGTTCACTGAGCCGAGGGTGGCCTTGACGGTGCCCTTTGAGTTGATGGCCCGGCTGAACACGGGAAAGTCCATGGCCTGGAGGGCTGCCACATCGCGGCAGCCGCCATCGATGACCAGGCCGGCTGCGCCCCGGGCCCGGAGCGATGTTGCCAGCAGTTCGCCAAAGAAGCCGTCCTCGCACTCGGTGGTGCAGCCGGCAACCACCACGTCACCGGGCCGGACCTGTTCGGCCGCAACATGCAGCATCCAGTTGTCGCCGGGCTGGAGCAGGACGGTCACGGCGGTGCCGCACAGGGTGGCAGCGGGGTAGGCGGGGCGGATGTAGGGGCGCATGAGGCCCAGCCTGCCCATGGCTTCATGGACCGTGCTGACGCCGAAGGCGGAGAGGGCCTTGACGGCGTCCTCCGGTGCGCGGGTGATGTTGGTATGGACTACCCCAAGTTCCTGCATCGTGGCTCCCTTCGACGGCGTCTCACCGGCCCTGCCGCTTGAGCAGGGCGTCAAGGCGCGGATAGACGGTACGTGCGTTGTGTTCGTGGATGGCGCCGAGTTCGGCCTCGTCGAGGCCGGCGGCGTCGATGTAGCGTGCCGTGTCGTCGAAATGGTGGCCCGTCCACGGATCGATGTCCCGGACCGCGCCGATCATTTCGGAGGCAAAGAGGATGTTCTGCGTGGGGATGACTTCCAGCAGGAGGTCGATTCCGGGCTGGTGGTACACGCAGGTGTCGAAGAAGACATTTCCCAGCAGGTGCTCTTCCAGCGTGGGCTTCCCCAGGGCCATGGCAAGCCCACGGAAGCGCCCCCAGTGGTAGGGCACTGCGCCGCCGCCATGGGGAATGATGAGCTTCAGGGTGGGGAAGTCCTTGAACAGGTCCCCCTGGATGAGCTGCATGAAAGCGGTGGTGTCCGCATTGAGGTAGTGCGCGCCGGTGGTGTGGAAGGCGGGGTTGATGCTGGTGCTGACGTGGACCATGGCAGGGACGCCGTACTCCACCATCTTCTCGTAGACGGGATACCAGTACCGGTCGGTCAGGGGCGGGGCAGTCCAGTGGCCGCCGGACGGGTCGGGGTTCAGGTTCAGCGCCACCGCCCCGTATTCCTCCACGCAGCGGGTGAGCTCGGGGAGGCAGGTTGCGGGGTCCACGCCGGGGGACTGGGGGAGCATGGCGGCCGGGACAAACCTCCCGGGGTAGAGCCGGCTGACCCGGTGGCAGAGTTCGTTGCAGATGGCAGCCCACTCCGCCGAGGTTGCGAAGGAACCGACATGGTGCGCCATGAAGGACGCGCGCGGTGAGAAGACGGTGAGGTCGATGCCGCGTTCGTCCATGAGCCGCATCTGGTTCGCCTCGATGCTTTCGCGCAGGTCGTCGTCGGAAATGGACAGGTCGGTGCGGGACGGCGCCAGTGAAGGATCCTCCAGGGCCGCCACCTGCCGGTCACGCCACAACCCGAGGGCGGCCGGGGCCGTGGTGTAGTGGCCGTGGATGTCAATAATCATCGCGCATGCTCCTGGCAGGGGCGCCTGCCAAACGGCGCCGTTCTAACTCGATAACCGCACATGCAAATGTTGTCAGCAATATAGCTAACAATCAATGGTTTCCGGGGCCCGGGCGGACAAGTCTGGAGTACGCTGAATCCGGAAAATCGTCAGCAAATGTGGCAACCGGCCGAGCAGGGAGATGGTGGGCAGTGGAAACCGTGGATGGAACGGGCCGGGCCCTCACGGCTGCCGAGCTCGCGGAGCTGCTGCGCACCGCCATCGTCAGCGGTGAGCTGGTTCCCAACCAGCGCCTGGTGGAAGGTGACCTCGCTGCCGAGTACGGAGCAAGCCGGGGGAACATCAGGGTGGCCCTCTCCGAGTTGAGCGTGGAAGGCCTGGTGGAACGCGTCCAGAACCGCGGCGCCAGGGTGCGGGCCGTCTCAGTGGACGAGGCCGTTGAAATCACCGAGGTGCGGGCTGCGCTGGAGGCGTTGTGTGCCCGCAAAGCCGCGGAACGGGCCACCGAGAGTGACATTGCGGAGCTGCAGGAGCTGGCCGCCCGGATGCAGGGCGCCGTGGACCGCGGAGACCGTGAGTCCTACTCGGAAGGCAACCAGGCGATGCACGAAAAGATCATTGCCATGAGTGCTCAGAAGACCGCCGCGGCCACCATCCAGCGCCTGCGCGGACAGGCGGTCCGCTTCCAGTTCCGCCTGGCGCGCCAGCCGGGGCGCCCGGCCGTCTCGCTCCCGCAGCACCTTGCCGTCATTGATGCCGTCTGCGCGCATGATGCCGATGCCGCCGCCGAGGCCATGCGGGTCCACCTGGAAAGCGTGGCGGACGCCATCCGCGCCAGCAACAAGTAACCCGCAGCCGGTCTGGCCAGGGGCCGCCGCAGCATGGAAGGCGCGGCCTGACAGGCGAATCGTTACCCACAACCTCCCCGCCGGCTACTCCCGCCGCGGGCCGCCGCGCTCTAGACTCAAGCCAACTGCGTGCAGCAGAGCCGCTGCACAGCTCGTCAGGAAGAGGAGTCGGCGGGTGAAACTGGGGATTCCGCGGGAACGCAGGGAGGGCGAGCGGCGCGTCGCCGCAACTCCTGATACCGTCAGGCAGCTGGTGGCGATGGGACTGGACGTCCTGGTGGAAACCGGGGCGGGGGACGGCGCCGGGCATGCCGATGCGGGCTATCAGCAGGCCGGTGCCACCATCGTCCCCGTACTGGACACAACGGCCCTGGATGTCCTGGCCCATGTCCGGCCCCTTGACCCGAACACCGCCGCGTCCCTGCACAAGGGAGCCGTCACGGTGGGGCTCGCGTCGCCGTCGTCCGACCTGCCCGCGGTCCAGGCGCTCGCTGATAACGCGGTGACCTCGTTCGCCCTGGAACTGGTGCCCCGCATCTCCCGCGCCCAGTCCATGGACGCCCTGACCTCCCAGGCCCTGGTGGCCGGCTACCGGTGCGTCCTGGAGGCCGCCATCAGGCTGCCCCGGTTCTTCCCGCTCTACATGACCGCGGCAGGGACCATCCCGCCCGCCCGCGTCCTGGTGCTTGGCGCCGGCGTGGCAGGGCTGCAGGCGATAGGCACCGCCAAACGGCTGGGTGCGCGCGTCTTCGCGAACGACATCCGCCCTGCCTCCGCCGACGAGGTCGCGTCCATGGGCGGCACCTTCATCCGGCTG
Organism: Pseudarthrobacter sp. NIBRBAC000502771; assembly: GCF_006517215.1. Lineage (NCBI taxonomy): Bacteria > Bacillati > Actinomycetota > Actinomycetes > Micrococcales > Micrococcaceae > Pseudarthrobacter > Pseudarthrobacter sp. NIBRBAC000502771. Next base: position 1,227,778 of record NZ_CP041187.1, read on the forward strand.
GACCTGGAGACTGCTGAAGCGGCCGGCGGCTACGCACGGCAACTGAGTTCCGATGCCGGCACCCGGCAGCGGCAGCTGCTGGCACCCCACGTGGCGGAGTCGGACGTCCTGATTACGACGGCGGCGGTTCCCGGGCGCCCGGCGCCCCTCCTGGTGACCCGCGAGATGGTGCAGGGCATGCGCCCGGGATCGGTCGTCGTCGACCTCGCCGCCGAGTCCGGCGGCAACGTGGAAGGCTCCGTGCCCGGCCGGGACATCCCCATACCCACCGCCGACGGAACCGGGCACATCACCCTGGTCGGCTTGAAGGATCCGGCCTCCGCGATGGCGTCGGACGCCTCCCGCCTGTACGCCAAGAACGTGGCCAACCTGCTGGCACTCCTGGTCCACGACGGGCACCTCACGCTGGATTTCGGGGACGAAGTGGTGGCCGGTGCGTGCCTCACCCACGCCGGGGAAGTGCGGCACCGGCCCACCGCGGACCTGCTCGCGGCCCGGACGGCCACGGCAGCGGCCGGGCAGGAAGGAACACGCTGATGGATGGAATCGCCCTGCTGACCATCACCGTGCTGGCGGTGTTCGTTGGCTTCGAGGTGGTCTCCAAGGTCTCCAGCACCCTGCACACGCCGTTGATGTCCGGCGCCAACGCCATCCACGGGATCATCCTGGTAGGGGCCATCATCGTCGCCGGCCAGGCGGCCGACCCGTGGGTTCTCGCGGTGGCGCTCGTCGCCGTCGTCCTCGCCACCGCCAACTTGGTGGGCGGGTTCGTGGTGACGGACCGGATGCTGCACATGTTCCATGCCAAGAAGGATCCGGTCAAGGCAGGCGCCCAGCCCCAGGCAGGCAGTAAATGAGCCTCCTCGACCCCGTCTGGACCTCACTGCTCTACCTCGCCGCCGCGGTCTGCTTCATCCTGGCCCTGCGCGGACTCAGTTCCCCCCGTACGGCACGCCGCGGAAACCTGGTGGGGGCACTTGGGGCGCTGATCGCCGTCATCACCGTCTTCCTGTCCGCCCGGCTGGAGAACGTCCCCTGGATCCTGGCCGCCATCGCCGTGGGTTCCGCGGTGGCGGCACCCGTGGCGCGGCGGGTGAAAATGACGCAGATGCCGCAGCTCGTGGCCCTGTTCAACGGGGTGGGCGGCGGCGCTGCCGCCCTGGTGGCCCTCCTCGAGCTGGGCCATGCGGGGGAACCGTGGGTCCGCGTGGCCATCGTTTTCACGCTCTTGGTGGGTGCGGTGTCCTTCGCCGGTTCCGGGATCACGTTCGCCAAGCTGCAGGAGCTGATGACCACCCGGCCCGTGGTGTTCCCCGGGCTGCCCGTGGTGATGTCGGTGGTGCTGCTGGCGGCAGTGGGCTCCAGCGTCGCCGTCGTCGTTTCCGGGTCGCTGCCCCTTGCGGTCCTGCTGCTGGTCCTGGGCCTTGCCGCGGGCGTCCTGCTGGTGCTGCCCGTGGGCGGCGCGGACGTGCCCATCGTCATCTCGCTGCTCAACGCCTTCACCGGCCTGGCCGTCGCGGCGTCCGGCGTGGTGCTCGGCAACGTCCTGCTGGTGGTGGCCGGCACGCTGGTGGGCGCCTCGGGCACCATCCTCACCCGGGCCATGGCGGCCGCCATGGGCCGGAGCGTGGCGGGCATCCTGTTCGGCGCTTTCCGTGGAGGTTCGACGGCGGGGTCCACGGCCGTGAGCGAACGTCCGGTCCGGTCGTCCTCGGCTGAAGACGTGGCGGTGCTGCTGGGGTATGCCCAGCGCGTGATCATCGTCCCCGGCTACGGGCTGGCGGTGGCGCAGGGCCAGCATACTGCCGCCGAGTTGGCGCTGGCCCTGGAGGCCCGAGGGATCGAAGTGGACTTTGCCATCCATCCTGTGGCCGGCCGGATGCCCGGACACATGAATGTGCTCCTGGCCGAAGCCAACGTTCCGTACGAGTCGCTCAAGGAAATGGGCGAGATCAACCCGCAGTTCAAGACCACCGATGTGGCCTTGGTGGTGGGTGCCAACGACGTGGTGAACCCGGCCGCCAAGACGTCCTCCGGGTCCCCGATTTACGGCATGCCCATCCTGGAAGTGGCCGACGCGCGGCAGGTGGTCTTCCTTAAGCGCTCCATGCGCCCGGGCTTCGCCGGCATCGAAAACGACCTGCTGTACGAGCCACAGACATCCCTGCTGTTCGGCGACGCCAAGGACTCCCTGGCCCAGGTGCTGGGCGCGGTCAAGGCACTGTAGGCGGGGAACGGCCCCCGCGGCGGGTTACTCTTCTCTCAGAAGCTTGCTTTCCATCCGCCATCAGAGGACGCCATGACTGACATCAGCTCCACTTCGCCCAAACGTGCCGCCATCATCGTCAATCCAGCCAAGCCGGTGGACATCGACGTGCGCGGGCTGGTGGCCAAGCACTGCGTGGAAAACGGCTGGGGCGAGGCCATTTGGCTGGAAACCACCAAGGAGGATCCCGGGTTCGGGCAGGCGAAGGAAGCGCTGGCCCAGGGTGCGGACATCGTTATCGCTGCCGGCGGTGACGGTACCGTGCGCTGCGTCGCTGAGGTCCTGGCCGGCGGGGACACCCCCATGGGCCTGCTGCCGCTGGGCACCGGCAACCTGTTGGCCCGGAACCTCGGCCTGGACGTGACCGATTACGACGCCGCCATGGCCGGGGCCCTGATTGGTACCGAACGGAAGATCGACGTTGTCCGTGCCCGGCGCAGCGACCCGGACAAGGAGCAGGTGTTCCTGGTCATGGCCGGCGTGGGATATGACGCCACCATCATGGCGGACACCAATGAGGACCTGAAGGACAAGGTGGGCTGGCTGGCCTACGTTGACGCCGGCATCCGTAACCTGCCCGGCAAGCCGGTCAAGGCGACCGTGGTGATCGACGGCAAGGACGTGGTGCACCGCGGGGTCCGCAGCGTGATGGTGGGCAACTGCGGCAAGGTCCAGGGCGGCCTGGAAATCTTCCCCGATGCCAAGATGGACGACGGACTGCTGGACATTGCCGTGCTGGCACCCCACCACGGCAAGCTGGGCTGGCTGTCCGTGCTGGCCGGCATCATCGGCCGGGGCAAGAACAGGGACACCGCCGTGGAGTACTTCCAGGGCAAGACCGTGGAGATCACCCTCGAGCACAACGACGACTACCAGCTGGACGGCGACCACGAAGGCGAGGGCAAGCACGTCCTGATGACCATGGAGCCCGGAGCCCTGACCCTGCGGATGTAGGGACTGCGGTCCGAGGCCCGTTATGCGCGAGGTCCCTCCGTGCGCCGGTGCGAGAGGATCTCGGCAAGCTCCGCCAGGCGGTGCGCCCGGGCCGATTCGGCCGGGGTGAACGGCTCGCCGGGCCGGGTGAAGGTGATGGGACCGTGCCATGCCGTGGGGATCTTAAGCCGGGTCCCGTCGTCGGACCCTTTGGTGCCGGCGTCCGACGGCGGCACGATGCCCGCGTGCAGCAGCTCGGCCACCGCCAGGGGCAGTTCGTCCGGAGCGGCAGCGATCCTTGCCGCCAGGCTCAGCGCCCTGGTCTGTCCGTCTGCCATGGCCAGTGCGGTGGTGGGCCAGACGTGCGAGTGGCTCCCGCCGCCGTCGGACAGCGCTGCAAGCAATTCACGCTCACCCACGGTGCCCGGGGCCGAGAGCACGAACTCATCCAGGACCCCGCCCGGTGCCGGGTGGACGTGGATGCCAAGGATGTTCGCATCCAGCCTGGCCAAAGCCCGCGTGATCTGCTGCAGCGACCCGGGCTGGTCCCGGAGCAGCGTCCGCGCCCGCCACAGCGACGGTGCCGCTGCCAGCCGCCGGCGGTGACGCAGTGCCGGGGCGTGCAGCCAGCTGCGAAGGACCCGGGCGGCGGACGGCTCGGCCACCCAGATCACCAGGACCGTGGCGGTGAGGGTCAGCACCAGCACCTTGGCCACGTAAGGGAGGTGGGCTTCCACCACGAGGGCGTGGACCAGAAGCTCGATGGGCAGCATCGCGGCGACATTGGCCAAGGTCAGCCGGGCCTTGTGCGGTTCCGGCATCCGGCCGCAGACTTCGCAGGTCAATTCAGCGGCAGGCGCATTGCGCGGAGGGCGGTTCATGACTCAAGCATCAGCGGGCGCTGTTTCCGCCGCATTGCCTCCTGATTCCATTCATGGGAACGTGTTGGCCGGTTTCTGAGGCCTCCGGCGTAGGATTTACCAGGAACGTCAGCGCGGCCGCCACCCCGGAATCCACCCCCAAGGAAGGCGCTGCCCCCGTGAAGATGCTTGCTGAGATGTTCAGCATTGCCCCCGGCAACAAGGACCACCACCCGGCCATCAGGTGCGCCGTCGGCGTCTTTGTCCCCCTGATCACCCTGGTGCTGCTGGGCAGGCTGGACCTGGCGATCTTCGCGTCGTTCGGAGCTTTCACTGGAATCTACGGCCGCGGCGAGCCGCACGCCGTCCGCTTCATGCTGCAGCTGCGGGCCGGGCTGCTGATGCTGCTGGTCATCTTCCTGGCCGCCCTCGCGGCCCGGATGGGTCCTGCCCTGGGCCTGGATACCTCCGCGCACACATGGCTGCTGGTCCTGGCCACCACCGTGGTGGCGGGCGCCTGCTCCGTGGCGATTTCCTGGCTCCGGCTGCGCCCGGCAGGCTCCCTCTTCCACATTTTCGCGTTCGCCGCCATCGCCTCCATTCCCAACCAGCCGCCGCTGTGGGAAGGCATGCTGGTTGCGGTCCTCACCACCATGTTCGCGTTGCTCGTCGGCTTCTCGTCAAGGATCCTTCCCAGCCACCGCACCCCGTGGACCAGGCCTCCCCGCATCCGTCGCACCCCCGCTGAGAAGCGGACGGCGTGGCTTGAAGGCTTCGGCTACCTGGTGGCGGCCGGCCTGGCAGGGTCGTTGGCCACGTGGGCAGGAAGCCGGCTCGGCTTCGGCCACAACTACTGGGCCATGGTGGCCGCCGTGGTTCCCCTCGTGGGCCACAGCACCAGGCACCGGGTGCGCCGCGGCATCCAAAGGATCATCGGGACCGTGCTGGGCCTGCTGGTCCTGGCTGCCGTCCTGCTGGTGGGCCTGCAGCCCTGGCAGACGGTGCTGGTCATGGCGCTCTGCCAGTTCGGCGCCGAGCTGTTCATTATCCGCCAGTACCTTTTGGCCCAGGTGTTCGTCACGCCCCTGGCGCTGGTGTCCACGCTCCTGGTGGTCCCCGCCTCGGCCTCCATCCTGTTGCGCGACCGCATCGTCGAGACCGTCATTGGCGCCGCCGTCGGCATCGTGGTGGTGCTGGCCCCCGGGGCGTGGCGCCGGCTGCGGGCCGGTGCGGAAAGGGCCGGGACGCCGGCCTAACCGGCTCCCGCTGCGGTCCGCCGCCCGGCCGCGGTACGCTGGACTTCCCGTTCAACGGAAGGCGGCGGCAGTGGCGAACTCAACTTCGGGCGATTCGGTAGTGGACCGGATTGTGCGTCTGATCTCCGCCTTCCCGCAGGACGTTGCCGATCTCCGGTTGTCGGAGCTCGCCGAGCGTGCAGGCCTCCCACTGACGACGGCGCACCGGCTGGTGGGCCAACTGGCCGGCCACGGGCTGCTGGAGACCGCCCCCGGCGGTATCGTCCGCCCGGGCCTCCGGCTGTGGGAACTGGTGAACCGCGCCTCGCCTGCCCTGGCGCTGCGCCAGGCGGCCATGCCGTTCATGGAGGACATCCAGCAGGTCCTGAACCAGAACGTGAACCTGGCTGTACTGGACGGCTGGGAGGCGCTGTTCGTGGAACGCCTCTCCCGCCGCGGGTCGGTGGCCAACCGGGCCCAGGTGGCCGGCAGGATGCCCATCCACATATCGTCCGCCGGACTGGCGCTCATGGCCCACCAGGACAGGACCCTCCAGCATGAATACCTCGCCCAGTTCCAGGATCCCTACGTCAAGCTGGTTGCCGACGACGTCCGTACGCTGCTCGCAGATACCTCGCGGCAGGGCTTCGCCCAACTCAAAGGCGTGGTTGATCCGGACACGTGGGGCATCGCCGTGCCCGTCCTGAACCGCCGCCAGCGCGCGGTGGCATCCCTCGGCGTCGTGGTTCCCCTGCGGGAAATGCGGCTGCAGGCGCTGGTTCCTGCGCTGCAGACGGCTGCCCGCGGGATCGCGAGGGGCCTGGCCGAGGCCTGACCAACGGCCCCGGAGCTGCCTAGAATCCGTTGAACGGAATTCCTGTAACGCCGGTCACCCGCCCTGCTGCACACTGAAAGCCAGGCATCCATCCGCCCCTCCCGGGCCCGCAACGAAGCGAGACGCAGCCATGGCACGAAAAGTCATTACCACCCAGGTAGCCATCATGGGAGGCGGCCCGGCGGGCCTGATGCTCTCCCATTTGCTGGCCAAGGCCGGCATCGAGTCCACGGTGGTCGAGATCCGCAGCCACGAGGAAATCTCCCACACTGTCCGTGCCGGCATCCTGGAGCACGGAACCGTCAACCTGCTGGTGGACAGCGGTGTCTCCGACCGGGTGCTGCGCGACGGCGACCGGCACGACGGCATAGAGTTGCGCTTCAACAACGAGAGCCACCGCATCGACTTCAAGGACCTCGTAGGCGAGTCCGTGTGGCTGTACCCGCAGACCGACGTCTTCCTGGACCTGGCCGCACGCAGGCAGGAAGACGGCGGCGACGTGCGCTACAGCGTCACCGACACCACCGTCCACGACCTGGAGGGCAAGCCGAAGGTCTGGTTCACCGACGCCGACGGCGTCGAGTTCGAGATCCAGGCCGACTTCCTGGTGGGCGCGGACGGCTCGCGCAGCCACTGCCGGTTCCAGATCCCGGAGGCCAACCGCAAGTGGTACTTCCACGAATACCCCTTCGCGTGGTTCGGCATCCTGGCCGAGGCGCCGCGCAGCTCCGACGAACTGATCTACGCCAACTCGGCCAACGGCTTCGCCCTGATCAGCCAGCGTACGGAGACAGTCCAGCGGATGTATTTCCAATGCGACCCCAAGGAGAACGTGGCCGACTGGGACGACGAGAGGATCTGGGCCGAATTCCGGAGCCGTGTCAACGGCAACGGCTTCGAGCTCAAGGAAGGCCCTGTCCTGGAAAAAATGGTGCTGCCCTTCCGCAGCTTCGTCCACACTCCCATGCGCCACGGCAACCTCTTCCTGGCCGGGGATGCTGCGCACACCGTGCCGCCCACCGGTGCCAAGGGCCTGAACCTGGCCATCAATGACGTCAAGTTCCTTTTCGAGGGGCTGGACAGCCACTACAACTCCGGTTCGGACCGGCTCCTGGAGACCTACAGCGACCGCGCCCTGGACCGGGTGTGGAAGGCCCAGCAGTTCTCCTACTGGATGACCACCATGCTGCACACCCCGGCCGATGCGGACGACTTCTCCCGCGCCCGCCAGCTCGGCGAACTGAACTCCGTGGTCTCCTCCCGCCATGGCAAGGCCTACCTGGCTGAGGCGTACACGGGCTGGCCAGCTTCGGCCTAAAGATGCCGGGAACGTACGACGGCGGCCGGCCGGGCAGCGCTCAATTGCCCACCAGCCGCCGGACGGCGGCCGCGATGGCGGCAGCGTCGGGCTGCTCGTCGCGCCTGACGGTGAGCAGGTGAAGCAGCACCCCGTCGCCGTAGTCGGCCACGTCCCGGGCCCGGGCCTGCGCATCCGGGACACCCAGCGCGGCAAGGGCCTGTTCCAGGCCGCCCACCAGCTGGAAGTGGCCGGCCGTTACGGACTCCGGTTTGTCCAGGGAAAGTGCCAGCCGGGCCCGGGTCAGGCCGGCATGCCGGCCGGCAAGCATTACCACCATGGAGGCGAGCTGGCTTGCCAGTTCACCCGCATCCTTCGGCGGACCGGCAGGACCCTGCTCCCGGAGGAGCGCGGCGTCCAGTTCAAGCAGGCGGTCCAATACGGCGTCAACCAGGGCAGCGCGGTTCCGGTAGTAGTTGGACGTAGTGCCTTCCGACAGGCCCGCGGCGGTGTCCACGGCCCGGTGGGTGAGGCCCTTCATGCCCTTGTCCGCCACTACGGCCAGGGCGGCGTCGAGCAATAGGGTGCGTCGGTCCGGCATGGATCCAGTGTAAGTGGACCCCTTCCGTGTCACTACAAAAGTAGTAAACTGATAGGCATGGAAACGATCACGATCGTTGGCGGCGGCATCGCCGGCCTGGCCCTGGCAGCAGCCCTGGACCCCAGCCGCTTCCACGTGGCGGTGTACGAGAAACGGCCGGAACTGCCCACGGTCGGCAACGCCCTCGGAATGTGGCCCAACGCCCAGCGCGCCCTGGCCCGGCTGGGGATCCTGGACCAGGCTCGGGCCGTCAGCCCGGTGCTGGGCAGCGGGTCGGTCCGCAATGCACAGGGTGAACCGTGGGTCACCGTCGAGGCGGGGGAGACGTTCGGCATCTCCCGGATCGACCTGATCCGGCTGCTGGATGGCGCCGTGCCCGCCACCGTCCTCCGCGTCACCGACACCGTGCAGTCGGTCCCAGCGGACGGCAGCCTGGTCGTGGGCGCCGACGGTGTCCACAGCATGGTTCGCCGTGCGGGATGGGGCAGCGCCACGGAGGCCCGGCTCACGCCCTACCTCGCCCTCCGCGGTACCCTCCCGACGCCGGTCGCCCCGGATGAGGTGGGCGAGTACTGGGGCCGCGGCGACCTGTTCGGCATGGCCGCCGCCCGGGGCGGGTCCTTCTGGTACGCCAGCTACCGGTCAGGACTGGGCCCCTATGGAATCGATGTTCCATTGGCCCTGGAACAGGCCCGGGCACGCTTTGCCGGCCACGCAGCTGCCATCCGTCGAACCCTGGCAGCAGCCACGCCGGAGGAATGCCTGGCCCAGCGCCTGTGGACGGTTCCACGCCTGCGCTCCTACGTCACGGGCGGGACGGTGCTTATCGGCGATGCCGCGCACGGCATGCTGCCCACCCTTGGCCGCGGTGCGTGCGAATCCCTGGTGGACGCGGTGACACTGGCAGACCTGCTTAACACGCTTCCCGAAGACCAAGCGCTGCGTGCCTACAACCGGCAGCGGAGACTCCGCACCCGCGCCGTGAGCGTGGCCTCCTCGGCGCTCGGACGTGTCGCGCTGGCAGACCGTGCCCAGCCGCTGCGTGACCGCCTGCTCAACCTGGCCCGGCGGCGGAACACACGGACCGCCGTCGGCAGCGGTTCGGGGCGGTAGTCAACGGACGGCGGCGGCCGGGCGCGTGGCGTCGTCCTCACCCGGTGCCTGTGCGCCGGAAAGTCCGGCGCCGGAGGCCTGCTGGCCGGCCGGCGCTGCGGGCAGCCGCTTCCTGCCCTTCCGCCGCCCGGACCTGCCGTACACCAGATACATCGTCACGCCGGTGATCACCATGAGGAGCACCGTGTAAACGAAAGTGTTCGCGATCCCCTCCGTGCCTTCTGCCCCGTCGGTGTTGGCTTTGATCACCAGGCCCAGCGGCTGCACCAGCGGATGGGCCAGGAAGATCGCGGTGTCGTAGTCGTCCAGCAGGCTGTTGAAGTTCAGGGCCGTGATGGCTGCAGCTGCCGGAAGTACCAGCGGCAGGAGGATCCGGCGGAAGACATACAGCGTCTTGGCGCCCATGATGGCGGCGGCCTCCTCCAGGGAAGAGTTCACTGCCGCAAAGGACGCCTTGAGCATCCGGAGCGTGAACGGGATCTTCACCGTGACGAAGGCGATGAGCAGGATCACCGTTGTCCCGGTGAGGACGGCGCCCCCCACCAGGGGATTGGGATGGTCGTAGCTGACAATCAGGCCCAGGGCCAGCAGTGCCGACGGCAGGATCCACGGAATGTGCAGCAGGTATTCAAATGTTGAGGACAGCCAGTTTTTGTACTTTTGCAGCAGCCGGGCCACAAAGAGCAGGCCGCCGACGGCGATGACCGCAGCCAGGGCGCTGTACACCACACTGACGATGAACGGCCGGAGCCCGGATTGCTGCGTGAGGACGCGGACATAGTTGTCGAGGGTCAGGTTGGAAAGCGAGAGCTGTCCGGTCTGGATGGCTGCGCCATCGGCAAATGAATAAAGCACGATCAGCACCACGGGCAGCGTGTAGACGGCAAAAAGGAGATAGGCCACGGCGTGCACGGCCACGTTGGCCACGGGGTGGGCAATGTCCTGCTTCTGCAGCTCGGAGGACACCTTTGACACCGAAAAGTAGGTGCCGCCCTTCTCCAGCCGGGACATCACTGCGAGCATCACCATGGTGGCCAGGCCAAGGATCACGGCCAGCAGCGCGGCCAGGTCGCGCGAAGTGGGGCTGTTGGTGAAGGTCAGGATCATCGGTGTGATGGTCTGGAACTCGCGGCCGCCCAGCACCTGTGGGGCGCTGAGGGCGCCCAGGCCGGTGAGGAAGGACAGGATGGTGACAGCGAACAGCGTGGGTTTAAGCATCGGCAGGACGATGCGGCGCAGGATGGTCCATGTGGAGGCACCAAGGTTCCGCGCGGCCTCGATGGTCTGGTAGTCGATGCCTTTGAGGGCGTTGGCAACGAACAGCATGTGGTTAGTGGTGGTGGCAAAGGTCATGACTGCCAGCACGGCCAAGAACCCGGAAAACCAGCCGGGGTCCATTCCGGGAAAAATCCGGACCAGCAGCGACGTGACAATGCCCCTGTCCCCGTAGATGAATTTGTACCCCGCCGCCAGCACGATGCCGCCATAGATGAACGTGGACGCGTAGCCGAGGAACAGGATCCTCGAGCCGCGGATCCGAAAGTAATGCGTTACCAGGACGATGAAGACGCCCACCAGGTTCACGGTGACGGACAGCGCCACGGCCAGCAGGAAGCTGTTGCCCAGTGCCTTCATGGCCCGCTGGGAGGAAAACAGCTTCTCCGCGGCGCGGCCCGAAAAGCTGCCGTCGGGGAAGAAGGTGGCGATCAGGATGTTGACGTTGGGCCACACCAGGAATGCGGCGATGAACCAGGTGAGGATGACCCCCACCACCAGGACGAACGGGGAGCGGGCCATGCTGCGCACCGGGCTGTTGACGCTCATTTCAGGGCAACCGCCGGGTCCTGTGCCAGTGCGGCGCCGGTTCCCGGATGGTACTGGAGGACATGCCCGGGCTGGACGTAGACCGTCGTGGCCGTGCCGGCCCCAGGGTGTGCGGCGCCGTCTTCACGAACCAGGAGGCGGATGTCCGCGCCATGGCTGCGGACCACATAGCGGCTGTGCAGGCCGTGGTAGGTCCGGGAAACCACGGTGGCGGGAAGCCCGACGGCGGTCCCTCCGTCCGCGGGCCGGTCCAGGGAGGCTTTTTCCACGCGCAGGTAGGACCTGGCATCCGTACTGAGGCCGGCCCCGGACAGCCGGTTGACCTCCGCCACGAAGTCCGGCGTCAGGGCTGAGCTGTCACCGATGAAGTTGCAGACAAACTCCGTAGCAGCATGGTCGTAGATGTCCTGGGGCGTCCCAACCTGTTCCACCACCCCCCTGTTGAAGACCGCCACCCGGTCACTCATGGCAAGGGCCTCGTCCTGGTCGTGGGTGACGTACACGGTGGTGATGCCGAACTCGCTCTGCAGGTCCTTGAGCTGCTGGCGCAACTGGTGGCGGAGCTTGGCATCGAGGTTCGACAGCGGCTCATCCAGCAGCAGGATCTTGGGCCGCAGCACCAGGGCGCGGGCCACGGCCACGCGCTGCTGCTGGCCGCCGGACAGCTCGGCCACGTTCTTGGCCAGCTGCTCGTCGCTGAGGTCCACGCGCCGCGCAATGTCCCGCACAAGGCGGTCGCTGTCGGCAGGTTTTTCCTTCCGGACCCGGAGCCCGAAGGCGATGTTCTCCCATACGCTCATGCTCGGGAACAGGGCATAGTTCTGGAACACCATGCCCACCTGACGCTTGTCGCTCGGAAGGCGGGTCACGTCCTTCCCGTCCACCCTGACCGTCCCCCTGGCCGGCTGGATGAAGCCGGCCAGGGTGCGCAGCGCCGTCGTCTTCCCACAGCCGGAGGGCCCCAGGAGGGTGAAAAACTCACCCGGCTGGACTTGCAGGTCCAAGTGCGGAATGGCGGTGAAATCGCCAAAAGTAACTTCGATGTCTTCCAAGCGGATCATGGCAACCCTGTCTGATGGAACGCGGAAACGGCGGCTGGCAGGACGGGCTACGTCATGTATTCGAGTTCGATCTTCTCCACCCAGGCGCCCATGTTCTTCTGCACGAAGTTCCAGTCGATGTCCTGCTGCTTCAGGCTGGCGAAAAAGTCCACCACCTCCGGGTTGGCTTTCGCCTGGGCGCTTTTGTTGACGGGCATGGAATTGAACTTCTGGGCGAACTCGCCCTGCACGTCCGCGCTGCCGAACCAGTCGATGAACTTCTGCGCCTGCTCCTTTTTCTTGGTGCCTTTCACCAGGGCTATCTGCTCCACGGCAAGCGGGACCCCCACGGAGGGAATGACCGTGTCCACGTTTACTTTGAAGGACTTTTCGCGGTCGGCAATGATCGAGGACGGCATCTGGCCCATGTCCACCTCGCCGGACGCGATGCGGGCAAACAGGTCGGTCTTGGCCACTGCGGGGCTGCCGTTCTTGAAGTACTGCTCAACCTGCTTCCACCCGTCGTCGGAAATCCCAAGATCGCCCGAGTCATCCCGGTAACGCGAAAGGATGCCGGCGAAAACCAGCTGCGCCGTTGCGGTGCCCAGGCCGGTGACCCGCTCATAGCGGCTCTTGAACTCGTCCTTGGACCACAGGTCCGTCCAGTCCTTCGGTGCGGCGTCCTTGGAGATCTTGTCCGAGTTGTAGCCCAGAAGGATGGCCTGCTTCACCAGGGGCCAGTACGTCTCCCCGTCGCCCAGGCCCTTGTCCACCTCGCCCGCCCACGCGGGCTGGTACGCCTCCAGCGCGCCCTCGTTCTTGACCTGGGAGAAGTACATGTTGTTCAGGCCGAACGCGAGGTCGGCGATGGGGTTGTTCTTCTCGGCAATGAGCTTGTTGGTGGCATCGGCGCCTCCGGCCCCCACGATCTCGATCTTGAATCCAGCCTCGGCCGCCTTGGCGGCCAACCAGTCGCCCCGGCCCTCCCCGTTGGAGTTGGTGTAGATCACCAGGGTGTCCCCGGACGCTCCCGCGGGAGCTCCGGAGGCTTCACCGGTGGAGGCCGGCGGGGTGGAGCCCCCGCCGCAGCCGGCGAGGAGGGTGGCGGCAACGGCGGCGGCAACCAAAGTCTGCAATTTACGCACGATCAGGACTCATTTCTGGACTGGAATCAGAGCATGTCCGCACAGCCTATAGCCGGGCATGACGAAAACCGGGCTGTTATAGCTATCGATTCGATAAACAGCCCAGCTTCTCACTTTGGACCTGTCGGGAAAACGGTTGGGGCCCCCGGCGTGAACCGGCGGGAAACGTTTCAGTCCTGGTCGGGGGTTCCGCCGAGGTGGTGGGTGGGGATTCGGTCCCGGTCGTAGGTGATCTCCGTATAGCCGTGCGGTTCCGGCTTTCCGTCCCGGCCCAGGTTCACGAAGACGATCTCCTCGATGGTGAGGATGCTCTGCCTGGTGATCATGTTGCGGACCTCGGCGCGCATGGTCAGTGAGGTCCGGCCGAACCGGGTTGCCGTCAGGCCCATCTCGATGAGGTCACCCTGGACCGCGGAGCTGACGAAGTTGATTTCAGAGATGTACTTGGTGACCGCGCGGCCGTTCCCCAATTGGAGGATGGCGTAGATGGCGGCTTCTTCGTCGATCCACTTCAGCAGGCTGCCGCCGAAAAGGGTTCCGTTGGCGTTGAGGTCCTCCGGCCGGACCCATTTGCGGGTCCGGAAGGTGATGTCTGCTGCTTCCATACGGCCGAGGTTAGCTGATGCCGCCCGCCACGGTCCCAGTGTGACGGCTTCCCGGGCCGGCCGGACGCTAGGCCATGGCCGTCTGGGCGGCGCTGTGGGCGTTGATGCGTTTGGCATAGCAGTACGAGTGCTCCACGCCCGTGTAGGGCCCGAAGTTCGGGATCGGCTCGAAGCCTGAATTTTCGTAGAAGTTCCGGCCGTCCGGTTGTGCCGACCCGGCCTCGGCCTTGATCCTGGTTATGCCCTGGCTGAAGGCCTCCGCCTCCAGGGCCGCGAGGATGGAGCTGGCCACCCCGGAGCCACGGGTGTACGGCAGCACGTAGAGCCGCTTGATTTCGGCCGTCGTTCCGTCCAGGAGCCGGAGCCCGCCGCAACCCACCGGTTGCCCCGAGCCTTTGTCGTACGCCACCAGGAAGACGGCGCAGTCGGCGCCCGACGGCGGCGGCCCAGGCTCATGGTCGGGCCGGCCGAAGCGGGCGTCGAGTTCTGCCTGCTGCGCGCGGCGAAGGTCCGCGCCCACGGGGTTGGACCAGGAGACCTGCCGAATGTTGAGCCTGGGGTTGGTCTGCATATCTGCCTCGATTCGCCGGAGGGGTATGCCTGACAAGGCTAGGTGGGGCGAGTTACGCAGGTGTTTCCAAGGGGTTAGCACCCGGATAACCCCCCAAGCGACCATAAAGTAGATTACTTGGCAGTCTAGTTACCAGTTGGTCTAAAATGATGTCATGGTTTCTATGGGCAACGAGGGATCCGGCTACTGGTACGGACCTGACGGGCAACTGGACTACAGTGCGGCGGTGCTGAAGGCCCTGCGCGACTACCGCGCGGCCGAAACCGAGATTCGCCGAAGCACCAGGGACTCCATGGGCATGGGCGAAACGGACATCCTCGCCCTGCGGTACCTGCTGCGGGTCCAGGCATCGGGGAAGCAGGTTGTCCCCAAGGACCTCAGCCGGTTCCTCAATATTACTAGCGCTTCCACCACATCGCTCATCGACCGCCTGGTGGCCAGTGGGCACGTTCGCCGCGAGGCGCACCCTTCCGACCGCCGTTCGGTGGTGGTGGTTCCCACCGTGGAGTCGGACAAGGAGGTCCGGGAGACGCTCGGCGCCATGCACCGCCGCATGATGGCAGTTGCCGAAGGCCTGAGTGCCGAAGAGGCGCGGATCGTGGTCGATTTCCTGCAGTGCATGACCGATTCACTTCAGCTCCGGGAAGAGGAATTAAAAGTTCACTAGCCTGACTAGCTAGTTCGCCTAGTTATATGTAAGCTTACGATTGTTCCTGAAGTTGCTTCCCAACGGAGTCGTGAGTGTGTTGGTCCCTTACACCGAAGTTTCACCGCGTAAACCCGCCATGGGCGTGACCATTCCGGATGCCCGCACGGACCTGACGCGGTCCACCCTGGACGGCACCACAGCGCCGCAGGGACACACCGCCGTCCACTGCGGTACGCCGATGCAGCTGGTGACGCCGGCACTTGGGTGGGAGCGTGCCAGCTACACCTTCGCCCCAGCTACCCCCGGGGACAGCGAGCTTCCGCCCGTGTGGCGTTGCGCCTGCGGGTTCCAGCTGGACGCCTGGAGCACCGGACCCCGCGTGGCACCTCGTTCCGCTGACCTCTCCGCATGAGCGCCAACGGGACGGCAGCTGCGGCGCCGCCGCATTCGTTGCTGAACAGCGGGGCGGCGCCCCTTGCCGGCCGGTACCAGTTGAGGGAACGCCTTGGCCGGGGATCCGCGGCCGAAGTATTTCGCGCGGTGGACCTGGAGGGCGGCCCGGACGTTGCGGTGAAGATCGCGACGGCCGGCGGCCGGAAGCAGCACCAGCGGATCCGGAATGAGGCTGCCGTCCTGGCCCGCTTCAGCCATCCATCCATTGTGAGCCTGGTGGACCAGGGCGTGGTGGCAGGCAGCGGTTCCCGTGCCGGGCGCCCGTACCTCGTGGAGGAGCTTGCCCTGGGCGCCAGCCTTGCCGAGGTCACCCGCGCGGACCGCCCTGGGTCCGGTGATGTGGCACTGTGGGCCCGGGGCCTCTTCGGTGCCCTCGCCCACCTGCATGCCGGCGGGCTGGTGCACCGCGACATCAAACCCGCGAACCTGATGCTCAGCGGCCTGCGGAGAAGTCCAGTCCGGATCATCGATTTCGGCATTGCCGCCGCCACCGGTTCGGCGCCCGAGCCCGGAATTTCGTCCGGGACAGTGCACTATATGAGTCCCGAGCAGGCATCCGGCGGCACCGTTGCGCCGTCCTGGGACGTGTACTCCACGGGGCTTGTCCTGCTGGAGCTCCTCACCGGCAACAAGGCCTTTCCGGGCACCGCCATTGAATCCCTGGTGGCCCGGACCCTTCGGTCCCCCGACGTCCCGGAGTACCTCGGCGGCTGGGTCCCCCTGCTGCGGTCCCTGACGGCCATGGACCCCGGGGAACGGCCGACGGCGGCAGATGCCGCGGTGATGGCAGCGCAGCTGATTCCCGGGGTCCCGTCAGCCCGCCGCGGCATACCGGCCGTGCGCAGCCGGGCGGACGTGGGCCCATGTCCCGCCGCGCGGGCGCTGCCCCACCGGCGCCACCGGCAGCAGGCCTAGGGGGCGGCTGCGTCCCGGCCCGTCGGGTCCCCGGCGGCGGGGTCCGCCAGGGCGAGGCCGCCCACCGGGCTGCCTTCCCAGTGGATCAGCTTCCAGCCGGTGTCCGGGTCACCCTCCAGCGCCACAATGCCGGTATTGGCCAGCACGTGCCTGGCGGCGAATTCGTGGTCGATGCCGTCGGCCCGGAGCCCGGCCCAGGTCCTGATCGCCGCACCATGGCTCACCACTGCCACTGTGTTGTGCTGCCCGGATGCCCTGTCGACCACCCTGGCGATGGCGGCGTCGAACCGGTCGAAGAACGCGTGGCCGTCGGGTCCTGCGGGCATGCGGTTGTCCAGTTCACCTGCAGCCCAGGAAATGACCGTTCCCATGTACCGCTTATGCGACTCGTGGTCCGTGAGCTTCTCCAGTGCTCCCGCCTCGATCTCGTGCAGCCCCTCCAGGACCGTGGTTTCCAGGCCCCGGAGCCTGCCCAGGGGTGCCGCGGTGATCTGGGTGCGGATCAAGGTTGACGCGTACAGGGCGCCGATGGGTTCGTTGACCAGGGACCGCGCCATCGCCTCTGCCTGCCGTTCGCCCAGTTCGGTGAGGCCCGGTCCCGGGTGGTCGGTGTCCAGCTGGCCCAGCACGTTTCCCGGGGTTTCGCCGTGGCGGATCAGGAGCAACTTCATGACTCCAGTTTCCCACCCCGCCGCAGTGCTGCCGAAACGCCTGCATCCGGGCCCGGGAGGCACGCCCTGCCTGGACAAACGAAAGGCGCCGGACCCTCCCGGGCCCGGCGCCGTCGTCGTACGTTCCTGCCTTGCGGGGCTTACTTCAGGTGGTCCACCAGCTGGTCCGCGATACCCGTGTATTTGCCGGGCGTGAGGGCCAGGAGGCGGGCCTCAGCGTCGGGGGAGAGGCCCAGGCCCTGCACGAACTCCTGCATGCGCGCAGCGTCCACGCGCTGGCCGCGGGTGAGGTCCTTGAGGCGCTCGTAAGGGTTTTCCATGCCCTCGACGCCGGCAATCGCCTCGGCGCGCATGACCATCTGGATGGCCTCGCCCAGGACCTCCCAGTTGGTGTCCAGGTCCGCTGCCAGGACGTCTTCGGCGACATCCAGGCGCTCCAGGCCCTTGGCAACGTTGGAGATGGCCAGGAGGGAGTGCCCGAATGCGACGCCGATGTTGCGCTGGCTGGAGGAATCGGTGAGGTCGCGCTGCCAGCGGGAGGTCACCAGGGTGGAGCCCAGGACATCGAGCAGTCCGGAGGAGATCTCCAGGTTTGCCTCGGCGTTTTCGAAGCGGATGGGGTTGACCTTGTGCGGCATGGTGGACGAACCCGTGGCACCGGCCACCGGGATCTGGGCAAAGTAGCCGATGGAGATGTAGCTCCAGATGTCGGTGCAGACGTTGTGCAGGATGCGGTTGAAGCGGGCAACGTCGGCGTAGAGCTCAGCCTGCCAGTCGTGGCTTTCGATCTGCGTGGTCAGCGGGTTCCAGTTAAGGCCCAGCCCCTCCACGAACGATTCGGAAACCTGCTGCCAGTCGGCGCCGGGGACGGACGCCACATGGGCCGCGTAGGTGCCGGTGGCCCCGTTGATCTTGCCCAGGTATTCGGTCTTGGCGATCCGGTCCAGCTGGCGGGTCAGGCGGTGCGCGATGACGGCCAGTTCCTTGCCCAGGGTGGTGGGGGTGGCCGGCTGGCCGTGGGTGCGGGACAGCATGGGAACTGCCCGGTTCTCCTCCGCCATCCTGCTGATCTGCGCCACGAGCTTGCGGGCAGCGGGGAGCCACACGTCCTCCACGGCACCCTTCACGCCGAGGGCGTAGGACAGGTTGTTGATGTCCTCGGAGGTGCAGCCGAAGTGGACCATGGCGGTCAGGTTTTCGATGCCGATGGCGGGGAGGCGGCGGCCGATGTAGTACTCCACGGCCTTCACATCGTGCACGGTCACGGCTTCGATTTCAGCCAGTTCGGCGACGGACGCGGCGTCGAATTCAGTGACGATGGCGCGGAGCTGGTCCTGCTGTTCCGGGCTCAGGGGACCGGCGCCGGGAAGGACGTTGTTGCTGGTCAGGTGGATGAGCCATTCCACTTCGACCGCCACGCGGTCCCGGTTCAGGGCGGCCTCGGACAGGTAGTCAACGAGTGGCGCGACGGCGGACTGGTAACGGCCGTCCAGGGGTCCAAGCGCGATCTTTTCCGATGACGCGGCGAGGGCCAGGCGTCCTGAGGGCGTACGGGTATCAGCTGTGGCGGCAGTTTCAGGCATGTGCTGATTCTTTCATGAAGTCCGGGGCCGCCTTAAGCGTGGTCGTCCACGTTACTTGTCCACATAGCCGACGGCGGCGCTTACGGGGGCGGGGCCGCGTGCCTAGCGTTGGGAGCAGCAGGGTTGGGACGGATTATCCGGCCGGGGCGGCTGGGTCGGAAAGCAGGGGGACGGTCCGATGGACGGGAGCTGGGACAGCCGGCAGCAGCTGGATGCCACGCTGATGTCGGTCGCGGGCCGCCTTGCAACCTGCAGCGCCAAGGTCGAACAGGTACTTGGCGGATTCCATGACATTCAGCTGCTCGACTGGCAATCTCCGGCCGGGCGCGCTTACCGGGATGCTGTCACTCTCCAGGCCTCCAGCCTGCGCCGCGCCCTGGACCGTCTGCAGGAGGCGCGGCTCGCGGTAGCACGGCGGGCCCAGGAAGACACCGGGGTGCCAATCGCCACGTCCGGCTGGCCAGGATGAGCACCGCGGCTCCACGGGGGGAGGGCGACATTGGGCTGTATGGCCCGTCCCGGAACGGCAGTATCACCGTGAGCGGAGGCGTCTCGGGGTTCAGCGTGCAGCTTGAGGAACTCATGGCCGGCGCGGAGAAACTCGACGGGCTCGCACAGGATCTGTTGTGGGCCGAAGAGGAATCCGGCCGCCTCCTGGACGAGCTTTGCCGGGCGGACCACCAGCCAGCCTGGTCCGACGCGGGCTACGTGGCGAGCGTGCGCGACAGTGCATGGGCGCTGCGGACGGTCCGGGCAGAGATGCAACGGATCAGTGCCGAGGTCCGCACCTGCATCCGGGACTACGAGAAGGCTGAAGAGCACGCAAAAACAAGCCAGTATTTCGGGTACCGCAGCCATCAGGATCTCCTGCACTCGGCCATCGTGATCCTGACTTCCAAGGCTGCCGACGGAAAGACTATGGAATGGCTGGTGAGCCAACTGGGCGCGCAGGCCTCGGTAATGAAAACCAACATTGGACAAAACCCCTGGGTCCGGGACGCCGTATTTGGCATGGCATCGGGCCTCAGGCCAAGGCACATTGCTGTGCAGCGCGAAGAAGAGGTGGCAGTGGACCTGGAGGCTTCGCCGGCCGGCCTGTTGGAGCGGATACGGCAGATTGAGGCACGGGGATCGGGGTTCATCGAAGTCCTTGAGGTGCCAAAAGGAGGGGAAACAGCTTATGTAGTGGTCATTCCCGGCACTCAAGCGGCAGGAATCCAGGCAGGGGGCGACAATCCCTTCGATGAAGCAGGCATCGGCGAGGGGATGTTCTACAGCTCTTCGGAAGTGAACCAGGCAATCCTTGAGGCACTTGAGGCGGCCGGGGCAAAGCGGGGAGCTCCGCTGGTAGCGGTGGGGTACAGCCAGGGCGGCATCCATGCCATGAACCTTGCTGCCGATCCCGAAGTCCTCCGCGCCTACGATGTCCGCTACGTGCTTACCGCTGGATCGCCGGTTGCCGGAATTACACCTGGAGTGGGGGTCAGTTCGCTGCACCTGGAGCATGAAGCAGACTGGGTTCCCGGCGCAGACGGAGCACCAAACCCCGACACCCGGGACAGGGTAACGGTCACTCTGACAAATCCGGTAACCACTCCGGAGGGGGAAGGCGCGGGGCTGGGGCCAGGGCACCGACTCAGCGGTTATGGGGAGGCGGCAAGCCTGGTTGCCGCCAGCAAAGATCCCGCACTGGTCAAGTCCACCGCGGCGCTGGGTGCTGTCCTGGGCGCAGGCGGGGCCGTCACGGCTACGCGATTCTCCCTGTCCAGGACTCCGCCGCCCACCGTCCCCAAGGACCGCAGGGATCCCCTTTCCGGGCGGCCACAACCGGGAGCCCGCTAGGAAGTTTCTCCGCACGCGCGGCAGGCGTCAGGAGATTGGGGCGGCGTGCAATTCCATGTACCGGCTGGAGCGCAACTGTTCGGGTTGCGGGGCGGGGGCAGCCGGCTGTGGGGCAGGTGCCGGGACTGCGGCAGGGCACCGGTAGTTGTAGTCGAGGCCGTTTTCCGTGAACTGCGTTGTGGTGACAGTTCCGCCCGGCGTCAACGGCGGAGCGCCGCAATACTCTTCTGCCGACTCTGCCGAGTCGGGGCCCGCCAGCCAGTTCTGGAGTTTGTAGAGGTTGCTGCCGGGACTGACGTCACCCGCAATCTCGTTGAACTGATATCCGGTTGAATAGATCCCCACTTCCACCCCGGCCCCCTGCAGGTAGGCCGTCATGCCTTCCAGTTCGGCTGCATTGACTGCCTTGTCCCACAGCCAGCTGTTTCCAAACTCAACATCCAGCCACCACATGCGGTGTATGTCCTGCCCGGCTGCCGCCAGGATGCCGGCTGACGTGGCGGCCATGGCGTAGCCGTGCACGTAGGCGCAGGCCGGGGACGCGGTGCCGTCGCACAAACCATATGGATTGCTGACAGCGGTTTCCCCGTACGTGTTCCCGGCCGGCCACCATAACGACTCCGCGGGCCCGGTCGCGGCAGTGTTCACATACACTGCAGCCGGGGTGCCGCCTGCCGCCTCAGCACTTTGACCCGCCCACGCCAGTTGGGCGGCCAGGCAAGGGTTGGCGGTGTCGGGACGCCCGCCGTTCACCCCGACGATCGCGAAGGGCGGGGGCGCAGGAAGATCAGCGCCGCATTGCGGCCAGGAGATGTCGTTGCCCAACCCCGCGGGGCCGTGCGGTGCGGTGCCGGATTCCGCACGTGCCGGGCCGGCTTGCCATGCCAGGAGCAGGCAGGCAGCGAGACATATCCTGATGGACTTCATAGCTTGACCCCAATGTTCCGGAACCGACAGCGACGGGCCGTGCCGGGCCTGAATTGCAGCCTAGGCGGCCGCCAGCGCAGGGGTCATGGGTGGCTGGTACTGGAGTTTGTGCTGCTGATTCGGGGAATGGCACCTGATGGGTACCTGCTCGCCGGCCGCCCTGCTACTTGGCGGCAGGGCACCGTGGGGGCTTCTTCACGTCGGAGGCGGTCCGGGTCAGCGCCGGCCTCCCGGCAGGAGCCCCGCCACCAGGGACACCAGCGAGATGATGATGGCGGCGAGCAGCGCCGTCCAGAAGAAGGAATCAATGGTGAGGTGCACTGGCGTATAGCTGCTGATCCAGGCCGTCAGGTACAGCATGGCCGCGTTGATGACGATGGCGAACAGGCCAAGCGTCAGGATGGTGATGGGCAGCGCGAGGAGGCGCACCAGCGGCCGTACGAAGGCATTGACGACGCCGAAGATGAGGCCGATGAACAGGTAGGCCAGGACAATCCCAATGGTCTCGGTGTCCTGTGAAATCCCGGTTCTGGCGACGGCGTCGGATGCCGCCGTGCTCGAGATGTCCATGCCCGGCAGGATCCAGCTGGCCACCCAGAGCGCAGCGGCGTTAACGACGACCCGAAGGATGAAGGAACCCATGCCCCCATGCTTCCATACCGTTCCCATGGGAACCTGGGGAACGGCAAGGAATTTGTGCCCCGCATACCCCGGGTCCTCGCGGGAGCGGGACGTAGGCTAGAGGCCATGACTTCACCTGAGACCCGGGCGGGCGGAATTGCGCCGCGCCCGGTGCTGGACCGGCTGCCCCGCTACGCGGCAGGAAAACCGCCGGCCGCGGTCAGCGGTCTGGCCAGCTTCAAGCTGTCCTCCAATGAAAACCCGTTACCGCCGATCCCGGCAGTGCTGGAAGCCATCGCCAACCAGTCCGACTTCAACCGGTATCCGGATCCCCTGAGCAGCAAGCTTCGCGCTGCCCTTGCGGAATTTCTCGGTGTGCCCGCCGACGACATTGTGACCGGAGCGGGAAGCCTTGGCGCGCTGAACCAGATCCTGGCCGCCTTTGCCGGCCAGAACGAGGACGGGAAAGCGGACGAGGTCATCTATGCATGGCGCTCTTTTGAGGCTTACCCCATCAGCGTTGGCCTGGCAGGCGCCGAAAGTGTCCAGGTTCCCGTCACGGCCGACGGCCGGCACGACCTCGCAGCCATGGCGGCGGCCGTAAGTGCCCGCACCAAAGTCATCCTTCTCTGCACGCCCAACAACCCCACCGGCCCGGCCCTGGACGCGGCCGAAACCGAAGCCTTCATCCGGTCCGTTCCGGCTGACGTGGTGGTGGTGATCGATGAGGCGTACCAGGAGTTTGTCAGGGCGGAAGGCGCCGTGGACGGAATCGCGCTATACCGGAAATATCCCAATGTGGTGGTGCTCCGGACCTTCTCCAAGGCGCACGGCCTGGCCGGGCTCCGTGTGGGCTACAGCGTCTCCCATCCCGGGCTGACGCAGTATTTGAGGGTGGCTGCGACTCCATTCGCTGTCTCCCAAATTGCCGAGCAGGCAGCGGTTGTCTCCCTGGCAAATTTTGGCCAGGTTGTGGAAAGGGTACAAAAACTCGTTGACGAGAGGGACCGGGTGGTCAACGGCCTCAAGGACCTCGGCTGGAGCGTCCCTGACGCCCAGGGCAACTTCGTCTGGCTCGCGCTTGGCGCCGAAAGTGCCGCCTTCGCAGAGTTGGCGGGGACGCGGGCTCTCTCGGTGCGGGCCTTCGCCGGAGAAGGCGTGAGGGTCAGCATCGGGGAGCCCGAGGCCAACACGCGGTTCCTCCAATTGTGTGCCGACTATACAAAGGCGCCTGCAACTTCCTAGCACTTAACAAGTAGCCCTCCGGCTACTTACCGAAGATAAAGTTAGGATCAGTAAGCCAATATATATGCCATGCCGGGAATGTATTCCGTGCGCGGCATATATCCCAGCGACATTGCATTGCATCCGGATGCGGCAAGCAAGGAGACGGTATGGGCACTCATCTGCCTTCCACCGAGTTCGACGGAACAGCGGTAGACGACCAGCGGGAAGCCGATGCTGAAGCCGTCATGGGCGAGCCCGCGGCACAAATGGTTCAGCTTCTCGGTCCTGACGGGAAGCTGGGCACCGATCCCGTCTACAGTGCCTACGCGGACAAGCTCACCGCCGGCGACCTGCGGGGCCTGTACGCCGACATGGCCGCGATCCGGCGGTTCGACGTCGAAGCGACCGCCCTCCAGCGCCAGGGCCAGCTGGCCCTGTGGGTGCCGCTGACAGGCCAGGAAGCGGCGCAGATCGGTTCAGGCCGCGCCAGCCAGCCGCAGGACTACATCTTCCCCACTTACCGGGAACACGGCGTGGCGCTTACCCGGAACGTGGACCTTGCCGAACTCCTGCGCCAGTTCCGCGGAGTCTCCAACGGCGGATGGAACCCCAAGGACACCAATTTCCACCTTTACACCCTGGTCCTGGCGGCGCAGACCCTGCACGCCGTGGGATACGCCATGGGGATCCAGCGGGACCAGAAGCTCGCCGCCGCGTCCAATACCGCAGGCAGGGAGCCTGACGCCGCCGTCATCGCGTACTTCGGCGACGGCGCCAGCTCGGAAGGCGACGTCCACGAGTCCATGGTGTTTGCCTCCTCCTACAAGGCCCCCGTGGTGTTCTTCTGCCAGAACAACCACTGGGCCATCTCCGTGCCCACCAACGTCCAGACCCGCGTTCCGCTCTCGAACCGTGCCAAGGGATACGGCTTCCCCGGCATCCGGGTGGACGGCAACGACGTGATCGCGGTCCACGCCGTCACCGAGTGGGCGCTGGAGCATGCCCGCCAGGGCAAGGGGCCAGTCCTCATTGAGGCCTTCACGTACCGGGTGGGGGCGCATACCACGGCGGACGATCCCACCAAGTACCGGCAGTCCGAGGAGGAGGATGCCTGGCGGGCCAAGGATCCGCTGGCCCGGCTGGAGAAGTACCTGCGCGCCGAAGGCCTGGCAGATGACGCCTACTTCGCCAAGGTGAAGGCCGACGGTGACGACCTGGCCGCTTATGTCAGGCGCACCGCCCACGATCTTCAGAACCCGGACATCCGGCAGGCCTTCGCCAGCGTCTACAGGGAGGCCCACCCGCTGGTGGCCGAGGAACTGGCGTGGTTCGAGGAATACAGCGCAGGATTCGCCGGCGGGGAAGAATCCGCCGGGCACGCAGCAAAGGCAGGCCACTGATGACCACCATGACCATCGCGAAGGCCATCAACGAAGGCCTCCGCGCCACCCTGGCCGCCAACCCCAAGTCGTTGCTGATGGGCGAGGACATCGGACCCCTCGGCGGCGTCTACCGCGTCACTGACGGACTGATCGGCGAGTTCGGCCCGGACCGCGTGGTGGACACCCCGCTGGCCGAGTCCGGAATCATCGGCACCGCCATCGGCCTGGCGCTGAGGGGGTACAGCCCGGTCTGCGAGATCCAGTTCGACGGGTTCGTCTTCCCCGGCTTCAACCAGATCACCACCCAGCTGGCCAAAATCCACTCACGCAGCAACGGCAACCTCACCGTCCCCGTGGTCATCCGCATCCCCTACGGCGGCGGCATCGGCTCCATTGAGCACCACTCCGAATCCCCGGAGGCCCTGTTCGCCCATACGGCCGGCCTGCGCATCATCACCCCGTCCAACCCGCATGACGCCTACTGGATGATCCAGCAGGCCGTGGAGTGCCAGGACCCCGTCATCGTTTTCGAACCCAAGCGCCGCTACTGGCTCAAAGGGGAGGTAGACGTCGAGGCGCCCGGGCCGTCGGAGGATCCGTTCAAGGCCCACGTTCTTCGCGAGGGTACCGACGCCACCGTGGTGGCTTACGGACCCCTGGTGCCCGTGGCATTGGCGGCCGCCAACGCAGCGGAGGAGGACGGCCGGAGCCTGGAGGTCATCGACCTCCGGTCCATTTCCCCCATCGACTTCGACACCGTCACCGCCTCCGTCCAAAAAACCGGCCGTCTGATCGTGACCCACGAGGCCCCCACATTCGGCGGAATCGGAGGCGAAATCGCCGCCCGGATCAGCGAGCGGGCATTCCACTCCCTCGAGGCGCCGGTGATCCGCGTCGGCGGCTTCCACATGCCCTACCCCGTTGCCAAGGTGGAGGAAGACTACCTTCCGGACATCGACCGCATCCTCGAGGCGCTGGACCGCGCCCTCTCCTACTGAGGACACCATGACCCTTAATAAGTTCAACCTGCCCGACGTCGGCGAGGGCCTCACGGAGGCGGAAATCGTCTCCTGGAAGGTCAAGCCCGGCGACACCGTGGCCATCAACGACGTCATCTGCGAGATCGAAACCGCGAAGTCGATCGTGGAACTGCCGTCCCCGTTCGCCGGCACCGTCACCGAACTGCTGGTGGAGGAAGGGGTGACGGTCGACGTCGGGACCGCCATCATCAGTGTCAGCGACGAAGTCTCCGGCGACCCCACCCCCGCCGACGTCCGCGCACCCCAGGCCACCGTCGCTTCCGGTGCCTCCACCCAGCCGCTCTACGGCACGCTGCCCGCAGACGCAGGGGAGGCGGGCGAGACCTCCGCCGCACCCCTGGTGGGTTCCGGGCCGAAGGCCGACGCCGTCAAGCGCCGGCCCCGGAAGACCGCACCGTCGGCCGCCATGACAGTGAACGCGCCCGAGGTCGAACCGGTCCAGCCCCGTACGCCGGCCGAAGTTTCCGCCGGCGCACCTTCCGCCGTCGACACCCGGCCGACCCTCGGCGGCACCATCACGGGCCTTGTCAACCGGGTACTGGCCAAGCCGCCGGTCCGCAAAATTGCCCGCGACCTTGGCATCGACCTCGCCGACGTCGTCGCAACGGGTTCGCGCGGCGAGGTGACCCGCGAAGACCTGGTCAGCTACCAGGCGCAGCGCGACGCCGAGCTGGACAAGGCGGACGGCTTCTGGGGCGCGGCCGGAAAGCCGCAGGACCAGCGCGTGGAGAGCATTCCGGTCAAGGGCGTCCGCAAGGCCACGGCCAAGGCGATGGTGGAATCTGCCTTCGCGGCACCGCACGTCAGCATTTTCGTGGACGTCGACGCGAGCCGCACCATGGAATTCGTCAAGCGGCTCAAGGCCTCCCGGGACTTCGAGGGAATCAAGGTCTCGCCGCTGCTCATCCTGGCCAAGGCCGTCATCTGGGCCGCCGCAAGGAATCCCAGCGTGAACGCAGCCTGGGTGGACAACGAAGACGGCAGCGCCGAGATCCAGGTCAAGCACTTCATGAACCTGGGCATTGCCGCGGCCACTCCGCGCGGCCTCATGGTGCCCAACATCAAGAATGCGCAGGACCTGTCCTTGAAGGAGCTGGCCCTGGCGCTGAACGACCTTGCCACCACGGCCAGGGCCGGGAAGACGCAGCCGGCGCAGATGCAGGGCGGGACGCTGACCATCACCAACATCGGGGCCCTGGGCATCGACACCGGTACGCCGATCATCAATCCGGGGGAGGTGGCCATTGTTGCCTTCGGAACCATCAAGCAGAAGCCATGGGTCCTGGATGGAGAGGTGATTCCCCGCTGGATCACCACCCTGGGCGGATCCTTCGACCACCGCGTGGTCGATGGTGACCTGTCCGCCCGCTTCATGGCCGACGTCGCAGCCATCCTGGAGGAGCCCGCGCTCCTCCTGGACTAGGGCACCGGCCCAGGACATGGCAGCAGGCAACGGGGCGATCCGGGCCAGGAACCGCACAGCCAAATGGCTGACGGAGGTCTTCCAGCCGCCGGTGGTGGTTTCCCTGCAGCTGCTGGTCAGCCCACTGGCCCAGCCGGGATTCCCGGGAACCATCGGCTACGGCGCGCTGGCGGCCCTCTTCGTGTGCGTGCTTCCGCTGGTGGTGCTGCTGGTCCTGGTCAGGCTGGGCAAAGTCACGGACCACCACGTCAGCGACCGGAAGCAGCGTGCACCCGTGCTGCTGATGGCGCTGGGCTGCATCGCTCTGGGGCTGCTGGTGCTGGGCGCCGTGGATGCGCCCCAAAGCGTCATTGCGATGGTGCTGGCGGTAGTGGGCGGCGTGGCGGTCCTGGCCGTGGTCAGCCCGTTCTGGAAGATGAGCGGCCACGCCGCTGCCGTGTCCTGCGCGGCCGTCGTGTCGGTGCTGATGCTCGGCGCTGCGTGGTCACCGCTGCTGCTCCTGGTCCCGGCGGTCAGCTGGTCGCGGGTGGTGCTGCGGGCCCATTCCCTGGCACAGGTGGTGGCAGGATCGCTCTTCGGCGGCCTGGTGATGGCCGGGATCTGGTGGCTGCTGCAGGGTTGGCTGGTGGGCTGACCTTCTACGCGGCCGGGGGAATTGCCAGCCTAGTAGGCGGCGTATGCGGTGAAGGCTTCGAGTATGGCCGGATCCGCGGTGGTTCCCAGCACTACTGCGGCGGCGGTCATCAGGCCGCCCATGAGCGCGGCCGCGCCGGCCCAGGCGCTCAGGAGCTTCCAGTCCTCGCGCAGGACGCTGCGCACGGTGGCGGGGAGCTGGAGTCCCGGGGTAATGAGGTTGGGCGCACTGTCCAGGCTGCCGTCGTCCAGCAGCGCAACCACACGGTCGTTGCTGCGGTCCACCCGCATGGAGCTGATGTGGTTGCCGTGGCGGGCAAGGAGGATGTCGTGGCCAACAAGCTGGCGGCGCTGCATGGTGATCAAGGGGAGCCCTTCGCTGGTGGGTGGATTCGTCAGTGTCCACGCCGTTGGGGGCCCATCCAATTTTATCGTTGCGCCAGCAGCTTAAATGATGATAATGCGGTGAGAACGGACACCACCCGCAGCGATATCCGCCACCACGGGTGGTGTCCTGCGTTACCCCAAGGGGGTTCCTGGCTCTAGTCGGCGTCGTAGGTGTTGGCGATGTAAACGTCGCAAGGGGCGTTGTGGGCCACACTGTTTGCCACGCTGCCCAGGACCCGGCCGATGCCGTGCATGCGGCGGTTTCCCACCACGATGATGCGGGCATCCATTCGGACGGCTTCCTTGATGAGGGCATCGGCGGGCCGCCCGCGGGCCGCCGAATAGGTGACCGCGACGTCGCGGCCCAGGGATTCCGCCACGGTCCGGGCCACCTGTTCTGCGGCGTCGGCGTCGGAGACGATCCAGCGGTCGCTGCCGCTGCCGAACACCTCGGTCCGGTCGCTGTCAAAGGCCGACACGACGTGCAGCGAGGCGTCCAGTCCCGCCGCCAGGTTCTTGGCCGATTC
Organism: Pseudarthrobacter sp. NIBRBAC000502771; assembly: GCF_006517215.1. Classification (NCBI taxonomy): domain Bacteria; kingdom Bacillati; phylum Actinomycetota; class Actinomycetes; order Micrococcales; family Micrococcaceae; genus Pseudarthrobacter; species Pseudarthrobacter sp. NIBRBAC000502771. The sequence continues at coordinate 1,256,383 of NZ_CP041187.1, forward strand.
CGCTGCCCTCTTTGCGGTTTCGCTGCCGTCGACCCCTACAACGATGATTCCACCCATATGCATGCTCCTTTGCTCGGTTTTCGGCGTTCGTGTGGCTTACGCTACAGCGCCGCGATGGCTTCCTGCAGCACCGGCGCCAACCGGCGCACTCCCTCGGCGATGGCTTCGGGAGGGACGGCGCTGAAGGCGAGCCTGAGCTTGTTGGACGGCTCGTCCGACGGCGTGAACGCTGCGCCGGGGATAAACACGACGCCGGCATCGATCGCCTTGCGCAGCAGTGGGTAGGTGTCAATGCCCTCCGGCAGCGTCACCCAGACGAAGAAGCCGCCCTGTGGGCTGGTCCAGGTGGTCCCGGCGGGCATGTATTCCTTGAGGGCGGCGAGCATGGCCCGGCACCGCTCGGCGTACAGTCCGCGGTAGGTTTCGATCTGGCCCTGCCAGTCGTAGTCGCGCAGGTAGGCGGAAACCAGCATCTGGTTCAGGGCGGGCGGGCAGAGCGTGACCGATTCCGCGGCGAGGTAGTAGCGGCGCTGCAGGGGTTCCGGAACCAGGGCCCAGCCGATCCGGAGGCCGGGCGCGAAGATCTTGGAGAAGGAGCCGAGGTAGATGACGTCGTCCGGGTTGGCGGCGCGCAGTGGGGGCAGCGGCTCACCTTCGAAGCGGAGGAGTCCGTACGGGTTGTCCTCCAGGACCAGGATATTCGCCCTGCGGCATATATCGACCACCTGCTGCCGCCGTTCCCGGGCCAGGGTGATGCCGGAGGGGTTATTGAAGTTCGGGATGGTGTAAAGGAACTTGATGCTCCTGCCGGCGAGCTGGAGCGCGGCAATCCGCGCCTCCAGCAGTTCCGGGACCAAGCCGAACTGGTCCATCTCCACCGTTTCCACCTGGACCTGGTATGCCTCGAAGGTGTTCAGTGCGCCGACGTAGGTGGGGTCCTCCACCAGGACCACGTCTCCCGGATTGCAGAAGAGCTTGGTGGCCACATCCTGGGCCGACTGTGATCCCGCGGTGACCACTACGTTCTGGGGGCGGGCGTCCAGGATGCCTTCGGCGGCCATGACCTCGCAGATCTGCTCCCGGAGCTCGGGGGTACCCTGTCCGGCGCCGTACTGCAGGGCAGTAAGTCCATCCTTGGCAATGATGTCCGCTGCCGTCGCTGACAGGCGGTCAAGGGGCAGCGACTGGAGATACGGGCTTCCGCCCGCGAGGGAGACCAGTCCGGGCCGCATGGAAATGTCGAAAACGTCCCTGACGGCGGACTGGCGGATGTTCGCCGCCCGCTCCGAGAACAGTTCCTCGTGGCGGTGGGCCGAGGTGGCTGCGCGCTCGATCGCATCGATGGCTTCGGCAGGCAGCGTTCCGGCGGAGGCATCCAGTGTTTCGTGGGTCACAGAGTCAGGATACAGCCCGATGTTGCTTGCAGGGCAACACCTGTTTATCCCGGACGAGCGAGACGTTCCGTGGACATGAGAGCGCCCGGCACGCGACATAGCGTGCCGGGCGCGTTGCTGGTCGGGCTAGGCCGCCGGTGCTGCTGCGGCAAGGGCATCGAAAACGCCCTTGATCTGCTCCACGACCTCGGCGTCGTCCTTGGGGTGGACTTCAGCGAAGCGCACCATGGAACCGGGGACGGCGAGCTTGACGTCTTCCAGGATCTGCGCACCGGCGATGCCGGCGGCCTTGCGGGCTTCATCCTGGGCCCAGACGCCACCGTACTGGCCAAACGCGGTACCGACGACGGCGGTGGGCTTGCCGGCAAGGGCGCCGGCGCCGAAGGGGCGGGACAGCCAGTCGATGGCATTCTTCAGTGCGGCGGGCACGGTGCCGTTGTGCTCGGGGGTAACCAAAAGGACGGCGTCCGCCTCTTCGGCAGCGGCCCGCAGGGCTGCGGCGGCTGCAGGGACCTGGCCCTCGACGTCGAGGTCCTCGTTGTAGAACGGGATGTTGCCCAGGCTCTCGTGGATCACCACGTCCACCTGCTCCGGCGCATTGAGCTGGATGGCCTCGGCCAGCTTTTGGTTGGTGGACTCGGCGCGGAGGCTGCCGACAAGGGTAAGGACTGTGCTCTTGGTCATGGGAACTCCTGGCTAGGGGAGCGGCGGGGGCCGCATTCGGTCAAACTTCCGGCTCATGGAGCCTTCACCAGACTAAACGGACCGCAGTCCGTTTATATTCCGCATGGCTACACTGTCTGTGTGAGGTCCATCCCAGTGCGGCCGGTCGTGGCCCCCGTGACGGCCGCGGAACGCAGCGACGCCGCCCGGAACCGTGAACGCCTCCTGCTGGCTGCCCGGGAGTTGATCGAACAAGGCGGGGCCGCCGCGCTCACCATGGACAGGCTGGCCGAGCAGGCCGGCGTGGGCAAGGGCACCGTCTTCCGCCGCTTCGGGAGCCGGGCCGGGCTGATGCTCACCCTGCTGAACGACTCGGAGGCCGCGTTCCAGGCCCGCTTCCTGTTCGGCCCGCCACCCCTGGGTCCGGGCGCACCGCCACTGGACCGGCTCATCGCCTTTGGAGCCGGGCGGATCGCGTACGTCTTGGAATTCGGGGAGTTGGTGCTCGCAGCCGGAAATGCTTCGAGGGGAAGATTTGAAGTCCCTGCTGCCGCCCTCTGGGACCGCCACGTGGAGATGCTGCTGCGTGAAGCCGGCGCAGAATCCCCGGAGCCCTGGCTGATGGCGGGATCCCTCAACGCGACTCTGGACCCCGAGAGGCTTCTACACCTGATCCGTGAACATGGAGTCACATGCGAACGGCTGGCTGCATCGTGGCGAGAGCTTGTGACACGGGTTGTCACAAGCGCGTATGGTACGCGCTGAGCGGACCCTGCGTCCAGTCACGCGGGCTTCACAGAACTATTCATAACGATCTGATACGGCGCGCCTGGTTTCCGGGGATTCCCCGGCTTTTCGGCTCGAGGCTTGTGATAGTTTCCTCTGGAATGTGACCCGCAACATAGTCCACCAGGACCTGCCCCAGGGGCTGCGGGAAGCCAGCTACCCGCTGGTACAGGGGACCCGGTGAGGCGGCACCATCCGTGCTTGTCCGGGGAGGACGGAAGGATCCAGCAGCGCCCATGCTCAAGTACCTCGCCAAGCGCGGCATCACGTATGTGGTCATGATCTTCCTCACCACATCCGCCGGCTACTTCCTGGCCGTCAGCTCGCTCAAGCCGGCACTGCTCGAACAGGAGCGCATCCCGCGGCCCACCCCCGAGCAGGTGGCGAATTCCATGCGGCTCAAAGGCCTGGACCCGGCGCTCAGCCCTTGGGAGCGCTACGTTGACTGGCTCACCGGCATCGTCACCCGTTGGGACTGGGGCCGCAGCCCCAACGGCGCCTATATCAACGCCGAGTTCGGGGACCGTGTCTGGATCTCCACCCGGCTGTTCCTGGCGTCCATCATCCTGACCCTGGTGATCGGCGTCGCGCTCGGCGTTTATTCGGCGGCACGCCAGTACAAGTTCCAGGACCGGGTCATCACGTCCTACAGCTACCTCGCCTATATCGTGCCGGCGCCCATCGCCTACTTCCTGGTCCAGCTGGGCGCCATCAACATCAACGAGTCCGTGGGCGACCGGATCTTCTTCGTCACCGGCATCTCCACCCCCGGCCTCGCCCCAGGCTGGGCCCAGTTCGTTGACATGCTGGGCCACTACGTGGTGCCCACCGTGGCCATCACCCTGGTTGGCTGGGGTGCCTACCAGATCGCCCAGCGGCAATACCTGCTGGACAACGTCAACGCGGATTTTGTCCGCACCGCACGGGCCAAGGGGTTGACCCGGAACCAGGCGATTGCCCGGCACGCGCTTCGCGTGTCCTTCATCCCGGTGGCCCAGAGCATCGCCTTCACCATCCCTGCCATCTTCGCCGGCGGCTTCTTCGCCGAAAAGATCTTCGCGTGGCCGGGCGTCGGGTCCTGGAGCATCGACGCCATCTCGCTGCAGGACGTCAACGCGGCCACGGCCACACTGGCCTACGGCTCCGTGATCTTCGCCCTGGGCGCCATCCTGGCGGACTTCGCCACCACGCTTGTCGACCCGAGAGTACGGGTGCAGTAGCCATGACCAACCTGAACGCGGTGGACCCGGCAGCAGTGGCGCAGGATGCGCACCTGGAAAGCGCCGACGTCGTCATCGGCAAAACCACCATCATCTTCCGCCGCTTCCTGCGGAACAAGACGGCCGTTGCGGGCCTGGCCATCTTCCTGGCCCTGACCGTTTTCTCGTTCATCGGCGGATTCTTCACCCAGTGGGACAAGGAAACCATCGATCCTTTCAATATCGGCATGCCCCCGTCGGCCGACCACTACCTCGGAACCTCGCAGGCAGGCATCGACCTTTACGCCATGACCGTGGAGGGCACCAGGATCTCCATCCTGATCGGCCTGGTGGTGGGACTGGTGTCGGTCCTGATCGCCGCCGTCTACGGCTGCACCATGGCCTACTTCGGCGGCAAGGTGGACAAGGTCATGCTGTTCATCCTCGAAGCGCTGATCATGATGCCGGCGCTCCTGGTGGTCGCTGTCGCCACGAGCGGCGGCGGGGCCGGGCTGAAGCGCGACCTTCCCTCCTGGCTGCTCCTCATCATCGTCCTGCTGGTGTTCAGCTGGATGGGCACCGCCCGCCTGATCCGGTCCATGTCGATGTCGCTGATGCAGCGTGACTTCGTCAAGGCGGCCCAGTACATGGGCGTCCCGCCGCGCCGGATCGTCTGGCGGCACCTGGTACCGAACATCGGCTCACTGCTGATCCTCGACATCACCCGCGGCGTCACCGCCGCCATCCTGGCCGAGGTCGCCTTCTCCTTCATCGGCATCGGCATCAAGGTTCCGGACGTGAGCCTGGGCGTCCTGATCGGCCAGGCCACCTCCCAGGTGCAAACCTTCCCCTGGATGTTCTGGGTGCCGCTCACCGTGATGTTCCTGCTGACCGGTTCCCTGGCCATGATGAACGACGGCCTGCGCGACGCCTTTGACCCCAGCTCCACCTCCAGCGGCAGGGCCAAGAAAGCCAAAGCCCGGAAAACCACCGCGGAAAAGAAGGCGGCATGAGCAGCGAAACCACCACCGGAGCCACGGACCCATCACGTTCAACCGTGGAACGCCTGCATGTGGCAGGCCTGCACGCCCCCGGCGACGCCGTCTTGTCGGTCCGCGACCTGAACGTCCGCTTCAATACGGAGAACGGCGTTGTGCACGCCGTCAGGGGCGTCGACTTCGACCTGATGCCGGGCAAGACACTCGGGATCGTTGGCGAATCGGGGTCCGGCAAGTCCGTCACCTCCCTGGCCGTCATGGGGCTCCTCCCGCCCACCGCCCAGGTCTCCGGCTCTGTCCGGCTCAAGGGCCGGGAGCTGCTGGGGCTCAGCGACAAGGACATGTGCAAGTACCGCGGCAACGACCTTGCCATGGTCTTCCAGGACCCGTTGTCGTCCCTCACCCCGGTGTTCACCGTGGGCACCCAGATCATCGAAGCGCTCACCATCCACCACCCCACCATGAGCAGGACGGCCAAGGAGGCCCGCGCCGTCGAACTGCTGGCCATGGTGGGGATCCCCAGCCCCAAGGACAGGCTGAAGGCCTTCCCGCATGAATTTTCCGGCGGCATGCGCCAACGCGTCATGATCGCCATCGCCATTGCCAACAACCCCCGCGTTTTGGTTGCGGATGAGCCCACCACGGCCCTGGACGTCACCATCCAGGCCCAGGTCCTCGAGGTGCTCCACACGGCCCAGGAGGAGACGGGCGCGGCCGTGGTCATGATCACCCACGATCTTGGCGTGGTGGCGGGGATGGCAGACGACATCATGGTCATGTACGCAGGAAAACCAGTGGAAACCGGGGCCGTGGAGGACATCTACTACAACCCGCGGATGCCCTACACCATGGGCCTGCTGGGCGCGGTGCCCCGCGTGGATGTGGCCGAGAAGTCCTCGCTCGTTCCCATCGAAGGCATGCCGCCGAACCTGCTGCAGGCCCCCACCGGCTGCTCGTTCGCTCCCCGCTGCCCCCTGGCCTCGGAGGCGTGCCTGGACGGCGAACCTGCGCTGGCATCCGTTGACGGCGACGCCCAGCACCGCGCCGCCTGCATCAAAGCAGGGTCCCTGGGCGGCTCCGTGGATGTGCACGACGTGTTCGCCGCCCCGCCGGTGGCGGTGTCCCGCTTCGACGCGATTCCCCGGGAGGAGCGGTCCACCGTCCTGCAGCTCAAGGACGTGCGCAAGCACTTCCCCCTGACCAGGGGAGCCCTCATCAAACGCAGGATCGGCACCGTCAAGGCGGTGGACGGCCTGAGCTTCGACATCCGCGAAGGCGAATGCTTTTCGATCGTGGGCGAATCGGGTTCGGGAAAGACCACGACGCTCCTGGAAATCATGGAGTTCCATCCGGACCAGGACGGCGAGGTGGTGATCGGCGGCCTGAGCAACAAGCAGGCGGCTGATGCCAAGACCAAGGGCAAGATGCGGCGCGAACTCCAAATGGTGTTCCAGGACCCTACCGGCGCCCTTGATCCGCGCTTCACGGTGTACGAAGTCCTGGCCGAACCCCTGCAGAACGCGGGCATGGACCGGGCCGCGACCAGGAAGCGGATCATGGAGCTGATGAAGCTCGTGGGCCTGCAGCCGGACCACGTCAACCGCTTCCCCAACCAGTTCTCCGGCGGCCAGCGCCAGCGGATCGGGATCGCCCGGGCACTGGCCGTGAACCCCAAGCTGGTGGTCCTCGACGAGCCGGTCTCGGCCCTGGATGTCTCGGTCCAGGCCGGGGTCATCAACCTCCTGGACCAGCTGCGCGCAGAGCTGGGCCTGAGCTACCTGCTGGTGGCACACGACCTCTCGGTGGTGCGCCACATCTCCAACCGGGTGGCCGTCATGTACCTCGGCAAGATCGTGGAGGTGGGCGCCGTGGACCGGGTGTTCGACAACCCGCGGCACCCCTACACCCGCGCCCTCCTCTCCGCGATCCCGGTGCCCGATCCCCGGCTGGAACGCACCCGCGAACGCATCATCCTCCAGGGCGACCTGCCCTCGCCGCTGCAGGCCCCCAAAGGCTGCAACTTCGCCACCCGCTGTCCAGTCTTCGCCGCACTTCCGCCTGCCAAGCAGGAGAAGTGCCTCACCGTTGAGCCGCCCCTGGAAACGGCGTCCACTGCCACGGACCAGCAGTTCGCCTGCTTCTTCCCGGACGGGGAACTGGATGAGGACATGCTGGTGGTCCACGAACCGGCGGACCACCATGCGCCCTAAGGACTTTTCGACCCCAAGCACCACCACTCGCACCAAATGAAGGGAAAACCATGAGGAAACTGAACAGGATCGGCGGAGCTGCAGCCATTGCTGCCGCCCTGGCGCTGACGGCCTGCGGCGGTGGCGGTGCCAGCGGCCCCGAAACAGCCAAAGGACAGGAATCCGGGAGCGATCTGTCCAAGCTGATCAGCATCAACGAGAAGCCGGCGTCCGACCTCCAGCAGGGCGGCAAGGTCACCCTGCCGCTGGGCAACATTGGCCCGGACTTCAACGGGTTCTCCAACAACGGCAACAGTGCGGACAACTCCGCCCTGCAGATCCCCATGAACCCGGTTGCCATGAACAGCGGCGGCATCGGCGGCTGCTGGAAGGTGGACTTCAAGGGCAAGGTCACGCCAAACCCTGACTTCTGCGAATCAGTGGACAGCGAGGTCAAGGACGGCAAGCAGACCATCACCATCAAGGTCAACCCCAAGGCCACCTACAACGACGGCACGCCCATCGACGTCAAGGCCTTCAAGAACACCTGGAACATCCTCAAGAGCCCGGACGCCGGCTACGACATCGTCAGCTCGGGCGCCTACGAGTTCGTTGACTCCGTCGAGGCCGGCAGCAACGACAAGGAAGTCATCGTCAAGACCAGCCGCCCGGTCTTCCCCGTGGATTCGCTCTTCTTCGGACTCATCCACCCCGCCGTCAACACCCCCGAGATCTTCAACGAGGGCTTCAACGGCAACATGCACCCGGAGTGGATGGCTGGCCCCTTCAAGCTTGACCAGTACGACACCGCCGCCAAGACGGTAACCATGGTGCCGAACGACAAGTGGTGGGGCCAGAAGCCGGTCCTGGCCAACGTGACGTTCCGCCAGCTGGAAACCAGCGCACAGATCGCCGCCTTCAAGAACGGTGAAATCGACGCGATGTCCGCCAACACCATCTCGCTGTATAAGCAGTTGGACGGCACCAAGGATTCGGACATCCGCCGCGGCCAGCGCCTCTTCGCCGGTGGCCTGAACCTTAACGCCCAGCGCATCACCGACGTCAACGTCCGCAAGGCCATCTTCGCTGCCGTGGACCGCGAAGCCCTCCGCAAGGTCCGCTTCAATGGACTGAACTGGGAAGAGCCCAGCTCCGGTTCCATGATGCTGCTGCCGTTCTCCGAGTACTACCAGGACAACTACCCGGTGAAGGAAACCGGAGCCGATGCGGCCAAGAAGGTCCTCACGGACGCCGGCTACACGGCCAACGCCAACGGCATCATGGAGAAGGACGGCAAGCCCGCCGCCTTCAAGATCAGCAACTTCGGCGACGACCCCACCACCCTGGCAGTGGCCCAGACCCTGCAGAAGCAGCTCCAGGCCGGTGGCATGGATGTGGGCATCGACCAGCGCGCCTCCGCCGACTTCGGCAAGGTGCTGGGCAGCCGCGAGTTCGACCTGAGCATCTCCGGCTACACCGTGGGCCCGGATGCCACCGACGCCGTCAAGCAGTACTACGACTCCAAGGTCAACGAGAACAAGCTGGGCGACGCCGACCTGGACAAGAAGATCGCCGACCTCGCCTCCATCGAGGACAACGCAGCCCGCAACAAGGCAGCCATGGACGTGGAGAAGGAGCACATGGCCAAGTACTACTCCATGGGCGTGGTCTTCAACGGCCCGCAGATCTCCTTCGTCCGCACCGGACTGGCCAACTACGGCCCGTCGCTCTTCCAGAGCACCTCGCAGGTCCCGGACTGGACCACCATCGGCTGGGTAAAGAAGTAACCACCCCCAGCCCTGTCGAGTAGCCGGCACCCCTGGTCTTCCAGGGGTGCCGGCTTCCTTTAACCCGGCGCCTTATCCACACGGGACCGGGGGTAGCGTTGCTTCCATGACCGGAACTGCAGCGGACCCCCGCACCATCCGCGCCGCCGTCGTCGGATACGGACTCGCCGGCAGCGTTTTCCACGCGCCGCTGCTGGCAGCCAACGCCAGCTACTCGCTGGACGTCATTGCAACGTCCGACGCCGGGCGGCAGGGAGCTGCCTCGTCCCGGCTTCCGGGGGTGGCGGTGGTGCGCGACGGCGCCGCCGTCCTGCAGCGGGCCGCAGACCTTGACCTTGTGGTCCTGGCGACCCCGCCGCTGACCCATTACCCGCTGGCCAAGGCCGCGCTGGAAGCGGGGCTGGACGTGGTGGTGGACAAGCCGTTCGCGGTCACCAGCACCCAGGGACAGGAACTCGTTGCGCTGGCACGGGCGGAGGGACGCGTGCTGACGGTGTTCCACAACCGCCGGTGGGATGGGGATTTCCTCACGCTCCGGAAGTTGCTGGCAACCCAGTCCCTGGGCAAGGTGGCCCGGTTCGAGTCGACGTTCGAGCGGTGGTCCCCCTCCATTGCCAAGGCCTGGAAGGCGCGGGCCACTGCTGCCGACGGCGGAGGCGTCCTGTTCGACCTGGGCACCCACCTGATCGACCAGGCCCTGCAGCTGTTCGGCCCGGCCACCGTCCTCCACGCGGAGCTGCAGGCGCGCCGGTCCGACGAGCGGGCGGATGATGACGCCTTCCTGGCCCTGCGGCACCAGTCCGGTGTGACCAGCCACCTGGCCATGAACATGCTGTGCGCCCAGCAGGGGCCGCGCTTCCGGGTGTTGGGTTCGATCGGCGGCTTCACCAAGAACGGGGTGGACCCGCAGGAGCCTTACATGGCGGCCGGCGGCAGTCCGCGGGATGCGGACTATGGCGTGGAGGCACCGGAATGGGCCGGGCTCCTGGGCCGCGACGGGCACCTGGACCGCCTCGCCACCGAACGCGGGAACTACCCGGAGTTCTACCGCCTGCTGGGGGACAAGATCCTCGACGGCGGAGCAGAGTCATCCCTGCCCCTCCCCGTAAACCCGGAGGACGCCGTCGAGGTCCTCAAAATCATCGAGAGGGCCAGGGAACTGGTTAAATGACTCATCGATTGCTCCGTAAGCGCCGTTCTGAGGGTTCAAAAGGACGATTACGGAGCAACCGATGGAGAGGGCTTAGGCGGAGACCAGCTCGTGCCAGTCGGCGACGAGGGGCAGGTTGTGGGCCTCGGACACGGAGTGGTGCGCCACGTGGCCTGCGGCGATGTTAAGGCCGGCGGCAAGGGCGGGGTCGCGGTCGAAGGCGGCCTTGACGCCCAGGTTTGCCAGGGACACCGCGTAGCGCAGGGTGACGTTGGTCAGCGCGTACGTGGAGGTGTTGGGCACGGCGCCAGGCATGTTGGCCACGCAGTAGAAGATGGTGTTATGCACCTTGTACGTGGGCTCCTGGTGGGTGGTGGGGTGGGTGTCCTCGAAGCAGCCGCCCTGGTCCACGGCGATGTCCACCAGGACCGATCCGGGCTTCATGCGGGCCACGAGGTCGTTGGTGACCAGCTTGGGAGCCTTGGCGCCGGGGATCAGGACGGAACCAATCACCAGGTCGGCGTCCACCACTGACTTCTCGATCTCGTACTTGTTGGAGGCAACGGTCTTCAGCCGTCCCTGGTACTGGGCATCAAGTTCGCGCAGGCGGTTGATGTTGATGTCCAGGATGGTGACGTCGGCACCCAGGCCCAGGGCCATGGCAGCGGCGTTGGTTCCGGCCACGCCGGCGCCCAGGACAACCACCTTCGCGGGGCGCACGCCGGGCACGCCGCCCAGCAGCACGCCCTTGCCGCCGGCCGGTGCCATCAGCGAGGTGGCGCCCACCTGGACGGACAGGCGGCCGGCAACTTCGGACATCGGAGCCAGCAGCGGCAGCGTGCGGCCTTCCTGCACGGTCTCGTAGGCGATGGCGGTGACGCCTGAGTTGATGAGTTCCTGTGTCAGTTCCGGCTCTGCCGCGAGGTGCAGGTAGGTGAAGAGGATCAGGCCCTTGCGGAAGCGGTGGTATTCGGACTTGATCGGTTCCTTGACCTTCATCACCATGTCGGCGCGGGCCCAGACGTCGTCCGCCTCGTTGACGATCTCGGCGCCGGCGATCGAGTATTCCTCGTCGGTGATTCCCGAGCCCAGGCCTGCGCCGCGCTCCACCAGGACGGTGTGCCCGTGGGTGAGGAACTCGTGGACGCCGGCCGCGGTGATGGCCACCCGGAATTCGTTGTTCTTGATTTCTTTGGGGACGCCGATGATCATCGTCTGCTCCAGTTTTTGGGGGGCCGGTAGGCCGTACAGGTGGAAGGATTTTCGTGTTTAAACGATAAATCCCGCTGTGAGCCAGGCGACATGATCCCGTGCCCTCGGGCTGGCCGGAACCGCGGGATTCCGCGGTTTTTGGATCCTTAGCCTCGACATCCGTCGAGCCTTGGAGCGTCAGGTGTCGCCTCGTGTCCGTTCGTCCGCGGGGCCGCCGGGGCAGTACTGTTGGCCCATGCAGCAGCAGGGTGTGGAACAGCTCGTCGAACAGGTGGCGCAGAAGCTGGGCCGGGGGCTGTCCCTGGAGGATTTGGACGGGCTGCTGCTCGCCTACAGTTCCAACCAGTCCCACGCTGACCGCGTCCGGGTCAACTTCCTGCTGAGCAAGAAGGTCCCGGCGGACGTGAGCGCGTGGCAGCTCGCGCACGGGATCGCCACCGCCGTACGGCCTGTTGTGGTGCCGGCCAACCCGGACCTGGGCATGCTGGGCCGCGTGTGCGTCCCGCTGATGGTGCGCGGTTTCCGGGTGGGCTATCTCTGGGTGCAGCAGGACTCGGCGGAGGAAAGCCCGACGGCGATCCTCACCCAGCTGCCGGGCGTCAACCACGAGCTTGAGCTGCTGTCAGGGCTCCTGCTCGACTCGAACACGGCTGAATCCGAATTCCGGCGGGGCCGCGAGCGGGAGTTCCTGGCCGCCTGTGCCGGGGAGCCCAATGCGGTGGCTGCGGTGGCCGGCTGGAAGGAAGTCCAGGGGAGGGGGCCGTGGCAGATGGTCACGGTCCTGGACGCAGACGGCTGGGCCAGCGGCCCGGACCCCATCGCCTCCACTCTGATCCACCGGTCCACCGCGCTGCAGGCCACGGTGGGCGTGGATGCCGCCCTCTTCAGCGCGGGGACGGAGACGCATTCGGTGGTGCTGTTCCGCGAATCGACCGGCCGGGCAAACCATGCCCAGGTCCTGGTGCACTACCAGCTGGAGCTGGCCAAGCGTTCCGGCCGCCCGGTGCACCGGATCATCCTTGGCATCAGTGAAGGCTTCGCGAAGACCCGGCAGCTCTCGGAGGCGTACCGGCAGTCACGGATGGCAGCCCAGGCGGCCGCGGTGGATCCGCCGCTGGGCGAGCTGGTGGACTGCAGGGCCACCGGCGTGTACCAGCTGCTGGCCTCCGCCGGGGGAGGAGTAGGTGCTTGGGCGGACTCCGGATCGGTGTACTTCCGCATGCTCGAGGACCATGACCGCAACGGTGAGCTCATTCCGGTCCTGGAGCTGCTCTATGACAACGACGGCTCGGTCCAGGACGTGGCCACCAGGCTCCACCTGCACCGCAGCAGCATCTACAACAGGCTCGGACGGATCAGGCAGCTGCTGGGCGTGGACCCGCTGAAGGGGATGCCCCGGCTGGAGCTGCACGCGGCCCTCAAGATGCGGCGCTGGGCAGGGCGGCCCAGGATTTGATGGCATCCGCCACCTGCCGCGGGCGCAGGTGCTGGACCACGTGCCCGGCGTGCTGGATCTCCGCGAAGCTTCCCTCCGGCACTGCCCGGGAGAGTTGGAGCGACCAGTCAGCGCCTGCCACCTGGTCGTTGTCGCCGCGCAGCACCAGGACCGGAACGTTGATCCCGGCCAGCCTCCGCTCCGTAGGGTAGGCCATCATGACGGGGAGCACGGTGAAATACCAGCGGGGCCCGCAGCGGAAGTAGTCCGAGAGCACGAGCCAGTTCGACCCTGGGCTCTCCCTGAGGAGGGCGTCCAGGAACAGCGCCATGCCCTGCCGCACGACGGTCCGGTGCCGCGAGTCCACCACCGGACCCATGAGGACCAGCCGTTGCGCCTGGCCGGGAGCATAGAGCGCTGCCTCGATGGCGAACTGCACGCCCATGGAATGCCCCACCAGGATGTAGGAGGCGATGCCGCTTGCCTTGAGTGCCTGGGCGATGAAGGCGCCGTAGTCGGCCACGGACAGCTGCCGCTCCGGCCTGGGCGTTCCAGCGAAGCCCGGCAGTTCCAAGGAGTACGTTGGGGCAACGGCGGCGAGCTCACCGTGCAAGCGGCGAAGGTAGCGGTGTGAAACGCCGATGCCGTGAATGAGGATGTAGGCGGGTGCCGTGGAGGCGCCTGCGGCATCCGGTCCAGGGGCTGGTGTCCCGTCAGCCCAGAGGATCCGGCCCGTGAAACCGTTCGCTTCCATGTCGGCTGAGTGGAGCACAACATCCTTCTGGCGCCGTGGCCAGGACAGGGGGGCCCGCACTATTCGCCCGCGCCGGCGTCGACGGCCGCGTTCTTGCCTTGCTTGCGCTTCTGTTCGGCAAGCTTCTGCTGCTCCAGCCAGGCCATGATGTGGGCCGTGCGGATCCGGCGGTGCGATCCGCGGTACTCCACCGGGATTTCCCCGCGATCGGTCATGTTCCGCAGGTAGGTGTGCGAAATCCCGGCCAGTTCGGCGGCCTGGGAGGTTGTCAGCATCTCCTCCACGCTGCTCACCGTCACCGTTTCGCCGCGTCCCAGCCTGGCGAGGAGATCGACGACGGCGTCGCGGGCCTCCGCGGGCAGCCGGTGGACGGTGCCGTCCACGAACACGGTGACGTCGTTGGTGTCCTCGAGGGCGCGCGTCAGGGCGCGGGCCTCGCCGGCGGGCAGGCCGGCCGAGACCCGGGGGGCTATCAGTGCCATGGACGTAGCCTATCCCGGGTGCCGCCCGGCGGCCCCCGGCTGGTCAGAGTCCCAGTTCCTCCAGGACCGGCAGCTTTTCGCGCACCCAGGCCCGCGCCTCGGTGGCACTCGGGGCGGAGAGGGCCAGCTTGGCCAGTTCCTGGGCCTCGGACAGGGTTACCGTCTTCAGGACCGCGGCCACTGCGGCCAGCGAACGCGCGGTCATGGAGAGTGTATTGACGCCAAGGCCGGTAAGGACGACGGCGAGGGCAGGATCGGCGGCAGCCTCACCACAGACTCCAACGGGTTTGTTGTGGCCCTCGGCGCGGGATCCTTCGACGGTCAGTCCGACGAGGCGCAGGACTGCGGGCTGCCACGGGGTGTTCAGGTTGGCCAGCGGGCCCAGCTGGCGGTCGGCCGCCATGGCGTACTGCGTGAGGTCGTTGGTGCCCAGGCTGGCGAATTCCACTTCGCGGAGGATCGCTTCGGCGGTGAGGGCGGCGGAGGGGACCTCCACCATGACGCCGGGGGTCTTGATCCCGGCGTCCGCGCACATGGAGGCGAAGCGGGAGGCTTCCTCGGCCGTGGAGATCATGGGAGCCATGACCCAGACGTCGGCTTCGGACTGCTGCTGGGCCAGGGCAATGGCTTCCAGCTGCCGGTCCAGGACGCCCGGCGTGGTGAAGTCGGTGCGGTAGCCGCGGACGCCCAGGGCAGGGTTGGGCTCCGTGGAGTCGGTCAGGAACGGAAGCGGCTTGTCGGCGCCGGCGTCGAGCGTGCGGAGCACCACCTTCTTGCCGGGGAATGCATCAAACACGCTCTTGTAGGCCGCCGCCTGCTCCTCCACGGAAGGTTCCGTGTCCCGTTCCAGGAAGCAGAACTCGGTGCGGAACAGGCCCACGCCCTGGGCGCCCAGCTTGGCAGCTGCTTGGGCGTCCTTGCCGCCGCCCACGTTGGCGAGGAGCGGCACCTCGTGGCCGTCCGCCGTCGTACCCGTGCCGGTGAATTCGGCCAGCAGGGAGGCCGTTGCCGCCCAGGCTTCGGCCGTGGCACGGAGGGTCTCGTCGGGTTCGGCGGTGATGCTGCCGGCCGCGCCGTCCACGTACACCTCGGTGCCGTCCGGAAGTTCATCAACGCCCACGGCTGCGACCACGGCGGGCAGGCCGAGCGAGCGGGCGATGATGGCAGTGTGGGACTGGGGTCCGCCGCCGGCGGTGACCAGCGCCAGGATCTTGTTGGGGTCCAGCGTGGCGGTATCCGCGGGGGCCAGGTCTTCTGCCACCAGGATGAACGGGGTGCTGGAGGCGGGAATGCCGGGCGCGGGGACGCCCCGCAGCTCAGCGACGATCCGGGCGCGGACGTCCAGGACGTCGGTGGCGCGTTCGGCCATGTAGCCGCCCAGGTTGTGCAGCATCTCCGACACCGAGGAGCCTGATTCCCAGATGGCGCGCTCGGCGGAGGTGCCCCGGGCCACCAGCTTGGCCGCGCCCTTGATCAGCATGGTGTCCTTGGCCATCAGTGCAGTGGCTTCAAGGACCGCCTTTCCGTCTCCGGTGGCGTGCGCGGCGCGGTCCTTCAGCTCGTCATGCACGGCCTGCGAGGCCGCCTTCAGGGCAGCCGTGGCTTCTTCCGCCGTGGTGTCCGGCGCCAGCTGCTCACCGGCAGGAGGCTCACTGATCGGTTTGGGCATCTGGCGGATGGTGCCGATGACGCGGCCTGGACTGACGCCTACTCCTGGGAAGTTCTGCACTGAAGGTCCTCATTCTCTGCCGGTAGCCAGGCCCGCCAAACATTTCCGGCGCCGTGCCGGAACACCGCCGGACTGCCACGTCAGGAGGTGGAAACGAGCCTGAAAAAATTGTATGTGATTCAGTTCATATAGCAACGCTATAGGTGCTAGGGTAGCGGTTATGAGTTTGGATGGCCAGCTTCCCCCCAAAATGCGGCTGCTCCGTGCTGCCGCGGAACTGCTGGCAAATTCCGCGGGAGCTCCGGTTTCCACCCGCCAGATCACCCAGCTGGCAGGGGTCTCCGCTCCCACCCTGTACCACCACTTCGGTGACAAGGAAGGTCTGTTCGACGCCGTCGTCGCCGCAGGATTTGAAGAATATGTCGCGGGCGAAAGGGATTTCGCCCCTTCCGGACAGCCCCTCGAGGACATCCGGAGAATGTGGGACAACCACGTCCAGTTCGGGCTCAACCAGCCCGAGCTGTACCTGGTGATGTTCGGCAATATCCGTCCGGAAAGCCGGCCCGCCATCGTGGCGGACGCCGAGGCGCTGATGGAGGAGATGCTGAACAAGGCAGCGGCGGCGGGCCAGCTGAACGTCCAGCCCCGGGAAGCGGCCAGGTCCATCCTGGCGGCCAACGTGGGCGTGACGCTGATGCTGATTGCGGAGCCCGCCACCGAACGCAACCTCGAACTGTCCACCATGACCCGGGACGCCATGATTTTCGCGGTGTCCGCCGAGCCCGCCAGCGGCCCGGCCCCGGGCGGCGCCGGAAAGTCCTCGGTGGTGGTGGCAGCGATCGCCCTGAACGCCGCACTTCAGGCCTCGCACTCTGACCAGCTTTCCAGCTCGGAACTCAAGCTTTTCCTCGAATGGCTCCACCGGATCTCCACCAGCCCGGCCGGGTAGCCCCACAACCACGCATTACCCAGCAGTACGTCGTCGTAATCATCGGACCAATCCTGCGGAGCAGCAGGAATGACGGTTAGGAAATCACATGGCAACAGAGACAGTTGCAAAACCCCGCACCAGCGCGCGCGTGCACGTCCAAAAGTTCGGGACATTCCTGTCCGGCATGATCATGCCCAACATCGGGGCGTTCATCGCCTGGGGCATCATCACCGCCCTCTTCATTGAGAAGGGGTGGCTGCCCGTACCGCAGCTCGGTGGTTTCGGCGAGACCGACGGGAAGCCCAACATTGGCCTGGTAGGCCCCATGATCACCTACCTCTTGCCGCTGCTGATCGGCTACACCGGCGGCAAGATGGTCTACGACGTCCGCGGCGGCGTGGTGGGGGCAATCGGCACCATGGGCGTGATCGTCGGTGCCGGCATCCCGATGTTCATCGGCGCCATGATCATGGGCCCGCTGGGCGGCTGGACCGTGAAGAAGATCGACTCGATCTGGGACGGCAAGATCCGCCCCGGCTTCGAGATGCTGGTCAACAACTTCTCCGCAGGCATCTGGGGCGCCCTGCTGGCGCTGCTGGGCTTCTACGGCATATCGCCGCTGGTCACGGCGTTCAGTACTGCCGCAGGCAACTTCGTGCAGTTCCTGGTCCACAACGGCCTCCTGCCGCTGACCAGCATCTTTATCGAGCCCGCCAAGGTCCTGTTCCTGAACAACGCCATCAACCACGGTGTGCTCACCCCGCTGGGCGTGCAGCAGTCGCTGGAGCAGGGCAAGTCCATCCTGTTCCTGCTGGAGGCCAACCCCGGTCCCGGCCTGGGCCTCCTGCTCGCCTACGCGTTCTTCGGCCGCGGCGCCGCCAAGGCATCGGCCCCCGGCGCAGCCATCATCCAGTTCCTCGGCGGCATCCACGAGATCTACTTCCCGTACGTCCTGATGCGTCCGCTGCTGATCCTGGGTACCATCGCCGGCGGCATGACCGGCATCGCCACCCTGGCCGTCACCAACTCCGGCCTGGTCGCGCCGGCCGCCCCGGGTTCCATCTTCGCCGTGCTGGCGCAGACCTCGCGTGACAGCTACTTCGGCGTAATCCTGTCCGTGGTGCTCGCGGCGGCCGTCTCCTTCCTGGTGTCCTCGGTCATCCTGCGCACCACCAAGCACAGCGACGAGGCCGACCTGGGTGACGCTACCGCCCGCATGGAAGCCATGAAGGGCAAGAAGAGCTCCGTTGCCTCAACCCTCACCGGTGCCGGTGCAGGAACTGCCGCTGGTGCAGCCGCCGGCCGCGGCGGGGTGGGCGTCCTGGCGGGCCCCGTGCGGAACGTCGTGTTCGCCTGCGACGCCGGTATGGGCTCCAGCGCCATGGGCGCCTCGGTGCTGCGGAACAAGATCAAGGCGGCAGGCTTCCCGGACGTCAAGGTCACCAATGCCTCGATTGCCAACCTCACGGACACCTACGATGTGGTGGTCACCCACCAGGACCTCACCGAACGCGCCAAGCCGGCCACGTCCAGCGCCGTCCACTACTCCGTGGACAACTTCATGAGCAGCCCGCGCTATGACGAGATCGTCGAGCTGGTCCGTGAGAGCAACACCGAGGGGGAAAAGTCCGACGCCGGCACCACCCACGGTGCGCACGCCGCCGACGCCCCCGTTGACGCAGCGCCCGCTGCCGCGGGAACAGCTGCGGCGTCCGGCGCCTCCGCCAACGGAACCTCCGAAATCCTGGCCCGCGAGAGTGTGGTGCTGACCGGTAAGGCCACCACCCGTGACGCCGCCATCGACGAAGCCGGCCGGCTCCTGCTGGCGCGCGGAGCCGTGGACGAGGGCTACATTGCCGCCATGCACGAACGCGAGGAATCCGTGTCCACCTACATGGGCAGCTTCCTGGCCATCCCGCACGGCACCAACGCCGCCAAGGACCACATCCGCAAATCGGCGGTGTCCGTCATCCGCTACCCGGAAGGCATCGACTGGAACGGCAAGCAGGTCAAGTTCGTGGTGGGCGTGGCAGGCATCAACAACGAGCACCTGCACATCCTGTCCTCCATCGCCAAGGTCTTCACCAACAAGGAGCAGGTGGCCCGGCTCGAGGCTGCCACGTCCGAGGATGAAGTCCTGGAGCTCTTCGGAAAGGTCAACGCATAGTGAAGGCAGTACATTTCGGTGCCGGCAATATCGGCCGCGGCTTCGTGGGCCTGCTCCTGCATGACGCAGGCTACGAGGTGGTGTTCGCGGACGTGGCCGACGAACTCATCACCCGGCTCTCGCAGGCCGAGAGCTACGCGGTGCACGAGGTGGGTGAGAACCCCGCCGTGCGGACGGTGGACAACTTCCGGGCGCTGAACTCCAACGCCCAGGAGGCTGAGCTGGTCCAGGAAATCTCGACCGCGGACATCGTCACCACGGCGGTGGGCCCGCACATCCTGAAGTTCGTGGCACCCGTGATCGCCAAGGGCATTGTTGCCAGGGAACCGGGCCTGGCGCCCCTGCAGGTGATGGCCTGCGAGAACGCCATCAACGCCACGGACATCCTGGCCAGGGAGGTGGCGTCCCAGCCGGGAGTCACCGCCGCAGTCCTTGACGGCAAGGCGGTGTTCGCCAACACAGCCGTGGACCGGATCGTGCCCAACCAGGAGGCCGGGCAGGGCCTGGACGTGACCGTGGAGACCTTCTACGAGTGGGTCATCGACCGCACCGCCTTCGGCGACGCGGCCCCGGAGATCCCTGGTGCCACGTTCGTGGATGACCTGTCGCCGTACATCGAGCGGAAGCTGTTCACCGTCAATACCGGACATGCCTCGGCGGCGTACCTCGGGTTCCAAGCCGGCGTGGAGAAGATTTCCGACGCCATGGCGGACCAGGACGTGGCCGAGGACGTGCGGGCGGTGCTTGAGGAAACCAAGCAGCTCCTGGTGGCCAAGCATGGGTTCAGCAACGACGAACAGGAGGCCTACGTCCAGAAGATCCTGGTCCGGTTCTCCAACCCGTACCTGCCTGACACCGTGAACCGGGTGGGTCGTGCACCGCTGCGGAAGCTGAGCCGGCATGAACGGTTCATCGGCCCGGCTGCGGAACTGGCGGAACGCGGCGTGGTGCCGGAAGCCCTGCTGGGTGCCATTGCCGCCGCCCTGCGCTTTACCGATCCTGCGGATAGCGAGGCCACCGAGCTGGCGGCCATCCTGGGCTCGGAAAGTCCGGCGGATGCCACGGAGAAGATCACCGGGCTGGGGAAGGACCATCCACTGTTCAACGCCGTCGCCACCCTGGTGGAGGAGCGGCAGGCGGAGCTGGCCCGCACCCCGGCCTGACGCCCCCCGGCACGCGCCATCACTTCCTGCGGCTTTTAACGCAACGCGCCATCCGATCCTGCAGGAATTCCGGCAACGCCCCATCACAACGACGCCGGCACTTCCCCAAGTGCCGGCGTCGTTCGGTTCCTGTGCAAAGCTGGGCAGGTGACCCCTGCTGAAGATGCCGTTCCTGCCCTGTTTACCGCCGACGTCGACGGCGGGACGTTCAGACTCCGCCACGCCACCCGCGCCGACCTGCCCGCCATAGTGCGGCTGCTGGCCGACGACGCCATGGGGGCCGGACGGGAGTACGGCGCGGACATGGAACCCTACGAACTGGCTTTTGAAGCGATCGCGGCCGACCCCTCCCACTTGCTGGTGGTGGGCGAATTGGTGCGGCCCGGCGAAAATTCTCCAGCGGTGGTGGCCACGTTCCAGCTGAGCTTTCTCCCCGGCATTTCCAGGCACGGGGCATGGCGCTCGCAGCTCGAGGGCGTCCGGGTGGACGCGTCCCTCCGCAGCCAGGGGATCGGGAAGCTGATGGTGGGCTGGGCCATCGCGGAGTCCCGCAGGCGGAGCTGCAACCTGATGCAGCTGACAACGCACCAGAGCCGCACGGCCGCGCATCGGTTTTACGAACAGCTGGGTTTCGAGGCCAGCCACGTCGGGATGAAGTTGACCCTCTAGGGCCTTGACCGTTAGGTGCCCTAAATGTTAGGCTACCTAACGATGAATGACATAGATCCCCAGTTGGAGGAACTCGCCGGCGGGTTCCGCGAAGCCCTCCGCCACAGCGTTTACCTGGTCCGGCGGCTCGACGCGGACGGTGAACTCAGCGCCGCCCAGCTCAGCACCCTCAAGATGCTGCTCGGCGATGGCCAGCGCGTCGGCGAGATCGCGCGGAACCTCGGGGTCCGCGTGCCCAGCGCCACCGAGCAGATCATCAAGCTTGAACGCGCAGGCCTTGCGCGCCGCGAACCTGACCCGGCAGACTCCCGCGCCGTCCGGGTGATCCTCACCCCCGAAGGCCGCGCCGCCGTCGACGCCGCGAACAAGCGCCGCAACCAGGTGATGGCAGACATCCTCAGCGGCCTTACCGACCGGGACCGCAAAGCCCTGGCGGAAGCCCTTCCGGTGATCGACAAAATCAATGCGTCACTCCAGAACTGAACCACCCACCCGCACTGAAACAGCCACGAACTTAGGAGTACCCTCCATGGACGGCCAGCTCGCAGAAACCCTGCCGGCACCAGAATCCACCCTGCAGGCCGAAAAGGCCTCGTTCCTGAAGCAGCCCAAGGCAGTGTGGGCTACCGCCCTCGCCGCAGTGTTCGCTTTCATGGGGATCGGGCTGGTGGACCCCATCCTCCCGGCAATCGCCACCAACCTCAATGCCAGCCCCAGCCAGGTATCGCTGCTCTTCACCAGCTACTTCCTGGTCACCGCACTCGCCATGCTGATCACCGGCTTTGTTTCCTCCAGGATCGGGGGCAAGAAGACCCTGCTGATCGGCCTGGCCGTCATCGTCGTCTTCTCGTCATTGTCCGGCCTGTCCGCGAGCGTCGGTGAATTGGTGGGCTTCCGCGCCGGCTGGGGCCTGGGCAACGCCCTGTTCGTGGCCACCGCCCTCGCTGTAATCGTGGGCGTGGCCAGCGGCGGTGCCGGCACCGCCATCATCCTCTACGAAGCCGCCCTGGGCCTTGGCATCTCCCTGGGCCCGCTCCTGGGAGCCCTTCTGGGCGGCTGGCAGTGGCGCGCACCGTTCTTCGGCACTGCGGTCCTGATGGCGGCCGCCTTCATCGCCCTGATCGCCCTGCTGCCTAAAACGCCGCTGCCCGAACGCAAGGTGCGGCTGCGCGACCCGCTGCTGGCGCTGGGCCACAAGGGCCTCCGTACGACGGCGGCAAGCGGCTTGTTCTACAACTACGGCTTCTTCACCATCCTGGCTTTCACCCCCTTCATCCTGGGCATGAACGCCTACGGCATCGGCGGCGTGTTCTTCGGCTGGGGCGTAGCCGTGGCGGTCTTCTCCGTCTTCGTTGCCCCGCCCCTGCAGGCCCGCTTCGGTGCCGTCAAGGTCCTGACCGGCACCCTGTTCCTGCTCATGCTGGACCTGGCCGGGCTGGGACTGGCCGCCGGGCACTCGGTTCCGGCCGTCGTCGTCCTGGTGATCGTTGCCGGTGCCCTGCTGGGCGTCAACAACACCATCTACACCGAACTGGCCATGGGCGTTTCCGATTCGCCCCGGCCCGTGGCGTCCTCCGGCTACAACTTCGTCCGCTGGATGGGCGGAGCCTTGGCCCCCTTCCTGGCAGCCCAGCTCGGTGAACACTTCGGTCCGCAGGTTCCGTTCTTCGCCGGTGCCGTGGCCATGGTGATTGCCATCCTGATCGCCTTCGGTGGCCGGGCCTACCTGTCCTCGCACGAACCGCACGTCGTGTAGATATCCGGACAACGAACAAACCCTCCATCACACCAGGTGATGGAGGGTTTGTTGTTTTCCGGCGAAAGCCGATGGGGCGTCCCCGGAAAGGCCGCAGGATGTGATGGGGTGTTATTTGGCTTTCGCTGAACCCTTCGGCACGAACAGCGTCTCTGCCTGCTCCAGGGACATGCCGTTGGTCTCCGGCACCTTGAACATGACGAAGAAGAAGGACGCGGCAGCGAACAGGGCGTACATGGCATACGTCAGCGGCAGGGACGCCGAGGCCATGACCGGGAAGCTGAGCGTGATCGCGAAGTTGGCCACCCACTGCGCCGCCGCAGCGAGGCCCAGCGCGCGGGCGCGGATCCGGGACGGGAAGATCTCGCCCAGGAGCACCCATACCAGCGGACCCCAGGAGGCGCCGAAGCTGATGACGAAGATGTTGGCGGCCACGAGGGCAACCGGACCCCATGCGCCGGGGAGGCTGATGTCCTCGCCCGAGCCGGTGGCGGAGGAGAAGGCCAGGGCCATGGCGCCCAGGGACACGGCCATGCCTACGGAGCCGGCCAGCAGGATGGGCCTGCGGCCCACACGGTCCACCAGCGCAATGGCCACCAGGGTGACCAGGATGTTGGTGATGGACGTTGCCACCGAGATGGCCAGGGAGTCCTTCTCCTGGAACCCCACAGCCTTCCACAGGGTGGTGGAGTAGTAGAAGATCACGTTGATCCCAACAAACTGCTGCAGCACGGAGAGGATGATGCCCACCCAGACCACTGCCTGCAGGCCCAGGGTCTTGCCGCGCAGCGATCCCTTCTGGCCGGCCACCTTGTCCTCCTCGATGGCTTCGCGGATATCGCGGATATGGCGCTCCGTGTCCTCCGCGGGTGCGATCGAGTCGAAGATCGTCCGGGCCTCGTCCTCCTTGCCCTGGAAGACCAGGAACCGCGGGGATTCGGGCAGGGTGAAGGCAACCCAGCCGTACACGATGGCCGGCACCGCAGCACCGAGGAACATCCACCGCCACGCCTCAATGCCCAGCCAGAAGGCCTGGTCTGCGCCCCCTGCGCTGGTGGCGAAGAGCGCGTCGGAGAGGAGGGCAGCGAAGATACCCGTGGTGATGGCAAGCTGCTGCAGGGATGCGAGGCGGCCGCGGACCTTTCGCGGTGAAATCTCGGATATGTATGCCGGTGCGATTACGGACGCCAGGCCGATGCCCAGGCCGCCTACCAGGCGCCAGAAGACCAGGTCCCAGACGCCGAACGCGAACCCGGTACCGATGGCGCTGACCAGGAACAGCAGCGCGCCCAGCTTCATGGCCGGAATGCGGCCGTAGCGGTCAGCCACTTTGCCGGCCAAGAAGGCTCCGGCCGCGCAGCCCAGCAAGGCGATGGCCACGGCAAAGCCGGTCACTGCCTCGGACAGGGCAAATTCTTCCTTCATGGCGTCCACGGCCCCGTTGACCACGGACGAGTCGAAGCCGAAGAGGAATCCGCCCACCGCCCCCGCAAGTGCCAGCCAGATCACCCGCCGCGGTATCCCGGTATTGGTCTGCTCCTGTGCAGTGGGCATGGTTCTCCCTGGGTTTGGGGGTTTATGGATGCGGTGCGGACGTCGTCGGCTGCGGTACCGGCCGGAGGGGCCGGCGCACACGCGCTAAACAGTGTGGCACGTCACCGCCGCAGGTTCCACTTGGCAGGGTCTGCCCGGGCCTTAAGGAACGACGACGACGGCGGGCCGTGCCGCCGTCGTCGTCTCATCCCACTGTCCCGCTCACCCCGGCAGGGTGCCCGGCGTCAGTGCGCCGGGATCTGCATGCTGTCGTCGTCCTGCGGGGATGCTTTCTGGTCCGTCAGCTTCTTGCGGGGAAGGGCGAAACTGATGAGGAATGCCAGGCCAGTCAGGGCCGCGGCCGTCAGCATCACCGTGTCAATGGACGTGGCGAAGCCTTCGGTAATGGGCCTGGTGAGCGTGCTGTTGGCGGTATGGAGCCAGCTGGTGTCGTTCAGGGAGTCGTTGGACGCGCCGTTCTTGAAGAAGTCGTACAGCTTGGCATTGGCGGGGTCCGACGCGACGGCGGGATCCTTCAGGACGGCCAGGTAGGCGGGGTCCGTGGTGGCGGCCTTCATGCCGTCGGCAATGCGGCTGGCCGCCAGGCTGAAGAGCATGGAGATGAAGACGGCGGTGCCCACGGCGCCGCCCATGGAGCGGAAGAACGCTGCGGAGGAGGTTCCCACGCCCATGTCCCGCGGCGGTACCGAGGTCTGCATGGCCAGGGTGAGCGGCTGCATGCAGAAGCCCAGGCCGACGCCGAAGAAGACCGCGATGACGCCCGGCACCCAGAGCCCGGTGTCAACGCCCAGGGAGAAGCCCATCACCAGGGCGGCCGCGGTCAGGATGCCGGTGCCCATGATGGGGAAGATGCGGAACGTCCCGGAGGCGGAGATGGTGCGGCCGGCGGTGATGGAACCGAACAGGATGCCCACGGTGAAGGTGATCATCATCAGGCCGGCCTCGGTGGGGGTGAGGCCCTTCACGAGCTGGAGGTACATGGGGAGCATCGCGATGGCGCCGAACATCCCGATGCCGATGATGAAGTTCAGCAGGGAAGACAGCCCGAACGTGACGTTGTGGAAGAGCCGGAGCGGGATCAGGGCGTAGTCGCCGGCACGCTTTTCCGCCAGCAGGAACCACGCAATGCCCACCACGCCCAGGCCATAGCAAAGGAAGGAGTTCAGCGACGTCCAGCCCCAGGTGCGGCCCTGTTCGGCCACCAGCAGGAGCGGAACGATGGCGACGGTGATCGCGGCTGCGCCCCAGTAGTCGATCTTCTGCTTCAGGTGCTTGGCGGGCAGGTGCAGGAACAGGAAGACCACCGTGAGCGCGGCGAGGCCAATGGGGATGTTGATGAAGAACACCCAGCGCCAGCCGTCAAAACCGAGGATGTTGGCGGAACCGGCGAACGCGCCGCCCACCACCGGGCCCAGGACGGAGGAGATGCCGAACACCGACATGAAGTAGCCCTGGAACTTGGCGCGGTCCTTGAGCGAGACGATGTCGCCGATGATGGTCAGCGCCAGGGCCAGCAGGCCGCCGGCGCCCAGGCCCTGGATGCCGCGGGCAGCTGCGAGTTCGGTCATCGAGTGGACCGAGCCGGCGTACAGCGAGCCCACCAGGAAGATGAGGATCGCCGTCAGGTACAGCGGCCGACGCCCGAAGATGTCGCTCAACTTGCCGTACAGCGGCGTGCTGACGGTGGACGTGATGAGGTACGCGGTGGTGGCCCAGGCCTGCAGCGAGAGCCCATCGAGGTCGTTGGCGATGGTGTAGATGGACGTGGAGACGATGGTCTGGTCAAGCGACGCCAGGAACATGCCCAGCATCAGGCCCACCATTACCGTGACGATCTGTCGTTGCGTCAGTGCTTCTCCGGCACGGGGCGCGGAAGGGGCTTTGGACATGGGTGCTCCAAGGAAAGAAAAGGATATAAGCAGCGATAGTTGCTTTCAGTAACTATCTTACCGGTTCTTTCTATTCCCCGTCCTCGGATTTTTACCGAAGAAGTTTTGCCCGCCCTTCCTCACGGCTCCACGAGGATGCCGTCCGGGTCGCACCAGACGGTGGCTCCGGGGCGGAAGGTCACGCCGTCGATCACTACATCCACGTCAACCTCGCCGGCTCCGGCCTTCTGGCTTTTGCGGGGGTTGCTGCCGAGCGCCTTGACGCCAAGATCCAGTTCCGCGATGGCCAGCCGGTCGCGGATGGCGCCATTAATGACGACGCCGGCCCAGCCGTTGGCCACGGCGCTTTCGGCAATCATGTCCCCCATCAGGGCAGTCCCCAGCGAGCCGCCGCCGTCCACCACCAGGACCGCACCGTTCCCCGGGGAGCCGAGCGTGGACTTCACCAGGGCGTTGTCCTGGTAACAGCGGATGGTCCGGACCGGGCCGCTGAAGTGGGAGCGGCCGCCCAGGGACTGGAACTGCAGCGAGACGGACGCCAGCCCGTCGCCGCGCTCATCATAAAGATCGGCGGTGTTCACGGCCGGGGCGGATCCGGTTCCTGCTGGTGTGGTCACGTGGCTCTCCTCGCCTGGTGGTGGATTATGCACATGCGGCGCCTTGGGACGGGCGGCGCGATACCGCCCACGATAGTCTGATCCCACTGCCAAACGGCCGCACCGGGGGGAGCCACGCAATGAGCCTGTCCAACACTCCCGCGCCCTCGGGGCCGCCCGCGGAAGAGGAGAGCACCGGGGCGGCGCTCGCCGAGCCGGTGCGAAAGGTCACCGCCCGCTGGGTGACCGGCCTGGTGCTGGTGAACGTGGGTATCAACGCGGCATTTTTCGGGCCGATTAACGTTTTCATCGGCCAACAGGCCATCAGCATCGACGCGCCCAGCAAGGAAGCCATCCTCTCGCTGGTCACGGCCTGCGGCGCGGCTGTTTCCCTGGTGGCCAATCCCCTGGCCGGCGCGTTCTCGGACCGGACAACGTCGCGCTTCGGCCGCCGGGCTCCGTGGGTGCTGGCCGGGGCAGTGCTTGCTGCTGCGGCGCTTGTGGCTATGTCCTTCTCGGGCGCCGTGGCCCTGATGGTCCTCTTCTGGTGCCTGGTGCAGCTGGGCGCAAATGCCGCCTACGCAGCGATCACCGCTGCGGTCCCCGACCGGGTCCCCGTGGTCCAGCGCGGAGGAGTGGGCGGCCTCGCAGCGATGGGCCAGACCCTCGGCATCCTCACCGGGGCGGTTTTCGGAGCCGTGGTCTCGGGAAACTTCCTGGTGGGCTATTGGCTCTGCGCAGGGGCCCTGCTGCTGTCCGTTCTGCCGTACCTGTTCCACCGCAATGACCCCGCTCTGCCCAAGTCGGAACTGGAGGCTTTCCGCCCCCGGGTATTCATCAGGGGCTTCTGGATCAGCCCCCGGCGCCACCCGGACTTCGCCTGGGCCTGGCTGACACGGTTCCTGGTGAACGTTGGCAACCAACTGACCATCGTCTACCTGCTCTTCTTCCTGCGGGACGTCATCCACCATGAGGACCCCGCCGCGGGAGTGCTGGTCCTGACGGGCATTTACGCCGTCATGGTGATGATCACCGCCGTGGCCGCTGGGCCCTGGAGCGACCGGGTGGGGCGCCGGAAGCCCTTCGTCATCGCCTCCTCCGCCACCATCGCGATGGCGGGTGCCATCATGGCGTTCTTTCCCGTGTGGCCCGGAGCCCTGGCCGGTGCCGCCGTCCTGGGCATTGGGTTTGGCGCCTACCTTGCCGTTGACTTCGCACTGTTGACCCAGGTCCTGCCCTTCGCGGTCAGCCGCGGCAAGGACATGGGGGTCATCAACGTGGCCAACTCGCTGCCGCAGGTGGTTGCCCCGGGGCTGGCGCTGCTGGCCGTGGCCTACTGCGGCGGCTACCGGACACTGTTCCTCACGGCGGCGGTCATCGGACTGTTGGGCGCCGTCTTCGTGGTGAAGATCAAGGGCGTCGACTGACCTTGCGGCCCTTGATAGTAAGGGTGGCTGACGAATTAGGGCACGGACCTGTGCCGTATAGTTGAACCGGCTGCAGGGCGGTACGGAAGTGGGGGCGCTCCTGGCCGCAGTCGCTAAAACACAACCCCGGAATGCTGATGCCCGAGACTTTTTCAGACCATCCGCCCATGGCCGCCAGGCCTTCCGCTCCGCGCCAGCGGCTCCGCTATGCACGGATCCTCGACACCGCTGCAGGGTTTGCCCGGACCGGGCTTGACGCCGTGGAACTCTCCGAGGTCGCGGAAAAAGCGGACGTTCCGCTCGGCACGCTCTACCGGTACTTTCCCTCCCCAACGCACCTGATGCTCGCCTTGTACCGCCAGCAGCTGGATGAGCTGCAGGCAGGGTCCCGCGGCTCGTCCCCGCGCTTCCGCGGCCGGGCGCTTTCCGGCCTGCTGATGGAGATCTTCCACATGCGCGTCATGCAGCCCGCGGTGGAGCAGTGCCTCAGCCGGGGCGTCTACCTCCCCGAGAAGGACACCACGGATCTGCTGCGCGAGATCGACGCGCTCAGTGAGAAGCTTGTGGCCGGAGCCTGCGGTGATGCCGTTGGCGCCCGGGTCCTGCTCCTGACCGTCACTGGTCTGGTCCAGTCAGTGCGCAACCGCCGCCTCTCGCTCTTCGAAGCCGAGGAGGACCTCAAAAAGGCCTGCGGACGGCTGTCCCCCGGTGCTGAATCAGGGTTCACAGTGGGCAAAACCGCGTAACTGGTCTAGACCAAAACGGCATTAAATCCGCCATAATCACGTGATGCGGACCACAAGATATCCTGCGTAAGCGTTTTAGCAGGGTTGCTTCGTGTCAAGGGTGGCCGGACCGCACCCCTGGGGCTGCCTACCATGGAGGCACAGGAGCGGCAGGGCGGAAACATCCCCGGCGTTCCCCACGGACCCGCCACCCCTGGGTTTCCTGTCGCACTACTTTCCATGCTGGGCCCGCTGCCGGGCTCCAGCCCCATGTGCCGTGCGCCCACGGCAAGCACCAGGAGACAACGACGTGTCCATTGACGCAATCACCGCCACCGACAACTCAGCAGCCACTGCCCTGACCGAAGAAGAGATCTTCGGCGCCCACCAGGGCGGCAAGCTGTCCGTCACCAGTACTGTTCCGCTGTCCAACAAGCGGGACCTGTCCATCGCCTACACGCCGGGTGTCGCCGAGGTCAGCCGTGCCATCCATGCCAAGCCCGAACTCGCCCGCACACTGACCTGGGCGGAACGCCTGGTGGTCGTGGTCAGCGATGGCACCGCCGTCCTGGGCCTGGGCAACATTGGCGCCAGCGCCTCGCTTCCGGTGATGGAAGGCAAGTCCGCCCTCTTCAAGACCTTTGGCGACCTCGACTCCATCCCGCTGGTCCTCAACACCACCGATGTGGACGAGATCGTGGAGACCCTGGTCCGCCTCCGCCCCAGCTTCGGCGCCGTGAACCTTGAGGACATCTCGGCACCGCGCTGCTTCGAGCTTGAGGAAAAGCTCATCGAAGCCCTGGACTGCCCGGTCATGCACGACGACCAGCACGGCACCGCCGTGGTGGCCCTTGCTGCCCTCACCAACGCCGCGAAGGTAACCGGCCGCGGCCTCGAAGGGCTCAAGGTCGTGGTGTCTGGTGCAGGCGCGGCCGGAATCGCCGTCGCCGAAATCCTGCTGGCAGCCGGCATCTCCGACGTGGTGCTGCTCGATTCCCGCGGTGTCATCAACAGCAACCGGGCCGACCTCGCCGCCAGCCCCGCGGGCAAGAAAGCGGACATCGCCGGCCGCAGCAACCCCCGCGGCATCTCCGGCGGACCCGCCGAGGCACTGGCCGGTGCCGACGTCTTCATCGGCGTCTCCTCCTCCAAGCTGGACGAGGCGCACCTGGCCACCATGAACAAGGACGCCATCGTGTTCGCGCTGTCCAACCCGGACCCCGAAGTCCTGCCTGAGGTCGCCGTGAAGTACGCCGCCGTTGTGGCCACGGGCCGCAGTGATTTCCCGAACCAGATCAACAACGTCCTGGCGTTCCCCGGCATTTTCCGCGGTGCCCTCGACGCCGGCGCCCGCCGCATCACCCCTGCCATGAAGCTTGCGGCGGCACGCGCCATCGCCGAGCTCGCCGAAGAGGAGCTGTCGGCCGACTACATCGTGCCCAGCCCCCTGGACCCCCGCGTGGCCCCGGCAGTCACCGCCGCGGTCGCCGCAGCGGTCGAAGCAGGGTAGGGCTTCCTTCCCCGGAAACCACGACGGCGGTGCCTCCTTTCC
Source organism: Pseudarthrobacter sp. NIBRBAC000502771 (assembly GCF_006517215.1). Lineage (NCBI taxonomy): Bacteria > Bacillati > Actinomycetota > Actinomycetes > Micrococcales > Micrococcaceae > Pseudarthrobacter > Pseudarthrobacter sp. NIBRBAC000502771. Next base: position 1,286,530 of record NZ_CP041187.1, read on the forward strand.
TGAAGGAGGTACCGCCGTCGGGCATTAAGGCAGCACCCTAGACTGGGCACCATGAGCTCCGAAACCGTGGTGACCATCCTGTGCGGCCTGGCGATCCTGGTGGGGGTGGCCGGCACCATCATTCCTGTTCTGCCCGGGAGCGTCCTGATCGGCGTGAGCCTGCTGGCGTGGGCCATCTGGGGCGGTGCCGGAGCGGCGGGATGGGTGGTATTCGCAGTGGCCATGATCTTTGTGGCCGCAGGAATGACAGCTGGCGCCGTCCTCACCGGCCGGAAACTGAAGCAGCACGCCATTCCAAGCCGCAGCGTCGTGGTGGCTTTGGTGGCGGGTGTGGCGGGAATGTTCATCATCCCGGTAGTGGGACTCTTCGTTGGCTTCGCCGCCGGGCTGCTGGCCAGCGAGTTCCTCCGCACCCGGAACATGTCGACGGCGGCGCGATCCAGCTGGGCGGCACTGAAGGCCACGGGTCTGGGAATGCTCGCCGAATTCGGGCTCGCCTGCCTGGCTGCCAGTACCTGGGTGATCGGGGTGTGGATAGCCGCGGCCGGCGCTTAGAGTCCCAGGCCCCCAGCCCGGCGCCGCCTTCCGGGATGGGCGTCCGCCTCCGGCCGGCCGCGGTTAGCATGGAAGGATGGGCTCCGGGGAAACTGCACCGATCTACTGGGACAGCCGCGACCTCACTCCCTTCGGCCAGCCATACCTGCGCACTCCGGTCCACGACCTTGCTGGAGGTGTGGGCGGCCTGCTGACCGGCGTCCTGGGCGGGCGCAATCCCGCCCTGCTGTCCGTCGACGGCGAGGTGCCCCGGCTCAAGCGGCTGATGCCCAAGCCGGCCAAGGCGGTCCACGAGGCTGTCTTCACGAGCCGCGAACCGGAACGCCTGATCACCCTGGCGCGCGCCTACCCCGGCTGGGCCGGTCTCTGCTACCTGATGGCCGGACTGCTGATATACAAGCATGGCGGCTACCTGAGGGCTTCCGAGCTCCTCCAGCGCGGCCTCACCACCAGGAACGATGACGAGGCGAACCGCTACTCCTCCACCTACCTCACCCGGATCGTCACCAGGATAGAACTGGCCGAGCGGGTGGAGATCCCCGTCCTGTTCAGTGAGGAATCGGTGTTCCTGGCCCTCGCCCACTCGCTCCGCGAGACGGGCCGCACGGAAGCTGCTCTCGATGCGCTCACCGGGCTGCCGCCGTCGCTGCCCATGGCCCTGGCGCGCTGCTCTCTGGCCCTTGCGCTGGGTCGAACCCGGACCGTCATCGACTGGACCGACGGACTGCTGAACGCGGACGATCTTTCCGCCGCCCTGCTGCTGGTCCGCGCCCGTGCCTTGCGCAGGGAGGGCCGACTGGACGCCGCACACCAAGCCATCGCTGAGGTACTCCGCCGTCGCAAGACCCACCTGACGCTCCGCAATGATGCGTTGACTGACCGGGCGCTGCTGGTGCTGGAATCAAGCCGCCGGACGCTGAACCCGCGTGACTGGGGCCGCCGGCGCCCGGACCCGGAACCGCAGCGCGAGCTTGGGGCGCCGGTACCCATCCGCAAGGACGAGGAGATGCGGCGGATCTGGGAGCAGGACTGGAAGGAACTCAACGGGGACTAGGAGCCCCCCTGACCCGGTGCTACGCCCGGGCGGCCAGAAACGGCACCAGCTGCTCACCGAGCAGCACGGCCCCCAGCACCACCATGATGATGCCACTGGCGAGGGTCACCGCCCGGGCGGCGCCGGGCCTGCTTCGCAGCAGCGTGCGTGAGAGCAGGGCCACCACGGTGTAGACCACGCCCACCAGGACAACGAACGTCATGCCGAGCAGTCCGGACTGCACTGGCACGGGCAGGGAAGCATCGGCGCTGATGAACTGTGGGATGAGCGCCACGTAGAAGAGCAGGCCCTTGGGGTTGATCCCGCTGGTGCCCATGCCCTGCAGGAAGGTGCGCAGCTGGGTGCCGGAGCCGCCGTCGGCATGGGCGCTGAAGGTGGCCCTCCGCCAGGACCGGAGGGTTCCCACCCCGAGCCACAGCAGGTAGCCGGCACCTGCCAGGGTGATCCAGCCCAGGACGCCGGGCAACCCGGCCAGCACCGCGGCCAGTCCTGCCACCAGCAGGACCGTGTGCAGGATATATCCGCCGCATAGTCCTGCCACCGCCGGAACGAAACTGCGCTGCCTCAGTCCCGCTGCGATGGTGTAGGCCCAGTCCACTCCCGGCGTGCACGCCAGGGCGGCGGCCACCACCAAAAAGGCCAGGAACAGCTGCGGATTCATGGTTTTCTCCTGTCGGGAATACTCTCAGGAGCAACCATAGGGAGAATTCAGCCAAAAGTGCTGTCCGGTTTTCGCCCGACTCACCGCCGAACCGATATGTTTATTGCGTGATCGACAGTATCGACAGGAATATTTTGCGCCACCTCCAGGAGGATGGCAGGATGACGGCCACGGCGCTTGCTGCCAAGGTGGGGCTGACGGTGGCACCATGCCACCGGAGACTGAGGGAACTGGAACAGTCCGGAGTCATCCGCGGCTACAAGGCGGACGTCGACCCGGCTGCGGTGGGCCTGGGGTTCGAGGCGATCGTGTTCGTCACGCTCCGCCAGGTGGACAGGTCCACGATGGAGATTTTTGAGAACCGGGTGGCAGGGAACCCGAACATCATCGAGGCCCAGCGGCTGTTCGGCTCGCCTGACTACCTGCTGAAGATCATCGCCGAAGACCTGCCGGCCTACCAGCGTTTCTACGACACCGAGCTCACGTCCCTGCCCGGGGTGGAGCGGCTGACGTCAACGCTGGTCATGAAGAACCTGAAATCCAACGCCGGGCCGCCGGTGTAGCAGCTGGGCAACGGCTACCCTTCGAGCAATCCGGTGGTGCGGTACGGGATGACCTCGCGCAGGAACATGCTCGTGGACGTCCTGACGATGCCGGGGCAGAGACGGATTTCCTCGGAGACGCGGTAGAGGTCGTCAGGGCTTTTGGCCACCACGCGGATGAGGAGGTCGGTGTCCCCGGCCGGCGCGTGGCACTCCAGGACTTCGGGGATCCGCCGCAGTGCATCGATGGCCTCATTCAAGTGGCTTTGGTCAAGTTCTGCGCTCACGGCCGCCGCGACGCCGCGCCCCAGGGCCGATGGCAGGACGCGGCTGCTGTTGGGCCGGAGGGCGCCCGACGCCGCCATCCGCTCCATCCGTGACTGCACGGTTCCGCGTGCCAGGCCCAGCTTTTGGGCGAGCACCATGACCGGGATCCGCGGGTCCTGATCCAGTGCATTCAGGATCCGCTTGTCTGTTGCGTCCAGTTCCTGCAATCTGATCACTTCCTGCCTGCTTCCGCGTAAGGAATTGATCAGTATGACTAACCAAAGTCCTGCTTGTTGTACCAACTGTAGGTGGTCTGCTGGAATGGTGGCAATAAGGGCAAGAGCTACCGCTCGAACCCGCAGGCTTACAGGTTTCCCGGCACACCACCCGCACCCTGGACACCGCTTCCCGCAAGGAGGCCGCCGCTGAATGAGGCTTGTTCACACCATGCTCACTCTGCAAACACGGCAAGAGCCCCTGGGTTACCGACGTCGGAATTCCGCTGTCATCGGTAGCTGAGGGGCTCTTGTGTCGTTCGGTCTAGGGTTGGTTCATGACGTCCGCCGGCCGCTTCGCCCCCAGCCCCTCCGGCGAACTACATATCGGGAACCTCCGCACCGCCATGCTCGCCTGGCTCTTCGCCCGCTCCACCGGCCGGGCCTTCCTGTTGCGGGTGGAGGACCTCGACCGTGCCCGCGCGGGGGCGGAGGCGGAGCAGTTACGGGACTTGGCCGCCATCGGCGTCACCTGGGACGGCGACGTGGTGAGGCAGACGGCCCGGGGGCCCCTCTATGCCGAGGCAATCACCCGGCTCACGCGGGCGGGCCTCACGTACGAGTGTTTTTGCACCCGCCGGGAGATCCAGGAGGCGGCGTCCGCGCCGCATGCCCCGCAGGGCGCCTACCCGGGAACCTGCCGAAACCTGGACCGCGCGGAGCTGGAGTTCAAGCGTTCCGTCCGGCCCGCCGCCCTCCGCCTGCGGGCCGGCGTCGCGGAGTTCACCGTGACGGATGTCCTCCGCGGACAGTTCACGGGGGTGGTGGACGACTTTGTGCTGCGGCGCAACGACGGCGTCACGGCCTATAACCTTGCCGTGGTGGTGGACGATGCCGAACAGGGCATAGACCAGGTGGTCCGCGGTGATGACTTGCTCCCGTCCACCCCCCGCCAGGCGTATCTCGCAAGCCTGTTGAATATTCGAATACCGGAATATGCGCATGTTCCCCTTGTGGTGAACCAAGACGGCGTGCGGCTGGCCAAGCGTGACGGTGCGGTCACGCTCGCTGACCTGGCGAAGACCGGGGTGGCGGCAGGGGAGGTCCGGGACAGGCTGCTGGCGTCCGTCGGACTGCCGGGCGGGACGCTGGGGCAGGCGTTGCCGGCCTTCCGCCCCGGAGCCCTGCCCCGGGAACCTTGGGTGTGGACACCCAAGGCGGCAACCACGCCCTAGGCTTAGTGCATGTCACGCGAGCACTTTCCGGAGCAGAACCCCGCACCCAGGTTTACGGTGGAAACAGCCAAGGTCCTGGCCGAAGTGGCCCACAACAGGCAAAAGGACAAGCTGAAGCGCCCGTACCGGGAGCACGTCCTTGCCGTGGGCGATGCCCTGGCGGACTTCGACGACGAGATCCGGATCGCCGGGTATCTCCACGACATCGCCGAGGACACACCTATCACCCGCCAGGCACTGCTGGACATGGGGGTCCCGGAGCGTTCGGTGGACATCATCGAGCGCGTCACTAACCGACTGCACAGCAACCCGGATGATTACCAGGCCGGCATGCTCGAGATCGCCCAGGACCATGACGCCGCCCTGGTCAAGATCGCCGACAATGCCCACAATTCGCTGCCGGAACGTGTCCAGGCGCTCGCGGCGAAGTGGCCGGACAAGCCTCCGGTCACCAAGTACCGTGATGCCAGGCCCGTGCTGTATGCCGCCGTAGAGGTGGAAGAAGTCCGGAAGATCCTGGCCCGGGCCAACCCATGGTTGCTTGAGGAATTCGACGCCCAGCTGGACGAGGCCGACGACACGGACTACGAAAACCTCCGGTACGACTCCGGTTCCGGGAGCTAGACCCGCCCCAGCGCCTCGATGTCCTCAAGGAAATCCGCCTGCACTTCAGCGCTCACGGTGGTCCGGGTGTCACCGATGGCATCCAGGTAGTCCTGGGTGGAAGGGCCCTTCCGCACCGCCTCCCGGACGGACACATCGCCCCCCGAGGCCAGCCCGCCGTCGTCGTACACTGCCTTTTCCAGGGCCCGCTGTGACGCGCTCCGGGCGGCATACTCGATATCCGCCGGGGAGAAACCATCGGTGCGCTCCACCAGGAGTTCCACGTCCACGCCGTCCACCACGGTGGCGGGGATGAAGCGCTGCCACATGGCTTCGCGTGCCTGCCGGTCCGGCAACCCGATGGGGATGACGTAGTCGAACCGACCGTGGCGCAGGAATGCAGAGTCCAGGGCGCGGATGAAGTTGGTGGCGCAGACCAGGAGCCTGCCGGGCTGTTCGCGGAACGCCGGGATGATCTTGAGCAGCTCGTTGGTCACGCCCTGCAGCGGCGACGGCGGGTCCCCGGCCCGTTGCGAGGCGATTTCCTCCACCTCGTCGATGAACACCACCGCGTGCTCCAACTCGGCGATTTCCAGGAAGGTTTCGCGCAGTGCGCCGGCCAGGCCCTGGGGATCACCGGCCAGCCGCGAGGGGAACACTTCCACGAACGGCCATTCGAGCCGGGACGCGATGGCCTTGGCGAAGGTGGTCTTGCCGGTGCCTGGGGGGCCGAACAGGACGACGGCGCGCGGCGGCACCACGCCGAATTCATCGGCCAGGTCCGCCTCGGCGAGTGGAAGCACCAGGCGGCGTTCGAGCAGTTCCTTTTCCTTGCGCATCCCCGCCACGTTTTCCCACAGGTCGCGTGCCAGGACCCGGCCGCCGAGCTGGCCGAGGGCACCGAGCTCCTGCCGCTGGACCGGGATGGTGCGTTCGAAGTAGCGGAGGTTCTTCTTGAGCGCGAAGCCGCGGCCCAGGAACGCCTCCACCCGGGTTTCGGATTCCGGCATCAGCGCCGAGAGCTTGTTCAGGCCATGCGGGGCCATCCGGTTTTCGACGGCGGCCAGCAGCGAGGTGCCGATGCCGCGGCCCCGGTATTCGGGCAGGGTGGCGAGGAAGACAATCCAGCCCTGGTCGTGGGCGGCCCGCCCGACGGCGGCGCCCACCACCTGCTCACCCAGCACCGCCACCACTGCATGGTCTTTTTCGCAGGAGGCGAGGACCTCGGACAGGGCATAGACGGGCTCCACGTTGTTGGCCTTAAGCGTCTCCCACAGGTGCAGGATCCCGTCCAGGTCCGCCGAATGGAAATCCCTGATCCGCCAGTTGGTCATGCGTTACTCCTGTTGGTTCGTCGTCGAGCCAGTCCCGGTGGGCCAGCGTTTGGCACCTGGAAGTGAGCTTATGCGACGCCGCCGCCCGGGAGGGTTGCGGCGGCGTTGCATGACGTCCACTCAGAGGCCCAGCGCGTCCATGGAGTGCCGCAGGGTGTCCGCGGAGTGACGCAGTGCTGCCAGCTCGTCGTCGTCCATGGGTGTCTCAAGAACCCGGTGCACGCCGCCGCGGCCCACCACGCTGGGCAGGGAAAGCGCCACCCCGGAGATCCCGTAGAGCCCCGACAGGACCGTGGATACGGGCAGGACGGCGTTGTCGTCGCGGAGCAGCGCTTCCACGATGCGGGCGCCGGAGAGGCCGATGGCGTAGTTCGTGGCCCCTTTGCCCGCGATGACCTTGTAAGCGGCCTGCACCACTTCCTTGGCGGCGCCCGTGAGGGATTCGGGCGTGAAGATCCGTTCCCCGCCAACCGTCCAGTCGCGGATCGGGACCGGGCCGATGGTGGCGCCGGACCACAGCGGGAATTCGGTGTCGCCGTGCTCGCCCACCATGCTGGCGTGGACGCTGGTGACGGAGACCCCTGCCCGGCGGGCCAACAGCCAGCGCAGCCGGGACGTGTCCAGTACCGTTCCGGAGGAGAAGATCCGCTCCGGGGGCAGTCCGGAAATCCGCTGCGCGGCCACCGTCAGGACATCGCACGGGTTGGTCACCAGGACATAGACAGCATCCGGTGCCTGCTCCAGCAGCGGCGGCATCAACTGCTCCAGGATCCGCACATTGGTGCCGGCCAGGTCCAGCCGGCTCTGGCCGGGGTTCTGCTTGGCGCCGGCCGTGATGACCACGACGTCGGCGCCTTCCGTAACGGCGATGTCCCCGCCGCCTGTTACGGTGGCCGACGCCGCGGCGAACTGGCTGCCATGGGCAAGGTCCAGGGCTTCAGCCTCCGCCTTGGGCGCGTTGACATCGAACAGTGCGATGTTGCTGGCAGAGCCGCGGATCAATGCTGCGTACGCCAGCGAGGTTCCGACGCTTCCCGCGCCTACCACCGCGAGCTTGGATCCTGCCATGGTGCACCCTTCCTTTCCGGAGCCGTTGAGTGTGTCCTACCCGAAGAGTAGCGTGGCCCACATCACTCAAACCCCCATTTAGGAGCCACCATGCCACATTTCGGACGCCGGCTCGCAGCTGTTACTGCCGCGCTGGCCATAAGCGTCACCACGGGGGCCGTCAGCCCCGCAGTCGCGACAAACCCGCATGAAGGCGACGGGCGCCACACCGACAAGAACCCCACGGCCACCGGTTACGGCGGCGCGGTGAGTACTGTGGACCCGGAAGCGTCAGCGGCGGCCATCGATGTCCTCAGCCATGGCGGAAATGCCGTTGATGCCGCCGTCGCCGCGGCAGCCACCTTGGGGGTCACCGAACCGTACAGCGCCGGAATTGGCGGTGGCGGCTACTTCGTCTACTACGACGCGAAGTCCCGGAAAGTCAGCACCATCGATGGGCGGGAAACGGCGCCGGCGGGTATCACCCATGATGCCTTTATCGATCCGAAGACCGGCAAACCTTACAACTTCACGCCAGAACTCGTCACCAGCGGCGTCTCGGTGGGCGTCCCGGGAACGCCCGCCACGTGGGAACGCGCGCTGGAGCGTTGGGGGAAGTTCAGCCTGAAGAAGGCGCTGGAACCTGCCATTGAGGTCGCTGACCGCGGATTCGTGGTGGACAAGACGTTCAATCTTCAGACCACAGAGAACAAGGTCCGCTTCTCCGCTTTCCCCGCCACCAGCGAGATCTACCTTCCGGGCGGCGAGGCGCCCGCCGTAGGATCAGTCCTGAAGAACCCCGACCTCGCAGACACCTACCGGCTATTGGCAGACAAGGGAATGGACGCGTTCTACAACGGACCGCTGGCCAAGGAGATCGCCAACACCGTGCAGAACCCGCCCAAGTCCAAGGACACCACCCTCCCAGTCCCCAAAGGCTCGATGACCGAGGAGGACCTGGAGCACTACAAAGCCCTGGACCAGGACCCAACGCATGTGAACTACCGGGGCTACGACGTCTACGGCATGGCGCCTTCCAGCAGCGGCGGCACCACGGTGGGCGAATCGCTGAACATCCTGGACGTGTTCGACCTGCCGGGACTGAAAAAGGACCAGCCTGCAGTGCTGCACCACTACCTTGAGGCCAGCGCGCTGGCTTTTGCGGACCGTGCCAAGTACGTGGGGGACCCGGCGTTTGTGAAGGTGCCCACCAAGGCCCTGACGGACCCCATCTTCGGCAAGGAACGCGCTTGCGAGCTTGATCCCACCCATGCGGCAACCAAGCCGGTGCTGCCAGGTGACGTCACCTCCTACGACGGCGCCTGCCCGGTGAAACCTGCCGCTGCCGCGGACGAGAAGGACACGGAAAACATCAACACCACCAACATGACCGTGTCGGACAAGTGGGGCAACGTGGTGGAGTACACGCTGACCATTGAACAGACCGGCGGCTCCGGCATGGTGGTTCCCGGACGCGGGTTCATCCTGAACAACGAGCTCACGGACTTCTCAGCCGTGTACGACAAGGCCGATCCCAACCGGATCGAGCCGGGCAAGCGGCCGCGTTCGTCCATGTCCCCCACCATCCTGCTGGAGGACGGCAAGCCGTTCCTGGCACTGGGCTCACCGGGCGGTTCCACCATCATCACCACCGTCCTGCAGACCATCGTCAACCGCATTGACCTGGGCATGAGCACCCCGGACGCCATCGCGGCCCCCGTGCGTCCCAGCGGAATACCGCCAATGTGACAGCGGAACAGGCCTTCATTGACTCCCCGTCAGGCAAGGTCCTGGCTGCCCGCTATGGCCACACGTTTATGGCGGCCGGTGCCCCGGGAACCTCCGCCTCGGAGATCGGGGCGGCCACCGCCATCGAATTCCTCGATGACGGGCGCACCCTGGCCGCAGCCGAGCCGGTAAGGCGCGGCGGAGGGTCAGCGTTGGTGGTCAAGCCGTCCAAGTGACGGCCGGGAACTGCCCTTAAACCCCGACGGCGGCACCCGGGTTCTGCGAATTCCAGAACCCAGGTGCCGCCGTCGGACGTCTTGCGGCAGCTACTTCTTGAAGGTGTCAGCCGGAGCGTTGGCGACTACCGGGGACGTGCCGGTGTAGCCGTCGCGGGTTTCGGCGATTTGGCGGATGCGGGTGCGGCAGGCGTACCAGCCGGCGACCATGAGGATGGAGGCGATGGCGGTGACGAGCATGGTCAGGGGTGAGTCGATGAAGACCATGGCCAGGACGCCGATGAGGAAGAGCAGGGAGAGGTAGCCGGTGTAGGGGGCGCCGAACATGCGGAAGGTGGGGCGTTCGACCCAGCCTTTGTCGGCCCAGCGTTTGAGTTGGATTTGGCAGAGCACGATGGTGGCCCAGGTCATGATGATGCCGACGGAGGCGATGTTCAGGACGATTTCGAAGGCTTCGGCGGGGACGAGGTAGTTCAGGGGGACGCCGAGGAGGGAGACGGTGGCGGTGATGGCGATGCCGCCGTAGGGGACGCCTGCTTTGTTCATGCGGGAGGCGAATTTGGGGGCGGAGCCGTTGACGGACATGGAGCGCAGGATCCGGCCGGTGGAGTAGAGTCCGGCGTTCAGGGAGGACAGGGCGGCGGTGAGGACGACGAGGTTCATGATGACGTCCACGCCCTGGACGCCGATGGAGCCGAAGAACGTCACGAAGGGGCTGACGCCTTTTTGGTAGGAGGTGAAGGGCAGCAGCAGGGCGAGGAGGATGACGGAGCCGACGTAGAACACGGCGATGCGGAAGACCACGGAGTTGATGGCTTTGGGCATGATTTTTTCCGGGTTTTCGGTTTCGCCGGCGGCGGTGCCGACGAGTTCGATGGAGGCGTAGGCGAAGAGGACGCCCTGCATGAGGATGATCATGGGGAGCAGGCCGTTGGGGAAGATTCCGCCGTTGTCGGACAGGAGGCTGATGCCGACCTGCTGGCCGTCGACGGGGGTGCCGAAGATGACGAAGTAGGTGCCGATGATCAGGAACGCGACGAGGGCGGCGACTTTGATGAGGGCGAACCAGAATTCCATTTCGCCGAAGACTTTCACGGAGACCAGGTTCAGGGCCAGGACGACGAGGAGGGCGGTCAGTGCCCAGGCCCACTGCGGGACGTCGGCCATCCAGGGGATGTAGTTGCCGAAGAAGTGCATGTAGAGGGCGGCGGCGGTGATGTCCACGATGGTGGTGGTGGCCCAGTTGATCCAGTAGAACCAGCCGGAGACGAACGCGGCTTTTTCGCCGAAGAATTCGCGGGCGTAGGAAACGAACGAGCCCGATGAGGGCCGGTGCAGGACCAGTTCGCCCAGGGCGCGCAGGATCAGGAACGCGAAGAACCCGCAGACCGCGTAGGCGATGACCAGGGACGGGCCGGCCGCGTTGAGCCGGCCGCCGGCGCCCAGGAACAGGCCGGTGCCGATCGCACCGCCGATCGCGATCATCTGGATCTGCCGGGGCTTGAGGTTCTTGTGGTAGCCCTTGTCCTCCGCGTGCAGGGAGGTCTCGGACGCATGCGCGTGACCACCATCAATCAGGTGGTCGGGAAGGGGAGTATTTGTCATTGGTGTGTCCTTCGGAGCAGGTGGGGACTACTTGCTGAGGTTTGCCAGGCGTTCGGGGCTCAGGAGGTCCAGGAGCTGGGCGTCGGTGAGGAGCCCGTGTTCCAGAACGAGCTCGGCCACGCCCTTGCCGGTGGCAAGTGCTTCCTGCGCGATGGCAGTGGCGGTGGCGTAGCCGAGGTGGGGATTCAATGCGGTGACCAGGCCGATGGACTGCTCCACGGTGCGGCGCAGGTGGTCGGTGTTGGCGGTGATTCCACTGATGCAGCGGGCCGTGAGGGTGCGGCAGGCTGCTTCGAGGTGGGAGATGCTCTTGTGGAGGCTGTGGACAATGATCGGTTCAAAGGCGTTGAGCTGCAGCTGCCCGGCTTCGGCGGCCATGGTGATGGTGACGTCGTTGCCGATGACCTCGTAGGCCACCTGGGAAACCACTTCCGGGATGACCGGGTTGATCTTGCCGGGCATGATGGAGGACCCCGACTGGACGGCCGGCAGGTTGATCTCGCCGAAGCCGGCCCGGGGGCCGGAGGAGAGGAGGCGGAGGTCGTTGCAGATCTTGGACAGCTTCACGGCCACGCGCTTGAGGACGCCGGAGAGGTGGACGAACGCGCCCACGTCCTGGGTTGCTTCGATGAGGTCGACGGCGGTGACCAGCGGCAGTCCGGTGATTTCCGCCAGGTGCCGGCAGGCTGCGCCGGCGTAGCCGGCGGGGGCGTTCAGGCCAGTGCCGATGGCGGTGGCGCCCAGGTTGATCTCGTGGATCAGCAGTTCGGCTTCAGCCAGGCGCAGCCGGTCCTCGCCGATGGTCACGGCGTAGCTGCCGAACTCCTGGCCCAGGGTCATGGGTACGGCGTCCTGCAGCTGGGTGCGGCCCATCTTGACCACGGTGCGGAATTCCATGGCCTTGGCAGCGCAGGCATCCTCGAGTTCTTCGAGTGCAGCCAGCAGCTCACGGGCGGCGAAGATGGTGCCCAGCTTCACGGCCGTGGGGTACACGTCGTTGGTGGACTGGCTGAGGTTGACGTGGTCGTTGGGGTGAAGCCGCGCGTAGTCGCCTTTGGGGTGGCCCAGGATCTCCAGGGCCCGGTTGGCGATGACCTCGTTGGCGTTCATGTTCGACGACGTCCCGGCACCGCCCTGGACCACGTCCACCACGAACTGGTCGGCAAGGCGTCCGGCCATGACATCCTGGCAGGCTTGCTCGATGGCTTCGGCGCGTTCGGCATCCAGCAGGCCCAGCTCGCGGTTGGTGCGCGCGGCGGCCAGTTTCACGGCGGCAAGGCCCCGGACCAGGTGCATGTTGGAGGAGAGCTTCTGGCCGGTGATGGGGAAGTTTTCCACGGCCCGGAGCGTGTGCACGCCCCAGTAGGCGTGCGCGGGCACGTCCCGGTCGCCGAGCAGGTCGTGTTCGGACCGGACGTCTGCGGTGGTTTGGGTGATGGTCATGGGGTCCTTACGGGGCGTCGTTGTCGGGTTCGGACAGTCGTTATGCGGATACAGGAGCAAGGAAATCAGTGGCCAACAGCCGGCCCACCTCGCGGCCGCCGCCCAGTACCGGGGCGGTGGCGATGCCGGCGAGCTCGTCGGTGTCGATGTCCAGTGCCTCCAGCAGGCGGACGGTGGCGGGCATCCGGGCGCGGTCGCCGCCGTCGGAGATCTTGACGGCCACGGCGCTGCCGGAGGGCAGGCCCACCAGCTGCACGCCCTCAAAGCCGTCCTTTGCCACGGTGCCGGGCAGCAGGCGCATCAGTGCGGTGACGTCGCGCCCCTCGCCGGCCACCATCTCGGGGTGCTGCTGCATGGCGAGGCCGACGACGGCTTCCGGGCTGCCGTCGTCGGCCGCCGCAGCCTTGGCAATCCGGCCGAAGGCGCGGGCCATGCCGCGCAGCGTGAGGGCGAACAAGGGGGTGCCGCAGCCGTCCGTGCTCGCGGCGGCCGGCTCTTCGCTGGTCAGGTCGATGACCGTTTGCGCCACGAGCCGCTGCAACGGGTGGGATGGGTCCAGGTAACCCTTCACAGGCCAGCCGTTGATCTTGCAGGTGGCCACCATGGCGGCGTGCTTGCCCGAGCAGTTCTGGGCGATGTGGGTGGCGCTGCCGCCGGTGCGCAGCCAGTCTTCCCGTTCGGCGGTGCCGTAGGGGAGGTCAATGCTGTTCTCCAGGTCCGCGGGGGCCAGTCCGTGCAGTTCGAGGATTCGCAGCGCACCGTCGCGGTGTGCTGCCGCGCCCGAATGGCTCGCGGCGGCCAGTGCCAGCAGGTCTGCCGGAAGTTCAAGGCCCGCGCGGACCATGGCCACCGCCTGGAGGGGCTTGAGCGCAGAGCGGGGGTAGAACGGTGCCAGGGGATCGCCCGCGGACGCTGCCACGGAACCGTCAGCCGCGAGGGCAATGGCGGAGCCGTAGTGGATGCTTTCCACCAGTTGGTCGCGGATGGCCGCGACCAAGGGGGCATGCTGCGGAAGGGTCACCCCGGCCGGGGCAGCGGTGTGGGCAGCAGAAAAAACGGGGGAGGGCATGGGGTCCTTGGGAAGTCGGTTGGATCTTGCTAGCTGTTAAGGATGGAGTCCAGGGCTACGCCCACGGCTTCGAGATGGTGGGCCATGGCGGCACGGGCTTTTTCCGCGGAGCCGGTTTCGATGGCAGCGAGGATTTCCTGGTGCTCGATGTCTGAAGCGTGCTGGCGGTCTGCCACCATGTTCAGGGTCTCGGATTGGTGCGCCAGTGCGTCCCGGATGTCAGCCACGACTGTTGCGAACACCTTGTTGCCGCTGGCGCGGGCAATCGTGGCGTGGAAGCTGGAGTCCAGGGCCACCCACGATTCCAGGTCGGTTTCGGTGGACATGGCGCCCATGATGTGGCGAAGGGTATCGAGTTCTTCTTCCGTGCGCCGCTCAGCGGCAAGTCCGGCAGCGGGGATTTCGATGTGGGGGCGGGCTTCGGTAAGGTCGCGGGCGGAGTACTGGCCCAAGGTGAGGTCATTGGCCACCTTGTTGGCAATGACGAACGTGCCCTTGCCGGTGCGGGTGACGGTCATGCCGAGGGCGGTGCACGAGCGGAGGGCCTCCCGGATCACCGAGCGGCTTACTCCGTACTGCTGGGAGAGTGTGGCCTCTGAGCTGAGTTTGCTGCCAACCGGGATGTTGCCGGACTCGATGTCCCCGCGGATGGCGTTGAACACCGCCTCGGCAGCGCTTAGCCGGGCAAGGGGACGGGATGCAGGCTGTCCTGCTGTCCGGCTGTCTGACAGGTTCACGCCTTAAATATGGCACTGGTCACACTTGCTGTCAAACCACACTCATGAATTCGGGGCGCTGTCCCGCCGTTGGGCTGCCGGGCGCCGCTGCTGCCTCCGGAGTCGTGAGCGGAAGTGCCAGACGGCGAGTGCCACCACTGCCACGGCGGCAATGACGAGGGCGAGGTCTTGTCCCACCGCTTTGGCGACGGCCTCGTAAGAGTTGCCGGCGAGGTACCCCAGAAGGACGAAGCCGATGCCCCAGACCAGGCCCCCGGCCGCGTTGTAGGCAAAGAACCTGCCGTAGGGCATGCGGGACGTACCTGCCAGGGCGGGCATGACGGCGCGGAAGAAGGCGGTGAAGCGGCCCAGGAAAACCGCGGAACCGCCCCTGCGGCGCAGCAGGTCCTGGGCGTATTCCAGTTTTGAAGCATGGCGGGCGAGTGCCTTGGTTTTCACGAGGCGGCTGCCCAGGTGCTTGCCCACCTCGTAGCCAACAGTGTCGCCAATGATGGCAGCGGCCACCACCAGGGCCATCATGACGCCGAGCTGCACTTCACCGCGGCTGGCCACCACTCCACCCAGGACAGCTGCGGTTTCGCCGGGGATGACGAAGCCGACGAACAAGGCGTCCTCGGCGAACACGAGGCAGAAGACGGCAATGTACGCCACCAGCGGGCTGACGTTCAGGAGGCTGTCAATGAAGCCCGACATGGCAGCGGGTCAGGCCTGGCACGCCGGGATGGCGATCCAGTGCCGAAGCTGGGGGAGGACCGCCATGCGCACGGCCGCGGCGTCCGCTTGGGACGCCGCCCCGGGGGAATGGTTGGTACGGGACGTCAAGGTTCAGCCTGGTTCTATCGCCGGTCAGGGTTCCTATGAGTATGCACCCGCATGGCTGAAAGAATCCTGTAAATCTGCCATCCCCGTTATCTCCGAAGATGGGTTTGGGGGGGTCAGCATGGCCGCCACGTCTTACCGCCCGGCGCATAGCAGCGTGGGCCGGTGTACTTGGTGGAGGGGGCAGGAGGAACGTATGGCTGCGGCGCCGGCGCGACGTAGGGCGCTGGGATTGGTGCTGGTGCCGGAAGACTGCGCAGGCGTTCCGCCTCAGCCGCCGCTTTCCGGGCTGCTTCGGCTGCTGCGGCTTTTGCAGCAGCCTCGGCCGCCGCGGCCTCTTCCGCCATCTTCTTTTCCGCGGCAGCCCGCTCTTCTGCCGCTTTGCGTTCAGCGGCCGCCCGGGCTGCAGCCGCCGCCCGCTCCTCCTCGGCTTTCTTCTCCGCCGCGGCCAGGGTAGCTTTCAGGGCCTTTGTATCTTCTGCTTTCGCTTCTGCGGCGGAGATCTTTTTGTCGAGGTTGGATACGTGCTTGGCCAGCACGACAGTTGAAAGGCCAGCCCAGAAGAGCGCCCGCTCTGTCGCCTTGTCACCGTTCAGGATCTTGCGCAAGGCCTTGGCCGCTGCCACCTTGGCGGCGAGTACGCCTGCCGCAGTACCTGCCGCGGCGGAAGTAGTTGCCGGCGAAGCCGCGGTGGCGGTTTCCAGTCCTTGGGTCGCCTCAGCCAACTGGGCTGGAAGGGTGCAGCCAATGCCCTCCGAGAAGAGGCCGGTCTTTGCCGCCCTGGCCTCTTCGTATGCCGCTGTCACGGGCGGGAGGAACCTTCTGTTGCCGCCATACTCGACTGGAATTCCCAGTCCCTGCTGCGCAATTTTGGCATTGACCAGGGAACCGTCTGCGGTGAAGACGCCGGCGAGAGTCCGGCCGTACTTGTCGTGACGCTCGGCGTCGAACTCCAACCTAACCTGGGTTCCCTTCGGCAGCAGGCCCTCAAGATACTTTGAGGCCTCCGGGCCGAGGCATTCGACCGGCTGGTTCGGGTCCTTGGTTTCAGGGGTGTCGATGTTCAACAGGCGAATTGTTTGGTCGCTGTTGTTGATGGAAACCACCAGTGTGTCCCCGTCGATGACGCGGACAACAGTGCCGTTGCCGGCGTTGGCAGCTGCACCCGCAGCGAACGATCCGGCGACCAGGCCCGTTGTCAGCAACGACGCGATGAGTATCTTCTTCATGCCAAGTTCCCCCGATTTAAACCAGGAAACGAGGCTGTTCAAAGGCATACCTCGGAGATTCCTGAGTGTTTACTCCACCAATGCTGGAGATGGAGGGGCAAGAATTCATCAAGGGCGGATCAAGGAGGGCGCAGTTTTATCGAATACGGGCAACCCCGGGCCTAAAGGTGCTGAATGCCCGCCCGCTGCATCGCGTCGCGGTAAGTTTCGACGCTCTTGGTGAGCAGCTCTTCCTGTTTGGCCTCGGAAACAGCAAAGGCCCTGCCGCCGAGGGCGGAGGCCTTATAGATCTTGATGCCGCTGTTCTTCAACGATGAGTGGTAAGTCTTCTCAAAGAGGGTCAGGAACGTGGAAGCGTCCGTGCCGTGCGCGATGATGGCCGAAACGCGGGAATTTATTTTGAGGAACTGGCGGAACGGGCGGAGGCCGTCGGTCTTTTCCTGGACACTCAACGCCGAGGGGCTGCCACTCTCCCGCACCCAGGGGTAGGCATTCCACGGCATGACGTACCGGGGATCCAGCTCGGCGAGTTCATAGATCTGGGTGGCCCTGCGGGCAGCCTCGTCATCATTGTTGTGGGAGACGAACCCGGATTCGGTCCCCTTGCCGGGGCTCGCCTGGAGGCTGATGATTCTGCACTCGTCTTCGTCGTGGACGGGGTCGATGTAGGGGACATTGGAACCGGGCTTCTTTTCCATCAGTTCATCGCAAAGTTGGGTTACCTTCGCGATATTCGGTTCCTGTAGCAGGGCCTTTTTTTCGTCCCAATCAATCGTCACGATTACTCCCTTGGCAGCGAGGCGTCCAGAATCAGGCGTCCTATGTCACTCTACGCTTCCCCGGGTAGGGGTGGGCACACCAGATTTTGGGGAGGCCTCCAGGTTGCTTCCACCCGCTGCCAGTTGGCCTAGTGCCGCCCGCGCAGGTGCTGGTTTTGAAGTTCATCGAGCTGCTCATCTGTTAGATCGTCGAACGCGCCGGCTTCCCTTTTGTCACTGCGCGAGAAGCGGATGAACATGAGAATGATCAGGGGCAGGTCCAGGACCTCGCAGATGAACCACAGCAGGTTGCCGGCGAACTGCTGGTCTTGGAGGGCGTCCCGGAACCACCATTGGGGATTGGAAACGGACATCACGTGGTCGAGT
The DNA here is from genome assembly GCF_006517215.1 of Pseudarthrobacter sp. NIBRBAC000502771. Lineage (NCBI taxonomy): Bacteria > Bacillati > Actinomycetota > Actinomycetes > Micrococcales > Micrococcaceae > Pseudarthrobacter > Pseudarthrobacter sp. NIBRBAC000502771. The sequence continues at coordinate 1,304,054 of NZ_CP041187.1, forward strand.
ACCTGGCCGTTGAGGCTCAGCAGGATGCCCGGGACCGCGTCGATCAGCAGCTCGATGAATACGAACATGAATTCAAGGGTCAGGTAGGCGCTGGACCGCTGGAAGTCGGATTCTTCGATGATGGGCAATGCCATCAGCATGCCCAATAGAGGCACTCCAAGGGTGAGCAGCGCGCCGGCCACGGGGTCGGTCCGCAGAGTGAAGAAGGCCGGCGTGAGGAAAGTGGAAAAGAGTGCCAAGCCCAGCAGCGGCGCACCGAATGAGTTGCTCACGAATCGAACCGGCCTGCTGGACAGGACTTTGTCCAAGACCGACTTGCCCTTGGGGGCCAATGCTGCCCGGGCAAGGGTGAGGGGTTTGCCAAGCCCGATCAGCAGGGGCACAACAAACAGCAGCAGGGATATTTTGAGGGTGAACGCCCACCGTTGCTCAGCGCCGTAAACCCCGGTAAAGCCGCAGGTAAGGATGGTGAACGAGCCCAGGCCCAGGACGTAGAACGCTACCGCCCGCCACACCGGCCACCGATGGCCGCCGAGTGCGGCGGACCGCATTCCCCACCCGTACAGGATGCCGGTCACTGCGACGAAAGCTGCAGCGGCCCAATCGAGTCGCCAGGAGGAAAGGAGGATCTCAAGGGGTGGCACGGGCCAATGCTAGGCGTCGTTCCTGAGAATGGCCTGACTGGTTGCCGTGTGCCGGGATTTGGCATATCGGAGCGCCGGGGAAGGGTGGGGCGGTGGAGTGGTAGGTGTGGCCGGTGGGGGTGGTGGTTGCGACGGTATGCCGCTGTCCCTGGATGGTTTGGGCCGTCCAGCCGGGGGTTTCTTTGGTGTGGTTGCACGCTTCGCACAAACCCTGGCCATTATTCACGTTGGTGGGTCCACCGGTGTGCCAGGCGGTGATGTGGTCGTGGTGCCTGATCGGCGCGTCGCAGTACGGGGTTCGGCAGGTGTCGTCCCGGACCTGGAGAAACCGTTTCAGCCCTGGCGGGAAGAGCCGGGCTGTGGAGTCCATCGCCACGAGCTCGCCGCTGCCCGGAACGGTGTAAAGCCGCCGGACCCAGAGGTCGAGTTCTTCCATACCCGCCGGCCCGGCCAGTGGGTGGGCCGCGGCTGGCCCGCCGGCGAGGGCGATGGCCCGAGCCGGTTCGGCGGGGATGGTGCAGTAGCCGGGGAGCCGTGCTGGTTCTGCGTCGGCCCGGAGGAAGGTGCGGTCGGTCATGACGAGCTGGATCTGAACCCCGGTGATGCCGCCGGGGGTGCCGGTGAGGCGTTCGACGAGGGTGTCGGCCATGACCTGGCCGCGGGACCGGTCATCTCCGGCCGCCCGGGCGGTGTCGGCGTCCCGGACCAGGGCGGCGTAGGCGGCCACGCCCTGGGCGACCGGGAGGAGCGCGGTCAGGTAGGTCATGGTGTCCGGGGCCGGGCGCAGGCTCACGGCCCGCTCGCTCACGGCCCGGGCGGCGCGTTTGGCGACGGAGGCCGGGTCCCGCCGGTACGCCGCGGCGCGGACGGCGGCGATGATCGCTTTGTCTCCCGCACCGTCCAGGGCGCCGGTATCGGCGGCGAGTTCCTCATCTACCCCGGCCCGGTCCCCGGGCGTGAGGCAGATGGTTTCCTTCACGATCAGGGTGGCCCGCCACTCATTGAGCAACCCGGCACGGAACGCGGCGAACGTGTGCGGCATCCCGGTCAACGCCTTGGCCAGGCCCAGCAGCCGGGAACCCCGGGCCGGGGACTCCCGCCTTGCCAGGGCGATCTGCGCCGAGACTCCGGCACCCTGATCGGCGGCCGGGACCCCGGCGTCGGCCTGTTCCCGCCGCTGGGACAGGTCAAAAGCGACCGCGGCCTCAGCCTGCCGGGCACCGGCAAAGCACTTCAACTCCTCCAGCCCGCGAATCTGGTCAATCAACCCCGCACCATCAGCAGCCAGGGGAACACGGGCCAACAGGTTAAGCACATCCGCGATGCAAGGAGCAGCGGGCAGGTATGAAACAGCGCCAACAGCAGACGGTTCAGCCCACCGCGCAGCCCGGTCCACTCCCGCCGATTCCACAATCACTCCCATAGCCAAACTCTTCCACCAGCCCCTGGCAATCCCAGCCACCCAAAACCCCTATGTGGAAAACGCAAACCCAGCAACGGCGCGGGCCGTGCTGTTCAATGGATTATGCAGTTCACCAGGAAGGGCCTGAAGGCCGAAGGGTTCGCTGGCTTCCGGCCTATCCGAAGCCTCGAGACGATGCGGATTCCGCAGGGGACAGGACTCTTCACGGTCGTGGCGCCGGAAGATTTCCAGGCGCGCTTTCTCACCAAAAGCACCGCGGGCATCTTCAAGAAGAAGGACCCATCCCTCTCCGCCGCAGCGCTGGCCGCCGAGTGGGTGGACGGCGCCGTCGTCCTTTACGTGGGGAAGGCCGGACCCGGAAGCAAGGGCAACCGGGGACTTCGGCGCCAGATCCAGGAGTTCGTTGACTTCGGGCAGGGAAAGCCTCCAGGCCACTGGGACGGGCGGCTTATCTGGCAGCTCGCTGACGCTGGATCACTGACCATCGCGTGGAAGGAACTTCCGGCTGGCCAACTGGCCGGCGCCGAAGCGGGTTGCCACGCTGCCTTCGTGGAGGAATTTGGCCGGTTGCCGTTCGCCAACCTGGTGCAGGCCCGCACCAACGCGCGTGCCTGACGCCGGCAGCAAGCCAGCTACGCAGGTCCCCGCAGACGATCCATCTCGCGCCGGTCCTTCTTGGTGGGACGCCCGGCGCCCCGGTCGCGTTGCGGCAACCCCAGTGCCGGAAGAACGGGGCGCGGGGGAGTGTGGTCGGTAAAGCAGTGCGACGCCGCCTCCGCCCCTACGCGTTTGGCTATGAGCCGGCGCACCTCAAGGATGCGCTCGTACCCGGGCATCCGGACGGTGACGGTGTCACCCGTGACCAGCGTTGCCGAAGCTTTCGAGGGGCTGCCGTTGAGGCGGACATGCCCGGCGCGGCAGGCTGCAGTGGCGGCAGACCGCGTCTTGTAGGCGCGGACTGCCCACAGCCACGCATCGATTCGGACACTGGCGGGAGCGGACGGGAGGCTGGTCATGGTTGGCACCGAGTATAGCCCCAGGGGGTGCCGCCCCAGGAAGCAGGTCCGGCTTCACTCCACCGTCACGCTGACGCGCTGTACCACGTTGTTGCCCATCCCCTGGTAGTTCCAGTCCTGCTCCAGGGGCTGGCTGGCGCCCGTAATGTCCGTGGCGCGGCAAGCAAGGACGTGCTCGCCGGGGTCCGCGACCCATGGAAGGCTCCACTTCCGCCAGGCGTAACCGCCCACCGGTTTATCCAGGTGGGCCGGCAGCCAGGTGCCGTCAATCCCCACCTCGACGGCGACCACGGCACCTTCGCCGGACCATGCCCTGCCTTCCAGCATCACCGGGCCCGCGCGCAGGAAACGCTTCCGGGTAAAGAAGTCCGGGACACCGGGCGGAACCATCAACGAACGCACCCTGATCCGCGTAACCGGGGTGCCGGCGTCGTCCACGGACTCCTGGTACCGGTAGGCAACCTTCTGCTGGAACCCTGGGAACGGTGCCTTTGCCACCTCTATGGACGCCAGCCACTTGACACTGGCCATCCCGTACCAGCCCGGGACCACCAGCCGCAGTGGGTAGCCGTGCTGTGGCGGCAGGTCGGCGCCATTCATCTTGTATGCAAGGACGACGTCGGGACGCAACGCCTCACGGATCGGCAGGCTGCGCGCGTACTGCTGGGGGACGCCGCCCTGGATGCCGGCATCGGCCCCGGTGAAGACCACCTCCACCGCATCCGGCAGCACCCCGGCCTTGCCGAGGAGGTAGGCCAGCGGCACCCCGGTCCAGTGCGCGGTGCCTACGGCTTCCATGACCCAGGGCTGGCTGACGGGCCGCGGTTCCAGGAGCGACCTGCCGTTGCCCGCGCATTCGAGGGTCACCGGCACAGTGATTGCCGGGTCCCGTAGGAGCGCGGCCATGCTCAGCTCCAGGGCGCGTTCCACCGCACCCCCGATCCGCAGGTGCCAGGATGAGGCGTCCAGGTCAGGAATGTCGAAGTGCGTGAGTACGTAATGGAGCCCGGGCGGGGTCAGCTCGCGGCGGAGCGCCTCCAGCGGCATCGAATGGTTGCGGGCCGCGAGCTGCAGTTCCTCCCGGGTGAGCGGCCCCGACGTAGGCTCTGCGGCTGCGGCAGGGGCCGGCGCCGGCTCCTGCCGGGTGGATTGCTGGTTGCTGGACTTCATGGCGGTGCGATTCTGCTCGGTGGACTAAAGGCCCCCGCCACAGGTCTACGCCGGGCCCAGCCGCCACGTCAACGACTTTAACCCGGCTACAGTACCGGCCGGGTCAGGAACTCGGCCAGGCTGATGGGGTCCTGCCCGGTCAGCCCATGCACGTCCGGCGAAAGTCCTGCCATTTCGCCGGCGGCCATGGCCGTGTAGGTGCTGACCCACGCATCCAGCTGCCATTGCGGGGCGTCGTAGGAGGCCCGCGACGCATACGCCTCCTCCACCGACTCCGCGTAGTAGCGCACCTGCCGCCCCGTGCCGGCGCTCAGCACCTCGGCAGCCCGGGCCATGCTCAGTTCCTCAGGGCCGGTCAGGTTGTAGGTCTTGCCCTTGTGGATGGCGGGATCCCGCAGCACGGCGTGCGCGCAGCGGGCAATGTCCTCCCGGGCCACCCCTGAAAAGACGCCGTCCCCGGCAGGCCCGCGGATCACGCCGTCTTCCCCGGTCATCAGCGGCAGGAAATCCAGGTAGAAGTTGTCGCGCAGGAAGGTGTACCCCATCCCGGACGCCTTGATCCGCTCTTCGGTGGCGTAATGGTCCCGGGCCAGCGTGAAGGTGGCATCCGGGGCCGCCCCGTAGAAGGACGTGTACACCACGTGCTCCACCCCGGCAGCGGCCGCGGCATCCACGAACGCGTAATGCTGCTGGAGGCGGTCTTCGGCCTCGGCAGCAGAGACCATGAACAGCACCTTCGCCCCGTCCAGCGCCTGCCGGGAGGCAGCGCCGTCCCCGTACGAACACACCACCGGATGCGCGTCCTCCAGCTGCGGGGCCCGCGCGGAATCCCGGACCAGCAGGCGCTGGGCGAAACCGGACCCGGCAAGCTGCCGTGCCACCATTCCGCCCAGGCCTCCGGTGGACCCGGTGACAGCGAGGTCCGGCAGTTCCCCTGGGGACGCCATTCAGGCTTCCCGGGTGGCCGGCGACTTGGTCTGCGCCGGGTCACGTTCGGCGAGGCCTCCGACGGCGTCGTCAATCCTCTTGAGGACCTCGGCCTCCAGCTTCACTCCGGCGGCGCCAACGCTGTCGGCGATCTGCTCCGGCCGGGAGGCGCCGACAATGGCGGACGCCACGTTGGGGTTCTGCAGCACCCAGGCAACGGCCAGCTGCGGCATGGTGAGGCCCGCCTCCTGGGCAATCGGCTTCAGCTCCTGCACGGCGGCCAGGACGTCGTCGCGCATCCACCGCTGGATCATCTTGGCCCCGCCCTTTTCGTCCGTGGCGCGGCTGCCTTCGGGGGCAGGCTGGCCGGGCAGGTACTTGCCGCTGAGGACACCCTGGGCCATGGGCGACCAGACAATCTGGGACACGCCCAGCTCTTCCGACGCCGGGACCACCTCGGCCTCGATCACGCGCCAGAGCATGGAGTACTGCGGCTGGTTGGAGATGAGCTGGAAGCCCAATTCCTTGGACAGCCTGTGGCCTTCGCGGAGCTGCTCGGCAGTCCACTCGCTCACCCCGATGTAGAGTGCCTTGCCCTGCCGGACAATGTCCGCGAACGCCTGCATGGTCTCTTCCAGGGGCGTTTCGAAGTCGTACCGGTGGGCCTGGTAAAGGTCCACATGGTCCGTCTGCAGCCGGCGCAGCGAGCCGTTGATGGATTCCATGATGTGCTTGCGGGACAAGCCAAGATCGTTCTTGCCTTTGGGGCCGGTGGGGCCGAAGACCTTGGTGAAGATCTCCACGGACTCGCGGCGCTCATCCTTGAGTGCGTCGCCCAGGACGGTTTCAGCGGCGGTGTTGGCATAGACGTCCGCGGTGTCGAAGGTGCTGATGCCGGCGTCGAGCGCCGCGCGCACGCACTGGGTTGCGACGTCGTTTTCCACCTGCGAACCGTGCGTCAGCCAGTTGCCGAAGGTGATTTCCGAGACTTTGAAGCCGCTGTTTCCGAGGTATCTGAATTCCATGGGTTTCACGCTAACCCAGATGGTTGCTCAGGGTAAGGGCCTAGCCATTCTCCTTGGACTGCTCCTTGGGTACCTGCTGGGGACCGGCCAGGGACACGAGGGACCCGGTGTCCAGCGGGGGCAGCGGATGCAGCGGCTGGGGTTTCTTGAAGGACCGCGGCATTTCGTGCGGGGGCCGGTGGTTGTGCAGGGCGGACTCCACCAGGGGGGCCACTTCGGAGACCTTGTCCGCAGGTACCGCCGGGTCCGGAAGATCCCGCACGGACAGCTTGATTTCCGGCCGTTCGGCCCTCGCTCTTGCTTCGGCGCGCTTATCGGCCTGGGCAACCGCGGAGGCCCAGTCTTCGGCGAGGACCGGCGGTTCGGGCCGTGCGGCGGCAAGCTTCGGATGGCGTACGACGGCGGTGCGGAGCGACTCCTTGAGCCGGTCCGGCTTGAGCGCGGCGGTGCGTTCCCGGAGCCGCCTGCGGGGGCGGCCCTGCTTGGCGGGGGCGCCGACAAAACCCGTGGAATCGCGTTTGCCGGGGGCCCGCCCGAACAGGGTCATGAGGATGACGGCAGTGAGTCGTCCCAGACCGGCAAGGACCAGGGTGATGACGCCAAGCAGGAAGAGGACCAGGAACATCAGGAGGGCCAGGCCCATGGTGCCAAGGAAAGTCAGGTTGAGGACGAGAGTGTCCGGGTGCTCCACGTCATCTCTCCTCTCTGCCCACGTGCTGTGCCCGCATCCGGTTTACATTGCCGACGGCGGACTCCCCTCCACCTTACGGATTTTTGCCCGGCCGTGCCCCGGCAGGCGTGGCCCCGTCCCAGGTTGTAGCGAAGCTGTTACCGGATATGACAGCATCACCGGGTGACCGCATCAATAGATTCCGCAAACTGCATGTGTCTGTCCGGAGAGCCATACGGGGCCTGCTGTGGGCGGTTCCATTCCGGCGGCGCGGAGGCCGCCACGGCGGAACAGCTGATGCGTTCCCGGTACAGCGCTTTTGCCTTGCTGGACGAGGGCTATCTGCTGCGCACCCACCACGCATCCACGGCACCGAAGGCCCTGGATCTGGACGCTGCCATGGACTGGCGCCGCCTGGACATCGTGGCCACGTCCGGCGGTGGACCGTTCGACACCTCGGGCACCGTGGAGTTTAAGGCGTATTACCGCCATGGCAGCGAACGCGGGATCCTGCATGAGAGCAGCAGGTTCGTCAGGGAGGGCGGGCGCTGGCTCTATGTGGACGGCGACATCCTCGCCTGACTACTCCTCGCCGTCGTAATACTCGCTGTCCGGGGTGAAGCCGGCGCGGTCAACCTTCCGGTGGAACCGCATACCCGCCAGGCCGCCCAGCACAGCGCCCACGAGGGCCACCACAGCCACCACAACCGCAGCGATGATGCTGGTGGTGGTCAGCTGTCCTTCGTTGATGGGGATGCGCGGGAAGCTGTTCAGGTTGGCCAGGACATTGAACTGCTGCCCGGCCACGAGCCCCAGGATGGCCACGACGATGGCTGCGATCAAAGCCCAGACCCACACCATAAGTCCCTGCTTGGCGCCGTTGAAGCGGGCCATGCGGCCGGCAACGTAGCCGCCGCAGTAATAGGAAAGGAACAGGATCACCAGCAGGACGATGATCCCCACCAGCCCAACCGTGCCGCTGTTCCGGGCGGCCTGGTTCACGGCCTCGTTGACATCGGTGTTGTTCGCAAGGCCAACGGCTGTCCCGGCGGCCGCCACCAGGGCGGTCAGCAGGACGGCCATGCCGGTGGCGGCCAGCCAGCCAAAGAAGGCGGAGCCGACCTTGATGCCGCCGAACCGCTCCTTCTGGCGTGCCACTGCGGTTTCCCTGTTCGCGAGCGTGGCGCTTCCGTCGCGGTAGCTTCCGCTGCGGGTGGTGTCGTCCTCCCGGGCGCGTCGGGGAGGCAGGTTCTCTGGGTCCGTTGAGCTGCTCATGACTCAACTCAACCACCCGCCCCGGGCGATAGCAAGCGTGCTTACTATTTTGTGACCTGCGGTTTTACCGGTATCTCCGGTGCAGGTCATCCTTGGTTGATGCGCCGGGCGAGGCATCGGCGATCCACGGGCCCGTGCCCTCGGACTGGTCCAGGACCCCCGCCTCCAGCCACTCATAGTCACCGGCGAGGACTTTGCGCGTCAGGGCCTGGTCGGCGTCGTCCGTGTTCCGCCACAGCTGGTCGAAATATTCGTCCACCCGCACCCTCGCCTGCTCACAGTAGGCGTCGGCGAGCTCGTAGGCGCTGGCTGCCTTGCCGGGGGAGGTCTTCAGGAGCATTTCGGCGCGGGAACAGCATGCGGTCATAGCGAAGAGTTCCGCGCCGATGTCCACCACCCGGCCGAGGAAAGCCTGCTTGCGCTCGAGTTTGGCCTGCCACCGGCCCATGCCGTAAAACGTCTGGCGCGCGAGCCTCCGCGACGACCGCTCCACGAACCGAAGGTGCTTGGCCAGCCGGCCGAACTCACCGTAGGACCGCGGGTCCATGCCCGCCCCCGCCACCAGCTTGGGCAGCCACTTGGCGTAGAAGCCGGAAGCGCCGACGGCGGCCTTTGCTTTGTCGGCCAGGCTCGCATCAAGGGAAGCGAGATCGCCCGCGGCGGCAAGGTGCGCGTCCACCGCTTCCCGTGCAATCAGCAGCCGCATGATTTCCGAGGAACCCTCGAAGATCCGGTTGATGCGGAGGTCCCGAAGCTGCTGCTCGGCCGGCACCGCGCGTTCCCCGCGGGCGGCCAGCGACTCCGCCGTTTCAAACCCGCGGCCGCCCCGGATCTGGACCAGTTCATCTGCTATCCGGCAACTGATTTCCGTGGCCCAAAGCTTTGCGAGCGCGGCCTCGATGCGGACATCCTTCTGCCCCGCATCGGCGAGTTCCGCGGACAGCTCAAACACGGCGTCCAGCGCAAAGGCCGAGGCGGCGATGAAGGCAATCTTCTTGCCCACGGCCTCGTGTTCGCCCACTGGCCTGCCCCACTGCGTGCGGGCATTCGACCACTCGCGGGCAATCTTCAGGCTCCACCGTCCCGATGCCACGCACAGCGCGGGCAGGGCCAGGCGGCCGGTGTTGAGCGTGGTCAGTGCGATCTTCAGGCCCTGGCCCTCGCGCCCCAGCCGGTTGGCGGCGGGCACCCGTACCTGGTGGAAGCGGGTCACCCCGTTCTCTATCCCGCGCAGGCCCATGAAGGCGTTGCGGTTTTCCACCGTGATCCCCGGCGAGTCCATTTCCACCACGAACGCGCTGATGCCGCCCTTGTGCCTGGTCCCGTCCTGACCGGTGTGCGCCGGAACCACCGCCATGACCACCACCAGCTCGGCGATCACCCCGTTGGTGGTCCACAGTTTCACGCCGTCCAAAAGGTACGCTTCGCCGTCGTCCGTGGGCGTTGCCGTGCTGCCCAGCCGGGCGGGGTCGCTGCCCACGTCCGGTTCGGTGAGGAGGAAGGCAGTGACGGCGCCGCCGGCACATCTTGGCAGGTACTCGCGCTTCTGTTCGGGCGTCCCGAAGACCTTGACGGGCTCGGGGACGCCGATTGACTGGTGGGCGGAAATCAGGGCGCCCAGGCTGGGGTGCACGCTGCCCAGCAGGGCAAGGGCGCGTCCGTAGTACACCAGCGAGAGGCCCAGGCCCCCGTATTCCTCCGGGATCTTCATGCCAAAGACGCCCAGGTCCGCCAGGTCCTTGATGTATTCGTCCGGAATCTTCGCGTCCCGCTCGATTACGCGCCCGGACATGGTCCGGGCGAAGTCGGTCAGGCGGGCCATGAACTCCTCTCCCTTTTGGACGGAGGCTGGGTCCGCGGCCGGCCACGGGTGGACCAGGTCCAGATCAAAACTGCCCAGGTAGAGGCCTTTGGCGAAGCTGGGACGGTCCCAGCCTGACTCCCGGGCGGCCTCGGCGACGGCGCGGGCATCTTCTGCGGTGGCACCGGCGCCGATGTTGCCGGCGGGGACGGGGGTTTCTTCAGCCGGGGCGTCTTTGGCCTGGCTGTCAGTTGCGGAGGTCATGGGTTATCTCCTTGGCCGGATTGGCCGGTGTAGCCATGGATCCGCCGGGTTGGAGAACCCTTCAGCTGTCCCTCAAGATTACCCGCGGGTAGGTTCCGGTGCTAGGGGCCGGCTGGCCCTGGAAGTCCCCCGGAAGCTCGACGGCGGAAGCGCGGTGGACCAGCCTGTCCCACCCTGAATTGATCCCGTGGACCACCGCCATGAGCGTATTGACAATAACCATCCAGGTGAGTTTGCCCGCGCCCAGCACCACCAGGGCCACCAGCCCCGCCGTCAGGACGAATCCGGCCAGGACTGCGCCGAACACCAGTGTCCCGATGAAGACCAAGGTGGCCGTTTCCACGGAGCTTAGATCGAACTGCATGTATCCCCCTGCTGCGACATTGCTTGCGAAAGACTGCTGTATTGAAGACCGGTAGCAGAAGCGTAGGTGGACGGCTGTGGGCGCAGCCAGACCCGGCGCGGACGGCGGCACCTGTTGATACGGGATCGAAACACTACCCACAGGTAGGTCACGAAGCGGTCGCGGCGCCCTGCGTTAACCTTGTAGTTGGCAGTTTTCCGGTCCGGCCATGTCGGACCGCCCCTGCCCAGCCCCGGAACAGTCCACAGCCAACAGCCCAAGGAGAGTGTGTGCCCCGCTCAGCCAGGTCATCCGCTGACGCCATCAGCGCCCGGCTCCGGGACCTCGAACTCCTCACCAAGGGTCCTGCGTGGGCCCTGACCCGTTCTGCGCCCTGGGTCATTGCGGTGCTTCAGGCCTCCTTTACCCGCACCCGGCCGCAGGTGCCGCTCGAGGAATTCCATGCCGACGTCGACACCTTCCTTGAAGAGCTCCGGCGCCAGGATCCCGGGCTGGGGGGAGGGGCCAACGGCAAGGCCTTTGGCGATGAATGGACGCGGCGGCAGTTCCTGACCCGCCGGAACCAGTCAGGCCAGATCGTGTATGAGGCAACGGAGCCGGCCGCGCGTGTGCTCGCCTTCCTGGACAGCCTCTCCAGCGAACGCTCCACCCTCAACGGCTCCCGCCTGGGCACCCTGCTGGGTGACGTGGAGAAGCTCGCCAACGAGACCAACCCGGACCAGAGTGCCCGGTTGGAAGCCCTTGAAGGGGAAATCGAAGAGCGGCAGCAGCTCATCCAGGACATCAGCACCGGCGAGTTCGACGGCCTGCTCGACGACGATGACGCCGTGGAAGCCGCGGGGAACATCCTGGACCTGGCAGCCAGCCTGCCAGCGGACTACAAGAAGATGCGTGACCGGATCGAGGAACTGGTGGGCGGGCTCCGCAACCAGATCATCGAGGAGTCCCTGACCAAGGGTGCCACCATGGCCCAGGTCCTGGAAGCCGATAAACGGCTGCGCCAAAGCCCCGAAGGCAGGACCTTCCGGTCCTTCACCGCCTTCCTTGAGGACCCGCAGCAGCAGCTTCGCTTCCGGTCGGCGATCGGCGAGGTCCTGAGCCGCCAGTTCGCCGACGACCTCTCGCCTGATGACCGGGAAACGCTCAAGAACCTGGTGGCTGAACTCCGCCAGCAGCACAGCCAGATCCAGCGCATCTACGGCAAACTCAGCGAAAGCCTCAACACGTACGTCCAAAGCGACGACTTCCGCCAGTCGGTCAGGCTGCGCCAGGTCCTGCGCGAAGCGGAGCAGGCCATCCGGTCCCTGCCCTACGAGCGGGAACGTCCAGGGCTGGTCCCCGGGCCGGTCCTATACAACGCCGGCTTTGAGTCCCTGTCCATGGTGAAGCTGTTCGATCCGGACGAGTTCGCGGCACCGCCCCGCCTGGCCGATCCCATCGCCTTCACCGACTCGGACCGGGTGCGCTCGCCGAGGACCGGCAAGGCCAAACCGGCGGTGGTCCGGGCGGCCATGGCCGGGGCCGCAACCCTGGCCGACGCCTGGCACCAGCTGCCGCCTGAAGAGCAGCACATCAACTCCATCCGCGCCCTGTTGTCGGAGGCCCTCCATGCCGGGGCGGACTTCAACCGCGGCGCCTGGGATGGCCTGGACTTCGAACAAATAGACGGCTCCACCCGCAAGGCCTACCTGCCGGTGGTCACGCTCGCAAAGGATTCAGATGACTGAGGTTACGCACGCACAGGACTCAGCGCCCGACGCCACTCCCGGGGTGGCATCGGGCGTTGAGCACACTTTCGCAGTCTCCCCCCGCGATACCTTCGTTGACGGCGCGGCCTTGTTCCCCGGGGACACGGGCGTCCTGTCCATGAAGGTGCGGCAGGCCCTGGTGAAGCTCCTCAAGGGCCCTTACATTGACGGTGGCCGGGACGAAAAGCTCTGGACTGTGCTGCTGGACAACCAGGTGATCCTGCGCAGCCGCCTTTCCGAGCTGTTCCTGGCCCTGCAGCTGGACCATGAGCGGAAGATCGCCGTCCTGCGTCCCGTGGATCCGGAAGTGATCGGCGGCAATACCCGGTCCAGCATCCTGCGCCAGCAGCGCGCCCTCAGCCGGGTGGAAACCATCGTGCTGCTCCGGCTGCGCCTGCTGCTGGACCGGCACGTCACTGCCCAGACGGACCCCACCATCACCCGCGAGGAGATCACGGACCTGGTGGCGCACTACCAGCCCGCCGGGCAGCAGGACGCCCTGCGCGACTCCGATGTGGTCACCCGCGCCATCACCAAGCTCCTGGCCCGCCAGCTCCTGCTCCCTACTGGACTGGACGACGTCTACGCCATCTCCAACGCCCTGCCCCTGGCCCTCCCGTTCGAAAACATCGGCGACATCCCGGCCCACATCGAAGCCCTCGTGGCGGCATCGGCAGACCAGTCAGGAACAGAACCGCTCCTGGATCTTGACGGCGACGCGGAGACGAACGGAACCACGTCCGAGGAGGATGACCAGTGACCATCGCAAGCATGCTCCCGCTGGGGGATGTGACCAACCCGGGGCAGATGCGGCTTGCCCTGGTGCAGGTGGTCAACTGGGGGACGTTCCATGGGGCGCACACCATGCACGTGGACCGGAACGGCACCCTGCTGACGGGCAACTCCGGCGTGGGCAAGTCCACGCTGTTCGATGCCATGCTGCGGGTGTTCGATGCGCGGCCGAGGTCCAACGAGGCCGCCGCCCAGCGTTCGGGTGGCGCCGTGGAGGACAAGCGGACCACTTTCACGTACATGCGCGGCAAAGTGGGGGACAAGGCCGTGGGGGAGGGCTCGGCGAGTGCTTTCCAGCGCCCGGGTGCCACCTGGTCCGCCGTCGCGCTGACGTTCGATAACGCCGCCGGCACGCGGGTGACGGTGTCGGCGCTGTTCGACCTGCCGAAGAACGGGACCGAGTCCAGCGTGGGCCGGTTCTACCTGATTGACAACGTGCCGCTGGACCTGGAAGCCGTGGAGGGCATCGCGGACAAGCGCTTCGCCAAGGGCGCCCTGGAGGCGCTCTTCCCGCACGCCCAGGTTTTCGACGTGCACAAGGCATTCGCGGAGCGGTTCCGGCGCCTCCTGGGGATCAGCTCGGACCAGGCGCTGCCCCTGCTCCGCGTCATCCAGGCAGGCAAGGGGCTGGGCGGCAGCGTCAACACCTTCTTCCGCGACCAGGTCCTTGACGCGCCGGCAACGCTGGCCGCCGCGGACGATGTGGTGGAGGAGTTCAGCAACCTGATGTCCATCCGCCAGCGGCTGGAAGACGTGCGGCAGCAGCGGGACCAGCTGGCGCCGGTTCCTGGCCTGAACCGGGAGTACGCGCAGTCGCTGCTGGACGCCAACCGGCTCCGGGAGCTTGTAGGCGGGGAATTCGAGGCGTACAAGCAGCAGCTCGCCGTCACGGTGCACCAGAAGACGCTGGTCCGTTTCCGCGGGCTGGCGCAGGCAAAGGCCAAGGAGCTGGGTGCCGAGCGTGCAGTCAGGGACGGTTTTGCCAAGGACTTGCGGGAGCTGGAGGCCGACTACAACAACCAGGGCGGCAACGCGATTTCCGCGATCGAGCAGTCCCTCGAGAACGCCCGGGTTGGCCTGAAGCTCCGCCAACAGGTGGAGGGGGCAGCCCAGCAGGCACTGGCCGACGCCGGCCTGCAACTTGAGTGGAGCGCTGCCGGCTGGGAGCGGGCGCACGAGCAGGCGGCGGCCCGGTCGGCCGAGCTGAAGGATGATTCCCAGGCCCTGCAGGAGCTCAGGTTCGAGGCCTTCGACGCGCACGCTGCCCGGAAACGCGAACTGGCGGCGGCTGAGCAGGAACTCGTCTCACTGAAGACGCGCAAATCCCTGCTGCCGCCGTCGAGCATTGAAAACCGCGCCGCGATTGCTGCCGCCACCGGCATCCCCGAGGACCGCATGCCCTTCGCCGGTGAGCTTATGGACCTCGCTGAGGGTGAGGAACGGTGGCGCCCAGCTGCCGAGCGCGCGCTCCGCAACCTGGCCACCACCCTGCTGGTTCCGGGCGAGCACTTCGGCGCCGTGACCCGCTACCTCAATGGCCACAACGTCCGCGGCGCGCTGCGGGCAGTGGATGTCTCCAAGCCGCTCGCCGGCGGCGCGCTCGCCGTGGAGGACGCGCGCGACGGCGACCTGCTGACCAAGCTGGACATCCTTGCCTCGGGTGCGGCTGCTGAGGCAGGGGAATGGGTCCGCGAGCGGATCGCCCTGGACTTCGCGTACCCCTGCGTGGAGGACCCTGACGAACTGGCGGCCCTCGACAAGGGCCTCAGCCTGGGCGGCGTGGTCAAGCGCAACCGGCACACGGTGGAGAAGGACGACCGCTTCACGAGCCGCCAGGATTACGTGCTGGGCTTCGACAACGCGGCCAAGCTGGAGCTCGTGGCCGGGCAGGTGGAGGACCTCCGGCAGGAAGTGGCCAAGGCCGCTGAGCTGGCCCAGAGCCGCGAGGACTCCCACCAGGGCATGAGCCGGCAGCTTGACGCCCTGCGCCGGATCGCCGAAGACGACCGCCCCTGGGAACAGGTGTCTGCCGCGGTTGCCGCCGATGAACTGGCGCGGATCGAGCAACGGCTCAAGGACGCCCTTGCTGCCCAAGCGGACCTGGAGCCGCTCCGCGCCACCATCGAGGAAGTCCGGCACAAGCACCAATCCAGCACCGAGTCCGCCGCCGTCCTGCAAAGCGAATACAAGGCCCTCGACCGCCAGCTGACGGCCGCCGACACCCTGCTGGAAGCCGCGCGCGACCGCCTGGCCCAGGGGCCGCCGTCGGACGCCACCGCCAAGGCCCTGGAACCCTACTTCGCCGACTTCGGCGACATCACGGAAATGCACGAGCTGGACAACCTGGCCAACCGGATCCGGACCGCGCTGCTGGGCGAACTGCACTCCGCGGAGTCGCGTGGACAGGCCACGGCCGAGCGGCTCACCCGCATTTTCGAAGGCTTTGTGCGCGAGTGGGGCAGCGCCATCTCGGCCGACCACGGCACCAGCATCGGCGCGGCCGGCGAGTTCGAGGCGCGCTACCACGCGATCGTGAACGACGGCCTGCCCGCGCAGGAGGCGGAGTTCCGGCAATTCTTCAACCAGCGCACGCACGAGTCCTTCAGTACGCTGCTGCACCTGCTGGACGAGGAACGCCGCTCCATCACCAGCCGCATCCTGCCCCTTAACGGCATCCTCTCGCAGGTGAACTTCCACGAGGGCAGCTACCTGGAACTGGACATCAAGCAGACGCTGCCATCCACGGCAAAGCAGTTCAAGGACGCCATCCAGAACGCCCTGAAGGCCCGCCACACGCGGCCGGTGAAGTCCGAGGCCGGCCGGGCGGAAGGTTCCGGCGCCGAGGGGGACGACGACGGCGAGCTTACCGCCCGCTACAAGTCCCTGGAAACCCTGGTCAAGCGGCTCGGTTCCCAGGCGCCCGAGGACCGGCGCTGGCGTGCCGAGGTGCTGGACGTGCGCGGGCACTTGTTCATCCAGTGCAAGGAGCACCGGGAAGTCACCGGTCCGCGCGGCGGCAAGAAGACCGAAGTGTTCATGCACGCCGACACCGGCTCCATGTCCGGCGGCGAGCGCCAGCGGTTCACGGCGTTCATCATGGCCGCGGCCCTGAGCTACCAGCTGGGCATCGCCGAGCAGGGCTTCACCACCTACGGCACCGTGATGATGGACGAGGCTTTTGTGCTCGCCTCGGAGGAGTTCGCCGGCGCCGGAATCAAGGCGCTGCACGAGTTCGGCTTCCAGCTGCTGCTCGCGGCTCCGGAGAACGTGATCGACCTGTCCCGCCACCTGGGCTCGGTCACGGAGATCCTCCGCGACCGGCGCACCAACCGCTCCGGGGTCCTCACCGCGCCGGTGATCCGTCTCCGCGCCGGCGAGGAGGGCGCCTGGCGGTCGGAGGCGAACCCGGTGGATATCGTCCTGCGCTAACCGGCAGGCAGGAAGCCCCAATCACGGCCGTGAACGGGGCTTCCCCCTGCCCGCGGGCTTCGCCTGACGTTCTATGTGCCCTGAACGCGCCCAAGGAACTGCGCCGTGCGGTCCTGCAGCCCCTGGATCTGGCGTTCCACCACAGCGGCGGGATCAGGATTGATCTCATTGGCAGGCGGCTCCCTGCGGACGTTGCCACAGCACACGAAGTCGGCGCAGATCAGGGTGCCGACGGTATTGCCGTTCCGCCCGGACTGGCCCGCCCGCTTGGCGACCCAGAGCAGGACGTCCTCCTTGGACAGCACATCCCGGCAGAGCTCACACAGCACCGACCGGTTCTTTTTGGCACCTCCCTCGGGTGCCCGGAGCATGATCCCGGTGAGGCCCTTTTGTCCCGGAACCACCAGGTAACCGCGCAGCGGCATCTTCTCGTCCCGCCAGCCCAGGAACTCCAGGCGGTCCCAGTCGAGGGAGTCGAAGTTTTTGGGCAGTGTGAGCTTTGCGGCTTCCGAGCGGGTGGCATTGACGAAGGATGAACGGATTTGCTGGGGCGTGACTGATTGCATGGCTGGACTTTCGTGAAGGGTGGGCGGCCCGGAGTCGGGCCAGGAGGTAACGGGGGAGTCAGTCGGTCTCCGCGGTGCAGGCCAAAGCGGCCACCCCGCTCTCCACGGCAGCGGCGGCCCAGTTGGCCCTCTGCGTGCGCATCGTTCCCGTTGTCCTTTTCCTGTCCAGCCGTCCGGCGTCTCTGAGTCCGGACCGGCAAGGGCCATCCTGCCAAATTGAGAGTCGGCTGTCCAAAGAACGCGGACGGAGTGTGGCCTTCGTCACCTTCCTGTATTAGGTGACGAAAGTGTTGCGTAATGGCGATTTACATAGGTTAGCCTTACTTAAGTTTCCATCAGCCCGATTCAAGGAGCCCCGTGTCGTTTCCCCTCTTGCCCGGCCCTTCGCCCACCCGCCGCACGCTGTTTTCCTCGGCCGGCAAAGCTGCCGCGGTGCTGGCTGCGGCGGCCCTCACGCTGTCTGCGTGCAGCACAGGTCCCGCCACCACCGTTGCGGATGCAGGCAGTTCCAGCAGCAGCACCGCGTTCCCGGTCACCATCGATCACGTGTACGGCAGTACCACCATCGAGAAGCAGCCCACCCGGGTTGCCACCGTTTCCTGGGTGAACGACGACGTCGCCATTGCGCTGGGCGTGGTTCCGGTGGGCGTCCCCAGGAACGAGTGGGGCGGCAATGGCAAGGGCTCCACCCCCTGGAAGGACGCAGCGCTCGAAAAGCTGGGCGCCGGGTTCGGTTCGGCCAAGGCTCCCGCCCAGTACTCGGAGGCCGACGGGATCAACTTCACCGAGATTGCCAAGCTCAGCCCGGACGTCATCCTCGCCGCCTATTCGGGCCTCACGGCGGAGGACTACAAGAAACTCAGCGAAATCGCCCCCGTGGTGGCCTACCCGGACGTCGCCTACGGAACCTCCTGGCAGGACGCCACCACCATCATCGGCAAGGCCCTGGGCAAGGAGGCCGAAGCTTCCAAACTGGTTTCCGACACTGAATCGACCGTCAAGGACAAGGTGGCCCGGTTCCCGCAGATCCACGGCAAGAGCTTTATCTACGGCAACCTGGAGCCCGCCAAGGGCGACGGCGTGAACGTCTACACCGCCAACGACAACCGCCCCCGCTTCCTTAGTGAAATCGGCATGACCCTGGCCCCGGTGGTGGCGGACAACTCCAAGGGCTCCAAGGAGTTCTACATTCCGTGGTCCGCCGAAAAGGCCAACGAACTGCAGTCAGACATCTTCGTCACCTGGGTTCCGGATGCCTCCACCACCGACGCGATCAAGGCGGACCCGCTCCTGGGCCAGATCCCGGCCATCAAGAACGGCGCCCTGGTGGCCGATTCCGACAACACGCTGACCCTGTCCATCTCGGCATCATCACCCCTGAGCCTCCCGTGGTCCCTGGACACGTTCCTCCCGCAGCTGGCCGCGGCAGCGGACGCAGTGAAGTAGGCGCACCTCCATGAGTACGACGACGGCGCTACCGGCGGCGGGCAACGGCACCCAGGCGCCGGCCACGGCAGCCCCCGGCACCATCCGGGGTGATCCTCGGGGAAGGGAACGGACCGCCTGGCTGCTGGCCGCCGTCGTCGTGCTGGTGCTCCTCGCCGGCACATCGCTGGCAGTGGGCGCCCGTGACGTTCCCCTCGGCACCGTGTGGCAGGCACTCACGGCGTTCGATCCCCTAAACGGGGACCACGCCGTGGTGCACGCCCGCATCCCGCGGACCGTCCTGGGCCTGCTGGCCGGCGGCGCGCTGGGCCTGGCCGGTGCAGCGATGCAGGGTGTTGCCCGGAATCCGCTGGCCGATCCCGGCATCGTCGGAGTCAACGCCGGGGCAGCGCTGGCGGTAGTCGCCGGAATCTACCTGTTCGGCGTCACCACCTTCACCGGCTACATCTGGTTCGCGTTCACGGGGGCCGCCGCGGCCGCCATCGTGGTGTACCTCATCGCCTCGCTGGGCCGGGAGGGTGCAACGCCGGTGAAGCTCGCGCTGGCCGGAGCAGCTTTGAGCGCCGGACTGTCTTCGCTCATGAACGTCATCCTGGTCTCCAGCCAGGACACCCTTGACCGGTTCCGCTTCTGGCAGGTGGGCGGCATCGCGGGCCGTGACTGGTCGGTGCTGCTGCCCGGACTGCCGTTCGTGGCGGCCGGTGCGCTGGTGGTGCTGCTGGCCGGGTGGACCCTCAACAGCCTTGCCTTGGGGGACGACGTTGCCCGCGGACTGGGCCAACGCGTGGGGCTGTCCCGCGCCGTGGTGGCCCTGGGTGTGGTCCTGCTGTGCGGCACGGCCACCGCGCTGGCGGGGCCCATCGGGTTCGTGGGCCTGGTGGTGCCGCACGCCGTCCGCTTCCTCGCCGGCCCGGACTACCGCTGGATCCTGCCGTTATCCCTGGTGGCCGCCCCGGCGCTGCTGCTGGGTGCGGACATCGTTGGCCGGGTGGTGCTGCTTCCCGGTGAGATCCCCGCGGGCATCATGACCGCCCTGATCGGCGCCCCCGTGTTCGTATGGCTGGTCCGCCGCGGGAAAGGAGCCGGGCTATGAGCTGTGCTGCCCTATCAGATATGGCTGCCAAAACCGGTCCTAAAGGACCAAAAGTGATGGAGCAACGTGGGGGACGGGGGCGACTGGACCGGACCGCGGTGCTGGCCGCCGCCGTCGTGATCCTGTTTCTTGCGTCCGTCCTGCTGGGCAGCTACACGGTGACCGTCCCGGATTTCTTCACCATCGTCGGCAACCACCTCACCGGCGGCCCGAAGATTCCCGGCGCCAGCTTCATCGTGATGGAGAACAAGCTTCCGCGCGCCGTCGTCGGCACCCTGATCGGGATCGCGTTCGGCCTGGCCGGCGCCCTTTTCCAGACCATGCTGCGGAACCCCCTCGCCAGCCCCGACGTCATCGGCATCAGCTCGGGGGCAAGCGCGGCGGCGGTTGTTGCGATCGTTGTTTTCGGCGCATCCGGTGCCGCCGTGTCCGGGGCGGCGCTCGCAGGAGCCCTTGCAGTGGCGGTCCTGATTTACGCAATTTCCCGCGGCGCCGGCCGAACCGGCAGGGGAAGCGCTGCCGGAAACCGGCTGGTCCTGGCCGGTGTGGGGACGGCGGCCGCCCTCCAGGCCGTGGTCAGCTTCCTGATGACCCGGGCCGACATCCGCACGGCCGCCGACGCCCTGGTCTGGCTGAACGGATCCCTGAACTCCGCCAACTGGGACCGCGCGGGCATCCTGTTCCTCGCGCTCGCCGCCCTGGTTCCCGCCACGGGCCTTATCGCCGGGCCGCTGCGCGTCCTGGAACTGGGGGATGACGCAGCCGCCGGCCTGGGCGTCCGGGTCAGCACCGCGCGCCTGGCACTGGTGGTTACCGCCGTGTCACTGGCAGCAGTGGCGACGGCGGCTGCCGGACCGGTCTCGTTCGTCGCCTTCCTGGCCGGTCCCATCGGCCGCCGCTTCACCCGCAAAGCCAGCCTGCCGGCGTCGGCCATGGTGGGCGCCCTGATTGTCCTGGCGGCGGACTACTTCGCCGCCAACCTGGCCCCCTTGCTGCTGGGCGGCACCGTCCTGCCGGTGGGCGTGGTCACCGGCGCGCTTGGCGCCCCGTTCCTGCTGTGGCTCCTGGTCACAGCCAACCGAAAGGATGCCTGACGTGGCAGTACTCCTAGCCAGGGACCTGACGCTCACCTACCACCAGCGATGCGTGGTGGACGGGCTCAGTGTCCGGATCCCCGAAGGTATGGTCACCATGATCGTGGGTGCCAACGCCTGCGGGAAATCGACCCTGCTGCGGGGCCTGTCGCGGCTCCTTAAACCCGCCGGCGGCACCGTGACCCTGGACGGCAAGGACATCCATTCCCGTCCGGCACGCGAACTGGCCCGCACCCTGGGCCTGCTTCCTCAGCATCCCAGCGCCCCGGACGGGATCACCGTCCGCGACCTGGTGGGCCGGGGGCGCTACCCGCACCAGGGCTTCTTCCGCAGCTGGAGTGACAAGGACGACGCCGCCGTGCAGCGCGCGCTGGAGGCCACCGGAACGGCGGGGCTCGCCGGGCGGGACGTGGATGAACTGTCCGGCGGGCAGCGGCAGCGGGCATGGATCGCCATGGCCCTTGCGCAGGAAACCGACGTCCTGCTGTTGGATGAGCCCACCACCTACCTGGACCTGGCCCACCAGGTGGAGGTCCTGGACCTGGTAACCGACCTGAACCGTAAGCGCGGCACCACGGTGGCCATCGTCCTGCACGACCTCAACCTCGCCGCACGCTACGCGGACCACGTCATCGCCATGAAGGACGGCGCCGTGGCGGCACTGGGCTCCCCGGAGGACGTGGTAACGGAGGATCTGGTCCGCGAGGTCTTCGGCCTCGAAAGCCGCGTCATCCCGGACCCCGTCTCCGGTACTCCGCTGATTCTTCCCATCGGCCGCCACCACGCCACAGCCAACGAACTGGAGCTCGTTTCATGAAGACCCGGCAAAGCGCCTCCACCCAACAGCGGACAGCCCAGCCGATGAGCGTGGCCTTCGAGGTGGCCGTGTCCGCCGTCCAGGAGCTGAGCCCCACGTTCCGCAGGATCACTTTCGGCGGCTACCCGCTGCGTGACTTCGGCGTCCACGGCCACACCCTGGACCTCCGGGTCAAGCTCGTCATCCCGTCGCAGGACTTGGGCGGCGCACCGCTGCCGCTCCCCGTCTTCGACACTGGCCACGACGGCTGGTACCGGGACTGGCTGGCGATGGACCCGGCCGTGCGCGGCTCGATGCGGACCTATACGGTCCGGGAGGCGCGGCTGGATGCGGTGTACCCGGAGATTGACATCGACTTCGTGATGCACACCGACGGGCATGGGCACGCCGGGCCGGCGGCAAACTGGGCGTCCAAGGCCAAACCGGGCGACCCGCTCACCATCATCGGCCCAAACAACCGTGCCGCGCATTGCATCACCGCCGCAACCTATTCCGGCATCGAGTGGCGCCCCGGAATGGCCCAGCGCGTCCTGCTTGCCGGCGACGAAACCGCCGTCCCCGCCATCTCCGCGGTCCTGGAATCCCTCCCGTCGTACATGAGTGGCCATGCCTTCCTGGAAGTTCCGCAGGCCGGCGACTTCATGCAGCTCACCTCCCCGGCGGACATCGAAATCACCTGGCTGGCCCGCGGCACCGCCATCGGACGGTCCCGGCAGCACGGGCAACTGCTGCAGGAAGCCGTGCGCAAGGCTGTCCCCGTGCCCGGCTGGGTGGGCATAACAGCAGACGACGGCGGCGCCGGGCCCGAGCCCGATGACGTCAACGTGGATGAAGACATCCTGTGGGAGACCCCGTCCCGCCTGGAAACCTCAGCCGTCAGCGGTTCGAGGAACCCGCACCTGCCCGCCGGTGCCCTGCCCTTCTATGCCTGGCTGGCAGGCGAAGCAGGGGTTATCAAGGAACTGCGGCGCTACCTGGTCCGCGACGTGGGGATCGACCGGAAACAGGTGGCGTTCATGGGGTACTGGCGGCAGGGCAAAGCCGAAGGCTAGCCAAACGCGCCATCAGATCCTGCCGGCATTTCCGGGACGCCCCATCAGATCCTGCCGGCATTTCCGGGACGCCCCATCAGATCCTGCCGGCATTTCCGGGACGCCCCATCACTTACTGTTCATCCCGGCGTCGTGATTGCTTTGACTTGTCCCGCTACGTTCGTGCCTGTGCCCTCTGATCCCCTGCTTCCTGACTCCGGGCGGCGGGTGTTTGTTGCCCTCGGGGACTCCTTTACCGAAGGGGTGGGGGACCGGGATGAGCGGCTGCCCAACGGGGTGCGGGGGTGGGCCGACCGCGTGGCCGAGAAACTGGCGAAGGCGCAGCCGGGGTGGAAATACGCCAACCTGGCCATCAGGAGCAAGCGGTTGCGGCACATCGTGGACGAGCAGCTGGAACCGGCGCTGGGGATGCGGCCAACGCTGGTCACCCTCTACGCCGGCGGGAACGACATCCTGGACCTCAAAACCGACATGTCCGCGCTTATGGCGGACTATGAGCAGCTGGTGGCAGCGCTGGCAGGCACCGGGGCCACGGTGGTTCTCTTCACCGGCTTCGACGTCAAGGTCTCCGCGCTGCTGGAGCCCCTGAAGAAACGCAACACCTACTACAACCAACGGGTGCGGCACATCGCGGAGAAGTACGGGGCCGTGCTGGTGGACTACTGGTGCCTTGACGCCTTCCACGACCGGCGGATGTGGGACTCGGACCGGCTCCACATGTCCAAGGCCGGGCATAAGTACCTGGCCGGGCAGGTGCTGGACCAGCTGGGCGTGCCGCACAAGATCAAGCCCAAAGACTGGGAACCACCCGCCCGGCCCAGCCTGCGCGAGTGGGAGCGGCGCCAGCGGCGCTGGGTCCATGACTGGGTCCTGCCGCTCTTCGGCCGCAAGCTCCGTGGTGTCACGCTGGGGGACACCCTCACCCCGCGCTGGCCCCAGCCGGTGAAGGTCCCGCGGAAGGGCGGGCTGAAGAAGCTCGCCGCCGGAACGTCCGACGCCGGCAGCACACCTTCGGGAAGCAGCCCGCGTTAGGGAGTGGGCTGGGGCGGGGTGTCCAGCAGGATCTCGTACCCCGGGGCCACCCGGCCGGCGTGGAACTCCATGACTTCGAAGTCGGCAACCCCGTTGGTGTAGAACGGATCCTGGGCCAGGCTGGCGTCGAGGGTTTCCCGGTCAGCCTGCGACAGGAGCAGTCCACCGGTGCGCGGGATCTTGCGGCCGGCGGCGATGAACACGCCGTCGTCAAAGGCCTTCTGCAGCCAGCCGATGTGGGCGTCGTTGTGGAAATCGACGATCTCCTGGGGCACGCGGTAGGTGAGGGAGACAACATACATGGGGCAAGCCTACCGGCGCCCGGCCAGCTACTTGAAGGATCAATCGTAGAATGGTGACCATGACCGATCCCCGCTGGCTCAACGCTGACGAACGCCGTGCCTGGCTGGCGCTGGTAAGCATCAATACGCTGCTGCCTGCGGCTCTGGACACCAAGCTGCATGCGGCAGGAAAACTATCCCTCTTCGACTACACGGTCCTGGCCATGCTGTCCGAGGCTGAGGAGCGGTTCCTGCCCATGAGTGAGCTTGCCGCCCGCACCAGCGCCTCCCTGTCCCGGCTCTCACACGTCGTGACCAAGCTGCAGAAGCGCGGCTGGGTGGAGCGCCGCCCGCACCCCCACGATGCCAGGGTCACCACCGCGCATCTCACGGAGGAAGGCATGGCCACCATTGTCGGGCTGGCCCCGGCCCACGTGGAGGACGTCCGTGACCTGTTCCTTGATGCGCTGACCGAGCAGGATGTCCTGGACCTGGCACGGATCGGTGAAAAAGTGGTGGGCCGCCTGGACTCCGACCACTGGATCCTGCGCGAAACCCAGGACTGACCTAAGAGCGACCGAGGCGATTGGTTGCTTCCGGCAACGGGTGGCAAACTAACCGCATGGATTTCACTTCCCGGCTTGTGGCACTCGGCGACTCCTTCACGGAAGGGGTGGGCGACGACGACCCGGACCGCCCCAATGGCGTCCGGGGCTGGGCAGACCGCGTGGCCGAGCAGCTCGGCGCCGCCGACCCCAATTTCGGCTACGCAAACCTGGCCATCCGCGGCCGGAAACTCCGCCAGATACTGGCTGAACAGGTGGACGCCGCCGTCGCCCTTCGTCCCACCCTGGTAAGCATCTACGCCGGTGCCAATGACATCCTCCGCCCGCGCGTGGACATCGATGACCTGCTGGTGGAGTACGACGATGCCGTGGGGAAACTCGCTGCCACCGGCGCCACCGTGGTGATGTTCACGGGTTTCGACGCCCGGGGGTCGAAGGTGTTCGGCACCATGCGCGGCCGCACTGCCATCTACAACGAACTGGTCCGTGGGATCGCCGGGGACCACGGCGCCCTGCTGGTGGACTACTGGCGCTTCAGCGAGTACTACGACTGGGGCATGTGGGCCCACGACCGGATGCACATGTCCGCCGCCGGCCATGCGAACATGGCCAAGCGCGTGCTTGAGGTCCTCAAATATGACCATTCCATCGACGTCCCGCCCATGACGCCGGTGCCGGAACTGAGCGGGACCGACGCCATCCGCGCCAACGCCCGGTGGTTCCGGGAGTACGCCGCGCCGTGGGTGGTCCGCCGCGTCACCGGCAAGTCTTCCGGGGACAACCTGCACCCCAAGTACCCGCAACTCACGCGTCTGTAGCGCGGGTCTCCTATCCTGGCTGGAACGCCGGAGTAGCCAGCATGGAGCGGTCCGCGCGGATGGCCAGCACGGCTACATCCCATTGGTCTGCAACCTGGTCCAGCATCCGTGTCCCCCCGGCAACGATGGCGGTGGCAAGGACGTCGGCAGTGACAATGTCGGCGGCGGCAACGGTGACCTGGACAAACGCCCCCGCGTCCGGTGGGCCGCTTCCCACCCGCCAAATGTGTTCCCCGCGTTCGGCGGATCCTGAGGTGGCGAGGGCGTGGTGCGGGTTGTTGCCGCCGAGGGCATATCCGGTGATGAGGGTTTTGCGGTCCGCGGGATCCACTACGCCGGCTTTCCAGGGTTCGGCGCTGCCCGGACGTGGCGAGCCGCTGACCAGGACGTCTCCGCCGGCGTTCAGGCACCAGTCCCGGCGGCCCAGGGCCAGAAGTGATGTTCCCGCCTCACGGATGGCGTGGCCCTTGATGAGGCCGGAAAGATCCAGCACCCCGTCCGGCCTTTCGGGCGTGAACGCTCCCTCCGTGCGCAGCCGCCACTCATGCGCCTCGGCATATGCTTCGCGCATCTGCGCTGAGGCGTGGGGCAGCGTCAGTTCCCCACGCGCCAGGCTGCTGGCTTCCGAGTCGGGGCGGTACAGGCTGAAGGTTTCGTCAAGGTCCCTGAAAAGGCGTTCGACGACGTCGGTGGCGGCAGCGAGCTCGTCGAGCCCCGGCTGCCCTTCCGCAGGGTCGCCGACGGGCATTGTCAGTCCGATGACCGTTCCCATGCACTCAAAAGTGCGGGCCTTCAGGCTGGTGCCGGCCGTGGCGCGCAGGGAATCAGAGGTTCGCTGCATCGATGGCTGCCTGGAGTGAGGTGAGGTAGGCGTCGCTGGTGATGGTGGCCCCGCTCACGGTCTGTACATCGGCAGACTGCGCCGCCAGGACCTTGCTGCGGAGCAGAGGCGCCGCACGGTTGCTGATCTGGATCGACTTGCCGTCCGTATTGGTCAGCTGCAGCGCCGTGACATCAGTGATCTTTCCGTTCGCTACCGTGATCTGGACCTGCACGGGGCCAAACCGGGTCTGGACCGTGTTTCCCTTATAGGTGCCGGAGCCCGTGGAACCGGACGAACTGGAGGACCCGGAGCTTGCGGACCCGGACGACCCTGTGGTGCCCGATGGGCTGGAGGACCCGGCAGACCCGGACGAACCCGTCCCCGTGGATCCGGTGCCTGATGCACCCGTGGTGCCGGTCGCCGTCGTGCTCGACGCGACGGTACTGATGCCGCCCGCCTGGGTGCCCGTCTGCCAGCCCACCAGGAGGATCCCGGCGGAGGCCAAAGCTGCTGCGACTGTTCCGCGTATTTTCACCAGTCAAACCTTTCGTGATGGATCTGTTCCTCGGGGACGCCGGCTTTCCCGGCGTCCGCTATGACGTTGGCCGCCCACGCCGACGGGCCGCAGACGTAGACGTCCGCATCCCTGATGTCCGGCACGTAGGAGGTGAGGCTGTAGCCGTTGTGCACCGAGTCCGCGGGAAGCCACATGAACTGGCCGTGGGCGCGCGGCCCGGTGAGGTGGAAGAGCCGGACCCCGCGCGCCCGGCAGAGGTCAAGGATTTCGTTGCCCAGGTAGAGCTCCTGGTCAGTATGGCCGCGGAGCAGGACTGTGGCCTCGCCGGGCGCGAACGGGGTGGTTTCGAGCAGCGCGCGCAGTGGTGTGATGCCGATGCCGGCGCCAATCATCACCACCTTGTTCTTCGTGCGGGCTGCCGTGCTGAGCAGGCCGTAGGGGCCTTCCAGGGCCACTTTGGTGCCTTTCCGCAGCCGGAGCAGCTGGGCGGAGCCGTCGCCGAGGTTCCGCACGGTGACCCGCAGCGTCCCCTGGCCGTCCCGGCCGTTGACTACAGGCTCTGCGGACTGGCTGAACGGGTGGGGGTGCCACCACATGCCCGGAGCCAGGAAGCGCCAGATGAAGAAGCGTCCGCCGCTCCCTGCCAGCTGGTCCAGCTTCCGGCCGCGCATGACGATGTTCACCACACCTGGGGCAACCCTTTCCACCCGTGCCACGGTGAGCTGGTGCCGTGCCGTGGCCAGCACCGGCTCAAGGATCCGGAAGTACACCAGGGCACTGCCGGTGTAGATGCAAATGGCGAGCCAGTACCAGCGCTGCCAGGTCCCGGCGGCGAAGAGGCCGCCCACGCTGAACTGGTGCGGAATCGACGTTGCCACCGCGGCGTAGGTCAGCAGGTGGACCACGTACCAAAACTCGTACGGGACGCGCCGGCGCACAGCCACCAGGGACGTCACCACGACGGCGATGAACAGGGCCATGGAGACGAACGCCAGCCACATATCGGGGACCTGGACCCACAGGTTGATGGACTCGCTGACCGGATCCAGTCCCTCGGCCATGCCGTACCCGATGACCAGCAGGAGTCCGTGCGCCAGGAGGAGGTAGAGGGAAGGCTTGCCCAGTTTGCCGTGGAATTCCAGGGCGCGGTCATGGCCGATGGTGCGGTCGATGAACGGGATCCTCGCGGCCAGGAGCAGCATCAGCAGGACCAGGTCCATGCCCGCCAGGCCGGCCACAATTCCCGCCGCCGTGAACAGTGAGGCGGCCGAAGTGATGTTGGTGGCCCCGCCGTCGGCCAGCCACAAGGCGATGGCGGCGGCGACGGATGCCCAGGCAATGACGGTCAGGAGGTCCGTCCGCAGCATGCGCTGGCGATGCTGGCGGGCGAACCAGCCGCGGGCGGGTATCTTCGTTGGTGGTAGCTCCGGGCGGCCGGAGCTGCTTGCGGCCGGTGATGCCGGCAGGAGCTGCGTGTTCATGCATCAAACATGCGCGGGGAAGCTATGTCCCTGCTGTGAAAAGGGGCCAGCGGCTGCTGTGACCTTCATCCATGGGCCGGCGCTTATACACCCGATTGGTCTTTAATTGCGGCAACTCGTAGACTTGGTAGGCGCTAAGTGCGCGGAGCGTGCGCAATTGCTCCGGTTGCCCGGTAATTTTCTCCAGGGTGGCCGGTAGTTAGGGGCTCAAGTTGCGTGACTAACCGTTGCCCGTACATTCTGTGGGTCGCCCTTAGCTGCATGGTCCAGCAGCAGATATGCGGATCATTACTTTCAATTCTTGAGGAGAAGTCATGGCAGCACACTGCCAAGTGACCGGGGCCGAGCCGGGCTTTGGGCACAGCATTTCGCACTCGCACCGCCGCAACAAGCGTCGGTTCGATCCGAACATTCAGAAGAAGCGCTACTGGGTTCCGTCCCTGCGCCGTAACGTCACGCTGCAGGTCTCTGCACGTGGCATCAAGACCATCGACGTGCGCGGCATCGACGCAGTCGTCGCCGACATTCTGGCTCGTGGGGTGAAGCTCTAGTGGCTAAGGACAAGGACGTACGTCCGATCATCAAGCTCAAGTCGACCGCGGGAACGGGTTACACCTACGTAACCCGCAAGAACCGTCGTAACGACCCGGACCGCATGGTCCTGAAGAAGTACGACCCCAAGATCCGCCAGCACGTCGAATTCCGAGAGGAGCGCTAAACATGGCTAAGAAGTCCAAGATTGCTCGCAACGAGCAGCGCAAGGTCATCGTTGAGCGTTACGCTGCCAAGCGCCTCGAGCTGAAGAAGACCCTGGTTGACCTGAACGCAACCGACGAAGCACGCGAAGCGGCCCGCCTGGGCCTGCAGAAGCTGCCGCGCAACGCGTCCCCGATCCGTCTGCGTAACCGCGACATCATCGACGGCCGGCCTCGTGGCACCTTCCAGAAGTTCGGCATCTCCCGTGTCCGTTTCCGCGACATGGCACACAAGGGTGAACTCCCGGGCATCACCAAGTCTTCCTGGTAATCCGGTACCGCTGATTCCAGCTGCTTGAGGAGGGCCGGCAACCTTAGGGTTGCCGGCCCTTCGGCGTTTAACCCGTTACTTGTTCAGCGGCTGGGCCTGCCAGGAAACACCTGTGCGGCAGCACACACCGGCAGAATGACGACGGCGGCAAGTTGCGCAGGCGCTCCACTCCGGGTTTCGCCGCGGAATACCGGGGATTTCCGGCCCTGTGAGGGCCGGTTTGCGGTGGGCCGGGTGGGCGTGTATTGTTTTCTAAGTCGCCGCGGGGGAGACAGTGAAGAACTGTTCACCGGGTGGCCAAAACCCCCAAATCAAAGCCAGATTCTGGTTGCTCTTTAGGGCGCTGGAAATCGGTTGGGGCGGTCTTCTCTTCGATGTGGGTCCTGAAAGATGGATTTGCTTCGGGGCGGGGGATCGGGTAAGTTTGAAAAGTTGCTCCGGAGCGATCCTGAACGTAAGTGTTTGGGTGGTGCCGGGTGTGTCTGTTGTTTGAGAACTCAATAGTGTGCCAAGTTTGTTGATACCGATTATGTAATGTGATTGGTTGAATTTGCCGAATCGTGCCGCCCCTGTGGTGTGGTTTGGTGTTTTTAGCTGGTTTCAAATTTTGTGCAGCCATTGGCGCCGTTATTTCCGGTGGTTTTGGTTGTGTCTGTTTGTTTTCAACGGAGAGTTTGATCCTGGCTCAGGATGAACGCTGGCGGCGTGCTTAACACATGCAAGTCGAACGATGATGCCCACTTGTGGGTGGATTAGTGGCGAACGGGTGAGTAACACGTGAGTAACCTGCCCTTGACTCTGGGATAAGCCTGGGAAACTGGGTCTAATACCGGATATGACCTTCCATCGCATGGTGGTTGGTGGAAAGCTTTTGTGGTTTTGGATGGACTCGCGGCCTATCAGCTTGTTGGTGGGGTAATGGCCTACCAAGGCGACGACGGGTAGCCGGCCTGAGAGGGTGACCGGCCACACTGGGACTGAGACACGGCCCAGACTCCTACGGGAGGCAGCAGTGGGGAATATTGCACAATGGGCGCAAGCCTGATGCAGCGACGCCGCGTGAGGGATGACGGCCTTCGGGTTGTAAACCTCTTTCAGTAGGGAAGAAGCGTAAGTGACGGTACCTGCAGAAGAAGCGCCGGCTAACTACGTGCCAGCAGCCGCGGTAATACGTAGGGCGCAAGCGTTATCCGGAATTATTGGGCGTAAAGAGCTCGTAGGCGGTTTGTCGCGTCTGCCGTGAAAGTCCGGGGCTCAACTCCGGATCTGCGGTGGGTACGGGCAGACTAGAGTGATGTAGGGGAGACTGGAATTCCTGGTGTAGCGGTGAAATGCGCAGATATCAGGAGGAACACCGATGGCGAAGGCAGGTCTCTGGGCATTAACTGACGCTGAGGAGCGAAAGCATGGGGAGCGAACAGGATTAGATACCCTGGTAGTCCATGCCGTAAACGTTGGGCACTAGGTGTGGGGGACATTCCACGTTTTCCGCGCCGTAGCTAACGCATTAAGTGCCCCGCCTGGGGAGTACGGCCGCAAGGCTAAAACTCAAAGGAATTGACGGGGGCCCGCACAAGCGGCGGAGCATGCGGATTAATTCGATGCAACGCGAAGAACCTTACCAAGGCTTGACATGAACCGGAAAGATCTGGAAACAGGTCCCCCACTTGTGGTCGGTTTACAGGTGGTGCATGGTTGTCGTCAGCTCGTGTCGTGAGATGTTGGGTTAAGTCCCGCAACGAGCGCAACCCTCGTTCTATGTTGCCAGCACGTGATGGTGGGGACTCATAGGAGACTGCCGGGGTCAACTCGGAGGAAGGTGGGGACGACGTCAAATCATCATGCCCCTTATGTCTTGGGCTTCACGCATGCTACAATGGCCGGTACAAAGGGTTGCGATACTGTGAGGTGGAGCTAATCCCAAAAAGCCGGTCTCAGTTCGGATTGGGGTCTGCAACTCGACCCCATGAAGTCGGAGTCGCTAGTAATCGCAGATCAGCAACGCTGCGGTGAATACGTTCCCGGGCCTTGTACACACCGCCCGTCAAGTCACGAAAGTTGGTAACACCCGAAGCCGGTGGCCTAACCCCTTGTGGGAGGGAGCTGTCGAAGGTGGGACTGGCGATTGGGACTAAGTCGTAACAAGGTAGCCGTACCGGAAGGTGCGGCTGGATCACCTCCTTTCTAAGGAGCGCCTACAACAACCGGCCTGGATGTATGTCCGGGTGTGGTGTTGTCAGGAAGCAAGCCCGTAGCACGGACGATTGTTCCGTGGCGGGTGCTCATGGGTGGAATATCAACAAATAGGTGCCTGGTGGCACGGACCATTTGCTAGTACGGATGCTCTCCTTTGTGGGGTTGTCCTGGAACGTGGGTGGTTGGTTCTGCCGGGTAGTGTTTGGCACACTGTTGGGTCCTGAGGCAACAGGGCCGGGGTTTTTGCCTCGGGTTTGTGTGTTTCTGGTTTCCCTGCCATGACGTTCCGCGCACGTGTGTGTGGGGTGTGTGGTGTGGGGTTGTTGTTTGAGAACTACATAGTGGACGCGAGCATCTTGTATAAGAAGCAATTTCCAAGAATATGAACCTGGATCTGGTTCGTGCGCCCTTTTGGGTGTGCGGGACAGTTTTCGTGGTTCTCTCGAGTGTTTTTTGTTTTTGATCTTTGTGGTCAAGTTTTTAAGAGCACACGGTGGATGCCTTGGCATTAGGAGCCGAAGAAGGACGTAGGAATCTGCGATAAGCCTGGGGGAGTCGATAACCGGACTGTGATCCCAGGGTGTCCGAATGGGGAAACCCCGCCGAGCGCGCGAGTGACTTGGTGACCCGTACCTGAACACATAGGGTGCGTGGGGGGAACGCGGGGAAGTGAAACATCTCAGTACCCGCAGGAAGAGAAAACAATAGTGATTCCGTTAGTAGTGGCGAGCGAACGCGGATCAGGCTAAACCGTTCCATGTGTGATAGCCGGCGGGCGTTGCATGGTCGGGGTTGTGGGACTTTCCGTACCAGTTCTGCCGGGCTGGTGGGGTGTGATGTGCGCGCATAGGTGAACGGTTTTGAAAGGCCGGCCAGAGAGGGTGTTAGTCCCGTAACCGTAATGTGTTTGTACCGCCTGTGAGAGTATCCCAAGTAGTACGGGGCCCGAGAAATCCCGTGCGAATCTGTCAGGACCACCTGATAAGCCTAAATACTCCCTAATGACCGATAGCGGACCAGTACCGTGAGGGAAAGGTGAAAAGTACCCCGGGAGGGGAGTGAAACAGTACCTGAAACCGTGTGCTTACAATCCGTCGGAGCCGGCTCTGTTCTGGTGACGGCGTGCCTTTTGAAGAATGAGCCTGCGAGTTAGTGTTACGTCGCGAGGTTAACCCGTGTGGGGCAGCCGTAGCGAAAGCGAGTCTGAATAGGGCGTGTGAGTGGCGTGATCTAGACCCGAAGCGAAGTGATCTACCCATGGCCAGGTTGAAGCGACGGTAAGACGTCGTGGAGGACCGAACCCACTTCAGTTGAAAATGGAGGGGATGAGCTGTGGGTAGGGGTGAAAGGCCAATCAAACTTCGTGATAGCTGGTTCTCCCCGAAATGCATTTAGGTGCAGCGTTGCGTGTTTCTTGCTGGAGGTAGAGCTACTGGATGGCTAATGGGCCCTACAAGGTTACTGACGTCAGCCAAACTCCGAATGCCGGTAAGTGAGAGCGCAGCAGTGAGACTGTGGGGGATAAGCTTCATAGTCGAGAGGGAAACAGCCCAGACCACCAACTAAGGCCCCTAAGCGTGTGCTAAGTGGGAAAGGATGTGGAGTTGCCCAGACAACCAGGAGGTTGGCTTAGAAGCAGCCACCCTTAAAAGAGTGCGTAATAGCTCACTGGTCAAGTGATTCCGCGCCGACAATGTAGCGGGGCTCAAGTACACCGCCGAAGTTGTGGCATTCACATATTTTCCAAGCCTTTGTGGTTCAGGAGTGTGGATGGGTAGGGGAGCGTCGTGTGGGCGGTGAAGCTGCGGTGTAAACCAGTGGTGGAGCCTACACGAGTGAGAATGCAGGCATGAGTAGCGAAAGACGGGTGAGAAACCCGTCCGCCGAATGATCAAGGGTTCCAGGGTCAAGCTAATCTGCCCTGGGTAAGTCGGGACCTAAGGCGAGGCCGACAGGCGTAGTCGATGGACAACGGGTTGATATTCCCGTACCGGCGAAAAACCGTCCATGTTGAACAGGGGATACTAACCGCCCGAGACCTGCCCGACACCCCTTGTGGGTGAAGGGTTTTGGTGGAGCGCGGGACCTGATCCTGGGAGGCAAGCGTATTAACAGGTGTGACGCAGGAAGGTAGCCGAGCCGGGCGATGGTTGTCCCGGTCTAAGGATGTAGGGCGAGTGGTAGGCAAATCCGCCACTCATGGTGCCTGAGATCTGATGGGACCCCCGTTTGGGGGGATTTGGTGATCCTATGCTGCCGAGAAAAGCATCGACGCGAGGTTTTAGCCGCCCGTACCCCAAACCGACACAGGTGATCAGGTAGAGAATACTAAGGCGATCGAGAGAATTATGGTTAAGGAACTCGGCAAAATGCCCCCGTAACTTCGGGAGAAGGGGGGCCCCAACCTTGATACACCTTCGCGGTGTGGAGGGGATCGGGGCCGCAGAGACCAGGGGGAAGCGACTGTTTACTAAAAACACAGGTCCGTGCGAAGTCGCAAGACGATGTATACGGACTGACTCCTGCCCGGTGCTGGAAGGTTAAGAGGACCGGTTAGCCGCAAGGCGAAGCTGAGAATTTAAGCCCCAGTAAACGGCGGTGGTAACTATAACCATCCTAAGGTAGCGAAATTCCTTGTCGGGTAAGTTCCGACCTGCACGAATGGAGTAACGACTTCCCCGCTGTCTCAACCATAAACTCGGCGAAATTGCAGTACGAGTAAAGATGCTCGTTACGCGCAGCAGGACGGAAAGACCCCGAGACCTTTACTATAGTTTGGTATTGGTGTTCGGAGTGGCTTGTGTAGGATAGGTGGGAGACGTTGAAGCCCGGACGCCAGTTCGGGTGGAGTCATCGTTGAAATACCACTCTGGTCACTTTGGACATCTAACTTCGGCCCGTAATCCGGGTCAGGGACAGTGCCTGATGGGTAGTTTAACTGGGGCGGTTGCCTCCTAAAAAGTAACGGAGGCGCCCAAAGGTTCCCTCAGCCTGGTTGGCAATCAGGTGTCGAGTGTAAGTGCACAAGGGAGCTTGACTGTGAGAGAGACATCTCGAGCAGGGACGAAAGTCGGGACTAGTGATCCGGCGGTACATTGTGGAATGGCCGTCGCTCAACGGATAAAAGGTACCTCGGGGATAACAGGCTGATCTTGCCCAAGAGTCCATATCGACGGCATGGTTTGGCACCTCGATGTCGGCTCGTCGCATCCTGGGGCTGGAGTAGGTCCCAAGGGTTGGGCTGTTCGCCCATTAAAGCGGTACGCGAGCTGGGTTTAGAACGTCGTGAGACAGTTCGGTCCCTATCCGCTGCGCGCGCAGGAAATTTGAGAAGGGCTGTCCTTAGTACGAGAGGACCGGGACGGACGAACCTCTGGTGTGTCAGTTGTACTGCCAAGTGCACCGCTGATTAGCTACGTTCGGATGGGATAACCGCTGAAAGCATCTAAGCGGGAAGCTCGCTTCAAGATGAGATTTCCATACACATTTATGTGTGAGAGGCCCCCAGCCAGACCACTGGGTTGATAGGCCGGATGTGGAAGCGAGGACTAACGACTCGTGAAGCTGACCGGTACTAATAGGCCAACAACTTACACCACACAGATACATACAAAACTCTGCTTGCGTCCACTATGTGGTTCCCAACCAACAACCCCCCACCACGGGTTGTCACGGCACGGAACCAACACAACTAAATAACAACACCACACATGCTGTCCCAGGACAGCGAATGTTGTAACCACAAAACTTCCCACCAACCCCCAGGGTTGGGCCGGGTACAAGGGTTACGGCGGTCATAGCGTGGGGGAAACGCCCGGTCCCATTCCGAACCCGGAAGCTAAGACCCACAGCGCCGATGGTACTGCACCCGGGAGGGTGTGGGAGAGTAGGTCACCGCCGGAACAACTATTAATGGTCGAGGCCCCAACCACACGGTTGGGGCCTCCCACATTTAAACACCAAACACCAAACACCAACCCACCCCGTACCCGGTCGTGGCAGGCAACGGCTGGAAGGTGCGCCCCGCCGTCGTCCCTCACCTCTCAGCCAGGCATACACCGCGACGGCCGAAGCCGCTTCCCTGCACGCCGCAGACTTGGGGGCTTGCGTCCATGGCAGCCACAGGTCGAAGGTTTCATGGCGTGTGGTCTGCCGAACCGGCCTGGTCCGGCACTTCCTGGTGCTGGTTGCTGGCTAGAAGAATGTCGGCTCGCGGGGCGTGTAGGGAGCCTCCAGCGCGGCCACTTCCCCGTCGCTGAGCGTGAACTCAAGGGCTGCGAACGCGTCCGTGAGATGCTTCGCCTTTGTCGCCCCGATGATCGGGGTATTGACGACGGGATTCTTCAGCACCCAGGCCAGCGCGACGGTAGCCATGGCGACGCCCCGCTCGGTGGCGATGCGCTCGACAGCGTCGACGATCGCTTTGTCGGAGTAGAGGAACAGCGGCCGGCCGAACTGATCCTGGCCCGGCGTGGACGCTGCCCGGGTGCTGGACTTGTCACCCCAGGGACGTGCGACGATACCGCCGCCGAGGGGGCTCCACACCATGTTGCCGACGCCTTGGTCCAGGAGGAGACTGTGCATTTCGCGTTCTTCCTCGCGCTGGACCAGGTTGTACTGGTCCTGCATCGAGACGAACTTGGTCCAGCCGTTCTGCCCGGCCGCGCTCTGCATCTTGGCGAACTGCCAGGCCCACATCGATGAGGCGCCAAGGTAGCGGACCTTGCCGGCCTGGACGACGTCGTGCAGCGCTTCCATTGTCTCCTCCACCTCGACTTCGGGGTCGAAGCGGTGGATCTGCATCAGGTCCACGTAATCGGTGCCGAGGCGGGCCAGGGAGTCGTCGACCTGCTTCAGGATGGCCGCGCGGCTCAGCCCTCCGCCGTCCGGGCCCTCGTGCATCGGCCAGTAGATCTTGGTCGCCAGGATTGTCTGCTCACGGCTGCTGTATTCGCGCATGGCCCGGCCGACGATTTCTTCTGAACTGCCCATGCCATAGACGTTCGCGGTGTCCCAGAAGTTGATGCCCAGTTCCACGGCTTGACGGAACAGGGGCGCGGCCGCTTCGCCGTCGAGGGACCAGTCCTGAAACTGGTTTGGGGTCCCGAAGCTCATGCACCCCAGGGTGAGGCGGCTGACTTTGAGCTCGGATGTGCCGAGTTGGGTGTATTCCATCGTGTGTTTCCTGTCAGAGAGATAAATAGAAGTTGTGTGTGGGTCAGGCTTCGGGGATCGGGAAGGCGTGCTCGGTGAGGTTGATGAAGTCGGCCTCGGGTCCGCGGCGCGGCCTTCTTGCAGGTGCCAGCGGAGCATGATCTGGGCCGGGGACTTGCCGTGCGGCTCCGCGATGTCCGCGAAGTGGCGTCGTCGAAGGTTCTTCTTGCTGTCTGCGAGGAGCTCCTCTAGCGCACGGTAGGCATCGATCGTGAGGTTGAAGGCAGTGGCTGGTGCAGCAGGACCAGGTCGATGTGGTCCACGCCGAGCTTCGCGGCGCTCTTCTCGAACCCGTGAAGGGTCGCGTCGCAGCCGTAGTCGCTGATCCAGATTTTGGTCTCGATAAAGACCTCGTCACGGGACAGCCCTGAGTTGCGGATGCCCTCACCTACCTGTGCCTCGTTGCCGTACGCGGCAGCGGTGTCGATGAGGCGGTAGCCGGCCCGCAATGCTTCCTCGACGGCCGTGGTGGTTTCGTGGGGTGGGGTCTGGAAGACACCGAGCCCGACAGCGGGAAGGTCCACGCCATTGTTCAACGTGATCACGTTGTTTGTCATACCTTCAACGGTAGGCAGGAAACCCTCTCGGGTGAGAGCCACTGGTTTTATCCCCCAGGGGCTGCCCTCGACACCCCGCAGGGACAGCCGGTGGCCGCAAGGGTCCCAAGCCGGGGGGTAACCGCAGGGACTCCCACTCCCGCTGAGGTCCGGCCTAGCCTTGAGGGTATGGATACCCGCAATGACGTGCAGAAATTCCTCACCGCCCTGCGCGCCCGCATCACCCCGGAGGTGGCGGGCTTGACCGTGTTTGGTGGGGAACGCCGCGTTCCCGGCCTGCGCCGCGAGGAAGTCGCACAGCTTGCCGGGGTCAGCACCGCCTACTACACGAGGATGGAACGCGGAGACCTCAGCGGCGTGTCCGAGAGTGTGCTGTTCGCCCTCGTGCGGGCGTTGCAACTGAACGAGGCTGAAACCGCGCACCTGTTCGATCTGACGCGTGCGGCGACCGGACCGCGCCGGGCACCCAGGACAAAACCCCAACCACGGGTGTCGCCGCGGGTCGCCCAGCTGATCGACGCAATGGGCGACGTTCCCGCGATCGCGATGACCCGGCTCGGGGACCCGGTCGCGTCCAACCCCTTGGGCCGGGCATTGTTCCCCGACCTTTTCCCGGCAGGAAAGCCGGTGCTGAACAGCGCCCACTACATGTTCCTGGATGAACGTTCCCGGGTGTTCTACCAGGACTGGGGCACGATCGCACTCGAAGCCGTATCGGGAATGCGGCTCTTGGCCGGCCAGGATCCCAGCGACAAAGCTCTGATGGCCCTGGTCGGTGAGCTCGCGACCCGCAGCAACGAGTTCCGGACTTGGTGGGGAGGCCACACCGTACGGACCCACTCCACGGGTACCAAACACATCCACCACCCCGTCGTGGGTGACATGACCCTCGGCTACGAAGCCCTCGAAATATCATCGACTCCCGGCCTGGTCCTCATGACGTACCTCGCTGAGCCTGCCACCTCGTCCGCGGACGCCATGAACTTGCTGCGCAGCTGGACCGCAAGCGGGGCCCGCACCGACGAGGCAGCCCGCACCAGCCCCTGAGAGGCAAGGCCCTTACCTCTTGTCTGGGTCGCCGGGGTAGAACCGTCAGCAGCGTGCGGCCAGACCTTCTGGAGCCATGCAGCCGGCGGCGGAACATGCGATGCCGCTCCGGGTGGCCGGCGACCACCTGAAGCAGATGTGAGCCACTCCATAGAACCGGTGAACTGCCTGCGAAACGAAAAAAGCCCTGCCCAGGGCTAAGAAAGCCGCGGTTTTCCGGGGTTTCTGGGGGTGTAAGGGTGTAGCTTGGGTCGATTTGCGGTGTAGGTTGTGTGCGGGTATTGTTTTCTAAGTCGCCGCGGGGGAGACAGTGAAGAACTGTTCACCGGGTGGCCAAAACCCCCAAATCAAAGCCAGATTCTGGTTGCTCTTTAGGGCGCTGGAAATCGGTTGGGGCGGTCTTCTCTTCGATGTGGGTCCTGAAAGATGGATTTGCTTCGGGGCGGGGGATCGGGTAAGTTTGAAAAGTTGCTCCGGAGCGATCCTGAACGTAAGTGTTTGGGTGGTGCCGGGTGTGTCTGTTGTTTGAGAACTCAATAGTGTGCCAAGTTTGTTGATACCGATTATGTAATGTGATTGGTTGAATTTGCCGAATCGTGCCGCCCCTGTGGTGTGGTTTGGTGTTTTTAGCTGGTTTCAAATTTTGTGCAGCCATTGGCGCCGTTATTTCCGGTGGTTTTGGTTGTGTCTGTTTGTTTTCAACGGAGAGTTTGATCCTGGCTCAGGATGAACGCTGGCGGCGTGCTTAACACATGCAAGTCGAACGATGATGCCCACTTGTGGGTGGATTAGTGGCGAACGGGTGAGTAACACGTGAGTAACCTGCCCTTGACTCTGGGATAAGCCTGGGAAACTGGGTCTAATACCGGATATGACCTTCCATCGCATGGTGGTTGGTGGAAAGCTTTTGTGGTTTTGGATGGACTCGCGGCCTATCAGCTTGTTGGTGGGGTAATGGCCTACCAAGGCGACGACGGGTAGCCGGCCTGAGAGGGTGACCGGCCACACTGGGACTGAGACACGGCCCAGACTCCTACGGGAGGCAGCAGTGGGGAATATTGCACAATGGGCGCAAGCCTGATGCAGCGACGCCGCGTGAGGGATGACGGCCTTCGGGTTGTAAACCTCTTTCAGTAGGGAAGAAGCGTAAGTGACGGTACCTGCAGAAGAAGCGCCGGCTAACTACGTGCCAGCAGCCGCGGTAATACGTAGGGCGCAAGCGTTATCCGGAATTATTGGGCGTAAAGAGCTCGTAGGCGGTTTGTCGCGTCTGCCGTGAAAGTCCGGGGCTCAACTCCGGATCTGCGGTGGGTACGGGCAGACTAGAGTGATGTAGGGGAGACTGGAATTCCTGGTGTAGCGGTGAAATGCGCAGATATCAGGAGGAACACCGATGGCGAAGGCAGGTCTCTGGGCATTAACTGACGCTGAGGAGCGAAAGCATGGGGAGCGAACAGGATTAGATACCCTGGTAGTCCATGCCGTAAACGTTGGGCACTAGGTGTGGGGGACATTCCACGTTTTCCGCGCCGTAGCTAACGCATTAAGTGCCCCGCCTGGGGAGTACGGCCGCAAGGCTAAAACTCAAAGGAATTGACGGGGGCCCGCACAAGCGGCGGAGCATGCGGATTAATTCGATGCAACGCGAAGAACCTTACCAAGGCTTGACATGAACCGGAAAGATCTGGAAACAGGTCCCCCACTTGTGGTCGGTTTACAGGTGGTGCATGGTTGTCGTCAGCTCGTGTCGTGAGATGTTGGGTTAAGTCCCGCAACGAGCGCAACCCTCGTTCTATGTTGCCAGCACGTGATGGTGGGGACTCATAGGAGACTGCCGGGGTCAACTCGGAGGAAGGTGGGGACGACGTCAAATCATCATGCCCCTTATGTCTTGGGCTTCACGCATGCTACAATGGCCGGTACAAAGGGTTGCGATACTGTGAGGTGGAGCTAATCCCAAAAAGCCGGTCTCAGTTCGGATTGGGGTCTGCAACTCGACCCCATGAAGTCGGAGTCGCTAGTAATCGCAGATCAGCAACGCTGCGGTGAATACGTTCCCGGGCCTTGTACACACCGCCCGTCAAGTCACGAAAGTTGGTAACACCCGAAGCCGGTGGCCTAACCCCTTGTGGGAGGGAGCTGTCGAAGGTGGGACTGGCGATTGGGACTAAGTCGTAACAAGGTAGCCGTACCGGAAGGTGCGGCTGGATCACCTCCTTTCTAAGGAGCGCCTACAACAACCGGCCTGGATGTATGTCCGGGTGTGGTGTTGTCAGGAAGCAAGCCCGTAGCACGGACGATTGTTCCGTGGCGGGTGCTCATGGGTGGAATATCAACAAATAGGTGCCTGGTGGCACGGACCATTTGCTAGTACGGATGCTCTCCTTTGTGGGGTTGTCCTGGAACGTGGGTGGTTGGTTCTGCCGGGTAGTGTTTGGCACACTGTTGGGTCCTGAGGCAACAGGGCCGGGGTTTTTGCCTCGGGTTTGTGTGTTTCTGGTTTCCCTGCCATGACGTTCCGCGCACGTGTGTGTGGGGTGTGTGGTGTGGGGTTGTTGTTTGAGAACTACATAGTGGACGCGAGCATCTTGTATAAGAAGCAATTTCCAAGAATATGAACCTGGATCTGGTTCGTGCGCCCTTTTGGGTGTGCGGGACAGTTTTCGTGGTTCTCTCGAGTGTTTTTTGTTTTTGATCTTTGTGGTCAAGTTTTTAAGAGCACACGGTGGATGCCTTGGCATTAGGAGCCGAAGAAGGACGTAGGAATCTGCGATAAGCCTGGGGGAGTCGATAACCGGACTGTGATCCCAGGGTGTCCGAATGGGGAAACCCCGCCGAGCGCGCGAGTGACTTGGTGACCCGTACCTGAACACATAGGGTGCGTGGGGGGAACGCGGGGAAGTGAAACATCTCAGTACCCGCAGGAAGAGAAAACAATAGTGATTCCGTTAGTAGTGGCGAGCGAACGCGGATCAGGCTAAACCGTTCCATGTGTGATAGCCGGCGGGCGTTGCATGGTCGGGGTTGTGGGACTTTCCGTACCAGTTCTGCCGGGCTGGTGGGGTGTGATGTGCGCGCATAGGTGAACGGTTTTGAAAGGCCGGCCAGAGAGGGTGTTAGTCCCGTAACCGTAATGTGTTTGTACCGCCTGTGAGAGTATCCCAAGTAGTACGGGGCCCGAGAAATCCCGTGCGAATCTGTCAGGACCACCTGATAAGCCTAAATACTCCCTAATGACCGATAGCGGACCAGTACCGTGAGGGAAAGGTGAAAAGTACCCCGGGAGGGGAGTGAAACAGTACCTGAAACCGTGTGCTTACAATCCGTCGGAGCCGGCTCTGTTCTGGTGACGGCGTGCCTTTTGAAGAATGAGCCTGCGAGTTAGTGTTACGTCGCGAGGTTAACCCGTGTGGGGCAGCCGTAGCGAAAGCGAGTCTGAATAGGGCGTGTGAGTGGCGTGATCTAGACCCGAAGCGAAGTGATCTACCCATGGCCAGGTTGAAGCGACGGTAAGACGTCGTGGAGGACCGAACCCACTTCAGTTGAAAATGGAGGGG
This sequence comes from Pseudarthrobacter sp. NIBRBAC000502771, assembly GCF_006517215.1. Classification (NCBI taxonomy): domain Bacteria; kingdom Bacillati; phylum Actinomycetota; class Actinomycetes; order Micrococcales; family Micrococcaceae; genus Pseudarthrobacter; species Pseudarthrobacter sp. NIBRBAC000502771. Next base: position 1,345,785 of record NZ_CP041187.1, read on the forward strand.
ATGAGCTGTGGGTAGGGGTGAAAGGCCAATCAAACTTCGTGATAGCTGGTTCTCCCCGAAATGCATTTAGGTGCAGCGTTGCGTGTTTCTTGCTGGAGGTAGAGCTACTGGATGGCTAATGGGCCCTACAAGGTTACTGACGTCAGCCAAACTCCGAATGCCGGTAAGTGAGAGCGCAGCAGTGAGACTGTGGGGGATAAGCTTCATAGTCGAGAGGGAAACAGCCCAGACCACCAACTAAGGCCCCTAAGCGTGTGCTAAGTGGGAAAGGATGTGGAGTTGCCCAGACAACCAGGAGGTTGGCTTAGAAGCAGCCACCCTTAAAAGAGTGCGTAATAGCTCACTGGTCAAGTGATTCCGCGCCGACAATGTAGCGGGGCTCAAGTACACCGCCGAAGTTGTGGCATTCACATATTTTCCAAGCCTTTGTGGTTCAGGAGTGTGGATGGGTAGGGGAGCGTCGTGTGGGCGGTGAAGCTGCGGTGTAAACCAGTGGTGGAGCCTACACGAGTGAGAATGCAGGCATGAGTAGCGAAAGACGGGTGAGAAACCCGTCCGCCGAATGATCAAGGGTTCCAGGGTCAAGCTAATCTGCCCTGGGTAAGTCGGGACCTAAGGCGAGGCCGACAGGCGTAGTCGATGGACAACGGGTTGATATTCCCGTACCGGCGAAAAACCGTCCATGTTGAACAGGGGATACTAACCGCCCGAGACCTGCCCGACACCCCTTGTGGGTGAAGGGTTTTGGTGGAGCGCGGGACCTGATCCTGGGAGGCAAGCGTATTAACAGGTGTGACGCAGGAAGGTAGCCGAGCCGGGCGATGGTTGTCCCGGTCTAAGGATGTAGGGCGAGTGGTAGGCAAATCCGCCACTCATGGTGCCTGAGATCTGATGGGACCCCCGTTTGGGGGGATTTGGTGATCCTATGCTGCCGAGAAAAGCATCGACGCGAGGTTTTAGCCGCCCGTACCCCAAACCGACACAGGTGATCAGGTAGAGAATACTAAGGCGATCGAGAGAATTATGGTTAAGGAACTCGGCAAAATGCCCCCGTAACTTCGGGAGAAGGGGGGCCCCAACCTTGATACACCTTCGCGGTGTGGAGGGGATCGGGGCCGCAGAGACCAGGGGGAAGCGACTGTTTACTAAAAACACAGGTCCGTGCGAAGTCGCAAGACGATGTATACGGACTGACTCCTGCCCGGTGCTGGAAGGTTAAGAGGACCGGTTAGCCGCAAGGCGAAGCTGAGAATTTAAGCCCCAGTAAACGGCGGTGGTAACTATAACCATCCTAAGGTAGCGAAATTCCTTGTCGGGTAAGTTCCGACCTGCACGAATGGAGTAACGACTTCCCCGCTGTCTCAACCATAAACTCGGCGAAATTGCAGTACGAGTAAAGATGCTCGTTACGCGCAGCAGGACGGAAAGACCCCGAGACCTTTACTATAGTTTGGTATTGGTGTTCGGAGTGGCTTGTGTAGGATAGGTGGGAGACGTTGAAGCCCGGACGCCAGTTCGGGTGGAGTCATCGTTGAAATACCACTCTGGTCACTTTGGACATCTAACTTCGGCCCGTAATCCGGGTCAGGGACAGTGCCTGATGGGTAGTTTAACTGGGGCGGTTGCCTCCTAAAAAGTAACGGAGGCGCCCAAAGGTTCCCTCAGCCTGGTTGGCAATCAGGTGTCGAGTGTAAGTGCACAAGGGAGCTTGACTGTGAGAGAGACATCTCGAGCAGGGACGAAAGTCGGGACTAGTGATCCGGCGGTACATTGTGGAATGGCCGTCGCTCAACGGATAAAAGGTACCTCGGGGATAACAGGCTGATCTTGCCCAAGAGTCCATATCGACGGCATGGTTTGGCACCTCGATGTCGGCTCGTCGCATCCTGGGGCTGGAGTAGGTCCCAAGGGTTGGGCTGTTCGCCCATTAAAGCGGTACGCGAGCTGGGTTTAGAACGTCGTGAGACAGTTCGGTCCCTATCCGCTGCGCGCGCAGGAAATTTGAGAAGGGCTGTCCTTAGTACGAGAGGACCGGGACGGACGAACCTCTGGTGTGTCAGTTGTACTGCCAAGTGCACCGCTGATTAGCTACGTTCGGATGGGATAACCGCTGAAAGCATCTAAGCGGGAAGCTCGCTTCAAGATGAGATTTCCATACACATTTATGTGTGAGAGGCCCCCAGCCAGACCACTGGGTTGATAGGCCGGATGTGGAAGCGAGGACTAACGACTCGTGAAGCTGACCGGTACTAATAGGCCAACAACTTACACCACACAGATACATACAAAACTCTGCTTGCGTCCACTATGTGGTTCCCAACCAACAACCCCCCACCACGGGTTGTCACGGCACGGAACCAACACAACTAAATAACAACACCATGTTGTAACCACAAAACTTCCCACCAACCCCCCAGGGGTTGGCCGGGTACAAGGGTTACGGCGGTCATAGCGTGGGGGAAACGCCCGGTCCCATTCCGAACCCGGAAGCTAAGACCCACAGCGCCGATGGTACTGCACCCGGGAGGGTGTGGGAGAGTAGGTCACCGCCGGAACAACTATTAATGGTCGAGGCCCCAACCACACGGTTGGGGCCTCCCACATTTAAACACCAACCCACCCACCCCGTACCCGGTCGTGGCGGGCAACGGCTGGAAGGTGCGCCCCGCCGTCGACCCTCACCTCCCAGCCAGGCATACACCGCGGCCGCCGCCGGACCACCACCAAAGGTTGAGCAGGGTGAAAACCCCCTGAAATCCGGTGATTAACCTCAAAAAATGGCGGAAACACGCGGAATTTGCGGCCCGCAACCGCCCAAGCTGGTAAGTTTTCGAACAGTGGCCTGCGCGCATGCCGTGTGCAGGCTCCAGAATCAGAACCGTCCAGGAGGACATCAATGGCTAAGAACCGTAGTGAACTTGTTGCAGAGGTAGCTGGCAAGGCCGGCACCAGCCAGGCTGCCGTCAACTCCGTCCTCGACGCACTGTTCGAGGTTTTCGAGACTTCCGTCGCCGCCGGCGAGAAGATCACCATCCCGGGCTGGCTCGCCGTCGAGCGTACCGACCGTGCAGCCCGCACCGGCCGCAACCCGCAGACCGGCGAGACCATCCAGATTGCAGCAGGCCACAGCGTTAAGCTGACCGCCGGCTCCAAGCTGAAGGCTGCAGTCTCCAAGAAGTAGAGCTTATTCCCGGCCGGCATGCAGCCGGCTGGAACAGGAGCGGCAACCCGTCGGGTTGCCGCTCCTTGGCGTTTAACCCCGGATTCGCCGCCCGGGCGGGCGTAGCGGACAATGGGATGGTGTCTTCTGCCGCAAAACCACGCTCCACCCCGCCACAGTCCAGCCCTGGCAAGGGGGCTGCGGTCCGGGACGCCGGCACCCCGGGGGTACCGGTTGCCTGGCAAGTGGCTGGCTTGGCGGCACTTTTCCTGGGCCTTGCAGCAGCGCTGATCTTCTCCGGAGCGTCAGCGGCCCGCAGCGTCGCCGATCCCGGCGCCTTGGTCCGTTGGGGACTCCCCATCAGCAAGGCCATTCACAACGTGTCCCTGGCGACCGTCGTCGGCGGCCTCATCTTCGCCGTCGGCATCCTGCCCAAGAACCTCAACGGGCGCGGGCGGGACCGGGAGAAAGCAGGCAGCGGGGCACCCGAGCATCCCGCCTTCACCCGCGTGCTCGCTGTGGCGGCCGTTGCGGGCGCGGTGTGGACCTTGTCCGCTATAGCGGTCCTGGTGCTCACGTACGCCGATGTGGCCGGGCAGGGACTGTCGGGCGATCCTGCTTTCACGCAGGCCCTGGTGTACTTCATGACGGACATCGATACAGGGCGGGCCTGGCTCGCCGTCACCATCATCGCCGCGATAGTGACGACGGCACTCTTCGGCGTCAGGTCCCTTGGTGGCCTGGCCCTCACCCTCATCCTGGCCCTCATCGGTTTGGTGCCTACCGCCCTGATCGGACACTCTTCAAGCTCGTCGGACCACGAGGGCGCCATCAACTCGCTCGGCCTGCACCTGCTCGGCGTCAGCACATGGGTGGGCGGCATCATCATCCTGGCCCTGCTGTCTGGAATCCTGACGGGGCCCAAAGCCGGGGCAGCTTCCGATATCACCGAACCCACGCTCAAGCGCTTCTCCACCCTGGCGGGCTTCGCATTCGTGCTGGTTTTCGCCTCCGGCATTATCAACGCAGCAATCCGCGTCACCAGCTGGCATGATCTCTTCGGCTCGGCGTACGGGCAGCTGATCCTGGCCAAGACCGCGGGCGCGGTGGTGCTGGGCGGCATCGGCTTCATGCACCGGCAGTGGGTCATCCCGCAGCTGGGCCGCAAGGGGGCCACTATGTCCTCGCGGCGCGTGCTGTGGCAGTTGATCCTGGCGGAGCTGCTGGTCATGGGTGCCACCTCGGGCATCGCCGTGGCCCTGGGCCGCTCAGCCCCGCCGCAGCCAACAGAGCTGGCACCCAACGCCTCACCCGCCTTCATCCTCAGCGGCTACGAGCTTCCCCCGAGCTCACTCCCGAACGCTGGCTTACTGAGTGGCGCCTGGACTGGATCTGGGTCGGCGTGGCCCTCTTCGGGCTGGTCGCCTACTTCCTGGGCGTTGCCAGGATCCGCCGGCGGGGAGACTCCTGGCAGTGGTTCCGGTCCGTCAACTGGGTCATCGGCCTGGTGGTGCTGACATACATCACGTCCGGGCCGCCGTCGGTCTACGGACGCATCCTGTTTTCTGCGCACATGGTGGACCACATGGCGCTGACCATGGTGGCCCCGATCTTCCTGGTGCTCGGGGCGCCGGTGACGCTGGCCCTGCGCGCCCTGCCCGCCCGCGGTGACGGCTCACGCGGTGCCCGCGAGTGGCTCCTGGTCTTCGTGCACTCGAAGTTCTCCCAACTGGTCACCCACCCGCTGTTCGCGGCAGCCAATTTCGCCGGTTCCATCATCCTGTTCTACTACTCGGACCTCTTCGGCTTCGCCATGCGCGATCATGTGGGCCACGAGCTGATGAACCTGCACTTCCTGCTGACCGGCTACATCTTCGTACTGAGCATGATCGGCACCGACCCGCTGCCGCGCCGCGCCCCGTACCCCATGCGGCTGCTCCTGCTCCTGGCCACCATGGGCTTCCACGCCTTCTTCGGCGTGTCCATCATGGGCGGCACGGGCCTGATGGCTGCGGACTACTTTGGCAACCTGGGCCGTGCCTGGGGACCGTCCGCCCTTGCCGACCAGCAGGCCGGCGGCGCGGTGGCCTGGGGCATTGGCGAAGTGCCCACGCTGCTGGTGGCGATCGGCGTCGCCATCATGTGGTCCAGGTCGGACCAGCGGGAGACCAAGCGGGTGGACCGCGCCGCGGACAGGAATAACGACGCCGATCTGACCGCTTACAACGATATGTTTGCCAAATTGGCCGAACGCGATGCCAAGCTGGCTGAACGCAACAAGCTGGAAGGACGCTGATGAGCGAAACCGTACGCACGCATGCCCGGGTCCGGGCCTCCGAACTGGTGGGCCGCAACTGGCTGAACACCGGTGGCAAGTCCCTGGACCTCGAAGCCCTGCGCGGCAAGATCGTGCTGCTCGATTTCTGGACCTTCTGCTGCATCAACTGCCTGCACGTCCTCGATGAGCTGCGGCCGCTTGAGCAGCAGTACTCCGACGTGCTGGTCACCGTGGGAGTCCACTCGCCCAAGTTCGAGCACGAGGCGGACCCTGTGGCGCTGGCGGCCGCCGTGGAGCGCTACGAGATCCACCACCCGGTCCTGGACGACCCCGAACTGGACACCTGGAAGGCGTACACAGCCCGTGCATGGCCCACCCTGGTGGTCATTGATCCCGAGGGCTACATCGTGGCGCACCTTTCCGGTGAGGGCCACGCGGACGGGCTCGCGGTGCTGATCCCGGAACTGATCGCCGAGCACGAGGCCAAGGGCACCCTGCACCGCGGCTCCGGCCCGTACGTGGCCCCCGAGGCAACGTCCGGCACCCTGCGCTTCCCCGGCAAGGCATTGTTCCTCCCGCCGGGCCGCGGTTCCACGGCTTTGGCTGGAACAGCCGACGGCGGCACGCCCGCAGGTGCAGCCGCTTCCGTTGCTGCGGAGAAGGGGTCCTGGCTGGTCACCGACACCGGCCACCACCGCCTGGTGGAACTGGCCACCGACTTCGAAACAGTCCTGGCCACCTTCGGCTCGGGCACCAAGGGCTACGCCGACGGCCCCGCCGCGGGGGACACCGCCAGCGCCCAGTTCAACGAGCCCCAGGGCCTGGTCCTGCTCCCGGAAGACGTGGCAGCCAAGGCGGGCTACGACGTCGTCATTGCCGACTCGGTCAACCACCGGCTGCGTGGACTTTCGCTCACGGACGGCAAGGCCTCCACCCTGGCTGGAAACGGCATCCAGCGCCTGCTGGAAACCGGCCCGGCCCGGGTGGACGAGGAAGGCGCCGGCTTCAGCGGCTCACTGGGCACGGACCCGCTGGATGTGGCGCTGAGCTCGCCGTGGGATGTCGTATGGTCCCGCAAGCTCAATGCGGTGGTGGTGGCCATGGCCGGCACGCACCAGATTTTCAGCTTTGACCCCGTCTCCGGCGCCGTGTCGATCATTGCCGGCAACGGCCTGGAAGGGCTTCTCGACGGTCCCGCGCACGAGTCCTGGTTCGCCCAGTCCTCAGGCTTGGCCGAAGATGCCGACGGCAACATCTGGGTGGCGGACTCCGAAACGTCGGCCCTCCGCAAGCTGAACATCGCAGACGACGCCTCCATCACCGTGGAGTCCGCCGTGGGCAAGGGCCTGTTCGACTTCGGCTTCCGCGACGGCCCGGCCGCCGAAGCACGGCTGCAGCACCCGCTCGGTGTGACCGTCCTGCCCGACGGCTCCGTGGCGATCGCAGACACCTACAACGGAGCCGTGCGCCGCTACGACCCCGCGTCCGGCACCGTGTCCACGCTGGCCCGCGGGCTTGCCGAGCCGTCCGACGTGATTGTGGACCACACGGAATCCGCCGGCTCCGAGCCCCTTCTGGTGGTGGTCGAGGCGAACAAGCACCAGCTGGTGTACGTTCCCATCCCCAAGGAAGCGCAGCAGGTGGATGAGGGCGCATCCCAGACCCAGCGGCCCAAGAGCCCTGTGGCCCCCGGCGCCCTGGACCTGACCGTCCGCTTCACCGCTCCCACCGGGCAGAAACTCGATGACCGCTGGGGCGATCCGACGCAGCTGAAGATCTCCTCCACCCCGCCGGAACTGCTGGTGGCCGGCGGCGGCACCTCGGTGGGACTGCTCCGCACCCTGGAGCTGTCCCCGGACGTTCCCGAGGGCGTGCTGCACATTACCGCCCGCGCCGCGGCCTGCGACGGCCCCGAGACCGAGGACGGCGAGATCCCCGACCACGCCGCCTGCCACCTCTACCAGCAGGACTGGGGCATCCCCGTGGTCCTGCAGGCCGACGGTGACACCGAACTGGTCCTGGACCTCCGCGGAATGGACTGACCCGTCTGTGGTTTGCTGAACGGCTGCTTCCATGTGACTCCGCGTCACGGGAGGCGGCCTTTCGCGTTCCCAGCGTGGCGGCCGTCCCGGGATTCCGGGCTTTTCGCAGACTGCCGGCCCTGAAAGCGTGCTCTGCGTGACGCTGGCCGGATCCTCCGCTGTCCACATAGGGCGGCGGTGGGGTATGGGCGGCCCTCAGAAGCGGGGCACCATGGCCGGGTGGATGCCCTCAGAGCCTTGGAAGTCTGCGGCGGAGCCGCACGGAGACCCGCCCTGGCCAGGCTGGGAGTGGATGACGCCGCCCTCAGGAGGGCGGTACGGGCGGGGGTCCTGCAACCGGACCGGGGTCTGTATGCGCTTCCGACGGCGCCTCCGGACTTGGTTGCCGTGCTCCAAAACCGGGAGTTGTTGACGTGTTCCAGCGCTGCGACTGCATATAGCCTGTGGTCGCTGCCCTCGGACGGAAAACGCCACGTCTACCACCGCCGGCAGGAGGCGGTCGGTGGGGATGCAATCCATCATTCCGGGCTCCTGCTGCCACCCTCCCGGGTCCAGCCTGTGGCCGCCCTGGCTGATGTGCTGATCCACGCGCTTCGATGCCTGTCTTTCGCGGGATCGCTGGTCATGGTGGAGTGCGCCGTAACCCGCGGCGACACATACTTCCGGCAAGCGGGAATCCAGGTGCAGCCGCAGGTGTACCTGGAGCGGGTGGGGTATGTGGATCTGTTGCTGGACGGATGGCTGGTCGTTGAACTGGACGGGAGGCACCACGCGGAGTGGAAACAGGTTCAAAAGGATCATCGCCGAAACAATGAGTCGGTCCTCCAGGGATATACAGCCCTCCGCTACTACTACGCCGACGTGGTGTACGGGCCGCAGGCGATGGTGGAGCAGGTGCTGGGCTGTCCTGCGGCGGCGGCGCTAACTTGCCGGCGGTGTGACGCGGCGGGTAGGGGAGGGGGCCTAGAAGCTCAGCTGCGGGGTGACCTTGACCGTGTCACCGGCCACGTCGAGGCGGGTGGTGAAGCTGAAGTCCACCTCGGCGTCCAGCGGGTACCAGGCGCCGGTGAAGGAGTTCTGCTGGAGCGCTTCGACCTTGGCCTTGCCGTCCAGCGGGGACACCACCCACCGGCCGTCGAAGGGTTCCACCGAGACGCCCGGGTATTCGGTGACGGTCCACTTGATGGTGCCGTCCTGGACCCGGTTGTTGCTGGCGTAGTAGAAGGGGCAGTCCGGCTGGAGCTTCTGTTCCTTGACGGCCTGGGCCGCGCAGCCGTCCAGGAATTCCCTGATTTTGGCCGCGACATCGTTCTTCAGCTTGTCCGTGGCCTGGGTCAGCAGGTTCAGTGGCGCCACGGGCGCGTCCTTGGCGGTGACCGTGGCCCGGGTGGCGGGAGCCGAGAAGTACTGCCCGTTGAGGGAGGCCTCGTACTCGCCCGGGTAGAAGACCGCGAAGGAATTGCGGCCGTTGGGCATGTTCACCGGGACGCCGTTCAGCACCGCCTCGTTGCCGTTGACCACGGTGATATCGACGGTGGGCAGGCGGGACGGGACGAATGCCCAGGTGTTGAAGAACAGCCACTCGGTACCGGTCTTCTGCAGCAGGAACTCCGTGTGCAGCCGGCTGCCGTCGATGGTGTATTCCATCGGGACCATGACCTGGTTCCCCGGACGTTCCTCGGGATCGCCGATATCCACATTCGTGACGCGGGACGCGGAGGTCTGCAGCCCTGGCCCATCCAGCATGGCGGCGTTGCTGGGCGGGACAGCCGCCCGGAGGATCCCCAGCGCACGCCCGCCGTCGCCGCTCTTCAGCGCGTCCAGGTATTCCCTGACGGGCTGCTGCGGACTGGCCACGGTATTGTTCACGACATTGATGGCCACCACGGCTCCGGCGATGGCAAGCATGAGGCCCAGCAGCCACCCGGCCGCGATCCTCACCAACGCTTGACTCATCTGCACGTTCTACACAGTAACGTCAGTGCGGACGCACACTAAAGTTGGTGTCCCCCTAATCTGCCGGGCAACACCCGTTAACTCCCGACGGCGGGGCGCCGGGACAACGCCCACCAGCACCTTGGACCTTGCCTCCGGCGGCCCCGGTGGCGGGGTTAGCGGCGACGGCGCCGGGACGACGTTCCGAACACGCCGCGGAGCAGTTCGCGTCCCAGCTGCGTGCCCACGGACCGCGCCATGCTCTTCAGCCCCCCGCCCAGGGCACCGCCGAGTACGCCGCCAAGGTCGCCCATCATGCCGCCGGCTTGTGGCTCCGGCTGGCTTGGCTGCGGTTGGCGCGTCCGGGGTGCTTTGGCCCGGGACTGGCGCGGCCCAGGGTCCCGGGCTTCGTCGAATTGGGGCTCGCTGTATTGCGGTTCCGGGGCCTGGGCTGGCCTGCTGCTGGGCCGGCCCAGGATTTCTTCCTCGATCCGGCGGGCCTCGGCGTCCACGTCGTACGTGCCCGGAGCTGAAGGTGCACCCGGGGCAGGTGTGCCGGCAGCAGGCGCGGGGACCGCCGGGCCCGTGGGGGCTGCGGCTTTGCCGGTGAGCTTCTCGTAGGCGGACGGGTTGTCCACGGTGGTCCCGTACTTCCCGAGCAGGGCGGAGCCGGCCACCGTGCTCCGGACCAGCGCTTCCTCGCTGGGACCCATGACGGATTCAGGGGCGCGCAGCCGGGTGAGGGCCACCGGGGTGGGTGCACCCTTCTCGTTCATGACGGTGATGACGGCCTCGCCGATGCCCGCGGACGTCAGCGTCTCTTCCAGGTCGTAGTCGCTGACCGGGAACGTGGACACCGTGGCCTTGAGCGCTTTGGCGTCCTCCGGGGTGAAGGCGCGCAGGGCGTGCTGGACCCGGTTTGCCAGCTGGCCCAGGACGTCGGCGGGGACATCCTTTGGCGTCTGCGTGACGAAGAAGATGCCCACACCCTTGGACCGGATCAGCCGGACGGTGGTGGTGATGGCGTCCAGGAAGGCTTTGGAGGCCCCGTTGAACAGCAGGTGTGCTTCGTCGAGGAAGAACACGAGCTTGGGTTTGTCCAGGTCGCCGGCCTCGGGGAGGTCCTCGAACAGGTCTGCCAGCAGCCACATCAGGAAGGTGGAGAACAGCATGGGCTTGGTCTGCAGGGTGGGCAGTTCCAGGCAGGTGACCACGCCGCGGCCGTCCGGGGCGGTGCGCAGCAGCTCGGCCGTATCGAACTCCGGCTCTCCGAAGAACTTCTCCAGCCCCTGCGCCTCCAGGTTCACGATCTCCCGCAGGATCACGCCTGCGGTCGCCTTGGACAGGCCGCCGAGTTCCTCCAGCTTGTCCTTGCCCTCGTCCGAGGTGAGGAACTGGATGACCGCGCGGAGGTCCTTGAGGTCGATCAGCTCCAGGCCGTTCTTGTCCGCGAAGTAGAAGACCAGCTGAAGGCTGGATTCCTGCGTGTCATTGAGCTCCATGATGCGCGAAAGCAGGACGGGACCGAAGGAGGTCACCGTGGCGCGGACCGGGACGCCGTTGCCGTCGCCGCCCAGCGCGAGGAATTCCACGGGGAACGTCTTACCCTGCCACGGCTGGCCGATGCTGTCCGTGCGGGCCTTCAATTTGTCGCTGCCGACGGCGGCCGTCGCCAGGCCGGAAAGGTCACCTTTGATGTCGGCCAGGAACACGGGCACGCCTGCCGTGGACAGCTGCTCGGCCATCATGTGCAGCGTGACGGTTTTGCCGGTACCGGTAGCCCCGGCCACCAGCCCGTGCCGGTTCATCATGGCCAGCGGCAGCCGCACCGGCGCGTCCTTGTGGAGTTCGCCGTCGATGATGGCGGCTCCCAACTCGATGGTGGCGCCTTCCAGCGTGTAGCCCTGCTGGATGGTGGCAAGCTTCTCTGCTGTGGTTTTCGTGGCCATGGCGCCAGCTTAGCGGCGTCACCCCATCTGGCGGGCAGGCCGGGCACTCAAATTTTCGGCAGGTCCTTGGTGAAGGCCAGCGGCCCGATGGTTTCCGGGTCGGCGTCGAGATCGAACTGCGCCTCGTAGCCGGTGTTCAGGTAGAGGTGCTTGGCCTCCGGCTGCCGTGGACCGGTGGTGAGGTACAGCCTGGTGTAGCCGCGGGCGGCGGCCAGGGCCTCGAGTTCGGCGAGCACCAGGCGTGCCAGCCCACGACGGCGGTGTGCCGAGTGCGTCCAGATCCGCTTCAGTTCCGCCGTGGCGGGGTCGTACCGGCGGAACGCGCCGCCGGCGATTGACTCGCCGTCTTCCTGGATCACCAGCAGGGCGCCGTGCGGGCCCTCGAATTCGGCCGCCGGGTAGCGGTTCAGTTCCTCTGCCGCGGCCCCGCGGCCAAACAGGTCCCCGTAGCGGGTGTCATATTCGACGGCGAGCTCGTCCAGGAGCGGCCGGACCCGCGGATCGTGCATGGGAAGGCTGAGGACCGACAGCCTGGCGGGATCGAGGGGACGGGGCTTGAGATCGGACTCTGCGGTCATGGTGCTAGTTCTTTCCGGCGGCGGCTGGTTCTGGACTCATTGTGGCGGACACCTGGGAGGCGATGTCCCGGGCAACCCCGAGGACGGTCCGGGCCAGGGCATCGTTCTCGCGGAAGGGCGCCGCGTTGGTGTTGGGCCTGGCGAAGGCGCCGGCGCCCCAGCCGGAGGTTCCAGGCCCGACGCCGAAGAGGGTTGCCTGCGCCCGGCCGTCCGCGTCCACCAGGTGGTGCCCGGGAGAGACCAGCAGCTTCCCGGTGGAGTGGATGCCGTCCGAGGTCAGCAGCTGTTGTTCGCTGCCCAGGCCGCCGTCATACAGCGAAGAAAGTACCGGGTTGAGCGAGCGGGCCACGGACGTGGACGGCAGCCGCGCCTCGATCAGTGCCGTGGCGGACACCGTGACCCCGGACTGCCGCGATGTGGCGACGAAGCTACCGCTGGCGTCGTCGGCGGATACCTCCAGGCCGGGGCCAAGGAACTGCAGCACCCCGGCGCGGTGCAGCGCCAGCATCTGGCGCAGCCGGTGCGGCGGCGGACCGGAATCCACGAAGCTGAAAAAGCCGTGCCACCAGCCGTGAATGACCTGCTGCGAGCGGGCATTGAGGCGTTCCGCGGGAACCACGCGTCCCACCTCCATGTACACGTGGAGCAGGGCCAGGAACAGTGCCAGGGTTTCCGGATGGTCCGGGCCGTCCCGTAAAGAGAGATCGTGCTCTATATACCCGGCCACGGCGTCTTGCAGCTCCTGGTGGCCGGCAAAGTGGACACCGTCGAAGGGCCGGTCCAGCCGCTCCAGGTCCAGGTGCAGGCCCGGGTCCGGCACGGCAGCCGCCACGAGGTCCGCGCGCTCGCCGCTGTACCAGTCCACCCCGGCATAACGGGCGGCAAACACTTCCCATTCCATGGCCGCGCGTTCCGGGCTGCCCGTGAGGAGTTCGCGGTAGTAGTAGTAGCCTGCTTCCTTGGCAATGAGTGGCCAGAGGTGCTGCCGGAAGTCCAGTTCGCCGTGGGCGTCCAGGAGAGCGTCCACGGCACCAGCAGTGAAGAACCGCAGCGGCCCTGGAGCCTGGCCGCGCAGGGGTGCGGAAATCTTGGAGTGGTACGGAACCCCACGGCGCGACCCTGCCCACAGCCGTGGTTCCCGTCCGGACGGAAGGTAGCGCAGCCCGCCGTCGTCCGTTTCCTGGAACCTGCCGCCGCGCCCCTCCATGAGCAGGACCAGCAGGTCAACAAACGCCAGGCCCATCCCGGCGACGATCACGTCCTGCCCGGCGGCGATGGGGGAGTAGTCGACGTCGGTGGTGTAGCTGGGTGCCGCGTGGTAGCCGCCGTGCCGGGCGGCGAAGTCCGCGAACCCGGCGGAGACGGCGTCCGGGCGGGAGTCAGTGTGCCCCAGGGCGGTGACGACAATGTCTGCGTGCAGCGTCCGGCCATTGGCCAGCTCCACCTCATGGCCGCCATCCACAGCGGCAATGCCGAGGGCGGTGGTCCGGTGCACCGCCACGCTGCGGCCCAGCGACTTGGCGGCCCGGCGGAAGAACCACTCCAGGTACTGGCTCTGCAGCCGGCGGGTGGGGAAGGTGGTGCCCGTCAGCGCGCGGAGCTGGTCCCACAGCTGCTGCGGGAAGTCCGGCACGTCGATGATGGTGGCATCCAGGACGCCCGCGGCCCACTCGGCCAAACCGGGGCCGGGGGCGGCCGGGCCGGCGCAGTCCACCGACTCGTCCGTGAACATGGTGATGTCCGCCGCCATGGAGTTCAGCAGGAGGCCGGGGTCCTGGTCGTACCGCCAGATCCGGCCCGAACCGGGGACGTGCGGCTCCACCACATGGATCTGCAGCGGGCCCGCGAAGACGTCAGGCCGGTTGGCCGCTATCCGTTCCAGCACACCGGCCGTGCGCGGTCCGCCGCCAATGAAGACGATGGCCGGGATGGTGGCTGGCATGGATGCTCCTGACAGTGGGGGCTGGGATTGAGTGCCCATGCTAGGCAGCCGTGACGACGGCGGTCGAGCGCCTGGTCACGGCCGTTAACTCCGCGTCACGGCGCGTTATGGGACGCAAAGAATCGACTCATGACGCCGTACGAAGCCCCGTGAACTATTGCAACCTGCCGCCTTGCTGGCCCGTTCCGGCCGGTCCTAGATTTGCAGCCAGCAAGGGGCCGAACGGTCCCACCCGGGGCAACGGCCCATCCGGATCCCACGACGAGAAGCGAGGTGGCACATGAGTTCAGCAGCAATGACCGTGGCGCAGTCACAACAGCCGCAGCCGGCACCGCCGGCGGAAACGCCAGCGAAAACCCGGCGGCCCGAAGATGGGGCGGCCGCCCGGAAGGCCCCGGACTACTCGTCCTACCGGGTGGTGGCCGCCAAGCATCCGTGGCGCTGGGTGGGGACCGCCGTCGTCGCGCTCGGCGTCCTGGCCGTGGCGTGGTCCCTGGCCACCAACCCGCGCTGGGAGTGGGGCGTGGTGGCGCAGTGGTTCACCGCCCAGTCGGTGGTCAACGGGCTGGTGGAAACGCTGAAGCTGACCGCCATCTCCGGCATCCTGGGGTTCGTGCTGGGCTTCATCCTGGCGCTGATGCGGCTGTCCGCATCGCCGCTGCTGGTCTCGGTGTCCTGGACCTTCTCCTGGATCTTCCGGTCCACGCCGCTGCTGGTCCAGATGCTTCTTTGGTACAACCTGGGCTACCTGTACGAGAAGATCAGCCTAGGGATCCCGTTCACCGATGTCCGCTTCTTCGAGGTCCAGACCACCACACTGATCAGCCAGTTCGCGGCAGCAGTGCTGGGGTTGACCCTGAACCAGGCGGCGTACTCGGCGGAGATCATCCGCGGCGGCATCCTGTCCGTGGACCAGGGCCAGCTGGAAGCCGCGGCCGCCCTGGGCATCCCGGCCTGGCGCCGTTCCACCCGGATCGTCCTGCCGCAGGCCATGCGCGCCATCCTGCCCACCGCGTTCAACGAGATCATCGGCCTGGTCAAGGGCACCTCGATCGTCTACGTCCTGGCCTACTCCGAGCTGTTCTACACGGTGCAGGTCATCTACAACCGCACGCAGCAGGTCCTGCCGCTGCTGCTGGTGGCCACCCTCTGGTACATCGTGATCACCTCCGTGCTGAGCGTCTTCCAGTACTACATCGAACGGCACTACTCCAAGGGCGCGGTGCGGAACCTGCCGCTGACGCCCCTGCAGAAGGCCCGCAAATTCTTCGCCACCCACGCGGCAGTCCCCACCCGGAGGAACTTCTGATGACTGAGACCCTTACCGCCCCCACTGCCACCCGCGGCCTGGTGGAGATCACCGGCGTCCGCAAATCCTTCGGCCCCACGGAAGTCCTCAAAGGCGTCAGCCTCACCGTGGAACCCGGGGAGTAGCCGTGATCGTGGGCCCCTCCGGATCCGGCAAGTCCACCCTGCTGCGCACCATCAACCACCTGGAGAAGGTGGACGGCGGCCACATCACCATCGACGGCCGGCTGGTGGGCTACGAAGTCCGCGGCGACCGGCTGCACGAACTGCGGGAAAAGGAGATCCTGAAGCAGCGCACCGACATTGGCATGGTGTTCCAGAACTTCAACCTGTTCCCGCACCTGACCGCGCTGGAGAACGTGGCGGAAGCGCCGGTGGTGGCGCAGGGCCGCTCCAAGGCGGAAGCCCGCCGCCGCGGCCTGGAACTGCTGGACCGGGTGGGCCTCAAGGACCGCGCTGACGCTTACCCGCGCCAGCTCTCCGGCGGCCAGCAGCAGCGCGTGGCGATTGCCCGCGCGCTGGCCCTGGACCCCAAGATCCTGCTGTTCGACGAGCCCACCTCCGCCCTGGACCCCGAACTGGTGAACGAGGTCCTGGACGTCATCCGTGAACTCGCCAAGTCCGGCACCACGCTGATCATCGTCACCCACGAGATGGGCTTCGCCCGTGACGTGGCGGACACCGTGGTGTTCATGGACCAAGGCCAGATCGTGGAACAGGGCACCCCGCAGGACATCTTCAGCAACCCCCAGGAACCGCGCACCCGGAGCTTCTTCTCCAAGGTGCTCGAACCGGCCTTCAACATCTAAGGAACTCCCATGGCTTTCCCCACCAGCCGCCGCCGCGCCCTCGCGGCGCCTCCCGCCGTCGTACTCCTCGGCACCGCACTCCTTGGTTCAGCCGCGCTCGCCGGCTGCGCGGACCCCGGCGCCTCCGCCGCCGGCAACCCCGCCGGAGGGGCGCAGACGACGGCGGCCCGAAACGGCGTGGTCTACAACACCTCCCCGGACCAGCAGCGGATCCGCGCGGAGAAGGACGCGGCGCTCGCCGCCAAGGTTCCCGCGCTGATCAGCAAGGACGGCAAGCTGACGGTGGCCACGACGGCCGGTTCCATCCCGCTGTCCTTCCACGCAACGGACGACAAGACGCCGATCGGCTCCGAGCTGGACGTCGCGCAGCTGGTGGCGGACAAGCTGGGCCTGGAGCTGGACGTGCAGGTCACGTCCTGGGAGAACTGGCCGCTGAAGACCCAGTCCGGCGACTTCGAGGCCGTCTTCTCCAACGTGGGCGTGAACAAGGACCGGGTGAAGCTGTTCGACTTCGCCAGCTACCGGGCCGCGTACATGGGGTTCGAGGCGAAGAAGTCCGCCACCTATGACATCAAGGGCGCGGACGACATCTCCGGCCTGAAGGTCTCCGTGGGCTCCGGAACCAACCAGGAGAAGATCCTGCTGGCCTGGAACAAGGAACTGGAGGCCAAAGGCAAGGCCCCGGCCACGCTGCAGTACTACTCCTCCGACGCCGACACCATCCTGGCGCTCTCCTCCGGCCGGACCGACCTGAACATCGCCCCCTACCCGTCCACCGTGTACCGGGAAAACACCCGGGACGACCTGAAGGTGGTGGGCAAGGTCAATGCCGGCTGGCCGTCCGAGACCCTGGTGGCCGCCACCACGCTGCGCGGCAACGGGCTGGCGCCGGTGATTTCCGAGGCCCTCAACGAGGTCATCGGGGACGGCTCCTACGGGAAGGTCCTGGAACGCTGGGGCCTGTCAGAGGAAGCCCTGCCGGAATCCAAGACCATCACAGCGGAAAACTTCGCGGCCACGCCGGCAACCGCCACGGCCGCTCCGTCACAGGCGGGGAAGGCATCATGAACGCCGTACACACCGAAACAGCCCTCGAGTCCTTCGACGCCGACTGGCGGGAATGGCACGCCGCCCACGAACAGCAGCGCGCCCACCCGCACGGCTTCCTGGCGGTGACCCACCTGCACTGGCTGGGCGACGAACCCGCCCGGCTGGAAGGCGCCCCGGGCACCTGGAGCGTGGCGGCCGACGTCGTCCGCGTCCTTTTGGAACCGGGTGACAGCCTGCAGCAGGACGGCACGGAGCTGAACACGGAAGCCGGCGCGTCGCTGGAGTTTGGCCCCATTGCAGAACGCGGCGGCATCAACCTGGTGTCCGGCGAGACCGTCATTGAACTGGCCAAGCGGGGCGGCGAGTACATCGTGCGGCCGCGTCACCCCGAAAACCCGCTGTTGCAGGCCTACCAGGGCACGCCCGCCTACTCCCCGGATGCTGCGTACGCCGTCCGCGGGACCTTCGTGCCGTTCGAGGCGCCGCGGCCCACCACCGTGGGTGCAGCCGTGGAAGGCATCCAGCATGTCTACGAGGCACCCGGCGAGATCCGCTTCAAGCTGGCCGGCCAGGAGCTGGCGCTGACCGCGTTCAACGGCCACGCGCCCGGCTCCCTGTCCGTGCTGTTCACCGACCAGACCTCCGGCAGGACTACCTACGCGGCCAACCGCTCCCTTTCGGTGGTGCCCGCCGCGGACGGGTCCGTGGTGCTGGACTTCAACCGGGCCGTGAACCTGCCGTGCGCCTACACGGACCTGGCCACCTGCCCGCTGCCGCCGGCCGAAAACCGGCTGCCCGTGGCCATCGAAGCCGGCGAAAAAATTCCCTACGAGCGTCAGGACCAGCAGTGAGTACCTTTGAAAAGCCGGGCTTCCTGGCGATCGAGCTCGACGGCGCCGGGTGGGACGGTGCGGACCTTGCCCGCGCCGTGCTGGCAGCAGAGTCAGCTGGCTTCCACGCCGCCACCTTCACCGACGCGCCGGCGCCCGGCCGGGCCAACGCCCTGCTGCGGGCAGCGTTCGCGGGGCCGGTGACGCACACCATTGCGCTGGTCCCGGAGGTGGACACCGTCTACACCGAGCCCTTCCACGTCTCCACCCAGCTGGCCAGCCTGGACTACGTGTCCGGTGGCCGGGCCGGGTGGATCGCCACCGCTTCCGACGCACCTGGGGCGGCTGCCGCCGTCGGCCGTGCTTCTGTTACCGGCGAGGCGCTCGGCCAGGAAGCGGCCGCCTCCATCGAGGGGTCCCGCCGCCTGTGGGATTCCTGGGAGGACGACGCCGTGATCCGCGATGTTGCCACCGGCCGGTACATCGATGTGGACAAGCTGCACTACGTCGATTTTGATACGCCTGCCGGTTTTGCCGGCGCGGGCTATTCCGTCAAGGGGCCATCCATCATTCCGCGGCCGCTCCAGGGGCAGCTGCCGGTGCTGGTTGCCGCGTCCCTGCTCGGAGAAGTCCGGGCGGACGCGGTGGATGCCGTGCTGGTGTCCGCGCCCGCAGCGGAACTGCTGGCTGCCGAGGTCCGCGACGTCCGGGCCCGGGTGGGGGCGTCCGTTGCCGTGATCGCCGAGCTCGACGTCGTCCTGGACGCCCGCGGGCAGGCCGCGGCCGCGAGGGACGCAGCGTTCGACGGCGGCCGGGCGGCTTTCACAGGTTCCGCAGCCGGTCTCACCGACTTCCTGACCGACCTTTTAAGGGCGGCCGACGGCGTGCGGCTGCACCCGGCGTCGCTTTTTGTCGATCTCGAGGAGCTGGGCCGGATGGTGCTGCCGGAACTGCGCCGCCGCGGAGTCCTCCGCCCGGTGGTGCAGGACGGCACCTTCCGCGGCCTGCTGGGCCTGGAGCGCCCGGCCAGCCGCTATGCAACCGTCTCCGCCGCGGCAGCCGGCACCGGAAAGTAAGGGAAAACCATGACACAGCACACCCGTGCCAAATCCGAGGTCTTCACGCCAAGCGGCCAGATCCAGTTTGGGGTCTTCTTCCAGGGCGTGAACTCCGGCACCATCTGGAAGGCCGCCGAATCGGGCTCCCAGACGGACTTCGAATCGTTCCGCCGCATCGCCCAGACGGCGGAGCGGGGCCTGTTCGCCGCGTTCTTCCTGGGCGAGGGGCTGCGCCTGCGGGAGCACCTGGGCCGCCCGCACGCGCTGGACGTGGTGGGGAGGCCGGATGCCCAGACCATGCTCGCCGCCTTGGCGTCGGTGACCACGAACATCGGCCTGGTGGCCACCCAGAACACAACCTACAACGATCCCGCTGACCTGGCGCACCGGCTGGCCTCGCTCGACCTGATCTCGGGCGGGCGCGCGGCGTGGAACATCGTGACCACCGACAATGCCTGGACCGGAGCGAACTTCCGCCGCGGCGGATACCTGGACCACGCCGACCGGTACAAGCACGCCGAGGCCTTCGTGGAGACGGCCAAGCGCATCTGGGATTCCTGGGAGACGCCGGACGGTCCCGCCCGCCGGGTGGTGCACCACGGGCAGCATTACACCGTGGACGTCACGCCCCGGCTGCCGCGCAGTGCGCAGTACCGGCCGGTGCTGTTCCAGGCCGGGGATTCGCCGGAGGGCCGCAACTTCGCCGCACGGCAGGCGGACGTGATCTTCTCCGCCCACCCCAAGTTCGACGACGCCGTGGAGTTCCGGAAGGACCTGGTGGAGCGGTCCGTGGCCGCCGGCCGCGGTGCCAACGCCGTGCAGATCATGCCGGCCAGCGAGTTCATCCTGGCGCCGACCGCTGCCGAAGCCGCCGAGAAGAAGGAGTGGGTGCGCAGCTTGCAGATCGGCCCGCAGCAGGCCATCGCCTACCTGGAGCAGTTCTGGGGCCGCGAACTCTCGGCCTACGATCCGGACGGGCCGCTGCCGGAGATCGATCCGGTGGTGGAGGAAACGTCCGAGACCCGCGGCAGCGGTTTCCACGGCGCCAAGGCCCGGCAGCTGGCGGACCAGTGGCGGGCGGAGGCCAAGGACAAGGGACTGTCCATCCGGCAGTTCGTCACCTCGAAGACCGCCCGGATCGATTCCACCTTCACCGGCTCCTACACGGCCGTGGCCGATCACCTGGCCGAGTACGCGCGGGTGGGCGCGGTGGACGGGTTCAACATTTCCCCGTGGCTGATCCCCACCGGCCTGGATGACATCGTGAACCACCTGGTCCCGGAACTCCAGGAACGCGGGGTGTACCCCACCGGGTACCGCGGCGGCACGCTCCGCGAACACCTCGGGCTGGAGACACCGGTTCGCTCGTCGGACGAGGCCGTTGAGGCGGTCCGCGCCTGATGCGCCGGGCAGGTTTTGCCGCCTGGGCTGGCATTGCCGGGAAGGCTGGCCTTGCCGGGAAGGCTGGCCTTGCCGGAGGTGACGTCGACGGCGGCACGGCGGGTGCCGCCGTCGAACCTTCCGTGGGGGCTGGGGCTGTGGGGGCTGGCTCGCCCGGGACCGTCACCCTCCAGCTGACGGTGTGGGAGCAGTGGCTGTAGGCCGGCCGCCCCGCCTTTCCTTGGGCCCTAGTCGGTTTCCGGGCTCTGGCAGTAGAAGCACGTGCCGGCGTCGCAGTCTTCTGACGTTTCCTGCTCCGTTTGGCGCTCACTCATTCCGGGTCCTTTCCGTAGGGGTTGTGAAGTAGTCCCCCTTGCAAGGGTTTGCCCGGGACCCCTGCTGGGATCCCGGGCAAACACTGGGGGTGGGGGCCTGCCGGCCGGTTAGTGGGCCAGGGCCGGTTCGGCCAGCTGGACCTTCTCCGCCTCGGTGGGCACGAAGCCCGCCTGGAGTTCGGAGCGGAGCTTGCCCATGTCCAGCTCGCCCTGCCACTTGGCGATTGCCACGCAGGAGACGATGTTGCAAACCGTGCTGGTGAGGGCACGGGCCTCGCTCATGAAACGGTCGATGCCAACGATGAGGGCCACGCCGGCCACCGGCAGGGTGGGCATGACCGTCAGGGTTGCCACCAGGGCCACGAAACCACTGCCCGTCACGCCGGCCGCACCCTTGGAGGTCAGCAGCATCATGCCGAGCATCAGCAGGATCTGGCCCCAGCTGAGGTGGATGTCGCAGGCCTGGGCGATGAACATGGAGGCGAGGGTGAGGTAGATGGCCGTTCCGGTCAGGTTGAAGGAGTAGCCGGTGGGGACCACGAGCCCCACAACGCTGCGGTCGCAGCCGATCCTTTCAAGCTTGGACAGCAGGCGCGGCAGGACCGGTTCGCTGGAGGACGTGGCCAGGACGATCAGGAACTCATCCTTGAAGTAGCGCAGGATCTGCCACAGGCTGAAGCCGGTCACCTTGGCCAGGATGCCCAGGCCCACCACCACGAAGACGATGCAGGCGGCGTAGAAGGCAAGGATCAGCATGCCGAGGTTTCCGATGGAGTGGGCGCCGTACTTGCCCACCGTGAAGGCCATGGCCCCAAAGGCTCCCAGCGGAGCCACCTTCATGATGTAGCCGAACATGATGAAGAGCAGCTTGTTGAAGCTGTTGACTACGTTCAGCGCCAGCTGGCCCGGTGCGCCGAGCTTGCTGAAGGCGAAACCGCACAGCAGTGCAATGACCAGCACGGGCAGGACCTCACCGTCGGCGAAGGCGCCCACGAAGGTGGTGGGGATGATGCTGAGGATGAAGTCCACGGGGTTGCTGCTGGGCAGCTGCGTGGTGTACTTCTGCGCCACCGAAGAGTCCAGGTGCGCGGGATCGATGTGCATCCCGGCACCGGGCTGGAACAGCGTCACCGCGGCCAGGCCCAGGGCCAGGGCGAGGGCGGTCAGTGCGTAGAAGAGGCCCAGCGAACGGATCAGGGTGGGCCCCACCTTCCTGGTGTCCCGCAGGGAGGTGATGCCTCCGACGATGGTGCAGAACACGATGGGGGCGATCATGAACTTCACGAGTTTCACGAATCCGTCGCCGATGGGCTTCAGGGACGAGCCGAGGTCCGGCCACAGTGCGCCTACAACGACGCCGAGGGCGACTCCGATGAGTACCTGGACATACAGGTGTCCGAGGATGGATTTGATCTTCATTGAACAACTTCCTGGTTGGTGCGGCCCCTTAATGATGGGGCAAAGAGATAGGGGTTTTAGGCAGACAGCTCGGCGGCCGGGGCCACATCGATATATGCGGTGGCGATGTGGCGGGCTGCCCGGTGGAGGGCCACTTCGCTGACGTTGCCGGAGTCATCGGTGATGATTTCGGCGGTGATCACGCCGGCGGGCGTCCCGACCCGCAGCAAGCGGGGGGCTCCGGTGCCGCCGGAGGATGATTGGGCTGCTGCGTTGGCTACCACCGATGACTGCAGCGAGGATGCCAGGGCAACTGCCACGGCTGAGGTCAGGCCGATGGCCGGGTGGGGTGCCAGCATGGACAGCATCCGCACCCGCACGTCGTGGCTGCCGGCGGTGATGGTTGTTCCGTCCGCGGCGGTGTAGTCGCCTGCAGGAGCCACCACCCCGACTTTCGGGACTGCGTTCTGCGGCGGATCCTCAGGCTTGCGCAGCCCCATGATGAGGCCGGCTGATGCCCGTGCCGCGATGAGGTCCGGCAGCTGGGCGGTGAGGTTGCCAGTCATTGAGGAAAGATCGACGCCGGCCTGGTCGGCTGCCAGGAGCACGGCAGGGGCGCCGGCGTCCACCATCGTTACGGCCAGGGTCCGGCCGTTGACCTGGAGCTCATCCACCGTGTTGCCGGTAGGCAGGAGTGCACCGGTGTTCTGGCCCCAGGGGCCGTGGAACGAGAGGCTGACAGGAACACCGGCGGCGCTGCTGCCCGGAACCCGGGCCAGGCCGGACTTGGGAATGTGTCCGCCCGGGGTGGGAACCGATCCGCTCAGCACGGCACCGGAAGTGACGTGGCGCATGCGGACCTTGGTCATGCCGTCCCGGGCGGGAACGATGCCCGTCTGGACTGCGAACAGGGCAATGGCGGTGGCGCAGTTGCCGCAGTTGGAACCCAGCTCAACGGTGGGGTCACCGATCCCCACCTGGGCGAAAAGGTAGTCGAGGTCTGCCTCGGCACCAGGGGTTGCCCAGATGACCGCAGCCTTGGACGTGGTGGACGTTCCGCCGCCGACGCCATCCAGCTGCCGCGCATCCGCTGCGCCGAAAGCGGCTGACAGCAGTGCGGGGATTTCCTCGCGGGTGGGGGCGTGGAGGGCCACGTCCCTGGCATCGAAGAGCCAGCACTTGCTGGTGCCGCCCCGGTACCAATGTCCTTTGAGTCCCACTGTATTTCTCCCTCGTAACTTGCAGGTGCTCTACTTCACAGCACCTTGTACTTCTACGATCCGGGATGGGAGCCTTCAGCACAATCGCAAATAAATGGACGACTATCTATTTTTGCTAAACTCAGTACATGGCAATCCTCGACCTCCACCGGCTCCACGTGCTCCGCGAGGTGGGCCGTTCCGGCTCCCTGACCTCTGCTGCCGCCGCCCTTTCCTTCACCACCTCGGCGGTGTCGCAGCAGATAGCCAAACTCGAGCAGGAGATGGGCGTGGTCCTCATCGAGCGCCATCCCCGGGGCGTGGTCCTGACCGAGGCGGGGCACGCCCTGCTGCACTACGCCGACGACATCGACAGGACCGTGGAAGCTGCCCGCGCCGAAATGGGGGAGTTCGCGGGCCTGCGGCGCGGCCAGCTCCGGCTTGGAACCTTTCCCACCGGCGGAGCCTCCCTGATGCCCGACGTGGTGCTGGCGTTCCGCGCCCGCCACCCCGAGGTGGCAGTGACGGTTGTCAGCGCCCGCCGGGACGGCCTGCTGGAACGGCTGCGCCGGCGGGAAATCGAACTGACCCTGCTGTGGGACTATCCCTGGCAACAGATCGAGGACCCCGACCTCGCCCTGGTCCGGCTGACCAACGATCCAACAGTGCTGCTGGTACCGCGGGAGCACCCCATTGCGAAACTGGGCTCGGTCCGCATCGGCGCATTGAGCGACCAGGAATGGGTGGTGCGCGACGAGCACCCCGTGGCCGACGTCCTCAGCCGGGTATGCCGCGACGCCGGGTTCGAACCGCGGATCGCCTTCGCCGCCAACGATTACCAGGAGACGCAGGGCATGGTGGCGGCCGGCATCGGGATCGCCCTGGCGCCCAGGCTGGCCCTGACGGCCCTGCGCCCCGACGTGGTGGCGGTCCCGCTCGCCGGGTCCCCTAAGCGCCGGATCCTCCTGGCCCACCTGGCAAACCGGCGGCTCAGCCCCGCCGCGCAGCAGGCCACCAAGGTGTTCCGGTCCATCGCCAAGGGCGCGGCTTCCTGACAAAGGAGGGTGCCGCCGTCGTACGGTGCCTTACCTGACGCCTACCGGGCCAGGGGCCCGGCAACCAGAGCCCGGGCAAGGTCCATGAAGTCGGCGTGGGTCACCGGAGCGGGGCCTGCCGTCGAGGCAACTGCCGTGGCGGTGTTCCGGGCGACGGCGAAGCTGTCACTGACGAAGCGGCGGTGCGCAATGACGCTCCCGATCGCCGGCAGGACCAGCAGGAACTGGCCATAGTTGCCCGCGGCCAGGAACGCCCCCTGCCACTGCGGGCCGGATTCCCGGGGGAGCCACCACAGGTAGCCGTAGTCGCAGGTGCCAAAACCGGTGGCCGGCGCCATGTCTGCGCGCCTGACGTGGGTGGCCACGCTGTCCGTGGCCCACGCCCGGGGGACAAGCTGCCGTCCCTCCCATTGGCCGCCGGCAGCCATCAGCAGCCCGATCTTGGCCAGGTCCCGGGCGGAGAGGAAGAAGTGGTAGGCAGGGAAGGCGGACTTTCGGGTGTCCCCGAGCATGCGCTGGCGTGTGGGGTCGTAGTCGTCGAACCCCAGCGGACCGGCCAGGTGCTTCTGGAACGCTTCGAAGACGGTCAGGCCGCTGGCCTTCTCGAAGATGGCGCCGGCGGCGTTGAAATCCCAGTTGTTGTAGAGGAAATACTGCCCCGGTGCTTTTGTGCCGCGTGAAGGGAAGGCAGCCTCGTCACTCCCCGGGCTGGAGGGTGGATGGTAGACGCCCGACCGTGACGTCAACAGGTCACGGAGCCGGGCCGTCCGCTCGATGGGCAGCAGGCCGCCCACATCGTCAACACCGAGCTCACCAAGGGTGGCGTCCAGGCTGACAGTGCCGGCTGCCACCTGGATGCCGAAAAGGATGGAGAGCAGGCTTTTGCGGACGGAGGCGACGTAGCTGGCGCGGGTGGTATCGCCGAGTTCGACGACGGTCCTGCCGTCCTGGAGGACCAGCAGGGACGTGATGTTCCGGGGCACCGAAATGTCCGGGGCGGCGGTCACGGGGCCTCCTGGTGGATGGTGTGGAACGAAAAAGCCTGGGGACCCGGCGGAGGCCGGGTCCCCAGGCGCGGGATTTCGGGGTTACTTGGTGTAGCCGAACACCTGGTTCCACTTGGCGAGGTCGTCCTTGCCGTAAGTGGTGGCGTCGCTGTTCTGCATGCGGTAGACCTTGCCGGAATCGACGGCGGGGAGGGTTACGCCCATGATGGTGGGCGGTGCCACGTCGGTGCGGACCGGGTATTCACCGATCTGCGCGAAGACCTGCTGGCCCTGCTTGGAAAGGTTGTAGTTCATGAAGACCTTCGCGGCTTCCACGTTCGTGGCGGTGCCCGTCATGCCCAGGTAGTAGTCGTACGAGACGAGTCCTTCCTCGGGGACGATGAACTTGACCGGGGCCTTGTCCTGGACGGCCGAGATGTTGGTGCCGCTGATGGTGACCGTGCCCACGGCAACTTCGCCGCGGGCCAGGGCCGTGGCTTCAGCGCCCAGGGAGTCGTAGATCTTGGGCTTCTGCGCAGCGTACTTGGCGAAGTAGTCGCCGCCCATCTTGGTTTCCATGAACCGGTTCAGTGCCGCGGTGCTGCCGCCAGAGCCGCCCTGGACGATGCCCAGCTTGCCCTGCCACTTGCCGCCGACGGCATCCGCCCATGACTTGGGGGCGTCGGCTTCCTTCACCAGCTGGGTGTTGTAGCCCAGGGTGTACACGGAGTTGAACATGCGGGTGAACTGGCCACCGTCCACGGAAACGTCCTTGAGGGCGGAGGCGCCGGGGACGTCATAGGCCTTCCAGACCTTGGCATCCTCCATGGACTTGGCAATCCGGTAGTCGGACGTGCGGATGACATCGGCGCTGAGCTTGCCGGCACCCTGTTCGGAGAGAACGCGTTCGGACAGTTTGTTCGGGGTGAGCCGGACAACGTTGACCTTGATGCCGGTGTCCTTGGTGAAGGCGTCCACCAGCGCGCTTTCCGAGGAATCGGTGTAGCCGGAGTAGAGGGACAGGGTCTGGGTCTTGGCCTTCTCATAGGTGTCCTTGTCCGCGATGGATTCGCCATTGATCACCAGTCCGTTGTCGGTGTTCACGGCTGCGGTGGCAGTGACTACGCCGGCGCTCTGGGCGGCGCTTCCACAGCCGGTCAGGCTGAGGGCCAGGAGCACTCCGGCGGCGGTGAGGGCGGGGAGTTTGGACGCTAACTTCATTGAGGGTGTCCCTTTCAAAGGTGGGTGTGAGGTCAGTTCTTGGTCTTGCGTTCGCCGCCGACTTTTTGGGCGATGACGGCGAGGATTCCGATGACGAGGCAGTACAGGACGCTGACGGCGGCAGCTGCCTGGCTCTGGCCGTTGTCGAAGTTGTCGAACACGAGGATGGACAGGATCCGGGTGTTCGAGGTGAAGAGGAAGATGGAGGCGCTGAGCTCACGCATGGAGAGCATGAGGAACAGCAGGAACGAGGACATGATGCCCACCCGCATCAGGGGCAGGGTCACGTCCAGGACGGACCTGGTGCGCCCGGCGCCGAGCATCACGGCGCTGTCCTCGAGGTCCTGGTCCATCTGGAGCATTGACGCGGAGACGCCGCGGTAGCCCTGCGGCATGAACACGGCCACGCAGGCGACGGCGAGGATCGCCAGGGTGCCGTAGATGGGCAGCGGCAGCAGCAGCCAGGTCCAGAGCAGTCCGATGCCCATCACGATGGCGGGGACGGCAAGGGGGGTCATGGCCACCAGTTCAATCAGCCGCCCCACCTTGGACTTGGTGCGGTACCGGATGTAGGAGGCGATGAAGCTGAGGGTGGTGCCGGCGAAGGCTGCGATCAGGGCCACCAGGACACTGTTCTTCAGGGCGAGCTGGAAGTCGTTGGATCCCAGGACCTCGATCAGCTTCGCGAAGCTAAGGGAGTTGGCTTCGAGCAGCTGCGACATCGAGGACACGAACGGGGTGGCCTGCATCGAAGCGGCCAGCAGGGCCAGCATCGGCAGGACCACCGAAACGGCGAAGTAGGCCAGGGCCAGGATGGTGAACGGCCAGCGCATCTTGCGCAGCGGCACCTGGCGGGGACGGTTGCCCTTGCCGGTCATGGTGGTGAACTTGCGCTTGTTGATGATGCGCTGCTGGATGAGGGTCACGGCCATCAGCGCAACGGTCAGGATCACGGCGACACTCGCCGCCTGGTTGCTCTTGGCGGGCGTGGCGCTCATGAGGCGGTAGATGTAGGTGGGCAGCGTGTCCACGCCGGCGGGGTTGCCGATGACCTGGGCCACCGGGAAGTTCTCCATGGTCAAGGCGAAGACCAGGACGGCGGAGCCCAGGATGGCGGGAAGGGCCAGGGGCAGGGTGACGGTCCGCAGCATGGTGCGCAGGGGCGCCCCGTGGACGGTGGCTGCCTCTTCGAGGTCGGCGTTCATCATCGACAGCGAGCTGTGCAGCAGCAGGAAGGCGTACGGGGCGTAGAAGATTCCCAGCACGAACACCAGGCCCGGGAGGCTGTAGATGTTGATGGCGGCATCAATGCCCAGGTCGCGGAGGAAGATGTTGATGTAGCCGGCGCTGGGCGAGCACAGCAGCGACCAGGCCAGGGCACCCACCAGGGCGGGGATGAACATCGGCGCCATGCCGATGAAGAAGATGAACTTCCGCCACGGCGCATCGGAACGGGCACACACGAAGGCCAGGAATGCCCCGATCAGCAGGGCGATGATCGCTGAGCCGGCACCGACCATGAGCGAGTTGACCAGGGCCCCGAGTGCTTCCGGGGTGGCCAGCAGGGCCAGGTTGGACAGTGTCAGGCCGCCCAGGGAGATGCTGCCGGGCCGGGGAACGCTGTCCGAGAACGCGGCCAGCAACACCAGGGCAAGGGGGAGGACGATGAGGACGCCGAGGATGACCAGGACGATCAGGCCCGGCGTGTTCTTCCGGAGGCCCGAAAGGGTCCGGGCTGCACGGTAGTCCCGGGGCGCCGGCGTGGGTGCGAGGCGGGCGTCGGCGCGGGTGGCCGCCTCGGTGGTCTTGAGGCTCATGCGAGGACCTCAGCCGGCAGGATCTGGACTTCGCGGGGGTTGACGGTCACCCACACGCGGTCTCCCACTTTGTGCTGTTCGCCGCGGCGAAGTCCGCCCAGTGCGTCCAGTTCGGGCCCGGATTCCAGCTGGATGGCGTACCGGATGTCGTTCCCCTGGAACCCTGCCACGCGTACTGTCCCCGGCCATGAGTTGGGGTGTTCGGCGGGCATGGCGGTGATCTGCAGGTCCTCGGCCCGGATGCACACCTTGGGGGATGTGCCGGCGTCGCTGGCCTGCTGCGCCGACTGGATGGTGAGCTCGCTGTTGGTGATGCGTGCGGTGGTGGACCCGGCGGCGGTGCCCTCGGGGGTGCAGTCCATGATGTTGGAAACACCGAGGAAGTGGGCTATTGACGCGCTGGCGGGTGCCTCGTACATGTGCTGCGGGGCGCCCATCTGCACAATCCGGCCGCCCTGGAGCAGGGCGATGCGGTCTGCCAGGGCGAAGGCTTCGTGCTGGTCGTGGGTGACGTACACGCAGGTGAGCCCCAGCTGGAGCTGGATTTCACGCAGTTCAACCCGGAGCCGGTCACGCAGGCGGGCGTCAAGGTTGGAGAGCGGTTCGTCGAGCATGAGCACGCTGGGCCGCATGACCAGGCTGCGTGCCAGGGCCACGCGCTGCATCTGGCCGCCGCTGAGCAGGCTGGCGCCGCGGTCGGCGTAGGGCTCCAGGCCCACCAGCGTGAGGGCCTCCATGACGCGCTCATCGATTTCGCTCTTGGAAAGCTTCTTCTGCTTGAGGGAGTAGGCAACGTTCTGGGCCACCGTCATGTGCGGCCATACCGCGTAGGACTGGAAGACCATGCCGACGTTGCGCTTGTTCGGGGGCAGGTTGATGCCTTTTTCGGAGTCGAACACCACCACGTCGTCGATGATGATCCGCCCCGAGGTGGGCTCTTCCAGGCCGGCGATGCAGCGCATGGTGCTGGTCTTGCCGCAACCGGACTGGCCCAGGAGGACCAGGGCCTCGCCGTCTTCAATGTCGAGGTTGAGGTTTTCGATGGCAGTGAAGCTTCCGTACTTCAGCTGCAGGTTTTGAATGCTGATTTTCATGGCTGATTCCTTGGCTGGGTTTTTCCGGTAGGGGTTTCTTCAGTCACTGGGCACCAGGATGGTGCTTTCGCTGATGACGCGGGCCGAGCGTTGAAAGGAGACTTCGGCGGGATCGGCTGCATCCAATGCCAGCGCCGTCTTGCCTTTCAGCAGGTGGATAAAGAGTCCGGCCTCCGCCGCCGGAACCACGCTGCGCTGCACCACGCTGCCTGTTGTGCCCGAAGCGGCAGCGACGGCGACCGCGCTGGTGAGGCCGATGGCGGGGTGCAGCGCGGTCATCGAGATCATCCGGGCCGAAACGCCGGTTGCGCCTGCGGGCGGAGGCCCCACGATGCCCACCTTCGGAATGGAGCTGAGGTCCTGCGGCAGTCCCATCCTGCAGGCGGCCGCAGCGCGCAGCTGCGGAGCGATCCGGACCAGCGCCTCCAAAGCTTCCTCGCTGCCGGTGGCGTCCAGCCCCAGGTCCTGTGCGTCGAAGAGCGCCGCCGGGGCTCCGGCGTCGATCAGTGTTGCCTGGAAGCTGCGCCCGTCGACCTCGATGTCATCGACGGCGTTGCCTGTAGGGAACTGTGCTCCGTAGCTGGACCAGGAGGCCTTCTGGAAAATGACGTCGATTGGGACGCCGGGGTAGTGCTGGCCGTCGAGCCGCCGCCCGCCGTAGGCCGGCACCTGCGCCTCGGGTGTGGGGATTTCGCAAACGAGGCGAAGCCCGGTCACGGTGTTCAGGATGGGGACCCGGGTGACTTCCCCGGTGGGAGCGACCAGTCCGGCGTGGAGCGCGTACAGGCCCAGCGCTGTGGCGCAGTTGCCGCAGTTGCTGGCCCACTCCACGGCCGGCTTGTCGATGGCCACCTGGGCGAACCGGTAGCGGACCGTTCCGTCCGGGTCGGTGCCCGCCACAGTGATCGCCTTGCTGGTGGTGGACGAGGCGCCCCCCACTCCGTCGATCTGGCGGAGGTCCGGCGAGCCGAAGGTGCGGATGAGGAGACGGTCCGTCTCCAGGGCGTCAGCCGGAAGGTCCTCGTCACGGAATATCCAGCACTTGCTGGTGCCGCCACGGACGAGGGTGGCCGGTACCGGGGTGACCGGGAGGGTGCCGGCCTGCGGCTCTTCCCTGAATAGAAGCGTCATTGGTTCTCCTGAAATACCCCGCGCTGCCGTGTGCAGTCGCCGGATAAATGTTCAAAGCTGGGCAAACCGGAATCCGGTAATTGCTGTGCTGTATGGCGTTGGTCACAGACGGTATACCGTTAATATGACTTAAGCAACAGTCATTTGAATATGAATACCGACACGGCAGCCTTGGTGCCTTGCGGGGCGAGATGGTGTGCGGAAAATCGGCACGGTGTTCACTGCGCGCCCAAACGGTATGCAGTGCGTTAGAATTGCGGCTAAAGGTATGGCGCCGGCGCGTCCTGCCGCTTGTTTCCATGAAGACCGGAGGCCGCCCGTGGCGTCGCAACCAGAGACAAGCCCCTACCTGATGATCAGGAACGCCATCATCTCGCAGGAGCTGCCTCCCCGTGCCCAGCTCGTCGAAAGCGCCCTGGCCAAGAAGTACAACGTCTCCCGGACGCCCATCAGGGAAGCGTTGCGGCGCCTCGAAACCGAGGGGCTCGTGGAGCGCTACGGTTCACGCATGCAGGTGCGGGAGTATCGCCCGGAGGAGATGCTGGACCTCTATGAGGTGCGGACCTTCCTGGAGGAGGCGGCGGCTAAAACTGCTGCTCTCCGGCACACGGACATGGACCTGATGCTGATCGACCGCGCGCACCAGGCCATGGTCACCCTTGATTTTGAGGCCGCCACTCCGGCTGAACTGGCCGCCGCCAACCGCACCTTCCATGAGCGCATCTGGGCCGCCAGCCACAGCGCCGCCCTCCTTGACCTGCTCGACCGGATCCTGGTCCACTTCATCCGTTACCCGGGCACCACGCTCTCCACCAAGGAGCGCTGGGACCGCGTGCTGAAGGAACACGAGGAGCTGCTGGTGGCCATCCGCGCCAGGAACGCGGAGGAGGCCGGCCGCATCGCCAGCGCCCACATGGACGAGGCAAAGAACATCCGCATCCAGATGTACATCGACGCCCAGGAAATCAGCCACCCGCGCCTGGGATAGCCACAAATCCCGGCATTAAACCCTCCCGCCGAGCCCGTGAAGCCTGCGCCAGGATGCTATTGCATGCGACGGCATACCTATGTATACAATCGTGTACAGCGATGGAGCTGAGGAGATTGACGATGATCAAGAGCGACGTTTTGGTAGTGGGCGGCGGCAACGCCGGATTTGCGGCAGCACTTGCGGCGGCCGAGCGTGGACGCAAAGTGGTCCTGCTCGAAAAGGCACGGGAAGCCGCATCGGGCGGCAACAGCTTCTACACCGCCGGTGCCACGCGCATCTCCCACGACGGGCTCCAGGAGCTGATCGAATTCGTGGAACCTGATGAGCGGCACGCCGCCAGCGAAGTCCCCGCCTACACGGCCGCCGAATACCTTGCCGATCTGTCCAAGGTCTCCGAAGGGCGCAACGACCCCGAACTTTCCGCGGTCCTGGTCAGCGAAAGCAACCCGACCCTGCGCTGGCTTCAGGGCCTGGGACTCAAATACCGCCTGATGTACGAACGCCAGGCGTACCGGACCCAGGACGGCGGGTACCTGTTCTGGGGCGGACTGCACGTGGGCAATGTGGGCGGCGGCAAGGGGCTCATGGCCGACCACCGCGCAGCTGCTGAGCGCGTGGGCGTTGAGGTCATCTACGACTGCGCAGCCACCGGCCTCATCCAGGAGGACGGCCACGTGCGCGGCGTCCGGTACCGCAGCTCATCTGGAGAAGGCGAGCTCCGGGCCGAGTCGGTCATCCTCGCCTCGGGAGGTTTTGAAGCCTCACCTGAACTGCGCCGCCGGCACCTGGGGGAGGGCTGGCAGAACGCGAAGGTACGCGGCACGCCAGGCAACACGGGGGAGATGATCCTCGCTGCCCTCGACGCCGGGGCGGCCAGGGGCGGCGACTGGTCCACCTGCCACAGCGTGGCCTGGGACGCCTGGCATCCGGAGAACGAGGGCAACCTGGAGCTCACCAACCAGCTCACCCGCGGCGGGTACCCGCTGGGCATCGTGGTGAACAGCGACGGGAAGCGGTTCGTGGACGAGGGCGCCGACTACAGGAACTACACCTACGCGAAGTACGGCCGGGACATCCTTGCCCAGCCGGGCTCGGCCGCCTTCCAGATCTTCGACGCTTCGTCCCGCCCCATGCTGCGCGCCGAGGAGTACGACATGCCGGGGGTTTCGGTGGTCACCGCGCCGACCCTCGCCGAGTTGGCGCAGAAAGCCGGCATCAGCCCCGAAGGGCTGGAGGAAACGGTGCAGGACTTCAATGATTCGATCACCGAGGGCGCCCCGTTTGACCCCAACGTCAAGGACGGACGCCGGGCCGACACCCAGCCGCCGAAGAGCAACTGGGCCCGCAGCATCGCCACCGGCCCGTTCTACGCTTTCCCGGTGACCTGCGGCATCACCTTCACCTTCGGTGGCCTCAAGACGGACACCTGGGGCCGCGTGCTCACCGAAGACGCGGAGCCGCTCGAAGGGCTGTATGCCTGTGGGGAAGCGCTGGGCGGACTGTTCAGCGGAAACTACCCCGGCGGCTCCGGGCTTGCGGCGGGCGCCGTGTTCGGCCGCCGCGCCGGTTCCATCGCGTAAGCAACCCAGCAGCCCCCACCAGCAACGGAAAAGAGGAAAAAGTGGCCAGTCCCATCCACCAGCGGCTTCGCGAGGATGTCCTCGCGAGTGTGTTTGCGCCTGACGAGCCGCTCACGGAGGCCAAGCTCACCGAGCGTTACGGGGCTTCCCGGACGCCCGTGCGGGAGGCGCTGCAGCGGCTGGAGCAGGACGGGCTGGTGGAGCGGCGCGGCAAGGCGGTGGTGGTCCGCACGCATTCGGCCGAGGAGATCATCGACATCTACGAGTCGAGGATCATCCTGGAGCAGGCCGCCGCCGCCAAGGCCGCCGTCAAGGCAACCGCCCTGGACCGCCAGCTGCTCACGGGGCTGCTGACGCAGATGCAGCAGCTGGATCCCAGTGACGGCCGGGCGCTCGCCGAAACCAACCGCGCCTTCCACGCCCAGCTGTGGCACGCCACGCACAGCCCGTCGCTGATCGGACTGCTGGAACGCCTTGACCAGCAGGTGCGCCGGTACACCCTCACCACCCTGACCTACCCGGGACGGTGGCCGGTGGTGCTGGCGGACTACGCCGAGCTGCTGGCCGCCATCGGGGACGGCGACTCCGGGCGTGCGGGTGAGATCGCCGCCCGCCACATGTCCGACGCCTTGAACATCCGGCTGAAGATGTACGCCGAGGATCCCAGGACGCTCTAGGCCGCAGCGTCCGCACCAGACCCGCCGGCAGATGTTCCTGCATACTCCATCGCAACAGGAAACCCGAAAGTCGGGCGCAGGGCATCGGCCGGTGCAAAGAGGCGGGGCAGGCTCCAATGGGCCTGCCCCGCCTCGCTTTTCCGGCGCCTTATGCGCCGGGCCGGCTTCGCTGGAAGGGACGACGACGGCGGCGGGCGGGTGCCGCCGTCGTACCTTCCCCCGGCCGGCCGTGCAAGAAGCTCCGTCCGAACGCACAGCAACGGCACAGCAGCAACCGGCCCACGGCATAGCCCCGTGCGGTTTCCTTGCATCATGAGCACTTCACGCGCACCCCGCCAGCCCGACCTTGACCAGCCGCACCCCGACCATGACCGGGGGCTGGAGTTTGACCTGAACACCCTGGTGAGCCGCAGGTCCCTGGGACTGTTCCTGGGCGCGGGCGGTGCGGTGGCCGCGCTCGCCGCGTGTTCACCGGCCGGAAACACGGGTTCCACCTCGCCGGCAGCAACCACGACGGCGGCAGCCACCACGTCCGCCGCATCTGCCACGGCCTCGGACACCGGCACCGCCACGCCAACGCTGACGCGGGCCATCGACGAGTGCGGGGTGGAAATTCCGCAGGAAACCGCGGGCCCCTATCCTGGCGACGGTTCCAACGGGCCGAACGTCCTGGAAGCGTCCGGAGTGGTGCGCCGGGACATCACCTCAAGCTTCGGCACAGCTTCCGCGAAGGCCGAGGGCATTCCGCTGACGTTCACGCTGACCCTCCTGGACAACGCCAACGGCTGCGCCCCGATGGCCGGCGCCGCGGTGTACGCGTGGCACTGTGACCGGGACGGGAAATACTCGATGTACGACTCGAGCCTGAAGAACGAAAACTACCTGCGCGGTGTGCAGGAAGCCGATGCCAACGGGCAGGTCACCTTCACGTCGATCTTCCCGGCCGCCTACTCCGGGCGCTGGCCGCACATCCATTTCGAGGTGTTCGAGTCGATGAACAACGCAACGGCTGCCGGGCAGGTCCTGGCCGTCTCCCAGATCGCCTTGCCCAAGGCAGCCTGCGACGACGTCTACGCCACCCCCGGATACGAGAAGAGCATCACCAACATGACCCGCACCACCCTGAAATCGGACAACGTGTTCGGCGACGACGGCGGCATCTACCAGCTGGCAACAATGAGCGGTTCAGCCGCTGCCGGCTACACAGCGGGACTCAACGTGACAATCTAGGCTGCCGCAGCTCCCCGGTTCCAGGCGACTGCCTCCGGTTTTGTCATGTGGGGCTGGTAGTAAGGGACAATCGAGAGGTCAACACCTGAGGAGCGTGCGGATCGATGGGGCTGGGTATGGGGCGCACCCGCGGGAGCGTGGCTGTTGCCTGCCTGCGTTTGCTCGTTGCCTCGCTCTGCGCAGCGGCGGTGCTGGCCAGCGGTGCTGGCAGTGCGGTGGCCCCTTCCCTGCTGCAGCCCCATGACCGGGTTTCCAGCCAGCCGCGGGTGGTGCCGATGCCACCGCCATTGTCGGACGTGCTGGATCAGCCGGCCGCTGTCCCGGGCGGGTACCCGATGGGCTTGACGGCCCAGGTGGGAAACCACCACGTCCACGCGTCCTGGACCTACGTTGACGGGCTGCCCGCCTTCAACGCCCAGATTGACTCGTGGCTGCTGGGACTCCTGGATGCGGCGGCTCCGGCGGGTGGCCGCTACCGGCCCGCGATGGCACTGAATGCCGGCCAGCACCAGGGCCGGGAAATGGTCATTTCGGCCAAACCCGTCCAGGCCAAGGGCAATGTGCTTGTGGTCCGTCAAAGAGTGTCGGACGCCGGGCCGGAGGGAGTCAGCGCGATGGCGTCCGCCACCGTTTATGTCGACCTGGCCTCCGGCGCGGTCCGGAGCGGCACCGACCTGCTGAGGCCTGACGCCATACCGGCCATCCAGGCACGCGCGGCGGGCGTCCCTGCCGACATCGCGGCCCGCGCCCCGCAAGGAATCCCGACCGACCTTGTCCTCAGTCCGGAAGGCGAACTAACCGTCTCCGCAGGGCAGCCCGGCATGCCCGGCCGGGAGGTGACGGCCACGATGAATGCCGCAGACACGGCGGCTGCCCTCAGCGATTACGGCCGCCAGGTGCTGGGGCAGCTGAACGCCGCCGCAGCACCGCGCCCGGCCAGCGCCCCGGCCCACAGGCACGTGAACTGCGATATTGTCCCCTGCGCTGCACTGACCTACGACGACGGGCCCGACCCCCGCACCACGCCCCAGTTACTGGACATCCTGAAGGCCAACGACGCGCAGGCCACGTTCTTCATGACCGGGTCCAACACCACCGCCAACCCGGCAACCGCCAGGCAGGTTGCCGAGGCCGGGTACGCAATCGGCAACCACACCTTCAGCCACCCCTACCTGACCAAGCTGTCCCCGCCCGCGATCAGGAAAGAGATGGACCGGACGGATGCCGCGATCCTGGTCGCCACGGGTTCCACTCCCACCATGATGCGTCCGCCGTACGGCGCGGCCGATGCAACGGTCCAGGCGGCTGTGGGCAAACCATTGATGATCTGGGCCGTGGACTCGCTGGACTGGCAGAGCAAGAATCCGGCGGCCTTCGTGCCCAAGGTGCTGAAGGAGATCACGCCCGGGGCGATGGTGCTCATGCATGACGTCCAGCCCTCGACATTATCCGGGCAGCAGGAACTGATTGCGGGCTTGCAGGGGCAGGGTTACAAGCTGGTGTCCGTCCCCCAGCTCTTCGAGGGGATTCCGCTGCTGCCCGGGCACGTTTACCGGTCCCGGCCGGCGCGGCCGTAGGGCTGCGGCGGCTGGGCTGGCTGCTCAAGCCGGCATTTGCCGCGAACCAGCGGTGGGCGATGGCGCGCGGACAGGGGGCGCTGGCGCTGGAACTGCGCCGACGGCGGCGGGGCGCCGACCCAGCCAAATCCCGCCGCCCGCTGGCCCCACGTTCGCACGCCTGTCCCGCTGGCAGCAGAGACCTGCGCGCGCCTGACGTGACCGGCTGGTTTTGCTGGAAGGTTCGACGACGGCGGCGGCGGGTGAGTGCCGCCGTCGAACCTTCCAGCGGGGGTGCTTTTCTCCGGGACCGTCAGCCTGCAACTGACGGTGCGGGGGAGTCCTGCCGCTGGGTGACACGCTGGATGAACTCGACCGTCTCGCGCTCCGTCTCTGCGCGGGTGGTGGGTTCGTTGTGCACCTCATGCCGGACGCCGGGGAAGACCCGGGTGCGGACGTCCGCGTGGCCCGAATCCGCTAGGCGGTTTGCCACGTGGTAGGCGCCTTCGCCGTAGTTGGTCACGGGGTCCTGGTCGCCGGCGAGGATCAGCACGGGGAGGTCCGCGGGGAGCTGTTTGTACCAGTCGTCCGAGGTGACCTGATCGTAGAGGTCCACGAAGCCCTGCAGGAAGCGGGCGCTCAGCGGCGCGCCAAAGTTGTTGAAGGGGTCCCTCCCGTGGTCGGTCACGACGTCCGCATCGAGTGCCACCCAGGCGGTGGGGCCGGCACCTTCGCCGAAGCGGCCCAGGAAGCCGTCGAACAACTGGCCCACCAGTTCCTCGGGCGCGGGCTCCGCGCCGCGCTCGCCGGAGGCAAGCCGCGCCAGTTCCGGCCGGTCGATCATCTTCTCGATGCCCCGCATCTGGGCGGCGATGCCGCAGAGGATCAGGCCGGAAAGCTGAGCACCTGGATTGACGGCCATGCCGCGCGCGATCATGGAGCCCCAGCTGTGGCCGAACACCACGTAGGGGAGCGAGGGGAGTGCCTCTCGGGCTTTGGCCTGGAGGGTGACCTCATCGGCGACCACCACGCTGGCGGCGTCCTCGCCGGCGTCGCCCCAGGTGCCCTGCTGCATTGCCGTGCGCCCGTGCCCGGAGTGGTCTCCGGCCACCACGATGAAGCCCGCGTCCACCAGGGTGGAGATGAGGTGGAGGTAGCGGCGGGAGTGTTCGCCGAGCCCGTGGATGAGTTGCACGATGGCCTTGGGTTGGCCGATGGGTTCGTAGACCCAGGCCTGGATGGTGTCGCGGCCGTTGGCGGACGTGAACTCGATTTCCTGCAGTGACATGTTTTCCTCCCGTGCCGGCGCCGTCGCTGGCTTGTGGCGAGCCTAACCATAATGCCGTCATTTTCGTCAATGATTGCTGGTTCAACCACGGGGATCCCGCCTAGTCTGAACCCAGCCACGTCCGCCGCTTGGAAGGAAGCCGATGCCGCATCCCGAACGTCCCCTGCGCAAGCTGGGATTCCTCACCATTGGGTTATTCGATCCCGCCAATCCGGCTGCGGGCCACGAGTCCACGCTGCAGATCATCGAACTGGGGGAGCGGCTGGGGTTCGACAGTGCCTGGCTGCGCCACCGGCACCTGCAGTTCGGCCTCTCTTCCCCTGTGGCGGTGATGGCTGCCGCGAGCCAGCGGACCTCGCAGATTGAGCTAGGCACTGCCGTTACGCCCCTGGGCTGGGAGAACCCGCTGCGCCTGGCCGAGGACCTTGCCACCGTGGACCTGCTGGCCGGAGGGCGCATCAACCCCGGCGTGAGCGTGGGGGAGCCGATGCAGTACGACACAGTGAAGCATGAGTTGTACCCGGACACCGCGGACGTGGAGGACTTCAGCTACGCCCGGGTGGAGCGGTTTGCGCGGTTGGTTGCCGGGGAGCCGGTGCGGGAATTCTCCGGCAAACAGGGCGTGGTGGAGGAATTCTCCAACCGGGTGGAGCCGCATTCGCCGGGGCTGCGGGACCGGCTTTGGTATGGGGCCGGCAGCACGAAGTCAGCGGTGTGGGCCGGTTCGAATGGGTTCAACCTGCTCTCCAGCAGCGTGATCTTCCCAGATAGGGACCAGGAACCGGACTTTGCCCTGGTCCAGCAGTCGCAGATCCGGGCGTTCCGGGAAGCGGCTGCTTTGGCGGGGCATGCTGGGGCTCGGGTTTCGCAGGGATTGGTAGTGATCCCGACTGACTCGGCATCTCCTGCCCAGCGGGAGAAGTACCAGCGGTACGTAGACGAACGCACTCCCCGCACTGCTGCGCCGCAGGGGCCGCGGGGCATGATGTTCGCGGCTGATCTGATCGGCACCAGCGAGGAGATCGCGGAGCAGTTGTATGCGCATGCGGGGTTCCAGGAGGTGGACGAGGTGGCGTTCGCCCTGCCCTTCAGCTTCAATCACGAGGACTACGTCCAGATCCTGACGGATATTGCTGGCAAGCTGGGGCCGGCTTTGGGCTGGGCTCCCGCGGGACGCGACCAGCTGACGAGGTAGGTAGGACGCGGGCGTTCATGGCCATGGGAGCCGACGAGCGACAACACCCCGATGCATTGAACTCATCAAGTTAGAACAGGCGGATTTAGTACTCAGACTACTCATCGAACCCGTGCGATGAATACCTTCGGCCCCTTTTGACGCTTATTTGCCCAAGTTTGACGTCAGGCTGGGGTGTACTTAAGTGGCGCATTAGAGGAAGCGCTTGTTTGAGGATAGCCTCTTGCCTTGCCGAGCTCTTCGCTGTTAAATCCTCATGCTAACTCTGGCTGTCCACTTGTTCCGCTTGCGCCCGGGGAATTAGGCAACAAAATTTCCTGCACCGAAACCATCAGCTGCAATGGGCCACGGCAAAGAGCTAAGGTCGGCAAAACAAGGGGTGATTCCCCCTGCAGGAATGCCCCCCTGTCCCGAGCGGTGCAACTAGGGGCAAGCCTCGACGGGTGGGGGAAGGTGCTGAACGTGTTTCCTGCCAGGATATGGAGACGGGTTAGGCAGCGAAAGATCGGATCAGATTATGACCGTATCTAAACGGTATGGGGACCGACCGGGAGCGCGGTTATTTAGATGTCTCAATCAGGGCTGAACTTCTACGTGACCGCCGTAAATGAAATCATGAGATTTCCTGGGATAAGCCCTACAATTGGCATCCTTGTCTTGGTTCAATAGGAGCCAATTGTGCGCTCTGCTCTCAACAGATCTTCCCAACCAGTGGCCGTAGCCTCATACACCTGAGTAACTTTGCCACCAGAGGAAAGAGCAGCCTTTCCCTCACCCATGGAAATCACAGGAGCCCTCGGACAAACCGAGTCAGAGAATAGATGCATCGGGGAGTGAGCTCGCTGCTTTGCACCGATGTACGTTCCGATGACGTCAGGCTGGGCTCTAAGTCCGCACCACGGTTGTGTCCGGAAATCACGTTACGCCTGACAATGGCTTGCACCTCGCGGATGTCCATCCTCCGTTGAAGTAAAGGCGGCACGCCCAGTTCTCCTCGTGCTCAGAAGATAATGTGCTATGGATAAGCTGGGATAAAAGCGGATCGGATGGATGCGCGCGGTAATGCCGACGACAGACGGTCGTCTGTTCGGCAGGGGGGATTGAGGACGCGTGGGGTACCTCTACGAGAACAGCAATGCTGAACGTTTTCAGCACCTTTGTCAGTCCTTGCTCGCGGCTGATTTTCCTAAGCTTCAGTGTTTTCCGGTTGGACAGCCTGATGGCGGCCGTGACGGCTGGGATCCGGAAACCAAGACCGTACTCCAAGTCAAGTTCAAGCGTGCGGATGAGGAGGAGAACGCTGACTGGCTGATCGAAGCACTGGAGAATGAACTCCCGAAGATCCTCCGTCTCGCGAAGAGGGGCGCCGAAGGCTACATCATTGCGACCAACGCGCGAGGTACTGCCCATGAAGACGTTGGTCGCATCGACAAAGTGCAGAAGTGGCTAGATGAGAACCTGCCGATTCCGGCTACATGCTTTTGGCGCGATGAGATCGACCGACGGTTCGACAGTGCTTCGGTTTCCCTGAAATTAAAGTATTCAGAATTGCTCAGCCTCGAGGACGGGATCGAGGTTGCGCTCGGCGCTGTGTTCGGTTCAGACCAGGAGCGTCAGCAGGATGCAATCCGTGGCTTTATCGCCGCGCAGTTCGAGTCGGACAAGACTGTAAAGTTCAAGCAGGTCAGTCTTTCCAATGACCTCCTCGACCTATTCATTGATGTACCCGTAGGGTTCCCGCACAAGCTATTCGGCAGGCCCACCCGCGGATCGTCTAGGGACGACTTGCGAGCCTTCTTCTCTGCCTTAAGTAGATCGGACCGCCAGTTCTACGTTGACGTTGAAAGTGGTGGCCGCGAGGTCTTTATCGGATCGAGGTCTGACCCACTTCAGCGATTGAACCTCGGCACCGCCGAGGTCCTCTTGGGGAGTGCAGCGCAGGAGCATCTGAGACTGGTTGTCCTCGAAGGTGCCCCCGGCCAGGGTAAGTCAACGCTTGGACAGTATGTGTGTCAGATGCATAGGGCGCGCTATTTACAGAAGCAGGACGTTCTGGATCGGGTTCCGGAAGCCAACCGGCAAACGGCGTTTAGAGTCCCCCTCAAGGTCGATCTGCGCGACTATGCAGCATTCCTTGAGGGTAACTCGCCGTTTGCATCTCCGTCCTTACCGTCGCAACCACGAACGCTCGACGTCTTTCTGGCGCAACTTATCGGATCCAGCTCCGGGGGCATGGAGTTCAAGGCTCACGACGTCCTGTCACTGCTGAAGAACGCACCAGTGTTGTTGTTTCTCGACGGACTCGACGAGGTGGCCGACATCTCTGCTCGCGAAGCACTCGTGGCGTCCATAGGTGAAGCGCTTGCCCGTTGGGGCGAATTCCATGCCGACTTGCAAGTCGTAGTTACAAGCCGGCCGTCTGTATTCGGACGCGCACCAAGTTTCGAAAAGTTTGGGTTTGTGACACTGACCCTGCAGAACATCGATTCTGAGCGCATCTATGACTACGCCAACAGGTGGGTCCTGGCGCGTGGTCTTGATGAGTCAGAGCAACGAGACGTTAGGAAGATTCTCAGCGAGAAGCTCGAGCTTGCCCATATACGGGATCTAACTCGAAACCCGATGCAACTCACGATCCTGTTGAGTTTGATCCATCAGGTTGGACACTCTCTCCCAGATCAGCGCACCGATTTGTATAGTCGGTACGTCGACTTGTTCCTTACTCGTGAGGCTGATAAGTCGGTGCGTGTTCGCGAGAACCGGGCTGTGCTTTTGGGATTCATCCAGCACTTAGCATGGGTCCTCCAAACCCAAGCG
This sequence comes from Pseudarthrobacter sp. NIBRBAC000502771, assembly GCF_006517215.1. NCBI lineage: Bacteria > Bacillati > Actinomycetota > Actinomycetes > Micrococcales > Micrococcaceae > Pseudarthrobacter > Pseudarthrobacter sp. NIBRBAC000502771. Next base: position 1,387,674 of record NZ_CP041187.1, read on the forward strand.
GAGTCCTCTAAGACGGCGGGAAGTATCTCCGTGCAAGGTTTACAGGATCTGGCAAGGAAGTACCTTAGCGCCGGAGGGCACGCGGTCGAGATCGCCGATGATCTGTTTGGGGGTGGCCTGGAACGTATCTTCATCTTAGTTGAGCGCATCGAAGGGCTTTATGAGTTCGAGGTGCAGCCGTTACGTGAGTTCTACTGCGCCCAGTACCTTTACTCGACCGCACCGGTTGGTACTTACCGCGACCGGGTCCTCCGAGGGGATAGGGCACAGCGATTTGAAGCGCTTGCAGCGAATCCATTCTGGTTGAATGTATGTCGTTTTTACGCAGGCTCCTGCGAGCGGGGCGAGACAGGAACCCTCGTTTTGAGTCTCGAGGAGATGATCAAGACCGGTGACCTTGCGGTTGCAAGCCATGCGCGGCGGGTCGGCCTATCACTCCTCCAAGATTGGGTGTTCAGCAACGTCAAGTACCCGCAGGATCAGTTGATCCGCGCCATCTTCGACGAAGACGGGACCCATCTTCTGATTGCGGGAGAGGGGCGAGGGGGCGAGGAGCTAACCCTAGATATCGAGTGCGGCCGAGACACTTTGCGTGCTCGCATCTTCGAGCAGCTCAAAACATGGCCTGTCGACATTCGAACATCAGCCCTGTGCCGTGTGCTGAGGATGAATGGTGGCCGCGACCTAAGTCACGAGTTTTGCGAGTTGCTGACTGATCGAACTGGCGAAGATCGCACCTACCAGTTGATCCGAATGTTCCGCACTGGGGCAAGCGCAGCTCTCTCCCCAGAACGGCTGTGGCAACTGATCACTGAAGACGATCCGGAACGCGATCAACTGCTGCTCCGTAGCTCCGAATTGCTCTGGAGCGAACCTACAGCCGCCGCGAAGATACCAAGTCTGGTTGAGGAGTTCACTAGCGGAGTCCTGGACGGCCTGGTTGAAGGTGTCGGCCACCACGCCTCGTTGCTGGCCGTGTTCGCTGATCTTCTTGGCAACTCGCCAGCCGCGTACATGGGATTGAGGAGACTGGGTGAGCTCGAAGGCCTTGACCTGAAAACTCCTGATAAGGATGTCGTGCCGGCAGCCGTGCGAACTTTTGTTGACGCAGTCGGGACGATACCCCTCGACAGTGTCGACGACACCTTCGATCAGCGGAGATCCCCAGAGCTTTGGACCTCAATCGCCGAGATCGCACGCCAACAGTTCGGAGATACCTGGGCGACGATGTCGCTTGCCATTCGGACGGCTGGCATCAGAACGGCTATGGAGCTCCCCGACGGTTCGAATCGGCTTTTTGACTCAGGAGTCCCCGTCTGCGCGCGAGCTCGTGCGGCTCGCCTTCGGCGGGGCGGAGCCACATGGTGGCTTGAGCAGCTCGAACATGCATCCTCTTCGCTGGAGCGCAGATTCTGGGCTGGTCTTGTCTTGATGTGGTCAAGTGGCCAGAACCTCTACGAGCTCGCCAGCGAAACAAATGCCATTGTGGACGCACTTAGCGAATACGAGTATGACGCTCTTCGAGCAACGATTGCAGCCGCTGCTTCTTCTCGCCATCTTCGGGCAGACCGAAAAAAGCTATCTGAGGTTGACCTGAAGCCATTCTCTAATCGGACAGCACTTCTGGTCGCGGTGGCACTTAGAGCCGAATCATCGAACCTCCGCTACTCAACCAAGCAGGAGCGCACAGAACCCCTACGCGCCTTCCTTAAGCATCAGCGAGATCTCGAGAACATTGATGAGCTGCCCTCCTGGAAGGATCAGGAGGAGGCACTCGCATGGGCGAAACGGCTTACCCAGTTACGAAGGGATCGACGCGGGCCGACGTATCGTACCCACATACACTTGCTCGAATCCCGCCTACGAGTCCAGAGCGCAGAAAAGGTTCTCAACGAACCAAGGGCATATCCTCCCGAGCTTGTATCGCGTGCCGTTTTGGAAGTGCAGCGCCGCTACCGCCCTAAGACGCTGGCGACTGTGTCCAATGAACAGGATTGGGCTTTCGACTAGCGGTGGGTGCGCTTCACGCCCATGATGAATCCGGCAGGTAGTTTCAGTAGTCCGCTAACCGCCGCGAGTAGTTGGTCAAAGTAAGTCACCAACTGCTGCATTGGTAGCCCGCCGCGTGGTCGACTCAAATGGCAGCTAAACCAAGCGACCCCCTCGGCAGCGGACATGGATCGAAGCTCTTCCCATCAGCAGCGTGTTGCCAGCTAAGTGGCCTATCGGCAGGTCGAACATCTGCCGGAATCCAATGAGGAAGCCCAACCACTTGTAGTCGAGGGGTGCCCCGCTGAGAGACAACGAGAGCCTTAACACCCCCCGTAGTACACGGACACACAGCGCAACGCAGGCGCCCCCGCCCGTAACCTGTTTAAATGCCTCGTTTCGCACTGGACATCGAGTCCGTCCCCCGCCCCGCCCGTTCCCAGGAACTCCTGGATGCCGTGAACCACCGGGTGGTCATTGCCGACGGCGCCATGGGCACCATGCTCCAGGGCCGTGACCTGCAGTTGGACACGGACTTCCAGAACCTGGAAGGCTGCAACGAGATCCTCAACGACACCCGCCCGGACGTCGTCGCGGATATCCACGACGCCTACTTCGCCACCGGCATCGACGCCGTGGAAACCAACACCTTCGGCGCCAACTGGTCCAACCTCTCCGACTACGGCATCGATGACCGCATCGAAGAGCTCGCCCGCAAGGGCGCGGAGATCGCCCGCGAACGCGCCGAAGCGGCGGAAGCAACAGACGGCCGCATGCGCTGGGTCCTCGGCTCCATGGGCCCCGGCACCAAGCTCCCCAGCCTCGGCCACACCACCTACGACTACCTCAAGCAGGCCTTCGCCCTCCAGGCCGAGGGCCTCATCGACGGCGGCGCGGACGCCTTCCTCATCGAAACCAGCCAGGACCTCCTGCAGACCAAAGCCGCAGTCAACGGCTGCAAGCAGGCCATCGTCGCCCGCGGCGTCCGCCTCCCCATCTTCGTGGAGGTGACGGTCGAAACCACCGGAACCATGCTCATGGGCTCTGAAATCGGTGCCGCGCTCACCGCCCTGGAACCGCTCGGCGTCGACGCCATCGGCCTGAACTGCGCCACCGGCCCCGACGAGATGAGCGAGCACCTGCGCCACCTCTCCAAGCAGTCCTCCGTCGCCATCGCCTGCATGCCCAACGCCGGCCTGCCCATCCTCGGCGCCAACGGTGCACACTACCCGCTCACCCCCACCGAGCTCGCCACCGCCCACGAACAATTCGTGCGCGAATTCGGCCTGGGCCTGGTGGGCGGCTGCTGCGGTACGACGCCGGAGCACATGGCCGCCGTCGTCGAACGCCTTGCGCCCTTCCGCGCCAAAGCCGTGGATGCCAAGGCAAGCAACGCGCCGGCACGAATCCCCACCGAGCGCGAGGCCGGCGTCGCCTCCCTCTACCAGCACGTCAACTTCGACCAGGAGTCCGCGTACCTGGCCATCGGCGAACGTACCAACGCGAACGGCTCCAAAGCCTTCCGCCAGGCCATGCTCGAGGAACGCTGGGACGACTGCGTGGACATCGCCCGCGAACAGATCCGCGTAGGCGCGCACCTGCTGGACGTCTGCGTCGACTACGTGGGCCGCGACGGCGTCGCGGACGTCAAGGAAATCGTCTCCCGCTTCGCGTCCGCCTCCACCCTCCCGCTGGTCATCGACTCCACCGAACCGCCCGTCCTGCAGGCCGGCCTGGAACTCATCGGCGGCCGCCCCGTGGTCAACTCCGTCAACTACGAGGACGGCGACGGCCCCAACAGCCGCTTCGCCCGCATCATGCCCCTGGTCAAGGAACACGGCACCGCCGTCATCGCCCTGACCATCAACGAAGAAGGCCAGGCCCGCACCACCGAAGGCAAGGTGGCCATCGCCTCCCGCCTCGTCGACGCCCTGGTGGGCGACTGGGGCATGCGGGTCGAGGACATCATCGTCGACTGCCTCACCTTCCCCGTCGCCACCGGCCAGGAGGAAACCCGCCGCGACGGCATCGAAACCATCGAGGCCATCCGCCAGATCACCGCCAAATACCCCGGCATCAACACCACCCTCGGCGTCTCCAACGTCTCCTTCGGCCTGAACCCCGCCGCGCGCATCGTCCTGAACTCCGTGTTCCTGCACGAAGCCGTCCAGGCCGGCCTGACCAGCGGCATCATCGACGCCGCCAAGATCGTCCCGCTCGCCTCCCTCCCCGATGAGCAGCGTAAGGTGGCCCTGGACCTCGTCTGGGACCGCCGCGAATACGACGCCGACGGCAACACCACCTACGACCCCCTGGCCATAATGCTGGACATGTTCGCCGGCGTCGACACCGCAGCGCTCAAGGACCAGCGCGCCGCCGAACTCGCGGCCCTGCCCACCGGCGCGCGGCTGGAACGGCGCATCATCGACGGCGAAGGCAAGGGCCTCGAAGCAGACCTGGACCTGGCCCGCAGCGAAGGCATGACCCCGCTGGGCATCATCAACGACCACCTGCTCGAGGGCATGAAGGTGGTGGGCGAACGCTTCGGCGCCGGCGAAATGCAGCTGCCGTTCGTGCTGCAGTCCGCCGAGGTGATGAAGAACGCCGTCGCGCTGCTCGAACCGCACATGGAGAAGTCGGACTCCTCCGGCAAGGGGACCATGGTGATCGCCACCGTGCGTGGCGACGTGCACGACATCGGCAAGAACCTGGTGGACATCATCCTCACCAACAACGGCTACAAGGTCATCAACATCGGCATCAAGCAGGGCATCGCCGAGATCATCGCAGCAGCCGAGCAGCACAACGCCGACGTGATCGGCATGTCCGGCCTGCTGGTGAAGTCCACCGTGGTGATGAAGGAAAACCTCGCGGAGCTGCAGTCCCGCGGCCTGGCCAAGAAGTGGCCGGTCATCCTGGGCGGCGCGGCCCTCACCCGCGCCTACGTGGAGCAGGACCTGGCGGAGCAGTTCGACGGCGTGGTCCGCTACGCCAAGGACGCCTTCGAGGGCCTGTCCCTCATGGAACCATTGGTCCGCGTGGCCCGCGGTGAATCACCGGACGACGTCGGCCTGCCGCCGTTGAAGAAGCGCATCCACAAGGGCGGGGCGAAGTTCACCATCACCGAGCCGGAGGCCATGCCCGGCCGGTCCGACGTCACCACCGACAACCCCGTCCCCGCGCCGCCGTTCTGGGGCACCCGGATTGTCCGCGGCGTCTCGCTGCACGACTACTCCGCCTTCCTCGACGAGCGCGCCACCTTCATGGGGCAGTGGGGCCTCAAGCCCGGCCGCGGTGAGGACGGCGCCTCCTACGAGGAACTGGTGGAACTCGAAGGCCGGCCACGCCTGCGCTACTGGCTGGACCGCATCCTGGGAGAGGGCATGCTGGACGCCTCGGTAGCCTACGGCTACTTCCCCGTGGTCTCCGAAGGCGAACAGGTGGTAGTGCTGCACCACGGCGAGGATCCCGACGGCGTCCTGGGCCAGGCGGGCCTGCTCGCCCCGGACGGTGGTTCAGGCGGTCCCATCGGCAGCGACCGGCTGCGGTTCGATTTCCCGCGCCAGCGTCGCGACCGGCACCTGTGCCTGGCCGACTTCGTGAAGTCCCGCGAATCGGGACAGATCGACGTGCTGCCTGTACAGCTGGTCACCGCCGGCTCCAAGATCGAGGAGTTCACGTCCAAGATGTTCGCGGCCAACCAGTACCGCGACTACTACGAGCTCAACGGCCTGGTCATGCAGCTGACCGAGGCGCTGGCCGAGTTCTGGCACGCGCGGATCCGCAAGGAGCTCGGCTTCTCGGCCGAGGAGCCCAAGGACACGGCAGGGTATTTCAAGCTCGATTACCGCGGCGCCCGCTTCTCTCTGGGCTACCCCGCCTGCCCTGACATGGAGGACCGCCGCAAGGTCACCGAGCTGCTGAAGCCCGAACGGATGGGCGTGGTCCTGAGCGACGAGCTCATGCTGCACCCGGAACAGTCCACCGATGCGTTCGTGTTCCACCACCCGGAGGCCAAGTACTTCAAGGTGTGAGCTGGCGCCGGCCCGGCCGTCCGCGCCGGAAGCGGCGCCGGGCTCTTGTCATTCCGCGCCAGGCAGCGAGGCCAGCTCCGTCAACGACCCGTCTGGTCCCATGCCGAGGATGAGGTCCAGGTCCAGCCGGTCCAGGAAGGCGTCATCGTGGCTGACCACGATGACGGCGCCGCCGTAGGCCCCGAGCGACTCCACCAGCTGGTCAACGCTCCGGATGTCCAGGTTGTTGGTTGGCTCATCCAGGATCAGGACTTGAGGCGGCGGGTCGGCGAAAAGCAGCCGGGCCAGGGAAACCCTGAACCGCTCACCGCCTGAGAGTGTGTGCACCGGCCGGTTCACGCTGTCGCCGCGGAGGAGGAACCGGGCCAGCTGGTTGCGGATATCGCCCGCAGGCACGTCCGGCGCGGCGTCCTGCACGTTTTCGAGGGTTGTGGCCTCTTCCCGCAGCCCGTCGAGCCGTTGACGCAGGTAGCCGGCGCGGTCCGTCAGCAGGCTTCCACCGGCTTCGCCCTCGATGCACGGGACACCGCCCATCAAGCGTTCCAGCAGTGTGGTCTTGCCGGCGCCGTTGGGTCCGGTGATGGCCACCTTCTCCGGGCCCTGCACCACGAAGGAGCGGTTGGTGCCCCGCAGTTCCGCGATCCGCCGGCCGCGCGGAACGTCCGGGTCGGGAAGGTTCAGGGATATCCGCTCCTGGTCCCGCACCCTCGCTGCGGCGGCGTCCAGGGCCGCTTGCGCGGCCTGCACTTTGGCGTCCATGCCGGAACGCATTCGTCCGGCTGAGACCTGGGCATCAGAGGCCCGCTGGTTCATCAGGATCTTGGATCCCTTCTTATTGTCGTAGCTGGCCTGGCCCGTCCTGGCCCGTTGGGCGAGCTTCGATTCCGCCTCCTGCTTTTGCCGTTTTTCCTTCTTCACCAGTTGTTCAGCGGCACGGGTTGCCTGTGCGGCTGCGGCTTGCTGGCTGTCCAGGTACGCCTGCCACTCGCTGTAGGGGCCGCCGAACACCGTGAGCCCTCCCTCATACAGTTCGGCCGTGCTGTCCATGAGTTCCAGCAGTGCCAGGTCGTGGCTGACCACCACCAGGCTGCCCGGCCAGTCGGCCAGTATGCGTCCGAGCGCCGAGCGTGCCCGGCGGTCCAGGTTGTTCGTCGGTTCATCCAGCAAGGTGATGGGGGTGCGCCGGATCCGGAGCCCGGAGATGGCGGCCAGCATGGCTTCCCCGCCGGACAGTTCGCCCACGCGCCGGTCCAGCCCGACGCCGGCCAGGCCGATCCCCTCCAGCGCCTCGTCCGCACGGGCCTCGATGTCCCAGTCGTCGCCCAACGCATCGAAGTGCTCCACCGCTGCGTCACCGGATTCGATAGCCCGCAGGGCACGGACTTTGTCCTTGATCCCGAGCAGCTCCATCAGGGTGGCATCGTGGTGCAGCGTCAGGGTCTGCGGAAGGTAGCCGACGTCGGCTCCCGTGGTGATACTGCCGGCCGTCGGTGTGAGGGTCCCCGCCACGAGTCGCAGCAGCGTTGACTTCCCGGAGCCATTCGTTCCGACGAGCCCGGTTTTCCCGGGCCCGAAGCTCCCGGATATCCCGGACAAAGCCGGCGAGCCGTCCGGCCACCGGAAATGCACGTCCGTGAGGACGATGGATGGATTTTTTGTTGCAGGCATGGTGCTCCCAAAACAGGATGTTGGGCGGCTGGGCCGCGGTTCGCCAAGGTCAGGTCCGTAGAGCGCGGGTCCTAGGGCGGACGGGGCGTGGCGGTGGGCGGCCACGGCGGCCTGGGGCATGGGCAGGCGTATGCTGCGGGGCAGGAAATCAGTGCAGGGGAAAGAAAGCCGTGGATCGGCATCGGGCTCCGGGTGGTTTCAGCGGGTGAAGCGCTGAACTTGCCGGCCCTTGGGGCATCAGGGAAGTGTCAGCGCGCGGATTGCGTCGCGAAACCTGAAATGCCCGTCAAAACATTGCCTAACACTGGGGAACAGAGGACAACAGTGTCACAAATTCGTTGGCTGGAGGCAACCTGTCTGCGTTACGGTGTGAGCTGGCGCCGGTCCCGCACCAGCGGTGACGGCACACTGGCGGCCTGGCCGTCCGCCCCGGCAGCCCCGCCCGCACCGGACACCGGCTTCACCCGCCGCAGTGAGGCGAGCACCGCCCGGCCCACCACCGCGATGCCGATCACCGTGGTGACGGCGCGCAGGGTGTCCCAGCCCGCCGTCGAGGTCAGCAGCGAGTACAGCAGGAAGCTGCTGAGGTTGGTGCCCAGCGGCGCGCCCGGAACGTAGGAAATGCCTGTGCCGACGCCCACGGCGAAGGGCCAGAACCACAGGTTCAGCAGCAGCCCGAACACGTAGGACGCCACCACGCCGTAGGCGGCCAGCATCCACAACTCCGCCTTGCCGCGCACCCGGCGGGGCAGCAACCCGGCTCCCGCACCCACCCACGCGCAGGCAAAGACCTGGAACGGCGTCCACGGTCCGATCCCGCCCCACAGCGCACTGGAGATGGCAATCGTGGCGGCCCCGAGGAGCAGGCCGAACCTGGCACCGAATGCACGCCCCGCCAGGATCAGCAGGATGAAGACCGCTTCCACGCCGCCGACGCCGGTGCTCGCCACCCGCACCGCCGAACCGACGGCAGCCAGCACGCCCAGCAGCGCCACCGTGTGTGCCGAACGCACCGACCCGTCCAGGGAAAGCACGACGGCGACCGCGGCCACGGGTGCAATGGCCAGCGCCGCGTAAGGGGTTGCGGCGGCAGCGTCCTGGGGGAGGGCCGCGGCAAGCAACGGCCAGCAGAACGCGGCGAGGGCGAGCAGGTTGGCGACGGCGAGGACCGCGAGTTCAGCGCCCCTCGGCATCCGGACCCGGTGTGGACTCGTGGCGCCCGGTACATCTTCCTGTTCAGCGGGGGACGCCCCAGCCTGGGCTCCGGCAAAAGCGGGAGGGGGTGCCGGGACATACGGTTCCGGGGCAGCGACAGGTTCCAGGGATGGTGCCACGCCGTCACGCATCGGCAGGATGCGGGCACCCAGGCCGTGCGCGAAGTCGAGGTCGTGCGTGGCGATCAGGACCGCCGCGCCGTCCACTGCCGCCGTGCGCAGGGCGTTCGTCACCGCTGCGCGTGCGGCCGGATCGAGTCCGCGGGTGGGCTCGTCAATCAGCAGCACCCCGGGGCTGTCCATGGTCTGCAGGGCGATGGCCAGGATCCTGCGTTCGCCGGCGGAGAGGTCCCGCGGATGCCCGTTCCCGACCGGAATATGAACGTCTCCCCGAAGCCGGGCAACGCGGGCCGCCGCGGCACCGGCAGCAACCGCCGCGCCGTGTTTTTTGCGCGCCAGCCGCCGTTCCGCCGCCCGCAGCTCGCCCGCCACGGTATCCCGGGTGAAAAGGTCATCGGAGGCGTCCGGCACCAGGGCGACCCGGCCGCCGTCGGACGTTTCCACCGCGCCTTTGGCTTCAGGGAGGGCCAGCGCCACCAGGAGGGAAGACTTCCCGGCCCCGTTCGGCCCCACCAGCGCCACGATCTCGCCGCGATGCAGGGCCACGGAAGCGTCGCGGACCAGCGGCGTCCCCTTCCGGTGCACCTCGAGGTGGGTTGCCGTCAGCACGGGGTCATGGCTGTGGGCGGGGAAGACAACGGGCCGGGCATGGGCAGGAGCGGAGGGGGCGGGAGCGGTGCCCCGCACCAGGGCGGCGTCCTCGAGGGTCCACCAGGAATCCGCCACCGGCACCAGCGCTCCGGCCCGGTGCTCGGCCACGATGACGCACACGCCGTCTTCGCGGGCCAGGGTCCTGAGCGCCGCAATGACGCGGCTGCGGGCCGTGGCGTCGAGGTCGGCCAGCGGCTCGTCCACCAGCAGCAGCCTGGGCTGGTCCACGACGGCGGCGGCGATGGCCACGAGCGTTGCTTCACCTGCCGAGAGGGTGCTGACTTCCCGGTTCAGCAGCGCGGCGACCCCGATCCGTTCCGCCACCGCCAGGACCCGGGCCTTCACGGCGGCCGACGGCACGCCGCGGAGCTCGAGCGCCAGGGCGATGTCATCCCGGACCCGGCTGGTGGCGAAGGCTGCGCGCGGGTTTTGGAGGACGACGCCCACTAAACCCGCGGTGTCGCGCGGGGGAGCGGAGGCACGGTCCGTCCCGGCAATCCGTACGGTGCCGGACAGCCCGCCGCCGTCCACGTGCGAAAGGAGGCCCGCGAGGCCGCGCAGGATGGTGGACTTACCGGATCCGGTGGGCCCGGTGATCACCGTGACGGACCCGGCGGGCGGCGCGAACGAATCAACCCTGATGCGTGTGTCAGCGACGCCGAACTGTGCACCGCGCACCAGAAGCGGCGCGCCGTCGTCGTGATTTCCTGAGTGTGTTGCCCGGCTGCCGAAGCCGCGCAGCTCCAGCGCCGCGGCAATGCGGCCTGCGTGTTCCAGGGTCCGTTCGAGCACGGGCACCAAGGCGCGCGGGCCGAAGCGTTCGCCCCGCAACCGGAAGGCCAACCGAACCGAGGCCACCGCGTCGGCCAGCGCCGGGAGCGCCGCCCACGCCACCACCAGCATCCGCGCCACGCCCTGCAGGGGGCCGCCGCGGGCAAGGCGGACAAAGCCCCGGGACACATCCACCCAGGCGTTGAGCAGGCCGAACGCGAGAATGGTCGCGGCGATGGGCAATGCGGACAGCACCGCTGCCCACAGCCCCGGACCGGTGACCGGGCCCAGGAACACCACATGGGCGTACGGAGCCGGAAGCCGCAGCGGCGGCAGGTCCAGCAGGACCGGGCTGCCGGTACCTGTCCCGTTGAAAAGGACCCGGTAGGCGACCCGCGCCGCGATGAACACAGCAGCGAGAACCGCTGCTGCGCGCAACGGCGCGGGCCGCAAGGTCATGACGCGGGTGCTGCCGGTTCGTTGTCCACGGTGTAGAGCAGTTCGAGGCTTTCGCCGGGGCTGAGCTTGAGGCTGTCGAGGCCTTCCTGCGCGTAGGCCCACGTGCCGGCGGCGGGCTTCACCCAGAGGGCCCAGTAAGAGACCGTGTTGGTGTCATCGCACGCTTCGCGGGTAGTGCCGCCCTTGTGCTTGATGTCGAAGTCCGCAGCGGGCACGCCGTTGACGCGGCACGCGAAGCTCGTGGGGTACTTGGCTGTGCCCTGGATCTTCACGTTGGCTTTGCCCAGCACGTCCGATGCCACGGTGGGTCCGTCCACGGACACGCAGGTGGAGGTGTCGGCGGCGGACTGCTTCAGGGCGCCCGAATCGACGACGACCTTCACGCCGGCGCAGGGGCCGGCGGAGGTTGAAGCGGCGCTGGCGCTCGATGAAGCCGCTGACGCGGGTGCGGAGGAGCTTGGCTGGGTGGCGGCAGGCGTGGAACAGGCGGCGAGGGTAAGCAGGAGGCCTGCGGCGGCGAGGGAGCCCGCGGACGCGGTGCGGAGTTTAGTCAATGTCACCTGTCAAGGGTAGGGCGTTGGAGGTCCGGAGCGGATGGCCGTTCCGTTGTGTGACGCGGGCCCTGACCCTGTGCAGGCGCCCTGAACGTCAAACGGCCGACGGCGGCACTCGGGTGAGTGCCGCCGTCGACCCCTTCTGCTGTGGTGCTGCTAGCTTTCGGTTGCCATGACCGCGTTGGCCGGCACCGCTTCCTCCGGCGCGTCGTACCGCGGGTCATTGGACGACGGATGGGCGGCCACTGCGGCAGCGTGCTCGGCCAGCACCCCGGTCTGGTGGCGGATCTTCAGGCGGTAGAGCAGGGCCCCGCCAATCACCACGGCGGCAACGAAGAAGACCCCGCCCCACTGCAGGTACCACTCGAACGGCGGCACCGAGTTGTAGATCTCCGGGCGGGGCCAGACCAGGTTTACCGTCATGGCGGCGCCCCACAGGACGGCCAGGATGTTGACCGGAAGCCCCCACTTGCCCATGCTGAACCCGGGCTCGGAACCGTCCGCGACCAGCGGCCACTTCTTCAGGATCCGATTGCGGAGCAGGGGGACCGTGACCAGGAGGTAGGACAGGTAGATCAGCACGATGCTGATGCTGGACAGGATGGTGAAGATGGCCGGCTGCATCACGTTGACCAGCAGCGGGATCACGGCCAGGACGCCGATGACGATCGCTGCCACCGTGGGGGTCCGGCGGACCGGGTCCACCTTGCCCAGTTGCCGGCTGAAGGGCAGGTTGTTGTCACGGGCCATGGCGAACATCATCCGGATGGCGGCGGCGTGGACGGCCAGGGTGCAGACCACCACGGCCACCACGATGCAGGCCAGGAAGGCCTTGCCGAACGGGCCGCCCAGGACGGAGAGCACGATGTGCTGCAGGCCGCCGTCGGGTGAGCCGATCTGCGGGTCTGTGAGGTCCGGTGCGGCCAGGATGCCGAACAGCAGGATCCCCCCGCCCAGCAGGAATGATGCCGTGACGGCGCGCAGGATGGCCTTGGGTGCGGTCTTCTTGGGGTCCTTGGTTTCCTCGCCCAGGGAGCTGGCGGTGTCGAAGCCGTACATGACGTAGCCGGAGGCCATGGCGCCGATCAGGAAGACGCCGAAGAAGCCCAGGTCCTTGCCCTCGCCGAAGCCGTTGGTCTGGAAGAAGACCTCCGGCCCGCGGACCACGTGCCAGGCCAGTGCGAGGATCAGCAGCACGGCGGCGATGAGCTCCACGAAGACGCCGATGCTGTTGATCCGGGTCATCAGCTTCACGCCGAACGCGTTGATGAGGGTGGAGATGGTGATCATGATGGTGGCCAGGACCACCCCGTTCATCGCGAAGTCATAGGGGCCTGTGCCGTCGCCGACGAACTGGAAGCCGGACCACAGCTGCGGAAGGGTGATCTGCAGGGCCAGGGCCACCGAGCCCAGGGCCATGATGGAGGACAGCAGCAGCAGCCAGCCGGCCAGCCAGGACGAGGTCCCGGAGGACAGCCGCTTGGCCCAGTTGTAGACCGAGCCCGCAACCGGGTAGCGGCCGGCCAGCTCGGCGAAACAGAGGGCCACCATCAGCTGGCCAACGAACACGATGGGCCAGGACCAGGCGTACGCCGGGCCGGCCATGGAAAAGCCAAAGTAGAACAGTTGGAAGACACCGGTGAGGATGGAGATGTAGCTGACACCGGCGGCGAAGCTGGCGAACTTGCCGATGCTCCGGTCGAGGGTCTGGGTGTAGCCAAATTCATCCATGCCGCTTGAATCAATACTCTTGCTGGGTTCCAATATGGACTCCTAGATCAGAAAAGCACGATGGGAACGGCCGCCCTGGGGTGCGGCGAGATAACGTTCTGTGGGGGCCGCCGCTGTTGGGGAAGTGCGGCCCCCTAAGACCTGCCGCTCAGGCGAGGGATGTGGTGAGCTCCTTTTCTTCCATGGCGTCTTCGACCGTGCGGTCCGCGCGGATCAGATCGGCACAGCGCTCGCCGATCATCATGACGGTGATGTTGGGGTTGACGGTGACGTGTTCGGGCATGACGGATGCATCGGCGACGCGGAGGCCGGTGACGCCCTTGACCCGCAGCCCGGGATCCAGCGGCGACATGTCGTCGTCGGCCGGGCCCATGCGGACGGTGCCCACCGGGTGGTAAACGGTGTTGTGGGTCTTGCGGATGTAGTCCTGCAGCTCTTCATCCGTCTGCGCCTCGATGCCGGGCGACAGTTCCCGGCCGGTCCATTCCGCCATGGCGGGCTGGCCGGCGATTTCACGGGCCTTGCGGATGCCGGCCACCATGACGCGCATGTCGTGGCCGTCGGGGTCCGTGAAGTAGCGGGGGTCCACCATCGGCTTGTCGCGGAAGTCGCGGCTGCGCAGCCGGACGGTGCCGCGGGAACGGGCGTGCGTGACGTTGGGGGTGAGGCTGAAGCCGTTCTCCGTGGTGGGGTAGCCGTGCCGCAGCGTGTTCATGTCGAACGGGACGGAACCGTAGTGCATCATCAGGTCGGGGCGGTCCAGGCCGTCCTCGGTGGGGGAGAAGATTCCGATCTCCCACCACTGCGTTGAGGTCTGCACCATGGGCTGTTTTGCCTCGAACTGGACTACGCCCTCGGGGTGGTCCTGCAGGTGCTCGCCCACGCCGGGGGAGTCCACCAGGACGTCGATGCCGTGCTGTTCAAGGTGTGCTGCCGGTCCGATGCCGGAGAGCATGAGCAGTTTGGGGGAGTCGATGGCGCCGGTGGACAGGACCACCTCGCGGTGTGCGGAGAGCCGGTGGGTGCGGCCGAAGGCCGAGTCCACCACGTCCACGCCGGTGCAGCGCTTGGCCGCATCGAACACCAGCTGGCGGGCGCGGAGGCCGGTCAGCAGGGTGAAGTTGGGCCGGTCGATGATGGGGTGGATGTATGAGACGGAACTGGAGGCGCGCGTGCCGTCCGCCCGGCGGTTGATCTGGAAGAAGTTGGCGCCGTTGACCACGGTGGTGCCGGTGTTGAACTTCGCACGGGGAATTCCCGCCTGCTCGCAGGCGTCCAGAAGAGCGACGCCGGCAGGATCCGCCGGGGGCACGTTCATCAGGTGCACGGGGCCGGAGTCCCCGTGGTGGGGTGCGTCCGGGCCGGCGTCCTCGTTGGTTTCCAGCCGCTTGTACAGCGGCCAGGCCGCGTCGGCATTCCAGCCGGCGGCGCCGTACTTGGACTCCCATTCGTCCAGGTCCTCCCGTGGCGCCCAGAAGGCGATGCACGAGTTGTGGCTGGAACAGCCGCCCATCACCTTGGCACGGGCGTGGCGCATGAAGGAGTTGCCGTTTTCCTGCGGTTCCACCGGGTAGTCCCAGTCGTAGCCGGATTCCAGCAGCTCCATCCAGCGGTCCAGCTGCAGGATCTCGGGGATGTTGCGGTCGTCCGGACCGGCCTCCACCAGGGCCACGGTCACGTCCGGGTCCTCGCTCAGGCGGGCGGCAACCGCGGCGCCGGCGGATCCGCCGCCGATGACGATGTAATCGAACGAGCGCTCGCTGAGGTCCTCGATGTTGTCGTAGTGCATCTAGTTCTCCTTGCCGTGGTCAGCAAACCAGCCGGTCACCTGCGGGCTGGTGTTCTGGTAGATGTGCTTGGCTTCCTGGTACTCGGCCAGGCCGGTGGGGCCCAGCTCGCGGCCGACGCCGGACTGGCCGAAGCCGCCCCACTCGGCCTGGGGGAGGTAGGGGTGGTAGTCGTTGATCCAGATCGTGCCGTGCCGCAGCCGTGAGGCCACGCGCTGCGCCTTGCCGGCATCCTGCGTCCACACCGCGCCGGCCAGTCCGTAAATGGTGTCGTTAGCGGTGGCCACGGCCTCGTCCTCGGTGCGGAACGTCTCCACCGTCACCACGGGGCCGAACGCCTCGTCGGTGACCACGGACATGCCGCGCTGCACCTGGTCCAGGATGGTCGGCTGGTAGTAGAAACCGCCGTCGTACTTCTCCCCGGAAGGTGCCGCGCCCCCGGTGCGGAGCCGCGCGCCCTCCTGGATGCCGCGCTGGACGTAGGCGCTGACTTTGTCCCGGTGGGCCGCGGAAATGAGCGGGCCGGTCTCGGCGTCGTCGTCGAAAGGCCCGCCCAGCCGGATGCCCTTCGCCCGGCGGACCAGTTCGTCCACGAAGCGTTCGGCGATGGATTCCTCCACCAGCAGCCGGGCGCCGGCGGAGCAGACCTGCCCGGAGTGGACGAACGCGCCGTTCAGGGCGTTGTCGACGGCGGCGTCAAAGTCCGCGTCGGCGAACACCACGTTGGGGTTCTTGCCGCCGAGCTCCAGCGCCACCTTCTTGACGGTGGCGGCGGCTGCCGCGGCGATGCGCTTGCCGGTTTCCAGGCCGCCGGTGAAGGAGACAAGGTCGACGTCGGGGTGTTCCGAGAGCGGGGCGCCCGCCTGGGCGCCGGCACCGGTGACGAGGTTGGCCACCCCGTCCGGCAGGCCGAGGTCCTGCAGCAGCTGCATGGCCAGGATGCTGGTGGAGGGCGTCAGTTCGGAGGGCTTGAGGACGAAGGTGCAGCCGGCGGCCAGCGCAGGCGCGATCTTCCACGCTGCCTGGAGCAGGGGATAGTTCCACGGCGTGATGAGACCGCAGACGCCCACGGGTTCGTAGACGATCCGGCTGACGACGGCGGCGTCCCCGGCGTCCACCACCCGGCCCGCCTGCTGCCCAGCCAGCCGGCCGAAGTACTCGAAGCAGGCGGCGATGTCGTCCATGTCGATGCGGCTTTCCACCATCCGCTTGCCGGTGTCCAGCGATTCCGCGCGGGCAAACTTTTCCCGTCGCTCCCGCAGCCCGGCGGCGACCTTCAGGAGGAAGGCGCCCCGCTCCGGTGCCGGGACGCTGGACCAGACGCCGGAGTCGAAGGCGGCGCGGGCCGCCGCGATGGCGCGTTCGGCGTCCTCCCGGCCCGCCTCCGAGACGGTGGCCACCAGCTCGCCGTCTGCGGGGTTGCGGATTTCACGGACGGCGCCGGACGCCGCTGGCTCCCATTTGCCGTTGATGAACAGGGAGGAGGCAGGCTTGGTTTCGGTGCTCGGGGCGGCTTCCTGGGCCTGTGTGGCGTAAGTCATAGGAAGGACAGTAGTGCAAGTTGAACAGGTGTTCAATAGATTTCTTGAACACTTGTTCAATGCTTCTTGCGCCGCTACTGTTGCCCTTGGAGTGGGTGCTTCAGGGCCGGAAGGTAACCCGGCCGCCGGCGTTTTCGTCCGGAACCTGTGCGAACGCGATCTGCTCCGTGCGTGCGATGCTCCGCTGGATGGAGGCCTTGTCCACCCCCAGCAGCGCGGTCAGCCACATCCCGTTCTGGATGACCACAATGTCCGAGGCGCGCTCCCTGCATGCCTCCCAGGCCAGCCCTGGCATGGCGCTGGACACCAGGGCCGCGAGCCCGTCGATGTACCGGTCGAACGCGGCCGCGTTGATCTGCGCGTAGTCCTCGTCCGCCTGGGCAAGGGCCCACAGGTGCAGTCGCAGGGACAGGTACCGCGTGGTCAGCAGGTCAGCTCCGGCAACGCGCCGGAGCGCCCGGCGCAGCTGTTCATCCGGGGCCACCGACGGGTCCGGGGCGACGAGTAAAAGGTCATGCTCATCCACGCGGCGCAGGGCGGCACGGATCAGGGTGGTCTTGTCGTCGTAGTAGTAGTTGACCAGGCCCAGCGCCACGCCGGCTTCGCGTGCGACGGCGCGCATGTTCACGCCGGAAATCCCGTGGCGGGACAGCAGGTCCATTGCCGCTTCGAGAATGCGGGCCTGCCTGTCCACTTGTTCGCCGGAAGTCACGGCATTGGTCCCCATCTGGCCAGACTATTGCCTGACGGCCGTGCGCGCACTTCCGGGTCCCGGCCAGCGGGCGGTCAGCACGGTATCAGGGCTGGGCGTGGTCGGCGCGCTCCAGCAGGCGGGACACCCCGTAGCCAATCACCAGGCCCCAGAACGCTGCATGGATGTTGAAGAGGTTCATGCCTGAGATGGTCACCACGAACGTCACCAGCGAACCCAGGGTGAAGCTGGTGGCAAACGCCGTCACGAAGGCCTGCTGAAGGGCCCGCAGCATCGCGATGCCACCCAGCGCCAGGACAAACTCCTTGGGCGCGGCCAGCATCAGCCGGGTCAGGGTGGGGGCAAACGCTGCAAACACCAGGGCCAGCAGGCCGTACGCCACGGCCGCCGTGTATTGGCGCTCCCTCTTCCCGGACGACGTCAACAGGGCGTTGGTGGGACCTGTCACGCAGGCCGAAACGGCGCCGAAACCGGCATTCAGCACCGAAAAGGCGCCGGAGGCAATGGCGAAGGCATTCACGGGCGGACGGTGGCCGGCGGCGCGGAGGACGGCGATGCCCTGGCCGTTCTGGACGAACAGCACGGTGAGGGCCAGGGGAACCACCAGTTCAAGCTGGGACGCCCATGTGAATGCAGGGACGGTGAAGACCGGGGTGGCCAGGAGCGGTCCGCCGGGTGGGAGGTTGAACTGCCCGCTGGCCGCCACGGCGACGCAGCCTGCCACCAGGGTGCCCAGGACCGGCGGCAGGTACCTGCCAAGCCTGGGAACTGCGGTAAGGACCAGGAATGCGGCCACCATCGGTGCAGCCACGGCCGGATTGTCCTGGGTGGAGGCAACGATGTCTGTGCCGAATTTCAGGAACACCGCGGCCACCATGGCCATCACGAGCGGCATGGGCACCAGCGCCATGGCTTTGCGCACCACGCCGGTGGCGCCCAGGGCGAGGATCAGCACGCCGGAGGTGAAGAAGGCCCCGACGACTTCGGCGAAGGCCAGGTGCTGAAGCGAAGGTCCCAGGAGTACCGTGCCGGGGATGGACCAGGCGAAACCCAGGGGCTGCCGGTAAATGAGGGACATCAGCAGCGTGGCCGCCCCGCCGGAAAACAGGATGCCAAAAACCCACGACGACAGCTGGCCCTGGGTCAGGCCGCCCGCTGTTCCGACGGCCAGGGTGACGGCGATGGGTCCGGACGCCGCGAAAATGAGCCCGATGGCCCCGTTGGAGACATAGGACAGACCCAGATCGCGAAGAATCCGCCGCGGGCCTGCGGGCCGGACCCCCGGCCGCTCCAGCAGGGGTTCCGGCGCCGGCGGGGCCGGCTCAACAGAGCTTGCGGTCGGATGTTGGCGGGGGTGGCTCATCGGGGCTCCTGGCTGGGGCGGAAAGACCGGAGGCGCTCCGAAGCATCAGCTCCGGAGCGCCTCCGTGTGGGGGTATCTCCCAGTTTGCGTGCTACTTCTTCTGGCCCTGCTTGGCCAGGACGTAGTCATAAACTACTTCCTCGCCCTTTCCGTCGGTACGGGGGCGGGGGTCCAGCATCAGTTCAGGCTTCACTGCCGAGGCGATGTCGTCAGCATTGTGGGGATCGCCGGGGAAGTAGAGCTGCTGGGTGACCGGCTCGTAGCCCGGTGCGGACACCTTGATGTGGATGTGCGCGGGACGCCAGGCGTGCCAGCCCGCGGCGCTGATCAGCTGCCCGCAGGCCCCGTCCGTGGGGATCTGGTAGGGCGCCGGACGCATGGTGTTGATTTCGAACCGGCCGTCGTCCGCGGCCTTGACGGTGGCGCGGAAGAGCCACTCGGGCATGCCCGGGGCGTACTGGGAGTAGAAGCCGGCGGCGTCCGCGTGCCAGATTTCCACCTGGGCACCCTGGATCGGGTTGCCCTCGGTGTCGGTGAACTGGCCGGTGAACCGCAGCGGGGTGCCCTCCTCGTCGTCGCGCATTTCCACGGTGGCGGGCGTCTGGAGTTCCGGGGAACCGGGAACGTAGTAGGGACCCTCGATGGTGCCCACGGTGCCGGGGCGGTCCTGGGAGTTCACGTCCTCAACGGTGTGTTCCAGCCAGACGTCGAGGAACAGCGGCCATTCACCGTCCGTGCCCACCTTGATCAGCCAGGCTTTGAGGGCGTTGTATTCCTCGTAGGTGACCTGGTGTTCGACGACGATGTCGTTGGCGGCCTTGATCAGCGCGCCGGCCAGCAGGCTTACCCGTTCCTTGGGTACATCCACCTGGGCGAGCTTGCCCGATGCGGCGAAGCGTTCGGTTGCCTTGGAGCCTGCTTCGACGGCGGTGCCTTCGTTTTCCGTGCGGCTGTCCGTTGGGGTTTGGGTCATGACGGTGTCCACCTTCTTCATTGAATGGGACAGGAAGGGCTCCTGCTCCCCACGCGGCCTGCGGGGCGGGACGTTCCACCTGCCCTGCTCGGCACCGCGTGATCTCGGTCTCAATCGTAGGCCGCAGATAAGGACGCTACAAATATCAACTAGGCTCCTTTTGAGTCATTATCAGTACATAAAGACACCCTTGGTGGAACCTAGGTATTTGCCTGATGTGAGGCCAATCACGAGCGGCAAGAATTGCTGGACAACGTCCGCCGCCGAAGCCTCTTCCCGAGTGGACCTCCGCCTGTCCGTCCAGCAATCTCCAATGAAGGAGCACGCCATGACCGAGAACCTGATCCATGCCCGCGAGGTCCTTGCCGACGCCGTGATCGACGACCGCGAGAACGGCGTCATCCGGGCCAAGCGCGAGATCTTCACCGACCAGGAGATCTTCGAACTCGAGATGAAGCACATCTTCGAAGGCAACTGGGTGTACCTCGCCCACGAGTCGCAGATCCCCAACGTGGGCGACTACTTCACCACGTATATCGGCCGCACCCCCGTGATGATCACCCGGGACAAGGACGGGAAGCTGAACTGCCTGGTCAACGCCTGTTCGCACCGCGGTGCCATGCTGTGCCGCCGCAAGGCGGACAACCGCACCACCTTCACCTGCCCGTTCCACGGCTGGACCTTCAAGAACTCCGGGGAACTGCTGAAGGTCAAGGACTCACGGAACGCCGGCTACCCCGAGACCTTCAACAAGGAAGGCTCGCACGACCTCACCAAGGTGGCCCGTTTCGAGTCCTACCGCGGCTTCCTGTTCGGCTCGCTGAAGGCTGACGTCCTCCCGCTCGAGGAACACCTTGGCGATGCCACCAAGGTCATCGACTCCATCGTCGACCAGTCGCCCGAAGGCCTGGAAGTCCTGCGCGGCTCGTCCACCTACACCTACGACGGCAACTGGAAGGTCCAGGCCGAGAACGGCGCCGACGGCTACCACGTCACGGCCGTGCACTGGAACTACGCAGCCACCACCGCCCGCCGCAGCGCCGGAGACTCCGCCAACAAGACCAAGGCCATGGACGCCGGCAAGTGGGGCAAGGTCAAGGGCGGCTTCTACTCCTACGACCACGGCCACCTGCTGCTGTGGCAGGAATGGACCAACCCCGAGGACCGTCCGCTCTGGGACCGCCGCGACGAGCTTGTGGCCAAGTACGGCGAGGAGATGGCGAACTTCATGATCAACATCTCGCGCAACCTCTGCCTGTACCCGAACGTGTACATCATGGACCAGTTCTCCTCGCAGATCCGCCACTTCCGGCCGATCTCCGCGGACCAGACCGAGGTGACCATCTACTGCATCGCCCCCAAGGGTGAGTCCCAGGAGAACCGCTCCAAGCGCATCCGCCAATACGAGGACTTCTTCAACGCCACGGGCATGGCCACCCCGGACGACCTCGAGGAATTCCGCTCCTGCAACAAGACCTACTGGGCCACCAGCGCCCCGTGGAACGACATGACGCGCGGCTCCACCCACGAGATCACCGGTCCGGACGAGCAGGCGCAGGCCCTGGGCATGACCCGGGTGATCGCCTCCGGCGTGCGCACCGAAGACGAAGGGCTCTACCCCATCCAGCACGGGTACTGGAAGGAAGTCATGGACCGGGCCCTGGCGGAGGAAGAGGAGCGTTCCGCCCTGGAATCCGTTCCCGTCACCGCCTGAGAGCCCGCCGGAACCAAAGAGAGCGCAGAACCCATGACCAACCTGACCCACACCGCCCCGGTCCTGAAGACCGCGGAGGAGACCGCAACCCTTGAAACGGTCCGGGCGTTCCTGTACCGGGAAGCCCGCCTGCTGGATGACCGCCAGTTCGATGAATGGCTCGAGTGCTACCACCCGGACTCCGAATTCTGGATGCCGGCCTGGGACGTGGACGACCAGCTGACGCAGGACCCCCAGAACGAGATCTCCCTGATCTACTACGACAACCGGGGCGGCATCGAGGACCGGGTATTCCGGATCAAGACCGACAGGTCCTCCGCCACCTCCCTCCCCGAGCCGCGAACGGGCCACAACATCACCGACGTCGAAGTGTTGTCTAACGACGGCAGCAAGGTGGAGGTGCGCTTCAACTGGTTCACCCTGTACTTCCGCTACAACACGACGGACACGTACTTCGGCACCAGCTTCTACACGATCGACCTTTCCGGCCCCCAGCCGGTGATCCTGAAGAAGAAGGTCGTCCTGAAGAACGACTACATCCACCACGTGGTGGACGTCTACATGATCTGACCTCCCGCGCCGGCGCCCGGACTACCCGGGCGCCGCACGGCCTGTCCCATTCCGTGCCCGCCGGGCACGCCAGAACTTTCCCCGGACGCGACGACGCGCCCGCCCAGTCAGGAGGACCCCATGGGCCACAAAGTAGCCCTCAGCTTCGAAGATGGCGTTACCAAAGTCATCAAGGTCGGCGACTATGAGACCGTCATGGACGCGGCTTACAAGGCGCGGATCAACATTCCGTCGGACTGCCGCGACGGCGCGTGCGGCACCTGCAAGGCGTTCTGCGATTCAGGATCCTTCGACCCGGGCGACTTCATCGATGACGCCATGACCGAAGAGGAGCTCGAAAAGGGCTACCTCCTGACGTGCCAGGCCGTCCCGGAGTCGGACCTGGCCATCCAGATCCCGGCCACGTCCGAGTCGGCCAAGACGGCCGCCGCCACCTTCAGCTCCACCATCAAGGAACTCAACCGGCATACCGACACCACGGTCTCTTTCACCCTCGAGGTGGAGAACAGGGACGCCCTGGCGTTCCTGCCGGGCCAGTACGTCAACCTCAAGGTCCCCGGGACCGACGCCGAGCGCTCCTACTCCTTCAGCAGCGGCCCCGAGGTGGACGATGCATCCTTCATGGTCCGCGTGACCCCGCAGGGTGCCATGTCCGAGTACCTGCGCGACCGCGCCGCCGTGGGTGACACCATCAACTTCACCGGCCCGTACGGATCGTTCTTCCTGCGCGAGCCCAAGCGGCCCCTGCTGCTCCTGGCCGGCGGCACCGGCCTGGCCCCGCTCCTGTCCATCCTGGAAAAGCTCGCCGAAAACCCGCCCTCCACCCCGGTCCACCTGATCTACGGGCTCACCCGCGAGGCCGACATCGTGGGCCTGGGCTGGCTGCGCGCCTACGAAGCGAAACTGCCCGGCTTCACCTGGGACTACATCGCCTCCGAGCCCGGCACCTCCGCCCCGCACACCGGCTACGTCACCCAGATCATCGAACCGAAGCACCTCAACGACGGCGACGTGGACATCTACCTCTGTGGCCCGCCGCCCATGGTCAACGCCGTCTCCAAGTGGCTGGACACCGAAGGCATCAAGCCCGCCAACTTCTACTTCGAACGGTTCGCGCCGAAGGAAACCACCGGCGGCGACGCCGAAACGGGTGCCCCGGCTCCGGTTGAGAAAATCCAGGCCGATGGCGACACCATGACCCGCGGCGAGGCCGTGTCCTCGCTGGAGACCGGCAGGCTGGATTTCCGCAAGGAGGACAGCTTCGCCCAGCTGGACGCCCGCATGGGCCTGGAGCTTGCGGTCAGCGAACTGCTGCTGGGACGGCTCAGCCAGGAGCAGCTGCGCCAGTTCCGCCGCCTGGCCGAAGCCACCGCCGGTTCGGTGCAGGCCGGAAACATCACCGATCCCGACGCGTTTGCACGCACCAACGAGGAATTCCACGAGTACCTCTTCACGATCTGTGACAACCCGATGCTCCTGGAGTCCTACCGCCGCCTGGACGTCCACGCCCAGATGGCCGCCGCCTTCGAAGCCGGCACGCCGATCTTCGAGCGCGTCACGCAGGACCACCTCGACGTCGTCGACGCCTTTGAACGCGGGGACAAAGCCAGGCTGCGCGAAGTCATCATGGCCCACGCCCAGGATGCCAAGGGGACCATGGTCGGTGCCATCGACGCCAAGGGCGCACACTGATGGCTGCGCCGTACGCCGGGCAATACGTGACCCCGGGCAGGTTCGGCGGCAAGGTCGCCGTCGTCACCGGTGCTGCCCAGGGGATCGGCCAGAAGGTGGCCGAGCGCATCGGCGCCGAGGGCGGCGCCGTGGTCCTGGTGGACCGCGCGGACCTGGTCCACGACGTTGCCCGCGGCATCAACGACGCCGCCAAGGCGTCCGGGTCGGGCGGGTCGGCCACGTCCGTCACCGCGGACCTGGAGACCTTCGCCGGCGCCACCCAGGCCATCAAGGCCGCGCTCGCGGCCCACGGGCGCGTGGACGTCCTGGTCAACAACGTGGGCGGGACCATCTGGGCCCGACCGTACCAGGAGTACGACGAGGAGAAGATCGAAAAGGAAATCCGCCGCTCGCTCTTCCCCACGCTCTGGACCTGCCGGGCAGTCCTGCCGGCCATGATGGAGCAGGAGTCCGGCACGATCGTGAACGTCTCCTCGGTAGCCACCAGGGGAATGCACCGGGTGCCCTATGCCGCGGCGAAGGGTGGCGTGAACGCCCTGACCCAGTCGCTGGCCATGGAGGTGGCCGGGCACGGCATCCGCGTGGTGGCCACCGCCCCCGGCGGCACGGAAGCGCCGCCGCGCAAGGTCAAGCGCGGGCCGGAGGCCGAATCCGCCACCGAGAAGGATTGGTACCAAACCATCGTGGACCAGACGGTGGACTCCTCGTTCATGAAGCGGTACGGCACCCTGGACGAGCAGGCGGCGCCCATCGTGTTCCTTGCCTCGGACGAGGCGTCCTACCTGACCGGCAGTATCCTCCCGGTGGCCGGCGGCGACCTGGGGTAGGGCAGGTGCTGGACCCACGGCACCAGGGGCGCCCGGGCCGCTCCGGTAGGATTGCGGCCATGACAGCGGGCTCCACCCAGGGCGAGATCGCGGAAGACTTCCCGCTGGCGGGCCGGGCGGCGGCGTTCGAACAGCTGCTGGAAATCCTCCGCACCGTCCGCAAGGGCAAGGTGGGAACCGTCGTCCTGTCCGGGCCGTCCGGGTCCGGAAAAACCGCGCTCCTGGAACTCTTCCTTGACCACTGCAGGACGGCCGCCCGTGGCGTCCGCGTCTTGTCCGCCATGGGCGACGACTGGGAGGCGCAGTTCGCCCTGGCAGGCTACTCCCAGCTCATGCGGACCCTGCCACTCCGGACGGCAAAGGATTACGACGGCGGCCCGGCCCTGGCGCCGGGGCCCGTCGCCTCCCTGACCCCTGACCAGGTGGTCAACTACGCCTCCACCCTCAGCACCCATCTCGAAGGCCTGCAGACGCACGGGAGCGTGGTGGTCGCCGTCGACGACGTCCACAAGCTCGATGAGGAAAGCCTGCGCATCCTCACCTTCGTCATGCGCAGGCTGCACGACAAACGGGTCCTGTTCCTGCTGACCCTCAACCCTGTAGACGCGCCCCGCGTCCCCGCCGGCGTGCTCGACTTCCTCACCGGCCACCAGGTAGTGCGCATTCCGCTGGAACCCCTCTCGCCGCAGCAGGTCCAGGACGTGGCACGGAGCCTGTTCGGCCTGGACCTCAGCGCGACGGCGGCCCATGGCCTGGTGACGCACACCGGCGGGACAGCCCAGTCCATCGTGGAGCTGCTCCGTGAGCTGCCGCCTGAGACGTGGCAGTCGTGGTTCCCTTCCCTGCCGCCTACTTCCCGGGTGCGCGCCAGGGTCCGCAGCGTCCTGGCGGCCGCGTCCCCCGCGCTGGTGGCCGCCGCCGAGGCCGCTGCGGTGCTCGGTCCCGGCGCCGGCCTGGCTGAGGTGGCCAAGGTAGGCGGCCTGGAATCCGTCATGCCGGCACTCGATGAGGGGCACCGGGCCGGGCTGCTGGGACTGTCCGTGGACCAGTCCCGCTCCGCCGTCGCCTTCCTGGAGCCCGGCACCGCGGAAGCCGTCTACGAACAGATCGTCCCCAGCCGGCGCGTTGCCCTGCACCGGAAGGCCGCCGAGGCTGTCCAGTCCGAGGGCGAACAGCTGGGCCACCGCGTTGCCGCCACCCCGGCCGCAGACGAAACCCTGGCCGCGGAACTGGAAGGGTTCGCGCGGCGGCAGGCCACGGTCGGCGCATGGCAGGATGCCTCCACCGCACTGTTCTCCGCCTCGCGGCTGTCCCCCGATGTCCGCGCCCGGAACCTCCGGCTCCTGAAAGCCGTCGACGCCCTGGTGGGTTCCGGCAATGTTGCCCAGGCACAGGCCTGGGCGGGGGCGGTGGATGCCCTGCCGCCGTCGCCCCTGCGGTCCTCGGTGCTGGGGTACCTGTCCACTGTGTCCGGCCAGAATGACAGCGCCCAAAGCCAACTGGAGATGGCCTGGCGGACCAGCAATCCGCAGCATGAACCCGCCGCGGCAGCGCAGGTGGCCCAGCGTTTCGTCCTCCATGGGGTGGCCTCGTGGGACGGTCCGATGATCACCGGCTGGGCCGAACGCGCGATGGCCCTGACCGAACCCGGAACTCCGGCCCACATCGAGTCGGAGGCCATCTACGGCCTGGGCCTCTATGCCCAGGGGCGGATAGCGGACGCCGAGGCCTCCTACCAGCGGGCCTCGGCCCAGGCGGCCGAGAATGCCCAGAAGCAGCGCGTGCAGATGGGCGCCGGCTGGCTGGCCCTGCGCCTGGACAACGCAGAATCCGCGCTGGTGAATTTTGAGTCGGCCGCCCCCACGGAGTACCGCGGAGGATCGCTGCGGATCTCCCTGTGGGCCGAGGCCTGGCTGGCACGCACCCACCTTGTGCTGGGCAACTGGGACGCGGCCGCCGCCACCATCTCCCGGGCAGGCGTCCGGCTGGAGAGCTCGCGGATGCCGCTGATCCGGCCGCTGCTGTACTGGACGGCCGCCGAGCTGTGGTCCATGCGCGGCGACTGGGACCGGGCACGCTACTACGTTTCGCAGGCCGCGGTGCAGCCGGGAACCTACCGGGCCATGCAGGTCCCGGCCAGCTTGGCGCGCGCCCGCTTCCACGAGGCGAGGGCGGACTATGAAAGTGCCCTGGCCGCCCTGCAGCCGCTGACTGAGCTGGACCCGTGGACCGATCAGCGCGTGTCCTTCTGGCCGTGGCAGGACACCTACGTCAACGCTCTGGTGATGACGGACAAGCTCGATGCCGCGGACACGTTCCTCACCGCGTTTGAGGGAGTGCACCGTGAGCGGGAAGTCCCGTCCGATCTGGCCCGCGTGGCGTGGGCCAGGGGCCGGCTGCTGGCCGCGCAGGGGGATCCGGACACGGCAAGGGAGTATTTCGAGGCGGCGCTGGGGCACCTTCGCGGGCTCAACCGCCCCTATCTGCGGGCGCGGATCAGTTTCGCGTTCGGGCAAAGCATGCGCCGGGCCGGAAAGCGGCGCCTGGCCTCATCGGTGCTGCGGGCGGCGCGGGACCTGTATGACACCCTCGGCGCGGCCACCTACGTGGAACGGTGCGACCGCGAGCTGAAGGCAACTGGCCTGGACGTGGGGAACCTGCCGGACCCGGCGGACCCGGTGCTCTCCTCTGTGGGCGGCCACCATCAACAGCTCACGGCCCAGGAACAGGCCGTGGCCGAGCTGGTGGCTGCCGGCGCCACCAACAAGGAAGCGGCCAGGGCCCTTTTCCTGGCCGAAAAGACGGTGCAGTACCACCTCACGCGGCTGTACCGGAAGATGGGAATCCGGTCCCGCAGCGAACTCGCGGCGGCGTTCCGGGCCAAGGACTGACCCGGCTACTTCACATCCGAAGGGTGCTTGGCCAGCGGGACCACAGTGATATCCATGTACGGGAACAGCGGAAGGTCCTGCAGGATGCCGTGCAGTTCGTCGTTCGATTCGACGTCGAAGATGGAGTAGTTGGCGTATTCGCCCACCACGCGCCAGATTTCGGGCCATTTGCCGGAGCGCTGCAGCTCCTGGGAGTAGGCCTTCTCCTTGGCCTTGATTCCGGCGGCTTCTTCGGCGGGCATGCCGGCGGGCAGGTTGACGTCCATGTGGACCAGGTACTTCATGGTGACCTCTCGGTGGAAGGGGTGGGTGTCAGTCGGTGCGGTAGTGGGCGAGCTTGTCGTCGTCCACGTCCGTGCCCGCGCCGGGGCCCTCGGGCACGTGGATCCGGCCGTCCGTGATGGCCAGTGGCCGGGCCAGCAGGTCATCGGTCATATCGAGGTAGTTGGACAGCTCGGCCGCACGCTTGGCGGTGTGGGCGAAGGCGGCGCCGAACACCACGGAAGCCACCGTGCCCACCTGGGTGTCGATCTGGTTGCCGATGTAGACGTCGATGCCCATGCCCTCGGCCATGCCAACGATCTTGGCGGCTTCGGTGAAGCCGGACCGGGCGGTCTTGACGGACAGGAGGTTGGCCCCGCCGGTGAGGATTTCGCGGGCCGCCTCGCCCAGGTTGGCGGCGGATTCGTCGGCGGCGATGGGGATGGGGGAGTTGGTGACCAGCCGGCGGCGGCCCAGGACTTCGCGGGCGTCATCCGGTTCCTCAAGGAACTGCAGGCCGAGGTCGGCAGTACGGCGCAGCACCTCGGCGGCCTCGTTGGCTGTCCAGCCGCGGTTGGCGTCCATGTACAGCTCGGCGTCCTCGCCCAGGCCTTCCCGCAGCACTTTGGCGGCCTCGATGTCCAGGTTCAGCGGACGGCGGCCGGTCTTCAGCTTGAAGGTGTTGATGCCGTAGGTTTCCCGGAACTCCAGGGCCAAGGCCAGGAGTTCCCGGGCGGGTTTGAATCCGAGCATGTGGGAGACGCGCAGCGAGTCGGTGTAGCCGCCCAGCAGCTTGGTCACGGGCTGCCCCAGGGTCTTGCCGATGACGTCCCACACGGCAATGTCCACCGCGCCCTTGGCCGTCTGGTTGTGGATGGTCCGCGCCATCACTGCCTGGATCTTTTCCCGGTCAAAGACGTCGATGCCCACCAGCTGCGGGGCGAAGACATCCTGCACCACCGCGACGATGGACTTCTGCGTCTCACCGTAGGTGTACGGGCGGGGCGGGGTGTCTGCGGTTCCCACCACGCCGTCGTCGGTGTGGACACGGACCAGGACGTGGTCGGCCTCGTGCACGGAGCCGGAGGCGAAATGGAGCGGGTGGCGGTACGGGATCGAGTAGGGGATCGCCTCGATGGCTGCGATCTTCATGATGGGAGGAGCCTTTCATCAGCGGGAGCGGGGGTGGCGGCATCAGCGGTTGCCGTGGCCACAATGTCCAGGAAGTTTTGCAGCAGGGCGGACCGGTGGCCGCGCAGCCAGGCGACGGCGAGTTCCACCGGGGGAGCATTGTCGATCTCCCGGTATGCGACGCCTTCGAGCTGGAAGGCGCGCACGCTGGACGGCATGACGGCGATGCCGCCGCCCGCGGCCACGAACGCCAGCATGGTGGAGGTCTCACCAACCACTTGCGCGATCCGCGGCTGGAAACCTGCCTGCCGGCAGAGGTCCGAGGTAATGCGGTTCAGCACGGACTCCGGTGCATAGGCGATGAAGTCCTGGTCCTGCAGTTCGTGCATGGCCACGGGCCGGTCCACCGCCAGCGCGCTGAAGGAGGGAAGCGCGACGACGAGTGGCTCCTGGGTGACCACGCGGTAGTCGATTTCCTCGGAGGCAACGGGTGGACGCAGCAGTGCCGCGTCCAAGGTCCCGTTGCGCAGCCCCGCTTCCATGGACGGCGTCAGCATCTCTCCGTTCAGTGCCAGCGACAGGCCGGGAAGGACCTGTTTGGTGAGCCGCGCGATCCGCGGCATGACGCCGTAGGTTGCCGAGCCGGAGAACCCCACCCGGAGGACGCCGGTGGCGCCCTTGCCCACCTGGTAGACATCCGCGCGGAGCGTCTCGACGTCGTTGACGATCTGGCGGCCGCGGTCCAGCAGGAGCTGGCCCGCCGCCGTCAGGTCCACCCGGCGGGTGGTGCGGTTGAGGAGCTGGACGCCCAGCTGGTCTTCCAGCTGGCGGATCTGCTGGGACAGGGGCGGCTGCGCCATGTGGAGGCGCTTTGCCGCCCTGCCGAAGTGCCGCTCCTCCGCCACCGCGATGAAGTAGTTAAGCTGGCGGATTTCCATCCGGTGCCACCTTTCCAGCGGGTCGGGGAGGGCGCGGCGCAGCCTCATTGATTCATAGAATAACCATAAAAGGCCCTACTTAGATACTTTTTCGACGTAATCTTTCCGCTCTTCGGCCCGGGGCAGGGCTTCTTCGAGCTTGTGCTGGCGTGGTACCAGGATGGTGACGGCGCCGCCAAGCAGGGCCACCGCGCCGTAGATGTAGAAGGCTGTTGCCCCGCCGATCCCCGCCGCTGCCAGCCAGCCGCCGATGATCGGACCCAGGACCCCGCCCAGCCGGCCCACGCTGGCACACCAGGCGACCCCGGCTGCACGGGCATTGGTGGTGAAGTAGTTGGACTGGAAACCGTAGACCAGCACCTGGGTGCCCAGGGTTCCCACCCCGGCGGTGGCGATGAAGGTGAAGAGCAGCGGCAGCGGGAAGCTGAAGGTCATCAGTCCCAGGGAAATGGTGGCGAGGGCAAACGTGGCAGCGATAACCCGCTGCGGTCCGTTCCGGTCGGCCATCCGGGAGGCGACCAGACCGCCCACCACGGCACCGAGGTTCAGTGCCAGCGGGAAGAAGAGGGCGTAGGTGCGTCCGTAGCCGTAGCCCTCCATGATCTTGGGCAGCCAGGTGTTGAGCCCGTAGGTCAGGAGGAGCCCGCAGAAGGACATCAGGCCCAGCAGGATGGATGCCACGGCGAACTGGCGGGAAAAGACGGCGGCGAACCCGGACTTCTGCGGGGCGGCGCCGGCTTCCCGGATTACTTGCTCTTCGGCGAGCGGGACCCCGGTGCGCCAGGCAGCGGCCAGCGCTTCCTCTTCCCGGCCCCGGGCCAGCAGCCACCGCGGGGATTCCGGAAGTTTCCGCCAGGCAATGGGCAGGATGACCAGGAGGGGCAGGGAGCCTATGACAAACAGGCCGCGCCAGCCGATGCTGTCCAGGAACGCGATGCCCAGGACGGACGCCAGCACGCCGCCCGCGGGGACCCCGGAGTACACGATCGCGTTGTAGAACTGCCGACGTCCCGCAGGTGCGAACTCGGCCATCGTGGCGCCGGCGCTGGCGATGACGACGCCCAGGCCCAGGCCCGTGGCAAACCGGAGGGCGCCGAAGGCGGTGACATCCGTGGCCAGGGCGGTGGCGAACATGCCCAGGGAGAACCAGGCGATGCCCGCGAGCATCAGCCGGCGGCGGCCGAAGAAGTCACCGATGGCACCGCATGCCAGCGACCCCACCAGCACGCCAATGAGGGCCCAGGACCCCAGGAGCCCGGCCGTGGCCGCATCGAAATGACCGATTTGGCCCGCGTCCGCGAGCAGTCCCGGAAGGACGGTGCCGTAGACCACCAGGTCGTACCCATCGAAAAGGAGCGCGGCGCAGATGACGAAAGCCACCCAGTTGGCTGTCCGGGTCTCCTTTCCCGGGTTTCCGGAGATTGTTGATTGGGGGTGCGGCAGCGTCATGGCGCAGGTCCTTTCAGGGGGCGGGTATGGAGGTGATGCGGCATCCGAATGGATCCGCGCCGGGGCCTCGGCAACCCAGCCTGACAGGCAATGTGACGCGCGGCATATGAGGGGAATCCCCGGTTTCGCGCCCGGGGTGCATTGGGCAGTTTCCGCATATCAAAGGGGCTGTATTTGCGATGGATCCGGCGGAACAGGACCAATGCGCCCGGCGGCTGCGGCTTTCCGGCGGTGGCTGGCGGGCCGGTCTTAGTCCATACGCGGCCGGTATGAACCAGGAGGCCCGCAACCATGGCCGGGGGTATGGCGCCCCGGTTAGGCTGGCGGAATGATCAATCCAGCACGGCTGCACTCAGACCTGTCCCGCCTGGGCCGGGAGACGGACATGTTCCTTGCCACGGTCTCCTCCTTGTCCGATGAAGAACTGGCTGCCCCTTCACTGTGTGAAGGGTGGACCCGTGCCCAGGTCATCGGGCACGTCGCATCCAGCGGACGTGCCCTGGTTGGGCTGATCGACTGGGCCACGTCCGGGGAGGAACGCCAGCTGTACGCGTCCCCTGAAGCGCGCTCGCAGGCCATTGCCGCCGTTGCGGCCCTGCCGCGGGAGGAACTCCTGGCTGAAGTGCGGGACTCGGCCGCCGCTTTCGCCGGTGAAGCCCAGCGGTTGACCGGGGATCTTGTGGCATCGGAAGTAAAAGTGGGTGGCCGGGAGTTGCCGGCAACCTCCATAGTGGCGCTGCGGATTGCCGAGGTGGTGGTGCACCACCATGACCTGGACACCGCGTGGACCATCGAGGAGGCCGACCCCGATTCGCTGTTGAACGCCATTGAGGCCGTGGTACGTGCCATGCGGGCCAAGGGCGCGCCCGGGATGACGCTGGTTACCGAGGAACGCGACGAGTGGGTGATCGGTGACGGCGGCCTGCGGGTTGAGTCGGACCGGGAGGGCCTCCTGAAATGGCTGGCACGCGGCGACGCCGAAGATGTTGAGGCGGCAGGCCCGGTGCCCGTGCTGCCGGCCTGGTAAAGCCAAAGAAGAATCCCCGCCGGGCACCAGCGGATTGCTGGGGACACCCGGCGGGGATTCCATCGTCGGCGGGACGCCTATTTCTTCGGCAGGCCCGCCGGGTTCAGTTCGGACTTCTGGATGGCCTCGGAGGAGAGGCCCCAGCGGTCCAGGATTTTGGCGTAGGTGCCATCCTCGATCAAGTGGTTCAGCGCAGCCCGGGCGGCCACCGCCAGGCCGTTGCCCTTCTTGGTGGTGAAGGCGATCTGCGCCGTCAGCGGCCAGCCGCCGTTCAACGTGCCCACCTGCTTCGTCTTTCCGTCCTGCGCCGCCTTGTACGCGGCAGCCGCGTTGGGGCCGAACGTCAGGTCAGCACGGCCCGACTGAAGGGCCAGGCTCGAGGCGGAGTCGTCGTCGTAATACTGGAACTGGACCGGCGCCAGGCCGTTCTTCTTGTTCTCCTCGTCCCAGCGCACCAGGATGGCCTCCTGGTTGGTGCCGGAGCCCACGATGATCCTCTTGCCGGCCACGTCCTTGGCCTCCTTGATTTCCCCGATGTCCGAACCGCTCTTGGCATAGAAGCCCAGGAGGTCATTGCGGTAGGTGGCGAAGTCGAACTTTTCCTTGCGTGCCTCGGTGACGGTGACGTTGGACAGCACGGCCTCGTACTTGGACGATTCGATGCCCAACGGCCAGTCCGCCCACGCCACGGGCAGGACCTCCACCTGCAGGCCCAGTGACTCGCCCACGGCGTAGGCGATGTCCACCTCGCTGCCGATCAGGGTCTTGTTGTCCGTGGCGAAGAGGCTGAGCGGCGCCGCGCCGCCCGTGGTCACCACGGTGAGTTTGCCATCGGCCTTGATGGCCTCGGGGACCAGTGCGGCAGCGGCGGGGTCCGCAGCGACTTTGAAGCGGTCCTGCTCCGGGGACAGGTTGAAGGTCTTGCCGGCAGTGTTTGTGGCGGACGACGACGGTGCTGTCGCCGCCGAAGCGCCGGGGTCGGAGCAGGCAGCCAGTCCCAGCAGTGCTGAAACGGCAAGGGCCACGACGGCGGCCGGCCTGGTGGTGATGGCCATGGTTCCTCCTTGGAACGAGGGTGGAAGATGCAGCGGGATGTGCGCGTTGCAGCCACTATCCGGCAGCCTCCGCGGTGGAATCAAAGGCCGCGACACCCGGGGATACAGGGAGTAACGGCAGTTCACCGGAGGACCGCGGCGGTCATATTCGCCACCCGTGACCCAGCCG
Organism: Pseudarthrobacter sp. NIBRBAC000502771; assembly: GCF_006517215.1. Lineage (NCBI taxonomy): Bacteria > Bacillati > Actinomycetota > Actinomycetes > Micrococcales > Micrococcaceae > Pseudarthrobacter > Pseudarthrobacter sp. NIBRBAC000502771. The sequence continues at coordinate 1,420,965 of NZ_CP041187.1, forward strand.
GATACGCGCCTGTCACGCATCCAGCAGAAAGCGAGTACTCGGGCAAGAAAGACAAGTGGTGATTACGCGTGTTCTCCCCCTGGACGGGAACCTACGGTTGGGCTATGAGGCGGCCAGAGTGGTCCGCCGCCAAGGTCTCACCAGGAGCTCGCATGCGCACTTCCCCGTCCAAGTCCCCCTTGTCCCGACGCCTTGCCGCCGCCGTCATCCTTCCCGGGCTGCTCACCACCAGCATGGTATTGGTCCAGCCCGCGGTTGCAGCCACCGGCACGGTCACCGGAATCTGCAACGGGGTGGTGAACCAGCTGGCGCACCGCGGCAACGTTCAGGAAAACCTCCTGAAGGCCGCGGCCAGGAAGAACGCCGACATCATCCTGGCGCTGCAGGCCGAGAAAGCAACGCTCCAATCCAGGGCTGACGCTCTGACAGCGGACATCGCGGCGGCGGACAAGACGCTGGCCGCCATGGATGCCCAGGCAACCCAGCTCGACAAGGACGCAGCCGCCGCCCAGGCTGAGGTGGACCAGCTGGGCCCCCTGGTCACTGCCAAGTCCGGAGCGGTTGCGCAGGCAACGGGCGACCTCGCCGCCCTGCGAAGCCAGCAGGCGGACGTTCAAAACGCGCTGGTACCGCTGCAGGAGCAACTGACGGCGGCGCAGACCGCCGCCGATGGGCTAAAGGCACAGGCCGCAGACCTCGCTGCCAAGCAGGCTGACAACGCGCAGGCCCTGGCCGCAGCGCAGGCCCAACTGGAGGAGCTGAAGCAGTCGGCAGCCACGGCAACCGCCGACGTTGCCGCGAAGGCGGCCCAGATCCAGCAGGCGCAAACCGACCTTGCTGCACTGTCTTCCCAGGCGCAACAGGCAGCCTCAGCGGTGAGCGCCGCACAGCTGCAGGTCACCCAGGCGGAGGCGGACCTGAGGGCATTGGAAGCCGCCGGAAGCACCGCGGCGGGGGCGCTCCAGGCCCAAAAGGACCAGGTGGCCGCAGCCCAGCAGACACTGGCAAACCTCCAGGCAGCTGCAACGGCCGCCACGAATGCGGTTACGGACAAGCAGGGACAGATCGCAGCCGCCCAGTCTGACCTGGCCACACTGCAGGGCGACGCTGACAATGCGAAAGCTGCACTGGATGCCAAGAATGCCGCGCTCACCGCAGCCCAAGGCGACCTCACCACACTGCAGGCAACTGCCGCGGCCGCCCAGAAGGCCTACGACGACCAGATGGCAAAGGTAAACGCAGCCAATGCCCAGGTGGCCGCACTGCAGGGGCAGATCGCCACGCTCAACGGCCAAATCTCATCGAAGCAGTCTGCACTGGCCGCAGCCCAGAGCGACCTCAAGACGCTTCAGGACAACGCCGCTTCACTGCAGTCCCAGATTGACGCCATCACCAAGCAGATCGCCGCCATCAAGGGAACCAGCGAGGAGAAGAAGGCGCTTCAGGATCTGCGTAAGTCCAAGTCAGACGAACTGGCCCTCGTAAACAACCAGATCGCGGACAAGAGCACCCAGATTTCGGGCCTCCAGGGTGATTTGGCAACCCTGAACAGCCAGGTCACCGCGCTGAATGCGCAGCTCCTTACGAGGCAGCAGGAAAGCAGCACGCTGCAACAGCAGGCGGCGCCGCTGCAGGCATCCCTGACCGCCGCGAACTTAGCCGTCGCGGCCAAGGAAGCCGATATGGCCGCGCTCAAGGCCCAGGTGCCCGGCCTGCAGGATGCAGTGAACCAGGCCAACGCAGCAATCATCACCAAGCAGGCGGAGCTGACGTCCATGCAAAACCAGTTGCCGGACCTCCAAAAGGCAGCCGATGATGCAGCAGCCGCCGTTACAGCCCAGCAGCAGACAGTCAAGGGCCTGGAAGCCGCGCTGCCTGGGTTTGCTTCTGACTTCCAGCAGGCGCAGCAGGCGGTGACCGACCAGAAAGCAGTCCTGGAATCGAAGAATGAAGCCCTGACCCAGGCCCAAACGGATTTGGCCGCCGCGAATAACGCCGTCCAGCAGAAGCAGGCAGAGCTGGGCGCGCTGCAGGACCAGCTCCCAGCGCTCCAGGCGGCCGTTACCGCAGCCAACACTGCAGTAACGGCCAAGGAAGTGGAACTCACGGCCCTCAACAACCTGGCCGACAGCTTGGCCTTGCAGATCACCGGACTCAACGGCCAAGTTACCGCCAAGGAGTCCGAGATTCTGTCCTTGCAAACCCGGGTAGCACCCTTGCTGCAGCAGTTCAACCAGCTAAACGGTGACATCAGCACCGCGGAAGCAAACCTCGCAATGCTGCAGGGCCAGCTGACCGGCCTGGACCAGCAGCTCTCGGCGGCGCAGCAGAAGCTGGCCACGCTGCAGGCCCAAAAGAAGCAGAACACTGCCGACATCAAGGCCCAAAAGGACGTCGTCGCAGGGCTGCAGTCCCAACTCGGCACCGTACAACAGCAGATCCGTGCCATCGACGGAACGATAGCGCTGGGGGGCTGCGCCGCCTAATCCACTGGAAGCCAACCACAGACGGCATGCGACACAAAGAGGGGACCAGCCCGGTGGGCTGGTCCCCTCTTTAGTGCGTCACGGCCTGTTGCCTAGGACAGTGCCGCGAGCACTTCCTTGGCCACATCCTCGCTGGACTGCGGGTTCTGCCCGGTGATGAGGTTGCCGTCCCGCACCACGTTGGAGGACCAGGCCGGGCCGTTCTCGATGACGGCACCCTTGTCCTTGAGGGCGTCCTCCACCAGCCACGGCGTGTTCTCCCCGGTGCCGCCGCCAAGTTCTTCCTCGTTGGTGAAGACCGTCAGGCGCCGGCCCTTGAAAGTGAACCCGCCGTCGTCGTCCGTTGCGCTCAGAAGCCCCGCTGGGCCGTGGCAGAACGGGGCGATGACCTTGCCGGCTTTGTTGGCAGCCACCAGGATGCGGCCCAGGTCGGCGTCCTTGTACAGGTCCGCCATGGGGCCGTGGCCGCCGGGCATCACCACGGCGTCGTAGGCAGCAATGTCGACGTCGGCCAGGACCAGCGGGTGCGCCAGCTCGCCGTCGATCTTTGCGATGTAGTCCCGGAAGCCCTGCGCCCGTTCCTCGCCGCCCGCCGACTCTGCCGCCAGGCTGACCTGGTCCACGGTGGGCTTCCTGCCGCCGGGGGTGGCGATGTGCACCGTGTTGCCGGCATCGGTCAGGGTCTGGTGGGATACCACCAGTTCCTCCGCCCAGTAGCCGGTGGGGTGTTCGCTGCCGTCCTTCATGGTGAGGGAATCTGCGGCCGATACGACCATCAAGATGTTTGCCATGGTGTTTCTCCTGTCTTAGCTGACGTGAGTGGCTGGAAGCCGCTTGCTACTTTCCTGCTGCTTCAAGCTCAGCGTACGTGGCGTCGTCGAGCGTGATGCCCGCGGCGGCCAGGTTCTCTTCGAGGTGCTGCACGGAGCCCGTTCCGGGAATGGGCATCATCACGGGGGAGCGGCGCAGCAGCCAGGCCAGGGCCACCTGGGAGGTGGTGGCGCCGAGGCGCTTGGCCGCCTCATCCAGCGGGCCGCCCGGCTTGGCGAGTTCGCCCGCGGAGATGGGCGCCCAGGGAATGAAGCCGATGCCGTTGTCTTCGGAGTAGCGGAGTACGTCCTCCGAGCTGCGGTCCGTCAGGTTGTAACGGTTCTGGACGGTGGACACGGTGAAGTGCTTCCCGGCCGCTTCCAGCTGCTCCACGCTGACCTGCGACAGGCCCAGTGCACGGACCTTGCCTTCGTCCTGGAGCTCGCGCAGGACGCCGAACTGCTCCTCGGCGTCCACCTTGGGATCGATCCGGTGCAGCTGCAGGAGGTCCAGGGTGTCCACCTTCAGCTTGCGCAGGCTCAGCTCGGTCTGCTGGCGCAGGTATTCCGGCCGGCCCACGGGAACCCACTTGTTGGGCCCGGTGCGCGTGAAGCCAACCTTGGTGGCGATCCTCAGCCCTTCCTTGTACGGGTGCAGGGCCTCGGCGATGATTTCCTCGCTGATGTTGGGTCCGTAGGAATCGGCGGTATCGATGAAGTCGACGCCGAGTTCGACGGCGCGGCGCACCACGGCCACGGCCGCCTGGCGGTCCGCTGGCTCGCCCCAGACACCGTCACCCACGATGCGCATGGCACCAAAGCCAAGCCGGTGCACGGTACCCAGGTCCTTGAGGTCGATGGTTGCGGACAGTTCCAGCTGGTTCGTTGAATCATGGCTCATAGGGGCGGCAACATCATCAGTGTGCTGAGTATTCCGAACATCACAGAAATAACCCGGCCGCCGCCGTCGTTATGCCTGAAGTGCCCGCCGCGAACCGGCCGGGCGACTCTTACGAAACGTTCCTGAAAGGCCGGCACCTGACGTGACTCTTCCCCTCTCCATCCTTGACCTGGCAACCATCGGCAAAGGCCAGACGGCGGCGGAGAGCCTGGCGGGCAGCGTGGCCATGGCGCAAAGCGCTGAGAAGCTGGGCTACCGGCGCGTCTGGTACGCCGAGCACCACAACATGTCCTCCATCGCCTCTTCCGCCACCAGCGTGCTGATCGCCCATGTGGCTGCGCATACCGAAAGCATCCGGCTGGGCGCCGGCGGCATCATGTTGCCCAACCACTCCCCGCTGACCATCGCCGAACAGTTCGGCACCCTGGAAACCCTCCACCCGGGCCGGATTGACCTGGGCCTGGGCCGTGCCCCGGGCAGCGACCAGAACACCATGCGCGCGCTGCGACGCGACCCGATGTCCGCGGACAGCTTCCCGCAGGACGTCCTGGAACTGCAGGGCTACCTCACCGGTCCCACCCGGATCCAGGGCGTGGAGGCCACCCCCGGCAAGGGCACCAATGTGCCCCTGTACATCCTGGGCTCGTCCCTGTTCGGCGCGCGCCTGGCCGCCCAGCTTGGCCTCCCGTACGCGTTCGCCTCGCACTTCGCACCCGCCGCGCTGCAGGACGCGGTGGCCATCTACCGGCGCGAGTTTAAGCCGTCCGCCCAGCTGGACGCCCCGCACGTGATTGCCGGCGTCAACGTGATCGCCGCCGACGCCGCCTCCGAAGCGCAGGCCATGTTCCAGGCCACCAAGCGGGCTCGCGTCTCCCTGTTCTTCGGTGGGGGCACCCGCGAGTTCACCGACGACGAAGCTGACATGATCCTGGACTCGCCCCAGGGACAGCACATGGCACAAATGATGACGTACTCCGCGGTGGGGACGCCCGACGCCGTCATCGATTACCTGGACAGCTTCGGTAAGCACGCCGACGCCGACGAACTCATCGTGGCGCACCAGAGCCCGGGCACCGAGGCACGCCTCCGGTCCGTGGAACTCCTGGCCGAGGCGGCCGGGCTGGTCCGGGTGTAGCGGCGGTGGTTTGCCGGCCGGTGCGCAGCATGCCACGCCACTCGGCCGGCCGGACTTTTACACATACGCAATGAAGGGGACTTCCGGGGGTAACTGCCCGGGCTGAGGATGGGATGTGCCCCGGGTCATCCGCCCGGACCCCGGGGCGCCAACCGGTAGCCCGCGGACCATCCGTGCGGCTGTGTTCCCGGCCTGGCCCTGCCTCAAAGGGGTTTTGGATGCCGACGCCATTGAACCAGAGCGTGGCGGATTCCGCGCTGCTCACACGGTCCCTTCCGCTGGACATGCTGCGCGCCTTCATCCAGTCCGATGCGGCGGACAACGGGCTGACACCCGCCCTGCTTACGGAACTCAAGGTGCTGGCCCGCGTCCCCAGCCTGCTGGTGGCCTGCAATTACGGCGGAACGCTGTGCGACGCCGAAGGCATCTCCACCGAGACGCTCCCGCTGGGCAGCGCGGCCATTGCGCTTCGTGCGCTGGCAGCGCTGCCCAATACCCATGCGGCGATCATCTCGGGCCGCTCCCTGCGTGACCTGGCAGCGGTGTCACGGCTGCCCGCGGAGGTGCACCTTATCGGTTCGCACGGCGCCGAAGCGGACATGGGGTTCGCCCACGCGCAGAGCCTGGCCACCGAGTCCGTCCTGCAGAAGGTCAATGCCGCCCTCAACGAGGCCGTCGGCTTCCACGAGGGCATCTGGATCGAACGCAAACCGGTGGCAGTTTCGGTGCACACCCGGCCCGCCCGGCCGGACGTGGTGGCGACCGTGACGGAAATTTCCCGGCAGATCGCTGCTGCCCACGGGCTGTTCTTCATCGTGGACGGCTCCGTGCTGGACCTGTCCGTGGTGGAACCGTCCAAGGGCGAGGCATTGGAGACCCTCAGGTCCCGGCTGGGGGCCAGCGCGGCCATGTTCGCGGGGGACGCCGCCAGCGACGAACTGGCCATCGCCACCCTGCCCGGGCCCGACCTCGGCCTGCACGTGGGCCAGGGCGAGACGGCAGCCCCGCACCGCCTCCGCGACCCCCAATCCTTCGCCCGCGTCCTGGCGTTCCTCTTCGAACTGCGGCGGGCGTGGCTGTTCGGGGAGGACGCGGTGGGCCTTGAACGCCACTCGATGATCGGCAACGGGTCCTCCACCGCGCTGCTGACGCCCGACGCGAAGATCTGCTGGATGAGCCACCCTCTGCCGGACTCCGGTTCCCTGTTCGCCCACATTTTGGGCGGCGATGCCGCCGGGCACTTCTCGGTGGAACCCGTCAAAGCCTCCCAGGTGCTGGGGCAGCGCTACGTGGACAGCACCATGATTGTCGAAACCCGCTGGGCGGACGTCACGGTCACCGACTACCTGGAGCCTGCACCGGAAGGCATCACCAGCCTGGTCCGGGTGCTGACGGGCCACGGCGCAGCCAGGATCACGTTTGCTCCGCGGCCTGACTACGCGAACGCCCCGTTCAGCATGGAGGCGCGGGGCGGGGAACTGCATGTGCTGGGCACCTCGGAGCCCATCATCCTGTTCGCGCCGGGCGCCGCGTTCAGCATCACCTCGGACGGCCGCCATGCCACGGCAACGGCGTCCGTGAACCTCCAGGACGGGCCCGTGGTGCTCAACCTCCGCTGCGGGGACACCGAGCCGCAGTCCGCGGACCCCGGCGGGGAGACGGAACGGCGGGCACGGGTGGCGCTCCATGCCCGGCAGTGGGTGCAGAACCTTTCCCTGCCATCGGTCAAGCCCTCGCTGGTACGGCGGTCGGCGCTGGTGCTCCGCGCCCTGGTGCATGAACCCACGGGCGCCGTACTCGCGGCCCCCACCACTTCCCTGCCCGAGGGAATTGGCGGGACCAGGAACTGGGATTACCGGTACTGCTGGTTGCGGGATGCCTCCATGACCGTCAATGCGCTGGTGGACCTGGGCTCCACGGCGGAGGCGGCCGGATTCCTGGGCTGGCTGGGCCGGATCCTTGAACACGCACCGGGCCCCGAATGGCTGCACCCCCTGTACTCGGTGACGGGCGCGCCGCTGTCCACGGAAGCTGTGGTGGACAGCCTGCCGGGGTACGCGGGATCCCGTCCGGTGCGGATCGGCAATGCGGCGGATCACCAGGTCCAGCTGGACGTCTTTGGGCCGGTGGCCGAACTCATCCACTCGCTGAGTGAACGTGAGGACGCGCTCGCCGACGACCACTGGGAGCTGATGAACCAGATGGCCTCGGCGGTCCTGGCCCGCTGGCATGAACCGGACCACGGGATCTGGGAAGCCCGGCGGGCAGCACGGCATCACGTGTATTCAAAGGTGATGTGCTGGGTGACCTTGGACCGCGCGCTGCGGACCGCGGCGCGGCACGGCCGGGAGCCGGACCCGGCCTGGGCGCCGGCGGCAGCCACGATCCGTGCGGAAGTGCTCCGGGAGGGCTGGGACGAGTCCGCGAAGTCCTACACTGTTGCCTACGACAGCCCGGACCTGGATGCCGCTGTCCTGCACATCGGCCTCTCCGGCCTGCTGGACGTCACGGACCAGCGCTTCCTGGACACCGTCACCGCCGTGGAGCGGGAGCTGCGGGTGGGTCCAACGGTCTTCCGCTACAGGTACGACGACGGGCTGCCGGGCCTGGAGGGCGGGTTCCACATCTGCACCACCTGGCTGATCGAGGCGTACGTGGCCGTCGGCCGCATCGATGAAGCCTGGGACCTGTTTGACCAGCTGGTGAACCTTTTCGGCCCCACCGGGCTGCTCCCCGAGGAATACGACCCCGGCACCGAGACCCACCTGGGCAACCATCCGCAGGCCTACTCGCACCTGGGCTTCATCCGCTGTGCCCGGCTGCTGGACGAACACCAGGACAGGAGATAGTCGGCTCCCATTGTGGGTACGTAGAGTGGAGGTAACAGGGATCCACCTTACTGAAACGAGACTGATGACGACCGCCCGCGCCCAGGGAGTAGGGTTCCGGTCCGACCGCGGGCCGATCCTCATCGCCCTGATGCTGTCCACGGGACTCGTGGCCATCGATTCCACGATCGTGGCCACGGCGGTCCCCTCGATCGTCCGGGACGTGGGCGGCTTCGCATCCTTCCCATGGCTTTTCTCCGCATACCTGCTGGCGCAGGCGGTGTCCGTCCCCATCTACGGCAAGCTCTCCGACATGGCCGGCCGCAAACCGATCATCCTCACCGGCATCGGCCTGTTCCTGCTGGGCTCGGTGCTCTGCGGCGTGGCGTGGAGCATGCCCTCCCTGATCGCTTTCCGTGCCCTGCAGGGACTGGGCGCAGGTGCGGTGCTGCCCGTGTCCGTGACCATCGCCGGGGACATCTACACCCTGCAGGAGCGTGCCAAGGTCCAGGGCTACCTTGCCAGCGTGTGGGCCATCTCGTCCGTGGTGGGCCCCAGCCTGGGCGGCGTCTTCTCCGCCCTCGGCATCTGGCGCGGCATCTTCCTGGTCAACGTGCCGCTCTGCCTGCTGGCAGGCTGGATGCTGGTCCGCACCCTGCACGAGAATGTGGAACGGAAGAGGCACAAGGTGGACTACGCCGGCGCCGTCCTCCTGGCCGGATCGCTCGGCCTGCTCATCCTCGGTGCGCTGCAGGGCGGCCAGGCGTGGGCCTGGAATTCGCCCATCAGCATTGGCGTCTTCGTCGTCGGGGCGGTGCTCCTGGTGGCCTTCCTCCTGGTGGAGCGGCGGGCGGCGGAGCCCATCCTCCCGGCCTGGGTGGTGTCCCGGCGCCTGCTGGCCACCACAGCGCTGGTGTCCTTCGGCGTCGGCGCGATGATGATCGGACTGACCTCCTACGTGCCCACCTTCCTCGAAGGCGCCCTGTCCTCCTCGCCGCTCGTGGCCGGCCTGGCGCTTGCAGCCCTGACCCTCGGCTGGCCGCTCAGCGCCTCGCAGGCCGGGAAGTTCTACCTGCGGATCGGGTTCAAGTCCACCGCCCTGATCGGCATTGCCATAGCCGTGGCGGGGCTGCTGATCCTGTCGCTGACGGCGTCGTCGCCCAACGTGGCGCTGATCGCGGTCAGCTGCTTCGTCGTCGGTCTTGGCCTGGGCCTGCTGGCCACCCCCACGCTGATTTCCGCCCAGTCCAGCGTTCCCTGGCACGAACGCGGCGTGGTGACCAGCACCAACATGTTCGCCCGGTCCATCGGCAGTGCCCTGGGCGTGGCCGTGTTCGGCGCCGTGGCCAACTCCATTTACGGCGGCAGCAGCGGTGGGGAGGCCGACCCCGCCACGGTAATCAGCGCTTCGGGTGCCGTGTTCCTGGCCGCGCTCGTGGCCGGCCTCCTCACGGTGGCAGCGGTGCTGTCCATGCCGGCGGTCAAGGCCGAGGACAACGGCAATTCCGGCGCGGAGCCAGTGCCCACCAACGCGGACGGCAGCCCGGACTAGGGAATCCCGCCAGACCGGCACGCCAGCCCGGCGGCGCCGCCCGCCCTGGGTGGCAGCGCCGCTAGCGGGACGCCCGGAAGATCGACGGCGCTGGCCGGGTCCCGGTGGCAAGGTCGGCCAGGATCCGCCCCACCACCGGGGTGAACTTGAAGCCATGGCCGGAGAAGCCCGCGCCGATCACCACCGGCCCCACCCGGTCCAAAATGAAGTCCTCGTCCGGGGTGGTGGTGTACGTGCAGCTGATGGCCTCGAACGAATCAGGGTCCACGCCGGGCAGCCACTGCCGTGCGTACTCCTGCAGCGCTGCCAGCTGCGTTGGTTCGGGCAGAAAATCGCGGTGGGCCGGGTCCACCACCGGGCCCACCCCGTGCCAGCCGGCCTTGATGCCTTCGCCGGGGGTCTGCATGCCGTACACGGGGGAGTACCAGCCCTGGTAATCCGGGCCGGGATAGTGGTTGAAGCCGGGCCACACCGCGCCGGGGTCCGCCACCCGGAAATGCGCCGGCTGCTCCTGCGTCACCCTCAGCTTCGGGATCCGCAACGCTGCGGCGCCCGTGCCCGCAACCCTGGCCAGCAGCTTTTCCGTCCAGCCGCCGGCGGTCACCACGGCCTGGGCTGCGGTGACCACTTCCGTGCCCGCAGCGGATTCAAGGCCCAGCCGCACGCCGTCGTCGAACACCTCGAAGTCCACCACCTTGGTATGGTGCCGGATCTCGGCGCCGCGGGCGGAGGCGAGACGCTGGAAGGCGGGCAGCGCCGCCTCCGGGTTGAGCTGGCCGCCGTCGGGCATGTGCAGGACCTGCTGGTCGAAGCGGATGCCGCGCCAGCGCCCGCCGGCCTCGGCAGGGTCCAGGAATTCGGCGCGGATGCCGGCCTCGGTGAGGGCCTCGGCAACCTTGGGGAGGTCGCCGCCGGGACCATGGGCTACCACGCCGGTGCGAGCCAACAGCTGCACGCCGCTGTCCTGCTCCAGCTCGTCCCACAGGGCGAGCCCCTCTGCCAGCATGGCCACGTAGTCGGGCTGGTGGTAGCCAGGGTTGAGGTTACGGGTGGCACCGTGGGAGGCGCCGATCTTGTGGCCTGGGCCGAATTGTTCCACCAGCGTCACCTGCCGGCCGCGGCGGGACAGTGCCCACGCGGCCGCAGAGCCCATGGCCCCGCCGCCGATCACGACGGTATCCAGCACAGTATTCATCAGCCCTCCAAGCTGCAGTTATGTCGGTTCGCCGGCGCTCAGGCCAGCAGCAGTGCCACGCCGATCATCGCCGGCACCGCCACCACGGTGGTGATGAGCACGGTGTCCTTGGCGACGGTAAGCCCGGTCTGGTACCGGCTGGCGGCTACGAACACATTCTGCGCGGTGGGCAGCGAGGACGTCACCACCACCGCGAACAGGGCATGCCCCTCCATCCCGAGCGCGAAGCGGGCAAAGACGTAGGCCAGGGCCGGCTGGACCGCGAGCTTGAAGCCGCTGGCCAGCAGGGTGTCCACGCGCCGGCCGGCGGAGGCCTGCAGCGGGCGGCTGCCGTTCAGGCTCATCCCGAATGCCATCAGCATGGCCGGAATCGCGGCCCCGCCAATCAGGTGGATCGGCTCCATGACGAGCGCCGGCACCTGGAATCCGGTGCCTGCCACCAGCAGCCCCAGTCCGGAGCCCACGATCATCGGATTGCGCAGGATCATCAGGAAGAAGCCCAAAACCGTGGTCCGGTGCGTGCTGGTGCTCGAGTCCAGGATCATCAGGAACGTTGGCGTGAAGAAGGCCAGCTGGAAGATCAGCAGGGGCGCCACATAGCTCGCATCACCCAAGACATATACCGCGATGGGAATACCCAGGTTCGCCGAGTTGGCAAGGGACGCGGACATGGCGGACATCAGCGATTCCGGGAGGGCCCGCTTCAGCCAGAACCTGGCCAGCACCAGGTAGATCCCGGCCGTGGCGATGGCCGCCACCGCCGTGACCAGGAGCGGTTCGGCGAAGACTTCCTGCAGGCGGGCCTTGCTCAGGGTTTCAAAGAGGAGCGCCGGACTGGCGACGAAGAACGTCAGGCCGCTCAGGACGGGGCGGGCGTTATCACCCAGAATCCGCTGCCGGCCCACGAACCAACCCACCAGGATGATGCACCAAACGACGAAGAATCCCGCCAGCACCCCTAGCAAGGGTCAGCCGTTCGGGCACGGCGGAGGCAGGAACCGGGACACACGCTCCGGCTACAGGGTGGCGTTGTTAAGCGCGAAAGGGGGGCGCATCATGCCGGGAGTCAGGCCTTCGGCGGGATCATTGCCCAGCTGGATGATCCGGTTGTCCTGGTCGACGTGGACCACCTTGGGCTGGTAGGCCTTGGCTTCTTCGGTGGTCATTTCGGCGTAGGTGATGAGGATGACGATGTCATTCTCGTGCATCAGGTGCGCCGCTGCACCGTTGATGCCGATGACGCCGGAACCGCGCTCGCCGGCGATGGTGTAGGTTTCAAGCCGCGCGCCGTTGGTGACGTCCACGATGGACACCAGCTCGCCGGGCAGGATGTCGGCGGCTTCGAGCAGGTCGAGGTCAACGGTGACCGAGCCGACGTAGTGCAGGTCGGCGTGCGTGACGGTGGCCCGGTGGATTTTGGACTTGAACATTGTTCGATTCATAACGGCTCCAGTCTAGTCCTGCGGCCCCTTTACCCGCAGTGACGCACGAAACATACGGGCCAGGACACGCCTGCGCGCCGGCACGGGTTCTCAGGGCGCAGGGGACGCACTTGCGCAACGCCGGGCGGCGTGGCTGCGCACGGAAGGACGCGGACGACGGCGGCCGGTCACCCGGCGTCGTCCGTTGCCACCGCCGCGGCAGCCGCAGCCAGGGTCTCCCGGGCGGCCAGGATGGCCGGGCGCTGGGTGCTGGAGCGGCGGACCGAGGTGAAGATGGTGCGGTGCGGCTTGCCGGGAAGCTCAAGAAGCTGCGCGGTGGTGCCGCGGCCCGTCCACACCAGGTCCGGCATCAGGGCCACGGCGTTGCCGGACTCGATCAGGCGTGCCTGGGCCTGCAGGTCGGCGGTTTCAAAGCGGACATCGGGCTCGAATCCTGCGCTGCGGCAGGCTTGTTCCGCCCAGTGGCGCGAAGCGGCGCCGCGCGGTTCCATGACCCAGGCCAGGTCTGCCGTGTCCTCCAGGGAACGGATCCCGGGTCCGCTGCCGGAGGCCGGGGGAACGGCCAGGCGGATGGCGTCAGTGGTCAGTTTCACCTTGTCCAGTTCCGGGTAGCGAGGGGCCGCGTGTCCCGGATACTGCTCGGCAATCACCAGGTCGAAGTCCCGCGCCCACGTCTCATGCAGCGCCGTCTCGGGCTCGCGCTGGATCATTTCGATCCGCACCTCGGGGTAGGCGGCGGCCATGCGCGTCAACGTGTCCGGCATCAACGCCAGCGCCGCCGACTGGAAGACCGCGATCCGCACCGTGCCGGTCACCGTGGTCAGGGACGCGGCCAGGTCCGCCTCGGCCTGCTCCATGGTTTCGAGCAGCTGCGCCGTGTGCGCCACGAGCACCTCGGCCTGGGGCGTCAGTTGCACCCGCCGCCCGGTCTTCCGGAGCAGTTCCACGCCCACTTCCTTCTCCAGGAGGGCCAGCTGCTGGGATACCGACGACGGGCTGTACTGCAGTGCCTCGGCCACCTCCGCGAGCGTCCCACGGATGCTTAACTCCCGGAGCAGCCGCAGCCTGCGGACATCAAGCATGGTGAATTCCTAACTGAAACTAATGAATATAGGTTAGAAGTAGTCACTTTATCTAACGCAATTGCGCACGCATACTGTTGAAACCGAGTTACCCCCGTCACAGCCAGGTTTCTTGGCGTGCCGCGGCGGGGTCGCACCCCAACCAGGAGTTCCTGATGAGCAGCAAAGATTTGAGCCAATCGATCATGCGGCGAAAGCCCATTGATGACATCGAAGAAGAAAACAAGCACAGCGGACTGTTCAAGTCCCTTGGCCTGTGGCAGCTCACCGCCATCGGCGTTGGCGGAATTATCGGCGTCGGCATCTTCTCCCTCGCGGGACTGGTGGCCGCCGGCAGCGAAGGCACACCCGGGGTGGGGCCCGCGGTACTGATTTCCTTCCTGATCGCAGGGCTGGCCTCAGCGGCCGCAGCCCTGTCCTACGCGGAGTTCGCGGGAATGATCCCGCGCGCCGGCTCCGCCTACACCTACGGCTACGTAGCGCTCGGCGAGGTCATCGGCTGGTTCATCGGCTGGGACCTGCTGCTGGAATACATCGCCATCGTGGCGGTGGTGGCGATCGGCATCTCCGGCTACCTTGACGCCTTCCTGGCCGGCATCGGCATCCACCTGCCAAGCTGGATGACCTCCACCTTTGACGAAGGCAAGGGCGGCATCATCAACATCCCTGCCATCCTGGTCTGCCTCCTGGTCACCTGGATCCTGTCCCGCGGCACCAAGGCGTTTGGCCGGTTCGAGCTGGCAGCCGTGGCCATCAAGGTGGTCCTGATCCTCTTCATCATCGGGCTTGGCGTGTTCTACATCGATACCAACAACTACAACCCGTTCATGCCCAGCGGCTTCGGCCCCGTGGTGGCAGGCTCCGCCACCGTCTTCTTCGCAGTCTTTGGTTACGACGCCATGAGCACTGCGGCCGAGGAAGCCAAGGACGGCAAGAAGCACATGCCCAAGGCCATCGTGCTCTCGCTCATCATCGCCATGCTGCTCTACGTTGCTGCCACGCTCGTCCTCACCGGCATGCAGAACTACAAGGACATCGACCCCAAGGCAGGCTTCGCCTCGGCCTTCACCTCCGTGGGGCTGCCGGTTATCGCCACCATCATTTCGGTGTTCGCCGTGCTGTCCATCCTCACCGTGATGCTCACGTTCCTCCTGGGCGTTACCCGCGTGTGGTTCTCCATGAGCCGCGACGGACTGCTCCCCGGCTGGTTCGCCAAGACGGACCACCGCGGCACCCCGCAGCGCGTCACCTGGATCGGCGGCATCGCCTCCGCCTTCCTGGCCGGCGTGTTCCCCATCAAGGCAGTCGCGGACCTGACCAACATCGGCATCCTGGCCGCGTTCGTCGTCGTCTGCCTTTCCGTGATCATCTTCCGTTACAAGCGGCCTGATGCTCCCCGCACGTTCCGCCTGCCCCTGATGCCCGTGATCCCGGCGTTCGGTGTCCTGGCTTCGGCCTTCCTCATGCTGCAGCTGCACTGGGAGACCTGGCTGCGGTTCGTGGTGTGGCTGATCATCGGCTTGGTGATCTATTTCAGCTATGGACGCAAGCATTCGCTGATGAACCCCGACAGCCCGCGGCACCAGGAGCTCGCAGAACTGCACCGCCCGCTTTCCTGACTTCTCCCCGGACGCCCCATCACCTTCTGCCCGTTTTCCCCCAACGCCCCATCACGTTCTTTCCGCTTTCTCCCAACGCGCCATCAGATAATGCGGCGTCCAGCCGAACCCTCCCCCACATTCGGTGGGGGAGGGTTCGTTGCTTTCGACGGGAGGTGATGGGGCGTTGGCGGTTTGCGGGCGGGAGGTGATGGGGCGTTGGCGGTTTGCGGGCGGGAGGTGATGGGGCGTTGGTGGTTGTGGGGCGGGAGGTGATGGGGCGTTGGTGGTTGTGGGGCGGGAGGTGATGGGGCGTTGGTGGTTGTGGGGCGGGAGGTGATGGGGCGTTGGGAGGGGGATAAAACATTGGTTTTCCTAATCTGTATTGATTGGAAAAGATCGCTATATCTTATGTGAGTTGAAGCTCATACTGGTGGAAAGACCTCCCAGGACACCAGAAAGATCGGGAAAACAATGACCCACGTTGCAATGGAACCGGCAGTCGCAAAGGCGGCCACCCCGCAGACTGTCGACGTCGACGTCCCCCAGGCCAAGGCCCTCGCCAATGAAGCGGTAGCCTTGGTCCGGCGCTGGCTTACCGAGGCCGCCAAGGTCCCGGTGGACGCCTCCGCAGAGCAGTTGGCCGGCGTCCTGAAGGACCCCAACGGCCTGGACTTCACGGTGGGCTTCGTTGACGGCGTGGTCCGCCCCGAGGACCTCAACGTCGCCGCCCGCAACCTCGCCAAGCTGGCCCCCAAGGTTCCCGCCTTCCTGCCGTGGTACATGCGCAGCGCCGTGGCACTGGGCGGCACCATGGCCCCGGCAATGCCGCGGCTGGTCATCCCCATCGCCCGCAGGGTCCTCCGCGAAATGGTGGGCCACCTGATCGTGGATGCCACCGACGCCAAGCTGGGCCCCGCCATCGCCAAGATCAAGAAGGACGGCATCAAGCTCAACGTCAACCTCCTGGGCGAGGCAGTCCTCGGCGAGCACGAAGCCTCCCGGCGCCTCGAAGGAACCCACACGCTGCTGGCGCGGCCCGACGTCGACTACGTCTCCATCAAGGTCTCCTCCACTGTGGCCCCGCACTCCGCCTGGGCCTTCGACGAAGCCGTGGAGCACGTCGTCGAAAAGCTCACCCCGCTCTTCCGGCGCGCCGCCTCCTACTCCGGCAGCGGACAGAAGAACAAGTTCATCAACCTGGACATGGAGGAGTACAAGGACCTGGACATGACCATCGCGGTCTTCACCCGGATCCTGAAC
The DNA here is from genome assembly GCF_006517215.1 of Pseudarthrobacter sp. NIBRBAC000502771. Lineage (NCBI taxonomy): Bacteria > Bacillati > Actinomycetota > Actinomycetes > Micrococcales > Micrococcaceae > Pseudarthrobacter > Pseudarthrobacter sp. NIBRBAC000502771. The sequence goes on from NZ_CP041187.1 coordinate 1,437,256, forward strand.
AAGCCCGAGTTCCAGGACCTCGAGGCCGGCATCGTGCTCCAGGCCTACCTCCCGGATGCGCTGTCCGCCATGATCCGGCTGCAGGACTGGGCCGCAGAGCGCCGCGCCAACGGCGGCGCCGGCATCAAGGTCCGCGTAGTCAAGGGGGCCAACCTGCCCATGGAGCAGGTGGAAGCCTCGCTGCACGACTGGCCGCTGGCCACCTGGGGTTCAAAGCAGGACTCGGACACCAGCTACAAGAGCGTCATCAACTACGCCCTGCACCCCGAACGCATCAAGAACATCCGGATCGGCGTGGCCGGCCACAACCTGTTCGACATCGCCTTCGCATGGCTCCTGGCCAAGCAGCGCGGCGTGGAGTCCGGCATCGAATTCGAGATGCTGCTGGGCATGGCGCAGGGCCAGGCCGAGGCCGTCAAGAAGGACGTCGGCTCCCTCCTGCTCTACACACCGGTGGTGCACCCGTCCGAGTTCGACGTCGCCATCGCATACCTGATCCGCCGCCTGGAAGAAGGCGCCAGCCAGGAAAACTTCATGTCTGCGGTCTTCGAGCTCAGCGAAAACGAAGGGCTGTTCGAGCGCGAGAAGCAGCGTTTCCTCTCCTCCCTGGAGGCACTGGACAACACAGTTCCCCTGCCCAACCGCCGGCAGGACCGGAACCTTCCCCCGGAGGCCATGCCGCACACCGGATTCCGGAACACCCCGGACACCGATCCCGCCCTTCCGGCCAACCGGACCTGGGGCCGGGCCATCCTTGAGCGCGTCCCGTCCTCCACGCTGGGCGACGCATCGGTGAAGGCCGCATTCATCAATGACGAGGACACCCTCAACTCGGCCATTGCCACCGCAGTGGAGAAGGGCAAGGCCTGGGGCGAACTGTCCGGCAACGAGCGTGCGGACATCCTGCACCGCGCCGGGGAGATCCTGGAAGCCCGCCGTGCGGACCTGCTCGAGGTCATGGCCAGCGAGACCGGCAAGACCATCGACCAGGGCGACCCCGAGGTCAGCGAGGCCGTGGACTTCGCCCACTACTATGCCGAGTCCGCCCGCAGGCTGGACACGGTCGACGGCGCCACGTTCGTCCCAGCCAGGCTCACCGTCGTCACCCCGCCCTGGAATTTCCCGGTCGCCATCCCGGCAGGGTCCACCCTCGCGGCACTCGCCGCCGGCTCCGCCGTCGTCATCAAGCCCGCCAAGCAGGCCGCCCGCAGCGGTGCTGTCATGGTCGAGGCGCTGTGGGAGGCCGGCGTGCCCAAGGGCGTACTGACCATGGTGCACCTGGGGGAGCGGGAACTGGGCACCCAGCTCATCAGCCACCCTGCCGTGGACCGCGTGATCCTCACCGGCGGCTACGAAACCGCCGAGCTGTTCCGGTCCTTCCGCAAGGACCTGCCGCTGCTGGCCGAAACCAGCGGCAAGAACGCCATCATCGTTACCCCCAGCGCCGACCTGGACCTCGCCGCCAAGGACGTGGCCTACTCAGCGTTCGGCCACGCCGGCCAGAAGTGCTCCGCGGCCTCGCTGGTGATCCTAGTAGGTTCCGTGGCCACCTCCAAGCGGTTCCACAACCAGCTGATCGACGCCGTCACTTCCCTCAAGGTGGGCTACCCGCAGGACCCCACCAGCCAAATGGGCCCCATCATCGAGCCCGCCAACGGCAAGCTCCTCAACGCCCTCACCACGCTGGGCGAGGGCGAGAACTGGGCCGTTGAACCGAAGAAACTGGACAGCACCGGCCGGCTGTGGAGCCCGGGCGTGCGCTACGGCGTCAAGCGTGGCTCCTACTTCCACCTGACCGAGTTCTTCGGCCCGGTCCTGGGCGTCATGACCGCCGAAACGCTGGAAGAGGCCATCGCCATCCAGAACCAGATCGAATACGGCCTCACGGCGGGCCTGCACTCCCTCAACTCCGAGGAACTGGGCATCTGGCTGGACACCATCCAGGCCGGCAACCTCTACATCAACCGCGGCATCACCGGCGCCATCGTCCAGCGCCAGCCGTTCGGCGGCTGGAAGAAGTCGGCGGTCGGTGCCGGCACCAAGGCAGGTGGCCCCAACTACCTGGCCGGCCTGGGTGACTGGCTTCCCGCGGAGGCATCCGCGAAGGCTCCGGTAGCCAACGCGGCCGTCCGCCGCATCCTCAACGCCGCCGGCCCCGCCCTGGACCCGGCAGGCCTCGAGTCCGTCCAGCGGGCCCTGGCATCCGACGCCGAAGCCTGGGCTGGCGAGTTCGGCACCGCCAAGGACGTCTCCGGGCTGGGCGCCGAGCGCAACATCTTCCGCTACCGCAGCCTGCCGGTCACCATCCGCCTTTCCGAAGGTGCTCCGCTGGCACACCTGGTCCGGACCGTGGCGGCCGGCGTGCTGGCCGGTTCGGCACTCACCGTGTCCACCGCCGTCGAACTTCCCGCGCAGCTGCGCTCCGTGCTCACCGCACAGGACATCGACGTGACGGTGGAGTCCGACGCCGGCTGGCTGGCTTCCGCCGGACACCTCGCCTCGGCGGGCAAACTGTCAGGGGGCCGCATCCGCCTGATCGGCGGCAACGCCTCCGCGCTCGCCGAGGCCACGGGCGGGCGGCCGGACCTGGCCATCTACGCACACCCGGTCACGGAGGCGGGCCGCGTGGAGCTGCTGCCCTTCCTGCATGAGCAGGCCGTCAGCATCACCGCGCACCGGTTCGGCACCCCGAACCACCTCTCGGACGCGCTGATCTAGCGCCTGCGGGCACACAGAAGGTCCGGCGGTTGGGCTTGTTTCCACAAGCCCAACCGCCGGACCTTTTGTTTGTCCCGCTAGCCCAGGTACCAGCCGGGCGGCGTCCAGGTGGCGGGGACGCTGTGGGCGGAGAAATCCTCGCAGCGGGTGCAGGTGTAGGCCACCTCGCCAAGGGTGGCCACCGTCCCGTCACGCCGGTAGGTGGGCGGAATGTACGACTCGAGGTAGACGAACTCGTCCGTACGGCACTTGTCGCAGGTGGGTTTCCCCACATAACCGGAGTCCACGGAGGCGTGTCCGGTTCCGAGGGTGTTCTGGCGGGTGGACGGCCGTGCGGTGGAGTACGGGCGTGCGTGCGCAGAACCTGGGTGGATATTCCTGGCTGTCGTCATTGGCTGCCTGTCCCAAGCGGTGGTTTCCGGCATGCGGAGACTCGCTTGCTTCGGTGAACCGGCCTGCTGCTTGACCTTGGAAAACCAGCATAGGTGATGCCACTTCCCCTATCAATGGACACGGGCCCCCTAACTCCCCTAAATGCTGGAAATTGAGCCGCTGGAGAGTTAAGTTTGGCGGTTAATGGTCCTGCCGACAATCGTCTGGGTAAGGGCGTCGATCACCTCGGCATTGGCCAGCGGATTGCGGATCAGGGTGAAATCCACGTCCCCCACGGCGGGAAGGTCGAAGCGCCGGGTAATGATCTTCAGGTCTTCGGGCACCAGCGACGTGGGCATGACGGCCACGCCGATGCCCGCCCTGACTGCCGCGAGCACCCCGCTGATCTGGCGGGTGGTGCAGGTGATCCGCCAGGTCCGGCCGTGGGCTTCCAGCGCATCGATGGCCAGTTTCCGGCTGAGGCTGGGGGACGGGTAGGCGATCAACGGCACGGGAGCTCCCGGCTCCATCACCGTCTGCTCCAGGCCCACCCAGGAAAACGAGTCATGCTGGACCACGGTGCCGTCTTTTGCCCCGGCCACCCATTTCACGAACACCAGGTCCAGTTGGCCGGCGTTCAGCTTGCGGTACAGCTGGTCGCTTTGGCCCACGGTGAGCTCGAGGTTGATCTGCGGATAGATCTGCCGGAACTCACGCAGGATCCGGGGCAGCCCGGTGATGGCGAGATCATCCGCCGTGCCGAACCGCAGCCGCCCCCGCATCGCGGAGCCCGAGAAATAGCGGGCCGCGGCGTCATGCGCTGACAGGATGCTGCGGGCAAAACCGGCCATGGCGTCGCCGTTGTCCGTGAGCCGGACGTCCCGGGTGTCCCGTGTAACCAGGCTGCGCTTGGCGGCTGCCTCAAGCTTGCGGATGTGCTGGCTGATGGTGGGCTGCGCCAGCCCCAGGCGTTCGGCGGCCTTGGTAAAGCTCAGGGTGTCCGCCACCGCCAGGAAGGAACGCAACTGGGCTGGTTCAAACATCTCGGGTCCCCCGCGGCATTAGAGTCGGCGTGTATTGCGTTTCGCAATACGAGTTATAGGGACCATACCGCTCCATAATTGCCTCCGCCAGCCTAGCGTTAAGGGCATCCCAGCCCGCCCGCAATTTTGAGGACACACCTGTGGCACCCCCACCGCCTTCGTCGGCCTCCGTCACCCAGCCAGTTATCGCCGCGGCGGGCTCAGCGCCGCCGGACAACCAGACCCAGCCGCTCGCCGTCGTCACTGAAAAGCTGCCCTGGCGGCACACCTTCATCTCGCTGAAAGTGCCCAACTTCCGGATCTTCGCCATGGGCCACTTCATCGCCGTCATCGCCATCTGGATGCAGCGCATCGCCCAGGACTGGCTGGTGCTGCAGCTCTCGGGGTCCGTGACGGCCGTGGGGTTCACGGTGGCCCTGCAGTTCATGCCGTCCCTGGTGCTTGGCCCTTGGGGCGGTATGATCGCGGACCGGTTCGCCAAACGGAAGATCCTCATCCTGTGCCAGAGCGTGGCCGCCATCCTTGCGGCGGCCCTGGCCGTCCTGGCCCTGACCGGCGTGATCATGGTGTGGCACGTCTACGTCATCGCGTTTCTCCTGGGCCTGGTGACCGTGCTTGACCAGCCCGCCCGCCAGGTGTTCGTCAACGAGCTCGTGGGCCCGAAGTACTTGCGGAACGCCATCAGCGTCAACTCCACCACCTTCCAGCTGGGCGGCCTGATCGGACCGGCCATCGCGGGGGTGCTCCTGACGGCAGTGGGGGCCGGCTGGGCGTTCGCGGCAAACGCGCTGGCCTGCTGCTCCACGGTGACCATGCTCCTGCTCCTGCGCAAGGACCAGCTTTACGTCAGCGCGCCGACGCCCAAGAGCAAGGGCATGCTCCGGGAGGGGCTGCGCTACGCCCTGAGCAAGCCCACCATCTACTGGCCGTGGCTCATGGCAGGGTTCATCGCGGTGTTCGCCATGAGCCTGCCGGTGCTGCTTGCCGCTTTCGCGGACCACGTCTACCAGGTGGGGGCCGGCGGGTATGGACTCCTCAACGCCCTGGTGGCACTCGGAGCACTGTCCGGCGCCGTGGCGTCCACCCGGCGTCGGCAGCTGCGCCTGCGGTCCGTGGTGTTCTGCGCCGGGATGTACGGCCTGATGCTCTGCCTGGCTGCCCTTGCCCCGTCCATGGTGTGGTTCGGCGCGGTGATGGTCCTGTCCGGGTTCTGGTGCCTGATGTTCCTCACCGGGTCCAACCAGCTGGTGCAGGTCAGCTCCAACATGGCCATCCGCGGCCGGGTCATGAGCCTGTACATCATGGTGCTGATCGGAGGCCAGGCGCTGGGCGGCCCCATGCTGGGCTGGATCGCCGAGCATGTAAACCCGCACGCTGCGCTGCTGGTGTCCGGCGGCGTACCCGCGCTGGCCGCGCTGTCGGTGGGGGCCATACTGGCCCGCAAGGGCGGGCTGCAGCTCCGGATGGACCTGAAGGGGCGGCGCCCCCTGCGGATCGTCAGCCGGCACGCCCGCGCCTAGGGAGGGCGCGCGGGCAACCGCTGAAGGCAACCGGGCGCGGGGCGCCCGGTTGCCGTTCGGGGGAGCTGCCTAAAGAACTGCCAGGTGCAACGCCTCGTGCGGGTATTCCGGGACGCGCTCCTGGAACTGCAGCACAGCCTCGTTTCGGATGACGCCGTCGCGGATCTCGATGGCCCGCGCAATGGTGTCGTTCGCGTCCCACGCGGCCGGTCCGCCCATGACTGTCCCGAGGAACGGTTGGAGCGCCTGGCTGATCTCCCAACTCGAGGAGTTCCAGAGGTAGGACGGGCTGTGGTCCACTGCGTAGTAGTTGATGTGGTCACCGACCTTGATCATCGGTGCCGCAAACGTGGTGGACTTGGCCCAGCTGAAGCCCATGCCGTCATCGCAGGAAACATCAACGATAAGGCTGCCTGGGTTGAACGCTGCCAGGTCCTCGGTCCGCAGGTATGTGAGCGGGTTGTTCGGGTCCTGCAGCGTGCAGTTGACCACGATGTCGCTCTCGGCGAGGAACGGAGCCAGCGGAACCCTGCCCCGTTCGGTGATGACCTGGCTCAGGAAGGGAGCCTCGTCGTCGTGGTCGAACTGCACGATGTTCACTGAATGGATGGGGGCGCCCACCGCTGCCACGCCGCGGTTGGTCAGCACCTGGACGTCGTGGATGCCGTGCGCGTTCAGCGCCGTCACCGCCCCGCGCGCCGTGGCGCCGAAGCCAATCACGACGGCGCTCAGCCGGCGCCCGTAGTCCCCAGTGGAACCTGTCAGCGCCAGCGCGTGCAGGACCGAGCAGTAGCCGGCCAGCTCATTGTTCTTGTGGAACACGTGCAGGCCGAACCCGCCGTCGCTGGCCCAGTGGTTCATCGCCTCAAACGCTATGAGGGTCAGTTTCTTGTCAATTGCCAGCTGGGTGATGGCGCGGTCCTGGACGCAGTGCGGCCACCCCCAGAGGACCTGCCCGTCCCGCATCTCCGCCAGGTCTTCCGGCTGCGGTTTGGGCAGGAGGACGACGTCGGCCGCGGCCAGCAGTTCTTCCCGGGCCGCCATGCGTCCCACCAGCGTGGAGAGGTGGCTGTCCGGGACGCCGAAGCGCTCACCGTAGCCACGCTCCAGGATGATGCGCTGCCGCAGTGCGGGAGCGATCCGTTCGACGTGCAGGGGGTGGAGGGGTACGCGGCGCTCGTCCGGTTTGCGCGAGGAAGCCAGGACGCCCAGGCTCAGCCGGGGTTCGTGGCCGCTCACTTCTTCTTTGCGGCCTTGGTGGACGTGATGTCCAGGGAGCTGGCCGGCGCTGCGGCGGCCTTCTTGTCTGCGCGCTTTTCCTTGATGGACTTGCCGGACTTTTTTGATGCCGTTTGACGCGGGGACTTATCAGCCATGATTGCTCCTGTAGCGGAACCGAATAGGTTCCTGACTACTGAGACTACACCCGTGAACCTAATCATCAGCCGGGGGGTGCGCGCCCCTTTGAGTGCTGCAGGAATGGAGCGGCTGACGGGAATCGAACCCGCGTATCAAGCTTGGGAAGCTAGCGCTCTACCATTGAGCTACAGCCGCAATGCCCTCGCTCGCGCGGGGCAGAACTTAGCTTAGCGCAGATCTGCGGGCTCCCCGCCAACCCGGGCCGGCGGCCGCGCCGTGTCCCGCGAACCGTGGCGTCATCCAGTAACTCTTCAATAACGTCCGCGCCGCCGGCTAGGCCCGGGCGTGGGGCGGTGGCTAACCTGATCCGGGTAGCGGCCGCTTTGGGGGAGGCAGCTATTGCGGGCAGCCGACGTCAACCACAGGAATTTCTTCATGGCAATCGCAGAGCACGAGGTCCTCATAGAGCGCGACGCCATGGCCGTCTACCAGTACCTCCTTGACGCCACCAACCTCCCGGCCTGGCGCAGCGACGTCCGCAGCGTGAAGCTTGTGGAGGGTCCGGCCGAAGCCAGGGGCGCCGTTTACCGGAAGATGGTGGCCGGACGCTCCGGCCTGAGCATTCCCGCCGAATTGGAGATCACCAATGTCCGGCCCGGCGCCGAAATCCAGTTCCACGTGGTTTCCGGTCCTGCCACCCGGTGGGGCGGCTACTATCTCAGCACGGAAGAAGCCGGAACCCGGGTCCGGTTTTCCGTGGAAGCCAAACGCGAGGGACGGTTCGGGGTCCTCGGCAGGTGGCCCTTCTTTAACGGGATGCTCCAGCGCCGGGTCAGTTCCGATGTGGCCCAGCTGGACCGGCTGAAGAACGTGCTGGAGCTCCAGCCGGCCATCTGAACCAGTCCCTTCGCCTTTACTGCGCCAGCCGCTGCCCGGTCCACGGACCGGCAATGTTCGACGGCGACGCGAGGCTTCCGGAGCCCAGGTCCCAGTACTGCACGGTGTCGTTGGCGCGGCGGAGCGCCACGCCCCTGGTGTTCAGGCCGGTGGCATCACGCAGCGACCGGATCCCTGTGACGTCCGCCCAGCCGGTAGCGACCGTGGCCCGGGCTTCGGCGCGGAGGGCGGTGCTGCCCCACCCCCGGTAGAGCTGCACGGTGCCGTCGGTCCGCAGCCCCAGGATGTCCTGGAAGCCGTCACCGTCGTAGTCCACCATGGCGAGCCGGGAGGCATACACGCCCGTGGCCACGGTGACGCGTTCTGCAATATCGCCGGTGCCCTTATTGCCGTAGAGGTAGAGGTTTCCGCCGCCGTCCAGGGCCAGGATCTGCGGCATCCGGTTGTTTGCGCACCATCCGCCCACGGCAAGCGTCAGGGAATCCCATCCGCCCACGCCCAGGGTGATTGGCGCCTGGAACCCGCCGCCGGCGATGCCCCGGTGCAGTGTGAGGTTGCCGTTGGCCCATTGGGTCAGGACGTCAAAGGCGCCATCGCGGTCCCAGTCGGTAACGAAGACTTCCTTGGCCCCGCTGAAGCCTGAGCCGATTACCTTTGCGGCGGCATAGGTGCGGGGCCCGGTGGAGGCCCGGTCCAGCAGTTGCCCGGCGGAGTCGACCGACACGAGGTCGGCAGGGCCGGTGATTGCCGCGGCGCTGAGATTAAGGGTGGGCGGCATGTGCTTCACAGGTGCGTCGCACAGGCTTGGCGGTGACGGCGGGAAGGCATCTCCCGATGCCGAACCGCCTGGTGAATCGAGGGTGCCTGCCGGGAGCGTGGTGTAGCCGAAGAAGTTCACCACGCCCCAGATCTGGTAGGTGGAGTTGGTGTAGGAGATGCCGGCGCCCATCACGTTGAAGCGCGGGTCAAGGAGCATGGCGTTGTGGCCAGGCGAACCCTTCCACCATTCCACCAGCTGGGCTGCATCCCGGTCGGTGCGGATGGCGATGATCTCGCCGGCGCCGTTGTTCGGATTCATGGCGCGGGGGTCGGTCCAGAAATTGGCCCGGTGTTCGATCACCTCACGGGTGGCGATGTTGTCGGACCAGTCCTGGGACAACCCCGCCACAGTGGGGTGGTACTTGACCTTGTTCAGGCCGTTGGCCACACGGTATTCGTTGATCTTGGTAAAGACGGTGAGGATGGCCGCTGAATTGTTGTCCGGGACCAGGGCTTCCGTGGACAGGCTGGGGGCGGCCGGAGCCGTGAGCCGGGTGGCCGGGGGCGATGCCAGATCCTGGTCCGGTGCCCAGAGCGGCGGGATGGACACGGTTCGGGGAGCAGGCTCCACGGTGGACGCCGCAGGTGCCGGCGGGGGCGTAGGTTCGGTGGCGGGCTGGACCGCGGGCGTGGAAGGGGCAGCAGGCGCGGGGGTGGGTGCCGGCGCGGGCGCGGGATCCGTCAGCGGTGACGCCACCCGGATATCCGGGTCCACGGCCGGGGTGAGGCGCCCGGCGGAAGCGCCACCCGCTGTGGACGCACCGCCGCCATGCACCAGCGGGGCTGCAAGCGAAATGCCCGCCGCCCCCGCCTGGGTCAGCGGCAACGGCGAGGGCGGTGCAGTGGCTGATGACGAGACCAGCGCCAACGCACAGAGCACGCCAAGAAAAGACGGTGCCACTAATTTATTCACAACATCCCCAGCTCTGTTATGCCATCCCGGGAGACCATTCCGGCGGCTTTCATTCGCAACATTAGCCCCACGAGGCCACAGCAACAACGGGAAAATGCGGGTGTGGATAACCGATACGGTAATTTGGGAGCCGTGCTGATCTCTGACCGCGACATTCGTGCCGAAATTGATTCCCAGCGGATCGTGCTGGAACCTTACGACCCCGCGATGGTCCAGCCGTCGTCCGTGGATGTCCGGATCGACAAATTCTTCCGGTTGTTCGACAACCACAAGTACGCGCACATCGATCCCGCGCAGGAGCAGCCCGAGCTGACCCGGCTGGTGGAAGTGGAGCAGGACGAGGCGTTCATCCTGCACCCCGGGGAGTTTGTCCTGGGCTCCACGTATGAGACGGTCACCCTGCCCGACGACATCGCGGCCCGCCTGGAAGGAAAGTCGTCCCTGGGCCGGCTGGGCCTGCTGACGCACTCAACCGCGGGCTTCATCGATCCCGGTTTTTCCGGCCACGTCACCCTTGAGCTGTCCAACATGGCAACGCTGCCCATCAAGCTGTGGCCGGGCATGAAGATCGGCCAGCTCTGCTTCTTCAGGCTAAGCTCTGCCGCGGAATACCCGTACGGTCAAGGCGAATACGGCAACCGCTACCAGGGCCAGCGCGGTCCCACCGCCAGCCGCAGCCACCTGAACTTCCACCGCACCAGCATCTAGCAGCGACGCCGGCCACATCAGGTCTGCGGAGCTACCGCGGGCCTTCGGACGAACGGCCTGGCCAGCGGTTCGACGTAGCGTGCGGCCAGTGGGCCCACCACCGCCATCAGCAGCACATAGGCGGTGGCCAGCGCCGCGAGCTCATGCGGGACTGCCCCTGACGCAACCGCCAAGCCTGCAATCACAATGGAGAATTCGCCGCGCGCAACGAGAGCGGCGCCGGCACGGAAGCGTCCGGGCCGGGCGATCCCTGCCCGTTTTGCCGCCCAGATCCCGGTCAGCATCTTGGTTGCCGCAGTAGCCACGGCCAGGACCAGGGCCCATCCCAGGACCGGCGGGATGGATGAAGGGTCCGTGTTGAGCCCGAACGCCACAAAGAAGATGGCCGCAAACAGGTCCCGCAGCGGCTCGAGGATCCGGGTGGCATTGTGGGCAGTGGACCCCGAGATGGCGATGCCCAGCATGAAGGCTCCCACTGCTGCCGAAACCTGCATGGCGGACGCCGCGCCCGCCACCAGCAGGGCGGCGCCGAGGACGTTGAGCAGGAAGACCTCGGAGTTCTCGCTGTGCACCGCTTTGGAGACGTGGTGCCCGTGCCGCAGTGCCACCATGAGCACCACACTGACCACTGCCAGGGCGATCCCCACGGTGGTGAGCCCGCCCAGGAAACCCACACCCGCGAGCGTCGCCGTGAGGATGGGCAGGTAGACGGCCATGGCCAGGTCCTCGAAGACCAGGATGGACAGCACGACCGGGGTTTCCCGGTTGCCCAGCCGGCCCAGGTCCGTGATCACCTTGGCGGCGATGCCGGACGAGGAAATGTACGTCACCCCGCCCATGACCATGGCCCCCACGCCGCCCCATCCCAGCAGCAGGGCAAGGCCGGCACCGGGCAGGAAGTTCAGCACGAAGTCCAGCACGCCCGCCTGCCAGGAGCGGCGAAGGCCGGTGAAGAGCTCAGCCGCTGTATATTCCAAACCGAGCATAAGCAGCAGGAGGATGACGCCGATCTCGCCCGACAGATGTGCGAACTCGTGCATACCTTCAAGTTTGACGATGCCGCCGGCGCCAAAAGCCAGCCCGCCCAGCAGGTAGAACGGGATCGGGGACACGCCGATCCGTCCGGCCAACCTGGCCAGGAGGCCGAGGAAGAACACAACGGCCCCCAGTTCAATGAGGGTCTGGGCCAACGGGTCCATGGAATCTAGCCGCGGCGAAGGATATCGGCCGCTGAGTCCAGGCCTTCCTGGGTGCCGACTGCCACCAGCAGGTCACCGGCGTGGAGGACGACGTCGGGTCCCGGCGAAGGCAGCACCTCACCTTCCCGCATGATGGCCACGATCGAAACACCGCACCGCGTGCGGATGGACGCCTTGCCCATGGGCTGGTTCTGGAAAGGGGAGTCCGCAGCAATGGAGAACTGCCGGGTGACGATGCCAGGGACGTCCTTGTGCTCTTCCGCGAGCTTCATGGCCAGATGCATACCGCCCAGGAGGTTGCCCAGGGTGGCGGCTTCATCGCTGGTGAGCGGAATCGAGGCCTGGCAGGTATCGGGGTCGTCCCAAGTGGAAACGATGAGTTCCGTCTGGCCTTCCCGGAGCTCCACGACGCCGATGCGGCGTCCGGAGGCGGTCATGAAATCCTTCCGGCGGCCCAGGCCGGGAAGGTTCGTTTCGTCCACGTTCATGACTCCAGCCTAGTCGGCCTGGCAACACCGGGCGGAGGGCTGCACCAGCATCGGAACGAGTTTTCAGCTGGCCGGGACCACGGCGATGGGGGCCCGTTCCGGTGCCTTCACCGGCAACAGCACAAGGAGCCCTGCGAGGAGGACCACCATAATGCCCAGGATGCCCCACCGCTGTGCCTGCCCGGCGGGCACCAGCGGAGTTGCCACCGTGATGCAGAGCGTGAACAGGGCAGGCGCCAGGAAGCTGACGGCCCGGCCCGTGGTGGCGTACAGGCCGAAGAGCTCACCGGACTCACCGTGCGGCGCGAGCCGGGCCAGGTAGGCGCGGGACGAGGATTGGGCGGGACCCACAAACAGGCAGAGGAACAGTCCGAAGACCCAGAACGTCGTGCTGCCGGCCCATTCCATGCCGAAGAAGGAATAGTTGCCGTTACCCAGGGCCAGAATGGCGGTCCCGGCAATCAATAGGCCCACCAGGGAACCGGTGATAACAGCCTTGGGGCCTACCTTGTCGTCCAGGAACCCGCCGATGACGGCGCCGACGGCGGCCACGACGTTCCCGAAGATGGCGAAGAAGATGACCTGGGACAGGGCAAACCCGAATGTGCCGGCCGCGATGATGCCGCCGAATGTGAAGACTGCTGCGAGGCCGTCCCGGAACACGGCGCTGGCCAGGAGGAAGTAGATGGTGTGCGGGCTGGTGGCGTAGATCGCCTTGATCCGCCGGAACAGCAGCCGGTAGCTGGCGGCCAATCCCAGCCGCGCGGCCTGGCCGGAGCGCGGCACTTCGGGAACGGCGAACAGGACGGGGAGGGCGAAGACCAAGAACCACAGGGCGGAGAAAACGGCCACCAGCCTGATGTTGAGGCTGTCCTGCGTGGAGGCGCCGAACCATTCGAAGGCAGGCTGGACGAAGAGCTGCAGGACGATCAGGAGCGCGACGATGCCGCCCAGGTAGCCGGCGCCCCAGCCGAAACCGCTGACCTTTCCGATGTTCCGCGGCGTGGACACCTGCGCGAGCATGGCGTTGTAGTTGACGCCGGCGAATTCGAAGAAGACGTTGCCCAGTGCGATCAGCGAGACGCCGAGGAGCAGGAATTCCGGGTGCGGGAACACGAAGAAGCACAGTGCGGTCAGGATGGCGACGGCGGCCGAGTTGACTCCCAGCCACAGCTTGCGCCGGCCCCCCGCATCCGAACGCTGGCCGGTGACAGGTGCCAGCAGCGCGATGGCGAACCCGGCAACCGCCAACGCGCCGCCGAGTACCGCCGAGGCACTGTCCTCGCCGCCGAAGGCGTTGGACGTCAGGTAGACCGTGAAGACAAACGTCGTCATGACGGCGTTGAAAGCAGCGGAGCCCCAGTCCCAGGAAGCCCAGGCCAGGACCTGCCCTTTGGAGGAACCGGTTCCGGCAACAAGAGCCGAGGCGGGCTGCATCGCCCCGGGAGCGCTGGCGCTGTTCATACGATGCATCGTATCCGCCCGTGGCGAACACTCGGGGACCACGGGCCCTTGATGCCGGGGATTCGGGCAGGGGCGGTGGGTTAAACCGGGGAAGACGCCGGACCGGCCTTGATAAACTGGGCCCTCCCGGACCTTACTTTTTGCCGCCTGCTCCAACTTTTGACAATCGAATCCCTGACGTTGCGGAGAATACAGTGATCACAGTCCTTGCCGTGCAGTTTTCGGTGGCTGTCCTCGCGCCCTTCCTCTTCCGGCTCTGGGGCCGCAACGCTTTCTATGCACTGGCGGCCGTCCCGGCGGTTTCCTTCGGCTGGCTGATGTTCCAGCACAACCCCATTTACTCAGGCCCGGGCGCCATCACCGAGTCCTTCGAGTGGATCCCCGGCCTCCATCTGGAACTTGCCTTCCGGATGGACGCGCTGGCGTGGGTCATGTCCCTCCTGGTGCTCGGCGTCGGCTCCCTGGTGCTGGTCTACTGTGCGCGGTACTTCAAGCGGACGGACCAGGACCTCGGTGGCTTCGGTGCCCAACTGCTGGCGTTCGCAGGCGCCATGTTCGGCCTGGTCACAGCGGATGACCTCCTGCTGCTGTTCATTTTCTGGGAACTGACCACCATCCTGTCCTACCTGCTGATCGGCTTCGCGCGGACCCGGCTTGCCGCCCGGCGCTCCGCCCTCCAGGCGCTGATGGTCACCACCGCCGGCGGCCTGGCCATGCTGGTAGGCCTGATCATGCTGGGCACGGCCGCCGGCACCTACCGTATCTCCGGCATCCTGGAGCAGGCCCCCGCGCTGGCCGACGGGACGTCCGGGGCCATGGTGAGCGCCGCCGTCGTACTCATCCTGGTAGGTGCCATCACCAAGTCGGCGCTGGTCCCGTTCCACTTCTGGCTGCCTGGCGCCATGGCCGCGCCCACCCCGGTCAGCGCCTACCTGCACGCTGCGGCGATGGTCAAGGCAGGCATCTACCTGGTGGCACGGCTTGCCCCGGGCTTCGCGGAGACTGCCTACTGGCAGCCCGTGGTCATGGGGCTGGGGCTGGCCACCATGCTGGTGGGCGGCTACCGGGCCCTGCGCCAGTCCGACATCAAGCTGATCCTGGCCTACGGCACCGTCAGCCAACTGGGCTTCCTCACTATGGTGGTAGGCCTGGGAACGCCCGATGCCGCGCTGGCCGGCCTGGCCATGCTGCTGGCACACGGCCTGTTCAAAGCCACGCTGTTCCTGGTGGTGGGCATCATCGACCACCAGTCCGGGACCCGCGACGTCCGGAAACTGTCAGGCGTCTTCCGCTCCTCCCGCGCCCTCGGCATCGTTGCCGGCATCGGCGCCGCGTCCATGGCCGGTGTGCCATTGCTGGCAGGGTTCGTAGCCAAGGAATCGGTGCTGGAAGCCTTCGTCCACCACGCCACGGACCCGCATTCCGGTCCGTGGGGCATGGTGGTCCTGGTGGGGCTGGTGGTGGGCTCCATCCTGACCTTCGCCTACAGTGCCCGCTTCATGTGGGGTGCGTTCGCGGTCAAACCCGGGGTGGACCCCACACCGTTCAAGGCCATCAGGCCTTCCTTCCTGGCGGCGCCCGCCGTCCTCAGCCTCCTGACCATCGCCTACGGGCTCTGGCCGGTTCCGGTGGACGCCTGGATCCAGCCGTACGCCGCGCTGTTCGCATCCACAGCGTCCGACGCCGGCACGCCCGCAGCGCAGGCAGGCCACCTTGCGCTGTGGCACGGGTTCACCCCGGCGCTTGGGCTGACGGCCATCACCTTCGTGCTCGGCGCAGCCATGTACTTCGGCCGCACCGCGGTGGCCCGCGCCCAGTCCCTGGTCCCGGCCTGGGTGGACGGCGACCGCGCCTACCAGCTGACCATCGGAGCGCTGGACGACGCTGCCGTCTGGATCACCGGCCGGACCCAGCGCGGTTCCCTGTACTTCTACCTCGCAGTGATCCTGAGCGTGGCATTCGTCCTGCCACTGGTGGCCATACTCCTGGGCGGCAACGCACTCCCGCCGAACGTCTACCTGGTGGACCCGAATTCGCCACTGCAGCTGGTGGCCGGCGCGGGCATCGTCATCGGCGCCTTGGCGGCCGTCAAGGCCAACAAGCGTTTCCTTGCGGTGCTGATGGTCTCCGTAACCGGCTACGGCATCGCGCTGGTGTTCGCCCTGCAGGGTGCCCCGGACTTGGCCCTGACCCAGATGCTGGTGGAAACCATCATCCTGGTGGCCTTCGTCCTGGCCATGCGCAGGCTGCCTCCCGAACTGCGCGACCGCACCGGCGGAAAATACCGCGTACTTCGCGTCATCATCGGTGCCGGCTTCGGCGTCACCATGGTATTCGCGGCCATTTTCGCCATGGGTGCCAGGACGGCCATCCCGGTGTCACTGCAGTTCCCGCAGCTCGCCTACGAAGGTGGTGGCGGCCTGAACGTGGTCAACGTGACCCTGGTGGACATCCGCGCCTGGGACACGTTCGGCGAGATCAGCGTCCTGGCACTGGCCGCCACCGGCGTGGCAAGCCTGATCTTCGTGCGCGGCCGCGGCGACCGGCTCCAGGCATCCGCGAGCGTTGCGGCGGGCACGGTGGGCAGGCATCCCGGGGTGGACCCCGGCTCCCGCGACGCTGCAGCCCTGGCCATCAGCCGGAGGTTTGCGGCCTCCACCCGGGACGCCTGGATTGTGGCCGGCCGGACCCTGGCCCCGGAACGCCGCTCCATCATCTTCGAGGTGGTCACGCGGCTGATCTTCCACTCCATGATCATCTTTTCGCTCTACCTGCTGCTGGCGGGGCACAACCTGCCCGGCGGCGGATTCGCCGGTGGCCTTACTGCCGGCCTCGCCCTGACCATCCGCTACCTGGCAGGCGGCCGCTTCGAGCTTCGGGAGGCTGCGCCCTTGAGCCCGGGGGCGCTCCTGGGCATCGGCCTGGCACTCGCAGCCGCCTCGGGCATGGCGCCGCTGCTGCTGGGCGGGCAGGTGTTCCAGTCCGCCATCATCCAGGTCTGGCTGCCCGTGTTCGGGGACATCAAGTTCGTCACCTCCACCATCTTCGATATCGGCGTATACGTCGTGGTGGTGGGCCTGGTGCTTGATGTGCTGCGCAGCCTGGGGGCCGAGATCGATGAGCACTTGGAGGAACAGTCCGGGCCCGGCGCACAGGAGCCGGAACGGTCCCAGGAAGCTGGCCAGGAGCCTGGCGTTGCCGGGGACGGGCAGGGCACCGGGGAGCTGGAACAGGAACCGGACGGGATTCCTGCCGAGACCACCGCAAGGGGACACGCATGAGCGTCAACCTGACCCTGCTGATTGTCATGGGAGCCCTGTACGCCTGCGGCATCTACCTGATCCTGGAACGCAGCCTCACGAGGGTGCTGCTGGGGCTGATGCTGCTGGCCAACGCCACCAACCTGCTGATCCTGGCCACCGGGGGATACGCGGGACTGGCGCCGCTCTTCAGCAAGGACACGCCCGCCCGGGACTACAACGATCCGCTGCCGCAGGCACTGATCCTGACCTCGATCGTGATTTCCTTCGCGGTCACCGCCTTCATGCTGGGCATCATCTACCGCACCTGGGTGCTGGCCCGCCAGGACGACATCCAGGACGACGCCGAGGACCTCCGGGTGGCCGTGACCCCCAGCTTTGATGCCGAGGATGACGCCGAAGTCCCCGCGGAAACATCAGAGTTCCCGCTCACCATGCTCGGTTCCGACGGCAAGGATGTTTCGGACCGCGGTGCTTCCGGCCGGGACACGGACCGGGACGCGGACCGGGTGGCCACGCTGGTGGCAGGCGGCCGGGAAATGCCCGCCGAACATGCTGCCGCGGAGGAAAAGCCAGGCTCCCTCAACGTTGACCACAGCCCGGAAGGAGGCGGAAAGTGAACATCGCAAGCTTTGCCCCGCTCGCCGTCGTACTTCCCATCCTGGGCGCCGCCCTGACCTTCCTGCTGATCCGGCACTCCCGGGCCCAGCGGGCGGTGAGCATTGGCCTGCTGTCACTGACGCTGGCACTTGAATGCCTCCTGCTGGCGTCCGCTTGGAACGGTGGCACCGCCGCGGTGACCATCGGTGGCTGGATCCCGCCGTTTGGCATCGTCATGGTGGTGGACCAGTTCTCCTCCCTGATGCTGGTGGTGTCCTCCGCCGTCAGCCTTGCGGTGCTGGTATACGCCACAGGCCAGGGCATGGCCGACGGCGACCGCGACGCGCCGGTGTCCATCTTCCACCCCACCTACCTGATCCTGGTGGCCGGGGTGTCCAACGCGTTCCTGTCCGGGGACCTCTTCAACCTGTATGTCGGCTTCGAGATCCTGCTGACTGCAAGCTACGTGCTGATGACCCTGGGCGGCACCGGGCCGCGGATCCGCGCCGGCGTCACCTATGTGGTGGTGTCCGTCGTGTCCTCGGTGTTGTTCCTGATTGCCATCGCCATGGTCTACGGGGCCACCGGGACCGTGAACATGGCGGACCTTGCCATCAAGCTGGGCGAACTGGACCAGGGCACCAAAACCCTGCTGCACGTGATGCTCCTGGTGGCCTTCGGCATCAAGGCCGCCGTCTTCCCCTTGTCCTTCTGGCTTCCCGACTCCTACCCGACCGCTCCGGCACCGGTCACGGCCGTGTTCGCGGGCCTGCTGACCAAGGTGGGTGTCTACGCGATGGTCCGCACCGAGACACTGCTCTTCCCCGGCGATACGTTGAACACGCCGCTGATGGTGGTGGCGCTGCTGACCATGCTCGTGGGCATCCTCGGTGCCCTGGCCCAAAGCGACATCAAGCGCCTCCTCTCGTTCACCCTGGTCAGCCACATCGGCTACATGGTGTTCGGGCTGGCCATGTCCTCGGCTGTTGGGCTGGCGGCGGCGGTCTTCTACGTGGCGCACCACATCACCATCCAGACCAGCCTCTTCCTGGTCACCGGCCTCATCGAACGGCGCGGCGGCAGCTCGTCCGTGGACCGGCTGGGCGGACTCGCCAAGCTCTCACCCATGCTGGCGCTGTTGTTCTTCATCCCCGGGATGAACCTGGCCGGCATCCCGCCGTTCTCCGGATTCCTCGGCAAGGTTGGCCTGCTGCAAGCCGGCGTGGAGCTGGGCACGCCGCTGGCCTACGCGCTGGTGATCGGCGGCGTGGTGACCAGCCTCCTGACGCTTCTGGCCATCGCCCGGGTGTGGAACCGTGCGTTCTGGCGGAAGCCGGAGGACGCCGAGCACCCCGACCCCGTGCTCCTTGCCACTCCCGCTGCGAGGGTCTCCGGGCCGGGAGCCAAGGTGAACAACACGGTGACCCTCCTGCCGCGCACCATGGTGGGCTCCACGGCCGCCCTGGTGGTGCTCGGTGTTGCCCTGACCGTCTTCGCCGGACCATTGTTCGCACTTTCGGACCGGGCAGCCCGGGACATGCTTGACCGGACGCCGTACATCCAGGCGGTGCTGGGCGAGGGCATCGCCGTTCCCGGCACCACCGCGGCGGGAGGAGGACGATGAGCCGTAAACGCATTTCGCTGCGCCAGGAACTTCCGCTCCTGGTCTGGCTGGTGATTGTGTGGGGCGCCCTGTGGCAGGATTTCAGCCCCGGCAACCTCCTCTTCGGGACCCTGCTGGCCGTGGGCGTGGCCCGGCTCTTCTACCTCCCGCCGGTGGAGCTCAGCGGCCGGTTCAATATTCTCCACGCCGTGCCGTTTGCGCTGGCCTTCGTGGGCAAGGTGGTGGTGGCCAGCGCACAGGTCCTGTATCTGGCAGCTGTCCGCGGCCCCAAGGTGACCAATGCCGTGGTCGCGGTGAAACTGCGCAGCCACCAGGACCTGATCGTCACTGCCACGGGACACGTGATTTCCCTGATCCCGGGTTCCCTGGTGGTGGACGTGGACCGTTCCACGTCCACGCTGTACCTGCACGCACTCAACATCACCTCCAAGAAGGACGTGGAAGGCCTGCGGAACGAGGTCCGCTCCATTGAAGCGGGCCTGATCCGCATCATGGGCACCGCGGATGAACTTGAAGAGGTCCGTATGGAGGCCGGCGCATGATGCCCGTTGTCCTGGCTGTCACAGCCGTCATTTTCTCGCTGGCGGCCGCCGGTGCCATCATCCGGATCGCCCGTGGCCCGTCGCTGCTGGACCGGGTGCTGGCTGCCGACGTGCTGCTCGCAATCCTTGCCGGGGCGCTGTGCATCGATATGGCGGTGAACCGGCACCTGAACAACCTGATGCTGGTGGTGGCCATCTCCATCATCGGGTTCATCGGTTCCGTGACCGTAGCCCGGTTCGTGGCAGACAGGAGGGTCAAGCCCAATGAATCCTGACTTCTCCGGGCCCGACGCCTGGATCGACCTCGTCTCCGCCGTGTTCATGGTGGTGGGTGCCCTCATGTCCCTGGGCGCCGCGATAGGCCTGCTGCGGTTCCCGGACCTCCTGAGCCGCATGCACGCCGCCACGAAGCCGCAGGTGCTGGGGCTCTTCCTGCTGCTGGCGGCCATCGGGCTGCAGCTGCGGACGTGGTGGGTGTGGCCGGTTCTGGTGGTGGCGTGGATCTTCCAACTCCTCACGGTGCCCGTGTCCGCCCACATGGTGGGCCGTGCCGGCTACCGCACCAAGCACCTGCACCGGGAACTGCTCACCACCGATGAACTGGAAGCCGTGGTGCAAAAAGCCGCCGCCGAGACTGCCCGGAAGGACAGCCCCGACGACGGCCGGTAACGCTGGGGCACGACGCTAGACGATGTCCTGGGTCTTCGCGAAGCGGGTGATGGCGCGCTGGGTGCCGCGGTTGGCCAGGACCTGGATGATGGCACTGACCGACGCCGAGATCAGCGCAAAGGTCAGCGCCGAACGCAGGCTGGTGGGTACGTCCTCGTGTTTGCCGGTGGGCGGCTTCTGTCCGGTGGTCTTTTCCCAGATGGCATTGACCAGTTTGGTACCGGCGAGGCCTGCGCCGAGGCTCACGCCTGTCCCGAGCAGTTTGATGAGAAGGTTCATTCCAGGTACTCCTTGCGGGCGGAAAACGGACTGCTCCCAGCCTAGCCGGTCATATCCGGGTGATTGGCGCCGGCAGCCCGCAATCCAGCCCGGCCAGGTGTAAACTTGACCACGCCCAACCGGGCACAACAACAAGCGTTACCCACACCAAAAGCAACACTAAAAACGACAGGGGAGCGCCGCCGTCGGACAACCTGGCATTAGCCGGGCACCGCAGGTGGGCGCTGAGAGTGCGGACAGCCGCAGACCCTCGAACCTGATCCGGTTAGTACCGGCGCAAGGGAGTCGAGTTCTCAAAGTGTCGCGGTTCCACGGCCACAGGCCGCCGGCCGGGTCCACTTTCCCCTCCTGTTTCCCAGGAGGATCACATGAGTACTGCAGCAATCAAGAAGACCACCAGCAAGTCCTGGCGCGTCGTGGACATCGTCGTCGCCGCGCTGGTGGCCATCGCGGGCGGCGTTATTTTCTGGGCATGGGACCAGGGTGCCGCCGCCCTGTCGGCCCCCATGAACGCAGCCTACCCACCCCTGACCGGCCTGCTCGCCGGGGGCTGGATGATTCCCGGCGTGCTGGGAATGCTGATCATCCGCAAGCCCGGGGCGGCCCTGTTCTGCGAGACCGTCGCCGCCACCGGCGAACTGCTGATGGGTTCCCAGTACGGCGCCTCGGTCCTGTTCTCCGGTTTCATCCAGGGCCTGGGCGCGGAAATCATCTTCGCAATCTTCGTCTACCGCAAGTTCAACCTGCCCGTGTCCCTGCTGGCAGGCGCCGCGGCCGGATTCTTCTGCGGCCTGAACGATTCGTTTGCACCGTGGGGCTGGAACATCGCCTACTCCGGCGCCGACAAGCTGGCCTACATTGTCCTCACCACCATTTCCGGGGCCATCCTTGCGGGTGCCCTGGCCTGGGTTGCCACCCGCGGCCTGGCACGCACCGGGGTGCTGAGCTCCTTCGCGTCCCGCAAGGCCGCAACGGAGCCCGTCTTCTCCTGATGGCACCCTCCCAGGACTCCGGCGCGGTCCGCCCCGCCGCCGTCACCGCCCGTGGCTGGGGCTGGCGGCATGCCGGCAGAGCCAAACCCGCCGTCCACGGCCTTGACCTGGACATCGCCCCCGGGGAGCGGGTGCTCCTGCTCGGCCCCTCCGGCGCAGGGAAGTCCACGCTGCTTCACGCGCTGGCCGGCGTCCTGGGAGACATCGACGACGACGGCGAATCAGGCGACGCCGACGAGTCCGGTTCGCTCCGGGTGGACGGAGCCGCGCCCCGCGCCCAGCGCGGCCGCGCCGGCCTGATGCAGCAGGACCCCGAAACGCAGGTGGTCCTTTCCCGGGTGGGGGACGACGTCGCCTTCGGCGCCGAAAACCTCGCGGTGCCCCGCGACGCGATCTGGCCCCGGGTGCACGCGGCGCTTGCCGACGTCGGACTCTCCCACCTCCCGCTGGACCACCCGACGTCGGCCCTGTCCGGCGGGCAAAAGCAGCGCCTGGCGCTGGCGGGCATCCTGGCGATGCGTCCCGGCCTGATCCTGCTGGACGAACCCACCGCCAACCTCGACCCGGACGGCGTCCTGGAGGTCCGCGACGCCGTGGCCCGCTGCCTGGACAAGACCGGGGCCACCCTTGTGGTGGTGGAGCACCGGGTTTCCGTCTGGAAGGACCTGGTGGACCGGATCATTGTCCTGCAGCCGGGCTCGGCCTCGGATCCCGCCGTGCTCCTGGACGGCCCGCCGGACCGTGTGCTCAGTGAGGCGAGGACCATGCTGGCCGCTGCCGGCGTGTGGGTGCCCGGGTATGTGCCCGCGACCCGACCCCGCGCTGCGGTCCCCGCCCCGGGAACGGGGAACCTGTTGTTGGCCGCTGAGCAGCTTGCCGTGTCCCGCGGACGCGCCCGCCGGCAGGGCTTTCGGAAGATTCCGCCGGCGCCGGTCCAGGAGGACGTGGCTGCACAGGTCCGCGCCGGGCAGGCCCTTGCCATCACCGGTCCCAACGGTGCCGGCAAGTCAACCTTCGCCCTGACCCTGGCCGGCCTGCTGGAGCCCGTGGCGGGGAAAGTTTCAGCCACGCTGGACCTCAGCCGCGGCGCCGGCATCGACCCCTACAAGTGGAAGGCCCAGCAGCTGATCTCGCGGGTGGGCACGGTGTTCCAGGAGCCGGAACACCAGTTCGTCACCGGGAAGGTACTGGACGAACTGCAGTTCGGCCCGCGGCACCTGGGGCACGGCGCGGACAGGGTGGACGAACTGCTGGAGCGCCTGCGGCTCACCCAGCTGGTGGACGCCAACCCCTACACGCTCTCCGGCGGGGAAAAGCGGCGCCTCTCCGTGGCCACCGTCCTTGCCGCCAGCCCCCAGGTGCTGATCCTGGACGAGCCCACGTTCGGGCAGGATGCCAATACCTGGGCCGAACTCGCATCATTCCTGTCCGAGCTTCTGGATGCGGGTACGGCGGTGGTTTCCGTGACCCATGACGCGGAGTTCACCTCGGCCCTGGGCGGGACGGAACTGCGGATGGCTGCCGCGGAGGCGGTGGCACCATGAGGCAGGAACTCACCTTGAGCGGCAACCATGCACTCCTGGCCCGCGCCAACCCGCTCAGCAAGTTCGCGGCGGTCCTGCTCATCACGGCGGTCCTGGCCTTGTCCATCGACTGGGTTTCCGCCTCAGTGGCCCTCGCCTTCGAACTGATGCTGTTCCCCCTTGCCGGGCTCACCGTGTCCCTGCTGTGGCAGCGCGGATGGCCGCTGATCCTCGCCGCAGCCATCGGAGGCTGGAGTACCGCCATCCTGGCGCCGGACAGCGGCAGGATCCTGCTCGACGTCGGCATCTGGAGCATGAGCGAAGGTTCCCTCCAGTTGGGCATCGGCTTCCTCCTGCGCGGCTTTGCGATCGCCCTGCCCGCGGTGCTCCTGATGAGCTGCACCGACCCCACGGACCTGGCGGATGCACTGGCGCAAAAGGCCCGCCTGCCGCACCGGTTCGTCCTGGGCACCCTCGCCGCGATGCGCCTGGTGGGGCTCATGGCAGAGGAGTGGCAGACCATCGGGATGGCCCGCCGTGCCCGGGGCGTGGGCGCCCGCGGCAGCCTCGTCCAGCGGGTGAAGGCGACGCTGGGCCAGAGCTTCGGACTGCTGGTCCAGGCCATCAGGCGGGCGTCGAGGCTCGCCGTGACCATGGAAGCGCGTGGGTTCGGCGGGGGCCGGCGGACGTGGGCCAGGGAATCCACCTTCAGCCCGCTGGACTCCTGGGTGGTTGCCGGCGGTGTGCTGGTGGCCGGACTGGCCCTGGCGGCGGCCGTCTCTGCCGGCACGTGGAACATGGTCTGGCTGGGCAGCTGACTCCCGCTGGAAGCTCTGTACGCGTTCCTATCGCATCGGATGGGTAGCCTGGGGATGGTGGCCTTCACCTGCTCCTCGAAAGGGGAGGGATAACTCATTTATGATATATTCGCGGTATGACCCAGAGAACCGCTGAACACGTTGCCGCCATGCTGAGGGACGCCCGGGGCGAGAAAGGGTGGACCCAGGGCCAGCTGGCCGCCGAACTCGGCACCAGCCAAAGTGCCGTGGCGCGGATGGAACAGGGCAAGCAGAACCTGAGCCTGAAAATGATCCAGCGGCTGGAAAACATCTTTGACCGCAGCATCGTGAACGTGGCCAAGCCGCGGATGACGCACCTGCGGGTGGAGGGCGGCCGCACCCTGTCCGGCGCCGTGGACGTCAATAGCAGCAAGAACGCCGGCGTGGCACTGCTGTGCGCCAGCCTGATCAACCGCGGCACCACCGTGCTGCGCCGCCTGGCCCGGATCGAGGAAGTCAACCGCATCGTCGAGGTGCTGACCAGCATCGGCGTCGAGTGCACCTGGCTCAATGACACGGACCTCCGCCTGCGCCGCCCCGCCGTCCTGGACCTGGACGCCATGGACGTGGACGCGGCACGCCGCACCCGCAGCGTCATCATGCTGCTGGGCCCCCTGCTGGATGAGTCCCGGGAGTACCGGCTGCCCTACGCCGGCGGCTGCGACCTGGGCACCCGGACCGTGGAGCCCCACATGCAGGCACTGCGCGAGTTCGACCTGTCAGTGGAGGCCACGGCAGGGTTCTACACCGTGCAGGCACCGCCCGCGGATAGCCGGGACCGCTCTTTCGTCCTCACCGAACGGGGGGACACCGTTACCGAGAATGCGATCATGGCGGCGGCCCACCGGCCCGGAACAACCGTGATCCGCAACGCCAGCCCCAACTACATGGTGCAGGACCTCTGCTTTTACCTGCAGATGCTCGGGGTGGCCATCGAGGGCGTGGGAACCACCACCCTGCGGATCACCGGCAGGCCCGTGATCGACGCCGATATCGAGTATTTCCCGTCCGAGGACCCCATCGAGGCCATGAGCCTGATTACGGCGGGCATCGTCACCAACTCCGAGGTCACGGTCCGCCGGGTCCCCATCGAGTTCATGGAAATCGAACTGGCCACGCTGGGCCAGATGGGCCAGAAGCTCGAAATTTCCGGCGAATACATGGCCCGCAACGGCCGCACCCGGCTGGTGGACGTCACCACCAAGCCCTCCGAGCTGCGTGCCCCCGAGGACAAGATCCACCCCATGCCGTTCCCCGGGCTGAACATCGACAACCTGCCCTTCTTCGCCGTCATTGCAGCTAACGCCCATGGCCAGACCATGATCCACGACTGGGTTTACGAGAACCGGGCCATCTACCTGACGGAGCTGAACCGGCTCGGCGCACAGGTACAGCTGCTGGACCCGCACCGGATCTACGTCAACGGCCCCACGAAGTGGCGCGCCGCCGAGGTGGGCTGCCCGCCGGCACTCCGCCCGGCCGCCTGCCTGCTGCTGGCCATGCTGGCCGCGCGGGGCGTGTCCGAGCTGCGGAACATCTATGTGATCGAGCGGGGCTACGAGGACCTGGCGGAGCGGCTGAACACCATCGGCGCCAAGGTGGAGTACTTCCAGGACTAGGCATTCATCCTTCGTCATGAAGGGAGGCGCCCCTGTGAATGCCCGGCGGGCGCGGCAGAATATTCGTATGCGTACATTCGGCGTCGAGGAAGAACTCCTGATTGTTGATCCGGAGTCCGGGGAGCCGCTTGCCCTGGCCGATGCCCTCCTCGCTGGCCGGCGCGTGGCAGCCGATGATGCGCCGGTGGAGCTGGAAAGCCGCCATGCCGGCAACCAGGCGGATTACGACGACGAGATGGGCTTGAGTGCCGAGCTCAAGCTTGAGCAGATCGAGACACAGACCCGGCCGTGTACCGACTACGGAAGCCTGCTGGAACAGATCCGGGCCGGCCGGGCGCTGGCGGACCAGGCTGCCCAAAAGCACGGGGCCCGGGTTGCGGCGCTCGCCACCTCTCCCGTGGCCTCGCCCAGCCACACCACGCCGGACCCGCGCTATGCCAGGATGCTGGAACGCTTTGGCCTCACCGCCCAGGAGCAGCTGACCTGCGGTTTCCACGTCCACACCTTCATTGAATCGCCGGAGGAAGGCGTGGCGGTCCTGGACCGGATCCGCGACAAGCTGGCGGTGCTCACGGCACTGAGCGCCAACTCGCCATTTTGGAATGGCGTCCCCACCGGTTTCGAAAGCTACCGGACCCAGGCCTGGAACCGCTGGCCCACTGCGGGCCCGGCAGGTATTTACGGGACGTATCCCGCGTACCGCCGCGTGGTGACCCGGCTGCTGGACAGCGGCGTCATGCTCGATGAGGGCATGCTGTATTTCGACGCCCGTCTCTCCCGGAACCATCCGACGGTGGAAGTGCGGGTGGCGGACGTGTGCCTCCGTGCCGGGGACGCAGCCCTCATCGCGGTGCTGGTACGGGCATTGGTGGAATCCGCGGGCCGGGAATGGCGCGAGGACGTGGATCCCGCGCCCGTACCCACAGTCCTGCTGCGGATGGCGTCCTGGCAGGCCAGCAGCGCCGGGCTGAGCGGCGAACTCCTGGACTTCGGCAACTTCAGGCCCGCACCGGCCGCGGACGTGGTCCGTTCCCTGGTGGACTACCTTGCCCCCGTCCTGGCCGAACAGGGGGAGCTGGCCCTGGCCAGGCAGGGGGTGGAGGACATCATTTCCCGCGGAACCGGGGCCGCTGAACAGCGCCGTGCCCGCGACAAGGCCCTGGCGGGGCAGCCGCCTGAGGACATGGGGTTCGGTGCCGTGGTGCGGCAGGCCGTCCACCTGACGATGCGCGACACGCTGGACCTGTCAGACATGGCGGACACGCCCGAGCTGCTGCGCGTGCGGCAGGCCTGACCTGCCGCTTGGGTTGCCGGTCCGCGGCATGCATATTCCTTTTCGACGCGCACACTCCTTTGCGCACGCCACATTCCGTGCGCGCCAGGGAATCCGCGCGTCGAAAACGGGGAGGCGCGTCGAAAAGGCTAGATCTGCTTCAGCGCCTGCTCGAGGTCACGGAGGAGGTCCTCCGGGTCCTCGAGCCCTACCGAGAGCCGCACCACGCCGTCGCTGAGCCCAATGGCGGCCCGCCCCTCCGGGCCCATGGCGCGGTGGGTGGTGGTGGCCGGGTGCGTGATCAGGGACTTGGCATCACCGAGGTTGTTGGAAATATCGATGATCCGCAGCCCGTCCAGGAGGGCGAATGCCGCTTCCTTGCCGGAACGCCCGCCGGTCGGGGCCAGTTCGAAGGTCAGGACCGTTCCGCCGGCACTCATCTGCTTAGCGGCCAGCCCGTACTGCGGGTGCGACTTCAGGAGCGGATACTTCACCCAGCCCACCGCCGGCTGTTCCTCCAGCCATTCAGCCAGCCGCAGCGCGGTGGCGGACGAGTGGTTGACGCGCAGGCCCATGGTTTCCAGGCCCTTGGTCAGGACCCAGGCGTTGAAGGCGGACAGTGCGGGGCCGGTATGGCGCATCAGCTGCTTGACGGGTCCGTCGATGAATTCCTTGGTGCCCAGGATGGCACCGCCCATCACCCTGCCCTGCCCATCGATGTGCTTGGTACCCGAGTAGACGATGACGTCGGCGCCGAGGTCCCCGCAGCGCTGCAGCAGGGGAGTGGCAAAGACGTTGTCAGCCACCACGGTGGCGCCGGCCGCATGCGCCAGCTCACTGACGGCGGCGATGTCGACGATTTCCTGCATGGGGTTGGACGGGGACTCGAAGAAGACGGCGGTGGTGGGCTTGGACAGGGCTTCGCGCCACTGGTCCAGGTCCGGACCGTCCACGAAGACCGTTTCCACACCCCAGCGCGGGAGGATCTCGTTCAGGATCACAAAGCACGAACCGAACAGCGAACGGGCAGCCACCACGCGGTCGCCGGCAGCCAGCAGGGCACCCAGCGCGGTGAACACGGCAGACAT
This sequence comes from Pseudarthrobacter sp. NIBRBAC000502771, assembly GCF_006517215.1. Taxonomy (NCBI): domain Bacteria; kingdom Bacillati; phylum Actinomycetota; class Actinomycetes; order Micrococcales; family Micrococcaceae; genus Pseudarthrobacter; species Pseudarthrobacter sp. NIBRBAC000502771. Next base: position 1,465,064 of record NZ_CP041187.1, read on the forward strand.
GCCCGACGCCGTCGCAAAGCAGGCTTCGGTGCCTTCCAGCAGCCTGAGCCGTTCCTGGAAGGTGGCAACGGACGGGTTGCCGTAGCGGGAGTAGACAAAGCGCTCGTCCTCGCCGGTGAACGCGCGTTCAGCTGCAGCAGCGGATTCGTAGACGAACCCGGAGTTCAGGAAGATGGCCTCGGACGTTTCCTGGAAGTTGGAGCGGTCCAGGCCGCCGCGGACTGCCTGCGTATCGGGGTTCCAGCCGGGGGCGTCTGGGTTGAAGGTCACTTAGTTCTTTCCGAGGTTGGTGGGGAGGCCGCGGTTCTTCCAGCCGTTGACGGTACGTTCGCCGTAGCGGTCCGGCTCGCCTTCGAAGCCCTCCAGCACGTTGTAGGCCTTAAAACCGGCCTGGGTGGCGGCCGTTGCAGCCGCGATGGACCGCTGGCCGGAGCGGCAGAGGAAGAGCAGTTCCGCCTGGGGATCCTCCGGCGCCTGCGCCTGGAGGTCCTTGACGAAGTCGGGATTGGGGATGCCGCCGGGGAAGGTCCACTGGATGAACAGGGGATCGTTGTCCGTGGCCTTGGTGTCCGGGATGCCGATGTGGGCCCATTCGCCCTCGGTGCGGACGTCCACCAGGATGGCGCCCTTCTCCAGCTTGGCCCATGCTTCCTGGGGCGTCAGGTCTCCGGCGTAGCTCATGCGTGGCCCTCGCCGTCGAAATCGCCTTCAAGGCCGGCGTCGAGCTGGTCCACCGCTGTGGCGACGGCGGCATCGGCTGAGGCGATCGCGGCCGGAAGGACGATTGCCTGCGCCACGATGACGCTGGTGCCGTTGAAAGTGGCTGCCGGGCTGCCGTGCAGCACGTAGCCGTCGGCGAGTGCGGCGGAGATCCGCTCGCAGAATTCACGGGTGTCCGCGCCGGTTATCAGGCGGTAGGACAGTCTTTCGTCAAGGGCGGGTGCGTCGGACACGACGGATCTCCTTCTCTCACGCTTGCAGCTCGAATCGGTCGATATGCCGAGTATTCACCTGAGGCACCCCGCCGCGAAAGGGAGGGTTGCCGACCGGCAAGTCAGGGCTTGGCGCCGGTACTCATTACTCCCCAAAAACGTAACACCTGCCGCGCCAAGCCGCATCGCCGACGTCGTCATGTTCCGTCATTGAGCTGCCCGCCATGCGGCACGTAGCCTGCTGCGGACCGATAAGGTTCATACCGGGGGCGCCGCCCCGTATCCAGAGCAATGAGTACCGGGGGTCCTTGTCAGCATGCGGGCACACGTATCGCACCACCGCGCCGCCATCCGGCGTAACCGTCCGCGTTCCGCCGCGTCCTTCCTGGCCGCGGTTCTCATCGCCCTCCTGGCAGTGGTGGCCCCGGCAGCCCCGGCGCAGGCGGCCGGCCCCGCGCCGGACAAGGGCAAACCCTGGCTGGGGGCGGTCCTCGAATGGGGTGAGGATACCGCCGCTGGCTTCAGCGACCGGCTGGGCGCAACCCCGGCGCTCTACGGCCATGACATCACCATGCCCTACCGCGAATCCGAGCGGAATGACATAGGGGGCTTCCTGCAGCAGACCGCAGCGAAGGGCGCCCACGCCATGCTCACGGTCAAGCCGTCCGTGCCGCTGGACCAGCTCGGCGCCGCGGAGGCGGAAGCGTTCGCAGCGCAGGTGCGCGACCTGACCGCGGGATTCAAGGGCCAACTGCTGGTCCGCTTTGCCCCCGACATGAACGCCAGCTGGGTGGCCTGGGGCCAGCAGCCGGCTGCGTACCGGCAGGCTTTCCAAGCGGTGTCGGCAGCCTTCAGGAAGGACGACGGCGGCCGGGCCACCATGGTGTGGGCGCCCTACCTGGGGAAGGACTACCCCTTCGACCGGAACAGGAATGCGCCACAGCCGGGAAGCGACGGGTTTTCCCTCCTGGATACAAATGGGGACGGAACCTGGAACGGGAGCGACAGCGCCTATGCCCCGTATTACCCGGGCGACGACGCGGTGGACTGGGTGGGGTTGGCCGCCTACCATGACGACACTGCCGGCGCGGCCGCCGTCAACTCCCTGCCGCACGCCGGCGAACTCGAAGACATGCTGACGGCCTCCGGCAACGAAAACTTCTACGGCACCTACGCCGAAGGACACAAAAAGCCCTTCCTGCTCCAGACCTCGGCCTTCTACAGCCCTGCATCCGGCGGGGCGCCCGAGGCGGACATCAAAACGCGCTGGTGGGACCAGGTGGTGGCAACTGCCACCTCTCCGCATTTCGCCGGAACGGCCGCCGTGGTGTGGGACGAACGGACCAGCACGCGGGACACCGGCGTAGCAAGCATCAGCTGGCTGCTCACGGGAAGCCCGGACATCGCCAAAACTGCCCTGGACCGGCTGAAGGCATCGCCCATGGTCACCGGGCCTGTCACGGATGTGGCGTCCGCAGGCACGTATGTCCGCGCCAACACACTTACGGGCGCCGCCCCGTGGACCGTTGCTGCCGCCATGGTCATCCTCCTGGTGGCCCTGTGGCAGGTTCCGCGCCGGATCAACGCTGCCACGGCCTGGAGTTACCAGGATCCTTCTGCCAGGGATTCGCGGGTGGACCTGCTGCGCGGAATGGCCATTGTCTTCGTGGTGGTCAACCACCTGGGCATGGCCTCGCTGTTCCAGCTGCTCACCCAGGAGGCGGTGGGCTTCGTATCAGGCGCTGAGTTGTTTGTCCTGTTCTCCGGCCTGGTGGTGGGCATGGTGTACGGCCCCAAAGCGAAGGAGGATTTCGGCCGGGTGGTGGACCTGACGTCCCGCCGTGCCGGGAAGCTCTATGTCACTGCCCTGGCCGTGCTGGTCGGCGTCTTCCTGCTGTCGCTGCTCCCGTTCTTCCACACCGAGGCCCTGACCACGTTCGTGGACCAGGGAACCGGCGGCGCCGGGCACAGCGGCGCGGGCCGGACCTACGACCTGTACGCGGGCATGTCGTCGCTGTTCCAGTTCCCCGTGCCGCCGCAGGTGCTTCCGGCCATCGTGCTGCTGCAGTTCGGGCCCTGGCAGTTCAACGTCATGGGCCTTTACGTGGTACTCCTGCTGGCCAGCCCCCTGATCCTGGCGGCACTCAACCGCGGCAAGGCCATCTGGGTGTTGCTGGCATCCCTGGCCGTGTATGCGGTCGGGGCCGTAACCAGGTTCAGGCTCCTGCCATCGCAGTTCGAGGATTCGTTCCCCCTGCTGGTATGGCAGGTACTCTTTGTCCTCGGCCTGGTTGTCGGCTACCACCGCCGCAGCATAGTCGCCTGGCTGTCGGCGCACACCTGGGTGGTGGCAGCCTGCACCGCAGCGGCGTTCGCGCTGGCCTTCCTGTCCTGGGGCAACCCGTACCTGGCCAACAACTATGACGTCCGGCTGGCGCTCATGCCGGACGCCGCCTACCGGGCCATGTATGACGCGCTGTTCGGCCGGACCTACGTGGCGCCCGGCCGCCTGCTCAACGTCCTGGTCTTGGTGGTGGCCGCCTACGCCTTCCTTAGCGCCTACTGGAAACCCGTGCAGCGGGCCCTGGGCTGGTTCCTGATCCCGCTGGGCCGCGCCACGCTCTACGTATTCATCATGCACGTGGTGCTGATCGCCGTCGTGGCCAACATCCCGGCGCTGCAGCAGCAGAGCATCTTCCTCAACACCGTCGCCTACGCCGTGGTGCTGGGCCTTCTGTGGGTGATGGTCCGGACCAGGTTCCTCTTCCGGATTATTCCCACCTAGGCGGCAGCGGGGACGTCCCGGGGCATGAAAAATGCTGTGGCACATTCGTCAAGTGCCACAGCATCTGGTGGTGGGGCACCGGTTACCCGGCGCCCCGTCCGACGACCCGTTGGGGCTTAGACCAGCCGCGGGTAACTGGTCATGATGTAGTCCGCCGCGGCAGGCCCCTTCATGCGCAGTCCGTTCCGGCGGGCGGAGACCCGGTGTTTCATGGCAGCCCAGAAGCTGGACTCGGTGCCGGCCGGCTGCTCGTTGACAAAGCACCAGCTGGTGTACAGGCCAAAGAGGCGGTCACGGTCGAGGCTTGATTCGGAGGCCTGGTCGGCGTAGGTGGCTTCGTGGAGGAAAAGATCAAACTGCGAATTGGCCATGACGGCGTCCCTTCGCTCGGTGCGCGGTGCCGCCGTTCGGCTACAGCAGCAAAACCCTCGATGCCCTGCACGGGGGCGGTGGGTCTGTAGGTTCGATCCCATCAGGAGAACTTGGGAATATCAGCGATCTTGAGGCATGTCTACGCTGTAGACTTTACTCGTAGACTACAACTGAGGCAACCGTATTGAATAAATCAGCCGGTTGCCCCCAGTAAGGATCAAATAATGACTTCAGCCAATACTTCGGGAACGGCGGCCACCAAGCCGAGGCTGAGCAGGGACCTGGTACTGGCCAAAGCGCTGGAGCTGGTGGACGCCGAGGGCCTGGACGCGCTGACCATGCGCCGCCTTGGGCAGGAGCTTGGCCGGGACCCGATGAGCCTTTACCGCTATGCCCAGAACCGTGCAGCTTTGTTGGATGGAGTTACGGAGTTGGTGCTCAACCAGCTCCGCATCCATCCGGAGGACCCCGACTGGAAGGCCCAGCTGCGCGGGATTGCCCATGGCCTGCGAACGCTTGCCCTCCAGCACCCCAATGTTGTGCCGCTGCTGGTCACCCGGCCCCTGTCCACGCCCCTCGGCCTTAGGCCGCTGGGCACGCTGCGTCCCTTGGAACAGATCCTGTCCCTTCTCGGCGCTGCAGGATTCGGTGCGGCCGATGCACTCCACGTCTACCGCGCCTACTACGGCTTCCTCTACGGACACATCCTGAACGAACTGCAGGAGTACGTGGTGGACCCTGAAGAGAACGAGGTGCTGCTGCGGCTGGGGCTCCACCGGCTGCCCGCGAAGGAGTTCCCCAAGCTCCGTGCACTGGCTCCGGCCCTGTCTGAGTACGACGGCGAGGCGGAGCTTGACCAGGGACTTGGCATCCTGCTGTCCGGGCTGGAAGCCCAGCTGTCGCGCCAGGCGGCCGGCCCCGCCGCCTGACGCTCCGGGCCTTGTGGAGGCGGTATTACCGGGCGTGGCCTATTCGAAGGACGCCCGACGACGGTCCTGCAGGCGGGTGTTCCAGATGTCCGGCTTGTTGACGCGGAACCGGCGCCCCGTCAGGGCTTTGGCGTTAAGCCGGACGTAGTTGGCCTTTTCGCCCGGCTGCCAAGGTTCCAGGCCCAGCCCGTCCACGGCATCTTTCACGCCCTGGTCCTCGATGATCTCCGTTTCGCCGCGCACCACCACGCTCCACGCCTGTTCCGAGGCAGGGTCGTAGCCGTCGATTTCCAGGGCCGCCGGACGTTCCATCCGGGCGCCCCACAGCTTTGAACCGGGCGCGGTGCGGAAGACGATGCTGCGCAGGTGGACAGCGTAGTTCACGGGGAAGATCTCGGGATGTTCGTCTACCACAATGGCCAACCTGCCCACCGTGTCGTTGTCGAGGAGTTCCCAGCAGTCGTCGAAGGACAGGTTTTCAATCTTCGGCAGGTTTCGCGAGTCCATGGTCCACACCTTACGGGTGTTGCGGGAGCGGGAAAAGGGATTGCGCCGCTTGTTGCGCCGCTACTGGATGCCGGCGAAAAGCTCACCCAACTCCGCGGTCAGTTCCTTCTGGAGGGCCGGGGTGCCGATCTCCTTGCCATCGATCCTGTTCACGGGGGCAAGCAGGCGGACGCTCGAAATCAGCCAGACCGCGTCAGCGTCCATGAGGTCCCGGGGTTCCAGCGGACCGTAGCCCAGTTCCCAGCCGGCGGCCTTGGCGGCGGCGAAAAGGGCGCCCTGGGAGGTCCCGGCCAGGATGCCGCTGTCCAGCTGCGGGGTGATGAGGCGCTTCACCGTGGTGCCGTCGTCGGACTTTTCCACATGGGCGAGCAGCACCGTTGAGGTGGGGCCTTCCAGCACACGGCCATCGGAGGAGAAGAAGATGACGTCGTCGGCGCCCTGTTTGTGGGCGTGGCGCAGGGCCGCCATGTTGACGGCGTAGGAAAGCGTTTTGGCGCCGAGGAGCAGCCAGGGCGCCCGGTCGGCCACGTCGCTGTCATAGCCACGGTCAAGGAGGATGACGTCGATGCCCGTTTCACGCTGCCGGCGCCCGGCTGCCCCGGCCGGGGTGGCCTGCACCCAGGCTGTGGGGGTGGGCGCGCCTTCCACGCCCCGGGTGACCACCAGTTTGACCACCAGCTCATCAGCAGCCGGGTCTGCGGGCGGGTTCTCCAGCCGGTGCCGGGCCACCGCCGCCGCAATGACGCGCCGCCAGGCCTGCTGGTCCGGGATTTCCAGGTCCAACGCCGCCGCGGAGCCGGCAAGACGGTCAAGGTGGGCCTGCATCTTCCGTACTGTTCCGCCCACGGCCAGCATGGTTTCGAAGACGCCGTCGCCCCGCGTGACCCCCAGGTCGGTGACCAGGAGTTGCGGCTTGGAGGCATCGGCCACCCGGCCATCAGGGTAAGCGGGATCGAGGAAGGCAAGAACCACGGGGGCTGGAGAGGTCATGGCACCAGCTTAGTGCGGTACCGCGGATAAGCTGGGCAGAGTGCACCGGCCGGAAGCCGTCCTCCGGGGCCCGATCTCCCCGGGGGTTTAAGACGTGTTGTGGCCTTTTTCACTTGCCGGCACCGCTCCGACGTGGGTGGTGGTGCTCCTGGGTTTCGCCGACCTGGTGATCAGGGTGCTGGCGCTGGGTATCATCCCCGGCAACCGGCGCCCCACCACCGCCATGGCCTGGCTGCTGGGCATCTTCTTCATTCCATTCCTGGGCATCGTCCTGTTCCTGCTCTTTGGCAACTTCCGGTTGTCCAGCCGCAGGCGGGCACAGCAGCAACTGGTAAATGAACGCGTGCAGGCAGGCATCTCCGCGCTCTCGGACGCGGAAAGCGACTACCCCGGCCCGGAATGGGTGAAGTCCGCGGCTGAACTCAACCGCACCCTCGGTTCCCTGCCCATGGTGGACGGCAACTCCGTGGACCTCATCCCCGGCTACCCCGACTCCATCCTGGAAATGACCCAGGCGGTGCGGAAGGCGAAGAAGTTCGTCAACGCCGAGTTCTACATCATGAGTTCGGACCATGTCACCAATGACCTGCTGACCGCCATGGAGGAGGCTGCGGAGCGGGGCGTGGAGGTGCGGCTCCTGTTCGACCACATCGGAACCCTCCGCATCAAGGGGTACCGGAAGCTGCTCAAGCGCCTCCGCGCAGGCAAGATCCAGTGGAAGCGGATGCTGCCGCTGCTGCCCATCCACGGACAGTGGCGTCGCCCTGACCTGCGGAACCACCGCAAGATCATGGTCATCGACGGCGAGATCGCCTTCACGGGTTCGCAGAACCTGATCGAGCCCTCCTACAACAACCCGCGGCACCGCAAGGCAGGCCGCGAATGGGTGGAACTGATGGCACGCCTGCGCGGACCCATCGTGACCACCCTGAACGTCGTCTTCGCCACCGACTGGCTGAGCGAGACCGACGAGTCGCTGGAACACCAGCTGCAGCTCGCACCGAACCCGGAGCCCGGGAACGTCACAGCCCAGGTGGTGCCCAGCGGCCCCGGGTTCATCACGGAAAACAACCTGCGGCTCTTCAACACCCTGATCTACTCCGCCCAGCACCGCATCTCCATCTGCAGCCCGTACTTCGTGCCGGACGATTCCCTGCTCTACGCCATCACCACCGCCGCCCAGCGGGGCGTTGACGTGGAACTGTTCGTCTCGGAGAAGGGCGACCAGTTCCTGGTCCACCACGCCCAGCGGTCCTATTACGAGGCACTCCTCGAAGCCGGTGTGCGGATCTACCTGTACAAGGCCCCGTTCGTGCTGCACGCCAAGCACTTCACCATTGACGACGAGGTGGCCGTCCTGGGCTCCAGCAACATGGACATGCGGTCCTTCTCGCTGAACCTGGAGGTTTCCGTGATGCTCCTGGGCGAGGACATCGTGAACAAGATGCGGGCGGTGGAAGACACCTACCGGGACATCTCGCACGAGCTCAAGCTCGCGGACTGGATCAGCCGGCCGCTCGCCGCCCGGTACGTGGACAACGTGGCCCGGCTGACGGCCACGGTGCAGTAAGACGGCCGCGTATTCCTAAACCGGAGTCAGTCTCCGGGAAAGACGGAGCCGAGGGTAGACAGGACCCCGTAGGCCTTGGTCCGGATTTCCTCGTATTCGTCGTCGGGCACGGAGTCCGAGGTGATGGCACCGCCGACGCCGAGCGACAGTTCAGCGGTTCCGTCACCTTCCGCGCTGACCACCAGTGTCCTGATGGCGACGGCGAGGTCGGCTGCGGCATTGAGCGAGAAGTAGCCGATGGCCCCCGAGTAGAGCCCACGGGGCCCGGCCTCCAGCCCGTCCAGGATGGCCATCGTGCTGATCTTGGGGGCTCCGGTCATGGAGCCGGCCGGGAAGCATGCAGCCACGGCCTCGGCCCGGGGCGCGCCCGGGAGGAGGCGGGCGTCGATGGTGCTGACCATCTGGTGGACCGTGGCGTAGCTCTCGATCGCGCAGAGCCTGCTCACGGTAACGGAGCCGGGCTCGGCAAAATGGCTGAGGTCGTTGCGCAGCAGGTCCACGATCATGATGTTCTCGGCCCGGTCCTTCAGTGATGCGGCCAGGTCCTCGCGCAGCAGCTGGTCCTCCTGCGGGTCGGCAGCCCGGCGGCGTGTGCCCTTGATCGGCTCGGCGCGCATGCCGCCGTCGGACGCGATCTTCAGGAACCGCTCAGGCGAGGTGCTGGCAACGGCGAGGTTCCCAAGGCGGAGATAGCTGGCGAACGGCGCCGGGTTCCGGCGGCGCAGCGCCAGATAGGTGGTCCACGGATCCAGTGAGTGTTCCGGGACACTGGCTTCGAGCGTCGTGGTCAGGCAGACCTCATAGGTGTTGCCCTGGGCGATCTGGTGCTGGGCTGCCGTAATTTTCTCCCGGTACTCCGCACCCGTGTCCCGGCTCCGGAAAGCAGGCGGCGCGGCAAGCACGACGTCGGTGCTGCCGCCGGTTTCCGGTGCCGGGCCAAGAATGGCCGCCGGGGCGCCGCTGCCGGCGGCTTCCACTGCCGCCCTGGCCCGGGCCAGCCACTCCCCGGCGTCCGAGGCCTCCAGCGCGAGGAGCCAGGCCGCGCCCCCGGCATGGTCAAGCACGACGGCCCGGCCGGCAAAGATCAGGGCAGCGTCAGGAGTGGGGGCGGAGAGGTCGCTGCCGCCGGTTTCGCGCTTCAGCTCGTAGCCCAGGCAACCTAGCCAGCCCAGCGTGAACTCACCGGGATACCCATCGGGCGTGCGGACGGCACGGCGCCCCCAGACGGTATCCAGCCAGCGGAAGAAGGGGCCCGGCACCTTGGCAGTTGCGGAACCGGTGCTGACCAGGCTTATCCCGGCACGGTGCGTCACGAACTGTCCGAACGTGCCGGCGTCGTCCGCCATGATGCTGAACCGGCTGCGCTCGGCGGCCGTGTGGGCCTCCGGCTCCGTGCCCTCTTCCTGCCCGGCGGCAGCCGCGGCGGCGCCGGCGTTGGAGGAATCCAGCCACACTGCATTGGGCGAAGTTCCGTACAGCGACTGGAACAGGGCCGGCGCGTCCGGGAGGGCGTCGAGGCGCTCAGCGTGGAGCCGGAGGCCGCGGCGTGCGGACAGTTCGGGGGCCAGCACGGGCGCCAGCGCCGGCAGGCAGGGGAGGAGATGCAGCAGGTCCGTGGGGGCCGATCCGTCAGCGAGGTTCTGCACCCGGAGGTCCGCGTTCCCGGGGACGTCGTCCAGGCCCAGCCACTCTTCCTCCTGGGCGGCCCACTGGTCCCAGTAGGGCTCGTAGGTGGCGCCGTCGCGGTCCAGCGCCCGGGTGCGCCGGACGTCGTCCGGAGACTCGGCCCAAACGACGGCGTCCAGCATGGGCCGGGCAGCCTCAGCGGCGGCACCCACTCCCTCCACGATGACAATCTCGGCGGGCAGTGTGACCCGGGCTTCGCCGTCGTAATGGTTCTCCCAGTCCCAGCTGGTCCAGGTGGCCGCCTCGCCACGGCTCAAGGGGATGAGCACCGTGGAGACATAGCGTTCCACGCCGGCAGCCAGTCCGTCCCACCCCGGGTAGATGTCTTCCAGGTGGAACAGTGAAACCTTGTGGTGGGCGCGGAGCCGTGCAGCAAGTTCGACGGCAAGGGTGGTCTTCCCTGCGCCGGAACGCCCGTCCACGGCGATGATGACGGGGGCTGGGCTCATGGACTAGAGCGTACCGTTTTCCGTTGCCCGCTTTCAGCCATGAAGTGCGCGCTGCCCGGACGCATGGCGGCCACTGCTGAGGTGGCCGCCCAGGAACCCGCTCACCAGCAGCAGGACTGCCCCGGCCCGCGCCAGCCGGACGCCCAGCCGATGATTGCCGCGGGAGCGGGCACGCCAGGAGGCGATGTACACGGCGGTGGCTGCAGCATTGGCTCCGGCGTGGACGATGCCCACACGCTTCAAGGGCCGGTCCTTGCCGGACCAGGTCGCCCAGCCGGACAGGGCGGTGGGAACGGCGGCGACGACGCCGAGGGCCACCAGGCGCTGGGAGGAACGGCGGGAAGCGTCGTCATCGAAGAGGTCCAGGAACACTGCCGACCACCAGGCGCCGAAGGGGCCGTCGGTGAGGATGGTGTGAAGCGGTATGCCGGTGGTGTCACCGCGGATAAGTGACCGGATCCGGGGCTGCGACATCAGCCGGGACGCCAGTGGTTCCGCTGCGTCGACAGCGGCGTCCAATGAGGTGGCATCTTCAAGGTTGCCAAGGAGTCGGGTGTACCTGCCGGGGCTGGTAGCGGCGTGCATGAGCACAAAATACTCCTGGTGCCGCCGGGCCGCACGCCTTTTTTGCGCCCGGAGCCTTTTCCTGGCGCCTGCAGCTAGTGCAGTTGGAGGTGGGTGTTCTGCAGGACCTCTGACTTGATGTGCTGGACCAGGCCTGGAAGTGCCGTGTGGATCTGGTGCCAGACGGCGTCGAAGTCAGCATGCCCGCCGTACCAGGGATCTTCGATGCCTTGGTCCAGCCGGTCCCGGTCGGCCATGGCGGGATCGAAGCTGCGGAACATCCGGATTTTGTCCAGGCAATCCTGGTCCGGAGCCGCTTCGCTCAGCCAGGCATAGTGGTCGATGTCGAGCGCGAGGATCAGGTCGCGCTCGCGGAACCACGCCGGCTCCCACTCGCGGGCCACGTGCTGTTCCGAGGCCAGCTGGGTCACCGCGAGGCGGCGGGCAGCGCGGGGATCAATAGGCCGGCCGGCCTCGTACCCCGTGATGCCTGCGGAATCCACTTCAACCAGCATGTCGAGGCCCTCGCGTTCAAGTGCTGACTGGAGCATCAGCTCGGCCATCGGGGACCGGCAAATGTTGCCCGTGCAGACAGTGATGACGCGGTAGGCGCTCGACGTTGAGGTCATGGAACTAAGCATGCGCGCTCCGGCCACCTTTGGCCAGCCGCCTGTTCACAAAGTTTTACTGGGTTGTAAAGATGCATTACGAGGTATGAAAACGGGTACGGGCCCACTTTGTGTGATCGGGGGTTTCCGCTTGGGCGCCGGCCGCTAGTGGATCAGGGCCAGCAGGATGCCCACACCCACGAACAGGACACCAAACACCCTGCTGAGGACCAGCTGGCCCCGTTCGGTGCTGGTGACGCGTTGGAATGACCTGGCTGCCGCGGCAAAGAAGAACCACATCACCAGAATGTCGATGATAACAATGGTGGCGGTCAGCACGGCGTACTGCGTAAAGAGGGGTTGTTCGGGCCGGATGAACTGGGGTGTGAAGGCGAGAAAGAACACGATCGCCTTCGGGTTCAGCAGGTTGACCCAGAAGCCGCGCCGGAAGATGGACCATGCAGGTTCGCTGCGAAGGGTAGCAGCCTGCTCCTGGGCCGCGGCGGGCTTGCTGAGGAACTGGCGGACACCCAGGTAGACCAGGTAGGCCGCCCCGGCGTAGCGGATCACGTTGAAGGCAACCGGCGAGCTTGCCACCAGGACGCCGACACCGAGCGCGACGATCAGGACATGCACCACCAGGGCCGCCTGCTGCCCCAGGATTCCCCATATGGATCGGCGGAACCCGGCGTTCAGCGAGTTGCTCATGGTGTTGATGGCCCCTGCACCCGGGGTGAAGCTGATCAGGGCGCCGGCGCCTGCCAAGGCCAGCCATAGGGAAAATTGCACTTGACAATCTTACGGTGGCAATTGGCTGCCGATTTTTTCAGTCCCTGGGACGCTGTCCGGGCAACCAGGAGTCAGGCCCGCGCGATGACTTCGCCGTTGGGGATCAGGAACCAGCCGTCGTCCGTGGATCCCCAGCGGTGCCAGCCGGCAGAGATCCGGGCAAGGCCTGCGGCGTCGGCGAATCCGTACTCCAATGCCTGCTCGGCGAACGCCGAGTGCAGCACCCGCTCGCCCCAAACGCGTGCCTGCCAGCGGCGCTGCTGCGCCGTGGCGTACAGCCAGTTGCTGCTGGTGGGCGCGACGTCGGTGAAGCCTGCGGCCTGTGCCCAGCTGACCAGCCGCCGCCCGGCGTCGGGCTCTGCTCCGTTGCGCCGTGCGATCCTCTGGTACAGGTCCATCCACTCGTCCAGCTCGGGGACGTCGGGATACCAGCTCATGCCATGGAAGTCGGCGTCGCGCACGGCAACGATGCCACCCGGCTTCGCGACGCGCCGCATTTCGCGGAGTGCCTCGACGGGGTCGGTCAGGTGCTGGAGGACCTGGTGGGCGTGGACCACGTCGAACGTTTCGTCGGCGAAGTCCAGGTCGTAGATGTTCCCTGCCACGAATTCGACGTTGGGCACTTCGCGTTCGACGGCGAGCGCCTGGGCCTGGGCGACGATGTCCGGTGAGCGGTCCAGGCCGGTGACCTTGCCGGGGCTGACCAGGGCTGCGAAGTCGCAGGTGATGGTACCCGGTCCGCAACCGACGTCGAGCAGGGTGGACCCCGGAGTCAGGTAGGGCAGGACGAAGGCCGCGGAGTTTTCGGCGGTCCTGGCGGCATGGGCACGGACCACCGATTCGTGGTGGCCGTGCGTGTAGACGTCGTCTTCAGGCTGCTGCGCACTCATAAGCAAACGCTACCCCCACGAGTGGCGCACTTACCCAGTTTCCGTCCTTGCCGCAATGGTGGCTTCGATCATGGCGGTCATGAATCGCGTGACAGTATCCAGCTCGGATTCGGAGAAGCCGGCCAGCGCGCTCCCCATGTGCTTGGCCAGCGGGGCGAAGATGGCTCCGCCCTCACGGAAAGCCTTGGGGGTCATCTTCAGCTGGACCTGCCGCCGGTCCGTGCTGTGGCGTTCGCGGACCACATGGCCGGCGCTGTCCAGGCGGTCTATGAGGGCAGTCGTGGCGGGGGAGCTCAGGTTCAGTTCTTTCCGCAGCAGCCCCGGCGTCACCACATTTCCCCGGGCCGTGTGGCGCATGATCACTGCGAGGGCGTTCATGTCCGTGCGGTGCATGTCCTTGCGGTCCCCGGCCGCATCCACGTAGCGGTTCGCTTCAAGGGTGAACTCCTGCAGGATCCGGAGCAGCGGGTGGCCGAACTCCGGCCCGGCCGGGGCGGAAGGTGATGCGCCGGGTGCCGTGTTCCCTGCCATCTCCACCTCCCGGCTGCTATGTCCCGGGCTGCGTATTTGCCCAAGCGTACTGACGGATATTACTCCAGGGCCGGTTGGGCCGTGGTGACGCTGCCGGACCCCGTCACTCAATCCGGACAAAAAAAGCTTGACTGGCACTTATCTCTGTTATGGAGATAATCTATGCTGGAACAAATACTACTCCACCTGCCCGATAAGGAAGGCACCATGAAACGCACAAAAGTTGGCAGGGAACGGGTTCCGTTCTGGCTGCGCTGGCTGGTCCCCGTTGTCCTGGTGCTGGCCTGGCTGGGGCTGGCCGGGGTCGGCGGACCCACCTTCGGCCGCCTGGACGAGGTCTCGTCCAACGACCAGGCATCCTTCCTGCCCGCCAGCGCCGAGGCAACCGAGGCGCAGGACTGGCAGGCGAAGTTCCGCGACTCGGACGAAGTGCCCGGCATCATCGTCATCGAGAAAAACGAGGCCTTCACGCCCCAGCAGCTGGGCGGCCTGGGCACACTGAAGACCGACCTCGAAAACCTCAAGCTGGGCAGCACCGTCATCGGGCCGATCCCGTCCAAGGACGCCAAGGCAGTCCAGTTCGTGGTCCCCATTGGCTCGTCCGCTGAGATCAAGGACGCCGTCAAGGAACTCCGCGCAACGGTGAAGGGCGCGGCGCCGGAGGGTACCCAGACCTTCGTGACCGGTCCCGCCGGGCTTGCGGCGGACCTCACCGCGGCGTTCGGCGGCATCGACGGGATCCTCCTGCTCGTTGCCCTGTCCGCCGTTTTCGTGATCCTCCTGGTGGTCTACCGGTCCCTGCTGCTGCCCGTCATGGTGCTGCTGACCTCGGTGTTTGCCCTGTGTGCGGCCATCCTGCTGGTGTTCGGCATGGCCAAGGCCGGCTGGATCCAGCTCAACGGCCAAAGCCAAGGCATCCTCTCCATCCTGGTGATCGGTGCCGCCACGGACTACGCCCTGCTCTTCGTGGCCCGCTTCCGCGAAGCGCTGACCCACACCACCAACCGCACGGCAGCCGTCCTTACCGCCTGGAAAGCATCCTTTGAGCCCATCCTGGCTTCCGGCGCCACCGTGATCATTGCGCTCCTGTGCCTGCTCTTCTCCGACCTGAACTCCAACAAGGCCCTGGGCCCGGTGGCCGCCGCCGGCATCCTGTGCGCCCTGTTCGCTGCCCTGACCCTGCTGCCCGCCCTGATGGCACTGTTCGGCCGGGCCGCGTTTTGGCCCTTCCGGCCCAAGCTGCTGCCTGCAGACCAGCGTGAACCCGAGCTGGTCACCGGGCTGGAAGGCCAAAAGGGGCTGTGGCGGGCCACCGGTTCGCTCGTCTCGCGGCGCCCCAGGACGGTCTGGGTTGCCTCGGTCCTCCTGCTGCTCGTGGCCGCGGGCGGCCTGTTCCAGCTGAAAGCCAACGGTGTACCGCAGACGGACGTCATCCTCACGGCCTCCAACGCGGTGGACGGCCAGGACGCGCTGGCCCGCCACTTCGATGCCGGCAGCGGCAGCCCCGCCGTCGTGGTTGCAGACCAGGGCAAGGCAGTGGAGGTGCTGGACAAGGTTAAGGCCGACGACGGCGTGGGCGAGGCCTACCTGCTGGGCCGCGGCAGCGTGCCGGTCACCGGAGCCCCGGGTGCCCCCACCACACCCGACGTCCGGGACGGGAAGGTCCTCATCAACGCCACGCTGAAGAATGCCGCGGACTCGCTGGAAGCGGAGGAGACCATCAAGGCCCTGCGCACCGAGGTGAAGGCCGTCGATCCCAGTGCCCTGGTGGGTGGCGTGACTGCCACGGCTCTCGACACCAACACCACCGCCCAGCATGACCTGGTGGTCATCATCCCGGTGGTCCTGGTGGTGATCCTCTTCATCCTGATGCTGCTCCTGCGCTCCATCGTGGCCCCGGTCCTGCTGGTGCTCTCGGTGGTGGTGTCCTACGCGGCAGCGCTGGGAGTGTCGGCCTTCGTGTTCAACAACCTCTTCGGTTTCCCGGGAGCCGACGCCACCGTCCCGCTGTTCGGCTTCGTCTTCCTGGTGGCCCTGGGCGTGGACTACAACATCTTCCTGATGAGCCGGGTCCGCGAGGAATCGCTCAAGCACGGCACCCGGCCCGGCATCCTGCGTGGCCTGGTGGTGACCGGCGGCGTCATCACCTCCGCCGGCGTGGTTCTCGCCGCCACATTCGCCGCCCTCGGTGTCATCCCCATCATGTTCCTGGTGCAGCTGGCCTTCATCGTGGCCTTCGGCGTCCTCCTGGACACCGTGCTGGTGCGCTCGCTGCTGGTGCCGGCGCTGGCCTACGACATCGGGCCGAAGATCTGGTGGCCCAGCAAGCTGGGACGCACCGACGGCGGAACTGCGGCGCGGCCGCGGCAGCCCGGCGTCGAACCGCTGGAAGAAGTGCCCAGCCACTGACCCCTACGCGCCAAGAGCGAAGCCGCGGAGCACTAACCCTGCTGCCGCCACCAGTCCACGGTGTCGGCAGCAGCCGTTTCCAGCGGCGTGGGGGCTACTTCCAGGGCCGCCTGGGACGCGGCCGAGTCCATGATGAACGGCCGCTCAAACTGGTACAGCATTTCGGCCAGCTCGCGGGCCCCGGCTGAGAACATCGCCGCAGCGCGAAGGGTCCAGGCGGGCAGGGCGCGCACCTTGGGGGCCGGCCGTCCGGCCGCAGCGGCGAAGGCGTGGGCCAGTTCCATCTGGGTAAGCGCCGGCCCCGTGGGGGCGTGCCATACGGCATTCCAGGCGGAGGGCCTGTCCGCCGCCGCGACCATTGCCGTGGCCAGATCCGGTACGTACGTGAACGAGTGAGGCTGCCGGGTACTGCCCACTACGCTGACGCTCTTTCCTGCCAGGATGGGCGCCACCATCCGTTCCCCGCCGTGCGCCATCCTGACGCGTGGACCAAAAAAGTCGCCTGCCACCACGCTCACCGTTGGTGTTGCGGCAGCCTCGCGGGCCCGGAGCAGCTCCGTCCGCACCCCGCGTTTGCCGCCCACAGCCTGGCGCGGGCTGTCCTCTTTCATCACGCTGTCCGGCTCGCTGTAGGAATAGAGGCTCTCGGGGAACACGACGACGGCACCCGCTTCGTGCGCCGCGGTCAGGACCGCCTGCTCGGCTGCGGGAAGTTCCGCCCGCCAGGCGGCGGCGGTGTAGGCCGAACCGTGAATGCAGTGGAAGACAGCCCTGGCACCGGCGAGGGCAGTATGCAGAACTTCCGGGTCCTTTGCATCCCCGGCAATACGCTCGATCAGGGGGTGCTGTGGTCCACTGCCCGACCGCGTGAGTACGCGCACCCGCCGTCCCAGGGCTGCCAACTGTTCGGCGACCATCCACCCCACCGGTCCCGCTCCCGTCACTACATACACATCTGCCATGGTGGCCTCCTTGGTTCCTGTTTTGAGAGCACTGCTCTCCAAACAGGATGAGCCCGAAAGCTGACCAATTCAAGAGCGGTGCTCTCTTTTGATTCCCACGCTCTCGGTTGTGGCATGCTGGACCCGTGACTGAAGACGGGAAAACAACCGGCGCCGTTGCCCGGCCACTCACCCCGCGGCAGCGGGCAAGGACGCAAACCGTGGCGGATATCATCCGCCTGGGGCGGCAGCACCTGGCAACGCATGGTGCTGCCGCGCTCTCCCTGCGCGCGGTGGCGCGGGATCTGGGGGTGGTGTCCTCCGCGGTCTACCGGTACGTGGAGAGCCGGGACGAGCTCCTGACCTTGTTGCTGATCGACGCGTTTGGTGAACTTGGGGACGAGGTGGATGCCGCCGTCGCCAAAGCGCCGGAGGATGACCACACTGCCCGTTTCCGGGCGCTGGGCCGGGCGGTCAGGGAGTGGGCTTTGCGGGAGCCTGCCAGCTACGCGCTCCTTTTCGGCAGCCCCGTTCCCGGCTACAGCGCCCCGGCGGAGCGAACAACGGGCCCCGGCACGAGGGTCATTGTCAGCCTCATCGGCATCCTGGACGTGGCTTCCCGGGCGGGGCGGCTGGCAGTTCCGCCCGTAGGCGCCACGCAACTGCCGCCAACCCTGGGCGGGGACCTCGCCGCCATCCGTTCCGGGTTTGGCCTGGACATTCCGGAGGAACTCGTGGCGCGGGGCGTCCTGGTGTGGAGCTCCCTCTTCGGTGCAGTCAGCTTCGAGGTTTTCAACCAGTACGGACCGGACACGTTCCATGCGCCCGCTGAGCTCTTCGACCATCACCTCGCCGTCCTGGCAGGCATCGCGGGCCTGCCTGCAGGCGCCTCCAGATAGGTGCCGGCGGAGCCCTGTTGGTGTGCGCGGGCCGTCGATAGACTGCCAGTGCGCCCGCATGGACGCGGAGCCTCGAAGGAGAGATGCACCATGACCGAGAATCCCGAAGTTGCAGCCGAAGAGCCCCGCAAGGGAAGCAGTGCACCCGGACTGGAGGGTGAAGGCGGGCAGTATGTGGACGGTGACTATGGTGATGCCGGCGCCGTGGAGCGGCCGGCGGATGAACGGGACGACCAGTATCCGGAAGGCAACTACGGCGACGCCGGAACAGTTGGGGCCCCTTCGGGAGGCGCGGGGGAAGGCGGACATTATGTGGATGCCGACCACGGTGCCGCCGGCACCGGCAGCGAGCCCCGGCGGGACCTTGCCGATGGCGAATACGAGGAAGGCGACTACGGCGACGCCGGGACCACCGGAGGCGCCCGGACGGAGCGTGCTGTCCGCGAGGGCCTCACCGACGGCCAGGTCCAGGCGACCGATGAGGAGCGCGGTCCGCTGCATGGCGACCGGAATCCGGAGCGCTGAACCAGCCGGAGGGGCCGTTCTCCTAAAGCGAACTGTGGTGCCGCCGTCGTAATTCGGCGCCCGGATGCCCGGAATGGCGCGGATTTTTCACCCGCCTATCTATTGCCGCATGCAAAGTTGAGCGTACCTAACTCAACTTTGGATTGACATCGCTGGTGCCCTGAGTAAAGTTGAGTGCAGAACGCTCAATGCTTAGGGCGCCAACCAGTTTCCAAGGAAAGAAGGAAGCAACACATGTCACGTGCAGTAGGTATCGACCTCGGAACCACCAACTCCGTCGTCTCCGTTCTCGAAGGTGGCGAGCCCACCGTTATTGCCAACGCCGAGGGTGGCCGCACCACGCCGTCGGTGGTTGCATTTTCCAAGTCCGGCGAAGTGCTGGTTGGCGAAATCGCCAAGCGCCAGGCCGTCAACAACATCGACCGGACCATCGCCTCCGTCAAGCGCCACATGGGCACCGACTGGACTGTCGCGATCGACGACAAGAAGTACACCCCGCAGGAAATCTCCGCGCGTATCCTCATGAAGCTGAAGAACGACGCCGAGTCCTACCTGGGTGAAAAGGTCACCGACGCGGTCATCACTGTCCCGGCCTACTTCAATGACGCCGAGCGCCAGGCCACCAAGGAGGCCGGCGAAATCGCAGGCCTCAATGTCCTGCGCATCGTCAACGAGCCCACCGCCGCGGCCCTCGCCTACGGCCTGGACAAGGGCAAGGAAGACGAACTCATCCTGGTCTTCGACCTCGGTGGCGGCACCTTCGACGTCTCCCTGCTGGAAGTGGGCAAGGACGAAGACAACTTCTCCACCATCCAGGTCCGCGCCACCGCGGGCGACAACCGCCTGGGCGGCGACGACTGGGACCAGCGCGTCGTCGACTACCTGCTGAACCAGCTCAAGGTGAAGGGCATCGACCTCTCCAAGGACAAGATCGCCCTGCAGCGCCTCCGCGAAGCCGCAGAGCAGGCCAAGAAGGAACTCTCTTCCTCCTCCAGCACCAACGTTTCCCTCCAGTACCTCTCCGTCACCCCCGACGGCCCGGTCCACCTGGACGAGCAGCTCACCCGGGCCAAGTTCCAGGACCTCACCAAGGACCTGCTGGAGCGCACCAAGAAGCCGTTCCACGACGTCATCAAGGAAGCCGGCATCAAGCTCTCCGACATCAACCACATCGTGCTGGTCGGCGGCTCAACCCGTATGCCTGCCGTCTCCGACCTGGTCAAGGAACTGGCCGGCGGCAAGGAGCCCAACAAGGGCGTCAACCCGGACGAGGTCGTGGCCGTCGGTGCCGCACTGCAGGCCGGCGTGCTGAAGGGTGAGCGCAAGGACGTCCTCCTGATCGACGTCACCCCGCTGTCCCTCGGCATCGAGACCAAGGGCGGCGTGATGACGCACCTGATCGAGCGCAATACCGCGATTCCCACCAAGCGGTCCGAGACCTTCACCACGGCGGATGACAACCAGCCGTCGGTGGCCATCCAGGTCTTCCAGGGCGAGCGCGAGTTCACCCGCGACAACAAGCCGCTGGGCACGTTCGAACTGACCGGTATCGCCCCTGCACCGCGCGGCGTTCCCCAGGTTGAGGTCACCTTCGACATCGACGCCAACGGCATCGTCCACGTCTCCGCGAAGGACAAGGGCACCGGCAAGGAACAGTCCATGACCATCACCGGTGGCTCCAGCCTCTCCAAGGAAGACATCGACCGCATGGTCAAGGACGCCGAGGAGCACGCAGCCGAGGACAAGGCACGCCGCGAGGCGACCGATACCCGCAACACCGCCGAGCAGCTGGCCTACTCCGTGGACAAGCTGATCGCCGACAACGCGGACAAGCTGCCCGAAGAGGTCAAGACCGAGGTCCAGGCCGACGTCGACGCCCTCAAGAAGGCCCTCGAAGGCACCGACGACGCCGCTGTGAAGTCCGCATTCGAGAAGCTGCAGGCTTCCCAGACCAAGCTGGGCGAGGCCATCTACGCCCAGGCCGGTTCGCCGGACGGCGCAGCCGCGCCCGGCGCTGAGGGTGCCGCAGGAGCTTCGGCAGGTTCCTCGGACGAGGACATCGTCGACGCCGAGATCATCGACGAAGACGAAGCGAAGAAGTAACCCATGCCGCACCACGGTAACGAGGAAGAGCACAACGCATCCGCCGGCCAGCAGAACGCGCACGGCAACGGCCAGGAGCCGGTCATCCGGGACAACCGCAAGGTTGATCCGGTGACCGGGCAGGCCCGGCACCCCGAGGGCGGCCACGCCGCCCCCGGGGCCGGGTCCCAGGCCGGGGCAGCGGATTCCGACGGCGACGCGCTGGCCCAGGCCGAAGAGATTCTCAACGGCGTGGACGTGCCGGCCGAGGACTCCGTGGCCCAGGGGGCTCCGGCAGGATCAGCCGGCAACGCCGAGGCAGCAGAACTGCGCAACGACCTGCTCCGCCTGCAGGCTGAGTACGTCAACTACCGCAAGCGCGTTGAACGCGACCGCGCCGTGGCAGGGGAGATGGCCGTCATCGGCGTCCTGAACTCCCTGCTCCCGGTCCTGGACGACGTCGACGCCGCCCGGCAGCACGGTGACCTGGCCGATGGTCCCTTCGCCGCGATCGCCACCAAGCTGGAGAACGCGCTGAAGACGTACGGCCTGGTCCGGATCAACGAGACCGGTGTGGAGTTCGATCCCACGATCCACGAGGCCCTGATCCAGCAGCCCGGCGAAGACATCGAGGTTGACACCGTCAGCCAGGTCCTCCGCTCGGGCTACAAATCAGGAGACCGCGTCCTCCGCGCCGCGCAGGTGATTGTGGCCGTTCCTGCTTAGGTTGCTCTCGTGGACGCGCCGGACGGATAAGGGGGCCCCGCCCCTACGGTGGGTGGCGAAGGATCTGCGATCCTCCGCCACCCACCTCCGGCAGGCCCGATGCCACTCCCGGGCCCCCTTATCCGTCCGGCGCTCAGCGGTTGTCTCACCTAAGGTGGGAGCAAGCGAAGCGCAGCTGGGTAGGGGGCCGCGGCGTGGCGGGCACCGCGAAGCGGGCACGGCCCCCTACCCAGCGGAGCGTCGCCCCGCCGGGCACTTAGGTTTTATTTAAGAAAGGAAACGCCATTGGCTAGCCAGGATTGGGTGGACAAGGACTTTTACAAGATCCTTGGTGTTGCCAAGGACGCTTCCGAAGCCGACATCAAGAAGGCCTACCGGAAGCTTGCGCGGCAGCACCACCCTGATACCAATGCCGGGAACGCTGCTTCCGAGAAGAAGTTCAAGGACATCTCCGAGGCTTATTCGGTGCTCTCGGATCCCGAAGAGCGCCAGCAGTATGACGCCATCCGGGCCATGGGCAGCGGCGCCCGGTTTGCTCCCGGTGGCGCCGGCGCCACGAACGGCGGGTTCGAGGACATGTTCGGCGGCCTCTTCACGGGCAACACCGGGCGGCACGCGGGCGGGTTCAACCCCGCAGGCGGCGGCATCCCGCCCGAATTCGCAGACCTCTTCGGCGGCTTCGGCGGTGCTCCGGGCTTCCAGCGCACGCCGCAAAAAGGTGCCGACCGTACCGCATCCACCAGCATCTCGTTCGCCGGCTCCATCCGCGGAACCACCATTGGGCTTCGCGAGCCCAGCGGCGAGGTCATCGACGTGCGTGTGCCGGCCGGCATCAAGGACGGCCAGAAGGTCCGCGTCCGCGGCAAGGGCCAGCCTGGTGCTGCCGGCAACGGCGACCTGGTGGTCTCCGTCTCCGTCCAGCCCCACGCCTTCTACACGCGCGACGGCGACAACCTCCGCATCCATGTACCCGTCACCTTCCCGGAAGCTGCTTTGGGAGCGGACATCGAAGTTCCCACCATCGACGGGGAGAAGGTAAAGGTCCGCGTTCCGGCGGGCACGCCGTCGGGCCGTACCCTGCGGGTCAAGGGCAAAGGCGTGAAGACGTCCAAGGCCACGGGCGACCTCCTGGTGACCATCGACGTCGCGGTTCCCAAGAATCTCAACAAGGATGCCGAAGCTGCGGTCAAGGCGTTCGCCGAGGCCACATCGTCGGCGGATGTCCGTGAGGGCCTGGCAGCCAAGGCCCGGCTCTAGGAGCGGGGGTGAGCCGTGGACATCAGTGCTGACCAGCCGATCTTCGTGATCTCCGTGGCGGCCGAGCTGGCGGACATGCACCCGCAGACGCTGCGGCAGTATGACCGGCTCGGCATCGTCAAGCCCAGCCGTGCCCCGGGCAAGTCCCGGCGCTACTCGCAGCGTGACGTGAACATGCTGCGCGAAGTGCAGCGCCTCTCCCACGAGGGTGTGTCGCTGGAGGGGATCAAGCGCATCCTGGAACTCGAAAACCAGGTGGCCGCGCTCCAAAGCCGGATCTCGGAACTCACCGAGGAACTCGGGCGCCGCCCGCGCGCGGTGGACTCCCGGATCTTTGCCGCGGGCGCCGCCGGTGACGTGGTGAGCCTGGCGCGCGGGCAGCGGCCACGGCCCAGGTCCCAGGCCATGGTGGTGTGGCGCCCCCGGGCCATTGGACAGTAGGGCCCGGCAGGTACCGCTTCCCGGCGTCCCGCGAAAATAGAGTACCGACTACTCGTGACGGAAAAGCCCCTCGAAACTTGAATGGAACCATCGCCGGATCAGCGGCGATGGTTCCGCAAGTTCTGGGGGTTTTCCGTGTTTAAGGTTCTCAGCAAAACTCTTCACAGCAAGGCCCGGCCGTGAGCCCGGGAATGGAAGCGGTCACTGCCTTCAGCGGCTCCATGCCGGGGCAGATCCTGTTGGCCCTCGGGCAGACCATCGTGGTGGTCTGCGTCTGCTTCGACATGGTCCGCGAGTTGTCCGTCCCGAGGTCGCACCGGCGCTTCGTGGCCAGCACTGTCTTCCGGACCCTGGCCATCCCGTCGGTCATGGCCAACGCGCTGACGGTCTTCATCGCGCTGGTGGTGTCGTCCTGGGTGGACGTGGTGATGGGCATGTTCGTGCTGGTGGCCATCGTTTTCCGCTTCCACTACAACAAGGACGAGGACAACTGGTGGAAGGGCAAGGGAAAGAAGCTCGCCCGCTGGGCCCGCCGCCAGTTCGCCGGCCGGTCATCCACTGCCCCGGCCATGGGCTAGCAATCCCGGGACCGGGGCAGTTTCCGGCCAGAAACCCTAACCGTTGATGACCTGGGGGACGCCGAGGGCCTTGAGGCCTTCGACGCCGAACTCCACCCCGTAGCCGGACTGTTTCGCGCCGCCGAAGGGGATGCGGGGGTCCACGGCGCCGTGCCGGTTGATCCACACGGTGCCGGCCTGGATGCGGGCTGCGACGTCGCGGGCGGCCTTCAGGTCCGCGGACCAGACGGAGGCGCCCAGTCCGACGTCGAGCCCGTTCGCCATCTCCACCGCTTCGTCGATGGTGCTGTAGCGGATGATCGGCAGGGCCGGGCCGAACTGTTCCTCGGCCACCAGCGGGTTGTCGTTGTCGATGTCCGCCACCAGGGTGGTGGGGTAGAAGTAGCCGGGCTGGCTGGTGTCCGGGTTGCCACCGAGCAGGACGCGTGCTCCGGAAGACTTGGCCGCCTCCACAAGGGTGGCCACGACGTCGTACTGGGCTTTGTTCTGCAGCGGTCCCAGGACGTTGTTCTCGTCCAGGCCGTTGCCCATGGGCATCTGCTTGGCGACCGCCACGAGCTCGTCACAGACGGAGTCGTAAATGTCGTCGTGGACGTAGAGGCGCTTGAGCGCGGCGCAGGTCTGGCCGGTGTTCAGGAACGCACCCCAGAAGATGTCCGTGGCGATGGCCTTGGGGTCGGCGTCGGGCAGGACGATGCCGGCGTCGTTGCCGCCCAGTTCCAGGGTGAGCCGCTTGACGGTGTCAGCGGAGGACTTGATGATGGCGCGGCCGCCGGCGGTGGAGCCGGTGAACATGATCTTGCCGATCGCCGGGTGGTCGGTGAGGCGGGCGCCCACTTCGCGGCCGCAGGACACCACGGACAGGATGCCTTCGGGGAGTTCCTCGTTGAGGACCTTGACCAGCGCCAGCACGGAGAGCGGGGTGTTGCCGGAGGGCTTGACGACGACGGCGTTGCCCATGCGCAGGGCCGGCGCCAGTTGCCAGACAGCGATCATCATGGGCCAGTTCCACGGGCCGATCGCCCCGACCACACCGATGGGCCGGTAATGCAGTTCGGCGCGGGTCTCGCCGTCGTCCACGATGGTTTCCGGTTCCAGCGGCAGGCCGGCGGTGGCGCGGAGCCACGCGACGCAGGCGCCGACTTCGAAGCGGGCGTTGGGGCCGTTCAACGGTTTGCCCTGCTCGCGGGAGAGCAGCTGGGCGAGTTCCTCGGCGGAGCGTTCGACGGCGTCGGCTGCTTTGAGGAGCGCGGCGGACCGGGCGTCGTGGCCCAGGGCAGCCCACGCGGGCTGGGCGGCGGCGGCGGCGGACACGGCACTTTCCAGGTAGTCGAGTTCGTGGATGGGGGCTTCGCCCACAGCTTCGCCGGTGGCCGGGTCAAAGATTGTCCGGCCGGAGCCGGCGGCGGGGGCAACGGACGCGAGAAGCGCATCATAGGTTTCCAAGGGATACTCCACTTCGAGTAGGCAAGGACGCCAGCCGGTCGGCGTAGCGGGTTACCCCCAGTGTGGTTGGCAACCCGGTCGAGGTTCTTGTCTTTGTGCGCAGGACAGTTGTGCAGGAGCGAATGCTGCCGCGCCCACCCTGGCCCACTTTCCACGGGCATCGTTCAAGGCCTTGTGAAAGCGTTTTCTATCTGCTTGAATCGATTCATCTTCGGGGAGGCGCCCAACCCTGTTCCACCAATGCTGGGGTGGTTGGGGCGCGGGGGGCCCGCGGGTGTGCCATGAATCGACATACAAAGGAGTCATGTCCGTGAAAAACACGAAGCGTGCAGCTATGGCCATCGCCGGTGCCTGCGTGTTGGGGGCCTTGGGCGTCACAGCCCCTGCCCATGCGGCCCCGGTGGATCGAACGCAGGATTCGGCCCTGTCAGTGCTCGGTGCGCTGAAGGTGGCGGCCGCGGATGCCCACGCCTATTTCATCTCGCCAGCCGGAAATGACAGCAATCCTGGGACGCAGGATGCCCCCTTCAGGACTTTGATGAAGGCGCAGTCGGCAGCGGCCGCGGGAGACGTGGTCTACATCCGCGGCGGCACCTATAACCAGTTCGACATTCCCGAAACCAACAACCCGTTCGAAGATGTCTACCACTACGTCAATGACATCAATAAGAGCGGGATCACCTACTCCGCATACCCGGGGGATCCCCGGCCCGTCTTTGACTTCAGCGGGGTGCCCACCGACCAGCGCGTCGCCGCGTTCTATGTGGAAACACAAGTGACCGACGTGAACTTCGTCGGATTCGATGTAACGGGCGTCAAGGTTGGCGACCAAAAGCAGTCCGAGGCCTTCAGGATTGCCGGTGGCGCCAACTTCATCAACATGGCTGCCCACGACAACGAGGCGATCGGGTTCTACTACACACTGGACGGAACCGGGGTGGTGCTGAACAGCGATGCCTACAACAACATCGGTCCCACCGCCCGGTCGGCGGGCAACACGGATGGGTTCGGTGCCCATGGAAAGAACGTGTGGTTCATTGGTGACCGGGCGTGGCACAACAGCGATGACGGCTTCGACAGCATCAATTCCCTAGGGCGGGTTACCTACGTCAACGACTGGTCCTTCGGCCACCACGGCAACCAGAACGGGGTGGGTGACCAGAACGGGTTCAAGGTTGGGGGATATGCCTACCGCACCGACGGGCTGCCCCAGCCTCTTCCGCTGCACACCGTGATCAACTCCCTGGCCGCCGACAATGGCGCCAACAACTTCTATGCCAACCATCAGCCGGGCCAGTCGGCGTATTGGCTCAACAACACCGCGTACAAACCGGGCTACGGCTCCAACTTCAACATGCTGGAACGCGTAAGCCCCACGAGTGCGGACAACATTGCCGGGTACCGGGAAGTCCTGCATAACAACGTGGCCTACACCGGTGCCCTGACGTCCAACGACAACACCCCGGCAGCGAACGAGGCGAACAATTCGTGGACGGTCAACGGTGGTCTCGCCATGGCTGCGGAAGACTTCCAAAGCGTCGACCTGCAGCAACTCACGGCTCCCCGCAAAAAGGACGGCGCCCTCCCCGATGTCTCATTCCTGAAGCCGGTGGCCGGAAGCGAGCTCCAGAAGTATGGCCTGGGCTACCTCGCTGACCAGGGCGACCCCTACGCAACCCTGCAGAAGCTGGTGGGTGTCTACGCCGATTCGGGTGACATCGACAACCCGGGCCTCCGGGACAGCCTCGTGACCAAGCTTGCGGACCACGCCCCGGCAGCCTTCATCCAGGAGCTCAACGCCCAGGCGCAAAAACACATCAGCGTCTATGCCGCAGACACATTGATTCTGGTGGCGAACACCTTGACCAGCTAGGAGCTGCTTCCCCGACAGTATTAAACAGCCGGCCGGGGCGCACTGTGCAGGTGCACCCCGGCCGGCTGTTGATCCATGGCAGCCCTAGACCCCGCTGGTGGCCTTCGAGACGGTTGCGGCCCCGGCCCGGCGTTTGTCGAACACTGTGGCGCCCACCTCCTGCTCGGCCTGGTTGTTGATGCCAAGGTCGATGCCTTTGCGCTCCCGGATGGCCAGGACTGCGCCCAGTGACACGACGGCGACAATCAGCAGGTAGACCGAGACGGAGACCGTGGTGCCTGTGGCCTGGACCAGGGCCGTGGCGATCATTGGCGCGAAAGCCCCGCCGATGATGGCACCCAGTGCGTAGGAAATGGCCACACCGGAGAACCTGATGGATGCGGGGAAGAGTTCACTGTAGAGAGCCGCCTGCGGGCCGTAGGTCAGGCCCAGGCCCACGGTGAACAGCGCCAGGCCCAGGAACAGCGCCCAGATGTTGCCGGTGTTGACCAGCCAGAAGAGCGGGAAGACGGTGGCGATCAGGCTGCAATAGCCGATGACGTAGGTCTTCTTCCGGCCGATGCTGTCTGCAAGGAAGCCGGCCGCCAGCGTGAAGATGAACCACAAGGCGCCGGAGGCCGTGACGGCAAGCAGCACCTCGGTACGGTCCATGGCCAGGCCCTTCGGATTGGTGGCGTAGCTGAGGATGTACCCGCCGGTGGTCATGTAGCCGGCAGCATTGTTACCGGCGAAAACCAGGGCGGCGATGATAACCAGCAGCCAGTGCTTCTTGAACAGTTCCACCACGGGCACCCGGGTCTGCTGCTTCTTTTGCGCGATTTCCTCGAACACCGGGCTTTCCTCCACGCTGCGGCGCACCACGAAGCCCACGATGATCAGCACGAAGCTGAGCAGGAACGGGATCCGCCAGCCCCACTGGACAAAGGCGGCACCGGGGGAGACGACGCCGGACATCAGCGCCAGGACCCCGGATGCCAGCAGCATGCCCAGGGGAACGCCGAGCTGCGGGAAGGAGCCGAAGAGGCCGCGTTTGTTCCGCGGTGCGTGTTCCACCGCCATGAGGACGGCGCCGCCCCATTCGCCGCCCGCGGAGATGCCCTGCAGGATGCGCAGGAGCAGCAGGAGGATGGGGGCCACGATGCCCGCCGTCTCGAACGTGGGCAGGACACCGATCAGCGTCGTGGCCGCACCCATCATGATCAGGGTCAGGACCAGCATGGCGCGCCGGCCCAGCCTGTCGCCGAAGTGGCCCGCCAGGAAGGCCCCGAGCGGCCTGAAGAGGAAGCTCAGGCCCACCGAAGCGAATGAGATCAGGATGCCGATGTCGTTTCCGGCGGGCTCAAAGAAGAGCTTGGCGAACACCAGGCCGGCGGCGTTGGCGTAGATGAAGAAGTCATACCACTCAATGGTGGTGCCGATGATCGTGGCAAATGCCACGCGCCGGTCCGTTGCCGCCCCATTCGCCGCCCGCGGAGATGCACTCATGGTGTTTCCTTACTGTGGGACACGTCGGTGTGTCAGTTGGCGTAGGGGTCTGCGATGCCGATGTATTGGGTGGTGGTGTATTCGGCGATGCCTTCGGAGCCGCCTTCGCGGCCGAGGCCGGATTGTTTGACGCCGCCGAAGGGTGCTGCGGCGTTGGAGATGACGCCGGCGTTGAACCCGACCATGCCGAATTCGATCTGCTCCGCCACACGAAGGAGGCGGTTGAAGTCGCGGCTGTAGAGGTAGGACGCGAGCCCGTATTCGGTGTTGTTGGCGAGTGTGATGGCTTCTTTGTCAGTGGTGAAGGTGGTGATGGGGGCGACGGGTCCGAAGATTTCCTGGCGCAGGATCGCAGCGTCGTTGGGGATGTTGGCCAGGACGGTGGGCTGGTAGAAGTAGCCGGGCCCGTCCACGGGGGCGCCGCCGGTGACGGCCACGGCTCCGGCGTCGACTGCCGCTGATACCAGGGCGTGGACGTCGTCGCGGGCGCCGCCGTCGATGAGCGGCCCGACCTGTGTGCCGGGGTGGGTGCCGCGGCCGGTGGTCAGGGCGCCCATGGCGGTGGCGAACTTGCGGGTGAATTCCTGGGCGACGGTTTCGTGGACGAGGAAGCGGTTGGCTGCGGTGCAGGCTTCGCCCATGTTCCGCATCTTCGCCGCCATGGCCCCTTCGACGGCGGCGTCGAGGTCGGCGTCCTCGAAGACGATGAAGGGGGCGTTGCCGCCGAGTTCCATGGAGGTCCGCAGCACGTTCTGCGTGGCGTCGGCCATGAGCCGTTTCCCGACCGGGGTAGAGCCGGTGAAGGAGACCTTCCGGAGGCGGGAGTCCTTCAGCAGCGGCCCGGAAACCCCTGAGGCGGAGGAGGACGCGACGACGTTGAGGACCCCGGGCGGGAGGCCGGCGTCGAGCATGGTCTGCGCGAAGTACTGGGCCGTGAGAGGGGTCAGCTTCGCAGGCTTCAACACCATGGTGCAGCCGGCGGCCACTGCCGGGGCGACTTTGCGGGTGGCCATGGCCAGGGGGAAGTTCCAGGGGGTGATGAGCAGGCAGGGGCCGACGGGTTTGTGCTGGACCAGGATCTTGTTCTTGCCCTCGGGGGTGGTGAGGTAGCGGCCGTAGTCCCGGACGGTTTCTTCGGAGAACCAGCGGAGGAACTCCGCCCCGTAGGTGACCTCGCCGCGGGCCTCGGCCAGGGGTTTGCCCATTTCGAGGGTCATCAGCAGGGCGAAGTCCTCGACCCGTTCGGTGACCAGGTCAAAGGCGCGGCGCAGGATCCCGGACCGTACCCGCGGCGCGGTCCGCGCCCAGGACGCCTGGGCAGCATCGGCTGAATCCAGCGCAGCAATAGCGTCGTCGCTGGTGGCTGAGGCGAGGGTGGCGAGTACCTCCCCGGTGGCGGGGTCGTGCACATCGAACGTGCCGCCGTCGGACGCCTCGCGCCACTGACCGTTGATGAGCAGGCCGGTAGGGACGGAAGCCAGGAGCGAGGCTTCATGCTCCGGCGAGAAGGCAGGGGAGATCGCAGAAAGTGTCATCAGAAGTCCTTGGGAAGGGAAAGTCAGTAACTGGCGGGGGTGCCGCCGTCGGCAGGTTTGATGTACTTGGCGGCGAGGGCTTCGGAGCCGCGGGCGAGGAGGGCGACGTCGGCCCCAACCAGGATGAAACCGGCACCGTTCGCGAGGTAGTACGTGGCGGTGTCCGGGTTGAAGGCGTTCACCCCGGCGGGCTTTCCGGCCGCCCTCGCGGCGGACAGGCAATGGTCGACGGCGGCACGCACCTCCGGGTGTTCCTGCTGTCCCAGCAGGCCCATGGAGGCGGCGAGGTCTGATGGGCCGATGAACACCGCGTCGACGCCGTCGACCTTTAGGATGTCCTCGACAGCCTCGACGGCGGCGGTGGATTCGATCTGGACGGTGACGCTGATGGTCTCGTTGGCGCGGGCCAGGTAGTCGGGGACCCGGTTCCAGCGCGCGGCGCGGGCCAGGGCGGACCCCACCCCGCGGACTCCCTGCGGCGGGTAGCGGGTGGCCGCCACCGCGGCTTCCGCCTCTGCCACCGAGTTGACCATGGGGACCAGCAGGTTCTGCACGCCAAAGTCCAGGTACTGCTTGATCATTACGGTGTCGTTCACGGGCGGCCGGACCAGGGTGTGGACCGGGTAGCCGTGGACGGCCTGGAGCTGGGCCAGGATGGATTCGAGCCCGTTGGGGCTGTGCTCGGCATCCACCAGGAGCCAGTCCAGGCCGGACCCGGCGCACAGTTCCGCGACCAGCGGGCTGCCGGAACACACCCACATACCTGCCAGCGGGCGGTCCGCCTGGGCCAACGCGGACCGGAAGGTGTCCTCTACTCGAAACGGCATGTCACGCTCCCCAGGGGTCCGTAGTCGGCGTGGACGGTATCGCCCTTGTAGACCCACATGGGCCGGGTAAAGGACCCGGCCAGGATGATGTCCCCGGCCTTCAGGGCGTCGCCGTGGGCGGCGATCTTGTTGGCCAGCCAGTGGACCCCATTGGCGGGATGGTCCAGGACGCCGGCCGCCACTCCGGTTTCCTCCACGGTCTGGTTCTTGTACAGGATGGCGGAGACCCAACGAAGGTCCACGGTGTCCGGCTTCACCGGGTTGCCGCCGATCACCATGGCACCCATCGCGGCGTTGTCCGAGATGGTGTCCACGATGGTCCGGCCCTCCATCTCGATCCGGGAATCCAGGATCTCGAGGGCCGGAACCACGTAATCGGTGGCCTTCAGGACATCGAAAATGGTCACGCCCGGGCCTTTGAGTCCATCCTTTAATACGAACGCCAGCTCCACCTCCACCCGCGGATGGGTGTACTTGTCCCACTCCACGGAGCAGCCGGTCTCCAACACCATGTCATCGAAGATGGCGCCGTAGTCAGGTTCGGTGATGCCGGTGGCGGCCTGCATCGCCTTGGACGTGAGGCCGATCTTGCGCCCCACCAGCGTCCGGCCGGCGTCCTCGTTGCGGCGGCGCCACAGCTGCTGCACGGCGTAGGAGTCCTCCACCGTCATCTCCGGATAGCGGGCCGTCAGGCGGGGAACAGGGGTGCGGGTCCGGCCGGCTTCCACCAGCTCGTCCGCGATGGCCTCAATCGTCTTTGGCTCCAGCATGGTCAGACCTGGACTCCCAGCTTGAAGCCCTCAGCGGCTTCGCCTTCGGGCTTGCGGGTGTAGGAGAAGCCGTCGGCGCCCACGGTCACGGCCATCTCGGACTTTTCCTCGCGGACGATGACCGGCTGGGGGTTGCCGTCCAAGTCCAGGACCAGGGAGGCTTCGGTGTACCAGGACGGGACCACGGGGTTGCCCCACCAGTCGCGGCGCTGGTTGTCGTGGACGTCCCAGGTGATGGTGGGGTTGTCCGGGTCGCCGGTGTAGTAGTCCTGGGTGTAGATCTCGATGCGGTGCCCGTCCGGATCCAGGATGTAGAGGTAGAAGGCGTTGGACACGCCGTGCCGGCCGGGGCCGCGTTCGATCCGGTCGCTGATGCGCAGGGCGCCCATCTTGTCGCAGATCTGGATGATGTTGTGCTTCTCGTGCGTGGCGAACGCGACGTGGTGCATGCGCGGGCCGTTGCCGCCGGTCAGGGCGGTGTCGTGCACGGTCTGCTTGCGGTGCATCCACGCGGCGTAAGTGACGCCGTCGGAATCCTTGATGTCCTCGGAGACGCGGAAGCCCAGGTCCTCAAGGTACTTGCGGCCGCGCGGGACGTCCGGGGTGACCTGGTTGAAGTGGTCCAGGCGGACCAGTTCGCCGGCGGAGTACAGGTCGTAGCGCTGGGTGAGGCGCTCCACGTGCTCCACGTCGTAGAAGAACTCGTAGGGGAAACCCAGGGGGTCCTCGACCCGGACTGAGTCGCCGACGCCCTTGGTGAACCCTTCTTTGCGGCGCTCCACCCGGCAGCCGAGTTCGCGGTAGTAGGCCTCCGCGGCGTCCACCTCGGCGGGGGACTTCACGCGGTAGGCGAAGGCCGCGACGGCGGCGATGGGTCCCTTGCGCAGCACCAGGTTGTGGTGGATGAACTCCTCAAGGGACCGCAGGTAGATCGCATTGTCGTCCTCTTCGGTGACATGCAGGCCCAGGACGTCAACGTAGAACTCGCGGGACCTGGCGAGGTCCGTGACCACGATTTCCATGTAGGCGCAGCGGACGATGTCCGGAGCCGGGACGGTGGGGGTGGGGACGAAGTTGGTCATTGGAGTCTCTCTTCTTTGAAAGGGGGCGTGGAAAGTACGACGGCGGCCGGCTGGCTTAGGCGCCGAATTTGGGGGTGTGGACGGTGCCAAGGGTGATGTGCACGGCTTGCTGGTCGGTGTAGAAGTCGATGGAGCGGTAGCCGCCTTCGTGGCCCAGGCCCGAGGCCTTGACGCCGCCGAACGGCGTGCGCAGGTCGCGGACGTTGTGGCTGTTCAGCCACACCATGCCGGCCTCCACGTTCTGCGAGAAGTTGTGCGCGCGGGTCAGGTTCTGGGTCCAGATGTAGGCAGCCAGGCCGTACTTGGTGTTGTTCGCCAGGGCGAGGGCTTCGTCGTCGTTCTCGAACGGGGTAATGGCCACGACCGGTCCGAAGATCTCCTCCTGGAAGATCCGGGCGTCGGGTGCGACGTCGGCAAACACGGTGGGTGCGATGTAGTTGCCTTCCGGCAGGTGGTCGGGGCGGCCGCCGCCGGCGAGGAGCCGGCCTTCGGACTTGCCGATCTCCACGTAGGAGGCCACCTTTTCGTAGTGCTCCGGGTGGACCAGGGCGCCCACCTGGGTCTTGGGATCGTGCGGATCGCCCACCACGATGTTCTTGGCCCGGGCGGCGTACTTTTCGCAGAATTCGTCGTAGATGGCGCGTTCCACGAGGATGCGCGAGCCGGCGGTGCAGCGCTCGCCGTTGAGGGAGAAGACGCCGAAGAGGGCGGAGTCAATGGCGGCGTCCAGGTCGGCGTCGGCGAAGACGACGCAGGGGGACTTGCCGCCGAGCTCCATGGAGAGGCCCTTGAGGTTGGTGGCGGCGTTCCGGAAGATCGTCTGGCCGGTGGTGGTCTCCCCGGTGAAGGAGATCAGCGGGACGTCCGGGTGCTTGACCAGGGCGTCCCCTGCTTCCTCGCCCAGGCCGTTGACCAGGTTGAAGACGCCGTCGGGCAGGCCGGCGTCCTTGAAGATGGTGGCCCACAGGGAGGCGGAGAGCGGGGTGAACTCGGCCGGCTTCAGGACCACGGTGTTGCCGGTGGCCAGGGCCGGGGCCAGCTTCCAGGATTCGAGCATGAACGGGGTGTTCCACGGGGTGATCAGGCCGGCCACGCCGATCGGCTTCCGGTTCACATAGTTGATCTGGGAGCCGGGGACCTTCATGGCGTCGTCGAACTGGGCCACGATGAGGTCCGCGAAAAAGCGGAAGTTCTCGGCGGCGCGGAGGGCCTGGCCCTTGGCCTGGGTAATCGGCAGGCCGGTATCGAAGGTTTCGAGTTCCGCGAGGCGGGCTTCCTTGGCTTCGACGGCGTCGGCGATCCTGTTCAGGACGCGGGCACGCTCGCGCGGCTTCATCTTCGGCCAGGGACCGTTCACGAACGCTTCGCGGGCTGCGGCGACGGCGAGGTCGATGTCTTCTTTCTGGCCGGCGGCGGCGGTGGCGTAGTTCCGGTTGGAGACCGGGTCCAGGACGTCGAAGGTCTTGCCGCCCACGGAGTCAACGAACTGGCCGTTGATGTAGTGCTGGATGTGGGTGGGCAGGTCCCCAGGGACGTGGTGCTTGGCGGTTTCTACTGAGGTCGTCATCGTTGAAGTCCTTACTGGTGCTTGGCTTGGGCGAGATATGCGTCAAGGGTGGCGGCCCGGTGCTGGCGGGCGGCTTTTTCGATCTGCTCCGCGTCGGCTCCGGTTTCAATGAGCTTCAGCAGGTTTTCGTGCTCGTCCACGGAGTCGCGGGCGCGGCCCGGGACGAAACGGAACGTGGAGGACCGGAGTGCGGCGAGCCTGTTCCAGCCGCGGTGCACCAGGTCCAGGATGTGCGGGTTGGGGCAGTGCTCGAACAGGACGCTGTGGAAGTCCTGGTTGAGCTGCGTGAACCGGACCGGGTCGAAGTGGTCCAGGCATGCGCGCATCTCCTCGTTCACGGCGCGGGCCCGGGCCACGGCCGCGGGATCGATCAGCGGGGCGGACAGCGCGGTGGCTGCGCCCTCCACGATGCTGAGGGTCTGCATCGTGTACAGGTACTCGGTAGGGTCGATCCCCGCGACGGTGGCGCCCACGTTGCGTTCGAACGTCACCAGGCCCTCTGCTTCGAGCCGGCGGATGGCTTCGCGGACCGGGACCACGCTGAACCCCAGGTCCTTGGCGATGGAGCCCAGGACCAGCCGGTAGCCGGGGGTGTAGGCGCCTTCCACGATCCGGGCCTTGACGGCCTGGTAGGCCTGCTCGGACTTGCTGCCGGCAACCATGGTGGCCTCACTCATTGTTGCCTGCCCATTCCTTGTACCGTGCCTGCCATTCGGAGTTCATGGGGTAGAGGCCGTCAACGCTGTTGCCCTGCTTGACCATCTCGAAGATGAAGGTCTCTTCCTTTTCCTGCTGGATGCAGTCCGCCACCAGTTCTTCGGCGATGGCCGGGGGGATCACCAGGATGCCGTCGGAATCGGCCACGATGATGTCGCCGGGCTGCACGGTGGCACCGCCGCAGGCGATGGTGATGTCCGTGTCCCACGGGATGTGGCGGCGCCCCAGCACCGCGGGATGCGGGTTGGCGAAGTAGGTGGGCATCTCCAGGCCGGCCACGGCGGAGTAGTCGCGGACGCCACCGTCGGTGATGATGGCCGCGGCGCCGCGGACCTGGGCCCGGAGGGCCAGGATGTCGCCCACGGTGCCGGTTCCTTTTTCACCGCGGGCTTCCATCACCAGGATTTCGCCCTCGTTGACGGAGTCGATGGCCTTCTTCTGGGCGTTGAAGCCGCCGCCGTGCGTTTTGAACAGGTCCTCGCGGTTGGGAACGTAGCGGAGGGTGCGGGCCACGCCCACCACCCGGCGGTCCGGGCGGGTGGCCTGCAGCCCGTCGATGCTGACGTTGTTCAGGCCGCGCTTGCGCATTTGGGAGGACAGGGTGGCGGTGGCGACGGACTCGAGCTTGGCCTTCAGTTCCGGGGTGAGGACGGGTTCGACGGCGGCGAGGCCCGCTGCTTCACGGGACCCGTAGGCTTCCTCCCGCTGCAGGTCATCGACCTTGGGTTGGGCACCAAAGTCCGCGAACGCCGTCGTTCCCTGCTCCACGGTGGTGGCCAGGCGTCCGGTGGTGAGACTGCCATCAAGCGTGCCCACCTCAACCTCCAGGACGTCGCCGGGTGCGGCAACGGAGGCGCCGGCCGGGGTACCGGTGAGGATGATGTCGCCCTCCTCGAGGGTGAGGAGCTGGGAGAGGTCCGCAACGAGCCGGGCGAACGGGAAGAGCAGGTCTTCGGTGGTGTCGTCCTGGACCAGGTCCCCGTTGTGCCAGGTGCGGATGCGCAGTTTGGAAGGGTCGACGGCGTCTGCCGGGATCAGTGCCGGGCCCACCGGGGTGAACCCGTCGCCGCCCTTGGACCGGAGGTTGGAGCCCTTGTCCGCGTAGCGGAGGTCGTAGACGCCGAGATCGTTGCTGGCGGTGACGGCTGCGACGTGGCTCCAGGCGTCCTCGATCGAAACGCGGCGGGCGGCCTTGCCGATCACCAGGGCGATCTCGCCCTCGTAGCCGAGCAGTTCGCAGCCGGCGGGCCGCTCCACGGGGCTTCCGCCCAGTGCCAGCGAGCTGGAAGGCTTGAGGAAATAGGACGGCTGGGCCGGGGTGCGGCCCCGCTGTGCCGCCCGGCTGGGGTAGTTGATGTGCACTGCGACCACCTTGCGTGCTGCCGCCAGGGTGTCGCCGTTGACCTGCTCCAAAGCCATCTCCTCATCAGGTACGAAATCGTATACGATCACTATTACCCATCCCGAGCTAGTCGTCAACCCCCGGTTTTCCGGGCTTTTGGCGGCTGGGCCGACGGTACTTGTCGCCCGGATCACATCGAGCGTACAGTTGAAACCAAGTTTCTAGTTTTCGATTATCGAACCTTGTGTTCTCATATGGAACACAGTCCCGGCGATAGCCATCCACAACGAAGTGAGGAAAGCCCGTGCAGTTCCACCACCACGGATACGTATCCGGTGACCCGCGAGTCCAGCCGGCGGCCGGCGTCGGCCTTAACCGCCCCGAGGAACTTCCCGACGAAGTGGACGTCCTCATCGTGGGTACCGGACCTGCCGGCATGCTCGCCGCGGCCCAGCTGTCCATGTTCCCCAGCGTGACCACCCGCATCATCGAACGTCGTCCCGGCAGGCTCGCCATCGGGCAGGCTGACGGCATCCAGGCGCGCAGCGTGGAGACGTTCCAGGCCTTCGGCTTCGCGGAGCGGATCATCGCCGAGGCGTACCGCATTACCGAAATGGCCTTCTGGAAGCCGGATCCCGCCAACCATGCGAACATCATCCGGACCGCCCGGGCCGTGGATGACGAGATGGGCATCAGTGAGTTCCCGCACCTGATCGTCAACCAGGCCCGCGTGCTCGACTACTTCGCCGAGTACATGGCCAACGCTCCCACGCGGATGAAGCCTGACTACGGCTATGACTTCCAGGGACTGACGGTGACCGGTGAAGGCGATTACCCGGTGACGGTGACGCTCCGGCACACATCAGGCCCGAATAAAGGCCAGGACCGTGTTGTCCGCGCGAAGTACGTCGTGGGAGCGGACGGTGCGCGCAGCAAGGTGCGCCAGGCCATCGGCTGCACGCTCGCCGGTGACCAGGCCAACCATGCCTGGGGCGTCATGGACGTGCTTGCCGTCACCGACTTCCCGGACATCAGGACCAAGTGCGCCATCCAGGGTGCCGAAGGCAGCATCCTGCTGATCCCGCGCGAAGGCGGCCACCTGTTCCGCATGTACGTGGACCTGGGCGAAGTGGACCCCGCCAGCCAGCACTCGGTCCGCGAGACCACCATCGAGCAGATCATCGCCAAGGCCAACGCGATCCTCCACCCCTACACGCTGGACGTCCGGAACGTGGCATGGCACAGCGTGTACGAGGTGGGCCACCGGCTTACGGACAGGTTTGACGACGTCCTGCCGGCCGAGCGCGGCACGCGCACCCCGCGGGTGTTCATCACCGGCGATGCCTGCCACACCCACAGCGCCAAAGCCGGCCAGGGCATGAACGTGTCCATGCAGGACGGCTTCAACATCGCCTGGAAGCTGGGCCACGTGCTCGAAGGCCGCAGCCCCGAGAGCCTGCTCACCACGTATTCCGAGGAACGGCAGGTGGTGGCCAAGAACCTCATCGACTTCGACAAGGAATGGTCCACCATGATGGCCAAGAAGCCGGAGGAGTTCGAGCACCCCTCCGACCTTGAGGACTTCTACGTGCAGACCGCCGAATTCCCGGCCGGCTTCATGACGCAGTACACGCCGTCCCTGATCGTTGGCACCCCTGACCATCAGGACCTGGCCGCCGGGTTCCCGGTGGGCAAGCGCTTCAAGTCGGCCCCCGTGGTCCGGGTGGGGGACACCAACCCCCTCCACCTGGGCCACCACGCCACCGCTGACGGCCGCTGGCGGATCTACGTCTTCGCCGATCCCGCCCTGCCGGGCACCAGCTCGGCAACGGACAGGCTGGCGGACTGGTTCGCGAAATCGCCGGAGTCCCCGCTGGCCGCGACGCCCGCCGGCGCCGACCCTGACGCGTGGTTCGACCTGAAGGTCATCTACCAGCAGCCGCACACCGCCGTCGACATCAATGCCGTGCCCGCCGTGTTCAAGCCGCTGGTGGGGCCCTTCAAGCTGACCGACTACGAGAAGGTGTATGCCACCGATCCGAAGGCTGACATCTTCGACCTTCGCGGCGTGGACCGTTCCGGAGCTGTGGTGGTGGTCCGTCCGGACCAGTACGTGGCCAACGTGCTGCCGTTGACGGCAACCACGGAACTCGGCGCGTTCTTCGCGCCCGTGTTGAAGGCCGCCCCCGCGGCGCCGCGTCAGGCGGTGGCGGCTGCGGCCCGGTAGTCGGCCGCGGCGTACACGCCGAGGATCCGTACCTCGGTGGTGAAGAAGTCCAGTTCCTCGAGGGCCAGCTTCAGCGGCAGGTCCTCGGGGTGGCCTTCGACGTCGGCCATGAACATGGTGGCGGCGAACTCGTTGCCCACCATGTAGCTTTCCAGCCGGGTCATGTTCACGCCGTTGGTGGCGAAGCCGCCGAGTGCCTTGTACAGGGCGGACGGGACGTTGCGGACGCGGAACACGAAGCTGGTGACGGCCGGACCGGGAAGTTCGTCCTTGGCCGGAAGCGCCTTTTCTCGGGCCAGGACCACGAAGCGGGTGGTGTTGGAGGGATCGTCCTCCACCCGGGAGGCCAGGACCTCAAGTCCGTAGATCTGGGCTGCCAGCGGCGGCGCGAGCGAGAGTTTGCGGGGATCGTTCCACTCCGCCACTTCCCGGGCGGACCCGGCGGTGTCGCCGGCGATGACGGGCTTGAGGCCATGGTCGCGGATCAGCTTCCGGCACTGGCCCAGGGCGTGGATGTGGCTGTGCACCTCGGTGGCGCCTTCGATGGTGCTGCCCGGGATGCCCAGCAGGTCGAAGTGGATGGGCAGGAAGTACTCGCCCACGATCTGCAGGCTGGACTGCGGCAGCAGGATGTGGATATCAGCCACCCGCCCGGCGATCGAGTTCTCGATGGGGATCATGGCGAGCTCCGCCTCGCCGCTTGCCACCAGCTCAAAGGCATCCTCGAAGCTGGCGCACGGCACGCTCTCCATGTCCGGGAACATTTGCTGACACGCGATGTTGGAGTTGGCGCCGGGCTCACCCTGGTACGCAATCTTGGAGGCCATGATCCGTATGGTTTCACGCCCCGGCGCCAGGTCCCAATTACTGCGGCGTAACGCGCAGCCAGAGGTATTGCCGGGGCAGGAGGGTGACGCCGTCATCCAACTGCAGGGCTGCTTCGGAGAGAAGGTCGACGGCGGCAGGGGAGAACCCGCTGAACGTTTCCGCCGGGAGGGTCTGGGCGGAGTCGCTGAAGTTGGCCAGGACCAGGATGATGGGGCCGCCCTCCGTCGCACCCGGACGCTGGTAGCCGAGCACTGCGCGGTTGTTGGTGCCGAAATCGATCAGCGTGGTCCCCGCCAGTCCGGGGGTGCTGATGCGGACCTCGATCATCCGCTTCAGCCCGGCGTATACCGCGCCTTCCGCTGTGGCCGGGTCCAGGCGGCGGGCGTACTGCTCCGCGGGGAAATGCGGCCGGTGCACCCACCGGCTGTCCTCCTCGTGGCCAGGTTCCGAGGCGTAGGCGTAGTCGTTGACCTGCCCCACCTCGTCGCCCAGGTACAGCAGCGGGACGCCGCCGGTGCTGAAGGGCACCGAATGGGCCAGGAGGATCCGTTCCACCGCCTCGGCCGGGTCAACCTCCATCCCGCACAGGGACGCCGTCGTGCCTGAAATCCTGCAGTCGCCGGTCTTGGGGTTGTCCTGGAAGGGGACGCCGCGGGCAAAGCTGCCGGGAAACCGGTTGACGTAGAAGGAGTTCAGGAAGCGCCGGTGGTCGAAGCCGTTGATGCCCAGTTCGGCCGCGTCCTCGTCCGCGAAGGTCCAGCCGATGTCGTCATGGCTGCGGACGTAGTTCACCCACGCGGTGCCGGCCGGGATGTTGTGCCGCCGGTGCAGTGCCTGGGCCAGGAGCGACACATCCCGCGTCGCCAGGGATTCCCAGATGAGCGCCATCTGCAGCGGGTTGTAGGAAAGCTGGCATTCCTTGCGGTCGATGTAGAGCGCCACCTCGTCCGGGTGCACGATCGCCTCGGACTTGAACAGCAGCGACGGCGCCGCCAGCCGGCACACCGTGTTGAACGCCCGGAGCAGCGTGTGCGCCTGCGGGAGGTTCTCGCAGGGGGTGCCCAGCTGCTTCCAGATGAACGCCACCGCATCCATCCGCAGGATGTCCACGCCTTGGTTGGCGAGGAACAGCATCTCGGCAGCCATGGCCCGGAAGACCTCCGGGTTGGAGTAGTTCAGGTCCCATTGGTAGGTGTGGAACGTGGCCCAGACCCAGCGGCCATCATCCATCCGGATAAAGGATCCGGGGTGGTTTTCCGGGAAGATTTCGCGCACGTTCGCTTCGAAGGCGTCCGGCATGGTCCGGTCCGGGAAGATCCAGTAGTAGTCGCTGAACTCCGGATCCCCCGCCGCGGCTTTGCGTGCCCACTCGTGCTCGTCCGACGTGTGGTTGAAGATGAAGTCCACCACCAGGCTGATCCCGTTGTCCCTCAGTTCCGCTGCCAGGGAGCGCAGCTGCTCCATGGTGCCCAGCTTCGGGTTCACCTCACGGTAGCTGGAGACCGCATACCCGCCATCCGAGTGTGGTTCCGGCGCCAGGAAGAGCGGCATGAGGTGCAGGTAGGTGAGGCCAAGCTCCCTGAAGTAAGGGATGCGCTTCCGGACCCCTTCCAGGCTTTCGGCATAGCGGTCCACGTAGCAGACGCCGCCCAGCATCCGGTTGGACTGGAACCAGTCCGGGTTTTCCTCCCGCCCGGCGTCCAGGACCTTCAGCTCCGCCGCCCGTTCCTGCCAGGACCGGGCGCTCTGCACCACCAGCGCAGCGAGCTGGTCCAGCCAGTCCGTCCGGTCACCGTACAGGGAATGGAAAAGGCTGCGGAGCGTGGGGAAGTGCTCATCGAGCCGCCGGTCAAAGTCCGGATCCGGGCGCAGCCCCCTGCTGCTCTCCGCCGCCAGCACCGCCAGGACATGCCGCCGGGCTTCTTCGTCCTCGTTGACCAATCCCTGCATGTCCGCCTGTCCCTCCCGAACTTCCCGCCGGAACATTCGGCGGCGCCTGTACGGAAGTATTCCACGTCACATGCGGGCGGCGCCTGTTGGCGCGGGCTGCCTAAAGCACGTTGCGGATGGCCTGCTCGAAACTGGTGACATGCTCCAGGGCGAGCTTGCCGGCCCGGTCCGCGTCGCCGTCGGCCACTGCCTCCAGCAGTTCAACGTGCTCGGCAATGTGGGACGCGACGGACTGTACTTTTTCCAGCACCATGCACCAGATGCGCGTGGCCAGGTTGTCGTAGCGGATCAGGACGTCCTCGAGGTGCGCATTGGCGGCGGCCCGGTAGATCAGCCGGTGGACCTTGATGTCGTACCGCATGAGGTCGTAGGCATCGTCGTCATCGCCCATGGTGGAAATCGCTGCCGCGGTTTCGCGGATTTCCGTCCGCAGTGCCGGCGTAGCCAGCTTGGCGGCGCGGCGGGCGGCCAGAGGTTCCAAGGACTCGCGCAGCTCTGAGACGTCTGCCAGTTCAGTGATGTCGACGATGGTGGCGAACGTTCCGCGGCGGGGATAGGACACCACCAGGTGGTCGCTTTCCAGCCGCTTGAGGGCTTCCCGGACCGGCGTGCGGCCGATCCCCAGTTCGGCGGCCAGCTTGCCGTCGTTGATCGCCTCGCCCGGCCTGATGTCCAGCATGATGAGCCGGTCCCGGAGGTGCCGGTAGGCCTGTTCGGAGAGTGAGAGGTCCCCGTCGCCGGCCAGGTGGTTCTCTAATGTGACGCTCATTTCGAGCCTTCCCAGGAGTGCTATTGACGTCCAAGTGATCTGGAACATACTATTACGACAGTTCTAATATATCAGTTACAGATCAGTTATAGGTCAGTAACTCCGAAGGGCTCAGAAGGAGAACAATGCAGGACGTACTGAACGCCTCGCTCGCCACGGTCGACGCCGACGTCGCCGCCGCTGTGGCACAGGAACTGCACCGCCAGCAGTCCACCCTGGAAATGATTGCGTCGGAGAACTTTGCTCCGACCGCCGTGATGGAAGCCCAGGGCTCGGTGCTCACCAACAAGTACGCCGAGGGATACCCGGGCAAGCGCTACTACGGCGGCTGCGAGCACGTGGACGTCATCGAACAGCTCGCCATTGACCGCGTGAAGGCACTGTTCGGTGCCGAGTTCGCCAACGTGCAGCCGCACTCCGGCGCCCAGGCCAACGCCGCCGCCATGTTCGCCCTGCTGAACCCGGGCGACACCATCCTGGGCCTCTCCCTGGCCCACGGCGGACACCTCACCCACGGCATGAAGATCAACTTCTCCGGCAAGCTCTACAACGTGGTTCCCTACCACGTCCGCGAGGAAGACCTTCGGATCGATATGGCCGAGGTGGAAGCGCTGGCCCTGGAACACAAGCCCAAGCTGATCGTTGCCGGCTGGTCCGCGTACTCCCGCCAGCTGGACTTCGCCGAGTTCCGCCGCATCGCGGACCTCGTGGGCGCGTACCTGATGGTGGACATGGCCCACTTCGCCGGCCTGGTAGCCGCCGGGCTGCACCCCAACCCCGTCCCGTACGCGGATGTGGTCACCACCACCACCCACAAGACCCTGGGCGGCCCCCGCGGCGGCGTCATTCTGGCCAAGGAAGAGTACGCCAAGAAGATCAACTCCGCCGTCTTCCCGGGCCAGCAGGGTGGCCCGCTGGAGCACGTTGTCGCCGCCAAGGCCGTGGCCTTCAAGCTCGCAGCAGCCCCCGAATTCAAGGAAC
Organism: Pseudarthrobacter sp. NIBRBAC000502771; assembly: GCF_006517215.1. Classification (NCBI taxonomy): domain Bacteria; kingdom Bacillati; phylum Actinomycetota; class Actinomycetes; order Micrococcales; family Micrococcaceae; genus Pseudarthrobacter; species Pseudarthrobacter sp. NIBRBAC000502771. Next base: position 1,507,923 of record NZ_CP041187.1, read on the forward strand.
GGCAGGAGCGCGTACTGGAAGGCGCCAGGCTGCTGGCCGACCGCCTCCTCCAGGAAGACGTCGCAGCCGCGGGCATTTCGGTTGTCAACGGCGGCACCGACGTCCACCTGGTCCTGGTGGACCTCCGCAACTCCGAACTGGATGGCCAGCAGGGTGAGGACGCGCTCCACCAGATCGGCATCACGGTCAACCGCAACGCCGTCCCTTTCGACCCCCGCCCGCCGATGGTTTCCTCCGGCCTCCGGATCGGCACTCCCGCCCTGGCCGCCCGCGGCTTCGGGGCCGCCGAATTCACCGAGGTTGCGGACATCATCGCCACGGCTCTGATCGCCTCCGCCGGCACGGGCACCCTCCCGGGGGACACCGCCGTCGGACTCCGCGCACGCGTGACCGCCCTGGCCGAAAAGTTCCCCCTCTACCCGCACCTCTCCGCCGACGCCAACCTGGCCGGCATCGAGGCAGACCTGATTGGAGCCGCACAGTGAGCGCCCCGCACCTTCCTGAGCACCCGGACTTCCTCTGGCGGAACCCGGAACCCAAGTCCTCCTACGACGCCGTGATCGTCGGCGGCGGCGGCCACGGCCTGGCCACCGCCTACTTCCTGGCCAAGAACCACGGCATGACCAACATCGCCGTCCTGGAAAAGGGCTGGCTGGCCGGTGGCAACATGGCGCGGAACACCACCATCATCCGCTCCAACTACCTCTGGGACGAGAGCGCCGCCATCTACGAGCACGCCCTCAAGCTCTGGGAAATCCTGCCCGAGGAACTCGAGTACGACTTCCTGTTCAGCCAGCGCGGCGTGATGAACCTGGCCCACACCCTGGGCGACGTGCGGGAAAGCATCCGCCGCGTCGGCGCCAACAAGCTCAACGGCGTGGACGCGGAATGGCTGGACCCGCAGCAGGTCAAGGAACTCTGCCCCATCCTGAACATCCGCGACAACATCCGGTACCCCGTCATGGGCGCCACCTACCAGCCCCGCGCCGGCATCGCCAAGCACGACCACGTGGCCTGGGCCTTCGCCCGCAAGTGCGACGAAATGGGCGTGGACATCATCCAGAACTGCGAGGTGACCGGCTTCCTGAAGGACGGCAACCGCGTCGTGGGCGTCAAGACCAACCGCGGCACCATCAACACCGAAAAGGTGGGCCTGGCCGCCGCCGGCCACAGCTCCGTCCTGGCCGAAATGGCCGGATTCCAGCTCCCCATCCAGTCCCACCCCCTGCAGGCACTGGTCTCGGAACTGCACGAGCCCGTCCACCCCACGGTGGTCATGTCCAACCACGTGCACGTCTATGTCTCCCAGGCGCACAAGGGCGAACTGGTCATGGGCGCCGGCGTGGACTCCTACAACGGCTACGGCCAGCGCGGCTCGTTCCACGTGATCGAGCAGCAAATGGCGGCCGCCGTCGAGCTCTTCCCCATCTTCGCCCGGGCCCACGTGCTCCGGACCTGGGGCGGGATCGTCGATACCACCCTGGACGCCTCACCGATCGTGGGCCTGACCCCCGTGGAGAACATGTTCGTGAACTGCGGCTGGGGTACCGGCGGGTTCAAGGGAACCCCTGCCGCGGGCATGACCTTCGCCCACACCATTGCCACCGGCGCCCCGCACCAGCTGAACAAGCCGTTCTCGCTGGAACGCTTCGAAACCGGCGCCCTCATCGACGAACACGGCGCTGCCGCCGTGGCCCACTAGCCGCCGCCACCAGAAAAGGACTAACGCACATGCTGCTGATCCCATGCCCCAACTGCGGCCCGCGGGACGAAACCGAATTCCACTACGGGGGACAGGCTCACGTTCCGTACCCCGAGAACCCCAACGAGCTGAGCGACACGGAGTGGTCCCGCTACCTCTTCTACCGGGAGAACCCCAAAGGCATCTTCGCCGAGCGCTGGGTGCACAGCACCGGCTGCCGCCAGTGGTTCAACATGCTCCGCGACACAGTGAGCTATGACATCAAAGCTGTCTACCCGATGGGGGCGAAGCGGCCCGACCGCTCCCCGGACGGCGCACCCGAAACCGGGACCGCCAGCACCGGCCCTGACAGCACCACCACGGGAAGTGCGGCACCCAGCACCTCCGCCACGAGCATCCTCCGCACCACCGCCCCGGAAGGAGCGACCAAGTGACCTCCCAGAACGCCCGCCTGGCTACCGGCGCCCGCATCGACCGCACCATCTCCTGGCGCTTCACCGTGGACGGCGAGGAGTTCACCGGCCACCCCGGTGACACCCTTGCCTCCGCGCTGCTGGCCAACGGCCGCATCGCCGCCGGCAACTCCCTCTACGAGGACCGCCCCCGAGGCATCATGTCCGCCGGGGTGGAAGAGGCCAACGCCCTGGTCCGCGTGGAAGCCCGCTTCCCCGGCCACGTCGCCGAATCCATGCTTCCCGCCACCACCGTCTCCCTGGTGGACGGACTCCAGGCCACCCTGCTCAACGGGTTGGGCAAGCTGGACCCGGAGGACGACCGCGCCGAATACGACAAGAAGTACGTCCACACCGACGTCCTGGTGATCGGCGGCGGCCCCGCCGGACTCGCCGCAGCCCGCGAGGCTGTCCGCACCGGCGCCAGGGTGATGCTCCTCGACGACCAGCCCGAACTCGGCGGTTCCCTGCTCTCCGGCTCCACCGCCGAGGGCCTGGCCGAGACCATCGAAGGCAAGCCGGCCCTTGAATGGGTGGCCGACGTCGAAGCCGAACTGGTTTCCGGCGCCGAATCCACGGTCCTGAACCGCACTACCGCGTTCGGCGCCTACGACTCCAACTACGTCATCGCCGTCCAGAACCGCACCGACCACCTCAGCAGCCCCGCAGCTGCAGGTGTGTCCCGCCAGCGTATTTGGCACATCCGTGCCAGCCAGGTGGTGGTCGCCCCGGGCGCCCACGAACGTCCGCTGGTGTTCGAGAACAACGACCGCCCAGGCATCATGCTCGCCTCCGCCGTGCGCAGCTACCTGAACCGTTACGGCGTGGCCGCCGGCAAGCGCGTGGTCATCAGCACCACCAATGACAGCGCCTACGCCACCGCCGCCGACCTCGCCGCCGCAGGCGTCAAGGTCGCCGCCGTGGTGGACGCCCGCCCGGCCCTCACTGCGGTGGCCAGCGCCGCCGTCGAAGCCGGAATCCGGGTGCTCATCGGCAGCGCGGTGGCCAACACCTCCGCCGGCGCCGACGGCCGCCTGGACGGCGTGACCGTCCGCAGCATCAACGACGACGGCGAGCTCACCTCCGGCGTTGAGCAGATCGCAGCGGACCTGCTGGCTGTGTCCGGCGGCTGGAGCCCGCTGGTCCACCTGCACTCCCAGCGCCAGGGCAAGCTGCGCTGGGACGAAGAGCTGGCAGCCTTCGTGCCCAGCACCGAGGTCCCCGACCAGCAGACCATTGGTGCCGGCCGCGGCTCCTTCGCCACCGAAGACTGCGTTGCGGAGGGCATCTCCGCCGGCGCCAAGGCGGCCATCGCCGCCGGCTTCGAATCCGCCGTCGAGCCGTCCGTGTCCGGCGACCCGAAGGCCTCCGCCCCCACCCGCCAGCTGTGGCTGGTGCCGGGCGAGAGCGGCACTCCGGATGACTGGCACCACCACTTCGTGGACTTCCAGCGCGACCAGTCCGTGGCGGACGTCCTTCGCTCCACGGGCGCGGGCATGCGTTCGGTGGAACACATCAAGCGGTACACCTCCATCAGCACCGCCAACGACCAGGGCAAGACCTCCGGCGTCAACGCCATTGGCGTCATCGCCGCGGCGCTCCGCACTGCCGGCGAGGCCTCCCGCGGCATCGGCGACATTGGCACCACCACCTACCGCGCCCCCTTCACCCCGGTGGCCTTCGCCGCACTGGCCGGACGCCAGCGCGGGGAACTGTTCGACCCCGCCCGCGTCACGTCGATCCACCCCTGGCACGTGGCCAAGGGCGCGCTGTTCGAAGACGTCGGACAGTGGAAACGGCCCTGGTACTACCCGCAGGCCGGGGAAGACATGGATGCCGCCGTGCTGCGCGAATGCGCCGCCGTCCGCGAATCCGTGGGCTTCATGGACGCCACCACCCTGGGCAAGATCGAAATCCGCGGCAAGGACGCGGGGGAGTTCCTGAACCGGATGTACACCAACGCGTTCAAGAAGCTCGCCCCGGGTTCGGCACGGTACGGCGTCATGTGCACCCCGGACGGCATGATTTTCGACGACGGCGTGACCCTCCGCGTCGACGACGAGACCTACTTCATGACCACCACCACCGGCGGTGCCGCCAAGGTACTGGACTGGCTGGAGGAATGGCTGCAGACCGAGTGGCCGGAGCTGGACGTGCAGTGCACCTCCGTGACGGAACAGTGGAGCACCATCGCCGTCGTCGGGCCCAAGTCCCGCGAGGTCATCGCCCGTGTGGCCCCTGAACTGGCTGCCAACGGCGGCCTGGATGCAGAAGCCTTCCCGTTCATGACCTTCCGCGAAACCACCCTCGCCTCCGGCGTGCGGGCCCGGATCTGCCGGATCTCGTTCTCCGGTGAACTCGCCTACGAGATCAACGTCCCCGCCTGGTACGGGCTGAACACGTGGGAATCCGTTGCTGCTGCCGGGGCGGAGTTCAACATCACCCCCTACGGCACCGAAACCATGCACGTGCTGCGCGCCGAGAAGGGCTACCCGATCGTCGGGCAGGACACCGACGGCACCGTCACTCCGCAGGATGCCGGCATGGAATGGATCGTCTCCAAGGCGAAGGACTTCATCGGCAAGCGTTCCTACACCCGGTCGGACGCCCAGCGTGAGGACCGCAAGCACCTGGTCAGCGTCCTCCCCGTGGATGGCACGCTGCGGCTGCCCGAAGGCACCCAGCTCGTGGAAAAGGGACGTTCGACCAACCCCGCCTACGGCCCCGTGCCGATGGAAGGGTTCGTTACCTCCAGCTACCACAGCGCAGCGCTGGGCCGGTCGTTCGGCCTGGCCCTGATCAAGAACGGACGCAACCGCATCGGCGAAACGCTGGTGGCGGCCGCCGGCGACCAGCTGGTGGACGTGGTTGTCGCAGAAACAGTGCTTTTTGACTCTGAAGGGACCCGTAAAGATGGCTGAAACAGCAGCATCCCCGACCTCCGCCAAGACCAACGCCGAGAAGAACCTCGCCGCCCGCGTCAGCCCGGCGCGTCAGCTGGCGGAAGAATTCGCGGCTGGCTCCCTGGCAGGAACCGTTGAAATCTCCGAGGTGCCCTTCCTGACCATGGTGGGCCTCCGGGCACTCGCAGGATCCGCCGCGGCGGAGCGCCTGGCCGGTGTGACCGGCGGCCTCCCCGCCGGCTCCGGTGCCGTAGCCGGCAGCGGCGACGTGTCCGTCCTGTGGCTCGGCCCCGCCGAGTTCCTGGTGGTTGCATCCACCGAGGCGCACGAATCCCTGGGCGGGGACCTCATCCCCGCGCTCCGGGACGCGCTGGGCGGCGACGCGGGCCAGGTGGTGGACCTGTCCGCCAACCGGACCACGTTCGAACTGACGGGCCCCCGGGCCCGTGCCGTCCTGGAAAAGGGCTGCTCGCTGGACCTCCACCCGCGGGTCTTCAAGGCCGGGACCGCCTTCTCCACGGAAATCGCGAACATCCCCGCCATCCTGTGGAAGACCGGTGACGAGTCCTTCCGGATCTTCCCCCGTGCTTCGTTCGCCGAGTTCCTGGGCCGGTGGCTGCTGGACGCCATGCGGGAGTACGCCTCGCCAGAGGTCCCCTGATGGCGCTCAGCGTCCTTGACCTCTTTTCCGTTGGCATCGGGCCCTCGTCATCACACACGGTGGGCCCGATGCGGGCGGCCAAGCTGTTCGCGGATGGACTGAAGGGTGACGGCCAGCTGGCCGCCACCGCCCGCGTCCAGACCGAACTGTTCGGGTCGCTCGGCGCCACCGGCCGCGGCCACGGCTCGGACAAGGCAGTGGTCCTGGGGCTGAAAGGCCTGGACCCGGAAACCGTGGACACTTCCACCGCCGACGACCAGGTGGCAGCCGCCGCGCTGGACGCCGAACTGCACATTGCCGGGGTGCACCGGGTGGACTTCAACTGGGAAGAGGACGTGGTGCTCCACCGGCGCAAGTCCCTTCCCGCGCACCCCAACGGCATGACCTTCCGGGCCCTGGACCACACGGGCGCCGTGCTGAGCGAGCGGAGCTTCTACTCGATCGGCGGCGGCTTCGTGGTGGACGGCGACGCCGAGGGTGCGGACAAGGTGGTTCCGGATGACACCGTGCTGCCGTACCCGTTCTCCACGGCGGACGAACTGCTGCAGATCTGCAGCCGTGAAGGCATGTCCATCTCCGATGTCATGCTGGCCAACGAACTGACCTGGCGCAGCGAAGCGGAGCTCCGCGAACAGCTGCTGGGGCTGTGGGGCGTCATGCGTGAATGCGTGGAGAACGGCTGCAACGCCGAAGGCATCCTGCCCGGAGGCCTGAACGTCACCCGGCGGGCGCCCGCCCTGTTCCGCACCCTGACGGCCTCGGCCGCCTCCGCCGAAGCAGCGGCAGCGTCGCCGTCGCCCGTCCAGGCACCCGCGGATCCGCTGCTGGCGATGGAATGGGTGAACCTCTTCGCGCTGGCCGTGAACGAGGAGAACGCGGCCGGCGGCCGGATCGTCACCGCCCCCACCAACGGGGCCGCGGGCATTGTGCCGGCAGTCCTGCACTACTACGTGAAGTTTGTTCCAGGGGCCGACGACGATGGTGTGGTCCGCTTCCTGCTGGCGGCGGCCGCCGTCGGAATCCTGTTCAAACTGAACGCTTCCATCTCCGGCGCCGAAGTGGGCTGCCAGGGGGAGGTGGGCTCCGCCTGCTCGATGGCCGCGGCCGGGCTCTGCGAGGTGCTCGGCGGAACGCCGGCACAGGTGGAAAACGCCGCCGAGGTGGGCATCGAGCACAACCTGGGCCTGACCTGCGACCCCGTGGGCGGCCTGGTGCAGATCCCGTGCATTGAGCGGAATGCGATCGCCAGCGTGAAGGCGATCAACGCGGCCCGGCTGGCCCTGCACGGGGACGGCAGCCACAAGGTCTCGCTGGACAAGGCGATCAAGACCATGCGCGATACCGGAGCCGACATGAAAACCAAGTACAAGGAAACCTCCCGAGGAGGCCTCGCCGTGAATGTGATCGAGTGCTGAGCCATGACTGTTACTGAAACCCATATCCCCGCATCGAAGGCGCCCACCACCGTGGAACACGTCCTGACCCTGGACTGCCCGGAAGGGCCCGGCATTGTGCACGCCGTGTCCGGGTTCCTGCTGGAGCACGGCTGCGACATCATCGACAACAAGCAGTTCGGTGAGCGCTCCGAAGGCCACTTCTTCATGCGCGTGCACTTCGTCTCCGAAGGCGATGAGTCCACGCTGGAGAAGCTGCGGACCTCGTTCGCCCCGGTGGCGGAGAAGTTCGGCATGCGCTGGCAGCTGGAACGCCACGGGTCCAAGCGCAAGGTGCTGATCATGGTGTCCAAGTTTGGGCATTGCCTCAACGACCTGCTGTTCCGCGCCAGGGTCGGCGAACTTCCCGTTGAGGTGGTGGCCGTGGTGTCCAACCACCGGGACCACCAGGCACTGGTGGAGTGGCACGGCATCCCGTTCCACCACATCCCGGTCACGGCGGAGACCAAGCCCGCGGCCGAGGCTGCGCTCATGGAACTGGTGGACGGGCTCGACGTCGAACTCGTGGTGCTGGCCCGCTACATGCAGGTGCTCAGCGACGACCTGACCCGCAAACTGGACGGCCGGGCCATCAACATCCACCACTCGTTCCTCCCCAGCTTCAAGGGTGCCAAGCCGTACCACCAGGCGTACGCGCGGGGCGTCAAGACCGTCGGCGCCACCGCGCACTATGTCAACGCTGAACTGGACGAGGGACCCATCATCGCCCAGCAGGTGGTGGAGGTGGACCACACTTACGGGCCCGAAGACCTGGTGGCCGCCGGCCGCGACACGGAGTGCAAGGCCCTCTCCAACGCGGTGAAATGGCACTGCGAGGGCAGGGTCCTGCTGCAGGGAAACCGCACCGTGGTGCTGCGGTAGGCCTACTCAACTGAATACTGTCAGCGCGGCTGGCTGCCCTTTCCGGGTGGCCGGCCGCGCTTTGTTATGCCCGGCTGACTCTCCCCATGTTTAAGCGCGCCCGACGGCGTGTCCCCGCCACACGCCGTCGGCTGTGAGTGGTGCGGGCGGAAAGGTGGGGAATTTCAGCGCGGCTGCAGCGGCGGGAGGATGCCCGGACCTGCACTGCGCTGACAATCAACAACTCGTCGCTGGTGGACAAAGGGCTTCGGTGCCCCGCTGCCAAGCTGGATACCACCGCAATTTTCCTGAACTCATGACCGTTAAGAAGGATCCAATGAGTATTTCGAATTCCGAGCCCCGGACCACTGACGCTCCGGCCAAGGAGCATTCAACGGCACTGCGTGCCGGCAGCATCGGCGTCCTGGGCATCCTCTTCTTCGTCCTGTCGGCACAGGCTCCCCTCACCGGGATCGTCGGCGCAGCGCCGCTTGCCGCAGCGCTCGGTAACGGTGCCGGCGCACCCGGCGCCTACCTGATCGTGGGCATCGTCATCGTGATCTTCGCAGTGGGGTTCGTGGCGATGAGCCGCAAGATCCAGGCCAACGGCGCCTTCTACGCCTACGTGACGGCGGCATTCGGCAGGCGGACGGGAGCCGGTGCGGCGTGGCTGGCACTGCTGGCTTACAGTACCGTCCAGGCCGCCATGTACGGGCTCTACGGCGCTGCCTTCTCCGGGCTCCTGGCCTCTGCCGGGCTGGCCATTCCCTGGTGGTTGCTGGCCCTGGCCACCATGGCCGGCGTCCAGGTTCTGGGCTCCCTCAACATCGAACTCGGTGCGCGCGTGCTGGCCGTGCTGGTGGGCCTGGAGGTGGCCATCCTGCTGATGTTCGGCTTCACCGTGCTGTTGCACGGCGGCGGCCCGGAAGGCATCAGCGTGGCCGCGTCCTTCTCCCCGGAAGCCATCGGCGCAGGAGCTCCCGGTGTTGCCATCATGTTCGCGGTGGCCTCCATGTTCGGCTTCGAGTCCACGGCCATCTACTCCGCCGAGGCGAAGGATCCGCACCGCACCGTGGCCCGGGCAACTTACCTGTCCGTCGGCGTGATCTCGGTGTTCTTCGCCTTTATTTCCTGGATGCTGGTGAGCTATTACGGCCCCTCGCAGGTGATGGGCGCCGCGGGCGCCGCGCTCGAATCAGGGGATGCCACCTCCTTCGTGCTGGGCCCGCTCGTAGAACTGTTCGGCCCCTGGGCGGGCATCGTGGCCGGCATCCTGCTGGTCACCTCGCTGCTCGCCGGCATCATCGCCTTCCACAACGGCATCAACCGCTACCTCCACTCCCTGGCACTGCGTGGTTCCATGCCCGCCGTCCTCGCCCGGACCAACCGGCACCGGGCACCTGCCGTGGCAGCCTGGGTCCAGTCCGCCACCGCCGTCGTGCTGGTGGTGCCCTTCGCCATCCTGGCCCTGGATCCTGTCCTGACTCTGTTTTCCTGGTTCAGCGGCCTGGCCGTGGCGGCACTGCTGGTGCTGTACATGCTGTGTTCCGCGGCCGTCGTCGCGTTCTTCCGCCGGGAGCGCGCGGGAGCCCAACTGTGGCAGACCCGCGTCGCTCCCGTCCTGGCGGCGGTCCTGTTGGCTTGGGTTTTGTCCCTGGTGGCCAGCAACTTCACCGCCCTCATCAGGGGCAGCGCCGAGACTGCTGCTGCCCTGCTGGTGGCGGTCCCGGTGGTCTTCCTGGCGGGAGTCCTGGTGGAATCGGCCATCCAGCGACGCCAGCACGTTGGCTCCCTGGGCCACGCGCTCACTTAGCCGGCAGGGACTCTCTGGCCCGGCGCGGAACATCCTGTCCGCGCCGGGCCAGTGCGCGTGCCGCCACGAACAGCCCTGCCAGGAGCAGCGCGGCCAACCACGCAACGGCGGCCGAACGCGGCCAGAGACCGGCCAGGCCCAGGAACGGGGGGACAGTGGCAGTAACCTGGCTGGCCAGCACCAGCGCCCAGCCGGTGAACGGCTCCAGCCGCGCGGCCCCGAGTGCAGCAGAGGTGAACAACAGCCCCCACAGCACCGCCCAGCACACCCAGAGCACCGCGAGCAGCGGGTCCGTACCGAGCCAGGCGCCCGCCAGCAGGAGGCCGAAGAACGCCACCATGCCGCAGAACCAGCCCAGGCCGGTCGAGCCCAGCCCCAGCAGGCCATCCAGTCCGGCATAGGCGTACTTCAGCCCGAAAAGGAACATGCCGGCGGCCGCCAGAAGGTCTTCAGTGCCGGTACTCCCGGTGGAAAGATGGACGACGCCGAGCACCAGCTGGGTGCCGCCGAGCAGCAGGCTGAAGGTGGCGGCGTCGATGCGGGGGAGGCGTTCGAGGGTCGCCAGCCCGTTGATCAGCAGCGCGGCCCCGGAGAGAAGCAGGCAAATGAAGGGCATCAGCGCGCCTCTCCTGGAGAGAATCGCTTGAACCAAGCTCTCACAATGTGGAATATCCTTGTCACATTACGGAGATTATCCGACCTGGACCGGTCCGCCTACTGCTCCCCGGTCGTAATCCGATAAGTTGAAGAGTAAACCTATGGGGCGACGTTGCTTTTGCGCTGTCCCTCGTTTCGGCTCAGAGGTAAGGAACAGTTCATGGACGCACGGCTCGAAGCCATTAAGGACACCGTCCTGGCCCGGAATCCCGGTGAGGCGGAGTTCCACCAGGCAGTGGTGGAGGTCTTCGAAAGCCTTGGGCCGGTCCACGACAGGCATCCGGAATTCCTGGAGGCCGCCATCCTGGAACGCCTTTGCGAGCCTGAACGCCAGATCATTTTCCGCGTTCCGTGGACCGATGACGCCGGCCGCGTCCAGATCAACCGCGGTTTCCGGGTGGAATTCAACTCTGCGCTGGGCCCGTACAAGGGGGGCCTGCGCTTCCACCCGTCCGTCTACCTGGGCATCGTCAAATTCCTCGGCTTCGAGCAGATCTTCAAAAATGCCCTGACCGGCATGCCAATCGGCGGCGGCAAGGGTGGCGCCGATTTCGATCCGCGGGGCCGCAGCGACGCCGAAGTGATGCGCTTCTGCCAGTCCTTCATGACCGAGCTCTACCGCCACATCGGCGAATACACCGACGTTCCGGCCGGCGACATCGGCGTGGGCGGCCGCGAGATCGGTTACCTCTTCGGCCAGTACAAGCGGATCACCAACCGCTACGAGTCCGGCGTGCTCACCGGCAAGGGCATTTCCTGGGGAGGCTCCCTGGTCCGTCCCGAAGCCACCGGCTTCGGCACCGTCATCTTCACCCAGGAAATGCTGAAAACGCGCGGGGCCTCCTTTGATGGCCAGCGCGTGGTGGTGTCCGGCTCCGGCAACGTGGCCATTAACGCCATCGCCAAAGCCCAGTCCCTCGGAGCCGTGGTGGTGGCCTGCTCCGACTCGTCAGGGTACGTCGTGGACGAGTCGGGAATCGACGTCGCGCTCCTCCGCGAGGTCAAGGAAGTGCAGCGCGGCCGCCTGAAGGATTACGCAGAACGCCGTGGTGGTGTCACGTATGTGGACAGCGGCTCAGTGTGGGACGTCGATGCGACCGTGGCGCTTCCCTGCGCCACGCAGAACGAGCTCGACGGCGCTGCTGCCGCCCGCCTGGTGGGCAACGGCCTGCTCGCCATCGGCGAAGGCGCCAACATGCCCTCCACCCGCGACGCTGTTGCGGTGTTCCAGGAGGCGGGCGTCCTGTTCGGGCCGGGCAAGGCCGCCAACGCCGGCGGGGTGGCAACCTCGGCCCTGGAAATGCAGCAGAACGCAAGCCGCGATTCATGGTCCTTCGAGCACACCGAAGAGCGGCTGACCGAGATCATGGTGGGCATCCACGACCGCTGTGCCGCCACCGCCGAGGAATACGGCGAACCCGGCAACTACGTGCTCGGCGCCAACATCGGCGGGTTCGTCAAGGTAGCCGACGCCATGCTGGCGCAGGGGTTGATCTAGGAAACGCCTGCATCAGCCCCGGCGCCATTCGCTGGGTGAGACACCAAAAGCATCCCGGAACGTGCGGCTGAAATGGGCGGCATCCAGGAACCCCCAGCGGGCAGCAACCGTGCCGACGGACTGCCCGGCATGCAGCGGGTCGCGGAGGTCGCGGCGTGCGCCTTCGAGCCGCTGTGTCCGGATCCAGCTGGCTACGGTGGTCCCCGACTCGTGGAAAACGTTGTGCAGGTGCCGGGTGGAGATGAAATGCGCCGCGGCGATGCTTGCCGGTGACAGCAGGGGATCGGCCAGGTTGGCTTCGATGTACTCGCGGACCGAGACGGCCAGCAGGGCCTGCGGCTTCATGCGGTCCGGCGTGATGTCCATTTCCGCGTGCAGCATGGTGGACACCAGGTCCAGGGCGTTGGTGGCCAGCCTTGAGCCACTGGGACCGTTCAGGACGTCCAGGTTCGCCGACAGTTCGCGGATGAACTGGCCCACGATTCCGCTCAGGCCCCCGCTTCCCATGCGCACGGCGGCGAGCTGCCCCACGTAGTCCGCGGGCAGGGACAGGGCATCGCAGGGAAACATCAGGACCATGATCCTGGTGCTGTCCTCGAAGGCAAGGGTGTACGGGCGGTTGGTGTCGTAGATTGCCAGGTCGCCGGGCTGGAGGACGGCTTCGCGGTTGTCCTGGATCAGCAGGCCCGTGCCTTCCAGCTGCAGGTTCAGCTTGAAATAGCGCTCATGGGACTGTGCGATCAGTGCCGGGGTGCGGTGGACCTCGTGGGAGGTGGCGGTGACCTCCACGATGGACATCCGGTCCAGCACCCGGGCCCGCATGCGGCCCTGGAAGCCGTCAACGTCGGCGGTCCGTGCGGCGAGGGGAACGAAGGATTCCGCCACCAGGTGCTTCCAATGGTCAAACGACGCGGCCACCCTGGACGTCAGGTCCTGGTGTGGGATGCGGGCTGTGGTTGCTGCTTGCATGGATGTTCCTCGCGACGGATGGCCACTTCACGTTTCCCCCGGAACTGTGTCCTGCGACACAGTTCCCCCAGACTAGCGGGCGGATACTCTTTTTTCAACGGTCGGCGAAAATAAGAAGTTCGTCTTTCCAGCCGCAGCCCAGACTCCCGTGCCATGATCGGGCCATGAGGTCCATGACGGCTGCCGGTGACCACTACCGGAACTTCGACTCCCGCGCGCACCACTCCCGGCTCCGGATGGTGGTGATGCTCGCCGTCGGCCTTGTTGCGGGACTGGCGGTTGGCACCTTCGGCACGTGGACGTATGCCCCGGCGCTCGGCTGGGCCGCCGCCTCGGCCACCTACCTCATCTGGGTCTGGAGCGTCATCGGGCGCCTGGGCCCTGCGGCCACTGCTGCGCATGCCAGGCGGGAGGATCCCGGCAGGGTCTTTTCGGACGCGCTGGTCCTGGGTGCCACCGTGGCCAGCTTTGCGGGAGTGGCCCTGATCCTGCTTGACGCCGCCAGTGAGCAGGGGGGTGCCAAGGATGCCACGGTTGCCATGGCGCTGGGCAGCATTGCCCTCTCGTGGTTCCTGGTCCACACACTGTTCACCTTGCGGTATGCGGCCATCTATTACCGCGACGGCACGGGTGTGGATTTCAACGAGGGGAGCCAGCCCCGGTACTCGGACTTTGCCTACCTGGCCTTCACAGTGGGCATGACGTTCCAGGTATCGGACACCGACCTGAAGACCACTGCCATCCGCTCTACGGTCCTGCGCCAGGCGCTGCTTTCCTACCTGCTCGGCGCCATCGTCCTGGCCACCACCATCAACCTGGTGTCGGGGCTGATCCACTGAGCGTCCCGGCGTCCCGGCCAAGCCGGGCGCTTAAACGCAATGGGTGCAACTCCGGTTGGAGTTGCACCCATTATGCGAGCGCCGACTAGTCCTTCTTGAAGGCGTCCTTGACGTGTTCGCCGGCCTGCTTGAGGTCCGACTTTGCCTGGTCCGTCTGGCCTTCGGCCTTCAGGCTCTCGTCGCCCGTGGCGTTTCCGGCAGCTTCCTTGCCCTTGCCGCCGAGCTTCTCTGCAGCGTTGCCGATCTTGTCATCCAAACCCATGGAGATGCTCCTTACAGTTCGTGCCCGCTCCGGCATCTGCCAGAACCTGACCCACCAATAGTAAGCATACTTTCGAGTTTGCCGCTCATTTCCGGCCGGGAATTTTGCCGAGGAGCGCGAGATAGCCCTCAAGCTGGGCGGCATGGCCAAAATCCGCCTCGCCTTCCGGCGCCAGGGCCGCCTCGATCTGGGCTCCCAGCAGCATGTTCAGCAGCTGCCCGGCAAGGATGGAATCGTCGACGGCGGCGGTCACGTCGCCGCTGTCCCTCGCCTCTGCCAGGAAGCGCCGGATGGCCGCCAGCCATTCATTCATTGACTGCTGGTGGATCGCCGCCTTCCGGGGGTCGTTGATGGCCCGTTGCCAGAACGGGACCACGATGCGTGCCTCGTTGACGCGCTCTTCGTCGAGGGGGAGGACCTCGAGGGAAAAGGCGCGCAGCGCGTCCAGGCCCGTCCGCCCGGCCGTGACCTCTGCGATGCGCCGGTTGGTCCTGTTGAAAACGTGGCTGAAGGCGAATTCGAGCAGGGTGTCCTTGGTGGGGAAGTAGGGTTTCAGGGCACCGTTGGCAAAGCCTGCCTCCGTGGCGATCTCGCGCATGGTGGCGCTTTCAAGGCCCTGCCGGGCGATGATCCGCCAGGTGGCATCCACGAGTTCCAGGCGGCGCTCATCATGGTCAACTATCTTCGGCACCGCGGCCACTCCCCGGAAATTTTTCGCTCAGACTCTTGTGGGCCATGTTACGGACGTTTATTCTCTACAACTATAGAAAATAAACCAGTGGCCGGTGACGGCCCGGACAAAGGCTCTTCCCATGACTCTCGCAGCAACCGAAACCGCCTCCGCCTTCCGCCTGGCAACCGCGGAGGAAATCCTGGACGTCCGCGCCCTTCTGCAGGCGGAAGGCTACCTGGGTGCCCGGCACCGCATCGCCTATCTCGGCCTGCTGGATCCGGCGCGGGGCGCGGAAACGCAGGCGGACCGCCGTTTCCGGGTCTTCATCCACGACGTCTCCGGGGCTGCGCCGCGGGACGTCGTTGTCTCCGTTACCCAGCAAAAGGTGCTCTCCGCCGTCGTCCTGGACACTGCAGTGACCGGCGAGCTGCCGGTCTTGGAGGAGGAGTTCGAAGTGGTGGAGTCCCTCCTCGCCACTGACGAACGGTGGCTTACGGCACTCGCGGCCAGGGGCCTCGACGTCCAAAAGGTCCGCGTGGCCCCGCTCTCGGCCGGCGTCTTCGAATACGGCGAAGAGAAGGGCCGCCGCATCCTCCGCGGCCTGGCGTTCGTGCAGGATTTCCCCGAGGACAGCGCCTGGGCACACCCGGTGGACGGCCTGGTGGCCTACGTGGACGTTGTCAGCAGGGAAGTCACCCATGTCATCGACCTCGGTGCCATGCCCATCCCGGCCGAGCACGGCAACTACACCGACCCCGAACTGACCGGGCCGGTCCGCGAAACCCAGAAACCCATCAGCATCACCCAGCCGGAGGGCCCCAGCTTCACTGTCACGGGCGGCAACCACGTGGAGTGGGAAAAATGGAGCGTGGACGTGGGCTTCGATGTCCGCGAAGGCGTGGTCCTGCACAACCTCGCGTTTCGGGACGGCGGCCGGAAACGGCAGATCTTCAACCGCGCGTCCATCGCCGAGATGGTGGTGCCGTACGGTGACCCGTCGCCCGTCCGGTCCTGGCAGAACTACTTCGACACCGGCGAATACCTGGTTGGCCAGTACGCCAACTCCCTGGAACTGGGCTGCGACTGCCTGGGTGAGATCACCTACCTCAGCCCGGTCATCAGCGACGCCTTCGGCACCCCGCGGGAAATCCGCAACGGCATCTGCATGCACGAGGAGGACTGGAGTATCCTCTCCAAGCACTCCGACCTCTGGAGCGGCGTCACCTACACCCGCCGCAACCGCCGGCTGGTCATCTCCTTCTTCACCACGATCGGCAACTACGACTACGGCTTCTACTGGTACCTCTACCTGGATGGAACCATCGAATTCGAGGCCAAAGCCACCGGCATTGTGTTCACCTCCGCGTTCCCCGAGGGCGGCTCGGACAACATCTCCCAACTGGCGCCCGGCCTGGGCGCCCCCTTCCACCAGCACCTCTTCAGCGCCCGGCTGGACATGGCCATCGACGGCTTCAGCAACCGCGTGGAGGAGGAGGACGTCATCCGCCAGGCCATGGGGCCAGGAAACGAACGGGGCAACGCGTTCTCCCGCAGGCGTACCGTCCTGGCCCGCGAGTCCGAAGGCGTCCGGGAAGCCGACGCCCGCGCCGGCCGCACCTGGATCATTTCCAACCCGGGGTCAAGGAACCGGCTGGGCGAGCCCGTGGGCTACAAACTGCACTCCCACAACCAGCCCACGCTGCTGGCAGACCCGGACTCCTCCATCGCCCGCCGCGCCGCCTTTGCCACCAAAGACCTCTGGGTCACCCGGTACGCCGAGGACGAGCAGTACCCCACGGGCGACTTCGTGAACCAGCACGCCGGCGGCGCGGGCCTGCCGGCCTACATCGCGCAGGACCGGGACATCGACGGCCAGGACATCGTGGTGTGGCACACCTTCGGCCTGACCCACTTCCCCCGGGTGGAGGACTGGCCCATCATGCCCGTGGACACCGTCGGCTTCAAGCTGCGGCCGGAGGGCTTCTTCGACCGCAGTCCGGTCCTGGACGTTCCCGCCAACCCCAACCAGCAGGAATCCTCCTGCCATGCCGAGGGCAGCAGCGGTGGCTGCCACTAGCCTGACCCCCGCCCCGGCAGGGAGCACGACAGCGGCTGGACGGGACCGTGCCCTGCGGGTCCATGCCCAACGGCCAGTCCAGCATGCCCGGCTGGTTGCCATCGTTACCGCCGTCTCCTGCGCGGCCCACGTATGGCTGGCCGTATTCGGGCGCCACGGCACGTGGCTTGGCGTGCTCATGCTGGCACTCGCCGCGGTCTGCGCTCCCTGCGCGGTCCATATCTGGCGGCACAGCCGGGTGGGTGCGCTGCACCAGGTCACCATCGCTGCCGTGGCGATGGCTGCCCTTCATGCAGCACTGCTGCTTGGCGCCGGCGGTGCCGGGCACGTGCACGGCGGCCAGCCGCCGTCGTCCGCTGGAAGCGGCTCCGGCAGCACGGACCTGCTGCTGGTTATCGCCTTGGAACTAACGACGGCGGTGCTCGCCGCCACGCTGGTAGCCCGGCTCCGGCGGTCCTGCCGGTAGGCCGTCGAGGCTCAGCCGGCGACGCCGAGCGGGCGGGCCACGTGCAGCTGTTCGTGGGCAACCAACCACTGGATGGATTCGAAGATGGCCTGCTCCGGTTCGTACCGCGGCGCGTAGCCGAGCACGGAGACCGCCTTTTCGATGCTGAAGCACTGGCTGCGGTAGAGATGGTTCCAGCTCGCATCCGCGTGCTCGCGGGAGGTGTTCCCGCGGAAGCGGTCCCACGAAACTGTCTCCAGCACCGCAGCGTGGCCGAACCAGGCGGCAGCGATGTCCGCATAGCCGCGCACCGTCAGCGCGGTAGGGGCAACGATGTTGAAGTCCTCCCCGGCGGCCGCTCCGCGCCGGGCAATCGCCTGTTCGAACGCCTGCGCGACGTCATCGGCGTGCACATGGTGCATTAGCTCCGTGCCGCTGCCGGGAATCCGAAGGGGCTGGCCTGCAGAGATGGTCTGCCAGACGGTGGGATCGAGGTTGCCCAACGGACCGACCGGCTGCCATCCCGGCCCCCACAATGTGTCCGGGATGCAGGGACGTGGTGGCCAGGCCGCCGCTGGCGGTTTCTTCCTTCAGCATCAGGGCAATCCGGTTCTTCTGGATGCCATATTCGCCAAAGGGTGGAGCAGCGGAATCCGAGCCCTCCCTGATGGGCAGCTTCAGGCTCTGCCCGTACCGCCAGACGGAGCCGCAGTGCAGCAGGTGCCCCACCTCGCCCCGCAGCCGCTGCACCAGCTGCGCCGCCGATTCGAGGGTGAAGCAGACCAGGTCCACCACGACGTCCGGTTTGAGGGCCGCCACCCGGTCCGCGAACGTTTCGTCCCGGTCTTCCGCCTCACGGTCTGCGGTGACGTGGTGCACCTGCTGCCACTCCGGTGCCTCCGTGTAAGGCCTGCTGGTGCCGCGGCTGATGTTGGTGACCTCATGGCCGGCGCGGACCAGCCGGGGGACCAGGAACGACCCGATGTGGCCGCTGCCGCCGATGACGGTGACTCTCATTGCTCTCCGATCGTTGCGTTTCCTCAAACGGTAGGGCCGCAGCAGCGGGAAAGGGAGGGCCTGCGGACCTCCCTTTCCCCGTGGTTGGCGGCGGGCCGCCGGTCACTCCGGCTTGGCGTACTCCGCGGCGCTCATCACTTCGTAGCAAACGTAGGTCCCGCTGCCCTCCACCCAGGCGTCGTGCCCGGCCGGAATGGAGTAGGCGTCACCGGCGTGGATGGTCATCCGGCCTCCATCGACCAGTTCAACGGTCAGGGTTCCGGCTACGCAGACGCCCAGATGGCTGATCTGGCAGCTGTCCGTGTGGACCACCGTCTTGACGGTCTCCGACCAGCGCCAGCCGGGTTCGAAGGTGAAGCGGCCCAGGGTGGTACCGCCGAGGGTGACGACATCGACCTGCGTCATGGGCGGCCGGCGCTTTTCATCCGGCTCATCGAAGGATTTTGATTCAAGGTCCTTGACCGTTACTGCTGGCATTTCAGGCTCCTGGGAAGGAGGGGGTTGTTTAATTCACTCGGGCGTGCGGGGCGCTCCGGGAGGATGGTCCGCCAGGGAGGGGTGTGCCCGTCCGGAACCTGCCGAACCTCGTGTGCGACGATCCCAATCTGCTCCGCCGCAGAGGTGATGTCAATGCTGTTTTGCCCCGTCAAACCACTCCCGGGCCGGGTTGGTCACAGCCGGGGCGGAACGGTCCACATCTGGCTGCGCAGCCCACCGCACGCCGTTGGCCAGGACCCGCTGGACCTGCGGATGGTGGTACACCGGGTACTCCTGGTCGCCCGGGCTGAAGTAGAAGATGCGGCCTTTTCCGCGGGTGAAGGTGACGCCGGACCGGAATACCTCACCGCCGGCAAACGAGCTGATGAAGATTAGGTCGTCAGGGTCCGGGATGTCGAACAGTTCGCCGTACATCTCCTGCTCCGGGATGACGATGGGGCTGTCCACCCCGTCCGCGATGGGGTGGGACGGCTTGACGGTCCACACCAGTTCGCGCTGGCCATCATTCCGCCAGGCAAGGGAGCAGCTGGTACCGAGCAGTTTGGTGAAGATCTTCGAGAAGTGCCCCGAGTGCAGCACGATCAGTCCCATCCCGCCCAGCACGTGCCGGTGGACGCGCTCGACGACGGCGTCCCCCACCTCCGCGTGCGCGATGTGGCCCCACCACAACAGCACGTCAGTCTCCGCGAGCACCTCTTCGCTGAGGCCGTGGTCGGCGCCGGTGGCCAGGACCGCCGTCGTAATCTCCGCGTCCGGAAAGTGGGAGCGGAGGCCGGCGGCGATGGCGCCGTGGATGCCGTCCGGGTATATCTCCCCGATGTGGGACGGCTCATTGTTGGCTTCGTGGACGCCTTCGTTCCACACCAGGATCCGCAGTCCGCCGTCCATCAGAGCCGAACCTCCCTCTGCTCGCGTGCGGACTGGTAGCACGCGTCGATGACCTGCGCCCGGTACAGCGCCAGGGATCCGTCATGGTTGGCCCAGACGTTCGCGCCGCCGCGCACGGCGGTGACAAAGTCCTCCACCACTGCATCGTGTGCGCGGCCCGGCAGGACCGGGGGCAGGTAGTCCGCGGACTCCCCGTCCTTGTCCGCGAACACCCGCAGCCGGCCCACCGGCGGAAAGGGGGCCCCGTGCACCCTGAGCTCGGCACCGCCGTCGGTACCGTACACGGTGAAGTCCAGCTGGTCGTCGGTTTCCCGGTAGGCAGCCCAGCTGGCCTCGACCAGCAGGGTCGCGCCGCCCTCCAGCCGCAGCAACGCCGTGGCGAAGTCTTCCACGTCGAAGGCATGGCTGGTGGCCTGGGCGGAGAACCGGCTTCCGCCGCCCCGGCCCTGCGGACCCAGTTCGGCATGGGTGGCTGCGGATACCGCCACCACCTTCGGCTCGCCGAGGAGGTACAGGGCGAAGTCGAGCACATGGACGCCGATGTCCGCCAGGGGGCCGCCGCCTGCGAGCTCCGGGTTGGTGAACCAGCTGCCCAGCGTGGGGATACCGGCGCGCCGCAGCCACGAGGCCTTCGCGTAATACGGCCGGCCCAGGCCGCCGCCGTCGATCACGTCCTTGAGCGCCCTGATGTCCCCGCGGCGGCGGTGGTTGAAGGCGACGTCAAGGACGCGGCCGGCTTTGCGGGCGGCGTCCACCATGGCCTGGCCTTCCGCGGCGTTGCGGGCGATCGGCTTCTCGCTGAGCACGTGGAGGCCCCGTTCCAGGGCGGCGATGGCGATCGGGGCGTGCAGGAAGGTGGGCACTGCCACGCTGACCGCGTCCAGGCCGCCGTGCTCCAGCATGTCCTCCCAGCCGGCGAAGGCGTTCGGGATGGCGTATTCGGCCTGCAGGGAGTCCCGGAGGTCCTGTTCCATGCCGGCCACCGAGACGATGCTTACTCCATCCAGCGCCGAGTAGGCCTTGAGGTGCTGCTGGCCGGCCCAGCCGATGCCCACCACCCCCACCCGCAAGTCCGGGGCGGTGGTCTCTGCTTCGGGGGACTGCTTATTGCTCAACGGGTAAACCCTCTCTCTTTGCTGGACGCGTACCCCCATCCCATCGAAACATGCATTTAACCTTCCGGCCCGACGAGTGAAACACAGCCTTGGATACTCTTATGCAACAAGGTTTACTGTAGCTAACCAATTGGACAGGAATGTTTCGATGACCAGTGTCGCAACCCCTGCTGTAACCCCCGCCATGGAGCCGGCCCCTGCGTCCGCCGCTCCCGCCTCCGAACCGACGATCACCCTCGCCGACATCGCCCGCGCCCATGGCATCCGCTTCCTCCTGGCCACCTTCGTGGACATGACCGGAAAGCCCTGCGCCAAGCTCGTTCCGGCGGAAGCCGCCGACGAACTCGAAGCGGGCGCCATGGGCTTTGCCGGCTACGCGGCCGGCCTCATCGGCCAGAAGCCCCAGGACGGGGACCTCATCGCCGTCCCGGACCTCGCCTCCTTCACCCCCGTCCCTTTCATCAAGGAAGGGCTGGCCATCATCCACTGCGACCCGCACGTCGACGGCAAGCCCTGGCCCTACGCCCCGCGCGTCATCCTCAAAAACGCCCTCGCCCGCCTGGCGGACCAGGGAATGCAGGCCAAGGTAGGCGCCGAGGTGGAGTACTTCCTGGTCAACAGGAGCGACGACGGGACGCTGAGCACCGCCGACACCCGGGACGATTCGCCCCGCCCCTGCTACGACGCCCGCGGCGTGACCCGGATGTATGAGCACCTCACGTCCATCAGCGACGCGATGAACTCACTCGGCTGGGGCAACTACGCCAACGACCACGAGGACGCCGCCGGCCAGTTCGAGCAGAACTTCACGTACGCCGATGCCCTCACCACCGCCGACCGCGTCATCTCGCTCCGCTACATCCTGAACATCCTGGCCGGGCAGCGCGGCATGACCGCCACCTTCATGCCCAAGCCGTTCACGGACCGCACCGGCACCGGCCTGCACTTCCACCTCTCGCTGTGGTCGGGCGCGGACGCGCTGTTCCCGGGGAAGGACGGAAACACGGACGACGGCGGACGCGGCCTGGGGCTGTCCGGCCTCGCGTATTCCTTCATCGCCGGAATCCTGGACCACGCCCCCGCGCTGCAGGCCTTCCTCGCCCCCACGGTCAACTCCTACAAGCGCACCGGCGCCACTACCAGTTCCTCCGGCGCCACGTGGTCGCCGCGGAAGGCCTCCTACGGGGGCAACGACCGGACCCACATGATCCGCGTGCCGGACAACGCGAGGCTCGAACTCCGCTCCGGCGACGGTTCCGCCAACCCCTACCTCGCCGTCGCCACCGTCATCGCCGCAGGGCTGGACGGCGTGGAGAAGGCACTCGACCCCGGGACGCCATCCGGGCCGGGGGAGTCCAAAGCGGATGCCCATCTCCTGCCGGCCACCCTGCTCCACGCCGTGGAAGCGCTCCGCAGGGACCCGGTCATCCTGGCCAGCCTCAGCGGCGATCCGGAGATCGGAACCTACTACGCAAACGCCAAGGAAGAGGAGTTCCTCAGCTGGCACAACCAGGTCAGCGACTGGGAAATCCGGACGTACCTCACCTCGATCTGACCACTACCCCGTAAAGGAATCCCACCATGTGCGGAATCGCCGCGCTGCAGCTGCGCAATCCCTCGCTGCACCCCAAGATGGGCAGCCTGCTGTCCTCGATGCTCTGCCAGATCGTGGACCGCGGACCCGACTCCGCAGGCCTCGCCGTCTACAACACCCCGGGCCTGGTGTCCCCGGGCACCTCAACGCTGAGCCTGCTCGGCGCGGACCAGGGAATGACGACGGCGGCACTCACCGCAGGCGTCGCGGCGCTCCTGCCGTCTGACGCGGCAGCAGCAGTGCAAGTGGTGGGCGACACCACCCTGGTGGGCGCCGCCGTCGGGACGGACCTCCTGGTGAAGGCCGTCACCGAAACCGTGCCCGCCGCCACCATCATTGGCCGCGGCGAACACGTGGCCGTGATGAAGAGCGTGGGCCATCCCATGGAGATCGCCGCCGAGCACGGACTCGAGGCCATGGCCGGCAGCCAGGGCCTGTCGCACACCCGGATGGCCACCGAGTCGGCCGTCACCGCGGGCGGCTCGCACCCGTTCTCCGTGGCCGACGACCTCTGCCTGGTCCACAACGGCTCCTTCTCCAACCACGCCACCGTCCGGCGGGGCCTCTTGCGCGAAGGCGTGGTGTTCGACTCCGAGAATGACACCGAGGTGGGCGCCCGCTACGTCGCCTCCCGGCTGCAGCAGGGCGACACCCTCGAGGAAGCATTGGTGAACCTGGGCAAGGTCCTGGACGGCTTCTACACCCTGGTGGTCACCACCGCGGACAGCATGGCAGTGGTCCGCGACCCCATCGCCTGCAAGCCGGCCATCATCGCCGAAACCGAGGACTACGTGGCCATGGCCCCCGAATACCGCGCCCTCGCCGGGCTGCCCGGCATCGACAACGCCCGCATTTTTGAACCGGAACCCGGAAAGGTCTACACATGGTCACTCTGACAGCCCCCGAAAGCCTGGAAACTGCAGTTACTGCCGAGGCACCCACCGTGGTGGACCTTTCCGGCTCCCCGGTCCGCAGCCTGAACCAGGCACTCCACAACGCGGCCGACGGCCAGTCCTGGACCGTCACCAACCCCGGCGGGAAGCACAGCCTGGCCGTTGGCATCGACGCGGACATCGCGGTGGCCATCGACGGCCATGCCGGCTACTACGCAGCCGGGATGCACCAAAAGGGGAGCGTGGCCATCAACGGCAATGCCGGCGTCGGGCTGGCGGAAAACATCATGTCCGGGAAGGTCCATGTGACGGGGGATGCGTCCCAGTCCGCCGCGGCCACCGGGCACGGCGGCCTGGTGGTCATCGACGGCAACGCCGGAGCCCGCTGCGGGATCTCCATGAAAGGCGTGGACATCGTGGTGGGCGGCAACATCGGCCACATGTCCGCCTTCATGGCCCAGGCCGGCCGGCTGGTGGTCTGCGGCGACGCCGGTGACGCCCTGGGCGACTCCATCTACGAGGCACGGATCTACGTCAAAGGCACGGTGGCCTCCCTCGGCGCGGACTGCGTCGAAAAGCCGCTGCGCGAAGAGCACCTTGCCGAACTGGCAGAACTGCTCGCCGCCGCCGGGCGTACCGACAACCCGGCCGACTTCAAGCGCTACGGCTCAGCCCGGAACCTCTACCACTTCCACGTCGACAATTCGACTGCCTACTAGGAGGCTCCCGTGACCATTACCTCCCTGCCCGCCCCTGACATCGCTGAACTGGGCCTGCGGGAGTCCGCCACCTTTGACCGCGCCACCATCGCGGACATCCAGCGCGCGGCCGCCACCGGCGTGTACGACATCCGCGGCTGGGGCGCCAAGCGCAAGGTCCCGCATTTCGACGACCTGCTGTTCCTCGGCGCCTCCATGTCCCGCTACCCGCTGGAGGGCTACCGAGAAAAGTGCGACACCGACGTCGTCCTCGGTGACCGGTACGCCAGCCGCCCGCTGCACCTGGAGACCCCGGTGACCATTGCCGGCATGAGCTTCGGCGCCCTGTCCGCCAACGCCAAGGAAGCGCTGGGCCGCGGCGCGTCCGAGGTGGGCACCTCCACCACCACGGGCGACGGCGGCATGACGCCTGAGGAGCGCGGCCAATCCAAACACCTGGTGTACCAGTACCTGCCGTCCCGGTACGGCATGAACCCTGACGACCTCCGCAAGGCTGACGCCATCGAGATCGTGCTGGGCCAAGGCGCCAAGCCCGGCGGCGGGGGCATGCTCCTGGGCCAGAAGATCACCGAACGCGTCGCGGGGATGCGCACCCTGCCGGTGGGCATCGACCAGCGCTCCGCCAGCCGCCACCCGGACTGGACCGGCCCGGACGACCTCGAAATCAAGATCGGCGAGCTGCGCGAAATCACCGATTGGAAGACCCCCATCTACGTCAAAATCGGCGCCTCCCGCCCGTACTACGACACGGCGCTCGCCGTGAAGTCCGGCGCCGACGTGGTGGTGCTGGACGGCATGCAGGGCGGCACCGCCGCCACGCAGCAGGTGTTCATCGAACACGTGGGGATCCCCATCCTCGCGGCCATCCCGCAGGCGGTCCAGGCGTTGCAGGAACTGGGGATGCACCGGAAGGTCCAGCTGATCGTCTCCGGCGGCATCCGCACCGGCGCCGACGTCGCCAAGGCCATGGCCCTGGGTGCCGATGCCGTGGCTATCGGAACCGCCGCGCTGATCGCCCTTGGCGACAACGACCCCCGCTACGCCGCCGAATACTCCGCCCTCGGTTCGGCCGCCGGCTTCTATGACGACTTCCAGGACGGCCGCGACCCCGCCGGCATCACCACCCAGGACCCTGAGCTCTCCTCCCGGCTGGACCCCGTGGCCGCCGGCCGCCGGCTGGCCAACTACCTTCGTGTCCTCACCATGGAAGCCCAGACCATCGCCCGGGCCTGCGGCAAGTCGCACCTGCACAACCTGGAGCCGGAAGACCTGGTGGCACTGACCATCGAGGCCTCCGCCATGGCCCGCGTGCCGCTGGCCGGCACCAGTTGGATCCCCGGCGCGCAGGGGAGCTTTTGATGGCCGACCCGTCGGATTATGTGGTGGTGGGCGCCGGCCTGGCCGGCGCCGCCACCGCGTGGCAGCTCGCAGCGCGCGGCCACCAGGTCACCCTGCTGGAGCGCGACGTTCCCGCCGCCCACGACGGCAGCTCGCACGGCTCCGCCCGGATCTTCCGCTACGCCTACCCGGACCCCTTCTACACCCGGGCCGTGCTCGATTCCAAAGACCTTTGGGACGGGCTCGCAGCGGACGCCGGCGTTGAGCTGATCACGCCGTTCGGCGCGGTGGACCATGGCCCCAAACGTCAACCCGCCCTCCTCGCTGAGGTACTGGCCCGTGCCGGAATCGACCACGAGCTGCTGTCGGCCGCCGACGCCCGCAACCGCTGGCCGCAGATCACGTTCGACACCGACGTCCTCTGGCATCCCGGTGCGGGCGTGATCGACGCCGAAACCTCTGTCAACGCCATGGTGGCGCTCGCGGTCCGGCACGGGGCAAAAGTCCTGACCGGCTGGAGCCTGGACCGGGTGGAGCGGCTGGGCGGGGCCGGCTACCGGCTGCACTCCACCACGGGGGAAACGCTCGACGCCGGCAACCTCGTCATCAGCGCCGGCGGCTGGCTGCCACGGCTGCTGGACTCCCTGCCACTGCCGGCCGGGTTCCTCGCCGGCCTGCCGGAATTTACCGTCCGCCAGGAGCAGGCCTTCCACTTCAGGTACCGGGAAGACTCCGGCTTTTCCGGCACCAACTGGCCCACCTTCATCCACAAGGCCGGCGACCTCCAAACCTACGGCCTCCCCGGCGGCCGGGATGCGGATTTTGCCGGGCAGAAGGTGGCCGAATACAACGGCGGCCCGCGGATTCGGTCCGCCGCGGACCAGACCGGAGTGGTGGACCCGGCCAACCGTACCCGCGTGGTGGACTACGTCCGCCGCTACCTGCCTGGCCTGGACCCCGAACCTTACGCCGAAACCACCTGCCTGTTCACCAACACCCCCACCGAGGACTTCCTCATTGACCGGGCGGAGAACCTCACCGTCGTCTCACCCTGCTCGGGCCACGGCGCGAAGTTCGCCCCGCTGACCGGGCAGTGGGCGGCGGACCTGGCCACCGGTGCCGGGTCAGTTCCGGACCGGTTCCGGAGCGCATCCTCCCCGGCACTCACCACGTAGAACGGACAACCGTGAGCCTTTCCCGCACAGCACCAGCGCCGCACGCGGTACCCGCCGAAACTGCGGGCGCACCCACCGTTGCCGGCCTCCTGAAGGAGATTTCCGACGTCGGCCGCGACAGCACCCGCGGCGGCTACTCCCGCCCGGTGTTCTCCACCGCCGAAACGGACCTCCGCAGTTGGTTCATTGAGCAGGCGGCCCGGCGCGGGCTGGACGTGCACACGGATGCCAACGGGATCATCTGGGCCTGGTGGGACACAGCAACCGGAGTGCGGAAAGACGCCGTCGCCACCGGAAGCCACCTCGATTCCGTCCCCGGCGGCGGCGAGTATGACGGCCCGCTGGGGGTTGCCTCGGCGCTGGTTGCCGTCGACCTCCTCAAGGCCCGGAACTTCCGGCCCCGGCGGCCCCTGGTGCTTGCGGTGTTCCCGGAGGAGGAAGGCTCCCGGTTCGGCGTGGCCTGCCTTGGCTCGCGGCTCCTCACCGGCGGACTGGACCCGGACAAGGCCCGCAACCTCCGCGACCCAGACGGCAACACTTACGCCGACGCCGCCGCGGCGAACGGGCAGGACCCGCGGTTCATCGGCCCCGACCACAAGGCCCTGCAGCAGCTGGGGGTGTTCGTGGAACTGCATGTGGAGCAGGGGAGGGGACTGGTGGACCTGCACCAGCCGGTGGCCATCGGGTCCTCCATCCTTGGCCACGGCCGCTGGAAACTGAGCATCACGGGCGAGGGAAACCACGCCGGAACCACGCTCATGAGGGACCGGCGCGACCCCATGATCGCAGCGGCCAAAGTCACGGTGTCCATCCGGGACACCGCCCGGAAGTACAAGGAGGCCCGCGCCACGGTGGGCCGGCTACAGCCCGTCCCCGGCGGTACCAACGTGATCGCGTCCCGGGTGGACCTCTGGATTGACGTCAGGCACCCGGAGGATTCGGTCACCGCCGCGCTGGTGGAGGCCATCGGGTTGAACGCCCAGGTCATCGCCGCGGAGGAAGGCTGCACAGCCGTCCTGGGCACGGAATCGTTGAGCCCCACAGTCCATTTCGACGGCGGCCTCCGGGACCGGCTGCAGCAGCTCCTGCCTGCCGCCCCGGTGCTGGACACCGGCGCAGGGCACGACGCCGGGGTGCTGGCCGCGAACCTGCCCACTGCAATGCTGTTCGTCCGGAACCCCACCGGCGTCTCGCATTCGCCGGACGAACTCGTGGAGGACAGCGACGCCGAAGCCGGCGCGCTCGCCCTGGCGGACTCCCTTGCCGGGCTGCTGGGCGGGGCAGCGTGATTGGCCACGACCGTCGTCGTACGCCGGGCCTACCGCGGCCCGCCTAAGATGGCAGGCATGACCGAACAGGCCGGGGACCACGGAACGGACCAACCCGCAGAGGACGCTGCCGGACAGGTTGCCGGCCGGCTGGAGCAGGTCATCGCGGCGCAGGTCCGGCACTACCGTACGTCGGCCGGCTTGTCGTCGGCCGAGCTCGCAGCCCGGACCGGCCTGTCCAAGGCCATGATCTCCCGGGTGGAAACCGCCACCACCTCCTGCTCCCTCACCACCTTGCAGCGGCTGGCTGACGGCCTCAACGTTCCGGTCACCGCACTGTTCCGGGGCGCGGACACCGACCGGGACGCCACCTTCACCAAGAGCGGCCAGGGCAGCCTCACCGTCCGGAGCGGCACCCAGCACGGCCACGAATATCGCGTGCTGGGAACCCTCAAGGGCCGGCCCGATGCCATTGAACCCACCCTCGTGACCCTCACCGATGCCAGCGACGTGTTTCCCCTGTTCCAGCACCCGGGCACCGAGTTCATCTACATGCTCGCCGGGAAGATGGTCTACGGCCACGGCTCCTACGAGTACGCCATGGAACCGGGGGACTCCCTGCTCCTGGACGGTGAAGGCCCGCACGGCCCGCTGGAATTGCTGGACCTTCCCATCCGGTTCCTGGCGGTCTCCGCCAAATAATGCCCGTTACTGGTGGCTCCTGCAGTCGCTTCCTGCGTGCTGCGGGACCCCTGAAACTCGCCTGTGGATGACCGAAACGATCATTTAACACACCGGAAACCCACCCGGGAATTGCCGCCATAAAGTTGGAATCAGACGGCAACAGCCGCCCCTCCCGCTGAACGTGGTTTCTCCGGCCACGTCCCTCCGCAGAGCGGCTCTGACGGCAATCGACCGTTCTCTCTTCGCATCACGAAAGGGGTTTCCCATGGATTCGGGAAATGTCGCTTGGATTTTGGCCAGCTCGGCGCTGGTGTGCATGATGATCCCCGCCCTGGCCCTGTTTTACGGGGGCATGGTGGGGTCGCGCCGCATTCTCAACATGATGATGATGTGCTTCGGCGGCGCCAGCCTGGTGGCCGTCCTCTGGGCACTGTTCGGCTACTCAATGGCCTTTGGCAACTCCGTGGGCGGCCTGGGCCTGATCGGTGACGTCACCGAATTCCCCGGCATGGGGCAGCTGCTGGCCAAGGATGATTCGGCGTCCATCCCGGTCATCCTGTTCGCAGCATTCCAGCTGTTCTTCGCCTGCGTCACCACCGCACTGGTTGCCGGTGCCGCCGCGGGCCGCATGAAGTTTGGCGCCTGGATGGTCTTCGCCGGCATCTGGGCCACGGTGGTGTACTTCCCGATCGCGCACTGGGTGTTTGCGTTCGACTCGGCGGACGGCAGCACAGTGGGTGGCTGGATTGCCAACGGCATCAAAGCCATCGACTTCGCCGGCGGCACCGCGGTGCACATGAACGCCGGCGCCGCCGCCCTGGCCCTGGCCCTGGTGCTGGGCAAGAGCTCCGGCTGGCCCAAGGTGGAACACGCCAAGCCGCACAGCCGGCCGCTGGTCCTGGTGGGCGCTGGCCTGCTGTGGGTGGGCTGGTTCGGCTTCAACGCGGGCTCCGCGCTCGCCGCCGGCCAGTCGGCGTCGGTGGTGTTCCTGAACACCGCCGTCGCAGCTTCGGCCGGACTGCTGGCCTGGGCCCTTGTTGAGCGGGTCCGGCATGGTGCGGCCACCAGCATGGGTGCAGCATCAGGCCTGATCGCCGCGCTGGTAGCCATCACTCCTGCCTGTGGCGCAGTCAGCCCGCTCGGCGCCCTGGCCATCGGCGCGATCGCCGGGGCTGTCTGCTCGCTGGCCATCGAATGGAAGTTCCGCCTGGGCTTCGACGATTCACTCGACGTCGTCGGCGTCCACCTGGTGGGCGGCATCCTGGGCACCCTGCTGATCGGCCTCTTCGCCACGGGCAAGGCCCCGAACGGCGTCAGCGGCCTCTTCTACGGCGGCGGCTTCGACCTGCTCGGCGTCCAGGCGATCGCCACCGTCAGCGTCCTGGCCTACTCCTTCGGGGTCACCTGGATCCTGGCGAAGATCCTGGACAAGACCATGGGCGGCCTGCGCATCAAGCCAGAGGACGAACTGCGCGGCATCGACCTCGCGGCCCACTCGGAGCTGGCCTACCTGATGGACGAGGATCCGGTGGAGCTGGGCTCCCCGCAGCGGGTCTAGTTCCACTTCCACAAGCTGCCGGGCGCCCGCCTGCTGGGGGCGGCGCCCGGCATACCCCTTTCGCGTCACGCGGCGCGTCCCAGTACTCGAATCAGGGCCAAACCTTGGACCGGTGCCGGCAGCAGCCGGCTTATAGTTCCAGGGTTTGGCCCTTCGTCGTGCCTACTGTTTCGTGCAGGCCAGGATGCCGCCGCCCACTTCGAGCACCGCCGCGCGGACGTGGCTGGGGCGCCTGCGCAGGTCCGGCGCCATGGTGCACCAACAGCGCGCGGCGCAAACGCATTTGCGCTGCGCGGATTCGCTGGCGCTACCGAAATATGGGCTGCGACAGCGAAGATGTGCGTCGAAAACCAGGATGCGAGTCGATAACGACGGGCTTACTCCTTGAACAGCCCCGCAAGGTCCTCGGCCGTGATGGCCCCGCCGGCCAGGGCGTCACCCTCCATGACGTCAGCGAACAGCTGCGACTTCCGGGTCTTCAGTGCCATGACCTTTTCCTCGATGGTGTCCTTGGCCACGAGCCGGTACACCATCACGTTCCGGGCCTGCCCGATCCGGTGGGTCCGGTCCACGGCCTGGGCCTCGGACGCCGGGTTCCACCAGGGGTCCAGCAGGAAGACGTAATCGGCCTCCGTGAGGTTCAGGCCGAACCCGCCGGCCTTGAGCGAAATCAGGAACACCGGCGCGCTGCCGTTCTTGAACTCGCTGACAACGTCGGCACGGTTCCGGGTTCCGCCGTCGAGGTAGCAGTACTCGATCTCCTCCTGGTCCAGCCGCTCGCGGACCTTCCCCAGGAACCCGGTGAACTGGCTGAAGATCAGCGCCCGGTGCCCCTCGGCCACCAGGTCCTCGAGCTGCTCAAACAGTACATCCAGCTTCGAGGACCGCACCGCGGACAAGGCAGGATCCACCAGGGACACATCCAGGCTGAGCTGCCGCAGCAGGGTCAGCGACTGGAAAATGGTGAACCGGTTCTTGTTGACGTCCTCGATCAGCCCCAGGATCTTCTGCCGCTCACGCTGCAGGTGGGTCTGGTACACCTTCTGGTGCCGCGGGTTGAGCACCACCTCAAGGACCTGCTCCTGCTTGGGCGGCAGGTCCTTGATCACCTGGTCCTTGGTGCGCCGCATCATCAGCGGCCGGACCCGGCGCCGGAGCTTCTCCAGCTGCCCCTTGTCGCCGTTCTTTTCCACCGGCTTCTGGTAATACTCGGCAAAGCGCTTGGGGCTGGAGAACAGCCCGGGAGCGACGATGGATGTCAGGGCCCAGAACTCCATCAGGTTGTTCTCCAGCGGGGTGCCGGTGATGGCCAGCTTGAACGCCGCCGGCAGCTTGCGGGCGCACTGGTAGGCCTTGGACTGGTGGTTCTTCACGAACTGCGCCTCGTCCAGGACCAGCCCGTTCCACGTCCGCATGGCGTAGGCCTCGTAGTCGATGCGGAACAGCGCGTACGAGGTGATCACGACGTCGGCCCCGCCCAGTGCCTCCGCAACGTCCTGCCCGCTCTTCCCGAAGGTCTCGCCGACGGTCCGGACGGTGAGGCCAGGGGCGAAGCGGGCGGCTTCCAGCGCCCAGTTGCCCACCACGCTGGTGGGCGCCACCACCAGGAAGGGCGCGACGGCGGCGGGCCCGCCACCGGAGCTGGCGGCAGCACCGCCGTCGGACGTTTCCAGGGACGAGGCAGCCGCTGCCGCAAGGTCTTTCGCCGCGCACATCAGCGCCAGCGCCTGGACGGTCTTGCCCAGGCCCATGTCGTCCGCCAGGATGCCGCCCAGCCCGTGCTTGTAGAGGAAGCTCAGCCAGTTGAACCCCTCCAGCTGGTACGGCCGCAGCTCCGCGTTCAGGGTGGCAGGCAGCGGCAGCCCGTCGGTGCCGCCCTCCAGGAGGCCGCCGACGGCGGACCGCCAGGCCGCTGCCTGTTCGTCGACAATCCCCAGCTGTGCCAGCTCGTCCCAGAGCCCGGCCTGGAACCTGCTGATCTGCAGTGGAGCATCCTTGTTGTCCTGCAGCGATCTGGCTTCCTCGATCAAAGCCCGCAACTGATGCAGTTCCGGCAGGTCCAGGGAGAAATAGGCTCCGCTGGGCAGCAGCATCCTGGTCTGGCCGGCCGCCAGCGCGGAGAACACGGCAGCGAAGGAGACGGGCTGGCCTTCCAGCGAAATCTGGATGCCCAGGTCGAACCAGTCACGCTGCTCGGTGGCCTTGGTGGAGATGGACACCACGGGTGCTTCCCCGGCCTCCCGGTAGTCCGCGATGTCACCCACGGCTTCCACATCCACGTCCGGCGCTTCCCGCAGCCGGGGCAGTACCTCCTCGGTGAACGCCAGCGTGTCCAGTCCCGTCAGTTCGGCGGATGCCGCAAGCCGCGGAGTGCCCCAGCCGCCAGTGGCTGATTCGCCCAGGGCAGGGACCACGTCCCATGGCTGGCCGATGCCGTCCAGGATGCGCGCCTCGGCGGTGTCGTCACGGTAACCGTGATCGCCGGGGTGACGCCACAAGGGCTGCGCCGTGACCAGCGTCCCGGTCTTGTAGTGCCACTCCCAATGCAGCCGTACCCGGTGGTCAGCACCATAGTTGGCCAGCAGGGAAAGGGTGGGGACGGCCAGTTCGGGCAGTTCCACGGACTCGTCGCGCGCCGTTACCCGGGCCGCCTGCTTCAGTTTCGGGTAGAACCCGGTCAGGAAGCGGGATTCGTCCCTGGCCGGGATGTGCAGCATGCTGCCCGCGGTGACGAACGCCAGCAGCTCCTCGCTCAGCCCGTCTTCCAGCGGTGCCAGCGTGATGGTGCCGTTGGGGTCCGGCACGCCCGGCAGCGAGGCTTCCCCCGAGGTAAAGAACAACCCGTGCGCCGGCCGGCCGATCGTTCCCACGGATGCCGGATCAACCTCCGCGCCCTCAATCGTGATGGTGGGCGACAGCTCCAGCCCGCCGTCGGACACATCTGCTTTTGCCGCGGCGGCTTCTTCGTCGGGTCCAGCCACCGGTGCCCCGTACCGGCTCAGGGAAAGCCCGACGACGGCGGGGGCTTCAGTGATGCGGACAGGCTCGGTGCCGCGCGAGTGGACCAGCGCGAGCCCGATCTTCCGTGCCTCGGACAGCAGGCTCCACAGGTTCCTGCCGGCATACGAGTTCAGGCTTAGCCACAGGCCGGCGGAGTTGTGCATCCGGCTCGCGGAGGAGGAATGGCCGGCCAGGAACTCCTGCAGCCAGTCCACGTGCGCCTGGTTGGATTCCCGCCGGAAGTTCAGGTAGCTCAGGGTGTTCCAGGAAACGTCGCCGCGGATCCATTTGCCCTTGGCGCCCATGATGACCGGCCGGACCTTGAGCTGGCGGACGCCGCGCACCGGGTCCCGGCGGCCGGTGTAGGAGAAATGCGGCGGGGGTTCCTCCACTTCGAACTGCAGGGCGAGGGGAACCCCGGCGGTGGAGGGCGCGGAACCGGGCCGGGAGATCAGGGGGCTGAGGGCCTGCTCCCAGTCGGAGAGGGCCGCGGCCGGCGCACGGGACACCTGGGTGGAGGTGGACGGCGCCAGCAACTGCACCCGGATGGCGGGGTTGTCCTCGGCCGCGAACAGCAGGGCCGCCACATGCTTGCAGTCCTTGCGGACCGGGCAGCTGCACACACCGACGGTGCAGCTCCAGCCGCCGGCTTTCCGGACCAGCTTGGCGGTGGTGGAGTACGGAACGTCCGCCCCGCCCCGGACCTTTCCCAGCATCAGCCCCGTGCCGCCGTCGAACGATATGCCCGAGACCCTGCTTGCCATGGCATACGCCAGCCCGGCCGCCAGCGAGCGGTCGTTGATTGCAGGTGTCTGTATTGCCAGGTCCGCACTTTCGTCCGGTTGGGATGGCATGGTGGGGGCTACTTTCGGCAGGCCACGGCGGAGCCGGGTCCGGTGGGAGGTTATCTGATCCATCTTAGTTCGCCCGGGGGCGCCCGCACGCCGCCGGGCTTCCTTCCGTGCCGGTCCCGAAAACTTCGCTTGACGTTCATTTCGTTCCCGGTGTTGCCGTGAACCGGCCGTCGTACCGTGAAAGCGTCCGGAGCAAAACCGCCGCCCAGCAAGGATCGCCATGACCATCACGCACCAGCCCGTCGTCCTGACCAGCAGCAGCATCGGAGGCAGGGACGAGGAAGTGGTGGAGGCCAACGCTGCCATCATCGACGCCATGCGCAAGGCCATGCTGCGGCTGGAGGACATGTCGCCGGTGGCCGTCCGCAGCTGCCTGGTGGATTTCTACCTGTCCCAGGCCCTGGAGGGAGGCTTCGCGCAGTACGCCGTTATGGCCGGTGGCCGGATCGCCACCGACCCGCTGGTCCGCGAAGGCATGGCAGGGATGGGCGCAGCCGCCCACCTGGACCTCTTCAACCGCGCCGCGGAGGCCTACGCCGTGCTGACCGACGGAACGGCAGCGTCCTACCTGGCCGGTGGCACCGATGACACCGGTGCGGTCAACCGCGCCGTCCTCCGCATCGAGGAGCTCGACGGCGAGTTCGAGGAACTGCTGGAACACGAGAACATCACCTCGCTTAACGCCCGCTGGCTGCGCGGCCAGCCGGACCTGCTGGTGCTCGACGACGAGGAAGTGGGTCCGTACATCCAGCGCCTCGCCGCCATGGCCCTTGAGGACGCCGGCACGGGGTCGGTGCGCACCGGCGCAGCGAACCCTTTCTAGCGGTCCGCCGGCCGCCGGGCTTGCCGGCGGTGGGGACGGGAAAAAGAAATCCACCGCACCCGTAACCTTTCCGCAACCACGGGCGATGTAGTCAGTGATGGGTCCGCCCGGCGGGCCCAGTCCTATGTGTTGTCTAGGTTTTGGAGAAGTAAATGTCTGTATTCACCGTTCTCGCCACCAGCAAAGTCGCCGCCGGAGTCCTGGCCGCCGGAACCCTGGCGGTAGGCGGAACCGGCGCCGCAGCCGTCTCCGGTGCCCTTCCCACCCAGGCCCAGCAGACTGCGCACGAGCTCTTTGGTGCGCCTGCCCCCAAGCTTTCAGCCGAAGCAGCAGCTGATGCCCAGGCCACTGCGGCCCCCACCGCCACCTCGGCAGTGTCCGACGCCCTGAAGACCGCCGACGGCACCGCGGAAGCCACCGCCAAGGCAACGGCCACGGCTGGCGCTTCCGACGAAAAGGCCAGCGCTGATGTAACCGGTTCCGCAACGGCCAACACCGCCGTGGACGCGGCCGGCCCTGCAGCCCTGGGCCTCTGCACCGCCTTCACCCACGGCGGCCTGGACGCTTCCTCCAAGGCGTTCTCCTCGCTGTCCATCGCTGCCAAGGGTGACGCCAACATCAAGAGCTACTGCGCCGACGTCGTGGCTAAGGCCGACGCCGCAGCCAAGGCCGGTGCCGAGGGCAACGGTTCCGTCTCCGTTGACGCCGCAAAGCCGGAGGTCCCCGCCGCTCCTGCAGTGCCGGCCGTTCCGGCCGTCCCGGGGGTAGACGGCGCCAAGGCCGTTCCCGCTGTTCCTGCCGTTCCCGCCGTGGGTGGCAACACCGTCCACACGCCGTCGGTTTCGGCCCGCTAAGGCGCATTGGCTAGTCTGGACTGCGGCTGCGGCCGCAGTCCGGGCAGCCGGGCGGGTACGCGCGCCGCTGGAAAAGCTTGAAGGAGCGCCCCTGGCAGACCTGCCGCGAGGCAGCCGGAATACCACGGGGATTGGCAGCCCGAACCGGAAACCGGGATAAGGCAAGGGCCTGATCCCGGGATGGAGGAGCCGCTGGTGCTGGACACTTTGGCCCAAGAAGAGATCGACATATTCGACAACGCAGCCGGGACTGATCCGGCCGTGTTGTTCGCTGCTGCCTATCGAACCTTCGCGGGCCCGGTGCAGGGGTACCTTAAAGCGCGCGGACTGGATGATCCCGAGGCCGTGACCCAGGACGTCTTCATGGCTTTCTACCCGCGGATCGGCACCCTCACCGGTGGACTGCAGGGCGCAAAGTCCCTGATCTTCTCAATCGCCCACGCCCGCATGGTGGACCACTACCGCCGGCAGGAGCGCAGGCCTCAGTTGACGCCCTACGACCCCCAGCATGATGCCCGGACCACCCCGTCCGCGGAGGACCACGCGGTGGAACTGACGGCCGGTGCCGAAGCCATGCTGGAAGGCCTCAGAGAAGAACACCAGGAGGTCCTGGCCCTTCGCGTCGTTGCGGACCTGTCCATCGAGCAGGTAGCCGCCATCATGGGCAAGAGCACCGGAGCCATCAAGCAGCTCCAGCGCCGGGCCCTCCAGAACCTCAAGGCACAAACGCTCAAGAGAAACCAGGCACATCATGAGTGATACCGCAGGATCCCGGAACGACGGTGCCGTTGACCAGCTTCTGCTGGAGGCAGGCATGGGCGGCGACGGCCAGCTCCGCGACGCACTGCTCCATCTTCGCGCCCTGGCGGCCGAGGACCCGGCGCCTTCTGCCGACATCGCGGCGCTGATGGCTGGCCCCTCGGCAGCCACCACCACGGTGCTTCCGGTGGCCGCGCCCGCCACCACCGCGCTTCCCGCTGCCGGGCAGCCGGCTGACCAACTGGCCGCCCGCCGCAGGGCCAAGCGCCGCATCACACTCACCACGCTCTCCGTGGCTGCCTCGCTTGCGGCCGGCGGCGCGGTTGCCGCCGCCTCCGACCAGGGATTCCGGGACTCCATCTCCCAGCTGAACCACGCCGTCACCTCATTCGTGGCAGGCTCAACCGCGGCCCCCGCCGGCAATGACGGCAAGCAGCTTCCGGTTCCCGCGCCGGCAGCGCCGCGGCCTTCGGCAACCAGCAGCGCGGATGCCGTCCCACCGGCACCCGCGCCCGCTTCTGCATCTGCCGCCGCGGCGCCGTCGAGCGTTCCAACACGGCAGGGATCCATGCCCGCCCACGGAACGCCCTCGCAGAAGCCCGCGGAGGTCCCGGCTTCGCCGGCGCTGCCCACCGAGGTGCCGGGAGACGTCCGGAAGGGGCTGGAACAGGGCCCTAAAGTGCCCGTTCCGCTGCCCACCGACATCCCGCTCCCGGGCAAGGCCGCGGATGTTCCGCTGAAGTAGGCCCCGCCGGGCGGATCCTGCCGGGCTAGTAGCCTTGTCCGGCCGATTTGATCATGGCGCCTGACGGATCGGACAAGTACCAGACGCCGCCCACACCCTGGCCCAGAGTGTCACCCGGCTTGGTGTCCTTCGCGAAGTAGTAGAGGGGCATGCCGTTCAACGTCACCTGCTTCTTGCCGTCAGGCGTGGTGATGGTGCCCAGTTTCCCGGTGACTCCTTCTGCCGTGGGGGATCCCGAAGTGGTGGTGAGCGGAGGCCATTGGACCAGGCAGGAACCAGTGCAGGCGCTGGTGCCGGAGTCCTTGGTGTCCTTGGTGAAGAAGTAGAGGCTCATTCCCTTCGCATCCACCACAATGCTTCCTGCCGCCGAGGACGCTGCCTTAAGGTCGACGGCGGAACTTGCCTGCGATGACGACGCCGACGTTCCGGAGGGGCTGGCGGAGGACGTCCCGGAGGAAGTTCCTGCTGAACTGGTGGCGCCGCCCGTGGCCGGGCTGGAGGCCGCCGGCGTGGTCCCGGTGCTGCTGCCGCAGCCGGTGAGGGCTGCCGCCAGGGCCAGGATGGCAAGGCCTGCCCCGATATGGTGTTTCATGGTGTGCTCCTTGGATGTTTTTGCCTGGCTGTGTGCGTTCTGGGATGTGGCGCTTCGCGGGGCGCCCGGCGCTGGATCACTGCGCTAACCCCTACGACGCCTCCGGGTGAAGAATGGTTCACAGGCAGGCTGCCGCGCCGGGTAGGTGAACCTTTTCCTGCTTTCCGTCGTGGTAACAGCCGGGAGCGCAGGATGCCGTGGCGTTCCCGGAAGCAGTGCAGGGCAGTGGTGTTGGCAGTGACGGGAGGAGCGGGATGCCGCTCGACGACAACGTGGTGGAGGCCATCTACCGTGAACATGGCAGCGCCCTGCGCCGCTTCGTGCTCAGCGCCACCAGGGATCCGCAGCTCGCGGAGGACGTGGTCCAGGAAACGGTGCTCCGCGTCTGGCAGCACGCCCCGGAGGTCAACGGCAGCTTCCGCAGTTACTTGTACCGCACAGCCAGGAACATCATGATCGACAATTACCGCCGGAGCCAGCGCCGCCCCCATGAGGCGCTGGAAAGCAGCCTGACCGAACCCGCAGAGGTGATGGGCCGCGTTGACGAGCTGCTGAACCGGGTCCTGATGGAGGAGGCCCTGCTCCGGTTGAGCAAGGAACACCGGGACGTCCTGGTGGCCCTCCATTACCGCAGGTTCACCGTCAACGAGGCGGCTGTCCAACTCAGCATCCCCAGCGGCACCGTCAAGTCCCGCGCCTTCTACGCGCTCCGGGCTTTGCGCACCATCCTGGACGAGATGGGGGTGGAACGGTGACTCCCAACCCGCACCACCTGCTGGGCGCCTACGTGCTGGGCGGCCTCGACGCCGCCGACCTCAGCCTTTTCGAAGCACACCTCCAGGGCTGCGCCGCCTGCCGCAAAGAGCTTGCCGTGCTGGAGAAGGTCCCGATGCTCCTCGATGCCCTCCCCGTCCCCGACGCCGTGGCGCTCACCGCCGCGCCCGGCGGCGGGGAGGGAGCTGACCCGGGCGCCCCGGCGCGCCTGTTCAGCGAGCTGGCGCACCGTCGCCGCTCATTACGACGGCGGTGGGTGGCGTTGGCAGGTGCCGTTGCCGCTGCCTGCCTGGCGGTGGGCCTGGCTGTGGGGCCGCTGCTTGCCAGGCCGCCGCAGCCGGATGCCACTTACTCCGTGGCCTCCGGCGGAGGGCTCCAGGTGAACATCGACATGGCCCGGAAGACCTGGGGGACTGAGCTGGCGGTCAGCGGCAGCAGCCTGCCGGAGGAAGGGACGCTGTCGCTGTGGGTGCGCGACCGGGCCGGCGCGGAGGACCGGGCCTGCGCCTGGACCGCCACCCCCAGCGGGAAGGTGAAGGTCACCGGTGCCACACCCATCCAGCTGGGCAGCATCTCCAGCGTCGAACTGCGCGACGGCGCCCAGCGGGCCGTGGCGGTCATAACCGTTCCCTAGGACTGCGTGCCGGGGCCAGGGTGGTGGTGTCCCCGGTCTGTTCCCAACGCACGGAATTCCGCCACCAGGCCCTCATCCTCGCAGGCGCGGGCGAAGGCGGCGATCCGCCGTTCAATCTCATAGCCCAGCAGCCGGCTGCCGATCCGCTCCATAATGGGCCGCAGCAACGCCGGGCGGCAGGAAAACGTGTACTTCCAGACGGCCCGGGTGCCGTCGTCGTCCTTGGTGAACCGCCAGCCGCCGCCGAAGTTCGTGAAAAACCATGGGCCGGACACCATGGTCATTCCTACGTTCCCGGGCGGCGCATAGGAGACGTACTGGCTCACCATGGCCAGCCCAAGGCGCGACCTGGTGCGGGTCCGGACGCCCTTTCCCGGCGCCCGCGCTCCGTCAAGGAAGCCCTGCGAGGAAATGAAGGGGTCCCATTTGAGACGGAAGTCCCCGGTGGTTTGGGAGAAGGCGAACGCCGTCTCGGGGTCGATGCGGATCAAGCGTTCGGCGCGTACCTGGGGCATGCCCCAACCTAACCACGCCGGCGCCTGCTACTTGGTCATTTTCGCCAACCGTGCGCGCATGATCATGTACGCCCCGTAGCAAATCAGCCCGGCTCCCACCGCTGCCAGCAGGTAGGGGCCCATCGGCTGGTCACGGAGGGCCCGCAGGCCGCCGTCCAGGCCGGTGGAATCCTCCGGATGCCGCTTGAGTGTGGCGACGGCGATCAGCAGGCCCGCCAGCAGGAGTACTGTTCCCTTCGCCAGGTAACCTGCCACGCCCAGTGCCGTGACGGCGGTCCTGGCCGGCCCCGGAGCCGGCATCCGCAGTTGCTTCTGGAAAGACTTCTTCGGTCCCCGGATGCCGTAGACCACACCCGTCACGGCAACCGCCACACCGATCAGGACCAGCAGGGCAACGCCGCCCGGGGCCTGCATCATCGATACGGTGAAGTCGCTCGCGGCCTTGCGGTTGTCGCCGCCGTTTCCAGCGCCCGTGAGGAAGTGCCAGAGGGTCAGGGCAAGGACTGCGTACACGATCGCCTGCAAGGTGGCCTTGGCCTTGTTCTTCACCTTGGTCTTGGTGGCCTGGTGGTTGAAGTCGAAGATCGCGTCCCCTGCCTGCCAGAGCGACAACGCGGCGCAGGCCGCGAAGCTGCCCCACAGCAGGAACGGGCCCACGGGCATGGTGGCGAGTTCCGCTACCGCACCGCTGAAGTCCGCATTTCCGGTTCCGCCCACCGCCAGCCGGATGGAAATGGCGCCCACCAGGAGGTGGAGGATGCCGCTGGCCGCAAACCCGGACCGGGCGAAAATCTCAAGGACGCGCGAATTGGTGACGTCCTCGGCCTTGTCAACGGCCTGTTTCAGTTCTTCTTTGATCGTCTTTCCTTTTGGACGGCGCGGTAGTGCGCTGGTTTGCGTGCCCTTCTTGTAAGGGCAATCGTGCCACGCCGCGGGGTCCCGGAACAGTTGGTTCCAGGCCGGCGATGGGGAGGGATCCCCATCGCCGCGATTCCGTACCTGTGCAACCATGAGGACCAGCGATCGACAGGCACCGCACTTTTTTCCGGGGGAAACCATGACTTTTTACGGCGCAGACATCAGCCAGCTGCGGGCGCTGGCCAAGGCCGCCGACCAGGCAGCGACACTGCTGGGCAGCCGCGCCGGGTCACTGCACAGCCAGATCCAATCCGCGCCGTGGAAGGGCCGGGACGGTGAACGATTCCGCCAGGAGTGGAGCGCCAGCCACCGTCCCAGCCTGGACAGGGTGGTGGCCAGCCTGCGGGAAAACGCCAAAATCCTGATGAAGCATGCCGACGAGCAGGAGAAGGCTTCCACCATGGGAAGTGGCGGTTCCGGCGGCAGCACGTGGGACCGGATCACCTCCATGGCGGAGCAGGCGAGGGAGTGGTTCAAGGAACGGGCCGAAGAAGCCAGGGCAGCGGCCGGGCACCGCCGCGAGCTCGCGGCCGGACTGGACAGCATGGTCAACGCCAGCCCGGAAGAGCAGGCAAAGTGGTGGGCCGGCCTGTCCGACGCCGACAGGCAGTACCTGATCCAGGGCGAAGGCAGCGACGGCCCGTTTGCCGAAGACCTGATGCGCATGGACGGCGGCATCCCCGCGGCAGCCCAGGAACTTGCGAAGCGCCACCTGCAGGAACTGGCCAGGGCCGACATCCCGGTCTACACAGAAACAGGCAAGGCCTCCATCGAAGCCAGGGTTGCCTGGGTCCACGGCGGCGCCGAAGTGGGCACGGAGGTGGTGGAAAACGCCGACGGGTCCGCCACCATGAAGGTGTACGGAAACATGGGCCTGGGCGTCAATGACGCCTCCGGCACCGCGGGGGCAACACTCACCGGCGAGGTCTCCCGCGAGTACACGTTCGCCAGCGTGGAGGAAGCCATGGCGGCCCGCAAGCAGATGTACCACGACCTTCCGCCGGACAGCATCGGGGAGATCAAGGATGTGGCCGGAAACCCGCCCGGCTACATCCTGGACACCATCAATGACGCGGCGAAGGACAACGGCTCCACCGGCCAGACGGATAAGGCCAAGGGCACGTTCTCGCTGGATGCAACCGGTGAATCCGGCACGGTATCCGGCGGTGCGAAGCTCGACCTCGCCTACGAGCGGAACCTGACGGACGGCACCTCCACGGCCAGCGGCGAGGTTTCCGCCAACGGCCGGCTCAAGCTGGACGGCAGGGTCTTTGAGGCTTCCGGCAAGGGCGCCCTGGCGGTCAATATGGACAAGCACAACAACATCGATTCCGTCTCCGTCTCCATGGACGGGACCGTGGCCCAGGGCGTTACGTCCGGCCTGAAGACCGAGGGGGCGAAGTTCGATTCGACCGTGACCGCCGGGACCCAGGGCACCGTCAAGATCGACATCGATTACACGCCCGTGAACCGTCCCATCATCGACAGCTACCTGCGCAACGTTGCCTTGGGAAATGACACCGGCGCGGCCCATGACGCGGCCCGGCTCTACGAGGCCGGCTCGGCCACCGTCCAGGTGAACTCGGTGCTGACTGCCAAGAATGAGGCGGGCATCGATGTGAAAGTGGGTGAGGTGGACATCAAGACCGAGAACCAGTCCACCACCAACGTGTCCACGTACTATAAAGTCCCCAACGACACCAAGCTCGAGAGGCTCTGAAACCCATGTCAGTGCACATCGAATCCCCGCTGGGCTTCACCGCGGACTTCCCCGAGCACACCCAGGTCCTGGACGACTCCACGGCCGGGCCCAACAGCGGGCAGTATGGCCTGCCGGGCGGTGTCCTGGTCACCGTCATCAAGGACGACACCTCCGTCCAGGACGCGCCGCAGGCCAACGGCTGGGCGCACCTGATGGCGGGCTACTACCTTGAGGACCGCGGCGGCACCCTCCTGGCGGAGGGCGAGCTGGACCTGCCGGGCAAGGCTGCATACGCCGTGGTGGCGGGGTATGACGACGACGGCGGCCCGGCCAAGGTGGCAGCCACAGTGGGCGTGTGGGAAAGCAACCGGTTCATCGGCGTCGTGGTCGTCTGGCCGTACCTGGACCCGGAAGCCGAACCGCGCCTGGACATGCTCAAGGAGATCGTGGCCGCCATCAACGTCGGCTAGCGGCATTCCCGGCCCCGCCGCTTAGCGGCGGCGGTAGCAGAGGTCGAAGATCAACCGGCCGGCCTCGTGCGCCTTCGCCTCGAAGCTGGTCCTGATCCTGCCCTCGAAGCGGGGGGCCCAGCCGCCGGTCTCGTCCACGCCTTCGTTGGGCCCGGTGTGTTCCGTGCTCACCGGTGCACGGCCTTCCCGCACGGGTGCACCGCCCACCACCGCTTCGACACCGGACTGCCACACCTGCGTCAGGGGGCTTTCGGGGCCGCGGCGCTCGCCGGTGTGGAGGTTCTCGAAGTCTGCGGAGCCGGCCATGACATCGCGGACGTGGACTGCGTAGTTGGACCAGTCGGTGGCGATCCGGAACAGGCCGCCCGGCTTCAGCGCGCGGGCAGCGAGGCCGGCGAACTCCGGCTGGATGAGCCGGCGCTTGTGGTGCCGCGACTTGTGCCACGGGTCCGGGAAGAAGACCCACAATTCGCTGACCGAGCCTTCAGGCAGCATGGTGGCCAGAACTTCGGGCGCGTTCGCCTCCACCACGCGGACGTTGTCCAGGCCCCGGCTGTTGATCTTGATGATGGTGTTGGCCAGTCCC
This sequence comes from Pseudarthrobacter sp. NIBRBAC000502771, assembly GCF_006517215.1. Classification (NCBI taxonomy): domain Bacteria; kingdom Bacillati; phylum Actinomycetota; class Actinomycetes; order Micrococcales; family Micrococcaceae; genus Pseudarthrobacter; species Pseudarthrobacter sp. NIBRBAC000502771. Next base: position 1,551,141 of record NZ_CP041187.1, read on the forward strand.
GGCGTGTAGACCTCCACGGCCAGGAAGTTGGTGCCGGGGTTCTGTTCCGCCGCGTGGCAAATGGCGTCGCCCAGGCCCGAACCGATCTCAACGATGAGCGGGGCGTCCCGGCCGAACTCAGCCGCGGCGTCAAAGGTGTAGTCGGGGTGGACCGAGGTGTTGGCCACGTGCCGGGGCACGTCCACGGCCCACCGTTCGGCGTGCTCCTCCCAGGCTGCCTGCCGGCGGCCCTGGAGACGGGTGCCGCGGCGCACGAAACTGACCGGGCGGCCGCCGTACGTGCCGAAGGAGGCCTGGGTCCCCGGTGTCACGGGCCTGGGGACATGCGGCTGCTGGGGGTTTTCAGGGGATTCACTCATCCCTTCCAGAATAGCGCCGCAGGAACAGCGCGGGCGGGCACGCGGGACGGGCTGGATTCGGCGGAAACCTCCTGCCGCGAAAATGCAGGCTAATGCATCATCAGTATGAGACTTGTCGAGAGCAAGAGTCCGATCACAAACACCACGCCCGACACACACAGTGAGGCTGTCGACATGCCCTTGGCGGACCCTTGCTGTTTCGCGTCCCGAATCACCGCGATGGCCAAACCCGTGGAAATCGACCCGAGGATCATAGGCAGGCTCCAAAGAACCAATGGCGCTACCCAGGGGAGCTTTGACGGACCGTTGTAGGGGAAGGTCAGCAGCAGCGCGAAGGCGGCGAGGGGGCGGGTGATCACCAGGCCCAGGGGTGCAAGGATGGCCAGGACAAGGCTCGCAATGGCTTTCCCGGGGCCCCGCATGGCGGTTGCCGGTCCTTGAACGGATGGCCCCCGCTCATCAACCGGGGCGGTTTCCTGTGAATTCATGGTGATCATCTACTTCCGGTCGGTCGGTCTGCCAGTGGGCAAGTATCAGTGGGCATGTATCAGGGGGCATGTATCAGTGGACGCGGGCCGGATGAACCGGCGGCTTTCCCCAACCTACGAACCTGCCTTGCGCGCCGGAAGCAGCGGCGTCCCGTATGTGGAAAACTCCGTGCCGCCCCCCGCCTGCAAGAATGGGCCCATGACGGACGGAACGAATGCCGAGGCAAGGAAGCAGCGGCGAATGGCTGCCTTCGGGGACGCCCAGGGCGGGACCCGGACGGGCAGCAGTGTGGTGGACCTCAGCACCCTGGTGGACGCAGAAATCGATGAGCTGCCGGCGGCGGAACCCACCCGCGTGGGCAGCAGGCGCGCCCTCGCCTACCTGGGCGTGTGCCTGGTCCTGATCGGCTTGAACCTGCGCAGCGTCTTTTCCAGCCTCTCCGCCGTCCTGCCGGAGGTGACCTCCCAGGCCGGGCTGCCCGGCTGGTCCGTGGTGCTGCTGACAACTGTTCCCGTGACGCTGCTGGGCGTCTTCGCGCCGCTCGCCCCGGTCCTGGCGCGCCGGTTCGGTGCGGAGCGGGTGCTGCTGGGCGCCATGGTATTGCTGACCGCCGGGCTGCTGCTGCGGCCTGTGGACACCGGAACAGCAACGGGCGGGGGCGGCCACCTTCCTGCCCTCCTGGTAGGCACCGCGGCCTGCGGCGCCGCCATCGCCCTGTGCAACGTGCTCCTTCCGGGCCTGGTGAAACGCGACTTCCCGCACCGGCTGGGGCTCATGGGCGGGCTCTATACCACCGCCATCTGTGCGTCCGCCGCGCTCGGGGCCGGCTTCACCTACCCGGTGTACACAGCGACGGGGGAGTGGACCAAGGCACTGTGGGTCTGGGCGCTCCCCGCCGCCGTCGTGCTTCTCCTGTTCCTCCCCGTGGCCCTGCGTCAGGGCACGGTCAGGCACCAGGCGGTCAGGGACGGGATCAACGTCTGGCGCTCACCGGTCGCCTGGCAGGTCACCATCTTCATGGTGCTGCAGGCCATGATGTCCTTCAGCGGCTTCGCCTGGCTGGCGCCCATCCTCCGGGAGAGGGGCGTGGACGGCGCCACCGCAGGGCTGATCGTTGCCGTGTGCATCGTGCTGCAGATGCTGGGGTCCCTGTTCGCTCCCGCCCTCGCCGCGAGGTTCCGGGACCAGCGCGCCATCAACACGCTGGTAGCTCTGATGACCGGCGGGGGATTCGTGCTGAGTATCCTGGGCCCCCTCAACCTCATCTGGGTGTGGGCCGGCCTGCTCGGACTGGGGCAGGGAAGCCTCACCGCCGCGGCCCTGACCCTGATTATGCTCCGCACCCGCGACGGGCACACCGCAGCCCACCTCTCCGGCATGATGCAGGGTGTGGGCTATGGGGTGGGCTCCACGGGCACCCTTATGGTGGGCCAGCTCCACCAGGCGACGGGGTCCTTTGTTCCCGCCGGGATCCTGTTCACGGTGGTGGGCCTGCTCGCGGCCGTCTTCGGCTACCGGTCCGGCCGGAACCGGTTCGTGGAGTAGGGCCGGCCGTGCAGGACTCCACGCTCCCCGGAACCCGCGACGCCGCCGGAATCTTCCGGCCCCCGTACCTGTGGGTGACCGTGGGAACCTGCGCCCTGGTGTTCCTCGCCGCCTTCGAATCGCTTGCCGTGACCACCATCATGCCCCTGGTCAGCCGGGAGTTGAACGGCGGAAGCCTCTACGCGCTGGCCTTTGCGGGGCCCATGGCCACCGGCGTGATCGGCATGGTGGGGGCGGGAAACTGGTCTGACCGCCGGGGCCCCGCCCCACCGCTGTACGCCTCCGTGGCCCTGTTCGTGGCGGGCCTGCTGATCGCGGGGACTTCCGTGACCATGCCTCTGCTCGTCGCCGGCCGCCTGGTGCAGGGCCTCGGCGGCGGCGCCCTCACTGTTGCGCTCTACGTGCTCGTGGCGCGGTTCTTCCCGGGCCAGTTGCACGCCAGGATCTTCGCTGCCTTCTCGGCGGCCTGGGTGGTCCCGTCCCTGGTGGGTCCCTTCGCCGCCGGTGTGGTGGCCCAGGTCTTCAGCTGGCACTGGGTGTTCCTGGGCGTGGTAGGCCTGGTCATTCCGGCGCTGGCCATGATCGTCCCGGTGCTGCGCGGACTCGACGGCCCCGACGCGGACGGACAGCCGGCCGGAAACGGGCAGGCGGAAGAAACCGCGCCGCCGTGGGCCCTGGGCCGGCTGGGATGGGCGGCCCTGGCCGCGCTCGCGGTGCTGGGACTCAATCTTTCCGCGGACGCCGGCATCCCCGGCTTCCCGGCAGCCACGGCACTGCTGGCGCTCGCCGCCGTCGTCCTGGCCCTGGTGGCCGTGCGCCCCTTGGTGCCCCCAGGCACCCTCGCCGCCCGCCGCGGGCTGCCGAGCGTGATCCTGGCGCGCGGGCTCGCGTCGGCGTCGTTCTTCGGCGCCGAGGTCTACCTTCCGTATCTGCTGATCGACCAGTATTCGTTCCCGCCCACGCTGGCCGGGCTGACCCTCACCGGCGGCGCGCTCGCCTGGGCGGGGGCTGCCGCCGTCCAGGGCCGGATGGGCACGCGGCTGCCCCACCGCCGCGCCGTCCAGGCCGGATCGCTTATGGTCCTGGCCGCGATAACCCTGGCCCTGGCCACCACCGCGCTGCACTGGCCGGCCGCCACCGCCATCGCGGGCTGGGTGCTGGCAGGGGGCGGCATGGGCCTGCTCTACCCACGCCTCAGCGTGATGACCCTGGCGCTGTCCACCAAGGAGGACGAAGGCTTCAACAGCTCCGCCATGTCCATCTCCGACTCCCTGGGCGGGGCGTTGTCGCTGGCCACCACCGGGATTGTCTTCGCCGCGTTCACCACGCCGGCCCAGTCCTTCGCAGGAGTGTTCGCCTTCACCGCAGCCATCGGGGTCGCGGCGGCAGTGGTGGCGCCCCGCGTCACCACCCCGGCTCCTCGGGCAGGTTAGGAGAGGCGGGTGGCGCGCAGGACGACGTCGGCGATGGTCGCTTCCTGCCCTTCCGGCCCCGTCACCGGGCGCTCCCGGCTGGTGAGGACCTCCACCTGCCACCCGGGCTCATCCAGTCCCAGTTCCTGCACCAGCTGGTCGCCCGTGTAGAACATGTCCAGGTGCTGGTGGTGGTCGTTGCCCCAGGGCGGAAGCCGGTCCGGGTGGTGGCCCACCACCAGCAGCGTTCCGCCTGCCTTGACGGCCGAGGCCGCTGCCCGCAGGGGGACCCGCCAGTCCAGTTCCTGGGAATGCAGGAACTGCGAGGTCACCAGGTCGTAGGAGTTCCCGGGGTGCCACTGCGTCAGGTCCGCCTGCTGCCAGGTGATCCGGCTTTCCAGGGTCCCGTTTGAGGCGTGCACGCTTTCCCGCGCCAGTTCGGCCAGTTCGTGCGAGCGGGCCCGTTCCAAGGCAACTGAGGAAACGTCGACGGCGGTCACGGACCAACCCTGCTGCGCCAGCCAGATGGCGTCGGCACCTTCGCCGCACCCCAGTTCCAAGGCCTTCCCGGGCCGGAGGCCCCCGGCCTCCCGGACCAGCTGCGGGTTGGGCTTCCCGCTCCACAGCCTTGCCTTGCTGCGGTACCGCTCGTCCCAGGCAGAAGCCGCGTCGATGCCGCCGCCAATACCGCCCAGGGCAGCCCCGCCGTCGTGCCTGTGCCCTTCGGGCTGTTGCGTGTCCTGGTGCTCGCTCATGGCTCAACACTGCCCCGCCAGGTCCCCGAAGGCAACGCCGACGACAGGTTCCCGGCGCGGGGATGCTAGACTGGAGGAACTTGATGTGCAGTGATGCCGCCTGCTCCGGATCTGGAGGTTCCTTTCCAGGGAGCGGGCTTTCTTCATGTGAGAGGCACATCCTGCGTCGATGAACGCGTTCCATTTGGTCCCGGCCGGCTGTCCTGATTTACAGCGCCCGGTTGATCACCTGACTTTTCTTCGGCGAAACCCCTGGTCCAACCGGCATCGGGGGCCGATATCCGCCCGGATACCGCCAGAAAGACCGTAAAAAACTACATGACTACTTTTGCTGCCCTCGGTACTCCCAAGGCCCTTGCAGACACCCTTACCGCCCAGGGAATAGTTGAACCGTTCCCCATCCAGGTGAAGACCCTTCCGGACACGCTGTCCGGCCGTGACGTCCTGGGCCGGGGCCGGACCGGATCCGGTAAGACCATTGCTTTCGCTATCCCGCTTGTAGCAAGACTCGCTGAGCGGGAAGCCAAGTACTTCCGGAAGCCCGGACGCCCCATGGGCCTGGTCCTGGCGCCCACCCGTGAACTGGCAACCCAGATCAACGCCACCATCGAGCCGCTGGCCAAGGCCGCCGGCCTGAACACCACCGTGATCTACGGCGGCATCTCCCAGGCCCGGCAGGAAAAGGCGCTGCGTGCCGGCGTCGACATCGTCATCGCCTGCCCCGGCCGCCTGGAGGACCTGATCCGCCAGCGCATCCTCACCCTCGAGGCTGTGGAGATCACCGTCCTGGACGAGGCCGACCACATGGCCGACCTCGGCTTCCTGCCCGTGGTCAAGAAGCTCATGGACATGACCCCCAGCCAGGGCCAGCGCCTGCTCTTCTCCGCCACCCTGGACAACGGCGTGGACAAGATCGTCCAGCGCTACCTGTCCAACCCGCTCACCCACTCGGTGGACGATCCGCAGGCCGCGGTGACCACCATGGAGCACCACGTGCTGGTGGTCAACGACCAGACCGTCAAGAAGCAGCTGATCGTTGAGCTTGCCTCCGGCGCCGGCCGCCGCGTCCTGTTCATGCGGACCAAGCACCACGCCCGCAAGCTGGCCAAGACCCTGACCGACGCCGGCATCCCCGCTGTGGACCTGCACGGCAACCTCTCGCAGAATGCCCGTGACCGCAACCTCGCCGAGTTCTCCAACGGCGACGTCCGCGTCCTGGTGGCCACCGACGTCGCCGCCCGCGGTGTGCACGTGGACGACGTCGAACTGGTCATCCATGTGGACCCGCCCACCGAGCACAAGGCGTACCTGCACCGTTCCGGCCGCACCGCGCGTGCCGGCTCCGACGGCACCGTGGTCACGCTGACCCTCCCGGAGCAGCAGGCCGACGTCAAGAAGCTCATGAAGGCTGCCGGCGTCGACGTGAACTTTGAGCGCGTCACGGCCAACTCCCCGCTCGTGGCCGACCTGGTGGGCGAGATCGCCGACAAGGTTGACCCCCGCACCCGCGCCGCCCTGATGGCCGCCAAGGCCCCCCGCCAGGGCGGGGGCACCTCCACCGGCGCCAACGCGGAGCGCAAGCGCGCACGCCGCCAGGCCGCCCCCACCACCGGTGGGCGTGGCGGCCGCGGCGGCCGCGGCAAGGTTTCGGCCGAGCCCGCCCGCAGTGACGCGACCCGCGCCGAACGCCGGGCCGTTGCCTTCGAAGGCCGCACGGAGGCCCGTGCAGCATTCGACCGCAACGCGGAGCAGAACGAGGACCGCGCAGTGGCAGCAGCCGCTGCCCGCCGCAACGCCCGCGGCCGTGGCACCGCTTCCACGCATCGCAACGACGTTCCCGCAGCAGGTGGCCGCTCATCGGCCGGCCGCGGTTCCGACGGCCGTGCAGCGGAGGGCCGGGGCGACTCCCGGATCACCCGCAGCGATGCTCCCCGCGGCGGCACGGGCCGTCCCGCCTCAGGTGGACGCCCCGCGTCCGGTGGTGGCCAGCGCAGCGGACGCCCCGCAACCGGCCAGCGCGCAGCAGCGGGCAACTCCGGCCAGCGCTCCGGTGCAGCCGGCGGAAACAAGGCCGTCTGGTCTTCCAACACCGGCGGAACCTCGGGTGGGTCCTACGGTTCCGGCAGCGGCGGCAATGGCGGCTCGGGCCGTCCCGCCCGCAGCGGTCCCCGCCGCGCGTCCGCCCCGGCGTCGAACGAGCGCCGCGGCCGCTAGCCAATGAAAAAGGCGGGCCCAACCTCACGGTTGGGCCCGCCTTTTGCGTGTGCAGACATTACCAGCCGCGGGCGCGCCACTCCCCAAGATGCGGGCGCTCCGCACCCAGCGTGGTGGGCTTGCCATGCCCGGGATGCACGACGGCGGTGTCCGGGTAGGCGCCGAACAGCCGCTCCGTGACGTCTGACAGTAGCTGGTTGAACCGTTCCGGGTCCTTCTGGGTATTGCCTACGCCGCCGGGGAACAGGGAGTCGCCGGAGAAGATGTGCGCAGGTCCTTCCGGGTCCTGGTACACGAAGGCAATGGAGCCCGGGGTGTGGCCGCGCAGGTGCACGGCGGTGAGCTCGAAGCCGTCGAACTTCCCGACGTCGCCATGGTTCAGCCGGACCTCAACGGGGACCGGCAGCGCATCGGCGTCGTCCGCTCCGGCGGCTGCCGGTGCTCCCGTGGCGTCCACCAGTTCCTTCAGGGCGCGCACGTGGTCCCAATGCTGGTGCGTGGTGGCAATCAGCGCAAGCCGCGGGGCCGCCGACGTGTCCCCGGCCCCGTCCGCCAGCAGCTGCTGGATGGCAGGAAAATCGTCAGCGGCATCGATCAGCACCTGTGCGCCGCTCTCCTTTGCCGTCAGCAGGTACACGTTGTTGTCCATCTCGCTGACCGGGATGCTGCGGATGGTGATCGCCGGCAGGTCGTATCGAAGTGAGTCCATAGGCTTCAGTCTAAGGACGGGCTAGAGGCCGAGCGGGAGGGTGGTGGAGTAAACCTGCTTGGACGGCTGCGCGGCGAGTACCTCGTGCAGCGCGCTCCTGCCTTCCGGCGTGGCCCGCCAGGCGGCGTAGTCGTCGTGGTCCTGGGTGGTGGCCCAGGTTTCCACCACCAGGATGTGGCAGGGGTCGGCGTCATCCACCAGCGCTTCGATGCCCTGGTTACCGGGCCACGCTCGGGTGGCGGCGAGGGTTTCAGCCAGATATTTGGCGGCGTCGGTGACATGCTCGGGCTTGAATTGGACTTCGAAGTGGACGATGGCAGGCATGGGGCTCCTTGGGTTGGGCGAGGGACGGGTTTTTGGAGAGCGGCCTTATTCGCGGCCCTCGGACACCCAGGCGGGGTCCGCGGAACGGGAGCCGACGACGGCGTCCGACGCCGCGTCCAGGGCCTCCAGGTGCGCCGGGGTGAGGTCCAGGGCAAGCGCGCCAAGGTTTTCGTCGATGCGTGCGGCCTTGCGGGTGCCGGGGATGGGGACAACCGGAAGTCCGAGCCGCTTGCCCTGGGCGAGGAGCCACGCCAGGGCAACCTGCGCCGGCGTGGCGGCCAGCTGGTCCGCCACAGCCCGGACGGCGTCCACCACCGCCTGGTTGGCGCTTGCGGCGTCCGGGGCGAACCGGGGGATGTTCCGCCGGAAGTCCTTCTCGCCCAGGCTGGCAGTATCCACGGTTCCGGTGAGGAAGCCACGGCCCAGGGGGGAGTACGGGACGAATCCCACTCCCAGCCCGGCGGCGGCGGGAACAACATTGCGTTCCACGTCCCGGCTCCAGATGGACCATTCGCTCTGGACCGCGGCGATCGGGTGGACCGCTGCCGCGTCCTGCAGTTCCTGTGCCGTCACCTCGGAAAGGCCCAGGTGCCTGACCTTTCCCTGCGCGACCAGCTCCGCCATGGCGCCCACGGTTTCCTGGATAGGGACGCGGACGTCACGGCGGTGCATGTAGTAGAGGTCGATCACGTCGGTGCCAAGCCGCTGAAGGCTCCGTTCCACTGCCTCGTGGACATAGGCGGCGTCACCGCGGATGTCCGTGTAGCCGTCAGTGGGTGTGCCCACCAGCGCGAACTTGGTGGCCAGCTGGACTTCGTCCCGCCGGTCCTTGAGCAACTGGGAAATGAGTTCCTCGTTGCTGCCGCCGCCGTAGATGTCAGCGGTGTCGATGAAGCTGACCCCGGCGTCGACGGCGTGGTGCAGGGTCTGCAGCGCCTCGGCAGGGTCCACCTCGCCGTAGACCGGCGTGAGGGCCATGCCGCCGAAGCCCAGGGGGCTGACGGTCAGTCCGTCGCCGAGCTGGACAGTTTCTGCGGGTCCAGTGCTGCCGGATTCGGTGGGTGCGTTTGCCATGGTTCTCCTGTTCGGTTCCTGCGTTGAAATTACAGCCAAGGTAGGACGCGGTCCGCTGCCGGGCGGGTGGCCTGGATCAGGCAGGCATTGGCTTCGTCAGGTCCAGTGGCCCAGGCAACCGCAGCCTCCCGTTCCATGCCGAACGAAACGTGCCGTTCCACCAGGCGCTGCAGCCGGAGCGCGGGCGGCGTTTCGAGGAACCACACCTCGTCCAGCTGCGCCCGCACGTCCTTCCACGGTTCCTGGTCCGCCAACAGGTAGTTTCCCTCGGTGATCACCAGCTGGACCTCGGCCGGGACGGCGATCGAAGCGGCCACCGGCTCGTCCAGGGTGCGCCTGAACTCCGGTGCGTACACAACTGCCTCGTCCCGGAGCGACAGGCGGCGCAGCAGGGAAAGGTAGCCACCGGCGTCGAACGTATCAATGGCTCCCTTGCGCTGCCGGAGCGGGGTCCCCTCGATAATTGCGTTGCCCAGGTGGAACCCGTCCATCGGCACCACCACTGAGGCGCCGGGGCTGAACTGCTCCTGCAGCCAGGCGGCGAAGGTGGATTTGCCGGACCCCGGCGCCCCCGCTATGCCCAGGATGGTCCGCGGTCCGCGCACCAGCCGGCGCCGCAGCGCGTCGACGGCCATGGTGATCTCGGGGGAGTGCATGGCAAAAGCCTAGTCACCGCCGGGCGCCAGCGGCGCATCTTTTTCTGCCGGCAACGCCTTCAGGCCTGCGGCGCAGCCCACAATCCCCGTGATGAACAGCAGCTTCACCACGCTGAACGGCTCCACGCCGGTGGCCATGGCCCAACCCACGGTGAGCGCGGCGCCGATGCCCACCCAGATGGCATAGGCCGTACCCAGCGGGATGGTCCGGACGGCCATGCCCAGGCCCAGCATGCTGAGCGTGGCGGTGACGCCGAAGACCACGGTGGGCAGCGGGCGGGTGAAGCCGTCGGACAGGCCGAGCGCGGTGGCCCAGACAGCTTCCAGGACGGCCGACGCCAGCAGCACCAGCCACGGAACGGAACGCTTCACCATCACGCCACCACCTTCAGGCCAACCACGCACGCGGCGATGCCGGACAGCAGGAGCAGGCGCGCCGCCGTCGGGCGTTCAACCCTGGTGACCATCGCGTAGGCGGAGGTGAGGACCACCCCCACGCCCACCCACACGGCATAGGCCGTTCCGGTGGGAATGGCCTGCATGGCCACGGCAAGGCCGCCGGTGCTGGCGGCAACGGCCGCCAGGAACAGGGCCGCGGGGGCGATTCGGCGGCGTCCGGAAACCTGCGAGGTCCGGTGCAGCGCCGCTGCCCACACGGCCTCCAGCGCGCCGGAAAGAATGAGGATGATCCACGGCATGACAGTTCCTTTGGCCAGTCTTGTCGCGTGCCGGGTACTGAACCGTCGTCCGGACGCCCGGGGAGGGCCTTGGCTTCCAAGGTAGCAAGGCACGACGACGGGCTGCCACCGGTGGTGCGCAACCTCACCACCCGCGCGGGTGCTTACGTCGCAGGTTCCAGGGGGTCGATGGACACCACAGCCAGGAAGCCGCGGCCCAGGATTTCCGGGGAATCGCTGTCCGACCCCACCACGGCGTCGTATCGGCCGAGCTCAAGCGGGTCTCCAGCACTGTCGCTGACCTTTGCCTGGCCCTGCAGGAGCACCCCGAGTTGCCCTTCGAACACGGGGTGGGCGCGTTTTTTGGACAGTTCGACGATGGAGGTGAAGGCCTTGAACGCCCCGGTCCGGGTGATGACGTTGAGGTCACGGATGTCGCCGGTGGGCAGTGCAGCTGTTGTAGCTGCGCCACCGTCGAACCGGAACGGACGGTACTTTTCCAGGGGTTGTTCCGCGCCGCCAACGGTCAGCAGCAACAGATCCCCCTCGACGACCGTCAGTACGCGCTCCATTCCAGGGAAAGCGGAGAAGTCGCCGGCCTTGGCCACATCGGCGATGCTCACCCGCCAGTCCCAGCCGCCGTCCGCCGACCCCTGGCGTGCGATTTCCCTTGTCACCCCGCCACCGTTGCGCCATGGTTCGGCTTTGAGCCCTTCGAAGCGGATGATCTGCATGAGCCCAGCGTAGTTCCCCGCCGTGGATGCCCGTCGCACACCGGTCCCGTGCCTGCTACTCTCCTCCGGGGGGTCAACACGAAAACAGCCTGAAGGAGCCCGGGAATGTTCGTCAAAGTGTGTGGTCTCAGCACGCCCGAATCGGTCCGCGAAGCAGTGGACGCCGGCGCGGATGCGGTGGGGTTCGTCCTCACCGCCAGCCCCCGGGTTGTCTCACCGTCACAGGCCGCCTCCCTGCTGGCCGGAGTACCGGACAGCGTTTCCCCGATCGGGGTGTTCCGCGACGAGCCTGTCACAGACGCCATCGCCATCGCCCGCGCCGCCGGCCTGGAATGGATCCAGCTGCACGGCGCCCGGTCCCGCACGGACGTGGAGACAGTGCACGACGCCGGCATGAAGCTGGTCAGGGCCATCACCATGGGTGCCTCACCGGACGAGTTCGAGGACTGGGGTGAGGACCTCCTCCTGATCGATGCCGCCGTTCCGGGTTCCGGGGAGTCCTGGGATTACGCCTCCGTGGCGGGCCTGCCCGTGCTGGAGGGCCGGAACTGGGTGCTTGCCGGTGGCCTCGAGGCGGCCAACGTGGGCCAGGCAGCAGCCGCTGCCCACGCCTGGGGCGTTGACGTCTCCTCCGGCGTTGAAGCGTCCCGCGGCGTGAAGGACCTGGCTAAGATCCGCGCGTTCGTCAATGCTGCCAAGGCCGCTGCCACTGCTTAGCGGCCATCCGCCTGCGCCTGACCGGTGCCGGGTCAGGGCCCGCTCAGGGATGTCCCCCATCTTTTGGCCGGACAGCCTTTTTGTCAGGGGGTCGAGGGCACAATGGGTGCATGAAGACACTTTTGAACATCATCTGGCTGGTTTTCGGCGGCTTCTGGTTGGCCCTGGGCTATTTCCTCGCGGGCGTGGTCTGCTGCCTGCTGATCGTCACCATCCCCTGGGGTATCGCCTCATTCCGGATTGCCTCCTACACGCTGTGGCCGTTTGGCCGGATGGTGGTGGACAAGCCCGGCGGTACGGGTGTCTTTTCGCTGCTGGGCAACGTGATCTGGCTGCTCGTGGCAGGGATCTGGATTGCCATTGGCCACGTGGTCACCGCGTTCGCCATGGCCGTGACCATCGTCGGCATCCCGCTGGCCATCGCCAACCTCAAACTCATCCCGGTGTCCCTGATGCCCCTGGGTAAGCAGATCGTGCCAACCAGCACGCCGTTCGTCAGCACCTACCGCTAAGGTTTGCCGGCTAATTACAGCGGCCGGAACGATCCGTCCCGGAGGATGGCCGCCCGCTCGCTTCCGTCCAGCTCAGCGGCGATGTCCACGTCCTCGGCGTAGCCGGCCCCGGACAGTTCGCGGCCGCTGGAGCAATTCTGCAGCAGCTCGCGCAGCCGTGGTTCGGCGGACTCGAAAACAGCCATGGCCGCCACGGCCTCCGGAGCATAGCCGTGCCGTCCGTCACCGGCTTCGTAGCCGCCCTTGCCGGCGGCCACCAGCCCCGCGATGAAGGCGCCGGCTCCGATCTGGTCCTCCGCGGAGGGCCGGATTGTGCCGTCGGGCCACCGCTCACCGGCGGCGACCACGGCCACCACGGCATCGGCGGCAAGGTTGGCGGCCACCCATTCCGCCGTGGCCGCCGCGTTCCGCAGGCAGGCTGCGGCCACGAGTGGCACTTCGGCGGCCAGCGCATGGCAAAGTTCGGAACCGTTGGGCGAGGGCAGCACCACACGGTCCAGCGAATCCGCAGCGCGGAGGCTTGCGGGGGAAAGGCTCAGGCCTCCGCCGCCGCGGGGCCCGGCCAGCTGGGCGCGGTGGTGGGCGGCGAAGTCCTCGGCCGTGGTGTCCCGCCAGCGGTAGGGAAAGACTTCAGCGCCCCGGTCCAGGGCCACGCTGACGCAGGTACTGAAGGACAGGACATCCACCACTACCGCGATGTCGGCCCCGGGTGCCACCGTCCTGGCCCCCTCCAGCCCCCATTCCAGCCGGACGGCGAAAGGGAGTTGCCGGTGGGCTGCATTGGCGGAGTGCGTGTGCCGCGGACTGGTGCCGGGTGCATTCATGCGAGTTCGCCTTCCAGGTTGCGGTGTGCGGCGTCCAGCCACAGGGCCCTGGCCCGCCGATGGTGGAACAGCGGGTCCAGTTCCAGCAGGTGGCGGACGACGGCGGACCTGCCGGCTGCGAAGTCGGCGTCGCCGATGTGCGCGTAATCCTTCCGCACGGCAGCGACGTAGCGGGCGTACTCGTCCGGTTCGGCGCCCAGGATGGAAAGGTCCGCGTCGCAGAGGAGGGCCCCGCCGTCGTCACCAGGCTCCGGCCGGTGGTCCGACGTCAGGCGGACCAGCCGGGCAACTTCCGCCACTTCTTCCTCCGGAAGCCCGGCGCCGGCCAGCCGGTCTTCGGCCAGGCGAGCTGACTCCTCCTCGTCCTGTTCAGCGATCCCGCGGTAGACGGCATCGTGGAACCAGGCCGCCAGCAGCACTGCCCGCGGCGGCTCGCCAGGTTCCGTGAGCAGGTCGATCGCCTCCAGTACGGAAAGCAGGTGGGTGCAGCCGTGGTAGTGGCGGTGTGGTTCGCTCCACCGGTCCAGCAGGTCCAGGAAGAGTGCGTCGTGCCCGGGCATGATGGCTTCCCAGCGGTTCAGCAGCGGGACCTTCAGCGACTTGTTCCGCCGGCGCGCCGGGATCCGCAGGCCGCTGGCGATGAGCCGGCGCACCAGCACCCTTCCCTCCACCGGAGCCGCGCCGGCGGCCACCAGGTCATTGAACCGGCGTTCCGGCACATCGTAGTGGTCGCCGTCGAACGCCCGCTCAGGAATCCCGGCGGCAGCCGCGAACGAATGAAGCTCGTCCAGCGATACGTCCGACACCAAGTGCGAGAAGTGCGTTCCGTGGGCAGGCCACAGCGGCGGGTCGATGTAGATGGCCATGGAAGGAGTCTAGTGCCGCCGCCGGCTGGGGCCGCGGAGCGGCCGGGAGGCCTGCCCGCAACCTCGCTTGCGAATACATAAAGGACAAAAAACCGTATTTGCGGAATATAATCCTCCTATGGCACTCATCCGCATTTCCGAGGCTGCACGGTTCCTGGGCGTGAGCGACGATACTGTCCGCCGGTGGACAGAGCAGGGGACCCTGACCGCGCTCCGGGACGCTTCCGGCCGCCGGGCGGTGGACGGGCTGGAACTGGCAACGCACGCACAGAAGCTCGCCCAGCTCCCGGAGGACCCCAAAGGCGGCAGCAGTTCGGCACGGAACCGGTTCGTCGGGCTGGTCACCAATGTCATTACGGACAAGGTCATGGCGCAGGTGGAACTGCAGTGCGGTCCTTTCCGGGTGGTCTCCCTGATGAGCAGCGAAGCCGTGCGTGAACTGGGGCTGGAACCGGGGGCCGTTGCCACCGCCGTGGTCAAGGCGACCACTGTCATCATCGAATCCTCGAAGGGCCGGGCCACTGCATGAAACAGCCACCTGCCCGGTCCGGGCACCCGCCACTCCGGAAACACGTGCTTTCCCTCGGTGTCCTGCCGGTGGTCGCGCTGCTGCTGGCCGTCCTCCCGGGCTGCGCCGCAGGGGGCTCCGCGACCGGTACCGGTGCCGGCACCACCGCAAACGATAAACCCAGCGGCGAAATCACCGTCTTCGCGGCGGCCTCCCTCAAGCAGGCCTTTGCCGAGCTCGCCGGCACCTTCGAAGCGGAACATCCCGGCACATCGGTTGCGCTGAGTTTCGCCGGTTCCTCGGACCTCGCAAGCCAGATCAGCCAGGGTGCGCCCGCGGACGTCTTCGCGTCCGCGGATACTGCCAATATGAAGAAGGTGCAGGACGCGGGCCTGGCTGATGGCACGCCGGAAAACTTCGCCACCAACACCCTGGCAATCGCCGTGCCGCCGGGCAATCCTGCCGGTGTCACATCGCTGAAGGACCTGGCCCGGCCGGGCATCAAGCTGGTGACCTGCGCCAGGCAGGTTCCCTGCGGGGCCGCCGCGGCCAGGGTGGCCCAGGCGGCGGGGCTCACGCTGAGCCCGGTCAGCGAGGAAAACGCAGTCACCGACGTCCTGGGCAAGGTCACCTCCGGCGAGGCGGACGCCGGACTGGTCTACGGCACCGACATCAAGGCGGCGGGGACCAGGGCGGCAGGCATCCAGTTCCCGGAGGCGGGGAGTGCCGTGAACACCTACCCGATTACGGGCCTCGCCGGCGGCAGGAACAAGGCCGCCGCCCACGCATTCATGGACTTGGTGGCAGGCCCGGAGGGCCAAAAAGTCCTGGCCGCCGCGGGTTTCGGGCCCGGCGGACAGTAGGGTGGGGCGAGGAACGGCCGGCAGGTCCGCCGGGCCGTGCCGGTCGACACCACCGTCAAGCATCCAGCGTTCTTAGCCGACATGTCCGGAGGAAACCAGCATGGCCCACGCAGAAAACAGCATCACCATCAACCGGCCGGCACGCGAGGTCTACGACTTCCTGGCCGACGGCCTGAACAACACCGCCTGGCGTGAGGGCGTAAAATCCATTTCCCTCAAGGAAGGCAGGGCAGGTGAGCCCGGCGCAATCTACAGCCAAACGCTGACCGGACCCAAGGGCCGCCCGTTGCAGGGTGACTACAAAATCACCACCGCAGAGCCGGGCCGCCTGCTGGGCTTCGAGGTGGTTGCGGGGCCGGCCCGGCCCACAGGCACGTATACCTTGGCAGGGGAAGCCGGCAGCACCACCGTTCACTTTGCCCTGGACGCCAGGCTTCCGCTCCTGATGCGTGTCCTTGATTCGATGGTCACCAGGACCATGGAATCTGAGGTAGCCCAACTGTCCAGGCTCAAGCAGGTCCTCGAAGGCCGCTGAGCACTTGGGTACAGCAGGCACGGAAACGGGGAAAGGCAGAGAGGGAGTGCGGCAGGTGGACAGGCACGCGTACTCCGGCATCCCCGCCTGGGTCCGGGTGCTGGCCGTCCTGGCGGCCGTCGTCGTCGTCCTGCCCCTGCTGGCCATGGTGCTGCGCGTCGACTGGGCCCAGTTCATTCCGTTGGTGACGTCGGGCCCATCACTGACTGCGCTGGGGCTGAGCCTTCGAACGTCCGCGGCGAGCACCGTGCTGTGCGTCGTGCTGGGGGTTCCGCTGGCACTGGTCCTCGCCCGCGATTCCTTCCGGCTGCAGGGGCTCCTGCGCTCGCTGGTGCTCCTGCCGCTGGTGCTTCCGCCGGTGGTGGGCGGAATCGCCCTGCTGTACACGTTCGGCCGCCAAGGGCTGCTGGGGCAGGCCCTGGAGGTGCTTGGGCTGCGCATCGCCTTCTCCACCACGGCGGTGGTCCTGGCGCAGACGTTCGTGGCGCTGCCCTTCCTGGTAGTCAGCCTTGAGGGGGCCCTGCGGACGTCGGGCTCCCGCTACGAAGCAGTGGCCGCCACGCTGGGAGCCCGGCCGGGAACGGTCTTCCGGCGGGTCACGCTGCCGCTGGTCCTGCCCGGCCTCGCGTCCGGCGCCGTCCTCTCCTTCGCGCGCAGCCTGGGCGAGTTCGGCGCCACGCTCACCTTCGCCGGCAGCCTCCAGGGGGTGACCCGGACCCTGCCCCTGGAGATCTACCTGCAACGGGAAACGGACCCCGCTGCCGCCGTCGCGCTGTCCCTGGTCCTGGTGGCAGTCGCCGTCGCCGTCGTGGCGCTCGCGTACCGGCAGCCGGCAAAGAGCCGCCCATGGACTGCCAAACGGACGACGACGCCCGCACCCGTTCGCGGGGAAGTCCCGTGACGCTGTCCTTCCAGGCAGCCGTGGCCGGGCGGGGCTTCGACGTGGACCTCGCCGTCCGGCCGGGCGAAACGCTGGCCGTGATGGGACCCAACGGCGCCGGCAAATCCACCCTGCTGGCCAGCATCGCGGGCCTGCTGCGGCCGGACAGCGGCCGGGCGGAACTCAACGGCAGGACCCTCTTCGACCTCGACGGCGCCAACCGGACCTGGCTGCCTCCCCATCACCGCGGCACGGCCCTGCTTGCCCAGGAACCCCTGCTGTTTCCCCATCTCAGCGCGGTGGACAACGTATCCTTCGGGCCCCGCAGCGGCGGTGTCCCGAAGCGGGACGCGAAGCAGCAGGCCATGCGCTGGCTGGCTGATGTGGAAGCGGAACACCTCGCCGGACGCCGTCCCGCACAATTGTCCGGCGGCCAGGCCCAACGCGTGGCGGTGGCCCGCGCGCTCGCCGCCGATCCCGCACTCCTGCTGCTCGATGAACCGCTGGCCGCCCTGGACATCCACTCTGCTCCGCTGCTGCGCCGCCTCTTCAAGCGGGTCCTCGCGGGGCGGCAGGCCATCATCGTCACGCACGACGTCCTGGATGCACTGGTGCTCGCTGACCGTGTGGTCATCCTGGAAAACGGGAAGGTTGCGGAGGAAGGGCCCACGCGGACGGTCCTGGAACGTCCCCGCAGCTCCTTTGCCGCCGGACTGGCTGGACTGAACTTCATCCCTGGCACGTTGGACGGCGCTGGGGTGCATACCTCCCGTGGCATGAGGATCGCGGGGCACCACCCGGAACCGGCCTTCCCCGAAGCCGGCTTCCCGGAAGCAGGCGGTCCGGGCGTTGCCGTCTTCCCGCCGTCGGCTGTGTCAGTGTTCCTCGACGACGCCCACGGAAGCCCGCGGAACTCGTTCGCGGTCACCATTACCGACCTCGAACCCCACGGTGACCAGATCCGGGTGAGGGCCGGCGGCCTGGCCGCCGACATCACGCCTTCCGCTTCCGCGGACCTGGGCCTTGCGCCGGGCATGACGGTGCACTTCGTGGTCAAGGCCGCCGCCGTCTCCGTCTACGGGACTTAGCGACCGGAAGGGGCAACCAGGGGATTCCCGGGGAAGGGACCTCCGGCTCTGGACAGCCGTTTCGCCGTGGGCAAACATGGCTAAGGAACGTCGCCGCGCAAAGTTGAGCGTAGTACACTCAACTTAGTCAACCAGCCCCCGAAAGGAGCTCTCTTTGGACGTCAAATTCACCACCAAGAGCCAGGAGGCTCTTTCCGCGGCGGCAATGAACGCCTCCACGGCCGGCAACCCTCAGGTGGAACCGGCCCACCTCCTCAAAGCGCTGATGGACCAGCGGGAAGGCGTGGCCGTTGCGCTCCTCCGCGCCACCGGCACGGACCCGGACGTTGTCAGCGTGCAGGCCAGCAGCGCGATCAAGGCCCTGCCCGCCACCTCCGGCGGCTCCAGCCAGCAGGCGCAGCTGTCCAGGCCTGCCCTGCAGGCCATCCAGCACGCCAAGGAGGAGGCGGACCGGCTGGGTGATTCCTTCGTTTCCACCGAGGTGCTGCTGGTGGGCCTCTCCGCCGGCAACGACGCTGCTGCCCGGCTCCTCCGCGAAGCCGGAGCGTCCCGGGAAGCCCTGCTCGCTGCGCTGCCCGGAGTCCGCGGCGACCGGAAAGTGGACAGCCCGGACCCCGAAAACACCTTCCAGGCCCTGGAGAAGTACGGCACGGACCTCACCGCGATGGCCCGCGCCGGCAAGCTGGATCCGGTGATCGGACGGGACTCGGAAATCCGCCGTGTTGTCCAGGTGCTCTCACGGCGCACCAAGAACAACCCGGTGCTGATCGGCGAACCCGGTGTGGGCAAGACGGCCGTCGTCGAGGGCCTGGCCCAGCGCATGGTGGCGGGCGACGTCCCGGAAAGCCTGCGCGGCAAGACGCTGATCTCCCTGGACCTTGGCTCCATGGTGGCCGGCGCCAAATACCGCGGCGAGTTCGAAGAGCGCCTCAAGGCTGTCCTCGAGGAGATCAAGGGCTCCGAGGGCCAGGTTGTCACGTTCATCGACGAGATCCACACGGTGGTGGGTGCAGGCGCCACCGGAGATTCCTCCATGGACGCCGGCAACATGCTCAAGCCCATGCTGGCGCGCGGCGAGCTGCGCCTGATCGGTGCCACCACCCTGGATGAGTACCGCGAGAACATCGAGAAGGACGCAGCCCTGGAACGCCGCTTCCAGCAGGTGTACGTGGGCGAGCCCAGCGTGGAGGACACCATCGGCATCCTCCGCGGCCTCAAGGAGCGCTACGAGGCGCACCACAAGGTCGCCATCGCAGACTCTGCCCTGGTGGCCGCCGCCACGCTGTCCAACCGCTACATCACGGGCCGCCAGCTGCCGGACAAGGCCATCGACCTTGTGGACGAGGCAGCCTCGCGCCTCCGCATGGAGATCGACTCCGCTCCGGAGGAAATCGACCAGCTGCGGCGGCAGGTGGACCGGCTCACCATGGAGGAGCTGGCCCTGACCGGCGAATCGGATCCCGCGTCCGTGGAGCGCCTCGCCGCACTCCGCGCCGACAAGGCGGACAAGGAGGAGGAGCTCTCCGCCCTGAATGCCCGGTGGGAAGCGGAGAAGGCCGGCCTCAACCGCGTGGGTGACCTGAAGGCAAAGCTGGACGAACTGCGCTCCGCGTACGACAAGGCTGCCCGCGAAGGCGACCTCGAAACTGCCTCCCGGATCCTCTACGGGGAGATCCCGGCCCTCGAGCGCGAGGTGAACGCCGCTGCCGAGGCAGAGGCCGCCGTGACGGACAAGTCCACGCAGATGGTTGCCGAGGAAGTGACCGCCGAGGATATCGCCGAGGTCATCTCTGCGTGGACGGGCATCCCGGCGGGCCGCATGCTGCAGGGCGAAAGCCAGAAGCTGCTCCACATGGAAGAGGAGCTGGGACGCCGCCTGATCGGCCAGGCCAAGGCCGTGACGGCCGTGTCCGACGCCGTCCGCCGCGCGCGGGCCGGCATCAGCGACCCCAACCGGCCCACCGGTTCCTTCCTGTTCCTGGGACCCACCGGCGTGGGCAAGACCGAACTGGCCAAGGCGCTGGCGGATTTCCTGTTCGACGACGAACGCGCCATGGTGCGGATCGACATGTCCGAGTACGGCGAGAAGCACAGCGTCGCCCGGCTGGTCGGGGCGCCTCCGGGATATGTGGGCTACGAGGAAGGCGGGCAGCTGACCGAGGCCGTGCGCCGCCGCCCCTACTCCGTGGTGCTGCTGGACGAAGTGGAGAAGGCGCACCCGGAGGTGTTCGACATCCTCCTGCAGGTGCTCGACGACGGCCGCCTGACCGACGGCCAAGGCCGCACCGTGGACTTCCGCAACGTCATCCTGGTGCTGACATCCAACCTGGGCAGCCAGTTCCTGGTGGACCAGACCCTGGACGCGGAGGCAAAACGGAACGCCGTGATGGCCACCGTCAACGCTTCCTTCAAGCCGGAGTTCCTAAACCGGCTCGATGAAGTGGTCCTCTTCGACGCCCTCAATGTCGAGGAACTGGGCCGCATCGTGGAGCTGCACGTGGACGAGCTGGGCCGGCGCCTCCATGACCGCCGCCTCACGCTGGAGGTCACCGACGGGGCCAAGGCGTGGCTCGCGCTGTCCGGCTTCGACCCCGCCTATGGTGCCCGCCCGCTGCGCCGCCTGGTGCAGCGCGAGATCGGCGACCGGCTGGCCAAGGCCATCCTCGCCGGGGAGATCAGCGACGGCGACACCGTAGTGGTTGACACCGCCGCGGACCTTGGGGAACTCACCGAGGGTAACGTGGACGCGCTGACGGGTGTCCCGAGCTCCGGCCTCTCAGTACGCCGGAAGGACTAACCGCAGCGGCCGTGATGCAGGCGGTGCTGCCCTGGTGACTGTCAGGGCAGCACGCTCGCGTTAATCACGTTGCCGGCGTCGGCCGTGACGTAGCAATCCACCCTGCGGTCCCCGGATTCCCAGCTGGTGTTGCTGGGATAGCTGCGCTGGTAGTTGAGCTGGAACTGCTTGGCCGCCGGGCCGAGCTTCGCTGCCTGGCAGACTTCCAGCGCCTTGGCCTTGAGCGGGTCCGCTCCCGGATACTTGGCGCTCTCCGGGTAGTGGAGGGTGGCGACGAGCTGTGCTGAATGGCCCGTGTCGCATGGCACCAAAGTGGACGCCAGGGCCTGCGGGTCGAAGTCCTTGAAGCAGTCGCCCACCGCATAGTCTGCCGGTGCAACCCCATCGCGGGGCAGGGGCTGCGGGGTGGCCGGCGGGGTCACGGCGGTCTGCAGCACGCCGCGGCCGGAACTTGTCGCCGAGTCCGTCCCGGGCGACGAGTTCAGCCACAAGGCGAGCCACACCAACGAACCGGCGACCGCGATGATGACCGTGACGAGGAATGCCTTCCAGAAGGCAGGCCTCCTGTTGACGCGCTGGTCCGGTCCCGGCTCCCGGCGCGGCTGGGACCAGGTGACCGACTCCGGGGCGGGCGCTGGACCGGCGTCCCGCCCCGGCACCAGGGGCAGGTTTCCGGTTCGAGGCGGGAGGGCCGGCTTCGGCGGGACGTCCTGGTTCACGGGTGCGCATCCTCCTGGGTTGTGGTTCCGCGGCTCGCCAAAGGCCACACAAAATCGGCACTTCTTTAGTGACTCTACCGAAGAAAAATCCCGGAATCCTGCGGGTGGAGGTGCGTCATGGTACCCCACGCCACTGCACGGGCCGATTGGCGGCAAGCAGGGGGCGCCGAAAGCATGTAATCTAGGTGTACGACAAATTGACCAAACATTCCGGGGCCTCACCGATCGCCAAGGTGACCACCTCCGGTCCAAGTACAAAAGGGGGTCACGCCATGGGGCGCGGCCGTCAAAAGGCAAAAGCTACCAAGCAGGCTCGGGACATTAAGTACTACTCCCCGAACACTGACTATTCGGCACTTCAGCGGGAGCTGACGGGTCCGGGCAGTCGTTCGACGAGCCATTACTCGAGTGAGCCGGTTGAGCCGGACTATTCGGCTTATGTGGACAAGTACGCGGATGATTTGGATGACGATGACGACGAGGTTGACAGCCGTCGCATCGGCTAGTTGTCGCAAGCCTGCCGTGGCCCCGCGCCCGGCTGCTGTGATCTCCTTCTTGTAACCCGGTTTCGGGTCACCGCATACATCATGGAGCCCGTTTCCGCACCGGAGTACCGGTGCGGCAGCGGGCTTTCCGTGTTTCTCCGAATCCCGGCTTGGTAACCTGACCGGATGAGTGTTCGAACCACCTATGCCACTGGCGAGCCCTGCTGGGCAGACCTGCAGACGCCCGATGTTGCGGCCGCCAAGGCCTTCTATAACCGCCTCTTCGGCTGGACCTACCAGGATTTTCCCACCCCGGACGGCCGCAGCTATGCGCAGGCCTTTGTCGGCGGGCAGCTGGTGGCCACCATTGCGCCGCAGAGCCCGCTGCAGCTGCAGGCCGACACCTCCGCGAAGTGGAACGTCTACTTTGCCGCCGCGGACGCTGCGGAAGTGCTGGAGGAGGCCGGACACGCAGGAGGGACGGCCCAGTTTGGGCCGGAGCAGGTGGGTGATACCGGTGTACTGGGCTTCCTTGCCCCTCCAGGTGGCGGAACCACAGGTATCTGGCAGGCAGGAACTCACTACGGCAGCCAACTCTTCAACGAGCCGGGCGCGCTGGCCTGGGCGGAACTTTTCACACCCGAGCCCCAGGCCGCCGTCGGCTTCTTCCAGCAGCTTTTCGGGCATGACGTCACCGAATACCCCCAGGACGACGGCGGCAGCTACAGTACGCTGCTCATCGGCGGCAATGAGGTAGCAGGCGTCGTTCCTGCCGATGAGGGCGATCAGGCGGACTGGCAGGTCTACTACGGCGTGGCAGATGTTGCCGCAGCAGCTGCGGCCGCCCAGGCAGCAGGGGGCCAGGTCATGGTGGAGCCGGACGAGCGTCCCGGCGACGGGTCACTGGCCACCATCCAGGACCCGCAGGGCGGCGTCCTCAACCTGATCCAAACCACCGCTTAGACATCGAGTGCTCCCCACCGGTGGCGGGGAGCACTCGACGAAGGCTTTAGGCGTAGGCGTTGACCAGGCGGACAGCGCCGCCGTCCACGCCCTTGGCGCCCTGGACGTAGTCAGGTCCGGACTTGGAAATGGCGTCTGAATCCCCGGTGACGGTGCCCATGATCCAGGACGGCAGGCCGCGTTCGTTCAGGCGTGCGACGGCGGCATCCGCGGCTTCCGGGGACACGATGGCCACCATGCCCACGCCGAGGTTCAGGGTGCGTTCCAGGTCGGCCAGCGGAACGTTGCCCAGCTCGGACACCAGCTTGAAGATGGCCGGCAGCTCCCACGTGGCACGGTCCACCGTGGCCACCAGGCCCTGGGGAAGGACGCGGGCCAGGTTGGCGGCAAGGCCGCCGCCGGTGACGTGGCTGAAACCGTGGACGGCTGCGCCGGCGCTGACCGGGAAGGTCCGGGCGAGGTCCAGGCAGTCGGCCGCGTAGACGCGGGTGGGTTCCAGGAGTTCCTCGCCCAGGGTGCGGCCCAGTTCGGACACCTGGCGGTCCAGCGCCCAGCCGGCGTGGTTGATGACGCGGCGGACCAGGGAGTAGCCGTTGGAGTGCAGGCCGGATGAGGCCATGCCGATCACCACGTCGCCGGCGCGCACGCGGTCCGGGCCCAGCAGGGCGTCGGCTTCCACCACGCCGGTGGCTGCGCCGGCAACGTCGTATTCGTGTTCGCCCAGCAGGCCCGGGTGCTCGGCAGTCTCGCCGCCCACCAGGGCGGTGCCGGCCACGGAGCAGGCGGCCGCGATGCCGCGGACAATGCCCGCGATGCGTTCGGGGACCACCTTGCCGCAGGCGATGTAGTCGGTCATGTACAGCGGCTCAGCTCCGACCACCACGATGTCGTCCACCACCATGCCCACCAGGTCGAACCCGATGGTGTCGTGGATGTCCATGGCCTGGGCGATGGCTACCTTGGTGCCTACGCCGTCCGTGGAAGTGGCCAGCAGCGGCTTCTTGAAGGTCAGCAGCCGGGAGACGTCGTAAAGCCCGGCGAAGCCGCCTACCCCGCCGATCACCGAGGAGTTGTGGGTTGCCTTCACGGCATCCTTCATGAGCTCGACGGCGCGGTCCCCGGCTTCCACGTCCACGCCCGCGGACGCATAGGTGATGCCGGCGTTGTCTGCGGCAGGGCTGGCGGAGGTCATACGGAGTCCTTCTTGTCGGCGCTGGTGGCGGCGTGTACGTCGGGCACGAGGTCGGCTTCGGTCAGCAGGTTCTCGAATTCGGAGTCCGGGCCGGGATCGCAGCCCGTGGCGCCGGCCTTTTCCGCCGGATCCTCGGTGGCGTCAACGGCCAGGGCGGCCGTTTCGCCAGGAAGGGCCGCGGGGGAGGGCTTGATGCCGCCCAGGTCGGTACGCTCCAGCAGGTTCTTGCCCAGCTTGTCCGCGTCGGGCAGCTTGATGGGGTACTTGCCGGTGAAGCAGGCGGTGCAGAGGCGTTCGCGCGGCTGCCGGGTGGCGCCGATCATGCCGTCCTCGGAGATGTAGGCCAGCGAGTCCGCGCCGATGGCCTGCGAAATCTCTTCGATGGTGGCGCCGTTGGCGATCAGCTCGGCGCGGGACGCGAAGTCGATGCCGTAGAAGCAGGGCCACTGCACGGGCGGGGAGGAGATCTTGACGTGCACGGCGGCGGCGCCGGCTTCCCGCAGCATCCGGACAATGGCCCGCTGGGTGTTGCCGCGGACGATGGAATCGTCCACCACCACGACGCGCTTGCCGCGGATCACGGACTCAAGGGCGTTCAACTTGAGCCGGATGCCCAGCTGGCGGAGGGTCTGCGAGGGCTGGATGAAGGTGCGGCCCACGTAGGAGTTCTTGACGAAGCCGTGTGCGAACGGAATACCGGATTCCTCGGCATAGCCCACGGCTGCCGGAGTGCCCGATTCCGGCACCGGGATGACGATGTCGGCCTCGTGGGTGTTCTCCCGGGCCAGCTGGCGGCCCATCTCCACGCGGGACTCATACACGGAACGGCCGGCGATAGCGGCGTCCGGACGGGCGAGGTAGACGTATTCGAAAACGCAACCGGCCGGCGTCGGCTCTGCGAACTTCTTGGACCGCACGCCTTCTTCGTCAATGGCGATGAACTCGCCGGGCTCGATCTCGCGGATGAAGCTGGCACCCACGGTGGCCAGGGCTGACTGTTCGGAGGCGACAACCCAGCCGCGTTCCAGGCGGCCCAGGACCAGCGGGCGGATGCCGAAGGTGTCGCGGGCTGCGTAGAGGGTTCCCTCGTCCATGAAGACGAAACAGAAGCCGCCCTTGATCTTGGGCAGGAGCTCGGTGGCGGTCTCTTCGAGGCTCTTGCCCGGCTCGCCTTCCAGCAGGGCGGTGACCAGCGCGGTGTCCGAGGTGTTGCCCTGTTTCATCTCGCCGGTAAGCTGCCCGCCGTTGTGCTCCGTGATCATGGCGTTGAGTTCGGCGGTGTTCGTCAGGTTGCCGTTGTGCGCCAGGGCCACGGTACCCGTAGAGGTCGCGCCCAGGGTGGGCTGCGCGTTGGCCCAGTGGCTCGCGCCGGTGGTGGAGTAGCGGCAATGGCCCACGGCCAGATGCCCGGTCAGGGTGTTCAGCGTGGTCTCATCGAAGACCTGGGATACGAGGCCCATGTCCTTATAGACGTTGATCCGCTTGCCGTCGCTGGTGGCTATGCCAGCCGACTCCTGACCGCGGTGCTGCAGTGCATACAGCCCGTAGTAGGTAAGTTTTGCTACTTCTTCACCGGGTGCCCAAACACCGAAGACGCCACAGGCATCCTGGGGTCCTTTTTCGCCGGGAAGAAGATCATGGGAAAGTTTGCCATCGCCGCGTGCCACTGATCGATTATCGCACGTTGTGGGGTATGACTTTCCCCTGCGCCTAATTGTGACCCCGGTTAGTCCTGGGGACCGGTATCAGTTTCCGAATCCGGAACGGCCTCCACGACGGCACGTTCCTGCCGCCTCACGCTCCGGCGGTCCAGGACAAGCGCCAGGGCTGCGCCAAGGATTGCGCCGACGGCTGCGAACATGATCAGGAAGAAGCCGAACACGGCACCGGGATCGAACGTCGAGTCGCCGGGCGCCGCGTATGCCACTACAGCGGCGACAACAATGCCTGCCAGTGCCCCCGCAATCAAAAAGGGGACATACTTCGGCGCGCGGCGCACGGTCACCTCACGCCGTTCGGCAGGGGTTTGTTCAAAAGCCATGCCATCCAGCCTAATGCTGGACCAGAGGGTGCGTATAACGCAGGTAACTGCGGCCGGGCGGCGGATCAGCGGGACGGACGCAGAACCGAGCCTGGTAGCCACGGGGGCTGCAACTGATATATCTATTGACATGGAGTGTGGCCACTGTCATATTTTCCCCTAGGCGCTATGTGCATTCTGTTGTGTATTACGCAATTGGGAAAGGTCGCCGTGGTGGCATGACGTGGTCTCCCGACGTGGCATGTCAGCTAGATTGGCACTTGGTGCCGACTCACCGGATCCGGCCGGATCCAGGAAAGGAACACAAGAACCATGGTCCATAAAGTTCAAGCTGTCGTCGTCCGGGAGAAGGACGCCCCGGTGTCGTTGGAGACCATCCTGGTGCCGGATCCGGGCCCGGGGGAGGCCCTGGTGGACATCATCACCTGCGGGGTCTGCCACACGGACCTGCACTACAAGCAGGGCGGAATCGGCGACGACTTCCCGTACCTGCTGGGCCACGAGGCCACCGGTGTAGTCAGCGCTGTGGGCCCGGACGTGACATCTGTGGCCCCCGGGGACCGCGTCATCCTGAACTGGCGCGCCGTCTGCGGCGAATGCCGGGCCTGCGCCAAGGGTCAGCCGCAGTACTGCTTCAACACCCACAACGCCACCCAGAAGATGACCCTTGAGGACGGCACGGTCCTCTCTCCCGCCCTGGGCATCGGCGCCTTCGCCGAGAAGACCCTGGTGGCTGCCGGGCAGTGCACCAAGGTGGACCCGGAGGTCGACGCGGCCGCAGTGGGGTTGCTGGGCTGCGGCATCATGGCCGGCATCGGCGCCGCGATCAACACCGGCGAGGTAAAGCGCGGCGAGTCCGTGGCCGTCATCGGCTGCGGCGGCGTGGGCATCGCCGCGATCGCCGGCGCGAGGCTCGCGGGCGCGACGACGATCATCGCCGTTGACATCGACGACAACAAGATCGGCATGGCCAGGTCCCTCGGTGCCACCCATGGCGTGAACTCCAAGCAGGAGGACGCGGTGGAGGCCATCCGCGCCCTCACCGGAGGCAACGGCGCTGACGTGGTGATTGACGCCGTCGGCCGACCCGAAACGTACAAGCAGGCCTTCTACGCCCGCGACCTTGCCGGCCGCGTGGTCCTGGTGGGCGTCCCGACGCCGGAGATGACGCTGGAACTGCCGCTGCTGGATGTCTTTGGCCGCGGCGGCTCGCTGAAGTCCTCCTGGTACGGCGACTGCCTGCCCTCCCGCGACTTCCCCATGCTGGTGTCCCATTACAAGCAGGGCAACCTGGACCTGGACGCGTTCGTGTCCGAGCGCATCGCCATCGACCAGGTGGAGGAGGCCTTCGGCAAAATGCACGAGGGCAAAGTCCTGCGCTCAGTTGTAGAGATCCAGCCGGCGGGGGCGCCGGCATGAGCGTCACTATCGAGAACCTGGTCACCTCGGGCACATTTTCGCTCGACGGCGGCACCTGGGATGTGGACAACAACGTCTGGATCGTGGGCAATGACGAGGAATGCGTCATCATCGACGCGCCGCACGACGCCGCCGCGATCATCGCCCAGGTACGCAGCCGGAAGGTCAAGGCCATCCTGCTCACGCACGCGCACAACGACCACATCGGTGCCGCCCGGGAGGTGGCGGACGCCCTGGGCGCACCGATCCTCCTGAACCAAGAGGACTTGATGCTGTGGGAGCAGGTCTACCCTGACGCCAAGCCGGACCGCTACCACTCCGACGGCGACCTGTTCGAGGTGGGAGGGGCAACGCTGAAGGCCATCCACACTCCCGGCCACTCCCCGGGCTCCACCTGCTTCTACCTTGAAAACAAAGGAACAGTGTTCACCGGGGACACGCTGTTCAACGGCGGCCCAGGCGCCACCGGACGGTCCTACAGCGACTACCCCACCATCCTGAAATCCATCCGCGAACGGCTGCTGACGCTGCCGGCGGAGACTGTGGTCCGCACCGGCCACGGCGAGGACACCACCATCGCCGCCGAACAGGAAACGCTGGCGAAAGTTTCCCAGTAGCGGACATCAGCAACGAGTGCCCTGGAGGCGCGCCGGGATTTCCGGCGCGCCTCCACTGCAAATGAACAATAGAGGCCGGCACGGGAAATCCCTGGTGACGGCGAGGAAGTGGGAACAATGAAGTTCGGCAAGCAGCCTGCCCCCGTCGCGGACATCAATGAGGACGAGCTCCAAGTCCACAAGCCCAAGACCGAGGCCGCCGGGGTCAAGGCCGTCATGGTTGCCCTGGAGCGCGCGGTGGCACAGGCCGGCGTCACCCGCACGGCACAGTCCCTGCTCCGGCTGAACCAGCGCGGCGGCTTCGACTGCCCGGGCTGCGCGTGGCCCGAGTCGGACAAGAAGCGCAAAGCTGCCGAGTTCTGCGAGAACGGTGCCAAGGCTGTGGCCGAGGAAAACACCGTGCGGACCGTAGGCGCGGAGTTCTGGGCCAAGCACTCCATTGCCGAGCTGTCAGGGAAGACCGAGTACTGGTTGGGAAACCAGGGCCGGCTCAGCGAACCGATGGTGATCCGGGAGGGCGACACCCACTACTCGCCAATCTCCTGGGCTGACGCCTTCGAGCTGATCGGTGAGCACCTCCGGGCCACCACCCCGGACCGCAGCGTGTTCTACACCTCCGGCCGCACCGCGAACGAGACCGCGTTCCTGTACCAGTTGTTCGCCCGGTCACTGGGCACCAACAACCTGCCGGACTGCTCCAACATGTGCCACGAGTCTTCCGGATCGGCGCTGAACCCGACCATCGGCATCGGCAAGGGCACCGTGTCCCTTGACGATATCCACGACGCCGAACTCATCTTTGTCGTGGGCCAGAACCCCGGCACGAACCACCCGCGGATGCTGTCCGCGTTGAAGGAATGCAAGGACAAGGGCGGCAAGGTGGTGGCCGTGAACCCGCTGCCCGAGGCCGGCTTGTTCAACTTCAAGGACCCCCAGACCGTTTCCGGTGTGGTGGGCGGCGGGACGCCGTTGGCCGATGAGTACCTGCAGATCAAGGTGGGCGGGGACCTGGCGCTGTTCCAGGCGCTGGGCCACCTGCTCCTGGAGGCCGAGGAACGAAACCCGGGGACCGTCGTCGACCATTCCTTCATCGCCGACCAGACAGACGGGTTCGACGCCTACCGCGACGCCCGCCGCACCCTGGACTGGGACGAGACCGAGAAGGCCACCGGCCTGACCCGCGTGCAGATCGAGAAGGTGGCGGGGATGCTGGTGGCATCCAAGGCCTCGATCTTCTGCTGGGCGCTGGGCGTGACGCAGCAGCCGCACTCGGTGGACACCATCAAGGAAATGGTCAACGTCCTGCTGCTGCAGGGCAACTTCGGCAAGCCCGGCGCCGGCGCCTGCCCGGTCCGCGGGCACTCGAACGTCCAGGGCGACCGGACCATGGGCATCTGGGAGAAACCCAAGGAGTGGCTCCTGCAGGCCTTGGACGCCGAGTTTGGCATCACCTCCCCGCGGCACCACGGCTACGACGCCGTGGAGTCGATGGAGGCCTTTGAACGGGACGAGGTGGACGTATTCGTGTCCATGGGCGGGAACTTCTCGCTCGCCTGCTCGGACACCGAAGCGCTGGAAGCCGGCATGCAGCGGATCGGGCTGACCGTGCACATCTCCACCAAGCCCAACCGCTCGCACATCGTGCATGGCCGGACATCGCTGATCCTGCCCACGCTGGGCCGCACGGACAAGGACGACAAGCATCCCAAGGGCGCGCAGTTCCTGTCCGTGGAGGACTCCATGTCCGTGGTGCACTCCACCCAGGGCCGCCTCACCCCGGTCTCCGATCACCTGCTCGCCGAGCCCGTGATCGTGGCGCGAATGGCCGAGG
This sequence comes from Pseudarthrobacter sp. NIBRBAC000502771, assembly GCF_006517215.1. NCBI lineage: Bacteria > Bacillati > Actinomycetota > Actinomycetes > Micrococcales > Micrococcaceae > Pseudarthrobacter > Pseudarthrobacter sp. NIBRBAC000502771. Next base: position 1,580,946 of record NZ_CP041187.1, read on the forward strand.
CCACGTTCGGGCCGCAGCACGCCGTGGACTGGCGCGGTATGGCCGAGGACTACGATGTGATCCGCGACCACATCGCCCGCGTCCTGCCCGGCTTTGAGGACTTCAACGCCAGGGTCCGGACCAAGAACGGGTTCGTGCTCCCCAACCCGCCACGGGACACCCGTTCGTTCTCCACGGACATCGGCAGGGGCCGGTTCACTGTGAGCCCGCTGGAGTACCTCACCCCGCCCACGGGGCACCTGGTGCTGCAGACCATCCGCAGCCACGACCAGTACAACACCACGTTCTACGGCCTGGACGACCGCTACCGCGGCATCTCCGGCGGACGCCGCGTCATCCTGATCCACCCCGAGGACCTCGCCGAGCAGGGATTCCAGGACCGCGAGCTCGTGGATGTGGTGAGCACGTTCCAGGGCGTGGACCGCCGGGCGGACAAGTTTCGCCTGGTGGCGTACCCCACCGCGAAGGGCTGTGCCGCGGCGTACTTCCCCGAAGCCAACGCCTTGGTCCACAAGGAAAACGTGGCCCGCGTATCCAACACCCCCGGCTTCAAGGCCATGTTCGTCCGGTTCGAGCCGCACCAGGGCGGGGCGGCAGCAGCCGAGGAATCTGCAGGGGAGCTGGCCGGAACGCACGCTTAGCCCCATCGGGTGGGTAAGCTGCGCCGGTGCGGGCAGTGACGACGGCGGCAGTCCGGCAGGTGCCGGCTGTCGCCATCGCTGTTCCCCCACTCGGCTTTTGGGCCGGGTAGTTCCCGTCGGGACCGGCCTCCGGGTACAGGTCCTTGCCATAGCGGTGGACGACGCTTGCCGGGCCGCAACATACTCACCGTGTCAGGCGCTTGCGGTGTCAGGCGGAGGGCGCGTGCAGGACCAGCTCCAGCCAATCTTCTGCTGGTGATACCTGGATCTGCACCAGGTCCGGAACAGTGCAATGCGAGCTTCCCTCCTCCGGAACCCGGACGCGGTCTTGGGTGTCCGGCCACCGCGGTGGTTCCCAGTCCTGGTGTTCGCTTTGGTAGTGGCGGCCTGTGGGTGAGGTCCAGCCGGGTGGTTCGTTCTTGGTGGCGGGGGTGGGTTTCCAGCCGGTGGTGTGTCGGAGTTTGTGGTGTTTCGGGCAGGGCTGTCCCAGGTTGCTGATTCCGGTGGTGCCGGCCTTGGCCCAGGCGAGGATGTGATCGGCATCGTTGTCCAGGGAGTTGTTGCTGCACCCCGGGAACGGACACTTCCCGTCCCGCATCCGCAACCACGCCCGCATCGGACCTGTCACCCGGTAACTCGTCCGGCAGATCTCCAACGGGGCCCCGTCCCGCGGATCCACCAACACCCGGTAAAACGACCCCGCCCCGTTTGCGACCAGCTCCCTGGCCATGGACGGCGGAATCGGCCCATACCCGTCCAGCACCGCCGGCTCATCGGCCAGGCCGAGCAGCGAGAACACCGGAACCGTGACCAGCACCTGCGCCCGGACCGGCGACGGCACACGGTCCCGGACAGCACCCGCGCCGTCGCTGGGGCTGCCGCCAGCACCCGCGCCGTCGCTGGAGCTGCCGCTCGCGCCCTCGGTCATACCGCCGCTGCCGCTTGCACGGGTGTCGCTGGCGCCGGTGCCGTTGGTGAGGATCGCATCGGCGAAGGTGTCGGCCCGGAGCTGGGTCAGGGTCCTGCCCTCGCCGGGGCCCTGCAGGCTACGGGCGGTCGCGGTGAGCCGGTTCCACCCGGCCAGGGCCTGGTCCGCGGGAAGATACGCGGAGAGCCAGGCCATCCCGTCCTGGTCCGCCCGGAACTCCACCCGCCGCTCCGACACCCCCTTGGCGTGGCGTGTCTCGATGCTCTCGGCGTGGTGGCGTTCCCGCCAGGTCCGGGCCTTGGCCTTGAACCGGTGCGCCGGCAACGCACCCACCGGGCAGCCCCGTGCCGGGTCCGCGGCGCCCGGGTCCAGGAAATGGGCTTCCAACGCCGCCGCCCCCGCAGCATCCAGGCACGCCGCCTCGTCCGCCATCACCACCGCGTGGCCCCAGGAGATCACCCCGGCCTGCAACGCCGACAAGGTCAGCGGCAACAAGGCAGTCACCGCATAGGAAGCAGCCAGGAACGACGACGCGGCGCGCGGACCCAGGGCCAGCACGCACCCGATCTCCGCCGCGACCGCCATCTCCTGCGCACGCACCGGCACATCCGGCCCCGCAACCACGTCGGCGCTCTCCGCGTACGTCACCGCAGCCCTCGCCTTCAGGCCAGCGAACCCGGCCTCGACCTCCCGGGCACCGGCCAGAATGTCCAGGCACCCAGCCGCCACACCAGCCAACGGATCAGCCGCAGAAAACGGCTCCAAACCAGCCCCGTCCACCTCAGCATTCAGCACAGCAAGGGCAGCCCGGATCTCCCCAAACGCCCTCACCACCGCCGATTTCCCCATAAACCCATCATGACAAGGGGGTACGACATTAATGGGACCGCCGGGCCTGTCCTCGGGAGGGGACGGTCAGCCATACGACGGCTCCAGCAACGGATTCTTTACGTTCAGAAACAGCGGTCCTCCGTGGCCCCGACCGTGCTTTTTCGTCATATCCGAAATTGATTGACAGTGGGCGTGGCAGGAGTCACACTGTTGCATATGGTGATCGTTGTTGCGTTAGGCGCTTCAGTTTTTTCCGGAGTTATCGCTTCTGTTGCTGATGAACCTCCCCACATTCATTGACGGAACGTCTTGGACACCCCTTGTAGCCCCACCTGCTCCGTAACCACCCTCAAATCGCCCAATGCCCAGCCCTATCGGGAGGAAACACATTGACTACCTCAGTGAACGCGCCCCTCAGCGCACGCGGAAAGCTCGCCTCAACATTGCCTGCGGAGCAGCTGGCCGAAATTACCGAGTTGTTTGCTTTGCGGCGCACCGGCTACTCCCTCGACGCCCCCTTCTACACCGACCCGACGATCTTCAAGCTCGACATGGAGGCCATCTTCGGCCAGCACTGGATCTTTGCCGGCAGCGTCGCCGAGCTTCCGGAGCCGGGCGATTACATCACGGTCGACTACGGCCCCTACTCCCTGATCGTGCTGCGTAACGACGACGGCGAGGTCAACGTCCTGCACAACGTCTGCCGCCACCGCGGTGCACGTGTCCTGACCGAAGCTGCCGGTTCCACCGGAAACCTGGTCTGCGGCTACCACTCCTGGACCTACTCGCCCGAGGGCAACCTGATCCACGCCTCCGCCCCGGGGGAGGCCAAGTTCGACAAGAGCTGCTTCGCGCTCAAGCGTGCCCACAGCCGTGAAGTTGCCGGCCTCATCTTCGTCTGCATCGCGAACGAGCCGCCGGCGGACTTCGACGAGACCGCAAAGATCTTCGAGCCTTACCTTGCGCCGCACGACCTGTCCAAGACGAAGATTGCCTACCAGCAGAACATCATCGAAGAGGGCAACTGGAAGCTCGTCATGGAGAACAACCGTGAGTGCTACCACTGCGACGGGCACCCGGAACTCGCCTGCTCGCTGTTCCCCACGTGGGGCCTGACCGAGGGCCTGATCCCGACCCACCTCGAGGAAGTATGGGACCGCAACAAGGAAGCCCAGTCCTCCCTCGAGGAGCGGTGCCGCCGCTATGGCCTGCCCTACGAGGTGGTTGAGGAACTCGATACCCGTATCGCCGGTATCCGCATTTCACGCGAATCCCTGGACGGCGAAGGCGAATCGTTCTCCGCAGACGGCCGCAGGCTCTCCAAGAAGCTCCTCGGCGACCTGCCGGACTTCCGCCTGGGCCGCTGCTCGATGCACCTGCAGCCCAACAGCTGGTTCCACTTCCTGGGCGACCACGTCATCACCTTCGGCGTTTTCCCCATCAACGAACACCAGTCCCTGGTCCGCACCACCTGGCTGGTGGCCGACGACGCCGAGGAAGGCGTGGACTACGACCTCGACAAGCTGACCTACACCTGGAAGCAGACCAACATCCAGGACAAGGCGTTCGTTGAGCTGTGCCAGCAGGGTGCTGCAAGCCCCGCCTACGAGCCCGGCCCGTACATGAAGAGCGAATACCAGGTGGAGGCCTTCATCAACTGGTACGTCCAGCGGGTGCAGGAGCACTTGGCATGATTGAAGTCCTCACTGAGACGCCTGTCCAGGAGCCACAGCGCATTCGCGGCCTTGAAATGCCGTGGAACCGGGTGATGGGCAGCATTGAAGGACCCGCCAGCGCAGCCAAGGCGCTGGGCCCGTGGCATCCGCAGGAGTTCATGGCCGAATGCGTCGAGACCGTTCCCGAAGCGGGCGGCATGATGACGTTCGTGTTCCGCCGCTGCGACGGCGCCCCGCTGGCGTTCCGTCCGGGCCAGTACGTGAACATTGCCTTCCCCGTAAACGGCGAGGACCAGGAGCCGGTGGACCGCAGCTACTCGCTGTCCAGTTCGCCCACGGAACCGTGGACCTTCAGCGTCACCGTCAAGCGCGACGCCGGTGGACTGGTTTCACCCTGGGTACACCAGAATGTCAGGCCCGGCACCGTCCTGGACATGCTGGGACCCGTTGGGGCATTCCACCTGCCTGATGCCGACCGGCGCGCGCGGTACCTCTTCCTGGCCGCCGGCGCCGGCATCACCCCCATCATGTCGATGCTGCGGACCATCCACTCCCTGCCGGGAACTGCCGACGTTGTGGTGCTCTACCACGGCGCGGAAGCCGGCGGCTTTGCCTTCCACCGGGAGTTGGCTTACATCGCTTCCGTGGACTCGCGCATCAAGGTCTTCTACGCCCTGGGCGACCGTGGCAGGCCCGGGGACTGGGAAGGCTTCAGCGGACGGCTGACCTCAGCCATGATCGACGAAGTGGCCCCGGACGCCAACGGCCGGCAGGTCTACGCCTGTGGACCCGAGGGGTACCTGAACACCGCCACCGAACTGCTCAGGAGCGTGGGCGTCGACGACACTTCCATCTACATGGAGTTTTTCTCCGGCGACCGGCAGACCCTCCTTGAATACCAGGCCGAGCTCGCCCTGGCTGCGGACATTGCCGGGGAGATCGCTGATGAGATCGCGGAGTCCGCAGAGGACTACTTCGAAGGCCAGCCCGCAGCGTTCGAGATCTACGAGCCCGGCTACGACGAGGATGGAACCCTGCAGGCCACGGGCTTGGCGCTGGAAGCCGCCCCAACGGAAGTCCCTGCCGGGGCCGCCACTCCGGCTGCGGCCCCGGAGGCGCAGACACCCGACGCTTCAAGCTTCGACACCGTGGGAACGGGCAGCCTGACCCTGTCCTTTCTCCGCACCGGGATCAATGTGCGGATCGACCCCGAGGAGCACATCCTTGAGGTGGCACAGCGCGCCGGTGTCCGGATCGGCGCCAACTGCAAGGAGGGCATGTGCGGCTCCTGCAAGGTGGTCAAGCTGTCCGGGGAGATCGACATGAACCACCAGGGCGGCATCCGCAAACGGGAAATCGACGCCGGAAAGTTCCTTCCCTGCTGTTCCACTGCGCGCACCGACATGGTGATCGACGCCTAGCCGCGCCCCTGGAGCGGCGGGAGCCCTGCGCACCCCCATGATTCACCGCAAGTGAAAAGTAAAACCACACGGAAGGTCTGATGCAGCCAGCGTCGGGCCTTCTGTTGTCTGCGGCTCCGACCAGCACATGGTGCGCGGCCGCACCACCGCCCCGGCGGGCCTCGTCCTGGGGCACGAGATCACCGGCGAAGTCATCGAGACAGGGCCCGACGAATACGTGCTGGTTCCGTACGCCGACTGGAACCTGCTGCGCTTCCCCGACCGGGACCAGGCGCTGGAGAAGATCATGGACCTGACCATGCTCTCCGACATCCTGCCCACCGGATTCCACGGCGCGGTCACGGCCGGCGTCGACTCCGGCATCGATGCCGTCGGTTTCGAGGCCCGCGGCCATGGCCATGGCGCCCAGGAAGCACCGGCCACGGTGCTTAACTCGCTGATGGACCTCACCACCGCCGGCGGCTCCGTGGGCATCCCGGGCCTCTACGTCACGGGCGACCCGGGAGCCGCGGACGAGGCCGCCAGGAAGGGAAGCCTGTCCCTGTCCCTGGGTACCGGCTGGGCCAAGTCCCTGTCCTTCACCACGGGCCAATGCCCGGTGATGAAGTACAACCGGCAGCTGATGATGGCGATCCTGCATGACCGGATCCAGATCGCCAAGGCTGTCAATGCGAAGGCCATTTCGCTCGACGATGCCCCGCGCGGCTGCGCCGAGTTCGATGCCGGCGCCGCCACGAAGTACGTCCTGGACCCGAACGGCGGCACCCCACTCAACAGGGGTGCCGCCGTTGCCATGCCCGGGGTTAGCTCCGCGGGCACCAAAAAAGGTGGCTGGGCCTGCCGGTCTCAAGCAGGCCCAACCACCTGGTGCAGTTGGGGCAGGTCAGCCGCGGAGGCGTTCCATGCCAGGGTCAAAGAGCGGCTCCGCCGAAACAGTGGCCGTCACGCGCCGCCCGAAGTACTCGATCTCCACGGAGTCGCCTTCAGCCACCGACGTGGGCAGCCAGGCATAGGCGATGGGCTTGCGGACGGTGAAGCCGTACGCCGCGCTCGTGACGTAACCAACGGCTTCCCCGGCCACGTACACCGGTTCCTTGCCCAGCACCACTGACGTGCCGTCGTCGACCGTCAGGCAGCGCAGCGTCTTGGCAGCCGGCTGCTCCTTGCGGACGGCGAGGGCCTCGGCACCCACGAATCCCGTCTTGTCCTTGGCCACGGAGAAGCCCAGGCCCGCCTGGTACGGGTGGTGCTCGGACGTCATGTCCGTGCCCCAGAGCCGATAGCCCTTCTCCAGCCGCATGCTGTTGAAGGCGCCGCGGCCCGCCGCGATGATGCCGTGTTCCCGGCCGGCTTCGAACAGCAGGTCCCACAGCTTCAGCCCGTACTCGGCCGTGGTGTAGAGCTCCCAGCCCAGTTCGCCTACGTAGGAGAGCCGCATCGCCGTGACGGGGATGCCGCCCACCGAGATTTCCTTCGTCCGGAAGTACTTCAGGCCGTCGTTGGTCAGGTCGTCCGTGCTGACCTTGCCGATGACCTCGCGGGCCAGGGGGCCCCACAGGCCGATGCAGCAGGTGCTGCCGGTGATGTCCGTGACGTGCGCCCACTGGGAGGGATCGGCCGCCGACTGCCGGCGGGCCTCCACCCGGAGGTAATCGAAGTCCACGTTGCTGTTCACGCCCAGCTGGAACTCTTCCTCCGCGAGCCTGGCCACGGTCACGTCGCTGCGGATGCCGCCGTCGTCCGCCAGCAGCAGGCAATAGGTCACGGCACCCGGCTTCTTGGCGATGTTGCCCGTGCTGAGCCGGTGCAGCAGCGCCTGCGCTCCCGGGCCGGTGACGGAGAGCCGCTTCAGCGGCGTCATGTCGAAAAGTCCGACGGCGGTCCGCGTCTTCCACGCCTCGGCGGCGGAAATGGGGGAGTGGAACATGGCGGACCAGTCGTCGCGCTCCGGAGCCCGCCATTCTTCCGGCAGGTCGGCCAGGAGTCCGCGGTTGGCTTCGAACCAGTGCGGTCGCTCCCAGGCGGCGGACTCCAGGAAGAAGGCGCCGAGCTCTTTCTGGCGGACGTTGAAGGGGCTGACGCGCAGGTCCCGCGGCGATTCGCGTGGCTGAAGCGGGTGCATGACATCGTAGATCTCCACGAAGTTCTGCTGTGAGGTTTCGCTGACGTAGGCGTCGGAGGTCTGGACCTTTTCGAAACGGGTCAGCTCGCAGCCGTGCAGGTCGGTCCGCGGCTGGCCGTCGATGATCAGCTCTGCCATGGCCTTGGCGACGCCGGCCGAGTGCGTGACCCAGACGGCCTCGGCCACGAAGAAGCCCTCGAGGTCCGGTGCTTCGCCCATGAGCGGGCCGCCGTCCGGAGTGAAGGAGAAGATGCCGTTGAAGCCGTCCTGGATTTCGGTGCTGCGCAGTGCCGGCAGCAGGTCCTGGCTGTCCTCCCACGCGGGCAGGAAGTCTTCGAGGGTGAAGTCCAGGCGGGAGGGCATCCGGTGGTCGGACATGTCCTCGGCTGAGACCTTCGGCAGTGCGGACATGTCGACGGGCATCGGGCGGTGGGCGTAGCTGCCGATGCCGATGCGGTCGCCCCATTCGCGGTAGTACAGGTCCTTGTCCTGGTAGCGCAGGATGGGCTTGCCGGCACCGTTGGGAAGCTCGTTGACGTTCTCGAGTTCGGCAAGGGGCGTGGTGATGGCGTACTGGTGGGCCAGCGGCAGCAGCGGCACCTCCAGGCCCACCATCTTGCCGAGTTCACGGCCCCAGAACCCTGCGCAGGACACCACGATGTCGGCAGGGATCAGTCCGGCGGAGGTTTCGACGCCGGTGACCTTGCCGCCGTCACGGGCGATGCCGGTGACGGTGGTGGAGCCGCGGTAGGTGACGCCCTGTTCGCGCGTGCGCTCAATCAGCAGCTGCACGGCCCGGGCCGCCAGGGCGAGCCCGTCGGTGGGGATGAGCAGGCCGCCAAGGACCTCGCGGCCGCCGGTGAGCTTGCCGGTGTTCAGCAGCGGGTAGATCTTTTCGCATTCGTCGGCGTCGATGATCCGGCTTTCCACACCCCAGGCGGTCATGACGCCCATCTTGCGCTTGAGGTCGGCCAGGCGCCCGGGAGTGGTTGCCAGCTCCAGGCCGCCCACCTGGTTGAAGCAGGACTGCCCGTCCTTGCCCAGGGCCAGGAGCTTGTTGACGGTGTACGTGGCGAACTCCGTCATGGTCCGGGACGGATTGTTTTGGAACACGAGTCCGGGGGCGTGCGACGTGGAGCCGCCGGCGAGCTCCAGCGGGCCTTGTTCGACGACGGTGATGTCGTTCCAGCCGCGGCTTGCCAGCTCGTCGGCGAGGTTGGTGCCGACGATGCCGGCTCCGATGATGACGACGCGGGGTGATGCGCTCATGGTTTTTGGTTCTCCTGGTTGGTGCTGGAATCCGCCTGACCGGGTGATGGTATTTGCTTCGCTATGAGCAACGCGCATCACTATAAGCAACAGAGTGTCGCAGCTCACAGGGGATGTCAAGGGTTTCCTGCTTTGTTGCGGCGGCTGGCGGCGCTGTGTCGAAAGGCGGCGAAGAGGCCCCCGCCGCTGGTGCGGCGAAGGCCTCTTTGGTGCAGCTCCGGTTATCCGGCGGCGGGTGGCCGTGCGGTCCGGTGTCAGTGGGAGAAGTCTGCTGAGATCTCGGCGAGGGTGCGCCCCTTCGTCTCAGGCGCGAGCCATTGCGAGAGGACGGCGCCGAGTAATGCGACGGCGGCGGCTACGACCATGGTTGCGCCCATGCCGATGTTGGCGATCGCCCATGGCAGGGCGAAGGTGCCGAGTGCGGCTCCGATCCGGCTGAAGGACGCGGCGAAGCCCATGCCGACGCCGCGCAGGTGGCCGGGGAATACCTCGGCCGGATAGACCTGGGTCATCGTGGTGTAGCCGGCATTGAAGTAGGAGAAGGCGAGAAACAGGACGAGCACGAGAATCGCTGGTGCGTTCCCCCATACCCCGATGACCAGCAGGATGCCCGCGCAGAGCCACTGCCCCGGAACAGTGAGGATTCGGCGGCCGAGCTTGTCAATGAGAAGTACGCTGGTGACAACGCCCGCGACCGCAAGTGCGGACAGGCCGACTCCACCGGCCCAGCCGCCGCCGAAGCCGAATTGGTTGAGTACCTCGTCGGCGAAGGTCGCGATCGCGAAGTACGGAGTGACCGCGCAGAACCAAAAACCTGCGGTGAAGACAGTGGCGCGCCAGTACTGCCTCGAGAACAGCATTCCGAAGGAGGCGTTCTTGATTTTGGTTCCACTCTCCGCGGCTTGGGCCTCCTGGAGCATCCTCAGATCCATCTCTCCGGTGATGCTGTCGTGCATCTGCGGCGATTCGATATATCGGTGTGCGATCTCGAGTGCTTCCTTGTGCCGTCCCTTCGTAATGAGCCAGCTCGGCGATTCGGGGAGGCCCATGCGGGCGAGGAACAGAACGAATGCCAGTATGGTGCTCGTGCCGAGTACCAGCCGCCATGGGGTGCCGGCGTCGTGCAGGAGCGTGCCGATGATGAATGCCATCATGAAACCGACGTACCAGGCGATCAGGGTCAGCCCGAGCAGCCGCCCGCGGAGCTTGGGTGGGGAGAACTCTGACAGCAGTGGCCCGCCGATTGAGTACTCGCCGCCGATCGCGACGCCCATCATGAATCGGATGATGGCCAGCTGGATCACGGCGCCGTCTCCAGAGGTTACGAAGAATTGGGCTCCTGAGGCGACCAGGAACAGGCCCATGTCCACGAGGAACATTGGCTTGCGTCCGAACTTGTCAGTAGCCCAGCCAGCCAGCGGGGAGCCGATGAAGATACCGGCCAGCGGGCCTGCAGCGATCATGCCCAGCGACAGGGCGTCGAGCTGGAGATCTGACCGCATGGATCCGGTGACCGGGCCGATGATTCCGAGGATGTAACCGTCGAGGAACATCCCGCCTATGAAGACCGCGACAAGCCGCATCATGAAGCGGCGCTTGAACGTGGAGCTGGTCTCTTTTGATGAGGAGGAGTCGACGGGTACCGTCGTCTTGGTTGGATTGATCATTGAGATTCGTTCCCTTCCGGCTTCAGCGCAAACCGCTGAAGGTGCCAGAGCGCTGTTTCCTGGACCCACGGACATACTTGGGCGTCGTTCCCCGGTTCCGGCGCCCCGCGCTGTGATCGATGGTGCTGCCATCCCTGATAGTCATAGACAGTTTCCTTTGGTGATCTGGCGCTGCCGCATGGATGCTGGCAGCGTTGTGCGGCCGATGCACGGGCCGAGGCCCGTTTCGAACCGGCCATCATGAATTCGTTCGGCTGTTCCCCAAAGTCATCACGGGTGGAGCCGGGGGACGGGAGGAGCGTATCCGGGCGAGCTTCGTTCCGTGATGATCAACAACCTTCGCTGTATGCAACAAAATCGTGCGCTAGCTCACATTTAATGTCAAGAGTGTGACCCGCTAAAGGCAAAGTGTGTAGGCGCTCCTGCCGAGTAGTCCGGGGCATGCCCAAAGCCCGGCCCGCGGGGGGCAGGGTGGCCTCTGCCGTGACGGCACAGGCCGGCTGCGGGCCCCGTTTTCCGAAAACGGTGCTTCGATGAGGAATACCTCCCCAGGTCTTAGGCCCACCGAAGCACCTTTTACGAAAAACGGGACACCGCTGCTGACTCTGTGCCGTGCCTAGCCCGCGGCTTCCAGGACCTGGGCTTCCGCGGCTTCGGCCGGCAGCGGCAGGGAGGACGATTGCCGGCGTGCGGCCTCCACCGTGTGGAGGAGCAGCAGTGCCGTGGTGACAGACCCCACCCCGCCGGGAACAGGGGTGAGTCCCGCTGCGGTCCCGGTAACGCCGGCTTGGTCCACATCACCCACCAGCGAGCCGTCGGCGAGGACATTCGTGCCGACGTCGACCACTACCGTCCGGGAGGAGACGTGGCTGCCGGTCAGCAGCCCGGCGCGGCCGGCTGCGACCACCACGACGTCGGCATCCTTGGTGTAGCGCTCCAGCGGGCCCGATCTGGAGTGGCAGACCGTCACGGCGGCATCGCGGGCCAGCAGGAGGAGGGACAGCGGCTTGCCCACCACGGCGGACCGGCCCACCACCACCACGTCCTTCCCCGCGACGGGAACCTGGTAATGGTCCAGGATTTCGACGACGGAGCGGGCGGTCGCGGGAGCAAAAGCCGGCTGGCCGACGGCAAGTCGTCCCAGGCTTAGCGGATTGGCCCCGTCGATGTCCTTTTCCGGGGCGATGAGGCCCACCAGGTGGTGGGTCCGTACCCCTGCCGGCAGCGGGGTCTGCAGGATGATGCCGTGCACGGATGGCTCCGCGCCCAGGTCCCGCAAGGCGCCGGCAAGCACCGGTTCCGTCGCATCATGGCCCAGATCGATGATCCGGCAGCCGACTCCGGCGCGCTCGGCTGCCCGCTCGATGGAGCGGACGTACCAGCGCGTTGACTCATCGGCGGTCGCCAGGACCACCGCCACGACCGGGCGGACGCCGTCCAGGTCAAGGGACCGGACCTGCTCCTTGACTTCCTGTTGGATCAACGCGGCCAAAGGCTTTCCGGAAAGTATTGCAGTACTCAACCCAGAATCCTTTCGCGAACGCGGGCCGAGAGGGCATCTGCCGCCAGGACCACTTTCTCTTCAATGCCGTCCGTCTGCTGGGCAAGCAGCGCGCGTGCCTCCGGATCCTTGACCGCCACGACGTTGATGTCGATGTTGACGCGCGCCGTGGTGGCAGCTGCGCGGGCGGCGTCAGCGGCCGCGGCAACGTCGCTGATGACGTTGGCGTTGGCGACGTCGAAGAGTTCGGTGGCGAGGTCAACGACGCCGCCCGACAGCTCGATGAGCCGGGCAGGGGTTTGGGCCGCCTGGATGAGCGCGGACTGGATTCCGGCCGCCCGGGCGGCCTTGAGTTCATCGGTGCCGGACGGGAGCTTATAGGAGTCGATGACGGCCTGGAAGGCCTCTTCATCTGCTTCAGCCAAGCCCAGCGCCTCGGCGACAAGGTCGTCGGCTGCCTGGGTGATGCGCTGCACCAGCGGTGCGTGCTGTTCGTATTTGGCGCCGGTGGTATAGCGCGCCACCATGCCCACCAGGGCTGCGCCCTGGGCCGCGTGGAGGGCCGCCGCGGCGCCACCACCCGGCGTCGGCTGCTTTGCGGCCAACCGGGTGAGGTAGCTGCTGACTGTCTCTGAACTGATCATGGTGCTAGCCGCGCAGCCGGGACATGGTGGGGTCGTACAGCGGATCCTGGGTAACGGTGGCCACGATCCGGCGCCCGAAGTACTCGATCTCCACTGAATCGCCGATGGATACCTCCGCGGGGAGGTAGGAGTAGGCAATGGGCTTGCGGACGGAGTAGCCGTAGGCGGCGCTGGTGACGTAACCCACCGCCTGGTCCTTGTAGAACACCGGTTCCTTGCCCAGCACCAGGCTTCGTCCGTCGTCGACCGTCAGGCAGCGCAGGCGGCGCGCGGAGTTTTCCTCGGTGCGTCCCTCCAGGGCTGCCTTTCCGACGAAGTTCTCCTTGGCCATCTTCACCGCGAAACCGAGGCCGGCCTCGAAGGGGTCATGCTCGGTGGTCATGTCGGTGCCCCAGGAGCGGTAGCCCTTTTCCAGGCGGAGCGAACTGAAGGCGGCGCGGCCCGCGGCGATGATGCCGAACGGCTGCCCGGCCTTCCACAGCGCGTCCCAGAGGCGCTGGCCGTTGTCGGCGCTGGTGTAGAGCTCCCAGCCCAGTTCGCCGACGTAGGACAGCCGCATGGCGGTGACCGGGACGCCGCCGATGACCACCTGCTTGGACCGGAAGTACTTCAGTCCGTCGTTGGAGAAATCATCGCTGCTGACCGCGCCGACCACCTCGCGGGCCAGCGGGCCCCAGAGGCCGATGCAGCAGGTGCCGCCGGTGGTGTCGCGGACCTGGACCCAGTCTTCGGCGCTGCCGCTTGCTGTCTGGTGCCGGGCTGCCCGGTCGAAGTAGGCGGTGTCGATGTTGCCGTTGGCGCCGAGTTGGAAGGTGTCCTCGCTGAGGCGGGCCACGGTGATGTCACTGCGGACCCCGCCCTGCTCGTCCAGCAGCAAGGTGTAGGTGACGGCTCCGGGCTTCTTGTCCATTTCCGCGGTGGTCAGTTCCTGCAGCAGCTTCAGGGCGCCGGGTCCGGAGATTTCGAGGCGCTTGAGCGGGGTCATGTCGTACATGGCGACGGCGGTGCGCGTCTTCCATGCCTCAGCCGCGGCAATAGGCGAGCTGAACATGCCGGACCAGGAGTCACGGGCCGGCGGCTGCCAGTCTGCGGGCATCTCCTTGAGGAGCTCGGCGTTGGCCTCGAACCAGTAGGGGCGTTCCCAGCCGCCGCCTTCCAGGAAGTAGCCGCCCAGCTGCTTGTGCCTGGCGTGGAAGGGGCTGACGCGCAGGTTGCGCGGGGAGAGCTTGGGCTGCAGCGGGTGCAGGACGTCGTAGATCTCCACGAAGTTCTGCTGCGAGGTTTCGCTGACGTACTCGGGGGTCAGCTGGACTTCCTCGAAGCGGTGGATGTCGCAGTCGCCCAGGTCGATGGAGGACTTGCCATCCACCAGGAGCTCGGCCACGGCGCGGGCGATGCCTGCCGAGTGGGTTACCCAGACGGCTTCGGCCACGAAGAAGCCGTCCAGTTCCTTGGACTCGCCCACCAGGGAGCCGCCGTCCGGGGTGAAGGAGAAGATGCCGTTGAAGCCGTCCTCGATCTCGCTTTCGCGCAGCGCGGGCAGGATCTGCTTGGTGGCTTCCCACGCGGGGAGGAAGTCCTCGAGGGTGAAGTCCAGCCGGGAGGGCATGTTGTGCTCGCTGATCTCGTCCGGCTTGAAGCTGCCGAGTTCGTCCAGGTCCACGGGCATCGGCTTGTGGGCATAGGAGCCGATGCCGTAGCGGTCGCCGTGTTCGCGGTAGTAGAGGTCCTGGTCCTGGTGGCGGAGGATGGGCAGGCGGGCACCGTTGGGCAGCTCGTTCCTGCCCAGCTGGGCAGGAACCGGGGTGGTCTTGACGTACTGGTGCGCCAGCGGCAGCAGAGGTACGGACATGCCGATCAGTTCGCCGACCTTGGCGCCCCAGAATCCGGCGCAGGAGACGACGATATCTGCCGGGATCACGCCGTCGGGCGTCTGGACCCCGGTGACCCGGCGGCCGGACTGCTCGATGGCGGTGACTTCGGTATTGCCGACGTACTTCACGCCGGCCGCCTCGGTGCGCTTGATCAGCAGCTGGACCGCGCGGGCGGCGCTGGCCAGGCCGTCGCTGGGAACGTGGAGGCCACCCAGGATGTCCTCATCGTTGATGAGCGGATAGAGCTCCTTGCATTCCGCCGGGGAAAGTATGGAGCCTTCGATGCCCCATGCCTGCGCGTAGCCGAGCTTGCGCTTCAGGTCAGCGAGGCGGGTCTCGGTGGTGGCAACCTCCAGGCCGCCCACCTGGTTGAAGCAGCTGACGCCGTCTTCGGTGAGGGACAGCAGTTTCTCCACGGTGTACTTGGCGAACAGGGCCATGGACTTGGAGGGGTTGGTCTGGAAGACCAGTCCCGGGGCGTGCGAGGTGGAGCCGCCGGGCATGTTGAGGGGTCCCTGGTCCAGGACGGTGATGTTGTTCCAGCCGCGCGTGACGAGTTCATCCGCGAGGTTGGTGCCGACGATGCCGGCTCCGATAATGACAATGCGTGGTGACGATTCCAAGGGAGTCTCTCCTGCTGCTTTACGGGTTATGTCTGCGGGCGGGGGCTGCTTACCGGAACACCACGGTGCTGGTCTGGTCCAGCAGTACGCGGTGCTGGCAGTGCCAGCGGACAGCGCGGGAGAGGGCCAGTGCTTCGGCGTCCTGGCCCACGGTGGACAGCTGCGCCGGGCCGTAGGTGTGGTCCACCCGGATGACTTCCTGCTCGATGATCGGACCCTCGTCCAGGTCGGCGGTGACGTAGTGGGCGGTGGCGCCCACTAGCTTGACGCCGCGGTCGTAGGCCTGGTGGTAGGGGCGTGCGCCCTTGAAGCCCGGGAGGAAGGAGTGGTGGATGTTGATGGCCCGGCCCTCCAGTGCCCGGCAGAGATCGTCGGAGAGAACCTGCATGTAACGGGCCAGGACTACGAGGTCGGCCTCGTACTCATCCACCAGGTCCAGCAGCCGGCGCTCTGCGTCCGCCTTGGTGTCAGGGGTGACGGGGACGTAGATGAAGGGGAGCCCTGCTGCTTCCGCCATGGCACGGTGGGTCTCGTGGTTGGAAACGACCGCAACCAGTTCGCCGCCAAGGCTGCCGCCCCGCCAGCGGAAGATGAGGTCGTTGAGGCAGTGGCCGAACTTGGACACCATGACCAGGACGCGCTTGGCGGTCTGGTCGTGGAAGCTGAACTTCATGTCGAACCGGCTGGCGATGCCCGCGAACTCTTCCTCGAGCATGGCAGGCGTGTAGTTGGGGGAGCCGGAGAACGCGGTGCGCAGGTGGAGTGTCTCGCGCAGGCTGTCGTCGAACTGCTGGTGCTCGTCGATATTGAAGCCGCGCTCGAACAGGAACGTGGTGACGGCCTGCACAATTCCTGCCTGCTCCTTGCAGGACAGGGTCAGCACGAACTTCTGCGGCTGCTCTTCTTTGAGTGCCGGCAGGGTGGTGGTTGCTGGGGCTGTTTCGATGAGGGTCATACCCTGCTCCTTCTAGATATATTCAAAAGCAACGGACTGATATATTAGATTGGGTGCCAGCGTATACTGGTCTACAGGCGAGGTCAATAGGTTTTCTGGTTGGGAAGAAGGGGCTCAGCATGGCATTCGAAGCTTTGGCGGTGGCTGATGCCATGGGGAAGAAGTCCCTGGCTGACGTTGCCTATGAGAGCATCCGCGACTGGCTGCTGACCCTTGAAATTAAGCCCGGAGAGCTGCTGAACGATGAGCTCCTGGCCAAGAATCTGGGTGTCGGCCGGACTCCGGTACGCGAAGCCCTGAAGCGGCTGGAGCTGGACCGGCTGGTGAAGACCTACCCACGCCGTGGCACTTTCGCTACCCGGGTGGACGTGACCGACCTTTCCTTTATTTCGGAGATCCGCGCCCAGCTCGAGCCCCTTGCGGCCGCCCGTGCCGCACGGGTGGCTTCCCCCGCGGTCCGGGACGAGCTGCGTGCCACCCTCGAAAAGGTTGAGGCGTTCGATGTCTCTTCGGCAACCGTGACAGAGACGCTGCAGCTCGATGCCCGGGTGCACCAGGGCATCTACGCCGCCGCCGCCAACCCGCACCTGGAAGACATCCTGATCCGCTATGACAACCTGGCAACGCGCATCTGGTGCATGGTCATTGACCGGCTGCCGGACCTGTCACACCACGTTCATGAACACCTCGATCTGCTCCGCGCCGTCATCGACGGGGATGAGGAGCGGGCCGCGGAGCTTGCCCGGGCCCACGTCAGCGGATTCGAAAGCGCGGTCCGGGAGGCGCTTTTCAAGGCCTAGCGCCTTTCGCCCCGGGTACCTGTTGACAGGGAGTGTGACCTGGACCATACTCGAAATCCAGATTGATATATCAATCAAATATCAGTGATGGATTCGAGCGGCGACGGCGCCGGCGATCGGAGTGGCCAGTGGATTCCCGGACAACCCTTGAAGCCCCACGTGATGCCACCGACCCTGACCTCGAACAGGATGGCCAGGGCGGCGGCACGTCGAAAACGGCTCTCGGCCTCCGGGCCGACTGGGCGCGCCTGCCCGGCCGCAGCGTCCAGGTGTGGCTGCGGGGGGAGCACGTGGCCAGCGGGGTGGTGGACCAGGCTGCGGAGGACGGCTCGGTGCTCTGGATCGCCGCCGAGGGCATCAGCACCCGGCGCATTTTCGACAAGTCCTCCGGCTACCAGATCTGGGTGTGACCCTGGAAAACCAAGGGAAAGCGGCCCGGGTACTAAACTCCTCCGGGCCGCTCCCCTTGGTATGGCAATGGGAACGCTTGTCAGCTAAGCCAACCATCCACCACGCTCTGGTGGGCATCCACCCACTTCTTTGCCGCCGCTTCAGGCGTCATGCCGCCTTGGATATCCGTAGCAACCGAATTCTGGTCCTCGTTGGTCCAGGTGAATGCCTTGGCCAGCTTGGCGGCCGGTGAGCCGCTGTCCGCCAGCTTTTTGGACATGACCTTGTTGAGCTTGTAGGTCGGATAGTCGCACGCAACCTTTTCGGGGTTGGCGTCGCAGCCCTCGGTCCACGCCGGCAGGTTCACTTTCTTCAACGGAACCTCGGAAAGGAACCACTGCGGCTCGTAGAAATAGCCGAGAAGGGGTGTCTTGTTCTGCTGCGCAGTCCGGAATGATTGGATGAGGGCCGCTTCCGATCCGGCGAAGACCACTTTGTAGTCAAGGTTCAGGTTCTTCACCAGCGCCTCGTCATTGGTGACGAAGGCGGGATCGCCGTCAAGGACCTGCCCCTTTCCGCCAGACTCTGAGGTGGTGAACATCGAAGAGTATTTATTGAGGTTCTGCCCGTCGGTGATGTCCGGGTACTTCTCGGCCATCCATGGCGGAACGTACCAGCCGATGTGCCCTTCGTTTCCGGTTGGTCCGGCATCGACGGCCACCTTCTGGTCAGTGATGTACTGCTTCGCCAGGTCGGCGTGCCCCCAGTTTTCGATAATGAGGTCCACTTCCCCGGAGGCGAAGCCCTGCCAGGAGACTTGCTCGTTGAGGTCCTTCTGGACGACGCTGCAGCCGAGCTTGTTTTTCGCCACGTAGCTGTAGACGGCTGCGTCGGCGGTGTAACCCACCCACGCGTTCATTGCGACGCTCACGCTGCCGCAGGGTGTTCCCGTGGCAGCGCCTGCCGCAGCGGCCTGGTTTACCGATGCTCCGCCACAGCCTGCGAGGAACAGGGCTGCGGCGGCAGCTCCGGCCATTGCCGGCAACGTGCGTTTTATCAGCCTTTCAGCTTTCTTCATGGTGGGTCTCCTTTTTAGGGCATACGGGACTTCTCGCCTGGGAGCAGGCAAGTTTGCAGGGGCATTGGGGCGTAAGCGGGGGGGTGGGACGCTTACGTGGCGGGCGTGGACGCGGGGATTCTGCGCGTCGGAGCGGCGGCGGCAGCCTGCGTCATCCTGTCCATCATGATTCCGAGGAACACGATGGCCAGGCCGGCGGCAAGGCCCTTGCCGAAGATGGAGCTCTGGACGAAGCCTGCCACGACGTCGTATCCGAGGCCGCCGGCGCCGACCAGGGCTCCTACCACCACCATGGCCAACACGTAGATCAGCCCCTGGTTGGCAGCGAGGGCCAGGGATTGCCTCGCCATGGGCAGCTGCACCTTGGTGATTACCTGCCACGGCGTCGAACCGCTGGCGATCGCCGACTCGACGACAGTCGGTGAGATCGCCGCGATTCCATCGGCGGTGATCTTGATGGCGACCGGGGCGGCGTAGATGATGCCCGCCATGATCGCAGTGAAGCGGGTGGCTCCGAAGAGGCCAAGGAAGGGCACGAGGTAGACGAAGGAGGGCATGGTCTGGCCCGCGTCGAGCAGGGGCCGCATGAGCTGGTCGACGCGGCTGGACCGGCCCATGGCCACGCCAAAGACAATTCCCAAAATCATTACCACGGCGGTGGCAACGAGGGTTCCGGCGAGGGTGACCATGGCGTCGCTCCAGAGTCCGAGGTAGATGATGACCCCCTGGCAGGCAGTGGTTACGGCCGCGAGCTTCCAGCCGCCTAGTGCGTAGGCCACGATGGCGACCACTGCGACGAGGATGAAGAAGGGCGTCTCGGTCAGCAACGACTGGAACGGGTTGAGGATTGTTCCGGTAACGCCTTCACGCAGGGATACCGTGAACAGCGACACGTTCGATTGCAGCCAGTGGCTGGCGGTGTTCACGGCCTGGACGATGGCCGGTCCAACATTGAGGTCCTGGGGAAAGGCTGCTGCCCACAGCATGGTCCTGGACAACTGCACCATGACCAGGACCACAGCCAGCGCGATCCCGAGTAGTCCGGCACGGGCCTTGCGGCCCAGGCGGCGTTTGGCGGCTGCGCCGGGTTCCGCGCGGCGGCTGGCTGCTGTGGTCACCCGGTCCAGCACGATGGCCAGCAGGACGATGGAGAGCCCGGCATTGACTGCAGTACCAACGTCCAGGGACTGCAGGGCCCGGACCACCGTCTGGCCAAGGCCCGGAGCGGCGATCAGGGCGGCGATGGTCACCATGGACAGGGCGGCCATGGTCCCCTGGTTGATGCCCATCACGATGGTCCGGCGCGCCATGGGGAGCTGCAATGTCAGCAGCCGTTGCAGGCCCGTGGTGCCGAGCGAGTCGGACGCTTCGCGGGTGTGATCTGGAATGCGGCGGATACCGTGTGCGGTAAGGCGTATGACGGGTGGAGCAGCGTAGATCACCGTGGCGATCACTGCCGATGCCGGTCCGATCAGGAAGACCAGGGCAAGCGGGGCGAGGTAGACGAAGGTGGGCAGCGTCTGCATGAAGTCCAGCACGGGAGTGATGACCCGGGCTACCCTGCCGTAGATGCCGGACAGTACGCCAAGCGGGACGCCCACCAGCAGGGTCAGGAGCACGGACGTCAGAACCAGGGCGAACGTGTAGGTGGCTTCCACGAACAGGCCTTGAAATCCGAAGAAGACAAAGACCACAGCCGTCAGCAGGGCTACCCGGACGTTGCCGACAGCCAGTGCGATCCAGGTGAGCAGGCCTACCGTTCCCAGCCAACCGATTTCCGGAAGGCGCAGGCCGGTGGACGTTGCTGCGAAGGTGGTGGTAAACAGGTTCGCCACCGCATCCACGGCGGTCCGAAGCGGCGTGAAAAAGTAGAGGAAGACCGGGTTGTCAGCCCGGTTTGCCGCCACCCAGGCGTTGAGTTGGTTCAGCGAGCGGTGCAGGTCCGTCAGTTCCGAGGCTGGCAACGCCAGGGTTGCCGTGCCGTTGAGGAGCAGGAATCCCAGGATCCAGAGTGCGCCGGCGGCCAGCAGGAGGACTGTCCTTCGGCTCGGCCTGCGGCGTGCTTCAAGGATGATGGGGGCAGCCGGGACGGTTTTCTGTTTTTCGAGGAGGGCAGACATCAGGCCGCCGCTTCTGCCGGTTGCAGCACGGAAAGAATGCTGTCGCGATCGATCTGTCCGGTGATCCTGCCGCCCTCTTCGACAAGGACCGGGCAGGCGGAGTGCATGACAGCCGGGATGGCGTCGCGGATGATCATCCTGGAGTTGAGCACTGCTGCATCCCTGGGCGTGGTGTCGGCCAGCGGCCGCGTGATCCATTTAAGGGTCAAGACGTCGGCACGGGGGACTTCCGAGACGAAGTCCTCGATGTACTTGTCCGCCGGGGAGCCTACAAGGTCGTCACCGGTGCCACACTGGACAGGCTCTCCGTTGCGCATGATCAGGATCCGGTCTCCGAGTTTCAGCGCTTCGGCGAGGTCGTGGGTCACGAACACCATGGTCTTGCCCATGTCCTTGTGGAGCCGGATGACTTCTGCCTGCATGTCACGCCGGATGAGCGGATCCAAAGCCGAAAAGGGCTCATCGAAAAGGATGGTGTCCGGATCTCCGGCAAGGGCTCGCCCCAGGCCGACGCGCTGCTGCATACCGCCGGACAGTTGGTCCGGGTAGTGCTGTTCGTAGCCTTTGAGCCCAACCAGTTCAATGATCTCCCGGGCTTTGGTGTGGCGTTCGTTCTTCGCCGTTCCGCGTATCTGCAGTCCATACGAGACGTTGTCCAGGACCGTGCGGTGCGGCAGCAGGCCGAAGTGTTGGAAAACCATCGATACTTTCCGCCGCCGGAGCTCCCGAAGTTCAGCCACGCCTGCCCGCAGGACATCGTTGCCGTCCACCAGGACCTGTCCGGACGTCGGCTCGATGAGCCTGGTAAGGCAACGGATCAGGGTGGATTTGCCTGAGCCGGACAATCCCATGACCACGAAGACTTCGCCCTTTGCGACGTCGAAGCTCAGGTTGCGGACCGCGGCTACGCAGCTGGTGCGTTCAAGCAATTCTGCGGAGCCGAGGGTGGCCAGTTCCCGGTTTCCCGGGATCTTCTCTCCCCCTGGTCCGAAGACCTTCCAAAGGTTGCGGACCGATATTGCGGGGCTGTTCATTGCTGTACTCCTGCTTGTGTGGAGGCTGTAATCAATGGCTGGGCCGAAGGCAGCTGTGCCAGGTGTTGATGCTTCGCGAATCCGGAGCTGGCACTGGTACCGACGTTGGGGAGGTATTCGGGCCGTGCTTAGGGGGAATCTGTGGCAGGAGAGGCACGGCTCCCGTGTGCCTTACCTGCCATTGGGTGACGCTGGTGGGCGGCATGCCCGGTAAAACGGAGTTCTTCTGTCGAAACTGGTTTCCCAGGAGATGACGCAACGGACTTCGTATTACGCAACAGAGTGATTTATGCCACTCGTATTGTCAAGGCTTTCCGGATAACGCCGCGATGTTACGGGGCGGCAGATAACAACTGCGCAAGGGTCTTGACACGCCGGCTGTCAGGGCCAAGCGTGTTGCATTTAGTGATTCAAGTTGCGCAGGAGGCGCCGCTTGGAGGGCGCTTTCGGTAGGCGCTCGCCGTAGTGGAAGCCCCGGGCAACGGCGTGCAGACAAGCAATGGCCCCGAGCCCTCTGGGATTCGGGGCCATTGCCATGGTGAGTCAGGGGCCTTTCAGCGGTGCGTGTACCCCATATTCGCGCTGACTTTGAGGCCAGCATCCTTGAGGGTTTCCAGCAGGCCCGGGATCTTTTCGGGGTCGAAGCGGAACGCCGGCCCGGAGATGCTGACCGAACCGATCACGGTGCCCTGGTGGCTGTAGACGGGTACCGCCACGGCGTTCAGGCCGATTTCGAACTCCTCACGCACCACGGCGTACCCTTTGGCCGCCACGTCGAGCAGCTGGGCGTCCAGTTCCTTCCGGCTGGTGATGGTGCGGGAGGTGCGCGCCGACAGTCCGGTCTCCTTCAGGATGCGCTCGCGCTCGTCCGCCTCCAGCGCCGCAAGCAGGACCTTGCCGCTGGAAGTGGCGTGCAGCGGGGTCAGGCTTCCCACCCAGTCGTAGGTGGCCAGGGTTGAGGGACCCATGGCCTGGTCCACGTTAACGGCGTAGTTGGAGCGCAGGACAGCGAGGTTGACGGTTTCCTTGAACTGCTCGGCCAGGCTTTCCAGGACGGGCCGTGCCTCACGAACCAGGCTCAGGCGGCCGGGAATAGAGCTGGCCAGGCGAAGGATCCCAAAACCGAGCTGGTACTTCCCGCGCTCGCTGTTTTGATGGACCATCTCGCGCGTCACCAGCGAACCCATCAGCCGGGACACGGTGGACTTATGGATCCCCATTTCCTCGGCGATTTCGCTCACGCCCGCATGTCCCTCGCGTGCCAGGATCTCCAGGACGGTCAGGGCGCGCTCCACGGACTGGACCCCGCCGGACTGGCCGCCGTCGGCATCGGTATCGGTTTCCGGTTCATTTTTAGGAGCCATACTTCCTGATCCTATGCCGGTTGATGTGATGGGCGTGACATTGCGTCAGGCTCCCGGCGGTTGCGGCAGCCGGGATTGCCCTAGCTGCCGCGGTAGGTGGAGTAGGCGAACGGGCTTAGGAGCAGCGGCACGTGGTAATGCTCGGGGCCGGTGACCTCGAAGACCAGGTCCACTTCCGGGAAGAACGTCTGCGCCTGCAGGCCCGCGTAATAGGCGCCGGTGGCGAAGTTCAGTTTGTAATGGCCAGGTTCCAGGCGCTCCGGCCCCAGGTCCTTGGCCCGGCCATCGGCGTCAGTGCTGGACGCTGCCAGCTCACGCCAGGTGCCGGCGTCGTTTCGGGAAAGAACGACGGCGACCCCCGCCGCCGGGCGTCCGGCACCGGTGTCGAGAATGTGGGTGGTCACGTGGGAGACGCTCATTCGCTGATCAGTCCTTCGAGCCGCAGTACGGCGATTTCGCGCAGCTGCTGGGCCACGATCCTATCTTCTTCTTCCGCGGAGTTGGTGAGCCGCTGGTTCAGTGCCGCCAGGATGTCCTGGGCGCTGCGTCCGGCGGCCCGGATCAGGAACACACGGCCGAACTTCTCCTCGTACCCCCGGTTCCCGCGCGCCAGGGCCCCGGCGACAGCAGCGTCGGCCGGGTCCACACCGGCCTGCTCCGAACGGGACATGGAGGCCTCGGTGCTGGCCGCCGTCGGGCGTTCCCCGATCCGGGGGTGGTGGGCCATGGCGGCTTCAACCTCTGGCGGGGTGAAGGGGCTTGCGGCCTCGGCGGCGAACTCCAGGAGCTCATTGCGGGCGGCGAAGGGCCGGGCCCCGGCCACCGCCTCAACCCAGCGGCTGACGTCGATGCAGGGCCGCAGGAGGGCCTGGGCGGAGGCCGTATCCGCGCTGTTGAATTCGGCAAGCTTCATGCTGGCAGTAATCCTTGGGGTGATGCTGGCATCCATGGTGACGGCTATGCGGACGCCGGGGAGTCCGACACCTGCTTGTGGCAATACCACCAGCAGGCTTCCGCATCATGGAACTGTTATTTCAGCATACGCAATATTCAAGGGCAGCTCCTGCGTGCTGTCAAGCAAAGGGCATCCGGCTGCGATGTGACTGGCAGCGCTTAGCCCTGCGAGGACGTCCTGGACAGCACCCAGGTGTTGGTGCCGTCCTGCCGCTCGAAGGTCACTGTAGTCACCAGGGCTTCAATCAGCGCCAGGCCGCGTCCGGACTCGGCGTTGTCGTCCGGGGTGGAGGCCTCCATCGGGCCGAACGGCGGCTTCGCGTGGTAAGCGCTGACCCGTGCCTGCAGCAGCGCCGGCTGCACGGTGGTCTCCACTCCGAGCTCCACCTCCTGCTCACCGGCCGGCTCAGCGTGCTGGACGATGTTCGACGCTGACTCGATGACCGCCGTCGTGAACGTCATCTGGTCCATGTCGTCCACGAAGGGGACGTCCCGCCAGAGGCTGTCGAGGCCGTTGTGGACGGCTTCGATGGCGTCCTCGGCAGCCGGTCCGCGGAAGCTGCGCGAGGCCAGGACCTCAGTCATTGCTGAACGCTGCTTCGGCCGTGGGGTAGGCGGTCAGCACCTTGTCCATGCTGGTCAGTTTCAGCACCATGTTCACCTGTGGCTGCACGGCAGCGATCCGGAGGTCGCCCCCGGCCTGGCGCGCGGCCTTGAGGCAGCCGATCAGGGCGCCGAGGCCCGAGGAATCCATGAATGCTGTCTTCTCGAGGTTCACCACGATCCGGTTGGATCCGCCCGCGATCACGTCCGTCACGAACTCGCGCAGCTTCGGCGCGGAGACCATGTTGAGCCGTCCGTCCGCCTTGACCTCCGCGTACGAGTCTTTGACCTCATAACTGAACTCCATCAGGATTCCTCTCTGTTTTCAGGTTCTGCGGCCGGTTCGTACCCCTTGTAGAGGACGGCGCGGACCAGGATGCTCATGACCACCAGGTCAAAGACCACCCAGACGACGTTGACCAGGGTACCCAGAGGCTCGGCCAGCCCGGTGGCCAGGCGGACGATCCCGACGACGGCGGCGGCGGCCAGCAGGATGGACACCACGATCTGGGGCCGGATCAGGCTCCAACTGGGGCCGCCGCTTTGGCGCGCCTTGGGGGTGACGGCAAACCCGAGGGGACGGCCGAACCAAACGTTGCGGGCCGCCGTCGTGCACGCCTTGATCCAGGTGGGGAACAGCGCAAGGCTGTACTGCTGCCCGCGCCAGGTGGGGATCCCGCGGCCGGCCACGGCGAACAGCAGCTGGTTAACCACCATGAACGGGATGAACCGGATGAAGAAGTCCCAGCTGAGGCTGCTGACCGGCAGGATGCCCAGGAGCAGGTAAATGATGGGGGCCGCGAAGTAAATGACCGCAGCGAAGCCGCTGAGATAGGTCCACATGGTGGCGAAGTACATCAGGCGCTGGCCGAGCTTGAGGCCCTTCTGCACCAGGGGGTTCTCCCGCAGCAGCACCTGGATGGTGCCCTGGGCCCAGCGGAGGCGCTGGGTCAGCATGGTGGCGATGTCCTCCGGCGCCAGGCCGTACGCCAGGATTTCGTGGTGGTAGACGCTCTCCCAGCCCATGGCGTGCATGCGCATCGCCGTGGCCATGTCCTCGGTGACCGAAATGGTGGCCAGCGGCATCACGGGCTGTGCCTCGTTGCTGCGTTCCACGGTCAGCGCATCCAGCACGGCCTGGACGGATTCCAGGGCACCGAGGGGTGACCAGTCGCGGGCCGACATCCGCTGCACGGCGTCGTCCGCCACCACCGGGACGCCGGACTCGCCCACATGGGCCAGTTCCATGGCAGCGATTTCCTCGAGGTCCGCCTGCAGGGCTGCGACGTCGGCCTGGACCAGGGTCTGCACGGCGGCGTCCACGCGGCGGCGGACCCGGTACGTGACCTCGCTGAGGGGCTGGCCTGCGTCCACTTGCTCCTGTGCTTCGCGGGTGGCGGCCTCCACCTCGTCCAGGACGTCCGCCACCAGGGGCGACTCCACGTCCGCCGACTTCCGGGCCTGCTTGATCGCTGCCCGGGAGGCGGCCAGCGCGCGCCGGATGCTCTTCTCGGTCTCCTTGACGTAGCCCACCAGGCCCAGCTGCATCAGCGCCTCGCGGCGCAGGATGGCGTTGGAGCCGCAGAAGAAGGCGGCGTTCCAGCCGTCCTTGCCCTGCTGGATGGGGCCGTAGAACAGCGGCGCCTGGCTGCCCAGGGGGTCGCTGTCCGGAACGTTGCTGAAGTACTGGGGTGTCTGGACCAGGGCCACCCGGCGGTTGTTGAAGTAGCCCAAAGTCTTTTCCAGGATGTCCGGCTCGGGGATCTGGTCCGCGTCCAGGATCAGCAGGAACTCACCGTGGGTGACCATGAGGGCGTTGTTGAGGTTGCCCGCCTTGGCGTGCCGGGGCAGGTCCTTGGTCCAGTCCCCGCTCCGGGTGACGTAGCCCAGGCCATGCTGTTCGCACAGGGCCTTGAGCTCGGGCCGCGCGCCGTCGTCCAGGATCCAGGTGCTGTGCGGGTGCCGGATTTTCTGGGCCGCCAGTGCGGTGGTGAGGACCATGTCCAGGTCCTCGTTGTAGGTGGTGATGAAGACATCCACGGTGGCGTCGTGTGGCGGCTCCGGGGCACCCTTGCGGATTTTCAGGTTCCACACCGTCATGCCGAAGAGCATGACGTCGATGAGGCTGTAGGTTTCGGCCGCCACCAGGGGGAGGGCGATCCACCAGGCGTCCCAGTTGAGCGAGGACATCCAGCGCCAGGCAATGTAGTTCAGGCCGGTCAGGACGGTCAGCACCACCACCAGGCGCGTCCAGAAGCGGGTCACGCGGCAACTCCGTGGGGGAGGCGGCGGACCACGACCACCGTGACGTCGTCCTCGGCGGTCTCTGCAGGAGCGAGGGCCAGGATGGAGTTGGTGGCTTCCTGCGCCGAACCTGCCGCCTGCGTGGCCTGCCGCACGGCGTCGGTGAAGTCCTCGACCGACTCAAAGACGTCCAGCACGCCGTCACTGACCACCACCAGCGAGTCGCCGGGTGCCAGTTCCAGTTTGGCCTGCGGCCATTGCGTCCCCGGCCAGGCTCCCACCGGTGGTCCGCCCGAGGGGAGGCGGTCGGCCGGCCCGGCGGGCTGGACGTGCAGTGCCAGGCCGTGCCCGGCGTCGACGTAGCTGACGTTGCCGGACGCTGCGTCCAGGCGGGCGTGGAACAGGGTCACGAAGGAGTTGGAGGAGTCCAGGTCCGCGGCGATCGCCTTGCTGGCGGAGGCGAACCCGGCGTCGAGGTCCTGGCGCAGGCCGGTGGAACGCATGACGGCGCGGACAGTGGCCGCGATCAAAGCGGCGCCCATGCCCTTGCCCATCGCGTCAGCGAAGGTCAGGTGGAGCCCGTCAGGGGTTTGGTACCAGTCGTAGAAGTCGCCGCCCACGTTGCGGGAGGGCCGGAAGAGGCCTGCCACGTCGTAGCCGTCCACCCGGATGTCCTCTTTCGGCAGGAGGCTTTGCTGCACCTCCGTGGCGCGTTCCAGTTCGCCCCGGGCAGCGGACTCCGCGGCGGCGGAGGGCCGGCGCCGGAACAGGGCATTGATCCTGGACTGCAGTTCACGGGGGCTGAACGGCTTGCTGATGTATTCGTCGGCGCCGTTGTCCAGGCCGGTCAGCTTGTCCAGTTCGTCTGCCCGGGCGGTGAGCATCACGATGAACGCGTCCGAAAATTCGCGCAGGAGCTTGCACACCTCCAGCCCGTCAAGGTCCGGCAGGTTCAGGTCCAGCGTCACCAGGTCCGGCTTGCGGCGGCGGACTTCCTCCACGCCCGGCAGGCCGGCGCCCGCGTGGGTGACATCGAAGCCCTGCTTGACCAGGACACGGACCAGCAGTCCGCGGATGTCCGGATCATCTTCGATGACCACCGCACGGCGGGATTCGGAGGGAGAGACCATGCTCTACTTCTACCGTATTAAGGCGCACAGGGCATGTCTTAGGCTTCACGGTTTCCGGTGACGTCGCTGACAAGTGCATCGTGCGGAACCACGCACCCGATCTTGCGGGAATCTTGGGGTCCGCTTGCCGGGACGTTGAGGAACGCCGGTCACACTCGACATAACGCAGCAGCTTTCCAGGAACAGGGTACGACGACGACCGCGTGGAAGCTGACAAGGTTGCGGAAGGCGGGGAAGCCAATGGAACACGTAAAACAGAACGGAATGGACAAAGCCAGGGCTTTCCTGCGCGTCTTCTTCCACTCACGGAAGGTGCGGGCCGCTGCCAGGGAACTGGAGCAGGCCCTCGCCGAATCCCGGGAGGTCTCCAGTTGGCCCGGGGACCGGCTGCAGGTGGGGGAACACATGTCCAGGCAGGTGGAGAAACTCACGCATCGGCTCAAGCTGGAGACCGAGGCGCATGGCAGGCTGGAGGGCCTTTTAAAGACTGCGGGCCGAGGGCATTCCGTACCCGCCTTGTAGGTGCCACACTTAGCAGCAATCGATTGGCTGGGGATAGTCAGGAGATTGCTGTGAGTTTGTTTGTCGGTTGGTCGTACCTGATGGCTGGACTCATGACCATGGACGCGATGCTGCTGGCGTTGTGGGCCATGGAAGTCGATTGGCGAAAGTACTGGCGCCGGAAGTAGCGCTGTTATTCCAGTTGCAGCCGCATCAGCACCCGGGGGAAGCCGTTGAGCACCGAGGTGGTGTCCGCAGCCTTGGTGAAGCCAGCAGCCTCGAAGAGCTTGCGGGTACCCACGTATGCCATGGTGAGGTCCACCTTGTGGCCGCCGTTGTCCACGGGATAGCCCTCCACTACGGGAGCCCCGTAAGCGCGGGCCATGGCGACGGCACCGGCCAGCAGATGGTGTGAGATTCCCTTGCCGCGGTGGCCGGGCCGGACGCGGAGGCACCACACCGACCAGGCGTCCTGGTCGTCAACGTGGGGAATCCGCCTGTTGCGGGCGAAGCTGGTGTCCGCCCGAGGGTGCACCGCTGCCCACCCGACCGGTCGCCGTCGTCGTACGCCACCACGCCTGGCGGCGGATCCTGCGTCACCAGCTCCCGGACCAGTTCCCCGCGCTCTTCGCCCCGCAATGACACGTTTTGCTTCGAGGGAATCCGGTAGCTCAGGCACCAGCAGACGGTGGCGTCGGGCCGTTTGGGGCCCACGAGGATCTTGACGTCCTCGAAGACCGTTGCGGGTCGCACCTCAATGGCCATGCTGCGATCCTAGCCGCCGCTGGCCGGGAACCGCCTGCCGGGCTGATCTCCACTGTTGGCTCCTGTTGCCCGTCACTACACTGGGACGCATGACCCAGCAGGAACCGGGCAGTGCTGCCGCGGATCCGGATACCGTTGCCGCCGCCCTGCGAACGCCGGCTGAGCGCTCCCGCACCTTCGCCGGAATCCTGGTCAACACGGCTTTGGCCAACATCACCACCAGCTACCTGTGGTTCGCGCTGACGTTCTGGCTGTACCTGGAGACGCGCAACGTGATTGCCACGGGTGTGGTGGGCGGCGCCTACATGCTGCTGATTGCCCTGTCCAGCATCAGCTTCGGCACGTTCGTGGACCGCTGCCGGAAGCTGGCCGTGATGCGGTTCGCCGCCGCCTTCACCTTGGTGATGTTCTTAGTGTCAGGGGTGATGTTCCTGCTCACTCCTGCCCCCAACCTGCTGGACCTGGGGCAGCCGTGGTTCTGGATCTTTACGCTGATCATCCTGATCGGCGCCGTGGTGGAGAACATGCGGAACATCGCCCTGTCCACCACGGTGACCATCCTCATCGAGCCGGAGCGGCGGGCGAATGCCAACGGATTGGTGGGAATGGTGCAGGGGCTGATGTTCATCGTCACCTCCCTGCTGTCCGGGCTGTCCATCGGGTTGCTGGGCATGGGCTGGACCATCGCCGTCGCGCTGGTGCTCACGGCGCTGGCTGCGGTGCACCTGCTGACCCTTCGGATGTCCGAGGAGGTACACGTGGCGGCATCGGACGCCCATGGCGGCTTCGACCTTCGGGGTTCGTTCACTGCCGTCCTGGCCATCTCGGGGCTGTTCGCGCTGATCGTGTTTTCCACGTTCAACAACTTCATCGGCGGCGTCTACATGGCGCTGATGGACCCCTACGGGCTGGAGATGTTTTCGGTGGAGATTTGGGGTGCCGTCTTCGCGGTTGGATCCACGGGATTCATCATCGGCGGCGCGCTGATTGGGAAATTCGGGCTCGGCGCCAACCCGTTGCGGACCCTGCTGGTTGCCGTGGCGGCCATGGGAGTGCTCGGCGCCGTGTTCACGCTGCGGGAGTGGCCATGGCTCTACATCCTGGGGATCTGGCTGTACCTGGTGCTGGTGCCATTCGTGGAGGCCGCTGAACAGACGGTCATCCAGCGGATGGTGCCGCTGGAACGGCAGGGACGCGTCTTTGGCTTCGCCATGGCCTTCGAGTCCGCCGCCGCTCCCGTCACGGCGTTCCTCATCGCCCCCATTGCCCAGTACTGGATCATCCCGTACGCCCGGTCCGCGGACGGTGCCGCGCTCCTGGCGCCACTCCTGGGCGAGGGCACCTCGCGCGGCATCGCCCTGGTATTCCTGGTGGCCGGGCTTATCATGATCCTGGCCGCCCTGCTCGCCTTCCTTTCCCCGGTCTACCGCCGGGTGTCGGCGTCGTATGCGCAGGCGGCAATGGAAACTGCGGATTAAACCCGGACGCCCCAAGCACGGAAGGTGCTGGGGCGTCCGTGGAAATGCTGCGGGAAATGGTGGCGGGTTTAGATTCCCAGGGCTTCCTTGAGGCGGGCGACGTGGCCGTCGGCCTGCACCTGGTACTGGGCCAGGGTGACGTTTCCTTCAGGGTCCACCACAACCGTGGAGCGGACGATGCCCTCATGGATTTCGCCGTGGACCAGCTTTTCGCCCCAGGCGCCGTAGGCCAGGGCAACCGCGTGGTCGGGATCGGACAGGAGGGGGAAGGTGAGGGAGAAGTCGCCGCTGAAGCCGGCCAGGGCTTCCTGGGCGTCCGGGGAGATGCCGACTACCTCGTAGCCCTTGCCCTGCAGGGAGGCCAGGCTGTCGCGGAAATCGCAGGCTTCGGTGGTGCAGCCGGGGGTTGCCGCCTTCGGGTAGAAGTAGACAATGACGTTCTTGCCACGGTAGTCGGCCAGCGAGGTCTCGCGGCCCTGGGCGTCCCGGAGGGTGAAATCAGGAGCCGGGGTACCGGGCTGAAGCTTGGTG
Source organism: Pseudarthrobacter sp. NIBRBAC000502771 (assembly GCF_006517215.1). Taxonomy (NCBI): domain Bacteria; kingdom Bacillati; phylum Actinomycetota; class Actinomycetes; order Micrococcales; family Micrococcaceae; genus Pseudarthrobacter; species Pseudarthrobacter sp. NIBRBAC000502771. The sequence continues at coordinate 1,612,090 of NZ_CP041187.1, forward strand.
GTCAGGGTGGGGCTCATGGCGTTCCTTTGTAAGACTCGGTCAGTGATGGCCAAACATCAAGTGAAGCGGGTCACCGCTTACTGATACAAACCAGCGCGTCATATGCAGTATTCCGCCGGACCCCGAACGGCTGCGTGCGGGCCCGGCACAAACTGGTAGCCGCCGCCGCGGACGGTGGCCACGGCGTGGCGGGCATTGCCCAGTTTCTTGCGGATCCTGCCCACGTAGACGTCGATGGAACGGGCGGTGGCGCCGGGAAAATCCAGCGATTCCAGGAACTCCTGCAGTTCCTCGCGGCCTACCGTGCGGGACAGGTGCGTTACCAGGTAGCGCAGCACCTTGTATTCGACGCCGGTCAGCGCCACCGGGCTCCCGTCCAGCAGGACGGAGTCTGCGGCGAGGTCCACGGCGACCCGGCTGACGGGGCCGGCCGACGGCGGCAGGCGCGTGCCGCCGTCGGGCCCGGTTGCGCCGGGGTTCTCCGCTGCGGAAGGAGCGCGAGAGGAGTCGGCTGCGGCTCCTTCCGTCCCGGCGGAGACCCCGGACATGGGGGCTCCGGCGGCAGGCCAATGGACTTCCGCCTCCGGAGCAGTTTCGAGGGCCCTGGCGAGGACCATTTGGGCGGCGTGGCGCAGGAGGTCCGGGGTGGTTCCTTCGGCCGGAACCACCCAGACGGCCAGCCCGTGGGCGGTGGCCCGCCGGGCTGGAAGCTGGTGCGCGGCCACCGGCCGCGGATGATGGGCTTCCACTGCCATGGCGCGTCCCTAGACGCCGCCGCGGCGGATCAGCCTGCCCGTGGGGGTCTGGCCGTCCACTGCGGCGCCGCGGAGGAAGGTCTTGCGCACCACGCCGGACAGGGCCTTGCCGTCGTACGGGGTGATGGGGTTCTTGTGCTTGAGCTTGGACACGTCCACCACGAAGGCCTCGTCGGGGGCGAACACGGCAAAGTCGGCGTCGTAGCCCAGCGCCAGCTGGCCCTTGTTGGTGAGCCGTGCGAGGTTGGCAGGCCGTTCCGCCATCCAGGACACCACCTGTTCCAGCGGGATGCCGCGGTGCCGCGCCTCGGTCCAGATCAGGGACAGGCCCAGCTGCAGGGAGGAGACGCCGCCCCAGGCCACGGCGAAGTCGCCGTTCTCGAGGTCTTTCAGGTCCAGCGTGGAGGGGGAGTGGTCCGAGACGATGCAGTCGATGGTGCCGTCCAGGAGGCCCTGCCACAGCAGCTCCCGGTTGGAGGCCTCGCGGATGGGCGGGCAGCACTTGTAGGCGGTGGCGCCGTCCGGGATTTCCTCCGCCATCAGGGTCAGGTAGTGCGGGCACGTTTCCACGGTGAGCTTGACGCCGTCGCGTTTTGCGCTGGCGATCATGGGCAGCGCATCCGACGACGACAGGTGCAGGATGTGGGCCCGGGCACCGGTCCAGCGGGCCCGCTCAATGACCTCGGCAATGGCCTTGTTCTCGGCGCCACGGGGGCGGGAGGCCAGGAAGGTTTCGTAGTGGTCCCCGCCCGGGTGCGGTGCCCGGTCGATGGCGTGCGAGTCCTCGGCGTGGACGATCATGAGCGAATCGAAGGACTTCAGCTCGGCCATGTCCTCCTCCATCTCGTCCGCCTCGAGGTGCGGGAACTCGTCCACGCCGGAGTGCAGGAGGAAGCACTTGAAGCCGAAGACGCCTTCGTCGTGCAGCGGACGGAGGTCGGCCTTGTTGCCGGGGATGGCGCCGCCCCAGAACCCGACGTCGATGAAGGCCTGGTCCTCGGCCACCTCGCGCTTTAGCTTAAGGTTTTCCACGGTGGTGGTGGGCGGTACGGAGTTCAGCGGCATGTCGATGATGGTGGTGACGCCGCCGGCTGCCGCGGCGCGGGTGGCTGAGGCAAAGCCCTCCCATTCGGTGCGGCCGGGCTCGTTGACGTGGACGTGGGTGTCCACCAGTCCCGGAAGCAGCGCCTCGTCGTCGGCCAGTTCGATGACCTCGGCGCCGGCCAGGCCGTTGCCCAGCGGCTCGATGGCCACGATCCTGCCGTTGCGCACCCCCACTTCGCGCGGGGCGATGCCGGCGGTGGTCAGGATGCGCCGGCCACGGATGACGAGGTCAAAGCGTTCTTCAGACACGGAGGTCCTCCTTGGTACTTGCGGTGGCAGGCCTGTTGGCCGCCAGCCCCGCACTGATCTGGGTGCCCAGCTGCTCCAGCAGCGGCCCTGCCTCTGCTATGCACCTGTCTACATCGGTTTCGAGCGCCGTCAAAGCATGGATGTCCTCGAACCCGGCAGCCGCGGCCTGGTCCTGGTCCAGGGTGGTCCGGCCGCAGACGGCGACGACGGGAACACCCTGGCCTGCCGCTGCCCGGGCCACACCCATCGGCGTCTTGCCCAGCAGGCTCTGTTCGTCCAGGCTGCCTTCGCCCGTGATCACCAGGTCGGCACCGGCCAGGCGGTCCGCCAGCCCCGTGAATTCAAGGACGACGTCGATGCCTGGCCGCCGCGTTGCGGCCAGGACGGCGATGGCGGCGTAGCCCACCCCGCCGGCTGCCCCGGCTCCTGGAGCCTCGGCGGCCTTGACGGCGCGGAATCCGATTTCCCTGGCCAGGACTTCGACGAACCTGGCCAGGGCGGCGTCGAGCATGCCGACGTCTTGTTGCGCGGCACCCTTTTGCGGACCAAACACCGCCGCGGCGCCCTGGGCACCGAGCAGCGGGTTGTCCACGTCGGACGCCAGCACAAAGCGGGTGTCCACCAGGCGGGGCTCGAAATCGGTGAAATCGATGCTGTGCAGGTTGGCCAGCGCAGCCCCGCCCTGGGAGAGTTCGTTGTTCCTGCTGTCCAGGAACCTGGCGCCGAGGCCCTGCAGGAGGCCCGCGCCGCCGTCGGTATTGGCACTGCCGCCCACACCGAGGATGATCCGGCGGCAGCCGGCGTCCAGCGCTGCGCGGATGAGCTGTCCGGTGCCCAGGCTGGTGGCCGTGGTGGCATCCGCCGAATCCGGTCGGCGTCCGTTCCGGACGCTTGGCACCAGGGCGAGCCCGGACGCCGTCGCCATCTCGATCACGGCCTCGTGGCCCCGGACCGCGAAGTCCGCCTCCACCGGTTGTCCGGTGGGGCCGGTGACCGTTGCCGTGCGGCGGGTGAAGCCGGAGCCGACGGCGGCGTCGAGGGTGCCCTCGCCGCCGTCGGCCACCGGAATCCGGACGATGTCCAGGTTTCCGCCGGCCCCGCGCTGCAGGCCCTTTTCCAGGTGGCTGCACACCTCCGGGGCTGACAGTGAACCCTTGAATTTGTCCGGGGCAATCACGATCCGCATGGTTAGGCCTGCAGGGCCAGGATGGCGGTGGGAGCGTCGGCGGCGGATTCCGCCAGTTCCTCGAACTCGTTCACGGCGTTGATTTCCACGCCCATGGAGATGTTGGTGACCTTTTCCAGGATCACCTCCACCACCACGGGAACCCGGAATTCGCCCATCAGGGCCTTGGCCTTGTCGAACGCGGCGGCGAGGTCGCTGGGGTCCTCCACGCGGACGGCCTTGCAGCCGAGGCCTTCGGCCACCTTCAGGTGGTCCACGCCGTAGCCGCGGGTGTCCTCGGACAGGTGTGAGCTGTTGATGTTCTCGAACGCCAGGGACACGTTCTGCTCCATGTTGAAGCCGCGCTGCGACTGCCGGATCAGGCCCAGGTAGGAGTTGTTCACCACCACGTGGATGTACGGCAGGTTGAACTGCGCGCCCACGGCCAGTTCCTCGATCATGAACTGGAAATCGTAGTCGCCGGAGAGCGCCACCACCGTCTGGTCCGGGTTGGAACGGGCGACGCCGAGGGCTGCCGGGGCGGTCCAGCCCAGGGGCCCTGCCTGGCCGGCGTTGATCCACTTGCGCGGACCGAAGACGTGCAGCATCTGCGCGCCGGCGATCTGGGACAGTCCGATGGTGGACACGTAGGTGGTGTCGCGGCCGAAGGACTTGTTCATCTCCTCGTAGACGCGCTGCGGCTTGATGGGGATGTTCTCGAAGTGCGTCTTGCGGTGCAGGGACGCCTTCCGGTCTGCGCATTCGGCAACCCAGGCGCTGTAGTCCGGCAGGGACCCGGCGGCTTTGCGCTCCTTGGCGAGCTCAACCAGCCCGGCCAGCGCCGCACCGGCGTCGGACGCGATGCCCAGGTCAGGGGAGAACACGCGGCCGATCTGGGTGGGCTCGATGTCGATGTGCACGAACTTTCGGCCGGCGGTGTAGGTGTCCAGGCCGCCGGTGTGGCGGTTGGCCCAGCGGTTGCCGATGCCGATCACGAAGTCGGACTGCAGGTAGTTCTCGTTGCCATAGCGGTGGCTGGTCTGCAGGCCCACCATGCCGGCCATCAGCTGGTGGTCATCGGGAATGGTGCCCCAGCCCATCAGGGTGGGGATGACCGGAACGTTAAGGGTCTCGGCAAGCTCAACCAGTTGCGCGGACGCGCCGGCGTTGATGATGCCGCCGCCGGCCACGATCAGCGGGTGCTTGGCGGCGAGGAGCATGTCCAGGACCTTTTCCAGCTGTTTGCGGGATGCCTTGGGCTTCTCGACGGGAAGGGGCTCGTAGGTGTCGATATCGAATTCGATCTCGGCCATTTGCACGTCGATGGGCAAGTCCAGCAGCACGGGGCCCGGGCGGCCGGAACGCATCAGCTGGAAGGCCTTCTGGAAAGCGCCGGGAACCTGGCCGGGCTCCAGGATGGTCATGGCCATCTTGGTCACGGGCTTGGCGATGGACTCGATGTCCACGGCCTGGAAGTCTTCCTTGTGCAGCTTGGCCACCGGAGCCTGGCCGGTGATGCAGAGCATGGGGATGGAGTCGGCCCAGGCGGCGTAGAGACCGGTGACCATGTCTGTACCGGCGGGACCGGAGGTGCCGATGCAGATGCCGATGTTGCCGTCCTTGGCGCGGCTGAAGCCGTCGGCCATGTGGCTGGCGCCCTCAACGTGGCGGGCCAGGGTGTGGCGGATGCCGCCGTGGGCGCGCATTGCGGAATAGAAGGGGTTGATGGCGGCGCCTGGCAGGCCGAACGCCTCGATGGCGCCTTCCTTTTCCAGGATGGCCACCGCTGCATCAACGGTACGCATCTTGCTCATGGGGTGCTCCTTGTTTTGCCCCTGCGGGGCGAAGTCTGGGTGTTTTTGGGTGTGGTGAGGAAACCGCCGTCGTCATTCACGACGGCGGGTTCCCTGCTGGTGTTTCCTTGGCGCCTTTGGCGCGGTGTTTACTTCCTGCCGCTGAGCTGGAGGACCTGCTTGAAGAGTCCGGAGTGGTCCAATGCGCCGTCGCCCTGGTTGACGGTGGCGGCGACGAGCTGGGCGGCCACGGCACCGAGCGGGATGGCGACATTGGCTTCCCGGGCAGCTGAGGTGACGATGCCCAGGTCCTTGTGGTGCAGGGCCAGGCGGAACCCGGGGTCGAAGTTGCGGTCCAGCATCTTCTGGCCCTTCTGGTCCAGGACCTTGGAGCCGGCCAGGCCGCCGCCGAGGACCTTGAGTGCGGCGTCGGTGTCCACGCCATAGGCCTCCAGGAAAGCGATGGCCTCGCCCAGGACCTCGATGTTGACGGCGACGATCAGCTGGTTTGCGGCCTTGACGGTCTGGCCGGAGCCGGATGGGCCCACATGGACGATGGTCTTGCCGACGGCGTTCAGGACGTCCTGGGCGTCGTCGAAGTCCTGTTTGTCGCCACCGACCATGATGGAGAGGGCGGCGTCGATGGCGCCCTGTTCGCCGCCGGAGACCGGGGCGTCGAGGGGGCGGATGCCGGCTTCCTTGGCGTCTGCGGCGAGGCGGACGGCGACGTCCGGGCGGATGCTGGAGGCGTCGATCCAGAGGGTGCCCTGCTTGGCGTTGGCGAAGACTCCGTCGGGGCCGCTGACAACACCCTCAACGTCGGGGGAGTCCGGCACCATGGTGATGACGACGTCGGCCTCTTTCACGGCGTCCGCGATGCTGGTGGCGCCCTTGCCGCCTTCGGAAACCAGTTTGTCGATCTTGTCCTGGCTGCGGTTGAAGCCGGTGACGGTGTGGCCGGCCTTGACCAGGTTGATGGCCATGGGCAGGCCCATGATTCCGAGTCCGATGACTGCAACGTTGCTCATGATGGTTCTCTTTCTGAAGTCTTGAGGTCTTGCGTGTGTGCGGCGGTGGCTAGCGGGCGACGTGTTCGCGGATGGCCCAGCTGAAGGCGGTTTCCTGCGGTTCCTTGTACTCGAGGCCGATGTAGCCCTGGTAGCCGAGTTCGCGGCTGCGGGCGATCCATTCGCCGAGGGGAAGGGTGCCGGTGCCCGGTGCGCCGCGGCCGGGGTTGTCGGCGATCTGGATGTGGCCGAAGTCCTTGGCGTGGTTTTCGATGACGGATTCGACGTCGTCGCCGTTGACGGCCAGGTGGTAGAAGTCGGCGAGCAGCTTGATGTTCCCGGCGCCGGTCTCTTCCTTGACGCGGGAGATGACGTCGAGTGCATCGTTGGCGGTCAGGAGCGGGTATTTGGGTGCGCCGCTGACGGGTTCGAGCAGGACGGTGCCGCCGATGCGGGCGACCCCTTGGGCTGCCGCTGCCAGGTTCTTGACGGCGAGCTCGTCCTGTTCTTCGGGGGTGAAGTCGTCCTGCCGGTTGCCGTAGAGGGCGTTGAACGCCTTGCACCCAAGGCGTTCGCCGATGCCGGTGACGACGTCGATGTTGTCCTTGAACTCAGAGCAACGGCCCTTCCAGGAAACCAGGCCGCGGTCGCCGCCGGGCATGTTGCCGGCGTTGAAGTTCAGGCCCGTGAGCTGGACGCCGGCGTCCGTGATGGCGTTCTCGAACTTGGTGATTTCGCTGTCGGCCGGGACGGAGGACTCGAAAGGCCACCAGAACTCAACCGCGTCGAAGCCGGCTGCCTTGGCTGCGGCGGGGCGCTCGAGCAGGGGCAGCTCCGTGAGGAGGATGGAGCAGTTCACTGTGTACGTCATCGTAGGTCCTTCCGAGGAGGGGCTTTGATCTATCTTCCTTTGCTTCCGGCCTAGTCACCGTTTCCGCTGTGTGGAATTTAGATTCTGCTTTATGAAAAGTGTAGGGAAGTAGGGCGGGGGTAGTCAAGGGGAGCCGTGGGCAGGAGACTGGTAGCAGGTACGCCCGCTCAACGTGAAATGGACTGGAGCGATCATGACCGCTGCCCGCCTCCGGCTTCTGGCCTGGCTCATTGCCCTGATGGCCTTCCTTGCCGGCTGCACGTCCGGGATGGGCTCTGGGCAGGCCGTGTCTGGATCCGCGGCCCCTTCACCTGGGGCGACCGCGACGGTGCCCACCCCGGCGGCCGGTTCGGCAAGCTCCGCGCCGGATGCGGCCGACGTCGCCCCCGCTCCTCCGCAGGCGCCGGTCCCAGTGGCAGTACCTGACTCGACATCGGCTGCCCCGCCGGCTCCCGCCCCCGCACCCCAGCCGTTCGCCCTCAACCTGTACCGGGAAGGCGACTTCGTCCCGCAGTACACATTCGACTGGTGCGTTGCAGCGAGCATCCAGATGGCGCACAACCTGATTGACGATACCGGCGGCGGCACTTGGGCCGACCGCACGCAGCAGAGTGAGCTGTGGGAGAGGGCCCGCGCCCACTCCTCGGACTCGTTCAACGGTGCCAATCCCTTTGGCTGGGCGCAGGTGCTGACGGAGGCTGGCATGGGGCCGTACGCGGTGGTGAGCGTCCCGGACTATGGGGAAGCGGTGCGGACGGCGGCGCGTGCCATCACGGAGACGGGCAGGCCGGTGGGCCTGGTGATGTGGAGCGGCCGCCACGCCTGGGTGATGAGCGGATTCGAATCGGTGGGCGACCCACGCCAGTTCCCCGATTTTTCAGTGACCGGCATCCGCGTCCTCGATCCGCTCTATCCCTACGGCAGTGGCCAGTGGGGCCCGTCGCCGGCGCCTAATACCCTGCTGACTCCGGAGCAGCTGGCCACGCAGTTCGTGGTCCGTGAACCGCGGCGCTGGAGCAGTGGCCTGGCCACCGGCTACCTCCTGGTGCTTCCAACCGCGGCGTAGCCAGGCCGCCACCAAACCTGCCTGCCCTTCGATCCGGCCGCCCTTCGATCCGGCTGCCGCGAATCCCCGGAAACGCCAAACATCCCCGGCGCGGAAAACCGCGCCGGGGATGTTTGAAATCCGTGAGCTAGTGGGTCAGGTCCTTGCCCTTAGTTTCAGGAATCGTGAACACGAACGCTGCGCTGACCACCAGGAGCAGCACTGCGTAGATGTTGAACACCTGCGGCGCCCCGAGCGAGGATCCCAGCCACTGCTGCAGGTAGGGGGCGGTACCGCCAAACACGGCCACGCAGATGGAGTAGGGGACGCCGACGCCCACGGTGCGGATGGAGGTGGGGAACAGCTCGGCATACACGGCCGGAACAATGGCGGCGCTCGCGGCCACGAAGACCAGCATCACGGACATGCTCACGGCCAGCTGCCAGGCGGAATCCTTCAGCAGCCAGGTCATGGGGAAGTGCAGCACCGCTGATCCGATGGCTCCGGCCCAGAGGACCTTCTTGCGGCCGATCCGGTCCGAGAGCTTTCCCCACACCGGCAGGGCGGCGATAAAGACGATGTTGGCGATCACGCCGGCCCACAGTGCTTCGCCGCGGTCGATCTTCAGTGCCGTGGTGGCGTAGCTGGGCGCAACGACGCCCCAGATGTAGTAGATGACCGTCAGGCCCACGGTCAGTCCGATGACCTGCATGGCCTGCTTGCGGTAACGGACAATCTGCGGCCAGATGGGAGCGCGCTTGGTACTGACCGCCTCGTCCTGGAACGCCTCGGTCTCGTGCAGGCGCGACCGCATGATCAGGGCGTACAGGCCCATGGCGGCGCCGATCAGGAAGGGGATCCGCCAGCCCCAGGCGTTCATCGCCTGGGTGCTCAACGACATGTTCAGGACGGCGCCCAGCAATGTGCCGAACAGGATGCCCACGGTACCGGACGTGTAGATCAGGGTGGCCCAGAAGCCGCGGTGCTCCTTGGGTGCCATTTCGGACAGGTAGGTCTGCGACGACGGCAGCTCGCCGCCGTGCGCCAGGCCCTGCACCAGCCGGGCCACCAGCAGCATCAGCGAGGCGAACGCGCCGACACTGGCGAACGTGGGGGCGACGCCGATCATCAGGCTGCCGAGCGAGGCAAGGCCTACGGCGAACGTCATCGAGGTCTTCCGGCCCACCCGGTCGCCGATCCAGCCGAAGAGGAAGCCGCCGAAGGGCCGGGCCACGAAGCCGACGGCGAAGATCGCCAGGGTGGACAGTACGGCCGACGCCGGGTCCTCCTTGCTGAACAGCTGGCTGGCGATGAAGGGGGTGAAAGTGGCGTAGATGGCCCAGTCGTACCACTCAACGGCGTTGCCGATGCCGGTGCCGACGACGGTCTTGGCGGTGGACATGCGCCCCGCCCGGGGCTTGTTTACTGCAACGGACATGGTCTTCTTCCTGGTCATTTCGTTCTTGGATGGGGGCAGCAGCACTGCAACCGGATAGGGGAGGGGCGCCTATGCGGCCCGGGAGAGCGTGGCCAGCCGAGAGATGGCGAGTTCTGCGTAAAGTGCGGCGCCGTCCCCCAGCACGGCGTCGTCGAACGTTGCGTACGGTGAGTGGTTGAAGGGTGAAGCGGTGTGGTCGGCGCCCGGTGCAACGGCGCTGAGCCCCACGAAGGTGCCGGGCACCTCCGCCAGCACCCGGGAGAAGTCCTCGGAGCCGCTGAGCGGGGTGGCCCAGCGTGAGAGGCGGCGCTCGCCGAACAGTTCGGTGATCACTTTTTCGGCGGTGTGGGTTTCGTCTTCGCTGGTGATGGTGAGGGGGTACTCCTGCAGGTAGTCGACGGCGACCTCCACGCCGTGCGCGGCTGCAATCCCCTTCAGCAGGCGGGGAATGGCGTCCATCATCTTCAGGCGGGATGCTTCCGAGAAGGTCCGGATGGTTGCTTCGATGCGGGCCGACTCCGGGATGATGTTCCGTTTGGTCCCCGCGTGCAGCACGCCCACGGACAGGACCACGGGATCGAACATGTTGAACTGGCGGGTGACCATGACCTGCAGGGCCGTCACCATCTCGGCAGCCACGGTGACGGGATCCTTGGCCGAGTGCGGAGCCGAACCATGGCCGCCGGCGCCGAGTACCGTGACTTCCAGCCCGTCCGAGGCGCTGAGCATCACGCCGGGCTTGGTGCAAAAGGTGCCGTGCGGCTCCAGTGAGGAGAACACGTGCATACCGTAGGCGGCCTGGACGCGGGGACCGGCGGCGTCCAGCACGCCTTCCCGGAGCATGTAGCTGGCACCATCGCACCCTTCCTCACCCGGCTGGAACATAAGGACGACGTCGCCCTGGAGCTGGTTCCTCTTCTCCGCCAGGAGGGTCGCGGCTCCGGCGAGCATGGAGGTGTGCAGGTCGTGGCCGCAGGCGTGCATGGCGCCGTCGGCCTGGGAGGTGAAGTCGACACCGGTCTTCTCCTGGACGGGCAGCCCGTCCATGTCGGCGCGGAGCAGCACGGCCGGCCGCTGCGCGCCGGCACCTGGATTGCCGCCACGCAGGACCGCGGTGACCGACGTCGTCTCTTTGCCGAGGGTGACCTCAAAGGGGAGCCCATCCAAGGCCTTAAGGACCTTCTCCTGGGTCCGCGGGAGGTGGAGGCCGATTTCCGGCTGCCTGTGCAGGTCGTGGCGCAGGCGTACCAGGTCATCCTGCAGGTCCTTGGCGTCCTCGGTAATGGGCATGTGTTACTCCTTGGCAATCGGCATCAGGGCTTGGGGACTATTCTGAAGTGGCATGGTTCACATTTGCGCAAAGCGCAGAAATTATTCGTCAACCGACAGGTTCAAGCACGATTTATACAGGGAGAGAAAGGTGCAGATGGAGCTCAGCGAGGACGACCTTGCCCTGATCCAGGTGCTGCAGGCATCCCCGAGAATCGCCTGGGCTGACGCTGCCAAGGTGCTGGACGTGCACGCCACCACCCTCGCGGCCCGCTGGGACCGCCTGACGTCCCAGGGGGCGGCATGGGCGACAGCGCACCTGGCGGGCGACCCGAAGCAGATGCTCCTGGCCTATGTGGCCGTTGACTGCGAGATGAACCGGCGGGACAGCGTCACGGCGCAGCTTGCTGCGGTTCCGGAGATCGTCACTGTGGAGGAGGCTGCGAGCAACCGGGACCTGATGTTGACAGTCATTACCCGCTCGCTGGAGGAGTTCAGCGAGCGCGTGGTTTCACACCTGAAGACCATTGATGGGTTGACCAAGTACCAGGTGGCCCTGTGCACCCGGCTGCACAGCAGCGGGGACGACTGGCGGCTGAATGTCCTGAGCCGTTCCCAGCTGGCCACCCTTCGCACGCTCGGACCACCTGCAAGCCTCGAACCGGCGCGGATTGCGGGGCAGCTTCCGCAGAGCCACCTTGACCTGTTGCCGTTCCTGGCCCGCGACGGCCGTGCCACAGCTGCCCAGATTGCCCGCGCCCTTGGCCGCCATCCCGCCACCGTGCAGAGGCAGCTGAACCGGGTCCTGGCCAGCGGCATCCTGTCCTTCCGCTGCGAAATCGCCCAACGGTACTCGTCGTTTCCGGTAACCTGCCAATGGTTCGTGAACGTCCCGGCGGGCCAGCACGAGGCAGCCGCCGCCGAGATCCGCAGCATCAGCAACGTGCGGCTGAGCGCTTCCACTACCGGCCCCACCAACTTCGTGATCATCATGTGGCTGCACACGCTGGCAGACGTCATGTCCGCCGAGTTGGCGCTGCAGCAGAAGGTGCCCGGCATAGAAATTGTCGAGAGTGCCGTGATGCTCAGGACGGTCAAGCGCGTGGGCTGGATGCTGAAGGAAGATACGACGGCGAGTGGCGCCGTCGTTCATGGTGGAAGCCTGGGCGCCGCAGAGTGAGTGTTGCGGACTACCGCTAACCGCCACCGCCCTGCGGTGCTGGTCCGGAACGCCTGCTCTTCCGCTCCAGAACGGCGAGGAAAAGCGCCCCGACCAGCCCCACAGCCAGTGCCAGCAGCACGATGGGTCCCGCTCCGCCTGCAGGGCCCAAAGTGGCGGCGAGGATTTCGCGCGACAGGACGGCCATCTCGGAGAAGTTGCCGAGGTATACGCGGGTCCCCAGGACGTAATTGACGCTGGTGAACAGGGCAGGAACCAGCCACAGCAGTGCAAGGTCTGCCGCCCACACCCACAGGCGGGCGGAAGGTTTGAAGCCGCACCAGGACAATGCGGCACCCACAAGGACGGCAGGAAGCCAGTGCCACACGGTTGCCAGGAAAGTTGGCATCCCGCCCGGGCCGGCCAGGAATGCGGCGGCAGCTGCCAGCCATGAAGCAAACGGCACCGCCATCAGGCCAACGCCCAAGGCCGCGACGGGACGGGATGGCGAGGCGAGCACCAGGAGGGCGACCACTCCGGCCGCTATCGCGGCCATGGTGCCGCCGAGCAGGCCGGCGATGTAGATGGAAGACCTTGGCTCCGGGTCCAGGCCGCTGCTGAGCACTGCGAACGACTGGACGGCAGCCCCGCCGTGGACCAGGAGCACACCGCCCACGGCACATGCAGCAGCGGCCCCGCGGCGGGCAGGCCTCAACGCGCGCAGGGCAAGCCCAGTGGCGGATGCACCCACGGTGAGCAGGGCAACGAGGGTAGTGGTGCGGTACTGGCTAAGCGGCAGGAGGGCAAGTGGCATGTCGCGGGGCTGTGTTTCCGCTCCCCAGAGGTTCTGCACAGGAAGCTGTGCTCCTGTGATCAGCCAGGGTGTCAGCCCCAGGATTCCTCCGAGGACTCCCAGCAGGGCAGCAGAGGCCGCTTCCGCAGCAGGTGTCCGGCCGTACCGGCGTTCCCCTGAGCCGGCCACGCCAAGTCCTGTGTTTGCCAAGAAACGCCCTTTGATCGCAGGTAGGCCGCCGAATGGAAAGGCCAACGCAATAATACAGCGTATGGATTAAATGCCTGGGCTGAGTGCCCAACAAGGCCTGCCCTCCCCGACTCCCGGTCTCCTGCCGCAGACTGTCCTTATGACCTTCGCGAATATGGGAATGCTTGGAACGAAGCCCGGCCAGCGGGATGCCCTGGTGGCGATCCTGCTCCGGCCGAAACCCGGGATGAGGGAAGCCGGGTGCCTGCTCTATGAGGTGGGAGTCAATGCGGATATGCCGGATACCGTGTTCGTTTCCGAGCTGTGGGAGTCCGCTGAGGCGCACCAGGCGTCGCTGCAGCTGGACAGCACACGGGCCGCGATCGCCGAGGCGATGCCTCTCCTTTCCGGGCAGACAGCAGCCCACCGGTTCACCGTGGTGGGGTCGCCGTTGCGGTGAGTGGATTGCAGTAATCGGGGTAAGGGAGGACACATGAAACCGTTGCCCGCACTTGAGCTTGTCACCCGCTTCGAGGAGGCCGAGTGGCTCGATCCACTGGCCAAGAGCGTCCGGAAAGTCGTCCTGAAGGTCATCAAGCCCCGGTGGGCCCGTGATGTCCTCCATGGCGTCCCCATTGGACACCCGGTTCACCCCCTTGCCGTCCAGGTGCCCATCGGCGCCTGGGTCTCCGCAGGCGTGCTCGATGCGGTACCGGGGGGTGAGAAGGCGGCCCGGCTGCTCATCGGAGTGGGCGCCGCCACCGTGATTCCGTCTGCGCTCGCCGGGTTTACCGACTGGTCCCAGCTGCACCCGCAGCAGCAGCGGGTGGGGTTGGTGCACGCCGCGGCAAACGTCACCGCCACTGGCCTCTACGTGGCGTCCCTCGTGCGGCGGGCAACCGGCGGAGTAGGCAGTGGCAAGGTGCTCGCGTACCTCGGGCTCGCGACGGTGGGCGCCGGGGGTTTCCTGGGCGGCCACCTCTCCTACCGCCAGGCGGCCGGAGTAAACCACAGCGAGGAAATTCCGCACCGTTTCCCCGCCGGCTGGCACCCCTTGGCACCCCTGGCGGAGCTGCCCGAGGGCGGCTTGCACAAGCGCGATGTCGCCGGCATCCCCCTGCTGGTCCACCGCGAGGGCGGGACGGTCAACGTATTGTCCGACGTCTGCAGCCACCTTTCCGGGCCTCTTCACGAAGGAAAAATCAAAGACGACGGCGGGGACCCGTGCGTCGTCTGCCCGTGGCACCGGAGCACATTCTCGCTGCGCACCGGCGAGGTCAGGTCCGGGCCGGCAACTTCCCGGCAGCCGCTGTTCGAAACCCGGGTAACGGGGGATCTCGTCGAAGTATGCCTGCCCGGGGCGGACGGCTAGAGAGGCCGTTCGGCCCTACCATCGACGGCAGACCGGCGTAAAACTGGGGGTATGGCGAGGCCCAGTGGAGTGGAATGGTCCGGCCATGCCCCGCCGCAGATCAACGGGGCAATTTCGCGAGGCTTCGTGCCCCCCGTACGCCCACTTCAGTGCAGTCTTCGGAGCTGTGTGAGGTCACGGTGATGCGTGTTTCGGAACCGCAGGAGATCGCGTCCGGTGTGGTGCTGATGACCACTGGCTCAGGCCCGCTGGCATCAAACGTCTACCTGGTCCGATCCGGCCCCTCATGGGCGATGATCGACTCCGGATGGGCGGCCAGTGCCGAACCGCTGCGCGCGGCAGTGGAGCAACTGCTCGGTCCCGGCGAAGTTCCTGCAGCCATCTTCCTGACCCACCTGCATCCTGACCACTCCGGGGCTGCTGGGACACTTGCCCGGACCTGGAAGATTCCGGCATATGTCCACCGCGCCGAACTGCCGATGGCTGCCGGCCGCTACGTTCCGGGATATTCAATGCCGCTGGACCGGTGGCTGGTTGCACCCTTTGTATGGTCCCTGCCTGCCCGCGTCCGGCGGCGGATTGAGGCCGCAGGTGACATTACCGACGTTGTGCATGGCCTTCCACGAAGCGGCGAGGTGCCCGGCCTGCCCGATTGGGCCGCCGTTCCCACGCCGGGGCACACCCCCGGACACGTGGCGTATTGGCGTTCCAAAGATGGCGTCCTGATGACCGGTGATGCGGTAACCACCGTGGACTTGAACTCGGCGCGCGGTCTCCTGCTCCGGGCATCACATGTTTCCGGTCCGCCCTGGTACACCACGTGGAGCCGCAGGACGGCGATGGACTCCGTGGCCCGGCTGGCAGAATTGGGGCCCCGGCTGCTTGCCCCCGGCCATGGGCAGCCCATCGCCATGGAGGTTGTCCCCAGGCTCCGGGCCGCGGCCGCCAAGGAGAAGGCGCAACGGATGGCACGTCGACGGCGGATCGCAGGAGCGCCCGAAGCAGCGTAGCTGTACTGCCGGGGCTAGGTAATGAAGCGGTTGATGGGTGGGATGGCCTCAGCGCGGGGTTCACCCTTGCGATGACAGCGCGAGTGGCGTGGCCAGGAGTTCGGCCCAGAGTGGATCGTCGGGTGACAGGTCGCTCGGATCTATGGATGTACCGGTCGTCGTCGGGTTCCCACTGCGGGAGGTTTTCGAGGCTCGCCGCCAGGCACTGGCATTCACGGGGCGCGGCCCATTGAAGTGGCGGTGGCCAGGTTCCTGGTGGCCAGTGGGTTGGTTCTGGATCCTGTTGTTCGGGGTTGTAGTGGCGTCGGGTGGGTGAGGTCCAGCCCGGTGGGTCTTTGCTCGTGGCCGGGCCGGGGGTCCATTGGCTGTGGTGCTTGAGCCGATGGTGCTTGCGGCAGAGTTGGGCCAGGTTGCTGACGTTGGTGGTGCCGCCGTGTTGCCACGCTTGGAGGTGGTCGGTTTCGTTGTCGGGGGTGCGGTTGGTGCAGCCGGGGAAGGTGCATTGGGCATCGCGCAGCCTGATCCAGTGTTTGATGGCCCCCGTGAGCCGGTAGTTTTTGCGGCCGATTTCCAGGGGTGCCCCGTCCCGCGGGTCGACGAGGACCCGGTAGAAGGAGTCCGCCCCACCGGCGACGAGTTTCCGGGCCATGGACGCCGGGATCGGGCCGAAGCCGTCCAGCACTGCGGGTTCGTCAGTGAGGCCGAGGAGCGAGAACACGGGCACGGTGACCAGGACGTCGGCCCGCGGGGTGGGGACCTTCCCTGTCGCGGTCGTGCTTGCCGTGCTCGCGGTGGTGCCAGTGGAACCCTCACCCGCCACCTGGCCGGCGCCGAGCAACAGGGATGCGGCGATGTCGGGGCGGAGTTGCGTAAGCGTGCGGGGTTCGTTGGGGCCTTGGAGGCCGCGGGCGGTCGCGGTGGTCCGGTTCCAGATGGCGCACGCGGTATCGCCGGGGAGGTAGAGGGAGACCCAGGCCATGCCGTCCCGGTCCGGGGTGTATTCCATCCGACGATCCGCCACCCCCTTCGCATGGCGCTTTTGGATCGACTCCGGGTGGTAGCGTTCCCGCCAGCCCCGGATCTTGGCCCGGAACCGGGACGGGACCAGTTCACCGGGCGCTGCGCCCCGGGCCGGATCGGGTGCGTCGGGGTCGAAGAAATGCGCCACCAGCCCGGCAGCCCCGACAGCGTCAAGGCCTTCGGTTTCGTCGGCGACGACGCGGGCGTGCTGCCACGACATGGCCCCGGCGGACAAGGCCTGGAACACCGGCGGTAGGGAACAAATCCGGCGGGACTGCTCCACCAACGCCCCGGCAGCGGCGGAACTCACGGTGAGGACCCCGGCGATCTCCTCCACCACCGACATCTGCGCGTACGTGCGGTCCTGGACCGAGGCGTCCGGCGGGGTCATCGCCTCCTGGAATCCCACGGCGTCGGCCGCGTCCCGTGCCTTCACCCCTGCAAGCTGCGCCTCCAAACGGGACGCAACCTCCAGCCTTTCCAGCCGGATCTCATAGCGCCGCTGCAACACATCCACACCAGCACCAACACCGGCACCGGCCGCCAGGGAAGCGTCCTCCCGCTCCAGCGCATCCAGGGCAGCAACAGAGGCACGAACACCCTCCAACACCACCCCAAGACCACCGCCGATTCCCATACCCACCCAGCGACCCACTGACATTTAACGTGTATCCCCAATTCCCTCCCAACGGCGTTACTTCACACTTCCAAAGGGAACCTCTACAGTGAAAGTACTAAGCATGCTGTCTATTTGGGAGGGTGAACCTAATGCGAAGGGTATCTGCGCTTGGAGTTGTGGCTGCGGCAATGCTGGCGTTGGCCGGCTGTTCGGGAGGGGGCAGTGGAACTGCCAGTCCTTCCAGTTCGTCGACGGCGTCAGCTTCCGCCAGCCAGACTGCCGAAGCCAAAGTGTATTCGGAGGATGAGCTCCGGAACCTGATCTCGGGCATGAAGGACGACGACGGCAATGAGCTCAAGCTGTACTCCAAGGACCAGGTTGCCCAGGGCAGCAACATCGCCAACCTGCTGATGAGCGCCGCAACCGTCGATCCCAAGGACTGCAAGGACATCGCCACCGCCGGCCTGCTGGACAAAGTTGAGAACGGTGATGTCGCCGTCGCACTTTCCGAAGGCCAGCAGCCGCGCAGCCTGTCTGCCCAGTCCGGAAGTGGCGGCCCCGACGCAGTAAAGACCCTCAGCGACATCAGCGGCAAGATGGACCAGTGCGCTAAATTCTCGGTCTCGGCGCTCGGGCAGAAATACGACGTTTCAAGCCAGGAACTCAAGGCCGACACTGACGCTGAGAAGACCTTTGCAACCGTCAGCACCCGGAGCGGCGACAATCAGCAGAAGCTGATGCAGGTTTCCGCTGCGAAGGGGCGCCTGCTGGTGGTGGCTACCAAGAGCGGTACCGACCTTGGTGACTCGGACCAGAAGGAACTCGAGGGCCTCATCAACGACGTGCTGAAGAAGGCCGAGGGCGGCAGCGCAACGTCAAGCCCGTCCTCCACCAGTTCGTCCGGCTCAATGGGCACGTCCTCGCCCAGCAGCTCGTCGTCATCCACTGCCTCGTCCACCTCTTCGGCGACGATGTCCTCGGGCAGCGGCGCCTCGTCGTCGGCCTCTCCCACCGCCCCCCGGTAGCGGCGGCCAAGTCCCCGCACCTGTTCCAGCCCCCCTCACCCTGCTGGCTGGGTGGGGCTGGAAACCAGGCCCTAGATGATCCCGGTAGGGATGAGCAGCGCCCATGCCAGCGCCGGGGCCACCAGCACCACGCCGCCCGCGTAGAACATGAGCTGGCGGTAGACCCGCTGCCGGTCGTCGTCCCGCGCGTTTGCCACCACCAGCGCACCATCGGTGGAAAAGGGGGAGACGTCGACGACGGTGGCCGCGATGGCCAGCGCGGCCACGGTTCCGGAGGCGCTGAGCGAGCTCGTGGCCAGGAGGGGGCCGGCCAGCGGGATGAACGCTGTGAGTAATGCCGTGGAGGACGCGAAGGCAGAGCCCACGCCGATTACGTAGCAAAGGACCAGCGCGACCAGCAGCGGGGCGCCCAGGGCCAGGGCCTGCTGGGCCAAGGTGTCGATGACCCCCACATGCTCCAACAGGGAGACATAGGTGATCATGCCTGCCACCAGCAGGACGGTGGACCAGGAGATGCCGCCGATGAAAGTCTTGTGCTCCTGGATGTTGATGAACGCCAGCAGCAGCCCGGCTGAGAGGGCCACGAAGCCGATGGGCAGGTGGAACCCGAGGGTGGCCACCAGCATCACGGCAATCAGGACCAAAGTTATGATCTGCTGGCCGTGGGGGCGTCCGACGGACGGGGTGTCGGTGTCCACATGCTGCCTTGGGGCACCGTCACGCAATTTGCCGAACAGGGCGAACAGGACAATGGTGAGCACCGAGAGGACCAGGTTAAGGGCGAAGCTGGCGCTGAAGAGGCTGGCCTGGGAGATGGGAAAACCGTTCTTCAGCGAGATGTCATGCACCAGGACTCCGGCCACGGACAGCGGGGAGAAGCCTCCCGCGTGGGCGCCGTTGATAATGAACGCGCCCATCATGACGGGGTGGATGCGCGACTCGTAGGCAAAACCGATAGCCGCGGGAGCCAGCAAAGCGATGGCGGCGGGTGAGAACGTGCCCAGGGAAGTCAGGGCGGCGGCCATCAGGAAGAACACCCACGGCAGCAGCATGGTCTTTCCGCGAACCATCCGGACGCAGCCCTGCACGATGATGCCGATGGTGCCGTTCCGCTGCGCCATGCTGAAGAAGTAGGTGACCCCAATGATGGTCAGGACAATGCTGGCCGGAAATTCGGCCAGGATCTCCTTGTCCGACAAGCCCAGCAGGAAATAGCCGACGCCGAACGAGGCCACCAGCCCCATCACCCCGATGTTCAGTGGCCACCGGGTGGCGACGACGAACATCACCACGAGGATCACCAGGGGGATGATCTTGATATAAGTCATGTCAGGCTCCGGGTCTGTGGCTCCACAGCAGGATACGACGCCGGGAGGCAGCTCGCCGGGCGCGCCTCCAATGAATCCCGTGGTGGCGCGCCATTTAACCTCGCGCGGGAACGGCCAGGGAGGTGACCAGACCGTAGGCTGGAGGACGGGCCGGGTTCCCCCGGCCAAACAGGAAGTTCCCAAGGTGAAAGGCAGGAGCATGACCGTTTCCAGCGACGATCCCCAGAACACCGCAGACCTCCGGGGCCCGGGCGACCCGGACGAAGCCAAGGGAGAAGCCACCAGGTCTCCGCAGTCCGGCCAGCACCCCGAACAGCCGGGGGCAGCCAACATCCGCGAGGAACAGCAGGCCCACGCGCCCGGAACCGTGCCGGCGTCGTACGTCGGAGGCGAAGACGCCGCCCGGGACCATAAACCGGAGGAGGCGCTGGAGGAACCGGGCACCTGGGACGACGAAGTCTGAGCATGGTCACCCGCGCCGATATTGACCAGGCGGAGCGGCGGACGGCCGGCCTTCTCCGCAGGACGCCCGTCGTGGCGGCGGACCGTGGCTTGGCCGACGGCCAGGTCTGGCTCAAGTGCGAATTCATGCAGCACACGGGCACGTTCAAGGCCCGCGGCGCCTTCAACCGGATTCTGGCCAGCCGGGAGCGCGGGGAACTGCGGGCAGACGTGGGCATCGTGGTTGCCTCCGGCGGGAATGCCGGACTGGCCAATGCGTATGCAGCGAAGCAGCTGGGCGTACCGGCCACCGTGTTCGTTCCGGAAGCCGCGCCGGCCGTCAAGGTCGCCAAGCTGAAGGCGATCGGCGCCACCGTGGTCCAGGGTGGTGCGGAATACGCGGCCGCCTACCAGGCCGCCGTGGTCCATGCCGAGGAAACCGGCGCGGTCTACTGCCACGCCTACGACCAGCCCGAAATCGTTGCCGGCGCCGGAACTGTCGGCTCTGAACTGCTGGACCAGGTGCCGGACGTGGACACCGTCCTGGTGGCAGTGGGAGGTGGCGGGCTGATGGCCGGGGTAGCCGCCGCCGTCGAAGGTTCCGCCAAAGTGGTTGCGGTGGAACCTGGGGCCGCGCCAACGCTGCACGCTGCCCTGGCTGCCGGGAAGCCGGTGGACGTCCCGGTATCGGGCATCGCTGCCGACTCCCTGGGCGCCCGGCGTGCCGGCGGGATTGCCTTCTCAGTGGCGGTCCGCTGCGGCGTCGAAAGTGTCCTGGTCACGGACTCGGACATCGTCGCCGCCCGCTCCGCATTGTGGAACGAATACCGGATTGTGGTGGAACACGGCGCCGCAGCCGCCTACGCCGCATTGACCACCGGAGCCTACGTGCCGGCCCGCGATGAACGGGTGGCGGTCATCCTGTGCGGCGCAAACACGGACCCGGCCACGCTCTAGCCCAGCCCAGGCGGCCAACGCGGCGCCCGGGCTGGGTCAGCAGGCTACTGGGCGCCGCCCTGGCCGCAGAACTTGCTGTAGGTGGTGCCGGCTTCCTGGTAGCCCGACTGGAGATCGGCCAGCTTGTCCTTGTCCGGGTTCTCCTTGGCCTGTTCATCCGTGTACGCCAGGATCTGGCCCAGTGCAGGCTTGAGGTCGTCCGAGGCAACCGCGTGGATGGGGCGGATCTGGTTGGCGAGGTTGTTCATGCCCGTCTTGCCGGCGTTGTTGGCGGGGTTCGACACAACGGCCTGGATCCGCTCGCAGGTCTCAGCGGTGGTCAGTTGGTGTGTGGCGGTGCAGGCCGTAGCGGAAGCAATGAGGCCGGCGGCAAACAGGGCTGTGGCGAATTTCTTCATGGGTCCCTCGGTAGTGGTCAGAGGGTTCGATTGTAAGCAGATTGGGTAGCCCGGCGCCTTCGCATGCCCAATTCGCGCACCTAGAATGGCTGTACCAATCGTGCGGAGCTTCCGCAGATGGGGCCCCGCGCGCATCATTCCAGACTAAGGAAACCAGCATGCGCCAGACACTGCGCCGCCACGCGGCCGTGGGCCTTGCCGCCCTGTTTTCGCTGTTTCTCCCCACAGCCCTTCCGGCTTCAGCAGCGCCGCCAGCAGGGGAAATCGTGCTCGACGGCGCCACCTCCGCAGAAGGCATCGCGGCAGGGGAGGGCCAGACTTTCTACGCCGGGGAGTTGACCACCGGAGACATCTTCCGCGGTGACCTCCGCAAGGGTACCGCCACCCGATTCATCCATGCCCCTGCGGGGCGTGCCGCCGTGGGCCTGAAGGCTGATACTTGCCACGACCTGCTGTTTGTGGCGGGCGGCGGCACCGGCAAGGCATTCGTCTACAACACCCGGAGCGGCAAGCCCGTTGCCGATTTCGACCTGGCAAAGGGATTCATCAACGACGTCACACTGACCGGCGACGGCGCCTGGTTCACCAACTCTGCCGCGGACGAACTCTACTTCCTGCCGGTGGGGGAGCACGGGGAGCTGGGCAAGGTGAAGACCCTGAAACTGAGCGGGCCGGCAGCGGACCTCCAACCCGGATTCAACCTGAACGGCATTGCGTCCACTGAGGATGGCCAGACCCTCATTGTGGCGCACACCAACAATGGGGCGCTGTATACCGTCAATCCGAAAAACGGCAGGAGCGCCGTCATAAAAGATGCCGATGTTCCGTTCGTGGACGGCATCCTGGTGGAGGGCGATAACGTCTGGGCCGTCCAGAACCAGCTCAACCAGATCAAGCGCTTGGATCTTTCCAGCGATTTGTCCTCCGCCGATGAGAGGAACACGATCAAGTCCGGGGCGTTCGACATTCCGACGACTGTGGCCAAGTTCGACGATACCGTGGCCGCTGTGAACGCCCAGTTCAACCGGCCGCCCAGCCCGTTCGAAGTGGTGCTGGTTCCTGCCTGGAAGTAGGCCGGAAGCAGCACAGGGACAAGGGACTGGCTGGCAGTTGCTGCCGGCCAGCCCCGTATCGATAACCTTCGGATTGACGGGTCAGATGGTCCGCGTAGCCTTTTCCAGGTTGTCCTTCAGTTCAACGGCGTTCTGCCGCTTCACGTACGCAGGACGGTCACGTTCCACGCGCCAGCTTTCGGAGAGCGGGCCCACATTGACAGTGTCGAATCCGAATTCGTCGTACAGGCGCGTCACCAGTTCGGCAGCTTCCGGGTAGTCGCTCGCGGTGGCCAGGGCGCGCCGGTTTTCGCTGCCGGCGGGTGAGCCATCAGTGGTGATGTCCTTGGCCATGATGTGGTTGAAACCTTTGGCCACCTTCGACTGTGGGAGGTGCTCCTGCAGCATCCCGGACGTGGTGGCTTCGCCGTTGTCCAGGGCGGGGATCCTGCCGTCCCGCTCCCAGTAGTAGTTGTTCGTGTCGATCACGATCTTGCCGGCCAGCGGTTCCACCGGGACTTCCTTGTAATTCTTCAGCGGCACCGTGACCACGGCGAAGTCGCCCGCGGCGGCCGCTTCAGCCGGCGTTGCCGCCTTGGCTCTGGGGCCGAGCTCAGCCACGAGGTCCTGGAGGGTTTCCGGCCCGCGGGAGTTGCTGATGACTACGTCGTAGCCCTGCTCCACGGCCTTCCGTGCCACCTGGCTTCCAATATGTCCTGCACCGATGATTCCGATTGTTGTCATAGTGGCGCCAACACCGGTCCCCGGGCAGATATTTCAGCCGGCTTTTGGGAATAAACAGGCCGGTGCCTGCTTTCCGGTGCCTAGTTGCCCGTGTAGCGCCCGGGCCGGTGGTTGAGGGCGAGGACGAGGTTGAGCAGGGTGGCGCCGGCAGCGGACAGCAGCACCACCAATGGTGCAACGAGGACCAGCGAAGCCAGGACGATGGCCACATCCAGGACCATCTGCACGTATCCTGCACGCCAGTTCAACTTGTCCTGCAGGAGCAGCGCCAGGATGCTGAAACCGCCCAGGCTTGACTGGTGCCGGAAGAGGATCAGGAGGCCGACTCCGGCCAGCAGGTTTCCGCCCAGCACCCCATACACCGGGTCGAGGTCCAGGGACCCAAAGGCGGCGGGGTGCACGCTGGCCATCAGGGACACCAGCGTGATCGCGGCCCCCGTGCGGAGCGCGAAGTTCCAGCCTTTCTTCCAGACGGCCAGCGCGAAGAATGGTAGGTTCACGGCAAAGAAGACCACACCAAACGGAAGTGCAACCGAGTAGCTGACCAGCAGGGCCAAGCCCGCGGTTCCGCCGGTGACGGCCCCGCTCGACTTGAGGAGGAACAGCCCCAGCGATGCGGCGAAGGTGCCGGTCAGGATGCCCAGGACGTCCTCAACCACCGAATGGCGGACGGCCGACGGCGGAACGGAACCTCCCGCCGTCGGCTCTTCAGGGTGCGTGGCCGGTGCAGCGGTGGTTGCGTCAGCGCGTGTTTCCGTGGAGGGGCTCACTGGGCCGCAAACTTTCCGCGGTCCGCCAGGACGGCAAGCACACGGTCATTGGTTGGCTTGTCTGCCAGCGTGATCCGGACGCCGTCGGCAGCGTAGCCGCGGGCCAGGATGTCTGCCTGGGCCAAGGCGTCGAGGAGTTGCCCGCGCAGCCCGTCGGAAGCGCGCAGCCAGTAGAAGTTGGCCTGGCTGTCCGGGACGTTCCAGCCGTGGCCGCGAAGGGCTCCGATCATGCGGGTCCGTTCCTGGGCCACCGCCTCGGTGCGCTCAAGAACCTCGTCCTCCGCAGCGAGCGAAGCCACCGCGGCAGCCTGTGCCATCCTGTTGACGCCAAAAGGAACGGCCGTGCGCCGAAGGCCTTGGGCGATTTCCGGCCGGGCGATGGCGTAGCCGATCCGTAGGCCTGCCAATCCGTATGCCTTGGAGAAGGTGCGCAGGATGCACAGGTTGGGGTAGCGGCGGTAGAAGTCCAGGGAGTCGATGCCGTTGCCGCGCTGGAACTCGATGTAGGCCTCGTCCAGGACCACCAGCACACGTGGCGGAACGGCCTGGAGGAATGCCTCCAGCGCCTCCGGGCTGATGGACACGCCGGTAGGGTTGTTTGGCGAGCACAGGATGACCAGCCGGGTGCGCTCAGTGATGGCGTCAGCCATGGCGGGAAGGTCGTGGTGTTCGTCCGCCAGCAGCGGGACGGGGACCGATACGGCGCCGGCCACCGCCACCAGGATGGGATAGGCCTCGAACGAGCGCCAGGCGAACACCACCTCGTCGCCGTGTCCGCAGACTGCCGAGATGACCTGCTGCAGCACCCCGGAGCTTCCCGGTCCGGCGGCAACCTCGTCAGCATTGACGCCGAAGTGCGCGGCGATCGCTTCCCGCGCCTCCACCGCGCCCATGCTCGGGTACCGGTGGATCCTGCCGGCCTCCGCAGCAATCGCGTCGACGACGGAGGGCAGGGGGGTGAAGTGGCTTTCGTTCGAGGCCAGGGCGGCGGTCAGGGCCGACTGGGCGCTCCTGCCTGCCACGTAGGCGGGCAGATGGGCGACGGCGGCGCGGACCGTCGGTGCCGTGGCTTCGGGAAGGGTGCTGGTCATGGACAGCATGATCAGCGATTTCAGGATGTCTGCGCAACAGGGCAGGATCCCACAGGACAGATCCTGTGGTTGGAGGTCAGCCAGATGGCAAAATGCTCAATATGCACCTTATTGATGCCCTGGACGCAGAGATCCTCCTCACACTCGACCGGGACCCGCAGGCTACCGTCCTGTCCCTCTCCCGGACGCTGGGCGTGGCCCGCAATACCGTGCACGCCCGGCTCCGACGGTTGGTCAACGACGGCAGCCTGGCGCCCTTCAGCCAGCGGGTCCGGACCGAGGCCCTTGGCCTGCCGCTCATCGCCTTTATCTCGATCTCCATCAGCCAGTCCTCCAGCGACCTTGCCGTGTCGGCGCTTCAGACGATCCCCGAGATCATCGAGATGCACGCCACCACCGGGGATGCGGACCTGCTCGCCAAGGTGGCCGCAAGGGACCCCGCCGACCTGCACAGGATCACCAACGCGATGCTGGCGATTGACGGCGTGGTCCGTACCAGTACGGCCATGTCCCTGGTGGAAGTCATGCCCACCCGCACCGTGCCGCTGCTCCAAGCGGCAGCCCAAAAGTAGTAGACCTACCCGAAGGCGCGGAAGCGCCGCCCGCCTTGGGAGGAAGGCGGGCGGCGCTGGTTCTTGGGTGGGGCCGGGTCAGTGGCCGCCGAGGTTGCCACCCACAGGCGGGAGGCCCCCGTCGGCGTTGCGGTCGTCCCCGCGCCTTTCGCCGGCGCTCAGGTTCTCGCCGGCAGCCGTCTCGTCGGACTCGCCAGTGGTGTCCACCAGGCCATTGGTCTGGTCAAAGGCGTGCCCGATCCTGTCATCACCCAGATCGGCGACGGAACCGGAGGAGCCGGCCCCCGACGTCGTGCCTGCCGTTGTGGTGTCCGTTGTCCCCGTGCCCGGGTAGGCGCTGCCGGTGGTGGCGCCGGTGGTGAGCGGCTCTGCGGGAACCACCGGTTCTGCCGGGACCGCGGGCGTGGTCTGCGTGACCGTGACGTCGCGCGTTTCGGCGTCGTCCTTGTTGCTGCCGGCAGCCATCGCCGCTGCTGCGCCTGCTGCCGCTGCGATGCCTACGCCGGCCGCAACCTTGCCCGAGATTCCGGCCTTGCCGGAATCGCCGCGGGAAGCGCCTGCGTGTTCAACACCGGGCGTGCCCACAGTGGTTCCGGCGTTGACGGAACCGCGCCACGCGCCGCTGGCATAGCCTTCGTCTTCGATGAATGCCTTGAACTTCTGCAGGTCGGATTCGGCCTGGCGGTCAACGACGTTCAGTTTGTCGCCCACCTTCTCGACGATGCCTTCGGGCTCGTATTCGAGGGTCAGCCGGAGCGAGGTCTGGCCGCCTCCGACATCCTCGAAGTCCACGGCACCGGCGTTCGTTGCGCCTTCGGTGGCGGCCCAGGCCACACGCCGATCCGGGATCTGCTCCAGGATTTTGGCTTCCCATTGCCTGCGGACGCCGCCGATCTCGGCCACCCATTCCAGCCGGTCGTCACTGAGCTGGGTCACGCTCTTGACGCCGCCCATGAAGTGCGGGAATTCCTCGAACTGGGTCCACTGGTTATAAGCGGTGCTCACCGGTACGTTCACCAGAATGCGTTTTTCCACCTTCGTGCTCATAACGTCTCCTTCGCTTTGCTACCGGAAACCAATGACTCGGGAAGAATCATCAGCATGCTTAGTAACATACCTTTTGATCGCGGATGTTTCCAGAGTCCAACGTGGGCGTGAGGGGAAACGGACGACGACGGCACCCGCCAGGTGCCGCCGTCGAGGTTTTGTGCAACGCATGAGTGTCAGTCCAGGTGCCGGCCCGCCAGCGCCAGGTTCTGGATGACGGCGAGACCGAACTGCGCCGCGTCATTAGTCGAGACCGTGGGCGCTTCATCAACCGGCAGCAGGACGAAGGGCGGCTCCATTTTCCGCAGCGAGAACGCCGCCCCGTGGTTCAGGTGCTCGCCGCCCCCGGCAAAGTGTTCCCACGCCTGGGCCGCCAGCCCGGCATCCTGCAGCCGTGCGGCAGCGTAGGCGGTAAGGCGGCTGTGCGCCTGGGTGAGGTAGATGCCCTCCAGCGCCTGGCCCACGGCCTCCACCTGCTCATCCTTGCTGGCAAGGAACAGCCGGCAGTACTGCAGCCAGGAGCGTTCAAACTCCGGATCATCCACCAGGTCCACCAGCTCACTGCAGATCTCCACCAGCCCGAACACCGCGCTGAGGTGTGACACCGAAATTTGCTCCCGTGTTGTATCGAACCTGCCCCTGTCCAGGTCGTACAGCGCTTCGCCGGTGAGGAACCCGTACTTGAGCGCGCCGATGTCCGCCATGGTGCCCAGGAGCCGGTCCCGTGAGCGCGGGTTGCCGGTGCGTTCCCAGTCCGTGAGCCAGGTTGCAGCAAGCGAGCCCCAGTCAGTCCCGAGGCCCACGCCCAACGCGCCCCTGTTGGGCCGGTAGGTTGCGGCGTCGGGGCGGACTTTCCGGACCGGGTCCAGGCCCAGGAAGTTCTGGTCGCTGTCCACCAGTTCAGACAGCAGGTCGCCGGTGCGCTCGTCAGCCGTCAGGTAGTAGTAGAAGCGGCGGTAGGCGGGCGTGCTGATGCGCAGCTGCTTGGCGCTGCAGCCCCAGTGCTGCACGTTGTGCCGGGAACCCAAGCCTTTCCACGGGCCCAGGTGGTAGACGTCCACCTCGCCGGTGTGCCGGGTCATGGCCTCGGCGAAGCGGAAGATGTCCGCCCGGCCGGAGCGCAGGTAGGAGTACCAGAGCCAGAGGTCCGGCGAGAGCTCGGAGTTGTCCCAGGCGTAGCCGCCCACGTCGTACCGCCACACGTGCCGGTCAAGGTCGTAGGTGTGCATGACGTCGCCGAAGTTCCAGAACCCGTACCAGCGGCGCTGCTCCACCTGCCCGGCGTAGAAACCGAACAGGAAGTCCAGGCGGTCCTCGAGGCGGGCGCGGGCCGGGGTGCTCCGGTCCACCGGGGACCAGTCGCCGAAGATTCCGGCAGAATGCAGGTATTCCGGGGTGGCCTGCAGCAGGGCGGGGGTGGAGGCGGCTGCCGCGTCCGCGGCCAGGCTCTCCGTTGACGGCGTGGCCTCGTAGGCGAACAGCGTCAACTCATGGGTGCGGGCGATGCCGGTGGGATTTCCGAAGCCCGGCTCGTAGTCCTCGTAGGTGATTTCGAGGCCCTCGAGTTGCTCCCCAAACGTCTCCTGGCCCATGCCGTCGTGGTAGAACCGCAGGTCCATGGGCTGGGCCTCTGGGGAGAACAGCCAAGCCGTCAGGGAGGCTTCGCTGCCGGCCGCTCCCCGGATGTCCAGCTGGCCCGGGTGGGATTGCCAGAAGTCCTTGATCCCTACTCCCAGCCCGCCGCGGGTATCGCTGAGCGAGCAGAATCCGGCGGCGCAGGTGCCGCCGGAAATTCCCACCCAGCCATGGCCGGCTGCCGTGCGCTTGCGGAGCTCAAAGCCGTCGGCGCTGAGTTGGCTGAGCGTGTAGTCGCCCCAGGCGGGGATCAGGTGCAGCCGGCGGGAAACCTCAGGGTTCCACGTCTCCGCCGGGGGAGTGGTGCGTCCGGCAACCTGGGCGCCGCGTACGTCAGCGCCCGGGTCCCGGCGGAGCCCGGTCAGGCCGCGGACCGCCTCGGTGAGGAACCCGCCGTCGGCTCCCGCGATGCGGATGTGCCGGTTGTGCAGTTCGGCCTCCAGCGGCACGGTGAAGCGCACCCCAAGTCCGGCCAGGAAGTCCCGCCCGGCGTCGCCGTCCCAGATAAAGGAATGCACCATGCGCACGCTGCGGGCGTTGGCGTAGAAGTAGAAGCGCACCACGAAGGGCAGCCAGCTGCGCCCTTTGCCTCCGGCGCCGTCCTGGCGGTGCCGCCCTTCCAGCCGCACCGCGGCGCGCACGGGTCCGCTTTGTTCAAGGACGACGGCGGTGACCTCGCCGGTGAAGGCGTCGCGGCTGGCAGTCCCGGCACCTTCGGGCACGCCGTCCTGCAGGAGGCTGACCAGCCGGGCGTCCCGGGCAACAGGTTCACCATGGCGGGAGAGGCTGCGGAACAGGGACGGGCCGACGCGGTCGATCACCATCTGCAGTGCACCCGTGTCTACGGTGAGGGCGTCGGCACTTTCGGTGACGGTAACTGAGCTGCCGTCCGACGGTGGCTGGCCGGCCGCGCTGGCTGTGCCGGCGTCGGCCGTCACGTGGTAGGTGTCCGACGGCGATCCCGTCGCGGGAAGAGCGACGCCGGCCCACTTCAGCGATCCGTCAGGCCAGGTGGCCAGTGGCCACGCCTGGCTGGGCACGGGGGTGCCCGCAGCATCCGTCACCGCCAGCGCCTCTGTTCCCTGGACCGAGCCGCGGGGGAACGGCATGCCCCACGTGGTCCCGCCGCTGATTTCCGTGGGGGCTTGCCCGTCAATCCACCTGATAAGGACGTTGTCCGTCATGTCATCCAATTCCGTTGCGCATGCGCTGAAAACGCTTTCTGATACGTTTCAAATTAGTAGGTGCGATTTATCCCCGCAAGGGGCGGTCCACGGTTCGGGTGTCGCGGACGGGGGTGGTTTGGCTTGTCGGGGCATCCCCATCGCCGTTGAGCCTCAAGGACAACGTGCGCCCTCTGGCCGGGGCGTCCTGTATGTGCTGGACTGATGAAGCAGTGAACACCAGCCGCCGTTCCCGTCCGGTGCGGGGCCGGCACATTTCCAGCCACACTCAGCCAGCCGGCGTGGACCGGCTGTTGGAAAGGATCACTCATGGCGACATACAAGATCGGATATTTCGTGGGCAGCCTGGCGAGCGGCTCCATCAACCGGACCCTGGCAAAGGCCTTGATCAAACTGGCCCCCGAAGAACTCGAATTCACCGAGATCCCCATCAAAGACCTCCCGCTGTACAGCTACGACTACGATGCCGATTTCCCGCCCGAAGGCCGCGCCCTCAAGGAAGCCATCGAGGCTGCCGACGGCATCCTGTTCGTGTCTCCCGAATACAACCGGTCCATCCCCGGCGCGCTCAAGAACGCCATTGACTGGGGCTCGCGTCCTTGGGGGACCAACTCATTTGCCCGCAAGCCCACGGGCATCATCGGCGCCTCTCCCGGCAGCATCGGCACCGCTGTGATGCAGTCGTCCATGCGCAGCGTCCTGAGCTTCCTTGATGCGCCCCAGTTGAATTCCCCGGAGGCCTACATCAGCTACAAGCCTGATGTCTTTGGCGCCGACGGCGAGGTCAAGGATGAAGCGACCGCGAAGTTCCTGGGCCACTTCATGGACGAATATGCGGCATTCGTGGCAAGGGTCCTCGCTGCCAACGCGCCGGGCCATATTGGCGACCTGGAGCCGGACGCGGAAAAACTCTCCCGCTAGGTTCCTCTCCCTGGACATACGGAGGCCCGCCGTCCCAGCAACGGCGGGCCTCCGGGTCTATGGGCAGGCCGTCCCTCGCGCCTGCGGTTTGGAACCTTCGGGTCAGTCCAGCGGCAGCGTGACCGTCACGCTGGTGCCCCTCCCGGGTGAGGCGCTGATGTCTATGGCGCCACCGGCCTCCTGCACAGCCACGGCCATCAGCCGCAGGCCATAACCGTGGTGCCGCCCGCACGTGGCGAGGCTGCTGTCGAAGCCTGTGCCGTCGTCGGCCACCACCAGCCTGATGCCATGGTCAACGGCCGCCAGCTGAATGGTCAGCGTGTGCGCCGCGGAGTACTTGAAGGCGTTGCTGAGGGCTTCCCGGGCGGACTGGTACAGGAGGGATGCGGAGCCTGCCGGGATCTCAATGCCCCAGTGCGGAGTATCCCAGTGGACCACGGTTCCGCGCTGCCGCAGGGGTGCCGTCAGCCGGTCAATGCAGCCGGCGAGCCCCAGCGTGTGGAAGTCGAGGGGCTGCTGGTCGGTCAGCACGCCTCCCACGGTTGTGACGTCGGTGTCCAGTGCTGCTCTGCTTGCCATGACTTCCTGCTCCCCACAAGCTGGTTGGTCTCTTGGCTCCAGCGTGGACCTGCAACGTCTAGGGATGGCAAGGTTTGCCTCAAGATCGCATCAATTCTGCGCGGTGGGGGCGCCGGTGTCCGAAGGATGAAGCAGCGCGCCCAGGGACTGCGACCCAACCTTTGAAGATTCATTACCAACTACCGGATGAAGGACGTCCCATGTCCTGTACACTGAACCCAGACGAGAGGCCGCCGCCGGGCGCGGTCGAAGGAGATGACGTGACAGTAGCATCAGCAGCGGTTCCCCCCGCAAGATTCAGCGCGCAAATCCGCTCCCACGCCCTCCAGAACAGAATCATGGAGCTCATTCTTGAGCGCGGGCTGGACGTCGGGGACGCCCTCCCTACAGAGAGCGAGCTGTCCGGCGAACTCGGCGTGGGACGAAACACCGTCCGGGAGTCCCTCAAAGTCCTTCAGGCCCTTGGTGTCATCGAAATCCGCCATGGCTTTGGCATGTTCGTTGCCCCGAACAACTTCAGCGCCCTGGTGTCGGGACTGACATTCCGCGGCCGGCTGTCCCTTCGGCACAAGGGCGAAGAAGCCATGGAGCTGATCGATGTACGCCAGGCGCTCGAGTCCGGTCTGATCGGCTCCGCCATCGATTTGCTGACGGAAGAGCACCTGTCCGATCTCCGGCGGACGATGGAGGCCATGCAGGAGGCTGCCGCGAAGGGTGAGCCCTTGGCTGAGCATGATGCGGAATTCCACCGCAAGCTCTACGCGCCGCTGAACAACGAACTCCTCATTAACCTCATGGACGTGTTTTGGCAGGTATACCGGCAGATCCATGAAGCCCTGGGCCATGGGCCGGTCAACCTTGATGAGCAGGTCCGTATCCATTGGGATATCTACGAATCCGTTGCCAGCAGGGACAAAGCCCTCGCTGCCGAGCGGCTCCAGCGACACTTTGACGGTATCCGCCAAAAGCTCAAGGACGTGGCATCCGCCTAACGGCCACGTGAGGTGGCGTTTCGGCCACCACCAGTATGTCCATGAAGGGCTGGCCCGTCCCGGCCCGGCCCGGCCGCTGCATGCCCTGCTGCAGTCCAACCCCCAGAAAGAGGCCCCGCCTTGGAAATCTTCGTCGTCCCTGATGCAGCCGCCATTGGTGCTGTCGCTGCCGGGATCATTGCCGCTGTCGTCCGCAGCAAGCCGGACGCGGTCCTCGGTGTTGCCACAGGAGGCTCCCCACTGCCTGTCTACGCAGCCCTCGCCGGCCACCGGCTCGATTTGTCGCGCGTGAGGGCCTTTGCCCTTGACGAATACGTGGGGCTGCCGGCCGGGCATCCGGAAAGCTACGGCGAGGTTGTCCGTCGTGAGGTCACCGAACGCCTGGGCCTGGACCCCGGGCACGTGCGGGTGCCTGCCGGCGGTGCGGAGGACCCTGAGCGGGCAGCTGTCGAGTACGACACTTCAATCCGTGCCGCCGGCGGCATCGACCTGCAGTTGCTGGGCATTGGCCACAACGGACATATCGCCTTCAACGAGCCGGGGTCAGCGCTCGACTCCCGTACCCGTGTCGAGACGTTGGCCGCCCGTACCCGGGAGGCCAACGCCCGCTACTTTGGTTCCCTGTCGGAGGTCCCTGAGCGGTGCATCACCCAGGGCCTGGGGACCATCATGGAAGCCAGGCACCTTCTCCTGGTGGTCCACGGGCAGGACAAGGCAGCGATCCTGGCCGCGGCACTAAGTGGTCCTGTATCCGCTGAGTGCCCGGCGTCAGTCCTGCAGCGCCATCCGCATGTCACCGTGGTGGCAGACGAATCAGCAGCCTCGCAGCTTGCGCCCGAAAAGGCCGGTGTTACAGTGCGCTTGGCTGGCCCCGCCATCAGCCTCTGACGTTCTGCCTGCGCTGTTTACGCTGTTCTGGGCCCCTGGTGTGCCGGGACATCCAGGTGGAGGTACCGGACCCGGCCACACAGCCGGCATGCGTTCTGGGCTGAACCGGTTTCCACTTGATTATTTCGGCTTATCCACCGAAACCGGCGCTAGAGTGTGCACCAGTAAACCTGTTTCCATCGTGTTTGCCGGTAATTCGAATCCCGTTGTCTAGGAAAGGTACCAAAGAGATGTCGCACGATCCGTACGCCGCCCTTCCCCAGCTTCCCGAGTTCTCCTTGACCAGCACCGACATCCAGGACGGGCAGCCGTTTCCCGTTGCCCAGGCTAGCGGGAAGATGGGAATCGACGGCGGAGAAGACAGGTCTCCACAACTGTCCTGGGAGGGCTTCCCGCCGGAGACAAAGAGTTTTGCCGTGACGGTTCTGGACCCGGATGCTCCCACTGGCAGTGGGTTTTGGCATTGGGCAGCCTTCAACCTGCCTGCGTCCACCACATCGCTTCCTTCGGGTGCCGCCGAGGACGGCCTGCCCAAGCCAGCGGTGCAACTGGCGAACGATGCCGGTTTCCGGGGATTTGTCGGCGCGGCTCCGCCTGCGGGGCACGGTCCCCACCACTACCACGTCGTGGTCCACGCAGTGGATGTGGACGAACTCGACATCCCTGCCGATGCAAGCCCCGCCTACCTGGGCTTCCAGCTTTTCAGCCATGCGATAGGACGGGCCCGGCTTACCGCCACATTCGAGGTGCCGTAAAACGCCGCATCAGTTTCCTCGAAGACTCACTGTGGCGCCAGGACTTTTCCGTGACGAACAACCAGCGCGGGATTGAAGCCGGCATCGACCACTACGACGTCGGCGCGCAGCCCGGTACGGAGACTGCCCACTTCATCTGAAAGTCCCAGGATCCGGGCAGGCACGGCGGTAGCGGACAGAACAGCCCCTGCCGCGTCCACGCCTGCGGCGATGGTCCGGCGTACTACGTCCAGCAGGGTTGCGGTTCCGCCGGCCAGGGAGCCGTTGCCGCGCAGCCGCGCCTCGCCGCCGGTGACCCGGACGGCTGCAGGTCCGAGGTCGTAGTCGCCGTCCGGCAGCCCGGTGGCGGCCATGGAATCGGTCACCAGGACCACGTTGCGAGCGCCCACCAGGGCGAACACCATGCCGACAGTCTCCGGGTCCAGGTGCACCGCATCCGCCACCAACTCCACCGCCACGCTGCCGGCTGCGGCAAGGCGGAGGCACGCCGCCACCGGGCCGGGGCTCCGGTGGTGCAGCGGAGGCATGCCGTTGAACAGATGCGTGACCGTGGGCCGCGCGCCTGTGCCGCCGCCTGCAGCCATCAGCCCGGCGGCCAGGGTGAGCGAGTCAGCCGTCGTTCGCGCATCTGCGTCCGTGTGCCCCAGCGACGGAACAACGCCGTGCGCCACGAGGGCCTGCACAAGGTCGGCTGCCCCAGCCAGTTCCGGCGCGTACGTCATGGTGCGCAAGTGCCCGCCGGCCGCCCCGACCAGTTCATCAAGCAATCCGAGGTTGGGCTCAAGCAGGAAGCGTGGGTCCTGGGCCCCACAACGGGCGTGCGACAGGAAAGGGCCTTCGGCGTGGATCCCGGCGACGATGCCCTCCTCGGCGAGGACGCGCAGCGTTGCCGCGCCCCGCAACAGGTCCTCCCGGGAGGCCGTGACCAGGCTTGCCAGCAGCGTGGTGGTGCCGCTCCGGTGGAGGAATTCTGCGGCAGCACGGGCGGCATCGAGTTCACCGCCGGGGAAGTCCCCGCCGGCCGCTCCGTGGCAGTGCAGATCGATCAGTCCCGGGAGGATCATGTTCCCGGAAGGCAGCGCACGTTCAGGCAACGATGGCAGCGACGCAGTGGCAAGTCCGGTCCGCGGACCCGCATAAGCGATCCGTCCGTTTACGATCGCGACGGCGGCGTCCGGCACGGTGGTGCCATCCGTCAGGAGCGTTCCGGTGAGCAGCAGCCCGTCAGGAGCCGTCATGCCAGCGCGTCCACAAACCAGCCGGCAATGGTGGCGGGGTGGGTGATCGCCGTTCCCACCACCACGGCGAAAGCGCCGGCGTCCAAAGCCAGCCGGGCCTGGGCGGGGGAATGGATGCGGCCCTCGGCAATCAGGGGGACACCAAAGCCGGCCGAGGCGATCTCCTCCAGCAGGTCCAGGTCCGGGCCGGAGGTTTTGGGCCGCTCACCGGTGTACCCGGCCAGCGTCGTGCCCACCAGGTTGGCCCCGGCCTCGACGGCGGCAGCTGCGTCCTGGAACGAGCCGCAGTCGGCCATGACAAGGGCGTGGGACTCTGCATGGATGCCGGCTACCGTCTGCGCCAGGGTAAGGCCGTCCGGCCGGTCCCGGCGGGTTCCATCGATTGCCACTACATGGGCCCCGGAGTTGGCCACCGCCAGGGCGTGCCGGAGCGTTGGGGTGATGAACACGCCGTCGTGCCCGTCCTTCCAGAGCCCGATGAGCGGCACCTCGACGGCGGAGCGGGTGTGTTGCACATCGGCGAGGCCTTGCACCCGGACTGCCGCTGCGCCGCCAACCACTGCTGAAGCGGCCACCTGCGCTGTGGTCCGGGGATCACGCATCGGCTCACCCGGATACGCCTGGCAGGACACGATGAGCCGTCCGCGCAGGGATTCGAGGGCTTCGGGGGTCAGGAGCATAACGGGTTCCTCTGGAAGTGTGGCGGTTGGGCGGGTACGTGTGAGGACGTTTCAGGCGGGCGGAAGGAGGACCAGCCGTGCCGCGCCCACCAGAGCGGCCGCGTTGCCGAGTGTAGCCGGAAGGACGGGGAGCCCGGCCAGGGCAGGCAGGAGTTCGGCGCGGAGGGCCCGTTCCATCGGCCGCCACCACGGGGCGCCGGCGTCGGAAAGTCCGCCCGTGACAACTACCACCTCGGGGTCCAGGATGTTGGCCAGGCCGCCCATGGCCTGCCCGGCAGCTCCGGCGCCGATTCCTACGGCCCGGATGGCGGCGGCATCGCTTCGGCCGGCGAGGGCAAAGACGGCACGGGCGTCCGTGACAGGCTCCGTGCCGCCCAGCCGCAGGTACGCCTCGCGGATGGCGGGTCCCGAGGCAACAGCCTCGACGTGCCCGGCTCCGCCGCAGACGCAGGGGATGGCGGTGCCCTCGTGGAACGCGTAGGGCGACGCGAAATGACCCACGTGTCCTCCCGCATGGCGGTGCCCCAGCAGCGGGCGTCCGCCGAGCACGAAACTGCCGCCCACGCCCGTGCCGAAGGCTACCAGGAGTGAGCTTGCGGTTCCCGCTGCGGCTCCAACCCACGCCTCGCCAAGTGCGTGGGCGTGGACATCGTTCACCGCCCGGACGGACGACGCCGGCAGGCCCAGCCGTGTGGCCAGGCCCGCGGTGAGTGCCGTCCCGGCCCAGCCGCGGATGGCATCGGTGGCGGACACCACCACGCCGCGCCCGGCATCGATGACCCCGGCGGAACCGACGCCTACGCGCTCAACGGCGATCCCGTCGTCGGCCGCCTTCTTGATCAGTCCGGCGGCAAGTTTGGCCGTGGCGTCGAGAATGGCCTCCCCGCCGTCGCGGCTCAGTGTGGGAACCGTGTCCGAAAACAGCACCTCCCCGTCGGCCGAAACCACGCCGGCAGCGGTCTTGGTACCCCCAAGGTCAACACCAACTGCATACATCATCGGGATGCCTAGACGAGGCCGTTGCGTTCGAGGATGACCTTGATCGCGGTGGTCTCTTCTTCGTTCAACGCCTGCATGGGTGCGCTCATGGTGTTGGTTTCAATGACGCCCATGATCTGCAGGGCGGTCTTGAAGGCGCCCAACCCGGCTGCTCCGCCGGAAACACGTCCGTTGGGGGTGTAGACGATCTCGAAGAGGTCCGCCAGGCGGTCCTGTTCGGCCGCGGCCTTTGCCCAATCCCCGGCTTCGGCCGCATCCACCAGCTTGCGGTAGCCTGCTGGGTCGACGTTGCCCAGGCCGGGAACTACGCCCTGGGCGCCGCCCAGGAGCGCACCGTCCACCACTACCTCGTGGCCGGTGAAGATGTCGAAGTTGTCGATGTCCCGGGCTGCGAGCAGGAGCTGGCGGAAGGCAACGTCGTCACCGGAAGAGTCTTTGACGCCCGCGATGACGCCCTCGCGGCCCAGCCGAACCAGAAGATCGGTGGGCAGCTTGAAGTGGGTGCGGACCGGCACGTCGTAGGCGAAAACCGGAACGTCGACGGCAGCGTGGATGCTGCGGAAGTGGGTCTCGGTCTCATCGGCGTTGCCAATTGCGTAGTACATGGAGGTGGCCACGATGGCGTCGGCCCCGAGGTCGATCACGCGCTTGGCCTCGTCGATGACCCGGTTGGTGGTCTGCTCGTTGGCGCCCACGATCAGCGGAACTGCCTTGGCGCCGGCTGCGGCGTTGGCTTCGGCGATGGTGCTGACAACCAGGTCGCGCTCGGCGTTGGTCATGTAGGGCACCTCGGCGGAGGAACCGAGGACGAACAGCCCTGACACGCCGCCGTCGAGCAGGTGGTTGGTGAGGTTGTGCAGGGACGCGGTGTCGATGCTGCCGTCTGCGTGGCGGGGGGTGACGACGGGCGGGATGACG
This sequence comes from Pseudarthrobacter sp. NIBRBAC000502771, assembly GCF_006517215.1. Lineage (NCBI taxonomy): Bacteria > Bacillati > Actinomycetota > Actinomycetes > Micrococcales > Micrococcaceae > Pseudarthrobacter > Pseudarthrobacter sp. NIBRBAC000502771. The sequence goes on from NZ_CP041187.1 coordinate 1,649,162, forward strand.
CCGGAGAACTGGGAAGACACGGGAAAACTCCGATAACTGGGTTGGTAGAAGAGAAGGATGGGTGGTCTAGGTGTGCAGCAGGCTGGGGGCTGCGCCGAGGAGCTTGCGGGTGTAGTCGTTGGTGGGGTTGTCGAACACTTGGGCTGCGGGTCCTTCCTCCACGATTTCGCCGAAGTACATGACGCAGATCCGGTCGGAAACGTAGCGGACGGTCTGGATGTCGTGGGAGATAAACACCATCCCCAGGTCCAGCTGGGTCTTCAGGTCGGAGAGGAGGTTCAGGACTTGCGCGCGGACGGAGACGTCCAGGGCCGATGTCGGCTCGTCCGCGACGATAATGTCCGGATCCAGTGCCAGGGCCCTGGCGATCGCCACGCGCTGCCGCTGCCCACCGGACACCTGCGACGGCGTCACTTCCGCCGCTGAGGCGGGCAGGCCTACCAGCGCGAGGAGTTCCCGGACCTTGGCAGCCCGGCTGGCGGCGTTGCCGATGCCGTGCACCTGCAGCGGATCGGTGAGGATGTCCTGGATGGTCATTCGCGGGTTCAGCGCGGTGGCCGGGTCCTGGAACACCACGGACACGGAGCGGCCGAACTCCTTCCGCATGGCGGCGTTCCGCTTGATGGCGGGCTTGCCGTGGAACAGGACCTGCCCTGACGTGGGGGCCTGGAGGCCCACCAGTACCGACGCGAGGGTGGACTTGCCGCAGCCGGATTCACCCACGATGCCCACGGTTTCCCCACGGCTGATGGTGAAATCCACACCGTTGACGGCCTTGACGGTCCCGGGACGGAACAGCCCGCCTGTGCGGGTGCGATGGTGGACTTTGACGTCCCTGAGTTCGATGACCGGCGAACCGGTGGATGCGCTCACTTGGCGTCCTCCTTCAGGTGGCTGGCCCAGAAGTGGTCCGAGTCGCCGCCGTTTGCCGAAGCCACGGCGGTGAGGACCAGCTGCTGGTTGGGGTCGGCGTCGCTGCGCAGGGAGCGGGGCGCGAATCGGTCCCCGGGGGCGAAGTCCGTCGGCGACGGCACTGTGCCCGGGATCTGGTGCAGGCGGGCGGCGTCTGCCTCGATGGACAACACTGCGCCCAGCAGGCCACGGGTGTATTCGTGCTTCGGGTTCCGCAGCAGCTCGGAGGCCTGGGCGGATTCCACTACCTGGCCGGCGTACATGACCGTGATGCGGTGCGCCAGGGAGGCCACCAGTGCGAGGTCGTGGCTGACGAACACCATGGCGAATCCCAGCTGCTCGCGCAGTTCGTTGAGCAGGTCCACCACCTGCTTCTGGACGGTGACGTCCAGGGCAGTGGTGGGCTCATCCGCCACCACGATCTTGGGTGAACGGGACAAGGCCATGGCGATCAGCACGCGCTGCCGCTGCCCGCCGGACAACTCGTGGGGGTAGCTGGCCAGGGTGCGGACGGGATCGAGTTTCACCATTTCCAGCAGCTCGGCCGGGGTCTTCCGGCCGCCGCGGCGGGTCAGCTGCAGCATCTGGTCCTTGATCTTCATGGACGGGTTCAGCGAGCTGAGCGCGTCCTGGTAGACCATGGCGATCTGCTCGCCGCGCAGGCCCTGGTAGGCCTTGGCGTTGCTGTGGCTTGCGTCCGGGTCCAGCAGTTCCTTGCCGTCGAAACGGATGGAACCGGTGATCCGTGCCGTCTTCGGCAGCAGCCCCATGACGGCCAGCGACGTGATGGACTTCCCGCAACCGGATTCGCCCACCAGGCCCATGGTTTCGCCTTCGCGGACAGTGAAGGAGACGTTGTCCACGATGGCGGTCTCGCCAAACCGGCCGGGGAACCGGATGGAGAGGTTCTTGACCTCGAGGACGGTCCGGGCGTCCGCGGAGACCTGGGGGAGCCGGTCCGTGCGGGTGGCCTCGACGGCGGCGAGCAGTTCCAGCTCACGGTCCAGCAGGGCGTGCGGGTTGGCCGCCGCCACGCGGCGGTCGGTCAGCAGGGCGGAATGGGCCAGCTCGCGCTCGCCCGCATTCGCAGCTGTTGCCTCGCGGACGCCGTCGAGTTCGTGCTGTTCCACGACCGACGGCTGGGCGACTGAGGTAGCCACTTCCGTGTCCACCGCGGAGCCGGTGACGGCGGCGCCGGCCACCGAAGCGGCAGCACCGTCGTCGTCCTTCACCGCCGGAGCGCGCCGCAGCCGGGGGTTGACCATGGCGTCGGTGAGGCCCTCGGCGAGGATGTTCAGCGCCAGGACGGTGAGGAGGATGGTGAGGCCGGCGAAGGTGGTGGCCCACCAGCCGCCGGACAGCACAAGGTTGCGGCCATAGGAGATCACGTTGCCCCAGGACGGGGCGGGATCCTGGACGCCGGCGCCCAGGAAGGACAAAGAGGCCTCGAGGATGATGGCGTCCGCCACCATCACCGTGGCGAACACCAGGACGGGGGCCGCGGTGTTGCGCACGATGTGCTTGACCAGGATGTAGAACCGGCCGGCGCCGATGACCCGTTCGGCACGGACATAGTCCTCGCCGTACTGGGACAGCACGTTGGCGCGGACCACCCGGGCGAGCTGCGGGGTGTAGATGATGGCGATGGCAATGATGATGGTGGGCACCGAGTTGCCGAAGGCCGCCAGCAGCACCGCGGCCAGGGCGATGCCGGGGAAGGCCATCAGGATGTCCATCAGGCGCATGAGAAGTTCGTTGACGGCCTTGCTGGAGGTGGCCGCCAGTGACCCCAGGAGGGCGCCCGCCAGGACTGCCAGGCCTACGGCGCCGAGGCCGATCATGAGCGAGGACTGCGATCCGAAGAGCAGGCGGGAGAAGATGTCGCGGCCCAGCCGGTCGGTGCCAAAGAAGTGCTCGGCACCCGGGGGAGTGGCCGGCATAAAGGTTTCCAGCGGATCGTGCGGTGCCAGGACCGGGGCGAAGACGGCGGCGAGGGCGATCACCACCAGGAAGGCGAGGGCCAGCCGGGAGCCCCACGGCAGGGCCTTGAGGCGGAGGCCGGGGGCGCTCAGACGTTCAGCGAGTTTGCTGCGCATGGGTCACACGGTCCTGATTCGGGGGTTGATGAGCAGGTAGAGCAGGTCCACGGCGATATTCACCAGGACGAAGGTGACGGAGATGGTCAGGACCACGCCCTGCACCAGGTTTACGTCCAGGTTGGTGATGCCGTTGAGGATCAGCTGTCCCATGCCGGGCAAGGCAAAGATCATTTCAATCACGACGGCGCCGCCCAGCAGGTAGCCGATGCGCAGTCCCAGCACGGTCACCGGAGTGACCAGGGCGTTGCGGAGCACGTTCTTGGAGACGACCTCGCGGTACGGCACGCCGTTCCCGATGGCCGTGCGGACGTAGTCCCGGTCCAGCTCTTCCACCATGGAGGTGCGGACCACCCGGATGAGGGACGCCGAGACCGGGATGCCGAGTGCCAGGGCGGGCAGTGCCATGGAGTTCAGCCACCCGCCGAAGCCGGACTCCGGTGTGGCAATGCCGCCGGACGGGAACATCGCTGCCGGTCCCAGTGCGAACCACTGGATCAGCAGGATGCCCAGCCAGAACGACGGCGTTGCCACCGCGGCGATCGAGAAGACACGGACCAGCTGGTCCTGCCATTTATCCCGGTACAAGGCGCCGATGATGCCGAACACCAAGGAGACCACAACGGCGATGATGACGCCCAGGAAGGTCAGCTGCAGCGTCAAGGGGAACGCCGAGCCGATCATGCTCGCCACGGATTTGGCCGGGGGCGTGGTGACGCCCAGGTCAAACTGGAGGAGCTTGCCCAGGAACCGCACATACTGCAGCAGCAGCGGATCGTTAAGGCCGTTCGCCTGGCGGTACTGTTCCTTGGCTTCCTCGCTGGCACCCTCGCCCAGGGCGCTGCTTGCCTGGTCTCCGGGGGCTGCCTGCAGGACCAGGAACACCAGCAGGGTGATGCCCAGGACCATCAGCGGCAGGGCTGCGAGCCGTCGGCCCAGCAGTCGCAATATGGTGCTCAATGTAGTCTCCGGTGGGTAGGGCTAGGCGGTGCGGCCCACACCAACGAAGGACACTCCGGTGGTGGGAAGGGGCTTGAAGCCGCTCAGTTTCTTTGCATCCCAGGCGCTGGGAAGCTGGCGGTGGAACAGGGGATACAGCGGAACCTCTTCGGACACCAGGTCCACGATCTGGCCGGTCAGCTTCTTGGCGTCTTCCTTGGTGGCCTGGCCCGCCTTGGACATCAGGTCCACCAGCTGGGCGCGCTCCGGGGTTGCACCCCAGAAGGCGCGGTTCTTCATCCAGGTGTCGCCGGCGTAGAACCAGCTCAGCAGCAGGTCCGCGTCGTTGCCGAACACCGAGGGATCACCCGGTGCGGCAACAACTGTGTAGTCGCCCTTGGCCACGCGGTCCGTGTAAAGGGCGCCGGACTGCAGGTTCTTGAGGGTGACCTTGATGCCGGGGATCTTATTCCAGGATTCGAGCATCAGGGGTGCCACGTCCTTGACCCAGGCCGTGTCCGTGGTGAGCAGTTCGAACTCCAGGTTGGTGACGCCGGCTTCCTTGAGGAGGTCCGCTGCCTTCTGGGCGTCATAGCCGTACACATTCTTGGCCTTGACGTAATCCGGGTGGCCTTCCTGGAAGTAGGAGCTGGCCGGCTTGGCATTGCCAAACAGGGCTTTCTTGATGATGGAGTCCTTGTCCAGGCCGTAGTGCAGGGCCTGGCGGACCTTCTTGTTGTTGAAGGGCGCAGCGTTGCAGTTGAACATCATGAACAGCAGGCCGAAGGACTGCACCGATTCAACGGTGGCTGCGGACTTCAGGCCCTGCATGTCCAGGTAGGGGACGTCCTCAATGGCCTGGACGCGGCCTGACTGCATGGCGGTGACACGGGCGGCGGCATCGGAGAGCAGCAGCCAGGTCATGCCCTTAGCCAGTGCCGGCATGGGTCCGTTGTAGGCCTGGTTGGCCTCGAAGACGATCTTGTCGTCTTTGACTGCGGAGATCAGCTTGTAGGGTCCGGTGCCCACGGGCTTGGCGTCGAAGGACTTCAGCTGGTCCGAGCCCACCGGGAAGTTGGTCAGTGCCTTGGGTACCACCTTCACCACGGAGATGCGCGGACCGAAGCCTGGGAAGGCGTACTTAAGGGTGAACTCCACGGTCTTGGCGTCGAGTGCCTTGACCTCCTGGATGAACGGAATGAACTGCGAGAACAGCGACTTGTTGGCCGGGTCCATTACCCGGGTGAAGGAGAACACCACGTCCTCGGCGGTAACGGGGGAGCCGTTGTGGAACACCGCGCCGTCCCTGATGGCCACCTGGTAGGTAGTGGCATTTACCATCTTGGGATCGGAAGCGGCAAGGGCGTTGTAGGGCTCCCGTGTGGCTGGGTGCAGCTCGATCAGGCCCTCAAAGACGTGCAGGTTCGCGGCCATGGGGGTTGCGCCGGAGGAGGAGATGGGGTCGAAGCCGGTGGAGAGGGCGTAGGAGATGCCGGCCTCGATGGTGAGGTCCTTATTGATCGGCGCCGTGTTTTCAGCTGCCCCCGTGGTGGTCGCGGCGGGGCCGCCGCACGCGGCCAGGGAGCTGGCGAAGGCTGCGGCCAGGCCCATGGCCCCGCCGAGCTTCAGGAAGTTCCGGCGACTGGCGTCATTGACCAGCGGCAGGTTCTTGATGTTGTTCATGTGCCTCACCGTTCAGAAGGATGTTTATCGGATGTAGGATGTCCTAGCTCGTAAGAAAAACTGTAAGTCCCATCACAGGCAACGTCAAGTGGGCTTTTCTCCGCGGCCGTGGCCGTGGTTCCCGCATGGCAAAGCAATTGGAGGTTCCATGTCCCTGATCGTCGGTGCCTACGCTGCCCACCCTGACGAATTGCGGCAGCAGTTCTATCAAGCGCTCGCCGGAGTACCTTCCGTCCGCGGATTGGAACTTCCCTATGGGCCATACGGTGGAGTCCGGTGGCCCGCCGGCGCTCCGGGCAACTGGTCCGCTGTGGTTACCGCCATTCCCGGCACCATGCAGCGGCTCAAGGCGTCGCCAACGTTCGGACTTGCGTCCGGCGATGCCGCGGGCAGGACGGAAGCGCTGCACTTCGTCGCGGGGATCCACGCGTTGGTGCTCCAGTTGAAGAAGGAGGGCCGGGAGGTGGAGGCCGTCGAGCTGCACTCCGCCCCGTATCCCGGCGCTGACCCGTCAAGGTTCGCGGAGTCCCTGGAGCAGGTCCTCGAATGGGAGTGGGGAGCCACCAAGCTGCTGGTGGAGCACTGTGATGCGCCCCGGCCCGGAGGCACGCCCGAGAAGGGTTTCCTGCCGTTCGGCGAGGAAGTGGACGTGCTCCGCTCGCTCCGGGAACAGGCGGGTGGCCGGGTGGGACTCGTTATCAACTGGGCACGGTCGGTCATCGAAACCCGGGACCGGGACACCGCCGTGGAGCACATCGCGCACGCCCGCGAGGCAGGGGTTCTGGCGGGGCTGATTTTCTCCGGGTGTTCCCCGGAGGAGACGGAATTTGGTTATCCCTGGATGGATGCCCACCTCCCGCCTGTGGAAGTTGAAGGGGCGCCGTCCAGCTCCCTGCTGAACCGTGCGGAGATTAGCCGCTGCAACAAGGCCGCAGGGAACGTACCCATGCATGGGTTCAAGATCGGCCTGCCCCGCCAGGGGCTCTCCGTCGAGGAAAGGGTGGAGCGGCTCAGGCAGATGTGTGCGCTGGTTGAAGGGGATCTTCCGGGCTGACGCAGCCGGTGGTGATATCGAACCGGAACGTCCTGCGTCGCCGTACCGGCGAGGCAGCGCACATCCCTTCAACCGAAAACTCGAGTTCCAGGATGTCCCGCCCGGCATCCTCTGCCGTCACGGTGTATGAGGGGTGGCTTGTGAAAAAGTGAAATATCCGACGCTAAGGTTTTGCCGGTCGTCGTAGTGGCCTGTATTTGCCGGGTTTGATGTGGTTGGCGCGCGGCCAGGTGTAGTCGCCGGTGAGGTTGATGTGTTCCCAGCCCAGCGGTGAGAGGAACCGCAGGAGGTCCGGGTCGATGTCACCGCCGTCGCTGGTCAGGGTGGCGACGGTGCGGTCCAGGTAGACCGTGTTCCAGAGCACGATGGCTGCGGTGAGAAGGTTCAGCCCGCTGGCGCGGTAGCGCTGCTGCTCGAAGGAACGGTCGCGGATTTCGCCGAGCCGGTTGAAGAACACGGCCCGGGCGAGGGTGTTCCGGGCCTCGCCCTTATTTAGGCCGGCGGTGACTTTGCGGCGCAGGCCGGGGTCCTGGAGCCAGTCCAGCAGGAAGAGGCTCCGTTCCATTCTTCCCAGTTCCCGCAGGGCGAGGGCGAGCCCGTTCTGGCGGGGGTAGGCGCCGAGTTTGCGCATCATCAGGGACGCAGTCACGGTGCCGGTTTTGATGGACGCGGCCAGGCGGAGGATCTCGTCCCAGTGCAGGGCGATCGTTGTGGTGTTGATGCTCCCGCCGATCAGCGGAGCCAATGCCGACAGCCCGGGATCGTTGGTGGGTGTGTAGAGGCGAGTGTCGCCGATGTTGCGGATCCGTGGTGCGAACCGGTAGCCGAGCAGGTGCATGAGAGCGAAGAGATGGTCGGTGAATCCGGCCGTGTCCGTGTAGTGCTCCTGGATCGCCAGGTCGGACTCGTGATAGAGCAGCCCGTCCAGAACGTAGGTCGCGTCGCGGTCACCAATGTTGACGAGTTTGCTGTGGAAAGGCGAGTACTGGTCCGAGACGTGCGTGTAGATCAGCCGTCCGGGCTCGGTACCGTACTTGGGGTTCACATGCCCGGTGGACTCGGCTTTGCTGCCTGCACGGAAGCGTTGCCCGTCAGAAGACGAGGTCGTTCCGTCACCCCATTGTGCGGCGAAGGGGTGGCCGTGCTGGGTGTTCACCAGCTCCGCGAGGGCGGCGCTGTAGGTTTCGTCGCGGATGTATGAGGCCTGGTGGCGGTCCAGCTGTCCGTACGTGACACCGGTGCAGGACTCGGCCATTTTCGTCAGTCCCAGGTTGATTCCGTCAGCGAGGATCGCGGTGAGCAGCAGTTGCCTGTCCTTGGAAGGCTGGCCGGATTTGAGGCTGGTGAAGTGGCGGGTGAATCCGGTCCAGCTATCGACTTCCATCAGTAGGTCGGTGATCCGGATCCGCGGGAACATGGCGCTTGCCTGGTCGATCAGTGGCTGCGCATGTGTGGGGACGATCGTCACCAGAGGGGTGATTTTCACACCTTTCTCGGTGACTAGCACCCCGGGGAGTTCGTCGCGGGCGGCGAGGTCGTTGACTTCCTTCAGCCGCTTCTGAAGGAGGGCAAGCCTGCCCTCGAGGTACTGGGTGCTTCCGTCGGTCGTGATCAGCGGCAGCTTCCCGGAGTTCTTTATCCCGGTGTAGTCGTCGCTGGCAAGAAGGTAGTCATCGAAGTCGCGGAACTGGCGTGATCCGGTGACCCATATGTCCCCGGAACGCAGGGCATTCTTCAGTTCAGCGAGGGCGCAGAACTCGTAGAAGCCCCGGTGGAAGCCGTCGTCGGTGAAGACCAGCGGCTTCCACCGGGGCCGGATGAACGAGGTGGGTGCATCCTCCGGGATCCTCCGGGCGCCGGTGGTGTTCAGGGTGCGGATGACGTTGATCGCGGCCAGCAGGTCCTGTGCCGCGGGGGCTGCGTTGAGGTCAAGGACGGCAAGAAACGCCGGCGTATAGCGGCGCAGCGTGGTGAAGTGTGCGCTGACGAGGGCCAGGTGATCTTCGAAGGCCGGCCTGGTCAGTTCCTTGGCCTGGGCGATGCTTTCGGCCAGGGATTCCCAGCCGATGGCTGTTTCGATCGCGGCGAAGGGGTCTTCGCCGTTTTCCTTCGCCTCAAAGAGGGCATCACCGAGCCTTGAGTGCATGCGCATCATGGCTGTGACGGTGGAGCGGGACGCAAGCGTGGCCTGGTTTTGTTTGTTCTGCGCTGTCCGGATGAGCCGGCCAATGATCCTGTCGTGCAGATCGATGATTTCGTCGGTGACGGTTGCCATGCTTTCCACGGCCATGGCAAAGAGGGTCGCGTACCGGCGGGTAGGTTCAAACTTGGCCAGATCCGCCGCGGTCATCGCTGCCCCCTCCCGGGCAAGCTTCAGCAGCCTGTTCCGGTGAACCAGCCGGGCCGCCGCACACGGGAGATCAAGGGCACGCCAGGTGGTGAGCCGGTCGATGTGCTCGTTCATCGCCCGTGCGTTGGCGCGCAGCGGTGCCTGCCGCAGCCAGCCGATTTCAGTCGATGAACTCTCAGGGCGACGGAGAAGCAACCCGTCCAGTCGTTTGCAGTGGTCCGCGGACAACTGCTCACACAGGGTGGCGTAAATGTTCCGGTTCGCCTTGGTCAGGGCCTGAGCGCAGGCCCGTTCAATGACGCTGACGCCAGGCAGAGCGACCTTCCTTGCCCGCAGGAAGTCCCTCGCGCCTTCGACCAGGAGCAAACCCTTGTCTGTTTGCGCAGCCACGGCGCCCACGTGCTCCACGAGCTGGCGGAAGTCTGCAATTCCGAACGCTGACATGCCCAGGTACGCGCGGATCTCTCTCCCGTGCTCCTGCCGCGTTTCCTCACGGGTTCCATACTCGTCCCAGGCCTCGGATGAAACGGACAGGCGGGATGCCAGCCAGGAAACGACTTCAAGGGGCACTTGGGTGTCTTCGGCCAGCTGGATCCCCGGGTGACGCAGTAGAGCCAGTTGGACGCTGAAGCCCAGCTTGTTCGCGTCTCCGCGACGCTGGCGGATCAACGACATATCCGCCTCACTGAGCGTGTAGTGGGCTGCGATGTCCTCTGTTCCGGTGGGTATTGCCAGGATATGGCTACGCTCGGCAGCCGTGAGCAAAGAGCGCAGAGCCACTTCAGAAGCTCTTATCTGCTACGCCGCCGTGCCCGGCGGACATGCTGCCGTTCTGCTGTGACATGCAAGGCCCGCCGTTCATGGTTTGGCGAGGTGCCGGTAGATGGTTGGCCGGGTGACGCCGAACTCCTGGGCGATGTGCTCGACCGTGTGTGCACGCTTGCCGTCGGGCCCCTTTTCTTCATACATTTCGCGGGCCAGCCTGACCTGACGGGGGCCTAGTTTTGGTTTCTGCCCGCCGGTCCGCCCCCGCGCACGGGCAGCGGCCAGACCGTCACGGGTCCGTTCAGACATCAGCGCGTGTTCGAACTCGGCGATAGAGCCAAGTATTTGGAAGAACATCCGCCCCAGCGCGGTGGAGGTATCGATGCCCTGGTCCAGGACCACTAGGTCAACACCACGCACCTGCAGCGTATTGGATAAGTCGATGAGGTTTTCCAGCGACCGCCCGAGCCGGTCGAGTTTGGTGACGACGAGCTGATCACCCGCCCGGTTGGCCGAGAGCAGCGCTTTGTCGAGTTCGGGTCTGCGGGCGAGTTTTCCGGAGGCTGTGTCAATGAAGATCTGCTCACAGCCTGCCGCTGTCAGGGCGTCGTGCTGGGCTTCGGGGTGCTGGTCATGGGTTGAAACCCGTCCGTATCCGATACGCATCCTCAAAATGTATCAGTAACCCGGCTGGACGTTACATAGAAGGGTACACGCGAAGCATTACAAATGAGGTCCCGTGCTTCCGCACTTCTTCGAACTCGACTGGGAGCGTATTGCGAACGATCGTTACCGGTCAGGCGGAAGATGCTTATTGCCACTCTTCCGCGGGTTTGGTCCCTGCAATGATAGGCGACGACGAGTAGTCCGGTGGCGAACATGATGGCGAGACCCCGCCCGTAGTGGCGCGCTCACCCGGCGCAGTGACGGCCATTCCGTATGGATAACGGAATTATTACCGTCCGGGCTGGTCGGCTATAGTTGACCGGAAGCATCGATACCAAAACGTTACCTGATCCGGAGCCGAGCTCTGCCAGCGGATCAGGTGCACGAGTCACCAACTGGCAGAGGCGGAGGAACCACAACCGGCAGTCGCAGGACTGCCTCGGGGTGAAGTCCGTCAGCAGCAAGCCCTCGTCCAGATAAGGATCCTTCCGGGGACATCTCTGCGCAAAGTGCTTGTTACGGCGGACCGGGTCTTTGAACTCTCTGACCCGAATCCGACAGCTAACTTCGCAGGCTATCCAGAGAGGAAAAAGTCTTGGCCACGCAATACTCCAGGGGCCGTCGACGCGCGGCAGGCCCCGCTTCGGCGCGTCGAGTGACCGAGGCGTTTACCGCGGAGAGGCCCCGCGATCCGCAGCGCGAAGCACGCCGTCGCCGGGGACCCTTCCGCCAGATCACAGATTTCGCCGCCTCCAGCGGCGTCGGCCAAAAGGGCGGCATGGCGTTGGCAGCAACGGGCCTGGTACTCACCGTGAGCGTTCCGGTGACCGGCCCGGTGATGGCAGCGCAGGAACCCGTTCAGGCCGCGTCCGCCGTTTCCGCCGCCCCACAGCCTGAAATTTCCGCGGCGCCCGGAGCCCGGATCGACTTCAGCCGCTCCATCGTGGCCACGAAGGCGGACCCGGACGGCAAGCTGAAACAGCTACTCAGTGCCCAGTCGGCCGGTTCCATCACCCGTGCAGCCTCCGCTGGAACTCTTGGCAATCCGCTCGCTGCGATGACCGTGGTTTCGCCGTTCGGGTACCGGGTCAGTCCCATCACAGGCGGCTCAGGGGACTTCCATCGGGGAGAAGACCTCGTGGCCCAGTGCGGCACTTCCGTCCTGGCCGCTGCCGCAGGCACCGTCACCTTCGCAAGTTGGGACCAGTATGGCGGAGGGAACCGCGTGGTCGTGGATCACGGCAACGGCCTGAAAACCACCTACAACCACCTGTCTTCCTTCAACGTGACCAATGGACAGAAAGTGTCCCGGGGAGACGTGGTGGCCTTCAGTGGAACCACGGGCGCCTCCACCGGCTGCCACCTGCACTTCGAGGTTGAAGTCAACGGTAACGTTGTCGACCCCACCGGCTGGCTCTAGATTCAACCGATGGCAAGCTCTCAAATCGTAGTGACGTGCCATGACCTGAATGTGACATTGTTTCCAAACCCCGGCTGATCTAGCTGTACCCAGCCATCAGGTTGGTGACCCTCGCGTGATCGGGGTGTCCTTGATGGCGGCGTGGATGCGTTCAGAGTTGTAGTAGTTCAGCCAACCGGTTCCGGACGGCAGTACGACGGTGCCGTATTCCGGCAGGCGGGACAGTCGCCTGGGCGTGCGGGGCGGGCGGAGCGCAAGGCTTTCCAATGGGCCCGGGCCCTGGGCAGCATACAGCCGATCAGGGAAATGAACAGCAGGATGTAGGTCGCGGAGAACCAAGCCGAAGAATACACGTCGTAGAACTGCAGCGCGTCAAGGATTCTCCCGAAGTCCGGGTTGTCCCTTGATATGGCGGGGCACGACGGCAGGATTCGCCGGACGCTTCGGGAAGAGTGAGCCCGGGACAGCGGCCACGGCCAGCAGGAGCGGCAGGAACAAGGTCGTGCGCATGCTGGGCAGCTGGGTCCAGGCCCAGCGCAGCATGCCGGAAGCCCAAGTGGCGGGGGAACCGCGGTCGCGGCCTCCGCGGGAGGCCGACTGGCCCCCGGAGCCGCTGTGCACAGGCATCGGCTACTTTCCGATCGTGGCGGCGCGGTGCGGTTCCATTGACCGCATCTTCTACAATACGTAGAAGTGATGTTTAATGGAGGCGTCAATCGCTGCGTGGCCGGGCCCTTTGACCTGGGCGGCACGGGTGCCCTTCGGGCATGAGGTGGGCATCACCGGCACTCCGGCCGTAGGCATCCAAATGCCGCGAGGCCCGGTTCATTCCCAGAAAACCACAACGAAAAGAGAATCAAAGGTGGCGACCGACTACGACGAAGCGCGACCCGATGTTGCAGAGTCGCGCCATGCCACGCTTCAGGCGCTCCGGTCCGCGAACGCCCCGGATGCCCGCAGTGTGGTCAGCGCGCTGGATGAGGCTGACACGACCGACGGTGTGGAACTGCCCGGGGCTGACCTCTCCGATGAGGTACTGGCCATAGAGGTCATCCCGCAAAAGGATGACGAGTTCACCTGCTACTCCTGTTTCCTGGTCCGGCACCGTTCACAGATCGCCATCGGGAGTGACGGCTACGCTTCCTGCCTCGAATGCGAAAGCTGACTCTTTAGACCACAGCCGGAACCAGCATTGCTCCGGCCGCGTGTGGACCGGAACGTACGCACCGAACCTAGCTCTCGCTCTTATCCGGAACGATCGAGGCGGCCGCTGGTCCCGTTCACCGGCGAAGATCCCGAGCCTTTCGGTTTGGGAAAAGCCATCACGTAGTCGGTTCGGCTGCGGACACCTGCATGCTGCGCCAGCGCGGCCTACCGGTGTGGCAAAGAGGCTGTACCAACTCAGTTGAGACAGTGTCTCCGCGGCAGCATCGTGCAGACCGGACTCCACACCAAACCCGCCCAGATCGACGCCATCAAACTATCCGAGAACGAACTGAGCATCCACGGCAGCTGGTGCTTCAGCATCAACGACTGGCCGCGGATAATCCGCCTGATTGCCCGGGCAACTACCCGGTCAGCAAAGCCATCACATCCACCATCGACATCAAGGACGTCGTGCCGCTGGGCTTTGACGTACTATCGGACCCCCAGGGAGCGGAACTAAAGATTCTTGTCCGCCCCCTGATCGGGCGCCCGGGACCAATTCGCGGAAAACTGGCGCTAAGCCGTCCACGTCGCCGAACGGTACCGATCGTTGCCGTACGCCGGCAAACGGCCCATGAGCTCGTTCCGGATGCCCGTGCGATGGGTCGGCCCCACTTCCGTGCACTCTTGGTCGGGCATCTACGATAACAACATTCTATTCCGCTATCATCGATATATGGCGATTCAATTTGAGGTTCCGGCGGATTCCTGCGGCCAGCTCGATCCCGCGGCGGCACTGTTCCATTCCCTAAGCGACCCGACCCGACTGAGCATCGTGAAGCGGATGGCCGGCGGGGAGGTGCGCGTCGGTGACCTCACGGGAGAGCTGGGTCTGGCCCAGTCCACGGTCTCGGCGCACATGGCATGCCTGCGCGACTGCGGCCTCGTTCAGGGCAGGGTGCAAGGCCGGAGCGTGTACTACTCGCTGTCCCGTCCGGAGCTGATGGACATGCTGGCCCAGGCCGAGGTCCTCCTCGCCGCCACCGGCAACGCGGTCAGCCTTTGCCCGAACTACGGCACCGGAAGCGCCGGCGCCGTCCTGACAAAGGAGAACGCACGATGAGCGACGCCTGCTGCAGCGACGAAAAGCCCGGGACCGGGGAATCCGACGAAGAAGAGGAGGCCGTCGGGTTCTGGCAGGTGAGCGAGGTCCGGGCGGCTGCGGCCTCCGGTGTGCTGCTGCTCGCGGCGTGGATCACCTCATTGGCCGCGGGTCCGGAGTGGCTGACGCTTCCCCTGGAGATAGCGGCGCTGGTCGTTGCCGCATGGACGTTCGTTCCCTCCACACTCCGGCGGCTGGTGAAGGGCAAAATCGGTGTCGGCACGTTGATGACGATCGCCGCGGCCGGCGCGGTCGCCCTCGGGCAGTTCGAGGAAGCGGCCATGCTGTCCTTCCTCTACGCCATTTCCGAAGGGCTTGAGGAGTACTCCCTGGCCAAGACCCGGCGTGGTCTGCGGGCGCTGCTGGACCTGGTCCCGGCCGAAGCAAAGGTCCTGCGTGGCCGCACCGAGGTCACGGTCGCCCCGGCCGAACTGGTCCTGGGGGACCGGCTGATCGTCCGGCCCGGGGAACGGCTGGCGACCGACGGCAGGATCATCACCGGTCGCACCTCCCTGGACACCTCGGCGCTGACCGGCGAATCCGTCCCGGTCGAAGCCGGCCCCGGGTCCGAGGTCTACGCCGGGTCCATCAACGGCACCGGCCCGCTCGAGGTCGAAGTCACCAGCACCGCGGAGAACAACTCGCTGGCCAGGATCGTGCACATCGTCGAGGCCGAGCAGTCCCGCAAGGGGCCCGGGCAGCGCCTGGCCGACTCCATCGCCAGCAAACTCGTTCCCGGCATCCTGATCGCCGCGGCCCTGATCACCGTCTATGGCTTCATCGTCGGCGAGCCACTGCTCTGGTTTGAACGCGCCCTCGTCGTCCTGGTCGCCGCCTCGCCCTGTGCGCTGGCCATCTCCGTCCCGGTCACCGTCGTCGCCTCCGTCGGCGCCGCCAGCCGCATCGGTGTGCTCATCAAAGGCGGCGGCGCCCTGGAGACCCTCGGCAGGATCCGCACCATCGCCCTGGACAAGACCGGAACCCTGACCCGCAACCAGCCCGTCGTGGTTGACGTCGCCACCACCGGCTCCGCGACCCGGGAAGAAATTCTCGCCCTCGCGGCCGGGCTGGAAGCCCTCAGCGAACACCCGCTCGCCCGCGCCATCCTCGCCGCAGCCCCGGACCGCGCCGCAGTCACCGACGTGGACACCCTCCCCGGAGCAGGACTGGAAGGCCTGCTGGACGGCCGGCGCGTCCGTCTCGGCCGCCCCGGCTGGATCAACCCCGGGCCCCTGGCCGCCGACGTCGAAACGATGCAGCACGCCGGCGCCTCCGCCGTCCTCATCGAAGCCGACGGAGCGGTCATCGGTGCCATCGCTGTCCGTGATGAGCTGCGCCCCGAAGCCCGCGAGGTCATCGCCCGATTAAGCGCCTCCGGCTACACCACAGCCATGCTCACTGGTGATAATGTCATCACCGCCACCGCCCTGGGGAAGGCCGCGGGCATCAGCGAAGTCCACGCCGACCTCCGGCCCGAGGACAAGGCGGAGATCGTCCGCGTGCTCAAGTCCCGCCAGCCCACGGCTATGGTCGGTGACGGCGTCAATGACGCCCCGGCCCTGGCGACCGCCGACACCGGCATCGCCATGGGCGCCATGGGCACCGATGTCGCCATCGAAACCGCTGACATCGCCCTGATGGGCGAGGACCTGAACCACCTGCCCCAGGTGCTCGATCACGCGCGCAGGACCCGGGCCATCATGCTCCAGAACGTGGGCCTGTCCCTGCTGCTGATCGCCGTGCTGATCCCGCTGGCCCTGTTCGGCATGCTCGGCCTGGCCGCCGTGGTCCTGATCCACGAACTGGCCGAAATCGTCGTGATCGCCAACGGCGTCAGGGCAGGCCGGCTCAGCGGCAAGACCGTGCTCAAGGCCGCGCAGCCCGCCCCGGCTCTGGAACCGGCAGCGTGAGCGCCGACCCCACGGCCCGGCCCGGGCCGGCCGCACTACGGGCCCGCAGGATCAAGACCATGCTGCTCGTGGCGGCGGCCATCCTGGCCGCCGCCGACCTGGCCATCAAGGCGCTGGCCGAAGCGCTGCTCTCCACCCGGGCGGTCATCGACCTGGGGCTGGTCAACATCCGGCTGCTCTACAACTCTGGTGTCGCGTTCAGCCTCGGCGCGGATCTGGCCCCCTGGATCATCATCGCCGCCACCGGCCTGATCATCGTGACCATGACTTGGTACGCCGTCTCGTCGGCCCCGGCCATGACCGGGCTCTCCCGTGCGGGTGCGGCTCTGCTGCTCGGCGGAGCCGCCGGGAATCTCATCGACCGGCTGGACGGGCGCGGTGTCGTGGATTACCTGCACACCGGCTGGTTCCCCACCTTCAACCTCGCCGACGCCTTGGTCACCACCGGCGTGGCGGTCTACCTCCTTGGCACGCGCCCGCGCACACGCGCAAACCGGCCGGCACCCACCTGACGCTGCAACACGAGGCACGTCCGGCTGGGTAAACCGGGAACGCCGGCGGAACGGGGTCGCGGCTGGCATGCCGGATAGCGCCTCCGCTCTTCGAGGCGGCTGTCCCTGGGCCAGGTGCTTCAGAATTTTCTGGATACAGGACTATCTGTATCATTACGGGTATGCGCGTACTTTCCACGATTGACGTCCTGGCCCGCTTCGGCAAGGCCTTGGCGGACCCGACCCGGGCAGCGATCCTGCTGAAGCTCAAGGATGGCCCGGAGTTCCCCTCCGATCTGGCCGAGGGCATCGGGGTCAGCCGCCAGATCCTGTCCAACCACCTGGCCTGCCTGCGCGACTGCGGCCTGGTTGCCGCGGAACCTGTGGGACGCCGGGTCCGCTACGAACTCTCCGACCCGAAGTTGGTGCACGCACTGGGGGATCTGTTGGGCACCATCCTGACCGTCGATCCGATCTGCAGCTGCGCCGAACCCGACTGTGCCCAGGACAAGCCTGAGTTTTCCACTCCCATCCCACTGACTTTGGAGGTCCGCGCATGAGCGGCCACGACCACGACCACGGCGCCGCCGCCACCACCCGGCGCGGCAAGCTCATCACGGTCTTTGTCATCACGTTCACGGTGATGATTGCCGAGATCATCGGTTCGGTCCTGACCGGCAGCTTGGCCCTGCTCGCGGACGCGGGCCACATGTTCACGGACTCGGCCGGGCTGCTGATAGCACTGATCGCGGCGTCGCTGGCCCTGAAACCGGCCACCCTCGCGCGCACATGGGGTTACAAGCGTGCCGAAATCATCGCCGCCGCAGGCCAGGCCGCACTGCTCCTCGGGGTCGGCGGTTTTGTCATAGTTGAAGGCCTCCGCCGGCTCTTCGAGCCCCCGGAAGTCGGGGAGTCCGCGATGCTGTGGTTCGGCATCATCGGTCTGGTCGGCAACGCCATCAGCCTCGTCATCCTGGCCTCGGGCCGAAACCACAACTTCAACATGAAGGCAGCCTTCCTGGAGGTGCTCAACGACGCCCTGGGCTCGGTGGCCGTCATCGCGGCAGCCATCATCATTGCCCTCACCGGGTGGCTGCAGGCCGACGCCGTCGTGTCCTTGCTGATCGGTGTCCTGATCATCCCGCGCACGCTCAGACTGCTCCGCGATACCGTGAATGTCCTAATGGAAGGCACGCCCAAGGGCCTGGACCTGGCCAAGGTGCGTGAGCACATCCTGGCCCTGCCGCACGTCATCGACGTCCACGACCTGCACGCATCCCTCGTGGCCTCCGGGACACCGGTACTGTCCGCCCACGTCACCGTCGAGGACAGCTGCATGACCGACGGGCACGCCACCACCATCCTCGCGGACCTGCAGGACTGCGTAGCGAAGCATTTCGACGTCAGCGTCGAACATTCCACCTTCCAGATCGAACCCGCAGCCCACCGCGATCAGGAAAGCATTCCGCACTGATGGCACAGACCACCAAGACCCCCGCCCGCACCCATGGACACTGCCAAGAAGGTCCGGTCTTCAGCCGGGTCCTGCTGGCTCACCGGCCGCCGAAAAGGTCCAGCTGGTCGAGTCCCTGGACTTCGAGTGCGAGGCCTGCCGCGAAGCGCAGCCGCTCGTTGAGGACCTGAAGAAGGACTTCGGCTACAGGGTCACCTTCCTCACCCCTACTTGTTCAGGACCTTCGCCCAGGACCTGGGACTGGACTTGGCCGCGTACGACAACGCCGTCGCGATGACAAGACCAAGGAACGGATCAAAAAAGGACATCGTCGACGGCAAGGCCCGGCACCCTGACGTTCTTCCTCAACGGGGACAAACTCACCCTCAACACCGAGGAACAGTTCCGTCAGCTGCTCGCAGGAGCCGGCCGCCAAATAGCGGGATGCGACCGCCCGGGGTTTACCGCACGCGCGTTGTTCCTCCTAATGTCCGGCAACGGGTTTTGCGCCGAAGAGACGGTAAACGATGACTCCTGCCCCGCGGCCAGATGCGCTGCACCGGCCTTCTTCGCCTTCTCCGGATGATGGACCGCGCCACCGGCCCATCATCTGCGCGGAGGCTTACGGCGCCGCCCCCAGATCAGCAGAGGCTGGGATCCCCGCACGAGCACCTGCCGACAGGATTCTAGCGTCGGATATTTCACTAATTCACAAGCCACCCCTATGAGGGCGTGAAGTAGAGCGCCTCCCCGCCCGGCGGCAGGTCGATGGCCGGAAAATCACCGGCTCCGGGCCCGGCGAGACGGACCTGCGTGACCGTTGTGTCGCCGTCGTTCCTTGCCCTGCCCGTGAAAGCAAGGATGTCCCCGGCCTTGTACCCGGGAATGATGGGGCCGTAGTTGAGGTCCTGCGCCTCCCGGGTGCCCAGGACCTGGGCCTGCCCGGCGGAGTAGCCCTGGCCGATCTCCTTGGACGCCGGGCCCCAGTCGCCGCAATCGGCCGCCAAGACATGGAATTCGCCAAGGTTCCGCCACTCGGACGGCAGGCCCGGTGTGACGGACCGCAGTTCCATGTTGAAAGTGAGGCCAGGGTTCAGTTCCTTGCTGCCGGGTGGGGTCTGGGACGCCGGCAACTGGTCCGTCAGTTGCCCTGCCGGGATGGAGGCGAACACAATCTCCCGGTACCCCTGGCGCTCGTACAGGACACCGATGTTGCCGTCCGGCAGCCGGGTGGCGGTGGAGTAGGCGGAACTGCCCGCGCACAGGACCAGCCGTGCCGGCCAGGTCCGGCCGTTGTCCGGCGAGAGGCTCAAGACCGTGTTCCGCCGCAGGCTGGTGTCCTGGTTGTTGGTGGCCAGCAGCCAAGGGTCCGTCTCCGGCGTGGCAAGGCGGGGCACGGAAGGGAGGCCGTCAAAGCGGGTTAGGGAGCCGTTATCACTCGGGTCCGGGAGGTCCTCGACTGGAACCAGGGTGCTCCAGCTCTGCCCGCCGTCGCTGGACGTGGCAGCCAGCCGCCGCGGCGTGGCGCGGCTGTGCAGGAGCAGGCTTCCGTCGCCCCGGGCTGCCACTTTGTTCTCGTTCGGGGCGGCGCCATGGGTAGTGGCGCCGACGAGCTCCCCGAACGTCCAGTTGTCTCCGTGGTTGTCGCTGTAGGCCGAGGCTGCCATGATCGCGCCGTCGCACAGGACCACGAACTGCTGCACCAGCCGGCCCTGGAACGGCCCCGTATGGACTTGGATTCCCTGGCCGGCCGCGGCGAACATGCCTGTGATGTCCTGGCCCGCGGGGGTGCTGCCCTTCAACTCGGCGGTGAGGCGCCGGTGCTGCCAGGTCACGCCGTCATCGTCGGACCAGCTCAGGTCGCAGTGCTGGACGGACTCGTCCTCCGCGGCCATTCCTGCTGTCGATTCGAAGAACCCGGCGCGTGTTCCGGCGGCGTGGAAAAGGAAGATCCGCCCGGTCCCGGCGTCGACCAGCAGGCTGGGGTCGCCGAAACCTTCCAGGCCGGTGCCGCGGCGCACCACTTCCTGCGCACTCCACGTCTCACCGTTGTCGTTGCTGCGGCGGAGCAGCAGATCGATGGGGCTCGGCAGGTCGTCCAGGTTCGGCCTGCCGTCGTAGGCGGCCAGGAGCGTTCCCGTGGTGGTGACGGCGAGCGCAGGGATGCGGTACTGGCGGTATCCACCGCGGCCGCGGGTGGCGAGGATACGCTCCACGGTCGGCACGGCAATGGGCCATTCAGGAAAAAGGTAGGACGTCACATGTTTAGTCTAGCTTTCCACGTGGCTCCACCTTAGGGTGGTAGGACGTCGTATGTAGCAAGAATCACATTTGTGTGCAGCCTCGACGGCGTCGTCACTTCCATTCGAGCCGCAGCGCGGCGTCCAGAAAGGACATGGGTTTGCGAATTACCACCAAAAGAACCAAGAAACGATCAATGGGGAAGGCCGCGGGCACGGGCGCACTGGCCCTGGCCCTGCTGGCCGGGAGCGGGCTGCCGGCGCAGGCGGCCCCCACCCCCTCCACCAGCCCTACCGCTCCGCCGGGCAGCTTCCAGGAAGCGAACCTCGCAGCGGACAGAACGGCCGCCAACTTCTTCTACCGGATCCCCGCGCTGACCTACCTCGGCAGCGGCGTGGTCCTCGCCGCCTGGGACGGCCGGCCCGGCAGTGCTGCCGACGCCCCCAACCCCAATTCCATCGTGCAGCGCCGCAGCACTGACGGCGGAAGGACCTGGGGACCGGTACAGGTTATTGCAGCCGGCCATGTGGCGGATGCCACTGGACCGAAGTACGGCTACAGCGACCCGTCCTATATCTACGACGCCGAGGCCGGGAAGGTCTTCGCGTTCTTTGTCTACTCCAAGGACCAGGGCTTCGGCGGCAGCGGGTTCGGTAACGATGACGCGGACAGGAACGTCATTTCCTCCGCAGTGATTGAATCGTCCGACGGCGGCGCCACCTGGAGCCAGCCCCGTCTCATCACCGGCGTCACCAAGCCTGGCACCAGCAAGACCAGCCCCGTGGCGGGCGACGTCCGCTCCAACTTCGCGTCCTCCGGCGAAGGCATCCAGCTCAAGTACGGACCCTACAAGGGCCGCCTGATCCAGCAGTACGCCGGCGATGTCCGCCAGGCGGACGGCACCAACCGCATTCAGGCCTACAGCGTCTACTCGGACGACCACGGGGCTACGTGGCACAAGGGTGCCAACATGGGCGACCGGATGGACGAGAACAAGACCGTGGAACTCTCGGACGGGCGCGTCCTGCTTAACTCCCGGGACAACGCCAACCAGGGCTACCGGAAGGTGGCGGTCTCCACCGACGGCGGCGCCACCTACGGGCCGGTCACGCAGGACACCGAACTGCCGGACCCCGCCAACAACGGTGCCATCGCCCGGATGTTCCCCAACGCCCCGCAGGGATCGGCAGATGCGAAGAAACTGATCTTCACCAACGCCAACTCCAAGACCGGCCGCGAGAACGTCTCAGCCAGGGTGTCCTGCGACGACGGCGCCACCTGGCCGGGCGTGCGCACCATCCGCTCCGGCTTCTCCGCCTACTCCACCGTGACCCGGCTGGACGATGGCAGGTTCGGCGTCCTGTACGAAGGCAACTACACGGACAATATGCCGTTCGCCGCGTTCGACGACGCGTGGCTTAACTACGCCTGCGCCCCGCTGGCCGTCCCCGCCGTCACCACCGCACCCGGCGCCACCAAACAGGTTGCCGTGACCGTCACCAACCAGGAAACCGCCACGCTCTCCGGCGCCACCGCCACCGTGTACACCCCCAGCGGCTGGTCCGCCACCACGGTGCCTGTGCCCGACGTCGCACCCGGTGCCTCCGCCACCGTCACCGTGGACCTGACCGCTCCGTCCAATGCCAGCGGCCCGCAGAACCTCAACGCGGCGTTCACGACGGCGGACGGCCGGGTCTCGCAGGCCACCTTCACCGCCACGGTCCCGGTGGCTCCGCAGGTGGGCCTCAGCGTCACCGGCTCCGCGCCGGACCGCGACGTCGCGGCCAGCCCGTACCAGGCCGGCGACGTGCTCAGCTACACGTTCACCATCAAGAGCACGGCCAACGTCACCGCCAACTCAGTGCCGCTCGCCGGAACCTTCGACGCCGGGTTCCTGCCGCCGTCGGCCCCCAACTGCCGGTACAACAACCTGGCAGCCGGCGCCTCCTACACCTGCACCACGGCTAAGCACACTCTGACGGCCGAGGACATCTCCCGCGGCTACTTCATGCCGCAGGCAACCTTCAGCATCACGGCCAGCGCGACGCCGTCGCTCACCAGGACGGTTTCCTTCACCGGCGCGGCCGTGGCACTGCGCGATGGCCTGGTGGCCGCCACCATCACGGGCAGCCGCAGCGACGCCGGCCGGGACCTGGCTGCGCAGCCGTACGGCGCAGGGGAGGCGTTCCCCTACAAGTTCGACGTGACCAACACCAGCCCGCTGGTGGAGAAAGTGGTCCCCACGGCCGGCAATTTCAGCCCGTTTATGCCGGACGGCCCCGGGAACTGCCGGTACAGCGTGTTACCCGCCGGCCAGTCCTACACGTGTGCCACGCCACGCCACACTGTCACCGCCGTGGAAGCGGGCCAAGGCTTCTTCGTCCCCGAGACCTCCTGGGAGGTCAGCGCCACCGGCCAGACCACCCGGACCTACGCCGTGAACGCCGGCGAGGTAGACCTGAAGGTCCGCGATGCCAGGATGGAAGGCACCGTCGCCGCGGAATGGACGGACCTGGACGGAGACCGCTACGCCTCCGCAGGCGACACCATCACGTACACCTACACCCTGGGCAACGCAGGAAACGTGGACCTGACGGCGGTTTCCGCCCCGGACGCGGGCATCAGCGAACAGTTGTTGGCTGCCGGCAGTAACGTGACCGCCACCCGCGCTCACGTGCTGACTGCCGCGGACATTGCGGCCGGCCAGTTGGCACCTGTCAGCTTCGAGGCCACCGCGGACAACGGTGCCAAGCGCATCACGGCGTCGGTGGCCGGCGGGGGCATCCGGCTCAACCTGCAGCCCGCGCAGCCCGAATCCGTTCCGGCGCTCACAGTCCAGGACTTTGAGGGCCTGACACCTCCGTGGGACCTCGGCACCGCGGACAAGTACCGCAACGGCCAGAAGGTGGTCCTCGGGGGCCTCGACTACGGACAGTGGTATTACGTGTACCTGAACAAGCGCAGCTACCGGATTGGCTGGATTTTTCCCACCACTGGTAACACGGTGGAATTCATCCTCCCAGCGGACGTGCAGAACGGCCGCGATGACGTGGTGGTACTGGACAGGGACGGCAAACAGGTGGCCTTTGACCGTTTGCAGGTGACACCGAAGGGATGACGAAAGTGGAATCAGTGCACGCGCATTGGGCGGGGGCTTTCGACGTCGTTCAGGACGTGGAGGGCTGGCAGGAGTTCAGGCGGCTTGACACCGAACTGCTGATGCCGCCCTTCACTGACGGGCTTGCGGACATGGCACAGATGACGGCCGGTATCCGGGCCACGTGGACGGCTTCGTCCGGCAGGCTGACCCTCAAGGCGGAAGGTACCGCGGACTGCTCTCCCATTGATGTGCTGGTTGACGGCAAACTGGCCCACCGGATCCCCGCTGCCGGGCGGCTGAGCCACACGCTGGAGTTGGGAACGCTGCCGGCCGGCGCCAAGGTGCAACTGTGGCTCCCGCAGTTCGGCCGGTTCAGGGTGCTCCACGCATCCCTGCAAGGCGAGGATGTCCAGTCGGTGCAAGAGTCAGGCAAGCGGTGGCTGGCCTACGGAAGCTCCATCACCCACTGCCGGGAGGCGGCCGGTCCTTCCGAGACCTGGCCGGCGCTGGTGGCCCGGAAGCTCGGGTGGGAACTGCAGTCGCTGGGTTTTGCCGGCGAATGCCAGCTGGACCCGGCTGCAGCAAGGACCATTCAGCGACTCCCTGCGGACGTCATCTCCCTGTGCTTGGGCATCAACTCCTACAACGCAGCGGCGTTCTCGTTGCGGAGCTATGCCAGCCAGGTGCTGGGGTTCATCTCGAACATCCTGACCGCCCATCCGGACGTTCCACTGGTGGTGATCACGCCGGTCCTGTCGCTTCCGCGTGAAGCTACTCACAATGCGGTCGGTTCCACCCTGGCCGACTACCGGGAGGCCACAGCCGGAGTGGTCGCCTACCTGCAGCGGCGTTCCGGGGAAGCACGGATCCACCTGGTGGACGGCGGGGCGGTGCTGACGGAAGCCGAGGCGCTGGCCCACATGCCGGACACCCTCCATCCGGACAATGCAGGGTACCGGCTTATGGCCGAAAGGCTGGGCCCGCGCCTTGCCGCCGCGGCAGCCAACGGTCCGAAGGACTAGACAACCGGTCCCGGCCGGCGTCGTTCCTCCTAGGCGCCTGCCAGGACCGGGGTTGTCAGTTTGCCGTCCCGCATGGTGGCCACCACATCGGTCAGCGGCACGAACTCGGTGTCATGGGTGACCATCACCGTTGCCACCGAGAATTCGTTGGTCACCTGCCGCAGGAGGGCGATGATGGAGGCGCTCCGTTCGTGGTCCAGTGCCGCCGTCGGCTCGTCCACCAGCAGCACCCTGGGGCTGCCCATCAGCGCCCGCGCGATGTTCACGCGCTGGCGCTGGCCGCCGGAGAGCTGGTGCGGAAGTTTCCCCGCACTGGCGGACAGCCCGACGACGTCCAGCAGTTCGGCGGCCCGCGCCGTGGCGGCTTTGGCGGACTTTCCGCGCAGGTGGTCGCTGATGACGAGCTGTTCGACGGCGGTGAGCGACGGGAGCAGGTTGGGCTGCTGGAAGATGATGCCCACTTTCCCGCGCCGCAGGGCTGTCAGTTCCTTGTCCCCCAGGCCCATGGTGTCGGTGCCGTCGATAATGACTTGGCCGCTTGTGGGGCGGACCAGGGTGGCGGCGGCGGCCAGCAGGCTGGACTTACCGGACCCCGAGGGGCCCACGAGTGCCACGAGTTGGCCGGCTTCCGCGGTGAGGCTGACACGGTCCAGGGCGGTGGTGGTGCCGCCGCCGTCGGGATATTCGAGGGTGACGTTGACCAGGGTCAGGGGAGCGGTTGTGGTCATGATGGGTTCCTTTCAAAGGAGGGAAGAAGGGATTAGTTTCCGCCGAGCGCCAGGAGCGCATCGACCTTGGTGACGCGCCGGACGGCCAGTGCCGCACCTGCCAGGCCCAGGGCAACGATCCCGACGACGGGAACCACCGAGGTGGCCAGGTTCAGCTGGAAGGGGGCTGCCCGGGCAGCGAACAAGCCGGCGCCAACACCCACGGCTCCGCCGACTCCGGCGCCTGCCAGCAGCACGATGGCGGCCTGGGTCATGGCGTCGCGAAGGATGTAGGAACTGGGTGCGCCCATGGCTTTCAGCACAGCGATGTCCCTGGTGCGCTGGATGGTCCAGACGCTCAGGAAGGCCACGATCACCAGTGCCGAGATGCCGTACAGGAATGCCTGCATCAGCGTCAGCGAACCGTTCTCGCTCTTGAAGGAGCCCAGGGCCTGGAAAGATCCCGTGCGGGATTCGCTCACCGTGTGTGCCGCGCCGTTCGCTGCGGCCTCATCCACCGTGGCCCCGTCCGCGTAGGTGACGGCGACGACCGTGGCCAACTGTCCGGCGTCGGACACGTGCGCAGCCTTGCCCCATGCCGGCAGGGCCGTCCACACCACGCTGGTGTGCGCGTACCACTGGTCCGGCACCACGGCGGCGACGGACAGCTCCACGCCGCCCAGGGACACCTTGTCCCCCTGGCCCACCGCCAGGGCTTCCGCCACTGAGGCGCCCACCGCGGCCGTGCCGGCGGACACCTCCACAGGCGCCAAAGGGCTGCCCGGCGAGACGCCGAAAACGGCAACGTTCGCCGTTCCCGCGCCGTCCGCGGCCTGTGCCCTGGTCTGCGTAATGCCCAGCGGCTCGGCGGACTGGACACCCGGCCGGCTTTGCCAGCTGTCCACCTGGGCGGCGGTCACGGAGCTCTCGGTATAGGACGCCTTGGGTGAGCCTGAACCGGGAGCGCCGAAGGCGATGGCGTCCACCGGCCTCGCGGCAGTTGCCCCCAGCCTGGCGATGGCGGAGGTGGATTGCTCGGCGAGCCCTGCCGTCAGGCCGGACAGCATGACCAGCAACAGGGTGATCAGGGCTACGACGCCGCCCATCATGGCGAACCGGCCTTTGGCGAAGCGGATATCGCGGATTGCCAGGAACACGTTGGTTCTTCTCTCTGCAGGGGTGGATTGTTCTGTAGTTCCACTCTCCCGGCCGGAGCCTGCATGGGAATCGCGGGGATGGTTGATCTGCGGGAATGGAACGGTTGATACGGGAGTCAACCTTTTGGTTGATTCCCGGCGCGGGTTCCCGGCATAAGCTGGTGAAATGCCTGCCACGCCCCTGCCGCAACCACCGGAAGTGTGCGGCGGTATCCCCACACGTGGGCCATTGAACGCCCTGGAAAACGCGTCGTCGGCGGCAATCCTGCGGGTCCTGCGGGTCACACTTCACACGGGGTTCGCGCTGCTGCTGGCCGTCGGCCTGGTCCGGATGCTGATGTCGGGAGGCGCCCTTCGCTGGGTGTGGGCCGCCGCCGCCGTCGTTCTCGCTGCCCTCTACCTGGCCGGCACGGTCCTGGAAAAGCGCCATGCCGAGGGACGGACCGTGGTGGATCCCCGCCGGTACAGCGTGCTGTGGCTCGGCCTTGTGACGGCCTTGTGGGCGTTCCTGCTCGCCGGCAGTGCCGACTTCGCCTGGCTTGCTTTCCCCATCTTTTTCCTGCACCTTCATTTGCTCCCGCGGCGTGGCGCGCTCCTGGCCATCGGGCTGATGACGGCGGCGGTGATCGGCTCCCAATGGGCCGCCAGCGGCTCCCCGGTTCCACACGCGGCGGCGGTGGTGGGGCCTGTCCTGGGTGCAATTTTTTCCGTGATTACCGGCCTGGCCTACGCGGCCCTTTACCGCGAGGCCGAAAACCAGCGGCGCGCAGCCGATGAACTGCGGCGGACGCGTGAGGAGCTGGCCCGGTCCCAGCACGAGGCCGGGGTCCTCGCCGAGCGGGAGCGGCTGGCCCGGGAAATCCACGACACGCTGGCGCAGGGCCTATCCAGCATCGTGCTGCTGGGGCGGGCCGCCGGGCAGTCGCTGGCGGAAGGTGACTCCGCCACTGCTGCCGCCCGGCTGGCATTGGTGCAGCAGACCGCGGCGGACAACCTCTCCGAGGCCCGCAGCTTTGTCCGTGGACTGTCTTCACCCCAGCTGGAGGGGACCACGCTGGTGGAGGCCCTGGACAGGTTGTGCGGCAGGACCGAGACCGACGCTGCGGCTGCGGGGGTATCCCTGCGCTGTCGGCTGGAGGTGGATGGGGAACCGCAGGACCTGCCCCAGCCTGCCCGCGTGGCCCTGCTGCGCGCCGCGCAGGCGAGCCTTGCGAACGTCCGCGAACACGCCCGGGCAAGTACCGCCGTCGTCAGCGTTGCCTTCCTGGGCAACGAGGTGACCATGGACGTGTACGACGACGGCCGGGGCTTCGATCCCGGGGCTGCGGGTGGTGCCGCGGGCGCAGCGGACGGCAGCGGCTTCGGGCTGCGCTCGCTGCGGGAACGCGTGGCCGCCCTGAACGGGACCCTGGCGGTGGAATCGGCGCCGGGCGAGGGCACGGTTGTGGCCATCCGGCTCCCGGTGGAGGAACCGTGAGTGGGGTCCGCGTCCTGTTGGTTGACGACCATCCGGTGGTCCGCGCCGGGCTGTGTGCCATGCTCACCGGGTCCGAGGGCATCGCCATTGCCGCCGAGGCTTCTGACGGCAAGGCGGCGCTGAGGGAACTGGCGCGGCTTACTGCCTTGAACGAGGCACCCGATGTGGTCCTGATGGATCTGCAGATGGGGGAAGGAATGGACGGCGTTACGGCCACCGCCGAGATCCGGAAACTCGACGCACCGCCGCCGGTACTCATCCTCACCACCTACGACACGGACGCGGATATCCTCGCCGCGGTGGAGGCGGGGGCCAGCGGCTACATGCTGAAGGACGCTCCGCCGGAGCAGTTGCGGCAGGCGGTACTGCAGGCGGCCGCGGGCGGCACGGTCCTGGCGCCCCGGGCCGCGGCACTGCTGATGGACCGGATCAGCAACCCGGGCACCTCGCTGACCCCGCGCGAAGTGCAGTTGCTGGAACTGCTGGCCACGGGCCTGTCCAACCGCGCCATCGCCAAGCAGGTGTTCATTTCGGAAGCGACCGTGAAGACGCACCTGGTGCACATCTACGGCAAGCTCGGCGTGGATAACCGCACGGCAGCGATCGCTGCCGCCACACAGCGGCGGATCATCCGGCCGCCCGGCGCCAAGGGCTGACCTGTCGGCGCAGGATCGCGAAACCTGCCACGTCCCGGTCATTCCGGTGCAGTAGGTTTGTTCCACGGTGTTTACAGGTGCCGTTGTTTCCAGGCCACGTTGTTCGAAGGAGAACGAATGTCCCGTCCGGTTCCCTCGGTTGATGCCCTTCTTGCCACCTACGGTGCGGCCGATGCCTGCGCGGCCGGTCTCCTGTGCGACAGTCACGATCCCAACGCTGTTGCCTTCACAGTGGTGGCAGCTGATCTTTCCGCGGAGGACATCACCTATGGCGAGCTCCGGGAACGCTCGGAGCGGGGAGCCGCCGCCCTCGCGGAGCTGGGCATTGGTCCTGGAGATGCCGTAGCCACCCTGATGGGCAAGTCGGCAGACCTGGTGGTCATGCTCCTGGCCATCTGGCGGCGCGGAGCGGTCCATGTGCCACTGTTCACGGCCTTCGCGTGGCCGGCTATCGAATTACGGCTGACTGCCTCCGGGGCAAAGGCCGTCATCACGGATCCCGACCAGCGGGTGAAGATCCAGCAGACCTCTGCCGCCGTGCTCGTCGCCGGCGCGGAAGCTTCCCAGCCGGACCTGGCACTCACGCCCCTCCTGGCCAGGCAGCAGCCGGGGATCGTTTCAGAGGTCATAGGCGGTGACGGTGCCCTGGTGCTGATCTTCACGTCCGGAACCACGGGCGCGCCCAAAGGCGTACCGGTGCCCCTCCGGGCATTGGCCGCGTTCCGCCAGTACATCGAACTTGGCCTGGACGTCAGTGAAGAGGACGTCTTCTGGAACGCCGCGGACCCCGGCTGGGCCTACGGACTGTACTACGGGATTCTCGGCCCCATGGCGGCGGGACGGCGGAACCTGCTGCTGCGCCCCGGGTTCTCCCCGGAACTCAGCTTCAAGGTGTTGGAGGCACTTGCCGTTACCAACTTCGCGGCAGCTCCCACGGTCTACCGCACCATGCGCGCCAAGGCCGACGCCGGCACTGGACCCTTTCGACTTCGGCGCGCCTCCTCCGCCGGCGAACCGCTGACCCCGGAGGTGATCAGCTGGGCCCGGGAGGTGCTGGGCGTCCCGGTGCGGGACCACTACGGACAGACCGAACACGGGATGATGATCATCAACGCCTGGCATGACGACGTGAGGACGGAGCTCAGGCCCGGTTCCATGGGCCGCCCCCTGCCGGGCTGGAGCTGCGCGGTCCTTAAGGACAACGCTGACGGGCCGGCCGCCCCCGGCGAACTGGGCCGCGTCGCCGTCAACGTGGCGGAAAGTCCCATGATGTGGTTCACCGGGTACCAGGATGCGCCGGAGAAGACCGCCGAAAGGTTCAGCGCGGACGGCAAGTGGTACCTGACCGGTGACGCGGGCATGGTGGACCAGGACGGTTACTACTTCTTCTCCTCCCGGGATGACGACGTGATCATCATGGCCGGCTACCGGATTGGCCCGTTCGACGTGGAAAGCGTCCTGGCCACGCATCCGGCGGTGCTGGAAAGTGCCGTGGTGGGCGCTCCCGACGAACTGCGCGGTGAAGTCCTCGAGGCCTACGTGGTCCTGGCGGACGGCACCGCCGCCAGTGATGACCTGGTGGTTGAACTCCAGACCATGGTCAAGACGCAGTTCGCCGCCCACGCCTACCCGCGCCGCATCCACTTCGTCGCGGACCTGCCCAAGACGCCGTCGGGAAAGCTGCAGCGCTACATCCTGAGGCAGCAGCGGGCAGCCGCATCCGGCAGCTAGCAGTCGGCGGGTTTTTGGGGGAGGGGCAGAAAACCTCGAGTTGTTCCGGAGCCTTTTCCGGCACCGGCTGTTAGCGTTGAGGCCCAGCCACTGAAGGAGGAGCGATGTCCATCAATTCACCTGATTCACTGCCTGAGGACGAACCACAGGAGGACACGGCGGCCAGGAAAGGCAACCCCGACGGCGGGATCCCCGGCGGGAAAGACGGCGTCGGGATCTCCGATGGGGCCGAGCCCAACACTTTTGAGCCGGAGGAGGACCCCGACGCCTCGGCGGGCCCGGCAGACTAAATGGGCCCTTCAGATCAAAGGGGCCGAGGCCTCCCTCAAAGTTCCATCAAGATTGGCCAAAGCCGCTGCAATCTGTGCTTCCCGCAACCTACCGGCCGGTAATTTATAACTGTTTCCAACGCCAGTTCCCCGGCAGGAAGCACTGGAAGCCCCTGCGCTGGAGCGAGACTCGCGCGGGGGCTTCCCCCCAACGTCCGCGCGGCGGCTTACGGCGTGGCGCTAACGGTTTCGAAGTGCTCCACCACCGGAAACGGCTCATAAAAGCGGTGCAGCAAAGAACGCCACTGCTGGTACCCAAGGGATCCCCTGAAGCCCTCTGTATGGTCCTCCAGCGACTCCCATTCAACGAGCAGCAGGTACATGTGGGGAGATTCGATCGAGCGCGACAGGGACATGGCGAGGAAGCCACGCATTGAAGCGATGATGTGCCGGGCCTGGGCGAAAGCTGCCTCGAAGTCCTCTTCCCGGCCGGGAATGACCGGAAGCAGCGCGTGTTCTGTGATCACCCGCCAAGTCTGGCACGCGTTCGCCGGCTACTCGGTGTCGATCCAGTAGCGGCGCTTGCCGTTGCGCGTGTCCTCGTACCGGCCGCTGTTCTTTTCGATGGTTGCACGCGAGCCGGCGTTGTCCTCGTCGCACGTCAGGAGAACCCGCGCGATTCCGAGCGCCCGTGCCAGGGGCAGCGCATCGGCAAGTGCTTTGACGGCATGGCCGCGGCGCCTGGCGGAGGGCCGGACGCTGTAGCCGATATGCCCACCTTCGTTGAGGAGGTAGTCGTTCAACCCGTGCCTGATGGCCAAGGACCCAAGGAACGTGCCGCCGTCGGCAATCCACAGGTAGGTGCAGGGCACGTAGCCAGGCTTTCGCACCGTCTCCGGCAGCGCGTCTTTGATGAGGATATCGACGAAGCGGCCAAAGACGGCGGGGTCCCGGAGATCGTCCAGCGACCAGCCCTCCGCGCCTGCACCGTCCAGGTGGGCACCTTGGAACTCCGCAGTTCCTTCCAGCCAGGAAGAGTGGAGGGTTGGGTCCGGGACGATGAGTTGGGCCATGACTGGACCCTATGCCGCCTGCCGGAGCAATGCGGGATCCCGGCCCGCGGCAGGGGAGCGGGGAGACGTATTCCCGGGACGCCGCTGCTGCCCTGTACTATCTCCCCGGGGACCCTTTTGCGGTCTGGAAGGGGACGGTAATGGCTGGTGCTCACTCGACGGCCGCGGCGCCCAGCGATCCGCTGGGCAGGGACGAATTGCTGCAGGAGTACGGGTTCGCCTTCCCCGCCGGGAACGGCGCTTCGGCCACCGAGGCCGAGCTGTCCACCGAGCCGCTCGAGAATCTGGTGGAGCTGGCCGCCAAACTCTGTGGAGTCCCGTTCGGGGTCATTAACGTCCTCACCTCCGATGAGCAACGCCAGGTGGCTGCCGTTGGGATTGACGCCGGCGTCTGTTCCCGCGAGGACTCCATGTGCTCGAAAGTCTTCCACTCCGGGGAAATGACCGTTGTCCGGGACGCCTCGCTGGATCCGCGTTTTGCGACCAACCCGTTCGTGACAGGGGAGATCGCCGCCGTCCGGTTCTACGCCTCCGTGCCCCTGGAAATGTCGTCAGGGTTCGTGCTGGGGTCACTGTGCGTCTTCTCGGATTCACCGGCGGCTCCGGATGCCGGCCAGCTGGACATGCTGGAAATCCTGTCCCGCCAGGCAGTGCAGCTGCTTGAACTGCAGCGGCGCACGCTGCAGCTGAACCGTGCCCTCAACGAGGTGCGGGAAAGCAATGCCAAGCTGGCGGAGTTTGCCGGGCGCGTCAGCCACGACCTGCGCGGGCCGCTCACCACCACGCTGGGCTACGTGGAGATGGCGGAAGACGAAGTGGAGGGCGACCACCCGGCGGCCGAGTACCTGCAGATCATCAGCGCCAGCGGCCACCGGATGCTGGCCATGCTCGAGGACGTCCTGAGCTACTCCCGGATCGGCGGAATCCTGCAGCGCCAGCACGTTTCCCTCCAGGACGTGGCGGCCGAAGTGGCCCGGGATCTGGGGCTGTCCTTCGGTACTGACGCCGTCCTGGACAGCGAGGAACTAAAGCTCCAGGTGGACCCCGGTCAGCTCCGGACCCTGCTGCAGAACCTGGTGGCCAATGCCGTGAACTACCGGAGCCCCGAGAGGGAACTCAAGGTCCGGATCAGCGGCATTTCCAACTACCACGGGGTCACCGTACTGGTCGCGGACAACGGCAAGGGAATTGCCTCGTCGGACCGGCAACGCGTGCTCGAACCCTTGGTCCGGCTGCACCGTGACGGCGACGGGCAGGGCTCGGGCCTGGGGCTGTCCATCTGCCGGCGCATTGTCGAAGCACATGGCGGGGAACTGAGCCTGAAAGAGACTCCAGGCGGCGGAACCACGGCAGTCATCAGCTTCCCGACCGATCAGTAGGCCGCTCTCAGGCAGGTCCGGGCCGGCTGCGTGATGCAGCCGGCCCGGACCCCCGGGTCAGGTCATCCCGGTCAGTTCAGGTCGAAGCGGTCCAGTTCCATGACCTTCGCCCAGGCGGCTACGAAGTCTTGCACGAACTTCTCCTTGGCGTCCTCGCTCGCGTAGACCTCGGACAGCGCCCGCAGCTGCGAGTTGGAGCCGAAGACCAGATCCACCGGGGTGGCCGTCCACTTCAGCTCGCCGGTGGCAACGTCGGTGATTTCGTAGACGTTTTCCTCGGCCTCGGAGGCCTTCCATTTGGTGCCCGGCGAGAGCAGGTTGACGAAGAAGTCGTTCGTCAGGACCTGCGGCTTGTCCGTCAGCACACCGTGGCCGGAACCGCCCACGTTGGTGCCCAGGGCCCGCATGCCGCCCACGAGCGCCGTCATCTCCGGCGCGGAGAGGTCCAGCATGTACGCCTTGTCCAGCAGGAGGGTCTCGGGCTGGATCTTTGCACCGGGGCGCAGGTAGTTGCGGAAGCCGTCGGCCCGCGGCTCCAGGTACTGGAAGGATTCGACGTCGGTCTGTTCCTGTGAGGCGTCCGTCCGGCCCGGACGGAAGGGCACTGTGACGGGGAACCCGGCGTCGGCTGCTGCCTTCTCCACCGCGGCGGCGCCGCCCAGGACGATCAGGTCCGCGAGCGAGACCTTCTTGCCGCCGGACTGTGCCGAGTTGAACTCCTCCTGCACGCGCTCAAGGACGGGAAGCACGGTATCGAGCTGCTCCGGTTCGTGGGCTTCCCAGCCGCGCTGCGGCTCCAGCCGGATCCGGGCGCCGTTGGCCCCACCGCGCCGGTCCGTCTTGCGGTACGTTGCAGCCGACGCCCAGGCCGTGCCCGCCAGTTGCGGGATGGTCAGTCCGGCGTCAAGGAGTTTGGCCTTGAGCCCGGCGATGTCCTGCTCATCGATCAGTTCATGGTCGACGGCGGGAACAGGATCCTGCCACAGCTGAGCCTCCGGAACCCACGGG
The DNA here is from genome assembly GCF_006517215.1 of Pseudarthrobacter sp. NIBRBAC000502771. Lineage (NCBI taxonomy): Bacteria > Bacillati > Actinomycetota > Actinomycetes > Micrococcales > Micrococcaceae > Pseudarthrobacter > Pseudarthrobacter sp. NIBRBAC000502771. The sequence continues at coordinate 1,683,029 of NZ_CP041187.1, forward strand.
CCCAGCATGTGCGGGCCCACCGGTCCCATGTCGCGGTGCAGCAGCTTGTACCAGGCCTTGGCGAAGGCCAAGGCGAACTGGTCCGGGTTCTCCAGGAAACGCCGGCCGATCTGCTCGTAGGTGGGGTCGAAGCGCAGCGACAGGTCCGTGGTCAGCATGGTGGGCCGGTGCTTCTTGTTGGGGTCGTGCGCGTCCGGGATGATCTCTGGAGCGTCCTTGGCGACCCACTGGTGGGCGCCCCCGGGGCTCTTGACGAGTTCCCACTCGTACTCGAAGAGGATCTCCAGGAAGCGGTTGCTCCACTGCGTAGGCTTGTCCGTCCAAGTGACTTCCAGGCCGGAGGTGATGGTGTCGCCGCCCTTGCCGCTGCCGTAGGTGCTGAGCCAGCCAAGGCCCTGCGCCTCAAGGTCTGCACCCTCCGGTTCCGGGCCAACGTGTGCGTCTGCGGGGCCGGCACCGTGGGTCTTGCCGAATGTGTGGCCGCCGGCGATCAGTGCGAAGGTCTCTTCGTCGTTCATGGCCATGCGCTTGAAGGTCTCACGGATAAACGCGGCAGCAGCCACGGGATCCGGGTTGCCCATGGGGCCTTCGGGGTTGACGTAGATGAGGCCCATTTCGGTGGAACCGACGTTGTCCGCCATGGTTCCCTCACCGGTGTACCGCTCATCTCCGAGCCAGGCGTCCTCGGGACCCCAGAAGATCTGTTCGGGCTCCCAGACGTCCTCGCGGCCAAAGGCGAAGCCGAAGGTCTTGAAGCCCATGGACTCAAGGGCCACGTTGCCGGCGAGGACCAGGAGGTCCGCCCAGGACAGCTTCTGGCCGTACTTCTGCTTCACGGGCCACAGCAGGCGGCGGGCCTTGTCCAGGTTGGCGTTGTCCGGCCAGCTGTTCAGCGGGGCGAACCGCTGGCTGCCGTCGCCCGCGCCGCCGCGGCCGTCGTGGACGCGGTAGGTGCCGGCAGCGTGCCAGCTCAGGCGGATCATCAGTCCGCCGTAGTGGCCGAAGTCCGCCGGCCACCAGTCCTGGGAAGTGGTCAGGACCTGGCTGATGTCCTGCTTGAGGGCTTCGACGTCGAGCTTCTGGAATTCCTCGCGGTAGCTGAAGGACGGGCCAAGCGGGTTGCTCGCCTGGCCGTGCGTGTGCAGCACGGAGAGGTCCAGCTGGTTAGGCCACCAGTCCTGGTTGGTTCGCGGCCGGTGTCCCTTGGGGGCCGGCGAATCGATCGCAGGGTTTTCGCTTTCACTGCCCTGGGCGGTGGCACTGCCCAGGGCCACCGGGCACCCGCCCTCAACCTTCTGGTCCAGGCCCTGTGCGCTCCCGGGAGTGGGGACCGGGGGATGGTCTTGGGGATCGGTCATGTGCTTATTCCTTCCGTTGGGCCGAGGCCGCGGTTGGACTCGGGCAGCCGGTGCAACCCTCCTATTTGAACATGGACAGGTGACAGCAGAAGACCCTCCTACGCCATGGGTGAAACCCGGCCTGTCATTGCCCCGTCCCTCGCAATTTGTTCGGCACCTCCTGTCCGCCACTTGCCGGCGCTGGAATATCTGGCTGACGCTCCGACTTGTCGCCAGAGGGTCCATGGTGGCCCACTGTCCCGGCGTAACGCAGCGCGCGGGCCTCCGCCCACGCGTGAGGCCGCGCTGAGGCACGGATGCAAACCAAGCACCTACCAAGAGGAGCGCTATGACCATCGGATCAGGAACAGCATCAGGAACAGCAGCGGGCAACGGACGGACCGCCCTGGTGGCAGGGGCCACCGGCATTGCAGGCTCCGCGCTCGTGGATACCTTGGCCGGCGAAGGCTGGGAAGTCCTTGCCTTGTCCCGCAGGCCCGGTCCCGGGCGGCCAGGCGTCAGATGGCTTTCCGCAGACTTGACCTCCGCTGAGTCGCTGGCCGCCGCGCTTGCTCCGGAAAATCCCTCCCACGTGTTCTTTACTGCCTGGTCCCGCCGGGACACCGAGGAAGAGAACATCGCCGTCAACGCGGGCATGGTGCGCGACCTGCTTGGGGCACTGCGGGGCAAAGGGGTGGCACATGTTGCCCTGATGACCGGGCTCAAGCACTACCTGGGACCGTTTGAGGCCTACGCCGCCGGGGAAATGCCGGACACGCCGTTCCATGAGGAGGAGCCCCGCCTGCCGGTGCGGAACTTCTATTACGCACAGGAAGACGAGCTGTGGGCTGCGGCGGGCGAGCAGGGGTTCACCTGGTCCGTACACCGCGCCCACACGGTTATTGGGCACGCCGTTGGCAACGCCATGAACATGGGCCTCACACTCGCGGCGCAGGCCACCCTCTGCCGGGACGGCGGGGAACCGTTTGTCTTTCCCGGATCCAAAACGCAGTGGGACGGCCTCACCGACATGACAGACGCCGGCCTGTTGGCCGAGCACATGCTCTGGGCTTCAACTACCCCTGCAGCCGCCAACGAGCCCTTCAACATCGTCAACGGCGATGTGTTCCGCTGGCGCTGGATGTGGCCGAAGCTTGCCGCGTACTTCGGTGTGGAATGGGAGGGCTACCAGGACGCGCCGCGTCCCCTTGGGCAGTCCATGGCAGGCCGGGAGGACCAGTGGCGGCGGATCGCCGCGGAGAACAACCTCAGCGAACCCGACCTGGGCCGCGTGGCGAGCTGGTGGCACACGGACGGAGACCTGGGGCGCGGCATCGAGGTAGTGACGGACATGGGCAAGAGCCGGGATGCGGGCTTTACGGGGTATCGCCGGACGCTGGATGCCTTTACCTTGCTCTTTGACCGATACCGGGCCGACCGGCTGATTCCGTAATGACGCGGTCGCGTCCGGCGAACAGACCCGCCAGCGCCAGGATGGCCATGGCTCCGGCGGTGCCGAGCAGCGGAAGGGTCCAGTCCCCGCTGGCATCCCGGAGTGCACCAAAGGCCACCGGGCCCACCGCGGCCAGGCCGTAGCCCACGGACTGGGCCATGCCGGACAGCGATGCTGCCTGCGGATGGTTCACGGTCCGGAGGCTGAACAACGACAGGGCGATGACAATGAGGCTTCCGCATCCGACGGCGCCCAGCAGGACCCACAGGAGGATGAGGTCAGGCGCGAGCGCCAGGCCCAGGAAGGTGACGAACACAAACGCACCGCTTGTGAAGGACACCAGCCGCTGGTCCGGTCCCCGGTGCAGGACCGCGCCCGCCCCCAGGCTGGCGAACACGCTGATCAACAGGAAGGCGGACAGGTGCACGCCGGCAATGGCGGCGGGGACCCCGCGGCTTTGCTCAATGGTGGGCAGCCACGCCATCAGGACGTAGAAGGCGATCGATTGCAGCCCCATGAACGCAGTCACCTGCCAGCCCAGCGCTGAGCCCCAGGGCGACCGGTGTGCCGGTTCCTGCTTTTCGGCGTGCACGGCGCTTGTCCCGTGCCGGCGCAGCCAGGGCAGGAGCACGGCCATGGCGATGAGGGCCAGCCCCACCCAGGCTCCCAGGGCCAGCCGCCACCCCGCCGGGGAGGTCTGCGCCACGGGAACGACCACGGCGGCCCCCATCGCTGCGAACGCAGCCTGGGCAGCGGTGTAGCTGCCGGTGATCTGGCTGACCCGCAAAGGGAAGTCCCGCTTCACGAGGGAGGGAACCAGGACATTGAGGAACGCGATGGCCACGCCGATCAGTACCGTCCCGGCCCAGATGAAGCCGGGCACCGGCAGTGAGCGGAGCACGATGCCCGATCCGAGGATCAGCAAGGACATCCACAGTGCCCGGTCCAGGCCCAGCCGGGCAGCAAATCCGGGGGCCAGGGGTGAGAAGACTGCGAAGGCGATGAGCGGGAGGCCGGTGAGGAATCCCGCTGCGGCACTGGACAATCCCAAGTCGCTGCTGATGTTGACCAGCACCGGTCCGACGCTGACAAAGGACACCCGAAGGTTGACTGCGATGAGCAGGACGCCGATGAAGGCAGCTCCGAACCTGGCAGTGCGCTGGGAAGGGTTCCGTGTGCCGGCAAGCATTCGTTGTTTCTTCCATCCTTTGGCGGGGGTGGCGGGCTTATGGCGCCCATCCAGTTCTCTCATACTGAAGTACCCACCGGTGCTGCCGGATCCCCGACGCGTCCGCCGAATACGCCGTGGGAGAACCTGCCATTTTCCCAGCCAACTGTGAGGATCATGCGCTCTCCACGGACGTACACTGACCTTCGCACCACGTTTTGTGGACACTCCGTCAGGTGAGGGCCTATTTCGTATGCTCTGGAAGTTGCTCGTCGAATACCTGCGGCCGCACCGGCCGCTGCTGGCCGCCGTCGTGGTTTTCCAGCTGGCGCAGTCCATCGCGTCGCTGTACCTGCCCACGCTGAACGCAGACATCATTGACCAGGGCGTGGCGCGTGGCGATACCGGCTACATCCTGTCCACCGGCAGCTTCATGCTGCTCATCACGCTGGCGCAGATCGTGTGTGCCGTCATCGCCGTGTACTTCGGCGCCAAGGCGGCGATGGGCCTGGGCCGGGACCTGCGCGGCGCCATCTTCGAACGGGTGGGTGAGTTCTCCGAACAGGAAGTCACCAAGTTCGGTGCGCCCAGCCTCATCACCCGCTCCACCAACGATGTCCAGCAGGTCCAGCAGCTGGTGCTGATGTCCGCCACGCTCATGGTGGCCGCGCCCATGCTCAGCATTGGCGGGGTGATCATGGCCATCCGGCAGGACGCCCAACTGTCCTGGCTGATTGCCGTCTGCGTCCCGGTGCTGCTGATCGCCGTCGGACTGATCGTCACCCGGATGGTGCCGCTGTTCCGCAAGATGCAGGCACGGATCGACACCGTGAACCGGGTGCTTCGCGAGCAGCTCACCGGCATCCGGGTGGTGCGGGCGTTCGTGCGCGAGGACATGGAAACCGAACGGTTCGCCGGTGCCAACGCGGACGTTACCGATGTTGCGCTCCGTGCCGGACGGCTGATGGCCCTGATGTTCCCCGTGGTGATGCTGGTCCTGAACGTCTCCAGCGTGGCGGTGATCTGGTTCGGTGCGTTCCGGATCGAGGACGGGTCCATGCAGGTGGGCACCCTGATCGCGTTCCTGAGCTACCTGATGCAGATCCTGATGTCCGTCATGATGGCCACGTTCATGGCGGTGATGATTCCGCGTGCGTCGGTGTCCGCGGACCGGATCGGTGAGGTGCTGGGCACCAATTCCAGCGTCCTGCCGCCGGAGCAGCCGGCCACCAGCGCGGTTCGGCGCGGTGAGCTGGAAATGCGCGACGTCGGGTTCGCCTACCCGGGTGCCGACCAGCCTGTCCTTTCCGGGATCAGCTTCACCGCGCGTGCGGGGCAGACCACGGCGATCATCGGCAGCACCGGCTCGGGCAAGACAACACTGGTGAACCTGATGCCGCGGCTGTTCGACGCCACCTCAGGGGCAGTGCTGATGGACGGCGTGGACGTCAGGGACCTGGACCCGGACCTGTTGTGGGGGCACATCGGGCTGGTGCCGCAGAAGCCCTACCTCTTTTCCGGCACGGTGCGCAGCAACCTGCTGTACGGCAACCCGGACGCCACCGAGGACGAGCTCTGGAGCGCGCTGGAGATCGCCCAGGCGCGGGATTTCGTGGAGCAGATGGACGAAACGCTGGACGCGCCCATCTCGCAGGGCGGCACCAATGTCTCCGGCGGGCAGCGGCAGCGGTTGGCGATCGCCCGGGCACTGGTGAAGCGGCCCGAACTGTACATTTTCGACGATTCGTTCTCATCCCTTGATACCGGGACCGATGCCCGGCTGCGCCAGGCGCTGAAGCGCAACATTGCGGGGGCCACCATGGTGATCATCGCCCAGCGCGTGTCCAGCATTGTTGATGCGGACCAGATCCTGGTGCTCGACGACGGCAGGATCGTTGCGCAGGGCACGCACCAAGAGTTGCTGGAGACTTCGGATACGTACCGCGAGATCGTCTCGTCCCAGCTGGCAGCGGAGGAGACGGTATGAGCCAGGGACCCACATCCGCACGCGGCACCAAAGGTGCCTCCGCTTCGGGACCCGGCCAGGCCGACGTCGTACGCATTCCCCGTCCCGCCGGCGGACCCGGACGGGGCGGCCCCTTCGCCGGGATGAACGTGCCGGCGGAGAAGGCGATGAACTTCGCCGGCTCCGCCAAACGCCTGCTGGGCACGCTCCGGCCGGAACGGCTTTGGCTGGTGCTGGTGCTGGTAATGGCCGTGGCGGGCGTAGTGCTGCAGGTGATTGGGCCGCGGCTGCTCGGCGAGGGCACCAACCTGATCTTCTCCGGCGTTGTGTCCAAGCAGTTGCCGCCGGGGATGACGCAGGCGCAGCTGATAGCGGCGCTGCGGGCGGCCGGGGACAACCAGAAGGCGGACATGCTCAGTGCCATGACGCTGACCCCGGGGGCCGGGATCGACTTCGGCGCGCTTGCCAACGTGCTGACGTGGGCGCTGGTGCTGTATGTTCTGGGGTCGGCCTTCATGTGGGGGCAGGCGTATGTGCTGAACGGCGTGGTACAGCGGACGGTGTTCGGGCTCCGCGAGCAGATCGAGGCCAAAATCAACCGGCTGCCGCTGCGGTATTTCGATTCGATCCAGCGCGGTGAATTGCTCAGCCGGGTGACCAACGACGTGGACAACATTTCGCAGAGCCTGCAGCAGTCCATCAGCCAGGCCGTGACGTCCGTGCTGACGGTGCTGGGCGTGCTGGTGATGATGTTCATCCTGTCGCCCACGCTGGCGCTGATCGCACTGGTGACCATTCCGCTGACGCTGGGGATCACGGCGCTGATTGCCAAGCGGTCGCAGAAGCTGTTCGTCCAGCAGTGGAAGAACACGGGCGAGCTGAACGGCCAGATCGAGGAGACCTACACCGGGCATGCGCTGGTGAAGGTGTTCGGCCGGCAGCGCGAGGTGGGGGAGCGGTTCCGGCAGAAGAACGCCGAACTGTATGAGGCGAGCTTCGGCGCGCAGTTCATTTCCGGTCTGATCATGCCGGCCATGACGTTCATCGGGAACCTGGTGTACGTGGGCATTGCCGTGGTGGGTGGCCTGCAGGTGGCGTCCGGGGCGATGCAGCTGGGCGATGTTCAGGCGTTCATCCAGTACTCGCGGCAGTTCACCCAGCCATTGGCGCAGCTCGGCTCCATGGCCAACCTGCTGCAGTCCGGGGTGGCGTCTGCCGAGCGGGTGTTTGAGCTGCTCGATACGGAGGAGCAGTCCGCCGATCCTGTGGGGGCTGCCTTGCAGAGCCCTGATGGTGCTGCGCGCGGGCGGCTCGTGTTTGAGGACGTCTCCTTCTCCTACTCGCCGGACAAGCCGCTGATCCATGGGTTGTCCCTGGTGGCGGAGCCGGGCCAGACGGTGGCCATTGTGGGGCCGACCGGGGCGGGCAAGACCACGCTGGTGAACCTGATGATGCGGTTCTACGAGCTCGACGGCGGGCGGATCACCTTGGACGGGGTGGACATCACCACCATGAGCCGGCACGACCTGCGCTCACGGATGGGGATGGTGCTGCAGGATACGTGGCTGTTCGGCGGGACCATCCGGGACAACATCGCGTACGGGCGGCCTGCTGCGTCTTCTTCTGAGGTTTTGGAGGCGGCACGGGCAACGTATGTGGACCGGTTCGTGCGCTCGCTGCCCGAGGGGTACGACACCGTGCTGGACGATGAAGGCTCCAACGTGTCCGCCGGCGAGAAGCAGTTGCTGACCATTGCCCGGGCATTCCTGGCTTCGCCATCTGTGTTGATCCTGGATGAGGCGACCTCGTCCGTGGATACCCGGACCGAGGTGCTGGTGCAGAAGGCCATGAGCGCGCTGCGGTCCGACCGGACGTCCTTTGTGATCGCGCACCGGCTGTCCACGATCCGCGACGCCGACCTCATCCTGGTGATGGAGGCCGGCCAGATCGTGGAACAGGGGACGCACGCGTCCCTGCTGGCTGCCGGCGGGGCCTACGCGCGGCTGTACGAGGCCCAGTTCGCGGCACCGGTGGCGGAGGTTTAGGGAGGCCACAAACCAGCCCTCGCCGGCAAGATCGGCAGAGTCTGGAGCCCGGCCCACCGAAGGTATCCAACTCAGAATGTCAGACCCCCGTGACAGTCTTTGCTTATGGAAAGCGGAGCGGTTGTGGATGCGAAAGGCATGGCTGGACTGGCCGGTGCCGTCGCATCCCTTACCGGGTTGGTGGACGAGTTAGCGGGAGTTGTGAACACCTCTGCCGAGGCTGTGGGCCGCACGGATGGTCACGACCCACTGCATGAACTTTCAGAGTCCTGCCTGGACAGCCTGGGCATCGTGGCCCGGGTCGAAGCTGCTGCTGCAGCGGTAAAAGTCCGGCTGCTCGCAGAACATTCGGAGGCCGCAGCCGCCATGGAGGCGCCGGCGGAAAGCGCCTGCGAGTCGGCGGCCAGGGAGATGAGTATCGTCGCCGAAGTCGCCTGCACGCTCACCATCGGCGAGGGAGCCGCGTCCGCGCTGTTGCAGGACGCCCATGCGCTCACCACCTCTCTTCCGGTTACGCTCAAGGCCATGGAGGCTGGAGCCATTTCTTGGCGGCATGCCCAGATTATGGTCGACGAAACCAGCGGCCTGGACTCGGCAGCCGCAGCAGCCTTGGAAGCCCACTTCCTGGACCCGGAGGCGCCGAACGCGGCCCGGGGTGCATCTGCCGGAGAGCTGGTGCCGGGCCGTTTCCGTCGGAAGGCACGTGCCTGGCGGGAACGCCATCACCCCGAGTCCCTGACGATCAGGCATGCGAAGTCCGTGGCGGACCGGCGGATGGAATACTCGCCGGACCGGGACGGCATGGCCTGGATTTCGGTCTACCTGGCTGCTGATAAGGCCTGTGCCATCTGGAACAGGACCTCCGCCCTGGCACGTGGACTGCAAGGACCGGACGAGGCGAGGACCCTTCCCCAGCTCAAGGCAGACCTTGCCGCCAAATTGCTCCTCGGTGGCGCCACGGACCTGGCCGGACCCGGGCCGTCGCTCAAAGCCGATGTGCTGGTCACGGTGCCAATCCTTTCCCTCCTCGGTGCTACGGACGAGCCAGCAGACCTGGACAACTACGGGCCCATCCCCGCGTCCATGGCACGCAGACTCGTCACGGAAGGTGCCGGCTCTTTCTATCGGGTTTTGGTGGACCCCCGCGACGGAGCCCCGCTGGAACTTGGCCGCACCAACTACCGGCTCACGGAGTCACTCAAACGGTGGTTGAGGATGCGGGATGGGAAATGCACTTTCCCGGCGTGCAGCAACCACAGCCAGGACAACGAGGCTGACCACCTCACGGCCTGGGAGCATGGAGGCGCCACCGGAATCAGCAACCTGGGACAGTTGTGCCCCAAGCACCACCGGCTCAAACATCGGACCGGCTGGAGTCCGGGTACGGCTTCCAAGAATGAGCCACCGGGCTGGACTTCTCCCAGCGGTCGCCACTACAACGCCGAACAACCGGACCGGGAACCGACAATCTGGCCACCGGGCTGCCTGCCGGGAGAGGCCAGCGCGCTGGAGGTACTGATAGTGGATTATCTCGCTGCCTCATAGCAAGGGTTAGCCGCCCCTATCCCCGGCTGGTGTCTCGACCGAGAGGAGCCTGGCGTAGTTCGGGCACATGCGCACGCCTTTAATTGCGGGCACCCGGTTCCCCAGCATAACGCCAGGCACCTGGCCACCCGGGAAGCGTCCTGTCCCTGCCCGTTCATCGGGCGGCCACCCGGAAGCCCACCACCGTTATCCCTGGTCAAGCATTCTTGCCGGGCACCCTCTGTCCAGCCTCTCCCGATGAGCCGGGCGGAACATCCCCGTTCAAGGAGTAGACCGTGTACGTGAAATCCGCCCTTGCCACTCTGGCCGTACTTGCCACCCTGGCCGGAACAGCAGCAGCTCCCGCCCAAGCCGCGGACAACACCACCGACGGCAACCAGGCCTTCACCTTCGCCGCCATCGGTGACATCCCCTACGGCGCCGCCGAGATCGCCAAGTTCCCGTCCCGCATCCAGGATCTCAATGCGGACAAGGAACTGAAGTTCGTAGCACACGTGGGCGATATAAAGAACGGTTCCTCCGTCTGCTCGGACGAGTACTTCTCCTACATCCGCACACAGTTCGACACTTTTACCCACCCGCTGGTCTACACGCCTGGCGACAACGAGTGGGTGGACTGCCACCGCACCAACAACGGTGCCTACAACCCGCTGGAGCGCCTGGACAAGCTCCGGGAGGTCTTCTTCAACCAGCCCGGCAAGACCCTGGGCGCCACCATGCCGGTAAAGTCGCAGGAGAGCCTGGGTTTGCCGGAGGACGTCCGCTTCGAAAAGAACCGGGTGGCTTTCTCCGTCCTGAACGTCCAGGGCAGCAACAACTCCCTCCTGCCGTGGAGCGGGCTGGGCAAAACTGAACCCACGCCGGAGCAGCTCGCCGAGGTGGAACACCGCACGGACGCCGTGATCGCCCAGATCCACCAGACCTTCGCCGAAGCCAGGCGCAGTAACGACCGCGCCGTGGTGCTCATGCAGCAGGCCGACATGTTCGACCCGTCGCTGCTGGCCGACGCCACCGCAAACCCGGCAACGGTATCCGGCTTCCGCGAGGTCGTCCAGGCCATGGTGGAGGAGACCAACAACTTCGACGCTCCTGTCTACCTGGTCAACGGCGACAGCCACGTTTTCGCTGAGAACCAGCCCCTGGCTGCGGGCTCACCCTGGCTGGGCATCTACGGCTCACCCGCCGCCGACAACCTGCAGCGCATCACGGTGGACGGCGCCAACAACGCCGTGGACTACGTCCGCTTCACGGTGGCCGGCAACAGCGCCAAAGGCGCCGACGTGCTGAGCTGGGAAAAGGTCCCCTTCAGCAAGTAGCAGCCAAAAGGAAGCGGACGACGGCGGGCGCTCACCCGTCGTCGTCCGCTTTCCTTGTGGGAGCTACAGTCGGAGCTCCATGAAGACGCTGTGGGGGTCCAACACGTAGTCGGCGAAGGGCTCGCACACCGTGAACCCGTGCCGGGCGTACAGCCGCCGCGCGGCCGCGAAGTAGTCCTCGGTTCCGGTCTCCAGATAGACCCGCTCAAGGTTCCGCGTACGGGCGTCATCAAGGATATGCCCCAGTATGAGGGCGGCCACGCCCCGGCCCCGGGCGGTTGCCGTGGTGCGCATGGACTTGATCTCGCCTTGCCTCTGCGGACCGGCGGGGGAGTCCAGCAGTTTAAATGCGCCGCACCCCAGAAGGTTGCCGTCCTCGCGGGCCGTCCAAAACGTGACGGACGGGGCGGACAGGGCCGAATGGTCCAGGGCGTGCACGCTCTCGGCCGGCGAGGTGGCGAACATGTCGGCGAGGTGCTCGCTGAGGAGCAGGTGGACGTCGTCGCGCGCGGGGCTGTCCCGGTCTATCGAAATCATCGCTTCAAACTTACCCGTTGCGCACAGCGGTACCCGTATGCCAAGATTCCCCTGATCGTGATCCGACTCCAGGAGGTGAGACCCATGAACGCTGTATCCGTAATGGGTGCTCCCCGGCAGCCCACGATCCGCGGCTGACCCAGCCGTCCACAGGGAGCGCCGCACAGGCAAATTCGCGAAAGGCGACTCCCATGAACACAACACCTTCTCCCGTCCCGCACCCCGTTCCGTCGGTTACTTCCGGGCGCGCCCTGGTCCTCGGTGGCGGGGGCTCCACAGGAAACGCTTGGCTGATCGGCGTTCTCGCCGGACTGGCAGACGCCGGGCTGGACGTGACCGGCGCCCACCGGGTCATCGGAACATCGGCGGGATCCACGGCCGCTGCGCAGATCGCCGGCGCCAGTCCGGCGGAGCTCTACGCCGCCGTCACGGACGCGCCGCTTCCACAGCGGCCGCGGGCCGCCGGAACTTCGTCGGCCGGCAGTCCGGTCCCCAACCACCTGGAGCGGACCGGCAGGATCATCGCCGGTTCGGCAACTGCGGCGGACATGCGTCGGAGGATGGGCGCGGCCGCCATCGACATGGCGGAGGACTATGACCATTCCGGACAGTGGCGGGCCACCGTCGCGGCCCGGCTGACGACACAGAAATGGCCGGAGCATGAACTGCTGATCCCAGCGGTGGATGCCAGTACGGGAGAACCGGCAGTGTTCGACCGGTCCGGCGGCATCGACCTGGTCGACGCGGTCGCCGCCAGTTGTTCCAGCGGCTCCGCCTACCGGATTGGAGACAGGAGCTACATCGACGGCGGATACCGGCGAAATGAAAACGCCGACCTGGCCACCGGGTGCGGCAGGGTACTGGTCCTGTCACCCTTCGGCGGCAGGACGCGCATGCCGCTTGAGTGGGGCATGCAGCTCGCCGCGCAGGTGGAGGAGCTCGAAGCGCATGGCAGCAGAGTCGAAGTGATCTCACCTGGCAGCGGGGCCGAGCACATGTTCGGCGCCAACGCCATGGACCCCTCACTCCGTCCGGCCGCGGCTCACGCCGGATACGACCAGGGCAAAGACCTCGCCGGGAAACTAACTAAATTCTGGCAATAGTGGGACGCGCGAATTTAGGGTCGTTTTCTTGGTTTGGGCGGAGTTTCCGGCGGCTTTTGTCGGATAAAATAAAAGAAACGGAAACCATGGCGATGCAACCAATTTCAAAAATTATCCCAGCGGCCTTGGCCGCGGCCTTCCCGCACCGCCGGCGGGGCATCAGGCGCCTCGCGCTGCACTCCTGCAGAACTGGATAAAAAAATAAAAGCAGGTATGGTATCCGGTAACGCAAAGCAAAGAAAGGCGTGATTCCGATGTCCGGAAAATCCCCCAAAAGCGGCGCCGCTAAAAAGGTCGGCAAGTCAATCCTGGAGAAACGTGCCGAAAAAAGAGCTAAAAGCGAAAACAGTGAGCTCAGTTTTATAAAACCGCGCAAAAACCAGCGCTGACCATGCCAGCGGGCGGCCGCCCGGGACTCCTAGCCCGCGGCCGCCCGCACCACCCCGGCAAGCCCCACCGCACCCATACCGGGGGGATCAGCCAAAGGACACCACCATGATGACCTCCCGCAACGCCCTCGTCGTTCCCACCCGGCTCACCCAGCCGGTGCACATCCGGCCGATCGACCTGGACGAGACGGCCTTGCAGAAAATCGCGTCAGGCGGCGTCGGCCTCCTCGCCGGCACTGACTGGCACGTCTATCTGGACAGCTCTGCCGCCAGCCCAACCACGAATCCGCGCGCCGAAGTGCTCATCCGTGAGGCCGGCATCGAACTCGACGGGACCATCCAGGGGACTGCCCTGTTCCTGGGGCGCGACAGGGTGGACGGCGAGTGTGACGCTCCCCGCCACCTCATCAGACTCGCCGAGCAGCTGTTCGACATGCCGCTCGCAGCGTAGCCGGTCCGGCGCTCGATGACGCGTGCCGGGCCACACTGTTGGGGGGGAGCGGACGGCGGCGGATGAATATCCGCGGCCGTCCGCCCTGCTTACTTATCCAACAACCCGCCGCTCGCCCACCGCCGGACCGCCAGCTTTTCAGACGCATCGAACTCCAGCAGCGCCACCCGGCAGAGTTCCTCCACGTTGGCCGTCCATGCGGCAGCAATCTCGGCCGCGGTCGCATCGTCCCGCAGCTGGAAATCGGCGTATGCCAAGCCCTGCAGCACAAAGTTCACGGCATTGCGGGAGACGGGTTCGCCGGCACTGACACAGTCATCCCGCACCTGCCGGGCCAGCTCATTTCGGTTGAGCTGATGTTCCCGGAGGCGGGCCTCCATGGAGGTGAAGATCTGCCGAAACTGGGCCGCCGACAAGGCAGGGACATCCGTCACCCGGGTGACCCGCTCCTCGACGCCGGGCTGAACTTCGGCGGGAGCGGGAAGGTCCTCAGCGGAGAAGCGCTTGGCGTCCCACACCCAGCCGCCCTTGGCCGGTGAGTATTCGATGTCCTTGCCGATCTGGGCCACCCACGCTCCGAACCGCCCAAGGCCGGCCCAGTCCGTCTTCAAGGACGGCTCCGCACTCAGGGCCCGGTGCGCCACCAAGGCTCCTTTCACCGGGCCGGACGCGGACCGGACAAACTTCAGTACCTCAGCCACCGCGGGGGAACCCGTTTTTGGCTTTGCCTTTGCTGTTGCGGGGCCGGGCGGCAGCTTCGCCGAAGCCACGGCATTGAGGGGTTCGGCGGTGGTGCCGTTGAGAATGGCCACGAAGTCATGTGACTCGACCACGTGGTCCGCCATTTCCCGGTAAGCGAAGGCAACGGCGCCGGCGGCGATCACGGTGGTCATCCGGTCAGCTGCGCGGAACCGCTGGATCAGGGAGGTGAAATCGGCGTCGGCCGAGGCGATGAAGAACTCCTCGATGGCTACGCTTCCGGAGAGCGCATCCATGGCATCGAGCACCAGGTTGATATCCGTGCTGCTCTTTCCGCGCTGCGTCAGCGACGGGCAGTCGATCACGCGAAATCCAGCCCGCGTCCAGTAGGGGCGGTACTTGGAGTACACCATGGGGTTCAAGTAGCAGTTGCGGATCAGGAACCTCCGGGAGTCGTCAGCGGCTCCGCCATCTGACAGGGCATCGGCCCACTGCTTGGGATCCTCGGCAAAGCGCCTCGCCGCGGCCGGGTCCAAGGCCTGCAGGCCGGTGAAAACATTGTCGAAATCGACAAACATCGCTGCACGGATGCCAGGCCGGCGCGCAGGTTCAGGTGCCTTGTTCATTGGCTAAGTGTGCCAGCCGCGCCGGGGTCCGGGGCGGCGTTGCTGCCGCGACACGCGAGCGGACGACGGCGGGTGCGCACCCGCCGTCGTCCGCCTGAACCAGGCGCTGCTTCCGCCGCCTGGGCACGCGCGGCGTTCCCGTTCCGGGACGTCCTACCGTGGGCTTTTGTCGATGACGCAGAACAGGTTTCCGTCCGGATCCTCCAGCACGACGAAGTCCGGATCCTCCGGGTACGAGTCCCAGTCCACGCGCCGGGCGCCGAGCGAGACCAGTCGCTCCACCTCCGCGGACTGGTCGTCCGCATACAGGTCCACGTGGATGCGCGGGTGGTCCTGCACCGGGGTTTCGCTGAGCATGAGGGACAGTTCCGCGCCAGGGCCCGACGACGGCACCAGGGTCACCCACGTATCGTCACCGGCCTCCCGGGGAACATAGCCGAGGGCATCGTTCCAGAACTTGGTAGCGGCGGCGACGTCGTTGACGCCGAGGACAATGGTGCCAATGGTCAACATCCGCCTAGCCTAAACCCGAAGTGCCGGGCCGGGTAGGTGGCCTGCGGCCCGGCGGTGTCCGGGCTAGACTCGCCGGCGTGGGGGAAGACAAGACATCTAAAGAAAATGAACCATCCAGGCGCGCCCTTCCGGCCGCCGCAGTGCCTTTGCTGGGCTTAGTTGCCGTACTGGCAGGTGTCCTGATCGCCTACCTGAACCGCGATTTCACTGGCTGGTTCGCCTATGCGCCGCTCAGCAATAAGCCGTTCGTTGCCGACGGGGCTGCCTTCGTCACGGAAGGCACCCAGGTGGGGTCGGCGGTCATGGTGGCGGGGCTGCTGTTGCTCGCCTTCTGGGCTGGCTACAGGCTGGGCCGGCGGTCCAGTCCCGCCGGCAGTACAGGAAGAAGCCGGTGGTAGGGTGCCGCTCCGGCTGCCGGCGCAAGTCAGGGACTGGGTTTGTTGATCGGCTTGTCCAACGCCAGGCTGATGGTCTGGCCCGGTACCAATTCGCCGCTGGGCAGGTCGGTGAAGTCATACCAAGCCCCGGCGGTGCCTGAGCTCGGACGGTTGGCCGAGCGCAGCTGGTCAACGCCGAAGCGGAACGAAACTTGCCGCTCAGTATCGCCCGGCGCGGTGGTATAGGTCAGCGGAATACCATTGGCGTCGGTGGTGAAGGTTCCCTGGGCACCCTGGATCTTCAGCTCTCCCGGTATCAGCCGGACCTTCGTCCCGGCCGGAATGGGTTGATCCGCCGACAACGAAGAATTGTACAGCAGGATCTGTGCGGTGGTTGAGCGGAACTTGTAGCCAAGGCTGTCGAACGAGTCGTCGTCCACCGTGGTGTAGAAGACCGTCTGGCCGAATGAGTTGTTGACCTCTGTGCCGGACCCCGAGCGGCTGCCCACCGGTTTCTTCTGCAGCTGGATGACCTTGCCGGCCTGGATGAAGAAGACGTTCCCCTTTTCGTAGGCGAACGGAACCTTATTGGCTTCCGCCAACTGCTCCTCGGTCAGGTTGAACCGGTAGGTGATGCCGGCCAGGCTGTCGTCGGGTTCCACTGTGTAATTCATTGGAATGCCGTTTACGCCGCCCGTGGCAGCGCCCATTGCGCCCCGCCCTGGACCGGCCGGCATCAGCCGGAGCTTCGTGCCCGCAGGGATGACGGCTCCGGGCTGGAGTCCGTTGAACCCGGCCACCTTCGCCTCCGAAAGCTTGTAGGCCTTCGCCACTGCTGCGAGCGTGTCGCCCGCCGCCGTGGTGTAGAAGTCCACATTGCCAAACGAGTCCCGCACGGTTTCCCCGCTCAGCGCGGGCTTCGCGGCCGAAGACGCGGTGGGGGCGGGGGTGGACTGGACGGCTGCCGCCGGCTCTGCCGGGTGGTCGGAGTAGGTACACCCCGCCAACCCGGCCAGCAGCAGGACCGTAACCGCGGCATGCGGCCAGGCCACGCGCCTGGATGCCGCCTCGGATGTACTGCCGGTTCCCACCATGGATATGCCCCCCCAGAAGTCCGGCGCAGCCGGGTCAAGGCCCACAATGGACCAAGGCGAGCCTAGTGGATGAACTGCGGGCGCGCCGCAGCAGCCGTCAAAAAGGCAAGCGGACGACGACGGGATGTGCCCGTCGTCGTCCGCTTGGGAAGGATCGTGGCGGACTTAGTCCTCGTAGACCGCGATGAAACGGCCCACTACGCCGCCCTTGCGCAGCTTGTCGATGGCGCCGGGGATATCCGCCTGCTTGATGAGGTTCATCGGCGGGTTCAGCTGGCCGGACTTCATGAGGGCATAAAGGTTTTCGAGGTCTTCCTTGGTGCCCGACTTGGATCCCTTGATGGACAGCTGGTTGATGATCAGCGGGTAGGTGTTGATGGTCGCTTCGAGGCGTCCCATGCCCACCTGGACCAGCGTGCCGAACTCGGCGAGGGTCTCGAGCGCAGCGGAGGTGGTGGTGCCGAACCCGGCGTAGTCCACGATGAGGTCCAGGTTCTTGTCCTTGAACGCCGTAATGGACTCGGCCACTCCGGCGAGGCCGATCTCACCGGCGAGCTTTTGCGTCTCGGGGTTTACCTCGGCGCCATAGACCTCCGCACCTGACAGTGCTGCCACCCGGGCGCCGATATAGCCCAGGCCGCCCAGGCCAATCACGCCTACCTTCATGCCCGGTTTCGCCCCGCCCACGGCCATGATCGCGTGGTAGGCGGTCAGCCCTGCGTCGGTGGCCATCGCGCCCAGCTCGAAGGAGACCTCGTCCGGCAGCTTCACCAGGTTGTCGTCGGTGGCGAGGAGTTGGGGCCCGAAGCCGCCGTCCCACTTGCCATAACCCAACGCATCGCCGTCCTTCATGACGGGGGAGAGGCCAACCCGGTCGCCGACCTTCCAGTGCTCCATGCCGGCGCCCACTTCGGTGATGACGCCCGCATTTTCGTGACCCATGGTCCGCGGGAGCTCGGGGAACAGCGGCATCCAACCGGCGTCGTCGATGGCGGTGACGTCGGAGTGGCACACCCCGGCGGCCTTGACGCTGACCACTACCTGGCCCGGACCTGCACTGGGTTCAGCCACTTCGTTCAGCGTAAGGGGGTTGTTGGTGCCGGTGAACTGCCATGCCTTCATGGGGCATCTCCTTCGGATCCGTCGGATAAGTTCATGCATTTGCATGTAATTACAGCCTACGCCTGTTTTGGCCCGGCGTAGCCCCGGATGTGATGCGGGGAATATGCCGCACACTTGGTTCCCGGGCATTATGCGTCGGATATTTCCGACATATACTGGGGTGGTGTTTCCCGATGTTTTCGCCGCCGTATCCAACCCGGCGCGGCGCGTCATCCTCGACGAACTGCGACAAGGGTCCAGGACGGCCGGCGAACTTACCGGCCTGCTGGACCTTAGCCGTCCGGCGGCATCCGAACACTTGGCCGTGCTCCGGGACGCAGGGCTGGTCCGTGAGGAACGGCAGGGACGGAACAGGGTGTACCACCTGCAGCCTGCCCGCCTCGCCGAGATCGGCGGCTGGGTGAAGCACTTCGAGCACTACTGGAACCAGCGGCTGGACGCCCTGGCAGACCTTCTGGACGAGGAGAAACCAAATGACTGAAAATGCCATCAGGCTTGAACGCCACTACCCCCACCCCGCCGCTGCTGTGTGGGCCGCGCTGACGACACCGGAACTCCTGGCCCGTTGGTGGGCCCAGGGCAACATCGCACCCGTGGTCGGCCACCGTTTCACCATGGACATGGACGCCTGGGGCCGGCAGCAGTGTGAAGTCCTCACCGTTGACCCCGGCGCGTCCATCAGCTTCCTCTTCTCCGAAGGCCAGCTGGATACCACCATCACCTGGCGCCTTGAGTCGGTGGACGGCGGCACCATCCTCCACTTCGAGCACGCCGGGTTCCAGCTCGACACTCCTATGGGACGCCACGCCATCGAAGGCATGGGCAACGGCTGGCCCGGCCTGCTGGCCCGTATCGATGGGGTCCTTGCCGGGGTGTCCTGACTCCCAGCCTCCTGCTACGCTCCACGTAGCCGGGCCGCCGTTGTGCTTAGGGCCGGGAATCAGCTTTGGATGTTGAGCGAAGGAAGCACCCATGACGGTTGCCCAGATCCAGGTGGACCAGCGCGTGATCGGGATCGATTCCCGGCGCTTCGCCTCTGTTGAGAAGGCGCTCGTGGAGCTCATCACCAACAGCGACGACAGTTACGCGCGGGTGGAAAGAGCGGGCGGCAACGTGACCGGCAGGATCCTGGTCGGCTACCAGCGGCACCACTCCGGAGCGGTGCTGACGGTCAGTGACCAGGCGGAGGGCATGTCCTTCCAGCAAGCCGGCCGCATCCTCAGCTACGGCGGCGCCCACAGCCCGCTGGCGCGCGGCGAGGGCGCAGGCCGCGGCTACTTCGGCCGCGGACTCAAACAGGCCATCTTCGGCCTGGGCCACGGCTGGATCGAAACCATCCACGCCGGCCGGTTTACCCGGATCGATATCTTCCGCAGCAGCAATGGCGGCTACTTGTATGACGACGACGGCGCTGACAGGCAGGCATTCCCCGCGGACTACGCCCGGCTCGGGATACCCGACGGTGGCAGCGGCACCAAGGTCACCATCGTCGTCGACAACCCGCACGCCACCATCACGCAGCAGTCAACGCTGCTTCAACTCCTCGCGGACAACATCTACCTGCGGGAAGTGCTGGACCGGCGCACGGTGGAACTGCTGCACGGACACCCCGGAAACGGGGACGACGGCAGCGACATCATCCGCTTCCGGGAGCCGCCGGCGGCAACACTGGTTGGCCCTGATGCGCCCGGCAGCTTCAGTGTCGGCGGAACCGAGTATGCGTTCACCGTCACGCTGAAGCGGGCCGAGGGTGTCGAGCTGACACTGAAGGGCGACGAGCGCACCGCCGGCCTGGTGGTGGAGTCCGGCATGGCCGTGCTCGACTGCCAGATGTTCGAGTTCGAGAACCAGGTGGGCACCGAATACCTCTTTGGAATGGTCCGGTGCCCGGCGCTGACCGACATGCTGGGCAGGGGCGTAGCCATCATCAGTGACGAGCGTGAGGGCCTGAACACCAAGGACCCGTTCGTTGCAGCATTCTCGCACGCGGTAAGCCGGATGATCGCGGCACCCGTCCAGGCGGAAAAGGAAAAACTCACCCATTTGGAACGTGCCACCACCTCGGGCCGGACGGCAGGGATGATCGAACACCTGCTGCAGCATATGAGTGAGGCCGCCGTCCGGGACCTGGGCCTGGAAACAGCACCTGAGGGCCGGAATGGGAACCGCGCGGAGCCCCCGGAGGCGCCACTGCCGGCGGCGCTGCGGTTCACAACGCCCTTCTACTACCGTCCGCCCGTGCATCCGTTCCATGTAGCCCTGCTGCTGGATCCACACCAGCTGCCCCGGGGGGAAATGTTGGAGTTCGATCTGGACCTGCCGCCCACGATCCGGCTGGACCCGCTGCCAGCACCTGTTCCGGTCGGCGCGCTCGCGGAGACTTTACGGCTTGAGTGGACTGCGGCGGGGGAGCAGGCCGGGGACCAGGGGCAGATTACCGCACGGGCGGGGAACTACTGGGCGCTCTGCGAGGTGGTCATCGCCGACCACGCTTCCCGCCGCACCGCAGACCAGCCGCCGCACCGCGGGGCCGCCGGAACATTGCCGGCCCCGCGCCGCCAGGCCCACCGCGCGAGCCGGGACCACGGCGTGGACCTTTTTACCGGCTACGACTTCAGGAACCTCCACAACACCACGGACCGTGCCGTGTACTCCGAAGCGGAGCGGAAGGTCATCATCAACACGGCAGCCCCCACCGTCCAGCTCTACGTCGACGGCCGGGGGCGGTTCCGCGACTCCGCCCGGCTCCTGCTCGCCGAGCTCTTCCTTGACGTCATCTCGGATGAGCTGGCACGGCGCAGCGTGGATCAGCATGGCCAGGGAGGTGACCTCGAAGCGTTCCGGAACGCCAAACGGGCCATCATTGGCCGCTACGGCAGCGAGGTACACCGCACCTTCCTGGGCTGAGGCCAGTTGGCAGGACCGTCGGGGCCGGGCGTTTACCAGCGGCTTCGAAAGGGTAACCCTCGATTATGACTGATTCCGGAGCGGGCGGCGCCAACGATCCCTTCGACGGCAATGACGGCATCGCAGCCGGGCCAGCGCATGCCGAGACACCCGAGAGCATTGCCGATGACGTCCGCCATGACATCCAGCTGGGCCAGGTCCAGGACGACGTAGCGCACGTCCTGCAGGAGCGGTTCGAGGACGCGGGCATCGACGCCCGCCCCGAAGAAGTGGACGACCTGGCTGAAGAAATAGAGCGGGACGCGTCCAGCTAGCGACCCGGACGCTGGCCGGCCCTAGGGCCAGTCTGCGCGGGTGAACCGGACGGGACTGGGCAGCGTGAGAAGGCAGTCCGACGTCCATTCCGCCACCCTGTGCTGGACATCCAGCGGATCTGCCGCTGCGACCTGCTGCGGATCCTGGTTGGTGGCGTCTTGAAGACCTTTAACTGAGCTGTTCACTTATCCCCCTAGTAACGCGTGTGTGCCCACACTAGGCACCGCCGGATGCCAAGGGAAGAGAGTTAATCCAGCAGCCGGATAAACTGCGCAAATCTTGAGGAAGGCTGCCGGCGGGGAGGGGCCGGCGGCACATTTACTGTCCTGTGCGTGCCAAAACAGCGGTGAAAATGGCGGACAGGGAATCGGCTTTAGCCTGGGTGTCTGGCTGCGACGATACGGTGCTGGAAGCCTCGATGGAGAATGTTCCCCTGCGCGCCCCGCACCGCACCTGCCAGGCGCCTGTGCCGTCGCTGAGCTGGTAGGCCACAGCGTAGCTGGCGTCAGCGGAAATCGTGGTAGCCAGGGTGGAAACCGTAGACCAAGTGCGGCCGCCGCCTTCCACCGAGATTTCCTGCACAGTCGCGCAGCCGCGGAGGCGTTCGGATCGACTGTCGAAAGGATAGGGCGGGATCGCGGCCGAGGGCATGCTGATGACTGTGAAGTCGGCGTTGTCCATCTTCGCGGCCCCCTGGATCTGACCCTGCCCGTATACAGAGCCGGCCAATGACGCGAAGTACGCCTGGTCGTCGAAAACGCATTGGGTGGCGGGCGGCTGCGACGTAATGGTGGGAGTTGAGCCACGAGGCGGCTCGAGCACGGTTGCCTGGGGCAGGCGTACCGGTTCCCCGGCCGGCCCGGTCATCCCCTTGAACAGCGCCACCATCTGGTCAGGCGTGAGTGAGTTTGGAGCGCTTGGTGCCGCTGGTGTTTGGGGCTTGCCCGCTTCGTTGATGAGCTCCTTCGCCAGCTCCGCCATCGAATCCAGGGCCGGCTTGGCATCGGCCTCCGAGTTCAGTGCGGCAACGGCAAGGGTCAGGGTGATGGACAGGGTGCCGTGCAGGACGCGTAACCCGACGGTGCCGAAGTCTCCCGGCCCCTTGGGCTTGGTGACCTGGGTAAACGCGTGCTGTTTATCGCCGATGGAAGGTGCGCCCAGTAACTGGACGGCGGAGGTGGAGGTCCTGCCCGCCTCCGTATAAGCAAGGTCGAACTGGTTGCAGCGCTGCAACACGTCATCTGCATAGCCGAAATCGGCGGCGGCGATTGCGGCCTGGTCCGCGCTCCTGAGGAGGATCCAGATGGTGGTGGTGGGTCCGGACTCACCACCTGCCGGAGGCATGCCTCCCTCCGCAAAAAAGATGTCCTTGTCTGCCCAGCGGGTGAACGGGTCCTGGGGAACCAGGGCTATGCAGTCTCCCGGCGTGGTAACCGTCTGGGCTTGCGGGAAGGACCCGCTGGCGGCGCCCGAGCGCAGGCGGGTTGAATCCTCGCCTGCTGGGTAAGGCAGGTTGCGGCTCTTGCCCACCCCGTTGATGATGGCTGCGAGCTCCGCATCCGAGAAGGGGCCGGACCCTGACCCTGTGGCGGTCGCTGTTGCGGAACTGGAGGCGGGGGAAGGAGCTGGCGGGCTGCTGGCCGGAGGGGTGCCGCCTGGGGAACACCCGGCCAACGCGAGCAGGACTGCGGCGAGGGCACCGGCCCGGCGGCTACTGCTTCGTCCCGGTGCACCACTGCCGGGCTTCGCGCTTCCCCCTGCAGCCATGTCCGGCCTCCTTTGCCAGCTCCTACGCTAGGGACCGGCGGCCGGACCCGCTAGGGCCGGAGGACCCGATCAGTCACCGTGCTCCCAAGGCCAGGAGTGCTTTTGACGGCAGCAATTGGAATCACTTCCAGCCGGTCGTCCGGCCCCGCAATCACCAGGACGTGCTGGGCCGTGACGCCCTCCAGGGCCGCTGCCACCAGTCGCACGGCCTCCCCAACCCCCGGAGCGGGGGTGGACGACGGCGGAACTGCCGCGCCGCCGTCGTCCGCCCTCAGCCAGGTGGCCACCTTGGCACCTCCCGTGGCGTCAGCGATGCCGCGTGCCAATGCCTGGGAATCCGGGGAACCGGGTGGATAGCCGCTGACGAGTGTGATCCGCTCGATCATGTGCTTGTGCGCGGGTGCCGCGGCGGCAAACAGGACCCGGTCATGACGCCACAGCGCGAAGTGGTAGCCGGCCACGAGCCCGGCTGCCACCAGGAGGCCCAGCGGTGCGCGGATGCGGTCCAGGAGGCCTCCGCCGGTGACGTCGCCCAGCAGGAACTCGAAGAGCCGGTAGCCAATCACCAGCAGCGTGATGAGGGCCACCACGGCACTGACGCCGAAGAATGCCACCAGGTAGACGCGCCGGCCGGGCGGAATGTCCGCAGCGGTGCCCGGCTGGTGCCTCGGTTTCCATGCCAGCCACCAGACCGGTGCCCCCACCAGCAGGGAACTCAGGCCGCCCAGGAGCAGCGTGCGGGTAGCCCCGCCGGCGAGCGGAGACACGGCTGTGGCAAGCAGCGCGTTGACCACGACGCCGATGCCGGACGCCGCCGCGGCAAGCGCCACGGCGGACGTCACCAGGAGGCTGGCCCGGCGTGTGCGGGTGGAACGCGCGACGGAAGCGGTGCGGTGGTAGCGCCACACCAGGGCGCCTATTGCTGCGGCTGCGATGGCCGGGGCGAGCGGTTCGAGCAGGTTGCCCAGGGGGTCGCTCCGGTCAAACGCCAGCCGCAGGAGGACAAACAGGATGACGCCCAGGCCACCCAGCGCCGTGATACCGGCGACGAAGATGCCCACGGCAATGATGGTGACGTCCACCAGTCCCGTCTGGAAGCGTCTGCCCCCATCCCGGAACCAGTGCCACCACCACACCGCCGCACCGCCCGCAGCCCACACCACGGACCTCAGGATGGGCAGCCACCACGGCTCAAAGGAAGCCGCTGCCGCGAAACCGCGGATTGCCACGTCCAACAGGCTGCCCAGCGCCGCAATGGCGGCGCCGGAACTAAGGAGGAGTCCAAACACGGAGCCGACGACGGCCCGAACGTCCTCGAGATGCGATGACGGTTTGCGGGGGTGCCTCCACATCCACCGGTGCCACCACCAAATGGCTGACCACACGATGCCGTTGGCCAGCGGCGACGGCCACTGGCTCTCCTGCGTGTCAAGGAAGGAGGTGGCAAGGTTCAGCAGCGACGTGGTGCTGATGATCAGCGAGACCGCATACATCCCGGTCAGGTAGAGGCCCCACCCGGGCGCCCTGCGTTCGGATTCGTCGTCCAGGCGCCTCCACACAAACCACCACAGCAGCAGTGCGAGCGGGCCACCGATCAGGGTGAAGGCAAGGGACAGGGCCAGTCCTGCGACATCACCGGACACCAGGGTGGATGCGGTCCGGAAGAGCCGCTCCAGGAGTCCCTGGAGACCGGATGCCGAGATCAGTACCAGGGCAAACAACAGGACGTACATGATCAGCCGGCGGAGGGTTGCCAGGCCGCTCGAGGGAGCGGCGACCACCGGGGCTGCCGGGTCCGTCATTGCTTCACCGGGACGTCGGTGCAGGCCATCAGGGGATACGGCGGCTGGTCAATCTTCCATGTCCCGGCCACCTTGAGCAGCGCGAAGGAGTCCTCCATCTCATACTCCGAAGGCCCGAAGGGTCCGCCCTGGGACGACCGGACAATCGAAACCTTCACAGTGGCTGAATCGGGGCGTTCCGTCGTCGAGACCAGGACAACGCGGGCGGGCGCCGGCTCGCCGTAGTAGGCGCCGCGGCACCGGCTCTTGGCAGCGTCCGTGAGGTAGGACTGGGCCGTGGTGCTGTCGCCGTCGATCACTGCCTTGCTGTACCGCTGGACCACTCCGGCGGGGCTTTCCCCATCCAGGGGTGCAGGCTCGCCGCGGGTGAAGACCACCGCCAGTGCCACCACCACCAGGACAACCACAACGCCTACCAGGGTGAGCAGGATACGGTCCGGTCTTCGCGCAGTGCGGTCCCTGGCAGTGTCGTCCATGACGCAAGTATGGGGCCGGGCAGGCCGTTCCGCCCGAGTCTTTGGGCCCGCCTTTGACGTGTCTGGGCAGATTCCGGCGGAGCGGTAAGTGCAGCGGCTCAAGGACCGGTCATTCCCGCGAAGCCGCGTTCCGGTCGCAAAGGCAGGCTTTGAGGCAACAGTGTTGTTTTGAATGCAACGTACAGTTTTCCTGATGGAGAGGCGTGCTCTGCGGACCAGGGCCAGGAGCAACGTAGAGCTTCCTCAAATTAATGCTGCGTATACCCCTTGACTGTGCTTCACATCACGGCCTATCTTGAAACAACCAGGTTGCAAGGAATGCAACTCCAACATCATTGGTGGTTTTATGAGTACCCAACAAAACTCACCCCGGGCAGGAGTGGTTGCCGCTGACGCCAACGCTCCCGCCGGGGCTGGCGGCGGCATGGACAACGCCGTCGCCGGTAAGAGCGTTCGACGCCGGGTGGTCACGGCGAGCTTCATCGGCAACTTTGTCGAGTGGTTCGACTACGCCGTGTACGGCTACCTCGCAGCCGTCATCTCGTCGGTGTTCTTCCCCGAAGCGGACCGGCAGACCGCGCTGCTGGCCACCTTTGCCGTCTTCGCGATCTCCTTCTTCGTCCGTCCCCTGGGCGGCTTCTTCTGGGGCCACATCGGCGACAAGCTGGGCAGGCGCAAGGCACTCTCCCTCTCGATCGTCATCATGTCCGTCTCCACGTTCTGCATCGCCCTCATTCCCGGCTACGGAACCATCGGCATGCTGGCCCCGGTCCTGCTCCTGCTGGTCCGTGTGGTCCAAGGCTTCTCGGCAGCCGGCGAATACGCCGGAGCATCAGCCTTCCTGGTGGAATATGCCCCGGCCAACCGTCGCGGTCTCTATGCCGCCGTCGTGCCTGCCAGCACCGCCGCAGGCTTGCTCCTCGGCTCACTGATCGCGGCGCTCCTCAGCTCGGTACTCAGCACCGACCAACTGCACGAGTGGGGATGGCGGTTGCCGTTCCTGCTGGCCGCCCCGATGGGACTGATCGGGCGCTACATCCGCACCAAGCTGGAGGACACCCCGGCCTTCCGTGCACTGGCCGACCAGGAGGAATCCGCTCCCAAGGCCCCTGCGCTCGACATGTTCCGGACCTACCGCAAACAGCTGGTGATCGCGTGCGGTGCCGTGCTGCTCAACGCCGTCGGTTTCTACGTCATCCTCAGCTACATGCCCACCTACCTGTCTGAGGAACTGGGCTTCGGTCCCACTGAGTCCTTCCTGGCGACAACCATCGCCCTCGCCAGCTACATCGGTTTCATCTTCCTGACCGGTCTCGCCTCGGACCGGTTCGGTCGCAAGCGCATGCTGATCACGGCTTCCGTACTGTTCATGCTCCTGACTGTTCCGGCCTTCATGCTGCTGGACACCGGCAACTTCCTGGTGATTGTCCTGGTCCAGATCCTGCTGGGCGGCATGCTCACCCTGAACGACGGAACGCTGCCCAGCTTCCTGGCTGAACTCTTCCCCACCAAAGTCCGGTACAGCGGCTTCGCCGTCAGCTTCAACCTTTCCAACGCGCTGTTCGGCGGCACTGCACCATTCATGGCCACCCTGCTCATCGGCTTGACGCAGAGCAAGCTGGCACCCGGCTGGTATCTCGTGGCCGCAGCTGCCGTGTCCCTCACGGCCGTGCTGTTTGCCGCCGAAACCTCGCGGAAACCCCTCAAGCACCTCTGACCAACCAAGGGCCCGCAACCCATCCGGGCACACAGACCAACCTCACTACGCACACCAACACCAGCTGCACCAACAGCAGCTGGCACCCACTAGAAAGGCACCACCCGTGACTATCACTGCCGACAACGCCTCCTCCATCGCCGAACTCGAGCGCCTCAAGGTCCTGCACAACGGCACCAAGGGCAAGCTCACGTTCTCCGACGCGGAATTCGAGCGCCGCCTCGGCGGCCTCCGCAAGATCATGGCCGCCAAGGAGCTGGATGCGGTCATCCTCACCAGCTACCACGGCATCAAGTACTACTCCGACTTCCTGTACACCACGTTCGGCCGCAACTACGCCCTGGTCGTCACCGCCGACGACTCGGTCACCGTTACCGCCAACATCGACGCCGGAATGCCGTGGCGCACCTCCTACGGCGAGAACATCGTGTACACCGACTGGCGCCGCGACAACTTCTTCTTCGGCCTCCAGGAAGCCCTGCGCCAGCGCGGCGTCAAAGCCGCGCGGCTGGGTGTCGAGGACGACTTCCTCCCGGGCCTGACCCGCGAGAAGATCGCCGCCGCCTTCCCCGGCGCCCAGCTGCTGGACGTCTCCCAGGACGCCATGCGCCAGCGCATGATCAAGTCCGCCGAGGAAATCGAAGTCATCAAGCACGGTGCCCGCATCGGCGACCTCGGCGGCGAAGCCATCCGCAACGCCATCCGTGAAGGCATCTCCGAGTACGAAGTTGCCCTGATCGGCACCGAAGCCATGGTCCACGAGATCGCCAAGACCTTCCCGGACCGGGAAGTCCGCGACACCTGGGTATGGTTCCAGTCCGGCATCAACACCGACGGCGCCCACAACTGGGCCACCACCCGCAAGCTGCAGCAGGGCGACATCCTCTCGCTCAACTGCTTCCCCATGACCTCCGGTTACTACACCGCCCTGGAGCGCACCCTCTTCCTGGGCCAGCCGGACGAACGCTCCCTGGAGCTGTGGAACATCAACGTCGAGGTCCACAAGCGCGGCCTGGAACTCATCAAGCCCGGCGCCGTGTGCAAGGACATCGCCGCCGAACTGAATGAGATCTACATCAGCAACGGGCTGCTGGCCAACCGCACCTTCGGCTACGGCCACTCCTTCGGCGTCCTCAGCCACTACTACGGCCGCGAAGCCGGCCTGGAGCTGCGCGAGGACATCGATACCGTCCTGGAGCCGGGCATGGTGGTCTCCATGGAGCCCATGATCACCGTGGCTGATGGCCAGCCCGGAGCCGGCGGCTACCGCGAGCACGACATCCTGGTCATCGGCGAGGACAACTCGGTGGAGAACATCACCAAGTTCCCGTTCGGCCCGGAGAAGAACATCATCGAGGCATAACCCACTGAACAGCCGAAGCGGCGCCGTGTTTCACGGCGCCGCTTTCGGCGTCTGCCGCCAACGATAGGGAAAGATGGTCTCCACCATGACTCCTGCACAAACCTCCGACACCAGCGCCAGCGGAGCCGGCACCAATGGCGGGACTGATGCCAAAGGCGCCTCCGTCGTCGTCAACGCCATCGCCGTCCTGCGCACCTTCACCGCCGACGAACCCCTGCTGGGCGTCACCGAAATCGCCAACCGCGTGGGCATGCACAAGAGCAGCGTCTCCCGGATCCTGGCCACGTTCGAGCAGGAAAACCTGGTGGAACGCGACCCGGAAACCAAGCGGTTCAGGTTGGGCCTGGGGCTCATTGCCGTCGCCGGTCCACTGCTGGCCGAGATGGAGGAGCGCCGCGTGGCCTATCCCGTCCTGCGGCAGCTGACCGAGCAGACCGGAGAGACCAGCGCCCTCATGCTCTGGAACGGAGACGAAGCCATCTGCGTGGAGCAGATCGCCAGCCACCACCAGATCAAGCACACCACCCCGCTGGGTGCCCGCTACCGTGACGCCATGAGCGCTTCCGTCCAAGTTTTCCTGTCCACCCTTCCCGGCGAGCGGGTGCGGGAGTTGCTGAAGAGCGGCACCATCACATTCCCGGGGCTGGACGACGACGGCCTGGCGGCCTACGAGGCCCGGCTCCAGGAGGTTGGGCAGCGGGGATGGGCCGGGAACTACGGTGAATCGTCCATGGACGAAGTGGGCGTGGCCGCGCCTGTCCGGGATCACCGCGGCGACGTGGTGGCGGCCGTCCTGATTCCAGCGCCGCGGTTCAGGGTGTCCAAGGAGCAGTTCGAGAGCCTGGGCGAGGCCTGCGTGGCCGCCGCCGCCAAGGTGACCACGCGGCTGGGTGGCCGGCCGGCCAGCTGAGGCGGCCGGCGGGCGCAGTCCATCCCCGGCTCCGGTTTCAGCTCAGGGCAGCCCGGCCATCCGCGCCGCCAGATGCAGGGCCGCCAGCCGCCCGGTGCCTCGCGGATCGCCGCCGCAGAGATCGAAAATCCGCTGCAGCCGGTGGTGCATCGACTGCCGCTCAAGGTGCAGTTCGCGCGCCGACTGCGCGGTGTTGCAGCCGGAGTCCAGCCACACCTGCAGGGTCTCGAGCAGCTGGGACTGGCGCAGCGCATCGTGTTCCAGGACCGCCCGCAACTGCCTGTTGATGAACGCCTCCCGGGATGAGGCATCCAGGCATGTCAGGGCCAGGCTTTCCACGGCGGTGTCCTGGGCGTCCAGCACCACCAGGCCGCGTGCCGGGTGCCGCCTGCGCGCCGATGCGTTCCTGCGCTGGATCTGCCGTACCTCCAGGGCGCGCCGCGCTTCCGCCAGTGACCAGGCCGCCTCCGCCACCCCGCCGGCCAGCGGCCCCACGGCGATCACGGCATCGTGGTCACCCTCCAGGTCCTTCAAGGATTCCAGGAGCTGCCGCCGCTCGCCGGCAGTTTCCGTGCATGGCAGCCCGATCATCACCACCAGTTCGGTGTCGTCCAGGTATGCGGCGCACGGGATCCGCTGCGCGCTTAGGAAATTTTCGACGGCGCCGCGCAGCTCCTGAGGTGCCGCCGCATGGATGGCTGCCACCACGGCGGGGGAGTCCGTGGGGAAACCCGCGCCGGGGGCCAGCTGCTCCAGGCGCCACTCCGGCGCGGCATTGAGCACGGCGCGCATCAGTTCGGCACCTGCCAGGGCATGCAGCCCCGGGGGTGTGTGCTGCAGGAGTGCCAGGCCCAGGATGTCCACGGCCCGCTCTCCGGCCACCTGGGCAAGGGCCGCGTCCGCAGCGCCGGGCACATGTACCTCCAGCCGCCCCATCAGGACCCCGCGCACGGGGATGTCCACGGTGATCACCGTTCCGTCGGCCACCGCGTAGAAGCCGCCGTGCCCGCCCGGTGCGATGCCGTCGTCGTCCTCTGTTCCTTCGCCGGCATCCGCGTCCGCCCCATCGTTCCAGCCGTCCGGGACCGCGCTGCCCATGGTGACGCCCCACGGGGAGGTGAGTTTTACGGCTGACGCGGTGATGCCGGCCAGTACGCCGAGGATCTTGTCCAGTGCCGCTCCGTGGGCAAGTTCGGCGGCCATGGCGCGCGTCGCGGCATCTGCCTGTTGCAGGTGCCCCACGGACTCGCTGACCAGCATAGAATTGATGGCCTGCATGACGCCGACGAACGGGACCACCTTCCGTAGTTCCACCACGGGGAGGCCGTACTCCTCAGCCTTCTGAAGCATGTCGGCAGGGATTTCCGGCAGCGCGCCACCGGTCTCGATGGCCAGGGCTGCGACGCCCCGCTGCGCCAGTTCGCGGACGTAATCCCCGCGTTTGGCCGGGGTGGCGGTGGCCAGGGTGATCCCGCCGCAGAGCAGCAGTTCACCGCCGCGCAGCAGGGGAGCGATGTCCAGCACTTCGCTGGAGTGCACCCAGCGGACCGGCTGCGCGTCGGCCATGACCCCTTCCGGGTGGACCACTGGATCTGCGGCGGCAAGGGCGGGGTGGGCGAGTATTTCGCCGAGAAACACTGACACGACAGTCCGTAACGTAGGAGGAGGATTTGTTCGACACATTGTATCTTGTTGGTTGTGATGAGGGCCACATAGCCTTGTTTGTACTTATTCACCTCACGGAGGCCCCCATGCAAGAAAAGCTTTCAACAGCCACGCACGGCCAACCTGCCCAGGCCACAGAGGACCACAACGCCGTGGACCACGAAGCCTGGCTGCAGCCCATCCCCGAATCAGCACGCACACGCAAGGTATCCGGCCAGTTCTGGATCTGGGCCGGCGCCAACCTGGCACCCATCAACTGGGTGCTGGGGGCACTCGGGATCCAGCTGGGACTCGGGTTGGCGGACACCATCACCGTCCTGGTGCTGGGCAACCTTATCGGCATGCTGCTCTTTGGCTGCTTCGTCCTCCTGGGCCAGAAGACCGGAGCCACCGGCATGGTCCTGGCCCGGGCGGCATTCGGCCGGCGCGGCAACTACCTGCCGGCCGCCATCCAGGCCCTGCTCGTGATCGGCTGGTGCGCAGTGAACACCTGGATCATCCTGGACCTGGTCATGGCACTTTTCGGAACCCTCGGCTGGGTTGACCCGGACGCCCCCAACTATGCCTGGAAGATCGGCGTCGCCACCTTCATCATGGCCCTCCAGGTGGCCATCGCCTGGTTCGGCTACAAGGCGATTGCCGCCTTTGAAAAATGGACCGTACCGCCCACCATCCTCATCCTGGCCGTCATGTCCGCAGTGGCGTGGTTCGGCATGGATATCGACTGGAGCTACGCCGGTCCTGCCGGCGCCGTCCTGGAAGGCTCCGAGCGCATCGCCGCCATGAGCGCCGTCATGACCGCCATCGGCATCGGCTGGGGCATCACCTGGTTCACCTACGCCGCGGACTACTCCCGGTTCGTCAGCACCAGCGTCCCCAAGAAAAAGGTCTACCTCGCTTCGGTACTGGGACAGTTCATCCCCGTAGTGTGGCTCGGTGTCCTGGGCGCAAGCCTCGCCACCAACAGCGGCGAGATCGACCCCGGCAAGCTGATCGTCCTGAACTTCGGCGCCATGGCGCTGCCAGTGCTGCTGATGGTGCTCCACGGACCCATTGCCACCAACATCCTGAACATCTACACGTTCTCAGTGGCCACCCAGGCCCTGGACATCTCCATCAGCCGCCGCAAGCTCAACCTGTTCGTCGGCGTCTTCTCGCTCGCCGCCGTCGTCTTCTTCATCTTCCAGGAGGACTTCGCCGCGGTACTCGACGCCTGGCTGATCGGCCTGGTGGCCTGGGTGGCCGCCTGGGGCGGCATCATGCTGGTGCACTACTTCTGGCTGGAGAAGCGCTGGCCGGGCGGAACCGACAGACTGTTCGACGGCGTCGGCACGAAGCGGCTGCCGGTGGTCAACTTCGCCGGCGTCATCTCCCTCGTGGCCGGGATCTTTGCAACGTGGCTGTTCATGTACGGCCTGATCCCCATCATGCAGGGCCCCATCGCCGTGGCCCTGGGCGGCTGGGACCTGTCCTGGCTGGCCGGCGGCCTGACCAGCGCCGGGGTGTACGCCATCCTCGGCCCGCGCCAGCACATCCGCTACCTCGCCCTCGAGCCGCGCACCACGCAGCAGGCGGAAGCCGCCCCTGACGCCGCAGCCGCTCCGGAAGCAGAGAGCAAAGGCGCGGAAAGCACGCCCGTCCTTCCCGCCCTCTAAGCTCACCATCCCGTAGAACCAGGCGGGCGCCCAGCGCCCGCCGAAAGGATTTCCCGTGAATCAGCCCGCCATAGCGGACCCCCTGCACCCCATCACCTGGCCCGAAGGCTTCAAGGCCGCAGCGTCCTTCACCTTCGATGTGGACGCCGAGTCCTGCACGATCGCCCACGATCCCACCAGCACCCGGCGCATGTCGCTTATGAGCCACCAGTCCTATGGCCCCAAGATCGCGGTTCCGAGGCTGCTCGCCATCCTGGCCCGCCAGGAAATCCAGGCCACCTTCTTCATCCCCGGTTTCACCGCCGAGTCCTACCCCGACGTGGTCCGGCAGATTGTTGACGGCGGCCACGAGGTGGCCCACCACGGCTACCTGCACGAGCCCATGCAGGGCATCGACGCCGCCACCGAGGCCAGCTACATCGACCGCGGCCTGGAGGCGCTGGCCAAAGTCGCAGGTGTCCGGCCCGTGGGCTACCGGGCGCCCTGGTGGGAGCTCAACTGGCACTCGCCGGGCCTCCTGGCGGACCGCGGCTTCCTCTACGATTCGAGCCTGCTCGACGGCGACGCCCCCTAC
This sequence comes from Pseudarthrobacter sp. NIBRBAC000502771, assembly GCF_006517215.1. Taxonomy (NCBI): domain Bacteria; kingdom Bacillati; phylum Actinomycetota; class Actinomycetes; order Micrococcales; family Micrococcaceae; genus Pseudarthrobacter; species Pseudarthrobacter sp. NIBRBAC000502771. Next base: position 1,715,921 of record NZ_CP041187.1, read on the forward strand.
CGCTTCGCCGTCGCCGCGGACGATCCCCGGGACATCGTGGAGATTCCCGTGGACTGGACCCTTGACGACTGGGAGCAGTACGCGTTCTACCCCGGAGTCACCGGCAGCGGCGTGATCGAGAGCCCGGCAAAGGTCCTGGAAATGTGGACGCTCGAAGCCGAAGCCCACCATTCCCAGGGCAGCTGCTTCGTCCTCACCAACCACCCCTTCATTTCCGGCCGCCCCTCCAAGGCCGTCGCCCTGGAGCAGCTGATGGAGCGGGTAAAGGCTATGGACGGCATGTGGGTGGCCACCATGGAGGACATTGCCCGGCACACCAAGGCCACGGTCACCGAGGTCCACACCCACGCACGGGTAGAGGTGCCGGTATTCCCGGGCGCGGGTGCACAGTTCAAGCCGGCCGTCGTGCGGCAGGGGGTGCTGGCCTAGCGTCCGTGGCAAGGGAAGCGGCCGGCAGCGGGATTACCCGCCGCCGGCCGCTTTTTAGTTGCCCATGGACACCATCCACCGGTGCTGCCTAATGTGGCCGGGAGGGCTGGCAGCGCCGGCCGGAAGGAGACTTCACATGGAACTGGCCAAAAACACTGCGGAAGGCATCGGGCAGGAGCTGGACTGGCAGGTCCCGTTCTATGAACAGTTGCACCGGAATCCGGAACTCGGCCTCGCCGAACACCAGACCTCCGCAGCAGTTGCGGAGAAGCTGGCCGCCTGGGGCTTCGATGTCCGGCACTTTGGCGGTACCGGCGTGGCGGGTGTGCTTGCCAACGGGACCGCCCCTGGTGTCCTGGCCCGGGCGGACATGGACGCGCTTCCGGTCACGGAGGCAACAGGCGCGAGCTACGCCTCCGCCAACGTGGGGGTAATGCACGCCTGCGGGCACGACATGCATGTGGTGGCCCTGCTCGGGGCGGCCAAGTACCTCGCCGACCATCGGGATGCCTGGCGGGGCACCTACACCGCCCTCTTCCAGCCGGCGGAGGAAACGGCGGCGGGCTCGCAGGCAATGCTCGACGACGGCCTGGCCGCCGGGATCCCGCGGCCGGACGTGGCGCTGGCCCAGCACGTCATGCCCACCGAGGCGGGAACCATCGGCACTACGCCGGGTCCCATCCTCTCGGCTGGTGATTCAGTCCGCATCACCGTCCACGGCCGGGGCGCCCACGGCTCGATGCCGCACAAGGCGGTTGATCCGGTGGTGCTCGCCGCCTCGATCGTCCTCCGCCTCCAGACCGTCGTGTCCCGAGAAACCATGCCGGGGAAGTTCGCCGTGCTGACCGTCGGCTCCCTGCGGGCGGGCGCCACGGCGAACATCATCCCGGACCGGGCCGAGCTGCTGCTCAACCTCCGCACCTACGACGTGGATTTGCGCGCCGCCATCATGGCTGCGATCGAGCGGATCGTCCGGGGTGAGTGTGCAGCTGCGGGCTCGCCCCAGGAGCCGGAGTTCGAGTATTACGACCAGTACCCGCTGACCAGCAACGATCCGGAAGCCAACGCCCGGGTGGCCGCCGCATTCACGCAGGCCTTCGGCGCGGATGCCGTCTACCAGACTGCCCCGCAGACAGCGTCCGAGGATTTCAGCCGGATCCCCGACGCCTTCGGAATTCCGTACGTGTACTGGGTGGTGGGCTCCGTGCCGCCGGAAACCTACCGGCGGGCGGTGGCGAACGGCACGGTGGACGCCGATATCCCGGCCAACCACTCGCCGTCGTTCCTCCCTGCCGTCGACCCCACCCTCGCCGTGGCAACGCGGGCCCAGGCGGCGGCCGCGCTCGCCTACCTCGCAGTGCCGCCCGGTTAGGCCCCTGCCAGGAGCGACTTCATCTGCGCCGCGGCGCCGCTGCCCGGGACCGGCGTATAAACCACGATGTGCAGGTCCGGCCGGTCCGATGGCGACACCTGGTGGTGTTCCAGCTGGAGCACACCCACGGCGGGGTGGTGGAACAGACGCTCGCGGGACTCGAAACCCACGATGTCGTAAAGGTCCCAGCCCTGCCGGAACTCCGGGCTCGCTTCCTTGAGCCGTTCCACCTGGTACTGGATGTCCGGGTCGCCCAGCCGCTGCCCGGTTTCGGCCCGGAACTCGGCCAGGAACCGCTTGCTGGTGGTCTCCCAGTCCGGCAGGAGGTTCCTGACATACGGGTCGGTGAACACCAGCCACAACAGATTCCGGTCTGCCGCCGGCACCTTGGCGATATTGGGATACAACGCCGCGTAAGCCGTGTTCCACCCGGCCACGCCCCAGTCCGGAAACAACGCGAAGGATGGATTGGGATCGAGGGCGTCCAGGAGGCGCTGGATGTGGGGCGGCGCGGTATCGGCTGCCGGCCCGGCGGGCGCCGCGGTGGCATAGCCGCCCAGCGACAGTACGTAGCCCAGGCCGGTGCTGGACAAATGCAGCGCACGGCTGATGGCCTCCAAAACCTGCCGGGAAGGGCTGATGTCCCGCCCTTGCTCCAGCCACGTGTACCAGGTGACGCTGACGCCGGAAAGGAACGCCACTTCCTCGCGGCGGAGCCCCCGCTCACGGGTGCGGCCGACGGGCGGCAGGCCGTAGTCAGCCCGCAGCGCCTGGTCGCGCCTGGCCCGCAGGAAGAGGCCCAGTTCCTTGCGCCGTCCGGGATTGTTCACTCCCAAATACTATTACTCTGGTACTCCTACTACTAGTAGCAGGGCTGTCTTCCGCCGGGAGCGCCGAACCAGCAGCATGGTAAGCATGCCTGCACTTCGCTCAAAAACAGTCACCCACGGCCGCAACATGGCCGGAGCCCGCGCACTGCTGCGCGCCTCCGGCGTTGCCAACTCCGACATCGGCAAGCCCATCATCGCCGTGGCCAACTCCTTTACCGAGTTCGTCCCCGGCCACACCCACCTGGCCCCGGTGGGCAGGATCGTCTCGGACGCGATCCTGGCCGCCGGCGCCGTGCCGCGCGAGTTCAACACCATCGCCGTGGACGACGGCATCGCCATGGGCCACTCCGGCATGCTCTACTCGCTGCCGTCCCGCGACCTGATCGCCGACTCCGTGGAGTACATGGTCAACGCCCACTGTGCCGACGCCCTGGTGTGCATTTCCAACTGCGACAAGATCACCCCCGGCATGCTCATGGCCGCCCTGCGCCTGAACATCCCGGTGGTCTTCGTCTCCGGCGGCCCCATGGAGGCCGGCCGCGTGACCCTGACCGACGGTTCCGTGCGCTCCCTGGACCTGGTGAACGCGATCGCCGACGCCGTGGACGAGTCCATCTCCGATGCCGACATCAACCTCATCGAAGAGAACGCCTGCCCCACCTGCGGTTCCTGCTCCGGGATGTTCACCGCCAACTCCATGAACTGCCTCACCGAAGCCATCGGCCTGTCGCTGCCGGGCAACGGCTCCGTGCTGGCCACCCACACCGCCCGCAAGGCGCTGTACGAGAAAGCCGGCGCCACCGTCGTCGAGCTCGTGAAGCGCTATTACGACGGCGGCGACGAGTCCGTGCTGCCCCGTTCCATCGCCACTGCCAAGGCTTTCGATAACGCCATGGCGCTGGACATCTCCATGGGCGGCTCCACCAACACCATCCTGCACCTGCTGGCCGCCGCCCAGGAGGCCGGCGTGGACTACGGCCTGGCCGAGATGGATGCCAAGTCCCGCCAGGTGCCCTGCCTGGCCAAGGTGGCCCCGAACGTGGCCAAGGACAAGACCTACTACATGGAGGATGTGCACCGCGCCGGCGGCATCCCCGCCCTGCTGGGCGAGCTGAACCGAGGCGGCCTCCTGCACAAGGACGTCCACTCCGTGCACTCCGCCGACCTGGACGGCTGGCTGGATGACTGGGACATCCGCGGCGGCAAGGCCACCGAGGAAGCCAAGGCGCTGTGGCACGCCGCTCCCGGCGGCGTCCGCTCCTCCACCGCGTTCTCCCAGTCGAATGAGTGGACCTCCCTGGACACCGACGCCGCAGAAGGCTGCATCCGCTCGGTGGAACACGCGTACTCCAAGGACGGCGGCCTGGCCGTGCTCCGCGGCAACGTCGCAGTCGATGGTGCGGTGGTGAAGACCGCCGGCGTGGACGAGTCCATCTGGACCTTCTCCGGGCCGGCCGTGGTGTGCGAGTCGCAGGACGAGGCCGTCGAAAAGATCCTGAACAAGTCCATCAAGGAAGGCGATGTGGTGGTGATCCGCTACGAAGGCCCCAAAGGTGGTCCGGGCATGCAGGAAATGCTGTACCCGACGTCGTTCCTCAAGGGCCGCGGCCTGGGCAAGAAGTGCGCCCTCATCACGGACGGCCGCTTCTCCGGCGGCACCTCCGGCTTGTCCATCGGACACATCTCCCCTGAGGCAGCGTCCGGAGGCGCCATCGCCCTGGTGGAGGACGGCGACATCATCAGCATCAACATCAGCCAGCGCTCGCTGCAGCTGGAGGTATCCGATGAACTCCTGGCCGAGCGCCGCGAGAAGCTGCTGATCAACGGCGGCTACAAGCCCAAGGACCGGGACCGGCAGGTGTCCGCTGCACTGCGCGCATACGCCGCGATGGCCACCTCCGCGGACAAGGGCGCTGTCCGGGACGTGTCCCTGCTGGAGCGGTAAGGTCCGCACCGGCCGGGGGAGGAGGTCGGGTCCTCCGGCCTCCTCCCCCGGCATGCGGCACCCACGACGACGGGCCAAAAGTCCCCGTCCCGCTGCGGCAGCACTCCGGTAGCCTTTTCCCATGGTGCAGGGAACCGCCGATTACCGGGCAGAAGGCATCCTGCTCGCCGGGGCAGGACGGGCCATCCTGCTGCAGCTGGCCAACCCTGCGATCGGCCGTGGGGTGGCGGCGCACAGCACGTTCACCGAACGCCCCGTCAACCGGCTTAAGGGCACGCTCACCTACGTGTACGCCGTGGTGTACGGAACCGAGGAGCAGGTCAAGGAAGTCCGGCGCCGGGTCAACCGTGCCCACGTTCCGGTACGCCGTCCGGAGGATGGGTCGTCCGCAGGCTACAACGCCTTCGACCCGGTACTTCAGCTCTGGGTGGCAGCCACGCTTTACGACACAGCGCTGACCATCATCGAGAAGATTCACGGCCCGCTCGACGACGCTGCCGCCGACGCGATGTACCAGGACTACGCACGGATCGGCACCGCGCTGCAGCTTCCGCCGCACATGTGGCCGAAGGACCGGGCAGCCTTCGGCCGCTACTGGGAAGATCAGGTATCCACCCTCCACGCCGAGGAAGAGGGCGTGCGCGTGGGCCGCGGACTGCTGTTTCCCAAGCACACTGCCCTTTGGTACCGGGCCATCATGCCGTCCGCGCGGTTCCTTACCGCGGGGCTCCTTCCGGAGCAGCTGCGCAAGGACTTTGGGCTCGCCTGGAGCGATCTCCACCAGCGCCGCTACGACCGGACCTGGCGCATCCTTGCGGTGGCCTACCCCATGCTGCCGTTGCGAATCAGGCACTGGTTCAAGGACTACTGCCTGGCCGAACTGGAAAAGGACCTCCGCCGTAGCCCGCAGGCGGCACAACACCAAGGCATCCGTGCGTAGTCCCACACCGTTGGAGCGGCGGATCGATGAACGCGCCCACCGCTTCCTGGCCACGGCCCCCGCCAATGGCGCCAGGGCCAAACTCACTGAATTCATTGTTTTCGGACTCAAACAGGGCTGGGCCTGCATTTTCGGCGCCGCACTCCTGGCCGTGCTGATGGCGGCCAGGCTCTGGTACCCGGACGGTACAGGGCTGGCACGCAACGACTTCCTGACCGTCGCCGCCGTCGTGATCCAAATCCTGATGGTGGCGTTCAAGCTGGAAACGCTGCGGGAACTGCGGGTGATCGTCCTGTTCCACCTGGTGGGCACGGTGATGGAGCTGTTCAAAACCGATATGGGTTCGTGGTCCTACGGGGCCGAAGGCGTCCTGCGCATCGGGGCCGTGCCGCTCTTCAGCGGATTCATGTATGCCGCCGTGGGCTCGTACATGGTGCGCGTCTACCGGCTGTTCGACCTTCGCTTCGCTGCCTACCCGCGCCGCTGGCTCACCGCGGTCCTCGCCGCCGCCATCTACGCCAACTTCTTCACCCACCACTACTTGTGGGACCTTCGCTGGGTGCTGCTCGCCGCCGTCGTGCTCATCTTCGGCCGGTGCGTGATGCACTTCCGCGTCTTCCGGCGGGAGTTCCGCATGCCACTGGTGGTGTCCTTCCTGCTGGTGGCGCTGTTCATCTGGCTGGCCGAGAACATCGCCACGTGGTCCGGCGCGTGGCTCTACCCCAGCCAGGTGGACGGCTGGCACCCGGTGGGCCTGGAAAAACTCGTGGCCTGGTTCCTGCTGATGATCATTTCCGTGGTGCTGGTGGCCTGGGTCTACAAGCCGCGGCCGCCGGAACCGGAGAACGCCCCACGCCGGGAGGTCCGGCGCCCCGCTGGGCTGCGCTAAAGGGGTACTGGCAAAACCCGGTTCAGCAGGGCCCTCGCTAGGGCTTGGACGGCACGGTTTGATGGACCCATGGCCCCCGAAAAACTTCTCACCAGTACCAGCGCGCCCCAAAAACCCCGCGCGCAGCAGCCCGCGCACTGGGGCGGCGTCTTCGCCATGTCCCTGTGCGTCTTCGCGCTGATCGCGTCCGAGTTCATGCCGGTCAGCCTGCTGACCCCCATGGCCGCCGAACTCCAGGTCTCCGAGGGAATGGTGGGCCAGGGCATTGCCATCTCCGGGCTCTTTGCCGTCCTCACCAGCCTGTCCGTATCCACGCTGGCCGGCAACCTGAACCGCAAGCCGCTCCTTTTGGGCCTGACCACCTTGATGGCGGTCTCCGGAGCCCTGGTGGCGATGGCCCCGGGATACCTGCTCTTCATGGTTGGCCGCGCCCTCATTGGCGTGGTGATCGGCGGATTCTGGTCCATGTCTGCGGCAACCGCCATGCGGCTGGTGCCCGCCCACCAAGTGCCGCGTGCCCTGGCGATCTTCAACGGGGGCAACGCCCTGGCCACCGTCCTGGCTGCGCCCCTGGGCAGCTACCTGGGTTCGGTCATCGGCTGGCGTGGAGCGTTCTTCTGCCTGGTTCCGGTGGCGGTGCTCGCCCTGGCCTGGCAATGGATCAGCCTTCCGTCAATGAAGGCCGGGACGCGGGCCACGGGCACGGTTTTTGGGATTTTCGCCGCATTCAAGAGCCGCACCGTCGCCTGGGGGATGGCCGCCTGCGGGTCCTTCTTCATGGGGCAGTTCGTCCTGTTCACCTACATCCGTCCCTTCCTGGAGACGGTGACCCGCGTGGACGTGGCCACGATATCCCTGGTGCTGCTGGTAATCGGTGTGGCGGGCTTTGCCGGCACCATGCTCATTGGCCGCTTCCTGGGCAAGGGCCTGTACCGGACCTTGGCAGCCATTCCGGCCCTCATGGCCGTCATAGCGGCGGCCCTCGTTCCGTCCGGCGGCTGGTTTGCCGCCGTCGTGGTCCTCCTGGCTTTCTGGGGACTGATGTCCACGTCCGCCCCGGTGGGCTGGTGGAGCTGGATCGCCGAGGCCATGCCGCACGACGCCGAGGCCGGCGGAGGCCTGATGGTGGCCGTGGTCCAGACCTCGATCGCGGTCGGCTCAACGTTGGGCGGCGTGCTTTTCGACTCCGCCGGCTATGGCGGGGCTTTCCTGGCGGCCGCAGCCATCCTTGCGGTTTCGTCGGTCCTCGCGTACCTGACTGCCAGGGTCACGGGCCGGACCGCCTGACCGTCTGAAGATTTCAATCCAGCCCACCCAACAGGAGGAGAACATGAAGTACACCAAGAGCGGCGGCCAGACGGCGGCCGGCCCGAAGGAATGGTTCACCGGGACCGTGCAGATCGACGGGATCCGGAATCCTGACGAACAGTCAGCCATCGGTTGCGCGCACGTCCGGTTCGCCCCCGGTGCCCGGACCGCGTGGCACCACCACCCCAAGGGCCAGACCCTCTATGTCACCGACGGCGTGGGGCTGGTAGCGCGCCGGGGCGGGGAGATCCAGGAAATCCGTCCCGGTGACGTGGTCTACATCGAACCCGGGGAAGAACACTGGCACGGGGCAACCCCGGAGCGCTTCATGGCGCACGTCGCCATGCAGGAAGCGGATGCTGAGGGGCAGGTCGTCACCTGGCTCGATCACGTCACTGACGAGGAATACAGCGCCTGACCACACAAAAAGGAGGGCGGACGACGGCGGGAAGGTCCGCCGTCGTCCGCCCTCCTTGTGCGTGAGGCAGGTCAGTCCTCGTACGTGTTCGCGATGTAGACATCGCACGGGGCGTTGTGCGCCACGCTGTTGGCGACGCTGCCCAGCAGCCGGCCAATCCCGCGCATCCTGCGGTTGCCCACCACGATCACCCGGGCGTCCAGGCGGATGGCTTCCTTGATCAGCGAATCCGCCGGCTTGCCACGGGCTGCGAAGTGGGTGATTTCCACTCCCGGCCGGGATGCGCCCAGGGACTTCGCCACGATCTCGGAGCTGTCGGCGTTGGAAATCCTCACCTTGTCCGAGCCCACCCCAAAGGTTTCGGCGGTCTCCATCTCGAAGGCGGTCACTATGTGCAGTGAGGCCCCCAGCGACCCGGCCAGGTCCAGCGCGACTTCCGCTGCCTTCCGCGCGGACGGGCTGGCGTCCACCCCTACAACCACTACATTGGCCATTCACTCGCTCCTTCGTATAGTCCTGGCATTCAAATCCATCTGCCAGTTTAGGGACTACCCGCGTGGAGTACGGGTATCACGGCCTTTGGTTTAACCAATCCCAGCCAGCCCGGGTACGGCAGCATCCGCATACCTGTTGCCGGGCCGGGCCAACCCGTAGTGCTCCCGCAGCGTCTTTCCGGCGTACTCCGTCCGGAAAAGCCCGCGTTCCTGGAGGATCGGCACCACCTGGTCCACGAACGCCTCCAACCCGGAGGGAAGCACCGGCGGCATGATGTTGAAGCCGTCCGCGGCCCCGCCGTCGAACCATTCCTGGATGGCGTCGGCCACCTGTACCGGCGTGCCGGTGAAGGTGCGGTGCCCGCGGCCGCCGCCCAGGCGGCCGATCAGCTGCCGCACGGTGAGCTGCTCCCGGCGCGCCAGCTGGACGATCAGGGTGTAGCGGCTCTTTGCCCCCTCGATCTCATCCTCGCTGGGCAGGTTGTCCGGCAGCTGCCGGTCCAGCGGCAGGTCCTCCGGGTCCACTCGCAGGGTCCTGGCCAGTTGGATCCGGGCGTACTCGGGCTTGATCAGCCGGTCGAGTTCGCGTTCCAGTTCCAGGGCTTCCTCCTCGGTGGCACCGATGACCGGGACAATGCCCGGGAGGATCTTGATGGATTCCGGATCGCGGCCGGCGGCAGTGGTGCGGGACTTCAAGTCGCGGTAGAACTCCTGCGCGTCGGCCAGGGTCTGGTGCGCGGTGAAGACGGCGTCGGCGTACTTCGCGGCCAGGCCCTTGCCGTCCTCGGACGAACCTGCCTGGACGATCAGGGGGTGTCCCTGGGGTGACCGCGGAACATTGAGCGGCCCGCGGACCTTGAAATGCTTGCCTTCGTGGTCGACGGTGCGGATCCTGTCCGCATCGCCCCACACGCCCTCCGCCTTGTCCGCGAGGACGGCGTCTTCCTGCCAGCTGTCCCAGAGCTTCTGCGCCACCTCGATGAACTCGGCGGCGCGTTCGTACCGGACGGCGTGGGCGGGCTGGTCGTCCACGCCGAAGTTGCGCGCCGCGTCCGGGCCTGCCGTGGTCACCACATTCCAGCCGGCCCGTCCGCCGCTGGCCCAGTCGACGGACGCGAAGCGGCGGGCCAGGTTGAACGGTTCATTGTAGGTGGTGGAAGCGGTGGCGATCAGCCCGATCCGCTCGGTGGCGCCGGCGATGGCCGTGAGCAGCACGGTGGGCTCCAGCTTCCCGGCAGGACGGCGCCCCACCTCGCCGAACAGGACAGGGGAGTCGGCGAAGAAAATGGAGTCCAGCTTGCCGCGCTCTGCAGTGCGGGCGAGCTGCTGGTAATGCTCCACCTTGGTTCCCGCATGGGGATCGCTTTCCGGCAGCCGCCATGAGGCCTCGTGGTGGCCGGTGCTCATGAGGAAGGCGTTGAGGTGGAGTTGGCGCAGGGATGGGTTCTGGGTAGTCAAGGGTTTGCTCCTTTGGAGGTTAGCGGCCGACGGCGGCCGGTTCAGGTGTGTGCACGGGTTCGACGCCCAGCGCCGTGAGGAGGTCGCGGCGCAGGGCTTCGTGCCCCGCGGCATCGGCGGAAGATCGGATTGCGGGTGCCACCGGGCGGACGGTGGCGATGCGGCCGCGGTCCAGGACCACGATCCGGTCGGCCAGTGCGATGGCCTCGTCCACGTCGTGGGTGACCAGCAGGACGGCTGGCCGGTGGGCCGCCACCAGGTCCTGGAGGAGCCCGTGCATCCTGATCCGGGTCAGGGCGTCCAGCGCGCCGAACGGCTCGTCGGCCAGCAGCAGCTGCGGTTCCCGGACCAGGGACCGCGCCAGCGCCACGCGTTGCTGCTCACCGCCGGAAAGCTGGTGCGGCCAAGCTTTTTCACGTCCGGCGAGTCCCACTTCGGCAAGCGCCTTGCGGGCCCGGGCATCGGCGTCGTGCTCCCGGACGCCCAGCGTGACGTTGCCCAGCACGGTGTCCCACGGCAGCAGCCGGGAATCCTGGAAGACCACGGACACGCGGTCCGGGACGCTGATCACGCCGCTGCCGCGGACCTCGTGGTCCAGGCCGGCCAGGGCACGCAGCAGGGTGCTCTTCCCGCAGCCGCTGGGTCCCAGCAGGGCCACGAATTCGCCGGGCGCGATGTCCAGGTCCACACCGTCCAGGACACTCTTGGTACCGAAGCTGCGGATGAGCCCGCGGACTGAAACAGCGGCGCCGGACTTGGTGCCGGCGGGGGAGGGGGCGACGGCGGTCAGCCCGCCAGGGTGCGCTGCCATGAGAGGGCCTTTCGTTCGATGAAACGGACAATTCCGTCGGAGAGGAGGCCAAGGATGCCGTAGACGGCCAGGCCCAGGATGATGATGTTGGTCTGGCCGTAGGTGCGGGCGAGCTCCATCATGTAGCCGATCCCGCTGGTGGCGTTGATCTGTTCCACCACCACCAGGGACACCCAGGCGCCGGTCACCGCGAAGCGCAGGCCCAGGAAGAAGCCGGGCAGGGCGCCGGGGAGGACCACCTTGCGGATGAAGCCGGCCCGGCCCAGGCCCACCGTCCGGGCAAGTTCGACGAACCGCAGGTCGATGCCGCGCAGCCCGGCATGGGTCTGCAGGTAGACGGGGACAAAGACGCCCAGGGTGATGGTGAGGACCTTCATGGTCTCGTCGATGCCGAACCACAGGATGAGCAGCGGGATCAGGGCCAGGCCGGGGATAGCGCGCTTGATCTGCACCGGACCGTCAATCAGTGCTTCACCGATCCGGCTCAGCCCGGACAGCAGGGCCAGCACCGCTCCCACCAGGATGCCGAAGAACATTCCCAGGCCGGCGCGCTGGGCGGAGATCGCCAGGTTCTCCTGGAGCCGGCCGTCGGCGATGAGCTCACCGGCGGTGGCCACGACGGTCCAGGGTTCGGAGAGGATGCGCGGATCCAGCGCCCCGGTGGCGGACGCGGCTGTCCACAGCAGCAGCAAAGCGGACGGACCCACCCAGGCGAGCCGCCGTCGTCGTCCGGGCCCCAGCCTCCTGCCCGCGGGCCGCACGTCCGGACGGCCAGCCTGCGCCGGGTCCTGGTGGGGTGCGACGACGGGACGGTCCAGTACGGCGCTCATGCCGCGCCAACCTTGGCGGCGGAGGCGAACGCCGTGCCGGCGATGGCCTCGAAGCGGGTGTCGTAGAGGTCCGCGGCCTTCAACTGCGGTTTCTTCTGCTCGCGGGACAGCAGGTCGATCGTTTCCTGGTGCCGTGCGATCGCGTCGGTCCACGTGGTGGGCAGGTCGCGTTTGCCGGTGGCGTCGATCAGGTACTGGCCGTCCTCGCGGGACAGGCCCTGGTCCTTGACGTAGTAGCCCTCCAGCCACTCGGCCGGGTGGTCCTCGATCCAGCGCTGCGCCTTGCCCCAGACCTTTGCGTAGGCGGCAAGGGCGGCGGCCTTGGCGGGATCAGCCAGGACTTTGGCGGGGGAGTAGAGGAGGCTGGGATCATCGCGCAGCCCGTGGCGGATGGTGGTGGCGCCGTCGGCCTTGTACTTGGCCAGGTAGCGCTTGATCTGGACGCCGCCCAGGGGAGCCGCGTCCACCTGCTTGCTGGCCAGCGCGGTGGCGTAGGCGTCCCCGGTACTGGGGAGCTCCACGAGCTTGACGTCGTCCTGCTTGAGGCCGGCCTCGTCCAGGATCCGCAGCACCAGGGCGCCCTGCGCCTGGCCCGGGGAGTAGGCCACTTTCTTCCCGCGCAGCTCTTCGAGCTTGCCGATGCCGGCTCCCGGTGCCACACCGAGCTCGTAGATGGGGTGGTTCACCGCGTCCTGCCGGTAGCCGGCGGCGATGATGCGGACGTCCAGCCCGGTCCAGGTGGCGTGGATGGGAGGAATGTCGGCCACGGACCCGACGTCCAGGGCGTTGGCGCGGAAGGCCTCGGTGGTCTGGGGGCCGCCGGAGATGTTGGCGAACTCCACAGTGAAGCCGTCCAGGTCCTTGACCAGTCCGGACAGTTCCAGCGCCACTTTGATGCTGGGATCGCCCACCTTAATGGAGGTGCCGGCAGGCACCGAGGCCGCCAGCGGTTCAAGGGCGCCCTGGCTGATGCGTTCGGCGCCCGCGGTGGCGGTACCGCCGCAGGCGGACAGCAGGCCGACGGCGGGAACAGCCAGGAGTGCGCCCAGCGCACGGCGCCGGCTAAAGGCAGCACGATGGCTCGTTTGGGGTGGGGGTGCTGGGAAGGTCATGGTGTTCCTTTCGAGGAGGATCCGGGTACGACGACGGCACCCGGGGTGTGTGCCCGGGCGGGCGTGAAGGGGTGGTTGGTCCGCCCAAACGGCGGGATCAGGGTGCTGCGGGATGATGCGTACTGGCGGGACTGTGGGGTGGTGCCTGCGGCGTGGCCGGTGCCGTGGAAACACCTAAACACGGCTCGCGGTGCGTTGGCCACCGGTATGAAACGCGCGCTAAACCCTGCGCAACGGCGCTACTTATGGCGCCATCCTGGAGACAAAGCAGGCAACGCGGCGCCACGAACCGAAACCTGGGTTAAGGGGACTGCAACGCCGCTTCATGTACGGACTCCACTGGCTCATCGGCTGCGAGCCCGGCCGGCTCCCAGGACAGGGCAGCCTTCTTAGCTGCCGACCTTTGCCTGCGCCGTTTCCACGATGTTCTCGGTGACCGCCCAGGAGGCGAGGAGCTTGAGGGCTTCCGCCGACGTGCTGCCGGGCGTAGCCGGATAGACCGTAAGGGTGTGCCCCGGATCTTCTTCGAGCCCAAGCACCTGGTAGTTCAGCTCAAGGAGCCCCACCACGGGATGCTGGAAGAACTTGGTGCCCGCGTAGTGGCGGCGGACGTTGTGGGCCGCCCAGAGCGTGCGGAACACGTCGCTGCGCATGGAGAGTTCACCGATGAGTTCGGCGATGCCCTTGTCATGGGGGTTGCGGCCGGCCTCCCGGCGGAGGATGGCTACGTTGGTGTGGGCAGCCCGGTCCCAGTCCGTGTAGAAGTTGTGGGCGCGGGGGTCGAGGAAAATGAACCGCGAGTGGTTGGCCGGCCGTGACGGGTTGCGGTACATGTCCGAATACAGCGCATAACCCAGCGTGTTGGCGGCAACGATGTCCAGGCGGTTGTTGCCAATGAAGGCCGGCGCTTCCGTGATGGCGTCCAGCAGGTACTGCAGTTCGGGCCGGACCTTCGACGGCGCGGAACCTCCGGCGCCTGCGGCACGCTTGCGGCCCGACGTGTTGGCCGCCCGGGCGAGGTCGTAGAGGTGGTCATGCTCGGCGCGGTCCAGTTCAAGGGCACCGGCGATGGCGTCCAGGACGCTGTCCGAAACACCGTGGAGGTTTCCCCGTTCCAGCCGCGTGTAGTAGTCCACGCTGACGCCTGCCAGCCGGGCCACTTCCTCGCGGCGCAGCCCCGGCACGCGCCGGCGGCCGCCGTAGGGTTCGATGCCTGCCTGCTCCGGGGTGATCCGTCCACGGCGTGAGGAGAGGAACTGCCGGACCTCGGCTCGGTTATCCATAGGGAACACGTTACGACGAATGGCGGGACCGTAAGGAGGTTCTGCCAGAACCAGTTACAGCAGGACCCTCGCTTTGAATGCCGGGGCCGGGTTTGATGGAGATGTCCCGTTCAGCCGTTTCATTCTTGGAAGGACCAGCATGCGCGCAACCATCATGCACGCGCCCGGAGACGTCCGCGTCGAGGATCGTGACAAGCCCACCATCCAGAAGCCGACGGACGCAGTTATCAAACTCGCGGCCGCCTGTGTGTGCGGGTCCGACCTCTGGCCCTACCGCGGCGCCGACAAAATCTCCAGGCCCGTTCCCATGGGCCACGAGTACGTGGGGATCGTCGAGGAAGTCGGAGCCGACGTGAAGAACGTTACGCCCGGCCAGTTCGTCGTGGGGTCCTTCATCGCATCGGACAACACCTGCGAGATCTGCCGTTCCGGCTACCAGAGCGGGTGCGTCCACCGCCAGGGCGTCAGCGGTTCCCAGGCGGAGTACCTCCGCGTCCCGCTGGCGGATGGCACGTTGGTGGCCACGACCGGCATACCCGACGCCGACAAGGTTCCGTCGCTGCTGGCCGCCTCCGATGTCCTGGGCACGGGATGGTTTGCCGCGAAGGCGGCCCAGGTGGGCCCCGGGAAGACAGTGGCAGTGGTGGGCGACGGCGCCGTCGGACTTTTGGGGGTCCTGGCAGCCAGGCAAATGGGCGCCGAGCGGATCATCGCCATGTCGCGCCACACGGACCGGCAGGCACTGGCGCGCGAGTTTGGTGCCACCGATATTGTGGTGGAGCGCGGTGACGCGGGCGTGAAGAAGATCAAGGAACTTACCGGCGGCCTCGGCGCGCATTCCGTCCTCGAAGCCGTGGGAACACAGGAGTCGATGCTGCAGGCCATCCACGCCACACGGGCCGGCGGGCATGTGGGTTTCGTGGGCGTCTCCCATGACGTCTCGCTGCCCGGCCGCGACCTGTTCTCCTCGCACGTCCACCTGCACGGCGGCCCCGCCCCGGTGCGGCAATATCTGCCGGACCTGATCGACCTGATCCTCCGCGGCGACATTAACCCCGGCAAAGTGTTCGACCTCGAACTGCCGCTGGAACAGGCTGCGGAGGCGTACAAGGCCATGGACGAACGCCGCGCCATCAAGGTGCTCCTCCGCCCGTGACCAGGTTCCGTCCAGGAACATCGCCAAGGGTAGGACTCCCAAGACCAGTTTCAGCAGGGCCACGCTGGCCCGTCCTTTTCCGGGGTTTGCTCCGAACAACCCCGGTAGCATCGTGAATATCCCCCAACAGATCACAGGAGAACCATGACTACCGTCAAGGCTTATGCATCCCCGTCCGCCACGGAGGACCTGGTGGCAACCACCATCGAGCGCCGCGAAGTGGGTCCCCACGACGTCCTGATCGACATCAAGTTCGCCGGCATCTGCCACTCGGACATCCACACTGTCCGCGGTGACTGGGGCCCGCAGCAGTACCCGCTGGTTCCCGGCCACGAGATCGCCGGCATTGTCACCGAGGTAGGTTCCGCCGTCACCAAGCACGCAGTGGGCGACCGTGTTGGCGTTGGCTGCATGGTCAACTCCTGCCAGGAGTGCGTCAACTGCCAGAAGGGCGAGGAGCAGTACTGCCTCAAGGGCAACATCGGCACCTACGGCGCTGTTGACCGGGACGGCACCATCACCCAGGGCGGTTACTCCACCCACGTTGTGGTGACCGAAGACTTCGTTGTCACCATCCCCGAGGGCATCGACCTGGACGTCGCCGCACCGCTGCTGTGCGCGGGCATCACCACCTACTCACCGCTGCGGCACTGGGGCGCAGGGCCCGGCAAGAACGTCGCAGTGGTCGGCCTTGGCGGCCTGGGCCACATGGCCGTCAAGCAGGCCCACGCCATGGGCGCCGAAGTAACCGTGCTGTCCCAGTCGCTGAAGAAGCAGGAGGACGGCCTGAAGCTCGGCGCCGACCACTACTACGCCACCAGCGACGAGAACACCTTCGCCGATCTCGCCGGCTCGTTCGACCTGATCATCAACACGGTCAGCGCCTCGATCGACATCAGCGCCTACCTGGGCCTGCTGAAGCTCGATGGCGCCCTGGTCAACGTCGGCGCCCCCGCGGAACCGCTTCCCGTCAATGCCTTCGCGCTGATCGGCGGACGCCGTTCCTTTGCCGGATCCATGATCGGCGGCATCCGCGAGACCCAGGAAATGCTCAACTTCTGCGCCGAGCACGGCCTGGGCGCTGAGATCGAGGTCATCCCGGCTGAGAAGATCAACGACGCCTACGAACGCGTGCTGGCATCGGATGTCAGGTACCGCTTCGTAATCGACACCGCCACCCTCTAAGGCACGGGCGATCCCCTAAGGCTGAAGGCTCCGCAGTATGGATACTGCGGGGCCTTCCACCGTGTTCCGGTAGTTGATGCCCGCCCATAGGTTCAGCCAGTCAGGCTCTCCGGCTGCCGCCGCGGCGGCCCGCAAGGGCGTAGTGAGATGGTGGATTTCCGGGTAGCCGTAGGGCGCCTCGCCGTCATGGCGGCGCATGAACTCGTTGTCCAGGCCCCTGGCATTGCGGCCCGAGAAAGCCCGGGTGACGGCCGTGGTGGTGAAACGGTCCGGTGCTGCCAACGCGGCCCGGTGCGCGGCCTTGGTGCCTGCTTCGTCCGCGCAGAGGAACGCAGTTCCTGCCTGGACTGCCACCGCACCGAGGGCCAGCGTGGCACGGGTGTGATCCGCCGTGGCAATACCGCCCGCTGCCACCAGGGGCACCTCCAGGTCGGCGAGTTCGCCAAGGATCCCGTGGAGGGGCACCAGGGGAGGAGGCGCATCCGCTTTGAACGTGCCCCGGTGGCCGCCGGCTTCGGGGCCCTGGACACAGAGGGCGTCGGCGCCGGCGGCGAGCGCCTGCAGCGCTTCGCCGCGTGCAGTGACGGTGGCGATCACATAAATCCCTCGCTGGTGGAGGGCTTCCACCACGCTGGCTTCGGGGAAGTCGAAGGTGAACGACGCGACCGCGGGCGCAAGGTCCAGCAGTGCTTCGAGCTTTGGTTCCCAGCCGTCGTCGTCATGCCTCGGCTCGCCCAAGGCCACCCCGAAGCGTTCGGCATCCGGGGCCAGCGCGCCGGCGTATTGCTGCAGGGCGGAAGGGCTGACGACCGATGCCTGGGGCACGAACAGGTTCACGCCGAAGGGCTTGTCCGTCTGTTCCCTCACAGCCGCGATCTCGGCCCGCATGGCCGCGGCGGTTTTGTAGCCCGCCGCTACGAAGCCCAGTCCGCCGCCTGCGCTCACCGCCGCGGCCAGTTGCGGGGTGGAAGGTCCGCCGGCCATCGGTGCCTGGATGACGGGGAGCTCCAGCGATTCGAACTTGAACCGTGCGTGCCTCTGCTGCGTTGCCATGAGCCCTTCCCGTCGTTTGGGTATCCCTGACGAATGCTACGCCGGCCTGCAGGGGTAGTTGGGACGGGAGCAGGTGCGGTCGTGCCGCACGATTGACTGGACGAAAAAGGGGCGCGGACGACGCCGGGTAAGTCCCGCCGTCGTCCACGCCCCTTTGGTGGTGGGCCGCTTAGAGGGCCAGTGCCGGCTCGTTCCCGCGCACGCTCAGCGTGAAGGTGTTGGGTCCGCTGCAGGTGACGGCGATGCGGCAGGTGGTGGTGTTGTGGCGCGCGGAGAGGTCGGAGACCGCGGAGTCGAGGGTCTCGTGGAGGGAAGCCCGGTCCCAGATCTTCAGCGTCACGGATTCGGCAGTGTTAAACGTCATTGTTCAGTACTTTCCTGTGTCAAGCCGGCGCAGCGTCCGGCAGTGGCCTGTCCGCGCTCGGAGGGTCGGTGGCCTGCGCTCACCGGTGGGCCTCTTTGCGTCACCAGGATGTCAAGGGCGGATGGTCCGGCCCTGCCTATCCATAGTGCCCGTGGCTGCTCAACCGACTCAACCAAATCGCGCATTTATTGCGAGTGAATCTCATCACGTGTGATGCACAGCACAGCTACTCGTCAAAGTAGGCAGTGATCTTCTGCTCGCCCGAAATCGAGGTGATGACGGTTCCTGCAACCTCGCGGAGCTTGATGTTGCGGGTGTTCGACGCGCGGGTAAGAATGCTGAAGGCCGTCTCCCGGTCGCACCGGTTCTGGGCCATGACCGCCCCCACGGCCATGTCGATCACGGTGCGTGAGTGCATGGCGGCGGCCAGGTCATCCCTGGCTCCGCTGAGCTGGGATATCCGCAGGATCAGCCTCAGCGAACTGGCGGCCTGGGCTGCGAACGCCTCAACGGTGGCGATGTCCTCGGCGGAAAACCCGTTGCTCCTGCCCGAGTAGAGATTCAATACCGCCTCCGCGTCGCCCGCAAGATCCAGCGGGACGGCGAGGATGGAGGAGACGCCGTGCCGGGCTGCGGCCCGGGCGTAGGGTCCCCAGCGGGTTTCGGCGGCAAGCTCCGGCACCAGGAGGGTGGTTCCCTGCCCGAGCGCCGTAAGGCAGGGGCCCTGGCCAAATCCGTTCTGCAGTTCGTCAAGGGCCTTTGCCGCAGCATCGCTTGCTGCTACGGCCTTGGGTCTTTTGTGCCTCATTACGGTGACGCCGCTGTGGATGGAGTTGCCCGCGGTGGACAGCCGCGAACTGGCCAGGATTGCCAGTTCGGTGAGGAAACCCTTGATGTCCGGGCTTTCCAGCACCAGCTGCTGCAGGGACTGTTTCACATCTTCCAGGGGCTGCCCGTCGGGTTCCTGGAACGGCTGCCCTTCGCCGGGGGTCATTAATCCTCGTCCTCGGACAATTCCCTCATGGCCGTCGCAATCAGGCCCACCTGGGCAGCTGGAAGATGGAGCGCTTCGTTGAGGTAGGCGTCAAGCGACATCTCGTCGGCGTCGCCGCCAAGGCCGTAGTAGTAAGTCCACAGTTTTATCATCGGGACCTGGGTGTTGCGGAACCGCCGGGCCACGTCCTTCCGCTGCCGGTCGGCCTCCAGCAGTTTGTCGGGGCCGCCGGTCCAGTCGGCGTTCATCCGCGCGGTCCAACCGGCGGTGCGGACAATTCCCCGCTGTCCAGGGTGCTGGCATCCGTACGGAGCCGCGAAGCAGAGCTGGTGCCCAGCGCGAGGAGGAACCCAGGGATTCCGGGGCATTCCCGCAGCAGGTCCTGGTATTCGTCTGCGGCGGCCAGAGCGTTTTTCCCGGCCATCGGGCCTCGATCCATAGTTGCGCCAGTCATTGCCTGTCCTGGCTGGCGGCCGCCGCTCTTCGCACGGTGGGCCCGTTTATTCAACTTCCGGATAGTGACACCATCCCGAAATCTCCTACCTTTGACACTACGCCCTTGGTGATGGATCTGATACAGCGGCTCCTTCGGCCCGGAGCTTGGCCCCTAACGGGTCCGCCGTCGTCGTCCCGGGTTCGCTGCCGCCGTCGTTGTCCCGTTCTGCCTCCGCTGGACTGCCCGGGCCCTCCGCTGCCGCGCAGGGGCCGGTAACCGTAAGATGAACCCCATGCTGAATCCTGCCAACAGTGTGACAGTCGAGCACCTCCAAGAGGTCCTGGTGGGGGCCGAGAATGCCGTTGAGTTCCTTTCCGGACTCTCGGGACTGGCGGCAGCGGCTGTCTCCAAGGCAGCCGGTGACGACATTGAGTGCGCGGTGACCATGAAGCTCCGCCGGCGCCCCACCACTGCTGCGGGCAGCAGTGCCAGGGCGCTGGAACTGGACCTTATCGAGCAGGCGCTGGGGGACGGTCCCTGCATCAAGGCGCTGCGCGAGATGGCGCCCGTGCTGATTGACGACGTCGGGCAGGACGGCCGGTGGACCACGTACAACCAGGAGCTGGTGGGGCGGGGCGTGCACAGCACCCTGGGTGTTCCTTTGGAGATCAGCGGCGAGGCCAGTGCCGCACTGAACTTTTTCGCCACGAGGCCGGGAGTGTTCACGGCGGAGGTTTATGACAAAGCGGTGGGCTTCGCCGCCGCTGCCCACAACACCTTGCACCTTTCGGTCCGCATCAGCACGGCGCAGAACAGGGCTGATGACCTGGAAGCCGCCCTGGAAAGCAGGACCGCCATCAACCTGGCCTGCGGCGTCATCATGGCGCAAAACCGTTGTTCGCAGGAAGACGCGATGGAGATCCTCACCCGGGTCTCCAGCAACCGCAACAAGAAGCTGAGGGACGTGGCCAAGGAATTGATTGAACAGCTCTCCGGAGGCAGTGTCCAGACGCACTTCGACTCCTAGCCTGCGCCTGGACCACAAACTGTCCAGGCCCCGTCAGGCGCCGGCGCGGATCGAGACGACAGTGCCGCCCCTTGCGTTGCGGATATCCCAGGCGTTGCCGCTGCCGATAACCCTGTATCGATTGGCGCCTGCCGGTTCCAGCACCACTGCCGTGTTCTCATCAATGGCGACCGCCCAATCCACCTGGCCGGCCGCTACGGCCCCCACTGCGCGGCTTACCGTTCCCGCTTGCGCCGCGTGGACATCCACCGCGAACGGGACCAGTCCCAGGCCCTGCCGGATCTCCACTGCCTCCAGGCCTTCCGAGCATTCCTCCCCGCACACGTCCACCCCGTTGATACGGTGGCCGCCGATCAGTGCACGGTTCGGCGCCACCATGGCCCCGGCGGAAAACCCCAGGTAGGGGCGGCCGGCGGCCACCAGGCGGAGAATGGCGGCGGCCGCGGGGAGCAGGCCTTCCCAATAGGCCGGCGTCAATCCGCCGCCCACCACCACGCCATCCACGCCATCGAATGCGGCAGGATCCGCCGGCTTGTCCCCGCGCAGCGGGATGGCCACGATCCCACAGTCAAGCCTGGCTTGGAGGGGCGCCGAGCAGGTCTCAATGAGTTCCTCCGGGCTTCCTCCCCGGTGGTGTACGGCCACGGCAATCCGGACAGCCCGGCCGGGTGCCGCATGCCGGCGGACTGCATCCGCAAACTGGTCAAAGACATCCGGAAAGCCCAGTGGATCAGGGCCCGCCCCGGCAAGGAAGATGCTCATGAGCTTCAAGATACCGGCCAGAACTTGCCTGGCGGGGACGACGGAAAAAGCCATTGACCCGGTCTACCTAAAGGGATAATGTACAACCAAATGGTTGTACATCAGCTTCGTGAGGCCGAACTGGACCGCCTCTTCCAGGCGTTCGCCGATTCCACCCGCCGCGACATTGTCCGCAGGGTGACCGTCGAGGAGTTTTCAGTTTCCGGTCTCGCCGCCCTCTACGCCATGAGTTTCGCCGCCGTACAGAAACATGTGGCGGTATTGGAGCGCGCCTCCCTTGTCACCAAGGAAAAGCGCGGAAGGGAACAGATCGTGCGGGGTAATCATGAAGGTCTGCTGAAAGCCCGGCGGCTGCTCGACGAATATGAACAAATCTGGCGGCAGCGCGCCGCCCGGATGGCAGACATTCTCACTGAAGGTTAGGAAGGCAAGGCCATGACAGTCATCAGTACGGATAAAAACCCCGAGGCCCTGAGCCTCACCCTCGTTGCCGAGTTCGACGCCGGCATGCAACGCGTCTGGCAGCTCTTTGAGGACCCGCGGCAGCTGGAGCGCTGGTGGGGTCCGCCCACGTATCCGGCTACCTTCTACAAGCACGACTTCGTTCCGGGCGGCCGCGCCAGCTACTACATGACAAGCCCGGATGGGGAGAAGTTCCACGGCTGGTGGGAATTCACCAGCATCGAATCGCCGCGCCAGCTTGAATTCAACGACGGTTTCGCGGACAGCGACGGCAACCCCACCGGTGACCATGGCGTCAGCCATGCCACAGTGACGCTGGAACCGGTGGGGGAGCGCACCCGGATGACCATGCTGTCCGCCTTCGAGTCTGAAGAACAGCTGGAAGAGATGATCAAGATGGGCATGGAGGAGGGCCTCAAGGCAGCGGTCGGCCAGATCGACGGACTCCTTGCCGAGCACGCCAACGCCTGACAGCGCAACAGCCACTTCCTTTGCCACGGCGCCAGGTGGGCGGACGACGGCGGGACGTTCCGTCGTCGTCCGCCAACCCTGGGCGTTGAACGCCCAGGCCCGCCGCTGAATACTGGAGGTTGGGACCCGGCGAGGGAAGGCGGTGGCAGCGATGAGCGGCGGCGCAGGGGAATTCCGCAAGCGCCTGGAGCGTGCGGCCGAGGTGCGGTCATACCGTGGCGCCGGCATCAGCGCCGAGGAGGAAGCCGCGCTGGATGCCCTCGACGCGCAGGAGCGGGAGAAGCGCAGGAAAGTCAGCGATGCCGCCCGCGCGGAATACCTGGTCCGCGACGCCATGGCGCAGGGCAAGTTCGACAACCTGAAGTATGCGGGCAAACCAATTCCCGGCCTGGGCGAGTCGTACGATCCCGACTGGTGGGTGAAGGGGCTGATCCAGCGGGAGAACATCAGCGGCCTGGGGCCGGCGGCCATCCTCCTCCGCGCTGAGGACGCCGAGCTCGACGCGAAACTGGACGCCCAATACACCGAGCAGCAGGTCCGCGATGTCGTGGCGGATTTCAACCGGAGGGTCGTTGATGCCCGCCGCCAGTTGCAGGGCGGCCCACCGGTGATCACCAAGACCCGTGACGTGGATGGGGAAGTGGAGCGTTGGCGCAGCCGGCGTGCTGTGCAGGTGGACGAGGCGCCGGCCGCGCCGGAGCCGGAACGCCCGTGGTGGAAGCGGCTGTGGAAGGGGACGGGTTAGGCGGCATCCAGATCCACCATGGATGCGCCAAGTGCCTACGGCCTGTAGTTGGGGTTAGGGCCGATCATCGAAGCGGGCGGTGGCGCGAACGGGGTTGCGGGATACAGCGGCGCCACCTTGAGCATGTAGTTGGCCCACTGCGGCCCGGCAATCATGTACCCGTCGAGGCGGGGATAGAAGGTTCCGTTGATGGTCACGTTCTGCCCGGCCCGTTTTTGGCCTTCCAGTGCATCGCCGAAGAAGGAAGCCGTGACAAGGCCGGTGGTGTAACCCACCACCCACGTGGAACCGTTGTTGTTGGAGGTTCCAGTCTTGGCGGCGGTGGGCACCGTGTCCTGTACTTTCGGGTTGATCCAGACACCGGACCCCTTCTTCAGGACGTCCTGGAGCACTGAATTGACGCCCCGGGCCACGTCGGGCTTGACGGCGTCGTGGCAGTCGGGGACCTGGGCGGGCAGCTTCGCCCCTGCCGCATCGGTCACCTCGGCCAGGGCGATCGGCGCGCAGTAGCGGCCCTCCGTGGCGAAGGTGGCGAAGGCGTTTGCCAGGGTAAGCGGAGCCACGCCCGTGCCGCCCAGCAGGTTGCCCAGCTGATGCATGTTGACCGGGGTGCTGTCCAAACCACTGTGCAGGCCCACGGAGTCCACCATCTTCTGGATGCCGCAAAAGTCGAGCTGGGCTGCCGAGGCGAAGGTAGCGGTGTTGATGGAGTTGTACAGGCCGTAGTTGACGGGCATCGGCCGGTAGAAGCCGTCCTCGGCGTTCTGCAGGTCATCGGCAGCGCCAAGGGCCGGGTTGGCCTGCGCCGTGCTGTACGCGCCCAGCACCTTCCCGCAGCTGTCCTTCCACGGGAACCCCAGGGGATAGACCCGGCGTGAGGCGTCTACTTCCGCGGTTAGCGGCTTGCCCTCGTTCAACCACTCCGCGAAGGTAAAGGGCTTCATGGTGGAGCCCGGCTGGAACCCGCCGGCGCCATTCAGGTCATTGCCCTGCGCGTCCCTGGCGTCCACGTTGAAGTTCAGGTTGGTATCAAACTTGCCAGCCTGGGGGAGGAATACCGTGTTCTGGGCCATGGCCAGGATCTTGCCGCTGCCTGGCTGCAGGGTCAGGAGCGAGGCTGCCCACCGGTCTGGATTTGCACCCGCTGTACCGTCCACCTGGACCTGGGCGGCCGCCTGGAGCCTGCTGTCCAGGGTGGTGACGATAGTGAGGCCGCCGCGGTACAGCCTGCGCTCGCGCTCCACTTCGGTGGCGCCATAGGCAGGATTGTTCAGGATCAGGTGGGAGATGTAGTCGCAGAAGTAGGGCGCCATTGCGGCATTGGCGCAGCCCTGCTGTTGCGGCGTGATCTTCAGCTCGATAGGGGTGGCCACTGCCGCGTCGTACTGGGCCTGCGTGATCCTTCGCAAGCGGAGCATCTCGGACAGGACCTGGTTCCGGCGCACGATCGACTTGTCCGGATTGGTGGCCGGGTTGTACAGGGTGGGGCTGTTGACCAGCCCGGCCAGCAACGCGGCCTGGGGCAGGGTGAGGTCCTTCGCGGTGGTGCTGAAGAAGTAGCGCGCCGCGGCTTCTATCCCGTAGGCGTTGCTGCTGAAAAACACGATGTTGAGATAGCCCTCAAGGATCTGGTCCTTGGTGTACTTCTTCTCCAGCGCGATGGCGAGCTTCATTTCACGCAGCTTGTCACCGAAGTCCTTCTGCCCGTTCAGCACCACCGCGTCCGGCCGGTCCTGCGAGAGCTGCGCCTCGTTCAGGACGTTGGTGACGTACTGCTGCGTGATGGTGGACGCACCCTGCTCGCCGCCCTTGGTCAGGTTGGACACCAGTGCGCGCAGGATGCCCTGCGGATCCACGCCGGCGTGGGTGTAAAACCGGCTGTCCTCGATGGCAATGATGCCGTCCTTGATGAAGGGGGACATCTGGTCCAGTGGAACCCTGACGCGGTTTTCCGCGTAGAAAGTGGCAATAGCCTGCCCGTCGGAGGTGAGGACTCTGGTGGCCTGCGACGGCGGCTGGACGGTCAGCTCCGTGGGCAGGCTTTCGAAGAAACCAATGGAGGAACTGACGCCCATCCCAGCGGCTGCCACGGCAGGAACCACCAGGCTGGCCGCCAGCACTCCGCACATAACACTCGCAGCAAGGAAACCCAGGAGCCTTCCCAGGGCTAAGCCAAAGCCGCGCCTGCGCTTCCGCTTCTTCACCATTCCTCGGCCCTCGTCCTCGAAGGTGGGATCAGAATACGCCCCTGCAAAGAGGTGAAACAGGGGGTGGAGGGTCAGGATTTGGTCACGCTGAACCCTTGATCTAGCGATAGTTACCGACATATCGTTAACTATCGCTGAAGACGCAGCGAGCACATGAAAAATGAAAGGGCGATGCCACCATGAAAGGCATATTTGATGACAAGAATCCCGGCCCGGAATTCGGCAAGGGACGCTTCGAGCGGGGGAGGGGCCACAGGGGGCCGCACGGGCACCGGGGTCCCGGCTTCGGGCCTGGTTTTGGCCCCGGATTCGGAGCTGGGTTTGGGCCGGGCTTTGGCCCGGGTTTCGGACGGGGCGGCCGGCGTGCCAGCCGGGGTGACGTCCGCTCAGCCATCCTGTCGCTGCTGGCGGAGGCCCCGTCCAATGGTTACGGACTGATCAAGACCATCGCCGCAAAGACCGGCGGAATGTGGCGGCCCAGCCCGGGATCCATCTATCCCACGCTCCAGCAGTTGGTGGACGAGGGGCTGATCGAGGCCGTGGGCGAGGGCCGGGGAACAGAGTTTGCGCTGACGGACGCCGGGAAGGCCTACGTCGCCGAACACGCTGAGGAGATGGAGAACGCCTGGAACGCTGAACCGGACAGTGCCGACAGGGACTTCCACCAGAGCATTGCCAAGCTCATGGGCGCCATCCATCAGTTCCGCACCGGGGTGAGCGAGGAGCAGCGGGCCGCCGCGATGGAAAAGATGGACGAACTGCGCCGCGCGCTCTACAAGATCCTTGCGGACTAGGGCAGGACTTACGCGAAGGAGTCTTCCTTGGCGTGCCGTTCAGCGGGAGCCGGGGCCGTTGGAATGTGGGCCGCGGCGTGGCGCAGGGGATTGAAGCCCGCTCCGATCTCGCCGAAGGCGTAGGCCGTCTCGGCGTGCTCAGCCAGGTCCACGCCGGCGGTCTCAGCCTCGTGGCTGACACGGAAGCCAACAGTCTTGTGGATCACCCGGCCGATGACCGCGGTTCCTGCGCCGGACAGCAGGAGCGTGATGACTACCGCGGCCACCTGGGCGATGAGCTGCTGGACACCGCCGCCGTAGAAGAGACCGCCGCCCTGGCCGTTCACCGGGAGGGCGATGAACCCCAGCGAAAGGGTGCCGATAAGGCCTGCGCCCAGGTGGACGCCCACCACGTCCAGGGAGTCATCAAGGCCAAACCGGTACTTGAGGTCCACGAACACGCAGCAGGCGGCTCCCGCCACCAGGCCCAGGCCGATGGCGGCCACCGGGCTGATGTTGGCGCAGGACGGGGTGATGGCCACCAGCCCGGCGACCACGCCGGAGGCTGCACCCAGGGAGGTCGGGTGTCCGTGGCGGATCTTTTCGGTGACCAGCCAGCTCAGCATGGCCGCGGCAGGAGCCACCAGGGTGTTGATCCAGATGAGGCCGGCCTGTTCCACGCTGGTGGCAGCTCCGCCGTTGAAGCCGAACCAGCCAAACCACAGGATTGCGGCGCCGAGCATGATGAAAGGCAGGTTATGGGGGCGGTGGTTGGGGTCCTTCGCGAATCCGTGGCGCTGGCCAACAATAACGGCGAGCACCAGGGCTGCAGTTCCCGAACTGATTTCCACCACGGCGCCGCCGGCGAAATCAATGACCTGGCCGAAGATTTCCGTGACGGCCCCGCCAGCGCTCATCAGTCCGCCACCCCAGATCATGTAGGCGAGGGGGCAGTAGATAAGGGTGATCCATACGGGCACGAACAGGACCCAGGCGCTGAACTTGGCACGGTCGGCGATGGCGCCACTGATCAGGGCGACGGTGACAATGGCGAAGGTAGCGCTGTAGCCGGCTTTGAGGAGGTCCGGTGAACCCATCAGGTCCTGCAGGCCAAAGCTGGTAAAGGGGTTGCCGAACAGTCCCAGGATGCCGTTCCCGGTGGTCATGGAGTAGCCCCAGAGGACCCAGACCACGCCGACAATCCCCGCCGAGATGAAGCTCATCATGATCATGTTCAGGGCAGCCTTGGCGCGGGTCATGCCGCCGTAGAAGAGGCCAAGCCCGGGGGTCATCAGGAGGACCATTGCGGCCGAAATCATCAGCCAGACGTGTTGGGCAGTGATTTCCACCGGTGGGTCCCTTCGCGATGTGAACGTGGTGCGGGACCCGTGTGGCCCCGCGGCATTTCCCCCGGGATCCATTTTTCGCGGCGTGTGTTT
The DNA here is from genome assembly GCF_006517215.1 of Pseudarthrobacter sp. NIBRBAC000502771. Classification (NCBI taxonomy): domain Bacteria; kingdom Bacillati; phylum Actinomycetota; class Actinomycetes; order Micrococcales; family Micrococcaceae; genus Pseudarthrobacter; species Pseudarthrobacter sp. NIBRBAC000502771. The sequence goes on from NZ_CP041187.1 coordinate 1,743,114, forward strand.
CAATCAATGCCGCCTAAAGTTGCGGCCACGTTACACAAATTGCCCGTGCGTGAAGTTCACGTATCAGCTATGTTTCGGGCGTGTAAACGGCCTCTCCTCCGGCGGCTGCTGCGACATCCCGTAACCCGGCCCGTTCCCTGCAACCGCAGGCTGGAGGGGCCTGCGGCAGGTGAGCTCCGCCGTCGTCCGCCCCTGTGCCGGCTGTTTCGGAGCCGTGAACGGCACCTCACCCCGTCAGAACGTGCGGGCGTTGGCGAGGACCGGCAGTGTGGCCCGGACGTCCTCCACGGTTGACGGGTCGATGTCGACGACGGCGAGTTCAGGTTTCCCGCCCAGGGCAACCACAGGCTTCCCCAGGGGTGTGATCACCGCGCTGTGCCCGATGCCCGTGGGTGCTGTGCCCGCCGGGCCGGCACCCACCGTTTGGGGATCGCCCTGTCCGCACGCAACCACAAATGTGGTGCTGTCCAGAGCCCGGGCGCGCACCAGCAGGTCCCACTGCTCCGCCTTGCCTTCACCGGCGCCCCACGAGGCGCACACGATATTCACCTGGGCGCCTGCATTGGCGTTTGCCGTGAACAGCCCTGGAAAGCGGACGTCGTAGCAGGTGGCCAGACCAAACACGGTCCCATCGAGCTCGAACGTCACCGGGGCTTCCCCGGCGTCCACTGTCCTGGACTCCGTGAAGCCAAAAGCGTCAAAAAGGTGGACCTTGTCGTACGCCGCCTCCAGCCCGGGCCCAGTGACCAGGAGGGTGTTACGGACCCGGCCGTCTTTCCCCGGCGTGAACATGCCGGCCACGATCGCCAGGTCCAGCTCGGCAGCCATCCTGCGGACCTCGCCGGCCCACGGCCCGTCCATGGGCTCGGCAATGTCTTTCAGGGAATGGCCAAAGGCGCGCATGGTCGCCTCGGGAAAGACCACCAGTTGGGCGCCGGCGTTCTTGGCCTGGGCGGCATACTCCCAAACGAGTTCCAGGTTGGCCGTGGGGTCGGCGCCGCTGATGATCTGCGCTACTGCAATCCGCATTACTGCCTGTAACCCTCCACTTCGCTGATCGGGCGGGCCTCGGCGTCGTTCGGGTTCTCGCCCGAATCCTTCTTGGCCCGCCGTTGGCGCAGCAGGTCCCAGCACTGGTCCAGGCTTTCTTCCACATACTTGAGCCGTGCCTGGTCCGGCGCCTGCCCGTCACCCGAGCCTTCGCGCAGCGAGTGCTCCTCCTCCACCAGGGCCTGGATGTGCGACAAAATATCCTGATCATTCATGGCTACCCCTAACTCCGGTCCGGTCCCCTTCAGCGTACGTACCCGGTGCTGAAGGAGCCAGCCCCTGAGCTGTACCATCAACTTCATGCCCACTGCGCTCGATATGGCAGGTCCCATCCTGGAAGTGCTCACCTGGTTGTGTCTGCCCGCAGGGTTGGGGCTGCTCTTCTACACCGGATTCCTCCGCCGCTTCGTGCACCCCTGGGATGTTGCCGAGGGCGTGGTGTACTCGGATTCCACCGGTGTGGGCTTCCGCTGGATCGACCGGAAGCACCAGGTGCACCACGCCCCAATGTCCCCTTACGACATCAGGGACATGGCCGCGGGGGACACCCTGCCCATCTATTACCACCCCAAGCGCCCGACGCAGTGGCAGACCACCAGGCCGGAAGAGGCCGGCAGGACGGCCTCGGTCCTGGGCCGCTGCCTGACGGCAATCGGCGCCGTGGCGCTGCTGGCCGGCTTCGTCCTGCCGATGTTCTAGCTGACCAGGACCACCACTATTCCCAGGCACCCCAGGGCGACGCCCGCAAAGGCAGTCCAAAGGACGGCGGGCAGGTCGGCCTCGATGCTTTCGCCTGCCAGGCCGTGGGACCTGGCCCGGTAACGGCGGCGCTGGGTGAGGTAGATGGCAAGGGCAGCGCCGCCCGAAATCACCGGCAGTACCAGGATGGGCGCGCCGTAGGTGGGGAGCCAGCGCAGGAAGAAAGCGCTCGCCGTAGCCAGCGCCAGCATCGTCCGCCCCCATGCGAGGGCGGTCCGCTCGGGCTGGAGGCCGGGATCGCCGTGGGGGCTGGGTGCGTGTGCAGCCACAGGTCAGCGCCAGAGGATGAAAACCAGTACGACGGCGGCGGCCAGCGCGCCTGCACCCGCCAACAGGGGCACAAAAAGCGGCAGCGGCAGCGGCGCCTTATTGCGCATGCTCCGTTCCACCCGAAGCCACCGAAGGGCGGCGCCACCGCTGAGCATCATGCCCAGCAGCAGCAACAGGATGGCCAGGCCTTTCCGGACAGGTTCGATGAAGAGGCCGGAGGTGAATGCCTCGATGGCGATGCCCCCTGCTAGCAGCGCCAGCGACGTCCGGATCCAGGCAAGGAAGGTGCGTTCGTTCGCCAGCGTGAAGCGCGGGTCCGGTTCCTCGCCGCCGGGGAGCAGCCGTTCGGCCATCCTTCCGCGCGATGGCGGGACGGTGGGCCTGGGGGGCTGCTCGCTGTTGATCACCGGGCCAGTTTAGCCGCGGCGGGTGCGGGGCTGCCGGTCAGGAAATATGGCGGAGCACGGCTTTGCCGGCAAGGTGATCCCCAATGGGCAGGGCGGCTGTTGCGGCGGGCGAAGGGGCGTTCAGGACGTGGATCATCCGCTCTGTCTCCGCCAGCAGGAAGTCGTGGAGGAGCGTTCCATCCCGGCGTACAGCCTGTGCACGGATGCCTGCCTCGTACGGCAGCAGGTCCGCTTTGGCCAGGCCCGGAGCGTATTTGCGGCATTCCTGCAGGTAGCTTCCCTTGAACAGCGAGTTGCGGACCTCGCGCACCGCGGTGGCTGCATTGGACCGGGCCACACGCCACAGCCCCGGAAAGCGCACGTAGCGGCCCACATCCCTGAGGTCCACCGAGAATTTGGGATAGCCCTCCCGGGCCAGGCCCAGCACCGCGTTGGGTCCCACCGTGATGCTGCCGTGGATGGTGGGGGTGAGATGTACCCCCAGGAAAGGCAGGTCCGGGTCCGGTACCGGGTAGATGAGGTGCGTAACGTAATCCGACTTGGCGTCCGGCAACTCAAAATACTCTCCGCGGAAGGGAATGATCTGCACGTCGATGTTCATTCCGGCCATTTCCGCCAGGCGGTCCGACTGCAGGCCCGCACAGGCCACCAGGCGGCGGCAGGAATAGAGGGCCCGGGCTGTGCCAACGTCCACCCGGTCTGAATGCTCCACGATGGAGTCCACCCTGGCTCCGGTGATGACCCGGCCGCCGGCAGCGGAGATGAGGTCAGCCAGTTTCCGCGCCAAGTCCCGGTAGTCCACGATTCCGGTGCTGGGAATGAACAGGGCGCCCAGGCCCGAAACGTTGGGCTCGCGCCGGTTGAGTTCGTCTTGGCCAATGCGCTCGCAGGGCAGCCCATGGACGGCCGCGCGTTCTTCCAGGCGGTCCAGCCTGTCTAATTCCACCGCGGACGTTGCCACCAGCAGTTTGCCCGGCTCGGCGTACCTGATGCCGTGTTCCCGGCAGAACTCCTTGGTCTGCTGCGACCCCGCCTTGCTGAACCGTGCCTTGAGGCTGTCCGGGGCGTAGTAGATCCCGGAGTGGATGACGCCGCTGTTGTGTCCGGTCTGGTGTGATGCCAGGGACTCCGCGGCCTCCAGCAGGACCAGCGAAGCTCCCGGTTGCTTCTGCAGCAGCTGGTAGGCGGTTGCCAGGCCTATGATTCCGCCGCCGATAACGCAGTAGTCCACCCGGTCCACAGGGCCCGCCTTTCGTCGTGGGTAGATCTTAGCCACCGCCGCTGCCCACGCGCTCCTGCTATCCGCCGCTGCGGGGAGCAAACATGATCACGGCAACCCCCAGGAGGCACACCAGGGACCCGGTGATGTCCCACCGGTCCGGGCGGAAGCCGTCAAAGGCCATGCCCCAGGCCAGGGAACCGGCCACGAACACGCCGCCGTAGGCCGCAAGGATCCGGCCGAAATGGGCATCTGGCTGGAGCGTGGCCACGAAACCGTAAGCTCCCAGCGCGATCACGCCAAGCCCGGCCCACCACCAGTCCTTGCCTTCGCGCACGGCCTGCCACACCAGCCATGCCCCACCTATTTCCGCGGCGGCGGCCAGCACGAACAGCATGATGGTCTTGAAAACATTGACAGACTCGCCAGGGATACCCACGAAGCCATCATGCCAGCCGGGAATGCGGCGCGGCGGCGCCCTGGGAGGGAGCCGAAAGGACGGCGGGAACCTTCCTTGATACCTAACCGTTACTCTTATAGGGCGACGTGGGGGCTTCGCGCCGATAACTAGCGTGTGACTGCGGAACGGTCATATGACGGAGAGAGAGAAATATGGCTCACACCGCTCTAGGCTTAACCGTATGATCCGGCTACGTCAGCTGGCCCAGGCGGCCTCAGTGCTTACCACCCCCTTGGCGCCGGAAGACATTCTGGCCCTGTTCAACCCTGTCTACTCGGCTCGCCAGCTTCGGGGCGTGGTCACCCGCGTGGTGCAGGAAACCGCGCAGTCGGCAACCATCTTTTTCCGCCCCGGCCGCGGGTGGAAGGCGCACCTGGCGGGGCAGTGGGCCCGCATCGGCGTCGAGCTCGACGGCGTGCGGCACTGGCGTTCCTACTCCCTTAGCGCTCCCGCAGGCAAGGATCCTGCCATCACCGTCACCGACGTCGGCGCAGTGTCCGGCACGCTGGTGCGCACCACCAAGCCCGGCGATGTCCTGTTCCTGGCTCCGCCGCAGGGCGACTTCGTCCTTCCGGAGCACCCCCGCCCCCTTCTCATGGTCACCGCCGGCAGTGGCATCACTCCGGTGATGTCCATGATCCGTACCCTTGTGCCGCGGCGTCCGGATGCCGACGTCGTGCTGGTCCACTCCGCACGCACCCCGGGTGACAGCCTGTTCCGTGAAGAGCTGGCCGAGCTCGCGGACCAGTTCCCCAACTTCCGCCTGGCGCACTGGTACACCGGTGAACAGGGCCGCATGGACTTCTCCAGCACCAAAGAGTTGGACGAGATCTGCCCCGACTGGAAGGAACGGGCGGCCTACGCCTGCGGCCCGGACAGCTTCCTGGACGACGCCGAGGCCCTCTGGAAGCGCGCCGCCCTGACCACCAGGGCACCCGGAACCGACGTCGCCGTTGCCGGAGACGCCGGCAACCTCATGATCGAACGCTTCAACACCACCTTCAACGCCGGCGTAGGGCACGACGGCGGCCTGGTCACCTTCGAAGCATCCGACCGGGAGGTGGAAGCCGACGGCGACACCCCCATCCTGGACATCGGCGAGGACGCCGGGGTGCTGATGCCCAGCGGCTGCCGGATGGGCATCTGCCACAGCTGCCTCACACCACTCCTGGCGGGGCAGGTCCGCGACCTGCGGACCGGGGAAATCCACGGGGAACCAGGCCAACTCATCCAAACGTGTGTCTCGGCAGCCGCCGGACCCGTCAACCTCGAAATCTGAGGAGCACCACGGAATGTCTGTAATCACACCAAGCAAGGTCACCCCCGCGGGAAGCTCGAGAACCCGGCCCGGGAAGCTTGCCGAATCCGGCAGCCCCGCCGTCCGGCCCCCCGCAGCCGCGCACCTCAGCGATGAGCAGGTAGCGGAGCTGGGCCGTGAGCTCGACGCCATCCGGGACGAGATCCTGGGCAAGCGCGGGGCGGAGGACGCCGCCTACATCCGCCGGATGATCAAGATCCAGCGTGGCCTGGAGATTTCCGGCCGCGCCGCCCTCCTGGTCAGCAAGAACAAAGCCGCGTGGGTCGCGGGGACCACCCTGCTCAGCCTGGCCAAGATCCTGGAAAACATGGAGCTGGGCCACAACATCCTGCACGGCCAGTGGGACTGGATGCGGGACCCGGACATCCACTCCACCACCTGGGAATGGGACTTCGTCACCCCCTCGCGGTCCTGGCAGCACACCCACAACGACCTGCACCACCGGTGGACCAACGTGGTGGGCAAGGACAACGACGTCGGATACAACCTCCTGCGCATGGACGAGAACCAGCCGTGGAAGCCCATCAATCTGGCCAACCCGTTGTTCAACGCCATCCTGGCGCCGGTTTTCGAGTGGGGCATCGCCATCTACGACCTCGAGCTGACCGAGTACAAGGAAGGCACCAAGTCCAAGGAAGCCCTGCTCAAGGACCTCAAGGCGCTGGGCAAGAAGGTCGTAACCCAGTTCACCAAGGACTACGCGGCCACTCCTGCCGTCGCCATGCTGACCGGATCCGCCAAGCAGGCGCTGTTCGGCACGATCACTGCCAACGCCATCCGCAATGTCTGGGCCCACGCGGTCATCTTCTGCGGCCACTTCCCGGAAGGAACCGACACCTTCACCGAAGAGATGGTGGACGGCGAAACCCGCGGTGACTGGTATGTCCGGCAGATGATTGGCTCAGCCAACATCTCAGGCTCGAAATTCATGCACCTTATGACGGGCAACCTCTCGCACCAGATTGAGCACCACCTCTTCCCGGACCTGCCCTCCAACCGGTACGCGGAGGTGGCGCCGAGGGTCCGTGAGATCTGCCAGCGCTACGGCCTGAAGTACACCACCGGTCCGCTGCTGAAGCAGGTGGGCTCGTCCTGGGCCAAGGTCTTCAAACTGGCGCTGCCTGGAAAGCCTGCCCGGGCCTAGGCCGGAAATCCCATCAGCGCAGAAGTGGCCCGCCGTCTGGCAGGGCCACTTCTGCGTTTTGTGCCTGCTACCGCCGGGTGGTGGGAGCCAGGAGCATGTGGTCAAGCTTGGGCAGCGCGTGCCGGAGCCGGTGGCCGGCGCGGTCAAGGATCTCTTCGGCCTGCGACAACTCCGTGTCAGCGAGTTCGATCCGTGCCGATCCCTGGAGGCGGTGGCCGGACCACCGCAGCTGCAGGTTTCCTACCGCGAGGACGCCCGGCGTCTCCTCCAGTGCCAGCAGTGCGCGCGAAACCAGGTCTGGTTCGATGCCATCCATGAGCCGCCGGCCGATGCTCCGGACGGTGCCCCAGAGCAGCACCATGATGGCTGCTGAAATGACCAAGCCAACGATGGGATCCGCCAGCGGAAAACCGAGCATGACGCCGACGGCGCCGATCACCACAGCCAACGAGGTGAAACCGTCGGTCCGGGCGTGTACGCCGTCGGCCACCAGCGCTGCGGAACCGATCCTGCGGCCGACCCGGATGCGGTAAATGGCTACGGCCTCGTTTCCTGCAAAGCCGATAAGGCCCGCGGCCATGACCCAGCCCAGGTTCTGGAGCGGCTGGGGATGGATCAGCCGGTCCACCGACTGCCAACCAGCCACGACGGCGGAGAGCGCCACCACAGCCACGATGAACAGGCCGGCCAGGTCCTCTGCCCGGCCGTAGCCGTAGGTGTACCGGCGGTTGGCGGCCCTGCGCCCGAGGATGAAGGCAACCCACAGGGGCACCGCGGTCAGGGCATCGGAGAAGTTGTGGATGGTGTCCGCCAGCAAGGCCACCGAGCTGCTGAACAGGACCACCAGGAACTGCAGCACGGTGGTGGCCAGCAGCACGAACATGCTGATCTTCAGCGCACGGATGCCCTCGGTGCTGGCTTCCATCGCGTCGTCAATGGAATCTGCGGCGTCGTGCGTGTGCGGCACGAACAGTTCGAACAGCCAGCCCTTGAACCCGGAATGGTGATGGTGGTCGTGGTCGTGGTCGTGGTCGTGGTCGTGGTCGTGGTCGTGCCCGTGGGTGTGTGTTGACTCCTGGTGCGGCCGGCTCATGTGGCACTCCGTTGCGCGGTGTGGTTGGCGATCCGGTGGTGGGCCGGTTCCCCGCCGAGGGCATGCTCGGCCTGGAAAATCGCGTCGGCCACCAGCTGCCGGGCATGTTCGTTCTCCAGCCGGTACATCACCCGGGTTCCGTCCTGGCGGGTAGACACCATTCGTGCCAGCCTCATTTTTGCCAGGTGCTGGGATACGGCGGCGGGAGATTTGCCCACAACGTCCGCAAGGGCGCCCACCGCCATCTCCCCCTCGCGGAGCGCAAGGACTATGCGCACCCTGGTGGCATCGGCCAGCATGGCGAACACCTCCACGGCCAGCTCCACGTACTGGCTGTCGGTGCCCAAGGCGCAAGCATTCTTATCTGCATTCATGCGCATATAGTGTCATACCTTCGGCCGTGGTGCACACGGATCCACGGCTCCCCCTGGGCGACCGGCAGTAGGAAGGGCGCGCGTCCGACGGCGGCAACGCGCCGCCGTCGGGCGCCGTTCCGCCGCCGAGGCGTTCTGCCGCGCGGCCGGCGGGCTCAGCAGTGCGATTTGCCGGGTAGGTGCGGCTCCCCTGAGGCGGCCGCCGCCGGGCACAGCTGCCCGGCGAGCTCCTTCAGTTCCTTCGGATGGAAGGGTTTGGTGAGGTAGCCGGCGGCCCCGGACGCCATGCCGGCAAGGACGTCGTCCTCCTCGGAGCGGGCGGTGAGGAACAGCAGGGGCGCGGTGGTGAGGTTTCCGATGGCTTGCGCCACGACGTGCCCGTCCATATCCGGAAGGCCAAGGTCCAGGGTGACCAGGGCGATGGCGGGATCGGCCGCTGCGGCGATGCCCTCCGCGCCTGTGGCCACGGCGGTGACCTTGAAGCCCGCATGGGCAAGGACCACGGAGATCAGGCCCCGGATATCGTCGTCATCTTCTACGACAAGGCAAACACGCTGCTGTTCCAAATTGAGCCCCCCGGCGAAAAGTTGGCACCATTCTACTGGGCAGGCGGGGATGCAGCAGGCCGCGGGGCCTAGCCGTCGTAATGGGTGCGCGCAGGCCCTTGGCCCAGGGCGTTCACCACGGCCGCGGCCACATCGTGGAGCTTGGTGTTGCGGGTGCTTGACGCGGTCTTCAGGATGGCGAAAGCGTCCTCCTGGCTGCACCGGTTCTGGGCCATGATGATGCCCACCGCCATGTCGATTACCGTGCGGGACTCAAGGGTGGCGCGGAGGTTCGCCGCCGTCTCGCTGTAATGCGCAAAGCGCACTGCAAGGCGGAGCGCCAGGGATGTTTGGCTGACGAAATCCTCGGCGAACTTCAGTACTCGGCCCCCGAAGCGATGGGCTCGGCGGGAGTACAGCAGCAGTGCTGCCTTGGTTTCACCTTCGAGCCGGAAGGGAAGGGCGGCAACCGACCGGACCCCCTTCGCCAGGACGGCAGGGGAGTAGTCTGGCCAGCGCCCGTCGTCGTCGAGGTCCGGCGCGTGGACAGTCTCCTGCGCCGTGAATGCGGTCAGGCTCGGAGTCTCGGCGAACCTGTGCTCGAGCCGTCCGATGGACTTTGCCTCGGGGCTGCTGCTGGCTATCGTCGCTGTCTTCCGCTGCCGGAGCAGGGTAATGGCGCACAGCATCTCGTCGCCGGGCTCGGAAAGGTTACGTGCGGACACCTGTGCCAGTTCGTTGAGGAAGTCCTCAACGTCGGAGCTGTTGAGGACCAGTTCATGCAGGTGTTCGGTGATGGATGTATCGGTTTTTGCTGTTGACTCGCCGGCCACGGTTTCTTGGTGCCATTCGTTCAGGTCAAAACGAGCCTGCAACACATAGGCGGCCCCACAGTTGGGCGGGGAGCCGGTGATGGTCGCTGGATCGACGAACTTTCCAACGGCCTGCTGCTAAACCGATAACCAGAGTATATACATTCCCCGGTGGGGCGAATCCCATTCCCGCGCCAGCCGTAACACCGGTTGCTGGCGCCGGACAGGGGCCAACCGGCACAATGAAGCGGGATCCGGTGCTGCCTCCGACTGGACCATAGACCGTGCTCCCGCTGCGGAAGGACAGGAACATGAGCAGGCTCCTTATCATCGGCCCACCGGGCTCCGGCAAGGGAACGCAGGCCGAGCACCTGGCGCGGCATTTCCAGGTCCCGGCCGTGTCCACCGGGGACATCTTCAGGAGCAACGTCAGGCGGAAGACGGACTTGGGGAACCAGGCCGCCCGGTACCTCGATGACGGCCATTTCGTCCCGGACCACCTCACCAACGCGCTGGTGAAGGACCGGCTCCTGGAAAGCGATGCGAGGAAAGGATTCCTGCTGGACGGCTATCCACGCACCGCCCCGCAGGCATTGGAACTGGATAGCATGCTCGCGGACCACGGCCACGTGCTGGACGCTGTCATCGAACTGACGGCGCCGGACGCTGAACTGGAGGAGCGGATGCAGCGGCGTGCCCTGGAGCAGGGCCGCACCGATGACACGATCGACGTTTTTCGGCGCAGGCTGGATCTCTACCGCCGGCAGACCCATGAAGTAGTCTCGGTGTACGCGGGGCGGGGCATCCTGGTGTCCGTCAACGGCAGCGGCGATCCGGGCGGGATTACCGCAGCGGCAATTGCCGCCGTCGAACAGTTCCTTGCAGCCCCGCGCCCTCCGTCCTGACCGAAACACCGCACGGTGAACGCACTCCAACAGAAGGAAACACTGATGAGAATTGCCGTTACAGGCGGAACCGGAAAACTGGGACGGCACGTGGTGCGCCGGCTCACCGACGACGGCCACCAGGTCCTCACCCTGGACCGGGCAGGTGAACGCAGCCCCGAACTCCTGGTGGTGGACCTGCGCAACTACGGGCATGTTGTGGACGCCCTGCTGGGGGTGGACGACAGGCATGAGGGGTTCGACGCCGTGGTGCACCTGGGTGCGATTCCCGCCCCGGGCATCCTTCCGGACGCAGCAACCTTCGAGAACAATATGCTGTCCACCTACAACGTCTTCCAGGCCGCGCGGCGCGCCGGGATCAAGAAGGTGGTGTACGCCTCCAGCGAGACCGTGCTGGGGCTTCCGTTCGACATCGACCCGCCCTACATTCCCGTGGATGAGGAATACCCGCCGCGTCCGGAAAGCACGTACTCCCTGGTGAAGACCCTCGAGGAGCGGATGGCCGTGGAAATGACGCGGTGGGACCCGGAGCTGAGCATCACGGGCCTGCGGTTCTCCAACGTCATGGATGAAGCCGACTACGAAAAGTTCCCCTCCTTCGATGCCGACCCGACGCTGCGGAAGTGGAACCTGTGGGGCTACATCGACGGCCGGGACGGCGCCCAGGCCGTAGCCCGGGCGCTGGAGAACGCCAAGCCGGGGTTCGAGGCCTTCATCATCGCCAATGCCGACACCGTGATGAGCCGTTCCAGCGCGGGCCTCGCCGCCGAGGTGTTTCCCGGCGTCAAGGTCACCAAGGAACTGGGCGAGCACGAAACGATGCTTTCCATCGACAAGGCGCGCCGGATGCTGGGCTACGAGCCCGAGCACAGCTGGCGGAACCACGCAGCAGGCGGCCCGGGCGCCGGGGAGGACCAGGCCTAGGACCAGGTACGCAGCAAACGGTCCGAAGGCCAGCCAGGGGTTGGCACGGGATCGTCCAAGGAGCCGGAAGCCGTGAGCTTCCGGCTCCTGTCCGGTCCACTGCCGGCTCCTACTGGCCGCCGCCGTGGCCGCCGGCCGTCCTTCCGGCCCGGTGATGGAGCGAACGGCCCTACATGGGGATAATCTTCAGGCTAGGCATTCACACAGCACGCCCATCCGGCGTGCACTCACCAGGGCGCAGGGACGGGCAGCACATTGGCACAGAAATCAGCAGGTTCCGCAGCCGCGGGGGCTAAGTCCGGCAGGTGGCACGCCTTCCATGAAAAGTTCGTCGTGGAGGAACGCTACGTCGATGCCGCCGACCGGCGCCGACTTTACCGGGCATCGGTCATCCTGGCCGTCGTGGGGCTGGCGCTCTTCATTGCCACACTGGTCAGCGTGCTGCAGGCGGACGGCCTCACCGTCGCGGACCACCCGGTGCATGACTGGCTGCTCACAACCCGCTCAGCCGCACTTACCGCCTTCATGATCTTCCTGGCCATATTCTTCGGCCCCATCGCGCTGCCCATCATCGTGCTGGTGGTGATCCTTATCTGGGGATTCGCAGCCAAGCATGCCTGGCGCCCCATCCTGCTGGCGTCCGCGATGCTGGCAGGGGTGATCGTCTCCCAGATCATCCTGCACATCGTCCAGCGCTCGCGGCCGCCGGTGGACCAAATGCTGTTCGGCGCGGACCAGACCTTCTCCTACCCGTCCGGGCACGTCCTGGGGGCCTGCGATTTCCTGCTGGTGGGCGCCTACCTGATCTTCTCCCGGCGCCGGAACCCCCGGGCAGCGGTGTTCGGATTCATCGGGGCCGGGATCGGGATCATCCTTGCCATCGTCAGCCGGCTCTACCTGGGCTACCACTGGCCCACCGACACCCTGGCATCCTTCTCGCTGTCGCTGCTCATCCTGGGCGGAGTCATCGCCCTGGATACCTGGCGGACGGCAAGGATTCCGGGCGAACCGGTAACGGGGGAGCTCTCCAAGGAAGAATCCGGCCTGGACTAAGGCCGCCCGCGGAGCCGCGTCACTGCGGCCGGGACCTTGCCCGCTTCAGGGCCCGGCGCAGTTCCACATTCGCTGCCTCCAGTTCCAGGACCTTGGCAATGCCTGCCAGGTTAAGCCCCTCCTCAAGGAGTTCCCCGATCCGCTGCAGGACGGCGATATCGTCGTCGCTGTACTGCCGGGTACCGCCGGCCGTCCTGGAGGGCGTCAACAGCCCCCGTGTCTCGTAAAGCCTGATGTTCTGCTGCCCGGTGCCCGTGAGCTCCGCGGCCACCGAAATGGCGTAAAGGGCCCGCGAACCGGGCGGACGCGCGGGCCGCCCCGCCCCAGGATCTGCCATCTGTACTCCCAAAATTCGTTCCGGCCGGTGCCTTGCTTCAGTTTTCCACGAGTGCTATAAAAAATCTATATTCACTGCCATAGATTAGGTGGCAATGGACAGAAGACGCAGATCCATCACCTTGGAAGCTGAAGGAGTGGGAAATGATGTTGATGCGTACCGACCCGTTCCGTGAGCTGGACCGGCTCACGCAGCAGGTCTTCGGAACCGCCGCGCGTCCGGCCGCGATGCCCATGGACGCCTGGCAGGAGGACGGCGAATTCGTCGTGGCGTTCGACCTTCCCGGCGTGAAGGTGGACTCGCTTGACCTGAACGTTGAACGGAACGTCCTGACCGTGCGGGCCGAGCGGCAGGACCCCACGCAGCCCAATGTGGAGCTCGTGGCCTCGGAACGTCCCCGCGGCGTATTCAGCCGCCAGTTGATCCTGGGTGACACCCTGGACACCGAGAAGATCAAGGCCAGCTACGACCAAGGTGTCCTCACCCTGCGGATTCCGGTTGCCGAACAGGCCAAGCCGCGCAAGATCGAGATCCAGACCCAGCAGGGCGGGATGCAGGAGATCAATACATAGGTTCTTCCCGCGGGCCCCTGCCCATCCCGGCAGGGGCGCCGGTGGAACAGGAGGCTGGGATGAAGGATGTCCCCGACTACTACGCCGTCCTGGGCGTAGGCCGGGAAGCCACCCGGCAGGAGATCTCCCATGCGTACCGGGTCCTCATGCGCAGCCACCATCCCGACATGGGCGGCGGGCGCAAGGACGTGCACGAACGGCCACCGGGAAACCCGGTAACGGACGGCGCCCCGGCGCAGCGTGACGAACTCCTGGGAATCATGCAGGCGTTTTACGTGCTCAGTGATCCCGGGCGCCGTGCGGACTACGACAGGCGATTGGCTGCGGGGGCACCCACCGTGGTTCCGGTCCGAAAAGTCCGCAGTCCCGGCCGCGGGCCCGGACCTGTCATCCGCATCACCCCGGTGCGGTGGGAAAGCGGGCCGTGGGCCTGATGCCGGGCAGTGCGCCTGAACTCGGCCCCGGCCCTGAACCGGGGAACCAATCAAAAGCAGTCCCCATCATCCAAGGAGGCGCAAAGCTGTATGAGCGACTGGCGGCGCTACGATTCACACCTCATTCCCGCATTCCATGAGCGCTTTGAACAGCGCTGGGGCCCGGGAACCGCACCCTTCCTGGATCCCGAGGCGCACGAACAGCCGCTGCCGCGGGCGCAATGGATCAATCCGGCCACGGGAGCTGCCCTGGCGGTGGTCCCGGTCTGGACGGCCGACGAGAGTCAGCAGCGGTCCTTTGGCGTGTTCTACCTGCCGCCGGCGGGAGACATCTGGGTCCTGCGGCCCGGCTATACCGGGTATCTTGAACCGACCGACGGCGACTCCGAGCACCTGGTGACCCTGCGCAATGACGCCTTCCGCAAGGCGGTGGCGCACGCCAAGGAGTTCCTCTTCGGGTCACAGTAGGCGCCGGTGCCCGGCGCGGAGTTGCTGCTCGTCAGCGGTCCTGCGCTGTGACATTCTGGGACGTACCAAACTTCCGTGACCAAAAGGCTGGACCCCCATGCACATCACCGCCAAGGACCTCGCAGCGCTCATCCCCCCGGGGTTCACGCTTGGCGTCGCAACCGCTGCATTCCAGATCGAGGGAGCCCTGGACGAAGACGGCCGTGGACCTTCCGGCTGGGACAGGTTCGCCGCCAAACCGGGTGCCATCGTGGAGGACCACAGCCCGGTGGTGGCCACTGACCACTACCACCGGATGCCGCAGGACGTGGCCCTGCTGAAGCAGCTTGGCGTGGACTCCTACCGGTTCTCCTTCTCCTGGCCGCGCATCCAGCCCGGCGGAACCGGCCCGGCCAACCGCGCGGGGTTGGCCTTCTACGACCGGCTCCTGGACGAGCTCCTGGCCAACGGGATCTCGCCCATGGCCACCATCTACCACTGGGACACGCCCCTGGAGCTGGACGAAGCGGGCGGCTGGATGAACCGCGATACGGCCTACCGGCTGGGCGAATATGCCGCCCTGGTGGCCGAGGCGTTCGGGGACAGGGTGGCCCGCTGGGTCACCATCAACGAACCGGCAACGGTCAGCGCGAACGGCTACGCCTTCGGCCTGCACTCGCCCGGCAAGGAACTGGCCCTGGGCGCGTTTCCCACCGTCCACCACCAGCTGCTGGGCCATGGGCTCGCCGTGCAGGCGCTGCGCGCAGCGAAGGTGCCGGGCGAGATCGGGATGACCAATGTGTACTCACCCATGGTGCCGAACTCGATCAATCCGCTGGACAAGATCAGCGCCGGGGTCATGGACCTTGGCCAGAACCGGCTGTACGCGGACCCGGTCCTGACAGGCAAATACCCGGACCTGATCCGTGCGGCCAAGTTCTTCAGTTCCTTCGAGCACCCGGACGAAGACATGGAGATCATCTCCCAGCCCCTGGACTTCTACGGGCTCAACTACTACATGCCTACCAAGGTGGCGGCTGGACCCGGCGGCGGCACCGTGCCGTCAAGCATGGCGGAAGCCATGGGCAGCGACCTCAGCGCAACAGGCAGCGGGGCAACACCGTTCCACGTGGAGACGTGGCCGGAGGCGGACATCACGGCGTACGGCTGGCCGGTCAAACCGGAGTACATGGCGGTGGCCCTGAAGGAGATGGCGGACCGGTACCCCAACCTGCCGCCGGTGATCATCACCGAAGGCGGTGCCAGTTTCGAGGACATCATTGTCCGGGACAAGTCCACCAACACCCGGTTCATCCCGGATGAACGCCGGCTGAAGTACATTTCCGACCACCTTGAAACGGCGTTGCGGGCCACCGCCCCCGGTGGGGTCGCCGAGTCCGTGGACCTGCGCGGCTACTATGTGTGGTCGTTCCTGGACAACTTCGAATGGTCCGCCGGCTACAAGCAGCCGTTCGGGCTGCTGCACGTTGACTTCGAAACACTGGAGCGCACGCCCAAGGCCTCCTACTTCTGGTTCCAGGAACTCATCGAAGAACGCGACCTGGCAGCCGCTGCCGAGGCCGCAATCGCCCAGGCGGTGGTTCCGGACATGCTGCCCAGCGACGACCTCCCCGGCGCCGATGACCTGTTGGCCAACCCCTGAGTAGTCAGCCGCGCAGCAGGTCCAGCAAGGCCAGCTGCTTGGCGATGCCGGCGCCGTCGGGGGAGTAGATCCACGGCACGCGGGAAGTAGTGTGGTCCCCGTCCTCGGAGTGGCCGCCGGCGAATACCGATTCACTGACGGACAGCTGCCTGATCGCGATTGCCGCGACCTTTTCCGGGTTTTCGGCGGCGAAAGCCGAGTAGATGGCTTCGTCATGCTGGCCGTTGTCGCCGATCAGGAGCCACCGCATGTCCGGGAACTCCTGGGCGAGCCGCTCCAGGTTGCGGTGCTTGTGGTCCTGGCCGCTGCGGAACCAGCGGTCCTGGGTAAGGCCCCAGTCCGTCAGCAGCAGCGTGCCCTTGGGGTACATGTTGCGGGTCAGGAAGCGTCCCAGCGTGGGGGCTGCGTTCCAGGGGCCGGTGGAGAGGTAGATGACCGGGGCGTCGGGATGTTCAAGTGTCAGGCGGTCCAGCAGCACGGCCATGCCGGGCGTGGCCATGCGTGCCCGTTCGCTGAGCACGAAGGTGTTCCACAGCGCCAGGAAGGGACGGGGCAGGGCGGTCACCATGACGGTGTCGTCGATGTCGGACACGATGCCGAATTCCACACCGGGTGCGATCACCTGGATCAAAGCCTCCGCCGGGTCGGTCCCCTCCGCGCGCAGGATTGCGGTGTGCCAGCCGGGGGACAGTTGTACATCCACCTCGGTGTCGACCAGTCCGCCCCGGTCCGCCGTGACGTGGGTGACGACGTCCCCGATGGTGATCTCGACGTCGGTAAACTGCAGCGGCACCCCGGTGAAGGCGCGCCAGCCGCGGATGTTCTGGTTTCCGTTTTTAGCCTCGTGTTCGGCTTTGCTCCCCGGCAGCGGTTTGTGGGTCAGCAGCACGCGCCCCAGCACCCTGACCCGCGTGGTGGAACCGTAGCCCTGGTAGGCGATGGTCTGCGGCACGAACTTCCACCGCTTGGCCAGCGTGATCCGGACATCGTTGACCGAGTCGGACACCCAGTGCGCCAAACGGAAGAAGCGGCTTCCGGACAACGCGTACTGGCCTATCTTGTCCTGCCGTGGCGCGTGGGCGTTGTCCCGGGCTGGGTTCTGCGGAGCCGTGTCCATGCCCTAACTCTGCCACAGGGCGGCGGCAGCCTTCAGCCTGCGCCCAGGATCCCGCGCAGGGTCCAGGCGTTCCGTACAGCGTTCCCGCCGCCGTCGTTGTTGAAGTACGCGAAAACGTCGATGCCCGCACTGTCCCACTCGCGGATGCGGTCCGCCCACCAGTGCATGTCCGCATCCGAATAGGAACCCCCGTACAGGTGCTCGTGGTCCGGCCCATGCAGCCGGACGTAAGCGAAAGGCGCGGTGGTCCGCAGGATGCATGGAAGGTTGGCGCCGCTCATGACGCAGTAAGCCGCCTGGTGCCGCTCCAGCAAGGCGTACACCTCGGGCGAGTCCCAGCTGGCGTGCCGGAACTCCACGGCCACCCTGATCCAGGACGGAAGCGCGGCAAGGAAATAGTCCAGCCGTGCGTCGTCGCGCTCCAGTTGCGGGGGCAGTTGGACCAGGAGCACCGCCCGCTTGTCCCCCAGCTCATGCCAGCACCGGGCAATGCGCTCAATCCAGACCTCCGGTGAATAGAGCTTGCGTGCGTGGGTCAGGCCGCGGGGCGCCTTGACGGACATGGTGAAACCGGGCGGCAGCCGCCGGTTCCAGCCGGCAAAGGTGGTGTCCCGGGGCCACCGGTAGAAGCTGGCGTTCAACTCAACCGTGTTGAACCTGGAGACGTAGCTTTGGAGCCTGTCCCGGACGGGCAGTCCGGGCGGGTACAGGACGTTCTCCCAGTGGTCATAGCTCCAGCCGGAGGTGCCGATATGGATCGCCATTTGCCTCACGCTACACCTGGATATTCCCCTTCCGTTCGGAGCTCTGTGTGGCAGGGTGTTGTCATGGCGCGAATTGAAGATTATGCGGTGGTTGGCGACCTTCACACCGGGGCCCTGGTCAGCAAGGAAGGCTCGATCGACTGGCTCTGCCTCCCGCGGTTCGATTCCCCTGCCTGCTTCAATGCGCTGCTGGACACCCCTGACGCGGGACGCTGGCTGCTGGCGCCTGAGGGAGGGGGAACCTGCACGCGCCGCAGCTACCGGGACGGCAGCCTGGTGCTGGACACCGAGTGGGAGACGCCTGACGGAACGGTCCGGGTCACCGACTTCATGCCGCCCAGGGATTCCGTTGCCGACATCGTCCGCATCGTGGAGGGCGTCAGCGGCACCGTCAAGATGCACGGAGAGCTGGTCATGCGGTTCGACTACGGCCATATCGTGCCATGGGTGCGGAAGGACAAGCGGGGGCTGCATGCCATCGCCGGCCCGGATGCCGTCTACCTGGTGACGCCGGCGCCGCTGCATGGCGAAAATATGCGCACGGTCAGCGACTTTACGGTGAGTGCCGGCGAGAAGGTACCGTTCGTGCTGACTTGGGCGCCAAGCCACGTGGGACGTCCGGTCAGCGTTGAGGCCGAGCACGTCCTGGACAGCACTTTCGAATTCTGGCGGGGCTGGTCCTCGCAGTGCACCGTCAAGGGGAAATACCAGGACGCGGTGGTCCGCTCCCTGGTGACGCTCAAGGCACTGACCTACGCACCCACAGGGGGCATCGTCGCGGCCGTCACCACGTCCCTCCCCGAGCAGCCCGGGGGCCAGCGGAACTGGGACTACCGATACTGCTGGCTGCGGGATGCCGCCATGACCCTGCAGGCCCTGCTGGCCGCCGGCTACACCGCGGAGGCTGCCGCCTGGCGGGACTGGCTGCTCCGGGCGGTGGCAGGCGACCCCGCCGACCTGCAGATCATGTACGGGATCCACGGCGAGCGGCGGTTGCCGGAGATGGAACTGCCGTGGCTGAAGGGCTACGAGAACTCCACCCCGGTTCGGATCGGAAATGCCGCGGCGGAGCAGTTCCAGCTGGATGTCTGGGGCGAGGTCCTTGACTGCCTGGCCCTGACCCGGAACTCGCTGCTGAAGCACACGGACGAAGCATGGGATGTGCAGATCGCCCTGATGGAGCACCTGGAAACCATCTGGGACCAGCCGGACAACGGACTCTGGGAGATGCGGGGACCACGCCGGCATTTCACCCACTCCAAGGTCATGGCGTGGGTTGCCGCCGACCGCATGGTGAAGGGCGTGCGTGAATCGGGGCTGCCGGGCCCGGTGGAACGCTGGGAGGCCCTTCGGGACCAGATCCACGCCGACATCATGGCCAATGGTTTCGATGCCCAACGCAACACATTCGTGCAGTCCTATGGCCGCCCGGAACTGGATGCCAGCCTGTTGCTGATTCCCCGCGTGGGATTCCTTCCTCCCGACGACCCCCGGGTAGTGGGCACCATCGAAGCGATCCAACGGGAATTGACCCAGGACGGATTTGTGCTGCGCTACAAGCCGGAAGAGAGTGACGACGGCCTGCCGGGGGATGAAGGGGTCTTCCTGGCCTGCTCGTTCTGGCTGGTGGAGGCGCTGCTGGGGGCGGGGCGCCACGACGAATCGCGCGAACTTTTCGAGCGGCTGCTGGAACTGCGCAACGACGTGGGGCTGCTGAGCGAGGAATGGGCCGTAAAAGCCGGGCGGCAGCTGGGCAATACGCCACAGGCCTTCAGCCACTTTGCGCTTGTGACTAGCGCCCTGGAGCTCCATCAGGATACGGTTCGCCGCAGTGACACTCCCTTTCCGCACGACAATGCGGATACGCGCTGAGGCGGCGCGGAGGGGGCTGGAACTTCTCCTTCGCAGGATAGATAAGTATACTTACTAACACCTCATGGAGTGCTCCCAAGCACAGTGCCGTGATTGACGGAGGAGTGATAGTTATGGCCGGATTTTTTGAACTCGTGGATGCCCCTGACGGTGGTTACCGGATCAGGATGATGGACGGAAGCGGGAACCTGATGGCCATCTCGGTTACCTTCCCCACCAAGCGGGCCGCGGTGGCAGGCGTTGCCATGGCCCGGGAAATTGCCGGTACGGGCCTGATCCGGGACAAGAGCCTGGACGGCGCCGGGTCCGTCATCCGTGAACGCGTGCGGCCCGTCAGTTCACCCAAGGAAGAAGCGGCCAAACTGAAAAAGGCTCCCGGCGCCCGACGGGCGGCGGTGGGCTGATGGCCGAATCCACCACACCCCCTGGCGGCTCCCGCCGGGGGGTCCTGTTTGACGTCGACGGGACGCTGATCGACTCGTCGTACATCCACACCGTCGCCTGGTGGGGTGCGTTCCGCCAGTACGGCCACGACGTCCCCATGGCGGCCATCCATCGGCTCGTGGGCATGGGTGGCGCCCGTTTGGTGGATCAACTCCTGCCGTCCGGCCGCGACCGGGAGGAAGACGAAGACATCATGGCCAGCCACGGCGCACTCTACGCCTCGCACTGGCCAGCGCTGCGCGCCCTGGACGGGGCCAAGGACCTGTTGGGCCGGTGCCATACCGGCGGCGTTGCCGTGGCGCTGGCCTCCTCTGCGCGGCAGCGGGACCTGGAAGTCATGCGCTCCGTACTGGACGCCGACGCCTTCATCGACGCCGCCACCAGCGCCAATGACGCGGAGGAGAGCAAGCCTGCGCCGGATATCCTGGAGGCGGCCCTGAAGGCTGTGGGAGTGGACGCTGCGGACGCCGTTTACGTAGGCGACGCCGTTTGGGACATGAAGGCAGCGGGTGCCCTGGGAATCCCTGCCATTGGGCTCACCTGCGGGGGAATCCATGCGGCGGAACTTCGGGAGGCGGGCGCCGTCGAGGTCTATGACGGGCCGCGCCACCTGCTGCAGAACCTGGGTACCAGTGCCATCGGGCGGCTGCTCCCGCTGGAGCCGCGCTCCTAGATCTCCGGGCTACAGTGGCTGTCCGCCCGGCACGGACCCCTCCTCGCCGGCGATGGCCGGCTTTGTCCAGGACACGATGACCTGGACCGAGCCGTCGTCGTTCCGCTCGATATCGGTGGCGACCTCGGCGGCAGGTGCCCCCATCTCCTCGATGCGCATCCGGTAAGTGCTGACCAGTTCCGCGAGGCTTTCTTCCGTCCATTCGCCCGGACGCATGCGGGTGGAGATCTCGACCGGTTCCGGCTGGTAGAGCGACATGGCGTTCCCTTTCTTTCTTCCCGACTCTCCTACGCTATGGGCACTGGGTGGGGGCCACAACCTTTTAATCAGCATGCTTACTTTTTTCCGTCAAAACAGATAGCGTCGAAGAAAGGGTGCCGGCAGGTGCCCTGCCCGGCCCCAGGGAGACCCCCACGGGCACAGCAGAAGCGAAAGGGAGACTGTGAAAGCACTGACGTGGCAAGGAAAACGATCGGTAAGCGTGGAAGAAGTGCCCGATCCCTTCATCCACGAACCTACGGACGCGATCGTTCGGATCACCTCCACCGCAATCTGCGGCTCCGACCTGCACCTCTATGAGGTCCTGGGCCCCTACATGCACAAGGGCGATGTCATTGGCCATGAACCCATGGGCATCGTGGAGGAAGTGGGCAGCGGCGTCACCAACCTGCGAAAGGGCGACCGCGTGGTGGTTCCGTTCAACATCGCCTGCGGCTCCTGCTACATGTGCACGCAGGGCCTGCAGTCCCAGTGTGAAACCACGCAGGTCAGGGAAAAGGGGTCCGGCGCAGCGCTCTTCGGCTACTCCGAGCTGTACGGGTCCGTCCCGGGTGGCCAGGCAGAGTACCTGCGGGTGCCGCACGCCGACTACGGACCGGTGAAGGTGGGCAGCGAGCTTCCGGACGAGCGCTACCTGTTCCTTTCCGACATCCTCCCCACCGCCTGGCAGGCCGTGGAGTACGCGGACGTCCCGGCGGGAGGCACTCTTGCAGTGTTCGGCCTGGGGCCGGTAGGCCAGTTCGCGGGCCGCATCGGCGTCCACCGCGGTTTCCGGGTGATTGGCATCGACCCGGTTGCTGAACGGCGGGAGATGGCGGCGCGGCACGGCGTGGAAACGCTGGATTACAGCAAGGCCATCGGGGACGAACTCCGGGAGATGACCGGTGGGCGCGGCCCCGACGCGGTAGTTGACGCCGTCGGCATGGAAGCCCATGGTTCCCCGGTGGCAGGGTTCGCCCACCAGGCGCTGGGCCTCCTGCCGGACAAGCTGGCCCAGAAGGCGATGGAGACCGGCGGCGTGGACCGGCTGGCAGCGCTGCACGCTTCCGTTGACGCGGTGCGACGCGGCGGCACCTTGTCCCTGAGCGGGGTGTACGGCGGTACGGCCAGCCCGATGCCGCTGCTCACCATGTTCGACAAGCAACTCCAGGTGCGCATGGGGCAGTGCAACGTGCGGCGCTGGACCGATGACATCCTTCCCCTCGTGGAGGACGACGCCGACCCGCTGGGCGTCATGGACCTGGTCACCCACCGGTCCAACCTCGACGGTGCGCCCGCCCTGTACGAGAAGTTCCAGAAGAAGGAAGACGGCTGCATCAAGGTGGTCCTGAACCCCGCCGCCTGACCAAAAGCACAACAGAGGCCGTTATGGATTCCCATAACGGCCTCTGTGCTGTTGTAGGCGGAAAGCGCCTAGGTGAGCTTCACCTGGCGGTTCATGTCCTTGTAGAGCAGGTAGCGGAACTCGCCCGGGCCGCCCGCGTAGCAGGCCTGCGGGCAGAAGGCCCGCAGCCACATGAAGTCACCGGCCTCCACCTCCACCCAGTCGTTGTTCAGCAGGTACATGGCCTTGCCCTCCAGGACGTACAGGCCGTGCTCCATGACGTGGGTTTCCGGGAACGGGATGACGCCGCCGGGCTGGAACGTCACGATGTTCACCTGCATGTCGTGGGCCAGGTCATTAGAGTCCGTGAACCGCGTGGTCTTCCACACGTCGTTGGTGTCCGGCATGGACGTGGGCTCGATGTCCTTTTCGTTCGTGACGAAGGACTTGGCCTCGTACCCCTCCAGCCGCTCGTAGGCCTTGCGGATCCAGTGGAAGGACACCACGTCGTCAGAGACGTTTTCCAGGCCCCATTCCGAACCCGCAGCGAGGTAGGCGTAGCCGCCTTCCTCCAGCGGGTGCAGTTCACCGTCGAGGGTGAGGTTGACCTTGCCGCGGGTGACGAAGATGACGCCTTCGACGCCGGCCTCGAATTCGGCCTTCGGGGCTCCTCCGCCCGGGCCGATTTCCACGATCAGCTGGGAGAAGGTGGTGGCGAAGCCGGAGATGGGGCGGGCGATGATCCAGGACCGGGTGTTTGAAAAGCCCGGCAGGTTGGACGTGACGATGTCCGTCATCACACCTTTCGGGATCACCGTGTACGCCTCGGTGACGATGGCGCGCTCCGTGGTCAGGTGGGTCTGCGGCGGGAGTCCGCCGGTGGGGGAGTAGTACTTGCCCATTGAAAGGGATCCTTTGGCTAGGAATTGGAGGTGGTGGCGAGCCGCGGGTGGGCCAGGGCGGTGAGTTGGGGAAGTCCGACGCCGGCAAGCGCCTGGACTTCCTCGGCGCCGACTGCCCCGCACTGGACGCCGCGCAGGACGAATGCGGCCAGGGCCCGGGCGGTGGCGGGTTCGTCCAGGACGCCGCCTTCGGTCCGCTCCACATAGTTGCGCAGGCGGGCAGCGGCAGCTGGCAGGCCTTCGCGGTAGAACGCATAGGTGGCGGCGAACCGGCTGGGCAGCTGGGCCGGGTGCAGGTCCCAGCCCTGGTAGTAGCCGCGTTCCAGCGACCTTCGGACCAGGCGCCCATGCAGCTGCCAGGCGTTCTCCACGTTGTCGCCCACCGGGATGATGTTGGTGGAGCCGTCGGAAAGCCGGATGCCGGTGCCTGCCACGGCCAGCTGCATGACCTCCTTGGCGAAGTCCGCCACCGGATGCTCCATGGACTGGTACTCCGCGGAGATCTGCAGCGAAGCCGAGTAGTCGTAGGTGCCGTAGTGCAGCCCGCTGATCCGCCCGGGCACGGCATGCGGCAGTTGCGCCACCGGAGAGGTTCCTTCCGGGCCGAGGATCAGCTGCGGCGTCTCCACCTGGACCTCGAACCGCAGCCGTCCCGCAGGAAGGCTATGGACGTCCTCGAGCCGGGAGACCGCATAGTCCATGGCCTGAACCTGCGCCACGGTGGTGACCTTGGGGAGGGTCAGGACCAGGCCCTCCGGCAATTCGCCGGCCGCGGCCAGGCCGGAGACGAACAGGTCGAGGGTCCGCAGGCCGCGGGCCCGGGTGGGAGCCTCGAAGCACTTGAAGCGGATGCCGATGAACGGGGGAGCGGAGCCGGCAGCGGCGGCCTGCGCCACCGCGGACGCCGCGGCAACCGCGGTGGCGTCCTCGGCGTCGTCGCCCCTGTCCCCGAAGCCGTCCTCGAAGTCGAGGCGCAGGTCCTCGATCGGTTCCGTCCGGAGTTTTGCCTGGACCCGGCCCGCCACGGCTTCGGCGAGCCCGGCGTCCTGGCCCAAGAGCCGGCCCAGTGTTTCCAGGCCGCCGTGGGCTTCCGCCGTCGCGATCGCCTGGGCGCCCCAGTCGGCCGCGAGCGACGGCGTGAACCGGTCCGCGGGCACGTACACCGTGTGCACGGGCTGGCGGGAGCCGTCGTCGCCCGGGTAGTTCTGTTCCAGCAGCCGGTCGGTGGCAGCAAGCTGCCCGTCAATGTGCGCGAAGTCCGCGGCTGAAAGGGAGGATTTTGGTGCTGCCATCTCAACCCACCAATTCGTAGGCAGGCGTGGTGAGGAAGTCGGTGTAATCGTCCGAGAGGCAGATGTCAGCGATGAGCTCGCTGGCCGGCTGGTAATAGCGGCGGAAGGCTTCGTCGCCGAATTCGGTGCGGAGCCGTTCCGTTTCCTCGCCAAGGATCCGTTCCACCAGTTCCCGGGTGACGGTGTTGCCCGTGTCCGCGAGGATGGACTTGTTGCGGATCTGCTGCCATACCTGGGAACGGGAGATCTCCGCGGTGGCAGCATCCTCCATCAGGTTGTGGATGGCCACGGCGCCGTTACCGGACAGCCACACCGCCGTGTAGGCGACGGCTACGTAGAGGTTCAGGCGCAGGCCGGCCTCGGTGACCTGGCCCCCGGCGGACTGGACGTCCAGCAGCTGCTCCGCGGTAACTGAAACCTCGGGGCGCTGCTTGTCCACCTGGTTGGGCTTGTCACCCAGGACGGAGTCGAAGACTTCGCGGCAGGTGGGGACCAGGTCCGGGTGGGCAACCCAGGAACCGTCGAAGCCGTCGTTGGCCTCGCGGGTCTTGTCCGCGCGGACCTTTTCAAACGCCGCTTCGGTGACCTCGGGGTGGCGGCGGTTGGGGATGACCGCGGCCATGCCGCCCATGGCAAAGGCGCCGCGCCGGTGGCAGGTCTTGACCAGGAGTTCGGTGTAGGCGCGCATGAAGGGGGCGGTCATCGCCACGGAGGCGCGGTCCGGCAGGACGAACTCCTCACCGGCATCGCGGAAGTACTTGATGATGCTGAACAGGTAGTCCCAGCGGCCGGCGTTCAGGCCGGAGGCGTGGTCCCGCAGTTCGTACAGGATCTCGTCCATCTCGAAGGCGGCCGGGATGGTCTCGATCAGCACCGTGGCGCGGATGGTGCCCTGGTTCAGGCCGAGGAAGTCCTGCGCGAACACGAACACGTTGTTCCAGAGCCGCGCTTCGAGGTGGCTCTCCATCTTGGGCAGGTAGTAGTACGGCCCCTGCCCGTTGAGGACCAGCTGCTTGGCGATGTGGAAGAAGTGCAGGCCAAAGTCCACCAGCGCACCCACCGCGGGTTCACCGTTCACCAGCAGGTGCTTCTCCTGCATGTGCCAGCCGCGGGGCCGGGCCACCACGACGGCGAGCGGCGCGTCGGTGCGGAGCCGGTACTCCTTGCCTTCCTCCGAGGTGTAGCTGAGCGTGCCCTGGGCGGCGTCGCGGAGGTTGAGGATGGCATCGATGACATTGGCCCAGGTGGGCGTGCTGGCGTCCTCGAGGTCCGCCAGCCACACCTTGGCGCCGGAGTTCAGGGCGTTGATGGCCATCTTGGCCGGCGAGGCGGGGCCGGTCATTTCCACCCGGCGGTCCTGCAAAGCTGCCGGTGCCGGCGCAACCTTCCAGTCGCCGTCGCGCACGTCCTGCGTCTCCGGCAGGAAGTCGAGCTTGCCCGTTTCCGCCACCCGCTGCCGCTTGACGGCACGGGCTGCCAGGAGCTCGTTGCGGGTGCCGGCGAACCGGTTGTGGAGTTCCTCCACGAAGGCCAGTGCCTTGGGGGTGAGGATCTCCTCTGCGCGGTCGATCGGCCGGGGATCTGTGACGGTGATGGCCATTTCTGGTCCTTTCCTTAGGCTGGAAGTCGGGCGGTCAGGCGGAGGCCAGTGCTGGCTCCGCGGCGGAATCGGCCGGTCCGGCAGCCGTTGCCACGTTTGAGGCGTGAGCCGCGGCCGCGACGGCTGCCGCGACGTTGGCGGTCACGTGCGGGTCGAAGATGCTGGGGATGATGTAGCTGGCATTGAGCTCATTATCATTCACCCGGTTGGCGATTGCTTCCGCGGCGGCCACGAGCATTTCCGGGGTGATGTCGCTTGCCCCCACGTCGAGGAGTCCGCGGAAAAGGCCGGGGAAGGCCAGGACGTTGTTGATCTGGTTGGGGAAGTCGCTGCGGCCGGTGGCCACGACGGCGGCGTGCCGGGATGCGACGGCGGGGTCCACCTCGGGGGTGGGGTTGGCCATGGCGAAGACGATGGCGTCCTTTGCCATGGAGGCGATGTGTTCCTCCTCCAGGATGTTCGGGGCGGAGACGCCGATGAAGACATCAGCACCCACCAAGGCCTGGTGCAGGGTGCCGGCGAACCCTTCCTGGTTGGTGTTTTCCGCGATCCAGGTGCGGTGCGGATCGTTGTACGCCTCACCCTTGTGGATGGCGCCGGAGCGGCCCGCGGCCACAATGTGCCGGGCGCCCTGGGCCTTGAGCAGCTGGATGATGGCAGAGCCGGCGGCGCCGACCCCGGACACCACGATCCTCACGTCCGCGATCTTCTTGTCCACCACGCGCAGGGCGTTGACCAAGGCAGCGAGGGTCACGATGGCCGTGCCGTGCTGGTCGTCGTGGAAGACCGGGATGTCCAGTTCCTCGCGCAGGCGGGCCTCGATCTCGAAGCAGCGGGGGGCGGCGATGTCCTCGAGGTTCACGCCGCCGAACACGGGGGCCAGGAGCTTGACGGTGCGGATGATTTCCTCGGTGTCCTGGGTGTCCAGGCAGACCGGCCACGCGTCCACGTTGGCGAACTGCTTGAACAGGGCGGCCTTGCCTTCCATGACCGGGAGGGCGGCGGCGGGGCCGATGTTGCCCAGTCCCAGAACTGCGGAGCCGTCGGTGACGACGGCGACGGTGTTGCGCTTGACGGTCAGGTTGCGGGCGGCGGCGGGGTCCTCCGCGATTGCCAGGCACACCCGGGCGACGCCGGGGGTGTAGGCGCGGGAGAGATCGTCGCGGTTGCGCAGGGGGACCTTTGGGACCACCTCGAGCTTGCCGCCGAGGTGCATCAGGAAGGTGCGGTCCGAGACGTGCTGGACCGTGACGCCGTCGAGCGCGTTGAGTGCGTCCTTGACCCGCGCTGCGTGGGCGTCGTCGGTGGTGTTGCAGGTGACGTCGACCACCAGGGTTTCGTGGTGGGACGCGGTGACATCAAGGGCGGTGATGGCGGCGCCGGCAGCTCCGACGGCCGCGGCGAGCTCGCTGGTGGCGCTGAAGCTCGAGGGTGCTTCCACGCGCAGGGTGATCGAATTTCCGGGGCTGGGGTTCGCCATTGAATGTCCTCCTGTTAGGCCTTGTCCGGCTTCTGCTCTCATCCGAATGTTTTCGTATTATGGATATTATTATCTACTTTATGGAAATACAAGCCCTCCGAATACGACCGCAAAGACCGCGTCGCGGCTGGTACCGCCGTGCTGTATCTTGGGTTTCCTAAGCAATTCTTTTCACGATGCGGATAAGAATTGTCGGATTCCGAGCCACAGGAGACAACGGAATGGCAGAGAAAGCCTCTGGTGGGGTGCAGTCGGTAGAGCGTGTCTTCGAACTGCTGGAGCTCATCACCGATGCCGGCGGCGACGTGACGCTCAGCGAGCTCTCGTCCTCCACGGACCTCCCGCTGCCCACCATCCACCGCCTGCTGCGCACCCTGGTCTCGCTCGGCTACATCCGCCAGCTGCCCAACCGGCGCTACGCCCTTGGCCCCCGCCTCATCCGTTTGGGCGAGGGCGCCAACAAGCAGCTCGGTGCCCTGGCGCAGCCCCAGCTTAAGATCCTCGTTGACCGGCTGGGGGAGACCTCCAACATGGCTGTCCTGGACTCGGACATGGTGATCTACGTGGCCCAGGTGCCCTCGCTGCACTCCATGCGCATGTTCACGGAGGTGGGACGGCGCGCCCACACCCACGCCACCGGCGTGGGCAAGGCCATCCTGGCCCAGCTCGACGACGACACCGTGCGGGGCATCGTTGCCCGCGCCGGGATGCCCACCCCCACTGCGAAGAGCATCGGCGACGTGGAGGAACTCCTGGCCGACCTCAAGCTCATCCGTGAGCGGGGGTACTCCATCGACGAGGAAGAGCAGGAACTCGGCGTCCGCTGCTTCGCCATGGCGGTCCCCAACGCTCCGACACCTACCGCGATTTCCGTTTCCGGGCCGGTGTCCCGGGTGGACGGGAACTTCGCCGACAAGGCCGTGCCCATCCTCCGGGAAGCGGCCGAGGCCATCTCCCGCGAGCTTAACCGCACCTAAGGCTCCCTCTTCACTGACAACCACGACGGCGGCCCGCACCTTTCGCGAAAGGTGCGGGCCGCCGTCGTCCAACCCGGGGAAGGTCAGTGCTCTGACGCCTTTTCGGATGACTCAATGGCGACTTCCTTGCCGTCGCAGTCAATGAGCTTGCCGTTTTCGAACCGGTCGCCTTCCGCCAGGCACTTGAGGTCCTCCTCGCGGACCACCCGGCCGGTGCCGGCAACAAATACCGACTGGTTCTCCGAGTTGCCGGCCTTCAGGTGGTTGAAGAGCAGGTTCAGCAGGATGGCCATGACGGCGGCCGAGCTGATGCCGGAGTGGAAGATGGTGCTCACCCAGGCGGGGAACTGGTTGTAGAAGGTAGGTGCCGCAATGGGAAGCATGCCGAACCCGATGGAGGTGGCCACGATGATCAGGTTCATGTTGTTCCGGTACTCCACCTTGGCGAGAGTGCGGATGCCGCTCGCGGCCACGGTCCCGAAGAGGACAATCCCGGCGCCACCCAGGACAGCGGTGGGCACGGCCGCCACCACCCGGCCCATGACCGGAAGCAGCCCCAGCAGCACCAGGATGACGCCGCCCGCGGCAACCACATAGCGGCTCTTAATCTTGGTGACGGCCACCAGGCCCACGTTCTGGGCGAAGGCGCTCTGGGTGAACGAACCAAAGATTGGGGCAATCAGGCTGGATCCCATGTCCGCCCGCAGTCCGGCCGCGATGCGCTTGGAGTCGGTGCGGGTGCCAACGATCTCGCCAACTGCAAGGATGTCCGCCATGGTTTCGGTGAGGATGACCAGGACCACGATCAGCATGGAAATGATGGCGGCAATGTCGAACGTCGGCGTGCCCAGCAGGAACGGGGTGGGGAAAGCGGCAATGGGACCGTTGCCCACCTTGGAGAAATCGGCCATCCCGGTTGCTGCCGCGATCAGGGTTCCCGCCACCATGGCCAGCAGGATGGACAGGCGGGAAATGGTGGCGCTGCCCACCTTGCTCAGGACCAGGACCAGGACCAGGGTGACGGCCGCCAGTCCGATGTTGGCCATGCTGCCGTAGTTCTCCGCCTTGCTGTTCCCGCCCATGGCCCAGTTTGCTGCCACCGGCATGAGGGTCAGCCCAATGGTGGTGATCACCGTGCCCGTTACCACCGGGGGGAAGAACCGGACGATCTTGGAGAAGACCGGTGCGATCAGCAGGCCAACCGCGGCGGAAACCATCACGGCCCCAAACACGGCAGGCAGTCCGCCTCCGTTGGTCACAATCGCGACCATGGTGGCCACGCTGGCGAAGGAGACACCCTGGACCAGCGGGAGTTGGGATCCGAAGAAGGGGATTCCGACGGTCTGCAGCAGGGTGGCGAGGCCGCCCATGAAGAGGGCTGCCGCAATCAGGACGCCGGTGTCGGAGGACGACAGGCCTGCTGCCTGGCCCACGATCAGCGGGACGGCGATGATGCCGCCGTACATGGTCAGCACGTGCTGGAACCCGTAGGCAAAGCTGCTGCCTATTGACAGCCGTTCGTCTTCGGGGCGTCCCGCTGCGGGGCGCTTGGTCCGTTTCTTGGAGTCGCCGGCGGTCTTGTTCGTACCGGGGGACGGGGCGTTCTTGATGTTCATGGCAGACTTTCCTGGTTCATGGCAGACGTCTTCGTCTGGCTAACTTTGTCTGGCTAACGTCGAAGTTTTAGGGGTGCTGCGGTTTTGCGGAACTGCGGGTTGCGGATGGCCGGGCCGCCGAAACCTCGGTCGCGGCGGCCCGGCCACCCGCACTGGCTCAGCAGAAGCCGGCGATGCCCGTCCATGCGTTCTCGGCGGGAACGGCGTCTTCGCGCAGGACCGTGGCCTCGATCAGGCCGTAGGGACGATCCGCCGCGAAGAAGACCTCGTTGGGGTTGTCCAGGCCGAACGGTGAGAGGTCCACAAGGAAGTGGTGCTTGTTAGGCATGGAGAACTTGATTTCGTCGATTTCGGGGTGGGCCTCGAGGACCTTGGTTCCCATGTCGAACAGTGTCTGCTGCAGGGCGTGTGAGTAGTTTTCGGTGAAGCCTTCGAGCAGCAGGCTCTTCACGTCGTCGTAGTTCTTGTTGAAATCAAACGACGTGAAGTCGGTGCCGGCCTTGTACCGCCAGCGGGCGGAGACGTCGGTGGCGAGGATCCGGTCGGTGGTTTCCGCCAGGGTGGTGTACTTGTCCTTGGGGTAGCCGACGAAGCCGGACTGGGTGGACTTCAGGACAGTCAGGTCCTTCAGTCCGGAGATAAGGTGCTCGGCAGCGCCGTCGCGGACCAGCACTGCCGTGCGGACTTCCTGGCCGTTGCGGACGAACGAGTGGTCGTGTTCGCTGCCATGGGCCTGGATCCGGTTCCAGCTGTAGGACTCTGCTTCCCAGCGGCCGCCATCAACCCAGCTGAAGCTCGAGGTGAAGTGCTCGCCAAGGCGAAGCAGGAAAGCTTCCGGGGAACCGATGCCCTCGCGGGCGAATGCGTAGACCGTGTTCTTCTGGGTGTCGGTGGGCACAACATGGCTGTTGTCGCCCTCCAGGTGGGCGGCCTCGAAGTCGCCGCGCAGCTGCGAGGTGACGTTGAGGTCTTCAATCTGATGGCGGTCCGTGTCGCGGGTGATCTTGACGACCCGGACCTCGGCCTTGCCGAACTGGTTGCTGCCGAGAATGATCTTGCTGCTCATGGTCTTTTCCCAACTTCCGGTAAGTGGAACCTAGGTTCCATCACTGAAATTAAGCGCGCGTTTCATGCGCGTTTCCGATGGAGCCGACCCAACAAAAAAGAGCCGGCATCCGTTGATGCCAGCTCATTACGACCCTGCCTGCTGCTCCCAGGTTACGTGACGTGCGCCACGAGTTGCATAACAGCGTACCCCGGCTGCGCGGTGGTGTACATCACAGAATGAAAATTCCATTTGTGACCGGCGGGCTGCCTGCGCTCCCGCCGCTTCCTATTGACGGGATGGGATGGCCATCCTAATATTTTCATAAAGCAAAAACTAATTTCCACAGTACGAAAAGAGGGGGTTCGATGTACCAGCAGGAAAACCAGCCCACGCCCGCAGCGCCGTCCGCAGGAGTGGCTGCACAGGAGTTCTACCTCCCGCTCGGCGGCGGGGTGGACCCCGACCTCTATCTGCCCGAGGACCGCCTGCGCCTCACGGGCCGCCTGTCCAGGTGGGTGCAGTCATTGCGTACTCCGCCGGTGGAAGCGCGTAAAGCAGTCCCTAAACCTGAGTAGCCCCTACTCGGGGCTTAAGGGGGGAAGTCTCCTACCCTTGCTCGATAGGTAGCCGACCGTGGGCCTCGGGTTTCGTCCATTGGTGGCCATCGCCATTACGTGCGGGGGAAGGACAGCGATGCCACGAACAAGAGCCCGCCTGCTGCAGGTCCTGTGCGGTGTGCTGGTTGTCGCGGGGCTGTCCGGGAGCGCTGTCAGGCTCCAGGAGCCGGTCCAGGCCGCTTTGCCTGGGCTGGAGTCCTCCGTCTCCGGTGCTGATCCAACACCAGGGCCTGCGCTTTCGGACTCCACGGGCGGCCCAGCGGCGGCGGCTGAACAGCCAGCGAACGCGGCCGGCCCTGATGCAACCGGCGCCCAAGCCTCGGGACCGGCGGAATCAACTACATCCAACGATTCCACGACAGACGGCCCCGTCAGCGAAGCCTTGGGCAAGGGCGTGCCCGTGGTGGCGAGCAAGGAAGCAGGTCCGGTGGGCCCTCCCGGGCCGTGGCGGTTGGTGTTGGATGAGGAATTCAATTCTCTGAACACCTCCCTATGGACTCCGTACTGGTTCCGTGATTGTCATCCGGGCTCAAGGAAGAACAAGGTCAAGACCTGTTCTAGCAACGTCAAAGTGGAAAACGGAAACGCCGTCCTCCAGCTCTCCGACGCCGACTCCGGCGCGTTGCTCTCCAGCAACCCAAAGGACGGCGTTCCGGGGCACATGGGTTTCCAGTACAGCACGGGCTATGTGGAAGCTCGCATCTATTTCCCGGGAACCTGCGCCAGCGGTGTCTATAACTGGCCCGCCTGGTGGACTACCGGCCAGAAGTTCCCCGCTACCGGGGAGATAGACATCGCTGAACCCCTTGAGGGCACCATGACCACTGTGTATCATTCGCCTGGCAGCGATCCCGCTAAATACTTCATCGGGTGCTGGGCCGGGGCCTACCACACCTACGGAGTGAATCGGAAGCCGGGCGTCAACGACGTCTACTTCGACGGAAAGCTTGAGTACTCATATGCCACCAATGATGGAAACGCGCCGCACTACCTGCTTTTGAATGTCGGAATCTGGTCAGACAAGAAGACTCTGGGGGAAGCGGGGGCCGTCAGCGTGGATTGGGTGCGCGCCTGGCAGTGAGCGGGCCCGCTGCTCAGGAACCGGTGCGCCCCGGCCACTGCTTTCCGGCCCAGGGGTCGTAGTCCGCGATGAGCTCCTCCTGCGGCGGCCGGTCGGCCTCGGGGACATGCTGCAGGTTCACCCGCACCCGGTACCAGAGCGAGCTTGAACCACGCATCCCGTCCACCAGGACGTCGGCCGGCTGCAGGGAATCGACGACGGCGGCATGCCGGGCCTTCCATTCGTCGAGCGCCGCCAGCGCTTCGGGCTTTGTCTTGGTCCGGGCCACTTCGATGAGGGGCATCAGCGACTGCCGGCGGCCGGATCCGTTGCCGCTGCGCGGAGCCTTTTCCGCCGGCCCCAGTTCCTTTGCCAGGGCAAGGAGCCCGTCCAGTGACCCCACCGCGCCGTCGATGCCGGCGTGCGGGTCGCCGATTCCTGCATACCGCTCCATCACCGTGGCGACAGTGAACTGTCCAGGCCGGGCGGTGCGCATTTCCTCCCAGGTCAGCGGAGTGGACACCCGGGCGTCCGGCAGGGGCCTGACCGAGTAGGCGGACGCGACCGTGCGGTCCTTGGCGTTCTGGTTGAAGTCCACGAACACGCTCTCGCCGCGTTCCTCTTTCCACCACCGTGCCGTTGCCAGGCCGGGGGCGCGGTTCTCCACCTCCCTCGCGAGGGTCTCCGCGGCCAGCCGGACGTCCCGGTACGACCACTCAGGCGCGATGCGGACCAGGATGTGCAGGCCGCGGGACCCGCTGGTCTTGGGCCATCCCACCAGTCCCGCATCGGCAAGGACCTCCTGCGCCACATAGGCGACGTCGACGATTTGCGTCCAGTCCACACCAGGCATGGGATCAAGGTCCACCCGCAACTCGTCCGGGTGTTCAAGGTCTTCTGCCCGCACCGGGTGGGGGTTCAGGTCAAGGCAGCCGAGATTAACCACCCAGGCAAGTCCTGCCGCATCCCTGATCACCGCTTCCTCGGCCGAAGTCCCTGATGCGTAATGCAGGGTAGTGGTATCGATGAAGGGAGGGTGGTTTTCCGGCACGCGCTTCTGGAAGAACGGTTCTGCATCAATGCCCTTGGGGAACCTCTTGAGCACCATGGGGCGGCCGCTGGCGCCGCGCAGTGCTCCCTCCGAAACCGCGAGGTAGTACCGCACCAGGTCGAGCTTGGTCAGGCCGGCATCCGGGAATACCACCTTGTCCGGACTCGAGATCCGGACTTCGTTGCCTTCAATGTCCAGGACCTCAGCCGGCGTCTTTGACGGAGTCATGCCGTCACGCTAGCAGTTGGCCTTTTGCGCGTCAGCCCTGCAGGGCCGGGGGCGGCCGGCGAGAAGGGGCGTTCCGTGAAGCCGTGGAAACATGGATTTCACATCGCGAAATAAATTTTCCAGAAAACTATGGCGTGGCCCACAATCCGGTGCTAATCTCGATTCTGCCAAAGGCGGGCACCCAAACCCGGGAAGCTATCTACCAGGCGCAACTTAACCTTCACAGCACATGCTGAAGCCTGGTAACCGTTCGCACCTGGTTTTACTGGTCCTGCGCGGCAACAGGCTTCCCGGCAAAAGGAAGTCGCATCATGAGTACCACCGTCACGGCCGAACAGTTTTTGGCCCGCTCCATCCGGCTGGCAACGGCCAATGTCCTGAACAGCGGAGGCCCGTTCGGCGCCATGATCGTCATGGCGGACGGGCAGGCGTTCGACGGCGTCAACCGCGTCACCGCGGACAACGACCCCACCGCGCACGCCGAAGTCACCGCCATCCGCACTGCCTGCCGCGAGCTGGGCACCTTCGACCTCAGCGGTGCCACCCTCTACACCAGCTGCGAGCCGTGCCCGATGTGCCTGGCCTCCGCACTCTGGGCCCGGGTCAGCCGCGTGGTCTACGCAGCGGACCGCCACGACGCCGCCTCCGTCGGCTTCGACGACGCTGTGTTCTACGAATACTTCGAAAACCGGGACCGGGATTCCCTGATGCCGGTTTCCAAGCTGGAGCTGGGCGATCCCCAGGCCCCGGCCCCGCTGGAGCCGTTCAGTACCTGGAACACGCTCGAATCCAGGATCGATTACTAGGCGGCAGGAATGACCATCCTGGACCATTCCCACGAGGAGCATTCGGCTCCAACCGCCAGCATCTCCCGGCAGGAGCCGCGCGCGTTGGCGCAGGCCGCAAAAAAGCCCCGGCCGCCTGCACCGGACTCCATCCTTGACCGCTTCTTCCATATCACCCGGCGCGGCTCCACGCTGGCCCGCGAATTCCGGGGCGGCCTGGTCACCTTCTTCACCATGGCGTACATCGTCATCCTGAACCCCCTCATCCTGGGCGGGTTCAGCGCGGACAACGCACCCACCGATGTGGCTGGCGGCTGGCTCTCCGCGTCCCAGGTGGGTGCCGTCACCGGCCTCACCGCCGGCGTCATGACCATCCTCTTCGGACTGATCGCCAACCTGCCGTTCGGCCTCGCTGCCGGCCTGGGCATCAACTCCTTCCTGGCCGTCTCGGTGATCCACGAGGTCACCTGGGCCGAAGCCATGGGCCTGGTGGTCATCAACGGCATCCTGATCGTCCTGTTCGGCGTCACCGGCGCCCGGACCGCCATCTTCCGGGCCGTGCCCAAGGAACTCAAGGCCGCCATCACCGTCGGCATCGGCCTGTTCATCGCCTTCATCGGCTTCGTCGACTCCGGCTTCGTCAGGCCTGCGGCAGGCGGCCCGCCCGTCCAACTGGGCGACGGCGGCTCCATCACCTCCGTGCCCACGCTGGTGTTCGTCGTCGGCCTCCTGGCCATGGGCATCCTCGTGGCGCGCAAGGTGCAGGGCGGCCTGCTCATCGGCATCGTCGGCACCACCGTGCTGGCCGCCGTCGTGGAAGCCGTCCTGAAGCTTGGCCCCGCCAGCCCCACCAACCCCGGCGGCTGGCACCTGAACACCCCTGTCCTGTCCGGCCAGCTGGTATCCGCACCCGACCTGGGCCTGGTGGGCCACTTCGACCTCTTTGGTTCATTCAGCCGGATCGGCGGACTCGCGGCCACCATGCTGGTGTTCACGCTGGTGTTCACCAACTTCTTCGACGCCATGGGAACCATGACCGGCCTGGCCAGGAGCGCCGGCGTCGCCCACAAAGACGGCACATTCCCGCGGCTGAAAGCGGCCTTCATCGTGGAAGGCTTCGGCGCCGTAGCGGGCGGGGCAACCTCCGGATCATCCAACACCGTGTACATCGACTCCGCGGCCGGAATCGGCGAAGGGGCGCGGACCGGCCTGGCCTCGGTGGTCACCGGCGTGCTGTTCCTCGGTTCGATGTTCCTCACCCCGCTCACCAGCGTGGTGCCGCTTGAAGTCGCGGCTGCCGCCCTGGTGGTGGTGGGCGCCATGATGATGGCCCAGATCCGCGAGATCAAGTTCACCAAGTTCACCGTGGCCCTGCCGGCCTTCCTCACCATCGTCACCATGCCGCTGAGCTACTCGATCGCCAACGGCATCGGGGTTGGCTTCGTGAGCTGGGCCGTCATCGGGGCGGCGTCAGGCAAGGCGAAGAAAATCCACCCGCTGATGTGGGTGGTGAGCATCGGGTTCCTGGTGTACTTCGCCCGCGGACCGATCAACCACCTGCTGGGCGGCTGAGCTTGCCCCAACCAGACCGGGGGCCGGGCCAATGCTTGGCCCGGCCCCTGGCAGGACAGACAATGGACACCACCGCCGCGCGGAAGAAGGAGTGCCGCCATGCTTAACCTGATCCCTTCGCTGGATCCGTGGCTGCACCGGCTTGCGGACGGGCAGTTCGCCGTTGCCACCATCGTGGCGGCGTCCGGTTCCGTGCCCCGGCCGGTGGGAACATCCATGCTGGTCACCGAATCCGGAGAGGTGCTGGGCAGCCTCTCCGGCGGCTGCGTGGAAGGCGCCGTGGTGGCGCTCGCCCAGGACGCCATGGACGACGGCGTCCCGCGCCACGGGACGTTTGGCTTCAGTTCAGAGGACGCCTTCGCGGCCGGACTCACTTGCGGGGGAGAACTGGGCATCCACATCCAGCCGGTGCCGGCCGCGGCACCCGGCGAAACCCCGCACCCACTTCGGGCCGCCCTGCTGCAGCTCGCCGGCGTCGCCCCGGCCCACCCCGTGGCGCTGGTTCGGACCCTCGGCGCCGGGGGAGGAGGCGCCGTCGCGGTGCCAGATCCGGGTACCTTCCGGGCGGCTGGCTGTCCGGAGCTGTCAGCTGTGCTTCACGGGGAGGCACTGCTGCACGTGGAATCCCTGGTTCGCAGCGGTGGGGCCGGTGTGGTCCCGTTGGTGCTGGCAGGGCAGTGCCTGCCGGAGCGCGACGGCCACAGGCGGCATCCCGGGGAACCCGCCGTCCTGGTGGAGTCCCGTCTCGCCCCGCCACGCATGCTGGTGTTCGGTGCAAACGACTTCGGGGCCGCGCTGGTCCCCGCCGCCAAGCTGCTGGGCTATCACGTGACCCTCGTTGATGCCCGCCCGGCCTTCGCGTCGCAGCCCAGGTTCGCGGCCGCCGACCAGGTGGTCACTGAGTGGCCGCACCGCTACCTGGCTGCGGAAGCGGCGGCAGGCCGGACGGACAGCCGCACCGTGGCCGCCGTCCTCACCCATGATCCGAAGTTCGACCTCCCCCTGCTGGAAACGGCGCTGGCCCTTGACCTTGCCTACGTGGGCGCCATGGGGTCCCGGCGGAGCCACCTCCAACGGGTTGACCAGCTCCTCAACGCCGGCGTCGCGCCGAAGCGTATCGCGCAGCTGCATTCGCCCATCGGCCTTGACCTCGGTGCGGTCACTCCGGCCGAAGTGGCGGTGTCCGTCACCGCGGAACTGATCGCCGCCCGCACCCGCGCAGCCAGCTGCCTGCCGCTGCGGGAAACCTCCGGCACCATCCACCACCACCCGGCAGCCCCGGCGCCCACAGACCTTGATACGCAGGAGATCGCATGGACATGAACACCATCGAGGCGGTGGTCCGCACCACCGACCCCGCACAATGGCGCGACGGCGACGCCTGGCTTGCCGGCGGCACGGTCCTCTTCTCCTACGGCAGCTACGCGTTTGGCCCGCAGCCGCTCAAGCGGCTCCTGGACCTCGGGAAGGCCGGCTGGACACCCATCACCGTCACCGGAGACGGGATCGAGCTGGCAGCCACCTGCACCATCGCGCAGCTGTACGCCCTGCCCGGTTCGCCGGAAGGCTCCGGCCGCACATGGCCCGGGCTGGACCTGGTCCGCGCGTGCTGCGATTCCTTCGTGGCGTCCTTCAAGGTGTGGAACATGTCCACCGTGGGCGGCAACCTCTGCACCTCACTGCCCGCCGGTCCCATCATTTCGCTGTGCGCCGGACTGGATGGCGTGGCCACCATCCTCGCTCCAGGCGGCGGCAGCCGCACCGTCCCCGTGGCGGAGTTCGTCACCGGGGATGCGAAAAACTGCCTGGCACCCGGTGAGCTGCTCCGAAGCGTCAACCTGCCGGCGTCGGCCCTTTCCACCCGGGTGGCCTTCCGGCGCCTGTCACTGAGCAACCTGGGCAGGTCCGGGGTTCTGCTCATTGGACGGCTCGACGACGGCACCTCCCTAACCCTGACAGTCACCGCCGCCACCAAGCGACCCGTGCAGCTGCGCTTCGAGGGAGTACCGGACGCAGACCGGCTGGCCGCCGCGCTGGACGACGCCATCCCCGCGGGGCTCTACCATGACGACATCCACGGGCTGCCCGCCTG
Source organism: Pseudarthrobacter sp. NIBRBAC000502771 (assembly GCF_006517215.1). Classification (NCBI taxonomy): domain Bacteria; kingdom Bacillati; phylum Actinomycetota; class Actinomycetes; order Micrococcales; family Micrococcaceae; genus Pseudarthrobacter; species Pseudarthrobacter sp. NIBRBAC000502771. The sequence goes on from NZ_CP041187.1 coordinate 1,781,693, forward strand.
GCGCCGCGACATGACGCACCGGCTGGCCGAGGAAATCCGGGCCGAGCTGTCGGCGCCTGAGCGGGCCCACGATATTCCCGTCTCCGGCGACTTCTGGCCGCCCCGGGCCGGGTCAGCACAAACCGGGCCCACCACGCTTTCGAAAGGGGCTTGACGATGGCCATCGAAATTAACGGAACACCTGCCGGCGCGGACCCCCGCCCGGGGCAATGCCTGCGTACCTTCCTGCGCGAACAGGGCAACACCGGCGTGAAGAAGGGCTGCGACGGCGGGGACTGCGGCGCCTGCACCGTGCACGTGGACGGGACCCCGGTCCACAGCTGCATCTATCCCGCCGTCCGCGCCGAGGGGCACTCGGTCACTACCATCGAGGGGCTGGCAGCCGCCGCTGGTGGTCCCGAGGGGCAGCTGCACCCGGTCCAGCAGCAGTTCATGGAACGCCAGGGCTTCCAGTGCGGCTTCTGCACCGCAGGCATGGTGATGACCGCGGCGACGTTCGACGAGAAGCAAAGGGAGAACCTGCCCCGGAGCCTCAAGGGCAACCTTTGCCGCTGTACCGGTTACCGCGCCATCGGCGATGCGGTATGCGGACATCCCGGGCACCCTGATCCCGACGGGCCGGGCTCAGGCATCGCGGGGGAGGGGCAGCCTGATCCGGTGCAGGGCCGGCTGGGCGACGACGTCCCTGCACCTGCCAGCCGGGCAGTGGTCACCGGCGCCGCCCGCTACACCCTGGACCTCCCAAGGGACCAGCAGCAGGCACTGCTGCACCTGAAGATCCTGCGTTCGCCGCACGCGCACGCCCGGGTGGTGTCCATAGATGCGGATGCTGCCCTGAAGATTCCGGGCGTGGTGGCGGTCTTCACCCATGCGGACGCGCCGGAGCAGCTGTTCTCCACGGCCCAGCACGAGCTCTTCACCGACGACCCGGACGATACGCGGGTGTTGGACGACGTGGTGCGCTTCATCGGGCAGCGGGTTGCCGCCGTCGTCGCAGAATCGGTGGATGCCGCAGAAGCCGGAGTGCGGGCGCTGACGGTTGACTATGAGGAACTTCCGGCGGTCTTCTCGCCGCAGGAGGCCCTGCTTCCCGGCGCGCCCCTGGTCCATGGTGACAAGGACGGCAGCGCGTCCCGCATTGCCCGGCCGGACGGCAACGTGGTCGCGGAACTCCACTCGGAGCTGGGAAGCGTAGCTGACGGCTTCGCTGCCGCTGACTTTATCCACGAACAGACCTACCAAACCCAGCGGGTGCAGCACGTGGCGCTGGAAACGCACGCGGCAATCGCCTCGGTGGATGACGAGGGCCGGCTTCAGGTCCGCACGTCCAGCCAGGTCCCTTTCCTGGTCCGCAGGACACTGTGCCGGGTATTTGGCCTCCCGGAAGACAAAGTGCATGTGGTGGCCGGCCGGGTCGGCGGAGGATTTGGCGGCAAGCAGGAAGTCCTCACCGAGGACCTCGTGGCGCTTGCGGCCCTCAAGCTGCAGCGGCCGGTCCAGCTGGAACTGACCCGCGCCGAGCAGTTTACCGCCACCACCACCCGCCACCCGTTCACCATCAAGCTGAAGGCCGGTGCCAGCAGGGAAGGGCGGCTGACCGCGCTCGAGCTGGACGTCGTGACCAACACCGGCGCCTACGGCAACCACGGCCCTGGCGTCATGTTCCACGGCTGCGGCGAATCCCTGGCCGTGTACAACTGCGCCAACAAGAAAGTGGACGCGCACTCGGTGTACACCCACACCGTGCCGTCCGGTGCATTCCGCGGGTATGGGCTGAGCCAGATGATCTTCGCCATCGAATCCGCCATGGACGAGCTCGCCGCCGGGATTGGCATGGATCCACTGGAATTCCGGCGCCGGAACATGGTCCGCGAGGGCGACCACATGTTGTCCACCCGGCCGGATCCGGAAGAGGACGTCCACTACGGCAGCTACGGACTGGACCAGTGCCTCAACCTGGTCCGGGACGCCCTGAACCGCGGCAAGGCACGTTACCGGGATGCAGGCCTGGCCGATCTTGGGCCCGACTGGATGGTGGGCGAAGGCGCCGCCCTGTCCATGATCGACACTGTCCCGCCGCGCGGCCACTTTGCCCACTCCCACGTACGGCTCCTGCCGGACGGGACGTACCAGGCCGACGTCGGGACCGCCGAGTTCGGGAACGGCACCACCACGGTGCACGCCCAGCTTGCCGCTACCGCCCTCTCGACGGAAGCGTCCAGGGTGGGGGTGCGGCAGTCCGACACCGACCTGGTGGAGCACGATACCGGTGCATTCGGGTCCGCCGGCACCGTGGTGGCCGGCAAGGCGACCCTGGCAGCGGCGGAAGAGCTGGCTGTCCGCATCCGCGCCTTTGCCGCCGGGATCCGGCAGACCCAGGCTTCGGCCTGCGTCCTCGAGGGCGGCGCCGTGGTGGTCGACGGGACCCCCGTGGCACTGGCTGAACTGGCGCAGGCGGCCGCGGATGCCGGCGTCGAACTTGTTGCCGAGGGCCGTTGGGGCGGTACGCCGCGCTCGGTAGCCTTCAACGTGCACGGCTTCCGGGTGGCGGTGAACCGCGGTACCGGCGAGCTGAAGATCCTGCAAAGCGTGCAGGCCGCCGACGCCGGGGTGGTGGTCAACCCGCGCCAGTGCCGCGGCCAGATCGAAGGCGGAATCGCCCAGGCCCTGGGTGCCACGCTGTATGAGGAAGTGGTGGTGGACGACGCCGGCAAGGTCACCACGGACATCCTCCGGCAGTACCACATTCCTACTTTCGCGGACGTTCCGCGCAGTGAGGTGTACTTCGCGGACACGAACGACAAGATGGGGCCATTGGGGGCGAAATCGATGAGCGAAAGCCCGTTCAATCCGGTAGCTCCGGCGCTCGCCAACGCCATCCGGAACGCGACGGGAGTGCGGTTCGCGTCCCTGCCGATCGCCCGTGACCGGCTCTACCTGGGGCTGAAGGAGACGGGGCTGGTGCGCAGGCTGGACCACGTTCCGACCTAGGCCGGTGGCAGGTCACACTTCCGCTTGTCAGGATGCAACCCGGGGTCGGATCTGACCCCGGGTTGCATCGTTGCATATAGTCGGGGGATGGAACAGCGGATTTTAGGCAAGACCGGACGCAGCGTCTCCGTCGTCGGGCTCGGTACCTGGCAGCTCGGCGCGGACTGGGGCAACGTGGACCCGGCCCAGGCGCAGGCCATCCTGGCGGCCTCGGTGGAAGCGGGGGTCACCTTCTTTGACACCGCCGATGTTTATGGCGACGGCAAGAGTGAGCAGGCCATCGGGAAGTTCCTGAAGGACAACCCGCGCCTCGGTGTCACGGTTGCCACCAAGATGGGCCGCCGGATGGAACAGCGCCCCGAGAACTACACCCTGGCCAACTTCCGCCAGTGGGTTGACCGGTCCCGGAAGAACCTGGGCACGGACACCCTGGACCTGGTCCAGCTGCACTGCCCGCCCACGCCTGTTTACAGCAACAACGAGGTGTACGACGCATTGGACACCCTTGTGGCCGAAGGTGCCATCCGCAACTACGGTGTGTCCGTGGAACGGAGCGACGAGGCCCTGGAAGCCATCCGCCACGAGGGAACCGCGTCGGTACAGATCATCCTGAACGCCTTCCGGCTCAAGCCCCTGGATGAAGTCCTCCCGGCGGCAAAGGCCGCAGGGGTGGGCATCATCGCCCGCGTTCCGCTGGCCTCGGGCCTGCTGTCCGGCAAGTACTCCAAGGAGACCACGTTCGCCGAGAACGACCACCGGAACTACAACCGCAAGGGCGAGGCCTTCGACGTCGGGGAGACCTTCTCCGGGGTGGACTACGAGCTGGGCCTCAAGGCGGTCAAGGAGTTCGAGCAGCTGGTGCCCGAGGGCGCCACTACCGCACAGGCGGCCATCGCCTGGATCTCCGCGCAGGACGGTGTCAGCACCGTGATCCCCGGAGCCCGCAACGTGGAACAGGCACAGTCAAACGCTGCTGCGGCAGCGGTCAGCGTTGGGCAGGAGTTCGACGAAGGCGTCCGCTGGATCTACGACCACTACTTCCGTGAGGCCATCCACCCGCGCTGGTAGCCGGTTGCCCCGGGAGCATGCCGGTGACCGGCTCTGTCAGCGACTTTGTGGAACGGCTGGCGGCCGTGGAAGTGGGGCCTGCCTGCACCAACTTCTTCAACCATGCGGTTCCGGCGAATGCTATCCGCCGGCACAACCTGGAGCTCTACCTGCAGGAGATGCTGGACCGCCGGCCCAAGGTACTGCTGGTGGGGGAGGCGCCCGGATTCCGGGGCATGCGGATTACCGGGGTGCCCTTCACCAACAGAGTCATCCTCGGAGGGCCCGCCAACAGCTTCGGGCTTTTCGGCCCTGGCAAAGGCTATGTGCTGCCGCCCGAAGCTGCGGGGGTGGCCGCGGAACCTACGGCTACGGTGCTGTGGCAGGTCCTGGAAGAGGTGGGTATTCTGCCTTTGCTGTGGAGTGCTTTTCCCTGGCACCCGCACCAGCCGGACAAGCCGTCCTCCAACCGCACGCCCAAGACCTCCGAGACCAAGCTGGGCACGCCTTTCTGGCAGGATCTTGCGGCTCTCTTCGGCATCGATTCCCTTGTGGCGGTGGGCAACGTGGCCCAGCACAGCCTGCGGCGGAGCGGGCTGGACGTACCGAAGATCCGGCATCCCGCCCACGGTGGCAGGTCCGGTTTCAAGCAAGGGCTGGAGCAGTTGCTGGAGCGTGGGATGCCGGCCTGAGCTGAATTCTCCGTTATGGATCTTGATTGTCGTACCCCCTTGTCATGATGGGTTTATGGGGAAAGCGGCGGTGGTGAGGGCGTTTGGGGAGATCTGTGCTGCCCTGGCTGTGCTGAATGCTGAGGTGGACGCGGCTGGTGTGGAGCCGTTTTCTGCGGCTGATCCGTTGGCTGGTGTGGCGGCTGGGTGCCTGGACATTCTGGCCGGTGCCCGGGAGGTCGAGGCCGGGTTCGCTGGCCTGAAGGCCAGGGCTGCGGTGACGTACGCGGAGAGCGCCGACGTGGTTGCGGGGCCGGATGTGCCGGTGCGTGCGCAGGAGATGGCGGTCGCGGCGGAGATCGGGTGCGTGTTGGCTCTGGGTCCGCGGGCCGCGTCGTCGTTCCTGACGGCCTCGCACGCCGTTGTTGCCACGTTGCCGCTGACCTTGTCGGCGTTGCAGGCCGGGGTGATCTCCTGGGGCCACGCGGTGGTGATGGCGGACGAGACAGCCTGCCTTGATGCTGCGGGGGCGGCGGCGTTGGAAGCCCATTTCCTGGACCCGGGCGCCGCGGACCCGGCGCGGGGCTGCCCGGTGGGTGCGTTGCCGGCGCACCGGTTCAAGGCCAAGGCCCGGACCTGGCGGGAACGCCACCACGCCGAGAGCATCGAGGCACGCCACGCCAATGGGGTCGCGGAGCGGCGGGTGGAGTTCCGGGCGGACCAGGACGGGATGGCCTGGCTCTCCGCGTATCTTCCCGCGGACCAGGCCCTGGCGGGGTGGAACCGGCTCACCGCGACCGCCCGGGGCCTGCAGGGCCCCGGCGAGGGCAGGACCCTGACCCAGCTCCGGGCCGACACCTTCGCCGACGCGATCCTCACCGACGGCACCGGCGCCAGCGACACCCGTGCAAGCGGCAGTCGCGGTTTGACCGAAGGCGCGAGCGGCAGCTCCACCGGCGGTGCGGGTGCAGGCGGCAGCCCCAGCGAACGTGTGGGTGCTGTCCGGGACCGTGTGCTGTCGCCGGTCCGGGCGCAGGTGCTGGTCACGGTTCCGGTGTTCTCGCTGCTCGGCCTGACGGACGAGCCGGCGGTGCTGGACGGGTACGGTCCCATTCCGCCGTCGATGGCACGGGGACTGGTCGCAAACGGGGCCGGATCGTTTTACCGGGTGTTGGTGGATCCGCGGGACGGGGCCCCGTTGGAGATCGGCCGGACGAGTTACCGGGTCACAGGTCCGATGCGGGCGTGGTTGCGGATGCGGGACGGGAAGTGTCCGTTCCCGGGGTGCAGCAACAACTCCCTGGACAACGATGCCGATCACATCCTCGCCTGGGCCAAGGGCGGCACCACCGGAATCAGCAACCTGGGACAGCCGTGCCCGAAACACCACAAACTCCGACACGCCACCGGCTGGAAACCCACCCCGGCCACCAAGAACGACCCACCCGGCTGGACCTCACCCACAGGCCGCCACTATCAAAGCGAACACCAAGACTGGGAACCTACCCACTGGCCGCACGGAAAGCGGCCGGACAGAAAGTGGCACGGCAGCATCGATCTCGTTCGCCATGGTGCTTCCCCCTGGGAAGATGCCCTTGCGCGCTTCCTGCGTGCCCACGCCTGATTATGCCGCTACGGGAGGCCGGCTCTGCTATTCGAGGTCTGCTGCTGGTGGAGCCGGGGTGCTAGCGGAGCAGACCCAGCTGGTCCGGCGTATCTACGTCCTCGCCGGTGGACTGGTCGCTGCAGTCCACGTCGTCCACCAGATCCGGGTGGGCGCGCAGGAAACTACGCGCTCCGGCATCGCCCGTCACCGTCGCGCACACGGCGCCGCGCAGGGAGGCGTCGATGACCAGGGGGTGCCCGCGGCGGAGGCCCGCGCAGCTGTCGTCGTTGGAATCACGGCGGCGGTACGCGGCGGCGGTGATCCGGCCCGGCTGATGCCGGGCCAAGAGCCGCTGAACCGTCGCCGGGGTCAGGCCCGGCTGATCGACCAGGGCGATCAGGAGGTGATCCGCCGCATCCGCGGCGTGGTCGCCGAGCAGGAAGGAACTGCCCATTCCAGACTCCCACTCGGGGTTGGCCAGGACATGGCAGCCGTCCAGCCTCGCGGACGCTTCAACCTCGGCCGCACCTGCACCGAGGACCACCACCACGTCACGGCAGCCGCCGTCGAGCAGGGCTCCCGCAACGGCCTCAACAAGTGGCCGTCCACGGAACGGAAGCAGGGCTTTCGGGCCCAGGCCCAGGCGCGTGCCCGCCCCCGCGGCGAGCACCACGCCGGTGGTCCTCATCCCCGCTGAACCGGTCCCGCTACTGTCACCCATAGCTGCACCCTATGGGAGGAAGGCTCAGGTGTCGCCACCTGCGCCGCCGGTGGTGCCCGCGTTGACGTCCAGCAGCTTGTAGCGGTCCATGGCGTACGACGGCGCGTCCGCCTCTACTTCACCCCTTGCCGCGAGCAGTTGGAGCACTTTCACCACGATGGAGTGGGTGTCGTTTTTGAAGTAGCGGCGGGCTGCTGCGCGGGTGTCGGAGAAGCCGAAGCCGTCGGCGCCGAGGGTGGCGTATTCGTTGGGGATGAATTGCCGGATCTGGTCGGGGACGGCTTTCATGTAGTCCGAGACGGCGACGATGGGGCCGGTGGCGCCTTCGAGTTGCTGGGTGACGAAGGGGACGCGGGCGGGTTGGCCGGGGTTGAGGAAGGCTTCTTCTTCGGCGGCGAGGCCGTCGCGGCGCAGTTCGTTCCAGGAGGTCACGGACCAGACGTCGGCGGAGACGTTCCAGTCGTCGGCGAGGACGCGTTGGGCTTCGATGGCCCAGGGCACGGAGACGCCGGAGGCGAGGATCTGGGTGCGGGGACCGTCGATCTTGGCCGGGGCGAGGAGGTAGATGCCCTTGATGACGCCTTCGACGTCGAGGTTCTCGGGTTCTGCGGGCTGGATGATGGGTTCGTTGTACACGGTGAGGTAGTACATGACGTTTTTGTCCGTGGAGTCCGGCCCGTACATCCGTTCCAGGCCGGAGCGGACGATGTGTCCGATTTCGTAGCCATAGGCGGGGTCGTAGGTGAGGACGGCGGGGTTGGTAGAGGCCAGGAGGGGGGAGTGGCCGTCGGCGTGCTGGAGGCCTTCGCCGGTGAGCGTGGTCCGTCCTGCGGTGGCGCCGATGATGAAGCCGCGGGTCATTTGGTCGCCGGCGGCCCAGAAGGCGTCGCCGGTGCGTTGGAAGCCGAACATGGAGTAGAACACGTAGACCGGGACCAGGGGGACGCCATGGGTGGCGTAGGAGGTTCCGGCGGCGGTGAAGGCTGCCACGGCGCCGGCTTCGTTGATGCCGGGGTGGATCAGCTGCCCGGCGGGGGATTCCTTGTAGGCCAGGACCAGGTCCCGGTCCACCGACAGGTAGTTCTGCCCGGCCGGGCTGTAGATCTTCGCGGTGGGGAAGAACGCATCCATGCCAAACGTGCGTGACTCATCCGGCACGATGGGCACAATCCGGTTCCCGAACTTCTTGTCGCGGAGCAGATCCTTGAGCAGGCGCACGAAAGACATGGTGGTTGCGGCCATCTGCTTGCCCGAGCCACGCTTGGCCACCTCGTAGGACTTGGCCTCCGGAAGATCAACAGACCCGTCTCCGCCGCGGCGTTCGGGAACAAAGCCGCCCAATGCGCTCCGCCGTTCAAGAAGGTAGGCGATCTCGGGTGCATCGAAGCCCGGGTGGTAGTAGGGAGGCCGGTACGGGTCGGCGTCGAGTTGTTCATCCGAAATGGGAATGCGCAGGTAATCCCTGAAGTCCTTAAGATCCGCCACCGTGAGCTTCTTCATCTGGTGTGTCGCGTTGCGGCCCTCGAAGTGCGGTCCGAGGCCGTAGCCCTTGACGGTGTGGGCGAGGATGACGGTGGGTTTGCCCTTGAATTCGGTGGCGGCTTTGTAGGCGGCGTAGACCTTGCGGTAGTCGTGGCCGCCGCGTTTGAGGTTCCAGATCTGGTCGTCGGTGAGGTCCGCGACGAGGTCCTTGGTCTGCGGGGTCTTGCCGAAGAAGTGTTCGCGGACGAACCCGCCGGACTCGGCCTTGTAGGTCTGGTAGTCCCCGTCGACGGTTTCGTTCATGATCTTCACGAGCGAGCCGTCGGTGTCGCGGGTGAGCAGGTCGTCCCATTCCCGGCCCCAGACGACCTTGATCACGTTCCAGCCCGCGCCGCGGAAGAACGCTTCGAGTTCCTGCATGATCTTGCCGTTGCCGCGGACCGGGCCGTCGAGGCGCTGGAGGTTGCAGTTGATCACGAAGTTCAGGTTGTCCAGGTTCTCGTTCGCTGCGAGCTGGAGCAGGCCGCGGGACTCGGGCTCGTCCATTTCACCGTCGCCCAGGAACGCCCAGACCTGCTGGTCCGAGGTGTCCTTCAGGCCCCGGTTGTGCAGGTAGCGGTTGTTCTGTGCCTGGTAGATCGCGTTCATCGGCCCGATGCCCATGGACACGGTGGGGAATTCCCAGAAGTGCGGCATCAGGCGCGGGTGCGGGTAGGAGGAGAGGGCGTGGCCCTCGCGGGACTTTTCCTGCCGGAACCCGTCCAGGTCCTCCTCGGAGAGGCGGCCTTCCATGAACGCCCGGGCGTACATGCCGGGGGAAGCGTGGCCCTGGAAGAAGACCTGGTCCCCGCCGCCGGGGTGGTCCTTGCCGCGGAAGAAGTGGTTGAACCCGACCTCGTACAGGGTCGCGGCCCCGGCGTAGGTGGAGATGTGCCCGCCGACCCCGATATCGGGCCGCTGCGCCCGGTGCACCATGACCGCGGCGTTCCACCGCATGTACGCCCGGTAGCGGCGCTCGAACTCCTCGTTGCCCGGGAACGCCGCTTCCTGGTCCACCGGGATGGTGTTCACGTAATCGGTGGTGGTCACCATCGGCACCCCCACGCTCTGCGCGCCCGCGCGCTGCAGCAGGCTCCGCATGATGTATTGGGCACGCTCGGTACCCTGTTCCCTGATCAACGCGTCCAGGGACTCAACCCACTCGGCAGTCTCTTCCGGATCACGATCAGGCAGCTGGTTAGTCAACCCGCTGAGGATATGGGAGGTATCTTCTCCTGCAGCCACGGCAGCCTCTTTTCGTCTTTGAAAGCATTAGGCAGTGTTTTCGTATTGTGAGAAAACACTTTTGCCATTCGAGATTAGGAAGACGTGGCCGTACGATGCAATTATGACTGCCCGAACGAGGAGAGCATCGTGAGTACTACGAATCAAAACAGACGAGTAGCTGTGGTCACCGGGGCCGGGTCAGGCATCGGACGGGAAGTCGCTCGGCAGATGCTGGCGGACGGCTACCGGGTGGCACTCGCCGGCCGCCGCGAGGCGCAGCTCAAGGAAACCGCTGGCGGCAACCCGGATACGCTCGTGGTGCCCTGCGACGTCACCCGGCCCGGCGACGTCGAACGGCTTTTCGAGACGGCCCGGCAACAGTGGGGACGGATAGACGTGCTGTTCAACAACGCCGGCGTCTTTGGTCCGGCGGCCAGCGTGGACGAAATCAGCCTGGAAGACTGGAACGCCACCCTGGCCGTTAACCTCACCGGATCCATGCTGTGTGCCGCCGCAGCCGTACGGGCCATGAAGGCGCAGGAACCGCAGGGCGGCCGGATCATCAACAACGGCTCCATCTCCGCGCATTCGCCCCGTCCACGGACCGTGGCCTACACCGTCACCAAGCACGCCATGACCGGGCTGACCAAGAGCATCGAACTGGACGGGCGCGGCTACGGCATCACGTGCGGCCAGGTCGACATCGGCAACACGGCCACGGAGATCATGGACACCATCGGCGTCGGCTCAGGGGCGCTGCAGGCGGATGGCAGCCGTAGGATCGAGCCGATGTTCCCGGTGGCGGACGCGGCCCGCGCGGTGCTGATGATGGCCAACATGCCGGCCTCGGCCAGCGTGGGCTCGGTGGTGGTTACGGCCGCGGGCATGCCGTTCATCGGCAGGGGCTGACCGTCCGGAAAGCGCGGGCTAGAAGGGCAGCACGGCCGACAGGTCCGCACGCAGGCCGGATGCCGCAACCCGGCCGGCCTTGACCGCCTCCGCCCACGCCAGCTGCCCGGTGACCATCTCAAGCCAGGTGGCGGCGTCGCACTCAATGACATTCGGCGGGGTCCCGCGTGTGTGCCGCGGCCCCTCCACGCACTGGGTGACGCCGAACGGCGGCACCCGCACCTCAACCGAATTCCCCGGGGCCCGCGCCGTCAGCTCCTCCAGCGAGTACCGCACGGCAGTGGCCAGGACGGTCCGCGGAGCGGGAGTATCCGACGGCGGTTGCGCGGCTTCGCGCCACGCCTTCAGGGCTGCTTTGCCTTCCTGGACGTCAATACGACGGCGGGCTACGGCCATGCTTTCAGTCTTCCTTTTGCGTCGGCAGGGAAACAGGGAGTCAGTCGAGGAGCGCGGACACCGCCGGACCCAACCGGATCTTGCCCACCGGATGGCCGCCGCCAAGCACGGGTTCCACGACCTTCTCCAGGGCGCTGGCGACCCCTGGGATCTCGACTGCCCCGGCGGCAGCGAGCAGGGTCAGGGCCACCAGGGAAGTCGCCCGGATGTTCCCGTCCAGGATCTTAACGGCCACGGAAACTCCCTGGGGCGTGGCCATGGCAAGGACTCCCTCGGCCCCGATTTTGGCGATGATTTCAAGCTCATCCATCACCAGGGTGTTGGCTTCACCGCGGCCTTGGACGGCCCAGGGGTAATCGAGCATCGACGTTGCAATGGTGGCTGCCCGGGCGCTGAAGCGTTGGTCGCCCGGGGCTTTGGCCAGCTGCGAGTATGCCCGGGCAAGGCCTTTGAGGGAAACAGCAGCCACCGGAGCCCCGCAGCCGTCAATCCCCAGATGGGCAATCTTTTCGTCGGTGTATTCCTCGATCACGCTCCGGACCCGCTGCTGCAGGGGGTGGTTCGGCTCCAGGTAGCTGTTGGTGTCCCAGCCGTTTTCCTTGCAGGCCCAAAGGAAAGCGGCGTGCTTCCCGGAACAGTTGAACGCCAGCCGCGACTTCCCCTTCTCAGAGCGGACCAGCCAGTTCCTGGCGGTTTCGTCCTGCGGCCAGGCCTCCGGGCACTGCAGTTGGTCCTCACGGACCCCTGCAGCCTTGAGCATGCCCGCCACCACGTCCATGTGGTCCAGGGATCCGGTGTGGCTTCCGCAGGCGATGGCCACCTGGGCGCCGCGCAGCGGAACCCCTGACTGCATGGACGCCAAGGCCTGGAAAGGCTTCAACGTGGACCGGGCAAAGATGGGCGTGTTGATGTCGCCAAGCTCCGTAACCACCGAACCGTCGGCAGACAGGAGGACGGCGGAACCGATGTGCCGCGACTCCACAAAGCCGCTGCGTTCGATCACGGCCAGTTCGACGGCGGAGTCCACGGTAAAGGTTGCGTGCGGATTGTGGGGCATACCGCCAGTCTAGGGGCCAGCCGCCTACTGGACAGTGACCATCACCGACTGCCAGCCCGAGGCGCCGTCCGGAACCGGGTCCGCGCGCTGGTCAGTCTGGACCTGCCCGGTGCCGTCGGTGGCGCGCACCTTGATGTAGTGCGGGCCGGGGGCGGCGTCCCATTCGTAGGACCACTGGCGCCAGGTTACGGTGGACGCTTCGGCGGACAGGGTGGCTTCCGCCCAGGCACCGTTGTCGATCTGGACCTCCACTTTAGCGATGCCCCGCGTCTGCGCCCAGGCGGTCCCACCCACGGCCACCTTTCCGGCAGCTACTTTCGCGAAGGACCTGGGCACGTCCACGCGCGCCATCGTTTTGATGGGGCCACGTTCGGACCAGCCACGGTTGGTCCAGTACGCCTTGTTGTCGGCGAACCGGGTGACTTCAAGGTCCACCACCCACTTGGTGGCCGAAACAAACCCGTAAAGCCCTGGAACCACCATCCGCACCGGGTAGCCGTGCTCCAGCGGCAGCGGTTCGCCATTCATGCCGATGGCCAGCATGGCGTCCCTGCCATCCTGGAGGACCTCCAGGGGAGTGGAGGCACTGAAGCCGTCAATGGACTTTGACAGGACCATGTCTGCGCCATCCTTGGGCTTGGCCCGGGCCAGGACATCGCGGATGGGGAGGCCCAACCATTTGGCGTTGCCGGCGAGGTTGCCGCCTACGGGGTTGGACACGCAGGTGAGGGTCACGTGGGATTCGATAAGCTGCGCGTCGAGCAGGTCCTGGAAGGAGAGCGTGACTTCCTGCTCCACGAGGCCGTGAACACGGAGCTGCCAGTCATCAATGTTGATTTCCGGGATGCTCAGGGCAGTATCGATGCGGTAGAAGTCGTTGTTGGGTGTCAGCCACGGGGTCACGCCCGGTACAGGGGACTGTACCCCGGCCGGTACGGGCGATGCCGCCTTTGCCGGCGTGGGCAGCGTGAGTGCTTCGCGCGCCCTGGTGACGTTGCTGCGGGCGGCACCCAGGAGGCGGCCGCCAGTGGCGGCGATGCCGGCAGCCACCGCGGTAACCCCGGCAGCAGCAAAGAAGCGCCGGCGGTTGGTGCGCGCACCCTGGTGCCGGGCGTCGTCGTCGTGCGCCCGGTCAGCCGGTGCTTCAGGCCACTTCTTCAGCCCCCACAGCTGAACCATGAGCCGGCGCAGGACCACCAGGCCGGCAACCGTTCCCAGCACGGATGGGATGGCGTCTGCCGGGCCCACACCCGCGCGGGTCACCACACTGGCCACGATCACGGCCCCCATGAACAGCACCCCGAGGACGCCCAGCATCCACTTCCGGTAGGCCACCACTCCCAGGATGCACGCCAGCACCGCAATGGTCAGGCCCATGCCCACAAAGAGGGCGGCCTTGTCGTTGGTGCCAAACGTGGCGATCGCAAAGTCCTTCATCCACGGCGGGGTGAAATCAATGAAGGTCGAGCCCAGGGCAAACAGCGGCGTTGCCCGGGCGGTAAAGAACGCTCCGATCAGCTCCGCAACGGCAAGCACGACGGCGGCTGCCACCACGCCTGCCAGCGCGGCCATGGGGGCGGGGCCCGTTATCCGGTTTCGAAGCTTTGTCATGTTTACTATTCGGAGCGGCCGGGCACGCGGATTGACCGGGCGGGCAGGCCAGGACACAGCTTAGGAGCCGAAAGGGTGCACAAAGTACCCTTGGAGACTGTGAAGGTACTCGTCATAGGCCCCGGAGGCCGCGAACACGCCATTGTCCGCTCCCTGCTTGCCGACCCCAACGTGTCCGAAGTCCATGCGGCGCCCGGCAACGCCGGCATCAGCAAGCTGGTCCCCACATACAACATCAACGGCAACGACCCGGATGCGGTTGCGGAACTGGCCACACGGCTCGCCGTGGACCTGGTGGTGGTGGGCCCCGAGGCGCCGCTGGCCGCCGGTGTGTCCGACGCTGTCCGAGAGGCCGGCATCCCCGTCTTCGGACCCAGCAAGGCCGCAGCCCAGCTGGAGGCGTCCAAGGCGTTCGCCAAGGAAGTCATGGCCGAGGCCGGCGTGCCCACTGCCATGGCCCTGGTGGCCACCAACGCAGAGGAAGCGGCATCCGCCCTGGACACCTTTGGCGCCCCCTACGTGGTCAAGGACGATGGACTGGCCGCCGGCAAAGGCGTTGTGGTTACCCGTGACCGCGACGAAGCCCTGGCCCACGCCCAGTCCTGCTTTGACGCCGGCGGCTCCGTGGTCATCGAGGAGTTCCTGGACGGCCCCGAGGTATCCCTTTTTGTCCTCTGCGACGGCCAGAACACCGTGGCGCTCTCGCCCGCCCAGGACTTCAAGCGCATCTTTGACAACGACGAAGGGCCCAACACCGGTGGCATGGGTGCCTACACGCCACTTGAGTGGGCGCCTGAAGGGCTGGTGCAGGAAGTCCTGGACCGCGTAGCCCAGCCCACCGTAAACGAGATGGCCCGCCGCGGCACGCCCTTCGTCGGTGTGCTCTTCGTTGGCCTGGCCCTGACCTCGCGGGGCACCCGGGTCATCGAATTCAACGTCCGCTTCGGCGATCCGGAGACGCAGGCCGTCCTTGCCCGGCTCAAGACGCCCCTGGGTGCGCTGCTCATGGCAGCCGCCAAGGGCGAACTGGACACGGCGGAAGAGCTGCGCTGGGCAAAGGAAACCGCCGTCGCCGTCGTCATTGCCTCCGAGAACTATCCGGACAAGCCCCGCACGGGCGACCGAATCCGCGGGCTTAAGAAGGTGGAAGCCCTGGACGGTGTGCACGTCATCCACGCCGGAACCGCCCTGGACGTGGACGGCAAGGTGGTTTCCGCCGGAGGCCGTGTCCTGGCGGTCGTCGCCCTGGGCAGCGACCTGGTGGAGGCGCGCGAACGGGCGTACGACGGTGTGGAGCTGGTTCAGCTGGAAGGTTCCCAGTTCCGCAGCGACATTGCCCGCAAAGCCGCCCGCGGCGAAATCAAGGTGCCCTACGGGGCCACGGGATCAATGCCCATCCTGAAAGCAAAGGCCTGACATGACTGAAACTCCGGAGAACCGCGGCTACGCCACCGACACCCTGGACCTGCCCGGCTGGACGCACGTCTATTCAGGCAAGGTCCGCGACCTCTACGAGCCTGCCGACGAAGCCGTCCTCCAGCGCTTTGGGCAGGACTGCGTCCTGGTGGTGGCGAGCGACCGCATCAGCGCCTACGACCATGTGCTGTCCAGTGAAATCCCGGACAAGGGACGCATCCTCACCCAGCTGAGCCTCTGGTGGTTCGACCAGCTGGGCGTTGAGCACCACGTGCTGGGCTCCACCGCCGAGGACGGAGTGCCTGCCGAGGTTGAGGGCCGGGCCATGATCTGCAAGAAACTGGACATGTTCCCAGTGGAATGCATCGCACGCGGTTACCTCACCGGCTCCGGGCTGGTGGAGTACAAGGCTTCCGGCACGGTCTGCAACATCCCGCTGCCCGAAGGGCTGGTGGACGGGTCGCGGCTGGAACACGCCATCTTTACGCCGTCGGCCAAGGCCTTGATCGGCGAGCACGACGAGAACATCACCTACGACGCCGTGGTGGCCCTGGTAGGGGACGACATCGCCGCCCGCCTCAGCGAACTGACGCTGAAGATCTACACGACGGCGGAAAAGATTGCCCGGGAGCGCGGCATCATCCTGGCCGACACCAAAGTAGAGTTCGGGTACGACGCCGTCTCCGGGTCCATCACCCTGGGCGACGAGGTGCTTACCCCGGATTCCTCGCGCTTCTGGGACGCTGCCACCTACAAGCCGGGCCAGGCGCAGCCGTCCTACGACAAGCAGTACGTCCGGGACTGGCTGACGTCCCCCGAGTCCGGGTGGGACAAGTCCTCCGACACCCCGCCGCCGGCACTGCCGGCAGATGTGGTTGAGCGTACCCGCAGCCGGTACGTCGAGGCGTACGAGAAAATCACCGGCAAGACCTTTTCCTAAAATTTAACCAAAAGCCGGGCAGACCATGTGAATGGGTTTGCCCGGCTTTTTGGTCAGCTGGCCTTGGAAGCCGAAGCCGCCCGTTTCTGTGCCAGGTTGATTTCGAGGATTGCATCCAATGCCTGCTGGACCCGGTCCTGCGCGCCGGCTGCGGCGAACGCCTTTCGTGATTCCTCCAAGTGCACCAGAGCCTCTTCGGTTTCCCCCGCGGCCTTCAGCGACTTGCCAAGCAGAAGTGAAACTTCACCGGCGGTGTGCTTGCCCAGGGCGTCGCGTTCAGCATGGATCTCACGGAGCTTTTCGACGGCGGCCACGATGTCCCCGGTCAGGTAGAGCCAGCGCGCGCGAATGAAGGCGACTTCGAGTTCGTCGCTCTTGGTCCCCCCGACAATCGAGAATGCCAGCTCCGCACGTTCAATGGCTGCCAGTGTTTCCGGCTCCACAATTCCAGAGGATAGACGGACGGCCGCGGAAGCCTTGTTGAACCGAGCCCAAAGCTCAATATCGTTAGCGGGGGAGAGCAGTCGTGCTGCCCGCTCGTGGTGCTTGACGCCTTCGGTGTAATCGTGCCGCATGAACGCGACATTGCCGACAACCCAGGCGACTTCGCCAGCGAGCTGGGACATGGAGTGCTCATCCACCTGCTCCAGCAGGGCCTGGCAATACTTCCAGGCTTCATCCAGCCGCCCGCTTTCGGCGAGGGCCCCAATGAGAATCCGGTGCGCGCCAATGAGGACCGTGGACCCCCTGGGAAGGTTGACCGACAGCTTTACGGCCTCAAGCGCATGGTCCACGGCGAGTGCCAGTTGGCCCTGGCCATGGCAAACAGCGGCCAGCATCTGCAGGGCGCGAACGCCCAGGCCAACCGACTCTCTCGCCATGGGGTGTTCCAGGAGGCGTTCGATAATCTTCTGGCACTCCGGCAGGTCGCCCTGCTTCATGAGGCACTCGGCCTGCATGTAGGTCATGTTCCACCAGGCGCTGGTGTTTTTACCGTCAAGCGCTATTTGTGCGGCGGTGGCTGCATGGCTTGCCGCCAACGGATAATCCCGCAGATCCCAGGCTTGGCGGGCATAAAGCCCAGCCAGAACGTATTCGGCGTCACTCACGGAAATGGGTTGGCTCCAAGCCTCCAGTGCCTTGGGTGCCAACTCCAGCCGTCGGGCCAATTCCTCAATTACTTCAGCTGTCGGTTCACGCCGACCGGTCTCGAGCAAAGAGATGTAGCTGGGTGAATACAGGTCCTTGCCCAGCTCGGCCTGTGTCAGTCCACGCTCAAGGCGCTCCGCCCGGAGCTTTTCTCCGAATCCGTTGCCCACGCGTTTCCTCCTTCTGGACAGCTGGGCCTGTGAATGCTTGACAGCCCCTGTGGAAAATATTTTACAATGTGTGTCAACAAGGACAGTGCTGGCTTTGTAACGAATCCGACTCGTATTGAGGAACTTATATGTTGAAGAAGATTGCAACCGCGGCCGCCTTGGCTGGGGCCCTGGCTTTTTCCGCGGCGGCTCCGGCCGTTCTGTCTGCAGGTTCCATCGCCGATAACTCGGGTACGTCGGTAGCTATTGGCAACTGGCCTGACCCCGCCTCCACCAAGGCGAAGAAGGACAAGAAGACCACTACTACCACGGACACCTCCATCGTCACCTACATTGGCAACTGGCCTGACCCGGCGTAAATAGCTTCCTCATAACAGGAGGCGAGGGTGGCCCCGGAGCAACAGCTCCGGGGCTGTTCCTTTTAAGCCGGCGGGAAACTGGCGTAACCACATCGAGATGCAAAAAAGAGGGCCTCCGTTTGGAGACCCTCTTTCCGTTATGGTCGGGATGACAGGATTTGAACCTGCGACCTCTTCGTCCCGAACGAAGCGCGCTACCAAGCTGCGCTACATCCCGATCCGCTGCAAAAGCAACTTTACAAGGATAGCCGATTCCGGGTCCCGATGCGAAATCCTGAGGTCGGCCCCCTGCCGGCAGCCTCAGACCAGCGAATCCTTCCACGCGCCGTGGAGGTCAGCGAACCGTCCGCCGCCGCCAATGAGTTCGTCGGGAGTGCCGTCTTCCACGATCCGTCCGTCGTGAACTACCAACACCCGGTCCGCCGTCTCCACTGTGGACAGGCGGTGGGCGATGATCAGCGCTGTCCTCCGTGCTGCCTCCGTCCCGGCCAGCAGCCGGGCCAGCCCTGCCTGCACCAGGCGTTCGGACGGGATGTCCAGCGAAGAGGTGGCCTCATCCAAAATCAGCACCGCAGGCCGCGCCAGGAAGGCCCTGGCAAAGCTGATCAGCTGGCGCTGGCCGGACGAGACCCTGCCGCCGCGCTTGTTGACGTCCGTGTCGTAGCCCTCGGGGAGTTCCAGGATGAACTCGTGCGCCCCCACAGCCTTGGCGGCCTCTTCGATTTCGGCCCGGGACGCTTCCGGACGGCCCAGGGCGATGTTGTCGGCAACGGAGCCACTGAACAGGAAGGCTTCCTGGGTGACCATGACGATGTTGCGGCGGAGGTCGGTAGTGGCCAGGTCGCGGAGATCCACACCGTCCAGGGTGAGTGTTCCGGAGGTGACGTCGTAGAAGCGGGCGATGAGCTTGGCCAGGGTGGATTTTCCTGCGCCCGTCTGGCCTACCAGCGCCACGGTCTGTCCGGCCGGGATGTGGAGGTCCAGCGCGGGAACCACTATGGGGCCGTCACCGTAGCGGAACTCGACACCGCTAAAGTCGATCCGCCCCGTGGCCGCAGGCAGGGCAACAGGGTTCTTGGGCGGCCGGACCGTGGGCACCTCTTCGAGGAGCCCGGAAACCTTCTCCAGGGCGGCCTGCGCGCTCTGGAACGAGTTATAGAACATGGCCATCTGGTCCACGGGCTGGAAGAACCGCTTGGTGGACAGGATGAGGGCCAGGAGCACGCCGACTGCGAGGTCGCCGCCCAGAACGCGGAATCCGCCGAAGAGCAGTACCACTGCCACGCAGACGTTGCCGATCAGCACCAGGCCAGGCTGGAAGATCCCGTTGAGGTTGATGGATCGAACGGTCACCTGCCGGTAGTCCTCAGCCAGTTTCCCGTAGCGCTCTGAGTTCTCTTTCTCCTTACGGAAGGCTTTCACGGCACGGATGCCGGTCATGGTTTCCACGAAATGCACGATCAGCCGGGCGGAGACCACGCGTGATTCGCGGAAGGCGATCTGCGAGTGTTTCTGGTACCAGCGGGCCAGGAAGAACATGGGTACGCCGGCGGCCAGCACCAGCAGCCCACTCCGCCAGTCCAGCGCAAAGATGGTGGCGGCGGTGAAAGCCATGAACAGCATGCCTGAGGCCAGGGAGCTGACGCCCGAATCGAGGAGTTCGCGCAGCGCCTCCAGGTCAGAGGTCTGCCGCGCGATGATGCGGCCGGAGGTGTACTTCTCGTGGAACTCGAGGCTAAGCCGCTGGGTGTGCCGGAAAACCCGGACGCGGAGATCCAGCAGCATGGCCTGGCTGAGCCGCGCCGTGGAGGTGACGTACAGGGCGGTGAGTCCCGCCGTCGCAATTGCTGCCAGCAGGTAGGCGACGCCGGTGAACACCAGCGGGAGGTTGTCGCCGGCCTGGAGTGCGGGGAGGGCGTGGTCGATGCCGAAGGCGATCAGGGCCGGGCCCGCCACGCGCGCAGCCTGGGAGAGCACCACCATGGCAATAGTGAGCCAGAACCGTACCCGCACCGGACGGATCAGCGACCCCAGCAGGGCCAGCGACCGGCGTCGTACCGCGCGGCTCTCCGCCTTGCTGAGGTGGGCGTTGTCCTCGTTGGCTGTGCCAAACGCTGCGGCGCTCATCGGGTCACTTCCTCGGCCCGGTCTTCAAGTGCCGACAGTTCGGAGTCCAGGTCCCGCGGCTCCCGGTCCAGGCTGGCGATGACGTAGCGGTAGTGCTGGTTGCGGGCCAGCAGCTCGGTGTGGGTTCCGACGGCGGCGATCCGCCCGTTTTCGAGCAGTGCTACCCGGTCAGCGAGGGCCACGGTGGATGGCCGGTGGGCGACGATAAGGGTGGTGGTGTCCTTGAGGACCTCCCGGAGGCGTCCCTCCACCAATTCCTCGGTGTGGACGTCCAGGGCGGACAGGGGATCATCCAGGACCAGGACACGCGGACGGGCGGCGATGGCGCGCGCCAGGGCAATGCGCTGCCGCTGCCCTCCCGACAGGCTCAGGCCTTCCTCGCCGATCAGAGTGTCCACACCCTGGGGCAGGGAGTAGGCGAAATGGGCCTGGGCAACGTCGAGGGCTTCATCGAGTACCTCATCGGAGCGGACCGGGGCGCCGAGCAGCACGTTGTCCCGCACCGAATTCGAAAAGAGCGTGGTGTCCTCGAAAGCTACCCCTACCATGCTGCGCAGTTCCTCCACGTCGAAGTCCCTGATGTCGATGCCGTCAATGCTGATGGCGCCGCTCGTGACGTCATACAGGCGGGGAACCAGCTGGATCAGCGCGCTCTTGCCGCTGCCAGTGATGCCCACCAGGGCCATCGTCTCGCCGGGCCGGACATCGAAGTTGATGTCCTTGAGGATCGGCTTGTCCGGGGCGTCTTCGAAAGCGAAGGTTGCGTTGGTGAAACGGAGCGCCCCGGCGGGCTGCCCTGGGCGCCGTGGTTCCGCCGGGCTGGTGATGGTGTTGCGGGTGTCCATCACCTCGTAATGGCGGTCGACGGCGGTCTTGGCAGTGAGTGCCATGGCCAGCAGCATGCCGGAGAATTCCACGGGGGAGGCGATGACCGCGGCCGTGGCGAAGAATGCAACCAGCGAGCCGATGCTGAGCTGGCCGCTGGCGCACAACATCACGCCGACCACCAGTCCGGCACCGAGGGCCAGTTCGGGGAGCAGGGTGACCACCATGGTGAAGGTCGCCTGGTGGCGCGCTTTCGCGATCTCCGTCTGGCGAAGCTCCTCCGCCTGCTCGTTGAAGTTTTCCAGGGCTTCGCGGCTGCGCCCGAACGCCTTGAGCACTCGGATGCCGTGGACGGATTCCTCTACGGTGGTGGCGAGGTCGCCGGCCTGGTCCTGGCTGCGCCGGGCAACCTTGCTGAACCGGGTACGGAACCGGAAGCTGTTGATGGTGATGGGGACGGCGGCGGCGAGGAAGATCAGGGCCAGCTGCCAACTCATGGCAAACATGGCAACGATGCCGATCACCACGGTAAGGGTGGTGACCACCAGCATGATGGCGCCGAACGCCATCCACCGCCGGAGGAAGTTCAGGTCCGTCATGGCCCGGGACAGCAGCTGTCCGGAGCCCCACCGGTCGTGGAAGGAAACTGTCAGTTCCTGCAGGTGGTCGTAGAGTGAAACCCGCATCCGGGTTTCCACCGTGGTTGCGGGGTTGATGACGAACTGCCTGCGGAGGGCCACCAGTCCTGCTTCGGCGATGCCCAGCACCAGGATGACCCCTGCAGAGGTCCAGACCGCCTCTGTGGTACCCCCTGGCTGAAGGGCGGTATTGACCAGGACGCGCAGTACTTGGGGGATGGTCAACGCCACGATGCTGGCCAGCAGGGCACAGAGAAGCCCCAGCACAAGCCTGGGAAGGATGGGCCGGACATGCGGATAAAGACGGCTGATGGATCGGAAAAAGGGAGTCTGCTTGGCCATGCCCGCTTCTCAAGCTCTAAAACGAATGTAGTTTCCTCTAGCAACAACCCTATGCCATTGGCGTGAGGCGGTTCACAGGGATTTGCGGGGCCGGCCGGCTGCTTGCCCAGTTATTGCAGACCGTAATGCGGGATGTGCTATCAGATATGGTCCCCATAACCGCATTTTAGGGACCCTATCTGATAGGGCAACGGGTCAGTTGCGGGAGGTCAGGGTCAGCAGGACGGCCTCCGGCTTGCAGGCGATCCTTACCGGGGCGAAGCGCGAGGTGCCGATGCCGCCGGAGACGTTGACCGGCGTCGTCCTTCCGTTGCTTGACCAGTCATTGAGGCCCTTGGCGCGCCACGTGGGAATGTCGCAGTTGGCGATGATGGCCCCGTAACGGGGGATGCACAGCTGGCCGCCATGGGTGTGGCCGGCGAGCAGGAGGTCTGCGCCGCTTTCCGTGAAGTGGTCCAGCACGCGCTGGTACGGCGCGTGGATGACGGCGATCCGGAGGTGGTCATTGGAATCCTGGTTGACCGTTCCCCGGGGCCATCCGGCGTACCGTTCCCGGTTCAGGTGCGGATCATCGACGCCGGAAAAATCGAAGCGCATACCGTGGAGGACCACTGACTGGTTGCGGTTGGTCAGGTCCACCCAGCCGCTCATCCCGAACCCGGAACGGAGGCGCGGCCAGTCCAGGGCGACCGGCTTGGGCTTTACCTTGGACGGACCCAGCAGGTAGGACGCAGGGTTCTTGGGGCTGGGGGCGAAGTAGTCATTGGAGCCCGGGACAAAGACTCCGGGGAACTGCAGCAGCGGCTTCAAAGCATCCAGCAGCGGGTCCACAGCCTTGACGTGGCTGAGGTTATCGCCCGTGTTCACCACCAGGTCCGGCTGGAGCTCCGCCAGCGACCCAAGCCACTCAGCTTTCTTCTTCTGCCCGGGGACGAAGTGGATATCGCTCAAGTGCAGAATGCGGAAAGGGTCCCTGCCGGGCGGGAGGATGGCCAGGGTTTCCTCACGGAGGACGAACTGGTTCTTTTCCCAGAGCCCATAACCGAAGGCGGCCATCCCGGCCGCGGTTCCGGCTCCTGCAGTGACGGCAAAGCCGCGCCCGAAGGAACGGGCGCGGCTTGCCAGGTTATCCATGTCCATGTGCGGTCAGCCGTTTCCCTTGCCGTTGCCGTTGTTGGTGGGGGCGGGGGCTGGGGCAGGAGCCTGGGTGGCGGGGGCCTGCGGTGCTGGAGCCTGGGTAGCCTGCGGGGCGGGAACGGGCGCCTGGGTGGCTTGGGGAGTGGTACGGCCAGGCGTCGTGTTCGCCGTAGGGCCGCTGACCATGTTGCTCGGAGGCGCAGGGAACGGGTTGGTTCCGTAGGCCGGAGCGATCTTGGACATGTAGTTGGAGAACATGGGGCCGGCGATCATGTAGCCGTCAATGCCTTGATAGAACTTTCCGTTGACGGTGATGTTCTGGCCGGCACGGCCCTGGTTCCCCAAGGGGTCACCGAACCAGGCCGCGGTAGCCAGGCCCGTAGTGTGGCCAACAACCCAGGTGGAGCCGTTGTTGTTGGACGTACCGGTCTTGGCGCCGATGGGAAAGCTCGTCTTGGTGGAAATCCGGGGCTGAATCAGCGAGCCCGAGCCCCTGTTCAGGACCTCCTGGAGCGCGTAGTTCACGCCGCGGGCGACCTCTGGCTTGATCGCGTCCCGGCAGTTGCTGGACTGGGCCGGGAGCTGCTTGCCGGTGGCATCGGTGACTGAGGTGATGGCGATGGGTTCGCAGTACTTTCCGTCATTCGCGAAGGTGGCAAAGGCGCTGGCCATCGTAAGGGGTGACGTCTGGGTGGACCCCAGCAGGTTGCCCAGGGTCATCATGTTCACCTTGGGGTTCGGCTCGCTGCCATCCGCCGACGGCAGGCCGCTGTGCAGCCCAACGGCATCCGCAATCTGTTGGATTCCACAGAAGTCCAGCTGGGCGGCGGAGGCGAAGGTTACGGTGTTAATGGAGTTGTAGAGGCCCTCCAGGACCGTAAGCGGCTTGTACCACTGTGGCTCAGCATTCTGCAGGTCATCCGCGGCATCCAGCTTCGCGTTCTTCTGGGCGGTGCTGTAAGCGCCCTGCACCTTGCCGCAGGTGTTCTTCCACGGGTAGCCGATGGGGTAGACGCGCTGGGCAGCGTTGACCACGGTATTCATGGTCTTGCCCTCATTGAGCCACTCGGCAAAGGTGAACGGTTTCATGGTTGAGCCGGGCTGGAAGCCGCCGATGCCGTTGAGGTCGTTCCCGTCCTTGTCCAGCTGGTCAACGTTGAAGTTCAACTGCGAGTTGAAGCCGCTTGGGCCAGCCAGGAACGAAGTGTTCTGGGCCATGGAGACGATCTTGCCCGTGCCCGGTTGCACTGAGACCATGGACGCGCCCCACTTGTCGGGGTTGGCGCCTGCAGCCGCATCGGCCTGTTCCTGGGCCGTGGCCTGGGCCTTGGGGTCGAGGGTGGTTGTAATCGTGAGGCCGCCGCCGTAGAGGACATGCTGGCGTTCTTCTTTGTCCGCGCCGTAGGCGGGGTTGTTTTCCAGCAGATGCAGGACGTAGTTGCAGAAGTACGGGGCAGAAGCGGCGTAGGCGCAACCCTGCTTGGGCTGGGTCACCTTGGGTTCCACCGGCGTGGCCACCGCGGCCTCGTATTCCTCCGCGGTGATCTTTTTCTGGTCCTTCATCAGTCCCAGCACCAGGTCCCGGCGCTGCTTCGACTTTTCCGGATTGGTGATGGGATCAAAGGCGGAGGGGCTGTTCACCAGGCCGGCGAGCAGGGCTGCCTGCGGCAGGGTGAGGTCCTTGGCAGTAGTGCTGAAGAAGTAACGGGATGCCGCTTCGATGCCGTATGCGTCGCGGTTGAAGAACACGATGTTCAGGTAGCCCTCAAGGATCTGGTCCTTGGTGAATTCTTTCTCCAGGGCGATGGAGAGCTTCATTTCGCGGAGTTTGTCGCCAACGCCCTTGTTGACGCCGTTGAGCTTGATCTGGTCCTCTTCGCCGGCGGCTGCGAGGTTGGCGTTCAGGACGTTGTTGACGTACTGCTGCGTGATGGTGGACGCGCCCTGCTTGTTGCCGCGGGCTGTGGCGACCAGCGCGCGGAGGATGCCGGTGGTGTCCACACCGCCGTGCTCGTAGAACCTGCTGTCCTCCACCGCGATGATGGCGTTCTTCATGTTCGGTGAAATCTGGTCCAGCGGAACCTTGGTGCGGTTCTCCGTGTAGACGCTGGCGATCTCGCTGCCGTCCGCAGCCAGGATCCTGGTGGTCTGGCTCGGGGGATCAACCTTCAGTTCGGCGGGAAGGGAATCGAAGAAATTGATGGAACCGCTTGCCGCGCTGCCAGAGACGGCCGCGGCAGGGACCAACAGGCCCGCCACGAGGACACCGCAAATCGCGCTCACACCAAGGAAAAGAAGGATCTTACCCAGTGTGGTGGCAGTGTCGAATAAGGGGTTGTTGCGAGTCGCCATGTTTTCCACTTTACCGGCAAGGGCTACGCTTTCTCTCATGACCAAATGGGAGTACGCGACGATTCCGCTCATCATCCACGCTACAAAGCAGATCCTTGACCAGTGGGGAGAGGACGGCTGGGAGCTCGTCCAGGTAGTCCCCGGACCCGACGGTAACGGCCTTGTCGCCTACCTCAAGAGGGAGAAGCAGTAGCATGAGCACCCCCGCAGAAGCCCAGTCCAGCCCGGCGACGGCGCCGGTTTCCGCCGTCGAGCAGCGCCTCGCGGAACTTAGCCTTGCCCTCCCGGAGGTTGCCGCCCCGGTAGCCTCCTACGTTCCCGCTGTCGTCTCCGGCAGCCACGTCTATACCTCGGGCCAGCTGCCGTTTATTAACGGCAAACTCGAAGCTACGGGCAAGGTTTCGGCAGGAACGGAAGGGTTCGCCGACGAGCCCACGGTTTCCCCGGAGGACGCCCAACGCTACGCGGCAGTGTGCGCCGTCAACGCCCTTGCTGCCGTCAAGAGCGTCATCGGTGACCTTGACCGCATCACGCGGATCGTCAAAGTTGTGGGATTCGTCGCCTCGGATCCCTCCTTCACGGGCCAGCCCGCCGTCGTCAACGGCGCCTCGGAACTGCTGGGCCGTGTCCTTGGCGACGCCGGGCAGCACGCGCGGTCCGCCGTCGGCGTTGCCGTACTTCCACTCGACTCTCCCGTAGAGGTCGAGTTGATCGCCGAATTCAGCTAAGACCGGACACTTCCCTTGCCGCACCTCGCACGACGCCTTTTTGCACTTCCCCAGGATCTGGAAGGGGCAGCACAAAGCTGGCTCGAACACGGCGAGCGGACCCCCAGGGCCGCCCGCTACGCATCATCCGTAGTCCTCCTGCGCGATTCACCCACCGGTTTGGAGACGTGGCTGGGTTACCGACCCGGCTCCTCGCCGCTGGGGGTCCTCGCGTTCCCCGGCGGGTCCCTTGACCCGTCCGACGACGAGCCCATGGGTTGGCTGGGCCCGTCGCCGCAGCATTGGGCTGAGCAAATGGGAACGGACGACGTCGGGCTGGCGCGCCGCCACGTGGTGGGAGCCATCCGGGAACTCTTCGAGGAAACCGGCATCCTGCTGGCTGGTCCGGATATGTCCAATACGGTCGAAGCCACGTCAACGTCCGAATGGATGCGGGCCCGCGTGGCCGTCGCGGACCAGGAAAAGACGCTTGCCCAGGTCCTGGGCAAGCGCGGACTTTCCCTCCGCACCGACCTGCTGAAGTCCCTGGTCAACTGGCGCAGCCCGGACTTTGCGCACCGCCGGTTCGATACCCGGTACTTTGCGGCCACCCAGCCGCTTGGCCAGGAGCCGTCGCTGCTTGGGGGCAAAGGCGTGTGGGGCCGATGGGTCAACGCGGCGCAGGTGGTGCAGGAACGGAACACCAGCAATCTTGGGGACGAGGCAGGCCAGGAGAACACCGTGGGCCGCCCCTTGGGCGAACTGCTCGTGCCGGGCTCGGAAATCATGCTGGAAAAGATGGCGACGGCCAACGGCTGTATCGCTTATTTGAGCTACAAGCGGAAGCACCACGTATACCAGCCAACGCTGGTCGAAGAAGACGGCAGGCTCATGCTTGAAGTCGAGGCGGCCAAGACCGTGGCAGGGGACCACCAGCGCGAACGCTGACGCCCTGCAGAGGCGGGTAAAATCCTCAACAATGCCACACCGGAAGCAAGGGGGCGCCTTTGCGCGCAACGGTCAAGGACGTAGCGCGCCTCGCAGGGGTTTCGCCAAAGACAGTCTCGAACGTCATGAACGGAATTGTCCCGGTCAGCGCTCCCACCCGAACCAGGGTGGAGCAGGCCATGGCCGAGCTGGACTATGTCCCCAACCTCTCCGCCCGGGGATTGCGCAACGGCAGGTCTGGCGTCATTGCCCTGGCATTGCCGGACCTGGCCACGCCGTATTCTGCCGAAATTGCGCACAGCGTGGTGGAAGTAGCCCATGAACAGGGCTGGAGCGTGCAGATCGAGGAGACGGGATCCGATCCCACCCGCGAGTACGAATTGATGTCCCGCGCGCGCTCCAACCTGATAGACGGGTTGATCCTCAACCCCGTGGTGCTGGACGAGAGTGCCGTCAAAGTGGGCGTCGCCCTGCCTCCCGTGGTCCTGCTTGGGGAAGTGTCCCAGAAGCTGGCCGACCGTGTGTGGGTGGACAGCGTCGCCGCCGCCCGTGACATGACACTGGCGCTCGGCAGGACGGGCAGGCGGCGTATCGCGGTCCTGGGCGCCGCCGAGGGCAGGGGCTCCGCGGCAGCCGTCCTCCGCACCCGCGGGTACCAGGCCGCGCTTGGCGAACTCGGCATCCCCTGGGACGACTCGTTGATCATCCCTTGCGAAAAGTGGAGCCCGGATACGGCAGCCCATGCTCTTTCCGCCTACCTTGACGCGCACCCGGTGCCCGAGGCGCTGTTCTGTTTCACCGATTCCATGGCGATCGGTGCCCTGAGCGTGCTGTGGAAACGCGGCCTTCGGGTTCCCGACGATGTGGCCGTTGCGGGTTTCGACGACATCGCAGATGCGAAATATGC
Organism: Pseudarthrobacter sp. NIBRBAC000502771; assembly: GCF_006517215.1. NCBI lineage: Bacteria > Bacillati > Actinomycetota > Actinomycetes > Micrococcales > Micrococcaceae > Pseudarthrobacter > Pseudarthrobacter sp. NIBRBAC000502771. The sequence continues at coordinate 1,809,467 of NZ_CP041187.1, forward strand.
GGTGCCGTCACTGACAACCGTCTCCTTCGACAAGCGCAGGGTGGCCAGCGAAGCCCTGCGGCTCCTGACCGAACGCATGCAGGACCGCGAGGGCCCGCAGCGGGTGGTGGCCGTCGATTACGAAGTCGTGGAGCGGGAAAGCACCTCTTCCTAGGCCCTGCACGCAGCGCCGGCCACTGGCGTGGTGTCGAAGCGAGACAGCGGGATCACTTTGCGAACGCTAACAATTTTCATTGCGGGGACGCATTACATCGATGTAATGTGAGGCGTGCGTCACACCGGAGCCTGCAGGACTGCGATGAGGGACACCCGGCAGCAACGGTTGTGGCAACGGAATGACTTTCAGCGGACCCATCCAAAGGAGTGACGGGTGAAGCAGTTTGATTTTTTCGACGACAGGCAACTGTCCAGGCGCCGGCTGTTGTCCGGAACCGCAGCGTTGGGAAGCGTGTTCGCCGCGGCGGCCTTGTCCGGGTGCGGCGGAAATGCCTCCGCCGCGGCCCCCAGGGATATCCAGTTCTGGCATCTCCTGTCCGGTGGCGACGGCATCAAGATGCAGAACATGATCAGCAAGGTGAACGACGCCAACCCCGCGTTCAAGGTGCACCCGACAGTTCTTGCCTGGGGGCCGCCGTACTACACCAAGCTGGCCATGGCATCGGCCGGCGGCCGTCCGCCGCAGCTGGCCATCATGCATGCCAGCCGCGTTCCCGGCTATGCGCCCGGCGGCCTGATCGACCCATGGGACCTGGACCTGCTGTCAGAGTTCGGCGTCACCAGCCAGAGCTTCGCGCCCAGGATCTGGGACAAGAGCCGGAACAACGGCAAAGTCTTCTCCATCGCCCTGGATTCGCACCCCTTTGTCATGTTCTATAACCGTGACGTGGCGGGAAAGGCAGGACTGCTTGGCAGCAACGGGCAGTTGCAGGAAGCGAAGTCCCCGCAGGAATTCATCAGCATCGCGCGGGAAATGCAGAAAGTGACCCAGGCGCACGGTCTGTCCTTCGGGTACCTCGGCAGCGGGTCACAGATGTGGCGCCTTTTCTACACCCTCTACCGGCAGCACGGGGCAAGCATGGAACTGACCCCCGGCAAGCCAATGGTGGCCGACAACGAGGCCGCCGTTGAGTCCCTGGAATTCATGACCTCCCTGTTCGATGACACCATCGCGGCGCAAAGCGGCGACATCAGCACCGGCATCGCGGAATTCGCCCGCGGGGGATCAGGCATGCTCTTCAGCGGGGTCTGGGAGCTTCCCACCTTCAAGAAGGCAAACCTGCCCGTTGACGCCGCCACCATCCCCACGCTGTTCGGAACGCCGGCCGCATACGCTGACTCGCATTCCTTCGTGCTTCCCCGGCAGCTGAACGTCGACGACGCCAAGCGCCGCGACGTCTACAAATTCGTCAGCGACATCCTCAAGGGCTCGCTGTCCTGGGCCGAGGCAGGACATATCCCCGCCTTCCAGCCGGTGGTGCAATCCCAGGCCTACCGCGAACTCACGCCCCAGATCCACTACGCCAACGCCGCAGACATCATCGCCTACGACCCGGAGGCCTGGTTCAGCGGATCGGGCTCCGACTGGCAAACGTACTTTGCGGAGACCGTACAGAACGTGCTCCTCGGCCGCGACAAGGCAACTGATGGCTGGGATGCCTTCGTGCGGCGCACCAACACCCTGCTTTCCCGTCCCAACCCGGTTTGAACCGCCAAGCGACACAGGAGTCCAAATGAGTTCCGTAGCAACGTCACACAACAGCGAGGGTCCGGCGGGTTCGCTGCCCGGGCTGTCCCGCCAAAGAATGTCCAGGCAGGCGGGGTCCAGGACCGCAGGGTCCCGTTCCCAGGGAAGCCGGGACAACCTCAACGGCTGGGCCTTTGCTGCGCCGTTCCTGGCATTCTTCCTGGTCTTCCTCGTCTGGCCCCTCCTTTACGGGCTGTACATGAGCCTGACCGGCAAGTCCCTTACCGGGGCCAACGACAGCCTGATTGGGCTGGCAAACTACAGCGAAGCCCTCGCCGACTCCGACATGTGGCATTCGCTGGGCAACACCCTTTACTTCACGGTCATCAGCACCGTCCCGCTGGTGGTCGTTGCCTTGGTCATGGCCGCCCTGGTCAATGTCGGACTGCCCGCGCAATGGCTGTGGCGGCTGTCCTACTTTGCCCCGTACCTGCTGGCCTCCACCGTTGTCTCCCTGTTCTTCACCTGGATGTACAACCCCCAGCTGGGCCTGATCAACGACTCACTGGCCAAAATCGGGCTGCCGAAAGTTGCGTGGCTGAACGACCCCGGCGTAGCCATGTGGGCAATCGTCATCGCCACCCTGTGGTGGACGGTGGGCTTCAACTTCCTCCTGTACCTGGCGGCGATGCAGAACATCCCCGCCCAGCACTATGAAGCGGCGTCGCTGGACGGCGCCGGTGCCTGGCGGCAGTTCTTTTCCATCACCCTGCCGCAGCTGGCCCCGACCACCGTGATGATCGTGCTCCTCCAGATCCTGGCGTCGCTGAAGATTTTCGACCAGGTCTACCAAATGACAGCAGGCGGCCCGGGCGGTGCCACCCGGCCCGTGGTGCAGTACATCTTCGAAACCGGCTTCACCGGATACCGGCTGGGCTACTCGGCAGCCATCTCCTACATCTTGTTCGGACTGATCGTGGCCGTTTCGGTCATCCAGTTCCTCATCACCCGCCGCAGGAGTGCATAGCCATGGCAACTGAAACCCTAGCCCGCCCTCTTCCCTCCACGGCCACGCCATCCGCCGGCGGCAGGAACGGCCGCAGGATGAGCCCCGGCCGCGTTGCGGTCCTGGCAGTCGCCGCCCTGCTGGCCGTCCTCTGGATGGTGCCCTTCGCCTGGGCAACCGTCACCGCTTTCAAGAGCGAAACTGATGCCGCCGCTCCGAAGGTCAGCTGGATCCCGCCGTCGGGCTTCACCGCCGATGCGTTCGTCAAGGTGTTCCAGGACGGCAACATCCCGCTCTGGACCTGGAATTCGCTGTACACCTCGGCGGCCATCACAATGATCACGCTGGTCATTTCCGCGCTGGTGGCCTACGCGCTGTCCCGCATCGACTTCCGGGGCAAGAAGGTCCTGATGACCGTGATCATCGCGTCCATCATCGTTCCCCCGCCGGTCCTGATCATCCCGCTGTTCTACCAAATGGTGGCACTGCACATGATCGATACCTCCTGGGCCATCATCCTGCCGCAGGTCATCCATCCGGCCATGGTGTTCGTGCTCAAGAAGTTTTTCGACCAGATCCCGCGCGAACTCGAAGAAGCCGCGGTCATGGACGGCGCCAGCCGGATGCGGATTTTCCTCCAGGTCATCCTTCCGCTGTCCCGCCCCATCCTCGCGGCGGTGGCAATCTTCGTGTTCATCGGCGCCTGGAACAACTTCCTCTGGCCCTTCATTGCCACCAACGACGGGTCCGTCCTGACCCTCCCCGTGGGGCTGCAGACCATCAAGAGCGCCTACGGCATCCAGTACGCCCAGAACATGGCGTCCGCGTTGCTCGCGGCCCTGCCGCTGATCCTGCTTTTCCTGTTCTTCCAGCGCCAGATCATCAAGGGCGTTGCGACGACGGGACTCGCCGGCACCTGACGCCCACCGTCGCTTTCCACCACCTGCCTGACGTACAACCAAGGAGATCATTCTTATGTCCCGCGCCAGAATCACCCTCGACCGCGACTTCACCATCGGCGAAGTGCCCCGGCGCCTTTTTGGCTCCTTCGTGGAGCACATGGGCCGCTGCGTCTATACCGGCATCTACGAACCGGGCCACCCGGAGGCCGACGAAAACGGCTTCCGCCAAGACGTCCTCAAGCTCGTAAAGGAGCTCGGCGCCACAGTGGTCCGCTATCCCGGCGGCAACTTCGTCTCGGGCTACGACTGGGAAGACGGAATTGGCCCCCGCGAAGACCGGCCGCGCAGGCTTGACGGGGCCTGGCACACCCTGGAAACCAACGCCTTCGGCCTCCACGAATTTGTGGACTGGTCCCGCCAGGCCGGTACCGAAATCATGGAAGCCATCAACCTGGGAACCAGGGGAGTGGACGCCGCCCGGGCCATCGTCGAATACGCCAACCACCCGGGCGGCACCCGCCTTTCGGACCTGCGCGCCAAAAACGGCCACAAGGACCCCTTTAACATCAAGCTCTGGTGCCTGGGCAATGAAATGGACGGCCCCTGGCAGATCGGCCACAAGACGGCAGAGGAGTACGGCCGGCTGGCCCAGGAAGCGGCCAAGGCCATGCGGTTCGTCGACCCGGACATCGAACTGGTGGCCTGCGGAAGCTCCAACTCGGGAATGCCTACTTTCGGGGCTTGGGAGCAGACCGTCCTGACCCACGCCTACGACGAAGTCGACTATGTTTCCCTGCACGCCTACTACCAGGAGCACGACGGGGACGTCGGCAGCTTCCTGGCCAGCGCCGTCGACACCGACTACTTCATCGAATCGGTCATTGCCACCGCAGACGCGGTCCGCGCCAAGGGCAAGCACAAGAAGCACATCAACCTGTCCTTCGACGAATGGAACGTCTGGTACCAGCGGGGCCTGGACACGGAGGACCAGCCGCACAATGTGTCCAAGGCCGGCTGGCGTGAGCACCCCCGGGTCATCGAGGACAAGTACAACGTGACGGACGCCGTCGTCGTCGGAACTTTGCTTAACTCGCTGCTCCGGCACGGCGACAGGGTCAAGATCGCCAACCAGGCGCAGCTGGTCAACGTCATCGCCCCCATCTTCAGCGAGGAGAACGGTCCGGCCTGGCGGCAAACGATCTTCCACCCGTTCTCCAGGATGGCGGAACTGGCGAAGGGCCAGATCCTGCGGTTGTCCGTCGACTCCGACAAGTACGCCAATACCCGGTTTGGCGATACGGACCTGGTCGATGTCAGCGCCACCTGGAACGAGGAGACGGGCCGGGTGGCCTTGTTCCTTGCCAACCGCGGGCTCGAGGAGGCGGCGGATGTGGAGGTCAGCCTGCGTGGCTTCGACGCACAGCGGGTGGTCAGGGCGGAAGTGCTGGAAATCCCTGACGGCGGTGACCGGTTCACCATCAACAACCAGGACAACCAGGACCGCGTGGGCCTGAAGCCGCTGGAGGGTGCCAAGGCGAACGGCTCTGAGCTGCGGCTCAGCCTTCCTGCGTTGTCGTGGGCCGTCGTCGAACTGGACGTGGTGAAGAACTGACTCCCGCGGCTGCGCAACAAAAAGGCCGCCCCTCGGGGCGGCCTTTTTGCTTGGTCTTAGCGGGAGCGCTGGCGGAGGCGCTGCATGTCCAGGATCACCACGGCGCGGGCCTCGAGCCGGAGCCAGCCACGCTGGACAAACTCGGCCAGGGCCTTGTTGACGGTTTCGCGGGAGGCGCCCACCAGCTGCGCCAGTTCTTCCTGCGTGAGCTCGTGCGCCACCAGGACGCCGTCGGTGGCCGGGCGGCCGAAGCGGTCGGCAAGGTCCAGCAGGGCCTTGGCCACGCGGCCCGGGACGTCCGAGAAGACGAGGTCCGAGAGGGAGTCGTTGGTGCGGCGCAGGCGGCGGGCCAGGGCCTGCAGCAGCTGGGCCGAGACCTCGGGGCGGGTGCGCAGCAGGGCGTTCAGGCTCTCGTTCTTGAGCCCGGCCAGCCGGGTTTCGGACACCGCGGTGGCGGTGGCAGTGCGGGGGCTGGGATCAAACAGCGCCATCTCGCCGAAGAGCTCGCCCGGGCCGAGGATGGCCAGGAGGGACTCGCGGCCGTCCGGGGAAGTGCGGCCGAGCTTCACCTTGCCTGAGACGATGAAGTACAGCTGGTCACCCTGGTCGCCTTCGCGGAACACTGATGCGCCGCGGGATAGGTCCACCTCGGTGAGCTCGTCCGTCAGCAGCCGGAATGCGTCGTCGTCGAGCGTGGCGAAAAGGGGTGCTCGGCGCAGTACCTCGATGTCCATGAAATCTCCTGAGTAAAAGTATCGGCTGTGGGCGCTTTTGCCATTGTTTCAGAATTTTCAAGGTTCTGTGACGAACTTGGCATGGGAAACACGGGCAGGCCGCCCGCAGCCGGCCTTCCGCAGGCCGCGGCAGCCCACAGAAGATTGTCAGCGTCCGCCACTAGAATGGGGGTTCAACTGTAAATAAGGAGCCTTTGTGGTCGGCCTGACTGTCCTGGACATTGTCCTGATCCTGGCGCTGCTGTCATACCTGATCTACGGCCTCCGCAATGGGTTCCTGGTCACCGTCGGCGGCCTCGTGGGCTTTGCCGCCGGCGCCATCGCCGCGTTCTTTGCCGTCCCCCTGGTCAGCACTTTCGTTGAGGACTCCGGGTGGAGGCTCACCGCCATCATCGCTGCCGCCGTCGTCCTGATGGCGCTGGGGCACGGCCTGGGAACCATGGTGGGGCGCCAGCTTCGCGGAGTGGTGCGGATCCGGCCGCTGCGGGCGGTGGACCGGCTGGTGGGCGGGGCGCTGAACCTTGTGGTCTCCGCCCTGGTGATGTCAATGCTGGCGTTCAGCGTCAGTTCACTCGGCGTGCCCGTTGTGTCCCAACAGTTGGCCGAATCCAAGGTAATCCGCTTCATCGACGGGTTGACGCCCACGCCGGTCAAGGCCACCATGGCGGAGCTGCGGTCCACGGTGATCGGCAATGGCATCCCCACCTTGCTGGAAGGGCTCGACCAGGGCCAGGCAGTCCAGGTGCCGAACACCAGCACGAACACGCCGGCGCTTAACAAGGCTGCCCAGTCCGTCCTGAGGATCGCCGGCACTGCCTATGAGTGCGGTCAGAACCAGACCGGCAGCGGGTTCGTCGTCTCAGAGGACCGCGTGGTCACCAACGCGCATGTGGTGGCCGGCGTGTCGCAGCCGGTGGTGGAAATGCCCGACGGCGGCGCGATGCCCGGCAGGGTGGTCTACTTCGACACGCGTCGCGACCTTGCGGTCCTGGCCGTGGACAACCTGCCCTCGCAGCCGCTGCAGTTGAGCCGCGACCTGCCCGGCGGAAGCCAGGCCGCGTTCGCCGGGTACCCGCACGGCGGCCCGTTCCAGTCCAAGCCGGCCACCGTCCAGGACATTGCCACCGTCCTGGTTCCCGACATCTACGGCAACAATCCCTCCCCGGAGGACATCTACCGCCTTGCCGGTGACGTCCAGCCGGGAAATTCGGGGGGCCCGCTGCTCACCACGGACGGCCAGGTGGCAGGGGTGGTCTTCGCCAAGGCAACCTCGGACGCCGAGGTGGGGTTCGCCATCACCATGGGTGACCTGGACCCGGTAGCCGAGCAGGCGCCGTCGCTGTCCTCGCCGGTTTCCTCGGGGCAATGCATCAAGAAGTAGCCTCTTCCGGCTACAGGACCTCCGCCAGGTAGTCGATGGCGAGCTTGTAGCCCAACACTCCCGCACCCACAATCACTGCCGCGCAGACCGGGGAAAGGTAGGAGTGGTGCCGGAATTCCTCCCGCTGGTGCACGTTGGTGATGTGGACCTCGACGGCGGGAAGCTGCACGGCTGCCAGGGCGTCACGAAGTGCCACGGAGGTGTGCGTGAAGGCGCCCGCGTTCAGGACGATTCCCACGGCGGTGCCGCGTGCTGCGTGGATGGCGTCCAGCAGGACGCCTTCATGGTTGGACTGGACGCACTCCACGGCGAATCCGTGGTCCTTCCCGGTGGCCGCAGCCAGCTGTTCGACGTCGGCAAGGGTGGAGGTGCCGTACTTTTCGGGCTCCCGCGTACCCAGCAGGTTCAGGTTGGGGCCATTGATGACCAGGATGGTGCCGCGGCCGGCTTCGACAGTGGAGGAGGCTTCAGTCATGCCTGCAAATCTATCGGTTGGCGCAGCCCGCCGCGCATTCTTACGTCCGGATGCGCGGCGGGCGGGCCAATGGCTGTTTAGAGGGCCGTCGCCTTCAGCAGCAGTGCATGCTCGGGGTTCAGCACCGGCATCGGCAGCCCTACCTCCGCCAGGAAACGGCCGTTGGCAACGGCTCCGCCGGCAAGCCACGCCGGCGGTTGCGCCTGCGTGAAGGTGTGCGCGTAGTCGGCGTCCTCCTGGACGGGGGCGAGGACCTCAACCCGGTAATTCCGCTCCGGCGCCAGGCCGGGGAGGCCCATGCGTCCGGGCTGCTCCGCGGCAGAGGTGCGCGTGCCCACAACGGCGAACAGGGCCGCCGTCGTGCTGTCCGCGATGGACCCGTCCGCCACCACGCCGTGCAGCAGGAAGGCATCATCGGCGACGTCCGCGTGGACCCGGCGGCCGCTGTGGATCAGGTCCCGGTGTTCCTTGTACAGGCCCACGACGCGCCGAAGTTCGTCGCGCTCCTTGCCCTGGACGCTCCGGACGTCCCACTCCATGCCAAAGTGGCCGAACAGGGCGGTGATGGCCCGGAAGGACAGGTCGTGCGTGCGGGCGGTGGTGTGCGACGTGGTGGGACCGATGTGGCTGCCCACCAGCTCGGGCGGGACCACCGCGCCGGTCCAGCGCTGGATGGCCTGCCGTTCCAGCGCGTCGTTGCAGTCCGAGGCCCAGATCCGGTCCGTCCGCTCCAGGATGCCCAGGTCCACGCGCGCGCCGCCGGAGGAGCAGCTTTCAATCTCGACGCCGGGGTGTGCCTTGCGGAGCTCGTCGAACAACCGGTACGCGGCGAGGGTCTGCGCGTGGACGGAAGGGGCGCCGGCGTGGCCGTGTTCCACGAGGTCGCGGTTCTGGTCCCACTTCAGGTAGCTGATGTTGCTTCCGGACAGGAGCGCGTCGATCCGGTCGTAGATGTACTGCCATGCGTCGGGGTTCACCAGGTCGATGACGTGCTGGTTGCGCCATTCCAGGGGCAGCCGGCCGCCGTCCTTGTGTGCCTTTGCCGACGGGCCCACGATCCAGTCAGGGTGGGCACGGGCGATGTCCGAGTCAAGGTTGACCATCTCCGGTTCCACCCACAGCCCGAACTCCATGCCGCGGGAGGTGACAGCGTCGATGAGGGGGGCCAGGCCGTCGGGCCACAGGGTTTCGTCCACGTACCAGTCGCCCAAACCTGCGTGGTCGTCCCGGCGGCCGCGGAACCAGCCGTCGTCGAGCACGAAGCGCTCCACGCCAAGGTCGGCGGCCGATTCCGCCAGTTCGGTCAGGATGTCCAGGTTGTGGTTGAAGTAGACGGCCTCCCAGACGTTGAGGACGACGGGCCGCGGCTTGCCTGCGGGCAGGCCGGTGGACGCGGCGGGCAGGACGTGGTGGGGCCGGGAGCGGAACCAGCTGTAGAACGCCTCGGTAATGCCGTCCAGGCCGCGGTCGGAGTAGGCGGCGAACAACGCGGGGGTGGTGTAGTGGGCGCCAGGGTCCAGGATCACTTCGGCGGGGCCCAGCAGCTCGGAACCGCCGATCATGGTCCGGCCGTCGCCGATGGTGTCGGCGAACTGTTCATGGTTGCCGCTCCAGGCCAGGTGGGTGGCCCACACCCTGCCGCGCCGGTTGCCGAAGCCCTTGGTGCCGGCGGCGAACAGCAGGGAGGAATCGTGGCCGGTGCGGCCGTGCCGGCCGGTGCGAACCCATGTCCCCTGCTGGATGGGGCGGCGCTGGGGGTGCCGCTCGCGGCACCAGCGCCCGGTCAGGTCAAGGAGTTCGACGGCGTCCGGTGCCACGGGCAGGACGGTCGCCAGCTCGTCCACCTGGAAAGGCGTGGTTCCCTCATTGGTGATGGTGTGGCGCAGTTCCAGCAGGCCGCCCGCATGAAGCGCCAGGGACGTTGCGACGCTCAGGCCCGTGTCGCCGTCGGCCTGCACGATGGTGGCGCAGGATCCTTCGGTGCTGACGGAGGTGACGCGGAGGCGGGAGGAGAAGTCAAGGCCGGCGCCGCTGTCCGTGATCCTGTGGCCACGCAGGGCCGGGCGCCCGCGCCAGGCCGAGGAAGCCTGGGGGAGGAGGCCCGCGGGAACGCGGACGTCGATCGACGAGGGCGGCACCGCAGCCGTGAGGATGGCCAGGTCCGGCAGGTCTGCGCCCAGCTCGGCGCCCCAGTGGATGACTTCGGCCTCTCCGCTGTCGAAGCTGATCACCAGGCTGGTGCCGGCGGAACGGAGGTGCAAGGGATCCATAGGGAAGTCTCTTTCAGTGTTCAGGGATTGCGTCGTCACGAACGCGCAAAAGGAAAATCACGGGAAGGGGAGGCCGGGTGCCGCCGCCGCGAGGAGGGGACGGCGGCACCCGGCCGGGTGGCTGCGACCACATACGCAGCCACGTGCGGGGGTTACTTGAAGAGGGCGTTGACCTGGTCGTTGGCGGCCGTGAGGGAGCTCGCCTTGGATTTGCCTGAGACCACGGAGTCCATGGCCGGCTTCATGATGCCGTCAACCTTCGCGGCGTTGTCAGCGATCGGGTAGAGGAACGTGGTGCCGTCCTTGACCTGCTGGCTGAAGGGGGTGACGTCCACGCCCTTGGCCTTGAAGGCTTCCACGGCCTTGTCTGCGGAGGTCTTGATGGCGGGGAAGACGACGGCCTTGGAAGCCACCACGTCCTGGCAGGCGGCGGAGCCGAGGTATTCGACCCACTTGATGGCGGCCTCGGGCTTCTTGGTGCCGGCGTAGATGGAGTCCGCCAGGCCGTTGTACATGCTGGCGCGCTTGCCGTTGACACCCACCGGGGTGGGGGCGATGCCCACCTTGACGTCCTTGTAGCCGGTGTACTGGCCGATCATCCAGGAGCCGTTGGCGTTGATGACGGACTTGCCGGCGGCGAAGGTATCGGCCATGCTGGCGCCCACCGTGGTTTCGAGCTTGGGCATGTAGCCCTTCTCCACCAGCCCGGCGAACCAGTCGATGCTTTCCTGGAACTTGGGGTCGTCGTAGTTGAAGTGCTTGCCCCACGGGTTCTTGTCCGTGTGCGTCCAGCCGGTGGTGCCGGTCAGGTAGCTCCATTCGGTCTGGCCCTGGCCGGAACCGGACCCATTGAGGCCGAGCCCGTAGACGGCAACGTTGTTCTTGTCGAAGCCGGGCTCATCGCCGCGCTTGCCGTTCTTGTCCACAGTCAGGTGGGCGATGGTCTTTTCGTATGAACCGCCGTCCTGGGGATTCCACGTCAGGTTGGCCATCTGCTCCTGGGTGACGCCGGCGTCCGCGGCAAGTTTGGTGTTGTAGAACAGCGCGATGGTGTCCCAGTCCTTGGGAAGTCCGTAGCGCTTGCCGTCCTGGCCCACCCAGAGGTCCGCCAGGCCGGAGTTGTAGATCCCGGTGTCGATGTTGTCCTTCTTGACCGCGTCATCCAGGGCGAGCAGCTGCTTGTTCTTGATGAATTCCGGGTACTTGCCCAGGTGGTCGGTGAAGACGTCCGGGGCGGTGCCTGCCACGAAACCGTTGGTCAGGGTGCCCCAATAATCGTCCCAGCCGCGCTGGGTGACCTTGACGGTGATGTCCGGGTTGGCCTTATGGAAGTCGTCGGCGCACTGTTTGTAGGCCGGGAGCTGGTTGGCGTCCCAGAGCCAGTAATTGATTTCGCCCTTGCCGGCTTCGGCGGAGCCACCGCTTCCGCAGGCAGAGAGTGCCAGGACGGCGGCCGCGGCTGCAGCGAGGGAACCGAGTGCTTTCTTCTTGTTCATGGGGGTCCTTTCAGGGTGTGCTTCAGGGCACGCCGCCATGGCGCGCGCCGGGAGGGGGGAATTACGAGGGGAGGGGTCCTACTTGATGCCGGAGAAGCCGATGGAGTTGACGATCTTCTTTCCAAAGGCGGCGAACAGGATCAGGACCGGCAGGGCCGAGACCAAGGTTGCGGCCATGAGCCCGGACCAGTCCGGTGCACCTTGGGGCGACTGGGACTTGAAGACGCCCAGGCCGACGGTGAGGACGCGGACGGATTCGTCTTGGCCCACCAGTAGAGGCCAGAAGTATTCATTCCACTGGCCGATGAAGGTGAGCAGCGCCAGGGTGGCGAGCGGGGCTGCGGCGTTGGGCAGGATGATCTGGAAGAAGATCCTCAGGTGCTTGGCGCCGTCGAGCATTGCTGCTTCTTCAACTTCGCGGGACATGTTCAGGAAGAACTGGCGGAGGAAGAAGATGGCGAAGGGGGTCATGAAGATATAGGGCAGCACCAGGCCAACCATCGTGTTCAGCAGGCCCAGGTTCTTGATCAGGAGGAAGTTGGGCAGCGCGGTGAAGATCGGCGGCACCATCATGGTGGCCAGGAAGAGGCTAAAAACGGCGTTCCGTCCCCGCCAGCGAAGCCGGGCGAAAGCGTACGCCGCCATGGCGCTGAAGAACACGGCCCCGGTGGTGGTGATGGAGGCAAAGAGCACGGAGTTTCGGAGGTAGCTCCAGAAGTCGATTTGCGCGCCGGATCCGCCCTGGGCCACTGCGTCTTCGGGGGACTGCAGGCCGAAGACGCGCTGGAATGCGCCCAGGCTGAATTCTGCGGGGAGCAGGTTGGTGGCGTTGCCGGCCAAGGCCCCGTTGGTGGACAGTGCCGTCCGGAGGATCCAGTAGAACGGGAGGACCGAGACGGCCACAGCGATGGCCACAAGGAACCAGGCGGCGGTGCGGCGCCAGTTGAACGGACGACGGCGGGTGGCGGGCCGGGCGGGTGCGGAGACTTTTGCGGTGGTCATTGAAGTGTCCTTAATCCAGGTCTGATTCGTTGCCCTTGAGGAACTTCATCTGGATGAAGGCCACCAGGGCGAGGATGACGAAGAGGATGACCGCCAGGGCGGAGCCGTAGCCGAAGTCCGATTCCGTGAAGGCCTTTTGGTAGATGTAGAACTGCAGCACCCGGCTGGCATTGACGGGTCCGCCCAGGGTGGTGACGGCAACGGTGTCGAACACCTGGAAGGAACCGATGACGGTGACAATCAGGACCAACGCGAGCACCGGCCGCAGCAGCGGCATGGTGATCTTGCGGAATGTTTGCCAGGGCGAGGCGCCGTCCAGGTTGGCCACCTCGTAGACGTGGCTGGGAATGGCCTGCAGGCCGGCGAACAACAGCAGGGCGGTGTAGCCCATGTGCCGCCAGGTGTTGATGAGGGCCTGGGTGGGGATGGCCCATTCCTCGCTGCCGAAGAATGCCACCTTGGGCAGGCCGATGGCATCGATGAAGTAGTTGACGATGCCGATCTGGTAGTCCAGGAGCCAGAACCAGAGGAGGGCGGCGATCACGTTCGCCATCAGGTACGGCAGCAGGAGCGCGCCGCGGATCACGGTTGATTTGGCTACCCGGTGCATCAGCAGTGCAAGACCCAGCGCGAGCGTGGTCTGGAGGAGGATGTTGATCAGGACGTACTGCCCGGTGACTGCCAGCGCATTCCAGAACAGGGGGTCCTTGGCGATGGCCTCGTAGTTGGCGCTGCCGATCCAGGTCGGGTCGCCGAGGATGCTGTATTCGGTGAAGCTGAGGTAGATGCCCCGCAGGGTGGGCACCAGGTAGAAAACGATAAATCCGATCATCGCCGGGGCTATGAAGAACAATGCGATCTTCAGGTCGCTCTGTCCCCGGCGCTTCAGCGGCCGGTGCGCTGCGTGCACTGCCGGGCTGGCGTTCCTGGTAAGGGTGGTCATCGTCGACCCTTTCCTGAGTGTGATGGAAGTAACAGGCTGGAAAGAAATCTACACGAGTAGATATTGGACGGCAAGGGCTTATTTCAATGTTTCAAAACCAGGGCAATTACGCCAGTGACTGGATATTGACTCGAGTAGATGCGGGTGAAACACTCGGAGAAACTTCAATCGGAAGGCAAACAATGACGTTCTCCATCGGCATCGTGGGCGCGGGCCAGTTCGGCAGCCAGTTCGCACACCTGTTCAGCCTGCATCCCGGCGTCAGTGCGGTCTATGTTGTGGACGAGCTGCCGGAGCGGGCTGAATCCGTGGTCCGAAGGCTGGAGCTAGCCGGCGTCGTGTCCGACTTTGACGCCCTCCTGGCCTCCGACGTCGATGCCGTGGCGATCTTCACCCAGCGCTGGACGCACGGACCCTTGGTGGAGCGTGCGCTCCGCGCCGGCAAGCACGTCTACTCAGCCGTGCCCATGGCTGTTGCCGAAGAGGAGATCGCCCGCATCATCCAGGCCGTCCGGGACACGGGCAAGGTGTACATGATGGGCGAGACCAGCTACTACAACCCCGCCACCGTTTACGCCCGCGAACAGCAGGCGGCCGGCAGGTTTGGCCGGGTCTTCTACTCCGAAGGCGACTACGTCCACGACATGGACCTCGGCTTTTATGACGCCTACCAGTACAGCGGCGGCGAGCGGTGGAAGGAGACGGCAAGCTACCCGCCAATGCTCTACCCCACCCATGCGATCGGCGGGGTACTGGGGGCCATCCCGGCGCACGCCGTCAGCGTCAGTTGCGTGGGCGTCAAGGACCAGCGGAACGACGGGGTGTTCGACAAGGACATCAGCATGTTCGGCAATGACTTCTCCAACGCCACGGCGCTCTTCGAACTGAACGACGGCGGCGTGATGCGCACCAACGAAATGCGTCGCGTCGGTTATCCGTCACACATCCGCGAATCCAGGTTCCGGTTCTTCGGCACCGAGGCCAGCTTTGAGCAGCTCGCCAAGGTCACCGTGTGGCAGGACAAACAGGACGTCCACGACATCTCCGAGCAGATGGAAACCCGGCCAAGCATTCCGCTGGACGATCCGTCGCTGGCCAACGTCGCCCCGGAACTCCGGGACGCCTTCGTATCGGGACTCGCCCCGGTCCATGATGCCGAGCGGCTGCCCGCCGAGTTCCGCGGCGCCCCCAACGGCCATGAGGGAAGCCACCATTTCCTGGTGGACGACTTCGTCACCGCGGTGAACAACCGGACTCTGCCGCCTGTGAATGCATGGGTTGCCGCCCGCTTCACCCTTCCCGGGATTGTGGCTCACGAATCAGCCCGGCAAAATGGCGCCCGGCTCCCCATCCGCGACTTCGGCGATGCTCCGGCCGACTCGTAGCTAGCATGGAGACCATGACATCACCGGCAGTAAAGGCTCCCCGTGGCGGCCCTGTGACGCGCAAGGACGTGGCGCGCTATGCCGGCGTCAGCACCGCCGTCGTCAGCTATGTGGTCAATGGCGGCCCCAAGAAGGTGGCACCCGCCACCGAAGCTAAAGTCCAGGATGCCATCCGCGTGCTCGGCTACCGGCCCAACGCGGCGGCCCGGGCACTCAAGCTGGGGTCAAGCGAGACCCTGGGGCTCATCATCCCGGACAACACCAACCCGTTCTTCTCCCTGCTCGCCCACGCTGTCGAGGATGCCGCCGCGGATCTGGGGTACGCCCTGGTCCTCAGCAACTCGGACGGGAACCTGGCCAAGGAGAGGCGCAACATCCGCAATCTTGCCGCGCGCCAGGTGGATGGAGTGCTGCTGGCCAGCGTCCTCTTTGAACCCGACCTTGAAGCACTGGAGACTGCGGACATCCCTGCCGTACTGCTGAACCAGGAGCGGGCTGCCCCAGGTTTCAACAGCATCGGCGTTGACCTGGCTGCCGGAGCCCGGATTGCTGTCCAGCACCTCATCAGCCACGGGCACACGAACATTGGACTGGCTATGGGCACCAACGTTTCGGGCAGCATGGACGGTCGTGAGGTGGGCTGGCGACAGGCCCTGCAGGAAGCCGGGCTGCCCGAAGGACCTGTCGTCTACAGCGGCTTCACCTGGCCCGGCGGCTATTCCGCAGGCCAGCGGCTGGTGGCCTCGGTCAACCGGCCAACGGCCATCTTTTCCACGTCGGACACCCAGGCAGTGGGTCTGCTCCGGGCCGTCCACGAGGCAGGGTTGGCAATTCCGGGGGACATCGCCGTGGTGTCCTTCGACGGATCGATTGAGGCCGAATACTCCTGGCCGCCCCTGACCACGGTGGAGCAGCCCGTGGCTGCGATGGCCGAAGCCGCGGTGAATGCCCTGGTGGAAGCCCGGCGCGGAGGAAAACCGAAACACGCGATCTTCCCCACCCAGCTCCACGTCCGGCAGTCCTGCGGCTGCCCATAAGACAGTAAGACCGGCAACATGCGGCGCGGATCAGCGTAGCCGTGCTATACGGGGACCACGCGCAGCTTCGAGCGTTCGCCCAGGACGCGCCGGGCTTCGGCGCTGAGGCCTTCATCGCTAATGACCTCGTCCACGTCATCAAATGCGGCGATGGAGCTGATACCCAACAGGCCCCACTTGGTATGGTCAGCCAGAACCACCGTGCGGCGGGCGGCTGCCACGAAAGCGCGGTCGGTTTCGGCTTCGAGCAGGTTTGGCGTGGTGAACCCGGCCTGGGCGTCCATGCCGTGAACGCCCAGGAAAAGGACATCCAGGTGCAGCTGCTTGAGGGCTGCCGTAGCGATGGGCCCGACCAGGGCGTCCGACGGCGTGCGCTCGCCGCCGATCAGGATCACGGTGGACCCGCCGGGGTGGAAGAGATCCGCAATCCGCATCGAGTTGGTAACCACGGTAATGCGGGGACCGTCGGCCAGCTCCCGGGCCAGGGCCCACGTAGTGGTGCCGGCGCCTAATCCAACCGCCATGCCCTCGTGGACCAAGCCTGCCGCCTCCACGGCAATGGCCCGTTTCTCCGCGGTCAACTGCGTGGACTTCAGCTCGAAACCCGGTTCATGCGTGCTGGCGTCCCCGGGCAGTTTCGCGCCGCCGTGGATGCGCTCCAGCTTCCCGCCCTCTTCGAGCTGCTCAATGTCCCGCCGCACGGTCATCAGGGACACGCCCAGCTGTGCGGCCAGGTCCGAAATCCGGACCACCCGCTCCCGCTGGACAGCGTCCACGATGGCCTGGTGTCGGGCGGCTGCAAGCATGTGAACGGGTTCCTTTACCGGGGATACGGGTTTGCTCCAGCATACGGCGACGGCGCCGCCCGGGGAGGGCGGCGCCGTCGTCAGTCTGATGCCACTATTTCCGGAGTGACGCGGCGATCTGCTGCATGATGGTCGGGTCGGACAGGGTGGTGGCATCGCCCGGGTCGCGGCCTTCGGCGACGTCCTTGAGGAGGCGGCGCATGATCTTGCCGGAACGGGTCTTGGGCAGTTCCGGTACCACCAGGATGTTCTTCGGCTTGGCGATGGGGCCGATTTCCTTGCCCACGTGGTTCCGGAGTTCCTGGACGGTGGCGTCGCCGTTGTTCGCGGCGTCGCCACGGAGGATCACGAACGCGACGACGGCCTGGCCGGTGGTTTCGTCGGTTGCACCCACGACGGCGGCCTCCGCCACGGCGGGGTGGCTCACCAGGGCGGACTCGATCTCGGTGGTGGAGAGCCGGTGCCCGGAAACGTTCATGACGTCATCCACCCGGCCCAGCAGCCAGATATCGCCGTCTTCGTCCCGCTTGGCACCGTCGCCGGCGAAGTACATGTTCTCGAAACGGGACCAGTAGGTTTCCTTGAAGCGCTCCGGATCACCCCAGATCCCGCGCAGCATGGAGGGCCAGGGCTCGCGGATCACCAGGAAACCGCCGTGCCCGTTCGGGACGGACTCGCCCATCTCGTCGACGACGTCCACGGCGATACCGGGCAGCGGCACCTGGGCCGAACCGGGCTTGGTGGCCGTCACGCCGGGCAGCGGGGCAATCATCTGGGCACCGGTTTCGGTCTGCCACCAGGTGTCAACGATGGGTGCCTTGTCGCCGCCGATGACCTTGCGGTACCACATCCAGGCTTCGGGGTTGATCGGTTCGCCCACCGAGCCGAGCACGCGGAGCGAAGAGAGGTCGTACTTCGCGGGGATCTCCGAGCCCCACTTCATGAAGGTACGAATGGCCGTAGGGGCGGTGTAGAGGATGGAGACCTTGTACTTTTCCACGATCTCCCACCAACGGCCCTGATGGGGGGAGTCCGGGGTGCCCTCGTACATGACCTGAGTGGCGCCGTTGATGAGCGGCGCGTAGGCGACGTACGAGTGCCCGGTGACCCAGCCGACGTCGGCCGTGCACCAGTAGACGTCCGTCTCAGGGTGCAGGTCGAAGACTGCCTTGTGGGTGTAGGCCGCCTGGGTGAGGTAGCCGCCGGTGGTGTGCAGGATGCCCTTGGGCTTCCCGGTGGTCCCGGAGGTGTAGAGGATGTAAAGCGGGTGCTCGGAGTCGTGGCCCACCGCAGCGTGCTCGGCGGAGGCGGAGTCCACCGTGTCAGCCCACCAGTGGTCCCTGCCCTCGGCCCAGTCCACATCCTGGCCGTTGCGCTTGACCACCACCACGTTCTGTACCGTGTGGCCGTCGTGGGCCAGGGCATCGTCGACGGCGGCCTTGAGCGGACTGGGCTTGCCCCGCCGGTAGGTGCCGTCGGCGGTGACGACGAGCTTGGCCTCGGCGTCATCGATCCGCGAACGCAGTGCTTCGGCGGAGAAACCGCCGAACACCACCGAATGCACCGCCCCGATCCGGGCGCAGGCCAGCAAGGTGATCACGGCCTCCGGGATCATGGGCAGGTACACGGCCACGCGGTCTCCCTTGGCCACGCCCAGGGATTCGAACGCGTTGGCCGCCTTCTTCACTTCCTCGGTGAGTTGCGCGTACGTGTAGGTCCGCGTGTCGCCGGGTTCGCCCTCGAAGTAAATGGCCACACGGTCCCCGTTGCCGGCCTCGACATGCCGGTCCAGGGCGTTGTAGGCGGCGTTGAGTTCCCCGCCCACAAACCACTTGGCGAAAGGCGGATTGGACCAGTCCAGCGCCTGGGTGAAGTCCTTGTTCCAGGTCAGGAGTTCCCGGGCCTTCTTGGCCCAGAATGCCGGCCGGTCGGCATCCGCTTCCCCGTACTCGGCGGCGGTGACAACGGCGTCGGCCGCGAATTCCGGGGAGGGCGGGAAAGCCCGGGTTTCATGCAGCAGGTTCGCGAAGGCATCGCCCTGATGGCCGTGGCCGGCCGGCTGGGCGGAAGCGGACGGAACGGTGGCCGTGGAGCTTGGGGTGTCCTGGGACATGTGAACCTCATCATTCATCGATCGTCGCCGCGCGGAACGCCACCTCCGCCGGGCCCTCCGTTCGCACGGCACTGGGCGCCAGCCGGGCGGACATACCGCAAAGAGCTGTTCCGCAAACTAGCCTAATGCTTGCCACGCACCCCCTGTGCTCCCCGTCACAAAGACGACCGCGAGCGGCATTTTTTAAGCGGTGAATGGCGTCTTCGTTACTTGCAGTTGTCCCCTCCGGGCCCCCTCCAGCTAGTGATCATCCAGGCTGTTGACTAGGCTGAGATGGAATTGTGACTTCACTTTGGGCCGCCCCGCCCATGCATAAACAGTGCCAGGCCGGGGCAGGACCGCATGTCAAGACGGCACAGTTTTTCGGGTCCGGACCGGGCCCGGTGCCGCCACGCTAAGGAGAGCAGAATGAACCAGCAGAGCTTCGGCCAGCGAACGGCCCCGGACGCCGGGACAGGTCCCGGAGGCTCCGGATCCGCCGCCGGGGGACCAGGGCACCCGACCCCCGCCGGTAACGCGGCAACGGGACAGGCTGCAGGACCAAAGGCTGCCTCCGGGAAGATCGACCCCCACGCCCACCAGGCGGTTCTGGGCCCGTTTACAGTGCGGGACCTGGCTGTCTTCGCCGGCACGCTGATCCTGTTCGTCGCGTCCCTGCTGCCCCTCTTCGGCACCCGCTACAACCTGTGGAACCTGAACAATTTGTTCTTCCTGGGACTGGGCATCATCCTGCCGTTGATCGCCAGTGCGCTGTTCGCCGCGCGCAGGCTCGCCCCCGCGACGAAAATCCGGGTGGGTTCGCTCTCAATTGACCAATTCGCCTCCGTGGTGGCCTCCTTCGCCGTGGCTTTCTTCTTCCTGTCCATTGCGGGCGGCTACGTGACCAGCCTGCTGGTCGGCCTGATCGGCTCGCTGGTGCTGTTCGCCGCAACAGTCCTGGGCCGCTTCCTGCCATATCTGTCAGGCGACTTCAAGGACCGGCCAGAGGCGCCGGCGCACGTGGTGGCACGGGAAGCGGCGGTCCCGACGCGCAGGGCACCCAAGGCGCCCAAGCCGGAGCCGGGTCCCAGCCAGTCAAAGGGCGGCGGCATCAAGGGTGCCGGCGTCTTCGGAGGCGCCGGTTCCGGGTCCTCCGCGGTCCAGCCCGGATCTGCCAGCCCAAGCCCTGAACCTGTCCGCTTGGCACATGCGCCCGCCACCGCGGCCGTTCCGGTGGCTGCCGCCGGGACATCAAACGCGGGAACTGCCGGAGCTGCAGGAGCCGGTGCCGCGGCTGCCGTTTCCGGTGCCCACGGGCCTGCCGGGTCCGCACCGACCGCACCCGCCCCCGAAACATCCGAACAGACCCCCGAAGTGGAGGCCGGGCCGCCCACCCAGGCAGCCGACGTCGTCCGCCCTGCCCCCGATGTGGAGGCCGGGCCGCCCACCCAGGCAGCCGACGTCGTCCGCCCCGCCCCCGATGTGGAGGCCGGCGAGACACGGCACGGGGACATCCCGGCGACCAATGCTCCGCAGGCCGCATGGGAGCCGCCCGCGGCCACCGCGGTACACCAGCAGGTCCGTGCCGAACAGCCCATCGGGGCAACGGTGGACCCGGCAAGCCGCCACGATGAAACAGACGGGCAGCCGGTCCACGAGGCTTTTTGGTTTGCCGTGGCCCAGCACCGCACTGCCTTCGACCCCCGCACCGGTGCGCCCGCGTTCGTGATCGAGCCCGGCGGCTGGGTGCTGGCGCTCGAGGACCGCGGCCACGAGTTCCTGGTCCAGCACACTGACGGACGGCTGGGCGTCCTGCGCGACCTCAGCAACATCGAGCGCGGCTGACGCCGGTGGCCGGGGACCGCACCAAGACCGGCCAGGCCACGGGGATGCCCGTGGTCTCGTCCGAATCAGTCCTCGCCCTGAAGCGGAGGGCGCGGCGCATCCACCGGGCCCTGGCCGAGAAATACCCGTACGCCCACGCGGAACTGGACTTTCGGAACCCGTTCGAACTGCTCGTGGCCACTGTACTGTCCGCCCAAACCACCGACGTCACGGTCAACCAGGTCACCAAGGTGCTGTTCGCGCGCTGGCCTGACGCACGGGCACTGGCAGAGGCGGACCCCACGGAACTTGAGGCCATCCTCAAGCCCACGGGGTTCTTCCGTGCCAAGGCGAAGAACGTCCAGGCACTGTGCACGCGGCTGGTGGACGAGTTCGACGGCGAAGTACCCGGCCGGATGGAGGAACTGGTCACGCTGCCCGGTGTAGGGCGCAAAACGGCCAACGTGGTGCTTGCCAACGCTTTCGGCGTCCCGGGCATCTCGGTGGACACCCACTTTGCCCGGCTGGCCAAGCGGTTTGGCTGGACGCAGTCGGAGGATCCCGTGCAGATCGAACAGGACGTGGCGGAGCTGTTCGAACGGAGGGATTGGACCATGCTGTCCCACCGGGTGATTTTCCATGGCCGCCGCGTCTGCCATGCCCGGAAACCCGCCTGCGGAGCCTGTCCCGTGGCCACCTGGTGCCCCAGTTACGGGCTGGGCGAAACCGACCCCATCAAGGCAGCCAAGCTCCTTAAGTACGAACTGGCCCCCGGCAGCGAGGAGCTGCTGGAGCAGTACCTGGCAGAGCAGCACCGCGCCGCGGAAATCCGGATGGCGTCCCAAAAGAGGACCCCGTGAGCGCACGCGAAGACCTCGCCGAGCTGGTGCGGCGCGCCGAAACCGGAACGGCCGGGCCCCCGGATCCGCGCTGGGCGGCGCTGACGGTTGACGCGGCACGGGCCCGCAGGGCTGCCATCCTGATGCTCTTCGGCGTCCTTGACGACGTCCCCGCCGCGTCCGGTAAGCCGCTCGCCCCGGCGGACCTCGACGTCCTGCTCCTGGAACGCGCCCACACCCTGGGCTCCCACCCGGGCCAGGTGGCATTTCCCGGCGGCGGTATCGACACGGGCGAAACTCCGGTAGCGGCTGCCCTGCGGGAAGCCGAAGAGGAAACAGGGCTTGATGCCGGCGGGGTTGAAGTTCTCGGAACGCTCCAGGAACTGGGCCTGGCGCACAGCAACTTCCTGGTGACGCCCGTCCTCGGCTGGTGGCAGGCCCCCTCACCGGTCCGGGTGGTGGATTACGGCGAATCCGCACAGGTGTTCCGCGTACCGGTCCGGGACCTGCTGGACCCGGACAACCGGGTGATGGCCACCGTCCACCGCGCAGGCCGCACCTTCGACAGTCCCGCGTTCACCGTCAACGGCGTGGTGGTGTGGGGTTTCACCGGCATCGTGCTGAGCGGCCTCTTCGACCAGTTGGGCTGGTCGGTTCCCTGGGACCGGAACCGGCTCCACCCCATGGGGGTCTAGGTTTCGACCTACTGGCGCAGGTCCACCACGATGGCAGTGGCGGCGTTTTCGCGCATGGCCTTGATGCCGTCCCGGAGCATGGGCAGGGACCTGAAGGTTGGCGAAACGGCAACCGTGTTGCCCTCGGCGTCGGTGAGCCGCAGCCGGTACGACTCGTCGCCTGTGCGGTGTATTTCAAATCTTCCCGCCATGGACGGGGACCTCCCTGTTATGCGTCGTTGCATCAGCGTGTGGACCGGTCTGTTTCAGTCACCGCTTTTGACTGTAACCTCCGCCACCCTACCCGTCGAACTACTGCCGGGTAGGTTACCTTGCATCTCGATGGCGGGTATTGACGCCCTCCGAGGCAGCTACTTGGCGAGGTCGTAGGAGTCGACGACGGCGAGGCTTACCGGGAACTCGACCGGGACCGGACCGAACAGCAATTCCTTGGCGGCCTTGGCCGAATCCTCGATCGCCGCGATGCAGGCGCCAACCCCGTCCGCGGGTGCATGCACCATCACCTCATCGTGCAGGAAGAAGACCAACTCGGCCCCGACAGGGCTGCCGCCACCGGCGGCTCCCGGCCTTCGCAGGGTACGCAGCCGGCGTCGTAATTCCGCAAGCCAGCACGCCGCCCAGTCCGCTGCGGAGCCCTGGACCACGAAATTCCGGGTGAAGCGCCCGCGGGACCGGGCGATGGACTCAGCCCGCCGTTGTTCCTCCGCCGAGGTGGAGCGCTGGCTCAGGAACCACCGCTCCGAAGGCGGCGGGCTGCTGCGGCCCAGCCGGGTGGTCACCGTCCCGCCGGACTCACCCGCCCGCGCCGCCTGCTCCACAAAGTCGACGGCGCGTGGATAGGTGCGCGCCAGCTGCGGCATTAGACGCCCCGCCTCGCCGGAGGTGGCCCCGTACATGGCGCCCAGCAGGGCCATTTTTGCCTTGGCACGGTCCCCGCCGAAGCCCTTCGCGGCGATACCGGCATACAAGTCCTGGTCCCGGGCTGCCTCTGCCATGGAGGAATCCTGCGCCAGGGCCACCAGGACACGCGGTTCCAGCTGCGAGGCATCGGCAACGATCAGCTTGTAACCCGGGTCTGCGTGCACCGCACCACGGACCTGCCTGGGAATCTGCAGGGCGCCGCCCCCGCGGGATGCCCAGCGACCCGAGACAACTCCTCCCACCACATATTCGGGACGGAACCGTCCGCCGTCCACCCAGGCGTCCAGCCAGGACCAGCCGTTGGCCGTGTGGAGCCTGGAGAGCTTCTTGTATTCCAGCAACGGCTCGATGACGGGGTGGCTGGACTCCCGGAGCTCCCATTTCCGGGTGCTCTTGACCTCGATGCCGTTGCGGTGCAGAGCCCGCATCAGGTCCTGCGGCGAATCCGGGTTGAGTCCTGGTGAGCTGAGCAGGGCGCGCAGCTCCGCAGCCAACGCCTCCAGCCGTTGCGGACGCTGGCCGGCGGGCGGGCGGGGTCCCAGGTGGTCCACCAGGATCTGTTCGTGCAGGTCCTCCCGCCACGGGACGCCGGCGTGCTGCATCTCCGCGGCCACCATGGCGGCTGCGGACTCCGCCGCGAGCAGCAACTGCAGGCGGTTCCTGCGGTTCTCCGCTGTCCCCACGGCGGCCAGGGCGCCCTGCTGGGCAGCGAACTCGGCGCGGAGTTCATCCAGTGCCCACCCCGGCGCCGGCCCGGCAGCTGGTTCGTCGAACAGCGCGCCCTGGTCGGCAGGGGGACGCGGGGGCAGCAGGGCCCTTGGTGGAAGCAAGGGATCCTCCACCGGGACCCTGTCGGTGTTCCTGGCGTAGTCGGTGTGGGCGCTGAATTGCGAAAAGGCCAGGATGTTGCCGCACAGCGTGATGTCGTAACAGCGCTCCACCTCCACGCCTGCGGCGAGCAGCGCGGGGTACCAGTCCTGCGTCCGGTGCCAGATCCAGCGGGGCGGCTGGCCGCCCGGGCGCCGCGCTTCGAATTCGCTGACGACGCCGGCAAGCTCGCCGGGTGCCACCACCCGCGGTTCGGGGTTGGCCTGCTGGGGGTGGCCGGCTTGTGTCAGTTCCTGCAGTGCCGCGCCGCGGGCGTGGGCGGCAAGCAGGAGGTACATGCTCCCATTGTGCCCTGCCGGGAGCGGTGGCTTGGTTGTCCACATAGGGGAGCTGCCCCCTTAACTGGCTTTGGCTGCCGCGGCAGAGTGGCTGCATGAGCAGGCACCAGCTGAATGCACCGCACCCCGGGCCGGACCAGGCCACGGATTCTTTCCGGCGCCCACCAGGCCGGGGAGCACCAGCCCGTGCTTTGTCGCAGGACAACCCGGCGTCCGGCGCCCCTTGGCTGCCGGACAGTTCCCGTCCGGATGGATCAGCGCCGGACGGTGCGGGGGAGGTGCTGTTGGTTACCTCCTCCGCCGTCCTCCGCTCCGAAGTGGAACGCATCGTAGCGGCCGCCGGCTCCCGATTGCGCGCTGTTCCGGACGCGGTGGAGGGCGGACGCTACTGGGACGCTGCCTCAGCCGTCCTGGTGGGAAGCGACGTGCGGGAACTCCCACCACGGCGGCGGACGCCCGCAGTCCTGGTGGGCCTTGACGGCGAGGGGGACAGCCTCTGGCACCTCGCCGCCGCCCTGGGTGCCGAACGGGTTGCCGTGCTGCCCGATGCCGCTGCCTGGCTGGCGGACCACCTCAGCCGGTCGCGCTCACCGGGCCCCGGTGGCCTGGTCCTCGGCATCACGGGTGGCTGCGGCGGGGCCGGCGCCACCACTGCCGCAATTTGGATAGCCCAGGCCGCGGCTGGGCTGGGGGTGCGCGTACTGCTGGTTGACGGCGACCCTTGGGGCGGGGGCCTTGAACTGGCGCTCGCCGCCGAGGAAACCCCCGGACTGCGCTGGCCGGACCTCGCTGAGGCCAGGGGCAGCATCGACCCCCTCCAATTGGCTGATTCCCTGCCCGTCGCAGGAGGCTTCTCCTTCCTGTCCTGGCCCGCAACCCGGGAACAGCCGTCCCCCGTCGCTGCTGCGGCCTCTGCCGGGGTGCTTGACGCTGCCCGCCGGGGCTATGAGCTGGTGGTCGTGGATGTGGGCAGGGGTGCGGAGCCACTCCGGACTGTGGCCTGGGACTGCGACCGGATCATGGTGGTGGTGCCCGCGCAGCTGAAGGCAGCGGTGGCGGCGGTGCGGCTGCTCCAGGAAATCCCGCCGGTGGAAGCAGCCCTGCTGGTGCGTGGCCGGACCGGCGCGGCGCTGGACAGTTCCCTGATCGCTGATGCCGTCGGCCTGCCGGTGCAGGGCCGGATGCCGGAGCTCCGGGCTGTCCCCGGCGCCATGGAGTCGGGCCGGCTGCTGGAATTCGGGAAGCGGCGGGCAATCCGGCATTTCGGCGCCACGGTGCTCGACTGGCTTGGCGAGGACCTGCAGGCGGGGGATGTCGCATGAGCGCGACCGGTGCCCCATCGAGTCCTGCCCCGGAGACTGCCAGCCCGGCTGGTCCCACAGGCCTGGGCGCACGGCGCAGCGCCCGGATCCTGGAGGCGAGCCAGGCCGTCCGCCCGGAGCGCGGAAGGGATGGTGCCGGACGTGGCCGCATCGATTCAGGGCTGCTGGAATCTGTCCGCGAAACGATGATGGCCGAGGCAGGGGCAGTAACACCCTCCCGCGTTGCCGCGGCTGTCCAGGCCACCGGAAAACTGCTGGGCACTGCCGGGGCGCTTGCTGCAGTGGAAAGGATCAGCGCGGAGCTCAACGGCCTTGGCCCGCTGCAGGAACTCACGCGGGACCCCGCCGTGACAGACATCTTCGTCAACGCCCCCGATTCCGTGTGGGTGGACCGCGGCGCCGGCATCGAACGCGTCCCGGTCGCGTTCGATGGCGAGTCCCAGCTGCGCGCGCTTGCCTGCCGGCTGGTGGCTGCTGGCGGCCGCCGTTTGGATGATGGTTCACCGTGTGTCGATGTCAGGCTTGCCGGCGGCTACCGTGTCCACGCCGTGTTGCCGCCGGTTTCCACGTCCGGGACGCTGCTGAGCGTCCGGATCCGCAGGGAGCGGGTCTTCGCCATGGGGGAGCTGCGGACGGGCGGCATGTTCACCCAGCGGGTGCAGGACGTGCTGGAACGGATTCTGGAGAGGCGGTTGAGCTTCCTGGTCAGTGGGGCCACCGGTTCCGGGAAAACCACGCTGCTCTCCACCCTGCTGGGCCTGTGTTCCCCGGACGAGCGGCTGGTCCTGATCGAGGACGCGGCGGAACTCAACCCGGTCCACCCGCACGTGGTGGCCCTCGAATCACGCCATGGAAACCTTGAAGGCGGTGGCGCCGTTGACCTGGGCGAACTGGTCCGCCAGGCACTGCGCATGCGCCCGGACAGGCTGGTGGTGGGGGAGTGCCGGGGCGCCGAGGTCCGGGAGCTCCTGACCGCAATGAACACCGGGCACAGCGGCGGCGGCGGAACCATCCACGCGAACACGGCCGCCGCGGTCCCCGCCCGTCTCAACGCGCTGGGCGCACTCGCCGGGCTCGCTCCGGAAGCGGTCCGCCTCCAGGCTGCCAGCGCCCTTGACGTCGTTATCCACGTTGGCAGGACGCCGAGGGGCAGGGAAATCCAGTGCATCGGACTCATCGCCGATGGACCGCAGGGACTGGCCGTGCTGCCGGCAGTGGGAGAATCGGGCACCCCCGGTCCAGCCTGGCCGGCGCTCGCTGCCCGGCTGGGAATGGACGCCGGGAGTGCCCTGTGACGCTCCTCCTCATCATGCTCCTGTCCTGCGCTGCGCTGGTGCTCCTCAAGCCTCCCCTGGACGCCGCCTCCAGGCTGCGCGCGGCAACCGGCAACAGGGCCACTGTGTCCGGGCCCGGGAAGGGGCGGGCGTTGCCGTGGCACAGGGCTGCAGGCGGCCGCCCGCCGCAGGCACGGAGCCCAGGCCTGACCCTCATAGTGCAGCAGTTGGCGGCGCTGCTGCGGGGCGGGCGGACGCCCGCACGCCTGTGGGATGAGCTGTGGACGGTGTATGGCACGGGTAACGTTGCCAGCCGGCGCCCGGGGGCCGCACCCCTGCCCGGTGCGGTGCCGTCCGGGTCGGTCATGACGGGGGGTTCTGCTGCCGTCCTGGCTTCCGCGAGGGCCGCTGCCGCCACGGGGGCACCCGTTTCGGAAACCATTCGCCGGGCGGTATCCACGGCACTCCCTCCCCGGGACAGGGAAGCAAGGACCTGGCTGGAGCTTGCCGCTTGCTTTGACATCGCCGAGGCCAGCGGTTGTCCACTCGCCGACGTACTGACCCGGTTCGCGGCCCAGCTGGAAGCGGAAGATGATGCAGACGCGGCCCGGCAAACGGCTATCGCCGGTCCCAAGGCAACGGTCCGGCTCCTGACCTGGCTTCCTTTGATGGGCCTTGGACTCGGTGCCGCCCTGGGCGTGGATCCGCTGGCCACCCTGCTGGGGACACCCCTCGGACAGGCCGCGCTGTTTGGCGGGGTTGTCCTCACCGCTGCGGGAAGGGCCTGGTCCGCCAGGCTGGTTTCTGCCGCTGCCGGGGCAGGGATGCCGTGAGTATGGGTTGGGCCCCGGGACTGGCCTTGTTCCTCCTGCTGGCGGCCGGGGCCTGGCTTGCCTGTTCCAGCCATGCCGTGCCGCTCCGGCGGCTGCACCGGCTGTTTCCTGCTGCTGCCAGGACCCAGCAGGCAATGGGTACAAAGAAGGCGTCGGCCCATGAGGACAGCGGGCTGAAGGACACCGCCATGATGCTCGAACTTGTGGCCGCGATGCTGGACGCGGGCGCCGGAATTGGCCGGTCCCTCGACCTGGTGGCCGCCGCGGCAGCACCCCAGTACCGGGACTCGCTGCGGCCGGTGGTTTCGGCGCTCGCCATCGGCGCCGACTGGCACACGGCCTGGCGCAGCTCCGCCGTCCGGCTCCCCGAAATCCTGGAGCTGAGGGACGCCCTCGGCTTCGCTGCACTGACAGGTGCGCCGTCCTCGGCGATTCTGTATGCCCAGGCCGCCAGGCTTCGCCGGGAACGCTTCCGGGAGGCCGAAAAGCGGGCTGCTTCACTCGGTGTGAAGCTGGTGATACCCCTGGGCCTTTGCTCGCTGCCGGCCTTCATCTGCCTTGGCGTCGTTCCGGTTCTGCTGGCCCTGGTGCCGTCCGGGTCCTAGCCGTCCCCTGGCGGCTGCACGTCCCCTCCTCCACAGCGGCGGAAGGGCACGGCTTATCCACTTAGCCCACCCCCTCACTTACCGGCAACTGCTGCGCCGGGAAGAGTCAGGAGCGCCGGAACACTGCCGGCATCATCGGAAAGGAAACCAGATGTCCATCAACTACTACCGCCGCAACTACTCCGCCGGAACATCCGCTGTGGCCGCTTCCCGGCGCTTTTCATCGGGACGGACCGGCAGCCGTGGCCGCGCCTCCGGGACGCCCTACCCCTACGCCGCCGCATTCCCGGCGGACGCATCCGTTCCCGGCGTATTCGATCCGCAGGTCAGGGGAACGGGGTTGCCCTCACCAGCAGCGACGTTGGCACGGCCCGGCACCGTGGTGGAGCTCTATCCCGGGGCCGGAGCCGGAGCTGCCGCCCCCAGGGTCCGCCGCAGCGTTCGGCTGTTGGGCTCCGAAGCCGGCATGGCCACGGCCGAATACGCCATCGCTACGCTGGCCGCCGTGGGATTCGCAGGGCTGTTGGTGTTCATCCTCCGGAGCGACGAAGTGCGTGGTTTCCTCCTAAACCTCATCCGCACCGCCTTGGCGCTGCCATGACACGTTCCGCCGGAGTGCTGACGCCACGGAAGCCACCTGGAGTGGTGGCCTCCACGGCCGCCCGCATCAACGGGGACCCGGAACCGGTGGACAGGACGGTGAACGCCCGGGGCACAGTAACAGCCGAGTTCGCAGTGGCGTTGCCTGCCGTGCTTGGACTGCTGGCCATGCTGCTCGCCGGGGCAGCCGCGGGCATGACACAGCTTCGGATCGAAGAGGGAGCCCGGGCCGGCGCCAGGGCCCTGGCCCGGGGCGAGGATCCCGCAACGGTGCAACGGACGGTCAGGACGCTCGCCGGAGCTTCGGCATCCGCGTCAGTCTCCGCCGACGCCGGGTGGTTCAATGTCACTGTTACCGACCAGGTCCCGGGCCCCCTCGGTTCTTCGATTCCGTGGACCCTCACCGCCCGGGCTTCCACGCGCAGCGAGATTGCAGGGACCGGCGGTTCCGGCGCCGGCGAAAGCCCGAGCGACGCCGGGGGCTTCAGGTGATGCAAACCATTGCGGATGGCCGTGAACGCGGCTCAGGAACGGTCCTTGCGGCGGGGCTGGCCCTGGTGGTCATCACGGCCATGGCTGTCATGCTGCTGCTTGCCCAGGCTGCGGTGCTCGCCGGGAGGGCCGCAACGGCAGCGGACCTCGCAGCCCTCGCCGGGGCGGATGCCCTCCGCGGCATCACCACGGGGGACCCCTGCACGGTCGCCGCCGACGTGGCTGCCCGCCATGATGCGACGGTGCTGAGCTGCTCCGAGGGTTCGGGACAGACTGTTGAAGTGCTGGCTGAGCTCGGCGAACGGCCGCTGCTGGGTGCCGCGACCGGACGGGCACGGGCAGGTCCTCCGCCCTAGGGGAGACAGTTCCCCGGGCCGGTGTCAGCTCCGGGCTTCCAGATCCACCGGAGCCGGTTCGGTAGCGTCCTTGAGCAGCACGCCCAGCAAGGTGACCGCCGCCGCCTTGTCCAACGGGTTGTTCTTGTTGCCGCATTTAGGGGACTGGACACAGGATGGGCAACCTGCTTCGCATTCGCAGGCCTTGATGGCATCGCGGGTCGCCGCCAGCCAGACCATGGCTTTGTCGAATCCCCGTTCGGCAAAGCCGGCTCCGCCAGGGTGCCCGTCATAGACGAATATGGTGGGCACCCCGG
The DNA here is from genome assembly GCF_006517215.1 of Pseudarthrobacter sp. NIBRBAC000502771. NCBI lineage: Bacteria > Bacillati > Actinomycetota > Actinomycetes > Micrococcales > Micrococcaceae > Pseudarthrobacter > Pseudarthrobacter sp. NIBRBAC000502771. Next base: position 1,839,515 of record NZ_CP041187.1, read on the forward strand.
TGTCGGCATGCAAGGCAGTGGACACCCCGCCGATGTCCCACCGGTCGCTGGACGCCACCAGCGGCAGGAGTCCTATGGCGGCGTGCTCTGCGGCATGCAGGGCGCCCGGGAACTGCGCTTCGATGAGGCCGGCCCCGGTCAACGAACGGTTGTCCACCACGAACCACACCGCCTTCGTAAAGAGGTCGCGGGCACCCAATTCCAGCGGCTCCTCGCCCAGGACTTCATTGGAGATCAGGGCCTTGCGCTGGAAGGAGACAACCTGGGTGGTCACCTTCACATCGCCGAAGTGAACGGTGACGTCGCCCCACTGCATGGTCCGCAGGGTCTCCAGGACCTCGATCTGGGTTACGTCCCGGGCGGTGGTGTAGTAGTCCGGGTTGGCCCGGCGGACCATGACGCAGTGGTCGTCCTCGTTCAGGTCCTCCACCACGTAGGTGTCGCCCTGGTGGACGTACACGGCACCGGTGTGGGCCTGGTAGTGGGTCTGCGGCGAGTCCATGGTGCCCAGCAGGGAACCGGTCTCGGCATCGACGATGCTCACGGGGCCGCCGCCGTCCGCCCGGAGGTTGACCATCGCCGCCGCACTCTGCGAGTGGGTCCAGAACCAGCCCGCAGGCCGCCGCCGGAGGTAGCCCTGGGCTACCAGCCGGTCCAGGAGCATTTCAGCGGTAGGCCCAAAGAGGTCCAGCTCGGCCGGCCCCAGCGGAAGCTCAGCCGCCGCCGCGCACAGGTGCGGTCCCAGAACGTAGGGGTTGGAGGGGTCAAAGACGGTTGCCTCCACGGACACGTCGAAGATGGCCTCGGGATGGTTGACCAGGAAAGTGTCCAGCGGGTCATCGCTGGCCACAAATGCCGCAATGGCATCCTGGCCTGCCCTCCCGGCCCTGCCGATCTGCTGGAACAGCGACGCCCGCGTACCGGGCCAGCCGGCCACCAGGACGGCGTCCAGGCCCGAGATGTCGATCCCGAGTTCCAACGCAGACGTGCTGGAAACACCCAGCAACTGGCCCGAACGCAGGGATTTCTCCACTGCCCGGCGTTCCTCCGGCAGGTACCCCGACCGGTAGGCGGCGACCCGTTGCGGCAGGCTCGGATCCACCTCGTCAAGGAGGCGCTTGGTGATGGCTGAGATGGTCTCCGCGCCGCGGCGGGACTTGATGAAGGCGATGGTGCGGACCCGGGCGGACACCAGGTTGGCCAGCAGGTCAGCCGTTTCGGCCACGGCCGTCCGCCGCTCCTTGGCGCCGTTCTCGCCCCTGACATCGGTCAGCGCCGGTTCCCACAACGCCACGGTGGTGGCCCCGTGCGGCGAGCAGTCGCGGGACACCGCCTTGACGGGCGCCCCGATGAGGCGGGAGAAGGACACGTGGGGCTCGGACGCAGTGGCGGAGGCAGCGATGAACACGGGCTCGGGGAACGCCGTTCCGGCACCGTAGTAGGCGCAGATCCGGCGGAGGCGGCGCATCAGGTTGGCTACGTGTGACCCGAACACGCCCCGGTAGCTGTGCGCTTCGTCCACGATGACGTAGCGAAGCCGGCGGAAGAAACCCGCCCACCACGCGTGGTTGGGGAGGATGCCAAAGTGCAGCATGTCGGGGTTGGCAAGGATGAAGTTGGCGTGGTCCCTGATCCACCGGCGGGCGGAGGGGTCGGTGTCGCCGTCGTAGGTTTCCGCCCTGACCGTGGGCAGCTTCAGGGCGCGGATGGCATTGAGCTGATCCGCCGCCAGCGCCTTGGTGGGGGAGAGGTAAAGGGTGACGGCGCCGTCGTCGTGGATCTTGCCCGGGTCCGCGAGCACGCGGAGCTCGGACCGGTGGATCGCATCCAGCGCCGGCAGCTGGTACGCCAGCGACTTTCCGGACGCAGTGCCGGTAGCCACCACAACGTGCTGGCCCGAATGCGCTGCATCGGCCGCATCGACCTGGTGCTGGTACGGCTCGCGGATGCCCAGCGTCCCGTACGCGGCAGCAATGTCCGGATGAACCCATGCAGGCCACGGCGCGTGGACTGCCTCCCGCGCCGGTATGGTGCGCACATGACGGAGCTGTTCCGGGTCCGGGCCGCGGCCCAGCAAGGGAATCAGGGAGTCATGGGGGTTCACCCCACCATTCTTCCACCCGTAACTGTGCCGCCCGCCCGCGGTTCGCCAACGGGGAAAACAATCGGGATGCCCCGGCTGAACCCTTTCAGCTCAGGGAGAGGTCCGCTCCGTCGTGGGACGCCGAGAGCATCAGGACCCGGGCCACCGTGGTCCAGCCAAGATGGGAGTAGAGCTTCTGCCCGTCCAGGGAAGCCAACAGCAAACCGGCGCGGACATCATGCCCGAAGGCCTGGGCCGCCAGCGCACGCATGATGAAACTGCCCAGTCCCCTGCGCTGGAAGGCAGGCTCGGTGATGATCTTGTCGAACACTGCGGTGTCACCGACCACGAACACCCGGCCACTGGCCGCGAGGGCGTCTCCGGAGCGGACCTCCGCGTAATGCACGCCGTCCTGCTCGTAAGTGGACAGGCTCAGGTCGTCGTCGGACAACCACGGGTCCTCGGCGTCCTGCGTCTCCATGTCCACGATCATCATCGTCTGCGAATCAGACGTGACGTTCAGCCCCTGACGGGCTGCCAGGGCGGCGTACCGTGAGGGGTCATTGGTGAGAATGGTCAGTACCCGCGCCGGGGATTCCGCAGTCCTGGACGCGAGGGTGGCGAACTCGTCATCCGTGGGCTCGGACGCGAAAATTTCCCACTCGCCGCTGGTGTCAGAGCGGAGCGCAGCGGGGAAACGGCCCTCCGTGGAGGTCCGGTAGCCGCGACATCCGGCCCAGCCGGCAACCCACACTTCGAGCAGGCCAGTGATGTCTTCAACCAGGGTTTCCGGGCTCATGGCAAGAAGACTATTCCAGCCCGATCGGAAGCAACAGAGGGGGCCGCAGTGCTTATGCAATTGTGATCAGTGCCGGGCCCGCTCAGCCGGTGCCACGCCTGGGAGGGGCAAACCCAGCCGGTACCCTTAAACACGTGGCTTTGAACAAGATTGTGCTCTTTTACGGTTTTACCCCCCTTCCAGACCCGGAGGCTGTCCGCCTTTGGCAGCGTGCCCTGTGCGAAAAGCTGGGACTGACCGGCCGCATTATCATTTCCAGAGACGGGATCAACGCCACCGTGGGCGGGGAAATCGGTGCAGTTAAGCAGTACATCAAGACCACCCGGGAGTACGCCGGGTTCCGGGACATCGACGTCAAATGGTCCGATGGCGGCGCGGCAGACTTCCCGCGGCTCAGCGTGAAGGTCCGGGACGAGATCGTCTCCTTCGGCGCGCCGGGGGAACTCAAGGTTGACGCCGGGGGCGTGGTGGGCGGCGGGAAGCACCTGAAGCCGGAGCAGCTCCACGAGCTCGTTGACTCCAGGAAGAGGGACGGCGAGGACGTGGTCTTCTTCGACGGCCGGAACGCCTTCGAAGCCCAGATCGGCAGGTTCAAGGACGCCGTGGTGCCGGACGTCGCCACCACCCACGACTTCATCAAGGAGCTGGAATCCGGCAAGTACGACTCCCTGAAGGACAAGCCGGTGGTGACCTACTGCACCGGGGGCATCCGCTGCGAGGTCCTGTCCAGCCTCATGGTGAACCGCGGCTTCAAAGAGGTTTACCAGCTGGACGGCGGGATTGTCCGCTACGGCGAGGCGTTCAAGGATCAGGGCCTCTGGGAGGGGTCGCTGTACGTTTTTGACAAGCGCATGCACCTGGAGTTCAGCGATGACGCCAAGACCATTGGCCAGTGCGCCCGGTGTTCGGCGCCCACCAGCAAATTCGAGAACTGTTCCAACCCGAGCTGCCGCACTTTAACGCTGTACTGCGCCGATTGTGCCGCGAGCCCGGAGACGCTCCGCTGCCCGGACGGGTGCGCCGCGGCCTGACCCCGGCACCGGACAGCGCCGGTAAGGTTACCGCGCCTGTCCCGGTAACGGCAGGGCGTCAGAGCCGTTGCACACGGAACGCGTAGTTCGCAGCGGTCCGGGCCTCCACCCTGACCGTTAGCACGCTGTCCGTCGATACATAAATGACGTTTTGGCGGTTGATGCCGCACCGCAGGCCCAGGTCCACCAGGGTGAGGGTTTCCGTACTGACCGTGAAGGTCACCCGGCGCTGGCTGCGGCACGCGATGGCCAGCATGTAGGTCCCGGTTTCCAGCACCGGCGACCGGACCGTCCGGACTTCACCGGCAGCGAGCAGTCCTGCCTCGGCCTGGACCACGGGACCCGTGGTGCCCGGAAGCGCCCGTGATTCCCAGTCCTCAAGATCGGCCTCGCCAACCGGATCCTGCTGCAGCGGGTCGCGGGTGAACGCCGGCGCCGGGGCAGCGGTCGTGGTGCCCCGCGCGCTGGAGGCCCGGCCGTCGTCGTACGAATATTCACAGCCGGACAGGGCACCTGCCGCAAGCACAAGTCCAAGGGCGACGGCGGCGGCCGCCTTCGGTGCCAGCGGCGCCCGTGCTGTCCCTTCCGGAAGGGACGCGGAGGTTCCCCGCACGCTGGGCATAGTCCGACTTTAAGCCCCCGCCGGGCGGCAGGCCAGAGCCGGAACGGGCGTTATTGCGCCGGTGCCAGCTGGTAGGCGTAAAGCAGCGGAGCGTCCACGCTGGAGCTGCTGATTTCGACCCGGCCCGCAGCGGGCAGGCTGATCCTGGTGGTCTCTTGCCGGCCGTTGCAGGCGGCTCCGGCTTCCGTTACGGCCTTGCCGTCCAGGGACACGGCGAAGAAGGCTTTGCCGGTGCCGTCGCACACCGCAGTGAGCGTGTAGCTGCCCGCGGGAACCCTAGCGGCCTCCTGCACAATGCGGTCCCGGTTGAGGATCTTGCCGGAATCCTGCAGCACAACACCCGCCGGGGAGGATGGCATCGCGGTGGCCCGCCACGCCGATACATCTGCGTTCTCCACCGGATTCGACGGTGAACACCCTGCCACGGCAAGGCAGAGGCCGGCGGCAGCCACTGCCCCCGGCAGCGAACGGCGAACAGCGGCCGCCGTGCGGGCGCGCGGAAGGAAGGCGGGGCGGGAAGGCATGGGACCACCGTACCCCGCACCCACCCCGGACTAAACTTGAGCGGTGCCTGCATCCCCTTATGAGTTCACCGCCGGAAACACTCCCGACGCTCCCCGCAGCGACCTCCCCGCATTGCTGTCCGCGCTCGCCGCCGACCTGCGCGGGCTGGACTACACGCTCGACGGCGTGGCGCAGCTGCTCGGCCCTGAGGCCTCGTCGGCGTTGAACAGGGACCAGCTCATCCCCGCGGTGCTCGCTGTTGAACAGGCAGTGCGGGCCGACGCCGGCACTGTGCCGCTCGCCGCCGTCGTCCGCCTGTGGCTCCTCGCAGAGCCGCAGGAAAAGGAAACGCTCGACGCCGCGCTGCCGGGCACCGGCGCCGACGGACTCGTTGAGCTGGGGCTGGTGCAGCCCGTCCCCCGCTCCGGGCTGCTCACGGCAAAAGCCGACCTGCGGCCGTACGGCTGGGACAGGAACGGCGACGGCAGCGGCGGTGCGGAGCTGTGGGTCGCCAGCGACCTTGCTGCCCACCAGCAGGCCGGCGTGCTCCGGCACGACCACGTCCTGGGCATCGGCCAGGCATCAACCACCCTGGTGCAGACCACCATCCGCCGCCACACCGAGCGCGCCCTGGACCTCGGGACGGGCTGCGGCATCCAGGCCTTCCACCTGCTGCACCACTGCCAGCACGTCACGGCCACCGACATCTCCGCGCGTGCGCTGGCCTACGCCAGGTTCAACATCCTGCTCAATGCCGAGGCGCTCTCGGTGGACCCTGCGCGCCTCGAAGAGAGGGTCAGCCTGCGCCTGGGTTCACTCCTGGAGCCGGTGGCCGGTGAAGAATTCGGCCTGGTGGTCTCCAACCCGCCGTTCGTGATCACCCCGCGCAGTGCCGGCGAGGACGCGGCGGACCAGTTCACCTACCGCGACGGCGGCCTGCCCGGTGACGGGATCGTGGCCTCCCTGGTGGCCGGCCTGCCAGGCGTTTTGGCACCCGGCGGGTGGGCCCAGATGCTTGGCAACTGGGAAGTCGCCGCCGGCAGCAGCTGGGAAGAACGGCCACAGTCCTGGGTGCGGCAGGGCACGGATGCCTGGTTCATCCAGCGTGAGCTGGTCAGTCCGGAACAATACGCCGAAACCTGGCTGCGGGACGCCTCCGAGTCCCGCGACCGGCAGCATTACCGGGACGCTTACGCCGCCTACCTCGCCGATTTCGGCTCCCGGGATGTGGCCGGCATTGGCTTCGGCATGGTCTGGCTGCGCCGCCCCGCAGACGGAAAACCTGCCGCCATCAGCCGCTTCGAGGAAATCACCTACCCCATCGAGCAGCCAATCGGCCCCCACCTGGGTGCCGCCGTCGAACGCAGCGACTGGCTCGCCGCCCACGACCTTGCCGGCACGCACCTGCTCGTGGCGGACGACGTCACCGAGGAACGCCACCAGCGCCCAGGCGCAGAACATCCTGGCGTGATCCTGCTCCGGCAGGGTGCCGGGCTGCGGCGGACCAACTTGATGAGCACCGAGCTGGCCGGCTTTGTGTCCGCGTGCGACGGCGACCTCACCGCCGGGCAGATCGCCGGGGCTTTGGAGGCCCTCCTGGGCGGCGGCGAAGGCTTCGACGCCGGGACCTTCCAGGGTGCACTGCTCGCCGACGTGGCCAACCTGGTCCGGGACGGCTTCCTGGTCCCGGCCGGAAATCCGGCCCTGGAATAGGCCCCCTCAAGCCCTCATCGGAGCCCCGTCTTTTCCACAGGAATGCGCACGATTGCCCAAAATATGGTGAACTAGGCGGACATGGGCTCATCTGCCCCAGCAACCTTTTTCTGTAGGAGCACCGTGCCAAGCAAGGCCAAAACCGGCAAGAAACTCGTGATTGTGGAGTCTCCGGCCAAGAGCAAGACCATCGCCAAGTACCTCGGCGAGGGCTTCATCGTAGAGGCCTCCATCGGTCACATCCGCGACCTGCCGCAGCCCTCGGAACTCCCCGCCGAGCTGAAGAAAACCTCCGTGGGCAAGTTCGCCGTCGACATCGACCACGACTTCAAGCCCTACTACGTGGTGTCTCCGGACAAAAAGAAAAAGGTGACCGAGCTCAAGGCCGCGCTCAAGGACGCCGACGAACTCTATCTCGCAACCGATGGGGACCGCGAAGGCGAAGCCATCGCGTGGCACCTGCTCGAGGTGCTCAAGCCCAAGGTCCCCGTATACCGGATGACGTTCGGCGAAATCACCAAGGAAGCCATCCAGCGCGCCATGGGCAACCTGCGCGATGTTGACCAGGACCTGGTGGACGCCCAGGAAACCCGCCGCGTCCTGGACCGCCTCTATGGCTACGAGATTTCCCCTGTCCTGTGGCGCAAGGTGGCCCGCGGCCTCTCCGCCGGCCGCGTGCAGTCCGTGGTCACCCGCATGGTGGTGGACCGCGAACGCGAACGCATGGCCTTCAAGGCTGCTTCCTACTGGGACCTGACCGGCCAGTTCGGTGCGGACTCGGGCTCCTTCAAGGCCAAGCTTGCCGCCGTGGACGGCGCCAAGGTGGCCACCGGCCGCGACTTCAACGACAACGGCGAACTCACCTCCCGGAACGTGGCCCACCTCAACGAGGAACTGGCCACCTCCCTGGCGGCAGGGCTGCAGAACGCCGACTTCCGGGTCCGCTCGGTGGACACCAAGCCCTACACACGCCGTCCCGCTGCACCCTTCACCACCTCCACGCTGCAGCAAGAGGCCGGCCGCAAGCTGCGCTTCTCCTCCAAGAGCACCATGCAGATCGCCCAGCGCCTGTATGAAAACGGCTACATCACCTATATGCGTACAGACTCCTCCGCGCTGAGCGACGAAGCCGTCACGGCAGCCCGCCGCCAGGCCTCCGAACTGTACGGCCCCGAATACATTCCGCAGTCCCCGCGTGTCTACTCCAACAAGGCCGCGAACGCGCAGGAAGCGCACGAGGCCATCCGCCCCGCCGGTGACTCCTTCCGCACGCCTGCCCAGGTGGCCAAGCAGCTTTCCGGCGACGAGTTCCGCCTCTACGAACTCATCTGGAAGCGCACCGTCGCTTCCCAGATGGGCGATGCCAAGGGTTCGACGGCGACCATCCGGCTCGGTGCCGTGTCCACCGACGGGAGGGACGCAGAGTTCTCCGCCTCCGGCACGGTGATCACGTTCCCCGGCTTCCTCGCAGCGTACGAGGAAGGCAAGGACGAGACCCGCGGCGACGACGACTCCGACGAAGCTCGCCGCCTGCCCAACGTTGCCAAGGACGACTCGCTCACGGCTTCCGACATCCAGGCCGTGGGCCACGAGACCTCCCCGCCACCGCGCTACACGGAGGCCTCGCTGACAGCGGAGCTGGAGAAGAAGGGCATCGGCCGTCCGTCCACCTACGCCTCCACCATCTCAACCATCCAGGACCGCGGCTACGTCCGGAAGCAGGGCTCGGCCCTGGTGCCCAGCTGGATCGCTTTCTCCGTGATCCGGCTCCTGGAACAGCACTTCTCCGATTACGTGGACTATGAGTTCACCGCCGACATGGAAGGCGACCTGGACAAGATCGCCAACGGCCAGGAAGCCGGCGCCTCCTGGCTGCGGCACTTCTACTTCGGCGAGGATTCCGATCCGGGCCTGCTGAGCATCGTCAACAACCTGGGCGAAATCGATGCCCGCGAAATCAACTCCATCCCCATCACCGACGAGATCACCCTCCGGGTGGGCAAGTTCGGCCCTTACCTGGAAAGCTCTGCCGCCGTGGTGGACCCGAAAACGGGCGAGATCGTCGAATCGGCGCGTGCCAACGTCCCCGAGGACCTGGCCCCGGACGAACTGACTGCTGCAAAGGCCATCGAACTGATGGAGACGGCGGCGCCCGAGGAACGCGTGCTCGGCGCGGATCCGCACACCGGACATACCGTGGTGGCCAAGAATGGCCGCTACGGTGCCTACGTCACAGAGATCATCCCGGAAATGACCGACGAGGAACTGGCCAACCAGCCGGTGGAGTACTACAAGAACGGCAAGCCCAAGCCGCCGAAAAAGCCGGTGAAGGCCAAGCCGCGCACGGGTTCGCTCTTCAAATCCATGACCGTTGAATCCGTGACCCTGGAGGAAGCGCTCCAACTCATGAGCCTGCCCCGGGCACTGGGAGAGGACGCCGAAGGCAACCTCATCACGGTGCAGAACGGCCGGTTCGGCCCGTACCTGAAGAAGGGGACGGACTCACGCTCCATCGGCTCCGAAGAGGAGATCTTCACGATCACCCTGGAGCAGGCACTGGAGATCTACTCGCAGCCCAAGCAGCGCGGCGCCCGCGCCGCCGTGCCCCCGCTGGCCGAATTCGGCCCCGACCCGGTGTCCGAGAAGAACATCGTGGTGAAGGAAGGCCGGTTCGGCCCCTACATCACGGACGGCATCACGAACATCACAGTGCCCCGTGCCACCTCCCTCGAGGAACTCACGCGGGAACAGGCGGTGGAACTGCTCGCCGAGAAGCGCGCCAAGGGACCGGTCAAGCGGACCACCACCCGCAAGGCGCCGGCCAAGAAAAAGGCCACGGCCAAGAAGTAACCAGGTGGCCGGCGCGTTTGCGCCGGCCACAGTATCGTGATCGGCTAGGGGAATGACTGAACAGCCCGCGCACACGGACCTCCAGCCGCTCAACGACCTCGAGGAGAAGCTCGCCACCGGTGGCCAGCCGGACGCAGACCCTGTGGACGTCATCCTGTCGTTCCTCAACAGCGAGGTCTACATCATCAGCTCGGACACGGTGGAGGGCGTGGACTCCCAGGTGGAGCCCCTGGTTCTTGCCAATGCCGACGGCGACCCCGTCCTGGCCGTCTTCTCGCACCCCAGCAGGGTGGACCAGCAGTACTTGGAAGCCGCTCCCAACGTCCTGGGCACGCAGGGCGCCGCCATCATCGCCAACATCGGCGATGAGCTGGGCATGGTGATCAACCCGGGCGCGGCCTACGGTTTCGAGATCAACCCCGAGGGTGTTGCCAACATCAGGCGCGACTTCAAGCGCGCTGACGAGCAATAATGTCCCCATGCGTCTAGGCGTCCTCGATATCGGGTCCAACACTGTCCACCTGCTCCTGGTGGATGCCCACCCGGGCGCGCAGCCGGTCCCGTTCGCTTCCCATAAGCGGCCGCTGTCGCTGGTCCAATACCTTGAGCCGGACGGCAGCATCAGCGACCAAGGCCAGCAGGAGCTCACGGACTTCGTGCTGGAAGCCTGGGAATTCGCTGCCCGGCACAAGGCCGAGGACCTCCTGGCTTTCTGTACCTCCGCGATCCGGGAGGCCGCCAACGGCCCGGCCGTCCTGGCCAGGGTCAAGCACGAGACCACGGTGACCCTGCAGGAATTGAGCGGCAGCGAAGAGGCGTCCATGACGTTCTTCGCGGTCAGGCGCTGGCATGGGTGGGGCGCCGGGCCCATCCTGAACCTGGACATCGGCGGCGGCTCCTTCGAAATGGCGTTCGGCCAGGACGAACTTCCCGAGGTGGCGACTTCCGTGCCGCTGGGTGCCAGCCGGCTCACCCGGGACTGGCTTCCCGAGGACCCGCCGACCGCGAAGAGCGTCAAGGATCTGCGGCGCTACATCCGGGCCACGCTCAAGCCTGCCGTCCGTGAATTTGACGGCCTGGGCCGGGCAAACGTGGTGGCCGGCACCTCCAAGACTTTCCGGTCGCTGGCCAGGATCGCGGGTGCTGCGCCCAGTGCCGAGGGTCCTTACGTCAAGAGGGAACTGCACGCCTCGGACCTGGGAATCTGGACGCAGCGGATCTCGGCGATGAGTTCGGAAGACCGCCTGCACCTTCCCGGAGTATCCGAGGCCAGGGCCCGCCAGGTCCTTGCGGGCGCTTTGGTGGCCGAGGCCGCCTTGGAGATGTTCAAGTTCAAGAAGCTCCGCATCTGCCCGTGGGCGCTGCGTGAAGGGCTGATCCTGCGGCGCCTTGACCAACTGGTCTTCGACGGACCCTTGGAGCCGGCACCCCACGTGGCAGGCTCCCGAACCGTGGAAGCCACTGTCTAGCCCTTTGACGAAGGGGTGCCAGTTAAATGCGGAAGCACCGGGGCCGGCTACAGGAAAATGGGGGAAAACCTGTTGCCGTGCCACCGGTGCCCTGGCAGACATCCCCATGCCTGCCGCATCACTCGCACCCTCAATGAGGTAATAACTACGTTAGGACCCCAAGTTGTGTGCTGCCTGCGCTGAGGATGGGAGTTGCCTGTGAATGCCTGCGGACTGTAATGATGGAGGCATGAGCAACCGAATCGCATTCCTTGGCTGTGGATCCATGAACGAAGCCATACTTGGCGGCCTGCTGGAGGCAGGGAAGGACCCGGGGGATGTGGTGGCCACCGTCCGCCGCGCGGAGCGCGCCTCGGAACTCGCCCAGCGCTACCAAGGGATCACCGCCATTGCCGGTGAGGAAGAACCCGACAACAACAGGCAGGCCGCCAAGGGGTCTGCGGTGGTCATCCTCGGCGTCAAGCCGGTGGGCATCGCGGACCTGGCGAGGGAAATCAGCCCCGCCCTGTCACCGGAAACCGTGGTGGTCAGCGTGGCCGCGGCCGTGTCCATCGCCCAGCTGGAGGCCGCACTCCCCGCGGGGCAGCCGGTGATCCGGACCATGCCCAACACGCCCGCCAAGCTGGGCCGCGGCGTCGTGTCCGTCTCGCCCGGCACGCACTGCAGCCCCGAACAGCTCCAAATGGTCAAAGACCTCCTGCAGGGTGCCGGAACTGTCGTGGAAGTCCCCGAAGAGCAGGTGGACGCGCTCTCGGCCATCAGCGGCTCCGGTCCCGCCTACGCCTTCTACCTGGCCGAGGCCATGGCCTCCGCAGGGGAGGAACTGGGCCTGGACCGCGAGCTTTCTCTCCTGCTGGCCCGCGAAACCGTGGCCGGTGCCGGCCTCATGCTGGCCGAACCCGGCGCCGACCCTGCAGCCCTGCGCAAGGCCGTCACGAGCCCCAACGGCACCACTGAACGCGCCATCGCCACGTTTGACGAACAGGGCATCCCGGCCATCATCGCCGCCGGCGCACGCGCGGCAGCTGACCGGGCCGCCGAAATCACCAGACAGCTCGGCTAGCGGCGGTTGGGCCGGTCGAAATCCGGTTTCGACAGGCCCAACCACCGTGGGACTTTATGGCCGGGCGGCGAACCGCTCCAGCAGGTCCACGTGGCCGGAAACGATCAGCATGTCCCGCGAAGACACCTTGGTCTCGGGCCGGGCGTACGTAAAGTCTTCACCAGGGGACTTCACCCCCACAATGGTCACCCCGTACTTGGAGCGGACCTTTGACTCGTCCAGGGTGAAGCCCACGGTTTCGCGTGGCGGGTACATCTTCACGATGGCGAAGTCGTCGTCGAACTCGATGAAGTCCAGCATCCGGCCGGACACCAGGTGTGCGGCGCGAACTCCGGCGTCGGCCTCGGGGTAGATGACGTGGTTGGCGCCGATCCGGGTCAGGATCTTGCCATGTGACGGGGTGATCGCCTTGACCCAGAGGTGCTCGATGCCCAGGTCGACGAGGTTGACCGTGATCAGTACCGAGGACTCGATGGAGGTTCCCACGCCCACGACGGCGGAGCTGAACTCCTGGGCGCCCAGTTGGCGGAGTGCATCAATGTTGGTGGCGTCGGCCTCCACCACGTGGGTCAGGAGGGGCGCCCATTTCTGCACCAGGTTCCGGTCCCGTTCGATGGCGAGCACTTCCCGGCCCTGCTTGACCAGCTGCTCCGCGGTGGATGATCCAAAGCGGCCCAGCCCGATCACCAGGACCGGAGCGTTGTGGGCGGGGCGCCGGGGGGCGTCTGTGGAACTAGCCAATGATCGGCCTCTCTTCGGGGTAGTGGTACAGCTGGCTGCGCTGGCGCAGGGCAAGTGCCGCGGCGAGGGTTACGGTGCCCACGCGGCCGGCGAACATGAGGGCTGTGAGGACGTAGACTCCCTCGGGCGGCACCTCGGCGCTGAGCCCGGTGCTCAGGCCAACGGTGGCGAAGGCCGAAATCGTCTCGAACAGCACCCGGTCCAGTGTTGCGCCGCTGAACTGCAGGAGCAGGAAGGCGGAGACGGAAACCAGGGTGGCGCCGGCAACGATCACGGAGATGGCCACCCGCATGGTGCCTTGCGGAATGGTCCGGCCGTACACCTTCACGTCGGCATCGCCGCGGGCCTCGGCAACGATGGCCAGGAACATCACGGCGATGGTGGTCACCTTGATGCCGCCCGCCGTCGACGCCGACCCGCCGCCGGCGAACATCAGCGCGTCGGTCAGGAGCTTGGTGGTGGATTCCATGTGGTTCTGGTCCACCAGGTTGAACCCGCCTGAACGCGTCATGACCGAGGCAAACAGGGAGTGGGTGATCTTGTCACCGAGGCCCATCGGTCCGATGGTCCGGGCGTTGTCCCACTCCATCAGGGCCCACAGGAACGTGCCCGCGGCGAGCAGGATAAGTGAGACCTGGATGGTGAGCTTGGTGTGGAGGTTCCATTTCTTCCAGTTCAGCCCGTTCTGCTGCAGCACCATCACCACGGGAAAGCCCAGGCTGCCCAGGAAGACGCCCACCATCAGGGGGATGAGGATCCACAGGTCCGTTTCGTAGGGCACGATGCCGTCCGAATGGGGGGTGAAGCCGGCGTTGTTGAACGATGAAATGGCGTAGAAGATGCCGTGCCAGACAGACTGCCAGAACGGCTCGCCCAAAGTAAGGAAGCGCGGGATCAATGCCAGCGCCAGGATGCCTTCGATCACCACTGAAGTGGTGATGACGATCCGCAGCAGGGTGCCCACTTCGCCCAGGCGGCCTGCGTTGTTCATGGATTCCGCGGCGATGATCTTCCCGCGCACGCCCAGCCGCTTGCTCACCATGAGGGCGAGCAGCGAGGCGAGGGTCAAGGTGCCCAAGCCGCCGATGAAGATGCCCACCAGGATTACCAGCTGGCCGAAGAAGGACCAGTGGGCCGCCGTCGATACCACCGTGAGTCCCGTGACGCAGACCGCCGAGACCGCCGTAAACAACGCCTGGTGGATGGGGGTGGGGGTTCCGTCGGCGGCAGAGACCGGCAGGGTGAGCAGGAAAGTAAAAAGTGTGCAGACGGCGGCGAACGCAGTCAGTGCCAGCCGCGCGGGGGACGTATTGGCAATGTCGTCAATGAAGTCGCGCAGCCGGGTGAAGATCCAGAGGCCCTCCCGGTCCTGCGCCGGGGGGTGCCAGGGGGCCGGCGTCCGGGGCCTCGACTGGCTTTGCGTCATGTGTGGCTTTTCCTCGGTTGAAACGGCTTCCTTCAGTAGTAAACCACTAAAGCCGGCGTCATGACCGGGCCGGCGGCGGCACAGGCTCGGGTAGCCTGTGATTGATGACATACTTGCCCGGACTCCGCCAGCCCGCGCCGCCAACGATGGTGGCGTGGAGTCCTGACATGACAGCCTACAACTTCGGCCCCGGCCACCCCATGGCACCGGAGCGCATGGACCTTACCGCGCGCCTCTCACGCAGCCTCGGGCTCTTCGACCTGGACCACGTTGACCTGGCAGCTCCGGAGGTGGCATCCGACGCAGAGCTGGAGTCCGTCCACTCGGCCGACTATGTGGCAGCAGTCCGCCGGGTCAGCGCGGACCCCACCCGCCCCGACGAATCACGAGGGCTGGGAACCGAGGATGATCCCGCGTTCGCCGGCATGCACGAGGCCGCAGCCCGCCTGGCCGGCGGCTCGCTGCTGGCAGCCCAGCGCCTGCTGGAAGGATCGGCCGTGCATGCTGTGAACTTCGGCGGCGGTATGCACCACGCGGCCCGGGAGCGCGCCAGCGGATTCTGCATCTACAACGACGCCGCCCTTGCCGTGCAAAAGCTGCTTGACGGCGGCGTGGGCAAGGTGGCCTACATCGACGTCGACGCCCACCACGGGGACGGTACCCAGAACATCTTCTGGGACGATCCGCGGGTCCTCACGATCTCGCTGCATGAGACGGGGCTGACCCTTTTCCCCGGGACCGGCTTCGCCAACGAGACCGGCGGTCCGGCTGCCGAGGGGACGGCCGTAAACGTCGCCCTGCCGGCCGGTACCTCAGACGCCGGCTGGCTCCGCGCCTTCTACGCCGTGGTGCCCCAGCTTGTGGGGGCCTTCGAACCGGGGGTGATCGTCAGCCAGCACGGATGCGATTCGCACCGCAACGACCCCCTCACGCACCTCAACCTCAGCGTGGACGGGCAGCGCGAGGCGGCCAGCGCCGTCGGTAATCTGGCCGAGCGCTATTGCGGCAGCCGCTGGATCGCCACCGGCGGCGGAGGCTACAACGTGCTGGACGTAGTGCCGCGGACCTGGAGCCACCTGGTGGCCATCGCTGCGGGACGTCCCGTGCCGCTGCGGACTCCCGTGCCGGGGGGTTGGCGGCAGTACGTGATGGAGAAGTTCGGCAGGGAGGCGCCCACCCTCATGGGGGACGACGTGGAGCTCTGGTGGCGGTCTTGGGAGGTGGGTTTCGACCCCAACGACGCCGTGGACCGCACCGTCATGGCCACCCGCAAGGCAGTGTTCCCGCTGCACGGGCTGGACCCCTGGTTCGACTAGTCCGGCCGAAACCGTGTGCCGCCGAAATAGTTGATGCCTTTAGACGTATATGTCGCTAGGGTGGGAGGCATGGTGACAGACGACGTATTTGCCGTCATAGCGGAATCCACCCGGCGGGACATCCTGGTGGCGCTTCGGGCAGGCGACAAAGCCGTGGGGGAACTGGTGGAGGAACTGGCGGCGAGCCAGCCCACCATTTCCAAGCACCTGAAAGTCCTCCGTGAAGCACAGCTGGTCAGCATGCGCGCGCAGGGACAGAAGCGCTACTACGCCCTGAACCGGGGCCCTTTGGAGGGCATCGCCAGCTGGCTTGAGACGTTCGACGTCGGCAGCGGCGGCAGCGCCGCAGCCTCGCCGGACGGGCCGGTCCGGGTGGCCGCCGACCAGCCGGTCCCGGCCCACCTGCAGGAAAGCGTCGCCGCGGCGGCAGCCCCGCCGCCGCAGGCCCCCCGGGCCGCCGGGCCTTCGCAGCCGGCCCGGGAGGACATTCCTGCGACCGTCATGGTGAGGGAAGGCGCGGAGCTGAGCCCCGCCGTCGTCATTCCCGGCGGTACGGCCGCCCCGTTGAGCGACGACACCGTGCCGCAGCAAATCGGAAGGACCGTTGGCCGCGCCGCCACCAAGGCAGCCGACCTGCTGGCCAACCTCCCAAACCTGCCGAAATTCGGGCGCAAAAAGTAGGACTTACCGGGGCAGCAGCCGCACGTGGTCCGGGGTGAGCTCGGAAATCCGGCTGACTCCCAGCAGCGCCATGGTGCGGGCCATATCCTTCTCAAGGATCTGCAGGGTCCTGTCCACGCCCGCGCGTCCGCCTGCCATCAGCCCGTAGAGGTAGGCGCGGCCAATCAGCGTGAAGTCGGCGCCCAGTGCCAGCGCAGCCACGATGTCCGCGCCGCTCATGATGCCGGTGTCCAGCATGATGGCGGCGTCACTGTTGTCAGCGGTGAGGGCCTGCCTGACCTCCGGGAGCAGGTGGAACGGGATGGGGGCCCGGTCCAGCTGGCGGCCGCCGTGGTTGGACAGGACCACGCCGTCGGCGCCGTGGTCCACCACCTTGCGGGCGTCCTCGACGGTCTGGATGCCCTTGACCACCAGCTTGCCCCTCCAGGTTTCGCGCAGCCAGTCCAGGTCCCCGAACGTGAGGGTGGGATCAAACATGGAGTTGATCAGGTCGGCCACCGTGCCGGTGTAGCGGGACAGCGAGGCGAAGGTCAGGGGCTCGTGGGTGAGGAAGTTGAACCACCAGGCGGGCCGGTAGGAGGCGTCCAGCACGGTTTTGAGGGTCAGCGCCGGCGGGATGGTCATGCCGTTCCGGACGTCGCGGAGGCGGGCACCCGCCACGGCGGTGTCCACGGTGACCATGAGGGTGTCGTTGCCGGCTTTGGCGGCGCGCTCAATGAGTTCCAGCGAGCGGTCCCGGTCTGTCCACAGGTACAGCTGGAACCAGTTCCTGCCGTTCGGGGCGGCCTGGGCCACATCCTCGATGGAGGCGGTGCCCATGGTGGACAGGGTGTAGGGGATGCCTGCGGCTTCGGCGGCCTGCGATCCGGCGTACTCGCCCTCGGACTGCATCATCCGGGTGAAGCCGGTGGGGGCGATGCCGACGGGGAGCCGGGACGGCTTGCCCAGGATGTCCGTGCTGAGGTCGATGCTGGAGACGTTCCGCAGGATGCCGGGCCGGAACTCGATGTCCAGGAATGCCTGGCGGGCGCGGCGGAGGGTGATCTCCTCTTCCGCGGCCCCGTCCGTGTAGTCAAAGGGCGCCTTGGGGGTGCGGCGTTTGGCGATGTCGCGCAGCTCCCAGATGGTGCTGGCCCGCTGCAGCCGGGCGGCCCTGCTGAACTCCGGCTTCTTGAACTGCATCAGGGGCGCCAGGTCCGAGTATTTGGGGACGCGCCGCTTCAGGGCGGCAGGCAGGGCGGACGACGACGGAGCCCCGGCGGGTGCCGGCGCTGCGGGAATGTCCGTGGCATCCGGCGCCGGGGTGGCTTCCGGATTGTTGGGCTGGATGGTGTGGGTCATGGCTCCTCCTATGGTCCAACCACACTCTAGGGCATGTGGTCCAACCACATCAAGTACCATTGGCCTATGCGCACCCACCAGTTGGTCCTGCACTGGATCGAGGACAGGCTCTCAGCCGGCGACCTGGCGGTCGGCGGCAGGCTCCCGGCGGAGCGCACCTTGGCCGAACAGCTCCAGGTCTCCCGGACTTCGGTACGTGAAGCCATCCGGATCCTCGAAGCCATGGGCGTAGTGCGGTCCGGTGTCGGTTCCGGTCCGGACGCCGGGACGGTCGTGATCTCTGATCCTGCCGCCGCCCTTGGCTCGGCCCTTCGGCTCCATGTGGCCACCCAGCACCTGCCGGTGGCAGACATCGTGGAAACCCGGGTCCTCCTGGAGTCATGGGCTGCCGCCCAGGCACGCCGGGATGCGCCGGAGCTGGAAGAGGCGGCCACGCTCCTGGCGGCGATGGATGCGCCCGAAGGCCTGTCCGTGGATGATTTCCTGGCCCTTGATGTCCGGTTCCATTTGGCCCTGGCCCACGCGGCCGGCAATGCGGTGGTCAGCGCCATGATGGGATCGCTGCGCGAATCCATCCAGGGGTACGCGGCCCGACTGACCGGAAACCTGCCGGACTGGAACGCCACAGCCTCGCGCCTGCGCACCGAGCACCATGCCATCCTCGCCGCGGTCAAGGAGGGCGATGGGAGCCGGGCAGCCCAGCTGGTGGCCGACCATATCGAGGGGTTCTACAAAGAGGCCGGGCTGGGCGCGGGATAATCCTGGGCGCAGCGTAATGAGAGGCTTAGCCGTGGACCGTGCTGCGGGGCGCCTTGGCGGGGCCCGTGCTGGCCCGGACTTCGAGCCGCGGCTGGTAGTGGCCGCCGGGGGTGCCGGTTGCCTCGTTGCGGATCAACGCCCGGAGCTGCTGCCAGGCCTGCTCTCCCAGTTCGGTGATGGGGACCGCGCCGGTGGTGAGGGCCGGCGTCGTATACCTGGCAAAGGGAATGTCATCGAAGCCCGTTACCGAGATGTCGCCGGGGACGTCCAGCCCACGTTCGTGGAGGCCGCTCATCAGGCCCATGGCCACCAGGTCGTTGAAGGCAAGGATTCCGGTGGCCCCGCTTGCCAGGACGGCATCCACTGCCCCATGGCCGGTGTCGAAGTCCGAGCCACCGTCCAGCATGGTCACCTCCACCTCGGGGTGGGCGGCCTTGAACGTTTCCAGGCCTTGGAGGCGCATCTCATTGGAGGCGCTGCGGGGCGGGCCCGCAAGGAAGGCCAGGCGGGTGTGGCCCAACTCCACAAGGTGCCCCGCGATGTCCTGGACGCCCTGGCCGTAGTCCACCACCAGGCTGGGCACGTTCGGCGTGGAGGTGGTGCGGTTGATCAGCACCAGCGGGTGCAGCGAGGGTGCGATCTCCTCCAGTTCCGCATCGGTCATGCGTGGAGCGCACAGGACCAGTCCGTCACAGCGCCTGCGCGCCTCGCCTGCGAGGATGGACTCCTCGCTGGACACTTCGAATGAATCCGCGATAAGCACGCGGTAACCGTCCTGGGCGGCTGCCCGGCTTAGGCCGCGGAGGATCGCCTGGAAGGTGGGGTTGGCCAGGTCCGGCACCACAATCCCGATGGTGTCCGTCTTGCCGAGGGCCAGGCTCCGGCCCACGGGATTGGGCTGGTATTTCAGTTCGGCGGCGGCTGCACGGACCCTGGCGGCAATGTCCGGGTCCACGGTGAAGTTGCCGTTCATGACACGCGAGACCGTGGCATGGGAAACCCCCGCCTTGGCTGCGACATCAGCGATGCCGATCCGGCCGCTTGCCGATTTCCTGGCCATGGGAACCCTTCGTTCGCGCCATCCGCCGGGGCTGCCGCGACCAGTTGGTGTCCGGGCGGCCGGCCGTGATGGCAACCTGCTTTGAATGACAGCATATACGGGGGCAGGAAAGCGATTTCTATGCTTTTCCCAGCCATGTTCCCCGCCCGGCGGCCGGGGATCCGAGCCGGCTGGGAAGAAAGCGCTTTCCTCCAGTACCGGAAATGGTTGACGGATGCCTCGCCGGGTTGGTACAACTTTTAGAGACAACTGAGAAAACGCTTTCTCGCCTGGCTTTCCAATCGGGGCAGCAGAGTGCCGCCGCTGATCCACAGGCGCCGTTCCTACGGCCGTAAATGAGCTTTCGAAAGGGACCCCATGGTCAACACAGCCGAGACGACGTCGGCCGCAGCTGCCGCGCAGGCCACTGCCAAGGACGGCGGGAAGACCCGCATCGCCCTGATCGGCACGGGCGGCCGTTCCGAGATGTACATCCGTGCCATCTACGGCAAGCACGCGGACACCGCCGAACTGGTGGCCTTCTCGGACGTGAACCCGGGTCGCGTGGAGTTCTACCAGAAGCTCATCCAGCAACTGGGCGCGCCGGGACCGGTGGCGTCCTTTGATCCCGCGGACCTGACAGCGTTCATCCAGGCCAACGGCATCGGCCGGATCATCGTCACCACGCCCGATTACACCCACGCCGACTACATCGTGGAGGGGCTCCGGGCCGGTGCAGACGTCGTCGTCGAAAAGCCCTTGACCATTGACGCCGAAAGCTGCCGCCGCATTGTCGAGGCCGTCCACGAGACCGGACGGAACGTGGTGGTCACCTTCAACTACCGCTACTCGCCGCGCAACAGCGCGCTCAAGGAAATCATCCAGAGCGGCGTGATCGGCAAGGTCACCTCGGTTGACTTCAGCTGGGTCCTGGATACCGTCCACGGCGCGGACTACTTCCGGCGGTGGCACCGGGATAAGAAGAACTCCGGTGGCCTCCTCATCCACAAGGCCTCCCACCACTTCGACCTGGTTAACTGGTGGATCGACGACGTCCCGGAGCGGGTCTTCGCCTCCGGCGGCCTGAAGTTCTATGGCGACAAGAACGCCGTCGAACGCGGGCTTGGCCCCCGCCCCGAGCGCGGAACGCCCGACGCCGATGCCCCCGCCGGCCCGAAGGACCCGTTCACGCTGGACCTGAGGGAGGACGAGCGGCTCAAGGCGCTCTTCCTGGACAACGAACACTACGACGGCTACCGCCGCGACCAGGATGTCTTCACCGCTGGCATCACCATTGAGGACAACCTGGCGCTGGTGGTGGAGTACCACGGCGGGCCGCGCCTTAGCTATTCGCTGAACGCGCACAGCCCGTGGGAGGGCTACCGGGTAGCGGTCAACGGCACCGAGGGCCGGGCCGAGCTTGAAGTGGTGGAACGGGCCGCCGTCCTGCACAGCACAGGCAAGAAGACCGTGGTGGACCCGAGCGCAACCCCCGTGGAGGAAGAGGATGCCGTGCGCCGCAACGGTGAGCGGCTGGTGGTCCAGCGCCACTGGGAGGCCGCGTACGAGGTGCCGATCGTCAACGGTGAAGGCGGCCACGGCGGCGGTGACGAACTCCTGCTCTCAGACCTCTTCAACGGCCCCGGCGAGGACCCGCTGGGCCGTCCCTCCGGATACCTGGACGGGCTGCGCTCGGTGTCCGTGGGTATTGCCGGCAACCGGTCCCTGGAAACGTCCCTGCCCGTGCGCGTCCAGGATTTGGACCTCGGCGTCGACCTTCGTCGCGGCAGGTAGGGGGACACCATGAGCAGGATCCTTGTCACCGGCGGCTCCGGCCGCCTGGGACGCAGCGTGGTGGCGGGCCTGGCACAGGCCGGCCACCACATCACCTCCGTGGACCGCGAGGCCGTGCCCGCAGGACTGCTGCCGCCCGGCGTCGTGCAGGAAACCGCGGACCTCCTGGCTCCGGGAGAGGCGCTGCGCCTCCTCCGGGAGGCAAAGCCCGACGCCGTCATCCACCTTGCGGCGATTGCGGTGCCGTTCAGTGCGCCGGAGGACGTCATTTTCGCCACGAACACCCGGCTCGCCTTCGCCGTGATCAGCGCGGCGACGGAGGTGGGGGTGCCCAAAATCATCACCGCCAGCAGCCCCACCGTGCTCGGTTACGGCTCGCCCGCGGGCTGGCTTCCGCCGTCGTTCCCGCTTGATGAACGGACGCCGCCGAAGCCCTGGAACGCCTACGCGCTGTCCAAGCTCATCGCGGAGCAGACCATGCAGATGTTCGCCACAGCCCAGGGGGACCGGATCCGTTATGCCGCGTTCCGCCCCTGCTTCGTCATCTCCCCGGAAGAATGGGAGGGGGCGCCCACCCAGCAGGGCCACACCCTGGCTGAACGCCTGGCCGATCCCGCCCTTTCGGCGCCGGCCCTGTTCAACTACGTGGACGCCCGGGATGTGGCGGACTTCCTTGACCTGCTGCTCCGGAAAATGACGGACATTCCCAACGGCGAAACCTTCTTCGTCGGAGCTGCGGACGCCCTGGCAACCGCGCCGCTGGCGGAGCTCATGCCCCGGTTCCTGCCCGGCAGCGAAGACATCAGCGCGGGCTTGACCGGGACCAGCCCCGCGTTCTCCATCGCCAAGGCACAGGAACTCCTGGGCTGGCAGCCGCGGCGCAGCTGGCGCACCGAACTCACGTCCCGCCACACCCTCAACGACGAGGCTTCCACGCTGGTCACTGCCGGCGGCGGAAGCAAGGAGACACCATGAAATTCGACGGCGTACTGTTCTTTCCCGTCACCCCGTTCACGGCCGAAGGCGCCGTTGACGTGGAACTGCTCAAGGAGCACATCGCTTCCCGGCTGCCCTTCGGCCCCGGCGGCGTCTTTCCCGCCTGCGGCACCGGCGAATTCCACGCCCTCAGTATCGACGAGGTCCGCACCGTGGTTGCGGCCGCCGTCGAGGTTGTGGCCGGGAAGGTCCCCGTGGTGGCCGGGGCCGGTGGACCGCTGGGCCACGCCCTCGCCGCCGCCCGCGCCGCGGAGGAAGCCGGCGCCGACGCCCTGCTGGTGCTGCCGCCCTACCTGGTGACCGGCCCCACCGACGGCCTGGTGGCCTACATCGAGGCTGTTGCGGATGCCAGCAGCCTGCCGGTCATTGTCTACCACCGCGGCAACGCCAAGTTCACCGCTGCGTCCATGGCGAAGCTGGCCGCGAACCCCAAGGTCGTTGGCTTCAAGGACGGGCTGGGAGATGTTGGCCTGGCCCAGGAAATCGTGACTGCCGTCAAGGCAACGGGCCGGACGGACTTCGCGTTCTTCAACGGACTCCTCACGGCTGAACTGACCCAGGGCGCCTACCGCGGCCTGGGCATCCCGCTGTACTCCTCGGCGGCGTTCGCCATGGCCCCGGAAATCGCGAAGGCCTACTACGATGCCTATGAGTCCGGGGATGAGGACCGCCGCAACGCCCTGCTCGAAGGGTTCTATGCACCCCTGGTGCGCCTGCGCGACCAGACTCCGGGGTTCGGGGTGTCCCTGGTCAAGGCCGGGCTGCGGCTGGGTGGACTGCCGGTCGGGTCGGTACGCCCGCCGCTGGTGGATCCCACGGAGGACCAACTGCTGGAGCTTAAGGCCATCCTCGCCAAGGGCTACGAGCTGGCCGGGCATTGATGAGCGCCCCGGCGGCCGCGGCCACGCGCAGCACCCCACGCATCACAGGCCTGTCCACCCGGCTCATTACCGTGCCGCTGCGCCGGCACTGGGGCGCAGAGGCGCCGGAGAACCACGTGATCGTCACGGAGCTTCACACGGACGACGGCGGTGCGGGGCACGGTTTCTCCTGGACGCCAACCATCGGACCGCAGGCGGTCAAGGCGCTGCTGGACTATGACATCGCGCCCTTTGTCAGCGGCCTGCCGGCGAACCCCGAAGCTGTCTGGGACGCCCTGTGGAAACGACTACATGAAGCGGGCGGCGGAGGGCTAACCACCATTGCGATGGCCGGGGTGGACCTTGCCCTGTGGGACCTGCAGGCCCGCCGTGCGGGCACATCCGTCACCGGCCTGCTGGGCCAGCGTCAGGAGTCAGCCGAGGTGTACGGTTCCGGCGTGAACCTGCACTACACCCTGGAGGAGTTGGTGGCGCAGGCCGAACGCTGGGTTGCGGCCGGCCACCAGGCAGTGAAGATCAAGGTAGGCAAGCCGGACCTCCGCGAGGACCGCGAACGCGTGGCAGCAGTGCGGTCAGTCCTGGGTCCGGACCGCAGGCTCATGATCGACGCCAACCAGCGGTGGGACCTGCCCACCACCTTCCGGGCCCTCGATGTACTGGCCGAATTCGGGCTGGAGTGGCTGGAGGAACCTCTCCGTGCGGACGATCTGTGGGCCTACCGAAGGCTGCGCAAGCATTCACCGGTGCCCATCGCCCTCGGCGAAAATCTGCACACCATTTACCGGTTCCGCGACTTCATCGAGGCGGAGGCGGTGGACATCATCCAGCCCAACATCATCCGGGTGGGCGGTATTACCCCGTTCCGGCGGATCGTGGAGCTCGCCCGTACCCACAGCATCAAGGTCATGCCGCACCTGCTGCCGGAACTCTCCGGCCAGCTGGCGCTGACCCTGGCGGAGCCCACCCTGGTGGAGGACGTCGAGGAGGCGTCGTTCGAACAGCTGGGGATCCTGGACGCGCCGGTGCCCGTGCGGTTCAGTAACAGCCGGGTGATCCTCACGGACCAGCCCGGACTGGGGTTCCGCTTCCGGGACGCTTTGTAGCCAAGAATTCCAAAAGAACAGGTACCTGACGTGACAACAGCAACACTTTCCCTGTCCGAACTCACCGCTGCCGCCACGGCGGCAGCCAGGATCTCCGCGGCCGCATCTGATGCAGAGCGTGCGGGATGGCTTAACGCGGTGGCCGACGCGCTGGATGCCAACGCCGCCGAACTGGTGGAGATCGCCGATGCCGAGACCAGCCTGGGCGTCCCGCGCCTGACGGGGGAGGTTGCGCGCACCACCGGCCAGCTGCGGCTGTTCGCGGGCGTCATCACCGAGGGCTCCTACCTCGAAGCGATCATCGACCACGCGGACCCCTCAGCCGCCCCGCCCAAGCCCGACCTGCGCCGCATCCTCCGGCCCATCGGTCCCGTCGCGGTGTTCTCGGCCTCGAATTTTCCCTTTGCCTTCTCCGTGGCCGGGGGCGACACCGCCTCGGCGCTCGCCGTCGGCTGTTCCGTGATCGTCAAGGCGCACTCGGGCCACCTCCGCCTTTCGGAACGGACCGCCGCCATCGTCGCGGAGGCCCTGCGCGGGGCGGGTGCACCGGAAGGCCTGTTCGCCCTGGTCAGCGGCCGGGAGGTGGGCACGGCACTGGTGCAGGATCCCGCCATCAAGGCCGTGGGCTTCACCGGGTCCATTCCCGGCGGCCGTGCCCTGTTCGACCTCGCCACCTCCCGTCCGGACCCCATCCCGTTCTATGGGGAGCTGGGCAGCCTGAACCCCGTGGTCATCACGGCGGCCGCGCTGCGGGAGCGCTCCGTGGAACTCGCCGCGGGACTGGCAGGATCCTTCACCCTTGGTGCCGGCCAGTTCTGCACCAAGCCAGGCCTGGTGTTCATCCCCGCCGGAACGTCCTTCGCGGCAGGCGTGGCGGAGGCCAGCAAGGACAAGGCCGCCCATGCCATGCTTACCAGGCGCATTGCGGAGGCGTACCCGGACGGGCTGCGCAGCTTTGCCTCCGTGGACGGGGTGGACGTGGTGGGCGGCACCGTAGACCAGGACGCAGCCGCCAACGGTGCGGCCCCGGTGGTTTTCGCCACCACCGCCGCCAAGGTGCTGGACAATCCGGGACAATTGCTCGAAGAGTGCTTCGGCCCCACCACCATCCTCATCGAGTACGCGGACCAGGACGAGCTGTCCGCAGTGCTGGCCACGGTCCCGGGAAGCCTGACGGCCACGCTCCACGCCCAGCCCGGCGAGGACATTGCCGGCTTGGTGGAGCAGCTGTCCGGGCTCGCAGGACGTGTACTGTTCGACGGTTGGCCCACGGGTGTCGCCGTCAACTGGGCCCAGCAGCACGGCGGTCCGTACCCGGCCACCACGTCGCTCTTCACCTCGGTGGGCGCGACGGCGGTCCGCAGGTTCCAGCGCCCCGTGGCCTACCAGGACGCCCCGGAAGCCGTCTTGCACCCGGCATTGCATGACGGCAACCCGCTGCACATCCCGCGCCGCGTGGACGGGGAGCTGGTGCTTCCGTAACACGCTCGGTCACCGAATACGGGACGAGTACAAATGCTCCCGCAGACCGCCATGACTGTGCGCGCGTTGTAGGGGTGCGAGGCTCCTGGCGACGCGCAAATTTTCCTCCGACGCGCAGATTCCCGGACGCGCCCAAATATGGGGTGCGTTAGGGTACGCGCGGGTCGACAGTGAATTTGCGCGTCGAGAGCTTTGTTACAGCTGCAGCGTCACCGGCCGGTCCAGCCCGTTCACGGTGGCCACCGGCCAGCGGGGGTCCACGGTAAGGACCTGCAGTCCGGACGCCGTGAGCTGCACCGTATCCTCGATCTTGACCCCGGGACCCGACGGGTTCCAGGTGAAGGCCTGGTTAAGGACCACGGTGTCCGTCGCGGCGGACGTCACCCGGGGGTCCCGGCCCGCGTAACCGGCAGGGCCGCCCTGATGGTGCTGCTCCCATTGGTCCGCCCCGAAACCATGGCGGACGTAGGCGGCCTGGATCCCGGCGAAGATCCTGTCCAGCCGTGCGCCGGGAACCGTAGCGTCGAAGATGTCTGCCTCAACTGCCGCGATGCGGGCCTCGGCGTCGCGCTCTTCCGGGGTGCCGGCGTCGAACCTGATCCAGCGGGTGATGTTGGCAATGAGGCCGTCGCGGCGGGCGCAGGCCACCGCCATGGCACGCCTGCCGAGAGGGGAATGCGTTGCCAGCGGGTGGCGGAAGGTGCTGCGGGAGCTGCCGTTGCAGAGGAGTACCAGGGGCTCCGCACCGGCCGCCACCACGCGCCCGGCAAGCGCTGAAGCGAGCTCGAATTCCGTGGTGTCCGGCCGGGCGGCGGACAGGACGTCCGTCATGATGCCTGCCAGCTCCGCGCCCAGGTGGGAGTAGCGGGCGCTCTCCGCGGGGAGGAGCTGCTGCCGGGCGGCGCGCAGTTGTACGGCAGCGTCCGCCTCCGCCAGCGGTGGAGCGGTGGAACTGCCGACGGCGGCCGCAGCCTGGTGCAGGTCCCCGTACCAGGGGACGGTGTGCAGGTTAACACCGGCTGGCAGCTCTTCGGCAGCAATCCGGGCGGCTTCGTTGTTGAACGTCACCAGATGGTCGCCATCGCGGTCCACCAGGAGGGCGGCGATGGGATCACCGGCCAGGCTGATGTGCACCCGGCTGCCGTCCAGGTACCAGGAGAGGGCCGTTGTGGTGGTCAGGAGCAAGGAGTCTCGGCCCGCGGCATCCAGGATGTCCAGCACCCGGCGCCGCTTGATGGCGCGGTCTGCCGGCGCGCCTGGAGCCACACGCGGCTCCCGCCGGAGAGCGGCAGTGGTTGTTGTTTGGCTCATGACGGGTCTCCCTGCTGGTGGATCAATGTTTCGACGTCGGGCGTGGCCAGGATTCCGTCGGCCACAAAAACGGTGATGCTGCGCCGCACTGGGCTGCCTGGCCGGGCAATCACAGGTGAGTCCCAGGCCAGGGACTGCCCCACGCCGGGGTAGCCGTCCACCCGCACGAACCACGGGTCCGCAGCATCGTTGGGGGCGACGAACACCAAGGTGGCCGGGCCGCCGTCGAACGTTCCCGCCCAGGCGATCCAGCGCGTGACGCTGCCGTGCGTTGCCGGCTCGCCGCTTCCTGCCGGCGTCCAGACCGTGGCGCCTTCGCATGCGGGCAGGCGCCAGAAGAACCCGCCGTATCCGCCCCCGAACCGGCCGTTGGATCCCGGGCTGCCAAGGCTGACAGGCTTGTTTCCGGCGGGGGAGAGGGCGAAGTCCAGGGACAGGCGCCAGATGGCGGGCGCGACGCCGGACCACGCCCAGGTGCGTTCCTCCAGGAGGATGGGTGCGCCGTCCGGGCTGTTCCAGCTCAAGGTCTCCTGCAGCCGTCCGGGGCGGCCTTCGCGCGCATCATGCTGCCCGGCTGTGGTGCCGGTGACCGTGATGCTGCCGTGGTCCGGGCGCCAGACGTATTGGCCGGCTTCGCGGGTGTAGGTGCGCCCGCCCCAGAAGTTCACGCCGTCCACATCCTGCAGGGCCACCCCGGCGCCCAGATGCCACACATGGTCCAGTGGCTGGTGGTCCGTGACCACGGTGCCGCCCAGGGTGCGGACCGGGTGCAGATAGGGGCGCGGGGACGAGACTGCACGGACATGGCTGCCGTCCTGGTACTCGGCTACGGGCCTGCCGTCCACGCTCAGCGTGTGGACCGGCGGAAGGTGGCGGGCCCAGGGGACGCCCAGTTCGGCGAAGGTAGCCTGCGCCTTGACGGCCCGCTGGATCAGGTCCGCTATGCCGCGAACCACGGGGTGGGCGTCGTCTCCCTCGCCTTCCCAGGCCAGGTGTTCGGCGCCTATCGGGGCTGGCTCGGGTGAGGTGCGGATGGCCTCCAGCACGGTGGTGAACGCACCGGTATCCTCCAACCCACACAGCAGCGGCACGCCGGTGGCGCGGGAGGCGAGCAGGTTCTCCAGCAGGTCGGTCCGGCCGTACGACTCCCGGCGCTCGCCGTCCGGGGTAGTGATGACCACCTCGTCTTTCGTGTAGGAAAGGGTAATGTCACCCAGGGTTCCGTGCACGGTCACGGAGGGGTCCAGCTGTTCCGGGGCGCAGAGCGTCAGGGCGCACAACAGCGTGGTTCCCAGTGCGGTGCGGACCCGGATGATGGAGGTGTCATCGCTTTCGGTGTTATTGGCCCGGTACAGGTCAGTTTCCACGGAGGCGACGTCGGCAGCAGTGTGCGCCCCGGCCAGATGCAGCCCGGTGGCAACGGCGTGGGCCAGCGCATTGGTTGCCACGCCATCCACCACATCCGTGCCGTCCAGGTTGCGTTTTCCGGCCCAGCGCGACCGCTTGAAATAGGCCTTGGTCCGCAGCCACTGGCCGCTGGCGCTGATGCCCAGGACGGTACCGATGTTCCCTGCCTCCACCATCTCCCTGACGGCCGGCAAGGCGTGGGACCCCAGGCTCTGGAAGCCCACCTGGACCAGGCGGCCATTGCCGTTCGCGGCAGCAACGACCTGCTCGAACTGGGCCAGCGACGCCACCGGTGGCTTTTCGAGGTAGACGTCCATTCCGGCTTCCAGCGCCGCGGCCGCCAGCGGGGCATGCGTCTGGATCGGGGTGGCAATAATGACGACGTCGGCGCCCGGCCGGGCGGCCAGCAGCGCGGCGAAATCGGGGAACACGGCGACCGACCCGGCGAGGGTGCCGGGGCGCGGCGGATTGGGATCGGCAACAGCTACCAGTTCCAGTGCGCCGGTTTTTTCAAGCCGGGCCAGGTTGGCGAGGTGATGTTCGCCGAAGCCATGTACGCCCACAAGTGCCACCCGCGGGACGGAGGCAGCAGCGCGCTGTTGGTGTGTCGGATCCGCGGCGGTGGAATGCTGTGCGGTCATCGGGGTCCTTGGGGAGAGGTGGGAAGGGGTTGCGGGGCCAAGGCTTGCGCCAGGAAATGGAGGGCTTCGTCCTGCATGGCAGCAGTGAATACGTGGCCTCCGGGCCAAAAGCTGCCCGTGTACCTGCCGGTGCCGGCATGCATTGATTCCAGCAGTTGGTGTGCCTGGCGCATGCCGTCCTCGGGAAAGAGTTCATCGGCAAGGGCGTACTGCACCAGGAACCGGGCCGCCGCCGACCTGCCGCTAAGCTCCGGCCAGTCGCCCAGTTTCCACAGGCCGGGAGTCTGAAGCAGCCACGAGTGTGCGTCCAGGTAGGCGGGGAAGAGGGATTCGAAGGTGGTCATCATGCATGCCACCACGGCGGCCTGGATCCGGGGGCTCAGGGCAGCCAGGGTGAGCGAGCGGCCCCCTCCGCCGGAGAATCCGATGCAGCCCAGCCGGTCCTGGTCCACGCCGGGCCGGGCGGCCAGGACTTCCAGGGCGGCGAGGTCGTCATGTGCCACCATGCCTGCCAGGCTGGTGCCCAGCAGTCCTGCCGCTTTGGCAACCGTGTCCTCGTGGAAGCCCGCGGTCGCGTTGTATTCGTCCGCAGCGGAAGGAACGACGCCGTCCTCCCGCCATTGCGCGTGCTGCGCCGCCGTTGCGGCTGCAGTGCGCCATGGAGCTGAGGAGAGGTCGAAGCGGCGGCTGCCCCAGGCGAAGGTGTCATGGGCCAGGACAACAAAGCCCCTCCGGGCGGTGTCAGTAGCCAGGGCGCGGCCGTCGTAGTGCCCGGCACGGGCGGATGCGGCTGACGGATGGTTATCGGGAAGCTCCACCAGCCGGTCCGCGCCGCCGAACTTGTTGCCGCCGTGGCAGTGCAGTGCCAGGACGCCCGGCAGGGGACCTGGGTGCCCGGCAGGCCGCACCAGCCAGCCCGTGGTGCGGGGCCCAAAGCCCAACTGCCAGCTGAGCTGGGAGGTGGTGGCGCCGTCGTGCGTGCGTTCCCATTGCACCGTCACATCCGGCGGTGCCACCGGACCCGGTACACCCAGGGCGTCCGATAGTTCCTGAGCCACCGCTGCCGACGCCCGGTGCCGTGGTTTGCTGCGCACGTAGGCCGGCCAGTCCTCGTAGCCGGCGATGGCGCTGGGCCTTGGTGTTGGGCTCATTGGCCGGCTCCTTCCTCGGAATGCGTATTCATGGACCGTGGCGCCGACTGTCTACGGGAGGCATAACCACCAAGAAAACGGTTTCTCTCAACTTAACAAAGGGTTGTTGGTGCGTCAACAAGCGGTATCCCCAGGCCGTGCGGCGCCCTTGGGGTCCAGGCCGAACGCTTAGGGACAGGGGTTCCGTTGCCTCAAATCCTTCAACCTCCCCAGCATCTTATTCTACAAGTTCTAAGCTTGTATTATAACTTGTGGAAAGCGCTTTCATGCTTCGCCTTCCTTAGTTCAGCCCCCATCCCCGACAGATCAACGATGATCGGAGTACACAGTGCCACGTTCACCCCGCCCCGCGGCGTCTGCACATCAGCCCCCAAGGGCTCCCGCACCAGGCGCGCCCCGCCGTCCCGGGAAGGGCCGGGTCCGATGGGCGATAGCGGTTGCTGCCGCGACGGCAGCCGTCCTGGCCCTCAGCGCCTGCGGCGGGGGAGCAGCACCGAAAAGCGCGGACGGCAAAGTGGAACTTCGCTTCACTTGGTGGGGAGGTGACAAACGGGCGCAGTTGACCCAGGCGGCCATCGCAGCGTTCGAGGCCGAAAATCCCAACATCACGGTCAAGCCGGAGTTCGGTGACTGGAGTGGCTACTGGGACAAACTTGCCACCCAGACCGCGGCCAACGATGCTCCCGACGTCATCCAGGTGGACGAAAAGTACATTACCGAATACTCGAGCCGAGGCGCGCTCCTTGACCTCTCCAAGTACGGCATCGACACCTCAAAGCTTGACGAGGCAGCGCTGAATGCAGGCAGGAGCGATAAGGGATTGACCGGTATTGCCGCCGGCATCAACGCGGCCACCATCCTGGCCAACCCCGCGGTCTTCCAGGCAGCCGGCGTACCACTGCCGGACGACTCCACGTGGACCTGGGAGGATTTTGGGCGCATCGCGGCCGACATTACTGCCAAGTCCCCGAAAGGTACGTACGGTTCGGCCGCCTACGGAACCGACGAGGCCTCCCTGGGCGTGTGGCTTCGACAGAACGGAAAGTCGCTCTACACCACTGATGGCAAGCTGGGCTTCGAACCGGCCGACATCGCCGGCTGGTGGGCATTCCTGAAGCAGTTGAGCCAAAACAAGGCCGTACCGCCTGCTGCCGAAGTGGTGGAGGCTGATGCCGCGCCGCTGGACCAGAGCGGCCTGGCAACCGGAAAGAACGCGATGGCCTTCTGGTGGTCCAACCAGGCTCCGGCGCTGGAAAAGGCCTCCGGCGGCGACCTGAAGATCCTGCGCTTCCCCTCCAAAGCCGGTGCCGCCGATGAGGCGAAGCTTTGGTACAAGGCCTCGCAGTTCTGGTCCGCCTCCTCACGCACCAAACACCCGCAGGAAGCGGCAAAGTTCATCGATTTCCTCACCAACAATGTGAAGGCCGGCGAGGCACTCCTGGCGGACCGCGGCGTTTATCCTAACTCGGATGTCCGTGCAGCCATCGCGCCCAAGCTGACTCCGGCCGATACCAAGGTGGTCAAGTTCATCGACGAGATCAAGGATGAACTGGGAGAGGCTCCGGCCCCGCCGCCCAAGGGTGCAGGGGCCATCCAGGAGATCATCAAGCGGTACACCTCAGAGGTCCTTTTTGAACGCTTGTCCACGGACGAAGCCGGCAAGAAGGCAACTGACGAAATGAAAACAGCCATCCGCAGCTAGGCCACTGGGAACATATTCAAACCCGGTTCTGCCCCGGGGGACCGGCGGTTCCTCCGGGGCAGAGCTGTCCAATGGCGGAGCTGTTGAGGAAGGTCCTGCTGACTGACGATGGTTCCCTACGGGACGCTGCTCTCCCTGGGCCGTAACCGCTGCCGACCCTCCGCCGGTCCGTGGGCGCGGGGTGCAGACACCCTTCCCAGCACGTGGCCAGCAGGGCTCTTCAAATGCTGGCCAGGATCCAGTCCGTGCTCACCCCGAAGCGGCAGGAAATCATTGACCTCCCGCTGCGGCACGTCGGCGGACGGCAGGCTGGCGGTTAGAAGTGCGCTCCCGGGGAGTGGTGGGGCGGTGGAGTGGTAGGTGTGGCCGGTGGGGGTGGTGGTTGCCACGGTATGCCGCGGTCCCTGGATGGTTTGGGCCGTCCAGCCGGGGGTTTCTTTGGTGTGGTTGCAGGCTTCGCACAAACCTTGGCCATTATCCACGTTGGTGGGTCCACCGGTGTGCCAGGCGGTGATGTGGTCGTGGTGCCTGATCGGGGCGTCGCAGTACGGGGTTCGGCAGGTGCCGTCCCGGACCTGGAGAAACCGTTTCAGCCCTGGCGGGAAGAGCCGGGCTGTGGAGTCCATCGCCACGAGCTCGCCGCTGCCCGGAACGGTGTAAAGCCGCCGGACCCACAGGTCGAGTTCATGAGCGGCTCCCTCGCCGGTCACCGGTCTTCCCGCGGCTGGTCCGCCGGTGAGGGCGATGGCCCGAGCCGGTTCGGCGGGGATGGTGCAGTAGCCGGGGAGCCGTGCTGGTTCTGCGTCGGCCCGGAAGAGGGTGCGGTCGGTCATGACGAGCTGGATCTGAACCCCGGTGATGCCGCCGGGGGTGCCGGTGAGGCGTTCGACGAGGGTGTCGGCCATGACCTGGCCACGGGACCGGTCATCCCCGGCCGCCCGGGCGGTGTCGGCGTCCCGGACCAGGGCGGCGTAGGCGGCCACGCCCTGGGCGACCGGGAGCAACGCGGTCAGGTAGGTCATGGTGTCCGGGGCCGGACGCAGGCTCACGGCCCGCTCGCTCACGGCCCGGGCGGCGCGTTTGGCGACGGAGGCCGGGTCCCGCCGGTACGCCGCGGCGCGGACGGCGGCGATGATCGCTTTGTCTCCCGCACCGTCCAGGGCACCGGTATCGGCGGCGAGTTCCTCATCCACCCCGGCCCGGTCCCCGGGCGTGAGGCAGATGGTTTCCTTCACGATCAGGGTGGCCCGCCACTCATTGAGCAGCCCGGCAAGGAACGCGGCGAACGTGTGCGGCATCCCGGTTAACGCCTTGGCCAGGCCCAGCAGCCGGGAACCCCGGGCCGGGGACTCCCGCCTTGCCAGGGCGATCTGCGCCGCGACCCCGGCACCCTGCCCGGCGGCCGGGACCCCGGCGTCGGCCTGTTCCCGCCGCTGGGACAGGTCAAAAGCGACCGCGGCCTCAGCCTGCCGGGCACCGGCAAAGCACTTCAACTCCTCCAGCCCGCGAATCTGGTCAATCAAGCCCGCACCATCAGCAGCCAGGGGAACACGGGCCAACAGGTTAAGCACATCAGCGATGCAAGGCACTTGAGGCTTCGCCTCCAGAACTCTTGCTCCCACTTCAACCGCCTCCATAAGCAGAGTCTTCCAGCACCCTCTGACAATTCCGACGGCCCCTACGTCCTATGTGGAAAAGGCGGTTTCTCACCCCCTGCAGCTCCGCGCCGCAGTTCTACCGCGACCGCGGATGGGTGAATCATGTGCCCTGGCACCATTTCCCACAGTTCCTGCCGTGATCGAAAATCCTGTGGCCGTGGACAGAAGCTGGGTCGTGGCGACGGATATGGACTTCGACTCCACAGTGGTGGCGGGCGCCCGGCAACTCGTATCTGCACTAGTGCAGGACCCTGTGAGCAAAGCGATACCCCGTGGCAGCGAGTTCAACAACTGTTGGTAGCGGCGTTGCTGGCTCTCCGCACGCACACAGGGCTGCCAATAGCGTGAGGGTCAGTGATGAGAGCCCCATTCTTCCGGCCATACGCCCCACCCCGGTCCCCAAGCAGGCCCACAGAATATGCCTTGGGAAACGCGATTACTGCGATAGCTGATGGACGACGCTCGGTATGAAGCCCAAAGTGCTGATCAATGCCAGCGTGGCAATGCAGTACCCAACGGCGAGAGCAGCGACTGCCAGCCCTTTTCCTCGCTCATCTTTGAGTTTGATCTGATTGACGGCGACGTGCCCGGCGCCCACTGCAAAGACAGCAAGAACCGCGACTCCAAAAACCCAGAAACCTGATGCTGCTACGACAGCAAACACAATCGATGCAACAGCCAGTTTGTTCAGTCGATGCGTTGCCGTGTGAGTCGCGTATGCAGGTCTACTCATTTAGTCCCCCAACCTAGTTGTGAGAGTGAGTCTAGCTCTGGGCCGTCGTCCCCGGGGCTCCTGGGTCACCTCAGGAGGTTTTGACGCTTCCCGTATGGCAACCACCTATCTAACCCTCGGCCACCACTACGACACCCCCGGCCGGAACCGTGCCGCCAAAAGACTCACCCGTCAGCAGGTCGGTGCCGGTGGCAGAAACCGAAGCAGCCGAGCGCGTGTGGTTGATGGCAAACAGGAAGCTCCGCCCGTCCTCGGAAACCCGGCGGACAAGCTCCACTCCAGGATCGGCGTCGGCAACAGGGGAAACCCCGGATTCGGCGAGCAGTTTGTCCAGGAGGGCATCAATGCCATCGGGATCGGGGAAGGTAGCCAGGTACCAGGCCGCCCCGAAACCCACGGGGCGCCGGGTGACGGCGGGAACGCCGTCCAGCGGATACCCGGTAAAGGCCTGTATCGCCTCCGCGCCGGCCAGATGCACATGCTCGCTCCACACCGACGAGACGGTCCCGTCGCTGAGTTTCAGCTGGGACCCGGCCAGCAGCGGGTGGAATTCCTCCACGCGCACGCCCAGGAGACCGCGGAACGCGCCCGGATAGCCTCCCAGCCGCACGTGGTCCTGCATGTCCACAATTCCGCTGAAGTAACTCACCAACACCGTGGCCCCGGCAGAGGCGGCCGCGGCGATGTTGGCGGCGGAGTCATCGGACACGGCGTACAGCGTGCACACGAGCACCAGGCCATACCCCTCCAGCGACGCGGACGGGTGCACCAGGTCCACGGTAATTCCGCGGAGGAACAGGGCGCGGTGGAACGCCCGCAACAGGTCCAAATACTTCACATCGATACTGGGCTTGGAATCAATCTCGCTGGCCCACCAGGACTCGTAGTCAAAGACGATGGCGGCCCGGGATTGAACCCGCGAACCACGCACAGGTTCCAGGCGTTTCAGCGCTGCGCCCAGTTCCACCACCTCGCGCCACACCCGCGTGTCCCGCCCTCCGTGCGGCACCATCGCGGAATGGAACTTTTCCGAGCCGGCAAAGCTCTGGCGCCACTGGAAGAACATCACGGCGTCCGCCCCGCGCGCCACGTGCGCCAGGGAATTCCGCAGCATCTCGCCGGGCATCTTGGGCTGGTTGCGCTGCTGCCAGTTCACGGCCGACGTCGAATGTTCCATCAGGATCCATGGGTCACCGCCCGCAATGCCGCGGGTAAGGTCCGCGCTGAACGCGAGTTCCACCTGCCGTTCGGGGTCGGCGGCCACAAGGTAGTGGTCGTTGGCGATGACATCCAGTTCCTTGGCCCAGTCGAAATAGTCCATGGACTTGGTGGCGCTTGAGGCCATCAGGTTGGTGGTGCAGGGGACGTCCGGCGTCACTTCGCGCAGTACCGCCACGAGCTGCCGGTAGTAGTCCACCAGGGACCAGGAGTTGAACCGCTGAAAGTCCAGTTGCTGGCCCGGGTTGAGCGTGGACGGGGCGACGGACGGCGGCAGGATTTCGTCAAAGGAACCGTAGTTCTGGGACCAGAACGCCGTGCCCCAGGAGGTGTTGAGCGCATCAACGGTCCCGTACCGGCGCTCCAGCCAGGTGCGGAAAGCGGCGGCGTCCTCATCCCCGTAGAACTCGGAGATGTGGCAGCCGAGTTCGTTGTCCACGTGCCACAGGGCCAGGGCCGGGTGGTCCTTGTATCGTTCGGCGATCACGCGGGTAATTCCGGTGGCATAGCGGCGGTACACGGCCGACGACGGCGTGTAGTGCCGCCGCGAGCCCGGCCCCAGCACGGTCCCGTCAGCCGTGACCGGCAGGATTTCCGGATGCTTGCGGACCAGCCAGGCCGGGGGAGCGGCGGTGGCGGTGGCCAGCGCCACCTTCACTCCGATGCCCGCGAGGTTGTCCATGACCTCGTCCAGCCAGCCAAAGTCGTACTGTCCCTCGGCCGGTTCCAGCAGGGCCCAGGAAAAGATGCCGACGCTGAGGAGATTCACCCCCGCTTCCTGCATCAGTTCCAGATCCTCCGCGCGCACGCTGCGGGGCCACTGTTCCGGGTTGTAGTCGCCGCCGAAGGCGAGGCCCTGCACCTTGCTCCAGACTGGGGACGGACCGCTGGGTTCCTGCATTCTTGGGGCTCCTCTTGTGTTCATCTGCCTGCTTCACTCCGGTGCGAAGGTCCACGTTCCAGTGTGGACCCGGAAATCCCTGGTGGCCCCGGCGGGGCCTGCTGCATCTTCCGGCAAAGACCTGGCGGCTGCACCGTCCGGCGTCGGGCCTTTGACCCCGTAAAGGCCCGACGGCAACCTGACTGTTGCCAGCACTCCCGGCGGAATGGTGCACTCAACCTCCACCAATGGACCGTGCCGCCGCCAGCTGACGTCCGCCCAGCCGTTGCCCGTGGGCACGCGGCCGCGGGCGTGGTCCAGCCGGCACAACGGCGGCTCAATCAGGAGTTCGCCGGGCACCACGTTCCGTACGCCCAGCAGGTGTTCGAAGATCTCCTTGACTACCGATGCGGACCAGGCGTGCGACTGGCTGTAGTCGGTGCCGTCCACCAGGTCCCAGGCCTCCCAGGTGAAGGTGGCGCCGCGTTCCAGGAGCCGGGCCCAGCCGGGCTGGCCGCTGTTGGTGAGCAGGTCCAGAACCGCGTCGGTCATGCCTTGGCCAAGCAGGGCGCGGACCAGGCGGTGCACGGTCATGGGTCCCTGCCGCATCCCCATGGCCGCGATCCGGACGGCATCCTCGTGGGCGTCGGCCGGGTCGGTGATGCCCAGGGACAGCGGGAAGGAAGTGGCGTGCTGGGACGCGTGGGGGCTGGGGGTTCCGTCCCCGTGGAGGCCGTCGATCATTACCCCGTCCACCCGCAGGCGTGACCGGATGGCCCTGGCCAGGGTCCGGGCAGACGCCGCATAGCGGGCTGCTGCATCCTCGTCACCAACGGTGCCGCAGAGCCGGGCCGTCGACATCAGCGCCGAGTACGCCTGGGCGTTGACGGTGGTTTTAGCCGCACACTCCATGTCGTACCCAAACCGGCCAGGCGCGGG
The DNA here is from genome assembly GCF_006517215.1 of Pseudarthrobacter sp. NIBRBAC000502771. Taxonomy (NCBI): domain Bacteria; kingdom Bacillati; phylum Actinomycetota; class Actinomycetes; order Micrococcales; family Micrococcaceae; genus Pseudarthrobacter; species Pseudarthrobacter sp. NIBRBAC000502771. Next base: position 1,876,848 of record NZ_CP041187.1, read on the forward strand.
CCAGTCAACGATGCCGTGCAGGTACGGGCCGGAGCCGCCGCCCAGCCTGGTGACCAGTCCCGCCGTCGGGCCCTCCGCGGGAATGTACCGCAGCGCGTAGTCCGCCGTATCGCACAGGTGCGGCAGCAGCTCGCGGATGAGCGTGAGGTCTCCGGTGCGGCGGTGGTACTCCTCGGCCCACTCGGGGACCATCAGGGAGAAATCAGGAATGTCGCGCTTGCCGTCCCCGTTGGGGTAGACGGCGTTGTAGCGCCCTTTGTCCTCCCCGTCGGTCCAATAACGGAGCGCAGACCAGCTGAACTCCCGCAGCGCCTGCGCCGTGTAGGCGTGCTCGCCGAACAGGGCCATGGTGGCATAGGAGATGTTCGCGGCGTCGGCCAGGAACTGGCCTTTTTCCCGGGTCGGGGTGTCCACGAACTGCTCCTGCACCCCGTACAGCGCCGAATCCCGCAGCAGCCGGAAGACGGCGTCCAGGGTGGGATCCGAGCTGGAGAAGCTGCCCTCGCCGGGCTGGCCTCCGCGGACCACCACCGCACCGACCCTGGACACCTCAGCAGGATCAACGCCGGGTAGCTCCAGGTAACGGAAACCCAGGTGCACGGTGGCGTGGAACTGTTGGGGCCCTGCCGCCTGGGTATAGGGGAAGGACATGTCCGTGTTTTGGCTGGCCGTCTTTCCGGCATCCACCCGCCCGTCCGGGCGGAGGACGTAGCCGGCCCGGAGCATCACGGTGCGCCCGGGGACGCCGTCCAGGAAATCGATCTCAGGCCGCCCGGGCAGGACCTGGCCGAAGTCTGCAACCAGGGTGCCGTCGCCGGCCGTAAGGAATTCGCGCGGGGCAACGAACTCTTCAGCCAGGGAGGTGCGGCGCGGGTGGAGGCGGGGAAAGTCCGACGACGGGTGGCGGCCGCACAGGATGGCGGCGGGCAGGTCTTCGGCAGGGCTAAGGGACGCCGCGGCCTCTCCGTCCAGGTGTTCCACGGGGTCGCCCTCGTCGTTCCGGTAGCCCGACTGGCGGTATGGCGCCTCCCCTGCCGACCAGCCGGGACCCGAACCGAACACCTCGCGGCGCCCGTCCGTGTACTGCACGCTGAGCCGGGCAAGGAGGCCCGGAACTCCTGCGGCCCTGCCCTGGCCCGGGCCGTACCAGTGCAGCAGGGCTGTCAACGGAACCGGCTCCCCCTGCGGCTGTGCGGCCAGCACGCCGGTGACGTCCGCAGCATCGTAGTAGCCTTCCCCGGGGTACCCGAACGACGTCACGCTGAGGCTGTGGACCCCGGCGACGGAAACTTGTGCGTGGTGGTTGGCGGCCACGTACAGGCGCGCCCGGCTGACCTTGCCGGTGAGCTCAACCGCCGCGCGGAACAACGTCCATTCGTCGGGCTGGCGGAAGGCCGTGGTTCGGGTCCAGGCGGCCAGGATGCCGCTCCCGGCGTCCGTGCCGCCGTCGAACCTTTGATCCATCAGGGGCGATCCCCCGGCGACAACCCGCAGCGACGCGTACTCAGCCTGGCTGCGCGGGCCCTGGTGCAGGGCCAGCCGCCCCTCTGGCCCGGCCGGCTCCTGGACCGCCATCAGCTCGGCGCCATTCAGGGACACCGTGATCCGGTTTCCGTCGTCCGCCACGGCCAGCTCCAGCCAGCCCCCGTTCTGCGCGGGCGGGGTGCTGGCATCCGCACTTGCCAGTACCGTGGTGGGCGGCGTGGCCGCCGCGGGAATCTCCCACGCAGGGGCCCGCCGCAGCACCACACTGCCTGCCTGGTCCAGTTCGAGGAGCAGGCCGGTCCCAGGTCCGCCACTCCGGAGGATCATGCCCACCCGGCCCATCACGGGCCGCAGCCGGGCTTCCAGCCGGAAGCTGCGCACCGGCGGGCAGGGGAGGGGCAGGAACGGCGATCCCGCCACGCGGAGCGCGCAGTCCAGAATCCCGAGTGGTGCCCGGCCGCCGGGAGTACGGCGTATCCATTCTGCCTGCCAGGAGCTGTCATCCAGGCCTGTGCTGAACTGCTTGGCAGCCGACCATTCGCCGGCGGCTCCGGTGGCGTCGCGGATCCGGACGCGCCAGGCATAATCAGCATCGGTTTCCAGCCCGGGGCCGGTGTAGGGGATGTGCCGGTGCTTGTTGTCCGCAACCCAGCCGGAGCTCCAGGTGTGGGCTCCGGAGCCGTCTTCCAGCGTTATCTCATAGCCGGTCTGCCAGGCCTGTGCGGGGTCGTGGTTCCCGGCCTGGGCCAGGTCCCAGCCGAAGGTAGGGCGGCGGGAGGCCGTCAGGCACTCTTCGAGGCCGTCCGTCAGGAGGTGGACGGCCAGGAGTTGCCCTGAACTGGACCCGTCCGTGCCGGGTGGAATGGAGGCAGCCTGCCGGTCCTGCGTGGTTTCCTGGTTCATGGGGCAGTGTTCATGGGGCTTGCGGGAACCGTGAAGGCCGCAGGAGCCGAGTGCGCCCAGGGAAGTCCGAGTTCGCTGAAGGTGGCGTGCTGCCGGCCGGCCTGTTCAAGGGCCGCCTCGATACCCGGTACCACTGCATGGGCGGTGTCGCCTTCGCCTTCCCACCGGACGTGTTCCGCGGCGATCGGGGCGGGCGCTGGTGCGGTACGGATGGCTTCCAGGACCAGCATGAAGGCGCCGCTGTCCAGAAGAGGACTGATCAACGGCGTGCCGTTCCTGCGGTGGGCCAGGAGGTTTTCCGTGAGGTCGTCCCGGCCGAATGTCTCCTCCGTGGTGCCGGCTTCCGTCGAAACGGTGAGGCGGTCTTCGGTGTAATGGAACACCGCTGTTCCTGCCGTTCCCTGGAGGATCACGCAGGGTTCAACAGACGTGGCGGCGCAGAGCGTCAGGGCACAGGTGATGGGCAGGCCCGCGGTGGTGCGGATCCTGATGACCGATGTGTCGTCGGATTCGATGCCGTTGGCGCGGTACAGCTCGGTTTCCACGGAGGCGAGATCGGAGGTGGTGCGTGCCCCGGCGATCCGGAGGGCTGTTGCGACGGCGTGCGCCAGCGGGTTGGTTGCCACGCCGTCCACCACATCCACGCCGTCGAGGGTGCGTTTCCCGGCCCAGCGTGACCGCTTGTAATAGGCCTTGTCCCGGACCCAGCGGCCGGTCGCGGAGATGCCTTGGAGCGTGCCGATGGTGCCTGCCGCGAGGAGGTCCCCGATCGCTGCCAAGGCGTGCGAACCAAGGCTTTGGAACCCGATCTGCACGCTGCGTCCCGACGCCGATGCCGCCTCTGCCAGGCGGGTGAAATCAGCCAGGGACGCTACGGGTGGCTTCTCCAGGTAGAGGTCCGCGTGGGCGGCCAGCGCTGCCAGGCCCAGCGGTGCATGGGTCTGGATCGGAGTGGCCACAATGATGGCATCCAGGTCCGCGGTATGGGCCAGGAGTTCGGGCAATCCCGGAAAGACCATGGACGACGCCGGCAGGGACCCCGGTGCCGGCGGGGTGGGATCTGCTGCGGCAACGAGTTCGACGGCGCCTGCCGTGGTGAGCCGTTCAAGGTTCAGCAGGTGCTGGGTACCGAAGCCGTGTACGCCAACCAGCGCCACGCGCGCGGGCGCATTTCCCTGTTGGGGCCGGCCGGTATTGCGATCCGCAGGTTCCCGGTTGAGTGTTGTCGGAAGTGCCGCGCCGGCAGGCGTTGCCATGGTTCTCCGTTCGGCCCAGCAGGGCAATCAGATTGGGGCGCCCCCCGGCTGCGGAGGCGGATCTTCAGAATGGTGGCCCGCCGGGACATGCAGCGGACAGGCAAAGGCCGGTGGTGCGTGGTGGGACACGCACCCCGGCGGGTGGTTATTTGATGCCGGTGGTGGCGATGCCTTTGACGAGGAATTTTTGGCCGACGAGGAAGGCGATGAAGACGGGCAGTAGGGAGACGATGGACATGGCGAACATGGATCCCCAGTCGGTGCTGGATTGGGCGTCGACGAAGCTGCGGAGTGCGACGGGGACGGTGAACACGTCGGGGGAGGTGAGGTAGATGAGCTGGCTGAAGAAATCGGACCAGGTCCAGATGAACGTGAAGATGGTGGTGGTGGCCAGGGCGGGGGTCATCAGGGGAAGGATGACCTGCAGGAAGATGCGGGGGTGGCCCGCGCCGTCGATCCTTGCCGCCTCATCCAGTTCGCGGGGAATGCCGCGGATGAACTGGACCATGAGGAAGGTGAAGAACGCGTCCGTGGCGAGGAACTTCGGCACGATGAGGGGCGCGAAGGTGTTCACCCAGCCGATCTGGGAGAACAGGATGTACTGCGGGACGATCACGACGTGGATGGGGAGCATGATCATGACGAGCATGGCGCCGAACATCCATTTCTTGCCCCGGAAGTCCAGCCGGGCGAAGGCGTAGGCGGCCATCGAGCAGGAGACGAGGTTGCCGATCACGGCGCCCAGGACCACCAGGGCGGAGTTCAGCAGGTAGGTCCCGAAGGGTGAGGTTAGGGCGTTCCAGCCGGTGGCGTAGTTCTCGGTGTGGATTTCGGTGAGCCAGAGGCCGGGGGCGCGGAAGACGTCCGCGCTGGGCCGGAAGGAGGAGACGACCATCCATAGCAGCGGGTAGATCATGATGATCGCGGTGGCGATCAGGATCGCGTGTTTCAGGATGCTCTTGGTCCGGTGTTTGGGGCGGGGCGAGGTGCTGGCCGGAGGGTTGGGCTCCCGGCGGCCGTTGGCGGGGCCGGGGGCGGGCAGGGGGGCGTCGGTGGTGACGCGCGGGGCTGATTCAGTCGTCATAGAACACCCAGAATTTCGATGCGTAGAAGTTGACGGCGGTGAAGGCGCCGACGATGACCAGCAGGACCCAGGCCATCGCGGAGGCGTAGCCCATGTCGAACTGGCCGAAGCCGCGCTGGTAGAGGTACAGGGTGAAGAACATGGTCGAGTCGGACGGGCCGCCGGTGCCGCCGGAGACGATGAACGCCTGTGTGAAGGACTGGAACGCGCCGATGATTTGCAGCACGAGGTTGAAGAAGATGATCGGGCTCAGCAGGGGCAGGGTGATTTTTAGGAATCGGGTGGCCCGGCCGGCGCCGTCCACGGCTGCGGCTTCGTAGTACATGGCGGGTATCTGCCGCAGCCCGGCCAGGAAGATGATCATGGGGGATCCGAAGGTCCAGACGTGCAGCAGGATGATGCTGCCAAGGGCGGTGCTGGGGTCTGAGATCCAGCCCGGGCCGGTGATGCCGATCATGGCCAGGAGTTGGTTGACCAGGCCGGAGGTGCCGAACATCTGCTTCCAGAGGATCGCGACCGCCACCGAAGAGCCCAGGAGGGAAGGCAGGTAGAACACCGAGCGGTAGATCGGCAGGCCCTTGATGCCTTTGTCCAGGGCCAGGGCCACAGCCAGGGCCAGGCCGAGCTGCAGCGGGACACCGACTATCACGTATGTCAGGGTGACCCGCAGGGAATTCCAGAACCGGTCGTCCTGCATCATTCGGGTGAAATTGTCGGCGCCGATGAAGTTCGGGTCCTGGATCAGGTTGTAGTCCGTGAAGGAGAGGTAGAGGGAGATCAGCATCGGTCCGATGGTGATGGCGACCAGGCCCACGATCCAGGGGGCGAGGAACACCATCGCGGCCCGGTTGTCGCGGAAGGTCCGCTTGACCTTGGGCCCGCCCCGGGGCGATTTCTTGCCGAGGCTGCCCAGTTCGGTGAGGACGCTCATTTCTTGGCGCTCTTGATCATGTTGTCCGCTTCGGACTTGAATGCAGCGGCTGCATCCTGGGCGCTGGCGCGCCCGAACAGGACGTCGGTGGTGTGGCGGCCGAGGGCATCGGCGGCCTTGCTCGACCCGGTGGGTGGAACAGCGGGCGGTTCGCCGAGTTCCGGCTTGATCGCCGTGAGGAAGTCGAGGGCGGTCTTGTCGGTGGGGGTCAGCAACGGCTTGATGGAGTCCTGGATCTTCGGGGACGTCGAGAAACCGCGCTCTGTGGTGACGATCTTCGCAGCGTCGGGGCTGTTGACCAGGTAGTCGATGAACGTCGCGGCCTCGGCCGCATGCTTGGAGCGTGACGACGCGGACCAGTACATCGAGGGCTTGTAGTAGAGCCCGTCATCCTTGGGGTTGCCGTCCTGGCTCGGGACGCGCAGCAGCTTGATGTCGCTGCCTGTGGCCTTCGCAATGGCGCCGAGCTGATTGGTCCACCAGAAAGACATGCCGGTCTTGTTGGTCGCGGCGAGGGTCTGCTCGACGGGTGCGCCGATGTCCTCCTGTGCCACGCTCGCGGGGGGCGCTGCGTTGGAATCCATCAGCTTCTTCTGGAAGGCCATGTAGGAGGCCACGCCGTCGACGGTGAACCCGGTCTGGCCATCCTGGGTGTACAGCTGCTCTCCCCGCTGGCGCAGCCAGATGTTGAGGCTCTGGTCCGTCAAGCCATACGAGGCTCCGTAGGTGCCGGTGGCTGCCGCGAGGGCCTGGGCCGTCTTCAGGTAGTCGTCCCACGTCCATTTAGTATCGTCAGGGATCGCGACGCCGGCCTTCTTGAAGAGGTTGACGTTAGCGAAGACGGCGAGGGCGTTTTGTCCCGTGCTGATGCCGTTCAGCTTGCCGTTGTACTGGCCCGCTTTGAGGGTGTTTTGGTCGAAGGCGGACAGGTCCAGCTGGTTCTGCTTGGAGAGGTCAAGGAGCGCGCCCCGCCCGCCGTACTCGGCGATGTACGCAAGATCCATCTGGATCACGTCGGGTGCATCGTTTGCGGCCGTCTGGGTAGCCAGCTTGTCCCAGTACCCCGACCACACCCCGGGCTCTCCCTGGATCTTGATGTTCGGATGGGCCTGCTGGAAGGCATCGATCACCTGCTGGGTCTGGTTATTGCGCACATCGTTGCCCCACCAGGAAACACGCAGGGTTACGGAGCCATCAGCGTTCTTCGCACCCCCACCGGTTCCACAGGCGGAAAGGGCTCCCACAGCGGCAGTTCCGGCAAATAGTGCCAGCGCCGATCGTCGGGTAAACGTTGTCATTGTCTCTCCTTTGAGGTCATGAGTTGCTGTACAGCGCATCCGATGTGGAATCGAGGGATGCATGTGTTCTACGCCACGTTCTTTCTCCCTACAAGGAAAGCGCATTCCAAAGAACTTGGCAAGGGCTTTCCCAAACCACCTCGAAGGTCGCCTGATCCAGGCTGCGCGGCCGGGGATCATTTTCATCCCCAGCTAGGCGCGAACATCAAGGGGAAGCGCTTTCCCCCTGTCGCCGCAAGGCGGCAGGACGTGGGTGATCGCTTTGTGTAACGATTCAAAACTTCACTTGACCGGCAGGCGGTCTGGGTCTAGATTTTCGAGAAACCGATTACTGGGGTGACGCGGACGGGCGGGATTCCGCCCCTGCAACCATTGGGATCCGCCCCTGCAACCATGAAGAACAGAAGGGAGCCGTGCCATGCTGTCCGGAACCTTCAGTGCGCGTGCCTACGCATTTTTCGACACGCTTTTGTGGGTGGCAGGCCTGAACCTGCTGTGGATCGCTTTCACGCTGGTGGGGGCCGGCGTCCTTGGTGCCGGCCCGGCCACCGCCGCCGCGCAGATTGTGGTCCGAAGGAGGGTCGCAGGGGATGGTGCCCCCTTGCTTCGCGGGTTCACGTCCGCCTACTTCCGGAACTTCGCCAGGGCCAACCTCCTGTCGGTTCCGGTCATGGCCGTCACGGCGGCGCTTCTCCTGAACTGGAACTATTTTGCGGGAAGTGGCGGAATCTTTGCCCAGTCCACGGCGGCGGCAGTCCTTGTCGCGGCAATCTTCCTGGCGGGCGCAGTCTGCTACCTGTTCCCCCTGTATGCCCGGTATGAGCTGCCGCTGCCGCAGTACCTGCTGATGTCATCCCGGTTCGCCGTGCGGCACCTGGCCGGAACGGTCATCCTGCTCTTTGTTTCCGCAGCAGTGGTTTATGCCAGCAGCTGGATACCGGGGCTGGTTCCGTTCTTCAGTATCGGAGCCTGGCTCTACCTCACGGGCTGGTTGTGTGACCGGTTCTTCACGGCCAATGACCAGTCCGTAGCGATAGCTGGTGGAACTGCCGCGGGCGGGGCCCTCTCGGGGGCGTCGACCGCCTGACAACCCGCCCGGGCGGCGGATGCCTCCATGTATCCGTGCGCGGAGCGCAAATGAAACGTATCAATCGCGGGTCCAGCGAACCCAAACCCCAATGAAGTGGAAAAGGAAGAAACATGATCCATCGGAAACTGACCCTGGCCGCCGCCGTCGTCACCGCCACTGCACTGTCCCTCACGGCGTGCAGCAGTGGGAACGCCCCGGCCGCGGACCTCACCTCGGTGTCCATCATGGCCCCGTTCCTGGAAGCCCAGCCGCCGGCGTCAGACGGCGCGGTCCAGAAGAAGCTGGAGGAGCTCACCGGCAAGCAGGTCAAGATCAACTGGGCACCCAACGCTTCCTACGAGGACAAGACCAACATCACGCTTGCGGGATCCGATATCCCGCAGGTCATGGTGATCCAGACCAAGAGCCCCGGGTTCGTCAAGAATGCCCAGGCAGGTGCATTCTGGGACCTCACGGACAAACTCGACAAATACCCCAACCTCAAAACCACCTTCCCGGACATCCAGAAGAACTCGAGCGTCAACGGAAAGGTCTACGGCCTGTTCCGTGAACGCTCTCCCATGCGCACCGCCGTGATGTTCCGGCAGGACTGGCTGGACAAGCTGGGCCTGCAGGCGCCCAAGACCGTGGAGGACCTGTACAAGGTGGCAAAGGCCTTCACCGAACAGGACCCGGACGGCAACGGCATCAACGACACCTGGGGCATCACCATTCCCAAATGGGGTGCACTGGGAACCAACAGCCCCTACGACGTGATCGAGGAATGGTTCGGCGCCGGAAACCGGTGGACCGAGCGGGACGGGAAGCTGGTTCCCAGCTTCGAAACCGACGAGTTCCTCCAGGCCGACAGGTTCATCAAGAAGATGGTGGACGAAAAGCTCATCAACCCTGACTTCGCCACCTTTGACCCCACCAAATGGAACGAGCCGTTCTTCAACGGCAAGGGCGGCATGATTGTCGACGTCGATTCCCGCGTGAGCGTCCTGGTCAACCTCTTCAAGCAGGCAGACCCCAACAACTTCCAGAACAAAGTGGGCTTTGTCGGGAACCTGGTTGGCCCCGACGGGAAGCTGCACGCCCACCCCACCGACGGCTATTCAGGCTTCCTTGCAATCCCGAAGGCCAGCGTGAGGAGCGAGGCCGAACTGGACAAGGTCCTGGAGTTCCTGAACACCATGAACGGCAAGGACGTCGCTGTGCTGCTCAACAACGGCATCGAGAACGTGAACTTCACGGTGCAGGACGGCAAGGCGGCCACCGTCAAACCGGAAACCCCGGAAGGAAAGGCCGTCAGCACCGACATCAAGAGCTACGCCCAGCTGGGCATGAACGTTGCCGGAAACCAGTTCTACCCCGTCAAGCAGCCCAGCGACTATGAACAGCAGGTCTTCGACAAGCGCACGGACGTGATGGCTGAGGACCTCAAGAGCGCGGTCTACAACCCGGCCGCGCCCTACGTTTCCGCCACCTACGTGGCCAAGGGCGCCCAACTGGACAACATCGTGGCCGACGCCCGGATCAAGTATCTTGCCGGGCAGATCGATGAGCAGGGCCTGAAGGACGCCATCAAGCTCTGGGACACCAGCGGCGGCGACAAGGTCAAGGAAGAAATCAACAAGCTCTGGCAGGACAACAAGTAAATGGCAGCCCCTGTCATTGACACCCTTTCCGGGGAGCGGGCGGGCAAGACCCCGCCCGCTCCCCGGAAAGGGGGCAGGTTCTCCGTCCACTTCGCTCACTACAAGTGGCTCTACCTGCTGCTGGTGCCCGGCGTGGTGTACTTCGCGGTGTTCCGGTACGCCCCCATGTATGGCGTATCCATCGCGTTCAAGGATTACGTCCCGTTCCTGGGGGTGAACGGCAGCCCCTGGGTGGGAGTGCAGAACTTCACGGATTTCTTTGCCAACCCGGACTTCCCGCGGCTGTTGGGCAACACCCTGATTCTGGCTTTCCTTAACCTGGGCATCGCGTTCCCGCTGACCATCGTCCTGGCCTTGCTGCTCAATGAGGTACGCCTGTCCGTCCTCAAGCGCACGGTCCAGACCCTGGTGTACATCCCGCACTTCCTGTCCTGGACCATCGTGGCCTCGCTGAGCTTCCTGCTGTTCGCCCTGGACATCGGCCCGTTGTTCCAGTTCCTGAACAACACCATGGGCACGCATATCGATTTCCTGAGCGACCCGGCCTGGTTCCGCCCCCTGATCGTGCTCCAGGAGATCTGGAAGAACACGGGCTGGGGCACCATCATCTTCCTGGCCGCCCTTTCCACCGTGGACCAGGACCAGTACGAGGCCGCGATCATCGACGGTGCCGGCCGGTTCCGCCGCGTCTGGCACATCACCCTGCCGGCGATTCGTTCCACGATCATCGTGATGCTGATCCTGGCCATCGGGCAGATGCTCAACACCGGCTTCGAACAGATCTACCTGATGACCAACGCCCTGAACCGCGAGGTGGCGGACGTCTTTGACACCTACGTCTACTTCGTGGGCATCACCCAGGGCGCCTACAGCTATTCCACTGCCGTGGGGCTCTTCAAATCCGTGGTGGGCATCGTGCTGATCTTCGGCACCAACTGGCTGGCCAAGCGTTTCAACCAGAGCGGACTGTTCTAATGAAGATCCACAACACCCGCGGCGGCCGGATCTTTGACGCCGCCAACTACCTCTTCCTGTCCCTGATCGGCATCATCACGCTGCTGCCGTTTGTCTACGTCTTCGCGGGCTCGTTCGCCACCGAAGCGGAGATCACCCGCCGGGCATTCTTCGTCTGGCCGGAACAGTTCACCCTGGGCTCCTACGAGTACATCTTCGCCACCCCGGCGTTCGTCCGGGCACTGGTCACCACCATCCTGGTCACCGCGGTGGGCACCATGGTCCAGCTGGCCTTCACCGTGACCATGGCCTACCCATTGGCCAAGAAGAGCCTGCGGGGCAGGAACGTGATCCTGTCCCTGGTGGTTTTCGCCATGGTCTTCTCCGGCGGCATGATCCCCACCTTCCTGCTGGTCAAGGACCTGGGCTTGCTCAACTCATATTGGGCCCTGATCCTGCCGGCGGCCATCAATCCATTCAGCCTGATCATTATCAAGAACTTCTTCCAGGAACTGCCGGCCGAACTTGAAGAGTCCGCCAAGATGGACGGCGCCACCGAGATCGGAATCCTGTGGCGGATCCTCCTGCCGCTGTCCAAACCGGTCCTGGCCACGTTCGCGCTGTTCTATGCGGTGGGCATCTGGAACGACTTCATGTCGCCCCTGCTGTACCTGAGCGACAACTCCAAATGGACCCTGCAGATGTACCTGCGGCAGGTCACGGCGGCCTCGGACCTGCTGGGCACTGGCAACGTTGATCCCAACTACATCCCGCCGGAACAGGGCATCAAGTTCGCCGTGATCGTGGTGGCCACGCTGCCCATCCTCATCTTCTACCCATTCCTGCAAAAGCACTTCGCCAAGGGCATGCTCATCGGATCCGTGAAAGGGTGACATGAAAATCCTGCTGGCCGGAGATTCCACCGTGGCCGACTGCCCCACCCAAAAGTTCCCCATGAGCGGTTGGGGAGCGCAGCTTCCGCCGCATACCTACCGGTGGGGATCGGTGCATAACTTCGCCAAAGGCGGGGCAAGCACGGAATCCTTCCGCGACGAGGGACGCTGGGCGGACCTGCTCGCCTTGGCGGGCCCAGGGGACGCCGTGCTCATCCAGTTCGGCCACAACGACCAGAAAAAGCTGCATCTGGCCGCCCGTACGGGCTACGCGGCGAACCTGCGCACCATGGTGGGGGAGGTGCATCGCGCGGGTGCGGCGCCGGTGCTGTGCACATCGGTGGAGCGCCGGCACTTCCTGGACGCGCCGTCGTCGGACGTTCTTGAGGAGAGCCTTGAGGACTATCCGGAGGTGGTCCGCGAACTGGGCCCGGAGCTTGGGGTTCCGGTGATTGACCTGAACGCCTGGACCCGGCGCCTTTATGGTCGGCTGGGGCGGGAGGGTAGCCGGGAGCTCTTCTGCCACTTCGCGCCGGGGGAGCACGCGTCCTGGCCCGCGGGGCTGGCGGACGACACGCATTTCTCGCAGCAGGGTGCCGCACTGGTGGCGGCGGAGGTGGCGCGCCAGCTGGCGGGCATGGGCTACGGCGTGGCCGGCACCAAAGTGTTAAGTACGACGGCGGGACGCGGCTAGGTGGGCACGGCGGGCTTGGAGACGGGCATCCTCTACCGCAACCCGCTGGCAGGACCGGATGACGTGGCCGGTTGGGTGGCCGAAGGGCCGCTTAGCCTGCGCAGCCACAACGGTGCCCTGGAGCTGTCCGGCACGCTGGATGACGGCGAGTTCGGCGACCACGCGCACTGGACCTTCTGGTGCCCGGAAGAATTCCCGGACCGGATCCGCATCAGCTGGGAGTTCCTGCCGCTAGCGGAGCCCGGCCTGGCCATGCTGTTCTTCGCGGCCGCCGGCCAGGGCGGGCTGGACTTGTTCAGTCCCGCACTCGCGCCCCGGACGGGCTACTACCCCCAGTACCACTCGGGGGACATCGACGCCCTGCACGTGTCCTATTTCCGGCACAAGTACCCATCGGAGCTTGCCTTCCGTACCTGCAACCTCCGCAAGAGTGCGGGCTTCGAACTGATGGCGCAGGGCGCGGATCCCTTGCCGCCTACGGAGGATGCTGCGGACTTCTACCGCCTGGAGTTGGTGAAGGACGGGGCCCGGGTGGCATTTTCGATCAACGGCCTGCTGCTCTTTGAGTGGCGTGACCGGTCGGACGAAGTGCTGGGCGGCGGCCGTATCGGTTTCCGCCAGATGGCTCCGCTCCGGGCGGCCTACCGGAACCTCGTGGTGGAGAGGCTCTAGGCGACCGTCCGGTTGGCGGTTCCAGTGACATTGGCCTTGCCGGTGGGGGGGTGGGCTCCCACCTTCCGTGTGGGGCAAGATGGAGGGGTTCAGGAACTGCCTACTGGAGGGAGGCGGGTATGGAGCCCGTAGTGGTCGACGGCGGCAAAGGCACAGTGGAGCTGCGTGCTGACGGGGTCATCCACCTCATCTGGGAGCCCAAGGTCCGCATTGAAGTCGAGGATGCGCAGGCGGCGATGGCCGCGGTGAACCGGATAGCGGGGGACGCAAACTACCCGATGCTCGTGGACATGGCCACCACCGAGAATGTGAGCATCCAGGCCCGCTCAGTATTCTCCATCCCGTGCGCGGCCAACAGGATCGCCCTGCTGGGGGCAAGTCCGGTGGACCGGATCATCGCGAATTTCTTCCTGGGCGTTCACGTGCCGCCCTGCCCCACCCGCTTCTTCACGTCGCGGAGCGAGTCCCTGAAATGGCTGCAGCCCGCAGCGAATTAGCCAGCGGGGGCTGTACTCTGCCGGACCACGAGTTCCGGCGTGAACACCACGGAACGGTGGACTGGATTTTGGGACTCCACCTCTTCGGACAGCAGTTCGATGGCCGTCCTGCCCAGCAGCTGGGTGGGCTGGCGGATGGAGGACAGGGGAACCACGGCAGAGGCCGCAAAGTCGATGTCGTCATAGCCGATCAGCGCCACGTCCCCGGGAATGCGGAACGTATGCGTCATGGTGAGCGACTGCATGACGCCCAGGGCCAGGAGGTCGTTGGCGCAGAAGATCCCGTCCGGCAGCTCCGCCCGGCCCCGCGCCACCAGCATGTCTCCCACGCTGCGGCCGGCCAGGACGGTCTGCCCCTCCGCGTCCAGGACTTCCAGCGTGGCGTCCGGTTCCTCCTTGACGGCCCGGCGGGCCCCCTGCAGGCGGTCGGCCACCTGGCGGATGGAGGTGGAGCCGCCAACAAAGGCGAGCCGACGGCGGCCCGTGTCCAGGAGGTGCCTGGCGGCCAGGTATCCGCCGGCGTCATCGTCCACGGCAACTGAGCTGAACTTGGACTCGTCGGCCAGCCGGTCCACCAGCACCGTGGGGACGCCGCGCTCGCGGAGGAGATCCAGCCTGTCCGTCACATCGCCCACGGGCGAAATCAGCAGCCCCTGCACACGCTGCTCCTGGAAGAGGTCGATGTAGTTCGCTTCCCGGCCTGCGTTGTGGCCGCTGTCACCCAGCAGGACGGCGCTGCCCTGCAGCGCTGCGGCGTCTTCCGCAGCGCGGACAACGGAGGTAAAGAACGGGTTGCCTACGTCCAGGACGATAAGTCCGATGGTGCGGCTGTGCCCCACGCGAAGCTGGCGCGCGGCGTCATTGCGGACAAACCCAAGTTCGTCGATGGCGGACAGGACCCGCTCCTTGGTCCTGTCCGACACCCGGTCGGGGTAGTTGAGGACATTGGACACGGTGCCAACGGCCACGCCCGCGTGGGTGGCCACGTCCTTGATACTGGCTGTGCGGTTCATCGGTTCTCCGTGCTGACATGCCCCCGCCGGGAAGATCCCTACGGCAAATCATAATTTCTGCCATTGCTTGACACCTGCTCAAATCCAAGAGTACTTTGAATCGTACCAATGAAACGATTCAAAAATTTATTGGCGTTTTGAAAGGGGCACCGATGAGGGTGTGTTTCCGTTCTTCGGTCCAGCCGCAGCTGATCGATGAATACCGGCGCCGGCACGCCGCGGTGTGGCCGGAGATGCTGCACGCACTCAAGGAAGCGGGCTGGCACAACTACTCCCTGTTCCTCGGAGAGGACGGGCTCCTGGTGGGATACGTGGAGTGCGACGACTTTGACGCGGCCCGTGCCCGCATGGCGCTGACGGACGTCAACGCCCGTTGGCAGGCAGAGATGGCAACCCTCTTCGAAGATTCCGGCCAGGCGCCCGACGAGGGGTTCCAGGTGCTGGCGGAAGTCTTCAACCTGGACAGCCAACTCGCGGCACCACCCTCCGCAGGCTGACCGGCTGGAGGCCTGGATCCGGCCACCCAAGACAACAGGCACGCTCCAGCAGCGGGGCATCAACCAAATGCAGCAGACAGACGCTCACCACCGGAGAGAATCAACATGAATGACGTAGCAACGGCGCTGGGCAGGCTCGGGGAGCTTGCCATCGAGGTCCCTTCATGGGCCTATGGCAATTCAGGCACGCGGTTCAAGGTGTTCGGCACCCCAGGCACGCCGCGCACGGTCCAGGAAAAATTGGCGGACGCCGCCAAGGTCCATGAGCTGACCGGCCTGGCCCCCACGGTCGCCCTGCATATTCCGTGGGACAAGGTCGATGATTACGCCGCTTTGAAGGAGTATGCGGCGGGCCTGGGTGTGGGCCTTGGCACGATCAACTCCAACACGTTCCAGGATGACGAGTACAAGTTCGGCTCCCTGACCTCTTCCAACGAGGGCGTGCGCCGCCGCGCCATCGAGCACCACCTGGACTGTATCGACATCATGCACGCCACCGGCTCCCGCGATTTGAAGATCTGGCTGGCGGACGGGACCAACTACCCGGGGCAGGACGACATGCGCGGCCGCCAGGACCGCCTGGCCGACTCCCTGCAGGAAATCTACGCAGCCCTCGGCGACGGGCAGCGCCTGGTCCTGGAGTACAAGTTCTTCGAACCGGCTTTCTACCACACCGATGTCCCGGACTGGGGCACCTCCTACGCGCAGACCCTGGCCCTGGGGGAGAAGGCGTTTGTCTGCCTGGACACCGGGCACCATGCCCCCGGCACCAACATCGAGTTCATCGTGATGCAGCTGCTCCGCCTGGGCAAGCTGGGATCCTTCGACTTCAACTCGCGCTTCTACGCCGACGACGACCTGATCGTGGGTGCCGCCGATCCGTTCCAGCTCTTCCGGATCATGCACGAGGTGATCCGCGGCGGCGGGTTCGGCAAGGATTCCGGTGTGGCCCTCATGCTGGACCAGTGCCACAACCTGGAGGAAAAAATCCCGGGCCAGATCCGCTCGGTCCTCAACGTCCAGGAGATGACGTTGCGGGCGCTGCTGGTGGACACCGCAGCGCTGGGTGAAGCGCAGCGTGCGGGCGATGTCCTGGCAGCGAACGGCATTTTCAACGATGCCTTCTATACCGACGTCCGGCCCCTTCTGGCGGAGTGGCGTGAATCCCGCGGCCTGCCCGCGGACCCGATGGCTGCCTACAAGGCCAGCGGATACCAGAAACAGATCAACGAGGACCGCGCAGGCGGCCAGCAAGCCGGATGGGGCGCATAAAGGGCATGAACATGCAGAACGCAGCCAAGACTGTTGAAGACCTGATTTCGCGTTCAAACCGTTTGGGCGCGGACAAGCGGAACACCAACTTCGCCGGCGGCAACACCTCGGCCAAGGGCACCGCAACGGACCCCGTCACGGGTGAGGACGTCCAGCTGCTGTGGGTGAAGGGGTCCGGTGGCGACCTGGGCACGCTGAAGGAGCAGAACCTTGCGGTGCTGCGCCTGGACCGGCTGACCGCGCTGAAGAAGGTCTACCCCGACGTCGAGCACGAGGATGAGATGGTGGCTGCGTTCGATTACTGCCTGCACGGCAAGGGCGGCGCAGCGCCTTCGATCGATACGGCGATGCATGGTTTGGTGGAGGCCGCGCACGTTGACCACCTGCACCCGGACTCCGGCATCGCCATCGCGACGGCGGTGGACGGTGAAGCGCTCACCACCAAGATTTTCGGTGACAAGGTGGTGTGGGTGCCGTGGCGCCGTCCGGGGTTCCAGCTGGGCCTGGACATCGCCGCGATCAAGGACGCCAACCCGCAGGCCATCGGCACCATCCTGGGCGGCCACGGCATCACCGCCTGGGGAGCCACCAGCGAAGAAGCCGAAGCCCACTCCCTGTGGATCATCGACCAGGCCGAAAAGTACATCGCGGAGAACGGCAAGGCGGACCCCTTCGGCCCCAAGCTGCCCGGGTACGCAGCCCTTCCCGAGGCCGAGCGCCGCGCCAAAGCCGCCGCCCTGGCACCGGTGATCCGCGGCCTGGCCTCCACGGACAAGCCGCAGCTGGGGCACTTCAGCGATGACGCCGTCGTCCTGGACTTCCTCGAAGCCGCCGAACACCCGCGCCTGGGCGCCCTGGGCACCTCCTGCCCGGACCACTTCCTGCGCACCAAGGTCAAGCCACTGATCCTGGACCTGCCCGCGGACGCCAGTGTGGAGGACTCGATCGCCCGGCTGCACGAGCTGCATGCGGACTATCGGGAGGACTACCAGGCCTACTACGACCGCCACGCAGATGCTGGCAGCCCTGCCCTGCGCGGCGCGGACCCTGCGATCGTGCTGGTCCCCGGCGTGGGCATGTTCTCCTTCGGGGCGAACAAGCAGACCGCCCGGGTTGCCGGCGAGTTCTACATCAACGCCATCAACGTCATGCGCGGCGCCGAGGCCATCTCCACCTACGCACCCATCGAGGAATCCGAGAAGTTCCGGATCGAGTACTGGGCACTGGAGGAAGCCAAGCTGGCCCGCATGCCCAAGCCCAAGTCGCACGCCACCCGCATCGCGCTGGTGACCGGCGCGGCATCCGGCATCGGCAAGGCCATCGCCACGCGGTTGGCGTCCGACGGCGCGTGCGTCGTCATTGCCGACCTGAACCTTGAAAATGCACAAAAGGTCGCCGAGGAACTGGGCGGTGCCGACGTCGCCATCGGTGTCCAGGCGGACGTTACCGACGAAGCACAGGTCGCCGCCGCGATCGACGCCGCCGTCCTGGCGTTCGGCGGCGTGGACCTGGTGGTCAACAACGCCGGCCTGTCCATCTCCAAGCCGCTGCTGGAAACCACCGAAAAGGACTGGGACCTGCAGCACAACGTCATGGCCAAGGGCTCGTTCCTGGTGGCCAAGGCAGCCGCGAAGGTGATGATCGCCCAGGGCATGGGCGGGGACATCATCTACATCTCCTCCAAGAACTCCGTGTTCGCCGGCCCCAACAACATCGCCTACTCCGCCACCAAGGCAGACCAGGCCCACCAGGTGCGGCTCCTCGCGGCTGAACTGGGCGAGCACGGCATCCGCGTCAACGGCATCAACCCCGACGGCGTGGTCCGCGGCTCCGGGATCTTCGCCGGCGGCTGGGGCGCCAAACGCGCCGCGGTCTACGGCGTGGACGAGGAGAAACTGGGCGAATACTACGCCCAGCGCACCCTCCTCAAGCGCGAGGTCCTGCCCGAACACGTGGCCAACGCCGCCGCCGTGCTCACCAGCAACGAACTGTCCCACACCACCGGCCTGCACATCCCCGTGGACGCCGGGGTGGCGGCGGCCTTCCTCCGGTGAGCACGT
The DNA here is from genome assembly GCF_006517215.1 of Pseudarthrobacter sp. NIBRBAC000502771. Taxonomy (NCBI): domain Bacteria; kingdom Bacillati; phylum Actinomycetota; class Actinomycetes; order Micrococcales; family Micrococcaceae; genus Pseudarthrobacter; species Pseudarthrobacter sp. NIBRBAC000502771. Next base: position 1,895,087 of record NZ_CP041187.1, read on the forward strand.
CTTCGAACGGTGTCGACGGCGGCGTGTTCGCCGCCGTCGACATCGGCGCCTCCTCCGGCCGCGTGATCCTTGGCCGCGCCAGCGGGAGCGGAGTATCGCTGCAGACCGTCCACCGCTTTCCCAACGGCGTGGTGGAGCACGACGGCGGCCTCCGCTGGAACTTCGACGCCCTGTTCACGGAAGTCCTTGCCGGCCTTCGGGCCGCGGCCACCGTGGCCTCGACGCAGGGCGAAGCGATTGCCAGTATTGGCATCGACACCTGGGCAGTGGACTATGGACTGGTCAACAAGGCGGGCGAGCTCGTGGCCCAGCCCTTCAGCTACCGGGACGACCGCAGCCGGGCCGCCGTCGCGCCCGTGCATGCCAAGCTGGACCCGAGCCGGCTGTACCAGACCTCAGGCCTGCAGTTCCTGCAGTTCAACACCATCTACCAGCTGGCCACCGAACGCGGCCTGGACGGGCTGCAGGCACTCCTCATCCCGGACCTGATCGCCTTCCGGCTTACCGGCGTGCAGCGGACAGAGGCCACCAACGCCTCCACCACCGGGCTGTTCGACGCCGTGGCAGGGGAGTGGGCCACCGAATTCTTCACGGCGCTGGGCTTGCGGAAGGACCTGTTCCCACCCCTGATCCAGCCCGGTGAAACTGTCGGTACCCTGCTGCCGGAGATCGCCGCTCAGGTGGGGCTCCTGCAGGACACGAAGGTGGTGGCCGTCGGCTCGCACGACACCGCGTCCGCCGTCGCCGCAGTCCCCGCACAGGGCGAAAACTTTGCCTACATCTCCTCAGGCACGTGGTCGCTGGTGGGGCTGGAACTGAAGCATCCGGTCCTGACCGAGGCCAGCCGGGAAGCGAACTTCACCAATGAACGCGGGGTGGACGGCACCACCCGCTACCTGCGGAATGTGGGCGGACTGTGGCTGCTGAGCGAATGCCAGCGCACCTGGGCATCGGAAGGGTTCAAACCCGACCTCACGGCCCTGCTGGCCGCGGCCGCCGCTTTGCCCGCCGGCGGCCCCCGGATCAACGCCGACGATGCGTACTTCATCGCCCCGGACAACATGCCGGAGCGCATCCGTGCGGCAGTCCGGCGCACCGGCGATGTCCTGTCCAGCGAACCGGCACCCATCACCCGCTGCATCATGGACAGCCTTGCGGCCGGCTACGCCAGGACCATCACTGCTGCGGAACGCCTCGCCGGCCGTTCCGTGGACGTGGTGCACGTGGTGGGCGGCGGCTCCCAGAACGCCCTGCTGTGCCAGCTCACGGCCAACGCCGCGGGACGTCCCGTCGTCGCCGGACCGGTCGAAGCCACCGCCCTGGGCAACGTGCTGGTCCAGGCCCGGGCCGCCGGGGCCGTGGCCGGCGGACTGGCCGAGCTCCGCCGGATCGTCGCCACCGGGACCAGCCTGGACCGGTACCAACCACTTGTCGCTGCGCGCCAGGGATGCGTGAATTAGGGATGCCCCTTTTCGACCTCCCCCTCGCCCAGCTGCGCAGCTACACTTCGGGGGTCACGCCACCGAAGGACCTCCAGGCGTTCTGGGATGCCACGGTGGGGGAAGCGCGGGCGTATCCACTGGACGCTACGTTCGAACCGGTGGAGAACTACCTGACCGTGATCGACACCTTCGACGCCACGTTCTCCGGCTTTGGCGGCGCGCCCATCAAAGGTTGGCTGCACCTGCCGGCCAACCGGGAGGCAGGCGCCCGGCTGCCGGTGGTAGTGACCTACATTGGCTATTCCGGCGGCCGTGGCCTGGTCAACCAGGACACGCGCTGGGCGCAGGCCGGGTACGCGCACTTCATAATGGACACCCGCGGCCAGGGGTACGGCGGCCTGGTGGGTGATACGGCTGATCCGCATCCGTCCGCGGGCGACGTGGCGCATGCTGGCCTGATGACGAGGGGCATCTCGAGCCGGGAGGATTACTACTACCGCCGTGTCTACGTGGACGCCTTCCGCGCGGTGGAGGCCGCCCAGTCCCACCCCGCCGTCGATCCTGCCAAAGTGGTGCTGGCCGGTGTCAGCCAGGGTGGCGGCCTGGTGGTGGCCACGGCGGGGCTCACCGCGGGACGGCTCGACGGCGTCATCGCCGCGCTGCCCGACGTCCCCTTCCTCCAGGACTTCCCCCGCGCCATCGACATCACCCCGCGCGGCCCGTACCCGGAGATCGCCCAGTTCCTCGCCCGGCACCGGGACAGGTACGACGCCGCCATGGAGGTCCTCAACTATTTCGACGGCGTCAATTTGGCCGCCTGGGCCTCCGTTCCGGCGCTGTACTCCGCTGCCCAGATGGACGACATCTGCCCGCCGTCGACGGTTTTCGCCAGCTTCAACGCCTATGGATCAGCGGCAGCATCGGGCGGCAATCCCGGTAAGGAGATGGAGGTGTACCGGTTCAACAACCATGAAGGCGGCCAGGAACACCACTGGATCCGGCAGCTGCAGTTCCTGCGCAAGCTGCTGGGGTAGGCGGCGCGGGAATGTGACGGACACGGATTTTGCGGCGGCGGGCGGCCGGGCTTATGGTCTTTCCCATGACTAACCGTTGGTATGCGTATTTTTCGTTGGCTCTGGAGGAGCCCGCGTCTAACTGACACGCATCCAACTTCCTTCAGAGCCAACAGGGCAGAGATCATTCTCTGCCCTTCGCCGTTTCTCCGGCGGGTTCTGAAATCCGGGCCCGCTTCCCATCTGGAACAGGACCCCGAACATGAGCACCGCAACAGCAGCAGCCCCGGCCAGCGACACCAAGTCCACCTCGAACCTGCGCGTCAGCGAATTCACCCCGCTGCCCACCCCGTCGGCACTCCTCACAAAGCTGCCACTGGACGCCCGGGCCGCTGCCGTCGTCGAACGCGGCCGCGATGAGGTGCGCGCCATCATGGACGGCGTGGACGACCGCCTGCTGGTCATCGTGGGCCCCTGCTCCATCCACGACCCCAAGGCCGGCCTCGAGTACGCGCGGCGGCTGGTCAGCCAGGCCGAGAAGCACAAGGAAGACCTGCTGATTGTCATGCGGACCTACTTCGAGAAGCCGCGTACCACGGTGGGCTGGAAGGGCCTGATCAACGATCCCCGGCTGGACGGCAGCCACGACATGGTCACCGGCCTCCGCACGGCCCGGCAGTTCCTTCAGCAGGTCACCGCGCTGGGCCTGCCTACTGCCACTGAATTCCTGGAGCCGATCAGCCCCCAGTACATGGCGGACCTGATCTCGTGGGGCGCCATCGGTGCGCGTACCACGGAGAGCCAGATCCACCGGCAGCTGGCGTCCGGGCTTTCCATGCCCATCGGGTTCAAGAACGGGACCGACGGCGGCCTGCAGGTTGCCATCGATGCCTGCGGTGCCGCCGCGGCGGCGCAGGCGTTCCTGGGGATCGACGGCGAGGGCCGGGCAGCGCTGGTGGCAACGGCAGGAAACCCCGACACCCACGTCATCCTCCGCGGTGGCCGGAAGGGGCCCAACTACTCCGCGGCCGAGGTGGAACGGGCCTCCACCGAATTGGCAGGCAAGGGGCTCAATCCCCGCCTGATCGTTGACGCCAGCCACGCCAACAGCGGCAAGAGCCACCACCGGCAGGCGGAGGTCGCGCTGGAGATCGGTGCCCAGCTTGAAGAGGGGGGAGTGGCAGCCCGGGCCGTTGCCGGCGTCATGCTGGAAAGCTTCCTGGTGGGCGGAGCCCAGAACCTGGACGTTGCAGAGCACGCGGCGGGGCGGTCCACGCTGGTCTACGGCCAGAGCGTGACGGACGCCTGCATGGACTGGGATGTCTCGGCTTCGGTCCTGGAGCAGCTGGCTTCGTCGGCGCGGAAGCGGCGGCAGCAAAATTAGGGGGCGAAATAGGGGAGGCCACTACTTTCACATCTGCCACATGAACATCTAGAGTATCTTCTTAGGTGGTTGGTGGATGGCTCAGCATCGGAACACCGCATTGGCACGTACCTGGGGTCACTGTTGTCCATCCGTCAGCAAAGGAAAATAGGGAAATGTCGGCAGAACAGAACTTCTCCAACGCGAAGTTCCTGACCGTGGCTGAAGTGGCCGAGGTCATGCGCGTCTCCAAAATGACTGTTTACCGCCTGGTCCACTCCGGCGAAATGCCCGCGGTGCGCTTCGGCCGCTCCTACCGGGTCCCCGAAAACGCCGTCGAACAGTACCTTAAGGGCGCTGTTGTGGACGGCCACAGCGAGACCGCCTGAGGCGGCCTGTCCTGAGCCGCTCCCGATAAGCGGTACCCTGTTAAGGAACGTTTTACGTCATTGTAAGAATCTGTCAGTTGTTCAGTTCGTAGCTTTGTCCACGGACATTTCCCATCAGGCAGGTACTGCATCTAGTTTGTAAGGAACTTTCGTGGGTTCAGTTATCAAGAAGCGTCGCAAGCGTATGGCCAAGAAGAAGCACCGCAAGCTGCTTCGCAAGACTCGTCACCAGCGCCGCAACAAGAAGTAGCAATACTTCGAACAGCGTGAAGATGCCCGTCGCCCTCCAAGGCGGCGGGCATTTTTTTGGCTACGCCCGGGGGCCGCGGATGCGGGCGAAGCCTTTCCAGAGGCCGTAGATGGCGCCGCCGAACGTTGCTGCCTTGAGGCCAAGGGTGGCGGCGCGGCGGCCGGCGCGGAAATCGTAGACCGGCCAGTTCCGGTCGCGGGCGTGGCGGCGGAGCTTGGCGTCCGGGTTGATGGCAACCGGGTGGCCTACCAGCGAGAGCAGTGGAACGTCGTTGTAGGAATCGCTGTACGCCCAGCAGCGCTTGAGGTCCAGGTCCTCCTGGTCCGCGATGGCCTGCACGGCTACCGCCTTGGCCGAACCGTGGAGGATGTCTCCCACCAGGCGTCCGGTGTACATACCGTCCGACACTTCCCCCACCGTGCCCAAGGCCCCCGTCAGCCCCAGCCGGGTGGAGATCACCGTGGCCACTTCGATGGGCGTGGCCGTTACCAGCCAGACGCGGCGGCCCACCCGGAGGTGCTGTTCAGCCAACGCCTTGGCACCTGGCCAGATCCGCGACGCGATCATCTCGTCGTAGACCTCTTCGCCCAGCGCCTTGATGTCGTCAACGGTGATGCCGGCGGCGAGGGTCAGGGCCGAATCGCGGACCGCATGGACGTCGTCGATGTTTTCCCCGCGCGCCACGAACTTGAACTGCTTCCACGCGAACCCGGCAGCCTCAGTGAGCGTAAACGCCCCCCGCTGGTGCATCTTGCGGGCCACATGGAAGAGGCTGGCACCGCGCATCAAGGTATTGTCCACGTCGAAAAACGCCGCCTCACCGGGCTGCGGGGCAGCAACCGGCCGTGTAACGACGGCAACGTATTTCTCCTCGGGCATGGACTTGAGTCTAGTCAATCCACATGGCCGGCGCGGTCGGCGTCAACTGCACGGCGCGAACGGCGATACCGTTAAGCCATGGCTACCCCCCGCGTCGTCCTGGTCACCAAAGCTGAGTGCCACCTCTGCGAAGAGGCGCGCGACGCCGTCGGCCGGGTCACTTCCGCGTTGGGCCTTGAATGGCGCGAAGAGCTGGTGGACAACCAGCCCGAACTGCGCGAGCGCTACGCAGAAGAGATTCCCGTGGTCCTGGTGGACGGGGTGCAGCGCGACTTTTGGAAAATCGACGAAGCCCGGCTGGAACGCGTCCTGCGGCGCGCCATGGCCAAGTAGGGGGATGCGAATGACGTCCTTGGATTCAACCCCCCAGCCTGTGCCGGACGTGCCGGATGCCGCGGGCTCACCGGCCAAGCAGATTCCTCCCGCCGCCGTGGCCCGGTTGACGCTATACCTGCGTGCCCTGAATACGCTGCTGGCCGAGGGGGTTGAGCGTGTTTCGTCGGAATCGCTCGCGGAAGCCTCCGGCGTCAGTTCCTCCACGCTGCGCAAGGACCTGTCCCATGTGGGGTCCTACGGGACCAGGGGAGTGGGCTATGAGGTGCAGTACCTGAGCCGCCACATCGCTGCGGCCCTGGGGCTGACCCATGACTGGAAAGTGGCCATCGTCGGAGCCGGAAACCTGGGCAAAGCACTGGCGCGCTACGGCGGCTTCGAATCGCGGGGCTTCGACGTGGTGGCCATTTTCGACGCGGACCAGATGGTGGTGGGCAACGAGGTGGGATGGCTGCGGGTCAGCGACGTGGCAGACCTCGAGACCGTCCTCCACCGCACCGGGGCCAACATGGTGGTGCTGGCACTTCCCGCCGCGGTGGCCCAGGGCATCTGCGACCGGGTGGTGGCGGCCGGTGTGCACAGCGTGCTCAGCTTCGCTCCCGTCATGCTGCAGGTCCCTGAAGGAGTGAACCTCCGCAAAGTGGACATGGCCACCGAGCTCCAGATCCTGGCCTATCACGCCCAACGGGCGCAGGCGCCGGGACAGCCGGCCTGAGCCCAGGTTTAAAAGCGGTGGCCCGGGATGCTGGACATCCCGGGCCACCGCTGCGTTCTGCCGTAGGCGTTACCGCCCGTAAGGGTTGCCGAAGCCGCCGGAATAGGGGTTGGCGAACGGCTGCTGTTTCCGGAAGTACGGGGCAGCGGCCGGGAGGTAGAGCAGGACAATGGCGGCGATGCCCAGGACCGTCCCGAGCGTTCCGAAGGTGGGGACCCCGAACAGGCCCAAAACGGAGAGCGCTGCAAACACGGTTCCGAGGATGCGTGCCCAGTTTTTGCCCTTGCGGACAAAGAATGCCACCAGCAGGTAGAGCGCGACGCCGATGATCGCGAAGACCACCAGCGTGCCGGCGATGACGCTCTTGATGTCGTCATACGTAACGGCCGCTCCGCTGGCTTTCACCTGCTGCTCAAAAGCCTGACGGAACTGTGGGTCATCGAGCTGGGTGAGGCCGGCGAGCACGGAAACGACAAAGATCACCGCGGACGCGATCAGCAGCCAGAACGAGATGTTCACCAGTTGCGGGATGCCGTTGCTTCCCGCCGGCTGGGGCTGCTCCGAGGGGTATTGGCCGTACGGGGACTGGCCATAGGGCGACTGCCCGTACTGGGGAGCATTCTGGCCATATGGGGAACCGTACTGCGGCGCATTCTGGCCGTACTGCGGTGCTGCCGGGGGCTGCGAGCCGTATTGGGGCTGGTTCTGGCCGTACTGCGGTGCGTTCTGGCCGTACTGGGGCGCGTTTTGGCCGTAGCGCGGCTGCTCGGGTCCGGGCTGCTGGCTGCCGGACTGGTCATTGCCGGAATAGGGGTCTTGGGGCGCGGGAGGCGGGACGGGAGGAGTACTCATGGGCGTTCCTTCTGCAGGTCGGGATCCAGGTGGGCTGCCGGGATTCGGTCCTCAGCCTTCCCCCCAGCATGGCTTAGCTCCACCGTACCCCCGGCGGCGGAGATGTGGGTGATGCGGGCGGTATTCACGCACAGAACTGTGACCTGGAACGGCGCCTTTAAACAGCGCACCCCGGCGCCGGGCCGGGAAAGGCCTGGTGCCGGGGTGCGCCGGATGGGGAAGTTATGCTGCGGGGGCGATGAAGGCAAGTTCCAGGTTGATGGCAACCTTGTCGCTGACCAGGACGCCGCCGGCTTCGAGGACGGCGTTCCAGGTCAGGCCGAAGTCCTTGCGGCTGATGGTGGTCTCGGCGGTCAGGCCGGCGCGGGTGTTGCCGAACGGATCGACGGCCACGCCGTGGAGCTCGGTCTCGAGGGCCACGGGGCGGGTGACACCCTTGATGGTGAGGTCGCCCTGGAGCTCGTAGGCGTCGCCCTTGGGGACGATCGCGTTGGAAACGAAGGAGATCTCCGGAAACTTCTCGACGTCGAAGAAGTCTTCGCCGCGGACGTGGCCGTCGCGGTTGGCGTCGCCGGAGTCGAAGCTGGCGGTCTTGATGGTGGCGTTGACCTTGGAGTCGGCCACGTTCTCGGCGAGGCTCAGGGTGGCCTCGGCTTCCTTGAACTGGCCGCGGACCTTGCTGATGCCGGCGTGCCGGACGGTGAAGCCGATCTCGCTGTGGGAGTTGTCCAGGGTCCAGGTGCCGGTGGTGACGTCTGCGGGAAGTGCCATGATGTTGCTCCTTGGTGTGAATGCCTGCTGTGGTCCTGCGGTTGAATCTTCATCGGTTGAAGCCTCAACTATCTTGCTGCATCCAGTATAAACATGCGTTTGCATGTTTTGTTCCCGCTTTCGGAACATTTCTTCAGAAACTTAAGTTCTACTCTTTGTAGAAAGCGCGTCCCGGAGATTTCGGATCGCACGCCATCTTTGAGAAACTGGTAAACATGCCCCAAGCCACTGTCCATCTGCTCCGCCACGGCGAGGTCCACAATCCCGACGGCGTTCTCTATGGACGGCTCCCGGAATTCCACCTCTCCGAGCTGGGGCAGGAGATGGCCCGGACCCTGGCCGAGCACTTCCGGCAGCGCGCCGAGCGCGGCGCCCGGATTACCTACCTGGCCGCCTCACCGCTTGACCGTGCGCAGGAAACCGCGCGGCCGACGTCGGAAGCGCTGCGCCTGCAGATCCACACCGACCAGCGCATCATAGAAGCGGAAAACTACTTTGAGGGCATGAAGGTCACCAAGGCTGAACTCCGCCGGCCAAAGCACTGGCCTCGCCTGGTCAACCCGTTGCGCCCGTCGTGGGGCGAACCGTACAAGGAGCAGGCGGCAAGAGTGGCGGCTGCGGTGCAGGACGCACGGCTGCGCGCCATCGAACTGGCCGGCGGCGACTTTGGTGCCGCTGGCCCCGAGGCCATCCTCGTCAGCCACCAGCTTCCAATCTGGGCGGCACGGCTGAGTGCGGAGGGCCGGCCGCTGTGGCACGACCCGCGCAAGCGCGAGTGCACCCTGACATCCCTTACGTCCCTGGTTTTCGACGACGACGGCTCGCTTTTGCGGGTCGAGTACAGCGAGCCTGCGGCGTCCCTTCTTCCCGGTGCCGCCAGCACCCCTGGAGCCTAGCAGTGAGCAACAACAACCTTCCCTCGCGCCGGAGCCTGCTCTCGGCAGGCGGCATGGCCCTGACCGCGCTGACCCTTGGCCTGTCCGGCTGCGCCCAGGAGGATGCCCTGGCCAAGCAGGCCAAGGCCGGTGACAACAAGAACTATGTTGCCGGCGACGGCTCCGTAACCGAGTTCGCCGCCGGGGACCGCAAGGAAGCCGTGCAGATCCAGGGAGCGCTTTTCAGCGGCGCCGCCGTGACCCCCGCAGACTTCCAGGGCAAGGTCAGCGTCCTGAACTTCTGGTTCGCCGCCTGCGCGCCGTGCCGCGTGGAGGCGCCGCTCCTGGAGGAGCTGCACCAGGAGTTCAAGGACCAGGGCGTGCAGTTCTTCGGCGTCAACCTCCGGGACGAGAAGCCCACGGCCGAAGCGTTCGAGAAGACCTTCAACCTGACCTACCCCAGCTTTGACGACAAGGACGGCAGCGTCCTGCTCTCCGTGTCGGGCCTGGTCCCGCCCGGCGCCGTACCCACCACGCTGGTGCTGGACAAGCAGGGCCGCGTGGCCTCCCGCGTCCTCGGGGAAATCGAGAAGGGCACCCTGAAAGCCCTCATCACCGCCGCCGTGGCGGAATAGGGACGGGCCGGGACCGTGAACAGCCCCTTCGCCGAAGCCATCCTCAGCGGCTCCCTCCTGCTCGCCATTCCGGTGGCCCTGCTGGCAGGACTGGTGTCCTTCCTTTCGCCGTGCGTCCTTCCCCTGGTTCCCGGATACCTGGGCTACGTGACCGGCCTGAGCGGCGTGGACCTGCAGAAGCAGAAACGCGGGCGGATGCTTGCGGGCATTGGATTGTTCGTCCTGGGCTTCTCCGTGATCTTCGTCCTGCTGGGCGGTGCATTCGGCCAGCTGGGCACGCTGATTACGGGCAGCCAAAATGCCTGGATCACCCAGCTCCTGGGCGTCCTGGTCATCATCATGGGGATCGTCTTCATGGGCGGTTTCAGCTGGCTGCAGCGTGACGCGAAGATCCACGCCAAGCCGCCCGCCGGGCTCTGGGGAGCGCCACTGCTGGGCCTGACCTTCGGCCTGGGCTGGGCCCCGTGCATCGGCCCCACCTACTCCGCCGTGCAGCTGCTCAGCCTCTCCGGCGGATCCTCTGCGGCCAAGGGTGCTTTCCTGGCCTTTGTCTACAGCCTGGGACTTGGCATCCCGTTCCTGCTGATCGCCGTGGCCCTGCGCCGGGGGATGGGCGTCATGGCGTTCTTCCGCAAGCACCGCGTGGCCATCCAGCGGACCGGCGGCGGGATCCTGGTGGTGCTCGGGATTTTGATGGCCACCGGGGTGTGGGGTGCCTGGGTGACCGGGCTGCAGTACTGGTTCCAAACCGACGTGAAGTTGCCGATCTGATGAGCGAGCGTGTGAACGTAAAGAAGAAGCAATCCGCCCCTGTAGCAGAGGCGAAAGCCCAGGCCGCCCTTCCGGCCCTGGGACCCAAGGGCATGCTGCGGTGGGCCTGGACCCAGCTGACCAGCATGCGCACCGCGCTGTTCCTGCTGCTGCTCCTGGCCGTCGCCGCGGTCCCGGGATCACTGTTCCCGCAACGCCCGGCAAACCCGGCGGTGGTAACCCAGTACATCAAGGACCACCCTGACTACGGCAAGCTGCTGGACTCCCTGCAGCTCTACGACGTCTACTCCTCGGCCTGGTTCTCGGCGATCTACCTGCTGCTCTTCATCTCCCTGATCGGCTGTGTGGTACCCCGCGCCATCGCCCACTACAAGGCCATGCGCTCCCAGCCGCCGCGGACCCCGCAGCGCCTCTCCCGGCTGCCCGAATACGGCACCCTGGTGATCCCCGCCGGTGCGGCCATCCCGTCGTCGGACGCCATCAACGGCGCGGCCCGGGTGCTGCGGAAACGCGGCTACCGGGTGGAGGTCAGGGATGCCGACGGCGCCCTTCCGTCCCTGGGTGCCGAACGCGGCTTCATGAAGGAAGTGGGCAACCTGGTCTTCCACACCTCGCTCATCGGCGTGCTGGTGTCCGTGGCAGCCGGCGGCCTGTTCGGGTACAGCGGCCAGCGCATCCTGGTCGAAGGCGACACGTTCGTGAACACCCTGGTGGGCTACGACCAGTTCAACCCGGGAACCAACTTCCAGCCCAGCCAGCTCCAGCCCTACTCGCTGCAGCTGGACAAGTTCAACATCACGTTCGACCGTGAATCCAAGGGCAAGTTCGGCCAGCCCATCGACTTTGCCGCCACGGTAACCACCAAGGAAAACCCGGACGCTCCGCCCAAGCGGGAGACCCTGAAGGTCAACGACCCCGTGAGCCTGGGAGGCACCAGCATCTACCTCACCGGCAACGGTTACGCCCCGGTGGTGACCATCCGGGACGGAGCGGGCAACGTGGCCATGCAGGGCCCGGTGGTCGCAAAGCTGCAGGGCGAGAACTACTACTCCTCCGTAGTGATCAAGGTCCCTGACGCGCAGCCGGACCAGCTGGGCTTCGTGGGCTTCTTCCTCCCCACCGCGTTCGTCACGGACAAGAATGTCTCCTTCAGCGCCGACCCCGAGCTGTTCAACCCGCAGCTGACCCTGAACTCGTACTACGGCGACCTGGGCCTGAACAAGGGTGCCCCGCAGAACGTCTTCGAACTGGATGTCAAGAACCTGACCCCGCTTAACGCCCGGAACCTGGCTGCCGGCGGCATTACGCTGGCACCGGGCTCCACCTACACGCTGCCCGACGGCAAGGGCAGCATCAGCTTCGACGGCGTCAAGCGGTACATCGGCGTGGACATCCACCACAATCCCGGGCAGCTGTACGCCCTTGTCTTCGCGCTGCTGGCCGTGGCAGGCCTGATCCTCTCGCTCTACGTCAACCGCCGGCGCGTCTGGGTACGCACCGGCACCGCCGCCGACGGCCGCACCATGGTGGAATACGGGCTCCTGGCCCGCGGTGAGGACCACCGCCTGGCCGGCGAGGCAGCAGCGCTGCGGAAACTCTTCACCGCAGAGTGGCAATTGCCTGACGAGGCGGTCCCTGGGGATGCCGCTTCCGCAGGCACCGCCCCGTCCCAGCAAACTCCCAGCCGGACAGGCGATAATGTCGCAGGCTCCGTCAGCACCCCAGCAGGCCCCACCGGGCCCAAAAAGGACCAGTAATGCCATTTGGAATCAACGAAACCATGGGCCAGTACAGCGAACTCTTCATGCTGCTGGCGGCGGGCACCTATACGGTGGCCTTCATCGCCTTCGCCTGGGACCTGGCCAAGAGCAGCAAGGCCCTGCGCGCCGTGGACCTCAAGGCCGCCCAGGCCGGGACCGCCGCCAGGGTTCCCGTGGGAGCCGGCGTTGCCACGGGATCTGCCGGGGGCCGCCTGAGCGGGCCGGCCGACCGTGCCGAGCGCCCGTCGTCGTCCACTGCCAAGGCCGGCGGCGCAGGAACGGATGGCATCGTGACGGCGGGCGGCGACATGAAGTATGCCGCGGAACGCCGCGTTCCGGCGCGGGTTGCCGTGGCCCTGACCACCCTCGCAGTCCTGATCCATGCCGCCGGCGTGGTCACCAGGGCGCTGGGAGCCGGGCGCGTGCCATGGGGCAACATGTACGAATTCCTCACCACCGGCGCCTTCCTGGTGGCGGCCGTATTCCTGCTCTCGCTCATCCGCCGCGACCTGCGCTTCCTGGGCACCTTCGTGGTGGGCCTGGTGATCATCATGATGGTGGCCGCCTCGGTGGCCTTCTGGACCCCCGTCGGCCACCTTGTTCCCGCCCTGCAGAGCTACTGGCTGGTCATCCACGTTTCCATCGCCGTGCTCTCCTCCGCGCTTTTCACCCTGACGTTCGCGATGTCGGCACTGCAGCTGGTCCAGTCCCACCGGCAGAAGACCGTTGCCGCCGGCGGGACCGACAAACTTGGTTTCATGCGCCTGGTGCCCTCGGCACTGAGCCTTGAGAACCTGTCCTACCGGATCAACGCCATCGCCTTCATTGGCTGGACCTTCACCCTCATGTTCGGTGCCATCTGGGCTGAAAAGGCCTGGGGCCGGTTCTGGGGCTGGGACACCAAAGAGGTGTGGACGTTCGTGATCTGGGTTGTCTACGCCGGATACCTGCACGCGCGTGCCACGCGTGGCTGGACCGGTACCCGCGCCGCCTGGCTCTCGATCGTGGGCTACTTCTGCGTGATCTTCAACTTCACCATCGTGAACACCTTGTTCAACGGGCTCCACTCCTACTCCGGCCTCTAGGAGGGCCTTCCCGGCCGGCAGCGACCGGGAAACCACGCACAACGCGGCACCTGCCCGCCAAATAACCATTCGATGTAGCAACAGGGCTGTCCCCGGGTCCCTCGGAATGCTACGTTGGTGACGTTCACTGTGATGAAGCTTGCATGTGGACGGCCAGCCTTCCGAGGTAACAATGAGCTACGCACTCGCCGTAGACGTCGGGACCAGTTTCACGGCAGCCGCCGTGGTTCGCTTTCACCAAGGTCCTTCCGCTGTGCCCGAGTGCCTGCCCCTGGGTGCGCGTGGAGCTTCCATCCCCTCCGTGGTCTACTTCCCGGAGGAAGGCACCGTCCTGGTGGGCGAGGCTGCGGAACGCCGCGGACTGGACTCGCCGGAACGCGTTGCCCGTGAATTCAAACGCCGCATCGGCGACGACGTGCCCATCATCCTTGGCACCCTGTCACTGCAGCCGGAGGACGTCTTCGCCACCGTCGCCCGTTGGGTTGCAGACCGGGCCGCAGAACGCGAGGGCGGTCCGGCGTCGGCCGTCTACCTGACCCACCCGGCCGCCTGGGGCAGCCACCGGCTGTCCGTGATCCGCGAGGCCCTCGCCGCCCACGGCGTGCAGAACGTGACCCTCCTCCCCGAACCCGAGGCCGCAGCACTGCACTACGCATCCCAGGTGCGCGTGGAGGAAGGCAGCACCATTGCCGTGTACGACCTCGGCGGGGGCACCTTCGACACCGCCGTCCTCAGGAAGGCCGGCAGCAGCCGCTTCGAACTGCTGGGCCGCCCCGAGGGCATTGAAGACCTCGGTGGCGCCGATTTCGACGCTGCGGTATTCAGCTACGTCGCCGCCCATACCGGCAATGCCCTGGCGGACCTTGATGCCACCGATCCCGCGGTCCTCGGCGCCCTGGCCCGGCTCCGGCGCGAATGCGTGGAAGCCAAGGAAGCCCTGTCTGCGGACAGCGAGGCAAGCATTCCGGTGCTCCTGCCGGGCGTGCAGCAGCAGGTCCGCCTGGTCCGTTCAGAGTTTGAGGCCCTGATCGAAGAGCCCGTGCGGGAAACGGTGGACGCGCTGGAACACTCCCTGGCCCAGCTCCACCTTGCGCCGGCGGACCTGTCGACGGTGCTGCTGATCGGCGGTTCATCGCGGATCCCGCTGGTGGCCCAGGTGGTCTCAGAGGAGCTGGACCGGCCCATAGCAGTGGACGCGGACCCCAAGTCCTCCATCTGCCTGGGGGCGGCCGTGGCGGCGCTTCTGGCCCATACCGCAGCAGCCCTGGAAGCGGCGCCACCGGCGGGAACTGAAGCCAAGCAAACCCTTGCGGCAGGGACTGATGCGCGCAGCGAAGGGGCGCCGGCCGTCGTCGTACCCCCGGCCGTGCCACCCGCCCCGACCGGACCGGCGATGCCCAGCTGGTCTCGCAAATATGCGACGGCGGGAGCCGGGCCTGGACAGGGCGCCGGCCGGCGTGAGTGGCACGGTGGAAGGGGCGCCCATGCCCCAAAACCCACCGTCCGCATCACTGCCGTCGCCGCGGCGGCTGCGCTCCTGACGGTCCTTACGGCCACTGCCGCGCAAAGTCCCGACGGCTTTGGAAGCCTGACCGCCATGTTCGTCCCGCAGGCCGGTGCAAGCACGGAGGGCGGCTCCACCGGCCAGGCAGCTCCGGGTGGAGGGGCAACACCAACGGTGGATGCGCCCCAGCCACTGGCAGGCATCGAAGCGAGTGTCCGGAAGCCAATCGGGCAGGTACCCGGACTTGACGTATCCGCCTCACCCGCCACGCGGCAGGCGTCCGGCGGAGAAGCGGCCGTGGGCGGAGCAAACCCGGGCGGCCCGGCAGCCGCCGGCGGGAATCCTCCTCCCGGAGCCGACGCGGGTGCAACAGGGACGGGCATCATCCCCGATTCAGCCACCGTGGGTCCGGCAATGCCGCCGGGCACCGCCGAGGCCGCCCCAACAGGCCCCGCCCCCGTTGACACGGCGTCGCCGGACCCTGCGACGCCCACACCCACGGACACCACCCAGCCAACAACGACGGACCCGGGCACGCCGTCGCCCAGCGGCACCGGCGACCCGTCGGGTTCCGGCACCCCTACCCCTGATCCCGGCACGTCGTCCCCCGGCACCGGGGAACCAACGCCGACCGTAGTGCCCACCACCCTGGCGGCTCCGGACCCGACAGGTGATCCCGTCGTTTCCCCCACGGCTGACCTGACGCCCACCCCGGCCGTTGCACCGTCACCCACTCCGGAGGACGCCACCGCCAGTCCCATTGAAACTGCCGTCGCAACGGCCTCGACCACCTCACCGGGGGCCTGACATGGATGGAAACCTGCAGCGGGCAGAGCGGCCCGTACCCCTCCACACCGCACCGGACCACCAGGGGCACCCACCCCATGTGGCGGAGCTGATGGCCAAACAGCTGAAAGGCGCGAACGCTGCCCTGCGGGAGCTGCTGCTGGCGCTTTCGGTTGGCTTCGCCCTGCCCGGCCCGCTGCCCGCGGACCTCCAGCACAAGTTCATGAGCGGCACCGTGGAGGACCTCGATTCCCTGGTGGACCGCGCCGAAGCCGCCGGACTGCTGACGCCGGACGGCACAGTGGTAGGGACCGCCCAGCACGCGCTGCTGAGTGCCGCGCCCACCGCCAAAGTCCACGCGCTCCAGCGCGAGCTGGTGACGGTTTTCGCGTCCGCGGGCCAACCACTTGGCAACCTGGCCCGCGAGTTGGCCAGGGGCGGCCTGGCGGATCCCCGGGTGGCTGCGGAACTGGAGCAGGCGGCGGACGCCATGCTCGAAACCGACCCCCGTCTTGCATCGCAACTCTATGAGGAAGCACTCCTGGCCGGCTCTGATCCGCTTGCCTTGGCAGCCCGGCGCGCCCAAGCCGCCGCTGGTGACGGGGAACTGGACGCAGCGGCCCGCATCATCGATGCCCTCCTGGTCAGCCCGGCTCCGCCGGACGTGCGCCGCGGCGCCGACGTCGCTGCTGCCGTGTGGGCTCAGCGCGGCATGCTGGCCCGGGGCGCGGACGTGTACAGCTGGCTGGGCCCGGGACGGGTGGGACCCTCCGCGCCACTCGCTGCCGTCGCCATGATCGGCGCCGGCGACCGGGCAGCGGCGGAGGCCTTCTTCCAGCCTGAAGCTCCCGCGGCCTCGCCAACGCTCCTCGCGGCCGCCCTCGTGCAGACCGGCCAGGGAATCCTCGCATCCCTGGGAGACAAACCGCACCAGGGCATCCCCATCCTGATCCACGCCTCGGACATGCTGAACTCTGCAGGCACAGCCCTTCCGCTGCCCGAAACGCCCGCCGCGCTGGCGGCCCTGCTGGCCCTGCACAGCGGGGAACCACACCTGGCCGAAACCGTCTGCCGGGCAGCCGCGGCAGCCGGGCAGGGCGGCCATACTGCCCAGCCCCGGCTCCTGCTGCTCCAGGCCTGGGCAGCCATGATGCAGGACAAACTGGAGGACGCCCGGCTGGCGGCCACGGAAGCGGCCAAAGCAAACCATTGGCCGCTGGTCCCGCGCGATGAGTTCATGAGCGCGGCCCTGGAAGTGGGCCTTGCCCGCAGGAACGGCGACGTCCCCGAGCTCATCAGGGCATGGGAACGGGCGCGCGAAGCCATGCTCCACACATCAGTGGACCTGTACAACCTGCTGCCGTGGGGGGAACTGCTCATCGCCGCCGCCAGGCTGCGTGAGACGCGCCGCGTGGCGCAGTACCTGGAGGACGCCTGGAAGCTGCTGGGGCGCTTGGGCGGCCCTGCTCTGTGGGCCGTTCCCCTGCACTGGTCCGCCGTGCAGGCTGCGCTCCTGAGCGAAAGCCCGGCCGATCTCGCCCCGCACGCAACAGCATTGGCACGGGCGTCTGCCCACAGCCAGCTCGCCGCCGTCCTCGCCACGGCAGGCAAGGCCTGGGTCTCCGTGCTGGCCGGCCGCTTCCGGACCGCGGAGGTGGAGGGCGCGGCAAGGCTGCTCGGTGCGGTGGGAATGCCATGGGAAGGTGCCCGGCTCGCCGGCCACGCCGCGGCCCGTGCCGAGGAGCGGCGCGACATGATGCGCCTGCTCTCGTGCGCCCGGGACCTTCATCCGCAGGGAAGTCCCGCCGGCGGAGCGTCTGGGGCAGCGGAAGTGCAGGCCGGCACCGGTGCCGACAACGGAGGCAAAGGGGCCCAGCCGGACGCGTCCGGTTTGAGCGAGCGCGAAAAGGAAGTGGCCAGGCTGGTGCTTGAAGGCAAGACGTACCGGGAGATCGGCGAGGCAATCTACATCTCACCCAGGACGGCGGAGCACCACATCGCCAGGATCCGGCGCCGGCTGGGGGCGGAAAACAGGTCAGACCTGCTGGCCCGCCTCCGCCTGTCCCTTGGCGTGGAGCATTCCCAGCAGTTGAATCCACAGCAGGAATAACCCTAATACCCCTACGCGCGGAGGTGCTGGCGCCCCGGAACGGCATTCGCGGGTAGGGGGGATGCGCCCGATGCCCTGTCCCCGGCGACGTATCTAGGTTGGAAACACTCGGATACGTTCACCGGATGATCCACAACTCAATGAAGATGTGAGGACCACGCATATGCCAACGCTCGCAAATGACCTTGTCCAGTTCCTCATGCAACTTTTTGGGGACCGGGAAGCGGTCCAGGCGTTCCTGGATGACCCGGAAAGGGCGCTTGAGGAACACGGGCTGGCCAACGTGTGCTCGGCCGACGTTGACGCCGCGATGCCAGTCGTCCTCGACTATGCGCCCATCACCCTCAATGCCCTCTCCTTCGTCCGGGGAAACGCCGGCAGCGTGTGGCACGGGTCCGCAGGTGCTCCCGCCACACACGCCGGAAACGCCCCGGCCATCCACGCCGGCGGGATGGCTGCCGGCTATGGCGGCGCCAACTACGACCACGATGACCACGCCCATGCGGTCCAGCAGCTCCAAAACGTGGTGAACCACTTCTCCTACACCACCCAGACCACCATGCTGGACGACCGGGATACCATTACGGACCAGTCCGTCAACCAGAACATCTGGGCGGATGGGGACGTGGAGCAGTGGTTCGACAACCACGCCGCGGTGGCTTCCGGCGACCGTGCCGTCGCCGCCGGTGACGACGCCGCTGTCCGGGACTCCAACAACGTCAGGGATTCCTACACCACCGACCATTCGACCGATAACTCCACGGACAACTCCGTCCATGCCGGCGGCGACGTCAGCATCGGCACCGACGAGACGGACATCTCCGGCTCCTTCAATACCGACCTCGACCTGGACGTGGACGATTCCTTTAACGACAGCTCGGACAATTCCTACCACCCGGACTATTCGGACCATTCCGTCAGTACCGACATGGACCTCGACGCCAGGGACTCGTTCAACGACAATTCCACGAACAGTCCCGTGGATGTGGACGATTCCTTCAACCAGGACAGTTCCATGGCCACGGCAGTGGAAGTCCACCCGGACGACGCCTTCCAGGACAACCCGGCCACGAGCATCGTGGAGGACAGCCTGGTGACCGCCGACAACCAACTCGATTTCACGGAGGACAGCTCCACGCACACTGATGTGGACCCGGACAACCATGCGACCATCGATGATGCAGTGGTTGACGACTCCACCGCGCTGTAACACGCTAGTTCCGTAAGGCGAACCGCCGCGCGGGCGGGCACTGGGCAGGGGGACACGCTGTGGCAGAGGCAGGACCGGCAAGGCCACCGGGGCCCATGACAGCCGGACAGCTGGTGAAGCTCCTGGAACAGGGGCTCCAGCTGGTGGGCGACGGGGACCGCGCTGACCTCCGCCGAAGGCTGGAGCAGGCAATGGCCCGGCTGCAGGACCCCAGCATCAGGGTCATTGTGGTGGGGGAGTTCAAACAGGGCAAGAGCAAGCTCATTAACGCCCTGGTCAACGCTCCGGTCTGCCCGGTGGACGACGACATCGCCACTTCCCTGCCCACCATCGTCCGCTACGGCGAACCGGCTTCGGCCGCCGTCCTGGTCCCCGCGACGGACACCCCTGCCGGGGACGCGCACGGCCTGGCCGCGGAGGACGGCGTGGAGCGCCGTCCCATCGAACTTTCCGACCTGCCGGCCCTTGTCTCCGAGCAGGGCAACCCGGGAAACAGCCGCAACCTCACGGCAGCCGAAGTCTGCCTGCCCCGCCGCATCCTGACCGGCGGCCTCACCATCATCGATTCCCCGGGCGTTGGCGGCATGGGCTCGGCCCACACCCTGACCACCCTCACCGCCCTGCCCACCGCGGACGCCATGCTGCTGGTCTCGGACGCATCCCAGGAGTACACGGAACCGGAGCTGCGGTTCCTGCGCCAGGCCATGCGCATTACCCCCAGCGTGGCCGCGGTCCTGTCCAAGACAGACCTCTACCCGGACTGGCGGCGCGTCGAGGAGCTGGACAGGGCCCACCTGGAGCAGGTGGCACCTGACATCCCGCTGTTCCCGTTGTCGGCCGACCTCCGCCTGGAGGCTTCACGGCTCCAGGACGCCGAGCTCAACAGTGAATCCGGTTTCCCGGACCTGGTGGCCCACTTGCGCAATGAGATCGTGGGAAAGGCCCAGCGCATCCAGCGGCGCTCCGTCAGCCAGGACCTGCTCTCCGTCACCGAGAACCTCCGTCTGTCCCTGCAGTCCGAGCTTGAGGCGCTGGAGAACCCCCGCGGCACCCCGCAGATGCTCGCAGCCCTGGAACAGGCCAAGGCGGAGGCGGACGAACTGCGGAAGCGCTCGGCAAGGTGGCAGCTGACGCTCAGCGATGGCATCAACGACCTCATCGCCGACATGGAATACGATCTCCGCGACCGCCTGCGCCGGATCCAGAGGGAAGCCGAGACGGCCATCGACCAGGGCGACCCGGGGCCGGTCTGGACGCAATTCTCCCAGTGGCTTGAGGAATGCGTTGCCGCAGCGGTTTCGGACACGTTCGTCTGGACCAGCGAGCGGTCCCAATGGCTGGCGGCGCAGGTGGCCGAACACTTTGCCGCCGACGAGGTGGCCTTGCCCGTCCTGCATGTCTCGGAGTCCGGGGACGCGCTGGACCCGGTGGACCAGATGCCGGCGCTGGACCCTGGCCGCGTGAACCCCATCCAAAAGGTCCTCATCGGTATGCGCGGGTCCTACGGAGGCGTCCTGATGTTTGGGCTGCTGACCGGCATTTTCGGGATGGCCCTGATCAATCCGCTCTCGGTGGGCGCCGGGCTGCTGCTGGGACGCAAGGCCTACCGGGAGGACAAGGAAACGCGGCTGAAGCGGCGGCAGGGGGAGGCCAAGGCGCTGGTCAGGCGGCAGCTGGACGATGTGACGTTCCAGGTGGGAAAGCAGTTGAAGGACAGGCTGCGCCTGGTGCAGCGCACCATCCGGGACCACTTCACCGAGATCGCCGACGAATACCACCGGTCCCTGTCGGATTCGGTGGCAGCAGCCCAGAAGGCAGCCAATTCCTACGCCCAGGAAAGGGAAGGCCGCATTCAGGACATCAAGGCTGAACTCAAAAAGGTGGATGCCCTGCACCGCGCCGCGGAAGCGGTGTCTGCCGAAGTTTCCGCTGCCGGTGCCCGTTCTGCGGCGGGGGTCGGATGACGGCGTCCACTACGGCCGGAACCGCAGGGCTGATCCGCGAGGCACTCGAGGTGTATGCGGATGACCCGCCCGCCATCCAGGCGCTGCAGGGCCATGCGCAGCGGTTGGCCGAGCCGTTGAGGATTGCCATTGCGGGAATGGTGAAGGCAGGAAAATCCACCCTGCTGAACGCCATCATCGGCGAGGAAATCGCGCCAACCGACACCGGCGAATGTACCCGGATTGTCACCTGGTACCGGTATGGCCACACACCGCGCATCACCTTGCACCCTGTTGTGGGCGAGCCCCGTCACCTTCCCCTGAAGCGCGCAGACGGCCGCTTGGTCTTCGTCCTCGACGGTGCGCGGGCGGACGAGGTGGAGCGCCTCGACGTCGAATGGCCCTCGCCGGCACTGCAGGCCATGACCCTGATCGACACCCCCGGGATCGCCTCCCTCTCCCAGGAGGTGTCCGCACGGTCGGTCAGGTTCCTCACTCCGGAGGATTCGGCGTCGGAAGCTGATGCCGTGGTCTACCTCCTGCGGCACCTGCACGCATCCGACATCCGGTTCCTGGAGTCCTTCCGCGACACAGCCGCCGGCCGCTCTGGCACCGTTAATGCGATTGCAGTTTTGTCGCGGGCGGACGAAGTGGGAGCCGGACGAATCGACTCGCTGCTGTCCGCCGGTGCCATCGCGGAACGGTACAGCCGGGACCCCAACCTCCGCAAGCTCGCGCTCGGCGTCGTCCCCGTGGCGGGGCTCCTGGCCCAAAGCGCCCGCACCCTGCGCCAGGCGGACTTCGAGGCCCTCCGGCTCCTTGCCACCGTTGATCGAACTGCCCGCGAGAGGATGATGCTTTCGGCCGACAGGTTCCGCCGCTCGGCGGAACCGCGGGAACTGACGGAAGAGGCCCGTGCGTCACTGCTGGAACGCTACGGACTCTTTGGCATCCGGCTGGCTGTGGTCCTGGTCCGCAACGGGTTTGGCGACCCGACCCCGCTGGCCCACGAACTGGCCAGGCGCAGCGGGCTGGACCCGTTGCTGGAGCTGCTGGACCGTCAGTTCCTGGCGAGGGCAGAGGCACTGAAGGCCAGGACGGCGCTGGCAGCGGTGGAAAGCCTGCTGGCCGGCCGGCCCCGGGCGGGGACCGAACGCCTGGCGGAGTCCCTGGAGCGGCTGCAGGCCAACGCGCACGAATTCCGCGAGCTGCGGTTGCTGGCCGCGCTGCGGACGTCGGGAGTGGAATTGGCCCCGGAGCTTGCGGCGGAAGCCGAACGGCTTATCGGGGGCCTGGGCGCCGAAGCATCCCAGCGGCTGGGCGTGGCGTCCGGCACGGGTCCGGAGGCGCTTGCCGCCGAGGCGCGCGGCGTGCTGGCCCGCTGGCGCAGGGTGTCCGAAAATCCCTTGACTGCGCGGTCTGCCGTGGAAGCCTGCAGGGTGGTGATCCGCAGCTGCGAGGGCGTCCTGGCGGATTGCACCGGCAGCGAAACCGGCACGGCCCGGCAGCCGCAGTCAGCCTAGGGGCCCGCGCTCAGGCCCGGCCGCGCCCGCCCTTGAGCCAGGTTCCGGCAGGGGGAAGGAACAGGAGCACCAGCCCTGCGAGGGCCAGGACCACTCCGGCGCCCCAAAGCATCACGACGTAGCTGCCGGCGGCACCGGCGGGGACCAGGAAGGCGGACGCCAGAAAAAGGACAAGGAGATGGCTGGCCAGCAGCGGAATCAATGTCCAGCGTGCCCATGCCCTGCGGCCCAGCACGGCGGCCAGGACAGCAGCCTCAAGCACCGTCACCAGGAGCAGGGCAACGATGCTGCCCCAGAACACTATGTCCGCCGCGGTTCCAACCGAATCGGCGTCGCGGCCTGCGGCCATGTCCGCCACCACCCCGCGAAGCCGCCGCAGGTTCGAGTCCCGGGCTGCCAAGGACCCCAGCAGGACGGCCAGTCCGGCGGCAAAGCTGAAGAGCCAGAGCGAGCGGGCGGCACGGACGGTCCGCGGCAACGCGGGGCTGGCCGGGATGGGCGGTGGGGCGGAGTGGGACAGGCCGGGCCTTGGTGGGGGAGCGGACAGGCGCCGTTCTTCGCCGCCGGCTGGGGACGCCATCAGCGCTATTTCAGTCCGTCGGCATCGTGTTCGTCGGTGCCGTGCTGGTGCTTCCCGCCGTCCTCCTTGGCCTTGGATTCGAGGTCGTCGCGGAGTTTCCTGAGGCGTTCGGCCTCAGCCTGGCTGCGGCGGCGTGCCTCAAGGTTGCGGAGGAATTCCGGGTCATCATCCGGAGCGGTGGGGTGCGGGTAGCTGGGCCGCGGCTGCGCAGAGCCCCGTGGCCGGCCGATCAGCAGCCACAGGAGAGCACCGAGGACGGGCAGGACAATTTGGACGATGATCCACGCGGGTTTGGAAATCCCGCGGGTCAGGCGGCCTTCAGTGCGGATCACGTCCACCAGGCCATACACAAAGATGACGAGGACTGCGACGGCCAAAGCCACACGGAAGAGCATGCCATCAAGTCTATCGTCAGGACGCGCAGGGGCCGCGGGCCGCGGCGGCTAAACTTGAATAGTGGCCTTTTTGAAATATTCCCTGATCCGCCTGGCGATCTTCCTGCCCCTGTTCGTCCTGTTCATGCTCCTGCAGGTCGGGGCGCTGATGGCCGTCATCTGCGCCGCGCTCATTGCCTTCGCCATCAGCTACCTCTTCTTCCAGAAGCAGCGCGACGCCGCCTCCGCAGCCCTGCAGCACCGGTTCTCGGGGAAGGCCAAGCCGCTGCGCTCCGCCGGAGAGGTCCAGGACGCCAACGCCGAGGACGCCCTGCTGGACGCCAACCCGGACATCACCATCAACAACGCCAAGGGCAGCAGCAAGAAGAACTAGAACCCGTGGCTGAGGATCAGTCCCAGTGAGAACAGCACGCTGTAGCCGAGGTTGATCAGGCCGGTCTGCTTCAGCACCGGGATCAGGCTCTTGCGCTTGCGGCCGTTGATCATCAGCCACGCCGGCATCAGGCAGGCCGGAATGAGCAGCAGCACAATCAGGATCCACGGCCGGCCCGGTGCCAGGATCACCACCAGCAGGATCGCGACGGCGAGCATCAGGACGTAGCTTTCGCGCGCGTGCTTGTCGCCGAGGCGCACGGCCAGGGTCTTTTTGCCCGCCTGCATGTCCGTGGGAATGTCCCGTACGTTGTTGGCCATCAGCAGTGCAGTGGCGATCAGCCCGGTACCGATGGCCCCGATGACCGCGGAAAGGCTGATGTGCCCGGCCTGGGTGTAGGTGGTGCCCAGGGTGGCCACCAGGCCGAAGAAGACGAACACGAACAGGTCGCCGAGCCCCATGTAGCCGTAAGGGTTCTTGCCGCCCGTGTAGCCCCACGCCGCCATGACACAGCCCAGGCCCACCAGGATCAGCCACCAGGCCTGGGTGAGGACCACCAGGACCAGGCCGAACACCATGGCCAGCGTGAACGTTCCGAACGCCGCCCACTTGACGTGTTCCGGCTTGGCGGCGCCGGAGCCCACCAGCCGCAGGGGGCCTACCCGGTCGTCATCGGTACCGCGGATGCCGTCCGAGTAGTCGTTGGCGAAGTTCACGCCCACCTGCAGCAGGAGCGCCACCAGCGCAGCGAGGATGGCGTTGGGCAGGAGGAACGAGCCCATCTCATAGGCTGCGGCAGTGCCGATCAGCACCGGCGCGATCGCTGCCGGCAGCGTCCGGAGTCGGGCGCCTTGGATCCATTGGGCGGCTGTTGCCACGGTTAGTACCTCGTGTTGTTTCGGTAAGACGGCTGGATGGAACGTGCGCACCCGCCGCGGTGGTGCAGGTCCACTCTACTTTCCCCCGTGCTGGGTGCTGAGTTCGGCGGTCATGGCGAGCCGGTCCGGCTTTCCGTTCGGCAACATCCGCAGCGCCGGCGCGGTGCGGACCGTTTTGGGCGCCAGCACCCCCAGCTCCTGCTGCCAGCGCTGTTGAAGGGCGACGGCGGGATCCCCTGCCTCCTGCCCGGGTCCGGCTTCAGCGGCGGCTCCACGGTCGGGTGCCAGCGCCACGTAGGCCGCCACCGCCTGGCCCCATTCGGCGGAGGGGACCCCGGCCACGAACGCCGCCGCGACGGCGTCGTCCTGTTCCAGCCGCTCCTGCACGTGACCGGCGGAAACCTTGACGCCGCCGGTGATGATGACGTCGTCGGCCCGGCCCAGCACGGTGAGCCGGCCGTCGTCGTCGATCGAGCCGAGGTCGCTGGTGCGGTACCAGCGCACGCCGTCCTCTTCGAAGAACGTCCCGGTCTCTTCATCAGGGGCTTCGATGTACCCGGCGGCCACGGTGTCCCCGCCCAGCAGGATGCGGCCGTCTTCAGCCACCCGGACGGAGACGCCTTCCAGGGGGTAGCCGTCGTACACGCAGCCGCCGGACGTTTCCGCGGATCCGTACGTGGTGACCACCCGGACTCCGGCATCGCGGGCGGCGGCCAGCAGGGCCGGGGACGCAGGCGCGCCACCCAGCAGGACCGCGTTGAAGCGCCGCAGCACGGCGAGCGTCTCGGGGGAGGGCTGGTCCAGGAGGCGTTGGAGCTGCGTGGGGACCAGGGACGTGAACCGGATCTTGTCCGTCAGTTCCAGCGCGGCCGCGGTGAAGGCCTCCGGGGTGAAGCCGCTGGACATGTCCATGACCCAGGGCCGGGTGCCGGCAAAGAGGGACCGCACCAGCACCTGGATGCCGGCAACGAACTGGACGGGCAGGGCCAGCAGCCACTGGCCCTCGCCCTTGAGCCGCAGCGCGGTGGCCATCGAGGAGGCCGCCAGGGACTCCACGGTCAGCAGGGTTGCCTTGGGTGCCCCGGTGGACCCGGACGTGCGGACCACGGCCACGGCGTCGTCACAGCCGGGGGTCTCGACGTGCCCAACGATCAGGCCGCCGTCCGGGCCCACGGACAGTTCGACGGCGGGGCCCTCGCCATGGAGGGCGGCCGCGAGGGCCTTCAGGGCCGGTTCGATGTTGAGCGGACCGCCGTGGCCCGTCCTGGGTGAGGCTTCGCTGTTCATTGCCGTCCTGCCTTAGAAGTAGTGCGGGAAGCGTGACCAGTCGGGGTCGCGTTTTTGCAGGAAGGCCTCCTTGCCCTCTACGGCTTCGTCCGTCATGTAGGCCAGCCGGGTGGCTTCGCCGGCGAACACCTGCTGGCCCGCCAGTCCGTCGTCGGCCAGGTTGAACGCGAACTTCAGCATGCGGATGGCCTGCGGGGACTGCCGTGCGATGTCCGCGGCGTACTCCAGTGCCACCTCCTCCAGGCGTTCGTGGTCAACGGCCTCATTGACCGCGCCCATGCGGACCATGTCTTCCGCGGAATATTCGCGGGCCAGGAAGAAAATCTCGCGGGCCGTCTTCTGGCCCACCTGCCGGGCCAGGAGCGCTGAGCCGTAGCCGGCGTCAAAGCTTCCCACCGTGGCGTCGGTCTGTTTGAACTTGCCGTGCTGCCGGGACGCTATGGTCAGGTCTGACACGACATGCAGTGAGTGGCCACCGCCGGCCGCCCAGCCATTGACGACGGCGATGACCACCTTGGGCATGGTGCGCATCAGCCGCTGGACCTCAAGGATGTGGAGCCTGCCGGCACGGGCGGGGTCGATGGTTTCATGGGTCTCGCCGTCGGCGTACCGGTACCCGTCCCGGCCCCGGATCCGCTGGTCGCCGCCGGAGCAGAAGGAGTGGCCGCCGTCCTTGGGGGAGGGGCCGTTGCCGGTGAGGAGCACGGTGGCCACGTCGGGGGTCATCCGGGCGTGGTCCATGGCTCGGTAGAGCTCGTCAACGGTCCCCGGCCGGAACGCGTTGCGGACCTCGGGCCGGTTGAATGCGATCCGGACCGTTGGCAGGTCACGTACCCAGCCGCCCCCGGAATCCCGTTCCACCTGCCGGTGGTAGGTCATGTCCTGGAAGTCCTCGAAGCCGGAGACCACCCGCCAGCGCGTGGGATCGAAGACGTCGGACACCGGGGCGGGGATCTGGTTGCTCACCGTCCAAGTCTAGTAATCGTGCTTAGCTGATGCAGAACTCGTTGCCCTCGGGGTCCGCCATGGTGTGCCAGGAGTGAGGGCCCTGCCGCGCCGACCAAAGGAAGGAAGCCCCGCGTGCCTCGAGTTCGCGCCGTACGTCGTCCTTGTCCCTGCCGTCCAGCCGGACGTCCCAGTGCACCCGGTTCTTCACCGTTTTTCCCTCGGGTGCGGTCTGGAACAGGATGCGCCGCTGCGGATCCTTGGCCTCAATCTCTTCCGGTGGCCGGATGGCGGCGCCGTCCTTCCACACCAGGTTCCCGCGGTGCGTCATAGTCTGGTTTTCGGTGGCGTAGCCCTGCTCGATCATGGAGCGGATGAACCCGGCGTCCTGGGGTTCGACCGCCCACTGCAGGGTTTCGGCCCACCAGTCGGCCAGCTCATGCGGGCTGGCGGAATCGACAACAATCTGGATGTTCAGTCCCATCCGTCCACGGTACGGGCGGCCGGCTCGTTGGGGAAGGTCCGGTGCGGGTGCTCAGGCCTGGACGTTCTGCATCTGGCTGATCAGCTCCGGCGGGATGGCGTACACCAGGACCACGGCCAGCAGGTTCTTGGCGGCATGGACGAAGTAGGAGAACATCACGTTCTTCCCGGTCCACACGTAGACGAACACCAGCGTGGCGCCCATCGCCAGGTAGGGGAGCAGCGCAGTCAGGGTCACCGCCTCCTGGCCCACGATATGGAGGGCCGCGAAAAGCGCCACCGAAAGCGCGCAGCAGATCCAGATGTTCACGCGGCGGGACATCTTCCCAATGAGGAGGTGGCGGAAAATGTACTCCTCCACGAACGGGCCCACCACCACCAGCAGCGGAACCATGAGCCATGCCGGGACCTGCTGCATCAGTGCCTGCAGCCCTGCCTGGTTGGCCGAGGTTTCAACCTGCCCGTTGGCTGCCACCACCACGGCGGTGAGGATCATCATGGCGATGACGGCTGCCGGCACCATCAGCAGCGTGAACCATGGCCGGGTTGCCAGGACCTTGAGGTCCCTGACCACCACTCTGCGGGCAGCCAGGAGCGCCAGTATTCCCACCGAGGCATAAAACAGCAGGTTCACGGCGTAGGACGCCGCTGCCGGGGATAGGGCGATCTGCCGAAGCAAGGGCGCGAGCACGTTGCCGGCCACCGCGAAGAAGCCGGCGATGGCAACGTAGAGGCACAGCGTGGCCAGGTCCAGCGGGGAAAATCGGTACAGCTGCGGCTGCGGGGCGGGCGGTAAGCGGTGGGCTGTGGCCATGCCTCCAAGCCTATCGCCGGGGGCGGCCGTGTAGTGCGCGTCACGTACCACCCCACACCGTCTTGTAAGATGGTCAGGCCGCGTGAAGCTTCGGCAGTTCGGCCGATTCACCCTCACATCTGCTGGTCCCCAGGCCTAAAGGCCGAATTTTGTGAGCTTGATCATACGAAGACCGGATGCGGCCAACCCCCAACCCACAAGGAACAGTTGTGCCTCAAAGTACCCCCACAGAACTAAAGAACAGCGCGGCGCCATCCTCCGCCGTCGACCCCTCCCTCAGCGCCGAGGGATACAAAAAGACGCTTGGCCGACGCCACGTCACCATGATCGCCATGGGCGGCGCAATCGGCGTCGGCCTCTTCATGGGCGCCGGCGGACGCCTCGCCTCCACCGGCCCGGCCCTGATCTTCTCCTACGCCATCGCCGGCGTCATCGCCTACCTGCTCATGCGGGCCCTGGGCGAGCTCATCATGTACCGCCAGACCTCCGGCTCGTTCGTCAGCTACGCCGGCGAGATGTTCGGCAAGAAGGGCGCCTTCCTCTCCGGGTGGATGTACTTCATCAACTGGGCCATGACCGGCATCGCCGAGCTCATCGCGATCGGCCTGTACTTCCAGTTCTTCTTCCCCAACGTCCCCGTTGAACTGTCCGCCATCGCAGCGCTGGTGCTGCTGGTGGCCGTGAACCTGTTCAGCGTGAAGGCTTTCGGTGAATTCGAATTCTGGGCTTCCGTCCTGAAGGTCGCCGCCATCGTCATCTTCCTGGCCGTGGGCACCTTCATGGTGGTCACCAACGCCAAGGTGGGCGGGGGCCACGCATCGGTGAACAACCTCTTCGCGGCCGACGGCGGCATGTTCCCCAAGGGCGCCCTGGTGATGATCCTGGTCCTGAACGCCGTGATCTTTGCCTACAACGCCATCGAGCTGGTGGGCATCACCGCGGGCGAGATGCAGAACCCGGAACGCGAAGTTCCCAAGGCGATCCGCGCCGTCGTCCTCCGCATTGTCGTGTTCTACGTCGGCTCCGTGACCTTGCTTGCCATGCTGCTTCCCTCGGACCAGTACCATGCCGGCACCTCCCCGTTCGTCACCGTCTTCGGCCAGATGGGCTTGGGCTGGATGGGCGATGTCATGAACATGATCGTCATCACCGCTGCACTGTCCTCGTGCAACTCAGGCCTGTACTCGATCGGCCGGATCTTCCGGACCATGGCCAACAACGGCCACGCCCCGCAGTGGCTGACCCGCATGTCCACCCGCCACGTGCCCTACGCGGCGATCCTGGCCATCGGCGGCGTCTACCTGGTGGGCATCCTCCTCAACATCTGGCTGGGCGGTTCCCACGCATTCGACCTCGCCCTGAACACCGCCTCCATCGGCGTGATCTTCACCTGGGGTTCCATTTTCGCCAGCCAGATCGCGCTGCGGAAGAAAAAGGGCAACGTCTCCAGCCTGCCCATGCCGGGCTCGCCCTGGACCAGCTGGGCCGGACTCGTCGCCCTGCTCGTCATCACCGTGCTCATCGGCTTCGACACCATGACCAGCAAGGACGGCGAGGTCTTCTACCTGGGCCTCTGGACGCTGGCCACCATTCCGTTCTTCGCCGTGGTCCTTTGGCTGGGCTGGCAGAAGGTCAAGGACAACCAGCCCAAGAGCGAGCTCTTCAGCTAGGTTTTTCCGGACTGCGTTCGACGGCGGGCCGACCCCTTGGAGGGGCGGCCCGCCGTCGGCGTTTCCACAGGGTGCCGGGATGGGTCCACCCGGCTGGCTGCCTCAGTCCTTCAGGTACCTGGCGAAGTGGTCCTCGATGCGCCGCCAGGCCTCGGGGGCGGATGCCGGGTCCGGCCCCACGCCCATGACCCGCATCAGCGGGCGGAGGAGTACTGGTCCGATTTCTTCGTCATTGAGGAAAGCATGGCCTGCGCCGGGAAACTCCTTCACGCTGTGCTCGATGCCCAGCTGGTCCAGGGCTGATTCGAGGCGCGCCGCGGCCCCCTTCAGGGACCTGTCCGCTCCGCCGTAGTTGGCCACGATGGGGCAGGAGCCACGCAGTGCCTCCACCAGGTCCTGCTGTTCCTTGCCCGGGAGCCGGCCGTAGTTGACGGAGGCGGCATCGAACCCGTCGCGCGCGGTGAGCAGGGCAAAGCCGCCGCCCATGCAGAATCCGATTACCCCGGTCCTGCCATTGCCCAGCTCGGACTGCGCCAGCCAGGTACGGGCTGTGGCGATGTCGGTGAAAGGCCTGCCGGCGCGGGCCGCCATGGCCCGCATGGTTCCCACCAGGCACCGCCGCGGGCCGCCGTCGCTGTACAGGTCCAAGGCCAGGGTAAGGTATCCGGCCTTTGCCAGCCGGTCCGCGTGCCGCCGGGTCTGGTCATCCAGGCCGAACGCTTCATGGATCATCACGACGCCGGGAAAAGGACCCTGTCCAGCAGGTACGGCGAGGTAGCCGTTCAGGGAGGGCGAGCCGCCGGCAGCGGCGCTCTCCGCACTCAGGTCTACATTCGTCATGGGCCAAGGCTAACCGGCCGGTCCGGGGATGTCTCGCCGGTTGCGCCCGGGAATTACTACGGCGGGTGGCCGGGGTGGTGCCGGGCGGTCCGCCGGGGCAGACTGGGGCCTGTGAGCGAACCGTGGGTGCTGCATGTGGACCTGGACCAGTTCATCGCGGCCGTCGAGGTGCTGCGCCGCCCCGAGCTGGCGGGCCGGCCGGTTATCGTAGGCGGCCGTGGCGATCCTGCCGAGCGTGCTGTGGTGTCCACAGCGTCCTACGAAGCACGTGCCTACGGCGTGGGATCGGGCACGCCGCTGCGGATCGCGGCGCGAAAAGTGCCGGACGCGGTGATCCTGCCCGTGGACCATGACGCCTATGTTGAGGCGTCCGGGAAGGTCATGGCGGTGCTCCGTTCACAGCCGGGAACCACGGTCCAGGTGCTTGGCTGGGACGAGGCATTCGTAGGCCTTGAAACGTCTGATCCGGAGGCCTTCGCCCGCCAACTCCAGCAGGCAGTCCTGGCGGAAACCCGGCTGCACTGCAGCGTCGGCATCGGCGACACCTTGGTCCGTGCCAAGGTCGCCACCACCTTCGGTAAACCCGCCGGTGTTTTCCGGCTCACGGAGGACAACTGGCTGGAGGTCATGGGGGAGCGGCCCACGATTGAGCTGTGGGGTGTGGGAAAGGCGGTATCCCGCCGCCTCGCCACCTTGGGCATCAAGACCGTTGCTGAACTGGCAGCGGCCAACCCCGCTGACCTGGTTCCCGAATTCGGTCCAAAAATGGGGCCCTGGTATGCACAGCTTGGCCGGGGCGACGGTTCCCGGACCGTCGATGACACCCCCTGGGTGGCGCGGGGGCACAGCCGTGAAACAACCTTCCAGCGGGACCTGGCGGAGCCGCAACAGATTGACGACGCCGTCCGCGAGTTGGCGGCGCACGTCCTGGAGGATGTCGCTGCCGAGGGGCGGCCCGTGGTGGGCCTGACCCTGAAGGTGCGCTACGCCCCGTTCACCACCAAGACGTATGGCCGGAAAATCCCGGAGACCACCGATGCCGACGAGGTGTTGGCCAAGGCCCTTGACCTGGCGGCGAAGATCGAGCCGGGGCGTCCTGTCCGGCTCCTCGGGCTGCGGGCCGAAATGACCATGCCGGACGACTCGCGGCAGGGGCACACACCCACCCGCAGCGGTTGGTAACCCCAACCATTGCTCCGTACCTGTCGTTTTCAGGCCTCAAAACGACAGGTACCCGGCAGTCGATGGTTCGGTGACAGCGAAACGGCGGCAGATCCAGTGGATCCGCCGCCGTTTTGGGCTGTGGCAGCACGCCGTTCGCTGCGGCTGCCCCAGCAAGGACTAGTCGCGCTTGAATTCGTCCTTCACGCTCTCGCCCACCTTTTTGGCGTCTGCCTTGACCTGGTCGGCCTGGCCTTCTGCCTTCAGGCGGTCGTTGTCGGTCGCGTTGCCTGCAGCTTCCTTGGCCTTGCCGCCAAGGTCCTCTGCCGCGTTACTGATCTTGTCTCCGAGGCCCATGGTTCCGGCCTCCTTTCGTTTCCGTCGATCAACCGTGCCCCTTCACGATAAGCAAAGCCTGCTTACTATTTCAAGCCCTCCCGCGCGGTGTTCCTTGTCGGGGGCCGGGGCTAGGCTCGGGGATATGGACAAAGTGCGTGGCAAGCGCCCGGCAGCAGTTGCGGCACCCAGGCTCTCCCCCGTGGAGTTGCCGGGCCTCGAGGACTCGCCGGAAGTCGCTATCCAGCATGCCGGCAGGCATGACAACGTTCGGTTCAGCCGTATCGACGGGGATGGGTTGGAGCTTGGCGGAACGGTCTTTTCCGAATGCCTTTTTGAGGGTGCTTCCTTCAACGAGGCACAGCTTCGGGGTGCCTCGTTCCGCGACAGCATCCTGGGGGAGCTGTATGCACCCGTGTTCCGCGGTGCCCGCAGCACCTGGCGCGAGGTTGAGTTCCGCAATCCCCGCCTGGGCTCCGCTGAACTCTATGAGAGCGGCTGGCAGTCCGTCCGGATCGACGGCGGCAAGGTGGACTTCCTCAACCTCCGCGGGGCCAAGCTTACTGACGTGCTGATCAGCGGCTGCATCATCAACGAACTGGACCTGGGGGCCGCCACCGCAACAAGGGTGAAGCTGGAGGACTGCACCGTCGGATCGCTGGACCTGGCCGGAGCCACATTGAAGGACTTCGACATCAGGGGCACGGAATTCCGCAAAATCAGCGGCCTGGGCAGCATGTCCGGGCTTGTCATCGATGAGTACCAATTGGGCCTCCTGGCACCCCTGATCGCCGCGCACCTGGGGGTGACCGTCCTGTAACCGGATGCGCAGCATGACCCTGCCGTGTACCATTTACAGAACGAACGGTCGGTAAGTGGAACATTCTGCTGTGCCGGCCGCCGATGACAGTGCTGTTTATCGCGTGAAGGGTGTTTCCATGGCTGCAACCGCAGGTCCACAGGCTTTCCTTGTTGGCGGCGTCCGAACGCCCGTGGGCAGGTACGGAGGGGCGTTGTCCGCCGTGCGGCCGGATGACCTCGCGGCCCTCGTGGTCCGCGAAGCCGTGGCACGCGCCGGCCTGGACCCGGAAAGCATTGACGAAGTCATCCTTGGCAACGCCAACGGCGCTGGCGAGGAAAACCGCAACGTGGCCCGGATGGCCACCCTGCTGGCCGGACTGCCCCTGCATATTCCGGGAATCACGGTGAACCGGCTCTGCGCTTCCGGCCTCAGTGCCATCATCCAGGCCAGCCACATGATCAAGGCCGGCGCAGCTGACATTGTGATCGCCGGCGGGGTGGAGTCCATGAGCCGCGCCCCCTGGGTCCAGGAAAAGCCCACCAGCGCTTTCGCCAAGCCGGGCCAGATCTTCGACACCTCCATCGGCTGGCGTTTCACCAATCCCCACTTCCAGCACGGCGGCCTGTCCCGGGACGGCAAGATGACTTACTCCATGCCGGAAACGGCGGAGGAAGTAGCCCGGGTGGACGGCATCTCCCGTGAGGACGCTGACGCATTCGCCGTCCGTTCCCACCAGCTCGCTCTGGACGCCATCGAGGCGGGCCGGTTCAAGGACGAAATCGTGCCCGTCACAGTCAAGACCCGCAAGTCGGAGACCGTGGTGGACACCGACGAGGGCCCGCGCGCCGGTACCAGCATGGACGTTCTCGCGAAGCTTAAGCCCGTGGCGCACGGCGGGTCCGTGGTGACGGCCGGGAACTCCTCGTCCCTGAACGACGGCGCCTCCGCCATTATCATCGCCTCCGAAGCAGCCATTGAGCGGCTTGGCCTCATTCCGCGCGCCCGCATCATCGACGGCGCCTCTGCCGGCTGTGAGCCCGAGATCATGGGCATCGGCCCCGTGCCTGCCACCCAAAAGGTGCTCAAGCGAAGCGGCCTGAGCGTCGGCGACCTGTCCGCCGTCGAGCTTAATGAAGCCTTTGCCACGCAGTCCCTGGCCTGCATCCGCCGGCTTGGGCTGGAACCGGAGATCGTGAACCGGGACGGCGGCGCGATCGCCCTGGGGCACCCCCTCGGCTCCAGCGGGTCGCGGATTGCCATCACCCTGCTGGGGCGGATGGAACGCGAGGACGCGAAGTTCGGGCTTGCCACCATGTGCGTCGGCGTGGGACAGGGCACTGCGATGCTGCTGGAGAAAATCTGATGGCGGCACCGGTGGACCTCGCGGCCGGGAACTTCTCCGCGCTCCTCGTTGAGGAGCGCGAGGACCGGGTGGTGGTGCTGCTCAACAGGCCCCAGGTAAAGAACGCGATCGACCAGCAGATGGTGGACGAACTCCACACCGTCTGCGCGGCCCTGGAACAAAACCCCAAGGTGCTGATCATCGCCGGCGTGGACGGGGTCTTCGCCTCCGGTGCCGATATTGCCCAGCTGCGCGAACGCCGGCGCGACGACGCCCTGCAGGGCATCAACTCCACCATCTTCGTGCGGATCGCCAAGCTGCCCATGCCGGTCATCGCCGCACTGGACGGCTACTGCCTGGGCGGCGGCGCGGAACTTGCCTACGCCGCAGACTTCCGCATCGGCACCCCCAACGTGCGGATCGGCAATCCGGAAACGGGGCTGGGGATCCTCGCCGCCGCCGGCGCCAGCTGGCGGCTCCGGGAACTCGTTGGCGAGCCACTGGCCAAGCAGATCCTGCTGGCGGGGCTGGTCCTTGGCGCCGACGAAGCCAAGGCCGCCAACCTCATCACGGAAATCCACGACCCCGCCGATCTCCTGGACGCGGCGCACAGCCTGGCCAACAGGATCGGGCGGCAGGATCCGCTGGCCGTCCGCATCACCAAATCCGTGTTCCACGCGCCCGCAGAAGCGCATCCGCTCATCGACCAGCTGGCCCAGGGCATCCTCTTCGAGTCCCAGGCCAAATTCGACCGGATGCAGGCGTTCCTGGACCGCAATGCAGCGAAGAAGGCAGCCGCCTCCGCCAACCCCGCCGACGGAAAGTAGACCATGAGTAATTCATCAGTAGCCCCCGGCCTTCCCCCTTTCGTTGGCGTACTGGGTGGCGGCCGCATGGGCGCGGGCATCGCGCACGCCTTCCTGATCAAGGGCGCCAACGTGCTGGTGGTGGAGCGCGACGACGTTTCCGCCGAGGCCGCGCAGGAACGCGTGCAGTCCGCAGCGTTGAAGAGCATCGAACGGGGTGCAGTGGATGCCAACTTCGAAGAGCTGGTGACCCGGCTGACCGTCAGCACCGACTACGACGCTTTCAAAGACCGCCAGCTGGTGGTCGAAGCCGTCCCCGAAGACTGGGACCTCAAAGTCACGGCATTGAGGGGAATTGAGGAACGGCTGGGGCAGGACAGCTACATCGCGTCCAACACCTCTTCGCTGTCCGTCAACGGATTGGCCCGTGAACTGAAGCGGCCTGCGAACTTCCTTGGCCTGCATTTCTTCAACCCGGTACCGGCATCCACGCTTATCGAGGTGGTGCTGGGCGAACGTACGTCTCCCGAACTTGCTGCCGCGGCCAAAACCTGGGTTGAGGCACTCGGCAAGACCGCCGTCGTCGTCAACGATGCTCCGGGCTTTGCCTCCTCCCGCCTTGGCGTGGCCATTGCGTTGGAAGCGATGCGGATGGTGGAGGAGGGCGTGGCATCGGCGGAAGACATCGATGCCGCCATGGTGCTGGGCTACAAACACCCCACCGGGCCGCTGAAAACCACTGACATTGTGGGCCTGGACGTCCGCCTGGGCATCGCCGAATACCTGCACTCGACGCTGGGGGAGCGGTTCGCGCCGCCGCAGATCCTGCGCGACAAGGTGGCGCGCGGTGAACTCGGCCGCAAAACCGGCAAGGGGTTCTTTGACTGGCCCAGCTAGGTGTATTGACCTGAGAGGTTGATGACGCGGCTGGCCGGTGTCTTACCTTTGAGTGCAGTGTGGGCTCGATGGTGATTGTAAGCATGGAGCCAGTCGGGGAAAGCAGCAACTCGCTCGGCTTCTGAGCGGTAGGGGCGGATGTAGGCCCATTCCTCAAGCATGGTGCGGTTGAACCGTTCGACTTTGCCGTTGGTTTGTGGTCTGTAGGGGCGGGTGCGTTTGTGTTTGATATTCGGACCCAGCGCTTCGGCGAAAGCATGGGACCGGTAGCAGTTCCCGTTGTCAGTCAGAACACGTTGGACGGTAACTCCGTGTTCTTTGAACCAGGCGTTTGCCCGCACCCAGAAGCCTGCTGCCGTTTCCTTGGTTTCGTCAGTGAGGATCTCGGTGTAAGCCAGTCGTGAGTGGTCATCCACGGCATTGTGGAGGTAGTGGTAGCCGGGCCGGCGGTTGGCCTTGGTGCCGGTCTTGTTCTTCCAGCCAGCGGTCCTGCCCACGACTCGATGT
This sequence comes from Pseudarthrobacter sp. NIBRBAC000502771, assembly GCF_006517215.1. Taxonomy (NCBI): domain Bacteria; kingdom Bacillati; phylum Actinomycetota; class Actinomycetes; order Micrococcales; family Micrococcaceae; genus Pseudarthrobacter; species Pseudarthrobacter sp. NIBRBAC000502771. The sequence continues at coordinate 1,931,412 of NZ_CP041187.1, forward strand.
CCGCCGCCATCGGGGATCCGGCCCAGCTTCTTGATGTCCACGTGGACCAAATCCCCCGGCCTGTCGTGTTCATAACGGCGGATCACTCGTCCTGTGCCGCGATCGAGCCAGGTTAGTTTCGCCAGCCGGTAGCGGGACAGTACCCGGTGGACGGTCGAGGGGTGCAGACCCAGCAGATAGCCGATCCTGGCAGGGCCCCACCGGCGGTTCACACGCACGGCAATGATCCTCCGTTCGGTACGCGTAGCAGTCCTGCGGGGCGAGGAATGTGGCCGACTCGAACGGTCCACCATTCCTTCGGGTCCCTCCTGGCGGTAGCGCTTCGCCCAACGTTCAGCAGTCGGGACCGAAACCTGAAACCGCTCCGCGGCACGGCGCAGGCTCCAGCACTGATCAACAACACACTGCGCGAGCTGTAACCGGCCACGAGGAGTGAGGAAAGCATTAGGGTGGGACACGAAGACCTCCGTGTGTGGAAAAAGGACTCTAGACAAGCCCCACTCCACCCGGAGGTCTTCTTCATGTCACCAAACCACGCCGGGCGTCACTAACGTCTGTGGTCAATACAGCTAGGCTGGCCGCCGGCCGGAGCAAGGCCTAGTCAAAAAAGCCCACGATGTAGCCGATGAAGTACAGCAGGAACAGCAGCACGCCCGCTCCGATGGCCGCCAGCCAGAAGATCTGCTGACCCCGGCCGGAGCCCGGCTGGCGGGGCTCCTGGGTGCCCGCCACGGAACCTTCGCCCGGCGGGGTTTCTCCCGGCGGCACTCCACCGCCGGGCTCCAGGCCGGTGATCTTGTCGTCTTCCGGGTCCGGATTGGTTCCTGACACGTTAACTCCCTTGCCTTGCTCGCGGTCTGGGTTTTCCCAGCGTAACCGGCCCCGGTGATTGGTCCTAGGCTGGTGCAGTGACTTTCCTTGAACCCCTTACCCTGACCGGCCGGCATGTAATCCTGGAGCCGCTGGCGACGGAACACCACGACGGACTGCTGGAAGCGGCCAGGGACGGCGAGCTTTGGAAGCTCTGGTACACCTCGGTTCCGGAACCGGAGGCCATGGCCGCGGAAATCCGGCGCCGGCTCGCCCTGCAGGAGCTGGGATCCATGCTGCCCTTCACCACCCGGCTCATTGATCCGGGCACGGGCGGGCCGGGCCGCATTATCGGCATGACCACCTACATGAACATCGACCCGGCCACGCCCCGGGTGGAGATCGGCTCCACTTGGAACGCGGCGTCCGTGCAGGGGACAGGGACCAATCCCGACTCAAAGCTGCTGCTGCTCCGGCATGCCTTCGAAGTGCTGGGCTGCCCGGCCGTGGAGTTCCGCACGCACTGGCTCAACCACCAGTCGCGGGACGCGATCGCACGGCTGGGCGCCAAGCAGGACGGCGTGCTCCGCAGCCATTCACGGACCAGCGACGGCAACCTGCGCGACACCGTGGTGTTCTCCATCCTGGAGCATGAATGGCCGGCGGTCCGCGCCGGGCTTGAGCACCGGCTGGCCCGCCGGGGTTAGTGGGTGAGCCTTATATCTGGTTCCCCTTTGAACGTGGATCTTCTGGCGTAGCTGCGTAGTTGACAGGGTATTGCCCCAGCCACGGGCCGTCATGGGGGCTTTCTACCCTTCCTGCAGAGGACTTTTGGGGGCCTCATGCAGGCGCGTGTGGTTAGCTGTGCTGGTGGGCGAACAGGGCAGGCCGGTGGGCTGGGATGGCGCCGTCAACGCGTGGCGGATATCCGGTGGAATCTACCGGATGGGGCGGCGGGAGTGGCTGACCGAAAAGGGCTGGAAACAGGCGTTCGACGACGGCGTCCGCACCGTGGTGGATCTCCGGAACCCCTCGGAGGGGCGGCGCCGGGACTCGGATCCAGTGGTTCCGGCCAGCGCCTGGGCGGCCTTCGACGTGGTCCAGGCGCCCACAGAGGAGTCGGGCGATCCGCGGTTCGCATCCGTCACCGGACCCTACCTGAACGATCCAGCCCACTATCCCGAGAATGCCAGGCTCTTCCCGGAGAAACTGGTGGGCGTCTTCCGGGCGCTGGCCCTTGCTGCACCCAGGGGAGACGTCGTGCTGCACTGCGCCGCCGGGCGCGACCGCAGCGGACTGGTGGCAGCCATGATCCAGGACCTGGCGGGTGACTCCGATGAGGAAATCGCCGATGGTTACCGGCGGGCCGCCCGCGGCATCAACGAGCGCTACCGCACGCATGGGCCGCCACACAGCCGGGAGCGATACCTGACAGAGGGGGAACTTGGGCCCCTGCTGGAGCAGCGCGGGCTTGCAGTGGTGGAATTCGTCCGCAATTTGGACACCCGCGGCTACCTCCTGGCCCATGGACTGCCGGAAGCGGAGCTTGATTCTGTTTCCGACCTCGCGTTCCGGAAGATAACCTTGTGACTCAAGTTACTGAAGTGACTGCTGATATTTGTTGATGGCAGTTGAAGTCACCGAGCGCCTCGACGCGGGCGTGGATGAGCGGAACGGCGAGCCCCATGAAGAAGATCTTTGTCGCAGGAACCATGGCCGGCGTGATGCTGTCATTCGGGTTGGCTGCCGGACCCGCAGTGGCGCAGCCCGTGCCTGCCACCCCGGACGTTCCCGTGGACACGACGGGGCCCTCCAGCGCTGGCGTGGCTGAGGCGCTTCGGCGTGATCTCGGCATTAGCATGGCCGAATTCAATGCTGCCGGCGAGCTCGGCCGCCGGGCCGCTGAGGCAGCGCCCGGCTTACGGACCCTGCCTGGCTTCGTGGGCATCAGCCTGGACGCCGGCACGATCAAGGTGCAGGGTGACGGGCCGGAGCTTCGGGCCAAAGTGGATGAACTGAACCGCTCGGGTCACGCGGACTTTGTGCTGGTTCCACCCATGGCCACGCCCGCGTCAACACCGGCTGCCCCGTCCGCCGCCGCCCTGCAGGACACGCCGCCGGCATCTCCGCCGGCACCCGTGCTCGTCGCGGGCGACATCGACCAGCTGTACAGGGCCTACCTCCGCGATGTCGGACCCCAGGGCCTCCAGGCAATCGCCTACACCGGCGGCCATTTCGTCATCCGTACCGGGTCCGTCAATACTCCTGAGTCCGGAACCCAGGCAAACCAGCCGGAGGCCACCCCGGCCACCAGCGGCCCAACCGGCACCGGCAAGATGACGCCGGCGCAGTTTGTTGCCCTGTACACCAACGTAAAACTGGAGAAGGGCGCCGCGGTCAAAACCGAGGGGGATCTCCTGGGCGGACAGGGGTACTACGCCGACAACACCGCGATCTGCTCGGCCGGTTTCAGCGCGTTCAGCCCGGCGGGGCTGCCCTTGGTCCTGACTGCCGGCCACTGCACTGCTGACGGACTGGCACGGCAGGCGGCCGTGGAGCCCCCCTCGTGGGCGCCCGCCAGCGGCCCCGGTGCCGCCACGCCCCAACCGCTGCCTCCGCTGGCACCCTTGGGCACCTTTGGGTTCAGCCAGTTCGGCGGCCCCGGCAACTCGGCGGCAGCGGCGGACGGGTCCGTGGCCGGAACTGATATCGCCGTCATCCAAAACATCGCACCGTCGGTGAACCCCCTGCCGGCAACCACCACCTGGGCGTCTCCGGCGGCACCGGACCCAGTCAAAATCATCGGAACCATGGCGCCCTTCCAAGGCCAGGACGTCTGCAGGTCCGGCCGGACCTCCGGCTGGAAATGCGGCACGGTCGATGCCGTGGGCATCTGGATGATGCCGGGCGAAAAGAGTCTTCCGCCCAACTACGACAACGATCTCCGGCCGGTCCGCGCCTTTGATTCATCGACGGTCAAGTCGAAGGGAGGGGACTCCGGCGGCCCGTGGATCAGCGGCAACTTTGCCGTTGGGACCCACACCGGTGCCGAGAGCGAGAACGGCGTCCAGACCCGGGCCATCGCAGCTACCCTGCAGGATGCCCTTGCGGTGCTGCCCGGCTACCAACTGGAATTGTTCCTCAACAAGCCTGCCGTCACGGCCCCCGCTGCCGGGAAGGCCTACCAGCCTGGCCAACAGATCAGCGGCCAGGTTCCGGCGGCTCCAGCATCTGCGGTCGCGGCAGGATCCTCGGTCCGCATCACGTTCCAGGGAAAGGATCCGTTTGAGGTGCCCGTGGACTCCGCCGGGACGTGGACCTTCACAGCTCCGCAGGATGCGGGCACGCTGCGGTTCACCGCGGAAACGGTCAACGGGTACAGCAGGTCCGGTGCGAACAGCTTCGAATTCGCGTCCGCCGCACCGCCGGTTCCTCCGGCCAGCCCGGCACCGACCGCGCCGCCAACGGCAGCGGCCCCGTCATCACCCGCGCCAGCTACGCCTGCTCCGCCCGCTTCCGCCGCAACCGTGCCTGCTCCGGCTGTCCCTGCCCCCGCAGATCCGTCACCCGTGGCGCCCGCTGAAACTCCCGCCGTCGTACCTCCGCCGGCAGCCGGCCCGGCCACCAGCGCACCTCCCGCCGGACTTGCCAACACGGGCGGAAGCGGGGATGCCGGCAGCGGCGGACTGGCCTATACCGGACCATCCGGATTGGTGCCGGCGGCGGCTGGTGCGGGCGCTGCGCTGGTCATCGGGATCCTGCTGACGGTCATTGTCCGCCGCAGGAGGAGGCAGTTGGACTAGGGTTCCTTGGGGCAGCCGCCGCTACTTGTGGCGCTTCATCAGCAGGTTGGTGATGCGCAGCGTGCACAGCCGCTGGCCGGCCTCGTTGGTGATCAGCACCTCGTGGGTGGTGAGTGTGCCGCCCAGGTGGATCGGCGTGGCGGTGATGGTCACCTGGCCCTCACGCGCAGAGCGGTGGTGGGTGGCGGAGACATCCACGCCCACGGCAGTCTTGCCCATGGTGCTGGCATGGATCACCGCGGCCCAGGACCCGACTGCCTCGCCCACCGCCAGGGAAGCGCCGCCGTGCAGCAGCCCGAACGACTGCCTGTTCCCCGCCACGGGCATGGTGGCCACCACGCGCTCCACGGACTCTTCCAGGATCTTCACGCCCATCTTCTCGTCCAGCTCCCCGAGGGTGATCTTCCAGAGTTCGTGCTCCGAGGGCTGGCTTCCGGCATCATCTTTCGGGGCAGGGGCGTTCATGGTTCTCCTTTGGGGCGGCCAATTCAGTGCTGGCCTTCTAGTCTGCAGCACGGCACGTCATGTATGGTGAATATATTACCGAACGGACGGTCAGTAATGACCGGCCGGTTTGCCTGCCCCCTTGTTGGAAGGACCGTCAACGATGACCACCACAGCCACAGCTCCCCAGGCCACGGTCGACACCGTGGAGACAGTGCCCAGTTTTGTCATGGACGCCTGGTGGACGCCCGACGCCGGCTCCTCGGCTTCCGCGGTCCCCGTCCGGGACGCGAGCACGGGGGAGATCCTGGCCAAGGTGAGCACGGAGGGGCTGGACCTCGGCGCCGTCGTGGAGTACGGCCGCACCACCGGCCAGGCCGGACTGGGCCAGCTGACCTTCCACCAGCGCGCCCTCAAGCTCAAGGAGCTGGCGCAGTACCTCAACGCGCGCCGCGAGCACTTCTACGCTTTCTCCTACCAGACCGGTGCCACCAAGATCGACTCGATGGTGGACATCGACGGCGGCATCGGTGTCCTGTTTACCTTCGGCTCCAAGGGCCGGCGCGAACTGCCCAACGCCCAGGTGGTGGTGGACGGCCCTATGGAAGTCCTTTCCAAGGACGGGTCATTCGCCGGCGAACACATCTACACCCGCATCCCGGGCGTCGCCGTACAGATCAACGCCTTCAACTTTCCGGTCTGGGGCATGCTCGAAAAGTTCGCCCCCGCCTTCCTCGCCGGTGTCCCCACCATCGTCAAGCCGGCCACCCCAACGGGATATGTTGCCGCAGCCGTGGTCAAGGCCATCGTGGAATCCAACATCCTGCCCAAGGGCTCCCTGCAGCTCATCTCCGGGTCGGTCCGCGGCCTGTTGGACGTGCTGGATTACCGCGACCTGGTGGCCTTCACCGGTTCCGCCTCCACGGCCAAGTCCCTGAAGGCCCACCAGAACGTTGTGGAGGGCGGCGTCCGGTTCACTTCGGAGACCGACTCCCTGAACGCCGCCATCCTTGGCCCGGACTCTGTGGAGGGGACCCCGGAATTCGATGCCTTCGTCAAGTCCGTGGTCACCGAGATGACGGTCAAGGCGGGCCAGAAATGCACCGCCATCCGCCGGGCCATCGTTCCGCAGGAACTGGTGCCGGCCGTGTCCGCGGCCATCGGCAAGCGCATCGCCGAGCGCGTGGTCCTGGGTGACCCCCGCGGCGAAGGCGTCACCATGGGCGCCCTCGCGTCCGTGGAACAGCTGCAGGATGTCCGTGCCGCCGTGCAGTCAATGCTCGACGCCGGCGGTAAGCTTGCGTACGGAACGCTCGATTCGCCGTCGGTCACCTCCGCCGATGGAACAACCGGGGTAGTGGACGGTGGGGCCTTCATGGCACCAGTGGTCCTGAACTGGGACAACCCGGAAGCCGAGGCAATCCACTCGCTCGAGGCTTTCGGGCCGGTGTCCTCCGTGATCGGCTACAAGGACCTGGCCGACGCCGTCCGCCTCGCCGCCCGCGGCGGCGGTTCCCTGGTGGCCTCGGTGTGCACCAACGATCCTGAGGCGGCCCGCCAACTGGTCACCGGGATCGCAGCCCACCACGGCCGCGTCCTGATGCTCAACCGCGAGGACGCCCGCTCCTCCACGGGGCACGGCTCACCCGTTCCCCACCTGGTCCACGGCGGGCCGGGACGCGCCGGCGGCGGCGAGGAACTGGGCGGCATCCGGTCCGTGCTGCACCACATGCAGCGGACCGCCATCCAGGGCTCCCCGAACATGCTCACCGCCGTCACCGGCGTGTGGCACACCGGGGCTGACCGCAACTTCACCGTGGAGACCGAAGGAACCCACCCGTTCCGGAAGCACCTGTCCACCCTGCGGATCGGCGACGCCGTCCGCTCGGACCTCCGGCAGGTCACCCTGGAGGACATCACGGCGTTCGCCAACTCCACCGGGGACACCTTCTACGCCCACACGAACGAAGAGGCCGCGGCAGCCAACCCGATCTTCCCGGGCATCGTGGCGCACGGCTACCTGCTGCTGAGCTGGGCCGCAGGACTCTTCGTGGAGCCTGCGCCGGGCCCCGTCCTGGCCAACTACGGCCTGGAGAACGCACGCTTCACCAAGCCGGTTGCCGCCGGCGATTCCATCCGCGTGACCCTCACCGCCAAGAAGATCACGCCGCGCGAGACCGACGAGTACGGTGAAGTGGCCTGGGACGCCGTGCTCACCAACCAGGATGACGAGATCGTGGCCACCTACGACGTCCTCACCCTCGTCGAAAAGTAGCCACACGCCCCATCACTTACTGTCGGTTCTTCCCACACGCCCCATCACTTCTTTGAAGAAAGTGATGGGGCGTTTGGGTTTGGTGGGCGGGAGGTGATGGGGCAATTGGACGCGGTTCTTTTTGGGGCCGCCGGGCGTATGATTCTGCCCGTAGGAGGTGGCCCCAATGACCCTGAAAATGAACGCAGCCACAACCATCCTTCCTGTCGATGATGCAGCCCGTGCCCGCAGTTTCTATACCGAAAAGCTGGGGCTCCCGCACCGCGGAATGACGGACGATGGCAGCGAATTGCTCGGCACCGACGGCGGGCCGCTGTTGCAGCTGATGCCGGTCTCCGACGGCAGGCATTCGGACCACACGGCGCTGAGTTTTGAGGTGGCGGACATCGAGGCTGCCGTCCGTGACATGGAGGCGCGGGGCGTCATGTTCCAGGACTACGACCTGCCCACGCTGAAGACGGAAAACCACATCTGCACCACGGCATCCGAGAAGTGCGCATGGTTCATGGACACCGAGCACAATATCCTCTGCGTCCACCAGAACCTGGGCAGCGGGCCGGAGTACCAGGTCTAGGCATTCGGCACGCTGACAAACAAAAACAGCAGGGGCGCCCCGGTCGGATCGGGGTGCCCCTGCTGTTGCACTGTATGCCGGCGTTAGCTCTCGGCGCCGCCGTGCAGGCCGTCGTCGCTGCTGTCATCCTCGCGGCCGGTGCCGTGGCCGTCTTCGCTGCGGTCGGAGAGGTCCATGTTGCCGCGGGCCTCGTCCATGGTGGGGCCGCCCGGCGGGACGCTGTAGGTGTCGGGGCGGATTCCGTGCGACTGCTCCTCGATCAGGGCCTGCTCTTCGCTGAAGCGGATTGCGTTGGCCTCGTCGCCGGCGTCGCCGGGGATGTCTTCGCGGAGCTTTGACGGATCCGGGATGATGAATCCTCCGTCGGGCTCTTCTTTATGGGTGCTCATCTTCCCTACCTCCCTGGAATCACTGGTTTCCTACCACCGTAGCCGGGGAGCCGCTAAATACCAAGCACGCTTAGTACTTTGCTGCGTCCCGGGGCTGCGCGGCCTATAAGTCTGCGTGCAGGCCGTCGAATGCCATGGAGATGACGTCGTCGGCCAGGCGCTGCGGGGAGAGGGACCCGCCCGGCTTGTACCATTCCACGATCGAGTTGATCATGCCGAACAGGAGCCTCGTGACGGTGCGGGGATCGATGTCCTGGCGGAGCGAACCCTCGTCGCGGGCGGCCGAAATCAGCACGGCCACCTTGTGGTCGAAGGTCCGGCGGCGTTCCAGCGCGTCCCGCTCGATTTCGGTGTTGCCGCGCAGCCGCAGCAGCAGCGTGACGAAGGGCAGGCGGTCCACCAGCACCGCCACCGTTTGGCGGAGGACAAACTCCAGCCGGGAGTCCGCGGCCCCTGAGGCGGCCTCCGGCTGCTCAAGGATGGACTCAAGGCCGCCGAGCGCGTGGTCAAGGGCAAGCTTGAGCAGGTCGCCCTTGGACGGCACGTGGTGGTAGATCGCGGACTTGGAGATGCCCAAGTTGTCCGCCAGGATCCCCATGGACGTGGCGTCGTAGCCATGGCGGTTGAAAACGTCGACGGCGATGCGCAGCACGGACTGCTGGTCGTATCCGGGACGGCCGCGCTTGGCGGCGCCGCCGACGGCGGGGCTGGTGGTCTGGCTGGTGCTGGGCATAGTGGCTAGTTTCTCACGAACGGTCGGTCGGTCCGGGAGCCCGGGCCGGCCGGGAGGTTCCCCGGCCGGCCACGCCCCGCAGCATGTATCACTACGCCTTGGGCCGCATGTCGTAGATACGGCGGAGCTTGCCGTTGGACCGCTCCAGCGAGCCGGGTTCCACCACGTTCACGGTGCACGAAGAACCCACGTGGATCTTGATCTGTTCCTTCAAGGTGCGCGCCGCCGTCGTGCTCTGCTCAACGGTGACCGCGTCCCGGCGCTCGATCCGGACCGTCAGCTGGTCCATGCGCTGGCCTTCCGGGCGGGTCAGTTCGAGCTGGAAATGCGGGCTCAGCTCGGGGATGCGGAGGGCGATTTCCTCGATCTGGGACGGGAACAGGTTCACGCCGCGCAGGATGATCATGTCGTCGCTGCGGCCGGTGATGCGGCCCATCCTGCGGTGCGCCGGACGCGCCGATCCGGGCAGCAGGCGGGTGAGGTCCTTGGTCCGGTAGCGGATGATGGGCAGCGCTTCCTTGGTGAGCGACGTGAAGACCAGCTCGCCGTGCTCGCCGTCGCGCAGGACGTTTTCCTTGCCCGGGGCCGGGTTGAAGGCGTCGATGATTTCGGGGCGGAAGTGGTCCTCCCAGATGTGGCTGCCGTCCTGGGTTTCAACGGCCTCGCCCGCCACGCCCGGGCCCATGACCTCGGACAGGCCGTAGATGTCGCACGCCTTGATGTTCATCATCACTTCGAGTTCGTGGCGCATCTCCTGGGTCCACGGCTCGGCGCCGAGGACGGCGAACTTCAGTGAGGTGGAGGCGGGGTCGATGCCCATGTGTGCCATGGCGTCGGCGATGGTGAGCAGGTACGTGGGCGTGGCAAGGATGGCGTCCGGTTTGAAGTCCTGGATCAGCTGGATCTGGCGCTCGGTCTGGCCGCCGGACATGGGGATGACGGTGCAGCCCAGGGCCTCGGCTCCCGCGTGCGCGCCGAGGCCGCCGGTGAAGAGGCCGTAGCCATAGGCGTTGTGGACCTTCATGCCGGGGCGGATGCCGGAGGCACGGAAGCTGCGGGCAACGAGTTTGGCCCAGTCGGCCAGGTCCTGCTTGGTGTAGCCGACAACGGTGGGCCGGCCGGTGGTGCCGGAACTGGCATGGATCCGGGCTACTTGGTTCTGCGGCACCGCGAACATGCCGAACGGGTATTCCTCCCGCAGGTCGTCCTTGGTGGTGAAGGGGAAGTTGCCAAGGTCCTCGAGTTCGCGCAGCTCGCCGGGGTGGATCCCGGCTTCGTCGAACTTGCGCTTGTACAGCGGCACGCGCTCATAGGCGTAGGCCACGGTGTGCTGGAGGCGGGTGAGCTGGAGGGCCTCGAGCTCGTCGCGGGAGATAGTCTCCTCGCGGTCCAGGCCAGGATCGATGCCGGCAGCGGCGGGGGTTTCGGGGGCATGCAGGGTCATGATTTTCCTACTTCTTAGGGATGGTGCGGCTGCGTCCGCGGAACTCGGCGATGAGCTCGCCCGGGCTGCTGGAACTGGGCTGGCCTTCGGGAGCCGGCGCACCGGCGTCGGCGGCGAAGATTTGGATGTCGTAAAGTCCGCTGCGGCCGGCGCTGGAGCGGCGGTCCGCGACGGCGGTGAGCACCTGGCCGCGGAAAGCGGGCTTGAGGAAATTAATGTCGACGCCGGAGGCAACGGTGATGGTGTTTTCCTCGCCGGGGGCAGGGTGGATGGGGTTGCACGCCAGGGCGAAGGCAGTGTCGCCGAAGGCGAAGATCATTCCGCCGTGGGCCATGCCGAAGCCGTTGAGCATTTCCTGCCGGAGCGTCATCCGGATGGTGGCGTGGCCGTCGCTGAGGGCGAGGACCTCGATTCCCATCCACTCGGAGGCGTAGTCGTTTTCCAGGATGGGGTGGGTAGCCCCGGAAAGTGTAGTTTCAGCCATGCGTCATTGCCTCCAGCTTTATTTACCGAATGTTCATTAGGTAATCCCATGAGGGGGTCAGGTGTCAAGGGGAGGCGCCCCGCGGGCGGGCCTTCCCGCCCTGTTGCCCGGCCCGTTTTCCGCACCAAACCGGGGACACGCCGTCGTCCGCGGCGCGCCGCACGGTGCCTAGGAAAGCAACTGGGCCGGAAAGCACGACGGCGGCACGCACCTTCCGCTGCAGACTTCCGCGAGATGGCACCTCACGGCAGTTTCCGGGCGTGGAGACCACCATCAAGTGCCATCTCGCGGGCTGGAAGTGCAAGGATTGGAGGGACCGGCACCAAGAGCAAAGGGCGGACCATGGCCACAGGCATCTATGTCAGCGCAACCACCCCCGGGTCGGGCAAGTCCCTCGTGGCCCTGGGCCTGGCCGACACCCTGCACCGGCATGCGGACAGGATCGGCTTCTTCAAGCCGGTAGTCCACGGGCCCTTGGCTGCCGATGACCCCATGGTGGCGCTGATGAAGGCCCGGTTTGCCCTGGAGGACGAGCGTTGCCGCGGCGGCCTGACCCACGAAGAGGTCCGCACCCTGCTCGCAGAAGGAAACCGGGCGGAAATCGATGCCCGGTGCGTGGAGATTTTCGCGGACATCGCCCGGCACTGCGATGTGGTGATCGTGGAGGGGACGGACCTGGTAGGGCAGGACTCCGCCGTCGAATTCGACCTCAACGCGCGGCTGGCCAACAACCTCGCCACGCCCGTGGTGGCGGTGGTGGGCGCCAAGGGGCGGACCGTCGCCGAGACCGCTGCCGCCGTCGAAGTTGCCCGCAAGGAACTCGCCGCCGAACGGTGCGCACTGCTTGCCATCATGGTCAACCGGGCCGCCGCCGGAGACCTGGACGCCATCGCGGCAGCCCTGAAGCCCGGAGCTTCCGGCCGCCCCGTTTACATCCTGCCGGAGCTTGAGGAAATCGCCCGCCCCACCACCGGTGAGGTGGCCGCGGCGCTGGGCGTCCGCCAAATTGCTGGAACGCCGGACATGGAACGCGACGTCAGGGACATCAAGGTTGCCGCGATGAACGTGGGCAACTTCCTGAACGTACTGGACGAGGGCGCCCTGGTGATCGTGCCGGGGGACCGGGCGGACGTGATGGTGGCCTGCCTGGCCTCGTCCTTCTCGCCCGAATTTCCCGTGGCCTCGGCGCTCATCCTCACCGGCGGCCTGGCGCCGGACGCCAACATCTACCCGCTCCTGGCGCAGGCACCGTTCCCTGTTTTTGCCGCGGACGAGGACACGTACCAGACCGCCCGACGGGTGTCGGAGGTGCGCAGCGAAATCTGGTCCGGGCACCGGCGCAAGGTGGCCTCCGCGCTGGGCCTCTGGTCCCGCCGCGTGGACGAAGCCGAGCTGGTGGAGCGGCTGCACCTTCCCAGGGCGGAACGGATGACCCCGCTGCGGTTCCTGCACGACCTTATCGAACGGGCCCGGGCGCAGCGCCGCCACGTGGTACTGCCCGAGGGGACCGACGTGAGGATCCTGCGGGCCGCCGAGATCCTGCACCGCCGGGACGTCTGCGACCTGACGCTCCTGGGCCCGGAGTCCGACGTCCGGGAGCTGGCAGCCGCCAACGGCATCGACCTGTCCGGCATCACGGTCATCGACCCCGCCACTTCAGACCTTCGGCCGAAGTTCGCCGAGAAGTACGCGGAACTGCGGGCGCACAAGGGCGTGGACCTGCCCAAGGCGCTGGAGATCATGCAGGACGTCAGCTACTTCGGCACCATGATGGTCCAGCTGGGCGTGGTGGACGGGATGGTGTCCGGTGCGGCCCACACCACGGCGCACACCATCCGGCCGGCCCTGGAGTTCGTGAAGACGCGTCCGGGGGTGAAGATTGTGTCCTCGGTTTTCCTGATGCTGATGCCGGACCGCGTGCTGGTCTACGGCGACTGCGCAGTCAATCCGGACCCCAACGTGGAGCAGCTGGCGGACATCGCCCTGGCGTCGGCCGAGACCGCGGCCCAGTTCGGGGTGGAGCCGCGGGTGGCCATGCTCTCGTACTCGACCGGGGGCTCGGGCGCGGGTGAAGCCGTGGACGAGGTGCGGCAGGCCACCGAACTGGTGCGCCAGCGCCGCCCGGACCTGGCAGTGGAAGGCCCCATCCAGTACGACGCCGCCGTGGACGCCTCGATCGCCGCGTCAAAGATGCCCGGCTCCTCCGTGGCCGGCCAGGCGACGGTGTTCATCTTCCCGGACCTGAATACCGGCAACAACACCTACAAGGCGGTCCAGCAGAGCTCCGGGGCCGTGGCGGTGGGCCCGGTCCTGCAGGGGCTGCGGAAACCGGTCAACGACCTCTCCCGGGGCTGCACGGTGGAGGACATCGTGAACACGGTGGCCATCACGGCCATCCAGGCGCAGGCACCAGCCTCCATGACCCCGCTGCAAAAGGACGACGCCGGCACTTAGGCAGGTGCGGGCGTCGCCTAGGGTGATCACATGGACCAGCCGCTGATGGCCACGAAGCTTTACGTTCCGGTCCCTCCGCGGGGCCTGGTTGCCCGGCCACGCCTTTTCGAAAAACTGGTCCACACCGAAGGCGCCGCACTGACGCTCGTCTCCGCCCCGGCAGGCTTCGGGAAGACCGCGCTCCTCGCTGACTGGCTCGCAGACACCACGGAGCAACAGCGGAGCGTCGCCTGGCTTTCGCTGGAACCGGCGGACAGCGACCCGGCCACATTCTGGGCTTATGTCATAGCTGCCTTCCGGAAAGCACTCCCCGGTATCGGCGCCGCAGCGCAGGAGCTGGTCGCGTCCCCACCATTGGCAACCGAACTTGTCCTGACCGTGCTGCTCAATGACCTCGCCGCAGCCGCCCATGACACCTGGTTGGTCCTGGATGACTACCACGCAGTGGACAGCCCTGCCATCGCTGACGGTATTGCCTACTTCCTCAAACACCGTCCGCCCAACGTGCACGTGGTGATGTCCACGCGCTCGGACCCTGGCCTGCCCCTTTCACGCTGGCGGTCACGGGGAGAGCTCCTGGAGATCCGGGCAGCAGACCTGCGGTTCACCCGGGACGAGGCTGCGGCTTACCTCAACGGCGCGGCCGGGCTCGGACTGGCCGACGCCCAGGTGTCAACGCTGGAGCAGCGGACGGAGGGCTGGATTGCCGCCCTGCAACTTGCCGCACTGTCCATCCGGGACCGGCCGGACCCCGCTGGTTTCATTGAGGGGTTTGCAGGGGATGACCGGTACGTCGTGGATTACCTTGTGGACGAAGTCCTGCGGCACCAGACGGACAACGTCCGGAGCTTCCTGGAGCGCACCGCAGTCCTGGACCGTCTGACGGGTCCCCTGTGCGATGCCGTGGCTGGAACGCAGGACGGCGGCCGCATGCTGGCAGACCTGGAGCGGGCAAACCTCTTCGTCATTCCCCTCGATGACAGGCGGGATTGGTACCGCTACCACCACCTTTTCGCCGACGTCCTTCGAAACCGGCTGCTCAGGGACGATCCCGGGCGCGTTCCGGTACTCCACCGGCGGGCCAGCCGCTGGCATGCGTCCCACGGTGGCACCGCCGACGCCATCCGGCACGCCCTCGCAGGCCAGGACAACGAGTTCGCGGCCCTGCTCGTGGAACAAGCCGTGCCGCTGCTCCGGCGCAACCGCCAGGATACGGTGCTGTTCGCGTGGCTCCGGAAACTCCCTGACGGCTCCATCCGCCGAAGCCCGGTGCTTATCGTCTTTTATGGGGCGATGCTGATGGCGGAGGGCGACCTGCGCGGCGTGGAGCAGCGTCTTGCCGACGCCGAGGAAATGCTCGCGGCCGCGGCTGCCGTCCGTCCAGAGAATCCGGACATGCCGCCGGACCCGGAGAACCTGGAGCTTCAGGCGTTACCGGCGACAATCGCCACCTACCGCGCAGCACTTGCCTTGGCCCGGGGAGACACGGCCGGAGCTGCGGCGTACGCGCGGGAGGCCCTTGAACGCGGGCGCCCGGAGGACCACCTGTCGCGCGGTGCGGCGGCGGGTTTCCTGGGACTCGCTGCCTGGGCTGCCGGGACGGTTGATGAAGCGCGGCAGATCTTCACGGAGGCTATAGCCAGCCTTCATGCCGGGGGCAACCTTCTCGACGGGTTTGGCAGCACCGTGATACTGGCGGACATTCTGCTCACGGCGGGCCGGCCCGGTGAGGCGCGCCGGATCTGCAATGTTGCGCTGCAGGCTGCCGCAGATCATGGGGAATCGCTGGTGCGCGCCAGCGCCGAACTGCACGTGGCTCTCAGCGAAATGTGCCGGCAGGCCGGAGAACCTGGCGCGGCAAAAAGCCACCTTGATGCCGCCGCAGAGTTCGTCGAACGCGGGCCGATGACGGAAAGCCGCTACCGCTGGTTCCTGACCGCTGGATTGTTGGCGCAGGATGCGGGCGACGCTGGACGGGCTGTCAGCTGCCTGGACCGGGCAGAGCAGCTGTACCGGCCGGGTTTCTTTCCGGAGGTCCGCCCTGTTCCCGCAGTCAGGGCACGCCTCTGGATACGCCAAGGCAACCTCGCCGCCGCCGGTGCCTGGGCCCGTGCGCTCGGGATCACAGCGCATGACGACCTCGGTTACCTTGGGGAGTACAAACCAACTGACCCTTGTCCGCCTGATGATCGCCGAGCAGCCGGCCGATCCTGCTGCCGCTCTTGATGCACCTGACCTCCTGGACCGGCTGGCCACCAATGCCGCGGCATCAGGCCGGGCGGGCAGCCTGATGGAAATCAGGATGCTCCAGGCCTTGGCCCTTGCTTTGTTGGGCCGGCGGGCGCAGGCGCAGGAGGCGCTAAGGGAGGCCCTCACGGCGTCACCGGAGCCGGAGGCCTACGTGCGGTTGTTCCTCGACGAAGGGGAACCACTGCAGGCACTTCTGCGCGAGACCGTACGGTCGGGTGACGGGACGCACCACGGCGCCGTTGCAACCGCCCGGCACCTGCTCGGCTTGGCTGCCCCATCCGGGGAGGAGCCGGCACGCTTGGGGGAGGAGCCGCCGGCCGTCATTGATCCGCTGAGTGAGCGCGAACTTCAGGTCCTCCGGCTCCTGGGCACTGAGCTCAGCGGCCCGGAAATTGCCCGGGTCCTCTTCATTTCGCAGAACACCCTCCGTACCCACACCAAGCACATCTTCACCAAGCTTGGCGTGACCAGCCGGCGGTCGGCGGTCGCCCTTGCGCGACGTCATGGCCTGGCCTGACTCCCGGATCACCCTCACGGATCACATCATCGGGTGATGCCCGCTCACCCAACGGATTCCTATCTTGGACTTATCCGGCAGCGCTCCGCAGCCGGAACCCGGAAACCCCAAGGCCCAGGAGCCCAACATGTCCATCACCACCACCCGCCTCACCCGTTGGGCCGGCGTCAGCGCCGCCGCCGCGGGTGCACTGTTCATCGGTGTCCAGATCAACCACCCACACTTGGACGCCGAGTTCGCTGTCACCACAGAGTACGCCGTACGCCAATCCCTCAAGATCCTCATGGCCTGGCTGTCCCTGATCGGCATCACGGGCATCTACCTTCGTCAGGCTTCACGGGCAAGCGTCCTGGGGCTGGTGGGATACCTTGTATTTGCGGCGGGCTACCTCATCATGACCGGCATGGAACTGATCGGACTTGTGGTCCTTCCAACGGTGGCCCGGACCAATCCCGGCTACGTGAATGACGTCTTTGCCCTGATCCTGGGTGAGCCGGTGCACGGCGATGTGGGCCTGATGACGGTGCTGAACCTGGCCGGTGCGGCCACGTTCCTGGGTGGCGGCCTCTTGTTCGGCATCGCACTGTTCCGTGCCCGGGTCCTGGCCCGCTGGGCCGCCGCACTCCTGGCCGCAGCCTCGGTGGCAACCCTGGCCATACCGTTCCTGCCGCAGGTCAACGAGCGGCTCTTCGCCATTCCCACCGGTGTGGCCATGATCGGCCTCGGTTACTCCCTCTGGCGCGGACTGAAGCCCGCTGGCGAGTCCCCGGCCCCAACCGCGGTACTGGGCCAGGTCGGTATGCCGTGACCGCGGACCCTCGACAAGATATGCCCGGCCGGTACCGCATCCGTGTCGGAGGGCACCTTGACCGGAACTGGTCTGTGTGGTTCGGAGGACTGGCGGTGACGCACGACGACGGGGGAACCACCTCCCTAAGCGGGACGGTCCCGGACCAAGCGGCCCTTCACGGGCTGCTTGCCAAGGTCCGTGACCTTGGCCTCGTGCTCATCTCGGTGGAGGCGGAGGGAACGCATGACGGCGGTACCGGGCTTTTCCGACAAAGCCCGGTACCGCCGTCGAACGCCTAGCTGTTGTCCGGCTTGGCGGGGCTCTCAGGGTCCTCCTGCTTTGCGGGTTCGTCGGAGAGACCCTGCGGCGTGAGGTCCAGGTCTTCGGGGTTCTCCGGTGCTTCCGGCGCTTCACCGGTTTCCGCAGCCTTAAGGTTTCCGGTATCGTCCAGCGCCGGGTTGGCGCCCTCAACGACGGTAGGGTCCTTGGAGCCGGACCCGGAGCCGGATTGAAGCGGCGCCGTGCTGCTGGATCCGGTGTTGGTGGGATCGTTCTCTTCGCCCGAAGTGGGTTCGTTCGTCATTCGGAAAGTCCTCTCGACGTGGGCCAGCCTTGTCCGCCGACCATAGGCACAGCCGGGGTGCATGCGCAAGGAAGGAGTGCACTCCATCCGTTACCATCACTGGCATGCCCGGTACAGCCATCACCACCGCCTTCATCCCCGTCCGCGACCCTCACGCGGCGGCCCACTGGTACAGCCGCATGCTGGGACTCGCCGTCGCGGACACGAACAATTTCTCGGCACTCCTTACTGGCACCGGAACCGCATCGGTGACGCTGATGGGCCCGGACAGCGGCATCCAGGCTGACCCGGGGCTTTCGTGGGCGACGTGCAACTTCAAAGTCGATGACCTGGACGCCAAGCGCGCAGAGCTGGCGGGCCAAGGCGTCCCGGTGGGGTCCATTACGGGCTCCCCGGACGTCTGCCTCTTCTTCACGGCCCAGGACCCGGACGGGAACACGCTGCTGCTGACCGACCGTTAGCGCGGCCACATATAGTGGGGTTGAACTGCAGACGCCAGGCTGAGGAGGCCCCGCATGCTCGTGCTCGTGATCAACTCCGGTTCGTCGTCGTTGAAGTACCAGGTCCGTGACGTGGCGGCCGGGACGGTGCTCACCGAGGGACTGATCGAGAAGATCGGCATGGGCAACGGCGGCGGCGGGGACGGTGAGGTCGAAGGCCCGCGGGACCACGCCGAGGCCCTGGAACAGGTTGACGCGGCGATCCACCGGGAGCTGGGGGACCGGGAACTGGGCGCCGTGGGGCACCGGGTGGTCCACGGCGGCGAGCGGTTCGCCGAGCCCGTGCTGGTGGACAACGAAATCACCCGTGCGATCGAACGCCTCAACCCGCTGGCGCCGCTGCACAACCCCGCCAATGTCCTGGGCATCCGTGCCATCACCAGGAAATGGCCCAAGATGCCGCAGGTGGCCGTCTTCGACACCGCCTTCCACCGCACCCTGCCCGAGCATGCCTGGCGCTACGCCGTCCCGGATGAGCTGTACACCAACCACGGCATCCGCCGGTACGGCTTCCACGGCACCTCGCACGAGTATGTTGCGCGCCGGGCCGCGGCGCTGCTGGACGTCCCCATCGAGGAGTTCGACGGCGTCATCGCCCACCTGGGCAACGGCGCGTCCGCCACCGCCATCCGGGGCGGCCTCTCCGTGGACACCTCCATGGGTTTCACTCCGCTCGAAGGCCTGGTGATGGGCACCCGCTCCGGCGACCTGGACCCGTCCATCCTGGTGTTCCTGGGCCGTGCCGGGTGGACGCCGGAGGACATCGACACCATGCTGAACCGTGAATCCGGGCTGAAAGGCCTGGCCGGCAACAACGACATGCGCTCCGTGGTGGAGGCCGCCGAGTCCGGCGACGAGAAGGCCAGCATGGCGCTCGCGGTGGCGTCCTACCGGCTGGCCAAGTACATCGGCGGCTACCACGTGGCCGTCGGCGGGGCCAAGGCGCTGGTGTTCACCGCCGGAATCGGTGAGAACTCCCGGCAGTTCCGGGCGCATGTGGCGGACCGGCTCGGCGCCCTGGGCATCGAGCTCGACGGCGGCCTGAACGCTGAGCGGTCTAAGGAACCGCGCGTCATATCCACGCCGGGCTCGGCGATCCCCGTCCTGGTGGTTCCCACCGACGAGGAGCGCGCCATCGCGGAGGCGACCGCCGCCGTCGTCGGGTCAGCTGCCTCCTGACCCCGCCTGATCCTCAGTAGGTGTCGTAGTCGCAGGGTTTGACCGCGGGGTCTGCCGGAGTCCTTGCGGCCAAATCCTGCAGCCGTCCAATGAGTTCCCGGGTATCCGCGTCCTGTTCCAGGACCCCGTAGACCGGTGCTGAGGCCGCACGGAAAGCTGCGAGCTCCTGCTCTGTTGCCATGACCACCTTGCCGCCACCCTCGCAGTACTTCCGGGCTTCCGCTGAAAGCGGTGCGAGAAGGGCGGAGGCCCATTCCCTGGTTGCATCGGCAGCCTCCTGGAGAATCCGCTGTTCGTCCCCGGTGAGGGCGGCCCTGGCCTTGTTATTGATCACCAAGGTGCTGATCTTCGAATGAACCACAAGGTTTCCGGTGGCGATGGCACGGCCCATTGCGTTCCGTGCCGTCGGCAAATCCTGGGCGTAGGCCATGGACGATTCGGCGCCCCCCACCGTTCCCCTCTCCACGCCGTCACCGAACTCCTGGTCGTCCAGGTCCACGGGTATGGCACCCAGGGCCGCGAGGATGGCGAAGGTGGTGTCGGACAGGGGCGCCCTGACCACCATGCCCTTGACATCCGCGAGGGTGAGGATGGGTGTGGTGAAGGAGAACAGCATCCTTGGGCCGTCCGGAAAGAGCGCCAGGCCTGTGACCCCGGCACTCTCGAGGCTGGCCAGCATCCCGCGGGCATGCTCCGGTTTCACTACTTCCTTGATCATTGCGCTTGATGTCACCAGGAAGGGCGCGGAGAGTGCCCGGAAGTCCAGGACGCCTTCCGTGTCCCACGTCCGGGCCGGCACTACGGCCATCTCCAGGTCTCCGCCCATCACCCGTCGGGCAACCACCTGGTCCCAGCCTTTGTCCGAGTCCCCTCCCGCCCGGTACACCGGGTCAACCACCAAGGTCCGGTGGGAACGGGCCTGCACCTGCCGGGCAAATTCTTCGATCTGGCCGCGGGTGGGCCCGATTGCATCGTCCTGGGTGCCGATGCGCAGCACTTTGGGGCTGGGAGCTGTTGTGGTTGCTGCCCGGGTGGGGTCCTCCGTGGAGTCCTCGTACGTGCAGGAAGTGGCGCCCAGCAGAATGCCGACGGCGACGAGGGCTGCCCAGGGCTGTGCGGACTTCACTCTTGCCCCTACTTTCCAAGGGAACGGTAGATGCGACAACACGGGCGCCAGCGAGCCGTACGCGAACGGTACTCCCGGAGGTTCGCCAGGGCAAGAGCCCTCCAGCCACGCGGGGTGGGGGCCGTCGTCGTTCTTTGCGGGGCGGTGGCGTAACCTCGATCCATGCCTGAGATCCGCCTGCCCATCACCACCGAACGGCTGGTCCTGCGCCGGTTCAACGGCGGTGACCTGGACGCCTTCCACGCCTACCACTCGCTGCCGGATACCGCGCGCTTCCTGCCCGGGCCGGCCAAGACCTATACGCAGTCCATGGAGCGGGTGGGCAGGTACGCCAACTTTGTCTTCGAGAAGGAGGGCGACTGGGTGGCCCTGGCTATCGAAGCCGCCGAAAGACCGGGCCTGCTGGGTGAAGTGGTCCTGAAATGGCTCCCCGGCGAGGGCCAGGCCGAAGTTGGATGGACCTTGGCGCCGGCGGCCCGCGGCAAGGGCTACGGCACGGAGGCCGCCGACGCCGTGCTCAGCCTTGGCTTCGAAGAACTTGGCCTGCACCGGATCGAGGCACGGCTGGATGAACTCAACCATGCCTCGGCCGCACTCTGCAGCCGGCTGGGCATGCGGCTGGAGGCACGGCATATCGACAAATGGCGGTACAAGGGACAGTGGGCTACCGAGCTGGTTTACGCCATCCTGGCCGCTGAATGGCGCATCGGCGCCGCCCGTTAGCCGCTACGCCCGGCCTTTGAGGATCAGGTTCCAGTAAATTTTGGGAAAGAGATCCCGGTCCACCACCCAGGACAGCCTGCTCTCGTTCCAGGTAGGTATCCGGGGGATGGTGGGTTTGGGCCGGTACGTGTCATCGAACTCGGCGAACACAACAGTGTCCCGTGACACGGTGAACGGACAGACCGAATAGCCATCATACTTTGCGCGCAGAGGCTTTCCTTTCCTGGCGGCCACCAAGTTTTTGGCCACCACCTTGGTCTGCTTGCGCAGCGCACCGCCGGACTTCGAGTTGGTGGTGCCCGCGGCGTCGCCCAGGGACCACACGTTGGGGTAGCGGAGATGCCGCAGCGTCTGCCGGTCCACTTCCACGAAGCCGCCCGCGTCACCGGGAGCCGGCAGGTCCGTGGCCTTGAGCCAGTTCGGGGCCGACTGCGGCGGGACGGCATTGATGAAGTCGTACGCCAGGTCCTCCGTGGTGTGGGCGGCGTGGTCCCGGATGGTGGCCCTGCGCCCGGAAGGGCTGACCGCCACCAGTTCGCTGTTGGTCCGTAGTTCGATCCCGTACTCAGCGATCTTGCGGTCCAGTTCCCGGTCCACCTCCGGAACCCCGAACACGGTGGGGTAGGGCTGAACCATCACCACCCGGATGTTGTCCAGGACCCCCTGTTCCCGCCAGTAGTCGCAGGCCAGGTACATGGGTTTCTGGGCGGCGCCGCCGCACTTGATGGGGCCTGCCGGCATGGTGAACACGGCGGTCCCGGAGGTCATGGCGCTCAGCAGCGTCCAGGCTTTGGAAGCCAGTTCAAACTCATAGTGGGAGGCGCCGTTCGGCGAATGGACGGCCTCGGCGAGCCCTGGCACAGCGCCCCAGTCGTACTGCAGCCCCGGGCATACCACCAGCTGCCCGTAAGCCACCCGGGCCCCCGATTCCAGCGTGACGGTATTGCCCGCCGCATCCACGCCGGCGGCGGCATCCCGGATCCAGGTGACGCCGTTGGGGATGACGGATTGCTGTGGCCGGATGGCCTCTCCGGCCTGCGCCCGGCCGCCCGCGATGTGCGAGAAAAGCGGCTGGTAGAGGTGGTGGTCCCGGGGTTCGATCACTGCGACGTCCTTGACGCCGTAGCGCCGCAGCCGGGCGGCCAGGGAGATGCCGGCGTTGCCGCCGCCAATGACCACAACCTCGTGCTGGGCAGCCACGGGACTACTTCTTCTCGGTCAGTGCGGATGCCTTGTGCGCCGCCCGGGCGCCGGTCTTGTCCGATTCCACCACATACTGCGGCTCATCCTCGCTGGCGCGGTGGGTGTTGCCGTCGAGCTCGAAGTCGCTGGTTTTCTTCTCGACGATCCTGCCGTGCGTCTTGCCCTGTGAAGTGTTCCACTCCACGTGCGTTCCCTTGCTCAATGACATGCCTGCTCCTCTGTATCCGTGCCGGAAAACAAGTGCCCCCCAATGGTAAGCATGGTGAGCTTATTGGCGCATTGACAGTGGCGCGGCAGCGGTCCAAGCTGGCGCTGTGCCTACCTGCCGGCCGAGCCGCGTCGGCAGCAGGTGCTGTTCCAGGAGAATCCGATGCCAGTAGTAGAAGAATCCGTTGAGTGATGGGCTGGCGCTTCGACTGGACTGTCGAGGTGGTGGAGTTCGACCCGCCAAGGCGGATGGTGTCCCGCTCCGTTGAAGGGAAGCTGAACTTCACGGTGACGTTCACCCTTGAACCGGCCGGTGGCGGGACCCGGGTCACCCAGCGGATCGATGCCGATTCCGGCCTGGGCGGCATCTTTGGCAAGATCGCCGATCCCCTGGTAGAGCGCGCCCAGGGGCGCACCGTCCGCGCCTACCTTGAAACACTCGCTGAGTGGCTGGCGGAGCACCTGCAGCCCTGAAGCGCTGCCTGCTGCGGCGCGGCAAAGGAAGCGTACGACGGCGGGACCCGCCCGCCGTCGTACCTTCAGTCCTGTTTCAGGCCGGCGCCGGGGAGGAGCTCGGTGGCGCCCAGGGCGTCGGCGATGAATGCGTAGTCCCAGGCCCGTTCCCGCCACTGCACGTACCGGCCGGAGGCGCCCCCGTGTCCACCGTCCATCTCGATCTTCATGACGATGGGCGCGGTCCCCGTCGTCTTGTTCCGCAGTTCCTGCACCCACTTGGCCGGTTCAACATAGAGGACCCGGGTGTCGTTGAAGGACGTCACGGCGGCGATCCTGGGGTAGGACACCTCCCGCACGTTCTCGTAGGGGGAGTAGGACTTCATGTAGGCGTAGGCCTGGGGATCGGTGATCGGGTTGCCCCACTCTTCCCACTCCAGCGCGGAGAGCGGCAGGTCCGGGTCCAGGATGCTGGTGAGCGGGTCCACGAACGGCACCTGCGCCACAATGGCGGCGTACTTTTCGGGTGCCATGTTGGCAATGGCGCCCATCAGCAGCCCGCCCGCGGAGCCTCCAAGCGCTGCGATCCGGGCCGGGTCCACCCATCCGGAGCCTGCCAGCCAGTCAGTGGCGTCCACGAAGTCGGTGAAGGTGTTCTTCTTGGTGAGCTTCTTGCCGTCCTCGTACCAGTGCCGGCCCAGCTCGCCGCCGCCGCGGATGTGGGCGATCACGAACACGATGCCGCGGTCCAGCAGCGACAACCGTGCGATGCCGAAGCCCGGGTCCATGCTCATTTCATAGGAGCCGTACCCGTAGACCAGGCCGGCCGCCGTCGAATCCCGCTTCACGCCCTTGTGCCGCAGGACGGACAGCGGGATGCGGGTGCCGTCGCCGGCGGTGGCCCATTCCCTGGTGGCCACGTAGTCGCTGCCGTCGTAGCCGCCCAGGACCGGGCTTTCCTTGCGCAGCAGCAGCTCGCCGGCCGGCTGCTCCGAGGTGGGCAGGACGAAATCGTAGATGCGCGACGGCGTGAAGTAGGACGTGTAGCCCAGCCGGATGACGGGGGATTCGTAGTCCGAGCCGCCCACGCCGGCGGTGTAAAGCTCCTCATCGAAAGCCGGTTCCACGGGCTCCTGCTGGGCGGGCGTGCCCAGGCCGGCCAGTCCCATCACCTGCACCCGCTCGATGGTGTCCTTGCGGATGGACACCACCAGGTGCGTGGCGGTGACGCCGGCGCCGTTGACGCGCACGTCGTCGGAATGCCCGACGACGGTCTGCCAGGTCTGTTCGGCCAGCGGCTTTTCCAGCTCGGCCGGGTCCGCCAGGGAGACCATGGAGTTGATGGCACCGCGGTTGTGCGTGAGCAAGATGCGTTCCTGCCCGTCGAGCAGGAAGGGTTCGGCCTCATACAGGACGCGCTCGTTGCGGGAAATGACCGTGGTGATGGCGCCGGCGGGATCGTCGAAGCGCAGCAGCCTGGTTTCGCTGTACTCCGAGCATCCGATCCCCAGTACCAGGTGGCGCCGGTCCGCGGAGAGTTCGAAGCCCAGCCACATGGCCGCGTCGTCCTCCTGGTACACCACCAGGTCCTCCGACACAGGGGTGCCAAGGACGTGCGCCTTCACCTGGTAGGGGCGCCAGGACTCGTCTACCACGGTGTAGAAGAGACGGGTGCCGTCCGGGGAGAATGCCACCCCGTAGAAAATGTTTTCAATGACATCCGGCAGCAGTTCGCCTGTGCGCAGGTCCTTGATCCGCAGCGTGAAGCGTTCGTCGCCGGCATTGTCCACCGCGTAGGCGTACAGGTTGCCATCCACGGTGACCGCTGTACCGCCCACGGAGAAGAACGGCTTGCCTTCGGCCTCCACATTGCCGTCCAGCAGGATCTCCTCACCCGGGATCTCCACCCCGGCCTCTACAGCCGGAGGCGTCCAGTCGGCCACCTTGTCCCCGGAGTCCTGTGCCTTAACCCGGCAGTGGATGCCGTACTCCTTGCCCTCCGCCGAGCGGCTGAAGTACCACCAGCCGTCCTTGCGGTGCGGGACGGACAGGTCGGTTTCCTGGGTGCGGCCTTTGATCTCCTGGAAAATGGCCTCCCGGAGCGGTTCCTGGTGCGCCGTGACGGCTTCCTGGTAGGCGTTTTCGGCCCGCAGGTGCTCCACCACCTCCGCCGATTCCTTGTCCCGCAGCCACTCGTAGTTGTCCACGAAGGTCTCCCCGTGGTGGGTGCGCTCGGTGGGGATCTTTTTGGCGGCCGGGGGAGCCGGGACCGCAGTGCCGGCGGAATCCTGCAGGGAAGTGGAGGTCATGGATTCAATATATCCACCACCCCCGCGGGCCAGGGGGCCGTTCGCTGTCGGGGGAGACGCCCTTGGCTGGAAGAGGGCGAAAGACCCTGGGTCTCATCCTCCCGGTCCGGGACTGACGGATCCGCACGTTGGCACCCCCCGCCGTCGTGATGCTCCATCACCTATGGCTCCTAAAACCGGCGTTTAGGGACCAAAGCTGATGGAGCAACCGGGGAGGAGAGGGTGGTTGCAGGCGGACCGCAAGCGTAGGCTGGGCAGTCCAAGGCACATCCGCCCAGCGTGAGAAGGGAAGTTCATGACCATCCCGCCAGTGCACGAACCTGAGCCGTTCCCGCCGGAACCGGGCCCGGAGCCCACCTCCCCGGACCCTACCCAGCCGCACCCTCCCGGCCCGCCATCCCCGAATCCGTTCCCCGCACCGGCGCCTCCGGGACCGCTTCCCGTCCCGGATCCCGGCCCGGCGCCGCTCCGCCCGGACCCCACCCGGGACTGACCGCCAACCTCAAAGGGCCCTTCCGCTGCCTGCCCGTGCACGGCTGGGAGGGCCCTTTTCCATGCCCGCGGTGGCCGGAAAATTCTCCGGAATCCGCTGCTGGAAACCCTTGCGGACCTGGTTCTCCAGTGCTAAAAAATCTATATCAGCCACCATAGATCGGCTGATACGGGAATGATGTTGGACCATCTCTTACGAGGAGGGAAGCCATGTTGATGCGAACCGATCCGTTCCGCGAGCTGGACAGGCTGGCCCAGCAGGTCCTCGGCACGGCTGCACGCCCGGCGGCGATGCCGATGGATGCATGGCGAGAGGACCAGGAATTCGTCGTGGCCTTTGATTTGCCCGGTGTCTCGGTGGACTCGGTGGACCTGGATGTTGAACGGAATGTCCTGACGGTGCGGGCCGAACGCCCGGACCCCGTGGGCAAGGACACCGAATTGGTCGCCTCTGAACGGCCGCGCGGCGTCTTCAGCCGCCAACTGATCCTCGGCGACACGCTGGACACTGACCACATCAAGGCCAGCTATGACGCCGGCGTCCTGACGCTGCGGATCCCGGTTGCCGAAAAGGCCAAGCCGCGCAAGATCGAGATCGAAACGAAGGGGGCAAAGCAGGAAATCGCCGCTTAGTTTCACCACAGGACCGGGAGGCGGGCACATCTGTTGACTGCCTTTTTGGGGCGAATCGCCATTCTGTGCACGCCACAGCGCCAGACAGCGCATCGGCAGCGTAAGCCTTACCCTCCCGCCACGGTGGCCCCCGGTTTCGGCCGGGGGCCATCCATGTCCCAGGACTCCCGCTGCGGGCGTGCTGCGGCTAGGCGTTCAGACGCTGAGTTCCAGCATCAGCGCGGGCAGTTCATCCGCCAGCTCGCGGGCCAGGAATCCCAGGGGACCCATCCTGCTGGCCAGCCGGTCCGCCGCGGCTGCGTGCAGGTGCGTACCCCAGCAGGCTGCCTGTGCGCAGGTCGTGCCCCGCGCCCGGAGCCCGGCAATCGCCCCCGCCAGCACGTCGCCGCTGCCGGACGTTCCCAAACCGCCGTACCCGGTGGTGATCTTCCACAGGCCGGGGCCGTCCGCATCGGGCCCCGTTGGCTTGCTGACCAGGCCCTGGCAGCTGACCACGGCACCAAACCGTTCAGAGATGCCGGCGACGTCCCGTTCGAGGTCCGCCACGTCCCGTCCCAGCAGGATGGCCGCTTCCGTGGGATTGGGTGTGAGAATCAACCGGCCGCGCCAAGGGTCCAGCTGGTCCTCCAGGTGCACCAAGGCGGCCAGTGCGTAGGCATCGAGGACGACGGCGGGGCCTCCTTGGCTGCCGTCGGAAGCGCCGGACGTGCCGTCCCCGCCACGGCCTGCCTCGCGGCTCAGCAGGGCCTGCAGCAGTTCGGCGGCCAGGTCAGGGTCGTCCAGGCCGGGCCCGACCAGCACGGTGTCTGCCCGGTCAAGGTAGGAGGAGATGCCGTCGAGTTCGGCCTTGACCGAGCCGCCGGACGTTTCCGGCATGGCAATGGCCCCACATTCCGGTACCGCCACCCCAAGTTGCACGGCCACCGACCCCGCCACTGCCAGCGTAAGTTTCCCCGCTCCCGCACGCAGCGCTGAAACGCCCGCCAGCAGTGCCGCGCCAGGGGTGGAGCGGGCGCCGCCCACCACCAGCACCGAGCCGCGGGAATACTTGTCAGCTCCCGGTGCCGGCAACCGCCAGTCCCGCAGGAGCGAGGGTGTAACGGGGACGGGAGAGGAGTCACTGAGGCCGGACACTGGTGTCCCCTGCGTGCTCGGTGACCGCGATGCCCTGCTCGGCCAAGTGGTCCGCGACATTGAAGCTCTCCAGTGTCCACGGGCCGGCGCCGGACGGGCGGACGAACCGGGTCACGGACGCGTTGAGGATGGCCTCCCTGGCGGCCAGGTCCAGCAACTCTTCTTCACTGAGCCCCTCCAGCACGTACCGGAACAGCATGATGACGGCGTCGTGGCACACCAGCATCACCCGGTGTCCGGTGCCCAGGTTGTTCAACTCCGCCAGGACGGACCGGAGCCGCAGCGCCACGTCGGCCCAGGATTCCCCTCCGGGCGGCCGGTAGTACAGCTTGCCGAGCCAGTCACGCCGCTCGGATTCCTCCGGGTAGCGGCTCTCCACACCCAGCCGGGTGAGCCGGTCCAGGATGCCCAGCTCACGGTCCCGCAGCCGCTCGTCCGTGCGCACCTGCACCGGCCAGCCGGCGGTTTCCACCGCGATCTCGGCCGTCTGCCGGGCCCGAGCGTAGGGGGAGGACACCACGGCGTCCGGCCGAAACTCCGCAGCGGTCCGGCCCAGGGCGGTACCCAGGGCTTTGGCCTGGTCCCGTCCCGTCCCGGACAGGTTCACGTCCGCATCGCGGGCGGGAACCTCGATGACTTCCACTCCGGCTTCCCGCGCCTCGGTGGCCGCAACGTTGCCTTCGCTCTCCCCATGCCGGATCAACAGCAGCTCCACAGCCCCGGCCTCCTGGACCGCCTGGGTCAGGCCGTCGTCGTCCGCCGCAGCACCCGCCGCCCGCTCATCCTTCACAACACCACCCCGTCCGCTCGCCGTGCCAAATGCAGGAACATTACCCACGGCGTACCCACGTGGCGGCGGAAAATAACGGACGGCCTACCGCTCGGGGGTCAGGACTTTCGAGAATACGGTGGCGCCGTTGGCGTTGCGGAGGCTGACGGTGAAGCTGTTGTCCTCGCCCAGCTGGACGTGCCCGAAGAACTGGTTTTCGCCGTCGCGCGGGGACTCACCGGCGAAGCGTCCCGTCTTGGAGAACACCACTTCGGGACCAAAGGTGCCGTCCATCGCGTTCGGACCGAAGGATCCCGCAGCGATGGGCCCGGCCACGAACTCCCAGAACGGATCGAAGTCGGTGAAGGCCGCCCGCTCGGGGGAGTAGTGGTGGGCGGCGCAGTAGTGGACGTCGGCGGTGAGCCAGACGGTGTTCTTGACGCCGTTGCGTTTGAACGCGCTGAGCACCCCGGCGATTTCCAGCTCACGGCCCAAGGGGGCGCCGGCGTCGCGATTGGACACGCTCTCCTCATTCACCGGGCCGTCCGGCACCACCACCCCCAGCGGCAGGTCGTTGGCGATCACCTTCCAGGTGGCCTTGGACTTGCTGACCTCGCTGACCAGCCAGTCCACCTGCTCCTGGCCCAAAATGGCGGTGGCGTAGGGTTCCTTGCCGTCCGTGTTGGGGGACTTGTAGGTGCGCATGTCCAGGCAGAAGATCTCCAGCTGCGGGCCACGGGAAATCTTCCGGTAGATTCGCGCCGGTTGGTAAGTGCCGGCGTCGTCGAATGTTCCCGGGCGCCAAATGGCCGAACTGTCCGCGATGGGCATGTTCTCCTGCCAGGCCTGCCGGCCGCGGGCGGCGAGGGTGTTGACGTCCCGCACGGTGTAGCGGGAGTCGTCCAGGATCTGGCCGGGGTACCAGTTGTTGTGCGTCTCGTGGTCGTCCCACTGGGCGATCACCGGGACGTCCGCGAACAGGGCCCGCATGTTGGCGTCCATGGAGTTGTAACGGTGCCGGCCGCGGAATTCGGTGAGGGTCTCGGCCACCTTGGACACCTCGTCGGTGACCAGGTTCTTCCACACCTGCCCGTCCTTTTCAGTGACGGTCTCCGCAATGGGGCCATCGGCGTAGATGGTGTCGCCTGAGTGGATAAAGAAGTCCGGCCGGGTCTGGTGCATGGCCCGGTAGCCGCGCATCCCGCCGATCTCCTCGTTGATGCCCCACCCCTGGCCGGCCGTGTCGCCCGTCCACACAAAGCTTTGCGCGGACGACGCCGGGACGTCGCCTCCGTTGCCCGTCCCACCGGTGCGGCCCTTGCCGTTGACCGTCCCCGTGTCCGGGGCCGTGCGGAACCCGCCGCGGACCGTCTCGCCCGCCGCGCCGCCGTCGTCCTCGAAACTGATCTCCAGCGAGAACCGGGTGTTGGAGGGCAGGTTCCCCGCGTGGATCTTGGCAGTAAAGTCGGACGCCTGGGTGGCGCGGGGTCCGCGGAGGACCCGCTCGAAAGCGCCCCGCCCGCTAAGCACCTGGCCGGCGTCGTCCACGGCGCGCAGCACGGCCGTCATGCGCCCGGCGCCCGAGGCACGCGACCAGAGGACGGCGGAATCCGAGGTGACGTCGCCGGTGGCGATGCCGCTGGGCAGGGTGAGCCTGTTGCGGACCAGTGCTACGCCGCCGGGAGACTGGGTGGCGGCCGTTGCGTTCGCGGCGGGGATGGAGGCCAGTGCGGCGGCGAGGACGGAACTCTTGACGATGGTGCGGCGGGAAACCCCGGCCTGGGAAGTCTCAGTCATGTCCTCAGGGTTTCCCGGGCGGGCACACGGATTCTGGCGATGGGGTGAACCCGGGGTGTACGACGCGCAAATTCACCCGCGACGCGCAGGTTCCCTGGAGACCCCGGGATGTGGGCCGCGGAAAGGAATATCAGCCGCGGCAACGTGTATGCGCGTCGCTGCGTGGCCATGCCGCAGCGCGCCGCCCGGACTATGGCTTCGCGAAGTCGCCGATCCGGCCTTCCCGCAAGGCCGCACCCACCGCCGCAATGCCGGCGTAATCGGGAAACAGCACGGACTGCCCGGCCACAAAGCCGGAGCCCAACGTGGGAAGGGTCATGGTTCCGATGGCGTTCACGTCCAGGTTGCGCAGGCTGTACGCCAGGGTCGCAGCCTGGACGGGGTCAAAGGCCCTGTCCACCGTGAGGCAGCAGGAGGCGAAATCGACCAGCGACCGCACCGCTGTCACGTCGTTCAGGGCACCTCCCCCTGTGAGCCGGGCCAGGATTGCCCGGAGCATGATCTGCTGGTCGCGGACCCGCTGGAAGTCCCCGTCGGAGAAGGCATAGCGCTCGCGGGAGAATTCCAGGGCGGCCTGGCCATCGAGGTGGTTCACGCCCGCGCT
Source organism: Pseudarthrobacter sp. NIBRBAC000502771 (assembly GCF_006517215.1). NCBI lineage: Bacteria > Bacillati > Actinomycetota > Actinomycetes > Micrococcales > Micrococcaceae > Pseudarthrobacter > Pseudarthrobacter sp. NIBRBAC000502771. The sequence continues at coordinate 1,962,091 of NZ_CP041187.1, forward strand.
GAAGACGTGCTGGGTTTCGATGCTGGACTGGAAGGCCATGGGCACGTTGACGTCGATGCCGCCCAGGCCGTCCACCAGGAGCTTGAAACCGCCAAAGTCAAGCATCAGGGTGTGGTCGATGGTGATGCCCAGCAGTTGCTGCACGGCGGCGGTCTGCATGTCGATGCCGCCATACTGCAGCCCGGCGTTGATCTTGGCGCTGCCGAATCCGGGGATGGCCACCCAATTGTCCCGGTTGATCGAGATGAGGTAGAGGTTCCGCCGGTCGGCAGGGACGTGGACCACCATAAGGGTGTCGGCCCGCTGGTCCTGGGGTTCGCCGGTGGCGGCGGTGTGGGCCGCGGCGTCGCGGGCGGGGGTGTCGCGGGTATCGCTGCCGATGACGAGGATGTTCATTGGGACCGCAGGCAGGTCCGGAATGGGCGCAGGTGGCGGCGGCGGGGCAGGGGCCGGTGGAGGAGTTTCAGAGGGCGTGGGCGTGGGCGTCGGGCTGGGCGGCTGGGTCTGGGTGGCTGCCGGCTGCGCTTCCTGGCCTGCCCGGTTCAGGCTGAAGACCGCGACGCCGGCGGCCACCACCAGCACCAACGCCACCAGCGCGGCGATCCAGCGGCGCCGCCCCAGGGCAAGCATCCAGGCAGGCCGGGGGGAACTGCTTGGGCCCGGTTGCCGGGAGCCTGGATTTCCGGCGCCGGATGGATCAGGACCGCCTGGAACGCTCATGACGCCTCCACCTCATTGTGACTGGTGGGATCAGTGTCCGTCCCGAAGGGCCCTATTGGCTACAGGAGTATCCAAACTGTCACCTGGCAGGCCTGCCGCTCCCCGGAACTGCGGCAACGCACTTCAGCTACCGGGCAGCGCCCCCATGGACCGGAGAGTTGAGCCGTGCGTGGCGCAGGATGGAGACGATCGCAGGGGCCAGCTGGTCCTCCATCTCCCGGTAAACCTCCGGAGCGCGGCGGTAGGGGTCCACGATGTCGTTGTCCGCGGAATCGGCCGGCAGCGAGAGGTGCCGTACTCCGGCGGCTCGCGCCGGGAGCCCCCGCCACAAGGCGGCGTTGGCAGCGAGGCCGCCTTCGACGTCGGAACCGGCGTCCTGCGAAGGTACGACGGCGGCGGGCTGGCTGTCCGCGCCGGCCCTCCGCTGGCGGTCCTCCCGTTGATCGAGGACATCGAGCATTCGCGCGAACTCGCGGATGGTGAACGTCCGCTTGAGCAGGGAAGCGTCAAGCTGGAGGACCTCTCCGCGGTGGCCGGAAGTCATGGTGAGCACCAGGTCCACGCCGCGCAGGATCTTCGGCGTCAGCTGCCGCGCCGCGAACCCTTCCGGGTCCCCGCCGAAGGTCCGTACGATCTCTGCGGAGAGAGGCTGCATCGGCTCGCCCACCAGGGCCCGGGTGCCGGCGCTGGACACCTGGAAGCCGCCCGGCACGGCCTGGTCCAATCCTGCCTGCAGCAGCCGTTCGGCCACCGGCGACCGGCAGATGTTCCCGGTGCAGACGGTCAGGATCCGTACTGGTGTGGAAGTGTCCAAGGAGATGTTCTCTTTTCCCAGCTGGTGCCGGACCCGCTCAGGCCCGTGCCTTTCAACTTAACACGCGGCTGCCCGGCGGCGGCCTCCCGAACCGGGGTGCCGCCGCCGCGCCGCGCGCATTCGCGGGTCCGCCTGCTACAGCGCGGCCAGCAGCTGCTTCATCTGGGTGATTTCCGCCTGCTGGGCAGCCACGATGTCATGGCCCAGCTTGACCGCGTCCGGGAATTTGCCGGCGCTGATTTCCTGCTGGGACATGTCGATGGCGCCCTCGTGATGGCCGATCATCTGCTGGAGGAACAGCCGGGCAGCCTCGGTACCCGAAGCGGACTTGAGCTTGTTGATCCCGTCGTCGTCCACCATGCCTGCCATGCCGTGCCCGGAATGGTCACTCATCATGGTTGGCAAATTCCAGCCGGTGAGCCACCCGGTCATCTGCTTGATCTCCGGTGCCTGGGCCGCCTTGATCTTGGTGGCAAGCGCGATGACGTCGGCCGGCATGCCTGCCTTGGCCAGGATGATGTCGCTCATTTCCACGGCCTGGGAGTGGTGAGGAATCATCATCTGGGCAAACATGATGTCCGCCTGGTTGTGGTCGGCGCCGGCGTTGGGCGTGCTGCCGGCGCCCGGCATGGTGCTGGACATGGCGCCGGAGCTGCCGTGGTCCATGGGCATGCTGCTACCCGCACCGGCGTTGGCGGCACACCCGGCGAGGCCGAGGGAGGCAGCCAGGGCGGCAGCGATGGAAAGGGTCTTGAAAGTGGGGTTCATGGTTGTCCTTCAGCGAGTAATGGAACTGGGCCGTGATGGGTGGCGCAGTCCGGTTTACGTCCGGCTGATGGACAGCTCGCAGGGCGTGGGGCCCGGCGGCAGGTAGCCGTAGGTGGGCCCGGGATTGCCATAGGCCGGCTGCAGCGGCAGGACGGCCAGGGTTGCCTGCGGCGGGGAAATGGTAAGGGGACCGCTGGGAGCGGAGGGGACGCAGGGCGCCCCCGATTCCTTTACCCCCGGGCAGGAGCCGCCATAGGCGGCCCATGCCAGGTCCGGTGTGTCCACGGCAGCTGCGGCCGGCGCGTGGGCAGGCTGCGGAGCAGCGCTGGGCGAAGCAGCTGCGTTGGGCAATTTGCCATGCGAAGGAGTGCTGGGCGAAGCAGTGCTGTGCGAAGCACCGCCCTGGGACATGGCCCCGGGCGAAGCGTGCCCGGAGGTCAGCACATGCATGCCCAGCAGTCCCGCGATGACGGCCAGGGCAGCGGCGAACAGCCATGCCCTGCGAAGGAGGGCCGGCACGGCGCGGGTGGTCATGGCGGTCCCTCCTTCCGTTCGGTGTGCAGTGATCAACGTACCTCTGACGGGTTCAGTTTCAGGCGCCGGAGGAGCTGGGCGTTCAGTGCCACCACCACGGTGGACGCGGACATCAGCACGGCACCCGCCGCGGGGGAGAGGACCACCCCGGCGAAGGCCAGGACGCCGGCGGCCAGCGGCACGGACAGGATGTTGTAGCCGGTGGCCCACACCAGGTTCTGCCACATTTTCCGGTAGCTGGCGCGGGACAGGTCCACCATGGACAGGACTGCCCGGGGATCGTTCCCGGCCAGCACCACGCCGGCGGACTCCACGGCGACGTCGGTTCCCGCGCCGATGGCGATGCCCACCTCGGCCCGTGCCAGGGCAGGGGAGTCGTTGACGCCGTCGCCTACCATGGCCACCTTCATCCCGCGGCCCTGCAGCTCGGCGACTTTCTTGTCCTTGTCTGCCGGCAGGACCTCGGCGAAGACCTCGTCGATGCCCAGGTCGGCCGCCACCGCCTGCGCCACCTGGTGGGCGTCGCCGGTAACCATGGCCACCTTGACGCCGCGCCGCTGCAGGGCCTGCACGGCCTGCCGCGACTCCGGCCGCACGGCATCCTCCATGCTGACGGCACCCAGGACCCTGCCGTCGTCGACCACGTGCAGCACGGCGGCGCCCCGGTCCATCCACGTGCGCGTACTGGCCGCCAAAGAGTCAGGCTCGACGACGCCGAGTTCGCGCAGCAGCGCCGGCCCGCCCACGTGCACCGTACGTCCGTCCACGCCGGCCCTTACGCCGCGGCCCGTCAGTGCGGTGAAGCCGGTGGCAGCCGGGAGCGTTAGATTCCGTTCCCTGGCGGCCCGCACGATGGCGCGCGCCACCGGATGTTCGCTGTCTGACTCCACCGCGGCGGCCAGTGCCAGCACTGCGTCGGGATCCGCGCCGTCCGCAACGGCAACGTCCTTCAGTTCCGGTTCGCCGGTGGTCAGGGTGCCGGTTTTGTCGAACAGGACAACGTCGATGGTGCGCATACGCTCCAGTGCCATCCGGTTCTTGATCAGTACACCGGCGCGGGCGGCCTGTTCGGTGGAGATGGCAATCACCAGCGGGATGGCCAGCCCCAGGGCGTGCGGGCAGGCGATGACCAATACGGTGACGGTTCGCGTGACAGCGTCCGGGACGCTGCCGAGCAATGTCCACGCGATGAAGGTCAGGAGGCCGGCGCCGGCGGCGAAGTAGAAGAGGAACGCCGCGGCGCGGTCCGCCAGCGCCTGCGCGCGGGATGATGAGGCCTGCGCTTCCTCCACCAGCCGCTGGATCCCGGCCAGTGCGGTCTGGTCCCCAACGGCCGTTACCCGGACCCGGACGCTGCTGTCGGTGGCCACGGTTCCGGCTACCACCGCGTCCCCGGCGCCGCGGGCCACGGTCCTGGACTCCCCGGTGATCATGGACTCGTCGAACTCGGCCTGCCCGTCCACCACGCTGCCGTCAGCCGGCATGCGGGCGCCGGGCCGGACCAGGACCAAGTCCCCGGGGCTTAGCTCAGACACCGGGACAGTCTCGGTGCCGGCGTCCGTAATGCGTTCGGCCTCGTCCGGCAGCAGGGCCGCCAAGGCATCCAGCGCGCCCTGCGCGGACCCGAGGGCGCGCATCTCGATCCAGTGGCCCAGCAGCATGATGGCCACCAGTAACGCCAGCTCCCACCAGAAGTCGAGCTCGAACCCGCCGATCCCCAGGCTGGTGACCCAGGACGCGGCGAAGGCTACGGAAATGGCCATGCCAATCAGCAGCATCATCCCCGGCGAACGGTCTTTGAGCTCCTGCAGGCCGCCCTTGAGGAACGGCTGGCCACCATAGAGGAAGATTACCGTCCCCAGCACCGGCGGGATCCAGGCGGCGCCTGGGAATTCCGGCGGCATGTAGCCCAGGAGATGGCCCATCATGGGGCTGAAAAAGACCACGGGGACGGCGAGGGCCAGGGTCAGCCAGAACCTGTTCTTGAACATGGCGGTGCTGTGCCCGGCGTGCTGGCCGTGGGTGTGGACGGTGTGGTCGTCGTCGCCGTGGGCAGCTTGGCCATTATGGTGTGCGTGCCCTGCGCCGTGTGCCGGTGCCTGGGTAAGCGTCCCGCTGGGTGGCTGGTGGTGCTCCGGGGAACTGCCTTGATGGTGCATGTGGTGATTGTCCTGCATTCTTCCTCCTGGGAGGCAGTCGCCGCCCGGACCTGGTCCGGGGCTGCGAAATCTTGGGCGTGCCTGTGATGCTGCGCGGCTCAGAAGTCGCGCTGCGGTGCCGCATCGGCGTCGGACCGTACGACGGCGGCGGGAGAGGCGTGCGCGGAAGGTTCAGGGAGGGCGGCGCCCGGCCGGGCGGCCTGGGCAGGGCCGCAGCAGCTGCAGGCGGCGGAAGCGAGGGGGAGTTGGGGGCGGTTCCCGGTGTTCATGTCAGTTCCAATCCGTTGAGGGAATCAAGGGGTGCTGGGGTTGAACGGCTGTGAAGGCCGGTGGGCACCAGCCGGGACATACCACTTCACTGACAACACCGACACCATACCCCCTGGGGGTATGGTGGTCAAGTGTGCTAGGGCATTTTCCGGAGGACGTCCATAGGGCCTCCCGCACTACCTTCCCTCCGCCGGGGCGGCCATACTGGAAAGAGCGAGGACAGAACCGGCCCGCTGGGGGCCGGCGCACGCCGGGAGGTGGACCTGTGACGGAGCTCAGCGGCCTGTACACATACTCGAGTGCCCTCGGGGACAGCGAAAGCGATGCTGGAACCTTCAGGGTGGACATCGAGCCGGCAGGTCCAACCTTCCACTGGTCCGACGGTACCTACCGGCTGCACGGATACCGCCGCGGCGAAGTTGTCCCCACCATGGAGCTGGTCTTCGCCCACAAGCATCCCGATGACCGCGACCGGTGCGAGGAGATCGTGGCGCAGGTCTGCAACACCGGCGGCTTCTTCTGCCTGTACCACCGGCTGGTCGATGCCCAGGGCAGGACCCGGCGGGTGCTGACAGCAGGCGAGGCTATCCTCGGCCCGGACGGTGCAGTCACGGCACTCGAGGGCGTGATGGTGGATCTGAGCCGGACGCTGCAGCGTGAAACCGAACAAACCGCCCGCGAGGCCGTGGCCGGCGCTACGGCAACCCGCACCGTAATTGACCGGGCGCGGGGGATCCTCATGGGCCAGCTCAAGATTGGCTCTGATGACGCCTTCCAACTGCTGGTGACCACCAGCAGCCACCGGAACGTCAAACTCGTGGCGGTGGCTGCGGAGCTGGTGCAGCTGGCCAATTCACCGGAAGCACGGACCTATCTGGACCGGGCCGTGCGGGCCATCGACCTGCATGGCCGTCCGGACTCCGCCGGGGGCCGCCGCGCGGGCTGAAGCCTGTTGCCCGTAGGATTGGAGCAGGTGCGCCGGGAAGTCTGGTCGGCATGGATTTGTCGAACCCGGATTTAAGGACGCCCCATGAACTCCACGCCGCCCACCCCGCGCCGGAACACCTTTCCCGGTTCCACCGTCTTTTCCCGCGGCAGTTACTCCGAGGCGCTGCGGATCGGCGAGATCCTCCGCAAGGAGACCGTGGGCGGGGCCCTCCTGGTCGCAGCCGCCGTCATCGCGCTGATCTGGGCCAACTCGCCGGCGTCGGAGAGCTACTTTGCCCTCCGCGACTTCAAGGTGGGCTACGAACCGTGGCACCTTGACCTCAGCCTGGGGGCCTGGGCGGCGGACGGCCTGCTGGCCATCTTCTTCTTCCTGGTGGGCCTGGAACTCAAGCGGGAATTCGTGGCCGGTGACCTGCGCCAGCTCAACAAGTCGATCGTGCCCGTGGCGGCCGCCGTGGGAGGGGTGGCTGTCCCGGCGGTGATTTACGCCGTCGTCAATTTTTCCAGCCCTGGCACGCTCCGCGGCTGGGCGATCCCCACAGCCACGGACATTGCGTTCGCCGTTGCCGTGCTGGCGATCATCGGCTCACACCTGCCCAGCGCCCTGCGGATCTTCCTGCTCACGCTGGCCGTGGTGGACGACCTGATCGCCATCACCATCATCGCGTTCTTCTACTCCAGCGACATCCAGGTGGCCCCGCTGCTGCTGGCGCTCATCCCGCTGGCCATCTACGCCTTCCTCGCGCAGGCATACCGTCGTTTCTTCGGCCGCCATGCGGCCGCCGCCTGGCTGATCCTGCTGCCACTGGGTGCCGCCACCTGGGCCCTGGTGCACGCGTCCGGCATCCACGCCACCGTGGCCGGCGTTCTCCTGGGCTTCGCGATCCCCGTAATCCGCTCGCAGGCGTCCGGCGGGCCCGACGCCGGCCCAGGGCTCGCGGAAATCTTCGAGCACCGGTTCCGGCCCATTTCCGCCGGCGTAGCCGTCCCCATTTTTGCGTTCTTTTCCGCGGGCGTGGCCGTTGGCGGCTGGGCTGGCCTGGGGTCAGCCCTGGCAGACCCCGTGGCCCTGGGCATCATCCTGGGCCTGGTTCTGGGCAAGCCGATCGGCATCCTGGCCACCACGTGGATCCTGACCAAGGCCACCCGGGCAAGCCTGGACAGCTCGTTCAAGTGGATCGATGTGTTCGGTGTGGCCCTGCTGGCGGGGATCGGTTTCACCGTCTCGCTGCTGGTGGCAGAGCTGAGCTTTGGGCACGGCAGCCTGCACGATGACCACGCCAAGGTGGGAATCCTGGCTGCATCACTGATCGCCGCGCTGCTGGCCACCGCCGTGCTGCGCACCCGCAACCGCCAGTACCGGCTGGCCGAAGAGCTCGAAAAAGTCGACTCTGACAACGACGGCGTCCCGGACGTCTACCAGCAGCGCACTTAGGCCGCGGGTCCTGGGGCCGTCCGGCCGGAAGGGCCGGACCCCCGGCTCAGGCCCTCGCGAGCGGCTTCGCCTGGGTCGGTGGAACGGCCGGTGCCGGTTCAACGTGGCGGATCTCCAGGGCCTCGGGGTCCAGCAGCTTGCGCGCGCCGGTCCGGGCGTCCAGGATCCAGAAGAGTTCGAGGGCAGGGACGACGTCGGTCACCCGGCCTTTGTGGAAAAGCCTGCCCCGGTGCCACGCCTCGATCTGGTCGCCGATGCGGAGCTGGGCGGTGCCTATACCTTGTGCCTCCATTGGGCTGCCTCCTGCTGTTGAATCCCCGTAAGCTCAGCTTGCCGTGGACAGGTTGCCGGAGTGTTTCGGCCCGGTGTTTTTTCTGTGTCTTGTGTGGCTGGAGGGGCTAGTCCTCCATCGGGAATGCCACGGCCTCGCCCACCACGCGCAGGCAGAGCTCCATCCCGGGGCGGGCGATCGAGGCGTTCCAGTGCCGGATGGTGATCACTTCGCCGCCGCCCGGGTAGCGGTGGTCGGCGTGCTCCGCCACTTCCTTGGGTACATTGAGCTTCAGCCGCACGGTGGTTTCGGGCCCGAAGTAGTCGGTGTCCACCACCACGCCGCGGATGGGACCGTCCTCGGCAATGCGGATCTGTTCCGGCCGCAGCATCAGCTGCACGCGGCCCTGCGCCGGTGGCCTGCGCACCGGGATGCCGCCCAGGGAGCACGTGGCCAGGGTCCCTTCCAGCCAGGCGTCCAGGATGACGGCGTCGCCCAGGAACTCGGCGGTGGCCCGGTCCGCGGGCCGGGTGTACACCACGAAGGGGTTGCCGATCTGTGCCAGCTTGCCGCCGCGCATCACGGCCACCTGGTCCGCGAAGGACAGTGCCTCGGCCTGGTCATGGGTGACCAGGATGGTGGTGACGCCGGCCTCGGTCAGGACCTTGGCCACGGCGCGGCGCGTGGCCACGCGCAGGCCGGCGTCCAAGGCTGAGAACGGCTCGTCCAGGAGCATCAGCTCAGGTTCGCGTGCAAGGGCCCGGGCCAGGGCAACGCGCTGCTGCTGTCCACCGGAAAGCTGGTGTGGCCGGCGCTTGGCCATGGAGGGGTCCAGGGACACCATTTCCAGCAGCTCCGCCACGCGGGCGTTCACGGCGCGGCGTCCGCCCTCGAGCCTGGCCGGATTCAGGCCGAAGGCAATGTTCTGTCCAACGTTCAGGTGCGGGAAGAGGGCACCATCCTGCGCCACATACCCGATCTGCCGCTTATGCGCCGGAAGCCATGCGCCGTCGCCGGCCACGGTGGTGCCGTTAAGCGAGATGGTGCCGGTGTCCGGGTGCTCGAACCCGGCGATCAGGCGCAGGAGGGTGGTCTTGCCCGAACCGGATGGACCCACGATCGCGGTGGTCCCGCCCTTGGCCACAGACAGGTTGACGCCCTTGAGGACCGCCTGGGATCCGAAGTTCTTGGTGACGTCCGTGATCTGCAGGTGGCTGTTGGTGGTGGCTGCCACCGAAGGTGCCACCCGCGGCTCGGGCAGCCTGCGGGTTGATGGTGCTGTCACTGTCCGGCTACTTTCTTGGACTGTTGGAAGAGGAGATAGGTCATGGGCGCGGAAAGCAGGATCATCAGCAGGGCATAGGGCGCCGCGCCGGCGTAATCGATCTCGCTGCTCTTGCTCCAGAACTCGGTGGCCAGTGTCTTGGTGCCGTTCGGGGAGAGGAGCAAGGTGGCCGTGAGTTCGTTGGCAATGGCCAGGAACACCAGGGCCGCGCCGCCGGCCGCGGCCGGGGCCGTGAGCCGCAGGGTGACGCGGATGAACGCAAGCAGCGGGGGCTTGCCCAGCGCCTGGGCTGCCTCATCGAGTTCCTTGGGGGCCTGCGCCAGTCCGGCCCGAAGGTTCACCAGGGCACGTGGGAGGAACAGGAGCACGTAGGCTGCCACCAGCACGCCGGCCGTTTGGTAGATCCCGGGCACAAGGCGGATGCTGACGGTGACGAAGGCCAGGGCCACCACGATGCCGGGCATGGAGCTGGTGACGTAGTTGGACAGTTCCAGTGACTTGCTGAACCAGCCGGGCTTCCGGACCGCCAGGTATGCCATGGGGAACGCGACCACGATGGTGGCCGCGGCACCGGCGAGCCCGTACCCGAAGGTGGCAAAAAGCGCGGGAAGGAATTCGGTGGCCGTCCACACCTCGGCGCCGCCGGCCACAATCCACTTGAGCACGTAATACAGGGGGAGGCCGAACGCCAGCGCCGTCAGCGCCAGCAGGAAGACCTGGCCCGGGACCTGGTAGGCGTGCAGCGGGAGACGCAGCGCCTTGGCCTGCACTCCGGAGCCGATCCTGGCGTACCGGGCGGTGCCGCGGCTGCGGACCTCCGCCAGCAGCAGGAGCAGGCAGAAGAACACCAGGACGCTTGCCAGCATGTTCCCGGCGGCCCCGTTGAACGTGGACCGGTACTGGGTCATGATCGCGGTGGTGAAGGTGTCAAAGCGGATCATGGCGAATGCGCCGTATTCGGCGAGCAGGTGCAGTCCCACCAGCAGCGCGCCGCCCGTCAGGGCGATCCGCAGCTGGGGGAGCACCACCCGGAAGAAGGCCCGCCAGGCGCCCAGCCCCAGCGCGGCCGCGGACTGTTCAATGGCCGGGTCCAGCCGGCTGAGGGTGGCGGCCGCCGGGATGTAGACCAGCGGGAAGTAGGACAGGGTGGAGATCAGGATCCCCGAGCCCAGGCCGCCCAGCGACGGGATGGCCGATACCCACGCGTAGCTGTTCACGAACGCAGGGACGGCCAGCGGCGCGGCCAGCAGGACCGCCCAGATCCGGCGGCCGCGGAGGTTGGTCCGTTCCACCAGCCACGCCCCCGCCACGCCAAGCAGCAGGCACAGCGGGATGGTGGCGGCCATGAGGAGCAGCGTGTTCATGAGCAGTTCGCCCACGCGGGGCCGCAGGATGAGGCCGACGGCGGTATCCCACCCGGTTGCCACCGTCATGTAGACCACGTACCCCAGCGGGACGAGGGAGAAGAGGGCGATCAGCACCGCCAGGACAGATACCGCGGAAACGCCCAAAGGCGGGCGGGGGCTGCTGCCCCTGCCCGCCGTCGTCGCGCCCGCCCTTGGCGGAGCCGATAGATCGGAGGTCACGGAATCAGAGTAGTCCGGCCTGCGTCATCAGATCGCTGGCCTTCTGCGAGTTGAGCTTTGCGGCGTCAACCTTGGGGGCCTGCAGGTCCTTGATGGGAACCAGCTTGTCGTTGGCGGGGACGTCGGAGCCGATGGCGTACTCGAAGGACGTACCGTTCTTCAGGACTTCCTGCCCCTTCTTGCCCGTGATGAACTTCAGGAATGCCTGCGCAGCGGCAGCATTCTTGGAGGACTTGAGCACGCCGCCGCCGGAGACGGACAGGAACGCACCCGGGTCCTGGTTCTTGAAGTAGTACGGCGTGACGTTGTTGGAGTTCTCGCCGGTCTTGGCCTGGTCGCCGTAGTAGTAGTAGTGGTAGATGAGGGCCGCATCCACTTCACCGGCGTTGACAGCCTTCATGGCCGTGCTGTTGCCCTTGTAGGCCTTGGAGTTGTCCTTCATGGCCTTCAGCCAGTCCTCCGTAGCGGAGTCGCCCTTGAGTTCCAGCAGGGCCGAGACGATCGCCTGGAAGTCGGCGCCGGTGGGCGAGGCAGCCCAGCGGCCCTTCCACTCCGGCTTGGCCAGGTCCAGCATTGACTTGGGCAGCTGGTCCTCGGTGAGCTTGGTCTTGTTGTACACCAGCACGGTGGAGCGGGCCGCAATGCCCGTCCACTTCCCGGTGGACGGAGAGAACTCGGCGGGGACCTGGTCCAGGGTGTCCTTGTTGACGTCCGCGAACAGGCCGGCGTTCTCAACCTGCGTCATGGCGGGGGAGTTCTCGGTCAGGAACACGTCAGCGGGGGAGGCCTGGCCTTCCTGGATGATCTGGTTGGACATTTCCGTGTCATCGCCCTGGCGGAGGGTCACCTTGATGCCGGTTTCCGCGGTGAAGGCGTCAACCCATTCCTGGGTGAGGCTTTCGTGCTGGGCGTTGTAGACGGTGATCTCGCCTGAGGCGGGGCCGCCGGAGGCGGAGGAGCCGTTGCCTGCGGGGGTGCCGCCGCCGCAGGCGGTCAGGCCGAGAGCTGCGGTGGCGGCGAGTGCGATGCCTGCCAGCGCGCTGTTGCGGATCTTCATTGAGGCTGCTTTCGGTGGGGAAAAAAGTCTGCTTGAACCGGGGTCCTATTGCGCAACACTAATGTTGCCTATGTCTGAAAACTGTAGGGTAGGCAAACCTAAGCTCCAAGCCGAAAACCGCTTTAAGTGACGAGGTTCACATCAATTACGAAACTATGGCGTGACGTAATTACCGGGACGCGGGTGTGCACCTCGAAAAGTGCGGGGTGCGCCGGGAACCAGGCCGGGTTACTTGTCCGGGTTGGGATCGCGGACGTCCTGCTCCCCGATATCCGCGGCCCCCAGGACGCTTTCCGCCGGCGCGTCCTCCGAAGGATGGAGCCGGATACTCAGCTCGGGATGGTGCAGGTCAAGGGCGGGACGCTCGGACCGGATGCGCGGCAGCGAAGTGAAGTTGTGCCGCGGGGGCGGGCAGGAGGTGGCCCATTCCAGTGAAGCCCCGAAGCCCCAGGGATCGTCAACGGTGACCTTCTTCGCGGAACGCGACGTGATGTAGACGTTCCAGAAGAACGGGATCAGGGATGCGCCCAGCAGGTAGGACCCGACGGTGGAGAACTGGTTCATGAAGGTGAAGTTGTCCTCCGGCATGTAGTCCGCATACCGGCGCGGCATGCCCAGGACGCCCAGCCAGTGCTGGATCAGGAACGTGGCATGGAAGCCCACGAACAGCATCCAGAAGTGGATCTTGCCGAGCCGCTCGTTGAGCATCTTCCCGGTGAATTTGGGCCACCAGAAGTAGAAGCCGGCGAACATGGCAAACACCACGGTGCCGAAGACCACATAGTGGAAGTGCGCCACCACGAAGTAGGTGTCCGAGACGTGGAAGTCCATGGGCGGTGAAGCCAGGATGATGCCGGTGAGGCCGCCAAACAGGAACGTGGCAAGGAAGCCGAGGCTCCACAGCATGGGGGTTTCGAAGGTCAGCGATCCGCCCCACATGGTGCCGATCCAGTTGAAGAACTTCACGCCGGTGGGCACCGCGATGAGCATGGTCATGAAGGCGAAGAACGGCAGGAAAATCGCCCCGGTGACGTACATGTGGTGGGCCCACACGGTGACCGAGAGTGCTGCGATGGCAATGGTGGCGTACACGATGCCCTTGTAGCCGAAGAGGGGTTTGCGGCTGAACACCGGGAAGATCTCCGAGACGATGCCGAAGAACGGCAGCGCGATGATGTACACCTCGGGGTGGCCGAAGAACCAGAACAGGTGCTGCCACAGGATGGCGCCGCCGTTGGCGGGATCGAAAATGTGGGCACCGAACTTCCGGTCCGCGCCGAGGGCGAACAGTGCCGCAGCCAGCGGCGGGAACGCCATGAGCACCAGGATGCCCGTCACCAGCGTGTTCCACGTGAAGATGGGCATCCGCCACATGGTGAGCCCGGGAGCGCGCATGCAGATGATGGTGGTAATGAAGTTGACCGAGCCCAGGATGGTGCCGAAGCCGGACAGCGCCAGGCCAAAGACCCAGAGGTCACCGCCGATGCCCGGCGTAAATGTGGTGTTGGACAGGGGCGCGTAAGCGAACCAGCCAAAGGATGCCGCGCCCTGCGGGGTGATGAAGCCGGACACGGCGATGGTGGAGCCGAACAGGAAGAACCAGAAGGCCAGCGCATTCAGGCGCGGGAACGCCACATCCGGGGCGCCAATCTGCAGCGGCATGATCACGTTGGCGAACCCCGCGAACAGCGGGGTGGCGAACATCAGCAGCATGATGGTGCCGTGCATGGTGAACAGTTGGTTGTACTGTTCCTTGGTCTGCAGGATCTGCATGCCGGGCTCGAAGAGTTCGGCGCGGATCAGCAGCGCCATCACCCCGCCTGCGCAGAAAAACACGAAGGACGAGATCAGGTACATGTACCCGATGGTCTTGTGGTCCGTGGAGGTGATCCAGTTGACCACGATGCGCCCCTTGGACTTCGGGACCACGGGTGCCGGCAGGACTCCGGCGCCCGGAGCGCCGCCCATTCGTTGGCCTGTGGTGGTCATATCCATGCCCTCACTACTCTGTCGCTTCCGCTGGCTGCGGCGCAGGGGCCGATTGCGGGACCCTGTCATAGTCGGCGCCCAGGTTGCCGGTGTTGCCCTTCGCCTTCAGGTCGGCGATGTGGCTGTCGTACTCCTGCTGGGTCACCACCCTGACTTTGAAAAGCATCTCGGAGTGGTACTCGCCGCAGAGCTCGGCGCACTTGCCCATGTACTCGCCGGTGCGGTTGGGGGTGATGCTGATGTACGGGTTGTACTGTTCGTGGCCCGGGTAGAGGTCGCGCTTCTGCAGGAAGTCCACCACCCAGAACGAATGCTGGACGTCGCGGGACTGGAGGTGCAGTTCCACCGTCTTCCCTACGGGGAGGTAAAGCGTGGGCAGCCGGTCCGGTGCGCCGTAGGACCCGTTCAGGTGGGCCTGCTGTCCGGCGTCCTCGTGGACCTGCTCCTTGACGTAGTTGAAGTCCCAGGACCACTGCTTGCCGAAGACATCGATCACCACGTCCGGGTTGGGGTAGCGCGCATCGATGGCACGCTGTTCCCTGTCCGTAAAGACGAACAGGACGCCGATGACAATCAGCGGAATGGCCAGGTAGAAGACTTCGAGGGGGAGGTTGTAGCTCAGCTGCGGCGGGAACCCCACGGTGTTCTTCCGGCGCCGGTACGCCACGATCACCCAGATCATCAGCCCCCAAGTGATGACGCCAACCACCAGCGCGGCGATCCAGGAGTTGACCCACAGGTCCGTGATCAGCTGGGTGTTGTTGGTGGTGTCACGGGCTCCGGGGAGGAAACCGCGGGAGACTTCCGCGGAGCAGGAAGCCAGCGCCGGCAGGGCCAGAATCCCTGCGGCCAGCGCTGCGAAGTGCCGCATACTGTGGTTTCGGAACGGTTTCTTTCCCACCTGTGGTCCCTCCGGCATGCTCCAGAAGCCCGACTGTATGAGCCCGCCGCCGGCCCCGGGACCGGCAGTTGTGAGCCCCACCCTACGCGCGGAGCATGGCGATGTGAAGGGGTTTTCGGGCGCCCGGAAAGGATGTCCCGGTCCCCGAAAAGGGCCGGTTCGCCGCGCTGGCTCCGCTAGCGGGTCGCGGCCCAGACTGACGCTGCTCCCGAATGGCCGGTGGCGATGCTCTGGTACACCAGGAACAGGCCCGCCAGGACGCCCAGGACGGACGTGGCAGGAAGGACCCAGCGGGATTCGAGGAGTGTGGCCAGGCCGCGGAAGGCGGGCAGGCGGCCAAGGAGCGAGGGGAATGCGGCGGCGATCTGCACTGCTGCCACCACCAGGAACAGCGCCGCAACATAGCGGAGGAAGCTTCCCTGGTGGGCGTGGTCCTGGATGAGTTGTGACGCCGGCCGGGCCTTCTCCAGCTGCTCCCCGGCCTCCGCGGTAACCACCGTCAACGGAACCATCAGCAGCGCCAGGATGCCCAGCGGCCATGCCAGGTAGCGCCTGCTGCGACGAAGGAGCGCGAACACCACCGCCAGGACCCCGGCCAGCGGGGCGAGGACCACCACGCCGTGAATCAGCAGGATGTGGGCGGGAAGGCCGGCAATTTCGAGCACGTGGACGCTCCTGGGCGGTAGTTGGCGGGCTGGGCGGGAGGCTGCTACGCGATGCCGGTGGTGCCCAGCAGGCTTCCCACCGCGAACGTGAAGGCCATGGCCAACGCGCCGCCCACCACCAGCCGGATGGTTGCCTTGCGCTTGGAGCTTCCGCCGATTTTGGCGCTGATGGTGCCGGTCAGGGCCAGCGCCAGGATGACGGCAACGAACGTTACCGGGATGCGGGCCGCTTCCGGCGGGAAGATGATGGCCAGCATGGGCAGGATGGCGCCGACGGTGAAGGCGATGGCGGAAGCGAACGCGGCGTGCCAGGGGCTGACCACTTCTTCTTCGTCGATGTTCAGTTCGGCCGAAAGGTGCGCCTTCAGTGCGTCCTTGGCGGTCAGTTCCTCGGCGACGGTCCGGGCGGTGGCTTCGCTGAGTCCCTTGGCCTGGTAGATATGGGCCAGTTCGTCCAGTTCGCCCTCGGGATCGTCCCGGAGCTCCTGGCGTTCCTTTTCGATCAGCGCGCGCTGGCTGTCACTTTGGCTGCTCACGGAGACGTATTCGCCCAGTGCCATGGATACCGCTCCACCTACTACGGCGGCGGTACCTGCCACCAGGATGGGCGCGAGGTCGTTGGTCACTCCCGCGACGCCCACCACGGTAGCCGCGACGGAGACGATGCCGTCGTTGGCACCAAGAACGCCGGCGCGCAGCCAGTTCAGGCGCGCGGCCACGCTGCTGTCATGGGGTTCGTTGTGGCTGAGCTTGAGGGTTTCGGACATGTTGGCAGTAAAGCACCATGCGCGCCGGGGCGCCATGAAGGTTTGCATCCCCTAACCCTGCGGGCCCCAGGCGTGGCAGCTCTTCCCACCTATTGATAAGGGTGCTTATCATAATGTTCCCTTCCAACGGCGCCTGGAGACGGGGTGCTGATGGGTGCGCCCACTGCTGGAAGGATCTTGCAACGGCGCAGGGGACAGGGGACGACGGCGATGGACACCTATGGCAATGAGGGCACCGGCGGGGCGGGTGCAGGCAGCCGGACGTTCGGCATCGAGGAGGAGCTGCTCCTGGTGGACCCCGGAACAGGGGAAGCCGTACCCCTGGCGGGGGCCCTCCTGGACCTCTACGTCCGCCCGCTGGAGGCGGCGTCGGGACCCGTCCTGACAGCGGAGTTCCAGCAGGAAATGATCGAGGTGGTCAGCCCCCCGCATGCCACACTGGCACGGCTCGGGCAGGACGTCGTGGCCGGCCGGGCCATCGCCCGCCAGGCGGCGGAGGACGTGGGCGTCAGGGTGGCGGCACTGGGAACCTCGCCGCTGCCTGCCGATCCCCATCCCGTCCAGCTCCGGCGGTTCCGCGCGATGATGGAGGAGTACGGGCTGACCGCCAGGGAACAGCTCACCTGCGGCTGCCACATCCACGTCTCGGTCGAGTCGCAGGAGGAGGCCGTGGCCGTGCTGGACCGCATGCGCAACTGGCTGCCGGTGCTCGTCGCGCTGAGCGCCAATTCGCCGTTCTGGCACGGCGAGGACACCGGCTACGCCAGCTACCGCTCGCAGGTGTGGAACCGCTGGCCGTCCGCCGGGCCGCTGGAACTCCTGGGCTCCCCGGATGCCTACCACCAGCTGGTGCATGACATGGTGAGCACCGGTGTCGCCATGGACGAGGGCATGGTGTACTTCGACGCCCGCTTGTCGCGGCACTACCCCACAGTGGAAATCCGCGTGGCCGACGTCTGCCTTCGCCCGGAGAACACCGTGCTGCTGGCGGGAATTGCCCGCGGACTGGTGGAAACCGCCGCCAGGGAGTGGCGGGAAGGGATCGAACCTGTGGCTGTCCCGTCGGCGCTGCTCAGGCTGGCCGGCTGGAAGGCAAGCCGGTGGGGCCTCCGGGGTGAGCTGCTCGATCCCCTAACGCACCGCCCGGCGCCCGCGCTCGCCGTCGTGAACTCGCTGCTGCACCATGTCCGCGGGGCGCTGGAGGACATGGGCGACCTGCACCGGGTGGAGGACCTGTTGGACGGGCTGCTGGCGGACGGTACCGGTGCGGTGCGGCAGATGGAGGTGCTGCACCGTACCGGTGACCTGGAGCGGGTGGTGGAGGATGCGGCGGACTGCACGGTCCCAGACGCCTGAAAGCCTGGGCAAACCGGTCAGTAAGTTGTCGCGTTGGGGAGAATGAGAGGGGGCAGCGGCGCCTGGGTGAAGTCAAAGGACTTTGTCAGGTCGCCCAGCTGGGGGTTGTTCTCACGGACACCGGGGCGCGCGTCCGGCCGGCCGTCGGTGGCGGGGTCGATCCGCTCGCCGCCCAGGAAATCGTCCTCGATGAATTTGAAGTAAGCGTCCTGGCTGAGGACCTGGTGGTCGATGTAACCCTTTCTTGCATAAGGGCTGATGATCAGGCCCGGGACCCGCAGCCCATAGCCGTTGCTGTCCACCACGGGCGGAGTTTCGTGGTCGTAGAAGCCGCCCCAGTCATCCCAGCTGAGGAAGATGGCGGTGCTGTCCCAGTCCGGTCCGCTCATCACCGCGTTGATGATCCCGGCCACGTAGGCTTGCCCTGTACTGGTCTTGGCAGGAGGGTGTTCACTTACCTTGTCCGTGGGCGCCACCCACGTAACCGCCGGCAGCGTCCCCTGCCTGGCCGCGTCGTAGAAACCGCCCAGCGGCTTGATGTTGCCCTGCTCGCCGTCCTCCTTGACGGTGTCGAAATACAGCAGCGGATTCCATAACCCGGGGGTCTTGGCGTCCTGCTTAACGGGGTCGCAGGTGGCGGCGTCGTTTCGGCAGTCCGGTTCGGTGCCGTTGAACACGTAATAGGCCCAAGGGACCTGGTGCTTGTGCAGCAGGAACGTCAGGTCCGTCCACGCGTAGTCCGGCAGTTCCAGCTTCTTTGCGGCCTCCGTCAGCTTCTTCTTTAGGTCGTCTCCCACGCGAGCGGCATCTACTGCGGCCTGACACGTGGCGTACGAATCGGTGGGCTTGCAGCTTGTGCCGATGAGTTGGTCGATCTGCCCCGCGAGGTCAGGGTCGATGCCCGCAGCTTCCAACGCCTCCCGGCACGGGTCCAGGTCCATCTCGGCCTGGCATTTGCCGATCAGGGTGTCCTTGATGATTTGCGGCTCCGGTTCGGGATCCGGATCCTGCAAGGCGTTCACGCATGACGACGGGTCCCCTGCCTTGGTGCATTTCGCTGACCACTCCGACACCAGATACAGGTGCGCCGGTAGGCTCCAGGAAGCGGCGGACGCGAACAGGTGGTCCAGTAGCGTGAAGTTCTGCGCGTACGCCCAGTAATTGGGCAGGTCCCGCCCGTCGTGGAAGCCCATCACATCCGTGGGCAGAGAGGTGCTGTACTGGCATTTGGCGTTGACGGGGGTGCAGCCGGACAGTCCCTTTTCGGCCTGGGCAACGAAACCGTCCATTGCGCCCCCATCGATGTCGGCGGCGGCATCGCTGTGACTGTGCGGGCCGCCGGCATTGCTGTCGGCCGAGTTGTAAAAGGGCCGTGCGCAGCCGCCATTGGCCGGGTCCGGAATGCACACCGTGGGTGTGCCGTCCTTCATGGGGATCCCGTCAGCCCCTGGATAGGTACCGAAGTAGCTGTCGAAGGACCTGTTCTCCTGGGTGATGATCACTACATGTTTGATCTTGCCTATTCCGTCGGCGCCCGGGGCAGCATTTCCCGGGGTTGCGGCGGGTGCCCCTGCCGGCGTAACGGGGGCAGGAGCGTTCGCAGGAGGTGGACCGGCGCGCAACGCCATGGGAATCAAGACGGCCAGGATAACCAAGACCACCGCCGCTGCACCTGCCATCAGGGTCCGGCGTCGTCCGCTCCCCAACAGTGCCATCTCAGGACTCGTTCCGGAAGGCGTCGTGGCCGAAGGTTTTCACCCCGGGATCGCCGGCGAGTCCGAGTCGCGGGAGGTGGAACAGGTCCTCGATGGTGGCCAGCAGGCTGTAGTGGTTGTAGGCCTGGTCGGACGACGTCCCTGCTGTGCTGAAGGGGGAGAGGACCAATGCCCCCACCTTTCCGCCCGCGGCCCCTCCGGCAGGGCTCCCCGGGGCACCCTCGGAGGGGCCGGTGGAATCCCCGTCGGCTTCGTCGAAGGTGATCACCAACATCCCGTCCTGCTTGTAGGCGGGCGATGACAGGATGGCCGGGACCTGCTGCTTAAGCCACTTGTCTGCCGCCTCCAGGCCGCCGTGAGAGCCATCGGCGCACGTGTCGTCGTGCCCGTCATGGCACAGGTTGGGAGTGATGTAGGCAAGATTGGGGGTCGTCGCGACGGACTTCAGGTCGTCCTTGAACCCGGAAAAGTTGACCACGTTCGTGGCACAATCCGGCGATGAAGTGATGGAGCGGAAATAGACAAAGGGGTTGTGGTGCGTGGAGTACCCGTCGTCCGGCGTGGCCTTGATGTGGTTGTCGAGCTCGCCCAGCACCGGATGCTCACAGGGCGACGGCATGTCCTCCATGTAGCCCCTCCAGGTCTTGCCTTGGGCGGTCAGTTGGCCGGCCAGGGTCTGCGCATCCGCCGGGTAGACACAACCGTCCCCCTGGAGCGTGCCCTCCGCGTCCGTGCCTGTGGCGTTGAACTCCGTGTAGGTGTGGCAGTCGTGCTCGGTGCTGTCATTGGGCCGCTGGCCGGAGATCTGGGCCAGGTAGTTGGCCAGGGAGTCGTGGGCTATCCCATAGTAGTTCTTCAGCAGCACACCTTTTTTCCGCAGCGTTCCAGATAGGTAAGGTGCGGCCGAATTGCCACTCCACGTACTGCTGTATCCCTTGTTCTCCAGGTTGATGATGAATATGTGTTGGGGCACATTCGCGGGCTTGGCAGCCTCTGCCGGCTGTGTGCTACCCGTTCCCGGGGTGGGATTCTGCGCAGGTGTTGGGCTTGCGGATGCGGGTGATACGGTCGCCGACCCGGAGGGCGTGGGGGACGGAGCAGGGACCGTCGACTGGCATGCCACGAGCGCGGACAGCAGCAGGGCCAGCACCGGCAGCAGTGCAGCCGGCCGCCTGGTGCCGGGTAATCGGGCTGTTCTTCGGTTCACGCGCGGCCCCTGATGTGTGGTCTCGAAACTACGCCCCAGCGTTGCCGACACTCTTGCACACCGGAACTGCGTTTCCTACGTGCGATGCCTGTGAATTGGCAGTGAATATTGTTTAATTTGCAGTGACGAAGGTAGGACTCAGCCGGTCTTTCGGCGGTAGACCAACGCCGCGGCCGCGCTGGCTGCGAAGAGTATCCCGGCAAGCCAGGCCAGGGCGGTCCAGATGCCGCTTCCCACCGCTTCCTGGGCAAACAGGGCACGGATGGTGTCCACGATGGAGGTCACCGGCTGGTTCTCCGCGAACCAGGCCACCGGGCCCGGCATCGACCCGGTGGGAACGAACGCCGAACTGATGAACGGCAGGAAGATCAACGGGTAGCTGAAGCCGCTGGCGCCGTCCACCGTCTTTGCGAGCAGCCCCGCAATCACGGCGATCCAGGTCAGGGCCAGGGTGAACAGCGCAAGGATTCCGACGACGGCCAGCCAGGCGGCCACGGACGCTCCAGTGCGGAAGCCCATCAGCAGGGCGACGCCCACCACGATCGACAGTGCGCCGAAGTTGGCGGCCAGCGACGTGAGAACGTGCGCCCACAACACGCTGGACCGGGCCACCGGCATTGACCTGAACCGCTCAAAGATGCCGCCCTGGAGGTCCAGGAACAGCCGGTACGCGGTGTAGGCCACGCCGGACGAAATGGTGATGAGCAGGATGCCGGGCAGCAGGTAATTGACGTAAGGCCCGCCGGTGCCGGTGTTGATGGCGCCGCCAAAGACGTAGACGAACAGCAGCATCATGGCCACCGGTGTGACAGCCGTGGTGATGATGGTGTCAGGGCTGCGAAGGATATGGCGGAGCGAGCGCCCGGTCAGGATGCGGGTGTCGCTGAGGGCATGGGAATGCATCACAATTCATCTCCTACAAGTGCCAGGAAGACGTCTTCCAGCGAGGGCTGCTTCTCGACATATTCCACCGTGGCGGCCGGCAGGAGCCGCTTGAGCTCAGCCAGGGTCCCGTTCTGGATGATGGTGCCATGGTGCAGGATGGCGATCCGGTCGGCGAGGTGTTCGGCCTCGTCGAGGTACTGGGTGGTGAGCAACACCGTGGTGCCTTGGCCGGCGAGTTGCCGGATGGTGTCCCAGACCTCGAGCCGTGCCTGCGGGTCCAGGCCGGTAGTGGGTTCATCGAGGAAGATGACTGGAGGGTTTCCGATCAGGCTCATGGCGATGTCCAGCCGGCGCCGCATGCCTCCTGAGTAGGTGGAGGCCCTCCTGCCGGCGGCCTCAGCCAGCGAGAACCTGCTGAGGAGCCGGTCCGCGATGGCCCCGGCATCCGGCAGGTGCCGGAGCGTGGCCACCAGGACCAGGTTCTCCCGGCCTGTCAGGACTTCGTCCACCGCGGCGAACTGGCCCGTGAGGCTGATGGAGCCGCGCACCTCCGCCGGCTCTGCGCCGACGTCGTACCCGCCTACGGACGCGGTGCCTGCATCCGCCCTCAACAGCGTTGAGAGGATCCGGATGAGGGTGGTTTTGCCGGCGCCGTTGGAGCCGAGGAGCGCAAAGATGCTGCCCCGCGCGACGTCAAAGTCCACGCCCCGCAGCACGTGCACGTCCTTGAACGACTTCTCGATGCCCTGCACCTGGACGGCGGGTTGCAGGGCCTGGTCAGTGGCCATGGCTGGTCCTTTCGACGTTTGGCGGGATCAGGCGTCGCCTGCGGCGGCCTGGTTGATGGAGTCCGTCAGGCGCTGCCGCTCCTTCTGGATCCACTGGCCGCCGGAATAGTTGCGGATGAAAGTTTCGGCGAATTCCACGGGGTCGTCCCCCACGACGTCGCGGACGGGGGTGCTGTTGGCGGCGGCCTGTTCGATCAGGTCAGCAAGGTCCTCCAGCATCTGCATGAGGACATCGCCCTTGACGATTGCGCCTGCATACGTGAAGTAGCGTTCGAGGGCGTCGATGGCAGTGCGGTAGCTGCCGGGCAGTTGCTCCTTGCGCGCTTTGTATTCGCGCCAGCGCTTCTTGTCCTCGAGCGGGCCGGTGACTTTTTCGAGCCATCCCTGGGCCATGGTCATTCTCCTTGTTCCGTTGGTTGGTTGTTGTTGTGGTGGAGGTGTTCGATCCGTTCGGCAAGGAAGCTCCAGGTGCTCCAGAATTCGTCCAGGTAGGTGCTGCCTGCCGCATTGAGGGTGTACACCTTGCGGGGCGGCCCCTTTTCGGAGGGGACCTTTTCCACGTCCACCAGGCCACGCTGCTCGATCCGGACCAGCAGCGCGTACACCGTGCCCTCGGCGATGTCGGAAAAGCCCTGTTCCCGCAGCCGCGCCGTGATGTCATACCCGTACGCGGGCTGCAGGGCGAGGAGGGCAAGGACCACGCCTTCCAGCGTTCCCTTGAGCATCTCGGTCATCTGTTTGCCCATGAGGTGTTCCTTAGTACCTAGTAACGCTGACTACTAGTAAATAGTAACACTGAGTACCGGGAGTGCAAGGGCCGGGTAGGTCTTTCTGCCCTACAAGCCGGACAGCGGCAGGCGTTGACTTAAAACGCGGGATGCTGGGGACCGCGGGCCGGAAACGCACAACGCGTCCCGCCCCGAACAGAAAGGAAAGTCAGTGAAAAAGTGGTATCGGTGGCAGGACTATGTAGCAGTCGCCGCCGGACTCTTCACCGCGGTGGCGGTCCTGTTCACGCGGCAGCAAAACATGTCCACCACCTTGATGCTCGCCTTCGGCGGCCTGCTGGTGGTCAGCGGAATCATCAACCTGGCAATGCCGGGAACTCCGGCCATGGAATACGTGCAGGCCGTCCTCGCAGCAGGACTGGTCCTCTCGCCATGGCTCGGGACATACACGGGCGCAATGGGTGCGGCCTGGACGTCATGGATCGCAGGGGCAGTGGCACTGGTGGTAACAGCGGTGGCCATTAAGCCCAGCACCGACCTCCGCCACACCTACCGCGTCTCGCATTAGCAGGAGGAGTCCGCCATGGCTGAGGTGCTGCGCTGCGGAGTGGGATCCGTGGCCGTTCCCGCAGCACCGGAGGCCATGGCGGACTCCGCCCGCGCGCAACTTTGGACAGACCAAACCACACACGACGGGTGACGGCGATGGTGTCATTCCATGACAGGTCCGACGCCGGGCGGCGGCTGGGAAAACGGCTCGCCGGCCTGCGGGGACCGGATGTGGTGGTGCTGGGCCTGCCCAGGGGCGGCGTCCCTGTTGCCTTTGAGGTAGCCAAAGCCCTGGAGGCGCCGCTGGACGTGATTGTGGTGCGGAAACTGGGGGTTCCCTTCCAGCCGGAGGTGGCCATGGGCGCCATCGGGGAGGGCAACGTCCGCGTCCTGGACCCGCGCACCATCTCCATGGCCCGCGTCTCCCAGGAGGACCTGCAGCAGGTGGAGCGCCGTGAGCGCGCCCTGCTGGAAAGCCGGGTGGCGCGGTTCCGCCAGGGACGACGGCGCCTCGACCTCGCCGGCCGTACGGCGGTGATCGTCGACGACGGAATCGCCACCGGGTCAACTGCCAGGGCGGCCTGCCAGGTGGCACGGCAACTCGGTGCCGCAAAGGTCATCCTCGCTGTTCCGGTTGCCCCCGCCCGCGCCATCGTGGAGCTCAAGGAACCGGACGACGTCGTCTGCCTGGTCTCGCCCCAGGACTTCCAGGCCGTGGGGTACTACTACCGTGACTTTTCGCCCACCGAGGACGGCGAGGTGGTTCAGCTCCTGGACGCCGCTGCTGCTCCGGAGCATCCCAATGGCGCGTATGGGGGAGATGGCAGCCTGGAGGACGACGTCGAAATACCCGACGGAATGGTGGTGCTGCGCGGCAGCCTCTACCTGCCGGCCCGCTGCGAAGGCACGGTCCTGTTCGCGCACGGCAGCGGCAGCAGCAGGCACAGCCCGCGGAACCGCTTCGTCGCCTCCGTGCTGCACGCCGCCGGCCTGGGGACACTGCTCCTGGACCTGCTGACCCCCGAGGAGGAGGTCAACCGGGCCAACGTGTTCGACATCAGCCTGCTGGCACGCCGTCTTTCCGCCGCCACGCATTGGCTGGAGGCGCGGCATGACGGATCCGCCGGCCGGATCGGCTACTTCGGGGCCAGCACCGGCGCGGGTGCTGCCCTGTGGGCTGCCACCGAGCCCGGCGCCCAGGTTGCCGCCGTGGTGTCCCGCGGCGGCCGGCCGGACCTGGCAGGTCCGCGGCTTGCGGCGGTCAAAGCCCCCACCCTGTTGATCGTCGGCGGCGCCGATACCCAGGTTCTGGCCCTCAACCGGCAGGCCATGGCGGGCATGCAGGCCCCCACCCGGCTGGAGATCGTCCCCGGCGCCTCGCACCTCTTCGAGGAACCCGGCACCCTCGCCATGGCAGCCACACTGGCGGCGGACTGGTTCCGGCATTACCTCCTGCCCTCGCCGGTGGGCCGGTCCGTGCCGGAGGCCAGGGAATGAACGTTTCCGCCGGCAGACCGGTCATCGCCGCCATCGCCAAGGATGTGGCCGCCCTCAGGGTCCAGCCCAACATGCCGGATTACGACGCCGCCCGGCGGGACTTCAACTGGGAACAGGCGCGGCAGGCGCTGGCCGGGCTGCCCGGCGGCCGCGGCGTCAACATCGCCTACGAGGCCGTGGACCGGCACGTGGCGGAGGGCCGCGGCGCCAAGGAGGCGCTGCGGTTCGTGATGGCCGACGGCGGCACCCGGTCCCTGAGCTACGGGGACCTTGCGGACGGATCCGCCAGGTTCGCCGCAGTCCTCAGGGACCTGGACGTGGGGCGCGGTGAGCGGGTTTTTTCGCTGCTGGGACGCAGCCCGGGCCTGTACACCGCGGTACTGGGCACGTTCAAGAACGGCAGCGTCTTCTGCCCGCTCTTTTCCGCCTTCGGTCCCGAACCGGTCCGGCAGCGGCTGCACCTGGGGGCCGGGCGCGTGCTGGTGACCACCAAGGCGCTGTACCGCAAAAAGGTGGTACCGGTGCGGGACACCCTGCCGGAGCTCCGGCACGTGCTGCTGGTGGACGCCGGCGGCAGTCCCGAACCCGGGACCCTGGACCTGGCAGCACTCCTGGCCCTGGCTGACCCCAGCGGAGAGATCGCAGCCACGCAGCCGGAGGACATGGCCCTGCTGCACTTCACCAGCGGCACCACAGGCACACCGAAGGGTGCCATCCACGTCCATGACGCGGTGGCAGCCCACTACGCCACCGGCCGCTTCGCGCTGGACCTGCACCCGGACGACATCTATTGGTGCACCGCCGATCCGGGCTGGGTGACCGGCATGTCCTACGGCATCATCGCGCCACTGGTGCACGGGGTCACCGCCATCGTGGACCAGGAGGAACTGGACGCAGACCGCTGGTACAGGATCCTCGCGGAGCAGCGCGTGACGGTCTGGTACACGGCCCCAACCGCCCTGCGGATGCTCATGAAAGCCGGTGCGGAGCGTGCGTCCGGCCATGACCTGTCCGCGCTGCGCTTCATCGCCAGCGTGGGGGAGCCGCTGAACCCGGAGGCGGTGGTGTGGGGGCGGGACGTACTCGGCCTGCCGGTGCACGATAACTGGTGGCAGACCGAAACCGGTGGAATCATGATCGCCAACTACGCCGCCATGGACATCCGCCCCGGCTCAATGGGCCGCCCGCTGCCCGGCATCGAGGCCGTCCTGGTGGCCCGCGACGCCGACGGCAAGGCCATCGTCAAGGACGGCGAGGCGGTCCTGGTCACCGAGCCGGACGCCATGGGCGAGCTGGCGCTCCGCCCCGGCTGGCCCTCGATGTTCCGCGGCTACCTCAACGAGGACGCACGCTACCGGCGCTGCTTCGCCGGCGGCTGGTACCTCACGGGCGACCTGGCAAAGCGCGACGGCGACGGCTACTTCTGGTTCGTGGGCCGCGGCGACGACGTCATCAAGTCCTCCGGCCACCTGATCGGCCCGTTCGAGGTGGAAAGCTGCCTGATGGAGCACCCTGCCGTGGCAGAAGCCGGCGTGATCGGCGTACCGGACCCGGTGGCCGGCGAGGTGGTCAAGGCCTTTGTGGAACTCAAAACCGGCAACCGGCCCACCGAGGAGCTCCAGCTGGAGATCATCGGGTTCGCACGGAAACGCCTGGGCGCCGCCGTGGCACCCAGGTTGCTGGACTTCACCACTTCCCTGCCCAAGACGCGCAGCGGCAAGATCCTCCGCAGGCTCCTGAAATCCCGCGAACTCGGCTTGCCGGAAGGCGATACGTCAACGCTCGAATCGCCGGCGGGCCCCGCCGTCCTGCAGAAGGACCAGCCATGACCAGCCTCAAAAAACAGGGCGTCGCGGACGCGGAGCATGCACTGCACCTGCTGCGGCAGATGCTGCGGGTACGCCGGCTCGAGGAGAAATGCATTGAGCTGTACAGTGCCGCCAAGATCCGCGGCTTCCTGCACGTCTACATCGGCGAGGAGGCCGTGGCCGCAGGAGTGATGGAAACCCTGGCGCCTGGGGACGCAGTGGTGGCCACCTACCGCGAACACGGGCACGCCCTCCTCCGCGGTGTCTCGGCCGGTGCCATCCTCGCCGAAATGTACGGCCACGCCGAAGGATGCTGCCGGGGCCGCGGCGGGTCCATGCACCTCTTCGATGCCGCCACCCGTTTCTATGGCGGAAACGCGATCGTGGCAGGCGGGCTGCCCCTCGCCGTCGGCCTGGCCCTTGCGGACCGGATGGCCGGCCGCCAGCGGGTGACCGTCTGCTTCTTCGGCGAGGGGGCCGTGGCTGAAGGAGAGTTCCACGAAAGCATGAACCTGGCCGCCCTGTGGCAGCTGCCGGTGCTGTTCTGCTGCGAAAACAACCTTTACGCCATGGGAACCGCGCTGGGCCGCTCCGAATCCCAGACCGACATCGCGCTCAAGGCAGCCGGGTACGAGATCCCCGCCTGGGCAGTGGACGGCATGGACGTGCTGGCCGTTGAGGAAGCCGCCCGGCGTGCGGTGGAGGCGGTGAGGTCCGGCGGGGGCCCGCACTTCCTCGAGCTGCGCACCTACCGGTTCCGCGCCCACTCGATGTTCGATCCGGAGCTGTACCGGGAGAAATCCGAGGTGGCCCAGTGGATGGAACGGGACCCCATCAGCCTGCTGCAGGGTGCCATGCAGGCGGCGGGACAGCTGGCGGAGAAAGACTGGACCGACTTGCAGGCGGACGTGGCCGCAGAGATCAGTACCGCCGTCGGATTCGCCGAGAACGGGACGCTGGAGCCGGTCTCCGAGCTCGGCCGGTTTGTCTACAGCGACCGGCCGGATGACGGCAGTGCGGGCAGCGGCGGGGGTCCGGGCCATGGGGAGACGACGGGGAAAGGCGGGGCTGCACGATGAAAACCACATACCGGGAAGCCATGCGCGCGGCCCTCCGCGACGCCATGCAGCGCGATGACCGGGTGTTCCTCATGGGCGAGGACGTGGGCCGGTACGGCGGCAGCTTCGCCGTGAGCCTGGGCCTCCTGGAGGAATTCGGGCCGGAGCGGATCCGCGACACGCCGCTGTCCGAGTCCGGGTTCGTCGGCGCGGGCATCGGCTCCGCGCTGGGCGGGATGCGTCCCGTCGTCGAAATCATGACCGTCAACTTCAGCCTGCTGGCACTGGACCAGATCATCAACAACGCCGCCACGCTGCTGCACATGTCCGGCGGCCAGTTCAACGTGCCCATCGTGATCCGGATGACCACCGGCGCCGGCCGCCAGCTCGGGGCCCAGCACTCCCACAGCCTGGAGGGCTGGTACGCCCATATTCCCGGGCTGCGGATCCTTGCCCCGGCCACCCTGGCGGACGCCCGCGGGATGCTGTGGACCGCGTTGCAGGACCCGGACCCGGTGCTGATCTTCGAGCACGGCTCGCTGTACAACGTTGCGGGGGAGCTCGACGACGACGCCGGCGCCGTGGACATCGACAAGGCAGCAGTCCTCCGGCATGGGGACGGCCTGACCCTCGTCACCTACGGCGGCACGCTGCCCATGGTGCTGGAGGCCGCGGACCAGCTTGCCGGGGAGGACATCGACGCGGACGTCATCGACCTCCGCACCCTCCGCCCGCTCGATGCCCACACCATCGTGGACAGCGTGGCCAGGACGCACCGGGCCGTGGTGGTGGATGAAGGCTGGCGCAGCGGCAGCATCTCCGCGGAGATCGCGGCCCGGATCTGTGAGCAGGCCTTCTTCGACCTCGACGCGCCCGTGGAACGGGTCTGCAGCCTGGAGGTGCCGGTCCCGTACGCCAAGCACCTGGAGCAGGCAGCGCTGCCGTCCGTGGAGCGGGTCATGGCCGCCGCGCGAAGGGCCGTGGGGGCCAATGGCTGAGTTCCGGATGCCGTCCCTGGGCGCGGACATGGAGCACGGCAAGGTAGTGGAGTGGCTTGTCAAACCCGGGGACTACGTCCACAAGGGCGATATCGTGGCGGCCGTGGACACGGACAAAACAGTCATGGATATCGAATCGTTCGAGGAAGGCGTAGTAGCCGAGTTCCTGGTGGACCTCGGCGACACCGTGGACGTTGGCACCCCCATTGCCCGGATCACAGCCACCCCCGCCGAACTTCCGCCCGCCCCAACCCCGCCCGTCCCGCAAGCGGACGCCCCAGCCCCCAAGGCCGCGCCGCCGGTGCGGCACCTGGCGCACACGCTGGGGGTCGACGTCGGACGCATCAGCGGAAGCGGTCCCGGGGGGTGAAGTGACACGGGACGACGTCGAACGCGCCGCCGCGGCAGCACCCGGCACCAGCGCCGGTCCTGCCCCCGCCGTGGCCCCGGAAGCGCCGGCGGGGCCAGCGGAGGACACAGCCCACCGGGTTCGGTCTTCTCCGCTGGCCCGGCGGCTGGCGCTGGAACTCGGGGTCGACCTGGCGGGCATCCCAGGAACAGGACCCGGGGGTGCCGTGACCGAGGAGGACGTGCTGGCCGCCGTCCCGCCCAGGGAACGGGCACCCCAGGGCACCCGCGCGGACAAGCCGGCGGCAGCACCGCCGTCGGCCGTTCCAGCGACGGAACCGGCCCCGGCGCCACCCGCGCCCCAGCCGCAGCTGGCGTCCCGCCCCGGCAGGAAGGACACCGGCGGCAAGGCCGAAAGCCTGCGCCAGGCGATCGGCGCCCTGATGTCCCGCTCCAAGAAGGAAATCCCGCACTACTACCTCTCCACCACCCTGGACCTGGCGGCGGCCATGGCGTGGATGCAGGCGGCGAACCAGCAGCGCCCGGTTTCGTCCCGGCTGGTGCCGTCGGCCCTGCTGCTGAAGGCCACCGCGCTCGCGGCCAGGGAGGTGCCGGACATGAACGGGTTCTTCACCAGGGGCGCCTTCCAGGCCAGCAGCAGCGTGCACCTGGGCGTGGCAGTCGCGTTGCGGCACGGCGGGCTGGTGGCCCCGGCCCTGCACGACGCCGACACGCTGACGCTCGATCAGCTCATGGACCAGCTGCGCGACCTGGTGGGCCGGGCGAGGGCCGGCCGGCTGCAGCGCGCGGAGATGGCCGACCCCACCATCACCGTGACCAACCTGGGGGACCTCGGCGTCGAGAGCGTGTACGGCGTGATCTATCCGCCGCAGGTGGCCATGGTGGGGTTCGGCAAGGTGCTGGAGCAGCCGTGGGCGCACAACGGGATGCTGGGTATCCGGCACGCGGCCATTGCCACGTTGTCAGCGGACCACCGGGTGAGCGACGGCCTGCGCGGCGGGCGGTTCCTGGCCCGCATTGACGAGCTGCTGCAGAAGCCCGGGGACCTGTGAATCCGTAATCGAGGAGGAACCGTGAACGAACAGGACGCACGCCAGGCGGTGGAGGCCGCGATCGGCAAGGTCGCCCCCGACGTCGAGCCTGGAGACCTGGACAGCGGTGCACGCCTGCGCCAGGACCTGGAGCTTGACTCACTGGATTTCCTCCGCCTGGTGGAAGTCATTGCGGAATCCACGGGCGTGGATATCCCGGAGGCGGACTACCCGGAGGTGGCCACGGTAGGCGGCCTGGTCCTGTATTTGGCCGGGCACGGATAGAGCTGCCATGAAGCCCCGGAGGCCGCGGCGCTGGCTTCGCCGCCTGGGCATCCCGGCACTGGTGGTCCTGGTGCTGCTGATGGCCTCTGCGTTGGCCAATGTGGCCCTCGAATCGCGGGAGAAGGCCACCATCCCTTCCTACGGGGAGCGAATAGCGGTGGCCGGGGGGTGGTTGAACGTGGTCCGGAACGGGAGCGGGGCCGGCCGCCAGGGTCCGCCCATCGTCCTGCTCAGCGGCCTGGGAACTGCCGCCCCGGGCCTCGACTTTGCCCCGCTGATGCGCGAACTGCACGACTTCGACGTCTTGGTGGTGGAAGGCTTCGGTTACGGCTACAGCGACCTGGAGGCCAAGGCCCGGACCAACGAGAACATCAGCAACGAACTCCACGAGGCCCTGTCAAAGCTCCAGCTCCGCCAGCCTTACGTCCTTGCCGGCCACTCCATCGCCGGGTTTTACCTGCTGGACTACGCCAACCGGTACCGCCCGGAGGTGGCCGCGGTGGTGGGCATTGACGCCACCATCCCCAAGCCCGGAGACCACCCGGTGGCGGAACCGGAGCCCGGCATCAACTGGGTGAAGCTCCTGGCCGCCACGGGGCTGGTCCGCGTGGCTGCCGCGGTGGCTCCGGGGATCTTCGATCCGGACAGCCATGCCTATTCGGATGAAGAGCTGCAACGGATGCGCACCATGATGCTGTGGAACCTCGGCAATCCGGCGGTGGCGGATGAAACCGGGCGAATCGGCAACAACGCGGCGGCGCTTCGGGGTGCCACCTACCCGGAGGACCTGCCCGTGCTGGCCTTCATCGCCGATGAAGGGGACGGCAGGGCGGCCGCGAAAACGGCTGCAGCGGAGGAACTCCTCAAGAACGTCACACTGCACCAGGTGCTGCCCCTGCCGGGCGGCCATTACCTGCACTGGACGCAGGCCGGGCGGATGGCGGAAGAGATCCGGCGGTTCCTGGCCCCGGCCGACCTGTACTACCCCATGACGTGGTCGTTCCCGCGCATCCGGACGGCCACCACGACGCCGGAGGCGGCGGTGAGCACCGCGACGGCGGCGATGGCTGCGGGGATGCCGTAAAGATCTGCCAGGACGCCTGACAGGAGGGCACCCACGGCGAAGCCACCGTCGCGCCACAACCGGTAGACGCCCACGGAGCGGGCCCGCCAGGCCGGGTGGGCGACGTCCCCAATGGCGGCAAGCAGCGTGGGGTAGACCAGGGCGGTGCCCAGGCCCAGGACGACGGCGGCGGCGAGCCAAGGCCCGAAGCTGTGGGCGGACACGGTGATGCCCAGGGCCACGGCCTGGACCAGCATGCCGGCCGTGATGAACCATTTGCGGCCCCAACGGTCCGACGCGGCGCCGGTGGCCAGTTGCGCGGCACCCCAGGCGGCAGGGTAGGCGGCGGCGAGGATGCCGATCTGGCCAAGGTCCAGCCCGGCACCGGCGAATAGGACGGGGAAGAGGCCCCAGGCCAGGCCGTCGTTGAGGTTGTTGACCAGGCCCGCCTGGCTTGCTGCCGAGAGGGAGCGGTCTTTGAAACTGGTAAGGGTGAACACTTGGCCGGTGGTGAGGCCGGCATGGGCGCTGCCGGAGGCGGCAGTGTGCTGGACGGCCTCGGTCTTGGCGTGGTGGTGGGTTTCCCTGACGGCCAGGACGGTCAGTCCCAGGCCGAGGGCGATATAGGCCGCACCGAGCAGGAACGGGGCGGGGCGGAGGCCATAGGCGGTGGCCAGGTAGCCGGTGGCCAGCGCGGTTGCGGCGACCCCCAGGTAGCCGGCGGCCTCGTTGAACCCCATGGCCAGTCCGCGTTGCCGGGGGCCCACCAGGTCCATCTTCATGATCACCGCGGTGGACCAGGTCAATCCCTGGCTGATGCCCAGCAGGACGTTGGCCGCCACGATCCAGGCCCAGGACGGGCCGAGGATGAGCATGAGCGGCACCGGAACCGCTGCCAGCCAGCCGGCGACAAGGACCGGCTTGCGGCCGTACCGGTCCGAGAGGGTGCCGGCGAAGTAGTTCATCGCGGCCTTGGACAGGCCAAAGGCCAGGATGTACGTCAGTGCACCTGTATGGAGGTCCAGGTGGAACTCCTGGGTGGCCAGCAGGGGCAGGACGGTGCGTTCCTGGCCCAGGGTGCCGCCCACCAGTGCGTTTACAGCCACGAGCAGCATGAACTGGGCCAGGTTCTGCCGCAGGCCAAGTACAGGCCCGGCCGAACCGGTTGCGGGAAGTGTCCTGCCTTGCATTAGCTGTTCCATTCCATGCGGGGTCATCGGTGGGGGACATGAAAGTGGCCCGGGCGTGTGGGGGCACGCCCGGGCCGGGCCCGCATGCGCGGGGGACGCGCCGGACCGGAGCCCGGGCAGGAGGGGGGTCCTGCCCGGGCGGTCTGTGGGTGTCCTGGTCAGACGGCGGGGACGCTGTTCTGCCAAGCGTTCCAGGCGGCGTAGCTGCCATCGAGTTCGACGACGTCGTACCCGGCGCGGCGCAGGGCGCTGGCGGCTACGGAGTTCCGGACGCCGGACTGGCAGTAGGAGACGATGGTGCCGCCGGCCGGCAGCTCGTCGAGGTGCCACATGAGGCGGCCGCCGCTGAGCTGGTAGGAACCCGGGACGTGCCCGGCCTTGTGCTCGGTCTTGTTGCGGACGTCCAGGACCATGGCGGCGTCGAAACCTTCGAGTTCCTCCGGCTGGATCAGCTTGGGGGTGAAGGTGGGCAGGCCCTCGATGCTGGTGAGGTAGCCGGCCACGTTGTCGATGCCCACGCGGACCAGGTGGTCCCACATGTCCTGGGCCTGGTCCTGGCCGTTGGCCAGGAGCACCAGCGGGTTCTTGTCGGTCTCCGGGTTGACCACCCAGGCGCCGTAGCTGGCCACGGACTTGCCGGCCGGTACGTTCAGGGACCGGACCACGGTGCCCTGGTGGACTTCGCCGTTGGAGCGGGTGTCGATGAAGGTCAGGGTGTCCTCTGCCAGGCCTGCGGCAACGATCTCCGTGGACAGCTCGGGCAGGGGAGTGCGCTCGCCCATGACGGCCGGGCCTTCCCGGTTTTCGCGCTTCATGCGGGCGAAGTAGGCGTGTGCATCGGGCTGGCCGTCGAGGAGCTCGTTGATGAAGCCCTGCTCGTCGTTGGCGGCCAGGTAGGGGCCCCACCAGGCGTAGAGGCGCTCGTAGCCCACCGTCGAGGAGGGGATGGCGCCCAGGGCCTTGCCGCAGGCGCTGCCGGCGCCGTGGGCGGGGTGGACCTGGACGTAGTCCGGGAGGGTGAGGAACTTGTCGCGGAGGCTGGCGAAGAGCTGCTTGGCGCCTTCGAAGCGGGTGTCCACGCCGCCGGCTGCCTCGTCCAGCAGGTCCGGCCGGCCCAGGTCGCCGGAGAACACGAAGTCGCCGGAGAGCAGGTAGCCGGGCTTGTCGCTGAACGCGCCGTCGGTCACCAGGAAGGACAGGTGCTCCGGGGTGTGCCCGGGGGTGTGGACCGCCTTGATGCCGATGTTGCCCAGGGTGATGGTGTCGCCGTCGTAAAGCCGTTCGCCGTCGAACTCGTACTGCCAGTCGGGGCCGCCCTCGCCGGAAACGTAGATCTTGGCGCCGGTGGCCGCGGCCAGTTCGCGGGTGCCGGAGAGGTAGTCGGCGTGGATGTGGGTCTCGGTGACGGCCACGATCTTCATGCCGTTCTTCGCGGCCAGGTCCTGGTACACGGCGATGTCGCGGCGGCCGTCCACCACGATCGCTTCGCCCTTGGCCTGGCAGCCGATCAGGTAGCTGGCCTGGGCGAGGTCTTCGTCGTAAATGCGCTCGATAAGCATCTGGTGCTCTCCTTCAGTTGAAAGGGGATTGGGAGTTGTTCTGAATTCAGTATAGATACCCCGGGGGTATCCCGCAAGTGCACTGCGGCCTATGCGGAGGTCCTGCGGAAGAGCCTTTGCAGCAGGCGTTTGAGGCTTGGTGCTGCGTGCTTTTGTGCGGGTGGGGGAGGGTCTGTGGGGGTGTGGTTGTAGATGACGGGGTGGCCTGCCCGGTACCACTCGGTGATCCCGCCGGCCACGTTGACCGCGGTGTGTCCGCGGTCCGTGAGGAGGCGTGCAGCCTGGCTGCTGCGTTTCCCGGAGCCGCACATCAGGTGGAGCGTGGCCTGGGGACACACCAGGGCAAGCTGGTCCGCCGTAACGGTGCGGAACGCCCACGGGTCCGTCATGGTTCTCAGGCGTGCTGGTGGCCGGCCTCGGCGCGGAGCTTGTCCATGTCCAGGTTCTTCACGGCCTGGATGACTTCCTCCAGGCCGGTGGCGTTGAGCGCTCCGGGCTGGGAGAAGACCAGCGTCTTGTCCTTGAAGGCCATCAGGGTGGGGATTGAGGTGATGTTCGCTGCCGCGGCGAGCGCCTGTTCGGCCTCGGTGTCCACCTTGGCGAAAGTGATGTCCGGGTGCCGTTCGGCGGCGGCGCCGTACGTGGGGGCGAACATGCGGCAGGGGCCGCACCAGGCTGCCCAGAAGTCAACGAAGACGATGTCCTTGTCCTCCAGGGTCTGGGCGAAGGATTGCTCGGTGATGTCGATGGTTGCCATGATCTGTCGTGTCCTTTCGGGCGGAGTTTGCTGGTTAGGTGGTGGGGAGTCCGGCGCGGGTCCAGGCGGTCATGCCGCCGGCCATGGTGTCGGCTTTGTATCCGGCGCCGTTGAGGGCATCGGCGACGGCGGCACTGCGGTTGCCGCTGCGGCAGACGGCGATCACGGGGACGGCCGGGTCGAGCTCGCCCAGGCGGGCCTGCAGCTGGCCCATGGGGATGTGGAGGGCGCCGGGGATCATGCCCTCGGCGACCTCGAAGTCCTCGCGGACGTCGAGGATCCGGGCGGTGGAGCGGCGCTGATCGGTTTCGTTGATGGTGATTTCAGCCATGGTGGTTCTCCTTCGAAGTGGTGTGTGGCTGGAGCTGGTGGGGGTGTTGCTAGCGGACGGGTTCGCCGGCCTGGCGCCAGGCGGCCATGCCGCCGCGCACCGAGTAGGCGTCGTATCCCTTTTCGGCGAGGAGCCGGGCCGCGGAGGCGGAGCGGACGCCGGAGGCGCAGACGGCAATGACGGGCCGGGCCCTCTGGATCCCGGCAGTGCTGGCCTGCAGCCGGTCCAGGGGGACGTGCTTGGCCTGCGGCGCACGGCCGGTCCGCCATTCCTGGGCGGACCTGACGTCGATGAGCGTGGCCCCGGAACCGAGGAGTTCCTTGGCCTGCGCTACGGAAATCGTCTTGTAGGGCTTGCTGAAGGCCTTCTTGAGGGAATCGATGAGTCCCATGATGTTTCTCCTCTATGGATGGGTCAGGCGGTGACCGTGCCGGCGGTGACCCACGCCGCGACGGCGAAGATGAGGACCGCGAAAGAGATGCGGATGTGCTTGTCATGCAGGTGGCGGGCAAACCGGGCCGCAACCACCGATCCCACGATCGCGGGGATGGCGAACGCCAGGGTGGTGGCCCAGTCGATGGTGTAGCCGGCGGCGTGTGCGCCAAAGCCTGCGGCCGAGTTGACCACGATGATGGCCAGGGACGTTCCCACGGCCTGCTTCATGCGCAGTCCCAGGAAGATGGTCAGCGCGGGGGTGATGAGGAAGCCGCCGCCCACGCCGAGGAGTCCGGTGAGGAACCCGACCAGCAGGCCCACTCCCACGGCTTTGGGGGCGCAGGACCGGAAGGCCCGGTTCGGCCCGGTGCTGCAGGACCCCTCGCTTTCGCGGGGCTTGCTGAGCATCCGGATGCCCGCGGCCACCATGATCCCGGCGAAGGCCAGCATCAGGATGTTCGGGTCCAGCAGCTTGCCCACGGCCGCACCGGCCCAGGCTGCCGGGATGCCGGCACCTCCCACCAGTGCGATCACGGGCCAGTTCAGGCCTTCCCGCAACCGGGGGAGCAGGGCTGCCAGCGAGGAGATTCCCACCACCAGGAGGGAGGCGGGAATGGCCTGGGCGGGGCTCATGCCCACGCCGTACACCAGGGCCGGAACGGCAATGATGGACCCGCCGCCGCCAACTACGCCCAGTACGACGCCGACGACGAGCCCCAGACCCAGGGCCGGGATCATGCCGCTGCGCCCTCGTCAGCCGGCTGCGCGGGGAACTGCAGGATGGCGCTTTCGCGGGTGGGCTCCTTGGCCGCCTTGTTCCAGGGCATGGCCGAGAGGGCCTTGCCCATGGCGCAGGTGTTGGTCGCGGCCGAGAACGTCAGCCCGGTGCCGATGGCACCGGCCAGCATGCGGACCTTCGGGGAGACGAACTTGCCGCCGGCCAGGCCCAGCATCACCAGGGAGCCGGCGGCCAGGCGGACCTGGCGCTCCAGGTCCCAGCGGTCCTTGCCCTTGACCACATCGCCGCCCGCGGCCGCGAATCCGGGAACCCCGCCGGTGAGGACGTAGGCCGTGTCAAGGCCAACAGTGGCCATGCGCTGGCGGGCCTGTTCGGCGCGGACGCCGGACTGGCAGACCAGGACTACGCGGCTGCCCAGCCGGGCGGCGAGTTCGTCGGTGTGCTCGGAGAGCAGCGGAAGCGGCACGTTGTAGGAGCCGCGGATGTGCATGGATTCGAATTCAGCGGCGGAGCGCACGTCGATCACCACGAGGTCCTGGTGCTCCTTGATCCAGGACTGCAGGGCCTCAGGGGCGAGTGCGGTAACGGCTGTTGCTTTGGAAGGGGACGTCATGGATGGCCTCTCGGAAGGGGTCGGGTGGATACCCCACCGAGTATTGCAGATACCCCCGGGGGTAGTCAAAACACCCATGGGGGTATATAGTTGGACGCAAGCCCACCACCTATGGAGACCCCTTTATGGAACTGAACCCAACAGAACTCACGCCCGTGATCAACCGCCTTAAGCGGGCACAGGGCCAGCTTGCCGCCGTCACCCGGATGCTCGAGGAAGGCCGCGACTGCAAGGACGTCGTCACCCAGCTGGCGGCCGTCTCCAAAGCCCTCGACCGTGCCGGCTTCGCCATCATCGCCACGGGTCTTGAGCAGTGCATCGTCCAGAAGGACGAAACCATGGACCGGAAGGACCTGGAGAAGCTCTTCCTCTCCCTCGCCTGAACAGCCCCGCACCACAACTGACCGCCCGGCAATTCCAAGGAGCATCATGACCTACACCCTGGCCACCACTGTTTCCCTTCCCTGGGCGGAGGCGCTGGAGCGCACCCGCGAAGCCCTCGCTGCCCAGGGGTTCGGGATCCTGACCGAAATCAATATCCGTTCCACCTTCGAAGCCAAGCTTGGCTCCGAGGCCGCGGACGCCGTCGGCGATTACGTCATCCTTGGCGCCTGCAATCCTTCCCTTGCCAGCCGCGCCCTGGCCGCCGAGCCGCAGATGGGCGCCCTGCTGCCCTGCAACGTGGTGGTGCGCCGGAACAACGCGGCGGATGTAACCACGGTGGAGGCCATCGATCCCCAAGCCATGGTGCAGCTCAGCAGCGCGCCTGCCGTCAAGGACGTGGCGGACGACGCCGGCACGCGCCTTCGGAAGGCCCTGGCCAGCCTGGGCAAGGCGGACGGGTAGCAAAGGGGAGACCATGCCGGAACCGCTTGTCATCGTCTTTGACGTCAACGAGACACTCTCGGACATGGGACCGCTCGCGGACGCCTTTGAGCAGGCCGGTGCGCGGCGGGAACTGGCCAGGCTCTGGTTCGCAACGCTGCTGCGGGACGGTTTCGCCCTCGCCGCCAGCGGCGACAACCGGGCCTTCGCCGCCATTGGCGCCGACGCCCTCCGCGCCCTGCTGGAAGCCGAACGGGTTTCCGGGGACCTGGACGCCGCCGTCGAACGCGTCATGGCCGCAATGCAGGACCTCTCCCTCCACCCGGATATCCCCGACGGTGTACGCGCCCTGGCCGCGGCCGGGCACCGGCTGGTAACCCTGACCAACGGCGCGGCCGCCAACACGGACAAGCTGCTCGTGGCCGCGGATATCCGGGACAGCTTCGAGCTGCTGCTCTCCGTGGCGGACGCAGCCGCGTGGAAGCCCGCCAAGGCCGCGTACCACTATGCGGCAGCTTCCGCCGGAGCGGACCCTTCCGGGATGCTGCTGGTCGCCGTCCACCCCTGGGACATCCACGGGGCAGCCCAGGCCGGACTGCGGACCGCCTGGATCAACCGGACGGGCTCCCGGTACCCCTCCTACTTCCAGGAGCCGGACATCGTCGTCGCGGCCCTGACCGAACTGCCGGACGCCCTCGCCGCTGCCCTGTAAGACCCGGCCGCCCGTGGTGGCGGGCGGTGCGGAAGAACCTGTAGTCTCTGTTCACGGTGATGGATCCCGCCGGAAGGCCCGCGCAGGTGCGCGGTCTTCGAACCGCCGCCTGGCTGATGGTTCCTGCCTTTGCTGATCCGAAGGTAGGTGGCCCGTGCCCGCAGCCGGCCCAGTCTTCCTGCCCCGGCCCGACCAGGAGAGCCCATGACTGAGCCCGAGCAACCCAAAGACCCCGCCGGTGCCGTGCCCTACGTCCCCCGGAAGATCAGCGGTCCGGTGCTCATGGGCGTGGTGCCCGGCCAGCCGCTCGCAGTCGCCCACCGTGCCGCCGAACTGGCGTTCAGCCTGGGCGTGAAACTTGTCTGTGCCTATGTGGACGTCACCACGTACCTGGCGGAAGAGCCCGACGGCAGGGTGGAGGCCCGCCCCATCGACCCCGACGGGATCGATGACGACATCGAAGGGATCAGCGCCTCCATTGCCGGTGACCTCCAAGAAGCTTTGGGCGCCAGCGGGATCGACTGGTCCTTCGTGACCTTGGCGGGGGACCCGGCCCGGGCACTCGGACGGCTGGCCGAATCCACTGATGCCTCTGTCATCGTGGTGGGCACCCGGGAACGCGGGCTCGGCGCGCGGTTCGAGGAACTGCTGGTGGGATCCGTTGCCGTGCACCTGACCCACCGCCAGCACCGGCCCGTCCTGGTGGTCCCGCTGGCCCCGCATTCCAGGCGCCAGCCGAAGGCGGGACGCTGATGGAGCAGCCCGTCCCCAGGACCGAAACGCAGGACGCAGCCGACCTCGGAACCCTGGGCGGGGCGCGCGTCCACCGGCCGGTCCACCTGCACCCCGGGTTTGTCCTGGTGGTCATCATCGGCGGAATCCTCGGCGCGCTGGCCCGCTACGGGGTAAGCGGCGTCCTGCCCGCACCCGGCGGCTGGCCGCTTCCCA
Source organism: Pseudarthrobacter sp. NIBRBAC000502771 (assembly GCF_006517215.1). Classification (NCBI taxonomy): domain Bacteria; kingdom Bacillati; phylum Actinomycetota; class Actinomycetes; order Micrococcales; family Micrococcaceae; genus Pseudarthrobacter; species Pseudarthrobacter sp. NIBRBAC000502771. Next base: position 2,001,706 of record NZ_CP041187.1, read on the forward strand.
CCCTGGCCATCAACCTGGCCGGGGCGTTCCTGCTCGGCGCCTTGCTGGAGGCACTGGTCCGCCGGGGGCCCGACGCCGGCCGGCTGAGGCTGGTCCGGCTGCTGGTGGGCACCGGGTTCATGGGCGCCTTCACCACCTACAGCACCCTGGCCGTGGAAGCCACCACCCTGGTCAATACCGGCCGCAGTGCCGATGCCGTCCTCTACGTCGGCGCCTCCGTGGTGGCCGGCGCGGTGGCAACCGTCGCGGGCATCCGCCTCGCAGCAGCCCAGCACGGCCGCACCACCCGCCGGCCGGGGCCGGCCGCCGCGAAGGAAGGACGCCGGTGAGCCCCCTGACCATCATCCTGCTGGGACTCGCGGGCGGCCTCGGAGCCGCCACCCGCTTCGTGGTGGACGGGCTGGTGCGCACCAAAATCAGGACCGCGCTGCCGGTTGGCACTATCGCCATCAACGTCACGGGATCGTTCCTGCTGGGCCTCCTCGCCGGCGCCGTGATCGTGCACGCGGCCCCACCCGAGCTGCAGGCCATCGCCGGCACGGGGTTCCTGGGCGGCTACACCACCTTCAGCACGGCCAGCTTCGAAACAGTCCGCCTGGTCCAGTCCCGCCGCACCGGGCTGGCACTCCTCAACGCCGTGGGCACCGCGGTGGCCGCGGTGGGCGCCGCGGCCGGCGGCTTCGCCCTCGCGGGCCTGCTCTGACGGCACCGGATGCAGCGGCCCCAGGCCGGCTAGGAAATTCCGGCGGGAACTTCCCGCAGCCCGGCACGGTGCAGGCGCTCCAGCTGGACCACGTCGCGGGTAAAGGACACGGCGAGCAAACCGAGGGCCAGCGCGGGAACCAGGCCCGCGGCCAGGGCAGGGACGCCCGGGAGCAGGGCAATGAGCAGCGCAAACGGCTGGAATGCCCCGATGGCCTTGCGGGACGCGCTGGCCGGCAGCACCGCGCGAAGCTGCGGCCGGAGCAGGCCCGCGGCCACGAAGGCGTAATACATGGCCCCGATGGCCGGCGTCCAGGGGCCGGCCACGGGAGCGGCTCCGACGGACAGCACCAGCACCAGTGCGGCGTCGGTGGCGGAATCGAACCGTGCTCCGGCGGCTGAGGAGGTTCCGGTTCGCCGCGCCACCACGCCGTCCAGCCCGTCCAGGAGGAACGCCGCGGCGCCCAGGAGGGGGAGGAACAGGTCGGTGCGGCGGCCCGTGAATAACTGCGGAACCGCCAGCACCGCGCACAGGGCCACCAGGATGGCGCGCAGCAGGGTCACCCGGTCCGCCGGCGTCGAGAAGCGCGGGATCCGCCGCAGCACCGAGCCGACGGCGGCCCCCGTCACCACTGCTCCCGCGCACAGGCCGGCCAGTTGGAGGAGCAGTCCGGACGGGGACACGGACGTCAGCACCAGGGCCGAGAACACGTACCCCGAGACGGCTCCGAAGGCGTCCGGCACCGCCCGCTCAGCCCCGCTCATCGCCCACCTCCCCTCGCATGCTAACAACGGCCGGGGTGGTGGTCACCGCCGGAAGCGCCGGGACCGGACTCCTGCGCCGGCGTCGGACGTTCCCCTGCGGCGGCCGCGGACCAGGCCGGCAAGCGCAAGCAGGGCCCCGGCACCCTCGGCAACGGCGCTGAGGGATTTGGAGAAGAACCAGACGGGGTCGTACATGGCCGGGATCGGTCCGATGGCAGGGATGTCAACGTACCGGTACAGCACGACGGCGGCGAACGCGCTGAGGGCCACCACCAGGGCCACGCCATAGGCAGCCCTGCTGCCGCGGACCAGGACGTAAACGCCTGCCACCAGCGCGGCCGCCGCTTCGAGCAGGAACAAGGTGCCCTGGCTGACGGTGCCCGGCTGCGTGTTCTGGTAGCCCGGGGCCAGGAACAGGTGCACGCCGGCATCGATGAACAGCGCCAGGGCGGTCAGTAATCGTAGAGCCACGCTTATGTATACGCCCGAAGTTCCCTTCCGGTTCATTCGGCCCTGTTCTCGTTGTGGGATTTAGGGGGAATATTAGGGGCATCCGCAGTCTTGCGCCCTTTAGCGGGCAGCCGAGCCTGCGGCCCTACGAGCAAGGAGAATGACAATGACCCTTCCCAAGGACATCACGCCGGGAACCTGGACCCTGGACATGTCGCACAGCGAGATCGGCTTCAGCGTCCGCCATGCCGGGATCAGCAAGGTCCGCGGCCGCTTCACTGAAGCCCAGGCCGAGGCACGCGTGGGCGAGTCGCTGGCTGACTCGTCGGTGCACGCCACGGTCTCCACCGCAAGCTTCGACTCCGGTGACGCCAACCGCGACGCACACGTGCGCGGCGCGGACTTCTTCGACGTCGAGAAGTATCCCGAGATGACATTCCGCGGCACCGCCATCGAAGGGGACGGGGAGGACTACACCCTGACCGGCGACCTGACCATCAAGGGCGTGACCAAGCCTGTGGAGCTGGAGGTCGAATTCACCGGCGTGGCCGTTGACCCGTTCGGGGCCACCCGGGCCGGCTTCTCCGCCGAGACCGAGATCAGCCGCAAGGAATTCGGGCTCACCTGGAACGCGGCGCTGGAAGCCGGCGGCCTGCTGGTCAGCGACAAGGTGAAGATCAACCTCGAAGCGGCCCTGGTCAAGCAGGCCTAATCCCGCAGGTTCCCGCCGCGCCCGTTACTTCTCGACGCGCGAAAACGCCGGCGCTACCGGAATGTCCGTAGCGCCGGCGTTTTGGCGCCGCGGGAATGCCTTTGCGCAGCGGAAATGGATTTGCGCCGCGCCAGCGGTGGCCTACAGCGGGTCGGGGCGGACCTTGACGTTGCCCAGTGAACGGATCAGGGCCACGGCGGTAATGGACCCGGCTGCCATGATCGAGGCGAGCACCACCACCTGGAACCGGCCTGCCTCGAACGGGGAGGCGCCGCCGAAGATCGCCCCGACGAAGGCTCCCGGGAGGGTCACCAGGCCGGTGGTCTTGGTCTGGTCCGTGGAGGGAATCAGCGCCGAGTGCACCGCCTGCCGGGCCTGGACCAGGGTTGCCTGCCGTGGCGTGGCACCCAGCGCGAGCCACCCTTCCACCTGGTCCCACTGCTCCACCACCGCTTCGAAGAACCGCCTTCCGGCAAGGGTGGCGATGGTCATGGAGTTGCCAATCACGATCCCGCCCACCGCCAGCGCGTACCGGGGCGAGAATTCAATGGCGCCGGTTCCGAACACGACGGCGACCGTCACCAGGATCCCGGCGGCCATGGTTCCGGCCACCAGGCCAAAGGGCCGCCAGGACCAGGTGAGGCGCCGCGTCGCGGTCACGGCCGCCACGCTGAACATCACCAGCAGGGCCGCCCCCACCCACAGCGGGTTGCTGATCACGCCGCCCAGCACCAGGCTGATCACGGCCAGCTGCGCCGCGCCGCGCAGGATGGCCAGGGCAGGGGAGAGGTACGACGGCGTCCGCGAGCCCCACAGGATGCCCACCGTGAGTGCCGCCAGGATGGCAATGGCCGCCAGGGTGGGCAGCAGGGCGGCAAGCACGGACATCCTGCCAGCTTACTGAGCGCCCGCCGTCGTCCCCGCCCAGACGCCCCATCACCTTTGGCGGGTTTTCCTGTGACGCCCCATCACCTTTGGCGGGTTTTCCTGTGACGCCCCATCACTACCACCGCTCCCGCAGGCCGAAAGTTGGCCCAGGTGACCGGACAGGATAAGACTGTGGGTATGTCACGCGGAACCCTTCGGATCTTTCTGGGCGCGGCGCCCGGCGCGGGCACCACATACGCCGCGTTGCGGGAAGCGCACCGGCTGCTGGCCGGGGGCAGGGACGTCGTGGTCGGCATCGCAGCGGACCACGACCGGGAGGAGACGCGGCAGCTCGCAGAAGGGCTCGACGCCGTTGCGCCGCGCCTTTCGGGCGGTACGACGGGAGCAGGGGTGCCGGGCCTGGACGTGGACGCCGTGCTGGAACGGAAGCCGGATGTGGCCGTCGTGGACGAGTACGCACACGTCAACGCCCCAGGCAGCAGGAACCAGCAGAGATGGCAGGATATCGAGGAGCTGCTGGCGGCGGGCATCGACGTGCTGTCCACCCTTTGCGTGCAGCAGCTGGGGTCCCTCAGAGACCTGGTTGCCGCGATCATCGACGATCCGCCGGACGCAACGGTGCCGGATGGGATTGTGCGGCGGGCGGACCACATTGAGCTTGTGGACATCCCACCTGCGCTCCTGCGCCAGAGGGTGGCGGACGGCAGGATCTTTCCGGCGGACAGGATCGATGCCGCCCTGGCCAACGAGTACCGGCCCGGCACCCTGCTGGCCCTGCGCGGAATGGCCCTGATCTGGCTCGCGGACCGGGTGGAGGAAGGCCTGGCGGCGTACCGGGAAAGCCAGGGCATCACCGCCGCGTGGCCCACCCGCGAACGGGTGGTGGTGGGGCTTGCCGGCTCCCCCGGGGACGAGGTGCTCATCCGGCGGGCGGCCCGGATCCTGTCCCGCGTCAACGGCAGCGAACTCCTGGCCGTCCACGTGCGAGGCACCACCGCACGGCGGGAGGCGTCGGAACAAACCGTGGAGGCGCAGCGGCAGCTCATCACTGACCTCGGCGGCACCTTCCACACGGTGTCCGGGGATGACCCGGCGCAGTCCCTGCTGGAATTCGCCCGGAGCGCCAACGCAACCCAGATCGTCCTCGGGGCAGCACCGGGAAGCCCCTGGAGCCGCGTCCTGGGCAGGGGCGTGGCGTCAAGGGTGGTGCGGGAATCAGGCGACATCGACGTGCATCTGGTCTCCCATCCGCCCGCGGCCCGCGGACTCCCGCGGCATACCCCCGCAGCCCTCAGCCGCACGCGCACCACGGTTGGCTATATCCTCGCGGTGCTCCTCCCCGTGCTGGCCTCCACCCTCCTGTCCTTCAGCCGCGACCTGAACCTCGCCACCCACGCCCTGGTGCACCTGACCGGGGTGATGGCGGTGGCGTTCATCGGCGGGCTGTGGCCGGCCGTGCTCGCAGCCGTCCTGGCATCGCTGCTGCTGAACTACTTCGAAACGGACCCGGTGGGCACGTTCAACATTAGCGACCCGCAGAACGTCTTTGCCCTGCTGGTCTTCCTCGGGGCCGCGGTGGCCGTGTCCCTGGTGGTGGGCCTGTCTGAACGCCGGGCGCGGGAAGCCGTCCGCGCCCGTGCCGAGGCCACCACCCTCGCCGACCTCGCCAGGGATGCACTCCTCGCGGACGATACCGTTGCCGGTTTCCTGGACAAGGCCCGCGAAACCTTCCAGGTCCGGGCCGCCGGCCTCTTCACCCGTACCGGGGACAGGCAGGACACGTGGGAACTGCAGGCGTTTTCCGGGGACGCGCCGCCACCGTCCCCGGAGGCGGCAACCGCGCTCACTGACAACGTGGAACTGGCCGATCCCCGGACCGCCCTGGTCCTGTCCGGCCGCACCCTGACGGCAGGGGACCGGCTCCTGCTGGCCGCCCACGGAGCCCACCTCCTGCTGCTCCGGCAACACCACGCCCTGCAGCGCACCCTGAAAAGCACCACGAAACTGGCGGAGGGCAACAGCGTCCGCACCGCAATCCTGAGCGCGGTCAGCCACGACCTTCGCACGCCGCTGGCAGGGATCAAGCTGGCGGTCACCGCGCTCCGCCGCCAGAACAGCAGGCTCCCGGCGGAGGTGCAGGAGGAGATGCTGGCCACCATTGATTCCTACACCGAGCGCCTGGACGCCCTCATCTCCAATCTCCTGGACATGTCCCGGATCTCCAGCGGATCGGCTGCACCGCACACCGCCCCGGTCACGTGGCGCGATGCCATCGAGGACGCCCTGCGCGGCATCCCCACGGAGCGCATCCGGATCGACCTCGCACCCAACATGCCGGCCGTGGACGCAGACCTGGGCATGCTGGAGCGGGTCATCGCCAACATCGTGGAAAACGCGCTCAAGTACGCGCCCGGCTCGGACGTGGTGATCGTGGGCGTGTCGGGAGCGGCCAACGCAGCGGACGACGGCGGCACGCCTTTTGGTGAGCTGCGTATCGTCGATCACGGGCAGGGTGTGCCCGCTGCCGCGGTAGTGGAGATGTTCCGGCCGTTCCAGCGGCTTGACGATGCGCCGGAAGGTCTGGGCATCGGGCTGGGCCTGGCCGTGGCGAAGGGCTTTACCGAGGCGATGGGCGGCCGGCTGGTGCCCGAGCCGACTCCGGGCGGAGGGCTGACCATGGTGGTCCGGCTGCCGCTGTCCACCGGGCCCTACAGCCCCAACATCCGCCGGGAAGCAGGCACCGCAACCGTATGAGGACAGTCCTGATCGTTGACGATGAACCGCAGCTGCTGCGCGCCCTGCAGGTGAACCTGCAGGCGGAGGGGTACCGGGTGCTTACGGCCCTGGACGGGGCGTCCGCGCTCAGGCACGCGGAAGGCGGGCACCCGGATGTCATGGTGCTGGACCTGGGCCTGCCGGACATCAACGGCGTGGACGTGATCACCCGCGTCCGGCGCACCAGCAGCATGCCCATCATCGTGCTCTCCGCCCGGCACGGGTCCGTGGACAAGGTCAGGGCCCTGGACGCCGGCGCCGACGACTACGTGACCAAGCCGTTCGGGCTGGACGAGCTCCTGGCAAGGCTGCGCGTCGCCGGCCGCCGGAGCAGCGCGCCCGAGGTTGCCGAGGACCCGCCCGCCGTCGACGTGGGGGACTTCGAGGTGGACCTGGCCAACCGGAAGGTGACCCGGGAAGGGGAACCGGTCCGGCTCACCCCGCGCGAGTGGGCCATCCTGGAACTGCTGGTGCGGAATCCCGGCCGGCTGATCACCCAGCAGCAGATGCTGGCCAGGATCTGGGGCCCGGGCTACGACAACGAGACCCACTACCTGCGCGTTTACATGGGGCAGCTGCGCCGCAAGCTGGAGAAGGACCCGGCCCGGCCCCGGCACCTGCTCACCGAGGCCGGGATGGGCTACCGCTTCGAGCCGTAACCCGTACCAGGGCCGGCAGGAGCGGGCTTACCGGACGATCTTGAAGTTGAACGCCGGGGTGCCCAGCGCGCCCCAGAGGCGCAGCCAAACGGGCAGGAGCATTTCGGTGCCGCGGGCGGTGGAGATGTCGCCGAGGTCAAGGACATCGTCATGGCCGAAGTCCTTAAGGAGGCCCGTGACGGTGTTCTTGGCGTCCGAGTCGTTGCCGGAGACGAAGACCGTGCCGGGGTCGGCCAGGAGCGTGGGGCGTGCCATGAGGTCGGCGTTAAGCGTATTGAGGGACTTCACCACCCGCGAGGCAGGGAAGGTGCGCTGGATCTGTTCGCCGAGGGAGTCGGTGTCCTTGACGAACAGGGTGGGCGGCATGCCCTTGCTGAAATCGAGCGGGTTGGCGATGTCCAGGATTACCTTGCCGTCCAGGTTCCCGGCGCCGGCCGCTGCCAGGACGTCCAGGGACGCGTTGCCGTTGGTTGCGTTGACGATGAGTTCGGCGCCGGCCGCAGCGTCGGCGAAACCGGCGACGGCGATGCCCGGGTTTTCGGCGGCCCAGCCGGCGAACGGGGGAGTTCCCATGGCGTCCGGGGCCGTGCGCGCGAGGGTGGCTTCCGGATCGCGGGTGCCGATGGTGACGTTGTGGCCCAGCTCTGCCAGGCGGGCTGCGATGGTCCGGCCGACGATGCCGGTGCCGAGGACGGCGATGTTCATTGGTGCTCCTTGGTGGGTCCGTGGGGACGGGGCTGATTGTGACGGATCGTTCTCATTTAGTTTGTGACGGAACGTTCCGTCTGTCAAACTTAAGGCCAAGCAGAGTGCAGAAGATTTCGAGGGAGTGTGGTCCGAATGGTGCGAAGGACGGCGGAGGAGAACCGGCGCAATGTCCTGGATGTGGCCACCCGGCTGTTCTACCAGCAGGGAATCCGGGCCGTGGGCATGGATACGGTGGTCAGGGAATGCGGGGTTGGAAACGCCACCGTCTACCGGCAGTTCCCCACCAAGGACGCCCTTGCCACCGCGTATGTGCAGGGGCGTGCCGACGCCTGGTTTGAGCGGATGCGGGAGGCCGCTGATGAGCAACACGATCCCCGGGAGAAGCTCCTTGCCGTGTTTGGGGTGCTGGCTGCCGACTGCGCCGGCCCAACATACCGCGGCTGCCCGATGCTTAACACGAGCACCGAGTTTCCGCTCGGCCAGCACCCGGCCCACATGGCAGCTGTGGGCCACAAGCAGCAGGTGCGCGACTGGTTCAGCTCGCTGGCGGCCGACGCCGGAGCGGAGTCGCCGGACCAGCTCGCCGAAGAGCTCCTCATCGTCCTCAACGGCGCCTACGCCACGGCGGCAGTGCTCGACGGCGGGACGTACGGCAGGCGCGCCCTGGCCCTTGCGCAGTTGCTGATCGGGCAGGCCTGCCCGCGCCCCTAAACGGTGGGCACCAAAGCCGCGTGCCGCCGTCATAAATTCCCGCGTAAAGGATTCGTCAATAAAGGTCCTTTTCGCCGATCCGCCGTTTTGCCCGGTGCTAGCTTCGCAGTGGTCGCGGTGCAAAGGGCAGCGCGGAAAGGCAGAGATGACCACGTTGAGCAGGCCCCCGGCGGATCCTTCCGCGCCCCATGCCCACGGCAGGAAGGCGCTGAAGGACTGGCTGCTGTTCGGGCTGCAGGACAGCAAGGGTACCCACCAGGGCCCCGGCGGCGTGCCCACGCAGCACGAGAAAAAGCATGCATGGTGGCAGGTCATGTGCCTGACCGGTGTGGACTACTTCTCCACCCTGGGCTACCAGCCGGCCATCGCCGCACTGGCCGCCGGTGTCATCTCACCCCTGGCCACCCTGGTGCTTGTGGCCGTGACCCTGCTCGGCGCCCTGCCGGTGTACCGGCGGGTGGCCGGTGAAAGCCCCCGCGGCGAAGGTTCCATCGCCATGCTGGAACGGCTGCTGCCGCGGTGGGGCGGCAAGCTCCTGGTCCTGGTGCTGCTGGGCTTCGCGGCCACCGACTTCATGATCACCATGACGCTCTCGGCCGCCGACGCCACCGCGCACCTGATCCACAACCCCGTGGCCCCCGGCTGGCTGCAGGGGCAGAACATTCCCATCACCCTGGTCCTGCTCGCCCTGCTGGCTGCCGTGTTCCTGCGGGGCTTCAAGGAAGCGATCGGCGTCGCCGTGGTCCTGGTGGTCCTGTACCTGGGCCTGAACGCCATCGTGGTGGTGGTGACCCTGGGCCAGGTCATCTCGCATCCGGTGGCCATGGGCGACTGGTGGACCAATTTGTGGGTATCGCACGGCAACCCGCTGATGGCGGTGGCCATCGCCCTGCTGGTGTTCCCCAAACTGGCGCTGGGCCTGTCCGGCTTCGAGACCGGCGTCGCCGTCATGCCCCAGGTGCGGGGGGCGGACAACGACACCGAGGACAATCCTGCCGGCCGCATCCGCGGAGCCCGGCGCATGCTCACCACCGCCGCCGTGATCATGAGCGCCTTCCTGCTGACCTCGAGCTTCATCACCGTGGTGCTCATCCCGGAGCAGGAGTTCCAGCCGGACGGCCAGGCGAACGGCCGTGCCCTGGCCTACCTGGCGCACGAATACCTGGGCGTGGGCTTCGGCAGCGTGTACGACATCAGCACCATCGCCATCCTCTGGTTCGCCGGGGCATCCGCCATGGCTGGGCTGCTGAACCTGGTGCCCCGCTACCTGCCGCGCTACGGCATGGCCCCGGGCTGGGCCAAGGCCGTGCGGCCGCTGGTGCTGGTGTTCACCCTGATCGGCTTCCTGATCACCTTCATCTTCAATGCCGACGTCGATGCGCAGGGCGGTGCGTACGCCACCGGCGTCCTGGTGCTAATGACCTCCGCCGCGGTGGCTGTGACCCTCTCGGCCCGCAGGAAAGGGCAGCGGAACCTCACCGTGGGCTTCGGCGCCATTTCGGTGGTGTTCGCCTACACCACGGTGGCCAACATCTTTGAACGGCCCGAGGGCATCCGGATCGCCGCCATCTTCATCCTCGGCATCATCGTCATCTCGCTGCTGTCCCGGGTCCGCCGCTCCTTCGAGCTGCATGCCACCCGGGTGCACCTGGACCAGCAGGCCCTGGAGTTCATGTCCAGCACCCTGGACGGGCCCATCGCGATCATCGCGCACGAACCGCTGCGGCTGTCTCCGGAGGCCTACCGGGACAAGCTGGAGTCAGCCATCGAGGTCAGCCACCTCCCGTTGGCGGGGGACGCCCTGTTCCTTGAGGTCATCGTGGACGACTCCTCGGACTTCGAAACCGAACTGCATGTCCGCGGCATCAACCGGCATGGGTACCACATCCTGGAGGTCCACGGCCCGGTGGTTCCCAACACCATCGCCTCCGTGCTGCTGCACATCCGCGACGTCACCGGCCTGATGCCGCACATCTACTTCCGCTGGACGGAGGGGAACCCCATCACCAACCTGGTCCGGTTCCTGTTCCTGGGCGAGGGCGAGATCGCCCCGGTCACCAGGGAGGTTCTCCGCGAGGCCGTCCCGGACGTCACCCAGCGGCCGTGGGTCCACGTCGGCTGATGTGCGGCTGGCTGATGTGCGCCACCGAGGCGGCAACCCGGGCTGCGTCCGCCAGGCTGGAAGGGCGGTGCGAGCGGAAGGCGGCCTCGGCGTCGTCCTCCCAGACGCCGGACGCCAGCACCACAACGTGCACCATGTCGCCGTAGGAGTCGTTGCAGGCCAGGACGTCGCCGGGCACCCGGTGCGCCTCCGGGCCGGCTGACGGCCAGGGCTGGAAGACCACCCACCAGCCCTCGCCGTCCTGGTCGGGGAACAGGTAGCCGCTGGCAGGCTGCAGGGCGCGGCCGTTCAACCCCCGGCCGCCGTAGCCCTCCACGGCCTCGGCTGCCGCGGCGAACTTCACCCTGCCGCGGTCCTCGGGCGACTCATCCCACCGCATCCTGCGCCCCCTGGCTCTACACACTTTCCTGCCTTAATGAAAGGTCCTGAGGGGCCCGTCCGGGGCGCGGGCGGCCGTTTTTTGACGCATTATTTACGGGCCGCCGCACCGCCGCGGGCCATCTCGCGGGATAAGGCGGAGCGGGCCGGCACCATAATGGGACCCATGGAGAGCCCCGTAACCATCCGCCCCATGTGCCCCGAGGGCTGGGACGCCGTACACGCCATCTACGCCGCCGGCATTGCCACAGGGGAGGCGACTTTCGAGAGTGAGCCGCCCACCTGGGAAGCGTTCGACGCCGTGCGGCTGCCCGAGCACAGGCTGGTCGCCGAGGATGCCGGGCGGGTTTCGGGCTGGGCCGCGGTGTCCCGCGTTTCGTCCCGGGAGGTGTACCGGGGCCTGGTGGAGCACTCCATCTACGTGGCGCCGCAGGCACAGGGCCGGGGCGTGGGCCGGCTGCTCCTGGGCGCCCTGGTGGAGTCGACGGAGGCCGCGGGCATCTGGACCATCCAGTCCAGCATTTTCCCGGAGAACACGGCAAGCCTGGCGCTGCACCGGAAGCTGGGCTTCCGGGTGGTGGGGACCAGGGAGCGGATTGCGCGCATAAGTACCGGCCCCAAAGCGGGGCACTGGCAGGACACGCTGCTGCTGGAACGCCGCAGCGCCGTGGCCGGGACCCGGTAACTGCCTTATCCCATGTGGCTCCTTCAACTTCTTGTCCGGGGCCATAGGACCCTGTCCTGATCGTGCGCCCGCGCCTAAGGTCATGGGGACCGCGTCCTCGAGTACAGTTTGGAGCCCATAATGCAATTCCCCGTAGTTTGGCGTCGCAGTGCGGCCACGTTCGCCGCTGCCACAGCCCTCATCCTCTCCGGCGCATCAGCTCCTGCCTTCGCCGCGCAGCAGCCCGTCAAATATGTCAACCTTGGGGACTCCTACTCGGCCGGGTGGGGCTCTTTTGCGCCAACCGCCCTCGTGAATCCGGGATACCTCAGCCCCGAATACGGCGGCCCGACCTGCCTGCACGGCGGCCCTGACGACGTGACGCTGTTCGACCAGCTGCAATCGGTGGCCCTCACCGGCGACTATGCGTGTGCGGGCGCACTTGTGGGAGATCCAAACTCCACCGCCGGAGTTCCAGCCGGGGGTATTCCCACCATCGTCCAGCAGGCGGCTGAGGCGTCCCGTGATGGTGCGCTCAACAGCACCACAGGACTGGTGACCCTCACCGCCGGCGGCAACGACGTCAACTTCGGCCAGATCATCGGAGCGTGCGCTGCAGACCCGTCACCAACGGCTGTCGGTTGCCAGGAGGCCGTAGCCTATGGAGTCCGGCTTGCAAACGGCGTCGACGTGGCTGGAACGGTCGCAAAAATTCGCGAGTACGCGGCAAATGCCAAAATCGCCTGGCTCGGGTACCCCCAGCTCTTTGCGACGGCCGGGGAATCCACCACAGTCATAGCAGGCGGCGGTGTCATGTCCGCAGCGGCCGCAGCGGTGTTCGACAAGGGCACGGACCAACTCAACGCCGTCCTCGCGGGCAAGGCACGGAGCGCCGGCGCGCAGTTCGTGGACGTCACCCCCAAATTCAACGGCCACGAAATCGGTTCCCTCGACTCCTGGTTCAACCTCGGCCAGTACACGCAGTTCAACTTCCACCCCACCGCCGACGGATATACACAGGGCTACTACCCGGCCATGGTCAGCGCGATCAAACCTGCACAGCTCGTGAAGGGCTGAGCCGTACCCTGGGCAGGGACACGCTGGAACGCCGCAGCGCCGTGGCCGGGACCGAGTAGCTTCTCACCGCGAGGGGAGCGTCAGGATCTCGGCGCCGTCCTCGGTGATGGCGATGGTGTGCTCGGTGTGGGCCGTCCGGCAGCCGGTGGCGCTCCTCAGCGTCCAGCCGTCGTCGTCCGTCACCAGCTCCGCCGTGTCCGCCATGATCCACGGCTCCAGCGCCAGCAGCAGCCCGGGCCTCAGTTTGAAGCCGCGGCCGGGCCGGCCCATGTTGGGGACGTGCGGGTCCTGGTGCATGGTGGAGCCGATGCCGTGGCCGCCGAACTGGGTGTTGATGGGGTAGCCGGCGTCGGTAAGGACCCGGCCTATGGCATAGGCGACGTCGCCGATCTTGGCGGCCGGCCCGGCGGCGGCTATCCCCGCGGCCAGGGCCCGTTCCGTGGCTTCGATCATGGCAACGCTCTCCGCCGGGCGTGATTCACCGACGATGAAGCTGATGGCAGCGTCGGCGGCAATCCCGTCCTTGACGACGGCGAGGTCCAGGGTGAGCAGGTCCCCGTCGGCCAGGTCATAGTTGTGGGGGAGTCCGTGCAGCACGGCATCGTTGACGCCGGTGCAGATGTAGTGGCCGAACGGGCCGCGGCCGAACGACGGCGCGTAGTCCACGTAGCAGGATTCGGCCCCGGCCTCGGTGATCATCTCCTTGGTCCACTGGTCGATGTCCAGGAGGTTGGTGCCCACGGTGGCGCGGCTCTTCATGGCCTGCAGGATGTCCGCCACCAGGGCGCCGGTGACGCGTGCGCGGGCCACTTCGGCGGGGTTCAGGATCTCGATCATGGGGCGCCCTTCGTGTCCGGTAAAGCCTACGGGCCATCCTATTTCCCGTATCCCGGCCGATTGCAAGGAACTGTGCCGACCTGCGGGATTATTGCGGGATTGGAATGGGCCCCCGTGCCCGGCACCCTGCATTGCAGCCCGCGCAGGGTGTTGGGACCCTGCTGATGGGGCTAGCCTGTAAGTGGGTCGACACATTCGTTCGCTTTCGCAGGTACCCGTATCAGGTAACTGTTCTCCTTTTCGCGGTGGGCCAGAGTGGCAAAGCAGGAGACTAACAAGCGCCTTTGGGGTTTCAAGGGCGAGTGAACGGAACGAGTATGGCCACTGGCTATCAACCTGGTTTGGCGTCGTCTTCCTTGGGGAGCGTATACGTCGTGACTGGGGAAGAGCTGGTTGGGCAGGGTCTGCGGGGGCTGTTGTCGGCCAATGGGTTCAACGTTGCCGGGGAATCGGGCTCTGTCCGCCAGGCGGCGCGGCGGATCCCTGCGATACGTCCGGATCTGGCCATCATCGACGATGACCTTCCAGATGGCTCCGGTGCGGGGCTCTGCCGGACAATCGCAGCCGCTGACCCCACCATCCGGTGCGTGCTGATGACGGGTGAAACTGACGAAGCGGTCCTTATTGGCGCGATTCTGGCCGGTGCCTGGGGGTGTTTGTCCCAGCAGGACGACAATGAGGAGCAGCTGAGGCTGATCCGGCGGGCCATGCACGGGTACACAGCCTTCAGCCGCCGTTTCCAGACCGGCATCCTGGCTCCCATCCAGGCCGACGGGATGAATGGGCCCGACGGCCGGCTGGGGATGCTTTCCAAACAGGAAATGAAGGTGGCTGTGGGGGTTGCCCGCGGGCTGGCCAACGCACAGATCGGCCAGGAATTGTCTCTGGCCGAAAAGACCGTGAAAAACATGGTCTCATCGGTGCTGATGAAATTCGACATGTCGCGCAGGACCGAGGTGGCGGTATTCGTCTCCGGGGAACTTGAGGAGACAGGAGACCTCGCCCGGGAGTACCGGCGCAGTCGTGACCCGGACCTGATCGCGGAAGTCACCGCGGCGCTGGTTATCTGCACCAGCGAGGCGGGCAGGATACCGCCGTCCAACAAGGTGCTGCTCCTGGACGCCATGCGGCTTGCCGATGCTTTGGCCGTTGCCCGTCCCCGCCCGGCAAAACGCCTGCAGGAACGACCGAAGAAACTCAAAGGCCCCGATGACCGGATTCCGGGACCTTCCAATACGCGCGCCACAGACAGGGCGCCCGGGCCCACCCGGCACTAACGGGTTGGGACGTTGTCCCCCTTAGCGCTCATTTGGGGGGCGTTAAGGAGGGTGGTCAGTTGTCACCGGGGCGGCCGTGGGCCAGGCCAGTGGGGAATCCGATGAGCAGCGGCTCGGGGGTGCCGCAGCATCCTCCGGAAGTTTCTGCCACGAATCCGGCAGAAGCGGCAGCGGGGACGTCGCAGCTGGTGCCGGTGTCCGAGGAACAGACCCCGGTCTCCGGCAGCTCGAGTTGCACGGTGTCGGCTGCTTCCCGGTCCCCAGCCAGGGCAGCCGCGAGGGACCGGACCTGTTCGTAGCCTGTGGCCAGCAGGAAGGTGGGCGCGCGCCCGTATGACTTCATCCCAACGACGTAGAAGTCCTGTTCAGGGTGGGACAACATTGCTGCACCGTGCGGTTCCACCGTTCCGCAGGAGTGGAATTCCGGGTCGATCAGGGGTCCGAGTCTGCGCGGGGCCTCCACGCCCGGGTCCAGTTCCAGCCGCAGCTCCTGGAGGATCTTCAGGTCGGGCCGGAACCCCGTGGCCGGAACCACCACATCGGCCTGGAGGGTCCGGCCATCCGTGGCGGTCAGGGTGACCGGGCCGCCGTCGGCTGCCTCGATGGAGGCGGTAGCGAAGCCGGTGTGCAGTTCCACCCCGCCGGATTCGACGAGGGTACGCAGCCGGCTGCCCAGCCAGCCGCGGGCGGCGAGCCCGTCGGCGTCGCCGCCGCCGTAAACCCTGGCCGCCGACGTGCCGCGGATGGCCCAGACGATCCTGGTGCCGGGTTCCTGGGTGGCAAGGTCTGCGAGGTTGATCAGGGTGTTGGCGGCGGAGTGGCCGGAACCGATCACGACGGCGGTGCGCCCGGCAAAGCCTGCGCGCCCGCGGCCCAGCACGTCCGGCAGGGGGGAAGAGATATGGGCAGCGGCGGCGGCTTCACCGACGGCGGGCAGCCCCGAGGTTCCGAGCGGGTTGGGGGTGGACCACGTACCGGAGGCGTCGATGACGGCGGCGGCCTGGTAGTCGCGGACATCGCCGTCGGCGTGTTCCACCCGGACCAGGAAGGGGGTGCTGTTGCGGTTGCGGCTGTGTGTTTTGTCCATGCCCTGGCGGGTCACCGCGATGACGCGGGCGCCGGTGTGGAGGCGGGACGCGATGGCCGGCAGCGCGGCGAGCGGGGTGAGGTACCGGTCGATAAGGTCCCCGCCGGTGGGCAATGCCGCGGGCTCGGGTGCAGTCCAGCCTGTTTCGGCCAGCAGGCGCACGGCTGCGGCGTCGGTGTTGTACTGCCACGGGGAGAAGAGCCGGATGTGCCGCCACTGCCCGATCGCCGCGGCCGGGGCCTGGCCGGCTTCGAGGATGAGGGGTTCCAGGCCGCGTTCCAGCAGGTGCGCCGCCGCGGCGAGGCCGATGGGGCCCGCGCCGATGACCACAACGGGGAGGGTGTTGGTACCAGCCACGAGGGTTCTCTGCTTTCTACGGTCCGGGGGTTACTGGTTACTGGGCGGGGGTGAGGGAGGCGATGAGGCCCTCGATGCGGCCCTTGATCTCATCGCGGATGGGGCGGACGGCGTCGACGCCCTGGCCGGCGGGGTCTTCGAGTTCCCAGTCCTCGTAGCGCTTCCCCGGGAAGATCGGGCAGGTGTCGCCGCAGCCCATGGTGATGACGACGTCGGATTCCTTGACTGCCTCGGTGGTGAGGACCTTGGGGATCTCGGCGGACATGTCGATGCCGAGTTCGGCCATGGCCTCGACGGCGGCGGGGTTGACCTTGTCGGCGGGCTGGGAACCGGCGGAGCGGACCTCGATGGCGCCCTTGGCCAGGGTGGTCAGGAAGGCGGCGGCCATCTGGGACCGCCCGGCGTTGTGGACGCAGACGAACAGGACGGAGGGCTTTTTGGCGGTTTCGGTGGTCACGGGGTTTCTCCTGGGGGTTCTCGGGGTTAGGCGGAAGGCTGGCTGGTAGTGAGATAGCGGGTGCGGGCCCAGAGGGCCGCGTATACCAGGGCAACGAGGGCGGGGACTTCGATCAGGGGCCCGACGACGCCCGCCAGGGCCTGCCCGGAGGTGACGCCGAAGGTGCCAATCGCCACAGCGATGGCGAGTTCGAAGTTGTTGCCTGCGGCGGTGAAGGCCATGGTGGCGGTCCTGGCGTAGCCGAGGCCCAGCCACTTGCCAACGGCCATGCCGGCGCCGAAAACGGCCACGAAGTAGACCAGCAGCGGCAGCGCGATCCGGGCCACGTCCAGCGGCCGGGACGTGATGGTGCCGCCCTGCAGGGCGAAGAGCAGGGTGATGGTGAAGAGCAGCCCGTACAGCGCCCACGGTCCGAGCTTCGGCAGGAAGGTTCCTTCGTACCAGTCGCGGCCTTTGGCCTTTTCGCCGATCGTCCGGGTGAGGAAGCCGGCCATCAGGGGGATTCCCAGGAACACCAGTACGGAGGCGGTGATGGACCAGAAGGAGAAGTCCGCGCTGGTGGTGGGCAGGTCCAGCCAGGACGGCAGGAGCTGGAGGTAGAACCAGCCCAGGGCGCCGAACGCGATGACCTGGAAGACCGAGTTGATGGCCACCAGCACGGCCGCGGCCTCC
Source organism: Pseudarthrobacter sp. NIBRBAC000502771 (assembly GCF_006517215.1). Taxonomy (NCBI): domain Bacteria; kingdom Bacillati; phylum Actinomycetota; class Actinomycetes; order Micrococcales; family Micrococcaceae; genus Pseudarthrobacter; species Pseudarthrobacter sp. NIBRBAC000502771. The sequence goes on from NZ_CP041187.1 coordinate 2,019,004, forward strand.
CGGTCGCCGCAGGCGAGGTCGTTCCAGATCATCACCATGGCGATGCAGCGGGCCAGGCCCACGATGATCAGGCCGGTGCGGTACTCGGGCAGGTCAGGGATGAAGATCCAGGCCAGGGCGAACATGAACGCCGGGGCCAGTACCCAGTTCAGCACCAGGGAAGTGATCATGAGTTTGCGGTCACCGATCACCCGGTGCGCCTGGTCGTAGCGGACCTTCGCAAGCACGGGGTACATCATCACCAGCAGCCCGACGGCGATCGGCAGGGACACCTGGCCGATTTTGACGGCCTCGAGAACCGTGTTCAGGCCCGGGACGAAGGTTCCCAGCAGCAGCCCCAGTGCCATGGCCGCAATGATCCAGACAGGCAGGAACCGGTCCAGGGTGGAGAGTTTGCGCGCGATGGGAGCCGCAGGGTCAAGGCGGGATGTATGGTCAGTCTGGATGCTCACGGAACTCCTGTGGCGCTGGTGTACTGCCTGGGCGGGACTGCTGAAACAACATTGATGTTCGTCGATATGAAGTATCGGCAACCATATCGATGATTGTCAATCTTGTGCATAATGGACGCATGACTTCCCTGCAACTGGCTGAGCCCGCCATCGCCGAGGAATGCTGCGCGCCATCAGGCCGGGCAGCCCTCGAGGTGGAGGAGGCCCAGCGCACGGCCCTTGTGTTCAAGGCGCTGGCCGATCCGAACAGGCTCAGGCTGCTCTCGATTGTCAAGGGCGCCGGAGACGGCGAAGCGTGTGTCTGCGACCTGACCGAACCGCTGGACCTGAGCCAGCCCACAGTGTCCCACCATCTGAAGATCCTGGTGGACGCCGGGTTGCTGCACCGCGAAAAGCGCGGCACCTGGGCGTACTACTCGCTGGTTCCCGGTGCGATCGAGCAGGCGGCCGGCCTCCTGGCCACCCTGTAGAACCGCCCGGTGCCCGTTATGCGGGTTGGGAGCTGTAGGCGGTGAGGGCTGCCAGTTTTTCTTCGCCAACGGGCTCCTCTGGCAGCAGGGGAATGAGGGCCACCCTGTCGGCCAGCGCGTACACCTTTGAAATCTCTTCAAGCTCGCCGGCCGCGCGCGCCTGCAGGAACGGTGACATTGGGTGTGCAGCGGCGATCGAGCTGTTGATGACCCAGGCCCACGGATGGATCCCGGCCCGTTCCAGGTCGTCCTGCAGCTCCTTGGCCTCGAGCACCGGGGTGGTTTCGGCCAGCGTCACCAGGACCACCTTGGTCTGCGCCGGGTCCTGCAGCCGCATAAGGGGTGTCACAAACCCCATGGTGGCTCCCACCTGGCGGGCGATCTCCCGGTGGTACGAGCCCGTGGCGTCCAGGAGCAGCAGCGTGTGGCCGGTAGGGGCGGTGTCGATCACCACGAAGTGCCTGCGGGACTCCTGGACCACCTTGGAGAACTGCCGGAACACCGCAACCTCGTCCGTGCACGGGGACATCAGGTCCTCTGCCAGGGCGGCGCGTCCTTCATCGTCCAGGTTCCGGCCTTTGGTCTCCATGACGTGGGCCCGGTACTCGCGGATTGCGGTTTCGGGATCGATGCGCGAGACGGTCAGGCCCGGGATGGAACCGTGGAGCGTTTCGGCCAGGTGTGCAGCCGGATCGGTGGTGGTGAGGTGGACGGCATGCCCGCGCCTGGCCAGGGCTGCGGCGATGGCCGCGGCAACCGTGGTCTTGCCCACTCCGCCCTTGCCCATGCACATGACCAGGCCGCCGCCGTCGCGCTCCACTTCGTCCACCAGCACGGCAAGCGGGGCATCGCCTGCGCCAGGAGCGGGCGCTGCGGTTGCCGGCAGTTCGGTGATCGAAGCTGTGGTGAACAAGGATTCAAGCGCGGGAATCCCCACCATGTTCCCCGGCTTCAGCTCCAGGATGTCGCGGGGAAGGCGGGCCACTGTGCCGGGGACCGCGCGGAGGGCAGCGGCTTCCCGGGCGCGCAGCGCCTTGGCCAGCTCTTCATCCCCAGCGGCGTCCGGCAGCACGCCGTTGATCACCACGTAGCCATTGCCGATGCCTATCTGGTTGAGCTCCAGGTAGGTCCGTTCTATCTCGCCCAGCGACGACGCCTGCGCGCGGCTTACCAGCACCAGCCGCGTCAGGGCCGGGTCCGTGAGGGCCCGGACTGCTGCGGCGTAGACCTGTTTGTGTTTCTCGAGGCCCGAGAGGGGGCCCAGGCAGGAGGGATCACCCGTCCCGGCAGCCAGGAAGTCGGTCCACGACCCCGGAAGCTGCAGCAGCCGGATGGTGTGGCCCGTCGGCGCGGTATCGAAAACGATGTGGTGGTACTCGCCGTAGCTGCCGTCGTTCGCAAGCAGGCTTGTGAACTCGTCGAAGGAGGCGATCTCGGTGGTGCACGAACCGGAGAGGCTCTCCGCGATCCCCGCCAGTTCCGCGTCCGGAAGGACCCCGCGGGCCGGGCCAATGATCCGCTCCCGGTAGGCCTCGGCAGCTTGCTCCGGGTCAATCTCCAACGCCCGGAGACCTGGCACGCCGCGGATCGGGGTGACAGCGTTGCCCACCACCTGGCCGAACACCTGGCCAATATTTGACGCGGGGTCGGTGCTGACCAGCAGGACTTGCTTCCCTGTCCTGGCAAGGGTGAGCGCGGCAGCGCAGGCCACGGACGTCTTGCCCACGCCGCCCTTGCCCGTGAAGAACAGGAACCGGGGCGCGTCCTGGAGGAACTTCAAGCTGTTTCTCCTTCGGTTCCCGACGGGTCGCGGCATGCCGGCCCTGCGATGCTATTGATATCCATCAATGCCTGAAAGAATACCGGCTGACACCCAAGGAAGGCAGGGTCCGATGGCGGTACCTGACAGCGATCCGGTCAAGGCAGACCTGCTGTGGATCGCGGCCGACTTCCGGCGCATCGTTGTGGGCGCCCCGGCGGATGAGCTGGACCTGCCCTCCAACGGAACGCGGTGGACCAACCGGCAGTTGCTCTTCCACATGGTCCTGGGCCAGAACATTGCGCTCGTGGGGATTCCGCTCCTGGGACTGTTCTCGCGCCTGCCGCCTCCGGCATCCCGGAACTGGAGCCGCCTCCTGGACTCCTGCGCCCGCCCCTATGACTGGGTGAACTGGGCCGGATCCGCCGCCGGAGGCCAGGTCCTGAAGCCGGCCGGCATGTTGGGGATGATGGACCGGACCACGCGGATCATTGTGAACTGGTACGACCATGCCGGCACCGGCGCACTGGACCGCGGCATGACCATGCCCGTGCGGTGGGATCCGTACTTCCTGCCCTGGATGAGCCGCCGGGACATCCTGGAGTGGGCGCCCAAGCACTACCGCCACCACCGGGCCCAGTTGAGCCTGACCACGCTTCCGGCCTGAGCGGAAGGGTTCGGTGCACTCCGGCCCAGTTACTCCGGCCGCATCCCGCGTGGGAGCGGGGACACGCAGCTGAGCACGGCGTAATCACCGAGTGCGGCAGGAGTAACCGGGCGGGAATGCTCGACGGTGGCCCCGTGGACGGCCCGGGGCCGCGGCCGGGCTAGGGAACTGACGGGTCCCCGCCGTCGAGGCCGATGGAACGCCCGCGGGCAAAATGGGCGTTTGCGATCTCGTTGACCTCGCGGACGCTCTTCCCCGGATGGGCCAGCCGGAGCCACTCGTAGTCCCACTCCTGCATGTCCCGCACGCGGCTGATCCGCTTGTGGGCCCGCATTTGGGCGGTGAGTTCCTCGCCGCTGGGCACCCGGGGCGGGGGCGGGGGCACCATGGGTTGCGGCGGGGGCTGCGGCATGCGGACCGGACGTGCCGGGGCGTTGGCGGAGCGGACAAGTGCCACCGTCAGCGCAACCACCCCCGCCGCAATCAGCAGCACCCACCAGTACTGGATGATGAGCGCCACGATGATGAGGACGAAGAAGGGCGCGCACCCGATGGCGCCGCCGCCTCCGCTGCGTGACCGACGTCGTTTGGCTGCCATGCTGGTTCCTCTTGCGAAGTGATTGTTAGGCATCCACTTTCGCACCGGGCAAGCGCCGTGTCATGAGTACCCGGTACTCGAATTGGGCTAGTCCGTGATGTCGGTGCTGGTGCTCAGCTCCTGCCACTGGTCCAGCTCGGCGCGCTGGGCATCGGCCACCATGCCGAACGCGCCGAAGGCGTCCGTGCCCAGGACCAGCAGGCCCGGCGGGTTGGGGGAATCGACGACGGCGAGGATCGCCTTGGCTGCCTTGTCCGGGTCCCCGGGCTGGCTGCCGTGGGCCGTGTCGACTTCCTTGCGGCGCTTGCCCGCCGTGTCCGCGTAGTCCCCGATCGCCGTCGCGGACTGGGTGAGAGAGCGGCCCGCGAAGTCGGTCCGGAAGCCCCCGGGCTCGATGGCCGTGACGTTGATGCCCAGTGGCTTCAGTTCGTTGCGCAGCGATCCGGACATGCCCTCCAGCGCCGCCTTGGTGGCCGAGTAGTAGCCGGAACCGGGAGGGGTGATGCGGGCGCCGATGGAGGAGATGTTCAGGATGGTCCCGGACTTGTTGGCGCGCATGCCCGGCACCACGGCCTTGATCATGTCCACGGCGCCGAAGAAGTTGGTGTCGAACAGGCGGCGGATGTCGGCGTCGTCCGCTTCCTCCACGGCGGCGCGGTAGCCGTAGCCGGCGTTGTTCACCAGCACGTCGATGCTGCCGAACTTTTCCTCGGCTGCCTTGACCGCGGCGGCGATCTGCGCCTTGTCCGTGACGTCCAGGGCCAGGGGAAGTGCGCTGTCCGGGAAGCCGGCGGTGATGTCCTGCACCGCGTCAACGTTCCGGGCGGTGACCGCAGCGTTGTGCCCGGACGCGAGCACGGCTTCAGCGAGTGCCCGGCCAAGTCCGGTGGAGCAGCCTGTGATGAGCCACGTTGCCATGGGTTTTCCTTTCGTAGGGGTGTAAGCCGGGGCAGGCACCTAAGCCCGCTGCCGCCGTCGTGCGTGTGCGCTCAGTTCGTGCGCGCCGTAGCTGTTGTCGTCGGGGTTGACCGTGACGCCGGGCGCCACCAGCTGGTCGATGCGGTCCAGCACCTCCGGGGCCAGGACGGTGTCCGCGGCCGGGAGGTAGGACTCCAGCTGCTCCATGGTGCGCGGGCCTACGATGGCGGAGGTGACGCCGGGGTGGTTGATCACGAACGCGATGGCCAGCTCGATGAGCGTCACCCCGGCCCATTCGGCCACCTGCGCAAGCTCCTCCACGATGTCCAGCTTGCGCTGGTTGGCGGGCTGGCTCATGTCGAACCGGGCGCTGGGCCGGGCGCTCGAGGTGGGCCTGGATGCGGAGTCCTTCCGCCACCGTCCGGAGAGCCAGCCGCCCGCCAGCGGACTGTAAGTGAGGGTGCCCATCCCGTGGCGCTGCACCGTGGGGAGCACGTCCTCCTCGATGCCGCGGGTCAGGATGGAGTAGGGCGGCTGCTCGGTGACGAACCGCTCCAAATTGCGCTCGCGGGACGCCCATTGGGCTTCGACGATCTGGGAGCCGGAGTAGGACGAGGAGCCGATGTAGCGCACCTTGCCCTGGCGGACCAGGTCGGTGAGGGCGCCGAGGGTTTCCTCCACGTCGGTGTCCGGGCTGGGCCGGTGCACCTGGTAGAGGTCAATGTGGTCGGTGTTCAGCCGGCGCAGCGAGTCCTCCACCTCCCGCATGATCCACCGGCGTGACCCGCCGCGCTGGTTGGGGTCCTTTTCGTTCATGGGCATGAAGAACTTGGTGGCCAGGAAGACGTCGTCGCGTCTTCCGGCAAGTGCCGCACCAACGATTTCCTCGGAGGCGCCGCCGGAGTAGACGTCCGCGGTGTCGATGAAGTTGATGCCGGCGTCCAGGGCGCGGTGGATGATGCGGGTGGCGTCGGCGCGGTCGTCATTGCCCCACGGGCCGAACATCATGGCGCCGAGGCAGAGGGGGCTGACCTGCACGCCGGTGCGGCCAAGGGGGCGGTATTCCATAGCTTTTTCTCCTTTAGGCTTCGGGGATGACCATGGCGAACCGCTCCGGCCGGGCCACATCTGGGTCCGGGCCGCTGCGGATACCGGTATCCAGGGCGTCGATGGCGGCGAGTTCAGCTGCGGAAAGCTCGAAGCCGAATACGTCGAAGTTCTCCGCGATCCGCACCGGGTTGGTGGACTTGGGAATGGCGGAGCGGCCCTGCTGCAGGTGCCACCGGAGCATTACCTGCGCGGGGGTCTTGCCGTGGGCGTCCGCGACGGCGGCAATCGCCGGGTCCCGCATGACGTTCTTCCGGTTCTCGCCCCAGCCGGGGTAGAACGTGATCCCGCCGATGGGTGACCACGCCTGGGTGAGGATGCCGTGTTCGGCGTCGGCCGCCTGGACGTTCCGCTGGGCGAAGTACGGGTGCAGTTCGATCTGGTTGACGGCGGGGACAACGTCCGTTTCCGCCAGCAGCTGGGTGAAGTGGTGCGGCATGAAGTTGCTGACGCCGATGGCCCGCACGCGCCCGTCCTTGAGCAGGGTTTCCAGGGCCTTGTACGCGGCGATGGTCTTGTCGAACCGGTCCGGGGCGGGCTGGTGCAGGATGAGCAGGTCCAGCTGCTCCACGCCCAGCTTGCCCACCGCCTTGTCCCAGGCGTGCAGCGCCTCGTCGTAGCCGTAGTCGCTGACCCAGACTTTTGTCTCGATGAAGACCTCTTCGCGCGGCAGCCCGGAGCGGCGGATGCCTTCGCCCACCTCGCGCTCGTTGCCGTAGGCGGCGGCGGTGTCGATGTGCCGGTAGCCTACCTCGAGCGCGGTCTGGACGGCCGCCGTCGTCTCTTCCGGGGGACTTTGGAAGACGCCCAGGCCGAGTGCGGGCAGTGTGATTCCGTTGTTGAGCGTGAGTTCCATGCCTCCACGCTATTTCGGTACGCGGGATTGTGGGAGGGCTTGCCAGTCCCTCCCTCGGTGGATCCGTCCGGCGTAGCGTGGGTGCCATGACGAACAGCGAGGACGTGCGGAAGTTCCTGGCCTCCCGTCGGGCCAGGCTCACACCCGATGAAGCCGGGCTGCCCGCGTACGGCGGCAACCGGCGCGTGAAGGGCCTGCGCCGGGAGGAGGTGGCCATGCTCGCCGGGATGAGCATTGATTACTACATCCGGCTGGAGCGGGGAAACCTGTCCGGAGCTTCGGACAGTGTGCTGGAGGCTTTGGCACGGGCCCTGCAGTTGGACGACGCCGAGACGGCCCACCTTTTCGACCTGGCGCGCGCGTCCACGGCTGCCCCGAGGGTGCGGCGCAAGCGCAGCCCGCAGACGGTGCGGCCCAGCGTGCAGCGGGTGATCGATGCGATTACCTCGGCGCCGGCCTGGGTCCGAAACGACCGCGGCGACGTGCTGGCTTCCAACGAGCTGGGCCGGGCCCTGTACCTGGAGATGATGCTCGACGGCGGCACCCCGCCCAACAGCGCGAGGTTCACCTTCCTGAGCCCGAAGGCGAGGGAGTTCTTCGCCGACTGGGAGCGCGCCGCGGACGACATCGTGGCCGTGCTGCGGTCCACTGCGGGCAAGAACCCGTACGACAAGGACCTCTCGGACCTGATCGGCGAACTCTCCACCCGGAGCGAGGAGTTCCGCGTCCGCTGGGCCCGGCATGACGTGAAGTACCACCGCACCGGCCGGAAGCGGCTCCATCATTCCATCGTGGGGGACCTGGACCTGACCTATGAGGCGATGGAGCTCCCTGCGGATCCCGGGCTGCGCGTCAACATCTATACGGCCGAGCCGGGCTCGCCGTCAGAGGACGCACTGAAGGTCCTCGCCAGTTGGGCGGCCACGCAGCGTGCTTTGGGGGCAGCGCCTGAGGTGCCGGCGTCTGACGTGGCGGCGCAGGAGACCTGAACCGCTTCCGCGCTGCGCCCATTCGTTTTCGACGCGCGTATTCCCTGCCGCTGCGCAAATTCCGGCCGCGTTAGGGAATTTGCGCGTCGGAGGTGGTTTTGCGCGTCGTAATGGAACCGCGGAAGCAGAAATTCCCCGAGGCCTCCGCTCACACCAGCGGCGCATCCTCGTTCAGCCACGCGAGTGCCTCGTCCATCGACGTGAAGTATCGGGTTGGGTGAACCGGCTTGTGCCGTCCCGTATAGAAGTCGGCCAGTGTTTGGTCTACGGGGGATGTGCCTACCACCGCCGCGCACTTCACCGGCCAGGTGCCGGCGAAGGCCTTCAGGGCGCCCTGGTCAATCCATTCCAAGCCTGTCATTTCGACCAGCATCGGAAGGGCGCGGCCCCCGCTGAGGGCCCGGGCCCGGTGCATCAGCGCCCTGGCATCCCGCTCCGTGACCACGTCCCCGGGCGACCACTTCAGGTGGAGCAAGCCGCCGGAGAGCTCGATGGTTCCGGTGACGTCCTCATCCTCTGCGGCATTCATGCCTTCTACTGTGATGGCTTTTCAGTAGGAGCGCCACCGGTGAGACGTCTGGGCCTATGACGGCGGCCTGCACGCACTGAGGGGTGAAGTCGGCTCGGTCGGATCACCGCCTGCGGGGCCGACGCATGGCGGGCCAGAGGGTGGCTTCACCGAACGGGTTGCCGGACACCGCTGCTGGGGTTCAGTCCCGACGCGCAAATTCCTGAAAGCTACCCACATAAGCGCCGCGCGCGGCAGATGGTGCGTCACAAGGGATTTTGCGGGTCGAGAACAGCGGAACGCGTACGACGCCGGCCCACCCCCGCCGCCGCGAGCTTCCGTTCCAGCGTTCCAGCCGCAGCGAGCTCCGCCCAGTCCCACCGCTCCACGCGGAATCCCAAAGAACGAAGTCGGTTTTCGCGTTTCTTCTCAGCCAGGACTGCCTCGGATGTGGTCCTGCCCTTGAGGAACTCGGGTTTGACGTACTTCTCCTCACCGTCGAACTCGCCAATGATCCGCGACTCCTTCCAGTAGAAATCCGAGTACCCCACCAGCCCGGCGGCGTCCGTGAAGCTCTGCTGGAGGAGTGGTGGTTCGAAGCCGGCCACGTGGATCAGTGCGCGGCTCCAGGATTCGCCCGCCGAAGCCGACGCGGGATCGGCAAAAGCGATGGCGGCCCGGATCCGTCGCGCCGCCGCAGCGGAGTAGATGTTCCCGATGCCCGCCTCCAGTTCAGCCTTGGTCAGGGCAGGCAATTGACGGGCCAGGTCCGGCCGGAGCACGTGGTCCAGCGGTGCCATGGCTTCGGCAAAGGGGCTGAATGCGGCCAGGTCCAGGACAGTCCGGACGCGGTCGGTGACCAGCAGCCCCTCCACGCAGCACGCCCTCAGGCCCGACCGGGCAGCGAAGTGGCGGCTGACTCCGGCACGTGACCTCCCGCCGTCGTTCTTCAACGTGAGGGCCTGAACCGGGTGGTTCTGCCCGATGAACGGGATGTCCCACACGCTGGCTGAGGAGTGCCTGGCGAAAATTGTGGTTTTCTCAAACGTTTCCGCGGCGGCCTGGACCCTGACGCGGTACTGCTGCCAAGGCTTCAGGTCCCGCCACGCTGGTCCGTCGACATACACGCCGTGCCGGACCCGCACGAGGGTGCCGGACCGCACGCGCTTGGCCAGATCGTTGGCGCTGAGCCCGTGCAGAATGCGGTCCCGCGAAAGCAGGAACGGCGGGAGTTCGGTCATGTATCAACGGTGGCGTGCAGAACGCATCACCGGAACGGCATCCCGGGGCTATGTGGATAAGCGGCTTACCCTGTTGGCCAGTCGTACCGTCCCCCATCAGGGACGCGCATTTGCCCCGCTGACGCGCACGCTCCTTTTCGCGCCCCACATGTGGGCCGCGGGAGGGAGCGCCCGCGTCGAGGATGAATCCGCGCGTCGAAAACCCGAGCCGGAGCGGCTGCTTTCTCCCCTAGGCGCCGGCGCGGCCCATCCGCTGCTTGGCGGTGTTGGTTCCTGCGCCGATTGGGACATGTGTCGTTGCTTTGGCGAGCCCAAAGACCGGCATTCCGCTGTAAACGACCTCGATGCCGGTGGCCGGCACCTGGTACGTCTCGTGCCAGACGCCGACGTCTCCGCTCCCGGCAAGTTCCTTCATGAAGCGGCGCCAAGGCTCAAGATGAGGGGCGTCCCGGTCCGCCGCAAACTTCCGCAGGTGCTCCGGACTCTCCCAGTAGCTGACCAACATGGTGGTGCGCCCCGCCCACTGGTGGTAGCCGAGCATTCCCGCTTCGGGGACAGCGGCCAGGTGCTGGAGCATGCGCCCCATGGCGGCACCGACCCTGCCTACGGTTCCGATCTTCCACCACCGGTTGGCCCGCATGCCGATCAGGAAGACCGTTACGGATTCCCGTGCGGGGTCGGCGGTGTACCGGCCCGGAAATACCTTCTGCGCCATGGGAACTCCCTCGCTCGATCGTTTCATAACACCGTTACAAAACAAGGTTATGAAACAATGGGGTCCATGGCAAGACCTGTTGTGCATAACGATTCCCTGAGGCGGGACCTGTTGGACGTCACCGCCGGGTTGGTGGACCGCAGTGGTCCCGCGCGGCTGACGCTGCGGGACGTGGCCGCCGCGGCAAGGACGTCCACCACGGCTGTGTACTCACTGTTCGGCGGAAAAGCCCAGCTCCTGACAGCAGTGGTGGAGGACGGGTTTCGGTCCTTCGGCGATTCGCAGCGGGCAGCAGCCGGCGGCGGCCTCCAGGGGCTCGGGAACGCCTACCGGGCCTGGGCACTCCAGCACCCGGCCCTCTACCGCCTGATGTTCGGCGGCGCTTTGGCCGCGTACGTCGATTGCCAGCCAGACCCCGATGCGGCCATGGATGCCATGCAGCCCCTGAAGGACGCGGTCGCTTCTGCGCAGTCCGCGGGGACCCTGCGGGAGGCGCCCGTGGACCTGGTCGCGGCAGCCATCTGGGGACAGGTCCACGGCCTCGTGAGCCTTGAGTTGGCGCAGGTTGGGCCGCCCGGAGCCGATTGGGCCGGGGTGTACGTGCAGGCCCTGGAAGCCGTTGGGCGTGGATGGGCGGCCTGACGGTTCCGGTCGCCAGCGCCCGCAGTTCCAGATCCAACCAGGGAAAGCACGACGGCGGGGCGCGCCAGTAAGAGCCGCGCCCCGCCGTCGGCAACTCCAAGCCAGCGGGGGCAGCCTAGTCTCCGCGGAAGAAATCCCTGAGCTGGGTGGCGATGGCGGCGGCGGAAACCTGGTGGGTCTGGCCGTCGAGGACGCGGTGCTCGCTGCCGGGAACGGCGGCCGCGATGGTCTGTTGCCCCTGCGCCATGGGGTCCGCGGCCTTGCCGCCCACCATGACCAGGGTGGGCACGGTGATGGTGCGGAGCCGATCGACGGGGGCCACGAAGTTGTTGGTCACCCGGGTTTCGTAGGGCAGGGTGTTCGCCGCCGCCGTCTGCTTCTTCCACACCCCCGGCATGAGGCGCAGCATGTAAGGGAGGAACGCCGGCGCCCCCACCATCTTGACCAGGAAGTAGGACACGGCGTTGCCGCGCTTGCCGTCCCGAAGCAGCGCCTCGAGGTGCTCGCGGTGGCTCCCCGGTGTCCCGTCGGCGCCCTGGACACCGGTGTAGGGCGCCTCATACGTGGCCAGGCCGCGCATTGGAACTCCCGCCGCGGCAGCCTCGAGGGCCAGCGCGGCGCCCGAAGAGATCCCGTAGACATAAGGATTCCCGCCGGCCTCGTTCAGCACGGCCTGGAGGTCCTCGATTTCCCGCTCGGGAGCGTACGGCAGGGTCTCGCCGCTGTCCCCGCGCCCGCGCCGGTCGTAGAAGTACACCGTGAAGGCATCCTTCAGTTCGTTCGCCAGGGCGCGGGAGGGCCCGAAGTTGCGGCCGCAGAAGGCTCCGTCCACCAGGACCAGGCTGGGTCCAATCCCCATCCGCTCCACGCTGAGGGAGGTGCCGTCGGGCGACAGAACGCTGACGACGGTGCCGGTTTCCTGGGTCTTGGTCATCGCGGTGCTCCATTCAGAGGCGGTTCATGTAGGTGCGTCAAGGGTGTCGGGTCAGGCTAGCGGGTCAGGCCGCCAGATGGAACGTGTCCGCGAAGCGGCGCAGGAGGTTCCCTTGTCCGCGCAGCACCTGGACCACGCCGCTCTCGATGGCGCGGTCGGGGGCGAGTTCGCCGGCGATAAGCCGCCGGATGCCCGGTCCGCTGGCGAACGCCAGGTCGGCCGCGCCGTCGCCACGCCGGACGTCCAGGCTGGGTCCATCCACCCGGATCAGGAGTTCGGTGGAACCGAAGTGCGCCGCGTAGGCGGTGGCCGGCAGGGTGGCGGCCACGTCCGGCCGGAACGTGGTGCGCAGGTCCATGGTCATTGAATCGGGGGTGATGATTTGCTCCTCGCGGGGATCGCCCATGGCCTTGAAACCCCAGGCGCCCAGGGCGAGGATCACGGGTTCAAGCTCGCGGCCGTACGGCGTCAGTTCGTAGACGATCACCCGGGAGCGGGGAGCCCGCCGGATGACGCCGGCAGCCTGGAGCTCCTTGAGCCGCGCCGCCAGGATGTTGGTGGGGATGCGGGGGAGCCCGGCGGCGAGCTCCCCGTAGCGGCGCGGCCCCACCAGCAGGTCGCGGACAATCAGGAGGGCCCACCGCTCGCCAACGATCTCCATGGCCTGCGTAATCCCGGAGTACTGCCCGTAATCGCGTGCGGCCATGGACCTCAGGCCTGCTGGTTGATGAAGGCTTCGGGTCCCTGTTGCGCGGCCGCCGGGTCCATGTAGCCGAATTCCAGGATGTTGCCGTCCGGGTCCGTGAGCTGGCGCTGGTACATGAAGCCGTAATCGGATGCGGGCTGCGCTTCGGAGCCCCCGGCCGCGAGTCCGCTGGCCACGGTGGAGTCCACTGCATCCCGGCTGTCCAGGAAGATCGCGGTGGTGGCCGATACCGTGGCGGATGGGTCGCCGATGGGACGCTCGCTGAAGGTCTGGAAGTACTCGCGGACCAGGAGCATGAAGTAACTGTGCTCTTCCTCCACCACCACGCAGGCGGCGTTGTGGTCCGTGAAGAGGGGGTTGATGGTGAACCCTACCGCCGTGTAGAACGCCTTGGCGCGCTCCAGGTCGGTCACCGGCAGGTTGACGAACATTGCGGTCATCATGGTCTCTTTTCCAAGGGGTTGGTGCGGATAAGGCTGATACTTGCAAAAAACAAGTGGACCGTCAATACCCGAGTTATCCGCCCGCGCTTCGCACCGATGCGGATACCCCCCCCGACTCGCTTACTCCCCGCCGACGCGCATATTCCATGGCGCGACTCGAATGTGGGCCGCGGAGGGGAAGGTGCGCGTCGAAAACGGGGGTGCGTCGCTAGGGAGGGTGGGCCGCTGAGGGGAAGGTGCGCGTCGAAAACAGTGGTGCGCGTCGATAAGGAGGGCGGGCCGCGGAGGGCAAGGTGCGGGTCGGAAATGTCGGCCGGACAATGATGGCGGCGCGGATACTCCCCGCCGACGCGCATATTCTTCCGCGCGACTCGAATGTGGGCTGCGGAGGGGAAGGTGCGCGTCGCTAAGGAGGGTGGGCCGCGGAGGGGAAGGTGCGCGTCGAAAACGGCAGCGTACGACGGCGGCACGCGGCCCACGCAGTGCGGCCCACGCACGACGGCGGCCCGCACCTCAGCGGTCAGCCCCGGTCAGTCCGGTGCCAGGGGGAGCGCCAGGGGGAGCGCCAGCCGCATGGTGGTTCCCCCGGGCCCGGTGCGGGCCACCTCCACGGTCCCGCCGGCCGCCGTCGCGATGTCGCGGACCAGGGCCAGGCCAATGCCGAAGCTTCGGCGGCCCCCGTCCCCGTCCAGTCCCGGGGCACGGACAAACCGGTCAAAAATCCGGCCCGGGTCCACGCCGGTAATCCCGGAGCCGGTATCCGCCACCAGGATCACCGCCCGGGACCCTTCAACAGAGCAACTGATGGCCACCCGGCCGCCGGAAGGAGTGTGGGCCAGCGCGTTGTCCGCGAGTGCCAGGACCGCCCGCCGCATCGAACCGGGGTCCACCCGGACCAAAGCCTGGCCGCCACTGGAGAACTCCACGGAGACACCCTGCTGCCGGGCCAGATCCTGCAGGCTTTCGCTGACGGACCGGGCAGCAGAGGCAGCATCGGCAGGCTCCGCGCCGGCGGAAGGTGCGGACGCCGTCGCGGCCAGGAGCAGTTCGTTGACGATCCCCGTCAGCGTGGCGGTGTCCTCCCGGATCCGCGCCAGGGCCTGCGCGGATTCTGACCCCGGCTCGGCTTTGCGCTGGGCCAGCTGGATGCGGGTGTCCAGGATGGCCAGGGGCGTGCGGAGTTCGTGGCTGGCGTCCTGGACAAAGCGCCGCTGCCGGGCCAGGGCCTCGCCGAGGGGCCGGATGGCGCTTCGCGCGCTGACCCACCCCACCACGCCGGCCAGCACAATTCCCGCCAGCCCGGCCAGGATCATCCCCTCGATCAGGTCCCTCGAATCGAGGTACGTGTAAGCCGGGGAGGAGGGCACCGAGGGGTGCGCCAGCTTGTTCATCAGGAACACGGTGGCGGCGGCGAGCAGCACCAGCACCAGGATGGCCACCCCGGCACTGATCCGCAGGGCGACCTTGAGCGACGCGCGGCGGAGGGTTTCCCTGTCCGGATCGGCAGGGGAAGGGGCTGCGGTCATGACGGGTCGCCGATCTGGTAGCCCACGCCGTGGACGGTGCGGATCACGGTCCGGGAAATCTTCCGGCGCAGGTGGTGGACGTAGGTGTCGATCACGCCGGGCTGGTCCGTGGACTGGAAGTGCGCGGCGAGCAGTTCATCGCGGGTGAACACCCTGCCGGGCTCGGCCGCGAGCGCCGCCAGGACTTCGGCTTCCTTGGCGGTCAGCGTCACCAGGTCCCCGTAGGGGGAGCGGACAGAGCGCGACGCCGGGTCGAACTCCCAGGTGCCGATCCCCACCGGTCCCGCGGGGGTACTGAAGGTCCGGGTCAGGGCGCGCAGGCGCGCGGCCAGCTCACCGGCGTCGAACGGTTTGGCCATGTAGTCGTTGGCTCCGGCGTCCAGCCCGCGGACCTTCTCGTCGGTTTCGCCCAGCGCCGTGAGGACCAAAATGGGCGTGCCGATGCCCTTGGACCGGAGCGCTGCGATGACGCCCAGGCCGTCCAGGATGGGCAGCCCGCGGTCAATGACCATCACATCCCAGGGCTGCGTGAGCCCCAGGTGCAGGGCCTCCTGCCCGGTGACCGCCAGCCGGACCCGGTAGTCCGGTTCCAGCAGTTCGGTGATGAGCGGGCCCAGGGCGGGGTCGTCCTCGGCGAGCAGCAGGGAGAGCCGGTCCGCAGGTGTCATGCGGCTATTCTGTCGTGCCGCCGTCCCGGCCGGAGGTGCTGGCTGCCGTGTCGAGCGATGACGCGGCGTCGGCTGCAGGGTCCGTGCCGTCGTCGTCCGTTGCCTGCTCCGCTGCGGCGCGGCGGTTCCTGCGCCGGTGCTTGAGGTACTCGATGCCCCACGGCACCACGGACACCAGGACCATGAGGATGGCGATCACGTCGATGTTCCTGGCGATGACCTCGTAGTGTCCCAGCCAGGTGCCCAGCAGTGTCACGGACGTGGCCCATGCCAGCGCGCCCACGATGTTCCACAGGGTGAATGCCTTGTGTCCGTAGCGGGCGGTTCCGGCGGTCAGCGGCGCGAAGGTCCTGATGATGGGTACGAAGCGGGCCAGGACGATCGCGGCGCCGCCGTGCCGGTGGAAGAAGTTCTCGGTGGCGGTGAGGTGGGCGGTCTTGAGCACCTTGGCGTCGTCCTTGAACCAACGGCGGCCGAATTTGCGGCCCAGGAGGAAGCCCACCTGGTCGCCGGCCACCGCGGCGGCCGTGACCACGCCGATCAGGACGGGCAGGGTGAGGTTCAGTTGCTGGTGCAGGAGCCCGGCGGTGAACAGCAGCGAGTCGCCGGGCAGGAACGGGAACAGGACGCCGGATTCGATGAAGACCATCACGGCGATGACGCCCAGCGCTGCCGGTCCGAACCCTTCCAGGAGGCTGGCCGGGTCCAGCAGGGACGGGGAACCGCTGGCGGTGGCGACGCCGGAAATGGCGTGGGCGGCGAGGATGGTGTGCACGGGGGTCCTTAGTGTCGGCTGGCAGGGGCGGTAAGCGCTGCGGGCAGGCGGTCCAGGAGCCGGGGGCCAAAACGGTTCCAGAGTCCGGCGAGCAGGACCACCGCGGCGCCTGCCGCCAAGAAGGAGGCAATCACATCGGTGGGGTAGTGCACCCCTACATATACCCGCGACCACGCAACAATCACGGGCAAGGCGGCGCCGGCTGCGGCCACGGGCTTGGACCAGCGGGTGCCGCGGCTCAGGAAGTACACCGCGAAGGCCAGGGCAACGGCGAAGGAAACGTGGCCGCTGGGGAAGCTGTTGGAGCCGGTTTCCGGGGCCAGGGGGTCGTAGAGCAGGCCGGGGTTGGGCCGCTGCCGGGCGATGATGAGCTTGAAGACCTCGCTGGCCACCCAGCCGGAGCACGCCGTGAGCCCGAACGCGATCGCCTTCGGGAAGTCGCGGTGCACCAGCCAGAGGACCAGGGCGATCGCCGCGATGATGCACACGCCTGCCACGGGAGCGAACAGCACGTTGATCACCATGGCTATGGCGGTCAGCGCGGCCACGTGGTGCTGGCTGAGGTCCTGGTCCACGTGCAGCTCGGCCGTGGTTTCGCCGGGCGTCAGCTGCACCGTCAGGCCCAGGGCGACGACGGCGGCGCACAGCAGCACGCCCAGCAGCACCCAGTGGCGGGGCTGGGGGAGCGCGGGGAACTGGGTGCCGGCAGCAGCGCGGGTGCGGGGCGTTGCAGTCTCATGGCGGTCATGGGCGGGCTGGTGCACGAAAATCCTTCGGGGGTCCGGCGGTGGACAGGGTTCTGTCCTGGTCTCTGCTTCGATCGTCCCGCACAGTTCCTAAGAAAGGCTTAAGAAACGTGCCCCGCCGGTGTGCACTGCGGCCTGGTCCTGGCGCTGGCGACGCGCATATTCCCCTCCGCGGCGCAGGTTCCGTGGCGAACCGAATATACGGGGTGCACAGAGGAATCTGCGCGTCGAAACTGCAGCCGCGCGTCGAAATCGGCACCTGCGCGTCGGAACCGCAGCCGCGCGTCGAAATCGGCAGGAACGCACGACGACGGCCCGCACCCTGGGCGGCCACGGCACCAATTCCGGCCCTGGTCCTGGCGACGCGCATATTCCTCTCCGCGGCGCAGGTTCCGTGGCGAACCGGATATACGGGGTGCGGAGAGGAACCTGCGCGTCGAAATTGCAGCCGCGCGTCGAAAAAGCCGGGATCAGTTGGCCACCGTGAACGGAACCACCGTCACCCCGGAATTCGTGGACCCCAGCTTGTTGTCCCGGCAGGACGTGCGAAGGTGCAGCTTGTGCACGCCGTTGGCCAGGGTCCTGGTGTCGATCGCGATGGGCGCCGAACCGAAGGATCCCCGCCCGTAGGGGCCGGCTGAATCCCACAGCACGGTTCCGGGATTGGGCGGATCGGCGTGGAAGTCGGGGTCGATCGAGATGAAGGAGTGCGTTGCCGGGAGTGATCCGTTGGGATGGGTGCTCAGGCCTACGGCGGGAGTCCAGACGCCGGACACCGGGGCGTCGGGAATCGGGACGCTGCGGACCGAGGCCTCGCAGTACCCGGAGTGGGTGTACCAGCCCTTCCCGCGCAGGAACGGGTACCGGGCGGCGTCGGACCGGGACTTTCCGTTCTGGATGTCGGTTTGCCAGTTGAGGCTTGCCCGCATTTCGTTGCCGTTCGGCTCCGGTACGAACGCGCGGAGGTGCACCTCCTGCAGGCCCGAATGGCTGAATGCCGAGAGGGGCCGCGAGAATGTCAGCCAGCGCTCGCAGGTTCCACTGCACACAAAGTCGCCGCCGCCCGCGCTGGACGGGCCGGGGCAGGCGAAGTCGGCCGCCGCGGCCCGCAGGTAGCACTTCTGGACCGCGGTTTCGCCGCTGGACGTGAGGAACACCATCGAGACGTAGTCGGCCGTGCCGGGGTTGTCGTGGAGGACCACCCGCACGTTCACGGTGAAGTTGCCGGAACTGATGGTCTCGCGCTCGGGAATGCAGGCCCCCAGGTGGACGTGGCCGTTGTTGGTGACGGAGTTGTTGGCCTGGTCGGCGTCCGGCATCCACCAGGACTGGGCGTCCACGAATTGCCGGGTTTCCGCGTAGGACGTGCCGTCGGCGGGAGGTGCCCCGATGCACGGTCCGGCTGCGGCCCGGGCGGCGCTGGCGCCCAGGGCGGGCATGGCGACGCCCGTCAAAGCAACGGCAATAAGCAGGGCCAGGAACCGTCTCATGACGATCCACCTTCCAACGGTGTCTGTCGCTATATGGGGTGGCGCACCCGCGCTGTGATATCTGTCAGGGCCAAATAAGGCGTGGTCATTGTATGCCCGGGATCAGAGGCAGACCAGAGTTGACATAGTGCTGGCGCCCCCACGCGGGGAGGGGATTCGGCGGTGATGCACGACGACGGCCCCTCCCACGTGCCCCCGGCCCCCGCCCGCGACGCGCATATTCCCTTCCGCGGCGCACATTCCTTCTCGCGCCGCATCTTCGAGGGTCGCAAAGGAAAGTGCGCGTCGAGAATGGCAAGGCGCGTCGTCGGCGCTCCGCGTGGCTGCGCCGCTCCCGCAGAGGACGACGACGGCCCGCGCCATGTGCAGGACGTGATGGGGCGTTGGGGAAAAGGTGGCAGGACGTGATGGGGCGTTGGGAAAAAGGTGGCAGGACGTGATGGGGCGTTGGGGAAAAGGTGGCAGGACGTGATGGGGCGTTGGGGGAAAGGTGGCAGGACGTGATGGGGCGTTGGGAGGGCAGCCGGGCGGCGCATACGAAAAGAGGGCGGCACGCTTGACGCCCGCGCGCGCTCCCGCATATCCTGAACGAACGGTCGGTAAATAATTCCGAGACGCCCGACAGGTCTTTGCATAGGAGCAACCATGGCAGCGCAGAACTTGCAGTCAGTGCCGGCTGAGCTAACCCCGGAAGAGGACGCCGCAGGCCAGGCCCACTTTGACCGGATCATCGCGGAGGACTCGCGGATCGAGCCCCGCGACTGGATGCCGGCGGCCTACCGCAAGACCCTCCTGCGCCAGGTCTCCCAGCACGCGCACTCCGAGATCATCGGCATGCAGCCGGAAGCCAACTGGATCTCCCGCGCCCCCAGCCTGAAGCGCAAGGCCATCCTCATGGCCAAGGTCCAGGACGAGGCCGGCCACGGCCTCTACCTCTACTCGGCCGCCGAAACCCTGGGCCAGTCCAGGGACAAGATGATGGACGACCTCATCGCCGGCAAGGCCCGCTACTCCAGCATCTTCAACTACCCGGCCCGCACCTGGGCGGACATGGGCGCCATCGGCTGGCTGGTGGACGGCGCAGCCATCTGCAACCAGGTCCCGCTGTGCCGCGCCTCGTACGGCCCGTACGGCCGCGCCATGGTGCGCGTCTGCAAGGAAGAGTCCTTCCACCAGCGCCAGGGCTTCGAGATCCTCCTTGAACTCTCCAACGGCACCCCCGAGCAGAAGCAGATGGCGCAGGACGCCGTGAACCGCTGGTACGCGCCGGCCCTGATGATGTTCGGCCCGCCGGATGACGATTCCCCCAACTCCAAGCAGTCCATGGCCTGGAACATCAAGCGGTTCAGTAATGATGAGCTCCGCAGCCGGTTCGTGGGCATGATGGTGGAGCAGGTCAAGGTCCTGGGCCTCACCCTCCCCGATGACCAGATCCGCTTCAACGAGGACACCAAGAAGTGGGAGCACGGGCCGCTGGACTGGGAAGAGTTCCACGAGGTCCTGGCCGGCCGCGGCCCCTGCAACGCCCAGCGCCTTGAGCGCCGGAGGTCAGCGCACGACGACGGCGCCTGGGTCCGCGAGGCAGCAGCCGCCTACGCAGCAAAACAGTCAAAGAAGACGAAGGAATACGCAGCATGAGCCCCCACGGCAACCCGGAAACCCCCGCCAGCTCGGCCACCGAGATCAACCGCGAAGCCCCCAAAGTTTCCCCGGCCCCTGACCACCATGACCGCTCCACCTGGGGCCTCTGGGAGGTCTTCGTCCGGTCCAGCCGTGGCCTGAGCCACGTCCACGCAGGGTCCCTCCACGCCCCGGACGCCGCCATGGCCCTCCGGAACGCACGCGACCTCTACACCCGCCGCAACGAGGGCGTCTCCATCTGGGTTGTCCCGGCCGACGCCATCGCCGCCAGCGATCCCGATTCCAAGGGCTCCTTCTTCGAGTCGCCCCAGGGCAAGGACTACCGGCACGCCACGTACTACACCAAGAGCGAGGGGGTGAAGCACCTGTGAGCGAAGCCAGCGCATCCGCTACAAGGATCACCCCCGGCAACGCCCTCCGTCCGGAGGACATCGCGCTCGAGGTCAAGACGGGCCTCGCGAAGCCCAGCGAAGATGTCGCCGAGTACGCCCTCCGGCTGGGCGACGACGCCCTGATCCTCGCCCAGCGCCTGGGCCACTGGATCTCCCGCGCACCGGAGCTGGAGGAGGACATCGCCCTCGGCAACATCGCACTGGACCAGCTGGGCCACGCCCGCAGTTTCCTCACTTACGCCGGCGCCGGCATGCCCAAGGAGGACGGCACCCCCAAGTCGGAGGATGACCTGGCCTACTTCCGCCGCGAGAACGAGTTCCGCAGTGTCCAGCTGTTCGAGCAGCCCAACGGGGACTTCGCGGCCACCATCGCCCGCCAGTTCGTGGTGAGCTACTACCAGTACGAGCTCTACCGCCGCCTCACCGAATCCACGGACGCCACCCTGGCCGCCGTCGCCGCCAAGGCCGTGAAGGAAGTGGACTACCACCGCGACCACAGCGCCCAGTGGGTCCTTCGCCTCGCCGGCGGCACCGACGAATCCCGCACCAGGATGATCCACGGCCTGCGCACCATGTGGCCGTACGTTGCGGAACTGTTCCGCGACGACGAACTGACCGAACGGCTCGCCCAGGCGGGTGCCGCCGTCGCGCCTTCCAGCCTGCGGGAAGACTTTGACCGCCTCACCGCCGAGGTCCTGGACGAGGCCGAGCTGGAGGTGCCGGACGTGCCCGCAGCCCCGGGCGGCGGCCGGCAGGGCAAGCACTCGGAATACCTGGGCTACATCCTCGCGGAGATGCAGGTCCTGGCCCGCGAGCATCCCGGAGCGAGCTGGTGACCGTGTACATCTCGGACTTCGAATCCCGCACCCGCACCCCGCAGCAGGATGCGTGGGACATTGCGGCAACCGTGGTGGACCCGGAGATCCCGGTGCTCACCATCGCGGACCTGGGCATCCTGCGGGACGTGCAGGTCACGGACAACAAAGTTACCGTCACCATCACGCCCACGTACTCGGGCTGCCCGGCCATGGACGCCATCCGGGACGACCTCTACACCGCCTTCGCCAAGGAGGGCTACGAGGACGTGCACGTGGACCTGGTCCTCTCCCCGGCGTGGACCACTGACTGGATGACCGAGTCCGGCAAGCAGAAGCTGCAGGAGTACGGCATCGCCCCGCCCAGCGGCAACTCCCGGGCCGGCGGCCATTCCGGCCCCATCCGGGTGAGCCTGGCCGTGAAGTGCCCGCAGTGCAACAGCCTCAACACCAAGGAACTCACCCGCTTCGGTTCCACGTCCTGCAAGGCCCTTTATGTGTGCCAGGACTGCAAGGAACCGTTCGACTACTTCAAAGTCCTGTAAGGAAGCCCCCATGCCTGTTGTCCGCCAGACCGCCGCCGAAGAGGCTGAGGTGACCGGCCGCCGTCGTCCGTCCTTCCACACCCTGGCCGTGAAGGAGGTGCGCCGGCTCACCGATGACGCCATCGAGGTCGCCTTCCACGTACCGGCTGAGCTCGCCGGCAAGTTCGACTACCTGCCCGGCCAGTACGTGGCCCTGCGCACCACGCTGCCGGATGAGAGCGGCGAGCCGAAGGAAATCCGCCGCAGCTACTCCATCTGCGCCGAGCCGCGCAGCTTCGCGGACGGCACCAGCGAGATCCGCGTGGCCATCAAGAAGGACCTGGGCGGGCTGTTCTCCACGTGGGCCAACGCCGAGCTGAAGGCCGGGGACACCCTGGACGTGATGAGCCCCATGGGCGCGTTCGTGTCCAAGCACGGCCGCGACGGCGTGGCCGTGGACCAGAACGTTATGAACTCCATGAACCACCCGGAGGACCTGGCCGGGGAGGCCGGGAACTTCGTGGCCATCGCCGCCGGATCCGGCATCACCCCGGTGATCGCCATCGCCCGGACGCTGCTGGCCGCCAATCCGGACACCCGGTTCGACCTGATCTACGCCAACAAGGCCGCCATGGACGTGATGTTCCTGGAGGAGCTGGCAGACCTGAAGGACAAGTACCCGCAGCGGCTGGCCATCCACCACGTGCTGAGCCGGGAGCAGCGGATCGCGCCGCTGCTGAGTGGCCGGATCGACGCCGAGAAGCTGCAGCAGCTGCTGGGCACCGCCCTGCACGCGGACGATGTGGACGAGTGGTTCCTGTGCGGCCCGTTCGAGCTGGTGCAGCTGTGCCGGGACACCCTGGCCGAGCGCGGGGTGAAGCCGGAGAACGTCCGGTTCGAGCTGTTCACGTCCGGCAAGCCGGACCGCCCGGAGGGCCAGGCCGGCCGTCCCGTCATAGTGGACGAGTCCAAGGAAACGTACAAGATCACGTTCAAGCTGGACGGCCTGCAGGGCGAGGTGGCCAGCCCCACGCACGCCCGCGAGTCCATCCTGAACGCGGCGCTGCGGGTCCGCCCGGACGTACCGTTCGCGTGCGCCGGCGGAGTGTGCGGCACCTGCCGGGCCAAGGTGGTCACCGGCACCGTGACCATGGACGAGAACTACGCGCTGGAGCAGGATGAGCTGGACAAGGGCTACGTCCTGACCTGCCAGAGCCACCCCACCAGCAAGGAAGTCACGGTCGACTTCGACGTCTAATCCGTTTTCACCAGAAGGAGCCCCATGATTTCCCTTTCCATCAGCAACGGCATCGCCGAGGTCGTGCTGGACGCGCCGCACAAGCTGAACTCGCTCGATGAGCAGGCGCTGCGGGATTTAGCACAGGCGTACGACGACGCTGCTGCCGCCGCCTCGCGAGGTGAGGTGCGGGCGCTGCTGCTGAGGGGAGAGGGACGGGCCTTCTGCGCGGGCCGGGACATCGCCGGGGTCACCCCGGAGAACGACGACGCCGCCGCGTACCTGGGCGGGCTGGTGGAGCCGCTGCTGAAGAAGATGGCGTCCTTCCCTGCCCCCACCTTCGCTGCGGCGCAGGGCGCCTGCCTGGGCGTGGGGCTGGGGCTGCTGCTGGCCACGGACGTGGTGTACGTGGCGGAGAACGCCAAGTTCGGGTCGCCGTTCGCCAAGCTGGGGGCCACGCTGGATTCGGGCGGGCACTGGTACTTCACGGAGCGGCTGGGCATGCACCGTACGCTGGACCTGATCTACACGGCGGACCTGATCTCCGGTGCGGAGGCGGTGGCGCAGGGGATGTTCAGCCGTGCAATGCCTGCTTCTGATCTGTTGGACTCCACGCGGGCGATTGTTGGCCGCGTTGCTGCCGGCGCAACCGGTGCGTTCGTTGCCTCGAAGGAGCTGGTGGCGCACATCCGCGACCAGCGCCTGGGCCTGTGGCAGGCCATGCAGGAGGAAAACGAGGAGCAGGCACGCCTCTGCAAGACCGAGGATTATGCGGAGGGTTTCCGTGCGTTCCAGGAGAAGCGCGAGCCGAAATTCTCGGGTTCATCACGGTAAATGAGCCCGTCGACTTCTGCCTCGATTGCCCGTCTCTCCATCAAATTTGTTAAGGTTCAGCTATGACTACGGGGAAAGCTATTACCAAAGCCGTCATTCCTGCTGCCGGATTGGGAACACGCTTCCTGCCCGCCACCAAGGCAATGCCGAAGGAAATGTTGCCGGTGGTTGACCGCCCGGCCATCCAGTATGTGGTGGAAGAAGCGGTGGATGCAGGCCTCACGGACCTGCTGATGATCACGGGCCGCAACAAGCGCGCCTTGGAGGACCACTTCGACCGCGAGCCCGGCCTGGAGGCCGCCCTTGAAGCCAAGGGGGACAAGGACAAGCTGGGCATGGTGGAGTACGCCTCCAATCTGGGCCCCATCCACTATGTCCGCCAGGGCGAGGCCAAGGGCCTGGGCCACGCTGTACTCTGCGCGCAGCAGCACGTGGGGGACGAGCCGTTTGCCGTGCTCCTGGGTGACGACCTCATTGACGAGGCCGAGGACCTGCTGAGCACCATGATGGAGGTGCAGCAGAAGACCGGCGGTTCCGTAATTGCGTTGATCGAGGTTGATCCTTCGCAGATCAGCGCTTACGGCTGCGCAGACATCACTCCTGTGGACGGCGAGGATTACGTCCGCGTCAACAGCCTGGTGGAGAAGCCGGCTGTGGGGGAGGCGCCGTCCAACCTGGCCGTGATCGGCCGTTACGTGCTGCACCACAGCGTGTTCGATGTCCTGGAGAAGACTGAGCCGGGCCGCGGCAACGAGATCCAGCTGACTGACGCCCTGCAGACCCTGGCTGCCGGCGAGGGCGATGGTTCCGGCGTCTACGGAGTGGTCTTCAAGGGCCGCCGTTACGACACCGGTGACAAGCTGAGCTACCTGAAGGCCGTCATCACCCTCGCGTCCGAGCGCGTGGAGTTCGGTGAGGACCTGAAGACCTGGATGAAGAGCTTCGTCGGATAAGTTCTCGCTTTAGCGCTTCTGGGAGGCCTGCTGCCGAAAGGCGGCGGGCCTCCCTTTTTTCGTGGCCAGTGTGGCCAGCAGGGCGCCAATGACAGCGCCTGACGTGTTGGTCACGATATCTGACGGGCTTGCAAAGCGGTCGTGAAGAAACAGCAGCTGCCCCAGCTCAATGCAACCGGAAATCAACAGTCCAAACGCCCCAATTTGCCACCAGTGTTTCGCCGGAAATGCGAGGGCAGCTACAAACCCAACCGGCATGAAAAGGGCAACGTTGGCCGACGCTTCGACGAATTTGTAATTGAACCAGCTGGGCACGCCATGCCGGTGGAGAAACTGCAGGACGGCTGAGAGTTGGCCTGCAACGGGCTGATCCACGGGGGTTGGCCAGAAAGCGATCAGCGCCAGGGGCACCACCATGGCCGCGAGGATCAATTGCCACAGCCGGTGGTTGTGAAGGTGTTTCAAAAAGGGCCTCAGGACGTCCGCAGAAGGGCCAGTGCGGCTGTGCCCAGGGCGCAGGCCGCGAGGAGAACCAGGAGGGCGTAGGCCATCACCTGTGGCCTGGGGAGTGGCACGGAAAAGTCGTACTCTCTCGGTGCTTTGCGCCAATGTCTCCCCATAGCCCTAATAGTTACCACAAAAGCATTGGTGATTGAGTTTGTTGAACTCAAGGTTGCGGGAACCCGCACCGTCCCCAAAGCAAAAGGTGGGTGCATCTCCGTTTCCGGAGATGCACCCACCTTCGTTGGGGCTAAGAAGCCTTATGCCTAGGCGGAAACCTCAGCCTTGGCGCGGCGGCGAACCACCACAACGGAGGTCGCACCGGCGGCCAGTGCGCCTGCGCCCACCAAGGTCCACAGGATCAGGCCGGAGTCGGCGCCGGTGTTGGCCAGGCCGCTGCCGGTGTTCGCCAGTGCCGAGTTGCCGTTGGCAACCAAAGCTGCAGGCGTGACCTTTACGACGACGGGACCCACTGTGACGCCAGAAGTCTGCCCGGTTGCCGTGATGGAGTAGGTGCCCGGTTCGTTGATTGCGATGGGCAGCGCCACGGCGCCCTGGGCGTCAGCCTGGGCGGTGAGGGTCTGAGCCTCGGCTACAACATTGATACGGGCCGCAACTGCACGGCTGCCGGCGATGTTGGCGCCGTTGGAGGCGGGAGCCTGGCCGGGCGTGACGCGGATGATGAGGCGTTCGCCGGCGAGGAAGCCCTGGCCGCGGAAGACGAAGGTTTCACCCGGTCCAACGGTGCCGTCGGAAACAGCTGCCTGCGGCGGAAGTGCCGGGTAGGTTGCGGCCATGGCAGGCGCGGAACCGATGAGTGCGATGGAGCCCGCAAGTGCGAGTGCGGCGAGTGTTTTCTTCATGTGTGTCCCCCCGGAGACGTTTAAGTTTTGATACCCGATTTTGGGGAGATGACCCCTCCGCACGAGACCATGTGCAGAACCACGGATAGATATCCCAGATAGAACATATCATCCTTGATCGCTGTTACCAACCTCAATCCAATCGGTTTACATAGTGTTAATGCGAGCGTCACTGACCTTGATCGCAGGTGGCACTTTCCGTTGGAAGGATTACGTCCTTTACATGCTGAACGGTGGGTGTGACAGCCAAGTCAGGTTCTGTGTGTTGGGCGATCTTCCCGAAGGTGAACTCCAGTGTTTTCGTTTCGCCTGGGGCGAGTTGCTGGGCAACAACAGCTACGGGTCGGTTCGCATGAAGATAGGGTGCGAATGGGGTCTTCTGGCCGTCGACGGTTGCAAATTCCACATTGGCCTGAGCGGGTCCATAGGCAACGATGTTTGTCTGTACCGTGCCGGGAGCGACACCAAAGGCGCCTCCACCCGTGACATACACCGGTAAGGAAACGGCGGCGTCAGCAGGTGCCGTATTAGTGCTGCTAACCCGAACTTTCGTCTGCTGGTAACCGTCCGCCGGACACTCCTTGACAAGCTGGACGGTGCGCTTCACGTAGTAGTCCATTTTGGCCCCAGTGCCGTCATTGAAGTAGACACCAAACTGAGCGGGGGGCACACTGGGCCCAGAAATTGAGCCGCTCACCGGGTACTTCGCGATTACGGATTGCTCGGTAGTGGTACTCGACCAGACCAGCAGACGTCCCTCCTCGGCGCCTTGAGTAAGACCGGCAAGAATCCCCTTCGCTTCGCCTTTCCCTTCGGAGAGAGCAGAAAATACTTCCTTAGCGACACCTGCAAAGTACACATCCTGGAGTTTTGGCTGCTCGATTTTTGAGTAAACGTAGTTCAGGAGAGTTGGCACCACATTACCTTCCGTCAACTCCGTTGGCATGCCGAGTGCTTTGACGGCGGCTAGCTCTGGGCCATTGACCGCCACAGGTCCCGTCGCTTTCAAAATGTAACTCAACAGCACTGGATCAACTGAGATCACGCCGTCTACATGCTGGCCTGTCTTCCTCTCCCACATGCTTTGGGCGCTAGTAGCAGCCGTAGGGAAGTCAGGAGTCAGGTTCACATCCTGCATGTATTTTCCAATCCGAGCAGAGTAGATTTGCTGTTGCTGGGGGTCCACTGGCAGGACCGGATTCATGGTACCGACCTCCCCGGCGCTGCTCTGAGTCCCAAGCGAGAGCTTTCCGTTATCGAACGCCAAGATTGCCAGTGCCCCAGGGATACCCCCAGACGCACGCGCTTCACTGTTGTTTTGGATGACGAGGAGATACTTCCGTGGTCCTTTTGCCCCTAGCATGTCCGGCGCAATTTGAGAAACATCAGCGGCAGCCTCCAGAGCAGACGTCACCTCGCGCAGTTGATTCCTGACATCCGTTAGCGGCTGTGCGACCTGCGGTACCAATCCGGTTGCGTCAATTTTACTAAGTCTATTTTCGGAGAGACGGACTGCACGTGCGGCAGACACCACACTGGACGACGCTGACTCCAGTGGTGCGAGATCTGTCCCTACTCTGCTGGGAAGCAGGCTTTCCCAGTGCAGGGAACCGTAAACCCTTACTAAAGGCTGCATGCCCAAAGTGGCTACGTCGTCGGCGGAGCGTGCGACTTCTGTAATCGCACCGAGATTCGCGCCCAGCAGGGGGACAGTGCTGGCTAGTGTCCATATTGGATCCTCTACAGCCGCTCTCGCAGCTGAAGTTTTGGCGCGGACCGACTCCACTGTCTGGCCGGCCCGTTCGGAATCGCCGGTCGCTACCTCTTGCTTTACCGTGCTGATGAGTTTCGAGGCAGATTCGAGGTTTTCCCGTACTGTCATGGCCTTCGCGCCAAGCCAGAGCCCCGTCACTCCAAAAATGAGTATAAGCACTGAACACCAAAGAACAATTATGCGCGGGCGGTTTGATGGTTTCTTTCGGCGCGAAGCCCGGGCGGGAATTTGCTGGTAGGAGTTGTCGGGATAGCTGTCAACATCTTCAGCCATGTTGAAGAGCCCCTATACCATGCCTTCTATTTTTTACGTCGGGCATCAACAAGTCAGTACGCTCCTGAGCTTCGAAGAACGGCCTTTATGGTCTTGAATAGTATGACCACGTCGCCCATGAGGGACCAATTTTCAACGTAGTACAGGTCAAGCCTGATGCTCTCCTCCCAGCTGAGATTCGACCGGCCACTCACCTGCCATAGGCCGCTCATCCCTGGACTAACGTATAAGCGACGATGAGCAGCATCATCGTACAGTGCTACCTCGGCTTCGCGCTGAGGACGCGGTCCGACGAGGCTCATGCTCCCGCCCAGAACATTGAATATCTGCGGAAGTTCATCAAGAGAGTATTTGCGCAAGAATCTGCCTATGGGAGTGATCCGAGGATCATTCGTGACCTTGAATAGCGGAGTATCTGCTGAACCCTGAGCTTTGAGTAACTTGTCTAACTCTCTGTCAGCATCAACAGTCATCGATCTGAACTTCAACATATTGAATGAAGAGCCACGGAGCCCAATGCGTTCCTGTTTATAGAACAATGGTCCAGGAGAACTTAGACGGACCAAAATCGACACGATGACAAACACCGGAGAAAGTAGTAGGACTAAAAGCCCTGAAAGTACTAAATCGAACGCCCTCTTTGCGACCCTTTTTCCGCCCGTGAGCTTTGGTGTTGACACGTGAATGAGGGGGAGTCCGGCGACCGGTTGGGTGTGAATGCGGGGGCCAGCAATATCCGTTAATGCTGGTGCAAGAATCATTGCAATATCCTTGGAGGCTAGTTCCCAGCCCAAACGCCGCAGATCATGAGGATTGAGTGGTGCGCCAGCGGAGATTGCTACTGCATCAACTTTGGTTTTCAAAATCACCTGGATGATCGAATCGACATCCGCGTCAACGCCAGCAATGGGTATATCTAGGTCCCAGATTTGATTTTCGGAGGCTCCAGGAAGATGTGCCGCGACTGGAATATAGCCGGCCGCAGGAACACTTCGCAACGAACGTATCAGGTGTTCCGTCGAGGATCGGTTCCCAATCAGGAGAACCCGAGAAGCACTTCGGCCGTGGGCGCGCTCTACGCTAAGGTGCTGCCGAACAAGCCACCGTGCAATTAACAGCCCAAGAGCGCCGACGGGGAAAGCAAGGCCGACAAAACCCCGGGCCGTATCGATTCGTAGGGCGTATGAAAAAATCGCAACGAATCCGAAGAGCCACGCGGAAGCAGCGAAAACTCGCTTGTATTCTTCCGAGCCCGCCCCGAGAATGGTGGACTCCCGTGCGCCCCACAGTCCAAGCATCAGCCACCAAGCAGCGGTGATGCCGACGGAGAGTGCTATGTATTCTCCCTGGTGTGAAGCTAAGTCGACTAGTCCAAAGCGAATTACGAAAGCTCCGGCCACTGCCCATGTTACGACGCAAGCGTCAACAATCTGCAGGCGCCGCGAATATCTGCGGCGCCAGGGCTCTGGCTGGTCGACGTGTTCCACGATTCCCCCTCGTTCCGTGACCGCGTAACAGTCAGACGGTAGGGGTCTGGCTTGATTGAGCGTTACTGCGGGTAAAAAATTTACGTTTAATGCTCGGTGTGAAAATTTCACATCAAACTATGCGCTTGCACCACCGAAAGTAACCCAGTGGATCCGCCCCGGCGTCGCGTTTGTAATCATTCATCATGAATAGACGGTTTGATGGCGTGTTGTCGGGTCTGACGTGCGCGATAAGAACGGTGTCGTTGGGCAATTGGCGACGAAGGTGGGTCTCCGCTGTCCGGAGCATCTGGCCTCCCAACCCTCGTCCTCGGAAACTAGGGTTCAGGGCTATGGATAATTCCCAGTCAGATTTGTTGCCTTCAACACGATCCACACGAACAGTGCCTATAAGTTCGGGCCCCGACTCTGCAATCAGCAATATTCGCTCAGGATTATGAAGAACGGAGTTGAGCCATGCCACATGTCGCTCCCATTGCAGCGGCCTTGTGTCACCCGAAACCTTGCGTACAGATTCGTCGTTACGCCATTCAAACAAGACGCTGGCATCGCTGGGGCGTGCTTCACGAACTCGAACAACGTCCTCGCTTAGCATTACATCCCACCAACTTGCGACGATTCGACGTGCACCATCGACATCCACGTCATATGCAGGGACACGATCTGAGCTTGCGCGGGCTAAGAGATCTTTGAATTTTAGGCGCAAAGATTCGGGGTCTTGCCGCATATTCGATACCGACCCAAGGCCAATCATTGCATCAGAGATTGCTAATTGATTGTAATTTTCGCGCTGGTTCTCGGCCTGCACGATGACTGCAGCCGGTACGCCAACAGCAGCTAGTTCCCAGACCGTGGTACCTGACGCAGTGATCACGGCGTCAATGTGCGAAAACAGGGAAACAACGTCCTCGGAAGGAAGTACCCAACGGATGTCCGCAGATTTGGGTGCCTGCGATCTCACAGGGATGGTTGGAACTACTGCGTAGCACGTCGAATCCGGAACGGCAGAACACCACAATTGAGCCAAATATTCTGTCGCGCCAGCTGCGTCTGTTCCTCCGAGAATCACGAGAATTTTGAAGCGACCTTCATCGTTTGAAGAATCTTGGAGCTTTCGGCTTCGTCGGGCTAAGGCAGCATCGAGCACACTAGCGCGTAGCGGGAGATAGGCTATTCCTCGCAGGTGGTTGGCGGAACTGAGCCCTGCCCTGAAGTGTTTCTCGGCTCCAGGAGTGGGATCGATAACTATGTCCGCAGGTCGAGCTCCAAATGAACCATCTTCTACATTTGAAAGGTGAACACCAATTTCTCGTAAAACTTCGTGCAACTGTGGCCCAGCAGTGTAGTCGTCACAGTGAACGAGATCGGCACCAATTTGTTTAGCCATTTTGGCAATCCCGGAATTGGTATCATCAAGCGGCAGAACGCGGAATCCCCTTGCGGACAAAGCGGCATGTGCGAAATCGCCGCTAAAACGGCCGCCAAAAGCTACGTCTATACCCGCAATTTTAGCTTGCTCTGCAATAGCAATAGACCTTATGAGGTGTCCTGCACCACCACTGGCGGAAACATTGCAGTTAAAAAGGACCTTCAAATCCTAGCCCTCCGAAACATCCTTCTGCCTGATGTCTTTATTAATCGCGGCTATTCGGGGATTATCTCCCAATATGTTTAAGATCTCCATCCACCCCACAACCCTGTCGCCAGTAAGGGAAGTGATTTCACTTAAAGCCTCGAGATCTTGCGGAGTATCCACCGTTAACCGGAGCTGAGAACGATCTGGACTCGTCACCAAGCCGAGTCTACTGAATTCGGACCCAGCAGCGTACAACATGCTTGTTACATGCGTACGGTGGTATCCCGTGGCCTTTTCCCTGAGTTCGAGAAGGGCAGACACTTTCACGCACTCAACGTCAAGTCCTCGCGGGAGCGTGCGGTAGAGAGTTGTAGCCACATAGTCCGTGTGATCGTTGTGGCGCCACATGCTTACCACCGCGTCTATTAGCGCAGGATCCAACATCGGGCAGTCGGCGGTTAGCCGGACGATCGCATCTGCTTTTGTGTGCTCGGCTGCGAGCAGGAATCTGTCCAAAACGTCGTTCAGGGATCCCCTGATGACGGAGATTCCACGAGTTTTGGCGTAATCGACGAGGATATCGTCGGAGGGGTCTTGAGAGGTTGCCAGTACAAGGTCGTCTATTTCGGCGCTACAAAGAGCGGCACGAAAAATCCAGTCCACAATTGGCCTATCGGCCAATCGCATCATGACCTTACCCGGGAGCCGAGAGGACGACATGCGGGCCTGCACTACGGCAACTACTTTGCGGGGCAAGAACGCTCCAATCGCTTAGACATGGTCAAGAACCTTCTTGAGAGCGTTTACCGTTTTTTCCAGGTGCTGCTCGGAGAGCTCAGCGTGCATAGGCAGGGAAATCTCCTGCTGGTAGAACAGCTCAGCGTTAGGACATTGCCCACGTTTATAACCCATGTCTTGGAAGACAGGATGCCAATAGGCTGGGATGTAGTTGACTTGAACGCCGATTCCCTGAGCCCGCAGGCCGTCGAAAATAGCGCGGCGCTTCGATGCCGGAACCCTGAGCGGATATAGGTGCCACATGGGATCCGTTAGCGGCGTCCTAACGGGAAGCACTATACCGTCAACCTCCGACAGGGCTTCTGAGTAAAATTCAAAAACCCATCGACGTTTTGCCTTGAATTCTTGAAGTTTTTGCAGCTGACTGAGGCCGAGGGCAGCAAGTACATCTGGTAACCGGTAATTCAACCCAAAGCTATGAACTTCCTGATGCCAGGCGCCGGTATCCGGTTCTATTTGCAGGTCAAGGTCTCTGACTAATCCGTGGTTCTTGAACCGCTTGCATTTCGTAGCCAGTTCGGCGTCATTTGTGACTACAGCTCCGCCTTCACCCGTGGTCATATTTTTCGTGGGAAAGAACGAAAAAGTGGTCAGGTCTGCTTGGGAACCCACTGGTTGGTCATGATGGAGTGATCCAATCGAATGGGCAGCATCCTGTATAAGGGCGACATGTGGTGAGGCGATGCTTGATCTGAAAGCAGCGATATCAGTTGGTTGGCCTGCATAATCCACCGACGTCACTGCCCGTGTGCGTTCACCTACCTCCGAGGCAGCCGCTTCGTGATCCAAGTTGCCTGTGTCAGGGTCGACGTCAGCGAAGCGAATCCGGGCGCCCTGTAGCGCAGCCGTCGCTGCAGTTGCAACGAATGTCAAAGGAGTCGTGACGATTTCATCGCCCTTTTTCAAATTCAGAGAATTATAAGCGACATGCAAGGCGGCGGTCCCCGAGGTAACGGATATGGCGTGGGAAGCGCCAGCAACTCGTGCCACCTCCTTTTCGAAGGCATCGCTCACGGGACCAGTGGTCAAAAAATCACTCTTGAGAACTGCAACGACTGCTTCAATGTCCTGGTTGCTGATGGACTGGCGGCCGTAAGGAATCACCGGCCGGCCATTTCTTCCTCTGTAACAAGGTCCCGCAACTGGTCTACATCGAGCCACTGGTCGTTGGTGTGCGACTGGAACGAAAAGCCATCCGGCATCTGCATGGCGTCCGCGGGAGGTGTGTATCCCCATCCGCTGAGATGAGGTGTCACCACGTATCGTGTGTCCATTAGCAAGGTGCGCCTCGCGTCGTCAAGAGCAATCATCTCCTCGTGAAGCTTTTCACCAGGACGAATTCCGATTTCGTGGGTGGCGGCGCCGGGGGCGATCGCTTCGGCCAGATCAACGACGCGCATGGACGGAATCCTTGGGACGTAGAGCTCCCCACCCGTCATCATGTCGAATGAGTCGAGGACGAAATCGACTGCTTTCGGCAGCGTGATCCAAAAACGCGTCATACGGGAGTCTGTGATGGGCAACGACCGGCCTTCCGCTGCCAGCTGCTTCCAGATGGGGACGATGCTACCCCGCGAGCCCATTACATTGCCGTACCGGACAACTGAGAACCTGGTTGGGTAAGAAGCCGCGTAGTGATTCGCGGAGATGAACATACGGTCGGCACAGAGCTTGGTCGCACCGTATAGGTTAATCGGACTCGACGCTTTGTCGGTAGACAATGCCACAACCTTTTTTACGCCGGCGTCAATGCAGGCGTCGATTACGTTCTGCGACCCACGCACATTCGTTTCGACGTACTCGAACGGGTTGTATTCTGCGGTATCAACCTGCTTCAGAGCCGCGGCATGCACTACGTAGTCCACGTTGTGAAGAGCCCTGTCGAGACGTTTTCGGTCCCGTATGTCGCCAATGAACCAACGGAGGCGGGGGTCGTCGTCGAACATCCGGCGGACTTCCAACTGCTTTAGTTCGTCACGGCTAAAGACAACCAACCTTCGTACGGAATGGTTGTCCAACAGTTCCCGGATGAGTGCTTTCCCAAGCGATCCAGTTCCGCCAGTAATGAGAACCGACGAGCCAGCGAGTGTATTCAACTTTCCCCCACTCCGAGAACCCCGGGCCATAGTCTGATGGCGTTCTATCACCGGGGTGCTCACATTGATGTTCTACTCCGCCACTCCAAGGGCGACGGTCTTCTTCCTCGGCAAGAGTACATGAGTAAGGAGGCGCACTGGGGGTCCACTAGTCCCGCGGCGCATCGTTGATGGCGTGTGACGAATACGATGCTTGCTTACACGCGGCGCTGCTTACAGTTTCGGCAGATCCTCGTGGTCTTGGTATTCTCTACGGTGTTGGGTAGGCGAGACTGTAGTGTCACGGGCCAAGGACTCCCGGCCGCAGTCCTCCCTCTTGCTGGAGGCATGTAGCGGGGTACCGCACATTTCGACAAAGACTTCTGTAGTCAGTTTTCTGGGGGACACATATGGGGATGGGCTACTTATCAGCTCGGATATCGAAGTGACAGTTGATTATTTCACGACCCGCACTCGGATAGATCGAGAGACGCAAGCGCTACCTGGACGTCAAATGCAGTTCAGAGTCTGCCGAGACACCCAAGTCGCTCCGGTCAGTCCCTGCTGCGTAGTAGAAATTCAGGGTCCATCTCTGTCAGTGGCGGCCCGGCAATGAAGACGAGTTTTTTGAGTCAGTCGCTACTCTATGCGACGGCCACCATCGCACCGGTTCTGGTGAATTTTGCTATCACCCCGGTAATCACCCGTCTTTTGGGCGCAGAGGCTTACGGCGTCATCGGTATCGGTATCTCGCTTTTTCAGTTTGGCATCGTCATTTTCACGCTCGGACTTGCCGCTTCGATTACCAGACAGGCCATTATCGAGGATTCTGGCCGTCCCGGGGCAGTAGCTACGGTTATTCAGGGTGCAGCATCTTCCGTCGTTCTGTTTCTTCTCTGCGCTGCCCTCTTGCCCCACTGGGGTCGTCTTATTCTTCCCGGTGCCGGCGACGGAGTCCTTTTGTACCCTCTCGCGTCGTGTTTTGGACTTGCTCTGCTTCAAAACTCTCAGTCATTCCTCCGTGCCGAACAACGAGCGGGAACGTTTGTCGCTCTCGGAATCTCCGCCTCACTGACAGGGCCCCTGTTCGGTGTCGGAATTGTGCTCGCATTTGGTCCGGGTCCGGCGCTCTACTTAGCGGGGCTGGCCTGCGGGCATGTGACCGTCGGAATAATAGCTATGTTGGTCTGCCTCAAAATTCAAAAGCCAATGTTTGCCAAAGGCCAATTTCTTTCCAATCTCCGTGTTGGGTTACCGACGGTTCCTCACCAGATTGCAGTGAGTTTCATGACTCTGACTGTTGTCAGCGCCAGCTCCCACTTAGTAGGCCTGGATGCTGCGGGTGGATTGCAACTTGCGTTACTTATCGGATCTGCGCCGATGCTGTTGCTAGGCGCCCTAAACAACGCATGGGCACCCTATGTATATCGAGCGCGACCCGAAGAGCGCGGCGAAATACTAGCAGGCTCGTATAGAAGCGTAATGCTGCTTACCGCAGCGATGGTTTGTGGGTTTGCTGTTCTTGCGCCAATTGTTGTTCCATTCGTTGCAGGACCAATGGCACAGTCAGCACCCGTCTTGCAGGCGTCTCTTATAGCCGCTTTGGGAACACCTTTTATGACGAGTTATTTGGCGAACATCCACATGGTCTTCATTTCTGGTAGAACTGGTGCGCTTGCCATAACTACACCAATTTCTGCAGTTGTTTCACTTTCCCTGGTATTTGTTCCGGTGCTTTTTGGGGTACCAGGCGATATCAGATTGTTTTCGCTTGCAATACCTATATTTCAGCTGTCGCAATTGGTTTCGAGTATTGTTCTGCGTAGAAAGCGCGTGGATATTGTTCTTCCCGCGCTTGGTGTGCTGCCGGAGTTCTTCACAGTCTCGGCTGTTTTGACTACTTCGTTTCTGTTCGCTCACGCTCCCGTTGTCTATGGCACTCTTTCGGCAATTATTGTCTTAATACTTATTTTGGCCAGACGTAATTTAATTATGAACTACTTTGAGAGCTGGAGGTCAGCTAGTGTCGTCTGAGGCCGGTACAATTTGTATGGCGATTTTCAAGCCGAACCCCGAGCTGCTTCGGCGACAAATCAAATCTATACAGCGCCAGACGCTGGCTGACTGGAACTGCATTATCGGCATCGATGGGCTGGATAACGATGCCCTTTCACTATTGAACGATATTGTGCAAGATGATAGGCGTTTTAAGATTCATGAATACGAGCATCGCGTGGGCTTCTATCATAATTTCGAACGGCTTCTGGCCGGTATACCGGGGGAGGCGGCCTGGGTTGCCTTGTCGGACCAGGACGATGTATGGGATGCCGATAAGTTAGAGAAGCTCGTGCCTCACTTGAGTACGTCAAGCCTAGTAGTGGGACAGGCTCGTGTAGTACAGGTTGGCGAGTTAGGACACCGGGGCATTACTACCGGGTACACCGACCGCTCCTTCACGGGTTTGGCTGACTTGGTCTTGGATAACGTTGTCACTGGGGCACTCACCGTGTTTCGCACCGATCTTCTGGCGAAGGCACTCCCCTTTCCCGCTCGGACTGACGTAGCCTTCCATGATCACTGGCTAGGCGTGTGCGCTGTACTCGAAAAGGGAATAACCTTTATTCCAGACACTGTCCAGGATTACGTTCAGCACGGTGCCAACGTTATTGGCGAAGAAACAAGCGCTCGGTTCCTTGTTCGCCTGAAACGGCTCACGGCGAGCGGCAACCTGACCGCCTCGGTAGAGTATCTAGTCAATCACCGCTGGCGCTGGAGGGTGCAAATGTGCAGGGCCGCCCTCGAAAGGTTCGCCACTTCGGCTGCCTCATCCACAGTGCTTTGTGCATTCGCGAATGACCGCTGCTCGCGTGGCTTTTTAATTCTGGCGCTTCGCGCAGTGTTGCATGGAAACAGTTCCAGGCTTCGGGTAGCGGCCCTCCTCGTTGCGTCTGCTCTTGCTCCGATGATCCCGAAGGAAACGAATTATGCGAAACAACGCTGACTGGACGCTCATCACCGTCACTTACAACAACGCGCAAGAACTGCGGAACTGGTGGGCTGGGGTTGACACTCAGGGAGCTAAATGGATTGTTGTTGATAACAATTCCACGGATGACACTGCCGACTTTGCAGCCTCATTGGGGGCCGAGATTATCAGGCTCTCCCAGAATGTGGGATTCAGCCGTGCAAACAATGTCGGCTTAGGCCGCACTCGAACGAAATATGTAGCTTTTATCAATCCCGATGTCTCATTGGATGCCGCATCGCTTCAGCTCTTGGGAAGTATCGCTTCTGAACGTGATGCTGTAGTTTGTCCGCAGCTGGTAAATCCTGATGGAACGACGCAGGCAAATGGCCGAGGAATCCCGTTTCTTTGGGACAAATTGTCTCACCGCGGCATAGTACTCCCGGGAAGTTCGCTCCCCGATTATTTGCCGAGTACGGTGCCAGGGCAAACCTTTGTTGCATGGGCAATGGGAGCTGCGGTTTGTGGTGAAACGAATAGGATTCGTTCAGCTGGCGGATGGGACGAGCGGTATTTTCTCTACTACGAAGACCATGCTTTCGGCCTCAATGCATGGGAGCGCGGGCAAGAGGTCATCGTCGTGTCTGACGTTCTATGGACGCATGCTTGGAAGCGCGAGACGAAGGGTTTGAGACTGCGTCCGTGGCTGAGAGAGATCGCTTCAGCATCGCGGTTCTACTCCGTTTACCCTCACCTGCTGTTGCCCCCGACGCCTGACCGTCGCCGTAAGTGGCAGGGAACGGACCATAAGTTCGGTAAGAAAGTTCACTTATAGGACCGCCCGTCTAGATTTCTAGTCCCTGCTCTCTTCTCTGCAACGTGACTCCGCAACGCATTGCCTAAAGGAAGCGAAGAGGGGAGCTCTTTGCACTGTTGATCCTAGTTCGTCTCATTCATCGGAGTATTTTTCATGCCGGAACCTTCGTCTGCCGCCAAGTCTCTTACAGTTGCCTATTATCTTCCGCAATTCCATGCAATCCCTGAGAATGACGAATGGTGGGGTCCTGGCTTCACGGAATGGGTAAATGTCGATAGGGCGGAGCCGCAATTCGACATGCACGACCATCCTCGTGAAAGCGTGGAGCTTGGACAGTATGACCTGAATGATGTATCCGTAATGCATCGCCAAGCGAAGATGGCGGCTGACCACGACGTGGATGCTTTTTGCTTCTATTTCTACTGGTTCGATGGTCACAGACTTCTTGAACGGCCCCTCGATAACTATGTTGAGAACGGCCCGGAGTTTCCGTTTTGCATTTCATGGGCCAACGAGAATTGGACGCGTAGGTGGGATGGTAAGGAGAGCGAGGTTCTCATCGGCCAGAACTACTCTGACACAACGGCCGATGAAATATTTGCTACCTTCTTGCCTTATTTTTGTGACAAGAGATACCTGCGAGTGGACGATGAGTTGGTCCTCATTGTGCATAGGATAGATCATATTCCTGACTCACAAGGCATGATCGACCGTTGGCGGTTCCTAGCTCGTTCGAATGGGCTCGGAGAACTTAGGGTTGTGGCCGCGGAGACTAAGTTTGGCATCACTCCAGACGCCTACGGAGTAGATGCGATCGCTGAGTTTCCTCCAGTGGGATCTAATACATTACGCTCCGCTCTCATGCTTCCGATACGCGGTCTCAACAAAGAATTCGCAGGTCGGCTCATGTCTTACACGCGGATGGCAACGCGGTTCATGAAACGTAAAGAGTCGAATTTCATTCGTTATCGAGGGGTTGCTCCGGGTTGGGACAATACAGCTCGGCGAGGGAAAAAAGCGACAATATACGTCGGTCACAGTCCCAGCATATACGGGGAATGGCTTGCGCACGCCAGGCTTCAGGAGGACAGGCGAGAGGGCGGGCGGGGCTTAGTCTTCATTAACGCTTGGAACGAATGGGCTGAGGGCGCCTATCTTGAGCCAGATGCGACCTGGGGGACGGCTTTTTTGCAGGCGACTAGGCGTGACAGCTCGTTTGTCCACCAACCGCAGAAAATCAATGTTGGTATGCCTTCCGTGCCATGGCTGCGATCTCTTACTCAGGCGACTTTGGGTACTGGGTTGGCCATCTTCCGGCGACTACCTCTTCAAAAAAGGTGATGGATTTTGGACGGGTGCTGGCCTGTGAGGTAGCTGCATCTTTGAAACAAGGTGATCATGTGCGGCACTCGAACCAACTTCCTAGAGCGCTTTTCAGCTTTCTGTTCTTGCTCTTAATCCCGTTGGGCGGCCGGCGCTCACTTCAAACGTCCTCTTATGCAATCACGATTGCACTGGCAAATCCGGTTGAACATGGAAGTAAATTAGGCTTGGCCGTCCGGAAAGCCCTTCTCGCAAGCCCGGCGGCGGTGATGGCCGATCGCCGCCTCGCTGATTCTGAACTTGGCGATCAGCTAATCGACTTTCCAAGCTTGACGGTGCGTTCGTTAGCAGGCTTAGTAAGCTTTGGCGACATATGGCGAGCCGTAAAGCTGAGGCGGCGGACTCAGTTAGTTTGCGGCGAAGTCAAGCAGAGTCGGATTTATCTCGAGTTGCTATTCCTGCTACAGGCAATTCGATATCTCCTGGCGGAGCGAGTTGTTGCTGCATTCCCTCGCGACCATTTGCTACTCACGGACTTCGATCGAGATGCTTATAATCGGCCGCTTGTATGGCATGCGAATATGTTGGGGCGCCATACGGCAACGCTTGTCCACGGGACGCCGGGCAAAACATATCTCCCGTTCTTGGCGCAAAGCGTTTTTGTCTGGGGCGGATCGCAGGCCGAGTGGGTCGGACGATTGCAGACGAAGACCAAAGTACATGTCGTAGGGCGACCTGAACTCTCCTTCGCGATATCTGCTGGGAAACCCGCGCGATTACGAGTCGTACATTCAATGGAGCGACTAACGACCGGCGAAGTCCACTGCTTAAGGGAAGTGTGCCACGCAGCTCGAAAAGCTGGCCTTGATGTTTCTTTCCGCTTGCATCCTTCTGCCCCGAGGGATTCACTGGACGGCCAATGGGGGGCCGTCATTGGGGATGCGGAGATAGAGGCAGGTGAGTCCGGCTTTCTGGACAGCCTGGAGCCTGGCGACTTGGTGGTGGGAGTAAGTTCCACGGCGATCGTAGACGCGGTCGCAGTCGGGCTACCGGCGTGGATCGTGGCTGATTCTGAGCGGCAACTGCCTTGTGATCTTGAATTTCTCAGAGAAAAAGGCGGAAATCCGGCATCACTTATAGAGTTTCTCCAATCCGATGGCGGTTCTCGGGGCGCCCACATGCTGCGCCTTTCCAGTCTTCGCGAGTCTCTCGTCGCAGGCACCGGCCTCCAGTCCGCTTCGATGCTGAGGCGGGCAGTCAAAGCATCAGTTACGGACTAAGTAGATCCTCTAAGTCGCCCATATAACGAAGGAAGGTAGAGATGAGTTCCATAACCAACGAAAGTAACGAAGCGTCACCATTGATAGTCGCGGAGATATCCGGAAATCATAACGGTAACCTGCAGCGTGCCTTGGATATCATTGATGCGGTGGCAGACTCCGGAGCTTCAGCAGTTAAGTTCCAGACCTACACTGCCGATACCATTACGATCAACAGCGACAATCCTCGTTTTAGGATTTCGGACGATCACCCGTTGTGGGGCGGGAGGAAACTATACGATCTTTACACAGAGGCGCATACCCCATGGGAATGGCACGAAGCGCTCTTCAGTCGCGCGCGAGAGAAGGGCCTGATTCCCTTCTCTAGCCCTTTCGACCGTTCCTCGGTGGAGCTTTTAGAGAGTCTGGGGGCTACTATGTACAAAATTGCTTCTCTTGAGATCGGTGATGTTGACCTTCTTCGTGCAGTTGCGGAAACCGGAAAACCAATAATCCTTTCAAATGGTGCAGCCAGTTTGTCTGACCTTGACTTAGCCGTTCGCACAATTCGGGCGACGGGTAACAACGACATTGTCATTTTGTGTTGTACTTCTTCCTACCCGGCCGACCCCAGTGAGTCAAACCTTCGGGGTATCCCGGTGCTCGCTGACATGTTTGGTGTCCGGGCAGGTTTGTCTGACCATACTCCTGGAATTGGAGCGGCTATCGCAGCTGTCGCGCTTGGTGCTTGCGTGATAGAGAAGCACGTCACCCTAGACCGAACAGATGGTGGTGTGGACGCTGACTTCTCACTCGAACCACATGAGCTCAAACAACTTGTGGTTGAGACGAATAGGGCTTGGGCTTCCTTAGGTCGTCCAACATTTGATCCCACGAGCGGTGAAAACGAGAGCCAGAAGCTTCGACGATCTCTTTCCGTCGTCAAGAGCGTTAGGGCCGGCGATGTTGTCTCTCACGATAACGTGCGAAGCATTCGGCCCTCTGGAGGGTTGGAACCGAAATTTCTCGGGGAGGTCCTCGGACGGAGCTTTACTGCTGATGTTGACCGCGGTATGCCCTTGACCTGGGAAGTCCTATAGGGCCATGGCGGAGGTAAGGGCTTCACGTTTCATGGGATCCCGGAACGCAGCCTTGAGGTCGTCCCCAAGGAACTTCACAGGGAAATAATTGACACCTGTATTTGGCACTCTTCAAGGTTCGTGGGGAATTAGGCTCGTCTCGTTGAAGACAAGCGGCTCGTAGGCCGGGTTGGGATGAGTGAGTCTCGCACTCATCTCAGCCGGGCCCACGAGCCTTTGGTCGTGCCTACCGGGGTCGAGGCCGACGCTGTATCTTCTTTTCTCTGCCCGAGCTTAAGGTCATTTCCACCTCCGTAGCTATCACCGCCCGCAGTCGTTGTTGAAAATAACCAGCCGTCGGGCTACCTGAGCTGCGGACCCGCGTCGTCCCGGCCAAAGGAGCGCCGCCTGTACCGGGTGAGGGATGTGCCTGTCGCTGGGCCGGTGGACGGGCTGTGGTCTTTGTATCACTAGCATTACGAAGCGCCGGACTGCCATCGGCTCTCTTTTCCCTACCCCGCCGCAGGTGCCGCGCCGTCTGCGCTCCACAAGCAGAATCCGGGGCCAGCTCGTGGGGGCGGTGATCCGCTCCGGGAGGGCGAGCTCTGAGACCGTCACGGGCTTCGCCGTCTTTTGGTGGATGGTCCGGACAGTGCTGGATGAAGCCTGTCAGCTGCGGTTGCCCGGCGCGGACAAACACAACCCGCGGGTGCTTGGCGTTGACGAACACCAGTTCTTCTCCATATCGATCCAGGATCGGGAACCGGAGCGAGGGCGTGGTTCGAGTCCTGATTGAGTACGATAGTGGACCTTGACTGCGGGCAGCGCTTGGAAACCGTTGATAACGGCAATCAAGAGGGCGCCGGTGACGGGCCCTTACCGGGCACTTGGAGCGGCGTCTGGCCGTGAAGTCGGTCGCGATCGATCCCTCCGCAGTGTTCAGCAAGCGGTTTAGGATACGGCTTCCTTGTTCCGCGACGCTTTTGAGCCACGACTGAGACTTTGCAGAATCTCTCTCGCAGGTAAAGGGCTCGTCGCTGCAGGGCTTTCGACAAGGCTTGGGCTCACTGCATGCTGCTGCGCGGCGACGATCTCAGGTGCCGGGCCGCACTCCGACTCAAGGAAGAACTCGCGGTGGACGATACCATTGGCACCCTCCGGGCAGTCTGGGAGGTCAGGAACAGCTCCGGGGCCTGATCCGCACATGTTCCTTCGAGGACGCTGCCGCAGCCAAGGTACTGGAGAAGCTGATGATTGTGGCGGCGCGGCCTGAGCCAATAGGTTCTATCGCACCATCTGTAGGTGATGGGACGAGATCGAGGTGCTGATTATTGGCGGTGCCACTATCGGCAAGGTTGAGGCCAACAAGACTACTATCGAGAGAAATAACCGAACCGCCTGCCGATACTGAAATGCCGCCAACTCCAAATCGGCTATCCCCTGAGAAGTGCTGTCCGGGCCATGGCATGACGCTCATTCCAGTGATCCAAGTCGTCGAACCGTGAACAATGTCAGCGATGGTCGAAAACTGAGCCATTTCGCGGGCTGAAAAGTGAGCCACTTTGACGCTGGTTCTTCTGCCATATTTTCCGGTCTTGTCGAGGGTAGCGAGTCGATCTGAGTGTGTTTGAGCCGGTAGCTGGAGCCCTTGAGGGTGATGACTTCGGCGTGGTGGACGATGCGGTCGATCATGGCTGACGCGACGACCTGGTCGCCCCAGCGGGCGAAGGGCAGATTTGAGGTCAGGATCAGCGAGGCGTGTTCGTAGCGCGATGAGACCAGTTGGAAGAACAGGTTCGCGGCGTCCTGCTCGAACGGGATGTAGCCGACTTCGTCGACGATGATCAGTCCGTAGCGGCGTAGCCTGACCAGTTCTTGGGGCAGCCGGCCGTTCTGGTGGGCTGCCTGGAGCCGGGCGACCCAGTCGATGGCGGTAGCGAACAGGACGCGGTGACCGAGCTGGGTGGCTCGTAAGCCCAGGCCGGTGGCGAGGTGGGTTTTGCCGGTGCCGGGCGGTCCGAGCAGGACGATGTTGGACGCTTCGGTAAGGAACGCGCCGGTGGCCAGGTGCGCGATGGTGTCACGTTTGAGGCCGGGTTGGTGATCGAAGTTGAAGTCCTCGAGTGATTTCCGGGCCGGGAAACCAGCTGCCCGGGCCCTGAGCTCGGCGCTGGAGGCTTCTCTGGCTGCGACTTCCCGGGACAGGACAGCGGCAAGGTATTCCTCATGGCTCCAGCCTCCTTCACGGGCCTGGTCCGCGAGCCGGGTTGCTGCTTCCCGGATCCGGGGTGCCTTCATCGCCCGGGAGTAGTACTCGATCTGGCCAGTCGTTTCTTTGACGTTGGCCATCAGGCGACCTGCCCGTCATCGAGGACCACACCGAAGGCGCGGTCGTAGTCCGCCAGGTCCCGCCGCCCGGTTGTTTCGCCCACGGGCGGTGGGGTTTGGAAGGCCTTCCGCTGTGCCCTTGCCGCCTCGACGTGGACCGGGTCGGTGATGGTCAGGCCGGAGCCCCACGACCGAGGGTGGGTGCCGACGGATCTGCCGTCCAGGCTGATCATGACAGTCGTCAGGTCGGCGGTGACGTCGACGAACCGGCCGATGGTCTGCGGGTGAACGGAGTAATCATTTAATCCCATCCTGACGTAGTAGTCCCTCGGCAGACGGACGCGCGCGACGAATCCCGTCACCGGTGGAACCGGCGGCAGCGCCAGCATGGCTGCTTTGTCCGCTGCGAGCAGCTCCGTGGGCCGGGCGCCGGTCCGCCTGACGAGCCGGGTGTTGGCCTTCGGCAGCCACTGGCCGAGCTGGGTGTTGAAGTCTTCCGGCGAGGTGAAGCTTCGGCCCGGCAGGAAGGACGTCTCCAGGAACTGGTTGGCCCGTTCGACCACGCCCTTGGTTTCCGGGTCGTAGGGTTTGACCTGCACGACCCGGGTGGCCAGGACACCGGCGAACGGGGAAACGCCGGCAGCGTAGCTGTTCCGGCGGCCGATGCCGGTTTCGTTGTCCCAGATCAGCCGCCGCGGAACAGCCCCCAATCCACCGAGCAGTTCCCACATTCCGGCCAGCAGGTCCCCGGTCATCCGGGACGGGATCATCCGGGCCATGATGAACCTCGAATGGGAGGAGACCATCACCAGTACCGGCAGCACCCTGGCTTTGCCGGCGCCAACGGGTATCCGGACCTCAGGGAACCACAGGTCGCACTGCGCCTGGTCCCCGGGCTCGTAGCTAACCCGGTCTGCAGGATCAGCTGGGGCATATTCCGGCCGGATCCTGGCCACGTTCTCCCGGAACCAGGCTGCCGATCTGGACCAGCCAACCCGCTCAGCCAATACTGTCGCCGGCATCCGCGGGTTCTCCAGCAGCACTCGGACGCCGCCGTGGCTGAGCGGACGGCCGCTTGTGGTGCGGCTTCAGGAGACTACTAATGAAGTGGGTGCCTGGCGCGGGACCTGTGGGTCTATTCGA
This sequence comes from Pseudarthrobacter sp. NIBRBAC000502771, assembly GCF_006517215.1. NCBI lineage: Bacteria > Bacillati > Actinomycetota > Actinomycetes > Micrococcales > Micrococcaceae > Pseudarthrobacter > Pseudarthrobacter sp. NIBRBAC000502771. Next base: position 2,063,871 of record NZ_CP041187.1, read on the forward strand.
AGAAGGTAGGCCGGTCGCAGCTCGGACCTTCGCAGTACCAGCGCTCGGGTGACCTTCACCAGCAGGCCAGTGCTCTACAGAACCGGAGTGAAGCATTGCAGCGGACGTTGCGCCGGCCTGATCGAAGAAGTCAAGGGCAGGTGTCGTATACCCGAAGCACGGTAACAGCTATCCAAACCAGCGGTGCCACCTAAAGATATTTGACAGAGGCTCGTGGGGCTCATTTGCTCCTCTACCAGTTCCTAAGGCTAGTGGCCAATGAACCCTCAAATAGTACCGACGTACGGTTCCGGAACGGATTTTCGTTTTTTGACTAATACTTCCGAGTGAACCGATCGGAAGGAAATCTAGTGGCAGAACGTTCTTCGGGTTCATGATCGTGCTCAACTAGTCGACCATTGGGAGAAGTGGGTCGGTGTTCTAAATCTGCTTGTGCAATATCGACATGGGTCGTTGCCCGGCGAGCACGCCTCGACTTCGTGCTTTCATGGCCCTGTCGCGGCTTAGATTCATGAGAATAATACTCGTAGTCATAAGCTCCGCGGGCCTTTACTGGAAGGCGGTTCAGGATCACGCCGAGTAGATTCGCCTCAACAAGCCTAAGGCTTGCGAGAGACTTTTCCAGATCATGGAGCTTAAGCTTCTGCGCTCCAACAACCAAGACTACGCCGCCGACGAGTTGGGCTAGCACGGCTGCGTCCGTAACGGGCAAAAGTGGTGGAGCGTCAATGATGACGTTGTCAAAGCTATCTTCGAGGCGAGCCAGTAATAGCTGCATATCGGCCGAACCGAGCAGTTCGCTGGGGTTTGGTGGGATCTGACCCGACGTTAGGGCGTAGAGGCCGTCCTCACCCCACGGTTGAAGTAAATCGCTGACATCTGCAGCTCCAACTAGAGCCGTCGTCAATCCGGCGTTTCTGTCCAAGCCGAGGTACTCGTTGACCATCGGACGTCGAAGGTCGGCATCAACCAGGCAAACTGACTGGCCCGCCTGTGCAAGTGTGATGGCCAAATTGGTGGCGGTAGTACTTTTGCCCTCCCCAGGAAGCGACGAAGTGATCAGTACTGACTTAGCTTTTCCAGCCACATTTGCAAATTGAAGATTTGTTCGAAGTTGCCGGAACGCTTCAGAGCGTCGATGCTGTGAACCGCCGCTAGTTACCAGCGGTGCCACTGCAGCTTCGGGATCAAAGGAGATCGCGCCGAGGACGGGCGTATCGGACAGACGTCGCACGTCCTCTTCGCCGCGAATGCGTTTATCGAGATTAGCGCGAAGAATCGCTGTTCCGATACCGAGAGCGAGCCCCAAGATCAGACCCGCCAGCAAATTCAACCGTGTGTTTGGAGCGGACGGTGTTGCAGGAGCCTTTGCTGGCTTGATGACTGAAAGGCTGACAGGCGAGGAGCCGCCTGTCTTCGGCTTTTCAAGCGAATCTACTGCTTTGACCAGGCTATTTGCGACAGCTTCTGCGATGGCCGCTGCTTGCACCGGTGATCCATCGTTGACAGAAATCGTAATGAGGACCGTATTCAGATCGGTTTTTGCCGAAATTCGGGGAGCGAGTTCTTCCGCGGACACTGCTAGGCCCAGTGCATCGATAGCGGGTTGCAAAACTATGGGTGAATCCACGGTTTTCACATAGGACTGAACTCTAGCTTGCGTAAACGTATTTCCCTGCTGGAGTTCTTGAACAGTCCCGGAGCTTTGAATGGCTACGAACAATTGCGTCTCGGCTGTGTAGGTAGGCTTTGTTAGCACAGAGGCTGCGCCGCCGGCTAAGAGTCCTGCTAGAGCGAGCGCGACCACGGTAACCCAACCGCGACGCAAGATGAGCAACTGAGCGCTTAGATCCAAAACCGTGGTCCCCCTGTGTCGATAACTCATGCCGCCGTTGCGATCCATCTGTGGGTGGTTTGCGCACGCGAATATGGACCATTGTAGCCGCCCTCAGCTGGTGGCTCACTCCATTGACGGGGCAGCGTAGGCCTTCTGACATGGTAGACGCTTTGTAGTGACCCGCCTGATCTCAGGATGCTGCAGTCAACCAACTACTTGGCGACTTGCATAGGACGCTCAAGTTCTCGGCTGGAATTGTTGCCTGGGTGCTGCGACCTCGCAAGCCGAGTCACGGCCGTCCGATTCCTTCCGGACTCAGCTGCAGTAAATGCGGACAAGGCCGAATCGGCCTTCCAGAGCCGGGAGCGATGCGGTTGAGGAGTATTGGATCAAGAATACTCGGGAACGGTCGCCATCGCGGCCATGGCTGTCAATATTGGCAACAGGGGGACGGTTACCCTACTTGGGCCGCTATCAAGATGGTCCTACCCAATGCCATGGTCGCGTTGGCCGTCCCCGGCAAGGGTTTGACGTCCCCGAGGACCTGAAGTCCTCCGTGCGTATTGCACGATGATCTTTTTTGCTCGTTACAAGAGGAAACACGACTTCTACTTGTTGTCTCCGGCGTGCTGCCGCACGGCGAGCTCGTCACCCGATTGACGACTTCGCGTGGGTACAATCGTGGACCAGGACGAACGCACACCGCTTTCCCGGAGGTACGAAGAAACAATGTCGGAATCGCTCGAAGTCGGCACGGACAACTATGTATTGATCACTGAAGGATCCCTGCTGAACACGGGCTTGATCGTCGGCTCCGAACGAGCCATGGTCATCGACACTGGGTGTGGTCCCCGCCAGGGGCGCGAAATTTTGGATGCGGTCAGGGAGAAGACTGACCTTCCTCTCGTTGTAGTAAACACCCACGCCCACTACGATCACTTCTTCGGCAACGCTGTCTTTGCCCGAGCCGGCGTCACCGAATTCTGGGCGCACCGAAACTGTGCCACCGAGATTGAGCAGCGTGGTAACTTGCAGCGCCGGCACGTTGGAACGCTGGAACCTGAAATGGCCGCCGGGAACGGTAAGGACGTGGAGGTTGTAGTTCCCACCGCAATTGTCAGGGACCAGCCCGTCCTGGTGGACCTCGGCGGTCTGACTGCAACCCTGTTCTACTTGGGCCGCGGACACACCGATGGTGATCTTCTCGTGGGAACGCCCACCACTCTGTACGTTGGTGACCTTGTGGAGCAGGGCGCCCACCCTTCGTTCGAGGACTCATATCCTGAGGAATGGGCAGACGCGCTCCGACATATCTCCGCTTTGCGCCACCGTTACGAATTCCTGGTCCCCGGCCACGGCGAGCCGTGCGGCGACCAGTTCGTCAAAACAATGGCCAACACCATGACCACTGCCGTCCGCCAGGCCCGCCAGTCGATCCGCGACACCCCCAACGACGCGACCAAAGCCATTCCAGTGCTGCCTTACGGGCCGGAGCAGTCCAGATGGTTTATCAGGCGTCTGCAGGAGACTCGCGGTGAAACGAGCGATTAGCAGTAGGGTTTGCGAATGACGACGATGCGTGTCCGCTGATGATTAGATACCAGAGACTGCATCGGCGTCGCTTAATGCCGTTGTAGGGCGCGGGTGGCAACGCGACAGGTTTTCTCGCCCCCGGACCTCGTAAGGGCGTAGGTTGTCTGGACGGTACATTAGAGGACATGGGAGAAAAGATGTATAGCCACATCTTTGTCGTTTCCGTTGTCACCCTCATGAGGCTGACTACAGGTAACGTCGTCGGTGGCGTGGTTGGGGCAATGCGCTAATGTCTATAATCGGGACACCTGCTCACCATCACACCGACACTCTTCAGTGATGGACCAGTCGTCACACACCCGGCCCAGAATGACGCCGGTCATCTTCCTCTGCCTTTTCGCCATCGCTATTAACGCGGTGCTAATCCAAACTGTCACGACGGACGACTCGGCTCTAAAGAACATCGTTCGGATCGCCGCATTAGGGTTGGTCATCGTCGGAATCATCTTCAGCAATGCCCGGGTTAGCACCGGGATCATTCTGCTGATCCTTTATTCCTTGGTCTTGCTGGCTGTAAGGCAGAACATGGACCAACTCTCGTACATCTTCGTGTTCATCTTGGCGGTCGCCATGTTCGCTATGGAGGAGCGCAAGCTAGAGAAGATTTTGATGCTCGCCTCTTTGGTCTCGCTGGCGCTGGTGTTCGTCTTCCTTGCCGGACACGTCACCACTGACGTCATCCTGGAACCGCGCAGTCGGCATACTTACGGCACCAACGGCGTCCCGTTCTTCTACAATCTCGTCTACGGAGCCGGCGTGATGACCATTGCCTACGCCTACAAGTACCGTTTGCGGGGACGCCTTTGGGTCCTTGTTGGCAGCGCCGCAGCCGCGTCATACCTTTTCCAGCAGACGGATGCCCGCGGCGGATATTACGCGTTCGTCGCCTTCGTCTTGCTGCTATTCGTTGTCCCGCTGCTTAGCCGCATGTGGCTCTTCCGGTTCGCGGCGGCGATGCTGCCCGTCGCATTCCTGTTTTTTGCTTTCTACCTGGCGAGCGTGTACCAGGACTCAGGCGCGAACATACTTTGGAGCTTCCGCCCCAGACTATTTCAGCGGTTCTTCGAAAATGTTGGGCTCTCCGATTTTTTCCTCAGCACGTCGGTAAAGTACTTCGACCGCGCTGTGACCATCGTGGACAACTCGTGGATTCACCTGATGGTCGGAGGCGGGGCGATCCTTTGTGTGTTGTTCTTCATCATGTACTTCCGGGCCGTCATGAACCTCTTCGAAGCTGGCAGGCACGTCGAAATCGCGTTCATCATTGCCACTTGTATTTACTTCAACTCGGAAAGCATCATGCTTCGAATTGAGAACATGTTCGCCATTTACTTTTGGTACCTGATCCTGCGGTACACCAGTCCGCTAATCGCGAGCCAGCGTCTACCCATTGACGCGATGTTGGTAGCGTCCCCCCGGGGGAAGTCCCTGCCGAAGTCTGTTTACAAACGTCTACCCGGTTGGGCGACGAAGGACCGTTTGCCGGTCCGTCGCCTCTGACCGCTACGTCATCGCTACGTTACGCCGGCTTCGCCGGGCCCGATGTGCTATTGCTCCTGACAACTGTCACTAGGACATCGACACGGGAGTCCACGTTTACTGGCTCGTCGCACTGACGCGAATACCGGCCGTAGAGTAGAGGACAACGAGGGCGAAATGCCGGCCGATGCGTGATCGGTGCCGATAGGCGCGAAAATCGGTGCAACTGAGATGTTCATGATGGCGGCAGGGAAAACAGCTAGCCGCCAGCGAGTAGGCCGGTACCCGACGTCTCCGATTGGTTCCTGGCGGCCTTCGACGCAGTTGTTCAGGTCCGCCGCGACGTGATTGTCCACCGTGGTTGAGCTAGGCACGCCGCTTATCTTGGGTCGTGTCCGCGTCGCGTGCTTTTGCCCGGATATGGATGCCAGAGTTTTTCGTTTCTGCGTCTATGCCGTGACAAGTGCCTGGTCAGGTCGGACCAGTTATGTGGACGCACTGTATCTGGAAGAGTGTGTCTATCGGGCAAATGATGTTGAGGCCGTGGGTGTCGATCGGCAGGATGTTCGGGGCTATGTTGTCCTGTGTTGTCGCCCGTGTCCAAAGTGATAGCCGGGGGTAATGAGGGGGCGTGTAGTTCGTTCGCCACAACGTGGGTGCAACCGTCGTCCGTATACAGGGCGGCAAACTCCGGTGTCCCTGGCGGGACGTCGTGCGTTCGGTCCACATAGCAGCCGGGGACTGTGCTCACTTCATTGCCGAGTCGGCGCCCTGGCGTGGACGGCGACAGCTACGTGCGTGAACGCGCCCGAGACTCAGTCGGCAGCAGCGATCTTGAGGGAACCTTGAGTTTTTGACGCTATTTGTCAATTTTGTTGACTCATGGTTGGGTGGTGGGGATGGGGGACGGAAAGACTACTTACCAATGGAGGCTTCTGTGGCTTTTTCGGACTATGCCATCGCCCTGAGCGGCCTGCTCGGCACCCTGCTCGTTCCCTTTGCCGTCCTGTACCAAATGCTGCGGCTCAAGCGCCGCGCACTCCGGATCCCCGTCCGGTCCGCACCCGCACCCAGAGGTTATCAACGCTGACTATGCCGTATGTCGACATCAACCCCCACAAAGGCCGTCCCAAATGGGTGGGCTACGCCATCCTTGCAGTCCTCTCGGTGCTCACTGTGGCCGTGGTCTTCGCCGCTCTGATTCACCACCGCTGACCGGCGGATACTGGGCAAGCTCTCCTGCCGGACCCCCTAGACTTACTGATTGAACCAGTGCCGCACAACCGTTTGCCGAGAACGTCCGGGGGGACAGACATGCCACATCCGGCGGATCAGAATGCAGGCGCCCCAGCAGATGATGCAGGGCAGCCGCAGCTGCGCCGACGCCGCGACCTTCGTCGCGCCGACGGCTCAGTGCAGGATGCCTGGACAGGAACCATGCCAGCCGTAACGCCCGATATGACCAGTTCCAACGACGCCGGGAAGCCGGTGACGCGCCGGTCCTCCTGGGCTGAAGCGGCTGCCGCGGCCGACGCCACGAAACCGTCCCGCGCCCCGGCCCCGGCACAGCCCGCAAAGCAACCAGCTCCTCCCGCAGCCGCACCCTCTGCGCCCCCCATCGCTTCCGTGCCGCCCGCCACTCCACTGGCCGGACGCATCGGCGAACCTGCTGCGGAAGCTGCCGCACCGGCGTCGGACGCTCCGGCCTTCCGCCGGAGCCGGCCCACCGTGGCTGACGAAATCGCCGAAAGTCCCATGCCGGACTTCATCAGCTCGCCCGGCCTGTTCGTCAAGGAGCAGAAACCCCGCCCGGTGGGTGGTTTCCGCGGAGCGCTGTACAAGCTGACCGGAGGCGCGTGGAACCTGGGCCCCGGGCCCAAGCAGCGCCAGGAGGATGAACTGGCCCGCCGCATTTCACGCCAGCTCCAGGGCAGCTACAACACCGCCGTCCTGAGCCTGAAGGGCGGCATCGGCAAGACTTCCACCACGGTGGGCGTTGGCCTGACCCTGGCCGAATACCGCGGCGACGCGCCCTGCGCCATTGACGCCAACCCGGACTCCGGCGACCTGGTGGAACGCGCACTGGGTGAGGGCATCTACCAGCAGTCATCGCCGCGGACCATCACCGACCTGCTGGAAAACATCGAATCCATCGATTCGCTGACCTCACTGGCCCGGTACATGCACCATGCCGGTCGGCTGCACCTGATCGCGGGGGAGCAGGACCCGGAGGTGTCGGACTCGCTGACGGCCGAGGAGTACCTGCGAATCCGCAAGCTGATCTCCAGCTACTACTCCGTGGTGCTGACCGACTGCGGTACCGGCGTGACGCACAACGCGATGAGCGGGATCCTGCAGTCCGCGGACAACCTGGTGATCGCCGCCGGCTACGCGGTGTCCGGCGCCAAGCGGGCCCGCAGCACCCTGCACTGGCTGGCCAGCCACGGGTACGAGGACCTGGCCCGCAACGCCATTGTGGTCATCACGGACAAGGACGAGGTGTCCTCCCGCGTGGACAAGGACGCCATCGAGGAGCATCTGTCGGGGATCTGCCGCGAGCTCATTGCCGTCCCGCATGACCGTGGTGTGGCCGACGGTGATTTGGTTACCCTTGACGTGCTGAAGCCCGAGACGCGGCGGGCCTACCGGGAGATTGCGGCGGCGATTGTGGACGGATACCGCTAGTCCGCTGCGGCAACCAGTGCCGGCAGGAGGGCGAGGCAACCGCTCACGACGGAGCGCATCCGCCTCGTTATCGTGTAACGGGCGAAATCAACATTTGTGGCTTCGGAAGTAAGCGTGAGCAGGTAGCAATGCGAATCTTTGTGAACTAAATAATTTCCTGCCCGAGGAGCGCTGACAACAGCCTTATTCTGTGCAAGCCTAAAGGAATGCGTACGCCTATCGAGCTGATGCAAGAACGGGTGTCAAATGAAGCGGTGGACGGGGACGTAGCTTATTTCAAGGCCTTGCTTCGCTACGGTGAAATGTTGACGAAGGTCGCCGTGGTCAACGCCTTGGCCTTGCTCGATAACGAGCACGACCATCATTTTCGTTACGAAGCTGAGTACAGCCTCGTTCGTGCCAGTGGTGTTGGCGCATGGTCGTATGAGCTACAGCGTTTGGTTACCGGTCCGGCGAAAACTGCCTTCAGAAGAGACGCGAGTTCACTGATGGCGCAGGTGACGCAGAGATTTAGTATTGCATCTGAAGAGTGGCAAGCGCAGGTCTTGAGGCTGCTTGAGGCTGCGGAGCAGTCCTTAGGAGTACCTACCGGCTCTGTCCGAACCGAGAAGTCAGCCATTATTTCCTTTTTTACCCGGTTCACGAACATCAGGAACAAATATGATCACGGTGCACAGGTGCTAGGACAGGTTACTGGTGCCGTCACCCCTCTAGCAGATGCTTTAGGGCTACTCTCACAGAGGTTAGGACTCTTGAATTTACCTTGGGTCTTGGCCCATGAGACACACGCTGGTTCTCCAAGGTACCTGTCTTTCTCTCAAGTTGAACATGATCTTCCGGCGGTCCTTCCGAAAGTTGGGCTTTTCGTACTGCACGGAGAAAAGGCATTGCCCGTTAACCTCGTTGAAGCCTTGCCTGCCGGGACCGACGTATTTTTTGCAAATGGCCATTACAAAGATAAAGACCATACATTCGAGGCCCTGTCCTATGTCACTGGAGCTCATAAGCGGTCCGATGGACATGCATATAGCGTCGAACCCCGCTTACTTTCACAAAGCGAATCCGAGGGACTCGCTCAATTGGATTTACAGGGGTCTACTTGGGGAAATCTTCCCCCGCGAAAGTCGGATTATGTAGAACGAACTGAACTTGAACGTGAGCTCCTTGATGAACTCTTGAACTCAGAGATGGACCCTATCATCACTCTTGGTGGTCCGGGTGGCATCGGTAAGACATCAACTGCCCTTCAAGTTCTGCACACGGTCGCGGAGCGGGGGGATTTTGATCTTATTCTTTGGTTCAGCGCTCGGGACGTAGACCTTATGGATGCCGAAGGAGCAGTCCCTGTGAAGCCTAAGGTCTTAAGTTTTGGGGACGCCGCCAGCTCCTACGCGCAGCTTGTAAGGGAAATGGGCTTTGACGTTAGCGAGCCGGCGGAAGCCTTCAAGGCAGCACTACGGGGTAATTTGGGTGATAGAACCCTTTTTGTGTTCGATAATTTTGAGACCATACTCGAGCCAGCAGCCCTATTTGCGTCGCTAAAGTCTAACTTGCGTCTCCCCAATAAGCTTCTCATAACAACACGCTTTACTGACTTCAAAGGACAGTATCCAATCGACATAGGTGGGATGGAGTTTGATGAGTTTCAAGAATTAGTTGAGACTACAGCAAGTCGATTAGGGATCGTTGCGATTGTAAACTCAAATCCAGCCTTCCCGCGCTCACTTCATCGCGAGACTTTTGGTCATCCCTATGTTGTAAAAATCGTACTCGGTGACATCGCTCGAGAACGGAAGATACACAAGGTTGAACGAGTTCTCGCAAAGCGAGACGATATCCTTGACGCGCTGTTTCAGCGCTCATTCGAGCGCCTGAGCGTGCGTGCGCAACGAACCTTCCTCTTGCTGTGTAGTTGGCGCAGCGTAGTTCCTCTGGCAGCACTGGATGCGGTACAGCGTAGAAGCGGAAACCAGGAAAACCTTGACGTAGAAGCTGCTGTTGAAGAATTACTCGTGAGCAGCATGGTTGAGGTGTTGAGACCGGAAGGCAGGGAGGATCCAAGATGGGTAAATGTACCTGCTGCGGCCTTTAATTTTGGAGCAAGCCGCGTCCGGCACCATGCGTTGAGCAGTGAGATATTAGCGGACAGGGAATATCTCCAACTCCTAGGCCCACTGAAGACTGCTGCCATTGATTCAGAGACGCTCGATCTCAGTCATTTCTTCGGTCGCGTTGCCGAAGAACTGGAACGAGGAGCTCTGCCGAAGGACCAGCTGATGGATATAGCAGTTCATTTAGGCGGAGCTGTCAGCGGCGCCTGGCGCAGTGCAGCAAGGGCTATGAGGGCTGCTGGGGAGTTCAAGGTTGCTCGCAAGCTGTTGACTAACGGGCCCAGTGATGTTGCTAGTTGGCAGAATCCAGACTTGCAGCTCAGGTTCGACGTCCTTTACCAGCTTTCGGACCCCACTCAAGTCGTGGCTGCAGTCGAATTACTCCGACGACAGCTAAAACAGCGTGACTACTATCAGTACAACATTCTGCTTCAGAAGTTGAGTTCGACGTTTACTACCAAGGGGGTTCAGCCGACGCAAGGCCAACGCGAGCGACTGCTCACGGACGTAGTCGTGGCAGCGCGAAGCCATCAGGACTTCGTGGAGCTCAAGACCTCGAACCACCTCGCAGAGCTGGCCGGGGTTCTGGGCTACCGAACCGAGCAAAAGGCATGGCGAAGTGTGTCCGATTACAAAAGAAATCCAAGCCGGTAGAGAATGCAGTGTCGGGTGGGTGCATAAGCGACATTGCGCGATCCGACGTCACGTTGAAATTCGGCTCCAAGCTCTGATGGCTACGCCCCACAGTAAGAACCCCCAGTTACGTCAAAGCGCGGGTGAATAGCGCCTTGGCCTGCAACAGCCACAGAGCCGCAGGGCTCACGAAGTGCGTGGTGGACGTGGCTGAATCGAGGAACGGCCGCTCTTTGACCCGAAGGACCGACGGGCTGTAGGCCACCACCGCGATAATGCTGGCCGTTACCGCCAGCACCGGTCAGGACAGCGGGCTCCCCAACAGCGCCGGCGCCGCTGGGAATGGCACATTGGCGGCATCGCCGCGCGGAGCGTGATCGCTTTTATGGTTCGGTCCAGCGCCCGCCACCCCCTTGCGAGATTAGGGAAGGCCGCTTCGTGTCGAACCACGTCGTTGGTGCCGTACATCGCCAGGTTGTACGGGGGGGCAGAAATTACAGGCAGCCCACGGCCCGGGCCGCGCCGGTCTCCCGCGCCGAGAGCAGGTATGCTGCGCCTACCGGTACTCCGTGTCCACCCAGCACGCCCCAGGAGGACAGCAGGAGCGTACGCAAAAGACCGGTCCGCTGCCTTACTGACGGGCGCGCACCTTCGACGTGCCGGCTTTCGAGGTCCGCCCCAGCAGACTTTCACAACTGCAACAGCAACAGCACGGCACCAGTTCCTGCTGCTTCCTAGTTCCGTCCAGCCTCGGATTCGGCGGCCTAGGAACCATCACGATCACCTTCGCGTGGCCGGGCGCCGCGACATGCGGGATCGCGGCGTTTGGGCTTTCACACGTGCATCAGCTCAGACGAGTGGAAGACATGACTACGATGTGAACGCCTCAGCAGGAGGTCTCTGACACCGAACTTCCCGCCTCATTGAAACGAAGCGGGCATCTTTGTTGAGCGGTGAAGGCGTTCAGACGAGCATGCTGTCAGCCGGCGCGGACTGTGCCTGCCCCGCAAAGATGCTGCTGTCCAGGTCCGCGACGGAAGCCTTGCCCACGAACCCCATGGCGCCCTTGAACTCCTCCTGCAGGATGCTGAACACCCGGTCCACTGCAGGCTCCCCGCCCGTGGCGAGGGCGTATGCGAAGGGGCGCCCGGCCAGCGCGGCCTTGGCGCCCAGCGCGACTGCCTTGACGATGTCGTGCCCGCGCCGGATGCCGCCGTCCAGGTAGATCTCCGCCCGGCCGCCCACCGCGTCAACGATGGACGGCAGCACGTCAATGGTGGCCGGCTGGGAGTCGAACTGCCGGCCGCCGTGGTTGGAGACGAAGATGCCGTCCGCGCCCTCGTCCACCGCCCGGGCTGCGTCCTCGGCGTCCATGATGCCCTTGATCACCAGGTTGCCCTTCCACTCGGAGCGGAGCCTGGCGAAGTCCTCCCAGGTGGCGCCCGGGTTCTTGTTGGACGCCATCCAGTTGTTCATCTCGTCCATGCGCAGCGCGCGGCCGTTGATCTGGTAGTTCCCGTAGGTCATCTTCCGGCCGGTGAGCCACCGCCACAGCCAGGCCGGGCGGGTGGCGGCGTTGAAGTAGTCCGCCACCGGCGGGCGCGGCGGCATGGACAACCCGTGGTGAAGGTCCCGTTCGCGCTTGCTGGAGGACCCGACGTCGCCCGCCACCACCAGCGTCTCCACGCCCACCGCCCGCGCCCGGCTGATGTAGCTGGCGGTCTCCGCCGGGTCTTTCCAGAACGCGATCTGCGCCCACAGGTTGTCGGGGGCCACCCTGGCCACCTCTTCCAGCGAGCAACCGGCCCAGGCACTGTGGATGAAGATGGACCCTGCCCTGACCGCGGCCCTGGCGACGGCAGGATCCGAGCCCGGGTGAAAGATGGTGAGCATTCCCATCGGTGCCACCATCAGCGGCATCGCCAGGTCATGGCCCAGCACCGTGGTGGACGTGCTCAGGCCCCGGAGGTCCACCATTGACCGCTGGCGGAGCATCAGGGCATCAAAGCGGTCCTCGTTGGCGCGCATGGTGGTCTCGTCCAGCGCACCGCCCTCCAAGTAGTCCGAGATCATTTTCGGAAGCTGTTTCCGGGAAGCCTTGCGGTAGTCATCGATGCTGACAATCCATTTGTTTCTCAAGGGTCCTGCTCCAATGCTTTGGGCTAGATGACTTTCGCCAGGAATTGTTTGGTGCGTTCATGCCGGGGTTCGCGCAGGACCGTCCGCGGGTCGCCCTGCTCCACGATGCCGCCGCCGTCCATGAAGATCAGGTGGTCGCCCACTTCCCGGGCGAAGCCGATCTCGTGGGTGACCACGATCATGGTCATCCCGGCGTCAGCGAGCTTGCGCATCACGTCCAGGACCTCGCCCACCAGCTCCGGATCCAGGGCGGACGTTGGCTCGTCGAACAGCATCAGCCGCGGCTCCATGGCCAGAGCCCTGGCGATGGCCACGCGCTGCTGCTGGCCACCGGACAGCGACGTCGGGTACGCGTGGACCTTTTCGGAGAGGCCCACCCGCTCCAGGAGGATCCGTGCCCGGTCCTGGACGGCCTTCCGGTTCTCCTTCTTCACCCGGACCGGTGCCTCGCAGATGTTCTCCAGCACCGTCATGTGCGGGAACAGGTTGAAGCTCTGGAACACCATGCCGATGTTCTCGCGCATCCTCGCCGCCTCGGCATTGTTCTGCGCGTGCAGCCGGCCTTTCCTGACCTTCACGCCAACCGGCTGTCCCTCCACAAGGATGTACCCGCCGTCGAGCGTTTCCAGCTGGTTGATGCAGCGCAGGAACGTGGACTTGCCGGAACCTGACGGCCCGATGATGCAGGTGACGCTGCCCTTGGGGACGGTGAGGTCGATGCCTTTGAGGACTTCCAGGTCCCCGAAGCTCTTGGTGACGCCCTGGGCCTCGATCATCACGTTGCTCATGGCTGGACCTCCTTTGGGGTGATGCCGGGGCTTACCGGTTTGGCCTTGCGCGGCCGCCTGATGCCGCGGCCCGGCGTGATCCCGCCGCGGTTGAAGTGCCGTTCGATGAAGTACTGCCCCAGGCTCAGGATGCTGGTGACCAGCAGGTACCACATGCTGGCGGCGATGAGCAGCGGAATCGTCTTGAAATTGGCGCTGTACACCAGCTGCGCTGAGTACAGCAGTTCCGGGAAGGCCAGGACGCTCACCAGGGAGGTGGTCTTCAGCATGGAAATGGTCTGGTTGCCGGTGGGCGGGATGATGATCTTCATCGCCTGCGGCAGCACAACCCGGGACAGGATGGCGAACCGCCGCATGCCCAGGGCCGTGGCCGCCTCCGTCTGCCCGCGGTTGACGCTCAGGAGCCCGGCCCTGACGATCTCCGACATGTAGGCGCCTTCATTCAGGCCCAGGCCCAGGATTGCCGCCATGAACGGGGTAATCAGCACGTTGGCATCCACCGAGAAGAACTCCGGCCCGAACGGAATGCCCACCGCAATGCGCGGGTAGATGGCGGCGATGAAGCCCCAGAAGAGCAGCTGCACAAAGACCGGCACCCCGCGGAACAGCCACACCAGGAACGCGGCGGTCCCTGCCACAATGGCGTTGGGCGCCAGCCGGGCCAGCGCCAGCAGAACGCCGACGACGATTCCCACGGCCATGGAGATGGCCGTCAGTCCCAGCGTGCGCAGCAGGCCCGTGAACAGCCGCTCCGAGGTGAACCAGCCGAAGACGATGTTCCACTCGAAGCGCGGGTTGGTGACGAGGGAGTAGCCCACCAGGAAGATCGCTGCCAGGACGATCGCGGCAGTGAGCCACAGCCCGCCGTGGCGCTGGTGCGGACGGCCCATCAGCAGCTGCCGGTCCAGTGTTTCGCTGGCCGGTGCTTTGGCGTTTGGTTCCGTGGCGGTGTTGGCCATGGGGCTACTGCGCTTTGTTGAAGGCGAAGTCAGAGATGGCACCGCTGCCTACACCCCACTTGTCCAGGATTTCCTTGTACTTGCCGCTCTTTGCCAGCGACTGCATGCCGAGTTCGATGGCCTTCTCCATGCCCGCACCCTTCTTGAAGCCGATGCTGACGGGGGAGACGTCTTTTTCGCCGAGCAGTTCGATCTGGCCGCCCTGCTTGATGGCGTAGCCCAGGGTGGGTCCGTCGATGTAGACGGCGTCAATGCGGCCGGCGGTCAGGGCCAGGTTGGGTGCCTGCATGTCCGGGTAGGTCATGGCTTCGATGGCCGGGTTGCCGGCGTCCGTGCACGCCTTGGAGAGGGCCGGGAGCCGCTTGAGGTCCTGGAAGGAGCCCTTCAGCACGCCCACGCGCTTGCCGCAGAGGGTGTCGATGGTGAGCTTCTGCGGGTTGCCCGGGGCCACGCCGATGCCGCTGCCGGACTGGTAGTAGTCCACGAAATCCAGGACCTTCATGCGTTCGGTGGAGGGGGACATCTGGGAGATGGCCATGTCGAACTTGCCGGCGGAAATGCCGGGGATGATGCCGTCGAACGGCCCGCTCTTGACCTCCGTCTTCAAGCCCAGCGTCTGGCCCAGGGCCATGGCGATCTCGGGATCAATGCCCTGGATGGTTGTCCCGTCCGCGGCCATGAAGTGCAGGGGCGGGGAGCTCTGGCTCATGGTGACGGTCAGCGTTCCCTTGTCCTTTGCGTCCTTGGGGAGCGCTGCCGCGGCGGCTTCGTCGACCTTGACGGCCTCCGCGGAGCTGGAGGGTTTGGGGGAGTCGGACTGGGCGGAAGAGGACATTTCGGGATTGGAGCACCCGGAGAGAAGGAGGCTCGCCATGGATACTGCGGCCGCGGTCACCAACATCGATCGAAACTGAATCATCTATACGCCTTCGGAGTTGGGGGAGGAGGGCTGGGGGCGTTTGTCCTCCAGCCGTTGAAGGGCAACAGCTGCTGTGTTACAGATCACTTCGCGGTCCGGTATCATGTACCGTACATCATGCACGATTTTCCGCCAACACCCTTTTTAGCGGTCATTGTTTTGTGACCGAGGCGCCTCTGGCGCTGCCTTCGTTGACCGATACTTCGCATAGGATTCCGAAATGAACGCCGCTTCGCCTGAAGAAGAAGTACTCATCCCCGGCCGGCCCATGCTGGCTGACCAGGTGTTCGAGGCCATCCTGTCCCTGCTGCTGGATGACAAGATCTCCACGGGCTCGCCGCTGAGCATCGACGGTCTGGCCAAGCGCTTCAAGGTGTCCTCCACGCCGGTCCGGGAAGCCCTGGCGCGGCTGGAAACCACCGGCATGGTCCGGCGCGAAGCCCTGCGTGGTTACAAGGTGGCCCCCGAACCGACAGCCAGCGACGTCGCGGCGCTGCTGACCTCGCGGCAGATCCTGGAACCCGCGTGCACCAGCATTGCCTGCACCAACGCAACCGAGGAGCTGGTGGCGGACCTGGAAAAGTTCCACCGCGACCTTGAGGCGTCGCGCCATGGGGGCGACACCTTCGCGGGCTACCGGGCCTACTGGCAGGCGGACGAGAACTTCCACCGGCGCATCGTGGAGGCCACCGACAACGAGTTCCTGCTCCGCGCCTACGGCTCCATCGAGGGCCACATCCAGCGGTTCCGGCTCATGGTGCACAACGACATGAGCGGCGACCACACAGTGCAGGAGCACCAGGCCATCATCGATGCCTTCAAGGCCGGCGATCCTGCGGCGGCGACGGCAGCGATGAACAGCCACATCGAGGGGATCAGGAGCCGCTCGCTCAGCCTGCAGAAGTTCGGGCAGCAGGGCTGAGGAGGTAGGTCAAGGCCCGGGCACCTGAAGCCGGTCCATGCGCTCTGACCTGCATGAACACCGACAGCGCCGCCCGGCCGGCAGGTATCCGGGCTTGAAAAATAAGGTATCGGTTACTGGTCAAATTTGCCGGACAGGCGCCTAGCCTTCATCCATGCTGAAGACCGTGTTTAGGATTTTTCGACCTGAGCCAAAATGCAGGTTTTGCGGCCAGGTGCTTCCGCACACTCCCTCTGCGGAATTTTGCTCCCGTGACTGTTACGACAGGTACCACTACCTCAACGGCGCTTCCGGCTCCGGGCAATAGCCACGCTTCGTGGCGAAGGGGCCGGTCTTGGGCGCTCCCGGGCGGAAAGCTGGTGCCGGCTGGGATTATGCTCGAACCATGGCGATGCAAGATTCCCCGGCCAAGACCATCAGGGTCCGCGACAAAGGACCGTGGCGGCGGCGGATGTGGATGTGGATTGTTGCTGCCGGGCTGGACGTGTACATCCTGGGTTTCGTCATCGGGCTGCAGCCATCGGGTCCCCTCTGCGGCAGCCCGCTCCTGCGCGAGAGCCATGCGGCTGAACTGATAGGCCTGCAGAAGGCCGGTATCGGGGCGGCCGCTGTTTGCTACAAGAACATCGATGCCGACTCCGTGCCAGTCTGGACCCTCATGGCCGTCGGAGTCTTTCTCGTCATGGCAGGAGTTGCCGTCCGGATCGTCAGCATCCGGCGTTCCGCCAGTTTGGACTGAGCCGAACTTGTCCACGCGGCAGCGCGCCCGGTGACCACCGGACGCGCCACGGCTGGGACTCTTTCCAGCTCGGGTCCTCAGCCTTTCATGCCGCCGCCCGGGCCACCGGTCTCCGTGGAGGTCACGGTGAAGGACGCATCCAGGTAGACGGTGGCGCGAGTGCCGTCCGACTTGATGATGTGGGCCTCGTAAACAGCACCCTCGGCGTCGTTCTCCACCCGCTGGATAGTGGCGCCCGGATTCGCGGCCAGCGCGGCGTCGGTAACCTTCGTCGCCGTATCACCGGTCAGCAGCGTTTCCGTGATCCCGTTGGCCTGGTGCCCGCCCTTTGACTCGTCCCGGGGCTGGCCCTGCGTCGCGGACGCGCTGCTGCTCGACTGGCTGGAGTCGGTGGTGGCGGCATTCGCCGGCAACGCCGTGGTTGCCAGGGCTCCGCCGCCGATTGCTGCTGCGAGGGCAAGGCCGGCCAGCGTGGACTTCATGGTGGTTTTCATGGGGGGCTCCTTCGTTGTTGGTCCTCCAGGTGGAGGGAATACAACAAGCATTGGGGCCGCTCCTGTCGCCGGTGTAGGGCAGGGCTGTGCAGCCGCTGTGCATGCTGTCAGCTATTTCCGGGCGGGAGGGGCGCGGGTGTGCGCCGTGCGAAAGGCGGGCGTAAAAAAATCGTCAAGGTTTCCGGCCTGGGGCCTCGATCCCGGCTGGCCCGTCCCGCACCGGGGGTACCTTGGATGCAGTGCCGCCGCCTCATCATCCCCCAAATTTGAGGCGGCGGCACACTTTTTAAGTGTTGACGCAACAGTCATGCCCTGCGGCCCGCGGCGAGACGACCCCGCCACCGCCCCGCTGGTTGAGTATGCCAAGTAGCGCCCCGCCCGAAAGACAAGTACCCGCCTCGGTGTTGGGACGCTGTTAGCGCTGCCTACCCTGAACCTGCTGCCGGCCAACGGTGCCGGCAGGACTTTTGGGACCCAGTGCCCGTTGCGGCAGCTGGGTGTGATCCGCTGGGGGATATTTTGGTCTTTGACACAACTGGGCCGCGGCGGCGTGGCTCTCGCTTCCTCATGGCCGGCAGTGCCACGGCCGGGGCTGGCCGCCACCAGGCCGCCGGTGGCCACGCGAACAGGGCCGCCGCGTGGGCGTCCTGATCTTCTTTCTCCTGCTCGGTTCAGCCCTGCTGTTTGCCATCTGCGCCGGAACCCTTTGGTGGATGCTCCACGCCTGGAGGACGCCCGAAAACTTCCAGGCAACCAACGTCTCCACGGGGTCCGTGCAGGGCCGCCACTCCTTCTCCATCATTGTGCCCTGCCGCGACGAACCGTTTGACGTTATGAGTGCCACAGTCGAGGGGTTGATGGCGCAGGTCCACCCGTGGGTCGAGATCGTGATGTCGGTGGGCGATGACGACCCGGGCACGGTACAGCACGCTCGAACGCTTGCCGCGCTCCACCCCCGGAACATCAAAGTGTCCCTCAACACCGACCCCGTCAAGAACAAACCCCGCCAGCTGAACTCGGCCCTCGCGCTGTGTACGGGGGACATTGTGGGCGTCATCGACGCTGAATCCCTGACTGCCCCCGGACTGCTGTCCCATATCGACGCCACCTTCCAGCTGACCAGCGCGGACATCGTCCAGGGAGCCGTGCACCTGGTCAACTTCCGCAGCAGGTGGTTCACGCTCCGTAACTGCCTGGAGTACCGCATCTGGTTCCGTTCCCGCCTTCACGGGCACGCGAACTCAGGATTTATCCCGTTGGGCGGCAACACAGTGTTCGTCTGGCGGCACCTCCTGGAGCAGATCGGCGGCTGGGATGCTGACTGCCTCGCCGAGGACTGTGAGATCGGCGTGCGCCTCTCGGCCATGGGCAAACGGATCGTGTGCGTCTACGATCCGGAACTGACAACGATCGAAGAAGCGCCGACCACCGTGCCAGCCTTCATCAGGCAGCGGACGCGCTGGAGCCTCGGCTTCATGCAGGTCCTCGCCAAAGGCGACTGGAAGCAGCTCCCTACCTTGCAGCGCCGGCTCAACGGCTGGTGGACACTCGTCCAGCAGCACGCCATCGCACTCGCCGGCGTCCTCCTGCCCATAGCCTTCGTCACGGCCGTGGCCTACTCGCTGCCCACCGGCGTCGTCATGCTCACCTACTTGCCGTTGATCCCCCTCCTGCTGACCGTGGTGTTCGAAGTCCTGGTGCTGCGCGAGTTCGGACGGGACATGAACTTCGACATTGGACTGCGCGACTACGTGCTGCTCATCGTTTCCACGCCGATGTACCAGGCGCTTCTGCTGTACTGTGCCATGGCTGCCGCCGTCAAATACCAGCGCCGGAACTTCAGCTGGGACAAGACCCCGCACACCGGCGCCCACTTGGGAGTCTCCCGCGACATGTTCCTGAACCCGCGGGTGCGGGAGGCCAAAGCATGACGGCGGTCGCCGAGGACAGCGTACGTCCCCTTCCAGTGCCGGTGGCGGCAGGCCCGGTTAGGGCGCCCGCCACCGTGCGTGCTCGACGGCGGGTCCGACTCCTGCGCATGGTCCCGCTGGCCCTGGTACTCGGCATCGTCGCCGTGCTATACGGCGTCAACCTCCAGGGATACCCGGAGTTCAACAACGACGACGAAGGCACCTACTTCGCCCAGGCCTGGGCGGTCGCCACGCAGGGGACCACCGCCCACTACACGTACTGGTACGACCACCCTCCGGTCGGGTGGATACAGTTGGCGGTCCTGCTCAAACCTTTGCAGTGGATCTGGGGAGGCGACGGGATCCCGGCGGCGACGGCAGGGCGGGGCATGATGACCCTGGTCGCCGTCGCATCAGCAGCGATGATCTACCGGGTTGCCCGCAACATTGGCGTCCCCAAGCCCCTGGCGCTCGCCGCGCCACTGGTCTGGGCGTTGTCCCCGCTCACCCTTAACCTGGAGCGGCAGATCTTCCTGGACAACATTGCGCTGGTGTGGCTCCTTGCCTGCTTCGCGCTGGTGACGGGAAAGCCGAAGCTCCACCACCATGTCGCAGCGGGAGCCGCATTTGGGATGGCAGTCCTCAGCAAGGAAACCGCCGCGCTGGCACTGCCCGCCATCCTGGTTGCCCTTTACATATCGTCGTGGGCCCGCACCCGGGCTTTTTCGTTCGTGGGATTCCTGGGGACCGGCGCGTTCATGGTTAGCGGATGGCTGCTGTTCGCGGCAGTCAAGAACGAGCTGTTCCCGGGCCCGGGCCACGTATCGCTCTGGGAGGCCATCGTGTGGCAGCTCCAGGGGCGCGAGGGCGCCGGCTTCATGTTCACCCAAGGCTCCGGTGCCAACAACATCCTCAAGGGGTGGCTGTCCCACGACCCGTACCTGGTGACCGGAGGCATGCTGCTGAGTGTGGTGGCGCTGTTCTTCCGGCAGTCGCGAAGCATCGCCCTGGTCCCGGTGGTCTACTTTGCGGTGGCGCTGCGGGGCGGCTATATCCCCGGGATGTACATCGTCACACCGCTGCCGTTCTTCGCCCTGGCCGTCGTCTTCGCGACCTGGAAACTCTGGCAGGCGGCCACGTCCCGCTACCGGGCCATCCAGTACGTTGGCCGTACCGTCGTGGCGGGTATGGTGGCGGCGTCACTGCTGGTCATCACGCCATCCTGGGCTGCAGAGTCTGTCCGTGCGGTCACCGAGGACCAAAACGTTCCGTACCGGGAGGCGCTCGCCTACGTGGACGCCAACTTGCCGCGGAACACAAGGGTCCTCACGGACGACAACACCTGGAACGACCTTGTGAAAATGGGCTGGAATGCCGACGGCTGGTCCGGTCCCATCTGGCACTTCAAGCTGGATCGGGACCCCCTGGCACGGGCCAGGAACCTCCCCGGCGGGTGGAAGGACGTGGACTACGTATTCCTGGGACGCGGCATGGAAGTCTTTGTTGGCGGCGAGATTTTGGGCGAGGAAAACGCCCCACTGGCCTACGCAGCCCTGTCGCACGGTGAACTCGTGAAGGCCTGGGGGCCGGTGGGCAGCCAGGTGCGCCTCTTGAAGGTCAACCCGGACAAGGACCCTGTGGACCCTGAGTGGATGCGGATGCATCCCGATTTGGCGCCCACGGTCAGCGTCCAGCCCTGACCTCCGAATGGTGACGATGCCGCCGTCGTCCGATGACTCGCCCACGCCGCAGCCTCTGCTGCCGTTCCCAGCCGGTGCATGAATAATACGGAGTGCTGGCAACAGCGGAAGTGCAGCGGCAGGCACCTGCCTGCCGCGACGACGGGCGAAGGAAGCGGACATGACCAGGTCACACCGGAGCGAACGGCATGAACCCGAATCGAGCGTGGAGCTGAACCCCCTGTTCAGCCGGCCGGGGGAGTCCACCATCTTCCCGCGCTTCACCATCCCGGACGGCGAATCCCTGCCCGGCACCGCCTACCAGGTGGTCCACGACGAAGTGATGCTGGACGGCAACGCCCGCCTGAACCTGGCCACGTTCGTGGGGACCTGGATGGAGCGCGAAGCCTCCCAGCTGTACGCCGAAACGTTCGACAAAAACATGATCGACAAGGACGAGTACCCGCAGACGGCGCTGATCGAAACCCGGTGCTGGCGCATGCTCGCGGACCTGTGGAACGCCCCGGACCCGGCCGCCGCCGTCGGCACCTCCACCGTGGGTTCCTCCGAGGCGTGCATGCTCGGCGGGCTGGCGCTCAAGCGCCGGTGGCAACACCGCCGTCGTGCCGCCAAGAAGCCCACCGACTCACCGAACATCGTCCTCAGCTCCGCCGTGCAGGTGTGCTGGGAAAAGTTCTGCAACTACTTTGAGGTGGAAGCCCGCTACGTGCCCGTGTCCGCCGAGCACCCCGCCCTGGACGGCCACGGCCTGGAACGCTACGTGGATGAGAACACCATCGGCGTGGTGGCCATCATGGGCGTCACCTACACCGGCGCCTACGAAGCCGTGGAGCAGATCTCCGCCGCGCTGGACGCCATCCAGGCGGACACCGGGCTGGACATCCCCATCCACGTGGACGGCGCGTCCGGGGCCATGGTGGCCCCGTTCCTGCAGCCCGAGCTCGTCTGGGACTTCCGGCTCCCCAGGGTGGCCTCCATCAACACCTCCGGGCACAAGTACGGGCTGGTGTACCCCGGCCTGGGCTGGGTCGTGTGGCGGGACGCTGACGCACTGCCCGAGGACCTCGTGTTCCACGTCAGCTACCTGGGCGGGGACATGCCCACCTTCGCCCTGAACTTCTCCCGGCCCGGCGCCCAGGTGCTGCTGCAGTACTACCTGTTCCTCCGGCTGGGCTTCGCCGGCTACCGGTCCGTGCAGGCAAGCTGCCGCGACGTGGCCCTCTACCTCTCCCACGAGATCGGCGCCATGGACGCCTTCACCCTCTGGAGCGACGGGTCCGACATCCCCGTCTTCGCCTGGCAGCTCACCGACGGCCACACCAAGAACTGGAACCTGCACCACCTTTCCGAGCGCCTCCGCATGAACGGCTGGCTGGTCCCGGCCTACCCGCTGCCGGACGGCCTCAGTGACATCACCGTGCAGCGGATCGTGGTCCGGAACGGGTTCACCCGCGACCTCGCCGCCAGCTTCCTGGCCGACCTCCAGAAGGAAGTGGCGTACCTGGATGCCCTTGCCGGGCCCATGCCGGCCGAGCAGCAGAAGGAAGCCTTCCACCACTAAGCGTCCTGCACCCGGAAACTTGAGTACCCCCTACTCGTGTGCCCTCCTAAGCCCAGCGCGTAGCGTCGAACTTGGTTCGGAAACGTACTTGCAAGGGGGAGCATGTGTATGGAAGGGAAACCGTTGGCGCAAGGGGCGCTGCGGGAGCCGTGAGCCTGGAAGACAGCCCGAACCTGCCGCTGCTGGATGACTCCGTCCTGGCACTGTTGCGGGCCGAAACGGATTATGACGACGGCATCTGGAAGGTATTCGTCCGGGACTTCATCGATCAGATGCCGCCCAGAATCGAGAAGATCCGCAGCACCCTGACCAGCGGTGACGGCAAGGGCGCCATGGCAGCCGTGCTGAGTCTCCGGACGTCGGCGCAGATGGTGGGGGCCATGCAGCTGGCCGGGGTTGCCCTCGAACTGGAAGAGGACCTCCGCTGCGCGGACAACGGATCCGATCCGGCCGGTGCGTTGCCGGGGCTCGCTGCGAAGTACCTTCGCAGGATTACCTACGCCGGCCAGCGGACCACGGACCAGCTGGAGTTGTTCATCGGATAGAAATTGGCAGTCACATGTTTCCATCTTGAGGAAACATTGAGGTTGCATTCCTAATCTGTGGCCATGGGTAAATATAGGGGAAGTTACGACCTGCGCTACTCACTCAGGGAGCTGCGCCGGCGCCGGCTAAGGGCGATGTCCTACGTCGGATTGGCGTTCTTGGCGGTGGGAACTGTTGCGGTAGTGCTGGCGGCCCTGGGACGCTGAAGGAGGGCCATGTGCCGGTTGTTCGGGCTGCACGCCGGGTCCCGCCCCGTCCGCGCCACCTTCTGGCTCCTGGATGCCCCGGACAGCCTGGCTGAGCAGAGCAGGCGGGACCCCGACGGCGCGGGGATCGGCACGTTTGCGGCCGACGGCGGCGCGCGGGTCAGCAAACGGCCGCTCGCCGCATGGGAGGACCACGCCTTTGCCCGGGAGGCCCGGGAGCTGAGGAGCACCACCTTCCTGGCCCACGTCCGGTATGCCAGCACCGGGGCCCACACCCTGGTGAACACGCATCCGTTCGAGCAGGACGGGCGGCTGTTCGCGCACAACGGGGCGTTCCACGGGCTGGACCGGCTCGACGCGCGGCTTGCCGGTTTTGGGGTGTCCGGGTTGGTGCAGGGCCAGACCGACAGCGAACGGCTCTTCGCCCTCATCACCGCCGAGAGCCGCCGGGCCGGCGGGGATGTGGCCGAAGGCATTGTGCGGGCGGTGGGCTGGATCGCCGCGGAGCTTCCGGTCCTGGCGCTGAACCTGATCGTGACCACCGCGACCGATCTCTGGGCACTCCGCTACCCGGCAACCCACCCGCTGTTCATGCTGGAACGGGACCCTTTGACTGAGCCGGCCCCGGCGGCACCGCTGGATGCGCGGAGCCACCGGATCCACACCCGAAGCACCGAACTCTCCGGTGCCCGGTCCGTCCTCTTCGCCACCGAGCCGATGAACCACAACCCCGGCTGGCGGCCCCTGGCGGCGGGGGAGCTCGTGCATGTTGGCCCGGACCTGGCGGTTAGCTGCACCGTCCCGTTCCCGGACCAACCTGTCCACCCGCTCACGCTCGCCGACCTGGATCCGTCCGCCGCGGCGTCGCAAACGTCCTGACCGCTGGCTCCAAAAGCCACTAAAGGCGGTAACCAGCCCCTACTTTCCCGGTTCTTTGCCTTGCCTGCGTTCCACCAGCTCTGCCGCACCGAACGCCCCCGCCAGGACCAGCAGGCTGCCCAGCCACCCCGCTGCAAGGAACATCTGGGTCATGCGGTCGCTGGCCTCGAAGTGTGCCAGCGACTGGCCGGCCACCACAACGTTCCCTGCCGCCTGCCTGGCGACGATCGCCATCCGCAAACCAGGCTCCGGCTGCCACGTCACCGTGTCGCTGCCCAAGGCCCGCGCCGTGTCGAGCACCCCCTCCGGTACCACGGGCATGGCCCCGTGCAGGACCACGGTAGAGGAGAGCGGGCTGTTGGTGTCCCCGTAAACGATCAGGAACACGCCACTGTCAGGGGACAGCTCCAGCCGCTGCCCCGCCGCCGTATCAGGCCCCTGCTGTTGAAGCCGCGCCGCGGCGGCGGCAGCCGGCGCCGTGTTGGCCATGTGGCGGCCGATCTGCTGGAGCGCGACGTACACGCTCCCTAAGGCAAGCGTGATGATGATGGCCGCTGCCAGGCACCAGATGATCCTTCTCATGGGAACATCATGCGCTCATATCCCTGCCCCGCGGCGGTGCCACAACGAACCCGGCCCACTGCCCACGTCCGCCGGACCCTGGAACGTCCGCGCCGCCGTCGCACGCGTCCCGACGGCTGGCCAGCGCGTCAGGTGCTGGGCGTTGCCGCCTTCTTTGCCAGGGCCTCAGCCATCTTCTGCACTCTGGCGCCGTAGCCGCCGTTCAGCGCCGTGTCCTTGATCTTGTTCGCCTGGGCGTCCAGGTCCGCGGGGGCAGCGTTCTTGAGCGTGGTCAGGTCAGCCTGGAGGTTCGCGGGGAGCTTGGCGAACAGCTTGGGGTGGGCGATGAGCTGGTCGGCCACCTGCTGGAGCCCGGCGCCCGGGTTGCCCGAGCTGAACGCGGTCCGCAGCTCCTGCCGCAGGCCGGCCACGCCGGTGACGGTCTTCTCCAACGCTTCGGCGCGCTTCTGGACCTCGGGACCGTAGCCGCCGGAAAGGGCGGTGGTCTTGATCTTGTAGGCGTCCTTCACCCGGTCCGCCGCCGGGGCGTCCTTGAGCGTGGTGACGTCGGCCTGGAGGGCGGCGGGCAGCTTGGCGAAGAGCTGCGGGTGGTTGACCAGGGCTTCGGCTGCCTTCGCGGCACGGTCCCCAACAGCCTGGGGGCTGTCCGCGTTGATGCCCAGGAACGCCTGCAGGCCGCCGGCGCCTTTCGCCGCTTTGGCCTGGCCGGCGGCGGAGGCGGTAGCTGTTGGACTGGGGGAGGCGGACGCGGCACCCACGCCTGCAACGGCCATGGCACCGGCGGCCAGGAGGGCTGCGGCTCCGACGCCGATGCGGGTTTTCATAGACGGGATTGATGGGTTCACCACGGTGTGTCCTTCCAATTTTGCGCGTGCCTCCCCGCTGGACGGCGTGGACCGGCACGGGATCACTATAGGAGCCGATGCTGGGGAAATGCTGGATGCCGTGGCGGCCCGGCGCGTGGTCTGCTTGTCGGATGCCGCGCGTTGTCCGGGGGATACACTGCACGGGTTCTGCGAAGGGAATATCCAATGGAAAACACGCGCCAGGGAACGGCCCTGCTGGACAGGACCTTCCGCGTCTCCCTCATCCTCAAGGGCCTGGACGGGGTCCTGGAACTGATCGGCGGCGTCCTCCTGCTGCTGGTCACGCCCGCGCAGATCAACGACCTGGTCCGGTTCCTCACCCAGCACGAACTCGCCCAGGATCCGCGGGACTTCGTGGCCAATGCCCTGGTGCACCTCACCGCCAACCTTTCGGGGCCGGCGTCGTTGTTTGGCGCCGTCTACCTCCTCCTGCACGGGGTGGTGAAGATCGTCCTGGTGTGGGCGGTCCTGCGGGAGAAGCTGTGGGCCTACCCCTGGATGATCGCCTTCCTGCTGGTGTTCATCGCGTACCAGGCGTACCGGATCTCGGTGGAGTTCACCTGGGGCATGGTGCTCCTGACCGCGTTCGACATCTTCATTGTGTGGATCACCTGGCGTGAGTACCGGATCCGGCGGTCAGGACATGGTGGCGACGGCGAACAGGCCCGCCACGCCCACCAGGTACAGGACCAGGACCACCAATGAGTCCGTCCCCATGCCCAGGCGCTTCTTTTTCGGGCGGAAGAGTAGGCCAAGCAGGTAGGTGAGGGTCAGGAGGATGGCCAGGGCAGTGAGGTAGATGTCGGTGGCCTGGGCCTGCGGCAGCACCGGTTTGCCGGTGATGAGGACGGCCACCAGGAACAGGACGGGGAGGAAGGCGTTGCCGCCGAAGATGTCGCTGAACGCCAGCTTGTAGTCGCCCTGCTTGACCGATGCCAGGCCGGTGGAGATTTCCGGCAGGGATGTGGCCAGGGCCAGGAAGGTGGCGCCGAAGAGGACCCCGGAGAGGCCGATGTGCCCGGCGATCGCGTCCCCGCTGCGCTCCAGGACGACGCCGGCGCCCAGGGTTGCCAGGGCTGCGACGGTGAAGATCAGGGCTGACTTGCCCGTGCTGATGTGGCGGTTCTGGTCGGTGGACTTTTTCTTGGAGTGCCCCTTGGGCTGGTCCTGGCCGCCGGGGGCGTCGCCCTGCTGGTGCCACGGCAGGCCCTTTTGGGAGCGTTGGACCAGGATCAATCCTAGGATCCAGATCACGGCGATCAGCACCGCGGCAGGGGTCAGGTGGAAGGCCACGAGCGAGCCCGGCATTTGGCTGCCGGCGATCACCACGCCCAGGACGGCGACGACCGTGACGGCCTCGATGACCAGGGTCAGGGATGCTGCCTTGTAGCTGAGTGGCTCCGTGCCCTTGGTTCCGAACACGTCCAGGATCACCAGCACCACTGTTTGGATGGCGATGCCGCCCAGGATGTTGCCCACGGCCACGCCGATGTTGTTGGCCGCGGCCGCGCTGACCGTGATGGCGATCTCCGGCAGGTTGGTGGCAATGGCCAGCAGGATCAGCCCGCCCAGCGCCGACCCCAGATGCAGCCGGTCATCGAGGACGTCCGTCTGCTTGGACAGCTGGATCCCCGCCACCCAGATCACCGCCGCGGCACCGGCGAAAATCAGGAGCAGGACCACCAGGGGCAACGCTTCCATGTCTTTTGTCTCCTTTTGGATTCGTGTCACGGCCGTAGTGAAGCCGTACCCACCGGTTGGCCCTGCCCGGTGGTTATTTGCTGGGAATCCGCTGGGAATCCTTCGCTTGCAGGGTGTGCTGGTGGAAGACGGTCCGGTGAGGGTAAGGATTAGTGCGTAGCCACCCCTGCCGAGAGGACCCCCATGGACATCGTTGAAGTGATTTTGAACGACCACCACGAGCAGCGGCGCCTGTTCGCCCTGCTCGATGAAATGCATGCCAGCGAAACGTCCAGCCTGGACGCGGTATGGAAACGGATGCGCATCCTGCTGGAAGTCCATGCCAAGGCGGAAGAGGAACTCTTCTACCCGGAGCTGCTGGAACTGGGGAAGGGGGCCGGCGGAAAGGACTCCGCCGAAGACGAGACCACCGACGCCATCCACGACCACAACGAGATCCGGGACGCCATCAGTGACGTGGACCGGCACCCGACGGGTACAGCCGACTGGTGGGCGGCGCTGGCAAAGGTCAACGAAGCCAACGGCGACCATATGGCGGAAGAGGAACGCGAAGGCCTGACCGACTTCCGGCAGCACGCCTCCCTGGAACTGCGGCACCGGCTGGGCCTGGCGTTCGCCATCTTCGAATCCGAGCACGCCGGCGGGATTGAGCCCCAGGACGTCAGCCCCGAGGAATACATCCGCGAGCACGAATAAGGCCTTGGGCGGTGTTACCGCTTGACCCCTGGTTGGGCCGGTGCCTTGACCGTGGCCAGCAGGATGACCCCGGCCACCGCGGTGCCTCCTGACAGGAGGAACAGGCCGATCGCCAGCGGCGGGGCGGTGGCAGCCTCGCCCAGGATGGTGACGCCGATTGCCACGGCCACCAGCGGATCGATCACGGTCAGTCCGGCCACCACGAGTTCGGGCGTTCCCCGGGTGTGGGCGTTCTGGACCAGGAAGCTGCCGGCCAGGGCCGCGATGACCAGCCCCGCAAGACAGGTCAGGGACAGCCACTCGAAGTCGCCCTGGAAGAGCCTGGCAATCACGGTCTTGGCCAAAGCGGCGACGAACCCGAACAGGATCCCGGCGCCGGCGGTGAACACCACGGCGCCGGAGCGGTGCCGCCACAATGCATATGCCACGGCGACGCAGGCCAGGACCACGGCGAGGACGATCAGGATGGTCACCAGGTGCCGGTCACTGATTTCCACGTCCGCAGCGGAGAACGCCGCCACGGCCACGAACACGCCCACCCCGCAAACGCAGAGGGCGACGGCGGTGAGGGCCCGCCGGCCGGGGGACCTGCGGTTCATCCGGGCGGTGGCGAGGGTGGTGACCACCAGGGCGATTGCCCCAATGGGCTGCACCACGATGAGGGGCGAAAACCGCAGGCTGGTGAGCTGGAGGAGGATCGCAGCGCCCAGCATTGCCGTCCCGGCCAGCCACGCCGGTTTGCGGACCAGGGCCTGGAGCCGCCCGCCGCCCATGCTGCCGGCCGCGCGTCCCGCGGCGGCCGGCTGGTCTCCCACGGCCCGGTGCTGGAACAGGGTTCCCAGGGCGAGCAGGACGGCACCCGCGGCGGCGATGGGAATCCCCAGCCAGTGGGTGGACGTCAGCGCGGACACGGCCGCGGCCTGGATCATGGACAAACCTTACCTAACCGGCGCCCAGTGGAGCGGAATGGGAAGCCGTGCTTCCGGCGACGCAGCTGTGAGCTAGGAGGTTGCTGGGCGGCAGGAGGTCCCTGCGCCGTACTGCAGCCAGTCCGGCAGGGCCGCGGTGAATGCGTCGCGGATGGCCGGGGTGTTGGTGACGGTCCAGTCGATCCTGCCGTTGACCTCGACCTCGTTCTTGTCCCATTCGAACCAGTTGACCATCTTCAGGTTGGGGAACTGGGCGTGGGTCTGGGGCCCGAACACCTGCTCCCACCAGGCGCGCTTGATATCCATCTCTGCGGCGCCGCCGGCCGTTGGGTTGTAAAGCGCAGCTGTCTCCGGGATGGCAACGGGCTTGCTGTGGTCTCTGCCGTACACCCCGTAGAAATCAGGGAGCAGGCTGTCATCGCCGTTGGCCCCGTTGTAGGTCCCGGTGAGCTGCTGGGCGAACTTGTCGGCCTCCGGGACTTCGTTCTCACCCCACGGGTACTTCGCGCCCCAGTGGTACAGGGACATGCCCACCCAGTCCACCGCCTGGTCACCCGGGTAATACGGGGCGTAAGGATCGTCCGCCATGGTGATGGCGCCGTCGTGGTCGGTGTCCAGGGCCGCGAAGTCAGCGCTGCCCGCCTGCGCCTCGAACTGGCCGCCCGCGAAGGGATAGCCGCCCGCGTAATTGGGCGCCCACATCATGGCCGAGCCCGGGGCATTGTGGTGGACGGCGTCCGCGACCCGGGTGAACATGTCCCTGTACTCCAGCGGCTGCTGGGACCAGGGATACCAGGACCCGTTCATCTCGTGGGCCAGGCGGACAATGACCGGGACGCCCTGGCTGTTGATCGACGCGAGATCCTTCACCAAGGCGCTGATGACGTCAGGGGTGACGGCGGCCAGGCCCTGCTTGGGTTCGAGGGTCAGGAGCATCACGTGCCCGTCCGCCCGGATTTGGGCGGCGGCCTGCTGCAGGTGGGTCCGTTCCTGGGCCGTGTACGGAAAATCGGCGAAGGAGACGCTGACGGCGGGTTTGTGGCCCAGGTCCGCGGCATACCGGGACAGCGGCTTGGCCTCCAGGTTCAAGTTCACGCCAAACAAAGCGCCCGACGCCGGGACCAGGCTGCCCCGGTCCTCCACCTCACACACGGGGACGGCCGCAGCGCTTTGGGCCGCCGCTGCCTCCTGGGATTTGCGGTCACGATCCGCCAAACCACCCGTGATACTGGCAGCGCCCAGGCCCAGGGCGATTACTGCCACGCCGATGGGCAATCCCCAGTCCTTCAGCCGGCCGAGAATGATGTCACGGCTTTTGGCGTCCTTTGGTGCGGACGTTTGCTCGGGCAAGGCGGACCCCCTGTTGGCCTGCGGTTTTACTCCGATCCTAGGGTCCAGCGGGCGCTCACCAAAACGGCCCCGGCGCGCGTCGCCGGGGCCGTGGAACCGGACCTACCGCTGGGCGATCCGGAACAGCGCACCGGTGGGGTCCGTGAGGGCTGCGATGCGGCCGAACGGGGTGTCCTCGGCGGGATAGACCACCCGCCCGCCCAGGGACGTGGCGATCTCCACCCCGGCGTCGGTGTTTTCAACGGCGAAGTAGGTCTGCCAGTTGGCCGGCACCCCTTCGGGCAGGAAATGGGAGGCGTCCATGATTCCGGCCCGTGAGTCGCGCCCGGATCCCAGCGTGGTATAGCGGAAGTCCTCGGTGTCACTCATGACGTCCGTGTCCCAGCCGAAAACGTCCTGGTAGAACTTCACCGACGCCGCGTACTCGCGGGCGTGGAGTTCATGCCAATAGGGGGTGCCGGGTTCGCCCGTGGACCGGAACCCGGTATGGCCGCCGAACTGCCACGCGCCGATCGCGGCGCCGCCCGCGTCCCCCAGCATCGCCATGTGTCCCTGCTCGGGGACCTCCATGGGCCCCATCAACACCTGGCCGCCTGCCGCCACGGCCGCGTCCGCTGTCGACTGGATATCCTCCACCCGCAGGTACGTGGTCCACACGTCCGGGTACCCGGAGCCGGCGTCGTTCTTCATCATCCCGGCCACCATCGCACCGTTGGCGAACGCCGTGATGTAGCCGCCGTACTTCTCCTGGTCGCCCTCCTCGTAGGTCCAGCCGAACAGTGCGGTGTAGAACTCGCGGGACTTTTCCGGATCGGACGTCATGAGGTCGATCCAGCAGGGATCGCCGTTGGCGAAGGTGGGCTTGGGCATGGGGACTCCTGGTGTGTAGGGCTGTGGGCCGGGCAAGGCCCACCCTAACGCTGCTTGCGCCAAAAGCCGAGGGGCCGCCGGCACGGCCGCAACTGTGGGTTGGGCCGTGCCGGCGGCCGGCCATTCCTACTCCTCGTCCTCCGGGTTCCGCAGCCGGCGCCTGACCAGCAGTCCGGCCACCACCAGGCCGGTCACCAGGACGGCGCCAACTGTCCCCGCCACCACCAGCGGCCCCGGAACCCCTGGGTCGGCTGACGCGGGGCTGGCCGCCGGCGCCGACGGCGGCGCGGAATTCGGGCCGCCGGCGGTGAAGGTGAACGTCCCCTCGATGGGATGGCCGTCCGAGGAGACCACCCGCCAGACCACCGTGTACTTGCCCTGCGGGGCGCCCGGCTTGACCGGCTGGCTGACCTGGTTGTCAACGATCTGCACCGGCCCGTCCGCCTGGTCGGCTCCGGTGGCGTCCTCCACGCGGACAATCGAGTTGATGGCGATGGGGGTGTGGTCGAACGTCAGCTCGACCTTGGCGGGCATTGCGCTGACCGTTGACCCGTTGGCCGGGTTGCTGGACTCCAGGGCATCATGTGCCTGCGCCGGCGCGGAAAAGACCAGCAGGAGCGCGGCGGTGGCCAACGGCAGCAGCATGCGTGCCGGCCAGGCGGTCCTGTGGCGGGTCGACGATGTTTTCATGTATCGCCCTACTTTCCGGCGGTCCGGGTACGGCGGCCGGCAACCGCCACGCCCAGTGCCGTCCCACCGAGCACCAGTCCTGCTGCCCCCAGCACCACGCCCCACACGGACGTTGCGTCACTGGACTCCTGGGCCGTCCGGGTCACTGCCTCGGCACTGGGCGACGCCGGCGCTGCGGCGGCGGCAGCCCCGTCGTCGGCCGTTGTGACGAAGGAGGGGGCGCGATGCTTGGGTTCCGGCTGCCCCTCGGCGCCCTCCTCGTCCCACTTCACCACGCTGCCGTCCGTGTAGGTCTGGGCTGCCTTCAGGGTGACCCTGGTGCCCGCGGCGGGAAGCCGGCCCACGGACAGCGAGAACGCCTGGTACTGGTTTTGGCCCAGCTGGTGGGCTTCGTCGGCAGTCCAGACCACGGAGATGGGCGCCTTGGTGACCGTGCTGCCGGACACGGTGACGGGCTTGGGCAGCTCGCCGGTGACCACCTGGGCGGTCCATCCCTCCACGGGCTTGACGGAGACGGAGGTGAAGGGAGTGTCGGTTGGCAGCGTGACCTCGAGCTTGCTGGTCTTGGCCGTCGGGGACTCGTTGGGGACGTTGAACGTGAGGTGGGAATAGCCGTTGGCGCCGGTATCGTCCGGGGTCACGCTGACGTGGGCGGACGCGGCGGTGGCGCCCGCGGCAACGATGCCCGCGGCGGCAGCGGCGGCGGCAAGGGTCTTGAGGGTACGGCGGAATGAGGTGTTCACAGCAAAGCCTTCCAAAGGGTGCGCCAAAGGGGCCGCAGGTGCGGCGGCGCGGGAGAAAATGACAACGCGGTGGCCCCCCGGCCGCTTTCGGCATGGGGGCTTCGCGGGATTCGGCAGCCGCCTAGTTGGCGGCGTGGAAGGCCGGCGGTCCGCGGAGGGCGGGCAGCCGCAGGTTCCGCCACCGGAAGGGGATGACGACGGCGGCCGGCGCGGAAAGGCGCGGCCACTCCGGGATGGCAAGGGAAGCCAGGATCCGGACCAGGGGGCGCAGCCATGCCGCCAGGGCCCACACGGCCGCCTCGCCTCTGGCCAGGACCAGGGCGGTGGCCACTGTGGCCGTGGCGTGCAGGGCCAGCATCAAGGCTCCCGGCACGGCCTCATGGCCGGGCATCAGGGCGCCGGCGGCGGAGGCAGGGAATGATCCGTGGACGTGGGCGCCGTCAGCCGGGGTGAAGGCTGCCGCCGCCGAGAGCGCATCGAAGGCCCAGTGCAGGCCCAGTTGGCTGGACGCCAGGAGCCCGAGCATCGCCGGGGCATTGATTTTGGTTTTCGAGAGGATGGTGACCGGCGCCAGCACCAGCGCCACAATTCCGGCCATGATCGCCGGATGGGGCAGCACACCGCCGGCCACTACGTGTGCAGCCGCGGCCAGGGTCAGCATGGCCACGGTAAAGGCAATCACACGGGGGAGACGGAACGGAGCATTCATGCCGGTGGCCGCCTTTCCATCCGCTGTTGCCACCCTCCACTCTAGGGAATGACCGGCAGCGGCAGGTAATCAGCAGGGCAGCTATGTGGATGACGCCGGAATGCCTGCCGTCGAAAACACAGGAAAGCCCCTGGCCGGGGCCAAGGGCTTTGCTGTGAACTGCGGGTGCGCGCTACTCCGCGAGCTTGGCGACCGATTGCGCCCAGGTGAAGAACTTGTTGGTGCCCAGATCCTTGACCGTCTTGATGTTCAGGGCTTCCTTGAGCTTCTGGGCGTCGCTTTCGGACAGTCCCTTCAGCGCCTCCACCGGCGCTTTCGCGAGTTCGTCGATGCCCTTGTCGATGTATTCCTTGTCGAACTTCGAGTTGATTCCAGTCATGCTGTCCTCCTGGTGTCCGGTTGGGGCTCACTGTGCCGGGGGCACATTCGCCATTCAACCACGCCACTTGGGATTCCGCGCGCTTTGCAGCGTTGACCTGCAGTTACCTGCCGCCGATAGCTTCGCAAAACTACTAATCATGCTTACTATTGGTGGGCGCGGGCTGCCCGCTGGGGGCAGAGCACCCGCGCCGCACTGGAGGTCTCACAAGCATGGACAACGAAATGCGTCCTCTCACCGACGAAGAACTGATGTCCGAACAGGCCACAGCACTGCCGGACAAGGAAGTAGCATCCGTACTGGACCTGAACGCGGACCTGGACCTGGGGATCAATGCTGCAGCCCCGATCGACCTGGCCGTCGCCGCCAATGCAAACGTGGCCGCGCCGATTGACGCCGCCGCGTCAGCCAACATCCTGTCCTACGGCTCCGACGCGCAGGCTTTGTCCAGCCAGGACGCGGCGATTGACCAGGGCATTACTGCCGATGCGAACGCTGATTCCACCCAGGACAGCGTGATCGGCCAGGGCGACGGTGCAGCTGACACGGGCACCGCCGGAACCACGGATGGGACCACCGGAACGGCACCTGCGCCCACAAGCACCGGTGGCCTGACGGACGCCGCCGGCGCCTTGAACGGCAACCTGCTTAACGTTGACGTCAACCTCGATGCGGACGCTGCCATTGCCGCCCCCATCAACGGTGCCGTCGCCGCGAACGCCAACGTCGCCGCCCCCATCGACGCGGCCGTCGCCGCCAACATCGGCTCCATCGACAGCCAGGCGTACGCCATCTCGGACCAGAGCGCCACCATCTCGCAGCACATCGACGGCGCCGCCAACGCCACGGCCGGCCAGCAGTCCGACCTGCAGCAGTAAGCCAAGATGACCCAGACCCAAGGCGGCCCGCCTGCCCAGGCGGGCCCGCCGTCGTCGAGCGCCGGCCTTTCCCAGGATCCGCCGGACCGGACCATCACGACGGCGGGTGCCCACCTTCCTGCGCTGGCCGACGGCGTGCAGCTGCTTGGGCCGGCCGAAGGCTCCGGCTACCGGGAGCCGCCGTCCTTGGTGCGCCGCGGCGACGGGCAGACCCTCCAGCTGACCCGGCTCCTGTACCTGGTGCTGGAGGGGGCCGACGGGACGCGCGACCTGGACGCCATCGCCCGGCACGTCAGCGACGGCTCCGGGCGCCTGGTCAGCGCGGACAACGTCCGCACGCTGATGGACTCCCAGCTGCTGCCGATGGGCCTGCTCCGGCTCGCCGACGGCAGCCAGCCCGAGGTCAGGAAATCCAACCCGCTGCTGGGCCTGCGGTTCCGCTACATCGTGTCCGATCCCGAGCGCACGCGCAGGATCACCGCCCCGTTCGCCGCGCTGTTCCACCCGCTGCTGGTGGTGGCCGTGACGGCCGCGTTCCTGGCCGCATGCTGGTGGGTGCTCATGGTGAAGGGCCTGGGCTCGGCCACCCATGAGGCCTTCGAACAGCCTGCCCTCCTGCTGCTGATCCTCGCAGTCACCATCCTCTCCGCCGGGTTCCACGAATTCGGCCACGCCGCTGCCGCCCGCAAAGGCGGGGCGACGCCGGGAGCCATGGGGGCGGGGCTGTACCTGCTGTGGCCCGCGTTCTTCACGGACGTCACGGATTCCTATCGGCTGGGCCGCGGCGGCAGGATCCGCACCGACCTGGGCGGACTGTACTTCAATGCCATCGTGGCGGTGGCCATCATGGGTTTGTGGTGGGCCACCGGGTTCGACGCACTCCTGCTGGTGGTGGTCACGCAGATCCTGCAGATGGTCCGGCAGCTCATCCCGCTGGTGAAATACGACGGCTACCACATCCTGGCCGACGCCACCGGGGTGCCTGACCTGTTCCAGCGGATCAAGCCGACCCTTCTGGGGATCCTTCCGTGGCGGTGGGGAAACCCGGAAAGCAAGGTGCTGAAACCATGGGCGCGGGCTGTGGTCACTATCTGGGTCCTGGTGACCGTGCCGGTGCTGCTGTTCAGCATGGTGATGATGGTCCTGTCCCTGCCGCGGCTGCTGGCCACCGGGTGGGCCAGCGTGGGCAAACAGCAGGAAGCTCTGGCCGCGAGCCTGTCCGCGGGTGACATCCTGGGCGTGACGGTGCGCGCGCTGGCCATCATCGTGGTGGCTGTGCCCGTACTGGGCGTGGTGTACATCGTGGTGCGGCTGCTGCGGCAGCTGGTGACCGGGCTGTGGCAGAAGACGCGCGGCAAGGTTGCCCAGCGGATCGTGGCCATGGGCGCCGTGGCCGCCCTCCTTGGTGGGCTCGCCTGGGCGTGGTGGCCCGACGGCGGGACGTACCGCCCGGTGCAGGCCTACGAGCGCGGGACGCTGGGTGATGCCACCCGGACGATCCTTCCAGCGCGCGACGGCGCGGCGCTGCGCCAGGGCGCGGCGGGACGAACCGTTGCGCTGTGGCCTGCCGGCACGGCCAAACCGACCCGGGACAACCCCCAGCTGAGCATGGTGCTGGTACCGGCGGGTGCCTCCGCCGCTCCTGCTGCCGGCGGCGGTTCCGACGCAGGTCCCGCAGCTGCGGCACCCTCCTGGGTGTTCCCTTTCGACCGGCCGGCCGCTCCCGAGGGCGACGGAAACCAGGCGCTCGCCGTCAACACCACCGACGGCTCCGTCCAGTACAGCGTGGCGTTCGCGCTGGTGTGGGCCGAGGACGGCCAACCCGTCACCACCACCAATGAGGCCTACGCCTATGCCAACTGTTCGGCCTGCGCGGCGGTTGCCGTGGGGTTCCAAGTGGTGCTGGTCGTGGGGCAGACGGACGTGATCGTGCCGCAGAACCTTTCCGCGGCGGCCAACTACAACTGCCTGGATTGCCTCACCTACGCCCTGGCCAGCCAGCTGGTCCTGACCCTTGATGGTCCGCTGGACGGGGACAGCAAGCACCAGCTGGAAGCGCTGTGGGCCCAGATCGCTGAATACGGAAGAAACATCCGCGACGTACCGCTCTCCGATATCCAGGCCACCCTCAACGGATACAAGGAGCAGATCACGGCCATCGTCAAAGGTGCGTCGGTGACTTCAGCTTCCACGCCTCCACCCTCTGTTTCGGCTGATCCCAGCCCGGCCCCCACGCCGTCCGCGGCCGTCGTGGAACCGTCCGGTCCGGGGACGGTGCCTGCCCGGGATCCCAACCCAGCCCCGACGTCCGGTGCCACCGCACCGACCGGGCAATACACGGAAAGCCCGCAGCCGACGTCGTCCGTTGCCTACCCGACCCAGGCGCCCACCCCTGACTCCGGTTACGGCTCCACGCCTGTTCCGGTGCCCACCTCCAGCGCCGGCTGAGGGGCTTTTGCTGGGAAAACGCCATGAGTTATCCCGGAGTCCCGCGTGGTTGCGGGGGTAGGCCCGCGGGACGCGAATTCTGAAGAGTAGGGTAAAAACGTACGGTTGCCGGCAAGGAAGAAGATCCGGACACACGAATGCCCAAGCGAGTCCCGTCCCCAACTTCCCCAGCCGTGCCCCGGCGCAGGAACCTGTTCCGCGCCACCGGTATCACGCTTGGCTGGTTCCTGGGTTTCATCGGTGTCAGCGCCCTTTGCGGCGCCCTGGTGGCCGGGTTGATGGTACCCGCCGCAGCGCTGACCGAGACGGCAGTGGCAGGCGGTTCCGCCGCCCTGACCACCGACCTCCCCAATGATGTCTTCTCCGCGCCGCCCGCACAGATGACGCGTGTCCTGGCGGCGGACGGGTCGCTGATCGCGACGCTCTTCGACGAGAACCGGACCCGGATCCCGCTCGACCAGATGTCACCCAACATCAAGAACGCGATCGTGGCGGTCGAGGACTACCGGTTCTACCAGCACGGCGGCATTGATCCCGAAGGCATCTTCCGGGCGCTGGCGGTCGACGCCGCCGGCGGACACCAGGGCGCGTCCACGCTGACCCAGCAGTACGTGACGAACATGCTCAACGAGAACCTCATCGCCCAGGGCAAGGATGCCCAAGTGGTGCTTAACGGGCAAAAGGGCGTGAACCAGAAGATCAAGGAGATGAAGCTCGCCATCGGCCTGGAGGAGAAGTACTCCAAGGACCAGATCCTCGCCGGATACCTGAACGTCGTCGGCTTCAACGCCAACGCGTACGGCATCCAGGCCGCGAGCCAGTACTTCTTCTCTGTTGATGCCAAGGACCTCACCCTGCCCCAGGGCGCCCTGCTGGCCGGCCTGGTCAACGGCCCGTCACTCTACGACCCCACGGTGCACCCGGAAGCGGCCAAAGGCCGCCGCGACCTGGTGCTCGACGCCATGCTGCAGCACGGCTACATCGACCAGCAGCAGCATGACGACGCTATTAACACTCCGATCCAGCTCAAGGTCAATCCACCGAAGCAGGGCTGCGCCTACGCGGCCCAGGCCCAGTACTTCTGCGACTACGTCCTGCACCTGATCGAGAACGACCCGGCGTATGGCACCACCCAGGACGAGCGGGACCAGAAGATCATGGCCGGTGGCCTGACCATCAAGACCACCCTGGATCCGCGCCTGCAGGGACCGGCCCAGGCGCAGGTGGATGCCACCGCCGGTGCAAACCCGGACAAGTGGGGCGCCTCGCTGGTGACCATCGAACCGGGCACCGGCAAGGTCCTGTCCATGGCGCAGAATTCACGGAAACTGCCCGACCAGGGTGCCGGGTTTGTCTCCGACTACAACTTCAACGTGGACAGCTCTGACAGTGCCGGGAACAGCCTGGGCGGTGTGGGAGGCATGCAGCCGGGATCAACCATGAAGCCGGTGACCCTGGCC
Source organism: Pseudarthrobacter sp. NIBRBAC000502771 (assembly GCF_006517215.1). NCBI lineage: Bacteria > Bacillati > Actinomycetota > Actinomycetes > Micrococcales > Micrococcaceae > Pseudarthrobacter > Pseudarthrobacter sp. NIBRBAC000502771. The sequence goes on from NZ_CP041187.1 coordinate 2,102,272, forward strand.
GCGTGGCTGGGCGAGGGTAAATCCACCAACCAGGTTGTGGACGCTTCCAAGCGCCGCTACGGCATCTACTACCCGTGGAAGACCACCTGCCAGCCGGTCCAGGGCTGGTTCGACAGCACCGTGCCGCAATCCTCGGACCTGCAGAACGATGAACCCAACTGGTACCGGCCCATGACGGTCCGGGAAGGCATCTACCAGTCGATCAACACGGCAACGTTCGCCTCACTTGCAGGTCTTAACGATTTCTGCGACGTCCAGCGTGCCGCCGACGCCATCGGCCTGCACCTGGGCAGCGGAAACGGCGCAAAAATCGACCTCTCAACCCTGGGCAACATCCTGGGAAGCCAGAACGTCGCGCCGCTGACCATGGCCAACGCCTTCGCCACGTTCGACGCCAACGGGACCTACTGCTCGCCGATGTCCATCACCGAGGTGGACGATTCCCAGGGCAACAAGATCGGCGGCCAAACGTCCTCCTGCCAGGCCGGCGCCCTCAAACCGGACGTTGCAAAGGCCGTCACCAACGTCCTCCAGGACGTCCTCACCAAGGGCTCCGGCCTCCTGATCCCGCAAAAGCTGGGGGTTCCGGATGCCGCCAAAACCGGAACCAACGAGTACAACAACCAGACCTGGGTGGTTGGCTATACGAAGGGCCTGGCGACGGCGTCCTTCTTCGGCGACCCCTTCAACGGCGGCCCGACCCGATTGGGCCGCAACATCACCGTCAACGGCAAGTTCTACCCGGCGGTGGATGGGGCATTCATCGCCGGTCCGCAGTGGGCGCAGTACATGCAGGGTGTTGTGGGCCTGTACGACCACGGCAACTTTGACGCCCCGCCGCAGAACCTGGTCAGCGCCCCCGGAACCGTTTCGCAGCCCACGCCGTCGAAGGGCAAGTGACCCGGATGCCGTTTTCGACCGGCAAAATCCCTGACGCACGGGTTATTTGGGTGTCGCGGCGGAGCCTGCGGGTCGCAACCTGATATGCGTATCGCTGATGTGGCATACGTGAACAACATCCTCCGCAAGAAGGGAACCGGTCATGTTCAACACTGGGAATCTAGGAATCAGCATCGGCGCCTTGGTGGCCGTGGGCGTTGCCCTGTACATCGTGCTGGTGGTCCGCCGGCGGAAATGACCTGCGCTGCGTAACGCAGATCGCCCTGCAGCCGGGTGGACTGCAGGGCGACCCTAATGTGGCGTCCGGATAACTTCTCAGAAGCCGGACTGGTTAGTTTCGGTGAAGATGGTGACAGGCGATGCAAATGCGTTTCCGGCGAGGTCTGTCAGATTTGCCGAGGGTGTGTACGACGCCTTTGTGATCCCGACATTTTGCAGTGTGCTGCCAGTTGCCGAGTTGCCGAACTTGATCGTCAGAATCTTGCCGGTTGCGTCCAGTGTCAGGGTCGAAGCGCCGCCCGCTCCATTGCCGTTGGGTCCGAAGGTCGCATTTGCGCTGACGTAGTTGGCGCCCAGGGCGATGGTCCCTATGTTGAAGTCGAGGCAGTCGCCGGTCGCGAAGCTCAGCCCGTCATTAGTTGAGTTCTCGATCAACGTGACGGTGCCGTTGAAGGTCGTGGCGGTGGTGGCGCTTGAGCAGAACTTGGCCGGATCCAAGGCTTCGGAGAACTGTATGGTCACGGTGTCGCCCTTATCCGCCTGATTCGGCTTGGCGCCTCCGCTGCCGTTCGCCAGGGTGACGCTCTTGACAGTGGGTCGCGCGGTGTCCTTGGTGACTGTTGCAGAAACGGCGGTGCTGTTGCCTGCCGCGTCGCTGGTGGAAGCCGTAACCGTGACGGTAACTGTCGGAACAGTCGTGGACGTGTCCTTAAGGCTCGTCAGGTTCAGCGAACCCGTGTTCCAAGTCGCCCCGGAGGCGGTCCCGGGAATGGTGATCGTGCCGTCGGTGACATTCACACTTACGGCTGAGCCGGAGTCGCTGGTGCCGCTGATCGGATAATTCGGCACATTGCTTGCAAGGATGTTTTGCAGTGCATTGAGCTTCAGCACTGGCGCAACGGTGTCCTTAAGGCTAGAAGTTGTGGCTGGTCCGCTGGTGTTGCCCGCTGCATCGATAACCGTGACCGTGTAGGTGACGGTGTCATCTTTGAGGGACCTGAGGTCAAGGTTCAGCGACCAAGTGCCGTTGCTGGCAACCGTGGTGCCCGTAACTGCGGCGGGGGACCCTGGGCTCATGGCCGAAACAGATACGGTCGCCCCGGCTTCCGCGTTGCCCGCTACGTTGATGGACGGGGCGGTAGTGGCATTGACGTACGTCGGGACTTTCAGGGCCGTAGCGGCAGCAGGGGCCGAAATGTCCTTGATGCCCGTGGCCGTCCTGGTTGCGCTCGTGTTGCCGGCGGCATCCGTTGCCGTTGCCGAGAACGTCACGGTTCCCTCGTTCAGGCTGCTGAGGTTCATGGTGATGGACCACGCGCCGCTTCCGGACGCGGCGGCCGTCCCCGGAACGGAGTGCCCGGCACCGTCGCTGGCTGTGAGGTTGATCGTGGCCCCTGCCTCAGCGGTGCCGCCGACGGTTACCCGGGAAGCGTTGGCAACGTTGGCGTTGGGAAGCGGGGTGGTAAAGGCAGGAGCCGCCGGCGCCAGGGTATCGATACTAACCACCTGGTTCTGCGCCGTTCCGGCGTTACCCACCTTGTCAGTCGCGAAGTAGGACACCGTGTGCGTCCCCTCCCCGGCAACCGGAATGGTGGCGGCGGCGCCGCTCACCGTCTGCTGCGCGCCGCCGTCGACCGCGTACGTAATGGAGGCGACACCGGAACCGTTCGTGCCGTCGTCGGCCGTGACTGTCACGGTGACGGGGCTGGTGTTGTTCCAGCCGGCCGCGTTGGGGGAGGGCGAAACGGAAGCTGAAGCAGTGGGCGGTATGGAGTCGCTGCTGACGCCGTTGCTGCGCGGGCTCTCGGCGCCGGTCCAGAGCGCGATGGCCGGAGTGACGGTGTAGTACCAGGTGCCGCCCGGGACATTCTGCTCCGTGCAGGTGAGGGTGGTGACGGTTCCGGCGCAGCCGCCGGTAGCCGGGATGGCGGTACCGCCGGTTGCTGCCGAGTAGCGGGCCACCGTGTAGCCGGTGGCGGGACGGCCGTTGACAGTGGTCCCGTTGGCCCAGGTGACCGAGAGCGCGGCGCCGTTGGCGCTGACCGCGGGTTTGGAGCCTGGCGTCAGGGCGTCGGCAGCGGCGGCCGCGTTGCTGCTGCTGGTGGTGGCGGCCCAGAACGCGTAGGCGGCGGTGCCCGAGCCGAGCAGGAGCAGGACCGCTGTGATGATCCAGGCCAGCCTGCGGGACGGCCGGCGGCCGAGGAATAGGGACGCGTTGCGGACGGCGAGGCTCATTTCCTGACCTCCGCCGTCACTGGAACGCTGAAGGTTGCGCCCTGGCAGGCTGCGAGTGAGGTGGTGTCCATGGTGGCCGCTCCGGCGAGGGTGATGAGTGCTGACGAGTTCGCGGCAACGTAGGTTGCGGGGGTGAGGGGTGCGGCAGTGCCAGTGAACCTGACGCCGGTGGTGGTGCATCCGGGGTGCGCGGCATCCGCCCTGGCCAGCCCGTTGCCGGTGACGCTGTAGACCTGGACCGGGTACGGGTTGGGGTTGGTCAGGCGGAGGACGACGTCGGCGCTGCCGCCAGGGTAGAGGGCTGCCTTGGGGTTGTCGCCGGCGACGAGGGCGTCCACGGTGACGGCCTGCATGGTGCCTGCAGCTGCCGATCCGCTCCCGGCCCCGGTGCCGCTCCAGAAGGCAAAGGCCGTTCCGGCCCCGGCACTCACGAGGAGTCCGGCGAGGGCAGCTGCCTTGAGGCCCCGGCTTCTTGTGGTGGTCATCTCAGTTCCCCTGTCCTGATCCTGAGTAGCTGAGCTGGAGGGTGGCGCCTTTGCAGCCGTCCTGGTTGGTGGACGTGTCCAGCATTCCCACCCGGGGCCACGCCGTCTGGGCGACGTTGAGCCCCTGGAGCGAAGCGCCCGTGGCCGGGACTGCCAGCGGGTAGGGGCCGCTGTACTGGGTGACGGCGAAGTCGGCCGCCGTGCAGGGCAGGTTGGCTGCCACCGCGGCCGCGCTCCGGGTCACACCCGCGACGGCGACAGACAGGTTGGTCAGCGACAGCGGCTTGTTGATGGGGTTGCTGATCTGCAGGTTCAGCCCGGCCGACATGCCGGGGGACAGGGTACCGGGGACGTTCCCGGAGATGCCGAACTGTTTGATGGTGGAGTCCAGGACCAGCTGGATGTTGGCGTAGGCGTACTGCGTCTTGCCGGAGGCGTCCTTGCCGGTGCCCACCAGGTAGAGGCTGGATGTTCCTTTGGGGGAGTCACCCGTGGTGGCTACCTGGAGGGTGGTGGAGTCTCCGCTGGCCGGGTTGGGCGAGAACGATGCGGTGGCTCCGGCCGGCAGGCCACCCAGGACGCTGAAGTTGATGGGTCCGCTGAGGTTGGTGCGGCTGAGCTGCAGCGTGTAGACCGCGGTTGCCCCTGGCGGGATGCTCACGGAGTCCGGGGAGGCAGTCATCGAGAACGAGCTGGAGATCTTGTAGTTCACCGTGAGGCCGGCCGTCGCGCTGCCGGAGACCTTGCCGCTGGTTGCGGTGATTGTGATGGAGCTGGTGCCCGCCGGCGTGGTTGTTGCGGTGGCGGTGTTCAGGGTGGCCGTTGCGGTGCTGCCGGAGTTGAGGGTGACGGACGACGGCGAGAAGGTACCGTTTGCTCCTGCCGGCAGTCCCGCGGCGGTGAGATTGACCGTGCCGCTGAAGCCGCCAGTGGAGGTCACGGTGACCGTGTACGCGGCCTGCTGGCCTTGCTGGACGGACTGGCTTGCAGGGGAGACCTGCACCGTGATGCCCGGTTTTGGATTATTCGACGCCGCGACCAGCGCCCCCGCGCTCACCAGCAGCAGTATCAGTGCGACAAGTGCTGCCTTGATGCCGGTCCGCCTGCGACGCCGCGGATGTCCGTCCTGCTCGTGCACCCTGTGCCCCTCTTTCCTTGGTGCAAATTACGGCAAGCCGGGGGCGGATTCGCACCGCCCCCGGCCCGCTCGCTTGGCTACTTGCTGTTGGCCGTCACCGTGATGATGGCGCCCTTGCAGGAATCCTGGTTGGTAGCGGTATCGGCAAACGAGAGCGTGCCCTTGCCCAAGGCTTCGGTGGCGCCCGCTGCAATGGTGATAGTGCCCGACGGGACGGAAGCCGTAATCCAGGACGTGTCACAGTTCCCCGTGGCAGTCACAACGGCCTTGTCCAAAGTGACAGTGGTGCTGGAGGAGTTCGGGTTGGTTGCCGAGTAGAGGATGTCCTCAGACCCGCCGGGGGCAAGACCTTGGTCGAACGTCACCGAGATGCTTACGGGGTCGGTGCCCTTTGAGGCGGCGGCGGATCCACTACCGCCGCCCGTGGTGCTCCAGTAGGCGTATGCGGCGCCGCCGCCGGCTGCCAGCAGCGTCGCGGACAAGGCAACAGCGGCGATCTTGTTCTTCTTGGTCATCTTGCGCATGGAGAAGCTCCTTGAATGTGTGATTGAGAACCCGTTCCCCCATTGGTGGCTCCATCCAGGTGCCTTCCGGTGGATCGATGACCCAATGTTTGTCGGAGCGAAACAGGCGCAACAACAGGTACCGGTACCCGAGTTTCTGGAACCTCAAGGAGCCGGGTACTCGGTAAGCGCTGCCACTACCTGCGTTCTCCGCGCTCTTTGGGGCTGGACACTTCTCCGCGGATGGCGAAAACCCGCGGCGCACAGGGCCAAACCAAGTAGTCGACGTTCGCTGTCTTCGGGTACTGCCCCAGCAGCGCTATGGAGCGCTCACATTGAGCCAATCCTGCGTATCCGGGACACTCGTTTTCGACGCGCAAAAGCGAACGTGAAGCGCACCTTCCCTGGCGCATCAGAAATGTGCGCCTCGAAAAGTAGCTGGCGAGTCGGAGATGAATCTGCGCGTCACGGGGCCCAGTCGCGCGTCGATAGTGAGCCTCGGTCGCGGAGGGATCGGGTCAGCTTGCCTACCGCGTATCCACGTCCTCGAACACCAGGAACGTCTGCGTGTCGAGCACGCCGGGCATGGTCTGGAGCTGGTCGAAGATGACCCGGCGCAGGTCGATGTTGTCCACGGCGCGGACCAGCAGGATCACGTCGAAGTCGCCACCCACCAGGGCGATGTGGTGCACCTCGGGGATGGCGCCCAGTTGGTCGCGGAGCTCGCGCCACGAGTCCTGCTTCAGCTTCAGGGTCACATAGGCGGAGGACTTCAGGCCCGCCTTGATGGGATCAACCAGCGCCGTGAAACGGGTCAGCACGCCGTCGCCGGTCAGCCGGGCAATCCGGGAGTAGGCGTGGGCCCGCGAGATGTGCACATTCTCCGCCACCTGGGTCACGGACATCCGGCCATCACGGGTCAGCTCGGCAATGATGCGACGGTCAATCTCGTCCAACGGAACTTCAGCAGCTTCCTTGCCCGGCATTTTGTCCACGGCTCCTGTCGGTAATCCACATCACAGTTACAAATCGTCTTCAACAATAGGGCCTATAGAGCAGCTTCTCCACGATTTGCCCATCCAGTAGATACGAAACCGGCCTCAGGGCAATACTGGGAGGGAATAGTGGCTACCGAAGGACGGACCAATGACGATCTCCGCAGACCACACCGCACCGGACACCACAAGCACGGCAGCGCCCGAAAATGCGCTGACGGAAGCTGTGAAGAAGTTCGGCATCACGGTGGAGGACTACATGCTCCCCGCCCGGCACCAGATCCAGATGGTGGATCCGGACGGCAGGCTCAAGCCCGAAGGTGAGCAGGGCACCCAGCCCGGCCACGAATACCCCGTGCCCGGCGACAAGGAACTGCTGGCAGCGTACGAACAACTCGTCGTCGGCCGCCGCGTCAACGACCAGAACTCCGCCTTGGTCCGGCAGGGCCGCATGGCTGTCTATCCCTCCAGCCACGGCCAGGAAGCCTGCCAAGTGGCCGCCGCCCTGTGCCTCTCCGAAGGCGACTGGATGTTCCCCACCTACCGCGACGCCGTGGCCGTCATGACCCGCGGCGTGGACCCGGTGCAGGTGATGACCATCTTCCGCGGCGACTGGCACGGCGGCTACGACCCCCTCAAGTACAAGGTGGGCATCCAGTGCACCCCGCTGACCACCCAGCTGCTGCACGCCGTCGGGGTGGCCCACGCCGCCAAGCTCCGCGGCGAGGACACCGTGGTGCTGGCCATGTGCGGCGACGGCGCCACCAGCGAAGGCGACTTCCACGAGGCCCTCAACTTTGCCGCCGTCTTCCACCTGCCGGTGATCTTCTTCGTCCAGAACAACAAGTACGCCATCTCGGTGCCGCTGGCGCACCAGTCCGTGGCGCCGTCGCTGGCGCACAAGGCCGTGGGCTACGGCATGGCGGGCGAACGCGTGGACGGCAACGACGTCGTGGCGCTGCTCGCCGTCCTGGACCGTGCCGTGAAGCTCGCCCGCGAAGGCTGCGGCCCGCTGCTGGTCGAGGCGAACACGTACCGCATGCAAGCCCACACGAACGCCGACGACGACACCCGCTACCGGGAAAACAGCGAGGTTGCAGAGTGGCGGGCCAAGGACCCGGTCAACAGGATGCGCACGTACCTCACGGACCGGGGGCTGCTGGATGACGACGGCGAGGCCCGCATCCGTGAACACGCTGAGGCGGTTGCCGCTCAGCTGCGCGAGGGCCTCGGCGAGGACGTACCCGTGGACCCGCAGGAGCTGTTCCGGCACGTCTTTTCTGTACAAACTCCGCAGCTGAAGGAACAGTCCGCCCTGCTCGCCGACGAGTTGGCCCGCGACGCCGCAGCTGTCGATTCGAAGGAGGCCGGCAAGTGAGCCCCACCATCACCACCTCATCCGAGGCCAACGGCAACGTTTCCGCCGCGACCGCCCGCGCCGCAGCCTCCGCAGCAGCGTCCGCCGAAGCCGCCGGCCCGCAGCCGGTCACCATGGCCAAGGCCCTGAACACGGCCCTGGCCGACGCCATGCACGCCGACTCCTCCGTCCTGGTCTTCGGCGAGGACGTGGGCATGCTGGGCGGCGTCTTCCGCATCACCGACGGCCTCACCGCCACGTTCGGCGAGCAGCGCTGCTTCGACACCCCGCTGGCCGAATCCGGCATCGTGGGCATGGCCGTCGGCATGGCGATCAACGGGATGCGCCCGGTGATCGAGATGCAGTTCGACGCGTTCGCCTACCCGGCGTTCGAGCAGATCGTCAGCCACGTGGCCAAGATGCACAACCGCACCAAGGGGGCCGTGAAACTGCCCATGGTCATCCGCATCCCGTACGGCGGCGGCATCGGCGGAGTGGAACACCACTGCGATTCCTCCGAGTCCTACTACGCCCACACCGCCGGCCTGAAGGTCTACACCCCCGCCACCGTGGCGGACGGCTACCGGATGCTCCGCGAAGCCATCGACTCCGACGACCCCGTCATCTTCATGGAGCCCAAGAAGATGTACTGGACCAAGGACTCGGTGGACCTTGGCGAGCTGCGCCGCCAACACGCGGAAGGCACGACGACGGGACGCACCTCCGAGGGGAGGGCCGCCGTCGCGCGTCCCGGCACCGACGCGACGCTGATTGCCTACGGCCCGTCCGTGCCCACCGCCCTTGCCGCGGCCGAGGCCGCGGCGCTGGAGGGCCGCTCGCTGGAAGTGATCGACGTGCGGACGATTGTGCCGTTCGATGATGAGACCGTGTGCGAGTCCGTCCGCAAGACCGGCCGGGCCGTGGTGATCGCCGAGGCGCACGGCTTCGCGTCCGTGTCCTCTGAGATCGTGGCCCGGGTGCAGGAACGCTGCTTCCACTACCTCGCCGCACCTATCCGCCGCGTGACAGGGTTCGACGTCCCCTACCCGGCGCCCAAACTCGAGAAGTACTACCTGCCCGGCGTGGACCGCATCCTCGACGCCGTTGACGACCTGCAGTGGGAGAACTGACCATGAGCGAACCACGCGTGTTTTTGCTGCCCGACCTGGGCGAGGGCCTCACCGAAGCCGAACTGGTGGCGTGGCATGTCTCCGTTGGTGACGAGATCGCCGTCGACCAGCCCATCGCCGAGGTGGAGACCGCCAAGTCCGCGGTGGAGGTACCCTCCCCGTACGCCGGGATCGTGGCCGAGCTGCACGGCCAGCCGGGGGAGACCCTGGATGTGGGGAAGCCGCTGATCTCGGTGACGCCGCTTTCGTCTGGCGTGGCCGCTCCGGTGTCCGACGCGAACGATGCCGCCCCCGCCCCTTCGCCGGACGGCCATGCTGCAAGCAGCATGCCGTCCGGCTCTGGAAGCGGCCCCGGACTTCCCAATGCTCGCAAGCTCGCATCGGGTCCCTCGTCCCGTTCCTTAGATGCCACTCCCGGGGCGGCATCATCCGCGGCGGCGGCAGCCGAGACCTATCGGGAAGAGGAGAAGGCAGGCTCCGGGAATGTCCTGATCGGTTATGGGACCCCTGGTGGCCATGGCGTTGCCCGGCGCACCCGTGCCCCGAAGGCCGCCGTCGCGCTCGCTGAACCTGCTCAGGCCAAGCCCACCGAGGACGACCTCAGCCTCCTGCGCACCCGCGTGCCGGGCAAGCTTGGTGCCGTGATTTCGCCGCTGGTCCGGCGCATGGCCCGGGAGTACGGCGTGGACCTCGGGGAAATCTCCGGCTCCGGCGACAGCGGCCTGATCATGCGGCGCGACGTTGAGGCTGCCCTGCGGACCACTGCACCGGCGGAAGCCCCAGCAGCCAAGCCTGAGGAGACCAAACCAGTCGAAACGCAGTCGGCCGCCGGACCCCGGGAGGCCACCCCGGCCAACCCCGTGGACGCCCGCACCGGACTCGCCGTCTCCGCCCGCACGCCCGTCCGCGGCGTCCGCAAGGCCGTTGCCGCGAACATGGCGCGCAGCCGTTCCGAGATCCCGGAAGCCACGGTGTGGGTGGACGTGGACGCCACCGCGCTGATGGAGCTGCGCGAGGGGCTGAAAGCCAGCGGTGCTGAGGTCCCCGGCCTGCTCGCATTCATTGCCCGGTTCGTCACTGCCGGGTTGAAGAAGTATCCGGAACTGAACACCCGCATCGAGACTGCCGACGATGGGTCGCAGGAGATCGTGGCCTTCGACGGGATCAACCTGGGCTTCGCGGCGCAGACCGACCGCGGCCTGGTGGTGCCCTCGGTCCGCGGTGCCGAGAAGCTCAGCGCCCGGGAGTTGGATGCGGAGATCCGCCGCCTCACCCAGGTGGCCCGCGACGGCAAAGCGACCCCGGCTGAGTTGGGCGGCGGAACGTTCACGGTGAACAACTATGGCGTGTTCGGCGTCGACGGCTCGGCGGCAATCATCAACCACCCGGAGGTGGGCATCCTCGGCGTGGGCCGCATCATCGACAAGCCGTGGGTGGTCAACGGCGGGCTGGCTGTCCGCAAGGTCACCGAACTCACGCTGACCTTCGACCACCGGGTCTGCGACGGCGGCACGGCCGGAGGCTTCCTCCGCTTCGTGGCCGACGCCATCGAGAACCCCACGTCCCTTCTGGCGGACATCTAACCCCGCCGGACGTTTTGGACACGGAAAACCTCCACGGACCCACAGAGAGGCTGGCGCTCCCGACATTCGGGCCGCGCCAGCCTTTTTGCGCGTCGAAAACGAATTTGGGTGTCGAAAAGCCCCTCAGCTCGCGAAGCGGAGCGCGATCACCAGGCCGATCAGTGCCACCACGCCGGCCAGCAGCATCGCCGCCCTGGGGTCGCCGAAGTTCAGGGTCCACCCAATGCCGAACCTGCGCGGAACCACCAGTGCCGGATCCTCCCGGTTGATATAGATCACGCCGCCCCGCCAAAACTTGTCGTCGTCGCGGTGGGTGAGGCCGGTGTCTTCCCCATTGCTCCCGCGGTCCCTGTTGTTCCTTGCCAACACGGCAATAGTCGCCGCCACCGAGGCCAATACCGGGATTACGATCACCAGAGGTGCCCACCGGGAAACGGTCCCGGTCCACATCAACAGCGACGAACCCATCAGCCCCAGGTCGATCATGGCCACCAGCCCGAGCAGCGCTTTGGCGCCCAGCGACATGTAGTGCCGGGCCCAGCGCGAGGACCCCAGGGGGCGGGCCGGGTCAAGATCGGGCCTGCTGCGGACTACGGCCGCGGCGATGCCTCCCAGTAAGGCCGTCAGCCCCAGTTGCAGGAAAACCAGCGAAAATGCGGAGCCGACCGACTTCACTTCAATCCTGTTCGGCACGCCGTTGGCGCCATAGTGCACTGCGAGGTTCTGCGGCATGGACGGGTACATCATGATTCCGATAACCGCCGTGGCGAGGGTGACGGCCACGGCGGGCGCCAGCCAGAGCCAGGGAAACCGTGGGGGATTGGTCCGCAGCTCGGTGTCCACCGCTATGCCCTGGTGCAGGCCCTGGAACCAGCCGCCGGCAAGTTTCGCCGCGCGGATCTCCTGGTGGGCCAGGAAGAAGCAGCCATACCAGGTACCCACCAGCACCAGCACCGACAACGGCAGCAGCAACGGCTGCCCGGTCACCGCGACGCTGGCCACCCCGGCCACCGCGACGATGCCCCCGCAGAGCAGGACCCGCCGCCGGTACAGGCGCGACTGCGCCGCAACCACCGGATCGCCAGCATACTGGGCGGGGATGCGGACCCCGAAGGGAACAGTGCCGCTGGTGACCGACGGAGGTACCAGTGCCAGCAGCAGAACCAGGCCCAACAACACCAGGCCCAAAATCACGGAAATAATCATGGCGTGCCTTCCTGCTGTGTGGCGCCAAATGAATCGAGCAGTGTCCGGCAGGTCCTAAGTACCTCATCTGCGGGAAGTCCACGGGCCACGGCCTCGGCCAGGAGGGTCCTGGCCCGGGCGGTCCAGTCAGCCGGGAGCTGGTCCGTCGCCGGCGCGGTCACCACCGCACCAGTGCCGCGGCTAAGGCGGATCAAGCCTTCCTGCCGGAGGAGATCGTAGGCCTTGTTGACAGTATGGAAGTTGATGCCGAAATCGGCGGCGAGCGTGCGGGTGGGCGGCAACGCGCTCCCGTCCGTCAAAGAACCGTGGGCGATTGCCTCCACGATCTGGTCACGGATTTGCTGGTAGATCGGGACGTCGGCACCCAAGTCCACGCTGAGGATCAATGCGCCCACCTCCAAACCTTTGTTCTATTAGTTATAGAACAAAGGTGAGATTGACGCTAGGGCCACTGGTCCGCTCTGGGCCCGCCCCCGCCGTCGGGCGTCCAAATTTTTTCCAAGTGGGGTCCCTGTTGCCTCATTGCAATACCTCCGGGAGGACTAATACGTTGCCTCAAATGAGAACCTCCGTTTTCGCGTGATCGATGCCTCAGTGAAGAAGCTCCGGAGGTCTAGGGGTTCCAGGCCCGGTTAACGGGTCTGATCGGTGCGGGTTTCTTTGCCAGGGCCAGGGTTTCCAGTTCGGCTGTGAGGGCCAGGATCTGGCGGGAGAGAGCTCCGGGTTTGATGCGTTTGAAGGCGGCGTTCATGCGTATGACCGGGCTTTTACGCATCCGCGGATGCCGTATCGCTCTTTGGTGGGGTGTGGCGGGTGTGTCGTGTTTCTTGCTGACCTTCGCGCCGTAGCGCTGCTTGGAAACCAGCTTCTGCTGGGGCAGGAGGTAGTTGGTGAAGACACGGTCCAGCTCCCAGATCTCATTGAGTTTCTCCAGTTCGCTGGTGGTGTCGTAGCGCAGGTAGCCGACCAGCTCCCGGACCCGGGCCCAGTTCTTTTGCTCCACGTGAGCGCCATCGTTCTTGTTCCCGGGCCGGGAGCGGGTAAAGGTGATCTGGCGGGCGTGGCAGTAGGCCAGCAGGTGGTCGTTGATGAATTCCGAGCCGTTGTCCGAATCGATCCCGATAATCGGAAACGGGAATACTGAGGTGACGTGTTCAAGGGCTTCGAAGACCCATTTGGCGGCCTTGTTCCGCACGGACCTGTTCACCGTCCATCCAGTGCAAATGTCCGTCACGGTCAGCGTGAAGCAGAACTCTCCGAAGCTGTTGCCGCCCTCGTGGCCGACCAGGTCGATCTCGACGAAACCCGGCACGGCGTCGTCCCATTCGGCCCAGGTCCGGACCGCGATCTGGGATTTGAGTAACGTTCCGGGTTTGGTGTGGGACCGTCCCCGCAGCGTCAGCTTCGCCCGCGCGCCGGCGAGTTTCCGGTCGATGGTCGCCGCGCTCATCCGCATCAGTAACGCGGCTTGCTCATCGGTGATGTCCAGTTCTTTGTCACGGCGAAGCAGCGGCACCAGAACCGGCAGCATCGGGGCCAGAAGCTTGCCCGCAGGGGCCCGCAGCACCGCCCAGCACCTAATCAAAGGATCCAGCAGATCAGGGCCGTACACCGGTATCCTGCCCGGTCTGGGTTTGACGATCTTCAGGACCAGTGCGTCCCGCAACGCGGCCCGGGCGTAGTCGCGGTGCCATCCGGTCAACTCGACCAACTCGTTCAGGATCCGGGACTTTCCTGCACGATCAGCACCTCGGTAGGCGAGGGCTTTCTTCTTCGTCACAGCTTGCCGCTGGGCCATCGTTAGCTCCATGAAAACGGGCATAACCTGCACCCGCTGCCATCACCCTTAACCACGCCGCTACGCGGAGGTTTTCAAATGAGGCAACGAATCCGGCAACGCGGAGGTTTTCAATGAGTCAACGCGGGGTCTTTACGCCCTGGCCGCACGTTATTAAAGTGGGTCGGGTCATAGTCCGGATGGGCGCCTGGGCGTCCGGGAAGGGGGATTGCGCATCACCGCTGACCGATACCAGAAGACAAATGACCACTACGTTCATGGCCCCTCCTAGGAGGGGCCTTCCCTTTGCCCGCGGATTCTAACCGCGCGGCCGTCCGCCGCAGTCGATCGGGCCAAAAACAGGTACCCCTGCCGTGCGGCCCGAGCCAGTTGCCGGAAACCTGAGTACAAGGTACTCATGACCGGCCGCCGGGACCGTTCGTAGGATGGACCGGACTAGGGGACGGGGTACCACGCATGGCTATCCCCGTCAGTTAGGGATCCAGGGGGAGGACAGCAATGCAGACACCCGTTGCGGAGCCGATCGCCGCCTGGATTACCCAGCGGTAGAATCCAATAACTCTGACTGGACGGAGGCAGGCCATTGGCGACTTTTGCGCATCACGCCCGCAGTCTTGTCCTTGTCATGGTCATCGCTTTGACGGCTGTTGCCTGCGGGGACCTCAACGTTCCTGCCGGCCCAGGGCCCGGGCCGGGGTCCGGCGCCTCCGACCCCGCGGATCCATCGACGACTGGTGCGCCATCGCCCTCCGCCGCTCCCGAGGTTTCCCACGACGTAGAGCCTCCGGTTGCCTCCGGCGCCCCCCGGTTCGCAGACCCTTCTGCTGCTTCAGAGGCCATGCCCACCGCCGATCTTCCCGGCTGGAAACAGGTTTTCGCGGAGGACTTCACCGATGGAGATGTTGGTCTCGGGACATTTCCCGGGCCTATCTACGCCCCACGCTGGAGTGAGAACTACGCGGACGGAACACCGGACACGGCCGCCCAGCAGCAGCCCAAGGGCGCAAGGACCTCGGGGTACTTCCCGTCGAAGGTACTGAGTGTCCACGACGGCGTCCTGGACATGTTCCTCCACTCGGAAGACGGCGTGGCAATGGGTGCTGCGCCGTCACCCAAACTCGACGGCGCCAGCCAGCGGCCCTACAACAGCCTGGTGTACGGGCGATACTCCGTTCGCTTCAAAGCCGATGTCTTGCCGGGCTTCAAGTTGGCGTGGCTGCTGTGGCCGGACAGCAAGCAGTGGCCCCAGGACGGAGAGATCGACTTCCCGGAAGGGGACCTGTCAAAGGTCATCTACGCTGCAGTTCACGGTGTGGAAGCCGGTGAACACCGAAGTGACGTCTTCCGGCCCAATCAGCCATACGGGGACTGGCACATCGCCACGACGGAGTGGCGCGCCGATGGCATCGAATTCTTCCTTGACGGAAAATCGCTGGGCGTCTCCACAAGGTTTGTCCCGACCAAGCCGATGCACTACATCCTGCAGACCGAGTCCTGCTCCCCGAACTGTCCACTGCCCGAAACCAACGGGCATGTCCTGGTGGACTGGGTGTCCATCTGGGAAAGGACGTAGCGGCGCGGGCCGCGCAGATGCATTACAGGTAAAGCCCCTGGTGGAGGAGCTTTACCTTTGCCCTGGCAGCCCCTTGGCAAGTCCGGCAAGGCGGCTGCGAAGGAACTGCTGTTCCACCTCATTGCCGGCCAGGATCAGGGCCTCGCCAAACGCCACCTGCGCTTCCCCTGCGCGGCCAAGCCTGACCAGGAAATCGCCGCGAGCGGCCGCAAGATAGGGGTACCGGGCGAGCTGCGGTTCGGCTCCCAATGCATCCAGTTCCGCCAAACCTTCTGCCGGGCCAGCGGCGAAGCCAAGGGCGATGGCGCGGTTGAGCCGGACCACCGGGGAGGGCCACCTTTCCATCAGCAGGTCATACAGTCCCAGGATCTCGTCCCAGTCGGTATCCGCCCAGGAGCCGCTTTCGTCGTGGACGGCGGCGATGGCGGCCATGAGCGCGAAGCGGCCCGGTGGCCGTGCAGCCAGTGCTTCCCGCAGCAGCGCCAGCCCTTCCTCGATCGCCTGCCGGTCCCACTTGGACCGGTCCTGGTTTTCGAGCAGGACAATGTCCCGGTGTCCGTCCAGCCGGGCGCCGGTGCGGGCTTCGGTGAGCAGGATTAGGGCCAGGAGGCCGGCAACATCGGTATTGCCGGGGAGCAGGACGTGCAGCATCCTGGCCAGCTCGAGCCCCCGTTCGGCGAGGTCGCGGCGCATTAAGTCCGCTCCCGACGGAGACGTGTGCCCGGTGGCGTACACCAGGTAGACCACCGCCAGCACCCCGTCCAGCCGATCATCCAGCTCCGATGCCGCGGGCACCCGGTACGGGATGTTCGCAGCCGCGATCTTATTCTTGACCCTTGTGATGCGGGCAGCCATGGTGGCTTCCGGGACCAGGAACGCCCGCGCCACCTCGGCAGTGGACAGCCCGCAGAGCAGCCGCAGCGTCAGTGCCACCCGGGCCTCGAACGCCAGGGCCGGGTGGCAGCAGGTGAAAATCAGCCGGAGCCTGTCATCGGGAATGCCACCTTCGTCGCTTCCTGTCTCCTCGGCGCCGCCGCTCTCCCCGGGGACAAGAAGCTTGGGCAGCGCCCGCTCTGCCGTGGCGGCGCGGCGGCGAAGGTCCAGGGCCCGGCGTCGGGCCGCCACCGTCAGCCATGCCCCCGGGTTCTGCGGGATTCCGTTGCCGCCCCAGGTTGCCAGCGCCTTGGCGTAGGCGTCCTGCACAGCTTCCTCGGCTGCGTCGATGTCTTCGGCAACCCGCACCGTGGCCGCCAGCACGAACGCCCACTCCCGGCGGTGCGCATCCGCAACGGCGGCAGCAACCTCTGCGCTGGCGGCCTGCGGCATCAGTTTGCCACCCTCACCGGCCAGACCTCGACCCCGACGCCGGCGGGTACCTCCCGGGCGATCTCCAGGGCCTCATCGAGGTCTGCTGCCTCGATCATGTAATAGCCGCCCAAGGTTTCCTTTGACTCCACGAACGGGCCATCAGCCACGGTGAAGCCGCCTGAGCCGTCCCGCCGCAGCGACGTGGCCGTGGAGGATGGGTGCAGGGCCGCTCCGCCGAGCAGCGAGGAGCCGCGCCGCTGCTGGAACTCCTGGTAGCTGGCGCTGATGGATTCGCCGTCGGCCTGCCTGGCCACTGCCTCGTCCTGGTAGATGAGGATCAGGTATTTGGACATGTCGTGCTCCCGTTCTGTTGTGGTCAAGGGCCCTCCATTGGAGAAGCTCCTACCCATACGACGCACGGCGGAAGCGGAAATCGACAACAGTCTCTTTCCATTTCCAACGTACCCCGTTATGGGGGCCTTGCCGCAAGGCCCCGGGGGTGCCGCATACTGGCGGTCGGAAACGTGGACAGGGGGCAACATGCACGACGTAGTGATTGTAGGGTGCGGGCCCACGGGGCTGATGCTGGCGGGGGAACTGCGGCTGGCGGGGGTGGACGCCGTGGTGCTGGAGCGGCGCGCGTCCCAGGAACTGGCCGGTTCCCGCGGCGGGGGCATCCATTCGCGCACCATCGAACTGCTGGACCAGCGCGGCATTGCGGACCGGTTCCTCGCCGCGGGCAAGACGGTCCAGACTGCATCCTTCGGCAATACCCAGCTGGATTTGGGCGGCCTGCCCACCCGCCACCCGTACACGCTGGCGCTGTTCCAGAACCACATCGAGCAGCTGCTGCTCGAGTGGGTGCAGGGTCTGGGCGTGGAGATCCGGCGCGGCGTTGAGGTCACCGGAGTATCGCCGGACGACGACGGCGCGGAGGTCCAGCTGGCCGGCGGCGGGCCCGTGCGGGGCCGCTACGTTGTGGGCACCGACGGCGGGCGCAGCGTGGTGCGGCGGTCCGCCGGCATTCCCATGGTGGGCCCGGACGCTACCCGGAGCAGCCTGATCGCCGAGGTGAAGGTGGCCGGGGAACCGGGCCAGCAGGGGAAGGTGGATGCGCGCGGCATCCACGGGCTGTACCCGATGGGCGGCGGCATGGTCCGGGTGGTGGTCACCGAAGCCTCCCTGGGGCCGGCCGCCGAGCCCACCCTGGCAGACCTGCGGGAGGCACTGTCAGAGGTCTTCGGCACCGATTTCGGCGTGCACAGCCCCACCTGGCTCTCACGCTTCACCGACGCCACCCGGCAGGCGGGGGCGTACCGGAAGGGCAGGGTGCTGCTGGCCGGGGATGCCGCCCATGTCCACTCACCGACGGGCGGGCTCGGCATCGGCCTGGGGCTGCAGGACGCGGTAAACCTCGGCTGGAAACTGGGGCAGGTGGTGCGCGGCGTCTCCAGCGAGGATCTGTTGGACACGTACCACGCAGAGCGGCACCCGGCGGGGGAGCGGGCCCTCAAGTACACCATGGCACAGTCCCTCTTCCAGAAGGCCGATCCCCGGCAGGAAGCCCTGCGGGACCTGCTCGGCGAGGTGCTCAGCGTCGATGGCGCCGGCACGCCCATCGCGGCGCTTATCACCGGACTCGACGTCGCCTACCACCCTGGCCCGGGCCACCCGCTCCTGGGCCGCCGGATGCCGGACCTGGACCTGGCCACCGCGGCCGGGCCCGCCACCGTGTATTCGCTGCTGCACAGTGCCCGGCCCCTGCTGCTGGAAGTCGGCGGCCCGGCGCTGGAGCCCGGCTCCTGGGCCGGGCGTGTGGTGCACACCCGCGCAACGTACGACGCCGCGTGGCAGCTTCCCGTGCTGGGGGCCGTTGCTGCGCCCACGGCAGTCCTGGTCCGGCCCGACGGCTACGTCGCGTGGGTGGGGCAGGGCTCAGCGGACGGGCTCACCGAGGCCCTGCCCAAGTGGTTCGGCCCGGCAGGCCCGTGAGGACCCAAAGTCCGTCCCGCGCCACGGATGCATTAATTGGGGGAAATTGAGCAAAATCTGCGGGAACACCCTCTATTGCCGGCAGGCACGGTTTGTTAGGCTGAGGTCCGGGTCAGGCAGGTGGCCTCAGTGTTGCCGCCTAGGGAAACCCTTTCTATCGCCGCCCGCCATCCGGTGCGGGATCGAGAAAACCATTCTTGGGCAAGCAACCGTCCGCAAAGCTGACGCGGATGTGGCCCAGGGTATCCAATTTTCGGGGGTGGGCCACATCCCGTCGTTCATTCCGGGGGCCAGCAGCGTGGCTGGCTCCCGGGCATCCCGCAACCTTCAGTCGTCGAAGTGCGCCTTGACGGACACTGGGCCGGAAAAGCCGCTGACCAGTGCTTCTGCAATCTCGTTGAGCTTCCGATTCCGGGTGCTTGACGCGCTGCGGAGAAGCTCAAAAGCCTGGTCTTTTCTGCAATTGTTTTGGGCCATGATAATTCCGCAGGCAACGTCTATGACCGTCCTCGTGTCCATCGCCGCCTTCAAATTTTCTGCGCGCTGGTCTGCCGAGGCGATCCGCACCGCGAGCCGCAGCGCCTTGCCCGCCATCTCGCCGAACCTCATGGCGTCGGCCACGGCCGGCTCATCGAAGAGCCCGCTCACGGGAGCGAAGAAGTCCAGGACCGCGCCGCCGTCGTCCTCCAGCTTCATCGGGATACCCAGGGAACTGGCGACGCCCGCGGCTGAAAGGGCCTTGCCGTATTCGGGCCACCGCTGGTCCACCGATACGTCTCCCAGCAGGACCGGAACGCCGGTGTCCAGGGCCTCGATGCATGGCCCGTCTCCCAGTGATTGTTCAATCCGGTCCAGCACCACCGCCCGGCCGCTGCTGCCGCCGATGGTGGCAGTGCGCTTGCGGCGGTGGAGCGTTACAGCGCACTCGATGGGCTGTCCCGTGCTTTTGGTCATGGTGGCTGCCGCAAACCCGGTGAGATCGTCGAGCACGGATTTGATGTCCTCCATGCCGGCGATGAGGTCCACGAGCTCTTCCAGGTCTTCTGCCTTGTCCTGTTCCACCATGTCTTCAATGTAGGAGCGGCGGCCAGCCCCCACAAGGGCCCCGCTCCCAGCTTCCGCCCAGCCGCGGGTCAGCGCAGTTATGGAAACGTTATATATGCTTGCTTAGTGGTTTTGAGGTCAAGCAGCGTAAATCTGTCAGTATCAGCCGGACCGGCAGCACCCCCCGCGGGGCTCCTGGCCGGGCGCAAGCATGCCCTGGATGGGCTCCGGATCATCGCCGTGGCCGGCGTCTTCTTCTTCCACACGGCCACCGACTCAATGCCGGGCGGCTCCATCGGCGTGGACGTGTTCTTCACCCTAAGCGGCTTTGTGATCACACTCCTGATCATGAAGGAGTGGATCGCCACCCGACGGCTGCACCTTGGCATCTTCTACGCCAAGCGCCTGGCGCGGCTTTGGCCCGCGCTCCTGGCGCTCTGCGCAGTGATTGTCACCGCGGGCCTTCTGTTCCCCGCCTCCGGCTGGGGCGGCCAGGCGGGATTCGTCCTTCCCGCCGCCGCCTATGTGATGAACCTGGCCCACTTCGGCGTGTTCGGCGACTCCATAGCCGGCGAAACCCTGGGTCCCACCTGGACCCTCGCCGTCGAGGAACAGTTCTACCTGGTGTGGCCGCTGCTCCTGCTGGGGATGCTCCGGTTTTGGAAAGTCCGCACAGCAGCCTTCGCCACCATGGGCCTGGCTGCCGCTTTCGTGCTGAACCGCTTCCTGCTGGTCAATGCGGGCCAGCCCCTGGACCGAATCTACAACGGACCGGACACCCGGGCCGACGAACTGCTGATCGGCTGCGCCCTTGCCCTGCTGTTCACCGCGGTCCGAGAGGGCTCCACGTTGCACCGCGCCCTGGCATCGGCTGCCCGCTGGAGCGCTCCGCTGGCCGCAGCCACCTTGGTGGCGGCCCTGTTCCTGCTGAAGGAACCCGATGCCCCCGGAGCCTGGTTCAACACCTTCTGGACCGTGGGACCCACGGCGCTCGCCCTGGTTTCGGCTGTGCTCATCGGTTCGCTGGTCCTCCAGC
This sequence comes from Pseudarthrobacter sp. NIBRBAC000502771, assembly GCF_006517215.1. Taxonomy (NCBI): domain Bacteria; kingdom Bacillati; phylum Actinomycetota; class Actinomycetes; order Micrococcales; family Micrococcaceae; genus Pseudarthrobacter; species Pseudarthrobacter sp. NIBRBAC000502771. The sequence continues at coordinate 2,122,774 of NZ_CP041187.1, forward strand.
CGGCCGGGTTCCTGTCCCGCATCTTCAGCCATCCGTGGCTGGCACGTCCGGGCCGCGACCTGTCCTACGCGATGTACCTTTGGCACCTGCCGGTCTACCTGTTGCTGATGCCGCTGATCCCGGCGCTGCCCCTCCGCATCGCGCTGACGGCCGTGCTGACGGTGCTGCTGGCGTACGGATCGTTCCGCTGGGTGGAACGGCCGCTCCGGCTCTGGGCGAACCAAAAGCTGGAACCCGTCGTCGTCCGTTCCATCCCGGAACCAGCCAAGGAACCCGTGACGGCCTCAGTCGGCTAGGCCCACACCCCCCTCCGTCCAACCGGTCCGGAGTTCAGCTCTTCCTGATGGGCGGCAGTCCCAGCTGCGGCCTGCCCTCTGATCCATGCTCCGGGCTGGAGGCCGAACAGTCCGCGCAACAACCCTCCTGCCGGTCGCCAACGGCATCCGCCCGCTGCGGCACAGCGCAGCAGGCGTCCCCGCGCCAGGCGTTGATGCCCTCGCGGACGGCGATGGCGGCGATGACAAGCGCTGCTCCGGCGTCTGCCCACCACCAGCCCAGGGTGCTGTTCAGGACGAGCCCGGCCAACAGCACCGCGGAGAGGTACGTGCACAGGAGCGTCTGCTTGGAGTCAGCGACGGCCGTCCTGGACCCGAGCTCCCGCCCGGCGCGGCGCTGTGCCCAGGAGAGCACGGGCATGATGGCCAGGCTCAGCGCCGCGATAATGATGCCCGGCAGGGAATGCTGCGCTTCGCCGCCCCCGGCCATGGACCGGAGGGAGTCCGCGGCGACGAACGCTGCCAGTGCGAAAAACGATATGGCGATGATCCGCAGGGTCAGGTGTTCGCGGCGTTCGGGATCCTTGGCGGAGAACTGCCACGAGAGCGCCAGCGCTGAGGCCACCTCGATTACCGAGTCCAAGCCGAAGCCGATCAACGCGGATGAATCCGCAGCGCCGCCGGCCCAGAGTGCCACGATGGCCTCGACCACGTTGTAGGTGATGGTGGCTGCTGCGAAGAGCCTGATCCGCCGGCTCAGCATGCGCCGGCGGTCAGTGCCGGGTTCAGTAAGTGCCCCGGTCACGCCAGGCACTCCCCGTCAGGCGCGCAGCACGCAGGGTCAACGGCCAGGACAACGTTCAGCAGGTCCTTGATGGCATGCCCGATCCGCGCGTCCGCCAGTTCGTACCGGCTCCGCCGCCCGTCCGGCACGGCAACCACCAGGCCACAGCCGCGCAGGCAGGTCAGGTGGTTGGACATGCTTTGGCGGGACACGGCCAGGCTGTCCGCCAGGTCGGACGGGTAGGACGGGGCTTCCGCAAGGGCCAGCAGCACCCGCGCGCGGGTGGGGTCCGAAACGGCATAACCGAAGCGGGCCAGCACGGGAGCATGAGTCAGAGTCTCCATGCTCCCAAAGTACAGCGGTGCCTGTATTCAGGCAAAGCTGGATTGTGCCCGCGAGATGGCAGTCCCGGCGGCAGCCGCGATTGCCGTCAACTGCCATCCCGCGAGGGGCGTGGGGCTAGTAGCCAGCCGGATTGGCCGACTGGCAGGTCTGGTCGCTGCCGGTCTGTGCCACCACGCTGCCGGAGGAGTCTGCGGACGACGGCGGTGCGGCGGGCTTGGTGCCGGTGGCAAAGTCCGTGCCTGCGTACAGTTGCACGCCCTGGATGTTCGCCACCTGCTGGACGCTCGTGGCCGGCAGGCCGAACAGTGCCGCGACATCGGCTGCCACGTCCTCGAACCCGGCGGAGTAGTACACCATGGTCTGGCTTTGCGCCTGGGCCTGCAGCTTGGTCACCTTGGTGAAGCCGGCGTCGGAGAGCAGTCCGGCAATCGCGGTGCTCCGGCCAGCCACCCCGGTGCCGTTGGCGATGGAGATCGGCTGCAGCGACTTGTCGTAGGCCGGTGCCGCGGGGATTGCGGGCGCCTCCGTGGGCGCCGCGGGGGCGGGCTGGCTCAGGTCCGGGCTGTTGCGGAGGGCGGCGAAGAAGTTGGACGCCGCCGGTTCATCGAGGGTCAGCCGGTTGGGGTCCTGCGGGGACGGGACCGTGGGGGTGGTGATGAAGTTGATGTTGGCGGGATCGATGTTCTTCAGCCGGTTGGCGATGGTGAGCAGCGACGGGATGGAGGACAATCCCGAATCCACCGTGAGGTTTTTGGTGATCGTGTCGGCGATGGTCAGCGTCTTCTGGGGGTTGCCCAGGGTTCCTTCGGACTTGAGCTTGCGGCTCAGCGAGGCCAGGAAGGCCTGCTGCGCCTGGATGCGGCCCAGGTCCCCACCATTGGCGAAGGCGTGCCGGGTGCGCAGGAACGCCAGCGCCTGGTCGCCCTGCACCTGCGACTTGCCGGCCGGCAGGTCCAGGTGCGAATCGGGATCGTTGACGGCAGCGGTGACGCAGACCTCCACGCCGCCGACGGCGTTGGAGAGCTCCTTGACCGCGTTGAAGTCCGCCATCATGAAGTGGTCCACTTCCAGGCCCGTGAGCTTGTTCACCGTATCCACCGCGCAGCCGATGCCGGCCTGGGCCATGGCGCTGTTGATCATCGCGCTCTTCTGCTCGGGATATGCCTGGTTGGTCTTGGAATCCGTGCACGCCGGAACGTCCACCATCAGGTCGCGCGGGAAGCTGACCACGTTGACGTGCTTGTTGTCCGCCGAGATGTCCAGCAGCATCATCACATCAGACTGGCCGTAGCCGGAGGACTGGTCCGCGGTGCCGTACTGGCTGTTGTTTCCGCTCCGGGTGTCCGAACCAAGGACCAGGATCTGCAGCCGGTCCGTGCTGTCATTGACGGCACCTTCGGTCCGCTGGCCACCGGCGGTCAGCTCGGAGGTGCTGATATTGGACTGCAGGCGCCACGCCCAGTAGCCGCCGAACGCCAGGACGCCCAGGAGCAGCACGGACACCACGGCGGTGACGGCTTTGACCCAGCGGGGAGCGCGGCGGAAAGGCCGACGGCGGCGCGAACTGGCGGCGTACAGCTCACCCTGGCCGGGGTAGGCGGGGGAGTTGGCGGCGTCCTGTTCCGGGCCGCGGGATTTTTTGGAACCGAACACGAAAAAATGACCTTCGGGAGGGGACAGGTTTCCGCTACGGTACACGCCGAAGCTGGCAATTCGCCCAGAACCGTGGCGGTGACGGGTGTCCCGGCGCCCCGGCCGGGGCGCGGGGGCGTACTCTTTCTTCTCGGCGGGACCCGCCCCGGAGATGGGCCCGGCCGTGGGAAAGCCCGGGTGTGCAGGCTGAGGAACGGACAAATGGATACAGGACAAAAACAGCGCGGAACGGGCCGGCCTGGCCGCCGCGGGCTGGGCAAACTGGCGGTGTGGCTGGAGGACGACTCCCCGGGACGCCTCCGCCCGCTGATCCTGGCGGTGGTCCTCACGCTCTCGGCGATCGGACTCGTGGAGGTGGCATCGGCGTCGTCGGTGGAATCCGTGGCCGCAGGAAACAACCCGTATGACCTTCCGCTCAAGCAGGCCATGTGGACCGTGGCCGGCGTGGTGATCATGCTGGCGCTGGCCCGCACATCCGTGCGGCGGATCCGGTGGCTGGGCTGGCCGCTGCTGATCGGTTCCCTGTTCGCCCTGGTGCTGGTGTTCACGCCGTTGGGCATGTCCGTGAACGGCAACCGGAACTGGCTGAGCGTGGGCGGCTTCACCGCCCAGCCGTCGGAGTTCGCCAAACTGTCGCTGATCGTGTGGGGCGCCGGCATCCTGGACCGGAAGCAGGCCCTGCTGGGGCAGTGGAAACACGCGGTCATCCCGCTGGCGCCGGCCGGAGCGCTGATCATGGGCGTCGTGGCGCTGGGGCATGACCTGGGGACCACCATGATCATCATGCTGATCCTCGCCGCCACCATGTTCTATGGCGGCGTGCGGATGAAGGTGTTTTCCGTGGCCGGGCTCATCTGCGTGGCGGCGGCCCTGATACTTGCGGCCACCAGCGGCAACAGGATGGGGCGGATCTCCTCCTGGCTGGGCATGGGCTCCGACGAGGACGCCCAGGGCATGGGCTACCAGGCGCAGCACGGAGCCTACGCGCTGGCCTCCGGCAGCTGGTTCGGCGTGGGACTGGGCCAGAGCCGGCAGAAATGGAACTGGATCCCGGAGGCCCACAACGACTTCATCTTCTCCATCCTGGGCGAGGAACTCGGCTTTGCCGGGTCGCTGCTGGTGCTGGGCCTGTTCGCCATCCTGGCCATTGCCGTGTTCAAGACCATCGCCCGCACCACGGACACGTTCTCCAGGACCGTCGCGTGCAGCATCATCACCTGGATCCTGGGCCAGGCGGTCATCAACATCGCCATGGTCAGCGGGCTGCTGCCGGTGATTGGCGTGCCCTTGCCGTTCATCTCCTACGGCGGCTCGGCCATGGTCTCCTCCCTCGCCGGAATCGGGGTGATCCTGGCCGTGACGCGCCCCGAAGGAACTGTTCCCCCTGGCCGCGTCGGAAGCCGCCGGGGCCGCGGCTTCCGCAGTGCCGGGCCGAAGGAGGCCACGCCAAGCGGTGCGTTGGCCGGCCGTACCGCGAATCAGGTCCGGGAGCATGCCCATCAGCGCTAGCGCCGCCGGGAGGGGTCCCGTGGCGCCCTTGACCGCCATCCGCTTCATCCTGGCCTTCGGGATCATCAGCGCACTGATGGACATGGTGTACGAGGGCGCCCGCAGTGTCACCGGCCCGTACCTGGGCGCGCTGGGCGCGTCAGCGCTCCTGGTCAGCGTTGTCACCGGCGCCGGCGAGGCAGTCGCCCTGGTCCTCCGCCTGGTGTTCGGCCGGCTTGCGGACAATCCCGGGCTGCGGTGGGCGCTGGCGATCGGCGGATACGCCCTGACGGCCGTTTCCGTTCCGCTGCTTGGACTCACGGACGCGCTGTGGATCGCCTGCCTCCTGGTCCTGGCGGAGCGGCTGGGCAAGGCGGTTCGGAGCCCCGCCAAGGACACCATGCTGGCAGAGGCAGGATCCGCGATGGGCCAGGGGAAGGCGTTCGCGCTGCATGAGGCCCTGGACCAGGTGGGGGCATTGCTGGGGCCGCTGCTGGTGGGGGCGGCACTGGCCCTTTCGGGCAGCTACGGTCCGGGGTTCCTGTTGCTGGCTGTCCCCGGACTGGTAGCCATGATGATCCTCTTCTGGCTGCGGCGGAGGGTCCCTGACCCTGGCCTCTTCGAGCCGGCCGACGCCCGGGCCGTCGGTCCTGTTCCCGGCGAAAGCGGCCCTGTCCACGGCGATGCCGGCGCCGTGTCCGGCAAAGCCGCCGCCATGCCCCGGCAGTACTGGCTCTATGCCGCATTCAGCAGCCTGACCATGTTCGGCTACGCCACGTTCGGGCTGCTCTCATTCCATCTGGTGGCTGCCGGGCTCCTGCCGCCCGCCGTGGTGCCTGTCCTCTATGCGGCAGCCATGGGAGTGGACGCCGTCGCCGCACTGGTTTCCGGCTGGCTCTTTGACCGGGTGGGGTTGAGAGTCCTGCTGGTCCTTCCCGTCCTGGCGGCTGCGGTGCCGTGGCTGGGTTTCAGCAACAACACGGCGCTGGCCGTGGCCGGCGTACTGGTGTGGGGAGCGGCCATGGGCGTCCAGGAAAGCACCATGCGGGCCGGCGTCGCCGGGCTGGCTCCGGTTGCCCGCCGGGGGAGCGCCTACGGGATGTTCACCGCGTGCTACGGCCTCGCGTGGCTGGCGGGAAGTTTCCTCATCGGGTGGCTTTACGAGTACTCAACTCTTGCCCTCGCCGTTACCGTCACGGCTGTGCAGGCTGCCGCCATGGTGATCTTCGTCGTCGTCCGTCCCCATGCCGGACGCCCTGGACCGCAGTCTCCGGGAACCGAATCCTCCTAGGCAACCGCTCCGGCGACCTCCGGGCACTCAATGCAGCGGACGTCCGCAACCAGGGAACCGGCGTCGTCCTTTTGGAAGTGGGTGACGTGATTGGTGGTCCTGCCGCAGGTGGGGCAGAAGCTCTGGCTTTGTTTAGTCCACATGCATGAATAATACGGAAAGCCACCGCAAACGAAAGATCAAGGACCAAAAGTATGTGGATCCCCGCATTCCCCGTGACCGGATCTTGACCAAACCTGCTGGCGATTCTTCAGGGAACACTGAGTTTCGCCGCGTAGCTTGGCCCCATCACGCAGTACGGAAGGAGCGCAGGACAATGACCATCACCGATTACATCGTGGCTCTCGGCGGCATGCTGGCTTCACTCGGATGTGCAGGACTCGTAGCCGCCGGCTTCATCAAGGCACGGGCGCGGCACCAGGCGTAGCCCGGCCGGCCGGCTACGCGATCGCCGGGGGTTCGAAGCGCGTTCGGGGTGCGCCGCTGGGCATGGCCTTCAGGATGCTGTCCGCCACGCTGCGTACTTTGAGGTTGCGGTTCCTCGACGTTCCCGCCAGCCTGCTGAACGCCTCCGCGTAGGAGCACCGGTTCTGCGCCATGATCACGCCGCAGGCAACGTCGATGCTGGTGCGGCTCTCCAGGACCTGCTTCAGGTTGTCGCCGGCGCGGACCACGCCGTGGACGTCCAGGGCCAGTTTCAGGCTGCGCGATGCCACCCCGCCGAACCACGCCGCCTCACTGGTGACCCTGGGGGTGAATACGTGATTGGGCGGGCCCAGGAACACCAAGGCGGCCGAGACCCCCGGATGCAGCTCCAGGGGCAGGACCAGGGCTGCGCCAAAGCCCTGCTCCAGCAAGCGCCTCCGGTAGGCCTGCCAGCGTGAGCCTGCCTGGCTGACCACCGTGGGCGCGGCCAGGGTGGAGCCCAGCGCGGCCGGGCCGTCCGAGTACTCGTCTTCGGAGGCTGCAACGGCTGCCGCCTCCGTGGTGCTTCCCGCTGTGGCGGTGCTGCCCCGCTGCCGGTACAGCACCGCAGCACACTCAACCCCGGTTCCTGCCGTGCTGCTGAGCCAGCGGGCGGAGGCGTACGCAAGCTTTTGCAGGGATGCCGCCTCGTCGTCAGCCCCGGTCATCAGGTCCAGCAGGAACCCCTGCCGATCGGGCCCCTCATTGTTCGCCGGGCCATCAGCCACCCCGCACCCCCATCTGCCATTACCCCAAGGCCGTGCTGCCGGGGATTGCACAAAAACCTATTGGTCCGGGCCGGGGCGCGGCACGAGTAGCCGGTACTCTACTTTTCCCCCGGAGCCCTCGGAGATACCTGTTCGTTTCTTTTGCGGGGAGGTGGGCGGGCGGCAAGTGGGCTACCATGGGTTTGTTAGACGGCCAAGCAAGTAGGATATCGAAGGAATTCGCATGAACCCGCATGGTGCAGGCGAAAGCTACTGGTACCCACCTGCCGGGGGTGACCGGCCCGGAGCCGTCGACGTGATCAATGCTTTGCGGGAGTTCCGGACGTCCGAGAGCGCCATGAGACGGCGCACCCGCTCCTCGGCCGCGATGGGGGAGACCGACCTCCTGGCACTTCGGTACCTGATCGATGCGGAAGCGGCGGGTGTTGGCATTCGGCCCTCGCAGCTCGCTGCCCGCCTCGGTATTACCTCCGCGTCGATGACCGGCCTCGTGGACCGCCTGGTCGCTGCCGGCCACGTGATCCGCGAACCCCACCCCTCCGACCGGCGTGCCGTCATCCTTCGGCCCACCCCGGGAGCCGACGATGAGGTGCGGCACAACCTCAACCAGCTGCACAAGCGCATGCTGGAGGCCGCCGAGTCGCTCACGCCGGAGGAAATCACTGCCGTCATGAACTTCCTGCTGCGCATGCGTGAAGCGGTGGATGCCGTGGAATCGAGCCCGGTTGCCGGACTCCGGTAGACAAGACGGTAATCCTAGTTAGACTAGCTACATTGTTTGATAACTATCGGATGGCGGGATCGCATGACTGCAGTACTTGAACCTCAGGCAGCGGAACAATCGATCCCTGTCCAGGCCCATGACGATTTCCAGCTCCAGCTGGCCCCGATGGAGCCGGGGGAGCCCGCAGCCCCCGCGCTGCCGGAGGAGCCTGGCGGGCCTGTGGACCTTGATGAGCCGGCCGCGCCTTTCCACTGCGGCGTGGCCATGACCGCCGGACCCGTCCCCATCGCATCGTTGGGGTGGGCGCCCCTCGAGCTCGCCTCATCCGAATGGTCCTGCACCTGCGGCTACACCATGGACAGTGCGCCAGCCGGTGACCCGCTGGAATCCGTCCGGCTGGCATCAGCCAGGGTGGAGAGCCTTCAGTGGGAACTTGACACGGCCCAGGAGCTGTTCGAGAACGCCGTCAGGAGCGCTTCGAAGCGAGGTGCCGAAGGGGAAGCCCTGGGCAGGGCCGCCGGCCTGAGCGCGGCGGAACTCCAGGACGTCCTCGCCGGCGGCACCGGGTTGCTGTAGGTCCCGGGCAAAGTCCGGAAAGCTCCTGACAGCCCGAAGTGCAGCCATCCGTATGTTCAGATGCAGCTGCACTTCGGGCTGTTGGAAGCGGAAGAAAAGCGGTGGCGGCCTGCTCTGGCCCGAATTGTGGGCGCGGCGAGCGGCCGGGAGTTTTAGGCAGCCAGCCGTACCGGCGCGGTGCGCGGATGCCGGCGGCCAGCGAGCACGCTGATGGTGCAGGGTGCCTGGTCGGGGTCGATCCTCGCGGGCAGCTGCCTCGTTTCGGACGAGGCGTGGAGCATTTCCAGCGCCTCCGCATCCACCCAGGCGCCAGAGATATCAAGCTCCAGGTCCAGGCCTCCCCTAAGGGAGTTGGCACGCTTTGCAACTACGTAGAGGGCGTTGACGCTGTGGATGGTGATATGCCCCGTTGCAATCACCTGGGCCTTGCTGTGGTCCAGATCGACCCGGACCACGATGTTCAGCTTAGAGTTCAAGATGTAAAGCCTTCCCCGGCATTGGCTGCGACGCTGCAGCTTCTTGCATGACCTATTTGCTTAAGCCTCAACCAGATTAGGCAACCAATGTGATGTGCGCAACACAGTGACGTTTGTTACATCGACGCCGTCGTTGGCCCTGCCGTGCCATTCCGTGATGAGATCAAGGCACGCCTCTTCCGCACCGCCCCCGAAGGACACGCAATGAGCAAAGAACAGCTGATCATTATCGGCTCAGGCCCCTCCGGCTACACCGCCGCCATCTACGCCGCCCGCGCCGGATTGAACCCCCTGGTGCTGGCAGGATCCGTGACCGCCGGCGGCGCCCTGATGAACACCACCGAGGTGGAGAACTTCCCGGGCTTCCCCGGCGGCGTCCAGGGCCCGGAGCTGATGGACGGGCTGCAGCAGCAGGCGGAAAAGTTCGGCGCGCGCATAGAGTACGACGACGCCACGTCCGTCGACCTGAAAGGTCCGGTCAAGCGCGTGGTCACCGGAGCGGGGGAGACGTACGAGGCCCAGGCCGTCATCCTGGCCACCGGTTCCGCCTACAAGGAACTCGGCCTGCCTGAGGAGAAAAAGTTCAGCGGCCACGGCGTCTCCTGGTGCGCCACCTGCGACGGGTTCTTCTTCCGCGAGCAGGACATCATCGTGGTGGGCGGTGGCGACTCCGCCATGGAGGAAGCAACCTTCCTGACCCGCTTCGGAAAGTCTGTCACCGTCGTGGTCCGCAAGGGTGAGCTCCGCGCCTCCCGGATCATGGCCCAGCGAGCCAAGGACAATCCCAAGATCCGCTTCGCCTGGAACTCCGCCGTGACGGCCATCCACGGCGATGGCAAGGTCAGCGGCGTGACCCTGACGGACACCCGTACCGGCGAAACCCGGCACCAGGACGCCACCGGCATCTTCGTGGCCATCGGCCACCTGCCCCGCACCGACCTGGTGGCCGGCCAGGTGGACCTGGACGACGAAGGCTACATCAAGGTGGACGCGCCCACTACGTGCACCAACCTGCCCGGCGTCTTCGCCTGCGGCGATGCCGTGGACCACCGCTACCGGCAGGCCATCACCGCAGCAGGCACCGGCTGCGCGGCGGCCCTTGACGCCGAGCGCTTCCTGGCCGCTCTGGAGGACGCCGCCAGCATCGCCACAGCCCTGGTGGAGGAGCCGACACACAACTAAATGCTGTGCAGTGCGACTAAATGCTGTGCAGCGCGATGGCTCCCCAGGTCAGACGACTTCGGGGAGCCTTCCCGTTAAGACCGAAACCGGTGCTGAGGACCAGCGCTCGCGTTCCGGCTCGTATGAGATCACCATGGACGGGTCGCTCTCGCGCGCCTCGTCGATGGCCAGCAGCAGGGCGTCTTCCATGTGCCTGGCGTATTCCAGCCGCTCGGGCAGCGAACCCTCCAGACCGCCGTCGTCGATCAGCACGTGGCCCTTGCCGTCCACGATGACTTTCAATGAATACCCGCTGTCCTCGTGAAGGGACCCCCGGGTGGATGAAATTTCCGTGACCCGGTCTGCCCGGACCAACCCGTTGCCCAGCGTGCGGATCCACACTTCACCCATGAAATGACCTCCCCTTGGCTGTGGGCGCAGATCATCGGCGCCCCATAAGGCGAACGCTACTCCTTCGCGGGCAAGTTGTGACCCCCGCATTTTTACGGGGCGGCCGCGCCAAAAGCGGGTGTTCGGCATCCACGGCCTCAAGCCAGGAGAGGTGGTGCCCACCCTGGAACTCTTCATGGCCCACAAGCATCCGCTGGACCGGGAGCCTGTCCGCGCCCTCTGGGAAAAGTTGCTGGACGGCGGCGGCCAAGGCGCGCTCCTCCAACGGGTCATTGACGTGCGCGGCAAGGAGCGGCGCGTTTTTTCCGCAGTCCAGGCCATTGCCGATCCTTCGGGCCACGTCGGGTACGTCCGCGGGTTCATGGTGGACGTGACCCAGAGCCTGCGGATCGAGTCCCAGCATGCGGCAGAGGAGGCCATTGGGGGGGCCTACGGACACAAGGCCCTGATCGAGCAGGCCAAGGGCGTTGTCATGGCGCTGCGGGGTGTGGACGGGCCGGCGGCGTTCCAGGTCCTGGCCACCAGGAGCCAGCACACCAACACCAAGCTGCGTTTTGTTGCAGAAGAACTGGTGAACGCCGCGGCGGACGGCAAGGCCGATGAACTGCTGGCGGGCTACTGATTCCCCGGCAGCATTCTCCCGGCCCGGCTCCCGCCGGCGCCCGTGGGACCTTCGGCACTTCCCGCCGTCGCACGCCCTGCGCGACTCTGGTTGCACGTCCGCTGGCGCCCAGCAGCCCCCTCCCTGCATCGATTGCTGGGTATCTGCCGTTTTGAGCGCTGTAAAAACGACCGGTACGAAGCAACCGATGCCGGATTAGGGGCGCTGCGGCGGGGGGGGGAGCCAGGCAACCGGTGAGGAGGGTGGCGATGGCAAACAGGACCAGTGCTGGCCGCAGCGGCAACATAGGCTCCGCGATCATCAACGCCCTGCTGCTGTACGGGATCAACATCTGGCCCGGGTGGCAGGTGCTGCCGTTCCTGACGGCGGACATGGCAAGGGCCCTGGGCCTGATCAATGCCTCGTTGATCGCCGGCATCGTAGTGAACCTCGTGTGCGTGCTGATCCGCTCCAGGGCGCTGCTGGCACTGGGAAACCTTGTGGTCATAGGCATCGGGGTGGCCGCCATGCTGCGTCTCTGGGACGTCTTCCCTTTCGACTTCGGCACTGCCTGGTCCGGCTGGCCCATCCTGGTGCGTGTCTTCCTGGTCCTCGGAATCGTGGGCTCGATCATCGGTGCCGTCGTGGAACTGGTGAACCTGTTCCGCGCCCTTGCCGGGCTGGAGCCGCGGGCACGCTGAGGGCCGGCCGAACCGCAGGACCATCAGGGCGGCCCCGGAAACTCCTGGCACCCCTGCCAATGCGGGAGGTCCGGATCGGGCGGCCATAGGATAAATCTGATGACTTCCCCGGACGACCCCGAGCCCTTCAACCTGCGCAGCATTGCAGTGGCCGCCTTCGGCCCCACCTTGCTTTTCGGAATCGGGCAAGGTGCCATCCTGCCGGTGGTGGCGTTGTCCGCCCGCGACCTTGGTGCCTCGGTGGCGGTGGCAGCGCTGATCGTCACATTGATCGGGCTGGGGTCCTGGTTCTTCAACCTGCCCGCGTCCCTGGTGACCCTGCGATTCGGTGAACGCTGGTCCATCGTGGGGGCCGCCGTCGCCGCCGGCCTGGCCCTGGCGGCCGCCGCCACGTCCTCACTGGCACCGAACGGGCTGTGGCTGCTCGCCGTGGCGATGACCGTCGTCGGGATGTCCGGAGCAGTGTTTGGCCTGGCGCGGCAAAAATACCTCACCGAGGCGGTACCCGTGGCGTTCCGTGCCCGCGCGCTGTCCACGCTGGGCGGCGTGAACCGGATCGGGGTGTTCATCGGCCCGTTTGCGGGGGCGGCGGTGATGCAGTTCTTCGGCATCGCCGGCGCCTACTGGGTGGGCGTGGTGGCCATGGCGGCCGCCGCCCTGCTGTCCCTCACCATCCCGGACCTAACGACGCCGGAGGTACGCACGGGTGCGGACGCCGGGCCCCAGCCCACGCTCCGCAGCGTTGCGGTGTCCCATGCGGGCGTGTTCCTTTCGCTGGGGGTGGGCATCCTGCTGCTCAGCGCGCTGCGGTCCTCCCGGCAGGTGGTAATCCCACTCTGGTCCGACCATCTGGGCATGGACGCCACCTCCGCCTCCCTGATCTACGGGCTGTCCGGCGCTATCGACATGCTGGTGTTCTACCCGGCCGGAAAGCTCATGGACCGCAAAGGCCGGCAGTGGGTGGCCGTACCCTCCACGCTGCTTATGGGGACCGCCCTGCTCCTGATCCCGCTGACAGGGTCCTTCGTGGGGTTGCTGCTGGCCGCGCTGCTGATCGGGTTTGGCAACGGCATCAGCTCCGGGCTGGTAATGACCCTCGGTGCCGATTTCTCGCCGGACCGCGGCCGCGGGCAGTTCCTGGGCCTCTGGCGGTTCATGGCCGACGCCGGGTCCACCGGGGGGCCGGTCCTCCTCTCCGGGGTGACCGCGCTTGCCTCCCTGGGCCCGGGCATCGCCGCCACGGGTGTCCTGGGGTTCGCGGCGGCGGCCGTGTTCGCCGTCGTGATTCCCCGCCTGAAGCACCGCCGCAACTACTAGTTGCTCCATCAGATATGGTCCCTAAACCGGGGCTTTGGCGGCTATACCTGATAGGGCAACAGGGCGTGTTGGCGCGGCCTGTTGGTGGGTAGGGCGCGCGGCGCGGCTATTCTCGACTCATGAGTGATCCCGGCGCCGCTGCCCGCATCAGTCCGCTGCAGAAGGCTGTGTGGTGGGCGCAGGACTACGTGTACGCCGCGGTCTGGCAGGTCCGCGGATTTTTCTCGCGCGTGCAGCCGGCGTCCTTCCGCAACGGGACCCGCGCACCCGTGGTGATCATTCCCGGCGTGTACGAAAACTGGCAGTTCATGATGCCGCTTATCCAGGCCATCCACGACGCCGGGCACCCGGTGCATGTGGTCACGGTGCTCCAGCGCAACAAACTGAAGGTGCCGGACGGCGCCAAGCTGGTGGCGCAGCACCTTGAGGAGGCGGGGTTGCGCGATGCCATCCTGGTGGCGCACAGCAAGGGCGGCCTGATCGGCAAGTACACCATGCTGTCCCTGGATCCCGAACACCGGATCGACCGGATGATCGCTGTGTGCTCGCCGTTTTCCGGCTCGCGCTACGCCCGTTACATGCTGCTTCCCAGCCTGCGGATCTTCTCGCCGCGGAACGCCCTGACCCTCCAGATGGCGCGCGAGCAGACCGTCAACAGCCGCATCACTTCCCTGTACGGGCCGTTCGATCCACACATTCCGGAGGGGAGCGTCCTGCCCGGGGCCACCAACATTGAGCTGCCGGTGGCGGGGCATTTCCGTATCCTTGGCGACCCCGCTACGGCCCGCATCATTGTGGAGCAGCTGAACCTTCCGGCCTGACTGTGCCGGCCGCGTTGCCCAGTGCATTTGCTGGCCGCGGCGCTCTTGCGGCGATGTGCCGGGCGATGAAGGCCGCATCCCTGCCCACGCCGTTCACCATCGAGGACGCCAGCGACTGCTGGAAGGTGGCCCCCAGGAAATACAGCCCCTGCGTTTTGGCTACGCCGCGGACCTGCTCCGGCTCCCCGTCCGGGCCGGTCACCGGCAGGTCAATCCACGCCAGGTCCGGCCGGAAACCTGTGCACCAAATGACGTTGGTGATATCAAGCGTTCTGCCGTCCGCGAGCTGTGGGCGGCCGTCTATGGCGCCTTCCGTCCTGGGGACACGTTCGACGCCGGCACGCACCAGGTCACGGTCCTTCACCCGGACCAACGGCCCGCTGTGGGCGAGGATGTGCGGCCGGGCTTTCCGTCCGGCGGGCGTGTTGAGGTTCACGATGTGTGAGAAGGCGAAGAAGACGGCGAGGGTGAGCGGGCGGGCCGCCACGGCGTCGATCGGCCAGGGGATCTGGCCCGGGTGCCGGCCCGAAAGATAAACCTTGTGGGTGGACGCGAGTTCAAGCGCGACGTCGGCTCCGGAGTTGCCTGCCCCGACCACCAGGACGGGGCCTGCTGCCAGGTCCCTTGGGCCCTTATAGGTGCCCGCCGTGAGCTGCCTGATATCCGGGCTGAGCTGGCCAGCGAAGGCCGGCACCTTTGGCTTGCGGTCCCAGCCGGGGGCGACCACCACGTTGTCTGCCGCCAGGTTTTGGCCGTCAGTTTCGATGGTGAAACTGTTTCCGTTGTGGCTGAGGCGGGTGACCCTGCAATTGTGCCTGACGGGCAGGTGGAACGTCTGCGCATAGCTGCTGAGGTAGTTGGCGAATTCTTCACGCGACGGGTAGGACCAGGGCGGGGCGGGATAGCGGCTGCCGGGAAGGGCGTCGTAGCGGGCAGGGGTGAAGAGCCTGAGGGAGTCCCAGCGGGTGCGCCAGCTGTCTCCGGTCCGTGGGTTCTCATCGAGGATCACGAACGAACGCCTGGCGCGGGACAAGTGGTAGCCCATGGCCAGGCCTGCCTGGCCGCCGCCTATCACTACGGTGTCGAAGTGCTCTGACATGGTGCCCTGCCCTTCCGCCCCTGTTCCGTTGCGTCGACGCGGTGCGCTGTGCCAGTGCCCTGCGCTGCGGTCCGGGTCTTCCTGCTACAATTCATCCGAATAGTATTCGGATGAAATAAGGCTAGGCCCGGCAATGAGTGAAGTCAATGCCCCCGCGCGCCGCTACCACTCGCCCCGGCGGAAGGAGCAGGCGGCCGCCACCCGCGAGGCCGTGCTGGTTGCCGCCCGCGAACTCTTTGTGGGGGAGGGGTACCGGTCCACCACCGTGGCGGGCATTGCGCGGCGGGCCGGAGTGGCCGTCGACACCATCTATGCCACCATCGGGCGGAAGCCGGACCTCATGCGTGAAGTGGTGGAAACGGCCATCTCGGGCACCGGCCAGGCCGTGCCCGCTGAACAACGGGACTATGTGATCCGCCTGCGGGAGGCGAGCGGGGCGGCCCGGAAAATTTCGATCTATGCGCACGCGCTGGCCGGCATCCAGCCCCGCCTGGCGCCGGTTTATCTGGCCCTTCGCGATGCCGCGGGCAATGACCCGGACTGCGCAGCGCTCTGGACCGAGATCTCCGAACGGCGGGCCGCCAACATGCTTAAGTTCGTGGAGGACCTTGCCGCCACCGGCGAGCTGCGGACGGACCGCCCGGCCGCTGAACTTGCCGATGTTGTCTGGAGTATGAACGGTCCCGAGTACTGGGTGCTGCTGGTGGGCCAGCGCGGGTGGGCGCCCGGGCAGTTCGCCGAATGGCTGGCCGATGCGTGGTGCCGACTGCTGCTGGCAGGGGGCCGGCCCGGGGGGCTGTCCGGCAGCTAGGAATCGGCGGGGCCAAGGGGGGCGGCCTGGGTGGCCGGCTTATCACGGCCGGGGCTCTCCAGACGTGGCTCCTTCAGCTCGATAAAAAGGCAGTGTGTAGGCGTGGAGCCGGTATTCGTCCCGGAATGTTCCTGCGCGTCGAGCCAGCGGGCCTGCCCTGCCCGCAGGTCCACATCCGCTTCCCGGTCTCCTGAACGGAGGCGGCGGGTGAAGGAACTGAGCGTCACCATCACGCTGTCAGGGTGGGAATGGGTGCCGGTGGTGTCTCCGGGGCCGTCGCTGTACTCGAGGACGCGGACCCGGTCGTTTTCGAAGACGAGCCGGTAGTGCTGCGGATTCACTGCAATGGGATCGGCCACGGGAAACCCCTCGATGAGTCTTTTATGGGACATCCGTACCATAACGGTACGTCTGTATCATAAGTCTTGTGTCCGTACGCCACAATGAAAAATATCTGGAGACCGGAAGGACCCGGCAGAAGTCGCGCACCCGTGAAGAGCTGGTGTCTTCGCTCCGGGACCTGCTGAAGGACGGGCAGGATCCGTCGGTTGCGGAAGTCGCCGCCATTGCCGGTATATCCCGGACCACTGCCTACCGCTACTTCCCGGACAAGGAGGCCCTCCTGCACGCGGCCCTCCCCGAAACCGGGCTGGGGTCGCTGCTTGGTGAGGATCCGCCGTCGGACATCCGTGCCCGCCTGGAACGCACCCTGGAGGCGCACTTCGAGTTCATCCGCGCCTGGGAACCGCAGCTGCGGGCGTCCTTGCGGCTGTCCCTGACTCCCGGCGCTGCCCGGCCCGCCCTGCGCGGCGGCCGCGCCGTGGGCTGGTACCGCGACGCCCTGGCGCCGCTGGAATCCAACGGATCCGGAATCGACACCGCCGCCCTGGCCGTGCGGCTTAGGGCTGTTGCCGGGATTGAACCTTACGTCTGGCTGCGGGATGTGGCAGGTCTGCGGCCGGACCAGGCGTTCAGTGCCATGCGTGCCAACGCACTGGACATTCTTGGCGCCGAAATGAGCCGGCAACAGTAGCTGCCGCGGTGCCCCGGCAGGCGAGGCGCCAAGGGCGGCATTTGAGGTAGAAGCGCAGGTCAGGCCTCGGTTGAACTTTCAAATACCTTGAGGATTTGTTGACTCTTTACCCCCTCGCTTCCTGAGGTTGGGCGTGCAAAGTGGTCCCCAGTTAGACAAAAGGAACGAACACCACAAAGTCTGAGGGGACATCATGAAGAACAGCACTCTGGTTAAGGGAACTGCCGCTATCGCCGTCGGCGCTGCATTGCTGCTGGGCGGCGGGGGTACCCTGGCCAACTGGAACGCATCGACCTCGGCTGCTCCAGGCAGCATCATCGCCGGTGACCTGAATGTTGCCAAGGCCGGAACCGGCGTCTGGACTGACGGTGCGGGCAAAGAAATTGACATCAAGAACTACAGGGTAGTTCCGGGTGACAACTTGACCTTTACCCAGAACCTCACCGTCACTCTTCTGGGGGACAAAATGGCAGCCAGTATCACGGCCGCAGGGGTTGGACCCAATTCAGGCTTTACAGGCAACAACGTTGTCGTTTCCGACCCGCTACTCAAGATTGGCGCAGCCACCGTAGCGAACCCTTTGAAGCCGACTGGCGCAGACCAGAACGTCACGGCCTCAATCACCTTCAACTTCAAATCGGCCACGCCGGGTCTTGAAAATGTCAAGGACACGTACAACTTCGCGGATGTGAAGTTTACTCTGCAGCAGGTTACTCAGCCTGGCCTGTCTTAGTCGGACGATGGCGGGTGGCTGAACGGCCACCCGCTTGGTGATCAGGCAACAGGACGACAACCAGGAGGGGACCATGCGCACGAAGCGCAGGCTGCAGACGGCAGCTTTGGTCGCCTTCGCAGTGGTCCTGGGCCTGTTCACCGTGCAGGGAACCTACGCACTCTGGAATGCCGTGGCATCGGCAACTCCGGGCACCATCACGTCGGCGTCATTCGATACGACGCTGCAGGCGGTCAACACCGGCACGACGACCAACATGACGCTCGCGGACGGGAAGACCTCGGCGACCCTGACCTTGTCTCCGGCAGGGACCTTAGGGCCGGGAACCTCGGTCTACGGCGGCGTGGTGGTCACCAACAACACCAACGCCGGCGGCCAGTTCAACACCGCCATCACCGTAGGGGCGCCGAGCCTGGCGAACCTCAACGGCGGAGTCCTTGCCACCTACATCATCGTGAGCGCGAAGACCGCCGTTTCCTCGACGGAATGCAGCTCCAGCACCGGCTACGCGCAGATCGGCACCAGCGGCCTCGTCTCGCCCACGGTGGGCAAAGGCGCGTCCACCATCTTCTGCTTCCAGGTCAGCCTCGCCTCCGGCACCCCGTCAACAGTGAAAGGACAAGCAGTGACGATCTCCCTTCCACTCACCGCACGTCAACTCTGCGGGGTGCCCAGTGGCTGCTGACTTGACCGAACGCCTTCTCGGCGGAGACACCGAACCCGAATCTCCGGCAGCCGCGCCAAAGCCGGCACGCGGGCGCAAAGCCGCCTGGACCGCCGTCGGACGCTTCCTGAGCATGGCCGCCATGCTGGTGGCACTGTTCGCCGCCCTGGTACTGATTGTGGTGCCGGTGGCGACGGGTTCACAGTCCTACACGATCCTCACCAAGTCCATGGTCCAGAAGTACCCGCCGGGAACGTTCATGGTGATGAAGCCCGCGCCGTTCGACGAACTCAAGTACGGCGACGTCATCACCTTCCAGCTCTATTCCGGCCGGCCGGACGTGGAAACGCACCGGATTGTCGGCTTCGGTTCAACCCAGCAGGGCGAAAAGACCCTGATCACCAGGGGCGACAACAACGGAGCCAACGATGCAGAACCTGTCCGCGCCATCCAGGTCAAAGGCAAGCTGTTCTACGCCGTCCCGTACGTGGGTTTCGTAGCGAACTTCCTGGGGAACTCAGACCGTGGCACATGGACGGTGATCGCAGCGGTGGCGCTGATCGGCTATGGAGCCATCACGGTATACACGTCCCTCCGCAAGACCCGAAAGGGCGATGAGCCGGCTGCGGAGGCTGCGTAGATGGCACGGTTCCGGACCCTTCCAGGCGCGGCGCTCGCCGTCGGGGCCTTCGTACTTACGGTGCTGCTCGGTGCCGGCGCCGCCTCCGCGTCCGCACTCTGGCAGCAAAGCGCGACCGCGACCATGACCGTCACCGCATCCGGAACCTGGTCCCAACCTGTGTTCAACACCCCCGTGTGCAGCAACGTAGACAACGCGAACAAGTACGTATCCCTGGCATACTCGGGTTTCTCCGAGCCTCCAACGAAGCTCACCTTCTCGGCAGCCGGAACCAACGGGGTCTACGGGGCAAGTTCGGACCTGGCCGGCCCGTTCGGTACTTCCGGGAGCGTATCGCTCTTCGGAGACTCCACGATTTTCACCCAGGTCACCACCACCCCGGCGACGGTCAGGATTGTGGCCGCATTCGCAGGCGGTGCCCAGGCCACCGCGTATGTGAAGGTGGGCCTGGAGATCGGCACGGGAAACAAGAAGATTTATTGCGCCTGAGCTTTCCTCTTGCCAGCTCGGCGGAAGAAGGTGCCGCTGCATCCCCCCATGCAGTGGCACCGTCTCCCGCCGAGCTGGTTCCCGGGATTCTGGCGACGCGCAAATGCTTCTCCGACCGACGTCGTCCGCGACGCTCCTGGAATGTGGGCCGCGCAAGGGAATGCGCGAGTCGAAGAAGGAGAAGCGGGTCGAAGGTGGCTGTGGGCCGCGGCGGGGAAGAGCCGGGTCGAGGAGGAAAATCCGCGTCGTAGCACCACACGGTCCTTACACTGGCACTATGTCATGCCGCATCAGTGAACTGGTCCTGAACTGCACCAACCCGGAACTGCTCGCGCGGTTCTGGAGTGAAGTCCTTGGTTATGTGGAGCTGGACAGGGAGGACGGGGCGATTGAGATCGGGCCGGAAGCCGGGTTCGGCGGACTGCAGCCCACGATCATCCTGAGCCCCAGCAGCAACCCGCGGGTGGGGAGGCTTCCGCTGCACATCGACGTCAACCCCGTGGACCGGGACCAGGACGCCGAGCTGGAACGGCTGCTGGCCCTCGGCGCACGGCCGGCGGACGTGGGGCAGGCCGGCGACGAGCAGTGGCACGTCCTGCAGGACCCCGAAGGGAACGAATTCTGCCTCCTGCGCAGGCGGCTCGAGCCCTGATCGACGGCCGCCGCGCGCCGGAAAAGCAGGAATGCCTGGTGGCGCCCACTTCAAAACGCCGCCCAGGCACCAGCAACTATCCATCGCCCCCATCAAGCCCGGGGACCGCAAATCCTCAAGGTTGGCTCAAGACTTCCCGGCGGTAAGCCCGGCCGTGCTACGGAGGGGGCCCTCCTGGATATTTGCGCCCCGAGGCCTTTCCTGCCGCGCAAGTCCGGCATAGGGTTTGGGGACAGCCAAGTATCAAGCAGCTGGTGAACGGGCCGAACGACATTCCTGCAACGGAGCAGGGACTGGAAGAGGCGCACATTGAGCGAGTTGATGCTGCTGGGCATGGGCGGACTGGCCCGGGAAGTGCTGGCCGCGGTCCGGACCAGCGGGCAGTACGACGTCCTGGGGATCCTGGATGATGACGCGGAACTGCTGGGCACCACCATCGAAGGCACGGTGGTGATGGGCGCGCTCGCTGACGCGCCTGCCTTCACTAAGGCGTTTTTCAGCGTCTGCCTTCCCTCCGGGCGCGACAGGGAAGGCTTGGTGGGCCGGCTTTCCCGCCTCGGCGTGCACGAGGACCGGTACGCCACCGTGGTGGACCCGGATGTGCGGGTCCCCAGGGATTCCCGGATCGGCCCCGGCAGCATTGTGATGCGGAACGCCACCATCTCCCCGCAGGCCCGCATCGGACGGCACGTGCTCTTGAAGCCGCACGTCACCGTGGGATGCTGCGCCAGCGTGGATGACTTCGCCACTCTGCATCCCCGCGTCTCGGTAGGGGAAGGCACGCGGATTGGCCGGGCGGCGCACCTGGGCATGAACGCCGGGATTGGCGACGGGCTGGTGGTGGGGGACTACTCCCACGTCGGGATGCGCTCAGCGGTGACGCACAACGTTCCTGAGCACGAAACGTGGGCCGGTGTGCCCGCCCGCGCGGAGGCCGCAACCACCGAAAACCCGGACTATGGACCCTTACGGGGCAGGCATGGAGACGCTACATTGTAGCTACTCGCGGGGGCGTCGTCCGTTCCCTGCCACCGTTACTGAGGGAACACCGTGGAACTGTTCAGCGATAAACCGGCACTCGCCGCGGCTGCCCTGACCAGGCTCGTTGCTGCGGACATCGAAACGAAGGGCCGCCCCGCCGGCAGCCTCCGTGCGTACCTCAGCGACCTGGTGGTCCGGAACGGCCCCAGCATCGTGGAGGAGTTGGCCATTGAGCTGGCCCGGCAGCACCTGGCCACGCTCGACCGGCTGGCCAAGGCCACGGGCCGGCCTGCCGCCCGATACTTGGATGAGATTGAACTTGCCGCAGCCATGGAGGAAAGCATAGGACGGGACTTCGGGGAAACCGCGGGCTGAGCGGCTACCGCCTGTGGACGTCCCGCCGGCGTGCGGCAAACGCAAACAGCGACGTTGTGGCCACGGTGGCCAGGTAGCCCGCGATCACGATCAGGGAGATGCCGGCCCAGAAGTAGTTGGTGGTGCTGGATTCCTGCCAAGGGCTCGGTGCGATCCGGATCAGCGAATAGACCGCCACACCGGCTGAGGCCAGTCCGATCAGCACCGGCAGCGTGAGCCAGATCCGCGCAGAGCCGATATGGTCACCGAACCCGTCCCACTCGTTCCACGACCCGCGCCGGAGGATCAGCCAGCCCGCCGGAATCATGAAGGCGCCCACCAGCAGGAACGCGGCCACCACGTCGGCCGGCCGGTGCCACTGGTTGATCAGCGTGGACACCCCGGACGCGATGGCGAAGGAGCCGCCAATGAAGCCGGCCATCGGGCGCCAGCGGGGTGAGGCCATGAGGAACACCGCCGCCGCAGCGGACGCGGCCAGGGTGGTGTGGCCGGAGGGCAGCGAGTTCAGCTCCAAAGTCAGTACCCCCTTGTCCGGGCGCGGCGGCAGCAGGTCCTTGAGCACCTGGGTGGCAACGTTCGCCCCGATGCACGCTGCCACGGCAATCCCGGCTTCAACCCAGTGCCGCCGGATTACGGTGACAAACAGGACCACGACGGCGGCCATCACCAGTGAAATGGTGGGCAGCCAGTCGAGGAACTGGGTGGCGGCCTTGCCGGCAGGTCCGTGGATCTGTACCGCTTCCACCAGCGCGGACTCATCAATGAACTGGCCCGTGGTGGTCTGGACAAAGAAGTAGTAGGTGGCAAGCAGCCCGGCGACGCACGCCACAGTGGACAGCACGAACAGGAACGCCGAGCCCGGGGCAGGCCGGGCCGGAGTCCTGGTGGAGAGTTGCCGTGAAGAAGTCATCGCCATTAACCCTGACACAAAAAGCTGGAAGGCCGCTCAGGCGGAAGGCCTGACCGGGTCCAGCCGGGGAATGGCAGCGGCAGCCACCAGCAGTGCCAGCGCGCCAAGCCCGAACGGCAGGGCCGATGCCGTGGCGATGGCCCCCACCAGCAGGGGTCCGCCGGCATCCCCGAGTTCGCGCCCCAGCTCTGCCGAGCCCATGGTCCGGCCCATCCGCTCCGGCGGCGTGGTGTCCGCCAGGTGCGCGAACCCCAGCGGGGTGGCCACGCCGATCCCGCACCCGATCAGCGCCGCCGCGAGGAAGATGGTGACCACTCCCGGAGTCGTCGCCACCAAAGCGATGCCCGCGGCAACCAGGAGCAGGCCCGTCGTCGTGCCCTTGTTGTCGCTGACGGCGTGCCGGTCCCGCAGCCTTCCGATCCACGGCTGCGTCAGCACCGAGCCCAGAGCCACCACGCTCACCGCGGCCGTTCCGGCGAACGCATCAAGCCCGTGGCGGGTGGCCAGCGCGGGGAGGAAGCCGACGGCGGCACCGAGCGCCCCGGTCGACGCGGCAAGCACCAGGGTGGGGACCAGGAAACGGCGCTCGCCCACCTGCCGCGCCAGGTCCATCACCGTATACCGCTTCCGCGGCAGGGGTGCCAGATGCGGCACCGAGAGCAGCACCCACACGGCCGTGGCCGCCGCCAGCGCGGACAGGGCGCCGAAGAGCAAGGGGAAACCGCCGGCCAGGATCAGCCCGGCGCCCAGCGGCGGCCCAATGATGTAGCCCAGGCTCTTCCAGGACCCGTACCGGCCAAAGTAGGTTCCGGCTTTTCCGCCGCGGGCCATCCTTGCCACCATGGCGGACGACGACGGGGAGAACGCCGAGGCCGCCGCGCCTTGTCCCAGCCGGGCGAGGGCAAGGAGCAGCGGGTCAGCTGCGCCGAGGCCAATCAGGGACAGCGCGGCGAAGGCGAACAGCCCGCCGACAATGACGGGCTTGGCGCCAATGCGGTCGCTCAGGGCGCCGAACACGGGTTTCAGGAAGACCTCGGCCACGTCGTAGAGGGCCAGGAGGATGCCGAGGTTAAGCAGGGTCAGGCCGATGTTTTCGCTCTCCGCGCCCAAAGCCGCTGCGATGCTGTGGGCTCCGAAAGCCGTGACGAATCCCGCAGCGTAGAGTGGCGCCGTTGCCTGGCGGGTGGCCTGCGCGCCTGGCGGGGAACTGTCGGAGCTCATAGCTGGGACTTTAGTACCTTCACAAAGTTGTGAAAACTTCGAAGACTTGAACCATGAACACCGTTGTCCAGACAGTGAAGCTGCACAAACACTTCGGCCAGGTCCGGGCCCTCGATGGATTGGACCTGGACGTCCAACGGGGGGAAATCCACGGCTTCCTCGGCCCGAACGGCGCCGGGAAATCCACCACGCTCCGCGTCCTCCTGGGCCTGGCCAAGGCCACCTCCGGGTCCGCCATCGTCCTGGGGCTTGAGCCGTGGACCCAGGCCGTGGAACTGCACCGCCGCCTGGCCTACGTTCCCGGTGACGTCCGGCTCTGGCCCAACCTGTCCGGCGGCGAAACCATCGACCTGCTCTCCCGGCTTCGCGGCGGCACCACCGACGCTGCCGCCTACCACCGCCGGAAGGACCGCCTGTGCCAGGTCTTCGACTTCGACCCGGCCAAGAAGGGACGCGCGTATTCCAAGGGCAACCGGCAGAAAGTCGCGCTGATCGCCGCACTGGCGACCGAAGCCGAGCTCTACCTCCTGGACGAGCCCACCAGCGGCCTTGACCCGCTCATGGAGGAAGTGTTCCGGCGGGAGCTGCTGGCCGCCGTCGAACGTGGTGCCACCGTGCTCCTGTCCAGCCACATCCTCTCCGAGGTGGAGGTGCTCTGCCAACGTGTGAGCATCATCCGTGCCGGCAGGATTGTCGACGGCGGCACGCTGGACTCCCTGCGGCACCTCACCAGGTCAGAGGTTTCCTTCGCCGCGGACGGCCTGGACGCTGAGGCCCTGGCCCGGCTGGGTGCGGTGCATGACCTGGCATACGACGCCGGGCGGATCAGGTTCACCGCCGATTCGGACCGGATCGCCGAGGTACTGCCCGCGCTGGGCGCCTTGGGCGTACAGGGCCTGACGATCGTTCCGCCGTCGCTCGAAGAGCTGTTCCTGCGGCACTACGGCGACGCCCCCGCGGACGAAGGCACCCCCGCCGGCGCCTCCGGCGAAGACCAGCACGGTTCCCGTCGGCACCTGCTCGGCGCGAGGGGGCGGGGCTGACATGGGCGTCCTCCTGGTCCTCTGGGGCCAGCGGCTGCGCCGGGACCGCTGGCAACTGGTCAGCTGGGTGGTGGCCATCGGGGCATTCGCGCTGTTCGCGGCCGCAGCCGTCACCCAGACCTACGGCAATGCAGCCAGCCGCACCGAGATCCTGCAAGTGGCGATCGCCACGCCCGCCATCCTGATGCTGCGCGGCCTTCCCCGCGGAGCGGACCAGGGAGCCTTCACGTTCTTCCTGATCTACGCCTTCCTTGCCCTGCTGGCCGGCCTGATGAGTACCTTCCTCGCCGTGCGCCACACGCGGGCGGACGAGGAGACCGGCGCCGCCGAACTCATCGCCGCCACGCCGGCAGGCCGGCTGCTGCCCTACACCGCCACCCTGCTCCACGGCACCACGGCCAACATCCTGGTGGCCCTCGCGGTCTTTGCCGGGTTCGCCGCCCAGGGCCTGGACCCACAGGGTTCCCTGACCGCCGGAGCCGCAACGGGCGCCGTCGGCCTCGCCTTCCTGGGCATGGGTCTGCTCGTGGCCCAGTTCATGGGGACCTCACGCGGGGCCAACGGCGCCTCGGCCGCGCTGGTGGTCCTGGCCTACGTGGTGCGCGGGATCGGCGACGCCACCGGAACGCCGGGGGCGGACGGGACCACCATGACCGAAGGCGCGGCCAGCTGGTTCTCACCCATCGGCTGGGGCCAGCAGACCTTCGCCTACTCAGGGAACCGCACCTGGCCGCTGCTGCTGGTCGTTTCACTCGGCGTGGCCTGCCTCGCCGCGGCGTGGCTGATCCTGGGCGCGCGCGACGCCGGCGCGAGTGTCTGGGATACGCGGCCGGGACGGCCCGGCGCCCGGGCCTCGCTGCGGAGCCCGGCGGCCCTGGCCCTCCGCCTGCAGTCAGGATCGATCATCGGGTGGGGGCTCAGCGGCCTGGCCCTGGGGCTGCTGGCGGGGTCGCTGGGGAAGGCGATTGCCGCCGTCGACACCCCTGACACGAACATCACCGCGGTGCTGCGGGCCATGCTCCAGTCGCAGGGGACCTCACTGACCCAGCTCATGGTCTCCGTGCTGTTCATGATGGCCGGGGTCCTTGCGGCAGCATGCGCACTGCAGGCGGTGATCAGGCTGCGGCAGGAGGAAGCAGCCGGGACCGCCGAACTGCTGCTGTCCGCTCCGGTGGGGCGGGTCCGGTGGCTTGCCGGGTACCTGCTGCTGGGCGCGGCCGCCGTGGTGCTGGTGGTAGGCCTCGCCGCGGTCGGGGCGTGGGCCACGCTCACCGGCACCGGGGACGGGTCCATGCCGGCCGATGCCCTCTGGCAGACCGCCGTGGCCCAGCTGCCGGCGGCCCTGATATACCTCGCGGTGCCCGCCCTGGTGTTTGTCCTGTGGCCTGCCGCCACCGTCGCCGCCAGTTGGGGGCTGCTGGCCCTGGGCGTGATGCTGGGTATTTTCGGCGGCATGCTGGGCATCGACCAAAGCCTGCGCGACCTGTCCCCGTTCACCCACACGCCCGTGCCGCGCGGTGACGCGACTGATTGGAGCGGAGCGTGGTGGATGCTGGCCATTGCCGCGGTGGCCGGGGCGCTGGCTGTCGCGGTGATGCGGCGGCGGGAGGTGGGGTCGGCATGAGCGCCGATGCCGAGGTGGCCGCTCTGGACGAGCTGACGGGCGGCGCTGGTGCGGGTGCCCCTGGTGTGGACGCCACCGCCGCTGCGGCCGAACGGACGGCCGCCGCGTTCGCCGCGGCGGGGTTCCCCAAGATGCCCGCCCGGACGCTGTTGGCGCTGGTGTCCTCGGAACAGGGCAGCCTTACCGCGGCAGAACTGTCGGAACGGCTGGGGGCCAGTGCGGCGGCGGTCTCCGGCGCCGTGCGCTACCTGCAGACGGTGGGCTTCGTGCACCGGATCTCGCAGCCGGGCAGCCGCCGCGACCTGTACGCGCTGCATGAAGACGAGTGGTACGTGGTGTCCATGCGGAACAGCCCGGTTTACGACAAGCTTGCGGCACTGACGGATGCCACCGCCGAAACGCTCCCGGAAGGATCCCCGGCACGGGCACGCGTGGCGGACATGGCGCGGTTCTACCGGTTCCTCAACTCACGGATGCCGGCCCTGCTGGACGACTGGGAGCATGAGCGGGAGGCGGCGCCGTGACCATCATCGACAACGCGGTATATGTGAACGGGCTCCGCACCGAGGACCCCGAAGACCTCGACGAGACGTACTTCCTGCTCCGGCAGCGCGAGGGGATGGCCTGGATCGGCCTCTACCGGCCCGACCCTGAGGAACTGCAGTCCGTAGGCGAGGAATTCGACCTCAATGCCCTGGCCGTCGAGGACGCGCTCGCCGGCCACCAGCGGGCCAAGCTGGAGCACTACGGCGAGTGCTTGTTCCTGGTACTGCGGCCCGCAAGGTACCGGGACGACGTGGAGAAGGTCGATTTCGGCGAAATCCACGTCTTCGTGGGCGATGAGTACGTTGTCACCGTCCGTCACGCAGAGTCCCCGGACCTGGCCAAAGTCCGCCGCCGCATGGAGGCCATGCCGGAGTTCCTGGCCCTGGGCCCCGACGCGGTGCTCTACGGAATCCTGGACCAGGTGGTGGACGAATACGAGCCCGTGGTGGCCGGCCTGGAGAACGACATCGACGAAATCGAGGACGACCTCTTCGGGGCCGATCCCGACGTGTCCCGCAGGATCTACGAGCTGTCCCGCCAGGTCATCACCTTCCAGCGGGCCACCAGCCCGCTCGCCGGGATCCTGCAGGCCCTGATGGCCGGAACTCCGGACCGCGACCAGGCAACAGAACTCCGGGACCACTACCGGGATGTCCTGGACCATGTCATCCGGCTCAACGAACGCGTTGCCTCCTTCCGCGCCCTGCTGCAGAACGCCCTGGCCGTCAACGCCGCCCTGGTGGCCCAGCGCCAGAACGATGAAATGCAGCGCATGACCGAGTCCAGCTTTGAACAGAACGAACAGGTCAAACGCATCTCCTCCTGGGCTGCCATCCTGTTCGCTCCCACCCTGGTGGCATCCATTTACGGCATGAACTTCACCAACATGCCCGAACTGGCCTGGACCTACGGCTACCCTTATGCGCTGGGCCTGATGGTGGCCATGGGCCTGGTCCTTTACCTGGCGTTCAAGCACAACAAATGGATCTGAACCACGCGGCCCGCCGCGTACAGTAAGCGGCATGCCCAACCCCGGTTTTCCGCCTTCCCCCCATGGCACGCCCCGGCCAGTTCCGCCCCTCGACGGATTGCTTGCGGACGCCCACGTGGTCACCCTGCCCATGAGGGTGAAGTTCCGCGGCATCATGCAACGCGAATCCCTCCTGCTGCGCGGTCCAGTGGGCTGGGGCGAGTTCTGCCCCTTCCCGGAGTACGGCGACGCCGAGGCCTCGCGCTGGCTGGCCGCGGCCATCGAGGCGGGATGGCAGGGGTTCCCGGACCCGGTGCGGACGTCGGTGCCGGTCAACGCCACGGTGCCCGCCGTCGCCGCGGACCGGGTACCGGATGTGCTGGCACGGTTCGGCCGGGTGGACGCCGTCAAGGTCAAGGTGGCGGAGCGGGGGCAGTCACTGGACGACGACGTATCCCGGCTGCGTGCCGTGCGCGCCGCTTTGCCGGACGCCGCCATCCGCGTGGATGCCAATGGCGGCTGGGACGTGCCCGGCGCCGTGGAGGCGTTGACCCGGCTGGCGCCCGTTGGGCTGGAGTACGCCGAGCAGCCGGTGCCTTCCATCGAGGGCCTTGCGGAAGTCCGGAGGCGGTTGCAGGAGGCCGGGACGCCGGTGCTGATCGCGGCGGATGAGAGCGTCCGGAAGGAAACCGATCCCCTCCGGGTGGCACGGGCGGGCGCGGCGGACCTGATCGTGGTCAAGGTGGCGCCGCTCGGGGGAGTGCGGCGCGCCCTGGACATCGTGGCACAGGCCGGACTCCCCGCCGTCGTCAGCTCCGCCCTTGACACCTCCGTTGGCATCCGCGCCGGGCTGGCGCTGGCCGCCGCGCTGCCCGACCTGCCCTACGCCTGCGGCCTGGGCACCGTGTCGCTTTTTGAATCCGACGTCGCCCTGGATCCCCTGGTGGCCGACGACGGCGCCATCCGCCTCCGCGACGTGGCCGCCGACGCCGGGCTGCTGGAAAGGTTTGCGGCTCCCGCGGACCGGCGGGACTGGTGGCTGGACCGGCTCCGCCGTGTCCACGCCCTCCTCACCCCAGCGACTGCTGAGTAAGCTGCCGTTTTCACGCCCCAAATGGCAGTTAGCCGGACGTGGATGTCGCTGCAGGGAGCGTCCTGCGGGTGATTGCCGGAGGGTTGCGGGGCTCCTATCATGGTTCCACCGGTTCCTCCCTGCACCGAACAGGGACGTTACTTAAGGTCGCGAGTGCCATGGTGAAGATACCTTTCAGGCATCAGGCGGATGAATCGAAAAAGCGGGAAAACTCCGGGGAGCATCACCGGCTGCACCTGGCGGAATGGCTGAGGCGGGAGGACGAGGGCATCGAGCGTGCCTCCAGCAGTATCTTCCTCAGCAGCCATGACCGGCCCCTTGCCCCGCAACGGACCTGCATCCAGGGGCACGAGATCCTGCCGGGGGAGGACCACTGCTCGCACGGGCATCCCGTGGGTTGAGGAAGACGGCCACCAATCGGGGAGTGGTGTTTCCTCATTTGGCCGGCGCGCACAGCCGGTCGAGGGCCTCGTTGAGGGTTGACTCGATTTGGCCGACCAGGAGTTCGCGCATGTTCTGGGTGGACTCATCCTCCAGCTCTGTCGGAAGCGGCGGGGTGGTGACGGTCATCGCGGCCTGGTAGCGCCCGTCGCTGCTGCTGACCGCCACAGTCTGATAATCCCAGAAGAGCCCCCTGCCCGCGTAGCGCGGCTGGGGCGAGCAGCCATCTGCGTGTTCCCAGAGGCCCAACCCGTACGGCGAGAAGACGGTCTTCGCCGTCATCGCGCCCAACGACGCGGCGGAGATTGCCCGGCCCTGGAAAAGGGCCGCCATGAAGTGGTTCATGTCCTCCACTGTCGACACGGCGCCCACGGCCGGCGAACCGGCACTGAAGATGTTGTCAGTGGTATCGATCCGCTCACCCCGGAGGGTCACATAGCCGTGGAGAAGCCCGGATTCGAGCGGGTCGAGGTGGTCCAGGGTGGTGCTCTTCAAGCCAAGCGGACCAAAGATCTCCTCACGCATGACGGTGGTGAAGGGCTTATGCCGCAGTTCCTGGATCAGCAGGCCGAGTGCGAGGTAGTTCGTGTTCGAGTACCTAAAGGAGCCGACGCTGGACCCATCCCACGGGAGGGTGCCGGCCAGCTGCAAACCCCGCTCCATCGTCATCGTTCGGGAAACACTTGGGCGGAAGTCGACGTCGCGCGGCAACGCATCGTTGGCCTCCGGCATGCCAGACGTGTGGCTGAGCAGCTGTCTCACCGTGATGGGGCCCGGAGGCTTGAGTGCTGTGAAGCCGGGGATAACATCGTTTACGGGGTCGTCCAGGCCGATGAGGTGGTCGTCCACGAGTTTGAGTACTGCCACGGCCGTCATCGTTTTGGTGACGCTGGCGATCTGCACACGGTCGGTGGGCTGTGCCGGGGTCCTCGTTTCAAGGTCGCGCATGCCAAAGGCCTTGGACCACTCACCTTCCGGCCATTTGACCTGCACGACGGTGGCCACCGCGCCGTCGTTCATGAACAGCTTCACCTGGTTTTCAAGGGAACCGAACGGGTTGGGGGAGCTTGGGGAGGGGACGGGCTCGTCCGGGGTGTAGGTGCAGCCGGTCACGGCGAGGACGGCGGCGAAGACCGCCCGCCGCCAAGCAGGTCTGTTCGTGCTCATGCCGGGGCATCCGCTCTGGACAGGGTGACGTGTTTGGGCCGCCTGCAGCGCCGTGTCCGGCCAAACCTCTGATGGCGCCGTCCGCCCAGCACTCCAATTTTAAGTCCCCCCACCGCCAGCGGGAAGCAGCCGTTGGATGTTCAGCCAACCCACGGAACGGGGCTGTACCACCTGCATTGACGGATGAAACGTTCCTGCAGGTCACGGGCGGTTAACCCTGGCTTCATCAAATGGATGGGTTTCCTTAGGAAGCGGCTGGAAGGGTGATCGGGCACCCCAAGGACATTCCTTCGAAAGGTTCCCCATGTCTGAAACTGCCCGCAAGTTCACCCTGCTGCCCATGCTCGGCCATACCAAGGGCAAGCGCAGCCCTGTCACCTGTGCGCTCAAGTGCGACAACGCCTGCGCCGGCGACGTCAGCAACACCAGCTCCAACAGCTACTTCCGCGACATCGCCTCCGCCACCATGTCCCGCCGCGCCGCCCTGGGCCTTGGCGCCGCCGGAGCGCTCGCCGTCGCCCTCGGTTCCGCCGTAAGCTCCGCCGAGCCTGCCTCCGCCGCGGGCCTGTCCAAGGCCGCCAAGGAAGGCTTCGGCAACTCCAAGCTGCAGTTCACCGCCATCAAGCCCGTGGACAAAGCGGTTGACGCCTTCACCGTGCCGGAGGGCTTCACCTGGCAGCCGATCATCCGCTGGGGCGACCCGCTGTTCAACGATTCCCCCGAGTTCGACCTGAACAACCAGACCGCCGCTGCCCAGGCCCGCCAGTTCGGCTACAACAACGACTACACGGACATCGTGGAAATCCCGGGCAGCAAGGGCCGCCGCGCAGTGCTGTTCACCAACCACGAGTACACCAACGAAAACATCATGGTCCCGGCCGGCTACGACCCGGTGGAAACCCGAGCCATCGGCCGCGCCGCGCACGGCCTGGCCGTGGTGGAACTCGAGCGCAAGAACACCACCAAGCCGTGGAGCTACGTCAAGGGCGCCCCGCTGAACCGCCGCTACCTTTCGGACACCACCTACGAACTGACCGGCCCCGTTGCCGGCTCGTCGCTGGTGAAGACCGTGGCCGATCCGTCCGGCCGCGCCATTAAGGGCACGTTCGGCAACTGCTCCGGCGGCACCACCCCCTGGGGCACCATCCTTTCCGGCGAGGAAAACTTCAACGGCTACTTCGTCTCCGCCGGCACGTCGGCCAGCGACAAGCGTTACGGCCTCACCGCCAAGCCCACCGCCCGCACGTGGGAACTGGACGACCCCCGCTTCGACACCCGCAATGCCGGCTACGAGAACGAGGCCAACCGCTTCGGCTGGATCGTGGAAGTCGACCCGTTCGACCCCACCTCCACCCCGAAGAAGCGCTCCGCGATGGGCCGCTTCAAGCATGAGGGCGCCAACGTGATTGTGGCCGAATCCGGCCATGTAGTTGCCTACATGGGCGACGACGAGAAGTTCGACTACCTCTACAAGTTTGTCTCCAAGGGCAAGTACGTCGAAGGCGACCGCAGGAACAACATGAACCTGCTCTCCGAAGGCGACCTCTACGTCGCCAAGTTCACCGGAAACTCGCCGGCCGCCGAAATTACAGGCACCGGTGTGGTCCCCTCCGACGGCGCATTCGACGGCACCGGCGAATGGCTGCCGCTGGTGGTCGGCGGCAAGTCCGCAGTCCCCGGCATGTCCGTCGAGGAGGTCCTGGTGTACACCCGCCTGGCCGCGGACAAGGTGGGCCCCACCAAGATGGACCGCTGCGAGGACGTCCAGCCCAGCCTGCACACCGGCAAGGTGTACGTGGTCTGCACCAACAACTCGGACCGCGGCACCGGCACCAAGGAAGGCGCCACGGAGGTCAACCCGCGCACGCAGAACCGCGACGGGCACATCGTGGAAATCACCGAGACCGGTGACCAGACCTCCACCCTGTTCAACTGGACCCTCCTGATGGTCTGCGGCGATCCGGCGCAGGGCGATGTCACCTACTTCTCCGGCTACCCGGCGGACAAAGTCTCGCCCATCTCCTGCCCGGACAACGTGGCCTTCGACTCCGTGGGCAACCTCTGGATTTCCACCGACGGCGCCCCCTCCGGCATCGGCTACAACGACGGCCTCTTCAAGGTCACCCTGGACGGCGCCGAGCGCGGCAGGGTGGAGCAGTTCCTTTCCGTTCCCCGCGACGCCGAAACCTGCGGCCCGGTCATCCACGACGACGAGCGCACCGTGTTCGTTTCCGTGCAGCACCCGGGCGAGGAAGGCACTTTCGAGGCGCCGCACTCCTTCTTCCCGGACTACGTCCCGGCAGGCACGACGCCGGCCCCCGGCCAGGTGCGCGCGCCCCGTCCCGCAGTGGTCCAGGTGTTCCGCGGCTAACGGCCTGCCCACCACGGACGCGCCATCACCTTTCGGCGCTTTTTCCCGGACGCCCCATCACCTTTCGGCCCGCTGCGGCAGGAGGTGATGGGGCGTTTCGGCTTTAGGGGCAGGAGGTGATGGGGCGTTTCGGGTTTACGGGAAGGGCAGTGCGATGCCCCCTCGATGTGATGCTTGACACGTGTTAGGCCGGTCATTTACAGTTCCTAACACGTGTTAGGAAGGAAAAGGATATGACCGGAGCCATAGACGGGCAGCTGCGGGACATCACCCGCCGTACTGCCTTGGGTGCCCTCGGCGCGGGAATCATCGGAGCAACTGTGGCGTCGTGGCCGCGGCTCTCCGGAACGGATATACCGGGCCGCGGAGACAACAGCCTCAGCATCGCCATCATGGGCACCGCCGCGGACGCCGCCGCCCGCCAGCGTGCCATCGACGCATTCACCCGCCTCCACCCGGATATCCGGGTCAAGGTCCAGGCCATCCAGGCCGTTGACTGGAAGGACTTCTTCACCAAGATCCTCACCATGGTGGCCGCCGGAACCCCGCCGGACGTGGTGTACGTGGCCACCGAGGGCGCCCAGCTGTTCGCCGAAAAGCTTGCCCACCCGCTGGACGAGTACATCCGCCGCGACGCCGTGGACATGCGCGAGTTCTTCGAGGACGTCCACCCCAGCCTGGTGGAAGCCTTCATGTACAAGGGCAGCCTGTACCAGCTCCCCATGGACTGGAATGCGGCCAACATGTACTACAACACCGCCGCCTTCGCGCAGGCAGGCCTGGACCGGCCCGCGGACGACTGGACCCACATGGATTTCCGCAACAGCCTCGCCGCGATGCGCAAGGCCCGGACCTCTGACTTCACGCCCTACTACTGGACCAACCGGCTCTTCGGCGGGGTGGTGCCGTGGCTTTACGCCAACGACACCAGCTTCCTCAAGGAAACCAGGTCCGCGGGCGGCGACTGGCTGTGGGACGGCTTCTACGCCAACGATCCCTCCCGGAGCCTCCGCTCCGGCGGGTACCAGTGGCTGGAACCGAACGCCAACGACGACCGCGTGTTTGAGTCCTTCGACTACCTCCGGGGCCTGGTCAAAGACGGCCTGGGCGTCCGGCCGGAAGAAGGCGGCGGCAGTTCGCTCGTCGGGCTGTTCGCGTCCAACCGCATCGGGACGACGCCGGCCGGCGGCTACTGGGTGCAGGGACTGCACGAAGCCGGCATGGGCGCAAACGACTTTGACGTCCAGTTCTTCCCGCGCTGGAAAACCCAGCGCCACCAGTTCGGCACCGCCGGCTACGCGATCATGAAGACCGCCAAGGACAAGGACGCCGCCTGGGAATGGATCAAGTTCAGCTCCAGCCGCGAGGCCATGGAACTGATCTTCCCCAACCCGATCACCACTCCGGCGCGCCGTTCCATAGTCAACGAGCAGCTGTACGCCGGCAAGGGTCCCGCCCACTGGAAGGTCTTCTACGACACCCTGGACCGGTTCCCCACCACGGGCCCCATCCCGGCCCCACCCCAGCAGGCCGCCGTCGAAACGGCCCTGATGAAGAACGTTTCCCTTGCCGTCAGCGGGGACGAGCAGCAGCTCAAGCAGGCCCTCGCATCCATGCAGCGCGACCTTGAACTTGCCCTGAGGAGGCAGTCATGAGCACCACCACCCCGCCCCGGGAACGGCCCAAGCGGGCGGCCGGCCGGGCAAGTACGACGACGGCCCGCACGTCCGGCACCAGCGGCACCGGCGGTGGCAGCACCACCGGCGGCCGCAGCGCAGCCAGGCACAACCAGCGCTGGCTGGCCTGGATCTTCCTGGCACCCACCATCCTGGGCATGGGCCTCTTCACTTTGATCCCCATCGTGGCTTCGGTTGTCCTGGCCTTCTTCCGCTGGGACATCATTTCGGCACCAACCTTCGTGGGCTTCGACAACTTCTCGGAAGTGGTCCAGGACCCCACCGTGCGGGTTTCCTTCCTGAATACCATCGTGTTCGTGGTGGTGGCCGTGGCACTCCAGCTGGGACTCGCCCTGGCACTGGCGGTCATGGTGCAGGAGAAGATGCCGGCATGGCTGCGGGTGTTCTTCCGGTCCGCGTTCTTCTTCCCGCTGATCCTGTCCGCCGCCTCGGTGTCCATCTTCATGCGGTACCTCTTCAACGAACAGTTCGGCGTGGTCAACTGGTTCCTGTCCCTGGTGGGCATCCCCGCCGTGCCCTGGCTGACCACCCCCGGCGGATCGGCCGCCGTCGTGATCCTGGTGTACGTCTGGCAGAACTTCGGCTTCAGCTTCCTCCTGTTCATCGGCGGACTGGCCTCCATTCCGGTCGAGACATACGAGGCAGCCGCGATTGACGGCGCCACCGGCTGGCGCAAGCACCTCCACGTGACGCTGCCGCTGCTGAGCCCCACCACCCTGGTCGCGTCGGTCATGGCCATCATCAGCGCCCTGCAGGTCTTCGACCAGCCCTACGTCCTGACCCGAGGCGGCCCCGGTGACTCCACCCGCACCGCCGTCATGGTGATTTTCGAATCAGCCTTCCAGCGGCTCGAATTCGGCCAGGCGTCCGCCATCGGCGTGCTGCTCACGCTGATCATCATGGCCATCACGGCCGCGCAGTTCCGGCTCAGCAAACGATTCGTCTTCTACCAGTGAGGCCAGCCATGACAACCACAACTGACCACGGCCTTGCCGGACATTCCCCCCGGCTCTCCGAAGGCCTCCCCGTCACCACGCCCAACCGGAAGAAGTTCAATTGGAGCTTCGCGGTCCGGATCCTCCTGCTGCTGCTCGCCGCCGCGCTGACGCTCGGTCCGGTGCTCTGGACCCTGTCCACGTCGCTGCGGTCGCCGTCGGAATCCTTCAAGCTGCCGCCGTCGTTCATACCCTGGAACCCGGATTTCACCTCCTACGGGGAAGTGTTCAAGCAGCTGAATATTTTCCTGCTGGTCCTCAACAGCGCCCTGGTCACCGGCGTGATCGCGGTAGGCCAGATGGTCTCCGCCGCCTTGGCCGGCTACGCGTTCGCGCACCTGAAATTCCGCGGGCGCGGGGCGCTGTTCTCGATCGTGCTGGCCACAATGATGGTGCCCGTACAGGTGACGATCGTCCCCGTCTTCATGCTGATCCGCGGCATGGGCCTGTCCGATACCCTGCTCGCTCTGATCCTGCCGGCCATCCCGACGGCGTTCGGCACGTTCCTGATGCGCCAGTACTTCATGGGGCTGCCGGCCGAACTAGCCGAAGCCGCCTCGATCGACGGCGCCAGCCCGTGGCGGACATTCCGTTCCGTGTACGCGCCGCTTGCGATGCCCGGCATGGCGATCGTGGGAATCCTGGCATTCAACTTCCACTGGAATGAGTTCTTCCGCCCGCTGATCCTCACCATTTCCGAACAGAACTTCACCCTTCCGCTGGGCCTGGTCTCACTGCAGGGCAACCTGGGCACCGGAAGCATCTCGGTGGTCCTGGCAGGCGTGGTCCTGTCCATGATTCCCGCGCTGGTGGTCTTTATCTTCGGCCAACGCGCCCTGCAGGACGGCCTCACGGCCGGAACCGGCAAGTAAACCTCCCTCCCTCAAGCCCGAAAGGCCGTTCCATGACCTCCCCGGACCTCGCTGCCGTCCACCCCTGCACCGTCACCTTCGACGACGTAGCCGCCGCCCACCCCGATCCCGCTTTCCCCCGCTTCCACCCGCGCCCCGCGCAGGGCTGGATCAACGATCCCAATGGCATCAGCTTCATCAACGGCCGGTACCACGTGTTCTTCCAGTACAACCCGGACTCGGCCCGGCACCACAGGATCGCCTGGGGACACGTGAGCTCGGCGGACCTGGTCCGCTGGGAGGAGCACCCGGTGGCGCTCCGCCCGCAGGACGGCGGTCCGGACGAGTACGGCTGCTGGACAGGGGTGGTGACGGACGACGACGGTGTTCCCACCGCTGCGTACTCCGGCGTCCGCAGCGACGGGGGCCACTCCCAGGTGGTCATCGCCCGCGGCTCGGAGGACCTTGTCTGCTGGGAGCAGGCAGGCCACGTTGCCGCCACCATGCCAGCCGACGGATTGGTCATCGCGGTGCGGGACCCCTTCATTTTCCGCTTCAACGGCAGGCGCTACGCGATGCAGGGCGCAGGACTGGCCAACGGGCACGCCGCGCTGCTGCTCTATACCGTGGATGATTTGTCCGACTGGAAGTACCAGGGCATCTGGCTGACCTCCGAGAACCCGGTGGCCGGCACATTCACCCCGGCGGAGATCTGGGAATGCCCGCAGCTGGTGCAGGTGCCCGACACCGGCGCCCCTGGCGGGGGCACCTGGCTGATGATGTTCTCGCTCTGGCTCGCCGGCGACTCCCACGAACACGCCAACGGGGTGGGCCACCTGATCGGATCGCTGGCGGAAGACCCTTCCACAGGGCTGCCCGTGTTCACGCCGCGGACCGGTGGAAAGTCCGACCTGGGCCGCGACTTCTACGCCCCGCAAGTGGTGTCCCTGGAGAACCGGGCCCTGTTGTGGGGCTGGGCCAACGAAGGTCCGGGGCGGGACGGGCGCCGCGGCCGCAGCCAGGAAGAGATCGACGCCGCCGGGTGGGCGGGGGTCCTGACCTTCCCGCGCGAGCTTTCGATAGTGGACGGTTCCCTTGCGGTCAGCCCCGCCCCGGAAGTGGGTGCCTACCGCGGAGGGCTGCGCACCGGCCGGGCATCCGGGACGGTGTCGTTGCCGGCCTTCGCCGAGGCTGTGGTGAGGGCAGGCGGGGAGGGCCTGGTGGAACTGCTCCTGGTGGGGAACGGAAGCCGGCAGGTGGTCTTCAGCGGCAGCGTCGACGCAGGGGAGGAACTGCGGGTGTTCGTGGACGCCTCCCTGGTGGAGGTGTACCGTACAGGCTCGGTGGCCACCACACTGCGTGCCTACCCGGCAGCGGGTGAGGAGTGGCAACTGAGCCTTCCCGCTGGGGCAACTGCGGACGTGTGGAGCTTGGCCAGGCCCGCGTAGCCCGCTCCGAACCCGTCAGGTGGGTCCCGGCCGGCGCCGCGTTCAGCGTCCGGCCGGGACCGGGCCGGTGGACTCCCTGACCACCAGCCGGCAAGGGACCAACGTCTCCCGCGCGGCGCCGGAGACGGCG
Source organism: Pseudarthrobacter sp. NIBRBAC000502771 (assembly GCF_006517215.1). Lineage (NCBI taxonomy): Bacteria > Bacillati > Actinomycetota > Actinomycetes > Micrococcales > Micrococcaceae > Pseudarthrobacter > Pseudarthrobacter sp. NIBRBAC000502771. The sequence continues at coordinate 2,160,575 of NZ_CP041187.1, forward strand.
GCCGCAGCCGGGCCGCCGTCGTCGGACGTTCTTTCGGGCACCGACCCCACCTCGGCGAGCAGCGACGCCATGGCTGCCGCACCCATTTCCCGGAGCGGCAGGGCCATGGTGCTCAGCGCCGGAACCATGGCCTTGGCGATGCGGAATTCGTCGTCGTATCCCATCACGGACACGTCCTGCGGGACGCTCAGGCCCAGGCGGTAGCAGGCCAGCACCACTCCGATGGCCAGGCGGTCGTTGGCGCACAGGATGGCGGTGGGCCGGGCGGCCGGTTCCACCCCTTCGAGGAGCTTCATGGCGCCATGGAAGCCGGCGTCGATGTCCCAGCCCACCTGGATGACGCGGTCCTGGGTGACAGGCATCCCCGCGCCGCTGAAGGCGTCGCGGAAACCCTCGATCCGGCGGGGCGCCGCGGGGGTCAGGGAATCGCCGGCGAGGAACGCGATGTCCCGGTGGCCCAAGGACATTACGTGCTCCGCGGCTTCCCGTCCGCCGCGCACTTCGTCAGGAATCACGGCCGGAAGCCCTGCCTCCGGCCGGTCATCGAAGCAGTTGGCAAGGATCGACGGGACACGCGCCATGTTTGCGGGCACGTGCAACGGCCGCAGCCCCACGGTCACGTACATGAGGCCGTCCACCTGGCGGTCCAGCAGGGTTTCCACGGCGCTCTCGTCGCGGGACTCGTCCAGTTCGGTATCCATGACCACCGTCACGAAGCCATGTTCCCGGGCCACCGCATCCGCGCCGGCAATGATGTTGCCGTCGAACGGGCTGGTGACCACCTGGTCGGACACGATTCCGATGATGCGCGACTGCTGGTTGCGCAGGCTCAGGGCGATTTTGTTGGGGGAGTAGTTGAGCGCCGCCGCTGCCTCCCGGATCCGCTGCTGGCTTTCGAGCGCCACGTTTCCGTCGCCGCGGCCGTTCAGTACCAGCGACACGGCACTGCGCGAAACGCCTGCCAGCTTGGCGACGTCGAGGGCGGTGGCCTTGCGCTTCATTGGCGTCCTTCGGGTGCTGGGGTCTGTTGCTTGGGTGCAGTTTACCTAACTCGTGTGAGCTTCCGCTCGCTCCCAACGCCCCATCACCTTTAGCCCCCTTTTCGGCAACGCCCCATCACCTCCCGCCCCCTTTTCGGCAACGCCCCATCACCTTTCGGGCCTATGAAGGCAGGAGGTGATGGGGCGTGTGGTGGATTGGGGCAGGAGGTGATGGGGCGTGTGGTGGATTGGGGCAGGAGGTGATGGGGCGTGTGGTGGATTGGGGCAGGAGGTGATGGGGCGTTGGAGGGTGGCAGACTGGTTTGGTGACTTCGTTGAACGAACCAGCCCCGGACACCCCTGGGCTGGGCAGCCCTGATGCCCCCGACGCTGAGCTAAGCGCGCTCGCTGCGGCGAGGATCGCCGTCGACGTCCTGCTCGACGGCGGCGTGCGGCACGTGGTGGTATCGCCGGGTTCGCGGTCGGCCCCCATGGCATACGCCCTCGCCGAAGCCTCTGCCGCGGGCCGGGTGGACCTGTTGGTCCGGATCGATGAGCGCTCGGCAGGCTTCACCGCACTTGGCCTGGCCCTGTCCAGCGGCTCACCCGCGGCCGTCCTCACCACGTCCGGGACCGCCGTCGGAAACCTGATGCCCGCCGTGATGGAAGCCAACCACGCCGCCGTCCCGCTGATTGTCCTGTCGGCAGACCGGCCGGATGAGCTCCGCGGAACCGGAGCCAACCAGACCACCGTGCAGCCGGACCTCTTTGGCGAGCACGTCCGGTTCGCCGCCGACGTTCGGGCCGGCAGCAACCCCAAGCGGGCCATCCAGACCGGACTCTCAGCGGCAACTGGCGCATTCCCGGACTTTCCGCCGGGCCCGGTCCAGCTCAACCTCGCGTTCCGCGACCCGCTGGTTCCCGCCCCTGACGAGGGGCTCCCCGGGGCCGTTGAGCGGCAGCGTTATCGGGTAGGATCCGAGCCGCTGGTCATGAACCTGCCGCCGGCCCCGGACACCCTGCCGGAGCGGCGAACGGTGGTGCTCGCAGGGCACGACGCCGGTCCGGTTGCCGAAGCATTCGCCCGCGCCCACAACCTGCCGCTGCTCGCAGAGCCCTCCTCCAACTCCCGCTTTGGGCCCAACGCCGTAGGCCCGTACCGGCTGCTGCTGGAACATTTCCGGGCCGGTTCCGCGCAGCCTATCGAGCGCGTGGTGCTGTTCGGCCGGCCCACGCTGTCCCGCCCCGTGGCGGCGCTGCTGGCCAGTCCCGACGTCGAATCCGCCCTGTACCAGCCCGTCCCGGTGGCCTGGTACGAGCCGGGACGGCGCACCGAGCTCCCACTGGAGAACCTCACGGACCTCGCCGGGTTCGCCGGCCGCGGTGCCTCCGATTGGCTGGACACGTGGCTCCTGGCTGGATCGGCCGCGCAGCACGCGCTGGACAGGGTGGTTTTAACGGAGGCCGCCGCTACCGGGCCGTCCGTGGCCGCGCTGGTCTGGAAACACTCACGCGGCCAGCTGCTGCTCGGTTCCTCCAACGGCATCCGCGACGTTGACCTCGCCGGACTTCCCGGCGCGGATCCGGCCGCCACCGTGTACGCCAACCGGGGCCTGGCAGGCATCGACGGCACCATCTCCACCGCCACGGGCATCGCCCTCGGCGGACGGCAGCAGACCACCGTCCTGCTGGGCGACGTGACCTTCCTGCACGACGTGGGCGGGCTCCTCCTCGGCGCCGGTGAAGAACAGCCGGACCTGCGGATCGTGGTCCTGAACGATTCCGGCGGCGCCATCTTCAGCCTGCTCGAGCACGGGGGAGTGGAGGAGGGCGGCCTCTATGGAGACGCCGTAGAGCGCCTCTTCGGCACCCCGCACTCCGTGGACATCGCGGCACTCGCCGCAGCGTACGGCGTCGGGCATTCCCTGGTGAGTACGACGGCGGGACTCGCCGAGGCGCTGGACCGGCCAGTACAGGGGCGCAGCATCGTGGAGGTCCGCACGGACCGCCGGGCGCTGCGGGAGCTCCACGTCCGGATCAAGGAAGCAGTCTCCGCCGCCGTTGAGGCTGTGCTGGCGGGGCAGTAGCTTTCGACGCGCACAATCCGCTGTGGCACGGAAATGCCCTGTCGCTGCCGGAATACCGGTAGCGACAGGGCCTTTGAGCGTCGGAAGTGTGGAACGGGGTCAGAGCACGCGGCCCAGGAACTCCTTGGTGCGCGCGTGCTGCGGGTTGGCGATGATCTCGCGGGGATCGCCCGATTCCACTACCACACCGCCGTCCATGAAGGTCAGCGTGTCGCCCACCTCGCGGGCGAAGCCGATCTCGTGGGTCACCACGATCATGGTCATGCCGGACTTGGCCAGGTCCTTCATCACGTTCAGGACATCGCCCACCAGCTCCGGGTCCAGTGCCGAGGTGGGCTCGTCGAACAACATGAGTTCCGGGTCCATGGCCAGGGCCCGGGCGATGGCAACGCGCTGCTGCTGGCCGCCCGAGAGCTGCGACGGGTAGTGGCCTGAGCGGTCCGCCAGCCCCACCCGGTCCAGCAGCTCAAGCGCACGCTTCTGGGCGGTAGCCTTGGACTGGCCCTTGACATGCACCGGCGCTTCCATGACGTTCTGCAGCGCGGTCTTGTGCGGGAACAGGTTGAACCGCTGGAACACCATGCCGATTTCGCGGCGCTGGGCGGCGATTTCCTTGGTCTTGAGGTCGTGGAGCTTGCCGTTGACCTCACGGTAGCCAATCAGCTGGCCACCTACGGAAATCCGCCCGGCGCTGATGCTCTCAAGGAGGTTCACGCAGCGCAGCATGGTGGACTTGCCGGAACCCGAGGGCCCGATCACCACCGATACTTCGCCCTGGTTGACGGTCATGTCGATGCCCCGGAGAACATGGTGGTGCCCGTAGTACTTGTGGAGGCCCTCGATCTTGACCAGCGGCTTCTCTGCTGTGACGGTCATCGTGCACTCTCCTCGGGGAAGTCCGTTTCCATCGACCGTCCGCCGTCCTGGCTCAGGGCCACGCGGGCCGACTTGGCCACCGGCTTGCCCGCCGGCGCGAGATTGTCGACGCCCTTGCCGTAGTACGCCTCAATGTAGTGCTGGCCCACCATCAGGATGCTGGTGATCACCAGGTACCAAATCGCGGCCACGATCAGCAACGGAACCGGAAGGTAGGTCCGGTTGGCCAGGGCGTTGGTGGCGAAGGTGAGGTCCAGGGTGAACGGCACGGCCAGGACCAGCGAGGTGGTCTTCAGCATGCCGATGGTTTCGTTGCCCGTGGGCGGAACAATGACGCGCATGGCCTGCGGCAGGATGATCCGCCACATGATCTTTGTCTTGCCCATGCCCAATGCCTCGGCCGCCTCCATTTGCCCGCGGTCAACGGACTTCAGGCCCGCGCGGAAAATTTCCGCGAGGTAGGCCGATTCGTTCAGGCCAAGGCCCAGGATGGCTGCCACGGTGGCGTTGATGACTGCCGCGGTGTCCAGGCTGAAGAGCTCGGGTCCGAACGGCACGCCCGCGCTGATCTTGGGGTACAGAACCGAAATCAGGCCCCACAGCACCAGCTGCGTGTAGACGGGTGTTCCACGGAAGAACCACACCCACACCCAGCTGGACCAGCGGAACACGGGATTGTCGGACTGGCGCATGAACGCCAGCAGGATGGCCAGGACGATGGCCAGGACCATGGAAGTGACCGTCAGCAGAAGCGTCCAGCCCACGCCCTGGACCACCTTGACGTCCAGGATGTAGGTGCCCACCACATCCCAGCGGAAGTTGGGGTTGGTAAACAGGCTCTGCAGGAACAGAACCACCAGCGCCAGGATGATGAAAGCGCTGATCCAGCGGCCCGGGTGCCGCACCGGCACCGCTTTGTTCAGTACCGGTGCGTCGTCCTTATGCTGGCCGTCCATGTGCACACCTGACTTGTCGTCGGTAACGCGAAAACTCAAGACTTAACCGCCGGGTTGACCTCGGACTTGGTGATGGCACCTTCGGAGTTGCCCCAGCCGTCCAGGATCTTCTTGTAGGAGCCGTCTTGCATCAGCTTGGTGACGGTCTTCTGGATGACCTCTGCCCAGGCGGTATCGGCCTTGGCCACGGCGATGCCCTGCGGAGCGGAATCGTAGACGTCGCCCAGCTTCTCCAGCTGGCCGTTGGTCTGGGTCAGCGCGTAGCCGATGATGGGGGAGTCCGCAGCCATCGCATCGATGCTGCCGTTCACCAGGCGGGTGGTGACATCGGTCTGGTTCTTCAGGGTGACGATGTCAATGGGCTTCTTGCCGTCAGCCACGCACTTCTTGTTGCGGTCGGCCAGGTCCGGATCTTCCTGGACGGTGCCGGTCTGCACACCGATGGACTTGCCGCACACGTCGTCCAGGGAGAACTTGCTGGGGTTGCCCTTCTTCACGGCCCAGGCGGTCCCTGCGTTGAAGTAGCTGACCATGTTCACGGCGCCCAGGCGCTCCGGGTTGATGGTGAACGAGGAGATGCCCAGATCGTACTTGGGGCCGAGGGCCGGAAGGATGCCGGTGAATTCCGCGGTCTGGACCTGGACCTTGAGGCCGAGGGTGGCGCCGATGGCCTTGGCGATGTCCACGTCGTAGCCGACTGGTGTCTGGCCGTCCGAACCGAGGAATTCGGCCGGGGCGTAGCTGGTGTCGGAGCCAACCGTGATGGTGCCCTTGGACTTGATGGCGTCCGGGACCATGGCGGCCAGGGCGTCGTCCTTCTTGACGGTGGCGGGATCAAAGCTGGCGCTGGCGCTGCCCGAGGAGGTGGCCGCGCTGGAGGGACCCGTTTCCGAGGCGTTGGTGCATGCTGAGAGGGCCAGGGCGCTGATGGCGATCATAGTGGCGGCGGTCAGCTTGGAGGTGCCCAGGAGGGTACGGGGAGTCTGCATTTCTTACCTTTTGTTGCAGGGGCTATGAGGTACTAACGCGGCTTATAGTGTAACGCTCAACAAGAGAGGTACGTCACACGCAACTAAGTTTCACTATTGGATAACTGTAGCGGTGACAAAATCAAGCCTTCCAGGGCAGGAGCCGTCTGTCATCCCAGACTCCCTGTCCGCTCGGGGGCGGAAAATGTCAGCTGCCGATGCCCAGGGACTCCAGCATCGGCCGGAACTTGGCCCACGTCTCGGCCAGTTCGGCCTCCGGCTGCGAGCCGTCAACGATCCCGCAGCCGGCATACAGCCGCACGGTTTCGGGGGACTCGATGACCGCGCCGCGCAGGGCGATGCCCCACTCGCCGTTGCCGGCCGCATCCAGCCAGCCCACCGGCCCGGCGTACGGCCCGCGGTCCAGGTGCTCCAGCTTGCGGATCAGTTCCCCGGCAACCAGCGTGGGGGTCCCGCAGACAGCAGCGGTGGGGTGCAGCGCATTGATCAGGGCCAGGCAGGTGGGCACGTGGCCTTCCACCTCGGTGAGCTCGGCCTTCACGTCGGAGGCCAGGTGCCACACGTTGGGCAGTTCCAGGATGAAGGGTTCGTCGTGGGCGTTCATCGCCTCGGAGAACGGCGCCAGCTGCCTGGTCAGCGACTGGATGGCGATCTCATGCTCATGCCGTTGCTTTTCGGAACCAGCCAGGACGCGTGTGGCATAGTCCATCGGCGGCCCGTCCTCGCCGTGCGCGTCGCGGCGGTCCAGGGTGCCGGCCAGGACGCGGGCCTGGGCGGTGCGTCCCTCCACCTGGATCAGCATCTCGGGTGTGGCCCCCACCAGGCCGTCCACGCCATAGGTCCAGCATTCGCGGTACCTGGCGGCGAGCTCGCGCAGTACATCGGCGGCATGTACGCCGGAAGGAATAGTTGCCACGACGTCGCGGGCCAGCACCAGCTTTTCCAGGGCGCCCGTGCGGATTTCGGCAACACCGGCGGCCACGGCCTCCATCCAGGCTTCCTCGCTAAGGGAACCCGTGTGCAGCGTTGCGCCGGCCGCCAGCGGGAGCGGGCGCACGACGGCGCCGCCCACCTGGCCGGGCACGTCACCGCCGGAAGCGTCCCCGGCTGAGTCTCCTGCCGGCGTCGTGCCTTCCGCCGCCGGCGCAGCGGACGGACTGCCGCCCAACCAGCGGTCCAGCGTGGCGAGGGCTGTCTCTTCGGTGAGCGGGCCGCCGTCGAACGTCAACTGGGTAAGCCATGCCTGGTTGTCCCGCACGCCTACCACGATCTCCGGCACGATCAGCCGGGACTCGTGGGCCGAGGTCTTGGAGAAAGCGAAAGAGCCGAAAGCGACGGGTCCGGTGCCTGGCAACTCGACGGCGTCCGACACCTCGGCCTCCAGGACCAGGTGCCGCCACCAGATGTCCGCTTCAAGGAACCGGTCCGGCCCGGTGGCAGTGAAGCGCGCAGTCTCGCCGAAGCCTGCCAGCCCGGCTTCCCGGCGGGTCCAGCACAGGACATCGTCCCTGACCAGAAACGACGGCAGTCCCCCGGGGAATGCTTTGCCATCCAGGGGGACTGTCAGGGTGCGGAACGTGCTCGTCATGATGAGACAACACTACTCCCGCGTAAGCCGCGGCCTTCCCGGCGCCGGGACACCCTCCGGAGGAGCGCGGCGGGGCTGGTCAGCACCGTCAGGAACATTTGAGACAATGTCATGGTGAACCGAGCATCCTTGGATAAGCGTCCGGACGAAGTAGCCACGATGTTTGACGACGTCGCCCCGAAGTACGACGTCGTCAACGATGTCCTCTCCATGGGACAGACCCGCCGCTGGCGGAAGATCGTGGTGGACGCGATGGAAGTCTCCAAGGGCCAGCGGGTCCTGGACCTCGCGGCCGGAACCGGTACCTCCAGCGAACCGTATGCCGACGCCGGAATAGACGTAGTGGCCTGCGATTTCTCCCTGGGCATGCTCAAGGTGGGCAAGCGCCGCCGCCCGGACATCGACTTCATTGCCGGTGACGCCACCAACCTGCCGTTTGCCGACAACACCTTCGACGCCACCACCATCTCCTTCGGCCTGCGGAACGTGAACGAACCGAAGAAGGCGCTGGCCGAGATGCTGCGCGTCACCAAGCCCGGCGGCCGCCTGGTCATCGCCGAGTTCTCGCAGCCGGTGGTTCCGCTGTGGCGCACCATGTACACCGAATACCTGATGCGCGCCCTGCCGGCCATCGCCGTCAAGGTCGCCTCCAACCCGGACGCCTACGTCTACCTTGCCGAATCCATCCGCGCCTGGCCGGACCAGGACCATCTGGCCGCATGGCTGCAGGAATGCGGCTGGGAAAAGGTCACCTACCGCAACCTCACCGGCGGCATCGTGGCGGTGCACCGCGCGTTCAAGCCGGCCAATTCCTCGCCCGACGGCGCTGCTGCCGCCATCGCCGCGCACAAGGGCCCGGTGGCCAAGCTGCGCCGCAACACCGTCCGCTGACCTGTGAAGGTACTGATTGTCGGCGCGGGTCCGGCCGGATCCACCGCCGCGTACTACCTTGCCAAGGCCGGCCTTGACGTCACGGTCCTGGAAAAGACGGCGTTTCCGCGGGAGAAGGTTTGTGGTGACGGGCTGACGCCCCGCGCCGTCCGCGAGATCCAGAAGCTCGGCCTGCCGCACCCGGAGAACGACGGTTGGCGCCGGAACAAGGGGCTGCGCCTGATCGCCGGCGGCCGTACCATCGAGCTGCCCTGGCCTGAGGTGTCCGACTTCCCGCAGTACGGGCTGATCCGGACCCGGCTTGGCTTTGACGAGGAACTGGCCCGGCATGCAGAGTCCGTGGGGGCAAGGCTGCTGGAGCGGCACAGCGTCACCGAGGCACTGCGCTCCGAGGACGGCCGCGTGACCGGTGTCCGCGCAGGGCTCCTGGACGAGTCCGGGCGCAAGACGGGGGAGACGCGCGAGTTTACTGCCGACGTCGTCCTCGCCGCCGACGGAAACTCCACCCGCACCGCCGTCTCCCTGGGCATCCAAAAGCGCGACGACCGCCCGCTGGGCGTCGCCGTGCGCACGTATTTCACCTCCCCGCGCACCGATGATGACTGGATGGAGGGCTGGCTGGAACTTCCTGGCCGCGACGGCAAGCTGCTGCCCGGCTACGGCTGGGTGTTCGGCGTCGGCGACGGCACCTCCAATGTTGGCTTGGGCATCCTGAACTCCTCCAAGGAATTCGGCAAGCTCGACTACAAGCAGGTCCTGCGCGAATGGACCGCCGGGATGCCTGCAGACTGGGGCTTCACCCCGGAGAACAAGGTAGGCGAAATCCGCGGCGCGGCCCTGCCCATGGGCTTCAACCGCACCCCGCACTACTCGCCGGGACTCCTGCTCCTGGGCGACGCCGGCGGCATGGTGTCCCCGTTCAACGGCGAGGGCATCTCCTACGCCATGGAGTCCGCCCGGTTCGCCGCCGAGTTCATCATCGACGCCTCTTCACGCACGGCTGCTTCGGGCGGAACGTACGACGCCGATGCGCACCTTTCGCGGTACGCGGACTACGTGCGCGGCCAGTGGGGCTCGCACTTCACCCTCGGCAGGGCCTTCGCCGCGCTGATCGGAAAGCCCGCCGTCATGAAGCTTGCCCTCCGGACCGGCATGCCTGTTCCGGTGCTGATGCGGTTCGTGGTCCGGCTGCTTGCCAACCTCACGGACCCCTCCGCGAAGGGCTTCGAGGACCGGGTGATCCGCGTCCTGGAATCACTGGTTCCGGCCACATCCAATACCCCGTCAGCTCCGAACCAGCGGTATCCGCAACAAAAAGTTAGGGTTAACCCGTGACCAACTCCGCAGACCACAGCTGGACGCACGCCGGGCACGGCCTGCCGGACTCAGAACCCAGCCTCAACACCACCGCCATCGCCACGGGCCTCCAGCTGCCTGCAGGCTTTGCGGCCATCGCGGGGGACGCTGAGCTGGGCCCGGCCATCACCAACAACCTCGCCAAGGTGGAGAAGAAGCTCCGCGAAGCCATCGCCAACTCAGACCCGCTGGCCGACGCGACGTCGCGGCACCTGGTGGAAGCCGGCGGCAAGCGGATCCGGCCCCTGCTGACCCTGCTCTGTGCCCACCTCGGGGACGCATCGCTGCCCGCCGTGGTCCAGGCCGCCGTCGTGGTTGAGCTGACGCACCTGGCCACTCTGTACCACGACGACGTCATGGATTCCGCCCCCTTCCGCCGCGGCGCTCCCACGGCCCACGAAGTCTGGGGCAACTCGGTGGCAGTCCTCACCGGCGACCTGATCTTCGCCCGGGCATCCATCCTGGTGTCCGAGCTCGGAGGCCGCGCGCTGGGCATCCAGGCCCGCACGTTCGAGCGGCTGTGCCTGGGCCAGCTGCACGAGACCGTTGGCCCGCGGCCCGACGAGGACCCGGTGGAGCATTACCTGTCCGTGATCGCGGACAAGACCGGCTCGCTGGTGGCTGCGTCCGGCCAGTTCGGGGCCATTTTCTCCGGCGCCGACGAGGCATACGAGGACGTGCTGGTGGAGTACGGCGAGAAGGTCGGCGTGGCCTTCCAGCTCGCGGATGACGTCATTGACGTGACGGGCGTCAAGGTCAAGTCCGGCAAGTCCCCGGGAACCGACCTGCGCGAAGGGGTACCCACCCTGCCGGTGCTGCTCCTGCGCAAGGCTGCCACTGATGGTGACCAGTCCGCCGTCGACCTTCTGAAGCTGATTGACGGCGACCTGTCCTCGGACGAGGCCCTTGCCGCCGCCGTTGCAGGGCTGCGGGAACACCCTGTTACCGCGGAGTCCTGGGTGGTGGCACGGCAGTGGGCCAAGGAAGCCATCGAAGCCCTTGCTCCGCTGCCCGAGGGCGTGGTCAAGGAGTCGCTGTCCAACTTCGCGCTGGCCGTGGTGGACCGCGCCAGCTGATTACTGTTCGTTAGGAGCCCGGTACCTCTGGATGATCCAGCTGCGAGGTGCCGGGCTTCTTCGTGTGCCGGCCCGGCCGTGGCAGCCGGGCTTAACGGGATAGCCCCGGTCCGCAACAACCGAAGCTGCTGTGAACCGGGGCTATCTCTCCGTTCGCATCAGACCCGCCGGAGGCGTTTAGCGGATCCGTGAATAGCTTATGACAGGTTTGTCACAGTACGCAAGTCCTGTGTAACTGCATCTGTCAAAAAGTTTTGCAACTGAGTCTGCCCGCGTTTCAGCGGAGGAGGTAGACCAGCATCGGCATGTTGCGGCGGCTCGCCCCGTGGGTTCCTCGAACCCGGGGAATCCCGGCCGCGGTCGTTATGCACATGGCCCGCCTCGTGCCTTCTGGCGGAAGCGACAATCCGCTGTGCTGGCTGCATGGACCTGCGCCGATTTTTGGAGAATGCCGGCTCTGTGGCCCGCACGCAAACGATCCTGAGAGCTGGATTTTCAGACCGGGAGATCCGCAATGCGGCCGCTTCAGGTGAAGTTTGCCGTCTTCGGCATGGAGTGTTGGCCCTGCCGGGCGCACCCTTCGACCTTGTAACTGCAGTCTTTGGTAATGGACTGCTGACCTGCGCGTCGGGCGCTACCCGCCATGGGCTCTGGTTGCTGCACCAGCCGGATCAAGTCCACCTGTTATGCCGGCACGGCGGACCACAAAACACTGTGGTGCACCGCGAATCGCTGGTTCCGCACAGAACCGCGGAGCCCGTCGCAAGCATCACGGACATACTCATTCACGAGTTGCGCTGCCTGCCGGAGGTCGAAGCGGCGGTAATGGTGGAGAGTGCGGTGCGGCAGGGCGTGACTACGTTGCCCTACTTGCGCCAGCGCCTGCCCGGAAACCGGAACGGAGCTGCCCGGAAGGTGCTGGATCTGGTTGACGGCACGGCTGACTCGGCCATTGAGGTTGTGGCCCGCCTCCTCTTTCGTGCTGCAGGAATTTACACCCAGACCCAGGTCGACTTGCCAGGGATCGGCCTCGTGGATTTCCTCCTCGAGGGATTCCTGATCGTGGAGATCGACGGCCGCAGCCACCTGGAGCCGCGGCAAGTCAAGAAGGACCGCTTGCGGAATAACGCCAGTATCCTCACTGGCTATGCCGTCCTGCGGTACGGATACGCCGACGTCGTCTACAACCCCGAAAAAGTGGTTGCCGAGGTTTGGCAGGTGCTTAGGGGCAGGGTAATCCGCTGAAATTCCCCGGCTTTCAATCGCAAAGCCGGGGACTCGCGGGCAGAACCGGGGAACTCGCCGTCGACACCCTGCAAAGGTGGGGAAATTCAGCGAGGGCGCCCAGCCCAGGGGCGGGGAGGTTTACTCTTCCTCTTCGTCCTCGAAGGCCCACTCGAACATGTCGAAGACGAACTCGGAGAAGGTGCCTTCCTCGGACTTCCACTGGCCGCGGGCGTTATTGCGGCGGTACACGATGGGGTCCGGGATGCTGAGGTCGCCTACGCGGAAGCCCCAGGTGAACGCTTCCTCTTCGTCCTCGAGGAACATGAGGAAGCCTTCGTCGTCGACCTCGAGCTCTTCGGGGTCCCAGAAGTAGTGGTAGGCCTCCATCAGGTCCTCACAGCCGCCAAGGGCCAGGTAGAACTCCCGCAGGACCAGGGGGATCTCAAACTGGTGGTCGGCCAGGGCCTTGTCCAGCTCCTCGGGAGTCAGGCCGTCGGCTTCCTGCCATTCATCCTCGAGGTACTTCGGAACAAGCGCACGGAACTTCTCGAGGAACATGTCAGTCATGCTCATATCCTAGCCAATCCAAGGGCTCCCCAAATGACATGGAAACCAACGTCACAGCCCCGAATCGGTTGGCCGGCGGTGCCACCCACGAACCGCCAGGGGCGCCTGCCAGGAGCGCCGCCAGGCCAGGACGCGGAACGTGAAAACCAATGCCGCGATGCCGGCGGCGGTCAGGACGTTGAACACGCCCAGCACCCACAGCACGGCAGTGCATGAGGCACCCACAAACGCAGGCAACGCGTAGATGTCCTTGGGGTTGAAAAGCTCCGGAACCTCATTGGCGGTGATGTCGCGGAGCAAACCGCCGCCCACGGCCGTCGTCACCCCGAGCAGAACCGAAGCTACCGGGTTGAGGCCGGTGGCGAGGGCCTTGACCGTTCCTGTCATGCAGAAGAGTGCCAGGCCGGCAGCGTCGAACAGCGTCAGCAGCGACGTGTAGCGCTGGACGCTGGAGAACAGGAAATACACCAATGCCATGGCCAGCAGCGGCGGCGCGAGGTACGCCGGGTTGGTGAACGCAGCCGGAACAATACCCAGGACGATGTCGCGGATCACGCCGCCGCCCAGGCCCACCAGGGAGGCCAGCAGCAGTGACCCCACGATGTCGATCTGCTTCCGTGCCGCCAGCAGTGAGCCCGAAACGGCAAAGAAGAACACGCCCAGCAGATCCAGCCATACCGGGGAGTTGTCAAAGGCGAATGTCATGCGGCGTCCTGCTGTTTCAAAGAGGGCGGACAGGGCGGCTCCAACGTTACGCTAGCCCGTATGAACAGCCCCATCATGATCGCGTGTGCCCATGGGACGTCCAACACACAGGGGGCCGCAGAGGTCAACGCCCTGCGTGCCGCCATCGCGGAGCTTCGGCCGGGCCTTGATGTCCGTGAGGCTTATGTCGATGTCCAGCAGCCCGACTTGGTGGACGTGGTGGCGGGGCTGCCGGAGGGCAAGGCTGCGGTGGTGGTGCCGCTGTTGCTGAGCGTCGGGTACCACGTGAAAGTCGACATTGCACGTGCGGTCAAGAGCCGCCCCGGCAGTGCCGCAGCGGCCCCGCTGGGGCCGGACCCGCGCCTCGCCGCCCTGCTGGACCAACGGCTGCGCGAGGCCGGCACCACCGACAATGACGTCGTGGTCCTGGCTGCCGCGGGCTCGTCGAATCCCAATGCCGCGGTCAGCGTCGAGGAACTGCTGGGCCAGCTGCGGCAGCTCCGGTCCAACCGGATGGTGGCCGCCTATGGTGCCTCGGCCCAGCCTTCAGTGCCCGACGCCGTTGCGATGCTCCGCGAGGAACTCGCCGGGGGTGCCGGCGCGGGGGATTCCGCGGGGGCTGTCGACGTCGGCGGCCGGGTGGTGATTGCCTCCTACCTCCTGGCGCCGGGCTTCTTCCACGACCAGCTGGCCAAGGCAGGTGCCGACGTCGTGACCGAACCCCTGCTGCCGTCCCCGACGCTCGCGGAGATCGCGCTGGACAGGTACGACGCCGCCGTCGCCACGATGGGCGAAACGCCCGGGGAGGCACCCGCAGCGGCCCCGGGTGAAGAGCCAAATGAGGCTTCCGCCGATGCACAGCGAAGTGGGTTCTTCAAGGTGCTCCGGCGTTTCGTGACGAAATATTTCCCTAGGTGACTTAGCGTTTCCGGGCCTTTGTGACGCTATTCGGGGGCGCCCTACAGTCGTTGCATGACTGATACAGCTCTAGCCGGAGCGTCCGCGGACTCCGCTGCCACCAAGCGCACCGCCCGCCCGTCCCGACCCGCTGCGAAGCCGCACGGGCAGTGGAAAGTGGACGGCAAGACGCCCCTGAATGCCAACGAAACCTGGAAGCAGGAAGACGACGGCCTGAACGTCCGCGAGCGTATTGAGTCCATCTATGCCAAGGAAGGCTTCGACGCCATCCCCAGCCAGGACCTTCACGGCCGCTTCCGCTGGTGGGGCCTGTATACCCAGCGCAAGCAGGGGATCGATGGCGGCAAGACCGCCACCCTGGAGCCGCACGAGCTCGAAGACAAATACTTCATGCTCCGCGTAAGGATCGACGGCGGTGCGCTCACCACCGAGCAGCTGCGCGTCATCGGCCAGATCTCCGTGGACTTCGCCCGGGACTCCGCCGACCTCACCGACCGCCAGAACATCCAGCTGCACTGGATCCGGGTGGAGGACATCCCGGAGATCTGGAACCGCCTGGAAGGTGTTGGCCTGTCCACCACGGAGGCCTGCGGCGACGTGCCCCGCGTCATCCTGGGCTCGCCCGTGGCCGGCATCGCCAAGGACGAGATCATCGACCCCACCCCGCTCATCGCCGAGCTGGGGGAGCGGTTCATCGGCAACCCGCTGCTGTCCAACCTGCCGCGCAAGTACAAGACCGCCATCACCGGCCACCCCAGCCAGGACGTGGTCCATGAGATCAACGACTGCGCGTTCGTGGGTATTGAACACCCGGAATTCGGCGCCGGTTACGACCTCTGGGTGGGCGGCGCGCTGTCCACCAACCCGATGCTGGGCAAGCGGCTGGGCGCCTTCGTCCAGCCGGACCAGGCCGCGGACGTCTGGTTGGGCGTCACCAGCATCTTCCGGGACTACGGCTACCGGCGCATGCGCACCAAGGCGCGCCTGAAGTTCCTGCTGGCCGACTGGGGTCCGGAGAAGTTCCGCCAGATCCTCGAGGACGAATACCTCGGCTACAAGCTGGCCGACGGCCCCGCCGCTCCCAAGCCATCCACCCCCGGCGACCACGTGGGCGTGCACGAGCAGAAGGACGGCAAGTTCTTCATCGGCGCCACGCCGCTGGCGGGCCGGCTGTCAGGCTCGGCGCTGGTCAAGCTCGCCGATACCCTTGAGGCCCGCGGCTCCTACCGGCTGCGCACCACCCCGCACCAGAAGCTCGTGGTCCTGGACGTCGACAAGGACCAGGTGGAGCCGCTCATCGCCGAGTTGGACGCCCTGGGCCTGTCCGCCCGCCCGTCCGTGTTCCGCCGCGGCACCATCGCCTGCACCGGCATCGAGTACTGCAAGCTGGCCATTGTGGAGACCAAGCACACCGCCGCCACGGCCGTGGCCGAGCTGGAGCGCCGCCTGGCCGACCTCGCAGGCTCGGGCCAGCTGCCGCAGGCACTTTCGCTGCACATCAACGGCTGCCCCAACTCCTGCGCCCGCATCCAGACGGCGGACATCGGCCTGAAGGGCATGATGCTGCCAACGCCCGACGGCGACCCCTCCCCGGGTTTCCAGGTCCACCTGGGCGGCGGGCTGGCTTCCAACGACCGCGAGGAAGCAGGGCTGGGACGCACCGTCCGCGGCCTGAAGGTGTACGTGGACGACCTGCCCGACTACGTGGAGCGGGTGGTCCGCCGGTTCGTGGCCGACCGTGCCGAAGGCCAGACCTTCGCCGAATGGGCCCACGCAGCAGACGAGGAGGCATTGCAGTAATGGCAAAACACCTGGCACCCGCACCCGCCAAGCGTCCCGTCGAGGAGCTCAAGGCCCTCGCTGAAGCCGGCGCGGCTGAGCTCGGCTGGGACGCCCCTGCCCGCGATGTCATCGCCTGGGTGGAGCGCAACTTCGAACTGCCCGCCGTCGCCGTCGCCTGCTCCATGGCCGACGCCGTCCTGCCCGCCCTGGTGGCGGACCAGATGCCCGGCGTCGACGTCCTCTTCCTGGAAACCGGCTACCACTTCCCGGAAACCTACGCCACGCGTGACGAGGTGGCCGCGAACCTCCGCGTCAACGTGGTGGACGTGCTCCCCGAAAACACTGTGGAGCAGCAGGACCGGCTCCTGGGCAAGGACCTCTTTGCCCGCGACGCCGCCCAGTGCTGCGCCCTCCGCAAGGTGGCCCCGCTGCAGCGCACCCTGGCCGGCTACGAGCTCTGGTTCACCGGCGTCCGCCGCGACGAAGCCCCCACCCGGACCAACACGCCGCTGATCGGCTGGGATGAGAAGAACGGCCTGGTCAAGGTCAACCCCATGGCCGCCTGGACATTCGACCAGCTGGTCCAGTACTCCGACGACAACCTCCTGCCCGTCAACCCGCTGCTTTCCCAGGGCTACCCCTCCATTGGCTGCCAGCCCTGCACCCGCAAGGTGGCACCCGGCGAGGACCCCCGCGCCGGCCGCTGGGCAGGAACCGACAAGACAGAATGCGGACTACACGTATGAGCACTTCACTTACCGAGGAGACCCAGGTGACTGACGCCGCCGTATCCACGCGCCTGTCCAGCCTGGACACCCTGGAGTCCGAGGCCATCCACATCATCCGCGAGGTTGTTGCCGAGTTCGAGAAGCCCGCGCTGCTGTTCTCCGGCGGCAAGGACTCCGTGGTGATGCTGCACCTGGCCACCAAGGCGTTCTGGCCCGGCAAGGTGCCGTTCCCCGTGCTGCACGTGGACACCGGCCACAACTTCCCCGAGGTCATCGACTTCCGCGACCGCACTGTTGAGCGGCTGGGCCTGAAGCTGGTGGTGGGCTCCGTCCAGGAGTTCATCGACCGCGGCGAGCTGGCCGAGCGCGCCGACGGCACCCGGAACCCGCTGCAGACCGTCCCCCTGCTGGACGCCATCCAGCAGAACAAGTTCGACGCCGTGTTCGGCGGCGGCCGCCGCGACGAGGACAAGGCCCGCGCCAAGGAGCGCATCCTGAGCCTCCGCGACGAGTTCGGCCAGTGGGACCCGCGCAACCAGCGCCCCGAGTTGTGGAACCTCTACAACGGCCGCCACACCGTGGGCCAGCACGTCCGGGCCTTCCCCATCAGCAACTGGACCGAGCTGGACATCTGGCGCTACATCGAACGCGAGAACATCGAGCTGCCGGGCCTCTACTACGCCCACGAGCGCGAGGTCTTCGCCCGCGACGGCATGTGGCGCGCGGTGGGCGAAGTGTCCCAGCCCCGCGACGGCGAGGAAGTCATCACCAAGACCGTCCGCTACCGCACAGTGGGGGACATGTCCTGCACCGGCGCTGTGGAATCCAACGCCTACACCGTGTCCGACGTCGTGGTGGAAGTCGCCGCCTCCACCCTGACCGAACGTGGCGCCACCCGCGCAGATGACCGCATCTCCGAGGCCGCCATGGAAGACCGCAAGAAGGACGGGTACTTCTAATGACCACCGAAGCAGTTCTCCCGGCAGACCTGGAAACGGCCCTGCCCACCACGCTCTTCCGCTTCGCCACGGCAGGATCGGTCGACGACGGCAAGTCCACTCTGGTGGGCCGCCTCCTTCACGATTCCAAGGCCATCCTGGCTGACCAGCTCGACGCCGTCGCCCGCACCTCGGCCGACCGCGGCTTCGGCGGCGACAAGGGCGGGATCGACCTGGCCCTGCTGACGGATGGCCTGCGCGCCGAGCGCGAACAGGGCATCACCATCGACGTGGCCTACCGCTACTTCGCCACCGACCAGCGCAGCTTCATCCTGGCCGACTGCCCCGGGCACGTGCAGTACACCAAGAACACGGTGACCGGCGCGTCCACTGCGGATGCCGTCGTCGTGCTCATTGACGCCCGCAAGGGTGTGCTGGAGCAGACGCGCCGACACCTGTCCGTGCTGCAGCTGCTGCGCGTGGCGCACGTGATCGTGGCCGTGAACAAGATCGACCTGGTGGACTTCAGCGAATCCGTGTTCCGCGGGATCGAAGCCGACGTGCAGCAGGTGGGCCGCGAGCTGGGCCTGGGTTCCGATGGAATCACCGACCTGCTGGTCATCCCCGTGTCCGCCCTCGACGGCGACAACGTGGTGGACCGCTCCGAGCGGACCCCCTGGTACACCGGTCCCGCCCTGCTTGAGGTCCTGGAGACCCTGCCCGCCGCCGATGAACTGGAAAGCCACCTTGAAAGCTTCCGCTTCCCGGTGCAGCTGGTCATCCGGCCGCAGGGCGCCCTGGCCCCCGACGCCGTCGCCGCCGGCCTGGACGTGGAGGCCTTCCGCGACTACCGCGCCTACGCCGGCCAGATCACCGAAGGCTCCGTAAAGGTGGGGGACCAGGTGTCCGTGCTGACACCGGGCCAGTCGCCGCGGACCACCACTGTGGTGGGCATCGACTTTGCCGGGGCTTCCCTGCAGGAAGCCGCCGCCCCGCAGTCGGTGGCCATCCGGCTGGCGGACGAGTTCGACGTCGCACGCGGTGACACCATCGCGGCCGCCGGCACCGTCCGCGAGGCCTCCGCCGACCTGTACGCCGCCCTGTGCTGGCTGTCCCCGAAGCCGCTCCGCGAAGGCCAGAAGGTGCTGGTCAAGCACGGCACCCGGACGGTGCAGGCGATGGTCCGCAGCGTCTCCGGCAAGCTGGACCTGGCCACCTTCAAGCTTGAAGGCGCCTCCAGCCTGGAACTGAACGACATCGGGCACGCGCAGCTCCGGCTCGCCGCCCCGCTGCCGCTGGAGAACTACCTGCACCACCGCCGCACCGGCGCGTTCCTGGTGATCGACCCGCTGGACGGCAACACGCTGGCCGCCGGCCTGGTCAAGGACCACCCTGGCGACCACGAGGACGAGCGCTACAGCATCTAGTCCTTCTTCGATTCGCCGGAAACCTGCTGGCTCGCCGTTCCTAAACGGCGAACCCGCAGGTTTCCGGCGAATTGGTGGTTAAAGGCGGATCTGACCGCGACCCTCCAGGATCGACTTGAGCTTCTGGAGGTCCTTCCGGTTTTCCCGCCGGATCATTGGCTCCATGACCAGCCCCGCCAGCCGGGAGAAACCCGAGGGGCTCCCGCTGTTGCGCAGCGACATCCGCGTGCCGCCGTCGTCGACCGTCCAGGTGTAGGTGGTCTGCATGGGAAAGGGGCCCTGGGCTGTCCGCATCACCAGCTTTTCGCCGGGGACGTACTCAACGAACTCGTAGGTGTACTTGAGCTCCCTGCCCAGGAATTTCGCGGTGAAGGCGACCATGGATCCCGTGTCCAGCGATCCTGGACTGAGCCGCTGCGAGCTATGGATGTTCACGTACCACTTCGGCGCGTTGTCCGGGTTGGCTGCATACTCCGCCACTTCTGCGCGCGGCCTGTTGATGACAATCTCGGTCAGGACGTTCACCATGGTTGCGTCTCCTCTGTAGAGTGCGGGAATAGCCTGCAACCACGTTAGCGGCGGCGCCTGGGAGGCGGACATGGAGACCATCAGCCCAAAGCTGCTCAACTGGGCATCCATCCTGGACGACAAGACCCGCGAGCAGGCAGTCATGACCGCAAGCCTGCCCTTCATCTACCCGCACCTGGCGCTGATGCCGGACGCGCACCTGGGCAAGGGCGCCACCGTGGGCTCCGTCATCCCCACGCTGCGAACCATCATCCCGGCAGCAGTGGGCGTTGACATCGGCTGCGGGATGATTGCTGTGCGCACCCAGTACTCCGTGCGGGAGCTGCCGAAGGACCGCAAAAGCCTCCGCGAGGCCATCGAGCGGGTCATACCGCTCTCCGCCGGGCATAACAACAAGCAGGTGCTGCCCACGGCTGAGCCCCGGATTGCTGACCTGAAGCAGCGGGCCACGAAGGCAGGCTTCAACCCGGCACAGTATGTTGCCAGGTGGGAATTGCAGTTGGGGTCCCTGGGCTCCGGGAACCATTTCATCGAAATCTCCGCGGATGAGGACGACGGCGTGTGGCTGTTCCTGCATTCGGGCTCGCGCGGCGTCGGCAACAGGATCGCCCAGCACCACATCCAGGTGGCCCGGCAGATCAGCCGCAAGCACCAGGTGCACCTGCCGGACCCCGACCTGGCCTACCTGGACGAGGGAACCCCGCAGTTCGACCGGTACATCGCCGAGCTGCGCTGGGCCCAGCACTTCGCCCTGCTGAACCGGGAGGAAATGATGGACCGCGTGGCCGCGGAGTTCAGCCGTTGGGTGGGCGGGCCGGTCCAGGAACGCGAACGGATCAACTGCCACCACAACTTCACCGAGCAGGAGACGCACTACGGCAAGTCCGTGTGGGTGTCCCGCAAGGGCGCCATCAAAGCCGCCCTCGGCGATCCCGGGCTGATCCCCGGATCCATGGGAACGGCGTCGTATGTTGTGGAAGGCCGGGGCAACCCGGCGTCGTTGAACTCCTCCCCGCATGGGGCGGGGCGTGAATACTCCCGGAACGCAGCCCGGAACGCCTTCACCCTGGAGGAGCTGAAGCGCGCCATGCGGGGCATTGAGTTCCGCGCCTCGGAGGCCTTCATTGACGAAATCCCAGCCGCGTACAAGCCGATCGACCAGGTCATGCAGGACGCAGCGGATCTGGTGACAGTGCGGCACACGCTGCGGCAGTTGGTCAACGTCAAGGGCAACTGATTTTGCGAAACCGGGCAGCAGTGCGGCGGAATATGACGCTGGATGAACGTGCGTGACCCCCCGTTTCCGCTTCGTTGAACGGGTCTGGGCCACTCCCTATGGTGAAACAATGACTAGTTCCAAGCCCGGGATGACCCGCATCGTGGCAGGCGAAAGCGCGGTCCCAACGCGCAGGCGCGCCGTCGAGGCTGCCCTGGCCATAGGGCTGGTCCTGCTGATCGCTGTCGGGGCCATTGTTGCCTCCAACATCTCGCGCAACACCGGGGCCCAAGCCGCGGAGCCCGCCCCGGCAGCAGAGCTGAAACTGGGTTACTTCGGCAACGTCACGCACGCACCCGCCCTGGTGGGCGTCAAGAAGGGATTCCTCGCGGATGCCCTGGGCGGCACCAAGCTCAGCACCGAGACCTTCAACGCCGGGCCGGCTGCCATCGAAGCCCTCAACGCCGGTGCCATCGACGCCGCCTACATCGGCCCGAACCCCGCCATCAACTCCTTCGCCAAGAGCCAAGGCCAGTCGGTGCGCGTGATCGCAGGAGCCGCGGCGGGCGGCGCACAATTGGTGGTCAAGCCCGGCATCACCTCCGCGGCTGACCTTCGGGGCAAGACCCTGGCGACGCCGCAGCTGGGCGGGACCCAGGACGTGGCCCTGCGTGCCTGGCTCGCCAAGCAGGGCTATAAGACCAACGTGGACGGCAGCGGCGACGTCGCCATCAACCCCACGGACAACGCCCAGACCCTGAAGCTGTTCCAGGACGGAAAGCTCGACGGCGCGTGGCTGCCTGAGCCGTGGGCCTCGCGTTTGGTGCTCCAGGCCGGAGCCAAGGTGCTGGTGGACGAAAAGGACCTGTGGGACGGCTCTGCCACCGGAAAGCCGGGGGAGTTCCCCACGACCGTCCTGATCGTGAACCAGAAGTTCGCCGCCGACCACCCGGACACCGTCAGGGCGCTGCTGGCCGGGCACGCCAAGTCGGTCGCGTGGCTGAATGCGGCGCCGGCCGACGAGAAGGCCGCGCTGATCAATGAGGCCCTGCAGGAATCCGCCGGGGCGGCTCTGCCGGCTGATGTGCTGAACCGCTCCCTCGCCAACATCACCTTCACCCTCGACCCGCTGGCCGGCAGCTACCCCAAGCTGCTGCAGGACGGCATCGACGCCGGCACCACCAAGAAGGCTGACATCAACGGCCTGTTCGACCTCAGCGCGCTGAACCAGGTCACCGGCGGCGGCACGATTTCCGCGGCCGGCCTCGGCCAGGACTGACCCACCCACTACCAAAGGACGCCACCATGCCAGTCGTACTGGAACACCTGGGCAAGCGCTTCGGCAACGGCACCCCGGTACTGGACGACGTCAACGCCAACATCAAGCAGGGCGAGTTCGTTGCCCTCCTTGGTGCCTCCGGCTGCGGCAAATCCACCCTCCTGAACATCATCGCGGGACTGGAAGCGCCGACGTCGGGCGCCCTGGAAGTGCCCAGCGACGGCGCCGCGTTCATGTTCCAGGACGCCGCACTGTTTCCCTGGCTGACCGCGCGGGAGAACATCGAACTGGCCCTGAAGCTGCGTGGCGTGGGCAAGGCCGAACGCCGCACCAAGGCCCAGGAACTCCTCGAACTGGTGCACCTGGGCTCCGCCGGGGACAAGCGCCCGCACGAGCTCTCCGGCGGCATGCGCCAGCGCGTGTCCCTGGCCCGCTCCCTGGCCCAGGACCGGCAGCTGCTGCTCATGGACGAGCCGTTCGCCGCGCTGGACGCCATCACCCGCGACCTGCTGCACGATGAGCTGGAACGGATTTGGAAGGAAACCGGGCGCACCATCGTCTTCGTCACCCACAACGTCCGCGAGGCCGTCCGGCTGGGCCAGCGGGTCCTGCTGCTGTCCTCCCGCCCCGGCCGCGTGGTCCAGGAATGGGCCGTCACCGAGGAACACCGAACCGACGCCGGGCTCGCCGGCCAGCTGACCGGGGTCATCACCGCCCGGCTGCGGGAGGAGATTCGTCGCCATGCCAAGTAAGTTCCTGTCCGGCTCCGCGCCGGTGGTTGAGTCTGACGAAACCAAAACCCGCGAGCACGTACATGCCGCCTTGACGCGCACCTCCACCGGCAAAGAGGACCTCCGGGAGCTGGAGTCCGGCCTTGATTCCCTGCAGTCCGACGCCGACCGGACGCACCGGATCGACTGGAGCCGCGTCCTCCTGCCCGTGGCTGCCCTGGTGGTCCTGGTGCTGGCCTGGCAGTTCTACGTCTCGCTGGGCGTCAAGCGCCGCGACCTGGTGCCCGGGCCGCTGGATGTCCTCGGTCAGCTGGGCGTTCTCTGGAGCGACGGCAAGCTGCAGGAGTCCGTCTGGACGTCGTTGCAGCGCGGCGTGATCGGGTTCCTTATCTCGGTGGCCATTGCCACTCCTGTCGGTTTGCTGCTGGCCCAGGTGGCGCCGCTGCGGCGCGCTTTCGGGCCACTCATCTCCGGACTGCAGGTGCTGCCCTCCGTGGCGTGGGTTCCCGCAGCCATCATCTGGTTCGGCCTCACCGACGCCACCGTGTATTTCGTGGTGTTCATGGGCGCCATCCCGTCCATCATCAACGGCCTCATCTCCGGCGTGGACCAGATCCCGCCGCAATACCGGCGCGTGGGGACCGTGCTCGGAGCCTCCCGGCTGCAGATGGCCCTGCAGATTGTCCTTCCGGCCGCACTGCCGGGCTACCTCGGCGGCCTGAAGCAGGGCTGGGCCTTCTCCTGGCGCTCCCTCATGGCCGCAGAGATCATCGCGGTGGGCGGCACCATCGGCTTTGGCCTGGGCTCGCTGCTGGACCAGGGCCGGACCCTGTCCGACATGGGCGTGGTCATGGCCGCCATCCTGCTGATCCTCACGGTCGGCATCCTGATTGAGCTGCTGGTATTCGGGCCCATCGAGAAGCGGCTCCTGCGCCGCCGGGGCCTGCTGGCCGGCAGCACCCGCTGACCCAACCCCCTCCCAACGCACCCTCAGAGCCCGACGGCGACCTCCCGCCGTCGGGCTCTGCCGTTCCCCGGCGCATGGCAGACTGGGCGCCATGACCGTCAGCTTCGTGTGCCGCACCGAATCCCGGCTTTACGTGGAGCAGCTCTTTGACCGGGCCCGCAGCATCGACCTGCACCTGGACTCGCAAAAGGACTCGGGGGAGCAGGTCATCGGCGGCGTCACCGAGGGGCTGATCGGAGAAGGCCAGGAAGTCACATGGCGGGCAAAACACTTCGGAGTCCCGCTCACCATGACCAGCAGGGTCACCCGCCTGGACTTCCCCCGCAGCTTCACCGACGAACAGGTCACGGGGCCGTTCACGTCATTCGTGCACGTCCATGAGTTCGCGCCCACGGCCACAGGCAGCAACATGACGGACAGGGTGGAGTTCACCGCCCCGCTGGGAGTCCTGGGCCGCGTCGCCGAGCGCCTCATCCTGGCCCGCTACCTGGAACGGCTGATCCGGGACCGCGGCCGATTCCTCGCCGGCCGCACCTGAAAAATCCTTTGTGACGCAGCGTTACCTTAAGTGAACTGGTGTTGCTGACCCTTTGTGGGCCACTGTGACGCCGCCCTACCGTTGATCCATGGCAATTCAGGACATTTACCCCACGGCGCTGCGGCTGCTCGGCCGCCCCGTGCTGGTAGTTGGCGGCGGCCCCGTCGCTGCCCGCCGCGCCAAGGGCCTGCTCGACGCCGGTGCCCTGGTCACCGTTGTGGCCCCGGTTGCCTCGCCCGCGCTGCAGGAGTTGGCCGACGCCGGCCTGGTCACCTGGGAAGCGCGGCCCTACCGCTCCAGCGACGTGGACGGCGTCTGGTTCGTCCAGACGGCCACGGGCGCACCCGAAGTGGACGCCCAGGTATCGGCCGACGCCGAGGCACAGCGGGTTTGGTGCGTCAACGCCTCCAACCACGAAGCTTCCGCCGCCTGGACCCCCGCCGTCGCCGTGGTGGACGACGTCAAAATCGCCGTCAACGCCGGGGGAGACCCGCGCCGTGCCATGGCGGTACGGGACGCCGTCGCCACCGCCCTCGAAACCGGGGACCTGCCGCTGCGCCGCCGCCGAGCGCACCGCGGTTCCGTCGCCCTCGTCGGTGGCGGCCCCGGCGATACCGGCCTCATCACCGTCCGTGGCCGCCGGCTCTTGGGCCAGGCCGACGTCGTCGTCGCCGACCGCCTGGGCCCCCGCGAACTCCTGAAGGAACTCGCCCCGGACGTCCGCGTCATCGAGGTGGGCAAGACCCCCGGCCACCACCCCGTGCCGCAGGCGGAAATCAACCGGATCCTCGTGGAGGAAGCACGCAAGGGCCACCGGGTGGTGCGGCTCAAGGGCGGCGACCCGTACGTGCTGGGACGCGGCGGCGAGGAAGCCGAGTACTGCAGGCAGCGCGGCGTCGAGGTCGAGGTGGTCTCCGGCGTTACGTCCGCGATCTCCGTTCCCGCAGCCGCAGGCATTCCCGTCACCCACCGGGGCCTGGCCAAGGGCTTCAGCGTGGTCACCGGCCACGAGGAACTCTCCGAGGTTCCGGCCCGCGCAGACCACACCATTGTCCTGCTGATGGGCGTGGGCCAACTGCGGGAATCCGCGTCCGCGCTGGGCGAAGCCGGCCTGCCGCAGGACACCCCGGTTGGTATCGTGGAAAACGGCTATTTGCCGGACCAGCGCGTCACTATCGGCACGCTCGGTTCCATCGCCGACCAGGCCCAGGCGGCCGGCGTCGCAAATCCTGCCGTGATTGTCATCGGTGACGTGGTGCGCGTGAGCCCGTTCGCGCCGTCGCACTTCAAAACCGCTGACTACAGCACCACCACCCCGAACAGCCCCCGCAAGACCGTCCTCACCACCTGAAACCCATCGATTGTTGCGTACTTGCCGTTATGAGCCTTCAAGTCGGTAAGTACGGAGCAACCGATGCAGAAGAAAAGGAACACAGCCGTGTCATCCAGCACTACCGTAGGATCTGCTGCGCGTCCGCTGCGCGTCGCCGTCGTGGGCTCCGGCCCGGCCGGTGTCTACGCCGCCGACATCCTCACCAAGAGCGAAGCCGTCAAGAGCGGCGAGCTGACCGTCAGCATCGACCTCTTTGACCGCTACCCGGCACCCTACGGCCTGATCCGCTACGGCGTGGCCCCGGACCACCCCCGCATCAAGGGCATCGTCAACGCCCTGCACAAGGTGCTTGACCGCGGCGACATCCGCTTCTTCGGCAACGTGGACTATGGAACGGACCTCACCATTGAGGACCTCCGCAAGCACTACGACGCCGTCATCTTCGCCACCGGCGCCATCAAGGACGCGGACCTGAACATCCCCGGCGTCGAACTGGAAGGCTCCTTCGGCGGCGCCGACTTCGTCTCCTGGTACGACGGCCACCCGGACGTCCCGCGCGAATGGCCGCTGGACGCCAAGGAAATCGCCGTGATCGGCAACGGCAACGTGGCCCTGGACGTGGCCCGTGTCCTGTCCAAGCACGCCGATGACCTGCTGGTCACCGAAATCCCCGACAACGTCTACGCCGGACTGAAGGCATCCCCCGTCACCGACGTGCACGTCTTCGGCCGCCGTGGCCCGGCCCAGGTCAAGTTCACCCCGCTGGAGCTGCGCGAGCTGTCCCACTCCAAGGACGTGGACATCATCCTGTACGCGGAGGACTTCGAGTTCGACGAGGAATCGGACCGCCAGATCCAGACCAACAACCAGACCAAGACCATGGTGGGCACGCTCACCAACTGGATCGCCGAGCAGCCCGAGGACCTCTCCGAGCTCAAGGCTTCCCGCCGCCTGCACCTGCACTTCCTGCACAGCCCGGTGGAGATCTATGACGACGCCGAGACTCCCGGCAAGGTGGCAGGCATCAAGTTCGAGCGGACCGCGCTGGACGGCACGGGCAACGCCCGCGGCACCGGCGAGTACGTGGACTACCCGGTCCAGGCCGTGTACCGCGCCATCGGCTACTTCGGTTCCGCGCTGCCGGACGTTGAGTTCGACCACAAGAAGGGCGTCGTCACGAACGACGGCGGCCGCGTCCTGGATGCGTCCGGCCAGCATGTGCCGGGCCTCTACGCCACCGGCTGGATCAAGCGCGGACCGGTAGGCCTGATCGGCCACACCAAGGGTGACGCCCTGGAGACGGTTACGTACCTGCTGGAAGACCGCGAAAACCTTCCTGTTGCAGCGGCACCCGCAGAGGACGCCGTCACCGAACTCCTCGACGCCCGCGGCGTGAAGTTCACCAGCTGGGAAGGCTGGCTGGCACTGGACGCCCACGAGCTGGCCCTCGGCGCTGCGGCGACCGAGGCCGGCGGATCGCACGGCGTGGAGGTTAAGCGTGAGCGCGTCAAGGTGGTGCCGCGCGAGGATATGGTTTCCATTTCCCGTGACGGTGTCGCCGCGCAGGTCTAGGACCCAGCTGACGGAACCGCGGGGCCAAGGGCCGCGCGGTTCCGGCGTTTAACCCGGCCGGGCTATTTCCCGGCGCCGCCGATGGCCATGAGCTCCAGCCGGCGCAGGCTTTCCCGGTTCCGGGCCGAAATGATGGGATCGCGCAGAACCTTGGGCATGAGCTTGCCGGGCCCGTGGATGGCATCTTCGGCAATGGTCACCAGGCATTGGGCGCCCCGGTCCTCCAGCGTGATTTCCACTTTGGCCTCGCCCATGGGCCAGCCCCGCGCCACGAGTTCCAGCGAGCGGCCGGGCTCGACGGCGGTCACGCGGGAGCTGTCGTCGATCACAAGCGGCCAGGCGCCCACCGAGTGGTGGAGGTTGGCTCCAACCCGGGGCCATTCGGCGTCCACATCCCTGATCCGGGAGGCACCCACCACCCAGCCCGAGTACAGCCAGCCGTCGGCGATGACGCGCCAGACGTCGGCAGAGGGGGACTTGAACAGCTGCGAGACGGTGGACATGGGGTTCCTTCCGGTTGCGGTGGTGCTTCCCTGGCCCCCTGCGGAGGGGTCCGCGGGATGTCCAGGCTCGGTGGGTCGACCGACGGCGGGAGGTGCGGCCCGGCGGGCGGCCCGATAGGACGGCTTCCGCAGGCGCCGGGTCCATGCGTAGGCCTGCGCGCCGGGCGGCTGGTGCTCCAGGGGATCGAAACGCAGCGGGATATCCGTGGGGCTGGCACCGGCCTGCAGCCGCACTTCACCGCATTCCTGCCACCGGCCGCCCGGGGTGGCCCAGTGCAGCCCCAGCACCCATTCCCCGGACGCAAGCGAACCCGGCGGAAGGCCCCGCGTCCGCAGGCCCAGCAGGACGGGGCCCCGGCTTCCCCGGTACGGCATCAGCGTGGTCATGGCGGCTCCTGCCACATCAAGCCGCGGCATCAGGATGTACCGGCCAGGCAGACCCCAGCCGGTGGAGGCAAACAGGACATCAGCAGGGCCGGCAGCAGCATCGCCGGACGGGGACACCCGGAGGGCCAGGCCCAAAATGTCCGGCAGGCGCTGCGGCAGCCCCACGGACCGGGAAAAGCGGGCCACCACCTGGTCGGTACCCGGCGAGTCCAGCCAGCCGATGCCGCTGGGGCCGCCCGGGTTTCCGGTCCTGGCCACAGTTCCGGACAGCCCCAGTCCTTCGGGATGGATGGGCCGGCCAGGCCTGGCCAGCTTCAGGAGCCGGAAGAGGGCAGCGAAAGCCTGGCCGGCACTTTCGGTGGCGGCGGAGACAACGCGCAGCTGCTGGGTCATACTTCCTTCCTACCCATAAACCCCGGAACTACATGCGGCCAAAGCGGGCGCGGATCAGCGCGAAAATCCCATATGCGATAAATCCTGCACCAATGGCCACGAGCAGCGTGGGCCCGAACGGGTGGTCCTGCAGCGCCTTCAGGCTGCCGTCCAGCCCGGTGGACTCCTCGGGCCGGTGCTTTGCGGCGGCGATGATGAACAGCAGCCCGGTGAGGTCCAGCGCCACCCCCTTGGCCACGTGGCCGGTGACGCCCAGGCTGTCGATCAGCCTGCCGCGCCTGGTGCCCTCGAAGTGGAACAGCTCCTCCTTGAAGCCGCGCCGGAACCCTTTGACCATGAAGTAGATGCCGATGCCCAGGATGGTCAGGCCCAGCGCCACAAGGAGCCACGGCCCTGCAGGGGTGTCCATCAGGCTGGCACTGAAGTCGCGCGTGTTGTCGCCCGAGTCGCTGCGCTGCCCCAGGGCAAAACCTGCGAAGGTCAAACCCACGCTGCCGTAGGCGATGGCCAGGAATCCCGATGACACAAGCTTGGCCAGCCGTTGCCTGCGGGGCAGGCTCCTGGCCCGCAGGGTTGCCTCGCTGGCCTGCCACAACGCAAGGCCCAGGCAGGCCGCCACGCAGACCCACATGACCAGTGGCCCCCAAGGGTTGTCCGCAAGCCGCGCGATGGCGCCGGTGGGTTCGGCATCACCCGGATGGCCGAACGCGATGGCGATGGCAATGGCGCCGAGGATGACATGAAGCAACGCCATGACGGCAAACCCGGTGCGGGCCAGGACATCCAAGACCCTGTGGTTGGACGCTTCCTCGACAGCGTCCGCTGCCTGGCTGAGGGTGGATTCGCCGTCGGACATGCCTTAGCCGTTCATGGGCCCTTCGGCCCGCAGCTTCTCTGCTCCCGGTCCTTCGACGTGCACGGTGCAGCGGACCACCAGCTGGCCGGGTGCATTGTCAAGCTCCACCAGGGAATCGTCCGCGCTAAGGACGGTGAACACCTCCGAACCCGCTACGACGCCGACACCCTTGGCCTTCGCCGTTTCGCGGGCATTCCCCAACGCCTCCCGCTGCAGCCCGTCCACATAGCCGCCGTCTCCCTCACGGGCGGGGTCCCCGAAGGCCCAGCCGAACAATGTCCCAGTGTTTCCCATGGCGACGATATTACGCGGTCGGCACTGTCCGGGACGGGCTTTCGTAATATTAGTAAGTGTGCTTACCATGAGCGGACCATACCTCGATGGAACAGGCACGTGAAGTCCGCAGCGCAGCTGCATCAGTCCACAACGTTAGGAATGCACATCATGGCAGGAAATCTCATTGCCCGTTCAGTTCACGACCTGACGGCGGCAGCATGGTTTGGTGGCTCCCTGATGGGTGCCATCGGGCTCAACGGGGCGGCAGCCCAGGCCAAGGACCCGGCCGAGCGCACCCGGCTCTCCAGCGCCGGCTGGATGAAGTGGTCGCCGTTCCAGACCGCGGCCTTCGCCTCCCACCTGGTGGCCGATCTCGCCATTGCGTGGGAAAACAAGGGCCGCATCGCAAAGCAGGAGGGTGTGGCCCGGGACACCGTGATCAAGACGGCGGTGACGGTGGTGGGTGCCGCGGTGACCCTCTACTCGGGCGTCCTGGGCAAGAAGGTGGAGAAGCTGGCCGGTGAGGGTGCCGAAGGCGCCACCGAGCCGCACGGTGCCGCCTCGGACGAGCTGAAGTCGGCCCAGCAGCAGCTCAAGGCCCTGCAGTGGGCCATCCCCGGCTTCGCTGCCCTGGTGATCATCCTGGGTGCCAAGCACGGCGAGATGCAGCGCCCCAAGAATGTCCTTGCGGGCCTGCGCCGCGACTAGCACCACCGGTCAGCACACAGCGGACGACGGCGGCCCGGCACCTCAGTGCCGGGCCGCACCCATGTCCGGCTACTCCGCCAGCCACTCCGCGCACGAGTTAAGGTTCCGGTTCACGCTGGCCACGGCAGCGTCCCCGTCCCGCTGGGCGATGGCGTCCAGCAGCGTTTCGTGGCCGTCGCGGGGGAGCCCGTTAAAGCCCGGCCGGGCCTGCTGCTTCAGCAGGTCCTGGTGGAACACGGCGCCGAAGCTCGCATAAAGCTCGTGCAGCAGGGGATTGCCCGAGGCCCTGGCGACGCCCTCATGGAAGCTCCAGTCAGCGTCTGCCCAGGCTTCGAAGTCCCCGGAGGTCCAGGCCTGGTCCCTGATGGCGAGGAGGGCACGGAGGGAGGCAACGTCGTCGTCCGTTGCATTCCGGGCGGCCAGCCGGGCGGCCTGGGTGTCCAGGCCCAGCCGGACCTCCAGGATGTGCTGTTCGGTGTGGTCCTGGTACATGCGGCGCGCGGCCCCGGACATCTCGCTCGTGGCGCGCACGTAGGTGCCGTCGCCGCGGCGTACTTCCAGCATTCCGCTGTGGGCCAGGGCCTTGATGGCTTCGCGGAGCGTGCCGCGGGAAACGCCCAGCCGGGCCATGAGCTCGGGCTCGGGCGGGATGCGCTGGTTCAGCGGCCACTCGCCGGTGTGGACCATCCCGCGCAGTTTGGCCGTGACCTCGGCGGCGAGCGGCGGACGGACCGAAGGGCTCAATGTCATGGGATTATTTCCCTTCCGCGTTCCTGGACATCGCGGGTCCCGTGATGAGGTGGGACACCACGATCTGGGCCAAGGCCAGGACCAGCAGCAGCACCAGCGGCAGGGACCAGCCCCCGGTGGCGCTGTGCAGGAGGCCCATGCCAAACGGGCCGGCGGTGGCCAGCAAGTAGCCGGAAGACTGTGCCAAGGTGGACAGGGCGGTGGTTTCGGCGGTGCTGGTTCCGCTCCGGCTGATCATCACCATGACGAGCGGGAAGATGCCCAGCCCAAAACCGATCAGGACCGCCGGGACGGCCGCTAATGCCACGGGGAGGGACAGCAGCGCCGCGATCCCGGCGGCCATGATGATGCTCGCCAGGTAGAACGCCGGACGCAGCATCCGCGGCCTGGCTCCGATGGCAATCAGCACCATGCCCGCCGGGACGGAGACCAGCTGCATGAGGCCGAACATCAGCCCGCTGTCCGATGCGCTCAGGCCCATCGTGGTGAGCATGTAGGGGAACCAGCTCAGGAGGGCGTAGGCCAGCAGGGCCTGCAGGGTGAAGATGGCAGTGAGGAGCTGGCCCTTCCGGGTGCGGAGCAGCGGCCAGGGGGACACATGGCCGGCGGTGGTCCGGACGGTGCTGCGGTGGGCGTGCAGTGCCACCGGCAGGAAGCCCACGAAGGCAGCGACGGCAGCGATGCCCACGGCGCCCACGGCGGCGGACGGCGACCCCAGCGCATGGGCCAGCGGGACCACCGCCACCGATGTCAGGGTGCCGCCGGTGGTCATGGTCACCGTGTAGACGGCGGTCATCAACGACGTACGGGACGCGAAGTGCTCCCGGATGAAGGACGGCATGGCCACGTTGCAGATGGCCAGGCCCGACATCCCCACCACGCTCCCTGCCACCAGCATGCCCGTGGCAGGGATCCCGCGCAGCATGAGGCCGCCGGCCAGCAGTGCCAGGGACAGCAGGATGGCCTTCTCCACGCCAAGCTTGCCGGTCAGCCAGGAGGTGGCGGCGCCGGCCAGGGCGAAACACAGGGTGGGGATCGAGGGAATGATGGACGCCACCAGCGCCCCATAGCCAAGCACCGCCTGGAGATCATGCAGGAGCGCGGAGGCCCCGGTGATGCCGGCGCGAAGGTTCAGGCCGATCAGGACCAGCGCAATGACACCGAAGACGACGGCGGAACGCGGCTTCGCAGGGGCGCTGCCGGTGGCCGGGGCGGCCGGCACCGTGCCGGCCCGGGCTGCTGCGGGTGGGGACGCGGGGGGAATTCCTGGCATGCCTTCCAGCCTAAAGGTTAGACGTTTGATGTTTGTCCTTTTGTGGCCGACCTCTCCGTCATGCCCCGGCTGGAATAGACTTCCAACGGATGGTCGGAGGGCCTGGCGCGGGCCGGGCAGTGCGGAAGGACGGCAGTGGAAGCTTCCCGGGGACTCGAGATTGAGAAGAAGTACGACGTCGATGCCGGCGCCGTGGTGCCGGACCTGGGGCAGGCCGCCGGGGTGGCCCGGACCGGCGCGCCGCACACCGACCTGCTGGAGGCTGTCTACTTCGACACCCCCAACCATGCCTTGGCCGCACGCAGGATCACCCTCCGCCGCCGCACCGGCGGGAAGGATGCCGGGTGGCACCTGAAGCTGCCGCCGCGCGGAGACCAGGCAGCGGGCGAGGGGCCCCAGCAGCGGACGGAGCTGCACGCACCCCTGGGCCGGCCCGACGCCGTCCCCGACGCCCTGCTGACCCACCTTCTTGCGTATCTCAGGGGCGCCGTTCCGGTGCCGGTGGTGAGGCTGGACACCCGGCGCACCACTTACCCCCTGTATGGGGACGACGGCGTCCACCTCGCCGACCTCGCCGACGACCACGTCACTGCTGAACGGCTGGCGGGCCGCGGCAACGACACGCGGCAGGAATGGCGCGAGTGGGAGCTGGAACTGGTCCACGGGAAGCCTGGCCTTTTCGGACCCGTTGAGGAACTGCTCTTGGCTGCCGGAGCGAAGCCGGCCGGACATGCTTCGAAGCTGGCGCGAGCCCTGGGCCCCGGTACCAAGGCGGGAAAGCGTGCCGCCGGGGACGCTGCCGCCGATACCCCGGGCACCACCGCCCCCGCCCTGCTGGCCGGGAAGCGGGCCCCGGCGGCCGCCGTCGTCACCGTCTACGTGGCGCAGCAGGTCGATGCGATCCTTGCGGGCGACAGTGCCGTCCGGCTGGAGGAACCGGAGGCGGTCCACAACATGCGCTCCGCCACCCGGCGCATCCGCTCGGTCCTGGCAGCCTATGCGAAGCTCTTCCGGGCTGCGCCGGTGCGCAAGCTGCGGACCGAACTGAAGTGGCTGGGCCAGCTCCTGGGCCAGCCACGCGACGCCGAGGTCCTGCGGGCGCAGCTCCGCGGGCAGCTGGGTGCACTGCAGTCCGCGGACGGCGTGGAAACGGCCACGGCAAAGGTGGAACAGCGCACGGACGCGGACTACGACGCCGCGTACCGCCTCCTGCAGGAAGCCCTCGGAACGGAGCGCTACTTCCGGCTCCTGGACACGCTTGAGGAGTTCCGTGACAACCCGCCCGTGCGCGCCGATTCGGTGGCGCCGGGACGGCGGGCGGCCGCGAAGGCGGTGGACAAGGCCGCCAAGCGGCTGCAGCGCTCCCGCAAAGCGGCCAAGCGTGCACGGCGCGGAAGGGAGCAGGAACTGGCGCTCCACCGCGTGCGCAAGGATGCCAAGCGGCTGCGCCACGTGGCTGAATCAGCAGTACTGGTGCACGGCAAGCGTGCGGGCAAGGTGGCCAAGGCCGCCCACCGGCAGCAGAAGGTCCTGGGACAACACCAGGACGCCGTGGTGGCCCGCGACCTGCTGGCCGCCATCGCGGCGGAGTACGGCGAGCCCGCCACGGCAGGCATCTATGCGGAGCTGCTCAGCCTGCAGGAGGAACGGATGGCGGCGGCGCAGGCCGCGTACCGGAAGGCCTGGAAGAAATCGCGCGATCTGTTCAGCCGCGGCGTACTCTAAGGCCGGCCCGGCCCTATTTGCCCTGCCGGGCCGACAGCCGGGCCACCGCCAGGGCCAGCCAGAGCTGCACCCGGTCCGCGGTGACCGCGGGGTCGTAGCCGGTCAGCTCCGTGATCTGCGCCAGCCTGTACCTGACGGTGTTGCGGTGCAAGGTGAGTTCCTCCGCCACCGCAGCCACCGAGCCGTTGTTGTTCAGGTAGCTTTCCAGCGTGGCCATCAGCTCAGACCCGTGTGCGGCGTCGAACGAACGCAGGGGATTCAGGGATTCATGCGCCATGTCCGCCAGCGGCACATCCTCGCTGGCGAGCAGCAGCGACGTCAGGCTCAGCCGCTCCGGCTCGTTGACCGGCAATCCATGGCTGGCGGCATCCCGGGCTTCGAAGTAG
Organism: Pseudarthrobacter sp. NIBRBAC000502771; assembly: GCF_006517215.1. NCBI lineage: Bacteria > Bacillati > Actinomycetota > Actinomycetes > Micrococcales > Micrococcaceae > Pseudarthrobacter > Pseudarthrobacter sp. NIBRBAC000502771. The sequence goes on from NZ_CP041187.1 coordinate 2,195,087, forward strand.
CTCCAGCGCAGGCCGTTCGGCTTGGTGTACGCCCCGCCGATGCCGATCGTGGCATGGATGCCGGCTTCGGCGAGGTGGTCGCTGAGCCTCCGTGCCAGCGACGGTGCCGTCCCGCCGTCGTCATTGACCACCAGCACCAGGTCCTTGCCCACGACGGCGGCGACCGCCTTCTCCAGCTCCTGCGGCACCGAGGTGCTCCCCAGGGCCTTCCCGTGGGCGGCCGACACGGCCAGCAGCACCACGTTCTTGCGGGTGCTGTTCACGCCCACGCCTGCGAGCCGGCGCTGCGCCTCGCTGGTCTCCAGCGCTCCGTGGATTACGTCCTCCAGCACCTGCCCGCACAGGGCGCGCTGGGCCTGGCGCTGCTTGACCATGTTGTTCAGCTCCACGCTGATCAGGTTCTGCGCGTAGCCAATGATGCCCGTGTCCTCGAACGGCTGGCGCACCCACAGCGTGCAGGCGTCCCGCCGTCCCGTGGGCACGGGATAGCTGGCCCAGGTGTCGGCCGACGGGTGGGCAGCGCTGCTGTTGTACAGCTGGGCCGTGAACTGGGTCAACGCAATGTCGGTGCGCAGCATGCCGCCGAGGTTCTTCAACAGTTCCGCCAGCCCTCCGCCGGTCAGCAGCGCCCGGGCCAGCACCTGGTGCCCCGCGATCAGCCGTTCCAGCTTGGCGTAGTGGTCCGCCGACTGGGCATCCGCCACCAGCTTGGTGATGGCGATGAACGGCGTCTCGTACGGCACCTCCACCACGGGCAGGCCCCAGCGGTTGGCCTCGGCCAGGAGTGCCGGCGGCACCGTCTCATGCGACAACCCAACGCCGAACCCGATGCCCACCGCGCCCGCCCGCTGCACCTGCCGCACAAAGCGGCGCTGCTCGGGAGCGGAACGGAGGCGCAGCCCGGTGGTGAGCACCAGCTCGCCGCCGTTGAGGAACCGTTGCGGATCCTCCAGTTCCGTGACGGCAACCCAGTTAATGTCCTGGTTCCAGGTTGTCTCCGCCACTCCGGCCTTGGCCAGCTTCAGGGAGGACACGCCCACCAGGGCAGCGAGGGAAATGGCCATGAAGCAAGGATAAACGTGAGCTGGGCAACCGCACTAAACCCTCCAAACAAGGGTGTGCAGGTGGCTATTCACCCCGCTAGGGCGCTGGCATAGGCTCGAGGCAGTTCCATCCATCCGTCCCGGGTTCCGTCCGGCCGCCGATGGCCCTTACGAAAGAGGTTGCACACCGTGGTCCAAACCTTGCAGAACTTCATCAACGGGAAGTTCGTCACCCCTGCCGGCACCGACCTGCTGGACGTGGTCAACCCCACCAACGGCGAAGTGGTGGCCCAGGCCCCCGTTTCGGTGCAGGCCGACGTTGACGCGGCCATGGCCGCTGCCAAGGACGCCTTCCGGACCTGGAAGCACGTGACCCCGGGACAGCGGCAGCTGATGCTGCTCAAGCTCGCCGACGCCATCGAGGCCAACAGCGGCGAACTCGTCGAGGCCCAGCACCGCAACACCGGCCAGGTCCGGTCGCTCATCGCGTCCGAGGAAGTGGCAGCCGGCGCCGACCAGCTGCGCTTCTTCGCCGGTGCCGCCAGGATCCTGGAAGGCAAGTCCGCCGGGGAGTACTTCGAGGGGCACACATCCTATGTCCGCCGTGAACCGATCGGCGTGGTGGCCCAGGTGGCCCCGTGGAACTACCCCTTCCTGATGGCCATCTGGAAGATCGGTCCCGCGCTCGCGGCCGGCAACACCGTGGTCCTCAAGCCTTCCGACACCACCCCCGAATCCACGCTGGTCCTGGCGCGCCTGGCGGGTGAAATCCTGCCCGCGGGTGTCCTGAACGTGGTGCTGGGCACCGGCGAAACCGGCGCCATGATGGTGGAGCACAAGGTCCCCGGCCTGGTGTCCATTACGGGCTCTGTGCGCGCGGGAATCGCAGTGGCCTCGGGTGCCGCCAAGGGCCTCAAGCGTGCCCACCTGGAGCTTGGCGGCAAGGCCCCGGCCATCGTGTTCGCCGACGCCGACATCAAGAAGAGCGCCGCGGCCATCGCCGAGTTCGCGTTCTTCAACGCCGGCCAGGACTGCACGGCCATTACCCGCGTCCTGGTGCAGGACTCAGTGCACGACGACGTCGTGGCCGCCATGGTGGAGCACACCAGGACCCTGCACACAGGCTCGCAGAACGACGAAGAGAACTACTTCGGCCCGTTGAACAACGTGAACCACTTCAACGCCGTGACCTCCGTGGTGGAGAACCTGCCGGCCAACTGTCGGATCGAAACCGGCGGCCACCGCGCGGGGGAGAAGGGCTACTTCTTCGAACCCACCATCATCACCGGTGCCAAGCAGACGGACGACGTGGTGCAGAAGGAAACCTTCGGCCCCGTCATTACCGTCCAGAAGTTCAGCACCGAAGAAGAGGCAGTAGCCATGGCCAACGACGTGGACTATGCCCTGGCGTCCAGTGTCTGGACCACCAACCACGGCACTGCCATGCGGCTGAGCCGTGACCTGGACTTCGGTGCCGTGTGGATCAACACCCACATCCTGCTTACCGCCGAAATGCCTCACGGCGGCTTCAAGCAGTCCGGCTACGGCAAGGACCTCTCCATGTACGGCGTGGAGGACTACACGCGCATCAAGCACGTGATGTCCGCCCTCGACTCCTAATTCCGCTCCCACCTGTAAGAAAGAACATCATGACCACCACCGCATCAGACATCACCTTCCGCCTGGAGCAGAAGCGCAACGTCCAGGCCGACTTCCCGGGCCCCAAGTCCGTGGCACTGACTGAGCGCCGCAAGTCCGTGGTGGCTGCCGGCGTCGCCTCCAGCGTCCCGGTCTACGTTGCCGACGCCGACGGCGGCATCATCCACGACGTCGACGGCAACTCCTTCATCGACCTGGGCTCCGGCATCGCGGTGACCAGCGTGGGCGCGTCCGATCCCGCCGTCGTCGGTGCCGTCAAGGAAGCCGTGGAGCACTTCACCCATACCTGCTTCATGGTCACCCCGTACGAAGGCTACGTGGCGGTGGCCGAGCAGCTGAACCGGCTCACCCCGGGCGACCACGAAAAGCGCACCGTCCTCTTCAACTCCGGCGCCGAGGCCGTGGAAAACGCCATCAAGGTGGCCCGCCTGGCCACCGGCCGGGACGCCGTCGTCGCCTTCGACCACGCCTACCACGGCCGCACCAACCTGACCATGGCGCTGACCGCGAAGGCCATGCCGTACAAGACCAACTTCGGCCCGTTCGCGCCCGAGGTCTACCGGATGCCCATGAGCTACCCGTACCGCGAGGAAAACCCCGCCATCACCGGTGCGGAGGCAGCCAAGCGCGCCATCACCATGATCGAGAAGCAGATCGGCGGCGACCAGGTTGCCGCGATCATCATCGAACCCATCCAGGGCGAGGGCGGCTTCATCGTCCCGGCCGAGGGCTTCCTGCCGGCGCTGGCCGCCTGGGCCAAGGAGAAGGGCATCGTCTTCATCGCCGACGAGGTCCAGTCCGGCTTCTGCCGCACGGGTGAATGGTTCGCCGTCAACCACGAAGGCATTGTCCCGGACATCATGACGATGGCCAAGGGCATCGCCGGCGGCATGCCGCTGTCCGCCATTACCGGCCGCGCCGACCTGCTGGATGCCGTGCACCCCGGTGGCCTGGGCGGCACCTACGGCGGCAACCCCGTGGCCTGCGCGGCTGCGTTGGCGTCCATCGGCTCCATGGAGGAGTACAACCTGAACGGCCGCGCCCGCCACATCGAATCCGTTGCCATGGCGCGCCTCCAGGAACTGCAGTCCGAGCTTGCCGCTGCCGGGACCGGCGTGATCGGCGATGTCCGCGGCCGTGGCGCCATGCTCGCCGTCGAACTTGTCCAGGCCGGTTCCAAGGAGCCGAACCCGGAGCTGACCAAGGCTGTTGCCGCCGCCTGCCTGAAGGAAGGCGTCATCATCCTCACCTGCGGCACCTACGGCAACGTCATCCGCCTGCTGCCCCCGCTGGTCATCACCGATGAACTGCTGGCAGACGGCCTGGAAGTCCTCGCCGCCGCCATCAAGGCCCACGCCTAGCCGGCACAGCTTTACCCGAAAACCAATGAGGGTGGGCCCGCAACTGCGGGCCCACCCTCCTTGGCTTAAGTGTTGGTCAGGCGGCCTGCCGGAGCGCTGCCTTGCGGGCCAGGGAATTCCTGCGCGTGGTCCGCAGCATGTCCACGGTCAGCAGAAGCAGGGCCAGCCATACCACCCCGAAGCCGATCCAGCGTTCAGCAGTCATGGCCTCCCGGAACACCAGCAGCGCCACCAGGAACTGCAGGACGGGGGCGAAATACTGCAGCAGTCCGATGGTGGTCATGGGCAACCGCCGCGCCGAGGCGCCGAAGAAGAGCAGCGGGACGGCGGTGATCACGCCGGATGCGAGCAGCAGCCAGAAGTGCCCCGCCCCCTGGGACGTGAGCGTGGAGCTGCCGCTTGCGGCCAGGACAACCATGGCGACGGCGGCCAGCGGGGCGAGCACCATGGTCTCCACGCTGAGGCTGGTGATGGCGTCCACCCTCGATCCCACCCGGTTCTTGACGAAGCCGTACAGGCCAAAGCTGAACGCCAGGGTCAGCGCGATCCACGGCAGTTTCCCGTAGGAGTAGGTGAGTACGCCCACCGCCACGAAGCCGACGCCGACGGCGGTCCACTGCAGCGGCCGCAGCCTTTCCTTCAGGACCAGCACCCCCAGCAGCACGGAAACCAGCGGGTTGATGAAATACCCCAGCGACGTTTCCACCGCCTGACCCGTTGTGACCCCATAGGTGTAGGTCAGCCAGTTGATGGCGATCAGGAACGCCGCCAGCGCCAGGGAACCAAAGACCCGCCGGTCCCGTAGCGCCACCGCGAGCACACCCCACGACCTGGTCACCGTGATCAGCAGGGCGCAGAACAGCAAGGACCACACCACGCGGTTGGCCACGATCTCGACGGCGCCCGCCGGCATCAGGATGTAGAAGTACAGCGGGAGCATCCCCCACAAAACGTATGCGCCGATGCCGAACAGCAGGCCCGCCGTGGAATCCCTGGCGACTGCCTTGGGGCCCGCGGGCACCGCATCACCTGCCGTTGAGCGTGACGTGGGGGAGGTGGCTACGGGGGTTCCTTCTGGCATGGGCACGCTGTCCATAACAGCAGCCCGCGGGCAGGTATTCCAGCAGGTGGGCGTGTATTCCGGAAAATAGTCAGTAGGCTTGCTTTCATGACTCGTGTCCGTTTCCGGGAGCCCGCGCCGTGAGGCTCCGCCGCAGCAACGCCTCGGGCCGCGGCTACCGCAGGGTTGCCGCCGGCAAGGGCTTCAGTTACCGGGACCTGGATGGCTCCACCCTTCCACCGGGTCCCGTCCGGGACCGCCTGGAAAGCATCGGCATCCCGCCGGCCTGGACCGACGTCTGGATCGCCCCTTTTGACAACGGCCACATCCAGGCGACCGGAGTGGACGCCGTGGGGCGGCGCCAGTACATCTATCATCCCGAGTGGCGCGAGCGTAAGGACCGGGTGAAATTTGACCGGTCCCTCCAGTTGGCCGAATCGCTGCCCGCAGCCCGGCGGCTGGTCACCATGGACCTGCGTGGTGAAGGCTTCTCCCGTGAGCGCGTCCTGGCAGGGGCGTTCCGGATGCTGGACAGCGGATCCCTGCGGGTGGGCTCGGAACGCTACACGAACGAGAACGGCAGCAGGGGCCTGGCCACCCTCCTGTGCGCCCACGTCCAGGTGCGGAAGGACCGGATCCTGCTGCGTTTCCCGGCCAAGAGCGGCAAGGACTGGGAATCGGAAATCCGCGACGCCGACCTCGCCGCCCTCCTGCGCCTGCTCAAACGGCGGGGACCGAACGCCCGGCTCCTGGCCTACAAAGAGGGCAGGACCTGGCGGCCGGTTACCAGCGCGGACATCAATGCCTACGTGAAGGAGCGGACCGGCTCGGACTTCACCGCCAAGGACTTCCGGACCCTTCGCGGAACGGTGGCCGCTGCGTCCAGCCTGGCACGGACCGGGGTCCAGCGGACTGCCGCCAAACGGAAAAGGGCCATCAGCCGCGCGATGTTCGAGGCCGCCGAAACACTGGGCAACACCCCCTCCATCGCGCGCAAAAGCTACGTGGACCCGCGGGTGGTGGACCACTACCACGACGGTGAAACCATCGATCCGAAGCGCCTGGACTCGGCGGAATCAGAACTCAGGGCCCTCCTGTACCGCGAAGGCAAGGTGGTGGCCCTTGCCGCCAACTAGAATGGGGGACTGTGCGCTGCACTATGCGGCGCACCCTCATGAAACATGAGCAGGACCAGTTCAGAAGGGTTCCCGGTGTCCAATCACAGCGAAACCGCCGCCAACCGTCCCCTCCGCGTCGCCATCGTCGGCGCGGGACCGGCAGGAGTCTATGCTGCGGACATCCTCACCAAGTCCAGCGGGGTAAAGGACGGCGACTTCCAGGTCAGCATCGACCTCTTCGAGGCCTACCCGGCGCCCTACGGATTGATCAGGTACGGCGTGGCACCGGACCATCCCCGGATCAAGGGCATCGTGAACGCCCTCCACAAGGTCCTGGACCGCGGCGACATCCGGTTCCTGGGCAACGTGACCTACGGCCGGGACCTCACCCTGCACGATTTCCGGGCCTTCTATGACGCCGTGATTTTCTCCACCGGCGCCATCAAGGACGCGGACCTGGACATTCCCGGCATCGATCTGCGCGGTTCTTTCGGCGGCGCCGATTTCGTCTCCTGGTACGACGGCCACCCGGACGTGCCGCGGGAGTGGCCGCTGGAGGCGAAGGAAATCGCGGTGATCGGCAACGGCAACGTGGCCCTGGACGTGGCCCGCATGCTGGTCAAGCACCCCGAGGAACTGCTCACCACGGAGATCCCGGACAACGTCTACCAGGGCCTGAAGGCGTCCCCCGTCACGGACGTGCACGTCTTTGGCCGCCGCGGCCCCGCCCAGGTCAAGTTCACCCCGCTGGAGCTGCGGGAACTGAGCCACATGGATGATGTGGACATTGTCCTCTACCCCGAGGATTTCGAATTCGACGACGCGTCGGACGAGGCCATCCGCACCAACAACCAGGTCAAGACCATGGTGAACACCCTTACCAACTGGCTGGTGGAGGAGCACGCGGAGTCGGACAACCCTTCCTCCCGCAGGCTGCACCTGCACTTCCTGCACAGCCCCGTTGAAGTGCTCGACGACGGCACGGGCAAAGTGGGCGGCATCAAGTTCGAGCGCATGCAGCTGGACGGGACCGGCAACGCCAAGGGCACGGGGGAGTACGTGGAGTACCCGGTCCAGGCCGTCTACCGGGCCATCGGCTACCACGGCTCCGCCCTGGACGAACTGGAGTATGACGCCAAGCGGGGCGTCATCCCGAACGAAGGCGGCCGGGTCCTCGATGCCGAAGGCAACCCCGTTCCGGGCATCTACACCACCGGCTGGATCAAGCGCGGCCCCGTGGGCCTGATCGGCCACACCAAGGGCGACGCACTGGAGACCATCGGCTTCCTGCTGGAGGACCGGTTGAACCTCCCGGCGGCCAAGAACCCGGACCCCCAGGCCATCATCGACCTGCTTGAGGAACGCGGCATCGAATACACCACCTGGGACGGGTGGAACAAGCTCGACGCCCATGAGGCGGGACTGGGTGCCGCCTGGACCGGGCCCGACGGCCTGGACCATGTAGTCCGCGAGCGCATCAAGGTGGTGCCGCGCGAGGAGATGATCCGCATCTCCCGCGGCTGACCCCTACCCCTGGCGGGGCATTCGAGTTAATCTGATTAACATGAATACGGCCGGGGCGGGAACCCGTCCCTACAGCTCCCCCAAGCGTGCCACCTCTGCGCAGGAAACCGGGCGCCGGATCCTGCAGGCAACGCTGGGCCTCTTCATGGAGGGGCCCATCGCCGACGTGACGCTGAACGCCGTTGCGGCCCGCGCAGGGGTGACCGTCCAGACCGTTATCCGCCGCTACGGCGACCGCCTGGGCCTGATCCACGCCACCGCGGAATCCGCTTCAGCGGAGGTTGCCGGCCAGCGAGGTGCCGCTCCTCCCGGCGACGTACCCGCCGCCGTCGACAATCTCCTGGAGCACTACGAAACCACCGGCGCCCTGGCCCTGAAGATGCTGGCCGAGGAGGAAACTTCCCCCGTGCTCGCCGAGATCACCGAAGGCGGGCGGCAGTTCCACCGGGAGTGGTGCGAACGCGTCTTCGCGCCCTTCCTGACGGATGACTTCCTGCCGGACGGGGTGGAGCGGAAGCGCCGCTTTGCCCAGTTCGTCGCCCTCTGCGACGTCTACACCTGGAAACTGCTGCGCCTCGATGCCGGGCTCAGCCGCGACCAGGTGGCCCACTGCCTGCTCGAAATGCTGGAACCCTTCATCCGGAGGCCCTGATGTCCACCGTCCTTGCCTACACCTCTCCCGCCATCGGCCACCTTTTCCCGATGGTCCCGCTGCTCCAGGAGCTGAAGGCCCGCGGCCATGATGTCCACGTCCGTACCCTGCGCCGGCAGGTCCCGCTGCTGCTGGAGGCGGGGTTCCATGCCGGACCGGTAGATGACCGGATACTCGCGGTCGAGGCCGCTGACTACCGTTCCAACAACGCGAAGGCGGCCTTGGCTTCCAGCGTGGAGACCTTCACGGCCCGTGCCAGGTTCGACGCCCCGGACCTGCAGCAGGCCATTGCTGACGTTCGCCCCGACCTGCTGCTCATCGACATCAACGCCTGGGGAGCCCGCATCCAAGCCGAATCCTCGGGGCTGCCGTGGGCCACCTTCAGCCCTTACACCCCGCCGCTGCAGTCGAGGGGAACCCCGCCGTTCGGACCCGGGCTTGCGCCCATGTCCGGCCCGCTGGGGAGGGCCCGTGATGCACTGGCCCGCCGCCTGGTGATCGGCGCCGTGGAAAAGCTGATGCTGCCGCACATCAACTCGCTGCGGGCGGAGCTGTCCGCCGGCCAGCTTCCACCCGTCAGCGGTGCGGACGAGATGTTCCGCACCGCGCCGCTGATGCTCGTGGCCACGTCGCAGCCGTTCGAGTACCCGCATCCGGACTGGGGCCCGGATGTGCGGATGATCGGCGCCCTCGCCTGGGAACCGCCGGCCGAACCTCCGGCCTGGCTCCGGGACGGCCAGGGCCCCGTGGTCCTGGTGACCACGTCCTCCGAGTACCAGGCGGACGAAGCCATTGTGCGGACCGCCCTGGCCGGACTTGCCGGGGAGCCCTTCACCGTCGTCGCCACCCTCCCGGCAGCCCGGACCGGCTCGGCAGGTGCCGCCAAAGCCGCCGGCACGGACCATTTCGGGCCTTTGCCGGCCAATGCGCGGCTGGAGTATTTCGTCCCGCATGGACCTGTCCTCGAGCGGGCAGCGGTGGCCATCACCCACGGCGGGATGGGCGCCACGCAGAAAGCGCTGGCACAGGGAGTACCCGTGGTGGTGGTCCCGTTTGGCCGCGACCAGCACGAGGTGGCAGCGCGGGTGGCAGCGGCCGACGCCGGGGTGCGGCTGAGCCGGAAACACCTTACTCCGGAGCGGCTCCGGGCAGCCGTCCAGCAGGCCCTGGGCAAGGCGCCTGGCGCGCGGCGCGTCGCCGCCGGCTACGCTGCCGCGGGCGGAGCAGTTGCAGGGGTGGATGCGCTGGAGGAACTGGTCCGGGTGCGCCGGTGACACAGGGGTGTTGTCCGGCTATGCTGGCTGGGCCACCTTCCAGCCGTGCCTCGCCGGACAAGACTCCGGAACGGGAGTTCGATGACGAACCTGCTCCACCCTGAACCGCGCCAGCGTGCCGCACTGGCCGGCCATGAGCGCCTTGGATCGGACCCCGGCGCCGCCACCCCCGAGATCCCGGGGCTGCGCAACCTCATCAGGGAGTCTTGGCAGCGCTCGGCGGGCTTCAAGGCCAACCCTGACAATGCGGCCGCGCCGCTGGCCCTCGACTGGGACGAGCTGGAGGACTACCGCCGGCAGCACCCCCTGGCCGCGATCATGCCGGTCATCAACAAATTGCTGGTCCAGCCCAGCCATGACAGCGGGCTCCTGGTTGCGGTGGGCGACGAGGTGGGCAGGCTCCTGTGGGTGGACGGCGACCCCACGCTCCAGCGCCGCGCCGAAGGCATGATGTTCGTCCCCGGCGCGGACTGGTCCGAGGCCAGTGTTGGCACCAGTGCCCCGGGAACGGCCCTGGCCCTGGGCAAGGGCATCCAGATCGCCGGCGCCGAGCATTACCAGCGGACAGTCCATCCCTGGAGCTGCACCGCCGTCCCCTTCCACGACCCCGATTCCGGCGCCGTGCTGGGCGTGGTGGACATTACCGGAACGGCCACCGCGGTGGCGCCGCATACGTTGTCGCTCGTGGAGGCCACGGTGGCGGCCGCGCAGGCGCAGCTGCGGGTGGAGCGCCTGCAGCACGCGGCGGAGCTGGCCAGGAAGCCCGTGCGACGGCGGTCCCCGGCTGCCGCCGGACGCGGCGGCAGTGCCACGGAAGGCAGCCTCTACCGCAACAGCCTGCAGCTGCTGGGGCGCGACCAGGCCCTCCTCAGCCTTGGCGGCAGGACCGTTTCCCTGTCCGCGCGGCACAGCGAGATCCTGGCCCTGCTGAGCGCCCATCCGAAAGGACTCAGCGCCGAGGAACTCTCTTCGCTGCTCTACCCGGGGGATGGCTCCACCATCACGCTGCGGGCAGAGATGGTCCGGCTGCGCAAGGTCGTCCAGCAGCTGAGCCCCGACGCCGTTCCAGGCTCACGCCCTTACCGGCTCCCCCTGGACCTCGTGCCGGACACCGGCCAGGTGCTCAGCTGCCTGCAGCGCGGTGCGCACCGGATTGCCCTGGAGATCTACCGCGGCGAGGTGCTGCCGCGCTCGGAGGCGCCCGGCATTCTCGACCTTCGGACCAGGGTGTCGTCCCTGCTCCGGGAGGCGGTCCTCACGGACGGCAGTGCCGAGTCCCTGCTCAAGTACGCTGCGCTCCCGGAGGCCAGGGACGACGTCGTCATCCGCCGCGCCGCGCTCCGCCTCCTGCCGCCGCGCTCACCCAAGCGGGCCGCCGTGGTGGCCGACCTGGAACGGCTGGAAGCCGAACTGCACGCCTGAACGGCGGCCGGTGTGGTGGAACTTGTCGAAACCGGGTCTGGACAAGTCCACCCCCGGTTGTGACCTGCGTCGCATCGTTGCAACCTGGCTGCAACCTCCCCGCTCCTACGCTGGCATCATCGGCGAGCGCCCCTATGGGCCAGCCTTCTGCACAGCAAAGGAGCTAAGCACATGACCGTTTACGCACAGCCGGGAACCGACGGTTCGAAGGTCACCTTCAAGGACCGCTACGAGAACTGGATTGGCGGCGAATGGGTGGCCCCGGTGAAGGGCCAGTACTTCGAGAACATCACCCCGGTGACGGGCAAGGCGTTCTGCCAGGTGGCCCGCGGCACCGCCGAGGACGTCGAGCTCGCCCTGGATGCGGCACACAAGGCCGCACCCTCCTGGGGCAAGACCTCCGTGGCGGAACGGGCCGCCATCCTGAACAAGATCGCCGACCGCATCGACGAGAACCTCGAGATGCTCGCCGTCGCCGAAACCTGGGACAACGGCAAGCCCGTCCGGGAAACCCTCAACGCCGATCTGCCCCTTGCCGCGGACCACTTCCGCTACTTCGCCTCAGCAGTCCGGGCCCAGGAGGGCAGCCTCTCCCAGCTCGATGACAACACCACCGCCTACCACTTCCACGAACCCCTGGGTGTGGTGGGCCAGATCATCCCCTGGAACTTCCCCATCCTGATGGCCGTCTGGAAGCTTGCGCCCGCGCTCGCCGCAGGCAACACCGTGGTGCTCAAGCCCGCGGAGCAGACGCCGTCGTCCATCCTGGTGCTGATGGAACTGATCGGGGACCTGCTGCCCGCCGGCGTGGTGAACGTGGTCAACGGTTTCGGCGTGGAGGCCGGCAAGCCGCTGGCATCCAGTTCCCGGATCCGGAAGATCGCCTTCACCGGTGAAACCACCACCGGGCGGCTGATCAGCCAATACGCCAGCCAGAACCTGATTCCCGTCACCCTGGAACTGGGCGGCAAGAGCCCCAACATCTTCTTCAACGATGTTGCCCAGGAAAACGACGCCTTCTACGACAAGGCCCAGGAGGGCTTTGCGCTGTTCGCCTTCAACCAGGGCGAAGTCTGCACCTGCCCCTCGCGGGCGCTGATCCAGGAAGACATCTACGACTCCTTCATGGCCGATGCCGTGGCACGGGTGGAAAAGATGATCCAGGGCAACCCGCTGGACACCGACACGCAGGTGGGCGCCCAGGCTTCCAACGACCAGCTGGAGAAGATCCTTTCCTACATCGACATCGGAAAGCAGGAAGGCGCCAAGGTGCTCACCGGCGGCGCGCGGGCCGAACTCCCCGGCGACCTCGCGGGTGGATTCTACGTCCAGCCCACTGTGTTCGAAGGCCACAACCGGATGCGGATCTTCCAGGAGGAGATCTTCGGCCCCGTGGTGGCCGTCACCCGGTTCAGCGACTACAACGACGCCATGGGCATCGCCAACGACACCCTATACGGACTGGGCGCCGGCGTCTGGTCCCGCAGCGGCAACGTTGCCTACCGCGCCGGCCGCGAAATCCAGGCCGGCCGCGTCTGGGTCAACAACTACCACGCCTACCCGGCAGGTGCCGCCTTCGGCGGCTACAAGTCCTCGGGCATCGGGCGCGAGAACCACGCCATGATGCTGGACCACTACCAGCAGACCAAGAACCTGCTGGTGAGCTACGACGAAAACAAGCTGGGCTTCTTCTAGGCCCGATCCGTACCACTGAACGACTACAACGAAGCAGGGATTTCGCCAATGACGACGACAATGCAAGCAGCAGTAGTAACCGAATTCGGCACCGACCTCAAGGTCAAGGACATCGCCATTCCCGAGCCGGGGCCAGGACAGGCGCTGGTCAAGGTCCTGACCACCGGCGTCTGCCACACCGACCTCCACGCCGCGGAAGGCGACTGGCCGGTCAAACCATCCCCTCCATTCGTTCCCGGCCATGAGGGCGTGGGCGAAGTGGTGGCCCTGGGCGAGGGGGTTTCAGACCTCGCGGTTGGTGACCTGGTGGGCAACGCCTGGCTGTGGTCAGCCTGTGGCGACTGCCAGTACTGCCGCACCGGGTGGGAAACGCTCTGCGAGGCGCAGCAGAACGGCGGATACAGCGTGGACGGTTCCTTCGGCGAATACATGCTGGTGGACTCCCGGTTCGCGGCCCGCATACCGGCGGGATCCGACCCCGTCGAGGTGGCGCCGGTGCTGTGCGCCGGCGTCACCGTCTACAAGGGCCTGAAGATGACCGAGACCCGGCCGGGGCAGTGGGTCACCATCTCGGGCATCGGTGGCTTGGGGCATATTGCCGTGCAGTACGCCGTGGCCATGGGGCTTCGTGTCGCCGCCGTGGACATCGCCGACGACAAACTGGCCCTTGCCAAGGCCCACGGCGCCGAACTTACGGTCAACGCGCTGCACGAGGACCCGGCCGAAGTGATCCAGCGGGAAACAGGAGGCTGCCATGGAGTGCTGGTTACGGCGGTGCACCCGTCGGCGTTCGGCCAGGCCATTGGCATGGCCCGGCGCGGCGGAACCATCGTGTTCAACGGATTGCCCCCAGGGGACTTTCCGGCTCCGATCTTCGAGATTGTGCTCAAGGGACTGACCGTCCGCGGTTCCATCGTCGGCACCCGGCAGGACCTTGAGGAGGCCCTGGACTTCTATGCCCGGGGAAAGATCCATCCCACGGTCTCCGTCCGGGGGTTGTCCGAGGTCAACGCGGTGTTCGATGAGATGAAGCACGCCAAGATCGACGGCCGCGTGGTGCTGAGGTTCTGATGCCCGCTGAAGGGTTGGCTGCCGCCGTGACGCTGCCCGGGGAAGACTTCTCCCGGGTGGCGCTCACGCCGGCCGCCGTGGACCTGCTCCGGATGCTGTGGGAAAGGCATGGACCGCTCATGTTCCACCAGTCCGGCGGCTGCTGCGACGGGTCCTCGCCCATGTGCTATCCGGCCGGGGATTTCATCACGGGTGACTCCGACGTGCTCCTGGGGCTGTTCGACCTGGCGGATGGGCTGCAGCCCCGGCCGCTGAAATTCTGGATGTCCCGGGAGCAGTTCAACTACTGGAGCCACACCCACCTCACCGTCGACGTCGTACCGGGCCGGGGCAGCGGCTTTTCCGTTGAAGCGCCTGAGGGGAAACGCTTCCTCATCCGGTCAACGTTGATGGACTGGCCATCCTAGGAAGTTCGATCAAGAACGCTCGGGGCTCTCCAACCGGAGGGCCCCGAGTCAGTTCACAGAAGAATGTTCGGCCTTAAGGGTGTCTCACTATTCGGGACGATTGGGACCGTCCAGTGGATGGACAGTACCGTTGATAGGTCTGTTTCCCTCACAAACCAGGATTGTGACCCCCTAATGAACCTTCTGCGGACAAAATCCATCGAGCAGTCGATCGCCGACGCCGATGAGCCCGGACGCAAGCTCAAGCGTTCCCTCAGCACCTGGGACCTCATGATCATGGGCGTCGCCGTTGCTGTCGGCGCCGGTATCTTCTCGGTCGGCGCCAAAGCCGCTGCCAACTTTGCAGGTCCCGCCGTGACGCTCTCCTTCGCGATCGCCGCGGTCACCTGCGCGCTGGCCATCATGTGCTACGCCGAGTTCGCCACCGCCATCCCCGTGGCCGGCTCCGCGTACGTCTTTACCTACGCCACCATGGGTGAACTCCTTGCCTGGATCATCGGCTGGAACCTGATCCTCGAGCTGTTCACGGCCGCCGCCGTGATCGCCAAATACTGGGGCATCTACCTCAGCAAGGTCTTCGCGCTCACTGGCCTGGACGTCCCGCCGGCCATCTCGCTGGGCGGGGTGGACCTCTACTGGGGCGCTTTCCTGATCGTGGCCATCTTCACGGTGCTGCTGGTGCTGGGCACCAAGCTTTCCGCCCGCGTGGGCAACATCTTCACCCTGATCAAGATCGCCGTGGTGCTGTTCGTGATCGTGGTGGGCTTCACCTACGTGAAGTTCGAGAACTACACGCCGTTCGTTCCTGCAGCTGAGCCCACGGCCGGCAATGGCGCCGCGGACGTCCTGAAGCAGTCCTTCTTCGGCTTCCTGACCGGCGCCGCTCCCGCCCAGTACGGCACCATGGGCATCTTCGCCGGTGCCGCCCTGGTGTTCTTCGCCTTCATCGGCTTCGACGTGGTGGCCACCTCCGCCGAGGAAGTGAAGAACCCGCAGAAGACCCTGCCCCGCGGCATCTTCGGCGGACTGGCCCTGGTCACGCTGCTCTACATCCTCGTATCCCTGGCCCTGACCGGCATGGTGTCCTACACCCAGCTGGCTGAAGCCAAGAGCCCCACCCTTACCACCGCCTTCGAAGCCGTGGGCGACACCTCGGCCGCCAAGGTCATCGCCTTCGGCTCCCTCGTGGGCCTGACCACCGTGATCATGGTGCTCCTCATGGGCCTGTCCCGCGTGGTGCTGGCCATGAGCCGCGACGGACTGCTGCCCCGGGCCCTCTCCAAGACCAGTGACAAGCGTTCCACGCCGGCCCGCCTCCAGATCATCTGCGGCGCGGCGGTTGCGCTGGTGGCGGGCCTGACCAACGTTGACCTGCTCGAGGAAATGATCAACATCGGCACCCTGTCGGCGTTCGTCGTGGTCAGCCTGGGCATCCTGGTGCTCCGCAAGAAGCGCCCGGACCTGAAGCCCGCGTTCCGCGTCCCGTTCGGCAAGGTGGTCCCCATCGTGTCTGCCGTGCTGTGCCTGTACCTGATGACCAACCTCGCCGTGGAGACCTGGATCTTCTTCGGTTTCTGGCTGGTGCTGGGCCTGGCCATCTACTTCGCGTACGGCCAGCGCCACTCACGGCTCAACGAGCGCTTCGCCGAGGCGAACGCGTCGGTCAACGGCACCCCATTGGCTACCGGAACACCCGGTTCCCCGGTGGAGCCGGCGGACGAAGATGAGCTGAGCCGGACCTGACGGCCGGCCTCACCGGCTGATGCTGAACTGCCCGCCCGGCCTGCGCCGGGCGGGCAGTTGCGTTTCCGGCGCTTCCTGGTTTCCTGCCGGCCCGTACCCCTGTTGCAGCGTTCCGGTCACGGCGCCGCGTACCGGCCAACCCATTCCACGAGCGGCCGCAGCTCCCGCCACCGTTCCGCGATCCGGTCCCTCGCGGCCGGTGTTGACACCCATTCCGGCTGGCCCACCTCGACACCCGCGGACAGCGATTTGTGCTTGAGCAGTTCGGCGCGGGGATGGTCCTTGTCGAAACCGCGCGGGACGGTTTTCAGCTTCTCACCCTCGATGGCAAAGCCGGCCCCTGCCACGGCATCCACAATGCCCTGCAGGGCGGCGCCGCTGGCGGAGGCGTCGGCGGCGGCGCGGAACCGTGCCAGTTGGGCGGGCGTGTGGGAGTGGTAGCCGCCGCCTATCAACAGTCCATCTGCGTTGATCTGGAGGTAGAAACCCACGCCTTCCTGGCGTGCGGCAAATGCTCCCTGGGCAGTCTTGTACGGCGACTTGTCCAACGAGAAACGGATGTCCCGGTTGGGTCGGAAGAGCTTGGCAGGTCCGAACTCGGGCTCCAGCTCGGAGAGCAGGAGGGTGAGCGGCTCCTTGACCGAGGCGTCATACGTTGCCTTGTGTTCCAGCCACCAGTCGCGGTTGTTGTTGTCCTCCAGCTGCGCGTAGAAGCGGAAGGCTTCCGGGGGAATACCTGCGAAAGTGTTCATTTACGGAGCCTACGGCTGCCGGCCGCCAGCGGCCAGATCCCCCGTTGCCGTATGTGCACAACCGGGACCGGACAGCAGAACACCCCGCCACGGATGACCGTGGCGGGGTGTTTTTCAGTTCAGCCGGCAGGCAGGTCAGCCGATCTTGTTGGCGGACTCTGCATCCGAGGTGGGCGCCGACGGGGCAGCCACGGTGCCGAGGTTGGCGCGCAGCTTGGCACCGAGCTCTGCGTCAACGTTGGTCCAATACTGGATGGCGCGTTCCTTGATGCCGGGGCTCTGCACGCCGCCCACGGCTCCACTGATGGTCTCCAGGAAGCGGGCCTTGGCGGCCTCGTCGTAGACCTCGCGGTACAGCGCGCCGGCCTGGACAAAGTCGCCGTCCTCGGCGTGCAGGGTGTGCGCGGAGAGGGTGAGCTCGCCGTCGTTCTCCCAGCCGCCGGCCGGGTTCTGCGGCTCCACGGCAGCCGGGCCGCCCACGGAGTTCGGCGCGTAGACCGGAACCGAGGGGGCGTTGAACAGGAAGCGGCCCTGCCCGTCCTGGCTGTAGTTGTTGACCTGGTTCTTGGGCTGGTTCACCGGGATCTGGGCGTGGTTGGTGCCCACCCGGTAGCGGTGTGCGTCCGCGTAGGAGAAGATGCGGGCCTGCAGCATCTTGTCCGGGGAGGCGGCGATGCCGGGCACGAAGTTCGACGGCGCAAAGGTGGCCTGCTCGATCTGCGCGAAGTAGTTCTCCGGGTTCTTGTTCAGCTCCATGGTGCCCACCTTGATCAGCGGGTAGTCCGCGTGCGGCCACACCTTGGTGAGGTCGAACGGGTTGAAGCGGTAGGTCTTGGCGTCCTCGTACGGCATGACCTGCACGTGCAGGTCCCAGGACGGGAAGTTGCCCGCGGAGATGTTCTCGGACAGGTCACGGATGTAGAAATCGGCGTCGGAGCCGGCGAGCTGTTCGGCCTGCTCGGAGCTCATGGAGTTCACGCCCTGGTTGGACTTGAAGTGGTACTTGACCCAGAAGCGCTCGCCCTCGGCGTTGATCCACTGGTACGTGTGCGAGCCGTAGCCCTGCATCTCGCGCCAGGAGGCGGGCAGGCCGCGGTCACCCATCAGCCAGGTGACCTGGTGGGCGGACTCGGGGGACAGGGTCCAGAAGTCCCACTGCATGTCGGCGTCGCGCAGGTGCGTGCCCGGGAGGCGCTTCTGGGAGTGGATGAAGTCCGGGAACTTGATGCCGTCGCGGATGAAGAAGACGGGGGTGTTGTTGCCCACGAGGTCGTAGTTGCCCTCGGTGGTGTAGAACTTTACGGCGAAACCGCGGGGGTCGCGCCAGGTGTCCGGGGAACCGTTCTCGCCCGCGACGGAGGAGAAGCGGATCAGCATCTCGGTCTCGACGCCGGGCTGCAGGAACGCGGCCTTGGTGTACTTGGAGATGTCCTCGGTGGTCTTGAACGTGCCGAATGCGCCGCCGCCCTTGGCGTGCACTACGCGCTCCGGAACCCGCTCACGGTTGAACTGGGCGAGCTTTTCGACGAGGTAGTGGTCGGTCAGGATGATGGCACCATCGGCACCAACTGACTTCGAGTGAGCGTCGGACGTAACCGGCGCACCTGACTGGGTTGTGGAAACGGCAGTCATTGTTCTCCTATTTCTCTTTTTCTTGCGAGGGACTGTGGGGAGGAAGCTGTTGGGCCTGCTGGCATTCCTGGCAGATGCCTTGGTACATGACGTCCGCGATCTGGATGGTCATCGGCTTGGCGTCCGGGTTCCAGTGCGGCGTGAGGCAGGGGGCATGGCCGACGGCGCAGTCCACATCCTCCACGCGGCCGCAGCTGATGCAGATGGCGTGGTGGTGGTTGTCCCCCACGCGCGTCTCATACAGGGCGGGGGAGTGCGGCGGCTCGAACCGGCGCAGCATGTGGAGGTCCGTCAGGTCGCCGAGGACAACGTAGACGGACTGGGCCGTCAGTTCGGGCAGCTCGGCCCGGGCGGCGGCAAGGATGCTTTCGGCAGGTGAGTGGGGGTGGCGTTCGACGGCGGCCAGGACAGCCAGCCGCTGCTTGGTCACCCTGCGTCCGTGGGCGCGCAGGGCTGCAGCCCACGCGTCCTGGCCGTCAAAGTGCTCCGTCATGGCTCCATTGAAACACTTATTTTGAGCAACTCACAATAAGGTGCGGCTAACCTGGCCGTGTCGGCCATTACTGTTACGGAGTGGGGAAATTACTTGCCGATGTCACGCCGCTCAGGGAAAGCCCCGCATTCCGCCGGCTGTGGCTGGGATCGGCAGTGTCCGCCGTCGGCAGCCAACTCACCCTGGTGGCCGTAAGCCTCGAGGTATACCGCCTGACGCAGGACAGCTTCTATGTGGGCCTCCTCGGCATGTTCGCGCTGGTTCCCCTGGTTTTCGGTGGACTCATGGGCGGCTCCATTGCCGACGCCCACGACCGCAGGCGCATTGCCCTGCTGGCCACCACCGTGCTCTGGCTGACCACCGGCCTGATCGCGCTGCAGGCCTGGGTGCAGCTGGGCAACGTGTGGGTCCTGTACCTGCTGGTGGCGCTGCAAAGCGGGGCCCAGGCCATCAACCAGCCGGCGCGGAGCGCCATCATCCCCATGCTCATCCGCAAGGAACTCCTGCCGGCCGCCAACGCCCTGAGCATGCTGTCGCTTGGCCTTGCCATGACCGCCGGGCCGCTGCTGGCCGGCGTCCTGGTGGCGTGGCTGGGGTTCGGCTGGACCTACACCATCGACTTCGCCAGCTTCGCGTTCGTCCTGTGGGCTGTCTACCGGCTGCCGCCGATGCCGCCGGCAGGTACCCGCAGCAAAGTAGGAATCCGTTCCGTGATTGAAGGATTCCGCTTCCTGGGAACGCGGCCCAACCTCCGGATGACCTTCATCATCGACCTCGTGGCCATGATCCTTGCCCAGCCGCGGGCCCTCCTGCCCGCCGTTGCCGCCCTTATGATCGGCGGCGGCGAGGCCACCGTGGGCATCCTGCTGGCCTGCACCGCCGTCGGGGCCTTCCTGGCGGGCCTGTTCTCCGGCCCGCTGGGCAGCGTGCGCCGCCAGGGGACCGCCGTCGTCATCTCCGTGATGGGGTGGGGCGCGTCCATCGGCGCGTTCGGGCTGGTGGTTCTGTTGGCCGGCCGGGCGCCGGGCGCCGGCGCCACGCTCTGGTTGCTGCCGGCTGCCATCTGCTGTGCCCTGGCCGGGATCGCCGACTCCATCAGCAGCGTCTTCCGCAACACCATCCTCCAGGCCGCGGCGCCCGACCACCTGCGCGGACGCCTTCAGGGCGTGTTCATTGTGGTGGTGGCCGGCGGCCCGCGGATCGGGGACCTGCTGGCCGGCGGCGCGACTAAGCTTCTGAATGAGGGCTGGGTCCTGTTGGTTGGCGGTGTGCTGTGCATCGCGGGGGCGTGGCTGGCGGCGAAACTGCAGCCCGGCTTCCGGAAGTACGATGCCCGGAACCCGGTGCCCTAGCAAGCCGTTCCTTAAGCAAGGAGGAAACGTGCACAACCATCACAATGGCCTGAAGACCGCGGCACTGTTCGGCGTGCTGTGGGCGGTGCTGTTGGGCCTGGGCGGACTGATCGGTGTAGGGACCCGCAGTTCGGCGCCCATCTGGATCATGGCCCTGGTCGGCGTCGGCACCACGTTCTACGGGTACTGGAACAGCGACAAGATCGCCATCCGCTCCATGCAGGCCTTCCCGGTGACCGAAGCCCAGGCGCCGCAACTGTACCAGATTGTCCGCGAGCTCTCCACGCGTGCCAACCAGCCCATGCCGCGGATCTACGTCTCGCCCACCATGAACCCCAACGCCTTCGCCACCGGACGCAACCCGCAGAATGCCGCCGTTTGCTGCACCGAGGGCATCCTTCAGCTCCTCAATGCCCGCGAACTCCGCGGCGTCCTGGGCCACGAGCTGATGCACGTGTATAACCGCGACATCCTCACCTCGTCCGTGGCCGCAGCCGTCGCCGGCGTCATCACGTCGGTGGGGCAGATGCTCCTGTTCTTCGGCGGCGGTGACCGGCGCAACGCCAACCCGCTGGCCATGATCGCCATGGCACTGCTGGCGCCCTTTGCTGCCTCGCTGATCCAGATGGCCATCTCGCGAACCAGGGAGTACGACGCCGACGAGGACGGTTCACAGCTCACGGGGGATCCGCTGGCGCTCGCCTCAGCCCTGGCCAAGATTGAGCGCGGCGTCGGCATTGCCCCGCTGCCGCAGGACCAGCGGCTGGTCAACGCCTCGCACCTGATGATCGCCAACCCCTTCCGTGGCGGCGCCATGAACAAGCTGTTCGCCACCCACCCGCCCATGCGGGACCGGATTGCCCGGCTGGAGCGGATGGCGGGCCGCCAGCTGTAGCCGGGAACCCGCCGTCGGACCCCGCGTGGCGACGCGCACCTGCTCTGCCGACGCGCCTGGTCACCTGTGACGCGCAAAAAGGCTGGCGCGCCCCGAATCCGGGGTGCGCCAGCCTTTTTGCGTGTCGTCCAACTGGTTGCGCGTCGGGAACGACGGCGGGAAGGGCTAGCTGCGGAAGTTCACAAACTGCAGGTCGGCTTCCTCGAAGTCCTTCAGCAGGGCCATGGTGGCCTGCAGGTCGTCGCGGGACTTGGAGGACACGCGCAGTTCGTCGCCCTGGATCTGCGACTTGACCGACTTGGGCCCTTCGTCGCGGATGAGCTTGTTGATCTTCTTGGCCAGGTCCTGGGCAATACCTTCCTTGATGGAGGCCTCCAGACGGTACTCCTTGCCCGAGGCGTAGGGTTCCCCCTCGTCCAGGGACTTCAGTGAGATGCCGCGCTTGATCAGCTTGGACTGGAAGACGTCCAGGACGGCCTTCACGCGCTCTTCCGAATTGGCCTTCATCAGGATCTTCTCGCCGCTGAAGTCGATCTCGGCGCCAACGCCCTTGAAGTCATAGCGCTGGGCGATTTCCTTCTGGGACTGGTTGAGCGCGTTGGCCACTTCCTGCTTGTCCACTTTGCTTACGACGTCGAACGTTGACTCGCCTGCCATGACTCTCCTTTGTTGATGGGAGCCCCGCGGATACAGGGCCTGGATCACTGGCATCCAGCCTAATACGGATGCCCGGGCCGGTGGGGGCGGCCCATTCACAGTTCCCTCTCAGCGGACGCACCGGGGGAACGAAGGCGGGCTGGCGAGAGTTGGAGCAGATGGACCGCAGTTGAAGGGAACACCATGCACCGCAAAGCCGCCCGATACGTTACCCGCACTACGACAGCAGCAGGGGCGGTGGCAGCGGCGGCGTCTTCGGTGGCGGCCGCTGCCGTGGCGGCTTCAATTGTCTTCAGCCCCGTGGCCGACGCCTCGTCCCGGATGGATGGCGTGCGGGCAGACCTGCAGCGGGCCGTGCAGCTGAACCAGATCACTGAGGAGCAGGCCCTGAGCTTCGAAGCCAAGCTGGCAGGACGGATCCTGGGGGAGGGCTGAGGGCTGGAATTCCGCGCCGTTTTGCCGGTTTTGCGGCGGTGGCGCCCCCGATTCGATTCTTCGCCGGAAGTTCTGTAAAGTTGTCTTGCCCGCGGTTACTGAAGCGGAAAGGGCCGGAAACGTTCCTTCCGAACACTGCATCGGCGGGTACTTCTTTTGAAGTTCGGCAGATTACCCGAGCGGCCAAAGGGGGCTGACTGTAAATCAGCTGGCAACGCCTACGGGGGTTCGAATCCCTCATCTGCCACCCAAGGAAAAGCCTCCGGAACCATCAGGTTCCGGAGGCTTTTTCGTTGCCCTGGATCCACCGCGGAGCCTTCCGGCAGGGCGTCGCTGCGCCGTCGACACCATGGTGGTGCGGGCGTAATCTGGCAGCATCGGCGCATGTGCCCCCCCGATGCCCTGCGTCGATATTTCCCATCGATGAAGGAGGATTCAGTGAGTGCCGTACGTGAATTCATGACCACTGATGCGCGATGTATCAGGGAAAACGAGTCCCTTGTGGACGCGGCCCGCATGATGAAGGACCTCGACTGCGGGGCGCTTCCCATCTGCGGTGACGACGGCAAGTTGAAGGGCATGATCACCGACCGCGACATTGTGCTCAAATGCGTCGCCGCCGGCCGCGACCCCGGACAGATGATGGCCCGCGACCTGGCCTCCGGCAAGCCATACTGCGTGGATGCCGATGCCAACATCGATGAAGCCATCGGCATGATGGAGGAGCACCGGATCCGCAGGCTCCCGGTGATCTCGGACCACAAACTGGTGGGCATCATCAGCCAGGGCGATATTGCCCGCAACTACTCCGAACAGCGCGTGGGTGAACTGGTGGAGCACATCTCAGAACGCCACACCGTGTAGCGCATGATGCCCTTGTCCGCGGATCCGGGCCTTCAAGGTTCGGATCCGCGGACAAGCTTATGAATTCGGGGGTTTCAGTTCAGCGCGATCAGGAGCATCGTGCTGGTTCCCGGAATGCAGGTCTGCAGGATGGCCCTGGGGAAGCCGCCGAAGACCGCGATGACGTCGTTGGTGGTTCCGGGATTCGGGACCGTGCCTCGCCCGGTCACCGTGTACGTTCCATAACCCGGGATGCTTACCGCCTCACCCACGCCGATGCCCGAGAACCGGGCCCACCCGCCGCAGAAATCGTGCTCGGTGATGAACAGCGAGAAGCCATCATTGGGGGTGTAGTGGATCGGCCCGATGCACGCGTCCACCATGGACTGGCCACCCGAACCCGCTACATAGATGGTCCGGACGGCAGGAGCAGCCGGCACGACGACGGGAGCCGGGGCGGGTGCCGGTGCAGCCGCCGGTGCTGCGGCGGCGGCGGGGGCCGCGGGAGCCGGAGCAGGTGCGGGCTCGGCGACGGCGACAGGCGGCCCCGTCAACAGAAGCGTCTGGCCCGGGAAGATGATGCTGAAGGCACCCAATCCGTTGGCGGCCAGCATGGCATTCATGTCCACGCCATGGGCGGCCGCGATCGCGCCCACGGTGTCTCCCGGGACCACCGTGTACAGGTTGGGGTCACCCGCAGGTTCGGGTGCGGGGGCCGGCTCAGGCGCCGGGACCGGAGCGGCAACAGGTTCCACTGGCGGGGCAGGGGGCGCCTCTGCCGCGGGTGCTTCCGGCTGTGCCGCGGCTGCGGGCACTGCTGCGGCACCGGGCCCGGCCGCGTCACTTGGTTCGGCGCTGGGCGGTGGTGGGGCGGCCTCCGCCACCTGGGCCGCCGCCGTCGTGCTCCCGTCAAGGGACACCGGTGGTGCTGCAAGTGCGCCGACGCCCACTGCGGCCACCACCGCCGCGGTGGCCATGCCGGCCCATAGCTTGTTGCTGATGGCCGGGCGGCCGGTGGTGAGGTCGGTCCGCGGTTCGTCGGTGGCGAAGCTTCTGCTCGCGTTGTCGGGGGAGGGGATTGTTGGCTGTTTCATGGGTTGCCCATCAGGTTTCGGTCCAAGCCGTGGCGATGCGGTGCGCGCCAGGACATTGGACGGATCGAGATGCCAGTGCACCGCCGGCTCCGGCGGCTGCCGGAGCCAATGGCGGCGCAGTATGGAGTCATCCGCACACCCAGAAGATGCGGAGCTCCGCGTGAAGGCAGGAACGGCCGGAAGCCACCCGGCGGACCTGCCAGTGCATGTTTGGTCCTAGGAATCCCGAGTCTAGGAAGCATGCCAACGGCCGGGCACCAGTAGGGATTACCCGACTTTCAAGGCCCGCTACTCGCCCGGACCGGGACTGCTACTCGACGCCAGGAGCCTGGATACTTGCTGGCGGGGGCCCTGCCGGAAAATGTTACCCGCGGGTAACATGGGAACATGCACCTGCTCCTGAGAACCCTCCTCCTGCTCTTCCGCTCCGGCCGCCGTCCGCAGTTAGCGGTGTGGGACCCGGCGTCCCTGCCCCTGCGCGTCCTGCCGACGGACATCGACATCGCCATGCACGTCAACAACGGCATGTACCTGTCCCTGATGGACCTGGGCCGGTTCGACCTCATGGTGCGCAGCGGCGTCTGGAAGCGGATGCGCCGCCGCGGCTGGAGCCCGGTGGTGTCCGCGGAAACCATCTCCTTCCGCAAGTCGCTGCAGCTGTGGCAGGAGTACGCCATCGAGACCCGCATCATCGGGCTGGACACCAAGGCGATCTTCTTCGAGCAGAGGATGGTGGCCGACGGCGAGATTTACGCCCGTGCCTACATCGCCACCCGGCTGGTCACCAAGGGCGGTCCGGTCAGCCAGGACGACATCCTCGCGGAGTTCGGCACCCCGCCGGAGGACCTGGTCCTCCCCGAATGGATCCACGAATGGCGCGCCTCCAGCGCCCTCCCCGGCAGCCGCACCCCCGCCCCGCACCTGTGGGATGCCACCGCCTGACCCGGCCGGCCGGCGTCGTCCGCCCGGTATTCCCGATGACGCGGGGAGCGAACATCCGCGACACGGGCAGTCCCGGGCGCGTAGCGTAGACACATGGCTACCCTTGACATCACAGGTGAACAGTTCGCATCGACGATCGAAGGAAACGACATTGTCCTGGTCGATTTCTGGGCAGAATGGTGCGGTCCCTGCAAGCAGTTCGGGCCCACCTACTCCACCGTTTCCGAGAAGCACCCGGACGTCCTCTTCACCAAGGTGGACACCGAAGCGGAGCAGCAGCTCGCGGCGGAGGCAGGCATTACCTCCATCCCCACACTGATGGCCTTCCGCGAAAAAGTGCTGGTGTTCTCCCAGCCGGGTGCGCTGAACGCCCAGCAGCTGGAACAGGTGGTTGACGCCGTGAAGGCGCTGGACATGGAAGAAGTCCACGCCCATGTGGCCAAGCAGCGCGAGGAAGCGGCAGCCGCGGCGGGCAAGCCTGCCGGCCAGGGCGGACCGCAGGACGGCACCCAGATCCCCGACTTCTAAGACCCGGTTAAACGCAGAATGCGGGACCTCCGGAGGTCCCGCATTCTGCGTTTAACCGGTTGCGCTAGACGCGTTCCACCTTGACCGGTTCGGCCAGCAGGGCGCTCAGCGATTCGTTCAGGTCCTGCACCGCGATGCCCTTGGAGTGCCTGTCCAGGTCCTCCTGGGAGGCCCACTGCTCGGTCAGGACAAGCTTCTCCTCGGTGGCTTCGGTCAGTTCGTACCGGATGCAGCCTGGCTCCTTCACCACCTCGTCGATGGCGATTTCCAGGGCCAGCTTGACGCGGTGGAATTCGCCGTCGTTGGGGATGAACGTTGCTATCAGGTCAATGGGTGCACTCATGGATTTCACAATACCGGGCGCCCGGGAACGAACCGGCAGTGTTGCGGTGCCGGCCTGCTTCTCCTGCCGGGATCCTGTTGGTAGCGTGCCATCATGCGTGCTTACACAGCCGGGGACACTGACGTCCCGCTCCTGGAGGAAACCATTGGCGCGAACTTTGAGCGCGTCGCCGCGCAGTTTCCCCTCCACGACGCCCTGATCGAGGCCGCCCCGGTGCCTGGCGGCGATGCCCGCCGCTGGAGCTATACCAAGATGAACGACGACGTCGACCGGCTGGCCCGCGCGCTCCTCGCCCTGGGCGTCGCCAAGGGGGAGAGGGTGGGCATCTGGAGCCCCAACTGCGCCGAATGGACGCTGCTGCAGTACGCCACCGCCAAGATTGGCGCCATCCTGGTCAACGTCAACCCGGCCTACCGCAGCCATGAACTCGAATTCGTGGTCAAGCAGAACGGCATGCGCACGCTGGTCACGGCGCCGTCGGACACCAACAGCGATTACGTGGCCATGGGCCGCCAGGCCCTCCTCACCTGCCCGGACCTGCGGGAGCTCGTCTTCCTTCCGGACCACGGCCTGGATGCGCTGACGGCCGGCAGCCCGGAAGGCGATGCGGAGCTGACCTACGGCGAGCTGCTCAAGCGTGCCGACGCCGTCGGGCACTCGCGCCTGTTGGCCCGCATGGCCGAACTCAGCCCGCACGATCCCATCAACCTGCAGTACACCTCCGGCACCACAGGCTTCCCCAAGGGCGCCACGCTGACCCACCACAACATCCTGAACAACGGCTTCGCGATCGGTGAACTGCTGGGCTACACGGAGCGTGACCGCGTGGTCATCCCGGTGCCCTTCTACCACTGCTTCGGGATGGTGATCGGCAACCTGAATGCGCTCAGCCACGGTGCCGCGACCATCATTCCGGGCCGTGGCTTCTCGCCCGCCGCCGCGCTCGAGGCCGTCCAGGACTTCGAGGGGACTTCCCTGTACGGCGTGCCCACCATGTTCATCGCCGAGCTCGCGCTCCCCGATTTCGGTTCGTACGATCTCTCCACGCTCCGCACCGGGGTCATGGCGGGCTCACTGTGTCCCATCGAGGTAATGAACCGGGTTATCGCGGAGATGAACATGGTGGACGTGGCCATCTGCTACGGCATGACGGAGACCTCGCCGGTGTCCACCATGACGCGCCAGGGCGACACGCTGCAGCAGCGCACCGAGACCGTGGGCCGCACCATGCCGCAACTGGAGAGCAAGATCGTGGATCCTGCCACCGGGGAAGACCTGGAACGCGGGCAGATCGGCGAACTCTGCACCCGCGGCTACGCCGTCATGGCCGGATACTGGAACCAGCCGGACAAGACCGCCGAAGCCATCGACGCGGAGGGCTGGATGCACACCGGGGACCTGGCCCGCATGGACGACGACGGCTATGTGGTGGTGGAAGGCCGGATCAAGGACATGGTGATCCGGGGCGGCGAGAATATCTACCCCCGCGAGATCGAGGAATTCCTCTACACCCACCCGGACATCCAGGACGTCCAGGTCATCGGGGTCCCGGACACCCGGTACGGTGAGGAGCTGATGGCCTGCATCATCCTCAAACCGGGTGCCGGGCCCCTTGACGCCGCCTCCCTGGCAGAGTTTTGCCGGGGGCGTCTGGCGCACTACAAGATACCCCGGTACGTGGAGGTCCGGGAGAGCTTCCCCATGACGGTCTCCGGGAAGATCCGCAAAGTCCAGATGCGCGAGGAAGCGGTGGCCCGGCTGGGGCTCTAGGCATCCCTGCGGCGGCGGCCGGTGCCGGCCCGGATAGCCGCGACTGCCGCGACGGCCACCGCTGCCAGCGCCGCCACGGCCAGGACCGCCCTGCCCTCCCACCCCGCCGGGGAGAGCATGCGGGTGCTGGCCGCGCCGGTGACCTCGTTGGCCGGGATATCCCACTCCTCCTGGGAGGGAAAGATTCCGGGTGGGAGCTGCACCTCGCGCAGTTCCCGCCGGGCGGCGAGCCGCTCGCGGACCTCCGGGTTCGGGGCCGGTTCCAGGTTGTCCGCGGCAATGGCCGTGGGGTAGTCGATGATGTAGGGCTCACCGTAAAACGCCGACGACGCCACGGACTCCACCCAGGTGCCCGGAGGCGGGGCCACGCCGCGGGCGGCAAAGGCTGAAAGCAGCATGTCCCGGATCTCTTCCAGGCTCCTGCCTTCGGCGTCCCGCGACACGTCGAAGATGGCCAGCTGCAGCCTGAGCTTCTCCTCGGCGCCCGGATCCTGGGCGTCCGGATCCAGGACGGCGGGATCCTGGGACGTTCCGGGCACAGCCTCGGGGTTGGGATTGGTGCTGCCTGGTTCGGAGCTCATGGGATCCTTTCGGTCGACGGTGCCTGCCAGCCTGGTGCCGTCCAACCGGACGGGGATGGCACCCGGCGGGGCGCCCCATACCGGCTCCGTACCCTCTGGCGCGGAAATCAAGCGGTTTCAACCGGCCGGAAGCGCCGCGTTGTTCAGTGCCCCCGGTGGTCCTGGATGGTCATCCGCGGGCCAAAGGTGGGCTTGCGGAAGCCGGTGCTCTGGATCATCCGGACCACGCGCTGCCGGTGTCCCCGCCAAGGCTCCAGCAGCTTGAGCATCCCGGCGTCGTCGGTCCTGCGTCCGGTCAGTGCCGCCCCCACATACGCCGCCAGATGGTAGTCACCCACCGAAATGGAGTCCGGGCAGCCGTGGGTGCGCTGGACCACCTCGGCGGCCGTCCAGGCTCCGATGCCCGGAATGACCTGCATCTTTTCCCCCGCCACCAGCGCAGGCAGCACGGCCAGGCGTTCAAGCGCGACGGCGGAGCGCAGCGCACGCATGACAGTGGCCGAACGCTGGGGACCCACCCCTGCCTTGTGCCACTCCCAGCTGGGAACCTGCAGCCACTGCGCCGCCGTCGGCGCCACCACCAGCCCGGCCGGCGTGGACATCCCGGCCCGCGGCGCCGGAGTCCCGTAGCGGTGCACCAGGTAGCGGTAGCCGCGCCGCGCCTCGATGACCGTCACCTTTTGTTCGAGGATGATCGGCACCAGCTGGTCCACCATCCGCCCGCTTGCCGGCAGCCGGACCGCCAGGGCGCGGCGGCGGGCCTCCTGCACCATGCGTGGCAGTGTCGAATGGAAGGCCGGTTCGTCGAAACCCTGCCAGTCGTCGTCGGCACCCAGCAGCCGGGGTGCCGCCTTCACGGCTGCGTCGGCGCCCGGCCCCCACGCCTGGATGTCCACCAGCGGGGTGCCTGCGGCGCCGCCGCCCGCGGAGGCGAGCCGGATGGTCGCCGGGCCCTCCGGCGTCGTAAACGCATTCCAGATCACGTCACCCTGGACGCAGAAGGAGGGATCGCTGTTGCCGCGCAGGAGCGGCCCCAGGGTCCGGGAAAGACTGTAGGGACCATCCGGATACCACCGCAGGGACACGTCCGCCGCGGCTGCCAGCCGGGGAGGTGCCTCTGCGATCGTCATGTCTTCCATCGTCCCACGGACCGCCGACAGTGGCGGGACCATCGGCCCTTCTGCGCTTCCTGGCCCCGGATTAAGATCACCGCGGGTGGCACCCCGGCGTCTGGCGCACCAGGCACCGAATCGACAGAGAACCAGAAGGACACGGAGGGCAACCATGGGCGGAGTAGTGCATTTCGAGATTCCCGCGGACGACCAGATGAGGGCAAGGAAGTTCTACCAGGAGGCCTTGGGCTGGCGGATCGAACCGGTGCCGGGCATGGATTACAGCATGGTCATCACCACGGACATGGACGACGCCGGCCAGTCAACAACGCCAGGGGCCATCAACGGCGGGATGATGGCCCGCGAAGGACAGATCACCAGCCCGGTCATCACCATCGATGTGCCGGATATCGACTCAACACTGAAGTCCGTCGAGGAATCCGGCGGTTCGGTCCTGATACCCAAGAACGAAGTTCCCGGCATGGGCTTCACGGCCTACTTCAAGGATCCCGAGGGCAATGTGTTGGGCCTGTGGGAGAACCTTCCCGGAAACGAGGGCGGCGCATAGCATGCGCCCGCGCCCGGGCAGCAGGACGCGCCCTTGAGTACGGTCATCCAGGTGCTTGCAGTCATCACCGGGATAACCCTTATCACTGTGGGCCTGCTGGAAGCTTTCCGGTACACGGACCAGCGCCTCCATCCCATCTTCCTGATCAGGCCGGAAGATACTTCAGCGGTGCGCCTTTGGACCATCAACGTGGGGTTCTACAACATCGTCTGGGGTTTGTTCGGGATATCCGGGGTGGTCCTCGCCAATGCCGGCCAGGTCACGGTGGGCCGAACCATCGTGGCCATGATGTCCATTGCCCACGCCATCCTCGGCGTCGTGCTGATCATCAGTGAACCCCGGCTGTGGATCAGCGGCATCGGCCAGGCGTTCCTCCCTGCCGTAATCCTCTGGCTGATGTTCGTGGGATAAGCCGTGCCCTTGCTCAGGGCATCCCGGACACGGCCCACAGTGCCAGCACCGCGAGCGGCACAGTCAGGACCAACGCCACCAGTCCCGCCGCTGCGAACCCGCCCCACCTGATGGGCACGTTCAATACCCGGAGCCGCTCATGCCACAGCAGGGTGGCCAGCGACGCCCACGGCGTCACCAGCGGTCCCAGGTTGACCCCGATCAGCAGTGCGGCGAGCCTGGCGGGCGACCCCGCCACCGGTTCCAGGGCCAGGTAGGCGGGAAGGTTGTTGGCCGCGTTCGCCGCCCCGGCGCCCAGGCCGGCCAGCTGCAGGAGGGCAGGCAGGCTGTCCCCGGTCCCGGCCACCCCCGCCAGCAGGGTGGTGAGGCCGTGCGCGTGCAGGGCCTCCATCAGCATGAACAGCCCAACCGTCAGCATCAGCGGCCGCCAGGGCACCATGGACCACCGCAGGGCCGAGGGCCGGCGCCGGAGGAAGACCGCCACCAGGACGGCGGCGGCGGCCAGTGCCGGGTACTGGACCGGCAGTCCGGACACCAGCGCGGGCAGCAGGACCACCAGCGTGATCCCCGCGGCTTTCAGCAGGGTCCGGTCGCGGACAGGACGGGCAGGCTGGGGACCGTAGGTTCCGCGCAGGTCCCGCCGGAACGCCAGCCGCAGCAGGGCAAGCGGGACCAGCAGGCCAACCAGGGCCGGAGCCCACACCAGCCCCGCGAAGCGCCACGGGCTCAGGCCCAACCGGTCCTGCGCCAGGAGGTTGGTCAGGTTGGACACCGGCAGCAGCAGGGAAGCGGTATTGGCCAGCCAGATGCTGGTCAGCGCGAACGGCAGTGGAGGGATCCGGGCGTGGACGGCTAGGAGGACAACCACGGGTGTCACCAGCACCGCGGTGGTGTCCAGGGACAGGAACACGGTGGCCACCGTGGCCACTGCCACCACCAGCAGCCACAGGGTGAAAACGCGGCCCTTGCCCAGGGCGGCCAAGCGGTCCGTCACCACCCGGAAAAGTCCTGCCTCGTCCACCAGTTCGGTCACCAGGGACATGGCCAGCACGAAAGCCAGGATGGGAATGGTGCGTCCGGCCAGTTCGCCGAAGGCCGTGAGGGGGAGGGCACCGACGGCGAGGGTGGCCAGGCCTGCCGCCAGGGTTGCGCCGGGCAGCAGGTAGCTGCGGGTGGCTTTCAGCCATGCGAACTGCATCACCGGGCTATCCTCGCATCCCGAGCGGGGAACGGCCTGCAGGAAGCGGTAGCTTTGTATCTATGAAGTACGCCCAGTCCATCCTGGACCTCATCGGCAATACGCCGCTCATCAAACTGAACCACGTGACCGACGGGATCAAAGCCACCGTCCTGGTCAAACTGGAGTACCTGAATCCCGGCGGGTCCATCAAGGACCGCATCGCGGCGCAGATGATCGAGGACGCCGAACGCGAGGGCAAGCTGAAGCCGGGCGGCACGATCGTGGAGCCGACGTCCGGCAACACCGGCGTTGGCCTGGCCCTGGTGGCGCAGCAAAAGGGCTACAAGTGCGTCTTCGTGGTCCCGGACAAGGTAGGCGAGGACAAGCGTGCCGTGCTGCAGGCCTACGGCGCCGAAGTGGTGGTCACGCCCACCTCCGTTCCACCGGACAGCCCGCAAAGCTACTACGGCGTCTCGGACCGGATCACCCGCGAGACCCCGGGCGCCTTCAAGCCGGACCAGTTCTCCAACCCTGCCGCGCCCGGCAGCCACTACAAGACCACTGGCCCGGAGATCTGGCGGGACACCGAGGGCAAGGTCACGCACTGCGTCATCGGCGCCGGTACCGGCGGCACCATCACCGGGACCGGCCGGTACCTCAAGGAGGTTTCGGCTGACAGGCCGGAGTCCGACGGCGGGGTGGTCCGGATCATCGGCGCGGACCCGGAAGGTTCTGTCTACTCAGGCGGCACCGGGCGTCCGTACTTCGTGGAGGGCGTCGGGGAGGACATGTGGCCGGCGAATTACGACAAGACCATCCCTGACGACGTCATCGCGGTCTCCGATGCTGACTCGTTTGCCATGACCCGGCGCCTGGCGCGGGAGGAGGGCCTGCTGGTGGGCGGTTCCTCCGGCATGGCCGTGGTAGCTGCACTGCAGGCGGCCAAGGACCTGCCGGAGAGCGCCGTCGTCGTGGTCATCCTGCCCGACTCCGGACGCGGCTACCTGGCCAAGATCTTCAACGACCAGTGGATGCGCTCCTACGGATTCCTCTCCGGCGGCGAGGAAACCTCCGTGGGGGAGGTCATCAAATCCAAGAACGGCGAACTGCCGGACCTGGTGCACATCCACCCCAACGAGTCGGTGCGCGACGTCATCAACATCATGAACGAGTTCGGCGTCAGCCACATCCCGGTCCTCTCACAGGAACCGCCCGTGGTCATGGGTGAGGTCCTGGGCGCCGTGGATGAGCGCACCCTGACCGCCAAGCTGTTCCGCGGCGAAGCGAAGCTGACGGACAAGATCTCCGAACACATGGGACCCAAGCTTCCCGTGATCGGCTCACTGGAAACCATCTCCGCGGCCCGGGAACTGCTCTCGGACGCGGACACCCTGATGGTCACGTTCGTGGGCGCCCCCGTGGGCATCCTCACCCGGCACGACCTGCTGGCCTACCTCAGCAACTGATCTGCGCTACCCAAAAGGAGCATTATGACTGCCTCTGGAAACCAAGGTTTCAACACCCGCGCCGTCCACGCCGGCCAGGCCTTCGAGCCCCGCACCGGCGCGGTGGTTCCGCCTCTGCACTTCAGTTCCACCTACGCCCAGGACGGCATCGGCGGCCTGCGCAGCGGCTACGAATACGGGCGCGGCGGCAACCCCACGCGGGACGCGCTGCAGGAACAGCTTGCGGCGCTGGAACTGGGCACCCACGCCTACAGCTTCAGTTCCGGGCTCGCCGCGGAGGACGCCCTCATCCGCGCGCTCACCCGCCCCGGCGACCACATTGTGCTGGGCAACGACGCCTACGGCGGCACCTACCGGCTCATCAGCCGGGTGCTGGGGGACTGGGGGATCGGCAACACTCCGGTGGACATGGCCAACCTTGACCGGGTCCGCCATGCGGTGGCCGCGCACAAGACCCGGTTCGTGTGGGTGGAAACGCCGTCCAACCCGCTGATGAAGATCACCGACATTGTGGCGCTCGCCGACATCGCGCACGACGCCGGGGCCCTCCTGGTGGTCGACAACACCTTCGCGTCCCCCTACCTCCAGAACCCGCTCGCCCTCGGTGCCGACGTGGTGGTCCACTCCACCACCAAGTACATCGGCGGCCACTCCGACGTCGTGGGTGGGGCCGTCGTGGTCAAGGACGCGGAGCTGGCGGAGAAGATCGGCTTCGTGCAGTTCGCCGTCGGTGCGGTGTCCGGCCCCATGGATGCGTTCCTCACCACCCGCGGCCTGAAGACCCTGGGCGTGCGGATGGACCGGCACAGCGAGAACGGGCAGGCCGTGGCCGAGTGGCTGCTGGAGCGCCCCGAGGTGGAGGCTGTCCTGTACCCGGGCCTGCCGGACCACCCGGGCCACGAGCTCGCCAAAAAGCAGATGCGCAAGTTCGGCGGCATGGTCTCCGTCCAGTTCAAGGGCGGTGAGGCAGCTGCCCGCAAGGTGGCCGAGTCCACCTCCGTGTTCACCCTGGCGGAGTCCCTCGGCGGCATCGAGTCGCTCATGAACTACCCGTCCGAAATGACCCACGCTTCGGTCAAGGGCACGGAACTGGCCGTTCCCGTGAACCTGCTGCGCCTGTCCTGCGGCATTGAGGACAAGGAAGACCTGATCGCGGACCTGGACCAGGCCTTCTCGAATATCCCGTAATCCACCCCCGCGAGATGCCAGTTAACGGCGACGTTCACGTGCGGGACTGCCCTTAAGCGGCATCTCCCGAAAGGTATGGCTTTCTTGAAGAAAGTCAGCTAGCGTTCCGGGTATGCCTCTTCGATCCGACTGGTCCCGACGCAACTGCAGCATGGCCCGCGGGTTGGACATCCTGGGTGACCCCTGGTCCATCCTGGTCCTCCGCGAGGTCTTCTTCGGCAACGGGCGCTTCGACGCCATGAAGTGCCGGCTGGAGGTGGCGGACTCGGTGCTCACCAAACGGCTGGCAGGCCTGGTGGCATCGGGCCTGCTCGAGAAGAAGGCTTACGACGACGGCGGCCGCACCCGCCAGGAGTACGTCCTCACCCCCAAGGGCGAAGACGCGCTGCCGGTCCTGAACGCGGTCACGCTCTGGGCGGAAAAGCACCTGCCCGCACCCTCCGACCAGGCGCACCTGTATGTCATCCATTCAGGCTGCGGCAAAGCCACCAGCTCGGCGGATACCTGCACCGAATGCGGAGAACGGCTCACCGCGGCGAACACTAGCTGGCACAGCCGCTCCCGGTCCGAACAGCCCATCCGGCTGTCCACCGCAGCAGGGAACGGAACGGCCGCATGAGCGCCCTGCCCGGGGAAACAGCGGACACGGCCTCGCTGCACACCCCGCGGGGTCCGCGCCGCCGCCTGCATCCTGCCTGGATCGTCGCCGCCGTCGCGTTCATGGCGCTGGTGGGCGCGGCAGGCTTCCGGGCTGCACCCGGCGTCCTCATGGTCCCGCTCCAGCAGGAGTTTGGCTGGTCCACCACGGTCCTGTCCTCTGCGGTCAGCATCAACCTGGTCCTCTTCGGCCTGACCGCCCCGTTCGCGGCCGCCCTGATGGAACGCTTCGGCATCCGGGCGGTGACGGCCACCGCCCTGGTCCTGATCGGCATGGGCAGCGCCCTGACCGTCCTGGTAAACCAGTCCTGGCAGATCCTGCTGACCTGGGGCCTGCTGATCGGGCTCGGTACGGGCTCCATGGCCCTGGTCTTCGCCGCCACCATCGCCAACACGTGGTTCACCAAAAGCCGCGGGCTGGTGATTGGCATCCTCACTGCCGGCAGCGCCGCCGGACAGCTGGTCTTCCTGCCCTTCATCGCCATGCTCGCCCAGGACCCCGGCTGGCGGCAGGCATCGCTGCTGATCGCCGCCGGCGCCCTGGCCGTGGTCCCGCTGGTGCTGAAGTTCCTCAAAAACTCGCCGGCCGACGTCGGGGTGCTGCCGTATGGAGCTGCGCCGGTGGACGTCGAGGCGAAAGAAGCCGCACCAGTGCCGGACAGCGGCCCCCGCACCAACGCTGCCGTCCGTGCGCTGCAGGTGCTCCGGCGCGCCAGCAAGGTCAGGACCTTCTGGGCCCTCGCGGCGGGGTTCGCCATCTGCGGCGCAACCACCAACGGCCTGATCGGCACGCACTTCATCCCCTCCGCGCACGACCACGGCATGCCCGAAACCACTGCCGCGGGACTGCTGGCCGTCGTCGGGATCTTTGACATCATCGGGACCATCGCCTCGGGCTGGCTGACGGACCGGTTCAACCCCCGCGTCCTGCTGGCTGTCTACTACCAGTTCCGCGGGATCGGCCTGCTGGTGCTTCCGCTGCTGCTGAATGCCGAGGTCCAGCCCAGCATGATCGTGTTCGTGGTGATCTACGGGCTGGACTGGGTGGCCACCGTTCCACCCACTGCAGCCATCTGCCGCGAAACGTTCGGAGCTGACGGCAGCGTGGTCTTCGGCTGGGTCTTTGCAGCGCACCAGCTTGGCGCGGCAGCCGCCGCCATTGCCGCCGGAGCCCTCCGTGACGCGACCGGGCACTACGCCTACGCCTGGTTCGGCGCGGCCGCGATGTGCACCATCGCGGCGGTCATCAGCGCGACCATCCGCCGGCACCACAGCCCGCGGGACGCGGCGCCCGCCGCGGCCTGAATCGCGGCGCCGCTAGGCTGGTCGGATGGAACCCCTCGCGCCGGCCCCTGCCCGCCCCATTGCCCTGGTCACCGGTGTGGGCCGGCTGGCCGGCATCGGCGCGGGAATTGCCCGCCGGCTTGCGGCGGACGGCTGGGACCTGGTCCTGTCCTACTGGGCCGAGTACGACGCCCGAATGCCGTGGGGGAGCGAACCCGAAGACGTGGTCCGGCTGACCGCGGAGCTGGAAGCCATTGGCGCCAAGGTCCACGTCCTGTCCGCCGACCTCCAGGATCCCGGCGTCCCGGACCGGCTCATGGCCGAGGCCGTTCAGCTGTCCGGACCGCTGCAGGGCCTGGTGCTCAGCCACGCGGAGTCGGTTGACTCCGGCGTGCTGGACACCACCGTGGAGTCCTTCGACCGGCATTTCGCGGTCAACACCCGCGCCAGCTGGCAGCTCATTGCCGCGTTCGCGCGGCAGGCAACGGACGACGGCGGCGCGATCGTTGCGCTGACCAGCGACCACACAGCGTTCAACCTTCCCTACGGAGCCTCGAAGGGGGCGCTGGACAGGATCGTGATTGCTGCCGCCCGCGAGCTGGGTCCGCAGGGGATTTCGGCGAACGTCATCAACCCTGGCCCGGTGGATACCGGCTGGATGACCCCGGAAGTTCGTGAAGAGCTCACGGCGCAGCAGCCGGGCGGCCGTTTGGGCACCCCCGCGGATGTTGCCGGAACCGTGGCCTTCCTGCTTTCACCCGCCGGCCGCTGGGTGTCCGGGCAGCTGGTCAAGGCCGACGGCGGTTTCTCCGCCTGACCACCCCAGTTGGGGCAGGCGATCAGTGGAAGGCGCCCAAGCCCGTGATGTGCCGGCCCAGGACCAGGGTGTGCACCTCGTCGGTACCCTCATAAGTCCGGACCGATTCCAGGTTCGCGGCGTGCCGCAGCGGCGAGTAGTCCGTGGTGATGCCGTTGCCGCCCAGGATGGAGCGGGCGTCGCGGGCGATCCTGATGGCCTCGCGGACGTTGTTCAGCTTGCCCAGCGAGATTTGCTCGGGCCGGATGGTCCCCGCGTCTTTGAGCCGGCCCAGGTGCAGCGCCAGCAGGGTGCCCTTCTGGATCTCCACCAGCATGTCCACCAGCTTCTGCTGCGTGAGCTGGTAGCCTGCCAGCGGCTTGCCGAACTGCAGCCGCCCCAGCGAATATTCCAGCGCCGCCTCGTAGGAATCGCGGGCGGCGCCCATGGCACCCCAGGCGATCCCGTACCTGGCCTCGTTCAGGCAGGTGAACGGGCCGCGCAGCCCCCGTGCACCCGGCAGCAGGGCCTCCGGACCCAGCCGGACGCCGTCGAACACCACATCGCACTGGATGGAGGCGCGCATGGACAGTTTCTGTTGGATGGGCGTGGCTGTGACGCCAGGGGTTCCGGCCGGCACCAGGAAGCCGTGCACGCCGTCGTCCGTCATGGCCCACACCACCATCACGCCGGCCACGGAGGCCAGCCCGATCCAGCGCTTGGTGCCGTTGAGCACCCAGCCGGCGTCGTCCCCGCTGCCATCCTTTGTGGCGTAGGTGGCCATGGAGGCGGGGTCCGAGCCGGCCGTTGGCTCTGTCAGGGCGAAGCAGCCGATCACCTCGCCGGCGGCCATCCGGGGCAGCCACTCCTGCTTCTGCTCCTCGGAGCCCCAGGTGTGGATGGCGGTCATGGCCAGCGAACCCTGGACGGACACGAAGGTGCGGATGCCGGAGTCGCCGGCCTCCAGTTCCATCGCAGCGAGGCCGTACTCGACGGCGGACCGGCCCGGGCAGCCATAGCCCTCCAGGTGCATGCCCAGGACGCCGAGTTCGCCCAGTTCCGTCGCCAGCTCCAGGGGAAAGACGGCTTCCTCATACCAGCGGGCTATATCCGGCTTGATCCGCTGCCGGGTGAAGTCACGGACCTTCTGCCGGAGCTCCAGTTCCTCCGCCGACAGAAGGGAATCGAGGTCCAGGATGTCCGATGATGCGGCGGTCATAGCTTCTCCTCAAAGTAAGCGCGGGTGGCGGGCAGGAACCGGCAGGCGGCGGCCAGGACGACGCCGAGGGCCAGCAGGACCACGCCGCTGACGAAAGCGCCGCCGACGCCGAAGATCCGGGTGTCGCCGTAGGCCGGGTCCCACATCTGGACTGCCGAGATGAAGAACGCGGCGGTCAGCAGCAGCGCCCCGGCCAGGGGAAGTATGCCGCGGAACCAGAGGTTCCGGGCCGAGTCCCGGAGCGTTCCGCGGAAGTACCAGAAGCAGGCGTACCCGGTGAGGGCGTAGTAGAACGCGATGAACAGGCTGATGGCGCTGATGGAGTCGGCCAGCAGGTTCTCGCTCAGGAAGCTCATGGCCACGTAGTAGGCAGCGGCTGCCCCGCCCATCACCTTGGTGGAAAAACCCGGGGTCTGGTTGCGCGGGTGCACCTCGGCGAATTTGGCCGGCAGCGCGCCGTGCACACCCATGGACAGGGTGCCGCGGGCGGTGGGCAGGATGGTGGTCTGCGTGGAGGACAGCACCGATGCCAGCACGGCAACGACGATCAGCCATCCCCACGGCCCCAGCACCACATCCTTCATGGCCAGGAACACGTCGTCCTGGTTGGCCTCGTTGCCCAGACCGATGCCCTCGGACCCCACGGTGGCGTACATCATCACCAGCAGCGCCACCGAAACGTAGATGGCCACCAGCACGAAAGCGGAGATGACCGCGCCACGGCCCGGCGTGGTGGACGGGTCCTCGGTTTCCTCGTTGACCGCCAGGCAGGTGTCCCAGCCCCAATAGATGAACAGGGCAAGGAGGGCGCCGTGCACCACGGCGCCGGGCTCGGCAAAAGCGCCCACCGGGTTGAACCATTCGAAGTCGAAGGCCTGGCCCTCCGGCGCCCCGCCCACGATCCGCATGACGATTGCCAGGGCAAAGATGCCCAGCGCAATGTACTGGACGTACGTCAGGACCCGCTGGACGTGCTCACCCAGCCGGATCCCGCGGTAGTTCACCAGGGTCATCAGCACGATGAAGAGCAGGCCGGTCCCGGTGACCAGCAGTTTGTTTTGTGCCAGGGATCCGTCACCCACCAACAGCCACAGGTACTGGCCTGCCACCTGCGCCAGGTTGGCCAGGACCACGACCCCGGCCAGCGCCACGCCCCAGCCGCCCAGCCAGCCGGCCCAGGGGCCGAAGGCCTGACGGGACCAGGTGAACGTGGTGCCACAGTCCGGGATGGCACTGTTCAGCTCCCTGAAGGCGTAGGCAATGAACAGGACCGGAACGAAGCCCAGCAGGAGGATCAGCGGTGTGTAGTTGCCGTTGACGGCAACGATCAGGCCCAGGGTGGCGGCCAGCGAGTACACCGGGGCGGTGGAGGCCAGCCCCAGCATCACGGAGTCGCCCAGGTCCAGGATCCCTGCCCGCAGCCCCTTGCCCGGGACGGGGGTGCCACCCCCGCCGCCGTGGCTTCCCGCCGTCGTCATGTCCGTGCTCATAGGATGATTCCTGCCTTGGTGGAGCCGGCCACCGCGGAAAGCGGAGCCGGCGCGTCAATGGTGTTGGGGACAAAGCGGCAGAAATAGTCCGTCACCGGCCCGTCCGATTCCCGGATGCCGCAGCCCACGGATTCACCGTCCACCACCCACAGGCCCAGGACGGGGCGGTTGCCGTCGAAGTCAGGGAGCGGGTGGTACTGCTGGTAGCACCAGCCCTCCCGGCCGTACCCGCCAGGCTGCTCCAGCGTGAGGCCCTCAGCGTGGATGCGGATGTTGTCGCCTTCCCGGCCGTGAAGGGGCTTGGCCACCCACTCTTTCAGCGGCCCCGGGTCAGTGAGGTAGGCCGGCAGCAGGTTGGGGTGGTTGGGGTAGAGGTGCCACAGAGCCGCGAGCAGGGCCTTGTTGGAGAGCAGCATCTTCCAGGCCGGTTCCACCCACCGCGGGTTGTGGGCGCGCTCCAGCAGCCGGGGGCCGAACTCCTCCTTCATCATCAGCTCCCAGGGGTACAGCTTGAAGATGGTGCTGATCATGAAGTTGTCCAGGTCCACGAACCGGTTCAGGTTGGGGTCCCATCCAATATCGGACATATTGATGCCGATGGTGGTCCACCCGGCCTGGCTGGCAACGTCGCGCATGTAGGCGGCGGTCATCCAGTCCTCGCCGGACTCCTCCACCTCGGAATGGGCAACGTGCAAGGTGCTCATCCCGGTGCGGTACTGGAATTTCTTCCACTGCCGGATCAAGGCCTCATGGATGCCGTTCCATTGATCCTTCTCCGGATGGACATCCTGCAGCCAGAACCATTGGGCCACGGCGGCTTCGATCAGGCCTGTGGGCGTGTCCGCGTTGTATTCGAGCATCTTGGCCGGGCCGCCCTGGCCGTCGTAGATAAAGTCGAACCGGCCGTAGACGTCCACGTCGCCGGCCTGCAGGGATTCGGCGGCCAGTTCCAGGGCCTGCGGGCCGATGCCTATGCTGCCCATGGCCCCGGTGGCAAGGAACTTGGCGGCCTCCAGGCACATCCGGTGCATTTCCTCGGCGGCGAGCTCCAGGGTTTCCACCTCGTCCATGGTGAACTCGTAGTAGGCCGACTCGTTCCAGTATTCAATCCGGCGCCCGTCATCCATGGTGGTGGAGGAAAAGACCAGGCCCTGCTCTTCGATCTTCTGCTTCCAGCCCTGCCGGGGCTCGCTTGCCAGCCTCTTCACATCAGCCCCCCGAGACCTTTCCACCGCCGCTTGTGCCGCTCTTCG
Source organism: Pseudarthrobacter sp. NIBRBAC000502771 (assembly GCF_006517215.1). Taxonomy (NCBI): domain Bacteria; kingdom Bacillati; phylum Actinomycetota; class Actinomycetes; order Micrococcales; family Micrococcaceae; genus Pseudarthrobacter; species Pseudarthrobacter sp. NIBRBAC000502771. The sequence goes on from NZ_CP041187.1 coordinate 2,236,057, forward strand.
CGCTTGAACCGAACCCGCCGCGGCTGACCGTGCCGCCCTTGCTGCTGTAGCCCGTGGACGCCTTGGCGCCGCTGGGGATGGTACGGGAGTAGCCGGGTGAGGTGGACCTGTTCTGGCCGATTGCCGGAACGCTGGCCCCGCGGGAGTAGAAGTACCAGGCGTAAAGGCCGCCACCGCGGCCCGCGGAACTGTCACAGCTGTTGTCCGCCACGCGCTCGCCGGTTTCTTCGTTGAAGCAGACCTGGGCGTAGTCGGGGTCGTCCTCGTTGCTGGCAACCACCGCCGTGATGGTGCCGGCCAGCAGAGCGGTCACGCCCAGGCCCACCACCACGGTGCGCCGCTGGGAGCGCTTCTTGCGCGCTGCCGCCTGGTTGAGCTGCTTTTCCCGCTCGCGCGCGAACGGATCCACGGGGGTGACGGGTTCGTTGAGGAGTTCGGGACGCAGGTCCGGCTTGGGTACCTGCCAGGGCGGTGGCTTGGCGGTGCTGCCGGTGTCACTGCTGCCGTTGCCCGCCGGCCCGTTTTCCGGTTCCTCGTTTGGGCCTTTCTGGTCCGAGTCCACGGCGTCCCCCCTCAATTGGTCGCACGGTTTGGGCGCAGCACTGCACCCCCAAATGCAAGTCTCGAATCAGCGTAGTCCCTGCAGGAACAGCCTGCGAGCGGAATTACCCGCGGCTGCGGGGGAGACCTGCCCATTGCCGGCGCGTGGGGCCCTGTGCTGGAAATCCCTAGACTGGTCCCATGGAATCCGGTTCTGTCCTTGCCGTCTGCCGCGTCCACCAGCTCCTGCGGGATGGGGGCAGCGTGGGCGTCACGGCCATCGACAAGCGCCCGGTGAATGGTCCGGTCAAGGTACACAAGCTGGGGCTGCGCGGCGATATCCAGGCCAACAGAACCCACCACGGCGGGGAGGACCAGGCCGTATACGCCTACTCACAGGCCGACGCCGACTACTGGGCCGACGCCCTGGGGCGGGAGCTGCCCGCGGGCTTCTTCGGCGAGAACCTGCGGATCTCCGGCATCGAGGCCACCCACGCGGTCATCGGGGAGCGCTGGACGGTGGGCGCCGGCGTCGAACTTGAGGTGACGTCTCCACGCACGCCCTGCGCCACTTTCCAGCGGCGGATGAAGGAACCCCAGTGGGTGAAGCGCTTCACCGACGAAGGACGGGTGGGAACATACCTGCGTGTCCTCCGCACCGGCAGCATCCAGGCCGGCGACACCATCGAGCGCACGTTCGTCCCGCGCCATGGGGTCACCATTGGCAAGTGGTTCAGTGAGCCGGACGCGGACCTCATTGCGGTCCTTCGCGGGGCAGAGGCCGACGGCGAGATCCGGCTCCAGGACGAATACCACACCAAGTTCGAGGTGCTGTTGCGGCGGCTGGGACGGTGACACCCGCCCGCCGTCGCTGCTGTGCGGCGGGCTGTGTGCGCAAGCTCACCCGCCGTCGTCGGCCGTTCAATTTCCGGTCCGCGGCGTCCGTGCCCTACACTGGAAACATCCCCCACTCCGGAAATCCCTTTTTCCTGCCCAATTCTTGAGGCAGGACTGGCAAGTGTTGGGGCCCGCGCAAGCGATGCGGGCATTTTCATAGGGAGAGCCGGCTAAAGAAAACGCTGTACAGACTGCTGGGATAGCAGCCAAGAGATGCAGCGCGAAGTCCTGCCATGGGATTGCGAAAGCGCCGGACTTCTGTGACCGGCCGGTCAACGTTTGCCCGGCACCATCGGCACGTGTACTGCGGCTCCGCTCACCTCGGGTAGTGCCGCCTGGCCCCCTATGGATGAGGAATAAATCCCTATGCCCGAAAACCAGAACGAAACCACCGCTGTTATCGAGGACGCCCCCGTGGCTGCCGCCGAGGCTCCCGTAACCGCTCCCGCCGCTGAAGCCCCTGCTGCTGAGGCTCCCGCTGCTGAGGCGCCTGCCACGGCCGCCCCTGCCGCGGACGAAGACGAAAACACCGTCAAGTTCGCCGACCTCGGCATCGACGGCCGAGTCCTGGCCGCCCTGCAGGACGTCGGGTACGAGAAGCCGTCCCCCATCCAGGCCGCCACCATCCCGCTGCTGCTTGAAGGCCGCGACGTGGTGGGCCTGGCCCAGACCGGCACCGGTAAGACTGCAGCATTCGCAGTACCGGCACTGTCCCGCCTGGCCGAGCTCCACGACCTCAACGGCCCCTCCCGCAAGACCCAGGCCCTGGTCCTGGCCCCCACCCGCGAGCTGGCGCTGCAGGTTGCCGAGGCCTTCACCTCCTACGCCAAGCACATTGACGACTTCACCGTCCTGCCGGTCTACGGCGGCTCCGCCTACGGGCCCCAGCTGGCGGGCCTTCGCCGCGGCGCCCAGGTGGTTGTGGGTACCCCCGGCCGCGTGATCGACCACATCTCCAAGGGTTCCCTGGACCTGTCCGAACTCCAGTACCTGGTGCTGGACGAGGCTGACGAGATGCTGCGGATGGGCTTCGCCGAAGACGTGGAGCAGATCTTCCAGCAGACCCCGGAGGACCGCCAGGTGGCGCTGTTCTCGGCCACCATGCCGGGCCAGATCCGCCGGATGTCCAAGCAGTACCTCAACAATCCGGCTGAGGTCCAGGTCAAGTCCAAGACCACCACCGGAGCCAACACCCGGCAGCGGTACCTACAGATCATGGGCCCGCAGAAGCTGGACGCGCTGACCCGCATCCTTGAGGTGGAAGACTTCGACGGCGTCATCGCTTTCGTGCGGACCAAGATGGCCACCGAGGACCTGGCTGACAAGCTGAAGTCCCGCGGATTCCAGGCTGCCGCCATCAACGGCGACATCCCGCAGCAGCAGCGCGAGCGCACCGTTGACGCGCTGAAGGAAGGCCGGATCGACATCCTGGTGGCCACCGACGTCGCCGCCCGTGGCCTTGACGTCGAGCGGATCAGCCACGTCATCAACTACGACATCCCGCATGACACCGAGTCCTATGTGCACCGCATCGGCCGCACGGGCCGTGCCGGCCGTTCCGGCGAGGCGATCCTGTTCATGACGCCACGGGAGAAGTACCTGCTGCGTTCCATCGAAAAGGCCACCCGCCAGCCGGTGGAACAGATGCACCTGCCCACGGCCGAGACCGTGAATACGCTGCGCCTGGGCAAGTTCGCCGAGCGCATCACCGAGACCCTCGCCTCCGAGGACGTCGCGGCGTTCCGCGACCTCATCGCCTCCTACGAGGAAGAGCACAACGTCCCGGCAGCGGAGATCGCTGCGGCCCTTGCCGTCATGGCGCAGGGCGGCCAGCCGCTGCTGGTCAAGGAACTGCCCGCCGCTCCAGAATTCCAGAAGCGCGAACGCTCCAAGGACGGCTTCGGCTCACGTGGGCCGACCCGTGCGCTGACCGAGGGCAACGCCACCTACCGCATCGCAGTGGGCCGCCGCCAGCGCGTCATGCCCGGCTCGATCGTGGGCGCCATCGCCAACGAGGGTGGCATCTCCTCCGCACAGATCGGCGGCATCGACATCCGCTCGGACCACTCCCTGGTGGAGCTGCCCGCGGACCTGAGCCAGGAACAGCTGCGCGCGCTGTCCCGCACCCGGATCGGCGGCGAGCTGATCCACCTCGAGCTGGACAACGGCCGCAAGCCCTCCGGCGACCGCGGCGCCTACCAGGGCAACCGCGGCGGCAATTTCAAGGGCAACGGCGGCTTCAAGAAGGAGTTCCGCAAAAACGACGGCGAGCGGTCCTCGGCTGACCGTGGCGGCCGTTCCTACAGCGAGCGTTCCTTCAGCGACCGCGGCCAGGCCGGGGACTCCCGCTTCGGCGGCCACGGCGACGGTTCCCGCAAGCCCCGCAGCGGCGGCGACAGCGGACACCGTGACTTCAACCGCAAGGGCAAGTGGTAAACACTTCCGCGCGTTGAGCAAATGACGACGACGATGGGCCGGCTTTCGAGCCGGCCCATCGGCATTTAACCCGAAGCCAGGATGTGGGGCTGGACACATTCCGGTCCCGGCATAGAGGGAAGGGGCCTCTCAAAGGTCCATCCCGGCGTCGGCAGCTGTGCCCTCACGGCCCCGCCAGCCCCGGAATTCCGGGGAAAGTGCCGCTTTGGAGGTCCCGGCAACGGGTGCCATTCCAGGCGCGCGGAGGGCCTGAATGCCGATTTGTTGGTGCGGAAATCTTCGGGTAGAGTTTTTACTCGTTGCCCCCCTAGCTCAGTGGTAGAGCGCGTTCTTGGTAAGAACGAGGTCACCGGATCGATTCCGGTGGGGGGCTCTGAATGAGGGCCTGCGTCAAGGCGGTTTTGACCGGCTTGACGCAGGTTTTTCTCATTCGTGGCGGTGTAGCTCAGTTGGTTAGAGCGCACGACTCATAATCGTGAGGTCGGGAGATCGAGCCTCCCCACCGCTACCGGGCAGGCCCCCGGAATCCTTGAGATTCCGGGGGTTTTCCTGTTTCCCGCATTTGCAGTAGCTTGGCAGCAACTGCGGATGGGGGATTCGGTGGACGTTTTTGCGGCGGTCATGGAGCCGTTCCGATGGATAGTTTCGGTCGTCATGGCGGGGTTCCACGACTGGCTGGGTGCGGCGGGGATGCCGCCGGGGGACGGCTGGACCTGGACGTTGTCCATCGTCGGGCTGGTGCTGGTGATCCGGGCGGTGTTGATTCCCGTGTTCCTGGCGCAGGTCCGGGCCCAGCGCCGGATGCGGCTCCTGCAGCCGGAGCTGCAGGAGCTCCAGGAGCGGTTCAAGGGCCGGACGGACCCGGTGTCGCGGCAGGCCATGGCGCAGGAACAGATGGCCCTGTACAAGAAGCACGGCACCAACCCGTTCTCTGCCTGCCTCCCGCTGCTGATCCAGGCGCCGTTCTTCCTGGCCCTCTTCCAGGTTCTGTCCGGACTCTCCGGCGCCTCGCCGCGGGGCGAAGGCATCGGAGCCCTGGACCACGGGCAGGTGGTCCAGTTCGCGTCCGCCGGCATTTTCGGGGCGCCCCTCTCGGCGTCCCTCCTGCATGGGGGCGGTGACCCCGCCGCCGTGGCCGTCCTCGCCGTCGCCATGATCCTGGTGATGATCACCTGCCAGTTCCTCACGCAGAAACTCGTGGCGGCACGGACCTTGGCGGGGCAGGACACGGATAGCCCGTTGATGCGCCAGCAGCGGATTCTCCTCTACCTGCTCCCGCTGGTTTTCGGTGTGGGCGGGATCTTCTTCCCTATCGGCGTCCTGGTCTACTGGACGGTCTCCAACCTCTGGACGCTGGCCCAGCAGTTCCTGGTGTCGCGCCGACCGTGATTGGCGGGTCAGTGGCCGGCCAGCGCCTGCGACTGCTCCTTCAGGAATTCGGTGACCGACTTCGGGTTGATCCCGCGCTGGCGCAAGGGTTTGTCATCCCAGGTGGCCTCCTCAATATCCGAGGCCAACCCGACGCCCAGTGCAGAAGCCATGGCGTCGTTCCTGCGTTTCAACATAAGCGTGGCCATCCGCGCCACAGGACGGGGCATGCGCTGCACCTTCAGGGGACGGTGCGCCAGTTCCCCCGCGATGCCGATGATCTCCTTCTTGGTCAGAGGCTCGGGTCCGCCCACGTCGATCTGCGCCGGCGGATCGGGCTCCAGTGCCACGGCGGCGAGGAGAACGGCAATGTCCCCGGTGGACACCAGCCGACGGCGGTTGTCGCCCTTGCCGATGACGCCTGCCTTTCCCGCCGCGAGGTCGAACCGTGCGGCGGGGCTGAGCTGGACTTCCTGCAGTCCGTCGGAACGTACCACTACGGTCCGCATGGGTGAGTTCGCCAGGCGGCGCTCAATGGTGAGCTTGGCCTGTTCCAGCGGGGTCCGGAGGCTGGCGCTGCCGATCGGGAAGGACAGGTAGACAAAGCGCTGCACGCCGGCGGCTTCCGCGGCGTCGACAAGGTGGCCCATTCCCACTTCGTCGACGTCCCGGATGGTAGCGGAACTGGTCCCCGCGAACCGGCGGCTTATCGCCGTTGCCGTGGCAATCACTGTGTCCGCGCCCTCGCACGCGGGCGGCAGCGTGGCAGGTTCGGTGAGGTCTCCGCGCACCACTTCCGCGCCGATCGCCCGGAGTGGCGAATCGTCCGTTTGGCGCCGGACCAGGCAGCGGACCTCCTGTCCGGAAGCGCGCAGCCGTTTTGCCACCCGGCCGCCCAGGTCACCCGTTGCCCCGACCAGGAGGATCATGGCCGTGCTCCTTCCGTGCCTGCTCCGGTGACGGCCTGGACCGCGGCATCCACGTCCGCCGTGTCCTTTTCGACAGGCTCCAGGTAGAACCTCACCGCCGCAATCCGGTCGCTGCGGACGCTGAAGATTGCCACGCCGGCCTGCTCGACGGCGCTGCCGTCCAGGCGGGTGCCGCGCGATCCCCATTCGACCCAGACCTTGCCGCCGGTGCCGGTTGCCGAGTCCAGCACGGTCACGGTCATGTCGGGGATCCCTGCGAACAGTGCGGACCAGTTCTTCCGCACCTGTGCGCTTCCGGTGAAGCTGCGGGCCGGGTGGTTGGGGGTGATATTGACGTAATCGTCTGCGAACTCGGCCAGCATGGCATCGAGGTCGCGCCGCTGTGTTGCGGAAAACATTCGGCGCACAGGGCCGTCTGGGAGGCGGTCCACGCCGTCTGGCGTGTCCATGGAAATGCTCCTTGGTGCCTCGCCGGGCGAGGCTGTGACCTGTTAGATTGATTTCAATACAGTTAGCTGTATTGATTGGAGTTTAAGACCGCATGCAGAGCCCAGTCAATGCCTCCGGGAAACGCCCCGCAAGGCGAAGTTATGACGCACGGCGGCGCCGGCAGCTCGCTGCGGAGTCGCTGCACAGCGTCCGGACGCACGCCAGGGAGCTCTTCCTTACCCAGGGTTTCGGGGCGACCACGATTGCGCAGATTGCCCGCGCTGCCGGCGTCTCCGCCGAGTCGGTCTACAAGAACTTTGGCAGCAAAGCGGGGCTGGTCCGCGCCATCTACGAGGAGAGCCTCCTCGGCGCCGGCGGACCGCCGGCCGAGCAGAGGTCCGATCTCGCCCAGAAAACCGAGTCGGACCCCGTACGCCTGATGGAGCGGTTCGGCCGGTTCACCACGGAGATCAGTCCCATTGGAGCCCCGGTCTACCTTCTGATCAGGGACGCGGCGGCCAGCGGGAACGCCTCCATGGCGGCACTGCTGCGGGACGTGGACGAGGCCCGTTACCGCCGGATGCTGCACAATGCCCGGCAGCTGGTGGGCAGGGGGCTTCTCAGGGCCGGCCTCACCGAAGCCGAGGCTGCCGACGTCATGTTCACCTCCACCGCCGCCGAACTCTACGAAACGTTGGTGATCAAGCGGGAATGGTCCGCCGAACGCTACGGCACCTTCATCGCCCGGACCCTGGCGGCGAACCTGCTGTAATCCCTACCGGCCCGCGATCTGAGCAGGCCCCTGTTCCCCGCGTCAATCCCCCGGCAGAATGGGCCCATGGCGAAGCTGATCTACTCCGCAATCATGTCCCTCGACGGCTACACCGCAGACACGGACGGCAACTTCAACTGGTCCATGCCGGACGAGGAAATCCACGCCTTCGTCAACGACCTGGAGCGGGATGTGGGCACCTACCTGCTGGGCCGCCGGATGTATGAGGTGATGTCCAACTGGGAAACCATGGACACACGGGATGAGCCGCCCGTCATCCAGGACTACGCCCGCATCTGGCAGGGGGCGGACAAGGTGGTCTACTCAACCACGCTGGACACCCCCAGCACCCCGAAAACCCGCCTGGAGCGGCAATTCCTCCCGGAAACGGTGCGGGACCTGAAATCGGGCAGCGACCACGACATCAGCATCGGCGGCCCCACCCTCGCGGCGCACGCCCTCAAAGCCGGGCTGGTGGATGAGTGCCGGCTGTTCATCAATCCGGTGGCCGTCGGCGGCGGCCTGCGCTTCCTGCCTGACGGACTCAAGGCGCAGCTGGAGTTGGTGGACCAGCGCCGGTTCGGCAACGGGGTGGTGTACCTGCGCTACCGCGCCCGCTGAACCGCTGCCGTCCCGGCCCTGCGCTGGACCGCGAACAGGGTAAACACCAGGGCCACCAGGGCCGTGCCGACCAGCAGGAGCAGCCCGATCGAATAGCTGCGCGTCGCGGCGTCGTAGGTCGCGCCCATCACCAGCGGCGGAAAGTACCCGCCCAGGCCACCCGCGGCACTGACAATGCCGCTGATGCTTCCCACCTTTCCGGCCGGTGACAGGACCCCAACCCAGGCAAACACTCCGCCCGTCCCCAACCCCAGCGCCGCAGCCATGGCAACGAAGGTGGCACCCGCGGGCACCTCGCCGTCGGGCCTGAGGTTGACCACCCAGCCCAGGACGGCGACGGCGGCCAGCGCCACGAGCACCACGGGCCTGGGGCCGAGCTTGTCCGCCAGCACCCCGCCGACGGGCCGGGCCAGGACCGCGGCCAGGGCAAAACCGGCCGTCCGGGCACCGGCGCCGGCGGGATCAAAGCTGTACACGTCCCTGAGGTAGGTGGGCAGGTAGGTGGCGAACGAAACGAAACCGCCGAAGACCACCGCGTACAGGAAGCACATCTTCCAGGTGACCGCCGTCCTGGCCGCGTCCATGAGCTTGGGCAGCACCGGCGCATGGTTGGGGGCCCACCCTGGCGCTTCCTTCATGAGGAACCAGACCAGCCCTGCCATCACCGCCAGGACGCCGGCGATCAGCAGGTGCGTGGGAAAGTACCCGATCCCGGCAACCAGCCGGGGATTCAGGAAGGCCGCCAGGGCTGTGCCGCCCATCCCCGCCCCGAACACACCGGTGGCGAAACCCCTGCGGGCCGGCTCATACCAGGCGCTGACGAACGGTATCCCGACGGCGAACACGGTCCCGGCCACGCCGAGCAGCAGCCCGGCGCCCAGCACCAGGGCGAAGGAACTGATGAGGCCGCCCACGGACACCAGGAGGATGGGAGGGATGGCGGCCAGCAGGACAAAGGTGAACATGGCCCGTCCGCCATACTTATCCGTCAGGGTGCCCACGACGATCCGTCCCAGCGAACCGACGAACACCGGCATGGCCACCAGGATGCCCGTGGTGGCAGGCTTCAGCTCCAAATTCTGCGTGTAGAAGGCACCGAGCGTGGCAACCGAGTTCCACGCCCAGAAACCCGCCACGGAGGCCGCCGTCGCCAACGCCAGGTTCAGCGCCCTGCCGGTGGCTGGCTTAGAGGTTGTTCCGGCCACTGCTAGCTCCTCACCACATCATCCAAACGCACCGCCGGTCAGCGGTTGCGGGTGTCCCTGTCCGGCGTGCCCACGGCGGACCAGCCGCGGCCCTTGGTCTCCCTGTCCCGCGACCGGTAGACGATGTACGGGCGGAACAGATAGTGCAGGGGCGCGGTAAAAGCGTGCACCAGCCTCGTGAACGGCCAGATGGCGAACAGCGCCATTCCCACCAGCGTGTGGAGGTGGAACGAGAACGGTGCGGCCGCCATCGCCGCGATGTCAGGCTGGAAGATGAACAGCGACCGGAACCAGGGCGCCACGGTTTCCCGGTAGTTGTGCCCGTGTTCGCCCTCGAAGACGCTGGCCAGCGTGGTCCAGAGGCCGAAGACGATGGCGGCGGTCAGCACCACGTACATGGTCTTGTCATTCTTGGTGGTGGCCATGAACACCGGCCCCGTGGTGCGCCGCCGGTAGATCAGCAGCGCGATTCCGCCCAGGGTTCCCACCCCGGCAATGCCGCCCACAGCCAAGGCATTGAAGTGGTAGAACTCCTGGCTCATGCCCACGGCTGCCGTCCAGGCCATGGGAATGACCAGCCCGAAGAAGTGGCCGGCGATGACGGCCAGAAGCCCGAAGTGGAACAGGGGGGAAGCGATCCGCAGGAGCCTGGATTCGTACAGCTGGGAGGACCTGGTGGTCCAGCCGAACTGGTCGTACCGGTAGCGCCACACCAGGCCGCCCACCAGCACCACCGCCATGACGTACGGCAGCACGCCCCACAGGACGGTGTCCCAGGTGCTAAGCACGACGACGGCTCCTGGCTCCGCCTCCAGCGCCGCCCCGAGTGCCGGCATGGTCAGGACCTCCTGACGGGGAGCAGCCGCGGGTCGTAGGGATCCAGTCCCACGCTTTCGGTCGGCGGACCGTATCCGGCCATGCGCATCACTTCCTGCTCGTCCTGGGGTGACTTTCCCGGCAGCGTGGCACAGATGGCCGCCAGGATCCGGGCGTGCGGCAGGTTGTCCCGCAGCAGCCCGAGCCGGAGCATCTCAAGGCTGGCCCGGTAGCGCTGCAGCAGGTCGCGGCCGGCGGCTCCATCCACCCTGGCGGCGAACTCGAGCACCATCGGCAGGTAGTCCGGGAGCTCCCCGTCCAGGTCCACCAGGACACCGCTGTGCCGGTAGGCCTCCTTGAAGTAGCCCAGTACTTCGCCGCGGCGCCGGGTGTCCCCGTCCGTCCAGTAGCTCAGGTGCAGGGCGTGCCGCCTGCCGAGATCGAATTCGCGGACGTACTGGGCCTGCAGGTCCATGGGCGGGGTCGCTTCCAGGAGGTCCAGCACGGGCGCGAACCCGGGCAGTGCGCCGGGGAATTCGGACAGCGCCGCCCGGACCAGGGGGACCCGCTCCACCAGTTCCCCATCCGGATAGGACAGGCACCAGGCTGCGGCAAGGTATACCACCTGGTCGCGGCGGTTCCCGGTCGACCGGTCCATGTTTGCCCGCTTCATGACCCGTCCTCGGCGCCGGCCAGGGTGTCCGGTGCCGGGCCCCTGTCCGGGGCGGGCTTGTCCGGGAAGAGTCCGGACGGGGCGCCCCGGCCGTCCCAGTTCAGCAGGTTCACCCGCCCGCGCAGGCCCGTCCCCTCGGCGATGGTGTCCGAGCTCTGCCGGTCCCGCAAGGCGTTGAACGTGTCCACTGCCACCGGGACGGGCCGCCCGCTCGCCTCGCCAAACGGGGCCGAGTCCTGCATGCCCGGTCCGCCGTCGAAATCCAGCGAGCAGCCCAGCTCCTCCAGGTCGTGCGCCTGCTCAAGGTGCGCCGTGGGAATGACATAGCGTTCGCTGTACTTGGCGATGGCCATCAGCCGGTACATGTCATACATGCTTTGCCCGTCCATGCCCACGGACTCCGGGATGGCCTCGTCCGGGTCCCCACCCATGCTGATGCCGCGCATGAAGGACCGCATGGCCGCGAGCTTCCGCAGCACGGCCGTAACCCGCTCCGTATCCCCGGCAGTGAAGAGCTCGGCGAGGTACTCCACCGGGATCCGCAGGGCGTCGATGGCGCCGAACAGGTTGCCGGGATCCTCGCCGTCGTGCCCCTGGTCGCGGAGGAGGTCCACCACGGGGGAGAGTGGCGGGACGTACCAGACCATGGGCATGGTGCGGTACTCCGGATGCAGGGGCAAGGCCACCTTGTACACCTTGGCCAGGGCGTAGACGGGGGACCGGCGGGCGGCGTCCAGCCAGTCCTCGGGGATGCCCTGTGCCCGGGCCTCCGCCTGGACGTGGGGATCGTGGGGGTCCAGCAACACGTCCATCTGGGCGTCGTAGAGGTCCCTCGGATCGGTGACCGACGCTGCCGCGGTGACAGCATCGGCGTCGTACAAAAACAGTCCCAGGTAGCGCAGCCGGCCCACGCACGTCTCGGAGCACACGGTGGGCAGGCCGACCTCCACCCGGGGGTAGCAGAACGTGCATTTCTCGGCCTTGCCGGTCTTGTGGTTGAAATAGATCTTCTTGTATGGGCAGCCCGTGACGCACTGGCGCCAGCCGCGGCACCGGTCCTGGTCCACCAGCACAATCCCGTCCTCCACCCGCTTGTAGATAGCACCCGAGGGGCAGGACGCCATGCAGGAGGGGTTGAGGCAGTGCTCGCAGATCCGGGGGAGATAGAACATGAAGGTCTGCTCGTAGGCGAACTTGATCTTGTCCTCGGACTCACGCCGGATCTTTGCCACGATCGGGTCCAGGTTCCCGTGCTCGGTGGCGCCGCCCAGATCATCATCCCAGTTGGCGGACCAGGTGATCTTGGTGTCTTTGCCGGTGATCAGGGACTTCGGCCGGGCCACGGGGAAGTCGTCGCCCAACGGAGCGTCCACCAGGGTCTTGTAGTCGTAGGTCCACGGCTCGTAGTAGTCCTTCAGCTCGGGCTGGACGGGGCTGGCGAAGATGCCGATGAGCTTCTTCACCCTGCCGCCGGCTTTCAGCGTCAGCTTGCCGCGCCGGTTCAGGGTCCAGCCGCCGTACCAGCGCTCCTGGTCCTCATACCGGCGCGGATAGCCCTGCCCGGGCCGGGTCTCCACATTGTTGAACCACGCGTATTCCATGCCGGCACGGTTGGTCCACGCCTGCTTGCAGGTCACCGAGCACGTGTGGCAGCCGATGCATTTGTCCAGGTTCATCACCATGCCCATCTGGGCCATCACCCTCATCAGTACTGCACCTCCTGCGAGCGGCGGCGCACCGTGGCCACCATGTCGCGCTGGTTCCCGGTGGGGCCAAGATAGTTGAACGCGTAGGCCAGCTGCGCGTAGCCGCCGGCCAGGTGCGAGGGTTTCACCAGCAGCCGGGTCACCGAATTGTGGATTCCGCCGCGGCGCCCGGTCGCTTCCGATTTCGGGACGTCGATGGTGCGCTCCTGGGCGTGGTGGACATAGACCACGCCGGCCGGCATTCGGTGGCTGACGATCGCGCGGGCCACCAGCACGCCGTTGACGTTGGTGCACTCCACCCAGTCGTTGTCCCGGACCTTGATGGCGTCGGCGTCGGCGGGGCTCATCCAGACCGTTGGGCCGCCGCGGGACAGGGAGAGCATCAGCAGGTTGTCCTGGTATTCGGAGTGGATGGACCACTTGGAATGCGGCGTCAGGTACCGGACCGTCACCTCCATGGCCCCGTCGGAGCCGAGCCGGGGTTCGCCGAACAGCCGGTGCATGTCCAGCGGAGGCCGGTAGATGGGAAGGGCTTCACCGATGTCGATCATCCAGTCGTGGTCCAGGAAGAAATGCATCCTGCCGGTGAGGGTGTGGAAGGGTTTGAGCCGTTCGATGTTGATGGTGAACGGGGCGTACCGCCGGCCTCCGGTCTCCGAGCCCGACCACTCGGGGGACGTGATCACCGGGACCGGTCCAGCCTGGGTCTGGGCGAAGGTGATGAACTTTTCCTCGGAACCCTCCGCGAGGTCCGCCAGTTTCTGTCCGGTGCGGACCTCGAGGTCCTTGAAGCCCTGGACGGACAGGGCGCCATTGGTGGTGCCGGAGAATGCCAGGATTGCCTCTGCCATCTTCGCATCGGTGTCCATGGCCGGCTGGCCGTCCGCAGCCCCGCCGAGCATCACTCCGTTGGCGTGGCTGAGCCGGGCCAGCGGTCCGGCCATTTTGTACGTGACGTTCTTGACGGTGAAGCCCAGCTTGCCGGCCAGCGGTCCGACGGCGGCGAGCTTGTCCGCGATGGCCGTGTAGTCCCGCTCCACCACGGAGAAGACGGGCATGTTTTGCCCAGGCTCGGCAGGGATGTCCGGGTCCCGCCAGTCACGGACCCGGCCGCCGGGCTGGGCGAGCTGGCCCGGGGTGTCGTGCTGCAGCGGGATGCTCACGAGGTCGCGGCGGATGCCCAGGTGGGTCTTGGCCTGCCGGGAGAATTCCCGGGCCAGCAGGTGGAAGGTGTCGAAGTCCGTTTTGGTTTCCCAAGGGGGATCGATCGCGGGGCTGAAGGCGTGCACGAAGGGGTGCATGTCCGTGGAGGAAAGGTCATGCTTTTCGTACCAGGTGGCGGCCGGGAACACGACGTCGGACAGCAGCGTGGTGGACGTCATCCGGAAGTCGGCGGAGACCAGGAGGTCCAGCTTTCCCTCCGGGGCTTGCCTGTGCCAGGCCACGTCCCGGGGTTTGAGTTCCTCCGCGCTGTCCCCGCCCAGGACGTTGTTGTGGGTTCCCAGCAGGTTGCGGAGGAAATACTCGTTGCCCTTGGCCGAGGAGCCGAACAGGTTGGACCGCCACAGCACCAGGGTCCGCGGCCAGTTGGCCGGGGCATCCACATCCTCGATGGCAGGGTTGAGGGAGCGGTTCTTCAACGATTCGGCGATGTAGGCGGGTGTGTCCGCGGCTGTCCCGGCGGCGACGGCGGCCTCCGCCTCGTCCGCCACGTCCAGGGGATTGCGGTCGAACTGCGGGTAGAACGGCATCCAGCCCAACCGGGCGGACTGGGCGATGGCGTCCGCCGTGTGCATGCCGTCCAGCTTGCCGGTGGACAGGGGTGACTTGAGGGCGTCGGCGGAATATCCGTCCTGCCGCCACTGGTCCGTGTGCATGTACCAGTAGCTGGTGCCCGTCATGGTCCGCGGCGGCCGTGACCAGTCCAGGGCGTTGGCCAGTGACACCCAGCCGGTGATGGGCCGGGTCTTTTCCTGGCCCACGTAATGCGCCCAGCCGCCGCCGTTGCGGCCCATGCAGCCGGTGAGCATCACCAGTGCCAGCACCGCCCGGTAGGTGGTGTCGCCGTGGAACCATTGGCAGATGCCTGCCCCCATGATGATCATGGAGCGGCCCCTGGACTGCTCGGCGTTGCGGGCGAACTCGCGTGCCACCCGGATGCAGGCCTGTGCGGGGACGCTGGTGATCTCCTCCTGCCAGGCCGGCGTGTACGGGGTGGCGGCGTCGTCGTAGCCGGCCGCCCACTCGCCGGGCAGGCCGTCCCGGCCCACGCCGTATTGGGCCAGCATCAGGTCGAACACGGTGGTTACCAGATGGCCGCCCACCTCCATTACCGGGACGCCCCTGCGCAGGATGCTGCCTTCGCCACCGGCGTCCTCGAAGCAGGGGAGCAGGATTTCGGCGTTTTCCCCGGATACTTCACGGAGGGACAACGCAGGTTCGATGCCCTCGAGGTCCAGGTTCCACTTGCCTTCCCCGCTGCCGGAATAGCGGAACCCCATCGACCCGTTGGGGACGGCGGGGCGGCCGGCGGCCCGGTCGAACAGGACGGTGCGGAACGCCGCATCCTCAGCCCCGGACTCGCCGGGGACGTCAAGGGCGGTGAGGAATTTCGACGGCGTCAGGGCGCCGCCGTCGTTCCTTTCCAGCCTTACCAGGAAGGGCAGGTCCGTGTACTGCTTCACGTAGTCGGTGAAGAACGGCACGTCCCTGTCCACGAAGAATTCCTTGAGCAGCACGTGCCCCATGGCCATGGCCAGGGCGGCGTCCGTTCCTGCCTGCGCCGGCAGCCATTCGTCGGCGAACTTCGTGTTGTCCGCATAGTCGGGGCTGACGGTGACCACCTTGGTGCCGCGGTACCGGACCTCTGTCATCCAGTGCGCGTCAGGCGTCCGGGTCACCGGAACGTTGGAGCCCCACATCACGAGGTACCGGGCATCCCACCAGTCCCCGGATTCGGGAACGTCGGTCTGGTCACCGAACACCTGCGGGCTGGCGACGGGCAGATCGGCGTACCAGTCGTAGAAGGAGGTCATCACCCCGCCGATGAGCTGGATGAAGCGTGTCCCCACCGCGTGGGACACCATGGACATGGCCGGGATGGGCGAAAAACCGGCGCACCGGTCAGGGCCATACGTCTTGATGGTGTTGACGTGCCCTGCGGCGGCGATCTCGATGGCTTCCTGCCACGACACCCGCACCAGTCCGCCCTTGCCGCGGGCCTGCTGGTAGCGGCGGCGTTTCTCCGGGTCCGCTGCGATCTCCGCGAAAGCGAGGACCGGGTCGCCCAGGCGCGCCTTGGCCTCCCGGTACATCTCCACCAGGACCCCCCGGGCGTACGGAAACCGCACCCGGGTGGGGGAGTAGGTATACCAGGAAAAGGCCGCCCCGCGGGGGCAGCCTCTTGGTTCGTATTCGGGACTGTCGGGGCCCACCGACGGGTAATCGGTCTGCTGGGATTCCCAGGTGATGATGCCGTCCTTGACGTACACCTTCCAGGAACAGGAGCCGGTGCAGTTCACCCCGTGGGTGGAGCGGACCACCTTGTCGTGGCTCCAGCGGTCCCGGTAGAAGATGTCACCTTTGCGGCCGCCCTCCCTGAACACCGCCCTGCCGTCGTCCGTCTGGTCCCACCTCGTGAAGAAACGGCCCAGCTTCAACATTGCTTCTGATGCGGGTCCATCTAACCCCGCATGGGGTCCGGCAGCCATGCCCCCAAGCTAGGTGGGGGCCGGAAAGCCCGAACAGGGCCCAAAGGCCCTGTTCAGGGGCAAATGGCTTCTGCAGTTATCCACGATGCGGGCAGAATGGGTGCATGACACGCATCGCCATCATCGGCGGCCACGGAAAAGTGGCCCTCCTCCTGTCCGCACTCCTCACCGGCGAGGGCCACTCCGTCACCTCGTTCATCCGCAACCCGGACCACGCGGCCGACGTCACCGGCACCGGCGCCACGCCGCTGGTCCTCGACGTGGAGAATTCGACGACGGCGGCCATCGCCGGCGCCTTGGCCGGGCACGACGCCGTGGTCTGGTCCGCCGGCGCCGGCGGCGGCAACCCGGAGCGCACCTACGCGGTGGACCGGGATGCTGCCATCCGTTCGATGGACGCAGCGGCCCAGGCCGGCGTGGACCGGTACGTCATGGTTTCCTACTTTGGTGCAGGCAAGGACCACGGCGTGCCCGAGGACAACAGTTTCTTCGCGTATGCCGAGGCCAAGGCGGCCGCGGACGAGTACCTGCGCGGCACCAGCCTGGACTGGACCATCCTTGGCCCGGGCGCCCTGACGGACAAGCCTGGAACGGGACTGATCGACGTCGACCCCTCACCCGTTGGGGGCCGGGATACCTCCCGCGCCAACACGGCCATCGTGGCGGCCGCCGTCCTGGACCTGCCCCAAACCGCCGGCCGGACCATCGAATTCCGCGACGGCACCCTGCCCGTCGCGGCTGCACTGGAACCGCGCGCGTAGCCGGCTGCGGGGACGGGGCTTATGGACCAGCTCGCACTCATTGTCGGACTGCTGCTGGCCACCGTGGTGGCCGTGGGCCTGGGGGACAGGCTCCGGTTGCCCTACCCGGTCCTGATGCTGCTCCTGGCGGCTGCGCTGACGTTCATTCCGGGCTTCCCCGACCTGGAAATCGAACCCGGGCTGATCCTGCCCATCTTCCTGCCGCCGCTGCTGTTCGCCACCGCCCAGCGGAGTTCCTGGGCGGTGTTCCGCGTCCGGTGGCGGACCCTGATCATGCTGGCCGTGGCGCTGGTGGTGATCAGTACCGCCGTGGTGGCCGGCGCAGCGTGGCTGATGGTTCCCGGCATCGGAGTACCCGCCGCCATCGCGCTCGGCGCCATGGTGGCGCCCCCGGATCCGGTGGCGGTGGACTCGGTGGCGGCCCGCGTGCACATGCCCCGCCGCCTCATCTCCGTCCTCCAAAGCGAGGGGCTCTTCAACGACGCTGCCGCCATCGTGATCTTCCAGGCGGCCGTGGCCGCCGCCGTGGGAGGCACCAAGGTAGGGCCCGACGTCGTCCTCCAGTTCCTGCTGGGCGCCGCGCTCGCCGTCCTGGTGGGCGTGGCCATGGGCTGGCTGATCGCGTTGGTCACCCGGCTGGTCACTTCCATGGTGGCCCGCAGCGCGGTGACGCTGGTGGTCCCCTTCGCCGCCTACATCCTGGCCGAGGAGGTGCACGCCTCCGGGGTTATCGCCGTGGTGGTCACCGCCCTCGAAATGCAGCGCCACGCCCGCCCCCAGGACGCGGCGGAGCGCGTCACCCGCAATGCCTTCTGGGATGTGGTGGAGCTGCTGGTGACCGGTCTCGCGTTCGGCCTGGTGGGCCTGGAGATCCGCCGTGTCATCCGTGATGAAGGAAGCGGGATCTTCGGCATGATCGGAGTGTCCGCGCTGGTCTGCGTGCTGGTTTTCGCGGTCCGGTTCCTGTGGATGGGCGTCCTGGCGCTGGGCGCCCGGAAACGGAAGAACCTCCTCCAGCCAACGTCCCTGAAAGAGGTCCTGATCCTCACCTGGTGCGGCATGCGGGGCCTGGCCACCCTGGCGCTGGCCCTGGCACTGCCGCTGACCCTGGCGGACGGCACGCCGTTCCCGGGCCGGGACTACCTCCTCGTCATTGCCTGCGCGGTGCTGCTTGCCACGCTGGTCCTTCCGGGCCTTACCCTGCCCTGGCTGATGCGTGTCCTGAAGGCCTCCCAGGATGGAACAGCGGAACGCGACGCTGTCCGGCTGCTTGCCGCCCGCGCCCAGGCGGCCGCCGTTGCCGCCCTGAAGCAGCATGACCTGATGACGGACCTGCCGCCGGAAAAGGTGACGCTGGTCAAGGAACGGATGCAGCGCCTGCGCGCAGAACTGACGGACGGCAGCCTGCGGAACGAACCATTGGCGGAAAAGCGCCGGCGCGGACGGGAGCTTGCCATCGCGGTTCAGACCATCGCGCTCGACGCCGCCCGGCAGGAAGTGGTGGCAGCCCGCAACGAGCCGGACATGGACCCCGAGGTGGCCGACCGGGTGCTCAGGCAGCTGGACCTGCGGACCATGGTCATGCCGGAGTAGGAACCCCTCAGGCCGGAGCGGCGCGCCCTGCGAGCACCAGGTCCAGTGAGTTCTTCTCCACGTAGTCCAGGGCGCAGCGCACCGCGCCCACGGTGACAATGGCATCGCCCAGCGGCGATGCCGCCACCCGTGCGGGGGTGGCTGTGTACCCGGCAAGGCGCTCACTGATCGGGGCCAGGAGCACGTGGGCGGAATCCGCAACGCCGCCGCCAAGCACCACCAGTTCCGGATTGAGCATGGTGGCCACGGTGCCCACCACCCGTGCCATCCTGTCCGCGAGCCGGTCGAGGATGTCCAGCGCCACTGCATCGCCCTGGCGGGCGGCGGCGAAGACCTGTTCGGCCTCCACCCGTCCGGGGTGGAATGCCCGGAGGGCGGTGGGAGTAGCGGTGTCCAGTGCTTCCGCGGCCCAGGTTCGCGCCAGGTGGGCGATGCCGTAGGTGTCGCCCACGCCTTCCACCAGGTTCAGGTAGGCGAGTTCGCCGGCACTCCCACGGGTGCCGTGGACCAGCCGTCCACCCTCCACGATGCCCGAACCCAGCCGCTCACTGGCGAGGATCACCACGACGTCGTCGACGCCGGCAGCCGCTCCCTGCCACCGGTCGCCGAGGGCGGCGAGGTTCGCGTCGTTCTCCAGCAGGACGGTCCACCCGCGGGCTGCCTTGAGCGCGGGCCGCAGCCCCAGGTCGAACAGTCCCCAGAACTCCTGCGTGGCCACCACCTCGCCGTGCCGGTCCACGGGCGCGGCAACCCCGGCACAGGCGGCCAGCACCCGCTCCGGTTCCGTTCCGGCCGAGCGCAGGGCAGCCATGGCAACGCCGTCAATGAAGGCGATCCGTTCCTGCGAACCCACCTCCCCGGCCTGGAAGGGGCGGCTGGACCGTCCCAGGGTGCTGCCGCGCAGGTCGGACACCACCACGGTGACCTTGGAATACCCGATGTCCATGCCCAGCACCACGCCGGCCCGCTCGTTGAGTTCGAAACGCCGGGCGGGGCGGCCCTTCAGGTATCCGCCGAATTCACGCTGGTTCTCCAGCTCCAGGATCCAGCCCCGCCGGACCAGGTCTTCGCAGACGGCGATGGTGGTTGCCCGTGTCAGTCCGGTGGCGGCCATGACGTCGGTGACCGTCACGGCCTCCGAGGCGCGCATGAACTCCAGGACCGCGCCGGCACTGACGCGGCGCAGCAGCTGGGGGGTGGCCGGAACCGGTTCAGGCATGCTGTTGACCTTCCTGTCCAAAGCATCCGATAATACTTGAGGAAGTAAATTTAGATTCAATATAAATATAGCCGCACTGAAGAAAAGGGTCAGTCCTTGTCCACCACTGCCACTCTGGCAACCCTGTCCGACTCTGACCGTCTGGCCGATCCCAACTGGTGGCGCCAGGCCTCCGTCTACCAGATCTACCCCCGCAGCTTCGCCGATTCGAACGGCGACGGCATCGGCGACCTGAAGGGCATCACCGCCAAGGTCCCCTACCTGAAGACGCTGGGGATCGATGCCGTATGGCTCAGCCCGTTCTACCCCTCGGCGCTCGCCGACGGCGGCTACGACGTTGATGACTACCGCGACGTGGACCCCAAGCTGGGCACCCTGGCCGACTTCGATGAAATGGCCAAGGCGCTGCACGAAGCCGGCATCAAGCTGATCGCGGACATCGTCCCCAACCACTCCTCCAACCGCCACAAGTGGTTCCAGGAGGCCCTCGCTGCGCCCAAGGGTTCCCCGGCCCGCGACCGCTACATCTTCCGTGACGGCAAGGGCCCCAATGGCGAGTTTCCGCCGTCGGACTGGGACTCCGTGTTCGGCGGACCGGCCTGGGAGCGCATCACCGAGCCGGACGGCACCCCGGGCCAGTGGTACATGCACATCTTTGCCAAGGAGCAGCCGGACCTGAACTGGTCCAACCGCGAAATCCGTGACGACTTCCTCAAGACCCTGCGCTTCTGGTCCGACCGTGGCGTGGACGGCTTCCGCGTCGACGTGGCTCACGCCCTCACCAAGGACCTCACCGAGCCGCTCCTGTCCAAACTGGAACTGAGCGCCGCCAACACCGGCGTGGACGGATTCGACGACGGCACGCACCCGTTCTGGGACCGGGACGAAGTGCACGAGATCTACGCCGAATGGCGCGAAGTGTTCAACGAGTACAACCCGCCGCGCACCGCCGTCGCCGAAGCCTGGGTGCACGCCACCCGCCGCGCCCGCTACGCCAGCCCCCAGGGCCTGGGCCAGGCGTTCAACTTCGACCTCCTGCAGGCCGACTTCGACGCCGCCGAATACAAGGAGATCATCACCCGCAACCTCGCCGAGGCCGCTGCCACCGGTGCCTCTTCCACCTGGGTGTTCTCCAACCACGACGTCGTCCGGCATGCCACCCGCTACGGCCTGCCCCAGGTTGCCAAGGAAAAAGCCGGTGCCAAGGGCCAGGACGGCAAGGACTGGCTGCTCGCCGGCGCCCCCAAGGACCAGCTGGACGTCGAACTGGGTGAACGCCGTGCCCGCGCCGCCACCTTGCTGATGCTGGCTGTCCCCGGATCCGCGTACCTGTACCAGGGTGAGGAACTGGGCCTGCAGGAAGTGGCCGAGATTCCCGAATCGGAGCGCCAGGACCCGTCCTTCTTCCGCAACAAGGGCGTGGAAATCGGCCGTGACGGGTGCCGTGTCCCACTGCCGTGGAAGGTGGAGGGCACGTCCTTCGGCTTCGGCGACGGCGGGTCCCACCTGCCGCAGCCGGACTGGTTCAGCAAGTATGCCGTCGAGGCGCAGGACGGGACGGAGGGCTCCACGCTGGAGCTCTACCGCAAGGCACTGAAGCTGCGCCGCGAACTGCTGACCGACGAGGACCTCGAGTGGGTGGAAAACGACAACCCGGACGTCCTGCACTTCAAGCGCCCCAACGGGTGGCAGTCCGTGACCAACTTCGGGAACACCGCCGTCGACCTTCCCGCCGGCACGGTCCTGGTCAGCAGCGGCCCGCTGGAGGACGGCAAGCTGCCGGGCAACACCACCGCATGGCTGCGGGCCTGATGCAGGAAATCATTTACGGATGCATGGGGCTGGGCGGCAGCTGGTCTGACGAGCCACATGGAGTTGACCATGTGGAGCAGGCCGACGCTGCCGTCCAGGCCGCCGTGGACGCGGGCATCACCCTGTTCGACCATGCTGACATCTACCGGAACGGCAAGTCAGAGGCCGTGTTCGGTGAGGTCCTGGCCGCCACTCCGGGCCTCCGCGAGCGGATCCGGCTGCAGACCAAGTGCGGCATCCGGCTGAACGAGCGGGGCCTGCAAACCCACTACGACCTGAGCCGGGAGGCGATCCTGGAGCGGGTCAACGGCAGCCTTCAACGGCTCCGGAGCGACTACGTGGACGTCCTCCTGCTGCACCGCCCGGACCCGCTGGCAGACCCGGCGGAGGTGGCGGCCGCCGTCGGCCAGCTCATGTCCGAGGGCAAGGTCCGGCAGCTGGGTGTGTCCAACATGTCCGCTGCGCAGATCGAGGTGCTGCAGGACCGGCTGGAAACTCCCGTGGTGGCCAACCAGCTGGAGATGAGCCTGCTGAAGCGGGCGTGGCTGGAAAGCCAGGTCCTGGTCAACCATCCGGAACACCTGGACTACAGCTTTCCGCACGGCACGCTGGAATACTGCACCCGCAACAACGTCACCCTGCAGGCGTACGGATCGCTGGCGCGCGGCATCTACACCGGCGCTGAACCGGAAAGCCCCACGTCGGCCGAGGCCGCCACCGCGGAACTCGTCGCAGAATTGGCGGGGACCTACGGCACATCCGGCGAGGCCATCCTCCTGGGCTGGCTGATGAAGCATCCGGCCGGCATCGCGCCGGTCATCGGCACGGTTAATCCGGACCGGATCCGGGCCTCCGCGGACGCCGCCCGCGTGGCCCATGCCCTCACCCGCGCAGACTGGTACCGGCTCTGGGTCACCGCACGGGGCAGCAACATCCCCTGACCGTTCCGCAGCCGGTGGCGGCGGGCGCCGTGATGCATGGTCATCAGGGCGCCCGCCGCTTCCGTATCCGGTCACAACGCGTTTAGTTCGTATTGATCCTCACAAGCGGGCCGTTTTCTTCGCCGTGCCGCTTGCAGGCCGGATACTGTAGAAAGCATGACGTCTACCATCGCCGCCGAAACCGTTAGGCCGGAACGGAATATCCCCGCCGAGATCGCACGCTCCTGGCTGCTGGTCAATGCCATGAAGCCCGAGCTCTTCGACCAGTCGGCCGTGTCGCGGGCTGATTCGATCATCCTGGATATTGAAGATGCCGTAGACCCGTCGCAGAAGGACCAGGCCCGGAACAACGTCATCGACTGGCTGACCGGAGGCGGCAAGGCCTGGGTCCGGATCAACGACGCCACCAGCCCG
This sequence comes from Pseudarthrobacter sp. NIBRBAC000502771, assembly GCF_006517215.1. Classification (NCBI taxonomy): domain Bacteria; kingdom Bacillati; phylum Actinomycetota; class Actinomycetes; order Micrococcales; family Micrococcaceae; genus Pseudarthrobacter; species Pseudarthrobacter sp. NIBRBAC000502771. The sequence continues at coordinate 2,258,899 of NZ_CP041187.1, forward strand.
TTCTGGGCCGACGACCTCGCCGGCCTGCGCGGTACCCCGGGGCTGCTCGGCGTCATGCTCGCCAAGACCGAATCCGCGGACCAGGTCACCGAGAGCTACCACCGCATGGACGGCAAGACCCCCGTCATCCCGCTGGTGGAATCGGCGCTCGGCATCGAGGAAGCCAACCACATCGCCAAGGCCCAGGGCGCGTTCCGCCTGGCGTTCGGCTCGGGTGACTTCCGCCGCGACACGGGCATGGCCGCCACCCCCGAGGCCATGGCGTACCCGCGGGCGAAGCTCGTCGTCGCCAGCCGCGTGGGCAACCTGCCCGGCCCCATCGACGGTCCCACCGTGGGCACCAACCACCCCATCCTGCGCGAGCAGACCGGCATCACGGTGATGATGGGCATGACCGGCAAGCTGTGCCTGGCCATCGACCAAACCCCCGTGATCAACGAGGTCATCAGCCCCACGCCGTCGGACGTCGCCTGGGCCACCGACTTCATGAACGACTTCGAAGCCAACGGCCGCGTCATCCGTGACGGTTCCGACCTGCCCCGCCTGGGCCGCGCCGAGAAGATCATGAAGCTCGCGGTAGCCTTTGGGGTGCAGCCCGCGCTGTAGCGCCACCACTACTTCAGGAGACCCCGTGACCGATACCCGCTATCTGGTCCACGGGGTCTTTTGGGATGGTCCGCCTGTGGCAAGCCCGGCGGCCGACGGCGGAGCCCCTGTCCGCCGGGGGGGCGTCCCGGGGACTCGGTAGACTTGGACGGTGCTGAACGAATTTTGGGCCACCGCGCCCACCCGCTACAAAGTCCTGGTTTTCAGCGCGATGGGACTGATCGCCGTCGGGATCATCCTTAACCTCGTGGGCAACATCAACGGCAACCAGGCCCTGGCCATGGCATCCCTGCCCCTCATCGGGCTGGGCCTGGTCCTCCACGTCGTGGGCATCGTGGTCCGCGGCCAGGCGATCCGCAAGAACCTCAGGCGCTAGCTGCCGCCGCGTTCCGCAGGACGTGGCTGCGGGCGTGTTCCACGGCATCCGGCAGCTCCTCGAACAGGTGCTTGTGGTGCCGCAGGGAACGGATCACGCCCACGTTTGTCACCAGGTCAAGGTGGTCCGGCCGGACACCCTTGAGCAGGACGGTGATGCCGCGCAGCTCCAGTGCGGAAATGACCTCCACCAGGGCGTGGGCGCCGGTGGCGTCCAGCATCCGCAACTGGGACAGCCTGATGATGGCCACCTGCACATCCTTGACCTGGCTGATCTCCTGGAGGATGCGTTCGGCGGCGCCAAAGAACATCGCCCCATCAAGCCGGAAGAGCGCGATGTGGCCGTCCCCTTCCGCCGGTGGGCCCGGAATCTCCTCACGCTGGACACCGCTCAGGGAGGCAAAGGTCCGCAGGGCGAAGAGGGCCGCCGCGGCCAGTCCAATCTGGATGGCAACGATGAGGTCGAAGGCCACGGTGATGACGGCCGTGAGTACGAAAACGGCGGCATCTGCCCGGGTGGACCGGAGGATGGCGGTGACGGTGCGCCGCGAGACCATTCGCACGGCTGTGACCATCAGGACCCCGCCCAGTGCCGCCAGCGGGATGCGGCTGACCATTCCTGACGCCAGGTACGTGATGCCCAGCAGCACCACCGCGTGCACGGTAGCGGCCAGCCGGGTCCTGGCTCCGGACCGCACGTTCACCGCCGTCCGTGCAATCGCGCCGGTGGCTGGCATTCCGCCGAACAGGCCGGCCGCGATGGACGCCAGGCCTTGTCCCATCAGCTCGCGGTCGGGGCTGTAGGCGCCGGTAGGCCTGCCGTCCGGCCCTGCCATCCCGGCGGCCACCCGTGCCGAGAGCAGGGATTCAATGGCGGCCAGGACGGCGACGGCGACGGCGGGCATCGCCAGGCTGCCCAGGGCGGCCGGGTCCAGGGCCGGGAGGGCCGGCGCCGGCAGGGAATGCGGCAGCGGACCGATCCGCGGGACGTCCAGCTGCAGGAATTCGGCGGCGGCGGTTGCCAGGAGGACGGCGAGCAGGCTGGCCGGGATGGTGCGGAACAGCTTCTGCACCAGGACCATCACGACGGCGACTCCGGCCACCAGCGCGAGCGTGAACAGGACCGTCGGGGAGGCTGCGCCCGCTGCCGCCTCTACCGCGGCCAAAAGGGTATTGTGCCCCGGAGTTCCGGACGTGCCGGTGGCCAGCGGAATCTGCTGGAGGAAGATGATGGCGGCAATGCCCAGCGTAAAGCCCTCGACCACCGGCCACGGAATGAAGGCCACGGCCCGGCCCAGGCCACTGAATCCCAGGGCGCAGACCAGCAGCCCTGCCATCAGGGACAAGAGTGCGACGCTGCCGATGCCGTGGACCGCCACCACGGGGGCGAGTACCACCACCATGGCACCCGTGGGCCCGGATACCTGTACCGGGGACCCGCCCATGACGGCGGCCACCAGTCCGGCCACGATCGCCGTAATGAGCCCCGCCTCGGCGCCCACCCCGGAGCTGACACCGAACGCGAGGGCCAGCGGCAACGCCACAATGCCTACGGTGATCCCTGCCAGCAGGTCGGTGCGCCACGTGTCGGCAACTCCGGCATAGTCCTTCCGGGACGGGAGGAACCGGGTGATGCTCCTTGCGGCAGTGGCCGGGGTCGCGCTCACGAGGCTTGGCCGCCGGCCAGGTGGTCCGCCGGCAGCTGCCGTGCCAATCGGAGCTGTTCGTTGGAATCGGCGAGGCTGTCCAGGAGGAACGTCCGGGCGATGGCCAGCAGCTGCGATACGCCCGGGTGGGCGAGTTGGTACGTGACCGCGTTGGCGCTGCGTACGGAGGTCACGACTTTGTGCTTCCGCAGGGTGGCCAGGTGCTGGGAGAGGTGGGAGGCCTCCAGCCCGGTCTCTGCGAGGAGATAGCTCACGGGCGCAGACTCCTGCGGTGCTGCGGCCAGCAGCTCAAGGATCCGAATCCTCGCAGGGTGGGCCAGGCCTTTGAAGAGGTTCGCTTTGATCTCATAGAGAGGTGCTTGGGCGGAAGACAGCATCCGGGGTGGCGCTCCTGTGCGCGATGGCCGCCGGGTGGGGCCCCGGACAGCGAATTGATGAAATAATTAATTCATCATACCAGCGCGGTACGGCCTTTTTGAAGGGCGTGGCAACGATAGGCTGGAATCCATGACTATCAATCCGGACCTGCAGGGCCGCAGTTACCCTGCCGCAGAGGTGTACGACGTCGGCCGCGAGAAGATCCGCGAGTTCGCCCGCGCCGTGAAGGCGACCCATCCTGCCCATTTTGACGTGGACGCAGCCAAGGCCCTGGGCCACCCCGATCTGGTGGCGCCACCTACCTTCGCCATCATCATCGCCCAGCGCGCCGACGCCCAGCTCATCGAGGACCCGGAGGCCGGCATCGACTTCTCCCGCGTGGTCCACGCCGACCAGCGCTTCACCCACCACCGGCCCATCGTTGCCGGTGACCGGCTGGTTGCCGAACTGCACGTGGACGGTGTCCGGGCCATGGGCGGCGGTGCCATGATCACCACCCGCTCCGAGATCTTCGCCCTCGGTTCCAGCGACTCGCGCGAACCCGTCACTACTACCATGTCATCCATCCTGGTCCGCGGAGAGGGACAGTAACCATGAGCCCCAGCTTCAACGAACTCAGCTCCGGCCAGGAAATCGGCAGCCGCACCATCGAGGTCACGCGCACCGACCTGGTCAAGTACGCAGGCGCCTCCGGCGACTTCAACCCCATCCACTGGAACGAGGCCTTCGCCACCGGCGTGGAACTGCCCGGGGTCATCGCCCACGGCATGTTCACCATGGGCTCGGCCGTCCAGCTGGTGACCGACTGGGCGGGTGACCCCGCCGCCGTCGTTGATTTCCAGACCCGCTTCACCAAGCCGGTCCTGGTCACCGACACCACCGGCACCGACCAGCCCGGGGCCACCATCGAGGTCAGCGGCGCCATCGGCAAGCTCGACGCCGATGCCGGCACCGCGCGCGTTGACCTCACGGTGGTCTCCGCGGGGCAGAAGGTCCTGATGAAGGCCCAGGCCCTCGTCAAGTTGTCTTGAGCTGCAACTTTTGACCACGTCCGCAGGAACCACCGCGACTGGCGCCCAGGTCTCGTCCTGGCGTAACGCCGTCGTGGTGGCGTATGGCGCCAGCGGCCTTGCCTTTGCCTCCTGGGTGTCCCGGCTGCCGGCCATCAGGGACGCACTGGACCTCACCCCGGGCAACGTCGGCGTCATTCTGCTGTGCATGACCCTGGGGTCCTTTGCCTCCGTCTCCGCCTCCGGGCTGATCGTGCTGCGGCTGGGCTCCAAGAGGACCATCCGGACCGGCAGCATCATGGTGGGTGCAGGCCTGCTGACGGCGGGTTTTGGCACAACCGTGCTGGCAAGTCCCGTGGCGACCGCCGTTGGCCTGGCCATCATCGGTCTGGGCACCGGAAGCTGGAACACGGCATCCAACGTTGAAGGTGCCGCGGTGGAGCGCGCGGTGGGCAGGCACATTATGCCGCGGCTCCACGGGGCCTTCAGTCTGGGGACGGTGGCAGGCGCCGGCCTGGGTGCCCTCGCCGCCGCGGTGTCCCTGCCCGTCTTTTGGCACCTTGCGGCGGCCGGGGCTGTGGTGGCAGTTTCAGTTGCGACCGCGGCGTCCTGGTTCCGGGCAGACATCACCCCGGTGGCAGGGGAGCGCAGTTATTCCCCGGACACCTTCGGGGACCCCACCACTGGTCCCATCCCCGTGATCACCGCCGAGGGCACGGCGGATGCGCCGCTGGACAACAAGCGGAAGATCGCCCAGGCGTGGCGGGACCGGCGGACCTTGCTCCTGGGCGTCCTGGTCCTCGGCCTGGCCCTGGCCGAAGGCGCGGCAGGGGACTGGGTGGCGCTGGCACTCGCCGACGGCCACGGGCAAAGCGACGCTGCCGGGGCCGCCGGTTACGGCCTCTTTGTCACGTTCATGACCATCGGGCGCTTTGCCGGGACGGTGCTGCTGGACAAATTTGGCAGGGTCCCCGTGATGCGGTGGTGCGCTGCCATGGCTGTGCTGGGACTGGGCGTCTTCGTCTTCGCACCGGTGCCCTGGCTTGCGTATGGAGGACTCGCGCTGTGGGGCCTGGGCGCCTCGCTGGGCTTCCCGGTGGGCATGTCAGCCGCTGCCGACGACCCCGCAAAGGCTGCCGCCCGGGTGTCCGTGGTGTCCACCATCGGCTATGCCGCGTTCTTGTGCGGCCCTCCGCTGCTGGGGCTGCTGGCTGAGCATGTGGGCATCCTGCATTCGCTGCTGGCCGTGATGGTGATGCTTGGGGTGAGCTTCGTGCTGTCCCCGGTGGCCCGGAAGGCTGACTAGCTTTCCCTTGTATTGTTGACGGGTGACTTCCACCCTCCTTTCCGCCCTGACCACCTCCGCCGTCGGAGGCCCTGCCGGCAAGTACGTCGAGGCCCGCACCGAGGCTGAAATCATCAACGCGGTCAGCTCGGCGGATGCCGCCGGCGAACAGGTCCTCATCGTCAGCGGCGGGTCCAACCTCCTGGTGTCCGACGACGGGTTCCCCGGGACCGTCATCAGGATCGCCTCCGAGGGGTTCACGGTCAACGCAGAGGACTCCTGCGGGGGAGTGGCAGTGGTGGTGCAGGCAGGGCACAACTGGGACAAGCTGGTGGAGCACGCGGTGCTGCACGCCTGGTCCGGTATCGAGGCGTTGTCCGGCATCCCCGGCTCGACCGGTGCCACGCCGGTCCAGAACGTGGGTGCCTATGGTGCCGACGTTTCCCAGACCATCGCCGCCGTGCGTACCTGGGACCGCGAGCGGAACGCCGTGCAGACCTTCACCAACTCGGAGTTGAAGTTCGGCTACCGGGACTCCATCCTGAAGCAGGCCACCGTCAACGGCTCGCCCCGGTACGTGGTCCTCACCGTCGAATTCCAGTTGCCGCTGGGCCGGATGAGCGCGCCCATCCGGTATGCCGAGCTGGCCCGGGCCCTGGGTGTGGAAGTGGGCCAGCGCGCCTACGCCAACGATGTCCGCCGCGAAGTCCTGCGCCTGCGTGCCTCCAAGGGGATGGTGTGGGACGCCGCGGACCGGGACACTTACTCCACCGGGTCGTTCTTCACCAACCCCATTGTGGCGGCTGACGTAGCGGACAAACTGCCGGAAAACGCTCCGCGATACCCTGCCGGGCAGGACGGAATGGTGAAGCTCTCCGCAGCATGGCTGATCGACCAGGCAGGCTTCGGGAAGGGCTTCGGCCTGGAAGACGGCGGCGTGGCCGGAGGCCGCGCGTCGCTGTCCACCAAGCACACCCTGGCCATCACCAACCGTGGCTCCGCCAGCGCCGCCGACATGGTGGCTGTCGCGCGGGAGGTGCGGGCCGGCGTCGAACGCCACTTCGGCATTTCGCTGCACCCGGAGCCGCTGCTGATCGGCCTCGAACTCTAGTCCCCCCTGGGCCGCGCCCGGCCTAGGATGGGCGCATGGATGCATCTGGTGCCCTGCGTGACGGCAGGATGGTTGGCAGGCTCCGCTTGGCGTCCCAGCGGCTCGCCGGGATGGAGGCTACCTCTGTGCCGGAACTGGTCCGCTGGATGACCGCCATGCAGGCACAGGACCTGCCCGCGGCATTGTGGGCGGTCGGGGTCCGGGTGCCAGGGGCGGGGCTCTCCCAGGTACGTGCCGCCATCAATTCCGGAGCAATTGTCCGGTCCTGGCCCATGCGCGGGACGTTGCACCTCGTGGCTCCGGAGGATCTGCGCTGGATGCTGGACCTCACGGCCGAACGGCTCACCAGGAGCATCGCCGGCCGCTACCGGCAGCTGGAGATTGCATGGGCGGACGTGGAGAAGGCCCGCGACCTGGCGCTGGACCGCATCCTGGCGGACGGCCCCATCAGCCGCGCGGCACTGTTCAAGGTGTTCGACGACGGAGGCCAGCCGACACAGGGCCAACGCGGGATCCATCTCCTGGGTTCGCTCTGCCGGCACGGCTGGCTGGTACTGGGGCCCCTGGCAGGAAACCAACAGTTGATCGCTGCGTTCGACGAATGGATCCCGGCACCGCGGAGCCTGGAACATGAAGCCGCCCTGGCTGAGTTCCTGCTCCGCTACTTCCGCAGCCACGGGCCGGCCACCCTCCGTGACTTCGCCTGGTGGACCCAGCTGCCGTTGACCGAGGTGCGCACGGCGTTCGAGCACGTCCGCCGCGAGCTGGTGGAGCTGGAGTTTGAGGGGACCAGCTACTGGCTGTCCCCGGAGGTGGCGGCCTTGGTGGGCTCCAGTGTGCCCGGGGCCCGGTCGGTCCACCTGCTGCCCGGTTTCGATGAGTTTGTCCTGGGCTACACCGACCGCAGCGTCGTCCTGGCGCCGGAGCATTTCGACCTGATCGTGCCCGGCGGCAACGGTGTCTTCAAGAAGACGGTGGTTGCCGCGGGAAGGGTGGTTGGCACCTGGGCGCTGCAGGGATCGGGGCCGGGTGCCGTCGTCGTGCCCGAACTCTTCGATGAAGCCCGGCCGCTGGGTCCCGCCGCGCAGGCAGCCCTGGCCAAGGCCGCCCGGCGTTACACGGCGTTCCTTGCCACCTGACCGGCCCTGCCCCGCATAACCGGTGCCGGGCAGCGACGGTTGTGCGGGCACGGGCCGCTCAGGCTACCGACAATCCACATGGCGGCGGGGTCTTCCGGCTGCACTCGAATCACTTGGACCGGCCCGGGGAGCTCCGTGCCCGGCTGGTGGCGTTCCTCGGCCAGCCCGGGACACACAAACGGCCCCTGCCCGCATAAACGGCGCTGGGGAGCAGCGTTTATGCGGGCAGGGGCCGCTCGTGGGGCAAGTTACAGTGTGCCGGTGGCGATGTTGAGCATGCGGCGCAGCGGCTCGGCGGCGCCCCAGAGGAGCTGGTCGCCCACGGTGAAGGCACTGATGTACTGCGGGCCCATTTCCATCTTGCGGATGCGGCCCACCGGGATGTCCAGCGTGCCGGAAGCGGCAACCGGAGTCAGGTCCGCCATGGAGGCTTCCTTGGTGTTGGGAACCACCTTCGCCCACTGGTTGTCCTCGTCCAGCAGCTTCTCGATCTCGGCGACGGACAGGTCCTCGCGGAGCTTCAGGGTCAGGGCCTGGGAGTGGGAGCGCATGGCGCCGATCCTGACGCAGAGGCCGTCCATGATCACATGGTTTTCCTCGGAGGTGCCCAGGATCTTGTTGGTTTCCACCCCGGCCTTCCACTCTTCCTTGGACTGCCCGTTGCCCAGGTCGGCGTCGATCCAGGGGATCAGGGAGCCCGCCAGGGGAACGCCGAACTGGGTGGCGTCGATGTCGGTGCGCTGGTGGGCCAGGACCTTGCGGTCGATGTCCAGGATGGCCGACGCCGGGTCGTCCAGTTCCGTGCTGACCTCGGCGTTAAGCGTGCCGAACTGGCTGAGCAGCTCGCGCATGTGCCGGGCGCCGCCGCCGGAGGCAGCCTGGTAGGTCATGGAGGTTCCCCACTCGACCAGGCCGTTCTTGAACAGCCCGCCCAGGCCCATGAGCATGCAGGAAACGGTGCAGTTGCCACCGATGAAGTCTTTGGTGCCGTTGACCAGGCCCTTGTCGATGACATCCCGGTTGATCGGGTCCAGCACGATGATCGAGTCGTCGTTCATGCGCAGGGTGGAGGCGGCGTCGATCCAGAGGCCGTCCCAACCGCGGCTGCGCAGTTCGCCGTGGACCTGCTTGGTGTAGTCCCCGCCCTGGGCGGTGACAATAATGGGCAGCTTCGCCAGGGTGTCGAGGTCGAACGCGTTCTCGAGCTTGCCGGCGCCGTCAGCGAAGGACGGCGCGGCACCTCCCGCGTTGGAGGTGGAGAAGAACACCGGGTTGATGTTGGCGAAGTCGCCCTCGTCCTGCATGCGCTGCATCAGGACGGAACCGACCATGCCGCGCCATCCGACCAGGCCGACGGAAGGGGTAGCTGCTGTAGTCATTGGTCCAGTTTAGACTTCGCATCCGGAAGGACGCAGTCGGTTACGTCACGCCCCGCCGGGCCCTTCCCGCCGAGGTGGCGGGCGCCTCGTGGCCGCCATGCGGTTCATTCACTGAGGGGTCCTGCTCCAGGTTCCGGTGCATGCCGTTCCTTCCGCAGTTTCTTGGCCCGGTACTCGTTCCTCGCCATGCCGAAGGTATACCAGGCTCCAAAAATGCCGAATGCAGTGAGGACCAGGGCGCCCCAGAACGGCTGGCCGCCGTCCGGCAGGGGCCTGAGCAGTATGACCAGGGAAAGGAGGGTCAAGAGCACCATGACGCCGGTCAGGATCCCCATACCCCACCAGGTTTGGACCTGTACGTGGCCACGGCCTGGGGAAAACCCAATTTCGTCGGCGGGGTAACTGTGCAGTTCGCCGGTGCTGGTGGTGCGCAGCACCCGCTTTTCACCCCGTGCAAGCGCGGCCTTATGTTCGGCGTGAACGGCGTCGTTGCGCCGCTCGCGGTCGCGGTCGAAGGTCACAGTCAGTCCTGACGGATGGCGCGGATTTGGTGAAGGAGGCCGGCGTCGTCCACGCCTTTGGTTTCAGCGATGTCTGCCTGTTTGGGTGTGGAGATACCAGTGGTCCATGATCCGTCGCCGCCATCCTTCACGTACAGGGTCTGTCCGGTGGGATCCTCGCGGCGGCGCAGAGTGGCGCCGCCCCCTGGGTTGCTGTCCAGGTGCTGCTTGATAACCATGAGGTTGGCTTCGGCGGCGGTAACGTCCGGCCGCTGGGCCATTGCCCACCACGTGAAGTAGGCGCGGGGCTGGAACAGCAGATGGATGTCGTCATTTTCCATGAAGACCACGCTGTCGCCCCCTTCGGCCGTCAGCAGCGAGATCTCAATGCGACGGAGGGCGGAGGAGAGCAGGGCAGCCACGGCGGCAGTGGGTCCTGACACTGAGAGGAGCCCGTCATTTTCGGCTTTGGCCAAGCCTCGGGCCACCAGTGACGACGCGCCTGCGCTCACCATGTCCGTATTGTCCAAATACCCGTCCACCCTCAGTGCTTCAGCGCTGAGGACCGCAGCGTCCCCGCCCTGGAGGCTTGCAAGGGTAACCATTTCCGCAAAGCCATATCCGATCGCATCAGGGATGGTGGCGGCTTCCGTCGCTGTCTCAGTCATCGTCCATACCTCTCGTTGTGGGCTCAGAATCCAAAGAAGTCGCCGACTTTTTCGGCGGCGTCCCCAGCGCCTTCCCAGACTTCCTTGGCACCGTCAGCGATGGACCCGCCGATGGCATTCACTGTTTCCTTGACTATGGGCACATTGTCATAGATGGCCAACGCTCCGGATGCGACCATGGCCGCCGTTCCGATAGGCGGGGGAGCAAAACTTACCACTCCCAGGCCGGCCTTGATTCCAGAGTAGACGGCGGCCCCTGTGTCGCCCTCCTTTGCGTTGTTGACGGTGTCCAAAACGTCAAGACCCACTCCGATTCCGCCCAGGGCCCTGCCACCAAATTTGAAGAACTCCGCGGCCTTGCCACCTTCGGCGAGACGCAAGGCCGTATCCCACCTGCCGTCGAACAGTTCCGAGGAAGTGTTGAAATACTGGCTCAACATGTTCGTGTTCTGGAATGCTTTTGCCACGTTCTGGAAGTCCCTGGAGAACAGGAACTCACCGAGATTGTCTGCCTTGCTAATGAAATGGGGAAGATCGAACAGTCCTGCCCGGAGGTTCGGCAACGCTTTGGTGAGGTTGTAAATGTCCCAGCCGCTGCGGAAAGGGGAGTTGGGATCCGTGAGCCAGCCCGGGCCCCACGGATCGTTGCTGCCCTGACCTGGGATTGGCGGGCGGGGACCGTTGTTGCAGGCGGGAGAGCCGTTGCCAGGTCCTCCGCCGGCGCCGGAGCCGGTGCTGGCCTTCTCCTGCTCGTCCGCGTTCCTGAGCAGGACTTTGGACTCCTGCTTCAAGCGGGCGACGGTTTGTTGAAGGAGCGTGCGGTGGTTGCTGTTCCAGTCAGACCGGAACCGCTGTGCGTCGGCGCCCTTCCAGGCTGGATTGTTGTTGATCTGACTGCTCAGCTGGGTCGACTGCTGCTGCAGCAGGTCCGCCGTCTTGCTGAACTGCTGCGCGAGGGTCCGCAGTTGCTCTACGTCGGCACCCCACAAAGTTCCTGCCACCAGGATTCCCCCCAATATTCGTTCAACAGCCCCCAGAGTGCTGCGTGCACCAGCCTAGGGCAGGAGCAGCCCGGCCGCGATGGGGCGGTCTCCCCATGCCAGCCCGCCAGTTGGCTGGAGCTAGCCTTGGTCGGACTGTTCCAGCACCGCCGCCTTCCGTGCACGCAGGGCGAAGAACGCCCCGAAAGTGAACACCTGGGTGACCACCACCAGCACGATGGCCCCGGCGATCTTGTTGCCGCCCAGGATCATGGTCAGCCCCACGATAGCGGACAGCAGTGCCAGCAGGGGCAGCAGCATATAGCCCAAAACGAACAGGGTTTCCGGTTTCTTCAGCATGTTCCTAGCCCTCGGTCCGTGACCACTTGGTGAATCGGTAGCGTGTGCCGTTGGCGGCCGTCAGCCACCCGTCCGGCGGGACGGAGGCGGTGGCCTCCCAACTGGTGCCGAGCTCCGGGGCGAACGTGTCGCCGTCGGCCTTCACATCGATGGTGGTGACCACCGCGACGTTGGCGAGGTCCGTGGACTGGCGGAAGACGTCACCGCCGCCCAGGATCCAGACTGTTTCGCCGCCGTCGACGAACTGCGACTCAAGGAGTGCGTCATCCAGGGAAGGAACCACGACGGCGCCCTCCGCCTCGGGCGTGCCGGCCCAGCTTTTCTGCCGGGTGATGACGATGTTGGTGCGTCCGGGCAGCGGCCGGTACTTGTCCGGGAAGGACAGCCAGGTCTTGCGGCCCATGATGACCGGGTGGCCGGTGGTGAGCCGGGTGAAGTGCTTGAGGTCCTCCGGCAGGTTCCAGGGCATGTCCCCGTCCTTGCCGATGACGCCGTCGGAAGTCTGGGCCCACACCAGCCCGACGCCGGTGATTGATGCGGCCAGTTCCTCCGTGAAGGACTGGGGATCAGTGAAGTTTTCGGTGCTCATACAGCGATCGGCGCCTTGATGGTGGGGTGGTGCTGGTAGCCCACCACGTCGAAGTCCTCCAGCGTGTAGTCGAAGATCGACGCGGGCTTGCGGGTGATCAACAGCCGCGGATACTCGTAGGGCTCGCGTTCCAGCTGCTTGAGGACCTGGTCCATGTGGTTCTCGTAGATGTGGACGTCCCCGCCGGTCCAGACAAACTCGCCGGGTTCGAGCCCTACCTGCTGGGCGACCATGCAGGTGAGCAATGCGTAGGAGGCGATGTTGAACGGCACACCCAGGAACATGTCAGCGGAGCGCTGGTAGAGCTGGCAGGAGAGCCTGCCGTTGGCCACGTAGAACTGGAAGAACGCGTGGCAGGGCGGGAGCGCCATGTCGTTGAGCTCGGAGACGTTCCAGGCGGACACGAGGTGCCGGCGGGAGTCCGGATTCGACTTCAGGTTCTCGATGAGTTCGGCGATCTGGTCGATGTGGCCGCCGTCCGGGGTGGGCCAGGAACGCCACTGGACTCCGTAGACCGGGCCCAGGTCGCCGTCTTCGTCGGCCCATTCATTCCAGATGGTGACGCCCTGGTCCGTCATCCACTTGATGTTGGTCTCGCCGCGCAGGAACCACAGGAGTTCCACCGCCACTGACTTGAAGTGGACCCGCTTGGTGGTGATCAGCGGAAAGCTCTTGGAGAGGTCGAAGCGGATTTGGCGCCCGAAAACGCTGGTGGTTCCGGTGCCCGTGCGGTCCGATTTATGGGTGCCGGTGGCCAGGACATCGCGCAGGAGGTCTTCATAAGGCGTTGGGATGCTCACGCCCCAAGTCTACTTTGAAAGCCTGGAGGCTCAGGGAAGCCAGGCTAGTCGTCAAAGGGCTTGAACTGCTCCACCGCTACAACCCGCTTCTTCCCGCCGTTGGCCACATGGCACACCACCAGCTCGCCGGGCGAGAGGTATGGCTCGTGGGCCGGCAGCAGCTTGGCGAGGTGGGAGGGCATGTGGGCAGCCAGTTGCTTCAGCACGGTCGGCAGGGCGGGCCTGTGGGTGCAGACCACCACAGGCCGTTGCTTGTCCACCAGGGACTCGATGACGGCAGCGGTCTTCTTCGGGCTGCGCTGGTGCTTGTGCTCGGTCAGGCCCTCCGCCAGCTTCACCTTGGCCCCGCTGGCCCGCGCGTACGGGGCAACGGTGGCAACGCAGCGCAGCCAGGGGCTGCTGACAACCCGCATCGGCTTCCATGCCTGCAGGAGCCGGCCCACGGCCTGGGCCTGACGTGATCCGGTTGCCGCCAGCGGACGCTCACCTTCGGCTTTGCTCCAGGACGCGCGTGGTTTGGCTTTGGCATGGCGGAGCACCAGCAGGGGCCAGGTGTCCAGCTCCCCGCGCCCGTGCGCGTCCTGCAAGTACTCGAGCGGTACGACGTCGGACGGGTTGGACAGCAGGCGGCCCGCCTTTTCCGGGGCGCACCACATGACGCTGTCCACCTCCTTGCCGTCCGGAACCAGGCTGTCGCCGTTGACCTTTACGGCCCAGTAGTGGACAACCTTCAGTCCAGAGGCTACGTGGTAATGGATGGGCGGCAGCGGGATGCCCAGGGGCGCCTTGAGGCCGATCTCCTCCCACACCTCACGGACGGCGCATTCCGGGACGGTCTCGCCGGCGTCGATCTTCCCCTTGGGCCATGACCAGTCGTCATAGCGTGGACGGTGGATCAGCAGGACTTCCAGGCCGTCCCGGCCGGCACGCCAGGGAATGGCTCCTGCCGCAGTGACGGCAATGGGTTCGCCCGGGTGGTCTGTCTGGTCGGCTACGAGTGCATCGCTCGACAACGCGGCGGCCCTTATCGCCGGCTCAGGCTGCGTTGCCGCGGCCGGGACGCCAGCAGCCAGGACTGGACGTCTTCGAGCGGCTTCCCGTCCTCGGAGAGGTGGTGCCGGGTCCAATGGCCCTGGTTGTCAAGATGCCAGCTGGAGGTCTCCGGATCCATGTAGCGCTGCAGGAGGTCAAGGACGTAGGCGATGTCGTCCGCACTGGCCAACTGGACCAGGGCCTCCACCCGGCGGTCGAGGTTGCGGTGCATCATGTCCGCGGAGCCGATGTACACCACGGGGTCCCCGCCGTTGGCGAATGCGAACACCCGTGAGTGCTCCAGGAACCGGCCCAGGATCGAGCGGACCGTGATGTGCTCGCTGAGGCCGGGAACGCCGGGCCGCAGCGAACAGATGCCCCGGACCACCACGTCCACCTTCACGCCCGCCTGGGACGCGCGGTACAGCGAGTCGATAATGGCTTCGTCCACCATCGAGTTCACCTTGATCTGCACGTGTCCGGGAATTCCGGCGCGGGCATTGCGGATCTCGGTTTCGATGCGGTCGATGAGGCCGGAACGCACGGAACGGGGTGCCACCAGGAGGCGCTTGAACGTCGACTTGGGCGCGTAGCCGGAAAGCTGGTTGAACAGCTTGGAAAGATCCTGCCCCACCTGTTCGTCGGCGGTCAGCAGGCCCAGGTCCTCGTAGTACCGGGCGGTGCGCGGGTGGTAGTTGCCGGTGCCGATGTGGCAGTAGCGGCGCAGGCCGTCCACTTCCTGCCGGACCACCAGGGACAGCTTGCAGTGTGTCTTCAGCCCCACGATCCCGTACACCACATGGACGCCGGCCTGCTCCAGTTTGCGGGCCCACGAGATGTTGGCCTGCTCATCGAACCTGGCCTTGATTTCCACCAGTGCCAGCACCTGCTTGCCGGCCTCGGCGGCGTCGATCAGGGCATCCACAATGGGGGAGTCCCCGGAGGTCCGGTACAGGGTCTGCTTGATGGCCTGGACCTTCGGGTCTGCCGCAGCCTGCTCCAGGAACGCCTGCACGGAGGTTGAGAACGAATCGTAGGGGTGGTGCAGCAGGATGTCCCGGCGCCGCATGGCAGCAAACACGTTGGCGGCCTTGGACGTTTCGGACTCGTTCAGGTACCGGGAGGTGTGCGGGACGTGCTTGGGGTAGTGGAGGTCCGCCCGATCGATGCCGGCTATGACGGACAGGCCCCGCATGTCCAGCGGCGCCGGCACCGAGTACACCTCGGACTCCTCTACGCCCAGCTCACGGATCAGCAGCGCCCGGATGTTGGGGTTGATGTCATTGGTGACTTCCAGCCGGACAGGCGGCCCGAACCGGCGGCGGAGGAGTTCCTTCTCCAGGGCCTGCAGGAGGTTCTCGGCGTCGTCTTCCTCCACCTCCACGTCTTCATTGCGGGTGACGCGGAAGGTGTGGTGCTCCAGGACCTCCATGCCGGGGAAGAGCTTGTCCAGGTGGACGGCGATGACTTCCTCCAGTGCGATGAACCGTGCCACACGGCCCGGCACCGCACCGGCGCGGGGGCCGTCAATGGAAATCAGCCGCGGCAGCTGGTCCGGGACCTTGACGCGGGCGAAGAGCTCCTTGTCGCTTACGGGGTTCCTGACCACCACGGCGAGGTTCAGCGACAGCCCGGAGATGTAAGGGAACGGGTGCGCGGGATCCACGGCCAGCGGCGTGAGGATGGGGAAGACCTTTTCCGCGAACATGACGCTGAGCTGCTGCTGGGCGGCGTCGTCCAGTTCCCCCCACTGCATGACGTGGATGTGCTCGTACGCCAGCGCGGGCCGGATCTGCTCGGCGAAAACCTGTGCATGGCGCTGCTGGAGCCGGTGGGCTTCTTCGCTGATCCGCTCCAGCACCTCGACAGGGCTGAGCCCGGCAGGGGAGGGGACGGCCAGCCCGGTGGCGATGCGGCGCTTCAGGCCTGCCACGCGGACCATGAAGAATTCGTCCAGGTTGGAGGCAAAAATGGACAGGAAGCTGACCCGCTCCAGCAGGTGGAGGGTGGGGTCTTCCGCCAGTTCCAGCACCCGGGAATTGAAGGCGAGCCAGCTCAGTTCGCGGTCCAGGAACCGGTCCGGCCGGATGTCGCCCTCAGGCTGCAGGTTCGGTGCGAATTCGGGGATGTCGATGCGGTCCTGCGTGGCCCTGGATGCCGGTACCTCGGAGGAGCCGAAGCGGGCCCGGACAGGCACCGCAACATCCTGGGACGTGGCTGTTCCGGACGGTTCCGGGTTCATGGCTTCTCCTTTAGCTGGCGCTCCGGTGCCTGCGCTTCCGCCCCGCGCGGCTCCATTTCAACCTTACAAGCATTCACCGCCCCCACGGCCTTTGTTTTACGCCGTGCCAGGGATTGCTCCGGCCTCCCGGCTACCCGGCGGCGGGGCCGTACATGACGTCCATGTCCCAGCGGCTGAAACCGAGCCGCCGGTACAACGCGACGGCCGGAGCGTTGTCCGCATCCACGTAGAGCATCACACCGGCCAGTCCTGAGTCGCGGAGGTGCTTGATGCCGGCAATGGTCAGTGCCTTGCCCAGTCCCATGCCCTGCGCGTCAGGTGTCACGCCCACCACGTAGACCTCGCCGATGGCCGGGTGGGTGCCGTGGCGTGGGTGGACCTTGGTCCAGTGGTACCCCAGCAGCCTGCCGTCCCGGTCCTCGGCGAGGAGGAAGCCGGACGGGTCGAACCAGTCCTCCGCCATGCGCGCCTCGAGGTCGGCCCGGGTGAGGCTTCCCTGCTCGGGGTGGTGGGCGAATGCTGCCCGGTTGGCTGCCAGCCATGCCTCTTCATCCTTGCCCGGAACGAACGTGCGGATGGCCACCCCATCCGGCAGGCCGGCATCGGGCAGGTCCGCGCCCGCCGTCGTCATCCTCATCTTCCACAACTCGCGTACCGGCGCGTAACCGTGGCGGGCGGCAAGGTCGGCAGCGGCTTCATGGTTGCCATGCGACCAGGCATTCAGCCCGTTGAAGCCCCGGACCTCCTTGAGCGCGCCCACCAGCCGGTCCGCCACGCCCTGGTTCCGGTAGGAGGGATGGACGGCGATTTCCAGGATGCCGCTGCCGTCCGGCTCCTCAACCACGACGGCGAAGCCCGCCAGGTCCTGGCCGGTCGCCGGATCGGAGTCCTCGTCGGGAGCGTAGAGGGCCAGCGTCAGGAGGCTGTGCTCCGCCGAGTCACCGGCGCGCATGGTCACCAGGGTTTGCTCGGAAATGGAAGGATTGCCGTCCGATTCCTCAGCCGCGGCCAGAAGGTCACGGCAGTCTTTCAGCAGTTGCTGGTCAACTCCGCCCCGGACGACATGGACGGGCCACTTCTGCGGATGCGCTGGAGTCATGAGCCAAGGCTATACGCCGGCGGCAGCCCAGGCTCAGGCCTCCGTGAGTTCATCTTCCTGCTGTCGGACCAGCGTGAGGCGGTAGCCGACGTTCCGGACGGTGCTGATCAGGTTCTCGTGGTCCGCTCCGAGCTTTGCCCGCAGGCGACGGACGTGGACGTCCACGGTGCGCGTGCCGCCGTAGTAGTCGTAGCCCCACACCTCCGTCAGCAGTTGCTGCCGGGTGAACACGCGGCCAGGGTGCTGCGCCAGGTACTTCAGGAGTTCGAACTCCTTGAAGGTCAGGTTCAGGGGCGCCCCGTTGACCCGGGCCGTGTAGCTTGCCTCATCAATGACGACGCCGGCGGCACGGATTTCGCTGGGCGCGTCTTCCTGCTCGGGCACTGCCCGGGCAACGGACAGCCGGATACGGGCCTCCACCTCGGCGGGGCCCGCCGAATCGAGGACGATGTCGTCAACGGCCCACGCGGAGGACACCGCCGCCATGCCACCTTCGGTCAGGATCAGCACCAGCGGGGCGCTGAGGCCTGTGGCCTTCAGGAGCTGGGTGAGGGAACGGGCACCCACCAGGTCCTTGCGGGCGTCCAGCAGGACAATATCGCAGGGGTCTGTTTCCAGGAGGGCCGTTGGTTCGGCGGGGAGGATATGGACCCTGTGGTTCAGCAGCTCGAGGGCAGGCAGGATGTCCACCGAAGAACCGGTGCTGTTGGTCAGTAACAGGATGTGCGACATTGTTCCTCCAAGGGCTGTCCGCGCATCATTGGGCGACTGAACCGGATTCTCACCGGCCGGTACTGGCTCCTGCGGAAGGTTTTGGACCGTCAGCACGCCGCCGGCCAGCCACCTCAGCAGGGAGCGTAGCTGAGCTTTGAGTATACCCGGCAGCCCCTCCCTGGCCACAGATTCAGGACGTGGACAGGCACGATTTGCGACATATCCAGTTCACATAAGGCAGGATTGGACCAGGGCGCACCCGCCCTGCCATGAGGGGGCAGACCTGCCTTCCGGCCGACCGCCAGGATGGGAAAACAGCGCAGTGAGTGCACCGACGAAGCACAGGCCGGGCCACGCATGACGGCGGAACTGCAGGCTCCCACGCGTTCACTGGGCTCCTGGACCGTCGGCGTCGTCGGGATCGCCGGCCTCATCGCCATCATCGCCGGGGTCTACGCGTCGCCGGAGGCACTCGTGGTGGTGGGCATCGTGATCGCCGTGGCGGTGGGCATCGGCTGGCCGCACTTCCTCCGCATTCCCGCCAAGAAGACCCTCGCCGCAGTTATCGCCCTGCCGGGTGCAGGCGCGGCCATAGCCGCCGCCCTGGTGCCTGCCCCCGGATACCTGGACTGGACGCCCGGCTTCGTGGCCTTGGGAATGATGGCCGTGTTCGTGGTGCAGCTCATCCGCGGAACAGGACAGGCGCAACGGCTGGAATCCACCCTGGGGTGCTGCGCCGGTGTCCTGCTGTCCTGCCTGGGAGCAGGCTGGATTGCCGGCTCCCGCTTCAACGGTGTCCGCGAGATGCTCCTGGTGGCGGCGATCAGCGCGGCTGTGGCCCTGCTGGCCGGGCTCATCCGCTGGCCGGACAGCATTGTTGCCCCGCTCGGAGTGGTGCTTGCAGGCCTTGCCGGTCCGCTGGCCGGGCTGGTCCTGTCGGACATTGCCGTCCTGCCGGCGGCCATCTTCGGCGTGGTTGTGGGCGCGGTGCTGGCGAGCTTCCGGCGGCTGGCCACCCTGCGCGGTGCGCCACTGAACATCCTGGCCGCCCTGGGCATGGGGCTGGCCCCGGTCTCGGCTGTTGGATCCCTTGCGTACTTCATAGACAAACTACTCATCTACTAACGGTTAGGATGGCACCATGTCCGTACTTGCTTTTGAAATCTTCTTCCTTGTCCTGCTCGGCATCGCGAGCCTGTCCATGGCCTGGTTCGCCGGCTTCGTGGTCTACCGCCTCTTCAAGGGCCAGCAGTAGCCACCCCTTTCCCGGGACCGGCCGTAGCTGGAGGTAATACCAATGCCCATTGAGATTCCTACAGATCTGACCCCCGAACTCGTCCCCCTGTCCTGGCTCATCGGTGAGTGGGAGGGCCGGGGGCGGCTGGGCAGCGGCGACGAGGATTCTGAACACTTCCTGCAGCACGTCTCCTTCACCCACAACGGGCTGCCGTACCTGCAGTACCGTGCCGAAAGCTGGTTGACCGACGACGAAGGGACGCGCCTGCGTCCGCTCACCGTCGAAACCGGCTTCTGGGCGCTGGAGCGCAAGCAGCTTGACGCCGACGGCGGCCCCGGGCTGGTGCCGGCAGACATCGTCCCGGTGCTGAAAAGCGCCGACGAGGTCGAAGCGCTGCGCAACAAGGACGGCGGCTTCGACATCTCCGTATCCATCGCCCACCCCGGCGGCATCACGGAGCTGTACTACGGCCAAATCAAAGGGCCGCAGATCCAGCTGACCACCGACATGGTGATGCGCGGCAGCCACTCCAAGGACTACAGCGCCGCCACCCGCATATTTGGCCTGGTGGACGGCAACCTGTTGTGGCGCTGGGACGTTGCCACCGGGGGTGACGCAGGAAAAGGGCTGGAGGCCCACGCCTCCGCGTTCCTGCACCGGGTCTCATGACCAGACAGGGTCTTCCGGACCCATAAGAGGGGAGCGGCACCGTGGGAGAAAGCACCGTCCAGGCAGAACCGGCTGATTACAGCGACCTGAAAGCTGTCTTCTTCAATGGCACGCTGAAGAAGTCGCCGCAGACGTCCAATACGGACGGGCTGATCCGGATCAGCCGCATGATCATGGAAAAACACGGCGTGGGCACCACGGTGATCCGGACGGTGGACCATGACATCGCCAGCGGCGTCTACCCCGACATGACCCAGTACGGCTGGGCCACCGACGAGTGGCCCCAGCTTTACCCCGCGGTCAAGGAAGCCGACATCGTGGTGGTGGCCGGGCCCATCTGGTTGGGGGACAACTCGTCCCAGACCAAGAAACTGATCGAACGCCTCTACGCCCACTCCGGCGAACTCAACAGCAAGGGCCAATGGGCGTTCTATCCCAAGGTCGGCGGTTGCCTGATCACCGGAAACGAGGACGGGATCAAGCATTGCGCCATGAACGTCCTCTACAGCCTTCAGCACATCGGCTTCAGCATCCCGCCGCAGGCCGACGCCGGATGGATCGGACCCGTGGGGCCCGGCCCGAGCTACCTCGATGAAGGCTCCGGCGGCCCGGAAACCGACTTCACCAATCGGAACACGACGTTCATGACCTGGAACCTCCTGCACCTGGCCCGGACCCTCAAGGACTCCGGGGGCTACCCCGCGTTCGGAAACCTGCCCGGCGAATGGGCTGCCGGAACAAGGTTCGATTTCGAAAATCCGGAATACCGCTGACCTCCAAGGACTTCTACTTCATATGACTACGCCCAGCCCTTTGTTGTCGCGCCCCGGTGCCGTCGAGGCCACCGGTCCTGACGCCGGAGTCGCCGCCCACTACGGCGAGCCGCTGCGCGAGCAGCGCGCCCTTGCCGCCGGAACTGCCGTCGTCGACCTTTCCCACCGCGGCGTGGTCACCGTCACCGGGCCCGACAGGCTCAGCTGGCTCAACACCCTGTCTTCCCAGCAGGTGGCAGCCCTGAAGCCGGGCGAGTCCAGCGAACTGCTGCTCCTCAGCGTCCAAGGCCGGATCGACTTCGATGCCCGTGTGGTCGATGACGGGGAAACCACCTGGCTGATCGTCGAAGCAGCAGAGGCCGCCCCGCTGGCCGAGTACCTCAACCGCATGAAGTTCATGCTGCGGGTGGAGATTGCCGACGTCTCCGCGGACTGGGCCGTGGCCGGCAGCACCAGGGCCGTGCCGGAATGGGCCGGGCACCTCGCCTGGCAGGACCCGTGGCCACACGTGTCCGCGGGCGGGTACTCCTATGCCACCGTTTCCGAGGAGAACCACCCCGGCCTTGAACGTCCCTGGTTCGAGTACCTCATCCCTGCCGGCGGCCTTGAGGACGCCCTTGCCGGCCGGCCCCTGGCCGGTGTGCTCGCTGCTGAGGCCCTTCGCGTGGCCGCCTGGCGGCCCCGGATCGGCGCCGAAACGGATGACAAGACCATCCCGCACGAACTGGACTTGCTGCGCACGGCCGTGCACCTGGCCAAGGGCTGCTACAAGGGCCAGGAAACCATCGCCCGCGTCCACAACCTCGGGCACCCGCCGCGCCGGCTGGTGTTCCTCCAGCTGGACGGATCGCAGCACACCCTGCCCGCCGCCGGCAGCCCCGTCATGGCCGGGGAGCGGAAAGTGGGGACCGTGACCTCGGTGGCGCAGCACTACGAGATGGGTCCGGTGGCCCTGGCAGTCATAAAACGTTCAGTGGCCCCGGATGACATACTGACGGTCCTGGACGGCGATGAGCCGTATGCGGCCTCCCAGGAGCTCATCGTCGCCCCCGACGCCGGCCAGGTTGTGGGGCGCCAAACCGGATTCCTGAGGGGGCCGCGCTGATGACCGGGAACACCACGCCCGTCCACGCCGCGGCGAAGTCAACGGAGGGGCACGACGACGATGCGCTGGCTTTGGCGCATACGCTCTTCCAGGCTGCCCGTGAAGGGGACGCCGCGCTGCTTGGTCCCTACCTGGAGGCCGGTGTCCCCGCCACCATGACGAACTCCGCCGGCGACTCCCTGCTGATGCTCGCCGCGTATCATGGCCATGCCGGAACCGTACAGCTGCTGCTGCAGCACGGCGCCGACGCCAACACCGCCAACGATCGGGGCCAGACCCCCCTCGCCGGAGCGGCATTCAAGGGCTACACGGATGTGGCCCGCGTCCTGCTGGGCGCCGGAGCGGATCCGGACGCCGGTGCGCCGTCGGCCAGGGCCGCAGCGCAAATGTTTGCCCGCAAAGAGATCCTGGACCTGCTGGGCTGATCTTCCCGGGTTTCCGCCCGGGCACCAAAACAAAACTCCAGAAGGATGACCGAGTGGAAAACGTAGAAAAGCCGTGGCCGGCGCTGTGGTCCCTGGTGATCGGGTTCTTCATGATCCTGATCGACAGCACCATCGTCTCGGTAGCGAATCCCCGGATCATGGAGGGACTGCACGCCGATATCAACTCGGTGATCTGGGTGACCAGCGCCTACCTGCTGGCTTACGCCGTCCCGCTGCTCATCACGGGCCGCCTCGGTGACAGGTTCGGGCCGCGGAAGCTGTACCTGCTGGGCCTGGTGGTGTTCACCCTGGCCTCGCTGTGGTGTGGCCTGGCCCAAAATGTGGAAACCCTGATCACGGCCCGCGTGGTGCAGGGGCTCGGCGCCGCAGTCATGACGCCCCAGACCATGGCGGTCATCACCCGCATCTTTCCGCCGGACCGCCGTGGCTCCGCCATGGCCGTCTGGGGTGCCACGGCCGGCATGGCCACCCTGGTGGGGCCCATCCTGGGCGGTGTCCTGGTGGACGGCCTGGGCTGGGAGTGGATCTTCTTCATCAACGTGCCCATCGGCGTCGTGGGCTTCATCCTGGCCATGCGCAACGTCCCGGCACTGAGCACCCACCCGCACCGGTTCGATATCCCCGGCGTCCTGCTGAGCGCCGTCGGACTCTTCCTCCTGGTCTTCGGTATCCAGGAAGGCGAGACGTACAACTGGGGGACCATCACCGGGCCCATCAGCGTCTGGGGACTCATTATTGCCGGCCTGGTAGTCCTGGCCGCCTTCGTGGCATGGCAGCGCTTCAACAAGGGCGAACCGCTCCTGCCGCTGGGCCTGTTCCGGGACCGGAACTTCTCCCTCGCCAACCTTGGCATCACCATGGTGGGGTTCACCGTCACGTCCTTCAGCCTGCCGCTGATCTTCTACTACCAGCTGGTCCGCGGCCTGACGCCCACCCAGTCGGCACTCCTGATGGTGCCCATGGCGCTGATTTCGGGCGGCATGGCGCCCGTGGTGGGCAAGATCGTGGACCGGGTCAACCCCAAATACCTTGCCGCCGGCGGCCTGACGCTGATGGCTGTCGCCCTTGTCTGGAACGGCCTGCTCATGCAGCCGGACACACCCATCCTGCTGTTCCTTCTCCCCAGCGCTGTCCTGGGGTTCGCCAACGCCGGCATCTGGGCACCGTTAAGCACCACCGCCACCCGGAACCTGCCGCCGCGCCAGGCCGGCGCAGGTTCCGGCGTCTACAACACCACCCGGCAGTTCGGGGCCGTGCTGGGCAGCGCAGCTATTGCCGTCCTGATCCAGTCCCGGCTCGCCGCGGAACTCCCGTCCGGCGGCCCTGCGGCATCAGCCGGTGAAGGGATGGCGATGGGCGGTACGTTGCCCGGATTCCTGCAGGCAGGGTTCTCGACGGCGATGGCCCAGTCGATCCTGCTGCCCGCCGGCGTTGTGCTCGCCGGGGCGGCGGTGGCACTGTTCTTCGCCAAGCCCAAGCCGGTCCAGGACTGGGGCGCCGCGGGCAGCCCGGCCTCAGCGAAGGTGGACGCTGGTCTGGATTCCGCCGGCTGACAGGCCCAGCTTCCGGGCCAATGCCAGGCAGCCGGTGTTGCTGACATCAGCGCGCCACTGCAGGGTAAGCCCGGCGGCCAGGGCCTCGTGGGCAGCGATGGACCCCGCCAGCGCTCCCAGGCCGCGGCGCCGCCAGTCCGGGTCCACCAGGACGCCCATGTTGGCCAGCAGGCCCTCCCACTCGCCGTAGGCCCCGCAGGCCAGGGGCACGCGCCTGCCGTCCAGTTCATGGACGATGGTGTATCGGTTCTCGAGGTCGGACAGGCCCACTTCATTCACGTCATCCGGCGGGCACCTGCCCTCCAGTTCGATCGCCTCGGGATTCCCGTGCGAGACCGTCAGTTCCTCCGACGGTTGCTGCAGCGGCAGGTCGTCGGCAAAGAACAGGGCCGCGGCGCCCAGCCCGTGGCCACCCTGTTCCCTGGTCAGTTTCAGGAGGGTGACATGCTGGGCCATTTCCTCGTCGGGGATGCCGGCCGCTGCCTCGATGATGCTCCGTGGTCCTACCAGGACGGAACTGCCGAACAGCCGCACAAACTCGACGGTCCGGGCGGATTCGTCGGCGCGGACAATCCGTTCGCCGGATGCCAGGGCATCTCCGAATGCGTCGTCGTCAAGGCCCAGCCGGCGTGCCCACGCCAGCTGGATGATGGCCGCTGAGCCGGGATCGAGTGTCATGGTCCCAGCCTAGGGCGGCCCAGTGGCTTAGCCGAACAGGACCGCGGCCTCGTCGTAGCGGTTTTGCGGGACGGTCTTGAGCTGGCCCAGGGCCTCCTCGAAGGCGACATGCTGGATGTCGGTGCCCTTCAGCGCCACCATGGTGCCCCAGTAGCCTTCCACCACGGAGTCAATGGCGGCCATGCCCAGCCGGGTGGCAAGGACCCGGTCGAAGGCTGAGGGGACACCGCCGCGCTGGATGTGCCCCAGGATGGTGGCTCGGGTTTCGATGCCGGTCCGTGCTTCAAGTTCGGGCGCAAGCTGGTCCGCGATGCCGCCCAGGCGCGGACGGCCGAAGGTGTCCAGGCCACGCTCCGAGTGCGGGCTTTCCATGTGTTCGGGCACGAAGCCCTCGGCCACCACCACAAGGGGTGCGCGGCCGCGGGCATGGGCTTCCTTGACCCATTCGGTGACCTGCTCGATGCTGACCTTCTGCTCCGGGATGAGGATGGCGTGCGCCCCGGCTGCCATCCCGGCGTGCAGTGCAATCCAGCCCACGTGGCGGCCCATCACCTCGGCAATCATGCAGCGGTGGTGGGATTCACCCGTGGTGCGGAGCCGGTCGATCGCCTCGGTGGCGATCTGTACCGCGGTGTCGAAACCGAAGGTGTAGTCGGTGGCGTCAAGGTCGTTGTCAACGGTCTTGGGGACACCCACGATCTTGAGTCCGGCGTCGGTCAGGCGCTTGGCCGCTGCCAACGTACCCTCACCGCCGATTGCGATGATGGCATCGATGCCAAGCCGGTCCATGTGGGCTTTGATGGCCTCGGGACCGCCGCCGTTTTCGAACGGGTTGGTGCGGGAAGTGCCCAGGATGGTCCCGCCCTGCTTGGCGATGCCGCGGACCATGGTGCGGGGGATGTCGATGATGTCGCCCTCCACCACGCCCCGCCAGCCATCCCGGAATCCGACGAATTCCTGGCCATGGACGGCGATGCCCTTCAGTACCGCGCCGCGGATCACGGCATTCAATCCGGGGCAGTCGCCACCGCTGGTGAGGATTCCAATTTTCATGTTCGGCTCAAATCCTGGGAAGAAGGTTTACAGGCAGAGCGCCACGCTGAGCTCACCTAGAAGTGTAGTGGGGTGTGTGGGGTACGACACAAACCGGTTACATTGGGGCCGGCCGCCGGGGACACGGCAAGGCCCCCGCCGTGGATTATGACTACCCACGGTCAGGGGCCTAAGGCGCGGTCAGGGCCGGTTGAGCGACCGCCGGTCCAGGAAGGTCTGCAGCAGGATTTCATTGCGCTGGTCCGGGATGATGATCCAGGCCAGGAGGTAGAAGACCACGGCTGGTCCGGGGAGCAGGCACAACAGGAGGAAAGCGATGCGGACATAGGCAACGTCGACGTTGAGCTGCGCCGCGATTCCTCCGAGTACTCCACCCACCCAGCGCTGCGGCCCGCGCTTCAGGCCGAAGCCCCTGACAATGCTGAAGAACTTATCCATGGTTCAAGACTTCCCTGTAGTTGGTTGGTTGTCACGTTTCCGGGCTGAGAGCAGGCCGCCCACCACCAGGGCCACTCCGGCGCCGATCATGAGGCCGATCAGGACGTAGGTGCCATTGAGGGCGACGATCCCCAGTTGGGCCACGATGATCAGCGCGGCCAGCGCCAGGACGATCAGTCCCCACACCACCGTTCCCACCCTTGCCGGTGCCGGTCCGGCGGTGTCGTGGCCCGCCGTCGTCGGAATGTTGCTGTTGTCCATGTCAGTTGCCTTCCTGGATCGTGACGTTGCTGAAGGTGCCGTCGATCTGGACCACCAGGTGGTTGCCGGGCCGGTCGGTGTTGTAGCTGCTTTGGCGGGTGGTGGTGCCGCCGCGCTGGCCTCCGCCCTCATTCAGGTTGCCCATGGTCATGTCCGCCTTGATGTCCACCGGCACGTTCTGCGGAATCACCACGGTCACGTTGCTTGCGGTGATGTCCAGGGGAACCACGACGTCGGACGTCAGGGGGGCGGTTGGGGACAGGCCCGTGAGGTCCACGGTTCCACGTCCGGCGGTGATGTCGATTCCACCGCGTGCTTCCTCGATGCTGGCGGGGTTCCAGTCCACCTGTTGGAACCGCATCCGGCCATCGTCCAGGGTGTTGTAGACGCCCCCGGTGACCAGTGCAACCACGGCGAAGAGGCTCAGGATGCCGGAAGTGCGGCCGCGGAAGCCCGCCACCAGGATGCCCAGGCCCAGGACCGCTGCCGCGCTGGCCCACACTATGGCGTTGGCGGAGCCGCCCAGGTTGATGACGTTCGCGGCGTCGAGGGCCTTCAGCCCACCGCCCACCACCAGGGCGGAACCCGTTGCGATGGCCACGCCGGGGGCGCCGGGACCGGACGGCCGGGGCTTGGGCGGCCGCGGCGGAACCCATGGGCTGGGGTAGCTGCCGCCGCCGGGCGCTCCGCGGCCGGGACCGCCGGGAGACGTGCCGCCAACGCCGCCGGAGCCGGGAGCCGGTGGCACACTTCCGGCCGGGCTGTAGCCGCCCTGGCCGTAAGGGCCGCCCGTTGCGCTGGTGTCCGCCGTGCCTGCGGTGCTGCTGCCATAGGGCGGCGCCGCAGCCGCAGCCGGTCCGGCTTCGGTGCCGGCGGAGAACGTCGCGGTGTGGGCCGCGCCGGAACTCCCCATCGGATAGGTCCCGGCTGGTGCGGCACCGCCGTGGCCGGCCATGGTGGGGTGGGCCTTGTTGCGCTGGGAGAGGTAGTAGATCAGGTAGATGGCGCCGCCAACCCAGAAGAGGGTCCACAGCAGCCCGCTGAGGCCGTTATGGCTCCAGCCCCAGAAGCCTCCGCCCAGGCCCGTGAGGCCCAGGATGGTGGCGATGAGGGAACCTGTCATGCCGCTGGACCAGCGGCCCGCACCGGCTTCCTGAACATGGATCCTGCCGTCCGGTTCCGGGAGGAAGGCCCAGGCCAGGCCGTACAACAGGACTCCGATGCCTGCCAGGAGGGTCAGGACAATGAAGACGCCGCGGATGATGATGGGGTCAACGCCCAGCCTGTGCGCAATACCGCTGCAGACGCCGCCAACCCACCGGTCATTGCCGCGGTAGATGCCGTTGCTGCGGATCCAGCCGAAGAAGTCGGTGGACGGAGCGGGTGCCGGGCTGCCCTGGTACGCATAGTTGGGTGAAGGTTCCGCCGGCGGGCCTGTGGCGGGGTCAGGAGGCGTCGGGCCGGAGGATGGCAGCGGCTCGGTGGGCTGCCCGCTGTCCGTTCCGGGCTGCTCCTTGCGAAGGGGCTCGGCAGGGTGTTCGTCGTCGGGGGAGGGGGTCTGCGAGTTCATACCTCGATCCTCCCGTCCATGCCCGGCGGCCCTCTACTGGTGGAAACCCTGAACCGTCCCTGAGCTGTCCCCGGGAAGCGGCTGAATGCGGTCCGGGCAACCCTGATCCATGTTTGGATTGACCCATGACAACCCTTCCGGTGCGGCCGCCCCTGGCGCGGAGCAGCGACCGTGTCATCGCCGGGGTGTGCTCCGGCTTGGCTGCACACCTGGGCTGGCCGGTGCGGAACGTCCGCCTGGGCATGGTCCTGGCGTGCTTCGCAGGCGGTGCCGGCCTGGTCTTCTACGCATGGCTCTGGATCATGGTGCCCACCGCGGACGAGGCCGTGCGCCGCAACGCCCGCCGCCCGGCGTCGCCCATTGCCCCGGCGGTGAGCCGGCCCGCCCAGGGGACCGCTGCCGACGCCGGATCCCCGGCAGGTGCCCCCGGTCCGGTTCCGGACGGCGCCGGAGTGCCGCCGGGCGCCCCTTGGTTCCGGGCGCACGGCATGCGGTACGGCAAGGAAATCCTGCTGGGCTGCGGGCTCCTGCTCGTCGCAGGCATCATGATCGCCCAGCTGCTGGGCGTGGACGTATCACTGGGAACGCTGATCCCGGCGGCCGCGGTCCTGGGCGGCGCCTCGATCGCATGGATGCAGCTGGATGAGACCCGTCGCGCAGGGCTGGTGGACAAGACCAAGGCTGACCAGGCCGGCGGCTGGGGCCGCCTCGCTGCAGGCCTGGCGCTGGTGGTGGCCGGGGTCCTGGTGATGGTCTCCGGCTCGGGGTCATGGGAGCAAACGTGGCTTGCGCTGCTTGCCTCGGTGGCCGTCCTGGGCGGGGTGGTGCTGGTCCTGCTGCCCTGGGCGCTGAAGTTTTGGCGTGACCTCGAGGCCGAACGCGCCGGCCGGATCCGGGAGACGGAACGTGCCGAAATTGCCGCCCACCTCCACGACTCCGTGCTTCAGACCCTCGCCTTGATCCAGCGGCGGGCGGGCAACGAGCACGACGTCGTCCGCCTGGCCCGTGCCCAGGAACGCGAGCTGCGCGGCTGGCTTTTCCAGGACCCCGGCCGGGAAAGCGGGCAGCTTTCAGACCGGATCAAGGCCGTTGCCGGCGAGGTGGAGGACCTGCTTGGCAACGCCGTGGAGGTGGTCACCGTTGGTGATGCCCCCATGACCGAGGCGTACGAAGCCTTGGTCCAGGCAAGCCGGGAAGCCATGCTCAATGCATCCCGCCATGGTGGTGGCGGGACGGTCTCGGTCTACCTTGAGGCATCGGACGGGCTGGCCGAGATCTTCATCAAGGACAGGGGCCCGGGCTTTGAGCTGGGGGACGTACCGGCGGACCGGCTGGGCATCCGGGAATCGATCATCGGCAGGATGAAACGGCACGGCGGCTCGGCTGCCATCCTCAGCACGGGGGACGGCACGGAGGTCCGGCTCCGGCTGCCGGCGGCAGCAGAACACGCGGAAGGAAAATCATGAACCTGACCCAGGGGGCCGGCGGCGGAAGCGCCCGGCCGGCCAACTCCGCACGGGTGGTCATCGTGGATGACCACGCCATCTTCCGGTCCGGCCTGAAAGCGGACCTTGACCCCAGCATCCAGGTGGTGGGTGAGGCTGCCACCGTGGAGCAGGCCATCGCCGTGATTGCCCAGCAGCGGCCCGACGTCGTCCTCCTGGACGTCCACCTCCCCGGCGGACTGGGCGGCGGCGGCCGGGAAGTCATCGCCGGATCCGCCGCGCTCCTGTCCAGCACCCGGTTCCTGGCGCTGAGTGTGTCCGACGCCGCAGAGGATGTGGTCGCAGTGATCCGCGCCGGCGCCCGGGGCTATGTCACCAAGACCATTTCCGGCGCCGAGATCACCGACGCCGTGTTCCGGGTAGCCGGCGGCGATGCGGTCTTCTCACCCCGGCTTGCCGGTTTTGTCCTGGACGCCTTCGGCACTGCTCCCGCGGACATTGCCGACGACGAACTCGACAAGCTCTCAGCCCGCGAGCTTGAGGTCATGCGGCTCATCGCCAGGGGCTACAGCTACAAGGAGGTGGCCAAGGAGCTCTTCATCAGCATCAAGACCGTGGAAACCCATGTCTCGGCGGTTCTGCGCAAGCTCCAGCTCTCCAGCCGGCACGAACTAACCAAGTGGGCCGCGGAGCGCCGCCTCCTCTAAACGCCCCATCAGATCCTGCGTCTCTAACCCAAACGCCCCATCAGATCCTGCGTCTCTAACCCAAACGCCGCATCAGCTCCTGCGTCTCTAAGCCAAACGCCCCATCACCTGGTGATGGGGCGTTTGGGTTATTCCTGCGGAAGGTGATGGGGCGACTACTGGGCCTTGCCGAGGAAGTCCTGCAGGCGCTGGACGCCCGTGGCGAGGTCGTCGTCGCCCAGGGCATAAGAGAGACGCAGGAAGCCGGAGGGCCCAAACGCCTCACCCGGAACCACCGCCACCTCAACCTCGTCGAGGATCAGCGCAGCCAGCTCCGCGGACGTCTGCGGCGTAGCGGTGCCGGAAGCGGTGGGGAACTCCTTGCCCAGCAGCGCACGGACGTCCGCGTACACGTAAAAGGCGCCCTTCGGCGTCGGGCACTCCACGCCTTCAATGGCATTCAGCCCTGCAACGATGGCCTTCCGACGACGGTCGAATGCCACTTTCATCTCGTCGACTGCGGTCAAGGGGCCGGACACGGCGGCGAGGGCAGCGATCTGCATGATGTTGGACACGTTGGACGTGGCGTGCGACTGCAGGTTCGTGGCCGCCTTGATGACGTCCGCGGGACCGATCATCCAGCCCACGCGCCAGCCGGTCATGGCGTAGGTTTTGGCAACACCGTTGAGGATGACCACCTTGTCGCCCAGCTCGGGGGCAGCAGTGGCGATGGACGTGAAACGTACGCCGTCGTACGTCAGGTGCTCGTAGATTTCGTCAGTAACCACCCAGAGTCCCTTTGCCGCGGCCCACTTGCCGATCTCCGCCACCTGCCCGGGGGAGTAGACAGCGCCCGTGGGGTTCGACGGCGAGACGAACAGCAGGACCTTGGTCCGGTCCGTCACGGCTGCTTCGAGCTGGTCAACGGTCACGAGGTAGTCCTGTTCAGGCCCGGCAAACACTTCCACGGGGACGCCGCCGGCCAGCCGGATGGCTTCAGGGTAGGTGGTCCAGAACGGGGAGGGCACGATGACCTCGTCGCCTGGGTCCACCAGCGTGGCGAAGGTGTTGTAGACAGCCTGCTTGCCGCCGTTGGTGACCAGCACCTGTGAAGGATCCACGGAGTAGCCCGAGTCGCGCAGGGTCTTCTCCGCGATGGCCTTCTTCAGTTCGGGCAGCCCGCCTGCGGGGGAGTAGCGGTGGAACCTGGGCTGGGACGCCGCCTCGATGGCCGCCTGGACAATGTAGTCCGGGGTGGGGAAGTCGGGTTCGCCCGCACCGAAGCCAATAACCGGCCGGCCAGCTGCCTTCAGCGCCTTGGCCTTGGCATCGACGGCCAGGGTTGCGGATTCGGCAATTGCGGAGATGCGTTGGGAAACGCGGGCGAAAGGCATTGGCAGGTCCGTTCTTCGCTTGCAGCCCAGGGGCTGGAATGTGGGATTCGACGAGTTCTACTCTATGCTGTTCACCGGACCCTCCGGGGTGCCGGTTTTGATTTATGACTGCCCCGCGCAGCAGGATCCGGGCCGGGCAGCGGATGGTCCGGAAAACGGGCTGGTTTTACCTACGCGAAGTTCTTGCGTAGACTGGTTCACCGGTGTTGAAACACGGATGATGGCGTGCGCCCCAGTTCAAGCTGGTGGTTGGCCATCAAAGAGTGCAATTCACTCCATAGGGTAGTGGCGCAATTGGTAGCGCAGCGGTCTCCAAAACCGCAGGTTGCAGGTTCGAGTCCTGTCTGCCCTGCGCAAGCTGCTCCGGGTGAAAGCCCGGAGCAGGCGCAGCAACCATGGTTCTGATCAGGGCCGGGTAATCCACCATTGCAAAGATGAGCGAGGACCAGGTGACCGAAACAGCTGCCAGCAGCTCCAAGGGCCGCCCAGTTAAGAAGGAAGCCAAGGCAAACTTCTTCGCCCGCATTGCACTCTTTGTCCGCCAGATCATCGGCGAACTGAAGAAGGTTGTTGCCCCCACCCGCAAGGAACTGATCAACTACACGCTCGTGGTGCTGGTGTTCGTGGCCATCATGATGGTCATCGTCAGCCTGCTGGACATTGGTTTCGGAACCGCTGTCAGCTGGATCTTCGGCGGCACCGGCCCCAAGGACAGCTAAGGCTGAACGGTCCGCAGGCTGCGTGCTTCATCCGGGTAACCGGGAGGAAGCGCCGGCGTGCGGAATTGAGCCATTTAAATAGGCATGTTAGGCAATGAGGAAGCAGGAGACCAAGTGTCTGAGCAGGAGCTCGAGGTAACCGAGACGGGGCTGGAAGAATCCCCGGACGTCACGGCAGAAGCCGGTGAAGAGTCCGAGGTTGAGTCCTCCGCGCCCGAATCCGACGACGCCGCCTCCGACGCAGCAGTTGCTGACGAAGCCGACGCTTCAGAAGCCGACGGCGAAGATGAGCCTGCAGACGCCCTCGCCGCCGCGGCAGCCACCGCCGCCGCTGACCCGGCAGAGGAGTTCAAGGCCAAGCTGCGCCGCCAGGAGGGTGACTGGTACGTCATCCACTCCTACGCCGGCTACGAGAACCGCGTGAAGGCCAACCTTGAAACCCGCATCCAGACCCTGGACATGGAAGATTACATCTTCGAGATCCAGGTCCCCATGGAAGAAGTCGTGGAGATCAAGAACGCCCAGCGCAAGGTGATCAACCGCGTCCGCATCCCCGGCTACGTCCTGGTCCGCATGGACCTCACGGACGCCTCCTGGGGCGCCGTCCGCCACACCCCCGGCGTCACCGGCTTCGTGGGCAACGCCCACAACCCGGTTCCGCTGCGCCTGGACGAGGTCTTCTCCATGCTCGCCCCTGTCTTCGAAGAGGAACAGGCCGAGAAGGGCAAGCCGGTCAACAAGCAGAACCAGGCACCCGTGGCCGTGGACTTCGAAGTTGGCGAGTCCGTCATCGTCAAGGAAGGTCCGTTCGAGACCCTCCCCGCCACGATCTCCGAGATCAAGCCCGAGTCCCAGACCCTCGTGGTGCTGGTCTCCATCTTCGAGCGCGAAACGCCGGTCACCCTGGCGTTCAACCAGGTCACCAAGATCTGAAAATCCTAGAATTCGTCCCGGCGCCGCCCGCTTAGCGGCACCGGAACGGCCGGCCGCCTTGCCATGGCGGCCACAAACCTGAGGCACGCTCCTGTGCCCCAGGACGTTATTGAGAGAAGGACCCTACATTGGCTCCCAAGAAGAAGGTCACCGGCCTCATCAAGCTGCAGATCCAGGCAGGTGCCGCCAACCCGGCCCCGCCGATCGGTCCTGCGCTTGGCCAGCACGGTGTCAACATCATGGAATTCTGCAAGGCGTACAACGCTGCAACGGAAGCCCAGCGCGGCAACGTCATCCCCGTGGAAATCACCGTCTACGAGGACCGTTCCTTCACGTTCATCACCAAGACCCCGCCGGCTGCAGAGCTCATCAAGAAGGCTGCAGGCGTTGCCAAGGGTTCATCCACCCCGCACACCGTCAAGGTTGCCAAGCTGACCCAGGCCCAGGTCAACGAGATCGCCTCCACCAAGATGGAAGACCTCAACGCCACCAGCCTCGAAGGCGCAGCCAAGATCATCGCCGGCACCGCCCGCTCCATGGGCATCACCGTCGAGGGCTAACCACCCTTCCCGCTGTCCAGCGTCAAAGTAATTGACGACGACGGGCGGCACCGCCGGGACACCGGCACCAAACACATTGAAATGTCGGGCATCCGGGCCGGATAACGAACCGGACCACCGACTGTGGCAGGGCCCAGCGCGGTCCGCAGACCACAACTGCACAAGGAGAAATAAGCAGCATGGCAAAGCGCAGCAAAGCATATGAGGCAGCAGCCGCCAAGATCGACGCGGAGAAGCACTACGCACCGTTCGAGGCAGTAACGCTGGCCAAGGACACCAACCCGTCCAAGTTCGACGCCACGGTTGAGGTGGCCTTCCGCCTCGGCGTTGACCCCCGCAAGGCTGACCAGATGGTCCGCGGCACCGTCAACCTGCCCCACGGCACCGGTAAGACGGCCCGCGTCCTGGTCTTCGCCACGGGCGACAAGGCCGAGGCAGCAATCGCAGCCGGCGCCGACTTCGTTGGTTCCGACGACCTGATCGAAAAGATCGCCGCCGGCTGGACCGACTTCGACGCCGCCGTTGCCACCCCTGACCTCATGGGCAAGGTTGGCCGCCTCGGTAAGGTCCTGGGTCCGCGTAACCTGATGCCGAACCCGAAGACGGGCACCGTGACCCCCGACGTCACCAAGGCTGTCAACGACATCAAGGGTGGAAAGATCGACTTCCGCGTCGACAAGCACTCCAACCTGCACTTCATCATCGGCAAGGTTTCCTTCGACGCCATCAAGCTGGCCGAGAACTACGCAGCGGCACTGGAAGAGGTTCTTCGCCTCAAGCCGTCCGCCGCAAAGGGCCGCTACATCCAGAAGGCCACCGTTGCCACCACGTTCGGCCCGGGCATCTCCGTGGACCCCAACGTCACCAAGGTTCTGACCGAGGCATAGTCCTTCCTGAAGTTCCTGCCCCCGGATTGATTCCGGAGCAACCAAAGACCGTCCCGGCGCCAAGGCGCCGGGACGGTCTTTTTTGTGCCGGCTCCCACGCGGGCCGGTGCTGCCTAAGCTGGCTGCATGGACCACGTTGAGCGAACCGGCCCCCCACTGTCGCCGTCGATCCCCTCCTGGGCAATTGCCGCCGTCGTCATCCCGCCACGCGGACCCGACCGCCGCGGCACTGGACTGCCCGCGGACTTCCTGGCATGCCAGGCCATGAAGGAGGCCCACGCCCTCGAGCTTTGGGGAAGCCTGGAGCGCTGCCCCACCCTGGACGAAGCGCTGGAGTATTGGCGCGGGAACGAGTACGAGGAACGGCTGCTTTTCCTTGCCCGGGCCGGCGCTGAGCCGGTGGGGCTGTGCTCCGTGGCGCTGCCTCTGCGCGAGAACCTGGCCACGGCGGGGATCGACGTCCTGGTGGCTCCCGGCCGGCGCCGCAGGGGAGCGGGGCGGCGACTGCTGGAATATGCCGAAGCCGCGGCCCGCGCCCGCGGCAGGACATCCCTGGAGGGCTTCCATGAAGTTCCCTTGGACAAAATGCTCCAAGGTTCACGCATGGTCACCGCCAAATCGGGGGCGGGCCAGCTGCCGGCGGATGACCCTGCAACCGCCTTCGCCCTGGCCTCCGGGTACCAGCTCGAACAGGTGGAACGCTCCAGCAGGCTGGAGCTGCCAGTCGCCACGGACCTGTTGTCACAGCTGGCCGAGGACGCCGCAGCCCACTCCGGGGACTACGTGCTGGCCGGCTGGGACGACCACTGTCCGGACAAGTTCGTTGCAGGTTATGCCGGATTGAGGGCGCGGATGAGTACGGACGCGCCCACCGCCGGCATGGACTGGGAACGGGAGGACTGGGACGTCCAGCGCGTGCGCCGCGATGAAGAGGCCCAGGTCCGCAGCGGTGTGCAGACCTCCGTGGCCGCAGCCCTGCACCGGCAAAGCGGCGAACTGGTGGCGTATACGGTCCTGACCTGGCGCCCGGAGGTGCCGGAGTCGCTGATCCAGCAGGACACCCTGGTGGCGGCGGAGCATCGCGGCCACCGGCTGGGGATGCTGACCAAGGCGGCCAACCTGCGGCGGGCCCGGGAAAAATGGCCGCAGGCGCGCTCCGTCCTGACATGGAATGCCAGCGAAAACCAGCATATGCTGGCGATAAATACCGCCCTTGGATTCAGGCCCGCCGGCTATGAAGGTGAGTGGCAGAAACGGCTGGGATGATGCCAGAATGGCAATAGACGTGAAGATCGAGCAGCTCTGGATTCCCGACTCCCTGGACACCCCGGACGCTGCGGATTTCCTCGCCGCGGTGGAAGTGGGCCGCAAGGTCCGCATGCAGACGTGGGGCAGTGACGATCTTGCGTACGGTCCCGAGGAAAAACTGCTTGAGTTCGCGGACCCGTATGAGCGCCAGTTGATCCTCGTTGCCAGGGTGGACGGCGCGATCGTGGGCACGGTTGATATTGCGCTGCCCCTGACCGACCACCTGGACCTTGCCGAGCTCACCCTGGACATCCTGCCCGAGTTCCAGCGGCAGGGGGTGGGCCGCCGGCTCCTGGAGGCTGCCGAACAGCTGGCCCGGGGGGAGGGCCGCACCATGATCCTGGTGGATACCAACCATCCCGGGGCGTCCCTGCATGAGTTTGAACGGGCCCAGCTGGTGCCGGGCTCCGGGCAGGGCTTCGTGCCCCTGGAGAGCCGCGAGGTGGAGTTCGCACAGAAGACCGGCTACACCCTGCAGCACATCGAGCAGTTCAGTTCCTGCCTCCTGCCCCTGGACACCAAGCTGGTGGCCGACCTCCAGGCTGAGGCCGATGAAGCGAACAACGGCAGGTACCGGCTGCACCACTGGACGGACCGCTGCCCCGACCGCTGGCTGGAGGCCGTGGCCGCGCTGGAAAACCAGGCGGGCGCCGACGTGGACCCGTCACTGGACATGCCGGTTGAACAGGACATGGTGTTCGACGGCGGAATCCTGCGTGAGGCGGAGGACGTCGCCATCGCCCAAGGCAGGAGAACGGTGGTCACCGCCGTCGAGCACATCGCCACGGGGGCCCTGGTGGGCCTTACCACCATCACTGTCCTTGCGCACCGGGCGGACGTGGTGTTCCAGGACGATACCCTGGTCCTCCAGGAGCACAGGGGCAACAAGCTCGGGCTGCTGATCAAGGTGGCCAACATGGAGCGGCTCAGCGAACAGTTCCCGGACGCCCGCATCATCTACACCTGGAACGCCCCGGAGAACCGGTACCTCCTCACGGTCAACAAGCAACTGGGATTCCAGACAGCCGGCGTCACCGGTATCTGGCAGAAGGAGCTCCCGACCCTGCACACCAGCACCAGCTGAGGCCGATTTGGCGGACCGGCAGCGCCTCGCGTAAGCTGGATGTACCAAAGACCGTCGGTTGTTGGAAATCCACTCTCCTGAACATGGCTCAACTCTGCAGTTGTGCGCGGGGGACCACAGTGGCTTTCCGGACGAAGGACCCTCAACGCAGGGCGGCCGGCGCAGGTGAACGAAGCAAGGCTCCACGGCAACGTGTTGAGCCAAGCCCCGTGCATCTGCGCGGGGCGTTTTTAGTTTTAGCTCTCTTGAGCGGGGACCGTCGAATACCGGCACTATCCCCGGAAGGAGGGTTATGGCAACGCCTACCAAGGTTTCAGCAGTAGCTGAGATCACTAACGATTTCAAGGAATCGAACGCCGCTGTCCTGACCGAATACCGCGGGCTCACCGTTGCACAGCTCAAGCAGCTGCGTGTTTCTCTCGGCCAGGACACCAAGTTCGCGGTCGTCAAGAACACCCTGACCGCCATTGCAGCCAAGGAAGCCGGCGTCGAAGCATTCGACGGCCAGCTTGCCGGCCCCACTGCAATCGCGTTCATCAAGGGTGACGCAGTTGCCGCTGCCAAGAGCCTGACGGATTTTGCCAAGGCCAACAAGCAGCTGGTCATCAAGACCGGTTACTTCGAGGGCAAGGCGCTGGACGCCACCGAGGTCGCCGCACTGGCTGCCCTCGAGTCCCGCGAGCTGCAGCTCGCCAAGGTTGCAGGCGTCCTCAAGGCACCTGCCGCCGCAGCTGCACGCATCATCGACGCACTGCGCCTCAAGCTTGAAGAAGAGAACGGTGCACCGGCAGCTGCCGAAGCGCCCGCCGCTGAAGAAGCCCCCGCCGCTGAAGCTGACGCTCCCGCCGAAGCTCCCGCTGCCGAAGAGAACTAATTCTCTTACCCCCACCAGACTCCGGTGTCCGTCCGGCCCAGCGCCTCCCGGTCACCACAACAGGAAGGACGCCTACCATGGCGAAGCTCAGCAACGAAGAGCTCATTGAAGCTTTCAAGGAACTGACCATCATCGAGCTCTCCGAGTTCGTCAAGCTCTTCGAA
This sequence comes from Pseudarthrobacter sp. NIBRBAC000502771, assembly GCF_006517215.1. Lineage (NCBI taxonomy): Bacteria > Bacillati > Actinomycetota > Actinomycetes > Micrococcales > Micrococcaceae > Pseudarthrobacter > Pseudarthrobacter sp. NIBRBAC000502771. The sequence continues at coordinate 2,296,670 of NZ_CP041187.1, forward strand.
GAGACCTTCGAAGTTACCGCTGCTGCTGTAGCTGTTGCCGGCCCCGCCGGTGGCGGCGCCGCTGAAGAGGTTGAAGAGAAGACCGACTTCGACGTCATCCTCGAATCTGCCGGTGACAAGAAGATCGCAGTCATCAAGGAAGTTCGCGCCATCACCTCCCTCGGCCTCAAGGAAGCCAAGGACCTGGTTGACAGCGCCCCCAAGGCTGTTCTCGAAGGCGCCAACAAGGAAGCTGCCGAGAAGGCCAAGGAGCAGCTCGAGGCTGCAGGCGCCACCGTTACCCTCAAGTAACAGCGCCTTTTCCTTCGGAAACCCCGTCCACTCCGGTGGGCGGGGTTTCCTGCGTTAACGAGCTCGACCGATTCCAGGTCCCGCATGGACGGGATCGCTGATGTCCGCCACCACGGCTTCCAGGGCGGCAGTCAGAGCGTCGGCGTCGACGAACGCGCTGTATCCGTGCGCACCGGCGCCCATGGAGATGCGCCGCCCGGCGATGGTGGCGTCGGCATAGACAGGCCAGGCAGTGGTGCTGCCAAGCGGGGTGATGGTGCCCCGCTCGTAGCCGGTGGCCTCCAGCGCAGTTCCTGCGGGCGGCAGGGACAGCTTGTTCACGCCTACCAGGGCGCGGAGCTTGGGCCACGAAATCTGCCGGTCACCGGGGATCAGCGCAAAGAGGAACGTCCCGTCCTTGTGCTTCACTACCAGGGATTTGACGATGTCCGCCGGCGTGATGCCCAGGATGCCCGCGGCCTCTTCAAGGCTCTTCGCTGCGGGCCGCTCCACGACGTCCACTTCCAGGCCACGGGCAGCGGCGTCGGCCAGGAACCGTTCCCGTCCGGCGCCGTCCGCTCCGCTTCCGGATGGGCCCGCCATCAGTCGCGGTACAGCAGGAGGGCCTCGCCCTGCCCGCCCCCGCCGCAGAGGGACACCGCAGCCCTGCCGGTGCCACGCCGCTTCAGCTCATGTGCGGCATGGGCCGCCAACCGTGCGCCCGAGGCCCCGATCGGATGCCCCAGGGCGATGGCGCCGCCATGGATATTGCACTTCTCCAGCGGGTAGTCCAGGTCCTTGAGGGACTGCACAGCCACCGAACCGAAGGCTTCGTTGATCTCGATGAAGTCAAGATCGGCGGTGCTCCACCCCGCCTTGCCCAGGGCGTTCATGATGGCGTTGGAGGGCTGTGAATGCAACGAATTGTCAGGGCCGGCCACCTGCCCAGGCTTCCCCACCACCGCCAGGTATTCCAGCCCGTGCTCCTCCGCATAGCCGCGGGAGGTGAGTACCAAAGCAGCGGCGCCGTCGGACAGGGGAGAGGAATTGCCAGCGGTGATGGTGCCGTCGGTGACGAACGCGGCGCGCAGGCCCGCCAGCGACTCGACCGAGGTGTTGGGGCGGACCCCTTCGTCGGCGTCCACGACCAGGGGCTCGCCCTTGCGCTGCTTGACGCTGATGGGTGCGATCTCGCCGTCGAACGTTCCGTTCTTCGCCGCAAGCGCAGCGCGCTGGTGCGATTGGGCCGCGACGTTGTCCTGCGACAAGCGGTCAATGCCCAGCGTGAGGTTCCGTGTTTCCGTGGACAGTCCCATGGACTGGCCGTCGAAGGCATCGGTCAGCCCGTCATGGGCGGCTGCGTCCAGCGCCTGGATGGAGCCGTACGTCCAGCCCTGGCGTGAACCAGGAAGCAGGTGCGGTGCGCGGCTCATCGATTCCTGGCCGCCGGCAACCACCACGGCGGCCTCGCCGGCTCGGATCATCCGGGCGGCATCGATCACCGCGGTCAGGCCGGAAAGGCAGACCTTGTTGACGGTCACCGCGGGGACGTTCCACCCGATGCCGGCGCCGATGGCGCTCTGCCGGGCGGGGTTCTGTCCGGCTCCTGCCTGCAGGACCTGGCCCATGATGACGGATTCCACGGCGGCCGCGTCGACACCGCTGTGTTCCAGTGCGGCCTTGATGGCGTGGGCACCAAGATCCACTGCCGTGAGGCTGGACAGCTGGCCGTTGATCCGGCCCTGCGGCGTCCGTGCCGCCCCGAGGATGACAACGTCGCTGTTGTCGGAAGAGTTGCCCATGGTTACCACTTTCCGTCCGGTTTTGATCTAAGCCACCAAGGCTATCGTGAGCCTGGTCACCCAACTATTCAAACGCCAAAGCCGCTATGTGCATTCCGGCCATGCGGCCGGGAGGGCGGGGGAGATGTCCCCATCCGTGGGGTTATGCACGACGGCGGGCGCCTGCGTAGGGTGGACGGCGAGGCTTTGCAGGGGGACGCCAGGTCCGGAGCCGGGATGGACGGAGCGACATTGTGAAGAAACCACTGACGGCGGTTGCCGTGGCCGTGGCGGTCCTGACCGGTGGCGCCCTGGCGGGCTGTTCGGTCTCCACGCCGGCGCCCGCGGAATCCACCCGCTTCACAACGGCTGCGTCGAACCCGGATAACAGCACGGAGAGCAGCAGCCCTGCCGCCTCCACAGGCTCGGGAAGTTCAGCGGCCGGCGGAGCCAGGGCGGCCTGCGAACTCTTCAACAAGTTGGTGGCGGACTATGCCGCGGTTTCCCCCACCGACCCGCAGGGCTACGAAGACGTCTACACGAAAGCCCAGGACGCCAAGGAGACCGTTTCCGGGGACCTGAAGGGACTCTTCACCTCGCTGGGCCTGCTGGCCATCGACCACTCATCGGCTGCGGAGTCCGGGGGCAAGCCGTCCCGGGAATCGGAGGACGCCGTACGGGATGCCGTCTTCGCGAACGCCGGAACCTGCACGGCGGAGGGCGTGACGCTGCGCCTCTAGCCTGTTTCGGACCTCACGGTACGGAGCCGGCGAACAAGGTGCTTGCATTCCGGCAGGAAGTGGGGTAGACACGTAGGTTGTTTTGCCGTATCGTAGATATTTGCGTCTTCCCTGTTTACCTTCAGCCTTCATATAGCGGTGGGCTTTGCCTGGCAGCTGGCAATCAACGTGCCGTAACAACGGTTACAGCATAGTCAGTCCAGGCCCCGGGTCATATAGCGGAACCGGATGGTAGCGCTGCGGAGTCACTTCGCAGGGTGCACAGCGGGGGAGATCTGAAAACGCCTGAAGGTCTGTGGAAGGATCCCTCTTGGTCGCCTCGAGCACCTCTAATAACGAAACCGCTAACACCGCCGACAGCACTGATGGTGCCACTCGCCGGCTCTCATTCGCAAAGATTCACGAACCCCTTGACGTTCCGAATCTGCTTGCCCTGCAGACGGACAGCTTTGACTGGCTGGTAGGCAATGAGCGCTGGCAGGCACGCGTGGCAAAGGCTGTCGAAGAAAACGATCTCAGCGTCGCCACCACGTCCGGCCTGTCGGACATCTTCGAAGAGATCTCCCCGATCGAGGACTTCCAGGGCACCATGTCCCTGAGCTTCTCCGATCCGGAGTTCGCTGACCCCAAGTACACCATGGCCGAGTGCAAGGACCGGGACGCAACGTACTCGGCTCCGCTGTACGTCAAGGCCGAGTTCATGAACAACAACACGGGCGAAATCAAGCAGCAGACCGTGTTCATGGGTGACTTCCCGCTGATGACCGAGAAGGGCACCTTCGTCGTCAACGGCACCGAGCGTGTCGTCGTCTCCCAGCTGGTCCGTTCGCCGGGCGCCTACTTCGAGCGCGCCGCCGACAAGACCAGCGACAAGGACATCTTCACCGCCAAGATCATCCCGTCCCGCGGTGCATGGTTCGAGCTCGAGATCGACAAGCGCGACCAGGTCGGTGTCCGCCTCGACCGAAAGCGCAAGCAGTCCGTCACGGTCCTGCTGAAGGCCCTGGGCTGGACCGAAGGCCAGATCCTCGAAGAGTTCGGCCAGTACGACTCCATGCGGGCAACCCTGGAGAAGGACGCCACCGAAACCCGCGAAGACGCCCTCCTGGACATCTACCGCAAGCTGCGTCCGGGCGAGCCGCCCACCGTCGAGGCTGCCCAGTCCCTGCTGGACAACCTGTACTTCAACTCCAAGCGCTACGATCTGGCCAAGGTTGGCCGCTACAAGATCAACCGCAAGCTGGGCATCGACCGCTCCCTTGGTGACAAGGAAGCCTCTGTCCTGCACGTTGAAGACATCGTCGCCATGATCAAGTTCCTCGTCGCGCTGCACGCCGGCGAGAAGACCATCAAGGGCACCCGCGATGGCCAGGAAGTGGACCTGCGCGTCGAGATCGACGACATCGACCACTTCGGCAACCGCCGCATCCGCGCCGTCGGCGAGCTCATCGAGAACCAGGTCCGCACCGGCCTGTCCCGCATGGAGCGCGTTGTCCGCGAGCGTATGACCACCCAGGACGTCGAGGCCATCACGCCGCAGACCCTGATCAACATCCGCCCCGTGGTTGCGGCCATCAAGGAGTTCTTCGGAACCTCCCAGCTGTCGCAGTTCATGGACCAGAACAACCCGCTCTCGGGCCTGACCCACAAGCGCCGCCTGTCGGCACTTGGCCCCGGTGGCCTGTCCCGTGACCGCGCCGGCATGGAAGTCCGCGACGTGCACCCGTCCCACTACGGACGTATGTGCCCCATCGAAACCCCTGAAGGCCCGAACATTGGCCTGATCGGTTCGCTGGCTTCCTACGGACGCATCAACCCGTTCGGTTTCATCGAGACCCCGTACCGGCTGGTCAAGGACGGCGTCGTATCCGACGACGTCCAGTACCTGACCGCCGACGACGAGGCAGAGGTCCTGATCGCCCAGGCCAACGCCCCGCTCGACGAGAACAAGAAGTTCGCCGAAGAGACCGTCCTGGTCCGTGCCCGCGGTGGTGGCGGTGAGCCCGTCCTGGTTCCGGCCGAGGACGTCGAGTTCATGGACGTTTCCCCGCGCCAGATGGTGTCCGTGGCTACGGCCCTGATCCCGTTCCTGGAGCACGACGACGCCAACCGCGCACTCATGGGTGCCAACATGCAGCGCCAGGCTGTGCCGCTGGTCCGTTCCGAGGCCCCCGTTGTGGGCACCGGCATGGAGCGCGCCGCCGCCGTCGACGCCGGTGACGTTGTCATCGCCAAGAAGGCCGGTGTGGTCACCGAGGTTTCCGCCGAGCTCGTCATCATGCTCAACGACGACGGCACCGAGACCAACTACCGCATCAACAAGTTCGCCCGCTCCAACCAGGGCAACTGCTACAACCACCGCGTCCTGGTCAACGAAGGCCAGCGCCTGGAAGTTGGCGGAATCATCGCCGACGGCCCGGCAACGGACCAGGGCGAGCTCGCATTGGGCAAGAACCTGCTCGTGGCATTCATGTCATGGGAAGGCCACAACTTCGAGGACGCCATCATCCTCTCGCAGCGCATCGTTGCCGAGGACGTCCTTTCCTCCATCCACATCGAGGAGCACGAGATCGATGCCCGCGACACCAAGCTTGGTGCCGAGGAAATCACCCGTGACATCCCCAACGTGTCCGAGGAAGTCCTGGCCGGCCTGGACGAGCGCGGCATCATCCACATCGGTGCCGAGGTTGAAGCAGGGGACATCCTGGTCGGAAAGGTCACCCCGAAGGGTGAAACCGAACTGACCCCGGAAGAGCGCCTGCTGCGCGCCATCTTCGGCGAGAAGTCCCGCGAAGTCCGCGACACCTCCCTGAAGGTTCCCCACGGTGAGTCCGGTACCGTCATCGGCGTGCGCGTCTTCGACCGCGACAATGACGACGAGCTGCCCCCGGGCGTGAACCAGCTGGTCCGCGTCTACGTGGCCGCCAAGCGCAAGATCACCGACGGCGACAAGCTCGCCGGCCGCCACGGCAACAAGGGTGTTATCTCCAAGATCCTTCCGATCGAGGACATGCCCTTCCTTGCCGACGGCACCCCCGTTGACATCGTCCTGAACCCGCTGGGTGTTCCGGGCCGTATGAACGTGGGCCAGGTGCTCGAAACGCACCTCGGCTGGGTTGCCAAGACCGGCTGGAAGATCGAAGGCGAGCCCGAGTGGGTCAAGCAGCTGCCGAACCTCCCGCGTGAGAGTGGTCCCACCACCGTTGCCACGCCGGTGTTCGACGGCGCCCGCGAAGAGGAAATCACGGGCCTGCTTGATTCCACCAACGTGACCCGCGACGGTGACCGCCTGATCAACTCCTCGGGCAAGACCCGCCTGTTTGACGGCCGCTCCGGCGAGCCGTTCCCGGATCCGATCTCGGTCGGCTACATGTACATCCTGAAGCTCCACCACCTGGTGGACGACAAGATCCACGCACGCTCCACCGGCCCGTACTCCATGATCACGCAGCAGCCCCTGGGTGGTAAGGCACAGTTCGGTGGCCAGCGCTTCGGTGAAATGGAAGTGTGGGCGCTCGAGGCTTACGGCGCCGCCTACACGCTCCAGGAACTCCTCACGATCAAGTCCGATGACATCCACGGTCGCGTGAAGGTCTACGAAGCGATCGTCAAGGGCGAGAACATCCCCGAGCCGGGCGTTCCCGAATCCTTCAAGGTCTTGATCAAGGAAATGCAGTCGCTGTGCCTGAACGTGGAAGTCCTTTCCACGGACGGAACCACAATTGAAATGCGTGACTCTGATGACGCAGTCTTCACGGCTGCGGAAGAACTGGGCATCGATCTGTCTCGCGCAGAGCCCAGCTCCGTAGAAGAGGTTTAGCAGGAGGTTTACGACGGCGGGTGACCACCCGCCGTCGTACGCCCCCTCCCTCATCCCGCACCAAGACTTCAGAATTTAGAGAACAAGAGAGAACAGGGACCATATGTCCAGCGAATCCTCCTTCGGCCTCATGCAGATCGGCCTCGCCACCGCGGAAGACATCCGCGGCTGGTCGTACGGCGAGGTTAAGAAGCCGGAAACCATCAACTACCGCACGCTCAAGCCCGAGAAGGACGGCCTCTTCTGCGAGAAGATCTTCGGCCCGTCCCGCGACTGGGAATGCTACTGCGGCAAGTACAAGCGCGTGCGCTTCAAGGGCATCATCTGTGAGCGCTGTGGCGTCGAAGTCACCCGCGCCAAGGTCCGCCGTGAGCGCATGGGCCACATCGAACTGGCCGCCCCCGTCACGCACATCTGGTACTTCAAGGGTGTTCCGTCCCGCCTGGGCTACCTCCTTGACCTGGCACCGAAGGACCTCGAAAAGGTCATCTACTTCGCTGCCTACATGATCACCAGCGTCGACGAAGCTGCCCGCCACGAGGAACTGCCCAACCTGCAGGTTGAGCACGACATCGAGAAGAAGCAGCTGATCGACAACCGCGACGCCGATATCGCCGCGATTGCCCGCGACCTTGAAGGCGAAATTGCCCGCCTCGAGGGCGAAGGCGCCAAGGCTGCCGACAAGAAGAAGGCCCGCGACTCCGCCGACCGCCAGATGGCCAACGTGCGCAAGCGTGCCGATGCCGACATCGAACGCCTCGAGCAGGTCTGGGACCGCTTCAAGAACCTGAAGGTCGCCGACCTCGAAGGTGACGAGGGCCTGTACCGCGAACTGCGCGACCGCTACGGCATGTACTTCGAAGGCTCCATGGGTGCCGAGGCCATCAAGAAGCGGCTCGAGAACTTCGACATGCAGGCCGAGTCCGACCTGCTGCGCGACGTCATCGCCAACGGCAAGGGCCAGCGCAAGACCCGCGCCCTGAAGCGGCTCAAGGTGGTCAACGCATTCCTGACCACCAACAACAGCCCGCTGGGCATGGTCCTCGACGCCGTCCCGGTGATCCCGCCGGAACTGCGCCCCATGGTCCAGCTGGACGGTGGCCGCTTCGCGACCTCCGACCTCAACGACCTGTACCGCCGCGTGATCAACCGCAACAACCGCCTCAAGCGCCTGCTTGACCTGGGTGCTCCGGAGATCATCGTCAACAACGAGAAGCGCATGCTTCAGGAAGCTGTTGACAGCCTCTTCGACAACGGCCGCCGCGGCCGCCCGGTCACCGGACCGGGCAACCGTCCGCTGAAGTCCCTGAGCGACATGCTCAAGGGCAAGCAGGGCCGCTTCCGCCAGAACCTCCTCGGCAAGCGCGTCGACTACTCCGGCCGTTCGGTCATCGTCGTCGGCCCGCAGCTGAAGCTGCACCAGTGCGGCCTGCCCAAGCAGATGGCCCTGGAGCTCTTCAAGCCGTTCGTGATGAAGCGCCTGGTTGACCTCAACCACGCCCAGAACATCAAGTCGGCCAAGCGGATGGTGGAGCGCTACCGCCCGCAGGTCTGGGACGTGCTCGAAGAGATCATCACCGAACACCCGGTGCTGCTCAACCGTGCACCTACCCTGCACCGCCTGGGCATCCAGGCGTTCGAGCCGCAGCTTGTTGAAGGCAAGGCAATCCAGCTGCACCCGCTGGTTTGTGGCGCGTTCAACGCCGACTTCGACGGCGACCAGATGGCAGTCCACCTGCCGCTGAGCCCCGAGGCGCAGGCTGAGGCCCGCATCCTGATGCTTTCCTCGAACAACATCCTGAAGCCCTCTGACGGACGCCCGGTCACCCTGCCTTCGCAGGATATGATCATCGGCCTGTACCACCTGACCACCAAGCGGAAGGGTTCCGCCGGCGAAGGCAGGATCTTCTCCTCCGTATCGGAAGCCATCATGGCCTTCGATGCACGCGAGCTTCACCTGAACTCGCAGGTCAAGATCCGGCTCGAAGGATTCGTTCCCTACGCCGGCTGGGAAGCCCCGGAAGGCTGGGAGCCCGGTCAGCCGGCACTCGTCCAGACCTCCCTGGGCCAGGTTGTGTTCAACCAGACCCTGCCCGAGGACTACCCGTGGGTTGAAGCCGTTGCCGACAAGGGCGAACTGTCCCGGATCGTCAACGACCTCGCCGAGCGCTACCCCAAGGTCGTCACCGCGGCAACGCTGGACAACCTGAAGGATGCCGGTTTCTACTGGGCAACCCGTTCGGGCGTCACCGTCGCCATCTCCGACATCGAGGTTCCTGCTGCCAAGCCGGAAATCCTTGCCGGGTACGAGGAACGCGCCGCCAAGATCCAGGGCCAGTACGACAAGGGCCTGATCGACGACGACGAGCGCCGCCAGGAACTGATCGAGATCTGGAACAAGGCAACCAACGACATCGCCACCGTGATGCGTGAGAGCCTGTCCCCGATGAACACCATCAACCGCATGGTGTCCTCCGGTGCACGTGGTAACTGGATGCAGGTCCGCCAGATCGCGGGTATCCGTGGCCTGGTGGCCAACCCGAAGGGTGAGATCATCCCGCGCCCCATCAAGTCCTCCTACCGCGAGGGCCTGTCGGTGCTGGAATACTTCATCGCCACGCACGGTGCCCGTAAGGGCCTGGCCGATACCGCACTGCGTACCGCCAACTCGGGTTACCTGACCCGTCGACTGGTGGACGTCTCGCAGGACGTCATCGTCCGTGAAGAGGACTGCGGCACCGAGCGCGGCCTGGTCACGCCCATCGCTGTCGCCGATTCCAACGGTGAGCTGGTCCTGGACGAGAACGTCGAGAACAGCGCCTACGCACGTACGCTGGCCGTCGACGTCGTCGACTCCGAGGGCAACGTCCTCGCAGCCGCCGGCACCGACTGCGGCGACGTCGTGATCGCTGAGCTCTTCAAGGCAGGCATCACCGAGGTCAAGGTCCGCTCCGTACTCACCTGTGAGTCCAGCGTCGGCACCTGCGCCCTGTGCTACGGCCGCTCGCTGGCCACCGGCAAGACCGTGGACATCGGCGAGGCCGTTGGCATCATCGCCGCACAGTCCATCGGTGAGCCCGGTACCCAGCTGACCATGCGTACGTTCCACACCGGTGGTGCTGTTTCCGCCGGCGGTGGCGACGACATCACCCAGGGTCTGCCCCGTATCCAGGAGCTCTTCGAAGCCCGTACTCCGAAGGGTGTCGCGCCGATTGCTGAAGCAGCCGGCCGCATCACCATTGAAGAGTCCGAGCGCCAGATGCGCCTTGTCATCACTCCGGATGACGGAACGGAAGAGATCGCCTACCCGGTCCTCCGCCGTTCACGCCTGCTGATCGAAGACGGCGACCATGTCGCCGTTGGCCAGAAGCTGATCAACGGTCCGGTGGACCCCAAGCAGGTCCTGCGCATCATGGGTCCGCGTGCGGCACAGAAGTTCCTCGTGGACGAAGTGCAGGGCGTGTACCGCAGCCAGGGCATCGGTATCCACGACAAGCACGTCGAGGTCATCGTCCGCCAGATGCTGCGCCGCGTCACTGTCATCGAGTCCGGCGAATCGGACCTGCTGCCCGGCGAACTCGCCGAGCGCAGCCGCTTCGAAGACGCCAACCGCCGCGTTGTGTCCGAGGGCAAGACTCCGGCTTCCGGACGTCCTGAACTCATGGGCATCACCAAGGCGTCGCTGGCCACCGAGTCCTGGCTGTCCGCAGCTTCCTTCCAGGAGACCACCCGCGTCCTGACGCAGGCGGCCATGGAAGGCAAGAGCGATCCGCTGCTCGGCCTCAAGGAGAACGTCATCATCGGTAAGCTGATCCCGGCCGGCACGGGTCTCCCGCGCTACACCGAGGTCACCGTGGAGCCCACTGAGGAAGCAAAGGCCAACCTGTTCACCGGCCCCAGCGCGTTCAGTGACTTCTCGTACGACACCCTGGGTGGTGACGGAGCTCCCGAGTTCCACGCCATCCCGCTGGACGACTACGACCTGGGCAACGACTTCCGGTAACCACTGACGGTTGACGCCTGACCAAGGGATGGTCCCGCACCGCAAGGTGGGGGACCATCCCCGTTTAACCATGGTGGGAGGCCCGATTAAGGCATGGGGCCCGTCCATGCTAGACTTGTTACCAATTGTTATTGTGGCAGTGGATGAGTGCGCCGGTATCAGCTGAAAAGCTGGACCAGAGCGACGTTTCCGGTTTGCAGGGTTCTTGTGCAACGTATGCCACATTTTTGCATGCCTAGGGAACTGCAGGAATGTACGTTTCGATCCCGGTGTGCGATCCGACTATTAAGGCTTCGCCTTCGCCGCCATGGAGATTCCCTTCAGGGCCCGGGCGGCGGGGCAACGCAACAAGAGAGTGGCCGGAAACAGCCACTCCGGATAAAACGGAGAACACGAGAGTGCCTACGATTAACCAGCTGGTCCGTAAGGGCCGCACGCCTAAGGTCTCAAAGACCAAGGCTCCCGCGCTTAAGGGCAGCCCCATGCGCCGCGGTGTTTGCACCCGCGTCTACACCACCACCCCGAAGAAGCCGAACTCGGCTCTGCGTAAGGTGGCACGTGTGCGCCTCAACGGCGGCGTGGAAGTTACCGCCTACATCCCCGGTGTTGGCCACAACCTGCAGGAGCACTCCATTGTGCTCGTTCGCGGTGGTCGCGTGAAGGACCTCCCGGGTGTCCGCTACAAGATCGTCCGTGGCGCCCTCGATACCCAGGGTGTGAAGAACCGTAAGCAGGCCCGCAGCCGCTACGGCGCAAAGATGGAGAAGAAGTAATATGCCTCGCAAGGGTCCGGCCCCCAAGCGGCCGCTCGTTTCGGATCCGGTTTACGGTTCCCCGCTGGTAACCCAGCTCATCAACAAGGTGCTCGTTGACGGCAAGAAGTCCACGGCAGAGCGCATTGTCTACGGTGCACTCGAAGGCGCACGCGCCAAGTCCGGCGGCGACCCCGTTGCAGCCCTGAAGAAGGCCATGGACAACGTCAAGCCGTCCCTCGAGGTCCGCTCCCGCCGTGTCGGTGGCGCCACCTACCAGGTTCCGGTTGAGGTCAAGCCGGGCCGCTCCACCGCACTCGCCCTGCGGTGGCTGGTTGGCTACTCCAAGGCCCGCCGTGAAAAGACGATGACCGAACGTCTCCAGAACGAAATCCTGGATGCGTCCAACGGTCTCGGTGCCGCTGTGAAGCGTCGCGAAGACACCCACAAGATGGCCGAGTCCAACAAGGCCTTCGCACACTACCGCTGGTAATACTCCCCGGACGCCGCCGGCTCAACCGAGCCGGCGGCGAACGTGTAGTCCATCCCAAAAGGAGACCCCGTGGCACAGGACGTGCTTACCGACCTTAGCAAGGTCCGCAACATCGGCATCATGGCCCACATTGATGCCGGCAAGACCACCACCACCGAGCGCATCCTGTTCTACACGGGTGTGAACCACAAGATCGGCGAAACGCACGACGGCGCTTCGACCACTGACTGGATGGAACAGGAAAAGGAACGCGGCATCACCATCACGTCTGCCGCCGTGACCTGCTTCTGGGAAAACAACCAGATCAACATCATCGACACCCCCGGCCACGTGGACTTCACGGTTGAGGTTGAGCGCTCCCTGCGCGTCCTCGACGGTGCAGTCGCCGTCTTCGATGGCAAGGAAGGCGTTGAGCCCCAGTCCGAGACCGTGTGGCGCCAGGCTGACAAGTACAACGTTCCGCGTATCTGCTTCGTCAACAAGATGGACAAGCTCGGTGCTGACTTCTACTTCACCGTGGACACCATCATCAGCCGCCTCGGTGCGAAGCCGCTGGTCATGCAACTGCCCATCGGTGCCGAGAACGACTTCATCGGCGTCGTCGACCTGCTCTACATGCGTGCCCTGGTTTGGCCGGGCGACGCCAAGGGCGACGTGACCATGGGTGCCAAGTACGAGATCCGCGAGATCCCGGCAGACCTCCAGGAAAAGGCTGAGGAATACCGCGCGAACCTCGTTGAGACCGTCGCTGAGTCTTCCGAGGAACTCATGGAGAAGTACCTCGAGGGCGAAGAGATCTCCATCGACGAACTCAAGGCCGGCATCCGCAAGATGACCATCGCTTCCGAGCTCTACCCGATCTTCTGCGGCTCCGCCTTCAAGAACCGCGGCGTCCAGCCCATGCTGGACGCGGTCGTTGACTACCTGCCGAACCCGCTCGACGTTCCCCCGATGGTCGGCCACGACCCTCGCGACGAAGAGAAGGAACTGACCCGCAAGCCTTCCGCTGAAGAGCCGTTCTCGGCCCTGGCGTTCAAGATTGCGGCCCACCCCTTCTTCGGCCAGCTCACCTTCATCCGCGTGTACTCCGGTCACGTGGAAGCAGGCGCCCAGGTGGTCAACTCCACCAAGGGCAAGAAGGAGCGCATCGGCAAGCTGTTCCAGATGCACGCCAACAAGGAAATGCCCGTTGAGGGCGCTACCGCCGGCCACATCTACGCAGCCATCGGCCTGAAGGACACCACCACCGGTGACACCCTGTGCGATGCCAACAACCAGATCGTGCTCGAGTCCATGAGCTTCCCGGAGCCCGTGATCTCGGTTGCCATCGAGCCGAACACCAAGGGTGACCAGGAGAAGCTCTCCACGGCCATCCAGAAGCTCTCCGCTGAGGACCCCACCTTCCAGGTGTCCCTCAACGAAGACACCGGCCAGACCATCATCGCCGGCATGGGCGAGCTCCACCTGGACATCCTGGTGGACCGCATGCGCCGCGAGTTCAAGGTTGAAGCCAACGTTGGCAAGCCGCAGGTTGCTTACCGCGAAACCATCAAGCGCGCCGTCGAACGCCACGACTACACGCACAAGAAGCAGACCGGTGGTTCGGGTCAGTTCGCAAAGATCCAGATCGCCATCGAGCCGCTGGACACCGCCGAAGGCGAGCTGTACGAGTTCGAGAACAAGGTCACCGGTGGCCGCGTTCCCCGCGAGTACATCCCGTCTGTTGACGCGGGCATCCAGGATGCGCTGAACGACGGCGTCCTGGCCGGCTACCCGGTTGTCGGCATCAAGGCCACGCTGATCGATGGCGCGTACCACGATGTTGACTCCTCGGAAATGGCGTTCAAGATCGCCGGACGTATGGCTTTCAAGGAAGCTGCACGCAAGGCGAACCCTGTCCTGCTTGAACCGCTGATGGATGTCGAGGTCCGCACCCCTGAGGAATACATGGGTGAAGTTATCGGTGACATCAACTCACGGCGTGGCCAGATGCAGTCCATGGAAGATGCACAGGGCGTCAAGGTCATCCGTGCGCACGTCCCGCTGTCCGGCATGTTCGGCTACATCGGTGACCTGCGCTCCAAGACCCAGGGCCGTGCTGTTTACTCCATGACGTTCAACAGCTACGCCGAGGTCCCGAAGGCAGTTGCCGACGAGATCATCCAGAAGTCCCGCGGCGAATAGTCCCTCCGGACTCTCGCAGCGAAAACCTCGGTTGCGCTGTCCGTCCTTGGACAGTGCGGCCGGTGCAGGCGGCCGGCCGGCCGGATTCGTCCGGCTGGTTCCGGCCCCTGCACGAACAGGCTCAGGGGATTAGTATTAGTTCCTGAATCTGCAATTTCACCAATCCAAAGCCCCCCAAGTAGACTTGCCTGAGTTCTACCGCGATAAGCGCGGCTGGAGGGCAAGCTATTTGAAAACGTTCTAGGAGGAACCTGTGGCAAAGGCAAAGTTCGAGCGGACTAAGCCGCACGTCAACATCGGCACCATTGGTCACGTTGACCACGGTAAGACGACGCTGACGGCCGCCATTTCCAAGGTGCTGTACGACAAGTACCCGGATCTCAACGAGAAGCGTGACTTCGCGTCGATCGACTCTGCACCCGAAGAGCGTCAGCGCGGTATTACCATCAACATCTCCCACGTGGAGTACCAGACCGAGAAGCGTCACTACGCACACGTTGACGCCCCCGGCCACGCTGACTACATCAAGAACATGATCACCGGTGCTGCCCAGATGGACGGCGCAATCCTCGTGGTTGCCGCTACCGACGGCCCGATGGCTCAGACCCGCGAGCACGTTCTGCTCGCCCGCCAGGTTGGTGTTCCGTACCTGCTGGTCGCCCTGAACAAGGCTGACATGGTCGACGACGAAGAACTGCTCGACCTGGTCGAAATGGAAGTTCGTGAGCTCCTGAGCTCGCAGGGCTTCGATGGCGACAACGCTCCGGTTGTCCGCGTTTCAGGCCTGAAGGCACTGGAAGGCGACCCCGAGTGGGTCAAGTCCGTTGAGGACCTGATGGCTGCCGTCGACGAGTCCGTTCCGGACCCCGTACGTGACCGCGACAAGCCGTTCCTGATGCCGATCGAGGACGTCTTCACCATCACCGGTCGTGGCACCGTTGTTACGGGCCGCGCCGAGCGTGGAACCCTCGCCATCAACTCCGAGGTCGAGATCGTCGGCATCCGCCCGGTCCAGAAGACCACGGTTACCGGTATCGAGATGTTCCACAAGCAGCTCGACGAAGCATGGGCCGGCGAGAACTGTGGCCTGCTGCTCCGCGGTCTGAAGCGCGACGATGTCGAGCGTGGCCAGGTTGTCGTCAAGCCGGGTTCCATCACCCCGCACACCGACTTCGAGGCCAACGTCTACATCCTCTCCAAGGACGAAGGCGGACGTCACAACCCGTTCTACTCCAACTACCGCCCGCAGTTCTACTTCCGCACCACGGACGTAACCGGCGTTATCACCCTGCCCGAGGGCACGGAAATGGTTATGCCTGGCGACAACACTGAGATGACCGTTGCGCTCATCCAGCCCATCGCCATGGAAGAGGGCCTCGGCTTCGCTATCCGCGAAGGCGGCCGCACCGTTGGTTCGGGACGCGTTACCAAGATCATCAAGTAGTACTTGCTGAACTGAAGGACAGCCCCGCTGCAGAAGCAGCGGGGCTGTCCTTTTTCGTTAAAGGCCCCCTGATACTGTTGCAGCACTGAAAGGAGACCATCATGGGCTGGCTTATCTTCCTCATCATCGCGGTGGCCGTCGTGGCCGGGGTGTTTTGGGTCAAGCGGAACTTCCGGCACGAAATCGACCGGGCAAAGCGGATCAACAGGGCAAACAAGAACCAGTAGTGCCGCGGGCACCTCAATCTCGAAGGCATGCCTTAGTCCTACTTTTCGGTACACCTAAATTCGCGGTATCCTCGTCCTATTGACGCCCCGACGACGAGGACACGTGATGGCTGTTTCAACATTGGCGGCTGAATCCGCTTCCACCAAGGGCTGGTCGCGCCTCCTGCTGCTCGGTCCGGCCTTCGTGGCGGCAATTGCATACGTTGATCCCGGGAACGTGGCGGCGAACCTGACGGCCGGGGCAAACTTCGGTTACCTGCTTGTCTGGGTGCTGGTAGTTGCGAATGCCATGGCGGTGCTGATCCAGTACCAGTCCGCCAAGCTGGGCCTTGCCACCGGCATGAGCCTGCCGGAGATCCTGGGCAAGCGCTTGGGAACCGGGCAGCGGCGTGCCTTTTGGGTGCAGGCTGAGATCGTTGCCGGTGCTACAGACATGGCAGAGGTCATTGGCGGAGCTGTCGCCCTCAACCTGCTGTTCGGCCTTCCGCTGCTCACGGGCGGAGTGATCATTGGATTGGCGTCCATGCTGCTGCTGGGACTTCAATCGCACCGGAGCCAGAAGTCCTTCGAACTCGCCATCCTGACCCTGCTCGGCCTGATCGCCGTTGGCTTCGTATCAGGGCTGTTCGTTGCCCCGCCGGACGCGGGCGGGGCCCTCGCCGGCCTCGTGCCACGGTTTGGCGGGACCGACACCGTCCTGCTCGCCGCCAGCATGCTCGGGGCCACTGTCATGCCACACGCGATCTACCTGCACTCAGCCCTGGCGCGGGACCGTCACGGTTTCTCCGAAGATCCCGTTATCAGGACGCGGCTGATCAGGGCAACCCGGCTGGACGTCGCCGGAGCGCTGCTGCTGGCCGGCATCGTCAATATTGCCATGCTGCTGCTGGCCGCCACGAGCCTCCGCGGAGTGGAGGGGACGGACACCATCGCCGGGGCGCACGCGGCCGTGACGTCGGCACTGGGGCCGGTTATCGGCGTCGTATTTGCCGTGGGACTCCTGGCCTCCGGCCTGGCGTCCACCTCGGTAGGGTGCTATGCCGGGGCCACGATCATGGGCGGCCTGCTGAAAGTGCGGATTCCGCTGCTTGTCCGCCGCACCGTCACCCTGATCCCGGCCCTGCTGGTCCTGGGCGCCGGCATTGAACCTACCCTGGCCCTGGTCCTCAGCCAGGTCCTCCTGAGTTTCGGTATCCCGTTCGCGCTCATCCCGCTGATCCGCCTCACCGGGAGCCGCAAGGTCATGGGCATCCATGCGGACTCGGCGGCGCTCCGGATCGCAGGCTGGACCAGTGCCACACTGATCGTGGGCCTGAACTGCGTACTGATCGTGCTGACGGCGCTGGGGCGCCAGTGACCCTTTAGGGACGGGCCGTGTGGTCCTGCCGGCTGCCGCGGGCCCGGGACAACGCCTGGTACCAGTAGAAGGAACGCTTGGGTGTCCGCTCCAGCGAGTCGAAATCCACATGCACCAGGCCAAAGCGCTGGGAGTATCCGGCGGCCCACTCGAAGTTGTCCATCAGCGTCCACACATAGTAGCCCCGCAGATCCACGCCTTCTGCGACGCCGCCGGGCGAGGTGGCCTCCAGGGCTGCCCCCAGATGGGTTGCGAGGTACGCCACCCGGTCCGTGTCCTCCAGGGTCTCCGTAACGCGGTCCGGTTCCGGGAAGCTCGCGCCGCCTTCGGTGATGTATACCGGCGGGAGGGATTGCCCGTACCGGTCCCGCATCTCCTGCAGCAGGACACCCAGATGCTCCGGCGCGACGGGCCAGCCGAAGCCGGTGCTGCCGTACTCCGGGTAACCCGCCTCGTGGAAGGGCAGCTTCGCCAACTCCTGGTGCATGTCCGCAGGTAAGGGGGTGATGCCCGGCCCCAGGGCCACTTTGACCGGGAAATAGTAATTGAGGCCGTAGAAGTCCAGCGGCTGGTGGATGGTCCTCAGGTCGGCATCGGAAATCCTGCCAATGGAGCGCAGCCACGGCCTCGCATACAAGGGCAGGGACGGGTAGCGCCCCAGCAGGACTGGATCGGCGTAGAGCCTGTTCATCAGCAGGTCGTACATATGCGCCACCAGCCGGTCGCCGATCTTCCGGGTGGCAGGCCTGACGGGGGAGTGCAGGTTGGTCAGGCCGACGCCGCCCGCTACGCCGGCTGCCCGCAGGGCCTGCACGCCAAGTCCATGCGCCAGGAGTTGGTGGTGGATGGCGGGGAGGGCGTCGAACATCAGGCGGCGTCCCGGCGCGTGGACTCCCAGCGCGTATCCATTGAGGGTGACCGACACGGGCTCGTTGAGTGTCACCCACTGGTCAACGCGATCGCCAAACCGCTCACCGGCGGCGCGTGCGTACTCGCCGTACCGCTCAGCGGTATCCCGGTTCAGCCAGCCGCCGCGGTGTTCCAGCGGCAGGGGGGTGTCCCAGTGGTACAGGGTGGCCATGGGGGAGATGCCGGCCTCAAGGAGCTGGTCGATCAGGCGGTCGTAAAAGTCCAGGCCCTCAGCGTTGAAGCTGCCCTGGCCATCAGGCTGGATGCGCGGCCAGGACAGTGAGAACCGGTAGGAGTCAACGCCCAGCTCCTTGAGCAGTCCAACATCTTCCGGCAGCCGGTTGTAGTGGTCGCACGCCACTGCGGGGGAGTGGCCGTCAATGATGGCGCCGGGTTTCTCCGCGAAGGCGTCCCACCCCGAGGGCCCGCGGCCTCCTGCCGTCAGCGCGCCTTCTATCTGGAACGCCGCGGCGGCGACGCCAAGGGTGAACGACGGCGGCACGCGCCCGGCCAGTTGCGTCACCGATTCAGTGCCTTCCAGGGTCATGCACCTATCATCCAGCCGGTTTCATGCCACTGCAATGGGATCTCAGGGGGCGAACGGAAGGCCAATTCGCATCTGCCGGGCTTTTCCGGCATACTAGATGAGTTGTTCAAGCGCTTCTTCGTGTCCCGATCCGGATAATGCCGGGTGCAGGGTCCAAGCTGAAGACCAAACATAACCCACCCCCAAGGAACTGCGGATTCATATGCGCGCCCAGCGCGACACGCCCGACCGCGGGGGTCGGTTACGCCGGCAAGGTGAGGAACCCGGATTTATCCGGATTCAGTTTGTGCGGCGGATGGTGGTTACGACCTCAAATGCTTCGGCAGCCATACAACGAGTAAGTGAACAGGGCAGCCCTAATCCGGGGAAGCACAGACTGAAAGAGAGTCAGGCGACATGGCGGGACAAAAAATCCGCATCCGGCTGAAGTCATACGACCACGAGGTCATTGACGTTTCAGCACGGAAGATCGTTGAGACGGTCACGCGCGCAGGCGCAACGGTAGTTGGCCCCGTGCCGCTGCCCACGGAGAAGAACGTTTACTGCGTTATCCGCTCTCCGCACAAGTACAAGGACAGCCGCGAGCACTTTGAAATGCGCACGCACAAGCGTCTTATCGACATCATCGATCCCACGCCGAAGGCTGTCGACTCGCTCATGCGTCTCGACCTGCCGGCTGACGTGAACATCGAAATCAAGCTGTAGGGAGGTGCTGAGAGACTATGACCGCAACCCGTAACGTAAAGGGCCTGCTGGGCACGAAGCTCGGCATGACCCAGGTCTGGGACGAGAACAACAAGCTCATCCCCGTCACTGTGGTCCAGGCAGACTCGAACGTCATCACCCAGCTGCGCAACGCAGAAGTTGATGGCTACGTCGCCGTTCAGATCGGCTACGGCCAGATCGATCCCCGCAAGGTCACCAAGCCGCTGGCTGGTCACTTTGAAAAGGCAGGCGTCACGCCTCGCCGCCACGTCGTCGAACTTCGTACCGCAGATGCTGCCGAGTACGAGCTGGGCCAGGAGCTCTCCGTAGAGCTCTTCGAAGCCGGCCAGAAGATCGACGTCGTCGGGACCACCAAGGGTAAGGGCTTCGCCGGTGTTATGAAGCGTCACGGCTTCCACGGCGTTGGAGCTTCCCACGGTGCCCACAAGAACCACCGTAAGCCCGGTTCAATCGGTGGCGCATCCACCCCGAGCCGCGTCTTCAAGGGCATGAGAATGGCCGGCCGCATGGGCGCCGTTCGTCACACCACGCTGAACCTCACCGTTCACGCGGTCGACGTCGAGAAGTCGCTGCTCCTGATCAAGGGTGCCGTTCCCGGTGCCCGCGGCCAGGTCGTCTTCGTACGCACCGCCGTGAAGGGAGCCTAGTTCAATGGCTAACACTGTCCAGGTTGACCTGCCTGCAGAGATCTTCGACGTTCAGACCAACGTGCCGCTGCTGCACCAGGTTGTCGTTGCCCAGCTCGCTGCTGCCCGCCAGGGAACCCACAAGACCAAGACCCGCGCTGAAGTTTCCGGTGCAGGACGCAAGCCGTTCAAGCAGAAGGGCACCGGCCGCGCCCGTCAGGGTTCCATCCGTGCCCCCCACATGACCGGCGGTGGCATTGTCCACGGTCCCACCCCGCGTGACTACAGCCAGCGCACCCCCAAGAAGATGATTGCTGCTGCACTGCGCGGCGCACTCTCTGACCGGGCCCGCAACGGTCGCATCCACGTTGTCGCAGAACTGGTTGAAGGCACCAAGCCGTCCGCCAAGACCGCCCTGGCAACGCTCCGCGGTGTTTCCGACCGCAAGAACCTGCTGGTCGTCATCGAGCGCGATAACGACGTTGCCGCACTGTCCGTGCGCAACCTCGCCGGCGTTCACGTTCTGTACGCAGACCAGCTGAACACCTACGACGTTCTCGTCTCCGATGACGTTGTCTTCACCAAGGCTGCCTACGACGCATTCGTTGCCGCCAAGGCAGCTAAGAACGAGGAGGATGCCAAGTGAGTGCAGCCACCATCAAGGATCCCCGCGACGTCGTGCTTGCACCCGTCGTGTCGGAAAAGAGCTACGGCCTGATCGACGAGGGCAAGTACACCTTCCTGGTGGACCCCCGTTCGAACAAGACCGAGATCAAGCTGGCCGTGGAGAAGATTTTCTCCGTCAAGGTCGAATCGATCAACACCATCAACCGTGCCGGTAAGCGCAAGCGCACCAAATTCGGATGGGGTACCCGCAAGAACACCAAGCGTGCGATTGTCACCCTCAAAGAAGGCACCATCGACATCTTCGGCGGTCCGCTCGCGTAGCGGAGACCACTTTAACGAGGAAATAAATTATGGGAATCCGTAAGTACAAGCCGACTACCCCGGGCCGTCGTGGCTCGAGCGTAGCGGACTTCACCGAAATTACGCGGTCGACGCCGGAAAAGTCGTTGGTACGTCCGCTGCCCAAGAAGGGCGGCCGTAACAACTCCGGCAAGATCACCACCCGTCACAAGGGTGGTGGACACAAGCGCCAGTACCGTCTGATCGACTTCCGTCGCCACGACAAGGACGGCGTCAACGCCCGCGTTGCCGAAATCGAGTACGATCCGAACCGCACGGCCCGCATCGCCCTCCTGCACTACGTTGATGGCACCAAGCGTTACATCATCGCCCCCAACAAGCTCGCCCAGGGTGACGTTGTTGAGGCAGGTGCCGGTGCTGACATCAAGCCCGGTAACAACCTGCCGCTGCTCAACATCCCGGTGGGTACTGTCATCCACGCAGTTGAACTGCGCCCGGGTGGCGGCGCCAAGATGGGCCGCTCCGCCGGCGCATCCATCCAGCTTGTTGCCAAGGAAGGCCGCTTCGCCCAGCTGCGTCTGCCTTCCGGCGAAATCCGCAACGTTGACGTGCGCTGCCGCGCAACTGTCGGCGAGGTTGGCAACGCCGAGCAGTCGAACATCAACTGGGGCAAGGCCGGCCGTATGC
Source organism: Pseudarthrobacter sp. NIBRBAC000502771 (assembly GCF_006517215.1). Classification (NCBI taxonomy): domain Bacteria; kingdom Bacillati; phylum Actinomycetota; class Actinomycetes; order Micrococcales; family Micrococcaceae; genus Pseudarthrobacter; species Pseudarthrobacter sp. NIBRBAC000502771. The sequence continues at coordinate 2,318,163 of NZ_CP041187.1, forward strand.
GGTGGAAGGGCGTTCGCCCGACCGTCCGTGGTGTCGCCATGAACCCGGTTGACCACCCGCACGGTGGTGGTGAGGGTAAGACGTCCGGTGGACGTAACCCCGTCAACCCGAACGGTAAGCGGGAAGGCCGCACCCGCCGCCCCAACAAAGAGAGCGACAAGCTTATTGTGCGTCGCCGTCGTACTGGCAAGAACAAGCGATAGGAGCCTGGACACATGCCACGCAGCCTGAAAAAAGGTCCTTTCGTTGACCAGCACCTCTTTGTGAAGGTAGCCAGGGAAAACGAAAAGGGCACCAAGAACGTCATCAAGACCTGGTCCCGCCGTTCGATGATCATCCCCGACATGCTCGGACATACGATCGCCGTACACGACGGACGCAAGCACATCCCGGTGTTTGTCACTGAGTCGATGGTCGGGCACAAGCTCGGCGAATTCGCTCCCACGCGGACATTCCGCGGCCATGTCAAGGACGACCGTAAGGGCAAGCGCCGCTAGGCGCCTGCGTTTACGTCAAAGACGAGAGAAGGAAAGCAATGGAAGCCAAGGCAATTGCGCGCCACATCCGCGTAACGCCTATGAAGGCCCGGCGCGTCGTCAACCTTGTTCGTGGATTGCAAGCGAATGAGGCTCTGGCAATTCTGAAGTTTGCCCCGCAGGCAGCTTCGGAGCCGGTATTCAAGGTAGTTCAGTCAGCAATCTCCAACGCCCGGGTCCTCGCGGACCGCGACGGCGTGGCGTTTGACGAAGGCGACCTCATCATCAGCGAAGCGTTTGTTGATGAAGGCCCGACCATGAAGCGGTTCCAGCCGCGTGCCCAGGGTCGTGCATTTCAGATCAAGAAGCGCACCAGCCACATCACCGTGGTAGTCGCTACCCCGGAGAAAGAGGAGGCTCGCTAAGTGGGACAGAAAGTAAACCCGCACGGGTTCCGACTCGGCATCACCACCGATCACGTATCGCACTGGTTCGCTGACAGCACCAAGGCCGGACAGCGGTACAAGGACTTCGTTCGCGAAGACATCCGCATCCGCCAGCTCATGTCCACGGGCATGGAGCGCGCCGGCATCGCCAAGGTCGAGATCGAGCGCACCCGTGACCGTGTCCGCGTGGACATCCACACGGCCCGCCCGGGTATCGTCATCGGCCGCCGTGGAGCAGAAGCAGACCGCATCCGCGGCGAGCTCGAAAAGCTCACCGGCAAGCAGGTCCAGCTGAACATCCTCGAGGTCAAGAACCCCGAAATGGAAGCCCAGCTCGTGGCCCAGGGCGTTGCAGAGCAGCTGACTTCCCGCGTGGCATTCCGCCGTGCGATGAAGAAGGCCATGCAGTCCGCACAGCGTGCAGGTGCCAAGGGCATCCGTATCGCCTGCTCGGGCCGCCTGGGTGGCGCTGAAATGTCCCGCTCGGAGTTCTACCGCGAAGGCCGTGTGCCCCTGCACACCCTCCGCGCGAACATCGACTACGGCTTCTACGAAGCCAAGACCACCTTCGGCCGCATCGGTGTGAAGGTTTGGATCTACAAGGGTGACGTCACCGCCAAGGAACTGGCCGCACAGGCCGCTGCTGCACCGTCCCGCGGTAGCCGTGGCGACCGTCCCGGCCGTCCGGGTGGCGCTGACCGCGGTGACCGCCGCCGTCGTAACGACCGCCCGGCCGCTGACGCAGCTCCTGCTGCCGAAGCACCGGCAGTTGAAGCAGCACCCGCTGCTGCAGAAGGAGGACAGGCTTAAATGCTTATCCCACGTCGAGTAAAGCACCGTAAGCAGCACCACCCGGGTCGTTCCGGCGCTGCTACGGGCGGTACCCAGGTCTCCTTCGGTGAGTACGGCATCCAGGCACTGAGCCCGGCATACGTCACCAACCGTCAGATCGAGTCCGCTCGTATCGCCATGACCCGCCACATCAAGCGTGGCGGTAAGGTCTGGATCAACATCTACCCGGACCGTCCGCTGACCAAGAAGCCCGCCGAAACCCGCATGGGTTCCGGTAAGGGTTCACCGGAATGGTGGGTCGCCAACGTCAAGCCGGGTCGGGTTCTCTTCGAACTCTCCGGTGTCAATGAAGAGGTAGCTCGCGAGGCCCTGCGCCTGGCAATCCACAAGCTGCCGTTGAAGGCACGCATTGTGCGTCGCGAGGGTGGTGAATAGAAATGGCAGTAGGATCCAAGGATCTGGCTCCCGCACAGCTGGACGGTTTCGACAACGAGCGTCTCGTTGAAGAACTCCGCAAGGCCAAGGAAGAGCTGTTCAACCTGCGTTTCCAGTCCGCCACCGGACAGCTGGAAAACCACGGCCGCCTGCGTGCAGTAAAGAAGGACATTGCACGCATCTACACCGTTCTCCGCGAACGCGAGCTGGGCATTCGTGCCGAGGTTGCCGCGCCGGTTGTGGAAGCCAAGGAAGAAAAGAAGTCCAAGAAGGCTTCAACCAAGAAGGCCGACAAGGCTGAAAAGGCTGAGACCGAGGAGGACGCCAAGTGAGTGAAAAGGACCAGAACGTGACCGAAACTGCTACCGCAGCCAAGGCTGGGGAGCGCGGTTACCGCAAGACCCGTCGCGGCTACGTGGTCTCCGACAAGATGGAAAAGACCATCGTTGTCGAGGTTGAAGACCGCGTGAAGCACGCACTGTACGGCAAGGTCATCCGCCGCACCTCCAAGGTCAAGGCACACGACGAAGAGAACACCGCCGGCATCGGCGACCTCGTAGTCATCGCCGAGACCCGTCCGCTGTCCGCCACCAAGAACTGGCGGCTCGTGGAAATCCTCGAAAAGGCCAAGTAGCACCCGCTGCTTTGCTGGATGCCTCCGCTCCCTTCCGGGAGCGGGGGCATCCCCGTTTAACGGGCAGCGGGCGTGGCCGTCCGCCCCACACAGACGCCCCATCGCTTCCTGCACCTTTTCCCGAAACGCCCCATCAGTTCCTGCACGCTTTTCGGAAACGCCACATCACTTGCCGAAACGCACCAGCGGGAGGTGATGGCGCGTTGGAGGATTTCCTGCAGGTAGTGATGGGGCGTTGTGGACTGCCGGACGACGCCGGCGCCTGGGTTGGCGGGGGAGTGGCACCTGGGTGGGCCGGAAGGCTGCCCCGCGCGGCGCCGTCGTCCGTCTTGCGGGGCAGGCGACGGTGGTGATATGGGGACCGGCGGAAAACGTGCTAGGATATTGAGTTTGTATGGCGCCTTTCGTGCGCCATCATCAACCTCGTAAACAAGCGTGCCACAGCATAGTGCCCCTGTGCGCCCGGGATCCGTTCCCGGACCGGGTGGGAGCAACTGCTCCTGGCACGGGCGTTTAGGCCTGGTCTGGCAAAATCCAGGCAGGTCAAGAGACACCCCGATCAACCGTTCCGCAAGGCTCATTCCGTAGCAAGACCACGGCCTGAGAACCGGCGCGACGCAAGGAGTAAATAGTGATTCAGCAGGAGTCGCGACTCAAGGTCGCCGACAACACGGGTGCTAAGGAAATCCTTACCATTCGCGTTCTCGGTGGATCCGGCCGTCGCTACGCAGGCATCGGTGACGTCATCGTCGCCACCGTCAAGGATGCAATCCCGGGCGGCAACGTAAAGAAGGGCGATGTGGTCAAGGCCGTCATCGTCCGTACCAAGAAGGAACGCCGCCGTGCGGATGGTTCCTACATCAAGTTTGACGAGAACGCAGCTGTGATCCTGAAGAACGACGGTGACCCCCGCGGTACCCGTATCTTCGGACCGGTTGGTCGTGAACTGCGTGACAAGAAGTTCATGAAGATCGTTTCTCTGGCTCCGGAGGTGCTCTAGTCCATGGCTGCAAAGATCAAGAAGGGTGACCTGGTTCAGGTCATCACTGGCGCCAAGGCTGAGCGTGGCGGCGACCGCGGCAAGCAGGGCAAGGTTCTGCGCGTCTTCACCGACACCAACCGCGTGCTGGTTGAGGGTATCAACCGCGTCACCAAGCACACCCGTGTTGGACAGTCGCAGCGCGGCACCAAGACTGGCGGCATCGAGGTCGTAGAGGCCCCGATCCACATTTCCAACGTGGCCCTGGTTGACCCGTCGACCAAGAAGCCGACCCGCGTGGGCTTCCGCCTCGACACTGTGGAGAAGAACGGTGTCAAGAAGACCGTCCGTATCCGCGTGTCCAAGAGCTCCGGGAAGGACATCTAATGACTGAGACTCTCGAGACTCCGGCAACGAAGATCGTTCCTCGTCTGAAGACCAAGTACGCCGAATCCATCAAGGCAACGCTCCAGGATGAATTCAAGTACGAGAACGTGAACCAGGTACCCCGCCTGGTGAAGGTCGTTGTGAACATGGGTGTTGGAGATGCCGCCAAGGACTCCAAGCTGATCGACGGCGCTGTCCGCGACCTCACCCAGATCACCGGCCAGAAGCCGCAGGTTACCAAGGCCCGCAAGTCGATCGCACAGTTCAAGCTGCGCGAAGGCATGCCCATCGGTGCACACGCAACCCTGCGTGGCGACCGCATGTGGGAATTCGTGGACCGCCTGGTCACCCTGGCACTGCCCCGTATCCGCGACTTCCGCGGCCTGAGCGGCAAGCAGTTCGATGGCAACGGCAACTACACCTTCGGTCTGACCGAGCAGGTTATGTTCCACGAAATCGACCAGGACAAGATCGACCGCGTCCGCGGTATGGACATCACGGTTGTCACCACCGCCAAGACCGATGACGAAGGCCGCGCGCTGCTTAAGGCGCTTGGTTTCCCGTTCAAAACCGAAGCTTAATTAACTACGTAAAAGGTCCGGCCGCTCCGCTCCCCAGGGGATGGAACGGCGGAAACCGTTACGAGGAAGGGCATGAGCCCACATGACAATGACAGATCCTGTCGCAGATATGCTTACGCGCCTGCGTAACGCAAACTCGGCATACCACGACTCCGTGTCTATGCCTTACAGCAAGCTCAAGGCACGCGTTGCCGACATCCTCAAGGCCGAAGGTTTCATCGCCGGCTGGAAGGAAGAGGACGCTGAGGTTGGCAAGAAGCTGACCCTGGACCTCAAGTTCGGTCCGAACCGCGAGCGTTCCATCGCCGGTGTACGCCGCATCTCCAAGCCGGGCCTCCGCGTTTACGCGAAGTCCACCAACCTGCCCCACGTGCTCGGTGGCTTGGGTATCGCAATCCTGTCCACCTCTTCCGGCCTCCTGACTGACAAGCAGGCCGGCAAGAAGGGCGTGGGCGGCGAAGTCCTCGCGTACGTCTGGTAACGGGAAAGGAAGAGAATAATGTCACGTATTGGACGTCTCCCCATCACCGTTCCTGCCGGCGTTGAGGTCAAGGTTGACGGCTCTGTCGTCAGCGTCAAGGGTTCCAAGGGGGAGCTGACCCACACTGTGGCCAGCCCCATCGAGGTTGCCCTGGATGACAACACCCTGACCGTCAGCCGCCCGAACGACGAGCGCGCCTCCCGTTCGCTCCACGGCCTGACCCGCACCCTGATCGCCAACATGATCCAGGGCGTCACCGCAGGCTACGAGAAGAAGCTTGAAATCGTCGGTACCGGTTACCGCGTTCAGGCCAAGGGATCTGACCTTGAGTTCGCTCTGGGCTACAGCCACCCGGTCAACGTTTCGGCTCCGGCCGGCATCACCTTTGCAGTAGAGGGACCGACCAAGCTCTCTGTCTCAGGTATCAACAAGCAGCAGGTCGGCGAGGTCGCTGCCAACATTCGCAAGCTGCGGAAGCCTGACCCCTACAAGGGCAAGGGCATCCGTTACGCAGGCGAAGTCATCCGCCGCAAGGTCGGAAAGGCTGGTAAGTAACCATGGCCATCTCCATTAACAAGAAGCGTACGAACAAGAGCAAGGCTGCTGGTCGCAGCCGCCGCCAGCTTCGTATCCGCAAGCGCATTTCAGGTACGGCTGCCCGCCCCCGTCTGGTGGTCAACCGTTCCGCACGCCACGTATTTGTCCAGGTTGTCGACGACACCATTGGCCAGACCGTAGCAAGCGCGTCCACCCTGGAAGCCGACCTTCGTGCATTCGACGGTGACAAGACTGCCAAGGCCAAGCGCGTTGGCGAGCTCGTTGCCGAACGTGCCAAGGCTGCCGGCGTCGAGGCTGTTGTCTTCGACCGTGGTGGTAACAAGTACCACGGCCGGATTGCCGCCGTCGCTGACGGTGCACGCGAAGGTGGGCTGTCACTGTGACCGAAGCAAACAAGGAAAAGGACACTGTGTCTGCAGATCAGAAGGCGCCCGAAGCCGCAGCTGCTGAGACCACTGCCCCCGCTGCCGAGGACCGCCGTGGTGGCGCCCGTCGCGGCGAGCGTGGCGACCGTGGCCAGGGCCGCGGCGACCGCGGTGGCCGTGGCGGCCGCGACGGTGGCCGTGAAGCCGAAAAGAACCAGTTCGTAGAGCGCGTTGTCACCATCAACCGCGTTTCCAAGGTCGTCAAGGGTGGTCGTCGCTTCAGCTTCACCGCACTGGTCGTCGTTGGTGACGGTAACGGCATGGTCGGCGTGGGCTACGGCAAGGCCAAGGAAGTTCCCGCTGCTATCGCCAAGGGCGTTGAAGAGGCCAAGAAGTCCTTCTTCCGCGTTCCCCGCGTTGGCAACACCATCCCGCACCGCGTTCAGGGTGAAGCCGCTGCCGGCGTCGTAATGCTGCGTCCGGCTTCCGCCGGTACCGGTGTTATCGCCGGTGGTCCGGTCCGTGCAGTACTGGAGTGCGTGGGCATCCACGACATCCTCTCCAAGTCGCTCGGTTCCTCCAACGCCATCAACATCGTTCACGCGACCGTTGATGCTCTGAAGCGCCTCGAAGAGCCGGCAGCAGTGGCTGCACGCCGCGGCCTGCCGCTGGACGAGATCGCTCCGGCTGCGCTGGTGAAGGCCCTCCTGGCTCCGAAGGCAGGTGTTTAGTCTTGGCTAAGAACCTGGTCCCCTCCGACGCTCAGTTGGAGATCACTCAGATCAAGTCCGCTATTGGCGGCAAGCAGAACCAGCGCGATACCCTGCGGTCCCTCGGCCTGAAGCGGATTGGACACACCGTTGTCCGCACCGCCGACGCCGTGACCGTTGGAATGCTCAACACGGTTCCGCACCTGGTAAAGGTAGAGGAGGCGAAGTAAATGGCAGAGAACACTGCTGATAAGGCGCAGGCTGCTGAGAAGCAGAGCGCCCTGAAGGTTCACCACCTGCGTCCCGCACCGGGTGCCAAGACCGCCAAGACCCGTGTTGGTCGTGGTGAGGCATCCAAGGGCAAGACCGCCGGTCGCGGTACCAAGGGTACGGCTGCCCGCTACCAGGTGAAGGCTGGCTTTGCCGGCGGCCAGCTGCCGCTGCACATGCGCCTGCCGAAGCTGCGCGGCTTCAAGAACCCGTTCCGGGTTGAGTTCCAGGTTGTAAACCTGGACAAGCTCAACGAGCTGTTCCCGGAAGGTGGCGCAGTCACCGTGGAGAACCTGGTCGAAAAGGGTGCCGTTCGCAAGAACCAGCCCGTCAAGGTGCTGGGCACCGGCGACATCACCGTCAAGGTTGATGTCACCGCCCACGCATTCTCGGCCAGCGCCGCTGAAAAGATTGCCGCAGCAGGCGGAAGCACCACCGCCCTGTAAGGGACGGCGCCAGCTGTTGAACTCCCGGTATCCGCGGGCTTCGGCCCCGGATACCGGGAGTTTTTCATATCCGCCCGGCGAACAATTCCCGCCATCCGGCGCATGCGCGGCGGCCCGGATTGTTCGGTCGGGTCCTAGACCCGTTAGACTCGGATGTCGGGATTTATCAAATTCCGCCACCCCACCCTTATTGACACCACAGGAGGACGCTTGCTTAGCGCATTTGGCCGGGCCTTTCGCACGCCTGATCTGCGACGCAAGTTGTTGTTCACGCTGGGAATCATCACCATCTTCCGCTTGGGTGCTTTCATTCCCTCGCCAGGTGTGAACTACCAGAATGTCCAGCAATGCTTGCATAACGGTCAGACCGCCGGCGGGCTGTATCAGCTCGTCAACCTCTTCAGCGGCGGCGCGTTGCTCCAGGTGTCCATCTTCGCCCTGGGCATCATGCCGTACATCACGGCCAGCATCATCGTCCAGTTGCTCCGGGTGGTCATTCCCCGGTTCCAGCAGCTTTACGAAGAGGGCGCCTCGGGACAGTCCAAGCTGACCCAGTACACCCGCTACCTCACCATCGCTCTGGGCCTGCTCAACGCCACCACCCTGGTGTCCCTGGCCCGCTCAGGGCAGCTGCTTCCCGGCTGCCAGCTGCCGGTGATCCCTGACAGCAGCATCATCACCACCATCCTGATCATCATCACCCTCACGGCCGGCACCGGCCTGATCATGTGGATGGGCGAGCTCGTCACGGAGAAGGGCGTGGGCAACGGCATGTCGCTGCTCATCTTCACTTCCATCGCCGCCCAGTTCCCCACTTCGCTGGGTGCCATCTGGACCTCGCAGGGACCGGGAACCTTCTTCCTGGTCCTGGTGGTGGGTCTCCTCACGGTGGCCCTGGTGGTCTTCGTCGAGCAGTCACAGCGCCGTATTCCGGTGCAGTACGCCAAGCGGATGATCGGGCGGCGCACCGTGGGCGGCACCAGCACCTACATTCCCATCAAAGTGAACATGGCCGGCGTCATTCCGGTGATCTTCGCTTCTTCCATGCTCTACATTCCCGGGCTGATCGCGCAGTTCAACCAGCCCCGGAACGGCGAGTCCATGCCAGCGTGGGTTGAGTGGATCAACAACAACCTCACCCGCGGAGACCACCCGATCTACATGGCGGTTTATTTCCTCCTGATCGTGTTCTTCACCTACTTCTATGTCGCGATTACCTTCAACCCTGAAGAAGTCTCAGACAACATGAAGAAGTACGGCGGCTTCATTCCAGGTATCCGCGCCGGCAGGCCGACCGCTGACTACCTGCAGTACGTGCTCTCACGGATCACCCTGCCCGGCGCCCTCTATCTGGGCTTCGTGGCACTGATTCCGCTGGTTGCGCTCGTGCTGATCAACGCAAACCAGAACTTCCCGTTCGGTGGCACCTCGATCCTGATCATGGTGGGCGTTGGGTTGGAGACCGTAAAGCAGATTGATGCGCAGCTACAACAACGTCACTACGAAGGGCTTTTGCGATGACGAGAATGCTGATTATTGGACCTCCCGGTTCCGGAAAAGGAACGCAGGCGGAGCGGATCTCAGAACGCCTCGGCGTTGTGGCCATCTCCACCGGCGACATCTTCCGGGCCAACGTGAAGGGTGAAACCCCTCTCGGTATTGAGGCCAAGAAGTACATGGACAACGGCGACTTCGTCCCGGACAGCGTGACCAACAAGATGGTCCGCGACCGGCTGAACGAGTCCGACGTCGAAAACGGCTTCCTGCTGGACGGCTACCCGCGCACCACCGCGCAGGTTGACTACCTTGACGAGATCCTCGCCGACGGCGACGAGAAGCTCGACGTGGTCCTGCAGCTGACTGCCGACGACGAAGAACTCGTACACCGCCTCCTGGGGCGTGCCAAGGAAACGGGCCGGAGCGACGACAACGAAGCCGTCATCCGCCACCGCCTGGACCTGTACCACGAGCAGACCGAAGCCGTAGTGGCCAAGTATGCAGACCGCGGCATCCTCACCAAGGTTGACGGGATCGGTCCTATCGACGAAGTCACCAACCGCGTAATGCAGGCCATCAAGGCCGCTCAGGCAGCCTGACCCAAGGCGCCCAAGTTTTATCGAGGCTCCTCCCGGCATCCGGGAGGAGCCTCAGCCATTTGAAAGGACACATCATGGCCTTCGGGCAGCCCCGCATCGAAATCAAGAACAACGCCCAAATGCGTACCATGCATGAGGCCGGACTGGTCCTCAGCCGTGCCTTGGACGCCGCCGTCACCGCCGCAGTTCCCGGGGTCACCACCAAGCACCTTGACGATGTCTTCGCCGCCGTCCTCAACGAGGCAGGTGCCAAGTCCAACTTCCTGGGCTACCACGGCTTCCCGGCCACCATCTGCACGTCCGTGAACGAGGAAGTGGTGCACGGAATTCCTGGCAGCCGCGTGCTGCAGGACGGCGACATCATCTCCATCGACGGCGGCGCGATCGTCGACGGGTGGCACTCGGATTCCGCCCGCAGCGTGATCGTGGGAACTGCGGATCCTGAAGACCAGAGGCTCTCCGATGTGACCCAGGCTGCCATGTGGCACGGGATCGCTGCGCTGGCCAAGCGGGGCCACGTCGGTGACGTCGGTGCGGCCATCGACGATTACGTGTCCTCGGTCCCGGGCAAGCCGCTGGGCATCCTGGAGGATTACGTGGGGCACGGCATCGGCTCCGAGATGCACATGGCCCCGGACGTCCTGAACTACCGCACCAGCCACCGCGGACCCAAGGTCAAGGCCGGCCTTTGCCTGGCCATTGAGCCCATGCTGGTGCGGGGCAGCATCGAGACCGCGGTCCTGGAGGATGATTGGACCGTTGTGACCACGGACGGCCAGCGCTCCTGCCAGTGGGAGCACTCCGTGGCAGTCCACGACAGGGGGATCTGGGTTCTTTCCGCGCCCGACGGCGGTGCGGAGCACCTGGTGCCCCTAGGCGTCACGCCGGTCCCGATCCCGTAAGGGACGTGCGCTTTCCCCCACGACGCAGAAAATCCCTGCCGACCCCGAAATAATGGGGTCGGCAGGGATTTTGCGCGTCACCGGCGTTTCGGCGTAGCGAATTCCGCTAGGACTTCAGCTTCGGCTTCACGTCCTTGTCGTAGATGCCCTGCAGCGTAGTCTTCAGGTCCGTCATGGTGGACTTGACGTCGCCCTGCTGCGTGAGGATCTTCGCTGCGGACTTCGCCATTTCCTGGTCGGCGCCCGGCAGGAACACCCTGGCGTTGTCCTGGACCTTGGTCACCGCGAGCTGGTCCATGGCGGTCTTGATCTGCGGTGTCTTGGCCAGGACTGCCGTCATGTCAGCCGACTTGCGGGTGGGCATGTACCCGGTGGCGGCAGAGAACTCGGCGGTGCTCTCCGGCTGGGTGACGAAGTCCAGGAACATGCCGGCAGCGAGCTGTTCCTCCTTGGTGATGCCGCTGGGGATGCCCAGGCCGGCGCCGCCCGTGGGGCAGACGTTGGTCTCCGCTTTCGGGCCGCCGGGCAGGAAGCCAACGCCCACGTTGAACTTTGCCGATTTCAGGATTCCCAGCAGCGAACCGGTGGAGGAAATGGTGGTCGAGGTCAGCCCTGCGGAGAAGTCGTCCGCCGCTTCCTTGGAGGAGACGCCTGCCCACTTGTCCTTGTAGATCGAGTCCTGGGCCCACTGCAGTGCGGCCACGGAGTCGCTGGAGTCGCAGGTGATGTCCCATTCCTTGGACCAGCCACCGCCCCAGCCCCAGAGCATGTTCTGCAGCGTCCAGCCCGCGTACCCGGCAAGCGCTGGGTAGATGTAGGCGTACTGGGCGCCGGAGCTTGCCTTCAGCTTCGGGGCCCACTCAGCGAATTCCTGCCACGTCTTGGGTGCACGGTCCGGCAGCCCGGCTGCGGCGAAGTGGTCCTTGTTGTAGTAGAACAGCGGAGTGGACCGGCCGTAGGGGAGCGCCCACTGCTTGCCGTCGTATTTGTAGTCGTTGACCAGCGACTGCTGGAAGTCGTCCATCTTCATGTTCAGCTGCTTGGTCAGGCTGTCCACGGGAATGATGCTCCCGTTGGTGTAGTACCGGAACCACCACACGTCGGAGAGGACAACCACTCCGGGGAGGCCGGACTTGGCGGCCTGCGCAGTCTGGAACTTCTGGGCAATTTCCTCGTAGTTGGCCCCTGCCGTGACCAGGTTGACGGTGATGCCAGGGTTTTTGGCCTGGAACTTTTCAATCAGGCTCTTCTCAACGTCCTGTGACTGGCCCGGGTGGCTGGACCAGAAGTCGATCTTTGCCGCCGGCTTCACGCCGCTGAAGTCGATGTCGGCTGCCTGGGATGTGGCTTGGCCACCGCCGGTTGTCGAGGGTCCGCCGCATGCGGCCAGGGCAGCGGCAGAGGCGGTGGCCCCTGCCAGGCCCAGGAAGTGCCTCCGGTCCAGGTGAAGTGTCATGACAGTTCCTTTCGGTTGTTGCCTGCGGAAGGGGGGTACTAAAAGGTTGGGAAGTACGACGGCGGCCGGCGGCTTAGCCGGTCACGCTGCCCTGGGTGAGGCCCGCCACGATGTAGCGCTGCAGGGCCGCGAAGACGATCAGGATGGGAACGATGACCAGGACCGCGCCGGCCATGAGGACGCCCCAGCCGGCTGCGTTGCTTTCGTTGTTCTGCAGCAGGGTCAGGCCCACCGGCAGGGTCATGGTTTCCGGCCGGTCCGTGATGATGAGCGGCCAGATGTAGTCGTTCCATTCGGTCACGATGGTCACCAGCGCTACGGTGGCGATGGAGGGAACGGACACGGGGACCACGATCTGCCAGAGGCGGCGCCAGTGCCCGGCCCCGTCCATCTCGGCCGATTCCAGGATGGACGCCGGCAGGGTCCGGAAGTGCTGCCGCAGCAGGAAGGTACCGAACGCAGTGCCCAGGCCGGGGAGGATGATCCCCCACAGCGTGTTCTTGCCGCCGATCCCCGCGATGAGGATGAAGTTGGGCAGGATGGACACCTGCGGTGGCACCATGAGGGCCACCAGGATCAGCAGGAAGATGAAGTTCCGGAACGGGAAGCGGACAAAGACCAGGGCATACGCTGTCAGGATCGCCAGGATCACTTTGATGGTGGCCCCTGCCAGCGTGACGATGGTGCTGTTCAGGAAGAACTGGCCGAACGGGACCGTGGTCATTGCGGTCCGGTAGTTCTCCAGGTTCAGGCTTTCCGGGAGGATTTTCAGGTCGGTGGTGACAATCTCGCCGGACGTCTTGAAGGAGCTGAGCACCATCCACAGCAGGGGCAGGAATACCACCAGGGTGGCAATGATCAGGGGCAGGTAGCCGCCCACCACGGTCTGGACCAGGTTCCGGCGGGAGAACGGCCGGTCGGGACGCAGGCCCGGGTCTGGAGCGGAGACGGCGGGGGCGGTGGGGTCCGGGCTCACCGGTGAGAGGGACGTCACGAGTAATGAACCTTTCGTTCCACGAACCGCAGCTGGAGCACGGTGATCACCAGGAGGATGGCAAACAGGACCACGGAAATGGCTGCCGAGTAGCCGGCCCTGTTGTAGGCGCCGAAGGCCTGGAGGTAGGCCTCGTAGATCAGGGTGCTGGTGCCGGTGCCCAGCGGCGTCATGATCCTGATGAGGTCGAAGGCCTGCAGCGAGCTGAGCAAAGTGGTGATCAGGAGGAAGAACGTGGTGGGGGACAGCAGCGGCATTGAGATGCTGACGAAGCGCCGGAACCCGTTGGCGCCGTCGAGGGACGCCGCCTCCATGACTTCGGTCGGCAGGGACTGCAGCCCGGCGAGGTACACCACCGCGCAGTAGCCCAGGTTCTTCCAGACGTACACCAGGATCACCATGACCAGGGACAGCTGGGGATCGTTGATCCACTGCGGGCTCTGCTGGCCGATGCCGCGGAGCAGCCAGGCAAGGACGCCATAGCCGGGGTCGAAAATGAACAACCACACCAGGCCGACACCGACGCCGGAGAGGACGTAGGGGGCAAAGACCGCGGACCGGGCGAACGTGGTGCCGCGGACCCTGGCGTTCAGGGCCAGCGCCACCAGCAGTCCCAGAATCATGGAACCGCCCACCGTGACCAGGGTGAACACCGCCGTGGTTCCCAGCACCTTCGGTGCATCGTTGCTGGTGAAGAACGTGACGTAGTTGCCCAGGCCCACCACGGTGGCGGACGGGGAACCCAGCGTCCAGTCCAGCGTGGAGTAGTACATGTTGCTGAACAACGGCCGGTACGTGAAGACGGCGATCAGTATCAGGTTGGGCAAGGCCATGGCAAGGAAAACAAAGAAATCGCGGCGGTTCCTTGCGCTCCACCGCCTGTGGGGTATTTTGGCGGTGCTGGCACCGGGGCCAGCGGGCCTGGTGGAGGGTCGTGGGGAGAGTTGACGTGTCATGCGGATCTCTCACGGGTTTCGGAGCCAGCTCGTGGCCGGTCGCGGGTAAGGGGAATCAAGCCATTACTTCACCACATTGTCGGTGGGCGAAACCCCTGAAAAAGCCCTTCTCCTCAAATAGTTAACAAAGGCTTCGTTGCCCATTAACCCTGTGTTGTTTGCAGTCTCGCATAAAGTTTGCCGATGCGGCAGGGGCGCGCCAGCAGAGGGGACAATAGGGGAATGGGAACCCTTACCGATGTCCCGGGCATCCGCGTGGGCCACGTCCAAAAGAACACCGACGGCTGGCTGACGGGCGTCACCGTGGTCCTGCCACCCCCAGGTACGGTGGGCTCGGTTGACGTCCAGGGCGGCGGCCCGGCCACCCACGAAACAGACGCCCTCGATCCCACTACATTGGTCCGCACAGTGGACGCCGTCGTTCTCACCGGCGGCAGTGCCTATGGCCTGGCCTCTGCCACCGGTGCCCAGCGCTGGTGCGAGGAAAACGGCCGCGGCTTCGCCGTCCCCGGGGGAGTGGTGCCCATTGTCCCCGCCGCCGCCATCTTCGACCTGGGCAGGGGCGGGAACTTCTCCGCACGGCCGACGCCGGAGATGGGCTACGCGGCAACGGCCGCCGCAGCAGCACAAGGGGAAGGGCACGACGTCGGACGCGGCAATACCGGTGCCGGAACCGGGGCCCTTATCGGCAGGGGGCAGTACAAAGGGGGAGTTGGCACGGCGTCCGTCACGCTGGAGAACGGGGTTGTAGTGGGCGCGCTGGCCATAGTCAACGCACTTGGGCTCCCGTTTGGCGCGACCGCCCAGCCGGCGCAGCCCGCACACGGTGCCCCGCTCAATACCACTCTTGTCGTCGTGGCTACCAATGCCGTACTTGATGGGGCCGAATGTAAACGTACGGCCGCTGCTTCCCATGCCGGGATTGCCCGGGCCTTGAATCCGAGCCATACCCTGGCTGACGGGGACACCGTTTTTTGCCTGGCAACCGGCGCCGTCGCACTCGACCGCTCCGACGAAGCTGCCCGGCAGGTCAGCCTCGTCGCGCTCCAGAGCGCGGCAGCCGACGTCGTCCGTTTGGCGATCCTTGACGGCGTGGCCGCAGCAGATCCCGTGGCCACCCCGGCCGGTGAATATGGTGCGTACCGCACCGCGTAGGCTACTATGGCCGATTTAACTTTTACCGGCCAACAGGGTAGTGTTGTTTGTTGGTTGTGTGGACTGCCACGCCCTTTTGGGCCTGGAGACGGCAATCGATCCAACAAAAACGTTCGTGGTCATGCCCGGTGCTATCCGGCGGGGCTGCGGCAACAACAGTTAGCGGAGGGTATGGCCAAGAAGGACGGGGTCATTGAGATCGAAGGCGTTGTGACCGAGGCGCTGCCTAACGCGATGTTTCGCGTTGAGCTCACCAACAAGCACATCGTTCTGGCACACATCTCTGGAAAGATGCGTCAGCACTACATCCGAATCCTCCCTGAGGACCGCGTAGTGGTGGAGCTGAGCCCGTACGACCTCACCCGTGGTCGTATCGTCTACCGCTACAAGTAAATTGCTGGGCTGCGGCAGTGCAAGCTGACCGTTGCTCCAGTTGACCAAACTGCTACACGCAAAGGAATGCCATGAAGGTCAAGCCGAGCGTCAAGCAGATCTGCGAAAAGTGCAAAGTGATCCGCCGTAATGGCCGGGTCATGGTGATCTGCGAGAACCCGCGCCACAAGCAGCGCCAGGGCTAATTTCCTTCCCTGAAGGAAATCCTGGGTTGCTAACCCACGCAAGTAAATAAAGGCAGCACAAGCTGATCTGGAACATTGAGCTCGAAAGAGTCCGGACAGCTAACCCCCGGTCGGAGGCTGGGGCCGCACGGAACGTGCGGGTGTACTGCCTACGACCTCCGGTTTATCAAGGAGTACTGCCACTATGGCTCGTCTCGCTGGCGTAGACATTCCCCGCGAAAAGCGGCTGGAAATTGCGCTTACTTACATCTACGGCGTGGGCAAGACCCGTGCACACGAAACCCTGGCTGCCACTGGCATCAGCGCTGACGTCCGCGTCAAGGACCTGACTGATGCCCAGCTGGTTGAGCTGCGTGACTACATTGAAGGCAACTACAAGGTTGAGGGTGACCTTCGCCGCGAAGTAGCAGCAGATATCCGCCGCAAGGTTGAGATCGGCAGCTACGAAGGCCTGCGCCACCGCAAGGGCCTGCCCGTACGCGGTCAGCGTACGAAGACCAACGCACGTACCCGCAAGGGCCCGAAGCGTACCGTCGCCGGCAAGAAGAAGGCCCGTTAAAATTCCCGCCCGGGATTTACGGACTTTCCCCAATAACTTTCTGTAGGAGAAAAAATGCCCCCGAAGACTCGTGGCGCGGTTCGCAAGCCGCGTAAGAAGGACAAGAAGAATATCGCGCTTGGCCAGGCGCACATCAAGAGCACCTTTAACAACACCATCGTTTCCATCACGGATCCGAGCGGCGCTGTTATTTCCTGGGCTTCCTCCGGTGAGGTTGGCTTCAAGGGCTCGCGCAAGTCCACTCCGTTCGCTGCCCAGATGGCTGCCGAAGCCGCTGCCAAGCGTGCGCAGGAGCACGGCATGCGGAAGGTAGACGTTTTCGTCAAGGGACCGGGTTCCGGACGCGAAACCGCCATCCGTTCGCTGCAGGCCGCAGGCCTTGAGGTTGGCTCCATCCAGGACGTCACCCCCGCAGCGCACAACGGCTGCCGCCCGCCGAAGCGCCGCCGCGTCTAATTCTTTTCCGCAGCAGGAGCTTGCCCGGACCAGTGATGGTCCGGGCAAGCCCAGCGCGTTAAGTCTTCAGACCGAATTTCCACCACCTGTGTTGCGTCATATAGCGGATGCTCGCCGAAAGGAAACCTAAGTGCTCATTGCACAGCGCCCCACCCTCTCCGAAGAGGTCGTCTCCGAAAACCGTTCGCGTTTCATCATTGAACCGCTGGAACCGGGCTTCGGCTACACCCTCGGAAACTCCCTCCGCCGTACCCTGCTCTCCTCCATCCCCGGTGCTGCCGTAACCAGCATCCGGATCGATGGTGTGCTGCACGAGTTCACCACGGTTCCGGGTGTCAAGGAAGATGTCACCGAGATCATCCTTAACATCAAGAGCCTCTCGGTTTCCTCCGAGCACGACGAGCCTGTCGTGGCTTACCTGCGCAAGCAGGGCCCCGGAGTCGTCACCGCCGCGGACATCGCTCCGCCGGCCGGCGTCGAATTCCACAACCCGGATCTGCACATCGCCACGCTGAACTCGAAGGGCAAGTTCGAACTCGAACTGACCATCGAGCGCGGCCGCGGCTACGTTTCGGCAGCTCAGAACAAGTCCGGCGACGCAGAGATCGGCCGTATCCCGGTTGACTCCATCTACTCGCCGGTGCTGAAGGTTACTTTCCGCGTGGAAGCAACCCGTGTTGAGCAGCGCACCGACTTCGACAAGCTGATTGTCGACGTCGAGACCAAGCAGGCCATCGCCCCGCGCGATGCCGTTGCTTCCGCAGGCACCACCCTGGTGGAACTGTTCGGTCTGGCCCGTGAGCTGAACACCGCAGCTGAAGGTATCGAGATCGGCCCGTCGCCCACCGACGCTGCCCTGGCAGCCGACATGGCACTGCCGATCGAGGATCTGGACCTCACCGTCCGTTCCTACAACTGCCTCAAGCGTGAGGGCATCCACACCGTGGGTGAACTCGTTGCCCGCTCCGAGGCTGACCTGATGGACATCCGCAACTTCGGTGCCAAGTCCATTGACGAGGTCAAGGCAAAGCTGGTTGAACTGGGCCTGTCCCTCAAGGACTCGCCTCCCGGTTTTGACCTCGCAGCACGCGCCGCAGCAATCGAAGAGGACGACGCCGCTTTCGGCGACGACGAACTCTAAACCAGACCTTGGCCGGCGGGCAGCACCATGGTGTGCCGCCCACGGCTTCCACATGAGGAGAAACAATTATGCCTACCCCCACTAAGGGTCCGCGCCTCGGCGGCGGCCCGGCTCACGAGCGTCTCATGCTCGCGAACCTGGCCTCATCCCTGTTCGAGCACAAGCGGATCACCACCACGGTGACCAAGGCCAAGCGCCTGAAGCCGTACGCAGAGCGCCTGGTGACCTTCGCCAAGCGTGGCGACCTCGCTTCCCGCCGCCGCGTGCTCGGCCTGATCAGCAACAAGGGCGTCGTCCACGAGCTGTTCACCGACATCGCCCAGGCTGTGGAGAACCGCGACGGCGGCTACACCCGCATCACCAAGATCGGCAACCGCCAGGGCGACAACGCTCCCATGGCTGTCATCGAACTGGTCCTCGAGCCGGTTTCCGCAAAGCAGGCCGTAGTTGCTGAGGCTACTTCCGCTGCAAAGCGCGACGCCGACAAGAAGGAAGCTGCTGCTGCCCCCGCTGCAGAAGAAGCTCCCGAGGCCGAGGTCGTTGAGACCGAAGCTGCTGAGGCTCCTGCCGAAGAAGCTGCGACCGAAGAGGCACCCGCCGCTGAGGAAGCTGCCGAGGCTCCCGCAGCTGAGGAGAAGGACGCGAAGTAATTCGCTGATTCTCTTCGCATAGACTTAGGTCTGTGAACCACCAAAAACCCGCGGCCCCCGTTCCAGGGGGCGGCGGGTTTTTGCGTATCCGGCTTGACCTTTCGTACGACGGCGGCCCGTTCAGCGGGTGGGCGCTGCAGCCCGGCCTGCAGACTGTCCAGGGCGTCCTGGAGGAAGCCATCGAGCTGCTGGTCCGGCGCCAGGTGCGGGTCACAGTTGCCGGGCGGACCGACGCCGGCGTGCACGCCCGCGGCCAGGTGGTCCACCTTGACCTCACCGAAGCCGAGTGGCTGGGGCTGCCGCGCGGGCACGAACTTGATCCCGCCGTCGCCATGCTGCGCCGCCTCCGCGGTGCCCTGAACCGGTCCCTGGGTGATCTGCACGGGGCGGTGGAGGTCCACAAAATCTCGCCGGCACCCGCGGGCTTCGACGCACGCTTCTCCGCGCTCTGGCGGCGCTACAGCTACCGGATCGCCGACGGGCCCGCCCTGTGGGACCCGCTGGAGCGGTACTTCACGCTGTGGCACAAGAACCCGCTGGACGTGGACCTGTTGAACCAGGGTGCATCACAGCTGCTGGGCCTGCAGAATTTCCTGTCTTTCTGCAAGCCCCGCGAAGGAGCCACCACCATCAGGGAACTGCAACGCTTTGAGTTCCGGCGCGGCGAGGACGGCGTCATTGTGGCCACCGTCCAGGCGGACGCGTTCTGCCACAACATGGTGCGGGCCCTCATCGGCTCGGCGCTGTACGTGGGGGAAGGCATTGAAGAACCGGGCTGGCTGCACGAGCGTCTGCTGCTGCAGAAGCGGGACGCCAAATCGGTCCTCGCCGCTCCCCATCCGCTGGTGCTGGAGGAAGTGGCCTACCCCTCGGACAGCGAAATGCTGGCCCGCGCCGAACAGACCAGGGCGGTCCGCGAGCACTGATCCGGGTCGTTGCTAAAACGACGGCGGCGGACCCTCTGCGGGGAGCGTCACCGTGAACGTGCTGCCCTGGCCTTCCCCGCTCTCGCACATGATGCTGCCGCCGTGGCGCTCCACGATCATCCGGGTGATGGAGAGGCCCAGGCCTGCACCCGGGATGGCCGCCTTTTGCGCCGATTCGGTCCGGAAGAAGCGGTTGAAGACCTTGGCGGCGTCGTCGTGGGAGATGCCCATCCCGGTGTCGCTGACGCTCAGCCGCACCCACTGCGGATCCGTCGTTGCGCTGATGCTGATCCGTCCACCGTCCGGTGAGTACTTGATGGCGTTCGAGACCAGGTTGTCCAGCACCTGCCCGATCCTCAGCGGGTCCGCGTAGGCCCACAACGGTGAGGGGACGTCGGCTGCGATCTCCACATGGGACCGCTGCGCCGAGGCCAGGGCTGAACTGAGGCTGGTCTCCACCAGGCTGGCGAGGTCTGTCCGCTTGGGGTGGACGTTCAGGGCGGTGGTGGCGGTGAGGTCGGCCACCAGCTCCAGGAGCCGCTCAGCATTCCGCTGGACCACCAGCAGCCGCTGGGCCAGGTGCGGTGGCAGGCTGTCCGCCTCTTCCAGGACCAGGTCCACGTTGCCAATGATGGAGTTCAGGGGGTTTTTGAACTCGTGCGAGACGTTGGAGATAAGGTCCTGGTTGGCGGCCAGGGATTCCACCCAGCCCGTGACGTCGGTGTAGACCACAACGGCTCCGGTGAGCCTGCCGTCCTCGCTGACCAATGGACGCGCCGCCGTGGATACCGCGCGCTGATCCGGGCCTTCACCGGCCCACACCAGGTAGTCGGCGAAGGATTCCCCCGCCATGGCACGGCTGATGGGCCGGCGGTCAGGCGGAAGCAGCGTCCGCCGGTCCTGGCCGAAGATGAGCTGGTGCCCCTGGCCCGGGATGGCGTCGTCAGCGCCCGTGGCGCGGCGGAAGTTGCGCTGGCGGCTGTTGGACACCAGGAAGTGGCCGGAACGGTCGACGGCGGCAATTCCGACGTCCGTGGCGTCCAGGACGGTTTCAAGCAGCTTCTCCCGTTCCCGGCTTGCCGCCAGCAGGTCCCGGAGCTCACGGTCCTTCTCTGCCAGCTCGCGCTGCTGCAGGCGCAGGTTCACGCTCGCGAAGCGGATCGCCAGGGAAACGGCGAGCATCATCACGGGGAAGAGCACCACCGTGGTGAGGTCTGATGCCGTGACGGCGGGAAGATGGCCAATCGCTGTGGGAGCCATGATGAAGAACGGCCCCAGGAAGCTGAGCACCAAGCTGGTGCGGGCCAGCATGCCGGATGCGGAGAGCCAGATGACCGGGAAGACCGCCAGGACGGCCAGCCCCGGCAAGAGCGGTGCCGCACCGTTGCGCATAAGGCCAATCGCCAGGAAGTCCAGGACGGGGACCAGCAGGTACGGCCTGTGCGGCAGGCGTTCCCAGGGAACCAGGAAGCACGCCAGGAACAGGAGTCCGTGCAGGGCCACGCCGGCCCCGTACCAGGGACTTCCCAACAAGGATGGCCACGCGGAGGGCGTGATCAGTGCGATAACGGCCACCACCACGGTCAGGGGAAGCTGGCACAGCGCCACTTGGGCGCGTGGTCCCAGCCGGCGGAAGATGCGGCCGGGCCCGCGGTGGAACAATGGCTCAGCCATGTTTCTGACTCGTACCCCTTCACAACTGGATTGCAGGCCCCGCGGGGTCTTTGAATTGCTTTCCCTACCCCGCTACTTACCCTTTCCGCTCCATACTGCACATGTCTTGTCATAATAATTGACTTTTCAATTTTCGGGGCGAATTCAGCTGTGATCAGCAGGGCTTACTAGTAGCGTATAAATGGTTGGAGCGGGAATGGCATTGGCGCTGGGCCAATGGGGGGCCATCTCCGCCTGGCGCAGGGATAGCAATGGACGATCTTGGTGTAGCTGTAGTAATCGAAGATGACGCGGATGTACGGAACCTCCTGGAAGGCGTACTGACACAAGCGGGCTTCGAAGTGCATACAGCTGTTGATGGGCGGGCCGGGGTTGAGGTGGTCCGCAGCAAGCAGGCCAACGTTGTCACGCTCGACATTGGCCTGCCGGATATTGACGGCTTCGAGGTTTTGCGGCGAATCCGGAATTTCAGTAACGCGTACGTGGTGATGCTGACGGGACGGACGGAAGAACCGGACCTCCTGTCGGCCCTGAATGCCGGCGCGGACGACTACATTGCCAAACCCTTCAGGCCGCGGGAACTCCGGGCCAGGGTGGCGGCAATGATGCGCAGGCCCCGGCACGAGGTCGCGGGGGAGCAGCCGTCCCCGTCGCACTGGGGACAGGCCGCGGCCCCTGCCACACACGCCGACCCGGCGGTGCTGCAGCACAACGGCCTCCTCCTGAACCACCGGACACGCACGGTGGAGGTCAAGGGTGAGCCGCTGGGACTGACCCGCAGTGAATTCGACCTGCTGCACGTCCTGCTCAAAGGCGGCGGTGCCGTGTGCACCAGGGCTGACCTGGTGCGCGCCGTACGGGGCGACTTCTATGACCACGATACGTACATCAGCGAGGCGGATGAGCGGGCCGTGGAGGTGCATGTGGGAAACCTGCGGCGCAAGCTCAAGGAGGACCAGCTGTCTCCGCGCTGGCTGCAGACCGTCCGCGGGGTGGGCTACCGGCTCGCACCGCGCAGGCCCGATGACGCCTGAGCGTCAGCCGTTTTCCAGGATGTAGGTCGACTGGAGCTCGGACACCGTCCGGGCTCCGTCCTGGGCCACCCCGGCCATCATGGCCTGGCCCTGGAGAAAGTCGCCCTTCCGGATCAGGCCTTCGAGGACTTCGGCGAGCCTGGCCAGCCGGACACCGCCCACCATGGCAGAGCTGATCTTCAGGCTGATGACGGCATCCAGGGCAGAGGCCTCGTCCTGGGTGTCCACGGCTGTTCCCAGCCGCGCCAGGCGCAGGTCCCACATGGCGGCGTAGTCGCGGGCGAAACGCTGGGCCAGTCCTGAACCGGCCAGTTCGTCCTCGAGTTCGGCCAGCACGGCTGCGTCAATCAAAGGCAAGAGCGCAGCCGCTTCGAGTGAGAGGGCCGTGCGTGCCGCCGGCCCGGGAGCGGCAGGCAACGGGACCCCGGCCAGCGGGGAGCCCACAGCGGGGCTCTTTCCGCTGGAACCGGGATCCTGACTCTGCATTGTTCAAGGCTACTTCCTGGAAATCCCTCGGCGTCCAATTTCTTATCATTCTGTGTAAACCTTGAGGCAACCTTGCCGTCGCCCTGCGTATCGATTATTGTCCGCTGAACGTCATCACCGTATTGATCACGGCCGGTCCCAGGATGGCGATGAAGAGGACCGGGAAGATGAAGAACAACAGCGGGAAAAGGATCATGACCGGCAGCTTCATGGCTTTTTCCTCGGCCCGCTGGCGCCGCTTGACGCGCATTACCTTCGCCTGGACACGCAGGACCCGGCTGATGGCGATGCCGTACGTGTCGGCCTGGACCACTGCCTGCACGAAGCTGCGCAGCTCAGGGATGCTGGTCCGTTCCGCCAGGGCGATGTAGGACTCACGGCGGCTGCGTCCCACCTGCATGTCCTGGAGGGTGCGGACCAGTTCCTCGGCCAGCGGGCCCTTGCCGTTCTCGCCGGCGCGGGCCATGGCGCCCTCGAAGCCGAGCCCTGCCTCCACGGAGATCAGCATCTGGTCCAGCGTGTTGGCCAGTTCAAGCTGCATGGCCTTCTGCCGCTCCTGGCCCTTGCTGTAGAGGAGGAGGTCCGGGATGAAGTAGCCAAGGACCAGGACAAAGATGCCGGCGAGCTTCATCAACGGGCTGCTTCCGATGCCCGCGAGCCAGCCGCCCACCGCCACGCCCGCCAGGCCGAGGGCGAGCTTGGACCCCAGCACCTTTCCCAGCGGCATTGAGGCGGGCCGGCCGGCGAGGGACAGCAGCCGGTCCAGGAAAGCCACATAGGCCGGGGGCGTGAGGCGCCGGCCGATGCCTTCCAGCAGGCCCGGCGTGGATGCAGGTGCAACTGCGGCCGGCGGGGCGCCACGGGAGAGGAGGTCGGTAACCGCGACGCGGCCCTGCTTGTCCACGGTCAGGACGGACCAGGCCATGGCACCCAGGGGGATGCAGACCAGCAGGACGGACAGCAGGACGATGAGGTTCATGGGGTCCTCAGAACTTCAGGTCGATAATCTTGCGCATCCACAGCGCACCGATGGTCATCAGGACAAAGGAGGCACCGATCATCACCCAGCCCAGCGGATGGGTGAACATCGCGTTCATGTAGTTGGGGCTCACGGCCAGCAGCATGGCCACAATGCCGAACGGCATGGCGATCAGGATGTAGGCGGAGAACTTGCCTTCCGCGGCCAAGGCCTTGATGTGGCCCTTGATCTCTGCGCGCTCGCGGATGGTTTCGTTGACCTGGTCCAGCACCTCGGCCAAATTGCCGCCCACCTCGCGGTTGATCTGGATGGCCTGCGAGATCCACACGAAGTCCTCGTTCTTCATCCGGTCGGCGGTGTCGTTGAGGGCGGCGAGCAGGTCGCGGCCAAGGCTGGTCTCGGTGATCACCCGCCGCATTTCCTCGGAGGTGGGCTTCTGCGACTCGGTCGCCGCGGCGTCGATGGCGCGCAGGATGCTGTGCCCTGCGCGCAGGCCGCCGGAGAGCAGCTGCAGGGTGTCGCCCAGCTGGCTGTCGAAGGCGGTGCGGCGCTTGCCGGCCAGGAACCCGAGGACCAGTTTGCCCACGAAGGGTGCCAGCAGGGCCAGCAGCAGTCCCATGACGGGGCCAACAGTGACCAGGCCCACCAGCATGCCGACGCAGGCGCCGATCCCCACCAGGAGGAAGAACTCGGCCTGGCTGAGCCGCAGGCCTGCGTTCTCCAGTTCGGCCCGGGCAAAGAGCTTGACCTTCCGGCCGGCGAGGAGGCGTTCGAAGGACCTGACTGCGGACAAGGCCACGCGGGTCAGCGAGGATGGCGGCTCGGGTTCAAACGGGCGACGGCGGTCCAGCGGCACCGAGGGTGCGCTTGGCAGGAGCACGGCCACGCCCAGCAGGCAGATGGCTGCGAGGAGGATAACGCTACCGATGGCGATGATCATGGGCCCGTCCCTACTTTGAGCCCGGACCCAGCGGCGTCGCAAACACCGCGGGTGACACGTGGATGCCCAGGTCCTCGAACCGGTCGATGAAGCGGGGACGGATGCCGGTGGCTACGGGCCGGCCCAGGAACCGGCCCTGCGCGTCAACGCCTGCCGAGTAGTCAAAGATGAAGGCGTCCTGGAGGGTGACGATGTCCCCTTCCATGCCCTGGACCTCCGTGACGTGGGTGATCCGGCGGGAGCCGTCGCGGAGCCGGGAGATCTGGACGATGAGGTTCACGGCGGAGGCGATCTGTTCGCGGATGGCGCGCAGCGGCAGGTCCATCCCGGCCATGAGCACCAGGGTTTCCAGGCGGGCCACGGCATCGCGGGGCGAGTTGGAGTGCACGGTGGAGAGGGAGCCGTCGTGGCCGGTGTTCATGGCCTGGAGCATGTCCAGCGATTCACCGCCGCGGACCTCGCCCACCACGATCCGGTCCGGGCGCATACGGAGGGAGTTGCGGAGGAGCTCGCGGATGGTGACTTCGCCCTTCCCCTCGGTGTTCGGAGGGCGGCTTTCCAGCCGGACCACATGTTCCTGCTGGATCTGCAGTTCCACGGCGTCCTCGATGGTGACGATGCGTTCGTCGTGCGGCAGGAAGGAGGACAGGACGTTCAGCAGTGTGGTCTTGCCCGTGCCGGTACCGCCGGAGACGATGATGTTCAGCTTGGCCTTGACGCAGGCGTTCAGCAGCTCGGCCATTTCCGGCGTGAGCGTTCCGAAGTCGATGAGGTTGCGGACGGTCAGCGGGGTTTTGCTGAACTTTCGGATGGTCAGCGACGAGCCGCCGACGGCCAGCGGCGGAATGACCGCGTTTACACGGGAACCGTCCTCCAGGCGGGCATCCACCAGCGGGGAGGACTCATCGATGCGGCGGCCTACCTTGGACACGATCCGTTCGATGACCTTGCGCAGGTGCTCCTCGGAGCTGAAGCGCGACTCGGTGAGCGTCAGCTTGCCTTTGCGTTCCACATAGATCTGGTCCATGCGGTTGACCATGATTTCGGTGACGGCGGGATCGTCCAGGAGGCGCTGGAGCGGGCCGTAGCCCAGCACGTCGTCGGCAACGTCCTGGACCAGGCGGGTGCGTTCCTCCGGGGTCAGCGGCACCTGCTCGGCGTCGACGATGCGGGTGAGTTCTTCCTTGGCGGTGCTCCGCAGTTCCCGTTCACTTACGGCTGCGTCGTTGAAGCGCGTCCCCATCCGTTCGAACAGTGCGGTGGCCGCCCTGTCCTTCATGGCTGCGAAGACATCCACCCGGGGTGCCGTGGGCACCAAGGAGGTGCCGGCGTCGTGCGTTGAATGCACGACGGCGGCGTGCGCCGGCTGGTGCCGCTCCGTGCTTTCCGAGGGGGAAGGCGAAGGCGCGGGGGCCGGGCGGGGCGGCTCCAGCAGCGCGGTGCCCGACGCCTGGTTGCGTGACTGGACCGCGTTGATGCGTTCGGAGAGTTTCATCAGATGACCACCCTTCGGTGAAGTTTCCGCTGGGCCTGCGTGCGCCATGCCGGGTTGAAGCGCTCCACCAGCTGGCGGAGGCTCTTGACGGCGGGGTCCTTCTTGGATTCCTGAAGGACGGGGATGCCGCGGTTGGTGGACAGGGCCACGGCGCGGGAGCGGGGGACGCTGACGTCCACGGGCGCGCCGATGGTGGATTCGACATCCCTGACGTTCAGGCCGGATTTCGCGTCGGCCATGTTCAGGACCACGTGGCGGGATTCGGGCATGATGTCCAGTTGGCGCAGGACCTCAAGGCCGGAGCGGAGGCCGCGGAGGCTGGGGATGTCCATGGCGCTGACCCAGACCACGTCGGTGCACTGTTCCATCGCGGCGAGGCCGATTTCGGGCATCCCGGGCGCGGTGTCGATGACCACGTACTGGAATTCCTGGGCCAGCTGTTCCAGAAGATGGCCGATCTGTTCCGGGGTGATGTGGTCCGCGTCCACGGGGTTGGGCGGGGCGCAGAGGGCGTAGATGCCTGCCGGGTGGACCGTGAGGAACGCCTTCAGGACCAGGGAGTCCTGGGCGGCGGCAGGGGAGACGGCGTCAGTGACGGTGTGCTGCGGATTGAGGTAGAGGCCGGAGGCGACGTCCCCGAACTGCAGGTCAAGGTCCACGATGACCACGCTCATGGGCGCGATCTGGCCAAGGCCGATGGCAATGTTGGTGGCCAGCGTGGTCTTGCCGACGCCGCCCTTGGGGGAGAAGACGCCGATGACCAGGCCGCTGCCGCTCTCCGTCTGCTGCGCCTCCGGGCCGCGGTGGCGCGTGGCGAAGGACTGGCAGGCGCGCTCCAGCAGCACCCTGATTTCCGCGGCGTCGGCCTGCGGGCTGAGGATGTCGCGGATGCCGGCGCGCATGGCGTAGAGGAGGTAGTCGGGGTCCACGTCGCTGACCAGGACCAGGCTGAGGCCAGGCAGCTGGACGTCGAATACCTTGGCGAACCGCAGCGCCTCTTCATAGGGAACGTCCGGTCCGATGATGAGGACCTCGGGCTGTTCCTGGTTGAGGAGGCCGAACAGCTCCGCGGGACCTGCGGGGAGGATGTCGCTGGCGATGGTCTGGAGGGTGCCGCGCAGGCCGTTGGCGACGGCGGCGCGCAGCTTCTGGTCGAAGTCGCCGTTGGGGGAGAGGAGGACGAAGCGGCTCATTTGTACACGTTGTCCTTCCTGGCGATGAAGCCGCCGTTGTCCTGCGCGTCGAGGGGTTCCTTGGTGAGCCAGAGGTCACCGTTGTTCGAGGAGTAGATGATCTTGGTGGCGTCGATGTCGTTGACCGCCACCGTCACCATGAATGAACCCTGCGGGAGCGTTGTGTCCTGGGGGTTGGTGCCATCTGTTGGCTTCGCAGATGGTTGGGGGGCCCGCTGAACTGCGGTTACGAGGACCTTGCGGAGGGTGAGTTGGGTAGTTCCTTCGCCTGGCTTGGTCTTGTCTGCGCCGCCCGCGAAGCTGAAGCCGACGCCTACGTGGTCTCCGGCCTCAAGGCGACCGCCTACTACGCGCTTGGCTTCGAGCTCGAACGTGACCTCCTGCAACCCGGTAGGTACCTTCGCGGCGCTGCTGCTCTTGGCATCAGCGGGGTCAACCAGACGTTCCTTTAGGAGCTGCTCTCCGGGGACAAGGTCCACGGCGGCCACCTTGCCGGCGGAGGCATCGAGGTCTTTGAGGGCAGTCTTTGAGACGGCCGTAGCCGGCACCTGCTGCACGGCTACGGATGCCCTCACAACATCGAGGGAAGAACCTGCCGGCACGGCCTTAACCACCACAAGTACCCCGGTGGGATCCATATCCTTCATTGCGCGCTGGTCGGCGCCCTGGGCGTAGGTGACGATGAGAACCGCTCCGATGATGGCCAGCACTACTGCTGCTACACCGGCCAACATACGAGACTTCACTGACTGCTCCCTGGGGTCTTACTTCTGGCTATGGGGTGAGACGGACGATCGAGGCCCCGTAATTGGGGGCACTGCCGAGTTCGAAGGCTTGGGACAAGGACACGAACTTTACGAAGTAGCCTCGGAGCATTTTGTTTTGGAGATTGCTGCCGGTGGACCAGTTGAAGTTCGAAAAGTGATAGGCGGTAACGTGGAAGGCCGCAAAGCCCTTCACGTAATACTTGACCGCGGTACCAGTTCCTGTCGCCAGATCGAACAATGGCAGGAGAACGGTTTGGTCGTTCATCTGGTTGAAATCGGAAATGCCGCAGTTAGACGGGGCGCTGGCCCCTGGGTCACTGTCGAACCAGATCCCTGAGTTGTTCGATTGGCCAGCAGTCATTGTGACTGAGCAGCTCGTCCCAGTGGTCGTGATCCATCCGAAACCGCCGGGAAGTTTCTTATCGCATGCCGGAGTTGACTGATCGAGTACCTGCACAGCGCCAGCCGTTCCGTCCTGGGGAATGTCCACTTTGCAGTAGGCAATCGCCAACGGCAGGATGGCTGGCCCCTTGGACGGCGTTCCCCATGCCGCTGTCGAGGTGGCGTTGACTTCAGCCGTCTTCATCCCAAAAATATTGGCGAAAAATAGGGAAACCTGGTTAGGTGCGTGGCCCGACTCTTGGCTACCAACTGTTACTGTCACGGGGCCACTTGATGATCCGAAGGCTATGGACTTGATATTGCTAAGACCGTCGTTTGCATTGAGGTTGGCGAGATTGGAAGCGAGGGGCGCGGTCGTCGAGCAGTTCAGATCATTGGGATACTTGGCACATTTTTGGGCAATCGCGAGAGCGGCTGCATCCGCCCCATTTCGAAGCTGCGTTCGCTCCGCGTACAGCATGCTGACATCCACTGCGATGGCCGCGAAGCCCAGGAGCACGACAAGGGAGATGGCGACGAGCACGCTTACAGCCCCCTGTTCAGGACTGGCCTGGGTGGTTCGCTGATTTAGCCGCCGCACAGCATGGCTCCTTTGGCGGTCAGGGTGAATGGTCCGGCAATTCCCGTAAGCGTCGACAGACTGTACGTAATGGTGACGGTGGTCTGCGGACTTGTTCCTGAAGGGATCGTTGAAGGGCACGCAGCGCCAAATTGGATGGCGCTGTCCTGCAATCCTGGTTGCAAAGAAACGGCTGTGTTCTTGGCTGCCGTTCTAGCGTTTATTTGAGCAGCCGCCTGGGCCGTAGCCGTTCGATCAGCCATTGCCGTAACTCGGACAGCCTCTCGGGCTGCGGCTGAAAGCGAAGCCTGAGCGTTATAGACGCGACTGAATTCCATAATCCCCAATAGGAGCGTTATTAGGACCGGCACCACGATCGCGAACTCGACTGCGGCCGCGCCTCGTTCGGATGCCCTGGGCATGACCCAAACCTTTCGGTTGACCAAGAGTGCTTGAGAACATCTAGTGGCGACGGCATATTGCCGCCGCCACTTGAAGCGTTCTTGCTTTTGCGGCGCAAGTAAATTCTGCGCGACCCTATTTGGCCGCGCAGGTGCCAGTGGCAGCAGTTGTGGCAGTCTGAGCAGTGGCCGTCCACGCGCCGCCGCCGACCTGGCACTTGACCTGTTCGAACATGGTGCTCAGCGTGCCGCCGAGAAGCGTTACTGCGGCGATGATGACGACGGCAATGAGGGCGACCATGATGCCGTATTCAACGGCGGTGGCTCCCTTTTCGCTGCGAAGGCGGACGGAGAGGTTCGTGTAAAGAGAAAGCATTTTGACTCCTGAGCGAGACGGATTGGCTGGCCCAGTACCAGCGCTTCAACGAAAGTAGCAACGCTTGATCCGACATTGACCGGATCTTGCAACATCCTGAGGAAACCCTTTTCGGAATGCACGTTTCCTGCGCTTTTGCTGTGTCTTCCCTGTGCTGGGGCTGGCTCGCGGACGCCAAAAGGACCCCCTCGGTTCTGGGTGCCGAGGGGGTCCGGTCTTTGAGGCGCCGATAGGCGCGTTACAGTTTTTCTAGGTGTGACTGAAGGCTTCGATAATGCTTACTGCAGCAGGGCCTAGTAGAACAATGAACAGCACTGGAAAGATGAAGAAAATCAAGGGGAACAAGACCTTTACCGGGAGTTTCATCGCTTTTTCTTCTGCCCGCTGCCGACGTTTAACTCGCGCATCTTTGGCCTGTGCACGTAAGACTTTGGCGATACCGATCCCATATTTATCGGCCTGAACGACGGCCCTGACGAAGCCCCTTAGGTCCGGCACTGAGGTCCTTGCCGCCATTGCTTCGTAGGCTTCCTGTCGCGGTCGGCCAACCTGAATGTCCTGCAACGTGCGTACCAGTTCCTGGGCCAGAGGCCCCCCGCCATAGGAGCCTGCCCGGGCCATTGCCGATTCAAAGCCGAGCCCGGCTTCCACAGAAATCAGCATTTGGTCCAGGGTGTTGGGTAGTTCCAGTTCGATCTCTTCCTGACGTTTAATCGCCTTGTTGTAGATCAGCAGATCCGGGACAAAGTAGCAGAATACGGTCGCAAATATTGCCACTGCGAGGTTGGTTGAAGTAAACGAATTGATGAGTAGGAGGATTCCTGCGAGCGCAGCTGCGAGGGACAGCAAGGGTTTGGAGACGATCAACTTTTCAAGCGGCATAGAGGCTGGGCGTCCGGCCAATGAGAGCCAGCGGTCCAGTTTCGACTCGTAACTACCCGGTGTAAGGCGTCTTGATATGCCCAGAAGCATTGGTGCCTGCTGTCCAGCGTCGCGCCCTCCAATGTTGAAGCCGCGGGCAAGGTTTCCCCGGATGGCGAGGGTCCCTTTTCGGTCCAATGTGGCCCATGACCACACGAAATAGGTGAGTGGAAGGATGACCGTGGCGATTATCATCCAAGCGATTGGAGTCATGTTCAATCCTTAGAACTTGATCTTGATAATGCGACTCATCCAGAAGCCGCCGATGATGAACATTAATGCGCTGAGGCCCAACATGAACCAGCCGATCGGTTTCTGGACAAAGACGTCCAAGTAGCCGGGATTGACCATACCCACGAAGAACGCGACACCTACGGGCAATGCCATGAGAATGTACGCGGACATTTTTCCTTCAGCGCTTAGTGACCGAACGTGGCCCTTGATTTCGCTGCGCTCCCTGATCGTGCCGGCGACTTGGTCAAGGACCTCCGCGAGGTCACCGCCGACTTCGCGATTAATCTGGATAGCCTGCCCAATCCACCGAAAGTCTTCGCTGTCCATCCGGCTCGCGGAGTCGTCGATAGCTTCCCGGGCATCTTTGCCGATTCGCGTCTCGTTGACGATCCTGGTCAATTCCTCTGATGTGGGCGCCTCGGACTCGTTCGCTGCGGCTTCGATGGCCCGCATCACGCTGTGGCCGGCACGCAACCCGCCTATCAGCATTTGAATGGTGCCTATCAGTTGATTATCGAATTTACTCCGCCGCTTGTCCCGTCGAACTGTGAGCACCAACCTGGCCACAAACGGCGTCGCCAGTGCCAATAGGATTCCGAAGCCGAGGTTGGTGGCGAGGCTGGACAGCAGGCCAACAGCTACGGTCACCGCGGCCACAAAGGCGCTGAATTCCGCAGGCGTCATTTTCACGCCGGCGTTGTAGAGAAGTTCGCGGCTGTAAGGGCCGCCGGATTTCCCGATCAGGCCACCCATTGCGTTGGCCGCTGATTCCGAGAATCTTGTCAGTGTGGACGGGTCCGGCTGTCCGTCGGGCCTGCGACGTTGGATTGGAATCGCAGCGTACCGAGGCCTGAAGACCACTATCACCAGGACCAGCAGGGCGCCGAAGCACAGACTGATGGCACCGGCGAAAACCAAGGGAGAGTCCATCGGCCTACCTCCTGCCGGCCGGAACTGCGGCCCCGAATACAGCTGGGGAGACACTGATGCCGAGTTCGGAGAACCGGTCAAGGAACCTGGGGCGGATGCCCGTGGGGATTGGCTTGCCCAGGAACCTCCCGTGCTGGTCAACTCCGGCTGAGTAGTCGAAGAGGAATGCGTCCTGGAGGGTGACGATGTCACCTTCCATTCCTTGGACTTCCGTGACGTGCGTGACCCTGCGACTGCCATCACGAAGGCGAGTGACCTGGATGATGAGGTCGACTGCCGACGAAACCTGTTCGCGGATAGCCCTCAGGGGCAGGTCCATTCCGGCCATAAGCACGAGGGTTTCCAAACGGGCAATGGCGTCCCGGGGTGAATTTGCGTGGACCGTAGAGAGCGATCCGTCGTGGCCTGTGTTCATGGCCTGCAGCATGTCCAATGACTCGCCGCCCCGGACCTCGCCCACGATGATGCGGTCGGGACGCATGCGAAGGGAGTTACGTACGAGTTCCCGGATCCCTACAGCACCTTTTCCTTCAATGTTCGGCGGCCGGCTTTCCAGGCGGACAACGTGCTCCTGCTGCAACTGGAGCTCCACTGCGTCCTCGATGGTGACGATGCGGTCATCTTCCGGGATGAAGGATGACAGTACGTTGAGCAGGGTGGTTTTGCCTGTACCCGTTCCACCGGAAACTATGATGTTCAACCTGGCCTGGACACATGCACTGAGCAATTCCGCCATCTCCGGGGTCAATGAGCCCCAGTCGATGAGGTTCCGGACTGTGAGGGGTATATGGCTGAACTTCCTGATGGTCAACGAAGGCCCGTTGACCGCCAGTGGAGGAATAATCGCGTTGACGCGCGAACCGTCTTCAAGTCGGGCGTCCACCAGCGGCGATGATTCATCGATGCGCCGGCCCACCCTGGAAACGATGCGGTCTATCACTTTTCGGAGGTGGTCGTCAGAGCTGAATTGTGATCCGGTCAGGCTCAAGTGGCCATTTCGCTCGATGTAGATCTGGTCGTACTTGTTGACCATAATTTCCGTTACGGACGGGTCTTCCAGCAGCTTCTGCAGGGGACCGTACCCCATCACTTCGTCTGCGATTTCGCGGATGAGCCTCCGGCGCTCTTCGGGCGATAGTGGCACCTGCTCGTCGTCGATGACTGCCGAGAGTTCATCGACGGCTATGGTCCGCAATTCCTCGTCCGATGACGATGTGTCGCCGAAGCGCGTGCCGAGGCGATCAAACAGTGCCAGGGCAGCCCTTTGTTTGAGCCCGGCAAGCGCATCAACAGGCGGAGAAGCGAGATTGCCTCCCAACGACGAACCTGCAGGCGGGGCACCAACCGGGGGAAAGGATGTGCTTTCGGGTTGAGTGCCTGTTTTCGACATTTCAGACCGCGTACGGCCGTTGAGCGGTGTGGTGTTCGAGCCGTCGGAATTGCCTTGAGAACCAGCGAGCCTATCTGAGAGTTTCATGACACAACCACCCTTCGGTGCAGCTTGGTGCGTGGGGAGGATACCCATTCGGGATCAAACCGGTCTACGAGCTTCTTCAGCCCTTTGGCCGCCGCATCCCTCGTAGATGCCTGGAGAACCGGTATGCCGCGGTTCGTTGAAAAAGGAAGCGTCCGGGAGCGTGGGATGACAGCGTCAACAGGGACGCCAACGGTGACTTCCACGTCCTGGACCGACAGACCGCTTTTGCGGTCCGCGAAATTGAGGATGGTGTGCCGGCCCTGGGGCATCAGTTGCAGCTCTTTCAGTACTCCGAAGCACTTTCGCAACCCGCGGACACTCGGAACATCCATCCCGCAGACCCAAACCCCGTCGGTGGCCTGCTCCAACGTGGCGAGCACGTGCTCGCCCAGGCCCGGAGCGGTATCCACCACCACATATTTGAATTCACTGGCCAGTTGCTCGAGCAACCGGCCAACGTGCTCGCCAGTGATGTAATCGGCTTCGGCCGGAGTACGGGGCGCGCAGAGCGCGTAAATCCCGGCCGGGTGAACGGTGAGGAATGCTTTGAGGACCATGGAGTCCTGGGAGGCAATGCCATGAACGGCGTCGGTGATGGAGTGCTCGGGCTCGAGCAACAAGCCGGATGCAACATCTCCGAACTGGAGGTCCAGATCGACAAGGACAACGCTCATCGGCGCTACTTTGCCCAATCCCACCGCGAGGTTGGTGGCGACTGTCGTCTTGCCAACTCCGCCCTTCGGCGACATGACGGCGATGACCCGGCCCCGTTCCTGCCCCGGGTCCGTGGGCAACGACATTCCCCGCCGCCGGCTGGCAGATGCCAGGCAGGCCCGTTCGAGCAGGACCCGCAGGTCGTTCATCTCGATGTCTGGTTTCAACACGTCCCGGATACCTGAGTGCATGGCCCGGAGTACCAGCTCGGGGGAGGGCTCAGCGACCAGGAGCAGGCTGATCTCCGGATACTGGAGGTCAAAGACGGTCGCCAGTTTCAGTGCATCCTCTTCGCTGACGCCTGGCCCCAGGATAAGAACTTCAGGCGGCGCTCCCGTCAGCTGCCGGAACACGTCCTCGGGCCCTCCCGACAGAACGGCCGGGCTGAGTGTTTCCAGATCCCCATGGAGGGCAGTTGACACCGCCTCCCGCACCCGGGCCTCGAAGTCCCGCACCCCGGTTATGGCTACGAAGCGGCTCATTGGTACAGCCCGCCTTGGGTCATTACCGGAGGCTGAGTCTTGTTGGTCTTGTCTGTCTGCTTCGAGAGCCAGAGCGTTCCGAACTCTGCGCTGAATACCATCTTGGCCGCTTCGGCGTCGCTCCGGGCGACAGTGACGAAAGCCGATCCGTTTGGCATTGCTACTGCGGAATCGGAGGGGCTCGATGAAGTCTTGCTGCTGTCAGGCTCTGCTTTTTGGACTGCAGTGACCAGTACATCGTGGAACAGCAGTCCCGTATTGCCTTTGTCATCTGTCTTGAAAGAGCTGAAGACTGTCACCAGGTCGCCGGCTTCGAGCCGGCCCCCAAGAATTCGTTCGGGTGCGAGCAGAAAGGTAACCTCTTCCATGCCGTCGGGAACAGGCACGGTACCGGGAACTAGTTCTTTTGGGCTAACCAGTTTTGCAGCCAGGAGCTGTTCGCCCGGTTGAAGAGCTGAGGCTGTAACCTTGCCGCCCTGTTCTTCAAGACTTGCCAAGGCAGCTGCCGGTACAGCAGATTGAGGCAAATCCTCCAGTTTCAACTTGCCTGCCAGGTCCTCCACCTTTGTTCCTGCAGGTATGGATTCATTGACCACGAGCACCTTGACCGGATTCAGCCCTTGCGCTGCCCGGCTGTCGGCGCCTTGAACGTAAACGACCAGTAGGGCGGTTCCAATGATTGCCAGCACCAGCGCTGCAATGCCTCCCAGTAGGCGTGATTTCACTGTAGTTACTCCTTTGAACGGTTGTTCGTCTGAACGGGATACCCTGCTAGTTCTTGAGGAAGACCTCTGAGCCGCCGTAATTAGGGACGTTGCTCGTTGTCAGGCCCTCGGCGAGGGATACGAATCGGGTAAAATATCCCTGCAGTGCCCGGCAGTTGCCATTGCAGGACGGCGCAAGCGGGTCGAGATCTTCTACACTGCCGCTGAACTTGTAGCCGGTGACTCGGAAAGCCAGAAACCCAACGATCGTGTACTTGGTGTTGTTGCCGTTGTTGAGCGATACCGCAGAAGAGAACACAGGGACGAGAACGGTTGTGCCCTTTATGGTTGCCGGCATGGTGGAGCAAACGTTTGGCAATGAAATGCCCGGCTTACTACCGACGATGGCGGTGTTCGCATCTATCGTGGCAGAACAATTAGTGCCGGCATCAAGCCACCCAAAACCGCCCGGCGCATAGCCATTTTGCGCTGCACATCCGGGGTACGCCGGGGTGTTTTCGTCGTAACGAAGAGTTAGGTGGTTTGGAACTGGATCGCCGGTGAAAGTACCAGTGGAATTGAATTCCGCCAGCTGGGATGCAGTGAGGTTCTTCTTGAAGACGCAGTCACTTATGGTCCAGGGGAGGGTTGTAGCTTCAGATACGGCGCCCCATGATGCCTCCGCGGCGGCGCCGATCTGGGTACTATCTATGCCCATTACCCGTGCGAAGAAGAGCCCAAATCCGTCGGTCGTGGAACCTGCAGCGCGTGCGGTGGCTACAACACGCACAGTGGTTGTTTCCGGAAAAGTTACTGTGGAACCGCTTGTGCCGTCGTTGGCGTTGCTGTTGGCAAACTCTGCCGCAGTGTTTGTCGTATTGCCGCACGTTCCCTTCGCACATTGATTTGCAATGGCAAGTGCGGCCGAGTCCGCGCCGTTCTGCAGCTGTGCCTTTTCGGCGTACATGGCGCCGACATCCACAGCCAGCGCAGCGAAGCCGAGAAGGACGACCAAGAAGATCGCCACAAAGACGCTAGCAGCACCTCGTTCTTCTTCTGCAGCCTTTTTGCCCCGTTGGCCGTTTGTCTGTTTGCTGGCTATCCGCCGCATCTCATCACTCCTACGCCATTGAGATTGATCGGAAAGATGCCTGGGGCGCCAAAGAAGCCGGCATCCAAGAAGCCCGTCAGTGACCGTAATGAGACAGTGGTGGTGACGGTGACATTGCGATCGGTGCCGCAACTACTCGCATTGCTTGTGACCGTTACCGGCAGACCGGACAGCGACGGTGCCGCGGCGAGGCTGGCGCCGCTTACATCAAGTCCGGCTTCCTTGTAATGAATTGCGGCGTAACGCGCTCCCTCGCGCGCTGCTTGGGTCATCGAGATTTGGACGTTGAGCACGCGACCAAATTCGATTGTTCCCGTCAAGATCAGCAACAGAAGCGGCAATAGTAAAGCCATCTCAACGGCGACTGCGCCTCGTTCTTTCCGTGTCGGTTTCAAGACCGTCTCCCAGGGCAAAATACGGTTCGGGTATGTGGAGTGGTGCCTGTTAAATGAGCTGGCTGGCTCCGAAGCGAGTTTCCACTTGCGGAGCCAGCCAGCAGGGGCCTAGCCTGCAGCCGGAGGTGCCAGGCGAGGAGTGACACCTGCGAACATCTGCTGGATTGCAGTGCCGAGTGGGCCAACCGCAACAATCACCACAACGGCGATGAGGGCAACCATGATGCCGTACTCAACCATGGTTGCTCCTTTCTCTTCGCGGGTGAAACGATCCTTGACGCCGGCGATGTAAGCAGTCATTGAGACCATGAGAGAAGTCATTGTTATTTCCTTTAATTCGGTGAAATTGGATTATTTGATTTCAACGAATCTCCAGCTGCCCCCGTGAACTCTTTAGCGGCTGGACTTCGCTAATAAGAGATTGTCACTGGAGGGTATACAGCAACAATGCGTAGTAGTACTCGACTTTTTTGGGGAGGGGCAAAAATATGTACTCGAAAATGGGTGCTGGTACTCAGGCGCCGTCTGCATGCACCCGCCCGAGTACTTGACGTAGGGAACCCCAGAGCATGCAGGGGCACCGCAGAGAGAGACGGTCATGAGGGGGCCCCATAGCGAGATCGGGCGCGTGTCCAGGGCATGCCCTGGACAGCTTTGTGGGAGGCGTATTTATCGCTAAGCGCAACGGGCGTACGACGCCTGTGGGCACAAGTGGTCTTGGTGCAGATGCCGTTCGCCGGATTGCTGATAGCTGTGGCGCCCCCTCGTTCGCGCAGACGCAGACGCACCGGACCCCAGCCGGTCGCGTTGATGTCGATATCGATTTTGAAAATTCGATACAACGACTCCTTTGTCGAAGGGGAGTCGATCTTCTGGCCAGCAATTCAGAGGCATGAGGGAAGGCACCTATGCCCGCCTCACCGAACCGGCGGCACTACTTATGGGCATAATCCGCGGGGGAAGTGGCTGTTCCGATCCCGCGAAAAGGTGGCCAAGCGCGCTCAGGACGCCCCAAATTGAGCCGAGAGTGACGCTGAATGTGGCCGCGAGGGAGCTCGGGGGGATGCTGGAGATCGGTTGGTTCAAATGATCGAGCAGCTTCAGGCACGACGCCCTTGCTTACGTCTTCGTCGTGGACTTTGGCATTTTCTCACGAAGTCTCAGGGTGAGCTGGGGGATGCTAACCCGCCGTATAGTGCGGGCTAACCAACGACGAAAGCGCCCAGGGCGCGGCCTCGTACCTCCGGTGAAATGGTGAACCGGAGAAATGGACGAGAACAAACATGCCTTGGGCGCTGAATCCGTCAAGGGATAGAGCTTTGGCGGCCTCGGAGAGCCGCGCGGGTGAATTATGGAGGGATAGAGTGCCTCCAGGACCCCGCGCGCAGCACTAGCAAATGAGCCAGGCCAACGTCCGGATCGGCCAACACTCAGGTTGGGCTACAATCCGGCCGTGACACCTTCAAACAGTGTTCGGATGGCGGTGCCGAGAGGTCCGACGGCGACGATGACCACCACTGCGATGAGGGCGACCATGATGCCATACTCAACCATCGTGGCACCCCTTTCTTCCCGGCTGAAGCGATCCTTGACGCCTGCGATGAAAGCAGTCATTGAGACCATGAGAGAAGTCATTGTATTTTCCTTAATTCGGTGAAATTGGATTACTTTTGATTTCAACGAATTTCCAGCTGCCCCCCCATAAGCTCTTTAGCGGCTGGGTTTCGCTAAGAAGAGATTGTCACTGGGGATCATCGGCAACAAGGCGTAGTGGTACTCGTTTTTTAGGAGTGCGATAAGAAAATGTACTTGAATATGTGGCAAAGTACTCAGGCGCCGCATGGCCGCACCCGATGACTACTTGGAGTCATGGCTTGGCGGACCATTTGGTTTGGCACGAGCACCGATCTGGGCTTAGGCCATGAACAAAGTCACGGCCATTAGGGCACCCAGCATGGAGGGCCCGTGGGCAACTTCGGTGGCTTTATTCCGGCCTTTCCTGCCGAGGACAAACACCGTGACGATGCCATTCAAGACGAAGCTGACGAGCCCTCCGTACAGTACGTGGCTCCAACCTAGGTACCCCAGGTACAGGCCGACGGGCGCTGCGAGCTTCACATCGCCCATCCCAATGCTGCCCGGAGAGATAAGTCCCAAAACAAGGTAGCCGGCAAACAAGATGACGGCTCCCAGGACTGCGCGGAGGAAATCATCAGATTGCTTATCGAATATCCCCGGCAGCAAAAGCAATAGAAGGCCCCCGGCCAGCAGCATCAACACGAGGGGATTGGGCAGCAAGTGGAGTGCTACGTCGATCCTTGCCAGCTGGACGCCCAGGACAGCAAGTAAAAGGAAGGCCAGCAGGCTCAGCGCGCTGCCGAAACGCGCAGCAAAGGCGGCGCACGCGACGGCGGTTACTGCAGCCGTCGTAATTCTTGCCTGCGGGCGCGGCACTTCTCCAAGCCTGGGAAGCAGCCTTGCGATCAGTCGCTCGGCGATGGGGGAAAGGGCGGCTCCGAAAAGCGCGGCGCCAACGAGCAAGAGCACTGCATTAGGGTCCCAGTTCCCCGCTGACAACACTGCATCCCCCTGCGTTGGTTTGGGCCGGCGCGGCCCCAGCGGCCTCCGGCTACCTCATTTTGACCCCGAACCACCTGACGCGCTAATCTAGGTAGTCGTTGTGCGTGTCCTATTCCGATGGT
This sequence comes from Pseudarthrobacter sp. NIBRBAC000502771, assembly GCF_006517215.1. Taxonomy (NCBI): domain Bacteria; kingdom Bacillati; phylum Actinomycetota; class Actinomycetes; order Micrococcales; family Micrococcaceae; genus Pseudarthrobacter; species Pseudarthrobacter sp. NIBRBAC000502771. The sequence goes on from NZ_CP041187.1 coordinate 2,357,568, forward strand.
GCGTGCCCGCTTGAGGATCCGGTTGCAGGATAACTACTCAACGTGCACATTCGGAACTTCAGGATGACTGGTTACATGGAGCCCTCACCTCTGTTCCGGTAGCGCGCAGACAGTAGGTGCGCGAGCTAGCGACACCTAAACAAGAACGCCAGAACAAGAACGAGGCAAACACCGTGCGTACGTACACCCCGAAGCCCGGCGATATCAACCGCCAGTGGCACGTCATTGACGCCACCGACGTTGTCCTTGGTCGTCTTGCAAGCCAGACCGCAATCCTGCTGCGCGGCAAGCACAAGGCCACTTTCGCATCCCACATGGACATGGGCGACTTTGTCATCATCATCAACGCCGAGAAGGTAGCCCTGACCGGCGCCAAGCTGGAGCAGAAGCGCGCATACCGCCACTCCGGCTACCCGGGCGGTCTGACCTCCGTCAACTACGCGGAACTGCTGGAAACCAACCCGGTCCGCGCCGTTGAGAAGGCCATCAAGGGCATGCTCCCCAAGAACTCCCTCGCTGCCCAGCAGCTGGGCAAGCTGAAGGTGTACCGCGGTGCTGAGCACCCGCACGCCGCCCAGCAGCCCAAGACTTTCGAAATCACCCAGGTCGCCCAGTAGTCCTGGCCACCAAACAACTTATCTATACAAGGAGAATCGTGGCTCAGAACGAAGAGACCACCGAGGCTGTCGAAGCCGAGGAAAACCTGACCAGCTACACCTCTGAGAGCTCAGCTGCTGAAGCTGCTCCCAAGAAGGAGCGCCCGGCCCTGACCGTTGCCGGCGCAGCTGTTGGCCGCCGCAAGGAAGCCGTTGCACGCGTCCGCGTCGTGCCCGGCTCCGGCAAGTGGACCATCAACGGCCGTGCGCTGGACAACTACTTCCCGAACAAGCTGCACCAGCAGGACGTCAACGAGCCCTTCAAGATCCTTGATCTCGAAGGCGCCTACGACGTTATCGCCCGCATTCACGGCGGCGGCATCTCCGGCCAGGCCGGCGCCCTGCGCCTCGGCATCGCCCGTTCGCTGAACGAGATCGACGTCGAGAACAACCGCCCGACGCTGAAGAAGGCCGGTTACCTGTCCCGCGACGCCCGTGTCATCGAGCGTAAGAAGGCCGGTCTCAAGAAGGCCCGTAAGGCTCAGCAGTACTCCAAGCGCTAAATCCGCTTGCACAAAAGCCCGTCCCACCGGTTGGTGGGGCGGGCTTTTGCCGTTAGGGACTCTTGCATGCCCCTGTCCGCGTTGGACACCCGAATCGGGGCGGGAAAAAAGCCGCTGGCCAGCCGTTTAAAGCTGCGGCAACCCCATCCTCTAGACTTGACCGGTGTCTAGATTATTTGGAACTGATGGTGTCCGGGGGCTGGCCAACGGCCTGCTGACAGCAGAGCTGGCCCTGCAGCTGGCCCAGGCGGCCGCCGTCGTGCTCGGCCACGACCGCAACTCCAACGGCTCCCGGCCCCGCGCCGTACTGGCCCGTGACCCGCGCGCCAGCGGCGAATTCATCGCCGCAGCCGTGGAAGCCGGCCTCTCCAGCTCGGGCATCGACGTCTATGACGCCGGCGTCCTGCCCACCCCCGCCGCCGCCTACCTCGTCGCGGACCTGGACGCCGATTTCGGAGTCATGATCTCCGCCTCCCACAACCCGGCGCCGGACAACGGCATCAAGTTCTTCGCCCGGGGCGGCCAGAAGCTGCCCGACGAGGTGGAGGACGCCATTGAGGCACAGATGAGCAAGGAAGCCGTCCGCCCCACCGGCCCCGACGTCGGCCGCATCCAGCGCTTCTCGGATGCCGAAGACCGCTACATCGTCCACCTGCTCCGCACCCTGCCGCACCGCCTGGACGGCCTCACCGTGGTACTGGACTGCGCCAACGGTGCCGCCAGCGGCTGCTCGCCCCAGCTCTTCAAGGACGCCGGCGCCCACGTCATCGTCATCGGTGCGGATCCTGACGGACTGAATATCAACGACGGTGTTGGTTCAACCCACCTAGGCCCGCTCAAGGACGCCGTAATCAAGTACGGCGCCAACCTGGGCATCGCCCACGACGGCGATGCTGACCGCTGCCTGGCCGTGGACCATGAAGGCAACGAGGTGGACGGCGACCAGATTATGGCCATCCTCGCCGTCGCGCTCAAGAAGGCCGGCAAGCTCAAGGACGATGTCCTCGTGGCCACCGTCATGAGCAACCTGGGCCTCAAGATCGCCCTTCGTGACGCCGGCATCACCATTATGGAAACAGCCGTGGGGGACCGGTACGTCCTCGAAGGAATGCGCGACGGCGGCTACAACCTGGGCGGCGAGCAGTCCGGCCACGTGATCTTCTCCGACCACGCGACTACCGGCGATGGGCTCCTTACCGGCCTGCAGCTCGCCGCACAGGTGGCCCTGACCGGGAAGCCGCTCAAGGAGCTCGCCACGGTCATGACCAAGCTCCCGCAGGTACTCATCAACGTCAAGGGTGTTGACCGCAGCAGGGTGGGCAGCAGCGAGGTATTGGCCCAGGCCGTGGCGGCAGCGGAAGCCGCTCTGGGTGACACCGGACGCGTCCTGCTCCGCCCCTCCGGCACCGAGCCGGTGGTCCGTGTGATGGTGGAGGCGGCGGACGAAGAGACGGCCCAGTCCATTGCCGAACACCTCGCACAGGTGGTCCGGACCGAACTCGCACTGGAGCTCGCCGCAAACTAAAAGCCAAAGAAATGTGGCCCGCCTCCCGAAAGGGAAGCGGGCCACATTTCGCTGGGGGACCTGAAAAGCGGTTTCCGGGACCATCAGCAGGGTCAGAATAGGCCGGGCACGAACCGCGCGGTCCGCAGCTTGTATGCGGCATATTCGGGCACGTTTTCCGCCAGCAGCTGTTCCTCCTGAATTGCCCGGTATGCCTGAACGGCTGCCAGTGCCACAAGGATTGCCATCTTCAGCAGAGTGGGGCTGAAGCACACAGCCCCGATCAGGGTGATCATCTCTCCGACGTAAAGAGGGTTGCGGATCAGCCGGTAGGGGCCGTGCTGTACGAGCGTTCTTACCTGGGGCTCCACGCCGAAACTCTTGCCGAGCGTCATCAGGGACCAGACAGTAAAGACCATTCCCAGGGTCATGAGGGCCACCGAAAAAAGTGCCAGACCTTCAGATACTTCCGTCCCGCCGGCAAACGCGAGCAGGAAAGGCAGGAAGGTCCCGACGTAGGCCGCGACTGTGGGAGCAATCCGCCCGCTCCGGGCGCTTGCAGAGTTCCTGGTCAAAAGGAAATAGACCGCCATCAGATAGAAGACGGTCATCAGGACTTGGTAGGAGACGTGCAACCCGGTGACGAGGGCAGAGGACGAAGCGACCTTCGAGCCCGAAAACAGTGCGGAGACCGCCCACAATAACAAGAGCGCCATGATCGGGACGAGAATTACCCGTTCAATGTCAATTGACGTTGACTGCTGGCGAAGTTTCATCAAAAGCCTTCCAGAGAGTTGCAGACCCAACATCTGCAGCCACGGTTCCGCGGCCTCCCCAATGAGGCTGCGGTGCACTGAGCCTAATAGGACAAGGGGACCTAATGGCGTAAATTTCCCATAAATTGCCGCGATCCTGAGCAAGACCCGCAGGTAGTCACGACAACGCGGGACCCAACTAACCGCTAACATCTGCAAACCAATTGTGGCCCGCCTCCATCAGGAGACGGGCCACAGTTGTGGGGCGGATACGGGGTCAGATATTCCGGCTCTGGAGGGAGTCACGGATTTCGGTCAGCAGGGCGATCTGCGGGTCCTCGGCAGATTCTTCCTTGACGTCCTGGTTGATGCCGAGACGGCGGTTGCGGCGCTCGATCATGTGGTTCATGGGCATGACCACCACAAAGTAGATGGCGGCGGCAATCAGCAGGAAGTTGACTATCGCGGTTAGCAGGACGCCAAACTCCACGGCGTTGCCGTTGAAGTCCACCTTGGCGAAGCTGTCAAAGTTCGGCGATCCCACAAGCCCTGCAATGAACGGCATGAGCACCTTGTTCACCAGCGCGGTTACAACCGCGCCGAAGGCAGTACCCATGACAACAGCGACGGCAAGGTCTACGACGTTGCCCTTCATAATGAAATTCTTGAATCCTGTCAGCATGGGACCCACGCTAGCCCACGGAGGTACTGCTTCAGATAACGCGGCGGTAAATATTTATCGCGTCTTGGGAACCGGATTGGCGTGCGGAACGTTCAGGAGTAGCCCGGTGCCGCTTCCAGTCCGAAGTATTCCTCCAGCGTCCCGATGCCGCGGTTCAGCATGTCCGTTGCCGCCTCAACCCCTACGTACCGCAGGTGCCAGGGCTCGTAGTAGTACCCCGTGATGGGGTGCAGCATCCACGGGTAGCGCACCACGAATCCGAACCGGTGCCCGTTCGCCTTCGCCCACGTGGCCGCAGGCTGCTCTGCAAAGCACGGCTGGAAGCTGCAGGCGCCCCCGCCGTCCCCAGTGTCGAACGCCCACCCGGTCTGGTGCTCCGAGTGGCCGGGACGCGCGCTGGCGGTGTCGGCGTCGGCCTGTCCGCGCGACGCGACGTACCCGTTGTAGGTGGTCAGCTGGGTGCTGTACGAACGGTAGCCGCTGGCCAGGACCATCGCCACACCGTCCTGCGCGGCCGCCGCGAACATCGCCTCGGCCGCTGCTGCCGTGGTGCTGTTCAGCAGCGCCGCCTCACCTGCGGCGGAAATGGCGACGGTGGGACGCACCAGGTCGGCAGGCACATAGTCGGCCGGCTTCAAAGGCCGGTGCTTGTTCACGATGACCCAGGGGCTCGCCGGATCATCGAGCGAAAACTGCCGTGCCAAAGCTGCCGATGGCGACGGTGTGGGGGACGGCGCCTCAGGCGGCTGGCCCACGGTGGCCGCGTCCGCCGTCGGGCCCGCTGACGCGGTGGCGGCCGCAGGGGAGGGGGACGGGGACGGAGCAGCGGACGACGACGACGCCGCCTTGGGTGCCTCAGGCGCGCAGGCGGACAGGACAGTCAGCCCGGCCCCCGCAGCGAGGAAGCGCGTGAAGCTGCGCCGGCTGTGCGACCCGCATTCGTAGCACACCTGTGCTAAACCTTCCGGAGCAGCATGCGGCGGATGGAGTGGTCCGCGTCTTTGGTCAGCACCAGCTGCGCCCGGCCGCGGGTAGGCAGCACGTTCTCCTCCAGGTTGGGCTCGTTGATCCGCTTCCAGATGTCCCTTGCGGTGCTCTCTGCCTCATCGTCGGAGAGCGTGGCGTAGCGGTGGAAATAGGACTCCGGCTGCGCGAACGCGGTGCTCCGCAGCTTCCGGAACCGGTCCACGTACCACTCCTCGATATAGGAGGTCTTCGCGTCCACGTAGATGGAAAAGTCAAAGAAGTCGCTCAGGGCCAGGCCCTGCCGGCCGTCATGCCGGGGGCGGGCCGGAGCCAGGACGTTCAGGCCCTCGACGATCAGCACGTCCGGGCGGCGGACCACCACTTCCTTGCCGGGCACGATGTCGTACGTGACGTGCGAATACCAGGGCGCCCGGACTTCCTCGGCACCGCCCTTGATCTCGCTCACGAAGCGCAGCAGCGCCCGCCGGTCATAGGATTCCGGGAAGCCCTTCCGGTCCAGCAGCTGCCGGCGCTTGAGCTCGGCCAGCGGGTAGAGGAAACCGTCCGTGGTGATCAACTCGACGTTGGGGGTGCCCGGCCAGCGGCGCAGCATTTCCCGCAGCACACGGGCGATGGTGGACTTGCCCACCGCGACCGAGCCGGCCACGCCGATCACGAAGGGCGTGCGCTGGGTCTGCTCGCCAAGGAAGGTGGTGGTGGCCGCGTGCAGCTGTCCGGCAGCCTCCACATACAGGTGCAGGAGCCGTGACAGCGGCAGGTAGACGTCACTGACCTCCTTGATGTCCAAGGGGTCGCCGAGCCCGCGAAGGCGCAGCACGTCCTCTTCGTTGAGGGGCTGTTCCATCTGGGCTGCGAGCCGGGACCAGGTATGGCGGTCCAGCTCCACGAACGGCGAGGCACCCTCCCCGTTCGCTTCATTGCGTTGCGAAGTCACGCTAAAGATTCTGCCCCCCGCCCGGCCCATCGCGAAATGACGCCCCTGTTCAGCGCGGCGGCACCTGTCACGGGGGCGCTGCATCGCGGTCCTCCGGTTTAGAACAAGTGCCACGCGCCCGATAGTCTTGTCCCTATGTGTGGAATCGTGGGTTACGTAGGCCGTTCCGTGGACGGTGCAGTTAATGGTCACAGTGCGTTGGATGTTGTCCTTGAGGGGCTCCGCCGCCTGGAGTACCGCGGTTATGACTCTGCCGGTGTGGCTGTGGTGTCCCAGGGCGCTATCGAGTCGCGGAAGAAGTCCGGGAAGCTGAGCAACCTGATTGGCGAGCTGGAGGCCCGGCCGTTGCCGGAGACCCTGACCGGTATTGGCCACACACGGTGGGCTACGCACGGTGGGCCGACGGACCGCAACGCGCACCCGCACCTGGCCGATGGCGGCAAGCTCGCCGTGATCCACAACGGCATCATCGAAAACTTCGCCGAGCTCAAGCTGGAGCTGCTTGAAAAGGGCGTGACGTTCCTGTCCGAGACGGACACCGAGGTCGCTGCCGCGCTGCTGGCAGACATCCTGCGGAACAAGCTGGGCGGGGACACCGCCAACGGCGGCCTGACCAAGGCCATGGAGCTCGCCTGCCAGCGCCTGGAGGGCGCCTTCACGCTGCTGGCCGTGCACGCGGACCAGCCCGACGTCGTCGTAGCCGCCCGCCGCAACTCACCGCTGGTGGTGGGCCTGGGCGAGGGAGAGAACTTCCTGGGTTCGGACGTGTCCGGGTTCATCGACTACACCCGCCGCGCGGTGGAACTGGGCCAGGACCAGATCGTCACGATCACCGCCGATTCAGTGGAGATCACCGATTTCTACGGCAACCCGGCCTCCGGCAAGGAATACCACGTGGACTGGGACCCGGCCTCCGCGGAAAAGGGCGGCTTCTCCTCGTTCATGGAGAAGGAAATCCATGACCAGCCCGACGCCGTGGCGCAGACCCTGCTGGGACGTTCGGACATCAAGGGAAAGCTGACCCTGGATGAGTTGCGGATCGACCCGGAGCTGCTGAAGCAGGTCAACAAGATCATCGTCCTGGCCTGCGGCACCGCCGCGTATGCAGGCATGGTGGCGAAGTACGCGATCGAGAACTGGTGCCGGATCCCCACCGAAGTGGAGTTGGCACACGAGTTCCGTTACCGGGACCCGATCCTGGACCAGAACACCCTGGTGGTCTCCATCTCCCAGTCCGGCGAGACCATGGACACCCTGATGGCCGTCCGGTACGCCCGCGAACAGGGCGCGAAGACCATTTCGATCTGCAACACCAACGGCTCCACCATCCCGCGCGAGTCCGACGCCGTGCTGTACACGCACGCCGGCCCGGAGATCGCGGTGGCGTCCACCAAGGCGTTCCTGGCCCAGATCACGGCCGCCTACCTGCTGGGCCTGTACCTGGCGCAGCTGCGTGGGAACATCTTCTCCGGCCAGATCAAGGACGTCCTGGCGGACCTGAACAAGATCCCCGCCAAGATCCAGACCATCCTGGACAACGCCGGCCCGCTGCGTGAACTGGCCCGGTCTATGGCGCAGGAGAAGTCAGTGCTGTTCCTGGGCCGGCACGTGGGCTACCCCGTGGCCCTCGAGGGCGCGCTGAAGCTCAAGGAGATCGCGTACATCCACGCCGAAGGGTTCGCCGCCGGCGAGCTCAAGCACGGCCCGATCGCCCTGATCGATGAAGGCCAGCCGGTGTTCGTGGTGGTCCCGTCCCCGCGTGGGCGTGACTCGCTGCACTCCAAGGTGGTCTCCAACATCCAGGAAGTCCGTGCCCGGGGCGCCCGGACCCTGGTCATCGCCGAGGAAGGCGACGAGGCCGTGAAGGCCTACGCCGAGTACGTCTTCTACGTCCCCGAGACCCCCACGCTGCTGATGCCGCTGCTGACCACCGTCCCGCTGCAGATCTTCGCCGCGGAACTCGCCGCAGCCAAGGGCTACGACGTGGACCAGCCCCGCAACCTCGCCAAGAGCGTCACGGTCGAATAAACCCAATGGAACGCAGACCCCGGGCCAGAACGGCCCGGGGTTTCTGTTTGCCTAGCGGTTTTTGATGCTGCCTAGCCGGAACTGGATGATCCGTTCCGGGTCGTTCTCCGCCAACTTCAGCACCCGAACCTCAACGTCATAGCCGTCCAACTCATCGGCTGCGCTGCATGCTGTGTACATTCCGGTGACATTCGGAGGAAGGGGAGACGTTTCACAGTCCCCGTCCACTTTCCCGTCCAGCCCCGCCGCCACGGTTAGTTGGCGGATGGCGGAGGGAGCAGGGGGTTGCTGAGTCCTGTACTGGCGCCACATGCTGTCGCAAGGCACAGCGACAGGGACGCAGAAGAAGCCGCCGCTGACGTTTTCACCATCGGGTTCCCACCCGGCCAACGGATGGAGCCTGTCGGCGAGTGACACCATCCGGGCCGTTCCTAACACGTACGACGCCTGCAACACAAGAAACGGAGCAGCGATGACGGCGAGTGCGATCAGGACTCCTTTGAAAACCCTTCGCCAAGGTCTTCTCCTCCGTGGCGCCTGGGAGCCTATCGACTTGTCCATAGGGCATTATCTCCAGCAAATGGAAAAACGATGATACCTGGGGCCGGGCGGATCTGCGTAACTTTTACGCCGCCCCGGCCCCGGAGCCCCGGGTTCCCGGCGTGCGCTCCGCAAGATCGCCCCAAAAGTCACGCGTTTCCGCTGATGGCGGACAGCCCGAATGACCGGCGCGCACCAGCCTTCCCGCTGCAGCCGCCACCGTAGAATGGCACCCATGATCGTTGGCATCGGGGTAGACGTAGTAGACATCGAGCGGTTCGGGCGGCAGTTGGAGCGGACACCGGGTCTGCGGGACCGCCTGTTCGTGCCCGCGGAACGGGAACTGAACACCCGGTCCCTGGCCGCCCGGTTCGCCGCCAAGGAAGCGGTGGCCAAGGTCCTCGGTGCGCCCGCCGGCATGAACTGGCAGGACTGCTGGATCGGCCTGGACAGCAACGGGCCCACCGTCCAGGTCAAGGGAACGGTCCTTGCGGTGGCCGAGGCCAAGGGCGTCAAGCGCTGGCACCTGTCCATCAGCCACGACGGCGGCATCGCCACGGCCACGGTCCTGGCCGAAGGCTGACCAGGCCCCCGCCGCATGATCAGCGCCTACACCGGAACGCAGGTCCGGGCCGCCGAGGAGCCACTCCTCGCCGACGGACTGGGGGACGTGCTCATGCAGCGCGCCGCGCATGGCCTGGCCAACGCCGTCGTCAATGAACTTCGTTCACGCGGCAGCCGCCTGAACGGCGCCCGCGTGGTGGTGCTGGCAGGCAAGGGCAACAACGGTGGTGACGGGCTGTTCGCCGGCGCCTTTTTGGCCGCCCGGGGAATGCGTACGACGGCGGTCCTCACCGGGGACGCGGCCCACCAGGCCGGCCTGGCCGCACTTGAGCGCGCCGGCGGCAGGGTGCAGCGGCTCACGGACGCTGGACTTCCTGACCTGGCAGAAGAAGCCGCCCGGGCCGACGTCGTGATTGATGCCGTGCTGGGAACCGGCGCCAAGGGCGGCCTGCGGGGGAGCGCCGCAGCCCTCGTCCAGGCTGTCGCTGACGCGCACCGCCGCGGCTTTGTGGTGGCGTGCGACCTTCCCAGCGGCGTGGACGCGGACACCGGCGAGGCCGCCGCACCCATCCTCCCGGCCGACCTCACGGTCACGTTCGGCGGAGCGAAGAACGGCCTGCTCGCCGACCCCGGCGCGGACCACGCGGGCAGGGTGTTGGTGGTGCCCATCGGGATCGAGAAGCACCTGCCGGAGCCCTCCCTGCGCCGGCTCGAGGACGCTGACATGGCGCGCCTCCTGCCCCGCCCGTCCCGGCGGGCCCAGAAGTACTCCCGCGGCGTGCTGGGCGTGGTGGCGGGCTCCGAGGACTACCCCGGCGCGGCGGTGCTCGCCTGCCGCGGCGCCCTGGCCGCGGGAGTTGGCATGGTCAGGTACCTGGGGCCGCCGTCGGTGGCAGACCTGGTCCGCCAGTCGTGCCCCGAGGTTGTCTGCAGCACCGGGACCGTGGCTGGAAACCGCGTCCAGGCCTGGCTGGTGGGCTCCGGCCTGGGGCCGGAGGACCATGATCAACTGACCCGGGCACGGGACGCGATCGCGTCCGGCCTTCCGGTGGTGGCCGACGCCGGGGCGCTGCCGGCGCTCCCCGCCGTCCTGCCCCCGCACGTGGTGCTGACCCCGCACGCCGGGGAACTCGCATCGTTGTTCCAGCGGCTGGGCCGCCCTGAGGACCGTGAAGCGGTGGAGGCCGGAACGCTGGCAGCCGTGCGCAGCGCGGCAGAGCGCACCGGGGCTACCGTCCTGCTCAAAGGCGCCACCACGCTTGTGGCTGCACCGCAGGGCGCCATTTTCAGCCAGGCGGACGGCACGCCCTGGCTCGCCACGGCCGGCAGCGGGGATGTGCTGGCCGGCGTCATCGGTGCGCTGCTCGCCCAGTCAGGGGACGACGCCGGGCGCTTCAGTGCGTTGGGCATCGGCGCCGGCGCGCGGTGGGCCGCCATCGCAGCGCTGGGTGCTGCCCTGCACGGCCAGGCCGGGACGGCGGCGTCGGCGTCCGTGTCCGGCGGCCCGATCACCGCGGGACGTGTTGCGGAAGCACTACCCGAAATTTGGGGTAAAGTCAGCATGCTTAGTAAATATGGAGCCTGGAAACGTAATAGTCACAGCCAACCACTACGGTAGGCATTAGTTCGCACCAGCAGCAGGGGCGTTCCAATGCCGTCTGCTGCTGACCAAATAATGAGGAGCACGATGGAAGTCTGGCCTGGAACTGCCTACCCGCTGGGAGCTACCTTTGACGGCACCGGCACCAATTTCGCCCTGTTCAGCGAACGGGCGGAGCGGGTCGAGCTCTGCCTCCTGGCCGATGACTTGACCGAAACCAAGATCGAGCTGACCGAAGTGGACGGCTACGTGTGGCACTGCTACCTGCCCCACATCCAGCCCGGCCAGAAGTACGGCTACCGGGTGCACGGTCAGTACAACCCCGCCAGCGGTGACCGGTTCAACCCGAACAAGCTGCTCATGGACCCCTACGCAAAGGCCATCCAGGGCCAAATCGATTGGGACCCCGCGCTGTTCTCGTACGAATTCGGCGACCCTGATTCCCGCAACGACGCCGATTCCGCGCCGCACACCATGCACGGCGTGGTCATCAACCCGTTCTTCGAGTGGGACGGCGACCGCCAGCTGAAGATCCCGTACCACCAGTCGGTGATCTACGAAGCCCACGTCAAGGGCCTCACCGAACTGCACCCCGAGATCCCCGAGGAGCAGCGCGGCACCTACGCCGGCGTTTCCCACCCCGCCGTGATCGAGCACATGAAGAAGCTCGGCGTCACCGCCATCGAGCTCATGCCGGTCCACCAGTTCGTCAATGACGGCACCCTGGAAGAGAAGGGCCTCAACAACTACTGGGGCTACAACACCATCGGTTTCTTCGCCCCGCAGAACACCTACAGCTCCACGGGCGACGTGGGGCACCAGGTCCAGGAATTCAAGGCCATGGTCCGCGACCTGCACCGCGCCGGCATCGAAGTGATCCTCGACGTCGTCTACAACCACACGGCCGAAGGCAACCACCTGGGCCCCACGCTGTCCTTCAAGGGCATCGACAACCAGGCCTACTACCGGCTGGTGGACAACGACCTCAAGCACTACATGGACTACACGGGCACCGGCAACTCGCTCAACGTGCGCCACCCGCACTCCCTGCAGCTGCTCATGGATTCCCTGCGCTACTGGGTTACCGAGATGCACGTGGACGGCTTCCGCTTCGACCTCGCTTCCACCCTGGCCCGCGAGTTCTACGACGTGGACAAGCTCTCCACCTTCTTCGAACTCATCCAGCAGGACCCGGTAGTTTCCCAGGTGAAGCTGATCGCCGAGCCGTGGGACGTTGGACCCGGCGGCTACCAGGTGGGCAACTTCCCGCCGCAGTGGACGGAATGGAACGGCAAGTACCGCGACACCGTCCGTGACTTCTGGCGCGGTGAGCCCTCCACCCTGGGCGAGTTCGCTTCCCGCCTGACCGGCTCCGCCGACCTGTACGAGAGCTCCGCCCGGCGCCCGGTGGCCTCCATCAACTTCGTCACCGCCCACGACGGCTTCACCATGCGGGACCTGGTCTCCTACAACGAGAAGCACAACGAGGCCAACGGCGAAGGCAACAACGACGGCGAATCCCACAACCGTTCCTGGAACTGCGGCGTGGAGGGGGACACCGACGACGAGAAGGTGCTGACCCTCCGTGCCCGGCAGCAGCGGAACTTCATCGCCACGCTGCTGCTCTCCCAGGGTGTGCCCATGCTGCTCCACGGCGACGAACTGGGCCGCACGCAGCAGGGCAACAACAACACGTACTGCCAGGACTCCGAGCTCAGCTGGGTGCACTGGGAAGCCATGGACCAGCCGCTGGTGGAGTTCACGGCCTTCGTGAACAAGCTCCGCCACGACCACCCCACGTTCCGCCGCAGCCGCTTCTTCGACGGCCGCCCGGTGCGCCGTGGCGAAGGCGAGAAGCTGCCGGACATTGTCTGGCTCAAGACCGATGGCACCGAAATGCTGCCGGAGGACTGGGGGAGCGGCTTTGGCCGGACCATCGGCGTGTTCTACAACGGTGACGGCATCCAGGAACAGGACGCGCGCGGCCGCAGGATCACTGATGACAGCTTCCTCATGGCCTTCAACGCCCACGACGAGGATGTGGACTTCTGCGTTCCGTCCGACGAGTACTCGCAGTACTGGGAGGTCCTGGTCGACACCGCCGCCCAGGCCGACGCCTACGAGCCGCTCAAGGCCGGGGCCACCCTGACCCTGGACGCGAAGTCCATGGTGGTCCTGCGCGCCTACTCCGGCCCCGAAGCTGAAGTGGACACTTCCGCAGCCGCGTCCCTGGCCTCCATGGCCGAGCACGAGGAAGCCCAGGAGGAAATGGTGGAGGCCCAGACCAAGGCCGCGGAGGCGAGCGAGGCAAGGACAACGGGCACCGACGAGGACGCCAAGGCATGAGGACTCCGGTCTCCACCTACCGTTTGCAGATCCGCAGCAGCTTCACCCTCTTCGACGCCGCCGAAAAGGTCCCGTACCTCAAGGACCTCGGGGTGGACTGGGTGTACCTCTCGCCCATCCTCACCGCGGAGAAGGGCTCGGACCACGGCTACGACGTGACCGACCCCTCCGCGGTGGACCCGGACCGCGGCGGTCCGGAAGGCCTGCTGGCCCTCTCCAGGGCTGCCCGCGAGCACGGCATGGGCGTGCTGGTGGACATCGTGCCCAACCACGTGGGCGTTGCCACCCCGGTACAGAACCCGTGGTGGTGGTCCCTCCTCAAGGAAGGCCGCGAATCGCCGTACGCCGAAGCGTTCGACGTCGACTGGGACCTGGGCGGCGGAAAGGTCCGGCTGCCGATGCTCGGCTCGGACGCCGACCTGGACAAGCTCGAGGTCAAGGATGGCGAGCTCCGCTACTACGACCACCGGTTCCCGCTGGCCGAGGGCACGTACACCGAAGGGGACTCCCCGCAGGACGTCCACAGCCGCCAGCACTACCAGCTCATGGACTGGCGCCGTGCCGATGCCGAGCTGAACTACCGGCGCTTCTTCGCGGTCACCACCCTCGCCGGCATCCGGGTGGAAGAGCCGTCCGTCTTCGAGAAGGCCCATGCCGAGGTGGGCCGCTGGTTCACCGACGGCCTGGTGGACGGGCTCCGCGTGGACCACCCGGACGGGCTGGCCGACCCGGCCGGCTACCTCCGCTGGCTCAAGGACCTCAGCGGCGGCGCGTACGTCCTGGTGGAGAAGATCCTGGAACCGGGCGAAGTCCTGCCCCAGGACTTCGCCTGCGAAGGGACCACCGGCTACGACGCACTGGCGGACGTGGACCGGGTCTTCGTGGACCCCGCAGGGCAGCAGGCCCTGGATGCACTGGACGCTTCCTTGCGGGGAACGTCCGCGCCCGCCGACTACGCCGGGATGATCCGCGGCACCAAGCGCATGATCGCCGACGGCATCCTGCGCTCCGAGGTGCTGCGCCTGGCCCGGCTGGTCCCCGAGTCCCACGGGATCACCGTGGACCAGGCAGCCGACGCCATCGCGGAGATCATCGCGTCCTTCCCGGTCTACCGGTCCTACCTGCCGGTGGGAGCCGACGTCCTCAAGGAAGCCTGCGAGTCCGCCGCGGCGCACCGGCCGGACCTGGACGTAGCGGTGGGAACCCTCCTGCCGCTGCTGCTGGACCCCGCCAACCCCATCGCCGTCCGCTTTCAGCAGACCTCCGGCATGGTCATGGCCAAGGGCGTGGAGGACACGGCGTTCTACCGCTACACCCGCTTGGGCACCCTGACCGAGGTGGGTGCCGAGCCCACCGAGTTCGCGGTGGCACCGGAGGAATTCCACCAGCGCATGCAGCGGCGCCAACAGGAACTGCCGCTGTCCATGACCACCCTGTCCACCCACGACACCAAACGCAGCGAGGACGCCCGGGCCCGGATCTCGGTCATCGCCGAACTGCCGCAGGAGTGGGCGGAAACGCTGGAGGCGCTCCGCAGACTGGCGCCGATTCCGGACGGGCCGTACGAGAACCTGCTGTGGCAGGCGATCGTCGGCGCATGGCCTGCAAGCCGGGAGCGGCTGCAAGGCTATGCGGAAAAGGCAGCCAGGGAGGCCGGCAACTCCACCACCTGGACCGATCCCAACGAGGACTTCGAAGCGGCGGTAAAAGCCGCCGTCGACGCAGTCTTCGACGACGCCAAGGTGGCCAAGGTCGTGGGGGACTTCGTGGCCCGCATCGACGCCTTCTCGGCCGCGAATTCGGTGTCCGCGAAGCTGGTCCAGCTCACCATGCCGGGCGTGCCGGACGTCTACCAGGGCAGCGAGTTCTGGGAGCGGTCGCTGACCGACCCGGACAACCGCCGGCCCGTGGACTTCGCCGCACGGCAGGCAGAGCTGGCAAAGCTCGACGACGGTGAGTTGCCGGACGCGGGCACGGAGGCAAGCAAGCTGCTGGTCACCTCCCGGGCCCTGCGCCTTCGCCGGGACCGGCCGGAGCTGTTCCAGGGCTACACCCCGCTCGCCGCCACCGGCCCGGCCGCAGCGCACCTGCTCGCGTTTTCCCGCGGCACCTCGGCAGCCTCGTCCGGCGCGGTGACCCTGGCCACCCGGCTGCCCGCCGGCCTGAAAGCCGCCGGTGGGTGGCGGGACACCGCCGTCGAGCTTTCCGCTGCCATGCGCGACGAACTCACCGGTACCAGCCACGGTCCGGGGCCGGTTTCGGTGTCCGAAGTGCTGGGTACCTACCCCGTGGCCCTGTTGGTACCCGTGGATGGAGAAAAGGCATGACCCTGGTCAACGCAGGACCCGAGCGCTTCGACGTGTGGGCGCCGGAAGCTGCATCGGTAGTACTGCTGGCCGACGGCCGGCAGTACCCGATGCAAAAAAAGGAGACCGCGCCCGGCTCTGAAGGCTGGTGGACTGCGCCCGACGCCCCGGCCGGCGCCGACGTCGACTACGGCTACCTGCTGGACGGGGACAGCACCCCCATCCCGGATCCGCGGTCGCGCCGGCTCCCCGCCGGCGTGCACGAACAGTCCCGGACCTACGATCCCGCCGCACACCCGTGGCAGGACTCCGGCTGGCGCGGCAAGCACCTGCAGGGCTCCGTGATCTACGAACTCCACGTGGGCACCTTCACCCCCGAAGGAACCCTGGACGCCGCCGTGGACAAGCTGGGCTACCTGGCGGACCTGGGCATCGACTTCGTGGAACTGCTGCCGGTCAACGGATTCAACGGAACGCACAACTGGGGCTACGACGGTGTCCAGTGGTACGCCGTGCACGAGGGCTACGGCGGACCTGCCGCCTACCAGCGGTTCGTCGACGCCGCCCACGCGGCAGGGCTCGGCGTCATCCAGGACGTGGTGTACAACCACCTGGGACCCAGCGGCAACTACCTTCCCAAGTTCGGCCCGTACCTCAAACAGGGGGACGCCAACACCTGGGGCGATTCCGTAAACCTGGACGGCCCCGGCTCGGACGTGGTGCGCGAATACATCCTGGACAACGCCGCCCTGTGGCTGCGTGACTACCACGTGGACGGCCTCCGCCTGGACGCGGTGCACGCGCTGCGGGACGAGCGGGCCGTGCACATCCTGGAGGACCTAGGGGCCCTGGGCGACGCCATTTCGGCCGAAACCGGGCTGCCCAAGACCCTCATCGCGGAATCGGACCTCAACAACCCGCGCCTGATCTACCCCCGGGACGCCAACGGGTACGGCCTGGCCGGCCAGTGGAGCGACGACTTCCACCACGCGGTGCACGTCAACGTCAGCGGCGAAACCACCGGCTATTACTCCGACTTCGACTCCCTGGCCGTGCTGGCCAAGGTGCTCAAGGACGGGTTCCTGCACGACGGCAGCTACTCCAGCTTCCGCGGCCGGCACCACGGACGCCCCATCAACGCCTCGCTGGTGCACCCGGCGGCGCTGGTGGTCTGCAACCAGAACCATGACCAGATCGGCAACCGTGCCACGGGGGACAGGCTCTCCCAGTCCCTGTCCTATGGGCAGCTGGCCGTGGCCGCGGTGCTCACGCTGACCTCGCCGTTCACGCCCATGCTGTTCATGGGCGAGGAATACGGGGCCTCCACGCCGTGGCAGTTCTTCACCTCGCACCCCGAACCTGAGCTCGGCAAGGCCACCGCGGAAGGGCGCATCAGGGAGTTTGAGCGCATGGGGTGGGATCCCGCCGTCGTGCCCGATCCCCAGGACCCGGAAACCTTCCGCCGCTCCAAGCTGGACTGGGCCGAGGCTTCCACGGGTGACCATGCGCGGCTCCTGGAGCTGTACCGGTCCCTGACGGCGCTGCGCCGATCCCATCCGGACCTGGCCGGGCTTGGCTTCGGCGGCACCGACGTTTCGTTCGACGACGACGCCCGCTGGCTGCGGTTCCGGCGCGGTTCCGTCGAGGTGCTGGTGAACTTCTCCGACGCCAAGGTCCGGCTGGACGGTTCCGGCAGCGTCCTGCTGGCTACCGACGACGGAACCGGGTTGGACGGCGGGGCACTGGCCATGGCGCCCTGGAGTGCCGCGATCATCGCAACCCAACAGGAGGGACAGAACGCATGACCTACGCAGCAGCGGACAACCGCTATGAAACCATGCCCTACCGCCGGGTGGGCCGCAGCGGGCTCAAGCTCCCGGCCATCTCCTTGGGCCTGTGGCACAACTTCGGGGACGACAAGCGGTTCGAGGAACAGCGGGACATCCTCCGCCGTGCCTTCGACCTAGGTGTACTCAGTCAGTAGGTTGGTTGCACCTGCTGATGGGTGCTTTGCCTCCGAGGCTGCCGTGGGGCCGGTGGTTGTTGTAAAAGTCTAGCCATGGCTGCAGGGCGTCGGTCCGGGCTTGGTTGGATGTGAAGGGTTGCCGGTAGGCCCAGCCTTCTTGGAGGGTGCGGTTGAAGCGTTCTGCTTTGCCGTTCTGCCAGGGATGGCGGGGTTTGATCAGGATGTGTTTGGCGCCCAGTGCAGCCAGTGCGTCCTGGAAATCTTTCGATAACCGGTAGGCGAACGCGTTGTCGGTCATGACCCGCTTCACGGGTGCGCCGTTGGCTGCCATGGCGGTTGCGGCCCGGGTGAGGAACCCGGCGCAGGTGGGGCCTTTTTCGTCGGGCAGGACTTCGGCGTAGGCCAGACGGGTGTGGTCATCGACGGCGACGTGGATGTAGTCAAAACCGACCCGATTATGGCCTGTGGAGTGGTTGCGGGCGGATTGATTGGGGTCGGCCCGCCAACCTCCGCCGTCGGGAATCCGCCCTAGTTTCTTGACGTCGATATGGATCATGTCGCCTGGAGCGTCGCGTTCGTAGCGGCGGTCGGTGGCACGGGATGCCCGGATCCGTTCCCCGGTCACCGGGTCCAGGTCCCACAGCTTCGGCATACCCGCGCGGGCCAGGATCCGGGAGACCGTCCGGGCGCTGGTACCGCAGCGCAAGGCCAGGCCCGCTGGCCCTTCGCGGTGTTCAACGCGCTGGATCAGAACATCGGCAACAACTTCCGCGGAGGTCGCGTGCGGGCACGACCTTGGGCGGGAGCTGCGGTCCTCAAGACCGGCCCAGCCGTGCGTCCTGTACCTGCTGATCCAGCGGTGGGCGCAGGTCCGCGAGACACCCATCTCTTTGGCCACATGGGCCACGGGACGGCCTGCAAGGACGCGCTCGATAAGGATCCGCCTACCGTTCGGCGTCAGGCGGGCATTACGGTGGGACATGAAGACCTCTTAGTCGTTGGCTGTGTGTGGTAACCACCAACCTAAGAGGTCTTCACCTATTCACGATGTAACCAACGTCCTGACTCAGTACAACTAGGCGTCAACCACTTCGACCTCGCCAACAACTACGGGCCGCCCGCCGGATCGGCCGAAACCAACTTCGGCCGCCACCTGCGGGACGACTTCAAGCCCTACCGCGACGAACTGGTCATCTCCACCAAGGCCGGCTACTACATGTGGCCCGGCCCCTACGGCGAATGGGGTTCCCGCAAGTACCTGATCTCCAGCCTGGACCAGTCCCTGCAGCGGATGGGCCTGGACTACGTGGACATCTTCTACAGCCACCGGCCGGATCCCGAGACGCCCATGGAGGAAACCATGGGCGCCCTGGACTACGCTGTCCGCTCCGGCAAGGCCTTGTACGCGGGAATTTCCTCCTACACCCCCGAACAGACCCTCGAGGCCGCCCGCATCCTCAAGGAACTCGGGACGCCGCTGCTTATCCACCAGCCCAGCTACTCCATGCTGAACCGGTGGACCGAGGACGGCTCGCCCAACCTGTACGAGGTGCTGGACCAGGTGGGTGCCGGGTCCATCGCCTTCTCGCCCCTGGCGCAGGGGATGCTCACGGACCGCTACCTCCACGGCATCCCGGAAGACTCCCGGGCGGCGCAGCAGAAATCCCTGGACCAGGGCCTGATCACGGAGGAGAAACTGGACCGGGTCCGCGGACTGAGGAAGATCGCCGAGGGCCGCGGGCAGTCCCTGGCCCAGATGGCCATCGCCTGGATCCTGCGGGACCAGCCCAAGGGCTCACCCGTCACCTCGGCCCTGGTGGGCGCCTCAAGCGTCCGGCAGCTGGAGGACACCCTGTCCGCCATCAACAACCTCGACTTCTCCGGCGATGAACTGAACGCGATTGACGAGTTTGCCGTGGAATCCGATATCAACCTCTGGAAACAGGACGCCTAAGGCACACCTGTTTTCATTACACAGCGGGACCGGCGGAACAACGGCCGGTCCCGCTGTGTTGGGTAGTATGAAATGGCGCCGCGCGGCGCCAAGCCAGCCGGCCGCCGTCGTCCATTACTCGGAGGCCAACCAGGCCGGCTGACGTTTGTCCCCAAAGGAGTTCCGTGTCTTCACATCCCATCCGTGTTGCAATCGTTGGCGTGGGCAACTGCGCCGCCTCGCTGGTGCAGGGCGTCCACTACTACAAGGACGCCGACCCGGCCGAAACCATCCCGGGCCTGATGCACGTTGAGTTTGGCCAGTACCACGTGGGTGACGTTGAGTTCGTCGCCGCGTTCGATGTGGACGGCAAGAAGGTCGGCGTTGACCTTTCCGATGCCATCCTGGCCAGCGAGAACAACACCATCAAGATCGCCGACGTCCCTCCGACGGGCGTAACGGTCCAGCGCGGCCACACCCTGGACGGGCTGGGCAAGTACTACCTCGAGACCATCGAGCAGTCCACCGAAGAGCCCGTCGACGTGGTCCAGGCCCTGAAGGACGCCAAGGCTGACGTCCTGGTCTGCTACCTCCCGGTCGGTTCCCAGCAGGCCGCCGAGTTCTACGCCCAGGCTGCGATCGACGCCGGCGTGGCCTTCGTCAACGCCCTGCCCGTGTTCATTGCCGGCACCAAGGAGTGGGCTGACAAGTTCACCGCCGCTGGTGTCCCGATCGTGGGCGACGACATCAAGAGCCAGATCGGTGCCACCATCACCCACCGCGTGATGGCCAAGCTGTTCGAGGACCGGGGCGTCACCCTGGACCGGACCTACCAGCTGAACGTCGGCGGCAACATGGACTTCAAGAACATGCTGGAGCGTGACCGGCTGGAATCCAAGAAGATCTCCAAGACCCAGGCCGTGACCTCCAACGTGGAAGCCGAGCTGGCTGCCAAGGACGTGCACATCGGCCCGTCCGACTACGTCCAGTGGCTCGATGACCGCAAGTGGGCCTTCGTGCGCCTTGAAGGCCGGAACTTCGGCGACGCCCCGGTATCCCTGGAGTACAAGCTGGAGGTCTGGGATTCCCCCAACTCCGCCGGCGTGATCATCGATGCAATCCGTGCCGCGAAGATCGGCCTGGACCGCGGCATCGGCGGCCCGCTGCTCTCCGCCTCCAGCTACTTCATGAAGTCCCCGCCGGAGCAGTTCAACGACGACCTCGCCCGCGAGAAGGTCGAGGCCTTCATCCGCGGCGACCTGGAGCGCTAAACCGTCTTTCCCGGTGCCCGGACGCTCCCTCACCCTCACCGGGTGGGGGAGCGTCCTGCGTTAATACGCCCCACCACTTCTGGCCAGCTTTTTCGGGACGCCCCATCACTTCCTGCCGGCTTTTTCGGGATGCCCCATCACTTTTTGCCGGCTTTTTCGGGATGCCCCATCACTTTTTGCCGGCTTTTTCGGGACGCCCCATCACTTCCTGCCGGCCTTTTCGGGACGCCCCATCACTTTTTGCCGGCTTTTTTTGACGCCCCATCACTTCCCGTCCCCTGAGGAGCGTAAACACAGCGGCTGCGATTTTGGAGGCGGCGGTGGAGTTTTGTTTTTTACCCGCTTCCGGCAAAACCGGCCGAGTAGGATTGGTCAATCCACGCCGTGTAAAGGTGTCGTTTGATTGCCGCCACAGCTCGTTGAAAACCGTCCGTGGCATCGTCCTTGGTGAATACCAGAACCGTCCACCCAGCTGATTCGAAGGCTTTGTCGCGCCGTCGATCACTCAATCGCTGAGCCTCAAGAAGATGGTGACCGCCGTCGTACTGGACTGCAAGGCGCCGGTGACGGTAGCCCAGGTCGGCAGTAGGGGAAGCTGCATCATTCGGTCGAAGTGCGATCTGCAGGTCAGGGTCTGGCAGGTTCGCGTCAAGCATTGCCAGCCGCAGCATCGATTCCGGTGCCGAATCAGCGCCGACCCGCATAAGCTCCAAAGCTTCCCGGGCACGCACGACCCCCTGAAGATTAGGGTGCCGGCTGACTAGAGCGCTGAGACCCTCCAATGTGTCAAAGGGCTGTGACCTGGCTTCAAACTCCGCTCGAGGGATGCGAATGATTTGGTCTCCAAGGCAGACCAGCTCAGCCAGCGACAGCCGCCGGGCCAAGTCGAGCCAGGTTCGGGAACGGGTGCTGATGCGGATACCGTCGACAGTTTCGATTTCGTCGGCACTGGCAATGACCTTATGGGCAACCACACCTTTCCGGCGCACCGGCGGCAAATGCTTCGGTTTGCTCATATGCAGTTCAGTTGAATCCGACAGCCACGCGGGAAGCAGTTGACCGTGCAAACGCGCAGCTGTGACGTGCGAAACCCACGCACGTGGCGAAACTTCGGAGAGGACCCGTGCCGCGCCTTCCAACTCGAAGCTCCAAGCCGAGGGGCGGTACAACCGCCTGCTGACGTGGACCACGTCATCCTTCCGCAGCCGCTTCGCTGAAACACCGGCAGTCACCGCCGAGTCGTATGTGAACGGAGAGCTGGCCAGGGTCGACGGTAGATCAGCGCGCTTATGCATGCTGGCATTCTGGCGTAGAAGGCCAGACCCCTGCAGGAGTTATCCACAGGAACAGACCTGGATGGTTTCAAGGTGGTCGGGCGTTGGTGAGTTGGGGCGGGAGGTGATCGGGCGTTGGTGAGTTGGGGCGGGAGGTGATCGGGCGTTGTGGGGTTAGCCTCTGTTGGTGGACACCTGAAGTAGCGGGATCCTGGGATTCTGCGGGAAGGTGTTCTTGTGAGCACGACACGACGTAAATTCACTCCTGAGTATCGGCGGGAGGCTGCGCGTCTGGTGATTGATACGGGCAGGCCGGTCGCGCCGGTGGCCCGCGAACTGGGTCTGGGTGAGCAGTTGCTTGGCCGGTGGGTGGCTCAGGAGAGGGCGCGTTTGGCGGCTCCGGAGGAGTTCGCGGCGGCCGAGACGGAGAAGTCGGAGCTGGAGCGTTTGCGCCGGGAAAATGCGCAGTTGCGGATGGATAACGAGTTCTTGGGAAAAGCCGCAGCCTTCTTCGCCTCCAAGCAGCAGAATCGGAATGCTTCGAACTGATGGAGGCCGAGAAGGCCAACTATCCCGTCCAGCGGATGGCCCGGCTCTTGCGGGTGTCCCGGTCCGGGTTCTATGCCTGGCGCCAACGAGTCCATTCAGAAGCCACGGTTCGCGCCGCGGAGCGGGCGGATCTGGATGTGAAGGTCCGAAAGGCGCATGTGAAGTCATGCGGGACGTATGGGGCGCCCCGGATCCGCGCGGAGTTGGCCCGGAATGGGACCGCTGTTGACCGGAAGACCGTTGCGGCGTCCATGCGCCGGCAAGGCTTGGAAGGTATCTCGCCGCGCCGTTTCCGTCCGGTGCCTCCGGTCGGGGAGGTCCGGGTGCACTCCATTCCGGATCTGGTGGCCAGGAAGTGGGATACCGGGACCTTGGACGCGGTCTGGATCTCGGACATCACTTACCTTCGCACCGGCGAGGGCTGGGTGTATTTGTGTGCTGTCAGGGACGCCTGCTCCCGGCGGGTGATCGGCTGGGCGATGGACTCGGTCCAGACGGCCAGCCTGGTGGAACGCGCGCTGCGCATGGCTTACGTCCTGCGCGGCGGCGGCCCGGCCGGTGTCGTGTTCCATGCCGACCGCGGCACCCAGTACACCTGCGCCCAACTAAACGACGTCTGCGACAAGCTGGGCATTCTCCAATCCGTTGGCAGAACCGGCGTGTGCTGGGATAACGCGATGCAAGAATCGTTCTGGTCCACGCTCAAGACCGAGTTTTACGACCGCCGCCGCTGGGCAACCAGGCACGACGCGATCATGGCCACGGGGCGCTGGATCGAGGAGTTCTACAACCGCGTCCGATTGCACTCAGCTCTGGGCTTCAACACTCCTGTGGAGCACGAGCTACTGCTCTCCACAGCACAACCTCAGCCGGCACAAGCCGCCTGATCAACTGTCCACGATTTGCGGGCAACCCCAGTTGGTGAGTTGGGGCGGGAGGTGATCGGGCGTTGGTGAGTGGGCGGGAGGTGATCGGGCGTTGGTGAGTTGGGGCGGGAGGTGATGGGCGTTGGTGAGTTGGGGCGGGAGGTGATGGGGCGTTGGTGAGTTGGGGCGGGAGGTGATGGGGCGTTGGTGAGTTGGGGCGGGAGGTGATGGGGCGTTGGTGAGTTGGGGCGGGAGGTGATGGGGCGTTGGTGAATTGGGGGCGGGAGGTGATCGGGCGTTGGTGAATTGGGGGCGGAAGGTGATGGGGCGTGGGGTTAGGTGAGGCCCACTGGATTCCCGTCCGCGTCAACGTCCATGCGCAGCGCAGCCGGGACGGCAGGGAGGCCCGGCATGGTCATAACGGCCCCGGTGAGGGCCACGATGAACCCGGCACCGGTCTTGGGCAGCAGGTCGCGGACGTGGATGGTGAACCCCTTGGGGGCGCCCAGCCGGGAGGCATCGTCAGTGAACGAGTACTGGGTCTTGGCCATGCACACGGGCAGCGAACTCCAGCCGTTCCGCTCAATGTCGGCAAGCCGCTTCAACGCGGGCACGGAGAAGTCCACGCCGTCGGCGCCATAGATTTCCTGGACGATGGTCCTGATCTTGTCCTCGACCGACAGCCCCAGCGAGTAGAGGTGCCGGAAGCTGTTGGGGCCGGCCACTGCCCCGGCGACCAGGGCAGCCAGTTCATCACCGCCGTCCCCGCCGCCGCCCCGGCCCCACACATCTGCGACGGCCGCCGGGACACCTTCGGCCGCGCACCAGGCAAGCAGCCAGTCGAGCTCCTCTGCGGAATCCGACGAGAACCGGTTGATGGCAACCACGGGCGTGACGCCGAACTTCTCCACGTTGTGGATGTGTCGCTGGAGGTTCACCACACCTGCTTCCAGCGCCGCCAGGTCCGGCTGGGTCAGCCGGGCCTTGGCTACGCCGCCCTGCATCTTCAAGGCGCGGACGGTTGCCACCACCACGACGGCGGAGGGTGCCAGGCCGCCGATCCGGGCCTTGATGTCCATGAACTTCTCTGCCCCGAGGTCGGCGCCGAATCCCGCCTCGGTCACCACGATGTCCGCCAGGCGCCGGGCGGTCTGCGTGGCAATGAGCGAATTGCAGCCGTGCGCGATGTTGGCGAACGGGCCGCCGTGCACCAGCGCCGGGGTACCGGCAATGGTCTGCACGAGGTTCGGTTTGATGGCTTCCTTCAGCAGCAGGGTCAGGGCGCCCTGGACGCCCAAATCGGCTACGGTGACAGGTGTCCGGTCATAGGTGTACCCGAAGGTGATCCGGCCCAGGCGCTCGCGAAGGTCGGTGATGTCCGTCGCCAGGCAAAAGACGGCCATGATCTCTGATGCCACGGTGATGTCGAAGCCGTCCTGCCGGGGCACGCCCTGGGAGGGGCCACCCAGGCCGATCACTATCTCCCGCAGGGCGCGGTCGTTCATGTCCAGCACCCGCTTGAAGGTCATCCTGCGCGGATCGATGTTCAACGCATTGCCCTGGTAGATGTGGTTGTCCACCAAGGCCATCAGGGCGTTGTTGGCGGATGTGATGGCGTGGAAGTCGCCCGTGAAGTGCAGGTTGATCTCGTCCATGGGCAGCACCTGGGAGTAGCCGCCGCCGGTGGCGCCACCCTTCATGCCCAGCACGGGGCCCAGGGACGGTTCCCGCAGGGCGATCATGACTTTGTGGCCGGCCCGGGCCAGCGAGTCTGCCAGGCCAACGGTGGTGGTGGACTTTCCCTCGCCGGCCGGGGTGGGAGACATCGCCGAAACCAGCACCACCTTCCCGGCCGGCGGGGGCGCGTCGAGGCGTGTGGGGTCGATCTTCCCCTTGTAGCGGCCGTACTGTTCCAGTGCGTCACGGTTGATTCCTGCGGCCGCCGCGATCTCCTCGATGGGCCGGATCCGCGCAGCGCGGGCTATCTCAAGATCAGAAGGGAGAGCAGACATCCTTGTCCTTTCCTGCACCGGCCAGCGCCGGATACCTGCCCCTAAGCTAACAGCACGCAGCCCCAACGGCACGCGGTTCCGACGTCACCAGGGAAAAGGGCTTCAGGAAGCGGGAACCGCCGGGGCCAGGCGGCGGCCCACGAAGTTGTCGACGGCGGCATGGTAGCTTTCCAGCGTGATGGCGGCAGTGCGCTGCCAGCCGGAGTTCTGGGCCCGGATGGCAGCGGCCCGGCCCAGGTCCTCACGGGTGGCGGGGTCGTCGTAGAGGGCCTCCAGGGCGTCGGCCCAGTCGGCTGCGTGGTGGCCGTCCACCAGGAGCCCGGTCCGGCCGTGGAAGATGGCGCGGGACAGGCCGCCTACCCTGGTGGCCACCACAGGCGTGCCGCAGGCCTGGGCCTCGAGTGCCACGAGCCCGAAGGATTCGCTGAAGGAAGGCATCACCACAACGTCGGCCGCGCGGAACCAGGACGCCAGCTCGGGGGCCTTCACCGGCGGAAGCTGCGTGACGACGTCGTCCATTCCCGCCTCCGCCACCAGGCAGCGGAGGTTGAACTCCTTGTTGCCGCTCAAAGCGCCCAGGATGGTGACGCGCAGGTCAATGTCCGGGCGGCGTTTGCGCAGCAGCGCCGCGGCCTTGACCAGGACCTGGGGGCCTTTCAGGCGCTGGATGCGGCCGGCGAAAACCAAGTGGAACGTCTCCGGGCTGACGCCGTGCCCGGCCCTGGACCGTGCCCGGAAGGCGGGAGTGAACGTGGCGAGGTCCACGCCGGGCGGGGCGATGTCGATGCGGTCGTAGGTGGCGCCGTAGTGGGAGACGAGTTCGGCGGCCTCGGAGCTGGTGTTGGCGATGAGCCTGGCCGCGCCGTCCACGATGCGGTGCTCGCCCAGTTCGCGGCGCCGGGGCTCGGGCTGCTCACCGGATTCCAGCAGCAGGTTCTTGACCTTGGCCATGGTGTGCATGGTGTGCACCAGCGGCACGCCCCACAGCTCGGACAGCTCCAGCCCGGCGATCCCGGACACCCAGTAGTGGGAGTGGATGACGTCGTACCGGCCGTGCGGCTGGCGGCGCCGGATCTGCTCGATTTCCGCGACCATGGCGTGGAGCAGCCCGGGCAGCTCCTCCTTGGGGATCTTCCGCGGCGGGCCGGCCAGGACGTTGTGAACGCACACCCCGGGGTCGGGATGCTCGACGGCGGGCTGGTCGGCTGAGGTGGCGCGCGTGAAGATCTCCACCTCCACACCTGCCTCGGCCAGCGCCGAGGCCAGCTCACGGATGTAGACGTTCATGCCGCCAGCATCACCGGAGCCCGGCTGTTCCATGGGGGAGGTGTGGAGGGAAAGCAAAGCGACCCTGCGGATCAGTGCCACGGGACCTCCTTCCGGCCGCCGGCGCGTGTCAGGGGTGCCGGCTCAGTGCACATCCGATAAAACATTACTCCTTCCCCTAACGCCCGCCGCCCTCCCACATCTTCCCCAGATCCGGAAACGCCCGCTCGTACCCGGCCATCAGCTTGACGGCCAGGTCCGCCGAATCCACGAGCGGGTGGCGGGCAAAGGCTTCGACGGCCGCCTCCCTGTTGCCGGCGCCCGCAGCCGCGACAACGAGCCGCTCCACCTCCTTGACCCGCCGGAGCAGGCCCAGCTGCGGTTCCGCCGGGGTTTGCTGGGGCAGCGGGACGGCGCCGGTGTGGGTGACAGTGCAGGGGACCTCGACGACGGCGTCCGCCGGCAGGCCGGGAATGGCAGGTTGGGGCGGGGACGGGGTAGCGCCGGCGGGCCCGGGTGCCGGGGCTGCCGGCAAGGCGTTCACAGTGTTGAGGACCAGGTGCGTGCCTCCGCCGCCGGCGAGGGCGCGCATGGCGGCGAGGGCAACACGCTCGTAGCCGCCGCCGGCGAGGTCTTCCTCGCTCCGGCGCTCGCCGGCACCCCGGGCTTCGGCCAGGTATCCCTCTTCCCTGGACCGGCGCGCTGCCTCCCACAGCCGGTAGGCGTCCGGGCCGGCCGCGGCAAGCCGGGGATACAGCTCCTGCTGCTGGCTGTGGATCGTCTGCCCGCGCGTGCGCGCCATGGCCTGCATTGCCTGCCGGGCGGCCTCGCCCTGGTAGTAGTAATACAGGTACTCGTTGGGGAGCAGGCCCAGCCCGGCAAGGAACGGCTGCGGGAACAGCCGGCCCTCCTCGAAGGACTGCAGCCTCGCGGCGTCCGCCAGAAGGCCTGGGAGCAAATCCCTTCCGCCGGACTCCAGCCGGTACAACCAGCCCAGGTGGTTCAGCCCGTAGTACCCCACGCCGTCGAGCCGTCCCGCCGGCAAGGGCACACCGGCAGCCCGCGCCGCGCGCTGCACCAGGCCGCCCGCAGAGTCGCAGATCCCAATGACCCGGTTCCCCAGGACGGGGCGCAGCGCCTCGGTGACCATCCCGGCCGGATTGGTGAAGTTGACCAGCCATGCGCCCGGGCAGCGCTCGCGCATCAGCCGGGCAAGGTCCACCATGTGCGGGATGGTCCGCAAAGCGTAGGAGATCCCGCCCGCCCCGGTGGTTTCCTGGCCCAGCAGCCCGAGGTCCTGCGCCACCTTTTCATCTGCCACGCGGCCTGCCGTCCCACCGGGCCGGATCGCGGCGAACACCATGGAGGATCCGGGGAGGGCCGCGGAAAGATCGGTGGTGGCATCCACCGGAAGGTGCGCACCTTGTCCTGTGGGCATACTGCGCAGCACAGCGGTGACGGCCTCAAGGCGGGCGGGATCGACGTCGTGCAGCACCAACTCCGTGACCAGCCCGGAAAAGGGCCCGGACACCAACGCCCGGTATATCAACGGCACCCGGAAACCCCCGCCGCCGGCAATCAGAAGCCGCATGGATGCAGTCTAGGACCAGCCTCCGACACCCTGTCCAGACCGCTTCCTAAGCCCCTACCGGAGCCCCTGCCCCACGGCGTATCCTGCGCTCATGGACGCCATGCCAGCCCGCCGCTTCGATCCGCTGGCCGCTGTCCGCTCGCCGGCGGAACCTGGATTCGACCTGCTGCTGGCCGGGACCGTCTTCCAGGACATCATCTTCACCGGCCTGCCGCACGGGCCCGAACCCGGCACGGAAATCTGGAGCGACGGCATGGGCAGCTGTCCCGGCGGGGTGGCCAACCAGGCCATCGCCGCGGCGCGGCTGGGGCTGCGGACCGGGCTGGCGGCGGCGTTTGGGGACGACGGCTACGGTGACTTCAACTGGAAGATCCTCTCCAGCCAGGAACACGTGGACCTCAGCCTCTCCCGCCGCGTCCCGGGCTGGCACTCGCCAGTCACCGTCTCACTCTGCGTGGACCAGGACCGCTCCATGGTCACCCACGGCCACTCTGCACCGGTGACCAACTCCGAGCTGATCGGAAGCCCGCCCCAGGCGCTCGCCGGCATCGCGGAGGTCGGCATGGAAATTGAACCGTGGGCCCGGGCCGCCCACGGCGCAGGAGTTCGCCTGTTCGGGGACGTCGGATGGGATCCCAGCGGGGAGTGGGCGCCGGTGCGGCTGGAAAACCTGCAGTACTTCTACGCCTTCCTGCCCAACCAGCGCGAGGCCATGGCATTCACCGGCAAGGACAATCCGTGGAGTGCCCTCTACGCACTGGCGGACCGCGTCCCGGTGGCGGTGGTCACCCTGGGCGCGCAGGGCGCCATGGCCGTGGACTCGGAAACCGGGGAAGAGGAATGGGTCCCGTCGCTTCCGGTCAAGGCGCACGATCCCACCGGAGCCGGCGACTGCTTCGACGCGGCGTTCATCGTAGGTACCCTGGCCGGCTGGCCGCTGGGGGACAGGCTGCGTTTCGCCAACCTGTGCGCCTCGCTGGCTGTGCAGGAGGTTGGCGGATCGCTGGCCGCCCCTGGCTGGGGGGACATCGCCGACTGGTGGAAGCGCGCCAACGCCCGCCCGGAACGGCAGATGAGCCAGTGGCTGCGCCGCTTCGGATTCCTCGCGGACATCATCGAGGACGTGCCCCTCGCCGCCCAGCGCCGGGCGGCCGCCACCATCGCGCACCTATCCGATGCCTGAGGAGCGCCGGACACCCCGATTATTCGGCGCGAAGTGCCCGCACTAGAATCAGTTAGGTGACCTACCCCGCAAGAACCGGTGAATTCAGCGCTGCCTCCGGGCCGGACCCCCGCCATGAGCGGTCCGCCGTGATCGACCTGGAGGCCATCCGGCACAACGTCCGCCGGCTTGCCGCCGCCGCTTCCCCCGCGAAAGTCATGGCCGTCGTCAAGGCCGATGCGTACGGGCACGGCGCGGTCCCGGTGGCCCGTGCAGCCCTGCAGGCAGGCGCGTCCTGGCTGGGCGTGGCGCACATTTCCGAGGCCCTCGCGCTCCGCGCCGCCGGCATCGATGCGCCCCTGCTCGCCTGGCTGCATACCGCCGACAGCAACTTTGGCGCCGCCGTGGCTGCCGGCGTCGACATTGGCTGCTCCGGGTGGGAGCTGGAACGCATCGTGGCTGCGGCCCGTGAGCAGGAACGCCCCGCCCGGATCCACCTGAAGGTGGACACGGGGCTTGGCCGCAACGGCGCCACCCCAGAAGCCTGGGACCGCCTGGTGGGGGAGGCCGTGGAGTACCAGGACCAGGGACTGCTGCGCGTGGTGGGCATCTTCTCCCACCTCGCCGTGGCTGATGAGCCGGAGCGGCCCGAAACCGATGAGCAAGTGGCGGCATTCCGGGAGGCCCTTGCCATTGCCGAGGACGCGGGCGTGGACCCCGAGGTCCGGCACCTGGCCAACACCCCCGCCACCCTTTCCCGCCCGGACACCCACTTCGACATGGTCCGCGTGGGCCTGGGCATTTACGGGCTATCACCGTTCGACGGGACGACCTCCGCCGAGCTCGGCCTCCGGCCCGCCATGACGCTGCGCACACTGGTGTCGCAGTGCAAGGAGGTGCCCGCGGGACAGGGCGTCTCCTACGGCCTGCACTACCGCACCCGGGAAGCGAGCACCCTGGCGCTGATTCCACTGGGCTATGCCGACGGCGTCCCGCGCGTGGCCACCGGCGGCCCAGTCCGGGTGGCCGGGAAGACCTATCCCGTGGTGGGGCGGATCGCCATGGACCAGATGGTCATCGACCTCGGTCCGGAGGCATCCGCGGGGTCGCTGCAGGGCGCGGAAGCGGAGCTGTTCGGGAACGGTGCCGACGGCGGACCCACCGTTGACGAATGGGCGCGTGCCGCCGGGACCATCAACTACGAGGTGGTGACCAGGATCAGTCCGCGCGTACCCCGCCGCTTCATCAACGAGGACGAATCCGCTGGCAGCGGCCAGGCCATGGCTGGCGCGCCCGGCAAGGCCGGAGCGGCATGAGCGCGCCGGACGAACTGACCGCCAACTGGGAAAAGACCTTCACGGCGACGACGGCGGAACAGACCCACGCGTTCGGCGCCCGTTTGGCGGAGGTGCTGCAGGCCGGGGACCTGCTGGTGCTGTCCGGCGAGCTGGGTGCCGGGAAAACCACCTTCACCCAAGGTCTGGGCGAAGGCCTGGGCGTCCGCCCGGGCATCATCTCGCCGACGTTCGTCCTGGTCCGGATCCACCCCAACCTGCCGGACGGCCCCCGCCCGGGCGGCCCGGACCTGGTGCACGTGGACGCCTACCGCTTGGGGTCGGCGGCGGAGATTGACGACATCGACCTCGAAAACACCATGGATTCATCGGTGACGGTGGTCGAGTGGGGACATGAGCGCGTGGAGCACCTGAGCGAAAGCCGGCTCGAAATCGACCTGCACCGTGCCATCGGGCTCGGGGCCGCCCCGGCGGCCACCCCAGGAAGCCTGGACTTCGACGCCGAAGACACCGACGAGCCCCGGACCATCGTCGTGCGTGGCTACGGTCCCCGCTGGGCGGACTTCCCCGCACTGGCCGGACCGGATGGGGGAGCGGCATGCTGATCCTCGCCATTGACACGTCGGCCGTGGCCAGCGCAGCGCTGGTCACCGACGATGCCCCCGAAAGCGTGCTGGCCAGCTTTGCCACGGAGGACACCCGGAGCCATGCCGAGGTGCTTGCCCCCGGAATCCACGCCATGCTGGCGTCCGCGGGCGTGACCGGGCAGGATGTGGACGCCCTGGCAGTGGGGGTTGGGCCTGGTCCGTTCACCGGTCTTCGCTCCGGCATCGCCACCGCCCGCACCTTGGCCTTTGTATGGGGAAAGCCGCTGCACGGACTGGTGAGCCTGGACGCGATGGCCCTGGAAGTTGCCGAGTCCACCGCCGCCGTCGCCGATTTCCTGGTGGTGACCGATGCCCGCCGCAAAGAGGTCTACTGGGCCCGGTACAGCTTGGCTGACGGACAGCTGCCCGTGTTGGAGGACGGCCCCCACGTCGGGTTCGCGTCTGACCTCCCGGACCTGCCTGCTTTCGGCGCCGGCGCGGGACTCTACGCCGATGTGCTCCGGGCCCATCCGGATTTCGCCGCGGAGCAGCCGGATGCCCTCTATCTCGGCCAGTTCGCCCTGGCCCGGCTGGCGTCGGGACACACCCTGCTGGACTCCACCCCCCTGTACCTGCGCGAATCCGATGCCCAGGTGCCCGGACCACGGAAGCGGGCATTGTGAGCACCACCCCGGACCCACGCGCGGCTGACGTCACCGTCCGCGACATGACGCTGGACGATATTCCCGCCGTCGGCGCACTGGAACACAAGCTCTTCCCCATTGACGCGTGGCCAGTCCAGATGTTCCTGGACGAACTTTCCCAGCCGGAGACCCGGCGCTACCTGGTGGCGGAGACCACGGGTGGCATCGTGGGCTACGCCGGGCTGATGTGCATCGAGCCCATCGCTGACGTCCAGACCATCGCCGTCGTCCCCGAGCACGAGGGGCGCGGCATCGGCAGCACGCTCCTCACGCAGCTGATCGACGAGGCCCGGCACCGCGGCGCCGCTGACGTCCTTCTTGAGGTCCGGGCCGACAACCCTCGGGCACAACAGCTCTATGTGCGGTTCGGCTTCGAACAGATCCACATCCGCCCCCGGTATTACCGCGACGGCGTGGACGCCCTCATCATGCGGCTCCAGCTGGCCGCGCCTGAAACTGACAGACACGAAGCAACGGAAGCAGGCCAGGCATGAACCGTACGCAGCCCCTGGTGCTGGGCATCGAATCGTCCTGCGACGAAACCGGCGTTGGCATCGTGCGTGGCACCACCCTCCTGACGAATACGGTCTCTTCCTCCATGGACGAGCACGTCCGTTTCGGCGGAGTCATCCCCGAGATTGCCTCCCGGGCCCACCTGGATGCTTTCGTTCCCACCCTCGAACAGGCCCTGGCCGACGCCGGCGTGACCCTGGACGAGGTGGATGCCATCGCCGTAACCTCCGGACCTGGGCTTGCCGGCGCGCTGATGGTGGGCGTGTGCGCCGCCAAGGCGCTCGCCGTGGCCACCGGAAAACCCCTGTTCGCCATCAACCACCTGGTGGCGCACGTTGGCGTCGGACTCCTGGACGACCGTGCCACCGGCCGCAGGCAGGAGCTGCCGGAGAACCTCGGAGCCCTGCTGGTTTCCGGCGGCCACACCGAAATCCTGCGGATCAACAGCATCACCAGCGACGTGCAGCTCCTGGGCTCCACCATCGACGACGCCGCAGGCGAGGCGTACGACAAGGTGGCGCGCATCCTGGGGCTGGGCTACCCCGGGGGACCGGCCATCGACAAGGTGGCCCGCACCGGCAATCCCAAGGCGATCCGCTTCCCCCGGGGCCTCAGCCAGCCGAAATATATGGGCACGGCCGATGAACCCGGCCCGCACCGGTACGACTGGTCCTTCAGCGGACTCAAGACGGCCGTGGCACGGTGCGTAGAGCAGTTCGAGGCCCGCGGCGAAGAGATTCCCGTGGCCGACATTGCCGCGGCGTTCCAGGAAGCCGTGGTGGACGTGATCTCCTCCAAAGCGGTTCTGGCTTGCCGGGAGCACGGCATCAAGGATGTCCTGCTGGGCGGCGGCGTAGCGGCAAACTCCCGCCTGCGGGAGCTGACCGGGCAACGCTGCGCCTCCGCCGGTATCCGCCTGCACGTCCCGCCGCTGGACCTGTGCACGGACAACGGCGCCATGGTGGCCGCCCTCGGCGCGCAGCTGGTGATGGCCGGCGCCGACCCAAGCGGCATCGGCTTCGCCCCGGACTCCTCGATGCCCGTAACCTCGGTCTCGCTCCCCGCCTGACACCCGGCAAACCCTGCGAAACGGGAAGGGGGTTGGTCAGGCGGTGGGGCCGTTGCGCATCTGCTTGACCAGGTCCAGCACCACGGCCTGCAGGTTCCCGCCGTTCTCGGCAGCCACCCGGCGCTGGCGCTGGTACCCGGCGCCGCGGCTGATGATCTTCTCGACGTCGGCCAGTTCGTCGGAGCAGCGCAGCTTGGCCGCGACCGGTTCAAGCCGGTTCAGGGTCTCCAGCAGGTGGTCGGTGACCAGCTGCTCCTTGCCCGCGGCGTCAAGGATGATGATGGCGTCCAGGCCGTACCGGGCAGCCCGCCACTTGTTCTCCTGGACGTGCCACGGCGGCATGGTGGGGATGGTGCCGCCATTGTCCAGGGTGGTGGAGAACTCATCCACCAGGCACTGCGTGAGCGCCGCGATGGCCCCTACTTCCTCCAGGGTGGCCAGGCCGTCGCAGATCCGCATCTCGATGGTGCCCAGGGCGGGCACCGGCCGGATGTCCCACCGGATCTCCGAGATGGTGTCGATGACGCCCGTGGTGAACATGTCCTGGACATAGGACTCGTACTCCGCCCAGGACGTGAACTGGAAGGGTAGGCCCGCGGTGGGAAGCTGCTGGAACATCAAAGCACGCTGCGAGGCGTATCCGGTGTCCTCGCCGCCCCAGAACGGGCTGGACGCGGAGAGCGCCTGGAAGTGCGGGAAGTAGTTGACCAGGCCGTCCAGGACCGGAAGGGCTTTGTCCCGGCGGTCCAGGCCCACGTGGACGTGGACGCCGTAGATGACCATCTGCCGGCCCCACCACTGGGTCCGGTCGATGAGCTTGGCGTAGCGCTCCTTGTCCGTCACGGGCTGCAGCTGCGGGGGGCTGAACGGGTGGCTGCCGGCGCAAAACAGCTCCACGCCCATGGGATCGGTGATTTCACGCACGGCAGCGACGGACCTGTTGAGGTCCTCCTTGGCCTCGGCGGCCGTTTCGCAGATCCCGGTGACCAGTTCCACCGTGTTGAGCAGCAGTTCCTGCTTGATGTGCGGATGTTCGTCGTCTTCGTTGAGCTCGGGATGGCGGGAGGCCACGCCGCGGAGCACCTGGTTGGCCACGGAAGCGAGCTCGCCCGTCTTTCCGTCCACCAGGGCAAGCTCCCACTCAACACCGAGGGTTGACTGCCTCGATGACGCGAAGTCGATCTTCACACGTTTCCTTACTGTCCGGTTTGCCGCTGGCTGAAGCCGCTCACAGGCTGCTGCCGGCAGGGGAACGGGTGGTTCAAGTCTAGTGCAGGGGTAGCATCGTACTGATGGCACCGTTCCCCCCGCGTCATAGTCCTGCCAAATCCTTCCCCCTCCTCGCCGCCCTTTCCGCACTGGCGCTGGCATCCTGCTCGGCCTCCCCGGGCGCCGCCCCGCCGTCGTCCTCCGCGCCGCCCACCGGGGTGTCCCCGTCCGCATCAGCAAGTACGACGCCGGCGCCCCCTTTGGCTTCCCCGTCACCTGATCCGGGTTCCCGGCCCTTGGGGTGGGGGCCGGAGCAGCGGGACCAGGACGCCGCGGCGGCGGCCGTCGCGGCCATGTCGCCCGAGCAGAAAGCCGGGCAGGTCCTGCTCCCGTTCTTCAAGGGCAACCAGGTGGAGGCGCAGGCGGCGCTCATCCAGCGCCTCCACCTGGCAGGGTCCATCATCATGGGGGACAACGTGCCCCGCGACCCACGGGGCCAGGTGGACGTGCCCGGAATGGGTGCCGTGAACCAGCGGTTGCAGCAGGCTGTTGCCACGGACGGCCGGCGTTGGCCGGGGATCATGAGCGTAGACCAGGAAGGCGGAGCGGTGGCACGCCTGGGGCAGCCCCTCACCGAATGGCCCACGCCCATGAGCTACGGGGCCGCCGGCAACCTTGACCTGACGCGCAAGGCCGGCAAGAGCCTGGCAAGCGAGTTGGTGCCGCTGGGCTTCGACCTGGATTTCGCACCGGACACTGATGTGACTGTCGGCCCTGCAGACCCGACCATCGGCGCCCGTTCCATGTCCTCTGACCCTGCTGCGGCGGCAGCCCAGGGAACGGCATTCGCCCAAGGCATGCTGGACGCAGGGGTGCTCCCCACCGTCAAGCACTTTCCCGGGCACGGCTCGGTAACGGCGGATTCCCACCTCAGCCTCCCCGTCCAGCCGGCAGGCCTCGACGTGCTGCGGGGCCGGGACTGGAAACCCTTCGAGGCTGCCGTCGCCGCGGGCCTGCCCATTGTCATGACCGGACACATTGCCGTGCCCGCGCTGGAACCCGGTGTGCCGTCGTCGCTCTCCGCACCGAGCTACGCGGCGCTCAGGGGTTTGGGCTTCAAGGGCGTGGCCGTGACCGATGCCCTCAACATGGGCGCCGTCGAGAACCAGTACCCGGCCGGCGCCGCTGCAGTGAAAGCACTGGCCGCCGGCGCCGACCTGCTGCTGATGCCTGCGGACGTGGAGCAGGCGCACGCCGCCATCGTCCAGGCCCTGGCCGCCGGGACCCTTCCCGCCGCACGCCTGGATGAGGCAGCGCAGCGCGTGGCCACCATGATGATCTGGCATGCCCGCACCACGCCGCCTGCCGGAACCCCGGGCGCGGGTGCTCCGGCAGGAAGCGGGGCAGCGCTGTCGGCCCAGGTCTCGGCATCGGCCGTCACGGTTGTCTCCGGCCCCTGCAGCGGACCCTTGGTTCCCGGCTCCGTGCGGGTGGCCGGCGGGGGACCGGGGGACCGGGAACGTTTTGAAGCCGCCGCCGCGCGCGCCGGGATTGCCGTGGGATCAGGGCCGGTGGTCAACCTCATCGGATTCGGCGGCAAACCGGCGGGCGGGGACATCGCCGTGTCCCTCGACGCCCCCTGGCTACTCCAGGGGTCCAGCGCCCCGGTGAAGCTGGCACTGTACGGACGAACCGATGCCGCCTTCGACGCCTTGGCCGCCGTACTGGCAGGGAAGGCCCCGGCCCCGGGAAAGCTGCCCGCCGCCGTCGGGCCCTTCCCGGCCGGAACCGGCTGCCCCTGAGCCCCTGGCCGCGCATGCCCGCAGGAACGCTTTAATGGTCTGGTGCCCATTCTGAATAAAGACATGACCCTCTGCATCTCGCTCTCGGCCCGTCCCAGCAACAACGGGACCCGGTTCCACAACCACCTTTACGGGCAGCTGGACCTGAACTGGATCTACAAGGCGTTCGCGCCCACCAACCTCGAACAGGCCATCGCGGGTGTCCGCGGGCTGGGCATCCGTGGCTGTGCCATCTCCATGCCCTACAAGGAAGACGTCATCGCGCTGGTGGACGAGATGGACCCCTCCGCCAAGGCCATCGACTCCGTAAATACCATCGTGAACACGGACGGGCATCTCAAGGCGTACAACACGGACTACACCGCCATCGAACAGCTCCTCGCCACCAATGAAGTCCCTACCGACTATTCGGTGCTGGTGCAGGGCGCCGGCGGCATGGCCAAGGCCACCGTTGCAGCCCTCCGGGACGCAGGATTCCGGGACGTCACCGTCATCGCCCGGAACGAGGCCGCCGGGCGTGCGCTGGCGGACCAGTATGGCTTCCAGTGGCGTGCAGCGCTCGACGGCGGGACGGCTGACCTGATCATCAACGTCACCCCGATCGGCATGGCGGGCGGCGCGGAAGCTGACACAATGGCTTTCCCTGCCCAAGCCATCGACGCAGCCCGCCTGGTGTTCGACGTGGTGGCGCTGCCCGCCGAAACACCGCTGATCCGCGCCGCCCGTGTGGCCGGCAAACCAGTGATCACGGGGGCCGAGGTGGCCACCATCCAGGCGCTGGAGCAGTTCGTCCTGTACACGGGCGTGCGTCCCACGCCGGACCAAGTGCGGGCGGCCGAGGACTTCATGCGCGCCCAGTAAGGCGTGCGTCAGGCAGGTTCCACCACGATGGCCACCCGGTCCTCGCCGATGCGCGTCAGGACCAGGGTGGCCGTCCTACCGCCCTTCTTCGCGTTCTTTCCGCCGGGCAGCAGCTGCTTCCGCAGCTCTTCCGGAGTGACCGCCATGCCGCGCTTCTTGATGTCCAGCACGGTGATGCCCTCCCGCTTTACCCATGCCTTGAGCGACTTGACGTTGTACGGCATGACCTCCAGGACCTTGAAGGCACGGGCGAACGGGGTGGCCAGGAGCCTGGGCGCGCAGATGTAGGCGATGTGTTCATCCACCAGGTGGCCGCCGAGCTGCAGCGCCACGTCCGCCACCAGCCCGGCACGGATCACGGCGCCGTCCGGTTCATACAGGTACCCCTCCACGGGGCCCACCGGCGCGGCAGGGCCCGCGCCGAAGTCCTCGGCACTGGTCAACTCCGCAGGTGCCTGCGGCCCCAGGACCAGCGCGGCGCGGCGGACTCCGGGCCGGCGAACGCCGTTGAACCACAGGGTCACCTCCGTGACGTCACCGGCCACCGACACCCACTGCGCCTCGCAGCCCGCAGGCACGGACTCGTGCGGCATGCCCGGGCCCATCTTCACGCCCACGGCCTTGCCCCGGGCAGCCAGTGACTCCACGAAGGACAACGGCGGCGAGAATGCCTCAGGGTCCCAGATCCGCTTGGTGCCGGAGCTGGAGGTGACCCGCCGGGCCGGGTC
Organism: Pseudarthrobacter sp. NIBRBAC000502771; assembly: GCF_006517215.1. Taxonomy (NCBI): domain Bacteria; kingdom Bacillati; phylum Actinomycetota; class Actinomycetes; order Micrococcales; family Micrococcaceae; genus Pseudarthrobacter; species Pseudarthrobacter sp. NIBRBAC000502771. The sequence continues at coordinate 2,395,631 of NZ_CP041187.1, forward strand.
CAGCCAGACGCCGTCCATCCCGTCCAGGGGGACGGACGAGGCGTCGGCATGCACCACCGTGGCGTTGGGGAAGGGAATGAGGTTCACGGTGGCGCAGGCCGCGGTGGTTTCGTCCATTTCGACGGCAGTGACGTTGAGGTCCAGGGAGGCCAGGGCCAGGGAGTCCGCGCCCAGGCCGCAGCCAAGGTCCGCCACGTGGCTGATCCCGGCGGCGGCGAACCGCCGGGCGTGGTGGGCGGCGACACTCAGGCGCGTGGCCTGTTCCAACCCAGCCTGCGTGAAAAGCATCTGCCGGGCGAATTCGCCGAACTTGGACTCCGCCCTGGTGCGCAGCCGCGATTGGGTCAGGACGGCCGAGACGAGTCCTGCAGGGTGACCTGCCTTCCGGAGTGCAGCGTTGAGCTCCAACGAGTCCTCATCGCGGTATGGGCCCAGGGACGCCAGCAACTCCCAGCCCTCCGGGGTCAGCAACGGTGCGATTTGGTCCTGTGCCATCTGGTCCTGGGGAGCGTGAGCCATGGGTTCCAGCCTAGTGGAGGAGTGCATGGGCGGGATGCGGATACTGTTGAATCCATGGATGAGAGCGCAGCCCCCCGCGAGCCCGATGACCACGAACCGGGGGACCACGGGCCGGCCAGGTTCGCCCGTCCCGTCCTGATTGCCGCCGCCGTGGTGGCCGTGGTCTGCATCGCGTTGCTGGTGATCATCTTCCTGTTGGACACGTTCAACGCGACCGTTTATTCGGTAGGCGGCAAAAACGTCCAGGACAACACCCCGGAGGCCAGGGACATCCGCGGGCTGTACGACGGCGCGCGGGCCGGGAGCATCTTCTTCCTCGTTGCTGCGCTGCTCGCCGCGGCAGTGTCCGGCTGGGTGCTGTACAGGGGACGGAACCAGGACGACGGCGAAACCGACGGCGGCGAGGACGTGGACTTCGACGACCTGGGCCGGTGACGACGCGGGGCACCGACCACCCGGGCTGCCGGGATGGGGTGCCTTCCCTCCCCGGCGGCCCACCGCCGTCGGGCGCCAAAGGGTGTACGCCCATGACGAAACGTTGGCACTCACCTTGACCGAGTGCTAACCCTTACATAGAGTCTTCATTAGCACTCTCCCTAGGAGGGTGCTAACACATGAAGAGCTGCCAGCCAGGCTGCTGCCGGCACCGCGACGACGGTTTGCCAGCTACGGCGGAAAGCTTTCCAGTCCACGAATTTGCTGACGAAAAGGAGAGGTCCGAGTGTCGGTCTCTATTAAGCCTCTTGAGGATCGTATTGTTGTCCGCCCGCTCGAAGCCGAGCAGACCACGGCTTCCGGCCTGGTCATCCCGGACTCCGCACAGGAGAAGCCGCAGGAAGGCGAAGTTGTTGCAGTTGGCCCCGGCCGCTTCGAAGATGGCAACCGCGTTCCCGTTGACGTAGCAGTTGGCGACGTCGTCATCTACTCCAAGTACGGCGGAACTGAAGTCAAGACTGGCGGCACCGAGTACCTCGTGCTGTCCGCCCGCGACGTCCTGGCAATCGTCGTCAAGTAACTCTTCGGATCCCCGTGCTGCCGGCCATGCTCATGCTGGCCGGCAGTGCGGGGTTTCTGTCTTTGAAAGGACAAAACCATGGCAAAGCAGCTTGCGTTTAACGACGCTGCCCGCAGGTCCCTTGAGGCCGGCATCGATAAGCTCGCGAACACCGTCAAGGTGACGCTCGGCCCCCGCGGCCGCAACGTCGTCCTGGACAAGAAGTGGGGCGCCCCCACCATCACGAACGACGGCGTCACCATCGCCCGCGAAGTGGAACTGGACGATCCCTACGAGAACCTTGGCGCCCAGCTGGCCAAGGAAGTAGCCACCAAGACCAACGATGTTGCCGGCGACGGCACCACCACCGCCACGGTCCTGGCCCAGGCGCTGGTCAAGGAAGGCCTGCGCAACGTTGCAGCCGGCGCTGCCCCCGGCCAGATCAAGCGCGGCATCGAGGTTGCGGTTGAGGCCGTGGCTGCCCGCCTGCTCGAAAACGCCCGCCCGGTCGAAGGCACCCAGGTGGCTAACGTTGCCGCCATCTCGGCGCAGAGCGACGAGATCGGTGAGCTCCTCGCCGAGGCCTTTGGCAAGGTGGGCAAGGATGGCGTCATCACCATCGAAGAGTCCTCCACCACCCAGACCGAACTGGTCCTCACCGAGGGCATGCAGTTCGACAAGGGCTACCTGTCCCCGTACTTCGTCACCGACGCGGAGCGCCAGGAAGCAGTCCTCGAGGACGCACTCATCCTGATCAACCAGGGCAAGATCTCCTCGATCCAGGAATTCCTGCCGCTGCTCGAAAAGGCCCTGCAGAGCTCCAAGCCGCTGTTTATTATCGCCGAGGACGTTGAGGGCGAGGCCCTGTCCACGCTGATCGTCAACCGCATCCGCGGCACCCTGAACGTCGTGGCCGTCAAGGCTCCCGGCTTCGGCGACCGCCGCAAGGCCATGCTGCAGGACATCGCCACCCTCACCGGTGCACAGGTTGTCTCCCCGGAACTGGGCCTGAGCCTGGACTCCGTAGGCCTGGAGGTGCTGGGTACTGCCCGCCGCATCACCGTCACCAAGGACAACACCACCATCGTCGACGGCGCCGGTTCGGCCGAGGACGTGGCTGCACGCGTAGCCCAGCTGCGCGCCGAGCTGACCCGCACCGACTCCGACTGGGACCGCGAGAAGCTCCAGGAACGCCTGGCCAAGCTTGCCGGCGGCATCGGCGTCATCAAGGTTGGCGCTGCCACCGAGGTTGAGCTGAAGGAAAAGAAGCACCGCATCGAGGACGCCGTGTCCTCCACCCGCGCTGCCCTCGAAGAAGGCATCGTGGCCGGTGGCGGTACCGCCCTCATCCACGCCCTCAAGGCACTGGACGAGGACGCTTCCGTGAAGGCCCTCGAAGGCGACGCCGCCGCAGCTGTCGGCATCGTCCGCCGCGCACTGGTGCAGCCGCTGCGCTGGATTGCCCAGAACGCCGGCTTCGATGGCTACGTTGTCACCTCCAAGGTTGCCGACCTGGAGACCAACAACGGCTTCAACGCCAAGTCCGGCGAGTACGAGGACCTGATCGCCGCGGGCGTCATCGACCCCGTCAAGGTCACCCGTGCAGCCCTCCGCAACGCGGCCTCCATCGCCGCCCTGGTTCTCACCACCGAGACCCTGGTCGTGGAGAAGCCGGCCGAAGAGGACGAACACGCAGGCCACAGCCACTAGGGCTGCACCTTAGCGGCTTTCCGCTGAAAAGGCTGGTCCGGCATCTGCCGGGCCAGCCTTTTTCATGCCCTTCACAGGATGCCAGGCTAGGTTGCTGGGCCCACGCCGCCAGGGTCCCTGGCCGAGCGAAGCGAGGTTAGGTTGCGGTCATCTCGGACGTCTCCACTTCTCCTCCGCGTTCGTACACCAGCGAGACCGCCCCTTTCGGGAAGCTGCGGGCCGGCTCGGCCAGCGTGAAGGTGGAGGGCACCGTTCCAGTGCCGAACAGGCGCTTTCCCTGGCCCAGGACCACCGGATACAGCCAGAAATGGAGCCGGTCCAGCACATTGGCCGCCATGAGGGACCGGATCAGTACCCCGCTGCCGAACATATGGATCTGCCCAAACCCGTCCCGTAGGCCGCCCGCGGCCGCGGCATCCGGCAGGACAGTGGTGCCGGCCCAGTCCGGGTCCGCCATTGTGCCGGAGACAACGAACTTGGGGACCCGGTTGAGGGCATCGGCTATGTCACCGGACTGGTGGGGCCAGTAGGACGCAAAGATGTCGTAGGTCTTCCGGCCGAGGAGGAGGGCATCCATCCGGCTGATCTCGTCCGCTATCGAGGCGCCGGCCTCGTCGTCGGACACCGGCGCCTGCCAGCCGCCGAACGCGAATTCGCCTTCAGGGTCTTCTTCACGGCCGCCCGGCGCCTGGTACACGCCGTCGAGGGTGATGAACAGGTTTGCCACGATGATCCCCACGCGCACATTGTGGACCGCGCCTGCACGCTGTCCAGTACTCCGATCCAGGGTGCCGGTGCAGTGCCCGTGGCAGGATGGTGCCATGCTGCTCCTTGAGCTCGTGGAAACCACTAAAGCCGTCGCATCAACCCGGTCCCGGCTGGCAAAGGTGGACGCCCTGGTCCACCTGCTGCGCCGGCTGGAACCGGCGGAGATTCCGACGGCGGTGGGCTTGCTCTGTGCCAAACCCCGCCAGGGCCGGGTTGGGGTTGGCTGGAGCGCCGTGGCTGCGGCCAAGGCGGAACCCGCAGCGGAGCCACGCCTCACCGTGTCGGATTTCGATACCGCGCTGGACCGGCTCCTGGCAACAGTAGGCAGCGGGTCGGGTGCAGAACGGGCCGCCATCCTCAATACGCTCATGGCTGCCGCCACCGAACCCGAGCAGTCGTTCATCGCCGGCGTCCTGCTTGGGGAACTGCGCACCGGCGCCCTGGAAGGAGTGCTGACGGACGCCGTCGCACGCGCCTCGGACCGGCCCGTCGACGCAGTGCGGCGTGCGGCCATGCTCTCCGGCGACCTCGGCGGTACGGCGCTACTTGCACTGATGGGCACCGCCGCGGAACTTGATGCCGTCGGCCTGGTGGTGGGCCGGCCGGTGCAGCCCATGCTCGCGGCCACCGCCGGCAGCGCGGGCGCGGCCCTTGAAGCCACCGGGGAGGCTTCGGTGGAATATAAGCTCGACGGCGCCCGCATCCAGGTGCACCGGTCCGGCAGCGACGTGCGCATCTTCACCCGCAACCTTGCCGATGTAACGCACCGCCTGCCCGAGGTGGTGGACCTGGTCCGCGGGTTGCCGGTACAGGACGTCATCCTCGATGGCGAAACCCTCGCCCTGGATGAAGAGGGCGCCCCGCGGCCCTTCCAGGAAACCATGTCGCGCTTTGGCGCAGACGCAGTCCGGGAGACGCTGCTGCACCCCTGGTTCTTCGACGTGCTGCACATCGACGGCCGTGACCTGCTGGATGAACCGCTGGCCACCCGCATCGACATCCTCGACCGCGTGGCCCCTGCACACCGGATCCCGGGGGAGGTCACCGCCGACCCCGCCGTCGCCGAGCGCGTTTCGCAGGATGCGCTGGCCGCGGGCCATGAGGGCGTGGTGGTGAAGGCGATCGACTCGGTCTACGCCGCCGGCCGGCGCGGATCCAATTGGGTGAAAGTGAAGCCGGTGCATACCTACGACCTGGTGGTGCTTGCCTGCGAATGGGGCTCGGGACGCCGGACAGGGATGCTGTCTAACCTGCACCTCGGGGCATTGGATCCCGGCGGTGACTTCGGCGAACCCGGCGGCTACGTGATGGTGGGCAAGACGTTCAAGGGCCTTACGGATGAACTGCTGCGCTGGCAGACGGAGAGGTTCCAGGAGATTGAGGTGCGGCGCACCGCTGGCACCGTATGGGTTGAGCCGAAGACCGTCGTCGAAATAGCCATTGACGGCGTGCAGCAGTCGCCGCGCTACCCGGGCGGGATCGCCCTGAGGTTTGCCCGGGTCAAGCGCTACCGGGAGGACAAGGCCCCGGCCGAGGCGGACACCATCCAGACCCTCCGCTCCCTGCTGCGCTCGTAGTCGAAAGGAACCGTTGTCCGTCAGTTGCGGCTTCTGCTGCCCTGGCGCCGTAGGGTCCGGGCCTCACCATCCGGCAGGCGCTTGGAGATCATGCGGTAGAAGAGCAGGACGGCGACGGCGGCCACCACGATGCCTACAAGGTTGAGCAGCAGTTGGAGCGCGGAGCCTGCAGCCTTCGGGTATTCGCCCAGTACCAAAGCTACCGCCACGTATCCGGCCGCCGGCACTGTGGTCACGGAGATGAAGACACCGATCAGGGCGGCCGAGCGGCGGCCGATGATGGACAGCATCCCGGCGATTCCGGCCAGGATGGCAACGATCAACGAATACGGGCCCGGGTGGTAGATGAACTCCACTGCCGAGCCTTTGTCCAGGGCATCGCGCGGAAAGAGGCCCAGCGGGATCGACAGCCACGCCGTCAGTGCGGCCAGCAGCATCGCAACCGGGAAGCCCACGGCCAGGGCTACTGCGGCACGGCGGCCAAGCCTCCACTTTCGGGTGGCGATCGAAACCGCGAGGGCGGCCAGTGGCCCGAACTCAGGACCCACTGCCATGGCGCCCACAATGGCAATGGGGGAGTCGGTCACAATACCGATTCCGGCGAGTTGGGTTGCCAGGACCAGGAAGGCAAGGAAGTTCCAGGTCAAGCGGGAGTCCTCGCCAGTCTGCCGGGTGACGTCCTCCCAGATCACAGCGTCTGCGCCCTCACCCGGGGCGGCGCGCTCAGCCTGGTCGGCGTTCCGGGACAGCACGAATTCGGGTGTGGACATGGAAATGGACCCAACATCGCGGACCTTCAGGATGTTGAGCTTCTCCAGAAGTTCCTCCACTGATTCCCGGGCGACCAGGACTTCAATGACATCGCCCTCTGGCACCACGGAGGCGCCCCGGACCACAGTGACCTCTGCCGTTCCACGCTGGTCGCGGCAGGTCTGCACGGTCACGTCGGACAGCTCCCCGGGCACACAAATCCGCAGCTGGACAACCACGCCCGCTCCCTTCCACGACTGGGCCCAGCATAGTCTGAACCGGCGGCGTGATTGGCTGTTGGACAGCGCGTTGGCTAGGCTTGATGCTTTGGCTGGCGGCTGTTGTGAGGGGTTCTAGTGTCCGTAACGGAAGCCCCGAAGGCACCCGGATCCGGCCCCTCTGAACGCCCGCGGAAGCCCACTTTCCGTCCGGAGGTCCAGGGGCTCCGGGCGCTGGCTGTCCTGATGGTGGTGGCCTACCACGTGTGGCTGGGCCGGGTGTCCGGCGGAGTCGATATCTTCCTGCTCATCTCGGCCTTCCTGCTCACGTTGTCGTTCGTCCGGAAAGCCGAGTCAGGCAAACCCTTCAAGCTGCCGGCGCACTGGCTGCACCTGTTAAAGCGGCTGCTGCCAGCCGCCGTCGTGGTGATCCTCGGCGTGCTCGCCGGCACCTGGCTGATCCTGCCGCAGGGCCGCTGGCCGCAGGTACTGGACCAGGCCTGGGCGTCCCTGCTGTACAGCCAGAACTGGCTCCTGGCGGACTTATCTGTGGACTATTACGCGCAGGACCACGCCGGTGCCAGCCCGCTGCAGCACTTCTGGTCCCTGTCCATCCAAGGGCAGGTCTTCATCCTGTGGCCGCTGGTCTTTGCCGCCACGGCAGCCGTTCTGGCCGGGCTGCGCAGGGTATCCCGCCTGCAAGGGCTGACGTACCGCGGCCTGCTGGCCGTGGTTTTCGGTGCAGTCTTCGCGGTGTCACTGGCCTACTCCGTTGGCCAGACAGCCACCAACCAGGCCTACGCCTACTTCGACACCCGTACCCGGCTCTGGGAGTTTGCACTGGGCTCCCTGCTGGCGCTGGCGCTGCCGTACCTGCGGCCCGGACGCATGGTGCGCATTGCCCTGGGCTGGGCCGGACTGGCCGCGATGATTTCCTGCGGACTGGTGCTGACCGTTGACCGGTCCTTCCCGGGGTACGTGGCACTGTGGCCTACGCTTGCGGCCGCCGCGATCATCGTCGCCGGGCAGACCGGCAGCCGTTTCGGCGTTGACCGCCTGCTCAGCAGCCGGGCCGCCGTGGCCCTGGGCGACAACTCCTATGCCCTTTATCTGTGGCACTGGCCCGTCCTGGTGCTGGCGCTCGCGGCCACCGGCGTCGAAGCGCCGAACCTCATGCAGGGCCTCGGCATCGTTGGAGCCGCCATCGTCCTCGCCGTCCTGACCACGCGCTTCGTGGAAAAGCCGTTGCGGGACTGGCACTGGCCCAAGCTCCGAACGTGGCGGACCGCCGTCGTCGTTGTTGCCTGTGGCGCTGTCCTGGCCGGGCCCGTCGCGGTCTGGCAGACATCACTCACCGCTGAGGAAAGTGCGACGGCGGCACAACCGAGGGAGCTCACGCCCGGGGCGCTGGCGCTCACCCCGGAGAACGAAGACTCGCCCGCGCCGAGAGCCCGCACCATCCCGGGGCCCACGGCCCTGGACAACGATTGGGCCGGCATCGACTCGCCCTGCACCGGTGCCAACGCCACGGCCGACCCCATCCTGGAGGGCTGCCGGCAGGAGCTTCCGGAGGAACCGGCCACCCGGCGCATCGTGGTCCTGGGCGACTCCCACGCCCAGCAGTACCTCGCCGCCCTGGCGCCGGTGGCAGCGGCCCGTGGCTGGGAGATTGTCACCCTGCTGATGCCTGCCTGCCGCTTCGGAGCCGAATCGGACGCCAGGAACGCTGAATGCAACGCCTACAACCGCGCCAGCTCCGCCTACGTCCTGGAACACCGGCCGGACGCCGTGTTCACCGTGGCGTCGCTGACCCACGAGGACGCCCCGTTCGAAACTGAGGTTCCGGGATACCTCGATGGTGTGAAGCCGTTCGCTGACGCTGGAATCGAGATCGTCGGCATCCGGGACAACCCCCGGTTCACCTTCAATATGCCGCAGTGCGCCCAACGTAACGGTGCCGGCGCACCCGCGTGCAACCCGCCTCTGGCCGAGTCCCTGGTGGAGCCGTCGCCGCTGGAAAACTACCGCGGCAAGCTTCCGGGGCTTCACCTGATGGACATGAGCGACTTCATCTGCGCACGGGGCGTCTGCCCGGCCGTGGTGGGGAATGTGTACGTCTACAAGGACGACAACCACCTCACCAGGACTTATGTCGAGTCCATGATTCCCATGTTCGAACAGCGGCTGCTGGCTGCCACCGGCTGGAGCTGAGCCGTCACGGTTGCCGGACCGTGGGTGGGGTTGCTCACATTGGCGGCGTGGAATAGGGGGATCGGCGCCGAGGTTCTAATATTTACTCAACACTTTCTGCCCCCGGAACGCCGTCCTGCGCGGTGCTCCCGCAGGATCGTCTGCACAGGCCAGTTCCGTAATCACGGGCTGGTCATCGGCTGCAACCCCTACCCGTGACCCAGCAACCAAGGTAAGAGGCGCACTCATGACCGAGCCCGAACACAATCCCTTTGGCTTTATCGGCCTGACCTACGACGACGTCCTGCTCCTGCCGGGGCACACGGACGTCATTCCGTCCGAGGCCGACACGTCCTCGCGGATTTCCAAGCGGATCACGGTCCAGACCCCGCTGCTCTCCGCCGCCATGGACACCGTGACGGAATCCCGGATGGCCATCGCCATGGCCCGCCAGGGCGGCCTGGGCGTGGTGCACCGCAACCTGTCCATCGCCGACCAGGCGGACCAGGTTGACCGGGTGAAGCGGAGCGAGTCCGGGATGATCACCAACCCGCTGACCATCCGGCCCGAGGCAACGCTGCGCGAGCTCGATGATCTCTGCGCCCACTACCGCGTGTCCGGCCTTCCCGTGGTGGATGAGGACAACCGGCTGCTGGGCATCGTCACCAACCGCGACACCCGCTTTGTGCCGGAGTCCGATTTCCCGCTGCGGCTGGTCAGCGACGTCATGACCAAGATGCCCCTGGTCACCGGGCATGTAGGCATCAGCCGCGAGGAAGCCTCGCACAAGCTGGCTACCAACAAGATCGAGAAGCTCCCGCTCGTGGACGAGCAGGGCCGGCTCAAGGGCCTGATCACCACCAAGGACTTCACCAAGGCCGAGCAGTACCCCCTTGCCACCAAGGACGATGAGGGCCGCCTCCGCGTGGGTGCCGCGATCGGCTTCTTCGGCGACGGCTGGGAGCGCGCCATGACCCTGGTGGACGCCGGCGTCGACGCCCTGTTCGTGGACACCGCGAACGGCCACTCCCAGGGTGTCCTGGACATGATCCGCAGGCTGAAGTCCGACCCCGTCGCCGCCCACGTGGACATCATCGGCGGCCAGGCCGCCACCCGCGAAGGCGCCCAGGCCCTGATCGACGCCGGTGCCGACGGCATCAAGGTGGGCGTTGGTCCCGGGTCCATCTGCACCACCCGCGTCGTGGCCGGTGTCGGCGTCCCGCAGATCACGGCCATCTACGAATCCGCCAAGGCTGCCATTCCGGCAGGCGTTCCGCTGATCGCCGACGGCGGCCTGCAGTACTCCGGCGACATCGGCAAAGCCCTGGTGGCCGGAGCCGACACCGTGATGCTGGGTTCGCTCCTGGCAGGCTGCGACGAGTCCCCTGGCGACCTGATCTTCGTCAACGGCAAGCAGTTCAAGTCCTACCGTGGAATGGGTTCCCTGGGCGCCATGCAGTCGCGCGGCAAGAACACGTCCTACTCCAAGGACCGCTACTTCCAGGCTGACGTCTCCGGTGACGACAAGTTGATCCCTGAAGGCATCGAAGGCCGCGTGGCGTACCGTGGCCCGCTGTCCTCCGTGGCGTACCAGCTGGTGGGCGGCCTGCGCCAGACCATGTTCTACACCGGCGCACCCACTGTCCCCGAGCTGAAGGTCCGGGGCAAATTCGTACGGATCACCTCCGCCGGGCTGAAGGAATCGCACCCGCACGATATCCAGATGACCGTCGAGGCGCCGAACTACGGCTCGCGCTAGACACAGGACTGAATAGAGGAGGCAAGGTTTTTGACCTTGCCTCCTCTTCTTTTCCTCCGCGGAGCCCTTCTCGTCCTTGAATGTCGGACCCCCGCTGGATGATGTGGGTATGGGAATCGGCGGTGGTGTTGGCGTGGTGTTGGAGGGTGTTCGTGCCTCTGTTGCTGCCCTGGATGCGCTGAAGCGGGAGGACGCTTCCCTGGCAGCCGGTTTGGATGTTGGTTTCGGTCTTGGTGCGGGTGTGGGTGCCGGTGTGGATGTGCTGCAGCGGCGCTATGAGATCCGGCTGGAGCGGCTGGAGCTTACGTCCCGGCTGGAGGCGCAGCTTGCAGGGGTGAAAGCACGAGATGCTGCCGACGCCGTCGGGTTCCAGGAGGCGATGACCCCGCCGGACGCCTCGGTCCAGGACCGCACGTACGCGCAGATGTCGGTGGTGGAGGAGATCGCCGGGGTCCTCACCATCAGCTCCGCCGGTGCCGGGGCGTTGGTGGAGCAGTCCCGGCGGATTTGTTCCCTGCCGCTGGTCATGAACGCCTTGGCGGCGGGCGTGATGTCGTGGCAGCACTCGCGAATTGTCGCGGACGAGACCGAGGGCTTTGACGCTGTCGGGGCTGCCGGGCTGGCGGACCACTTCTTCGACCCCGACACTCCCAACCCGGCCCGGGGTGCCTTGCCCGGGGAACTCGTTCCGTCCCGGTTCCGGGCCAAGGTCCGGGGGTGGCGGGAGCGCCATCATCCGGAATCAATCCAAAAGCGCCATGTAAAAGGGGTGGCGGACCGGCGGATGGAGTACACCCCGGACCGGGACGGCATGGCCTGGGTCTCCCTCTACCTTCCCGGCGACACCGCGTGCGCGATCTGGAACCGGACCACCGCCACCGCCCGCGGCCTCCAGGGCCCCAACGAACCCCGCACCCTCACCCAACTCCGCCCCGACATCGCCGCCAGCCTCCTCCTCGGCGCCGGCCAGATGGCGGGCGAGGGGTCCACCGGCACCGCCCCGGGCACGCAGGGTGTCACCGGGATCGCGAAGGTCCCGGCGCCGCGGGCCGACGTCCTGGTCACCGTGCCCGTGTTCGCCCTCCTCGGAGCCACCGACGAACCAGCAACCCTGGATGGTTTCGGCCCCATTCCGGCGTCCATGGCCCGGAAACTCGTCGCCGGTGGGGCGGAGTCGTTCTACCGGGTCCTGGTCGACCCGCGCGACGGCGCACCCCTGGAAATAGGCCGCAAAAACTACCGGCTCACCGGGGCCATCAAACGCTGGATCAGGCTGCGCGATGCCCAGTGCACGTTCCCCGGCTGCACCAACAAGACCCCCGACAACGAAACAGACCACCTCCAAGCGTGGGAACACGGCGGCACCACGGGAACCAGCAACCTGGCCCAGCTCTGCCGTAAGCATCATCGGCTCAAGCACCACAGCCAATGGACCCCCGGCCCGGCCACGAGCAAGGACCCACCGGGCTGGACATCACCCACCGGACGCTTCTACAACCCGGAACAGCAGGATTCAGAACCAACCCACTGGCCACCGGGAAGCCTGCCAGGGCAAAGAAGCATTCTGGAGGCAGCACTCGTGCTGCGTCTCGCTGGCTAGCGGCCGTTTTTCATGTCCAGTCCGGCGCTAGGCTGATTCCATGTCCCAACCGCGCCATCCGGCGGAACTGGCCCCTAAACGCGACCCGCAAAAGCGGCTGGCGCTGCGTCCCTATGCCAAGGCCGTGGCCCAGGTTCTCCGGGTGAGTTTCCGCGCCTCCCCGGGCGCGGTGGTCATGAAAGTGCTTGGCTCGCTGATTTCGGCCGTGCTGCCGCTGGTCACCACCTACTTCGCGTCCCTCACCACCACGGCGTTGGCGGCAGCCTACGCGGGCGATGGCACGGCGGGGCGCCTTGCGATCGTCTACGTCGTCGTCACTGCCGCGCTGGGTCTCTTTTGGGGCGCCTTCAACAGCATCGACCGGTATATCCAGCAGTTGATGAGCTTCAAGGTGGGGGCCATCGTCGGTGACCAGATGTACGAACGCTTCCTTGCCCTCGAGTTCTGGCGGTACGACGACAAGGAGACAGTGGACCTCTACGACCGTGCCAAACGGTTTTCGGATTCGTATGCGCGCGTCCTGGACCGCATCGCAGCAATCTTCACCCAGTTGATCTCAGTCATCCTGGCCATCGGCGCCCTGCTGCTGGTCAGCTGGTGGATCGCCGTCATCGTCCTGGTGGCCATCGTCCCCAGCGTGTACCTGCAGTTCAAGCTGTCCAGGGAGCAGATCGCGCACTGGAACACGCAGGTAGATTCACGCCGCCAGCGCCGCATGATCGAGACCAACCTCCTCCGGCCGCAGCACATTGCCGAAATGCGGCTTTACGGCATCGTCAGTTTCCTCATGGACCTTCGCTCGCGCCTTCGTGATGCGGACGAGCGTCGCCGGCTGGACTACCAGCGCCGGTACATTCCCAGGCAGTTGGCTGCGGACGCCCTGCAGTACGGTGCCGAGGTGGTGTCCTTGATTTGGGTGGTGGGGCAGATCATTGCCCGCGCAGCCCCGGTGGGCCAGTTCCTCTACGTACAGCAGATCGTCAGCCGTGCGTTGTCCACGGCCAACAACCTGGTGTCCTCGCTCAGCTCCATTGACGAAGACCTCGCGAACCTGAAGGACTACGAGCTGTTCATGGCGATGCCCGTGCACTCTGAGCACGCCCCGCCGCTGCTGGAAGCCCCGCGGGAAATTGAGCTGAAGGACATCCGCTTCACCTACACCGGAAGCGACATCGAAGTCATCCGGGGCATCAGCCTCACCATCCGGCGGGGCCAGCACATCGCCATCGTGGGTGAGAACGGGGCTGGGAAGTCGACGCTGATCCGCATCCTCGCCGGGCTCTACCGGCCTGACTCAGGCCAGGTCCTGCTCGACGGCGTGGACCTCGCCGCCGTCGACGTCACCTCCTGGCACCGGCACTTGGCCGTGCTCAGTCAGGAGTTCCTCAAGTATGAGTTCGCCACGGCGGCCGAGAACATCTACTTCGGGGACGTCGACTCGGCCCGGGATAATGAACGCATCCGCAGGGCGGCCTCGGACGCGGAGGCCCTGGAATTCATCAACAGGCTGCCCAACGGCCTGGACAACCACGTCAGCAACTGGATGGAGGATCCACGGGGGCGGAAGGGGAGCGGCCTTTCGGGAGGCCAGTGGCAGCGCCTTGCCATGGCCAGGAACTTCTACCGGGACGCCTCCTTCATGGTGATGGACGAGCCCACCTCCGCCATCGACGCCCTCGCCGAGCACCGCATCTTCACCCGGCTCTTTGCGGACCGCAGCAGCACCATCATCGCTATCAGCCACCGGCTCGCCACCATCGAGAAGGCGGACGTCGTGTACATGCTGGAGGACGGGGAAGTGGTGGAGCAGGGCACGCACAAGGAGTTGGTTGCCCTGCGCGGCCGCTACTTCAGGATGTTCGAATCGCAGCTGACGGTCGATGAACCTGAAGAAGTCTGACGCGGCTGCCCGTCATGCCTCCACAACTGTGGTTCGGACACGGGCAAGGCTTGGCCGCGGCGGCACGCTGCTGAAGCCGAACGTGACGGCGGGCCGGATGGGAGCCAGCGCCCCGGCGTCGGATCCTTCCCAGCTGACGACGGCGGAGGTCACGTGGTGCAGGTCAGTCACCCCGTAGAACTCAGCCCTGCCGCTGCCGGCAGTGCCGTACGTGCGGGCGCCGGGTGCCGCGAGGGCGGCGAGCGGATTGACCGCGGCGAGCCACCGGGGATGGACCGCAAGGCGCCGGGGCACTGCCCGCAGCGCTGTTCCGAGAAGGGTACGCGGTCCGGTGGCAGCCCGGATGGCCAGCGGGCCGGCGTCGACCGTCAACACCTGTCCGGCGAGCGAGGCGTGAACCTCCCCGACCTGTACCTCGTCAAAGCTGTATGTGGCCGATATGAAGCCAGCCACTTCGGGTGAGGGAGCCAGCAGCATCCGGTGCCCCGAAGGCTGCTGCACCATGACATCGGCAAATGAACCAAAGGGGGAGTCCTGCCAGATGCCCACGACGGTGCGCAGCCCGGAGGCAGTGCCAATCCCGGCGATGTGCCCGTCGAAAATCCAGCGTGCGCCCATCACGCCACTCTAATGGGAGGCCAGGACGGGTCCGCCTTCGATGGCAACGCTCCAACCGGCAGCGCTACCCGGACGGACACAGCCGGGCCAGTTCACCGAAGCCGCTGGGATAACCTAGAGCAGTGACTTATGAGATCGAGATCGGCCGTGGCAAGCGTGGGCGTCGTGCCTACTCCCTGGATGACATTGCAATCGTCCCCAACCGTCGCACCCGCGACCCCAAGGACGTCTCCGTCTCCTGGCAGATCGACGCCTATCAGTTCGAGATGCCGGTGATCGCCGCGCCGATGGACTCGGCCATGTCCCCGGCCACCGCAATCGCCCTCGGCAAGCTGGGCGGCCTTGGCGTGCTGGACCTGGAAGGCCTCTGGACCCGGTACGAGGATCCGCAGTCGGTCCTGGACGAAATTGCGGCGCTGGAGGACGAAACCAACAGCCCCGCCGTGACCGGGCGCATGCAGGAGCTTTACCAGGCCCCCATCCAGCCGGAGCTCATCACCTCCCGCCTGGCTGAGATCCGCGAGGCCGGCGTCACCGTTGCCGGGTCCCTGACCCCGCAGCGCACCCAGGAACACTACAAGACCGTCCTGGCGGCCGGCGTCGATATCTTCGTCATCCGCGGCACCACCGTGTCCGCCGAGCATGTCTCCAAGGACCACGAGCCGCTGAACCTCAAGCAGTTCATCTACGAACTCGACGTCCCGGTGATCGTGGGCGGCGCAGCAGGTTACACCCCGGCGCTGCACCTCATGCGCACCGGCGCCGCAGGCGTCCTGGTCGGCTTCGGCGGCGGCGCCACCACCACCACCCGCCGCGCCCTGGGCATCCACTCACCCATGGCCTCCGCCATCTCCGACGTCGCAGCCGCCCGCCGCGACTACATGGACGAGTCCGGCGGCCGCTACGTCCACGTCATTGCCGACGGCGGGATGGGCACCTCGGGCGACATCGTCAAGGCAATCGCCATGGGCGCCGACGCCGTCATGCTGGGGAGTGCCTTGGCCCGGGCAGAAGAAGCACCGGGCAAGGGATGGCACTGGGGCCAGGAAGCGCACCACACCGAACTGCCCCGCGGAGACCGCGCCAACGTGGGCACCGTCGGCCCGCTGCAGGAGGTCCTCTTTGGGCCCGGCCACCACACCAACGGCACGTCCAACCTCATTGGCGCCCTGCGGCGCTCCATGGCCACCACCGGATATTCCGACCTGAAGGAATTCCAGCGGGTCGACGTCGTGGTGTCGCCTTACGCCGGCAACTAAGGCTCCGCGGCAGGGCGGGCGCTGGCCCGCCCTGCCCAAGCACGCCACGAGCAAGTAGTGTGGGTTTACTACCGGCACTAGAGGCACTGGAGGCGTTCAATGAAGAGTGTTCCTGCAAACGGCGGGGTCCTTGGCCCCGAAGCCAGGGAAGCATCCATCCAGCGGCTGCGCGCCACCACGGAACCCGGCCAGGAACTCGACATCCTGATTGTGGGCGGCGGCATCGTCGGCACGGGAGCCGCCCTTGACGCCGTGACCCGGGGGTTGAGCGTCGGCATCGTCGAGGCAAGCGACTGGGCTGCGGGGACGTCATCCCGGTCTTCAAAACTTATCCACGGTGGCTTGCGCTACCTGGAAATGCTGGACTTTGCCCTGGTCAAGGAGGCCCTGCAGGAACGCGGGCTGCTCCTCTCCGAGATTGCCCCCCACCTGGCCCGGCCGGTGCCGTTCCTGTATCCGCTGACCAAACCCTTCATCGAGCGGCCCTATGTTGGTGCCGGCATCGCCCTCTATGACGCCATGTCCATCTCCAGTGGGCACAGCCGCGGCGTCCCGTTCCACAAGCACCTGAGCAGGCGGGGCACCCTGCGCGCCGCGCCCAGCCTGAAGGATGACGCCTTCGTGGGGTCCATCCGGTACTACGACGGGCAGGTGGACGACGCCAAATACTGCGCCAACCTGGTCCGCACTGCTGCCTACTACGGCGCCCATGCCGTGAACCAGATGAAAGTGGTGGACTTCCTCCGCGAAGGCGAGCGGGTGGTCGGTGCCAAGGTGGAAAACCGCGAAGACGGGAGCCAGTTCAGCATCCGCGCCAAACAGGTCATCAATGCCACCGGCGTATGGACCGACGAAACCCAGGCCATGGTCACCGACCGCGGCCAGTTGAAGGTCCGCGCCTCCAAGGGTATCCACCTTGTGGTGCCGCGCGACCGCTTCCAGTCCACGGTTGGCCTGATCCTGCGCACCGAGAAATCGGTCCTGTTCGTCATCCCGTGGGGACGGCACTGGATCATCGGCACCACCGACACGGACTGGCACCTGGACAAGGCCCACCCTGCCGCTTCCAGCAAGGACATCGACTACGTCCTGGAACACGTCAACCAGGTGCTGAAACGGCCCCTGACCAGGGAAGACGTCGAAGGAGTCTACGCGGGGCTGCGGCCACTGCTGGCCGGCGAAAACGACTCCACCGCCAAGCTCTCCCGCGAACACGTCGTGGCGCACCCCGTCCCCGGGCTGGTGGTGGTTGCCGGTGGAAAATGGACCACTTACCGGGTCATGGCCAAAGATGCCGTCGACGAGGCCACCCGCACCATGGATGAGCGGGTCCCGCCGAGCTGCACCGAGACCATCCCGTTGCTGGGTGCCAGCGGTTTCCGGGCGGCCTGGAACCGCCGGAACCGCACCGCAGAGGAATCCGGTGTCCACGTGGCGCGGATCGAGCACCTGCTCAACCGGTACGGCTCCATGACGCCTGAGGTCCTGGCCATTATTGAGCAGAACCCGGAGCTGGCGGAGCCACTCCCCGGCGCCGACGATTACTTGCAGGCAGAGGCGGTCTACGCCGCAAGCCACGAAGGTGCCCGCCATGTCCAGGACGTCCTCACCCGCCGCACCAGGATCTCCATCGAATCCTGGGACCGCGGAGTGTCGGCCGCTCCCGTTGTCGCTAAACTGATGGGTGACGTCCTCGGCTGGAGTGACACGCAGCGTGAAAACGAAGTCCGCCACTACCTTGCCCGCGTGGAGGCCGAACGCCGCAGCCAGCAACAGCCGGACGACGAATCCGCAGACGCCGCCCGCCTGGGCGCGGAAGACATCGTGCCCTTGCGTTGAGGGGCCGTTCGCCCCACTGCTGACCGAAGGGATACGCCTTGGCGGAACCACTGGACCCGTATGACGCCCACCTGACCACCGCCGATATGGTGATCCTGGAAATGGAGGCGAAGGACAAGACCGACGCCACCAACCAACTGGCAGAGCGGCTCTACGCCGCCGGGCGGATCTCGGATCTTGACGGGTTCCTGAAGAACGTCAACGCCCGGGAGCATCAGCTGGCCACGGGGCTCCCGGGCGGCATCGGGCTGCCGCATGCCCGCAGCGAGTTCGTATCGCAAACCTCCATCGCCGTCGGCATTGCCAAGTACGGCCACGCGCTGGATTTCGGAGCCGCCGACGGCCCCGCCACGGTCATCCTGCTGATCGCCACCCCGGCCAGCTCGTTCTCCGACCATCTGGAAGTCCTGGCCACCCTGGCCCGGTCACTCTCCAAGGAATCATTCCGCGAGTCGCTGCGGCGTGCCTATGACGCAGAAGTAATCGCCGAGCTCATCAACTCCAGCCTGGTGTTCTTCGATCACTAGGCGCATCCCGGGTCCCGCCTCCGAGCCCGGACGCCCTTGGCGTTTAGTTGTTCTAGAGAAGTACGAAGTACGGTTAAGACGTGTGGAAAACAGCCCTTAAGCCCCGATGGATCGCAGGCTTTATCTTCGCGATCGCTCTCTCCGGGGTCTTCGTGCTGCTGAGCCAGTGGCAGTTCGGCCGCTCCACCCAGCCCGAGGTTCCGGTCAACCCCGCCACTGAACAGGTACAGCCACTCACCACCACCCTGCAGCCGGGTGAATTCTTCCACGGCAGCGTAGCCGACCAAATGGTCACCGCGCAGGGGACGTACAGCCCGGACAAGCAGGTCCTGGTTCCCGGCAGGCTCCACGACGGCAAGACCGGCTACTGGGTCGTTTCAGCCTTCGCCGTCAAAGATGCCCCGGCCCTGGCCGGTGCAGGCGCCTCACCGCAGACCTGGATCCCGGTGGCACGCGGGTGGGTCGCGGAACCCGGGGACGCGGCAGCACCGCCGTCGGGCCTTGTTGAACTGACCGGGCGGCTGCTGCCGTCCGAAGCGCCGGTGGCCGGGAAAGCACCCAAAGCGGGGGAGGCCTCCGCCGTCTCCGTGGCGGAACTCATTAACTACTGGGAGGTGAGCAGCTATCCCGGCTTCGTCTCCGCCACCGCAGAGGTGGTGGGCGGCCAGGATGTGAGCGCCTCCGCGGTGCCAGGGAACCTCCTTCCATTGGACATCGGACCCCAGCCGCCCGCCCAGCACATCAACTGGCTCAACCTCTTCTACTCCATCGAGTGGGTTGTCTTCGCCGGCTTCGCGCTTTTCATCTGGTGGCGCCTGGTCAAGGATGACTACCACCGGGACCTCGAGGAGGCCCTTGACGACGCCGACGATGACGGGCACGACGAACAGCACCAGCTTCCACAGCAGGCCAAACAGCACCAGCAGCCTGACCAGCACCAGCAGAAGGTACAGCCATGATTGATCCGAAACCGGCCACCCCCTCATCGCAGGCCTCCGGCAAGAGCTCCGGGAAGAAACGCCGTTTCGGCGGTACCGAGGCCCAGATCCGGTCGGCCCTGAAGTTCTACAAGGTCATGGCCTACCTCACCGGCACCATGCTCCTGCTGCTGTGTGCGGAACTGGTGGCACGCTACGGCTTCGGGCAGTACCTATTCGCCGGGGGGACCAACGCGGTGACCGGGCAGCCGTTCGGCTTCGGGTTTGCCGACGCCGAACCGGCGGGGGTGCTCAACGGCATGAACGTCTCCGTCACCGTGCTGATCGTCCACGGCTGGATGTACGTTGTGTACCTGATCTCGAACTTCCGGCTCTGGTCCCTGATGCGCTGGCCGTTCCTGAAACTTGTCCTGCTGGCACTGGGCGGCGTGGTGCCGTTCCTGTCCTTCATCGTCGAAAAGAAGTTCCACGCCGAGGTGGAGGCCGAGCTGGCCGCCAACCCGCAGGCACCTCAGCGCTACTGAAACGTGCCTCGCGCCCGCCGGCCACCCGCCGTCGGACGTCTGCTCCGTCACAGCCGGGCCTCTCAAGGTGCGCCGGTGCAAGGGCGCAAAGTAGGCTATTACGGTGACTACTCCCACTGCATCCCAGACTTCCCAGAAGCCGGTGCTGGTTGTTGATTACGGTGCCCAGTACGCGCAGCTGATTGCCCGCCGCGTCAGGGAAGCGAACGTGTATTCGGAAGTGGTTCCGCATACCTGGTCCACCGAGCAGCTCCTGGCCAAGAATCCCGCCGCCATCATCCTTTCCGGCGGACCTTCCAGCGTCTATGCCGACGGCGCCCCCAGCGTGGGTGCCGACCTCTTCGAAGCGGGTGTTCCCGTCTTTGGCATCTGCTACGGCTTCCAGGCTATGGCCAACGCCCTGGGCGGCAAGGTGGACAAGACCGGGCTGCGGGAGTACGGATCCACGGAAACCACCATCCTGGGCGAGGGGCGCTCCGTGCTGGAGGGCATGCCCCAGCACCAGAAGACCTGGATGAGCCACGGCGACTCCGTCCACCGGGCGCCGGAAGGCTTCGAAGTCCTGGCCACGACGGCGGGCGCGGAAGTGGCCGCTTTCGCCAACGAGGAAAAGGGCCTCTTCGGTGTGCAGTGGCACCCTGAGGTCAAGCACTCCGCCTACGGCCAGCAGGTGCTCGAGAACTTCCTGTTCAACTGCGCCAAGATCGAACCCAACTGGACCACCGGCAACATCCTCGAAGAACAGGTGGAGCGCATCCGCCGGCAGATCGGGGATGCCCGTGTCATTTGCGGCCTCTCCGGCGGCGTCGATTCCGCCGTGGCGGCAGCCCTGGTGCAGCGCGCTGTGGGCGACCAGCTCACTTGCGTGTTCGTGGACCACGGCCTCCTGCGCGAAGGCGAAGCCGAACAGGTGGAGCGCGACTTCGTGGCCGCCACCGGCGTGAAGCTGTACGTGGCCAACGAACAGGAACGCTTCCTGTCCGCGCTGGCCGGCGTCAGCGATCCCGAGACCAAGCGCAAGATCATTGGCCGGGAGTTCATCCGCGCCTTCGAAGAAGCAGAACTGGCCATCATCGCCGAGGCCGCAGCCCACGGCGAGAAGATCAAGTTCCTGGTCCAGGGCACGCTTTACCCGGACGTCGTCGAATCCGGCGGCGGCGAAGGTGCAGCCAACATCAAGAGCCACCACAATGTGGGCGGCCTCCCCGAGGACCTGCAGTTCGAGCTCGTTGAGCCGCTGCGCGCACTGTTCAAAGATGAGGTCCGTGCCGTGGGCGCCCAGCTCGGCCTGCCGCAGGAAATCGTCGGCCGCCAGCCGTTCCCCGGCCCAGGCCTCGGCATCCGGATCGTCGGCGACATCACCAAGGAGCGGCTGGAACTGCTCCGCAAGGCCGACGCCATCGCCCGCGCCGAACTGACCGCAGCCGGGCTGGACAACGAAGTATGGCAGATGCCCGTGGTCCTGCTCGCGGAGGTCCGCAGCGTGGGCGTCATGGGCGACGGCCGCACCTACGGCCACCCCATCGTGCTCCGTCCGGTGTCCTCCGAAGACGCGATGACCGCCGACTGGTCACGCCTGCCGTACGACCTGCTTGCCCGCATCTCCAACCGGATAACCAACGAGGTTGACGGCGTCAACCGGGTGGTGCTGGACGTTACCAGCAAGCCGCCGGGAACCATCGAGTGGGAATAGCGTCCTAGTGGCCGGCCTCCGTCAGCGGAGGCCGGCCACTGCCTTTTCCCAGCGAATTCCCCGGCAATTTCCCGTGCCCCAGTGTTGCGGTCTCTCAAGTCCGGCGCCGGAGCGGCTACTCTCGAATCTATGCCGGTATGGTCCAGGGCGTCACGTGCAAACGCAGAAAAGAAGGCAGAAGTGTCAGTTGGTCAAGGCCACCCGGAAGGCTCTGAAGAGCTTCGTAAATGGCTCTCCGGGCTCAAACCCGTCACCGGCGCGGACACGATGCTGCGCTTCACCAAGACGCCGGAAGGTTCCATCGACCTCACTTCGGCGCACCCCTCAGGCCTCGCCCAGCTCATGGCCGGGCGCCGCACCCGCCTGTCCACCCTGATCCGTGACCGGCAGCAGTATGTCGTGGCCGCCAGGGCGTCGCGCAACATCCGGTCCAAGATCTTCGAACTCGCCAACGACCGCGGCATCGACGCCGGGTACCTGTCCGCAGGCACCGTAGTGTGGACGTCCGCCGTCGGCGGCAAACCCCAGCGCGTCTCCGCTCCGGTCATGCTGACCGCCATCTCCCTCACGGTCCGGCCGGGAGAGGATGACTTCGAACTGCAGCTCACCGAACAGGCCCAGATCAATCCCGCCCTGGTCCGGCACCTGAAAAACATCCACGGGATCGTTTTCGACGTAAATGCCGTGACCCGCCTGGCCTACAGCACCGCCCGGTTCGACCCCCAGCCCGTCCTGGACCGGCTGGCCACCCTTATCCGGCCCATCCACGGCGCCGAAACCCAGCACAACCTGCTGGTGTCCACCTTTGCCGACCTGTCCGGCAACCTGGACGACCCCTGGATCAACGATTCCAACCCCATCGTCTCCGCCCTGGCCACCGCTGCCGGCGGTGAAGTGATAGATGTTGAGGATCCGGACCCGTCCCGCTTCCCGCACCTGGACAACCGGCACCCCAAAGACGAACTGCTGCTGCTGGACGCCGATACGGACCAGCAGTACGTGGTCGACGCCGCCCGGGCGGGCGACTCCCTGGTGGTCAGCACCCCGCCGGGAACCGGCCAGACCCAGACCGCCATTAACACCATCGGCGCGCTGGTGGATGCCGGCAAGACGGTGCTGGTGGTGGGCGACCGCCGCGCCAGCCTCAATGAGGTCTCCGGACACCTGGAGTCGCTGGGACTGGAATCCATCCTGTTCCAGCTGACCGGAAACGTCACGGCCCAACAGCTGAAGGGCCAACTGGTCCGGGCAATCGTCCGCAACGAAAAGTCGTTGGAACCGCAGCTTGGAAACCTCCACACCACCCTGACCGAACACCGGCATGCCCTCATGGACCACGTGGCATCGCTCCACAACGTCCGCGAGCGGTGGGGCTGCTCGCCCTACCAGGCAATGCAGTCGCTTGCCGAACTCACCTCCATCCACCCTGCGCCGGCCACCACCGTCCGGCTCAAGCGAAGCGTCCTGGACAGCATCCGGGACCGTGAAGAACTGGCCGGCCGCCTCCGCCGCGCGGCCGAACTGGGCAGCTTCAGCAAGGCCGCCACCACCAGCCCGTGGCACGGCGCCAGGCTGCTGACCCGCAAGGAAACCGAGGAAGCCCAGGACCTGGTCCGCTCCGTGGCCAAGAGCCTTCCCGCCCTGCGCGACCGCATGGACGCCGTTGCGGAGCACGCCGAAATCCGTCTGGGCGAATCCTTCGCCGAGTGGGGCGAACAGCTTGAACTGCTGGTGGCCGTCCGCGGCAGCCTGGACAAGTTCACCCCTGACATCTTCGACCGGCCGGTGACCGACCTCATCTCCGCCACGGCGCCGTCCGCCTGGCGGCGCGAGCGCGGCATTGAACTGACCGCCATGCAGCGTTCCAGGCTGCGCCGGGTGGCCAAAGAGTACGTCCGTCCGGGTGTCCACATCGCCGACCTGCACTCGTCCCTGGTGCTGGTCCAGGAACAGCGTGCCCTCTGGGCGGCCTACGCCACCACGCAGCGCCATCCCGCTGTTCCCTCAGGCCTGGCCGAGATGATTGCCATGTACCGGTCCCTTGACCAGGAGCTGGCACAGCTGGGCGAGGCACTGCGGCACACGGAGGACGGCGGGGCACTTTCCACCGTTCCCTACGCGCAGCTGATGGAGCGCCTGGAACGCCTGGTAGCGGACACCGACACGCTCAAGACGCTGCCCGAACGCACGCTCCTCATCGAGAACATGCGCGAACACGGGCTGGGTGAACTTCTCGCCGACCTCGCCGAACGGGAAGTTCCGGAACGATCCGTCGCCGCGGAGCTGGAGCTGGCCTGGTGGCAGTCCGCCCTGGAGGCGATGATCAGCGGCGACGACTACCTGGCAATGTCCGACGGCGATGCCCTCCGCCAGCTCGAGGCAGAGTACCGGCTGGCTGACAACGCGCACATTGCCAGCGGCGCCGCCCGGTTGCGGTGGGACCTCGCGGAACGGTGGCGCACAGCCATCTCTGCCCAGCCGCGCCAGGCAGACCTCCTGCGCAGCCTGCTCAAGGACGGCAGGGTTTCCCTGGCGTCCCTGACTGCCCAGGCACCGGAGCTGATCGGCACCCTGGTTCCGGTGTGGTCGGTCAGCCCCTACCTGATGACCGGACTGCTACCGGCCGAACAGCACTTTGACGCCGTCGTCATCCTTGACGCCGAGGCCACTTCGCTGCAGGCTGTCCTGCCCTCCATTGCCCGGGCACGGCAGGTGATTGCGTTCGGCGATCCCCGCATTGCCACGCCGCGGACGTTCACGGTAGGGGTGGAGCGGCTGGCCGCTGGAGAGCCCGCCCATCACCGCGTCGAGAGCGCATTCACCGCCCTCTCTGCAGTGCTGCCGGTGTGGCGGCTCAACGTGGTGTACCGGGCAGTGGACGAGGACCTGGTCCTGCAGCTCAGCAAGAATTTTTACGACGGCGGCCTGCGCCGTCTGCCCGAAGGCCAGTCAGCCACGGGCTTGGACCGGTCCCTGCTGGTGGAATACCTGCCGGACGGCACCGGCCTTCCCAGCGCTGACCACGAGGGCGTGGAGTCCGTGGTGGCGGAGGTCAACAGGGTAGTGGAGCTGGTGTTCGAACACGCCCGCCTGCGTCCGCGGACCTCCCTGGCGGTCGTCACCGCCAGCCTGCGGCACGCCGCCCGGATCGGCGAGTCCATCAGGCTGCAGCTGTCCAACCAGCCGGGCCTGGCCGGGTTCTTCGGCGCCGGCCCGGAGTCCTTCCGCGTGGTGGACCTGGAACGAGCCCAGGGCCTGGTCCGCGACCACGTCATCTTCTCGCCCGGATTCGGGCGGACCCCGCACGGCCGTGCGCTCCACAACTTTGGGCCGCTGTCCGCTGAAGGCGGCCGGGAGAAGTTCGCCCTGGCCATGACCCGGGCCCGCCGTTCCCTGCACGTGCTCACCTGCTTCCGGCCCGAAGACCTGGATCACACCCGGCTTACCCACGGCGCGGTGGACCTGTACGCGCTTTTGGACCGGGAAATCTCCGGCAACACGGACCTCGGTACCCCCGCGTCCCGTGCTGCCGCCAGTGAACAGGCACTTGGCGCGGACCCGTTGGTGGCGGACCTGGGCGACCGTTTGCGTGCCCGTGGCGCCAGGGTCTGGCACCAATACGACGGTGCCATTGACGTGGTTGCGGCCGCGGACCCCCTGAACACGATGGGTCAGGATGATTCCGACATTCCGCGACCCGTAGCGATCGAGTCCGACGGAACTGCGCAGTACCGCACCATGAGCGTGCGTGAGCGCAGCAGGCTGCGCCCGCAACTGCTGGAACGCCTCGGCTGGCGGTACATGCCGCTGTGGACCATCGAGGTCTTCACGGACCCCTCGTCCTGCGCGGACCGTATTGCCGGCTACCTGGGCTTGGAAAAGATGGTGCTTCCGGGCCGCGCCAGCCAGTCCGTGGGGTTCCTTGACGACGACGTTGACCAGGCGCTCAATGGAATTGATTCTGCGCCGGCCGCGGGAGCTTCCTACCTGTCCCGGGATTCCGGCGCAGCACGGGACGGCGGCGGTGGACGCCAGGAGGCGGACCCCATGACTGAGGAAAAGAAGCCTGCAGACGGCAGGCCTGAGGAAAACGGCCGCGAGGAAGAGATGCGCCAGGACGAGAACGTGAACAAGCAGCCGGAAACAGCAGCTGATGGCGGAGTCCCTGCGGGGCCGGCCGCTCCCACCCCCACGTCCCGGACGGCTCCGGGTGGTACCGGGGCGGTCCTCCCCACCAAGGCCGCGGAGGACGATGCCCGCAGCTGGGGTGACCGCGAGGAGGACCACGACGCGTGGCTGAAGGAACAGAAGCCGCCGCACTGGGGCTGACCGCCACCAAGTCACTGCGGGCCGACCAAAACAAAGAACAGCCTGCCTTGGGTGGAGGCTCCGGCCAGGCGGGATGATTGTTCGGCCGTGGCTGCCACCACGATGAGGCCATCCGTCTCCGAGGTACCCAGCCATTGTCCGCTCTGGCCGCCCTTGTTGGAGGTCCACAGTACCGGGACGGCGGACGCCAATACTTCGGAGGGACCCTGCTGGTCGAACCCGTTGGCTGATGTGAGCACCACATTGATCAGCTGGCCGGGGGAGACCAGTTGGATGGACGAAGGGTCAGCCATTCGCAGTGGCACAGCGGCAGACCCCGGCGGCGTACCTGCTAGGAGCCCAGGGCCCACCAGCTGGGCATCGGACAAAAGTTGGCCCTTCCGCATCGGCGCGGCCAGCTGCTTGCCCTTGGCGGCGGCCTCATCCTGGAGGAAGCCATCGGCGACCATGCCGGGCGGCACCTGGACCCGCGCCACGTCCGCTTCGGTCACCGCTGTCCCCGCGGCCAGGTCGCGGGCAGCGGCCAGCGCAGTAGCTGTGGAGAGCGGGGCGGGGGTGACCTGCTGGACGGCGACAGCGGCGGCTGCTGACAGCAGCAGGGCAGCGGCAAGCCTGCGGTTGCGGTTCAGCCAGGCGGCGAGCCGGGCGGCAGGCGGACGCTTCCCGGGGCTGCGGCCGACGCCGCCAGTGTTCGTTGGATACCTGATGCCGGTGCGGCCACGGCGGGGGAATATGGGCATGCGCCCACGCTAGCTGTAGCCGCAACCGCCCGGGAGCCGGGACTGCGGCTATGTGGACAAAAGCGGCCGGCGCTGGAACGCGCCGGCCGCCGTCGAAAGAATTTGCCCGTTAGCTCGCGGCAGCTGCCGGTGCCGCCGCGGCGGGGGCGGCAGCGGGTGCGGACGGAGCCGAAGCCGGGGCGGGGGAGACGGAGCTGCCCTTGGAATCGCGGGAGTCCGTGCGGTAGAAGCCGGAGCCCTTGAAGACCACGCCAACGCTATTGAACTTCTTGCGCAACGTGCCCTGGCATTCAGGGCAGGATGTCAGGCTGCTGTCCGAAAACGACTGCACGATGTCGAAGGCGTGGCCGCAGTCCTTGCAGGCGTAAGCATATGTTGGCACTGGTGCTCCTCCTCTTGGGCAAACGAGAGGTCCCGTGCTGCCACATGGTTAACCATTAGCAGTCGCAGGGCCTGAGTGCTAATTCTATCACTGCGCCGCCGGCCGTGTGCTCAGGCCGCCCCGAACAGGGGCCGGTGCCCGGAGGGCGAAAGAACGGCCGGAACGGGCCGGTCGAACTCCTCTGCCGGGATGCTGCCGGCGGGCAGTAATTCATCGTCGTAGATAACAGCGGACAAAGGGATTTCCTTCCCGGCCGTGGCCAGGTGCCCCAGGAATTTGTCGTAGTAACCGCCGCCTTGGCCAATCCTGTTGCCGGCAAGGTCCACCGCTGTGGCCGGAATAAAAAGCACCGACGCATCGCCCGCGGTTTCGGGGCCATGGCGGTGCCCCGCAGGCTCCAAAATGGGGGCATAACTGCTGCGTTCGAAGCCGGTGTCCGGCGTCCAGAAAACCCAGCTCAGCTCCCGTGCGGGTTCGCACACCGGCAGCAGGAGCTTGTGCCCGCTGCGGTACAGGGCGTTGATCAGCGGCAGGGTGGGTGGCTCCTGGCCCACGCCAAGGTAGACGCACGCAATGCCAGGGCGGCCCTCCGTTACCGATCCGGCCCACGCGTCCCCGTGGGTGGCCAGAGCCAGGCCCGCTGCTTCAAGCTGGGCCGGCGCGAGGCCTGCCCGCCTGCGGCGATGACTGGCCCGGATCCCGTCCTTGATGGCGTTCGACTCCTGCAGCATGTTGTCCTCCCTGCGTCGCCCCGTGGTCCGCAGCCTGCAGCCCGGGTGCCGGCCCGTCGCACCGGTAGTTACTGAAATACTTGACGCTGACGTTAGATTAGTCCGGTGAACACCAGTAATCCCAGAGTCCGCAAAGCCGTCATTCCCGCAGCGGGCCTGGGCACCAGGTTCCTCCCTGCCACCAAGGCTATGCCCAAGGAAATGCTTCCCGTCGTGGACAAGCCTGCCATCCAGTACGTCGTGGAGGAAGCCGTCCACGTGGGCCTCAGCGACGTGCTGATGATTACCGGCCGCAACAAGCGGGCCCTTGAGGACCACTTCGACAGGGTGCCATCCCTCGAATCGACCCTCCGGGAAAAGGGCGACACCGAAAAGCTCGCGTCCGTCCAGGCAGCGAGCCAGCTGGGCGATATCCACTACGTGCGGCAGGGCGATCCGCACGGGCTGGGGCACGCAGTGCTCCGGGCAAAGCAGCATGTGGGCAATGAAGCCTTCGCTGTCCTGCTGGGCGATGACCTCATCGACGCCCGCGACGAACTCCTCAGCACCATGATCGACGTGCAGGCCCAAACCGGAGGGTCCGTCGTCGCCCTCATCGAAGTGGAACCGTCCCAGATCAGCGCCTACGGTTGCGCCGACGTCCAGGAGATCGACGGCGGAGACTACGTCCGGGTCAACCGGTTGGTGGAGAAGCCCTCGCCCGAGGAAGCGCCGTCCAACCTTGCACTGATCGGACGCTATGTCCTGCACCCCGCCGTGTTCGAAGTCCTTGAGCACACGAAGCCCGGCCGTGGCGGCGAAATCCAGTTGACCGATGCCCTCCAGGAACTGTCCACCGGTGACGGCGAGGGGCACGGAGTGTACGGCGTGGTGTTCCGCGGCCGCCGCTACGACACCGGAGACAAGCTGAGCTACCTCAAGGCCTGCGTCCAGCTGGCCATCGACAGCGAGGACCTGGGCCCGGGCCTGCGGGAATGGCTTCCGGGCTTCACCGCCGGCCTTTCCCGGTAGCGCCGTGCGCACTGGAACCATCTGGCCGGTCACCCTCGAGTGCGGCGACCTGGTCCTGCGGCCCATCCGGTACCGCGACAAAAAAGAGTGGACCGAAGTTCGATACCGGAACAGCGAGTGGCTGGCCCCGTGGGAGGCCTCCAACCCGGACCCGCAGGGCGGACTTCCTGACTACCGGCACATGGTGCGGTCCCTGAATATCCAGGCCGCCCAGGCCACCGCGCTTCCCTTCCTCATCACCGAGTGGAGGCAGGGTCTGCGGAGCCCGGCCATCGTGGGCCAGTTGACAGTGTCTTCGATCGTCTGGGGTTCGGCAATGATGGCCACGTTGGGCTATTGGGTGGACCAGTCCCGGGCCGGGCGCGGGATAGCCCCCACATCCGTGGCGCTGGTAACGGACCACTGCTTCCGGGCGCTCGGGCTGCACCGGATGGAAATCAACATCCGGCCCGAGAACGGCCCGAGCCTGCGGGTGGTGGAGAAGCTGGGGTTCAGGGACGAGGGCTACCGGCCCCGTTTCCTGCACATCAACGGCAAATGGGCTGACCACAGGTCGTTTGCGCTCACCTCGGAAGAGGTCCCGGAGGGCCTGCTGGGCCCGTGGCTGGCATCGCGCCGGTCATAAATCCAACGGTTTGCCTATGCGGACACGACACACCGCGGCTAATGCGGCCTGAGCAGGCATGATGCTCATACGGTTTTGAGTGTGGACTTCCCCCTTAGCAGCTCAGTGATCCTTGTGGTTGCCGTCGCGCTCTGGATTGTGTGGGTTGCCCCCTACGTCCTCCGGAACCGCCGGCAAAAGTTCCAGCCCGCCGTCGAGTTCCTCGCAGACGCCCCCGCCGATGAGCGGCCGGACCCCCAGTCCGGCCTGGTCCGAAACGTCGCCGCCCAGCAGGAGAAAGCCATGGAACCCAGGCAGAGCGCCGCATCCGCTGCCGGCACTGCAAGTACTCCACCTGCGGCGCCATTCCGCATCCGCTACGGCCGGACATCGTTGGCTCTCGTGGGGCTGCTGTCACTCGTCACCGCCTTCATCTCCGGCGTGATTCTCCTTTTCGGCATCGGTTCGCCCGCCCTTCCGCTCACCTGCACCCTGCTGACGGTTGCGTCCGTGGCACTGCTGCGCTGGCTCGCCGTCCGTGACCGCAAGGCGAAGGTGGACGCCGCCTTCCGCTCCGCGATGAGCGCCCCGGCGCGCCGTCCCGACACCGCCGAGGCAATCCCGCCGAAGATTGAAAGCGCCCCCACACGGCGTGACAGCCCGCTTTTCGACGCCGAGGCAGGAGAGCCGAAGGCCAAGCCACTTACCGCTGTGGAGCTGCGGGAAGCAGCCCTCGCCGTCGCCATTGCGGCCGGCGACACCAGCGCAGGAGCGTCCGCACCTGCCGTTCCCTTGAACACCCCATGGGAGCCCGTAGAGGTTCCCAAGCCCGTCTATGTTGAGGCTCCCAAGGCCGAGCGTCCCGAACCGAAGCCGCTGGAGCTCCCGGAAGCACCAAAGGCAGTGGGGAAGCCCTCGCTGAAACAGGGCGCCACCTCCGCTCCGGCCGTTGAGGCAGCTGCCGCAACGGAAGCGCAGCAGCTGTCCAAAGCCCAAAGCGCCCTCAGCAACCTCGACGACGTCCTGCAGCGCCGCCGCGCATAGGGTTGCGGGGCGCCGCCCCAGCTCCCGCGCGTCAATTGGCGTTGGGCTACGAAAATTTGTAGCCTAGGGACACCGGTTCCGCACCGGCAGGCAACAAACCTGCAGGACGCGGATTCGTCCGGGGCTATAGCTCAGTTGGTAGAGCGCTTCGTTCGCATCGAAGAGGTCAGGAGTTCGAATCTCCTTAGCTCCACAATTTTCAGCGGTTTTCCATTATGCTGCTGGCCGGGCTTCAAAGCATGCAGAGGCCCTGCGGGTCTGAAGTTCCTTCTCGGATCACAATGGCGGTGAGGACGGTCGTTTCGACCGACTGCACACTGGCGAATACCGGGAGTACGGCCAGGACCGCCGGCAGGCTCAGCAGCCGGCCGGACCGGACGTTCCACGTGAAGGGGAATCGCGTGAAGGCGGCAACAGCAACCGCCATGGCGGTGAACACCAGGACACCGCCGAGCCGACGGTACATGCTGTCCCACCCGGTGGCGGCATCAAGGACGAAGGCGGCGAAGAGGTTCGCAACCGCGGCCAACAGAACGAGCACCAGAACCCGTTGCAAAGGACTCATCCCTGCACGCATGTGGCCGGTGCTCAATGAGGGAGTGTCTCCTGCCATGGGTGCTCCTGGTCTGTCAGGCTGGCTGACACGGCGCAACTGCCCTCAAGGGATACCCTGAGCCGGCAGGAGTCCAACAGGGACTAACGGCAGGTGCTTATCAGCCGGACATCCCTCCCAATATAGGCGGCTCAACCGGACTGGTATTGGTCGATGCAGGGCCTGAGGGCGGTGCTCCCGAAACAGGTCAAGCGCTGGGGCGGGTTGGTGCGACTTGGTCGGACGTCACTGACGTCATTCTGACCCATTCACACGCGGACCACGTCGGCGGCTTGGACCAGGTGGCCTCGAAAGCCCAACGTGCCACCTTCTGGGCCGGCGCACCAGATATTGGGGACATACTTTCAAAGGCGCCGCTTCGCCCAGCTTCGGAAGGCGATAATGTTCGTGGCCTACGTGTGCTGCAGACGCCAGGACACACGAAGGGCCACATCAGCCTTCTGCATGAAGAGGAACGGATTCTCTTTGTCGGTGACGCAGTCGGGACTGTTACCGGGACTATGGCCAGGGCGCCGTCACAGTTCACCGCGGATGCTGCAAAAGCCGAAGTCTCACTGCGGAGACTCTCCGAGTTGCAACCCGCCAGGATGCTCTTCTCACACGGACCCGAGGTCCCTGACCCGGTCGGCCAGCTTCGTGAACTGCTCGCCTCAACCTCCGGAGATTGATTTTGCTTCGTCCAAAGGAACGCAGGCTCCCTCCACCTGACCAGTAGGGGCGCGCGGTGCGGGCACCGGCGTAGATCAGGGTCCAGGGATGACCGCCTCAGGATGCTGGCGCTACCGTCGAATCCGTGATCTTCGAGGTGGACTAGCAGGCCCTAAGGACGGTTCCGAGGCCGCGTCCGAGGCACTTCCCGATGGCGGCCACCGCTCCACCTGGATCGCCATCCAATGACTGCGACCGTGAGCCGGAGGACCATGAATGCTGTCCCGCGAATGACGAACACCCAGTCCAGCGGCCGGTCTTGTTGTTCGGGATGGTCTATGACTTCCAGAAGCCCGTCAGTAACACTGGAAGGTTCGTCCGGTGGTACTCGTGCTGGCGGGGCACGATCCAGCCGCAGAAGTGCAAAACGCGGCTACTGATGAGGGCAGGGGAAATTTGGCGGCCTAGAGTGGGTCCATGGGAATCATCATCGGCCTTCTGGTCATCTGGCTCATCCTGTCCATCGTCGGCTTCGTCGTCAAAGGCCTCATCTGGCTCGCCATCATCGGGCTGGTCCTGTTCGTCGCCACCGGCGTCTGGGGCTGGCTGAAGCGCAAAACGAACGCCTGACCAACATCCGCCTGCCGGACTAAGAACTCCCAGCCCGGCCCGCGGATGACCCGGACGGCCGAAAGACCCTAGCCCGCCGGCGGCAGGCCGCACCATGCTTTCCCCATGAGCCGCAGAGAATCCGCATCCGGTCCCGGGGAGTTTCTTCCGCCCGTCCGCAGGAACATTGCCGCCAACCGTGCCCTGCACCCTGACCGCCCCTGGATCCGGGCCGTGCGCATCGCCGTCGGGATTTTCGTGCTCGCAGCGCTGGTCCAGAAGACCTTTGACGCCACCCTTCCCGGTAACGATGTGGATGTTGCCCAACTGTTCTCGGAGTTCACCGTGCAGGGGAACCTTGCCCTAGGGCTCGTTTTGATGCTTTCGGGTGTCCGGCCACGGAGCCGGCTGCCACTGTGGTGGGACCACCTTTTCGGCGCTCTGGTCCTGTACCTGGTGATGACGGGGATTATCTACGTTGTGCTGGTGGCTCCGCCGGGGGAGCCTTGGTGGAGCTGGGACCTGTACTGGCCCCAAATGGTCCACCACCGCCTTGCTCCGCTGGTGACCGCGCTCGATTGGCTCCTGGTCACCAGGACCGTCCGCGGGACGTGGTGGCGGCCCTTGGCGTGGCTGGGCTACCCCGTGGCCTTCCTGGCGTTCTCCTGGATCCGAGGGGGTCTCGACGGGTGGTACGTCTACGACTTCCTCGATCCAACGCTCGACGGCGGGTGGGCGACGGTGTTTGTTTCCACCGCACAGGTGCTGGTTGCGTTCCTGGTTGTAGCTGCCATCGTCCACGCCGCGGGCAACGCCCGGGTTGCGCTGGCCGCGGGCCGGCCGGCCCGGGCAAAGAGCGTCCGGGGCGCCGGAGCGGCCGCCTGAGCGGCGCCGGCTAGACCCCGGGCTGGAAGTTCCGGCACCGGGACATCCGGCCCTAGATCCAGCCCTTCTTCTTGAAGATTCCGTACATGAGGGCCCCGGCCGCAACCATGAGGATCAAGGCGTAGGGATAGCCCGCGGCCCAGTGGAGTTCGGGCATGTTGTCGAAGTTCATCCCATAGATGCCGGCGACGAAGGACGGCGCAAACAGGATTGCTGCCCAGGATGAGATCTTCTTGACCTGTTCGTTCTGCTCGGCGCTGGCCTCGTTCTGCCGGTTGGCGGTCAGGGTTCCGTCCAGGGTCAGGGCGTTCTGCAGCAAGTCCCGGAACGAGTCGGCCCGGGAGATCACCCGCTCCACGTGGTCCTCAACGTCGCGCAGGTTGTGCCGCAGTTCGGTTTCCACCCCGTACTTCTCGAAGCCTTTCTTCAACTGGTCCAGCATCTCCGGCAGGGGATGGATGGCACGCTGGAACTGGATTACTTCCCGCGCCAGTTCGTAAATCCGGCGCGACACCGAGGAATCGCCGCTGAACAGTTGGTCCTCGATCTCGTCAATATCGTTTTCCAGTCCGGCCACCACCGGAGCGTAGTCGTCCACCACACGGTCCAGCAGGGCGTACAGAACCGCTTCCGGCCCGTGCTGGAGCAGGTCCGGCCGTGCCTCCAGCCGCTGCCGCACCCGGGCCACGCCAGCCGTTTCCGCGTGCCGGACGGTCACGACGAAGTTCTTCCCGGTGAAGACGTGCAGCTCGCCGAACTCCACCGTCTCATCCACGTCCAGGTACCTTGCGGGCCGCAGGACGGTGAAGAGGTTGTCGTCGTACCGTTCAAGCTTGGGGCGTTGGTGGGCCGACACGGCGTCCTCCACTGCCAGGGCGTGAAGGCCGAATTCGTTGGCGACGGCGGTCATCTCTTCCGCGGTGGGCCGGTACAGCCCGATCCAGGCCATACCTCCGTGCCTGGCGAGGGTCTCGAAGGTCTGTTCAAGGCTTTCGGGCTCCGCGTGGCGGACGCCGTTGACGTAGACGGCGTTATCGATGATGGTCATTCAGGAAATCCTAGCCGGGGCGGCGGCACTGCTGAGACCGCTGATGAGGGGTTCGGTCCGGTACGGGATGTGGGTGTGCAGGGCCAGGACGGTTTCTGTCCGGATGACCCCCTTGATCCTCAGGACCTGCCGCAGGGAGGACTGCAGGTTGTGGGTATCGGTGGCTACCACCCGGCACCAGACGTCCCCGCGGCCGGAAATTTCGTGGACTTCCAGAACCTGCGGAATGAGGCGCAGCGCCCCCACGACGCCGTCGAGCTCGCGGTGGGAAACTTCGATGGTCACGAACGCCACGACGTCGTAACCCACCGCCTCAAGGTCAACCTCGCGGCCGCCCGGCCGCAGTACGCCGGCGCGGAGGAGGCGCCGCACACGCGACTGCGCCGTGTTGCGGGCGATGCCCAGGGAATCGCTGAGCTCTCCGATCTGGATCCGGGGATCCCTGATGAGCGCCAGCAGAATCCTCAAATCGGTGGGGTCCAATTTGTTCAAGAACGTCACTCTCCATCATCCAGGGATGCCCATGTTGACTATTTTGCTCAATTATCCACCTGTTATTGGATGAATTACTCAGCACTGCCGCACTCTTGAACCAACACAGTTGTATCCGCGCCGGGCTCCCACAAGGACCACCCGCCGCGGCGAACCCCTAAGGCGGCACAAATGACGGTCTTCAGCGAATTGCGCATGCGTCCGGCGACAGCCATGCCCCGCGGTTGGAATGCCTCCACCACTGCGCGGCTGGTGATCTCCGGCGCGGTGATCTTCATGCTCCTGGTGGGCGCCAACCTCGCCACCCCGCTGTATCCGCTGCTCCAGGCCAACCTGGGACTGTCCAGCCTGGAGGTGACCGCAGCGTTCGCCAGCTACGTCCTGGCGCTGGTGGGAACACTGCTCCTGGCCGGGCACTGGTCGGACCACATCGGCCGCCGGGCGGCCCTCCTGGTCGCCGTGCTGACGGGACTGGCGGGCGGCTGGATCTTTGCCGAAGCCCACTCGCTGGCCGCACTGTGCGCCGGCCGGGCACTTCAGGGCGCGGCAGTTGCGCTTGCCACGGGAGCCAGCGCGGCCGCCCTGCGGGAGTTGCTTCCGTCCCGGCCAGAGTGGGCTTCGCGCTTTACGCTGCTGGCCTCGTCCGGGGGAGTGGCGGCGGGACCCGTGATCGGCGGCCTGCTGTCGCTGCTTCCCGGAGCCACCACGGCACCTTATGCCGTCCATTCCCTGCTGATGGCCGGGCTGCTGGTGCCGCTGTACCTGATCCGTGCCCGCCCGGCCATCATGGTTCCCGCGGTGTCCCGGCCGCTGCATGCCCTGGCGCCCCGCCGGCCCTCCGTGTCGCGGCAGGCGAGGGGCCCCTTTTGGCTGGCATCCGGCGTCGGCTTCCTCAGCTTCGCCGTGTTCGGCTTCTCACTCTCACTGGCCCCGGGTTACTTCGCACAGGTCCTGGGCACCGACTCCCGGCCACTGATCGGCGTCCTCGCGGGCCTGCCGCTCGGTGCGTCGGCCCTTAGCCAGTTGGTGACCGTGCACGGCCGGCGGACGGTACCGGCTGGCCTGGCGGTCCTGGGCGTCTCTGTCATGCTGCTGGGTGCCGCAGGGGCCTGGCACAGTCCCATGATGCTGGTCAGCGCCGCCGTCGCCGCCGGGGTGGGGCAGGGGCTGGCGTTCCGGACCGTCTTTAACGATGTGGCGGCCCGCGTGGAACCGGCCCGCCATGCGCAGATCATCAGCACCGTCTATGTGATCACCTACCTGGGAAGCGCAGTCCCCGTCCTGGGGCTGGGCTGGGCCAGCGCGGCGTTTGGGATGGCAGCGGCCGTGCAGGGCTTCGTCCTGCTCTGCGGCGGGGCGGCCTTGGGACTTGCAGCCGTGACGCTGGTGCAATCGGCACGGCGGAAGGTTTCCTGAACGGCCCCGGCCGCCCCGGGTGCTAGTCCGGAAGTGGTCCGTGGTTGCCCTGGATGTGTTCGAAGACGAGGGTGGTTTCGGTGTGGCCCACCACGGGGTCGGTGGCCAGGTTGTCCAGGACCCAGTCCCGCAGGTCTTCGGTGCTCCCGACGGCGATGTGCAGCAGGTAGTCGACCGAACCTGAGGTGTGGAATGTGGAAAGAACTGCGGGCAGGTGCGGCACCCGGGCGGTGAAGCGGTCGATCTGGTCGCGGTCGTGGGCGCGGAGCCGAACAGCCACCAGTGCCTGCACGGACCTGCCGATGGCTGACAGGCTCAGCTTCGCCTCGTAACCCTGGACGATGCCACGCTCCGAAAGGGCACGGGTGCGCATCAGGGCTGTGGAGGGGGCGATTCCCACCATCTCGGCGAGCTGTTTGTTCGAAATCCTGGCATCCGCCACCAGGGCCGCGAGGAGACGCTCGTCGATGGCGTCCAGCGGCTCCAGGTGCGCCCCGGGCCTGGTGTTCCTTGCATTCGTACTCACTGCGGTTCCTTCCAAGCGGTCCTAGTTCATCCTAGACCGCAGAATCGCCGCAAGCTGCGCAGCAGGAGCGCGTCCTGCCGAACATCCTGACACCCCGGGGGCTGCTCGTAACCGGTTAATTCGCCGGCAGGTTACGGCGTCAGGGTGTGCTCTGTCCCGGGATGGACGACGGCGACAGTTGCCGCAGTCAGGCACGCCAGGACCATGACCGCTCCCGCAAGGGCGTTCCACCCCCAGGCCTGGAAGACCAGGCCGCCGGCCCAGCCCAGCAGGCTGGAGCCGAGGTAGTAGGCAAGGTTGTACAGAGACGCCGCCTGCGCCCGTCCGGTCCTGGCGATGGCGCCCGTCCAGCCGGAGCCGATGCTGTGGGCGGCGAAGAAGCCGCCGGTAAACACCACAAGCCCGGCCAGGATCAGGACCAGGGACTGGGTGAGGGTCAGGGCAAGTCCTGCCAGGGCAAGCGCCAGTCCTGCCAGCAGCACGTTCCGGCGGCCGTACCTGGTGGTCATGCCCGCGGCCCAGCGGGAGGAGAAGGTGCCGGACAGGTAGGCCAGGAAGATCAGGCTGATGACCGTGGCCGGAAGCCCAAACGGTGCACCGGACAACCGGAAGCCCAGGTAGTTGTAGACGGCCACGAATCCGCCCATCATCAGGAAGGCCTGCGCGTACAGGGCCAGCAGCCTGACGTTCCGCAAGTGTCCGCCGAGAGTCCGGACCGCACTGCGGAAGCCGGAGGCCTGGGCCGGGAGGAACCCCCGGGCCCGCGGTACCAGGACAAGGAAGGCGACGGCGGCAACCGTCGCCAGGAGGGACACGGCCAGGGCTGCCGACCGCCACCCCCAGATCTCCCCAACCGGCCCCGCGACCAGCCGCCCGGACAGTCCTCCCAGTGTGGTGCCGGCAACATAGCTTCCCGCGGCAAGGGCTGCGTGGGCTTTGCTGACTTCCTCGTTGAGGTAGGCAATGGCGATGGCGGGAATGCCGCCCAGGGCCATTCCCTCGAGGAGCCGCAGCGCCAGCAGCATGGGGAAGCTGCTGGCCATCGGCACCAGCAGCCCCAGGACGGTGGCCGCGGTGATACCCCACATCATCGCCTTGACCCGGCCGATCCTGTCCGCCAGGAAGGACCACGGGATCACCGTGGCAGCCAGGCCAACGGTGGCGAGCGAAATGGTGAGGGCGGCCTCGGCGGCCGTGATGCGCAGGTCCGCGGCCAGGAGGGGGAGGACCGCCTGGGTGGAATAGAGCTGGGCAAAGGTGGCCACGCCCGCGCAGGACAGGCCGGCAAGGATCCGCCCGTACGCCCTGGATCCCTTGGCGTGGCCGGTCCAGAGAGGCGACGCATCAGTTCCGGCGCTTGCGTTCTGAGGCATCCAGCCAGCGTAGTCCCGGTAGATGAATGCCTCCAATGCATGCTTTATGCCAAAGTGATAGCAAATATTGATTGTTTTTGCCTGGAAGGAACTGCCGATGGAGCCGGACCGGAAACAACTGGCGCAGTTGCTCCCGCTGCTGCCGGTGCTTGCAGAGCTGGGCCGGACCGAGCACGTGACGGAAACGGCGGAACTGCTCGGAGTACCCCAGTCAACGGTGAGCCGGGCGCTGGCGAGGGCCAGCGCCGCCGTCGGCACCGACCTCCTGGTCAGGGACGGACGCGGTGTCCGTCTGACTCCTGCCGCCCGCACACTGCTGCCCTACATCGAGCAGGCGCTCGCAGAGTTCCAGGCCGGACTGGACCTGGTGCGCAATGAATCCGAGGTGATCAGGGGCACAATATCGGTGTCTTTCCAGCACACCTTTGGCGAGGCCACCCTGCCGCTGCTGATCAGTGCCTTCCGGGCACGGCATCCCGGGACTGGATTCCGCCTCAGCCAGGGGGCCCGCGACACCTGCCTGGATGAGTTGTCAGCGGGGGAGGCGGACCTCGCCCTCACGGCACCCGTTGCGCCCCCGGGCAAGAACCTGGACTCCGCACCCCTGTACCGCGAGCCGCTGCGCCTGGTGGTGCATCACGCCCATCCGCTCGCCCGGCAGCGGATGGCCCGGCTGGCCGACATCCGAACGGAACCCGTCGTGGTGCTCGGGCCCGGCTACGGGCTGCGTTCCCTCACGGATGCACTTTTCCGCGAGGCCGGCTTCCGCCCGCGGATCGCCTTCGAAAGCCAGGATTCCCATACCGTCCGGGGGCTGGTTTCCGCGGGCCTTGGCGTCAGTATCCTCCCGCCCGGCGGCGATCCCCCCGGCCGGAATCCGCGTCCTGAAACGGGGGACCTGGGGTGGGTGGAACTTCCGCTGGACTCGCCGCTCGCCTTCCGGGAAGTCGGCGTGAGCTGGCGCCGCCGGAAACCGGAGAGCGAACCGGTCCCTGCCCGGCTTTTCCGGGAGATGGTGGTGGGGCAGGGCGCCGGATTGCTGGCCGGGCTGGTCACCAGGGCAGGACGCTGAGCGGAGAAAGCGCCCGACGGCGGCGGGCTGGCTTCCGGGGCCCAGGGCCAGGGCACCAAACAGCACGAGGCAAGTACCCTTGTGACGTGACAAACACCCAGAAGCCCCCTGCCGCTCCGTTTGACCAAGCGGCAGGTTCCCCGGCCAGTCCATTGCACGGCATCACGATCGGGCTGGACATCGGCGGCACCAAAACGCACGGTATCCGTTTCGAGGACGGTGTCCCCGTGGCCGACGAATCGGCCGGAAGCTCGAACGTCCAGAATGTCAGCCGGGAGCAGGCCGCACGCAACCTCGCGGACCTTTTCGCCAGGATCGGCGGAGGACCCGTGGACCGGGTGTACGCGGGATCCGGCGGAATCGATACCGACGAGGACGCCGCCGCCCTCGCCGCACTGATCCAGCCCCTTGCCCCCGGAGCACGTGTCACCGTTGTCCATGACTCCCGCCTCCTGCTGGCCGCGGGACGCGCCACCACGGGCGTGGCGGTCATTGCGGGCACCGGCTCGGCCGCCTGGGGACGCAATGCCGACGGCGGTGAGGCCAGGGCCGGCGGCTGGGGCTACCTGCTGGGGGATGAAGGCAGCGGCTACTGGCTGGGCAGGGAAGCGGTGCGGCACAGCCTGCGCAGGATGAACCAGGGGCTGCCAGTCGACCAGCTCACGGAGGCACTCCTGGTGTCCTGCGGGCTGGACCATCCCAACAAGCTCATCGCCTTGTTCCACTCACCGGACACCGGGAGGCGCTTCTGGGCGCAGCAGGCCAGGCACGTCGTGGAAGCCGCGGCTGCCGGGCACCGGGACAGCGCAACGTTGTTGGACCAGGCCGGGCAGGACCTCGCTGCCTTGGCCGGCCAGGTGCTGGGCCTCTTGAAGATCAAAGGTCCGGTGATCCTGGGCGGCGGGCTGGGCATGAATGTGGCACCCCTGCAGGAGTCCTTCCGCCGGCACCTCGCCGAAACCGGGGTCACGGACGTCAGGGTGCTGGATCAGGAACCGGTATTCGGAGTGCTGCAGTTGGTGGCAGAACCCGCTTAGCCCACGGAACGCTTCCTCGGCGTCAGCCGGACGCCAGGGAGCGGGGGAGCCGGGATGCGTCCGGCTTCCGCCCCGGCATCCGGTCCGTGTCCCGGGACCAGGCCGTAACGGGCCGCTGCTGTTTCAGCGTCCGGCAGGCCGGCCTGCGCCTCCCAATCGTCCCTCGCCTTTTCCACTTCATCATGCGTGCGGCCCACAAAGTTCCACCACATCAGCAGTTCCTCGGCGAACGGCTCACCGCCAATCAGCAGGAACCTCGTACCGGGCAGTGCCGCCACCCTCAATTCGCTGCGGCCGGTGCCGAGGTAGCCCAGCGGCCCCGCCGGCAGGTCCTGCCCATCCACCGCCAGGGCGCCGTCGAGCACCAGGATGCCGTGCTCAAAGCCGGGGTTCAACGGCAGCGCCGCCTCCCCTTCGCACGAAATGTCCGCGCCGACGATCGGCGAAAACACTGTTGCGGGGGAGGCCACCCCGGCAAACTCGCCCACCATGACCGTTACCGTAAAGCCCGGTCCGGCGGCGCGTGGCAGCTCGCGGTGCTGCTCAAATTCCGGTTCCCGGTGCCGGTCCCCGCCAGGAAGTGCGACCCACAGCTGCAGGCCCCGTTGCACCGGCAACTCCCCGCCGTCGGCAGGAAGCACAGCGAACTCGGAGTGCGAGACGCCGCGACCGGCTGTCATGATGTTCAGCTCCCCGGGACGCACCACCACGTCGCTGCCCACGCTGTCCCGGTGGCGGATATGCCCCGCCAGCGGCCACGTGACCGTCTGCAGCCCGATGTGGGGGTGGGGAAGGACGGACATCGCCGTCCGGTCCGGGCCGAAACTGTCCAGGAAGCACCAGGCCCCGATCGTGGGAAGGCCGCGCTGGGGCAGCGTGCGCTTGACGTTCATGGCGCGGACCCCGCCCAGGGGTACTTCGCGTTCGGGCCACAGCTGCAGGCAGGGGCCGGACATCCCTCCTTCCGGGGCGGGCGGGCAAACTTCCTGCTGGGGCGAAACTTCCAAGTTGGTCACGCCTCCACTGTAGGCCCGGCCGCGGCGCCCCGCAGGAGCCGCCGGACGGCCGGATCCCGGGAAACCCATCCATCCCTGCCGGGGTACCGAATGGTTACAGTAGGGATTCCTTTGCGCGGATTAGGGCCCCAGCTGCTGAAGCCTGACCCCGTTTGGGTTACCGTAACTATCAGCGTGCTTATGGCAGTGTCGCGGTGCTGGGAACAGCCCGTCCAAGAGAACAGGTAAGTCCGCACCATGGACCAGGCGATGATCGAGTTCCAGAGCGTTACCAAGCAGTATCCGGGTGGCCAGCCGGCGGTGGACGGGTTGTCCATGTCCATTGCCAAAGGGTCCGTCACCGTTTTCGTTGGCCCATCCGGCTGCGGGAAAACAACATCGCTCAGGATGATTAACCGGATGGTGGAGCCCACGTCCGGGACCATCACCGTGGACGGCCGCGATGTCACGTCCGTACCGGCTGCGGAACTTCGGCGGTCCATGGGCTACGTGATGCAGTCGGCCGGACTGCTGCCGCACCGCTCCGTCCTGGATAACATTGCCACCGTCCCGCGGCTGAACGGGGTCTCAAAAGCGGAAGCCCGCAAGCGCGCCAGGGAACTCCTGGACGTGGTGGGCCTGGCGGCGTCCCTGGGCGGGCGCTACCCGTCACAGCTTTCCGGCGGCCAGCAGCAGCGCGTCGGCGTGGCCCGCGCACTCGCCGCAGATCCGCCCGTGCTCCTCATGGACGAGCCGTTCAGCGCGGTGGACCCCGTGGTCCGCGACGAACTCCAGCAGGAACTGCTCCGGCTGCAAAAGGACCTGGCCAAAACCATCGTCTTCGTGACCCACGATATTGACGAAGCCACCATCCTCGGCGACAAGGTGGCCGTCTTCGCCACCGGCGGCAAGCTGGCCCAGTACGCCTCGCCGGAGGAAATCCTGCGGGCGCCGGCAAACCAGTTCGTGGCGTCCTTCGTGGGGCGCGACCGCGGCTTCCGCCACCTCGGCTTTGCCCCGTCCGACGGTGTGGCCATCCACCCGGTGCCAACAATCATCAGGGCTTCCGGAGGGTATGAGTCGGATTCCAGCGCTGCCGGCGGCTGGCAGCTGGTGGTGGACGCGGACAAGCGCCCGCTGGGCTGGTCGGCGCCGGGGACCGAAACCGAACTCGTTCCCGGCGGTTCCCTGTTCCGTCCCGGAGATAGCCTCCGCCGCGCCCTGGACTCTGCCCTCTCCTCGCCGTCCGGCCTTGGCGTTGCCGTGGATGCCGACGGCGTAGTGCTGGGCGTGGTCCGCGGCGGCGAGGTCCTGGCACTGATCGAAGAAGCACGCCAGGTGCGGCAGGCTGCCCTCTGATGGATTGGTTCCTGGCCAACACCGGCATGATCCTGGAGCGCGGCGGACAGCACTTGGTGCTGGCACTCGTTCCCATGGTCCTGGGGCTGATCATTTCCATCCCGCTTGCGCAGTTGGCCCGGCGGAACAATGCCCTTCGCTCCGTGGTGCTGACGGCCTCCTCCCTGCTGTACACGATTCCGTCGCTGGCGCTGTTCATCATCCTTCCCACCATCCTCGGGACCCGGATCCTGGATCCCCTCAACGTGGTGGTGGCCCTGACCATCTATGCCGTTGCGCTGCTGGTGCGCGCGGCCCTGGACGCCTTCGATTCCGTGGACGCGGACATCAGCCAGGCTGCGCAGGCCATGGGCTTCAAACCGCTGGCCCGGTTCCTGCAGGTGGACCTCCCGCTCTCCCTCCCCGTCATGTTCGCCGGCCTCCGGGTGGTATCCGTCAGCAACATCTCGCTGGTCAGCGTTGCGGCCCTCCTGGGTGTCGGCAACCTGGGCATGCTCTTCACAGACGGTCTCCAGCGGGACTTCGTCACCGAGGTGGTGGTGGGCATCATCGCCATCCTGGTCCTGGCGCTGTTGATGGACGCGGTTCTGGTCCTGCTGGAACGCATCCTCACCCCGTGGGAGCGGGCAGGGAAGCCGCAGGGCCACGGGACACAAGGCCACGGGACACAGGGCGTCCCCGCCGGAGCACCCGAAGCCGATGGCGCTGCTTCCACAGTTGGTGAAGCAGCATGAGCAACGTGTTCGCCGATACCTTCGCCTGGCTCGCAGACCCGCTGCACTGGTCCGGGAGCATGGGCATACCCGCCAGGCTGGGGGAGCACCTGCAATACACCGGCCTGGTCATGCTGATCGCTACCGCCATTGCAGTACCCGTCGGGATGTTCGTCGGCCACACAGGGAGGGGCCGGGTGGCCGTGGTCGCGCTCGCGGGCGCCCTGCGTGCCCTGCCCACCCTGGGCCTGCTGATCCTGTTCGTGCTGCTGGCCGGCATCGGGCTGATGCCACCCATCTGGGCCCTGGTGATCCTCACGGTCCCGCCACTCCTGGCCGGAACCTACGCGGGCATCTCCAGCGTGGACCGCAACGTTGTGGATGCTGCCAGGGCCATGGGCATGACCGAACTGCAGGTCCTGTTCCGGGCGGAACTGCCCAACGCCGTCACCGTCATGTTCGGCGGCTTCCGGACCGGCGTGCTGCAGGTGATAGCCACCGTCTCGGTGGTTGCCTACATCAACCTCGGCGGCCTGGGTCGGTATCTGTTTGACGGACTTGTCCTCAGCGATTTCCCGCAAATGCTGGGAGGTTCCCTCCTCATCGCCGTGCTGGCCATTGCCGTAGACCTCATCCTGTCCCTGTTCCAGAGGCTGTCCCTGACACCAGGGGCCTCGAAGCTGTCCTTCCGCAGCCAGGAGGCTGCGGTTGATCTCACAGACCCCGTTGTTGCGGAGACTGTTGTACAAGGAGGTAAGTCATGAAAAATAGCCGTCCCCAGCGCCTCGGCAGGCGGGCGTTCACCGGCCTTGCCGCCGGGCTTGGCCTGGCCGTGGCGCTGTCCGCCTGCGGTGGATCGTCCGATCCCCTGAAAAACGCGCCCGCGTCCAGTGCGGGCGCTTCCGGGGGAGCCACCTCCCTGGTGGTGGGCTCCGCCGACTTCCCGGAAAGCCAGATCATCGCCGAGCTGTACGCCGGCGCCTTGAACGCCAACGGAATCACCGCCACCACCAAGCCGAACATCGGCTCCCGGGAGGTCTACTTCAAGGCTGTCCAGGACGGTTCGGTGGATGTGGTGCCGGATTACAGCGGCAACCTGCTGCTCTACGTCAACAAGCAGGCCACCGAAGTCTCCGCCGGCGACATCGCCAAGGCGCTGCCGGGCAAGCTGCCGGATGGCCTCGGCGTCCTGGACGTTTCCAAGGCCGAAGACAAGGACGCCATGGTGGTCACCAAGGCAACGGCCGAGAAGTACCAGCTGAAGTCCATTGAGGACCTGGCCAAGGTCTGCAGCCAGATTGTCGTCGGCGCCCCGGCAACCTTCGCCGAGCGCGCCTACGGACTGCCCGGGCTGAAGAAGAACTACAACTGCGAACCCAAGAAGCTGGAGCCCTTCAGCGACGGCGGCGGCCCGGTGACGCTCAAGGCCCTCCTGGAGGACCAGGTGCAGGTGGCCGACATCTACACCACCACTCCGTCCATCGCGGACAACGACCTCGTGGTGCTGGATGATCC
Organism: Pseudarthrobacter sp. NIBRBAC000502771; assembly: GCF_006517215.1. Taxonomy (NCBI): domain Bacteria; kingdom Bacillati; phylum Actinomycetota; class Actinomycetes; order Micrococcales; family Micrococcaceae; genus Pseudarthrobacter; species Pseudarthrobacter sp. NIBRBAC000502771. The sequence goes on from NZ_CP041187.1 coordinate 2,440,156, forward strand.
CAAGAACAACTTCATCGCCCAGCAGGTCCTGCCGCTGTACAACAAGGCCAAGATGACGGATAAGGCCAAGCAGGCACTGAATTCTGTGTCCAGCATCCTTACCACCGATGACCTGATCAACCTCAACCGGGCTGTCAGCGGCAGCCAGAAGCAGGACGCCAAGACCGCAGCTGCCGCCTGGCTGAAGGACAAGGGCATCGTCCAGTAGGGGCCCGTTCCCTGCCCGGGCGGGCAGGAACACACTGGTGACAACGACGGTGGCTGCCGGACTTTCGAAGGTCCGGCAGCCGCCGTCGGCCATGTGGCGGATGTCTCAACGGCCATTCATCCTTCCTGTGGCATATTTGAGGGATGGCAGAATTCAGGCAGTCCACGAAGCTCAATAACGTCCTTTACGACATCCGTGGACCGATCCTCGAAGCCGCCCAACAGATGGAGGCGGAGGGCCACCGGATCCTCAAGCTGAACATCGGAAACCCGGCACCGTTTGGATTCGAAGCGCCGGACGCCATCCTGGTGGACATGATCCGCCACCTGCCCCACGCCCAGGGCTACAGCGACTCGCGCGGCATTTTCTCGGCCCGCACCGCGGTCTCGCAGTACTACCAGACCCGCGGCATCCAGAACATCCACGTTGATGACATCTACCTGGGCAACGGCGTCAGCGAGCTGATCACCATGTCCCTGATGGCGCTGCTCGATTCAGGCGACGAAGTGCTCATCCCCACACCGGATTACCCGCTCTGGACGGCGTCCGTGGCGCTTGCCGGCGGCAAACCGGTGCACTACCTCTGCGATGAAGAGTCCGGCTGGCAGCCCGACCTGGAGGACATGGAAGCGAAGATCACGCCCCGCACCAAGGGGATCGTGGTCATCAACCCCAACAACCCCACCGGCGCCGTCTACCCCGAAAAGACCCTGAAACGGATCGTGGCCCTCGCCGAGAAGCACGGCCTCGTGATCTTTGCCGACGAGATCTACGAAAAGATCCTGTACGAGGACGCTGTCCACGTAAACCTCGCCGGGCTGACCGGCGACGACGTCCTGTGCCTGACCTTCAGCGGGTTGTCCAAGGCCTACCGGGTCTGCGGCTACCGGGCAGGCTGGATGGCCATTTCAGGACCCAAGAAGGATGCCGCGGACTACCTTGAAGGCATCAACCTGCTGGCCAACATGCGCCTGTGCGCCAATGTCCCGGCCCAGCACGCCATCCAGACGGCACTGGGCGGATACCAGAGCATCAACGACCTCATCCTCCCGGGCGGCCGGCTGCTCGAGCAGCGCAACAAGGCCTACGACATGCTCAACGCCATTCCCGGCGTCAGCACTCAGCAGGCGAAAGGCGCCCTGTACCTCTTTCCGCGCCTTGACCCGGAGGTCTACCACATCAGGGATGACGAGAAGTTTGTCCTCGACCTCCTGAGGGAACAGAAGATCCTGGTCTCCCACGGCCGGGCCTTCAACTGGGTGCGCCCGGACCACTTCCGCATGGTGACACTGCCCAACGTGAAGGACATCGAAGAAGCCATTGGGCGCATGGGGGACTTCCTAAGCAGGTACCAAGGGAACTAGCCTGTGCTCACGGGCCACCGGGCCCGTGTATCCCCTGCGGAGAGGAACCCCATGGCCCGCGTCGTTGGCTTCGACCAGCATCCCTCTGACACGCTGCGCGTTGGAAAGGGATTTTCCCTGGCCTCGGTTGACCCGGATGCCACCCCGGGCTACAGCGGCAACAAGGCTGACGGTGAAGCGTTGCTGGCTGAGTTGGACGGAAAGCTCTCCGAGATGCAGGAACAGCTGTTCGCCGAATCACGGGCCGGCGGAAAGAAACGGATCCTCCTGGTCCTGCAGGCGATGGACACGGCGGGCAAAGGTGGAATCGTCAACCACGTCATGGCCACCATGGACCCGCAGGGTGTCCAGTTCAAGGCGTTCAAGGCCCCTACCGAGCAGGAGAAGTCCTACGACTTCCTGTGGCGTATCGAGAAGGAAGTCCCCGCAGCCGGCATGGTGGGGATCTTCGACCGCTCGCACTACGAGGACGTCCTCATCCACCGCGTCCATAACTGGGCCACCCCGGAAGAAATCAGCCGGCGCTACCGGGCCATCAATGAATTCGAGGCCCGGCAAACCGACGCCGGCACGAAGATCATCAAGGTGATGCTCAACATCAGCAAGGATGAGCAGAGGTCCCGGCTGCTGGCCCGCCTGGACAACCCTGCCAAGCACTGGAAATACAGCAGCGGCGACCTGAAGGAGCGCGCCTTTTGGGATGACTACATGGCTGCCTACCAAGCTGCTTTCGACGAGACCAGCTCAGCCATTGCGCCCTGGTATGTGGTGCCGGCCAACAAGAAGTGGTTCGCCCGTATCGCCGTGCAGCAGTTGGTGATGTCGGCGCTGTCCGATTTTCGGCTGGAGTGGCCCAAGGCTGAATTCGACGTTGACATCGAAAAGGAACTCGTCGCCCGTTCGTGACTCAACGGCCTGGGCCCGGGCAGTATGTTCGGCTTTGCAGCCTGCTTACAGCGGCTGGTCGCGGGCAGCGGCCAGCCGCTTCCGTGCTCCCTCGAGCCACTCCTCGCACCGCGCGGCCAATGCCTCGCCTCGCTCCCACAGCGCCAGGGATTCCTCCAGGCTTGCGCCCCCCGCTTCAAGCCGGCCCACCACGGCGATGAGCTGCTCCCGGGCGTCCTCGTAGCTCAGGGCTGCGACGTCTGATTCGGGCTTCTGTTCAGTCATGCGTTTTCTTCCACTTCCTGGTGCTGGTCGGGGTTTCCCGGGTGCAGTGCCCCGGTGGGCTGCGCGGGTCCGTCGGACGTGGCGCCGAAGCGGCCCTCCGCGACGCGGATGGACAGGGCGGCGCCTGCCGGCGCTTCGTCGGGCCTGCGCACCACGGCGTGGCCGGCTTCGGCGATCCGGGCGGCCTGGTTCCCGGCGAGTTCGACGACGGCGTACCCCCGGTCCAGGGTTTTCTGCGGCGAGAGGGCGCGCACCTGGGCCTTCAGGTGCTGGAGCTGGTCCGCTGCCCGCACCACCGTGGAGTTCACGGCAGCGGAGGAACGCCGCAGCAGGCGCTCGATTTCCTCCGCCCGGACGGAGACCATGCCCTCCGGCGCCGCCATGACTGGCCGGGAATGCAGTGCCGCCAGCCGGTCCGACTCCCGGTCTATCATCCGGTCCATGGAGCGCCGCAGCTGTTCGCGTGCCTGGCGCACGCCGGCGAGCTCCTCGGACACCTCAGGAACGATCCGCTTGGCCGCATCCGTGGGGGTTGAGGCGCGGAGGTCGGCAACGTAGTCCAGCAGGGGGCGGTCCGCCTCGTGGCCAATGGCGCTCACCACCGGTGTTTCGGCCGCGGCCACCGCGCGGATGAGGTCCTCGCTGTTGAAGGGCAGGAGATCTTCGAGCGCCCCGCCGCCGCGCGCGATGACGATCACATCGACCTCCGGCCGGGCATCCAGTTCCCGCAGGGCGCGGACCACCTGGGCCACGGCCGTGTTGCCCTGGACGGCAACCTCGCGGATCTCGAACTCCACGGCCGGCCACCGCAGTGCCGCGTTGCGGAGGATGTCCTTCTTGGCGTCCGAGTCCCGTCCCGTGATCAGGCCGATCCGGTGAGGCAGCAGGGGCAGCCGCTTCTTGCGGGAGTCGGCGAACAGGCCCTCCGCCGCGAGGGCCTGGCGCAGCCGCTCAATGCGGGCCAGCAGGTCACCCAGGCCGACCGGCCGGATATCCCTGACCTGCATGTTCAGCCGACCGGTTTTCAGCCAGAATTCCGGCTTCAGCAGCGCCACGACCCGTGAACCCCGCTCCAGGGGAAGGTTCTGCCGTTCCAGGACTTTGGTCCAGACCGAAGCGGGAAGGGACACCTCGGCATCTACATCGCGAAGCGTGATGTAGGCGTTGCTGCCGCGCCGGTTCAGTTCAATGACCTGCCCTTCGACCCACGCCGACGGGGTCCGGTCGATGTGGGCCTTCAGCTTCTGCGAGAGCAGCTGCAGCGGCCACGGGTTGTCCGGACTGGTTTCCGCCGCGGTGGCTGGCAGGGTAGTGGGTGCAGTGCCTGGAAGGGAGGCCTGGTCAGACATGCGGACGCCGTTGGGAGGCTGGTGCTGCGGGCATGCGGTCCTTTATCTGTTGGTGGCGGTCAATCAACCTTATCCGTAAGGTCTAGCACCGGGTGCTGACAGGGACAGCCCCGCCACCCTGCCTAGGATGGGTTGAGTCCCCCAACCCCGAAGGACCTGTTGTGCGCACTTTTGTTTCTGCCCTGGCCACCGTGCTGGGCATCCTCCTGGCTGCCGTTGCCGTTCCCGCCATCTGGGCAGACCGCAATATCGTCCAGGAAGATGGATTTGTCCGTCTTGCTGCTCCGCTCGGCAAGGACCCGGAATTCCAACGGAAGCTGGCTACGGCGGCGGTGGGGACGATCGATACCGGGTCAGTTCCCGGTTTCCTCTCGGGACTGGTGGAACCGATGCTCGAGAAAGCGGCGGAGTCCCTGACCCAGCTTCCGGGCTATCCGGCAGCGTGGGAGGAGACCCTTCGCAGGAGCCACCGCCTCAGTTTCGCCGACCCCGCCGCGGCGTCGCAGGGCGGAGCGTCGGCCTCGTCGCTGACCCTCGACGTCGCCCCCTTGGTAGCCCTCGGCGCAGAGGAGATCAGCCGGGCCACAAGGCTTCCCCTCAACCCCCCGGAACAGACGCTGATTAATGTGGGCCAACCCGCGCAGCGGGAATGGACCGAACGGCTGGCCACCTATGCGCCGATGGGCTACGTCCTGGCCATCGGCTCGGCCGTGGCATTCCTGCTGGCGCTCGTGGCGGCACGCCGCCGCTGGACCGTGCTGCTGGCCTCAGGGGTTGGCGGCCTGGCGGTTGCAGGGCTGTGGGGGCTTGGCTTGCAGCTGGGCTCGGCCCGTGCCCAGGCCACCGACACCGGTAACGCGATAGCCAACATGTTCCGCGACGAGTTCCTTGCCGCCGCCGGTGCAGACTTCCAGGCATGGATCACAACCGCGGCCGTTACCGGCGGCGTCCTGGTGGCAGCCGGCATTGTGACGTGGTTCGCATCCCGGAAACGGGTTGGGGCCAGCCGGTAGCATGGAGGCATGACCACCTCGGCTGTATCCCTTTCGATGCCATCCATTCCGCGCAGGCGCCGCTCCCCGGAGGAAGTAGCAGCTGCGGCCCCCGTGAACGGCACCAAGAAGGTACTGCTGGCTGCTCCGCGCGGTTACTGCGCCGGTGTTGACCGTGCCGTGATCGCCGTCGAGAAGGCGCTGGAACACTACGGTCCGCCCGTATACGTCCGCAAGCAAATCGTCCACAACGTCCACGTGGTCAGCTCGCTGGAGGAGAAGGGCGCCATCTTCGTGGACGAAACCGATGAGGTGCCCGAGGGCGCCCTGGTGATCTTCTCCGCCCACGGCGTTTCCCCGGCAGTCGTCGAATCTGCCGAAACCCGGGGCCTGCGCACGATTGATGCCACCTGCCCCCTGGTTACCAAGGTGCACAAGGAAGCCGTCCGCTTCGCCAAGGACGATTTCGATATCCTCCTGATCGGCCACGACGGCCACGAGGAAGTGGAAGGCACCTCAGGGGAAGCGCCGGAGCACATCCAGATCATCAACGGCCCGCACGAAGTGGACCAGGTCACTGTCCGGGACCCCGAGAAGGTCATCTGGCTTTCGCAGACCACGCTGAGTGTGGACGAGACCATGGAAACCGTGCGGCTGCTCAAGGAACGGTTCCCCACCCTGCAGGATCCGCCCAGCGACGACATCTGCTATGCCACCACCAACCGCCAGGTGGCCATCAAGAAGATCGCGCCGAAGGCCGACCTGGTGATCGTGGTGGGGTCGGCCAACTCATCCAACTCCGTCCGGCTGGTGGAGGTGGCGCTTGAATACGGCGCCAAGGCGTCCTACCGGGTGGACTTCGCCAACGAGGTGGACGAAGCCTGGTTCGAAGGAGTGGCCACCGTGGGAGTTACCTCCGGGGCCTCCGTTCCCGAGGTCCTGGTGCAGGACGTGCTGCGGTTGCTCGCCGACTATGGATATGGCGCCGTTGAGGAAGTAGTCACGGCTGAGGAAGACCTACTCTTCTCGCTGCCCAAGGAGCTCCGGGCCACCTTGAAGCAGGCCGGTGACGTCAGCCGTGCCCTGGGCGGACGCCGGCCCCGCAGCTAGAACCGAAAACATATTTCCAGAGGAATGGGCCGGGCAGCATCTTGCTGCCCGGCCCATTCTGCATCCGGCGGCCGTGTCAGGCCGCTTCACCGTCGCCCTGCAGCTCGGGTGCCACCAGCGCCCGCGGCTGCACCTCCACCAAGGGGGGTGCAACCAGGCCTGTTTCCTCCAGGCTGTTGAGTTTCCGCGCGGTGGGCAGGACCCTGGCTTCCAGCGTCCCCACCATGGCGTTGTAGCGGTCCACGGACGTCTTCAGCGAGGATCCGAGCTTGGTGACGTTCTCGCCCAGCGTGCCCATCCGGTCGTACAGCTGCCGCGCGAGTTCGAAGAGTTCGCGCGCACTGTCCGTCAGGACGTCCTGCCGCCACGTGAAGGCGACGGACTTCAGCACGGCCAGCAGGGTGCTCGGCGAGGCGAGGACGACATTGCGGGACAGTGCGTGGTCCAGGAGCCCGGCGTCGGCAGTCAGCGCCGCCGCCAGGATGGACTCGGCCGGGATGAAGCAGACCACCAGTTCCGGCGAGTTCCCCGGGATGTCCCAGTACTTTTTGGTACCGAGCGCGTCCACGTGCGCCCTGAGGGCCTTGGCGTGTGCGGCCAGGAGGGCCTGCCTGTTGCGGCCGTCGTTCGCCGACTGCGGACCAGCCGGGCCCAGGCGAGGGTCCACCGAGCCCAGCTCCTGTGCCTCAAGGTAGGAGGACAACGGAACCTTGGCGTCCACCACCAGCTGCTTGTCGCCCGGCAGCTGCACCACCAGGTCCGGCCGCACCGCCGAGTCGTGGCCCGCACTGTGGACCTGCTCCACGAAGTCGACGTGGCGCAGCATACCGGCGGCCTCCACCACGCGCCGGAGCTGCACCTCGCCCCACTGGCCCCGGGCGCTGTTGGACCGCAGCGCCGACTCCAGGGCATGGGTGGAGCGAATGAGCTGCTCGTCGGAAAGCCGGGCCTCCTGCAGCTGCTGGGCCAGTTGGCCGTACTGCTCCACCCGGTCCCGCTCCAGCAATGCGACCTGCTGCTGAACGGCGGACAGCTTCTCCGCCACGGGCGCCAGGGCACGCAGCACACTTCCATCCTGTGTCCTGGCCTCGCCCAGCTCGCGGTTCTGTGCCGCCAAAAGCCGCCGCTCGGCGTCGGCCGCTGCCAGCTGCGCGGTGACCTCCGAAAGGCGGGACGAGACCTGGTCAAAGTCCGCCTCCAGCGCGTGCGAGTTCCGGCGCAATGAGAAATAAGTGGCTGCAGCGCCGGCAAGCGCACCCAGCAGCAGCATGAAGAGGGCCAGAATCAAGGCAAAAGCATCCATGGCTTCACTGTTGCACGGGGCTCTGACAATCACGGGCAGTGACATCCCCGGGTACTGGCCCGCGGGGTCCGGCGGGTAGAATCAATGCTCGTGGCTCTTACTATTGGCATCGTCGGACTGCCCAACGTCGGCAAATCAACCCTCTTCAACGCGCTCACCCGCAACCAGGTCCTGGCCGCGAACTACCCGTTCGCCACCATCGAACCCAATGTCGGCGTCGTGAACCTCCCGGACCCCAGGCTGCAGAAGCTCGCCGGGATCTTCGGCTCGCAGCGCGTCCTGCCCGCCGCCGTTTCCTTTGTCGACATCGCCGGCATCGTGAAGGGCGCATCCGAGGGGGAGGGGCTGGGCAACCAGTTCCTGGCCAATATCCGCGAGGCTGAAGCCATTGCCGAGGTTGTCCGGGTTTTCGACGATCCCGATGTGGTCCACGTTGACGGCAAGGTGGATCCCCGCTCCGACATGGAGACCATCAACACCGAGCTGATCCTTGCCGATCTGCAGACCATCGAAAAAGCCATTCCGCGGATCGAAAAAGAAGTCAAGATCAAGAAGCGGGAAGCCGCAGAGCTCGCCGCCATCAAGGCCGCCCAGGCGGTGCTTGAGCGGGGCGATACCATCTATTCCTCCATCAAGAGCGACAAGCTCGAGATGGAGCACCTCAAGGAGCTGGGCCTGCTTACTGCCAAGCCCTTCATCTACGTGTTCAATGCCGACGAAGGTATCCTGGGCAGCCCGGAAAAGCAGGAAGAGCTGCGCGCCATGGTGGCCCCGGCCGATTGCATCTTCCTCGACGCCAAGCTCGAAGCCGACCTCGTGGAGCTGGACGAGGAAGAAGCCCGCGAGATGCTCGAGATGAACGGCCAGGACGAATCAGGCCTGGACCAGCTGGCACGCGTCGGATTCCACACCCTGGGCCTGCAGACCTACCTCACCGCGGGCCCCAAGGAAGCGCGCGCCTGGACCATCCGGCAGGGGGACACGGCACCGCAGGCGGCCGGCGTCATCCACTCCGACTTCCAGCGGGGCTTCATCAAGGCCGAAGTCGTCTCCTTCGAGGACCTTGTGGACGCCGGATCCATGGCTGAGGCAAAGTCCCGCGGCAAGGTCCGGATCGAAGGCAAGGAATACGTCATGGCGGACGGCGACGTGGTGGAGTTCCGCTTCAACGTCTAGCGCCGCTTCGTCAATCAGGCAGGGTGCCGCGGTCCACTTGCGGCACCTTGCCTTAGGGTTGCGGTATGACTGCCGGCCCGCTCCTGCGCCTCGTCCTGCCCCATCAGCTCTTTGAGCAGCAGCGGGATGGTATGGACCCGGACACGGTCTTTGTGCTCATCGAGCACGACCTCTACTTCCGCCAATACCGGTTCCATTCACACAAGCTGGTCCTGCACCGGGCGTCGATGGCTGGTTTTGCCCGCCGCCTGCGCGCACTTGGGCACGACGTGGTTGTCCTCTACAGCGACCCAGCGCGGATATCCCGTGTCCAGCTGGCGGACCTTATCCGGCAGCGGCGCCCCCGGGGAGTGTCCTGGTTTGACGTCGTCGATGACTGGCTCGCGAAGGACCTGGAAGCCGGCCTTGACGATGGCGGTTACAGGATGCGCAGCCAGGACGTGCTTGAGACACCGAATTTCCTGACGTCGCGGGCGCAGTTGGACGACTGGTTCGCGGACAATCCGGCCCGTATGCATGACTTCTACATCTGGCAGCGACGGCGGTTGGACATCCTGGTGGACAACGGCGCTCCGGTCGGCGGAAAGTGGTCGTTCGACGCGGACAACCGCAGGAAGCTTCCCCGCGGCTATACCCCACCCACTGTCGGCAGGTTCAGGGGGCACCCCGTGCTCCAGGAGGAGGGGACGTTCAACCTGGATGCGCTGGCATCGCCGGGCAGCGGGCAGGGAAAGGACGCCGGCTCCGACGCCGCGGGGGACGTCGAAACCGCCATCGCCTGGGTCGCCACGGAGTTTCCGGATGCCCCTGGAGACCCCCACCTCTTCGCCTGGCCCACCACCGCGGAAGAGGCCCAAAGGCACCTGCAGGAGTTTGTCGAAGAACGCCTCGCGGGCTTCGGCCCCTACGAAGATGCGATCTCCGCAGCGCATCCATTCGTCAACCACGGCCTGCTGACCCCCGGGCTCAACATCGGCCTTCTGAACCCGGGCGATATCCTGCAGGCGGTTCTGGGCGGTGCGGATGAAAATACCCCGCTCGCCTCCCTTGAGGGCTTTGTGCGCCAGGTCATTGGCTGGCGGGAGTACATGCGCGCCACGTACCGGCTGCGCGGCCGCCGGATGCGCACTGCCAACCTGCTCAACCACCGGAACCAGCTGGGACCCGGCTGGTGGGATGCAACTACTGGCTTGCTGCCCGTGGACCTGGTGATATCCCGCGTACTTGCCACGGGGTATGCGCACCACATCGAACGGCTCATGGTGCTGGGCAACGCCATGTCCCTGCTCCGGATCCATCCTGACGACGTCTACGAGTGGTTCATGGAAATGTTCGTCGATGCCTACGACTGGGTGATGGTGCCCAACGTCTACGCCATGAGCCAATTCGCCGCAGGGGCGGACATCACCACAAAGCCCTATGTGTCAGGCAGCAACTACTTGCGGAAAATGTCCGACCTGCCGCCGGGGGAGTGGATGCCTGACTGGGATGCGCTGTACTGGGCCTTCATCCAGGACCACCGGCCGGTTTTCGAGCGGAACCCGCGCTCGCGGATGATCGTTTCCCTTCTTGACCGGATGGAGCCCGGCGTGCGGGAGGGCCACCGGCGAAGGGCCTGCGGGCTGCTTAACCGGCCCGGGGCGGACAGGTTGTTGCAGGGGCCCCCTCCTGCATCCGGAGGGGGTGCGGATCCGGGTACCGGGCCGCAGCACCAAGTATCCTGAGTATGCAGGGCGTGATCGCAGCGGCCCCAGTCCCCTCCGGAGAGGGAAAAACCACAAGGAGGCGGCATGCCGGTCAGGCGCCTGATGCAGTTGCTCACCGCGGCGTTGGCGGCAGCCCTGGTCCTGTCCGGCTGTTCTGGCGGCAGCGCCCCGTCCGTGGTGGTGGGGGAGGCGAAGCGCGGCGGCAGCGTCACCGTGGCAGAAGTCAATGCGTTCTCCTCGTTCAACCCCTACAGCGCCGGCGGCAATACCGACATCAACTCCAAGATCGGTGCCATCACGCACTCCGGCTTCTACTACCTGGACGACAGCTCCAAAGTGGTCCGCAATGACAAGTTCGGGCACTTCGAGAAGGTCTCGGACCAGCCCCTCAAGGTGAAGTACACGGTCAACGAGGGCGTGAAGTGGTCAGACGGGGCCCCGATCGGCGCGGCAGACCTCCTGCTGGCCTGGGCTGCAGGATCGGGGTATTTCGACGACGTCGATCCTGTTGCCGGCAAGGGCACCAAATACTTTTCCGTCGCCTCGGACACCACGGGCCTGGCGGGCACCCTGTTCCCCGACATCGGTTCGGACGGCCGGTCCATCACCATTGAGTACGCCGCGCCCTACGCTGACTGGGAAGTGGCGTTCGACGTCGGACTCCCAGCCCACGTCGTTGCTGCAAAAAGTGGACTCAACGACGAAAAAGACCTGGTCAATCTCCTCAAGGACACGCCGCGGGGCAACCCGGAAAAGCCGGCCTCCAACCCGGCCCTCAAGAAGGTCAGTGACTTCTGGAACACCGGGTTCGACGCGAAATCCATTCCCGATGACCCCGCGCTGTACCTCTCCAGCGGCCCCTACATTGTCCGCGACATCGTGCCGGGTGTCTCCATGAAACTGGTCCGGAACCGGGACTACGTGTGGGGCGCCGAACCCTGGCTCGATGAAATCAACGTCAGGTTCACAGGGGCCGTGCCGGCAGCAGTCGACGCCCTGCGCAGCGGCCAGGCAGACATCATCTCGCCCCAGCCTTCGGCCTCAACGGACAGCCTCCTCAGCGGACTCTCCAGCCAGGGCATCACCGTTCAACGCTACAAGCAGTCCGGCTATGACCACCTTGATTTGAACTTCACCGGGACGTTCTCCGACAAGGATGTCAGGGAGGCCTTCCTGAAGACTGTGCCGCGGCAGGCGATCGTGGATGCGGTGGTGGGAACCCAGGACACCAAGCCGCTGGATTCGCAGGTGTTCCTCCCCGGACAGCCGAAGTACGACGACACCGTGAGGAACAACGGGTCCGCCGACTACGCCAAGGTGGACATCGATGGGGCAAAGAAGCTCCTGAAGGGCGCCTCTCCCAGCATCCGCATCCTCTACAACCGCGACAACCCGAACCGGGCCAGGGCATTCGGCTTGATCCGCGATTCAGCCGCGCTGGCGGGATTCAAGGTGGTCGACGGCGGACTGGCAAGCGCCGACTGGCCCGCGGCGTTGAGCCGGGGCGGCTTTGAGGCCGCCCTCTCAGGGTGGATCGGGACCGAGGTAGGCGTCAGCAGGGTGCCACAGATTTTCCGCACCGGGGCAGGCAGCAACTTCACGGGATATTCCGACGGCGACGCGGACAAGATCATGGAACAACTCGCCGCCACGACGGATCTCGGTAAGCAGGACGAGCTCCTGGCCGAGATCGACAAGCACGTGTGGGAGGACGCCTACGGGCTGCCGCTCTACCAAACCCTGGGTACCACGGCCTTCAGCTCCAGGGTGGCCGGAGTGAAGACGAGCCCTGGACCGCTGGGCGTCTGGTGGAACGTGTGGGACTGGCGGCTGTCCCAGTAAGCGCGCCTGGCGTGGGCTCCTTTGGCGCCCGCGGCGCCGATTCGCCGTCCGGCCTACCGCCGAGTAGCATGTGACGTGCCTAACTATCCACACCTGACGGGGGCATTGCACTGCCCGGTCACGGTTTGGCAACGGAGTACCAATATCTGGACTGCGTGCGGTTAGGCTAACTCGTATTGTGTAGGTTCCGTCACAGCGGTGAGCTGCTTCGGCCTGCGGGGAAGCACAAGATTCCCCTATACATCTCTCCCACAACTCATAGGAGGCGGAATGCGTTTTACGCGCACTTCCAAAGCACTGGGCATCGTGGCGGTCGCCGCGCTTGCCCTGACCGGGTGCGGCGCCGGCGGCGGCGGCGGCACTGACGGATCCAGCAACGCAGCCGGCGATCCGAACAAGGTCATCACCGCCTACAGCAACGAGCCACAAAACCCGTTGCTGCCGGCAAACACCGGAGAGGTTTATGGCGGCCGCGTCGTCAACCTGCTCTTCGAAGGTCTCCGCAGCTACGACGCGAACGGCAAGGCAGTCAATGCGCTGGCCGAATCCATCGAGTCTCCCGACGCGCAGAACTGGACCATCAAGGTCAAGCAGGGCCAGAAGTTCACCAACGGTGAGGCCATCACGGCCAAGACCTTCGTCGACTCCTGGAACTTCGCCGCCAACTCGAAGAACCTGCAGCAGAACGGCTTCTTCTTTGAGTCCATCGAGGGCTACCCGGAAGTATCCGCGGTAACGTCCTCGACAGGTGCGGACGGCAAGAAGACCACCACTCCCGCGCCGACCGCCGACACGATGTCGGGCCTGAAGGCGACAGATGACTCGACCATCACGGTCAAGCTCGCCCAGCCTGAGGCCGACTGGTCCCTGCGCCTCGGTTACTCCGCCTTCTACCCCATGCCCTCCGCAGCACTGAAGGACCCCAAGTCCTACGGTGAGAACCCCGTGGGCAACGGTCCCTACAAGTTCGAGAAGCAGGGCTCCTGGGTCCACGACCAGTCCATCTCCCTGGTCAAGAACGCCGACTACAACGGCACCCGCCCCGCCAAGAACGGTGGCGTGACGTTCAAGTTCTACACCGATCCGGGCCCCGCTTACACGGACCTGCAGTCGGACAACCTGGACATCACCGACGTCCTGCCGTCCAACGCCCTGAAGACCTACGTCAACGATTTCCCGGACCGCAACGCCACCAAGGCCGTTGCCACCGACTCCACGCTGAACATCCCGGGTTACAACCCGAACTTCCAGGGTGAAGCCGGCAAGCTGCGCCGCCAGGCACTGTCCTACGCCATCAACCGCGAGGAAATCGCCAAGGTGGTCTTCAACGGCACCCGTACCCCGGCCAAGGCGTTCGCGCCGCCGGTCATCGACGGTTTCAAGGAAGGCCTCAAGGGCAGCGAAGTCCTGAAGTTCGACGCCGCCAAGGCAAAGGACCTGTGGGACCAGGCCAACAAGATCAAGCCGTACGACGACTCCAAGCCGCTCCAGATTGCCTCCAACACCGACGGCGGCAACAAGGAATGGATCGACGCCGTGACCAACGGCTTCAAGAACAACCTCGGCATCCAGGCTGAAATCCAGCCCTTCGCCAAGTTCGCCGAAGTCCTGAACCTGCGCAAGTCCCAGCAGCTTCCGGGCCTGACCCGCTCCGGTTGGCAGGGTGACTACCCGTCGCTCTACAACTTCCTGGGTCCGGTTTGGGCCACTGACGCTCCGTCGAACTACGAGAAGTACTCGAACCCCGAGTTCGACAAGCTCCTCAAGGAAGGCCTTGCCAGCAAGACCACCGACGAGGCAAACGCCAAGTTCAACCAGGCGCAGGAGATCCTGTTCCAGGACCTCCCCGGCCTGCCGCTGTGGGACCAGGCACGTCCGATCGTGTGGAGCAACAACATCACGAAGGCCGAAACTGGCTGGAACGGTGAAATTCTCTACTACGGCATCACCGCCAAGTAGTCCCAGATCTAACTTGCCGTAAGGCTGATGGGGGTTCCGGTCACGTCCGGGCCCCCATTGGCTTGCAAGCGGCAGGAAGGCATTCATGAACGCGTTTTCCCCTTTACCGGAAGGCAGGTGATCCTGTGATCCGGTTCATCCTGCGCCGACTCCTCCAGGTGATCCCTGTTTTCCTCGGCACTACCCTCTTGGTGTACTACATGGTGTTCGCCTTGCCGGGCGATCCCATCGCGGCGCTGTTCGGCGACCGCCAGCCCCCGCAGTCAGTCATCGACACCCTGCGCACCCAGTACAACCTGGACCAACCTTTCTGGGTCCAGTACGGACTGTTCCTCAAGAACCTCTTCACGTTTAACCTGGGCAATGACTTCACAGGGCAGCCGATTGCAGCCAGCCTCGCCCGCGTCTTCCCGGTGACGGCGATGCTCGCCCTTGAGGCACTGGCCATCCAGGCCATCTTCGGCGTTGCCTTCGGCGTCTTCGCCGGCCTGCGCCGTGGTGGCTGGTTCGACTCCACTGTCCTGGTCGCCTCGCTGGTGGTCATCGCAGTCCCCACCTTCGTCCTGGGCTTCGTCTTCCAGCTCGTGTTCGGCGTGCAGCTTGGCTGGGCAAAACCCACCGTGGGCGCCAACGCCAACTGGGTCACCCTGCTGTTGCCGGCGGTGGTCCTTGGACTCGTGTCCTTCGCCTATGTCCTTCGCCTGACCCGTGCATCGGTCAGCGAGAACATGAACGCCGACTACGTGCGGACAGCCACCGCCAAGGGCCTTTCCCGGCCGCGGGTAGTGGTGGCGCACATCCTGCGCAACTCACTGATCCCGGTAGTGACCTACCTGGGCGCCAACCTTGGCGGCCTCATGGGCGGTGCCATTGTTACTGAAGGCATCTTCAACGTTCCCGGAGTCGGCAACAAGCTCTACCAGGCTGTCCTCCGCAGTGAAGGCCCCACCATCGTCTCCATCGTCAGCGTGCTGGTGCTGGTGTTCGTGGTGGCCAACCTGCTTGTCGATCTTTTGTACGCCTGGCTTGACCCGAGGATCCGCTATGACCAGTAATAACAGCCACTTCGTGGCCCCCATTGATGAGACCCCGCTGCAGGCGACTGACGCCGTGAAGGCGGACCAAGCCCCGCTCAGCCTGTGGGCCGATGCCTGGCGCAAGCTCCGGCGTCGTCCGCTGTTCATCATCTCGGCACTGCTCATCCTTGCCCTGATTGTGGTTGCGCTGTTCCCGGGCCTGTTCACATCGACGCCCCCCAACGAGGGCTGTGAGCTGGCCAATTCCGAAGGCGCCCCCACGGCCGGGCACCCGTTCGGCTTCACTTTCCAGGGCTGCGACGTCTACTCCAGGGTTATCCACGGCACGCAGGCCTCGCTTTCCGTAGGCCTGCTTTCCGTCCTCTGCGTGCTGGTGATCGGTGTGACACTCGGTGCCCTCGCCGGCTACTACGGTGGCTGGGTCGACGCCGTCCTCGCACGCCTGGGTGACATCTTCTTCGCCCTGCCGCTGGTCCTGGGTGCCTTGGTGATCACGCAGCTGCCCCTTTTCCGGGAGAACAAGAGCGTGTGGACCGTGGTGTTCGTCATTTCGCTCCTTGCGTGGCCGCAGATGGCCCGCATCACCCGCGGAGCCGTCATCGAAGTACGCAACGCGGACTTCGTTACCGCTGCCCGCGCGCTGGGGGTCTCCAAGTTCGGCGCACTGATCCGCCACGTCCTGCCCAACGCTTTGGCTCCGATCATCGTCCTGGCGACGCTGGAACTGGGCGTGTTCATCGTGGCCGAAGCCACCCTGTCCTTCCTGGGTATCGGTCTGCCCCAGAGCATCATGTCCTGGGGCAATGACATCGCCGGCGCGCAGGCATCGATCAGGACCCGGCCGGAAATCATGCTCTACCCGGCCGCGGCGCTGTCCATTACGGTGTTGAGCTTCATCATGCTCGGGGACGCCGTGCGTGACGCCCTGGACCCGAAGAGCCGTCAGCGATGAGAGATAACAAGATGACCAGTGCAGACGTCCGTATTGATGAATCCGGGGCCGCCGGTGTAAGGCCGCTGCTCGAGATCCGCGACCTTGCCATCACCTTCAAGACCGGCAGCGGCGAGGTCAAGGCAGTGCGTAATGCGCACCTGACCATCATGCCCGGCGAAACCGTAGCCATCGTGGGCGAGTCGGGCTCCGGCAAGTCCACCACCGCCCTGGCCGCCATCGGCCTGCTGCCCAACAACGGCAAGGTGTCCGGCGGCCAGATCCTGCTCGACGGCGAGGACATCGCCCATGCGAGCGAGCAACGCATGATCGAGCTGCGCGGCAACACCATCGGCATGGTTCCGCAGGACCCGATGTCCAACCTGAATCCCGTGTGGAAGATCGGGTACCAGGTCCGGGAGACACTGCGGGCGAACGGCCGGCCCAGCGGTCCGGACGATATCGCCAAGGTGCTGTCCCAGGCGGGACTTCCGGACGCGAAGCGCCGGGCCGGCCAGTACCCGCACGAGTTCTCCGGCGGTATGCGCCAGCGTGCACTGATCGCCATTGGCCTCTCCTGCCAGCCGCGCCTGCTGATTGCGGACGAGCCGACGTCGGCCCTCGACGTCACTGTCCAGCGGCAGATCCTGGACCACTTGGAGACCATGACCAAGGACCTGGGCACGTCGGTGCTGCTGATCACCCACGATCTTGGCCTGGCCGCCGAGCGTGCCGACAAGGTCGTGGTCATGTACCAGGGCCGCGTCGTTGAGGCGGGCCCGTCACTGGAACTGTTGCGCAATCCCCAGCACCCGTACACCAAGCGGCTCGTCGAGTCCGCGCCTTCCCTTGCCAGCCGCCGCATCCAGGTGGCCAAGGAACAGGGCGTGGAGACGTCGGACCTGCTGGCACCTGCCGCCGAAACGGTGAAGCCGGAGACCTTCCTGCAGATCCAGGACCTGCGGAAGGTCTACAAGCTCCGCTCGGGGCTGGGCAAGGCGACGGACTTCGCAGCCGTCGACGGCGTGAGCTTCGACGTCCGGCGCGGCACCACGACGGCGATCGTGGGGGAGTCCGGATCCGGCAAGTCCACAGTGGCCAAGATGGTGCTCCAGCTGGAAAAGCCGACGGACGGGAGGATCCTGTTCGACGGCGTCGACACGTCGGCCCTGAAGCCCGGCGAACTGTTCAAGTTCCGCCGGCGGGTCCAGCCGATTTTCCAGGACCCGTACGGCTCGCTCGATCCGATGTACAACATCTTCCGCACCATCGAGGAGCCATTGCGGGTCCACAAGATCGGGGACCAGGCCAGCCGGGAGAAGAAGGTCCGGACACTGCTGGACCAGGTGGCACTGCCACAGTCCGCCATGCAGCGCTATCCCAACGAGCTGTCAGGCGGGCAGCGGCAGCGTGTTGCCATTGCCCGGGCACTGGCGCTGGACCCCGAGGTCATCATCTGTGATGAGGCTGTCTCCGCCCTCGACGTCCTGGTTCAGGCGCAAGTGCTGAACCTGCTCGCCGACCTCCAGGCCAACCTTGGGCTGACCTACCTGTTCATCACCCACGACCTCGCAGTGGTGCGGCAAATTGCCGACCATGTGTGCGTCATGGAAAAGGGGCGCCTGGTGGAAACGGGATCCACGGACGATGTTTTCGAGTCGCCCCAGCAGGAATACACGAAGGCCCTGCTCAACGCCATCCCCGGTGCGAAGCTCATGCTTCCGCCCGAGGTGGCATAGCTGGAGCCTTTCTTCGGAATGGCTGGAGCCGGGACCTTCGGGTCCCGGCTCCTCCCATGTGCGCGGAAGACGGAAACGCTGCGGCTGTCAGTCCTGGAACGTGCTGCCCGCTTCGGGCACGGCAGCGAGGGCTCCTTGGGCCGGCGAAGGATTGCGGCCAAGTCCAAGTTCCCGGAGCCTGGCTGCGAGGATTCCGCCAAGGGCGCGGCGGCCATCAGAGTTCATGTGCACCGCATCGGCGAGGTCTTTCGCCAGCCCGTACCTGGTGAGCCAGTCGCCTGCAGAGATGAACGGCAGTCCGTTGGCTCCCGCCACGGCACCCAACACGGCGTCAACCTCGCTCCGGCGGCCGCCGCCGTCGTTCGCTCCACGCGCCAAGGTGCCGATCATCGCCAGCCGTGTGCCGGGATAGCGGGTCCGGAGTTCAGTGACCAGCCGTTCGGCATTCCGGGCGATCTGTGCGTTGCTTGCCCCGCCGGCGGCATCGTTGCCGCCACCTTCGACCACAATCAATGCGGGAGTGCCGGAGGGGAGAAGCCAGTCTCCGCGCTGCAGGGCGTCTATGTAGTTTCCCGTGGCACCGTTGGCCGCGACGTAGCCCGTGCCGCCGCGGCCGCAAAAGTACACGTTGTACCCGGCGGCAGCGAGGCCCAGGCGCGGCCAGCCGTCAACGGGTTCCGCCTGCGAGTCCCCGATCAGCAGGACGGTGCCGGCGACGTCGGGCACAACCGCTTCCAGCCGTCCGTTGCCTGTATTCAGGACGCGGGCCGTGGCTGCCACGGCAGGTTCGGCGCTGCCGGCCCGGCCGCCGGATACCTGGCCTGCGGCCGCCAGTGACAGGGCTGTACCGGGAACAGCGTTGTCCCCGGTGTTGCCCATGATTCCCGATACCGCCACGAGCGCGGAGACCGCGGCGCAGGCAGCCCAGGCGAAACCACGCAGGGTGCTTGCCTTTGCAGGGGGCATCGTTGTCTCCGGCGTGCTCAATGGATGGGCTGTGTCACAGACATCATGCCATGCACCGGGATCCTGGAGTGAACTTGGTCACACCCATTGCGGCGCCGTGGCTGATACTGGCTCAATCGGCGGCAGCCTGTCCCGCCGGAATTTAGGCCAACAAATAACTCAGCGGCTAGAATAGAGGAAGGCGCCCTGTGCCAAGGGCCTTGTCCGTCGTGCGTTCCAGTTGGAAATGTCGCGATACAACAGCTGACTCCACTGAATCGAGCCTTTACGCATGTCTGAAACCACCACCAACACTGCGGTAGCCACTGCATCGCGCAGTGACCTCCGCAACGTCGCGATCGTGGCCCACGTTGACCACGGCAAGACCACCCTGGTCGACGCCATGCTCAAGCAGACCAACTCCTTCGCCGAGCACAACCACGTCGAGGACCGGGTCATGGACTCCGGCGACCTGGAGCGCGAAAAGGGCATCACCATCCTGGCCAAGAACACCACGGTGGCCTACAACGGTCCCTCCTCCAACGGCGAGACCATCACCATCAACGTCATCGACACCCCCGGCCACGCCGACTTCGGCGGCGAGGTGGAGCGCGGCCTGTCCATGGTGGACGGCGTCGTGCTCCTCGTCGACTCTTCCGAGGGCCCGCTGCCCCAGACCCGCTTCGTGCTGCGCAAGGCGCTGGCCGCGCACCTCCCGGTGATCCTCCTGGTCAACAAGACCGACCGCCCCGACGCCCGCATTGACGAAGTTGTCCACGAGTCCATGGACCTGCTCCTGGGCCTGGCTTCCGACCTCGCCGATGAAGTGCCGGACCTGGACCTGGACAAGGTCCTGGAAGTTCCCGTTGTGTACGCCGCCGCAAAGGTTGGCCGCGCGTCCCTCGAGCAGCCGGCCAACGGCTCCGCACCGGACAACGAGGACCTCGAGCCGCTCTTCAAGACCATCATCGAGCACATCCCGGCGCCCACGTACAACCCCGAGGGCGTCCTGCAGGCGCACGTCACCAACCTGGACGCTTCCCCGTTCCTGGGCCGCCTCGCGCTGCTCCGCATCTACAACGGCACCCTCCGCAAGGGCCAGCAGGTTGCCTGGGCCCGCCAGAACGGTGAGCTGAAGACCGTCAAGATCACCGAACTGCTCGCCACCAAGGCACTGGAGCGCGTTCCGGCCGAGTCCGCCGGGCCCGGCGAGATCGTGGCCGTCGCCGGTATCGAGGACATCACCATCGGTGAAACCCTCACCGACGTCGAGAACCCCCAGCCGCTGCCGCTGATCACCGTGGACGATCCCGCGATCTCCATGACCATTGGTATCAACACCTCCCCGCTGGCCGGCAAAGTCAAGGGCGCCAAGGTCACCGCCCGCCAGGTCAAGGACCGGCTGGACAAGGAACTGATCGGTAACGTCTCCATCAAGGTCCTCCCGACCGAGCGTCCCGACGCCTGGGAAGTCCAGGGCCGTGGCGAGCTCGCGCTGGCCATCCTGGTCGAGCAGATGCGCCGCGAGGGCTTTGAACTTACCGTCGGCAAGCCCCAGGTTGTCACCAAGACCATCGACGGCAAGATCCACGAGCCGATGGAGCACATGACCATCGACGTGCCGGAAGAGTACCTCGGCGCCGTCACCCAGCTCATGGCTGCCCGCAAGGGGCGGATGACCAACATGGCCAACCACGGCACCGGCTGGTGCCGCATGGAGTTCATTGTTCCGGCCCGTGGCCTGATCGGTTTCCGCACCCGGTTCCTGACCGACACCCGCGGCGCAGGCATCGCAGCTTCCATCTCAGAAGGCTACGAGCCGTGGGCCGGCCCCATCGAGTACCGCACCAACGGTTCCATGATTGCCGACCGCGCCGGTGTGGTTACCCCGTTCGCCATGATCAACCTGCAGGAACGCGGCTCCTTCTTCGTGAAGCCCACCTCCGAGGTCTACGAAGGCATGATCGTGGGCGAGAACTCCCGCGCCGACGACATGGACGTGAACATCACCAAGGAAAAGAAGCTCACCAACATGCGTGCCGCTTCCTCCGACACCTTTGAGAACCTGACCCCGCCGCGCGAACTCACCCTTGAAGAGTCGCTGGAATTCGCCCGCGAGGATGAGTGCGTCGAGGTGACCCCGGAAGCCATCCGCATCCGCAAGGTCATCCTGGACACCAACGAGCGTGCCAAGGCCAACCGCGCCCGCGCCAAGGCCTAGTAACTCCGCAGGTCTGCAGAACGCCACCGGCATTTGCCGGTGGCGTTCTGCGTTAAGCCGGGCGGCGCGGCCAAACCAGGCCTCGATGCGCAGGAACGGCGTGGGCGCACTGAGCGCCTGCTTCCGCGCCCGGGTCCGTTCTCCACATAGCCGTTTCCACCACCTGCGGATGCTCCCCGCCAGGCGCAGGCTTCAGACATGCGAACTGTTTCTGAAGCGCTGGCTCGGATGCTGACCCCGTGCTTATCCATGCGGCGCGCCATCACGCCGCACCTGGTTGCGTCACGGCCGCAGTGGCTTCCGGGTTATGGGTGATCAAGGTTCCGGATAGGCCGCATCTTGCCGCCCGCCATGGCAGGCCAATAGTCGGCTGTGTGGTACACCGCAGCGACCTTCCGTTGACTCCTCTGGACGTCGTCTGCCAGTCTCTCCGCTGTCTGCCGGCTCTTCAAGGCCTGACTATCGCGGAGTCCGCCGTCAAGAAGGGCCAAATCCAACTCGCGGAGCTGCGGGCGCGGTTTCCGGCCGCCCGTGAAAAGGCCCTGCTGAACCTGGTTGGCAGAATCCGACCCCAGTCCGGCTCCATCATCGAAACCATCGCCCGGTATCTGCTTGAAGAAGCGGGGCTTACAGTCGAGTTGCAGGTGCACATTCCTGGAATGGGCCACCTGGATCTCCTTGTTGATGGTCTGCTGGGGATTGAGGCGGACGGCTATGCCCACCACAGCAGCCGGGAGGCCTACCGGGAAGACAGGCGGCGCTGGAATGTCACCGTCATCGGGGGTGTCCCAACCCTTCGGGTGACGTTCGAGATGCTGGTCCGCGACCCCGCGGAGTTCGTCCGGATGGTGGAGCTGGCCCTGGCCACGTACCGCCGGGCGCGGTGAAGGACCGGGTCATGGCGCAGGGACAGTCCCGGCGCAGCGAGGCCTAGGCGGGGCGCGCGGGGCGGCGCGGGGGAGCGGGCGGGACTTCCTTCGCGGCCACCACGAGCTCCAGGGGAATGACGACGTCGGCCCGGCGGGTGCGGACGGTGCAGGAACCGGCGTCGCAAGCCAGCAGGTGGCCCAGCGCATCCGTCAGGCCGCCATCGATCCGGTAGCGCACCACCACCCGGGTTCCGGGGCCGGCCGCGGTCAGGAAGCGGACGGGGGCGGACGCTGGCAGACTCACCAGTTCATACTAGGCCGCCGGCTAGGTTAGCGGGAAAGGGCTGGGAGATAATAGGCTCAGATGTCAAGAGTCCGGCCGTGCTGCCGGATGCAAGAGCCGGCGGGCAAGCCGGAACCCAACGTGGAGAGGCCAGGGACGTGACGTACGTAATCGCGCAGCCGTGTGTGGATGTTAAGGACAAGGCATGCATTGAGGAGTGCCCGGTCGACTGCATCTATGAAGGCGAGCGTTCGCTGTACATCCATCCGGACGAATGCGTCGACTGCGGCGCCTGCGAGCCGGTTTGCCCGGTGGAGGCCATCTACTACGAGGATGACACTCCCGAGGAATGGGCCGACTACTACAAGGCCAACGTCGAATTCTTCGACGACCTCGGCTCCCCGGGCGGGGCGGCAAAGATCGGCAACACGGGCAAGGACCACCCGATGATCGCCGCCCTGCCGCCGCAGAACCAAGACCACTGACGCGGACGGGAACGTGACCGCAGCAGTGAATTCGTTTGGCCTGAACCTGCCCGACTACCCGTGGGAGGCTATGGCCCCCTACGTGGCCAAGGCCTCGGAACACCCGGGCGGGGCAGTCAACCTCTCCATCGGCACGCCCGTGGATCCCACCCCGCAGTTGGTCCAGGACGCACTGAAGGCCGCCGCCAACGCTCCGGGATATCCCACTGTCCATGGCACGCCGGCGCTGCGGGAAGCCATCGCGGGCTGGTTCGAACGCCGGCGCGGAGTGGCGGGCCTGGACCCCAAAAACATCATGCCTACGGTGGGTTCCAAGGAACTCGTTGCGTGGCTGCCGCTGCTGCTGGGCCTTAAGCCCGGAGACGTCGTCGTACGTCCCAAGGTGGCCTACCCCACGTACGATATCGGTGCCACCCTGGCCGGGGTCACTTCGGTGGCCACGGACAACCTGGACGAGCTTGACGACGCCACGCGTGCACGCGTGCGGCTCATCTGGGTCAATTCCCCGGGCAACCCGACGGGCAGCGTCCGCGATGCGGAGTCCCTGAAGGCCCTGGTGGTCCAGGCCCGTGAAATCGGAGCCGTGGTGGCATCGGACGAATGCTACGCAGAGCTCGGCTGGGGCGACTGGGACGTCCAGCGCGGCGGCCGGCGCGTCCCCAGTATCCTTGATCCCCACGTTGCCGGCGGCTCGCACCAGGGCCTGCTGGCCGTGTACTCGCTGAGCAAGCAGTCCAACCTGGCGGGCTACCGCGCAGCCTTCGTTGCCGGTGATCCGGACCTGATGCCCAACCTGGTCAACAGCCGCAAGCACGCGGGGATGATCGTTCCCTACCCCGTCCAGGAGGCCATGCGGGTGGCGCTGGGCGATGACACCCACGTCGAGGCCCAGAAGGACCTGTACCGGGGCCGGCGCGAACGCCTGGTGCCCGCGCTGCTGGACTTCGGCCTGGAGATCAAGGAGTCCGATGCCGGCCTGTACCTGTGGTCGACGGCGGGAGAGGACACGTGGGCCACGGTGGCCCGCCTGGCCGAACGGGGCATCGTGGTTGGCCCGGGCGTCTTCTACGGTGACGCGGGCAACGGCTATGTCCGCGTGGCCCTGACCGGATCCGACGAGCGGATCGATGCCGCTGTTGCACGGCTCGCCTGATCCGGCTCCCAGGGACCCCGTAATAATCGTGTGACTCGCCCCACATTCGGTGCATTTTAGGCCGGATGGGAAGCCTGCGGATTAGTGACACCCGCCAAGGAGCGGTACTTTTTAAGTTGACGATCAATGGTGGCTTTCTACAAGAAGGCAGCCCGGGTGTTGGAACCTGTCTCCTCAGGCTCAGTGCACGGCTCACCTGATGTTGGATCAAGCTTTCGACAGAGGCCGAAGACGCCTCATGAAGGGGACTCCATGACTGAGACCAACAATGCTGCGACCCTGCTCCACGCAGGTGGCGAGCTGAAGCTCCCGCGCATCCAGGTTGTTGAAGGGAACGAAGGTTACGACGTCTCCAAGCTGCTGAAGCAGACCGGCGCCGTCACGTTCGACCCCGGCTTCATGAACACCGCAGCAACCACCTCCGCCATCACCTACATCGACGGCGATGCCGGCATCCTGCGTTACCGCGGATACCCCATCGAGCAGCTGGCGCAGCACTCGAGCTTCCTCGAGGTGTCCTACCTGCTGATCTACGGGAACCTGCCCACTCCCACGGAACTGGACGAGTTCGACCAGAAGATCCGGCGCCACACCCTTCTGCACGAGGAGCTCAAGGGCTTCTTTGGCGGCTTCCCGCGCGACGCGCACCCCATGCCGGTGCTGTCCTCCGCAGTGTCCGCGCTGTCCACGTTCTACCAGGACTCGCTGGACCCGTTCAACGCCGAGCAGGTGGAGGTTTCCACCATCCGCCTCATGGCAAAGCTGCCGGTCATCGCCGCCTACGCGCACAAGAAGTCCATCGGCCAGCCCATGCTGTACCCGGACAACTCCATGAACCTGGTGGAGAACTTCCTGCGCCTAAGCTTCGGCCTGCCCGCCGAGCAGTATGAGCCGGACCCTGTGATCGTCAAGGCACTGGACCTGCTCCTGATCCTGCACGCCGACCACGAGCAGAACTGCTCCACGTCCACGGTCCGCCTGGTGGGCTCCTCCAACGCCAACCTGTTCGCCTCCGTCTCCGCGGGAATCAACGCCCTCTTCGGTCCCGCCCACGGTGGCGCCAACGAGGCTGTCCTGAAGATGCTCCGCCAGATCCAGGCCGAGGGCCTCAAGCCCGAGGACTACATGGAGAAGGTCAAGAACAAGGAAGACGGCGTCCGCCTCATGGGCTTCGGGCACCGCGTCTACAAGAACTACGACCCGCGTGCCAAGATCGTCAAGGCAACGGCCCACGAGATCCTCAGCAAGCTCGGCGGCAACGACGAACTGCTTGACATCGCCATGCGCCTGGAAGAGAAAGCGCTCAGCGACGACTACTTCATCCAGCGCAAGCTCTACCCGAACGTGGACTTCTACACCGGCCTGATCTACAAGGCCATGGGCTTCCCCGAGAAGATGTTCACGGTGCTGTTCGCCATCGGCCGCCTGCCCGGCTGGATCGCCCAGTGGCGCGAAATGATCAGCGACCCGAACACCAAGATCGGCCGCCCGCGCCAGCTGTACATCGGCGAGCCGGAGCGCGACTACCCCGCACGCTGATTCCCGGTCAGCCAGGGACAGCAACGTCAATAACGACGGCGGCCGCCCACCTTTCCAAGGTGGGCGGCCGCTTCGCGTTGTGCCACATTCAAGGGGACTACGAGGCGTAGCCCTGGGGATTGTTCTTCTGCCAGCGCCAGTGGTCCTCGCACATCTGGTCCACGGTCTTGGTGGTGGACCAGCTCAGGTCCGCCAGCGCGGACGTGGCGTCGGCCCAGAAGGCTGGAAGGTCGCCCGCGCGGCGGCCGGTGATCTCGTAGGGGATGGGCTTGCCCACGGCCTTCTCAAAGGAGCGCAGGACTTCCAGGACGGAGGAGCCCTTCCCGGAGCCGAGGTTCCAGCGGAACACTCCGGTGCGGTCGGCGATGTGGTTCAAGGCCGCGACGTGTCCCTCTGCCAGGTCCACCACGTGGATGTAGTCGCGCAGGCAGGTGCCGTCCGGGGTGTCGTAGTCGCCGCCGAAGACCATAAGCTTCTCGCGCCGGCCCACGGCCACCTGGGCAATGAACGGGACAAGGTTGTTCGGAATGCCTTGCGGGTCCTCGCCGATGCGGCCCGAGGGGTGCGCGCCCACCGGGTTGAAGTAGCGCAGCAGGGCTATGTGCCACCGGGGGTCGGCGGCGCCGAGGTCGGAGAGGATGTCCTCGATCTGTTCCTTGGTGCGCCCGTAAGGGTTGTTCGCGCCGATTTCCATCTTTTCCACATACGGAATGGGGTTGTGTTCCCCGTAGACGGTGGCCGACGAGCTGAAGACGATGGACCGGACGCTGTGCCTGTCCATGACGCGGACCAGGTTCAGCGTGCCCACCAGGTTGTTGTAGTAGTACTTCAGCGGCTCCCGCACTGATTCACCCACGGCCTTGAGGCCTGCGAAGTGGATGACGGCTTCAATGCCGCTCCCGGCGAAAACTTTTTCGACGGCGGCCTCGTCCACCAGGTCAACGTTGTGGAACTCCGCGGTCTTGCCGCTGAGTTCGGCTACGCGGCGCAGCGACTCCTCGCTGGAATTGACCAGGTTGTCGATGACGACCACGTCGTGGCCGGCTTCCTGCAGGGACAGAACAGTATGGGAACCGATGTAACCGGTGCCCCCTGTGACCAAGATTTTCATGCCTCAACGCTATCCCACCCGCAGCGTGGCCCGCCGCTGTGTGGCGGACGGCGGGTGGGCCGTGACGGGCAGAAAAAGCACAAGTGTGCTACTAAGGATGGTGCCCAAAATTGTAGACGCCGGTGCCCGGCGGCAGGACGTAGTGCAGGCGGTTCTCCGCATCATCGCCGTGGACGGGCTCGAACGGGCGTCGCTGCGCGAGGTGGCGGACGAGGCCGGACTGGCCGTCGGCTCGGTCCGGCACTACTTCGAGGGCAGTGAGGAGCTCCTGGCCTTCGCCTTCGGCACCGTGGTGGACCGCGTCGTCGGCAGGCTCGAGGGCCTGCTGCCGGCCGTGCTCGGAGCCGGCAAGGCCAGCCCTGGCCAGCGCGAGGCCGTTTTAACCCTTCTGGGTGGAATGCTTCCGCTGGATGAGGTGACAGCGGTGGAAGCATGCGCATGGCTGGCCTTCAAGAACGCCGCACGCATCCGGCCCTTCCTGGTGGCGGAAGCGGACCGCAGCCACCGCGAAGTGGCGGCCATCGTGGGCGCATTGGTGGCAAGCCTGCTCCCGGACGATGAACCGCAGGAGAACCTCGTCCTGGAGGCGGAGCGGCTGCTGGCCACGCTGGACGGGCTGTGCATGCATGCGCTCCTGCAGCCTGCCTGGATGACGGCGCAGATGTGCCGCGACGTGCTCGAGCGCCATCTGGACGGGCTGGCACGCTGAGCGACCAAAGCCCGTCCGGCACTACCGCGAACTGGCTGCGGGAATAGACTGGGAGCCGGGTAGGCCGGGCCGGAATATGGCGCCCGGGACCGGGAGGCCAGGAAAGGACTTTGGATGCAGCACGCAGGCGGTTCAGGGTGGCAGATCACCACCGACACATCCGGACCGATGATGATTGCTCTTTACGTCCGGGACGCTGCCGGCCTGAACGGAGCGGGGCGCCCCATGCTGTCCCATGCATCACCCAAAGTCCGTTCAGCGGACCACAGCCACCTGACCGCGGATGTCGGCGGGCTCGGGGCACTGAAGACCGAGTGGGAGGCCTGGTGGGAGCAGCTGCTCAAGGCCCACCCGCACACCTCCCCGGAACTTTCGCCGCCTGATTTCGAAGCTTTCGGCAACTCCCCGGCCCTCCAGCGGGTCCTGCAGGCCCACTTTGGCTCTGCCCTCACCTGGGCACGGGAGCGGAGGAGTGAATATGCCGAGCTCGAAGCGGAGCGGGTGGCCAGCGGAATTGACCAGCTGATCGGGGACATGGTGGACGACAGGCTGATGGAGGTGGGGCGGGACTCACGCGATTTCACGCTGACCATCATCGAGTTGCCGCTGGACGAACAACGGGCGTGGTACCTGGAACCGGACAAGATGATCATGAGCCACGAGCTGATGGGGCAGCCTGAGCTGTTCCGCAGCTATGTCCAGCCGGTGCTGGAAATCCTGGTCTGACACGCGGCCGGCGGGCCGACGGCGGCCCTTACGTGCCGGCGTCGTCCTTCCGCACCGTAATGCGCACCTGCCCGTCCTGGACACCCGCCGCCTGCCACCCGTCGCCGCCTGGCCGGTCCCAGGTGCGGCCGGCTACTTCCACCCTGGTCACGGCCAGGTCCTTGGCGTTGGCAACTGCCCACGCGGCAACCGACCACCCCAGTGCCCCGCCGGCGTCCACCACCAGGGTGTCGCCGTCCACCTGCGCATCGACGCCGCCGTAGGCCTGGTCCAGGTCAGTCACCACAGTGGCCGAGTTGCCACCGGCCGTGGGGGAGCGAAGCGTGCACTGTACGCCCGCCGGGGTCTGGCCGGTCAGTCCGGAAGCGAACGCCCGGCCCATCTCTTCGTGCTGGGCATAGGCCTTGGGGTAGGCGGACCGCTGGACCTGCTGGGCAGCGTCGGTGATGTCCAGCGTCTCGTAGCCCGGGATCTTCACCAGTGCGTCATAGAAGGCGTTGACCGCGTAGTAGGGGTCCATGATCTGGGCCTCGGTGCCCCAGCCCTGGGACGGCCGCTGCTGGAAGAGTCCGCGCGAGTCCGGGCCGGCCTGGTCGCCGTGACCGATGTTGCGCAGCTTGGACTCCTGCATGGCAGTGGCCAGGGCGATGGTGGCGGCGCGCGCGGGGAGGCCCCGCCGGACGGCTGCCGCTGTGATCAGGGCGGCGTTGGCCGCCTGGTCCGGCGCCAGTTCCCCCGTCCGGTCGCCGGCTGTGGCAGTGCAGCGTTCCGACACGAGGGTCTCGGAACGCTGCACGAAGTACACCGCCGTGTAGATGCCTCCCGCAGCCAGCGCAAGGGTGAGGAGCAGCACCGCGAGGCGGCGCAGGCCGCGCCTGCGTGCCACGGACATGGGTGCCACGAAAGTACTAGTTGGCGTGCAGGGCGTCGTTCAGTTCCACGGTCTGGCCCTTGCGGGGGAGTGCCTCCACCGCGCCCGTGGTGGAGTTGCGGCGGAACAGGAGGTTGGGGACGCCGGAGAGTTCGGCGGCCTTGACGATCCTGGTGGTGTCCTCGCCCACCTCGTCCTTGGGGCCCGGCACGCGGACCCGGGTTCCTGCCGTGACGTAGAGGCCAGCCTCGACGACGGAATCATCACCGATGCTGATGCCGACGCCGGAGTTCGCCCCGAGCAGGACCCGCTCGCCGATGGTGATCTTTTCCTTGCCGCCGCCGGACAGGGTTCCCATGATGGAGGCGCCGCCGCCGACGTCGCTCCCGTCCCCGGTCACGACGCCCGCGGAAATGCGCCCCTCCACCATGGACGTGCCCAGGGTTCCGGCGTTGAAGTTTACGAAGCCCTCGTGCATGACGGTGGTGCCGGCGGCGAGGTGCGCACCCAGGCGGACCCTGTCGGCGTCGGCAATCCTGACGCCGCTGGGTACCACGTAGTCCACCATGCGCGGGAACTTGTCGATGCCGTAGACGGTGACGGCGCCCCGGCGGCGCAGCCGGGCGCGGGTCAGTTCGAAGCCCTCGACTGCGGCGGGACCGAAGTTGGTCCACACGACGTTGGGGAGCTTGCCGAAGATGCCATCCAGGTTGATGGTGTTGGGCCTAACCAGGCGGTGCGAGAGAAGGTGCAGCCGGAGGTAGGCGTCTGCGGTGTCGGCAGGGGCTTCGTCGAGGTTGATCTGGACGAAGACCACCTTCTGCTCGGTGGCGCGGTCCTGGTCTGCGCCGTTCTCCGCGATGGCAGTCAGGGCGTCGTCGGCATCTTCCACCGAGCGGAGGTCCTCGGCGGCAACACCGAGTGCGGGTGCGGGAAACCAGACGTCCAGGACAGTATCCGCGCCGCCGGCGGTGGCGACGGTGGCCACGCCAAAGCCATGGGCGGAACGGTCGTCAGCGTTGGGAGTCAGGGTTTCGGGCACGGCAGAGGAAGCGGTCTCAGTCATGTGCCCCAGTCTATCGAGGGCGGGGCTGGCGGTTCGAACTAGACTGGCTTCGTGACTGCTGAAACCGCCCCCGAATCTTCCGTGTCCACCCTTGACCTGCACCAGGACGTGGCGCTGCTGACCGCGGCACTGATGGATATCAACAGCGTGTCGGGCAACGAGAAGCGCCTCGCGGACGCCGTCGAAGCCGCTCTGCGGGAGATTCCCCAGCTGACCGTGGTCCGGGACGGCGATGCCATCATTGCCCGCACGGATCTGGGCCACAGCGAACGGGTCATCCTCGCCGGGCACCTGGATACGGTTCCGTTGCCCCTGACGGAAGGTTCCAGGGGCACCGTCCCCTCCAGCTGGGAGTCAGGCGTTCCGGGTGAAGGGATCCTCTATGGGCGCGGTGCCACGGACATGAAGGGCGGCGTGGCGGTCCAGCTGGCGCTGGCAGCGGGAATGTTCGACGGCGGCGCGCAGCCAAAACGGGACGTCACCTTCGTGTTCTACGACCATGAGGAAGTTGAGGCGGTAAAGAGCGGGCTGGGACGCCTGGTCCGGAACCACGGCGACCTGCTGAAGGGGGACTTTGCCATCCTGCTGGAGCCAACGGACGGCACCGTGGAAGGCGGCTGCAACGGAACCAGCCGGTTCGAAGCCAGTACTGCAGGGGAGGCCGCCCACTCTGCCCGGGCGTGGATGGGCAGCAACGCCATCCACGCTGCCGCCCCCATCCTGGCGCGCCTCGCCGCCTATGAGCCACGTACCATCAACGTTGACGGGCTTGATTACCGGGAAAGCCTCAATGCGGTGAAAATCAACGGCGGCACGGCCGGCAATGTCATTCCGGACCGCTGCGTGGTGGAGATCAACTACCGGTTCGCCCCGGACAAAACCCCCGACCAGGCTGAAGCGCATGTCCGGGAGCTCCTGGAAGGCTTCGACGTGGTGCGCACCGATGCCGCCGCCGGTGCGCGTCCCGGACTGCAGCACCCGGCTGCCGCATCCTTCGTTGCCGCTGTGGGTGCGGAGCCCAAACCCAAATACGGCTGGACCGACGTCGCGCGGTTCAGCGAACTGGGGATCCCGGCAGTGAACTTCGGCCCGGGCGACGCCCTGCTGGCCCATAAGGACAACGAGCACGTTTCCGCCGAAGCCATCCGCAAATGCCTCGCCGCGCTGCAAAGCTGGCTCGCCGGCTGACGGTCCTTAACGGAAAAGGTCCGGAACTCCCCACGGGAATCCCGGACCTTTTCCGTTGCAGCTTCGAAGCCTAGGGAGCCGCAGCTTCCAGGACATCGGGTTCGGCCTTCGCCGTGCCGCCGGCCGCCTTCTTGGAGCCGCGGCGCTCGATCCATACGGCAAGCCGTGAAACCGAGATGTTGATGGCAATGTAGATGGCCGCCGCCACAAAGAAGATGGGGAACAGGTACTGGGTACCCAGGAAGTCCGCCATGACCTGGACGGCCCGCAGCAGCTCGCCGTACGCCACGATGTAGCCTAGCGAGGTGTCCTTCAACAGAACTACCATCTGCGCAACGAGCGAGGGCATCATGCGGCGGATTGCCTGCGGCAGTTCGATCAGCATGCGCGACTTGTAGCTGGTCAGGCCGATGGCCAGGCCGGCTTCCCGCTGCCCTTTGGGGAGGGACTGGATACCGGCCCGGATGATTTCGGCAAAGACCGCCGCGTTGTACAGCACCAGGCCGGCCACCACGGCGACGAACGCGGAGGTGCCAAAGCCCAGGAGGATGAAGAGCATCATCAGGACCACGGGCATGCCGCGCAGGAACTCCAGGATGACCCGCATGGGTACCCGGATGGCGGCGGCGTCAGAAATGCGCAGGAGGCACAGCAGCAGGCCCAGCGGGAACGCGATGACTGCGGCAAGTGCCGCTGCCGAGAGGGTGGATCCCAGCCCGTTGCCGAGGAGGCGCCAAACATCGCCACGGGTGAAGATCTGCCAGCGGCGGGCTTCGAAGATGCCCTGCTGGGAAAGGGTCAGGACAACCCAGGCCAGCAGGCCAAGAATCAGCAGGCCCCCAATGATGGAGGCAATGAGGGAGACCCGGCGGGCCTTGGGACCCGGGACGTCGTAGAGAACGGAACTCATCGGGCAATCGCCACCTTTCGTTCCACCGTGTTGGCGAGGATTCCCAGCGGAACGGTGAGGAGCAGATAGAAGAACGCAGTGCCCAGCAGGACCGTTATCACGGCGTCACCGTTGGCGTTGGCCAGCTGGCGGCCGTAACCGAACAGTTCCAGTACGAAGAAGGCACCGGCCACCGAGGAGTTTTTGACCAGGGCGATCAGGATGTTGATCAGCGGCGGGATCACCGTGCGCAGTGCCTGGGGAAGGATGATGAGAGAGAGAACCTGGCCGAACTTCATGCCGATGCTGCGTGCGGCCTCGGCCTGGCCCACAGGCACGCTGTTGACGCCCGAGCGGACAGCTTCGGCGATGAACGCGGCGGTGTAGGTGCTGAGGGCAATGATTGCGGCGATCTCGAACTGCTCGAACTTGACCCCGATCCGGGGGAGCACCACCGCTGCGAAGAAGAATGCGATGGTCAGCGGCGTGTTGCGGAGGACTTCCACATACACGGTGCTGAAACCGCGAAGCGCTGCGACCGGGGAGACGCGTGCCGCGGCAAGCAAGGTGCCAAGGATCAACGCGAAAATGCCGGAGACAACGGAGAGAAAAAGAGTGCGAAGAAAACCCTCCCAGTACAGGGGCAGGTTTTCAAAGATGACGTCCATAAGATCCTTCGGCTGTAAGCGTGGACGGATTAAAGGCGGTGCCGCCGGGGCTGCTGAACAGCCCCGGCGGCGCGGCGGACGCTACTTAGTAACGGTTGATGGCCGGGAGGCTGGGGGCGGTCTTAATGACCGAACCCGCAGTGGCTTCCCAGGCCTTCTTGTAGGAGCCGTCTTTTTCGAAGGATTCGAGCTGGTCGTTGATCCAGTTGCGGAACTCGGTGTCGCCCTTCTTCAGGCCGATGCCGTAAGGCTCCTTGGTGAAGGTCTCGTCGGAAGCGAGCTTGAAGGCGTCCGGCTCCTTGTCAACGAAGCCGGCGAGGATCACGTTGTCAGTGGTCACGGCTTCAACCTGCTTGTTGCGCAGCGGCTCCAGGCAGGCGGAGTAGGTGGCGGCCGGGACGAGCTCGGCGCCGTACTTGTCCACGATCGTGGCGGCCGGGGTGGAACCGGTGACGGAGCAGACCTTCTTGCCCTTGACGTCCTCGGGCTTCTTGATGGTGTCGTTGTCCTTGTTCACCATGAGGGCCTGGCCGGCTTCGTAGTACGGGCCGGCGAAGTCCACAACCTGCTTGCGCTTGTCGCTGATGGTGTACGTGGCGATGACCAGGTCAACCTTGCCCTGCTCGATGAAGGGCTCGCGGTTGGCGGAAACGGTCTCGGACCATTCGATCTTGTCTGCGGGGATACCCAGCTTGGCGGCGATCAGCTTGCCCATTTCAACGTCGAAACCTACGGGCTTGCCGTCCAGGCCCACTTGGCCGAACAGCGGCTGGTCGAACTTGGTGCCGATCTTGATGGTGCCGGCGGAGGACAGCTTCGCCATGGTGGTTCCGGCAGCGAACGACGGCTTTTCAACGGGGCTCGGGTTGCTGGAGCCGCCTGAGTCTCCACCGCCGCAGGCGCTGAGCGACAGTGCGAGGGCAGCGGTAGCCGCCACGACGAAGGACTTTCGCCGGGACATAAATGCCTT
This sequence comes from Pseudarthrobacter sp. NIBRBAC000502771, assembly GCF_006517215.1. Taxonomy (NCBI): domain Bacteria; kingdom Bacillati; phylum Actinomycetota; class Actinomycetes; order Micrococcales; family Micrococcaceae; genus Pseudarthrobacter; species Pseudarthrobacter sp. NIBRBAC000502771. Next base: position 2,473,735 of record NZ_CP041187.1, read on the forward strand.
CATGACATTCCTTTCATTGGTGGCCGCGGGTTTTCCGGCCTGGATGCGATCTGAAGTGTGGTTGTTCGGTAAGTCAGTGGGTGAGGAGCTTGGACAGGAAGTCCTTGGCCCGGTCACTCTTCGGGTTGGTGAAGAACTCCTCCGGGGTGGCGTCCTCCACGATCTGGCCGTCCGCCATGAAGACCACGCGATCGGCCGCCTTGCGGGCGAAGCCCATCTCGTGGGTGACCACGATCATGGTCATGCCTTCCTTGGCGAGCTGGACCATGACGTCCAGGACCTCGTTGATCATTTCGGGGTCCAGCGCTGACGTGGGCTCGTCGAACAGCATCACCTTAGGCTTCATTGCCAAGGCACGGGCGATCGCAACGCGCTGCTGCTGGCCGCCCGAGAGCTGGGCCGGCAGCTTGGGAGCCTGGTGGCCCACGCCCACGCGTTCCAGGAGCGCCATGGCGTCCTTTTCCGCTGCCGCCTTGGAAACACCTTTGACCTTGATCGGCCCCAGGGTGACGTTTTCAAGGATGGTCTTGTGCGCGAACAGGTTGAACGACTGGAAGACCATTCCGACGTCGGCGCGGAGCTGTGCGAGTTCCTTGCCTTCCTCGGGGAGGACTTTCCCGTCGATGCTGATGGTTCCGCCCTCGATGGTCTCCAGGCGGTTGATGGCCCGGCAGAGGGTGGACTTACCGGAGCCGGAGGGCCCGATGACCACAACAACCTCGCCCTTGCGGACCTGGAGGTTGATGTCCTTCAGAACGTGCAGCTGGCCGTAATGCTTATTTACGGCGTTCAGGGAGACGAGAGCATCGCCGGGCACATGAGTAGTCATAGAAAGAATCTAGCGAACAACAGTGGGTTATGACGCCAATCACCCCAAGTTCCTGCTGATCGTGATTCAAGAGATACCTCATGTTGGAGGTTAGCCTAGGGGAATGAGCATCAATGCAGATCCGGCCAAGAATTCCCAGCCGCGCCGTAAGGGGCCCCTTGAGCTGCGGCGCAAGCAAGCGGCAGTGGACATGTCGGACCAGCACCTGCTCGATACGAAGGGCCCGGGGCAGTTCGTCCACACCGATCCCTGGCGGGTCCTGCGGATCCAGAGCGAATTCGTCGAAGGCTTCGGTGCGCTTGCAGACATTGGAAAAGCGGTCAGCGTCTTCGGTTCGGCGCGTACCAAGCCGGGAAGCCTCTACTACGAAATGGGCGTCCAGGTGGGGCGCAAGCTCGCCGAGGCCGGGGTTGCGGTGATCACCGGCGGCGGCCCGGGTTCCATGGAGGCGGCCAACCGGGGAACGGTGGAGGGCAACGGGGTGTCGGTGGGCCTGGGCATCGAGCTGCCGTTCGAACAGGGCCTGAACCAGTGGGTGGACCTGGGCATCAACTTCCGCTACTTCTTCGCCCGCAAAACCATGTTCGTCAAATATGCGCAGGGGTTCATCGTCCTGCCCGGTGGGCTGGGCACGCTGGATGAACTGTTCGAGGCCATGGTCCTCGTCCAGACGCGGAAGGTCACGTCCTTCCCCATCGTCCTCCTCGGCATCGACTTCTGGGGACCGATGATCGACTGGATCAGGGGCACCCTGGTGGCTGAAGGAATGGTCTCCGAAAAGGACCTGGACCTGATCCAGCTGGTGGATGACCCGGCAGACGCTGTGGACCGGGTCCTTCACGGCGCCGTGACCCCGTCGCTGAACGGCGAACAGCGGCCGGAGTAGCCGCGGCGCTGCTTGGCCGCGCGGGTCTGGCACGATGGGACCGTGAGCTTCTTTCTGGTTTTCCTCGCCGTCGTGCTGGTCGCGGCTGTTCTTTGGGCCGGCCTGGGACGGCGCTCCCGCAAGTCGGGCGCCACGACGCTGCCGGCCCTGTTGAGCGGATTGGACGAGCCGCCGGCAAACCTTCCGCCGGTGCTCCTGCCGGAGCGCGCCGTTCCGGAGGATGTGACCCGGCTCCGGTTCTCCCTGGGCCTGCGCGGCTACCGGATGGACCAGGTGGACCAGGTCCTCGACGAACTGCGGGACCAGTTGGCCGCACGGGATGCGGAACTGGCGGCGCTGCGCGGGCGGCTGGACGCAGGCGAACGGCACGTAGGGGAGGCGTCCGACGACGGCGCCCCGGTCCCGGCCATGGCACCGGAAGAGCCGGGTGCGGAAGGGGATGGGAACCGGGCAGCCCAGGAGGGTGCTGCCCCGGTCAAGGGCGGCCAGTAAGCACCGTGGCCCGCCGCAACCCGCTGGCCTCCGCCGGTACTGTGGCCCACCGGGCTGCCGCCGCCGTCCGCCGTTGGCCGTGGTGGCTCCAGGTCACCGCACTGTACGGCGGCTCCCGGCTGGCCTCCGCCTGCATCTTCATGGCCGCAGCACTCCATCAGGGTCCCAACCCGTGGTTCCCGCCAAAACCGGACTACTGGAACTTCATCAATATTTGGGATGCCCGCTGGTACGGACAGGTCATTGCCAGCGGTTACCCGTCAATCCTTCCCACGGACGCAGCCGGCAACGTCCAGGAAAACACCTGGGCGTTCTACCCGCTCTTTCCTTCCCTGGCGGGCGGACTCAGCCGACTCACCGGGATGGAGCCTGCTGCTGCGCTCACCCTGGTTGCCATGCTGGCCGGGTGGGCGGCGGCCCTTGTGGTTTACGCACTGTTCCGGCAGAAAGCCTCCCACGCCCCGGCCATGTGGGGTGTTGCGTTTTTTTCGGTCTTTCCCGTTTCCGCCGTGCTGCAGGTCCCTTACGCCGAGCCGCTGTCCCTCCTGCTGCTCGCGTGGGCCCTCCTGCTGGTGGTCCGGCGCCAGTACCTGTGGGCTGTTCCGGCGGTGTTCCTGCTGGGCCTGTCCAGGCCTGTCGGTGTTCCGTTCGCAGCCATGGTGGGGCTGCTCCTGGTCTTCCATGCCGCCGCGTACGTCCGGAGCGGGCGGCGTCAGGACGCTTCCGGCGACGCACATTCCGTCCGGGACCTCGCCGCACTCGCTGGACTGACCGCCGTCGCCGGGCTGTCCGCTTTTGCCTGGCCGGCCGCAGCGTGGTTGGCGACCGGCGACCTTCAGGCCTACACCAAGACGGAAACCGTGTGGCGGGGCCAGGACCTGGTTCCGTTCAAGCCCTGGTTCGACACCGGCGTCGAACTTTTCGGTCCCGTCCTGGGTGTTGTTGCCCCGCTGGTCTTCGTGGCGCTGTTCGCAGTGATGCTGTATCTGCCGCCAGTGCTGCGGCTCGGCGTCGAACTTCGGCTCTGGTGCGCCTGCTACATGGGCTACCTGCTGGCGTTCCTGCACCCACAGACCAGCACCTTCAGGATGCTGCTGCCACTGTTTCCGCTGGCCCTGGGCGCCGTGTTCCTGTCCCGTTCCAGGGCGTACCGGGGGACGGTGGTGGCCATGTTCCTGCTGCTGCAGATCGTCTGGATCGTATGGTTGTGGGCCTGGGCGCAACTGCCCGGCGGAGGGGATTATCCGCCGTAGCAAAAACGGGCTTTAATGCAGGTCAGGGCGGGAATGACACGTTGACGGAAATGTCCATCGATTAGCTACGTGCGGGTAATTCCGCGATAATGATAGGTAAGCAAGGACATAAGCATTCAGAAAACGCGCAGCATTGGCGGTGGTGCCAACCACCCCGCCACAGCGGCCTGATCGACATGCGGACGCAGCCCGCCCGGGCTGATTAGTCCTGGGACAAAATGGAGGGGAATTCCTCATGGCGGCTATGAAACCACGCACCGGCGACGGCCCAATGGAAGTCACCAAGGAGGGCCGAAGCCTGATCATGCGGGTCCCGCTCGAAGGCGGCGGGCGCCTGGTGGTCGAATTGAACGCTGCCGAAGCAGCCAACCTCAAGGAATGCCTGGTAGGCGTTACCGAATAGTCGTGCCGGTCAGGGTGCGCAGCCCGCGGGCTGCGCACCCTGACCTTTATGCAGCAACTACTTCTTAACCGCGACCAGCAGGCCGTCGCCGGTGGGGAGCATGGCGGATGCCAGCCTGTCGTCGTCGCGGATTGCCTTGCCCACCTGCCGCAGGGTCACCGTGTTGGGCTCGCGGCCGGCAGGGTTGGCTACCTTGTCCTTGTCCAGCGCATCGTTGATCACCAGCAACCCTGAGCGCTTGAGCAGCCGGATGGCCTGTTCCACGTAGCCTGGCAGGCCCGGCTTGTCCGCATCGATGAAGACAAGGTCGTAGGCGCCGTCCGTAAGCCGTGGCAGGACGTCACCCGCCCGGCCGGAAATGGTCCGGGTCCGGTTGGCGGGGCTGCCGGCCTCCGCAAACGCTTCGCGGGCAGCCCGCAGGTGCTCCACGTCCACATCGATGGTGGTCAGGACGGCGTGTGCGCCGAGGCCGCGCAGCAGGCAGACGCCCGAGACGCCGGCGCCGGTGCCGATCTCCACGACGGTCTGGGCTTTCGAGGCAGCGGCCAATACCGTGAGGACAGCGCCCACTCCGGGGCTGATGGCGCTGACCCCCAGTTCAAAGGAACGTTCCCGCGCCCGAAGCATTACCTCATCCTCAGCGGGCAGATCTTCTGCATAGGACCAGCTGCTGGACTTGTCGGCGCTCATGAATAATCGCTTTCTGGGCGTAAAGGGAATGTCCCCCCAAGCCTACTGTGTCCGGCCCTGCCGGGACGGAAAGCAGCCGTTGCGCCGAACGCTGAAGTTTGCAGGTAATCAGGAAATTCCCAGCCAAGTTTGACATGATTGATTTCCGCTCATCCAAAAGGTGACCGGCGCCGAATCAGAGATGTCAACAGTATCCGGGCGTTAGCATTCCACGAGGGGAGTGGACGATGTCATCTTCAGTAGTGGCACCTGTCCCTGCAGTAAACAATCCCGACGATGAGTGGGTCCGTCCCACCTGGGAAGAAGTGGTCACCAACCACTCCGCGAAGGTGTACCGGCTGGCCTACCGCCTGACCGGAAACAAGTACGACGCCGAGGACCTCACCCAGGAGGTCTTTGTCCGCGTGTTCCGTTCGCTGGAGAACTTCAAGCCCGGAACCCTTGATGGGTGGCTGCACCGCATCACCACCAACCTGTTCCTTGACCAGGCCCGGCGCAGGACCCGCATCCGTTTCGACGCCCTGGCAGAGGACGCGGAGTCCCGCCTGCCCGGCCGTGAGCCGGGACCGGAGCAAAGCTTCGAGCTGAACAACCTGGACCTGGACGTACAGGCTGCCCTGGAAGAGCTGCCGCCGGACTTCCGTGCCGCCGTGGTCCTGTGCGACCTCGAGGGGCTCTCCTACGACGAGGTAGCCGAGGCGCTGGGCGTCAAGCTGGGCACCGTCAGGTCCCGCATCCACCGTGGCAGGACCATGCTCCGCGAGAAGCTGGCCCACCGCGATCCACGCCCGCAGCAGTCCCGCCGCAAGCTTTCGATGCCGCGCATCGCCGGCATCCTCTGATCGGCATATGAGGTCCCAGTTTCCTTTTGGCGGCAGGCATCAGCGCACCGGCAGCCACCTCGAGGCCTGCCAGGAGTGTGCCGCCACCCTGCGCCGGGAACGGCAATACTTGGAGCGCCTCCGCGATGCTCCCATCCCGCCCGCCAGCCAGGACCTGACCGCCCGCCTGCTGGCCCGCACCCACGAACTGGCCGCCCAGCCGCCCGCGCCGGTACCCCAAGGCGGCACCTCGCGCCTCGCAGCGCGGGCGCTGGCCCTGACCGCGGGCGGAACCATGGCGGCCGCCGGGGTGCTGGCCGTCGGTGCGTTCACCGCAGCTGGGGACCCCACCGCCAGCGAACAGGCCGGGCCCGAGGCTGCTTTCTCGCACGTTTCGTCCCAAACTCCCGCTGATGGCAGGACTTTGAGTGCCGCGCAGCTCGCCACCCTCCGTTCCGAGGGTTGGGCTTGTCCGGACCTCCAGGCCATGGGATTCCACCTGGAAGCCGCGCGGGCACTGGTGGTTGACGGGGAGCCTGCAGTGGAACTGCAGCTCACTGACGGCGCCCATCACGCCACGGTCACGGAACAGCACCCCGCCAGCCAGGGCGCAGGTCCGGCGCACGCGTGGGCCACGTCCCCGGCGTCCGCCACCTACCGGGCTGCAGGCCTGACCATCACCTACCGCTCCGACCTGCCCGCGGACAAGGCCGGCGACGCCATGCCGATCCTCGAACGGCTTGCCGATTCCGCCATGGAGGGGGTCGCGGCATCCGTCCCGGAGCAGCCCGACGGCCAGGCTGCGGAACCCCTGGATGCACGGCTGGAGCGCGGAATCAACAAGATCGCGGCCCTGTTCACCCAATGACACGGACTGTTCACCCGTCCGCCGGATGGGAATCGTCACTCGCAGCCCGGAGAGGGTAATCTTCCTAAAGTGTTTGGAATCAACGGCCCGGAGTTCATTCTTCTGCTGATCATCGGTGTGCTGGTGATCGGCCCCAAGCGGCTGCCGGAATATACGCAGAAGCTGGCCAACCTGGTCAAGGAAGTCCGCCGGATGGCCAACGGCGCCCGGGAACAAATCAAGGAAGAAGTGGGCATCGACATCGACGATGTCGACTGGAAGAAATACGATCCCCGCCAGTACGATCCCCGCCGCATCATCAAGGAAGCACTGCTCGACGACGACACCAAACCGGTCAGCGCGGGCGCTCCCGCCGCCGTGGCTGCCGTCGCCGGCGCCGCAGCCGCGGCTGATGCCTCACCAAAGCGCCCGGAAAGGGTAGTGCAGAGGCTCGCCCCCGGCGAGGCCGCGCCGTTCGATACCGAAGCCACCTAGGCAGGTCAGCGGGGCTGCAGCCCCAGCTTCATCCCGGCAAGGCCTCGCGGTGCTGTGGCAAGCCGGCCGGCGATCCCGGCCAGGGCGGAAGCCGCCGCGGTCCCGGGCCTGCCAAGGACAACCGGAACCCCTGCATCCCCGCCCTCGCGCAATTGAATGTCCAGGGGAATCTGTCCCAGCAGCGGAACGTCCGCCCCCACGGTGGCGCTGAGCCGTTCCGTGAGTACCGTCCCGCCGCCGCTTCCGAAGAGCTCCATCCGGCCGCCGTCGGGCATCTCCAGGTAGGACATGTTCTCGATGACACCGGCAATTTTCTGCCCCGTCTGGGTGGCGATGGCGCCGGCCCGTTCGGCGACGTCGGCTGCGGCTGCCTGGGGCGTGGTGACCACCAGGATTTCGGCCTTGGGCAGCAGTTGGGCCACGGAGATGGCGATGTCACCGGTACCCGGCGGGAGGTCCAGGAAGAGGGCGTCCAGGTCCCCGAAGTAGACGTCCGTGAGGAACTGCTCCAAGGCGCGGTGCAGCATGGGTCCGCGCCATGCCACCGGCTGGTTGCCGGTGACGAACATGCCGATGGAGATGACCTTTACCCCGTACGCAACGGGGGGAAGGATCATGTCGTCCACCTGGGTGGGTTTTTGCGTGATTCCCAGAAGGGCTGGAACGGAGAAACCGTAGACGTCAGCGTCCACGATTCCCACCCGGAGGCCCCGGGCGGCCAGGGCGGTGGCCAGGTTGACCGTCACCGAGGACTTGCCCACGCCGCCCTTGCCGCTGGCCACCGCGTAGACCTTGGTCAAGGAATCAGGCTCGTTGAAGGGAATCCTGCGCTGGCCGCCCGGGCCACGCAGTTTTTCCTTGAGGGCGTCACGCTGGGCCTGGTCCATCACCTTGAGCTGGACGTCGACGGCGGTCACGCCGGGCACCGCCGACAGGGCCTTCTGGGAATCGGCAGTAATGGTGTCCCGCAGCGGGCACCCCGCAATGGTGAGCAGGACTGCCACGGTGACCTTGCCGTCGTCGGCCACCTGGACGGAATCCACCATGCCCAGTTCGGTGATGGGGCGCCGGAGTTCGGGGTCGATCACTGTGGCAAGGGCGGCGTTGACTGCCCCAGCCAACGCCGTGCGGGGAATGGGTTCGCTCATGAACGGTCCTGTGTGGAGTGGCCGGGCTTGATCCGCGGGATCTGCTGGGTGCGGGGGTTGCGCTGCCGGTCCCGCTGTTCGCGGAGTTTGTCCTTCACCTTGTCACGGGGGGATTCGTGCGAACCGGGGCCCGTGTCATCGTGGGTCCGCAGTTCCTCTTGTGCTTCAAGGAGGTCCTCCAGGAGTGAGCGCAGCTCGGCCCTGACGTAGTCGCGGGTGGCCACCTCGCGCAGCGCGATCCGCAGGGAGGCCAGCTCCCGGGTCAGGTACTCGGTATCGGACAGGTTCCGCTCTGCCCGCTGGCGGTCCTGCTGCAGCGAGACGCGGTCGCGGTCATCCTGCCGGTTCTGCGCAAGCAGCAGCAGGGGAGCGGCGTAGGATGCCTGCAGCGAGAGCATCAGGGTCAGCAGGGTGAAACCCAGGTCCCGCGAATCGAACTGCCACTCCACCGGCGCCCAGGTGTTCCAGCCCAACCAGAAGATGCAGAAGACGGTCATGTAGACCAGGAACTGCGGCGTGCCCATGAACCGGGCAAAGCCCTCGGTGGCATGGCCGAACGCGTCTGGATCGGGCTTGAACTTGGGCAGGATCCGCTGGCGCGCGCTTAGGGGCGTATCGAGACTGCCTTTTGATTCCGCAGTGGCCAGGTTCCGCTGGTTGGGGTTCTTCGGAGCGCTGTTATCAGCCAATACGGCCACCGAGCTTTCTTATCGGGGCTTCGCCGTCGTGGGCGCGCCAGTCGTCCGGCAACAAGTGATCCAATACGTCATCAACAGTCACCGCCCCCACAAGCCGGCCGGCGTCATTGACCACGGGGAGGGAGTTCAGGTTATAGGTAGCCAAGGTCCGGGCCACTTCGCTGATGTGGGCTTGGTCCGACAGCGGTTCGAGATTCTTGTCCACCAGGTTTCCCAGTGCCTCGAACGGCGGGAAGCGCAGCAGTTGCTGGATGTGCACCACGCCCAGGAACCGGCCTGTCGGCGTTTCGAGTGGCGGCCGGGCAATGAAGATCGACGACGCCAGGGCCGGGGAAAGCTCCTCCCGGCGGACGTGGGCGAGGGCCTCGGCAACCGTGGCTTCCGGGGGCAGGATGACCGGTACCGGCGTCATCAGGCCGCCGGCAGTGTCCTCGTCGTACTCAAGGAGGCGGCGGACGTCCTCGGCGCCCTCGGGCTCCATGAGCTGGAGCAGTTCCTCGGCCTGGGCGGAGGGGAGTTCGCCGAGAAGGTCGGCGGCGTCGTCGGGATCCATCTCCTCAAGGACGTCAGCGGCGCGCTGGACATCCAGGGCGGAGAGGATCTCCACCTGGTCGTCCTCCGGGAGTTCCTGGAGGACGTCTGCCAGCCGTTCGTCCTGCAGTTCGCTGGCCACCTCGAACCGGCGCTTGTCGCTCATCTCCTGCAGGGCTTCGGCGAAGTCGGCGGGTTTGAGGTCCTCGTGGTTGGCCACGAACTGGGTGGCTGCCTGTGGCTCGGTGCGCGGTCCCTGCTGGGCGTCCGCCCAGTCGATGATCAGCGTTTCGTTGCGGCGCAGCCGGCTCAAGGGCGACAGGGAGTGTCCGCGCCGGACAAAGAGCTTGCTGACGAACCAGTCGCGGGACCGGTGCTGGTCGATGGCGATGTCCTCGATGGTGGCGTCGCCGCTGCCGTCACGGAGGGTGACCCGCCGGTCGAACATTTCGGCCACCACCAGGGTTTCCGCCCCGCGCTGCTCAAAGCGGCGCAGGTTCACCAGGCCGGTGCAGATAACCTGGGTCTGGTCGATCGAGGTAATGCGGGTCATGGGCACGAAGACCCGCTTCTTTCCCGGCACTTCCACCACGATGCCCACCACGTGCGGGGCTCCCTGGGTCCCCCGCGACAGCACAACAACATCGCGCAGCCGGCCCAGCCGGTCGCCCAGCGGGTCGAAGACGTCGAGGCCAAGAAGGCGTGCCACGAAGACGCGGGTAGGTGTTGTGCTCACCACTACAGGCTACCGAGTCTGCTCTCTTTTAGCTGAATTTACAGGCGGCACCCACCTTCATGGGCAAGAATGGGTTTATGTCGAACATTTTTGGTGGTCCCAAGCCCGGCGCCGCGAGCGGACCCGATGATGCCCGGGCTGTTCCCACCGGCGACACCGTTGGCTCCTACACGTCCTACCTCGACGCCCAGAAGGCGGTCGATTACCTGGCGGACCAGCAGTTCCCGGTCCAGATGGTGTCCATCGTGGGCAACGAACTGAAGATGGTGGAACGTGTCACGGGGCGCCTGAGCTACCCGCGGGTGGCGCTCTCCGGGGCCCTGAGCGGCATGTGGTTCGGCTTGTTCGTGGGCGTCATGCTCTCCTTCTTCGCCCCGTCGCCTGGGTACTTCTCCATCATGACCTCGGTGCTGATGGGCGCGGCGTTCTTCATGCTCTTCGGCATCGTCACCTACGCCATGCAGCGCGGCAAGCGGGACTTCACCTCCACCAGCCAGGTGGTGGCCACCAGCTATGACGTGATCGTGGCCCCCGAGGCAGCCCACGAGGCCCGGCGCCTCCTGCAGCAGCTGCCCATGTCCCGTTCCGACGCAGCATCCGGCCACGGCCCGTACACGCAGCACGACTACCACAACCAGCCATACCAGCAGCAGCACCACCAGCAGCAGGGACAGGGCCCGGCCCGTCCCACCGGCTGGAACGATCCCTACGGCCAGAGGTCCTCCGGCCCGTCAGCCCAGGGCGGACCGGCGCAGGAAGGCCACGGGTACCCGGAGGACGGCAGCCAGCAGCAGAGCGGCCAGCAGCCCCCGCAGCACTACGACGGCGGCCAGCAGCACGCCGCCCAGCAGCCGGTCCGTTCCGCGGTCCGCTACCCGGACCTGCCCGACGGCCGCCCGCAGTACGGCGTCCGCGTTCCCCAGGGGCCGGCCGGGGGGCAGCCGGGGATGGAAGACGCCGCGGAACGCCCTGCTGAACACCCGGCAGGAGACCACGCGCAGGACGGTAGCGGCCATCCGACTGATACCGGCTATGGTGCCCAGGGCGGCCAGCACCGGGGCGAAGACCGCCAGTAACCGCGGTCCGGTGCGTCCGGGACCACGGGTCCACGCGCCGCACGGGAGAAACCGGTACGCACACAAAGAGCGGGGCCGCTGGACTGAATCCGGCGGCCCCGCTCTTTCGTGCCTGGGTGTTGCCTAGGCTTCTTCGGTCCGGTAGATCCCGGCCATCCAGTCCTCCACATCCTCCGCATTGCGTGGAAGGGCGGCACTGAGGTTGACGGGGCCGTCGGCGGCCATGAGGATGTCGTCCTCGATCCTGACACCGATGCCGCGGTATTCCTCCGGGATGGCCAGGTCCTCCTTCTTGAAGTACAGGCCCGGTTCGATGGTGAACACCATGCCCTCGGTGAGGACGCCGTCGAGGTAGAGTTCCCGCTTGGCCTGGGCGCAGTCGTGGACGTCGAGGCCCAGGTGGTGGCTGGTGCCGTGCGGCATCCAGCGGCGGTGCTGCTGGCCCTCGGGGCTGATCGCCTCCTCCACGCTGACAGGCAGGATGCCCCATTCGGCGAGGCGTTCTGCCAGGACCGTGGTGGCCGCTGTGTGGATGTCGCGGAACTTGGTCCCGGGCTGCGCGGCTGCGAATCCGGCGTCGGCGGCGTCAAGGACCGTCTGGTAGACCTTGCGCTGGATCCCGCTGAAGGTCCCGCTGGCCGGAAGCGTCCGTGTGATGTCCGCCGTGTAGAGCGAGTCCGCCTCGACGCCGGCGTCCAGGAGCAGCAGTTCGCCGGCGTGGATGCGCCCAGTGTTGCGGGTCCAGTGCAGCACGGTGGCGTTGTTGCCGGATGCGGCGATGGTGTCATAGCCCAGTTCGTTGCCCACCTCACGGGCACGGGCGAAGAAGGCACCCTCCACCACGCGTTCGCCGCGGGCATGCGTGAGGGCCCGGGGCAGGGCCTTGACCACCTCTTCGAATCCCTCGACCGTGGCGGACACGGCGATCTTCATCTGCTCGATTTCCCACTCATCCTTGAGCAGGCGCAGTTCGGAGAGGGCTTCGCTGAGCTTCTCGTCCAGGGCATCGAGCACTTCAAGGTCCAGGTTCTCGGGATCCTTGGCCGTGTTGTACCGGGCCGTGTCCACCAGTGCGTCGATGTTTTCGTCAACCTTGCGGACCAGGCGGATGGAGATTCCGCCGATCTCCGGGGCGCCAACGTCCTTGGTGATTGCCGTTTCCAACTGGTCGATGTGGGCGGTGGCCAGTCCAAGCCGGGCCTCGAATTCTTCGAGGGTGGGGCGGGCCCCGATCCAGAACTCACCGGAGCGCGAGTCCGCGTAGAACTGTTCGGTGTCCCGGCCGGCCAGCGGCCGGAAGTACAGCGTCGCGCGGTGGTTAGCGCCGTCGTCGCCCGTTCCTTCTTCCACCGGTTCCAGGATCAGGACTGCGTCCGGTTCGTGGTCCAGGCCGAGGCCCGTCAGGTGCGCGAAGCCGGAGTGCGGGCGGAAGCGGTAGTCGCAGTCGTTGGAGCGGACCTTGAGCGGCCCCGCGGGGATGACCAGCCGTTCGCCCTTGAACTGGGCCGAGATGGCCTTGCGCCGGTTTGCGGCGTAAGGGGCGACGGCATCGCGCTGGGGGAGCTCCTGGGTGGAGGGTGCCCAGTTGCTGGCCATGAAGGCCTTGAAGGCGTTGGAACTGGGCCGCTGGGAGCGGTTGTTGACGCGGTCCTCCAGCGGCTGGGAAGCAGAGTTTTGGGTGTTTTCGGCATCGTTCACGGCACCATCGTCTCACCAGCGTCCCGGCTATGCGAACGGGCCTCCCCGGTCTCCCGTCCCCGGTCCACTACGCTGGATAAGTGAGGATTGACCTGCATGCCCACTCCAACGTCTCCGACGGCACCGAGACCCCGGCCGATGTCATGGCCTCTGCTGCCCGCGCGGGACTGGACGTGGTGGCCCTGACGGACCACGATTCAACGGCAGGCTGGGCGGAAGCCGCCGCGGCCGCAGCCACCTGCGGGGTGGCCCTGGTACCGGGCATGGAAGTCTCCTGCCGGACGGAGGAAGGCATCAGCGTCCACCTCCTGAGCTACCTGCACGACCCCACCCATCCCGGGCTCCTCGAGGAAATCACCAAGGCCAAGGACTCCCGCCTGACCCGCGCCGAGAGGATGGTCACCATCCTCGCCGAGGACTACCCGCTCACCTGGGACGACGTAATCCACCATGTTGCGCCCGGCGCCACCCTTGGCCGCCCGCACATCGCCGACGCCCTCGTTGCCGCGGGTGTGGTGGAGGACCGTTCCGAGGCGTTCGCCTCGATCCTCACCTCCCGGTCCCGCTACTTCATCCCGCACTACGCCCCGGACCCGGCCACCGCCGTCGACCTTGTCCGTGCCGCCGGCGGCGTGCCGGTGTTTGCCCATCCCGTGGCCTCCGCCCGGGGGCGGATCGTAGGGGAGCGGACCTACCGGGAGATGATCGACGCCGGCCTGGCCGGCCTGGAGATCGACCACCGGGACAATCCGGAAGAGGGCCGGGACTTCCTGCGCAGGCTCGCCGCCAGGCATGGCCTGTTGATCACCGGTTCCTCTGACTACCACGGCACCGGCAAGCCCAACCTGCTCGGCGAAAACCTCACGGCCCCGGACATGCTGGCGCGGATCGAGGAACAGGGCACGGGAACCGCCGTCGTCCGGCCTTAGGGCGCAGTCCGCGCTAACCGGCGGGCAGGAACGAGGTCAGCGTGGCGTGCGCACCAAGCCGCTTGGCCATGATGTCGATGGCCGGCTGGTTCTGGTCGACGCACACGAACTTCCGGCCGAGCTTGGCCGCAACCGCCCCCAGGGTGCCGGAGCCGGCGAAAAAGTCCAGGCACCAGTCCCCGGGACGCGACGACGCGGCGACGACGCGGCGGACCAGGCCCTCGGGTTTCTGCGTCGGGTAGCCGGTCTTTTCCTTGCCGGTGGGCGAGACGATGGTGTGCCACCAGACGTCGGTGGGCAGCTTTCCCAGTTCGCGTTTGGCGGGGGTTACCAGGCCGGGCGCCATGTATGGTTCGCGGTCCACCTCGGCGCTGTCGAAGTGGTACTTCGCGGGGTTCTTGACGTACACCAGGATGTTGTCATGCTTGGTGGGCCACCGGTTCTTGGCCCGGGCGCCGTAGTCATACGCCCAGATGATCTCGTTCAGGAAGCACTCCCTGCCGAAGATGGCGTCCAGCATCACCTTGGCATAGTGCACCTCGCGGTAGTCCAGGTGCAGGTACAGGGTGCCGTCGTCGGCCAGTAGCCGCCACGCCTCCACCAGCCGGGGTTCCAGGAAGGACCAGTAGTCGCTGAACGCGTCATCGTAGCGGTGCAGGGCGCCCTTGATCGTGTCGTAGGAGCGGCCCTTGAAACCGACGCGGTCGCCCTCGCCCCCGGCGTTGAGCACCATCCGGGTTTCCTGGCGCTGCTGCGGCCGGCCCGTGTTGAAGGGCGGATCCACGTAGATCAGCGTGAAGGCGCCGTCCGGCAGCGTGGGCAGGTACGCCGCGTTGTCCGCGTGCACCACCAGGCTGCCGCCGTCCGGCGCCCAAACAGTGTCACTCATCAGGGCGGTTAGGCCTCGGAGGCGCCGGGGCGGCTGCTGTTGTCCGCGCCGGCCACCACTTCGCCGTTGCGGCGGCGGGTGCGCGTGCGGGTGCGGCGGGCGCGGTTCGGCTTTTCGCCGTCGGCTGCGGGTGCGGGTGCGGGTGCGGCGGCCTCGCCGGCAGGCGTGGTCTCCGGAGTTGAGGTACGACGACGGCGCTCGCCTGAGCGTCCAGCGGAGTCACTGCTGCGGCCGCCTTCGCGGCTGCCGCCCTTGCCGGCGTCGGCCTTTCCACGGGCCCGTCCGTCCCGGTCGCGTGACCGGCCGGCTTCGCGGCTGCTGCGGCTGTTCTTCTTGCCGGTTTCGCCGAGGTCTTCGAGTACTTCGGCGTCAACCCCGGCCAGGGTGCGCTTGTCGCGGGGCAGGCGGCCCTTGGTGCCCTCGGGGATGTCAAGATCGGTGAACAGGTGCGGCGAGGACGAATAGGTTTCCACGGGTTCGGGCACATTCAGGCCCAGGGCCTTGTTGATCAGGGCCCAGCGGGGAACGTCGTCCCAGTCAACAAAGGTCACGGCCGTGCCCTTGTTGCCGGCGCGGCCGGTGCGGCCCACACGGTGCAGGTAGATCTTCTCGTCTTCCACGCACTGGTAGTTGATCACGTGGGTGACGTCATCGACGTCGATGCCGCGGGCAGCCACGTCCGTGGCCACCAGGACATCGACCTTGTTGTTGCGGAACGCGCGCAGCGCCTGCTCGCGGGCGCCCTGGCCCAGGTCGCCGTGGATGGCGGCGGCAGCGAACCCGCGGTCCACCAGTTCCTCGGCAACCTTGGCAGCGGTGCGCTTGGTCTTGGTGAAGATGATGGTCCGTCCGCGGCCACGGGCCTGCAGGATGCGTGCCACCACTTCGGCCTTGTCCATGCTGTGTGCCCGGTAAATGAGCTGGCGGATGTCCCGCTTGGTCAGGCCCTCATCCTCCGGATCGGCTGCCCGGATGTGGGTGGGCTGGGTCATGTAGCGGCGCGCCATGGCGATGACCGGGCCGGGCATGGTGGCCGAGAACAGGAGCGTCTGGCGGACTGCGGGCGTGCCGGCGATGAGGGTCTCAACGTCCGGCAGGAAGCCGAGGTCCAGCATTTCGTCGGCTTCGTCGAGGACCACGAGCTTCACGTTCTTCAGGCTCAGGTGCTTCTGCTTGTAGAGGTCGATTAGTCGTCCGGGGGTGCCCACCACTACCTCGACACCCTGCTTGAGGGCGTCGACCTGGGGCTCGTACGCGCGGCCACCATAAATAGTGGTGATTCTTGCATTGCGTTTGCGGGAGGCCGTCTGAAGGTCGCTGGCCACCTGCACGGCAAGCTCGCGGGTCGGAACGATCACCAGCGCCTGCGGGGCTCCGGGGACGGCCAGCGTGGCGTATCCGGGATCGTCCTGGCCCATGACGCGCTGCAGGGCGGGAATGCCGAACCCGAGGGTCTTGCCGGTGCCGGTCTTGGCCTGTCCGATGATGTCATGTCCGGCCAGGGCCACCGGCAGGGTCATGGCCTGGATGGGGAACGGGTGGGTGATGCCGGCGTCAGCCAGCGATTCGACGATGTCGGCGCGGACGTTGTAGTCGGCGAAGGACTTCTCCGCGATCTCGTGCGGCTTTTCGTCCGAGACGATGGTTTCTTCCGGCTCGATGGTTTCCGTGCCGGACTCATCGCTCAGAAGCTGGTGGGTATGCAATTCACTCACAGGGGAGTTTCCTTATTCATTTAGGCAATGGCGCTGCCTGCTCAACGGGCCGGCCAGGGCTGGCCGTTCCGGAGCACGCTCAGGCGCGCAAGCGATTCCAGTGGAAGCCGATCGCGGGCTATCTAATGCTGGCACTGGTGACCAACGGGTACTTCTCAAGATCGCGTAGGGGCGGGCTTGTTGGTTTCAAATCAAGGAAATCAACGACCGGGCATCCAATTCTACCCCTCCAGTCTAGCCGTAAGGGCACAAAAACACGGTTTCGGACCGCCTGGGGGCCGCCTGCCGTTCAGGAAACGAGCTCGAAGTGGATCTGCCGGGTGGTGATATCGGAGGAAACCAGCCGTACCCGGACCTTGGTGCCGGACTCCAGCTCCCCGGCGCACCGAGCGGTCACCGCCGGTTCGGCAATCTGGATAATCCCCGAACTGCCGTTCCCATTTCCATTCTTGCCATTCCCGTTGCCGTTCCCGTTCTGCGGCTTGGATCCGGAGATGACGATCGCATCGAATTCCTGCCCGATGTGGTTCAGCAGCAGTGCCGCTTCCACGGTATCCAGGGCCAGGCGCTCCATCCTTGACGCCAGCTGGTCCGATCCTGCCATGATGCCCGGAAGCAGGGGCAGGGCTTCGCGCGCCCAGCCGGGAACATCGCCGCCGTTGCTCAGGGCCTCGCAGATGACCAGCACGAACCGGTCCACCAAGCGGCGCAGCGGCGCCGTGGTGTGGGCGTAGGCGGCGCCGATGGCGGACTGGATACCGTCTTCGGGGACCGTGCCGTCAAAGGCGGTGTAGGACGCGCCGCGGAACAGCATCCCGGCCGAATGCATGATGGCCAGCTGGCGCGGGTCGGTGGGATCGAGCGACCGCAGGTATTCGCCGTAGCTGACCTGCCCGTCCCACGGCCTGCCCAGCACCTCTGTCTGCAGCCGGAAGTGCCGCAGCGACCGTTCGTCAGGTGCGGGCATGGTGCGCAGGATGCCCACCTTGCCCTCAAGCATGAGCTGCGCGGCTGCCATTCCGGTCATCAACGAAATCTGCGCGTTCCAGTCCTCGACGGGAAGCTGCGGGACGGCGTCAATCCGGTAGCCGCCGTCCGGCAGCTGGACGATTTCCTGCTCGGGCATGTTCAGGCTGGCGCCCTCCCGTGCCCGTTCCAGCGCCACGCGTTTCAGCCCCACCTCGCGGAGCAGCCGGAGGACGGGTGGGGCGGTCCCGGCGTCGAGGGCGGCCTGGGCACTTTTGTAGCTGAGCTTGTCGCGGCTGCGGACCCGCGCCCGCCGGACGCCGACGGTAATCACGGACGCTTCGCCGTCGAGCGTGAAGTCCCAGACGAAAGCCGAGCACTCCTGGCCGGGCAGCAGGCTGCCGGCCCCCTCGCTGATCACCTCCGGATGCAGCGGGATCCGGCCGTCCGGAGCGTAGAACGTCTGTCCGCGGCGCCGGGTCTCGGCGTCCAGCGGCCCGCCCGGTGCAACGAATGCGGGGACGTCGGCGATGGCATACATGACGCGGTAGCCGGTGCCGTCCGGTTCGATGAAGACTGCCTGGTCCAGGTCCGTGGAGGACGCCGGATCGATAGTCACGAACTCGACGGCGGTCAGGTCGTAGGACGGCAGCTTCAACGCCGCGACGGCGGCCCGGGCGTCTTCCACCGCGTCGGCAGGGTACGGCCCGGGCAGCTCAAGTTCGGTCCGCAGCAGGCCCAGCGCCTCTTCCAAGGCGTTCCTGTGGTCACGGACGTTAGGGGCCAACCGATGATGCGACACAAAATTCAGCGTAGCGCCAAGTCCCGGGATTAAGCAGTCTCAGCCGTCCAGCGCGCCGAGGAGCGAGGCAGCGGCTGCCGCGGGGTCGGCGGCCTCGGTGATGGCGCGGACCACCACGATCCGGCGTGCACCGGCCGCCACCACCTCGCGGACGTTCCCGTGGTCGATGCCGCCGATGGCAAACCACGGCACCGGATCCCCGGCCTGCCCGGAGGCATCGGCGGCGTACTTCACCAGTTCAGGCCCGACGGCGGCCCTGCCGGGTTTGGTGGGTGTGGCCCATACCGGCCCAACGCAGAAGTAGTCCAGCCCGGACGGGCCGCCGGTCGCAGCGAGGGCGGCGTCGACCTGGCCCGTGGTGTGGCTGGAGAGGCCGATGGCGGCGTTGCCGTTGACCAGCGTGCGCGCCGCAGCCAGCGGAAGGTCCTTTTGGCCGATGTGGAACACCGGCGCCCCGGACAGCACGGCAATATCGGCGCGGTCATTGACGGCCCACAGCCGGCCATGGCGTACCGCGGTCTCCTTCAACGCCGCCAGGAGGTCCAGTTCCTCGGCGGCCTCGATGGTCTTGTCCCGCAGCTGGATGATGTCCACGCCGCCGGCAAACGCGGCGTCCACAAACTCCGCGAAGTCGCCGTGCGCAGTGCGTGCATCGGTGCACAGGTACAGGCGGGCCGCCTTCAGGGCGTCGTTGTGGCCGGCGTTGGCAACTTCGGCTATGCCGGCCGGGGCTGCTGGAGCGTGGGGGCCTGCGGGCAGGGAGGAAGCGGACACATTCATGCCTGCAAGCCTAGTTCCTCTAAACTGGCCTGGTACTGCGGGAGCCCGCGGCAGCTGTCACAAAGCGCCGGGCTGAGAGGGCGTCAGAGCCGACCGCTTGACCTGATCCGGATAATGCCGGCGTAGGGAAGGAACCTTATGAGCACCCCCGTTGACCATCGTGCCGGGCCGTCCAGTGCCCCCCGTTCCACGGTCCGCGCGGACGTCGCCGTCATCGGCGGCGGAGTGGTGGGCCATGGCATCGCCTGGGAGGCGCAGCGCTCCGGCCGCTCCGTGGCCCTGATCGATGACGCGCCCGGAAGCGGTGCCAGCTGGGCCGCCGCAGGAATGCTGGCCCCCGTCAGCGAACTGCACTACCAGGAGGAGGACCTCCTGGAACTGATGCTTGACGCTTCCTCCCGCTGGCCCGGTTTCGCCGCAGGCATCGCAGGAGCCACCTCCGGTTCCGGATACCTGACGACGCCGACACTCGCCGTGGGTGCCGACGCCGCGGACCGCCGCGCGCTGATGGACCTCCGCGCCGTACAGCAGGCCAACGGACTTGCCGTGGAACCACTCACCGTGCGGGACGCCCGCAAACGCGAGCCACTCCTCAGCCCCGCGATAGCCTGCGCCCTTGACACGCCTGCGGACCACCAGGTCGATCCCCGCCGCCTGCTGGCTGCCCTGCGGCAGGCCCTCGCCGGTGCCGTCCGCGGGAAGCCTGGCCTGGCTGTTGCAGGGGCGGTGGAAGGGTACGCCGTGCCGGACCGGGCCGGCGGCCTGCTGTGGGAGGGCGGAAGGGTCGTCGGCGCCAGCCTGGCTGGCGGCGGCACCGTCCTGGCAACGGAAACGATCGTGGCCAACGGGCTGCAGGCAGGGGACCTGGGCGGCCTGCCCGACGGCCTCGACCTGCCCCTGCGCCCCGTACACGGAGACATCCTCCGCCTCGCCGTTCCGCAGCACCTCCAGCCCCTTGTGACGTCCACGGTGCGCGGGCTGGTGCACGGTGTCCCCGTCTACATCGTTCCCCGGCAGGACGGGACCGTGGTCATCGGAGCCACCCAGCGCGAGGACGCGCTGTCCGATGCCGTCAGCGCCGGGGGCGTCTATCAGCTGCTGCGCGATGCCCAGGCGCTGGTGCCCGCCGTCGCCGAACTGGAGCTGCTGGAGTGCACCGCAAGGGCCCGGCCCGGAACCCCCGACAACGCGCCGCTGCTGGGCCGCGTGCCGGCGGCCCCCGGATCTGCAGGCGACAAGGCCGGGCACGTCCCCGGACTCATCATCGCCACCGGGTTCTTCCGGCACGGGGTGCTGCTCACTCCCGCTGCCGCAGCCATCTGCGCCGGGTTGCTGGACGGGCATGCCGACCCGCGCTGGGCGCCCTTCAGTCCGGAGCGGTTCTCGCGTCCGGCCGCCGCCCGCACAAACCACCACACCAAGGAGACAGTGTGAACATCACCCTGAACGGAAACACCCACACGGTGGCGGACGGCACCTCCATCACCACGCTCGTCAGCCAGGTCACCGGACGCCCGCTGGCACCGAACGGCCAGGCGACCGACGGCGGGAAGCTGGGGGTCGCCGTCGCCCATAATGCCCAGGTGGTGCCGCGGAGCCAATGGTTCGCCACGGCGCTCGCCGAGGGCGACGACATTGAACTTGTCACAGCAGTACAGGGAGGCTGACACCATGACCGAAACAGGCACCATCAACCCGGCCGGGAATCCCGGGGCCGCCGACGGCCTGGTGATTGACGGCGTCGCCCTTGGATCCCGGCTGATCATGGGCACCGGCGGGGCACCCAGCCTGGACGGCCTGGGCGCTGCACTCCTGGCATCCGGCACCGCCCTGACCACCGTGGCCATGCGCCGGTACTCCACTGCGGAGACCGGCTCGTTGTTCCAGCTGTTAGTGGACCACGGGATCCGGGTGCTGCCCAACACCGCAGGCTGCTTCACGGCCAGGGATGCCGTCCTTACGGCGGAGCTTGCGCGGGAGGCCCTGGAGACCGACTGGGTGAAGCTGGAAGTCATTGCCGATGAGCAGACCCTGCTGCCCGATGCTGTCGAACTGGTGGAAGCCACGGAGCAGCTGGTTAACCGGGGGTTCAAGGTCTTCGCCTACACCAACGATGACCCCGTACTGGCGTTGCGGCTGGAGAACCTTGGCGCCACCGCCGTCATGCCGCTCGGAGCCCCGATTGGGACAGGCCTGGGAATCCTGAACCCGCACAATATCGAGCTCATCGTGTCCCGTGCCTCGGTGCCGGTGGTGCTGGACGCCGGCATTGGCACGGCATCGGACGCGGCGCTGGCCATGGAGCTGGGCTGCGACGCCGTGCTGCTGGCCACGGCGGTGACGCGGGCGCAGAACCCTGCACTCATGGGCGAGGCGTTCAAGCATGCAGTGCTCGCCGGCAGGATGGCCCGGGCAGCCGGGCGCATCCCGCGACGGGAGCATGCCTTGGCCTCGTCGGCGATGGAAGGCAGGGCGGAGTTCCTCTGAAACCCGGAACATACGCGTGTGGCCACCACCCTGCAGGGTGGTGGCCACACGCGCATGTCCTAACTTGCGGGCGGTCAGCGCCGCAGGATGACGGTGAGGCGTTCCGTATCGCGGCGGGCGCGCGTGCGGCCCAGGTAGACCACAGCGGCGATGGCAGCGGCGACGCCCAGAACCATCGGCAGCACCCAGGGAAGCCACGTGGTTCCCGGAAGGTAGCCGAAGCCCGCGGTCATCAGGATGATCCAGGCCAGCGCCGCAACACCCACGGCAACACCGGCAGGCAGGGCCGCGCCGTATTTGGAGTGCCGCTTGTCATTGGCCCAGACAACGAAGCCCGCAGCGACGGTTGCCAGCACCACGATGGTCAGCGAAAGCATGGATCTCCTTGAAGAACGAAGGGCCTGCAGCAGGCCCGGACTAGAACTGCCCGAAACCTACGCGCCGGATCTCCTCGGCACCGATTTCCACGTAAGCCAGTGCGTTGCCCGGAACAATGATCAGGCGTCCTTTGTCATCCTTCAGGCGCAGTTCGCTGCCCCCATTAATGGCTTCGCCAACCACCTTGGCCACGGTCTCCGCATCCTGGGTTGATTCCAGCACGATTTCGCGGCCAACGTTCTGAACGCCGATCTTAATCTCCAAGGGGGCCTCCCAGCCTGTGAAAGTTCTCGTGTTTCTACGAGGTGTTGTCTTATTTGTAGTCTAGGACTCTTTGGGGAAGCGAGAGATTCCGCGCCAAGCTAAACGGTAGATGAGGTCGCTGGCCACATCGAGGTCCAGGTTGCCGTCCGTTTCCAGCCAGTACCGGGCGCTGACCTGCGCCATTCCCGCCAGGCCCCGGCCCAGCAGCTGGGCTTCCAGGTGGGGGAGCTTGGTGTCCTCCGCAATGACCCTGGCAATGGCGTCGGCGAAGGTCCGGTTGAAGGTTTCCAGCCTGGAGCTGACATCGGTGTCGTTGATCAGGTCTGATTCGAACACCAGGCGGTGGGCCTGGTCGTCATTGGCGATGAAGTGGAAGTAGGCGCGCATGACTGCCTGGACGCGTTCATCGTTGTCTGTGGTGGAGTTCAGGGCGCCCAGCATCAGTTCGGTGAGCGAGGCCAGGTGGCTTTCCAGCAGCGCGAGGTAGAGCTCGCGCTTCGACGGAAAGTGCTGGTACAGCACCGGTTTGCTCACGTGGGCGGTTTCTGCGATCTCATCCATCGCAGCGCCGTGGTAACCGTTGGCTACGAACACCTCCTGGGCCGCAGCAAGGAGTTGTGCGCGGCGCTCATCCCGGGGCAGCCGGGCGGACCGCTGGCCTGCGGGGCGGGAGGGAGCTTGCGGTTCGGCGGCGGTCGGGCGGTCTGCCCGTGCTTCAGGGACCACAGTTGTCCTTCTTTCCATTGCAGTTACCCTTCACTTTACTGCGGGGTAATATGACCCGGCGGTATCCCGGGGCATACATTGAAGTATGGCTTCGTCTTTCACCGCAAATGTTGCGTCACCCTCCCTGGATCCGCTGGTGGAACCGGCCGCCGACCTCACGGCCGCCGAGGTCGAAAGATACTCCCGGCACCTGATCATTCCCGAGATCGGCGCCCTCGGGCAGCGGCGGCTCAAGAACGCCAAGGTGCTGGTGATCGGCGCCGGCGGATTGGGAGCACCCGCGCTGCTCTACCTCGCCGCGGCCGGGGTGGGAACCATCGGCATCATCGACGACGACGTCGTGGACCTGAGCAACCTGCAGCGCCAGGTGATCCACGGCGTCAGCGATGTGGGCCGTCCCAAGATCGAATCGGCGCGCGACGCCATTGCCGGGCTGAACCCGCTGGTGGACGTCCGGCTGCACAACGTGCGCCTGGACTCGTCCAACGCCCTGGAACTGTTTAGCGGCTACGACCTCATTCTCGACGGTGCCGACAACTTCGCCACCCGCTACCTGGTGAACGACGCCGCCGCCATCCTCGGCAAGCCCTATGTGTGGGGCTCCATCTTCCGCTTTGACGGCCAGGTCAGCGTGTTCTGGGAGAAGCATGGACCCACGTACCGGGACCTGTACCCCGAGGCCCCGCCTGCCGGTTCCGTCCCGTCCTGTGGCGAGGGCGGGGTCTTTGGCATGCTGTGCGCCGCCGTGGGATCGCTCATGGTGACCGAAGCCGTGAAGCTGATTACCGGCGTCGGGCGCTCTTTGCTGGGCCGCGTGGCCCTCTTTGACGCCCTCGGCGGGAGCTGGCGCGAGATCCGGGTAGCGAAGGACCCGGCCGCCGAACCCATCACCGAACTCACCGACTACGAGGCCTTCTGCGGCATCGCCCCGGCCTCCCCGTCGGACACCGAACACACGGTCACGGCCACCCAGCTGGCCACCATGCTGGCCTCGCGCCAAGCCGGGCTCAAGGACTTTGAACTGGTGGACGTCCGGGAATCGGGGGAGTACGACATCGTCCGGATCGACGGGGCAAAACTGATCCCGCAGGGACGTATCCTGGCCGGCGAGGCCTGGGACGAACTTCCGCAGGACCGGGATATCGTGTTCCACTGCAAGGCCGGTACACGGTCCGCCAGCGTGCTGGCGGCCGCCCGGGCAGCCGGGTATCAGCGGGTCAGCCATCTCGACGGCGGGATCCTGGCCTGGGTGCGGGAGGTGGAACCCGAAAAGCCGGTCTACTGACCCAGACGCCCCATCACCTTTAGCGGCTTTTTAAGAAACGCCCCATCACTTCCCTGAAGAAAGTGATGGGGCGTTTCCGATTTAGGGGCAAATGGTGATGGGGCGTCGGGGAAAGCACTCAGGCGGTTTCGCGGCCCTTGTGGTCCACCGGGCACTCGGCGGCCGGCGCGGTGGCGGCGGGCTGCTCGACGGTGATGCCGTACAGTGCCTCCAGGGCCGCCACGTAGTCGTCCTGCTGGCCGTTCGCCGCGAGTTCGCGGGCGCGGACCGTGGGGACGTGCAGCAACTGCTTGACCATGCGGCGCAGCGCGAACTCGACTTCTTCGGCGGCAGCGGTGCACCCGTGCCGGGCACGGACCTTTTCCATCTCCGCGTCCAGCACACTCATGGTGTGGCGCCGCAGGGCAACGATGGCGGAGTCCACCGAGCGGGCTTCGCGCTCCTGCTCGAAGGCCTTTGCCGCGCCCTTGACCATGCCGCTGGCCTGGGTCAGGGATTCCGCCTGCTCCTGCGGGGCGGCCAGGCGCACCGATTCCAGCGTCAGCAGTTCAACGCCATCCAGTTCGCCGACGGCGGGATCGAAGTCGTGGGTGAGCGCCAGGTCGATGGCGATCAGGGGCTGCGGCGACTCCGCGCGGACCTGGGCCAGTTCATCGGCCTCGACCCGGGTGTCCGAACCGCTGCAGCCGATCATGACGTCGGCAGCGGCCACCGCCGGGCGCAGGGACTCCACGTCCAGGGCGGCACCTCCGCGGGAAGCAACGAACCCTTCGGCACGGCCGGAGGAGGAGAAAACAGAGATGTCAGTGCAGCCGCGCTCACGCAGCAGGGCCATGGTGGCGCCTGCGTACGCGCCGGTTCCGAACAGGACAACTTTCTTGGTTGACCAGTCCGGGTTTTCGGAAAGGTCAGTGGCCAGGTCCAGTGCCACCGAAACGATGGACAGGCCCCGCGAACCCAGGGCAGTCTGCGCGCCCACATCCTTGGCGGTTTTGGACGCGGCCTGGAACAGCCGGACGAGTCCGGCACTGGCAGTACCGTCGTGCTGTGCGGTAATGAGGGCGCGGCGAACTTGCCCGGCGATCTCGCGCTCACCGACGACGGCGGAGTCCAGCCCCGCGCTGACGGCAAACAGGTGCTGGGTCACCTCAGGCCCGGTGCGGGTGCTGAAGGAGCGGGACACGAGCGGCTCCGCCAGTCCGCTGGCCTCGCTGATCCGCGAGACGAGGGCGGCCCGGGCCGCTTCAACATCGTTCGGATTGGCGGCCTCGCCGTAGATTTCATAACGGTTGCACGTGGCCAGGACCACCGCGCCGGCGACGGCGGGTGATTCAGTGAGCGCGGAAGCGGCAATCCCGGAGGAACCGTTGCTCAACTGAGCAACGGTTTCAAGATCGATGTCGGCGTGTGTAGCCACCAATGAAAAAAGAACCACAGCAGACCAATCATAGCTTTTTCGTTACCCGGTAGAACAACCATCGGAAAGGATAGTCGCCACAGTGGGGCGTGATCCCCGCCACCTCCCGCTTTTCCGGGGCTTCAGCGACAGGTTGTCGTTATCTTTTGCGGCTCTTTTTGGGCACAATCAAAGGCATGACTCCTAGCCCTGCCGTCTCCGCTGCCGGCGCCCTCGCCGCAGACCATCCCCTGATGGACGGCCGAACAGCAGACTCTCCGCTGATCACGGCCTACCGCGGCGGCAAGCCGTCCCGCCGTCCCGTGTGGTTCATGCGGCAGGCCGGCCGCTCGCTGCCCGAATACCTTAGGGTGCGCGAGGGAATCGCCATGCTGGACTCCTGCCTCCGGCCGGAGTTGGCCTCCGAGATCACGCTCCAGCCCGTCCGCCGGCATGACGTGGACGCCGGGATCTTCTTTTCGGACATTGTCATCCCCTTGAAGCTTGCCGGCGTGGGCGTGGACATTGTTCCCGGGGTGGGGCCGGTCCTTGATAAGCCCGTGCGCACTGCCGCCGATGTCGCCGCCCTGCCGCAGCTGACCTGGGAAGCCCTGGAACCCATCCGCGAAGCAGTCCGCCTCACGGTGGCCGAACTGGGCAAGACACCATTGATCGGTTTCGCCGGGGCGCCGTTCACCCTGGCCGCCTACATGGTGGAAGGCAAGCCGTCCCGCGACCACCTGGGCCCGCGGACCATGATGCACGCGGATGCGGAAACGTGGACCGCGCTGGCCAACTGGGCCGCCGACGCCTCCGGCATGTTCCTCCAGGCGCAGCTGGAGGCCGGGGCCTCCGCCGCCCAGCTTTTCGACTCCTGGGCGGGTTCGCTGGGACTGGCCGACTACACCAAGTACGTTGCGCCGGCGTCGGCCCGGGCCCTGGACCACGTGCGCCACCTGGGTGCCCCGCTCATCCACTTCGGCACCGGCACGTCCGAACTCCTCGTGGCCATGCGGGACGTGGGAGTGGACGTGGTGGGCGTTGACTACCGGCTCCCGCTGGATGAAGCAAACCGCCGGCTCGGCGGGACGGTGCCCCTGCAGGGAAACATCGACCCTGCGCTGCTGGAAGCACCCTGGGACATCCTGGAAGCGCACGTCCGCGAGGTCATCGCCGCCGGCTCCGCCGCACCCGGCCACGTCCTGAACCTGGGGCACGGCGTACCGCCCGGGACGGACCCTGACGTCCTCACTCGGGTAGTGGAGCTCATCCACTCCATCTCTCCGGCGTAACCCGTGCGCGGCTCCCCGGCAACACCCGGCAAGGCGCTGGTGGTGGGCGGCGGGATCTCCGGGCTGCTCTCCGCCCGGGAACTCGCAGCAGCCGGACATGAAGTGACCGTCCTGGAAGCCGGGACGGCGTGGGGCGGCTGCGTGGGCAGCCATACGGTGGCCGGGCTCACCCTGGACAGCGGCGCCGAGTCCTTCGCCACCAGGTCCGACGCCGTCGCCCGGCTCTGCGCGGAACTGGGCCTTGGCGGGAAGATCGTTCCCCCGCGCCCCGGAGGTGCCTGGGTGCAGCTGCCGGATGGGCCCCGCGAGCTGCCCCGGACCGGCGTCCTGGGCATTCCCGCCAATCCTTGGGACCCTGAGGTGCGGCGCACCCTGGGCGTCCTCGGCTCGCTGCGCGCCTCCGTGGACCGCCTCCTGCCTGCCTCCGTCGGCGCCGGGGCCGGTGTCACCAGCGTCGCCGCGCTGGTCCGGGCCCGGATGGGGTCGCGGGTGCTGGAACGCCTGGTCTCCCCGGTAGTAGGCGGCGTCCACTCCGCCGATCCCGGCCTGCTCGACGTCGACATGGTGGCCCCCGGCCTCCGTGCCGGATTGCGGCAACACGGTTCCCTCGCTGCCGCGGTCTCGGCGCAGCGGCGCCGTGCGGGGACACCCGGGCACCCGCAGCAGCCCGGCCAGCCCGCAAAAGCCGGGTCCGCCGTCGCCGGCCTCGAAGGCGGCATGCACACCCTGGTGGATGCCTTGGTGGCGGATCTTCTGCGCCGTGGTGTGGTCCTTTTGCCGGGCACTGCCGCGACGACGGTCTCCCGCGCTCCTGGCGGCTGGCGGGTCGACGCCGGCGGGGCGGCCTTCAGTGCTGCACTGCTGGTCATGGCAGTGGAGGGACCGGCCGCCGTCGAACTGCTGGAACATGCCGTCCCTGCAATTTCTGGAAAAAAGCCTGCCTCCGGGCCGGACGTCAAGCTGGTGACACTGGTCCTGGACAATCCGGACCTTGACGGGCGGCCGCGTGGAACGGGGATCCTGGTGGCCCCGCAAACGCCGGGGATCGATGCCAAGGCGCTCACGCATGCCACCGGAAAATGGGATTGGCTGGCTGCCGCTGCCGGGACCGGGCGCCATGTGGTGCGCCTTTCCTACGGCCGGGTGGACGGAGCGTCCGTGCAGGCCTCCGGCCCGCAATCGGATGATGAGCTGTTCGCGGCCGCCTTGCGCGACGCTTCCGCCCTGTTGGGCGTCCGCATCGCGGGGGAGGACATACGGGGCTGGGATGTGGTCCGCTGGCGCGGAGCCCTGCCGTTCGCCGCCGTCGGGCACCGTGCCCGGGCAGCGGACATCCGGCGGTCCTGCAGCGCTGCCGGCGGCCTGGCCGTCGTGGGCGGATGGGTAGCCGGGAACGGCCTGGCCGCTGTGGTGGCCGACACACGTGAGCAAATCGCCCAACTCACTGCCGCCTGAGCATTCCTGCTGGTCAGCGCTCCGAGCCGGGCCCGCGGCACCCGCGCCGCGCCCGGTACGGCGTCCCGTTCAGTTTCCAATCGGCCAAGCCTTCTGGTTAGGGTCGATGACTATGGTTCAACACAGGTCCGAGCTCTCAATGTCCCGGACCGGTATCCATGGGGGACTCCGGCGCGGCACCGCAGCAGCGGCCGTCGGAGCGGTACTGGTTCTTTCCACCGGCGTCCAGGCGTCCTTGGCGGACGACGCGGTCCCGCCTCCGCAAGACGTGGCATCCCAAGGCGGAGCCTGGCATCGAGGGCAGGGCACAGGCGAACCGAGCGCCCCGGCCCCGGCAACCCCGGCACCCCGGACCGCTTCGACGCTGCTCCCGTTGCCTGCTTCGCTGCTTCCGACGATTGCCGCGTCCCTGTCCGCAGGCTCGACCTCCACTGCCTCGCCCGCTCCGACGGACTCCGGGACGCCCCTGGCACCCCGGCCACAGACCACAGCCGCGGCCACCGCTTCCCCGGCTCCCGGCAGGTCCGGGTCCCCCGCGGCGTCCGGGCCGGCAGCTGCCCCTGGAACCGGTCCTTCGACAGCGGCGGGCGGCTCCGCTCCGGAGGCCGTTGCCACGTCCGCTGCAACGGCGCCCGGAGCAGCCGGGGGAGGTCCTGTCCCGCTGTCCGGGACGCGGGCCACGGTGCCGGGGTCCGGTGGAGCGTCCGCCGGCGGCGCCGCGGCGGCCGACGCCACCGGGACCGGCGAGGCTGGCCGTGTGGGGGACGACGCGCCGGCCGCCGGCCCGGTTTCCACGCCGGGCCCCGTCCTGCCAACGTCGCTGTCCATCAACGCGCGCCAGTCCCAGCCCACGCGGGCGCCGCAGGCCGCCGGAGCACCGGAAGGACCGGGACAGGCAGTTTCCTCCACCGGTCCGCTGCCCGGCGTGCCCGATGCCATGGTGTGGCTGGGCGCCGGACTGGTTGGCGTAGGTGCCGCCGCAGGGCTGGTATTCCTCCGCATGCGCCGCCCCTAAGGGCGGCCTGTCCGTTGGCCTGACGTGCTCCGGAAGGTGACTTTAATCACTTCTACGAGCTGTAGAACTCTTCGGTTTCGCCTTGGGGGCAGGGAAGGGGCAAACTTGTAACCATGAGCCACACTTCTGCCGAATCTGTCACTAAAACCGAAGAATCAGCCGAGCAGTTCTTTACCCTCTGGACGGTCTTCAAGCGGTCGGAGTCAGTGGTCCGCAGTGCGGATGCCGCCGCCGACTTCGAAGCGCTGCTGGAGCGTCTCGCCGCCGCCGGTGTCACGCACCGGGGCAGCTACGACGTCTCGGCCATGCGCGCCGACGCCGACGTCATGGTGTGGCTCCATGGACCCAGGCCGGAGGCGCTGCAGCAGGCCATCCGCGACATCCGCCGCAGCACCCTCTTCGCCGGCACGGAGATCGTCTGGTCTGCCATGGGTGTCCACCGCGAAGCCGAATTCGCCAAGAACCACACCCCCGCCTACTCCCGCGGCGTCGCACCGGCCGAGTGGCTGTGCGTGTACCCGTTCGTCCGGTCCTACGAGTGGTACATCCTGCCGGAGGCCGAGCGCGGCAAGATGCTCCGCGACCATGGACTGCTGGGACGGGACTTCCCGCAGGTCATTTCCAACACCGTTTCCTCCTTCGCCCTGGGCGACTGGGAGTGGATCCTGGGCCTGGAAGCACCGGAACTGGTGGACCTCGTGGACCTGATGCGCCACCTCCGCGCCACCGAGGCGCGCAACCACGTGCGGGAGGAAGTGCCGTTCTATACCGGACGCCGCATCTCCGCAGACGAGGTTGCCGAGGTGCTCGCATGAGCCCCGAGCAGCAGGCAGCCACCGCCATCAACCCGGTGACCGAGGCCGGACGCATGGCCCCCAAAAACTACGACGCCGTCCTGCTGGCCTCCTTCGGCGGACCGGAAGGCCAGGATGACGTCATCCCGTTCCTCCGCAACGTCACCCGCGGCCGGGGAATCCCGGACGAGCGGCTGGAGGAAGTCTCGCACCACTACCGTGCCAACGGCGGCATCAGCCCCATCAACCAGCAGAACCGCGAGCTGAAGGCAGCGCTGGAGGCCGAGCTGGCTGCCCGCGGCATCGAGCTGCCCGTGCTGTGGGGCAACCGCAACTGGGCACCGTACATCCCGCAGACCCTGCAGGAAGCGTACGACGCCGGGCACCGCCGGGTGCTCATGCTCACCACCAGTGCCTACTCCTGCTACTCCAGCTGCCGCCAGTACCGCGAGGACATCGGCATGGCGCTGACCGAAACCGGCCTGGACGGCAAACTGGAAGTGGACAAGGTCCGCCAGTACTTCGACCACCCGGGCTTCGTGGAGCCGTTCGTCGAAGGAACCGCCGCCGGCCTGGCCGCGGTCCGCGCCAAGCTTGCCGAAGCGGGCACCCCGGATGCGCCCATCCATATCCTGTTCGCCACCCACTCCATCCCCACCCGGGACGCCGAGGCGGCGGGCCGCTCCGAGGGGGAGCCGCGCGTGTTCGAGGAAGGCTCCGCCTACGTGGCCCAGCACCTCGCCAACGCGGCCGCCGTCATTGAGCGGGTCGGGAAGGAATCCGGGCTGACCGCACCGTGGTCCCTGGTGTACCAGTCCCGCTCCGGCGCTCCGCACGTGCCGTGGCTGGAACCGGACATCAACGATGCCATCGGGGAACTGGCCGGCCAGGGCGTCAAGGGCATCGTCATCGTCCCGCTCGGCTTCGTCAGCGACCACATGGAAGTTGTCTGGGACCTGGATACCGAAGCGATGGAAACCTGCGCCAACCTGGGCCTGGCCGCCACCCGCGTCCCCACGCCCGGTACGCACCGTAAGTTCGTTAACGGCCTGGTGGACCTCATCTGCGAGCGGACGGTGGCCAACAACATCAGCGACCGCCCCGCCCTGACGGATCTTGGTCCCTGGTACGACGTCTGCCGGCCGGGATGCTGCGCCAACTTTCGCGGCGAAAAGCCCACCATCGCGGCGGCTGACACCACTGTGGGCACCGGCCATGATCCGTACCCGTCCGGCGGTGCCGCGGAAACGGCCCAGCTGTGACGGTCCGGATCGGAACACGCGCCAGCAAACTGGCGCTTACCCAGACCCAGCAGACCGCGGACCAGCTGGCCGCCGTCGGCGGTTTTCCGGTGGAACTGGTGCACGTCCGCACCGACGGTGACGTCCTGACGGGGTCGCTGTCCCAGATGGGCGGCACGGGCGTCTTTGTCGCTGCCCTGCGCGATGCACTGCTGCGCGACGAGTGCGACGTTGCCGTGCACTCGCTCAAGGACCTTCCTACCGGGGCCGCGGTAGGGCTCAGCCTTGCCGCCACTCCGCGCCGCGTGGACGTCCGCGACGTCCTGTGCGCCCGCGACGGACTCAAGCTGGCAGACCTGCCGGCCGGGGCCCGCATCGGCACCGGTTCGCCGCGGCGCGCAGCCCAGTTGCGGGCCGCCCGCGCTGACCTGGACATCGTGGACATCCGCGGCAACGTGGACACCCGCCTGGGCCGGGTTCCCGGGCTGCCCGGCAACTCCACCGACCAGGTGGTGCCCGGAAAGTCCTGCGACCTGGATGCCGTGGTGCTTGCGGCTGCCGGTCTGGAGAGGATCGGCCGGCTGGATGTGGTGTCCGAATACCTGGAAACCGACGTGATGCTGCCCGCAGCGGGTCAGGGATCTCTGGCCATCGAATGCCGAACGGCGGACGCTCCTGCGAAACCGGGGCCGGGCGGAGTCCTGGCCCAGGCCCTTGCCGCGCTGGATGATCCTGACACCCGCCTGGCCGTCACCGCCGAACGCGCCCTGCTGGCCCGGCTCGAAGCGGGCTGCGCAGCGCCCGTTGGGGCCTACGCCTACCGCAAGGGCAGCATGCTGCACCTTGAAGCAGTGGTGTGCGCCGTGGACGGCACCGCCACCGTGCGGGACAAGCGGGCCACCGACGGTCTGACGGAGGTGGGAGCAACCCTGCTGGGCATCGAACTGGCTGAGCTGCTCCTTGCCGCGGGAGCCGCCGACATCGCCGACCTGCAGGCATCCTGACCTGGCGATGACGCAGCCTTCCAGCGGCACCACGCCCCGGACTCCGCTTGGCGGCGTCCGGGTCCTGGTGACGCGCAGCCCTGAACGTTCGGCTGCCCTGGTGGAGGCCCTGGCAGCAGCCGGCGCGGAACCTGTGCTGCTGCCGCTCATCGACTTTGAACGGGCGCCTGACCAGCACATGCTGGATGTTGCCTGTGACGCGCTCGCAGCTGCCGCCTTTGACTGGCTGGTGGTCAGCAGCGCCACCACCGTCCACGTCCTGATGGAAAAAGCGGCAGAGCGTGGCCTGCGCCTGGGCCAGCTGGTACCGCCAGGGACGCGGATCGCCGCCGTCGGTCCCGCAACGCGGCGGCTCCTTGAGACCGGCGGCCTCACCGTGGCACTGACCCCGCCCGGAGAACAGTCGGCCGCCGGGCTGCTCGCCGTCTGGCCGGGAGGAGGCAGGATCCTGCTGCCACAGGCGGATATCGCCGCCGGCACCCTCTCGGAAGGCCTGGCAGCCGCAGGCGGCACTGTTACCGCCGTGACCGCCTACCGCACTGTCGACTATCCGGCGGCAGCGGAACGGCGGCTTTCCATGCAGGCGGAGGACGGCGACGCCGGTCCGCAGCCGTCGTCGTACTCCCTCCTGGCACCGCAAACCGCCGCCGCGGACATCGCCGGCGGACGCCTTCACGCCGTGATCGCGGCCTCCCCGAGCGCCGTGCGCCGGATCGCCGCGCTGGGGCCTCTGGGCGGGTGCCGGCTGGTGGCCATAGGACGGTCGACGGCGGAACAGGCCGCCGCCCTGGACCTCGACGTTGCGGCGGTGGCGGCTGAGCCGACGCCGGAGGGCCTGGTAGCGGCCGTGGCCAAGGCGCTCAGCCCGCCCTGACGGTGACAGGCACGCTTCCCCAAATGCTTCACAACCAATGCGAAGGACAGGACCCATGACTTTCCCCACCCAACGCCCCCGCCGCCTGCGCACCACCCCCGCCATGCGCCGGATGACCGCCGAAACGCGCCTTTCACCGGCCGAACTCATCCTTCCGGCCTTCATCAGGGAAGGACTCACCGAGCCCAACCCCATCACGTCCATGCCCGGCGTGGTCCAGCACACCACCGACACGCTGAAACGGGCCGCGGCCGAGGCCGTTGAACTTGGGCTGGGCGGAATCATGCTCTTCGGCATTCCTGAAACACGCGATCCTGAAGGCTCGGCTTCCCTTGACCCGGACGGCGTGCTGAACAAGGCCATCCGCGACGTCCGCGCCGAAGTGGGCGACGACCTGGTGATCATGAGTGACGTCTGCCTGGACGAATTCACCGACCACGGCCACTGCGGGGTGCTCGACGCCGACGGTTACGTGGACAACGACCGCACCGTTGAGATCTACGCCAGGATGGCAGTGGCGCAAGCTGAGGCCGGCGCGCACATGCTGGGCCCCTCCGGGATGATGGACGGCCAGATCGCCGCCATCCGCGCAGCACTGGATGAGGCCGGACACGTCAACACTTCCGTCATCGCCTACGCCGCGAAGTACGCCTCCGCGTTCTACGGTCCTTTCCGCGAAGCGGTGGACTCCCAGCTCACGGGTGACCGGCGGACCTACCAGATGGATGCCGGGAACCGCACCGAAGCGCTGCGCGAGGTGGAACTGGACCTGGACGAAGGTGCCGACATCATCATGGTCAAGCCGGCCATGAGCTACCTGGACATCGTGGCCGACGTCGCCGCGATGAGCCCGGTGCCCGTGTCCGCCTACCAGATCTCCGGCGAGTACGCGATGATCGAGGCCGCTGCCGCCAACGGCTGGATCGACCGCCGCGCCGCCATCACCGAATCCGTGCTCGGCATCCGCCGGGCCGGAGCGCACACCGTGCTCACCTACTGGGCCACCGAACTGGCCGGCTGGCTGAAGGAAACCCGGTGACCGACCCGTCCGACTCTCCCACCGCACCCGTGGGGGAAGACCGCATCCTCCTCGGCCTGAACACCTTCGGCGACGTGGGGGAGGCCCTCGACGGCAGCCCGCAGCCGCATGCCCAGGTCCTGCGCCAGCTGCTGGAACAGGCTGAACTGGCTGACGCCGTCGGCCTCCATGCCTTCGGCGTGGGGGAGCACCACCGCAAGGACTACGCCGTGTCCGCGCCGGAGGTCTTCCTTGCCGCTGCCGCCGCCCGCACGTCCCGCATCCGCCTGGGCTCTGCGGTGACGGTGCTGAGCTCGGACGATCCCATCAGGGTGTTCCAGCGCTTCGCCACCGTGGACGCCATCTCCAACGGCCGGGCGGAAGTCATGCTGGGGCGCGGATCCTTTATCGAATCCTTCCCGCTGTTCGGCCTGGACCTGGCGGACTACGAAGTCCTGTTCGAGGAAAAACTTGAACTGTTCGACAAGGTCCGCGCACAGAAGCCTGTGCACTGGGAAGGCCGCACCCGCCCGGCCCTCGCCGGCCTGAGCGTCTACCCGCCCCTGGAGCACCACCTGCTGCCCACCTGGATCGGCGTGGGCGGCACACCGGAATCTGTCCTCCGGTGTGCCCAGTACGGGTATCCGATCATCTTCGCCATTATCGGCGGCCAGCCGCGGGGCTTCCGGCCCCTTGCCGACCTCTACCGGAAAGCGATGGGCAAGTACGGGCACCCGATGCAGCAGATGGCCACCCACTCGCCCGGCCATGTTGCCGATACGGACGAACAGGCACGGGAAGAGCTCTATCCCCACTGGCTGGCACTCCGGAACAGGCTTGGAGCCGAGCGTGGCTGGGGTCCGGCCGGCCGCGGTGAGTTCGATGCACTCTGTTCCACAGAAGGCGCGCTCTACGTCGGATCACCGGAAACCGTGGCCCAAAAAATTGTCCGGCTGAAGCGGAACCTGGGGGTTGACCGTTTTGACCTCAAATACAGCAACGGGCCTCTGCCGCACACGGCCATGATGCGCTCGATCGAACTGATGGGCACGGCGGTGGCGCCCCGCGTGGCCGAGCTGCTCGCCGGCTGACCCTGCCAAGGGGGCCCTTGCGGCTAACTTGAGCTTTCCCGCTTACTGAGAGAATAGGAACCATGACTTCCAGCAATCCTCGCAATGAGGCACTCTTCGACCGCGCCCGCCAGCTGATGCCGGGCGGCGTCAACTCGCCGGTGCGGGCTTTTGGCTCCGTGGGCGGGACCCCGCGCTTCATGGTCTCCGCCAAGGGACCGTACCTGACGGATGCTGACGGCAAGGAATACGTGGACCTGGTCTGCTCATGGGGACCTGCCCTGCTCGGACACGCCCATCCGGCCGTGCTGGAGGCCGTGCATGCCGCCGTCGACCGGGGACTCTCCTTTGGCGCGTCCACCCCGGACGAGGCAAACCTGGCGGAGATCGTCCAGGAGCGCGTCCCTGCCGTCGAACGCCTCCGGATGGTGTCCACCGGAACCGAAGCCACCATGACCGCTGTCCGGCTGGCCCGCGGGTTCACCGGCCGCAACCTGATCATCAAATTCGCCGGCTGCTACCACGGCCACCTCGACGGACTCCTGGCCGCGGCCGGCTCCGGGCTGGCAACCCTGGCCCTGCCCGGGTCCGCCGGTGTCACCGAAGCGACCGCGGCGGAGACGCTGGTGCTGCCCTACAATGACCTCGCGGCCGTCAAGGAAGCCTTCGCTGTCCACGGCCCCAATATTGCCGCCGTCATCACCGAAGCAGCGCCGGCGAACATGGGCGTCGTCACCCCCGGCGAGGGATTCAACCACGGACTTTCGCAGATCACGCGGGAGCACGGCGCGCTCCTCATCGTCGACGAGGTCCTGACCGGATTCCGCACCGGCTACTCCGGCTACTGGGGCCTTACCGGCGGTGCACCGGATGCCGAGGAACCATGGACCCCTGACCTGCTCACCTTTGGCAAGGTCATCGGCGGCGGGATGCCGACGGCGGCCCTCGGCGGCCGCGCCGACGTCATGGACTACCTCGCGCCCACCGGCCCGGTATACCAGGCCGGAACCCTGTCCGGAAACCCGGTGGCCATGGCTGCCGGCGTGGCAACACTGACCCATGCGACCCGCGACGTCTACTCCTTCATCGACGTCCGCTCGCTGGAACTGTCCTCGGCCCTCTCCAGCGCCCTGGACGCCGCAGGGGTGGACCACTCCATCCAGTTCGCCGGGAACCTCTTCTCGGTAGCCTTCGGCACCTCGGCCAACGGCGTCCACAACTACGCGGACGCCCAGGCACAGGAAGCCTTCCGCTATGCGCCGTTCTTCCACTCGATGCTGGACTCCGGGGTCTACCTGCCGCCGTCCGTCTTCGAGGCCTGGTTCCTGTCGGCCGCGCACGACGACGACGCCATGAACCGGATTTACGACGCACTGCCTGCCGCGGCCCAGGCGGCCGCAGCCGCCCAGGGCTAGCGCCGCCGCGGGCGACAGGCGCGTCCCGCCGTCGCCATCTCGCGGAAGACAAAAAGAAATCCCCGGCTGCAGGCTGCAGCCGGGGATTTCTTTATGCCGTGGGCGTTACAGGACATCCGAGAGGAAGCCCTTGAGCCGGTCGGTCTTTGGCTCGGTGAACAGCTGCTCGGGCGGCCCGGACTCCACCACAACACCGGCGTCCATGAATGTCACGGCATCGGAGACGTTGCGGGAGAAGCCCATTTCGTGGGTCACCACCACCATGGTCATGCCGCCCTTGGCGAGGTCCGCCATCAAGGCCAGGACGCCCTTGACCAGCTCGGGGTCCAAGGCAGAGGTGGCCTCGTCGAAGAACATCACCTCGGGCTTCATGGCCAGCGCACGGGCGATGGCCACGCGCTGCTGCTGGCCGCCGGAGAGGTTGGCGGGCCGGGAATCAGCCTTGTGCTTCAACCCGACAAGGTCCAACTGCTCCAGGGCCTCGGCCTGCGCTTCCTCCTTGGAGAGCTTGCGCAGTTTCCGCAGGGCCAGGGAGACGTTTTCCACCACCGTTTTGTGCGGGAACAGGTTGAACTGCTGGAACACCATCCCGATCCGGCGCCGGAGTTCATCCGGGTTGTCCTTCAGGACAGAACGCCCGTCCAAGAGGATGTCCCCCTGGTCGGGTTCGATCAGCCGGTTCATGACCCGCAGCAGGGTGGACTTGCCCGAACCTGACGGGCCGATGACCGACGCGGTAGTGCCCTGGGGAACGTGCAGGTCGATGCCCCGCAGCACGTGGTTGCTGCCGAAGGAAAGGTGGATGTTCCTGGCGCTCAGTGTGCCGGATGCGAACTCGCTCATGCCTGGGCTCCCTTTCCAACGACGGCTGCGGCCTCGTCCGGTTCTTTCTTTTCGGGCCGGCCGGTGCGGAGGCGCCGGTCGATCCAGTTCACGAAGTGGGTCAGCGGAACGGTCAATGCCAGGTAGAACACCGCCGCAGCGACGTAGGGCGACAAGTTGCCGCTGGTGGACGCCGCGTCCTTGCCGATCTGGAAGATCTCGCGTTCGCTGGCCAGCAGCCCGAGCATGAAGACCAGGGAGGACTCCTTGATCAAGGCGATGAACTGGTTGACCAGGGCCGGAAGCACCCGCCGGACGCCCTGGGGTACTACTACCAGGCGCATGGCCGGGCCGTAGCCGAACCCCAGGGCACGGGTTGCTTCGAGCTGGCCCTTGTCCACGCTCTGGATGCCGGAGCGGAAGATCTCGCCGATGTAGGCGGCCGACATCAGGGACAGCGCGGCAATCGCCATCGGGTACGGGCTGGTGGATCCGGTCCATTGCCGGACGATCGGCCCGAATCCGAGCCCAATCACCAGGATGGTGAGGATGGGCGGCAGCCCGCGGAGCACATCCGTGTAGATGCGAGCCACCCAGCGGGCCCCGGCGTTCCGGGAAATCCCCATCAGGGCAAGCAGCATGCCAAGTACTGTTCCGATGACGCCGGACGAAACAGCCAAAACGAGCGTATTCGGAAGCCCGACGGCGAACATTTTGGGCAGGACGGCGCCGATCGCCTTCCAGTCAAGGAAGGTATCGGAGAGCAGTTTGAGGATATCCATGGAACGCCCGGGTTACTTCGCGGGAACCTGGACGGCTTTGCTGCCCGGCTTCCAGCCCTGCGGGGTCTGCTCCTTGGCGGTGGGCCGGTCCGTGTACCACTGGGCGGTGAGCTTGGTCCACGTACCGTCAGCAATGACGGCATCCAGGCCCGCGTTCAGGGCGTCAATCAGCGGCTTGTTGTCCTTGTTCACTGCGTACGCGGTGAAGTTCTGGGTGTTAACAACCTTTTCGGCGATCTTGGTGTTATCGCCGTCCTTGACCTGGCCGGTGGCCTGCTGCGAGGGTGCCACCCAGGCGTCGACCTGGCCGGACTTCACGTTGGCATAGACAGTGTTGTAATCCGGGAAACGGACCGGTTCGAGGCCGAGGGTGTTGGTGACGTAGTCGTCCTGAACGGTGCCCTGAACCACGCCGATGCGCACGCCGTCCTTGAGGTCGGCGAAGCCCTTGACCTTGGAATCGTTTTTGGTGACCACAGCCATGTAGCCGAAGTCATAGCCGTTCGTGAAGCCGACCGTCTCACGGCGCTTGTCCGTGGTGGAGATCGAGGAGGACCCGACGTCGAACTGCTTGTTGGCCACCTGGGAGAGCAGCGCGGAGAAGTCGGTGGAGGCGAATTCGACCTTGAGGCCCAGCTTGTCGCCAATGGCGCGCAGCAGTTCGTTGTCGTAGCCGGTGAACTTGCCGGAGGGGTCGATGAAGATGTTGGGCGGTGCGTCCGAAAGGGTGCCCACGCGCAGGGTGCCCTCGGTGATGAGGCCGAGCTTGGTCTTGTCGATCTTGTCGATCGGCGTCACGTCCGCAGTGGTGTACTTGTCCAGCGTCTGCTGGTCGCTGCCCTTCAGGGCATCGGTAGGGGTGCCGCTGGGCTGGGAAGATCCGCCACCGCAGGCTGCGAGGGAAACCGCGAGGGCCAGTGCAACGGGAGCGGTAGTGAGCCACTTCATCGCTTTGATTTTCATCAGGTTGTCACTTTCATATGAGGCATACGTCGACCGGGCCGCAAGGCAGCGCTGTGGCGCCTGGCACCTGCCCGGCGCTGGTCCAGCAGTCCGGGGCAGGGGTGACCGCAAAACTTTATTGTCTCACCCGGGTAAATACTGGAAGTGGAATGAACAATGCGGAGGCTCTGATCATAGCTGCCGAATTTAATTCCGCTTCATCGGCACAGCGGCACGCAGCTGAAGGGTGCTTAGGTCCCACGGGCGAAGGATGCCACCTGCAATATCCCGACGTTTGTTAACCGGCGTGACTGTGACATGCCTCCCAAAAAGGGAGTGCGCCGGGGGTTAACCTAGAAGCCCCCTGTGGTGGCGTCCTGGGGAGGGAGCACCGGCCAGTCTCCTTCAATGACGGCGGCCGGCTTCGTCTTGCGGAGGTACTCCTGGAAATCGGACGCCTGGCTCACCGCCCAGTCCACCTGCAGCTGGTGCAGTTGGCTTGCCGGCATCATCAGCTTGGGGAACTTGCCCGCCATCGCGTCCAGCACCCTGAGGGTAGCCAGGGCATCGGCCGCGGAGGTGTGTGCATTGTCCAGGACCACACCGTACTCCTCGCACAATGCAGTCAATGTCCGCTTGCCCTTCCGGTAGCGGTCAACCTGCTTGTTCATGATGAACGGATCCAGGACCGGGAAGCGGGACAGCTGCGGAATCCCGTACCGTGCGGACTCGGCAGCAAGGACCGTGAAGTCGTAGCTGGCGTTGAAAGCGATGACCGGAGTCCCGGAATCGAACAGGCCCTGCAGCACGGCAGCGACCTCCCGTGTGACCTCATGGGCGGGACGCCCATCACGCCTGGCCTGTTCGGTGGTGATCCCGTGGACGTCACTTGCCTCTGCCGGAATCTCTACCCCCGGATCGGCCAGCCACTCATGCTCCTTAATGACCTCGCCCTGGTGGTCCACCACGGTGATCGAGGCCGTAACGATTCTCGCTGCGCGGGAATTACGGCCCGTGGTTTCCAGATCGAAGGCGGCGCGGGGGAGGCTGTTCCAGGAACTCATGCTTCAACGCTAAGGGGGCCCACCGACAATTCCGTGGAGCGCCACTGCGGCTAGATTGGATCAATGCGGAATGAGTACGTCCAAGCTGTCCTGGCCGTCGTGAGGCTGGTGCCGGCAGGGACGGCCGTATCCTACGGCGACGTGGCCGAGCTTCTTGGCTCGGGCGGCCCGCGCCAGGTCGGGTCCGTGATGAGCCATCATGGCGGCGGCGCCCCGTGGTGGCGGGTCCTGAAGGCCAGCGGCCATGCGCCCCCCGGACACGAGGCCGAGGCCCTGCTCCTCTACCTCGAAGAAGGCACTCCACTGGTGGGCGATCACGAGTCGTTCCTCCGTACCGGAGAGGGGCGGTGGCGGGTGGACCTGGCCGCCGCCCGCTGGGCACCGACCGACAGTGATTTTGACAATATCGATGCAGTTGCAGAGGACCTGGAGCGTCGGCTCCACCGGTTGTCGGTACCTGATGATGGAATGGTTTTGTGACCGTAACAATCCCTTTGACCGGACCCTGGGACCCGCACTGGCAGGAGCCGGAGGCTGGCCGGGAGCCTGGGTTCTCCACTCCTGGACACACCGACGGCGGCGCCCTGCCGGCCCCTCCCGCGCTTCGGCTCCTGCCGCCACGCCGGATGCACGCCGGGTTGCTTCGGCTTACACCGGACCAGCAGGCGGCGGTCGACGTTACCCAAGGATCCGGACCGGTCCTGGTCCCGGGTGCACCGGGCACGGGAAAGACCACAGTGCTCGTTGAAGCCGCTGTCCAGCGGGTCTTCCGCGACGGCGTCGACCCCGAACGCATGCTGATCCTCGCGCCCACCCGCCTTGCTGCCGATTTCCTCCGGGACAGTTTTACTGCCCGGCTGGACCGGAGCCTGAGCACTACGCCGGCCAGGACCTGGGCCTCGTACGCATTCGACCTGATCCGCCGAGCCAAGGCTGAAGGCGTCATATCCCTGCCCAGGCCGCCCCGCCTGCTGTCGGGCCCGGAGCAGGACCTCATCATCAAGGAACTCCTCGAGGGCCACAGGCTGCCGGGCCTGGAGCTGCCGTGGCCCAGCGATCTGGACGGCGCCCTCGACACCAGGGGCTTCCGCCAGGAGGTGCGGCAACTCTTTGACCGCATTATCGAATCTGGCCGCACGGCGGAGGACCTTGCAAACTTGGCGGACGCCTGCGGCCGGCCGGACTGGAAAGCCGCGGCAGCGCTCTACGCCGAATACCGTGACGTTCTTGACCTGCGGATGCCTGAGGCCTTCGACCCCGCCGGAATCATCACAGCCGCCCGGCAGATCTTCCAGGACGCGCCGGAATTCCTCGCTGCCGAACGCGCAAGGCTGCAGGTGGTCCTGGTGGACGATATCCAGGAAGCAAACCCCGCCATCTTTGAGTTGCTGGCCGATATTGCGGCAGGCAAGGACTGCTACGTGACGGCGTCGCCGGACACGGTGGTCCAGGGATTCAGGGGAGCCCGGCCGGATCTTGTGGCTGAACTGCCCCGGCTGCTGGCCACGCAGAACACCATCATCGAGCGTCCGCTGGGGTATGCGCACGGACTGTCGCCCGCGGTGGCGGAGGCCTGGCTCAACGTCGCTGGCCGCATCTCCCAACGTGCCGGGGGCCAGCTGGCGCGCCGTCTCACGGAGCCCGCACAAGCCGGCCACCCCGGCAGCGTGGAGGCGCACCTGGTTCCTACACCGGTGCATGAGCTGCGGTACGTCGCCCAGCGGATCCTGGACCAGCACATAAACCACAACCGTGATTTGGCAGACATGGCTGTCATCGTGCGCAATGGCGGCCAGGTCAGCGAACTGCAGCGCTACTTGTCCGGCCAGGGGATTCCCGTCCGGGTACCCGTGGCGGAATCGGCGGTCCGCGACGAAGTAGCCGTACGCCCGCTCCTGGACGCCTTCGCCATCGCCCTGGACCCGGAGCTTCTGACACCCGAAGCGGCGGTATCCCTTCTTACCTCACGGATCGGAGGCGCCACCTCCATCGAACTGCGCAGGCTCCGGCAATCACTGCGGCGCGAGGAATTGCTGGGCGGCGGGGGCCGGGCCAGTGATGCGCTGCTGGTCCAGGCCCTGCTTGAGCCGGGTGCGCTGGGCGCGTTGGGGATCGAAGGGCGCGCTGCACGGCGCACGGCGCGGATGATCCACGCGGGGCGGGAGGCGGCTGGAATGCCGGGTGCCAACGCAGAATCGGTACTGTGGGCGCTCTGGGACTCGACAGGGCTTTCGGCGGCCTGGACACGGACGGCCTTGTTGGGGGGTCCGCACGGGGCACGGGCTGACCGCGACCTTGACGCCATGATGGCGCTGTTCCATACGGCCGAACGCTACGTGGACCAGATGCCCGGCGCCGGCCCCGAACAGTTCCTCGAGTACCTCCTCAACCAGGAGCTTCCCATGGATACCCTGGCCGCCCGTGCCCAGCTCGAGGACGCAGTGGAGCTAATGACGCCGGCCAGTGCGGCGGGCCGGGAATGGCCCGTGGTGATCATTGCGGGCCTGCAGGAAGGGGTGTGGCCCAACACGAGGCTCCGTGGTGAGCTGCTCGGCAGCACCCTGTATGCGGACGCCGTGGAGCACGGTCCGGAGTACGCCCTCCAGCGCGACCCCCTTAGCCGGCTGCGGGATATCCGCTATGACGAGTTGCGCAGTTTCTCCACGGCCGTGTCCAGGGCACGCGAACTGCTGGTCTGCACCGCGGTCTCGTCGGAGGACCACCAGCCGTCGTCATTCCTGGATTTCGTTGCACCGCTGGGACCGGACGAAGGCGGCCGGGCTTTCACCCAGGTGGAACGGCCCATGACGCTGCGGGCCCTGGTTGCCGAGCTTCGGCAGCATGCCCAGCTCGACGGCGGGACGCCGCAGGCTGCGGAAGCGGCGAGGGTCCTGGCCCATCTCGCCGCGGCCGAGCCAGCCGTTGCCGGAGCGCACCCGGACAGCTGGTGGGGCCTGGTCCCGCTGACCTCCGCCGACGCGGTGGTCCCGCCCGGGGGCACGGTGTCCGTATCGCCGTCAAAGGTCGAGACGGTGCAGAAGTCGCCGTTGGACTGGTTCGTCCAGGCAGCCGGAGGGGAGCCTGCCACCGACTTCGCCCGGAGCCTGGGGACCCTGGTGCACGGAATCGCCCAGGACATGCCGGACGCGGCAGGATCCGAGTACGTCGCCGAACTGGTGCGGCGGTGGCCGGCGCTCGGTATGAAGGACAACTGGGAGGGGCGCCTGGACTTCCAGCGAGCCGAAGTGATGGTGCGGAAGTTGGCGCACTATGTGCTCTCCATGAGGGGTGAGGGCCGCAGCCTGCTGGGCGTCGAACAGGACTTTGAAGTGGCCCTCGGCGCCGTGGCGGTGGATGACGCTGCACCGCGGGAAGCGGTACTCCGCGGCCAGGTGGACCGCTTGGAAATCGATGGCGAAGGCCGCCTGGTGGTGGTTGACCTCAAGACCGGAAAACGGCAGCCCGGCAAGGACGAACTGTCCCGCCACCCGCAGCTGGGCGCCTACCAGGCTGCTGTCCTTGCCGGCGGGTTCAACGCCGCCTCCGGAGGCGGGCAGGGACTGTCCGGCGGCGCCGTGCTGGCGCAGCTTGGGACCGGGGCGAAGAGCCCGGCCATCCAGCAGCAGGAACCACTCAACCCCGAGGAGAACTGGGCCATGGACATGGTCAAGGAGGCTGCCGCCGTCATGGGCGGAAGCGAATTCATCGCGCGCCATGACCCCGCCAAAGGCAGTCACGGCGGCCACGGCTGCCGGCTTCCCGAGGTGTGCCCGCTGTGCGTGCGTGGACGGCAGGTGACCGAATGAGCGGGCTGCCGGCCGCCGTCGCGGTCGCCGCTCCGGCCGTGCGTTTCAGCCCCGGGGAACTCTCCGCGCTGCTTGGCGAGAAGAACACCCCCACGCCCGAGCAATCCGCCATCATTTCGTCCCCCTTGGCGCCACGGCTGGTCATTGCGGGCGCCGGCTCGGGTAAAACCGCCACCATGGCGGACCGGGTGGTGTGGCTGGTGGCCAACGGTTGGGTCACCCCCGAGGAAGTCCTGGGCGTGACGTTCACCCGCAAGGCAGCCGGCGAACTCGCCAGCCGGATCCGGTCAAAGCTCCTGGCGCTGCAGCGTATTGCTGCCAAGGACAGCGCGCATGAGGTCTTTCCGGAGGGCTTGCTCAGCAGCGACGCCCTGGAGCCCAAGGTGTCCACCTACCATTCGTTTGCCAGTGGCGTCGTGTCCGACTATGGGCTGCGGCTTGGCGTGGAGCGGGACGTTGTTCTGCTCGGCGGTGCGCAGGCCTGGCAGCTGGCCAGCGAAGTGGTTGAAGCGTACGACGGCGAATACCAGCACTTCCGGGCCGCTAAATCCACCCTGGTGAAAGCCGTGATCCAGCTGGCCGGGGAATGCGCAGAGCACCTCCAGGAGCCCGAAGATGTGGAGGCGTGGCTGATGGCCCGCCTGTCCGAGTTCGAATCCCTGCCCTACCTGGCCGACAAGAAGAAGGGCACGCCAAAGGCAGCATTGGACCTTGGCGGGATGTTGCGGACCAGGGCAAGCGTTGCCGACATGGTGGGCCGCTACGCCGCGGCCAAACGGGCGCGCGGGGCACTGGATTTCGGCGACCTGGTTGCCCTTGCCGCCAAGGTGGCGCAGGACGTGCCGCTGGCGGCCCAGATGGAGCGGCAACGGTACAAGGTGGTT
This sequence comes from Pseudarthrobacter sp. NIBRBAC000502771, assembly GCF_006517215.1. Taxonomy (NCBI): domain Bacteria; kingdom Bacillati; phylum Actinomycetota; class Actinomycetes; order Micrococcales; family Micrococcaceae; genus Pseudarthrobacter; species Pseudarthrobacter sp. NIBRBAC000502771. The sequence goes on from NZ_CP041187.1 coordinate 2,518,433, forward strand.
CTCCTTGACGAATTCCAGGACACGTCGTACGCCCAGTTGGTGCTCTTTTCCCGGCTGTTCGGCGGCGGCCACGCCGTGACGGCTGTCGGAGACCCCAATCAGTCCATTTACGGGTTTCGTGGTGCTTCGGCAGGGCAGTTGTTCCATTTCGTCCGCGAGTTCCCGATGCGCACCGGAGCGGCGGAGGAAGAAGAGGAAGAAGGCGGCTGGGCGCCCGCGCCAACCTCGTACCTGACCACGGCCTGGCGTAATGGCCGGTCCATCCTTGCAGCAGCCAATGTCATGTCGCAGTCCCTGGGCCGGGCGGCGGCCTCCAACGGGCCAGCCGGAAGCAGGACGCCCGCTGCCGAAGTTCCTCCACTGCGGCCGAGTCCCCATGCAGTGGACGGAACAGTAGTGCTGGGGCGTTTCGCCAGCGATGTCGAAGAAGCTGCTGCGCTGGCCGACGACGTCCTGAGGTACCGGCTGACTGACTTCGAGCTGAATCCCGATGGCACGGCCGAACCGCCGGCGCTTGCCGTACTGTGCCGCAGGCGCGCCCAGATGGAGCCGGTCCGGCGTCAGTTCGAAGCCCGGGGCATTCCCTACGAAATCGTGGGCCTCGGGGGGCTTCTGGACACCCCGGAGATCGTGGACCTTGTAGCCACCCTGCGCGTCCTTGCCGATCCGGGCCGCTCCGATGCCCTCATGCGGCTGATCGCAGGCGCCCGGTGGCGCATCGGCCCGGCCGACCTTATGGCCCTGCGCGACTGGTCGAGCCAGCTCGCACGGAGCCGCGGAAGGGCCCCGCAGGGGTTCGAGCCCGACGTCCAGGACAACGGCGGCGAGGCAGAGGAACCGGTCCTCGAAGGGGACCTGACCGACGCCGCCAGCCTGGTGGAGGCACTTGATTTCCTGCCACGGGAAGGGTGGACCTCATCCAATGGCCGCACCCTCAGCATGGAGGCCCGCAGCAGGCTGGCGAAATTGTCGCTCGAGTTAAGGCAACTCCGCGGCTACCTGGGGGACGACCTCACAACGCTTCTGGGGGAGGTGGAACGGGCCATGCTGCTGGATATCGAAGTGGCGGCCCGGCCCGGAATCAGCATCCACCAGGCGCGCCGCAACCTCGATGCTTTCCAGGATGCGGCCGCCGGGTTCCTCCGCACCTCGCAGCGGGTGGACATCCTCGCCTTCCTGTCTTGGCTTGAGGCGGCGTCGGCGGAAGAGAACGGGTTGGAAGCGCCGGCCAGCGACGTAAACCGCGAAGCCGTCCAGTTGCTGACGGTGCACGCTTCCAAAGGCCTCGAGTGGGACGTTGTGTTTGTCCCGGGCATGAACGCGGGAGCGTTTCCCAGCGACCGGGACTCGCGCTGGAGCAGCGGGTCCGCCGCGCTTCCGTGGCCCCTCCGCGGTGACCGCGCAGACCTGCCGCAGTGGGACCTCGACCAGCCGGACCAGAAAGGCTGGCTGGATGCCGAGAAGGAATACAAGGCCGGCGTCCAGGCCCACGGGGAATCGGAGGAACGCCGGTTGGCTTACGTTGCCTACACCAGGGCCAAGCATGTCCTGTGGGTCTCCAGTGCCGCGTGGGTGGGATCGCGGGCCGGACGCGCGGAAATGTCTCCGTTCCTCGCAGAGCTGGAAGCGCTGACGCAGCCGGCTGATGGCGGGCCACCGAGCGCAGTCGTCCACAAGCTGTCGCTCGACGAGGCTGCTTTGCCGCTCCAGAGCCCGCTGACGCTGGAAACTGAAGAAGCCCGCTGGCCCTACGATCCCCTGGAGGGACCCGTGGACCCGCGGACCGGAGAGCGCCTTCGGTTGGCCCGCGGGCGCAGGACAGCCATGGAAGCTGCGGCCCAGCGGGTGCTCGGAATACTGGACACCGGTGATACCCAGACCGATCGGGGCGGCGGTGCAGCAGAGGGGAACAGCCCAGGGACGGACGGCAGTCGGTTGCCCGGACTTACGGGGGCAGCGGGAGGTTGGGCCCACGAAGCTTCGCTGCTGCTGGAGCGCAGGGCAAGGAGGTCAAGCGGCCAGGACGTGCACCTGCCCACCCACATTTCAGCTTCCACGCTGGTTGATCTCGGGGACGACCCCCAAGCGGTCCTGGGCAGGCTGCGCCGTCCGGTACCACGCGAACCCGGCATGTCGGCCCGGAAGGGCACGGCTTTCCACGCCTGGGTAGAGGAATATTTCGGCCGGGCCGGGATGCTGGACCTCGGCGAAGCGCCGGGATCGGACGACCACATCGACGCTGCCTACGACCTGGACCAGATGGTGGCCACCTTCAAGGCTTCCCCCTGGGCTGACCGGTCACCGGCCTTCGTGGAGGTCCCCGTGGAAACCCGGGTGGGGGAAGTGGTGGTGCGTGGCCGGGTTGACGCTGTGTTCCAGGATGCCGACGGGTGCTGGGACCTGGTGGACTGGAAGACCGGACGCCGGCCGTCCGCCGCGCAGCTGAAGATCCGGTCGGTACAGCTGGCGGTCTACCGGCTCGCGTGGGCACGCCTCAAGGATGTTCCGCTGGAAGAAGTGCGGGCCGCATTCTTCTACGTTGCCGACAACGCCGTGGTGCGGCCGCACGACCTTGGGACGGCGGCCGAGCTGGAAGGAATCGTCGCCGCTGCGCTTGCCAAACCTTGAGCCGGCCCGGCCGTCAGGGGAACCCCTGATGGCGGCCGGGCGGGCCGCCCGGTCCTGTCAGCCCCGGTTGGCGTTGATGACCGAGATGGCAGCCGTGGACGTGTCGTCCGGACCCTTGGTTTCGCCAGGCCGGGATTCCCCGCCGGCAACTTCCGCCGGGGCTGGCTCCACGGGGATGGGCGTCACGTGCACGGCGGGCTCTGCCGCCATGGCAGGCAGTGTCTGCGGACCGGGCTTGTCCCCTGCTGCCGGTTTGGCGGGTAGCGGGATGACGGTCACGGCGGGGCTGACAGCAGAACTGCCGCCCTGGGGTGCGGGGGCGGTTGCCCCGGTTCCAGGCTGCGCCGGTGCGGGCACCGTGGTACCGGCGGGCGTGTCCTTGGCCGGGAGCGGTTCGACGCTGATCGGCTGGCCCCCGAATTCGGCGATGTCGCCGGCAAGGCTCTCCAGCATGTCTTCGGCCTCGCGGACCATGTCCTGGTCCCCGGCCGCCAGCCCTTTGACCAGGTATTGTGCCAGGGCAAACTCGGCAGACAGTGCGGCCCGGCGCAGCAAGTGCTGGTCCGGCACGTCGCGGCGGCTGGTGGTGTAGGACTTCAGGACAGCGTCAATGAAGTCCTGTTCGTTGGAGGCCACCAGCCAGGCGAAGTCGTCTGCCGGGTCGCCGATGCGAAGGTCTGTCCAGCCGGTTACTGCGGTAACCCGTCCCGATTCGACCAGCAGGTTGTCTTCGTGCAGGTCGCCGTGGACCACGCACGGGTTGAACCGCCAGAGGGACACGTCCTCCATGGCATGTTCCCAGCGGCGCAGCAGTGCGGCGGGAATCTTGCCCGTGGTTGCTGCCTGGTCCAGTTCGTTCAGCCGCCGTTGGCGGAACTCGTTGGGAGTGTAGCTGGGCAGGTCGGCATTGCTGACCAGGGACCGGGGGAGGTCGTGGACCGCGGCCAGCGCCGAGCCGATTTCGCGGGCGAGCCCGGCCGGTCCGGACGTCAGCTCCTCGACGCTGCGAGTGCTCCCGGACAGGTGTGAGTAGACGAACGTGGTAAGGCTTCCCAGCCGGACGCTGCCGGCGACGGTGGGCATCAGGAACGGCAGTTCCGCCCGGACGGCAGGAGCAAAGGCACGGAGCACCAGGAACTCCGTTTCCAGCCGTGCACTGGCTTCGGCGTGCCGCGGCGACCGGACCCGCCAGCGCTTGCCTTCCGAATCAAGGAGCAGGGCCGAATCGAAGTCCGCGGGGTCATCCGGCGCGGAGCTAACAGCTGTCGGGGTCAGCCCAGGGACTGCCGCGGTTGCAATCGCCGCCAGTTCAATCGGTTTTCTTCTCACCGTTCCACGGTAGATTGCGCGCCGTCCCAGACGGCGGTCTGGCCGCGGCGAGTCTCCAGATAGCTGCAATTAGGGGGTACCCGCAGTACGAACGAGCCCAGCCCTGAATGTGAAATGTCGGTGGCAGTCAGTACGGTGGAAGCATGAGCCACACGGAGTCCGTCCTACCCGTCCACCAGGCTGTGCCGGCCCCGCTGCCGGCGAACCACCTCGTGGACACCCTGCTCCCGGTGAGGCCGGCACTGGTGGACCGCGGGTCCGCCGCACGCATCAGGCCCGGGATGATCGATGACCTGCTGGCCGGGACAGACGCGGTGGCGGCAGTACTTTCAAGGCGGCAGGGCCTGGTGCGTGGGAGCAACCTGGTCCTGGTCAACGCCCGGGAGCTCCTGGACCGGCTCCAAGAGGCAGGATCAGCTCCGGAACTGGTGGTGTACCTGGGATCCGCACTGCCTGCCGCGGACATCCCGGCCGGGACCGAACTGCTGCTGTTTGTCCTGCCTGCACCTCCGGAGCCCGGCACCGCCGGCATTCCCGCGGATGCGTCCTGGGCAGGCTTCCGGGAAGTCGCCGGGGGCCTGACCACCACTTCCACAGCCTTGTTCGTTGAAGCCAGCGCGATTGCCAACTGGCACTCAGCCCATACGCATTGTCCCCGCTGCGGAACGCCCACCGATGTTGAAGCCGGCGGCTGGGTACGCCGGTGCCCGGCGGACAATTCTGAGCACTATCCCCGGACTGATCCCGCCATCATCGTCACCGTCGTCGGCCCGGACGGCCGGCTGCTCCTTGGCGGCGGCGGCCCCGTGGATGCCCGGAACTACTCCACGCTGGCCGGGTTCGTGGAGCCGGGGGAGTCTCTGGAGGAAGCCGTAGTCCGCGAGATCCACGAAGAGGTTGGTGTCCGGGTGACCGGCTGCCAATACCTCGGCTCCCAGTCGTGGCCGTTCCCGGCCTCCCTTATGCTTGGATTTACCGCCGTCACCGAGGACGCCCAGGCAACGCCCGACGGCGTGGAGGTCACCAGGGCCCGCTGGTTCAGCCGCGAGGAGCTCCAGGAAGCGGTGCTTAGTGGCGAGATCACGATTTCCAGCAGGCTCTCCATTGCCCGCTCCCTGATTGAGCACTGGTACGGCGGCCGGATCCAGGACCTGGCCGGCGCCTAAGTTATTCATCCACCAGACTCCAGCACGCGGTAGTCGAGAAATAAAGCAGCAGAAGTGACTACAGAACATTTTGACGGAGCAGCCTCCCTGGAGGACCGGATCCTTGGCGGGCTCGATGCCGAACAGCGTGAGGTGGCCAGTACGCTGGGCGGCCCGTTGTGCGTGCTGGCCGGCGCGGGGACCGGAAAGACCCGTGCCATCACCCACCGCATTGCCTATGGCGTGCACTCCGGTGTGTACAGCCCGCAGCGCCTGCTCGCGGTGACGTTTACTGCCCGGGCGGCGGCGGAGATGCGCAGCCGCCTGCGGGATCTGGGTGCGGGAAACGTGCAGGCCCGCACTTTCCACGCCGCGGCGCTGCGGCAGCTGCAGTTCTTCTGGCCGCAGGCCGTCGGCGGCACCCTGCCGAACTTGCTGGACCACAAGGCCCAGCTGCTTGCCGAGGCCGCCCGGCGGCTCCGGCTCAGCACTGACCGGGCTTCAATCCGGGATCTTGCCTCCGAGATCGAATGGGCCAAAGTCTCGATGTTGACCCCGGCCAATTACCTCGAAAACGCCCAGGGGAGGGGCGCGCCCGGTGGATTCGACCTCACTGCCGTGGCCCGCGTTTTCCAGTCGTACGAGGACGTCAAGACGGACCGCAACGTGATCGACTTCGAGGACGTCCTGCTGATCACGGTGGGCATCCTGCAGGAGGACGAGAAGGTGGCTGCCACGGTCCGGGAACAGTACCGCCACTTCGTGGTGGATGAGTACCAGGACGTTTCCCCGCTCCAGCAGCGGCTCCTGGAGCTCTGGTTGGGCGGCCGTGACGAATTGTGCGTGGTGGGTGATGCCAGCCAGACCATCTACTCCTTCACCGGCGCATCGCCCAGGCACCTGCTGGACTTCAAGGCCCGTTATCCGCAGGCCAACGTGGTCAAGCTCGTCCGGGACTACCGGTCCACCCCGCAGGTGGTGAAACTGGCCAACGACCTGCTGGCCGGACGGCGCAGTGGCGGCCCCGCCGCCGACGCCGCCTGGGCCGCCCCCTTCAGCTCGTGGCGCAGCGCCCCGCCGGCCCGGTGCCCCAGTTCACCGAATGCACGGATGACGAGGCAGAGGCCGCCACGGTGGCCCAGAAGATCAAGGCGCTGCTCGACGCCGGGACGCCGGCGAGCGAAGTAGCGGTCCTTTTCCGGACCAACGGCCAGTCCGAGGCCTACGAACAGGCGCTGGCTGCGGCAGGAATCGGCTACCAGCTCCGGGGCGGCGAACGCTTTTTCGCCCGCAAGGAGGTCCGGGACGCCATCCTCCAGCTCCGCGCAGCCACCCGGGCTGTTTCCGAAACCGACGCGCCGGAACCCCTGGGCCAGCTGGTGCGGGACATCGTCTCCTCCCTGGGCTACACGGATTCCGCTCCGCACAGCGGCGGGGCCTTGCGCGAGCGGTGGGAATCCCTGGCGGCGCTGGTGGCGCTCGCCGACGAACTCGTCCAAAACCGCGGCCCCCAGTTCGGCCTGGCGGACTTCGTCAACGAGCTCCAGGAACGCTCCCTGGCCCAGCATGCGCCGACAGTCCAGGGCGTTACCCTGGCGTCCCTCCACGCAGCCAAGGGCCTGGAATGGGATGCGGTCTTCCTGGTGGGGCTCAGCGAAGGCCTGATGCCCATCTCCTTTGCGGATTCACCCGAATCCGTGGATGAGGAACGGCGACTGCTCTATGTCGGCATCACCCGCGCCCGGGAACACCTCTACCTCTCCTGGAGCACAGCAAGGACTCCCGGCGGCCGCGCCAACCGGAAGCCGTCCCGGTTCCTGGACGGACTGCGGCCTGACTCGGTGGCCAGTTCAAGTGTCCGCGGGAAGGGTGCCCCGCCCCGCCGGAAGGCTGCCGCGCCTGCCGTATGCCGGGTGTGCGGCACCATGCTCGCCACCGGGGCCGAGCGCAAAGTGGGCCGCTGCAACGCGTGTCCGCCCAGCTACGAGGAACAGACCTTCGACGCGCTGCGGAACTGGCGCCGCGACGTCGCCCAGTCCGCGGACGTCCCCGCGTTCGTCGTGTTCACCGATGCCACCCTTACTGCGATTGCCGAGGCCCGGCCGGCCTCGCTGGAGGAACTGGCAGCCCTTGCCGGCGTCGGCCCCTCCAAGCTGGAAAAGTACGGCGAGGACGTCCTCCGGGTCCTGGTCGAAAGCTCCGTCCTGTGAGCCGGGGCACATCGGCGGGCAGCGGCACGCAGCAGCCAGTACCACAGGTCACCCCCGACGGCGCCCCCGTCGAGGTGCGGCGCTCTGCCCGCCGGACGCGGACGGTGGCTGCCTTCTGGGAGGACGGAACGGCGGTGGTCGCCATACCTGCTCGCTTTACCGCAGCCCAGGAACGGGAGTGGGTGCAGCGCATGCTGGCGAAGCTGCACAAGCAGGGGGAGCGGCGCGCTGCAGCGGGGCGCCGCCGCCCCGCGGGTGACGATGTTCTTGCCGCCCACGCCGCTCGGCTGTCGGCACAGTACCTCGGCGGCCGGCCAGTTCCCACATCCGTGCGCTGGGTCAGCAACCAGAACTCCCGGTGGGGCTCGGCTACGCCCGCCGACGGGACTATCCGGCTGTCGGACAAACTGCGGCCCATGCCGCAGTGGGTTATCGACTACGTGCTGCTGCACGAACTGGCCCATCTCCTGGTGGCCTCCCACAACGCGGCGTTCTGGGAGCTGCTGGAGGCATACCCGCAAACCCGGCGGGCCAAAGCATTCCTTGAGGGTGTTTCCTTCGCCACGGCCCGGGGGCTGGGCAGGGACGGCTCGGCAGGCAGCGGCGACGCCGACTAGTCCAAGTCCGGACCATCGAGCGGACTTAAACGCCCCGGCGGGCAAGGAAGGTCCTGGCCCGCCGGGGCGTTCATCTGCTACTACCCATCAGCTTTTGGGGTGGCCGGTTTCGCCGTCGTCGTCCTTACCGCCGGCGTCCCCGGTGTCCTTGGCGGCGTCCCCGGTGTCCGGGGCGCCGCGCTCTTCGGCGGAGGTATCGTCAAACCCGCCACTGAGCAGTTTCTGCAGGGCGTCGTCGACTTCGCTGTCGCTGGCTTCGGCGAGCTTGCGGCGTGAGCTGAAGCCCTTGGGATCGTCCAGGTCCTCGGCGGTGGGCAGCAGGTCGGGGTGGTGCCAAATGGCGTCGCGGCCCTCGATGCCGCGTTCGTCCTTCAGTGTGGCCCATAAGGTGGCGGCATCGCGCAGCCTCCTTGGCCGCAGCTCCAGCCCCACCAGGGAAGCGAAGGCGTGCTCCGCCGGACCGCCGGTTGCCCTGCGGCGCCGTACGGTCTCCCGCAGCGCACCGGCTGATGGCAGCACGTTCTCGGTGGCCGCCGCAGTCAGTTCGTCCACCCAGCCCTCCACCAGGGCCAGCGCCGTCTCAAGCTTCTCCAGGGCCTGTTCCTGCGCGGGGGTCCGTTGCGGCATGAAGACACCCTGGGACAGGGCTTCCTGGATGCCCTCGGGGTTGCTCGGATCAAGGTCACGGGCCAGTTCCTCGATGCGCGAGGTGTCGATGTGGATGCCGCGGGCGTAAGCCTCGATGGCGCCCAGCAGGTGTCCGCGCAGCCAGGGAACCTGCACGAAGAGCCGCGCGTGGGCTGCTTCCCGCACAGCCAGGAACAGGCGGATGTCGTTCTCCGGCAGGGACAGGCCCTCGCCGAAGGCCGCAACGTTTGCCGGCAGCAGCGCCATCTCGAGGTCGGCGAGCGGGACACCGATATCGGTGGAGCTCACTACGTCCTTGGACAGGGCACCTATGGCCTGGCCCAGCTGCATGCCGAAGATCGCGCCGCCCATGTTCTGCAGCATGGAGGAGGCGCCGCCCATCATGGACTTCATCTCCTCCGGCATCTGCTCCGTCATGGCGGAAGAGAGGGCGTTGGCGATGCTGTTGGCCACGGGTTCGGTCAACCGCTTCCAGGTGCCCAGGGTAGCCTCCACCCATTCCGCCCGCGACCAGGCTTTGCCGATCAGGCCGGTGGCGGGCAGGTCGGTGACCGGGTCCAGCCACAGTTCGGCAAGGCGAAGGGCCTCGTCCACGTCCCGGGACTGCTGCGCCGAAACCGACGGGTCGGAGGTTCCGGCGGCCACGCGACGGGCGTTGTCGTGGGCCAGGGTCCAGTTCACGGGGCCCTCTGATGGGGCGCTCATCATGGCCTGCACCTGGGAGAACATCTGGGCCAGCAGGTTGGGGTCGTCCGGCAGGCCGGCAGCCTTGGCCAGCTCGGAGGGGTCGAAGTTTTCCATCCCCTTGCCGCCCATCAGGTTCTGCAGCATTTCGGTCAACGGATCCTTGGGGGTGTCGTCGCCGTTGGACGGATTGAGTGGGTTGGAGGTCATGGTCCCGCCGATCGATGGTGTGACTGTTGATCAACCTTCACGGTACCCCGGTGGGGGTCGGCTGTCTGCCGCCCGCCGCCGTCGTTCGCTCTAGGCAAAGCACCCCGGCGTGCCTCCACCGCGTACTGTTGGTGGGTGACTACAACCCGTGGCGGCCACCCCTCCGAGGACCACGTTCCAGGCCTTTCCCCGTTCTCCAGCGCCGGCACGGCGGTTGCAGGCCACAGTCCCGGGGAGGACGACGGCGGGCGCCCCCGCAGACGGCTGTCCACGATGATGGTTGCCGGGCTGGCGGCGTTGGGGCTGGGAATAGCGGTGGGCACACTTCCAGTGCCGTATGTCATCGAATCGCCGGGGCCTACCTACAACACGCTGGGGCAAAGCCAGGGGCATCCCGTGATCAACGTCAGCGGCCACGAAACGTATCCCGCTGCCGGGAACCTGGACCTGACAACGGTGTACGTCGACGGCGGACCCACCGGATCCGTAAGCATCCTCAACGCCTTCTCCGCATGGCTGGACAGCTCCAAGGCCGTCTACCCGGTGGAACTGATCTACCCCACGGGAACCACCAAGGAGGAGGCCCAGGAGCAGAGCGCCGTGGCCATGGCCACGTCCCAGGAGAACGCCGTGGCCTCCGCCCTGAACGAACTCAAGATTCCTTTCGGCCAGCAGCTGCAGGCCGCGGGGCTGTCCAAGGACTCCGCATCCGCGGGAAAGATCCAGCAGGGGGACATCCTCAAGTCCATCAACGGCAAGGACATCACCTCGCTCGCCGTCATCCAGGATGAACTGGCTGCAGGGAAGGGAGCCCCGGCCGCGGTGACGGTGGAACGCGCCGGCCAGCCTGTCGCCCTTGAGGTGACGCCCAAAGACAATGGCCAGGGCCGCTTCATTCTCGGCGTCATGCTGAAGTACTTGTTCAGCTTCCCGTTCCAGGTGCAGATCTCGCTGGACAAGGTGGGCGGCCCCAGCGCCGGCCTGATGTTTTCACTGGGGATCATCGATACGGTGACGCCGGGCGACCTCACCGGCGGCAAGCACATCGCCGGCACCGGCACCATATCGCCGGACGGAACGGTGGGCCCCATTGGCGGCATCGGGCAGAAGATGCGGGGCGCGCGGTCCTCCGGTGCCACCCTCTTCCTGGCGCCCGCCGGCAACTGCGACGAGGTCGCCGGCCACATCCCGGGCGGCCTCCAAGTGGTGCGCGTGGAGAACCTCGGGGAGGCCCGGCACGCCGTGGAACTTGCCGGGAGCGGGCAGGACACATCCGCCCTCCCGGCGTGCACGGGCAAATAGGCCGCCTGCGCCATGCATAGACTGGGCCCAAACAGTTTCGACAGGAACTAAGCTTTACCGCCACTCGTGGCACTGATGACGGACGAAACCAGCCGTTTGACCGGTACCGTACGTCGCTCGCACGCTTCGAATGTCTCGACGACCAGCTATGAGGTACCCAGTTTGTCCCGTCCCGCCAGCACCACGTCCACAGGAAGGCCCCCATCGCGACGGGGAGCCCTGACGCCCACCCTCATCGTCGTCGCCCTGGTGGTAGTGGGCTTCATTTTCTTCGCCAACGTCTGGACCGACGTCCTCTGGTACCGGCAACTGGGCTTCATCCAGGTCTTCATCACCGAAAACCTCGCCAAGATCGCCACCTTCGTGGCCGGCTTCGCCATCATGTTCGCGGCGGTGTTCTTCTCCATCCGCATCGCCTACAACGCCCGCCCCGTCTACGCCCCGGACTCTGAGGTCCGGGACAACCTCAACCGCTACCAGGCCCAGCTGGAGCCGGTCCGCAGGATCGTGATGGTGGGCCTGCCGGTCCTCTTCGGACTCTTTGCGGGCAGCGCAGCCGCCAGCCAGTGGCAGAAAGTCCTGCTCTTCTTTAACCAGGTCGGCTTCGGGCAGACCGATCCGCAGTTCAAGATGGACATCAGCTTCTACCTGATGACCCTGCCTTTCCTTGGCTTCGTCACCGGGTTCCTGATCAGCGTCGTGGTGATCGCAGGCATCGCCGGCATCCTCACCCACTACCTCTACGGCAGCATCCGGCTGATGGAGCGCGGCGTGTTCACCAGCCGCGCGGCCCAGATCCACATCGCTGTTACCGGAGCCGCGTTCCTGGTGCTCCTGGGCGTCAACTTCTGGCTGGACCGTTATTCGTCCGTGCAGAGCAACGGCGGACGCTGGGCCGGCGCCCTTTACACCGATGTCAACGCCGTCATCCCCACCAAGGCCATCCTCGCCGTCGCGGCCGCCCTGGTAGCCATCCTCTTTATCGTTGCCGCCGTCATTGGCCGCTGGCGCCTGCCGGTGATCGGTACCGCCATGCTGATCATCACCTCCATCCTGGCCGGCGGTGTCTACCCGTGGGTGATCCAGCAGTTCCAGGTCCGGCCTTCTGAGCAGACACTGGAAAGCCAGTACATCCAGCGCAACATCGAAAACACCCGCAAGGCCTACGGCCTGGACGCCATCCAGGAAACCCGGTACGACGCCACCAACAACGCCACCACTGGTGCCCTCGCGCCGGACGCGCAGACCACGGCCAACATCCGGCTCCTGGACCCGAACCTGATTTCCGACGCGTTCGCGCAGCTGGAACAGTACCGCCCGTACTACCAGTTCCCCAAGGCCCTGAACGTGGACCGCTACGAGGTGGACGGAAAGATCCAGGACACCGTGATCGCGGTGCGGGAACTGAACCCCGCCAACGTGGCCACCAACCAGCAGGGCTGGCTGAACCAGCACGTGGTGTACACCCACGGCTACGGGGTGGTGGCGGCCAAGGGCAACAAGTTCACCGTCGACGGCAAGCCGGAATTCCTCCAGTCCGGCATTCCCTCCACCGGCGTGCTGGGCAACGACACCACCTACGAACCGCGGATCTACTTCGGTGAGTCGTCTCCTGAGTATTCAATCGTGGGCGCGCCCGACGGCGCCACGCCGCGCGAGCAGGACCGCCCCTCCGGCAAGGAAGGGGAGGGTGAGACCCAATACACGTTCAAGGGCAACGGCGGCCCGAACGTCGGCTCGTTCTTCAACAAGATCCTCTACGCCATCAAGTTCCAGTCTTCGGACCTGCTGCTCTCCGATGGCGTGAACCCGGAGTCGCAGATCCTCTACGACCGCAGCCCCCGGGAGCGGGTCCAGAAGGTGGCCCCGTACCTGACGGTTGACGGCGGCGCCTACCCGGCGCTGGTGGACGGCCGTGTGAAGTGGATCGTGGACGGCTACACCACCAGCCAGTACTTCCCCTACTCGCAGCAGAAGCAGTTGTCGGATGCCACCGCCGATTCGCAGACGAGCTCCGGCCGCGCCGTGGCCCTGCCCAACAGCACGGTGAACTACATCCGCAACTCGGTCAAGGCCACCGTGGACGCCTACGACGGCTCGGTCACCCTTTATGCCTGGGACGACACGGACCCGGTCCTCAAGGCGTGGCAGAAGGTCTTCCCCTCATCGCTGAAGCCATACTCGGAGATGTCTGGCGCACTGATGAGCCACGTCCGCTACCCGGAGGACCTGTTCAAGGTCCAGCGGGAGCTCCTGGGGCAGTACCACGTCACGGATCCCACCAGCTTCTACAAGAACAACGACGTCTGGAGCACGCCGGCTGACCCCACCGTGTCGACGGACGTCAAGCAGCCGCCGTTCTACATGTCGCTGCAGATGCCGGACCAGCAAAAGCCGGCATTCCAGCTGACGTCGTCCTTCATCCCGCAGATCGTGAACGGCAATGCCCGCAACGTCCTGTACGGGTTCCTCGCCGCGGATTCGGATGCCGGCAACCAGGCCGGCGTGAAGGCTGACGGCTATGGAAAGCTGCGGCTGCTCCAGATCCCGCCGGAAACACAGGTGCCCGGTCCGGGACAGGCGCAAAACAAGTTCAACTCCGACCCCACCGTCTCCCAGGCACTCAACCTGCTGCGGCAGGGTGCGTCCGACGTGCTGAACGGCAACCTGCTCACCTTGCCGGTGGGCGGCGGCATCCTCTACGTCCAGCCGGTCTACCTCAAGTCGACCGGTGAGACGTCATACCCCACCTTGCAGCGCGTACTGGTGGCCTTCGGTGACAAGGTGGGCTTCGCGCCAACCCTCGACGCGGCCCTCAAGCAGCTCTTCGGTGGTGATTCGGGAGCAGCCGCGGGAGACTCCGCCAACAACGGCCAAACACCGGCCGGCCCGTCTGCCCCTGCAACCCCCGCGGAGGCCGATGCCAAGGCCCAGTTGAAGGCGGCGTTGGACGAGGCAAACTCCGCTATCCAGGCAGGCCAGACGGCGCTGGCTGCGGGTGACTTCGCCGCTTACGGCGACGCGCAGAAGAAGGTTTCGGCTGCGCTGAAGAAGGCGATGGATGCCGAGGCGAAGATTCCGGCCACCGCTCCTGCGGCCAGCCCGGCTCCTTCGCCTTCCGGGTCGCCTTCTGCGTCGCCGTCCCCGTCGGCAGGGCAGTAGTACGACGACGGCCCCACGGCATCCGGTCCGGCAGGACCGGGTGCCGTGGCGGCGTGTTGGACGTCACGCCGCCACGATTTGGCCTGCGGTTCACCTCCCGGTAAAGTAGATTCTGCGACGCGGGGTGGAGCAGTTCGGTAGCTCGCTGGGCTCATAACCCAGAGGTCACAGGTTCAAATCCTGTCCCCGCAACTGAGGAAAGGCCCGGATATTGGAAACAATGTCCGGGCCTTTTGCTTTCCCGCTGCAGTGGTATTTCCCGGACGTGGATGGCGGGCCTGTGGTCGGAGGCGCCGCCAAAGTAGGGTAGTCTTGATCAAGCGACGCGGGGTGGAGCAGTTCGGTAGCTCGCTGGGCTCATAACCCAGAGGTCACAGGTTCAAATCCTGTCCCCGCAACTTATGAAGGCCCCGGCCGGCAGTTATGCCGGCCGGGGCCTTTCCTTTTCCTTGGAAGCGGCCAGTTCCTAGTATTCTCTTTCGAAGGGTCCGCGATCTGCGGGCAGCCCCCAGTCATTCCTGAGAGGTATGTTGTTCGATGGCCACACCCACCAAGAAGCCCGGCTCCGCGACGGGTAAGCGGTCCCGGCTTTACTGGATGGTTCCCGCCGTCCTTGTGGCACTGGTCCTGGTGGTCCTGGTCGCCAGGCTGATCGTGGGGCTGCCGGCCGTGGCATCCTTCCTCGCAGACTATCCGGGCCAGTCCCAGCTGCCGGATGACGCGCCCGTGGGCTTCCCGGCATGGCTGGCGTGGCAGCACTTCCTTAACGCGTTCTTCCTGCTCCTGATCATCCGTACCGGGTGGCAGGTGCGGACCACCACGCGCCCCAGCGGTCACTGGACCCGGAACAACAAGGGCCTGATCCGTACCAGGAACGCCCCTACCAAGATCAGCCTTGAGCTCTGGTTTCACCTGACCCTGGATGCGCTCTGGATCCTTAATGGGCTCGTGTTCGCGGTCCTGCTCTTCGCCAGCGGCCAGTGGATGCGCATTGTCCCCACCAGCTGGGATGTCTTCCCCAATGCCGTGTCCGCCGCGCTGCAGTACGCGTCGCTGGACTGGCCCACCGAGGACGGGTGGATCAACTACAACGCGCTGCAGCTCCTTACGTACTTCGCCACCGTCTTCATCGCCGCGCCACTGGCGTTCATCACCGGGCTGCGGATGTCGTCGGCGTGGCCCAAGAAGGCGCCGGCCCTGAACAAGGCCTACCCGATCGAGTGGGCCCGCGCGGTCCATTTCCCGGTGATGGTCTACTTTGTGGCGTTCATCGTGGTCCACGTCTTCCTGGTGCTTGCCACGGGTGCGCTGCGGAACCTGAACCACATGTACGGGGGGAGCGACGACGACGGCTGGTTCGGGTTCTGGGTCTTTGCCGCGTCCGTGGCGGTCATGGTGGCAGCCTGGTTCCTGGCGCGGCCGATCTTCCTGCGGCCCATCGCCTCCCTGATGGGCAAAGTCAGCCGCTGACGCGGATCCGGCGCGGTCAGGCGTTCTTGATCGTCTGGTAGGCGTCCAGGGCCCGTTCCCGGGATTCCGGCAGGTCCACGAGCGGTTGGGGGTAGCCGTCGGTGTCTGCTGCCCATGGTTCGTGGATTTCCTTGCCTTTGAGTTCCCGGAGTTCGGGGATGAAGGCCCGCAGGTAGCGGCCGTCGGCGTCGAACTTCTTGCTTTGGGTCACCGGGTTGAAGATCCGGTAGTACGGTGAGGCGTCCGCGCCCGAGCCCGCCACCCACTGCCAGTTGGCGGGGTTGTTCGCAGCGTCGGCGTCAACCAGGGTGTCCCAGAACCATTCCTCCCCGATCCTCCAGTCGGTCAGGAGGTTTTTGACCAGGAATGAAGCGGCGGCCATCCTCACCCGGTTGTGCATCCAGCCTGTCTGCCAGAGTTGCCGCATGCCGGCGTCCACCAGTGGGTAGCCGGTGTTTCCCTGCTGCCACGCGGTGAGCTCCTGACGGTTGGGGGAGGCCCACGGGAAGTTGTCGAAGGCGGGCCGGAAGTTGCGGGTGGCCAGGTCGGGGTTGTGGTACAGCAGGTGCCAGTTGAACTCCCGCCAGCCCAGTTCGGCCCGGTAAGTACCTACGTCCGAGGGCACCTTGCGTGGATGCCGGCGACGGATCTCCCGCCACACGCGGAACGGGCTCACCTCACCGAAGCGCAGATGCGGTGACAGCCGGCTGGTGCCCTCGGTTCCAGGCAGGTTCCGGCCTGTGCCGTATTCCTCGATGGGACCGTCAAGGAAGTCCTCAAGCCGGTCCAGGGCCCCTTTTTCGCCGGGTATCCACGTGGCGGCCAGTCCGGCGCTCCAATCGGGTTTAGATGGCAGGAGCTCCCAGCTGCTGAGAGTCTCGCTGCCCGGCAGGCCTTTCCCTGCAGGCGCAGGACCAGGTAACCCGTCCGGTGCCTCGTGGGGGTCACGGATGTCCTGGGATGCCAGGCACGCCCGCCAGAAGGGCGAATAGACCTTGTAGGGCCCGCCCGCCCCTGTCTTCACCGTCCAGGGCTCGAAGAGGAGGTTCGCCTGGTAACTGGCGGCCTCGATCCCGTTCCCGGCCGCCCAGTCCTTGAGCCCGGCGTCGATAGTGCGTTCGGGTTGCCCGTAGCGGCGGTTCCAGAAGATGTGGCTGGCCTGCGTCCGGACGGCAAGGTCCTTGATAACGTCGGCGGCCCGACCACGCCGGAGGACCAGCCGGGATCCCTTGCTTTCAAGATCTGCGGCCAGTGCGGACAGGGAGTGGTGCAGCCACCAGCGCGCAGCCCCGCCAAGGGGCCGCACGCCGTCGGATTCCTCGTCCAGGATGTAGGCCACCGTCAGTGGTGCGCCCCGGCGGGCGGCCTCTGCCATTGCAGGGTTGTCGTCCAGTCGCAGGTCATCGCGCAGCCAGACCAGGGATGTGCCATCGGAAGAAGTCATGGCACCACGCTACACACAGCGGACGCAGCAATGGCCGGGACCCCGGTCCCGGCCATTGCCGTCGTTCCGCCGAAGCCCTGCTCCGGACTTCAGAGTTTGTCGAAGTCGGCTTCGTCGACGGTGGATCCGGTCGATGCGGGGCTCGCGGCGCCAAGAGCCGGCTTGGAGTTTCCGGCCTTGAGGGCCGCCAGCCGGGCTTCGATTTCCGTCTGCTCGCCCAGGTCCTCGAGTTGGTTGAACTGGGCGTCCAAACTGGAGGCTGCAAGCTCCTGCTGTCCGCGGACCTTGGCTTCTTCGCGGCGGATCTTTTCCTCGAAGCGGCCAACCTCGCTGGTGGGGTCCATGATGTCGATGCTCTTGATGGCGTCATGGACCTGGGACTGCGCCGCTGCAGTCTTGGACCTGGCAACGAGCTCGTTGCGCTTGCTGGTCAGCTGGTTGAGCTTGTTCTTCATCTGCTCAAGGCCGGTCTTCAGCTTGTCCACCACTTCCCGCTGGGAGGCAATGCTGGGCTCGGCACCCTTGGCTTCGCTTTCGGCCGCCATCTGGCGCTGCAGCGCAACCTTGGCCAGGTTGTCGAACTTCTCGGCGTCGGCTACGTCGCCGGCCGCACGGAATTCGTCTGCCTTGCGCGAGGCGGCAAGTGCCTTGTTTCCCCAATCGTGGGCGTTCTTGACGTCCTCGTTGTAATCGTCTTCAAGCATCCGGAGGTTGCCGATGGTCTGCGCCACGGCCGACTCGGCTTCCGCGATGTTGTTGGTGTAGTCGCGGACCATCTGGTCCAGCATCTTCTGCGGATCTTCGGCGTTGTCCAGCAAGGAGTTGATGTTCGCCTTTGCCAGCTGCGCGATCCGGCCGAAAATGGACTGTTTAACCATGGTGTTTGCCTTTCGTCCTGCTCTGTGTTGACCACTGGAACCGGTGCACAGTGGTGTCCTGCGTCTGTCCGCCAGCCGGGATCTTCCGGCGTGTCCGGCGGAAGTCTCTAGAAACTGCCGGAGTCGCCGCCGCCGAAATCGCCGCCGCCGAATCCACCTGAGTCCCCGCCCCAGCCGCCACCGCCGCCGCCGCCGTCACCCCAGCCGCCGCCACCGCCGCCGCCCCAGCCTCCGTGGCCCCCGTTGAGGATGGAGTTGATCAGGATGCCGCCCAGGATGGCGCCGCCCAGTCCGCCGCCGCCTCCGCCGCCGAACATGCCGCCGCGGCCGAAGCCCTGGTTGGCGTACCCGTCGAAGTGGTCCACATCGGCCTGCGCCAGTTGCGCGGCCTGCGCTGCCAGGGCATGTGCCTGCTGTGCGTAGGTGAGCGCCGTCACCGGATCGGTGCGGGAGATGGACAGCGCGTAGTCGAGGTTCCGCTGGGACTCAGCCAGCCGGGTGCGTGCCTCGGTGCCCACGCCGCCGCGCCGGGCCGTGATGTAGTCGGAGGTGGCGCTGATCTGGGCCTGTGCCGACATGATGGTCTGCTGCAGGGATGCCTGCGCACGCCGGGCCTGTTCCTGCTGGTCACGGATTCCGGTAAGGGCCTGGTCCAAGGATTGGTGGGCGGTTTCAACCCGCTGCAGGGTGGCAATGGGGTCGATCCGTCCGCCCTGGATTTCGGACTTCACCTGCGCCAGGGCGGCCTCCACCGCGGCTACCGGACCAGCCAGCTCAGGATGGGCGCCGGACTGGATAATGGCCTTTGCCTGGGCCAGGTCCTGGGATGTGTCCACGACGGCCGCTTCGATTCCGTTCCGTGCTTTATCAAGGTTGGCGGCCACTTTCGCGATCGCTTCCAGCAGGACGTTGGTTTGGTGCAGGCTTTCCTCGGCCGCGCGGACGGCCACGGCGGCCAGGCTTCCTTCCCCCTCACTGAGCTTCTGCTGGGCGGTTTCGGAAGCGTTCTGCACGAAGGCCAGCCGTTCCTTGGCCTGCACGATGTTGTCCGAGACCTGGGCCAGCGCGCTGTCCGCGTACTTGGCCCGCATTTCCTGCAGGGAGTTTTCGGCGCTGGAGATCCTGCCGTCGGCCTCGCGGGCCCCGGCGTTGACGGCTGCCAGGGCCTGGGGCGCGTTCTTCTCCAGCTCGCGCAGGGAATCGAAATCGGCCTTCTGCTCCTGGAGGGATTCGAGGGCGGCCTCGGAGCGGCGGATGATCTCGCCCAGCCAGGTCCGTTGCTGTTCCTCCGTATCCGGAATGTGGTCGTCGAGCTGCTGCTGCAGCTTGAAGGATTCCGTCATGTGGGCTTTAGCTTCGTCCAGGGCCTTGGTGAAGTTTCCGACGGCGGAATCCCCGTACTGCGCCTGCGCGAAGCCGAGTTCCTGCTCGCTGGATTTGATGGCGTCATCCGCTTCGATCAGCAGGGAACCGCTCTTGCGGCGCAATTCCTCGACGCTGAGCGATGCCAGCGGGTCCAGCTCGGCGCCCTGCGGGCCGTAGCTTCCGCTGGATGCCGCCTGCCCTGCGGCCTTCTTCCGGCGGTTGCGGTAAAACAGGTAGGCGCCGCCACCGGCGACCACCACGCCTGCCCCCACCAGGATGCCGGCGCCGGCACCGCCATCCGATGAGACACTGCCGCTTCCGCCGCCGGCGGCATCGCCTACAGCGGCAGCGGTGTCAATGGCCGCCTGGGCGTAGTCCTTCTTGCCGCCGGCGAGGTTGGCTACCACCGCATTCTGGGTGATGTTGCTGCGCTTGGAGTAGATGGCGCTGGCCGAGTTGGGGGAGAAGTAGTACTTGCCCTGGTCGGTAGCGATGGCGAGGATGACGTCCGCCTTGCCCATGCCCTTGGAGGTGGCCACGGCCTGGCTCCAGGCGGTGGGATCAGAAGGGTTCTCGAACGACTTCACGGTGACAACGTAAAGGTTGTACTTGTGGTCCTTCAGCAGCTTCTGGATGGCATCCTGGACCTCACCCTTCCGGCTGCCCAAAACGTTGGCATTGTCAACGATGTTGGTTCCGGGGGAAATGGTTACCGGGTCTTCGGCCCAGGCAGCACCGGCGGGGACCGCAAGCAGCCCGGCAAGGCCGATCACGGCGAGGATACGTTTGAACTTTGACCGCATGTGCAACCCTTCAGCACGCCTGACACCGATTCGGGACGAATCAGTCGTCGAATCCAGCAGCGCCCCCACGCTTGGTGTGAAGCCGCAGGTCGCTGTGGCAATTCATCTTGATTCTATGGTGCACCCCACAGCCAGTCCATGCGGCCGAATATGCCGCCAGCGAAACGGTGCGCGGGTCCGCTTGGCGTTCAGGAAGCTTTCAGCAAACATCCGAGCTTGTTCCAGCGGGACGGGTCATAGTTAATGGCAGACGAGGATGAAAGGAAGTCCCATGACTGAGAATCAAACCCCAGGACCGGTCCCGGAGGACAACCAGGGGATCAGCCGAAGCCCTTGGCAGCAGCAGGTCCCGCAGCAGCCCGGAAACCGCCCGGCCAACACTCAGCATGGGAGCACTGGCGCTGCCGGCGAGGGCCCGGACCGCGGATACGGCGCCGGTGACCAGCGGTACGGCCAGGCGGGCGGCCCAAACAGCGCCGCACCCCAGGACAGCGCCGCGCCGCAGAACAACACGGAACGGCTGGACCGGCCGGAAGCTAACGGCAACCATACCCAGGAACTCCCGGGAGCCCCGCGGCCCGTCTACCCGCAGCGGCAGCCTTTCTACGGCCAGTCCGGACAGTACGGCCAGCAGCAGCACCAGTACGGCCAGCCCATGCACGGCACGGGCCATGGTGCGCCCAACGGCCGCGTAGGCCTGGCTCCCAACCCCCAGGATGCGCCGCGCCGGAAGGCCAGCTTTGGCGTAGGAACCCTCGTGGCAAGCATCCTCGCAGCAGGCCTCGTAGGTGGCGGCGTGGCAACGGTGGGCTCCGGTGAACTGTTCGGACACACTGGCTCCAGCGCCTCAACCGTGGGCAGCAGCAACCAGCCCGGCACGGTCATCGTCAACAACAAGGACGACGTGAACGCTATTACGGCAGCTGCCGTGAAGGCCTCACCGAGCGTCGTCACCATCAGCGCCACGAGCGGCGGCTCAGGGGGTACCGGTTCGGGCATCGTCCTGGACGACCAGGGACACATCCTGACCAACACGCACGTCGTGACCCTCGACGGCCAGACCGCGAACGCCACCCTGGAAATCCGCACCAGCGATGGGAAGGTCCTGCCCGCGAAGCTGGTGGGCACCGACCCGCTGTCCGACCTCGCCGTGATAAAGGTGGATGACACTTCAGGCCTCACCCCTGCCACACTGGGGGACTCCTCCAAGCTCAACGTGGGTGATACGGCCATCGCCATCGGTTCCCCGCTCGGCCTGACGGGTACGGTCACGGACGGCATCGTCTCCACCCTGAACCGCACCATCAGCGTCGCTTCGTCGGCTGCCCCGCAGGGCGGCGACAACAGCCAGGGCGGTGACCAGGGCTTTCAGTTCGCCCCTCCGGGCGGCGGCCAGAGCCAGCAAAGCGCCGGCCAGGGATCCATCGCCATCAACGTGATCCAGACTGATGCGGCCATCAACCCCGGGAACTCCGGCGGCGCCCTGGTAAACAGCAAGGGCGAGATCATTGGCGTCAACGTGGCCATCGCCTCCGCAGGGTCCGGCACATCAACGTCCCAAAGCGGCAATATTGGCGTCGGGTTCAGCATCCCCATCAACAACGCCAAGCGGGTGGCCCAGGAGATCATTGACACGGGCAAGGCCTCCCACGGCCAGCTGGGTGTCAGCGTCAAGCCCAAGACATCCTCCGGCGCAAACTCCGAGTTCTCGGTGGGCGCCGACGTCGCCACCGTGGACGCCAACTCACCGGCCGGGAAGGCCGGCATCAAGGCGGGTGACGTGATCACCAAGTTCAACGACCTCACCATCGGCGAACCCAACCAGTTGACCGCGGCCGTCCGCGAACAGCCGGCGGGATCCAAGGTGAAGATCACCGTGCAGCGCGGCGGGAGCGAGCAGACTTTCGATGTCACGCTGGGTGCGGCCGCCAGCTAAGGCAGGACACCACCAACGCAAGCGATGACGACGGCGGGGTCCCCACCAAAGGGGGCGCCGCCGTCGTTCTGCTGCCCCGGCAAATTGCCTGACACAGGCGTTAACGGAAGGGGGCGCGGGACGCCGCCGATATGGTTAGCTAGGGTTTACCCGCCTGCCGGGCATATCGCGGCCACGTCCCACCCGGCTGGCTGTCCACAAGCATGGAAGGCTGCTGCAGAAACAGTGGAAGAGACATTGAAGATCGTAGTCCTGGTCAAACATGTACCGGACGCCCAGTTCGACCGCCACCTCAACGGGGAGGGGAACACCGCGGACCGCGACGAAAGCATTCTTTCCGAGCTTGACGAGTACGCGCTTGAGGCCGCACTCCAGCTCGCCGAAGCAAGGGGCGGAAGCAAGGCGGGCAACCAGGTCATCGCCCTCAGCATGGGCCCTGCCGGAGCTGTCAACGCGGTCAAGAAGTCCCTGCAGATGGGTGCCACCGAGGGCGTGCACCTCACGGACGACGCCCTGGCCGGCTCGGATGCCGCAGCCACCTCGCTTGCGCTCGCCGCCGCCGTCCGCCACCTGGGCGGGGTGGACCTGGTCCTCACCGGCATGGCCTCCACCGACGGGGAGACCTCCCTGGTGCCGGCACAGCTGGCCGAGCGGCTGGGGCTTCCCCAGGTGACCTTCGCTTCCACGCTCGAGGTCGACGGCGGCCGGCTGGTTGCCCGCCGCGATGCAGACACCACGTCCGAAACGGTAGAGGCGCCGCTGCCCGCCGTCGTCTCCGTCACGGACCAGATCAACGAACCCCGGTACCCCAACTTCAAGGGCATCATCGCCGCCAAGCGCAAGAGCATCACCACGCTCTCCCTCGCAGACATCGGTGTGGACCCCGCCCAGGTTGGCTTTGCAGGGTCCTGGACCACCGTCACCAGCGCCGAAGAGCGGCCGCCGAGGACAGCCGGCACCATCATCACCGACGAGGGCGACGCCGGCATCAAGCTGGTTGACTTCCTGGCCGCCCAGAAGCTGCTCTAAGAGGGACACCGACATGGCAAATGTACTTGTATTCATCGACAACCCCGGCGCCTCGCTCAAGAAGAGCAGCCTCGAACTGCTGACCCTGGCCCGTTCCCTGGGCGAGAGCACCGTGGCACTCAACGGAGACCTGTCCGACGCCGCCGCCGCCACATTCGGCGAGTACGGGGTGGGGGCCATCCTGCGCCCGGCAACTGACAACCTGGATGACTTCCTGGTGGCGCCCAAAGCCGCCTACCTGGCCGCCGCTGCCGAAAGCACCGGCGCCGGCATTGTGCTCCTGGACAACTCACCGGAAGGCAAGGAAATTGCGGCACGGCTGGGCATCCGCCTGAACGCCGGCGTCATCACCGACGTCGTCGCCGTGGATCCGGACGGCACCGCACACAAGTCCGTCCTGGCCGGCTCCTACACCACCGCCTGCAGGGCCACGACGCCCGTTTCCGTGCTGACCCTCAAGGCCAACAACGTGGTACCGGAACCCGCCCCCGCACCCACCACGCCTGAAACGGTATCCGTGGAGGTACCGGCGGTAGCCGCTGCCGCCCGCATCACTGCCCGCGAGCAGAAGGTGGCCAGCGGCCGCCCGGACCTCACCGATGCCCGCATCGTGGTGGCCGGCGGACGCGGCATGGACGGCGACTTCGGTCCCGTCGAGGAACTGGCTGATGCCTTGGGAGCTGCGGTGGGTGCATCGCGTGCGGCCACGGACGCCGGCTGGATCAGCCACGACGCCCAGGTGGGACAGACCGGCAAGACGGTTTCTCCGCAGCTGTACATCTCGGCAGGCATCTCCGGTGCCATCCAGCAGAAGGCCGGCATGCAGACCTCCAAGGTCATCGTTGCCATCAACAAGGACGCCGAGTCCCCGGTCTTCGAGATCGCCGATTTCGGGATCATCGGCGACGTGTTCGATGTCCTCCCGCAGGCCGCCGCCGAGATCAAGAAGCGAAAAGGCTGAATCGTTGACAGCCTCCCACGAGCAGGCACAGAGCCCGTTCAACCCGGACATCCACCGGGTTGGGCGGGTGCTCTGTTTCGCGGCCCATCCTGACGACATCGACTTCGGCGCTGCGGGTACTGTCGCCGCGTGGACCGCAGCCGGCGTGCAGGTGAGCTACTGCATCATGACCGACGGCGACGCCGGCGGCTTTGATCCGGCCCACCGCGCGGACATTATCGCCATGCGCGACGCGGAGCAGCGGCGGGCCGCGGAACTGGTGGGCGTCACCGACATCCACTACCTCCACCAGCGTGACGGGTACCTCGAACCGTCGCACGAGGTGATGAAAGGGGTAGTGCGGCTGATCCGCGAAATCCGTCCCGACGTCGTCCTTGCCATGCACCCGGAACGGAACTGGGAGCGGATCCAAAAAAGCCATCCCGACCACCTGGCGGTGGGGGAGGCGGTAACCCGCGCGGTGTACCCGGCCCTCGAGAATCCCTTTGCCTACCCTGAACTGGCAGAAGCAGGCCTGGAAGCGTACAAGCTGCCATGGCTCTGGCTCTACGCCGGCCCCGGGGAACGGGAGAACTACTTCGTCGACGTCACCGACCAGGTGGACGCGAAGCTGGCCGCCATCCATGTCCATGTCAGCCAGCATCCGGACGTGGCGGCCATGGAGGCCACCGTCCGCCGGGGCATGCGCCTGAACGCCGTGAGGGCAGGCTTCCCCGAGGGGCGCAGCGCGGAGGCGTTCCACGTGGTGGCAATCAACGGACCCGGTACCATCGCGGGATTCTGAACCACGCAAAAAGTGCCCCGCTCCTTTGGTGCAAAGGAGCGGGGCACGGTGCGTTGATAAAGGGTGCTATGCGCCCAGCGGAGCCGCTGCGACCGTCGGAAGGGTGGGGGCCTTGGAGCCGCCCGCGGGCTCAACGGTGATGCCCAGCGATGCCGCGGAGTGGATGCCCTGGACCACGGCAGGCTTGGACAGGGCCTGCTCATCCATCAACCCCTGCGAGACCGGCGCGGAGCCGTCCTTGGGGATCAGCCACATCTGGTAGACCTTGCCGGCCGGGGGAGCGGGCACGCCGCTCATCTTGACCACGGCTGCGTCCTCGGACGCTGAGATCAGCAGGGTGGCCTTGCCCCCGCCTGCCACATTTACGGACGCTTCGCGGAGGTCGTTGGCCCTTGCCACCTGGTTAACGGGATCGTTCTGGTCAGCCAGGTATGAGCCGACACCCACACCGCCCAAGGCAATCGCTGCTGCCGCCGCCACGCCAATCAGCCAGCGCCGCGTGCCGGACGGGCCCCGCCGTTCCTCGCGGCGCTTGCGGGCCTGCGCCAGTTCGTCGAGTGGCCGCTGCTGCGGAGCCGGGGCCGCGCCTACGGCCGGCGCCTGCGCGTCTCCGCCGGAGAGTCCGTCCTGGCCCGGTGATTGGGCCGGAAGCTGGGCGATGATCCGCTGGAAGAGGTCCGACGGCGGTTCCTCCTCGGCACGGAAAGTGCGGACCAGTGCCTCCCGGGACTGCCGGACGCGCTCAAGGAAGGCCCGGCGCTCGGTCTCCGGGGCGGTGGCGATGTAGCTGTCAATGGCCTCGCGTTCCTGCTCCGTCACCGCATCGAGGGCGTAGAGCTCAGCGAGGTCCACTGCATGCCCGGACGCAAGGTCCATGGCCACGGTGTCCCCGAAGGC
This sequence comes from Pseudarthrobacter sp. NIBRBAC000502771, assembly GCF_006517215.1. NCBI lineage: Bacteria > Bacillati > Actinomycetota > Actinomycetes > Micrococcales > Micrococcaceae > Pseudarthrobacter > Pseudarthrobacter sp. NIBRBAC000502771. The sequence continues at coordinate 2,543,935 of NZ_CP041187.1, forward strand.
CCGCGAACGGCCATCAGGGTTTTCATCCATTCCACTCAACTCAACTCACCCCCAGACAGGTCTTCAAACGGATCAGTCCATCGCGGATGCGGGACTTAATGGTGGGAACTGCGGCATTGAGCCGTTCGGCGACTTCCCGGTAGGTGAGGCCGCCGTAGTAGGCCAGGCGCACGGACTCCTGCTGTGTTTCGGTCAGCGTTCCCAGGCAGCGGACCACGGCTTCGGCCTCCAGCCGGCTGCCCACTTCGTCGGACACGGTGTCGTGGTCGATTTCCTGCGTGCTGGCACCGTACCTGGCTTCCCTGTCCGTGGCGGACTGCGACGACCGGACCTTGTCCACGGCCCGGCGGTGGGCGATGGTCATCAGCCAGGACAGGGGGCTTCCCGCCTGTGGATCGAACTTTGCTGCGTTCTGCCAGACCTGAAGGAAGACTTCCTGCGTGGTGTCTTCACTGAGCTCGGGATCGATCAGGACGCGGCGGGCCATGCCGAAGACCCTGCGGGACGTGAGCTGGTAGAACTCGGCGAACGCCGCCTGGTCTCCGCGGGCGGTGCCTGCCAGAAGGGCAGAGAGGCGCTGGCTGAGGTCTGCAGGTGGGTCAGTCACCGCGGCGGAGCCTTCGGAGTTCGGCGCGTTGGGAGTTTCCATTACGTCCAAGCATAAGTCCCGGGGCGTCATATCCTCAGCAGTGCCGTGCCGGATGCGGTGGTCGGGCCTGGAAGCTGCCTTCAGTAGAGTCACCTGCCGCTCCTTTGGTCCGCTCGAATGTCTTCAAAAGTCATTCGGCGCCGCGGACAGGCCGGATGGGCAGGCCGGAAAGTTTTTCATTCCGGGGCCGCCCGGCACTCCGGCCCTGGACGGAATTCTAGATTTTGGCGCCGGCGAAGCCCTGCTGGCGCCAGGCCTCGTACACCGCAATGGATGCGGCATTGGCGAGGTTCAGGGAACGCAGGGCCGGGAGCATGGGCAGGCGGACCGTGGCGGACACGTGCGGATCCGTTTTCAGCTCCGCCGGCAGGCCCACAGATTCGCGGCCAAACATGAGGACATCGCCCGGACGGTAGGCGACCTCCGTGTAGCTGGTGGTGCCGTCCGACGTAAACGCGTAGACGCGTTCGGGCTGCAGGTGCTCCCACGCGTCCTCGATGCTCTTGTGGACGGTGACGACGGCGAGGTCGTGGTAGTCGAGGCCGGCGCGGCGCAGCTTGGCGTCGGAGAAGTCAAAGCCCAGGGGTTCCACCAAGTGAAGTTCGGCGCCGGTAATGGCGGCAAGACGGATGGCGTTGCCGGTATTGCCGGGGATTTCTGGTTCATGGAAAAGGATGCGGAACACCTCCCCATCCTAGCCACCCGGCCTCAGTGCATGCCGCGCAGCAGCCTGGCCAGGACCGGGATGTTCACGGTATTGGGGGCCGGCCCGGACGCCAGGAATTCCTTCAGCCCGCGCACCATGCCCGCCGCGTTGACGATCTGGACGGTTTCCAGCGCTCCAGCGGGGCGGCGGTGGTGGTCGATCACCGGTTCGTGGAGGTTGCCGTCGGGGCTGTGCACTACCGTCCAGCCAGTGACGTTGAGCTCGGGAAAAATGTCCTGCATGGCCCAGACCACCCGGGCCAGCTGCGGGGGTGCCACCGCCCGGCCACCGTGGTTGAGGGTCCGGCCGTCCCAGGCGTAGGCGCCCTTGGGCAGGAGCATCGAGTTGACCAGGGCCAGCCGGTAGCCGGCAAGGACGGCATGGTCGATGTGGCTGTTGTCCGCCGGTGACTGCAGCCCGTTGATCAGCCGTGCCGCAGGGATGGCCGGAAGCACCTGCCGGGTCAGCAGCTGGACGGTGCGCATTTCCCGCTGGATACGGGCCTCCGCGCCGAAGATTCCCCGCTTTCGGGGCATCCCGTGCACTTGCTGCCGGGCCTGCGCCAGGGGGATAAGGGGAACGTCGGTTCCTTCGTAGGGCGGAACGTAGACGGGCGCGTCCCCTGCCGTGTTCCGGCCGTTGTCGGGCCTGCGGACCGTGGCGGACGCCCGGCTGCCGGCGGCCGGCGCGTCAAAGTGGGCGCCGGCGTCGAACGCACCCTCACGCGCCGTGCCCGCGCCATAGGAACGGTCGTAGGCCTTCCTGCGCTGCGGGTCGATCAGGGTCTCATAGGCGGCGGTTACCCGGCGGAAGGTTGCGGCATCACCGCCGTGGTCCGGGTGCGCCGTCCTGGCCGCGCGCCGGTAGGCCACCTTGATTTCTTTCTCGGTGGCGGTGACGGCCACCCGAAGGACCTGGTAATGGGAGCTGCTGCTCTCGGTCAAGCAATCTTCCTTCTCTTGGTGCCCGGCTTTCCGATTCCCGGCCGGAAAGCGGAGTGCCCGCCCAGTCTAGCCAGCATGGACGGTGCGCCTGCGGTGACAACGAACAGGCCGGGCCTGCCGGTTCCCGGGAGGCCGGAGTCTAGACTCGTGCCTGCGTGGTGCGGACACGGGCCGGAGGGGATGTAACGGAATGGAGATGGACATGCCGACGACGGCGGAGCGGGCCGGCAGGGGACGGCGCGGGGGAGTGCCTCTTGCCATTGGCTGCGTGGGAGCCTTGCTTCTGGGCGGGTGCAGCGTGGACGTCCGGGATCCCTCGGCCACCCCGGCGCCGGCCAGTACCCCGGTCCTGGCCACTCCAACCATCACTCCGGGCCATGATGCCGCCGCGGTGGCAGCGCGTGACATGCCTTTCGCTGCCGGCGGCGACCTGGCTCCCGGGACGGCCGTGGGGATTTCCGATGACCTCAAGGGCGCACCAGGGTGGCGGATGGTGAAGGACAACGTGGCTGGCGGCAGCGAATACGCGAAGGCCGATGGCTGCGTGGTTGCCACCCGGACCAGCACCGGCCAGGCCCCGCTGGTCCGTGGAGATGACAGGGAATCCACCGTTGCCCTGTTCCAGTACCTGGATGCGGCCATCCAGCCTTCTTACCTCAAGACGGCAACCTTGAAGTGGGGCGGCACGCCCGAAGCTCCAGGCCGGAACGTGGAAGTACTGGCGCTGGAGCAGGCCGTTCCCGGCGGACGTTCCACGGAGGTGCTGGCACGGCTTTTTGGTACTGCCGGTTCGTCGGCCTACCTCTCCGTATCCTGTCCGGACGCGGCAACCCTGGAGGCTGCCCGCCAGGACGTCGTCCGCTACCTGCCGTTGGTGCCTCCGGCCCCGTGAGTAACGACAGGTCCTGAAACAGGAAACCGCCGGCGGCTGGAGGGCTCAGCTGCCGGCGGATCCATGGGGCTGCGGTGTCCGCTCGCCTGGCAATGCTGCCGGAATCACGCAGCGGTCCGGGCTGCCCCCACTGACAGCCGGTTCAGGGCCACGGCGCCGACCAGCAAGCCGAAATCACGCAGGGCAACGTCGTAGAAACTTCCCAGCAGGAGCAGGTTGACGATGATCCCTGCCAACCACGCGGCCACGATCACCGAGCCGTACTTGGGGCGCACCGCCACTGCCACGCCTGCGATGACTTCCACCACTCCCACGATGTACATGAAGGTCTGCGGCTGCAGCGGGACGATGGCCGTGGCCTGGGGTGCCAGGTACATGGTCCAGTGCGTGAGGATGTTGGTGAACTTGTCCAGGCCGAAAAGGATCGGTGCCACGGTGAACACGGTTCGCAGCAGCAGGAACGCCTGCCGAGCCGGCGGCACTGTCGATGGGGCATGCTGGGCCCTCATTGCGGATGCTGATTTCATGATGCTCTCCTTCTAAAAGTAGGTATGTTAATTTTAGAAACTCAACGGTCTATAATCAAGAGATCTTGACTTTGGAATTGGAGACACCATGTACCGACTTCCTTGGGCGGACCGGGTCGCGGCAGTTGCATCGCTGACGGATGCCAAGAGGCTGCAGCTTTTCGAACTGGTCGCCGCATCTGCCCGTCCCGTGGGGCGCGACGAAGTGGCTGAAGCCGCAGGACTGGCGCGCAGCACCGTTTCCTTCCATCTGGACAGGCTGGTCCAGGACGGCCTGTTGGCCGTGGAATTCCACAAGCCTGCGGGCAGGACGGGACCGGGGTCGGGACGCCCCGCCAAGATGTACCGGCCGGTTGGAAGTGAGGTGGGAGCCTCCGTGCCGGACCGGAACTACGACCTTGCCGGGGAGCTGATGGCTGCGGCAATCGAGGACACCCAGTCACAAGGTCTGGCGGTGGGGGAGGCGTTACGCGCCGTCGCATTCCGGAAAGGCCGGGAACTGGCGGCAGGTTCCGCAGGCTTGGAGGAGTTCCTGGCGGAAGCGGGCTACCAACCAGAGCCGGACGGGGAGGGGGGATACCTGCTGCCCAACTGCCCCTTCCACCGGCTGTCGCGGGCCCATGCGGCAGTGGTATGCGACATGAACGGTGCTTTCCTGCGCGGCGCAGCGGTGGGCTGCGGCGCTCCCGAGGAGCGTGTTGTCCCTGTGCCGGGCCACTGCTGCGCGCGGGTTACCGGCGGCAGCTGACCGCTCCACGCCGGAGGAACACCGGCCTGCCGCGATAGAATTTGAGAATGCCCGCCTACCTCGACCATGCCGCCACGACGCCCCTTTCGGGGGCCGCGCTCGCCGCCTTGACGCGTGAGCTGGCGCGGACCGGCAATCCTTCGTCGTTGCACGGATCCGGACGCCGGGCGCGCCGTGCCGTCGAGGACGCACGGGAGGCCATTGCCGCGGCGGCAGGGGCCCATCCCTCAGAGGTCATCTTCACATCCGGAGGCACCGAGGCGGACAACCTCGCCGTGAAGGGCATGTACTGGTCCCGGGTGGCAGAAGACCCGAAGCGCCGGCGCATCCTCTGCTCCGCCGTCGAACACCATGCAGTGCTGGACACCGTTGAATGGCTGGAACGCCACGAAGGCGCCGACGTGGTGTGGCTGCCCGTGGACGGCGAGGGAGTGGTGGACCTCGGGATCCTCGAAGCCGAGCTCTCCCGCGATCCCGGCACCGTGGCGCTGGTGACCGTCATGTGGGCCAACAACGAGGTGGGCACCGTCCAGCCGATCGGGCGCATCGTGGAACTGGCGCACGCTGCGGGCGTGCCGGTTCACTCCGATGCGGTCCAGGCGTTCGGCTCGGTGCCGGTGCACTTCAAGGATTCGGGACTCGACGCCATGTCGATATCCGGGCATAAGATCGGCGGTCCGGTGGGGGTTGGCGCGCTGTTGCTGGGGCGGGCCGTCAAACTGACACCGGTGCAGCATGGCGGCGGCCAGGAGCGGGACGTCCGCTCCGGCACGCTCGACACCGCTTCCATTGCCGCTTTTGCTGCCGCTGCGGAGTCCGTTGCAGCTTCGTTGCCCGCTGAAGCGGCGCGGATCGCTGCCCTGCGTGACCGGCTGATCGACGGTGTCCGCGAGCGGGTCCCGGAAGCCGTTCTTCGCGGGGCCGACGGCGACCACCGGCTTCCGGGCAATGCGCACTTCACCTTCCCGGGCTGCGAAGGGGACTCGCTGCTGTTCCTCCTAGACCTGGCCGGCATCGAATCGTCCACGGGTTCGGCCTGCACTGCCGGGGTGCCCCGCCCCTCGCATGTGCTGCTGGCCATGGGCCTGGACGAGGAGACGGCCCGCGGTGCCCAGCGGTTCAGCCTCGGGCACGCCTCCACGCAGGCCGACGTCGACGCCCTCCTTGCAGCGCTCCCGGACGCGTACGCACGGGCACGCCAGGCCGGCATGGCCGGGCACGAATCCTCAATCCAGACCGCGGGGACCCAGGCGCGGCAGGCCCTTCGCCGCGCCTGATGGCCGTGGATGCGCACCCCGCCACCAGCTGATTTGCGTGCCGCCGTAGAATGGATAGGCGAAGATCGTTTCCGCCGCCGATGCGTCCAGCACGGCCACGGACAGCAAGCATCCCCCGACAGAAAGCCAGCATGCGAGTACTAGCAGCCATGAGCGGCGGAGTGGACTCCGCTGTTGCCGCCGCCCGCGCAGTAGAGGCCGGGCACGACGTCGTCGGCGTCCACCTGGCCCTTTCGCGGATGCCTGGCACCCTGCGCACGGGCAGCCGCGGCTGCTGCACCATCGAGGACTCCAGGGATGCGTGGCGGGCCTGCGATGTGCTGGGCATTCCCTACTACGTGTGGGACTTCTCCGAGCGCTTCAAGGAAGACGTCGTCCAGGACTTCATTGACGAATACGCCGCCGGCCGGACCCCCAACCCCTGCATGCGCTGCAATGAACGGATTAAGTTCGCGGCCCTGCTGGAGAAGGCCATTGCCCTCGGGTTCGACGCCGTCTGCACCGGCCACTACGCCAAGGTGATCGAAGACGCCCACGGCAACCGGGAACTGCACCGCGCCGCGGACTGGGCCAAGGACCAGAGCTACGTCCTTGGGGTGCTGACACATGAACAGCTCAAGCACTCCATGTTCCCGCTGGCAGACACCCCGTCAAAGGCCGAGGTGCGGGCAGAGGCGGAGCGGCGGGGCCTCTCCGTGGCCAACAAGCCGGACAGCCACGATATCTGTTTCATTCCCGACGGCGACACCGCCGGCTGGCTTGCCGAAAAGATCGAGATGACCTCCGGCGACATCGTGGATGAGACCGGCGCCAAGGTCGGGGAGCACCCCGGGGCCAACGCCTTCACTGTCGGCCAGCGGCGCGGGCTCAAGCTCGGAACCCCGGCAGCTGACGGAAAGCCCCGCTTCGTCCTGGAAATCCGGCCCAAGGAAAACAAGGTGGTGGTGGGCCCGGAGGCCCTGCTGGCCATCGACGAGATCCGCGGCATCAAGGTCTCCTGGGCCGGCCTTCCCATCGGCGAGGTAGAAACAGGGGCCGAATTCGATTGCTACGCGCAGGTCCGGGCGCACGGGGATCCCGTCCCGGCCACCGCCAGGATGGAGCCTGCCGCGTCCGGCGAAGCCGGCGCCCAGCTGGTGGTCCGGTTGGTGACCCCGCTGCGCGGCGTGGCGCCGGGCCAGACGGTAGTGCTGTACCAGGGCAGCCGCGTGCTGGGCCAGGCGACAATAGACGCCGCACGGTCGCTGCAGCGGGCAACGCTTTAGCCCAGGCCCCTAAAGCGCCACTCCGGCTTTCCCGGGGTGGCGCTTTGTCATGCCCGGGTACCCTCCTCCGCCGGGGGCTGCCGGACCCTGCCGGGTAACTTTTAAGAAAATATTGTGTTCGAACTCACAGAAACGGCAGTCCCGAGGGCTGACTCTCTGATTCAATCTAGGAATCAGCACTGCACGCCGGCGTCCGGGGCCATCAACCTGTGACCGCGGCGTGCGCGTACTCATCGGAAAGAAGTTCACAGATGATCAAGAGCACAACGGCCCTGCACCGCGCCATCGCGCTGGCAGGCATCTCCGCCCTGGCCCTGACAGCCTGCACCGGGCCATCGGGCGGCGGCGGCGGGGGGACGGCCAGCGGCGGCAGCGGCGGCGGTGCCATCACCTTCGGAACGACGGACAAGGTCGTCACCCTCGACCCCGCCGGTTCCTACGACGCAGGCTCCTTCCTGGTCATGAACCAGGTCTACCCGTTCCTGATGAACTCCAAGCCCGGTTCTGCCGAGGTCAGCCCGGACATCGCGGAGTCGGCGTCGTTCACGGCGCCCACCGAATTCACGGTGAAGCTCAAGCCCAACCTGAAGTTTGCCAACGGCCACGCGCTGACTGCCTCGGACGTGAAGTTCTCCTACGACCGGGTACTGAAGATCAACGATCCCAACGGGCCCGCGTCACTGCTCTCCAACCTCAAGTCCGTTGACGCCAAGGATGACACCACCGTGGTCTTCAACCTCAAGGCGGGCAACGACCAGGTGTTCCCGAGCGTCCTGGGCACGAACACTGGCCCCATCATCGATGAGGAAGTCTTCCCGGCCGACAAGGTGATGAGCGACGAAGACATCGTTGCTGCCAAGCCCTTCGCGGGACCCTACACCATCGATTCGTACAAGAAGAACGAACTTGTCAGCCTCAAGGCAAACGCGGATTACAGCGGGTTGCTGGGCAAGCCGGCCAATGACAGTGCCGTCATCAAGTACTACGCCGACTCCAACAACCTCAAGCTGGATGTCCAGGGCGGAAACATCGACGTTGCCGGACGCAGCCTGACAGCGACGGACGCGGCAGACCTGGACAAGGATTCCAAGGTCAAGGTCTACAAGGGCCCGGGCGGCGAATTGCGCTACATCGTCTTCAACTTTGACACGATGCCCTTCGGAGCCAAGACTCCCGAAGCCAACCCTGCGAAGGCCCTCGCCGTACGCCAGGCGATGGCTGACATCGTGGACCGCCAGGCCATCTCCGACCAGGTCTACAAGGGCACCTACGTCCCGGCGTACTCCGTGGTCCCCGATGGTCTGCCTGGCGCAAGCCAGCCGATGAAGGACCTGTACGGCGACGGCAGCGGCAAGCCCAGCCTGGACAAGGCCAAGAAGGCCTTGTCCGATGCCGGCGTCACCGGCCCCGTGAACATCAAGCTCCAGTACAACCCGGACCATTACGGCAAGTCGTCCGGTGACGAATACGCCATGGTCAAGGAACAGCTGGAGAAGTCGGGGCTGTTCGCCGTTGACCTGCAGTCCACTGAGTGGGTTACGTACTCCAAGGCCCGGACCGCTGACGCCTACCCCGTGTACCAGCTGGGCTGGTTCCCGGACTACTCGGATGCTGACAACTACCTCACGCCGTTCTTCATCCCGGGCAACTTCCTGAAGAACCACTACGAGAACCCCACTGTCACGGACCTCGTGCAGAAGCAGCTCACCACCCCGGACAAGACTGAACGTCAGAAGCTGATCGGTGATGTCCAGACGGCGGTTGCCAAGGACCTCTCGACGTTGCCGCTGCTCCAGGGCTCGCAGCTGCTGGTGGCAGGGAAGGACGTCAAGGGTGTTGAGAAGACGCTTGACCCGTCCTTCAAGACCCGCCTTGGCGTCCTGTCCAAGTAAGCACTCCACCCCCATCGGGCTCTGACGGCCCAAAGGCGGGACGCCGCAACGGCGTCCCGCCTTTCGCCCGTCACCAGCCAGCACCGAGGGGAATGCTGGCTCCCGGTCACCACGAATCCAGGTACCGATGACAACTTTGATTGACGCGCCACCCAGTGACGCCGACGCTCTCCTTCCACCCAAGAAAAAGCAGTCAGGCGGTGGGCTGGGCCAGTACATCCTGGTCCGGTTCCTGCTGATCTTCCCCACTATCCTCATCCTCGTCACCATGGTGTTTTTCCTCATGCGGATCACCGGTGACCCGATCACGGCCGCCATGGGCGGCCGGCTTCCCCCGGAGCAACTGCAGGAACGAATCCATGCCGCCGGCTACGACCGGCCCCTGCTGGCGCAGTACTTTGAGTACCTGGGCCAGCTGGTCACCGGGAACTTCGGCACCACCCTCTCGGACAACCGCAAGGTCACCGAGATGCTCACCACCTACGGCTCGGCGACACTTGAGCTGGCCATCAACTCCCTCATCGTCGCGCTGCTGGTTGGCGTCCCCCTGGGCCTGATCGCGGCCTCCCGCCGTGACCACCTGCCGGACGCGGTCCTCCGGGTCCTGGCCATCCTGTTCTACGCCACCCCCGTCTTCTTCGCTGGCATGCTGCTCAAGCTCGTGTTTTCCGTATGGCTGGGCTGGCTTCCGGTCGCCGGCCGGGCGGGCACCAGGACAGAGCTGTCGCTGACCGCGCTGGAGGCCCCCACCGGGATCTACTGGCTGGATGCCCTGCGCAGCGGCAACATGGCCGCCTTCAGTGACGTCATGTCCCATGCGGTCCTCCCGGCGGTAGCCCTGGGATTCCTGACGGCCGGGGTCTTTCTGCGGCTGGTCCGGACCAACGTCATCGGCACGCTCGGCAAGGACTACGTGGAAGCTGGCCGCTCACGCGGCGTCAGCGAGTTCCGGCTGGTCACCAAGCACGCCTATAAGCCGGCTTTGATCCCGATCATCACGGTCATGGGCCTGCAGATTGCCGTCCTCCTTGGCGGAGCCGTGCTGACGGAGAAGACCTTTGAATGGAAAGGCCTCGGTTTCCAGCTGGCCAATTACCTCACGGCGCGCGATTTTGTCGCCGTCCAGGGCATTGTGGTGCTGCTGGCCGTCATCGTTGCCGTCACCAACTTCATCGTGGACATTATCGCCGCGCTGATCGACCCCCGCGTGAGGTACTGAGAATGTCTGCCACTACAACTCTCGAACCCGTTGCCAACCCGCGGGCACCCCTCTTCCGGCGGCTGCCGGTTGTTTCGCACTTCAACAAGAGCGTCGGCCTGCAACGCTTCATGCTGGTGGTGGGCCTGGTCCTCACCGGCATCTTCCTCATTACCGCGTTGGCCGCCCCACTGCTGGCGCCTTACGGCTTTGCGCAACTGTCGGACGCCGACGGCAGTTTCCCCACCCAGCAGGCACCTGGAGGCAAACACCTCCTGGGCACCACGGTGGGCGGATACGACGTCCTCTCCCGGGTCATCTGGGGAACCCAAACGGCTCTCCTGGTCATCATCGTGGCTGTTGTGCTCTCCATTTTCGCCGGTGTCATCCTTGGCCTGTTGAGCGGTTACATCGGGGGCTGGCTTGACCGGATACTGGTGGTCGTGGCGGATGCGATCTATGCCTTCCCGTCACTGCTGGTTGCCATCGTCATGGCCATCGTGATCAGCGGCGGGGAGTCCAGTCTGTTCGGCGGCATCATGGCTGCCGCCATCTCCATCACGGTAGTTTTCATCCCGCAGTACTTCAGGGTGATCCGCGCCGAGACCATCCGGCTCAAGGCTGAACCCTTCGTCGAATCCGCCAAGGTGGTGGGCGCATCGAACATCCGCATCATGACCCGCCACATCTACCGCAATGCCACCCGGACCCTTCCGCTGATCTTCACCCTCAACGCCTCCGAAGCCATCCTGACCCTGGCCGGGCTCGGCTTCCTGGGATTCGGCATCGAACCGAGCTCGGCGGCGGAATGGGGCTTCGACCTGAACAAGGCGCTCGCGGACACCACGTCCGGCATCTGGTGGACGGGGCTGTTCCCGGGCCTGGCCATCGTCTGGACAGTCCTCGGGCTGACCTTGGTGGGCGAGAGCATCAACGACCTCAACGATCCGCGGCTCCGCGGCCGCAAGCGGTCGGGCCGCAAGGATGACGGTGGTCCCTCCGCCGCGCAGGCGGCAATTGAACTGGAAGTGAGAGCACAATGACCATCAGCAGTGATCCCGTGCCCGGCCGGCAGGATCCGGACCGGAAGACAGTCCTCGATATCGATCACCTGAAGGTCACGTTCGCAACGGACGGCGGCGATGTGTACGCCGTCAAGGATGTCAGCCTCGACGTCAAAGCGGGCGAGGTCCTTGCCATCGTGGGGGAGTCCGGTTCCGGGAAGACGGTCACCGCCAAGACCATCCTGGGCCTGCTGCCGGAAACGGCAGTGAGCTCCGGTGCGGTGCTGATCAACGGCACCAACGTCATCAGCCTCAGCCCCGGCCGGCTGCGCCAGATCCGTGGCCGGGATGTGGCCATGGTGTTCCAGGAACCATCCACCGCCCTGAACCCCGTGTTCACCGTGGGCTGGCAGATCGCCGAGGGCATCCGCGCCCACGCCAATGCCAACGGCGGGGGGCGGGTAGCCGCGAAGGAAGCCAAGGCCCGTGCCATCGAAGCGTTGGGCAAAGTCGGGATCCCCGACCCTGAGCACCGAGTCAACTACTACCCGCACCAGTTCTCCGGCGGCCAAAAGCAGCGCGTGGTGATCGCCGCAGCCCTGGCTTTGAACCCAGGGCTCATTGTGGCCGATGAACCGACCACCGCCCTGGATGTCACCGTTCAGGCGGAAATCCTCGAACTCCTCCGGGACTTGCGGGACAAGTACGGTACCTCCATCGTGCTGATCACGCACAACATGGGCGTGGTGGCGGACCTGGCGGACCGTGTGGTGGTGATGTACCAGGGCGACATCGTCGAGGAAGCCCCGGCGAAGACCCTGTTCGCTGAACCAAAGCAGGACTACACCCGGAACCTCCTTGCCGCGGTGCCGCACCTTGGCCGGCACTCGGCGTCGGAAGGCCTTACCGAGCGGCGCCACCAGGAGGAGGAAGTCCTGGTGACTGCTGACAACCTGGTGATCGAGTATCCCGGGCGGCTCGGGACGCCGGCCTTCAAGGCCGTGGACGGCGTCAGCTTCACCCTGTCCAGGGGTGAGGTTTTCGGCCTGGTGGGCGAATCGGGGTCCGGCAAGACCACCATCGGGCGGGCGATCGCCGGGCTCAACCGGACCACCGGCGGAGGCCTCAAGGTGCTCGGCTACGAGATGCTGAATCTCCGGGAGCGCACTTTCAAGCCGCTGCGCAAGGACATCGGTTTCGTCTTCCAGGACCCGGCAGCTTCCTTTAATCCGCAACTGACCATTGGGGAATGCATCGCCGAACCTATGGTCATCCACACCAGGCCGAGCGAGGCCCAGGCGCGCAAGCGCGTCGGTGAGCTGCTGGAATCGGTCCAGTTGCCGGCGTCGTACGCGGGACGCTACCCGCACGAACTCTCCGGCGGCCAGCGGCAGCGGGCCTCGCTGGCGCGTGCCCTGAGCCTGAACCCGCGGCTGTTGATCGCTGATGAGCCGACGTCGGCCCTGGACGTATCGGTCCAAGCGAAGGTCCTGGAGCTGTTCAGGGACATCCAGGAGGAGTTTGGTTTTGGCTGCCTGTTCATCAGCCACGACCTGGCAGTGGTCGACATCCTGTCTTCCTGGGTCGGCGTCCTGTACAAGGGCAAGCTCGTGGAACAGGGGATCGGCAGCCAGGTCATGGGCAACCCGCAGCATGACTACACGCGGCGGCTGATCGCCTCCCTGCCCGTGCCCGACCCGGCTGAACAGGCAAAACGGCGCGAGGAACACCGGGCACTCCTGGGCATCTGACCCCGGGATTGCCGCAGCATGAAGCGCCGGTACCGGCAGACGGCCGGCACCGGCGCTTCACACCCGCGGCGGCTCCCTCCGCTCCCATAGACTGGAGCAATGACGCAGCACACCCCCAGCTCTCCTGGCGCCGACGATTTTGATCCCTCCGCCAGCTCGCTTGCAGGCCACGTGGACGAATCGGTGATGGCTGAACTGCTGTCCATCCGCTCCAGCATTGACAACATTGATGCCACCTTGGTCTACCTTCTCGCGGAGCGCTTCAAGGCCACGCAAAAGGTGGGTTTCCTGAAAGCGGCCCACCGGCTCCCCGCCGGTGACCCCGGACGTGAAGCCGCCCAGATCGCCCGGTTGCGCCGGCTTGCCGAGGACGCCCACCTTGACCCGGCCTTCGCTGAGAAGTTCCTCAACTTCATCATCGGTGAGGTGATCCGCCACCACGAGGCGATCGCAGAGGACCACCAGGCCTCATCAGGCCAGCGGCCGCAGACCTCCGCGCTGGCGTGAGCCGGGAACAGCACGGACCAGGGGGCAGCAGGCTTCCGGCCGCGCCCCTTCAGGAAGAAACCACAGCCAGGGAAGTCACCGCCACCGCCCTGGGGACGTGGCCGGGTGACGACCCGCTCGAAGCCACCCGCATCATCCGGGGCGAGCTTGGCAGCCCGCACCTTCCCTTCCTGGCCGAACTGCCGGACCGGGGTGTCGGTTCAGACGCCCTGGGCCGCACAGCCTCCCTCCTGGAAGAACTCGCTGTGGATGTCCAGCCGCATGGCTGGCGGCTCGTGGACCGCCCGGGCAAGGACATGCGCCGGGCAGCATCGGCATTGTCCACCGACCTGAACGTCCTGGCCGACGTCGCGGGCGCCGAAGACGTGTCGCCGGATGAACTGAAGGTTCAGCTGGTGGGACCGCTGAGCCTTGCTGCCGGCCTGTACCTGCACAACGGTGAACGCGCGCTGTTGGATCACGGCGCCCGCCGGGATCTGGCAGCCTCGCTGGCAGCCGGAGTTGGCGGTTACCTCACCCGTGTGGCAGCAGCCGTTCCCGGCGCCCGGCTGGTGGTGCAGGTGGACGAACCTGCCATCGCCGCAGTGCTGGCCGGCACAATCCCGACGGCGAGCGGTTACCGTACCCTCCGTGCAGTTGCAGCATCGGAAGTACGTGAGTCCTGGCGCATTGTGATGGACGCCCTGCGCGGGGCAGGCGCCGCTGGAGTTGTGGTGTCGTTCCCTGAAATCGAAGCCCCGATCGAGCTGGCCCTCACGTCCGGGGCCGACGGCGTCGCGTTGCCGCTGAAGGCCCTGACCAACCGCCAATGGGAACAGGTGGCCGGAGCGGTGGAGGCCGGCAAGCAATTCTGGGCCGGCGCCCTGGAGGTGGCCGCCGCCGGTCCGCTGCCCAGGGTTGCCGATTGCGTGGAGGCAGTCTGGCGGCCGTGGCGGCAGCTGGGACTGCCGCCCTCACTGCTGCCCGCAGTCCGGGTGACGCCGTCGGCAGGGCTGGCCGCAAGGACACCCGCAGAAGCAACTGCCGTCCTGAACAGGCTCACCCAGGTGGCGGACGGCCTGAACCAGCAGGCGCTGGGGTAGCTAGACCCTGTTCTCCCAGCGGTCCGGCTGGGCGTAGCGGGGGAGGAAGCTTTGGGCGGAGCTGCCGCCGGCATAAGGGCGCAGGCGGTAGTCGAAGGCCCCGGCGTATACCAGGACCAGGCCGATCTGCGGCTGGATGACCTTTACCTGGATGCGGTGCCGCCCGTTACTGCCCTCGGCCGGATCCCACCACTGCTCGGCGTAGGCCTTGGCGTCCAGTGCAGCCGGAAGCGGGACCCGGAACGGGCCTGCGAACAGCCTCGACGCCTCCGAGACGCCACGCAGCCTGCCTTCGGCAGTGACGCTCAGGTTCAGGTCCGTAACCAGCCGCCGGTAGCGTCCCACGTAGTCCACCAGCTGGGGGCTGCCTTCCCGGTTGGTGACGCTTGTCGTGTCCTGGAAAAGCCTGGTGCGCCCCGGGAACCGGATTTCCCGGCGCGCCGTGAGGCTGGAGCGGCCGAACGGATCCTGGTGGGCGTGGTTTTCAATCCGGAACGGGATGTTCTCACCATATTCGGGGAAAAAGGCTTCTTCGCGGCCGGCCAGCCCCAGCAATGGGCGCAGCCACCGCTGGCGGCACCCAACGACGTCGAACGTTCCTTCCCCGAGCCCGTACTGTCCGGAACCCGGGGCCAGCGAGAAGTACTCCTGAAGCTCGGGCTGCAGCCGGTGGAAGTCCGTGCCCAGGGCTTGCCGGTAAATGGGGACGCTCATGACGTGGACCTCCTGTGGCCTGCGGCGGCGCTGTCTGCCTCCGGTTTCACAATCTACCGGCAGCCTTGAGCCGGATATACATGTCAGCGAGGTGGGACGGCAGGTCATGCGGCTCCGCGTCCACCACCTCGACGCCGTAGCGGCGCAGTTCCGCGGTAACCGCGGCGCGCTGCAGGAGTGCGCGCTCGGCGGCAGCCGCCCGGAACACGCCGGTGGCGTCGCTGCGTTCCCGGAGCATGGTGCCCAGCTGCGGGTCGCGGACGGCAGCCACCACCACTGTGTGCCCGCTGGCCAGCCGCTCCGCCACGGGCAGCAGCCCTTCCTCGGGCGCTCCGCTGTCCAGTGAGGTCAGCAGCACCACGAGGGACCGGTGCGCGGAGACAGCGCG
This sequence comes from Pseudarthrobacter sp. NIBRBAC000502771, assembly GCF_006517215.1. Lineage (NCBI taxonomy): Bacteria > Bacillati > Actinomycetota > Actinomycetes > Micrococcales > Micrococcaceae > Pseudarthrobacter > Pseudarthrobacter sp. NIBRBAC000502771. The sequence goes on from NZ_CP041187.1 coordinate 2,559,479, forward strand.
GACCTGCGCCGGCACCGCCGGCCAGTCCATCTCGATCAACTCGGCTTCAAGGGGCGCCATGGCCTGGACCAGCCGGCCCAGGATGTTGCCCTGGCCTGCGGAACCGGTCCGCGCCCGGGTCCTGCGGTCAAAGGCCAGGAAGTCCACCCGGTCGCCGCCCCGTTCGGCCAGGACGCCCAGGAGGAGCGCAGCCTCGATCCCGGTGTCCAGCCGCGTTTCGTCGGCGATCCTCGCCGCGGACGTGCGGGAGGTATCCAGGACCATGACAACCCGCCGGTCCCGTTCCGGGCGCCAGGTGCGGACCACCACGGAGGAACGCCGTGCCGTGGCGCGCCAGTCGATGGACCGCACGTCATCGCCGCGGACGTAGTCCCGCAGGGAATCGAACTCGGTGCCGGCTCCGCGGATCTGGACGGCGGCCTTTCCATCGAGTTCGCGCAGCTTCCGCAGCTTGGAGGGCAGGTGCCGGCGCGAATGGAAGGGCGGCAGTACCCGCACCGAGCCGGGGCAATCGATGGTCCGCTGTCTGGCTGCCAGGCCAAGCGGACCATACGACCTTATTGTCACGTGGGGTGCCTTGAGGTCCCCGCGCCGGCCCGGCCGGAGCCTGACAGCGAACCGTCGGCTTTCGCCGGCCGGGACGTCGATGTCCTGGACCGGGTCCTGCGCCCCGGCGGAGGGTTGCCACCCGTCCCTGAACGAGCCCCGGAGCCGGCGGGAACCTCCGTTGCGGAGCGTGAGGGCCGCCTCCACCGCGTTGCCGAGGCTAACGTTCTGGGGTTCCGCACGTACCGCGGCCACCCGCTTGGAGGACCCGGCAAACAGCAGGTCGGTACCCAGCATGGCAGCGAGCACGGCGGTCGTGGTGAGAATGGTCGGCCAACCCGGGAACAGCAGCACCGGCACCAGGCCCAGCAGCACCACTGCCACGAAGCGCCCCGAGATGGCCATCAGCGGGGAACGGGGACGGATGCCAGGATGCTGCCCAGGACGTCGTCCACCCTCACTCCGTCCATCTGGGCTTCGGGCTGTAAAGCCACCCGGTGCCGCAGGCATGGCAGGGCCAGCGCCTTGACGTCGTCCGGGGTGACGAACGGACGCCCCGAGAGCCAGGCCCAGGACCTGGAGGTGTTGAGCAGGGCAGTGGCGCCTCGCGGTGAGACGCCAAGCTGGAAGGAGGGGGCCGCCCTGGTGGCACGCACCAGGTCCACGATGTAGCCGATGATTTCCGGCTCCACCGCTACCCGGGCCACTGCTTCCCGCGCCCCTTGCAGGTCTTCGGCGCCCGCCACCGCCCGGACGCCTGCTGCTGCCAGGTCCCGGGGATCGAATCCGGCGGCATGGCGTCGGATCACCTCGATCTCCTCACCGCGCCCGGGCAGCGGCATGGTGAGTTTCAGCAGGAACCGGTCCAGCTGTGCTTCGGGGAGGGGATAGGTGCCCTCGTATTCCACCGGATTCTGCGTTGCTGCCACCAGGAACGGCGCCGGCAACCGCCTGGACAGCCCGTCCACGGAGACTTGCCGTTCCTCCATGGCTTCCAAGAGCGAAGCCTGGGTCTTTGGCGGTGTCCTGTTGATCTCGTCTGCCAGCAGGAGGTTGGTGAAGACCGGTCCCTCCCGGAAGCTGAAGTCGGACGTGCGGGAGTCGTAAACCAGCGAGCCGGTGACGTCGCCCGGCATCAGGTCCGGAGTGAACTGCACCCGCTTGGTATCCAGGCTCAAGGCGGAGGAAAGGGCCCGGACCAGCAGGGTCTTGGCAACACCCGGTACGCCCTCCAGCAGCACATGGCCCTGCGAAAGCAGGGCAATCAGGAGGCCAGTTACTGTGGCGTCCTGACCCACCACGGCCTTTGCCACCTCGCGCCGGACAGCCAGCAGCGCCTGCCGGGCGCCGTCGTCGTCCGCCGGGACGTTGGGGTCCACGGGGTTCAGGATTCCCGGGCCACTGCTCTGTTCGCTCATCGGGTCATGACCTCTTTCTCCAGTTTGTCCATGGCCTGGGACCAGGCCACCAGCCGGGCTTCAGTTGTGGGGCGTTCGTTAATCAACATGCGGACGCCGGCGGCATCCCTGCCAAGCAGCCGGGCCGCCGCCGCAATCGTTTCCTCGGCAGTGGCGCCCGGGCCAAGGCGCAGTTTTCGGGCGAGCCGCACCAGCAGGCCGGCCCGCAGGTTGTCCCGGGCCTGCTCGACGGCACGCGAGTCCTGGTAGAGCCGTGCCCGTCCCTCTGCCGTCTCAACAGCCTTGACCACCACCGGCAACGGCTCGAACACCAGCGGACCATGCCTGCGTCCCCGCCATACGATGGCGGCGAGCGCCACCACCAGCAGCCAGGGGCCAAGGAAACGGGCCCAACCCGGTGCGAGGTCGTCGAGGGTTTTCCCGGAGCCGTCCGCGGTTGCGTCTTCGATCGAAGGCAGGTACCAGACGAGGTCCCGCGAGGCGCCAAGCGTCCGGACCGCCAGCGCAGCGTTTCCCAGCTCGTCCAGTTTGTCGTTCCCCAGGACAGCCGTGCTGCCCAGCACGGCCAGCCGTCCGTCAGCGCTGACGGCCAGCATCCCGGCGGTGCCTGCCGCGCGGTAACAGGTGGTGCCGCCGTCGTAAACAAATCCGCCCTCGCCTGTCACCTGTCCCGCTGCCTCGGCGTCAGGGTAGGCGCAACCGGGGTTGAGGACCGGAGAGGCATCCGGGACGACGCCGGCCTGGTGGATGCCGCTGTCAAGGGCGGCAAGGGTCTCCAGCCTGGGGGTCACCACCACCACGCGGCCGGCAGCCGACACCAGGCCGGCCAGCTGCTGTGCGTCCAGGACGCCGTACCTGTCGTAGAGCAGGAGTGTGGGGGAGGAGCTTGAATGCAGGTCCTGCAGCGCCGCGTCGAACCGGGTGGGGGTACGGACCGAAACACCGTGCCGGCCCAGGATTTCGCCCAGCGCCCTGGCTCCCTCCGGCCCTGCGTTGTGGACGGAGAGGGGGAGGGTGTCACCTTTGGGGGCGAGTTGCGTGCCGATGATCAGGGCGAGCGCACCTGCCACCACGACCGCGGCTGCGGCCATGCCACGGTGCTGCCGCAGCCAGGCCAGGAACCTTGCGGCCCGGAGGCTTCCGCCCACCGTTGGCGCGCCGGGGGACTGCGGTGTTTCCTGTGCGGTCCCGGCGCCGGTGGTCGCTGGCCCGCTCATTGCAGCGGCACCATGCCCATGGCGGGCTTCGTGGCGTCCAGTGCGGCATCGAGGGCCACCATGTCCTGGTAGTCGGCGCTGCACGCTGCGCGGCTCCCGAAACGGATGCCGTCAAAAGTAGCCGCCGCCCGGGCAAGCCGCCCGGCTTCACCGGCGAACGGCACGGACAATGCGTTCGCGGCCTCATCTGCGGTCCTGCCAGGCTGAGGATCAAGAATGGTCCGGTTCTCGGCGCTGCGGACCATCGCGCGGAAACGGTCGACGACGGCGTCCCCCCACTGTCCGGCTGCGGCTGCGGTTTCAGCGCGGTTCCGGTAGTCCGCGGCGGTCAGGACGGTTTCCCTTTCGAAGACGTCCCTGGCCTGCCGGACCCGGGCGTTCAGCCGGGGACGGGTAAGGATGACCGCGGCCGCAATTATCGCGGCAATGACCAGCGCAATGACCGGGCTGGGCACCGGACCCGCCTCGCCTGGGGAGCCGTCCAGGGACTGCAGCCAGTCCAGGAAGTTCCGCCACAGGCTGTCCAGCCAGGACGGGGCAGCGTCCAGGTATTCAGGTTTGGCCAATTCTTCTGCTGCCCACCGCTGTGCCTCGTCGGCACCCGGCAGCACCGGCGGTTCAACGGCCATCGGGCCATGCTCCCGGCGCCGTTCCGTATCCGGGGTACGGGTTCGCAGCGACGGCCTTCCGGCCGGGGATGCCGTCAGGATCGGCGCCGGTCTCCATGTCGCGCAGCAGCGCGATATCCAACCCGTCCTTGCGCATGCGCAGGTCCATGTAGAGCAGCGCCATAACGGACGTTTGGAACGCGTAGCCCACCGCGCCCACCAGCGCACCGACCACCGCGGTGATGATGCTGACGGCAACGGTCAGCGTTGCGTCCTGGCCGCTGCCGCCATGGGGCGAGACCACCCCGGACAGCACCGTGGGCAGCAGGCTTGCCGGGATCAGGACCACCTGGGTGATGACAGCGACCAGGATTCCCACCACCAGGGTGATGCCCAGGATCCGCCACCAGTTTGTCCGGGTCAGTTCCCACGAGCGGCGAAGTCCGGCAAGGGCGCCCAATTCTTCGATGACGACGGCGGCAGGTGCCACCATGAGCTTGATCGCCACCCAGAGGAACACGGCGGCGAAACCGAACATCAGCGGGATGACCAGGAGGGCCGCCGCACCCCGGACGTTGGAGAACAGGAGGACGATGAGGGCGAAGAACAGCGCCATGGCGGCCAGCGCAGCCGCCACCAGCACCGCCGCAAGCCCGGCCAGCGCCCCGATCCGCGGACGCACCAGGGACAGCATGCGCCGGAAGCCGGTGGGACGGTTCAGGACGGACCGGGCCACAGGGACCACCATGGCGCCCTGGAGGACCACGGACATGAACACGGAAAGGATGGACAGCACGGCAAAGGTCACCATCAGCCCAATCCCTAACGACGCTACGTCGGTCCTGCTGGCCGTCTTCGCCCAGGATTCAATGGTCCCGGACGATGTTGCGAGCACTCCGGTGAGCACCGCGGCGAGGATGGCGGACAGTGACTGGGCCAGGAGGCCCGCGCCGAGCATCGCCTTGGCGTTGCGCCGGAGGGACTGGAACGAGCCATCCAGGATTTCCCCGAACATCAGCGGACGCAGGGGAATGATGCCTGGTTTAGGCGGGGCCACGTAGCGGGCCTGCCCGTAAGGGCCGGCTCCCAAAGGGCCGGCGTAGTGGGGCGGCTGGTTATGGGGGGAGCCCGGGTAGGGCTGGCCGCCATAGGGTGCTCCGTTGTAGGGCTGCCCGGCATAGGGCGCTCCGGGGCGTGAGGTTTCCCCGCTCGGGTAGGGCGGGTTCTGCGGCCACTGCTGCGGCTGCGTGGGCTGCTGCCACGTTCCAGGTCCGTTCCACGCCGGTGCCGGCCAGCCTGGCTGCTGGGGATCGCCTGGCTGTCCTGCCGGAGGCGCCCACGGCTGATCCCGGGCGGTCCGCCCAGGAATGCCAGCGCCTGTGCCGGTGGGGCCGCCGTCGCCATCGCCGCGGTCCTTGCCCCGTTCTTCCGGCGGGTTCCCGTGACCCGGCTCATGTGGTGACACTGATTTCCTCCCCCATACCAGTCCGCCTGCCCACGGGCCGCGCACCGGAAAGTGCGCACCGGCCGTGCTGGGCATGACCCCAAGACTATAGTTCCGGCGTCGGGCGGCCTAGTGTCCCGCCATGCCGGGAGGCCGCTCAACACGACAAACCCATCCCGATAAGGGAATATATAGCTATGAAGGCACGCATTCTGGTGGTAGATGATGACGAAGCGCTGGCCGAGATGATTGGAATTGTCCTCCGTAATGACGGCTTCGAGCCGGTCTTTTGCGCTGACGGCGCCCAGGCCCTCGATATTTTCCGGTCATCGCGGCCCGACCTTGTCCTGCTCGACCTCATGCTTCCCGGCATGGACGGCATCGAGGTCTGCCGGCAGATTCGCGGCGAGTCCGATGTCCCCATCGTCATGCTGACCGCCAAGTCCGATACCTCCGACGTCGTTCGCGGGCTGGAATCCGGTGCCGATGACTACGTGCCGAAACCGTTCAAGCCCGCCGAACTGGTGGCACGCGTACGCGCCCGCCTCCGCCCCGGCGACCAGAAGGCCCCCGAAACGCTGAAGATCGCGGACATCACCATCGACGTCGCCGGCCACACCGTCAGCAGGGGCAGCGAGCGGATTTCCCTGACCCCGCTGGAGTTCGACCTCCTGGTGGCGCTGGCCCGCAAGCCATGGCAGGTCTTCACCCGGGAGCTGCTGCTGGAGCAGGTGTGGGGCTACCGCCACGCCGCCGATACCCGCCTGGTCAACGTCCATGTCCAGCGCCTGCGGTCCAAGATCGAACAGGACCCGGAGGCCCCGGAAGTTGTATTGACGGTGCGTGGTGTCGGCTACAAAGCAGGGGTCTGACCCCGCCGCCCAGGACGGGACTTCCCCGGCCGGCGAACCGCATGACGTGCCTGGGCCCGGCAGCACACCGGCTCACGGCCTTCGGCACGTGGCGTTTCGCGCCCGGATCTGGCAGCGCCGCGCCCTCATCGTGGCGCTGCGCGTGGCACGGCTGGTCGGCACCGGTGTCCGCCGGTTCCTTCCGGGGCTAAGGTACCTGGGCCGGGCACTGCAGCAGCGCTGGCGGCGGTCGCTGCAGTTCCGAACCGTCCTCACCACCCTGATGCTGGCCGTCACATCGTTTGCCGTCGTCGGGGCATACCTGTCCAACCAGATCGCCAACAACCTCTTCCAGGAGCGCCTGACGCAAGCGGAGTCGGAGACACGCTACAACGTCAAGCAGGTGCAGGAGACGTTCGACGGCGCCCAGGTCACCGACCAGTCCAGCGTCATCACGCTGGTCTCCGACACCCTCAGCGCCGTGGAGGGCCGGGGTTCGGTCATCCAACGCCGCTACGTTTTTGAGGCGATGCCAAACCAGACAAAGCCCCGCAACCGCTGGGTCGAGTCCCGCGCGTCCGACCAATTGACGGTCAGCGTCATTCCCCCGGACCTGCGCAAGGCTGTCCAGGAGTCGGGCAAGGACCAGTACTGGGCTTCCACCGTCATCCCGGTGGGGACCGAGGACCGGCCGGGCATCGCCGTTGGCAACAAGGTCACCTTCAACGGCACCGTCTACGAGCTGTACCTTATCTACGACCTCAACACCGCGCAGCAAACACTGAATGAGATCCAAAGCGTCCTCTGGGCCGGCGGTGCGGTACTGGTCCTGCTGATCGGCGCCGTGGCCTGGTACGTTACACGCAACGTGGTCAGCCCCGTAAGCCACGCCGCCATGGTTTCCGAAAAGCTCGCCGCCGGGCAACTGCAGGAGCGCATGGTGGTCAAGGGCGAGGACGAAGTGGCCCGCCTTGGTGCCTCTTTCAACCACATGGCGGCCAGCCTGCAGGAGCAGATCACCCAGCTGGCTACGCTCTCGCAGATGCAGCAGCGCTTTGTGTCGGACGTTTCGCACGAGCTGAGGACGCCCCTGACCACGGTGCGGATGGCTGCGGAAGTGCTCTATGACGCCCGTGACGACTTCGATCCGATCAACAAACGGTCCGCCGAGCTGCTTTACAACCAGGTGGAACGGTTCCAGTCGCTCCTTTCGGACCTGCTCGAAATCAGCCGGTTCGATGCAGGCGTCGCAGTCCTCGATGCTGAACCTGAAGACCTCACCCAAGTCATTGCCCACGTCATCGAAGGCGCCGCCCCGGTGGCCGCGGAGTACGGATCGGAAATCCTCTTTACGGCACCCAAAGACGCCGTCATCGTGGAAATGGACGCGCGGCGGATCGACCGCATCCTGCGCAACCTCATCCTGAACGCCGTGGAGCACGGTGAGGGCAGGCCGGTGACCGTCACCGTTGCGGTGAATGACACCGCCGTAGGCGTTGCCGTCAGGGACCACGGCATCGGGATGGACCAGGCCCAGGCCGCCAGGGTCTTCGACAGGTTCTGGCGCGCCGATCCTGCCCGCGCGCGCACGACGGGAGGCAGCGGGTTGGGGCTCTCCATTGCCATGGAGGACACCAAGCTGCACCACGGCTGGCTGCAGGCGTGGGGGAGGAAGGGCGACGGCGCCAACTTCCGGCTGACCTTGCCGTTGCGCCAGGACGGTGTGATTACCGAGTCGCCCCTCCAACTGGAACCGAAGGACGCCACCATACCCGGAGCGCCGGGCACCATCCCCGCGGAACAGGACTACAAGAACATGCTGCTGTTGCAGGCAGGTGCGGCCGCGCCTGCCCCGGTCCAGTCCCCCGAGGAGACACCATGAGGGCCGGGGTGCGCCATGCCAGGTACCCCGCTGCGCTGCTTGCGCTGCTGATGGTCCTCCTGGCGGGTTGCGCACGGATTCCCACCTCCGGGCCGGTCGGAAAGAGCAGCGAAAGCAGTGCAGGCAACGTCAGTGCACCCGTCTTCCTGCCCGCAGCGCCGCAGCCCGGCGCGTCACCCGAGACCATCATCGACTACTTCTACCGGGCCGGCAGCGGCTACGAGGATGACTACGCGGTGGCACGACAGTACCTGACACAGGCATCGGCCGTGTCCTGGAAACCGGACAAACGCGCACTCGTCTACCGCGAGGCGCGCGTCGTCCCCACGGACACCGAAAACGTCTTCAATTATGAGCTGGATGTCTCCTACACGGTGGACGCTGACGGCATCGCCACCCAATCGCCGCCGGGCACAGTGGAACGTATTCCCGTGACCGTGACCCAGGTGGACGGCGAGTGGCGCATCTCCGCAATTCCTGACGGGACCGCCATCGCCGAGGAAACGTTCAAAGTGATCTACGGCGCGTATCCCATCTACTTCTACGACCCCACCTTTACCTACGCCATCCCCGACGTCCGCTGGTTCCTGAAGAACAAGACCGTCAAAGCGATGACCAGCGCGCTGCTGTCCGGTCCGGCGCCCTACCTTCGCGGCGCCGTCGCCAGCGCGTTCCCTTCCGGCATCAAGCTGGCCCGTGAGTCCGTCCCGGTGGTCTCCGGGGCCGCGCAGGTGGACCTGACCGCCAAGGAACTGACGGAAACCTCGGCGGAGGACCGGCTGCGCATGCAGATGCAGCTGACCCTGACCTTCCGCAGCCAGCCGGATGTGGTCAATGTTGAACTGCGCGCCAACCAGGACCTGGTTCGCGTGGAGGACAACGGATCGGTCCTTCCTCCGGTGCTGGACAGGACCGTTCCGTCGCGCCAGATCGCCGTCAGCGGCAACGAATTGGTGCGTTATGAGAACAACCGGGTTTCACCCTTGCCTGACATGCAGCCGGTCTCGGCCCTCAACCCGCGCTATCCCGCAGAATCTCCGGTGTCGCAGACCGCAGCCTTCCTCAACGAGGGCCGCACCACCCTTTACAGCATCAGCCCGGGGCAACCTGCGCGTGCCCTGACCACCCGAACCACCCTCAGCAGGCCGTCTTTCAGCGTCAGCGACTGGGTGTGGACGGCCGGCCCGGGAGGCTCCGGCGCCACCGAAGTCGTGGCGTTCCACCCCACCGGCGTGGCCGAGGGGGCGCCCGTCCCGTCGGTGACCCTGGCGCCGTCGTGGCTTGCCGGCCGGACGGTGAAGGAATTCCGCGTCTCACGCGACGGCGTGCGCGCCCTGGTCATCTCTGAACAGAACGGGAAATCCAAGGTGCAGGTGACGGGCGTGATCCGCGCCGGCGACGGCACCCCGCGCGAACTGACACCCCCGATCACCCTGGCCACTGCCGGCGATCCCGACCAGGGGGTGTGGGTGAATGGCACCTCTGTTGTCGTCATGAAGGGGGCAGCCGGGGCCAACGTCACGCCGGAACTTCTCTCGCTCACCTCCGGGCAGCCGCAGCAGCTGGCGCCCTGGCCCGGGCTGGTTGCCATCAGCGCCGGAAACGGTGCAGACGACATCTACGTCCAGTCCGGAGAGGGCATCTTCCAGCGGCTCGGCAACGGTTGGTCGCCACAGATCAAGGGCCCGATCGATCCCGCTTTTCCTGGCTGAGGCCGGTTTCAAATCCCCTCGCGGCCCCCGCCGGACCCGTTCCGCCGCTGGCCTTCAGCCGCCGGCGGAGTTGTCCACATAGCTGCGCAGGGGCCCTGACCACCGGGCGCACGTGATGAATGCTTCAGGAATGAACAGCAGATCAGGCGGAGGCGGCGCAACGGGGTCGGGCCCCGAGGGTACCCGGAGGATGGACCCGGACCTTCACCCGCCACCGCCTTTCCCTGCCTTGCACAGGGACGAGCACGCGGCCGTCCTCCTGCGGCTCACGGACTGGTTGTCCGGCGCAGCGGCGGATCTGCTGGCCCTGGCTGTGCCGGTTGACTGCGTCTGCTGCGGTGCGGAGGACCGCACTCTCTGCGCATCCTGCGCCAGCCGCATCCGCCGGCTGGCCCGGAGCCCCTTCCGGGCTGAAAGCGGTGCGCCCGCGTTGGTGGACGTCGACGGGACCATCATGCTTCCGGTGGTTGCCGCGGGTGTGTACCGGGACGAACTGGCACAGGGCCTGCTTTCTTTCAAGCGGCACGGCCAGCACCAGCTTCGCAGGAGCCTGGGCCGGGCACTTGCCGCGGCGGTCAGGGCTGCAGCCCGGGACGGCAGCGGGGTGCTGCTGGTTCCGGTCCCTACCGGCACGGCCGCGTACCTCAACCGGGGGTTTAGCCCGGTCCACCTGCTCCTGAAAGAGGCGGCACGGCAGTTGCCTGGACTCAACGTCGCGGATGTCCTGGCCAAGAAGCCTGGACCGGGCCTTCTGCTCCCCGGCCGGATGGGCGGCCAAAAAGGCCTGGGCAGGGGAGCCCGTGCGCAACGGGTCAGAGGTTCCATGCGGGTCCGTCCGGGCAACCGCCAAAAGGTCCTGGGCCGTCCCTGCATCATCATCGATGACGTGCTGACAACCGGTGCCACCATTGGCGAAGCCGCCCGCGCCCTGCATGTCGCCGGCGCCCAGGTGAGGGGCGCTGTGGTGCTTGCGGCGACACGCCCGCCCGATGCCTCCGCCCCCGCCACTCCGGTCCCCATACCGCACGGGAGGAGCCATGACTTAGAAAAAAATAAACCGGGAAAGGATGAATAACAGGTGGCTATGAACTAACGTCGGTGGTGGGTACCAAGAACAGAATGTACCTTTCGATGGCGGCTCGGAGAGGGGCTCGACTGTCAGACAGCTGGGCCCAAGGAAGTGCCGCCGTCGTGTCACCGAAGTCATTTGGAGGGCACCATGGAGTTTATGATCAGCGGACGAAATCTGACCGTTTCAGACCGGTTCCGCGAGTACGCCGGGGAAAAGATCGCGAAGATCGAATCGCTTGGCGACAAGATCCAGCGGGTCGATACGAAAGTCTCCAAGGAGACCAATGCCCGGCAGACCGGCGACCAGTTGACCGTCGAGGTGACAGTCCTGGGCAGGGGCCCTGTAATCCGCGCCGAAGCGAGCGCCGCAGACAAATTTGCCGCCTTTGACCTCGCCTACAACAAGTTGCTTGAGCGGCTCCGGCGCGCAAAGGACCGCAAGAAGGTCCACCATGGCCGCCACACCCCCAAGGCTGTCCGTGAAGCCACCGCTTCCCTCGAACCCGCCAGCGCACACGAGCCGCTGTACCTTGAAGCCAACCGCTGGAGCGAATCCTCGCAGGCAGCCGAGGAAAAGTCCCCCTACGATGTCGAGAACGACATCCCGGCCGGGAATTCGCCGGTGCTGATCCGTCGCAAGGTCTTTCCCGCTGCCTCCATGACGCTTGACGACGCCGTGGACAACATGGAGCTTGTAGGCCACGACTTCTATCTCTTCGTCGACAAAGCCACCAACACACCATCGGTCGTATACCGCCGCCGCGGCTGGACCTACGGCGTCATCACCCTGGACCACGAGTGCGAACCGGGGGACACGGTGGTTGAGGAAAAGGTCCTCGCTTACCGCTCGGACGACGCCCCCGCCAACGCTTAAAGGCGGCATCAACCACCAGAGAGGACTGAATTGCCGGCATCGCTGAGCCTGGACCAGGCACGGCGGATCGCACTGGCAGCGCAGGGACTCCACAGAGGACGGCCCACCGGCCCCGTGACAGCACGGACGGTGGGCCGCACCTTTGCCCGTCTCCAGCTCGTCCAGATCGATTCCGTCAACGTCCTGGTCCGCAGCCACTTCCTTCCCTTCTATTCACGTCTTGGCAACTACGACCGGGACATCCTGCAACGTATGTCCGGCAGCCAACCGCGGCGGATGCTCGAGTATTGGGCCCACGAAGCAAGCTTCATCCGGCCGGAGCACTACCGGGACCTCCTTCTATGGCAGAAACGGGCATGGGTAGGCGCCTCCCGCATGGACCCAGGGCTCCGCAACGACGTGGCGGCCAGGATCCTGGCGGTTCTCGCCAGCTCCCGACCCATGACGGCGTCGGAACTGACGGCACGGATCGGGCATGTCGAAGATAGACAGGCGGAGAACTGGGGGTGGAACTGGAACGCCGTGAAGCGCGTCCTGGAGCACCTCTTCGAAGAAGGACTGGTATCGGCCGCTTCCAGGACCGCCCAGTTCGAACGCCGGTACACGCTGACCTCCAAAGTCCTCCCACACCTGGCGGCAGCGGCATCGGACGGTGATGCCGTGGCCGCACTCCGCCGCCTGACCGACGCGGCAGCCCAGGCACACGGTATCGGCAGCGTCCGCTGCTTCGCCGACTACTTCCGGACTCCGGTCAAGGCAACGGCGCTGGCCGTTCAGCATCTGGTGGAGCACGGCAGGCTGGAGCCCGTCACCGTGGCCGGCTGGGAACGGAAGGTATTCAGGCACGTGGATTCCGTGCTGCCGCGGCAGGCCACCGGGCGTGCACTGCTGAGCCCGTTCGATTCCCTGGTCTTCGAGCGGCGGCGCCTGTTCGAACTCTTTGGGTTCCATTACCGGATCGAGATCTACACCCCGGAGCCCAAACGGCGCTACGGCTACTACGTGCTCCCTTTCCTGCTGCGCGACAGGATGGTGGCACGGGTGGACCTTAAAGCGGACCGGGCAGCCGGGCGGCTTCTGGTGAGGTCCGCGTTCGCCGAGCCGGACGCACCCCCGGACACCGCCGTCGAACTCGCGGCTGAGCTGGCCCTCATGGCCCAATGGCTTGGCCTGCCCGACGTCGAAGTGGAGCCGGCAGGGGACCTTGCCGCCGCCGTGGCCCACGGGCTGGCGCGGCTCTAGGGAGTATCCGCTCTCAGGGAAAAGGGGCACCGGCCGCGTGTCTCTCCCGTAGACTGAACACGCCAGAATTCGGCGGCATCAGACTGGGAGCATCTTCACGTGGCATCACTTATCGAAAAAATTCTCCGCACGGGTGACAAGAAAACACTCCGGCAGCTGCGGAACTATGCCGATTCCATTAACGCCCTCGAAGACTCATTCAAGACCTTTACCGACGCGGAACTGCGGGAAGAAACGGACCGCCTCCGGGCACGCCACCAGGATGGCGAAAAGCTTGATGACCTGCTTCCGGAAGCGTTCGCCGCTGTACGCGAAGCGTCGTCCCGTACCTTGGGCATGCGCCACTTCGACGTCCAGCTGATGGGTGGTGCCGCCCTGCACCTTGGCAATATTGCCGAAATGAAGACCGGTGAAGGCAAGACCCTGGTGGCGACCGCTCCCGCCTACCTGAACGCCCTCACCGGCAAGGGCGTCCATGTGGTCACGGTCAACGACTACCTCGCCGAATACCAGTCCGAGCTCATGGGCCGTGTCTACCGCTTCCTTGGGCTGACGAGCGGCGTTATTCTCGCCAACCAGGATCCGGCTGTCCGCCGCCAGCAGTATGCAGCCGACATCACCTACGGGACCAACAACGAGTTCGGGTTCGACTACCTGCGCGACAATATGGCGTGGGACCGGACCGAGCTGGTCCAGCGTGGCCACAACTTCGCCATCGTGGACGAAGTTGACTCCATCCTCATCGACGAGGCACGTACGCCGTTGATCATCTCCGGCCCGGCGCAGGGGGACACCAACCGCTGGTACAGCGAATTCGCCAAGGTCGTGCTCCGGCTGCAGGCGGACAAGGACTACGAGGTCGACGAAAAGAAGCGCACGGTGGGCGTGCTGGAGACCGGCATCGAGAAGGTCGAAGACTACCTGGGCATCTCCAACCTGTACGAGTCAGCAAACACGCCCCTGATTGGGTTCCTGAACAACGCCATCAAGGCCAAGGAACTGTTCAAGCGCGACAAGGACTACGTCATCCTGGACGGCGAAGTGCTGATCGTGGACGAGCACACAGGCCGCATCCTGGCGGGCCGGCGCTACAACGAAGGCATGCACCAGGCGATCGAGGCCAAGGAAGGCGTCGAGATCAAGGCGGAAAACCAGACCCTCGCCACCGTGACGCTGCAGAACTACTTCCGCATGTACGGCAAGCTTTCCGGCATGACCGGTACCGCCGAGACTGAGGCGGCCGAGTTCATGAGCACATACAAGCTCGGCGTCGTTGCCATTCCCACCAACAGGGACATGCAGCGGATCGACCAGCCGGACCTCGTCTTCAAGAACGAAGTTGTAAAGTTCGACGCCGTGGTGCGCGATATCGCCGAACGCCACGAAAAAGGCCAGCCTGTCCTTGTGGGCACCACCAGCGTGGAGAAGAGCGAGTACCTGTCCAAGCTGCTCGCCAAGGAAGGCATCCGCCACGAGGTTCTGAACGCCAAGAACCACGCCCGTGAAGCTGCCATCGTCGCCCAGGCGGGACGCAAGGGCGCTGTTACCGTGGCCACCAACATGGCAGGCCGCGGTACGGACATCATGCTGGGCGGCAACGCCGAATTCACAGCCGTCGCCGAACTTGCCAAGCGCGGGCTTGATCCGGAGGAGAACTCCGAAGAGTATGAGGCCGCGTGGCCCGCAGCGCTCGAAGCAGCCAAGCAGTCCGTCAAAGACGAACACGAGGAAGTCCTGGACCTCGGGGGCCTCTACGTCCTGGGCACCGAGCGCCACGAATCACGCCGCATCGACAACCAGCTCCGCGGCCGCTCCGGCCGCCAGGGCGACCCCGGTGAGTCCCGCTTCTACCTGTCGCTGACCGATGACCTCATGCGGCTCTTCAACTCCGGCGCCGCGGAACGGCTGATGAACAGCTCCGTGCCGGACGACGTTGCGCTGGAATCGAAGCTCGTGTCGCGGGCCATCGCCTCCGCCCAGGGACAAGTGGAGGGCCGGAACGCCGAGCAGCGAAAGAACGTCCTGAAATACGACGACGTCCTCAACCGCCAGCGCGAAGCCATCTACAGCGACCGCCGCCGCATCCTTGAGGGCGACGACCTCCACGAGAAGGTGCAGTTCTTCATTGAGGACACCATCACGGCCCTGATCGACGCCGCTACCGCAGAAGGGAACGGGGACGACTGGGACTTCCACCAGCTGTGGACGAACCTCAAAACGCTCTACCCTGTCAGCGTTACCGCGGAAGACATCATCGAAGAAGCCGGCGGCAAGTCCAGAGTCACGGTGGAACTGCTGAAGGAGGAAATCCTTTCCGACGCCCGGCTGGTGTACCAGTCCCGCGAGGAGGTCATCGGCTCCGAAAGCATGCGCGAGCTCGAACGCCGTGTGGTCCTGTCCGTCATTGGCCGCAAATGGCAGGAACACCTCTACGAGATGGATTACCTCAAGGAGGGCATTGGCCTGCGCGCCATGGCGCAGCGTGATCCGCTGGTGGAGTACCAGCGCGAAGGTTTCGCCATGTTCCAAAGCATGATGGAAGCCATCCGGGAGGAAAGCGTCGGATTCCTGTACAACCTCGAGGTGGAAGTGACTCCGGCACAGGATGTTGTGGTTCCGGACGCCGCCGGCGGCCACACTGAACACGTGGACCCGCAGGTTCATGCAGCCGGCCTCGAGGCCCCCGAAAAGCCGGCACAGCTCCAGTACACGGCTCCCAGCGAGAGCGGCGGTACCCAGACCCGGGTGGAAACCCGCGCAGGAAGCGGACGATCCGGCAATCCTGCCAAGGCAGCTGCACAGGACGCGGCCAAGCGCCCCGCGAAGAAAAAGAAGAAGTAGCGGCAGCGTCGCAAAACCATTGACGGCGTTGGTCAACAGGGCAGGGGCCTCAGGGCTTCTGCCCTGTTTGGTTGTCGGACAGCGTTTCTGTCCCGTGCTGCCTTCGGAGTGTCAACCGATAACGAGTTCAACGACCCGCCAAACCTGCTTGCTGCGCTCAAGCCGGACGGCAACGGCACGTGCCCGGACGTCATCCACCACCACGGCACTTGCCTCGTAGATCCCCTCGGCCACCTCGCACACCCGCACTGAGCGGACAGTGGAATTCCGGTGGAGCCGGGCCAGCGCGGGATTTCCCGTCCTTGTAAGTTCCCTCCTGATCAGTGCGGCCCGGTGCTGCAGCGATGCGAGGCACCGCGGATCAAGGCGCCGAGCCAACTGGTGAATGGGCCGGACCCCGGCAAGGACTTCCATGGACGCCTGGACCGTTCCCCTGGTGATGGCCTTGACTTCAGCTGCCTCGTTGATTGGCCGCAGTGACGGGGCGTTCGCACCGGGGGGCGGGCCTGCGGGCGCCGCGGTGCCTGTCCCCGACGGGGGTTTGGCCAAGCCCGTTCCGCCGTTGACGGTGTTGGCGGCCATCTCCCGGACGGCCCGTACCGGTGTCACTGCGGTCATTGTTTTCCCCTTGCTTCAGATAGCTGACGGTTTGAGCGGCTGTATTGGCGTTGGATGGCTCCGCAGGCCATGCAGATACGGCGTGAAGGCATAGTGGTGCGACGTCCCGGTCCTGCCGGACACGTGGCGGGCGCAACGGGGGCGGTGAACGCTAGGGTCCTGCAGGCGCCTGAAGAATCTGGCCCGGAAGCAGGACGTCCGGACTGCCACCAATAACGGCCCGGTTCGCTGCATACCACCGCGGCCACTCAAGGGCTATGTCCACATCCGATGCCCCCGGCCCCAACTGGGCGGCCACGATGGACCACAGCGTGTCCCCGGCGAGAACGGTAACTTGGTCCGGCTGCGTATCCGTTCCAGGACCCTCCAGCTTCGGCCCCGCCGTGGTCCTGCTTTGGGGTGCGGCGAGCAGGCCAGGTTCAACGACAGGGGAAGCGGGCTGCCACCCTGGGGTAAGTGCGGTGGTGGGCGTCCCGGCCGTTGGCTGCCATTGGGGCGACGCGTTTTCCAAAATGGTCCGTGGGGTCTCCGTGCTGACCTGTTGAGCTGGGGAAGGGATCCCGGGCTGGCCATCCTGGTCCGGGGCCGGAACGCCGTTGGCCGGTGCATGAGTGGAAGGAGCCGCGGAGGATTGCCCGTAAGTTGGTGTCCACTCCGGCCCCGGCCCAGTGGTGGCGGCCTGCGCTGCGGCCCCTGCCAACAGCTGTATCGAGAGGGCGGCGACCAGTGCCCTTCGCATGAAGGCGGGAGAGAGCTTGCGGGTGGCGGCCGCGGCCCTATGCCGCCCCAGCCGCTCCAGCAGGAGGGAAGTTCCAGCACACCCCATCGAAAATACCCACCACAGCAATAGCCCATACCGGCAGCGGCCGCGGCCGCAGCCAGGAGGAATTCAACGGATGCTTCCTGCGCGCCGGCTGCCGAAACCCGCCATTGTTCCAACAGCCCTGATCCCAGGACGCTGAGCAGGAAGCCGAGCACCAGCAGGGCCATCACCATGGCGGCATCCTGCCACTCCCTGGAGTTCAATCGACTCATTTTTCCGCCTTTGGATCTGTTTGATGCGATTAGATGTTGTTTGGTTCATTTTGAACCGCTTGGACGAGGTTTGTCCAGACGTTGGAATGAAAAGTATGCGCGTTGACTGGCGGCGCAGCGCATCCTACGCTGGCGGGATGCGCTGGGATGCCCTCTTCAATGACATGGAAAGCCAGCTCGCGGAGGCCGATCGGCTGGCGCTCGACGCCGAGGTCGGTGAGCGGACACGGGCCGAGATGGTTGGCCTGCGGCTCGAAGACAGGCTGCGGGCAGTTCTCGGCTGCAGGATCGGGGTCCATCTGCTGTGCGGCGAGTCTGCGGCGGGTGAACTGACCCACGTCGGGGCGGATGCCCTGGTCCTGGATGAAGACCGGCATCAGGTGCTGGTTCCCTATGCGGCTGCAGCGCGATACGTGGGTCTCGGCAGGCATGTCCGGCCGGAGAGTTCAGCAGTCCGCCGGGCGCTGGGACTGGCGCATTCCCTCCGGGCGCTGGCGCGCGACCGGGCGGAAGTGACTGTGACGATCGATGGTGGGGCCGGACGGCTGACGGGGGTTATCGACCGGGTTGGCGGGGACTACATCGACCTGGCAGTGGTCAGTCCGGGGGAGGCCCGGAGGACCCACAGCGTGGGCCAGGTGTCAGTCATTCCTTTCACCGCCCTGGCGATGATCAGGGCACCCAAGGCCGGTTCAGTGTAGCGGTGTTACACCGACTTGGAGCGTGACTCCTGGATCATGCGGCTGGCCTCGGCATAGCGTTCCTCGATGTACTGCTCCAGCATCTTTTCTTCCACACGCCACTGCCCGCGGTTATCTTGCCTCTTCTCATGTGTATGAATTGTTTGTTCAGGCCATCCTGCGGCTCGTTCCTAACACTTTTTGGGTGGGTGTAAGGGTAGCTTGTAAACGCTCCAGCTTGGTCACGACAAGCGTATTGACCGGCATGCCGCCGCTCCACGGAGCCCAGGGGCGCACCCGAATCGCTCCCGCCAGTCCGTGATTGACGAAGATCTGGTTCTCTTCAACACCAAGGGCAAGGAGAGCGTTTCGTTGGGCGGTCAGGTCCTAGTCATTCGCAGAGACCCGGGCATAACCGATCCCCATACCAGCCAACCAAGCATGGTTGCAGTAATCCCCCCATCACCGTGCATTTCATCGTCCGGGTCTTACGTACATTGCCCAGGCCAGCAACCGCGCGGAACGCGTCAGCTGGCTTCCGCGGCACGATGGTCGACCGGCTTACGGGCGGCCTCCATCAGTGAACCAGTTGAGCGTTTCGATGTTGGGGTGATCTCGGAGGCTTTGCACGAGGTCGTGGCTGCCGAATACCTTGGTGCCCTCAAGGTCCCAGTCGGTCCAGACAACCCAGGACCGGTCTTCAGGCCACCAATACTCCGGGGTGAACTGCCTCTCGGCTGCGCCAAGCATGGCAAGCAGCATGGTCCCCAGATCGAAGGTGACCGCAAGCTGAGTACCATCCCCCAGTCGAGCGCCAAGATCGCATTCCGAAAAGGCTCCCTGTACGCGCGTAGATGCGGTATGTGCTGCGAGTACGGGGAGGAGATTTTCCAGGTCCCCTCGGCCAAGAGATCCTTCTGTCGGCGCTGAGGCTTTTAATGGGCTTCCCTTGATGACTTCTTCGCGTCCCAAAGTTGCCTCCCATCGGAAGCACGGGGGCACTTCATGCCCATCAAACGATGGTCCCCTCAAAGGGACGCCTTTGTAAGCAGCGAGCTCCCCCCAAGTCAACCGCTGCCAGCCACTCGGTGGGTGCGAGCCGAACCCAAATCCTGGTCCCGGCTGCTCCTCGTCGTTCCAGTACGCGGGGACTTCTACACCCTCAGGGCAGACGTATTGGTTGTGAAGAATCCACGTGCTGTCCTTGCATCCTGGAGGAAGAACCGCAGCGTCAGACTTGGCCAGGAACGGATCACCAAGCCAGTCAGTCACAAGTTCCGCTGGCTTCGTCCAGGCCCAGCCCTTCGGCAGATGCCTCAAATCGTCTGTCGCGCCCACATCGGGAGTCTACATTTTTGCGGCGGAGTTCAAGCCAGATGCGTGGTCGTCCCCTGCAGTCTGACTGCGGCCAACTGGGTCGTGCCCTGAAGAGGGATGGGAGTAGTTTGCTTGTTCCTACATCGACGCACGTAAATGGATCGGTTACACGCACTCCTCATTACCTCCCTGTTTCTCTATGCTCTCGCCGCGTAGAGTACCGGCAAAAGTCTGGGGGCCTCATGCATGCGAAAAAAGAAACCGGTCTTAGAACTGCAATCCTCTGCGCGGCCATCATCACAACGCTGACGTTGTGGGGCTGCTCCGAATCACCGACTGAAGGCAGCACGGGGGCGCCGACCGGAAAGTCCACGCTATCGCCCAGCAGCAAAGGAGCCTTTCATCCCGATGAAATCGGGTCAGTCGGGTGCGAAGCTGCCAGACCTGCAAGCACGACAGCACCAGCGCCGAACCCTGCCAATGATTTAATCATCGGCCCGCTGGTGTACCCCGGTTTGGCAGATGGCTACAACCATGGTTCCGTCCCTTACATCGACGCCGACGGCATAGCGCATTTTAAACAGGGCACCGAGCTCCCGGCCGACACCAGGGTAACCGTCTCGATAGGCGCCTCCGCGCGGACTTGGGCTGGCATTCTGACCGAGGCCGGCCCCGCCTCCGGCTACTCCTCGGTCACCTACCAGGGATGTTCCTCTGCAGCTCAGCCCGGACGCGTGTTTTGGGTCGGCGGCTTCACGCTCGGAGGCAAGACAACTGCTTGCGTACCGCTAGAAGTCCTGGTTGCAGGTGAAAACCAACCACACCACGTAATGCTCTCCCTCGAAGCAGGGACTTGCAGCTAGCTTTAGCCCATCCTCGAGCGGACGGCCTTAAAGTCTGGACACTTAACTATCGAGTACGCGACGTTTGGCTGCCGAAAATTCTTCTGCGCTAAGGGCGCCCCTCGAATAGAGGTCTGCTAGAAGGGCAAGTTCCGCTGCAACCGAATCCCGTCTGGTGTTTCCATTCTCCACATGGCGCTTGCCAGAGGGGCCGGATGCAGCAGCCACAGCCCTCGTTCGACTCTTTGTCATTGCGTGCAAGACGAGCATGATGGCACCGAGAACTGCTACCGCGATCCCAAGCGGCATGGATAAGTAGGAATGGATGACGTTCCCTATGATCGCGATTGCAACTCCCGTGCAAACCAAACCGACGCCAGATACCCAGCGGGCCGTCTCGCGAAGGGGGCGTTTTCCCTTGAACTCAAATAAGTACCCGCCGGCAGGATTGGGAACCGCATGCTCGTTCATGTGCTGAAGCGTAACCCCAACCTAGATTATTGAACATCCCAGTTTTCCTGGGAGTCCCACAACCGTGCGGTGAAGGATCCTCTTCCGTGCGGCTCCGTGAAACTGGAAGAACGCGTCTATCCCCGCTCCTCGCGTATGCCTACATGTGAGGCGAAATGACTCGTACGTCCTAAAGCGTCAGCACCGCCTTGCCTGCTACCGGGCAGCTGTTGGGCTTAGTGGGTGGATCCCACGGGACTGGATCTAGAGTCTTCTCGAGAATTGCTGACTCCCCGCCCTTTTCATACACAACGACGCGGACGCTGCTGACCCCAGGCCACACCTCGACGGCGTTTTGGGTGACAGCGTCAAATCGGACCCCCGCAGATTTCTCAAAGCACTCAGTCTTACCTGGACAGTCAACCTCGAATTCCAAGTCGTCAGCGTGCCGTCCTACCGCCGAGAAATCAAGCGTGAGGATGTTCGGTTCAAGCGATGCCGAACACGACGGCGTGTAGCAGGCGGTAAGAGAAGACGTCGCCACGAGTAGAAGCGGCAGCAAAGGCAAGCGCAGGATACGAGGCACCTATTCACGATAACCCTGGAAACCAGTATTGCTATCGAATGGATTTAGTGTTTTGACTGAGGAGCTTATCGCCGACGCGGGTGCCCGACAAGGGATCCCTTAACGTGCATTCTGCGCCTGGGCTGTCATGGGTCATCTCGACGCAATGAGCCACCACTTATTGCAGCCCGACTCGGTAGCGTGCGTCAGAAACTTTGGGGATTCTGGTTCATCCGAGCATCCGGGTTAGGCTCACGGAATGAAGCTCCGGGGGCTACTTCTGATCGTGTTTGGGGTCCTGTCCGTTGTCTTGGCCCTGGTTGTATTTGTCCGGGGGGTGTCAGCACCATCTGCCCCGCGGTCGGGTACGCCTACACGGGCGACGTGGAGTTGGTGTTTGCACACGAGCCAACGTCAGTTGCGGCATGTTTCGGTGAGGATTGCACTCCGGCCTCGGTAACCAGGGACCCTGACGGCAGGTGGCTGGTGCCCCAGTCTGCGCCTTACCTGATACCGGGCGTCAGCGTCACCTCTGTCCTTGTGGACGCGGCGGGCTCTTCAGGTGTCCGTGTTGCGCGCGTGCTGCCGATAGAAACAGAGCCGACCGGGGTGTACCCTGACGGTCCCGAATGCGGCGGGCCGGTGCGGTTCAAGCCAGTACCGGTCCCGCTCGGGTGAATAAGGATGGCCCCACCGTCGCCCGACCCACCATTCGCACGGCGTTCCACTCTTTGCATCCTGACTGTTTGGTGACAGTTAATCCTCTAGTTGGATGTTGACTGTTGTTTGCCTTGATTCGTCCTCGATAGCTTCCGATTGTGCGGATTTTTCAAGCGGTGGAAGTGACGGTCGAGAAGGACGAGATCGTTTGGGCTGTGGTGGATGACCGGTTCGTCCTGAGCGAGGAATGCCGGGGTTACGCGTTGTGGTTGGCGCACTCGGGCCGTGCTATCAATACCCAAAAGGCATATCAGCTGAGGCTGGCGAGGTTTCTCTCTTGGTGCGCTGAAAGGGGGACTCCGTGGGAAGGGCTTCGCTTCCACCAGCTCGCCGCCTACAAGGCCAGTCTTGAAGGGTTGCGTGATAAGAGTGGGGACGGGTTGTCGGGGAAGACGGTCAATGCTCATGTGACGGCCGTGATGGTGTTCTTGCGCTTTGCCGTGGTCCACGGCTTGGCCACCGACCAGCTGCGGGCGACGGTGGAGGGCCGCCGCCACGCCGTTGCTTCCCTTGGTCCTGAGGGGCAGTGGAAGACGGCGCCGGCCAGGCTGGTGAAGGCCCGGGAGATCAAACGGCGGCCCGTGGTCCTGACCCCGTCACAGGTCGGCCGCGTCCTGGAGGTGGTCGAGAGGCCGCGGGACAGGCTCCTGGTGTTGCTGATGCTGCGTTGCGGGCTGCGGGCCGGCGAAGTATTAGGCCTGCGGCTGGAGGACATGCACATGCTGCCTGACTCCGGCCACCTGGGCTGCACGATTCCCGGGCCCCACGTCCATATTGAAAGGCGCAGCAACCCGAACGGGGCCTGGGCCAAGTCACCGTATGAGCGGAACGTCCCCGTGCCTGCCGATGTTTGCGAAGTTCACGCCGCCTACATGACCCAAAGATACGCATCCCTGGGAGGCAATCAGCCGGACGCCTTGTTCCTGTCCATGACGGCCAAGAACCCGGCCGCTCTGGGATACCCGGGGCTACACCGCATGCTCGTGACCGTTGGGAAGAGCACGGGATTGCCAGTCAGAGCTCATCAATTCCGGCATACCGCAGCCACGGGCTGGGCGCGGGCCAAAGTCGACCCGGATGTCATCATGGCGTTGCTGGGTCACAGGTCCCTGGCATCCACGTCCATCTACCTGCACCCCGCGCAGGAAGAGCTTCGCAGCGCGATTGAAGAGACCCTGCTCGGCAAGGAGAATCGGCCGTGACAGCCTCCGCGGAGTTCCTACGCCGGGAATCGCCGGTCCCTGAGGCTGAGTCCTATCTGGGCTTTCTGGAGACAATGCTCGAACCCCGGTGGCGGCCCGGGGAATGGGACGCCAGGCTGTGGCTGTTCGCTGCAGACCCGGAGAATCCTTTGACGGGGGTCTACCCCTGCCCGACACCCGGTTGCCCCCGCGTCGCGGCCATCACTGGCCGTCTCTGTCGTTCCTGCATCATCGGAGAACCTGGCGACGAGCCGGCCCCGGTCCGGCGCCGGGCTCCGGAGTCGGACGCTCCGCGCTGCATGGTCGGCTCGGCCGGGCGGAGCTGCCAGGCCATGGGCATGGTCAGGGGACTCTGCAACCTTCATTACTCGCGCTGGCACCACAGCTCCGACAACGGACAGCCCCGGCTGAGCATTGAGGACTTCGCCGCTGCCGACACCATCATGTATCGGCGCGGCAAGCCCTGCGCAGCCATGTGCTGCAGGGAAGAATCCAACCAGCGCGCGACCGGCCTCTGCCTCTGGCACCACGCCATGTTCCGCAAACTCACCAAGCTCGGAGTCGACCTCGACGCCTTCACCGTTGTCGAACGCCCCCTCAATTTTCGCTCCCGCCATGAGTTCTCCTTCATTGATCTGCCACCGATCCTTCGAACCGAACTGCTGCTCGTCCTGCAGGAACGGGACCGCAACGCGTTCCGGATTCTGCCGGAGACAATGCGCCGGATCGTCCGCACTGCCATGGAAACCCGTGCCCGTTCCATCCACCGGCTGCTGGACACCGAACAGGGCAGGACACGGCCCGACAAGAGCGTCATCGGGTTCCTCCGGCACGCAGGCCTGCTCACCGCCCGGTGGAGATACCGCCATTCCGGCCGGGACATGCGCTCCGAAGACGTCTGGGACGCCGCCGTCATTGGCCTGCGCAAGGACCGGACAACGCGCACGCTCTGCTCCAAGGGCACCCTCGATTTCCGCCCCATCAGCGTCGACTGGTTACGCGAGGCCGCCAAAGACTACTCCCGGCACTTCGACCTCGCCGCCGACCAGATCCGCGACGTCATACGCACCATCCAAGTCGTCTCGGACGCCCTGGCACGCCGCCCCCACGGAGCCCGGCCCGAGCTCCTGACCCGAACAGACGCGAACGCAGTCGTGGACGCCTACCGCCACCTCACCGACACCGACGGTGAACCCCGTACGGACTCAGTGAAATATGACTACTTCAAGCTCTTCCAGCGGATCCTCCGCAACGGCGGGGACCTTGAAAGCCTGGCCCGGGTCAGCCCTAAGTTCATGTTCATCACGGCCGATTCCCTCCCAACTGCGGCGCGCGCCAGGAACCCCGGGAAGGCAATCCCGGAACACATCATCAGGATTCTCGATGCAAACCTGGAACTGCTCGCCGTGGACGAAGCTTTTGCCAATCCGGTCGGTCGAACCAGGGCCCTTCACAACCTGATGCTGCAGACCATCTACCAGTTGCTGCGGGACCTCGGCCGGCGGCCCACGGAAATCTACTCCCTGCCCCGCGACGCCCTCCGGGAAACCGACGACGGCCAGCCCTACATCATCTACAACAGCCACAAAACCGCCGAGTACGGGCTGGAACTTCCCATCCACCGCTCCACCGCCCGCATCATCCAGACCTGGCAGAACGCGCTTGGCACCGTCGAGGGCATCCACCCCGACGCCGCCAGCTACCTGTTTCCCTCGCCACGGCCCTACGGCCCCCAGTCACGCACCCACATCACACCCACTGGATTTCACACCAACTACTGGCGCTGGATCGACCGGATCCGGAAGCTGCCCGACGTCCGGGACG
Organism: Pseudarthrobacter sp. NIBRBAC000502771; assembly: GCF_006517215.1. Classification (NCBI taxonomy): domain Bacteria; kingdom Bacillati; phylum Actinomycetota; class Actinomycetes; order Micrococcales; family Micrococcaceae; genus Pseudarthrobacter; species Pseudarthrobacter sp. NIBRBAC000502771. Next base: position 2,584,438 of record NZ_CP041187.1, read on the forward strand.
ACCCCGCGAAACCAGCCGACTTCCTCACCAGGTCCCGGATGGGCCTCTATAACTGGCGCCATACCTATGCCCAACGGCTCAGCGACAACAGCACGCCGCCGGATGTCATTCAGGAGCTGATGAACCACAAGAGCTTCACGACCTCCACCGGATACATCAAAATCACCAGGGAACGACAGCGCCAGGCCATCGAGATCGTCAACAGCACCACGATCGACCGCCGCGGGCTGCTCCACGGACCCAAAGACTATGCAGCCTATGTCCGGGAATCCGTAGCGACCCCGCTGGGCCTCTGCACCGAGCCCAGCAACGTCAAAGCAGCCGGACAATCCTGCCCCGTCCGCAACAAATGCGGCGGATGCCAGTACTACCGGGCCAACCTCTCCCATCTACCCCAGATCGACGCCCACATCGTCGCCCTCACCGCAGACCTCGCCGCGGCCGGTGACATCGCCGAACCATGGATCCACCAGTCACTCAAAGAAGAGATCAACTCCTACAAACGAATGCGCACCGCGCTGCTGAAGGAAAAATCCAGGCTGACCCCCGAGGACAAGGCCGCCATTGATGACGCCGTCACGCTCCTGCACCAAATCCCTCCCGCAGCGCCACGCCTTGAAACCACCGGAGAACGCCGCATGCTGCCACTGACACCCGTCCGAACCACAAACCGAATATGAGCGAAAAACGGCAGGCAGCCATCGCCGCGCTAATTGGTGCCAAGAAAAAGGAAAGCAAAACCAAACAAGCCCTCGTCCGGAGAGCAATCACCCGGCTCATCAACGGCTCCGAGCTGCTAACCGTCTCCTCAGTTGCCCGGGCAGCGGGGGTCAGCCGCTGGCTGATCTATAACACCCCGGAACTGAAAACCGCGGTCACCCGCGCAGCGGCGCAGCAGCGCGCGACCTGGGCACAGGGCCATGAACAGACAGGAATGACACCCAAAGGCGCCGTGACCGAACTCCTGCGGCTCCAGGAACGACTCGCCACCGTCACCCAGCAACGCGATCACTACAAGCGCGCAGTGAACACCAACCTTGCCGAAGCCCTGGCCGGAAGAACCCCGGAACAGATGGCCAGCTACATCAGCGAACTGGAAACCCAACTCAGCACAGAACGCCAGAACACTGATAAGGCCCGCACAGCGATCTCACTACTCGAAGCCCAGGTCGAAGACCTGAACGACCAGCTGCGCGCCGCGCAGTCCATCAACAGGACCATGATGAAACAACGTAACGAGGCAGTGCCCGTCACAAAGCTCGAGGCCCGAATACCTGAAAGGGGCTAGACACCGTCCGGCACGGGCCGGCCCTCAGCAGACTGCGCACGGACATACTCGGCGGTCTTCTCATAACCCCGTGAAATGTATTCCTCTAAAAGGCGCGACTCAACCCGCCACTGCCCCCGGCCCCCAACCTGAATCGCAGGCAATTCGCCTGACCGGACCAGGGCATACGCCTGGGCTGAGGAGATATTCAGAATCTCCGAAACATCAGCCAACGCCAGAAACCGCTTCTCAGCCACAGCACATCACGCCCCAAAGACTACCCAACCGGGCCCTACGATCCTCACGAACCGCACAGAAATCAATCACCGGAATCAAGCCCTCCGGCCAACAGCTCCGGGCAGAAATGGCATCGACCCCCGTGACTGGGCAAGATAACCCCGGCCGCCCACCTGGATGGCCTTCAACTCACCGCTGCGGACCAAGGCATAAGCGGCGGGGGAGTTGATCTGGAGCTGCTCAGCGACATCCGCGAGCGTGAGGAACCTTGGCATGGATCCATTTTGCCATCATCTGGCATCATTTGTGCCTGTTTTCCACAGATGGTCACTATTTGAGTAAATGACTTTTGTTCCCCGGGCCTGGCGGTAACAATGAGGAGTCCGGCCAGAACCGGCAGGTCCATATACCTAGGGGGAGAGCGGTATGGTTCCAGATTCAAGCGCCACTGCACCACGGTTGAAGCGCCCATCCTGGAAGGATCCGCGGCTGCTGGTGGGCGTTCTTCTGGTCCTGGTGTCTGTCGCAGGCGTTACCTTCCTGGTGGGGAGTGCCGACCGCACCACAGAGGTCTTCGCTGCCAGGGACGGCATTGCTGTGGGGGAGCGGCTGACTCCGGAGAACGTTGTCCGCGCCAAAGTGCGCCTGGGTGATACGGAACAGCACTACATCACCGCAGCAGAAGGCCTGCCAAAGGATGTTGTCGCCGTGCAGCGGATTGGAAAGGACCAGTTGGTCGCCAAAGCAAGCGTTGGCGGTGCGGACCGGCTGGACCGAAAGCCCGTTGCCCTCAACATCACGCAGACTTTGCCGTCCCAGGCAACTGCCGGCGCCAGGGTTGACGTCTGGGTGGCGCAACCTGATGCCAAGAACGGATTCAGCGAGCCGAAGCTCATCCTTCCCGGAGCCGAAATTGCTGAGGTCACCACTGGCTCAACTGCCCTCGGCTCGTCCAAGACGACGGTGCTGATGGTCCTGGTGGAGGATAAGCAGATGCCGGCGCTGCTGGGTGCGCAGGCCAATGACGCGAAAATATCCGTTGTGTGGAACCCGGGCGGCGTCCGATGAGTATCCCGGTGGTGACCGTAGGCCAGCGCCAGGAGGATCTGGTGGGCGGCCTCGAAAGGCTCCACGGACCCGTTACGGTAGTTCGGAGGTGTACGGAACTTCCCGAGCTTCTTGCGGCCTGTCAAAGCGGACTGGCACGGGCTGCCGTCATTGCCGAGGGGTCCGAGGGCCTGACAGCTTCCCTCGTCGACCGCCTTGGGGCTGTCGGCGTGGCGGTCATTGCACTGACGGGCGATGCCGACGAGGCAGCCCGGCTCCGGAAGATTGGTGTGGCCCCGACCCTGGCAAGCGTGGAGGCCGCGGAGCTTTCGGAGTGCATCGCCGACGCCGTCGCCCAGCTGACCGGTGCGGCCCGGCCCGCCAACCTGAGTGCGGCCGCTGACACCGGGGCGGCCCTGGCGGCGGACCCAGTGCAGCCCGATGCCGACGCGGAGGGCCAACCCTCCGGCGAGTTGATCGTTGTATGGGGTCCTGCCGGGTCGCCCGGCCGGACCACAGTCGCCGTGAACATTGCCGGGGAGATGGCTGCCGATGGCCGGGACGTCCTGCTGGTCGACGCCGATACCTACGGGGCCAGCGTCGCCGCGGTGCTGGGACTTCTGGACGAGTCAGCCGGACTTGCCCAGGCGTGCCGGCTTGCAGACCAGGGCCTGCTGGACTCGGACGCCCTCCGGAAGGTGGCCGCCACGGTTGCCACGGCGTCCGGGACGTTCCGGGTGCTGACGGGCATAACCCGGGCCGATCGTTGGACGGAACTGAGGGCCACTGCCTTGGCGCTCGTCCTTGAACGGGCCCGGCAGATCGCGGAGGTTGTGGTGGTGGACACCGGCTTCTGCCTCGAGGCCGATGAAGAACTTAGCTTTGACACCATGGCGCCGCGGCGGAATGCGGCCACCCTGCGTCCGCTGGAGCTTGCCGACTCCGTGTACGCCATTGGCGCTGCCGATCCTGTAGGCGTACCCCGGATGGTGCGCGCCCTGGCGGAACTGGAGGGCGCCGTGCCGCAGGCGTCGCCGACTGTCGTGATGAACAAGGTGCGGGCGTCCTCCGTGGGGAGGGCGCCCGAACGCCAGTTGCGGGACGCCTGGGAACGCTACGGCCCGGCATCGGAGCTCAAGGCTTTCCTGCCCTACGATGCCGCCGCCGCAGACGCCGCACTCCTGGCGGGGTCCTTACTGCTTGAAGCTTCTCCGGACTCGGCGCTGAGACACGCGATCCGCGATCTCGTTTGTGCACCCGACCAGCGAAAATCGAGATCATCTGTATTTTCTTCCACACCACGGCGAAGGGCAAAGGACTAGGCTCGCCATAAGAGCTGCAAGGGTGCAGCGAATATCTCTAATGGAGGCGTTGTTGATGTCGTCTGGATCCAGTGTGGAGGACCAGCCCCTGTCCATTGAAGGCTTTGAAGGCTTCATGGGGGACTACTACCAGCACCTGGCTGAGGAAGATGCCCGAAGCTACCCCCGGAATGTCCTGGAGGCGCGCGCCGCTGAGCATCGCCGGGCGGCATCCATCCGGCAGCCCGGGCAGGCAAAGGTATCGATCGTCGACGAAGAAGACAGCAGCGTTGTCTTTGTTGTCACCGATGACATGCCGTTCCTTGTCGACTCCGTCAACGCCGAGCTTGTCCGCCAGCATGCCGCCATCAGGCTGGTAGTCCATCCGCTCTTTGTCGCCACCAGGAACCGGGAACGCGGCGAACTGGTCAAGGTCAACAGGGTTCCCACGCACCTGGGCATTTCAAGTGGTGACACGGCAGCGATGCCGAACCTCTCCCACCTCATTGCGCAGGGTGAAAATGCCTCGCACATGGAGTCCTGGATCGCCGTCGAAATCCACCGCATCTCCGACGAAGCCAAGGCCGCACTGCTCGCGGGCCTGACCCGTGTCCTGAACGACGTCCGGGCGGCCGTCGAGGACTGGCCCAGGATGCGCCAAAAAGCGCTGGAGATCGCCGAGAGCCTGGACCGGGTGGCCAACTCCGCCCAAATTGCCGAACTGCGGCAGGCCAAGGACCTGCTCCGCTGGCTCGACGACGGGAACTTCACGTTCCTTGGCTACCGCGAATACGACCTGCTCAACGTTGACGGCGAAGACGTCCTCGAACTGCGCGAGGACAGCGGCCTCGGCCTGCTCCGGGCATCCGCGGATTCGCCACACATCCAGCACCTCACCGACACCGGCCGCAAGAAGGCCCGGGAGAAGCGCGCCCTCGTGATCACCAAGGCCAACTCGCGGTCCACGGTTCACCGGTCCGCCTACCTTGATTACATTGGCATCAAGAGCTTCGACGCCGCGGGGAACGTCAACGGTGAACGCCGCTTCATCGGGCTCTTCGCCACCAGCGCCTACGCGGGTTCCGTCCGCGACATTCCCATCGTCAGGGAAAAGGTGGACGCGGTGCTGCAGAACGCAGGTTTCCCGCCTGACTCGCATTCCGGCAAGGACCTCCTGGGAATCCTGGAAACGTACCCCCGCGACGAACTCTTTCAGATCGAAATCCCCGATCTCGCCGCGACCGCCTTTGGAATCCAGAAACTGCAGGAACGACGCCGCACCCGGCTGTTCCTGAGGCCCGATATCTACGGCCGGTTCATGTCTGCCGTGGTCTACCTTCCCCGGGACAGGTACACCACCAACGTCAGGCTCCGCATCGAACAGGAACTGCGCGAAACCTTCCAGGCAGTCTCAATCGACTATGAAGCCCGCATGACTGAATCGGCACTTGCGCGGCTGTTCTTCCGGATCCGGCTGCCCAAGGATGCCGATGTAAGCCACGTCAACAGCGACGAGCTGGAGAAGCGGCTGGTCCGGGCGGCCAGGTCGTGGAGTGAAGGCATTGCTGAGGTCCTGCGCGAGGGCCGCGACGCGGCCGAGGCCAAGGAGCTGGCGGCGACCTGGGCCGAGGCCTTCCCGGCCAGCTACCGGGTGGACTATGAAGTCGAGGATGCCCTCGAAGACATCGCGCGGTTCGAAAAGTACGGGGCCGCTGCAGAGCGGAACACCGGCGAGAGGCAGGACCGTCCCGGTGTGCACGTGTACCTTCCCGAAGGTGCAGGGGCAACACTTGAGGAGGATGCCCGGGTCAAGCTCTACATGCTGGAGCCCAAGAGCCTGAGCCAGATCCTGCCGTTCTTCCACAACCTTGGCCTTGAGGTCCTGGACGAGCGGCCCTTTGAAATCGAAACAGCAGACCACCGGGACTTCTTCCTCTACGACCTGGGCCTGAAGTACCCGGCGGGAGTCGATCCGCTGACTACTGGCGGCCTTCTTGCCGACTCCTTCGGCGCGGCAGTCACCGGTGCCGCGGAATCGGACAACTTCGACCGCCTGGTGCTGCGCGAAGGCCTGCACTGGCGGCAGATCACGGTCCTGCGGGCCTACGCCCGCTACATGCGCCAAATGGGCAACAGCAGCTCCTTCGGCTTCATGGCGGACACGCTCCTTGCCAACCCCGATGTCACCAGGGGGCTGACCGCGCTCTTCGCCGCCCGCTTCGACCCCTCCCTCGGTGAGACTGAGCGCGCTGAGACGCAGGCGTCCGTGCGGCAGGAACTGGCAGCGTCCATCGAAAAGGTCGCCACCCTTGATGCTGACCGGGTGCTGCGCACCTTCGTGAACCTCATCGAGGCAACCCTGAGGACCAACTTCTACCAGGACAAGCCGCACCTGAGCTTCAAGCTCGATCCGGCCCGGATCGAAGGCCTGCCGTTCCCCCGGCCCATGTTCGAAATCTGGGTTTACGCACCCCGGGTCGAGGGTGTGCACCTTCGGTTCGGCAAGGTGGCCCGCGGCGGGCTCCGCTGGTCCGACCGGCGGGAGGACTTCCGCACCGAGGTCCTGGGCCTGGTCAAGGCACAGACTGTCAAAAACGCCGTCATCGTGCCCACGGGGGCCAAGGGTGGCTTCTTCGCCAAGCAGCTCCCGGACCCTTCCACGGACAGGGCGGCGTGGATGGCGGAAGGCGTGGAAAGCTACAAGACATTCATCCGCGGGTTGCTGGACCTCACTGACAACCTCCTGACTGAAGGTGACGGCGAGCGGCTTGTGCCGCCGTCGAACGTTGTCCGGCATGACGACGACGACTCCTACCTGGTGGTCGCGGCAGACAAGGGCACGGCTACTTTCTCGGACATCGCCAACGGGCTGTCGGCGGAGTACGGCTTCTGGCTGGGGGACGCTTTTGCCTCCGGAGGTTCCGTGGGATACGACCACAAGGCCATGGGCATCACCGCCCGCGGTGCCTGGGAATCGGTGAAGCGCCACTTCAGCGAGCTGGACCTGGACACCCAGAGAGAACCCTTCACCGTCGTTGGCGTGGGGGACATGTCCGGCGACGTGTTCGGCAACGGGATGCTGCTCTCCCGGCACATCCGCCTGTTGGCGGCCTTTGACCATCGCCACATCTTCCTGGACCCCAATCCTGACGAGGAATCCTCGTTTGCGGAGCGGCAGAGGCTGTTCAACCTCCCCAGGTCCTCCTGGGACGACTACGACAAGTCGCTGATCAGTGAAGGCGGCTGTGTCTTCGCCCGCCAGGCCAAGTCCATTCCCGTGTCGCCGCAGGTCCGGGCCGCACTGGGGATCCCGGCGGAAACCGCAGAGCTTAGCCCGCCCGAGCTCCTGCGTGCCATCCTGCTGGCGCCGGCCGACCTGCTCTACAACGGCGGAATCGGGACCTACGTCAAGGCGTCGTCCGAGTCCAACGCTTCCGTGGGCGACAAAGCCAACGATGCCATCCGGGTCAATGGCCGCGACCTGCGGGTCAAGGTAGTGGGCGAAGGCGGGAACCTGGGAATGACCCAGCGCGGCCGGATTGAGGCAGCCCTGCAGGGTGTCATCCTCAATACCGACGCCATCGACAACTCCGCCGGCGTGGACTGCTCCGACCACGAGGTCAACATCAAGATCTTCGTTGACCGGATGGTCGCGGCCGGCAAGCTGCCGGCCGCGGAACGCGCAGAGTTCCTTGCCGCCATGACCGATGAAGTGGGACGCCTGGTCCTCGAAGACAACATCGACCAGAACATCCTGCTCCTGAACGACCGGACGCGCGTGGCGGAATGGAGCCCAAGCTACGAGCGGCTCATGGACTGGCTGGAAAAAAGCGCCGACCTGAAGCGCGACCTGGAGGCCTTGCCCACCACGGAGACCCTGCGGGAACGGCTCCAGCAGGGCCAGGGACTGACCTCGCCGGAGCTGTCGGTGCTGGCGGCCTACGCAAAGATCGAGCTGGCGTCGGCCCTGAGGGACAGCGACCTTGCCGATGACCCCTGGTTCCGGGACACGCTGCGTTCCTACTTCCCGCACCAGCTCCGTGAGCGTTTTGACGCCGAGCTTGACACGCATCCGCTGCGGCGCGAAATCATCGCCACGGTGGTGGCCAACGACATGATCAACCTCGGCGGCATCACCTTCGCATTCCGGGTCATGGAGGAAACGTCCGCCAGCGAGGTAGCGGTTGCCAAGGCATTCGTGGCGCTTCGCGAGGTGTACGAGCTCGACGCCATGGTGGCGGAGCTCAACAGCCTGCCGGCCTCCTTCCCAACGGAGCACTGGAGCACTGTGCACCTGGACATTCGGCGGCTCCTGGACCGGGCAGTCCGCTGGCTCCTGAGCCAGGAAAGTGTCTCTCGCCCCATCGCCGAGGTTGTGGCAGAGTTCAAGCCGCTGATGGATCCCATGCGCGCCCGGCTGTTGGACTACCTCCGTGGGGACGACCGCGAGCGGGTGGCGGCATGGCTGGCCAAGGGCCGGGAGTGGGAACTCCCCGAAGGCCTTGCGCTGCGCTGGGCCGAGCTGTTCGAGAGCTTTGTGCTGTTGGACATCGCCAAGATCGCCCGCTCCCGGAAGGACCGGGTGGAGGACATTGCGGCGGTCTACTACACCGTGTTCAACCGGTTCCATGCGGACTCACTCCTTGAGCGGATCAGCAGCCTCCCACGGCAGGACCGGTGGCAGGCATTGGCGCGGGCGGCCTTGCGCGATGACCTGTACTCGACGGTGTCGGATATGACGACGGCGGTGCTGGACGCCACGTCCACGGCTGAGTCGCCGGACGCGCGGCTCAAGGACTGGGAAGCACAAAACGCCGAGCAGTTGGGCCGGGCAAAGAGCATGTTCGACGAGGTGAACGCGCTCGAGGCGGACGACATGGCCTCGCTGTCGGTAGCATTGAGGCTCTTGAGGTCAATCGTCCGGCGCTAGGTTTTCGGCGCCGCAACTGGAGGTGCAGTGGCAATCTTTACGGACCCCATCAGGGAACACGCTGATTTCGGGCCTGGCGATGCTGAGTGGCTGCACCTCCTGGTGGGGGACTGGCAGATGGTCGCGGACCTTGCGTTCGCCGACCTTGCGCTTTGGTTCCCCCATCCGGAGCTTGGCTACATTGCCCTGGCACATGTGCGTCCTTCCACCACACACACGGCATTCCACAGCGACTTCGTTGGTGAGGGCATCCGCTCGGACCTGCAGCCGCTTGTGGACAAGGCCTGGAACAGCAGATCCATCGAGCGTTCCAGCGAGACAAACTGGAACAGCGAGATGGCCCTGCGGGTCGAGGCAGTGCCCATGGTGCGCAACGGCAGGACACTGGCCGTGGTGACCACCCATATGGACCTCTCCAGTTCACGGATGCCGTCGCGGCTGGAATTGACCTACCGGCAGTGCGCCTACGATCTCCTGCGGATGGGCACGCTGGGTCTATGGCCTGACTTTGCCTCGCCCACAGGATCCCGCCGCGGCGCCCCCCGCGTGGGGGACGGGCTGATCAGGCTGGATGCCGACGGCGTGGTGCAGTACGCGAGCCCGAACGGCGTTTCAGCCTTTCGCCGCTTAGGTGACGGGGAATCCCTGGAAGGCCGTTCGCTCGCTGAAGTCACCGCTGGCCTGCTCAAGGACCGCCGGCTGGTCGACGAGACCCTGCCGCTTGTCGTTACCGGCCGAATGCCCTGGCGCAGCGAGATTGAGTCCAGGGGGGTGAGCCTGTCCCTGCGGGCCATTCCGCTCCGCGACGAGCAGCAGCGGTTCGGTGCCTTGGTCCTCTGCCGCGATGTCTCAGAGCTGCGCCGGCGTGAGATGGAGTTGGTGACCAAGGATGCGACCATCCGCGAAATCCACCACCGCGTCAAGAACAATCTGCAGACCGTGGCCGCGTTGCTGCGGATGCAGTCCCGGCGCATGGTGAGCGACGAAGCGAAGCAAGGCCTGGAGCAGGCGATGCGCCGGGTGGCCACCATTGCCTTGGTCCACGAGACGTTGTCCCAGGGGCTGACGCAGAGCGTCGATTTCGACGAACTGATCGGGCGCCAGTTCCGGCTGTCCGCTGAAGTGGCTTCCCCCTCGCAGCAGGTCAGGACTGAGCGCTCCGGCAGCTTCGGGGAACTGCCAAGCGATCTTGCTACTCCGCTGGCCCTGGTCATCAACGAACTCGTGACCAATGCTGTGGAGCATGGCCTGGAAGGAAGAGCCGGCACCGTGTGGCTCGTGGCCGACCGATCCGAAGGGGAGGACGGTGAGGAGCTGACGGTGACCATTGCCGACGACGGTGTGGGACTCCCGCAGACACCGCACGTGGAGGGCCTTGGCCTGCAGATCGTCCGGACCCTCGTTACCAGTGAGCTGGGCGGCACGATTATGTGGGAGCGCCGTGAGGGCGGCGGCACCGAGGTCAAGATCCGGCTGAGCCTGGCCGGCAGGTAGGGGCCCGCAGGCGGGGCGGGCTCCCGCCCTGGCCGCGACGGGGGAGTGGAACTGACAGAGGCCCCGGGACGATCCATTTCTGGATGGTTCCGGGGCCTCTGTGCGTCGGTTTCGTTGCTCCGGACGATGTTATGCCGGTGCGGGGTTTCTAGGAGGCGCGGCGTGCGCGGGCAGCGCGGCGCTTGAGGGCACGGCGCTCATCTTCGCTCATGCCGCCCCAGACGCCGGCGTCCTGGCCGGATTCGAGGGCCCACTGCAGGCAGGTGTCGACAACGGGGCACCGGCGGCAGACGCTTTTGGCTTCCTCGATCTGCAGCAGGGCCGGTCCTGTGTTCCCTACGGGGAAGAACAGTTCCGGGTCCTTGTCGAGGCACGCTGCGCGGTTACGCCAATCCATGCTGATCAGTAGCTCCATTTCTGGGAAGTGCCTTTGTGAAATTATTCACTAGTGGCTACAAAGGAAAAGGGCCCTCTGGGCCCCCTTGGTCATCTGCATCAAGCCTGTCATGTTAACGCTGTGTAAACAAGGGGTAATAACGCCTGATATCCCATGAAACCTGAGCGATGCATCACAGTGGCGGCTCCGGCCCTCACCAGTGTCCGACTATGTCCGGTAGGGTGCCAGTGTGTCAAGACCCCCGGTAAACCCAGCAGGTACTCCGTCCCCCTCCAGCGAGCCCGGCAGCCCCGGCGGGACTGGTTGGCGGAGCGGCCCTGTCCCAGGGGCTGCGACGGCGGTGGCAGCCATTGCTGGTGCCGAGGCGACGGCCCTCCTCGCGGCGGCCGGCTGGTATGCCTACGAACTTCTCAGCGGCAGCCCGGTGCTGTCCTTTTGGGGAGCTGTCTTTACCCTGGGCCTCCTGCTCGGCTTCTCGGCCTGGCTTTACGCGGTGGCAGTGTTCCTCTACCGCGGTTACCGGTGGACCAGGGCCGCCGCGCTGGTGGCCCAGTTGTTCGTCCTCACCATAGGCATGCCCACCTTAACCAGTGGCCTGGTCCCGGCAGGGTTGGCGATGCTGGTTCCTGCCGTCATTGCCATCGTCCTCCTTTTCACCAATAAGGTTGTCAGCCACGCGTCCCGCACAGGCAGCGCCCCGCCAACGCTTTGATCGCGGACATGCCGTTATTGCCATAGCAGCCGGCATCGGGGCCAACGAACGAACGCAATCACTCATCCGTCCCAGCCCACGCCACCTGGAACGGGACTGCGCGGCCGCCGGAGATCAAGACAGCCCGCCCCGGTGGGGAATTGGATTCGACATCGAACCGGACACCGAAGAGGTCGCCATCGGCCATGGAACGCGGGCCGAGCAACAGGCCGATGCCGGAAGCCCGGGCGGTCATCATCAGCGGGACGCGCTGGAGGAGCATGGGACTGTAGGCAGCAGAAACCACCAGGGAATGCCCCAAGGAATGCAGTTGACCCAAATCCCTTAGTGCCTGCGGCGCAAGTTGGTCGGCGTCGTCGACCAACCACGTTGTTTCCCGCGGGAATAACCTGTCTTCGGCCTGTCGGAGGATGCCGGCCCAAAACTCTTCTGGGGAGTGCGGTGGCCCTTGATGTGCGCGCCAGGGTTGGGATGGATTAAGCGCCTGCAGTGCCCGCAGTGTGTTGCTCTTACCGCTTCCCGGGCCGCCAAGAACGGCCACTACCGTGTTACCCGGGACGCGGACAAACGCGGCGGCAACCTCGTCTCCGGCCACCCCCAGCAACTTATCGCGCTGCACCGCATGGACCGGAGTGCTACCCGTCCCGCGGTCGCTGGCGGAGGGGTCCTGACCTGCTGGGATCTGAACTGTTGGCGGCTGTTCCACTGCCGCCAGAGCCATCGCTTCGACCTCCCGGACCGTGATCAGCGCAGGGAGAGGCTCAACCCGGATGGGAGGTACCAGGTGGCCCGGATACTCCGGGCCATTTTCGAGCGGCCACTCCGGGGCACGTCGCCGATAAATCTGACAGATTGCAGGGCTGCCGCCTGAGACCGGCCCGAAGGCAACAGCCCGTCCCTCGGTGGCGGGCATCGAGGGAATTCGCGGCCACATGGCGCGGCCTTCCTCGGTGGAACCGGCAGGGAAGTAGAAACGGTTGGGTACGGCGCCGAAAAATCTGGCTGTGACAAGTTCCCGCTCCCCGGTGAGCAGAACCGTGATTCCTGCCTTGGCACCGTCACGGACAAGGTCATGCACCAAATCTTCAGCCCAGGCCAGCGGCCCCGAACGGAAAGCCGACACCCAGGATCCCCAGCCCGAAACGACCAGGACAACACGTACCTGTCCCTGCGCTGGATGGCTCCTCCGCCGGCCCAGCTCACCGGCCAACCGCTCAAGAATCCGCACCCCCCGCCGCAGATCGTCCAGTCCGGCCCGGGCGCCCATCCGGCCCGTGCCAGCCAGCCCGAGGAAACTTCCCGCTGCGTCCAGGACATAGAAATGGGCTTCCTGGGGCCTGGTGAGCAGCTTGTGGACGGCGAGTTCCTGGGCTGCCTGCGAGCCGGACGCGGGGCTGCCGATAAACGCTGCGTGGCCGTGGTGGGCGGGATCCCACACCAGGGGTTCCAACCGTTGCTTGTCCGGCGTATCCATAAGGCCGAGGCAAACACCGGAGGCCGCGTCCGCGTGTTCCGGGGCCCACAGGCCGGGGACACCAGAGGCTGGTGACGGGCGGGGAGCAGGTTCTTCCAGGTCCTCCGGCAGGGCGGGGGCAACGGGCCTCCTTGGCGCCTTCTTGCCCTCGTGGGTGCAGAGGTTCCGCACCAATGCCAGCAGGGGTTCCACTGCCTGCACGGGAGTAGACACAGGAGCCGGTGCGTTGGCCGGGCCGGCCACCTGGCAGGCCAGGAAGTCCGTCGTCCGGCGGACAGAAACGAAACCCGGACCTTGGTCCGCTGCCACCGAAGCCAGCGAAGCCCCCTGAAACTCCTCGGCGGCCTCCGTTCCACGGACAAGGAAGGCGCGGCCGGGAGCGTCAACGCTGATCTGGGCCGCGCTCCTGCAATTGATAATGTCCACCGACTCCATGTCGGATTGCACGCGAAGGGCGATGCTTGTGGTCACGTTTGCGCGGATATCGGCTGTCAGCGCCCCCTGCGGCCGCTGGGTTGCCATGATCAGGTGAATGCCCAGGGAGCGCCCGATTGACGCGATCCTCAGCAATTCACGGAGCACCTCCGGCAGGTCATCAACCAGCATCCTGAACTCGTCGATGACGATGACGAGGTGTGGGAGGGCAAAATCCTCCGACGCACTGGTGGAACGGTACGTGGTTATGTCCGGGACGTTGGCGTCGGCAAGGCACTTCTCCCGGAGGCGCAGTTCGGCGCGCAACGAGGTCAGCGTTCGTTCCATGTCGGAGCTGGCCAGGTCGGTCTGGAGTCCCACGCAGTGGACGAGGCCACTGAGCGGGCCGAGTCCTGAACCGCCCTTGAAATCGATGAAGAAGAAATTGACCCGCTCGGGCGGATAGCTCAGGGCGAGTGCCAGGGTGAGGCTCCGGAGCAGCTCCGACTTCCCAGAGCCGGTGGTGCCCGCCACCAACAGGTGGGGCCCGTCGTACTGCAGATCAATGGTCTTGGTTCCTGATGCGCAGATGCCCAGCGGTATGGCCAGTCCATCCTTATCGAGGCTTGACTGCCAGCGGTCAGCGGTGGCATCGGGCGTCAATGGCAGGACGTCGCCAAGGCCGCAGACAGCGGGAATGTTGCCCGGCCGGTCGTTGTCCTGCCTCCGTACGACCGCCATATGCCGGCAAAAATCAGAGAACACAGTATCCGGGACCAGATCGGGGACGAAGGTGGTCTCGCGGTGATCCTGGGCCAGGACAGAGTCGCGTTCGGCGAGGACGACGTTGGAAGATGGCGAAGCCCCGTCCTGGGCCTGAAACTGAAGCACTTGCCATCCCCGCCGGATCGCCGCCTCCCGTACCGAGAGGTTAGCGGCTTCTGCCGGGGTGTCTTCCTGGATCAGCAGGACACCGCGCTCGCAGCCGCGGGGATGCCCTTTGTTCACGACAGCGATGGCCGCGTGTGGCGTTGCGGCCAGGGTCACCCGGGGCAGGTACCGGGCGGCGAGGGGAAGGCTTTCCGGGTTCCCATGGACCAGAACGTGCGTGGCTCCTGCACCCGGGTACCCTGCCAGTTGCATCAGGACGGACCGCATCGCGCCGTCGGTCGCGGACCGGGGACCGATCACTGCGGTGAACTGACAGTCAGGGTCGAGGACGACCGGAACCATGCCCGCCGACGGCGCCGCCCGACCAGCACCTTGCCCCTCGATCCTGACATTGGCTGCCTGGTCTGCCTGGCCCAGCCGCAACCACACGCCGCGTGCTCCCGTGCCGGACGTCCCATCAGCCGGCTGTGCGGCCAATGCGACGAGGGACAGGGGAGGGGCGCTCCGCCGTCGGCGTTCCCGGTCTTCCGCAACAGCCGCCTTCATGGCATGGGAGAACTCCCTTTTCTCCCGCCTGCCGGAAACAGCAGGAACCAGGACAGACACTACGGACGCCGCGGAAAAGGCGAGGAACATCCACATTCCAGTGAATATGGCCAGCAGCACCCCGATTGCCAGCGGGAGGACCGCAGCCAGGACCAGGGCTGTCCGGTTGCCGGCGTTTGCACGGCCCTGGACGACGATGGGCTCCGTTACGGACGATCCGGCGTCAGCCAAGGCCCGGCCAGGCGGCTCTGCAATAACCAGCGACAGGGTTGACTGCCCGCACCTGATGCTCGACTCCGTGGAGATGACCCTGGTCCGGATCCTTTCGCCGTCGACGTAGGTGCCGTTGGCACTGTCCAGGTCTATCAACAGGATGTCGGTGTCTGTGACCACGATCCGTGCGTGCTCACGCGACAGTTCCGGATCCGGGATGGCTATCCGCGTTCCGCTTCTGCCGATGCTGTAGTTGCCGCGCCGTAAAGGAACGACCGTGCCCGCTGCTGGTCCGCTGTCAACGGCAAGCACCAGGGGAGGCGCCGTGCCGGGAGCCGGCCGCTGGCGGGTGCGCCCGGCGGGCAGGGAGGTACCGCCGTCGACAAGGACCGCTGCTTCTACAAGGGGAGCCACTCCGAGGACCAGGGATCGCAGGTCCTCTCCCTTGACGGCCACGATGCCCGCACGGAATTTCCGGACCAAGTGTTCATGGATTACGGAGCCTGCCGTGCCGGCCGGGGCGCTAATGGACAGTTCCACGGGTGCCTGACCCCGCGCTGATCCGGGGCCATCAACCAGCGTGCAGTTGAGCATCATGGGTTGGGATCCTTCGTGCATGTACCCACACGCTAGCCACAGGACGCAGCCACCGTCAGGCGCTTCGTTGCCTATGTGGATAAACGTGTGGTTTCAGTGGTCCGCTGACGGGGACCGGCCGGTTAGGATCACTACACCCTGGACCTTGCCAGCGGTCCGGCAGCAGCGAAGGAGTCCCTTTGAACACGATTGCTGACAGCGCGGACATCGGCGATGGGGCGCACATAGGCCGCGGCAGCAGGGTGTGGCATCTTGCCCAGGTCAGGGAAGCGGCGCGGCTGGGGGAGAACTGCGTTATAGGCCGCGGTGCCTACATAGGCCCGGGTGTGACCCTGGGGGAGAACTGCAAGGTACAAAATTACGCATTGGTGTACGAACCCGCAGTCTTGGAAGCCGGGGTTTTCATTGGCCCGGCAGTAGTGCTGACTAATGATGTCTTTCCCCGTGCGGTGACCCCGGAAGGGGCATTGAAGACAGAAGATGACTGGGACAAAGTTGGTGTGACCATCAGGCGGGGAGCCGCCATCGGCGCCCGGGCCGTCTGTGTAGCACCCCTGACCATTGGCGCCTGGGCGATGGTGGCGGCAGGCGCCGTCGTCACCAAAGACGTGCCTGACTTTGCCCTCGTGGCGGGTGTTCCCGCACGCAGGATCGGATGGGTGGGAAAGGCAGGCAAACCGCTTCAACACGAGGATGACCGGTGGATTTGCCCGGCAACGGGGGACGCATACTTCGAGAGCGGGGGAGTGCTGCGCCCCGCCTGATGGAGCTTGTGCGCCGGGTCACAGCGCGCCCATTGATTCGACGGGCCCTGCAGTCCCTCGGGTAGGCTGGAGAGGCAGACAATGCACGCCTTTGCGCTGCCCGCATTCGAACCAGGAGATTTTGTGACCGCTGACCTCGTCATCGTAGGGTCCGGCTTTTTTGGCCTGACAATCGCAGAACAGGCCGCCACTGAGCTCGGCCTGAAGGTCGTCGTCATCGACCGCCGCCACCACATCGGCGGCAACGCGTACAGCGAAAAGGAAGAGCAGACCGGGATTGAGATCCACCGGTACGGCGCCCACCTGTTCCACACCTCCAACGAACGCGTGTGGGAATACGTCAACAGGTTCACCACCTTCACCGACTACGTGCACAAGGTTTACGGCGTCCACAAGGGCGAGGTCTATTCCCTGCCCATCAACCTCGCCACCATCAACCAGTTCTTCCGGGCCAACCTCACGCCCGGGCAGGCCAGGGACCTCATCCAGGAGCAGGCCGGCGAACTGGCAGGAACCGACCCCCAGAACCTGAACGACAAGGGCATCCAGCTGATCGGCCGGCCGCTGTACGAGGCGTTCATCAAGCACTACACCGGCAAGCAGTGGCAGACGGATCCCAAGGACCTGCCGGCCGGAATCATCTCCCGGCTTCCCGTCCGGTACAACTACGACAACAGGTACTTCAACGACAAGTACGAGGGCCTGCCCACAAACGGCTACACCGCGTGGATCGAGAAGATGGCGGAGCACCCCAACATCGAGGTGCGGCTCAACACCGACTTCTTCGACGAGTCCCACGAATACAGCAAGGACAAAGTGGTGGGCAACATCCCCGTCGTCTACACGGGTCCGGTTGACCGTTACTTCGACTACGCCGAGGGTGACCTGTCCTGGCGAACCATCGACTTCGAAGAAGAAGTCCTGGAGGTGGGTGACTTCCAGGGCACGTCCGTTGTGAACTACAACGACGACGACGTCCCCTACACCCGCATCATCGAACCCCGCCACTTTCACCCCGAGCGCGATTACCAGACCGAAAAGACGGTCATCATGCGCGAGTTCTCGCGGTTCGCGGAAAAAGGCGACGAACCCTACTACCCCGTGAACACCTCCGCGGACCGGGAGCGCCTGCTCAAATACCGCGATCTTGCGGCAGCCGAGAAGGACGTCCTCTTCGGCGGCCGGCTGGGAACGTACAAGTACCTGGACATGCATATGGCCATCGGAGCTGCTTTGAGCATGTTCGACAACAAGATCAAGCCGCACTTCGAAAGCGGCGTGAAGCTGGAAAGCGGAGGCGTGGACGCATGAGCGTTTCGCCGGGCTGGGCGACACTCCAGCGGGTGATATTCCCGCCGGAATCCGGAGTCGACACCATGTCGCTCTATGCGGACCCCGGCCCGGCAACAGGGATACGTTTCCGGGAAAGCGATGAGTCGGCCCGGAATCCCAAAAGGGCAGAGGACAAGCTGCAACTCGTGGGATCAAGCCAGCGGGAGGTGCACTTCGACGACCTGCTGTCCCGGTTCTCCATCCGCGTGCGCTCAGGGGAGCAAATCTCGCTGGGAACGTATTTCAACGCGTTTCCCGCCAGCTACTGGCGGAGGTGGACACACCTGCGCGAGGTTCGCCTGGTGGTCGAGACGTCCGGCCACGGGTCCATCACCGTCTACAAATCAAACGCGCGCGGCACCATTCAACGCGTGGATGGCACACGGGTCGACGGCGAATCGCGAACAGAATTCAATCTTTCCATCAAACCCTTTGGTGATGGTGGGTGGTATTGGTTCGATCTGGCCTCAAGCCGGGGCGACCTTATCCTGGGTGAGGCCCGCTGGGAGGGGGCGCCCGCAGAACGACCCCTTGAAACGGCGACAATTCAGATCACCACAATGAACAAGCCGGACTTCTGCCTCGCCAACGTCCGTGCCCTGGCGGAACACCCGGAAGCGCTTGAGGTTGCCCGGGAAGTACTGATCGTTGACCAGGGCACCGTCAAGGTGGCTGACCAACCCGGCTTCGCTGAAGTTGCAGCCAGCATCGGCCCCAAGCTTCGAGTGATCGACCAGGCGAACCTGGGTGGTTCGGGAGGGTTCGCCCGCGGAATGTATGAAGCTGTTGAAAACGGCAGCGACTACGTTCTGCTCCTTGACGATGATGTTGTGATGGAACCGGAAAGCATCCTGCGCATGATGGCGTTCTCCGGCCGCTGCCGGAAGCCCACCATTGTCGGCGGCCACATGTTCGACCTGTACAGTCGCAGCACGCTGTATTCAATGGGCGAAACGATTGATTCCCGGCGGTTTTCACCCAGCCAGCCGCACCAGGACATGCAGATGCGGCACGACTTCAGTGTGGCGAACCTCCGGCAGACGCCGTGGCTGCACAGGCGCGTCGACGTCGACTACAACGGCTGGTGGATGTGCCTGATACCCACTTCCGTCATACGCGATATTGGTCTTCCGCTGCCGTTGTTCATCAAATGGGACGACTCGGAATACGGGCTGCGTGCCCGGGCCGCCGGCTACCGGACCGTATCCTTGCCCGGCGCGGCGCTCTGGCACATCTCATGGATTGATAAAGACGACCTGGTTGGCTGGCAGGCATATTTCCACAATCGGAACCGCCTGATAACCGCCCTCCTTCACAGCCCCCAACCGAAGGGCGGCTCCGTGTTGCGGGAATCTTTTCAAGAAGACGTAAAGCACCTCGTCTCGCTCCAGTACTTCACGGTGCAGAACCGGCTGACGGCGAGGTCGGACCTGCTGACCGGCCCCTCCCATCTGCATCCGTCCCTCGCCACCAAGCTGGCCAGCATCAACAAGCTGCGGGACTCCTTCCCCGATGCACAGCTGCGTGAAGACATAGACGATTTTCCGGCCCCTTCACTTGGGGCAGGACTTTCGGGCCGGGGAGAGAGCCAGATGCCTGCGAAGAAGGACATGGTCAAGTGGGGCCTGACGACAGTGGCCCGGCAGTTGCTCAAGCAGCCTTCCGCGGACTCGCTTGAACGCCCGCAGGGTTACCTTGCCCACGTCGACAACAGATGGTTCCGTACAGCGCAGTTTGATTCCGTCGTAGTATCCAACGCCGAGGGAACAGCCGCCTCCTGGTACAAACGTGACCCAAAAAAGCTGAAAGCCATGCTGGGCCAGTCCGCTGTTCAGCACGCGGCGCTCTATAAGAACTGGGACGCGCTTGCAGCTGAATACCGCGCAGCGCTTGCGGACCTGGTATCGATGGAGGCGTGGCGGAAAACCTTCCACGGGAACGGGTAGCTGCACCTAAGCAACGAAACGGCTGCCGGATTCACATCCGGCAGCCGTTTGGCCTTCTAGATAAGGCTCACGCCCGGTCCACAGCGGATACTGACTCTGCAAGGGGCAGGCTGAACACTGCACGTTTCACGGTGAGCAGACGGTACAGGCACACGGCACCGGCGGCCAGAAGTGCGATGTAAATGACCGCGAGTCCCTGCCAGGTCAGCGGCGGCTGCCAACGGGGATCAAACATTTCGGTCCAGTTGACGTGGTCCTGAATACCGATGGTGTAGCGCCGCAGTCCCTCCAGGAAGATGTACGTGTGGGCGAGGACGCCCAGGACCAGGCCCCAACGGATCATGGACTTGGACCAGGGTGTGATCCGGAACTGGCGGAACCGCGTGGTCACCCCGGCCGCCAGAATCAAGGTCACGACCATGGCGAGTGCGTAGCGGCCCTGCCAGATCCAGCCGAGCTTTTCACTCGAACTGGCTTGGAGGGCGGTGGGCACGGCGATGACCGTGACCGTGAGCAGGGCCATGACCCAGCGGCCGCGCACGGGGCGCGCCGTGTAGGCGAGAAACAGCAGGGCCCCGAACCCGAGCACCCAAGTGAAAGTTACGCCCGCTGGAGGTTGCGTGTCGAGCCAGCCAAGAACACCTACGTACTCGACCACGAAATTAAGCGACCGATCCAGCATGGTTACTGCTGCCTCCTCGGCTGGAATGGGCGACGTGCCAGCGAGTAGGCTTTCGAAACTATTTTGTGAGAGGACCCACCACAACGCAAACAGGCTGGATAGGGCCACGAGCCCGACACCCAGTTGAACGCCTTTATGGGCGAGGGCACGCAGGCCGTTGGCCCCTCCGTAACAAAGAACGGCTGCCAAGCCAGCTAGCGCTAACCAAAGAAGTGACAGGGGCCGCGTGTTCGCCAGCAGTGCGCCGGACAGCGCTGACGTGAACAGGAGTGAACTCGATATTCGCAGGCTCCCCGCGACCTGTTCGAGGATTGCACATAGGCCCATAAATACGGACCCGGTGGTGGCGATTTCCAACCCATTGGGGTTAATAGATCCTGTAAGGAACAGAACAGCGGGTGTCAGGGCAACAGCCGCAGCGACGATGGGGCGATGAAAATGACCAAGCGCTGATGCTGAGGCAAAAATCGACGCTAGAAAGAAAGCCGTCATCCACGTGCTAATAAGGCGCATCGCGTAGAGTGCCGGTTCACCACTCAACCCGCGGCTCCCAATACCCACTATGCCGTAGTAGATCGGATTATAGTTCCCTGCGGAAGTTTTGGCAGGAACCCATGCTCGGTCGGCATCGTCAATTAGCGGCGAGCAGTCAGGTGTGATGCTTGAGTTCTGGGCAAAACAACTGTACTTGCCAAGCTGGGCAATATAGTTGGGCACGTTGACGGTTAGGGGCTCGCCTTGGACACCGGTGCTGTTTCCATTTACCTGGCCTCTTGCCACTGCTGCTGCCTTAATGGCATGCGCGGGTTCGTCAGGGACGGACATCAACGGGGACGCGAAACTCCAAGCACTGCCCAGGGAGCCTAATATCAGCCAGGCAATGATGAGGACCTGGATTGGCGACGGCGTGCGGCGGCGCGGGCCGGCAGTCCTGATTTTGGGCGTGGGCAAGGGGCGAGTGGAATACGGCATGATAGCTTTAAGGATACTTGGAGGCGGGATGTGCAGAGGCTGAACACTCCGCAACCATGAGAGGATCACCCACCGATGCCAACACCGCCGTCAGGCACGTCTTCATCACCGGAAACCCCCGTCGAAGCTGCTCCAGCTGTTCCGGGGATGGTCATGGGGCTCTACCGGCACCCGGTGGTCAGGTTCCTGCTTGTTGGCGGCGTTTCGTTTGCCCTGGATCTCGGGATGTTGGCCATCCTCCACGAAATTTTCGATGTCCCGCTCTGGATAGCGACTCCAATCGCGTTTATCGTGAGCCTGGTTTTCAATTTCCTCCTGCAGCGCCTGTTCACGTTCCGCGCCAACAACAGCGGCAGCATCAGTGCGCTGAAGTACGTCCTGCTGGTGATCGTCAACATCCTGGTCAGCGACCTCATCGTCACTGGGTTCGACGCCGTGGGCTGGACCTACGTCATTGGCAAGACAGCTGCCACCATCCTTACGACGGCGTGGAATTACTTCCTGTACCGGCACTGGATTTTCCGGCGTACACCGGAAGAGACCCGTTCACCGGAAGAGACGCGCTCATAAGAAAACGCGGGTGGTGCGCTGCTGGCTTCCACCCCCGCTGGCCGGCGCGCCTAATTTTGTCCGGCGAAATCGCCGTGTAGGAGACAGGCCTGCAGGACGGCTGACCAAGACTCAGTGCGGCTGCCCGAAAACTGCCTGCCCGCCGTTCGATACCGGGCAGGCAGTTTGAAGGGTAATCCATTGATAACGGGCGGCACACGGATGCCCCGTAAGTAAAGTCCCCATGTCCGCAGAGATGGCCCGGGTCAGTTTATTTTCCCGGCCGCAGGCTCTCGCCGGAGCTCATCTGCGCTTCAGCCACAGCAGCGGTACCGGACGGTGCAGGCTCCCGACCGGTGATTTCCTCCGTTATACCTGACTCAGGGCCTGAATTCGACCGGGCTCCGCCGTCCAGGGACAGGGGCCCCTTCACCAGCGGGCTCCCCGGGTGGAGGTACCGGAAGAGGAGCAGGGCTCCGACCGCTGTCACGAGCAGGTACAGGATGGTAAGGGGCAGCCAGCCCAGGGGCGGCTGCCAGTGCGGTGACGAAAACAGCGTCTGCCAGTTGGCTATCTCGCTGATGCCGACGACGTAGCGGCGCAGAACATAGACAAAGGCGAGCGTGTGGCACGCGACGATGAGCCAAAAGAAGACCCTGGAAATGCGCAACGCCAGAGCCCCGCCGGGGAATCGCAGCTTGCGCAGGCCAAGTCCGACACTGATGAACAGGACTACCACCAAGGGAAGCGTGTAGCGGCCCTGCCAGATGAATCCCATCCCGCGCCACAACGCGGTTTGCAGGAGCGCGGGGACCAGGTACAGCATGGCGAGCGCCACCCAGTAACCTGTCCAGTTCCGCAGCGGGCGGACGCAGAAGGGGACCACCAGGCCTGCAATCATGAGGCCGCCCCAGACAAGGGCAACCAGCTCGGGGACCGGCGTGTCCAGCCAGCCCATGGTCCCAATGTATTGCGGGAAGAAGTCGTAGGTCTGGTCAAGCATGATCATGAAGCCCCTGTAGAGGGGGGCGTCGGGGTGCGGACTGGCAATGCCCTCAGGAGCAACGCCGACGTTGGCGGGGCCGTTCGCTGCGATGTACATCCACAGCAGTCCCAGCAGGGCCCCTGGAACGGCCAGTGCTACCGCCGTGAGGACCCGCCGGTCCCTGAAGACGGTCCCGACCCTGCGGAGACGGAAGGAGCAAACCCCTACGACGAGGGCGCACAGCAGCCACACCAGCGATATTTGCCGCGCATTGGCCAGCACCACCGTCGCGGCCGCGACGGTGGCCAGGGCGGGCAGCACGCGCCTTGTGCCCCTTCGGTTGTCCAGAACGACGACGAAACCTGAGAAGGCAGCCATCGTGGCCGCAATCTCCAATGAGTTGGGGTTGATTCCTCCGCCGAGGAACAGGACCATGGGCGTCATGGCAAGGGCTGCGACAAGGACGGCGTACTTTGGCCGCCTCAGCTCCGTCAAGGCAGTGAACCCAGCGGCGAAGAACACAGCGCACAAGAGCGCGCTGACCAGGCGCATGCCGTAGATTGCGGGTGCGCCGGACATGAACAAGGTAGGAAGCCCTACTATCCAGTAGTACATCGGGTTGTAGGAGCCTGCTGACGTGACGCCGATGTTCGTGAACGTATCGTCCACATAGATGGGCGCTGCGCAGTCGGCTGCCTGTGCCCTGTTGAACTTGTAGCAGCTCTGGGCATGAAGACTGGCGATGTAGTTGGGAACGCGGACGTGGACGCCGTGGCCAAATGATGTGCCGTCCTCAACCAGAACCTGCCCCCGAACCACGGCTGCTGCCTTGATGGTGTGAGCCGGTTCGTCGGGGACGCCCATCAAGGGTGTTGCCAGGGACCACAGCCCAAACAGCAGGAAGAAGATGGCAGTCAGGAGAGCGAAGGTGGGAAGGGGCCGGGGAAGGGAACGCGCGCGAACACTTCTTAGGAATAAACTCACTGTCCGTCTCCAATTGCATTGACGAGGGCGCGCCCTTCGTTCACCGCCCTTTTGCTTGGCGACATGACGAAGGCGAATGCGTTCGCGTTCTTTTGTGCTTCTTCGCTGAGTGCGCTTTCACCGAACGAGCGGGCCAGCCGGCCCATATTTTCGTCGGTATACTCCCTGCACATGTACAGGTAGATAACGGTGGCCAGGCCATATCCCGAGCGCCCATCGAGTGCCTGGGTGACTGCGGTTGATGACGCGGTAACGTTACCGGTGGACACAGCGTCGACCACCGAGGATGCCTGGAGCCGCCGGGGCTTGCCATCGAAAACAAGCTGGGCAGCGATGAACCTGTTCCCGATGATGCTTCCATCAAGGATCGACAGGCCTCCGTTGGTGTCGTCCAGCTTGTTCGCGAGATCCAAGGGGGGAGACTGGACCTGACCTTTTACACTGCCCGGCCATCGGTCCTCGGCGGGCGCGTTCCAGTCGGTTCCCGCGTCTCTGAGGTAGGAATTAACCGGGCGGACAGTATCCGAGGGCCCTTCCTGTACGAGAACGGTGATAGCCACGTCGGGGAGGGTGGTCTCCGGATTCAGTGCCGCTATTTTAGGGTCATTCCAGCGCGTGACGGCCCCCTGAAGGATCTGCGCCAGGGTTTTCGCATCCAGGATTAGATCGTTGACGCCCTTGAGCTTGACGGCCACACCCACGGGCAGCACACCGGCAGCTATGGACATGGCACCCTCGGATGTGCACATTCCCCGGACTGCGGAAGCCTCGGTTTCCGCGAGCGGGGCGGAACCAACAGCGAACTGGGCCTGCCCGTCCTGGAATGCTTTAAGCCCTGCCGCAGACCCGTCGGGGGAGTAGCTGACGTAGGTTCCCTTCACCGTGCTTCCCCACGCGAGGCCCCACGCACTGACAGCTCCCTGGCCTGCATTGCTCCCAATTCCGGTCAGGGCACCCTCGATTGTCCCCGGAGGCATGGTTGCGCATGCAGACAGGGGCAGGAGTGCGGACAGCACAACAGCGGCACCGATTTTAGTTCGTCGAGAAACGGGAATCACCTATCCAGCCTAGTGGTCAAGCACTGCAAGTATGGGCACGGCCGTCGCCACGCCGGTGAAGGGCACACTCATTCACAACCGGAAATCCGGTATAGCCGTGCGTCCTGGCCTTGCGAATCCACCAGGGTTAATCCGTTTCCCGGCGTAAGGTTGGTCAACGCCGGGTATTTTTCGGACCCTGGCAGGTCGATCAGGTAACGGGCCCCAAAATCCAGGACGTACTGCACGTTTTTATTGCGCAGGGCCGCGCAGACGGCAGGGTTGTCCGCGGCCTCTCCGAGCTTTTGATTAATCAGTTCCGTATCAGGGTCGTCCGTTGTAAACAGGTGAGTTGTCAGGACGCGGCGGCCGGTGTAGGCATATGCGAGTGAACTCCCGTTCCACGGATTGTCAGCTATGACTGCATCGGAAGGGACGCGGGACGGGAGCCGCTGTATTAAAGCAAGCTCATCCGGTGTCAGGAGCTCCGATTGTGCGTCGAAGCGGTAAACGGACGAGGCGCCGTTGATGTAGTGGCTCAGCGGGCCTGCGAACGAAGCCAGGAGGGCGAAAACCACCACAGCTGCTGTCGACAGTACTGTTTTCCCGCTCGCGCCTGTCCGGTCGATGGAAGCTTCCCATACCTGCCACGTCCGCGTGCCTGGGCGGGAGGAACGGGTTGAATCCCACAGACGCAGACCTCCGATGACGGCAAGCGGGGTCACATGAAGCGGCAGGAGGGCCGCGAGGCGGTAGGTGTCCTGGTACCAGGTGCCGATCAGGATGTCCCGGATGCTGCCTTTCGGGAACGACGCCGCAACGATATAGAGCCCTCCGAGTACGGCGTAGCACGCAGCCATCCAGCGCCACTTCCGTACCTTGAAGGTGGTGAGGAGACCGTAGACCGACAGGATGGAAACCACTACGGCCGGTATGGCTGATTGCATCGTGCTGGCTGTGAGTATTTCCCCGACGGCGGCGCCCGGCTTCACGGTTGGTCCCCAGTTGTCATAGGGGGCAGGGCGCAACTTCAACCACAGGACCGCGGCAACCGCGAGGACCCCGACGGTCCCGGCAAGGAACAGCCAGGCTCCGGCGGGGTTCACCCGCAGCATCTCCCGGCGCGGCATGATCCGCCACCACAAAATGGCGAGGATCGGAAGGCCAAGGGCCACCGTGATGTTGATGGAACTCGTGTGGGCAAATGCGAGACCTGCCAGCGATAACACCAGCGCCGCTGCCCAGCTGAGAAGTGGTTCCGTCCGCGTCCGCCCGATGCGGACCAGCGCTGCGAGTTCGACAATCACAACCGGCATCATGCTGAGGGCCATGGCGTAGGGGAACAAAGGGCCCCAGACAATCATGAGGAAGGGGAAGGCAACTTGTGTGCCGGCGATCACTGCAGCGATGATGAGGGCCGCCGGCCTGCGCGAGATGGTCTTGGCGACGAGGAACAGACAGGAGGCAGGCCAGAGGAGCACGACAATGACCAGGTTCAGAACGTTCTCAGCAGTAGGAATATCCACTGAAGCAAGCTGCACAAGGAGGGCAGCAAAAGAATGCCACGCCGCGGGATAGACCGCGTCAAGGCCCTGCACGCCCTGTATCGACGCCAGAGTCAGTGACGAGGCGTTTCCACTGTCGAGGATGAAGCGGATGGCATTGAGGTGAAAGACGTTATCGAAGACTTGCGACGGGTGGGCCGGAGATCCCACCAGTTGGATAAACCGCCACGTCATGGGCAACGTCGCGAGGGCAAGTGCAGCGAAGGGCAAGTACTTCCGCCAGTGGGGGGTTGTCAGTCGCCAAGGGACGCCACGGGTCAGGACCAATGCTCCGGCGGCGAGAACCGCGCTGACGAGGAGATAAGGCAGGATGCTCCAGGGCACGTGGAGCAGGCCGCCGAGGACTCCGGCAAATCCGGCGGCTGCTGTTGAGAGCAGGGGGGCGATGCCAAGGATCCCGCCCAACCGGAACTTGAGGCAGGATGCGATGGCGGCGCCGGGAACATAAAGGAGCAGAATTGCCGCTGCCGACGCCGGAAGGATGGTCAGCCAGTTCACGACGGTATTTCCTCAGTCCTGTCCTTCGGTGACGGCTCCCGCATCAACCGGATGATGGCGCGCAGCTGTATGAGGGTCACCGCAATTTCTCCCACCGCTAACCCCAGCGCCCCGCCTGGGCCGCCCATCAGATGCGCCAGGATGACCATGGCCGGGAGCCCGACGATGGCTCCTGCAATAGTGCTGGAGAAAACCACCCGCATCTGTTTGGCAGGTACCAGCCAGTGGGCTCCCGTAGAAGTTGTTATACAGACGAGGAGGAACGACAGGCCGAACCAGAAACAGGTCCAAAAGTCAGCCGCCAAAGCTGACCCAAAAATGGTGGCGCTGGCCCACGGGCCCAGGAGGGCCAGGATCAGCCAGCCTGCTGCGCCCAGGACTGACAAAGCCAGGAGAGAGAACCTTCGCCGCTCCTTGTGGTCCGAGCCGAACTCGTTGACCCAGCCTTGGAGGCTGTTACCCAACGCGGCAGTCGCGAGTTGACCAATGCGGTACAGCTTCTCCGCTGATACGAACGCAGCCAACCCGGAAGTGGAGGCAGCAAACTGCACCACGAGGACCGGAGTAGAGGCGTACGCTCCTGCCGCGACGGTCACGCCTGCCCCGCCCCTCAGCTCCCAGATTTCCCGAATTACTGCGCGGGGAGTCAGCCCGTGGAAGTCTGTCCGTTCAGCGTGATCCTTGTTGAACCACAAGGTTCCCGCCAGGCCAAGCAGCAGAAGTGCCAGGGGGTAGAGGAAGATCTCACCGGTCGCGAACAAGAGCGGGATAACGCCCAGGGTTGCGACCATGCGGGGAATAACGTCGTATTTAGCAATCCTGCCGGCGTGCCCTGTCGCTATGCAGTACCAGGCCGGGGTGAGCCCTGCGGCCGCTTGGGCACAGGCCATTAGGAAAGCGACCCAGAACTGCTCTCGCACGCCCGTGAATGAGAGGGCGGCTGCCATAAGGGGAACGGCGCAGACGAAGACAAAGAATCGGGTGACGAAACTAGTGGCGTAGAGCCGGCGCCGCGTAATGGGGTCGCTTTGCGAGGCGACGGCGGCAGGACCTGTCAATGGCCACCCAAGACCGATGACAATGGCCGCGATTGCCCCGACGGCCTGGCCCACGGCCAGGGAATTCCAGGCTGGTGCTCCACCGACCCTGGCGATGATGGGCAAGAGGATGAACGACGCAAGCGAGGCGAGCAGCGGCAATCCGGCGAAGGCGGCGATCCTTTTGATCATGCTGTGGTCTCCGCCGCGATGCGGCGACTACGCATAGTCATAGGCATCCTTGCCCAAACGGCCGTTAACGAAGACGTCTTCAACCTCCTGCTTGAACCGGGCACGTTCGTTGAGGATGGTTTCCCGGTAGCTGTCTTGTTTTGCCACTTCCTGCTCGAAGTTGGCGATGAGCTGCGGAAGCATGGCTGCAGCGGTGGCAACCTCGGTGTCTCCCGGCGTGATTTTGTGTTCCCAGGGAATGGGAACGTCAGCGTAGAAGGCGCCGGACCCGCGACGGGCCACGATTGTCAGGGCGCCGGAAAGCGTTGCCTCCCGAGGCATGCGGTCTTTACCGGGGTGGTGCCCCAGGTCCAAATAGACGCCGCATTGCCGCAGGGTCGCAACTACCTCGTCGCGGGTCATCCCGACAATTGGCTGCCATTCAATGCTGGGTGGGCTGGCCGCCTTCACCGCGTCGATGATGTGTCCGCCTTTGGCGGGATTGTAGGTAACCAGTTGGCGGTTGCGCTCGGCGGTGGCCGTGGCCTGGAATTCCCCGGTGGGGGTGTAGTCGGAAACCAAGGATGGCACCACGTCCAATCTGGTGGCTACAAAGGCCCACGCATAAGAGGACTGCACGAGGTGGATGACATCCTTATCGGTGCGCAATTTTGCCGGCGTCACGCCGTTCTTCCACATACGGGCGAAAGGAACTGCGGCTTCCTTTGCCTTTTCAAACAGGCCAGCCGTATTCCGGTACCACATGCGCTCGGCCATGAAGGTCAGCGAGTTATCGATACTGAGCCACCAGCACATGCGCCGGGCCTGCTTGATGTGGGACATCTCATGGACGTAGGTCTCCGGATAGACCACCACGTTTTCGGCGGTGTCGACGATTTCAGCTGCCTCCGGCGCATCGTAGATGTCGTACTGCTCCACGCGGTCATTGCCTGCCGTGTGCGGATGGGGGACCAGATAGGCGTCCTGCCCGAGCTCACGCAGCATATCGACCAGCTGATGGAGGGCTTCTGGCCCTCCTGTACGCAAGCCGCGGTGATAGAGGACAAAGATTGATCCTGAGTTAGTGGTCATGAATATTCTTTCGATGTTGACCGGGCAGTGCAGGGGAATGAGGGAACCGGCGACTAGCGTAGGCGGGCCGCGAGGGCGTCGTCTATCTTGCCCATCCGCTGATGAAGGGCGTCGCGGATGCCGGCCGCCGCGGCTACCGCGTGCTTACGCCTGTTCGGACCAAATCCGAAGCGCACAACGTTGCTTTGGATTTCCATGTATATTCTGCGCAGGACCCAGACCGGCTGTTTCAATGCATACCGGCGCGCGAGTGTCAGCGAGTTCCGGGTGATGTAGTAGACCCGGAACGGTGCGTGGTAGTAGATGTACAGCTTTTTGGCCCCAATGTGCGCATGCCAGCCGAGAATCTTCATCGGCCGTGCACTGCCCAGGCTGTGCTCAAGATTGCAGCCCCGTCCTGCCAGTGCACGGAGGCCGTGTTCCCGGAGTCGCGCATTGAATTCAGAATCCACGCAATCGATGAAGAACCCTTCGTCGAAGAGGCCAACTGCATCGAACGTGCGTGCCCGCACCAGTGTGCCGCTGGTCATGGGGTCGAAGATCTGGGGCTCATCCCGGCTGCCCCATACGGGCAGGGGAATATGATTGTGCGACTCCGCGCACACCATGCCTACGCTGTGCGGGTCACTGGACGCTGCGACAGTAGCGAGAGCGGCACGGATGTAGTCTCCAGTGAACCTGGAGTCCTGGTCCATGGTGACAATCCACTCCGGGTTCCAGCGATCGAGTGCTTCCTTGATTCCCGTGTTCAGGGCCTTGGCGATCCCGGAATTGGTTCCGAGGCGCAGCACAACGGCACCTGCCTGCTCCATCTCTGCCAAGGCCTGCGATACATCGTCGCGCGAGCCGTCGTCGACAACCACGACGTGGGAGACGAAGCCCAACAGCCATTTTACGTTGGCAACATTTTCTGCACCGGGGTTATATGCAGATACGACTCCACACACATCGGGGTGGGGGCTGGTCGGCTCCGGGCCAGACTGGACCATCACGCCTTCCTCGCCTGACGCGAGCGCCGTACTGCAACGTAGACGTTGCGCAGGAAAGCCATTCGTGCACGAATTATTTTTGAGGCTGAGCGGATGCCGTGGGGCGTCAGGTTCTCGCCGTGAAGTCTGTGCAGGATGGTGTCTTCTTCCATGTAGACGATGGAGCGGTTGACGTTGCCCACGGTGGCAAGCCACTGGTCATGGGATTCGTTCATGTAGTGGGGGAACGGCAGTGCCTGTGCCAAAAGGTTCCGCCGGACGGCCATCGCGCAACCCCAGTGGAGGCGGTAACCGACCACAATGCCCAGAAGGTTGCGCAGGTGGTGGGTGGAATCCTTGGCCCGTAAACGAATTTCGTGGAATGAGCCAGGTTTTCCGTCGAAGTGCCTGCAGTTGCTCACCACCATGCTCTTGCCGTCCAAG
The DNA here is from genome assembly GCF_006517215.1 of Pseudarthrobacter sp. NIBRBAC000502771. Classification (NCBI taxonomy): domain Bacteria; kingdom Bacillati; phylum Actinomycetota; class Actinomycetes; order Micrococcales; family Micrococcaceae; genus Pseudarthrobacter; species Pseudarthrobacter sp. NIBRBAC000502771. Next base: position 2,614,984 of record NZ_CP041187.1, read on the forward strand.
GCCGAAATCATGCGTTCCACCCTGCCCGGGAGCCATACATCGTCCTGGTCCGACAGGAAAACGAACTCTCCCTGTGCCTCCCCGAGTGCTTTTTCAAACGTTGAAACATAGCCATGGTTATGTTCGGCATTGATCAGCCGGATCCGACGGTCCGGGACAGCGGCGACGATGGCAGCAGTGTTGTCCGTGGAACAGTCGTTGACGACAATGACTTCGTCGTGGGGGCCGAGTTCGGGAAGGATCGACTCGATTTGCTCGCTGATGTGGCGGGCGCCGTTGTAGGCAGCCATGCAAACACTGATGCGCGGCCGTGTGGTTGTGGGCTCCAAAAGTAATTCTCCTCACTCCGGGCGGTGCCAGCGGGGCGGGCAGGACCCCAAGCAGTCTAGCAAGCCGTGCCTGGCGGGCCCGACAAGGGCCCGTCAACTATAATCGTGGGGAAGCCGCCGAGTTCTTCGAGCGGAGCCCACGGAAGGAATCCCAGGTCCATGACCGTTGACGTAATGCTGCCCTACTACGGCGATGTCGATCAGATGAAGCTCGCAGCCCGAAGCGTGATGAACCAGGAGAACGAGGACTGGCGGCTCATCGTGATCGATGACGGCTACCCGGACCCCGAACCGGAACGCTGGTTCTCGACCATCACTGACACTCGCGTTACGTACCTCAAGAACGAGAAAAACCTCGGCGCCAACGGCAACTACCGCAAGGCCCTGACCATGGTCGAGTCACCGTATGTGGTCATCATGGGCGCAGACGATGTCATGCTGCCCAACTATCTGGACGTCGTCGTGGATGCGTTCGAGACCTACCCGCATGCCAGCGTCGTCCAGCCGGGCGTCCAGGTCATTGATGAAAAGGGCATAGCCTGCATCCCCCTGGCTGATGCCGTCAAAAAGGCCTACGCCCCGAAGACCCGCGAGCGGATCGAGCTCAAGGGTGAGCAGATGGCTACCAGCCTGGTACGTGCTGACTGGGCTTACTTTCCGTCGCTGGCCTGGCGGTCGGAGACCATCGTGCGGATCGGCTTCACCGACGGCCTGGACGTCGTTCAGGACCTGGCCCTGCTGCTGGACATAGCGGCAGAAGGCGGTTCCCTGGTGGTGGACCCCACGCTGTCCTTCCTGTACCGGAGGCACTCGGCGTCGGATTCTTCCGTGCGTGCCCTGGACGGCCGCCGCTTTGATGAGGAGCGGCGCTTCTTTGAGGGGCAGGCCGCCCGGTTTAAGGAACTTGGCTGGAACCGCGCTGCCCGTGCAGCGTCCTTCCACACCACCTCGCGGCTGAATGCTGCATCCTTGGTGGTCAAGTCCGTGGCCATGGGCAAGGTGGACTCCCTCCCACGGCTGGCAAAGCACATCTTCGGCTGACCGATTGCATAGGAAAGGGAGCGCCCCGCGGGGTCGCTCCCTTTTTTGTTTGGTCCACTTGGCCAGTCCCGCGGAAGTGCTCCTGCTACGCAGCGGGGCCGGTGGTTCCGTCCTGTCGCGGGCGTGACCCGACGCTTTGCTGCAGTGCCGAAAGCTCCACCTTCAACAAGGCCACCTCTTCGCAAAGGATGCGCACCTCATCCTCGGCCTGCGACTGCTCACGGGACAGGTGAAGGCATACACCGACAAGGAGGACCAGGGTGGTGATGAAGAGGAGGTTCGCGGGTACCTGGATTCCGAGCAAGCCACTTGCTTGCTCGAGCAGCGCGGGAAAAGCGGCCAACAGCAGCGTGCCTATGCCGATGACAATCCAGAGAACGGCGTACTTCTCGCGCAGCTTTTGCCTTCGCAGCATCTCGAAGACGAAGAAGAGAATCGCCACGACGACGATGGAGCCCATGAGGAGAGACATGTGGAATCCTAGTTGGTGGAAGGTGTGGATTTCTTGCGCGTCAGCGCGAACAAGAGCGCCATTCCTGAGCGGCCGAGGTAGATAGCGGCTTTGATGGGGTCATGGCTCGGGGTGCCGCCCTGACGCTCCCTCATTGAAACGCCAACCTGCCGGACAGTGCAGCCCGAACGTATTGCCACGACCAGTGAATCAATCGTGTCGCCCAGGTACTCGGCGGGATAATGGTCCAGGTATTGGCGGATGGCCTTAGCATTCGCTGCGCGGAAACCAGAGGTCACGTCGGTAAGCTTCGTCCGCGCCAGCCGGGATATCGTCCAGGCCAGGACGTTCATAGCCCACTTCCGGGGACCGCGCACGGTGTAGTTTCCGGCATCTGCAAACCGGGCACCAATGGCGATGTCGGCGTCACGCAGTCCGTCCAGGACCGCTTTGATGTCCCGGGGGTCGTGTTGACCGTCCGCGTCCACCTGGATGACTTGCTTATATCCGTGCGCCTTGGCGTATTTGAATCCAGTGCGCATGGCGCCGCCGACGCCCATGTTGAACGGTAACTGAACGACCGTGGCACCGGCGGCGCGCGCAACCCGGGCGGTATCATCCCGGGAGCCATCATCCACCACCAACACATCGCAGGCCGGTCCGAACTCAAGGACTTCCGCAATGGTGTTGCCGATCGCCTCCGACTCATTCCAAGCCGGCATGATGACAAGAGTGTCGTGGCGTGCTTCGGTCATGCTGAAAATCCGCTCATGGTCGAATTGACGTACTCGGTCAGACGCAGCCCCGCTGCGGGTGCGTCGAAGCCGGCAGCCTTGATTTTGGACAGGTCAAGGACACTGTTAAGCGGTCGGGGCGCAGCATCCTTCCCCTCGAAGTATTCCTTGGTGCTTACGCCGGTCACTGAGGACCTGCTTTTGCCAGCCAGCTCGTAGACGTCTGCCGCAATGTCGGCCCACGACTGCGCCTCGCCGTCGTTGCTCAAGTTGTACGTGCCATACGGTGCCGCTGTTTCCAGCAGATGCCGGATGCCAGCGGCGATATCTTCGGTGAAACTGAGGCGCCCGTACTGATCGTTCACTACAGAAGGCTCTACTCCACGCGACGCGAGTGAGGCCATGGTGCGAACGAAGTTGTTGCCTTCCCCGATAACCCAACTCGTGCGGACGATGTAGTGCCGGGGAACCACGCTGACGACAGCGTCGCCGGCTGCTTTTGTCTGCCCGTAGACTCCCAGCGGGGTGAATGCCTCCGTCTCGGCATGGACTTCCTTGGCTCCGTCGAAGACATAGTCGGAGGAAACGTGTACGAGCGTGAGGTCATGCTCTATGGCGATTCTCGCAAGCTGCGTCATCGCGGTCACATTGGTTGCCCAGGCGGCCGCCCGGCCATCGGGGGTCTCCGCAGCGTCGACGGCCGTGTAGGCAGCCGCGTTCACAACGGTGGAATAGTTCTTCCAATTGCGGGCCAGGAAAGCATCCGGGTTGCCAAGGTCGAACTCACCGCGCGATGCGAACTCGACGGAAGGGTCGCCGTCGTACTGTTTCCGCAGCGCTTTGCCCAACTGCCCGTTCGCCCCGACCACCAAGGTCTTCTTCGGTGGCATCGGCACGACGTCGGCCAGGCGGGGGTGGGCCTTGTCTTTTTCGGATAATTCGGCGTCGGAGAGCGGGATTGGCCATTCGATGGCGACGGTTTCGTCCGCCAGGTTCAGGAACGTGTACTGACCTTGCGCGTCTGCGGACCAGTGGTCGTTGACGAGGTACGTGTAAGCCGTCGAATCTTCAAGAGTCTGGAAAGCATTGCCGACGCCGCGTGGAATAAAGATCGCCTGGCTTGGATCGAGCACGGCGGTGAACACGGCACCAAACGAGGGTCCGTGGCGCAGATCCACCCATGCTCCGAAGATCCGTCCCGTGGCGACCGAGATGAACTTGTCCCAGGGCTCTGCGTGGATCCCCCGGGTAGTACCCGCCTTCTCGTTGAAGGAGATGTTGTTTTGTACGGGCCGGAAGTCCGGCAGGCCGAGTGCAACCATCTTTTCCCGTTGCCAGTTTTCCTTGAACCAGCCGCGGTTGTCGCCGTGGACAGGAAGGTCGTAGAGAACGACGCCGGGAATGGGCGTTTCGTGGACGGCGAGCTTTTTAGAGAACTCGATGGACATGCCTTACTGGCCCTGTTCCTTGTACTTGGCCTCCGTGGCGGCCTTCTGGGGGCGCCACCAGTCCTCGTTGTCCCTATACCAGGCGATGGTGTCTTCGATGCCGGTCTCAAAGTTTGAGAACCGGGGTTCCCAACCGAGTTCGGTGCGCAGCTTTGTTGAATCGATGGCATACCGCAGATCATGACCAGCACGGTCCACCACATGGTCGTAGGCGTCCGGGGCCTGGCCCATGTGCTTGAGGATCAGTTCAACGACGTCCTTGTTGTTCTTCTCGCCGTCGGCGCCAATCAGGTAGGTCTCCCCGATGCGGCCTTTAGCAATGATGGCGAGGACGGCCGAGGAGTGGTCATTGGCGTGAATCCAGTCCCGGACGTTTTCCCCCTTGCCGTAGAGCTTGGGCCGGATGCCGTCGATCACGTTGGTGATCTGCCGTGGGATGAACTTTTCCACGTGCTGGTAGGGACCGTAGTTATTGGAGCAGTTGCTGATGGTTGCCTGAAGCCCAAATGAGCGAACCCACGCGCGGACCAGGAGGTCGGACCCGGCCTTGGTGGAGGAGTACGGGCTGGACGGGTTGTAAGGGGTCTGTTCCGTGAAACGCTCGGGATCGTCGAGTTCGAGATCGCCGTAGACCTCGTCCGTGGAGATGTGGTGGAAGCGTTTGCTGTGCTTCCGTGCAGCTTCGATGAGGGTGTAGGTACCGATGATGTTGGTGTCGAGGAAGGGCCGGGGGTCGTGCAGCGAATTGTCGTTGTGCGATTCCGCTGCGTAATGGACCACCACATCTGCTTCGGCAACGAGCCCGTCCACCAGGGCGGGGTCGGCAATATCGCCTTGGACGAACGAGAAGCGGTCTGCTGGAAGGCCCTGCAGCGATGCAAGGTTGCCGGCGTAGGTCAACTTGTCCAGAACAGTGACATGGTCTTCCGTGTTCTCAATAACGTAGTGGACAAAGTTTGAGCCAATGAAGCCGGCGCCGCCGGTAACAAGAAGTCGCTGCATAATTCCCAAGACTACCGGATTTGCCGCTGCACTTAGCTAAAGGAAAGATGGGTGCATGCGCGGAATAATACTCGCCGGCGGTACCGGCTCGAGGCTCCATCCCATCACTTTGGGCGTCAGTAAGCAGTTGGTCCCGGTGTACGACAAGCCGATGATCTACTACCCGCTCTCCACGTTGATCCTCGCGGGCATCCGGGACATCCTGATTATCACCACTCCCCATGATGCCGAGCAGTTTGAGCGACTCCTCGGTGACGGCTCCCGGTTTGGTGTTTCCATCACCTACAAGCAGCAGCCTTCACCTGATGGCCTAGCGCAGGCATTTGTTCTCGGTGCTGAGCACATCGGCGACGACAGCGTAGCCCTTGTCCTAGGCGACAATATCTTCTACGGGCACGGCATGGGAACGCAGTTGCGGCGATTTGAAAATATCGATGGTGGGGCAGTATTCGGCTACTGGGTGGCCGACCCGAAGGCCTATGGCGTCGTGGAGTTTGACGAGAACGGTAAAGCCGTTTCGCTGGAAGAGAAGCCGTCCGAACCGAAGAGCCACTACGCGGTGCCGGGACTCTACTTCTACGACAACGACGTCGTGGATATTGCGAAGAACCTCAAGCCATCCGCGAGGGGAGAGCTTGAGATCACCGACGTCAACCGTACTTACTTGGAGCGCGGCAAACTGCAGGTTGAGATTCTTCCACGGGGCACGGCCTGGCTGGATACAGGAACTTTCAATGACCTGAACGACGCGTCAAACTTCGTTCGGACCACGGAGAACCGGCAGGGACTCAAGATTGGGGCCCCGGAGGAAATTGCCTGGCGCCTGGGGTTCCTTACAGATGAAGAACTGCGTGAGCGGGCCGAACCTCTTGTCAAGAGCGGTTATGGTTCGTACCTCATCGACCTGTTGGAACACGGCCGCTGATCACGAGCAAGAAAGCAGGGGCGGGACCGCGAAAGCGGTCCCGCCCCTTTTTGTCAACGTGTCAGTTGAGGCGTACCTTCGCTCCGCCGGCCGATGTCCAGCTGATGGCACCCCCCTGGAAGTTCTGGCTGCAGGACAACCTGTCGGCGGTGCACGTTTGGCCGCTTGTGGGGAAGGCCAGCGCACCGTTTTCGAAGCCTTGTCCTGCCCAGGTCTGCTGGATGGGCCCTGGCATCATCACTTGTGCGCCGCTGGCGGCGGACCACATTGTGGTTCCCTTCTCAAAGTTTTGGAAGCAACCACCGTTGCGCAACCCGCAGATGGCGCCGCTGGTGGGGTAGCCAAGTGAGCCGCCCTCGAAACCCGTGGTGGCCCACTTGTCCCGGATGGGGGCCGATGACATGGTCTGAGCTCCGGTGGCGGGGGAGTACATGACTGTTCCGTTCACGAAGTTCTGGAAGCAGCCGCCGTTCCGGAGACCGCACACCTGTTCGCTGGTGGGATATCCAAGAATTCCGTTCTCAAAACCGGAAGCGATCCAGGCATCCCGGACCGGACCGAACGACATTGCATGTGCCCCGCTGGCATTGGACCACATCACAGTCCCGCCCAGGTAGTTCTGGAAGCACCCGGCACCGACCAGCCCACAGATGACATTTGAAGCGGGGTAGCCGAGGGCGCCGTTTTCAAAGCCTTGCTTCTGCCAGAAGTCACGGATGGGTCCCAGGAGGCTGGGTTGGGCGCCTGCAGCTGGGGAGTACATGAGTGCACCCTTGGCGAACATCTGGAAGCATCCACCGTCCTTGAGGCCGCAGATCTGGGCGGACGCAGGGTAGCCTAGGGCCCCTCCTGCCGCACCAAGGTTCGTCCACGCCTGAGCCATGGGGCCAGCCGGGACCGTCTGGATCGGTGTCGCCGCGGAGTAGGCGACCGTGCCCTTTTCGAAGGACTGCCAGCATTCGGTCTGAACGGCGCCGCAGCTGGCCGGACCTGTCGGGTAGCCCAGTTGGCCGTTTTCGAAGCCGGTTTGCGCCCAGTAGTTAAGGATGCGGCCAGTCATTGCGTACGCCCCGGAGGCGGGTGAGAACAGAATGCTTCCACCCTGGAACAGCTGATAGCAGCCGCCGCCTCGTAGTCCGCAGACTTCCTTGGCAAGCGGGAATCCGATGGGTTCTCCCTTTGTCCTTGCTGCCTTCCAGGTGTCACCGATGCCCATATAGATGGGCCATGCACCAGCTGTGGGTGTCGACCCGATGACTCCGCCGCTGAACAGCTGCGTGCAGTCGGACGCGCTGCAGCTTACATCTGTTGTCGGGAACCCTAGGAGGCCGTTCTCAAACCCGTCCTTGGCCCATGCGTCGAGGACCGGTCCCGATTTGACCAAGTGTGCTCCGCTGGACGGACTCCAAAGCGCGGACCCGGCTTGGAATAGCTGGAAGCATCCGCCAAACCGCAGCCCGCATGTCGCGTTGCTCGTGGGGTAGCCCCACGGGCCATTTTCGTAGCCTTGCGCGGCCCAGGCATCGCGAATCGCGCCGAATGGAACGAAGGCGGCACCAGTGGATGGCGACGACATGATGCTGCCGCCCTGGAAATTCTGGAAGCATCCGCCGTTTTTCAGTCCACAGATCAGGTCACTGGTCGGATAGCCTGCCGCGCTGCGTTCGGCACCGAGGGCCTGCCACGCTCCGGTAACGGGCCCCGCGGAAACGGCGAAGGCTCCGGACGCCGGGGACCACATCACGGTCCCGCCCTGGAAGCCCTGGTAGCAGCCGCCGCTGGTCAAGCCGCATGTGATGGCGGTGGTTTGACTGCCCAGCGATGGATGAGCCTTTGCATATGCCGCTATCTGCTGGGTGGCCTGGGACGGGACCTGGACGGAGGGCGTGCCGGTTCCGGCAAACCGCTGGAGCGATGCATAGTCACCGTTCCACACATTCGAGTCACCAGCCAGTGGGCCAGTGCTGCTGTACTGCCAGATGCTGTAGGTGCTCCAGCCTGCCGGCACCGCGCCGGCATCATCGCTGGGGGATCCGGGGTATGCGGCTACCCACAGCGGGTAGTCGCCAAAGTCTGTCGGCGTGCCGAGGCACTGGTTCCACCAGCTCGTATTGGTGTAGATAACTGGCAGCCGGCCGGTAAGGGACAGCATGGTGTTGCCAAAGTCCCGAACCCAGGAAGCCAATTGGCTTCCGGACATGTCGTAGCAGGTATTGCCGAAGTAGAAACCGTTGATCGTCTTGCCTGCATATGGATTGAACTCAAAATCCAGGACGGGCGGCATTGTGTACCCGTCAGCCGACCAGCCGCCTCCGTTATTTACGAAATAGCGCGCCTGGTCCGCACCCGAGGACCAATTGGGAATGGCGAAGTGGTAGGCGCCCCGGATCATTCCGACGCTTCGCGCGCCCTGGTACTGGGAGCCGAAGAGGTCATTGGTGAAGTAGTTGCCTTCTGAAGCCTTCACGTAGGCGAATCTGGCACCCATGTTCCATTGCTGCTGCCAGTCAACGCTCGTTTGGTGCCCGCTGACGTCAAGTCCCTGAACGCCAAACGAGGGCATCCATGTGCCTTGGGTGGACAACGATTCGGTGCTGAGCTTCCTGGCGGGGTCAGAGCTGTTCGATGCCGTGACCCTCGCGGAGCGCTGGCCCATCTCCGCTCCGCCGGGACCGATCGCCTGAGCCATGGTTTGTGGCGAAGGAGTGGGGCCCGGTGAGGTTGCAGGCAGGGGCGAGGTTGAAGGCAATGGCGCGGATGCCGGCGAAGGGGCCGACGTCGGAGCCGGTGATGCTGCGGTGCCCGGAGCTGAAGTGGAGGTAGCAGAAGGTGTCGGCGCCGGGCTGACTTCTGCTGCGGTGGCTACATCAGCCATGCCGGGTCCGGCGAGCAACGAGACGGCCAACAGGGCGGTCCCGAGGGACTTCATGACTGGGTGACGGGACTGAGACAGGTTCCGCTTCATATGGGCTCCGGAGACAATGTGGCGCTCCCCCGAGCGCCTCTTTGGATACTGCTCAGGTGATTTCCCCCAGGAAGGCACCTGATAGTGCTATTTCGATAAATAACGCGCTCACCATAGCACCCGTGTTACTGACGGAACCAGTGATTCTGGTGTTACTTATGTGAATCCTGTGGTCATCTGGATTTAATCCTGAGTCGTTCCGGTGACAATCTTGAGGTACCTCAGATATCCACATGCGCGCATAATGACTTGTTGCGGCAGGGGCAAGCTCCTTAGGCTGTAGCCCAAGTCGCACTGCCTCCGTCGGGGGCGGCAGTTGTATGGGGGAACATATGGACGCGCTGGGAATTGTCGAGGACGAAGTCCGCGAACTCATCCGTCGCCGCGGGCTGGACCCGCTAAGGCAGGCTGGTGAGGTCCGGCGCTTGGTTGAAGCAGCAGTAACGGACTATGACGAACGGGCACTGATGGGGCCTTTGCCGCCCATTGGCCCTCTCGACGCAGCCCGCCGGTTCCTCTTCGACGCCGTTGCAGGCTTCGGTGTGCTGCAACCACTCCTGGATGACCCTTCGATTGAGGAAATCTGGCTCAACGCACCCAACGAAATTTATGTCGCGCGCAACGGCGAGTCCGAGTTGACGTCGCTGAGCCTCACGGAGCAGCAGGTGCGCGACCTCGTGGAACGTATGCTCAAGAGCTCCGGCAGGAGGCTTGACATGTCCTCACCTTTCGTCGATGCGGCCCTGCCTGACGGTTCAAGGCTGCACGTGGTTATCCCGGATGTAACCCGCCGCCATTGGGCAGTTAACATCCGCAAGTTCGTAGTCAAAGCCAGCCGCCTGGAACATCTCGTGGAGTTGGGGACGCTGACGCCGCAGGCAGCACGCTTTCTCGGCGCGGCTGTGTCCAGCGGCCTGAATATCCTGGTATCGGGGGCAACCCAGGCCGGCAAAACCACCATGCTGAACTGTTTGGCTGCCAGCATCGGAAGCCGCGAACGTGTCATCACCGTCGAGGAAATCTTCGAACTGCAGTTTCCCCTCCGGGACGTGGTGGGGCTTCAGTGCCGTCAACCGAACCTCGAAGGTGAGGGAGAAATTCCACTCCGCCGCCTGGTGAAGGAAGCACTGCGGATGCGTCCGGACCGGCTGGTGGTGGGGGAGGTTCGCGAAGCCGAGAGCCTGGACATGCTCATCGCCCTGAACTCCGGGCTTCCTGGAATGTGTACGGTTCACGCGAATTCGGCTCATGACGCAGTCACTAAGATCTGCACCCTTCCGCTCTTGGCGGGGGAGAACATCTCAAGTGCGTTCGTTGTGCCGACAGTCGCTTCGTGCATAGATCTTGTAGTTCACTGCAGCAGGAATGCTGACGGCCGCCGGCAAGTCACTCAGATCCTGTCGCTGGGCCGCCGGGTGGAGAACGGCGTCATCGAGTCGTCTTTGGTGTTTGGCTTGGAGAACGGCGTCCTGCAGCCACGTGCCAACGCCATGCCTTCGGCCGAGAAATTCTCGAGGGCCGGTTACGACGTCGCCGCACTGCTGGACCCGCGATGATCCCGGCGTTGGTGGGAACTGTGGCCGGGGTTGGGCTCTTCCTGATCTGGTGGTCCTGCTGGGAAACGCCGGACCGCGGAAATCGGCAGCGTAAACCGGGACGCCTGGCTGACCTCCTGGCCGCCGCAGGGGTAGATAAAGTATCCGTGCGCAGTCTGGTGGGGACTTGTCTTGGGCTGGGAATCTTCGTTGCGCTTGTCTTTTACGTGGTCAGCCGTTCCTGGCCGATCGCCGGGTGCTTTGGACTTTTCGGCATGTGGCTGCCCATCACCATCCTGCGGTGGCGCGCAAGGAAGCGGACGGCGATGCTCCGGCAACTGTGGCCCGACGTCGTGGATCACCTCCGTTCCGCGATCCGGGCGGGGCTGCCCCTGCCAGAAGCCCTAATCCAGCTCGGAGAGAAGGGGCCAGAGGAGCTGCGGCCTATCTTCCGCGAATTTGGAGCCGACTACCGGGCCGGAGGGCAATTCGAGGGGTCCCTGAACAAGCTGAAGCAGCGGCTGGCCGACCCCGTGGCTGACCGCATTATCGAAGCGTTGCGGCTCACCCGGGAAGTAGGCGGCTCCGACCTCGGAAAGCTCTTGGGCACATTGGCCGAGTTCCTGCGGGAAAGCGCCCGGACCCGCAGTGAGCTCGAGGCACGCCAATCCTGGACTATTAATGCTGCCCGGCTCGCGGTCGCCGCACCGTGGATCGTGATGATCCTTCTCGCCACCAGACCGGAAGCAATCCAGGCCTACAACACGCCGATGGGGGCCGCAGTGCTGGTCGGAGGCCTGGTGGTCTCGCTGCTTTGCTACACAGCCATGTTGAGGATCGGCGCCTTGCCGCAGGATGAAAGGGTGCTCCGGTGATTTTCCTTTCCCCTGCGGCTGTCATGTGCGGACTGGGGCTCGGCCTCGGATTATGGCTGGTGATCTTTCGGTCGCCTCCGATGCGCCCCATGACCTTGGCTGACCGCATTGAACCCCAGCTGAAGTCACAGAACCTGGAATCGCGGCTTCTCCGCGCCGGCGATCAGAACCTGACACCGTTTGGACCGCTTGAACGAATCCTCCGGCCCATAATCAGGGATTGGTTCTCCGCGCTCGGAAGGCTCAACCCCTCGCCGGGCGCCACAGCCCGGCGCCTGGCGCAGGCGGGAATCAACAAAGCGCCCATCGACTTCCGCGCGGAGCAGTTGCTGTGGGCCGCCGGCGGCTTCGTTTTGTCGCTGACGGTCATCCTCGTTGGTGCGGCAGCGGGCAGGTTCAGCCCCCTCCTCGCGGCTGTCGTGGTCATCGGCAGTGCCGCAGCGGGGTTTGTGCTGCGTGACTACTGGCTGGGCGTCCAGGTCCGCCGGCGGGAAACTCGGATGATGGCAGAATTTCCCAGCCTGGCCGAACTGATGGCCCTGGCGGTGGGAGCAGGGGAAAGCGCGACCGGCGCTCTGGACCGGGTCTGCAGGAGCGCCAAGGGTGAACTGTCCAAGGAATTCTCGAAAATCCTAGCTGAGACAAGGGCCGGCAAACCCCTGGTCATGGCCTTGCAGGAGTTCTCCGCCCGCACCGACCTGGCGCCGCTGGTCAGGTTCGTCGACGGAATCATCGTGGCAGTGGAACGGGGAACACCCCTCGCAGACGTGCTCCGCGCCCAAGCGCAGGATGTACGCGATTCAGCGAAGCGCGACCTCATGGAAGCTGCAGGCAAGAAGGAGATTGCCATGATGGTGCCGCTCGTATTCGGAGTACTTCCCCTGACCGTGGTGTTTGCCGTCTTCCCCGGTCTCGCGGCGATCAACCTCGGATTCTGATGAAGCGGACAAGCCCCACGACCACGCCCAGCAACAGCTGGCCCCCTCAACGAGAAAAGAATAGGACGCAAAAATGAAGACCATGGGAATCCGTTTCGGGATGCTGCTTCTTGGCCTCGCGGATATGCTGCAACTTCGGATGATTCGGACGCTTCGTCCGCACCGGCTACAGGCCCGTCAGTTCGACGGCGGACCTGTTGCCCGCCCGGAACCCCCGGTAAGCCTTGGCGACAGCACTGAACGCGGGGACGTACCAGGGTGGGTAATGATCACCCTCATGTCCGCGGTGTTGGTGGCAGCCCTTCTGGCGCTTGCGGGTCCCGCACTGGAAGCCATGTTCAACCAGGCGATGGACAAGGTAGGAAACTGAACCATGAGCAGGTCCGCCCCAGGGCCGCAGGAGCAGCAGGGTGCGGCCCGGGCAGCCGAGCAGGGTTCAGCCGTTGTGGACTTTGTCCTGGTGGGTGGGCTGCTGACGATGTTCTTCCTGGCGATACTCCAACTGACACTGGTCCTGCACGTCAGAAACACACTCATTGACGCCGCCGCATCCGGGGCGAGATACGGGACACTCGCAGACCGCAACGCCAACGATGCTGAAGAACGGACACGCGGCCTCATCAGCATGGCCCTCAATCCTGGCTTCGCTGAGCAGGTCAGTACCAGGGAAGTACAGTTCCAAGGCATGCGTACCCTGGAGGTCACGGTCCGGTCCCCAACGCCTGTTATTGGCCTGATCGGACCGAGGGACATGCTGGAGGTGAAGGGGCATGCTCCGGTCCAGCCCTGAACCGGCCAGCTTCAGGAGATCGCAGGGGCCAAGCTTCAGGAGCCGCCTTGCAGAGGCACTTTGCCAGGAGAAGCCCCGGGACATCATCCAGGGTCCGGAACCTGTGAGGAGGGCGGAACGTCGTCAGCCTGGCCTGGGCCGTGAACAGGGAAGCGCGGTGGTCGAATTTACGTTCCTTGCACTCCTGCTGATGGTCCCGCTGGTGTATTTCGTAATAACTGTCGGGCAAATCCAAGGGGGATCCTTCGCCGTTGTGGGCGCCGCGGACCAGGCAGCCAAGGTCTATGTAGCCCAACCCGATGCCGGGAGCGCCCAGGCTGCTGCGGAGCAGGCGGTGGCACTTGCACTCTCCGACTTCGGCCACCAGGGGGACCGGGCCACCTTGAGCACCCTCTGCAGCCCGGCCGACTGCCAGGCCGCGGGCAGCACGGTAACGGTGACCGTCAGTCTCAGTGTGCCCCTGCCCTTCATGCCGTTTGCAAAGGGGTTGTCCGCCACGGAGGTCCAGGCCTCTTCTTCCCAGCTGGTGGGCCGCTACCGATGAACCGCCGGGAACCGGACCAGGATGGCCAGCTGATGGTCATGATCCTCGGCTACGTGCTCCTCGCGCTCCTGGTGGCGACGGTGGTCATCGGCATTTCCTCCGTTTACCTGGAGCACAAACGCCTGCTGTCCCTGGCAGACGGTGCATCGCTTGCCGCTGCCGGCAGTTACACCCTTGGCGAAGTCTCAACGCAAGGCGGCAGCCCCTCTGCTGTCCTCTACCCGGCACGCGTCCGGAACGTGGCGGCAGACTTCGTTGCAAGAAGTCCCGCTTCGCAGCGTTTCTCCAGCCTTGCGGTCACCGGGGCGACGGGTACGCCGGACGGTTCCACCGCCGTCGTTGTCCTCACGGCCGCCGTCCACCCGCCAGTGGTGAACTTCCTCATTCCTGACGGGATCGCCATCGAGGCAACGTCAACCGCGCGCTCGCGGTTGACCCGTTAGGACACCGGAACGGGCAGGATTCGGCGATAGCGTAGGGTTAAACCACCATGGCCAATATTGATTTTTCTGCTGAAATCCGCGCCCTCCGCGCCACCTACGAGTCCATCGAACGCGTCTCCGACGTGGATGCACTCCGTGAAGACATCGCCGAACTCAGCGAGCGGGCAGGGGAGCCGGACCTGTGGGACGACCCCGCAGCGGCGCAGAAGATCACCTCCCGTCTCTCCCACCGACAGTCCGAGCTGGAACGCCTCACCAACCTGGCCTCGCGTATCGACGATCTCGAAGTCCTGGTGGAACTGGGCCAGGACGAGGACGACGCCGCCTCGATGGGGGAGGCCGCCGCCGAACTCGAATCCATTAAGAAGGCCCTCAAGGACCTGGAAGTGGTCACGTTGTTGTCCGGAGAATATGACGAGCGCGAAGCCGTGGTGTCCATCCGTGCGGGAGCGGGCGGTGTCGACGCGGCAGATTTCGCCGAAATGCTGATGCGCATGTACCTCCGGTGGGCCGAGCGGCACGGTTACCCCACCACCGTCATGGACACCTCATACGCCGAGGAAGCCGGGCTGAAATCGGCCACGTTTGAGGTCAAGGCGCCCTACGCTTACGGCACCCTCAGTGTTGAAGCAGGGACCCATCGCCTGGTCCGGATCAGCCCGTTCGACAACCAGGGCCGCCGCCAGACCTCGTTCGCGGCTGTTGAAGTCATCCCGCTGATTGAACAGACCGATTCCATCGAGATCCCGGACAACGAGATCAGGGTTGACGTCTTCCGCTCATCCGGTCCGGGTGGCCAGTCGGTCAACACCACTGACTCGGCGGTCCGCCTCACGCACATCCCCACCGGAACGGTGGTTTCGATGCAGAATGAGAAGTCCCAGCTTCAGAACCGTGCCGCTGCCATGCGCGTGCTGCAGTCCAGGCTCCTGCTCCTGAAGAAGGAGCAGGAGGACGCGGAGAAGAAGGCGTTGGCCGGAGACGTCAAGGCGTCCTGGGGTGACCAGATGCGCTCTTATGTCCTGAATCCGTACCAGATGGTCAAGGACCTGCGCACAGAACACGAAGTGGGCAACACATCGGCAGTGTTCGACGGTGAAATCGACGACTTTATCGACGCCGGAATCCGGTGGCGGACGGATAACCGTAACGCCGAAAAGTAGGATGCCCTCCCGGCGGGCTGCGGGACGATGCGGCGACACGCCCCCGAAAGCCCGCCCGGCAGGCACCGATCCTGCGTATAGTCGAGGGGCCGGGGCCCTACTTTCCCCAAACGAAAAACCCGTGCACCGGCTGCAGAACTGGGCTGCATCAGACCGATGAGCCATGCCCTGCAGGGTACTTAGGGCCATGATCCGATTCGAAAATGTCACCAAGGTTTACGACCAGAAAGCCCGACCGGCACTGGATTCCATCGACCTTGAGATCGACCGTGGCGAATTCGCCTTCCTCGTCGGCGCCTCGGGCTCCGGAAAGTCCACCTTCCTCCGGCTGGTGTTGAAGGAAGACCGCGCCACCTCCGGTGCCGTGTACGTCGCCGGCCAAAACGTCGCCAAAATTTCCAGTTGGCGGGTTCCGCGCCTCCGCCGCGGAATCGGCGTCGTCTTCCAGGACTTCCGCCTCCTTCCCCAGAAGAACGTGTTCGCCAATGTCGCGTTCGCCATGCAGGTCATCGGCAAGAGCCGCAGCGTGATCCGCGACACCGTCCCGGAGGTCCTTAAGACAGTAGGGCTCGAAGGCAAGGAACACCGCATGCCGCACGAGCTGTCCGGCGGTGAGCAGCAGCGCGTTGCCATCGCGCGTGCCGTGGTCAACCGCCCCGGGATCCTCCTCGCAGACGAGCCGACGGGAAACCTCGATCCCACCACGTCCATGGGAATCATGGGCGTACTGGACAAGATCAACCAGAACGGAACCACCGTGGTGATGGCCACCCACGACGACGACATCGTCAACGAGATGCGCAAGCGCGTGGTCGAACTCAAGAACGGCGTGGTGATCCGCGACGAAGCCAAGGCCCTGTACACCTCGATGATTCCCGTCGTCGGACAGTCCCGGCGCCTGAAGGACGCCAGCGGCAGGGAGGCTCCCGACGCCGGCCTGCCGGGCAACGGCGCTGAAGGCGAGGCCCAGCGGTGAGGCTCGCATTCATTCTCTCCGAGATTGGCAGCGGCCTGCGCCGTAACCTGTCCATGGTGGTATCGGTCATCCTGGTGACCTTCGTGTCCCTGACGTTCGTGGGCGCGGCGGGCATGCTGCAAATGCAGATCAACCAGATGAAGGGCTACTGGTACGACAAGGTCCAGGTGGCCATCTTCCTCTGCAGCGACGGGTCGACCGCGCCCGGGTGCGCGTCCGGACCCGTGACCCCTGAACAGCAGCAGGGCCTGAACGCACTCCTGGAATCCCCGGCTGTGGCGCAGTACATCAACGACTTCCAGTTCGAGTCCAAGGATGAGGCCTACAAGCACTTCAAGGACCAGTTCTCCAATTCGCCCATCGTGGATTCCGTGACCCCGGACCAGCTGCCGGCTTCCTTCCGGATCAACATGAAGGATCCGGAGAAGTACCAAATCATCAGCGAGACGTTCTCCTCCCAGCCCGGCGTGGAGACGGTCATCGACCAGCGGCAGCTGCTGGAACGTCTTTTCTCGGTGATGAATGGGGCATCCCTGGTGGCAGTGGGCATCGCAGGAGTCATGATCGTCTGCGCGATCCTGCTCATCGCCACGACGATCAGGCTCTCCGCCTTCAGCCGGCGCCGGGAGACCGGCATCATGAGGCTCGTGGGGGCGTCCAAAACCGTCATCCAGCTGCCATTCATCCTCGAAGGCGTCATCGCGGCCGTCATCGGCGCAGCCCTGGCCTCGGGCACCCTGTGGGCCGTAGCGCAGTTCTTCCTGGGTGACTACATGTCCCGCCAATACCCTGATACGGCCTTCATTTCGGCAGGCCAGACCCTCATCCTCGCGCCGGCGCTGCTGGTCCTTGGCGGATCCTTGGCAGGAATTTCGTCCCTCTTGACCCTTCGCAGATATTTGCGCGTTTAGGCTGTGCACACCGACCAAG
Organism: Pseudarthrobacter sp. NIBRBAC000502771; assembly: GCF_006517215.1. Classification (NCBI taxonomy): domain Bacteria; kingdom Bacillati; phylum Actinomycetota; class Actinomycetes; order Micrococcales; family Micrococcaceae; genus Pseudarthrobacter; species Pseudarthrobacter sp. NIBRBAC000502771. Next base: position 2,632,073 of record NZ_CP041187.1, read on the forward strand.
GAATGCCAATGAACGTTACTGCTCAAACCGCGCCCCGCGCCCAGCGAAGCCGGGGACGGTCCGCTGCCCGCCGTTGGGGACTTGTGAGCGGCCTGCTCACCGTCATCCTGTCCGCAGGCATGGCCGTAGCCACCCCCGTGGCTTTCGCAGACGACCTCGAAGACCGGAAAGCCGCGCTCGAGGCCGAAGCTGCCCGCGTCCAGGCGTCGCTTGAATTTGTCGATTCCCGAATCGCAAAGGCCGCCGGCGACCTTGTGATCTACCAGGGCCAGCTACCGGGGGCACAGCAAGCACTGCTTGACGCGCAGGGCCGCGTTGCCAGCGCAGTCAAAGAATCGGAAGCACTGGCTGCACGTGTCGACATGGCCCAGCAAAACAAAGCCAAGATCACCCAGCAGCTGGAAACCGACAAGCAAAAAATTGCCGATACCAAGAAGCTGATCGGCCAGATTGCGACCCAGGCCTACAAGTCCGGCGGAGTCCCCTCCAACCTGTCGCTCTTTTTCGGTTCCAACGGCGGGGGCAGCCTCACCGACACCATGGACTTGGCGGACCAGGCCATGCGGAGCCAGAACGCCGCCATGGACAAGCTGAGCCAGCAGAACGCCACCAACGTGAACTCGGAAGCCCGGCTCCAGGCCGTGGAAGCGGAAATCAAGGACCTCAAGGCCAAAGCCGACGCCGCGCTTGAACGCGAGAAGGCGGCACGCGACGAGGCGGCCGCCAAAAAGGCCCAGGTGGACCAGCTGATTGCCGACACCACCCGCCTCGACGCCGAACTCCAGGCTGCCAAGCCCGGAATCCAGGCGCAACTGGCGGGCGTCCAGGCCAACCAAAACCAAGTGGCCAACGAAATTGCCGAACGAGACCGCAAGGCCCGCGAGGCATGGGAAGCGGAGCAGCGCCGTCAGGCTGCAGCGGCCGCTGCTGCTGCCGCCGCCGCAGCCGCGGCAGCGAACCGCCCCGCCCCGCCCGCCCAGCCTTACGTCCCGCCGGCCGCCGGTTCGCCGTCGGCCTTTGGCCTCCGCCACCCCTTCGACGGCAGCATCCCCATCACCTCCGGCTTTGGTTACCGCACCACTCCGCCGGGAACCATCGACTTCTACGGCACGGGCGGGTACATGCACACCGGCATCGACTTCGGTGCAGCCTGCGGAACGCCCGTGTACGCGGCCGCAGCCGGGGAAGTCTTCAGCTCAGGATGGAACTCCGCCGACGGCGGTGGGTGGCGTGTCAAGATCGATCACGGCATGGTGCAGGGCAACACCCTCACCACCATCTACTACCACAACTCCAGCATCGTGGTCTCGAACGGCCAAAAGGTCTCGCAGGGGCAACTCATTGCATACTCGGGCAGTACCGGTAACTCCACGGGCTGCCACGCCCACTTCGAGACTTGGCTCAACGGCCGAGCCGTCGACCCCATGGGGCTGCTGTAGGCAGTAACCGCCTGCCGTAGACTGGTATAGCTCCGGCGCCACTGGCCCGGACCGTCCAACCTGAACCTGAGGAGTTTTCCCGTGCCGAAAGAAAGTGGCCGTAAGGTGGTGGCCACCAACCGCAAGGCCCGGCATGACTACCACGTGCTGGACACGTACGAGGCCGGCATCGCGCTGATGGGCACCGAAGTGAAGTCCCTGCGCGAGGGGCATGCCTCCATGGTGGACGGATTCTGCACCTTTTATAACGACGAACTGTGGATGGAAGCGATCCATATCCCCGAATACAACCAGGGAAGCTGGACCAACCATGCCGCCAGGCGGCGGCGCAAGCTGCTGCTGCACCGCGAGGAACTCATCAAGATCTCCCGCAAAGTCCAGGAGGCCGGGTACACCGTCGTTCCACTTCAGCTCTACTTCGTCGACGGCCGGGCCAAGGTGGAAATCGCGGTTGCCCGGGGCAAGCGGGAGTACGACAAGCGGCAGACCCTGCGCGAGCAGCAGGACAACCGTGAGGCGCAGCGCGAGATGCGGGAGCGCAACCGGCGCCGCTAGGAATTATTTCGGGCGGGTATGCGTTAGTATGGGTAGTCCGGCAGGCGTGCCAGCCGGTTTGGTAACAAAATACGGGGATGATCGGTTTCGACGATGTTAGTCGCGACAGGTGAAGCGGGCCGAGGATGCAGATTTATCTCGTAAACGCTGTCTGCAAACCAATAAGTGCCAATTCTAAGCGCACTGACTTCGCTCTTGCTGCCTAAGCAGTAAGACAGTCCGTCAGCCCGAGGTTGCTATCGCCCCGGATCCTGGCGTCATTTAGATAGCCACTGCTGTTTACTCCCGTCATCGGAGTAAACGGGACTTTTAGGTGACTGGGCCCGGATCAGCCAGCTGTTTGCAGCATGGCTGGGGCCGAGAAAATCCGACGCAAACTGCGCCCGGAGAAGCCCTGACAACACGACATCGGACGGGGGTTCAATTCCCCCCATCTCCACCCCCGAGATGAATCGGGACATCCTTTGCGGATGGGTCGGATCATCAAAGAAAAACACCCCGGTCTCCTGACCGGGGTGTTTTTCTTTGCCCGGCTGCCCGGGTACCGGGCCGCCGGCACCGGGAATACCGGCAGGGCCTAAGGGCTCTAGCGGGTCGGCCGCCCCCGCCCTTATCGTCAAGGCATGCACAACGACCCGGCACAACTGCCTACTGAAGTCCTGGACGCCGCCACGTGCTGGGACCTCCTGCATGGAGTGTCTGTTGGCCACCTGGCTGTGCTGGTGGACGGATACCCGGAAGTTTTCCCCGTAAATTACAAAGTGGACCAGCACTCAGTTGTCTTCCGCACCGGGGAAGGAACCAAGCTGCGGGCCGCCGGGGGACCACTCGCCGTCGCGCTTGAAGCAGACGGCCACGACGACTCAAAAGCCTGGAGCGTGCTGGTCAAAGGCAAGGCCGTCATCCTGGAGCCCACCCAGGAACTCCTGGCGGGAGCCGCCCTGACGCTGTTTCCCTGGCAGGCGGGAGAGAAGGACCACTTCGTCCGCATCGTCCCCACCTCCGTCACAGGCCGGCGCTTCGTCATCACATCACCGCTGACGTGGTGGAACCACGTACGGGAGACAGCGGCCAGGGACACGGCTTAGCGGGTGGAGGGCCCATCGGCCCTTTGCTGAAGTCCTGCTTGCTGGTAGCAATGTCCTATGATTGCGTCGCCCACCGCCGCTGCCGCTGCCAAGCCACCGTTTGACGCCGTCATTTTCGACCTGGACGGGGTGGTCACCAACACGGCACTGGTGCATCAGGCAGCGTGGAAGGACGCGTTCGCCCGGATCCTGCACGACCCCAGGATTCCGCCGGGCACCGACCGTGCCCCGCTCAGCAGGGCCGACTACCTCACCTATATCGACGGCATGCCGCGCGAAGAAGGAGTGGTGCGGTTTCTGGCAGCCAGGGGAGTGCTTCTTGAGAAGGGGCACGAAACAGATGAAGCCGGTGCCTGGACAGGATTCGGCCTGGGCCGGTGGAAGAACGAGCTGTTCCTGGAACACCTCCGGCGGGACGGGGTCCAAAGCTACCCCGGGACCCTGCAGCTGCTGCGCCGGCTCACCGAGGCTGCAGTGCCCATGGCCGTTGTCACCTCGAGCCGAAACGCGGCATCGGTCCTGGAAGCAGCGGGCGTCCAGGATCTCTTCACCGTCGTCATGGACGGGACGACGGCGGCAGCGCTTGGGCTGCAGGGAAAGCCTGCCCCTGACGTCTTCCTGGCTGCCGCAGCAAGGCTTGGCGTCAGTCCGTCACATGCCGTGGTGATTGAGGATTCGGCCGCTGGTGTCGAGGCCGGGCGGCGCGGCGGTTTTGGCCTGGTGGTGGGAATCGACCGGGCCGGGAACCGCCGCCAGCTTGAAGCCGCGGGGGCGGACACTGTCCTCAACGATGTGGGCGAGCTGGACCTGGGCCAGGTGATCGGCAATGCCTGGCACCTTGTGTTTGAAGGTTTTGACGCCGGGCACGAAGGACACCGGGAGGCCCTGACCACCCTGGGCAACGGCTACCTGGGCGTTCGTGGAGCGGCCCCCGAGGGCGGTCCGTACAGCTACGCAGGCATGTACCTCGCCGGCATTTACAACCGGGTCAGGGCGAAGTCCGCCGACGAGATGCTGTTGGAAGAACACATGGTCAACGCGCCCAACTGCCTTCCGCTTGACCTGCGCCTGGCCGGGCAGGAATGGTGGTCTGCGGGCGGGCTGTACGTCGTCCGCGAGCGCAGGGTCCTGGACCTCAAAAAAGCGGTGCTGGAGCGAAGGCTGTTGCTGGAAGGTGCCGACGGGCGGCGCCTGGAGGTGGTGCAGACACGATTTGCATCCATGGCCGAGCCTCACCTGCTGGTCCTTCAGACGGCGATCACGGCCTTGGGCTGGAGCGGCATGGTGGAGGTCCGCAGCGGAATTGACGCCGGAGTCCGCAACGCGAACCTCCCCGAGCGTGCCCAGGGCTCCGATGTCCACCTGGCCGACAAGACGGCCCCGCAGCGCCCGGACCCGGAGGTGCGCCCTGACGGTACCTCCGTCGTTGAGGTTGAAACCACCCAAAGCCTCATCCGCATCGCCGTGGCCTACCGGACGCAGGTCTCGCCGGCCGCCGCACACATTACCGGGGGCGCGATCGGAGCCTTCCATTTCCAGACCCTGCCGGTTTCCCTTGAAACCGGTACCACGGCGCGGATCACCAAGTCAGTGGCGGTGGTGACCTCCCGCGACCGTGCCATCTCCTCGCCCGAAACGGGTGCCCGTTCAGTGCTTGAGCGCGCGCCCGGGGATTTCGATGTGCTGCTCGCCGCCCACGAGGAGGCCTGGCGGCGTGAGCTCCGACCTTTCCTGGTGGAGATTGACGCCCCGCTGCCCGTGCGCATGGTCCTTAACCTGCATATCTTCCACCTGCTGCAGACCTTGACCCACCACACGGCGGAACTGGATGCCGGCGTGACGGCACGCGGACTCCATGGCGAGGGCTACCGCGGCCACGTCTTTTGGGATGAGCTGTTTGTCCTTCCGGTGCTGACTTCACGAACTCCGGATATTGCCCGCTCGGTACTCGACTACCGGTGGCGCAGGCTGCCCGCGGCCCGGCATGCAGCATCGTTGGCCGGGCAGGAGGGAGCAAAGTTTCCTTGGCAAAGCGGCAGCGACGGGAGCGAGGAAACCCCGAAATGGCTGTACAACGACAGGTCCGGCAGATGGGTCCGGGACTATTCGCATCTGCAGGTGCACTCCGGCCTGGCCGTCGCCTTCAACGCATGGCAGTACTTCCAGACCACCGGGAACAAGATCTGGCTTCTGCAGAAGGGTGCTGAGCTGGTGGTTGAAGTTGCCCGCTTCTTCTGCTCCCTGGCGGAGTACGACGAGACAGGCGGCAGGTACCACGTGCGGGGCGTGGTGGGACCGGATGAATACCATACTGGCTACCCGTACCGTGACAAACCGGGCCTGGATGACAACGCGTACACGAACGTCATGGCCGCCTGGGTTTGCTCCCAGGCAGCAGGCATCCTCTCATTCCTGCACGGCAGCGAGCGCGCGGGGCTGATGGACCGCCTTGGCGTCACGGATGCGGAAGCGGCCGGGTGGGAGCGTTTGGGGACCTTGATGTACGTGCCCTTTCACAGCGACGGTGTCATCAGCCAGTTTGCTGGTTACGGGGATCTGCAGGAACTTGACTGGGACCATTACCGGGACACCTATGGCGACATTGAGCGGCTGGACCTGATCCTCGAGGCAGAAGACGACGCCACCAACCATTACAAACTGGCGAAGCAGGCGGATGTCCTGATGCTCCCGTACCTCCTGGGACACGATGGGCTGGTCACCGTGCTGCAGCGCTTGGGCTACGGGTTCACGCACGAACAGCTCAACCGGACCGTCGAGTATTACCTTGCCCGGACGGCCCACGGCTCCACGCTGAGCCGGGTTGCGCACGCATCGGTCCTGGCCGGCCTGGACGCGGACCGGGCGTGGGACAGCTTCCGGGAAGCGCTCGACGCCGACCTCGACGATACCCAGCATGGCACCACGCGCGCGGGCATCCATTTGGGCGCGATGGCTGGAACCATCGACGTAGTGCAGCGCAGTTTTGCGGGGCTGCGGTTCAGCGGCGACACCATCTTGTTTGCCCCCAACCTCCCCACCGGGTTGCGGGCCGTTGCTTTTGAGGTCCTCTACCGCGGGCACCGCCTCCGCATTCATCTCAAGGGCGGGGATATGAGTATCGCCTCCGCTCCAGGTGACGCCGGCCCCATCAAGGTACGGGTCCATGGCAATGACGTGTTCCTCCCCGCCGGGCAGACCCGGCACTTCCCGCTGCCTGCCCGCGCTGCGGGGGTGGTGGTGCCGTGAAGCGGCTGGGCATCCTCACCAGCGGCGGTGACTGCCCCGGCGTCAACGCGGTCATCCGGGGAGCGGTGCTGGGCGGAGACGTGGCGCATGGCTACGAATTCATCGGGTTCCGGGACGGGTGGCGGGGTGTCCTGGAGCAGGACGTTTTTCCTTTGCCCCGGACGAGTGTCCGTGGTATCTCCCGCCTGGGCGGAACCATCCTGGGCACGTCCCGGACCAATCCGTTGGTGGGGAAGGGGATCGAAGGTGTCCGCGCCTGCGTCCGGCGCCACGAACTGGACGGCCTGATTGCCATTGGGGGAGAGGGGACACTGGCCGCTGCCCGGGAATTGTGCGGGCAGGGCATCAATGTGGTGGGTGTCCCAAAGACCATCGATAATGACCTCGGTGCCACGGACTACACCTTCGGCTTTGATTCCGCGGTCCAGACTGCCACCGAAGCCATCGACCGCCTCCGGACTACTGGCGAATCGCACCACCGGTGCATGGTCGCAGAGGTCATGGGCAGGAATGCCGGCTGGATAGCACTGCATTCCGGCATGGCGTCGGGCGCGCACGCCATCCTGATACCTGAACATCCGGTGTCCCTGGACCAAATATGTTCGTGGGTACTGTCAGCACGGGACCGAGGCCGGGCTCCCCTTGTGGTGGTGGCCGAGGCCTTCGCTCCCGAGGGTCACCAAGCACCCTACGCGCCCCGTGGCCTGGATACTTTTGGGCGGCCGCGGCTGGGAGGGATCGGCCTGCTGCTCGAAGGGGAACTGCAGATACGGACCGGCATCGAAACGCGCGCCACCGTTTTGGGCCACATTCAGCGTGGCGGCGAACCTACGGCCTTCGACCGGGTCCTTGCCACCAGGCTGGGGCTGGCCGCTGTCGAATCGGCAGCCGCCGGCAGATGGGGCACCATGGTGTCGCTGCGTGGTACGGACATAGTCAATGTTGACCTGGGGGAAGCGTTGGGAGAACTGAAGGTGGTCCCTGAAGCACGGTACGAGGAGGCCGCTGTCCTGTTTGGATGAGGCAGGATGAGGCAGGGGACCTGTTGGGCAGAGCCTACCGTTCCGCCCGGACCCGGAGGACCGCTGAACCGGTTATCCTGTCGGCGGCCAGGTCGTCGAGGGCCCTGTCTGCTGCGTCGAACGGGTAGGTCGTCGTGGTGAGGGCCAGGGACAGCCTGGCTGCGAGAGTCAGGAACTCATGCCCGTCAGCCCGGGTATTGGCTGTTACGCTCCGCACTTGACGTTCGTAGAAGAGCTCCCTGCTGTAATTGAGGGCCGGGATGTCGCTCAGGTGGATTCCGGCGATGGCGAGGGTTCCACCCCTGTCCAGGGCGCGCAGCGCAGCCGGGACAAGTTCTCCCACCGGTGCGAAAAGAATCGCGGAATCGAGGGGTACCGGCGGCTCGTCATAAGCGTCCCCCGCATAGTCGGCTCCCAACTCCCGGGCGAGGGACCGGGCACTGTCAGACCGGGTCATGACAAACACGGAGGCACCCTGTTTGATGGCAAGCTGGGCGGTGATGTGCGCGGAGCTGCCAAAACCGTAGATGCCAAGGCGCCCGCCAACGGGCAGGGCCGCACGCTTCAGGGCCCGGTATCCGATGATCCCCGAGCACAGCAGCGGCGCGGCCTGTTCGTCAGTGAAGCCAGCTGGCACCGGGTAGGCGAAATCCTCCGCGACAACCAGTTGCTCGGCATAGCCCCCGTCCCTGTCCCAGCCCGTGAACACCGGTGACCTGCACAGATTCTCGTCGCCGCGGCGGCAGTAAGCACAGCTGCCACATACGCCACCCAGCCAAGCCACGCCAACCCTGTCGCCTGCCGCGAAACGGGAACAATCCGCTCCGGTTTCGACCACGACTCCGACAGCTTCATGCCCCGGCACCACGTGGGGGCGCCGCGGGGAGAGGTCACCTTCGGCGAGATGGAGGTCGGTCCGGCACACACCGCAGACGGTCACGTCCACCAGTATCTCGTCGGCCGCAGGCCTGGGAACTGCACGGATCCCCTGGACCAGCGGGCGGGTGGACATGGGACCGGGCTCGCCTACCCACCATGCACGCACTGGATCTCCTGCCTGGAACCTGCGCACCTGCCGGTCCGGGCCGCCTACTCGAGACCGGCGCGGGTTGCCTCGTCCAGCGGGGCCTGCCACAGCAGCGGGGCGTTCATCGTGAAGCGCCTGCCCGTCACCGACTCCGGTGTAATCCGGATGAAGTACTCCTGGCCCACGCCCTGCCAGGGGAACAAGGCGCGCCGGATGTCATCCAGGTCGGGTCCAGTGGGTGTTGTCTCGGCAGCCTTGCCCTTAACGACGACGCTCCACGCAAGCCCGAACTGCGAACTGACGGCGTCTGCTTCCAGGGCCACCGTGGCATCCGACTGGATGGCCTGCTGCTTGGTTCCTGACCCGGTGCGGAAAACCAGCGTGTCACCATCAACCTTGAAGTTGACGGGAAACACGTCGGGGTGGCCATCGGCGATGACGGCGAGCCGTCCCACCCCGGTTTGGCCCAGGAGGTCCCAGCACTCTTCAGGGTCGAGGATTTCCGGCACGGGTACGTTTGATTTGTCAGTCATAGGGCACAGCGTAGGCAACTCTTCGGCATCGGGAAAGGGCACAAAGGCCCGGCGTCAAGGGCAGGACCAATGGCCCTTGGGGCCCGGGGCGGCCCAATGGGACGCTGTGGGAACACCCGGGAAACCCTGATCTTCCTGCGGGAGGTGGCCATGCTGACGCACTTGTTCCTCAACCGCGTGCTGTGGGCCGTCGCCGGACTGCTGGCGCTGGCTGCTGCGGCAACCGGGGTCTGGCGCCCTGGAATCTACAACCGCGTGGTGGCCCCCGGCCTGGTCCCCGGCGCCTACTCCCAGGACCTGCTGTCAGTGGCGGCCGGGCTCGGATTGCTGTACCTGTCGTATGCGGCAAGGCCCCAGAGGGCCAAATTCCAGATCGTGGCCCTGGGACTCCTGGGCTACCTCTTCTACGCCTACGGGATCTATGTCATTGAGCGGACCTACAACGGCCTGTACCTGTTCTACATGGCAGTCTTCGCCCTGTCATTCTGGGCCTTGGTCACCGCCGGGGCCACTATGGCCCGCGACGCGCCATCCGTCTCCCTTTCTCGTGCACCCAGGATTGCTTCAGCAGCCGGCGCCATCCTTCAGCCGCTCATCTTCTACCCCCTGTGGATCGGCATGCTCCTGCCCCTCATGCGGAGTGGCGAACAAATCGATTCCCTTTACTCGATCTTCATCCTGGACCTTTGTTTCATCATGCCCGGATTCCTGATCCTTGCCTTCCTCACGTACCGGAACCACCGTACGGGTCTGCTGCTTCTCCCGGCCCTGTACGTCCTCGGCTTCACCCTCATCTTCTCCCTGGCGGTGGGTGAACTGGTCAAACCCCTCTTCGGTGCAGAACCAAGCCTGGCCGCCTTCCTTCCCGCACTTGGGCTCTCGGGGCTCTTCCTGGTGCTTGGCAGCCTGCATCTGGCCAAACTGAAGGCCGTGAATCCACTGGCAGCAGCTGCCGCCGGCTCCCAACCCATCCCTCAGCAATCCGAGCGCCCCGGCCGGCAAACCCTCGAAAAGCCGTCCCCCACAGTAAAGAGAAACGCATGAAAGCCCTCGTCTACGGCGGACCCGGCAACAAGTCATGGACGGATGTTCCGGACCCCCGGATCCAGCAACCCGGCGACGTCATTGTCAAAATCGATACCACCACCATCTGCGGTACGGACCTGCACATCCTCAAAGGTGACGTGCCCGCCGTCGAAAAAGGCCGGATCCTGGGCCACGAGGGGGTGGGAACCATCGTGGAAACCGGGCCTTCCGTGACTGGGCTGAACGTGAACGACCGTGTCATCATCTCGTGCATCAAATCCTGCGGCCACTGTGCCAACTGCAAGGCCGGACTCTACTCGCACTGCCTGGGCGGCGAGGGCCAGGAAGGCACGGGATGGATCTTCGGGCACCTCATTGACGGTACCCAGGCGGAGTACGTCCGGGTGCCCTATGCCGAAAATTCCCTGCACCTGCTGCCTGCCGGCGTCAGCGACGAACAGGCCGTCATGCTCTCCGATATCCTCCCCACGGGATTCGAAATCGGCGTCCAGTACGGCCGGGTAAAGCCCGGCGACACCGTGGCCGTGGTCGGTGCCGGGCCGGTGGGACTGGCGGCGATCACCACAGCAGGGCTGTACGGCGCCGCTACGGTGGTGGCCATCGACCTGGACGCCAACCGCCTGGAGAAGGCAAAGGAGTTTGGCGCCACGGACACGGTCCTGTCAGGCAGCCGTGACTGGAAGGAACAGGTCCTGGCCCTGACAGGGGGACAGGGAGTCGATGTGGCCATTGAAGCTGTTGGCGTGCCGGCAACATTTGGCATGTGCACCGACATCGTACGGCCCGGTGGTTCGGTGGCGAACGTCGGGGTGCATGGAAAACCCGTGGAGCTGCACCTGGAAAACCTGTGGATCCAAAACATCAGCATCAGCATGGGGCTGGTGAATACCAACACGACGCCCATGCTGCTCAAGCTGGTGGCCCAGAGAAAGATCAGGGCGGAGAAATTCGCCACGCACCATTTTGGTTTCGATCAGTTCCTTGACGCCTACGACACCTTTTCCCGGGCTGCCGAAACCAAGGCCCTCAAAGTGATCATCACGGCGTGAATCCGGACACCGCTACAGCCAGTCTGCGGAGAAGTCCACCGGCGGCCACCACCGTGTCCGGGACCTGACGGCGAACCGCCGTCCGGTGAGCTCCGTGGGGATCAAAGCTACCAGGTGGTCCTTGATCCCGGGCTCCCACGGCTCGCGGTCGGCATCGGAGTCGGGGAGCGTCATCCGGGTCCCATCGAATTCTTCCGGCTTGCCCTTAGCCACCACGCTCCAGACTTCCGTGGCGTAAGGGTTCAGTCCATCCACCTCGAGTGCCGCGACTGCGCCGCTGAGCAGGGCGCGCAGCTTGGTGCCGGGCGCGGTACGGAACACCAGCGATTCCCCGGCAACGGAAAAGTTGACCGGAAAAATCTCGGGAACGTCACCATTGATGACTGCCAGCCGGCCGATGTATGAGGACCGAAGGTACCGCCAGCATTCATCGGGATTCAGCACTTCTGTTCGAGACCCACCAGCGGAATCAGCCATGGTACCGATCCTAGGGCCTGGAGCGCGGGTGTGCACTGCTGGGGCGTTCACCCTAGGCGTAGCCGCGACGGGACTGGATCCAGGCCGTCCACCGTTGATTCCCGTAAGGGCCCCAGAGGGCACGGAACAGCCGGAAGCGGCACTCAAAGCCGGAGGTGCGCCATGGACCAGGCGCAGGTACCAACAACAGCGGACAATGACGATGTCCTGGACTCGTACTCGCAGACAGTGATGCGGGTGGCAGCTGCCGTGACGCCCCACGTGGCAGCAATCGAGATGACGGCGCAGCGCCGCAATGGCCGGGCCCGGGTGGGAGCAGGTTCGGCCGTCCTCTTCACCGAGGACGGCTACCTGCTCACCAATTCCCACGTGGTGGCCGGCACCCGGCACGGCTTCGCGGTCTTCGGCGACGGCAGCAGGATGGAGCTGGAACTCGTTGGCGCGGACCCCTTGTCCGACCTTGCGGTGGTGCACGGTTCGCGGCCGCGAATCCGGCCCGCCGTGTTCGGCGCGGCGGAATCCCTCCGGGTCGGGCAGCTGGTGGTGGCCGTGGGCAACCCGCTGGGCTTGGCCGGTTCGGTGACCGCGGGGGTGGTCAGCGGGCTGGGCAGGGCCATTCCAGTCTGGTCGGGCGGTAACCGGCGGGTCATCGAGGACGTCATCCAGACCGATGCGGCACTGAACCCCGGCAACTCCGGCGGTGCCTTGGCGGATACTCACGCCAGGATCGTGGGCATCAACACCGCAGTGGCCGGAGCCGGCCTGGGACTGGCAATTCCGATCAACGCGACCACCCGCAGGATCATCTCCGCGCTGTTGTCAGACGGAAGGGTGCGCCGCGCGTACCTGGGCCTGGTGAGTACCCCGATGCAGCTCGGATCCAGCGCCGTGATCCGCACCGGGCTGCGTGAAGGGCTCCGCGTCGTAGAGGTACTGCCCGGGTCGCCTGCAGACAAGGCAGGCCTGTCGGCAGGGGACGTCATCGTCACGGCCGGGGGCCGCCCGGTCAGCAACGCCGAAAGCCTGCAGCGCCTGCTGTTCGCCGATGCCATCGGCCAGCCGCTCAACCTTGCCGTGCTGCGCGATGGCGCAGAACGCCACCTGACGGCGGTTCCGGAGGAAATGACGGCCAACGGAGCTGGATAACGGCCGACGGCGGGCCGGCACCATGGGCAGGCACGTACGAAAGGCTAGGGGCTGGCCTGGGGGGCTTCCACGTCAGCGATGCCTACGAAACGCGTCCCTACGCCGTCGTACTCGCTGCGCACGCACCCGGGACGCACGGCGGGAACCTCGGACGGCGCGTGGTGCCCGCACACCACGTAGGTGAAGTCCGGCCACCACTTCTTGGGCCGGGCAGCCTCCTCGTACCCGCACACGGCGCACTCAAGGTGCACCCAGACGGGCCGTTTGCCGGTGCGGTTGGCCCGTGACTGCACCAGCCAGGGCGGGGGATTGTCCAGGATGCTGCGGAGCTCGGCCTCAGACATCCACTTCGGCAGGCCATGGCGCTGCGCCATCTCAAGGGGAACATCCAGGGTTATTGCTGCGTCGCGTCTGCTGATCATCACGTTCCACGATACGGGAGGCGGCCAAATCGGCGTGCCCCGGTGATTCAGCTTCCCAGGATGCAGCCGGGGTGGGGCGTTTCGGTGGAGACCCACAACGCCGAGGCGATCTCATCCGCAAGGTCGAAGTCGCGGGTGCCGCCGGGGCCGGCGATGCGCACCATCAGTGCACCACCGAACGGGCGCCGACCCAGCACCTCAACCTCGGCGTCGAGATCGATGTCCTGCGCGGCGAGATACCGCAGGAGCTCAGGATTGTCATCGCTGATACGGGTGATTTTTCCGCTGTGCCCCTGGTCCAGCCCGGCGAGGAGATGGGCGCTGGGCATCAGCACCTGGCCGTCCGCGGTGGGAATGGGATCGCCGTGCGGGTCCCGTTCCGGGTTTCCGAGTTTGGCGGCGACGCGTTCGATGAACGTATCCGAGACCGCGTGCTCCAGCTGTTCGGCTTCATCGTGGACCTCGTCCCAGCTGTAGCCAAGACGCTGGACGAGGTAGGTCTCGATGAGCCGGTGGCGCCGGACCATTGACAGGGCCAGGCGCAGGCCGGAATCGGTCAGGGTGACTGCGCTGTAGGGCTTGTGGTCCACCAGCCCCTGGTCCTTCAGCTTGCGGACCATCTCCGACACAGAGGAATTCGCCACGCCCAGCCGCTGTGCCAGCTGGGAGGACGTGATGGGCTTGTCCTGCCATTCAGTGAATGAATAGATGACCTTGACGTAGTCCTCGATCGAGGAGGAGGGCGCGCTGGTCTTCACAGGTCCAAGCCTACCGGTTTGGCCGGTCCGGCAGGGGCGGCCCCGGGTCAGGCCTTAGCGGCGCGCCAGGCCAGCGTCAGGTAGGGGAGGTCGAGTTCCTGCCCCGGAGCATGGGCCAGGTGTTCGTGCAGGTACCAGTCCAGGTTGGCAAGGACCTTCGCCCGCGTCGCCTCACCGGCCCGCAGGTAGTAGCTGCGCGATTTGGTGAGCTCCATCAGGTCACTGGTGGTCACCCGGTCCTGCCAGTGCGTCACATGCCCCTCAAGCCCGTGGAATTCGGGCCCGACGACGGGCTTGTGGCCGGGCCGGTAGACGTCGCCGGCGTGCATGATCCGGGAGAGCCGGTGCACCCAGGGGACAGAGGTGTCCAGCTGGTTCCAGACCAGGCCCAGGGTTCCGTGCGGGCGCAGGACGCGGGCCAGTTCGGTGCTCGCAGCGAGGGGATCGCACCAGTGCCACGCCTGGGCAACGGTGACCACGTCGAAGGCCGCGTCCCGAAGGCCTGTGGCCTCGGCCGTCCCCGCCGCAGCCGTGGCGGCCGGGCAGTGGGCCTTCAGCTGGGCGAGCATGTCCGCAGAAGGATCGACGGCTGTGACATCCAGTCCCATGGCCAGCAGCAAGGCGGTGAATTTACCGGTACCCGCCCCGACGTCCAGGGCGTCACGGGCCCCGGCAGGCACCAGCCACCGTGCGGATTCCGCCGGATAGCCGGGGCGGACGCGCTGGTAGTGGCGGCCGCCGTCCTGGAAGCTCTGCCCGAGCTCCGTGCGCCGGCCGTGATCAAGCCTGGGGCCACCCCGAACCACGCGTGGCCTCCTTCCGGTGCTGCCTGCGGATGTCCTTCGAATTTACCGCATGGCCGGTGCCTGCAGGCAGCCGCCGTTACCCCGCTAGTCGTCGAGGCAGGGGGCCGCGCCGGCCGTCCCGGGGGTATTGGGTGCCCAGTGCGGGTAGGTGCGGAAGTCGTTGGCGGGCACCCAGCGGCCCGCGTCCACCACGTAGTCCCACCCGAGTCCGTTGCTGCGCAAAGCCCGGATACCGGCAAGGAGGCGTTCAGCATCCTCCAGCCGCGAGCCCACGCCGAAACTCGCCCGGAGGGAGCCGGACGGCAGGCCCAGGCGCTTCAGCAGGGGATGGGCGCAGAAACGTCCGTCACGCAGGCCCACCCCGTGCTCTGCGGAAAGGTAGGCGGCCACCAGCCCTGCGTCGTAGCCCTCGACGGAGAAGTTGACCACGCCGATGGTGTCCGTTTCCGGATTGGTGTCCTTGAAGATCTGGTGGACGGTGACGCCGTCGATTTCCTGGAGGCCCTCCACCAGGAAGGACCGGATCGCGGACTCGTGCGCATGCCACCTGTCCTGGTCGAGTTCGGCGATGACCTGCGTGGCGCGTGCCAGGGTGGCGGCGCCGAGGACGTTCGGTGAGCCTCCTTCGTGGCGGGCCGGGCCGGTGGCCCAGCTGACGCCGTCGAGCCGTGCTTCCTTGACGGCCCCGCCGCCGGCGAGGTGCGGGACGCCGGAATCCAGCCAGTCAGGCCGGCCTACCAGGACACCCGCGCCGAACGGCGCGTACAGCTTGTGGCCGGAAAAGGCGAGGTAGTCGACGTCGTCCGCGCTGATGTCCACCCGGCGGTGCGGCGCGAGCTGGGCCGCGTCCACCACGATCCGGGCGCCGTGCTGGTGGGCCAGCGCGGCCAGGGCCCGGATGGGGAGGATCTCGCCGGTGACGTTGGAGGCGCCGGTGACGGCCAGGAGGCTGACGCCGCCCTGTTCGAGTTCGGCGCGGACGGCCTCAAGGGTGCCGGCGATGGTGTCCGCGGCAACGATGCTGCGGTGCGGGACGCCCTGCCACGGCAGGAGGTTGGCGTGGTGCTCGATGTCCAGGTAGAGGACGTCCCCGGCGGTCCGTCCGTCCGTCCGGGGCAGGCAGCCCGCCAGGAGGTTCAGCGAATCGGTGGTGTTCCGGGTGAAGATGACCGAATCGTCCGGCCGGCCGCCCACGAAGTCCCGGACGATGCTGCGTGCGTTCTCGTACACGGAGGTGCTGATCTGGGAGGCGTACCCGGCCCCGCGGTGGACGCTGGCGTAGTAGGGCAGGATCTCGTTGAGGTAGGCGGACACCACGGAGAGTGCAGGGGCCGATGCCCCGTAATCAAGGTTGGCGTACCGCACGTGGCCGCCGGTTATCAGTGGTGCTTGGATTTCGGCCCCGGTGACTGCAGCGAGCGGGCGGCCGGCGGCGGCACGGCGTTCGGCAGCAACGGCGGATTCGGTGACGGGTTTGGGGGAGACGGTGGCAGTTGTCACAGAGACCTCACTTGTGTACAGGACTCCGGCGTACGGAATCCGCGCTTGCCGCATCCACTCCGGACCGGCCTGGTCGTCACCCGGGGCACCCCGCCGCGAATGGAGGGTTGCCGGCCAGCAAACCGGGGTTTTGCGCTGGCACTCGTGACCTGCATAAAAGCGTAGGACATGGGGCGGCCAGGCTGGAAGCCGGGCCAATTGTTAAGGGCTTTATTACGCAATATCGAATAAACGACGCCGGACACCTCCTTCTGGAGGTGTCCGGCGTCGCAATATTCGCCTAAGCGGGCAAACCGCGGCAGTTACAGCAGATCGTCCAGGTAAGGGTTGAGGCGGTGCAGGACCTCGGAGTGCAGGATCGAGTTGGTGGCCAGCGCGTTCCCGCCGAACGGTCCGTCCTCGCCCTCGAGGGAGGTGAACCGGCCCCCGGCCTCGACCACGATCGGCACCAGCGCAGCCATGTCGTAGAGGTTGAGTTCCGGTTCGCAGGCGATGTCCACGGAGCCCTCTGCCACCATGCAGTACGACCAGAAATCGCCGTATGCCCGGGTCCGCCAGACGTCCTCGGTCAGCCCGAGGAAATCGTCGAGGTTGCCGCGTTCCTTCCAGCCGCTCAGGCTGGAGTAGGAGAGGGAGGCGTCGGAGAGGCTGGACACGTTGGAGACGCGCAGCCGGGTGGCAGCCGCCAGGGACCTGCCCATGTAGGCGCCCATGCCCTTTGCCGCCCACCAGCGCTTGCCGAGGGCCGGGGCGCTGACCACGCCCACCACGGGTTCGCCTTCGTCCACCAGGGCGATCAGGGTGGCCCAGACCGGGACGCCCCTGACAAAGTTCTTTGTCCCGTCAATGGGATCGATGATCCAGCGCCGTGAACCGTGCCCGGTGCTGCCGAACTCCTCGCCCAGGACGGCATCGCGGGGCCGGGAGCGGGAGAGCTGGCCGCGGATGGCTTCCTCGGCTGCCTTGTCGGCGTCGGTGACGGGCGTCAGGTCCGGCTTGGTCTCAACGTGGAGGTCCAGGGCCTTGAAGCGGCTCATGGTCTGGTCATCCACGGAGTCGGCCAGGACATGGGCCAGGCGCAGGTCATCGTTGTAGCTCGAAGCGGGTTGGATCATGGTTACAAACTACCGTCTGCGGACGCTTCTGCCGGGAGAACGCGTCAGTTGACGCTGCCGAGCTCTTTGGTTTCCTGTGCTTCCATGCGCGGATCCGTGCCGAGCAGCCGCCGGAGCGACGCCAGGCGTGCCGGGCCGGTGGGACCTGCGTGCCCGCCTGCCACCCAGTCGTCGAGGCCGCAGTTCACCGCGTTTGCCGTGTGCTTGCACCCGCGTTCACAGTTTTCGATGCCGGGAGAGAGGTCCGGGAAGGAGCGCAGGATCCGGTCCGGGTCCACATGGGCCAGTCCGAAGGAACGGATACCGGGGGTGTCAATGATCCAGCTTCCGGCCGGCGCGTCAGCCAGGCGCAGGGCCAGGGCCGACGACGACGTGTGGCGGCCACGTCCGGTTACGGCGTTGACGCCGCCGGTGGCCCGCTCGGCACCGGTCAGCGCGTTCACCATGGTTGACTTGCCCACGCCGGAGTGCCCCAGCATCACGGTGACCCTGCCGTCGAGGTGGGCGCGGAGGGCCGCAACCGCAGTGCTGTCCAGCCGGGCGGAGAGGCCGTCGTCAGAGCGTGCGTCGATCCCGGAAGCCTGCGCGTCGGCGGTCTTGCTGATGATCACCGGGAAGTCCAGGTGCGTGTAATTGGAGAGGAGCTCGGCGGGGTCCTTGACGTCGGCCTTGGTGACCAGCAGGATCGGCTCGATCCCGGCGTCGTAGGCAGCCACCAGGGCGCGGTCGATGAACCCGGTGCGGGGTTCCGGGTTGGCAGCCGCCACGACGATGACCAGCTGGTCCGCGTTGGCCACCACGGCCCGCTCCACGGGGTCGGTATCGTCGGCGCTCCGGCGCAGGAGGGTGTGGCGGTCCTGGATTTTCACCAGGCGGGCCAGCGTGTCCGGCGCGCCTGACACGTCCCCCACGAGCGAGACGAAGTCTCCCGCAACGACAGGTGACCGGCGGAGTTCACGGGCACGCGCTGCGATGACGATGCGCTCGTTGTCCGAGTCCTCGCCCACCACTGCCGTGTACCGGCCGCGGTCAACCGTAATGATCCGCCCGGTAACGGCGTCGTCATGGCTGGGCCGGTCTTTGGTGCGGGGACGGGAACCTTTCTTGCTGGGGCGGATCCGGACGTCGGATTCGTCCCAGGAGTCAGTGCTCCGCGCCACTGCCACGCTCTTCCGGCCGCGGTACCTCGGGAGCAGCCTGGGCCAGCATGCCGGCCCACAGCTGCGGGAAGTCGGGCATGGTCTTGGCGGTAGTGGCGATCTCCTCCACCTGGACGCCGCTTACCGAGAGGCCCAGGATTGCCCCGGCAGTGGCCATGCGGTGGTCGGCGTAGCTGTGGACGACGCCGGCGTGCAACGGCGCTGGCCGGATGACCAGGCCGTCGCTGGTTTCCTCGGCGTCGCCGCCGAGCCGGTTGATCTCGGTGACCAGCGCGGCGAGCCGGTCAGTTTCGTGCCCGCGAAGGTGGGCGATTCCGCTGAGCCGGGAAGGCCCCGTGGCAAGGGCACAGAGTGCCGCGACCGTAGGAGCCAGTTCACTGGTGTCGGCGAAGTCGCCGCCCTTGATTTCTGGGCCCCCGGTGACGGTCAGGAGTCCGTCCTCCAGGGTGACCGTGGCTCCCATCCGGGTGAGGATGCCGCGCCAGAGGTCGCCCACCTGCTGCGTTTCCGTGGGCCAGTTGGGGATGCGGACGGTGCCCCGCGATGCCAGGGCCGCTGCCAGGAACGGCCCAGCGTTGGAGAGGTCCTGTTCGATTCTTTGGTCGAAGGCCTGGATGGGTCCCGGGGCCACCACCCAGTGGTTGGGGACCGAATCGTCCACGGAGACGCCGGCGCCGCGGAGGACAGCCACCGTCATGTTGATGTGGTCCAGGCTTGGCACCGGTTTCCCGACGTGCTCAAGGTGCAGGCCGTCGTCGAACCTTGCTGCCACCAGCAGGAGGGCGGAGACGAACTGCGACGACGCGCTGGCATCGATCACCAGGTGGCCGCCCCGGACCGCGCCGGTCCCTTCCACCACGAAGGGAAGGGACGACGGCGTGCTCCCGTCCTCGGCGGAAACCGCGACGCCCAAGGCTTTGAGGGCTTCGATGATGGTTCCCATGGGACGCTTCCGGGCGTGCGGGTCGCCGTCGAACACGCTGGCTCCGCTGCGGAGCGCCGCAAGTGGTGGGACGAACCGCATGACGGTGCCGGCCAGCCCGCAGTCGATCCTGGTGGTGGATGGCGCCGCTGACGCCGGGATCGGAACAACTTCCAGGTCAGGACCAAAGGCGCCGTCGCCGGGCACTTCGCTGATGGTGGCGCCGAGCTGCCTCAGTGCATCGATCATCAGCGCGGAGTCCCTGGAGTGCAGGGGAGCCCGAAGGCGCGATGGTCCGTCCGCCAGGGCGGCCAGGACCAGGTACCTGTTGGTCAGGGACTTCGATCCGGGCACCGTCACGGTTGCATTGACGGGCCGGGCCGCAAAAGGCGCGGCCCAGTACTGGACAGGTGTTCCGGATTCCCGGGTGGCAGCTGATGCGGTCATTCGTGCCTAGGCTCCCGCGGCGTGTTCGACGGCGCGGCGTACAGCCTTGTCCGCCTTGTTCAGCTTCTTGGTGGTGGTCCTGCGGGCGTCGGCGGCCAGGTGCGAGGCGTTCCGTCGCGCGTCGGCGGCAAGGTGCTCGGCGCGCCAGGCCAGTCCGGGCTTGCCTGCCGTGTCCACGGAGGCGAGCAGGGCACCCCCGCTCAGGGAGACGTTCTTGAGCAGCTGGTTCCTGCGGTTCTCGCGCCCTTCCTTGCTGCTGATGTCCGCGCTCCGCCATTCCACGAAGGTGTTCAGGAGGGAAACGACGGTGAGCAGGCCGGCCGAGAGCCGGGAAAACTTGCCAAGGCCGAACAGGACGCCGGCGCCCACCTGGGTACCGCCGATGACGCGGGCCAGGGTCTTCTCGTTCGTCTGGAAGGGAAGCGAGGCTGCAGCCTTGCGCAGCAGCGGTGAGAGCTGCTGGGCGGTGTCGTCGGAGTTCTTGAGCTTGTCCAGTCCGGCAAGGATGAAACTGGAGGCGAGCATGGGCCTGGCGAGGGTGCGGACAAAGGGCATGGATTTCCTCCTGGATGGACGAGCCGCGGCAAGCGGCGGAGTCGGTCCTAGTCTTGCACTTTTGGGGAATATTTGCCCGCGGGAGGGGGTTATGTCGACTGGGTCCGCGACGTGGGCCCTGGCGATCAATCACCCGATACAGAGCGGAGTTGGCCTTGCGGAAGGTGTTGGACGGAACCAGGCAGGCGGGACCGGTGGAAGTGGACAAGCTTGCCGCCGAGCCGTCGGAGTACGGCATGCCCCCGGCGGGGCGCCTGACAGTAGACTTGAAGGCAATGAGTACCCTGGATCCGGCCATCGCGGCCATGTATGAGGCGTCCCCCGGCGAATTGAACGGCAGGGCAGGCGCAGCGCCGCTCCCTGCCGGGCAGGCAGCAACCGAACCACCGGCCGCAGCAGCGGATGCCGAGGACAGCACGCTGGACGTTGCCGCGGAGACCGTGGAACAGCGCCGCCTGCGCTTTGAGCGGGACGCCATGCAGTATGTGGACCAGCTCTACTCTGCGGCGATGCGGATGGCGCGGAACCCGTCGGACGCGGAGGACCTGGTCCAGGAGGCCTACACCAAGGCTTTCTCGGCCTTCCACCAGTACAAGCCGGGCACCAACCTCAAGGCGTGGCTCTACCGGATCCTGACCAACACGTACATAAACCTGTACCGCAAGCGGCAGCGCGAGCCGCTGCAGTCAAATTCGGACACCATAGAGGACTGGCAGCTGGCCCGGGCGGAGTCGCACACGTCGAGCGGACTACGTTCGGCTGAGGCAGAAGCACTGGACCACCTTCCGGATTCGGACGTCAAGCGGGCGCTCCAGGACATTCCGGAGGAGTTCCGGCTGGCGGTTTACTTCGCTGACGTGGAGGGCTTCGCCTACAAGGAAATCTCAGACATCATGAATACGCCCATCGGCACCGTGATGTCCCGGCTCCACCGCGGCCGCCGAATGTTGCGGGACATGCTCGCGGAATACGCCGCCGAGCGGGGATTCAAAACGGCCGCTGATGCGTCGGATGCGGCAGGAAGCAAAGCACAGGAGAACAGGAAATGAGCGACTGCCAGGGATTGGGCGACTGCGACGATACCCGGATGCAACGCATCTATGAGTACCTCGACGGGGCACTGACCCGCGAAGATATTACCGAAATCAAGAACCACCTCGATGACTGCCCTGAATGCACGGAGCAGTACGACCTCGAATGCGTCATCCGCAACATGGTCAAGCGTTCCTGCAAGGAGTCCGCTCCGGACAACCTGAAGAACGCCATCCTGGACCGGATACACGCCATCCGTCCCGTCGAGGCGTAGTACCGGCGCCCCGTGCCCGCCAGGGCCGCAAACAGCAAAGGACCCCGGAAGCCGACTGGCTTGCGGGGTCCTTCGCTTGAACCGTAGTTCCTGGCATGTGCCTAGGTGTTGGGGCGCTTCCCGTGGTTCGCGCCGCCACGCTTACGGTCACGACGCTTGCGTGCACGCTTGCTCATAGCTGGCCTCCTTAATGTTGTACTCAAAAGAGCTGCCCTCCAGTCTCCCACATGATCCGGCGGCCCGCGAACCGGGAAACTTCGGATGACCTGCGGCCGGGCCGTCCGGCCTTATTCATCGAGACTGCCCGGGCAGGGTGGGGTGCGCGGCCCAGCCTCAGCGTTCCGCGTCCCCCTCGCCGCCAACGGGGCCGGGAGCGTGGATGATGGCGGTTTTGCCGGACAGCGAATTGGTCCTGACGAGCATCAGTTGCATGTCAGGGCCTGCAATGGTCTCCACTTTGCCGTTGGTGGGGAGGCATTGGCTGCCGTCCAGGATGACCGCTCCGCCTGCGGACTTCGCCACGATGTCAATCCCCACGTCGGCAGGCAGGGTTATGGTCAGGTCTCCGGACACGGAATTGGAGCCAAAATCCTGGGTGTAACCGAGCAGGTTGAAGTCAAGGTGCCCGCTGACGGTATTGGTGCGCACGTGCGTGAAATGGCCGGAGGCGGTGACCTCGCCGGAGATGCTCTTGGCGGTCAGGACGCCCCGGTGGTTCCTGACTGACACCTGGCCGCTGACGGTATTGACCTGAAGTTCTCCGGAGGTGTCCTCGGCCGTGACCGCGCCGGACACGGTGTTGAGCCGGACGTGGGCAGAAATGCCGGACGCCAGGCCCTTGCCGCTCACAGTCCCGGCCTCCACCTCCACTCCACGGGGAATTGCCACAGTGACGGCCGCGGCATTGTCGCTGTTGTGGTTGACAGTCTCCATGAGGTTCTTGAACCAGCCCTGGGCGCCGTGAAGTTGATGCCGCACTTCCAGCCGCCCGCCGTTCAGGGACACCGCTACGGGGTCGCCATGGACCTCCGAGAATTGGAGACGGACCGATGGGTCATCGTGTTCGGTGATGGTGAAGCTGCCCCTGACCAGGCCCAGCTTCAGCGACGTCACGGCGTCGACGTCAATGCTCTGCGGGCCTGTGACGGTCCAGTTCCCTCCGGGCATGGTCCCCTCCAAAAAAGCGATATATCGCGTTGATCCTCCAACGTAACGCCGCCGGGCGGAAGGGTCAAAAACAGGTCCCGAAAGGCTACTGGGGGGCGTCCATCCCCAGCCACTGGAACCAGCCGCGGTGCAGCACCAGCCAGGCCATGAGCCCATACCCGGCCTGGCCGGGCGTGCCTCCGTTTGCCGCCAGGTCCTGGCGCCACTGTTCGTGGTTAAGCAGCGGGGAGAAGGTGTCGACGTAGAGGTGCTTGCGGCGCGTGGTCACATCCGCGAAGGCCGTGTTCAGTTCATCCAGCCGCCGGTTCTGCGCGGGGTCGAGTGTTGGGGGAGGACCCACAACGAACACCTCGATACGGTTCTGGGAAGCCGAGTCCAGGATGTTGGCCAGGTTCAGGCGGCTCCTCGCGGTGGAGAGGCCGAACTCGATGTCGCGCCCCGAGAGGCCGATCACCAGCCGGTTCTCCGCCTGCGGGCTGAAGCGCCTCCCGGCCTCGTCCAGCCACCGTGCGGCCAAACCTTCAGTACCTTCCTGCGGGCAGGGGAGGGCGTAGCTTTCCAGGAGCATGCCGTCCTGGGGAGTGCGGGCCAGGACGCGGCCCAGCCAGCCAAGGGCCCGGGGATCGCCCAGTCCGGCCAGCAGTTCGTCTCCTACAGCTGCGATCCGCAGCTTCCTGTCTTCCACGCGTTCCTCTTTACTTCGGTACGGGTTACTTCGATACGGCCGCTGCCATCGTTGCCGCCGCCTTGCGGAGGCTCGGGGAGGCGCTGTCAGTCCATTAAACAGAACTGCCCGGCCGGAGTCTGGTATTTCGACTCCGGCCGGGCAGCCTTACTGCCTACTTCCGGGCAAATGCCTGCTTCAGCAGGACATCCTGCTCTGCGGCGTGCCGCTTCATGGAACCGGCTGCCGTGGAGGCCGAGGCCGGCCGCGACACCAGGCGCACGCGCCGGTCCAGGGCTTCGGGCAGGTGCAGCCCCATGAACGGCCAGGGTCCCTGGTTGGCGGGCTCATCCTGGGCCCACACCACCTCGGCGTTGGGGTACTTGGCAAGCTCCGCTTCGATCTCGGCGTGCGGCAGCGGGTAAAGCTGCTCCACGCGGACGATCGCAGTGGTCTTGTCACCGGTCTTCTGCCGGGTGGACAGGAGATCGTAGTACAGGCGGCCGGAGACCAGGAGCACGCGTTCGACGGCGGTGGCCGGCAGCTGCTCATGGTCACCGATGACGGGCCGGAACGTGCCGGTGGTGAAGTCCTCCACGGAGGAAGCGGCTGCCTTCAGGCGCAGGAGCTGCTTGGGCGTGAAGATGATCAGCGGCTTGCGCGGACGGCTGTACGCCTGGCGGCGCAGCAGGTGGAAGTGCGAGGCCGCCGTGGTCGGGTTGGCCACGATCATGTTGTCCTCGGCACACAGCTGCAGGAACCGCTCGATCCTTGCCGAGGAGTGGTCCGGGCCCTGGCCTTCATAGCCATGGGGGAGCATCAGGACCAGCGAGGAACGCTGTCCCCACTTCTGTTCGGCGGACGAAATGAATTCGTCAATGATGGTCTGGGCGCCGTTGACGAAGTCACCGAACTGGGCCTCCCAGAGGACCAGGGCGTCGGGGCGTTCCACGGAGTAGCCGTATTCGAAGCCCATGGCGGCGTATTCGGACAGCAGCGAGTCGTAGATCCACAGCTTGGCCTGGTCGTCCGAAAGGTTGCCCAGGGGCAGCCATTCCTTGCCGTTGGCGCGGTCGTGGAAGACGGCGTGGCGCTGCACGAAGGTGCCGCGCCGTGAGTCCTGGCCGGCGAGGCGCACGGGGACGCCTTCCATGATCAGCGAACCGAAGGCCGCGATCTCGCCGAAGCCCCAGTCGATGCCGCCCTCGCGGGACATCTGTTCGCGCTTATCCAGCAGCTGCTTCAGCTTCGGGTGGACCGTGAAACCGTCGGGAATCTCCACGTGTGCCTTGCCGATCCGGGCCAGGGTCTCGGCGCTGATGGCCGTTGAGGCCGGAGCGCTGACGCTGGAATCGGACTGCTGGGCCTTGGGCCGTTCGATATCGGACACAGCGGCGGAGTCTGCGGTGACAATCGGGATCGGAGACGTCTGCGCAGCGTGCGTCTCGGCAAAGACCCGCTCCAGCCGTTCCTGGTAGTCGCGCAGCAGCTGCTCGGCTTCTTCCTCGGTGATGTCGCCGCGGCCGATGAGGGACTCGGTGTACAGCTTGCGGACGGAGCGCTTGGCTTCGATCAGGTTGTACATCAGCGGCTGGGTCATCGAGGGGTCGTCGCCCTCGTTGTGGCCGCGGCGGCGGTAGCACACCATGTCGATGACAACGTCCTTGTGGAAGCGCTGCCGGAATTCGTAGGCCAGCTGTCCGATGCGGACAACAGCCTCGGGGTCATCGCCGTTCACGTGGAAGACCGGCGCCTGGATCATCTTGGCCACGTCCGTGGAGTACGTGGAGGACCGCGACGACGACGGGGCGGTGGTGAAGCCGACCTGGTTGTTGACCACGATGTGGATGGTTCCACCCGTGCGGTAGCCGCGGAGCTGGGACAGGTTGAGGGTTTCAGCCACAACGCCCTGGCCGGCGAAGGCGGCGTCGCCGTGGACCATGATGGGCAGGACCGGGAACGATTCGCCCTGGTCCAGCCGGTCCTGCTTGGCGCGGACAATGCCTTCGAGGACGGAGTCCACTGCTTCAAGGTGTGACGGGTTGGCGGCGAGGTAGACCTTGGTTTCCTTGCCGTTGTCCGAGGTGAAGGTGCCTTCGGTGCCCAGGTGGTACTTGACGTCGCCCGAGCCCTGCACGGAGCGCGGATCCTGGGTGCCCTCGAATTCGCGGAACACCTGGGCGTAGGTCTTGCCGGCGATGTTCGTCAGGACGTTGAGGCGGCCGCGGTGGGCCATGCCGATCGCGACCTCGTCCAGGCCGTCGTCGGCTGCGTCGGACAGGATGGCGTCCAGCAGCGGAATCAGGGACTCGCCGCCTTCGAGGGAGAAGCGCTTCTGGCCCACGAACTTGGTCTGCAGGAAGGTCTCAAAGGCCTCCGCTGCGTTCAGCTTGGAGACGATCCGCAGCTGTTCCTCGCGGCTGGGCTTGGAGTAGGCGTGCTCCAGCTGGTCCTGGAACCACTTGCGCTCGGCAGGCTCCTGGATGTGCATGTACTCGATGCCAGTGGTGCGGCAGTAGGCATCACGCAGGACACCAAGGATGTCGCGGAACTTCAGCATCGGCTTGCCGCCGAACCCGCCGGTGGGCCATTCGCGGTCCAGGTCCCAGAGGGTAAGACCGTAGGTGAGGACGTCGAGGTCCGGGTGCTTGCGCTGGACGTACTCCAGCGGATCGGTGTCCGCCATGAGGTGGCCGCGCACGCGGAACGAGTGGATCAGCTGCTGGATCCGGGCCACCTTGTTGATCTCGTCGGCGGGATCCACCTGCAGGTCGGGGCTCCAGCGGACGGGCTCGTAGGGAATCCGGAGGGCTTCGAAGATCTCGTCGTAGAAGTTCTGCGCTCCCAGCAACAGCTGGTGGACCAGCTTGAGGAACTCGCCGCTGCCGGCACCCTGGATGACGCGGTGGTCGTAGGTCGACGTGAGCGTCAGGACCTTGCTGATGGCGTTCTGGGCGATGATCTTTTCGCTGGCGCCCTGGAATTCTGCGGGGTAGTCGAGGGCGCCGACGCCGATAATCGCAGCCTGGCCCTTGGAAAGGCGCGGTACCGAGTGAACGGTGCCGATGCCGCCCGGGTTGGTCAGGGACACCGTGGTGCCCTGGTGGTCCTCGGCGGTGAGCTTGCCGTTGCGTGCCCGCTTGATCAGGTCCTCGTAGGTGTGCCAGAACTCGGCGAAGTTGAGGGTCTCGGCCTTCTTGATGTTCGGGACCATCAGCAGCCGGGTTCCGTCGGGCTTGGGCATGTCGATGGCGATGCCGAAGTTGACGTGGGCGGGCTGGACCGCGACGGGCTTGCCGTCCACCTCGTCGTAGTACACGTTCATGGAGGGGAACTGGGACAGGGCGCGGATGACGGCGTAGCCGATCAGGTGCGTGAAGGAAACCTTGCCGCCGCGGGCACGGGCCAGGTTGGAGTTGATGACCACACGGTTGTCGATGAGCAGCTTGGCGGGGATGGCGCGGACGCTGGTGGCGGTGGGCACCTGCAGGCTGGTGACCATGTTGGTGGCGATCGCCTTTGCCGGTCCACGAAGGACGGAGACGACGTCTTCCTCGGGCGCGGTGGGCGCCTTGACGTTCTTGGGCAGCTGCGCCGGAATGGGCTGCGAGCCGGTGCCGGCCTCGGTCTTCTTGCCGCCGTCGCGCGCTTCCGTGGCGGGGGCCTTCTTGACGGGGGCGGGGGCTGCTGCCGGTGCGGCAGGCGCCGGGGCAGCGGCGGCGGCCGGCGCAGCGGGTGCCGCGGCCGGCGACGATGCCGGTGCGGCGGGAGCCTGCTTTACGACGGGGAGTTCCCGGGTGGGAGGGTTGGCGGCATGCGTGGAATTTCCATTGGAAGAAGAACCGTTGCCCGAGTCGAAGGATTCAAACAGCGGCCACCACTTGGCGTCCACGGCGTTCTTGTCCTGCTGGTACTGCTCGTACAGTTCGTCAACGAGCCACTCGTTTCCGCCAAATTCCTCTGGTAGACGGTGGCTTGGCTGCTCTGGCACTTGAAATACGCCTCTTCCATGAGTTTGATTTCTCTTTGGCCCCCCGGTGCTTCAGCACTACGTTCGAACCAGTCTCTGTCCGCTGAACCCGGACCTTTGCAAGTCTAGTGAGCATTCCGTGTTAACTGCCAATAAGGGTGACTCAAATCATGAAGTGACGAACCGGGGCCCAAATATGGCGGCCGGCGGGGTGCGCAGGACCGCCGGCAGAGGGGTTTCCGAGGCGGGCGGAATGCGCGCCTCCGGCCCGTTCCCGGGCGTCCGGCCGGGGGGCTGCTCCTGTAGACTGAAATTCTTATGGACAGTAAATCTAGGTGCCGGCCTGGGCGCTGTCAGCGGAGCTTGAAGAGCAGCGCCGCGCAGTCCGCCCCCAGAGCCGGCAAACCCCGACAACGCGCCCATCACCAGCCCACGGCCCAGCTTGCCGCAACCCGCACGGAGCAAGCGTCGGTATCTGCCGATCATCCTCCGCCGGGACGAAACAGTTTTTCCACCCTCTTTTCCTCCCCGCCCCAGGCGGGATGCTGAATGGAGTGGCTCCTTCTTGCAGCAGGCCTGCTGCTGATCGCCGGTACGGGATTCTTCGTGGCCGTCGAGTTCTCCCTCATCGCCCTGGACCAGGCCACCGTCCAGCGCGCCATTGACGACGGCGATACGGGCGCGGTGCCTTTGCTCACCTGCCTCAAGTCCCTGTCAACCCAGCTGTCCAGCTGCCAGCTTGGCATCACGCTGACCACTTTGCTCACCGGCTACGTCATGGAACCCTCGGTTGGCCGGCTCCTCCGTGCGCCGCTGGTCGCCGTCGGACTTCCCGACGTCGCGGTGGAATCCGTGTCCCTGATCCTGGCGATGGTGCTGGCAACCCTGCTGTCCATGCTCCTGGGCGAGCTGGTACCGAAAAACATGGCCATCGCCCTCGCGTTTCCCGTGGGCCGTGCCCTGGCCGGACCCCAGCTTGTTTTCACCACCATCTTCAAGCCGGCGATCCTGGTGCTCAACGGATTCTCGAACAAGGTGCTGCACGTGTTCGGCCTGGAAGCCAAAGAGGAGATTTCCGGGGCACGGACGCCGGCAGAGCTGGCCTCGCTGGTCCGCAGGTCCGCTGCCATGGGAACGCTCGATGCCGGGACGGCGAACTTCATTGCCCGCACGCTGAACTTCTCCACCCGGACGGCTGCGGACGTCATGACGCCCCGGATCCGGCTGGAGACGATCGACGCCGACCAGCCCGTCTCCGACATCGTGGATGCTGCGCGCAGGACCGGCTACTCGCGGTTCCCCGTCATCGGTGAGTCGGCCGACGACATCCGCGGCCTGGTGCACGTCAAGAAGGCGGTTGCCGTTCCATGGGACCGCCGGCAAAACCTTGAAGCGGGCGCCATCATGACAGAGGTGCTCCGCGTGCCCGAAACCATCCATCTGGACGCGCTGCTGGCCGAGCTCCGGGAGGGAAACCTGCAGCTTGCCGTCGTGCTGGACGAGTACGGGGGCACCGCCGGCATCGCCACCCTGGAGGACCTGGTGGAGGAAATTGTCGGCGAAGTGGCGGACGAACACGACAAAGTCCGCCCGGGGCTCCTGCAAAGCGCCTCCGGCGACTGGTACTTCCCGGGGCTTCTCCGTCCCGACGAATTGTCCGAACAGATTCCAGGCCTCAGCGTTCCCGACGAAGCTGCCTATGAAACCGTGGGCGGCTACGTCATGAGCAAACTCGGCAGGATCGGGGCAGTAGGCGACACTGTCCCGGTGAACGGCGGCACACTCAGCGTGACCAGGATGGACGGCCGCAGGATCGACCGCATCTGTTTCCATCCCGCCGGCGAACCCGCTGCGCAGGATGCCGACAACGGGAGCAAGCCATGAGTGACTGGGCGGGAATACTGTGGCTGGGCGTCCTCCTGCTGGGCAATGCCTTCTTCGTGGCGGCCGAGTTCGCCATCATGTCCGCGCGCCGCAGCCAGATCGAACCCCTGGCCGATACCGGCTCGAAGCGCGCCCAGACCACCCTGCGCGCCATGGAAAATGTGTCCCTGATGCTGGCCTGTGCACAGCTGGGCATCACGGTCTGTTCGCTGCTGATCCTGCTGGTGGCCGAGCCGGCCATCCACCACCTGCTTGCCGTCCCCATCGAAACGGTGGGCCTGCCGGCGGAAGCGGCTGATGTTGCAGCCTTCGCCGTGGCCCTGATGCTGGTGACTTTCCTGCACGTCACCTTTGGCGAGATGGTTCCCAAGAACATCTCGGTGTCCGTGGCGGACAAGGCAGCACTCTTCCTCGCGCCGCCGCTGCTGTTCGTCTCACGGCTGGTGCATCCCGTGATCTCGGTCCTGAACTGGTCAGCCAACCACATCCTCAAACTGATGCGGATCGAACCCAAGGACGAAGTCACGTCCTCGTTCACCCTGGAGGAGGTCCAGTCGATCGTCCAGGAATCCACCCGCCACGGGCTCGTGGACGACGACGCCGGGCTCATTACCGGAGCGCTCGAGTTCTCGGAGCACACCGCGGAGGACATCATGGTCCCGATCGGGAACCTGGTCATGCTGGGCGCCTCCACCACGCCCGTGGAGTTCGAGAAGGCCGTGAGCCGTACGGGTTTCTCCCGGTTCCCCATGCTGGATGATGAGGACATGCTGTACGGCTACCTCCATGTCAAGGACGTGCTGTCCATCCCGGAGTCCGCCTACGAGCTGCCCATCGCGGAAAGCCGGGTCCGGTCACTGGCAAACCTGGCGCTGGGCGACGAGATCGAGAAGGCCATGTCCGTCATGCAGCGCACGGGTTCCCACCTTGCGCGCGTGATTGGGCCGGACGGCACCACGCGCGGGGTCCTGTTCCTTGAGGACGTGATCGAGCAACTGGTCGGCGAAATCCGCGATGCAACGCAGGCCACCGGCATCCGCCGCCTGGGACAGCCGAACGGCAACTGAGGCCCGGGAGGTGCCCCCTGCCATCCGGCAAGGGGTGCCCCCCTCGCGGTCCCGGGCAACCGAACCTAAATAGGAATCATTCGCATTTAGGTATAGGCTGGCAATGTTGTCCCCCTTCCTGCGTGAACTGAGGTTTTCCGTGCGCCGTCCAGCCGCTGCCAGCTCTTTCCTTGCCGCCCTCGCGGGTGTTGGCCTCCTGCTCAGTGCCTGCAGTCCCCAGCCCTCGCAAACCGCTGACCCGGCACAGGGGATCGCCGTGGTGGCGTCCACCAACGTCTACGGTGACATCGCCCGGACTATCGGCGGGGACAAGGTGAAGGTGACCGCCATCATTAACAATGCGGGCCAGGATCCGCACTCCTACGAGGCAACCGCCCAGGACCGGCTGGCGGTGTCCAAGGCCAGGCTTGTCATTGAGAACGGTGGGGGATACGACGACTTCATCCACACCCTGGTGGAGGGCAGCAAGCTTGACAGCGCCTCGGTGCTGACCGCCGTCGACGTGTCCGGCCTTGCCCATCCCGGCGACGCTGCCCCGTCACCGCAACCGGCCGGCACGGACGCGGCCGGCTCGCACGATGGCCACGACCACGGTGACCTCAACGAGCACGTCTGGTACAGCCTTCCTGCGATGGAGCGGCTCGCAGACGGCATCGCCGGAAAGCTGGCAGCCCTGGATCCCGGCTCTGCCGCAACCTTCACCGCAAACGCGGACTCCTTCAAGTCCTCTCTGTCTGCCCTGCACGGCCGGCTCGATGCCATGAAGGCCTCCCGTGGCGGGGGCACGGTGGCAGTCACCGAGCCGGTACCGCTGTACATGCTGGCGGACGCGGGGCTGGACAACGCGACGCCCGGACAGTACACGGCGGCCATTGAGGAGGGCACCGACGTTCCTCCCGCCGTTCTGAAGGAAG
This sequence comes from Pseudarthrobacter sp. NIBRBAC000502771, assembly GCF_006517215.1. NCBI lineage: Bacteria > Bacillati > Actinomycetota > Actinomycetes > Micrococcales > Micrococcaceae > Pseudarthrobacter > Pseudarthrobacter sp. NIBRBAC000502771. The sequence goes on from NZ_CP041187.1 coordinate 2,663,359, forward strand.
CCACGGACCTGGTGGGATCCAAAGGAGTCCGCCTGCTCGCCTACAACGCCCAGACGGAAGGTCCCCAGACTGAAGCGCTGAAGAAAGCAGCCGAGAACGCCGGAGTTCCCGTCGTGGACTTCACGGAGACACTGCCTGAAGGCAAGACCTACCTGCAGTGGATGACGGACAATGTGAACAACATCGGCAAGGTTCTGGAGACAAACAGGTGAAATCCGTCGTCAGCCTCAAAGGGGCGTGCCTCAAGTTCGGCCAGCGCACGCTCTGGGAGGACCTCGACCTCGACATCAGGCCAGGTGAGTTCTTCGCGGTGCTCGGCCCCAACGGCAGCGGCAAGACCAGCTTCCTCAAGGTCCTGCTGGGCCTGCAGAAGCTGCACTCGGGCGAAGCGGCCCTGGGCGGGCACCCCGTGGAGCGCGGCAGCAGCCTGATCGGCTACATTCCCCAGCAGAAATCCTTTGCACCTGACACGCCCATGCGGGCCCGGGACCTGGTGGCACTCGGAGTGGACGGCCACCGCTGGGGTATCCGGCTCTCGTCGGCCAGGACCAGCCGCCAGGTGGACCAGCTCCTTGAGCTTGTGGGAGCCTCCGACTACGCCAACGTCCCGGTTGGGCAGCTTTCCGGCGGCGAGCAGCAGCGGCTTCGAGTGGCGCAGGCCCTGGCCACCGATCCCCAGGTCCTGCTTTGCGACGAGCCGCTGTTGTCCCTTGACCTGCACCACCAGCAGGCAGTCAGCGCCCTGATCAGCAAGCAAAGCCGGGAACACAACAGCGCCGTCGTTTTCGTTACCCACGAAATCAATCCGATCATCGAATATGTGGACCGGGTCCTCTACTTGGCCGGGGGACGGTTCCGCGTCGGGGCGCCAGACGAGGTCATGACCACCGAAGTCCTGTCGGATCTCTACGGCAGCCATGTGGAGGTGATCCGCGCCAATGGCCGGATCGTGGTGGTCGGCCTCCCCGACGCCACCACCCATCACCACCACGCGGAGGCGGACACGATGGCAGGGGAGGTGGCGTAATGGACGCGGACAGCATCCTGGGGGCCATCTTCAATTTCGACAACTACGGCGAACTGCTGGTCCTGGTCCAGAACTCCATCTGGGCGGGGGCCATCCTGGGGCTCCTTGGTGGACTGGTAGGCACTTTCGTCATGAAGCGTGATCTTGCCTTCGCCGTCCACGGCATTTCCGAGCTCTCCTTCGCCGGAGCCGCCTTCGCCCTGCTGGTCGGGGCGGACGTGGTCTTTGGCTCGCTGGTGGGGTCGGTGGCGGCGGCGCTCCTGCTGGGGCTGATGGGGGTCCGTGCACGGGACAAGAACTCGATCATCGGGGTCATCATGCCGTTCGGGCTGGGCCTGGGAATCCTGTTCCTGTCCCTGTACCAGGGCCGTGCCGCGAACAAGTTCGGCCTGCTGACCGGCCAAATCGTCTCCGTGGACACCGTCCAGCTGCAGGCACTCGCCGTGACGGCCGTCGTCGTCATGCTCGTGCTGGTGGCCATCTGGCGCCCGCTGAACTTCGCCAGCGTGGATCCCGAACTCGCCGAGGCCCGTGGAGTGCCCGTCCGCAGCCTGGCGATCGTGTTCATGATCATCCTGGGCGTCAGTGTGGCCCTGTCCATCCAGGTGGTTGGCGCCCTGCTGGTGCTCGCCCTGCTCATCACCCCCGCGGCCGCCGCGCTCCGGGTCACCTCCTCGCCGGCGGTGGCGGTGGTCCTCAGCGTGGTCTTCGCAGTGTCCGCCACGGTGGGTGGAATCCTGCTGGCCCTGGGCGGCCGGATTCCCATCAGCCCCTATGTCACCACGTTGTCGTTCCTGATTTATGTGGTGTGCCGTGCCATCGGGTCCGTGCGCGAGGCCCGTGGCCTCAACGGGCGTGTGCTTACAGCTTCCCGGCAGCCTTAAGGACGGTGCAGTCCGGGCACAGCCCGAAAATTTCCACGGTGTGGTCCACTTCGGTGAATCCGTGCTCGGCAGCTGTGCGAACAGCCCAGGTCTCTACGGCCGGGGCTTCGACTTCAACAGCTTTTCCACAGTTCCTGCAGAGCAGGTGGTGGTGGTGTGCGGTCACCGCACAGCGACGGTACACGGCCTCGCCGTCGCCGTTGCGCAGCACGTCAACGAGGCCCTCATCAGCGAGGGACTGCAGGATCCGGTACGCAGTAGCGAGTGAAACCGACACGCCCTGGTTCTGCAGGATCCGGTAGAGCTCCTGCGTGCTGACAAAGTCATCCAGGCGGTCCAGGGCAGCACTGACGGCTTTGCGCTGCTTGGTAACCCGCTGTTCCTTGCCGCCTCCCGCCGGGGACGGGGCGGCGGAATCAGCCTTGACGCCGATCGGCATGGACGAACTCGCTTCCTTGGGGGCAAACATCAAGATTACCAGCCTGAACTTCATGGACAGCGTTCCGGTACGAACCCTAGGCTGGCGTCCATGAAGCTGACCAAATACACCCACGCCTGTGTCCGGCTCGAGAAGGAGGGCGGGGTCCTGGTCCTCGATCCAGGCACCTTTTCCGAAACCGCAGAGGCGCTGCCCGGAGCGCAGGCTGTCCTGGTAACCCACGAACACGCCGACCATCTGGACACCAAGGCCGTGGTGGAAGCCCTGCACGGCAACCCGGACCTCGAGCTCCACGCTCCCGCGGGCGTGGCACAGCAACTGCGCGAGGATGCTCCAGGCGCCGCGGACCGCATTTACACCGTGGAACCCGGCCAGTCCTTCCAGGCGGCGGGCTTCGAGATCCGCAGCTTCGGCGGCCAGCATGCCCTGATCCACCCGCAAATTCCCATGGTGGCCAATATCGGTTTCCTGGTGGACCAGAATCTCTACCACCCAGGGGATTCCTTCGTCATCCCGGACGGAATCCAGGTCCAGACACTCCTGGTGCCGCTGCACGCGCCCTGGAGCAAGGCCGCCGAGGTAGTGGACTTTGTGATCGGCGTGCGTGCGCCGCGGGCGTTCCAGATCCATGACGGGCTGCTCAACGACACCGGTTTGGGCATCGTTGAGGGGCATGTCAAGCGGATCGGGGCCAAGTACGGCACGGAGTACCGGCACCTTGCACCAGGCGAGTCCGTGGAGGTCTAGCCGGTCCAGTCCCCGGTGTCCAGGAAGCGGCTGATTACTGCTTCATGCGGCGCCGGATCCAGCCCCTGGGAAGCCAGCCAGTCCTGGTTCCAGTAGTTGCCCGCGTAGCGTTCGCCGCCGTCGCACATCAACGACACGATGCTTCCCCGGCGGCCCTCCGAGAGCATGCCGGAAATTGTCTGCCACACACCCCAGAGGTTGGTGCCGGTAGACGGCCCGGCGTGCAGTCCGGCATAGGACCGCAGGTGCCGCATCGCGGCCACCGACGCCGCGTCCGGCACCTGGACCATCCTGTCGATGACGGTGGGAATGAAACTTGGCTCCATCCGCGCCCGGCCGATGCCTTCGATCCGGGACGGCAGGCCAGTGGGCTTTCCGGCTGATTCCCCCAGCCAGCCGGGGTAGAAAGCGGAGTTTTCCGGGTCGACCACCAGCAGCCTGGTGGGATGGCTGTGGTAGCGCAGGTACCTGCCGATTGTGGCGCTCGTTCCACCGGTGCCGGCGCCTACCACGATCCATTCAGGCACCGGGTGCGGCTCCAGGTCCAGCTGGCCGAAAATCGATTCGGCGATATTGTTGTTGCCGCGCCAGTCGGTCGCCCGCTCGGCGTAGGTGAACTGGTCCATGTAATGCCCGTTGCAAGTGGCTGCCACGTCTTCGGCCGCCGAGTACACGTCAGAGGCGTTTTCCACCAGCAAACACGAGCCGCCGAACTGTTCGATCAGGGCGATCTTCTCCGGGCTGGTGGTGCGCGCCATGACGGCGATGAACGGGAGGCCCAGCAGCTGGGCGAAGTACGCCTCCGAAACGGCGGTGCTTCCGCTGGAGGCTTCCACGATGGTGGTGTCCGCCCTGATCCAGCCGTTGACCAGGCCGAACAGGAACAGCGACCTGGCCAGCCGGTGCTTGAGGCTGCCGGACCGGTGCGTGGACTCGTCCTTGAGGTACAGCTGGATGCCCCAATGCTCCGGCAGCGCCACCGAGTAGAGATGGGTGTCCGCGGAACGGTTGTTCTCCGCCATGATGGTGCGGATGGCCCGGTCCGCCCAGTCCCGGTCTGTTCCGCCGCTGCCCGTGCCGGTGCCGCCCTCGATCTTCACCGCACCAGCCTACCCGCGCAGCCGGATTTGCCCGTTTAGAGTTGGACCGTTGCCTGCGCCGGCAGGTGGCCCGGATCCTGCAGAAGGAGCTCCATGAATCCGCTGATTGACGTCCCCGGCCTTGAAGCCAGGCTCGCCGCCGGGCGCCGGACGGTGCTGCTGGACGTGCGCTGGGCGCTGGGCGACCCGCATGGCCACGACCACTATCTTGCCGGGCACCTGCCGGGCGCCGTGTTCGTTGACCTGGCCACGGAGCTTGCGGATCCGGCCGTTCCGGACCGGGGGCGCCACCCGCTGCCGTCCCGCGCGCGCTTCCAGGAGTCGGCCCGCCGGTGGGGCCTGCGGAATAGTGACGTCGTGGTTGCCTACGATGACAGCGCCAACATGGCGGCGGCAAGGGTGTGGTGGATGCTGCGCGACGCCGGGCTGGCGGAGGTGTACCTGCTCGACGGCGGCCTGGGCGCCTGGCGTGCCGCAGGCTTGCCGCTTGAGGCGGGACCGGTCCATCCTGTCCCCGGCGACGTGGAGTTGGGCAGCGGGCAGATGCCCGTAATCGACGGCGGTGCTGCCGCCACCTGGCCGCAGGGCGGCCTGTTGCTCGACGCAAGGGCGGGGGAGCGGTACCGGGGCGAGGTGGAACCCGTCGACCCCCGTGCCGGCCACATCCCCGGAGCCGTCAGCGCTCCGACCGCTGCGAACGTGGATGGTTCCGGGCGGTTCCTGCCGGCGGCGGAGCTGCGGAGGAGGTTCGAATCGCTGGGGGTCCAGGACAGCCGGCCGGCAGCTGTCTACTGCGGCTCCGGCGTCACGGCCGCGCACGAGGTGGCCGCGCTGGAACTGGCCGGGTTCTCCGCTGCCCTCTACCCGGGCTCCTTCTCGGAGTGGTCAAACCGCCCGGAGCTGCCGGTGGCCACGGGCCCGGAACCGGGAACCGGCCCGGGCCCGGGTGGAAACTCCGGTGGAGCCGGGGGTAGCGTCGCACTATGACACCAGGACGTCCGGTACCACCGCCCCTAGCCAATCCCATCCCACCCGCACCCGCAGGCTCCGAAGCCGGCATTCGCGCTGCCGCCTACGGCGCCGTGTCCGGCGACAGCGGGTTGGTGCCGCTGACAGTCGCCCGGCGCGCCCCCAAGCCGGACGACGTGGAGATCGCCATCGAGTTCTGCGGGCTCTGCCATTCGGACGTCCACGCCACCCGTGGAGAGTGGGGCGGCCAGACTTACCCGTTGGTCCCCGGCCACGAAATCGTGGGAACGGTCAGCAGGACCGGTTCGAACGTCACCGACTTCGCCGTGGGCGACCGCGTCGGCGTTGGGTGCATGGTGGACTCCTGCCGGGAATGTGAGAGCTGCCTGGACGGCCTTGAGCAGTACTGCGAAAACGGCATGACCGGCACCTACGGCGCAAAGGACCGGCGCAACGGCGACGCCATCACCCAGGGCGGCTATTCGTCGTCCATCGTCGTGGACCGCCGCTACGTCCTTCGTGTCCCGGACTCGCTGGACCCTGCCGCCGTCGCGCCGCTGCTGTGCGCCGGTGTCACCACTTTCTCGCCGCTGCGGCATTTCGACGTCGAAGAAGGCGACGTCGTGGGCGTCGTGGGGCTGGGTGGGCTCGGCCACATGGCCGTCAAGCTGGCAAAGGCCATGGGGGCAAAAGTGGTGGTGTTCACCACCTCCGAATCGAAGGTTGCGGCCGCCCTGGAACTTGGGGCGGACGATGTTGTCCTGTCCCGGGACGAGGCAGCCATGGCCGCCGCGAACCGCACCATCGATCTCATTATCGACACCGTCGCGGCACCTCACGACCTGAACCCCTTCTTCCGCACCTTGCGCGTGGACGGAGCACTCTTCCAGCTGGGGCTGCCCTCCGACGCCATGCCGCCGGTCAATCCGGGTGCACTGATCCGGCGCCGCATCGCCTACGCGGGATCACTGATTGGCGGGATCGCCGAAACCCAGGAAATGCTCGACTTCTGCGCGGAGCACCGCGTGGTTGCCGACATCGAGGTGGTGGCCGCCGGCCAGCTGAATGAAGCCTACGACCGGATGGTCGCTGGGGACGTCAAGTACCGGTTCGTGCTGGACACCAGCACGCTGCAGGCAGCAGCCGAGGAGGCAGACGCATGAGCACGCTGTTCACGAAGATCCTGAAGGGCGAAATTCCCGGCCGGTTCGTCTGGCGCGAGGACGACGTTGCGGCGTTCCTCACCACCGGCCCGCTTGCCGACGGCCACACCCTGGTGGTCCCCACCGAAGAAGTGGACCGCTGGACCGACGCGTCGCCGGAGACCCTGGCCCGGGTCATGGAAGTGGCGCGGCGGATCGGTGCGGTCCAGGTGGATACCTTCGGCGCCAGGCGTGCCGGTCTGATCGTGGCGGGCTACGAAGTCAACCACCTGCATGTACACGTGTGGCCGTCGCAGAGCATGGCCGACTTCGACTTCGGCTCAGCGGACCAGAACCCGGATCCCGCCGTGCTGGACGCCAACGCCGAGAAGCTGCGCGAAGGGCTCCGGGCGGCCGGTTACGGCGAATCCGTTCCGGCGGCCTGACGGCGGCTTTCTGCTGGGTGCCCGGCCCTTGCAGGCCGGGCACCCAGCAGGGCACACGGGGCGCCGCTCAGGCTGGGGCCAAGGCCTTGTTGAGCACGGTCCGGATCCGCTTCTCGGACACGGAGTAGGCAGTTCCCAGCTCGACGGCGAAGAGGCTGACCCGGAGCTCCTCAAGCATCCAGCGCACCTGGGTTAACTCCTGTCCGGCACGTCGTCCGGGCAGCAGCGCGGACACGGCATCGTCATAGTCGTCCTCGAGCCGCTGCACCACCGCCATGTTCAGGGCATCGCGCTGGACGTTCCCGGGCAGGCGCTCCAGCCGCTTCTCGATCGCTGCAAGATACCGCGGCAGCTGGCTGAGCTGGGCGTAGCCCGTGCGTGCCACAAAACCTGGATAGACGAGCTGCTCCAGCTGGCTCCTGATGTCGTTGAGCGCGCTGATCAGGGCGAGGCTCGTGGTGCCCTTGAGCTGCTTTTCGATCCGCCGGGTGCTGGCCAGGATGCGCTCGACGACGGCGGTGACGGAGAAGACCGTGTCGATCAGTTCCGCGCGCACCACCTCATACAGCGCATCGAAGGCCTTGCGGTCCCAGGGGAGTTCAGCAGGGGTGAGCTTGTCGATGGCCGCCAGTGCGCAGTCGGCGATCAGGGCTGCCACCGAGCCGTGCGGGTTCTGGCTGAAAGTGAGTTTCTCGGTATTGCTCAGGTGCTCCAGGACATAGCGGTCCGGTGCCGGAACGCGCAGGGCCAGCAACCTGATCACACCGCCGCGCATGGCGTCGAGCTGTTCCCCGGCCGTCTGGAACACGCGCAGGGACACCGACGTTCCCTGGTCCACCAGCGCCGGATATCCGGTGACCGTGTGGCCCTTGACCATGCTGCTCACCTGGCGCTCAATGGTGCCGACGGTCCATTCGGTCAGGCCGTCCTGCTCGACGAAACCCGCGCCGCCCGGCATTCCGGTGCCCTGCTGACCGGCCGGCGACCCGGCGTCGGACGCCTTGCCGTTGCGGCGCTGCGCAGTGCTGCCGCCGCCCCGCACGGTGGAGGCGGGGGTGGCACCAAGTGACTCGGCGATGGCACGGCGGGTGGCGGGCGCCAGCTGCTCCTGGAGGCCGACGAGGTCCTTGCCTTCGCCCAAGACCTTGCCCTTGCTGTCCACCACCTTGAAACTGACGCGCAGGTGCGGGGGAACGGCGTCCCAGTTCCATGAGCCGGGTGGGATGACCGCTCCGCGGATCCGCCGCAACGCCAGTTCCAGCGAAGGTTCCAGTTCGTCCGTGGCGGGATCGAAATCGGACTCGAGCGCGGCAACGGCCTGCCGGGCAACATCGGGCGCCGGGACGAAGTTCTTGCGGACCTGCTTGGGCAGCGACTTGATCAGGGCGGTTACCAGCTCCACCCGCTGGCCCGGGATGAGCCAGCGGAAGGGGACGTCGTCGAGCTGGTTCAGGAACAGGACGGGCACCTCGGCCGTCACGCCGTCGGAAGGGTCGGGCGCGGACCCAGGTGCCACCGGGTGGAATTCGTATGTCAGTGGAAGCTCGAAGCCCTTGTGCAGCCACGTCTTGGGGTAGGCGGACTCGTCCAGGTCCTCGGCGTCGTCACTGAGCAGCAGCGACTTGTCGTAATCCAGGAGGTCCGGGTCCTCCCGCCGGGCGTCCTTCCACCACTTGTCGAAGTGCCGTTCGGAGACAACATCGGGGCCGATCCTGGCGTCGTAGAACTCGAACAGCGTCTCATCATCCACCAGCAGGTCCCGCCGGCGCATGCGGGCCTCAAGTTCCTCCACCTCGTGCAGGAGCGCCCGGTTGCGGTGGAAAAACTTGTGGTGGGTGCGCCAATCCCCTTCCACCAGGGCGTGCCTGATGAACAATTCACGGGCAACCACCGGATCCACCCGGCCGTAATTGATCCGCCGCTGGGCGATGATCGGAACGCCATAGAGGGTGACCTTTTCATAGGCCATGACTGCGCCCTGTTTGGTGGACCAGTGTGGTTCGCTGTAGCTGCGCTTCACCAGGTCCGGGGCTACCTGTTCGGCCCATACCGGATCGAATTTGGCGGCCACCCTGGCCCAAAGCCGGCTGGTCTCCACCAGCTCGGCTGCCATGACAAACGTGGGGGACTTCCTGAACAGCGCCGATCCGGGGAAGATCGCGAAGCGGCTGCCGCGGGCGCCGGCATATTCGCGCTTGCGCTCGTCCAGGATGCCGATGTGGCTCAGGAGTCCGGAGAGCAGGCTGATATGGATGCCGTCGTGGTTGCCCACGGGATCCGCCAGGCGCTTGTTGTCCAGCGTGATCCCCAGCGGACGGGCCAGCTGCCGCAGCTGGGTGAAGAGGTCCTGCCATTCCCGCGCGCGCAGGTAGTTGATGAACTCGGCCCGGCACAACCGGCGGAAAGCCGATGACGACAGCTCCTGCTGCTTCTCCTGCAGGTAGTTCCAGAGATTGAGGTAGCCGGTGAAGTCCGAGTTTTCGTCCCGGAAGCGGTTGTGCTTTTCCGCAGCCAGCTGTTGCTTGTCGGTTGGCCGTTCGCGCGGGTCCTGGATGGTGAGCGCGGCCGCCAGCACCATGACTTCGCGGACACAGCCCCTCTTTCCCGCTTCCACGATCATGCGGCCCAGGCGGGGATCCACGGGGAGCTGGGCAAGTTTCTGCCCGACGGCGGTCAGGCCGCCGCCCGTGGTTCCGCCCCGGCCGGCGGCTGATTCAGGCTTGGTGCCGGTGCCGTGGGCTCGAGGGGGTGCCAGGGCGCCAAGCTCGCGAAGGAGGTTGACGCCGTCGTTGATGGCGCGGGTTTCCGGCGGTTCGACGAAGGGAAAGTCCTCGACGTCCTTGGGACCCCTGGCCACGCCCATGGCCGTCATCTGGAGGATGACGGCTGCGAGGTTGGTCCGCAGGATCTCAGGGTCGGTGAACCGGGGCCGTGATTCGAAGTCTTCCTCGGAGTAGAGGCGGATGGCGATGCCGTCGGAAACACGGCCGCAGCGGCCCGAACGCTGGTTGGCCGATGCCTGCGAGACGCGCTCGATGGGCAGGCGCTGGACCTTGGTGCGGTGCGAATACCGGGAAATGCGGGCGGTGCCGGTATCGATGACGTACTTGATGCCGGGAACCGTCAGGGACGTCTCCGCCACGTTGGTGGCCAGCACGATCCGGCGCTTGCTGCCGGGATGGAACACCTTGTGCTGCTCCTGCAGGCTCAAGCGCGCAAAGAGCGGAAGGATCTCGGTGTTTGCCAGCCTGCGGTTGGACTGGATGCGGGCCTGCAATGCTTCTGCGGCGTCCCGGATTTCGCGCTCGCCCGAGAAGAACACCAGGATGTCACCCGGGGCTTCGGCGGCAAGCTCGTCCACGGCATCGCAGACGGCGTCCAGCGGATCCCGGTCCTCTTCAAGTTCATCGTCCGAGGCGTCTTCTTCGTCCTCTTTCGGCTGCGAGAGGGGGCGGTAGCGGATTTCCACCGGGTAGGTCCGGCCGGACACCTCAACAATGGGGGCCGGGTCTTCCGGGGTGCCGAAGTGTTTGGCGAACCGTTCGGGATCGATGGTGGCCGAGGTGATGATGACCTTCAGGTCGGGCCGCTGGGGGAGGACCCGCTTGAGGTAGCCCAGGATGAAGTCGATGTTGAGGCTGCGTTCGTGGGCCTCGTCAATGATGATGGTGCTGTATTTCCGCAGCAGCTTGTCCCGCTGGATCTCGGCGAGCAGGATGCCGTCGGTCATGAGTTTGACCTTGGTCGCCTTGCTGACCTCGCCCGTGAAACGGACCTGGAAGCCTACTTCCTGGCCGATCTCGACGCCGAGCTCCTCCGCGATGCGCTCCGCTACCGTCCGCGCTGCCAGCCGGCGCGGCTGGGTGTGGCCAATAAGGCCATGCTCGCCCAGCCCCAGCTCCAGGCACATCTTGGGGATCTGGGTGGTCTTTCCGGAGCCGGTTTCGCCGGCGATGATGGTCACCTGGTTGGCGGCGATGGCGGCCATCAGGTCCTCGCGGCGCTCGGAAACCGGCAGCTCAGCGGGATAGGAGATATGAAAAGTCATGGCTGCAGACAGTCTACTGCCGTGGGGAACCGCCTCCTTCGGCTCCGGGCCGCCGGCCGCCTTCAGGCAGGGCCGCTGCCAGCACCGGGAAGCGGTCCGCCGGCTTCCTCCGCGGCGGCCCGCGCGGTGTCAACCAGGATGCGCCAGGGTCCGGTGAGGGCTTGTTCGGGGAGGGCAGCCCGGCGCTGCCCTGCGGTGATGGAGTAGATGAAGCGGTCCGGCTGGGGCGGCGCGAAGGCCGCCGCTGCTGCCCGTGGGGTGCTGGGAACCGCATCCCACGGGCAAGCCTCGACGAGGGGCTGCCACTGGCTGAGGTCGCTGTCCGTCCGGGCGTCCACCGTCCATACCCGCGTGATCGCCGCGATTCCGCCCGTGCGTTCCACCTTGATCTTCATGGCCTGGCCCCTGGGCTTCCATCCGGACCCGGAGCCGATGGAGGGGGCGCCGGGGCAACGGTTAAAGTTTGACCTTTACAGTTTCCCACGCCGCCCCTACGGCGTCATGCTCCGTGGACCCGGAACCGAACAGGTCCGTGGCGGCACTCACCGTGGCACGGGCGAAAACGCTGAAGGTTGCCGACGGTGGCAGGGAACCGTTGGTCAGGGTCTCGTACCAGATGCGGCCCGGGGCCTCCCACGCGTAGCCGCCCAGCGCGTCCGCCACCAGGTAGAAGGCGCGGTTGGGGATGCCTGAGTTGATGTGGACGCCGCCGTTGTCTGCGCTGGTCCGGACGTAGGAGTCCATGGAGTCAGGCTGCGGGTCCTTGCCCAGGACGTCGTCGTCGTATGCGGTCCCCGGCGCTTTCATGGACCGCAGCGCCTGTCCCTGGACCTTCGGCGTGAAGAGCCCTTCCCCGATCAGCCAGCTGGCCTGCGCTGCCGTTTGGTTCTCCACGTGCTGCTCAACGAGCGCGCCAAAGACGTCGGACATGGATTCGTTCAGGGCGCCGGCCTGGTTCCGGTAGGCAAGCCCGGCCGAGTACTGGGTGACGCCGTGGGCCAGTTCGTGCCCTATGACGCTCAGGGACTTGGTGAACCGTTCGAAGACATCTCCGTCGCCGTCGCCAAAGACCATCTGGCTGCCGTTCCAAAAGGCATTGTCGTACAGCTTGCCAAAGTGCACCGTGGCGTCCAGCTTCAGTCCGCGGCCGTCCACCGAATCCCGCCCGAAGGCGTCGGCATAGAGCCGGTGAGTGGATCCGAGCCCGTCATAGGCTTCGTCAGTTGCGGCATCTCCCGTGGCGGCTCCGCCTTCCTTGCGGACAGGATTGCCTGGGAGGGTTTCCTCGCCGCCGGCATCGTAGATGGCCCGCTTGACCGGCCCCGCCTTGTCCTGCCGCAGTCCGGGCGGAAGGGCCGGAACAGCCTGTGAACGGGCCGCCTGGAACGAATCGACGTGGACCAGTGCTTTCCTGGCGGCGCTGGCCGCGGAAGAGAACTCCGGCGCATCCTGCTGCGCCAGCCGCCGCAACATGTACGGCGGAACGATTGAACAGAACGGAACGTGCATGGCGTACCCCCTCATCTAGGTGGACCCAGCCTACGAGCAGGCTCCGACATTGGGAGGGACGCCACCGCCAGGAATTCGGCAGCCTGCAACGGGCTGCAGCAGCCAGCGCTGGGTACGGTAGGCGCATGGCTGAATCCGAAAAGCGAACCAAGTCCAGTTCCACCCTGCTGACGGTCATCATCGCCTTCGTGGCGAATGTGCTGGTGGCGGCGGCAAAGTCGGTGGCGGCCGTCCTCTCCGGCTCGGCTTCGATGGCGGCGGAGGCGGCGCACTCCTGGGCGGACACGGGCAACCAGGTGTTCCTGTTTTTCGCGGAACGGCGGTCAGCCCGGCCCCGGGACAAGGGGCATCCCATGGGATACGGCCGCGAAGCCTACGTCTGGTCGATGTTCGCCGCGTTCGGCCTCTTTACGGCAGGTGCGGTGGTGTCCATCATGCACGGCATCCAGGAAATAGTTTCCCCTGAGCCGGCCGCCGACTTCATGGTGGCCTACATCGTCCTGGCGGTGGCTTTCGTCTTCGAAGGGATCTCCTTCGTCCAGGCGTTCCGCCAAACCCGGAAAGCGGCGCACGAACTGGAACGGCACACCCTCGAACAGGTCCTCATCAGCTCTGATCCCACGCTGCGCGCCGTCTTTGCCGAGGATGCCGCGGCGCTGATCGGCCTTGTCATAGCGTTCGTGGGCGTGTTCCTGCACCAGGTCACCGGGTCGCCGCTGCCCGACGCCATTGGTTCGATCGCCGTGGGCGTGTTGCTCGCCGTCGTCGCCGTGGTCCTGATCGACCGGAACCGGCGCTTCCTGGTGGGCCAGGGCGTCACGCCCGATATTGAGCGTTCCATGGCGCGGCGGGTGCTGGAGCACCGCGACATCGCCCGGCTCACCTACCTGCACCTGGAATTCGTTGGTCCGCGCAAGCTGTACCTCGTGGCGGCCGTGGACCTGGAGGGGGACCATCCGGAGCATGAGGTGGCAGTGGCCCTGCGCAGGATCGAGCGGGAGCTGGAGGACCACGCAACGGTTGAAGAAGCCGTGCTGACCCTGGCAACCCTTGATGAGCCGGCACTGAATTTCTGACCCTGTTCCGGGGGTGATCGGCGCAGGGCGGGGGGACCCCGGGGAACGAAAAACCCCCGCCGCTTCAAGAAGCGGCGGGGGTTTCCATGTGCCCTCGGTAGGATTCGAACCTACGGCCTTCTGCTCCGGAGGCAGACGCTCTATCCCCTGAGCTACGAGGGCAATTTTCCGGATTCCTGCCGTTCCCGGCGGGACGTCCTAGAGCTTAGCAGGAAGGTGGCCCGCAAGGGAAAACAGGCGCAGGGTCTTGTCCGCGGCGGCTGCCGGCCAGGCCTCAGTAGCCGGCGAAAGAGTCGGTTCTGACCCTGCGCGCACCTGCGCGCCGCGCTGCCCGGCGCAGGGATGCGACGCTTGCCGGGGAGCCGGAGACGTAGACCTCCCGGCGGGCAATGTCCGGGACAAGCGCTGCAAGCGCCTTTCCATCCAGCCGGCCGGGAGCGCCGGGCTCGCCGCGCGCCCCGGGTGAAGCTGAGGCCAGGCCCGACGGCGGCCGGGAGCCGTCTGCCAGCATCACCATCACCGGGAGGCCGGATGACCGGAGTTCGTCTGTGTAGGGCACTTCGTCAGCGCTCCTGGCCAGGAGCAGGAGGATGGCATCCCGCTCCCGCAAGGCGCCGGAGGACAGTTGGGACACGAATGGCGTGATGCCGATGCCTGCGGCGATGAGCAGTACCGGCCGGCGGGGATCCCGCGGCAGGACAAAGTCGCCGCCCACCGCCGTGGCCGTCACAGGGTCGCCGGGCCGCAGTGCCAGGAGCGCCTCCTTTGCCGCAGACACCGGACCGGCCGTGCGGACGCCAAAGGACACCAGGCGCCCGCCAGGGGAACCGGTCAGGCTGAACACGCGGCGCCGGCCTTTCCCATCCGGCCTGGCGTGCGGGAGGTCCAGCTCCATGTATTGTCCGGGGAGGAAACGCACCGGCCTGGCGGCCTCGAAAGAGAACTCGGCAGTGGTGGGCGTCAGCGGGCGGTTTCCAGCAAACCGGAGCTTCACGGCCCCGCGCTGGCCGGACAGGAAGGCCAGCAGGTTGCCCGCAAGCAGCGCCGCCTCGGGGGAGTTCGCCACAGGACCCAGGTTCCACGGGAGCGCGAAGAGCACTCCCACCACGCCGGCAAGGACCAGCTGCTGGCGTCGCCGCGGCGGCAGTGTGAGGGGCTCGGTCAGCATGAAACCCACGAAGAAGAGCACCGGACGCTGCGCGAGGGCCTGCCAGAGGCCCATCCCGGCGGTCATGCCGGAGCGAAGCAGCTCAACGTTGATGATGGCGGTTGCGACTATTGTGAACACGGCTGCCATCAACAGCTTGCGCGTGCGGTGCAGGACCAGCAGCACGCCCGGCACCAGCAGCCAGAGCATGGCCGGAGTGGCCGCCCACCAGGTGGCGACGTTCAGCCCGGTCAGGCCGGTGGCGAAGGCGCCGGCCGCGGCAGGATTGAAGATGTGCCGTCCGCGCCACGCCAATGCGTATTTCGACGCCGACGCCAGGACGCACGCCAGCGCCACCCCCGCCAGGTCCATCGGCTGCAGGGAGGGCCAGAACAGGAAGTAGAGCAGCAGTCCTGTGATCAGGGAGGACTCGGTGTGGGGATTAACCCGGAAGAGCGCCGCAAGCGCCCGGTTGGTGGCCCAGGTCAGTCCCAGGCACAGTGCCAGGTGTCCCAGCATTTCGGGGATGCCGAACGTCAGCCAGCCCAGCACGTCAAGGAGCAGGCTGTAGGCGGCAAGGGCGGCCAGGACCAGGAGGATAAGCCGGTACATGGTGAACCTGCCCACGGCTGACCCTATTCGTCCGCTGAGGGAGGGAACCGGGCCGGTTTGGGGTGTGTCCACGGAACTCATGAGAACAGCTTCCCTTCGAATTCGGCTGAGTAGGTCGCACTGCCGTCGGAAAAGACTGTCAGCCAGGAAAAATCGAACGTGTCCGCGAGCAGGGCGCCCGGAACGAAGAAGAGGGCGGTGGCGAGGGCATCGGCGACCATGGCTGTTTCCGCCAGCGCCCAGGCGGCGACGGCGGTCCGCACCGGCTGCCCGGTGGTTCCGTCCAGGACGTGGTGCAGTCCGTCGCCCCAAGCCCGCCGGTTGGCCGCGGAAGCACACAGGGCCCGCCCGTCCAGCTCCACGACGCCGATGGCCTGTGCCGGGTTGTAGGGGTGTTCGAGGGCAACACTGACGGGGTCCGGGCCGCGGACCAGCAGGTCGCCGCTGGCATCAATGATGAAGGATCCGGTGCCGGCGCCCTCCAGTTCGGCGGCCAGCAGGTCCACCAACAAACCCTTGCCGGCGGCGCCGATGTCCAGCACCACCGGCTCACTGGCCGTCAGGCTGGTCCCGGACCAGCTGAGGACCGACTCCCAAGGGGGCGCCGGGAGTGGCGGACCTGCCGGCCGGAGCGAGTAGGCGGGATCGTACCCCAGCCGTTCCAGGCTGCTGCCGATCAGCGGCGTCATGGCGCCGTCGGTCAAACCGTACAAGGTGGAATACAGCGGGCCGAGCGCTGCGGCCTCGTCGGGAAACCGGTAGCGTCCCGGTGCGCGGGCCATCGCCGCCACCAGCGAGTCGGCCCTGAACCGGGACCACGCGGCGTCGAACCTTTCAATGTGGTCCAGGAGGCTCTCCCGCAACGCCGCCGTCAAGGGCAGGGGTGTGGAGATCTCCCAGTCGGTGCCGATCCCCTGGAACGCAAAGCCCTCCCAGTCCGTGCCGGACACCGCCTACTGCGCCTCCGACTTGATCTTGCCCACGGCCTGGTTGAAGCCTCCGCTGGTCAGGGAGGAGCCGGCAACCTTGGAAACGTTGAGCTCGTCGAGGTTCTTGCCCACCACCTGCGCCGCGATGCCGCCGGCGAACTCACCCTGGAACTTGCGGGTATTCGGGTTGGACGGGTGCTGGGTGATCTGCACATCGGTGACTCTTCCCGCGGCGAGGGTCAACTGCACGCCGACCGTCTCCGTGCCGTTGGGGGAAACGTAGTTGCCGTCCGCGCTGTAGGTGCCGTCCTTGTAGCTGCCACCGCTGCCGGCCAGGGCGGTGGAGCCGCCCGACGGCGCGGCGGAGGAGTTTCCGGGGGCGCCGTTGGTGGCCGGCGGGGCCTCGGCCGCCGAGGGTGCACAGCCCGCCACGGTTCCGGCCAGTGACAAGCCGGCGATTCCGGCGTAGAGGGTCCGGCGGAGGGCGCCGCCCGCTGCCGGGGAGCCTGCGGATATGGACGGGCTTTTGCGGGTGGAGGGTCTCATGAAGGCTCTCGTTTCACTCTGAGGTCATGCCGTGCGGCAGTGGCTACGCTCTGCATAACGCCGGATCTGCCCGAAAGGTTCACCCCGGGGCTTCGGCCGGCGTTAAATTCTTTGCTGTCACTGGCCCCCGGTAGGCTAGGGGGGTGACTCCCGAAGAACTTTCCCTCGCCATATCCGCCTGCCTCAAGGACGCCGTCGCCGCCGGCGAAATCGCCCTTGCGGAATCAGCAATTCCTGCTGAGGTGCGCGTGGAGCGACCCAAGAACAGGGACCACGGCGACTGGGCCACCAACATCGCCCTCCAGCTCGCCAAGCCGGCAGGGACCAACCCGCGTGAATTCGCTGCCATCCTCAGTGCCCGGCTGAAGTCCATCAATGGTGTTTCCGCCGTGGACATCGCCGGCCCGGGTTTCCTGAACATCACCGTTGACGCCGCGGCAGCCGGTGCCCTGGCCAAGGTCATCGTTGAGGCCGGCCGGAGCTACGGCACCAATACGGCGCTCGCCGGCCGCACGGTCAACATGGAGTTCGTGTCCGCCAATCCCACCGGGCCGCTGCACATCGGACACACCCGCTGGGCAGCCCTGGGTGACTCGATTGCCCGGGTGTTGCGCGCCTCCGGCGCCGACGTCACTGCGGAGTACTACATCAACGACGCCGGCTCGCAGATGAACACCTTCGCCACCTCCGTCTACAACCGGCTGCACGGCCTTCCCGTGCCCGACGGCGGCTACCCCGGGCAGTACATCGCGGACCTTGGCCACGAAGTGCTCACCGCCCACCCCGACATCCGCGAGCTCACCGAAGTTGCGGCCCTGCCCGTCATCCGGGCCGCGGCCTATGAAGCCCAGATGAAGGACATCAAGGCCACCCTGGCAGAGTTCGGCGTCGAGTTCGACGTCTTCTTCTCCGAGCAGGAACTGCACGACGCCGGCGCGATCGAGAGCGCCGTGGCGCGCCTTCGCGAGCAGGGCCACGTGTTCGACGACGGCGGTGCGGTCTGGCTGCGGACCACGGACTTTGGCGACGACAAGGACCGCGTGATGATCCGCGCCAACGGCGAGCCCACCTACTTCGCCGCGGACGCCGCCTACTACCTGTCCAAGAAGGACCGCGGCTTCACGGAAAAGATCTACCTCCTGGGCGCCGACCACCACGGCTACATCAACCGGCTCAAGGCCATTTCGGCCGCGGCCGGGGATGATCCAGAAGTCAACATCGAGGTGCTGATTGGCCAGCTGGTTTCGGTAAATGGAGCCAAGCTGTCCAAGCGCGCGGGCAACATCATCGAGCTCAAGGACCTGATTGAGTGGCTGGGCAAGGATGCCGTCCGCTACTCCCTGGCCCGGTTCCCCGCCGACTCGCCGTTGACGCTCGATCCGGAGCTGCTGAAGAAGCACAGCAACGAGAACCCAGTGTTCTACGTCCAGTACGCCCACGCCCGTTCCCGCGGCGCCGCGCGCAACGCGGTGGCTGCCGGCGTCGAACGCCAGGTGGACGGCCAGGACAGCTTCGACGCCTCGCTCCTGGACCACGCCACGGAAAACGAGCTGCTCTCCTACCTGGGCAGCTACCCGTCCATCGTGGCCAAGGCCGCGGAACTGCGCGAACCGCACCGGGTGGCGCGCCACCTCGAGGCCATCGCCGGGGCCTACCACCGCTGGTACGACGCCTGCCGCATTGCGCCCATGGGTGAAGAACCCGTCACGGACCTCAACCGCACCAGGCTCTGGCTGAATGACGCCACCAGCCAGGTACTGGCGAACGGCCTTGACCTCCTGGGCGTTTCCGCGCCGGAACGGATGTAGGACCCATGACGCACGCAGCAGCACAGGGATCTCCGCTTGCCCCGGAATGGCTTACCGTTCCGGATGACCTCAATGCCCTCCACGAACCGATGTGGGCCGGCGACGCAGCACGCAACGGGGACGGTGAACTCAGCATCGGCGGCATCCCCGTCAGCGAGTTGCAGCGGCAATACGGGACCCCGCTTTTCGTGATGAGCGAGAACGACTTCCGTGCCCGCGCCAGGGCATTCAGCGACGCCTTCAATGACGCCTTCGCGGATATCTGCGGGGGAGTGGATGTCTACTACGCCGGCAAGTCATTCCTCTGCACCGCGGTGGTGCGCTGGGTGGAGGAAGAAGGGCTGCGGCTGGACACGGCCTCGGGCGGCGAACTCGCCGTGGCCTACCGGGCCGGAATTCCCGGCGCGGACGTCGCCCTGCACGGCAACAACAAGTCCGACGGCGAGATCCACCGGGCGCTTGACATGGGCCTGGGGCGGATCGTGGTGGACAGCCTTGATGAGCTCGTGCGGGTCGGCGCGATCGCGCAGGGGCGCGGGGAGCAGGCGAAGGTCATGCTGCGGCTCACCCCCGGCGTGCATGCCCACACGCACGAATTCATCGCCACCGCCCACGAGGACCAGAAGTTCGGCCTCTCGATGGCTGCCGATACCACCGATCAAGCCGGGATCTCCGCTGCCGAGGAAGCGGTGGCAGCCGCATCAGCGCATCCTGGCATCGAGCTGCTGGGCCTGCACTGCCACATCGGCTCCCAGATCTTCGAGCCGGACGGGTTTGCGCTGGCCGCCGAGAAACTGCTGCGCTTCCTGGCCGCCATGCAGGAAAAGTACTCCATCACCCTGCCGGAACTGGACCTTGGCGGCGGCTACGGGATCGCCTACACGCCGGTGGACACCCCCCGCCCCGCCGCGGAGATCGCCAACGCGATGGCCGCCGTCGTGCGTTCCACCTGCGCCGAGCTGGGCATCGACGCGCCGCGCATCTCCATCGAACCGGGACGCGCCATCGTGGGCAGCACCACCTTCACGCTGTACGAAGTGGGCACGCTGAAGACGGTCCGCGTGGACGTACCCGGCACCTCCGGCGACGGTGACGCGGGCAACAACGTTACGTATCCCCGCCGGTATGTTTCGGTGGACGGCGGCATGAGCGACAACGCCCGCCCGGTGCTGTACGACGCGGATTATTCGGCCGTCCTGGCCTCGCGGACGTCCGGCGCCGCCCCGCAGCTGTCCCGCGTGGTGGGCAAACATTGCGAGAGCGGCGACATAGTTGTTAGAGATGTATATCTGCCCGAGGACGTGGCAGCCGGTGATCTGCTTGCTGTACCGGGAACCGGCGCCTACTGCTGGGCCCTCTCGAGCAACTACAACTATCTGGCCCGGCCGGGCGTTGTCGCGGTGCGCGACGGATCTTCCCGGCTGATTGTCCGCGGGGAAACCGAAGAAGACCTGCTGAACCGCGACATGGGAGCCTGAATGACGGAAATGCGAACGCTGAAAGTAGCCCTGCTGGGCTGTGGCAACGTTGGAGCCCAGGTTGCGCGGATCCTCATTGAGGACGCGGACGCCCTCGCTGCCCGCGCCGGTGCCCGCCTGCAGCTCAGCGGCATCGCCGTGCGCAACGTCAACGCCCCCCGCGACGTGGACCTGCCGCAGGACCTTTTCACCACCGACGCCGAAACGCTGGTCAAGGACACCGACCTTGTCATCGAGTTGATGGGCGGCATCGAGCCCGCCCGCACGCTGATCCTCTCCGCGCTGCAGAACGGCGCCTGCGTGGTGACCGGAAACAAGGCACTTCTGGCGCAGGATGGCCCCACGCTCTACGAAGAGGCGGACCGAGCCGGCGTCCAGCTGTCCTACGAGGCCGCCGTCGCCGGAGCCATCCCGATCCTGCGCCCCATCCGCGACAGCCTCTCGGGCGACCGGATCACCCGCGTGCTGGGCATCGTCAACGGCACCACCAATTTCATCCTCGACCAGATGGACACCACCGGCGCCCAGTTCGCGGACGCCCTCGCCGAGGCCCAGCGCCTTGGCTACGCGGAAGCCGATCCCACGGCCGACGTCGAAGGCCACGACGCCGCCGCCAAGGCCGCGATCCTGGCCTCGCTCTCCTTCCACACCCGCTTCGCCCTGGAGAACGTCCACTGCGAGGGAATCTCAAACGTCAGCGCTGCCGACATCGCCGCGGCGAAAGACGCCGGCTTCGTCATCAAGCTGCTGGCCATCGCGGAGAAACTGACCGACGTTGACGGCAAGGAAGGCGTGTCCGTCCGTGTCCACCCCACCCTCCTTCCGCGCGAACACCCGCTGGCCGCGGTCCGTGGTGCCTTCAACGCCGTGTTCATCGAAGCCGAGAACGCCGGAGAGCTGATGTTCTACGGCCAGGGCGCCGGCGGAACCCCCACGGCGTCTGCCGTTATGGGCGATCTCGTGTCGGCCGCCCGCCGCCTGGTCCTGGGCGGACCCCAGCGCACGGAAACCACCACCGGCCACGTCCCGGCGCTGCCCATCGAAGCGGCCACTACCAGCTACTACATCGGCCTGGACGTTGCAGACCAGCCCGGTGTGCTGGCCCGGATTGCCCAGCTGTTCGCCGAGCACGGTGTCTCGATCGAAATCATGCGGCAGACCATCCACCGGGATGCGGAATCCAACGTGGAGTCGGCCGAACTGCGGATTGTCACCCACCGCGCATCAGAGGCTGCCCTTGCAGCCACCGTCCAGGCCGTAAAGGGCCTGGACGTCATCAATTCAGTTACATCCGTTCTGCGGGTAGAAGGAGTCTAAGTGGCTCACCAATGGCGCGGCGTCATCCGCGAATACGCTGACCGTCTGCCCGTGACGGAGTCCACCAGGGTGATCACCCTGGGCGAGGGCGGCACCCCGCTGGTTCACGCGCAGAAGCTCTCAGAACTCACCGGGTCCGAGGTCTACCTGAAGGTGGAGGGCATGAACCCCACCGGCTCCTTCAAGGACCGGGGCATGACCATGGCCATGACTGCCGCGGTGGCCTCCGGCGCCAAGGCCGTGGTCTGCGCTTCCACCGGCAACACCTCCGCGTCCGCCGCAGCCTACGCCACGGCCGCCGGCCTCAAATGCGCCGTCCTGGTGCCCGAGGGCAAGATCTCGATGGGCAAGCTCAGCCAGGCGATCGCGCACGGTGCCACCTTGCTGCAGGTGGACGGCAACTTCGACAACTGCCTGGACATCGCCCGCAAGCTGGGGGAGTCCTACCCCGTCTTCCTGGTCAACTCGGTCAACCCCGCCCGCATCCAGGGCCAGAAGACCGGCGCCTTCGAAGTGGTCGATTCCCTGGGTGATGCACCGGACATCCACGTTCTGCCCGTGGGCAACGCCGGCAACATCACGGCCTACTGGAAGGGCTACAAGGAGTACTGCGCTCCCTTCGAATCGGATACCGCCGGCACGCTTCCCGCTGTATCCACCAAGACGCCAGCAATGTGGGGCTTCCAGGCCGCCGGTGCCGCCCCGTTTGTCGCAGGCCACCCGATCACGGAACCAGACACCATCGCCACCGCCATCCGCATCGGAAACCCGGCGTCCTGGGATGGTGCCGTAGGCGCCCGTGACGAATCCGGTGGGCTCATCGAAGCCGTCACCGACGAGGAGATCCTGAACGCCCACCGCTGGCTGTCAGCCAAGGAGGGCGTCTTCGTAGAGCCCGGATCCGCGGCCGGCGTGGCGGGCCTGCTCAAGAAGCACGCCGCCGGCGAGGTCCCCAGCGGAAAGACCATCGTCATTACCGTCACCGGCCATGGCCTCAAGGACCCGCAGTGGGCCCTTCGCACCGAAGACGGCAACGACGTCCAACCGGTCAAGGTTCCGAATGACGTTGTCACTGTGGCCGCTGAGCTGGGACTGGAAGAAAAATAGCCTTGGACACCACCTCGCAGGCCGCCGTTGGACTGCAACTGATCGAGCCGGGCCAGTGCGTTACCGTCCGCGTCCCGGCCACGACGGCCAACCTGGGCCCCGGATACGACAGCCTGGGACTGGCCCTGGCGCTGCACGACACCCTGACCGTGGAAAGCCTGGACACGGACGAACTCGTCTTCGAGCTCAGCGGCGAGGGCGCAGACACCCTTCCGCGGGATGCCAGCCACCTGGTAATCAGGGCCATGGACGCAGCGTTTGAGCGGCTTGGCTACCGGCACGGAGGCCTGAAGGTGACGGCCCGCAACGTCAACCCGCACGGCCGTGGGCTGGGCTCCTCCGCATCAGCCGTGGTGGCCGCAGTCTCGGCTGCCAATGCCATGGTTCCGGCCGAAAGCCGCCGCGGAAAGGACTGGATCCTCCAGCTCACCAGCGAGATGGAAGGCCACCCGGACAACGTCGCACCCGCGATTTTCGGCGGACTGGCGCTGTCATGGCAGGACAGTGAGCAGTACAGCAGCACCAGTGCCACAGTTGCCGGATCCGTGATCCCCGTCGTGGCGGTGCCCGATTTCGAACTCTCCACCGAAGCTGCCCGCGCCCTGCTCCCGGCCTCTGTGGGACACCACGCCGCCGCCATGAATTCCGGCAGGGCAGCGCTGCTGATCCACGCGCTCACGCAAAAGCCGGAATTCCTGGTGCCGGGCACCGAGGACTACCTGCACCAGAGCTACCGCGCGGAGGCCATGCGGCCCAGTGCGGCACTGATCGGCGCCCTCCGCAAGGCAGGCTATGCCGCAGTGGTTTCCGGTGCAGGGCCCACCGTCCTGGTGCTGGCCAACGGGGAAGCGCAGGGCACGGACGCCGTGGCCTTCATCGAAGCCTTTACGGCGGAGAACACGCCGGACATCGGCTGGCGCGTGCTGAAGCTCGCAGTGGACGTTGAAGGTGCTAAGGTGGACGTGCACCGGCGGTAATTCCGCCTATCTGATCTGCTCCTGCATTCAGTTGCTGTTTGATCTACCACTGTGAATGTATTCCGGTGCCACCTGCTTGGTCTGTCGCAGGAATCTGCAGCATCCAACTGCCCCTGAAGCGTCAGTCAGGCGTTGCGCCGTGGGCGCAGCGCAAGGTGAATCAGTATCCGGCCCTGCTGGCCGAAATCCAACCGGCAAGGCTGAAATCCGGCTGCAGATCTGAACTGCAGCCCAGATCAAATCATCGCGTCCAGCTCCCAGTCTGGACGCCGTCGAGGGGGAAGGATCCTTCGTGACCGAAACCACTGAGCTGTCGCCAGCTGTGGAACACACAACTTCTGCTGCCGAATCATCGGCAGCACCCGCCAAGAGCAGCGGCCTTGCCGGCCTTAAGCTCGCCCAGCTGCAGGCCCTCGCCAGCCAGCTCGGTATCTCCGGCGGCTCCCGCATGCGCAAGGGGGACCTGGTCTCGGCCATCTCCGCCCACCGCGCAGGCAACCTGACCGTCAAGACCCCTGCCAAGGCAGCGGACAAGGCTTCGGAAAGCACCGTGGCTCCGGCTGCAGCCGCTCCGGAAGCAGCCACCGCAGAAGCTCCCGCCGCTGAAGGCACCCGTGCCCGCGGACGCGGCCGCAGC
Organism: Pseudarthrobacter sp. NIBRBAC000502771; assembly: GCF_006517215.1. NCBI lineage: Bacteria > Bacillati > Actinomycetota > Actinomycetes > Micrococcales > Micrococcaceae > Pseudarthrobacter > Pseudarthrobacter sp. NIBRBAC000502771. The sequence goes on from NZ_CP041187.1 coordinate 2,687,304, forward strand.
CGCCGCGCCGTCAGCGACGGCGTGGTAGCCCCGGCAGCCGAAGCTCCCGCCGTGGAAACCGCTGCGGCGCCTGCCACCGCGGCCGTTGAGGCGCCGTCGGCCGCCCCCGCGGAAAGCACCGAGGCATCCGAAGGCGCCCCCGAGCGCCGCCAGCCCCGCACCCGCAACCGCCGCCGCAGCGAAGCCGCTGCCGCCTCCATCCAGGAAGCGCCGGTGGAAACCCCGGCAGAACAGCCGGCAACGGAACAGCGTGCAGGCGAGCAGCGTGCAGGTGAACAGCGCACCGAAGCCCCCGCAGAAGCAGGGGACGCCGGGCAGCGCACCGAACGCCGCGATGGCGGCCGGACACGCGGCCGCGACAACACCCGCGATTCCGACGGCGGCCGCGACAACAGCGGCAGCCGCGACGCCGGCCAGCGCGACGGCGGCCGGGACAACCGGGACAACGACGACTCCGACGGCGGAAGCCGCCGCAACCGCCGCAACCGCCGCGACCGGAATGACCGCAACGACCGCTCCGGCGGCCAGGACCGGGACAACTCCCGCAACGACCGCTTCCGCGACCGCAACGACCGCCGCCGCGGCCGCAACCAGGGACCGGACGTGGACGACGTTGAGGTTACCGACGACGACGTCCTGCTGCCGGTTGCCGGCATCCTCGACGTTCTCGAGAACTACGCGTTTATCCGCACCTCCGGCTACCTGCCCGGCCCCAACGACGTCTACGTCTCCCTGGCCCAGGTCAAGAAGTACAACCTGCGCAAGGGCGACGCCGTGGTGGGTGCCATCCGTGCACCCCGCGAAGGCGAAGACCGCAGCCAGCAGTCCAACCGCCAGAAATTCAACGCCCTGGTGCGCGTTACGTCCGTCAACGGAAAGACGCCCGAAGAACTCAAGGACCGCGTCGAGTTCGCCAAGCTGGTTCCGCTCTACCCGTCGGAGCGCCTGCGCCTCGAGACCGACCCCAAGAAGATCGGTCCCCGCGTCATCGACCTCGTGGCCCCGATCGGAAAGGGCCAGCGCGGCCTGATCGTCTCCCCGCCCAAGGCCGGCAAGACGCTCATCCTGCAGTCCATCGCCAACGCCATCACCACCAACAACCCTGAGGTCCACCTCATGATGGTGCTGGTCGACGAACGGCCAGAAGAAGTCACGGACATGCAGCGCACCGTCAAGGGTGAGGTCATCGCCTCCACCTTCGACCGTCCCGCCGACGACCACACCACCGTGGCCGAACTCTCCATCGAACGCGCCAAGCGCCTGGTGGAAATGGGCATGGACGTGGTGGTCCTGCTGGACTCCATGACCCGCCTGGGCCGCGCCTACAACCTGGCAGCACCGGCCTCCGGCCGCATCCTGTCCGGTGGCGTGGACTCCGCAGCCCTCTACCCGCCCAAGCGCTTCTTCGGTGCCGCCCGCAACATCGAAAACGGCGGATCGCTCACCATCCTGGCCACCGCCCTCGTCGAGACTGGTTCCAAGATGGACGAGGTCATCTTCGAAGAGTTCAAGGGCACCGGCAATATGGAACTCCGCCTGTCCCGCCAGCTGGCCGACAAGCGCATCTTCCCGGCCGTGGATGTCAACGCATCCGGCACCCGCCGCGAAGAGAACCTGCTCTCGCCCGAAGAAGTCAAGATCATGTGGAAGCTGCGCCGCGTCCTCTCCGGACTCGAAACCCAGCAGAGCCTTGAGCTGCTCACCAACAAGATCCGGGAAACCCAGAGCAACGTCGAGTTCCTCATGCAGGTCCAGAAGACGACGCTTGGTGCTAAGTCGGATAACGACAAGTAGCTTCACCAGAGGCGGGGCCGACGCATTTTGCCGGCCCCGCCTTTGTCGTTCGGATTTTGCCGCCCCCGCCTTCGTCGTTCAGTTTTGCCGCCCCCGCCCCTTCGCTGGGCGGCTTCACGATCTTCGATCGTTTGCCGCCCAGCTCCGGCAGGCCCGATGCCACTCCCGGGGCGGCAAAACCGAACGCCTCCTCAGCAGGGTCGCCTGCCGTGCGTGGGCGCGGACTCACCGCCGCGGCCACGTCCCGTTTGTCACTAGACTTGTACAAGTCGAAAGAGGTTTTAAATGTTTGAGTCCGTACAGGGCCTGCTTGATGAGCATGACTCCATCCAGGCGCAGCTGGGGGATCCTGCTGTTTATGCTGACCAGCGGCTTGCCCGGAAGCTGGGGCGGCGGTCGGCTCAGCTCAATGGCATTGTTGAGGCTTACCACAAGTGGGAAGGCATCCGGGATGACCTTGCCGCGGCCAAGGAAATGGCGTCCGAGGATCCCGAGTTCGCTGCCGAGGTCCCTGAATTGGAGGCTGCCCTGGAAACTGCCGCGGCCAAGCTGCGGCGCCTGCTGATTCCCCGCGATCCCGACGACGCCCGCAACGTGATCCTCGAGGTCAAGGGCGGCGAAGGCGGCGACGAGGCTGCCCTGTTCGCCGGCGATCTGCTGCGCATGTACACCCGCTATGCGGAGTCCCGTGGCTGGAAGACCGAAATCATCTCCGCCACGGAGTCGGACCTGGGCGGGTACAAGGACGTCCAGGTGGCCGTCAAGGGCAACTCCAACGACCCCGCCGAAGGCGTGTACGCCCGGCTCAAGTTCGAAGGCGGTGTGCACCGCGTCCAGCGCGTGCCCGTCACTGAGTCCCAGGGCCGCATCCACACCTCCGCGGCCGGCGTGCTGGTCCTGCCCGAAGTGGACGAGCCCGAAGAGCTCGAAATCAACCAGAATGACCTCAAAATCGACGTCTACCGTTCCTCCGGCCCCGGCGGCCAGTCCGTCAACACCACGGACTCGGCCGTCCGCATCACGCACCTTCCCACCGGCATCGTCGTCGCGATGCAGAACGAGAAGTCCCAGCTCCAGAACCGCGAGGCCGGCATGCGCGTGCTCCGCGCCCGCATCCTGGCCCACCAGCAGGAGCAGATCGACGCCGAGAACTCGGCCCAGCGCAAGTCGCAGATCCGCACCATGGACCGCTCCGAGCGGATCCGCACCTACAACTACCCGGAAAACCGGATCGCGGACCACCGCACCGGCTACAAGGCGTACAACCTTGACCAGGTCATGAACGGCGACCTGGAACCGGTGATCCAGTCCGCGATCGAGATGGACGAACAGGCACGCCTGGACGCCATCGGCGACTAGTCCTCCCGGTATGAACGCGGGCCAGACCCTCGCCGAGGCCGTTAGCGCAGCCACGGCCGTCCTCCGCGACGCCGGCGTGCCCAGCCCCAGGGTGGACGCCGAGCTCCTGGCCGACCACCTGCTGAACGTGGGCCTCGGCCGGCTCCGCGCGCTGATGCTGGGCGACACGCCGGCTCCCGTCGGCTATTCGGAGCTGGTGGCCGAACGGGCCGGGCGGGTGCCGCTCCAGCACATCACCGGGGTGGCGCATTTCCGCTACCTGGAGCTGGCCGTGGGTCCTGGCGTGTTCATCCCGCGTCCGGAGACAGAATCGGTGGTGCAGTTGGCCATCGACCACGTCAAGGGGATGCAGGCTCCCCGGATCGTGGACCTCGGTACGGGCTCAGGCGCCATTGCGGGTTCGCTCGCTTCGGAGGTTCCCGGTGCCGAGGTGCACGCGGTCGAATTCAGCCCCTTTGCGCACGCCTGGGCCGCGAAAAACCTGGTGCCGCTCGGCGTGGACCTTGTCCTGGGGGACCTGCGCGACGCCTTTCAGGAACTCAACGGAAGCGTCGACGTCGTAGTATCCAACCCGCCATACATCCCGGCGGAAGCCATCCCCAACGAACCCGAAGTAGCGCTGCACGATCCGCCCGAGGCCTTGTATGGCGGGGGAGCGGACGGCATGGAACTTCCGACGGCGGCGGCAAAGTCCGCTGCCAGGCTGCTGCGGCCAGGGGGTTACTTCGTTATGGAACACGCCGAAGTGCAGTCCGGCTGGATTGCCGCAATGCTTGCCAGGACCGGAGCCTGGACGGACATCACGACGCACCTGGACCTCAACGGCAAGGACCGCGCCACCAGCGCCTTCCTCGCGGACCAGGCCACACGGAATGAAAGAATGGGCCAGTGACCACAACTTATGACTGCACCATTGAAGACGAGCGCGCCCGCGGCCTCGAGGACGCCCAGCGCGCCATCGGCGAAAAGAAGTGCGTCGTGCTCCCTACGGACACCGTGTACGGGATCGGCGCGGACGCGTTCTCGCCGCAGGCCGTGACCATGCTGCTGGTATCCAAAGGGCGGAGCCGCACCATGCCGCCGCCCGTCCTGATCCCGCGCATCAACGCGCTGGACGGCCTGGCCACCGAGGTGTCCGCGGAAGCGCGCAAGCTGGCTGAGGCCTTCTGGCCCGGTGGCCTGACACTGATCCTGCACGCTCAGCCGTCCCTCGACTGGGACCTGGGCGAAACCAAGGGGACCGTGGCACTGCGGATGCCCGCCGACGACGTTGCCCTCGAACTGCTGACCTTGACCGGCCCCCTCGCCGTGTCTTCAGCCAACCGCACCGGCCAGGCTCCGGCCCAGACTGCCGCCGCTGCCCGCGAGCAGCTGGCCGATTCCGTGGAGGTGTACCTGGAAGGTGGCCCGCGTCCCCTGGAGGGCGATCCCGGCGTCCCGTCCACCATCGTGGACGCCACCGGACCCGTCCTGCGCGTGGTGCGCGACGGAGCAGTGAGCCTTGACCAGCTCCGCGAGCACGTCCCCGGAGTCCTTGGCCTGGGGGAGGACCCTACTCCTGCCGGAGATGCAGGCGCCGCGCCGGCAGGCGATGCGCAGGACGGCGACGTCCCGGCGTCGGAAGCCGGCTCGTCCGCCGTGACGGCGCCGGACACCGAATCCACCGCCCCTGCCGGGGACCAGCAGCCGTGATGACGCTGGAGCGCCAGCAGGTCCCGGTCCTGGGCGTGCATGCCACTCCGTTGCGGGTCCCCGAGCTGGTGGCGGAACTGGGCAGCTTCATAGCGGAGGGAGCCACCCGCACGGTCCTGGGCCACAACCTGCACAGCGTCACGCTGGCCTTGTCCGACGACGGCTTCCGCAGGCTCTACGAGGAAAGCGACGTGGTGCTCCTGGACGGGGCACCGGTGCTGTGGCTGTGGGGGAGGACCGGCAACGCCGACGGGCCCGTCATGGACTACCGGCTGGGGTCCACCGACTGGCTGCCGTCCCTGGACCAGGTTCAGGGACTGGAACGGATTGCCGTGATCGGCGCCGGCGTTGAGGCGAATGCGGGGGCAGTCAGCCGGCTCCAGGACATCGTTCCCGGCGCACGCGTGTCCGGATTCCCCGGTGAAGGATGGGGCCCTGGCCTGGAAGACGCAGCCGTTGCCTGGCTGCACCGTGAACAACCGCAGCTGGTCCTGCTGGGACTGGGCATGCCGCTCCAGGAGGAAGTGATGCAGCGGCGGCTCGCTGACATGCCCCCTGCTGTGTACTGCGCAGTGGGCGGTGCCATCGAGCAGCTTGCGGGGGTCCAGAAGCTGGCCCCGCGGTGGCTGGGCCGCATGGGGCTGGAATGGGCATGGCGCCTGCTCCTGCATCCGCGCCGGGTCGCGTACCGCGTGCTGGGAGAGCCTTGGGTCCTGCTGTGGCTCCTGGTTGGCCGCAGGCTCAGGAAGTCCGGACTGGACAGGTAAGCGGGCCCCGGAGGCAGCGCCGGCGGGCTTTTCCTAGAACTTTTGCTCTTCGAGCGGGGCGAAGCCCTTGCCGCGCAGCCCGGTGGTGAACGACCGCGCCCACCCCAGGAAGCCCGGTAGGTCCCGGTGCTGCAGGAAGTAGCCCAGGTAGCCGCCCACGTCGGCCACGAAGGAGCGCACCCTGAAGTAGCGGCGGATGAGGTAGCCGCGGTTCCGGTAGTAGTAGAAGCGCTTGAAGGCGGAGTCCGGGACGATCACGTGCCAGCGTGCGCCGTAGACATGCTGCGTTTCCCCGAAGGCGTGCGGGTGTGTGATGGCGGTGGTGGTGACGGTGCCGAAGCGGATCCCGGCCTTCCGCAGCCGGATGGTGAAATCAACTTCATCGCCGCGGATGAAGAGCCGCATGTCCGGCAGGCCCACCTTGAAGAAGACGTCCGAGCGGATCAGTGCACCGTTGAAGAAGTGCCCGTCGTCCGGCAGGAATCCGAGTTTCTCCACCTCCGCCCGGTCGTGCGTGACCTTGCCGTCAAGGCGGAAGAAGAAGGACAGCCGGTCCGGGTGGCCGGGCGCCGTGACCAAGGGGACCACGGCCTCCAGGTCGCGTGCTTCAGCCTCTCGAAGCAGCGTGGCGAGGCATTCCGGATCTACCGGCTCGGCGTCGTCGTCCATCATCCAGATCCAGCGGGCACCGCTGGCCACTGCCTTGAGGGCGGCCAGCGCGAACCCGCCGGCGCCGCCCAGGTTGGCTTCAGAGCGGACATAGTCCACGTTGGGATGGGCCGCCGCCACATCCGCGGCCGGGGTGGTGCCGCTGTCCACCAGGCAGATCGTGTCGACGTGACGGCTCTGGGCGTTGATCGCGTCCAGCAGGACGGACAGTTCCTTGGGCCGGTCGAACGTCACGGCGGCAACCGCAATGCGGGGGGTCATGGGGGTCCTTTCAGCATGGCTGCCAGGGAGTTCCCCGCCGGTAGTGCGCCCGTGTGGCGCGGAGCCATGGTGCCGGTGGCACTAGTATCTTTGACTAGAGTCCACTGTAATACAGCCCTGTAAGGCGCTGCGCGTATGTCTGTGCGCAATGCCTGCTGCGCGCTCGGCGACGGAGAAGTTTCATTTATCGACGAACAGATTCCCGGCCCGTGAGCCCTCCCACCCCCAACCGGCTGCCGCCGCAGCTGAGCGGTTCTGGCACCACCACTCCCGGAGCGGTAGCCATCCCATGATCATGTACCTGCTCATGGGCCTCACCGCCGCCATCGTCTCCTACGCGGCCACGTGGGGCGCCCGCGTCGTGGGGCACAGGCTCGAGCTGCACCTGCCCATCCGCAGCCGGGACATGCACTCAACGCCCGTGTCCAGGCTGGGCGGCCTGGCCATTTTCCTGGGCGTCATGGTGGCGCTGGTTGTTGCCAGCCAGTCCTTCTTCGTCAAGGACATTTACCGGAACAACTTTTCGCCGTGGGGCGTGCTGGCAGGGGCGGCCGTGATCGTCCTGGTCGGTGTGGCTGACGACCTGCTGGACATCCGCTGGTGGGTGAAGCTGATCGGCCAAAGTGCTGCGGGCCTCACGGTGGCGATCTGGGGCGTCCAGATGACCATCGTCCCGTGGGTGCCGGAGCCAATCTACCTCCAGGACGGAACGCTGCGGATAGTGCTGACCGCCGGGCTGATCGTCACCACCATGAACGCCTTCAACTTCATCGACGGGCTGGACGGCCTGGCCGCGGGCGTTGCCATCATTGGCGGCACGGCTTTCTTCATCACCGCATACTGGGTCCACCGCAACGCGGTGCTGCTGGATTATTCGGACCTGGCAACCCTCATAACCGCGGTCCTCGTGGGCGGGTGCCTGGGCTTCCTGCCGCACAACTTCTTTCCCTCGAAGATCTTCATGGGCGACTCCGGTGCCATGCTGATCGGGCTCCTCATGGCGTCGGCCGGCGTTGTGTCGACGGGGCAGATTACCTCCGGGCTCTATGACCGCGCCAACGGTATTTCCACCGTCATTCCCATTCTGCTTCCCTTCGCTGTCCTGTTCCTCCCGCTGCTGGACCTTGGACTGGCCGTCGTTCGCCGGACGGCCCGCGGCCGGTCGCCCTGGTCCGCAGACCGCGGACACCTGCACCACAAACTGCTGGACATCGGCTATTCGCACCGCACTGCCGTGATCCTGATGTACCTCTGGACCGCCGTGCTCTCCTTCGGCGGCCTGGCGTTCGCCGTCTTCCCCTGGCACATTGTGCTTGCCGTGGACATCTTTGCCACGTTGGTCATGGGACTGGTGACCGCCTGGCCCTACCTGTCCCGCGGCAGTAGCGAAACCACGGCGTAACGGCGGTTCTGAATTATTTCTATCTCGTGTAGAATTTAGGGGCAGCCCAAGTTGCCACTCCACCCACTGCCTCCTGGCGATCTGCCATGTGGTGCCGACGATGGGATCGCATGACCTCCAACGCCGAATCCGGATCTGCCTCCGGCAATGGACCCGTTGGTACGTCCGGTCCCACCCGTTCGCTCTGGCTGAACCTGCTCAAGCGCAGCTCGATTGCCGCCACGGCAGGGCTTGTGCTCTGCGCAGTTCCGGCCGGCATCCTCAATGGGGCAACCGGGGCGGTGTCCAGTTTCCTGGGTGGCCTGCTGGTGATGCTCTTCTTCGGCATCAGCCTGCTGGTGGGGCACTTCGTGGGACGCCGCAACCCCTCCGGTGCAATCGGGATGTTCGTAGCCACCTACTTCATCAAGGTCGTCGGTTTTGCCGTCGTCCTGTTCGTTATAGGTGCTCCGGAGTGGCTTCATGGCCGGTGGTTCATCATCGGCGCCGTTGTGGCTGTCGTCTTGTGGCAGGCCGCGGAGATCCATGGCTTCAGCAGGGCACGCCTCCAGATCTACAACGATCCAGAAGACAAGGGAGCATCCGATGCGTGATCCGAAAAAAACCGCACGCGCCGCACATGGCAAGCGCGGCCCACACGGCTCCGCAGAGGTTTCTTCCGACGCATCCACCGATGGCGGCTACAACGCTGGAATGGCTGTATTCAGCTACATCATTGGCGGAATCATCGTCTGGAGTTTGATAGGGTGGGGACTGGATTATCTGTGGGGAACGCGCTGGATTGTGCTCGCAGGCGCTCTGCTTGGAGCCGTCGGAGGTTTCTACCTTTCCCACATGCATGGCCTCACCAGTTCCCGCAAAAATGCTGATGGGCGCCATGCTCCCAGCGCACCGTCCCAGGACGGAGAAGATAATGCCAAATAATTTCACAGGGGGAACAGCAGGCTGTCAGGCTGCCGGACCCCGCCCAACGCCCAATGATGGACACTGCAGAGAGGAAACGCGTTGATCGCGCTTGCGCTCCCGGCCCAAGATTCAGGAGAGTTCACTCCTCCTGGTATTAACGAAATGCATTTGCCGGCAATCCTGCCGTGGGGTGCCGCAGAAGGATTCTCCAAGCAGATGCTGCTGGTCCTCCTCTCTGTCGTCTTTATCGCCGTCTTCTTCGTGCTCGCAGCACGCAAGCAGCAGCTGGTACCCGGCAAGCTCCAGTTCGCCGGCGAAGCCGCCTACGGCTTCGTCCGCAACGGCATCGCCAAGGACATCATCGGCGGCCGGGACTTCATCAAGTACGTCCCCCTGCTGTTCAGCCTGTTCTTCTTCATCCTGGTCAACAACATCTACGGCGCCATTCCGGTGTTCCAGCTCCCCACGTTCTCGCACGTGGGTGGAGCGTACGTGCTGGCCGGCCTGGTGTACATCACCTGGATCGCCATCGGCGTCAAGAAGAACGGCATCCGCTACTTCAAGCTGGCCACCGTTCCCTCGGGCGTGCCGTGGTACATCCTGCCAATCGTTATCCCGATCGAAATCATCTCCAACTTCGTTGTCCGGCCCGTCACGCACAGCCTCCGTCTGTTCGCGACCATGCTCGCCGGCCACCTGATCGTGATGATCGCCGGTTCCGGCATCGAGTACCTGATCATGCAGGAGAACTTCCTGCTGAAGGGCACCTCGGTCCTGGTCCTTGCCGGTGCCATCGCCATGTACATGCTTGAAGCCCTGATCATGGTCCTGCAGGCTTATGTCTTCACGCTGCTGACCGCGATCTACATCGAAGGTGCACTGCACGCCGACAGCCACTAGGCACGCTGCCGGGGCAGCACGCTCCGGCCGCACACCACAGTCTTCCCCTTGCGGGGATGAAGCAACCCAAACAACCTGCCACACAGAGTGGCATCTTGAAAGGAAAAAAAATGGAAGGCTCCATCAACGGCTCCCTCAACCTCATCGGCTATGGCCTCTCGGCTATCGGCGGTGGTATCGGTGTGGGTCTCGTGTTCGCTGCCTACATCAACGGCGTTGCGCGCCAGCCGGAAGCCCAGCGCGTCCTGCAGCCGATCGCATTCCTCGGCCTGGCCCTGACCGAAGCACTCGCCATCCTGGGCCTGGTCTTCGCTTTCGTTCTCAAGTAAACCCTTCAGAACTTCAGCGAACATTCAGAACCTAGTAGATAAGGACGGGTGAAATATGCATCAGCTGATCATCTCAGCCGCCGCTGAAGGCGACGTCAACCCCCTTGTTCCCAATGGCTGGGAAATGCTGGTTGTCTTCGTGGGCTTTGCCATCCTCTTCTTCATCGTGGTCAAGTATGTTGTCCCGATGTTCGAGAAGACCTTCGCAGAGCGTGCCGAGGCCATCGAAGGCGGCATCGCCAAGGCTGAAAAGGCCCAGGCTGAGGCGTCTGCTGCACTCGAAGAGTACAAGCAGCAGCTGACCGACGCCCGCACCGAAGCCAACCGCATCCGTGAGGAAGCCCGCGCCGAAGGTGCCCAGATCCTCGCGGATCTCAAGGAAAAGGCAGCCGCAGAGTCTGCCCGCATCACCGCGCAGGCCCACGCACAGATCGAATCCGAGCGCCAGGCGGCCGTTGTGTCACTGCGCTCCGAGGTTGGCACCCTGGCCACCACCCTTGCCGGCCGCATCGTGGGCGAGTCCCTCGACGACGACGCACGCGCAGCACGGGTCGTGGACCGTTTCCTGGCAGATCTGGAGTCCCAGAACGCAGGTGCAGCTAAGTAATGGCAGGCGTATCGAGCGAATCGCTGGCAACAGCCCTTGCCGCTTTGGAAGCCAAGCTTCCTACGGCGTCGCTGCAGCTGGCAAAGGAACTCTTCGGAATTCTGGGAATGGTGGACAGCTCGGCTGGCTTGCGCCGTGCCCTGACTGACCCCTCCCGCAGCGGTGACGAAAAGTCGGCGCTGGTGAGGCAGCTGGTTAGCGGAAAAGTCTCCGCTGATGCTGCTGAGATCGCGGGCGGACTGGCCAGCTCACGCTGGGCATCGGCGCGTGACATCGGCGATGCACTCGAGACTCTTGCCGCAACGGTGGTCATTTCCGTTGCCGAAAACAAGTCGGCCGTTTCTGCCTCCGGAATCACTGGCCTGGAAGAGCTGGAAAACGATCTGTTTTCCTTCAACCAGGCTGTTGCCTCCAGCCACGAGGTACAACGTGCTCTGTCCGAACCGCAGGCAAGTGCCGCAGCGAAGGCTGCCCTTGCCGGGAAACTGGTACCCGGTGTGAGCGAGGAAGCAAAAGTCCTCATCAGCCAGGCAGTCAGCCAGCCCCGCGGTATCAAGCCCACCAGGCTTGTGGAGCGGTTCGCCGAGCTGGCGGCCAAGCGGCAGCAGCGCTGGATTGCAACGGTCAGCGTAACCCGCCCGTTGTCGCAGACGCAGCTGGAACGCCTCCAGGCAGGCCTGAATGCACTGTACGGGCGGGAATTGAAGGTCAACATCAACGTTGACCCCGCGCTCATTGGCGGAATCCGTGTCCAGGTGGGTGACGAAGTGCTCGACGCTTCCGTCCTTACCCGGCTGGGTGAGCTGCAACGCCAGCTGGCCGGCTAGCCGGACAAGCACAACCAAACTGATAGAAACCCCGGTCACCGTTTGCGGTGATCACAAACAGGAGAGCAGGGACTGCAGATGGCCGAATTGACCATCAACGCCGACGACGTCCGTAATGCGTTGAACGAGTTCGCGGCGTCCTACGAACCCGGAAACGCAGAGCGCGTAGAGGTTGGCCGTGTAACGACCGCAGGTGACGGCATCGCCCGTGTTGAGGGCCTTCCCTCGGTCATGGCGAATGAGCTTCTTCGCTTCGAAGACGGCACGCTGGGCCTGGCCCAGAACCTTGACGTCCGCGAGATCGGTGTCATTATCCTCGGTGACTTCCAGGGCATCGAAGAAGGCCAGGAAGTGCACCGGACCGGTCAGGTTTTGTCCGTTCCGGTTGGCGACGCCTTCCTTGGCCGTGTAGTTGACCCCTTGGGCCAGCCCATGGACGACCTTGGCGAGATCAAGGCGGAGACCACCCGCGCGCTGGAGCTGCAGGCTCCGGGCGTGACCCAGCGCAAGTCGGTGCACGAGCCGATGCAGACCGGCCTCAAGGCCATTGACGCGATGATCCCGATCGGCCGCGGCCAGCGCCAGCTGATCATTGGCGACCGCCAGACCGGCAAGTCGGCCATTGCGATCGACACCATCATCAACCAGAAGGCCAACTGGGCTTCAGGCGATGTCACCAAGCAGGTGCGCTGCATCTACGTTGCCATTGGCCAGAAGGCGTCCACCATCGCCGCCATCCGCCAGACCCTCGAGGACAACGGCGCGCTGGAGTACACCACCATCGTGGCCTCTCCTGCGTCCGACCCCGCAGGCTTCAAGTACCTGGCACCGTATGCAGGCTCGGCTATCGGCCAGCACTGGATGTACGGCGGCAAGCACGTCCTGATCGTGTTTGATGACCTGTCCAAGCAGGCCGAGGCATACCGCGCCGTGTCGCTGCTGCTCCGCCGCCCACCGGGACGCGAAGCCTACCCGGGCGACGTCTTCTACCTGCACTCCCGCCTGCTGGAGCGTTGTGCCAAGCTCTCCGACGAGCTCGGTGCCGGCTCCATGACGGGCCTGCCGCTGATCGAGACCAAGGCGAACGACGTGTCCGCCTACATCCCGACCAACGTCATCTCCATCACCGATGGCCAGATCTTCCTGCAGTCGGACCTCTTCAATGCCAACCAGCGCCCCGCTGTTGACGTGGGTGTCTCGGTGTCCCGCGTTGGCGGTGCCGCCCAGGTCAAGTCCATGAAGAAGGTCTCCGGTACTTTGAAGCTGGACTTGGCCCAGTACCGCGACATGCAGGCGTTCGCGATGTTCGCATCCGACCTGGACGCAGCATCCCGCCAGCAGCTGACCCGTGGCGCCCGCCTGATGGAACTGCTCAAGCAGGGCCAGTACTCACCGTTCCCGGTCGAGGACCAGGTCGTCTCCATCTGGGCCGGCACCAACGGCTACCTGGATGACGTTCCCGTCGAGGACATCAGCCGCTTCGAGGCTGAGTTCCTGGAGCACCTGCGCCACAAGTCCTCGATCCTGACCACGCTGGCCCAGACCAACGTGCTGGACGACGACACCGTTGCTGCCCTCAAGTCCTCCATCGTGGACTTCAAGAAGGGCTTCTTCGGCGAGGGTGACAACCACCTGGTAGGCGCCGGCCACGAGGAGCATGACGCTATCTCCGAGGGCGAAGTCGACCAGGAAAAGATCGTCAAGCAGAAGCGCTAGTTCCGCATCGCCGGGTGTGCCGGGCCCCAGGGTCCGGCACACCCGGCTACGGAATGTTAGGAAAGGATAAGTATGGGAGCCCAGATCCGGGTCTACCGCCAGAAGATCAGCTCGACCACGTCGATGCGCAAGATCTTCAAAGCGATGGAACTGATCGCTACCTCGCGCATCGGGAAGGCCCGTGCGCGCGTAGCAGCTTCACTGCCTTACGCGAACGCGATCACGCGCGCCGTTTCTGCTGTCGCCAGCCAAAGCGAAATCGACCACCCGCTGACCACTGAGCCGGAGCAGATCCGCCGTGCCGCCGTCCTGGTAATCACCTCGGACCGTGGCCTGGCAGGTTCCTACTCCGCGAGTGTGCTCAAGCAGGCGGAAGGTCTCTTCGAGCTGCTCCACGACGAAGGCAAGGAAGTCAAAACCTACCTCGTGGGCCGCAAGGCCCAGGCGTACTTCGATTTCCGGAACCGCGAGTACTCGCGGGTCTGGACCGGAGGAACCGACGCTCCAGAGTTCGCCACCGCCCGTGAAATCGGCGAAGCGCTGCTGGCAGACTTCGCAACCGACTTCGAAGAGGGCGGCGTGGACGAAATCCATGTTGTCTACACCCGCTTCAAGTCCATGGTTACACAGGAGCCGACGGTCATCCGCCTGCTTCCGCTGGAAGTAGTGGAAGAACAGGCTGCTTCCGAATCGGATCTCCTGCCGCTGTACGAGTTCGAGCCGGAAACTGAGCGTGTCCTTGACGCCCTGCTCCCGCGTTACATCGAATCCCGTATCTTCGCAGCCATGCTGCAGGCGGCGGCGTCCGAGCTTGCCGCCCGCCAGCGGGCGATGAAGTCCGCAGGCGACAACGCAACGGACCTGATCAAGAAGTACACGCGCCTGCGCAACACGGCCCGCCAGGCCGAAATTACGCAGGAGCTTTCTGAGATTGTTGCAGGTGCCGACGCTCTCGCGTCGTAGCCTCCGGCCCCTCGGTTCCGCGTAACCAGCACCACCACAGATAGACTTAAACCCACGCCATCTACTGAATGAAGTGAGAGAGATGACTGCCACTGCTACCGAACACGTAGCCGCAACGTCCGGTGCAACCGGCCGTATTGCGCGCGTAATCGGCCCGGTTGTCGACGTCGAATTCCCGGCTGACGCAATCCCGTCGATCTACAATGCCCTCACCACCGAGATCACTCTCAACGGTGAGACCAAGACCATCACCTTCGAAGTTGCGCTGCACCTCGGCGACAACCTTATCCGTGCCATCTCGCTGCAGGCGACCGACGGCCTGGTCCGCGGGACCGGCGTCATTGACACCGGTGCCCCGATCTCCGTTCCCGTAGGCGACGGCGTCAAGGGCCACATCTTCAACGTGCTGGGCCAGCCCCTGGACGTTGCCGAGTCTGAGCTGGACGTCAGCGAACGCTGGCCCATCCACCGCAAGGCCCCCAGCTTCGCTTCGCTCGAAGGCTCCACCGAGATGCTCGAGACCGGCATCAAGGTCATCGACCTCCTGACCCCCTACATCAAGGGTGGAAAGATCGGCCTCTTCGGCGGCGCCGGCGTGGGCAAGACCGTTCTGATCCAGGAAATGATCACCCGTGTTGCCCGCAACTTCGGTGGTACTTCCGTGTTCGCCGGTGTTGGCGAGCGTACCCGTGAGGGCAACGACCTCTGGGTGGAAATGGAAGAGGCAGGCGTCCTCAAGGACACCGCCCTTGTGTTCGGCCAGATGGACGAGCCGCCGGGAACGCGCCTCCGCGTGGCCCTGTCCGCGCTGACCATGGCGGAGTACTTCCGCGATGTGCAGAACCAGGACGTGCTGCTCTTCATCGACAACATCTTCCGGTTCACCCAGGCAGGTTCCGAGGTTTCCACCCTGCTGGGCCGCATGCCTTCGGCCGTGGGCTACCAGCCCAACCTGGCCGATGAGATGGGCCTCCTGCAGGAGCGCATCACCTCCACCAAGGGCCACTCCATCACCTCGATGCAGGCCATCTACGTTCCCGCAGATGACTACACCGACCCGGCCCCGGCCACCACCTTCGCGCACCTGGATGCGACCACGGAACTTTCCCGTGAAATCGCCTCCCGTGGCCTGTACCCGGCCGTGGACCCCCTGACGTCCACGTCCCGTATCCTGGATCCCCAGTACATCGGCAAGGACCACTACAACACGGCTGTCCGCGTGAAGCAGATCCTGCAGAAGAACAAGGAACTCCAGGACATCATCGCCATCCTCGGTGTCGACGAACTCTCCGAAGAAGACAAGATCGTGGTGTCGCGTGCACGCCGCATCCAGCAGTTCCTGTCGCAGAACACCTACACAGCCAAGCAGTTCACCGGCGTCGAGGGCTCCACGGTTTCCATCAAGGACACCGTGGAGGGCTTCGCAGCCATCTGCGACGGCGAGCTGGACCACATCGCGGAGCAGGCGTTCTTCAACGTCGGCGGCCTCGATGACGTTGAGCGCCAGTGGGCCAAGATCCAGGAACAGACCAAGTAATATGGCTGAGCTTGAGGTTGAGATTGTCGCAGCGGACCACTTCGTGTGGTCCGGAGCGGCCAAGATGGTCAAGGCCCGCACCAGCGATGGTGAAATCGGAATCCTGCCCGGCCACTCGCCCCTGCTGGCGATCCTGGCCGAAGGTGAACTGGCAATCCAGCCGGTATCCGGGGACCGTATTGCGGTGGATGTGGACGGCGGGTTCTTCTCCGTTGACAACAACCGCGTGGTGATCGTTGCTGACAACGCCCAGCTGGGCGGCTCGGCTACCGCTGGGATCCGCTAGCACGACCTTGATGGACGCACCGGGTATTTCGTTCATCGCACTGGCAATCGTTTTCGGATTGCTGATATTTGCACTGTGCCTTTCGGGGGTGCGCCGCTTCAACCTGCGGCGTGCCCTCGGCACGGTGGACGCCTCCATTTGCGTAGCTGGGAACAGCTGGCAGATGGGGGTTTGTCGTTATCAGGACAATGACCTTGAGTGGTTCAGGCTCATCTCCCTCAGCGTCCGGCCCAAATACACGTTCAAGCGCAGTTCCCTCGAGCTGCTGGGACGCAGGAAACCGACCGAAGCCGAGGCTGTCAAAGTCCAGCCCGACGTGGTGATCGTCGAACTCCGCTACGAGGGGC
This sequence comes from Pseudarthrobacter sp. NIBRBAC000502771, assembly GCF_006517215.1. Taxonomy (NCBI): domain Bacteria; kingdom Bacillati; phylum Actinomycetota; class Actinomycetes; order Micrococcales; family Micrococcaceae; genus Pseudarthrobacter; species Pseudarthrobacter sp. NIBRBAC000502771. Next base: position 2,703,666 of record NZ_CP041187.1, read on the forward strand.
AGGACCTGCACTTCGCCATGAAATTCGACGCCTATACGGGTCTTTCGTCCTGGCTGGAAGCAGGCCCGGTCATCGGCGTGGGGACCTGGCGCTAGCCAACGTGGACTGGTTTTCAGACATCCGGCTTACGGACGGTCCACTCTATGGAACCGTCCTGGTATTGGGAGTTGGCGGCGCAGCCTACCTTCTGGTGCCGCCCTGGCGCGCCTCCGAAGATGCCGCCATGCGCACCAGGGCCTGGGCAATCCGTGTCTTCAGTGCAGTAGCCGCGGCGTTCGTGCTGGTGGCAACAGTCCACTGGGTCATGATCAACGTGCTCACCGTCTTCCCGGAGGACATTCCCGGTCCCGTTCTCCTTTGGTTCGTGCCGGCTGTTTCCGCTGTCATCCTGGGCATCCTGAGAATGCCGCGGACCAGCTGGCTGCATTACGGAACAGGTTTCCTGGCCGCAGTCCTGGTGGTGCTTCTCTCAGCGATCCAGATCAACGCCTATTTTGGCCTGAACAGGACGGTCAGTGACCTGATGGGGACGGCACTGGCCCGCATCCCGGTGCTCGAGCAGGATTTGATGCGGCACGCGGGCGAACCAGACGGTGCCCCGCTTCAAGGCTGGAAGCCGGAGGGGGACTTGCCCGCGGGCGGCGAGTTGCGGAAGACCGCCATCCCCGGCCCGGCTTCCGGGATGACGACCCGTGATGCTTTTATCTACTTTCCGCCGGCCTACTTTGCCGCCAACCGGCCGGCGCTGCCGGTATTGGTCCTGGTGGCCGGGCAGCCGGGCGGCCCTGCCGACTGGCTTACGGGGGGCGCCCTCCGCGGCCACATGGATTCCTTCGCCGCCGCACACGGGGGAGTGGCCCCGGTGGTGGTCATCCCGGACCCCAATGGATCACAGTCCGCCAACACCATGTGCATGGACAGCCGGATCGCCAACGCGGACACGTACCTGTCACAGGACGTGCCACGCTGGATCAGTTCCACCCTCGCGGTGGACACCAACCACCGCCACTGGGCCGTGGGCGGGTTTTCCTTCGGCGGCACGTGCGCTGTCCAGATGGGGACGCGGCATCCGGATATCTACGCCGACGTGCTGGCATTTTCCAGTGAAGCCGAACCCGCCATTGCCAAGGAACGGCAGAAGACCATCGACGCAGCCTTTCCCGGAAACCCCGATGAATTCATCAAGCAGACTCCTCTGGAGATCATGAAACACCAACGCTTCGAGTCCAGCGGCATGTACCTCACTGCAGGCCAGAACGATCCGGAGTTCGTGGGGAACCTCCACACCCTGGCCGCAGCCGCCGGGAATGCGGGCTTCACCGTGCAGGCCCACGAGGTGGAACATACCGGCCACTCCTGGGACACATCGTCCAAGCGCTTTGCTGACGCGCTGCAGTTCCTCGGCAGCCAGTGGGGCCTGCAGTGGTGAGCACCAGGAAACCGGACCGCACGATGGTGCTGATGTGGTCCGCCGTCGGCCGGCCGGCAGTCCAGCAGGTGTTTGGCACGCTGAAATCCATGCCCTTCACGCTGGGCGTGGTGGTCGCCTTCCTGGCCGCCGCTGCCTTGACCGGGAGCTTCCTGGACGGTCCCCCGGAGCGGCTGCTGGGGCTCGCCTCCGTCAGCGGACCCGGCCTGCGGGACGGCAAATGGTGGTCCCTGTTCACCAGCCTCTTCTTTGCCACGAATCCGCTGGCCTACCTCAGCGCGTCACTGATGATCGTCCTGCTGCTCGGACTCGCCGAGCGCAAGCTGGGCCGCCGCGCCGCCGTCGGACTCTTCTTCGGCGGCCAGTTTGTTGCCGTGACTGTGTTCCTCCTGGTGACGCAGCTGGCGGTGTACGTGGGCGACGGCTGGCTGGACAAGATGGTCGATGACAGCCTGATCGGACCCTACGCTCCGGTACTGACGGCGGGCCTGGCGGCGAGTGCCCGGATCACGCTGCTGTGGCAGCGCCGGCTCCGCACCGCAGTGCTGTCCATCTCGATCCTGTTGGTCCTCTATGTCGGTCACGCCGAAACGGTGATAGGCCTTATCGGTGCCCTGCTGGGCCTCCTGGCGGGCTGGTGGATCCAGGGCGACCAGGGCCGGCTCCACCGCCACCGGTCCACCGGCCGCGAGACCAGGAACCTGCTGGCCCTCACGGTCGCAGTCTTCGCAGTGGGCCCCATCCTGACGGGAATCACGCGCGCGCCCACCGGACCGCTGGCGCTGCTGCGGGATGTGGTGCTCAGTCCGATGCCCACGCTCAGCCAACTGGTCTTCAACTGCGGGGCCACCGTTGATGCTTCATGCCTGGAGACGGGGAGGGCAGGGTTTGCCGGGCCGTTCGGACTGGCCCTGGCCGTGGTGCCGGTGATCCTGTTGCTGATCTGCGCCGACGGCATGCGGCGGGGACGGCGCCTGGCGCTCAGCATAGCCCTGGCCATCCAGCTGGCGGTCACGGCCCTGGCAGCCGTCTACCTTGCCCTCTTCGCCCTCGTTCCCTCGCGCCTCCAGGGGACCCATGCGACCCCGCTGGCTTCGGCCTTTGCCCATGTGCTTCCCCTGGTGGTTGTCCCCTTGCTGCTGGCGGTGGTCCTGTGGCTGAACCGCCGCCAGTTCCGCGTGCAGACGCGCCCGGGCGCCCGCCGCACCCTCGGGGCCGTTGTCTGTGGAACGTGGCTCGTCCTGGCGGGCTCCTACACCGTTGCCTGGTTCTGGTCCGGCGGCCTGGCCCGCGACGGCGGGCTGCTGGGCCTCTTCGCAGAGTTGGCCCGGCAATACGTCCCGGTGCCCATCCCGCAGCACTTCCGCAGGGCGTTCCCGGAGCGGGACAGCGCCGAAGCCATCCTGTTTGCCTACTCCGGTCCCGTGTTCTGGCTGGTGGCGCTGATCGCCGTCTGGTGGGTGCTCGTCGGGCGGCACCACGGGCTGAACTTCGGACGGCAGGACAAGGACCGTGCCCGCCAACTGCTGCACCAGGGCGGCGGCCCCCTGTCCTGGATGGCGTTGTGGGAGCCCAACACGTACTGGTTCAGCCCGGACGGTGCTGGGGCCGTTGCCTTCCAGCAGCACGGGACGGTGGCCCTGACCCTGGGCGGTGCCTTTGGTGACCGCAAGGCGGAACAGCGGGTCACGGAGGGGTTCCTGGATTACTGCCGCAGCCAGGCGCTGGTCCCGGCCCTGTATTCCTGCGACGACACGCTGTGGCCGGCACTCAAGGAACGGGGCTTCTCGCGCGTGGCGGTGGCACAGGAGACCCGGCTGGCGCTGAACGAACTGGAGTTCAAGGGCAAGGAGTGGCAGAACGTCAGGACGGCGCTGAACCGTGCCACCAAACTGGGCGTGCATGCAGTGTGGGGCTCCTACCATTCGCTGCCGGCGGCACTGCGGTCGCGGCTGAACGAAGTGTCGGAAGAATGGGCAGCCAGCAAGTCCGTGCCGGAAATGGGGTTCACCCTCGGGGGAGTGGACGAACTCGATGACGAGGAAGTGCTCTGCTGCCTCGCCGTGGACGGCAACGGTGCGGTTCACGGGGTAACCAGTTGGCTTCCGGTGTACGACGGCGGCCGGCTGGTCAGCAGGACGCTGGACGTTATGCGCCGGGGCAGCGAGGGCTTCCCGGGAGTGATGGAATTCCTGATCGCCTCCGCAGTCCTGGAGTTGCGCGATTCGGTGGACATGATTTCGCTGTCCGGCTCGCCCCTTGCCAGCCGTCCGGAGGCCCAGCACACCCGGGCCGGGGAGCCGGAGGCAGAGGGGACAGGGGATGATGCCGGAACGGAGGACGGGACCGCCACCGACGAGGGCGCGCAGAACCTGGTACGGATCCTCGACCTGGTGGGCCACGCGCTGGAGCCGGTCTACGGCTTCCGTTCCCTGGCAGCGTTCAAGTCCCGGTTCAAGCCTGAGTACCGGGCACTCTACCTGTACTACCAGGACCCACTCCATCTGCCGGCGATCGGGAGGGCGCTGACCCGTGCCTACCTGCCGGGGCTTTCCCTGGCGCAGGGCGCCCGGCTGGTCCGCAAGCTGGTTACCTGAGCGGCTCCACGGCCGTGAAGGCCTTATGGCCCAAAGCGATTAATTTGCATTTGCTGTGCCTATTTACAGACAAACAAATGATCCCCGGGAAATTTCCCGGGGATCATTTGTTGAAGCTTTCGGCCGCAAATGTGCGGCCGGCGGCTGCTAGACCAGCGTCACGCCGGTAGCCTGGGGACCCTTGGCGCCCTGGCCGATTTCGAACTGAACGCGCTGGTTCTCGTCGAGGGTCTTGAAGCCGCCGGTCTGGATCTCGGAGTAGTGAACGAAGACATCGCCATCGGAGTCGTCCGGGGTGATGAAGCCGAAGCCCTTTTCAGCGTTGAACCACTTGACGGTTCCCTGTGCCATTTATTTCTCCTCATTGTGGAACTTTTTAAGACCAACACACCGCGTGCCGGCCTTGGTCACTCCGCGAGAAGAATCCTGGTTTGCCTTTTCCGGGAAGGATCCGGCGTTGCAGGAGCTTCGCGCTCGCAACATGTCTTGCGAGCATGAAAAACACCTACACAAAGACTGAGACAAGAATTTCATGCCCGTTCCCGCAGGTCAACGGCCCGGCCGGTAAAAAGGAGAAAATTTGGGTAAAAAGCAGGTGACACGGAAGATACCTTCATACAAGCGCCAATTAGGTGCCCAAAGCAACAAAGGTGAATTCCTAGAAGAGCCTGGATTCGCTGTCGTCCACCCCGCGCATGGCGTCATAGTCCAGGGTGATGCAGTCGATCCCCCGGTCGTTGGCAAGGACCTTTGCCTGTGGCTTGATCTGCTGCGCGGCGAAGATTCCGCGGACAGGTGCCAGCAGGGGGTCGCGGTTGAGCAGTTCCAGGTACCGGGTCAGCTGCTCCACGCCGTCGATGTCGCCGCGGCGCTTGAGTTCGATGGCAACGGTGGCGCCGTCTGCGTCCCGGGCCAGGATGTCCACGGGGCCGATCGCCGTAAAGTACTCGCGCCTGATCAGGGAGTAGCCCTGGCCCAGCGTTTCAATCTGTTCGGCCAGCAGCCGCTGCAGGTCCGCTTCCACGCCGTCCTTGATCAGCCCGGGGTCAACGCCGAGGTCGTGGGAGGACTCGCTGACCTTCTCGTGGATGTTGATGATCAGCCGATCGTCGGTCTTGGCGGACTGCACGGTCCACTGCTCCACCACGCCCAGTTCCAGGTCCACTTCGTCGGGGGACGAGACGCGCAGCGTCGCCGGCGGGCTCATCCAGTTCAGCGGCTTGTAGGAGCCGCCGTCGGAATGCACCAGCACGGACCCGTCCGCCTTCACCAGCAGGAGCCGGGTGGCAAGGGGGAGATGGGCCTTAAGCCGGCCAACGTAATCAACGGAGCAATGGGCTATGACGAGTCGCACGCCGTACAGACTATCGCGTGGACCAGGCGGGCCGTGCCCGACGGCGGACGGCCTGGTGGGGCGGGCGGGGGACCTGCGGCGCGGCGTGGGCGGGGGATCCGCTGGGGCAGAATGGATATATGCCGCGTTCCAACCGTCCCCGCCGTCCTGCTTCCGGCAAGGGCCCCGTTTCGGGCCGCGGTGCAGGGCGGAAGGGGAGTGCGGACGTTCCCGAGCTGGACCTTGAACGCGCACGCGCCGGCATCGCCCGGCGTGAAAGCGCCCCCGACGGCGAGTGGATGGTCCGGACCATGACCGCCAAGAACGCCGAGAAGACCTACATCTGCCCGGAATGCTCCACGGCCGTCCTGCCCGGTGTTGCGCACCTGGTGGTGTGGAAGGACGACCACCTCTTTGGGGCGGCTGCCGGCCTGGCGGAACGGCGGCACTGGCACACCAACTGCTGGATGACGCGCAGCTACCGCTACCGCTGACCCGCTCGGGGCTGGACGGGCTCCGCTGTCGCTAAGCTGGCAGGCATGACTTTTGATCCGGCGTCGTACCAGTTCACCCAAACCCAAGGGCCCGCGCCCATCCGTGCCTCCACCGTCCTGCCTGCCCGGCGCGAGAACATCGAGCTGCAGACGGAGGATGGCCACACGCTCGTGGGGGAGCTGGCACTGCCGGAATCGGGCCCGGTCAGGGCCACGCTGATCACACTCCACCCCCTGCCCACCCACGGCGGCTTCATGGATTCCCATGTGTACCGCAAGGCCTCCTACCGGCTGCCGGCGCTGGCTGGCATCGCTGTGCTGCGCTTCAACACCAGGGGCACCGCCTCGCCCCGCGGCACCAGCACCGGCACCTTCGAGGAAGGGGTGGGGGAGCGCTACGATGTGGAGGCCGCCGTCCGCTTCGCCGTCGAACGGGGCCTGCCCAACCGCTGGCTGGTGGGTTGGTCCTTTGGGACCGAACTGGCCCTGATGTACGGTGCCGTGGAGCCGGTAGCCGGCCAGATCGAAGGCGCCATACTGCTGTCGCCCCCGCTGCACCGCGCCACGGACAAGCACCTGCAGCTCTGGGCGGAGTCCGGCAAGCCCCTCACCGTCCTGGTCCCCGAGCATGACGATTTCCTCCAGCCGGCCGAAGCCGCCGAACGCTTCCGCCTGGTCCCGCAGGCCCGCGTGGAGGGTGTGGCCGGGGCCAAGCACCTCTGGGTGGGGGAGAAGTACGCGTCCCGGGTCCTGAACGACATCGTGGCCCAGGTGGTGCCGGGCCACGGCGGAACAGGACTGCCGCACGAATGGGACGGACCGGCGGCAACCGCCGGCGCATGACGTCCCGGGCCTAGTGCTGGTCCTGCCGGACGATGTAGATCTCGCGGACCAGCAGCAGCACGGCGGCCGCGGTGGGGATGGCGATCAGGGCGCCGAGCACGCCCAGCAGGCTGCCGCCGGCGATAACGGAAATGACCGCCACGGCGCCGGGGACTGCCACGGCCTTCTGCATGATGCGCGGTGAGATGAAGTAGGCCTCGAACTGCAGGTAGGCGAAGTAGCAGACAGCATAGATGGCCGCCACCTGCCAGCCCTCGGTGAGGGACACGAGGGTCACCACGATGCCTGCGATCATCCCGCCGACGAGAGGGATGAAAGCCAGGAGGACGACCACGAACGCCAGGAGCAGGGCGAATGGAATGCCCACGATGGACATCACCACGAAGGCGAAGGTGGCGTTGAGCAGGGCAACGCAGGCCTGGCCGATCACGTAGTTTCCCACCGACCGGGTGATCTCCTCGGACAGGGCGGCCACCCGCTTCCGCCGGGAGCGCGGAGCCAGGCGGTAGCCCCACTTCTTCATGGCCGGCAGGGCGGCCAGGAAGTACAGGCTCAGCACCAGGACGATCAGGGCCCCGAAGAGGCTGTTGGCCACGGTGGAACCGAAGCCCAGCACCCCGCCGAAAATACCACCCATCGCTGCGGGGTCGTTGACGAACTTGTTCAGTTCCTCGGTGATGCGGTCGCGTACGCCGAACTGGTCGTCAAGGCTGCGGAAGAGGTCGGAATCCATGAAGTTGCGTACCCAGTCCGGCGCCTGCCGCACAATCTCGGAGACCTGTTCCACGATGGTGGGAATGAGGGTGGCGAAGAAACCGACGACGGCGCCCATCAGGACCGCCACCGAGACCAGGATTCCGGCAGGCCGGGGGATCTTCCGGCCTTCGAGCCAGCCCACCACCGGCTCCAGGCCCAGTGCTATGAACAGCGCAGCAACGATCCACAGCAGCAGCTGCGTCGTGTGGGAACCGATCCAGTAGACCAACAGCGCCAGGCCCACGCCCACGGTACCCATGAACCCCATATACAGCGGGTGCTGGGGTGACATCCGGGGTCCGGGATGGCCGAACTGCGGCTCCTCGCCGCCGTCGTGGTCCTCCTCCGGAACCTGTCCGGTATATTCCGGCGGCATTTCAAACCGCAGCCGGGGCTGCGCGCCGGGCAGCGGCTGCCGGAGCCTGCGGACCACGTGGCCAAGGGCTGCAGCGGCTGAGCCACCACGGCGTGCGGCCATGCCCAGCGGAGGAACGGCGGCAGGGACAGGGCCCCTGGGATCCCCTGGATTTCCGGCTGCAGCCGAGGACGGGTCCGTCTTGTCAGTCAATGGTTTTGGGGGCCTGTTCCGTGCGTGGCACCGCCTGCGCGGACCGGTGTGATGATCATCGCAAACACTATCAGCAGGCTTGCCACCGCGAGCCGAAGGCGCCTCCCGGGCACCGGCGGTGCCGGGCGGACGCAGGCCTAAAAGGGCTCCCTGATAACAGAAAGGTTACTATTGAAGGTAAACCCCCGCTGATGATAGGTGTTTCCCTTGCGTTTAAAGACTGCAGCCGCACTTGTGCTGCTCGGCCTCCTGACACTTTTGGCCGGTATCGGCCAGAGAACCATCTGGGCTCCCTCCGAGACGTTTACGGCTTCCGCGCCGGCCGGCGCCGCCGCGGCGCCGCTGACAGTGATCGACCAGAAGCTGCGCACCCTGCACGGCGGCACGGTCAAGATCAACATCCAAGGTGACGGGAACTTCCTGCTGGCCTCCGGCCGGCCGGACGACGTCGACGCCTGGGTGGGCAAGACAGCCCATAACACCATTAACGGGGTTTCCGAGGACGGGAAGTCCCTCTCGGTTGAGCACGCCGACGGCGAAGGCACTGCCCCCAACCCCGCGGGCTCGGACCTTTGGGTATCGAGCGAAAACGCCAGCGGCGAGCTGGAGTACACCTGGACGCCGCCCGCGGACGGCGACTGGAGCCTCCTCTTGGCGGCCGACGGCACCAAACCGGCGCCGGCCAACATCTCCATGACCTTCCCCAATGACACGTCCACCCCGTGGGCTGTTCCGCTGATGGTCATCGGCAGCATCCTGATCCTGGGCGGAATCGTCCTGGCGCTGCTTTCTGCCCGCCGGAAGGACGGCGAAGGCGGCGACTCCGGTTTCGCCCGCCGTGCCCGGGCCCGGAAGGCCCAAGGCCAGGCCCCGTCGTCGTCCTCTTCCTCCAGGGTCACCATGGTGGCCGCTGGTGTGGCGGCAGCCGTGCTGGCCGGATCCGGCGCCGCCGCCCAGGCGGCCAGCCCCAGCCCGCAGCCCTCGGGCAGTGCCTCATCGCCGGCCAAGGAAGCATCCGGCTCACCGGTCCTGCTGGACGCCCAGTTCCGCCGGATCCTCGAGCAGGTCTCCAGCGCCACCGACGCCGGTGACGCGGCCAAGGACGCCGCCAAGCTCACGGACCGGGTTGCCGGCCCGGAACTGGAAGTCCGCACCCAGAACTACAAGATCCGCTCCCAGGTGGCATCCTATGAGCCCCGCATGCCCGTCCGCTCCACCAAGCTTCTGACGACGGTGGTCACCAGCGGCCGTGACTGGCCGCGTTCGGTGCTGGCCGTGACCCAGGGCGACGGCAATGTTGTGCCGCAGATCCTGACGCTGGTCCAGCAGTCTCCGCGTGAGAACTACAAGCTCATGGAAACCACGCCCCTTCAACCGGGCACCACCTTCCCCAACATCAGCCGCGGGGGCACCGAAACCCTGGCCGCCTCGGACAAGTCCGGGCTGCTCTACAGCGGTGAGGAAGCCATGTCAGGCCTCGCCGACCGGCTCACGTCCGCGGACTCGCCGTTCAAGGACAAGCTCACAGAGGGCGAATCCTCCCCGTACATCGCCGACACCCTGTCCTACCAGGCAGAGGTGGTCAAGGCCGGCGAAAACGGCAACTTCTCCTTCACCCACAAGGTGGTCCCCGAGAGCACCGTGGTCTTCCGGACGTCCGACGGCGGTGCGCTGGTCCTGGGCCGGATCAACTTCGGCTTCGAAGGCACCCCGAAGGCTGCCGGCGACAAGCTCAGCATCGGTGACGACGCCGCAGCCCTGGCCGGCGGCAAGGAAACCACTACCGGCATGGTGTTGAACTTTGCCGAATCGATGGCCGTGTACGTTCCCCCGGCGGGATCGACGGACCCGATGAAGCTCGTTGCCGCCACCCGCGGCCTGGTCGGCGCCAGCTTCAAGTAGCGCCCGGCTGCAGTACCCCCGGCAGCGGCCGGAGTGGCTAGAGTGGGAAACATGAGTTCGCCAGCTTCCCGCCCAGTCCCTCCTGCCGCTGCCAACCTGCTTAACCTGCGCGGCGCCGTCGACCTTTCCGCTCTGAAGCGTCCCGCTGCCCCTGCCGGCCCGCCTGCCCAGGGAAACGCGCCGTCCGGGCCTGCGGCCCCAGCCCAGGACGGCCAGCAGGGCGGACCGGCAGGCGGACCCGAACTCAAGGTCGACGTCACCGAAGCCAATTTCCAGCAGCTGGTGGAACTGTCCGCGCAGGTTCCGGTGGTCTTCGCCCTGTGGGCGCCCTACTCGCCGGAGTCCAGAAAAATGGTGGACACCCTGGACCGCGTCGTGGCCAGCTACGGCGGCCGCCTGGTCCTGGGTGCAGCCGACATCGAAGCCTTTCCGCAGCTTGCCCAGGCCTTCCAGGTGCAGGCCGTCCCCACTGCGGTCGCGGTCCTCAAAGGGCAGCCCGTGCCGCTGTTCCAGGGGGCAGTGGAGGAGCAGCAGGTACGCAGCCTCTTCGACGAACTCCTTAAGGTGGCTGCCGCCAACGGGGTCACCGGCAGCCTCGACGCCGGCGGACCCGCCGACCAGGAGCCCGCACCGCTGCCGCCGCTGCACCAGGCAGCCTACGACGCCATCGAAGCCGGCAACTACGCGGGCGCCGCCGAAGCCTACCGCCAGGCGCTCAAGGAAATGCCGTCCGACCATGAAGCCAAGGCAGGGCTGGCCCAGGTGGAGCTGATGGACCGGCTGCAGTCCGTCTCGGCCCAGGACAGCGAAGCGCTGCGTACCCTGGCGGCGGAGGAGCCGGACAACCTGGGCGCGCAGCTTGGCGTGGCGGACCTGGACGTGGCCGGCGGCCATGTGGAGGATGCGCTGAACCGGCTGGTGTCCTTCATCGGCCGGAACTTCGGCCCGGAGCGTGAAACTGCACGCGTCCGGCTGCTGGAACTCTTCGAGGTAGTAGGCGCCGGCGACGAACGCGTGGCCAAGGCACGCCAGGCGCTGGCCCGGGTGCTGTTCTAGTGCCGGCCCTGTTCCAGCCGCTGGCGCTGAGGTCCCTGGAGCTGCAGCACCGGGGTTGGGTTTCGCCCATGTGCCAGTACAGCTGTGATCCCGACGACGCCCCAGGGGTCCCCAACGACTGGCACCTGGTGCATCTGGGCGGCTTCGCCGTGGGCGGCGCCGCGATGATCCTCACGGAGGCCGCGGCGGTGAACGCCGAGGGCCGGATCAGCCCCCGCGACGCGGGCCTGTACAGCGATGAGCAGGCAGCTGCCTGGCAGCGGATCATCTCCTTCGTCCACCGCAACGGTAACGCCGGCACCAAAATCGGTGTCCAGTTGGCGCACGCCGGCCGGAAGGCCTCCACCTACTGGCCGTTTTCCGGCAAGCACGGCAGCGTACCCGCCTCCGATGGCGGGTGGGACACGGTGGGGCCTTCCACCACATCCTTCGAGGGCTACGCGGCTCCTGCCGCCATGACTGTGGAACAGATCCACGGCGTCATCGCCGATTTTGCTGCCGCCGCGGAGCGGGCCGTTAACGCTGGCTTTGACACCATGGAGATCCACGGGGCACACGGGTACCTCCTGCACCAGTTCCAGAGCCCCCTGATCAACCAGCGCGACGATGAATGGGGCGGGGACGAGGCCGGCCGCAACCGGCTGATGCTGGCCGTTGTCGATGCCGTGCGCGCCGTGATTCCAGATTCCATGCCGCTGCTGCTTCGGATCTCGGCCACCGACTGGGCGGCGGGCGGAGTGGACCCGGCTGCGTCGGTCCGGCTGGCCCGCGAGGCGGCAGCGCACGGGGTGGACCTGGTGGATGTCTCCAGCGGCGGGGCGGTGGCCCACCAGCAGATCAAGCCGGGCCTGGGCTACCAGACCGGGTTCTCCGCCGCCATCCGCCGGGAGGCAGGAATCGCCACCGGCACGGTTGGCCTGGTGACCACCCCCGGACAGGCGGAGCATGCCATTGCCACCGGGCAGGCCGACGGCGTCTTCATTGCCCGGGCCGCGCTCCGCGATCCGCACTGGTGGCTCCGGGCCGCGTTCGAACTGGGGCACGACTTGGCCTGGCCGCCCCAGTACGAGCGGGCCATCCCGCGGCGAACGTTCTGAGCCGGATCTTCTGGGACGGAGCCTAGGCGTGGCGCACACTGGCGGGAACGACCCGCACACCCCGGTTGACCGGCAGTTGGAGGCGAAAATCCTCGAACTGCTGGCCGCCCGGGCGGCAACGTCCACCATCTGCCCGTCCGATGCTGCCAGGGCCGTGGGCGGCAAGGACTGGCGGCGGCTCATGGACCCGGCCCGGGAAGCCGCGCGGCGCCTGGTTGACGCGGGCCAGGTCCACATCACGCAGGGAGGGTCCGTGGTGGATCCTGCCACGGCAAAGGGGCCGATCCGCATTCGGAAGGCGCTGTGAAGCCGTGTTGTCAGCCGAGCAGGTCATCGACGTAGCACCAGCGCCATTCTTCGCCGGGTTCGATGCTGCGCATGACGGGGTGGCCGGTTTCCTTGAAGTGGCGGCTGGCGTGCCGTCCCGCGGAGGAGTCACAACAGCCGACGTGTCCGCACGCCAGGCACATGCGCAGATGCACCGGTGTTGTGCCCTCCCGCTCGCAGCCTGCACACGCCGGGTTGTCGGGACGCGGTGAGGGCATGGCTGCGGTCAAGTGGTCGCAGGCTCCGCCCGGCTGGGACAGCCCCTCGCCGCCCCCGGCGGCGGCTGAGTCCAGTTCATTGAGGGAAGCGTCGAGCATGGATTCCTCAACGTCCAGCCGTTCAAGGACTTCGCTGAGGACCTCGTGGGCATAGTCCCCGCCGCGCCGCAGCTCCAGTACCTTGTCCCGTTCGGCTTCCAGCATGGCCATCCGCAACTGGGCGTAGCGCTGGCTGGGGGTCGCTGCCTCGGCCGCGGGCCGGCCCAGCCGCTCCCAGGCAGCCAGTCCCCGCTCCTGGGTCCGCCGCCGCAGCATGTCCATCACTTCGGGCGGATCGCTGTCACGCCGGAGCTGCTCCAGCCGCTCCATTCCCGCAGCGGTGGCCAGCTGCATGAGGGAAGCCTGGTTGAGCGCATCCTCGCGCCTGTCCGGCCCGGGCAGACCCAGGGCGCGCACCAGGGCCGGCAACGTAAAGCCCTGCAGCACCAGGGTGCCGCCCACCACCACCATGGCGGCCAGCACCAGCACATTCCGGTGCTCCAGGTCACCGGGCAGCGTCAGGACGGCGGCAAGGGTAACCACCCCGCGCATGCCTGCCCAGGACACGATGGCAGGAAACTGCCAGGGCGGCGCGGGGTCCTTCCGCTGCACAGCGGGAATCAGGCGGGGGAGGTAGGTCGAGGGAAACACCCAGAGCGGGCGCAGCACCAGCACGGCCAGCAGGATCACCGCGCAGCCGAGCCACACCCGGCCGGCCCCCAGCGAGTCATCCTGGACGCTGTCGACGATGGTCCGCACCTGCAGGCCGATCAGGAGGAACACGGCGTTCTCCAGCAGGAACTGGACGGTGTCCCAGTTGCTCCGGGCGCTTTGCCGCGCGGCGCCGTTGGGCATGGACGGCGCCTTGGTGCCCATCACCAGGCCGGTGACGACGACGGCGAGCACGCCGGATGCGTGGATGGCCTCGGCCGGGAGGAAGGCCACGAAGGGGGCCATCAGCGATGTTGAGGTGTTGATGGCCACGTTGCTGATCCGTTTCCGGATTTCGGTCAGGATGTAGGCCGCGGCAACGCCCACCACGAGCCCGCCGCCGGCCGCCAGCACGAAGCCGCCGGCCACGTCCAGCGCGGACACGGAGCCGGCGATCGCGGCCACGGCAGCCCGCAGGCACACCAGCGCCGTTGCGTCATTGACCAACGATTCGCCCTCAAGGATGTTCACGATCCTGCGGGGCATGCCCACCCGCCGCGCGATTGCGGTGGCCGCCACGGCGTCCGGGGGAGCCACCACCGCGCCCAGCGCAATGGCGGCGGGCAGCGGGATTTCCGGAAACAGCCACCACACCACCAGCCCGACCCCCAAGGTGCCGAAAATGACGTAGCCCACGGACAGGAGCCCGATGGAGCGCCGGTTCGACGTGAAGTCAAAGAGCGAGGTCCGGAACGCGGCGGCGTAGAGCAGCGGAGGCAGCAGGCCAACCAGGACCAGTTCGGGATTGAGTTCAACCGGCGGAATGAACGGCAGGAACGAACCCGCCACCCCGGCCAGGACCAAAAGCAGGGGAACCGGGAGATTGAGCTTCCGTCCCACCGCACTGCCGGCACACACCACCGCAACGATCACCAGCAGGCCCAACGCGATGTCCATGACGATAGTCTCCCACCCCCGCTGCGCCGGTCCGCGGGCTAGGCTGGCATCATGACTGCCCCGATCCCTGAACAGCCGCCGTCTTCCGGCCCCGTACCGGCCCTTTCCATCCGCGGGCTGGCCAAGCGGTTTGGCGGCAAGATCGCGGTGGACGGCATCAGCCTGGACGTCCCGGCCGGTTCGTTCTTTGGCATCGTGGGTCCCAACGGTGCGGGCAAGACCACCACGCTGTCCATGGCCACCGGCCTGTTGCGGCCGGACTTCGGCACTGCCGTGGTGCACGGCGTCGACGTCTGGCAGCACCCCCTTGAAGCCAAGCGGCTCATGGGAATCCTGCCCGACGGCGTGCGGCTCTTCGACCGGCTGACGGGCGAGCAGCTGATTACGTATGCCGGCCTGCTGCGCGGCATGGATAACGCCGTCGTGGCAGCGAGGGTGGGGGAGCTGTTGGCCGCCATGGACCTCGGCCAGGATGCGGGCACGCTGGTGGTGGACTACTCGGCGGGCATGACCAAGAAAATTGCCCTGGCCTCCGCCCTGATCCACGCCCCGCGCCTCCTGGTCCTGGACGAGCCCTTCGAAGCGGTCGACCCCGTCTCTGCGGCGAACATCCGTTCCATCCTGGACCGGTACGTGGACTCCGGCGGCACGGTCATCGTATCCAGCCACGTGATGGACCTGGTCCAGCGGATGTGCGACCACGTCGCGGTGGTGGCCAAAGGCCGGCTGCTGGCAGCAGGCACCGTGGATGAGGTGCGCGCCGGCGCCTCGCTCGAGGACCGCTTCGTACAGCTGGTCGGCGGCCACAGCCACACGGAAGGGCTGGAATGGTTGCGCACCTTTTAAGGCTCAAGCTCACGCTGCTCCGGAACGGACTCCGTCGCAGCCCCTGGCAGCTGGTGGGCATGGCCATCGCCGGACTCTATGCGCTGGGGGTGGTGGCGACGCTGGTCATGGCCCTGGTCCTGCTGCGCACCGCCGGGCCGGTCACCGCACACACCGCGGTAGTCCTGGGCGGCTCAGCCGCCGTCCTGGGCTGGGCAGTGGTTCCGGTGGTGGCATCGGCCACGGACATGACCCTCGACCCGGCCCGCTTTACCACCTTCGCCATCCCCATGAAGCAGATGCTCGCCGGACTGGCCCTCGGCGGACTGATTGGCATCCCCGGCCTGGCCACCACGGTGGTGTCACTGGCCACCGTGGTGACCTGGTCCCGCGGCGCGCTTCCGGCGCTCGCAGCCCTCGCCGGCGCGTGCCTGGGCGTCATGACGTGCATTGTGCTGGCCAAGGTGGTCACCACGGCAACAGCGAGCCTGGCCGCGTCCAGGCGCTTCAAGGACATCAGCGCCCTCGCGTTCATGGTTCCGCTGGTCCTGCTGGGTCCCATCGTGGCGGGGGTTGGCCGCGGCATCTCCGGGTCCACGGGGTTCCTGCCGGACTTCGCCCGTGCCCTGTCCTGGACGCCGCTTGGGGCGCCCTGGTCGCTGGCCGGCGACATCGCGTCGGGCCGGCCCGCCGAGGCCGCAGTGAAGCTGGTGGTGTCGGTGGCCGTCCTCGGGGCCCTGGCCTGGTGCTGGAAGCTGCTGCTCGAGCGGGCACTTGTCACCCCGCCCTACGCCGGCGCCGGGAAGCGGAGGGGCGGCAGGCTTGGTCTGTTCGGCGTGCTGCCGGCCACCCCCGCCGGCGCCGTCATGGCAAGGTCCCTGACTTACTGGTTCCGGGACCCCCGGTACTCGGGCTCCCTGGTGGTCATCCCGCTGCTTCCGGTGGTGCTGGCGTTCCAGGGGGCCCAGACCGGCAGCTACGGCAGCCTGGCGTTCCTGGCCCCGGTAGCCGCCTTCATCCTGGCCTGGTCCATCTCCGCAGATGTCTCCTATGACAACACCGCCTTCGCACTGCACCTGGCCACGGGCGTCCGGGGGGTGGCGGACCGGTTGGGCCGGGCACTGGCGTGCATGACTTTCGCGCTGCCCGTCGTGCTGGTGTTCTCGGTGGGGTATGCCGCCTTTGCCCGCAACTGGACGGGGCTGCCCGGCCAGTTGGGGTTCAGCCTGGGGATCCTCTTTACCGGCCTGGGGCTGTCCTCGGTGGTGTCGGCCCGGTACACGGTCACCGTCCCCTTGCCGGGCGACAGCCCGTTCAAGAAGCCCCCCGGCAATGTGGGGCAGACTTTGGCCGTGCAGTTCGTGGGAATGCTGGTGCTGATGGTCCTGGTCCTGCCGGAGGCGGCGCTGCTGGTGGCACAGGCAGTCACGGGAAACGCCCTGTTCGGCTGGCTCAACCTGGCGGTGGGAACCCTGCTGGGCCTGGTCCTTTTCCTGTCCGGTGTCCGGCTTGGCGGCAGGTGGCTTGACGCCCGCGGGCCCGAGCTCCTGGCACAGGTAACCGTCAACCGCTGACAGTTCCAGGAAAGGAACAGCATGGAAGTCGTGATCCTCGGCGGCAGCCGGCAGATTGGAAGGCTCGCGGCCGACGCCGTCGAACAGCTGGTCCGCCGCAAGCCGGACGCGGTCCTTGGCCTGGCCACCGGGTCCTCGCCCCTGCCGGTGTATGACGAACTGGCGGCCCGGCACGGGCAGGGCCTGGATTTCAGCCAGGCATCGGCGTTCGCGCTGGATGAATATGTCGGCCTCCCCGCCGGCCACCCGGCGTCCTACCGCGAGGTGGTCCGCCGGGAGTTCACCAACCGCGTGAACATCGCTCCGGAGAACGTCCACGTGCCTGACGGGACTGCCGCAGACATCCCTGCTGCCTGCGCCGCCTACGAAGAGGCCATGGCCGCTGCCGGCGGCATTGACCTGCAGCTGCTGGGCGTTGGCACCGACGGCCATATCGGTTTCAACGAACCGTGCTCGTCCTTCGCGTCACGGACCCGGATCAAGAGCCTGATCGAACAGACACGCCGGGACAACGCCAGGTTCTTCGACAACCTGGGTGGGGTGCCGCACCACGTCATCACCCAGGGACTGGGCACCATCATGGCGGCGCGCCACGTGATCCTCCTCGCCACGGGCGCGCAAAAGGCCCAGGCCGTCCGCGATTTGGTCGAGGGGCCGGTCGCCGCCATCTGTCCCGCCTCGGTGCTTCAATTCCACCCGCACGCCACCATCCTGCTGGACGAAGCGGCCGCCTCGGCGCTGAAACTCGCTGATTTCTACCGCCATACGTATGAGAACAAGCCGGCCTGGCAGGGTCTGTAGCTTGTCCTGCGGGGCACCGGCCGGCTTTAAAAAGTCCGACGACGGCCGGTTCCGGACCCCGGCGCGGGCGTGCCGCCGTCGAACGCCCGGCCGGCGGAAAGGCTAAGATGGATGCCATGACTAGCATGACGGACCCTCTCGAAAACGACCCGATGCGCGAGCTTTCCGGGGCTGGAACGTCCACGGCCACCATTGAGCGCGAGGAACTGCGCCAGGAAGTGGAACCGGGCGACCGGGAGCGCTTTGCCCACTATGTGCGCAAGGAAAAGATCATGGAGTCCGCGATGACCGGCGAACCCGTCATCGCCCTGTGCGGCAAGGTCTGGACGCCGGGCAGGGACCCGCAGAAGTTCCCGGTCTGCCCGGAATGCAAGGAAGTCTACGAGGGCCTCCGGCCGGGCAACGACGGCGGGAAGGGTCCGGGAGACTCGGGCAACAACAAGTAGTGACGGAGACGCTCTTTGGCGGCCCCACCCTGCCTCCGGCATACCCGGAACGTGCAGCCTGGGGAACCGCCCCGAAACTCCGTGCCTGGCAGCAGGAAGCCCTTGACCTCTACCTGCAGAACAGCCCCCGCGACTTCCTCGCCGTGGCAACCCCGGGTGCAGGCAAGACGACGTTCGCGCTGCGGATCGCCTCCACCCTGATCGATTCAGGTGCCGTTAACCGGGTGACCATCGTGGCACCCACGGACCACCTGAAGCGCCAGTGGGCCGATGCGGCCGCCAAGGTGGGGATCGCCATCGACCCCAACTTCAAGAACTCCGACGGCCAGCACGGCCGCGGCTTCATCGGGGTCGCCGTCACCTATGCCCAGGTGGCCAGCAAACCCCTGCTGCACCGTGCCAAGACCGAGGCCGCCCGCACCCTGGTGATCCTGGATGAAATCCACCACGGCGGCGAGGCACTGTCCTGGGGCGATGGCCTGCGCGAGGCGTTCGACCCCGCGGTGCGCCGGCTGTCCCTGACCGGTACGCCGTTCCGATCGGACACCTCGCCCATCCCGTTCGTGGAGTACGCCGAGGACCGTGACGGCATCCGGCGCTCCAAGGCCGACTACACCTATGGCTACGGCAACGCCCTCCGGGACCACGTGGTGCGGCCCGTGATGTTCATGGCCTACTCCGGCCAGATGCGCTGGCGTACCAGCGCGGGTGAGGAAATGGCGGCCTCCCTGGGTGAGGCCGCCGTGACCAAAGACATCACCAGCCACGCGTGGCGGACTGCGTTGAACCCGGCGGGGGAGTGGATTCCCGCCGTCCTGGCCGGTGCGGACAAGCGGCTCAGCGAAGTCCGGCGCACCGTACCGGATGCCGGTGGCCTGGTCATCGCCACGGACCACGAGGACGCGCGTGCCTATGCCGGGCAGCTGAAGAGAATCACCGGCGAATCGCCCACCGTCATCCTCTCCGACGACGCCAAGGCATCCAGCAAGATTGAGGACTTTTCGGCTGGCGACAAGCGCTGGATGGTTGCGGTCCGCATGGTGTCCGAAGGCGTTGACGTGCCCCGGCTTTCCGTGGGTGTCTACGCCACCTCAACATCCACGCCGCTGTTCTTTGCCCAGGCCGTGGGGCGCTTCGTGCGTGCCCGCAAAAGGGGCGAAACGGCGTCGGTCTTCCTGCCGTCCGTACCGCAGCTGATGGCGCTGGCCAACTCCATGGAGATGGAACGGGACCACGCGCTGGACCGGCCCGAGAAGGAAGACGGCGACGGCCTCTTCAACCCCGAGGACTCGCTGATGGCCGAGGCCAACCGTGAGGACAAGGCCTCGGACAGCCTGACCAAGGGCAAGTTCGAGGCGCTGGACTCCCAGGCGTCCTTTGACCGCGTGTTGTTCGACGGCGGCGAGTTCGGCACGGGCGGTGAAGTTGGGTCCGACGACGAGCTGGACTTCCTGGGGATCCCGGGCCTCCTCGACGCTGAGCAGGTGGGGACGCTGCTGCGCCAGCGCCAGCACGAGCAGCTGAACCGGAAGAACCGGAAGGCCCCGGCAGCCCAGCAGGTTCCGGCCGTCCCTGACCACCGGATGCTGATGGACCTGCGCAACGAACTGGCCAAGAATGTGGCCGCCTGGTCTGCCCGGACCGGGACCCCGCACGGAGTGGTGCACACCAAGCTCCGCACTGTCTGCGGCGGACCCCCGGTGGCCCAGGCCAACGAGGAGCAGCTGAAGTCGCGGCTGCGCAAGCTCCAGGACTGGTTCGTGGGCCGCAAGTAGCGGCCGCACTCGCAGGAATCAAGCGATGTCCGCCCCGCCGAGCTCCATTTCGGCGACGGCGTCCTCCAAGTCCTCGGCGATGCCGGCGGTGAGCGACCGCACCACGGTGACGCCGTAGCCGGCCTGGACGGCATCCAGGGCCGTGGCCTTCACGCAGTAGTCGGTGGCGATGCCCACCACCACCACGTCCTCCACGTCGTGGCTTTGCAGCCAGTCGTCGAGGCCAATGGCGTCCTCATCAGTTTCCAGTGCTGCCGCGGCGCCGGGCAGGCCGCCTGCCTGGCGTTCGCCGGTGGGAACTGCGTCCTCCGGTGCCAGCAGGCCCTCGAAGCCCGAGTAGGCGGCCGCGAACTGGCCTTTCCGGAAGTAGGCGTCCACGTATTCGGTGTCCAGGTCCGGGTGGAGGTCGGCGCCGCGGGTGCCCGCCACGCAGTGCCGGGGCCAGCTGTCCCGGTAGTCGGGCGTGTCGGAAAAGTGGCTGCCCGGGTCGATGTGCCAGTCCTGGGTCGCCACCACGTGGTCGAATTCGGTGTGGTGGGCGTCCAGGTATTCGCTGATGGCACCGGCAACCGCGGCACCGCCGGGCACGGCGAGTGAACCGCCCTCGCAGAAATCGTTCTGCACGTCCACGATGATCAGGGCGCGGGACATCAGTGCTCCTCGTAAATGGTGGGAATCGCGGCCTCGCCGCGCTGCAGGCGGTTGACCACCGGGGGCAGCTCCGCCATGGTGTCTGCGTGCCGCTGCCGTGCGCGCAGTACACCTTCGTGGCCGGTCCAGCCCGGGAGCAGTTCGCCGTTCTTCATGAACTGCTGCAGCAGCGGACGGTCATTGCCGTCGTCCTCCGGCCGGTGTCCCACGCCCACCACCTCGGCGGTGGCCCGGCCGCGTTCGTCCAGCTTCCGGAGGGCATATTTGCGGCCGCCCACGCTGGCTTTGTTCTTGGCCGCCTTCGCCACGGAGACGAAGTTGCCCTCGTCGTCGGCGCGGCTGACCAGCTTGTAGACCATGCTGGCGGTGGGGGCGCCGGAACCTGTGACCAGCGACGTGCCCACGCCGTAGGAGTCCACGGGAGCGGACTGCAGGGCCGCGATGGCGTATTCGTCCAGGTCCGAGGTCACCACGATCTTGGTGTGCTCGTTGCCGAGGTCGTCCAGGAGCCGGCGCACCCACTGTGCTTGCGCCACCAGGTCGCCTGAGTCCAGCCGGACGCCGCCCAGGCTGGGCCCTGCCAGCTCGACCGCCGTGCGGACGGCCTTCTCGACGTCGTAGGTATCCACCAGGAGGGACGTGCCTGCGCCCAGGGAGGCAATCTGGGCCTCGAAGGCCTCCCGTTCGGTATCGTGCAGCAGCGTGAAGGAATGGGCGGCGGTGCCCACCGTCTTCACACCATAGCGGATGCCCGCCTCCAGGTTGGAGGTGCTGTCAAAACCGGCAATGATCGCCGCGCGCGCTGAGGCCGTGGCCGCTTCTTCATGCGTGCGCCGGGAGCCCATCTCGATACAGGGGCGGCCGCCCGCAGCGGTGACCATCCGGGAGGCGGCGGAGGCGATGGCGGTGTCGTGGTTAAGCACTGACAGCAGGTAGGTCTCCAGCATGCAGGCTTCGGCGAACGAGGCCTCCACCACCAGGATGGGGGAGTTGGGGAAGTACGCGTCGCCCTCGGCGTAGCCCCAGATATCGCCGGAAAACCTGTAGTTGGCCAGGTACTCCAGGGTCTCCCGGTTGACCACGTTGGTGCGTTCCAGGAACTCCAGTTCCGCCTCGCCGAAACGGAAATTCGCGATGCCTTCCAGCAGGCGTCCGGTGCCGGCCACGATGCCGTAGCGCCTGCCGTCCGGCAGGCGCCGCGCAAACGCCTCGAACACGGACCTGCGGTGGGCCGCCCCGGAATGGAGGGATGCCTGCAGCATGGTCAGCTCGTAGTGGTCGGTGTAAAAGGACGTGCGGGGATGGTCCCAGCCGGCTGAGGTGCTCACGAAAGTCACTCTAGTCCCCGACGGCTCCCGCGTCTCGCTTCGCTTCGCCGTGGGACCCTCGCCGTCGTGGGCCCACCCGACGGCTCCCGCGTCTCGCTTCGCTTCGCCGTGGGACCCTCGCCGTCGTGGGCCCACCCGACGGCTCCCGCGTCTCGCTTCGCTTCGCCGTGGGACCCTCGCCGTCGTGGGCCCACCCGACGGCTCCCGCGTCTCGCTTCGCTTCGCCGTGGGACCCTCGCCGTCGTGGGCCCACCCGACGGCTCCCGCGTCTCGCTTCGCTTCGCCGTGGGACCCTCGCCGTCGTGGGCCCACCCGACGGCTCCCGCGTCTCGCTTCGCTTCGCCGTGGGACCCTCGCCGTCGTGGGCCCCAACCCCCACATAGAATGGACAGATGACCATAAGCGTTGCGCCCGGCCCTGATACACAGGAGGGCATCCGGACCGGCACAGCAGAGTCCACCGACTCCCTGACCGCGCCGGACATCCCCTGGAACCTGGTGATCTGGAACGATCCCGTCAATTTGATGAGCTACGTCAGCTACATCTTCCAAAGCTACTTTGGCTATTCGGAAAGCAAAGCCAACAAGCTCATGATGGAGGTCCACAAGAAGGGCCGGTCCATCGTTGCCTCCGGCAGCAAGGAACAGGTGGAGCGCCACGCCGTGGCCATGCACGGGTTTGGGCTCTGGGCAACCGTGGAAAAAGCCAGCGGCGGAACCGGTGGCAAGTCCGGCAAGTCCGGCGGTCCGGGCCAGGGTAAGGGGAAACGTGGCTAAGGCATTCAAATACGGGCTCAAGGGCATCACCGGTTTCCTGGAACCTGCCGAACGGGACCTGCTGCGCAGCCTCATCGATGACGTCATCTCCATGCTCCAGCCGGAGGACCGCACCGGGCAGGACCCGCTGGCAGCCCTCATTGGCCTGGACATGGACGTGGCCGAGCCCACCGACCGTGCCGTCCGGCGGCTGCTGCCCAACGTGGCGAAGGACGACGGCGCCGCGTCCCTTGAGTTCCGCCAGCTCACCGAGCGGTCACTGCGGGAAACAAAGATCGGTGCGTTGCGCGCTGCGGCCCTGGACCTGGACAAAGACGAGATCGTGCTGACGCCCGAAGGGGCAAAGCACTGGTCCATGGCGCTGAACGACGTCCGCCTTGTGCTGGCGGAGCGGCTGGACATCAGGGACGAGGCCGACGCCGAGCACGTCCACCGCATGCAGGACTGGTCCCAGGCCGAGGATGTGGAGAGCTACCTGGCGCTGGTATACAACTTCACCACCTGGCTGCAGGAATCCCTGGTCCAGGCCATGCTGCAGTCCATGGAATCCCACCGGTGAGCCATGGCGGCCAGGGGGAGGCCGTTCCTGTGACACAGGAGACACGAGTCGCTGGACACAAGATGATGACTGACGCTTCCGGGACCACCTATCCTCGAATAACCATGACAACAGCCTCGAGCGCGGAACCGTCGGCGGAAACACAGCCCGCGGCCGCAAGCGACGTGCCGGCGGCCGCCCCGGAAGCCCGGCCCATCGGTGTCTTCGACTCCGGTGTGGGGGGACTCACCGTGGCCCGCTCCATCATCGACCAGCTTCCCAACGAATCGATCCTCTACGTGGGAGACACAGCCCACGGCCCGTATGGGCCCTTGCCCATCGCCGAGGTGCGTGCGAACGCCCTGGGCGTGATGGACGAACTCGTGGACTCCGGAGTCAAGCTGCTCACCATCGCCTGCAACTCGGCGTCGGCCGCTGTCCTGCGGGACGCCCGTGAACGGTACACGGCCAAGTACGGCATCCCCGTCATCGAGGTGATCCAGCCCGCGGTCCGCCGCGCCGTCGCTGCCACCCGCACCGGAAAGGTGGGCGTTATCGGCACGTCCGCGACCATCGGGTCCCGCGCCTACGAGGACACCTTCGCCGCAGCGCCCGACCTGGACATCACCTCCGTGGCGTGCCCGGAGTTCGTCAGCTACGTGGAAGCCGGCATCACCACCGGCCCGGCCCTGCTCGCCGTTGCCGAAGAATACCTCGCGCCGCTGAAGGCCGCCGGGGTGGACACCGTGGTGCTGGGCTGCACCCACTACCCGCTGCTGACCGGCGTCATCTCGTACGTCATGGGCGCCGACGTCACCCTGGTCTCCAGCGCCGAGGAGACCGCCAAAGACGTCTACCGTGCCCTTGCCACCCACAACCTGCAGCGCACCTCGGAGGCCCCGCCCGAGCACCACTTCGTAGCCACCGGTGACGCCGGGCAGTTCGAGGCGCTCGCCCGCCGGTTCCTGGGCCCGGAAGTCCTTTCAGTCCGGCACGTGGACCACGTGGCTGCGCAGTACCCCACGGGGAGCCTGGCGCGCATTACTCCGGAGATGATCGCCGCCGCGCAAAGCGCACGCAACCGCCCCAGGATCTCAAACTTCGTGGGCGGCGGGCTCGCCGGGGCGCGCCGCGGTGGAGGGTCCGCCCAGTGAAGCTGACCATCGTGGGATGCACGGGCTCATTCCCCGGACCCGGCTCCCCGGCGTCGTGCTACCTCTTGACCGCCACCGACGGCGAGCGGACCTGGAAGGTGGTGATGGACCTCGGCAGCGGAGCCTTGGGTGCCATCCAGCGCTACACCGACCTGGAGGACATCGACGCGATCTTCCTCACCCACCTGCATCCTGACCACTGCATGGACCTGTGCGGGCTGCATGTTGCCATCCGCTGGAAGCCCGGTGGCTGGGGCCGGGGCAGGATCCCCGTGTGGGGCCCCGCCGCCACGGCAGACCGGATGGCCACCGCCTACGGCCTGCCCCTGGATCCCGGTATGCACGAAGAGTTCGATTTCACCAACTGGACAGAACGCGAACCCGTGACCGTGGGGCCGTTCACCATCACCCCGTTCGCCGTGAACCACCCCATCGAAGAGGCCTACGCCCTCCGTGTGGAAGTGGTGGAGCCCGGCAGGGACGGCGTTCCGGTGTCCCGTGTCCTGACTTATTCCGGTGATACTGACTCCTGCGCCGGACTGGAGGAAGCTGCCAAGGACGCGGACCTGTTCCTGTGCGAGGCGGCCTTCGAAGAGGGCCGCGACGACGGCATCAACGACGTCCACCTCACGGGCAAGCGTGCCGGCGAGGCGGCAGCGGCCGCCGGTGCACGGCGCCTGCTGCTGACCCACATCCCGGTGTGGACGTCCCAGACCACCGTGATGGCCGAAGCCCGCCCGGTGTTTCCCGGCGACGTGGCGGTCGCAGTGGCGGGCGTCCACTACACCATCTAGCGACGCCGGATCCCGGCGCCTGGGTCCATGGCGCCTGCCTGCCGCGCGGGCACTCGATAAGCTAAAGGCATGACATCTGAAGCAACAGCAGTGCCCGTAGTGCGCGCCGACGGCCGTGCCCCCGACCAGCTCCGGCCCATCAGCATCACCCGCGGATGGTCCAACCAGGCTGAGGGATCGGCGCTGATCGAATTCGGCAACACCAGGGTGCTCTGCACGGCATCGCTGACCGCCGGTGTGCCGCGCTGGCTCAAGGGCGAGGGCCGCGGCTGGGTCACGGCCGAGTACGCCATGCTGCCGCGCGCCACCAACACCCGTTCGGACCGGGAATCCGTGAAGGGAAAGATCGGGGGCCGCACGCACGAGATTTCACGCCTGATCGGACGTTCGCTGCGCTCCATCATCGACACCAAGGCCCTGGGCGAGAACACCATCGTGTTGGACTGCGACGTCCTCCAGGCCGACGGCGGGACCCGGACCGCAGCCATCACCGGCGCCTACGTGGCTCTTGCCGACGCCATCCGGTTCGCCCGCGACACCAAGCTCATCGCCAAGAACGCCCAGCCGCTCATCGACACGATTGCGGCGGTATCCGTGGGCATCATCGACGGGGTTCCCATGCTGGACCTGCCCTACGTGGAGGACGTGCGGGCCGAGACCGACATGAACGTTGTGGTCACCGGCTCCGGCAAGTTCGTTGAAGTGCAGGGGACCGCTGAGGGTGCCCCGTTCGACCGGGACGAGCTGAACCAGCTCCTGGACCTGGCTCTCCTGGGCACGGCCCAGCTGGCTGCCATCCAGCGCGAGACCCTGGCGGAGACCCTGTGAGCGGTGCGGCTCCCCGGCTGGTGCTGGCAACGCACAACAAGGGCAAGCTGCGCGAACTCCGGGAACTGCTGCGCGGACAGGTCCCGGGGCTCGACGTCGATACCCAGGTGGTGGACGCCGCCGCGGCGGGTGCCCCGGACGTCGTCGAGAGCGGCGTGACGTTCGCCGAGAACTCCCTGCTGAAGGCGCGCGCGGTGGCCGGCGCCACCGGACTGGTTGCCATCGCCGACGACTCCGGCCTGGCCGTGGACGTCATGGGTGGGGCCCCCGGCATTTTCTCCGCCCGCTGGGCGGGACGCCACGGTGATGACGCCGCCAACCTCGAACTGCTGCTGAACCAGCTGTCCGACGTTCCCGACGAACACCGCGGTGCCGCGTTCGTGTGCGCCGCCGCCCTTGCCATGCCCGCGGACGCGGAGGGGCCCGGGCGCGAGGTGGTGGAGTACGGGCAGCTGGAAGGCGTCCTGCTCCGTGAACCGCGGGGCGCCGGCGGCTTTGGCTACGATCCGGTCCTGCAGCCGGCGGGCCATGACCGCAGCTGCGCCGAGCTGTCCGCCGAGGAAAAGAACGCCATCAGCCACCGCGGCAAAGCCTTCCGGGCACTGCTGCCGTCCATCGTGGCGGCACTTGAATCGGCAGGCTAAAAGCCTGCGGCAGGGCGGCTTTCCAAAAAAGGTGCGCACCCCCGTGGGTGCGCACCTTTTTGGCGGTGGTGGACGTTGGCGGACCGCTACTCCGGCCGCTCGCCCTGGATGTTGCGGGGAGTCTTCTGCTCCGCCTCCGGTTCGTGCTCCTCGATGAATTCGTCAACGGTGTCTGTGCCGTAGGCCTGCGCCTGGCGCTTCGCTGACATGCCGCGCAGGATTTCTATGCCGATCGGCACCACCGAGACCAGCACGATGGCGATGAAGATGATGTCCAGGTTGTCCCGGACCCAGGGCACCGTGTCGCCCAGCAGGAACCCGAGCAGGGTCACGCCGCCGCCCCAGAGCACCGCGCCGACGACGTTGTAGATGAAGAACTTGCGCTTGCTCATCTGCGCCACGCCGACGATCACGGGGACAAAGGTCCGGATGATGGGAACGAAACGGGCCAGGATAAGCGCCTTGCCGCCGTGCTTCTCAAAGAACGCGTGCGCGCTCTCGACGTTCTCGCGTTTGAACAGTTTGGAGTCGGGCTTGTTGAAGAGCGCAGGGCCCGCTTTGGAACCGATCAGGTAGCCTGTCTGGTTGCCGATGATGGCGGAAACCACGATCAGCAGGGCCAGGAGCCAGATGTTGAACTTGATGGTGCCGGTGGCGACCAGCAGGCCGGCGGTGAACAGCATGGAATCGCCCGGCAGGAAGAAACCGACCAACAAGCCGGTTTCGGCGAAGATGATTCCGCATACCAGCAGCACCACCCAAGGGGCGAGCGCAGGATCGGCCAGGAAGACCTGGGGGTTCAGCCAATCGGGCAGGAAGGACGCCATTTTTGGCTGGACCGGTCCCGCACCGCCCAGCATGGACACAGCGAGCTCATTCATCACAGGGAAGTTCACCTTTCAAGGGTACTTGACGGGCATGGGCTCCCCGGGGCTGGCGGTCCGCGGCGGTAAGGTAGGGGCCGTGGGTTTGGACTTTACGGCGATCGACTTCGAAACGGCCAACGGCTTCCGGGGCTCCCCGTGCTCCGTGGGACTGACGAAGGTAAGAGGCGGCAGGATCGTCGCGGAAGCCTCCTGGCTGATGCGTCCGCCGGCGGGATACGACATCTTCGACCACCACAACGTCAGGATCCACGGCATCACACCGGCTGATGTTGCCGGCTCGCCGCGCTTTGGCGAGCTGTTTCCCGAAATAGGGGCGTTCATCGGCGATGACGTGATCGTCGCGCACAATGCTGCCTTCGACCTTGGCGTGATCCGCTCGGCGCTGGAAGTCTCCGGCCTGCCAGGCCCGGCCTACGACTACGTCTGCACCGTCATGCTGTCCCGGCGCTGCTACTCGCTCGTGTCCAACTCCCTCCCGTTTGCCGCCGAGGAAGCAGGTGTTCCGCTGGTTAACCACCACGACGCCGCGGAAGATGCCCGTGCCTGCGCCGGGATCCTCATCGACATCGCCGCCCGCAACGGTGCCAACAGCATCGCCGAACTCTACCTGTCCCTGGGCCTGGCCATGCCGCGGCAGGAGGCCTTCGACCCCGCTACCGGCGACCTGTCAAAGGCCAGCCTCACGGCGCTGGCAGGGAACTCCGGCAACGGGGCGGCCCTGGTCCGGCCGTTCCAGTCCGGCTGGCCGGAGGAAGGACTGAACCCGGAGCCCAACCTGGACGCCGAGCCCGGGCATCCGCTGTACGCCCAGACCGTGGTGTTCACCGGGCAGCTCTCCATCAATCGTCCGGACGCCAAACTTCGCTCGGCCAGGTGCGGCGCGCGGACCGAGAGCCGGGTCACCGCGCGGACTACCGTCCTGGTGGTGGGGGACGGGTTCGTGGCCTCGGACCTGCGTTCGGGCAGGCTCACGGGCAAGGCCCGGCGTGTCCTGGAGCTCCACGAGCGCGGCCAGGCCATTGAAGTGCTGTCCGAAGGCGAGTTCCTGCAGATGGTGGGCGGTGCAGAAGACGCCCGGGGACTTCCTGTCGGCGCCGGGGCAGCCTGGGCCGGTGCCACAGCCGCCGGCGCCTGACCCATCCTGCGGCGGGGCCCGCGGTCATGCGGCGCAACAAAGCTTGGCTGCTCCTGCGGCTGCCTCCTACCCTTGCGGGATGGCCTCCCTGTTCGAATTCCCCAACCCCGTCAATGAGTACGCCGCCCGCACCACGGCAGCGCTCGTGGTGCTGCTCGCCGTCGCCACCGCTGTGGCAAATTCAGGCTGGGGGCTGGCAGCGATCGCCATCGGATTCTGGCTGCGGCTGCTCTTCGGCCCGCGGATTTCACCTCTGGCACTGCTTTCGGTCAAGGTGATCACGCCCCGGCTCGGAAAGGTAAAGCTGGTTGCCGGGCCGCCCAAGCGTTTCGCCCAGGGAATCGGTGCGGCAGTGTCCACCGGTGCCCTGCTCCTCTTCGCCGCCGGTGCGGCGCCGGCAGCCTGGACGCTCCTGGGCATCCTGGTGATAGCTGCGTCGCTTGAAGCCTTCGCGGGATTCTGCCTGGGGTGCACCATCTTCGGGTTTTTGCAGCGCCGTGGCGTGATCCCGGAGGACGTCTGCGAGGCCTGCAACAACATCAGCCTTCGCCGGTCGTAACCTTCACCAACTGATCGGCCATTCGGCGGATGACCTCCGCCGCTTCCAGGGCTTCAAGCCAGGTGGCGGGCAGGCAGGCCTCCCCGTAAAGGGCCCCCAGGATGTTTCCCGCGAGCGCCCCCGTGGTGTCGCTGGCGCCGCTGTGGTTCACGGCCACCAGCATGGCGTTGCGGAAATGCTCAACGGGCTGCGTGTCCGCCCCGTCGGCCGGGGCAGTGGCGATGACGGAATACAGCGCGACGGCGAGTGCTTCCTCCGCTGTCCGGCCCTCGCCGAGCTCGCGTTGCAGTTCCTCGGGGCCGACGAGTCCGTTCTCCGCGAGCCGCAGGGCGGCCGCAAGGCGCTCCGGCAGTTCCGGGGCAACGTTCACAACGGTGCCGGCGTGCGCGGTAACACCGGCAGCGGCGTCCCGCAGGGCCTCGCCGGACACCAACCGGTGGATCAGGAGGCTGAAGATGCCCGAACCCTGCCGGGCGGCAGGATGCCCGTGCGTCAGGGCGGCGGCGTTGGCACTTAGCTTATAGACGGCGTCGGGCGTGATGTGTGGAACCAGCCCGAACGGAGCCGAACGCATCACCGTGCCGGTGCCCCTGGCGTCGGGGTTCACCGGGCGCATGGCGGTTCCCATCTCACCGGTGGCCAGACCGCTGAGGCAGTCCTTGTCGGGACGCCTGCGCTGCCTGAGCACCCCATTGCCGTCGATCCAGCGCGGCTGGGGTGCCGGCGCGGAGGGTCCTGCATCCTCACCCTGGGCGGCAAGCCAGCGCAGGTAGGCCAGCCAAACGCAGGCGTTCACGTCCGCGCCCACGCCGGAGTTGGCCCACTCCAGCGCCTCCACCAGCCCATCCACCGTGTACAGGGTCAGCTGCGTGTCATCAGAGAAATGCCCGGGGCCCGCCAGGTCCTCGAACCCGGTGAGGCCCCGCGCCCCGAACCGCTCCCGTATCCCGGCAATGGAATCGGATTGCACGGCGTACCCCAGCGCGTCGCCCAGGGCTCCGCCCAGCAGGGAACCGCGGATGCGGGATGGAAGGGTTGGTGCGGGGATACCGTGGTCAAAGCTCATGGGGTAAATTTACCGTCCTGGCCACGTGGTCCTGCGCTCCACGCGGGGCTACCCCCACCCGGACAGCTGCTGTCCAGCAAACGCACAGCCGCGGCTGGGATACTGCTCGGGTTGCCCCGCGCCGGCACGGATGCCCGCAGCAGCACCGGAACCACAAAAACAGCCCGAACCCAGACCCCCAACAAGCAAAGGTCCCCACCATGAGCACCCCTGTCCCAGCCCGCGACGCACTGCAGCCCGGCGGCACTGTTTCCGCGCCCACCGGCCTGCTGCCCCGCCTGGCGGCCGAGGCGTTTGGAAGCCTCTTCCTGGCAGTGGCCGGCCTGGGCGTGCCCCTGTTCAGCATTCCGCAGTCCAGCCCGGTCCCCTCAGCCCTGGCGGCAGGCCTCGCCGTCACCGCCGCCATGCTGGCCTTCGGGCATATCTCCGGCGGTCACTTCAACCCGGCCATCACCCTGGGGCACCTTCTGGCCGGCCGGATCCGGGCCGGTGCGGCCGCCGCCTACGCTGCCGCCCAGCTCGTCGGAGCCCTGGTGGGCGCCCTGGCCCTGTTCGGCATCCTGCGCACACTGCCCAGCATCCCGGACAGCCGCACGGCTTTCGACACCGTTGCCGCGGGCTTCGGTGAGCACTCCATCATCCAGGCCCCCCTCGCGGCCGTCGTCCTCCTCGAGCTGCTGGGTGCCGCCATCATCGTGGCTGTTTTCCTGGGAGCCGCCGGCCGTGAAGGGGGTGCCCGCACGGTGGCGCCCGTCGCCGTCGGCCTGTCCTTTGCGGCACTGCTGCAGGTGGGCCAGGCGGTGGGAAACCTGCCGTTCAACCCTGCCCGTGCCGTTGCTTCCGCCGTCTTCAGTTCCGGTTGGGCTGTGGAGCAGTTGTGGGTCTTCCTGGTGGCGCCGCTGGCTGGTGCTGCCATCGCGGGGCTGGTGTTCCGGATCGGTGACGTGACCGGTTCCCCTGCGCCCGTTGTGGACGTGGAGACTGCCGGGGAGGGCACCGACGCTGACGACGACGATGATGATGCTGACGCGGCTGCCGTGACTGAGCCTGTCCCTGCCGGGGCTGCCCGAGAGGAGAAAGCCCGCGGCGTCAGCGAGGTGCAGGAGTTCTTCGACGGAAAAAGGTCCTGAGCGCCTTTTGCCGCGGCGTTTTCTGCACTGTCAGTGGCTGCCGATAACTTAGGATCATGCGGTTACTTCACACCTCGGACTGGCACCTGGGCCGTTCCTTCCACGGCGTTGGGATGCTCGACGCCCAGCGCTCCTTCGTGGACCAGTTGGTGGCGGCGGTTGAGCGGGAAAGCGTGGACATCGTCCTGATCGCGGGCGACGTCTACGACCGCGCACTTCCCGGCGTGGACGTTGTGCATCTCCTCGATGACGCACTGGTCCGGCTCACCGCCGCAGGCGCGCAGGTGGTCCTCACCAGCGGCAACCACGATTCCGCCATCCGCCTGGGGTTCGCGTCCCGCCTGCTGGAACGCGGGGGAGTGCACCTGCGCACCAGGGTGGAGGACCTCGACCAGCCGCTGCTGGTCCCGCTGGGAACGGACTCTGCAGGCAAAGACGCCACCTTGGCGCTGTACGGCATCCCGTGGCTCGAACCCAGGATGGTGGCCGACCAACTGGGCGTGGACACGGCAAGCCACTTCGAGGTCACCCGCGCCGCAACAGGCCTGGTCCGGGCGGACATTGCCCGGCGCGCCGCCTCCGCCACCGTCCACTCGGTGGTCCTGGCGCACACTTTCGCCAGCGGCGGCATCAGTTCGGACAGCGAGCGTGACCTCAGCATCGGCGGACTGGGAGCTGTTCCCCTGGACCTCTTCGACGGTTTCAGCTACAGCGCGCTGGGCCACCTGCACGGCCGGCAAAAGCTGTCCGAGTCCGTCAGGTACTCCGGATCACCACTGGCTTATTCCTTCTCCGAGGCCGCCCACCAAAAGGGTGCCTGGCTGGTGGATGTTGGTCCGGAAGGCGTGGCGTCGGTGGCGGAAGTCCTCTGGGAGGCGCCGCGCCCACTCGCCGTACTCCGCGGACCGCTGGAGGAGCTGCTGGCGGATCCCGCCCATGCATGGGCGGAAACCGCCTATTGCCAGGTCACCCTAACCGATGGCCAGCGTCCCGCACGCGCCATGGAACGGCTGCGCGCCAGGTTCCCGGATACCCTGGTCCTGGCCTTCGATCCGCAGGGCGCCGCTGCCCCTGCCGAGGCAAGCTACAGCAGCAGGCTCGCCGGCGCACCGGATGACCTGGCCGTCTGCTGCGGGTTCCTGGACCACGTGCGGGGACGGGACGCCGATCCCGCCGAAAGGGCTGCGCTCGCGGCCGCGCTGGAAAACGTCAGGCTCTCGGAGGTGTCGCGGTGAGGATCCATAAGCTGCGGATTTCCGCGTTTGGGCCCTTCGCCGGGACCGAGGACATCGACTTTGACCGCCTGAGCGCGCACGGACTGTTCCTGCTGAACGGGCCCACCGGGGCCGGCAAGACCAGCGTCCTGGATGCCATCTGCTTTGCGCTCTACGGGTCTGTACCCGGTGCCCGGCAGGACGGGAAGCGGTTGCGCAGCGACCATGCGGAGCCCGGGCAGGAACCCGCCGTCACGTGTGAGTTCTCCGCGCAGGGCCGCCGCTTCGAGGTGACGCGCTCCCCGGCCTGGGAGAAGCCGAGCGCCCGCGGGAAGAACGGCTTCACGGTCCAGCAGGCCAAGACACTGCTTCGGGAGCGCGTGGGTGGGGACTGGGTGGAGAAGTCCGCCCGCAACGATGAAGCGGGCGCGGAGATCATGGCCCTGCTGGGCATGGACCGTGAACAGTTCACCCGGGTGGTGATGCTGCCGCAGGGTGATTTCGCCGCTTTCCTGCGCTCAAAGGCTGCTGACCGGCTGGACCTGTTGCAGAAGCTTTTCGGCACCCAGAGGTTTGAAGCCCTGGAACAGGAGCTGTCCCGGCAGGCTGCTGCCGCCAGGGAGGACGTGGCGGTCCTGTCAGGGCAACTCGCCCTCCTTGCCTCGCGCGCCGAAACCGAGGCCGCCCCCCTGAACCTTCCCGGCGAGGGAGCGCCGCCAACAGACGATATTCCCCGCCGCCTGGCCTGGCTGCAGGCTGCTGCCGCCCTGCGCCGGAACGAGCTCGCGGGGCAGGCTGCGGCCGCCGAGGAGGTCAACCAGGGCCGCCGCGCAGAGGCGGAAACGGAGGCCGCGCGCCACGAACGGCACCGGAAACTCGCCGCAACTGCCGCCCGGAAAAAGGCCGTGGAGGACGGGGCCGCAGTGCAGGAGGAGCATTCTTCCCGGCTGGTGAGGCACCGGCAGGCAGAGGTTCTCCAGGGGCAGCTGCTGGCGGTCGACGCTGCTGCCGGGAAGGTCCGCGGCGCCGCCGCGGCCGCCGAATCGGCCGTGACCCTGCTGCGGCTCGCCGCCGGGGACGGCGGCGAGTTGGCCCAGCTCGGCGCCGGAACATTAGGGAGTCCACAGTCGACCTTGGGTTCCCCACGGGATGGCTCGGACAGCTTGCCCGGGGCTGTGGAGGAACTGGGCCGCCTGCGTTCGCTGCTGGCCGTCGTCGAGGCACGACTGCCTGACGAAGAAAGGCTCAAGGAGCTGCGGAAGCGGCACCATGGCTTAACCGGCCGGCTGGGTGGGCTGGAGCTCGCCGCGGAGACACTGGGCCAGCGCGCCAAGCACCTGGTGGCCGAACGGGAACAGCTGTTGGAGGGCCTGGACCAGCTGGAAGCGCGCGCTGTGGAGGTCTCTTTGCGGCGCAAGGAGGCGGCCGCTGCGGCGGAGCTGCTGGACGTGGTCAGCCGGTACGGGGAAGCGGCCCAGCGCAGGGATCTCGCCAAGAGCCGCCATGACGATTCCCGGGAGAAGCTCCTGGAGGCCAAACGCCGCTGGCTGGACCTGCGGGAAGAGCGGCTGGCGAACGCCGCATCCGAACTGGCTGCCGGGCTGGTTGCCGGGGAACCGTGCCCTGTCTGCGGAAGTGGAGACCACCCCGGGCCGGCAGATGCGGGAACCGGAGGGCCGTCCCTGGCCCAGGAGGAGGAACAGGCCCACGGCGTGTACGAGGCCGCGGAGGCTGCCAACGCCCGGGTTGCCGCTGATCTGGCCGAGGCCGGGCAAGCAGTGGCTGTCCTCGCCGGCCAGGGCGGCACCACTCCGATGGACGCTGCACGCTCGGGTGCAGCTGATGCACTCGCTGCGGCAGTGGATGCCGAGCAGGCGGCCGAGCAGCTGCAGGACAGGCGGCAGCGGCTGGAGGTTGTGGATGACAGCCTCAGCCAGGCCCGGGCCACACTGTCCGAAACGGAAGCCGAGATGTCCCAGGCCACCGCGGCCCTTGCCAATCTGGCCGAACAGGTTGCCGCACTGGACACTGCTCTTTCAGGCCTCCGGGGCAACCACCGAAGCCTGGGCACCCGGCTGCGGGAACTTGAGGATGCGGTGGCGGTCCTGGATAAAGCGGTCGAAGCGCAGGTGCGCCTGGATCACGCGCGGCTGCAGGCCGCCGAAGCGCAGGACGCCTTGGAACAGGCACTGCCCGGTGCCGGTTTTGCCACTGCTGACGAGGTCCGCAGCCAGCTCCTTGATGCCGCTGACCTGGCAGCCGTTGAGGCCGCCATCCGTGCCGCCCAGGATGAAGCTGCCCGCGTGGCCGGGCTGTTCGAGTCAGATGACATCATGCTCGCGCAGGAGGAAGCGGCAGCCGGCTTCATCCCGGACGAGGAACGGCTGGCCTCGCTGCGCCTGGACGCTGCGGCTGCCCGGGACCGGGCGCGGGAGGCTGACCTGGCCGCCGGCCTGGCCGCACGCTGCCTGGATTCGTTGAAGGCCATTGCAGCGGATTATGAAGCGCTGGCCGGTTCGTCACGCGAGCCGGCGGAGCGGGCCCGGATGCTTGCCGGGTTGGCCGACGCCGCAGCCGGCCGGGGCGAGAACACGTACCGCATGAGCCTGAACAGTTATGTCCTGGCCGCGCGGCTGGAACAGGTGGCCCTGGCCGCATCCGAACGCCTGGTGGCCATGAGCGACGGCCGGTACCTGCTCCAGCACACAGATGCCAAGGCCGCCCGTGGAGCAAAGTCGGGGCTGGGCCTGGAAGTGGTGGACCAGTGGACGGGCTTCCGCCGGGACACCTCCACGCTGTCCGGAGGCGAGTCCTTCATGGCCTCGCTCTCGCTGGCCCTGGGCCTTGCAGACGTGGTCCAGCAGGAATCCGGAGGCGTGGAAATCGAAACCCTGTTCGTTGACGAGGGCTTCGGCAGTCTGGACGACCAATCCCTGGAGCAGGTCATGGATGCCCTTGAAGGGCTTCGCGACGGCGGTAGGGTGGTGGGACTGGTCAGCCACGTCGCCGAGATGAAGCAGCGGATCAGCACCCAGCTGCAGGTAGTCAAGAACCGGAACGGCTCCACGCTGCGGATCTCCGAAAGCCTGGACGCACTTCTCTGACCGTCCCCTGACCGGGGCCGATATACTTGTCGGTGTTACCGGGTTGCGCGCATCGGGAGGAGGGACGATGCGCACGTATTGAACGAGCCCAGAAGTGACACCACACATTACCCCGCCACCCACCGGTACCGTCCCTGTCCAGGCCTCCCCACGCCAGGAAACCCCCGATGCGCCGGAAGCGCCCAAGCGCGGCCGCTTTTCGCGACTTCCGCAACTTGCCGGTGCAGGTTTCCTGCCTTTGGGCCTCTTTGCCCGGCTTCCGCTGGCCATGCTGGCCGTGGGCACCCTCACCCTGGTCACGTCCGCCAGCGGCTCCTTTGCCGCCGGGGGCACGGCTGCGGGCGCTGTGGGCATCGGCTCCGCCCTGGGGGCACCGGTGCTGGGATCCCTTGCCGACCGGAAGGGACAGCGGCCGGTCCTTTTGCTGGCGGCAGTTCTCAATACAGTGGCCGTGCTTGCCCTGGTCTTTGCCGCCGGCAGCGCTGCGGTCCTGGACGGGTTCGCGCCGCCGGTCCTCGCCGCCGCCTTCGCGGCCGGTGCCACCTGCCCCCAAGTGGGGCCCCTGGCCCGGGTCAGGTGGATGGCGCTCACTGCCAATGCGGGAGGTCCAACGGCGCCGCCAAATGCTGCCGCCCGCGACCTTGACACGGCGCTGTCCTACGAGAGCACCGCGGATGAGGTGACTTTTGTCCTTGGGCCGGCGGTGGTGGGAATCCTGGCCAGCTTCGTGTCGCCCTGGCTTCCGTTGGTTTTGGCGGCGGCCATGACCATCACCCTAGTGCCCGTCTTCGCTGTGCATCCCACCCACCGGTCCGTGCCGGCCCGCCGGGGCCCGGCAGGCGGCAAGCACGTGCCTGCGGCGAAGCTACCGGCCGCCGTGGCCCTGCCGGTCCTCGCCATGGCCTGCATGGGCACCTTTTTTGGATCCACCCAGGCTGCGTTGAGCGCCTTCTCCGCCGGGCTTGCCGGACCTGAAATCGCGGGCCTGCTGTATGCCGTCATGGGCCTCAGTTCCGCGGCGGCGGCCCTGTCGGTTGCTTACTGGCCGCGCCGGGCAGGCCTGGGGCTGCGATGGGTGTCCTGTGCCGTCCTGATGGCGGGACTGGCGGTCCTGCTGCTGGTACCGTCGTCGCTGCCCATGATGGCGCTGGTCCTGCTGGTCCTTGGACTCCCGGTGGGACCGGTCATGGTCACCGTTTTCGCCGTTGGCGGGAAGGTGGCACCGGCCGGCAGGCTTGGCACAGTGATGACTGCCCTGGCCAGCGGCATCGTTGCCGGGACCGCCGTCGGCTCCTCCGTAGGGGGACAGCTGGCCCAACTCCACGGGGCAGCCGGCGCATTCCTTGTCCCGCTGTGCGCAGCGGTGGCCCTGGCGCTGCTCGGCGCGGGAACCGCCGTCGTCCTTCGCCGGCGGACCTGACCCGTTCCGCGCGGTGGCCGCGGAGCATTTCACGCCGTTACGCCAGCTGGCGCTCGATCCTGGCCGCGCTCTCCGCGATGGCTGCGCCCACGGTTTCCGGATCATGGGCGGACCGGATATAGACCACCGCCAGTGCGGCCGGACGCCCTCCGGGGACGCGGATGGGTGCTGCCAGCGACGAGACGCCGGCGATCACTTCGTCATGGCTGGCCGAGTAGCCCTTCCGCCGTGCCTCCGCCGCTTCCGGACGGTAGGGCGTCCCTGTCGAAAGCCTGTCCCACTCCTCCTCCGAAAGGGCAGACTGGATGGCAATGCCGGGTGCGCCGGCGTTGATGGGGTGGCGGGTACCGGGGTGCTGCGCGACGGTTGCCCCCGAGTGCCTGGGCTCGACAGTGACGAGGGTGATGCAGTCGTGGTGGTCCCAAACCGCGATGAACGCGGTCATGTCCAGTGAGTTTGCCAGCTGGGTGAGCTCCGGCAACGCGGCGCTCTGCAGGTTGCGTGAGACTCCCCGTGCCAGGACGGCCAGGCCCGGCCCGGGCTGGACCCGCCCGGCGTCGTCGCGCACCAGCAGCGAATGGTCTTCAAGAGTTCGCAGGATCCGGTACGCCACTGAACGGTGGACGCGCATGGCGTCGGCCAGTTCCGCGATGGTCATGGGACCGGGCGCAGCTGCCATGATCTCGAGGGCGCGAATGCCGCGCGAGAGAGTCTGGGAGGGCGAAGCCTGGACCGCCGGTCCTGCCGGGGCTGCGGCTGCGGTGGGAGTCATGGAGTCCATTCTAGATGCGCGGACCTGTTTGCTGTGTCCTTTATGGAACGTTCAGTTCAAATATCGAACTGAACCGCTGGTTCGCCGTTCACCGCAAAAATCGACCACGCCGTGTCCCGTATCACAATTTCCGTAGTACCCTACTAACTAACTGACCGTTCTGTCGGTAATCCTGAAGGCGTACGGGCAGCCTTGCTGCCCGATAAACAATGGAGTTTCAATGACCACACCTTCCAAGGTGGATACACTCGCCGGTCCCAGCACCCGGCGTGAGGAACGCAAGGTCCTCGCCGGAACCCTCGTCGGCACCACCATCGAATGGTACGACTTCTTCATCTTTGCCCAGCTGACCGCAACGCTGCTGTCACCGCTGTTCCTGGCACCGCTGAACGAGTCCAACCCGGGCCTGGCGCAGATCCTTTCCTTTGCCCTCATTGGCATCAGCTTCCTGTTCCGCCCCCTCGGCGCAGTCATCGCCGGGCACCTGGGCGACCGCCTGGGGCGGAAGGCAATGCTGGTCTTCACCCTGGTGATGATGGGCGCGGCCACTGCACTCATCGGCATGCTGCCCACGTACGCGCAGATCGGTGCATGGGCCCCGGTACTGCTGATCCTGCTGCGGGTTATCCAGGGCTTCTCGGCCGGTGGTGAATGGGGCGGCGCTGCCCTGATGGCCGTCGAGCACGCACCGGTCAACCGCCGCGGACTCTTCGGCGCCTACCCGCAGATCGGCGTGCCCGTGGGCATGATCCTTGCCACCGGCCTGCTGTTCTTCCTCAACACCGGCATGTCCAAGGAAGACTTCGCGGCCTGGGGCTGGCGTGTGCCGTTCCTGCTGTCCATCGTCCTGATCGTGGTGGGCTACCTCATCCGCCGCGCCGTTGCCGAAAGCCCGGTGTTCCAGGAGATGGCCCAGCGGAAGAAGGAGAGCAAGGCACCGCTGGGTGAGCTGGTCAGGAACCACAAGCTTCCGGTCCTGTACTCCACGCTGATCTTCATCGGAAACAATGCGGCAGGCTACCTGCTGATTGCGTTCTTCATCTCCTACGCCACCAAGACCCTGAAGATGCCCACGCCGCAGATCCTCCTGGCCACCACGCTGGCGTCCTTCGGCTGGCTGATCTTCACCCTGGTGGGCGGCTGGCTGTCCGACCGCATTGGCCGAGTCAAGACGTTCCTGATCGGCTACGCCATCGTCTTCGCCTGGATGATCCCGATGTTTGCCCTGATCGATACCAAGGACATCATGCTCTACGGCGTCGCCCTGTTCGTCCTGACGATCGGCCTGGGCCTGTCCTACGGACCCATGTCCGCCATGTACGCAGAGATGTTCCCGGCCGAAGTGCGGTACTCCGGCATCTCCATCGGATACGCCTTCGGCGCCATCCTGGGTGGTGCTTTCGCAGCGACCATCGCCGAATCCCTGCTCCAGTCCACCAAATGGACCGGCTCGATCGGCATTTACATCATGGTCCTGTGCGTGATTTCCGCCGTCGGTGTGGTGCTGGCCAAGGAGACGAAGGGCCGCCCGCTCGGCGTCAGCAGCCACCACTGATCCCACGGTCCCGTCCGCGTCCTGGCCGGGCGCGGACCCACAACACCAGCAGCCCGGACCGCGAGGTCCGGGCTGCTGGTGCGTGCGGGGCAGTTCTGACCCTGGGCCCAAATCGATCCGGGCTGCCCGGGACGTCCGTGAAGCCTAGACCGCCAGGAACGAAATGGCGGCCTGCTTGAATGCCCGGCTGGTGATGGCATTGGTATGGTTCCGGCCGGGCAGGACCAGTTGCTCCGCCATGGACCCGGCGCTGCGGGCCAGTTCGGCAAGCCTGGGCAGGGTGTGGGCCCGCTCGTCCTTGTCGCCGACCACCAGCAGCATCGGAACATGGGGGACTGCTTCGGCGGGGTCGTACGGTTCAGCCTTGATGGCCTCCACCAGTGACAGCAGCGCGAAGATGTTGTTGCTCGGCAGGAGCAGGGCCATTTTGAGCAGCTGGGCAGTGGACTCGTCACTGATGGGCGTTCCGTCTGCCAGGTAGTCCTGGGCGGCCCGGAGGTCGAACGCGGCGAGCGGATCCGAATCGTTGGGTCCGCCAAGCACCAGTCGGTGCACCAGCTCGGGCTGGGTTGCGGCGAATTCCCAGGCGAGCCGGGAGCCCAGCGAATAACCCACCACGTCCAGCCCGCTGGAAGGATCACCGTCATGCAGGGGGCGCGCGCCGGCGTCGAAAACTGCCTGCAGCAGGTCCGCCCTGATTTTGCTGGGGGAGTACGAATCGCGGTCCTCCGGCGCGCCGCTGCGGCCGTGGCCCGGCAGGTCGACGGTGATGATCCTGCGACCGGCCTCAAGCAGGGCCGACACCCAGCCGGTGTCCTCCCAGTTGAGCTTGGAGGATGAGGAAAAGCCGTGGAGCAGCAGGACCGGCCGCAGTCCGGCGTCGGAGGCGGGTTCATGGACCGCGACGTACAGCTGCGGGTCGGTCCCTTCAACG
This sequence comes from Pseudarthrobacter sp. NIBRBAC000502771, assembly GCF_006517215.1. Lineage (NCBI taxonomy): Bacteria > Bacillati > Actinomycetota > Actinomycetes > Micrococcales > Micrococcaceae > Pseudarthrobacter > Pseudarthrobacter sp. NIBRBAC000502771. Next base: position 2,743,843 of record NZ_CP041187.1, read on the forward strand.
GTATGCCCCTGCTGCTGTCCGGTGTGCCTGCCGCTCATCGTGTCAGTTCCCCAATCAGGTACGGCGCCTGGGCGGGCCCGGCGCGTCGGTGCGTCTTCCTTTGAAAGGTACCCGCCACTCTACCTGTTGGCCAACCGGTTACGGCCGGCCAAACGGGCCCCGGCGGCACAGGCCAGCGCGATGCCGGCGATCAGGGCGAAGGTGCTGAAGAGCTGGACGCGGCTGTCCTCGGCGCTGAAGCCGACGGCGAAAATGAGTCCCAGCAGGACCAGGCCCGTGATGGTCAGGCCGGGGAAGCCCTTCATCCGCAGGGGAAGCGGTGTGCCGTCGCGGTCCGCCTGCCGGCGCAGGATCAGCTGGGAGACCAGCGCGCTGCCCCACACCACCAGGCACGTGGATCCCACCAGCTGGAAGAGGGCAGGCAGGATCCGTCCCGGGAACAGGAGCTCCAGGACGGTGGCGATGAAGCCGAACGCCACCGAGACGGCAACGGCGAGCAGCGGCACGCCGGCACTGTTGAGCCGGGTGAGGACCCGGGGCGCCTCTCCCCGTTGCGAGAGCGAATACACCATGCGCGACGCGCCGTAGAGGTTCGCGTTCAGGGCCGAGAGGAGTGCGACGACGGCCACGAGGGTGATGGCGGTCGAGGCGCCGGGGATCCTGGCAGCGTCCAGGACGCCGGCGAAGGGCGAAGCGAGGCCTTTGGACGTGGCCGGCAGGACGGCGGCAATGACGAAAACGGAACCAATGTAGAACACCAGGATGCGCCACACCACGGTCCGGATGGCTTTGCCGACGCTGCGTTGGGGGTCCTCGGTTTCAGCTGCTGCCACCGAGACGATTTCCGTGCCGCCGAATGCGAAAATCACCACGAACAGGGCTGCCGCGACACCACCAAGGCCCTGCGGGGCAAAGTTGCCCGTGAGGTTTGCCGCGCCGGGGGAGTCGACGCCGGGCAGCAGGCCCAGGAGCAGGGCGGCGCCGACGGCCAGGAACAGGACGATGACGGCCACTTTGAGGATGGCGAACCAGAACTCGAACTCACCGAAATTCCGGACGCCGGCCAGATTGATGCCGGTAAAGACCACCATGAAAAGCAGTGTCAGCGCCCAGACCGGCACCACGGGCCAGACGGAGAACAGCAGTCCCGCGGCGCCCAGGGCCTCAGCGGCAATGACCACCACCAGCTGCAGCCACCACAGCCATCCGATGGTGGCCCCCGCCGTCCGGCCCAGGGCCCGCTCGGCGTATACCGAGAAAGCGCCGCTGGCCGGGTTGGCAGCGGCCATCTCGCCCAGCGCCCACATCACCAGGATGATCAGTGTTCCGGCTACGAGATAGGAGACGAGTACCGCAGGTCCAGCTGCCTGGACACCGGCGCCGGACCCCAGGAACAGCCCCGCGCCGATGGCGCTGCCCAGCCCCATCATGGTGAGCTGGCGCGGCTTCATGCTGTGGCCGGCTGCGGCGTTCGTGGGGATGGCGGCGGACGTGGTCCGGCCAGACTTCGTCGTCATGGGGGCAATGCACCTTCTGGGGGCTGGTGGGTGGGGCGGCCCGCTGGAGGGCCGGGGTCCTCGTGGGACCTTTTGAATTTACCGCCTCCGGAACGTGCCCGGAAACGACGGCAGGAAGGAAGGGGGTGGAACGCCGGCAAAACCGTTTCCTTTCGCGCCGGCCGTAGCACCAAGGCGGAGGCCGCAGAAATATTTCCATTTCGGGTGTGCGCGGCCTTAGAATTAGTTTTGGTCAAGATGACCATAACTAAGCGAAGAGGGCGCCCGGGGGGCGGTCGACGGTGACGGAAGGCGGTGAACCGGGTGTACTACAGTTCGGCGAACGTCTCCGAGCGCCAGGCGGCGCCGCCGTCGCTGGCCATTTCCACGGTGATCTTCGCACTCCGGCCCAGCGAGTCCTCAGGCCGGCCCACGTTGTGGCTTCCCCTGGTACGCCGCATCCGGGAGCCCTTTAAGGGACTGTGGGCCCTGCCCGGCGGACCCCTCCGCCACGACGAGTCGCTCCAAAGCGCCGCGGCCAGGAACCTGCAGGAGACCACCGGCCTCGCGCCCCGCTACCTGGAACAGCTGTATGCCTTCGGCGGCCTGCACCGCTCACCCACCCAGCGGGTGGTGTCGATCGTCTACTGGGCGCTGGTCCAGCCCACGGAAGCTGCGCTCGCCGACGAATCCGAAAACGTGAGGTGGTTCCGGGCCGACCGCCTGGGCGAGCTCGCCTTCGACCACAACGCAATCGTGGACTACGCCCTGGGACGCCTGCGGAACAAGCTGGCCTACGGCTCGGTGGCCTACCACCTGCTGGGCGAGTACTTCACGCTGGCCCAGGTCCGCGAAGTCTACGAAGCCGTCCTGGACCGGCAACTGGACCCGGCCAACTTCCGCCGGCAGCTCAAATCGACTCCGGAAATCGAAGAAACCGGGGAATACCTCCAGGGCGGCAAGCACCGCCCGCCACGCCTCTACCGCTACACCGGCCGGCCCGGCCTTGACCCAGACAACAGGAGCACACCATGAGCAGCGTCAACACGGCAATCCAGCTGATCACGCGCGAACAGGCCGAGAAGGGCGCCGCCGCTAAAGGCGGCACCTGCAGCCCGGCGTTGGCCAAGGGCCCGTGGGACTACGACCTGGCCGAGGCACTCGCCGGTGTTCCCGCCTACGGCCCGGGCGCCTCCAGCGCGGACCCCGCCCCGGCGTCCACCCCGCGCCAGGGCCAGCTGCCCGATGAGTACAAGCTGGCCAGTGACGCCGAACTCGGCGAACGGATCAAGGCGGCCAAGGCAACCCTGGGCGACCGCGCCGTCATCCTCGGGCATTTCTACCAGCGCGACGAGGTCATCCAGTACGCAGACTTCGTCGGGGACTCCTTCCAGCTCGCGAACGCCGCGCTCACCAGGCCGGAAGCGGAAGCCATCATCTTCTGCGGCGTCCACTTCATGGCCGAAACCGCTGACATCCTTTCCACCCCGGAGCAGGCAGTCATCCTGCCGAACCTGGCCGCCGGATGCTCCATGGCCGACATGGCCGACGCGGATTCCGTGGAGGAGTGCTGGGAACAGCTCGAGGAGATCTTCGGCACCGAGCCTGACGCCGGGGGCCGGGTCCCGGTCATTCCCGTCACCTACATGAACTCCTCCGCAGCCCTGAAGGCGTTCTGCGGTGAACACGGCGGCATCGTCTGCACCTCCTCGAATGCCAGGACGGTCCTGGAGTGGGCGTTCCAGCGCGGCCAGCGGGTCCTGTTCTTCCCCGACCAGCACCTGGGACGCAACACGGCCAAGGCCCTGGGCGTGTCCCTGGACCAGATGCCCATGTGGAACCCGCGGAAGGACCTGGGCGGCAATGACCAGCAGGCGCTCCTGGACTCCCGCGTGATCCTCTGGCACGGGTTCTGCTCCGTCCACAAACGCTTCAGCGTGGCGCAGATCGAAAAGGCCCGGGCCGACTTCCCCGGCGTGCAGGTCATCGTGCACCCCGAATGCCCCATGGAGGTGGTGGATGCAGCGGATTCCGCCGGCTCCACCGACTTCATCAAGAAGGCCATCGCCGCCGCCACCGGGCCCACCACGTTCGCCATCGGTACGGAAATCAATATGGTCAACCGGCTTGCCGCCGAGTACCCGCAGCACACCATCTTCTGCCTGGACCCGGTGATCTGCCCCTGCTCCACCATGTACCGCATCCACCCCGGCTACCTCGCCTGGGTCCTGGAGGAACTGGTGGCCGGCCGCGTGGTCAACCGCATCACTGTGGACCACAACGTGCAGGCCAACGCCAGGACGGCGCTCGAGCGCATGCTCGCCGCGAGGCCGTAATGACGCGCCGGCTGGCCGTCGTCGGAAGCGGCATCGCGGGCCTTTACGCTGCCCTGCTTGCCACCGATGCCGGCGCGGACGTGGTGCTGCTGACCAAAGGCGCGCTGGACCAGAGCAACACCTGGTACGCGCAGGGCGGCATCTCCGCCGTCCTCGCCGAACCTGCCCCGGGAGATACCGTTGACGCGCACATCGCCGACACCCTGCGTGCCGGGGCCGGGCACTGCAACGAGGCCGCGGTCCGGCTGATGTGCACGGAGGCGCGGCGGGACATCGCCGGCCTGCAGCGCTACGGCGTTGCCTTCGATGGGGGGCAGGCCGGGGAGGGAACGGCTGGGGCCACGTACGACGCCGGCGGCCCGGCCCTTGGGCTCGAAGCAGCCCACAGTGCCCCGCGGATCCTGCACGCAGGAGGAGACGCCACGGGTGCCCGCGTCGCCGGCGCGCTGATCCAGGCCGTCCTTTCCCGCAGGGACGCGGGAAAGCTCACCATCCTGACGCACACCCTGGTCACCGCCCTGGTGGCCCGGGACGGGCAGGTGGCCGGAGTCAGGTACCTCCAGGACGGCCGGCCAGCGCAGCTGGACGCGGATGCCGTCCTGCTCGCCACCGGGGGAGCAGGCCAACTGTTTTCCCAGACCACCAACCCCGCCGTTGCCACCGCCGACGGACTCGCGCTCGCCGTCCGCGCCGGAGCGGCAGTGGCAGACCTTGAGTTCTTCCAGTTCCACCCCACCTGCCTGGTCAGCTCCGCCACAGCACATCCGGCCCGGCTGGACGGACCACTGCTGATCTCCGAAGCCGTCCGCGGCGAAGGCGCCGTCCTGCTGGACTCCGGCGGACGCCGCTTCATGCAGGCCTACCATCCCGATGCCGAACTGGCGCCACGGGACGTGGTCTCCCGCAGCATCGCCCTCCACCTGGCCAAGCTGGGTGATCCCACCGGGCACGTCTACCTCGACGCCCGGGGCCTTGAGCGGGCCCGTGGCAAGGGTTTCCTTCACCAGAGGTTTCCCACCCTCACCCGCAAAACCCTCGACGCCGGCATCGACTGGACCCGCGAACTGGTCCCCGTTGCCCCGGCTGCGCACTACTGGATGGGCGGGGTAACCACGGACCTCAACGCCCGCACCAGCGTCCCCGGCCTCTACGCGGCCGGCGAGGTTGCGTGCACCGGTGTCCAAGGGGCTAACCGGCTGGCCAGCAATTCCCTCCTTGAGGGGCTCGTCTTCGGCCGCCGCGCTGTTGAAGACTTCCTCTTAGGTACTCCTGCTTGGGGCTCGCCTGACGGCGCGACGGACGGACTGGACATAACCCGCGGGAGTCGGCTGTCCAGCTTCGGTGGAGATGGGGGTCTGGATACTGCCTTCTCCCGGGACGCTCTTCGCCGCCTCATGACCTCGCACGCCGGGGTCCTGCGGTCCGGGGAATTGTTGGCTGAGGCTGCTTCCACTCTTGACCGGTGGGCCGCCGTCGTCCGTCCTGATCTGGAAGGCGCTGCTGACCCTGTTGCCTGCGAGGACCGGAACCTCCTGTTGGCCGCGCAGCTGCTGGTCAGCGCCGCCCTGAACCGGACCGAATCCCTGGGGGCGCATTACCGCAGCGATGAACCCGTCGAAACTGCCCACCTGTCTTCCCACCGCCCGAAAGCGAGCCTGCTCCATGACTGACCCCGCCGTGATCGACCAGGCAAAGCCCCTGCGCCCCGCGTTGGACCTGACCCTGCCGCCCGCCCCCGTCAGGGACATCCTGGAGCGGGCCTTCGCCGAGGACGCCCCTTCCGGCGACATCACCTCGCAGCTGCTCATCCCCGCCGGCGCCCGCGCCACCGCCGTCCTGAACGCCCGCGTGGCGGGCGTCCTGAGCGGAGCCACCGTCTTCCGCGACGCCATGCAGCTGGTGGACCCCGCTACGCAGGTGGATCTGCTGGTGGCGGATGGGGAAACGTTCGACGCCGGCACGCACCTCGCGCGGGTCACCGGCACCGCCCGCTCGGTGCTGCTGGCGGAACGCGTGGCGCTGAACCTGGTCCAGCGGATGTCCGCCATCGCCACGAAGACCGCCGAATTCGTGCGGCTCGCCGAAGGTACCCGGGCCCGCATCACGGATACGCGCAAGACCACCCCCGGCCTGCGCATCCTGGAACGGTTCGCAGTCCGATGCGGCGGCGGTGCAAACCACCGGTACAGCCTCTCCGATGCCGTGCTGGCCAAGGACAACCACCTCGCCGTGATGACAGGCGGGGACCCGGCCAAGCTCACGGCCCTCCTTCTGGCCGCCAAGGCGCAGCTGGGACACACCACCCACTTCGAAGTCGAAGTGGACCGCATGGACCAGATCGAACCCGTGCTGGCAGCCGGCGTGGACACCATCATGCTGGACAACTTCAGCATCGACGAACTCAAGGCCGGGGTGGCCCTCGTCGCCGGCCGGGCCCGGGTGGAGGCAAGCGGGAACGTGAACTCCGGAACGGTCGCGGCCATTGCGGCCACCGGTGTGGACGTCATCTCCGTGGGCGCACTCACCCACTCCGTGGCCGCGCTGGATCTGGGCCTTGACGTCGAACTGGCCGCCCGGTGACCCTGCCATGATCTTCCTTGACGCCGCCGCCACCACCCCGGTCCGCCGTGAAGTGCTGGACGCCATGTGGCCCTACCTCACCGGTGGCTTCGGCAACCCCTCCAGCCACCACACCCTCGGTGAAGCTGCGGCTGGGGCCCTGGCACAGGCGCGGAGGACGGTAGCAGACGTCCTTGGCTGCCGGCCCGGAGAAGTGGTGTTCACCTCCGGCGGAACCGAAGCGGACAACCTCGCCGTCAAAGGCGTAGCCTTGGCCCGGCAGGCCGCAAACCCGCTGCTGGACCGGGTGGTGATCAGCGCCGTCGAACACCCGGCAGTGGAGGAATCCGCCCGGTACCTGGAACGCTTCCACGGCTTCTCCGTTGACGTGGTGCCCGTGGATTCAACCGGGCGGGTGACGCCCGAAGCACTCGCCGGGGCGCTTCGCCCGGAAACGGCGCTGGTGAGCATCATGTACGCCAACAACGAGGTCGGCACCATCCAGCCCATCGCCGCTCTGGCCGACGCGGCCCGCGCCCACGGCATCCCTTTCCACACCGACGCCGTCCAGGCCGCCGGCTGGCTGCCGCTCGACACCCGCCCGCTGGGGGTGGATGCGATGAGCATCTCGGGGCACAAGCTGGGGGCGCCCAAGGGCTGCGGCCTGCTGTTTGTCCGGAGCCGTACGCGCCTGGAACCGGTCATCCATGGCGGCGGCCAGGAGCGGGGCCGCCGGTCCGGGACCGAAAACGTTGCCGGCGCGGTGGGGCTGGCCACCGCCCTTACGCTTGCCCGGGACCGCCAGGCAGGGGAGCAGGCAAGGGTTGCCGCGCTGCGGGACCGGTTCATTGCTGCCGTGCTGGCAGGAGTGCCGGACGCCGTCCTCACCGGGCACCCGTCCGAACGGCTGCCGTCAGTGGCCTCGTTTTGCTTCCCCGGAACCAGCGGCGAATCGGTGCTTTTGGAGCTCGAACGCCGCGGCGTGGTCTGCTCCAGCGGCTCGGCATGCGCCGCCGGCTCAGACGCGCCGTCGGCCGTGCTCACAGCCATGGGTGTTCCGGCCGAGGTGGCCCAGACGGCGGTCCGCTTCAGCTTCGACGCTGCCGTCACGCGGGAGGACCTCGACGCCGCCGCAGCTGCCGTCCAGGCGGCTGTCGCCGGCATCAGGAACCTGGGCGCCGGCCAGGGCCGGTAGCCCTCCCGCCGTCCGGAGTCCCCAGGTCCGGTGCCCTAGCGGTGCCGCGCCCGGCGGAAGATCCAGTGCCGCAGCATGCTGAAGCGCACCGCGGTGGCCAGGAAACCGGAGAGCGTGGTGGCAACCAGTTCGTCACCCACGCTGGCGTCCGGGTTGAACCAGTGCAGCACTCCGAGGCTGCTGCCGGTAATCACCAAGGCCACGGCAATCACCACGACGCCGTTGAGGTGGTCGCGGAAACGGCGTTGTTCGCCGGTGATCTTGAACGTCAGCCGGCGGTTCAGTGCGGTGTTCAGCAGCGACGTCAGGACCAGTGCCACGGCGTTGGCCAGCTGGGCGCCGAGCCACGGGCGCAGCAGCGCGTAAAGCCCCAGGGACGCCGCGGTGCAGATGACCCCGACGCCGGAAAAACGCAGCAACTGCCGGATGACCGGAAAGCGCAGCACACCACGGTAGTGCTTGGTGGCGGGAAATTGCCGGGACGCTGTTTCCGTGACGGCGGGAGCGGACAGGCCTTCCCTCACGCGGTATTACCAGTAACGGCCGGCATTAATACAGCTCGCCCACGGGGATGTCCACTGCAAGCCGGTTGGATGGCCCGGGCAGCGGACAGGCCCATGCCTCGTTATAGGCGCAGGAGGGGTTGTAGGCGAAGTTGAAGTCCAGGACGAACATGGCATCCGGCCCGGACCCCTGGACCCCTTGGAATGCGCCCTTGATCGTGTCCAGCAGGTAGCGCCCCGCCCCGTAGCTGCCGCCCGGCTGGCCCGCCGTGGCATCGCGGAACGGAACGAAGATTCCGCCCCCGTATCCGTGGATTTTCCACACCCCCAGCTGGCCCATCTCGGGAAGGTCGAAGGTGCCAAGCCGCACGAGGTTCACCACGCCGTCGGTCCCGGTGTCCACGCTCAGCTCCCGGCCCGCGCCTTCCTTGGTGAGCGGGACGTGGAACCGGTAGATGGGGTCATAGTCCGCGGTCTTCAGGCCGGAAAAGCGGGCCTTGTCCGCTGCGGTCAGCGCCGAAGCCGGATGAGTGGCGAACATCAGGTCCCGCTGGTGGCGCCAGTAAGAGTGGGCCTCGGACGGGTTATCCGCGGAGATCCGGCGGACGTTGTCGTAAAGCGCAAAAGTCCGCAGCCGCCAATCGACGATGTCCAGGGCCGAAATGTCCGCGGGGTTCTCTTCGGCTGCGCCGTGCTGCTCTTGCGACATAACCTCCAGCCTAGTCCCAGCCCGGAGTGGCAAATGCCCGACGGCGACACGCCTGCGCCCGCACCGCGGCCGGCGGCAGGGGGACGGTCCGGCCGGGGACGGCGTCAGGTGCCGGAAACACCGCCACGGCAGGCGGGAAAGAGAGGAAAGGCGCCGTTAGGCTGGCGTCATGACAGGTGCGCCACTGAAGTCTGTTCTTTCCGGTATCTCCCTCGCGGCTGCAGCGGTCCTGCTGGCAGCGTGTTCCGGGCCGCAGGCAGCCGGCCCAGGATGGACGGCTCAGCCGGACCCTTCTGCGGTGCCGGTATCCGGAACAGCCACGTCCGGAACAGCCCCGCCGGCCGGGGCCACGTCACCGTCTCCGACCGCCTCCGGCGAGCCGCAGCCGGTGCCCACTGCAACGTCTTGGAAGACCTTCTCCGACCCCGCAGGAACCGTCAGCTTCGACCTCCCGGTGGACTGGATCGCCCAGTCCGTGGCCACGGAGGAAGGCGTCCTTCCCGGCGGACTGAAGGTTGACGTGAAGAAGCCCGACGGGACCTTCATGGCTTCGCTCCGGACGGGACTGCCGTCGTCGTCCGTTGACTGCCCGGACGCCGCACAGCACCCGTACACCGTGATCAGCAGCGTGCCCTTCGACCTCGCCGCGCAGGACGGGGAGGGAACCATCCCGCCCCGCATGGTCTTCCGGGTGATCCAGGGTTACCGCTATTTCGGTTCCTACGGCATCACCAACCTGGTGGGTGGCACCGACGGGAAGGCGTGCGAGCTGCGCAACGTGGTGCGTGGGCCGGCCGGGAAGGGCGACTACTCGTTTGGGGACCTCGTGGCCCTCAAAGCCTTTGCTCCGGATGAAAAGGTGGCCCCGGCAAAGGCGTTCGATACCCTGGGCCAGGCGGCCCAGTACGTCAACGGGAGCCCTGACTTCGCCAACGTGCAGCGGATGCTAATGTCGCTGAAGGTCAAAAACTAGTCGCGCTGCCCGCGGCCCACCAGGTGACGGGGCGCCCGACTTGCCTTCCACCCCCCAGCACCCCCGGAGATTCATGGAACGCTCTGTTTCCGCCCGCCTCGCCTTCAGGACCATCGCCAACACCAAGGTGGCCATGGCCGTCGCCGTGGCGAGGAACAGCGGCTACTCATCCTTTGCGGAATCCCTGTCCGTGACGGCGGGGGGAGCGGAGGTTCCCCTCAAGGAGATATCGGACCACCACGGGGGCCGGTTCCACTACATGGAATTCGCCGAACCCACCGAAGTCACGGTGGAATATTCGGCCACGGTGGCCGGCCGCGCCGTGCCCGAAGAAGCGGACCTGGCCGACCGCATCCGCTATGTACGCCCCAGCCGGTATGCAGAGTCTGACAGGCTGCTGCCGACGGCCTATGCGGAATTCGGCGGAGTCCACGGGGCGGACCTGGTGCATGCCGTCCGTGACTGGGTCAACGGCGAGCTGCGGTACATCAGCGGCTCCTCCCGTGGCACGGATGGCGCGGTGGAGACGCTCCTGAGCAGGCGGGGCGTTTGCCGGGACTTCGCGCACCTGGCCATCGCCCTGCTGCGGTCCAAGGACATCCCGGCCCGCCTCGCGGCTGTCTACGCCCCCGGCCTGAGTCCCATGGATTTCCACGCCGTGGCGGAAGCCCATGTGGAGGGTGCGTGGCACGTCATCGACCCCACGGGGCTTGCCCCGCGGGAGTCGATGCTGCGCATTACTGCCGGCCGTGATTCGTCGGACACGGCTTTCCTTTCCACGGTGGGCGGAAGCCTGGTCTTGAACCAGCTGCGCGTGACCGCAGTGGTGGACGGGGACCTTCCGGCTGAGGACCCCGCCCGGCTGGTGCAGCTGGGCTAGCGCTTCCCCAGCGAGTTCCGCAGCTTGTCGGTAAGCCGCATGAGCTCTCTCTGCTCGGCGGCCGTCAGTGCCGGTCCCACCAGTGCCGAGATGTCCCGGACATGCTCGCGGCCAATTTCCTTCTGGAGTTCGCGGCCCTCGTCCGTCAGCTTGAGCAGCACGCCGCGGCCGTCCTCCGGCGCCGGCATCCGGGCCACGAGGCCGCGCTTCTCGAGCCGCTCCACCAGCCGGCTCAGGCTGGACTGGCTCAACAGGACGTTATCGTTGAGCTCGTTGAGCCGCAGCCAGCCGGACGGGCAGCGGGAAAGCGTGAACAGGACGTCGTACTCGTTCACCGCAAGCTTCCGGAATGCGGGCCCGGACTGCAGCTTCCGCATGACGGCTACCTGCGCCCGGAACAGTGACTCCCAGGTCTCCGCCGCCAGCCGCACCGGCGATTCCTGTCCTCCGGCAGCCATTACGCCACCGGGGTTGAAGTGCCGGCATCCTGCGACGCCAGCAGGGCGGCCACGCGGCCTGCGTGGGTGGGCGGTTCCGGAACGTGCGCAGGCTTCAGCGCTGCGTACTCCTTCCGGAGGACCGGCAGCACTTCCTCGCCGAACAGGTCCAGCTGCTCCAGGACGGTCTTGAGCGGCAGGCCGGCGTGGTCAATAAGGAACAGCTGGCGCTGGTAGTCACCGAAGTACTCGCGGAAGGCCAGGGTCTTCTCGATGACTTCCTGCGGGCTGCCCACGGTCAGCGGTGTCTGCGAGGTGAAGTCCTCCAGCGACGGGCCATGGCCGTAGACCGGGGCGTTGTCAAAGTAGGGGCGGAATTCCTTCACCGCATCCTGGGAGTTCTTGCGCATGAAGAACTGTCCGCCGAGTCCCACAATCGCCTGGTCGGCCTTGCCGTGGCCGTAGTGCTCGTACCGCTCCCGGTAGAGGCCGATCAGCTGCTGGTAGTGCTCCTTGGGCCAGAAGATGTTGTTGGCGAAGAAGCCGTCACCAAAGTACGCGGCCACCTCGGCGATCTGCGGCGTGCGGATGGAACCGTGCCAGACGAAGGGAGCCACGCCGTCCAGCGGACGGGGGGTGGAAGTGAAGTTCTGCAGCGGTGTGCGGAACTTGCCGGACCAGTTCACGGTGTCCTCGTCCCACAGCTTGCGCAGGAGGCTGTAGTTCTCGATGGCCAGCTCCACGCCGTCCTGGATGTTCTTGCCGAACCACGGGTAGACCGGCGCGGTGTTGCCGCGGCCCAGGACCAGGTCGACGCGGCCGTCAGCCAGGTGCTGGAGCATGGCGAAGTCCTCGGCGATCTTCACCGGGTCATTGGTGGTGATCAGCGTGGTGGCCGTGGAGAGGATGATGCGTTCGGTCTGCGCCGCGATGTAGGCCAGCGTGGTGGTGGGGGAGGAGGAAAAGAACGGCCGGTTGTGGTGCTCGCCGATCGCGTAGACATCCATGCCGATTTCCTCGACTTTTTTGGCGATGGCAACCGAGGCCTTGATGCGCTCGTGCTCGGTGGGGGTACGGCCTGTGGTGGGGTCCGTGGTGATGTCGCTGACGCTGAAAACACCGATCTGCATGACGTGCCTTTCCGTTCCTGGACTTGTTGGGCTTGGTTCCAGTGTAGATCAATTTAGATGCATTTGCATCTATTGCCTTCTGTAACACCCCGCCGCGGGGATTATTCCCCCGTGGGGAACACGTGCCCGGACGCAGCGATGCCCGCACCACGGGTTGGTGCGGGCATCGCAGGAACGCAGGCCCTATTCGGCACCGCCGGGGGCCGCCCGGCGCCCGCTGACCTTGGGGACCTGGCCGGTGGTCCAGTCCCTGAACTCGGCGTCGATGTCCGAACCGGGTCCACCCTCAGGGCGGGCCTGCAGGTCCCGCAGAAGCGCCTTCTTTTCCCGCCGGCCTTCCACCAGCCGGTAGAGCACGGGAACCAGGACCAGGGTCAGGGCCGTGGAAGACACCAGGCCGCCAATCACCACCACCGCCAACGGCTGGGAAATGAACCCGCCGCCGCCCGTGAGGCCCAGTGCCATGGGGGTCAGGGCGAAGACCGTTGCCAGTGCCGTCATGAGGATGGGCCGGAGGCGCTGCCGGGCGCCGTTCGTGATGGCATCCGCCACGTTCATGCCGGGCCGGCCGTCGCGGGGCTGCCGGTACTGGTTGATCAGGTCGATCAGCACGATCGCGTTGGTAACCACGATTCCCACCAGCATCAGCATGCCGATCAGTGACGGCAGTCCCAGCGGAACCCCGGTGAGCAGCAGCAGGGCCACGGCACCGGTAGCCGCGAACGGAACCGAGACCAGCAGGATCAACGGCTGCACGAGGGACTTGAAGGTGGCCACCATGATCACATACACGATGGCGATGGCCGCCAGCAGGGCCAGGCCAAGTTGCCGGAAGGATTCGGCCTGCTGGGTGGTGGCACCACCGATAGTGGCAGTGACCCCCGGCGGAAGCTGGACGTCAGCGAGGCGCTTTTGGACTTCGGTGTTCACGGCGCCCAGGTTGGAGCCCGACGGCGTGATGGACACCTTGGCGGTACGCTCGCCGTTGCTGGCGGTAATGGAGACGGGGACGTCCACCTGCTCGACGGCGGCGATGCTTCCCAGCGTGACCGGCCGGCCGGCCGCCGGAAGCGGGATATTCCGGACGGCGTCGATGCTGGTGAACTTGGTGCCCTGGCCAATGCGGACGGGGAAGTCGTTGGTGTCGATCCGGACCGTGCCTGCCGGGATGGGGCTGATCGTGGAGGCCAGCACGCCGGCCACCTGCTCCTCGTTCAGGCCGGCCGCCGCGGCCTTGGCCCGGTCCACCTTGACCTGCACCACCGGGTTGCTGGCGGCCAGGTTGCTGGCCACCTCGCTGGTGCCGGGCACCCCAGTCATGGCGGCAACCATGGTGTCGCTGGCCGACTGCAGGTCCGCGCTGGTGGCAGCCTTCAGCGTAATGTCCACGGTGGACGAGGTTCCGAAGCCGCCCTGCTGGGTTCCCACGGAGATCTTTCCGGAATCAGGCACCTTGGCAAGCTCGGTCCGCACGGTGTCCTGGAGCCTTTCCTGGTTGGCCTTTTCGTCAGTCACCACGGTGAATGTCGAGTTGGAGGAGCCGGTGGAGGTCAGTGCGGCGAAGCCGGCCTGGGCGTTGCCCGACGTCACCTGGACGTCCTTGATGCCGTCGAGGCCGCGCAGCACGCCTTCGAGGCGGATGGCCGCCGCGCTGGTGTCAGCCAGGCTGGTCCCCGCCGGAAGCACCTGGCGCACGGTCAGGCTGTTTTGCCCGGAGTTCCCCAGGAGGTTGGTGGCCAGCAGTGGCGTCATGGCACCGGTGGCACCGAGCACCAGGACCGCTGCCACCAGGGTGATGACCGGGTGTTTCTGGGTGGACCGGAGGATGGGCAGGTAGCCGCGCTGCAGGCGGCTGCGCTGCTCGGCGTCGTGGGCCCTCGCCGTGGCCTCGTCGGCGATGCGCCGCGCCTCCGGTGTGCCTGGAGCTGCACCTGCGGAAACGCCCTTGGGATTCCGCAGGAACCAGTAGGCCAGCACCGGGACGATGGTCAGCGAGACCAGCAGCGATGCCAGCAGCGCCATGGTGACCGTCAGGGCGAACGGCCGGAACAGTTCGCCTGCCAGTTCGCCCACGAAGGCGATGGGCAGGAACACCGCCACCGTGGTCAGGGTCGAGGCGGTGATGGCCCCGGCAACTTCCCTGATGGCGGTGAGGATCGCCGTCGACTTTTCCTCGCCGTAACTGAGGTGCCGCTTGATGTTCTCAATGACCACGATTGAGTCGTCCACCACGCGGCCGATCGCGATGGTCAGCGCGCCCAGCGTCAGGATGTTCAGGGAGTAGCCTGTGCCCGACAGCCCGATAAAGGTGATCAGCAGGGACAACGGGATGGACACCGCCGTGACCAGCGTGGACCGTGCCGACATCAGGAAGAGCAGGATGATGGCGACGGCGAATCCCAGTCCCAGGAGGCCTTCGGTGGTGAGGTCCTTGATGGACTTTTCGATGAACGGGGCCTGGTCGAAGACGGGCGTGAACTTTGCGTTCGATCCCAGCTCTGCCTCCAGGTTGTTCAGCGAGTCCCGGACCGCGTGCGAGATCCCTACCGTGTCGCCCTCGGGTTTCTTGGTCACGGAGACGGCGAGCGTCTCGGCGCCGTTGGTCCGGGTGATGGAGGTGCGCTCATCGTCCTTGAGGGAGACGTCGGCAACGGAGCCGATGGTCGCTGCGTTCTTTGCTCCTGCCAGCGGCAGGGCCTTGATGGCGTCGAGTGAATCCACCGGGCTGCCGATCTGCAGCGAGAGGGTCTTGCCCTGGTCCTGGAGTGTTCCGGCCGGAACCAGGGCGCCGTTGTTGGACAGGGCGTCGCGGATGGCGGTGACGCCTACCCCCGCCGCTGCCATGGCGTCGGTGCGGGGGAGGATCTCGATGTGCTGGGAGGCGCCGCCCGTGACGTCGGCGCTCCGGACGCCGTCGATCTTCTGCAGCCTGGGAACGCTGAGGCGCTGCAGGTCCGCGTTCAGTTCACTGAGCGGTTTGTCCGACGAGACGGCGAGGAAAACAATGGGGAAGTCGCTGATGCTGCCGGCGATGGCCTGCGGCTGGACGTCGCTGGGCAGGGTCCGTTTGGCGTTGGAGATGGCCCGGTCGATCTGGTTCCGGGCCCGGTCCAGGTTCGATCCGTAGGTGAACACCATGGTGATTTGGCTGACGCCGGTCCGCGACGTGGAGGAGGTGGATTCCAGCCCCTCCACGCCGTTCAGCGCCTTTTCCAGGGGGCCGCTGACCTGTTTGTCCACCACTTCGGGGGATGCCCCCGGCATGGAACTGAGCACGGTGATCTGCGGGAACTCGATCGAAGGGATGAGCTCCTGCTTCAGCGACGACATGGTGATCACGCCGAACACCGAGGCGAAGACGGTGATCAGCGCGATCAGGGCCCGGTTCGCCAGGGAAAGGTGCGCCAACCGGAACATGGGTGGTCTCCTGGGGTCTAAGTGACTGGTACATGCCCTGGGGGTGCCAGCCGCTGGCCCCGGCAGGGTCAGCGGCTGGCGGAAACGCTCTCCAGCTGGAGGGACTTGGCCGTGGCCCGTTCCAGTTCCGCGGCGAGGTCCGGATTCTCATCCAGCTTCACCCCATAGCCGGGCATCATGTCCTTGAGCTTGGACTGCCAGCCCTTGAAGTTCTTGGGGAACGTCTTCTGGAGCAGCTCGATCATGATGGGGACAGCGGTGGACGCCCCCGGCGAAGCGCCCAGGAGCGCACCGATGGAGCCGTCGCGGCCGGCAATCACTTCAGTGCCGAACTGGAGGATGCCGCCCTTTTGCGGGTCTTTCTTGATGATCTGTACACGCTGGCCGGCGGTGATGAGTTCCCAGTCGCTGCCCTTTGCCTCCGGGTAGTACTCGCGCAGTGCCTCCACCTTCTGGTCGTGGCGCTTGACCACTTCCTTGACCAGGTAGGCGGTGAGGTCCATGTTGTCCTTGGCAACGGCGAGCATCGGAATGATGTTGCCGGGGCGGATGGACAGGGGCAGGTCCAGGTACGAGCCGTTCTTCAGGAAGTTGGTGGAGAAGCCTGCATACGGGCCGAACAGGAGCGAGCGCTTCCCGTTGACGTAGCGGGTATCCAGGTGCGGAACGGACATGGGCGGCGCACCCACGGAGGCCTGGCCGTAGACCTTGGCGCTGTGCTGGGCGGCGATGGTCTCGTCCGTGCAGCGGAAGAACTGGCCGGAGACGGGAAACCCGCCGTAGCCCTTGCTTTCGGGGATGCCGGAGGCCTGAAGCAGGTGCAGGGCGCCGCCGCCGGCGCCGACAAAGACGAATTTGGCGTGGATCTTGCCGTGCTCGCCCGACTTGGGGTACTTCAGCGCCAGGTCCCAGCCGCCGTCGGACGCGCGGGAGATCCCGGTAACGTCGTGGCCGTAGTTGATTTCGACGCCGTTGTTACCAAGGTACGTGGTCAGTTCACGGGTCAGTGCGCCGAAGTCGACGTCGGTGCCCTCGGCCGCGCGGGTGGCCGCAATGCGCTGCTGGGGGTCGCGGCCCTTGACGATCAGCGGTGCCCATTTGGCGATCTGGGCGTGGTCCTCTGAGTACTCCATGCTCCGGAACAACGGGTGGGGCTTCAGTGCCTCGTACCGGGTCTTCAGGAAGCGGGTGTGGTCTTCGCCGATCACGAAGCTCATGTGCGGGACGGTGTTGATGAAGCCCTTGGGCGAACCAATCAGGCTGTTGTCCACCAGGTGGGACCAGAACTGGCGGGAAAGCTGGAACTGTTCGTTGATGAGCAGCGCCTTGGCGGGGCTGACCGAGCCGTCTTTGGCCGCGGGCGAGTAGTTCAGTTCGCAGAGGGCGGCGTGGCCCGTTCCTGCGTTGTTCCAGGGGTCCGAGCTTTCCAGGCCGGGCTGGTCCAGCCGCTCGAACAGGGAGATGGTCCAGTCCGGCTCCAACTGCTTGAGGAATGCCCCCAGCGTGGCGCTCATGATGCCGCCGCCTATCAGGACAACGTCGGCGTGTGGGGTCTTGGAAATGAAGGTCACGATCAGTCTCCGATTGCAGCGGCTCTGGCTGTCACAGAATATCCCCGCCCGGCCCTCTTACTGAAATTGGCCCGGGCCGTCAAGGCTTTAGCTGCACCTTCGTGAAAACTTCATTTAAGACAGGCGACGCCGGGTAGCTGAGCACGCGGTCCGAGAGTGCAAGTGCGGAGATGGGGAAGGCGATGGGAACAGCCGGCACCGTCGCGGCGATCTGGGTGTTGATGGTGTGATAAAGGTCATCCCGCTCCTTCCCTTCAGGAAGCCCGCGTGCCCGGTTGATCTTCGAGAAGACCTGGGGATCCTGGTACCCGAACTCGCCGTTCTTCTCCCCGAAGAGTGGCCCGACGAAGTTGTCCGCGTCCGAATAGGACCCGTTCCAGCCAAGGATGTGGAGGGCATGGTCGCCGGCAGACTGGACCTTCTGGAGGTAGCCGTTGGACCAGTCAACGGGCACGGGCCTGATGTTGAAGCCGACGGCGGTGAGCTGCCGGCTGAGTTCGGCGTACACCTTTTCGGGCGTGGGCAGGTACGGGCGGGTGACGTTGAGGGGGTAATAGAACTTCAGTTCTTCCCCGGCGTAGCCGCCCTCCTTCAGGTAGTCCTTTGCCTTGGCAGGATCGTGCCCGAGTTCAGGTGCGTCGTTGTTGAACCCGCTGATCTTGGGCGGAACAAACTGTGTGGCCTTGGCGGTGTTGTCGATAAAGAACTTCCGGATCAACGTCTCCTTGTCGATCGCAAGCTCCACCGCCTGCCGGATCTTCTGGTTCTGGAGGATCGGGACGTCCTGGTTCAAGCCCACGTACATCACCGAGAACGGGTCGCGCTGCACGATTTGCTTGCCGCGCTTGACCAGCTGGTCGAAGTTCCCCACGGTCACGGCGTCGTAGCCATCGATCTTGCCGTCCAGCAGTGCCTGCAGGCGGGTCTGGGGGTGGTTGTAGGCCAGGAAGTTGATGGTGGCGATCTGGCCGCGGTCACCCCAGTAGGCCGGGTTGCTGGCCAGGGTGACGTTGTCGGTGCCCCAGGCGGCAAGGGAGAAGGGGCCGGTGCCGACGGGGTTCGTGGCGAAGGCTGACATGGCCTGGCCGCCCCGGTTCTGGTCCAGGACGTCCGCTTTGCCGGAGGCGAGGGCTGCCGGGGAGGCCATGGCAAAGGCCGGAAGGGTCAGCGCCGGCAGGAAGGCGGTGAATCGCTGCGTGAGGTCGATCTGGACCGTGTCCGGGGCCAACGCGGTGCAGCTCTTGAAGATCGACAGCCCGGGCTCGTCGGAGTGTGCCTTGAATACGCCCTTGAAGGAGCTGCCCGGTGCCTGCTTCCGCAGCTCGGCAGGGAAAGCGAACCAACGGTTGAAGTTGGTGCAGACGGCGTCGGCGTTGAAAGGGGTGCCGTCCTGGAAGGTGACCCCGGTGCGGAGCTTGAAGGTGTAGGTGCGGCCCTCGTTGGATTCGTTCCATTCCGTCGCCAGCAGCGGAGTGGGCTTGCCGGTAGTCTGGTCAACCCCCACCAGGCCTTCGAGGATCTGCCGGGTGATCCGCTGGGACTCCACATCGTTGGACAGGGCCGGGTCCAGCCCCAGGGGCTGCGCCGCGGTGCCGAAATTGAAGGTGGCCTGCGGCTCAGCCGGCGGGGAACTGGGAGTGCCGGAGGTGGGGGAGGGGGACGGCAGCCCTGTGCACGACGTAACGCCCAGCGCCATGAGGACGGCGCCGGCCTTGATGACCGTCCGCCGCGATGTACTGCTGGGCACTCGTTTATCACCTCTGGATGCTGCCGGCTCCGCCGCATGCGGGCCGGAATCCAGTCTAGGGGACGGCGCCCGTGGCCGGCCCCAGGCCAGCCTGTGACGCGCCAGGGCCGGGCCCGCCGGTTGAAGTGGCGGGCCCGGCCCTGTGTGGGGGTCTGGTGGGGCCTACTTGGGCATGAGGACCGAGTCGACCAGGTAGACGGTGGCATTCTTGGTCTTGACGCCACCGCAGACCACGTTGGCGTTGTCCACCTTGAGGTTGTCGCCGCTGCCGGTGACCGTGACGGAGCCGCCCTCTACCGTGGCGTGCGTACCGGCGATCTTGTCAGGGGTGATCTGGCCGGGAACCACGTGGTAGGTGAGGATCTTGCTCAGCAGGGCGTCGTCTGTCTTCAGGGTTTCAATGGTGGCGGGGTCGATCTTCTTGAAGGCGTCGTCCACGGGCGCGAAGACGGTGAATTCGCCACCGTTGAGCGTGTCAACCAGGTTCACCTTGGGGTTCAACTTGCCGGACACCGCCGCGGTGAGCGTGGTGAGGATGGGGTTGTTGGAGGCTGCCACGGCCACCGGATCCAGCGCCATGCCCTCTACCGAGCCTGCGCCGGTGGGTACCTGCTTGGCGTAGGCGGCGCAGCCGGGGCCAACCAGGTTTGCTGCCGGGTTCATGGCGCCCATCGAGGAACCTGCGGACGGCGAAGCCATGCTGGAGCTGGACGGGGACGCCATGCTGGAGCTGGGGGCGGATGACATCGGCGCCGAGGACGCCGACGACCCGGAAGTGCTGCCGGAGCCGCCGCAGGCGGTGAGGCTGAGCAGAGCGGCCGCTGCAACGCCTGCGACGGTGAAAGTGGTGCGCTTGAAGGTCTGCATTTCAGTACTCCTTGGATCGTTGAGCCTGCTGCCCTTGGAGCGTGTCCGCGGCTTGCAGTCTGACTATGGGGGTAAGCACCTGCCCTTGGCTGGTGTCTCAATGGCTATTCGCCGGGTGGGCCGCGGCGGATGGGTGATCCATGGATTTTTCTAGTCGGGGCACGAATGGGGCGGCAGCCAACGTTCGTCCTTTAACGCAGGAATCCCCCGGCCGGAGCCGGGGGATTCCCAGTGTGCGCAAGGGGGGACTTGAACCCCCACGCCCGAAGGCACAGGAACCTAAATCCTGCGTGTCTGCCAATTTCACCACTCGCGCAAGGCTTGCCGGCTGAACGCGAAGCGTTCGACGGCGGATGCCAGAGTCCATTGTAGCGTTGCGTCGGGCGGGGTCTCCGGCGGGCCGTGGCCGGGTCAGGAGTCCAGGCTGAGGTCCCGCCTGAGTTTGGCCACGTGGCCGGTGGCCCGGACGTTGTATTGGGCCAGCGCCACGTTGCCGTCCGGGTCCACCACGATGGTGGAGCGGATCAGGCCTTCGTAGGTCTTGCCGTAGTTTTTCTTTTCGCCCCAGGCGCCGTAGGCCTCCGCCACGGCGTGGTCAGCGTCGGAGAGCAGTGGGAAGGTCAGCGACTCATGTGCGGCGAACTTTGCCAGTTTTTCGACCGGGTCGGGGGAGATGCCAAGGACGTCGTAGCCGGCGGCCTGCAGGGATGACAGGCTGTCCCGGAAATCGCAGGCTTCCTTGGTGCAGCCCGGGGTGGAGGCCGCGGGGTAGAAGTAGACGATGGTGGAGCGGCCGGGGCGGGGAGCCAGGCTGACGTCCTTGCCGGTGGAATCCTGCAGGGTGAAAGCGGGGGCCTTGTCGCCGGTAACGAGTCTTTCAGCCATTGTTTTTCTCCTTGTTGCGGGCGGGACACAACAGCCTAGTAAGCAGGTGGGGCGAGTGCTAATCGGCATTTGGCTATACTTGCTGCTATGCCTGATATGGATCACTGGCCCACAGGGCGCCTTCTGTCCACTGCTGCGCGACTCGTTGAGCACTCCTGGAACGAAAAACTGGGCGCCATCGGCCTCACCCATGCCGGTGTTATCGCCATCGAGGTCCTTGCCGCGCAGGGGCCCATGACCCAGGCCCAGCTTGCCCAGTACGTGCGCGTGCAGGCCCAGACCATGGGGAAGACCCTCAGCCGGCTTGAGTCCCACGGCCACATCGCCCGGGTCCGCAGCACCTCGGACCGCAGGAGCCACGTGGTTTCCCTGACCGAGCAGGGCAAGGAAGCCGTTGCCCAGGCCGTGGAGATGGAGCGCTCCGTCCTCGCATCCTCCTCTATTGACCCTGATCTGCTGCGTCAGGAGCTGAAGGCAGTAGTCCGGGAACTGGCCAGCCAGTTCTCCACGACTCCCAGCAATGCCGGCGCCCTGATGGACAACGCTGCCAAGTAATCGTTCATGCGGCAGCCCGCGTAAGAAAAGCGCGGCCTGGCTTCCCGAAAGCCGGCGCCGCGCTTTTTTGTGCGCCGCGCCCGATAATTCCGATAATGGGGCAGAAAACAAAACAGCCCCCGGCTTGTGTTTCCACAAAGCCGGAGGCTGTTTTCCCAGTGGTGCACCCCCCGGGACTTGAACCCGGAACCCATTGATTAAGAGTCAATTGCTCTGCCAATTGAGCTAGAGGTGCATCTTTTTGCTTCCATCCCCGGGCTTTTTCTTTCCCGTTGATCTCCGCAACGACATGAAACTCTACACGAACTTTCGGTGCAAGTGAAATCGGCCGTTCCGAAGGTTCCTGATTCAGTGCAGGGGCCGCAAAACCAGCGCGAAATCAGGGTTTTCGCCGTTCGTGAGCAGCCACAGGCTCCCGCCGGGTGCCCGGATGACGTCCCTGATCCTGCCGTACTCTCCTGTGAAATAGGCCACAGGAGTGCCGGCTTCCTCCGCCTGGAGCGGCACAGCCCAAAGCCGTTCGCCCCGGAGCGCACCCAGGTAGGCAATTCCGCCGGTTATCTCCAGCCCGCTGGGCGAGGAATCGCGCGTGGAGGGCCAGACGACTTTCGCGTCCTGGAACCCGGCGCGGTGCGGTGCCCCGGTGACTTCCGGCCAGCCGTAGTTGGCCCCCGGAAGGATCAGGTTGAGCTCATCATCCACATCCGGGCCGAACTCGCTGGCCCACAGCCTGCCTGTATCGTCCCACGCCAGGCCCTGCACATTTCGGTGGCCCAGGCTGTATACCGCGTTTCCGAACGGGTTGCCGGGCGCAGGGCTGCCGTCAGCGCGGAGTCGGAGGATCTTGCCGCCAAGGGCCGTGGGGTCCTGGGCCTGCTCGCGTCGCTGCGCGTCTCCGGTGCCCACGTAGAGGAAACCGTCCGGGCCGAACCGGATCCTTCCTCCGTTGTGGGTGCCGGCTTTTGGAATTCCGGAAAACACGGTTTGGGGGAGCCCCATTGACAGGGAACCGCCCGCGCCGGCATCGACGGTGAACCGGACCACCCGGTTGTCATCCTGCGTGGTCAGGTAGGCGTAGAGGTAGTGGTCGGCGTCGAACTGCGGGGACAGTGCAAGCCCCAGCAGGCCTCCCTCTCCTGCGGGTGCCACGCCAGGCACTTTCCCGAGGGTTGCGGCCCGGCCATCACGGACAGTTTTCAGGAGGGCGGTCCCGCGCTCGGAAATGACGGCGGTGCCGTCCGGGAGGAACACCGCTGCCCAGGGCGTGTCCAACTGCAGTTCCAACCGTTCCTGAACCACGGGCGCGGCAGGGACGGGACTTGTTGCGGCTGATTGCGTGGCCGGGGGAGCCGGGCTGGCGACGGCGGCTCCCGGGGTTGTCATGCCGGCCGCCGACTCCGTGCCCGGAGCGGGCGGCTGCGGTGCGCCCGTGCAGCCGGCCAGCACAAGGCACGCGGACAGACAGGAAAGGCCCGCCGCTATGCGGCAGGCCTTCACCCTCTCAGAGCCGTTTGCGCCGTGGAGCGCGGAAGCCCGCGGCCTCCGCATGCGCGGCAGATTCAAACCAGACTTCCGCCCGGGTCTGCTCATAGTCCGGATGTCCTTCTTCGTAGTACACCATCGCGGTAGCGTCGCCCTTGACCGTGTAGTCCGCCGGTCCACTTCCGTCGGGGCCCGGTGCGGCTGATCCTTCTCCGTAAGGCTCATCGGCAGCCAGGTGTCCGCCAGGTTCGACGGCCACTGTGCCCTGTGCCTGGGCGAAGTCCTGTCCCGGCCCGGAAGGCTGCTGGTGGTGGTCCGCCCCGTTTTCCACCAGCGCGGAGGACTGGGTCCGGTCCAGGGTTTCGGCCGTCCCGGCATCTTCCACGCCCTCCACGGCCGCCGTTTCTGCGCCGGGAAGCGTGGGGGCGTGTGCTGCCGTGTACTCGTTATGGTGGACCGGCCGGGCACCTGCCGCGGCCTGTCCGGACACCGCTTCAGTTCCGGCGCCCGGCTCCGACGGTTCGTGCTGCGCAGCGGCCGGTGCACCGGAAATTGACGATCCGGACCGGGAGCCCGCGTTGCCGGCTTCGGACCACTGGGTTTCCCATTCAGCCTGGTCTGCGGGTTGGTCCCCATCCCGGCGGTCAACGTGCGCTCCGGTGCCGGCCGAAGTGCCCGTCCGGGAAATGCCGGAGTCCTCCGGGGCGACAGAGCTGGATGTCACATCCTGGGTTGGGGCGGAAACCGGTGCCTCGGCCGCGGCCGAGGCGGAGGATTCCGCGGGTTCTTCCGCAGTAACGGGTGCGGCCGGCTCTGCGGCTTTGCCGAACCCGGCCGCTGTGGGGATGCCGGTGGTACCCGCAGCAGCGGCGGAGGCTGCAGCGCTGCCCCCTTCCAGGGCTCCGTCGGCACGGGGAGCGTCAGTCTTTGCGCCGGCTGCCGGGCCTCCTGGAGCGGTGGAGAACTTGTTGCGTCTGAGCAGCCACCACACGACGGCGACGATGACGACGATGAGGATGATCCAGAAAACAATGTCCATGGCAGGCCCTTCGATACAGGTGGATTGGTGTCCTTTCCCCGACGCTACGTGGGGTGGCCACTGCTGTCCAGAGATGCCGCGGGCATGGGGGAGGACCCGCTGGAAACAGGACGGGGAGGCATCCGCGCGCCATGAGGCAGCCGTAAACCCACTGATGGGGATGCCTGTCCAGTTATTTGGCGGGAATTTCAGGAGTTTCCGAACCTTGGGGCGCCGGAGGGTCGTTCCAGCCACCGATCGGGTCCTAGACTTTCCCCTATGACTGACGCCCAGACCACAGCCGGGAACAAACCGGACATCAAGCCCCGCAGCCGCGTCGTCACCGATGGCATCCATGCGGCCCCCGCCCGCGGCATGTTCCGGGCCGTTGGGATGGGTGATGACGACTTCGTGAAACCGCAGGTGGGCGTGGCCAGTTCCTGGAACGAGATCACCCCCTGCAACCTCTCGCTGAACCGGTTGGCCCAGGGCGCCAAGGAGGGTGTCCACGCGGGAGGCGGCTTCCCGATGCAGTTCGGCACCATATCGGTGTCTGACGGGATCTCCATGGGCCACGAGGGCATGCACTTCTCCCTGGTATCCCGCGAAGTCATCGCCGACTCCGTCGAGACCGTCATGCAGGCCGAGCGGATCGACGGCTCCGTCCTGCTGGCCGGCTGCGACAAGTCCTTGCCCGGCATGCTCATGGCAGCGGCGCGGCTTGACCTTGCAAGCGTGTTCCTCTACGCCGGGTCCATCATGCCCGGCTGGGTCAAGCTGGAGGACGGCTCGGAAAAGGAAGTCACCCTCATTGACGCTTTCGAAGCGGTGGGCGCCTGCGCGGCCGGCAAGATGAGCATGGAGGACCTCACCCGCATCGAAAAGGCCATCTGCCCCGGCGAAGGCGCCTGCGGCGGGATGTATACGGCCAACACCATGGCCTGCATCGGCGAGGCCCTGGGCATGTCCCTGCCCGGCTCGGCCGCCCCGCCCTCGGCAGACCGCCGTCGTGATGAATTTGCCCGCAAGTCCGGTGAGGCTGTGGTCAACCTGCTGCGCCTTGGCATCACCGCCCGGGACATCATGACCAGGAAGGCCTTCGAAAATGCCATCGCCGTCACCATGGCGTTCGGCGGCTCCACCAACGCCGTCCTCCACCTGCTGGCCATCGCGCGGGAAGCCGAGGTCGAACTGAGCCTCGACGACTTCAACCGCATCGGCGACAGGATCCCGCACCTGGGCGACCTCAAGCCCTTCGGCCGCTACGTCATGACCGACGTCGACAGGATCGGCGGCGTGCCCGTCATCATGAAGGCCCTGCTCGACGCCGGCCTGCTGCACGGCGACTGCCTCACCGTCACGGGCAAGACCGTCGCCGAAAACCTCGATGCGATCAACCCGCCGGACGTTGACGGCAAGATCCTGCGCGCCCTGGACAACCCGATCCATAAAACCGGCGGCATCACCATCCTGCACGGCTCCATTGCCCCGGAAGGCGCCGTGGTCAAGAGTGCAGGCTTCGACGCCGACGTCTTCGAGGGGACCGCCCGTGTTTTCGAACGGGAGCAGGGCGCCCTGGATGCCCTCGACAACGGCGGGATCAAGGCCGGCGACGTCGTCGTCATCCGCTACGAAGGTCCCAAGGGCGGGCCCGGCATGCGCGAAATGCTCGCCATCACCGGTGCCATCAAGGGCGCGGGACTCGGCAAGGACGTCCTGCTCCTAACCGACGGCCGCTTCTCCGGCGGCACCACCGGCCTGTGCATCGGCCACGTGGCACCGGAAGCGGTCGACGGCGGCCCCATCGCCTTCGTGCAGGACGGCGACAGGATCCGGGTGGACATCGCCGCGCGCACCTTTGACCTGCTGGTGGATGAGGCCGAGCTCGAGGCCCGCAAGGTGGGCTGGGAGCCGCTGCCGGCCAGGTACACCAAGGGTGTGCTCGCCAAGTACGCCAAGCTGGTCCACAGCGCCAGCCAGGGCGCCTGGACCGGCTGACTCGAGTTCCTGAGGTCTCCCGTGGGGAAGATCCCCGCCAGAGGCGGAAGGGCTTAATAAGGGTTGACCCGAGGGGCCCCCGGGCTGACGGCGTCCGCGCCGGAAGTTTGGGGTAGGGTCAATCCGTGGACAATGAAGTCCACATGGTGAGATGGGGTGGTCGCTCGTTGACACCCGTCTCGCCAAGAGGGAAAACTGAACGCATGACTTTCGTTACCGCCGGCATCGTCGTCGTCCTTACCAAGCGCGTGGCACATTAGCCCCTGGTAACGAAACAGTCACGCGCAAACCCCTCACCAAGCCGCCAGGCCGAGGGGTTTTTTTATTCCCACCGTTCCAAACCAGTTCCAAAACCAGAGAAGATCCACAAGGAAGAGTCCGATGAGCAAAGGATCGCCCATCAGCCCCTCGCTGATGGCCACCAAGTCCGCTGGAGCCTCCAAGGCTCCGGAACGCGCCGACCGGACGGCTGACCACGCCGCCGTCGTCGCCGACCTTGCTGCCGCCTCTCCTGTCCTTGGGCCGAACAACGTCGTACCCCCGACGGTGATGACCGGCTCGCAAGCAATCGTCCGCTCGCTCGAAGAACTCGGCGTCGACGACATTTTCGGTTTGCCTGGTGGCGCGATCCTGCCCACCTACGACCCCCTGATGGCCTCCACCATGAACCACGTGCTGGTCCGTCACGAACAGGGAGCCGGCCACGCCGCGCAAGGCTACGCCATGGTCACCGGGCGGGTTGGCGTCTGCATCGCCACCTCGGGCCCCGGGGCCACCAACCTCGTTACCGCCATCATGGATGCCCACATGGACTCCGTGCCCCTGGTGGCCATCACCGGCCAGGTTTCCAGCGGCGTGATCGGCACCGATGCCTTCCAGGAAGCCGACATCGTGGGTATCACGATGCCCATTACCAAGCATTCCTTCCTGGTAACAGACCCCAACGACATCCCGCACGTCATGGCAGAGGCCTTCCACCTGGCCTCCACCGGCCGCCCCGGTCCCGTGCTGGTGGACGTTGCCAAGGATGCCCAGGTGGGCCAGATGACTTTCTCCTGGCCCCCGAAAATCGACCTGCCGGGCTACCGGCCGGTGACCCGCGGCCACAACAAGCAGGTCCGCGAAGCGGCCAAACTCATTGCTGCCTCCACCAAGCCTGTCCTGTACGTGGGCGGCGGCGTGGTCAAGGCGCACGCCTCGGCCGAGCTGCTCGCCCTCGCCGAAGCCACCGGCGCGCCGGTGGTGACCACCCTGATGGCCAAGGGCGCGTTCCCGGACTCCCACCCGCAGCACGTCGGAATGCCCGGCATGCACGGCAGCGTTTCCGCCGTTACGGCCCTGCAGCAGTCCGACCTGCTCATCACGCTCGGCGCGCGCTTCGATGACCGCGTTACCGGCGTGCTGAAGACCTTCGCGCCCAACGCCAAGGTCATCCACGCCGACATCGATCCTGCGGAAATTTCCAAGAACCGCACCGCTGACGTTCCCATCGTTGGGTCCGTCAAGGAGATCATCCCGGAACTGACCGAGGCCGTGCGCAGCCAGTTCGAGGCTTCCGGAACCCCGGACCTCACCACCTGGTGGGCTTTCCTGAACAACCTCAAGGAAACCTACCCGCTGGGCTGGACGGAACCGGACGACGGATTGATCGCACCGCAGAAGGTTATTAAGCGGATCGGTGAGCTGACCGGCCCCGACGGAGTGTACGTGGCAGGCGTCGGCCAGCACCAGATGTGGGCCGCCCAGTTCATCAAGTACGAACGCCCGCACGCCTGGCTGAACTCGGGCGGCGCCGGCACCATGGGATACGCCGTCCCGGCGGCCATGGGCGCGAAGGTGGGCAACCCGGACCGCGTGGTCTGGGCCATCGACGGTGACGGCTGCTTCCAGATGACCAACCAGGAGCTGGCCACCTGCGCCATCAATAAAATCCCCATCAAGGTGGCTGTTATCAACAACTCCTCGCTGGGCATGGTGCGGCAGTGGCAGACCCTCTTCTACGAGGGCCGCTACTCCAACACCGACCTCAATACCGGCCATGACACGGTCCGCATCCCGGATTTCGTCAAGCTGGGGGAGGCCTATGGCTGCGCGTCGTTCCGGGTTGAACGGGAGGAAGACATCGATGCCACCATCCAGAAGGCCCTCGAAATCAACGACCGCCCCGTGGTCATCGACTTCGTGGTGAGCCCCAACTCCATGGTGTGGCCAATGGTGCCCGCCGGCGTGAGCAACGACCAGATCCAGGTTGCCCGCAACATGACCCCGGAATGGGAAGAGGAAGACTGAGCATGACCCGCCACACACTTTCCGTCCTGGTTGAGGACAAGCCCGGCGTCCTGACCCGCGTGGCCAGCCTCTTTGCCCGGCGCGCCTTCAACATCAACTCCCTGGCCGTTGGCCCCACCGAAGTGCCGGGCGTGTCCCGCATGACGGTGGTGGTCGACGCCGACGGCGACCTGATCGAACAGGTCACCAAGCAGCTCAACAAGCTGGTGAACGTCATCAAGATCGTTGAGCTCACCCCCGAATCTTCCGTACAGCGCGACCACATCCTGGTCAAGGTACGTGCGGATGCCGCAACACGCCTGCAGGTAACCCAGGCCGCAGACCTGTTCCGCGCCTCAGTGGTCGACGTATCCACCGACTCCGTCGTCATCGAGGCCACCGGCCATCCCGAAAAGCTCACAGCCCTGCTTTCAGTGCTGGAGCCCTTCGGCATCCGCGAAATTGTGCAGTCCGGCACCCTGGCCGTTGGACGGGGATCCCGCTCCATGAGTGACCGGGCGCTCCGCTCCGCCTAGGCATTGCCTCCAGGCGGGACCACGCGCCCGTAACCGCAGCACCGCAAGACCACTATCTACAACCACTCAAGAGGAGTTACGCAAGTGACTGAAATGTTTTACGACGATGACGCCGACCTGTCGATCATCCAGGGCCGCAAGGTTGCCATCGTTGGCTACGGTTCCCAGGGCCACGCCCACGCGCTCAACCTGCGCGATTCCGGCGTCGAGGTCGTCATCGCGCTGAAGGACGGCTCCAAGTCGACCGCCAAGGCCGAGGACGCCGGCTTCACGGTCAAGAACGTCGCCGACGCCGCCGAATGGGCCGACGTCATCATGATCCTGGCACCGGACCAGCACCAGCGCGCCATTTACAACGACTCCATCAAGGACAAGCTGACCCCCGGCAAGGCCCTGGCCTTCGCCCACGGCTTCAACATCCGCTTCGGCTACATCCAGGCTCCGGAGGGCGTCGACGTCATCCTGATCGCCCCGAAGGCTCCGGGCCACACCGTGCGCCGCGAGTTCGAAGCCGGCCGCGGCATCCCGGACATCATCGCCGTGGAGCAGGACGCATCCGGCAACGCCTGGGAGCTGGCCAAGTCGTACGCCAAGGCCATCGGCGGCACCCGCGCCGGCGTCATCAAGACCACCTTCACCGAAGAGACCGAAACGGACCTCTTCGGTGAGCAGGCCGTACTGTGCGGCGGTGTTTCCCAGCTGGTCCAGTACGGTTTCGAGACCCTCACCGAAGCCGGCTACCAGCCGCAGATCGCCTACTTCGAGGTACTGCACGAGCTCAAGCTCATCGTCGACCTCATGTGGGAAGGCGGCATCGCCAAGCAGCGCTGGAGCGTCTCCGACACGGCAGAATACGGCGACTACGTCTCCGGCCCGCGCGTCATCACCCCCGAGGTGAAGGAAAACATGAAGGCCGTCCTGGCCGACATCCAGTCCGGTGCGTTTGCCAAGCGCTTCATCGAGGACCAGGACAACGGCGCCGTCGAGTTCAAGGAACTGCGCGCCAAGGCCGAGCAGCACCCCATCGAGGCCGTTGGCCGCGAGCTGCGCTCCCTGTTCTCCTGGCAGCAGCAGGACGTGGACTACGTGGAAGGCTCCGCGGCCCGCTAAGGCTGCCGCGCCGCTTTTACCCAATGGTGAGGCCGGGTTCACACTTAACAATGTGAGCCCGGCCTTTCCGTCCGCCTAGACTTGTTTCCATCCCCAGGACTGCAACGCAGAGGATCAGCCGTGTCAAAACCCGTAGTACTGCTCGCCGAAGAACTTTCCCCCGCCACCGTCGAGGCCCTTGGCCCGGACTTTGAAATCCGACAGACCGACGGCGCAGACCGTTCCCAGCTGCTCTCGGCGATCAGCGACGTAGACGCCATCCTGGTCCGCTCCGCCACCCAGGTGGACGCCGAAGCGATCGCCGCGGCCAAGAACCTGAAGGTCATCGCGCGCGCCGGGGTGGGCCTGGACAATGTGGACATCAAGGCCGCAACCCAGGCAGGCGTGATGGTGGTCAACGCCCCCACGTCCAACATCGTGTCCGCCGCCGAACTCACCGTGGGCCACATCCTCAGCCTGGCCCGCCACATCCCGCAGGCCAGCGCCGCCCTCAAGGACGGCGAATGGAAGCGCTCCAAGTACACCGGCATCGAACTGTTCGAAAAGAAGATCGGCATCATCGGCCTGGGCCGCATCGGCGCCCTGGTGGCAGCCCGCCTCAAGGGCTTCGACACCAAGATCCTTGCCTACGATCCCTACATCACCTCCGCCCGTGCCGCGCAGCTCGGCGTGCAGCTGGTCACCCTGGACGAACTCCTGGCACAGTCCGACTTCATCACCATCCACATGCCCAAGACTCCCGAGACCGTGGGCATGCTGGGCGCGGACGCGTTCAAGAAGATGAAGTCGACCGCCTACGTGGTCAACGTCGCCCGTGGTGGCCTCGTTGATGAAGAAGCACTCTTCACGGCCCTGCAGGACGGCGAAATCGCCGGCGCCGGCGTGGACGTCTTCGCCAAGGAACCCAGCACCGACCTGCCGTTCTTCAAGCTCGACAACGTCGTGGTCACCCCCCACCTGGGCGCCTCCACGGACGAAGCACAGGAAAAGGCCGGCGTCTCCGTGGCCAAGTCCGTCCGCCTGGCCCTCGCCGGCGAGCTCGTGCCGGACGCCGTCAACGTCGCCGGCGGCGTCATCGCCCCCGACGTCCGC
This sequence comes from Pseudarthrobacter sp. NIBRBAC000502771, assembly GCF_006517215.1. Lineage (NCBI taxonomy): Bacteria > Bacillati > Actinomycetota > Actinomycetes > Micrococcales > Micrococcaceae > Pseudarthrobacter > Pseudarthrobacter sp. NIBRBAC000502771. Next base: position 2,774,607 of record NZ_CP041187.1, read on the forward strand.
CCGGGCATCCCGCTGATCGAGAAGCTGGGCCGCATCTTCACCGCCCTGACCCACGCCTCCCTGACCCAGTTCGACGTCGAAGTTGCCGGCGAAATCTCCTCGCTCGACGTCAAGGTGCTTGAACTCGCCGCGCTGAAGGGCATCTTCGCCGATGTGGTGACCGAGCAGGTCTCCTACGTCAACGCACCCGTCATCGCCGAGCAGCGCGGCATCAATGTCCGCCTCATCACCACCCCCGACACTGAGTCGTACCGCAACGTCCTGACCCTGCGCGGCGCCCTCAGCGACGGCAGCCAGATCTCCGTGGCGGGCACCCTGACCGGCCCCAAGCAGATCGAGAAGCTGGTGGGCATCAACGGGTTCGAGGTGGAAATCCCCATCAGCGAGCACCTCGTGGTGGTTGCCTACACCGACCGGCCGGGCGTGATCGGAACCATCGGCCACATCCTGGGCATGAACAACATCAACATCGCCGGCATGCAGGTTGCGCGCTCCGATGAGGGCGGCAAGGTCCTCGCCCTGCTGACCATCGACAGCTCCGTTCCGCAGCAGGTGCTGGACGCCATCAAGGCAGGTATCGGCGCCGAGATGGTCCGGGAAGTGGACCTGGAAGACTAGCGCGACACACCGGCCGAAACGCCGTAGCCGCTCCTCCGCGGGGGTATGACCCGGCGGATCCACGTATGATTGGCCGGTCTGCTTACAATGGCTGGGTCCTTATTCAGGACCGTAGCCGGCAGGCCGGCCAATACCTTTTGCACATCCGTCCGTCATTGCCCACGCCTGCCCGGGGGACGGAAGTGCGCGCACGCAATCCAGGTTTCAGGGAGTTCCATGAACGCCGTCCAGAGGTTCATCAGAAGCAGGGTGCTGCTGTTGACCGCGGCCATCTTGATCGCAGCCATGTGCTTGTCGGTCGTCGTCCAAAGCCAGTCACAGGCTGCGCTCAACCGGACGGTCGATGAAAACTCGAGGGGGCTCTACGACATCCTGGTCCAGGCCAAGGCGCCCTCCGGGGCGCTGCTGCAGCCCGAAATCGCCAACGGCGCGGGCGGCATCGGCTTCGACCAGCTGGACTCCATCCGGAAGCTGTCCGGCACGTCCGTGGCTGCCCCCATCAGCCTGGTCTCGCGCGTCACCCAGAACCTGGAGACGCCCCGCCTCGACGCCATGGATTACCTGGGCTACAACGCCGGACTGGCCGGCACCGCCACGGCGGACCAGGCCGCCGGCGCCACCGCCCCGGACAAGTGGCCGGCAGCGGAGTCCGTCCTGACCGATGCCGCCAAGAAGTACCGCCTCACCGCCAGCGCCGTGAGCTCCGACGGGAACTCCGAGCAAACCCTGTTCAAGACCACGGCCGAGGGCACGCTGGGCAAGGCGAAGCTCGTCGAGGAGAAGGCCGCCGGCGGCAGCAGCATCCGCATCGCCGCGCCGGCAGGGGAGACGGGCATCAAGTTCCCTGCGCCCGCCGGCGGGTCCGAGCACAACCTCTTCAACCTCTCCGTGGCACTCCCGATGGCCCCCGAGGTCACCGAATCCGTCGTGGCCGTGGACCCTGCCGCCGAGCGGGCGCTCCTCGGTTCCGCCGGCGACTTCCTGGCTCCGCTGGAGAAGGCGCCGCCGGCTGATGCCCGCGACGCCGGCGCCGTGGGCCGCTACCTGGAAGGCCTCTTCACGAGCGGCATCAGCATGGACCAGCTCAAGGAAGGCCCCGACTTCCTGGGCGTTAAGCTCAAGTACTGGGCGCCCCTGATGACCCAGTACCAGCAGGCCAAGCGCAACGGCCAGCTGACCACCGGTTCGCAGGCGGTACCGCTGATCGTGCGCTCCGGCACCTCGCTGGACCTGAAGTACAACGTCAAGATCGAGGAAATTGACGACGCCGGCAAGGTCGTCAAGGACGTCGGCACCGTCTCGAAATCCCTGGGCAAGGATTACCTGCCGTTTGTTTCCAAGGACCCCTTCGTGTTGTCCTGGCCGGGTTCGACCGACCACTCCTCGCTGCTGGGCGCCACCGGCAACTTCAACCCGGGCCTGTACACTCCGGCCAAGTGGAGCACCAATTTCGCCGGCGCCCCCAAGTACACAGACGGAGACACCGCGTCCAACGGTGCCGTGGACAAGACGGCAGTTCCCGGGGATTGGGTCACCGTCAACCGACTTCCCGACAAGGCGTCCAACGGCGCGCCGGTCGACCAGACCCAGCGCAATCCGGTTGACGAGCGGTCCTACCGCGACAACCTGCCCACCGGCCAGCAGCAGTCTGCGCAGCCGCTGCCCATGGTCTACGGTACGTTCGACCCCGCCGCGGTGGAGGCCGCCTCCGGCGACGTCAACAAGCTGCCGCTGGGCGGCTACGATCCCACCCCGTTTACCCTGACGAAGGACGCCTCCGGCAAGGACGTTCCAGCCGCGGAGCTGAAGCCGTCGCTCAGCGCCACCGGACTGGCCAGCCAGTCCGCCGGTGCCATCACGGACTTCTACGGACTCGCCGCCGCGCGCGGCTACAAGCAGAACGCCGCCGTCATCGATGCCGTCCGCGTCCGCGCCGAGGCGCCGGGCAGCTGGAAGGACGCCCAGCCTGAGGTGGAGAAGCTCGCCGCGCAGATCCGGGACATGGGCCTTGACGCCACCGTGGTGGCGGGTTCCGCCCGTGAGGACACCAGCATCTTCGTTCCCGGCTACTCCAAGGACGGCGCCGGAAAGGAATCGGCTCTCGGCACGGTCCAGCAGTCCTGGGTCCGCCAGAATGCCGCGGAGGCCGTGGCGGGGGCACTTTCGGGAACCAACATCACCCTCCTGTTCCTGACGCTGTGCGGGGCGGCACTCCTCACCGGCGCCTCGACTGTGAGCTACATCCGTAAACGCCGCAGTGAGGCCGGAACCCTGCGGGCCATGGGCTGGACCCAGCGCCGGATCCGAAGCTGGGTACTCGAGGAATTCGGCGTCGGGGCCGTGCTGCTTGCCGCCGCGGGCATCGTGCTGAGCCTGCTGAGCTGGAGTCTGGCCACCGCACTGGTGTGCGCCGCCGTCCTGGTGCTCTACTGTGCTGCAGCGCTGTTCGCCGCCCGGCAGCTGCGCCACCGCGACGTGATCGACCAGGAACCGCAGCACGACGAACGCCTCATCCCCGTCGATTCGCCGCTCACCTTCGCCAACCGGCAGCTGAGCACCAACAAGTTCAACACCTTGTCGCTCGCCGTCGCGGTCGGTGTCTTCGGCGCGGCAGTGGGCGGCCTGATTGCCCTCCTGATCGACATTCCCCGCGCCGCCGGTGCCAGCGCATTGAGCGGCCTGGCCGCCGCCAGCGTGACGCTCCCAAGCATCCTGCTGGCACTGTCCGGCGTGGCAGTGGGGCTGGTCCTGACCCTGGTGACGGGCCGGTTCGAGCTCAACGCCAAACGCCAGTACCTGGGCATCCTCCAGGCCATGGGCTGGAACCCGGACATGCTCCGCCAGGTGCGGTTGTTCGAGAACGCACTGGTGGGAACCGTGGCCCTGCCGCTGGGCGTGCTGGGCGCCCTGGGCATCGGCCTGCTGCTGGCCCCCTATGCAGCCATCTGGGCTGCCGTGGCCGGGCTGGTGGCTGTAATTTGCTGGATACCGATTGCAACGAAAGTGGTCCAATGACAAACCCGACGAACGTCCAGCGGAGCCGCAGGAGCGGCTCCAACGAGGTCCCCCTGCAGACCCGGGCCAACACCATCGTCAAGTCGGCTGACCACGCCACCCCGCTGGAGATGCGCGACATCACCATCCGCTACGGCGGCGGAAAGGGCGGCGCCGAGGCCGTGAGCGTGGTGGAAGGTTTCGACCTGACCCTGCACGCCGGTGAGATGCACTGCGTCGCCGGCCGAAGCGGCTCCGGCAAGACCAGCATCCTGACCGTCGGGGCGGGACTTACCCTGCCGACGTCGGGCCGGGTGTTCTGGGAAGGTGATTCGCTCGAAAGCATGGGCGACGACGAAATCGCCGACCGCCGTCGTGCCCTGATCGGTTACGTCGACCAGGGCGGTGCCCTGATCGACGGCATGAGCGCCCTGGAGAACGTCCTCCTGCCTGCCGTTCCCGACGGCGAGGTGGACCAGCGCCGCGACATGGCCAAGGACCTGCTGGACCTGGTGGGCCTGGGCCGCCGCATGCGGCACCGTCCCGCACAGCTCTCCGGCGGTGAGCGGCAGCGCGTGGCCATTGCCCGGGCCCTGATCCTCGGCACCCGGGTCCTGGTGGTGGATGAGCCCACCGCTTCCCTGGACCGTGCCTCCGCCAACCGCATCATCAGCATCCTGAAGGACACCACCTCCGACGGCATCGCCGTCCTGGTGGCCTCGCACGACCACGAGCTGGTCCGCCTGAGCGATACCCTGACAGAACTGATCTAGTCCGCCCACCCCGCACCGAAGGTAACCGTCCGCACCGTGACTGCTCCAGAGAAAACGCCGTTCTACATCACCACGGCCATCACCTACCCCAACGGCGTACCGCACATCGGGCACGCCTACGAGTACATTGCCACCGACGCCATGGCGCGCTTCAAGCGGCTGGACGGCTATGACGTGATGTTCCTGACCGGCACCGACGAGCACGGCATGAAAATTGCCCAGACCGCGGAGAAGGAAGGCATCACGCCCAAGGAACTGGTGGACCGGAACGCAGAGGTCTACAAGGCTGCGCATTCCGACCTGGGCATCAGCTACGACCGCTTCATCCGCACCACCGACGAAGACCACTACGCGGCCTCGCAGGCCATCTGGAAGAAGATGGAAGCCAACGGCGACATCTACCTCGACAAGTACGAGGGCTGGTACTCCGTCCGGGACGAGGCCTTCTACGCCGAGGATGAGACGGTGGTGAAGGACGACGGCGTGCGCTACTCGAAAGAGACGGACACCGAAGTGACGTGGACGGCGGAGGAGAGCTACTTCTTCCGGCTCTCCGCCTACCAGGACAAGCTGCTGGCACTGTATGAATCCCACCCGGAGTTCGGTGCACCCCAGTACCGGTTCAACGAGGTCATCAGCTTCGTCAAGCGCGGCCTGGAGGACCTGTCCATCAGCCGCACCACGTTCGACTGGGGCGTTCCCGTGCCCGGCAACGACAAGCACGTCATGTATGTCTGGGTGGATGCGCTGACCAACTACCTCACCGGCGTCGGCTACCCGGATGTGGACTCGGAGAAGTTCCGGAAGTACTGGCCCGCCGACGTCCACATCATCGGCAAGGACATCTCCCGGTTCCACGCCATCTACTGGCCCGCCTTCCTGATGAGTGCCGGGCTGGAACTGCCCAAGCGCGTGATGATCCACGGCTTCCTGCACAACAACGGGGTCAAGATGTCCAAGTCCCTGGGCAACGTGGTGGCGCCGGCGGACTTCGTGGCCCGCTACGGCCTGGACCAGGTGCGGTTCTTCTTCCTGCGCGAGGTCCCGTTCGGCGCCGACGGCAGCTACAACCACGAGGCCATCGTGGGCCGGATGAACGCGGACCTCGCGAACAACTTCGGCAACCTGGCCCAGCGGTCCCTGTCCATGGTGGCGAAGAACTGTGACGCCGCGGTACCCACCCCCGGGGAGTTCACGGCTGCAGACCAGGCCATCCTTGACCAGGCCAACGGCCTGCTGGACGCCGCCCGCGCCGCCTTCGACAAGCAGGAGTTCAGCCGGGCCCTGGAGGCCATCTGGGGCGTGCTGCACCACACCAACGCCTACTTCGCCGAGCAGGCGCCCTGGGTGCTGCGGAAGACCGACGTCGAGCGCATGAACACCGTGCTCTACGTGACGCTGGAGGTCCTGCGGATCGTGGCCATCCTGGCGCAGCCGGTCATGCCCGGCGCATCCGCCAAGCTGCTGGACGCGCTGGGCCAGGCCGACGGCGGGTCCAGGCAGTTCGCGGCAATCGCCACCCCCATCGTGCCCGGCACCGCACTGCCCGCCCCCGCCCCCGTCTTCCCGAAGTTCGAGGAACCTGCCGAAGCCTGAGGTTTCGGCGCGCGCAGAGGGGCAGGTGCCGCGGGTTTCCGCGGCACCTGCCCCTTTTCCGTTCCGGGAGCCTTGGGCGCCGAGGCCGCTAGGCGGCGGCGATCCCCTGGACGGGTGACAGCCGTGCCGCCCGCCGGGCAGGAATGACCGACGCGAGCAGGCCGGCGACGACGGCCACCGCCAGCACGCCCAGCAGTTGCAGCCAGGGGACGGAAGGCGTGACCTCGGCCAGGCTGCCGAGGGCAGACCTGGCGCCCAGCCACCCGTACAGGGTTCCCAGCGCAGCGCCGAGAAGCGCCGCGACGCCGGCCACCAGGGCCGCTTCAAGGGCAAGCATCCCCCGCAACTGGCCTTTGGTAAGGCCCAGCGCCCGGAGCAGGGAGTTCTCCCTGGTCCGTTCGAGCACGGACAGCGACAGGGTGTTTGCCACCCCGATCAGCGCGATCAGCACCGCCACCCCCAGCAGGCCGGTCACCACCAGGAGCAGTACGTCGATGACTTCATTGAAGGTGACGCGTTCTATGGCGGCACCACTGACGGCTCCGACAGACACGCCTGCTGCCCCGGCAACAGCGGACTGGATGTCCCTGATCCGGTCCGCGGACAGCGGCCCGTTGGCCGGAGCGTCCGCAAGGCGCAGCCAGATGGCGCTTGCCGCCGGTCCGGTGACATCGGTTCCTGCGGTGTCTGCTGAGGAAACTCCCCGCAGCGGGCCAAACCGGCGGGCGGTGTCGGTGGACACCAGGGCCGGGATGTTGCGGGTCCGCAGCACCACGGCTTCCAAAGTGACCGTTCCGGCAGTGCCGTTGACCTCAACGGAGCCGGCCGGGGAGCCTTCCGGCAGGTAGATCCTGCCCGGCTCCAGGGTGATCGTAGTGTCACGGAGCAACTGGCCGGCCTCCGCCGCGTCAAGGGCGTAGACGGGACCTTCCATGTCCCCGGCGCGCATGATGCCTGCTGCCGGCAGCAGGGCTGCAGCTGCGACGCCGTCCACCCGTGCTGCTGCATCACGCCCAGCGTCTGTCAGTGCATCCCCGGTAAGGGCCATATCCACGGGGTAAGTCCCGGCGAGGGCGTCGTCAAATGCCTGGCGGGCCGTGGCGGCCCCGGTCATCATCAGGGACACGAGCGTGACGCCGATCAGCAGGGCGGCAGCAGTGACGGAGGTCCGGGCCGGGTTGCGGACGGCATTGAGCGCTGCCAGCTTCCCGGGTACACCTGCAGGGGCAGCCAGCCGTCCCGAGAGGCCCACCAGTTGGGGCACGAACAGGGTGGCGCAGAGCAGGACTCCGACGAACGACAGCACGCCGCCGGCAAAAGCCACCACCAGCATCACTGCCGCGGCGCCGAACGCCAGCAGCGGGACGCCGAGGGCCAGGGCGCCAAGGCCCAGGACCAGCCGCACGCGGCCGCGCCGGTTCCCGATTCCGGCATCGTCAGCCGGCCGGAGTGCAGCAAGCGGAGCCACGGCCGTGGCCGCCTTCGCCGGAACCAAGGCGGCGCCCACGGTCAGCAAAGTACCCACTGCCAGCCCCGCGATGACGGACGACGGCGGGACGGCCATGGTGGCGAAGGCCATGTCCGGCTGCGTCCCGGCCCAGCCGATCAGGGCTGCCATCAGGCCAACCGCGGCGAGCACGCCCGCCGCGGACGACACCAGGCCCACCACCAGGGCTTCGGCCAGGACCGAGCTGCGCACCTGGCTCCGGCCCGCGCCCAGGCACCTGAGCAGCGCCAGTTCCCTGGTGCGCTGCGCCACCAGCACCGCGAAGGTGTTGGACACCACCAGGCCGGAGACCAGCAGGGCCACGCCCGCGAAAGCCAGCAGGATGATTGTCAGTTCGTCCTGGCCTCCGGTCATCATCGCCACCTGGGCGGTAACCTGCTCGTCCGCGGTTTTGACCTGGGCGCCGGTGCCGGAGACCGCAAGGGCTGCCAGTACGTTCCGGCCGGCTTCGGCGGCGTCCGCACCCGGGGCCAGGGCGAGCTGGATGCTCCCGTATCCGGCGGCATCGCCCGTCCCGGCTCCCGGGCCCGGTGTCCCCGCTGCCAGTGCGCTGACGGCCGGTGTCCCCGCGAGGACCTGGGGGAGGGCAGAGGCGAAGGGGTCGTTGCTGCCGCGCAGGATCCCGGTGACGGTCATCGCCACCGTTACGGCGCCGTCCGGCCCCCTGAGGAGCAGTGGGTCGCCGACCTGCAGCCCGTAGCGGGCGGCCGTGGCCCCGTCCACGGCGACGCCGTCAGCACGTTCCGGAAGGACGCCGTCGGTCACGGCGGCGGTTTCCAGGGCCGCAGGCGCAAGGTTCCGGGCCTGGGCGGACACCTCCTGGCCGCCGGCGGTGAACTCCGCGTAGGCCTGCAGCCGGCCGTAGGCCTCCGTCACGCCAGGCACGGCACGGACCGCTGCCAGGGCGGCATCATCGAAGGTCCCCGTGTCCGGGAGCGCGACGAGGCCTGCCTTGCTGTAGGCCTCGCCGAGGCTGGCGCCCAGCGACGCCCGGGTGCTGGCCCCAACCATCAGGGTGGTGGACAGGAAGGCCACTGACAGCATCACTGCCAGGCCGACGGCAATGAACCGGCGGCTGTGGGACTGGAATTGCGAGAGGGCAACGCGCAGCATGCTCAGCCTCCCAGCTTGCCGAGGGCAGCGAGGACGGACCCGGCTGTGGGCTCGGCGATCTCGCCTACCAGGCCGCCGTCACTCATCAGGACCACCCGGTCGGCGTAGCTGGCCGCCACCGGATCGTGGGTGACCATGATGATCGTCTGGCCCATTTCCCGGCTGCTGCGGCGCAGCAGTGCCAGGACCTCGCCACCAGCCGTTGAATCAAGGTTGCCGGTGGGTTCATCCCCGAACACGACGTCGGGCCGGGTCAGCAGGGCCCGGGCCACGGCCACCCGCTGCTGCTGGCCGCCGGAAAGCTCGTGCGGCCGGTGCCGGAGCCTGTCCCTGAGGCCAAGCGTGGCAACCACCGTGTCGAACCAGGCGGCATCGGTGGCCTTGCTTGCCAGTGCCAGCGGCAGGGTGATGTTTTGTTCAGCGGTCAGGGTGGGCACGAGGTTGAAGGCCTGGAAGACGAAACCGATCCGGTCGCGGCGAAGCGTGGTGAGCTGCTTGTCATTCAAGGCCGTGATGTCCGTCCCACCCACCAGGATCTGGCCGGAGTCGGCGGTATCCAGGCCGGCGAGGCAGTGCATCAGGGTCGACTTGCCTGAGCCGGAGGGTCCCATGATGGCGGTGAAGCGGCCTGCGTCGAAGTTGACGCTGACCTCGCGCAGGGCGCTGACCCGGGTAGCGCCGCGGCCGTAGTTCCTGGTGAGGGACAGCGCCTGGACGGCGGGGGAGGAAGCGGCGTTTCCCCTGTTCAAAGCAGGGTGGGCATGCATGGAAGTTGTCATGGTTCCACGCTATGGCGGGCCACCGTGCCGGGGGATCGCCCGGTGGTCTGGTCCTGCCGGCGGCAGGCTCATACCCAGGTCTGACCTTGGTGCTGCGGGAACTACCCTCCAGGGGTGACCACGCCGGTCTCGTAGGCGATCACGACAGCCTGGACCCGGTCCCGCGCCCCCAGTTTGGCCAGGATATGCCCCACGTGGGTTTTGACGGTCGCTTCGGAGACGAACAGGCCTGCCGCGATCTCAGGATTGGAACGCCCGTGTGCCATGAGGGTGAACACTTCGCGCTCGCGGGCCGTGAGCCGTGCGACGGCCGCGTAGTCTTCGGGGCGTTCGTTGCCCTGGGCGCGCAGCAGCGGCGCGACGTGGTCCAGGAGCCGGCGGGTGGTGGAGGGCGCGATGACGGCGTCGCCGCGGTGCACCGTCCGGATGGCGTCCAGCAGTTCCTCCGGCGGAGCGTCCTTGAGCAGGAAGCCGCTGGCTCCGGCCTGGATGGCAGCCAGCGCATACTCGTCCAGGTCGAACGTTGTCAGGACGACAACGCGAAGGTCAGCCCTGGCGGACCCGGCAGGAGCGGCAGCAGCGCGTTCCATGAGCTGGCGGGTGGCTTCAATGCCATCCATCCCCGGCATGCGCACATCCATCAGGACAACGTCGGCGGCTGCCGCGCCGAGGGCTTGGAGTGCTTCGAGGCCGTTGCCCGCCTCGGCCACGACGTCAAGGTCCGGCTGGGAATTGATCAGCATGCCCAATCCCGAGCGCACGAGTTGCTGGTCATCGACCAGCGCCACCCGGATCGGGGACGCAGCGTCGCGTTCTACTGTCAAAGTCATGCTCAAGCCTCTGTGTAGGGGAGGAAGGCCGAAACCTGAAAGCCCCCGCCAGCGGCCGGGCGGGCCACCAAGGAACCATCGTAAAGGTTGATGCGCTCCCGCATGCCCCGCAGCCCGTTACCTCCGTCGTCCCCGGCACTTGCCGCGGGATCGGCAGATGCGCCCCGGCCGTCGTCGTGCACGTCGATCTGGAGCCCCCGCTGCTGCCACCGGACCGAAACCCGGGCCCGGGCCAGCGGGCCTGCATGTTTGAGGACGTTGGTCAGGGATTCCTGGAGGACCCGGTACGCCGTGAGTTCGGCGCCCGCCGGCAGGGTGCGCCGCGGCGATCCCAGCTGTTCGATGTCCAGCGGCAGTCCGGCCGCGCGGAACCCCTGGAACAGGTCATCAAGGTCCGCAAGCCCGGGCAATGGGCGGGTGGTGGATTCATCGCCGTGCCGCAACACGCCCAGCAAACGGCGCATTTCCGCCAGCGATGTCCGTGCCGTGGCAGCGACGGTGGCCAGCGTTTTCGTGGCCACGGCCGGGTTGGCCGCCGCGGCGTACCGTGCACCGTCGGACTGGGTGATGATTACGGACAGGGAATGCGCCACGATGTCGTGCATTTCACGGGCGATGTGGGCGCGTTCATCGGCGGCGGCCAGCGAGCGTTCCTGCTGTTGTTCGATTTCGAGCCGGCGGGCACGGTCCGCGAGGGTCTGCAGTTGCTGGCGGCGGACGCGTGTCAGGTCCCCCAGGGTCCAGCTGAACAGGACCAGCATCCAGATCAAGACTGTGTACACGGCGCTGATGGTGAGGCCCAGCACGCCGGTCTGGGCTGTGCTGCTGAGGTTTCGACTGGTCAGCAGGACCCCGCCCAGCAAGCCCAGGACCAGGACCGACCGGCTGGCCCAGACAGGACCATAGGCGGCAACGGCATAGATGATCAGCGGAACAGCCACCAATCCCGCCAGGGGCTCCAGCCCGGTTGCCCACAACGCCAGGGATGCCAGTAAAGTGGCGCCGGCTGCAGGCACCGGCCTGGTGCGCCGCCATGCCAGCGGCACCACCAGGGCGCTGGACAGCACGAAGTGCCAGGGGCGGTCTGCCATGAGGTATACCGGGCCGCAGAAAAGCAGGAGCGCCAGCATGAAGACCAGGTCCACCCGAAAAGTGTTAACCCGGAGCCAGTGATAAACCTTGTGCCGTAATTCCACCCCGGAACTCTATGCTGTTGCGGTGGCGGGTGCCTCATACCTGGGGCTGATCTCGCTCCGCCTGCTGCGTTCCACCGGCGACTCCGGACAAGGTGTCCGAAATGTGGGACGGTTTGCCCACCATATGGATGACTTGGCTACCCTGAAAATATGAGCAAATCCTCCATCGATCTTGCAGTTATTCCCGGCGACGGCATCGGCCCCGAAGTCATCGCCGAGGCCCTCAAAGTCCTGGAAAAGGCTGTGGCGGCGGAGGGCGTGGAGCTCCAGCCGACCCACTACGAACTCGGCGCCGAGCACTGGCTTGCCACGGGCGAGACCCTGCCGGACGGGGTCCTCGCAGACCTTAGGACACGCGATGCCATCCTCTTCGGCGCGGTGGGTGCCGCCCCCGGCGATACCCGCATTCCGTCCGGCATCATCGAGCGCGAACTGCTCCTCAAGCTCCGGTTCAGCCTGGACCACTACGTCAACCTGCGGCCTTCCCGGCTCTACGGAACCGTCGGCAGCCCCTTGGCCAACCCCGGCACCATCGACTTCATCGTGGTCCGCGAAGGAACCGAAGGGCCGTACGTGGGCAACGGCGGCACGCTCCGGGCGGGCACCCCGCATGAGGTAGCCACGGAAGTTTCCTTGAACACCGCCCACGGCGTGGAGCGCGTGGTCCGCGACGCGTTCCGCCGTGCCAGCCTGCGGGAACGCAAGCACGTCACCCTGGTGCACAAGCACAACGTCCTGGTCTTCGCAGGGCACCTGTGGAAGCGCACCGTCGAAGCCGTGGCCCAGGAATTCCCTGAGGTCACCCACGACTACCTCCACGTGGATGCCGCCACCATCTTCATGGTCACGGACCCGTCCCGCTTCGACGTCATCGTCACCGACAACCTGTTCGGCGACATCATCACCGACCTCGCTGCCGCCATCACCGGCGGCATCGGCCTGGCGGCCTCCGGCAACATCAACATGGACCGGACTGCGCCGTCCATGTTCGAGCCGGTCCACGGTTCGGCGCCGGACATCGCCGGCCAGGGCAAGGCCGACCCCACCGCCGCCATCCTCTCCGCGGCACTCCTGCTGGACCACTTGGGGTACGCAGAAGCCGCACGCCGGATCGAAGCCGCTGTGGTTGCGGACGTCGAAAAGCGCGATGGCACGGCCCGCAGCACCAGCGCCGTCGGCGACGCCATCGCCGCGGGACTCTAGCCCACGCCGGGGGCCCCGGCTTCGGGCGTAAGCTTGACTCGAATCACCAAATGCCGCCTCGCCGTTCAGCGCTGAACCCCGGGGCGGCCGATCGTGGAGGAACCATGACTCAGACCGCCCATGGCGTCGAATTCACCCGGCGGCCCTCGGAGAACCCGAAGTCCGCCGAAGAGCGTGCAGCCATCCTGGCAAACCCGGGATTCGGCAACTACTTCACCGACCACACCGCCATCGTCGACTACAGCGTGGACGCGGACGGCAACGGCGGCTGGCACGATGCCCGGATCGAACCGTACGGCCCGATCGTCCTCGACCCTTCGGCTGCCGTATTCCACTACGGCCAGGAGATCTTCGAAGGACTCAAGGCCTACCGGCACGCCGACGGCTCCGTCTGGACCTTCCGCCCCGAGGCCAACGCGGCGCGGCTGAACAAGTCTGCCCGCCGCCTTGCCCTGCCCGAACTGCCGGCCGAATACTTCCTTGGCGCCATCCGTGAACTGGTTGCCGTGGACAAGGAATGGGTGCCCTCCGGTGACGGCGAAGCCCTGTACCTGCGGCCCTTCATGATCGCCACCGAGGCCTTCCTGGGGGTCCGGGCCGCCCGTGAAGTGTCCTTCCGGGTGATCGCCTCGCCGGCCGGCAACTACTTCGGCGGCGAGCTCAAGCCCGTCTCCATCTGGATCTCGCGCCAATACGCCCGTGCAGGCCGCGGCGGCACCGGCGACGCCAAGTGCGGCGGCAACTACGCGGCCTCGCTGATCGCCCAGCAGGAGGCGGAGGCCAACGGCTGCAAGCAGGTGCTGTTCCTGGACCAGGCCAACGACAACGCCGTGGAAGAGCTGGGCGGCATGAATGTGTTCTTCGTCATGAAGGACGGCTCCCTGGCCACGCCCGCCCTCACCGGCACCATCCTCGAAGGCGTTACCCGGATGTCAGTGATCCAGGTGGCCAAGGACATGGGCCGCGAGGTGGCTGAGCGGAAGATCACCCTGGACGAATGGCGCGACGGCGTGGCCTCCGGGGACATCACCGAGGTCTTCGCCTGCGGCACGGCCGCGGTGATCACCCCCATCGGGGTCCTGAAGGACGCCACCGAGTTCATCGGTTCCGAGGACGCCAGGGCCGGCGAGGTCACCATGGCCATCCGCGGAAAGCTCCTGGGCATCCAGACCGGCGCAGAGCCGGATACCCACGGCTGGCTCACCCGGCTGGCCTAGTTTCAAGCTTCAACGCACGACGGCGCCTGCCGGACTTTGGTCCGGCAGGCGCCGTTTCGTGTTCCTGCCGGCGGCAGGATGTCAGCGGCGCGCGGCTTTCCGCGCAGCGTTCTTCATGGCTTTGCGGGACACGGGCTTGAGTGCCTTCCGGGCCGCCTCTTCCGCCAAGGCCCTGTTGCGCCGGGCGTCGATGAGGTCGTTCCAGAGCGTGGTGGCGAAGACGCCGCCGTCCTGGGCGTAGACGTCGTAGGGGTAGCCGGCGTACACGGAGGGAGTGGTGCCGCCGTTAAACAGGTCCTTCCCGTTGGCATTGGCGACGGCGTCGCCAATGGCCCAGGTCCGGGTCAGGTGGCTGGTGAGGTTCTCCTGCACGAACACACTGGCATCGCTGGACCGGGAAGCCTCTTCCAGCAGCGTCTCCAGATCCGCCGCCAGCAGCGCCGAGCCGGCCTGGTCCGCGGGAGCGGAGGCATCGGCCAGTTCCGCGGCGACGCTGCTGACGGCATCGGTCCAGTCCCGGGTTTCCCGGAACTTCTTCCACGTGGGGAACCAGATGATGCTGCCCGTGGCGTGGTTATGGATGTGCAGCAGCCCCGTGGCCTTTTCGGTGGCCGAATGGTCGTGGCCGTCGGCGTCCGCCTGGGCGAGAAGGTCTGTCAGTGATGCTGTGCTCATGGGTGGCGTCCGGCTTCCTGCTGGAGATCGTGGTGCTGTCCTTGGTGCCAACCCGAAGCTCGTGCCGTTCTATTCCGCTGCCGGGGATGTGAGGGACTGGGGAGGACCAGCCGTTGATGCAAGGATGGGTCAGTGACTTTCCATCCCGGCCCGGTCCTGCAGCGGAGCAGCGCGCTTACGCAATTCTTCCTCGCCCCCAATCCGGGCCCCATGAGTTTGGACGGCACCAACTCCTATGTCCTGAGGGGGACGCAAGGCGCCTCCGCCGTCGTGGTGGTTGACCCAGGACCCGACGATGAACCGCACCTGCAGGCACTGGCCGGTGCCGGCGTCGTCGAACTGATCCTGGTGACCCACCGGCATGCGGACCACACCGCGGGGTCCGCGCGCCTGCACGGGCTCACCGGCGCACCAGTCCGCGCAATGGATGCCAACCACTGCCATGGCGGGGGAGAACCCCTGGCGTCCGGGGAAGTTATCCGGGCGGCAGGGCTGGAGATATTGGTGGCAGCCACGCCGGGCCACACCTCCGACTCCGCCTGTTTCCACCTGCCGGCGGACGGGCAGCACGGGTCGGTGCTCACGGGGGACACCATCCTTGGCCGGGGGACCACCGTGCTGGATTATCCGGACGGGACGCTGGGCGATTACCTCGCCTCCCTGGACCTGCTGGAGTCCTTGGGGCCTGCCACGGTACTTCCTGCGCACGGCCCGGTGCTGGCGTCCCTGGAGTCTGCGGCCCGCGGCTATCGGGCGCACCGGGAGGAGCGGCTGGCGCAGATCCGTGCCGTGCTTGACCGGCTGGGCCGGGACGCGTCCATAGGGGAGGTGGCTGACGCCGTCTATGCCGACGTCGGCCCTTCCGTCCGGCGTGCGGCCGAACTGTCCGTGGCAGCGCAGCTTTCCTACCTGCGCGGCGGCGGAAGCGAAGGGCGGCCCGCCCTGCGGGGACGGTAGGGTAGGAGCCATGCGTATTGCCAGGTTTGTCGTCGATTCCGATCCCCTGTACGGCGTTGTGGAAGGTGAGCCAGGCAGTGAGGAAATCACTGTCATCCACGGCGACCCCTTCTTCAACGGTGTGGAGCGCACGTCCGTGCGCCACAAGCTGGAGGACGTCCGGCTGCTTGCACCCATCATTCCGCGCAGCAAGGTGATCGGCGTGGGCCGGAACTTCGTGGAGCACGCCCATGAGCTCGGCAATGAGGTACCTGCCCAGCCGTTGCTGTTCCTGAAGCCGAACACCGCAGTCGTTGGTCCCAATGATCCCGTAGTGCTGCCGGAGTTCTCCGAGGAAGTCTCCTTCGAAGCTGAGCTGTGCGTGGTGATCGGCCGCATCTGCAAGGATGTGCCGGAAGACCGCGTGGACGACGTCATCTTCGGCTACACCTGCGGCAACGACCTCACTGCCCGTGACGTGCAGAAAACCGACCTGCAGTGGACCCGCGCCAAGGGCTTCGACACCTCCGCCCCGCTGGGTCCCTGGATCGAGACCGACCTGGACACCGAGGACCTGCAGATCCAGGGCCGGCTCAACGGCGAGGTGCGCCAGGACGGCAGCACCAGCCAGATGATCCGTGGCGTGCGGGAACTGGTCTCCGTAGTGTCGCAGGCCTTCACCCTGCTGCCCGGCGACGTGATCATGACCGGCACGCCGGCCGGCGTGGGGCTGGTCAAGGAGGGCGACCGCTTCGAGGTGGAAATCGAGGGCATCGGCCGGCTGTCCAACCCGATCGTCCGCCGCTAGCACCCTGCCCGAGGGCGGAAATCCGGGCCCGGCGGGGCGGGTAAAGTTGAAGCCACTATGAGTATCGCTTCTTCGTCACCTGCCGCCTCCATCCCGCCCGTCACCGCCGAAACTCCCGTCCGGGTCCGTTTCTGCCCGTCGCCGACGGGCACCCCGCACGTGGGACTGATCCGGACGGCGCTGTTCAACTGGGCCTACGCGCGCCACACCAAGGGCACGCTGGTCTTCCGGATCGAGGACACGGACGCGGCACGCGACAGCGAGGAAAGCTACCACCAGCTGCTCGACGCGCTGAAGTGGCTGGGCATCGACTGGGACGAGGGCGTGGAGGTGGGCGGCCCGCATGAGCCGTACCGGCAGTCCCAGCGCGGCGACATCTACCAGGACGTCATCAAGAGTCTGCACGAGGGCGGATTCATCTACGAGTCCTTCTCCACCCCGGAGGAGATCGAGGCACGCCACCGTGCCGCAGGCAGGGACCCGAAGCTGGGCTATGACGGATTCGACCGGCACCTGACCGAGGAGCAGCTGGCACAGTACCGGGCCGAGGGCCGGCAGGCTGTGCTTCGCCTGCGCATGCCGGACGAGGACATCACGTTCACCGACCTGGTCCGCGGCGACATCACCTTCAAGGCAGGATCCGTCCCCGACTTCGCCGTCGTGCGGGCCAACGGCGCACCGCTGTACACCCTGGTGAACCCGGTGGATGACGCACTGATGGGCATCACGCACGTGCTCCGCGGGGAGGACCTGCTCAGCTCCACGCCGCGCCAGGTCGCCCTCTACCGGGCCCTCTACGCCATCGGCGTTGCCGAGTACATGCCGGAATTCGGCCACCTGCCGTACGTCATGGGCCAGGGCAACAAGAAGCTTTCCAAGCGCGACCCCGAGTCCAGCCTGTTCCTGCACCGCGAGCGGGGCTTCATTCCGGAGGGGCTGTTGAACTACCTGTCCCTGCTGGGCTGGTCCCTCAGCGCAGACGAGGACATCTTCACGGTGGAGCAGCTCGTTGAGCATTTCGACATCCATGACGTCCTGGGCAATCCTGCCCGCTTTGACCTGAAGAAGGCCGAAGCCATCAACGGCACCCACGTCCGGATGCTTGAACCCAAGGACTTCCGCGACCGCGTGGCACACTACCTGCGCGAAGCCGGCCTGGTGGGGGAGATCCTCACCGACCGCGAGGAGGAGATCCTCACCGAAGCGGCACCCCTGGTCCAGGAGCGCATCACGCTGCTGGGGGAAGCGCCGGAGATGCTGGCTTTCCTGTTCAAGGCGGACGACGCCGTCGACGTTGCCGACGACGCACGCAAGGGCCTCCCCGCGAACCTCTCCGAGGTGCTGGATGCCGCACTTGACGCGCTGGAACCGGTGGCAGACTGGACGGCGGAGAACATCCAGGCCGCACTCAAGGAGGCCCTCGTGGAAAACATGGGCATCAAGCCGCGCCTCGCGTTCGGCCCGGTCCGCACGGCCGTTTCCGGCCGCCGCGTGTCGCCGCCGCTGTTTGAGTCCATGGTGATTCTGGGCAAGGAGTCCTCCCTGCGCCGGCTCCGCGCCTTCCGCGGCTGATGGCCGCTCCCAGCCAAGCACGCACCGGCGTGCTGCAGACGCCCTTCGGCGCTGTCCGCGGCGTCCTGTTCGACATTGATGACACCCTGGTGGACCTCGAATATTCGATGACCACCGCCCTGCGCGAGGTCAGTGAACACCTCCTCCCCGGCCTGGACCAGGCCGGGTGGGAGCGGTTCGGCCGGATCTTCACCCACGAAACCACGCATTACTACGACCGGTACCTTGCAGGTGAGCTGACGTTCAACGAACAGCGCCTGCTCCGGGGCAGGGCGGCCCTGGGGCACTTCGGCGTGGAACTGGCCGACGGTGAGGAATCCCACCGGTGGCTCAGCGCCTACGTGGAGAAGCAACCCGCGTACGTCAAGGCGTTTCCCGACGTTTTGCCCCTGCTGGATGTCCTCGACAGCGCGGGCGTCCCCTACGGGGCAGTGAGCAACAACGTCCACGATTACCAGCGGGCGAAACTGGACGGCGCCGGACTGGAACGGATCGTCCACCTGGTTGGTACCGACACGCTTGGCGTGGCCAAGCCACACCCGGCAATGTACCTGGAGGGGGTCAGGCTGCTGGGCACGCCCGCTTCGGAGACATTGTACGTGGGCGATAACCGGCTGCTGGATGCCGAGGGCTCGACGGCGGCCGGCCTGGTGGGCGTGTGGCTCAACCGAGGGGGCGAGGTCGTCGAGGATTTCGACGGCGGCGTCGTCGCCTCCCTGGCCCAGCTGCTGCAGTAGCCTCCGTACACAACGACCGCGGTCCTGTCCCAGGACCGCGGTCGTTGCCCGTCGGCGCGTCCTCCGTCAGGCCGCTGCGTCAGGTTGCTGCGGCGGGCCGCAGGGAACGCCTGCGGAGGAGCAGGTAGGCCCCCACGGCGGAGGCCACCAGAAGTGCCACCAGCAGCAGCGCGACCACAGGGTTGTCCAGCCACGACGACGGAGAGACAGCAGCCACTTTGGAGTGCAGCTCCTGCGTGCCGGCAGCGATCCTTGAATTGCCGTCGGCCAGTTTCCCCGCGCCGTCGGCCAGCTTGCCCGAGCCGTCATCAAGCTTGCCGTTGCCGTCGGCCAGCTGCCCGGTTCCGTCAGCGAGCTGGGCTGATCCCGCCTGCAGCTGACCTGTTCCGCGGCTTAGCGCAACGGTGCCGTCCGAGAGCGCCTCGGTTCCGGCCAGCAGGCCCGGGTTCTCCGGGTCGCCGCCGCCGTTGATCCCCGCGCTGAGTTTGGTGGTGCCGTCCTGCAGGTTGTTCGCCGCGTAAATCAGGCCCGGGCTGTCCGGGTTGCCGGGGACACCATCCATTCCCACCCTGATCTTCGCCGTGCCTTCCGCCAGCATGGACGTGCCCAGTACGACGCCCGGGTTCTGCGGGTCCGTTGCATTGAGCTTTTCCGCCAGGGTCGCGAAGCCCGCCTTCAAGCGGCCCGCGCCGTCGTTTATCTGGCCGGCCCCGGCGGCCAGGCTGCCGGTTCCGGCCTTAAGCTGCCCGGCGCCGTCGTTAAGTTTTGCTGCCCCCGTGTCAAGCTGGCCCGCTCCCGCGTAGGCACGGCGCCCGCCGTCGGCCAGCTTGGCGATCTGGTCCTTGATCACCGCCAGGGGCACCAGGCCCTGGGGACCGTTCGCGGCCGCTTCAAGCTGGTCCAGGCCCTGGCTGAGCGCGGCGAGTCCGTCGCCCTTGGTGGGGTCGTTGCCCGCGCCGGGGTAGCCCTTCAACTGGGCTGTGCCGTTCTTCAGCGCGGCGGTCCCCGCGGTCAAGCTGGTGGCACCGGCGTCGAGCTGTCCGGCGCCGCCCGCGAGCTGGCCCGTTCCCGCTGCCAGCTGCCCCGCGCCGTCTGCAAGGTTGTTCGGTGCGTTTCCGGAAGCTGTGGGAGTCAGTGCCGCTGAGAGGGCCACGGCGCCTGCCTGGAGCTTCCGGGCGCCGTCATCCACCTGGTAGACACCCGGAACAAGTTTGTTCAGGACGTCGTTTTGCAGCTTCGTGGTCCCGGCATGCAGCTTATCCACCCCAGGTGCGAGCTGGTCGCGGACCCCGGAAAAGATCTTCCCCGCGCCCGCCTGCAGGGCTGCGGCCCCGGTGTTCAATGCCGTGCTGCCGTCCTTGACTTTGACCGATCCGTCCTTCACCTGGACGGCGCCTTTATTCGCGGCGCCGGCACCGGCGGCCAGCTGGCCGGAACCGTCCTTGAGCTGCGACGCTCCCGCTGCGGCCTGCCCGGCGCCGTCCATGAGCTGGGCCGCGCCGTTGGAGATCTGGCCGGTGAGGTAGGTGTAGAACGCAAGGAAAAGGACGAGCAACAGGGACAACGCGATGATGGCGATGGACTGTGACCGGGGTCTGGGTTTTGCTGCGGCAATGGTTGCTGTGCGGGTTGTCAACGCTGACACTTCCTAACTTTCCGCCGGACGACGCTGCCCGGGGGCGAAACCGTGGCTGGTAGGGCGTTCCCGTTTTCCTCGTGGGTGACCCAACATGCGGGACAGGGAGATTGTTACCGATGAGTAACTTACTCGAGGGTAACCATAGGACCGGAGGGTGGGCAAGGGTTTATTCCTATCGGTCCACGCAATGGTCCGGACGCGCCGCGGAGCCCGATTTGTGCGAGCCGAAAGTCTCGGGTAAAGTAATTTCTCGTGCTGAGGCGCACGGAGCAGGGAAAAAGCCCTGAAAACCGGCCCGAAAGTGCTATTGGGATATGGTGTAATTGGCAACACTACGGTTTCTGGTACCGTCATTCTAGGTTCGAGTCCTGGTATCCCAGCTCTTGTTTGGTAGCTGATTTCAGCCGCAGAACAGGCGGTTTCCACTCGGTTTTCCGATTTGAAACCACGGCAAGGTGTGTGAAATACTCACTGAGCTTGAGCAGCGGAAACGCTGCCGGAAGTACACGGCCCCATCGTATAGCGGCCTAGTACGCCGCCCTCTCACGGCGGTAACGCGGGTTCGAATCCCGCTGGGGTCACCATCGGAAATGGTCCCGGGCAACAGCCCGGGGCCATTTTGGCATCCCAGCAAATGAGCCTGTCGCGCAGACTCCCATCACGTTCCGCCGACGCGCCGCGGCCGACCTCCCCGTCGCCTCAACTGGCATGATGTTGCTGTGACCTCCCATGACGAGCACGGCCGTCCCTCCCAACCACCCCCGCACGCCCTGGCCGCGGTGATGCTCCTGGAGGAAATCCGCGCCGGGCTGGACGGTGTCACGCTTCCGCTGGCCCTCCCGGACGCCGACCAGGCCCGCCGCGACGCGTCAGCCGCAAGGGCCCAGCTGGACGACTACATCCTTCCGCGGTACCGCAGCCTGGACGCGCCCCTGCTTGCCGTCGTCGGCGGCTCCACGGGGGCGGGCAAATCCACCCTGGTGAACGGACTCGTGGGACATCCCGTTACCCGCGCAGGCGCCATCCGCCCCACCACCCGCCAGCCCATCCTGCTGCACAACCCCGCCGAAGCAGCCTGGTTTGAAGGCCAGCGCGTATTGCCGGGACTGGGCCGCATCAGGGGAATGCTGGCGGCCGGTCCGCCACCAGCAGGCCCGCCCGGGGAACAGTCCGGAGCCGCGGACTCGCTGTTGCTGGTGGCGGATCCCGCGGTGCCTGCCGGCATCGCCCTCCTCGATGCGCCCGACGTCGACTCCATCTCGGACCGCAACCGCCTGCTCGCGGGACAGTTGTTGGCGGCCGCGGACCTCTGGGTTTTCGTCACCACCGCCAACCGCTACGCCGACGCCGTCCCCTGGACGCTCCTCCTGGACGCCGCTTCCCGGGACATCACGGTGGCCGTGGTGCTGGACCGGGTGCCGCAGGGCGCCGAAGCCGAGGTGAGCCAGGACCTCCGGCGCCTGCTGGACCGCGAAGGCCTGGCCGGAAGCCGCCTGTTCATCATCGCCGAAACTGTCCTGGATGCCCACGGCATGCTGCCCGCCGGTGCCGTGGATGAGTTGCGGGAGTGGCTGGCCTCGCTGGCGTCTGATGCGGCTGGCCGCGCCGATGTGGCACGCCGGACCCTGAGCGGGGCGGTCCGGGCACTGGCCCAGCGGATCACGGACCTCGCCGGGTCCGTGCGTGAACAGGAACGCGCAGCCGCCCGGCTCGAAGCCGATGCCGTGGCGGCCTACGGGGATGCAGCCGCCCGCATCCTGGACGCAACCCGGGACGGAGCATTGCTGCGGGGCGAGGTCCTGGCCCGCTGGCAGGACTTCGTGGGCACCGGCGAGTTTTTCCGCACCCTTGAGCAGAATGTGGGCCGGTTCAGGGACCGCCTGGGAGCGTTCTTCCGTGGCGAACCCGCGCCGGCGGTGCGGGTGGAAGCGGCCATCGAGACCGGCCTGCAGGCGGTCATCGTCGACGAGGCAGCCAACGCTGCCGAGGACACCGACCGTAGGTGGCGCTCGGACCCGGCAGGCCGGCAGTTGCTGGGGCCGGACGACCTGTCCGGCACGGAGCCCGGGTTCGCCGACCGTGCCGCCGCGGAGATCCGGGCCTGGCAGGAAGCGTTGATGGAGCTGATCCGCACCGAAGGCCAGGGCAAGCGGACCCAGGCCCGCTGGTTGTCGTTCGGCATCAACGGCCTTGGCGCCGCACTGATGATCGTCATGTTTTCGATGACCGCGGGACTGACCGGCCTCGAGATCGGCGTGGCCGGTGGCACCGCCGTCCTAGGCCAGCGCCTCCTGGAAGCCGTTTTCGGTGAAGACGCCGTGCGGCGGATGGCGGACCAGGCCCGGAAGGACCTGGCCACGCGCTGCGAGGGGCTGTTGAAGGATGAGCAGCAGAAGTTCCTGCAGCGGCTGCCGGCCGTCAACCCGGCCCTGGCGCAGGCACTGGCTGCGCAGGCCGGAGAGCTGGCGCGGTTGGCGGAGCGCGCGTGAGCCGGCACGGCGCGGCCCGCGGGTCCTCACGGCTGGACGGCCGGCTCCAGGGCCTCCAGGATGCCTGCGAACTCGGGGAGGGCGTGCTGCCGGACCAGGTGCTGCAGGAGGCGTTCGATGTCCTGGAACGGGCAAGTTCCCGCCGCTCCCTCTCCGGCGACCACACGGTGGTTGGTTTCTTTGGGGCCACGGGAAGCGGCAAGTCGTCCCTCTTCAACGCCGTGAGCGGCGCCGAGATCGCGACGGCGGCCGCCCGCCGTCCCACCACGTCGGAACCGTTGGCAGGGGTCTGGGGAGCAACAGGCAGCGAAGCCCTCCTCGACTGGCTCGAGGTGGGGCACCGCCACCACGCCGCGCCCGTGGACGGCTTCGCCGACGAAGGGACCGGCCTGATCCTGCTTGACCTCCCCGACTTCGACTCCACCCGCGCCGCCAACCGCAAGATCGTGCAGCGCATGGTGGGCATGGTTGACGTCCTGGTCTGGGTGCTCGATCCGCAGAAGTATGCCGACGCGGCCGTCCATAACGGGTTCCTGGCACCCCTTGCCTCCCATGGGGCCGTCACACTTGTGGTCCTGAACCAGGTGGACCGGCTGCCGGCGCATGATGTGCAGCCGGTGCTTGACTCGCTGCACGCGATCCTTGCCGGCGAAGGGCTGGGACAGGTCCGGGTGCTTCCTGCATCCGCCCTGACCGGGGCAGGAATCGGAGAGGTGCGCGCTGCGATCCGGAAGGTGGCCGTCCAGCGGCAGGCACAGTCCCGGCGGCTGGAAGCGGACATCAGCAAAGCTGCGGGGGACCTGGGGCTGGCTTCCGGTGACGGTGAGGCTGCAGGGACCCGGTCTACGGCCAAGGCGCGGCTCGCAGACGAACTGGCCATCGCGGCCAACGTGCCTGCCGTGGTGCGGGCCGTGGGGCAGTCGTACCGCCTTGAATCTGTGCGCCGTACCGGCTGGCCGGTAACCCGCTGGCTTTCCCGGTTCCGGGTTGACCCGCTGCGGCGGCTCAACCTGCGCAGCAGCGCTCCTGCCGGCCTGAACCGGACATCACTGCCGCCGGCGGGTGCGCCGGAGCGGGCACGCACCGACGCAGCGGTCAGGGAGTTCGCGGACTCGGCCAGCGCCGGAGCACCCGGCCCGTGGCGGGCAGCCATCCGGGGGGCTGCGAGGACCGGGCGGGAGCGCCTGCCCGATGCGCTGGACCAGGCCATTGCCGGAACGGACCTGGGTGCCAACCGCAAGGCCTGGTGGTGGGGTGTGTTCAACGTGGTGCAGTGGCTGGCGCTGCTGATCCTGTTGGCTGGCCTGGGCTGGCTGGGCGTCCTGGCCGGGCTGGGATACCTTCAGCTGCCGGTGCCGGAGGTGCCGCGGGTGGAGGGATGGCCGGTGCCCACCCTGATGATTGCTTTCGGCGTGGTGCTGGGAATCTTCCTGGCGGTCACCGGACGTTTCATTGCGGCCGGAGCTGCCCGGGCCAGGGCTGCCAGGGCACGGCGACGGCTCAACAGTGCCGTTGCAGCGGCGGCGCAGGAGCTGGTGGTGGAGCCGGTGGAGGCGGAGGTTGCCAGGCTTGCGGCATTTACCAAAGCGCTGAAGAAAGCCGCGCGGCCGTAGGCCGTTGCCGCCCTGCAGGACCTAGCCGGCGGTGAGGGCGGCCGCGGCGTCCCGGACCCTGACCAGGGTGCGCAGGTTGCGGGTGGTGGTTGCGGCCTTGAACTTCGTTTTCGCGCTGACCTTGCTGAAGGGGCTGTCCAGGGTCCCGCCCACCGGTGCAAGCCAGGCAAGCGCCTCAGGCCCCAGCCGCTGCTGGACCTGGCTTTCAAGGGCTGACCCGGCCGCCTCCAGGTCGTCGAGGACGGCGGTGTCCGAGGACAGGGTGATGTAGGTGTGGGTGGACCTATCGTCTTCCGGATAGGGACAGGCATCCACCAGTTTGGCCACCCGCGCGGCGTCCAGGACCACAACCCACGCGTCATAGCCGAAAGCGGCCCGGAGACATTTTTCGCACTCCTGCTTGACGGCTGCCGCGTCCAGGGTGCTGCTGAGCACCACGTTTCCACTGGCCAGCAGTGTCTTTGCGTCCGTGAAACCGCAGGTCTTGAGTGCGTCCCGCAGGTCCGCCATCTTGATATTGATTCCACCCACATTGATGCCGCGGAGGAACACTGTATAGCTGCCCATGGGCCCAGCCTAGCGGCGTGGGCGGCCGGGGGAGTGGAACGTCCTAGTCGTTGTTCTTGCGGAGCGCTTCGGTGAGGATGCGTCCTGCATTGCAAACTACTTCGGCGTGGAGGCGCCCGGGCTGGCGGGTCAGCCGCTCAATGGGGCCGGAAATGGAGACGGCGGCGATCACCCGGCCGGACGGACCCCGCACCGGTGCCGAAACGGAGGCAACCCCGGGCTCACGCTCGCCCAGGCTCTGTCCCCAGCCCCGGCGTCGTACTCCTGCCAGGACGGTGGGCGTGAAACGGGCCGACTGCAGGCCCTCAAGCAGTCGGTCGTGGTCCTCCCAGGCGAGCAGGACCTGCGCGGCAGAGCCGGCCTTCATGGACAGCTGCGTGCCCACCGGGATGGTGTCGCGCAGGCCGATGGGGCGCTCGGCGGAGGCGACGCATACGCGCCAGTCACCCTGCCTGCGGAAGATCTGGGCGCTTTCGCCGGTGGCATCGCGCAGCTGCATGAGTACGGGCCCGGCCGAGGCGATCAGGCGGTCTTCCCCGGCGGCGGAGGCAAGCTCCACCAGCCTGCTGCCGAGCACGAACCGGCCCTGGATGTCGCGGCTGACCAGCCGGTGGTGCACCAGCGCCAAAGCGAGGCGGTGGACAGTCGGCCGGGCCAGGCCGGTGGCGGCTACCAGCTGCGCCAGCGTGGTGGGGCCGGCCTCAAGGGCATCAAGCACCTGGGCCGCTTTATCAATGACACCGACTCCACTAGAATTGTCCATGTAATGATATTGCCGTCTCAATATCTGAGATGCAAATCTTTCGGCTGGCGCAGCGCGGAGCCGTCCTGATTCAGTTGGATCATTCAGCCAAACAGCAGTGAAGGGAGATGGCCATGGCAAAGACATTGGCCGAGAAAGTCTGGGACGCACACGTGGTGCGCAAAGGTGACGGCGATGGAGCCAACGCCCAGCCAGACCTTCTGTACATCGACCTCCATCTGGTCCACGAGGTCACGTCCCCGCAGGCTTTTGAAGGCCTGCGCCTGGCCGGGCGCACGCTGCGCCGGCCTGACCTGACCATCGCCACCGAAGACCACAACACCCCCACGCTTGACATCGACAAGCCCATCGCCGATCTCACCAGCCGCACCCAGATCCAGACCCTGCGCAACAACTGCGCCGAGTTCGGCGTCCGGCTGCACAGCCTCGGCGACGCCGAGCAGGGCATCGTCCACGTGGTGGGTCCCCAGCTGGGCCTCACCCAGCCCGGCATGACCGTTGTCTGCGGCGACTCGCACACCTCCACCCACGGCGCCTTCGGCGCGCTGGCCATGGGCATCGGCACCTCCGAAGTGGAGCATGTCATGGCCACCCAGACGCTGTCGCTCAAGCCGTTCAAGACCATGGCCATCAACGTCGAGGGCACGCTGCGCCCGGGTGTGAGCGCCAAGGACATTATCCTCGCCGTGATCGCCAAGATCGGCACCGGCGGCGGCCAGGGCTACGTCCTGGAATACCGTGGCTCCGCCATCCGGGCGCTCTCCATGGAAGCGCGGATGACCATCTGCAACATGTCCATCGAGGCCGGCGCCCGGGCCGGCATGGTGGCACCCGACCAGACCACTTACGAGTACATGAAGGGCCGCCCCCACGCGCCTGAAGGCGCGGACTGGGACGCCGCCGTCGAGTACTGGAACACGCTGCGTACCGACGACGACGCCACCTTCGACGTGCAGGTGGACCTGGACGCCAACACGCTGGAGCCGTTCGTCACGTGGGGCACCAACCCCGGCCAGGGTGTATCCCTGTCCGGGTCCGTGCCGTCGCCCGGGGACTTCGGTGACGAAAACGCCAAGGCCGCCGCCGAGCGCGCCCTGCAGTACATGGGGCTCCAGGCCGGCACGCCGATGAAGGACATCCGGGTAGATACCGTGTTCCTCGGTTCCTGCACCAACTCCCGGATCGAGGACCTGCGCGCCGCAGCGGACATCATCCGCGGCCGCGAAAAGGACCCGCAGGTCCGCATGCTGGTGGTGCCCGGCTCGGCCCGCGTCCGGCTCGAAGCCGAGGCCGAGGGCCTGGACAAGGTCTTCAAAGACTTCGGCGCCGAATGGCGCTTCGCCGGCTGCTCCATGTGCCTGGGCATGAACCCGGACCAGCTGGAGCCGGGGGAGCGGTGCGCCTCCACCTCCAACCGCAACTTCGAGGGACGCCAGGGCAAGGGCGGACGCACGCACCTGGTCTCGCCGGTGGTAGCCGCCGCCACGGCTGTGCGCGGCACGCTCAGCTCGCCGTCGGACCTTGAACCGGCTCCCGAACCCGCAGCCATCCGCATCGACGCAGCCTAGGACATCACCATGGAAAAGTTCACCAAGCACACCGGCATTGGCGTCCCGCTGCGCCAGAGCAACGTTGACACCGACCAGATCATCCCCGCGGTGTACCTCAAGCGCATCACCCGGACCGGCTTCGAGGACGCCCTGTTCTCGGCATGGCGGAAGGACTCCTCCTTCATCCTGAACCAGGAGCCGTACAGCGCGGGCTCGGTCCTGGTGGCCGGCCCGGACTTCGGAACCGGGTCCTCCCGCGAGCACGCCGTCTGGGCGTTGAAGGACTACGGCTTCAAGGCCGTGCTGTCGTCCCGCTTTGCTGACATTTTCCGCGGCAACTCGGGCAAGCAGGGGCTGCTCGCCGCCCAGGTGGCCCAGGACGACATCGAGCTCATCTGGAAGGAACTCGAGAACGCGCCGGGCACCCAGGTCACGGTGGATCTCGAGTCCAAAACCGTGGTGTGCGGCAACATCGTGGCACCGTTCGACATTGACGACTACACCCGCTGGCGGCTCCTGGAAGGCCTGGACGACATCGGGCTGACGCTCCAGCACGAGGCCGACATCACCGCGTACGAGGCGACCCGCCAGGCGTTCAAGCCCAAGACCCTGCCGGCGAAGCTTTCCTAGCCCCTGGGCCACCATCCCGGCGGCGGGGCGCAGCGGGCGAAGGCCGCGCCACGCCCCGCCGCCGGTGCCCCCTTATTTCGGTTCGGTAACGCGACCTCCTATGCTTGGTTGGAGCCTTTGCAAGGTTTTGGGGGCTAGTGATCGTGAGGAAACCGGTATATGAGTAGTGTTCTGACAATCCGCGGCGGTGTCCCGCTTACAGGCCGCGTCAGCGTCCGTGGGGCAAAGAACCTTGTCCCCAAGGCAATGGTGGCGGCGCTGCTGGGCAACGAACCCTCGGTGTTGCGGAACGTTCCGGAAATCAAGGACGTGGAGGTTGTCACCTCGCTCCTGCAGCTGCATGGCGTGACGGTGGAGAAAGACCCCGTCAACGGCGACCTGACCCTTGACCCCAAGGCTGCCAAGACCGCCCCGAGCACCGCGATCGACGCCCACGCCGGCGACTCCCGCATTCCCATCCTGCTCTGCGGGCCCTTGATCCATGCGATCGGCGAGGCCTTCATCCCGGACCTGGGCGGCTGCAAGATCGGCGACCGGCCCATCGACTACCACCTCGATGTCCTGCGGCAGTTCGGCGCCGTCGTGGAGAAGCGCCCCGGCGGCATCCACATTTCGGCCCCCAAAGGGCTGCATGGAGCCAAGATCTCCCTCCCGTACCCGTCTGTGGGTGCCACGGAACAGGTCCTGCTGAGCGCCACCCGCGCCGAGGGCATCACCGAACTCTCCGGTGCTGCCACCGAACCGGAAATCATCGATCTCATCGCTGTGCTCCAGAAGATGGGCGCCATCATCAGCGTCCAGACCGACCGCACCATCCGCATCGAGGGCGTCCGCGACCTTGGCGGGTACAACCACCGGGCCCTCTCGGACCGCAACGAGTCCGCATCCTGGGCGTCCGCTGCGCTGGTGACCCGCGGCGACATCTTCGTCGAGGGCGCCTCCCAGCGCGACATGATGACCTTCCTGAACACCTACCGCAAGGTGGGCGGCGGAATGGACATCGGCGAGGACGGCATCCGCTTCTACCACAAGGGCGGAAAGCTGAACCCGCTGGTCCTCGAAACGGACGTCCACCCGGGCTTCATGACCGACTGGCAGCAGCCGCTGGTGGTGGCCCTGACCCAGGCCGAAGGCGTATCGATCGTCCACGAAACCGTGTACGAGAACCGCTTCGGTTTCACGGATGCGCTCATCCGCATGGGCGCCAGCATCCAGGTGCACCGGGAATGCCTGGGCAGCGTTCCCTGCCGGTTTGGCCAGCGGAACTTCCTCCACTCGGCCGTCATTTCCGGCCCCACCCAGCTCAAGGGAACCGACATCGACGTCCCGGACCTCCGCGGCGGCTTCAGCCACCTGATCGCAGCACTGGCCGCATCGGGCACTTCGCGTGTCACCGGTATCGACATCATCAACCGCGGCTACGAGCGCTTCACCGAGAAGCTTGCCGGCCTCGGTGCCGATTTCGACATCACCACCACGAAGTAGAGCGGGACCGTGAAGGAATCTGCCAAGAGCAGGGCCACATTTGTGTTCATCGCCGGCGTCGTCCGGCCCCTGATGAACCTCATGATGTCCAAAACGTGGGAAGGCACGGAAAAACTTCCCGCAGGCGGCTTCATTGCCGCGCCCAACCACTGCACCGAAATCGATCCCCTGGTGGTGGGGCACATGCTCTACAACCAGAAACGGGCCCCCCACTTCCTTGCCAAGGCAACACTGTTCAAGGTTCCCGGCCTGGGCCCGCTCCTGCGCGCCACCAAGCAGGTGCCGGTGGAGCGTTCGACGGCGGGAGCGAACCGGTCGCTGCAGGTGGCCCAGGAAATTGTGGCTGAGGGCGGCGCAATCATCATTTACCCGGAGGGCACGCTGACCCGCGACCCCGGGCTGTGGCCGATGAAGGGACATACCGGCGCGGCACGGCTGGCCCTCGAGGGTGGCATCCCTGTGGTTCCCATCGCCCACTGGGGTGCGCACGAGGTCTTCCCCAGGTACGGCAAGCGGTTCCACCTGTTCCCGCGGAAGCGTTCCCGGGTGGTCGTGGGCGATCCCGTGGACCTGAGCGCCTTCAAGGGCCGTCCCCTGGACAAGGCCACACTCGGCGAGGCCACCGAACTCATCATGGACGCCATCACGGACCTCCTCGCCGGCCTGCGCGGAGAACAACCGCCGGCCGAGCGCTGGGACCCTTCCAAGCAGCAGCAGTCCAAGCACGGCCGGTTCGTGGACCGCGGGCAGCAGCCGGGCGCGGGAACCGAAGCCCAGTGACCGCTGACGGAAAGCCGGGAGCGGCCCGCACAGTGGCCGTCCTCGGTGCGGGATCATGGGGGACTACGTTCGCGAAGGTCCTTGCCGACGCCGCCATTGCCACGGGCACCCCGCGTGCGATCAAGCTGTGGGGCAGGCGCGCCGAAGTAGTGGACGAGATCAACACCAGCCACCGCAACAGCGACTACCTCAAGGACATCGTCCTGCCGGAAAGCATCACCGCCTCCACCGAGGTCCGTGAGGTGCTGGCCGGGGCTGAGCTTGTGGTGGTCGCCGTTCCGGCCCAGTCCCTCCGTCCGCAGCTTCGGGAATGGAAGGACATGATCGCCCCCGGGGCCGTCGTCGTCTCCCTCATGAAAGGCCTGGAGCTGGGAACTGACGCCCGGATGAGCGAAGTCATCAGCCAGGAACTGGGCCTGCCGCAGGAACGCATCGCGGTAGTCTCCGGACCCAACCTGGCCATGGAAATTGCCCGCGAGGAGCCCACGGCGTCAGTGGTGGCGTGCACTGATTCCGCGACGGCCGGCTGGCTGGCGAGGACCTGCACGGCCCCATACTTCCGGCCCTACACCACGGCGGACGTCGTCGGCGTTGAAATCGGCGGCATCGTCAAGAACGTGATTGCCCTGGCCGTGGGTATCTGCGAGGGAAAGCAGATGGGGGACAACACCAAAGCCTCCGTCATTACCCGTGGCCTGGCCGAAACATCCCGCCTGGCCCTTGCACTGGGCGGCGAAGCCAAGACCATGGCCGGTCTTGCCGGCCTCGGCGACCTCGTGGCAACGTGCTCCTCCGCGCTGTCCCGCAACCACACCGCAGGGCGGCTGTTGGGCGAGGGCCTGACGCTCGAGGAAGTGGGCCGAAAGATGACCCAGACCGCCGAAGGCATCAAATCCGGCCAGGCCGTCCATGAACTTGCCGGCAAGCTCGGCGTCGAAATGCCTATCACTGCCGCCGTCGTGGCGGTACTGGCAGGCAAGCTGTCCGTTGACCAACTTGGGCCGGTTCTGCTGTCCCGGGAACTGAAACCTGAAGGCGATTACTGACCATGTCCCAAGACACACCCACCACGGGTCAAACAGCCACGAGGAAACCGCGCGTTGCCGTGCTCTTCGGCGGCCGGTCCAGCGAGCACGCCGTAAGCTGCGTCACCGCGGCAGGCGTGCTGGGTGCCATCAACAAGGACAAGTACGAGGTCATTCCCATCGGAATCGCCAAGACCGGCCAATGGGTCCTCGCCCCCGCCGAAACCGCCGAATGGTCCCTCGCGGCCTCGTCGCTTCCTGAAGTCGTTCCGTCCCCGGAAACGGTTACGTTGGCCGAGATCGGCGGGGAGCACCAGCTGATCGTGGCCTCGCCCAACCAGGTTCCGCAGGAACTGGGGGCCGTGGATGTGGTCTTCCCGCTGCTGCATGGCCCCTTTGGCGAGGACGGCACCATCCAGGGACTCCTCGAACTGTCCGACACCCGGTACGTCGGTGCCGGAGTGCTGGCGTCCGCCGTCGGCATGGACAAGCACTACATGAAGGTGGTCTTCGAAGCAGCCGGGCTGCACGTCGGGCCGTACGTGGCCGTGACGGACAGGCAGTGGCGCAAGGACCCCGAAGCTGTCCGGAAACAGGTGGACCGGCTGGGCTTCCCCGTCTTCGTCAAACCGGCCCGCGCTGGTTCCTCCATGGGAATCTCCAAAGTCGACTCCCTCGAGGAGCTGGATGCGGCCATCGAGGAAGCCCGGCGGCACGACCTGAAGCTGGTGATCGAAGCCGGCATCGTGGGACGCGAAATCGAGTGCGCGGTCCTGGAAGGCCGGGGTACTGACGCGCCGCGGACATCGATGCCCGGCGAAATCTCCGTGGCCGGAG
Source organism: Pseudarthrobacter sp. NIBRBAC000502771 (assembly GCF_006517215.1). Lineage (NCBI taxonomy): Bacteria > Bacillati > Actinomycetota > Actinomycetes > Micrococcales > Micrococcaceae > Pseudarthrobacter > Pseudarthrobacter sp. NIBRBAC000502771. Next base: position 2,806,539 of record NZ_CP041187.1, read on the forward strand.
GTACGCACGAGTTCTATGACTTCAATGCCAAGTACGTCGAGGACGATGCAGCATCCCTCAGCTGCCCGGCCGACATGCCCGCGGAGGCCATCGCCCGGGTGCGGGAGCTGGCCGCAGCCGCATTTGATGCCGTGGGTGCCGAAGGCCTCAGCCGCGTGGATTTCTTCTACACCCCGGACGGCGAGTTGATCATCAACGAGATCAACACCATGCCCGGCTTCACGCCCAAAAGCATGTACCCCCAGATGTGGGCAGCTTCAGGCCTTGGGTACGCCGACCTCATTGACGAACTGATCTACCTGGCCCTGCACCGCAACACCGGCCTCCGCTGATCCCCACCGGCACCCTAACCTCGCTTCGCTTCGGCCAGGGAACCCTACTGGCTCTTGGGCAGGTTCTGCAGATCCTCCTGGCCCACGCAGTTCCGCGTTGACGGAATTTTGCCGGCAGCGGCCGCCAGGTCCGCGAGCACTGTCGCGGAGCTGATCTTGTCCGGATCCATCACGATTTCCGTAGCCGGTTCCCTGCCATAGGTGGTCAGCGTCCATGCCGGATCGCCTTCCTTGATCACCCAGTCAACCCCGTTGACGGTGACGCACCGGTCGGTAGTCGGCCCCGGCACGTTGACGCCGCAGCGGAGGATGACCAGCGAAGGATCGCCCCAGGCCGCAGTGGCCTGGCTGTTGGTCTTCCGCAGCTTCGAATCGCCAATGGCATCGGGCAGGGCCACCATCATGGGCGCGCACGCCGGGTTGGCGGCGTCCTTTGCGGCGGTGACATCCACTGCGCCGGAGCAGGATGCCAGGGAAAGGGCGGCAATTGCACCAACCACCGCCATCCTGGCGGCGCGGGCGGACAGGGGCAACTGGGGATGGTGCATGGTTCCAGCCTATCGCCGCCGCCGTCCAAGTCCGGACAGAATGTCGGCCGGGCGCGGTAGCGTAGTGGCGTGCCTGAAGACCTTCGTAACCGCATAGACCACCAGCCCACCGTGGCCGGGCTTTCCGAAGCCGATCTGCTGGCCCGGATCTTTCCGCGCCTCAGGACGGAGGCCGGATACACTGCAAGCACGCTGCTTGGGCCGGGGGACGACGCCGCCATTGTCGCGGCACCGGACGGGCGAACCGTCATCAGCATCGACACCCAGGTCCAGGACCAGGATTTCCGGCTCCTGTGGCCCAGCGGCTACCGCACCACCGGGTTCGACGTCGGCTGGAAGGCAGCAGCGCAAAACCTCAGCGACATCAATGCCATGGGCGCCCGGGCCACCTCGATGGTGGTCAGCCTCACGCTCCCCGTAAACACCCCGGTCGCCTGGGTAGAGGACCTGGCGGACGGACTGGCAGCCGGAATCCGGGAACTCGGGGCAGTCCACTGTTCCGTGGCGGGCGGCGACCTCGGCCGCGGCCGGGAAATTTCCGTGACCGCCGCTGTCCTTGGAACCCTCGACGGCGCCCGGCCGGTGCTCCGTTCCGGTGCCCGGCCGGGGGACATCCTGGCGCTCGCGGGAACGGTGGGCCATGCGGCAGCAGGCCTTGCCCTCCTCGAGTCGGGAATCGGGGTGGATACCCTGACGCCCGCGGAGCATGCCTTCGTCGACCTGCAGTGCCGCCCGCGGCCGCCGTTGGAAGCAGGCCCTGCAGCCCGGGAGGCAGGGGCCACAGCCATGCTGGATGTATCGGACGGACTCCTGCGCGACGGAAAGCGGCTCGCCGCCGCGAGCGGTGTCGCCGTTGCCCTCGACCCGGCACGCCTGGCCCGGTTGGCGGAACTCCTGGGACCCGCTGCGGCGCGGCTGGGAGCGGATGCGGCGCCATGGGTGCTCGGCGGGGGTGAGGACCACGGGCTGCTGGCCACATTCCCTGCCGATGTTCAGCTGCCACCCGGATTCACTGCGATAGGCTCGATACATGCACTCGGCACCGACGAAGGCCCGGGTGTCCTGATAGCTGGCCGGGCCGCGGACACCGGGGGATGGGATCACTTTGCACACTAAGGTTGCCGCCAACGCGCTGGCCATGAAGAGGTGGCTGGGCAAGGCTGAAACTGCGCTGGGAAACCACAGCGACCGGCTCAACGCCATCAATATCTTTCCGGTGGCTGACGGTGATACCGGCACAAACCTCTACCTCACGGTCCGCGCTGCGGCGCGTTCGCTGGTGCTGGACCCTGGCCAGCCTGCCCCGGTGGACGTCGGGGAAGTCCTCTCGATGGCCGGCCAGGCTGCCATGGAGGAGGCGCGGGGAAATTCCGGGACCTTGTTCTCGGTGTTCCTCTGTGCGGCAGCTGAGCCGCTGGCCGGCCATACCCGGTTGACGTCCACCCTGCTCTCGGCGGCCCTGAACCGTGCGCAGATCCGGGCGTGGTCTGCCCTCAGCGATCCCGTTCCCGGGACCATGCTTTCCGTCATGGAAGCGGCGGCACGTGCGGCCGCCGCCGTGGACGCCGGCCAGGACGGTGACGACAGCAACCATGCCCTGGGCCTTGCCCTTGACTCGGCGGTGGAGGGGGCGTTGGCCGCCGTGATCCACACCGAAGAACAGCTCGATGCGCTCCAGTCTGCCCACGTGGTGGATGCAGGCGGCGTGGGAATGCTGCTGATCCTTGACTGCCTCCGCTCCGCCGTCATGGGGGAGGAGCTGCAGGGGGAGCTTCTCGATGGCCTCCACGGCTACGATGTTTCTGATCCCCACATCCATACGTCCTTGCCTGCCGACGACGGCGTGGAAGTCATGTGCACCATCAGCCTGTCGCCATTGAATGCCGCCACCCTGCGGCAGCGTCTCGACGAAATCGGCGAGTCAGTGATCATGAGCCAGGTGGGCAACGGGCCGGACGCCGATGGCAACTACCGGTGGCGGGTGCACGTGCACGTGCCGGACGCCGCCCCGGCGGTGGGGATTATCCGGTCCCTGGGCGAACCTTCCCAGATCAGCATTAGCGAACTGGCCCTGCCGCGGGACCCGGGTGCGGACGCGGTGAACACCGGCGGGCATGAGCGCTGAACTGGAACTTGCCCTGGAGCGGCGGATCGGGAAGCGCTCAGCGGCGGTCATTGAGAAACACCTCGGCATCACCACCGTAGAGGGCCTCCTGAACTATTACCCCCGCCGCTACATGAGCCGCGGGGAGTTGACCCCCATCGCAGAGCTTCCGCTCGATGAGGACGTGACCCTGATAGCCAGGGTCCTCTCCAGCAGCACCCGGCAGATGCAGGCGCGGCGCGGGACCATCACCGACGTCATCGTCTCAGACGACGACGGGAAGCAGGGCCTGCGGCTGGTTGGCGGGCGGGATTACACCGGCAAGGTTCCGGGCACCCTGAAAATCAGCTTCTTCAACGGGTTCAAGGCGAAGAACGAGCTCCTGCAGGGCCGCCGTGCCTTGTTTTCGGGCCGGGTCACCAGTTTCAAGGGAAAGCTGGGCCTTACCAACCCCGACTTCCAGCTCCTGGACGAAGATCCGTTCAGCGACGCCGGAAAAGACCCTGGGAAACTTGCCGCCATGCCAATACCGGTCTATCCGGCCACGGCCAAACTGCCCAGCTGGAAGATCCAGAAGGTGATCGCCACGCTGCTCGAAACTTCCGACCTTGGTTCGCTGCCGGACCCGGTTCCCCCGGAGGTCGCCGCGAGGGAAGGCTTCCTGCCCGTCGCAGACGCCTACCGCCTCATCCACGTTCCCGAAACCGCCGGCGACTGGAAGCGTGCCCGCGACCGTTTCCGTTACCAGGAAGCACTGGTGCTGCAGTCAGCGCTGGCTCGGCGCCGGGCCCAGCTTGCCGCGGAGGAAGCCACCGCCCGGCGTCCTGTCAATGACGGAATCCTGGCCGCATTCGACCACGCGCTGCCGTTCACGCTCACGGCCGGCCAGGCCTCCGTCGGCAAGACCCTGGCCGCGGAACTGGCGCAGGACACGCCCATGAACCGGCTGTTGCAGGGTGAAGTGGGTTCCGGGAAAACCGTCGTGGCGTTGCGTGCCATGCTCCAGGTGGTGGACGCAGGCGGCCAGGCCGCGCTCCTTGCCCCCACCGAAGTACTCGCCGCCCAGCACTTCGACTCCATCCGGCGAACCCTCGGTCCGCTTTCCAGCGACGGACTCCTGGGCGGCCTGGCCGCCGGCGACGGGCCTTCCGTCCAGGTCACGCTGCTCACCGGGTCCATGCCTACGGCGGCACGGAAGCAGGCAATGCTCGACGCCGCCTCCGGGACCGCAGGAATCATCATCGGCACCCACGCACTGCTCAGCGACAACGTCTCCTTCTATGACCTCGGCTTGATCGTGGTGGACGAACAGCACCGCTTTGGCGTGGAACAGCGCGATGCCCTGCGGGCCAAAGCCCGCAAACCGCCGCACCTGCTCGTCATGACCGCCACGCCCATTCCCCGCACGGTAGCGATGACCGTGTTTGGCGACCTTGAGACCTCCACCCTCGACGAACTGCCCAAGGGCCGGGCACCGATCACCACCCACCTCGTGGGCCTTGCGGAAAATCCCGGCTGGGTGGCACGGATCTGGGCACGTGCCCGGGAAGAGATCGACGCCGGCCACCAGGTGTACGTGGTCTGTCCCAAGATCGGAACGGACGACGACGGCGACTTCAGCCCCGGCGAGGCCGCACCTTCCGGCATGGACACAGAGGAGACGCGGGAGCTCGCGTCCGTCACCGCCGTCGTGGACCATCTCCAGGGCGAGCCCTCGCTGGCAGGGGTGCCGCTGGCTCCCCTGCACGGACGCCAGGACCCCGACTTGAAGACGGAGACCATGGCCGGGTTCACCGCCAACCGCATCAAGCTGCTCGTCTCCACCACCGTGATCGAAGTGGGGGTCGACGTGCACAACGCCACGCTGATGGTCATCCTGGACGCTGACAGGTTCGGAATCTCCCAGCTCCACCAGCTTCGCGGCCGCGTGGGCCGCGGCGGCCTGCCAGGAACGTGCCTGTTGGTAACCGCCCTTGAACCCGGCCACCCCAGCAGGCGGCGGCTGGACGCGGTCGCTGCCACGACGGACGGGTTCGTCCTCTCGCAGGAGGACCTCAAGCTGCGGCGCGAGGGCGATATCCTTGGTGCTTCCCAGTCCGGCGGCCGGTCCACGCTGAAGCTGCTCCGGGTCCTTGAACATGAAGACGTGATAGCCCGGGCCAGGGACGACGCACAGGCAATCGTTGGCGGGGACCCGCTGCTGTCCGGCCACCCCGAGCTCGCCGGGGCCATCGAGAAGTATCTCAACCCCGAGAAGGAGGCGTTCCTTGAACGCGGTTAGCAACGACGTGGCCGGCGCGGCCGAACTGCGGTGGGTGCGGTGACGCGCATCATCGCCGGCGCGGCCGGCGGCACGCCGCTGGCGGCGGTCCCGGGATCGTTGACCAGGCCCACGACGGACCGGGTCAAGGAAGCGCTGTTTTCCCGCCTGGACGCCTTTGACGTGCTTGCCGGCGCCCGGGTACTGGATCTCTACGCCGGTTCCGGTGCCCTGGGGGTGGAAAGCGGCAGCCGGGGTGCACGGTCGGTGGACCTCGTCGAGTCGGACGCCAAAGCCAGTGCCGTGTGCCAGCGCAACGCGGACCTCATCAACGGGGTGCTGGGCACTAAGACCGTGACGGTTCACCGTTCCAAGGTGGAGCCGTTCCTTGACCGCGCTGCGGCGGCGGCCGCCTGGGACGTCGTGTTCCTGGACCCGCCGTATCCGCTGGAGGACGGCACGCTCGCCGCCGTGCTGCAGAAGCTCGCCGGCCATTTGGGGTCCGGAGCCGTGGTGGTGGTGGAACGCTCCTCACGCTCCCCGGAACCAGGGTGGCCGGAAGGGATGACGCGTTTCGCCGAAAAGAAATACGGGGAAACCAGGCTGTGGTTCGCGGAGCCGTCGGTGCCCGATGCCATTTCCGCTGACGACCTGCCGGACGTGGCAGAGGGATAGGGCCTTGGGCCTAAGCCGAGAAGGGGTCCAGGTCCACTCCGGACAGGACCCGGGCAGGGTGGGGGCCGCGGGCGGCCAGCTCTGTTGTCCACAAGTCCGGCCAGGGGTCCTGCGTTCCTGCCAGGATGACGTTTCCCGGATACCGTCCGTCGAACATTCCGGCTTCCCCGAACGCCGCAACATCGGCCATGGCAGCGCGCATGGCGGCCACCTGGCTCCTGACAAGCGTGAGCGCCGGTTCGTCCCCGACATTGACGATCAGGAGCCCGCCCGGGCTTAATCGGTCCCTGGCTTCACGGTAGAAACCGTCCGTGGCGATGTGGGCCGGCGCCTCCGGTCCGGAGAAGATGTCCAGGATCACGACGTCGAACGCCAGGCCCGGGTCCAGCGCACCGAGCGCTTCGCGGGCGTCGCCGATGATGGTGGTCAGGTTTGTTCCTTCGGGCATGGGAAGGTGCCGCAGGACGAAGTCCAGCAGTTCGCGCTCCAGCTCAACTGCATACTGCACTGAGCCCGGACGGGTCGCCTGGATGTACCGCGCCAGCGTCAACGCGCCCGCTCCCAGGTGGAGCGCCGTGATTGGTTGTCCGGGCGGCGCAGCAAGATCCACGAGGTGTCCGATCCGGCGCAGGTATTCGTAGAAGATGTCTTCCGGCCGGTCAAGGTTGACGTGCGACTGTTCGGCTCCGCCGATGCTGAGCACGTAGCCGCCGTCGGTAAAGGCATCAGGCTCGATGGTGGCATGCTGGCCGGTGGTGCGCAGGAAACGGCTGGCGGCCCCGCGGGTGGGCATCAGAGCCTGCCGCGCAGGGTTGCCAACCGCGCGGCGGCCTCCTCCAGGACATTGGTCTTCTTGCAGAAGGCAAAGCGGAGCAGGCTGCGCGTCCGCTCGGCGCCTTCCGGATGGCAGAAGACCGGAACGGGAATGGCTGCGACCCCCACCAGTACCGGCAGCCGCCGGGCGAGGTCCAGGGCATCGGTGATGCCCAGCGGTGCGGTGTCCACGTTGACGAAGTAGGTGCCCTGCGGGGTGAAGACGTCCAAGCCGGCGGCCCGGAGCCCGGCGCTGAGAATGTCCCGTTTCTGCTCCAAGGCAGAAGCGATGCCCGTATAGAAATCATCGGGGAGGGCCAAACCCTTTGCGATCGCTGCCTGGAACGGCGTACCCGAACTGTAGGTCAGGAACTGCTTTACCGTGCGGACGGCGGCCACCAGTTCCTCCGGCCCGCTGAGCCAGCCGATCTTCCAGCCGGTGAGGGAAAAAGTCTTGCCGGCAGAGGAGATGGTGATGGTCCGCCCGGCAGCGCCCGGAAGGGTGGCCACCGGCGTGTGGCCCACGCCGAAGGTGAGGTGCTCATACACTTCATCGGTGATGATGATGCTGCCGTACCGGCCTGCAAGGTCCACCACCCGCTGCAGGACCGCGGGTGGAAACACAGCGCCGGTGGGATTGTGCGGGTTGTTCAGCAGCACCACCTTGGTCCGCTCGCTGAAGGCCGCCTCCAATGCCGCCACGTCCGGCATGAAGTCCGGGGCAGCCAGGGGAACGGTGGTGTGGGTGGCCCCGGAAAGCCCGATGACCGCACCGTAGGAGTCGTAGAACGGCTCGAACGTCAGGACCTCATCGCCCGGTCCTGCAAAAGCCAGCAGGGCAGCGGCAATGCCTTCAGTGGCCCCGGTGGTGATGATGACTTCCGTTGCCGGATCCGGAGCCAGGCCGTAGAAGCGCTCCTGGTGCGCGGCTACCGCCTCGCGGAGTTCGGGGAGGCCCTTGCCCGGCGCGTACTGGTTGGCGCCGGACGCTATGGCCGCCCGGGCCGCCTCCCTGATTTCAACCGGCCCGTCCTCATCGGGGAAGCCTTGTCCCAGGTTGATGGCGCCCGTCCTGACGGCCAGGGTTGTCATCTCTTCGAAGATGGTCACTCCCAGTCCGCCGTCCGCGGCCAGGAGGTTTGCCCCGAGCGCGGTGCGCTGCCAGGGAGCAGGTGCCAGGGGTGTGGAAAGTTCCCGTGCTGGATGCATCCAGTCATGGTATCCCGGGCTTTCCATGCGGTAGGTTCGGAGCATGAGACGCGCTGTGTGCCCCGGATCCTTCGACCCCATCCACAACGGCCATCTCGAAGTCATTGCCCGGGCTGCCGGCCTGTTTGATGAGGTCATTGTGGCCATTTCCACCAACTATGCGAAGAAGTACATGTTCACCCTGGAGGAGCGGCTGGACATGGCGCGCGAGACGTTGGCTTCGCTCAAGGGCATCGTGGTGGAGCCTGTCGGCGCGGGACTCCTCGCGGAATACTGCCGCCACCGGGGGGTGTCCGCCATCGTCAAAGGGCTCCGGTCGTCGTCGGACTTTGACTACGAGCTCCCCATGGCCACCATGAACCGGCAGTTGAGCGGCGTGGAAACAGTCTTCCTCCCGGCCGAGGCCAGCTACCTGCATTTGTCCTCCACCCTGATCAAGGAGGTGGCGTCCCTGGGCGGAAGCGTCTCGGACTACGTTCCCCGGTCAGTGCACCGGCGCATCGTTGCCGGCGAGCCTTCGCCGGATCAGCAGCCGAGGCGGTAGGCTGGATCGGTACTTCGGCGCTGCCCGCTGCCGGTTTGAGTCACCATGGCTCTTCAGGCTAAGATGGTACGTCGGTCATATGTTCAACAGGAGTTCTCATTAACAGAGATGCTGGTTCGCCCCTGGCGTTCGACGTCAAGGACCTCGGGCGCAGCCCGGGAAGCATGCGGACACTGACGGAACATGTACCCGCACCGGGTGATCTTGGTGTGGCGCTCATTGGTGTTCAGGAAGGCTCGGATGTCGAGCTCGACCTGAGGCTGGAGGCCGTACACGAAGGAATTCTGGTATCAGGAACTGTCCTCGCCGAAGTAACCGGCGAGTGCGGCCGATGCCTGGATCCCCTTGCGTATGACCTTGAGGTCAATGTGCAAGAACTTTTCTTCTACGAGGGCACTGAGCTCTCGGACGGAGAAGAAGATGAAGAGCAACGTCGAGTCGAGCACGATGTAATCGATCTTGAACCGGTGTTGCGGGACGCGGTTGTCACCAATCTGCCGTTCCAGCCGGTGTGCCGGGAAGACTGCCAGGGCCTTTGCTCCGAATGCGGAGTTCGCCTGGAAGACGAGCCGGGGCACCACCACGAGGTCCTGGATCCTCGCTGGGCTGCCCTAGCTGATATGGCTAAGCCTGACCGGCAAAATTGATTTGTACGTGTTTGTCTAGAGAGAAATGAGTTAGCCGTGGCTGTTCCCAAGCGGAAAATGTCTCGCTCGAATACCCGCGCCCGCCGCTCGCAGTGGAAGGCGACCGCCCCCCACCTGGTGAAGACCGTTGAGAACGGCCAGGTCACCTACAGCCTGCCGCACCAGGCAAAGGTCGTTACCGACTCTGCTGGCACTGCGCTGTTCCTTGAGTACAAGGGCCGCAAGGTCGCTGACGTCTAATCGGCCCCAACAGGCTGACTGATGTCTTCAACTGAAGAGCTTCTGAAGCGTCTCGGTGTCATTATTGACGCCGGGACGCTTCGTCTTGCGCTTACCCACCGCTCGTACGCATACGAGAACGGCGGCATCCCCACCAACGAGCGGCTCGAATTCCTGGGCGACTCCATCCTGGGGTTCTCCGTGACCGACGCCCTGTACCGGGACAACCCGGACCTGCCCGAAGGCGAACTCGCCAAGCGCCGGTCCGCCGTCGTCAGTACCCGGGCCCTGGCCGGCATCGGCCGTAGCCTGGGCATCGGCGAGTACATCTACCTGGGCCAGGGCGAGAAGCTCACCCAAGGGAAAAACAAGGCGTCCATCCTCGCGGACACCATGGAGGCCCTGATCGGGGCCACCTATGTCTCCAACGACATCGAGACCGCGCGCCAACTCGTCATGCGGCTGATCGGACCGTTGCTGAAGGACGCCGCTGTCCTGGGCGCCGGCACCGACTGGAAGACCAGCATCCAGGAACTCGCGGCCAGCCGGCAGCTTGGCAGCATCCACTACGCGGTGGACGGGACCGGCCCGGATCACGCCCGCACCTTCACCGCTGTTTTGAACATCGGCGGAAACGCCTACGGCAAGGGTTCCGGGCATTCCAAGAAGGAAGCGGAGCAGGAAGCGGCCGCGGACGCCTGGCGGGTGCTGTCCGGCGCCGAAACCCGGAATGCCGCCGGCACTTCGGCTGGTTCCGTCACCGCCAAGTAGCGTCCCGTGCCTGAACTGCCCGAGGTCGAAGTGGTGCGCCGCGGCCTGGTGAACTGGGTCCGTGGCAGGACCATCAGCGCTGTTGACGTCCTTGATGCCCGCTCCATCCGCCGCCATGCCCTGGGCGCGGGGGATTTTATCGGCAACCTCCAGGGCGCAACCGTCACCGACGTCGTGCGCCGCGGCAAATTCCTGTGGATGCCGCTGACGGACGGGCCCGCTGCACCGGAAAACCCTGAAACCGCACCGCTGCCGGACGTTGCACTGATGGCTCACCTGGGGATGAGCGGCCAGCTCTTGATGCAGGATCCGGACGTCCCCGACGAAAAGCACCTCAAGGTCAGGCTTCGCCTCAGTCCCCGCGACGGCATGCCGGCCCAGTTGCGGTTCGTTGACCAGCGGATCTTCGGGGGCCTCTTCGTCACCGCCTTGGTACCCACCGACGACGGCGGCCCCGGCGGCCTCGCCGAGTCCCCCCTTCCGCTCATCGCCGCGGAAGCCGCCCATATTGCGCGGGACCCCCTGGACCCTGCCTTTTCGTTCGACCTCTTCTACCAGCGCCTGCGCAAGCGCAAGACGGGCCTGAAACGGGCGTTGCTGGACCAGGGGCTGGTGTCCGGCATTGGCAACATCTACGCTGACGAAGCCCTCTGGCGTGCCCGCCTGCACTTTGCCAGGCCCACCGACACCCTTCGCAGGAACGAGGCCCAACACGTCCTGGACAGTGCCCGCGAGGTCATGCTCGATGCCCTGGCCGCCGGCGGGACCAGCTTCGACTCCCTGTACGTCAACGTCAACGGCGCTTCAGGCTACTTTGACCGGTCCCTGAACGCCTACGGCCGCCAGGGTGAGCCGTGCAGGCGGTGCGCCGCAGCGGGGATCAGTTCCACCATCCGCCGGGACCAGTTCATGAACCGTTCCTCCCATACCTGCCCGGTGTGCCAGCCGCGGCCCCGCAACGGCCGCTGGTAGTCCCACCATCCACCTGGCTGGGTGTCAGCGGGACCCGTAGTACTCCGCGAGCCGTACCAGGCCATCGTCAATCGAGACAGCCGGCGTCCAGGCAAGAAGCTCATGGGTCTCCCGCTGGTCGAACCAATGGGCGGTGGACAGCTGTTCGGCAAGGAACCTGGTCATCGGGGGCTCGTCCTGTTTGCCGAGCCGGAGCCAAGCCCTTTCCACTGCCGATCCCGCGATCCGGGCAAGCTTCCCCGGCACTGACCATGACGGCGCAGCGACGCCGCCGGCAGCGCAGATGCCGGCGATGAGTTCGCCCACCGGCCGGGGCTCGCCGTTGGTCACCACCAGGGCCCTGCCGTGGATGTAGCTGATGCGGTCCAGGGCAGCAACGATCGCTGCCGCCGCGTTGTCCACGTAGGTGGTGTCGATCAGCGCGGCGCCCGCATCCAGCAGCGGCAGCCGCTTCCGGGCGGCCCGGGTCAGGACCCGTTCCACCAGTTGGGTGTCGCCCGGCCCCCAGACGACGTGCGGCCGCACGGCGGCAACCCGGAAGTCCGGGGCGTCGGCGGCCAGGGCCAGCAGTTCAGCCTGCGCCTTGGTGCGCGAATAGTCGCCGTGGGCATGCACCGGGTCGGCCGGCTCCGCGCCAAGACCTGCAATGGCGGCGCCCGAGTTGGCCACCGAAGGCGAAGAAACGAAGACCACGTCCCGGACCCCGGCATCGCGCGCCGCCAGGAGCAGGCGCCGCGTTCCCTCTACATTCACTTGGTCAAACTCTTCGGCGCGGCCAGTGAAGGAGACTTTCGCGGCAAGGTGGATGACTGCGTCCGCGCCCCGGACTGCCTCCGCGACTGCTGCATCATCGGTGAGGGAACCGCACCGGTCCGCCGCGCCGTCGACCCCCGAGGGACGCCGCTGGAAGGTAGTGACCTCGTGGCCCTTGCGTACCAGCTGGCCCGCCACCTGCCGCCCCAGCAGGCCGCTCGCACCCGTAACCAGTACCCTCATGGCTTCCCCGGGCGGCCGCCGGCCAGGACGGATGATGCCCAGCGCGCCAACCGCGACCTGTCGATCTTCGCGTTGTGGCGGATGTCGGTGGGCTGCGCAGGGACAACCAGGACTGCAGCCACGGAGACGCCTGCGGCACGTGCGGCACGGCGTACCTGTGCCGCGAGTCCAGCGGCGGCCGGCCCCGCCTTACGCGCCGGCGGCATGGTTTCGACGACGGCGGCAATGGCCTGGGTGCCGGCCGGCCCCACCCCGACAACCGCTGCCATGCTGACGCAGTCCAGGCTTTCGATGGCCTGTTCGGCCCCTACCGGCGTGACCACTGCGCCGGGCGCCGTGATGATGTGTGCCAGGCGCCCCTCCACCCAGAGGCGGCCGTCGGCGTCGAAATGGCCCACATCGCCGGTGCGGTGCCAGCCGGCCGGGCCCGCGCTCAATTGGTCAGTCAGCCAAAGCCGGTCATAGCCGCCCTTGACGTGCGGCGCGCTGACCAGGATTTCCCCGGTGACACCCGCTTCCGTCACCGGTTCTGTCGCCGGGGCGGTACCGTCCGCCGCCAGCGGGATCAGGGCTATGCGGGCGCCCTGGACCGGACGGCCAACGCAGACGCCGTTTCCGGCCCCCGTCATCGTCCCGGAACCCGCGGCGGCCGCGGCGGCCTTGATCTGTTCAAGGCTGATATCGGTGACGGGGAGGGCCTCGGTCATGCCGTAGGGGGTATGCAGCGAGGCGGCCGGCAGCAGGCGCTGCACCTCGTCCAGGAGCGGTTCGGGAACGGGAGCGCCGGCGGAGAGCAGCAGGTGGACCCGCTTGAGCGCCGCAGCGCCCTCCTGGGTGAGCCCGGCCTGGGTCGCAACGACGTTGCGCAGGGCCGCGGGGGAGGCGAAGACCACCGTGGCGTCAATGGCCGCTGCAGCAGCAGCGAGGGCGTGCGCGGTCAGGGTGCGGGGGGCGGTGACATCCATGGCCGGCGTCACGGACACGGTTCCCAGCGCAGGTCCCAGCAGCGCGAAGGGTGCGAAGCCGGCCACCAGCTTGTCGCCGGGCTCGATCCCGAAGGTTCCGGCAACCGTGTCCCGCATGGCGGCAAGCTGCCCGTGGGTGTATTGGACGCCCTTGGCGGGCCCGGTGGAGCCGGACGTGAAAAGCACGGCGGCGGGGGAGTCCGCCGCCGGGCTGAAGGCGGGAGCGGCACCGCCTTGCCCCGGGCTGGTCCTGGCCAGGGCGGCGAGCGAGGTCTCCACGCCGAGCACCCGGCGCTGCACGGCCGGCAGGTCCCTTACGCTGATACGCCGGGCCGCCCAGCCCAGTACCCGGGCAGCGGCAAGGGCCTTGTCGATCCCGATCAGGACATCGGGCGTCGCTCCCTTGACCGCCCGGCTCAGCCCCCTGGTGCCCAGGCCGGCGTCGGCCACGACCACCACGGCGCCCAGCCGAAGGCAGGCATACAGTGCGACGGTCAGGTCCACGCCGGGGGGAACCATCAGGCTTACCCTGGTGCCGGGCCCGACACCCTCCCCCTGCAGCCCCGCGGCAACGCGCCCCACGTTTTCCTCAAGCTGCCGCCAGGTGAGCGAACGTGCCTCCGTGCCGTCCGGGGCCATTTCGACGACGGCCCCCGCCCCAGCGGATGGTCCGGCGGCGAGCTCCCCCAGGAGACCCCACAGGGGCGTGAAGCCATCGCCGGCTCGCATGGAGCCATTATCAGCAGGACTGTCCCCGCCCTGCGTGACGCGGCCGGCCAGCCAGTCGAAGACGGGAGTGGCAATGTCCCGGTCCTCTGCCACCAGGTGTCCCGCGCCCTCGTAGCGGTGCACGTCGGCATGCGGAAGGCGGGCGAGCAGGTCCTTCAGGTAGCGGTCGGAGAAGATCGGATCGCGCGGGCCCCAGAGCATCAGGGCCGGCACATTAAGGCGGCGCAGGCCTTCCGCCACGCCGTTGAGGGCAGCGAAGCTCGGGTGCGAGCCGTCGACGGGTATGTCAGCGACGAAGTTGCCCACCCCTGCGCGGCGTGCGGCGCCGCGGTACGGGGCCATGAAGGCACTCCGCACGTCAGCGGGCAGCGGTGGGCGTGCCAGCGAATGCGTCACCCGCAGGAAAGCGTCGGAGGTGGTGGTTCCCCACCGGTGCACTGCCGGGTGCAGGGCAAGGCGCAGTGCCGGCGGAAGGGGGGAGCCGGCAGGCTGGTGCACGGCGGTGTTGGTCAGGACCACGCCGGCCAGTTGGTCGCTATGGGCAAGCGCCCAGCCGAGGCTGGCCACCCCGCCCCAGTCGTGGCCCACGGTGACCACCGGGCCGGCCAGGGACAGGGCCTCGGTCAGGTCGCCCAGGTCGTTGATCCGGTCCGCCAGGCGCCGGAAGGTACCCGTCCGTTCGGAAAACCCCATGTCCAACTGGTCCACGGCCACCACGCGCCACGGATGCTCAGGGTCGGACCCGGCAGCCAGCAGGCTCCGCCACAGATAGGACCATGTGGGGTTGCCGTGCACGCACAGCAGCGTTCCCAGCGGAGCCAGGCCGCGGCGGGACAGTTCGGCCCCGTTGTCCAGGAGGTGCCAGCGCCGCACCGTCCCGGGTGCGTCAACGCTTGACGTGGAGGGGACATCGATCTCGCGGGACCACTCGGCGTTGACGCCCGGCCAGGCCGCGATCACCAAACGATTTCCAGCATTGCGGTGTTCAGTCCGGAGCCGACGCCCATGCACAAGACCCGGTCGCCGCTTCCCAGCGACTGCGCCTCGGCGGCAAGCGTCATGGGCAGCGAGGCCGGCCCAACGTTGCCCCAGTGCGGGAATGTGATGGGCACCTTGTCCGGGTCCAGGTCGATGGCATCGATGATCGCGTGGGTGTAGGCGTTGCTGACCTGGTGGGTGACATAGCGGTCCATGGCGGCCCAGTCCCATTCGGGCTGGGCTTCCTGCCATGCGTCGACTACCAGCTGCAGGCCGCCGTCGAGCAGCCCTTTCGTGTCGGTGTTCATCCCGTCGATGCCGCCCACGCACAACTCGTGGTGCTCGGTGCCGGCACGCATCACCCCGCCCACTACGCGGTGCGCGCCCGGGTGCTCGTCGGCAGGGCCCAGGACTGCCGCGGCAGCGCCTGATCCCAGGGTCAGCGTCGCGAACTCCCGGTTGAAGTCATCCCGCGTTGTTTCGGGCCGCTGCAGGCGGGCCAGGGTTGCTTCCTGGGTCAGCTGGGCGTCCTCGCCGTTGACAATGACGGCGTACCTGATCTGGCCGGAGTCGATCATGTTGGCAGCCAGGGTCAGGGCGTTGACGAATCCCAGGCAGGCGTTGGCAAGGTCAAAGTTCATGGCCGACGACGGCAGGCTGAGGCTGTGGTGGATCTTGACCGCCACGGAGGGCTCCAGGTTGCGCCGTGTCACCGACGTGTTGATCAGCAGGCCTACGTCGGACGCTTCGATGCCGGCCTCGGCCAGGGCTTTGGCGCCGGCTTCCACGGCAGCATCGTCGAACGATGTTCCGGCAGCCCACCAGCGCCGGTGCGTGATTCCCGCCACCCGCTCCAGGAGCCGCGGCGGAAACTTCAGGCGCTGCAGGGTCGATGCCAGCCGGCGGTCAAAGTCCGTGGAGCTCACAATCCTGGGCGCTTCGACGCTGCTGACCGAAAGCAGCGCGGTGTTGCTGTGGCGGAAGGTTGCATTACCTGCCAATTCAAGCCCCTCTTCGTTTTCGTCCCGCATTCCTGCGGTGACTGTACCCACATCTATGCAGGCTCAAGAGCTTAACTATGCCTTTGTACCGCCGGATCATGCATATCCACTCCTCGTGCCCCGGCCGGTTCCCGGGTGCTGCTGCGGGGAATTGCCGGTCCTGCGCAGTAGATTGTAGTGAGCCGGTTCCAGCAAAGTGCCCTACCCGCTCCAGGAGACCAGAAAAGCCTTGCACCTCAAAAGCCTCACCGTCCGGGGGTTCAAGTCGTTTGCGTCTGCCACCACCTTCGACTTCGAACCCGGCGTCACCGCCGTCGTGGGTCCCAATGGATCCGGCAAGTCCAACGTGGTGGACGCCCTGGCCTGGGTCATGGGCGAACAGGGGGCCAAGACGCTGCGCGGCGGCAAGATGGAGGACGTCATCTTTGCCGGGACGTCCGGGCGGCCGCCGCTGGGCCGCGCCCACGTCTCGCTGACCATCGACAACACTGACGGCGCACTCCCCATCGAGTACAGCGAAGTGACCATTTCCCGGACACTGTTCCGGACGGGCGGCTCCGAATATGCCATTAACGGCGCCGGTTGCCGGCTGCTGGACATCCAGGAACTGCTTTCGGACTCGGGGCTGGGCCGGGAAATGCACGTCATCGTGGGCCAGGGCCAGCTGGACCGCGTCCTGCACGCCACTCCCGAGGACCGCCGCGGCTTCATCGAGGAGGCGGCGGGAATCCTCAAGCACCGGCGGCGCAAGGAACGCACCGTCCGGAAGCTGGAGGCCATGCAGGCCAACCTGCAGCGCCTGACCGACCTCACCGGGGAGATCCGCCGGCAGCTCACCCCCCTGGGGAAGCAGGCGGAGGTTGCCCGCCGCGCCCAGCGGGTCCAGTTCGACGTCCGGGATGCCCGCGCCCGCCTGCTGGCCGATGACCTGGTCCAGCTGCAGCAGGCCCTGGCGCAGGATGTGGCGGACGAGGCCGAACTCAAGGCGCGCCGGACCGCCGTCGAGCAGGAACTCGACGCGGGGCGCAGGCAGCAGGCGGCGCTGGAGCAGCTGGCAGCCGAGGCCACGCCACGGCTCAATGCCGCCCGGGACACCTGGTACCGGCTCTCCACCGCGCGTGAACGGCTGCGGTCGCTGGGCTCGTTGGCCGGCGAACGGAGCCGCCTGCTCGGCTCCGACGAGGCTGCGCCGACGTCCGGCCGGGACCCGGAACAGCTGGAGCGCCAGGCGGCAAGGGTCCGGCAGGAGCTGTCCGAACTCGAACAGGACATCCAGGACAGGCGGGGCGCCCTTGACATGGCCAGTGCCGCGAAGGCGGAAGCGGAGCGGGCCGCCCATGCCGAGGACCAGCGGCTGACCGCGCAGCTCCGCGCCGCTGCCGACCGGCGGGAGGGCCTGGCGCGGCTTGCCGGCCAGGTTGCGGCGGCCAGGTCCCGGGTGGAGTCCGCGCAGGCGGAACTGGGACGGCTGCGCGAATCCCTCGCGGCCGGAACGGAACGACGGGCCCGCGCCCAGGCGGAGTTCACGGCGCTGGAGAACCAGGTGGCCGGTGTGGAGGAGGGGGAGGAATCCCTCGACGCCGATTACGAAGCCGCCAGCGATGTCCTGGACGCCGTCCTCCAGGAGATCGCAGACCTCAAAGCCGCCGTCAACGAAGGCATGCGCAAGCGCGACGCCCTCGCCGCGCGCCTCGACGCCCTGAAGCTGGGCCTTGACCGCAAGGACGGCGCCAGGCACGTGCTGCAGTCCGGGCTTCCCGGAGTCCAGGAAAGCCTCGCCGCCGGGATCACGATCCAGGCCGGGTTCGAGCCGGCCATCGCCGCTGCCCTGGGGGAGGCGTCCGAAGCCGTGCTCGTCCGGGACAGGGACGCGGCAGGAGCCGTGCTGAAGCGGCTCAAGGACGACGACGCCGGGCGGGCGTCGCTGCTCCTTGCCACGGCTGCGGCACTCCAGGCGGAAGGCGCGGAGGACCTGGCACTGCCCGACGGGGCGCAATGGGCGGCTGATCTCGTGGACGGACCTGCGGAGCACGTTGCCCTGGTCCGGCACCTGCTGTCCCGGACCGCCGTCGTCACCGGCATCGACGCTGCGGCCGCCCTGGTCGCATCTTCTCCGGCCCTGACGGCTGTCACCCGGGAAGGGGACGTGTTCACCGCCGTCTCCGCCACCGGCGGCTCTGCCAAGGCGCCGTCCCTCCTTGAGGTCCAGGCGGCAGTGGACGACGCCGACCGCGGACTGTCGGCGGTCACCGCGGACCTTGAACGGCACAGGTTCGCCCTGGCCGCCGCAGAGGCCCGGCGCAAGGGGGCGCAGGAGGAAGCGGACGCTGCCCTGGACAAGCTGCACGAATCCGATGCCCGCCTCGCCGCCGTGGCCGAACGGCTGGGCCACCTGAACTCTGTCCTGCGCAGCGCCGTGGGCGAGAGCGAACGGCTGGCGGCATCCCTGTCCAGGGCCGAAGCCAACGTCGCGGCGGAGGAAGAGGCGCTCGCCGCCGTCGCCGCCCGGTTGGCCGCGGCGCAGGAAGCACCGGTGGAAGAGGAACCCTCCACCGGGCAGCGCGACGCCCTGGCCCGCGCAGCCACTGCCGCCCGCGCAGCCGAAGTGGAGGCGCGGTTGTCCCTGCGCAGCGCCGAAGAGCAACTGGCGGCCACCCGCAACAGGGTGGCATCCCTGGAACGTGCAGCCGCCACCGAACGCCGGGCCCGCGAGGAAGCGGCGGAGCGGGCCCGGCGCCGCCGCATCCAGGCCCGGCGCGCAGCGGCCGTATCCGCCGGAGTGGAACTGGCACTCGGCTACGTGGACGTCTCGGTCGACCTGGCCCGGCACGAACGGGACCTCGCCGAGGAGAACCGGGAGCTGCGCGACCGCGGCCTGCGGGACATCCGGGAAGCGAACGAGGCCCTGTCCCGGGAACTGGCCCAGCTCACCGACACCGTGCACCGCGACGAACTGGCCCGGACCCAGCATCGCGCCCGGATCGAGGCAGTGGAAACCCGCTCCGTGGACGAGCTCGGCATCACCCCCGAAGCGCTCGTCAGCGAGTTCGGGCCGCAGGTGCCGGTGCCCGTTCCCGCGGAGGAATCCGAAGACAAGTGGGCTGCCCTCCGCGCCCCCGTTGATGCGGACGGGGAGGAAATCAGGGAAGGCAAGCCGTTTGTCCGGCAGGAGCAGGAGAAGCGGCTGCGGAAAGCCGAACGTGACCTGGCAAGCCTGGGCAAGGTCAACCCTTTGGCACTCGAGGAATTCGCGGCCCTGGAGGAGCGTCACCAGTTCCTGAGCACCCAGCTCGAGGACCTGAAGGCCAGCCGGCGCGACCTGCTGGACATCATCAAGGAAGTGGACGACAGGGTCCAGCGGGTCTTCACCGAAGCGTTCGAGGACACCCAGGCCCAGTTCATCCGGGTATTCGAACGGCTTTTCCCGGGCGGCGAAGGCCGCCTGGTGCTGACCGACCCCACGGACATGCTCACCACGGGCATCGAGGTGGAGGCCCGGCCTGCGGGCAAGAAGATCAAGCGCCTGTCCCTGCTCTCCGGCGGCGAACGTTCCCTGACCGCGGTGGCGCTGCTGGTGGCCATCTTCAAGGCCCGTCCTTCGCCGTTCTACGTCATGGACGAGGTGGAGGCGGCACTGGATGACACCAACCTGGGCCGGCTCATCACCATCTTCGAAGAACTCCGGGAATCCAGCCAGCTCATCGTCATCACACACCAGAAGCGGACCATGGAAGTGGCAGACGCGCTGTACGGCGTCACCATGAGGGGCGACGGCGTCTCCACCGTCATCAGCCAGCGGCTCGGGGCCGAGGTATAGCCCCTGCACCTGCTGTTGGCGGTGCCATCCAGCAGCCGGCGGCCTGGGCAAAGGGGCAGGTCAGTTGCTTGCCGGCCGCCGGAACCGGGCAGGGCGTTTGTGAGAAGCTAGGGGAGTGAATGACATCCTTCCCATTGTCCTGTCCATCCTTGCTGCGCTGGTGGTCATCGGCGGCCTGATTCCGGTCCTGCTCAAGACACGCAGGAACATCACCCGCTACCCGGGCACCAGGGATGCCAACGACCCCGAAACCCGCTCCGGCGGAAGCACGGCGGTGGCGGACCGCGAAGGAACAATCGGGGCCCGGGCGCCGGAGGGCGCGGACCTTGAGGGGCTGGACACCACCACCGTTCCGGACAATGCGGCCGGCCTGGAAACCATTCCCGTCGAAACCCCGCTGCCCGTCGCCGGCCGCCTGGCGCGCCTGCGGGAACGGCTGGCCCGCTCCAACAACGTCATGGGCAAGGGCCTGCTGGCGCTGCTGTCCAGCGACCGGATCGACGAGAGCGTCTGGGATGAAGTCGAGGAGACCCTCCTGCTCGCGGACCTGGGAACCGAACCCACCATGCAGCTGGTTGATGCCCTGCGGGAGCGCGTCAAGGTCCTGGGCACCCGAACTCCGGAACACGTCAAGACCATGCTCCGGGAAGAACTCATCAAGCTTGTGGACCCCACGATGGACCGCAGCCTCAACGTCCAGCGGCACGCGGACAAGCCGGCCGTGATGATGGTGGTGGGCGTGAACGGCGTGGGCAAGACCACCACCGTGGGCAAGCTGGCCCGCGTGCTGGTCGCCGAGGACAAGGACGTCCTGCTCGGCGCCGCCGACACGTTCCGGGCCGCCGCCGCCGAGCAGCTGGCCACCTGGGGCCAGCGCGTGGGTGTCCCCACCGTGAAGTCCGACATCGACGGCGCCGACCCCGCCTCGGTTGCCTACGAGGCGGTCAAGGCCGGCATCGAGCAGGAAGTCGATGTGGTCATGATCGATACCGCCGGCCGCCTGCAGAACAAGGTGGGCCTCATGGACGAACTGGGCAAGGTCAAGCGCGTCGTGGAAAAGCTGGCCGAGGTGGACGAGGTCCTGCTGGTGCTCGATGCCACCACCGGCCAGAACGGCCTGAACCAGGCGCGGGTTTTCTCTGAGGTGGTCAACATCACCGGCATCGTCCTGACCAAGCTGGACGGAACCGCCAAGGGCGGCATCGTCGTGGCCATCCAGAAAACCCTCGGCGTGCCCGTCAAGCTCATTGGACTGGGCGAAGGTGCCGACGACCTTGCCCCCTTCGATACCGAAGGCTTCGTTGACGCCCTGCTGAACTGAGATGCTCGGACTGAGCTGTTGAATGGACGGCTGAACCGCACTGCTGCACGGGTTTGCCGGGCCCGCACCGCAGCCTAGGAGCCAGCCCTTCGCAGGGTCTCACGCGTGGGCACCCAGCCGGCGGCTGCCAGGAGCATGATCCCCCCGGTCACGCCGAAGGCCCAACCGAATCCCAGCCCGTCCGCGAGCATGCCCGCCACCAGCGGACCAACAATCGCCCCGACGTCGGACGTCATTTGGTACACGGCCAGCACCTTGCCGCCGGAGCGCGCGTTGCCAATGACGTCCGCGACGGCGGCCTGCTGGGCGGGACCGAAAAGCCCGGATCCGACGCCGGCGAGCGTCGAAGCCGCCAGGAACCAGGGCAGGTCAGAGGTGATGCCAATGGCTGCAGTGGACAGGGCCGCCACCAGCAGGCCGGAGATCATCATCGGCTTGCGTCCCACCGAGTCCGCCAGCCGCCCCGAGAACACCAGGGCAGCGGCGTTGCCGGCAGCGAACACCGCCAACGCCAGGCCGGCGGCCTGCGGACCCGCCCCGAAGGCGGCCGCGGCGAACAACGGCACCGTTGCCATCCGCACGCCGAACGTTGCCCAGCCGTTCGCGAAGCTGGACATGAGGGCGGACCGGTAGGTTCCGGCCGCCAGGGCCTCGCCAAACCGCATGTCAGGGGCACGGTGTTGTATCTCCCCGCCTCCCCGGCGCTGGTGGCTCAGCTGCGTCTGGACCACGAATGCGGCCACCAGCAGCGCGGCGGCGTAGGCAAGGAACGGGACCCGCAGGCCCAGCCCCGCCAGCAGGCCACCCACAATCGGGCCGCACACATTGCCGATCAGGAAGGCCGAGGCGTAGGCTCCCGACACCCTGCCCCGGCTCTGGGGCGGCGCCAGCCGGACCACCAGCGCCATTGATGCCACCGTGAACATCACGGATCCGGCCCCGCCGAGCCCGCGGAACAGCAGCAACTGCCAGTAGTCCTGCGCAAAGGCGCACGCCGCAGTGGACAACGCCACGATCAGCAGCCCGGCAACATAGATGGGCCGTTCGCCGCGCTTGCCGATCAGGGCACCGCCGGCAGGAGCAAAGGCCAGCCGCATGAAGGCGAAGATGGCCACAATCACCGCGGCTTCCGTGTTCCCCACTCCGAAGGTTGTTGCGAACTGCGGCAATACGGGCGCAACAAGCCCGAAGCCGAGGGCGATAAGGAACGCCGCGGCCAGCATCACCTTGATGTCGCGGGGGAGTTTCTCCCGCTGCGGCCTCAGCCGGGCCAAAAACCTCGAAGTGGCGCGGCTGGGGCGGGGTGGTGCCGTCATGGTGCGGGAGTCCTTGCTGGAACGGGAGCCGGATGGCTGCGCGGGTGCGGAAACATAACCGTAACAAGGCGGATATGCACCATTTACTTCCTAGAGGTTGATGTAACAGGCCGGCAATCTAAATCCTCCGCGGGCGAAACACGCCGCCGACAAACTCATTACAGGACGCAAAAAGGCGTTGGCAGGCGGAGTACTCCGCAAGATTCGATGAGAGAGGACGTGCACCATGGAACTTACCGCAGGTCACGTTTGGGTCATGGTAGCGGCAGCCCTGGTGCTGTTCATGACGCCCGGTCTGGCATTTTTCTACGGCGGCATGACCCGCGCCAAGGCAGCCCTGAACATGATGATGATGAGCTTCATCTCCATCGGCATGGTGGGCGTCGTCTGGGTGCTGTGGGGCGCCTCCATGAGCTCCGGGGAAGGGTTCATGGAAATCGTGGGCAACCCGTTCGCCACGTTCGGCCTTGAGGGAATCACCACCCCTGACGGCCTGATCAAGGTCGGCTACGCGGCCACCTTCGCCATCATCACCGTGGCACTGATCAGCGGCGCCATCGCCGACCGCGCCAAGTTCGGCGCGTGGTCGGTCTTCGTTCCCGTGTGGGTCACGCTGGTGTACTGCCCGCTTGCCTACATGGTGTGGGGCGGCGGCCTGTTCGGTCCCGAAGGCGCGATCGGCAAGGCCCTGGGCCCCGCCATCGACTTCGCCGGCGGCACCGTGGTCCACATCAACGCAGGTGTGGCGGCACTGATCCTGGTCCTGATCATCGGCAACCGCAAGGGCTTCGGCAAGGACCCCAACCACCGCCCGCACAACATTCCGTTCGTCATGCTCGGCGCGGCCATCCTGTGGTTCGGCTGGTTCGGCTTCAACGGCGGTGCGGCAACCACTGCCGAGCAGGGCGGCCTGATCTGGATCAACACCCTCGCAGCCCCGGCAGCAGCCATGCTCGGCTGGTTGGTGACCGAGCGCATCCGCGACGGACACCCCACCTCCCTCGGCGCCGCTTCCGGCGTCGTGGCAGGCCTTGTGGCCATCACCCCGGCCTGCGCCAACGTCAGCCCCGTCGGTGCCCTCGGCCTCGGCGTGGTCGCCGGTGTGGCCTCCGCCCTTGCCGTCGGCCTGAAGTTCCGCTGGGGCTTCGACGACTCCCTGGACGTCGTCGGCGTCCACCTTGTCTCGGGCATCATCGGCACCGTGTCCCTGGGCTTCATCGCACTGCCCACCGACGGTGCCGGCGGCGGCCTCTTCTACGGCGGCGGACTCACCCAGCTGTGGGCGCAGCTCGCGGCAGCCGGCATCGCCATCGCCTACTCAGCGGTCCTGACGGCCATCATTGCGCTGGCCATCCACAAGACCATGGGCTTCCGGGTCTCGCAGGAACAGGAAACGGTGGGTGTGGACCTCAGCCTGCACGCCGAAACCGCCTACGAGTTCGGCCTCAGCGGCCACGGCGGAAGCTTCCAGCCGCTGCACGACATGATCACCGGCAAGGGCCAGGGCGAGTCCCCCGAGGCGGTCCCGTCATCATCCGGTGCGCAAAAGGCACAGCCGGCAACAGGTAAGGAAAGCGTGGGGGCATGAAACTGATCACTGCAATCGTCAGGCCGGAAAAGCTCGATGCAATCCGGGAAGGGCTGGAAGCCTATGGGGTCCAGGGCCTGACCGTCAGCGCAGCCAGCGGCTACGGCCGGCAGCGCGGCTACACCGAGGTCTACCGCGGAGCGGAATACAACGTGGACCTCCTGCCCAAGATCCGGGTGGAAGTCCTGGCCACGGACGAGCAGGCCGATGACATCCTGGACGTGATCATTGCCAGTTCGAACACCGGCCGGGCCGGGGACGGCAAGGTCTGGACCATGGACGTCCATGAAGCGGTGCGGGTCCGGACCGGGGAACGCGGAGTGGCTGCCATCTAAGGCGCACACCACGGCCCCTCCGGGGACAACTGAAGACTGATGCAGGACGGGCGGGAACCGAAAAGTTCCCGCCCGTCCTGCCTGTCGTCGGGGCTCAGTCCTTCTGCCGGTTGGTGGGCCACGACGCCGGGCCGGCCGAGCCGGCGTCGTACTCCTCCAACGGGACGCTGTTCTGTTCCCACGCCCTAAGCACCGGCTCAACGATCCGCCAGCAGTCCTCTGCCGTGTCGCTCCGGACGGACAGCAGCGGGTCGCCGGCCAGGACACCCTCCAGCACTTCACCGTAGGGCAGGAGGTCCGAGGCGCTCAGTTCCGCTTCCAGGGTGACCCTGCCCAGGCTGAAGATGTTCCCGGGTCCGTTGACGTCGACGTCGAACTCCAGCGTGTCCGGACCAAAGCCGATCCGCAGCTGGTTGGGGGAGTCCACGCCGGTAAACCCCTTCGGGAGGTGGGGCACCGGGAGGAACGTGACCACCGCTTCCTTGCGCTTGTCCCCGAGGGCCTTGCCGGAGCGCAGGATGAAGGGAACGCCCCGCCAGCGCCAGTTGTCGATTCCCACCTCGATCTCGGCCAGTGTCTCAGTTCCCCGGCCGGCATCCACCCCGTCCTCCGCGGTGTAGTCGGGCACCTGCTTTCCCGCCACCGAACCCGCCGTGTAGCGGGCCCGCCGGGAATCAGTGACGGGATCCTTGACGCTGCCGGCGCGGAGGACGGCGGAGACCGCATCGCGAAGATCGCGCTCGCCGATGGTGGCCGGAGGCTCGATCGCCATGATGGCCATGACCTGCAGGAGGTGGCTCTGGATCATGTCGCGGAGGGCGCCGGCACCGTCGTAGTAGCGCGCACGGCCTTCCAGCGCCAGGTCTTCGTCAAAGAAGATCTCCACCTTTTCCACATGCTGCCGGTTCCACACGGGTTCCAGGAAGTTGTTGGCGAACCGCAGGCCCAGGATGTTCAGGACCGTGGCCTTGCCCAGGAAATGGTCCACCCGGTGGATGTGGTCCTCCGGTACCAGGCGGCCAAGGGTCCGGTTCAGCGAGCGGGCCGACTCCTCACTGGAACCGAACGGCTTCTCCATGACCAGCCGGGTGCCTTCCGGAACCTCTTCCGGCTGGAGTGTCTCGCAGGCCAGCTGGCTGATACGCGGCGGAAGGGCAAAGTAGACCGCCACCGGCCCTTGCAGCCCGGCGAGCAGGGCTGCGAGGGCGCCCTTCTCCGTCACGTCCACCTGGTGGTAGGCCGTTTCCTTCCGCATCGACTCCAGGGCTTCCTTGCCGGCATCACCTGCCGCGCCGGCAGCAGCGGCGAAGGATGACTCCACCCGCCCGCGCCACTGTTCCGGCGTCCACGGATCCGAGCCGGCGCCCACCAGGTCCAAGCCTTCCGCACGGCCGGCCGCAACAAGGCGGGCCAGGCCCGGCAGGAGGAGCCTGCCGGTGAGGTCGCCCGAGGCGCCGAGGATGAGCAAGGTCTTCACAGTCGTTTGGCTCGTCATTTGGCCAGCATGCCATCTACCGTGCCTGACTTGATACCCTAGGTAGTCGAGTCCCGATCATCTCCTGAAAGAAGTTCACGGCGCGTGTTCAATTCACTCTCTGACCGGTTGACAGCAACCTTCAAGAATCTCCGCGGCAAGGGCCGCCTTACGGAGGCCGATGTTGATGCCACCGTCCGGGAGATCCGCCGTGCCCTTTTGGACGCTGACGTCGCCGTTCCGGTGGTCCGCGAGTTCACCGGGCGCGTCCGCGAACGCGCACTGGGCGCCGAAGTCTCAGGCGCGCTGAACCCCAGCCAGCAGATCGTCAAGATCGTCAACGAGGAACTCGTGGAGATCCTCGGCGGTGAAACCCGGCGGATTCGGCTGGCAAAGAACGGCCCCACCGTCATCATGCTCGCCGGCCTCCAGGGCGCGGGCAAGACCACCCTGGCCGGCAAGCTGTCCAAATGGCTGAAGGCCCAGGGCCACAGCCCCATGCTGGTGGCCTGCGACCTCCAGCGCCCCAACGCAGTCACCCAGCTCCAGGTGGTAGGCCAGCGCGCCAACGTGCCGGTCTTCGCCCCGCACCCCGGAGCCACCTCCACGGAACTGGACCAGCCCGCCGGTGATCCGGTCGCCGTCGCCCGCGCCGGCGTGGAGGAAGCACGCCAGAAGCTGCACGACGTCGTGATCGTTGACACCGCCGGCCGCCTTGGCGTGGACGCCGGGATGATGGAGCAGGCCCGCCAGATCCGCCGCGCCATTGTCCCGAACGAAGTGTTGTTCGTGATCGACTCGATGATTGGCCAGGACGCCGTCAACACGGCGCTCGCGTTCGATGAAGGCGTGAACTTCACGGGCATCGTGCTGTCCAAGCTCGACGGCGATGCCCGGGGTGGTGCCGCGCTGTCCGTTGCGTCGGTCACCGGCAAGCCGGTCATGTTCGCCTCCACCGGTGAAGGCCTGGACGACTTCGAGCTCTTCCACCCGGACCGGATGGCCTCGCGCATCCTGGACATGGGCGACATCCTCACGCTCATCGAACAGGCCGAAAAAGCGTGGGACAAGGACGAAGCTGCCCGGATGGCGAAGAAGTTCGCCGACCAGGAAGACTTCACCCTCGAGGACTTCCTGGCCCAGATGCAGCAGATCCGCAACATGGGCTCCATGAAGAAGATGCTCATGATGATGCCGGGCGCCCAGAACATCCGGCAGCAGCTGGAGCAGTTCGACGAGCGGGAAATCGACCGCGTCGAAGCGATCGTCCGGTCCATGACCCCGCACGAGCGGCTTGCGCCCAAGATCATCAACGGCTCGCGTAGGGCCCGTATTGCCCGTGGTTCCGGCGTACATGTGTCGGAGGTCAACGGCCTGCTGGAGCGCTTCGCCCAGGCCCAAAAGATGATGAAGAAGATGGCACAGGGCGGCATGCCGGGGATGCCAGGGATGCCCGGCCTTCCCGGAGCCGGGGGCGGCGCGCGGAAGAACGCAAAGAACGCACCCAAGAAGAAGGCAAAATCCGGCAACCCCGCCAAGGCCGCACAGGAGCGCAAGGACGCGGAAGCCCGCCGTGCCAACGCCGCCAAGGCGCTCCCCACCGGCGCTGCGTTCGGCCAGCAGGGCGGCGACTTCGACCCGTCCTCGCTGAACCTCCCCAAGGGCTTCGACAAGTTCCTGGGCAAGTAGGAGTTTCCAGCATCAGGAAGCGCCAGGTGCCGTTTTGACCGCTCAAGACGACACCTGGCGCTTTTTCGTGGGGATGTCGGCAGCGTGGAATAGGGTTGGGACATGTTCAAGCAGAGGGTAGTTTTCGTGCACGGCGCCGGAAGTTTCGGTGCCGCCGCATGGCCGCGCCAGCACGGCATGGCGCTGTCCTATGACGCCCTGTTCCTCCGCCGGCACGGCTACGATGCCGCCGCGGAGCCGGTGGATTCGTCGTTCACGGAAGATACCGCGATCATCCTGCGGTCCCTGGGCGACGACGGCCGTGGCGCTGCCGGCGGACACGTCGTTGCGCACGCCCAGGGGGCAATCGCCGCCATGATGGCCGCCGTCGAACGCCCGGACCTGGTCTTTTCCCTGACGCTGGTGGAGCCCGCCTGCCTGTCCCTGACGGCGGAACTGCCGGCCACGGCCGCCCACATCCGCCTGATGCAGCCACTGTTCGACGTCCGCCACCAGCTCAGCGATGACGACTTCCAGCGCGAGTTTGTCCGCCGGATCTACGCCACCGACCTGCAGCAGCCTGCCACCACCGAGGAGAAGCGGTCCGCGCGGCGGCTGCGGCTCCAGGAGCCTTCCTGGGAAGCGCCGTTGCATATTGTTCCCGGCGTCCCCACCTTGGTCCTGACTGGTGGCTGGGAGCCGCTGTACGAGGAAATTGCCGGGTACCTCCGGGAGACCGGCGCCCTGCACCGCGTTGCCGCGGGCGGGCACCGGCCCCAGGACTCCCGGGACGGGGACCGGGCCATCCGCCAGTTCATCAGCGGGGTCGGCAGGAGCCAGGCCGCCCGGGCGTCCTAGCCGTCAGCGGGGACCCGCAGCTCCGGCAGGTAGACCTTGCCGCCGGCTGCCAGGAACTCCTCGTTCTTCCCCCGCATGCCGGCGGCCAGGTCCGCCAGCGCCGCCTGCGTGTCCGCGGAGCCATATTCGTCCCGGATGTCCTGGCTGATCCGCATGGAGCAGAACTTCGGACCGCACATGGAGCAAAAGTGCGCCGTCTTGGCCGGTTCGGCCGGTAGCGTCTCATCGTGGAACGACTCCGCGGTCACGGGGTCCAGGGACAGCGCGAACTGGTCCCGCCAGCGGAATTCGAATCTCGCCTTGGACAGGGCGTCATCGCGCTCATGCGCCCCGGGGTGGCCCTTGGCCAGGTCCGCGGCGTGCGCTGCGATCCTGTACGTGATCACGCCCGTTTTCACGTCGTCCTTGTTGGGCAGGCCCAGGTGTTCCTTCGGCGTGACGTAGCAGAGCATGGCTGTGCCGTACCGGGCGATCTCGGTGGCGCCAATGGCCGAGGTGATGTGGTCATACCCGGGCGCCACATCCGTCACCAGGGGCCCCAGGGTATAGAAGGGCGCACCCTTGCACAGCTCCTGCTGCCGCTCCACGTTCTCGCGGACCAGGTGGAAGGGAACGTGGCCCGGCCCCTCCACCATCACCTGCACGTCGTACTCCCAGGCCCGCTGCGTCAGTTCGGCGAGGGTGTCCAGCTCAGCGAACTGCGCGGCGTCGTTGGCGTCCGCCGTCGAACCGGGGCGGAGGCCGTCGCCCAGCGAGAAGGCGACGTCGTATTTGGCGAAGATTTCGCACAGCTCGTCGAAGTGCGTGTACAGGAAGTTCTCCTGGTGGTGGGCCAGGCACCAGCCCGCCATGATGGAGCCGCCCCGCGAGACAATACCGGTGACGCGGTTGGCGGTGAGCGGGACATAGCGGAGCAGCACGCCCGCGTGGATGGTCATGTAGTCCACACCCTGTTCGCACTGTTCGATCACGGTGTCCCGGAAGATTTCCCAGGTCAGGGCGTTGGCCTCACCGTTGACCTTTTCCAAGGCCTGGTAGATGGGGACGGTTCCAATGGGCACCGGGGAGTTGCGGATGATCCACTCCCGCGTGGTGTGGATGTCATCGCCGGTGGACAAGTCCATGACGGTGTCCGCGCCCCACTGGGTTGCCCACTGCAGCTTGTCCACTTCCTCGGCGATCGAACTCGTCACGGCCGAGTTGCCGATGTTCGCGTTGATCTTCACCAGGAAGGCCTTGCCGATGATCATGGGCTCGGATTCCGGATGGTTGATGTTGTTGGGAATGATGGCGCGGCCGGCAGCCACTTCGCTGCGCACCAATTCCACATCGCAGTTCTCGCGCAGCGCCACGAACCGCATTTCCTGCGTGATGACGCCCTGCCGGGCATAGTGCATCTGCGTCACCGTCCGGCCGTCGACGGCGCGGCGGGGCACGGGCTGCGCGCCCTTCCACTCCGCGGAGGCGGCGCCGCGGCGGACGGCCGAGCGGCCGTCGTCCAGCAGGTTGCGTTGCCTGCCGCTGTAGGCCTCGGTGTCTCCGCGCGCCACGATCCACTCCGCGCGGAAAGGCTCCAGGCCGCGGACGGGGTCGCTTCCCGGCCCCGCCGTCCGGTACGTCCGGAACGGTGCGTTCGGCTGGCCGTTGGGGGACGGCTCAAGGGCAATTTCCGTCACCGGTACCCGGATCCCGGACGCCTCATCCGCGAGGTAGGCGAGGGAATGCGACTTCAACGACTGGGTTTCCGGCGGCATTGACGCGCCACCGGGCACCCTGTCAGACGGCTGGAGGGCAGGGTTCAATTGGGTGTTTTGCGTACTCAAGGGAATACTCACTTCCTTCGCCGGCATTACCCGGACAGGTTCAACGGTCGCAGGCTGCGTCAGCCCGATCTCAGCCCCTGCAAGGGCACCCGTGTGGTCAGGAACGAAGCTACCACAGGCGCCTGGAGCGGCCTTGTCATAATTGCGGTGCTAGCCTGGCCGGGCATCGAAAGGAGCCCCATGGCAGGCATCATCCACTTCCGCGGCCCCGTCCTGACTGCACCGGACACGGTGCGGCACGGCTCTGGTCCGTGGACGGCAGGCTTACGTTCAGCCGGCCGGCGGCTGCTCCGGACCGGGTTTTGGATGGCTGGGTGCTGCCGGGCTTCGTGGACGCCCACTGCCACATTGGGCTTGGGGCCACTGGTCCGGTCGAGCCCGCGGCGGCCAGGGACCAGGCGGAGGCGGACCTTAGCGCGGGAACCCTGCTGGTCCGGGACGCGGGCTCGCCGGCAGATACCCGCTGGATGCAGGGCGGAGTGGACTTCCCGGTGCTGATCCGGGCCGGGCGCCATATTGCCCGGACGCGCCGCTACCTGCGGGGCTTCGCCGAGGAAGTGGAACCCGAGGGCCTCGTGGAGGCCGTCCGGAAGCAGGCGCGCGACGGCGACGGCTGGGTCAAGCTCGTGGGGGACTGGATTGACCGGAGCGCCGGCGACCTGTCGCCGTCCTTTCCTGCCGCCGTCGTACGCGATGCCGTCCAGGCGGCACACGACGAAGGTGCCCGGGTAACAGCGCACTGCTTCGCTGAAGACACCCTGGACCAGGTGCTGGACGCGGGCATCGACTGCGTCGAGCACGCTACCGGGCTCCTTCCCCGCCACGTGCCCCGGTTCGTGGAGCAGGGCGTACCGATCGTGCCCACGCTCATCAATATCGCCACCTTCCCCGACATTGTTGCGCAGGCGGAGCCCAAGTTCCCGCGTTATGCCGCCCACATGCGCGTCCTCTGGGAAGGCAGGATGGAGCGGGTGGCGCAAGCCCATGCCGCGGGTGTACGCATCTTTGCCGGTACCGATGCCGGCAGCGTGATACGGCACGGCAGGATCACGGACGAAATCCTCGCCCTGCACGGCGCCGGCCTGCCCATGGAGGCGGCCCTGGACGCCGCCTGCTGGGCAGCCCGTGCGTGGCTGGGAGCGGACGGGATGGAGGAGGGTGCCCGCGCCGACGTCGTTGTATGCCGGGAAGACCCGCGGGCGGTACCGGAGACCATTACGGCCCTGGAGCACGTGGTGCTGGGCGGGCGGATTATTCGCTGACAAAATACGGCTCACGGAGGACTTGGAATAAATTGAAGCTTCAAGTAATTTTAACATGTGAGAGGCCGCCAATGGGACGGCCACCAATGCTAGGAGCCTTCAATGACCGCATCAGCCAGCAGCCAGGATCTTCTTCCTGCCGACCTCGCCATGGGCACCGTGATGCTCAAGGTGGGCGACATGAAGGTCATGACCGACTACTACCAGCGCGCACTGGGCCTTGAGGTGGTCGCCGAACAGGACGGCGGGCTCTACCTTGGCCGCCTGGGCCGGCCGTTGGTCCACCTTGCGCCGGCTCCCGGACTGCACCTTCCCGGCAGGGGAGAGGCGGGCCTGTTCCACACCGCGCTCCTCTTCGAGGACCAGGCTTCCCTCGCCGCCACCGTCGCCACTGCCGCACAGTACGAGCCGCGGGCCTTCACCGGCAGCGCCGACCACCTGGTCAGCGAAGCCTTCTACTTCACCGACCCCGAGGGCAACGGCATCGAACTGTACTGGGACCGTCCCCGCAGCAACTGGTCCTGGAACGGGACGGACGTGGTGATGGACAGCCTGGCGCTCCCGCCGCAGCGCTACCTCGAGCAGTACCTCACCGAAGAGTCCCTGGAGGGACAGCGGCAAACGGCCGCCGGCGTGGGACACGTCCACCTCCAGGTTGGCGATGTGCAGACCGCCCGGGATTTCTACGTGGGCACTCTGGGGTTCGAAAAGACCGCAGGCTGGCACGGGCAGGCACTGTTCGTTTCCGCAGGCCGCTACCACCACCACATGGCCATGAACGTCTGGAACAGCCGCGGCGCCGGTCCGCGCAAGGACACCCTTGGGCTTGGCGAGGTGCTCATCGAGGTTCCGTCCGGGGACGACGTCGGAGCGCTGACTGACCGCCTCAAGGTTGCCGGGGTGCCGGCCCACCACACCGGCTCGGAGCTTCGGTTCGAGGATCCGTGGCGCAACCGGATCCGCGTCGCCGTCCGCTGACCGCTGCGGCCTCCTGCGCCACTCCGCGGGAGGCTGGTCCGGCGTGCGGGGGCGGCCCCGCAGCTACTAGGCTGATTCCGTACGGCCGGGCGGCAGGAAGTGTCCGGCGCGCAGTTCCGCCAACGGAAGAAGGACACGAGCCATGGGCTTCACCGAGATCTTTGTCGCCACCCATGACGCCGCGCTGAAACATGCCGGCCTCCTTGATGAAGGCCGCAGCGCCTCCGCGGGGGACACTGCTGCGGTGCGGATTGAGGGAATCAGCGATTTTGAACTGGAACAGCTTGGCGATCTTGCCGGGACGGCCGTCCATGCCGGCGGAGCCGACTACGAGCTGACGATGGTGGATGTCGCCAGCGACTCCCTCCTCGCCGTTCCGCCGGCCATGATCCGCGCCCTGGCGGACCTTCTCACTTACGAAACCGAAGGCGAGGGCAACGTCCTCGACGACGTCGCCGAACAGTGGGCCGCCCAGGAGGACATGCCGTTCGGGGCCGCCCAGGCGCGGACGTATGTGCAGCAGCTCGCGGCGCTTGCCGCCGGAATCAATGATTCCGAGCGGACTGGACTCTACGTCTGGTCCGCCTGACCCTCCCGGCCGCGCCCGGGAAACCCTCCCGCAGCGTCACCGGCGGCTACGCCAAGTCGAAATAACGGCGTTCATCTGGCACAATAAACAGGTACTCGATCTGCGTGGCCCCTCTCTCCGCGTCCGGATCCTGTCCTTCGAGCCCGCAAGTACGGCCCGCCCCACGGGTGCAGAAAGCCGGGTTCACCCCTTTTTCTGAAACAGGAGTGACCACAAAAGTGGCCGTAAAGATTCGCCTTAAGCGCTTCGGCAAGATGCGCGCCCCGTACTACCGCATCGTCGTTGCGGACTCACGCACCAAGCGTGATGGCCGCGCCATCGAGGAGATCGGCAAGTACCACCCCACCGAAGAGCCCTCGTTCATCGAGGTTAACTCCGAGCGTGCCCAGTACTGGCTGTCCGTCGGCGCCCAGCCGTCCGAGCAGGTTGCCGCGATCCTGAAGATCACTGGTGACTGGCAGAAGTTCAAGGGCCTGCCGGGCCAGGAAGGCACCCTCAAGACCAAGGTCGCGAAGGAAGCTTTCGTTGCTCCGGAGAAGGGCTCGGTCATCATCCCGGAAGCCATCACCAAGAAGGCCTCCAAGTCTGATGCTGCCGAGGCCCCGGCCGACGCCGAAGCTGAGACCACCGAGGCTGAGTAGATTGCTGGCAGAAGCGCTGGAGCACCTGGTCCGCGGGATCGTTGATTCCCCGGACGACGTCAAGGTCAGTTCAAAGAGCAACCGCCGCGGGGACACCCTCGAGGTGCGCGTTCACCAGGACGACCTCGGTCGGGTGATCGGCCGCCAGGGCCGCACGGCACGCGCACTGCGTACCGTGGTGGCAGCACTGGCCGGCGGCGAACCGGTAAGGGTCGACGTCGTCGACACCGACCGCCGCCGCTGAGCGCTCGGCAATATCCAGTTTGCTCCGGCCCCTTCACCACCAGGTGGAGGGGCCGGAGTTCTTTCCCAGCACAAAGCTTCACCAGCACCACCACAACCCGGAACAGAGGAACAGATGCAGCTTCAGGTGGCACGGATTGGCAAGCCGCACGGCATTCGCGGGGAGGTCACCGTCCAGGTGCTTACGGACGCCCCGGAAGACAGGTTTGTCCCCGGAACGGAGTTTGTGGTGGAGCCTGCAGCGTCCGGCCCGCTGACTGTGAGCAGCGCGCGCTGGAACAAGGACATCCTGCTGCTCGGTTTTGAGGAAGTGGCGGACCGCAACCAAGCCGAGACGCTCCGCGGAGCCAAGCTCTTCATCGAAACCGAAGAGCTGGACGAGGACGACGACGAGGGCTGGTATGAGCACGAACTGGTCGGCCTGGAAGCCCGGGTCGAGTCCCGGGTGGTGGGCAAGGTGACAGCCCTCAACACCATGCCGGTCCAGGACCTGCTGGTGGTGACCACCCCGGGTGGCGACGAGATCCTCATTCCGTTCGTGGAACAGATCGTCCCTGAGGTGAACATCGAGGAAGGCTTCATTCTCCTCACCCCGCCGGACGGCCTCTTCGGCATCAACTCGGACGAAGCCGCCGCCCCGGAAGCGGAAGGCAACGCCTAGATGCGGATCGACGTCGTCAGCATCTTCCCCGAATACCTCGCCCCGCTTGAGCTCTCGCTGATCGGCAAGGCCCGCCAGGACGGCATCCTGGACCTGCATGTCCATGACCTGCGCAGCTTCACCACGGACAAGCACCGTTCCGTCGATGACACCCCATACGGCGGCGGCGCCGGGATGGTCATGAAGCCCGAGCCCTGGGCGCAGGCACTTTCAGCCGTGGCCGAGGGGCACCCGGATGGGGACCGCAAGCCCGTGTTGATTGTTCCTTCGCCGGCGGGGGAGCGGTTCACCCAGGCCCTCGCGTACGAGTTGGCCGAGGAGCAGCACCTGGCGTTTGCGTGCGGGCGGTATGAGGGCATCGATGAGCGGGTCATCGAATGGGCGCAGGAGCACTTCACGGTCCGGCCCGTTAGCCTCGGCGACTACGTCCTGAACGGTGGGGAAGTGGCGGTCCTGGCCATGGTGGAGGCCATTGGCCGCCTGCTGCCGGGGGTGGTGGGAAATCCCGAGTCGCTGGTGGAGGAATCACACTCCGACGGGCTGCTGGAATACCCGGTCTACACCAAGCCCTCCGTCTGGCGGGAGCGCGAAGTGCCCCCGGTGCTCCTCAGCGGCAACCACGGCCGGATCGCACAGTGGCGCCGCCACGAACAGTACCGCCGGACGGCGGAGCGCCGTCCGGACCTGCTGGAAGGGTTCGACGCCGGCAGCCTCCCGCGCGCGGACCGCACCGAACTGCACAACCTGGGCTACGACGTCGTGGACGGCAGGCTTGTCCGCCGCCCCGGCACGGCAGCTGCACAGTCGGGCTAGCGGCGGCGGAACGCCGGGACTAACTCCGCCCGAATTGGCGTAACCCTGCCGCTGTGGCAAAATTAACCCTTGTGTCTGCTGGGTCCGCACCTGCCACAGGGGGTAGCGCGGCCAACAGCCCGACAACCGGCTCCCTCAACCCTTGAAGCAGCCGGGACTTTACTTCGGCGGTGAGCCCCCGGCCTGCTTTCCAGCAGCCGGACTTGCCCGCCGTGACCCAAAGTGAATGACCTGTGGCGTTCACCAGGAGTGCAATCATGCATATTCTCGATTCCCTCGACGCAGCCTCGCTGCGCAACGATGTTCCGCAGTTCCGCGCGGGCGACACCCTCAAGGTGCACGTGAACATCATCGAAGGCAAGAACACCCGTGTCCAGGTCTTCCAGGGCTTCGTCCTGGGCCGCCAGGGCGACGGCGTTCGCGAAACCTTCACGGTCCGCAAGGTTTCCTTCGGTGTCGGTGTGGAGCGTACCTTCCCGGTGCACTCCCCGATCATCGAAAAGATCGAGGTTGTCACCAAGGGTGACGTCCGCCGCGCCAAGCTGTACTACATGCGTGCGCTGCGCGGCAAGGCTGCCAAGATCAAGGAAAAGCGCGACTTCAGCACCGCAAAGTAAGTCTTCCGGACTTACTGCCAGCTGGAGCGCGGCCGTACCCGGCAAGCGCCGGAGCAATGCACCAGCGCCAGGATACGGACCATGCACCAGACAAAACGCCAGCCCCGCAGAATGGGCTGGCGTTTCGTCTTTCCGGCCCTGATCCTTGCCATCGCCATCAGCGGTTTGGTCAGGTCCTTGTGGCTCGATGTCTATTTCATTCCCTCGGAGTCCATGGAACCGCTCCTGGAAGGCGGCGACCGGATCCTTGTCTCCCGCACCGATTTCCAAACCGAACCTATCCGGCATGGCGACGTTGTCGTCTTCGACGGGCGCGGGAGTTTTGCGCCCCTGAACAGCGGCAAAGGCCCTTTGGTAGATGCCACTGCATCCGCGATGCAATGGGTCGGGCTGGCCGGCAGCGACACTACCTACGTCAAACGCGTGATCGGCCTTCCCGGTGACACCGTGGTCTGCTGTGATGCCGGAGGGAAAGTCACGGTCAACGGGACAGCACTGGATGAGCCCTATGTCTTCCCCGGGGATGCGCCGAGCACGCAGAAGTTCAATACGGTGGTTCCCGAGGGCAGGCTGTGGCTGATGGGGGACCACCGTTCTGTTTCCGCCGATTCACGCAGCCTGCTCGGTGCTCCGGGAGGCGGACTCGTTCCACTTGACCGGGTGATCGGCAGGCCGGTCCAGATCCTCTGGCCGCTTGATAGATTTGCCCCAGTAGCACGGCCGCCTGCACCGGGGCCCACAACAGAGAACGGACGGTAAATGCCCGAGAACCAAGCGCGGAACCCTGAACCGCGCCATGACGGCGCTTCCGAGGAACCGGCCGTTCCAGCTTCTTCTTCCGAGCCGGGCGAAGGCACTGGGCCGGAAGCTCCCGCCAGCAGGCGGAGTAGGTTGGGGTCCAAAGCCGCCGGCAAGTCCGCCGGGAATCCCTTCCTGGGCTGGCTGAAGGAAATTGCCACCGTGGTTGTCATCGCGGTGGTGCTGTCTTTCCTTATCAAGACCTTCCTCTTCCGCGCCTTCTTCATCCCGTCCGAATCAATGGTGAACACCCTGGACGTCGACGACAGGATTTTCGTCAACCTCCTGGTTCCCGAGCCCTTTGCCCTGAGCCGCGGCGACGTCGTCGTCTTCCGTGACACCAAGGGATGGTTGCCGCCGGCCCCGGCCAAGGCACAGGGCCCCTTCACCTGGGTCCAGGACGGACTGACGTTCGTGGGGCTCCTGCCGGACAACTCTGAGCAGCACCTCGTCAAGCGGGTCATCGGACTGCCGGGCGACCACGTGGTCTGCTGCGACACCGGCGGTAAACTGACCATCAACGGCACTGCCATCGACGAGACGTACATCAACCCCGCCGAAGTCCCGCAGGTCCGCAACTTCGATGTCACCGTCCCGGAGGGCAAGGTGTGGGTGATGGGTGATAACCGGAACCACTCCGCAGACTCCCGCGCGCACATGGAGACCGACGGCGGATTCGTCGACCTCAAGGACCTCGAGGGCAAGGCTGCCGTGATTGCATGGCCGCTGAACAGGATCAAGACGCTGGACAACTACCCGGACGTCTTCAAGAGCGTTCCGGCGGCCCGCTGACCATGTCCTCCGCGGTACAGGCTTCCCCAGCCACCCCAGCGCGTCCGGCCCGCAAGCCTCCCGCCAGCGGAACCAAGGCGCCAACGCTGCGGCATGAGCGCACCTTCAAAGCCCAGGGAATCCGGTTCCTGGCCGGCGTTGACGAGGTGGGCCGGGGAGCACTTGCAGGACCCGTGAGCGTGGGAATCGCCGTCGTGGATCTTGAGCGCCAAAAGCCGCTCGCCGGGGTGCGCGACAGCAAGCTGCTGAGTCCGGCCGAGCGGGAACGGCTCGATCCTCTGGTGCGGCGCTGGAGCGTGGCCTCCGCGGTGGGACACGCCACCGCCGGGGAGATCGATTCGCTCGGCATCATCGCCGCCCTGCGGCTTGCCGGAACCCGTGCCTGGGGCAGCATCATCGCTGCGGGCGTTGTCCCGGAAGCTGTGCTGCTGGATGGAAGCCACAACTGGCTCTCACCCGCAGACCAACTGTCCCTTTTCGACCAGCCCGTCGTGGAGGCCGCCTGCGAGGCCCCGGTGCATACCAAGGTCAAGGCCGACATGCAGTGCCTCAGCGTGGCCGCCGCGAGCGTCATCGCGAAGGTGGAGCGGGACCGGATGATGCGCCACCTGCACATCGAATACCCGGACTACGGCTGGGACATCAACAAGGGCTACGCCACGGCAGCCCACCGGTCCGTCCTCCGCGCAGCCGGGCCGACGCCCTACCACCGGGTGAGCTGGCGCCTCCTGGGCGGCGAACTCCAGGACGCAGCGGGTTCCAACGCGGACGTACCGGACGGGGACTGACACCGGCCACCGGCGCCGGGGGCGCCGGAGATGGTGCAAGATGGAAGCATGAGTGCCGAAGATCTTGAGAACTATGAAACCGACATGGAGCTTCAGCTCTACCGTGAGTACCGCGACGTCGTCGGTTTGTTCAGCTACGTTGTCGAGACCGAGCGGCGTTTCTACCTGGCCAACCACGTGGACCTGCAGGCCCGCAGCGCCGACGGCGAGGTCTACTTCGACCTGACCCTCCAGGACGCCTGGGTCTGGGACGTCTACCGTTCCGCCCGCTTCGTGAAGAGCGTCAGGGTCCTGACCTTCAAGGACGTCAACGTCGAGGAGCTGCCCCGCAACGAGGAGCTCGCGCTGCCCAAGGATGTGGACCTGGGAAACTAGGCACCGGCTGCAGCCCCAACCTTCCCTCCACACCGGCCCCTGTCCACATAGGACAGGGGCCGTCTGTTTTCGGCCTGCGTCCGCCGCCAGGCTGGTTGCGGAGGTAGACATGAAATCCAAAGACCTGTTGGGCCGGCGCGGCGAAGACCTCGCCGTGGGTTATCTCGAAGCGCTGGGCATGCTGGTGCTGGAGCGGAACTGGCGGTGCCCCGGGGGTGAGATCGACATCGTTGCCCTGGACGGTGATGTGCTGGTCATCGCCGAAGTCAAAACGCGCCGCTCCCTGGACTACGGCCACCCGTTCGAGGCGGTGGGCCCGGAAAAGCTTGCGCGGCTGCACCGGCTGGGTGCCGCATGGTGCCGTGACCGCGAGCTGCGGATGCCCCTGCGGCGCGTGGACGTCGTCGCGGTCCTGGACGACGGCGGCGGGGAAC
This sequence comes from Pseudarthrobacter sp. NIBRBAC000502771, assembly GCF_006517215.1. NCBI lineage: Bacteria > Bacillati > Actinomycetota > Actinomycetes > Micrococcales > Micrococcaceae > Pseudarthrobacter > Pseudarthrobacter sp. NIBRBAC000502771. The sequence continues at coordinate 2,845,493 of NZ_CP041187.1, forward strand.
CCCTGGTGGAGCACCTCAAGGGGGTTGGGTGATGGCCTTGGGACGGACCTACTCAGTGGCCCTCGTGGGCCTGAACGGCTACATGGTTGAGGTTGAGGCGGACATCGGCCAGACCCTCCCGGCATTTGTCATCCTGGGATTGCCGGATGCGTCGCTGAACGAGGCCAAGGAGCGGATCCGGTCTGCGGCGAAGAACTCCGGGATTCCGCTCAGCCGCCGGAAGATCACCGCCAACCTCATTCCGGCCTCGCTGCCCAAGCGCGGATCCGGGTTCGACCTCGCCGTTACCATGGCCGTCCTGCGGGCCGCGAACGACATCAAGCCCACCGGGAACACCGTCTTCATCGCCGAGCTGGGGCTCGACGGCAGGCTCCGGCCGGTAAGGGGAATCCTGCCGGCGGTCATGGCAGCCGTGCGGGCCGGCTACCCCGAGGTCGTCGTGGCCCACGCCAACCTGGCCGAGGCCTCCCTTGTCCCGGGCGCGACGGTACGGGGCTACCGCACGCTGGCCAGGCTCGCCCTCGACTTTGGCGCCGATCCGCAGGAACTTGCCCTGGACTTCGAGCCTGACGATTCCGGGGAATCCGCTGACGGCGGGGCCCTTCCCGGCCCGTGTCCGGACATGGCGGACGTCTCCGGCCAGGGCGACGCCCGGCGGGCCCTGGAGGTCGCGGCCGCGGGTGCCCACCATCTGCTGCTCACCGGGCCGCCGGGGGCCGGAAAGACGATGCTGGCGGAACGGCTTCCGGGCCTGTTGCCCGACCTCGGCGACCATGAGTCGATGGAGGTCACCGCCATCCATTCGCTTTGCGGCCTGCCCTCCTCCACGGTGCGGCTCCTGAGGCGGCCGCCCTTCGAGAACCCGCACCACTCTGCAACCGCTGCAGCCATCATCGGCGGCGGGTCGGGGCTGCCCCGGCCGGGCGCGGCTTCCCGTGCGCACCGGGGCGTGCTCTTCCTTGACGAGGCACCGGAATACGAACGGCGGGTCCTGGATGCCCTGCGCCAGCCCCTGGAGAGCGGGGAATTGGTGATTCACCGCTCTGCCGGGACCGCGGCGTACCCGGCCCGCTTCCAGCTCGTGCTTGCGGCCAACCCGTGCCCGTGCGGCAAGGCCTCGGGCAAAGGGCTGGACTGTACCTGCACTCCCGTGATGCGCCGACGTTACCTCGCCAGGATGTCCGGGCCCCTGCTGGACCGGGTGGACATCCAGCTCCAGGTGGAGCGGGTTTCGTTGACAGATTTCGGTCAATCCGGTGCCGAAGAGGACACCGCGTCCGTGGCGGGCCGGGTCCGGGAGGCCCGGTCCCGGCAGGCGGAACGCCTTCAGCGCTTTGGCCTCGAGACGAACTCACAGGTGCCCGGACGGATCCTGCGCGGGGACCTGCGCCTCGCTTCCGCAGCAACGCGGATCCTGGACCAGTCGCTCGAGCGCGGAGTCCTGACTGCCCGCGGGTACGACCGCGTCCTTCGGCTCGCCTGGACCCTTGCGGACCTGGGGCGCCGCGACGCGCCCGATACCAACGACATCGGGCAGGCGTTGGGCCTCCGGCAGGCCACGGCGGCCGCGGCATGACAGCTGGCCAGGAACGGAACGGACTAATGGAACTGCGGGTGGAAAGGGAACGGGCCGTGAAAAAGACGCGGGACATGGAAACGGAACGGCTGGCGCGGGCCGCCCTCTCACGGCTGATGGAACCGCAGGATGCGGCGGGCCTGGCCCTGGTGCAGCTTGCTGGGGCGACGGAGGCACTGCGGATCGCCACAGGCCGGGTGGCGGCCGGCCCTGACCTGGAGCGCGACATCACGGCACTCCTGGCAGACAGCGGATCGGCCGGCAGCTGGGCCGGACTGGCAGCAGCTCTAAGGCGTTGGCAGCCACGGATCCCCGACCTCGCCCCCGAACGCGACCTGGCCACCATGGCCAGGCTGGGCGGACGCGTCATCATTCCCGGCGATGAGCTGTGGCCTGCACAGCTTGCGGACCTGGGAATCCAAGAACCCATCTGCCTGTGGTGGCGCGGGCAGGAACAGCCGCTGCCTGCACTGGAGAAGTCCATCGCCCTCGTGGGGTCCCGGGACAGCACCAGCTATGGGGCAGCGGTCACCGGAGACCTCGCCTACTCCCTGGCGCAGCGCGGCTATACGATTGTTTCCGGCGGCGCCTACGGAATTGACGCCCATGCGCACCGGGCTGCCCTTGCCGGCGGATCCGCAGCCGTGCCTACCATCGCCGTCATGGCCGGGGGAGTGGACAGATTCTATCCGTCCGGAAACGAAGACCTGCTGCGGGCTGTCGCCAACCAGGGCGCAGTCCTGGCAGAAGTACCACCGGGGTCCGCCCCGACCCGCTACCGCTTCCTGCAGCGGAACCGGCTGATAGCTGCCCTGTCCGAGGTGACAGTAGTGGTGGAGGCGCGCTGGCGGTCGGGCGCCCTCAACACGGCACACCACGCTGAGACGCTGGGCCGCGCCGTCGGCGCTGTCCCCGGGTCTGTCCACAGCGCCAACTCCGCCGGGTGCCACCGGCTTCTCCGGGACGGAGGGGCAGTCTGCGTCACCGATGCGGCGGAAGTGGCCGAGCTCGCCTCGCCGAGCGGAACAGGACTGCCTGAGCAACGGGCTTCAGAAGCGGCCGTCCAGGACGGGCTGACCCTGGAGGACCTGATCCTGCTGGATGCGCTGCCGCTGCGCTCCACCACGTCGGTGGAAAAGCTTTCGGTCGTGGCAGGACTGGCGCAGGATTCCGTCCGGGCAGGACTTGGCAGGCTGGGGTTGCTGGGATTGGCCGTGGCAGAGCGGGGTGGCTGGAAACGCGGCAAAGGGTAACCGTGTCAGCACGCCGGGCAGCACACGCAGCTGGGAAAGTAGAGGAGTGGAACATGAACAACTGCCCGTGGAACTCGGGAAGGCAATGGACGCGTTCGCCGGCTATCTGTCGGGGGAGCGCGCAGTGTCGGAGCACACCAAGCGGGCTTACCTGGGCGACCTGCACAGCCTCCTCGCCCACGCGGCATCGGAAGGCGTGGCAGGACTGAAGGACCTTGAACTGGGCACTTTCCGCCGCTGGCTTGGGACCCAGAGCTCAGCCGGCGCGTCCCGGGCCACCCTGGCGCGCCGGTCCGCCACGGCCCGGGTGTTCACGGCCTGGGCGCTCAGGGAAGAAGTCATCGACGTCGACCCCGCCCTTCGCCTGAAGGCACCTAAACGGGAAGGATCCCTCCCGGGCGTGCTGCAGGCCTCGCAGCTCACCCGCATCCTGGAGGGACTCGAGGCGCAGGCCGCGGACGGCGGACCGCTTGCCGTGAGGAACCGGGCCATGGTGGAACTCCTCTACGCCACGGGTATCCGGGTGGGGGAACTTGCCGGCCTCGACGTCGACGACCTTGACCCGGACCGCCGGACGCTCCGGGTGGTCGGCAAAGGCAACAGGGAACGCACCGTCCCTTTCGGGGTTCCGGCCGCCGTGGCCGTTGACGACTGGCTCCGCCGGGGGCGCCCGATCCTTGTAAAGGACGGCAGCGGACCCGCCCTTTTCCTCGGGGCGCGCGGTGGACGTGTTGACCAGCGCCAGGTCCGTGTCCTGGTCAACACCCTCTTCGAGGCGCTCGGGGACACTGCCGCTTCCGGGCCCCACGCGCTGCGCCACTCCGCCGCCACGCATCTGCTGGACGGGGGCGCGGATCTTCGGGCGGTGCAGGAGCTCCTGGGCCACAGCAGCCTGGCCACCACCCAGATCTATACCCATGTCTCGGTGGACCGCCTTCGGAAGAGTTATCAGCAGGCGCATCCCAGGGCCTGAGCGGTGTGGCTATTCGCACTGGCGTAATTTTGCGGGGTGCGGCACAATAAGAGTCACGTCCGGCAACTTTCAAGTGCGGCTTGAAGCTCCCTGAGCTTCGCGCTGCACGGCAAGTCCGGACGCGGCTTTATTCGATACATCTAAATATGCACAAGGAACCACCACCGCAGAGCAGTGCACGGCAGTTCCATCCAGGCAGAGGTCGTTGGGGAAGACGTACCTATAGCTATGGAGGATGGAATGTCTGTTGCAATGACCCGCGGTGTGCTGTTCGTTCACTCGGCCCCTACGGCGCTGTGCCCCCACGTTGAGTGGGCGGTTGGCGCCGTCGTGGACAAGCGGACGGACCTTGAGTGGACCCCGCAGCCTGCCGCCCCCGGCATGTTCCGGGCCGAGTTGTCCTGGACCGGAAACCCCGGCACGGGAGCCAAACTGGCGTCCTGCCTCCGAGGCTGGGCGCATCTTCGCTATGAGGTTACGGAGGAGCCAAGCCAAGGCGTGGACGGGGGCCGTTGGTCGCACACCCCGGAGCTGGGGATCTTCCATGCCGTCACGGACGTCCACGGAAACATCATGGTGTCCGAGGACCGGATCCGCTACGCGTACGAGTCCGGCGCCGGAGACCCGGCCGCCGTTTACCACGAACTCTCCCTCGCCCTCGGGGAGGCCTGGGACGAGGAACTCGAACCGTTCCGCCACGCTGCCGAGGGCGCCCCGGTGCGCTGGCTCCACCAGGTGGGCTGACCGCCGTCGTCCGTCCCCGCGGTGGCCTGTCCCCCGCAACACTTCCATAGCAACAAAAAGGGAGGCCCCGCCTGTTGGCGGGGCCTCCCTTGGGTTTCCGGGCTGATTGCCCGGACATGGCTAGACGCTGCGGATGGCCACCACGGCGTTGTGTCCGCCGAAACCAAACGAGTTGCTCAGCGCCACGATGCTGCCGCCAGGCAGGTCACGGGCGGAGGTGACAACGTCGAGCGGGATCTCAGGATCCTGGTTCTCAAGGTTGATGGTCACCGGTGCCTTGCGCTCGTGGACGGCCAGCACGGTCAGGACCGCCTCGACCGCGCCGGAAGCACCCAGGAGGTGGCCCATCTGCGACTTGGTGGCCGAGACGGCCACGTTGTCCACGTGGGTGCCCAGCGCAGCGCGCAGGGCCGTGTACTCGGGCTTGTCGCCAACGGGGGTGGAGGTGGCATGCGCATTGACGTGCACCACGTCTTCAGCCTGGATGCGGCCGTCAAACATGGCAGCCTTGAGTGCACGGGTGGCACCGAGACCTTCGGGGTCCGGGGCGGTGATGTGGTAGGCGTCGGCGGTCACGGACGTGCCGGCCAGTTCAGCGTAGATGCGTGCGCCGCGGGCCAGGGCGTGCTCTTCGGCCTCCAGGACCAGGGCGCCGGCCCCTTCACCCATGACGAAGCCGTCACGTGCGGTGTCGTAGGGGCGGGAAGCGCCCTGGGGATCATCGTTCCGGCGGGAGAGCGCCTGCATGGACGCGAAGGCCGCCAGCGGCATGGGGTGGATGGCTGCTTCTGCCCCACCGCACATCACCACGTCCGCCTTGCCGGAGCGGATGAGTTCCAGGCCCAGGTGCATGGCTTCCGTACCGGAAGCGCAGGCGGAGACGGGTGTGTGCGCGCCGGCGCGGGCACCGAGGTCCAGGCTGACGGCCGCGGCAACACCGTTGGGCATCAGCATGGGCACTGTCATGGGCAGGACCCGGCGCGGGCCCTTTTCCTTCAGGGTGTCCCAGGCATCAAGCAGGGTCCAGACGCCACCGATGCCGGTGGCAAACGCGACAGCCAGCCGGTCCTGGTCGAATTCGGTGATGCCCGAATCGGCCCAGGCTTCGCGGGCGGCGATGACGCCGAACTGGGTGGACGGGTCCATCCGCTTTGCTTCGACACGGCTGAGAACGTCCAGCGCAGGGGTGCTGCAGCGTGCGGCGAAGTGGACGGGGAGCTCGTACTTGGCGACCCAGTCGTCCTCAAGGGTGCGGGCACCGGAGACCCCTTTGAGGGCGTTGTTCCACATCGTGGGTACATCGCCGCCGATGGGCGTGGTGGCACCCAGACCGGTAATGACTACTTTGCGCGTCATGGGATCACTCTTTCGTCGGTGGGGAATCCGCCTGCACCTGTCGCAGGGTCCCGCACATATTGATGATCGGCCAGTCCCGGTCGGGGTTCTGCGCCGGATAAAAACGGCGGGCTGCCGGTCCGGTCATTCCGGACCGGCAGCCCTGCCAAGCCGTAAGACGGCGAAAAGCCTGGTGTTAGGCCTGGGCTCCGGCGATGAAGCTGACGGCGTCGCCGACGGTCTTGAGGTTCTTGACCTCTTCGTCCGGGATGCGCACGCCGAACTTTTCCTCGGCGTTGACCACGATGGTCATCATGGAGATGGAGTCGATGTCCAGGTCCTCGGTGAAGGACTTGTCCAGCTCGACGGCCTCCGGGGCCAGGCCGGTTTCTTCGTTGACGATTTCAGCCAAGCCGGCCAGGATCTCTTCGTTGCTAGCCATTGGTGGCTCCTTTTCTTGTATTGCCGGCAGGGGCTGCCGGAAACGGTCCGGGCCGCGGATGCGACCCTTGGGCGTATCTAGGGAAGGACAATTACCTGTGCGCCGAAGACCAGTCCGGCTCCGAAACCGATCTGCAGGGCCAGCCCGCCGCTCAGTCCGGGGTTCTCCTGAAGGAGCCGGTGGGTTGCCAGCGGGATGGAGGCAGCCGACGTGTTGCCGGCCTCGGCAATGTCCCGTGCCACTGTAACGGTCTCGGGCAGCTTCAGCTTCTTCACCATCTCGTCGATGATGCGCATGTTGGCCTGGTGCGGGATAAAGGCAACCAGGTCTTCAGCCTGGATGCCGGCGGCATCGAGTGCCTGCTGGGCCACCTTGGCCATTTCCCACACTGCCCACCGGAACACCGTCTGTCCGTCCTGGCGGAGGGTGGGGTACAGCTCCTGGGCTTCCTCCAGCAGCGCGAGGTCGCCCGTGGAGTCGGACTGCCGGGCTGCCAGGCCCAGGTCGCGGACGTCCAGCAGTGAGCGGGTCATGCCGATGGCATCCCACCTGCTGCCGTCCGAGCCCCACACGGACGGAGCGATGCCGGGGGTGTCGGAAGGACCCACGACGACGGCGCCGGCGCCGTCACCGAGGAGGAAGGAGATGGTGCGCTCCCGGTTGTCGATGACGTCGGACAGCTTCTCGGCGCCCACCACCAGCACATACTTGGCGGTGCCGGACCGGACCAGGGCATCGGCCTGGGCAATGCCGTAGCAGTAACCGGCGCAGGCCGCGGAGATATCGAAGGCGGGCGCGGGCGTGGCACCGATGCGGTCAGCCAGGCTGGCCGCGGCTGAGGGAGTGGCGTACGGGTGGGTGACCGTGGAGACAATGACAGCGCCGAGTTCCGAGGCTTCAATGCCTGCCTTCGTCATGGCTTCGCGGGCGGCGCCTTCGGCCATATCGATCACACTGACGTCGGCAGGAGCGCGGTGGCGGGTGACGATCCCGGTGCGCTGGCGGATCCACTCGTCGGAGGAATCGATCCACTGGCACACGTCCTCGTTGGTGACGATGACGTCCGGCCGGTAAGCGCCGAGGCCGAGGATGCGGGTGTGCTCCTGGATGGGAGCCTGTTTCAGCGTGGGAACGCTCATGCGTTGCCCTCCAGTTCTGCGAAGAGCGCCAGTGCGGCGGACAGGTCATCGGGGGTTTTGACAGCAACGGTCTTGACGCCGGGCATGCCGCGCTTGGCAAGGCCTGCCAGGGTACCGGCGGGCGCCAGTTCGATCACGCCGGTGACGCCCCGCTTCACCATGGTTTCCATGCACAGGTCCCAGCGGACGGGGCGGGACACCTGGGCGATCAGGCTTTCGACGGCGGCGCCACCGTCGGTGACTTCGCCGCCGTCGTAATTCGACAGCAGGGGCACCTTGGGGGCCACCGGGTTCAACGTCGGCGCCAGCGCCTTGAGCGCATCAACAGCGGGCGACATGTGGCTGGTGTGGAATGCTCCGGCCACCTTGAGCGGAATAACCCGGGCCTTGGCGGGTGGGTTCTCGGCGAGGGCCTTCAACTGGTCGAAGGTGCCCGCCGCCACCGTCTGGCCGGCGCCGTTGACGTTGGCAGGGGAAGCCCCGGATGCCTCGATGGCGGCCAGGACCTCGGCGGGGTCACCGCCCACCACAGCGCTCATGCCGGTGGGGGTGACGGCTGCCGCTGCCGCCATGCTGTTGGCACGCTCCCGCACGAACGTCATGGCTTCCGCTTCGGTCAGCACGCCGGCCAGGGCTGCTGCGGTGATCTCGCCTACCGAGTGGCCGGCAAGGATGACAGGAAGGGAATTGAGCTCCACATCGAAGAGGGAGGCCGCGGCGACAAGCCCGGCAGCAACGATCAGGGGCTGCGCCACGGCAGTGTCCTTGATGGTTTCCTCGTCGGAGGTGGTGCCATGGGCTATCAGGTCGATGCCTGCCATGTCACTCAGGGAGGCCAGCTGGCCTGCCACCGAGGGAAGTTCCAGCCAGGGGGCAAGAAAACCCGGGGTCTGTGAGCCCTGTCCAGGGCAGACTATTGCAAGCACGTAACCAGCTTTCCAAATTACTGTGTGATCCAGCGGTGTTTCTCCGCACCAAGCTCACGGGGTCAGATTGTAGGAAGTCTACAATGCCTCAGGCCTGGTTCCGGGACGGCTGGCGCTCCGTGGCGGCCTTCGGCGGCGCTGAAAGACGGCCCACCACCAGTGCCGCCTGCAGCACGAAGGCCTCTCTTGGGAGCAACGGGTCCCACCCGGTGACGTCGCAGACCCGCTTCAACCGGTAGCGCACTGTGTTGGCGTGGACGAAGAGTTCCCGGGCGGTGGCCTCCAGTGAATGGCCCAGCTCCAGGTAGGTTCCCAGCGTTTCGACCAGGCCGTTGGAGGCAGCCAGGAGCGGCCGGTAGATGTTCTTCACCAGGGAACGCCGGGCGGCGTCATCCCCGGAAATCACCCGCTCGGGCAGCAGGTCGTCCGCGGCCACCGGACGCGGCGCTGACGGCCACGCCCGCGCCGCCGTCAGGCCGGCAAACGCGGACTGGGCAGAGCCGCTGGCCTCCAGCAGTGAACTGGCCTCGGGTCCGTAGACCACCGGCCCCGGGGCGAACATGTCGCTCAGCTTCACGTAAGCGGTTTCGCGGTCCTGCACCCCGCCAAGGATAAGGATCAGCCGGTCGCCCTGGATTCCCACCAGCGCGTCCTCGGCGTAACGGCCCGCCATCCGCCGCAGTTCGCTGACATAGCTGGCGCTTGGTTCCGACGGCGAATTACCCACCATCACCGTGAAGCGCTCCTGTGCCTTCCAGCCCAGCGCCGCAATGCGGGAGCGCAGGGCATCGGTGTTCTCGCCGCGCAGGATGGCATCCACAATCAAAGCTTCCAGCCGGGTGTCCCACGAGCCGCGGGACTCTGCGGCCCGCGCGTAGACGTCCGCGGCAGCGAAAGCGACTTCCCGCGAATAGCGCAGCACGGCCTCCCGCAGGGACGGCTGGTCGGCCTCGGGTGCAATGACGGGCACCTGGTCCTCCACCACCTCCACCACGATCCTGATCAGCTGCAACGCCTTCTGCAGGCTGATGGAACGGGTCAGCTCCGTAGGTGCCGTCCCGAAGACGTCGGTCAGGATCCACGACGGTGAGCTGGGCCGTTCGTACCAGGTGACAAAGGCGGCGATACCGTTCTGCGCCACCATGCCGAGAGCGGAACGCTCGTCCGCGCTGAGCCGGCTGTACCAGGGGAGGGACTGCTCAAGCTTGCGCATGGTGGTGGTGGACAGTTGACCCACGTTGGCGCGGAGCTGCTTAAGGGTTTCGGACTTCTCCGGCGTGACCTTCGGCGGCGAGGGTTTCCGCTTCGAGGACTGGCTGGCTGGTGCTGGCATTCTCTGAGCATACGGCCACCGCCGCGCAAGCTCCATTTGTGCGAAGGCTACAACGCGCCTTGCCCTGCGTCACAGCGCCCGCCGCCCCACGGCTGGTCCGCCCGGGACAGAACGACGGCGGCCCTCACCTTGTGGGGTGAGGGCCGCCGTCGTGGTTCACTGCTGGATCCGTCCAGCCGGAAGGCTAGGCTTCGCCTCCGGCGTTGCCGGTGGTGCCGGCATTGACGTTGAGCAGCTTGTACTTCTCGATTGCCTTGACCGGGGCGTCAACATCCACCTCGCCGCGGCGTGCCAGCATTTCAAGGGCACGGACCACGATGGAGTGGGTGTCGTTCTTGAAGTAGCGGCGGGCTGCTGCGCGGGTGTCTGAGAAGCCGAAGCCGTCGGCGCCGAGGGTGGCGTATTCGTTGGGGACGAACTGCCGGATCTGGTCGGGGACCGCTTTCATGTAGTCCGAGACGGCGACGATGGGGCCGGTGGCGCCTTCGAGTTGCTGGGTGACGAAGGGGACGCGGGCGGGTTGGCCGGGGTTGAGGAAGGCTTCTTCTTCGGCGGCGAGGCCGTCGCGGCGCAGTTCGTTCCAGGAGGTCACGGACCAGACGTCGGCGGAGACGTTCCAGTCATCGGCGAGGACGCGCTGGGCTTCGATGGCCCAGGGCACGGAGACGCCGGAGGCGAGGATCTGGGTGCGGGGACCGTCGATCTTGGCCGGGGCGAGGAGGTAGATGCCCTTGATGACGCCTTCGACGTCGAGGTTCTCGGGTTCTGCGGGCTGGATGATGGGTTCGTTGTACACGGTGAGATAGTACATGACGTTTTTGTCCGTGGAGTCCGGCCCGTACATCCGTTCCAGGCCGGAGCGGACGATGTGTCCGATTTCGTAGCCGTAGGCGGGGTCGTAGGTGAGGACGGCGGGGTTGGTGGAGGCCAGGAGGGGGGAGTGGCCGTCGGCGTGCTGGAGGCCTTCGCCGGTGAGGGTGGTCCGTCCTGCGGTGGCGCCGATGATGAAGCCGCGGGTCATTTGGTCGCCGGCGGCCCAGAAGGCGTCGCCGGTGCGTTGGAAGCCGAACATGGAGTAGAACACGTAGACCGGGACCAGGGGGACGCCGTGGGTGGCGTAGGAGGTTCCGGCGGCGGTGAAGGCTGCCACGGCGCCGGCTTCGTTGATGCCGGGGTGGATCAGCTGCCCGGCGGGGGATTCCTTGTAGGCCAGGACCAGGTCCCGGTCCACCGACAGGTAGTTCTGCCCCTTGGGGTTGTAGATCTTCGCAGTCGGGAAGAACGCATCCATGCCAAACGTGCGGGCTTCGTCCGGGATGATCGGGGCGATGTGCTTGCCGAAGTTCTTATCCCGCATCAGGTCTTTCAGGAGCCTGACGAACGCCATGGTGGTTGCGGCCATCTGCTTGCCCGAGCCGCGCTTGGCCACCTCGTAGGACTTGGCCTCCGGCAGCACGATCTCGGCGTGGGTGTCGCGGCGCTCCGGGACGGATCCGCCCAGGGCCGCCCGGCGCTCCATCATGTACTTGATTTCTGGGGTGTCGTTACCGGGGTGGTAGTACGGCGGCCGGTAGGAGTCCTTCTCCAGCTGCTCGTCGGTGACCGGGATCCGCAGGTGGTCGCGGAACTTCTTCAGGTCATCGAGGGTGAGCTTCTTCATTTGGTGGGTCGCGTTGCGGCCCTCGAAGTGCGGTCCGAGGCCGTAGCCCTTGACGGTGTGAGCGAGGATGACGGTGGGTTTGCCCTTGAATTCGGTGGCGGCTTTGTAGGCGGCGTAGACCTTGCGGTAGTCGTGGCCGCCGCGTTTGAGGTTCCAGATCTGGTCGTCGGTGAGGTCCGCGACGAGGTCCTTGGTCTGCGGGGTTTTGCCGAAGAAGTGTTCGCGGACGAACCCGCCTGACTCGGCCTTGTAGGTCTGGTAGTCCCCGTCGACGGTTTCGTTCATGATCTTCACAAGCGACCCGTCGGTGTCGCGGGTGAGCAGGTCGTCCCATTCCCGGCCCCAGACGACCTTGATCACGTTCCAGCCCGCGCCGCGGAAGAACGCTTCGAGTTCCTGCATGATCTTGCCGTTGCCGCGGACCGGGCCGTCCAGGCGCTGGAGGTTGCAGTTGATCACGAAGTTCAGGTTGTCCAGGTTCTCGTTCGCTGCGAGCTGGAGCAGGCCCCGGGACTCGGGCTCGTCCATTTCACCGTCGCCCAGGAACGCCCAGACCTGCTGGTCCGAGGTGTCCTTCAGGCCCCGGTTGTGCAGGTAGCGGTTGTTCTGTGCCTGGTAGATCGCGTTCATCGGCCCGATGCCCATGGACACGGTGGGGAATTCCCAGAAGTGCGGCATCAGGCGCGGGTGCGGGTAGGAGGAGAGGGCGTGGCCCTCGCGGGACTTTTCCTGCCGGAACCCGTCCAGGTCCTCCTCGGAGAGGCGGCCTTCCATGAACGCCCGGGCGTACATGCCGGGGGAAGCGTGGCCCTGGAAGAAGACCTGGTCCCCGCCGCCGGGGTGGTCCTTGCCGCGGAAGAAGTGGTTGAACCCGACCTCGTACAGGGTCGCGGCCCCGGCGTAGGTGGAGATGTGCCCGCCGACCCCGATATCGGGCCGCTGCGCCCGGTGCACCATGACCGCGGCGTTCCACCGCATGTACGCCCGGTAGCGGCGCTCGAACTCCTCGTTGCCCGGGAACGCCGCTTCCTGGTCCACCGGGATGGTGTTCACGTAATCGGTGGTGGTCACCATCGGCACCCCCACGCTCTGCGCGCCCGCACGCTGCAGCAGGCTCCGCATGATGTATTGGGCACGCTCGGTACCCTGTTCCCTGATCAACGCGTCCAGGGACTCAACCCACTCGGCAGTCTCTTCCGGATCACGATCAGGCAGCTGGTTAGTCAACCCGCTGAGGATATGGGAGGTATCTTCTCCTGCAGCCACGTCCAACCTCTCTTTGCGCGCATGAATCGGCGCACTCAGGCCAGGCAGGATGACTGCCCGGCGTACATACGCCGTGTGCGACGTATCGGTTACAACAGCCCGGGCATGTGTGCCGGGCAGCTTCCTAGCGCTCCTATGTCTGCACGGAGTCACAAGGTAGTCGTCCCGCAGGCATAGTTGTCACCAGCCACTCTAGCCCTGACCGGAACACGATGCGTAGCCGCGGCCCGGTGCTGCAGTTGTATTTCGTTCGTCATACTGGTTGTGTGACGAAAAGCCCCTGCGACGGGGATGCCGCGGCCGGATGTGACGCAGAATATGCGCAGTCCAGGGGGCGGCAGCTTGAAGCGCAGGCACAAAGGGTGTTGGCTTGGGAGTAATGGAAATCACTATGCGCACCGCATATATGAGGTATTGGAGGAACACGTGAGCGAGGCCGACGCCGCCACTTCGGTAAATGTGGCGGAAAAATTGGGTTTCAAGAACGGGGATCTGATTCAGGAGTTCGGTTACGACGACGACGTCGATTTCGACTTGCGTGACGATATTGAGGACCTCACCGGTTCCGAAATGCTCGACGAGGACGACCATGAGGTGGCGGACGCCGTCATCCTCTGGTGGCGTGACGGCGACGGGGACCTGGTGGACAGCCTGATGGATTCCCTCACAACGCTCAGCGAAAACGGCGTTGTCTGGGTCCTCACTCCCAAGTCCGGCCGGGACGGCTACGTTTCGCCTGCGGAAATCCAGGAAGCTGCCCCCACCGCCGGCCTGCACGTCACCACCTCCGCCGGAGTCTCAAAGGACTGGAGCGCTGTCCGCCTGGTCAGCAGGAAGAACAAGTGACGGCAGCGGTCCAGCCCGTCGCCGCAGCCATACCCTCGCTGGGCGCCGAAGCTCCCGATTTCGAGCTGGCCAACCAATACGGTGAGCCGGTGAAACTGTCCTCCTTCCGCGGCCGGAACGTTGCTGTGGTCTTCTACCCCTTTGCCTTCTCCGGTATCTGCACCGGCGAGCTATGCGAAATTCGGGACAACCTGGGCATGTTCGAGGATTCGGACACTGTTGTCCTGGGCGTGTCCGTGGACAGCAAGTTCAGCCTCCGCGCCTACGCGGCGCAGGAGGGCTACAGCTTCGATCTCCTGGCCGATTTCTGGCCGCATGGGGCTGTCGCCAGCGCGTACGGTGTGTTCGACGCCGGCAGCGGCATGGCAAAGAGGGCCACGTTCATCATCGACGGCGACGGCAGGATCCGCTACAGCGTGGTGAACCCCCGCGGACAGGCCCGGGACTTCAGCGAATACCGCTCCGCCCTCGCGGACCTTAAGCGGGACTAGGAAGCCATGGCCGGGCAGCGGCGGGGGACAGGCCTTACCGGGTTCGCCAGCATGCCGCCGGTGGCCCCTGCCCCGCCGTCGGGAAATGACCTCGATGTCCTGGCCCGCATCCGCGACCTCCTCGCGGGCGCCCCCTTCGCCCTGCTGACGGGTGCCGGACTGAGCACCGATTCCGGCATACCGGATTACCGCGGCCCGGATTCGCCACCGCGTTCGCCCATGACCTACCAGGAGTTCGTCCGGGACGCAGCCAACCGGCAACGGTACTGGGCCCGGAACCACATCGGCTGGTCCCACATGCGGCACGCGGACCCGAACCAAGGGCACTACTCCGCCGCTGAGCTGGAACGGCGCGGCTACCTCACCGGCCTCATCACCCAGAACGTCGACCGGCTGCACCAGGACGCCGGCAGTTCCAACGTCGTGGACCTCCACGGCAGGTATGACCAGGTGGTCTGCCTGGACTGCGGGCGCACTTACTCCCGGCGCTTGCTGGCTGGTGTTTTCGAGGAACTGAACCCCGGCTTCCTGGAACGGGCAGCGGCGGGCGGCCTGGTGGAAATGGCACCGGACGCTGACGCCACCGTAGAGGACCAGGCCCTGATCAAAAGCTTTGTGGTGGCAGTCTGTCCTGCCTGCGGTGGCACCCTGAAGCCGGACTTCGTCTACTTTGGGGAAAACGTGCCCAAGGACCGGGTGGAGCGCTCCTACGCAATGGTGGACGAGGCCGCAGCCTTGCTGGTGGCCGGCTCGTCGCTGACAGTCATGAGCGGCCTGCGGTTCGTCAGGCACGCTGCCAAGGAATCCAAGCCCGTGGTCATCATCAACCGGGGCGCCACCCGCGGCGATGACAAGGCAACCATCAAGCTTGAAGCCGGGGTCAGCCAGGCGCTGGATTACCTCGCCGCGGAACTACCGCCACTGTAGGCCGTCCCTTTCTTCCACGGATTCGCGTTTCCGGTGCCCGGTCGGGTAGAGTCTATGTTCGTTGGTTACGGCGGAACGGCCGGAAACAGCGCAATTCGGGTCTTTAGCTCAGCTGGTAGAGCGCCACGTTTACACCGTGGATGTCATCGGTTCGATCCCGGTAGGACCCACCAAGGAAACCCCGTTGCCCCGCCTGATGGCGGAGGCGGCGGGGTTTTTTGTTGATCCCTCCTGCCGGGCGTGATTGTCGGTGCCTTGCCGTAGCTTGCAGGCATGGAACACGTCATAGTGCATACGGACAGCGAAGGGATGCCCACTGCGGTGCTGAGCCGGGGGAGGGAATGGGCAGTCGGCGCCGAGCCGACGAGGTGGTTCGAGCGGATCAACTGGTGGGAAACCACCCGGAGGATGCCAAAAGGCGCCGGCGGCGTCGACGTCGAAGTCCTGCAGGTCCAGGTGAGGCTGGGGCACAATGACAGGTCGGCACTTACCACCATGTATCTCCAGCGGGACGGGCTGGGCGGTGGTTGGAGATTAAGGGAGCCGGTGGCGGGGGCAGCCTAGGAGGCCGGGCTACGTCCCCCGGGCATTGGAAAACCCTCCACCGCGACTATTGGGGGATGCCGCGGTGGAGGGCCTGCGATGAATATACCGTGAACTTCCGGAAACAAAAAGTCACGCCTCGTCATATTTCCGGGGGTCCCCGGCTGCCGGGCCGTGCTTACTGCCGGACGGGGATAAATACCCGTGGCTGTTCGGTCCAGGTATCGGCCATCTGGGACATCGTGCGCCGCATGATCCGGTCCGACGCATCACGTGCTGATGCGGCGTCACCCCGGGCGATCGCCTCCGCCACATCCTCATGCCATTGCAGGGCAGCCTGGTGCGGGTGGTCGGGCATCAGGCCGTGCACCGTACGGCCTGTCAGGGTTTCTGCCACCTGGCCCATGAGGTTGGCGAACATCTCGTTACCGGAGCCTGAGAGCAGCAGTGAATGGAAGCGGATGTCCAGCTCCAGGAACCGCGCCACCTCGCCGTTGTTGCCGGCTTCGCGCATGGCACGGGCAACGTCCACGAGTTCCATCCGCAGGGCCGCCGGAGCATTCTGCGCTGCCAACTCGGCAGCGGCAGGCTCCACGGCCGCGCGCAGCTCAGCCAGTGAGCGCAGCTGGGCGCCGCGTGCATCGCTGGCCAGGCGCCACCGGATGACCTGCGGATCGAAGGGATTCCAGTGGCTGGCCGGCATCACCCGGATCCCCACCCGCTTGGTGGTCTCCACCAGGCCCAGGGACTGCAGGACCCGCACCGCTTCCCGGATCACGGACCGGGACACCTTCAGTTCATCCTCCAGCTGCTCCGCGAGCATGACATGGCCTGCGGGGAGTTCCCCCGTGACGATCCGGGTGCCCAGGTTCTCGATGGCACGGTGGTGGAGGCTGCTGGTCATGCTGTAAGCCTAGTTGTTGGCAACCATGTGGCCGGCAGCGTACCGGACGGGCGCCGACATAATCGGTCCCAGTTCGTGGCCGCCACTTTCGCGCCACCACGAGAATATATATGCTTTATTCCGACCCCCTGATCTGCCCCGGTGACTTCCGCCTGCGGAAGCCGGCAGCCGAGGCGAACAATGAATTGGAGTTATTGATGTCTGCACACATCGGTGTCACCGGCCTCGCCGTCATGGGCGCCAACCTGGCACGCAACCTGGCACGCAACGGATTCACCGTTGCCCTGCACAACAGGTCCGTGGAGAAGACGGATGCGCTGCTGGAAAAACACGGCTCGGAAGGTGACTTCATCCGGACCGAAACCCTGCAGGAACTGGTCGATTCCCTGGAGAAGCCGCGCCGGGTGCTCATCATGGTCAAGGCCGGCAAGCCGGTCGATTCAGTAATCGAGCAGCTGGAGCCGCTGCTGGAGCCGGGCGACATCATCATTGACGCCGGCAACTCCCACTACGAGGACACCCGCCGCCGGGAAGCGGCCCTGGCCAAGAAGGACCTGCACTTCGTGGGCGTCGGAGTGTCCGGCGGCGAGGAGGGTGCCCTGAACGGCCCCTCCATCATGCCCGGCGGTTCCAAGGAGTCCTACAAGGCACTGGGCCCGCTGCTGGAAAAAATCTCCGCAAAGGTCGACGGCGAGCCCTGCTGTGCCTGGATCGGCACCGACGGTGCGGGCCACTTCGTCAAGATGGTCCACAACGGCATCGAATACGCCGACATGCAGGTCATCGGCGAGGCCTTCGACCTGCTCCGCTCCGGTGCAGGCATCGAGCCGGCCGAGCAGGCAAAGATCTTCTCCGAGTGGAACAAGGGTGATCTTTCGTCGTTCCTGATCGAGATCTCCGCCGAGGTCCTGGGCCACGTTGACGCCAAGACCGGCAAGCCGTTCGTCGACGTCGTCGTTGACGCTGCCGGCCAGAAGGGCACTGGCCGCTGGACGGTCATCTCTGCCCTGGAGCTGGGTTCACCGGTCTCGGGCATCGCCGAGTCCGTTTTTGCCCGCGCACTCTCCTCCCAGGCCGCACAGCGCAAGCTGGGCCAGGAACTGCTGGCCGGCAACGAAGCCACCGTGGAGGTCCCCGAGACGTTTGTCGAGGACGTCCGCCAGGCGCTCTACGCCTCCAAGCTGGTCTCCTATGCCCAGGGACTGGACATGCTCACCTCCGCAGCCAAGGAATACGGCTGGGACCTGAAGCTTGACGAAATCGCGTCCCTGTGGCGGGCAGGCTGCATCATCCGCGCCGAGCTCCTCAAGGACATCACCAAGGCCTACGCCGCCGACGAAAAGCCGGCCAACCTGCTTTTCGCCCCGGCGTTCACCAAGGCCGTCGCAGACGCCCTGCCCGCCTGGCGCCGCGTTGTTGCCACCGCCGTACAGCTCGGCATCCCGGTACCGGTGTTCTCGTCCTCGCTGGCGTACTACGACGGACTGCGCCGCAAGCGCGTGGCCGCCGCCCTGATCCAGGGCCAGCGCGACCTGTTCGGCGCCCACACGTACGGCCGCGTCGACACCGAAGGGACCTTCCACACCCTCTGGGGCGAGGACAAGTCCGAGGTTGAAGCGGTGGACACGCACTAGGCAGCACCATTTCCAGCCTGGCGGCCGGCGCGACTAGATACTCTGGGGGCGCCGCCCGCTGGTGTTTCCGGCCGGACCGTCCGTCGATCCGCGCTGCCTGCCCGTCCCGTCCCAAGGAGTCCCGCCCATGAGCCAGCCCATCGTTTTTGTCACCGGCGCGTCCACGGGAATCGGCTTTGAAGCCGCAAGGAAGCTCGCTGCCCACGGTTTCACGGTCTATGCCGGCGCCCGCCGGGTGGAGAAAATGGAGCCGCTCAGGGCTGACGGCGTCCGGATCCTGCCGCTGGACGTGACAGACGAGGAGTCAATGGGTGCGGCCGTGGGGGAAGTGCTCGCAGCCCACGGCAGGATCGACATCCTGGTCAACAACGCCGGGTACGGGTCCTACGGGTCGCTGGAGGAAGTGGAGTTGGCTGAAGGCCGGCGGCAGTTCGAGGTCAACCTTTTCGGGCTGGCCCGGATGACGCAGCTCGTGCTGCCGGCCATGCGTGCCGCCGGGAGGGGCCGGATCATCAATATTTCATCGATCGGCGGAAAGATGTACGAGCCGCTGGGTGCCTGGTACCACGCCACGAAGTTCGCTGTGGAGGGCCTTAGCGATTCGCTCCGGGTGGAGCTCAAGCCACACGGAATCGACGTATCCATTATCGAGCCGGGCGGTACCCAGTCCGAATGGGGCACCATCTCCGCCGAAGGCCTGCTGGCCAATTCGGGCTCGGGACCATATGCAGCGCAGGCCAAGGTCGTGGCAGCCGCGCTGGCCTCCACCGACGGTTCGGCAATGTCCTCGCATCCGGAAGTTATCGCGGAGGCGATTGTCCATGCAGCCACGTCGCCGCGGCCCAGGACCCGGTATCCGGTGGGCAAGGGCGCGCGGGCCATCCTGCTGCTGCGCCGGCTGCTCCCGGACCGTGCCTTCGATACCGTTCTGTGGGCCATCTACAGGCGTTTCCCCGGTTAGCAACGCACCAGGCCCCGCCCGAATTGCGTCCGCTAGATCCGGTACTCGATGTCGTATTCGGCCGGGTCAACGGCGGGCTTGGTTTCCCGCTGCGCATCCCGGTGCCGCCATTTGGCGGGAACTCCGGTGATGATCGACTCCGGCGGCGCGTCCTTGACCACCACCGCGTTGGCGCCCACGGCGCTGTCCCGTCCAATGGTGATTGGCCCCAGGATCTTGGCACCGGCGCCGATGGTCACGCGGTCGCCGATGGTGGGATGCCGCTTGATCCGGGCCAGGGAACGTCCGCCCAGGGTCACACCGTGGTAGATCATCACGTCCTCGCCGATCTCTGCCGTCTCGCCGATCACCACACCCATGCCATGGTCAATGAAGAAGCGGCGGCCGATCGTGGCACCCGGATGGATCTCGATACCGGTCCAGGACCGGCCCAGCTGGGACAGCAGGCGCGCCGGGAAGCGAAGCGACGGGTTCTGCCACATGCGGTGCGTCAGCCGGTGGATCCAGATGGCATGGAGGCCGGAATAGGCGAAAAAGTTCTCAAAAGAACCTCGAGCCGCCGGGTCGTGGGACCGGGCGGCGTCGAGGTCTTCCTTCAGTCTTGCGAAAAAGCCCACAAAGTTCTTTCTACAGGAAACGGGCGGACAGCGGACTGATCAGCCGCGGATGTCGTCATAGAGCACGGTGGAAATGTAACGCTCACCGAAGTCGCACACTACGGCAACAATCAGCTTGCCTGCGTTTTCCGGCCGCTTGGCCAGCTCCAGGGCGGCCCAGACAATCGCGCCCGAGGAGATGCCGCCGAGGATGCCTTCCTTGATGCCCAATTCGCGGGCTACCCGGACCGAATCCTCAAGGGTGGCGTCGATGACCTCGTCGTAGATGTTGGTGTCGAGCAGTTCGGGGATGAAGTTGGCGCCCAGGCCCTGGATCTTGTGCGGGCCGGGAGCGCCGCCGTTCAGGATGGGGGAGTCCTTGGGTTCCACAGCCACGATCTGGACGCCGGGCTTGCGCTCCTTCAGGACCTGTCCGACGCCGGTGATGGTTCCACCGGTGCCGATGCCCGCCACGAAGATGTCTACCGCGCCGTCAGTGTCGGCCCAGACTTCCTCGGCGGTGGTCCTGCGGTGCACCTCGGGGTTGGCCTCGTTGGCGAACTGCTGTGCCCAGATGGAGTTCTCGGTGTTGGCCACGATTTCCTGGGCCTTTTCCACGGCGCCGCGCATGCCCTCTGAACCGGGGGTCAGCACAATTTCGGCGCCGAATGCGCGCAGCATGACCCGGCGCTCCGTGGACATGGTCTCCGGCATGGTGAGGATGACCTTGTACCCGCGGGCAGCACCCACCATGGCCAGGGCGATGCCCGTGTTGCCGGAAGTGCCTTCGACGATGGTGCCGCCGGGCTTCAGGGCACCGGACTTTTCCGCGGCGTCGATGATGGCCACACCGATGCGGTCCTTGACGCTGTTGGCCGGGTTGTAGAACTCCAGCTTCACGGCAACGGTGGCGTCCAGTCCCTCGCTGAGCCGGTTCAACCGAACCAGCGGGGTCCCGCCGACCAGCTGCGTTACATCGTCATAGATCCGTGCCATGTACATACGCCTATCTCTAAGGGGTGGATACTGAGGTCAGCCTAACGAGGCCGCGTAACGGTGGGCTAAGCGTTAAGCCATGCAGAGTAATATTTCCGGGCCTTGGCCAGCTTAGGGTTGATGATCACCTGGCAGTACCCCTGCTCCGGGTGCTTGGCGTAGTAATTCTGGTGGAATTCCTCCGCCACATGGAACCGCGGGAGCCGGCTGACCTCGGTGACGATGGGGTGCGCCCATAATGCCTGGTTGCGGTCGATCGCCTCTTCGAAGAGGATCTTCTCCTCTGTGGTCTCGTAGAACATCGAGGAGCGGTACTGGGTGCCGACGTCGTATCCCTGGCGGTTCAGCGTGGTGGGATCATGCAGGGCGAAGAACATGTCCAGGACCACCTCCGCGGGGATGATGTCCTCATCGAAGGTCACGGCCACAACTTCGGCGTGGCCGGTGGTTCCACTGCAGACCGAGTAGTAATCCGGCTGCGGATCGTGGCCGCCGGTGTAGCCGGACACCACTGAGGTGACGCCCTTGGTCCTCTGGTAGACGGCGTCCAGGCACCAGAAGCACCCTCCGCCCAAAACAAAAGTTTTCATGACCTCTTCAATGGTTGACGGTGCCGGAAGATTCCCCGGCACCCCGGCCCAGTGCCGCAAACTGCGGCGGCGCGGGGCCAATGGGGTAAAACTAAGACTATGGAACCTGTGGACACCGACGTTAGCGGCCAGGCAGATCACGACGGCGACGCCTCTTCCGGCACGCCGGCCGCGGCCGGTTCCGCGGACGCCCCCACATTGGCCGAACTGCTGCTTGCGGTTGAGGAGCTGTGGCCTGAATCCCTGGCGGAGAACTGGGACGAGGTGGGGCTCGTGGCGGGCCATCCCTCGGCACCGGTCACGAAGGTGATGTTCGCGGTCGATCCCACCCTGGAAGTCATTGAGGAAGCGGTTGAGTGGGGAGCGGAGCTGCTCATCACCCACCACCCGCTGCTGCTGAAGGGCGTCACGTCCGTGGCAGCCACGTCGGCAAAGGGCAGGGCGGTCCACCGGCTTATCGAGTCGGGGACGGCACTGCTGACCGTGCACACCAACGGCGACTCCGCCGTAGGAGGTGTCTCCGATGTCCTGGCCGACGCCCTGGGACTCCAGGATGTCGCCCCCCTGACCGTGGCGGCCAACGGGCTGCCGGAGGAGGGCATTGGGCGGGTGGGGGACCTCGCGGATGCCATGAGCCTGGGTGACTTCGCGGCCCGGGTCTTCGGAATCCTTCCGTCCGTGGCCGGGGGCGTGCGTGTCTCCGGGGACAAGGACGGGCTGGTGCGGCGCATCGCGGTCTGCGGTGGTGCGGGGGATTCGCTGTTCAACGAAGTGCGTGCCAGCAACGCCGACGTCTACGTCACCGCTGACCTCCGCCACCACCCGGCGTCGGAAGCGCGGGAGGCCGCCGTCAACGGACGGCCGTACCTGGTGGACGTGTCGCACTTTGCGAGCGAATGGCTCTGGCTGCCAGCCGCGGCCGCGGCTCTGGGCAACGTCCTGGCCGACCAGGGCCATGACGTGGAGATCCTGGTCAGCACCACCAACAGCGATCCGTGGGACTTCATCCTCACTCCCGGCTAGAGTCTAGGAAGCGCCTGTTCGGTGCCCGGCCCAGGCCGGAAGGATCCAGCGGAGGTAAACGTGGCCAAGGCAGCACCGGCGGAACAGTTGAAGTTGCTCGAACTGCAGGGCCTTGACGCCAGGTTGAAAGGCCTCACCAACCGCCGCCGCACGCTCGAAAACGATCCCCGCATCAAGGACCTCGAGGCCGCCCTGTCCGTCGCCAACGGTGAACTGGGCGCGGCCAAGGTGGCCGTGCACGACGCCGAGGCTGCGCTGAAGCGGGCCGAGGCCGACGTCGAACAGGTTGCCTCCCGGATCCAGCGTGACGAAGCGCGGCTCAACAGCGGCACCGGCCTGTCCAAGGACCTGATGGCACTGCAAAAGGACATTGCGTCGCTGAACAAGCGGCGCTCCGACCTTGAAGACGTGGAACTGGAAGTCATGGAGCGGCTGGACTCGCTGCGGGAACGGCAGGCGGCCCAGCAGCAGATTGTCGACGACATCCAGGGGTCCTTTGGAACCATCAAGGCCGAGCTCGATGCGGCCCTGGCGGACGTGGAAACAGAAGCGGCAGGGCTTCGTACCCAACGGGGCGTTTTTGCCCAAGGCCTGGACGCAGGCCTGCTGGCAATTTACGAAAAAACGCTCGCGAAGCGCGGGGTGGGCGCCGCGCGGCTCTTCCACGGCACCTCGGAAGCCTCGGGCATGAAGCTCAGCCCGGGCGACCTCGCCGAGATCAAGGCAGCCGCTGCCGACGACATCGTGTTCTGCCCGGACTCCGGCGCCATCCTGGTCCGTTCGGACGAGTGGTCCTGACCGGACTGCAAGGCAACCGGCCGGACGGTCAGCCCGGCAGGATGATGTTCAAGGCGTGCGGTTTGCGTGCGGTGCCGGGCACCAGCTCCGCCTCCCACTTTTCGCGGGCAGCCTTCAGAAGGTCCGACGGCGCCCCGGGGGCCTTTCCACGGCGCACCAGCAGGTGCCGCGCCAGTTCGCCGCGGGTGTGCTTGGCGAAGTGGCTCACCACCTTCCGGACTCCTCCACTTTCGGTGAAGACGTTGACCGTGACGGTCTGCTGCGCCGGCGGAGCCCACGCTGCCGCATAGGTGCTGGACCGGCAGTCCACCAGCAAGTGCCCCTGCGCTGCGGCGCTGAGGGTATCCCCAAGCTGTTCCTTCCAAAACGGAGCCAGCCGCCCGACGTCGGGCAGGGAAGTGCCCATTGACAACCGGTAGGCGGGAACGCTGTCGCCAAAGCGGAGGGCTCCCCACAACGCCGAGATCACCAGGACGGACTCATCGGCCTTGCGGCGCTGCACCGGCGTCAGGCTCCGGTACCCCAGGGCGTCGTACAGGACACCCGAGTAGATGCTGTGGGCAGGGGCCGCCGGCTCGGCGTGCAGCCGGGTATTGCGCTCGACGTCGTCCCGCAGCGATGCCCCTACGCCCAGCAGGGCGAGGGCGTCCTGGTGGGCGCTGACCGTACCAAGCGCCTCGAGGACCTTCGCGCGGTACGGGTTGAGCTCCGGGAAGCCCAGGGCGGTCCAGTCGACGGCGGGACCGCGGAGCGCCGGCGTCTTGCCTTCGGAAGGGGGAAGCAGAATCAGCACCGTCCGATCCTACCGGCGACAAAAGCGGCCGGTGGCGCCGGTAGACTGGGAGCCGGATGGGACAGCCAGACGGCCGCGCGCCACGCAAGTGGCTCGAGGAACGTCCGGGCTCCGCAGGGCAGGGTGGTGGGTAACGCCCACTCGGGGTAACCCGCAGGCCAGTGCCACAGAAAACAGACCGCCTGCATTTCCGGCCCCGGCCGGGGAGGGCAGGTAAGGGTGAAACGGTGGTGTAAGAGACCACCAGCTTCCCGGGTGACCGGGAAGGCTAGGTAAACCCCACCCGGAGCAAGGCCAGACAGGACACGTTCGAGGGCTGCCCGCCCGAGTGTCCGGGTAGGCCGCTGGAGGGTGCCGGCAACGGTACTCGTAGATGGATGGCCGTCGCTCCCTCGCCGGCAACGGCAGGGGAGAACAGAACCCGGCGTATCGGCTGTCCCATCCACTCAACAGGCCAAGATCCTCATGCAGACGGGGATTTGGCCTGATTCTTAGGCATTTTTGCAACCACCGCTTGTCGCGGTTTGACACGGTTTAATCGGCTTATGGTCGACTGTTTTGCCCATAAATTCCCCATGAAATCCTTGGCTTCAGAACTGCACGTACCGGCCATGCCATTCACCCTCAGAGGGGCGCCTCACATTGGCGGCGGGCACCCAGCAATCAAGGTGCTGGAAGTTCTCGTCAGTCCACACCACGTTCACCCATTCCCGGTCCTAGAACGTCGCGTAGTCGCGTAGCAGTGCACTTCGACAGTCCCACCGGCCGCCAGGGGAACCTGGGCGATGACTTGCAGCTCGGTGCGGTGCTCGAACCGGGAGACATGGCCGACCTGCACATCAGGTTGCGGATCCGCGTGCTCGTACTCCGTACCGTCAATGGTGAAGCGCGCTGGCTTATCGAAGAGTCCCATAGCCCCACTTAACCACCAAGAAGGCCCCGCACCATCGGGGGATGGGGTACGGGGCCAACGATGCGGCGGCTCGGATCCTTGGGGGAAAGCGCCGAACCGCCTCGACAAAATTACTGGCAAGTAAGAGCGGCGGCAACATGCATTTTTGCAGGTTCGGCCTTGCATCAGTGCAGATTCATACGATGACCATTTGGAACCGGCACTGAGACGAGCCCTGTCTGCTCAAAGTGCGCCTAGCCCCGGTCGCCAGCGAGCCCTCAAATCGGGCACCCGCTGTTCTTAGACGTACCCTGACGCCAGCGGCTAATCCACCTAACCACCGAAAGCGCCCCACCTAGGTAGAGTCGGGTGCCATGACAACATGTTCCGTATTGCGCTGCGCCACGACAGCCACCACTTCCTTCAATCCATATCCCGAGTACCAGCCTGGGGCGCTGCCCGTATGTGCCCAGCACGCTGCGGCCATCGAGGCGGGAGACCGCTGGATATTCGATGGGCAAGTGGGAGACATGCTGGGCCTTGGCGATGAGATGCCCGGCGCCTCGTTGTTCCTTCGCATGGGCAGCGACCTGCCGCGGATCATCACGTCCATGACTATGCAGAGGGCTAGGGCCTCGGAGAAGGGCTCACTGCTGACCATCAAATATGAGTCAGCAGACGGCCCTAGCTCGGAAGAGTTTGGGTGGATGAGTTCAACGAACAGTTTTTGGCAAACGCATACGGCCCCGTGCCGGAACCGCCGCAGCGTTAGGTGGACTGACACGAGAAAAAAGCCCCGCCCTCCAGAGAGGGCGGGGCTTTTCCAGTAGGGGAACTTTAGCTGGCTACAACGTTCGAACCATCCACGTCCAAGCTAATTGCCGATCAATATGACTCGGTGTGGAAAAGTGCGACGCCGTTGTTGACCGAGGCGGAAAGCTCGGCAGTGGATAGCGCTAACCTGCAGGTCTCAGGAGTACCCGGACCTGCCTCGGACGACCCTGGCCCACCTACATCCCAGACGCAAGAGCCCGAAGCTCCCTAGGGACGACCTCGGGGACAAGTATCTGTTGTTCTGGGGTGAGGGCGACGGCGTTGAGGATGCGGCGGATGACGTCGGCGACGAGGGCGCCTTGGGATTCGGCGAGTTTGACCTTGCGTTCTTCGATGCCGGCGCGCAGTGCCAGGGCGCAGACCTTGGCTAGGTGGTCGCGTTCCTTGAGGTAGAGCTCGTACCAGACGGAGGGTCCGGCTTTCTCGGTGGTGACGTCGACGAGGCCTTGGGGTCCGACGCCGTCCTCGTGCTTCTCCTTGCCCCACACCAGGTCCTCGGACTGTAGCTCCTGGACTTTCTCCCGTAGCCAGGCGACGTGCCCCGCGGTCCAGTGGATCTCGTCCAGCAACGCTTTGCCCGGGTCGACGTCCACGGGCAGGCCGAGGGTCCTGATCGCGGACTCCATCTGCCTTTGCGCTGCAGCGGTAGCCAGCCGCCGTTCTGCTGCCGCCTTGACCTGTGGCGCTTTTCCGCCATGACGGACGCACCTCCTGCGCCTTTTATAGGCGGGGCACCACAGGGGTTCCCATCACGCTTTTTAGCGCCGCATACGTTACTCATCGCCGTCATCAGTTGGATCTTCGATTGCCGCGACATCCTCGGGGGAGTCTGCATCGTTTGGCTCCTCACGGTCGCTGCGATCTGGGACCGCATGCTCGAACGCTTGTGGATTAACCGCCCACAACTTCACGAGGGCGTCGACGAAACGAGAGTCGCGGGGCCGTGGACGGTCAAACAGTATGTGGCTGGCCCACTTATTAGCATCTTCGTCCGCTTTTCTAAATTCCTCGGCCGCTAAATAGCTGCGCCACACCATGTCAAATGAGTGGTTTTGGTGCGGACGCGCCCGGAGCTCTCTCTGGGCCTGGGCGGCATCAATTTCCGTCTGTGCGGCATCTGATGCTTCAAGGTCCTCCGTGACTGAGGCTTCTACCGTGGTCCTCAGCCTTTCAAAGAACTGGGACGTGTCCAGCATGAACAGGTGCTGTCCTGTTTCGTCGAAGAACTCTTCGACGAGTTCCAACCGGGGCCCCAGCCGCTTTTTATCTCGACCTGTTTGCCACCAGTCCTGTTTTACATCTCCAGTCACAAATAAAAGCGGTCGCTGCTCGGCGCCGCAGTGCTCGATGCACTGCCTCCACAAGAAGTAATCACCGTATTGATTGGACTCTTTGGCCGAGTCCTCGTAGCCGGGAGGCGTCTTTGACTTGTACCGCTTCTCACCTTCAGCCGTGCGCTGGCTCAGCCATTCAGCTGTCGGCCGTGATCCTGTTCGATCTCGGTAATAATCCTGGAAGGCGCTCAGCACCTGATCTTCGTGCTGGGACTTCGCCCAAGCTCTGACATCATCTCGTTCCTTTGTAAGGAACTGCAGATATTTTTTTGTTGCAGCAATGAATTCCGCTTCCGCCTTGTCGTGCCCGACATGGGACTTTTTCTCGGCAGATTCAAATTTGTTGACGAGTTTAGAGAGTTCGTCAATTCTTGCGCCGTGATTTGCGGTCAAGTCATCTCGGACTGAGGCTCGGCGTCGCAAGAATTCGAGGCCGACTTGGTAGGGAAGCCAAAGGCGGTCCACGACGTGTTCCAATAATTCCAGGAACCTCTGGGAAGTTGGCCGAGAGAACCGGTACATGTCCAGCATGACATTGGTATCCAGCACTATCACTGCTCGCCCGAACTCAAACTCAAAATTGCCCTCGGGAAGCGGCATCAGTGCTTCGTATATCTCGCGCATCATACTCCCAGCGTCGGGCGCAATACTGGCCTAAGGGTATCAACAGGAGGTCCCCAGGGGGACTCCTTGTGGGTGCAGGTGGCGCTGGTGGCAAGGCTCTTGAGTTTGCCGAAGTCGATGCGTCCGGCGCCCCATTGGAGTTCCAGTTCGAATGCGAGTTTCTGGAGTGCTTCTTCGGCTTCACACATTGGGGCTCCTTCGCCGTAGGTGTCTATTTCCAATGACCATGGGTTTGGATACTGTCGCCCCATGGACGATGAAGACCAGGTGACCCCTGCAGACTTGGCTCGTGAGCTCGGCGTGGATCAGAAGCGGATCCGGGAGTATTTGCGGAGTCAGTATGGCAAGCTGCCGCCGGACGAAACCCGCTGGCATCCGACCGCCGGGCAAGCCGAGGACGTACGGAACCACTTCCGCCGCTAATGCTCATGGTGTTTTCCATGGCTTTACGGGTTGGTGGACTTGGAGGCGGCCGAAGTACTCGATACGGGTAGTTAGCGGCTCGCGTGGATTCGGGTGGATGCACCATGGGTAGTGCCAGCCACCGACAAATCCACAGTGTTTGCAGACGCTCATCGTGTTTCTTCCTGTTCCCATTCGCGGGGCCGGTATGTGGGCTGTTTGGGAAGGGGCGCCGCGTGGTCGAATTAACTGACGACCTCGTCAGCATCGCCCACCGCCTCAACGTCATGCCCGACGAGGTCCGCGCCTGGGAGAAATCGCTGACCCTGGAAGAACTCATCCACATCCGAAAGGAAATCAATGGGCACGCTGACTGACCGGGAGAAAGGCATCCTCCGTCTCGCCGTCGCCGACTACAAATACCCTGCAGCCCGGGAACGCCAAGCCATGAACGCTTTCCAGCTGGGCCCGGTGCACTTCTGGCAGGAGGTCAACCGCCTCATTGATCACCTCGGGGCGTACCGGTGGGACCCGCAGACCGTGAACCTGCTGTTCCGCCGGCGGATCCACCGGGACCGGCCGCGCCTCGCCTCCAGGATCCTCTGATGGCCAGGGTGGAAGACCTCTGGGTCAGGAAGGACAAGACCCGCACACCTGTCTACGGGAAGGGTAAGCGGTACCGGGCCGAGTGGACCCCGCCTGGGGAGAACAAGCAGCGGAAGAGCTTCACGACGAAGGCCGCGGCCATGGCGTTCCTCGCCGAACAAGTCAGCGCGATCAATCAGGGTACCTATGTGACCTCACAGAAGAAGGTCCTCTTCGCCGACTACGCCGAGGCGTGGCAGCGGCACCAGCTGGACCAGCGTGACAGTTCACGGGAGCAGATCGCCGCTAAGTTCAAGCTCTACATTGTGCCGTCCTTCGGGAAGAGATCCCTCGACACGATCCAGCGCCGCGACGTCCAGACGGCGGTGGGGGACTGGGCCGAGTCCCTGGCCCCGTCTACAGTCAAGGTCACCTACGGGTATCTGTCCGCCCTCTTCAAGGCTGCGGTCTTGGATGGGCTCATCGCTAAGACCCCATGCGTCGGGATCAAGCTCCCCGCGGTGGAGGACGTGCCCGTGGTGCCGCTCCGGACGGAGGTGGTGCAGCTGCTCGCCTAGAAGATCTACACCCCGTTCCGGCCCATGGTGGTTTTCTGTGCGGCGACCGGTCTGCGCTCGGCTGAGCTGCGCGGGCTCACGTGGGACCGTGTGGACTTCGACACGTCCATGATCACCATTGATCGGCAGCTCCTGTCTATGAACTCCAAGGACGCGGCGTGGGGTCCGCTGAAGACGACGTCGAGCCGCCGGAACATCCATATCGGCACGCACTCCCTGCAGCTACTCAAGACGTTGAGGGCTGGGCCGCAGGGGCCGGCGGAGTTGGTGTTCCATGCGGACGGGCTGGTCATCATCAGGAAGTCCGCCAGCCAGGTGTGGCGCTCCGCCCGTGACAGGGTCCCGGGCTTGGGTGAAACCGGCACGGGATGGCACCAGCTGCGGCATTATCACGCGTCCCAGCTGATCGCCGGTGGCATGTCGCCGGTGGCGGTTGCGCATAGGCTGGGGCACAAAGACGCCACGGAGACCCTGAAGACGTATGGGCATCTGTGGCCGGACGATGACAGAAAGCGGCGGCCATCACGGACGGCGGTGTGAGGATGGATTTGGAGTCGTTTGCCCATGAATTGCCCATCACCGGCCCCGATGCCTAGTACTGGCGGGGAAACCTCAGAACCCGGCGTATCGGCTGTCCCATCCATAAACCGCGTTTGACCACGCGCGATGCGTCGGGGATCCTGAACCGTGCCCGCAATTCCTGAAACCCGTCCCGCGCCCGCAGCGGGCGTTCCCGGCATCCGTTCACAAGGTCTGGCGCTCGCCGGATTCCTGGCCCTTTCGGCGCTGGCCTGGCTGCTCTCCTCGGTCCCGATCATCCTCAACTCCGGCGGCTGGTACGCAGGCTCCGTGAAAGCGCCGTGGATGCCGCCGTCGTGGATGTTCCGAGGCACGTGGATGCTGCTGTATGCGGGCGTGGCCACCGCGGCGTGGCTGGTCTGGCGCAAAGGCCGCCTTGCCGGCGGCACCCGCTCCTGGTACGTAGCCCAGTTGCTTCTCAACGCCGCCTGGCCCGTGACCTTCTTCGCCCTGTACCCAGCGCTAGGAGCCGTGGCCCTGTGGGCGGCCTTTGCAGTCATCTGTGCCCTGGCCGCAACCCTCGCGTTCCTGATCCTGAGGTTCGGCCCGGTGGACGCCACCGCCGGCTGCCTGGTGCTGCCGTACTTCTCGTGGCTGGTTTACTGCGCCAGCCTGAACCTGTACTCAGCCATCCACAACTGAGGCGCCCGTCACGGTATCCTTCCGGCGCCGTCCCGCCATGTGAGTGATTTCACGCAGCGCGGGCGTGTTCCCTGGACCGCGCCAAATTAGAATGGATCCCGGACGCAGGAGTTCTACCGCCGAAAATTGCGTCCGCAACCGGCGGTTTTTCTTTGCACGCGATCCAGGTGCCTGGGGGCCATCCCTGCAGGTGCCGGTGCCCCTGGACATCATCAGGTGGCCTACATCCGTGTACGAAGACGTACACGGCTGAACCGAGGAAGGTATTTCTGTGAGCCAGACGTCTGATTCTTGTCTTGATACGTGGATGGGCCGGGAGGCCCTCGCTGAGGCCATGATCCCCGTGATCGGCAGGCTGTACCGCGAAAACAACGTGGTGACCAGCATCCACGGCCGGAGCCTGATCAATAAGTCCACCATGAACATCCTCAAGGCGCACCGATTTGCGCGCCGGATGAGCAAGGACGAACTGCTCCTGGAGGACACGGCGCCCCTGCTGAACACGCTGGCCGGACTCGAGCTCGGTGCCGCCGCGATCGACATCGCCCGGCTGAACCAAAAATTCAAGGAAGAGGGCAACGGCGCCACCCTTGAGGAATTCCTCCGCGCAGAACTCGCCGAGATCGTGGGCAAGCGGGGCGGCGATGACCGCACCAGCACCGACGTCGTACTCTACGGCTTTGGCCGGATCGGCCGTCTCCTTGCACGCCTCCTCATCGAAAAGGCCGGCGGTGGCCACGGCCTGCGCCTGCGCGCCATCGTGGTGCGGCGCGGCTCCGACAACGACCTCTCCAAGCGCGCCAGCCTGCTGCGCCGCGACTCCGTCCACGGCTCCTTCGAAGGCACCATCCGCGTGGATGAAGCCGCCAACACCATCACGGCCAACGGCGTCCAGATCCAGGTCATCTACTCGAACGACCCCGCCACGATCGACTACACCGCCTACGGGATCAGCAACGCCCTGGTAGTCGACAACACCGGCCGCTGGCGCGACGCCGAGGGCCTGTCCCAGCACCTGCAAAGCAAGGGCGTGGCCCGCGTCCTGCTGACCGCACCGGGCAAGGGTGAACTGAAGAACATCGTCCACGGGATCAACCACAGCGACATCACGGAGTCGGACAAGATCGTGTCCGCGGCATCCTGCACCACCAATGCCATCACCCCGGTCCTGAAGGCCATCAACGACAAGTTCGGGGTGGTGCACGGCCACGTCGAAACCGTCCACTCCTTCACCAACGACCAGAACCTGATCGACAACTTCCACAAGGGCGACCGCCGCGGCCGTTCGGCAGCGCTGAACATGGTGATCACCGAAACCGGTGCCGCCAAGGCCGTGGCCAAGGCCCTGCCCGAACTCCTGGGCAAGCTCACCGGCAGTTCCATCCGCGTCCCCACCCCGGATGTTTCGCTGGCCATCCTGAACCTCACCCTTGAGAACGGCACCACCAAGGACGAGGTCAACAACTACCTCCGCGAAATGTCGCTGCACTCGGACCTGCGCAAGCAGATCGACTACATCGATTCACCCGAGGTCGTCTCCACCGACTTCGTGGGCTCCCGCCGTGCCGGCATCGTGGACGGCCTGGCCACCGTGTCCACGGACAAGAACCTGGTCCTCTACGTCTGGTACGACAACGAGTTCGGCTACAGCTGCCAGGTGGTCCGCGTCATGGAAGAGATGGCAGGCGTGAACCCGCCGTCCTTCCCCGCCAAGGAAAGCGCTGCCGCCCTGGCAGCCATCGCAGTCTAGTAACGCTCAGGTCTTTCCCGGCTGGTTCACTGGAATCAGCCGGGAAAGCGGACCACACTGGTGGCATGGACAACGAATCGACACTTCAGCACGAAACCACCCTCGAGCACGCACTCGACGTGGCCAAGGCCAACCATAAGGAAGCCTTGCGCCTGCTGGAACGCGCCAGGGACGCCCATAAGACCGGGGACGTCAGCGATGACCGGGTGCGCCAGCTCGAGAGCCTGCTGGCCGTGGCGGAAGAAGACCTTCGGCGCGTCACCAGGGAACAGTAACCCGGGGCAGCCCCGGGCGCTGTGACCCATCACTCTTCCCCAACAGTGTGGATATCAGTGGCCGGGCGCGCCCTTTGTCCTAGGCTTTTGGGGTGCCCGACTTTCCCTTCCCGGCGTCAGCCCCGTGACCATCAGCTGGTCTGCGTACCGCCGCGCGCGGCGCCGTTCGCGGCAGGCCTGGGTGCTGCTCGCCACCGCCGCCGCAGCCATATTCGTGGCCCTGGTCTGGTTCTTCACCACCGGCCAGTTCGCGGCAGCCGGACCGGCGGCAGATGGCCCCACCGAGGCGCCGGTCTTCGACGCCGCCTGGATGAAACCGGTCCAGGAGCCCAACCCGGTGCCCTCCGGCAGCGCCCTCGCAGCCCTCGACGGCCTGGCCGTGAAAGGCAGGGCGCCCAACACCGGCTACAGCCGTGAGGCCTTCGGACAGGCTTGGCTTGATGTCGACCGGAACGGCTGCGACACGCGGAACGACATCCTTCGCAGGGACCTTGCCGGCGTTGTGTTCTCCGAGGGGTCCTCCTGCAAAGTGACGGCCGGGCACTTCCGGGAACCCTACACGGGCCAGGACGTGGACTTCCGGCGCGGATCCGAGAGCAGCCGCGCCGTCCAGATCGACCATGTGGTGGCCCTGGGTGACGCCTGGCAAAAGGGAGCCCAGCGGCTCACGGCCAAGGAACGCCAGAGCCTGGCCAATGATCCGCTGAACCTCGTCGCAGCGGACGGCGCCGCCAACCAGCAAAAGAGTGCGGGTGACGCCGCTACCTGGCTTCCAAAGAACACGGCAATCCGCTGCCATTACGTGGCCCGGCAGATCTCCGTGAAAGCCGCCTACGGCTTGTGGGTGACGGCGGCAGAGAAAGACGCCATGCGGCGGGTCCTATCCTCCTGCCCCCAGCAGCCCACCATCACCGCAGGCTGACCGGACGCCGCCCGGACACGGTCAGTGGCCAAAGGGGTCAGGGTCCACCCCGGGCATCCAGGTGAGCCCCGGCACGCCCCAGCCGTTCTTCTTGGCCTGCTTCATGGCTTTGCGCGAATACCGGTCCATCAGCCGGTTGACATACAGCTTGCCGTCGAGGTGGTCGTATTCATGCTGGATGACCCTGGCAAACCAGCCCGTGGCCTCGAACCGGACGGGTTCCCCGAATCCGTCGAAGCCTTCCACGCGGGCCCATTCCGCCCGTTTGAGCGGGTACTGTTCGCCCGGGAAGGAAAGGCAGCCCTCTTCCTCCTCGTCGGGGTCGGGAGCAGCGCCGGAGACCTTGGACAGGGTCAGGACGGGATTCACCAGGACGCCGCTTGGGGGAGCGCCGTCGTCGTTTGCGTACTTGTAGACGAAGATCCGCTTGCCGACACCGATCTGCGGGGCGGCGAGGCCCACTCCGTTGGCTGCGTCGTTGGTTTCAAACATGTCGGCAATCAGGGTGCGCAGATCGTCGTCGAAAACCTCCACCTCGGCGGCGCGGCGGTGCAGCACAGGCTCGCCCCAGATGGTGATAGGCAGAACAGTCATATCAGTTGTCCTTCGGCTTCTCGGTGTCCCCGGCTGCAATGCATGTACCCGGTGGGGCACGACAAAGGAGGCCGCACCGGATATCCGGTGCGGCCTCCCTTGTTGACGGCTGCATGTGCCGCCCCGTGAGGGTGAGCGACGGGGGTTGAACCCGCGACCTCCTGGACCACAACCAGGCGCTCTGCCAACTGAGCTACGCCCACCATGTGCCTCAAGGGAATTCCACCGTAGCGGCTCCCTGGAAACGCAACTCAAATAGCTTACCTGCTCGGAAGGGGTGCTTTGTCCACTTTCTGCGATTTGGGGCAAAATTTCACCAAACGTGGCGCAGATTACTCTCCGGAGCTGCTTTCGGCAGCGGCATTGGCGATTCCCCTGGCAATCTTCTGGGCGGTGGCGCTGTCAGGTCCCGGGGCGGGGACGAATACGGCTTCGCGGTAGTACCTGAGCTCATCGATGGAATCTTTGATGTCTCCCAATGCGCGGTGGCCGCCCTTTTTCGCCGGCGACTGGAAGTAGGCCCGGGCGTACCAGCGGCGCGAAAGCTCCTTGATAGTGCTGACGTCGATGACCCGGTAGTGGAGGTGCTCCACTACCGCGGGCATGTCGCGGGACAGGAACACGCGGTCGGTTCCCACCGAGTTCCCGCCCAAGGGTGCTTTGCGCGGGTCCGGGACCCAGGCGGAGATGTACTCCATGACCGCTGCCTCTGCCTCTGCCATCGTCTTGCCGTGCGGCAGTTCCGCCAGCAGCCCGGACCTGGTGTGCATGTCCCGGACGAAGTCGGACATCTGGGCCACGGCAGCATCGTCGGGTTTGATGACGACGTCGACGCCGTCGCCAAGGATGTTGAGCTCCGAGTCCGTGACCAGTGCTGCCACCTCGATCAGGGCGTCGTTCTTGATGTCCAGGCCGGTCATTTCGCAGTCGATCCAGACGATTCGTTCGTTAGATATAGGCACCGGACCAGCCTACCGTTACACCTCCGGGCACCCTGCCGATGCTAGGATTTCGGGTACGCGGCGGGTCGCCCTTCCGCCCTGAATCCTGTTCCGGCAGGCCCGCGCGGCCGCCGGGTGAACCGCGGAAAAACGCATGAAGATTGGACGATCCTGAGATGACGGCGCCTGTGCCCGCAGCGGGGGAGATGGCGGCGGACGGCGTTGCCGGAGCGGGCAGTGCCGAGGTGGACAATCCACGCTCACCCCTGCTTGCCGGCTTCCTGGGCTCCTTGTCCATGATGATCGGCTCGATTGGCGTGGGCTGGCTGGCTCCCGTTTCGGAGCTGCGCCGCATGCCCGTGTTCATCTGGATGCGGACCGAAGCCCCAGGGGTGGCGCTGTCCATTGTCCTGGTGGCCGTGGGGGGCATGCTCCTGGTGCGTGCCTGGCTGCGGCTCGGGCAGAAAGTCCGCGTGTGGGGCGAACAGGCCCGGCGGGCAACCCTGGCCGCGGTGGTGGCGTGGGGACTTCCCATGATGTTCAGCGTGCCGCTGTTCAGCCGTGACGTGTATGCCTACATTGGCCAGGGGAGGCTGATGGTGGAAGGCTTCAACCCGTACGAAAACGGCATCTCCGCCCTGTCCAACTACTTCCAGCTGGGAGCCGACAAGCAGTGGACCGAAGCTCCGGTTCCCTACGGCCAGCTGTTCCTCTGGATCGAGCAGTTCGTCGTCTGGGTGACCAACGTCCAGCCGGAGGCCTGCGTCATGCTCTTCCGGCTGGTGGCATTGGCGGGCGTGCTGCTCTGCGTCATCTATGTTCCCCGGCTCGCTGAACTGCACGGCGTGAATCCGCACCGGGCCCTCTGGCTGACGGTGGCCAATCCGCTTTTCCTGACCAACTTCATTGCCAGCGTCCACAACGACTCCCTGATGATCGGGCTGGCCCTGGCGGGCCTGTACTACTCCGCGACCCGGCGCCAGATCCGCGGCATCGTCCTGGTGACCCTGTCCATCGCGGTGAAGCCCATCACCATTGTCTTCCTGCCGTTCATTGGACTCCTCTGGGCGGGAAGGAATGCGGGCTGGCTGCGGAAAGTGGCATTTTGGGCGCTGACGGCGGGCCTGAGCCTGGCGCTGCTGGCAGCATTGAGCATGGTCAACGGGTTCGGCTTCGGCTGGATCAACGGGCTTTCCGCGCCGGGCAGCATCTCCATCTGGTACGCCCCGGTGGGCCTGATCGGCATGGTGGTTGGGTCGCTGGCCGGCGCCTTCGGTTTTGACGGGTCCGTGCCCGCAGGCTGGGTGTTCGACGCCGGCAAGCTTCTTGCCGTGGCCATCCTTGCCTGGCAGATCCTCAAGGGCGACCATGACCGCCTGATGCGCCGCCTCACGCTCGGCCTGGCTGCCGTGGTGCTGCTGGCCCCCATCATCCAGGCCTGGTACGTGGTGTGGCTGATTCCGCTGTTCGCCGTGACGGGTATTCGTAACGACTGGCAGGTCAAGGCCCTCTACTTCGTGGTGTCGTTCTTCATGATCTACGCCATCTCGGACCAGCTGGACGTCTTTCCCTACCTCCAGACCCAGGACCTGGGCTTCGCCCTCCTGCTGGCCAGGATTGCGGCGGCCCTGACCGCCCTGCTCTTTGGGCTTTACCTGATCTTCTGGGACCGTGGCACCCGCAGGCTGTTCCGGAAGTCGCACGAGCTAGTCGTCGAACGTCCCGTGATCTAGCGGCCGCTACCGTCCGGGGCCGCGGAGCTGATCCTGCGCAGGGCCTCCCGGCGTGACAGCGGGCTCATGGCCTCCCGGTGCCGGGCCGCAAACGCCTCAACCCAGTCCGGCGCCCTCTTGGCGTACTCGCGCAGTGCCCAACCGATGGCTTTCCGGATAAAGAACTCCGGATCCGCCAGGTTCGGCTCAATGACGGCGGCGAGCAGCTCCGTGTCCGTGGCTGTTCCCGCGCGAAGCTGCGACGTGATGGCAGCCCTCCGGATCCAGAGGTCCGGGTCCCGGCTCCACTGCCGAAGGAGGGTGGCCATTTCTTCAGGGTGCGCCAGCAGCAGGGAGCAGATCCGGCCGGACACGCCGTCGGCAAAATCCCACCACGCCCCTGTCCGGATAATCTCCTCGTAGACAGGAAGCATGTCCAGGTCGGCGGTCACCAGCCGGTGTGCTGTCAGGTCGATGGCCGCGTACTTTTCCTCGCGGAACATAGCGGCGCGCCACAGGTCGAGCACCGTGGCGCGAAGCTGCGCCGCGGACGCCGGGGGATACGTCCGCGCAGCGTCCGCCGTGATCCGCCGCACGTCGGGAACCCGGACGCCGAGCGATGGAAGCAGGGACTTCATGTAGGCCTGGGCTCCCGCGGCCCGCACCGGATCGGCCATTGCCCGGAGGGCGGCCCTGACGGAGGCGATGAGGTCCTGGTCGGGGGCGGAGTCCATTGGGCAACTTTAACCGGTGGAAAGTGCGTGCGGTGCGGTAGGCTGGTGAGCGCTAACACCCCGCGACGAAGAGGGAACCATGCCCGGAACCGAAGTCCACCTCGCCCACGGACCCTACTCCGCCGTCGTCACCCTTCGGGGCGGGGCGCTCCGCGCACTGCGCCACGGGGACAGGGACCTGGTGGTGGGATTTGGGCCGGACGGTCCCGTGCCCGACTACCGGGGCGTCATCTGCGCGCCCTGGCCCAACCGGCTGGCGGACGGCAGCTACTCCTACGCGGGCATTGGCTATACCGCCGCCGTTAACGAGCCGGAGCGTGGCTCGGCTTTGCACGGCCTGGCCATCCACAGGCCTTGGGAAGTACTGGAAACAGCCGCGGGCCGGGCGGTCCTGGGATGCCGCATTCCTGCCGGCCCCGATTACCCCACAGACCTGGAACTGGCCGTCAGCTACTCCCTCTCCGAAGGCGGGCTCCGCGGCGAGGTGCGGGCGGTCAACGCCGGCTCCGCGCCCGCGCCGTACGGGGTATGCCCCCACCCCTATCTGGTGGCCGGCCCGTCCCCGCTGGATGACTGGTCGCTGGAACTTCCGGCCGCCGCCTACCTGGAGGTGACCCCTGACCGGCTGCTGCCCGTGGGCATGCGGCCGGTGGCGGGGGCCGCCTTCGACTTCCGGTCAGCGCGGCGGCTGGGACCGGTGAAGATCGACCATGCGTTTACGGACATCGCCCGTGACGGAGAGGGCCTTGCCCGGGTACGGGTGCTGGACCCGACTGGTACGGGTGTGGAACTCGAGTGGGGCACCGAGTGGCCCTGGGTGCAGGTGCACACCGGCGACAAGCCCGTCGGCCCGGACCGGCTGGGCCTGGCCGTTGAACCCATGACCTGCCCGCCGGAT
Source organism: Pseudarthrobacter sp. NIBRBAC000502771 (assembly GCF_006517215.1). Lineage (NCBI taxonomy): Bacteria > Bacillati > Actinomycetota > Actinomycetes > Micrococcales > Micrococcaceae > Pseudarthrobacter > Pseudarthrobacter sp. NIBRBAC000502771. The sequence continues at coordinate 2,883,538 of NZ_CP041187.1, forward strand.
GCCCTGCGTTCAGGGACGGACCTGGTGCATCTGCAGCCTGGCCAGGCACATTCGGCAAGCTGGACCATTCGGGCAGTGGACTAACTGCGGCCGGTCCCAGGGGCTGCGGCGGGGGTATCCGTCCACCCGGCTCGCTGCAGCCAGGCCGCGCACAGCCCGGTCCACTGCCCGGGTCCTGGTTGGTCTGCGGCAAGCCCCAGCCCGTGCCGCCCCTCCGGGAAGACATGCAGCTCCGCCGGAACGCCGGCGGCAAAGAGCGCCCTGGCGTAGTTCAGGCTGTTGCTCACCGGGACGGCATCGTCGTCGGCGGTATGCCAGAGGAATGCCGGCGGTGCCAGGGGCGTGACGTTCAGCTCCGGCGAGAGTGCCCTGAGAAGGGCCGACGGCGGTGCGTCGCCAAGGAGGTTCGCCACCGATCCCTGGTGGGCTTCGTGGGTCAGTGATGCTACGGGGTAGCAAAGAACCGAAAGGTCGGGGACGGCTGCGCGCACGTCCAGTTCCGGATTCCCGGTGGCAGCTGCCGTGCTCAGGGTGGCTGCCAGGTGGCCGCCGGCGGAGAAGCCCAGGACGCCGACACGCCCCGGGTCGACGGCCAACCCACGTTGTCCACCCCTGATGTGGAGCATGGCTTCCTTTGCGTCCTCCAGGGGCGCCGGGTGCCGGTCAGGGGCAACCCTGTAGCGGAGCACGAAGGCGTGGATGCCCAGCGCTGCCAGCCATTCCGCCACGGGCTCCGCTTCGTGATCGGCCTGCCTGGCATAACCTCCTCCGGGCAGGACCAGGATGGCGGGGCGGTAGCCGGCACCCCCCGGGCGGGCCGGAACTGCCGTCAGTGCCGGCAACGCCATCAGGCGGCAGCTTCGGTGCTGCGCCGCAGCGTGACCTCGCCTGTGATGCCACCGGGGGAGGCGGCTTCCGCAGCGTCGCCGGCGGACCTCGGTCCGGTGGCAAGCGTGGCGAGCCGGCCGATGTCCTCCAGCGGCAGGCGGACCGTGGACAGGGCGGGCCGGAAGTCCCGGAGGGTTTCAATGTCGTCGAAACCGGCGATGGCGGCGTCGCGGGGGATGCGGAGCCCTTCGGACCGCAGGGCCGCTGCGGCGCCGATGGCCATGACGTCGTTGACGGCGAAAATACAGAGTTTTGCGGTGGCGTGCGCGTCGCCGGATTGGGCTGCCTTGATCCGGGCCGCCAGTTCCAGGCCTGCGTCATATCCGCCGGACCGATTGAACGCGCTGCGGAGCACTTCGGCCGGACGGCGTCCGGCCTTGTCCAGTCCCTCCTGGAAGCCGCGGACCCGGTCATCGGAAGTCAGGAGGCCTTCCGGGCCGCCGACGATGACGAAGTCCCCGTCCCAGCTGCGCGCAAGCTCCGCGGCGAGGCGGCCGGCGAGCTCCTGGTTGGGGACTTTCACCACGTGGTATCCCTCCGGAGCCGTTGCGCCGACCACCGGGTGGCCCACCACTGCCACCTGTCCGCCGTTGCGGCAGTACCGGTCGAGTTCGGCTGCCAGCTCTGCGTTGCCTTCCTTGTCTTCATCCCGGCACGAGCGGGAACCTGCGATGACAATCGAGTCCGCCCGGCGGGCGGCAAAGGCTGCCACTGCTTCCCTTTCTTCCGCGGGCCCGCCCCCGGTAGTGGCCAGCAGCACCATCCGGTGCTGTTCCCGCGCGGCTGCCTGCACGCCCCGGGCCACGGCCGCGAAGTAGGGGTCCGCGATGTCGTGGACAATAAGGCCGATGAGGCCGGAGCTGGACTTCGCCAGCCCCTGGGCCTGGGCGTTGGGCACGTAACCCAGCGACTCCGCCGCCTGCCTGACCCGTTCGGCGATGTCCTCGCCCGGCTTCCGGGCGGAACCGTTAAGCACGCGGGAGGCCGTAGCGGGGGAAACGCCGGCAAGGCGGGCCACCTCGGTAAGGGTACTTGCAGCCACAGCATCTCCTGGTCTCGGTACGGGCTCGAAGGCTAAGCACATTATGGCAGTTCAAACTTCTTCCGGAAAGCGCTTGCCAAGAGAAAGGGCGCGATGCATCATGGATGCAGTGGGAATGCGCTTTCCCAGTTGGCTTGAGTACATTGCTCACTCACCGTGGAGGACACATGGGCTTCGAAACAAAGACGATCCGCATCGCCATGAACGGCATCACCGGCCGGATGGGCTACCGCCAGCACCTGCTGCGCTCCATCCTGCCCATCCGCGACGCCGGCGGATTCACCCTCGAGGACGGCACCCGCGTCCAGGTTGAACCCATCCTCGTGGGGCGCAATGAGGCGAAAATCCGGGAATTGGCAGAGCAGCACAAGGTTTCGGAATGGACCACCGACCTGGACGCCGTGATCAACGACCCCACTGTCGACGTCGTGTTCGATGCCTCGATGACCAGCCTCCGCGCGGCCACCCTGAAAAAGGCCATGCTGGCCGGGAAGCACATCTTCACCGAGAAGCCCACGGCCGAAACCCTTGAAGAGGCCATCGAGCTTGCCCGGATCGGCAAGCAGGCAGGGGTGACGGCCGGTGTTGTCCACGACAAGCTCTACCTGCCGGGCCTGGTCAAGCTCCGCCGGCTGGTGGACGAGGGATTCTTCGGCCGGATCCTTTCCATCCGCGGCGAGTTCGGCTACTGGGTCTTCGAAGGCGACATCCAGGCCGCCCAGCGCCCGTCCTGGAACTACCGCAAGGAAGACGGCGGCGGAATGACCACTGACATGTTCTGCCACTGGAACTACGTCCTGGAGGGAATCATCGGCAAGGTCAAAAGCGTCAATGCCAAGACCGCCACCCACATCCCTGCCCGCTGGGACGAGGCGGGCAAGGAATACAAGGCCACCGCCGATGACGCCTCCTACGGCATCTTCGAACTTGAGACGCCGGGCGGCGACGAGGTCGTTGGTCAGATCAACTCGTCCTGGGCGGTGCGCGTCTACCGCGACGAACTGGTGGAATTCCAGGTGGATGGCACCCACGGTTCCGCTGTGGCCGGCCTGAACAAGTGCGTCGCCCAGCAGCGGGCGCACACGCCCAAGCCCGTCTGGAACCCGGACCTGCCCGTCACCGAATCCTTCCGCGACCAGTGGCAGGAGGTTCCGGCCAATGCCGAGCTGGACAACGGCTTCAAGCTGCAGTGGGAGGAATTCCTCCGCGACGTCGTGGCCGGCCGCGAACACCGCTTTGGCCTGCTCTCCGCCGCCCGCGGCGTGCAGCTCGCGGAACTGGGCCTGCAGTCCAACGACGAACGCCGCACCATCGACATCCCGGAGATCACCGTCCAATGACTTCCCTCATCCTTCCCTCCTCCGACGGGGGCACCAGGGAGTACCGCCTGCAGGGTGGCACCACCTGGGCCCGCCCCACCGCGCCACTGACAGCCCGGCGGGCATATGCCGCGGCCCACGTCATTCCCGAAGTACTCGCGGACAACACCCCCGGGGCCCCTGCACGCCTCGACTGGGACGCCACCATGGCGTACCGCCACGAGCTCTGGTCCTATGGCCTGGGCGTGGCCGATGCGATGGACACCGCCCAGCGCGGCATGGGCCTTGACTGGGCCGCCACCCAGCAGCTCATCAAGCGCACCGGTGTCGAAGCAGCCTCGGTGGTTTCGGCCGGTAATGCGGCCACCGTCGGCAAGTCCGTCCGGGACCTCGTCTCCTGCGGTGCCGGCACCGACCAGCTGGAGACTGATTCGCTTCCTGCAGTTGAGGCCGGAATCAAGGCCGTCCTTGAGGCCTACCGCGAGCAGATCGCCGTCGTCACCGAGGCCGGCCCCAAGGTCATCCTCATGGCCTCCCGGGCCCTGGCAAAGGTGGCACGGGGCCCCGAAGACTACCTGACGGTGTACTCCACCCTCCTGCGGGAAGTGGACCAGCCGGTCATCCTGCACTGGCTGGGCACCATGTTCGATCCCGCCCTCGCCGGCTACTGGGGATCGGACGACGTCGCGACGGCCACCGAAACGTTCCTCGGCCTCATCAAGGACAACGCCGCCAAGGTGGACGGTGTCAAGGTCTCGCTGCTCGATGCCGGCCACGAGGTGGCCCTGCGGGCGGCCCTGCCCGACGGCGTCCGGCTCTACACCGGCGACGACTTCAACTACCCGGAACTCATCGACGGCGATGGCAGCCACCACTCCGACGCCCTGCTGGGAATCTTCGCGGCAATCTACCCCGCCGCTTCGGTTGCCCTGCAGAACTACGACGCCGGCAACGCCGCCAAGGCCCGCGAAATCCTCGACTCCACCCGGGAACTGGGCAAGCACATCTTCAGTGCCCCTACGTTCTACTACAAGACAGGGATCGCCTTCCTGTCCTGGCTCAACGGCAAGCAGCCCGGTTTCCAGATGGTGGGCGGCCTGCATTCGGGCCGCTCGGTCTGCCACCTGGCCAGAACCTTTGAGCTCGCGGACCAGGCCGGACTGCTGAAAGACCCCGCGCTGGCGGCCTTCCGGATGTCCGACTACCTGCGCATCAACGGGGTGGGAGTATGAGCGACTTCGCGCGCCTGTCCATCAACAGCGCCACTACCAAAAAGTGGACGCTCGCCCAGGTCGTGGAGGGGTGCGTCAACGCAGGCATTCCCTCGATCGGCCCGTGGCGGGACCGCGTGGAGGAAGCCGGCCTGGACAAGGCGGCGCGCCTGATCAAGGACGCCGGCCTGCGCGTGTCCTCACTGTGCCGCGGCGGGTTCCTCACCGCCGCAGACGCCGAAGGCCAGGCGGCCGCGCTCGCGGACAACCGCGCAGCGATCCTTGAAGCCGTGGCCCTGGACACCCGGGAACTGTTCCTGGTGGTCGGCGGGCTTGCACCGGGGGAGAAGGACGTCGTGGCCGCCCGGCAGCGCGTTGCCGACAGGCTCGCCGACCTGGTTCCCTTCGCCGCCGAACATGGCGTCCGCCTGGTCCTGGAGCCGCTGCACCCGATGTATGCGGCCGACCGTGCCCTGATCTCCACGCTGGGGCAGGCGCTGGACCTTGCAGCGCCGTTCGATGCCGCAACGGTGGGCGTCGCCGTGGACACCTTCCATGTCTGGTGGGACCCGGAACTGAAGGCGCAGATCGGGCGCGCGGGCCGGGAGAAGCGCATCGCCTCCTACCAGGTGTGCGACTTCAACATGCCGATCGCCGCGGACCCGCTGCTGTCCCGCGGGTACATGGGCGACGGCGTGGTGGACTTCGCCACGATCGGTACCTGGGTACGGGACGCCGGCTACACCGGGTACATCGAGGTGGAGATTTTCAACCAGGAGATTTGGGATACGGACGGCAATGCCGTCCTGGCCACGGTCAAGGAGCGGTACGCGGAGCTTGTCCTCCCGTTCGCCTGACCCGGCATAATTCCGCGCCAGCGCAGAGGAGGCCCGGACCGCGGACGGTCCGGGCCTCCTCTGCGCTGTGGCCTCAGGCGGACAACGAGGCGAACCGGCGGTACCTTGCCAGCACAGCGCCGTCGTCCTTTTTCTCTGGGAGGTCGACGGCGCCTGCCGCCCAGGTGGGGAAATGTCCGGTGAGTGCCGCCGCGGCCTGGCGCGCGGCGCCGTCAGCCACGTACTCGCCCGGCTGCGGCACCGTGACACGGGCCCCCAGCAGGCGTGCCGCTACGTCCTGCACAGCGGCGGACTGGGCGCCCCCGCCCACCAGGAGGATCCGCTGGGCGGACACCCCCTGCTCCTGCAGGGCCGCCAGGCCGTCCGCCAGGGAACAGACCACGCCTTCGACGGCGGCGCGCGCCAGGTTGGCGGCGGTGTAGTTCGCCCGCGTAATGCCGTGCAGGGAGCCGGTGGCATCCGGCAGGTTGGGGGTCCTTTCCCCATCGAAATAGGGGACCAGGGTAAGGCCGCCGGAACCGGGCCCGGCGGACATTGCCAGCCGGTTGAACTCCGCCAGGTCGACGCCCAGCAGGGCGGCGGTGGCATCGAAAACGCGCGTGGCGTTCAACGTGCACACCAGCGGAAGGTAGTGCCCGGCTGCATCGGCGAACCCGGCCACCAGCCCTGAGGCATCTGCCGCCGGCGAAGCGGAAACCGCGAACACGGTGCCGGAGGTGCCCAGCGACATCACCACGTCGCCCAGCCCGGCACCTGCCCCCAGGGCGGCGGCCGCATTGTCCCCGGCGCCTGCCCCCAGCAGGGCACCTGCCGGCGTCCATCCGGCCGCCTCCAGTGGGCCCAGCACCCGCGGAAGGACTGGAAGGTGGCCGAGCGCGGCGGAAAGGACATCGGGAAGGTACCGGTCCTCCGCCGTCGAGTAATACCCGGTGCCCGACGCATCCGAACGGTCGGTGGCCAGTGCCGCCAGTCCTTCCCTGCCACTGCCTGGACCGTGGCCTGCGAGCCGCCAGGTGAGCCAGTCATGCGGCAGGCACACGGCAGCGACCTGGGCGGCGTTCTCCGGTTCGTTCTCCGCGAGCCAGCGCAGCTTGGTCACCGTCAGCGAGGCGACGGGGACGGTCCCCGTCGCCCGGGCCCAATAAGCCGCGCCAACGGCAGGGTCCCCGCCGCCGGCTTGTGCGATGAGTTCCGCGGCTGCGCCCGCGCTGCGGGTGTCGTTCCACAGCAGTGCCGGCCGGACCACCGTCCCGTCCGCGTCCAGGCAGACCATCCCGTGCTGTTGGCCGCCGACGGAGATGGCGGCCACGTCATCCAGGCCACCGGCATCCGCGGCGGCCTTGAGCAGCGCCGTCCACCAGTGGTCGGGGTGGACCTCGGTGCCTTCCGGGTGCCCCGCCCTGCCCTCCCGGACCAGTTCCCCGGTATGGGCATCGCGGATGACCACCTTGCACGACTGGGTGGAGCTGTCGATGCCTGCGACAAGCACCATGGCCTAGCGGGCGCCCAGGAGGTGTTCGATGGCGAGCTGGTTGAGGCGCACGAAGGCGAAGGAGCGCTCGGCGGCCTTGTCGGCGTCGAAGTCCTCGAAGGCGGCGGCGTCGGCCAGCAGGTCGGCGGTCGTTTCGCCGGCCTTGAGGGTGGGCTCGCCAAGTTCGAAGACGCCGGAGGTTTTGAGGGCTTCCTGTACCTGCGGGTCAGCGCGGAACGCCAGTGCACGTTCCTTAAGGAGCAGGTACATGGCCATGTTCGCCTTCGCGGACTCCCATACGCCGTCGTAGCCGTCGGTGCGGGAGGGCTTGTAGTCGAAATGGCGCGGGCCGTCGTACGTGGGGCCGCCACCCGGGAAGCCGTTCTCCAGCAGGTCCACCGTGAAGAAGGCGCTCGTGAGGTCGCCGTGGCCGAAGACGAGGTCCTGGTCGTACTTGATGCCGCGCTGGCCGTTGAGGTCGATGTGGAAGAGCTTGCCTGCCCAGAGGGCCTGCGCAATCCCGTGGGTGAAGTTCAGCCCAGCCATCTGCTCGTGGCCGGTTTCGGGGTTCAGTCCAACGATGTCGCCGTGCTCGAGCTGGGCGATGAAGGCCAGGCCGTGGCCGACCGTGGGCAGGAAGATATCGCCCCGTGGCTCGTTCGGCTTGGGCTCAAGCGCAATGCGCAGGTTGTAGCCCTTCTCCTTGATGTAGCCGGCAGCGGTGTCCACGCCTTCCTTCATCCGGTCCAGGGCGGCAGCGAGGTCCTTGGAACCGTCGTACTCGCTGCCTTCGCGGCCGCCCCACATGACGAACGTTTCGGCACCAAGTTCAGCAGCAAGGTCGATGTTCCGCAGGACCTTGGACAGGGCGAAGCGGCGGATGGAACGGTCGTTGGAGGTGAAGCCGCCATCTTTGAAGACGGGGTGGCTGAACAGGTTGGTGGTGACCATCGGAACCTTCAGTCCGGTCTCAGCCAGGGCTGCACGGAAGTTCTTCAGGATCAGCTCCCGCTCCGAAGCGGAGGCATCGAACGGGACCAGGTCGTTGTCGTGGAACGTAAGGCCATAGGCGCCCAGTTCGGCCAGGCGGTGTACGGCCTCCACCGGATCCAGGGCGGACCGGGTGGCCACGCCGAACGGGTCGGCACCGGTCCAGCCGACGGTCCAGAGACCGAAAGTGAACTTGTCAGCGGGGGTGGGGGAAAGAGTCATGATGCGTCCTTGCGATCAGGTGCCTGCGGAATTGCGAGGCATTAGTTCATTGCCTGAACTATATGGACGGACGTAGGGTGGGGTCAATAGTCCGGCAGGCAGGCCGCCGGAAAAATTTGGCGGAAGCGCCGGACCGAGGAGCTGTGTGATGGTGATGCCGGCGCCGGCAATGCCCGGACCCGGAGGGTCTGCCCCCGGAAACGTGGGGGATGTGCGCCGCAGCAACCTGGCGCTGGTGCTGGGGGCGATTGCCGAGTTCCCGCCCGGCGCCCGCCCCAGCCGCGCCCAGGTGGCCGGAGCCACCGGACTGACCAAGGCCTCTGTGTCCAGCCTGGTGCTGGATCTCCTGGAGGCCGGGATCATCCGTGAAATCGGCCTGAACCCGCAGGGCCGCGGCCGGCCGGGGGTTGGGCTGGAACTGAGCCCTGCCCGTGCGGTCATGGGTATGGAGGTCAACGTTGACTACATCTCTGCAGCCGTGGTGGACCTTGCCGGAACGGTGCTGCTCCGCGAGGTGCAGGAACGTGACAACCGGAACAGCCCGGACCGGCCGGTCCTCGCCGCGCTCGCAGTCCTCGCCGCAAGGGTGCGCAGCGCCGCAGGGGAGCGGGGGGTCGAGGTCCTGGGCGGAGGGCTGGCGGTGCCCGGCCTGGTGGACCCGGCCGCTGCGCGGGTGTTGGCCGCTCCCAACCTGGGCTGGATCGATGTGGACCTCGACCTGGACGCCCTGTTGCCGGAAACCGCACTGGGGGTTGCGCTGTTCAACGAGGCCGATGCTGCCGCCCTGGCCGAACTGCGGCACCGCCCGGACGGCGCATCAAACTTCCTCTTCGTCTCCGGCGAGGTGGGCGTAGGCGGCGGGATCGTCATTGGTTCTGAGCTGTTTACTGGCCCCGGCGGCCACGCCGGCGAAGTGGGGCACATTGTGGTGGACCCGGACGGCGGCCGCTGTTCGTGCGGAGGCACCGGTTGCCTTGAGACGGCGGCGGGACAGGACGCCATCCTCTCCGCCGCCGGCCTGACAGCTGACGGGGGCTCCCGGTCGGCCGCCATGGCCGCACTCCTGCGGGCGCTGGAAGCCGCGGAGCCCGGGGCGGTAGCCGCCGTCGAGCATGCGGGCCGCTGCCTGGGGATCGCACTGGCTTCAACGGCCCGGGTGGTCGATATCGATTCGGTGGTCCTCGGTGGCCACTTCGCGGTCCTGGACCCCTGGTTGCGGGAACCCTTGCTGGAGAGTGTAAAGTTCTACGCGCCGGGCAAGTATGCGCCGGAGGCCATCACGATGTCCGCAGTGGGGGAGTATGGCGCCCTGCTGGGGGCCGCCGGCAGCGTGATCCGGTCCCTGGTGGAAGCCCCGCACCGGCTGAGCGCTTAGCAACAGCTGCACGATGCCCCGGTCCAAAGACCGGGGCATCGGCCACCAGGGTGCCCCAGGAGGGAATCGAACCCCCGACCGGCGGATTAGAAGGCCGCTGCTCTATCCCCTGAGCTACTGAGGCATCAGCTTCCGGCCTGCAGGCCGGCGCCTCAAAAAGTTTACATTGCCCCGGCTGCCGGCGGCGTCATCCGGCCTCCACTGTTCCTCCCCACGTGGCGGGCTGGGGCCTGTTGTCCACATACGGGAACCCGTGCCTCCCCGCCGCCGGCATCCGGGGTGATGCTGGTCATGCCTGCTACAGGCGCCACCATCCAGACAGGACGTAGACATGAGCGAAACGATTACCATCCGGGGCTTTGTTGCCACCGAGATCACGAGTTCCACCACGCCAGGGGGAGTGGCAACAGCCTCCTTCCGGCTCGGTTCCACCACGCGCCGGTTTGACCGGGAATCCAAAACCTGGGGCGACGGGCACACCAACTGGTTCACCGTGCAGGGCTACCGCAACCTGGCCGGGACCCTGGGCTGCAGTATCCGGAAGGGCCAGCCGGTCATCGTCGTGGGCAAGCTGAAGATCCGCACCTGGGAGAAGGAAGGCCGGGTCTACCACTCCACCATCATCGATGCCGAGGCCGTGGGGCACGACCTTGCCTTCGGGTCGGCGAACTTCATCCGGACCGCGTCCAGGCCTGCGCTGTCCCTCGTGGAGCAGCCCCAGTCCCCGGAGGATGGCCCTGTGGTGGACCCTGACCTTGACGAACCGGAGGACCGCGAGGACGGGCATCCCGAAGAGCACGGCGTCGCGGCGGTGGTCATCGAGGACAACGACGGCGGCCTCGCGTCCCTTGACCTGGAAACCGGGGAACTCTCCGAAGTCTAGGAACACGCATCAGCTATCGACGTTCCCCGTTCAGTCCCGGGCGGACGGATTGGCAGCACCCCCCGGCTGCCGTCCGTCCGCCCGCCAGGACATACTGCCCCGTCCTGTGCCGTGGATGGCCACGGCCGGTCGCGGCGGCCGCGCCACCCCGGTCGTGGAACAATGGCACCATGCGTCCCACCCCTTACCGCCGGCAGATATACCGGGCCGGTGCAGCGCTGACGTGCGCCGCCCTGGCCGCACTCTTGGCAGGGTGTGCCGCAGGTCCTGCCGCAAACAGCCCTTTAGTTGGCGGCAGTGAAGGATCCTTGACGCCGACGGCGGCAGCGCCCGCACAGCCGTCGGGTGCAGCCCGGGAGGGCAGTACGCCCGCAGGGGAAGCGATGGCCAACACGTCCGGCGGTGCGACGTCCGCTGCAGGCACCGCGGCCACCGACAACGTCAAGCGGACTGTCACCGATACGTTGGCGAAACTTGCAACAGGGACGCCAAAACCGGCTACGGCGCAGGTCAGCGACGCGTTGACGGGAGCGGGCATCGCGCCGGCGGCGCTTCAGGTCTCGCAGAGCCGCACGCCCACCGGATTGGAGGCGGATGCCATTGAGGCTGCGGTGCTGCAGGGGAAAGACTGTGTCATCGGCCAGGTGCGCGAAGGTGCCGTGACCGTCACAGTGCTTCCGGTCCTGGCCAGCGGCAAGTGCTTCGTGGGCTCCTGATCCCGCCGGCATTCCGGCCGCAAATGTGAGATCTGCCCGCCAACCCACTAGATTTGAGACCATGGCGGAATTTATCTACACAATGACCAAGGCCCGTAAGGCCGTTGGCGAAAAACTCATTCTTGATGACGTAAGCATGTCCTTCTTCCCGGGCGCCAAGATTGGTGTTGTGGGCCCAAACGGTGCCGGTAAGTCCACCATCCTCAAGATCATGGCCGGGCTGGACACGCCCTCCAACGGTGAAGCCAGGCTGAGCCCCGGCTACAGCGTGGGAATCCTGCTCCAGGAACCGCCCCTCAACGAGGAAAAGACCGTCCTGGGCAACGTCCAGGAGGGCGTGGGCGAGATCTACGGGAAGATCCAGCGCTTTAACGAGATCTCCGAGGAAATGGCCAGCCCCGATGCTGACTATGACACCCTCCTCGAGGAAATGGGCAAGCTGCAGGAAGCCATCGACGCCGCCGATGCCTGGGACCTCGACTCCCAGCTGGAGCAGGCCATGGATGCCCTCCGCTGCCCCCCGCCGACGCCGATGTCACCAACCTTTCCGGTGGCGAGCGCCGCCGCGTGGCCCTCTGCAAGCTCCTCCTGCAGAAGCCGGACCTGCTGCTCCTCGACGAGCCCACCAACCACCTGGATGCCGAGAGTGTCCTGTGGCTCGAGCAGCACCTGTCGAGCTACCCCGGCGCCGTCCTCGCCGTCACCCACGACCGGTACTTCCTGGACCACGTGGCGGAATGGATTGCCGAAGTTGACCGCGGCCACCTGTACCCGTACGAAGGCAACTACTCCACCTACCTGGAGAAGAAGCGCGCCCGCCTCGAGATCCAGGGCAAGAAGGATGCCAAGCAGGCCAAGCGCCTCGCGGAGGAACTTGAGTGGGTCCGCTCCAACGCCAAGGGCCGGCAGACCAAGTCGAAGGCCCGCTTGGCCCGGTACGAGGAAATGGCCGCGGAAGCGGACCGCACCCGCAAGCTTGACTTCGAGGAAATCCAGATCCCGCCGGGACCGCGCCTCGGCGGACTGGTCCTGGAGGCGAAGAACCTCCAGAAGGGCTTCGAGGACCGTGTCCTGATCGATGGATTGTCCTTCAGCCTGCCGCGCAACGGCATCGTCGGCGTCATTGGTCCCAACGGTGTGGGCAAGTCCACCCTCTTCAAGACCATCGTGGGCCTGGAACCGCTCGACGGCGGCGAGCTGAAGATCGGTGACTCGGTCAAGATCTCCTACGCGGACCAGAGCCGCGGCGGCATCGACCCCAACAAGACCCTGTGGGAGGTCGTTTCCGACGGACTCGACTTCATCCAGGTGGGCAACGTGGAGATGCCGTCCCGCGCCTACGTGGCAGCCTTCGGGTTCAAGGGCCCGGACCAGCAGAAAAAGGCGGGCGTGCTCTCCGGCGGTGAGCGCAACCGCCTGAACCTGGCCCTGACCCTCAAGCAGGGCGGAAACCTGCTGCTCCTCGACGAACCCACCAACGACCTCGACGTCGAAACCCTCAGCAGCCTGGAAAACGCGCTGCTCGAGTTCCCCGGCTGCGCCGTGGTGGTCTCGCACGACCGCTGGTTCCTGGACCGGGTGGCCACCCACATCCTGGCCTACGAAGGTGACGACGAGAACCCCTCCAAGTGGTACTGGTTCGAAGGAAACTTCGAGTCCTACGAGGAGAACAAGGTGGAGCGTTTGGGCCCCGACGCTGCCAAGCCGCACCGCGTCACCCACCGCCGCCTGACCCGCGACTAACAGCGCGGAACCCCGCGGCACGCAGAAGGCCGGCACCCGAAGGAATTCGAGGGTGCCGGCCTTCTGCGTGCCCGGTACTTTACGGTGCCCGGGACGTCAGGCGCCCGCGGGACCGGTGGGAATGCGCACCATCCCCTCCTGCGCCACCGTGGCGACGTGCTGGCCCTCGCGGTTGAAGATCTTGCCCGTTGCCAGGCCGCGTGCCCCGTGGGCGCTGGGGGATTCCTGGACGTAGAGCAGCCACTCATCAACCCGCGCCGGCCGGTGCCACCACATGGCATGGTCCAAGCTGGCAACGTTCATGCCCGGAGTGATCCAGCTCAGTCCGTGCCGCCGGAGGATGGATTCGAGCAGCGTGTAGTCGCTGGCGTACGCCAGGGCGGCGCGGTGCAGGTTGGCGTCATCCGGCATCGGCCCGAACGTCTTCATCCACACGGCGTTGCTGGCCTCCCGCGGACCGGCCGCCGAAACATACAGGGCGGGGTTGACATGCCGGATGTCGAAGGGCCGCTCGTAGGCCCAGTGGCGTGCCACCGGATGGTCGAACCGGCCGAGCAGGTCCGCCGTGCTGGGCAGGGATTCGGGGTCCGGGATTCCGGCCGGCATTTCCGAGGAGTGTTCGATTCCTTCGTCGTCGCCCTGGAAGGAGGCGATCATGGACAGGATGGGCACGCCGTCCTGGTAGGCGTGGACGCGCCGGGCGGAAAACGACCGGCCGTCGCGGAGCCGCTGCACCCCAAAGGTGATCGGCTTGTTGGCGTCACCGGGCCGCAGGAAGTATCCGTGCATGGAATGGACAAACCGGTCCGGATCCACCGTCCGGATCGAGGCCACGAGCGACTGGGCCAGCACCTGTCCGCCAAACACCCTGTGGTGCGGCTGCTTCTGCGACGGGCCCAGGAAAATATCCTCATCCGTGCGGGCGCCCTCAAGCTCACCAAGGTCCAGCAGTTCGATCAGCGATGAGGTGGGGTCGCCGCTGGGCGGCGCCAGCAGTCCGGCTTCGGCTTCAGTCATGGTCCGACTCTAGACGGCGCCCCGCAAACCACTCAACCGGAGTGCAGCCGGTAGTGTTCTAGGTGTGTCTGAACTACTCACTTCGTCCTTCCGTTTCGCCGATCCACGCGATCTGGCCGACCTGAAGACCTTCGCCACCCGGGCCAGAGCCATTGACGACGGTGCCATCCGCCTGCAGGCTGCCGGCTCCGTCCTGGCCGCCTACGTGTGCGTCCTGCGGCCCCGGCTCCTGGGCGAAGCGACCCCCACCATCCTGGGCCTGCGCACCATGGCGCTGGCGGAGCCTTCCGGAACGGATGTCACCGTGGCGTTGTCATCTGTCCTGGACAGGCTGGCACGTGCGGGGGAGGCCGACGTCGAGTTGCCGGTTCCGCCCACCACGGTGACCGAGTCCTGGACGGGTGTTGGCGCCCCGCGGGGCGGTTGGGAGCTGTTGGGGTCCGTCAGCGACGCCCGACTCCGTGCGGCAGCGGAGGCGGGTATCGCCGAGGTGGCCGGCATCGTGCCGGACAAGCCGGGGGCGCTGATCGTCAACAACGCCCGGGCCGCGGTTTGGGGACGGGAACTGGACGACGCCGGCCTGCCCGCCGGTGCGGCGTTCGCTGCCTTCGCGCTGGGGTTCCTGGGGGACGGGGACCAGAAGCTTTACCGGGCGGGCCGCTGGTTCCGGCTTACCGGACCCCGCGGCCACGTCCTGGCGCGGACCGGCAGCGGCCTGCCCTAGGCCGGACTGCAGGGCGCCTGCCGGACAGGTTCTCAGGAGCCGGAAGGGCTGTTCACCATGGACAGCGCCGCCCGCTCCATGTAGTCCCACAGCGTGCCCTCGTAAAGCGGAGGCAGCTCCAGGGCATCCACGGCGGTGCGCATGTGGAACAACCACCGGTCCTTTGCCTCGGGCGTGACCTTGAAAGGCATGTGCCGCATCCGCAGGCGCGGGTGGCCGCGCTCCTCGCCGTACGTTGTCGGACCGCCCCAGTACTGCTCAAGGAACATCAGGAACCGGCGTTTCGCCGGGGCCAGGTCCTCTTCCGGATACATGGGCCGCAGCACGGGATCGGTGGCCACGCCGTCGTAAAAGACGTCAATGAGCTTTACGAAGGTGCCGTGGCCGCCCACGGCGTCATAGAAGCTGTCGGTGTAGTCCGGCTTGCTGAACGGATCGTTCTGCATCAACTGGGGCCGCTGCCCCGGGCCCGGCTCAATGGGAAGCGACATGCTAGTCCCCGGCTTTCTGGTCAGTCTTCTTGGTCTCAACGTGCGCCGAGCCCTGGTCGGTGGTGCCGTCGTCGGTCTCGTGCAGCGGAACGTAGCGTCCCTGGGACCGGTTGCCCACGCGCAGGATCTCGCCGTTGCGCAGGTACCAGATCGCGCCGTCGTCGGAGCGGACGCGGGTGATCCGCAGCCCCATGGACTCCACAACGCCCACCACTTCGCTGGTTTCAATGACGTCGCCAATTCCGTACTGGTCTTCAATGGTAATGAAGATCCCCGCCAGGAAGTCGCGGATCAGCTGCTGGGCGCCGAAGCCGATGGCTACACCGAGGATGCCCACGCTGGTCAGCAGCGGGGCAATGTTGATGTCCAGGTTCTGCAGCACATACATGCCGGTAATGATCACCACCAGCACGCCCACCACGCTGTTGAGCAGCGAACCGATGGTTTCGGCACGCTGGACGCGGCGTTCGTGGTCGAGGGCCCGGAAGGCCGGGGCAGCCCACTTGAACGTGGGCTTCTTGAAGAAGTTGCTGCCCGACGCCACCCGCCTGGTGATGCGGGAAATGATGAACGTGGCCACGAGCCAGACGGCAACGCCGACGCCGAGGCTGATCACGATGCCGGGCAGGCTCACGCCGCTCGGCTGGCTGGTGGCAGGGGGAAGGATGGACAACATGCTGACCATGGGTGGAAATAGCTCCTTGGGATATTGCTCTGTTCTCTTTCAACCCTAGCGCCGCAGCGTGGAGCAATCCGCATTCCCATCCTCGGCGGAACCGCCTTCTGCTCCCGGGAAATTTCCTGGCACCGGAAGGCCGGCCTGCCGCCGCCACAGGGCAGCGGCAGGCGGGAGGGACTAGGCGGCCACCGTCACCGGCTGGTGCTCCACCGGGAAGTTCACGCTCCGGGCAATAAAGCAGACCTGATTGGCCTCACGGTGCAGCGAGGCCGCCAGATCCGCCTGCGCCGCGTCGGCCACCGTCACGTGCGGGTTCAGGACCACCCGCTCGAACTGTCCGCTGCCGTCCCGGTTCAGCCGCATCAGCCCGGTGGCCTCGTCCCGGTAGCCAGTGACCACCACGCCGTGCTTCACCGCCACGTGCAGGTAGGACAGCATGTGGCACTGCGCCAGCGCAGCCAGGAGGAGCTGTTCTGGGTTGTAGCGCCCGCGGTCGCCGTGGAAAGTCGGATCCGCCGAACCCTTCAGGACCGGCAGGCCGGGAATGGCGACGTCATGGTCCCGGGAGTAACCCCGGTAGGACGACGTGCCCGCCCCCAGGTTGCCGGTCCACTGGACCGTCAGTGCGTAGTGGTGTTCGTGGAGGTTCACTCCGGGCCGCCCGCCGGCAGGACGTCGGCGGCACGGGCACGCAGGGCGCGGGCGACGCCGTCACGGTTTTCCAGCATCATCCGCCGCAGCGCCGCGCTTTCCGCCGGCAATGAGGCCAGGAATCCGTCCGTCCGGTCGATGGTGGCCTGCGTGGTAAGCAGCGCCGGGTAGAGGCCGACGACGATTTGCTGGGCGAGTGCGTGGGTGCGGGTTGCCACGATCCCCGGCACGGCCGCGAAATACTTTTCGGAGTACGGCTCCAGGAGGGAACGGTCCAGCACCCGCATGAAACCGGCCACCGCGGAGCCCTGCAGCGCGTTGGACAGCTCTCCCTTGACCACAATGGCTTCCCAGGCCGCAGCCTTTGCCTCGGGGGTGGGGATGGCAGCCTTGGCCAGGGCGGCTGCGTTCTGCCCGCTGGAGGTGTTGTCCCGCTCCAGTTCGGCGTCGATGCCGTCCTGCCCCATCCGGCCGCCGGCCACCAGCGAAGCCACCAGCTCCCAGCGGAGGTCCTGGTCCACGGCCAGGCCGTCCAGGACCACTGACCCGTCCAGCAGGCCGGACACCCGGTCCAGCTGGGACGCGCTGCGGGCCAGGAGCGCGAAGGACTTGATGAACTGCAACTGGCCGTCGGAGCCGCCCGGAACGGCCGAGGCCAAATCCCACAACCGGTCCACGGCCGCAACGGTGGTGGCTTCGCGGTGTTCCTCGGCCACATAGAAGTTCAGGGTGGTTGCCAGCTGGCGGAGCTGGACCAGAATCACGGAGGAATCCGTTTCCGCTGCGACGTTGGACAGGATCAGGTCCACGTACTGCCGGGCCGGTGTTTCGCCGTCCCGCGCAGCGTCCCACGCGGAGTTCCAGACCAGGGTCCGCGGCAGGCTTTCGGCAAAGTCCTTGAGGTGTGCCGTGGCCGTGGCCAGGGACACCGGATCCAGGCGCACCTTGGCATAGGCAAGGTCGTCGTCGTTGATGAGGATCAGGTCCGGCCGGGCCACGCCCGCAAGCGCCGGGACGTCTGTACGTTCGCCGTCGACGTCAAGCTCCTCGCGGTGCACCCGGGTGAGCTTGCCGGCGTCGTCCAGGTTGTAGAAGCCCACGGCGAGCCGGTGCGGCCGGATGGTGGGCCACTCCGGAACCGCGGACTGCAGGATGGCAAAGGACCGCAGCTTTCCATCGGAGTCCACGTCCAGCTCGGGAGCCAGGGTGTTAACCCCGGCGGTCTCCAGCCACTGCCCGCCCCAGTGGTCCAGGTCGCGGCCACTTGCCTTCTCCAGCTCAACCAGCAGGTCCTGCAGCTCGGTATTGTGCCAGGAGTGCTTGGCGAAGTACTCCCGGACGCCGGCCATGAACTGGTCGGGTCCGACCCAGGCGACCAGCTGCCGGAGCACCGAGGCCCCCTTGGCGTAGGTGATGCCGTCGAAGTTGACCTCCACGTCCTGCAGGTCGTTGATCTCTGCGAAGATCGGGTGCGTGGTGGGCAGCTGGTCCTGGCGGTACGCCCAGGACTTTTCCACGGAGGCAAACGTGGTCCAGGCGCTGGTGAAGGACGTGGCCTCCACCGCGGCCAGGTGTGACATGTACTCGGCGAAGGACTCGTTGAGCCACAAGTCGTTCCACCAGCGCATTGTCACCAGGTCGCCGAACCACATGTGCGCCAGTTCGTGGAGCACGGTAATGGCGCGCCGCTCGATCTGCGCCCCGGTGACCTTGCTGCGGAAAACGTAGCCTTCCAGTATGGTCACCGCACCGGCATTTTCCATCGCACCGGCGTTGAATTCCGGCACGAACAGCTGGTCGTACTTCTCGAACGGGTAGGGGCAGCCGAACTGTTCCTCGAAGAACCCGAAGCCCTGCCGCGTGAGCTCGAAGATGTTGTCTGCGTCCAGGTACTGCATCAGCGACTTCCGTGCGAAGACCCCGAGCGGGATCACGCGGCCATCCGAGCTGGTGACCTCGCTGCGGACGGACTGGTACGGGCCGGCGACCAGGGCAGTGACGTACGAGGACAACCGCGGTGTGGGGGCAAAGGTCCAGACGGACCGGGCGGCGCCGTCTTCGGCGGCCTGTGCCTGTGCCGGTTCGGGGGTGGGGGAGTTGGACACAACATCCCAGTGGGACGGAGCCGTAACGGTGAAGGCGAACGTCGCCTTCAGGTCGGGCTGCTCGAAGACGGTGAACATCCTGCGGGAATCCGGAACCTCGAACTGGGTGTAGAGGTAGACCTCGTTGTCCACGGGGTCCACGAACCGGTGGAGGCCTTCGCCGGTGTTCATGTAGGGCATGTCCGCCACCACAGTCAGCTCGTTGTGCTCCGCCAGGTCCGCCAGCTGGATCCGCACGCCGTCGGCCACGGTGTCCGGATCAAGGGCGCGGCCGTTGAGGGTCACGCTGTGTACCGTGCGGGTGACGGCGTCAATGAAACTGGACGTTCCGGGAACCGCCGTGAATTTCACGGTGGTGGTGCTGCCAAAGACCTCTCCGCCGCGGGTCAGGTCAAGGCTGACATCGTAGGACTCGACGGAAATCAGTTCGGCGCGCTCACGGGCTTCGGCGCGCGTCAGGTTCATGCCTGGCAAAGGAGGTCCTCCAAAGAATTTTCGGCTGCCGGCCGGTGGTTCCGGTGCCGGCACTGTGATGCATTCTTCCACCCTTGCCTCCCATGGCAAGTAGCGCAGCCCACAGCGGGGATGGGGCAGGCCCGGGCGGCGGCCCCGGCAGCCGCGGGGTAGCGTTGGATGCATGGGAAAGCTGCTGGATTCGGTGGATGCCAGGGCCCTGCGGTTCGCCGTCGGGTTTCCTGTCGTCCTGGCTGCCGCCTTTGTTTACTGCGCGTTCCTGCTGCGCCCGGATCTGCCGGAGCCGCTTGCGGTCCAGTGGACGGACAGCGGCGGCGCCGCCTTCGCGCCCTTCGGCGCCTACGTGGGGGCCGGCGCCGCGGGAATCATCGTGTCCGGGTGGCTGGTCCTGCTCCAGGCCGCGCCGCTAAGCCGGCCCGTCCTGATGCGCAGGATCATGATGGGTGCCGGGCTTTTCCTTAGCTTGTTCATCACCTCCGCGCTCGCCGCAGGCCTGATCGGCCAAACGGGGCTGGCTGACGCCCGGCAGTCGCACGTGGACATGACGGTCCTCGCCCTGGGGAGCGGTGCGGCTGTTTCCCTCGGCGTGACCATGGCTATGGTGTACAAGGCCGACCGGCAGTGGTCCCCTGATGATGACCGCGCGCTCCAGGTCGCCATCGCCAGGGAACTGGACCCGGACCTTGCCCGGGACAGCATCCGGCTCTGGGTCCACGCCCGCAGTTCGGTGTTCGTGATGATCGCCATCGCCTCCCTGTTCCCGGCGGCCCTGATCGCGGTCGTGGTGCCCTGGCTGGGGATCCTCCTGGTGATCCTGGCCCTCCTGGGTGCGGCATTCCTTTTCGCCCGCGTCCGCGCGGACCGGCGTGGGCTGAAGGTCCTGCTCGCCGGCGTGGTGCCGGTGATGGACGTACCCGCCGGTGCCATTTCCGACGCCAGCGCGGCCGACGTGAGGGCCGCCGATTACGGCGGGTGGGGCTACCGGCACCACGGCGGAACCGCCGCCATGCTCGTCGGCAGCGGGCCCGCCGTCGTCGTCAGCAAGACCGACGGCCAGCGCCTTGCCGTCAGCGGCGGCAGCCAGGCCTCGGCCGCGCGGCTTGCCGAAGTGCTCACCCGGGTGGCGGCCAGGGCCCGTGGCGGTGGTCCGCCGCCACCGGATGTCCGGAACCCCTGACCCCACCGCCGCCCTAGTATCCTTATCGGTGTCGTTCCGGCCCCCACCGGCGGCCTGCCAGCCCCACCAACGAACGGAATCAGCACGTGACCACTACCCCTGCCTTCCCGCGGGTCCACATTGCCACCGACCATGCAGGCATGGAGCTCAGCGCCCACCTGGTGTCCCACCTGACCGGGAAGGGATACGAGGTGGTGGACCACGGGCCCAAGGCTTACGACGCCCAGGACGACTACCCCTCGTTCTGCATCAACGCCGCCCTCGCCGTGGTCGCAGACCAGCAGGCGGGCGTACACGCCCTGGGCATCGTCCTGGGCGGGTCCGGCAACGGCGAGCAGATAGCCGCCAACAAGGTCAAGGGCGTGCGCGCCGCGCTGGCCTGGAACCTCTCCACCGCCACCCTTGCCCGCGAGCACAATGACGCGAATGTCGTGGCGGTGGGCGGACGCCAGCACACGGTGGAGGAAGCCACCGAACTGATCGAGGCGTTCCTGTCCGAACCGTTCAGCAATGACGAACGGCACGTGCGCAGGATCGGCAAGATCGCGGCCTACGAAGCGACCGGCGAGGTCATCGAGTAGTGCCCGAGGGCCATTCCGTCCGCCGGCTCGCCCGCCAGTTCGGGGACGTCTTCACCGGCGAAGTACTTGCTGTCTCCAGTCCCCAGGGCCGGTTCAGCGGGGGAGCGGCGCTGTTGGACGGCCACGCCATGGTCGCCGCAGAGGCGCACGGCAAACACCTGTTCCTGCACTTCGACCACTCGCTGGTGCTGCACGTCCACCTCGGCCTTTACGGGGCCTGGAGCTTCGGCGGCGACAGCACCTTCACCGGCGCGTCAAGCATCGGTGCGCCGCGGCGGGTAGGGGAGCGGGAGGCCTTCACTGACGGGGACGACGACGGCGGCGCCGCCTACGCAGGTCCGCCGGCGCCCGTCGGGGCCGTCCGGGTCCGGCTCGCCGGAAGCCACGGCTGGGCGGACCTGCGCGGGGCCACCACCTGCGAAACCATCACCGCAGCGGAGGCCGACGCGGTCCTGGCGCGGCTGGGACCTGATCCGCTGCGGAACCTTCGCGGCGACGCCGGGCGGTTCGCCGCCAATGTCCGGACCCGGAAGACCCCGCTGGCGGCCCTGCTCATGGACCAGAAGGTGATTGCCGGCGTCGGAAACGTGTACCGCGCCGAAGTCCTGTTCCGCCGCCGCCTCGATCCGCTCCTTCCCGGGGCTGAGTTGCCGGAGGCCGACGCCCGCAGGCTGTGGCGCGACGTCGTTACCGTCATGAACGACGGCGTCGCCGATGGGCGGATCATCACCACCCCGCCGAAATACTGGACGCTCAACGGCACCACGGCGGCCAAGGCGGCCGCGGCAGGGGAACCGGTGCCGGCCAGGAGCGCGCACTTCCCGCACCGTGACGACGTCCATTTCGTGTACAAACGGCACGGTCTGCCCTGCCGGGTATGCCGCACCATCGTGCTCATGGCCGACCTCGCCGGGCGGAACCTCTACTGGTGCCCCTACTGCCAGCAGCCGCAGGCCTAGGGGCAAACGCACAAAAGGACCCCTCAACCGAGGGGTCCTTTTGCCATGGAGGGGACGACGGGAATCGAACCCGCGTAATCAGTTTGGAAGACTGAGGCTTTACCATTAAGCTACGTCCCCGAAGGAAGATCCGTTTTTCGCGGAAACTCCGGGCTGGCTGTCCAAGCCGGATACAACTAAACCTAATCCATGGCCTACGTGTCAAATGTGCATTCGCGACGCGTATCACCGTAGACTTGCCTGTGCACTTACGGGGTGTAGCTCAGCTTGGCTAGAGCGCCTGCTTTGGGAGCAGGAAGTCGCAGGTTCAAATCCTGTCACCCCGACTCTGCGGCCAGGACCAGCCGGCCTGGACACACATTGCGTTGCAGAAACCCATCCCACAACCCAGGAGTACTTAGACCGTGAAGAGCGCTGTCGAGAACCTCACCCCCACGCGGGTCAAGCTCAATGTTGAGGTCCCCTTTGAGGAACTGAAGCCCAGCATCGACTCGGCCTACAAGACCGTCGCGTCGCAGATCCAGGTTCCCGGGTTCCGCAAGGGCAAGGTTCCCGCCAAGCTCATCGACCAGCGCGTCGGCCGTGGCTACGTCCTGGAGACCGCTATCAATGACGGCCTCAACGGCTGGTACCAGGCTGCCGTGCAGGAATCCGGCATCCGCCCGCTGAGCCGGCCCGAGGTGGAAATCACCGAGGTTCCCGACCCCACCGCCACCGACGGTGGCCTGAAGTTCGCCGCCGAGGTCGACGTCCGCCCCGAGATCGAACTCCCGGACTACGCCGGCCTCGAGGTCCAGGTTGCCGCTGCGGAATCCTCCGACGCCGACGTGGACAAGGCCCTGGACGAACTGCGCGGCCGCTTCGGCACCCTGAAGTCCGTTGACCGTCCGGCCGCCGACGGCGACTTCCTCACCATCGACATCACCGCCACGATCGACGGCGAAGAGGTCGACTCCGCGGCCGGCCTGTCCTACCAGGTAGGCGCCGGCACCATGCTCGAGGGTATGGACGAAGCCGTAACCGGCCTCAGCGCCGACGAAGACGCCATCTTCGACACCACCCTGGTGGGCGGCGACCACGCCGGCGAAGCCGCCCAGGTCAAGGTAGTGGTCAAGGCCGTCAAGGAACGCGAACTGCCTGAGGCGAACGATGACTTCGCCCAGCTGGCCTCCGAGTTCGACACCCTCGCCGAACTGCGCGAAGACCTGGCAAAGCAGGCCGCCGAGTCCAAGATCGTTGAGCAGGGTGTTGAAGCCCGCGACAAGGTCCTGGACAAGCTGGTTGAACTCGTAGAGGTTCCCGTTCCGGACTCCGTCGTCGAAGAGCAGCTCGAAGCCCACTTCCAGGAGGGCAACGGCCACGGCGACGGCGAGCACGACACCGAAGAGCACCGCGAAGAGGTCCGCGCCAACACGGCCCGCGCCTTCCAGAACGAAATCATCCTCGACGCCATCGCGGAAAAGGAAGAAGTCAACGTCAGCCAGAGCGAGCTGATCGACTACATCGTCACCACCGCCAGCCAGTACGGCATGGACCCCAACCAGTTCGCCCAGATCATCGACCAGAGCGGCCAGGTCCCCATGATGGTTTCCGAGGTGCGCCGCCGCAAGGCACTGGCCGTCGTCCTGGGCCAGGCCACCGTGACCGACACCGAGGGCAACACCGTTGACCTCAGCGACTTCGTCCGCCCCGCCGGTGAAGAGGCTCCCGCCGCCGACGCCGAGGGTGTTGAGGCCGAGGCTGCCGAGGCAGAGGTTGTCGAAGCCGAGGACACTACGGCTGACGCCAAGGCGTAGTCCTTCCTGACCCGCAGCAACGGCCCCCGGATCCCTTCGATCCGGGGGCCGTTCGCGTTCTGCGGGAAGCAGCCCGCTGCCGGTTCGGTGATCGTGCGCCGTCAGCGAACAGCCGTCGGTGCGCGAACAAAACACCCGTGAAACCGGTTAGTGTCCAAGTAGTGATTTTCAGTGATGTCACCGTCACCAGTGAGAGGTAAGTAAACATGTCACAGCACTCAGAGGCCCCCCGGATGGCGACCGTCGATCCTGCAGCCCAGGACAACTACATTTACAACCGCCTCCTCAAGGAGCGGATCATCTGGCTGGGCTCGGAGGTGCGTGATGACAACGCCAACGCGATCTGCTCGCAGCTGCTCCTGCTCTCGGCCGAAAACCCGGAAAAGGACATCTACCTCTACATCAACTCTCCCGGCGGCTCCGTCACTGCAGGCATGGCCATCTACGACACCATGCAGTTCATCCCGAACGACGTCGTGACCGTCGCCACCGGCCTGGCCGCATCCATGGGACAGTTCCTGCTCTCCTCCGGCACCAAGGGCAAGCGCTACGCCACGCCCAACGCCCGCGTGCTGATGCACCAGCCGTCCGGTGGCATCGGCGGCACCGCTTCCGATATCAAGATCCAGGCCGAGCTCATCCTGCACATGAAGAAGGTCATGGCGGAACTCACCGCCGAGCAGACCGGCCAGACCGTTGAAACCATCCTCAAGGACAACGACCGCGACAAGTGGTTCACAGCCACCGAAGCCCTCGAATACGGTTTCTTCGACAAGATCGCCGCGCACGCCGGCTCCGTCTCAGGCGGCGGCGGAACGTCCAACGGTTCCTCCGGCGAATCAGCCTCCCAGAACTAACCGGCATCCAGAACCCCTTTCGATCAGGAGCAAACACAATGAACTACAACTTCGGGTGGTCAGCCGGTAATCTTCCGTCCAGCCGCTACGTCCTGCCGCAGTTCGAGGAACGCACCCCCTACGGCTTCAAGCGCCAGGACCCCTACACCAAGCTCTTCGAGGACCGCATCATCTTCCTCGGCGTGCAGGTGGACGACGCTTCCGCTGACGACATCATGGCCCAGCTGCTGGTCCTGGAGTCCACGGACCCGGACCGCGACATCACCCTCTACATCAACTCGCCCGGTGGCTCCTTCACGGCCATGACGGCGATCTACGACACCATGCAGTACATCCGCCCCGAGATCCAGACCGTCTGCCTCGGCCAGGCCGCCAGCGCGGCTGCCGTCCTGCTCGCTGCGGGCACGCCCGGCAAGCGGCTGGCGCTGCCCAACGCCCGCGTCCTCATCCACCAGCCCGCATTGTCCGGCGGCCAGGGCGGACAGGCCTCCGACCTGGAGATCCAGGCCGCAGAGGTCATGCGCATGCGCTCCTGGCTGGAGGACACCCTGGCCCACCACTCCGGACGCACGTCGGAGCAGGTCAACAACGACATCGAGCGCGACAAGATCCTTACCGCCGAAGAAGCCCAGGCATACGGCCTCATCGACCAGGTTCTTGACTCCCGCAAGATCAAGCCCCAGGCAATCACGAGGTAGCAGTACCGGAAGCCGGTGCGGTCCAGTTCATTTGGCCGCACCGGCCTTTTCATTCCACCCTTGGGGCCCAATGTGACCTAGAGTGGATGTTGTCACAAACCGGGCCGTGCGGCCCGGGAGAGATTTCAGCAATGGTGCAAGGCTGCCAGGCAGCAGGATACTAAGGGGTTCACATATGGCTCGGATTGGCGAGAGCACGGATCTGCTGAAGTGCTCTTTCTGCGGAAAGAGCCAGAAGCAGGTGCGCAAGCTGATTGCCGGCCCCGGTGTCTACATCTGCGATGAATGCATCGAGTTGTGCAACGAAATCATTGAGGAAGAGCTGGCGGAGGTCGCCGACCTCGGCAGCTTCGAGCTTCCCAAACCGCGCGAAATCTTCGACTTCCTGCAGGAATACGTCATCGGCCAGGAGCCCGCCAAGCGGTCCCTCGCCGTCGCGGTGTACAACCACTACAAGCGCATCCAGGCCGGCCACGCCCCTAAGTCCGGGAACCTCGGGGACGGCGCCCACCACGACGACGTCGAGATCGCCAAGTCGAACATCCTCCTCATTGGTCCCACCGGCTGCGGCAAGACCTACCTTGCGCAGACCCTCGCCCGCCGGCTGAACGTCCCGTTCGCCGTCGCCGACGCCACTGCCCTGACCGAGGCCGGATACGTGGGCGAAGACGTGGAGAACATCCTCCTCAAGCTCATCCAGGCCGCTGACTACGACGTCAAGAAGGCCGAACAGGGCATCATCTACATCGACGAGATCGATAAGATCTCCCGCAAGAGCGAGAACCCGTCCATCACCCGCGACGTGTCCGGCGAGGGCGTGCAGCAGGCCCTCCTGAAGATCCTCGAAGGTACGGTCGCATCCGTGCCTCCGCAGGGCGGACGGAAGCACCCGCACCAGGAATTCATCCAGATCGACACCACCAACGTCCTGTTCATCGTGGCCGGCGCTTTTGCCGGCCTGGAAGAGATCATTGGCTCCCGCTCCGGCCGCAAGGGCATCGGTTTCGGCGCTCCACTGAACGAGGCCAGCAAGAAGGTGGACTCCTACGGTGAAGTCATGCCGGAGGACCTGCTGAAGTTCGGCCTGATCCCCGAATTCATCGGCCGGCTCCCCGTCATCACCACCGTGTCCAACCTGGACCGCGATGCACTGATCCAAATCCTTTCCACACCCAAGAACGCCCTGGTGAAGCAGTACCAGAAGATGTTCCAGATCGACGGCGTGGAGCTGGTGTTCGACGACACCGCCCTGGATGCCATTGCCGACCAGGCCCTGGAACGGGGCACCGGCGCCCGCGGCCTGCGCGCGATCCTGGAGGAAGTCCTGCTTCCCGTGATGTTCGATCTTCCCAGCCGCGAGGACGTGGCCAGCGTGGTGATCACCGAGGACGTGGTCCTGAGGGGCGCCGAACCCACCATGATTCCGCACGTGGCCAAGCGCCGTAAGTCTGCCTGACCGAGAGGACCTCCGTGACTGTACCCGCCAAGAACAAAGCCGATTTCTGGTTCGACCCCCTCTGCCCGTTCGCATGGGTGACCTCCCGCTGGATCGGGGAAGTGGAAACGGTGCGGGACATCGAGACCGAGTGGCACGTCATGAGCCTGGCAGTCCTGAACGAGGGACGGGACCTGGACCCCGGCTACCGTGAATCCATGGACAACGCCTGGGGCATGGTCCGGGTGATCATCGCCGCCCGTGAAGAGCATGGACCGCAGGTCATCAAGCCGCTCTACGATGCCATGGGCACGCTGATCCACAACCAGGGCGAAAAAGACCGCACCGAGGTCATCACCAAAGCCCTTGCGGAGTGCGGGCTCCCCGCCTCCCTGGCCGATGCCGCCACCTCCGACGCGTACGACCAGAAGCTCCGGGCCAGCCACGAGGAAGGTATCTCGCTGGTGGGCCAGGACGTCGGCACCCCGGTGGTCGCCTTCAATGGCACCGCGTTCTTCGGCCCGGTGCTGACGCGTATCCCCCGCGGTGAGGAAGCCGGCAGGATCTGGGACGCCACCACGGCCATCGCTGCCTACCCGCATTTCTTCGAGTTGAAGCGCAGCCGCACCGAGAGCCCGGAATTCGACTGAACGCCGGGCACTGACGCTCTGGGAGGGCCCCGGGAAAACTACCTGAATGTAGTTATCCCGGGGCCCTTGCACGTGGTCCGGCGCAGGAGAACAATAGGTCCTACCACTTCGAAAGAAGGGGACGCAGGAACCAAAGATTCAGTGATTTGTCAGTTAACGCAGCCATCGGCAAAGTTGAATGCAAGCTACCAGTGACGGGGTAGTAAGACCTGAAGATCAGCGGATCCTGCCAGACCATCAGAGCACGTCACCGGATGGCCGAAAAGTCGAAGCCCCACCAACGGCAAAACGCTGATGGGGCTTCCCCTTTGCCTCGAAAAGGCTGACCTGGCTATGGTCCGGCGTCAGGCCTTGGCCGGCTCGTCGCTGGGTGCCAAAGCAACGTCGGAGACCGTGAGGTCGCCGCTGCCCACCGCCAGGGTGATCTCCCGGGCGTTGGACGCAGCCTTCAAATCAGCCAGCCCGGCCTGCAGTTGCGCTGTCAGCGCTTCCGGCGCAGTGATCTTGGCGGACAGCACCTCGGTGCGCTGCTTGACCTTGGCCTCGGACTTGGCCTTGCGGACACCGCTGAGTGCCACCCCCACCGTTGCCAGCATGGTGGTGTCGCCGTCCGGGATCTCCAGTGCAGCCGGCCATTCGGCCCGGTGCACGGACCCGTTTCGCCACCAGCTCCACACTTCCTCCGTGGCGAACGGCAGGAACGGGGCGAACAGCCGCAGCAGGGTGTCCAGTGTGGTGGCCAGGGCGGCGAGAACCGAGGCCTGCTCGGGATCTCCCGCAGCTCCGTAGGCGCGGTCCTTGATCAGCTCCACGTAGTCATCCGTGAACTGCCAGAAGAACGACTCCGTGAGCTGCAGCGCCCGGGCGTAGTCATAGTTGTCGAATGCCTTGGTGGACTGGGCCACGACGTCGGCCAGCTGGGCCAGGAGCGCACGGTCCAGGGGGTTCGTCAGCACGGCAAGATCGCCCGAAAGCACCGAGTTCTCTGTGGCGCCCAGGTTCAGGACGAACTTGGAGGCGTTCAGGAGCTTGATGGCGAGCCGGCGGCCGATTTTCATCTGCGCGATCTCGTAGGCGGTGTCTGCGCCCAGCCGTGCAGAGGCGGCCCAGTAGCGGACGGCGTCGGAGCCGTACTCGTTCAGGACGTCCGTGGGGACCACCACGTTGCCCTTGGACTTGGACATCTTCTTGCGGTCCGGGTCAAGGATCCAGCCGGAGATGGCGGCGTGCTTCCAGGGGGCACAGTCCTGCAGGGAGTCCGCGCGGACCACCGAGGAGAACAGCCAGGTGCGGATGATGTCGTGGCCCTGGGGGCGCAGGTCGAACGGATAGACCTTGGCGAACAGGTCCTCGTCCCGGCTCCAGCCACCCACGATCTGCGGGGTCAGGGAGGACGTCGCCCAGGTGTCCAGGACGTCGGCGTCGCCGGTGAAGCCGTTGGGCTGGTCGCGCTGTGCCTCGTCGAAGCCCGGGGCGGCGTCGGCGGCAGGGTCGACGGGCAGGAGCTCGTCGGAGGGCAGGATGGGGTTGTCGTAGTCCGGGTTTCCCTGCGCGTCGAGCGGGTACCAGACGGGAATGGGCACGCCGAAGAACCGCTGGCGGGAGACCAGCCAGTCACCGTTCAGGCCGGCGATCCAGTTTTCATAGCGGGAACGCATGAACGACGGGTGGAAGTCGATGTCCTTGCCCCGGCCAATGAGGCGTTCGCGGCGGTCCTCGTCACGGCCGCCGTTGCGGATGTACCACTGGCGGGACGTAACGACTTCCAGGGGCTTGTCGCCCTTTTCGAAGAAGTTCACCGGATGCGTGATCTTCTTGGGCTCACCGTCCAGCAGGCCGGCTTCCTTGAGCAGTTCCACCACGGCTTCCTTGGCGGAAAAAGCAGTCTTCCCGGCGATGGCGGCGTACGCCTCCTTGCCGGCCCCGCTGGTGATCCACTCGGGCGTTTCGGCGATGATGCGGCCGTCGCGGCCCATGATGGCACGGGTGGGAAGCTGCAGTTCGCGCCACCAGGTGACGTCGGTCAGGTCACCGAAGGTGCAGACCATGGCGATGCCGGAGCCCTTGTCCGCCTTTGCCAGGGGGTGGGCCTTGACCTCGAGTTCAACATCGAACAGCGGGGACTTCACGGTCTTGCCGAACAGCGGCTGGTACCGTTCGTCGTCGGGGTTCGCCACCAATGCGGCACACGCCGCCAGCAGTTCCGGACGGGTGGTCTCAATGAAGACCTTGTCCCCGTCTTCGGTGAAGAAAGGGTAGCGGTAGTAGGCCCCGGCGACTTCGCGGTCCTCAAGCTCGGCCTGCGCCACGGCCGTGCGGAAGGTGACGTCCCACAGTGTGGGAGCTTCGGCCATGTAGGCGTCCCCGGCCGCCAGGTTGGCCAGGAAGGCGCGCTGGGACACTGCGCGGGAAGTGTCATCGATGGTGCGGTAGGTCAGGTCCCAGTCAACGGACAGGCCCAGGGTCTGGAACAGGTTTTCGAAGACCTTCTCGTCCTCAACGGCCAGTTCTTCGCACAGTTCGATGAAGTTCTGCCGGGACACGACGTCGAAATCGCGCTGGTTCTTGGCCGGCTGCGCGGGCGGCTGGTAGTCGGCGTTGTACGGGATGGCCGGATCGCAGCGGACACCGTAGTAGTTCTGGACCCGGCGTTCGGTGGGCAGGCCGTTGTCATCCCAGCCCATGGGGTAGAAGACGTTCCTGCCGGTCATGCGCATGTAGCGTGCCTGGACGTCAGTCTGGGTGAAGGAGAACATGTGCCCCACATGCAGCGATCCCGACGCGGTGGGCGGGGGAGTGTCGATCGAGTAGACCTGCTCCCGGGTGGTGTCGGGGTTGAACTTGTAGGTTCCTTCGGACAGCCAGCGCCGGGTGAGCGCGGCTTCGAGGCCTTCGAGGGCCGGCTTGTCCGGAACTTTGATGGGGGCGGTGGTGGGCGTGTCTGTACCCTGCGTGTCTTCAGCCATTGGGCAATTCTTTCATGCTGGCTCCATCCCACCCAACCCGTCACCCCGGGGGACGACGACGACGGCTTCCGGGTGCTGGTGGACCGGCCCGGGCCGCGGGGGATGGCCAGGGAAAACGCCGCCGTCGACCTGCGCCCGCCGGTGATACTGACGCCAACCACCCGCGGGTCCTGCTTGATTACCTCCTGGGACGGCCCGGCGGCTGATCCCGCTAGGGTGGTGCCATGACTGAGGACTTGCAGAAAAAGGCAGCATTGGTGACCGGCGCGAGCAGCGGAATCGGAGAGGCAACGGTGCGTGCGCTTCGCGCCGGCGGGTGGACGGTCTTCGCGGTGGCACGCCGGGCGGAGCGGCTGGCGGCACTGGAAAGGGAGACAGGCGCCGTGGCGATCCCGGCCGATATCGCAGAGGACGACGACGTGTCCCGGCTCCTCGCCCAGGTCACCGAAGCAGGCGGCATTGACACGCTGATCAACATCGCCGGTGGTGCCAGGGGTGCAGACAAGGTGGGCGATGCCAACACCGCCGACTGGGAGTGGATGTACCGGGTCAACGTCCTGGGAACCCTCAAGCTCACCCGCGCGTTCCTTCCGATGCTGCGGTCCACCGGTGAGGGCACCGTCCTGAACCTCACCTCCACCGCCGGATTGGACGCCTACGAAGGCGGGGGCGGCTACAACGCTGCCAAGTTCGGGCAGCACGCCATGACCAACGCCCTCCGGCTCGAAGAGGCCGAGCACAATGTGCGGGTCATCGAGGTGGCGCCGGGGCTGGTGCAGACCGAGGAGTTCGCCCTCAACCGGCTCGGGAATGCGCAGTCCGCAGAAAAGGTCTACCAGGGCGTGGAGAAGCCGCTTACCGCAGAAGACGTGGCCGACGTCGTCCGTTACGCCGTCAGCGCCCCACACCACGTCAACCTTGACCAGATCGTCGTCCGGCCGGTGGCGCAGGCAGCCACGCACAAGCTGATCCGGAAGGGCTAGGGGACCTGGACGTGCGGGGTGGCCACCACGGCGGCGTGGTCCGTCCCAGCGATCGGGTGGACCGAGTAGCCGGAGCCGGTGATGTCGCGGGTGGTCACCAGGTGGTCCAGGGCAATGCCCGGCAGGTGGTAGCCGCGCATGGGCCAGGTGGGCACCAGCCTGCTGCCCGCTGACGCCGCCACGTCCACCAGGGTCCGGGCGCCCCCAGCCCCGGCCAGCAGCGAGCGGAATTCCCGGTGGTCATAGGTTGCGTTGAAGTCTCCGGCCAACAGCAGGGGACCGGAGCCGGTGCCGGCCCCGGCCACTGTGGCCAGTTCCTTGCGCCACTGGTTCACGGCGCTGCCCACCGGCGCCAGGGTGTGCACGGCCACGACACGAAGGGTTGCACCCCCGCCACCGCCCAGGTCGAGCCGGACAACCGGCATGCTGAACCGGGTGTCCGGAAGCACCCCGGCGTCCTCTAGCATGGACGACGAGTAGACCGCAGTTCCCCCGGCGCCTTCCCTGGCGTGGGCAATCCGGTGCGGAAGCAGTCCGTCCAGCCCCGCCGCCGTCAGCTTCAGCGAGAGCTGGGGCGTGTACTCCTGCACTGCCAGCAGGCCCACGCGCCGTTCACGGACCAGGTCCACGATCTTCCCTGCGTCCGCGCCGCCCAGTTCCGCGTTGATGCTCATGGCCACCAAGGTGACCGGCCGTCCGGCCGCCTCGGCGGTGGGCCCGCGGACATCCAGCGGAAGCAGCCAGAAGGCCTGGCAGCCCATCAGCGATGCAGCCAGGACCCGCTGCCACCGGCTACGCCCCAGTAATGCGAGGAGCAAGGCTGCCGCGGCAGGCGCGGCAACCCAGGGCATGAACGCCACCAGCTGCACCCCCAGGACGGGCCATTCCACCGGTATGGCGCGGACGGCCGACACGGCAGCCACCGGCAACGCAACCGGTACGAACAGCCACCGGCACACGGTGGCCGCCCTCCTCCGGCACGGGACAGGGGCGCGGTTCAAGGCCAGGTGTCCAGTATGCCGACGACGGCGGCGTGGTCCGTCCCGGGGAATCCGACGGTGCTGAACCCCGCCACCCTGATGCCGCGGCTCACAAGGATGTGGTCGATCGCAGTAAAGGCGGGGACCGGCGCATTCATGGGCCAGGTGGGGACCAGGCCCATCCCTACGGTCCCGGCGGCATCGGTAAGGCCGGTGGTGAGCAGGTTCCGGAACTCTGCATGGTCCTGCCCGGCGTTGAAGTCGCCCAGCAGGACTGAGCTCCCGTCCGCCGGTAGTCCCTGCTGCAGGCCTGCCAGCTGGTCGAGTTCCGCCCGCCAGGATGGCGTATGTCCAGGGCGGGGGGAGTCAACGTGCACCGAGGTCAGCCGGATGCCGCCGGCGGTGCCCGGGACATCGGCGACGGCGCGGGTCTGGTAGAAGGACGTACCGGGCACCCGCGGCATCGGCACGAGTGGATAGCGGGAGAAGATGGCGTTGCCGGTGCCGGCTCCGTCAACGTCGATGACCCGGTACGGAAAGTCCACGCCAATTCCTGCCGCCTCAAGGCCTGCCAGGCCTTCCAGTGCCAGTTCAGGAAGGGCGAGAATGTCCACGTCCCGTGCCCGGGCCTGCCCCAGCAGGACGGTGGGATCCACGCCCGTGGATCCCACGTTCAATGCCATCACGGTCAGTGGGTGGACACCGGCATGGCTTGCGGCCGCACCGGCGTGGGCCGGCCGCTCAAAGAGTGTGCCCGGGGCCGCGGACGCCGGGACGATGCGCGGCGCCACTATCGACATGTGGCCTAGCAGGAGACAGGTGGCCAACACGGCCAGCACAATGCGCGCACCCCGGAGTTCCAGGGCAACGGCGGCCAGTGCGGCTGCCGCCGCGGCAAGGGACGCGAACAAACTGGCGGGGAACAGGGACAGCAACTGGACCCACGGAGTGCCGGACCCGCCGGCAAGGCGCACGATGGTCAGTCCTGCTGCGGGCAGCCACAGGACGGCCGCGATTGACCAGCAGGTCCACGAACCCGCCCGGCGCAAAAGGCTGGGCCGCATGCCCGGCACGGATGGCTGCACCGCTTGCATCTGTCCATTATTCGCGGCCCGGTCCGGGCCGGACAGCGGTCGCTGCCCGTAACTGCCTCCCTAATTCCGCACCCCGTCACCACCAGTTCCCTGCACCGGTTCCCCGGGAGGCACCGGGTCCCGGAGCCTCCGGACCGGGAACGGGATGCGGTGCGACGGACCGGAATGGCACGGGACGCCATGGCGATAGTAGAATCTGGGTTGGCGATGACCCGGCAATCACCGGTGAGCTTCCGGAAGAACACGCGGCCCAGGTAAAGGGTGGCCGCGCCAGTAGAACCGGACGGGTAAGCCCGTCACAGCAGTAATGAGAGGCCGGGGCAGCGCGTGTTCCTTGCGGAAGACACGCGGCGCCGGTAAGTGAGGTGGTACCGCGGTGGGCGTGAAGTCTTTCAAAGACGGCACGGCAGCCGTCCTCGCATCCTGAACGGAACATCCGGTCCTGCCGGGGTTCACCACGCTCAACCCAGGATGTCGAACATGACGTTTTACCCCAAGGCCTCAGCCTCCAGCACCGGTTCCAACGGCAGCGCCGGCGTTTCCGCCTCCGTGAAGTTCCCGGAGATCGAAGAGCGCATCCTGAAGTACTGGGACCAGGACGGCACCTTCCAGGCCAGCATCGACCAGCGCAGTGCCGACGCCCCCGGCGGCGAGCCCGGCAGCAACGAATTCGTCTTCTACGACGGCCCGCCCTTCGCCAACGGCCTGCCGCACTACGGCCACCTCCTCACCGGCTACGCCAAGGACTTGGTGGGCCGCTACCAGACCCAGCGCGGCAAGCGCGTGGAGCGCCGCTTCGGCTGGGACACCCACGGCCTGCCTGCCGAGCTCGAGGCCATGAAACAGCTGGGGATGACGGACAAGACCCAGATCGAGGCCATGGGCATCGACAAGTTCAACGACGCCTGCCGCGCGTCCGTGATGAAGTACGCCGACGAATGGCGCAGCTACGTCACCCGCCAGGCACGCTGGGTGGACTTCGACAACGACTACAAGACCCTCAACGTCGAGTACATGGAGTCGGTCCTCTGGGCGTTCAAGCAGCTGCACGACAAAGGGCTGACCTACAACGGCTACCGGGTCCTGCCCTACTGCTGGAAGGACGAAACGCCGCTGTCCAACCACGAGCTGCGCATGGACGACGACGTCTACAAGAACCGCCAGGACCAGACCGTCACCGTCACGTTCCCCATCCTGGCCGGCGACTCCGCGCTGTCCAAGCAGCTCGACGGCGTGCAGGCCCTCGCCTGGACCACCACCCCCTGGACGCTGCCCACCAACGCCGCGCTCGCCGTCGGGCCTTCCATCACCTACGCCGTGCTGCCGGCAGGCCCCAACGGCATCAAGGCGGCCTCCGCCGACGCCCCGGTTACCGGGAGCTTCATGCTTGCAGCGGACCTGCTGGGCAGCTACGCCAAGGACCTTGGCTATGACAGCTTCGAGGATGCTGAAGCCGCCGTCGTATCCACCCACACCGGCGCCGAGCTGGAGGGTCTGGAATACCAGCGCCTCTGGGACGACTTCGCCGACAACGAGAAATACGGCATGGAGAACGCCTGGCGCTTCGTGGTGGCCGACTACGTCACCACCACGGATGGCACCGGCATCGTGCACCAGGCGCCCGCCTACGGTGAAGATGACCAGAAAGTCTGCGAGGAGGCAGGCATCCCCGTGGTGCTCTCCGTGGACGAGGGCGCTAAGTTCCTGCCGTTGTTCAAGCACGGCGACCTCCACGACATCGTGGGGCTGCAGGTCTTCGAGGCCAACAAGCCGATCACCCAGGTGCTCCGTGCCCAGGGCCGCCTGGTCCGCCAGGCCAGCTACGAGCACAGCTACCCGCACTGCTGGCGCTGCCGCAACCCCCTGATCTACCGTGCCGTGTCCTCCTGGTACGTGGAGGTCACCAAGTTCAAGGACCGGATGTCCGAACTGAACCAGGAGATCAACTGGATCCCCGGCAATGTCAAGGACGGCCAGTTCGGCAAGTGGCTCGAGAACGCGCGCGACTGGTCCATCAGCCGCAACCGCTTCTGGGGCAGCCCCATCCCCGTCTGGCAGTCCACGGACCCCGAGTACCCGCGCACGGACGTTTATGGCTCCCTGGCGGAAATCGAAGCCGACTTTGGCCGGCTGCCGCTGAACAAGGACGGACAGGTGGACCTGCACCGCCCGTTCATCGACGAGCTCACCAGGCCCAACCCGGACGATCCCCGCACGCCCGAAGAGGGCCAGTCTGTAATGCGCCGGGTGGAAGACGTCCTGGATGTCTGGTTCGACTCCGGCTCGATGCCGTACGGCCAGGTGCACTACCCATTTGAGAACGAGGCCTGGTTCAACACGCATAACCCTGCTGACTTCATCGTCGAATACATCGGTCAGACCCGCGGCTGGTTCTACATGCTGCACATCCTGTCCACCGCGCTGTTCGACCGGCCGGCGTTCCGGAACGTCATCAGCCACGGCATCGTGCTGGGCTCGGACGGGCAGAAGATGTCCAAGAGCCTGCGCAACTACCCGGACGTCTCCGAGGTCCTGGACCGCGACGGCTCCGACGCCATGCGCTGGTTCCTGATGTCCAGCCCCATCCTGCGCGGCGGCAACCTGATCGTCACCGAGCAAGGCATCCGCGACGGCGTGCGCCAGGTGATCCTGCCGCTCTGGAACGTGTACAGCTTCTTCACGCTCTACACCAACGCTGCCGCCGCAGGACAGGGCTACGATGCGAAGCTGCGCTACGACGGCTATGCGGACACCCTGGACCAGTACCTGCTGGCCAACACCGGCGACCTGGTGCGAAACATGACCGTGCAGCTGGACACCTATGACATCTCCGGTGCCTGCGACTCGCTCCGCAGCTACCTGGACATGCTCACCAACTGGTACGTCCGCCGCAGCCGGCAGAGGTTCTTCGACGAGGACCAGGACGCCTTTGACGCCCTGTTCACCGCGCTGGAGACCGTCACCCGCGCCGCAGCCCCGCTGCTCCCGCTGGTCTCCGAGGAGATCTGGCGCGGCCTGACCGGCGGCCGCTCCGTGCACCTGGCCGACTGGCCGGACGCGGACCTCTTCCCCGCCAACCCCGCGCTGGTGGAGGCCATGGACCGGGTCCAGCAGATCTGCTCCACCGGGTCCTCGCTCCGCAAGGCAGCCAACCTGCGGGTCCGCCTTCCCCTCCAGGAACTCACCGTCGTGGCACCCGGGGCGGATGTGCTGGAAGGCTTCGCCGCCGTCGTCGCCGATGAACTCAACCTGCGCTCCGTGCGCCTGCTCGACGCGGCCACCGCTTCCCCTGAAGAGTTCGGCATCCAGCAGAAGCTGGTGGTGAACGCCCGTGCCGCGGGCCCGCGCCTGGGCAAGAACGTCCAGGTGGCCATCAAGGGATCCAAGTCCGGCGACTGGTCCGTGGACGACGCCGGTGTGGTCACCGCGGGTGGGCTGCAACTGGAGCCCCAGGAGTACACGCTGGAGACGGTGGTGGCTGAGTCCGAGGGCGGGTCTGCCGCTGTTGCCGTGCTGCCCGGAGGCGGGTTCGTGGTCCTGAACACGGAGGTCACCCCCGAACTGGAGGCCGAAGGCCTGGCACGCGACATGGTCCGCGCCATCCAGCAGGCCCGGAAGGACGCCGGGCTCAACGTCAGCGACCGGATCCGGACAACGGTCACAGCCGCGCAGCACGTGGTGGATGCCCTGCTGGCCAACGCTGAACTGGTCAAGGGCGAGACGCTGACGGTAGAGCTGGCCGCAGGGCCGGGCGACGTGTCCGAACCCGCCGTCGCAGTCGAAAAAGTGGAGGCCTAGGACATGACCGACGAATTCTCCGTGGAAAGCGTCTACGCCGAACTCCTGGGACGTGCGCCGGAAAACAAGATGGAACCCCGGCTTGCTCCGCTGTTCCGCGCCATGGACGTGCTCGGCGAGCCCAACAAGGCGTACCCGATCATCCACGTCACCGGAACCAACGGCAAGACCTCCACCTCGCGGATGATCGAATCCGTGCTCCGCGCCCATGGCCTGAGTACGGGGCGGTACACCAGCCCGCACCTGTCCAAGGTCACCGAACGGATCAGCATCGACGGCCACCCCGTGTCCGATGAGACGTTCGTTCGGATCTGGGACGAGATCAGGCCCTACCTGCAGATCGTGGACTCCGAACTGGAAGCCGAGGGCCAGCCCCGCCTGACCTACTTCGAGTGCCTCACCATCCTGGGCTTCGCCATCTTCGCCGACCAGCCCGTCAACGTGGCCATCATCGAAGTGGGCCTTGGCGGCATCACCGACGCCACCAACGTGGGCGACGGCCAGGTATCGGTGGTGACGCCGATTTCGCTGGACCACACGGACCTGCTGGGCGACACCACCGAGGACATCGCCTACGAAAAGGCCGGCATCATCAAGCCCGGCGGCTACCTCATCAGCGCAGCGCAACCCCTTGACGCGGCCCAGGTTCTGCTGGAAAAGGCCAAGGAAGTGGGTGTGCCTTTCCGCTTCGAGGGCGTTGAGTTCGGCGTCGAGTCACGGGCAGTGGCCGTGGGCGGGCAGATGGTCACCATCCAGGGCATCGCCGGCCGCTACCCGGACCTGCTGGTACCGCTGCACGGCGCCCACCAGGCGCAGAACGCCGCCGTGGCCGTGGCAGCCCTGGAAGCATTCTTCGGGGGCGAAAAGGAACTCGACTTCGAGGTCCTGCAGGAAGGGTTCGCCGCGGTGACGTCACCCGGGCGCCTCGAAGTGGTCCGCACCGCGCCCACCATCATCGTGGACGCCGCCCACAACCCCGACGGCATCAAGGCCTCGGCCGCCGCGCTGCAGGAAGCGTTCACCTTCACCCGGCTGGTTCCGGTGGTGGGAGTGCTCAAGGAGAAAGACGCAGAGGAGATCCTTCGCCAGCTCAAGGAATCCCTGGGGGGCGTGGCTGGGGAATACTGCTTCACCCAGTCCAACTCCCCGCGCGCCGTTCCCGCGGCGGAACTGGCGGAGCTGGCCATCGACCTGGGCTTCGGCGAGGACAACGTCCACGTCGCCGAGAAACTGGACGATGCACTGGAATGGGCTGTGGAACGGGCCGAGGCCAACGACGACCTTTCCGGCGGCGTG
This sequence comes from Pseudarthrobacter sp. NIBRBAC000502771, assembly GCF_006517215.1. Taxonomy (NCBI): domain Bacteria; kingdom Bacillati; phylum Actinomycetota; class Actinomycetes; order Micrococcales; family Micrococcaceae; genus Pseudarthrobacter; species Pseudarthrobacter sp. NIBRBAC000502771. The sequence goes on from NZ_CP041187.1 coordinate 2,921,666, forward strand.
CTGGTCACAGGCTCGATCACCCTGGTGGCCGAGGCGCGGATCCTGCTCGGAAAAACGGAGGCATGACCATGGCCAGACTGACAAAAGCGCAGCGCGAGTGGCGGCCCGGCATGCCCAGGAAGCGGCGTTCCACCAAGGTCATGTTCGCCTCCACCGTGCTGCTGCTCGAAGCGTTTGTCATGTTCTTTGCCACGCTGGTGGTGTTTGGGCTGCGCCGCGGGGAATTCCCGCCCGCCCTGATCCTCGGCGTCGGCATTGCCCTCAGCGTGGTCATGGTCTTCGCCTGCGCGGTCCTCAACAAGCCCTGGGGCATCGGCCTTGGATGGGTCCTGCAGATCGTCCTGATCCTGACCGGCATTTTCGAGCCGGCCATGTTCCTGGTGGGCGCCCTCTTTGCGGTGGCCTGGTGGTACGGCATCCGCACCGGCATCCGGCTGGACCGGGAAGCCGCCCAGCGCGCCCGCGAACAGGCCGAATGGGAAGCCACGCACCCCGACCAGGCCGCGGGTCCCGCCCAACCGCAGACCCCATAAGCCAGTCCCCGTAGACTTGTCCCGAAACCCCACCAACGCATTGGAGCAGTTGTGACCACTGAGCGCACCCTCGTCCTGATCAAGCCCGACGGCGTCGCCCGTAACCTGACCGGGGCCATCCTGGCCCGCATCGAAGCCAAGGGCTACAGCCTTGTTGAGCTGAAGAAGGTTGACGCCACCCGTGAGCTCCTGGAGCAGCACTACGAGGAGCACGTTGGCAAGCCGTTCTACGAGCCCCTGGTGGAATTCATGCTCAGCGGCCCCGTGGTGGCGGCCATTTTCGAAGGCCACCGTGTCATCGAAGGCTTCCGCTCCCTGGCGGGCACCACGGACCCCACGACGGCGGCCCCCGGCACCATCCGCGGCGACTTCGGCCGGGACTGGGGCCTGAAGGTGCAGCAGAACCTGGTCCACGGCTCCGACTCGACTGAGTCAGCCGACCGGGAGATCAAGATCTGGTTCCAGGGCTGAGCGGCCCCGGAACAGCAAGAAGCCCTTGGTTCTTCGGAACCAAGGGCTTCTGTCGTCTGCGGCCTAAAAGCCCGAGGTACCCGCGAACACCTGGATGAACGCGAAGAAGATGGTGGCGATGACGGCAACATACAGCAGCGCCGTGATGATCCAGCCGGAATCGCCAAGGATGCGGGTTGCCCGGGCGGGCAGGGGGATGACGCCGGCCGTGATGTTCCGGATGGTGGTCCACACGAAGAGCGGGATCATGGCCGCCCAGACGATCATGCAGAACGGGCACAGGATGTGGATGGAGTACAGGGCCTGGGACCACAGCCAGACGACGAACGCGAAGCCGAGCGTGACTCCTGCCTGCAGCCCGAGCCAGTACCAGCGGGCAAAGGTCGCTCCGGACAGCAGGGCCATGCCCACCGTGATGGTGATGGCGAAGGCCACGATGCCGATAAACATGTTGGGGAAGCCGAAGAGGGAACTTTGCCAGGTCTGCATGACCTGGCCGCAGGAGATCCACGGATTCACGTCGCACACGGTGGTGTGGTTGGGGTCCTTGAGTACCTCGAATTTTTCCAGGACCAGGGTTCCGGAAGCGAGCCAGCCGACGATTCCGGTGATGACCAGCAACCAACCAAAGGGCCGGTTGCGCGCCATCCGCGGAAGGCTTCCGGCGGCGCTGGTCTGCGGCTCGGCGGCCCGTTCCTGCTGGTGGGCGCTGACGGGGGAGATGCTGGGCATGGGTATGGCGTCCTTTTCGTCCGGTGCTCCTGTGCCTGATTGTAACGCCGCCGGCTGGAGCCACCACACAGGCAAAGGAACAGCAACGCCCGCTTCCGCTGCGATCCGGCGCGGGTATGAGAGAATGAACGTGGCTGGAAGCCGATCCACATTCGGACTCCGGTCCGGTGGTTTGTTCCCAAGACCGCCAATGATGAGCAGGGCAGGCTTCGGATTCTTCCGGCACACCCGCGACTCCATTGGGCGGCACCTGGTTGTAGCACGCAGAACAACGGGTTTTCAGAACATCCGCCGGCTCCCACGGGCTGCCGCACCCCAACGACGGTGCGAACCTGGGAGTATCCACTTGACTTCTGTCAATGCCTGCGGGTGTTGACAATATGTGCCCCAATGGGTGCCGGATGTGGCGGTACGTCAGGGGCAGGAGTGTTGCCACATATGGAGAATGACCAGGAACTCGCCGTTAACGATGAAGCAGCGGCTGCCGCGCCCAAGAGGGCACCGCGGACCCGCCGCAAGGCGGCACCCAAAACCGGGCATGCCCCTGCGGATGCCGTGACCAGCGCACCGGATGCCGATTCGGCCCCCGGTGGAGACCCGGCCGGTCAAGAAACCGCGGTTGAAGCAACCACTGTGGACGCAACCGCTGCCGAAGAAGCCGGCACTGCGCAGGAGGCGCCCGCCCGGCGCACCCGGGCCCGGAAGAAGGCCGACACCGCGGAACCCCTGCCTGCCTTCGCCGCTGACGCGGAGCGTGCTGCCGAAGTGGCGACCGTTGACGCGCCGGCCGCAGTTCCGGACCCCGGCGCCGACAGCCCTGCCGTTCCTGCCCAGGAGGCAACGGCAGATCCCGAAACCAAGCCGGTCCGCCGCCGTCGGGTAGCCACCCGCAAGGCTGCCTCTCCAGCCGTCGCCCCCGCAGCCGACTCCGCGGGAACGGCTGGTGAAACACCTGCCTCCGCAGCCCCGGAGGCAGTGCTGCCGGAGGCCGCTGACCAGATCGCGGAACAGGACGTGGAGCAGGCGAACGTGCCCGCCGGGCAGGAAGCCGTTCCTGCAACGGAAGGGGCTCCGGCACCGGAGCAGCCCACGGAAGCGCCGGCAGTGGAAGACGGCGAGGCCGCCGCTGCCGCCAGCCCCTTCGGCTCCCTGTTCCTGGAACCCGCTTCCCCCACCTCAGTACTCTTCCAGGCCCCGGACCTCAGCACCGTAGTCCGGCCCGCAGCGCCGGCCGCCGCGGAGCCTGAGGAAGAAGAATCCGAAGACGCCGAGGATTCCTCCAGCCGCCGCCGTCGCCGCAGCCGTGGCCGCAGGGGCCGCAGCCGCATCGGTGGTACGGCGGAGGAGGACAACGAGGACAGCGGTTCTGATGCTGAGGACGAGTCCGACGAGGACAACGCAGGCCAGGTTGAAGACGGCGTGACGTCCCGCCGCCGCCGTCGCCGCCGCCGCGGTGACCAGGACCTTGAGCTGACCGGTGGGGAAGACGACGATCCGCCCAATACCGTGACGAGGGTCCGTGCGCCGCGCGCGGTCAGTGAAGCGCCGGTCAACAACCGGGTCACCAGCGTCAAGGGCTCCACCCGCCTTGAGGCCAAGAAGCAGCGCCGCCGCGAATCCCGCGACACCGGCCGCCGCCGCACGGTGATCACCGAAGCCGAGTTCCTGGCCCGCCGCGAATCCGTGGACCGCCAGATGATCGTGCGCCAGCGCGATGACAGAATCCAGATCGGCGTCCTCGAAGACGGCGTCCTGGCAGAGCACTTCGTGTCCAAGACCCAGCAGGATTCGTTGATCGGCAACGTGTACCTGGGCAAGGTCCAGAACGTGCTGCCATCCATGGAAGCGGCGTTCGTGGACATCGGGCGCGGCCGCAACGCCGTCCTGTACGCCGGCGAGGTCAACTGGGAAGCCGTCAACCTTGAGGGCAAGCAGCGGCGCATTGAGAACGCGCTCAAGTCCGGCGACACCGTGCTGGTCCAGGTCACCAAGGACCCGGTGGGCCACAAGGGTGCCCGCCTCACCAGCCAGATCTCGCTGCCCGGCCGCTACCTGGTGTACGTCCCCGGCGGTTCCATGACGGGCATCTCCCGGAAGCTGCCCGACGTCGAACGCAACCGGCTCAAGCGCATCCTCAAGGACCGCCTTCCCGAGCACGCCGGCGTCATTGTCCGCACCGCCGCCGAGGGCGCTTCCGAGGAAGAGCTCACGCACGACATCAACCGGCTGCGCGCCCAGTGGGAAGGCATCGAAAGCCAGTCCACCTCCACCAAGATCCTGGCCCCCGAGCTCCTCTACGGCGAACCCGACCTGACCATCAAGGTGGTCCGTGACGTCTTCAACGAGGACTTCTCCAAGCTCATCGTTTCCGGCGAGGAGGCCTGGGACACCATCGAGGCCTACGTCACCTACGTGGCGCCGGACCTTGTGGGCCGGCTCGAGAAGTGGACCAAGGACCAGGACATCTTCTCCGCCTGGCGAATCGACGAACAGATCCACAAAGCCCTCGAACGGAAGGTCTTCCTGCCCTCCGGCGGCTCCCTGGTGATCGACCGCACCGAGGCCATGACCGTGGTGGACGTCAACACGGGCAAGTTCACCGGCAGCGGCGGCAACCTCGAGGAAACCGTCACCAAGAACAACCTCGAAGCGGCCGAGGAAGTGGTGCGCCAGCTGCGGCTGCGCGACATCGGCGGCATCATCGTGATCGACTTCATCGACATGGTGCTCGAATCCAACCGCGACCTGGTCCTGCGCCGCCTGGTTGAGTGCCTGGGCCGCGACCGGACCAAGCACCAGGTTGCCGAAGTGACCTCACTCGGACTGGTCCAGATGACGCGCAAGCGCATGGGCACCGGCCTGCTGGAGGTGTTCGGCGAGCAGTGCGAGGCCTGCGCCGGCCGGGGCGTCGTGACCCACGACGACCCCGTGGAGCACCGCCGGGCCAACACGGTGGCGGCCGAGCACCACGTCCAGCGCACCGACAACCGGCCCGAAACCCGTGCGGAGGCCCGCCCGGAAGCGCAGCGGAACGACGCCCAGCCCGGCGTCCGGTCCGAACGCAAGCGGCGGCGGGGACGCGGCGGCCAGCAGCCCGAGGCTGCCCCGGCACCTGCCGTCCATGTCCACACCGTCCAGCCGGACCCGTCCGACGCCGAGCGGCACGCCAAGGCGGAGGCAACCAGGCTTGCCCTGGCGAACATCGCCGCTGCCGCCCATGCGGCCCACCTGCACGACGACGAGGTAGCGGCTGCCCGGCAGGTGCCGGCCGCGGAGCCTGCGCAGGTACCCGTTGAGGAGAAGCACGACGCCGATGCCCCGGCACGTCCCGCAGCCGTCCTCACGTTCGGCGGCGAGGAAGTCCCGCTTCCGTTCGTGGAGCACGCCGGGGAACAGCATCCGAAGCCTGCCCTGACGCTGGACCGGCTTGCGGAAGCATTCGCACACCTGGGCCAGCCGGCCTCCCCTGTGGGGGACGCGCCTGCCAGTCAGGCAGAGGCTCTGCAGGCAGCAGAAGAGGCAGCACCGGAGCAGCCGGCCGGGGCAGGGGCGGCGGGAGCCCGCGCCGGTGCCGCTCCTGAGGCGTCCCCTGAAAAGGACTATTCGGACCACACGCTGGAGCAGTCCCGGCAGCGCCGGCCCCGGCGCCACCGGGCCGCCAGCCGTGCCCAGGGTGCCGCCAACGAGACCGCCGTCCAGCACCATGAAAACGTCCAGGCTGATGCCGGTGGGCACTCGCACGCAGCGAAGGCCCCCGAACCCGCGAAGGACCAGCCGGAACCGCGGAAGGCGGCCGAGGAACCCATCATCCTCGGCGTCGGGGTGCCTGCCTCGGAACTCTAGGCACAGGAGCTTCCAGCCAGGAATCCCCGTCCTGCGCATCGGTCCACCCGGATTACCGGGGGTACCGTGCGGGGCGGGGATTCCTGCCGTTGCGGGATGGCCCATTTTTGCGGCGGCCGTTGTCACCTTTTTCCCGGGTGCGGCACACGGGCTAGGGTAGGAACCGACACGGGGTGCCGCGCAGCAGGCCGGCTGAGATCCAGACCCGTTGAACCTGTCCGGCTAGTACCGGCGAAGGGATGTCTCTTGTCTTCGACCCTTTCCATGCCCCTGCCAGCTTCCTCCGCCGCCAGCACCGGGCTGCCAACCGGCCGGGAAGTCCCGCGGGTCCTGTCCATCGCCGGCTCCGACCCGTCAGGGGGCGCAGGCATCCAGGCCGACCTGAAAAGCATTGCCGCCCACGGCGGTTACGGCATGGCTGCTATCACGGCCCTGACGGCGCAGAACACGTGCGGTGTACAGGCAGTCCACGTTCCTCCCGCGGCCTTCCTGGCGAAGCAGCTGGACGCGGTCAGCGATGATATCTCCATTGACGCCGTCAAGATCGGCATGCTGGGGGACGAGGCCGTGATCGGCACTGTCCGGCTTTGGCTGGAGAAGGTCCGTCCCGCCGTCGTTGTCCTGGACCCGGTGATGGTGGCCACCAGCGGCGACCGGCTGCTGAAAGAGTCCGCCGAGGCCGCCCTCCGGGACCTCTTGCCCCTGGCCCACCTCATTACCCCCAACCTGCCGGAGCTTGCCATGCTGGTGGGCGCGGATCCAGCAGACAGCTGGGCGGCTGCGCTGGAGCAGGGGAGGCGCCTGGCGGATGCCACCGGCGCCACCATCCTTGTCAAGGGCGGGCACCTGGCGGGTGCGGACTGCCCGGATGCGCTGGTCAATACGGCAGGCCTCCTGCCAGGGGAAGTGGTGGAGGTGCAGGGAAACCGCATCGACACGCGCAACAGCCACGGCACCGGCTGTTCCCTGTCCTCCGCGATGGCCACCGTCCAGGCACGCCTTGGCGACTGGGAGGCATCGCTCCGAACGGTCAAGCCATGGCTGGCCGTCGCCCTTGAGAAGTCGGAGCAGCTTGAAGTGGGCTGGGGAAACGGCCCGGTGCACCATTTCCACCATGTGCGGCCGGCCCTCGCGGAAGGCGCTTTCGCTGCCCGGCTGTGGACGGAAGCCCAGCAGGACCTGGCGGACATCTACGCCCTGGACTTCATCCACGGCCTGGCCGCCGGGGACCTGGCCGAGAAGGACTTCGCCTACTACCTGGCGCAGGATGCCCTGTACCTGAACGGCTACTCCCGGGTCCTTGCCCGGGCGAGTGCCCTGGCCCCGTCAGAAGGGGAGCAGCTGTTCTGGGCCGGATCATCGCAGCAGTGCCTGGAGGTGGAGTCGGAACTGCACCGCTCGTGGCTCAGCACCCGCCCCGCCCAGGGCGGACTTGGCCCCGTCACCAAGGCCTACGTGGACCACCTCACCGCAGCATCGGCGTCGGGAAGCTACGCCGTCCTGGCCGCCGCCGTCCTGCCCTGCTTCTGGCTTTACGCCGAAGTCGGGGAAAAGCTGCACGCCCGGTTCCTTGCCTCGGGAGAGCCGGGCGGCCACGCCTACGCAGCCTGGCTCCGGACCTACGCGGACGAGGGCTTCGCCGAGGCCACCCGCCGGGCCATCGCCATCGTGGACGCAGCAGGACGGAGGGCCTCCGACCACGAACGCGCGGCGATGGTGACTGCGTTCAAGCAGTCCTGCCGCCTGGAAGTGGAATTCTTCGACGCGCCGAGGTTGCATTCCTGAACCCTCCGGGCAGCGCCGCCGCTATGATGGAGTCCATGGTTGCGGTGCTGCCTGTCGGAGTGTGGTTACTACCACACCCGGGCCGCCGGAACCAGCCTCATTTGCGGCCGTAGATGGATTTAGCGTATTCTGGATCTTCGGTGCTTACGCCAACACTTGGGTTATGACCCCACGGCGTTGAGGCACAGCGCGAACCCTGGCTTTTTTGAGTCGGTTCCGCACGCAAATTTTGTAATAAACGTCGAGAGAAGTGAGTTCCCAAGTGGTGTACGCGATTGTCCGCGCAGGCGGCCGCCAAGAGAAGGTTTCCGTTGGAGACTTCGTTACCCTGAACCGCGTCGCCGGTGGAGCCGGCAGCACCATTGAGCTGCCCGCACTGCTCCTGGTTGATGGTGACAAGGTCACCTCTGCCGCCGCTGACCTGGCCAAGGTAACTGTTACGGCTGAAATCCTCCAGGACCTGCGTGGTCCTAAGATTGTCATCCAGAAGTTCAAGAACAAGACCGGCTACAAGAAGCGCCAGGGTCACCGCCAGGAACTGACCAAGGTCAAGATCACCGGCATCAAGTAACCACCGGTTACTGTTCAGGTATTTCAACAGATTCCCCAGAATTTAGAGGCAGGCATTTCAGATGGCACATAAAAAGGGCGCGAGCTCCACTCGCAACGGTCGCGATTCCAACGCTCAGTACCTCGGCGTCAAGCGCTTCGGCGGCCAGGTTGTTTCCGCCGGCGAGATCATCGTCCGCCAGCGTGGCACCCACTTCCACCCCGGCGCCGGCGTTGGCCGTGGCGGTGACGACACCCTGTTCGCACTGACCCCGGGCGCCGTTGAATTCGGCACCCGCCGCGGTCGTCGCGTAGTCAACATCGTTGCTGCTGCAGCTGCAGAGTAACAACCAGTTCTGAAGCGGTGGAGCGGGCCTGAGGGTCCGCTCCACTGTTCTTTTAACAGCATTACAATCGATGTGGCGTCCCCGGGCGCCCCATAAACAGCACCTGAGGAGATCCACGTGGCCAGCTTTGTAGACCGGGTAGTACTGCATGTATCCGGCGGAACCGGCGGCCATGGTTGCGTCTCCGTCCACCGCGAGAAGTTCAAGCCACTCGGCGGTCCCGACGGCGGGAACGGCGGCAACGGCGGCGACGTGATCCTGCGCGTGGACCACCAGACCACTACGCTCCTCGACTACCACCACGCACCGCACCGGCACGCGAGCAACGGCGGTCCCGGCATGGGCGACTGGCGCGGCGGCAAGAACGGCGAGACCCTGATCCTCCCCGTTCCGGACGGCACGGTGGTCAAGACCAAGGACGGCGAAGTCCTGGCCGACCTCGTGGGGGAAGGCGCCGAGTTCGTGGCAGCCGCCGGCGGCCTGGGCGGGCTCGGCAACGCTGCCCTGTCCTCACAGAAGCGCCGCGCCCCCGGCTTCGCGCTGCTCGGCATCGAGGGGGATTCCCGGGACATCGTCCTGGAACTCAAGAGCATTGCCGACATCGCGCTGGTGGGCTTCCCGTCAGCGGGCAAGTCCAGCTTGATTGCAGCCATGTCCGCCGCCCGGCCCAAGATCGCCGACTACCCGTTCACCACCCTGGTTCCCAACCTCGGCGTGGTGCAGGCCGGCGACGTACGGTTCACCATCGCCGACGTCCCCGGCCTCATCGAGGGCGCCAGTGAGGGGCGGGGCCTGGGCCACAACTTCCTCCGCCACGTCGAGCGCTGTGCGGCCCTGGTCCACGTGCTGGACTGCGGCACCCTTGAATCGGACCGGGACCCGCTCACGGACCTCGCCATCATCGAGGGTGAGCTGGAGAAATACGCCGTCGACATGAGCTATGCCGGCCAGGACGGTGAAGTGGTTCCCCTGAACCACCGCCCACGGCTGGTCGCGCTGAACAAGGTGGACCTGCCCGACGGCAAGGACATGGCGGAATTCGTGCGTCCGGAACTCGAGTCGCGCGGCTACCGTGTGTTCGAAGTATCCGCCACCAGCCATGAGGGCCTGCGCCAGCTCGGTTTCGCCATGGCGGAGATCGTCAAGGCAGCCCGGGATGCGGTGGCTGCCGCACCGCCCAAGGTGCAGCCCGCGGTGCTGCGGCCGCGTGCAGTCAACGAAGCCGGGTTCAAGATCCGCCGCGAGGAAAAGAACCTGGAACCGCTGTTCCGCGTCCTGGGCGAAAAGCCCGTGCGCTGGGTCAAGCAGACCGACTTCACCAACGAAGAGGCCATCGGCTACCTGGCGGACCGGCTCGCCCGGCTCGGCGTTGAAACCGAACTGTTCAAGCAGGGCGCCAAGCCCGGTGACACCGTGGTCATTGGCGAGGACGACGGCGTGGTGTTCGACTGGGAGCCCACCATGATGGCAGGGGCTGAGCTCCTGGCGTCGCCGCGCGGCACCGACGTCCGGTTCGCCGATATCGGCGACCGCCCCACCCGCAGCCAGAAGCGCGAAGAGCAGCAGGAGCGCCGCGACGCCAAGGCTGCCGCCCGGGCGGAGCTCGAGGCAGAGCGGAAGGCCGGGATCTGGACCGAGTCCGTCAGCGGCCGCCGTGCCGCCCAGCCCGTCAAGGAAAGCGGACTGGAAGCGGACGATGACCTCTAGGGGCATGACTGCAGTACCCGCCGTGCCCGCGGGGGACAGGAGCGCGCTGGCCGGGGCCCGCCGGATCGTGGTCAAGGTAGGCTCCTCGTCGCTGACCAGCATCAAGGGCGGCATCTCGGAGGAATCACTGACCGCCCTCGCTGACGCCCTGGCGGCCAAGCGCAATGCAGGCGCCGAGATCATCCTGGTGTCCTCGGGCGCCATCGCCGCAGGCCTGGCGCCGCTTGGTCTGGCCAAACGGCCCCGCGACCTGGCCACCCAGCAGGCCGCTGCCAGCGTGGGCCAGGGGCTCCTGATGGCCCGGTACACCCAGGCCTTCGGTGCCCATGGGGTCACCGTCAGCCAGGTCCTGCTGACCGCCGAGGACCTGATGCGCCGCAGCCAGCACACCAACGCCCTCCGCGCCATGGACCGGCTGCTGAACCTTGGGGTAGTCCCGGTGGTCAACGAAAACGACACCGTGGCCACCCATGAGATCCGCTTCGGCGACAACGACCGGCTGGCCGCCCTGGTGGCCCACCTGGTGCGCGCCGACGCACTCGTGCTGCTGTCCGACGTCGACTCCCTCTATGACGGCCCACCTTCCCAGGGTGCCAGGCGCATCCCGCTGGTCACCGGCGCCCACGACCTCGAGGGCGTATCCCTTGGCAAGGCGGGCAAGGCGGGCGTGGGCACCGGGGGCATGATGACCAAAGTGGAGGCCGCCGGCATGGCGGCAGGATCGGGAATCCACGCCTTGGTGACGTCCACACCCAATGCCGCAGCGGCCTTGAACGGCGAGGACGTGGGCACGTGGTTCGCCGTCAACGGCTCCCGAAAACCGGTCCGCCTCCTGTGGCTGGCGCACGTTGCGTCGGTCCAGGGCCGGCTGGTCCTGGACGAGGGGGCAGTCCGCGCTGTGCGGCACCACCGCACGTCCCTGCTGCCGGCCGGCATCTCCGCCGTGCATGGCGAATTTGAAGCCGGCGACGCCGTTGAGCTGGCCGGAGCCGACGGCACCATTATTGCCCGCGGCCTGGTGAACTACTCCTCCGAGGAGCTGCCGCGGATGCTGGGACGGTCAACGCATGAGCTGGGCGAGGAAATGGGCAGCGGCTACAACCGTGAAGTTGTTCATGTTGATGACCTGGTGCTGGTCTGAGCTGCCACCTCGCCTAAACTTGGATCATGACTGACGCCCTGATCCACGCTGCTGAACATTCCGGAACCACCGCTGCGCAGGAGCAGCCGGTTCCCGCAGCAGGACCGGAATCGGCCGAGGCACCCTTGTCCGCTGCCGGGGTGGAGTCGGCCGTCCACGCCATCACCGATCGCGCCCGCCTGGCCGCCCGTCGAATGGCCACCGCCAACCGGGCCTGGAAAGACCGTGCCCTCCGTGCCGTGGGCGCCGCCCTGCAGGAGAATGTCCCGGCCATCCTCGCTGCCAACGCCATGGATGTGCAGCGGGGCAAGGCCAACGGGACCTCCGCTGCCCTCCTGGACCGGCTCACCCTCACCGAATCCCGCGTCGCCGGGCTGGTGGCGGCCCTGGAAAACCTGGCCGGCCTTCCGGACCCCGTGGGCAACGTGGTGCGCGGGCAGACCCTCCCCAACGGGCTGCGCCTCCGCCAGGTCAATGTGCCCATGGGGGTGGTTGCTGCCATCTACGAGGCACGGCCCAATGTCACTGTTGACATCGCAGGACTTGCCCTCAAGAGTGGCAATGCCGTCATCCTCCGCGGCGGCAGCGCGGCAGAAGCCACCAACCAGGTGCTGGTCCGGATCCTCCGCGAAGCCCTGGAATCCGTTGGCCTGCCGGCTGACGCAGTCCAGACCGTGGACCAGTACGGCCGTGCAGGCGCCACCGTCCTCATGAAAGCCCGCGGAAGGGTGGATGTCCTGGTTCCCCGGGGCGGCCGGGACCTGATCCAGACCGTGGTCACCAACTCCGCCGTGCCGGTCATCGAAACAGGGGAGGGAAACGTCCACATCTTCATCGATGAGTCCGCCGACGAGAACATGGCCGTGGAGATCCTGCTCAACGCCAAGACCCAGCGGCCCAGTGTCTGCAATACCGTGGAGACACTGCTGGTCCATTCCGGCTCAACGGTGCTTCCCGCCGTCGCCTCCGCCCTTCGCAGCGCCGGTGTCCGGCTCCACGTGGACGGGCGCATCAGTGCCGCACTGCCCGCCACGGTCGAAACCGAACCGGCGACGAACGCGGACTGGGAAACGGAGTACATGGACCTGGACCTGGCCGTGGCAATGGTGGACAGCCTGGACGAAGCCGTCCAGCACATCCGGACCTGGTCCACCGGCCACACCGAGGCGATCCTCACCAACAGCCTCGCCAACGCCGAGCGTTTCATCGCCGAGGTTGACTCCGCTGCCGTAATCGTCAACGCCTCCACCCGGTTCACCGACGGCGGGGAACTGGGCCTGGGTGCGGAGGTTGGCATCTCCACGCAGAAGCTGCATGCCCGCGGTCCCATGGGCCTGACCGAACTCACCACCACGAAGTGGATCGTCCAGGGCGAAGGCCAGGTCCGCGGGTAGCAACGCGGTAACATAGACCAGAACCCGGAAAGCAGCGGAAGGTTCCGCTGCCTGTAAATCCTTGAACAAGGGGAGAAAATGCTGCTCCAGCAGATTGCCACGTCCGTCGCCGCTGCAGGCGAATCAGGCCACGAGGAGCTCGCGCCCCTGTGGGCCGAGCCGTGGGTCTTCGGCGTGTCCATGTTCGGCATCCTGGTGGTGCTGATGCTCATTGCCTGGTCCTACAACAACCTGGGCAACCGGCACGCTGCCACGGATGAGCACGCGGATCCGCACCGCCAGCACCCCAACAAGCACGATCGCGGGCAGGGCCACTAACATTTCCCACAACCTGCAACGCAATGGGGCCCGGGGGAGGCTGCGGCTGGGCGTGATGGGCGGGACTTTCGATCCCATCCACCACGGCCACCTTGTGGCGGCCAGCGAAGTCGCAGCGGAGTTCGACCTTGACGAGGTGGTCTTCGTTCCCACCGGGCAGCCATGGCAGAAGTCCCATAAACAGGTCAGCGAGCCCGAACACCGCTACCTGATGACCGTCATCGCCACGGCCTCCAATCCACGCTTCACCGTCAGCCGTGTCGACGTCGACCGCCCCGGTCCCACGTACACCATCGACACCCTGCGCGACCTCAGGGCGCAGCGCCCGGACGCCGACCTGTTCTTCATCACCGGCGCGGATGCGCTGGCGCAGATCCTGTCGTGGAAGGACATCGACGAACTCTGGTCGCTCGCCCACTTCGTTGGCGTGACCCGGCCCGGGCACGTTCTGGACGGCATGGGCCGGGACGACGTCAGCCTCCTGGAAGTGCCCGCCATGGCCATCTCGTCGACGGACTGCCGCGCCCGGGTAGCCTCCAACAGCCCGGTCTGGTACCTCGTCCCGGACGGGGTGGTCCAGTACATCGCCAAGTACGGTCTGTACTCGGACGCACCGGCAGGCGCGGATGACGCAACGTCCGAAGCACGCGAACCAGCCAGTACTGAATGAGTTCTCAATGAGTCAGGAACAGCCCCCAATCCGCAGCCGCCGGGAACTCCGGAAGGCCAGGGACGCCCAGCAGGCCACCTTGCCTGCCACGGAGCAGCGCCCACCGGCCGCTAACCGGCCGGCTGACATTGCACCCTCACGGGACGGCCAGGACTCGGCGCCCGCCTCCGGTTCCGCAGGGGGAGCCGCCCCGGCAGCCCGCCCCCAGGCGCCGTCGGACCAGGCCGCCATGCAACGCTCCTCCCAGATCCGCGCCCGCGACCGTGCCGCACTGCGCACCATCAAGGAGCTTGAGGAAAAGGAAGGGCAGCTTGCTGCCGGCGGGCCCCCCACCCGGCGCCAGCTGCGCTTGCAGCAGCTCAAGGAGCAGGCCCTGACGTCCGCCAACCCCATCGTTCCGGCCGCCCCTCCTCCTGCGGGCGAGGCGGCCACGCCAGGTACCCCCAAGCCTGCCGCGCCAGGCAAAGACACCGGCGGGGCAGGAGAGGGCGCGGACAATACCAACGCAATCAACCCTGCCCATGCCCCCGCCGGCGCCCCGGAGGGCATGACGGTGGAACAGGCCCTGGAAGCGCGCGCACTCATCGCCGCGCAGGCCAGGAACCAGATTGCCAAGATGGAGCACATCGCTTCCCTGGATCCGGAAGCCGTGGATCCCGAAATCCTGGCTGAGCAAATTGCGTTGGCCGAACGGGCCGCCGTCCTGAACCGCCGCGCCATGGCCCGGCAGAAACTTGCCGAGCAGGCCGGCAATCCCGCCGGCGCCCCCCGCAACGCTCCGGCGCAAAAGGACACCGCGGGCCCGTCAACGGCCAGCAACCTCGCGATGGTGACGCCCCTGGAGTTCGTCCAGGTGCCGGGCGTGGAGCGGCCGGTCATGAAACCGCCGGCCACCTCCCACGTTCCGGTGACCACCCGGCCCGGTACCAAGGTGCCCGGCACGAAAGTACCGGGCGCTGGAAAACGGAGGCCCGCCGCACGGCCCAAAGCGCCAGCCCCGGATGCGGCAACCGGCCGCTCACAGGTCATCGCCCGCGCCGAGGCGGCTGCCAAAGCCGCCAGCCGTCCCAAGCCGGTTTCGCGGCCGGAAGACCAGTCGGAGGATCTTTTCGAAGACCTTCCCCGGGTTCCCGCCCGCTCCGCCTACGGGCTCGATCCCCTGGATGCCGCCACCGCCGGCCTCACCAGGGCGCGCCGGAACCGCATTCTCCAGTTCTGCATCCTCGCCTTCGGGATCCTGGCCCTCATCGCCGGGATCATCCTGATCGTCAGCGGCATGTCCCGCTGACCTGCCAGCCGGCACCAACACTTAACCAAAACAAGGAGTCTTGTGACTGCAACATCATCGTCCATCGCTATAGCCCGCACGGCCGCCAAGGCCGCCGCGGACAAGATCGCCCAGGACATCGTCGCCATGGACGTCAGCGAACGTTTGGCCCTCGCCGATGTCTTCCTCATCGCCTCGGCGCCCAGCGAACGCCAGGTCAACGCCATCGTGGACGGCATCGAGGAAGAGCTCGCCAAGCAGGACCTGCGGCCGGTGCGCCGCGAGGGCCGGTCCGGCGGCCGCTGGGTCCTGTTGGACTACGCCGACGTCGTGATCCACGTCCAGCACGAGGAGGACCGCGTGTTCTACGCCCTTGAGCGTCTCTGGAAGGATTGCCCCGTCGTCGACCTGGAGCTCGGTGATGACGCGTCAGCCAAAGCCGGCGCTGTTTCCGACAGCGAGTAGGCCACGCCTGGCGGCGAATATTCCCAATTTGGAATTTTCGGAAATGCTGTTCTAAGATATTTGAGTTGCTTCGGGGGAGACCCTGAAGATAGCTCGCAAGGGCAGCAACAATCCGGGGCTGTGGCGCAGCTGGTAGCGCACCTGCATGGCATGCAGGGGGTCAGGGGTTCGAGTCCCCTCAGCTCCACCGGAAAGTCCGCCGGAACCATGTGGTTCCGGCGGACTTTTTTGTCGCGTCAAGGCGTCGTGGCGGGGTGCCCAAACGCCTGATCACCGCCGATTGGCGTCCAGCGGAAAAGTGCATTACTCTGGTCAGGTTGCTCCGGGGAATTCCACCGGAAAACAAACGTACGGGGCTGTGGCGCAGCTGGTAGCGCACCTGCATGGCATGCAGGGGGTCAGGGGTTCGAGTCCCCTCAGCTCCACCAGTACGGAAAGGGAACCATCACCCGTGATGGTTCCCTTTTTGTTGCCACCGGCAACCGATACTGGGCCGAAACCCTTCCGGCGCAGGTCAAAGCGCGGTACAACTGTGGTTGAGGGCACATCGTCCCGCCTCCGGACAGCTTTCATCCAAAGCGGCGGCCGCGGGACAGGCTGACGAGGAGGTCACAGATGTCCCACGCAGACGGCTACGACCGCAACGGCGGGGCTTTTCCCGATGAACCGCGCCTGACCCGGGACACCGCTATCCGCGGACCGGCCAGGCCCGCACCCTATATCGGCGCCGGTATCCTGCTGGCCGCCGCCATCCTTTTCCCATTGATGCCGCAGCTCTACTCCTTTGACGCGCCGCGGCTGGCAGGGATGCCCTTCTTCTACTGGTACCAGCTGCTGTGGGTGCCAATCTCCGCGATCCTGACCGGCAGTGCGTACTGGCTGGTCACCAAGGAAGACCGACGACGGCGGGCCGAGGCGCGCGCAGGTGGCCCGCCCCAGGCAGGCAGTGGCTCCGCCGGGGCCGCGTTGGGAGGGGGCCGGCCATGAACACGCGCGAGATCAACTGGACTGCCCTGATCATTGTGGTGCTGCTGTTCGTCATCGTGGCCGTGATGGGCTTCCTCGCCGCCAAGTGGCGCCGCAGCACCGAAGTGGAAGGGCTGCACAGCCTGGACGAGTGGGGACTGGGCGGCCGCGGCTTCGGCACCTGGATCACCTGGTTCCTCCTGGGCGGGGACCTCTACACCGCGTACACCTTCGTGGCGGTGCCGGCAGCCATGTGGGCCACCGGCGCGGTAAGCGGCTTCTTCGCGGTTCCGTACACGATCGTCCTGTATCCGATCATCTTCATCATCATGAGCCGGCTGTGGTCCGTATCGCACCGCCACGGCTACGTCACCTCGGCGGACTTCGTGGGCGGCCGCTATGGCAGCCGCTGGCTCTCCCTGGCCGTGGCCGTGACGGGCATCGTCGCCACCATGCCCTACATTGCGCTGCAGTTGGTGGGCATCAAGGCAGTCCTTACCGTCCTTGGCCTGGGGAGCTCCGGCAACGTGCTGCTGACCGACCTGCCGCTGATCCTGGCCTTCGTGGTCCTGGCCGCCTACACCTACACCTCGGGCCTGCGCGCCCCCGCGATGATCGCCGTCGTGAAGGACCTCCTGATCTACCTTGCCGTGATTGTCGCCGTGATCTACCTGCCCATCAAGTTCGGCGGCTGGGACACCATTTTCGGGGCGGCGCAGACCAAGCTGGGCGCGGTGAACCAGGCCACGGGCAAGCCGGCGGGTGTCTTCGTCCCCGGGGCGGCAAACTACTCCGCCTACTGGTCGCTGGCGCTGGGCTCGGCCATGGCGCTGTTCATGTATCCGCACTCGGTGACCGCGGTGCTGGCCTCGAAGGCACGCAACACCATCCGCCGCAATGCCGCCATCCTGCCGCTGTACTCCCTGATGCTCGGATTCCTGGCCCTGCTGGGTTTCGTGGCCATCAAGGCGGGCACCAAGCCAATCGACCTGGACGGATCGGTCAATCCGCAGCTGGTGGTCCCGCAGCTGTTCCTTGACCACTTCCCGGCCTGGTTCGCCGGGATCGCACTGGCCGCGATTTCCATCGGGGCCCTGGTGCCTGCAGCGATCATGTCCATTGCCGCCGCCAACATGTTCACCCGGAACATCTACCGCGACTTCATCCGCCCGGACGTCGATCCAAAGACGGAGGCGAAGGTGTCCAAGATTGTCTCCCTGGTGGTGAAGGTGGGCGCCCTGGTTTTTGTGATCGCCATGGACCAGTCGGCGGCCATCAACATGCAGTTGCTGGGCGGCATCTGGATCCTGCAGACCTTCCCCGCAGTGGTGGCCGGCCTCTACACACGCTGGTTCGACCGCTGGGCCCTGCTGATCGGCTGGGCGGTGGGCATCATCTTCGGTACCGTCTCCGCCTACAACGTGGTCAACCCCGTGACCAAGGCACACTTTGGTGGTTCGGTGGCCCCCATTCCCGGCACGGACTTCAGCGTCTACATTGCCGTGTCGGCGTTCGCGCTGAACCTGGTGGTCGCCGCCGTGCTGACCCTGGTGATGCGGGCCCTCAAGGTCCGGACCGGCGAAGACCTTACCCGCCCCACGGACTACGCCGCCGATGAAACGGATCCCAAAGTGGTGCAGATCGAAAAGACCCAGCACTTCACCCAGCCGGGCGGACCTTCCCCCGTGGCCTGACCGCGCTGGGGCCTGACCGCGGGGTCGCCAAGCCGCCTTCCTGCCAGGTTGCGTCCTGGCAGGAAGGCGCTTGCGTCATAGCCAGGCTGTGCGGCGCAACGGCGGTTCCTCCCCGCCCGGACGGCGCACCAGGACCTGGTTGACTCCAGTGAGTCCGTTTTCGAATCCGATGGCGCTGGCCGCCATGTACAGCCGCCACACCCGCGCGCGCCCTTCTCCGGCCAATTGCACCGCTTCCGCCCAGTTCTGCTCCAGCCGCCTGACCCACGCCCGGAGGGTCAGCGCGTAGTGGGGGCGCAGTGCTTCCACGTCGAGGACTTCGAACCGGGCAGTCTCCAGGGCGGACACCATTTCGCCCAGGCTGATCATCTCGCCGTCCGGGAAGACGTACCGGGGGATGAATGAGTCGGGATCAGGGGCGGTGGGGCCGGCGTTCCAGGAGATGGCATGGTTCATCAGGCGGCCGCCGGGGCGGAGCAGCCCGAAGAGCGCTGCGGCATAGGCAGGGGTCTGGGGCCGTCCCACGTGCTCGGACATGCCGATGGAGCTGATGGCATCGTAGGGCCCGTCGTCGACGTCCCGGTAGTCCTGGACCCGGATCTCCACCCTGTCGGTGAGGCCGGCGTCGGCTGCGCGCTTGCGTGCCAGGATGGCCTGCTCCATTGACAGCGTCACGCCCACCACCCTGGCGCCGTACCTTGCCGCGGCATGGAGGGCGAAGCTGCCCCACCCGCAGCCAACATCGAGGACCCGCATCCCGGGCTGGAGGCCCAGCTTGCGGCAGACAAGGTCCAGCTTGGCTTCCTGCGCCGAGTCCAGTCCATTGTCCGGGCCGCCGCCGGGAGGGGCGCCTTCGTCCGGCCACACAGCGCAGGAGTAGACCATTGAGGGTCCAAGCACCAAGGCGTAAAAATCGTTGCCGACGTCGTAGTGATGCGAGATGGCAGCCGAATCCCGTCCACGGGAGTGCATCCTGCCCTTCCTGGCGATCCGCGCCTCTTCGGGCGGAGGGGCAGGGCTGGGTCCAACAGCGCCCAGCCGGACCGCGGTACGCACCAGCAGCCAGAGTTCGCTGGCGGAAAGCGGCCGGAAGGGTCCGGGCTCGGCGAACTTCCCGGCCGAACTCAACGCAGCGAAGGCTGCGAAGATGTCACCGGGGGCGTCGATGTCGCCTGCCACGTACGCCCGGCTCAGGCCAAGCTGCCCCGGTGACCAGAGCATCCGCCGCAAAGCCTTCCGGGACTTGAACTCCAGGACCGGTGCGTTGGCGGGGCCTGCTTCCGAGCCGTCCCATGCCCGCAGCCTCAGCGGGACTTCGCTGGTGCCCAAAACCACCCCCAGCGCCTTCTCCAGCCTGGCGGCGTGCCCGCGCGCTCCGGTTCCGCTCTGTCCGGCGTCTTCAGTGTCCATGCGCCCACCCTAAGGCCCGGCAGCCCTCCGCGACTATCATGGGTGAGTGATTCCTGACCCAACCGATGTGGTGGTCATCGGGGCCGGCCAGGCAGGCCTGTCGGCGGCGTACCATCTCCAGCGCCGCGGGCTCAGCTTCGCCGTGCTCGACGCCGAGGAAGGTCCCGGCGGCGCGTGGCGGCACCGCTGGAAGAGCCTGCGCATGGCCACCGTCAACGGGATCAGCGACCTTCCCGGGATCGCCAAGCCGGAGGTGGACCCCGCGGAACCAAGCTCGGAATTCCTGACCCGCTATTTCGCCGGCTATGAGGCGGAGCTCGGGCTTGCCGTCCACCGGCCGGTGAAGGTGCGGGCGGTGCGGCGCGAGGACAGCAATCCGGCCGGCCGGCTGCGGATCGAAACGTCCGACGGCGACTGGCGCGCCAAGGCACTCATCAACGCCACGGGCACGTGGACCCGCCCGTTCTGGCCCATCTATCCCGGCCGTTCCTCGTTCCGCGGCAGGCAACTGCATGTGGCCGACTACGTGTCCGCGGATGAGTTCCGCGGCCGGCACGTGATCGTGGTGGGCGGCGGGATTTCTGCCGTGGGGCTGCTGGAGGAGATTTCCCGCGTCACTTCCACCAGCTGGTTCACGCGCCGGGAGCCGGTGTGGCGCGACGAAGCGTTTGATGCCAGGGCGGGCCATGACGCCGTGGCACTCGTGGAGGAGCGCGTCCGCAAGGGGCTCCCACCGCAAAGCGTCGTATCGGTGACGGGCCTGATCTGGACGCCCGCCCTTCGTGCAGCGAAGGAACGGGGCGCGCTGGACCGGCAGCCCATGTTTACCGCCATTGAACCCGAGGGGGTCCGCCGCGCCGACGGCACCCTGCTCAAGGCCGACGTCATCCTGTGGGCCACAGGGTTCAGGGCGGAACTGGAACACCTGGCGCCGCTCCACCTGCGGGGACCGGGCGGCGGGATCGCCATGGACGGAACGCAGGTGGCGGCCGAGCCGCGCGTCCACCTGGTCGGGTACGGCCCGTCGTCGTCCACCATCGGCGCCAACCGTGCCGGGCGGGCAGCAGTGGCAGCGATCCTGAAGCTGCCGGCGATGGCGACGGTGACGGCGGCGGAACCGGTAACGTGGGGGTGATGCCCCGGGTCCCGGGGCCGGCAGAGGCGACAGAAGGCGGCAGCACACCGGTGGCAGCAAACACCCTGGCGGACATCTTCGACGGGCTGCGACGGCGGCCTGATGTGGAAGCCCCCAACCTGCAGGCCTGGGATGCCACCGACCGGCTCTTGCTTGAAACAGCTGTCGCCCTGGGACGGGCGGGCGGTGGCGTGGCGGTTATTGGAGACCGCTACGGAGCACTCACTCTCGGCACCGCCGAGACCCTGGCCCCGGCGTCGCTTCGCGTGCACCAGGACCTGGTCACCGGGGAGCGGGCCCTGCGGCTGAACGCGGCCGAACTGTCAGCGAGGCGGGAGGCTGCCGGGCTTCCGGCGGACAGCGCCGGGTCCAGTTTCATGCAGCTGCCCCTGGGGCCCGAACTGCTGGCCGGAGCGGACACCGTCCTGCTGCAACTCCCCAAGACCCTTGCCGAGCTTGAGGAGATCGCTGCCGCCGTTGCCAGGTACGCCGCACCGGATGTCCGGCTGCTCGCAGGTGGGCGGGTGAAGCACATGTCACTGGGCATGAACGCCGTCCTTGAACGGTATTTCGTGTCCGTGCAGCCGCAGCTGGCGCGGCAAAAATCGCGGATCCTCCTAGCGGCCGGTCCCAAAACCGCCGCCGCATCCCCGCGTTTTCCGGTGGTTGAACACCTTGCGGAACTGGACCTGGACGTCGCCGCGCACGGCGCTGTCTTCGCCGGCGCCAGGCTGGACATCGGCACGCGCTTCCTGCTGACGTTCCTGCCCGCCATGAAGCCGGCACGCCACGCCGTCGACCTCGGATGCGGCACCGGTATCCTCGCCGCAATGTATGCCAGGCAGTTCCCGGAGGCCGCGGTGACGGCAACCGACCAGTCCGCGGCGGCCGTCCAGTCCGCCCTGGCCACCGCCCGCCTGAATGGTCTTGGGAACCGGATCACGGTGCTGCAGGACGATGCGCTCAGCACCTTCGCGGACGGCTCGGTGGACGCCGTACTCCTGAACCCGCCGTTCCATGTTGGTGCCGGGGTGCACGCCGGCGCCGGGCTGAAGATGATCGAAGCCGCGGGACGGGTCCTGGCTCCGGGGGGCGAGCTGTGGACGGTGTACAACCGGCACCTGGACTACCTGCCCGCCCTGGAGCGGTCCGTCGGGCCCACCGCGGTGGAGGGCCGTAACCCGAAGTTCACCGTCACCCGCAGCACCCGCAGGTCCCGCTGACCCCTTCCTTCCCCTCACCGGCCACGACATCCGCCGCGCCGCTGGCAGGACATGTGGGCGGTGGCGGACGCTTAACGTACGATTCAAAGCATCACCACCGCCAGGTAGCCGAAGACGTTTAGGGGACACCGTGTCTGAGATCCGCCAATCCTCTCCGAGGCGCGGAACCAACTTGCCCAGGATGGGGGACTTCAACCTCACGGTCATCCTCGACGCAATCCGCAGGACCTCCGGGGGACTGAGCCGGGTGGAACTCGCCCAGATCGTTGGCCTGTCGCCGCAGACCATCTCGAACATATCCCGCCGCCTGCTGGACCAGAACCTGATCGTCGAAGCCGGCAAGGAGGGCAGCGGCCCCGGCAAGCCCCGCACCATCCTGCGCCTGAACCCCGGCGGCATGTACGCCCTCGGTGTCCACCTGGACCCGGCCGTGACCACATTCGTGGTGCTTGACCTCGTGGGAGCCGTGGTGCGGCACTCCCGGATCAAGACCCCGGGCGGAAACGATCCCGCCGCCGTGATCGCCACCATCGCCGCGGAGCTGGCCCAGCTCGTGGAGGATTCCGGCGTGGACCATGCCCGCATCGCAGGACTCGGAGTGGCCGCTCCAGGTCCCATCGACCTGGACCACGGCACCGTGGTTGACCCGCCACTGCTTCCCGGATGGGACAGGGTGGAACTGCGGAACGCGCTGGCCAAGGCCACCGGCTATTCCGTGCTGGTGGACAAGGACGTCACCAGCGCCGCCGTGGCGGAAACATGGGCGGGCGGCCCCAGCGGCGCCGGCAGTTTCGTGTTCATGTACATGGGGACCGGCATCGGCTGCGGGATCGTCCTGAACGATGAGGTGGTCCGCGGCACATCCGGCAACGCCGGCGAGATCGGCCACATCATCGTGGACCCGGACGGACCGCCCTGCGATTGCGGCCAGCGCGGCTGCGTGAAGTCATCCTGCATACCGCAGGTCCTGGTGGCGGAAGCTGTGGCAGCGGGAGTCCTGGAGGGGGCCCAGGCCGGGAGTGCCGCCGAAATCCAGCAGAGCTTTTCCGAGCTGTGCGCCCGTGCCTACGCCGGCGACGAGGGCGCCGCCGCCATCCTGGACAAGTCCGCCGTCCTGGTTGCCCGGGCGGTCTCGGTGGTCACCAACACACTGGATGTTGAACGGGTGGTCTTCGGTGGCCCGTTCTGGACCTGCCTGTCGCAGCGCTACCTCGAACTGGTCCCGCCGCTGCTGGACGCCAACAGCGCCGCACGCCTGATCCACCCCATCGAAGTCGTGGGTACAGGGGTGGGGGAGGACGTGGGCGCCATCGGCGCCGCCTCGCTGGTCCTGGAACATACGCTCGCGCCGCGCGCCCAGCGGCTCCTGCTGGAAAGCTGACGGGGCCGTGTTCCGCCGGGCATCCAAAGCCGCATCGCTGGCGGCCGCCGCAGTCCTGGTCCTCGCGGCCTGCACCCCCGCCGATCCTGCCGGCGGAAACCGGACCATCAAGGTGGCGTACCAGAAAACAGACTCGTTCACGGCACTGGACACCATGTTCCAGGAGGCGAAGAAGGAGTTCGAGGCCGCCAACCAGGGTGTGGCAATTGAGCTGCAGCCCATCCAGGCCAATGACGACGATTACGGCACCAAGCTGGCGCTGGCGCTGCGGTCGCCCTCCACCGCCCCGGACGTCTTCTACGAGGACACGTTCAAGGTCCGCTCCGACGTGGACGCCGGCTACCTCCTGAACCTGGACAGCCGCCTGTCCGGGTGGGGGGACTGGAGCAAGTTCGATGCCGGCGCCAAGGAAGCAGGCAAAGCGGACGACGGCGGCACGTACGCGGTCCCGCTGGGCACCGACACGCGTGCCATCTGGTACAACAAGAAGGTTTTTGAGGCTGCCGGCATTGGCCTGCCGTGGCGCCCGTCAAGCTGGCAGGAGATCCTGGACACCGCCAGGAAGATCAAGGCCTCCCAGCCGGATGTGATTCCCTTCAACATGTATGCCGGCAAGGGCACCGGTGAAGGAAGCGTGATGCAGGGTTTCTACGAGCTCCTGTACGGCACCGGGGCGGCCCTTTATGACCAGGATTCGAAGAAGTGGGTCGTTGGCTCGGCCGGCTTCAAGGATTCGCTGGCCTTCCTCAAAACCCTCTATGGGGAAAAGCTCGCAGTGCCTCCGGCCGAGGCGCTGGATCCGAACGTCTGGAAAAAGGTGTTCGGCGAATGGTTCCCGAAGGCAAAACTTGGCGCAACCGTGGAAGGCTCCTACGCGCCGTCGTTCTGGCAGGACGGCGGCAGCTACGCCTGGCCGGAGTACGGGCAGGACATGGGAGTGGCCCCGTTCCCCACCCAGGCAGGGGGCCCGCCCGGCGCAGTGAGCATGTCCGGAGGATGGACGTTGGCCGTGGGCGCGGAAACCAAGCAGCCCGACCTCGCGTTCAAATTCCTAACCACCGCCCTGGACGCAAAGAACTCCCTCAGGTTCACGGTGGACAGCTCGCAGATCGCCGTCCGCACCGACGTCGCTGCCGACCCCGGCTACCAATCTGCCAACCCGTTCGTGAAGGACGTGTCCAGCCTGGTCGCAGTCACCCGGTACCGCCCCGCGACGTCCGACTATCCGCGGATCTCCGCTGCCGTGCAGGAGGCCACCGAAGCCGTTATCACCGGTAACAGGACCCCGGAACAGGCGGCAGCCGATTACGACGCGGCCGTGGCCGGCATTGTGGGCGGCGACAAAACCATCCGGAAGTAAGCGGTGCCCGCCAGCCACCGCACCCGGCACGTGGTCCGGTACCTGCCGGTGCTGCCCGCCGTCGTGCTTCTGCTTGTGTTCCTCGCCGGTCCGGTGCTGTGGGCCTTCCACGCCTCCCTGACCAACGCCGCACTCACCGGGCGCCACGCCAGGAACCCCGACTGGGTGGGCCTGGACAACTACCAGCGGCTGCTGCAGGACCAAACCTTTCCGCTGTCGTTGGCCTTAACCGTCCTCTTCGTCGCCGGTTCGGCGATCCTGGGCCAAAATGTGCTGGGGCTCGCCCTCGCGGTCCTGATGCGGCGTGCACGGCCGGTGGTCTCCGCAACTGTCGGCACCGCCGTCGTCGCCGCCTGGGTCCTGCCGGAGATCGTGGCGGCGTTCGCAGCCTACGCCTTCTTCAGCCGCGACGGGACACTCAACCAGCTGCTCGGCGGGCTGGGACTGGCGGAGACAGACTGGCTCTACGCGGTTCCCATGGCGGCCGTGATCCTGGCGAACGTGTGGCGCGGGACCGCCTTCTCCATGCTGGTCTACCGGTCCGCGCTTGCCGGAGTCCCCGGCGAGCTGACCGAAGCTGCACAGATGGACGGTGCCGGCGCCTGGCAGCGGCTGGTGTCCATTACCCTTCCGGTGATCCGGGGCAGCATAGCCACCAACCTGATGCTGGTCACGCTGCAGACCCTGGCCGTCTTCACCCTGATCTGGGTCATGACCGCCGGCGGTCCTGCCAACGGCAGCACCACGCTGCCCGTGCTGGCCTACCAGGAGGCCTTCAAGTTCGGAGACATCGGCTATGGCACCGCCGTCGCTACGGTCCTGATCCTCATCGGCGGAGTATTCGGGGGAGCATACCTTCGTTTGCTGAAGGAGCAGAAGCCGTGACCGCCGGGCGAAAAGGCAGGCGCAGCACCCTGGCGGATGTGGTCCTGCTGCTGATTGGGGGGTGCTTCCTGCTGCCGCTGCTCTGGCTGGTCCTCGGCTCGCTGGATCCTGCCGCGGGACATGCGGTCAAGGTCCCGCAACGGCCGGCCCTGGACAATTTCGCCGCCGTCCTCACTCCGGAACTGCTGTTCCGGCCGCTGTGGAACAGCCTGCTGCTGTCCGCCGGGACGGGGATCGTGACGCTGGCCGCCGCCGTTCCCGCCGCCTACCCGCTGTCCCGCTACCGCTCCCGCTTCACCACCCCGTTCATGTCCGGCATCCTCTTCGGAACCTGCCTGCCCGTCACGGCCATCATGGTGCCCGTCTATGGCCTGTTCGTGCAGTTCCGGCTGCTGGATTCCCTCCCGGCCACGGTGCTGTTCCTGGCAGCCACCAGCCTGCCCATGGCCATCTGGATGACCAGGAACTTCATGGATGCCGTGCCCCTGGCGCTGGAGGAGGCGGCCTGGGTGGACGGTGCCTCCCGGCTGGCGGGCCTGCGTGCAATCGTGCTGCCGCTCATGGGCCCGGGGCTGGGCGTGGTATTCATCTTCGCCTTCATCCAGGCCTGGGGGAACTTCTTCGTCCCGTTCGTGCTGCTGCTCTCCGAGGGCAGGCAGCCGGCAGCAGTATCGATCTTCAGCTTCTTCGGCCAGCACGGGGCAGTTGCCTACGGCCAACTGGCCGCATTCTCGATCCTCTATTCGATTCCGGTCCTGGCCCTCTACGCCATCGTGGCGCGCGGGTCCGGCAACTCACTGGCCCTGTCGGGAGCTGTAAGGGGCTAATCGATGTCCTCAAGCACCACACCGAACGGCAGGGTGTCATCCAGATGGGCCTGGTGGCCATGGTGGGTGTCCACCACGCGGACACCGTGGAGTTTATCGGCAGCGGACTGCATCAGGACGGGCCTGACGGTGTCGATGACCACCTGGCTCTTGTCGGCGAGATATTCCTTGTAACTGGCTGGGAGCTCAATCATGGCAAAAGGATAGACCTGCCGGACCCGCATGGGGAGGGGTGCCCATTGCCGGACCGGGGCTGTCCGGCTTGGATAGGATGACGGACGGGACGCGGCCGGCCCGGACCGTCCGCCCAACACCGTCATCAGGGGGAATCCAGTGCTTTCGACCAGCGTGCCCGCACGAATCCAACCTGCGGAGCTGGCCAGGGCGCAGCAGGTGGCCGCCAACATTTCGCGAAGTTTCGATGCCAAGGTGGTGGGGCAGTCCCGGCTGCGGGAATCGCTGCTGGTGGGCCTGCTGACCGGTGGACACATCCTGCTGGAGAGCGTCCCGGGGCTGGCGAAGACCACCGCCGCGCAGGCCCTTGCCGACGCCGTCAGCGGTGAATTCCGCCGGATCCAGTGCACCCCGGATCTGTTGCCCAGCGACATCGTGGGAACCCAGATCTACGACGCCGCCAAGGGAAGCTTCCATACCCAGCTCGGACCGGTCCACGCCAACATTGTGCTGCTGGACGAGATCAACCGCTCCAGCGCCAAAACCCAGAGCGCAATGCTCGAGGCGATGCAGGAACGCCAGACGTCCATCGGCGGGCAGGACTACCGGCTGCCCTCGCCATTCCTTGTCCTGGCCACCCAGAACCCCATCGAGCAGGAGGGTACCTACCAGCTGCCAGAAGCGCAGATGGACCGGTTCATGCTCAAGGACGTCCTGGATTACCCCAGCCCGGCCGAAGAGGCCGAGATCATCCGCAGGATCGACGCCGGCGTCTACACCCCGGAGCGGAAGCCCGCCGCTGCCGCCTCCCTGGACGCCGTCACCGGGATCCAGCAACTGGCTGCCCGCATCTACATCGATCCGGCGGTGATCAACTACATCGTGGGGTTGGTGTACGTGACCCGGAACGCGTCCGCGTACATTGATGCGAAACTTGCCGGGTTCATCGAGTTTGGCGCCAGCCCCCGGGCCAGCATTGCCTTCAGCCAGGCAGCCCGGGCGGTGGCCCTGCTGAACGGCCGGGACCACGTTATCCCCGAGGACGTCAGGTCGCTGGCCCACCGGGTGCTCCGGCACCGGCTCATCCTGAACTTTGACGCGGTGGCCGAGCAGGTTCCCGTGGAATCGGTGATCGACGCCATCGTCGCCGCCGTCCAGACTCCCTGACCCCGCATGGCCACCCTCCTTAAGCGCGTGAAATCGAAGATTGCCATCTTCGCGCACCGCAAAGCCCGCGGCATGCTCGACGGCGAATACGGTTCCGTGTTCAGGGGCCGCAGCCTGGACTTCGACGACCTGCGCGCCTACGTCCCCGGTGACGAGGTCCGCGACATTGACTGGAAAGCGTCGGCGCGCCACGGCTCGCCCTTGATCCGGCGTTACGTGGCCGTCCGCAGGCAGACAGTCCTCCTGGTCACCGATACCGGACGCAACATGGCGGCGGAGGCGCGGTCCGGGGAAGCGAAGAAGGACATCGCCGTGCTGTCCCTCGGCGTCCTGGGCTACCTGGCCCTCCGGCACGGCGACGTGGTGGGAATGGTGTGCGGTGACTCGGCCGCAACCCGGTCCTTCCCGGCGAAGGGCGGAGAGGCGCATCTCGAACGGCTGCTCCGGCACGTGGACTCACACACTGGCCTCGACGCGCCTGGCAGCAGCATCCGGGACCAGCTCGACTACATCGCGCGGAACATCAGCGGACGGCACCTGCTGTTCGTCGTCGCGGATGAACTGGCTGCAGACGATGCCACCGGACGCCTCCTGCGCAGGCTGCGCGCCCAGCATGAGATCCTGTGGCTGACGGTCAGGGATGCGGAACTGGTTCCTCCACCCCTGGCCGACGCAAGGTTACAGCGGAGCGGCGACTCCTACAGCGTGGCCGATTCCTCCCTCCTGGCCTGGCAGCCGGCCACGTCCTCCGTGGTAGCGGCCGCCTACGCCGCAGCCGCTAAGGAACGTGACGCGGCCCGCAAAGCCATGCTGCAATCGGCCGGAATCACCGAAGGTGAGGTGGCCGGCAGCGGGGATGTCATCGCCGGCTTGTTCGCCCTCCTGGAGAGGCACCGGCGTGCAGGCTGACCCGGGGTTCTACGGCCCGCTGCAGTACAGCACGGCCTGGATGTGGTGCGGCGCGGCAGTCCTGGCCCTGGTGGCAGGGTGGTACGTCTTCGTGTTTGCCACCACGCGTCCTCCTGCGCGCTCCACGGCCGGCCGGGCCCACTCCCGGTCCGCCCTGACGGACCTGCCCGGGCTGAAAGCGGCGTACCTGCAGCGGATCCGCGATGTGGAACAGGAGGCGGCGGCGGGAAACCTTGACGCACGCGCAGCGCACCAGCAGGTCAGCCTCCTGCTGCGCGGGTTCGTGCGGGACGCAACGGGAGTCGACGCCACCAGGATGACGCACCAGGACCTGGCCCGGCACCCGCTCCCGGCTGCGGCACACGTCATCGAGGCCCTTTATCCCGCCGAATTCGGCCCCGGACCGCTGCCCTCCGTGGCTGCCTCGGCAGCAAAAGCTTCCGAGGCGGTGCGAGCATGGAACTGATCTTCTGGTGGCTGCTGCCGCTCGCCGCTGTGGCCGCCGGTGCGGCGGCCTGGGTTGCGCTGCGCGGGCGCGGGGGCTCCAACGTACGGCGCCGGCCCGTGGCGCACGCCGACAGGCTCACCGTCCTCCCGGAATACCAGGCAGCCCTCCGGCGGCACCGCCGCTGGCTGGCCGCTGCCGCGACCGCCTGCGCGGTGCTGCTGGCCGCCACGGCCGTTGCGGCAGCGCGGCCGGCGGACGTGACCACCATCCGCCCTGAGCAGCACAACCGCGACGTCATGCTCTGCCTGGACGCCTCCGGCTCCATGAGCGGTGCCGACGCTGCGGTCGTGGAGGTCTTCGCCGGCCTGGCGAAGAGCTTCCGCGGCGAGCGGATCGGCCTGACCATCTTCGACAGCAGCGCCATCCAGGTGTTTCCGCTGACCGATGACTATGCCTACGCCCAGGAGCAGCTGCAGGCTGCCAAGGACGCCTTTGACGGCAAACCAGGCAGCTCCGGATTCCTGGACGGCACCTGGAGCAGCAGGGGATCCTCGCTTATCGGGGATGGCCTGGCCTCCTGCCTCAACAGCTTCCCGGGAGCCACCGGCGGACCCTCCGGTGAGGACGGGAACGCGGCAGGCGGCGGCAGTATGCCCACGCGTTCGCGGTCTGTGGTGCTGGCCACGGACAACTTCCTTTCGGGCAAGCCGATCCTGACCTTGGAGCAGGCTGCCCTGCTGGCGAAGGAGCGGTCGGTGCATGTCTACGCTCTTAATCCGGGCGATCTGGA
The DNA here is from genome assembly GCF_006517215.1 of Pseudarthrobacter sp. NIBRBAC000502771. Lineage (NCBI taxonomy): Bacteria > Bacillati > Actinomycetota > Actinomycetes > Micrococcales > Micrococcaceae > Pseudarthrobacter > Pseudarthrobacter sp. NIBRBAC000502771. The sequence continues at coordinate 2,951,257 of NZ_CP041187.1, forward strand.
CTACGGCGGCGATTCCGACCAACCCGGTGCCCGGCTGCGCGCTGCTGCTTTGTCTACCGGCGGTTCGTACTACTCCCTTGGCAGTCCCGATGCTGTGCCGGAAATTGTCACCGCCGTGGAGCAGACCGAAAGGGCGGCGATCCAGGGAGCACCGCGGGCAGTGTTTTCGGAAGTGCCGGGCCTGCCGCTGGGCGTTGCGCTGCTGTCCGGGCTCGTACTGTCCGCGGTCCTGTGGCACCTGCAGCGGACAGCGCTGCGCAGCCGCGTGGCGGTGCGGCGGGGCGGGATTGTCCTGCTGGTCCTGGTGGCAGCCCTCCGGCCCGCCATGCCCGGCGGTTCGGTGCAGGCCGCCACCGCCGACCTGGACGTGTTCTTCGTGGTGGACACCACCACCAGCATGGTGGCCGAGGACTACGGCAACAGGTCCCCGCGGCTGGACGGCGTCCGCAGGGACATCATGGCCATCGCCGAACAGTTGCCGGGAGCCCGCTTCTCCGTCATCACCTTCGACACCACGGCGCATGTCCGGATGCCGCTCAGCACCGACACCCTGGCGCTGGAAACCATTACGGACGTCATGGAACCCCAGGTGACCGCCTACGCCAGGGGCAGCAGCATCACCGCGGCCAGGCAGGTCCTTTCCGAACGGCTGGCCGCTGCCCGGGACAGCCGGCCGGACCGGCCCCGGCTGGTGTACTACCTGGGGGACGGTGAACAGACCCGCGGCAAGGAGCCGGAGGCCATGAAGGTCGACGGCGGGCTGGTGGCCGGGGGAGCGGTGCTGGGGTACGGCACCTCCGGCGGCGGCCGGATGAAAGCGAACACCGGCCAGGCTTCCGACGGCGGCGGCAGCGGTGCCCCGGCGAACTACGTGCAGGACACCCGGCCCGGCAGCTCCGGGGACGCGCTGTCCGTCATCGACGAAGGGCGGCTGCGGACCGTCGCTTCCCAGCTGGGCGTGCCCTACCTCCACCGCTCTGCCGGCGATCCTGTGGCAGCCATGATGGAACGGGCCCACCCCGGCAGGGCCGAACGAACGGACCAGGACGGATCGTTGGGAGCTGCCAGCGAGCTTTACTGGGCCTTCTCCATCGGCGCCTTCCTGCTGGCCCTGCCCGAAGCGGTGGGCATCATCCGTCAACTCCAGGGGCTCCGTCCCGCGTCCCGCAATGGGGGCAAACCATGACGGCCAACATCCGCAGGCGCCGCCTGCTGCTGTGGTCCGCCCTGCCGGTGCTCCTGGCGCTGTGTGTCGCCGCCAAGCTCCTCAGCCTGGGCCTCCTCGCCCGTCAGGCCGCCACCGGTTTCGAGGCCGGAAACACGTCCGCGGTGGGCAGTGCGGCCGGCGGCCTTGGAATAGCCAACCTGGTGGAGCCGCACAAGGCGCCGTTCGCCGCCGGAGATGCTGCCGTGCTGTCGGGTGACCACCAGAGTGCCCGGACCTTGTTCGAACAGTCGCTGGCGATGGTCCCGGACGGATCCGGCGACGAATGCCCGGTGCGCGTGAACCTCGTCCTGGTGATTGAACGTCTGGGTGACCAGCGCCTTCAGGCCGGGGACCCGGCGTCGGCCGTTCAACTGTTCACGCAGGCGCTGGACGTTGCCGGGCAGGCGCCGCAAAGCTGCCGGTCCAACGAAGCAGAGGGTGGAGCGGGCGGCCGCTTGTCGGACGCTGAAGGCCGGCTGGAAGACAAACTGGGGGCCGCCGGACAAAAAGCGGCGCAGCAACCTGCGCCGGCGGGGGAGCCGACCCCGGACCCGTCCGGTGACAACCGGCAGGATCAGCTGGACCAATTGCAGGACAGTGCCCGGCAAGCGGAACGGGAGCGGAACAGCGGGCGCGAACGGGAAGAATACTTGGACGGCGGGGACGCCACCGCCCCGGAGCGACCGTGGTAGGGCGCCCACGGACGAACATTATTCTGTTGCCGCAAGAAACAACCCGTAAAACTGCGTCTTAATTCGGTACCAACTTGTCCCCGGCCCGCCGGGCCCCCTAGAGTCTTAGACAAGTTACCGCGGTAACGTGTCAGCGATCCTCCGCTCCGGAGGGTGTGGGTGCCCCCATGTGGGCCTGACATTTGCTCACGGACTACTTCATTCCAGGCGTAACAGTCGCGGCTGCGTCCTCGTGGAGTCCCTCCGTGTTCCCAAACTCAAATTCATTGCCGGTTGTCCGCCCCTTGGGGCAGGCAGCCCCAATGGCCCAAAAGCCAAGGACGCAAATGTCACCACCAAGCCTTATTGACGCACATCCCCAGTTATCCGAGACCGCCCCGGTGGCTCTCTCCTATGAGTTGTTCCCGCCGCGTTCGCCCGCGGCGGCCGAGACCCTGTGGACCACAATCCGCGAGTTGGAGACGACTGAGCCCGACTACGTCTCCGTCACCTACGGCGCCAGCGGATCGAACCGGGACACCGCCCTCGAGCTCATCAACCGGCTCCTGGTCGAAACTACGCTGCGGCCATTGGCCCACCTGACCTGCGTGGGCAACACCCCCCAGGAACTCGCTGCGATCATCGGCGACCTGCTGGACATCGGGGTGCGTGGCATCCTCGCCCTGCGCGGCGACCTCCCCCAGGACGGCGCCCCGCCGGCGGCCGGGTCCCTGCGGTACGCCCAGGACCTCATCGACCTCATCCGCCGGGTGGAGCAGCGCCGTTCGGCCCTGCTCTGTGCCGGGAAGATCGCTGTTGGCGTGGCGGCCTACCCCACCCGCCACCCGGAGTCACCCAGCGAAGACCACGACGTCGAAGTGCTGCTCGCCAAGCAGCGTTCCGGCGCCGATTTCGCCATTACCCAGGTGTTCTTCGAAGCCTCGCAGTACGAGGACCTGCTCACCCGGGCCCGCCGTGCCGGCGTGACCATTCCCATCATTCCCGGCGTCATGCCGTTCACCAGCCTCCGCCGCCTCAAGCGGCTGGGGGAGTTGGCGGGAGTGGAACCGGCACCCAGGCTGATGGATCGCCTCGCGGCTGCCGATAACGACATTGAACGGCTCCACATCGGCGTCGACGCCACCGTCGACCTGGCCAATGCCGCCCTCGACGCCGGAGCCCCCGGACTCCACCTCTACACCTTCAACGAGCACCAAAGCGCGCTGGAAGTCCTGGACAAGCTGGCCCTGCCGCGGCATAACCGCAGCAGCCACGCCCGCGCCGCCGCTGCCCGGACCCAGCTGGCCAGCTGAACGCCGGCCCGGCACCCTCCACGCTTCACCGCGCTGACCCACGCCCTTCTTGACCTACCTCCGACCTGAGGACCTTTGCCATGCCTGAAAACAACACGCCCTTCCCGTCCGCCTCACTCCTCGGCTACCCGAGGATCGGCCGCCGCCGCGAACTCAAGAAGGCCGTCGAAGCCTACTGGGCCGGCCGAATCGACGCCGCCGCACTGGACGCGGCCGCCAAGGACATCCAGCTGTCCACCGCCAGGCGCCTCCATGACCTGGGACTGACCGAGGCCGCAGCCGTCCCCGGCACGTTCTCCTACTACGACCAGGTCCTGGATACCAGCGCCCACCTGGGTGCCGTACCCGCACGCTTCGGCAGGCTCCTCAACGCCGCCGGGCAGCTGGACATCGACGGCTACTTCACCCTGGCCCGCGGCACCAAGGACCAGCAGCCGCTGGAAATGACCAAGTGGTTCGACACCAACTACCACTACCTGGTCCCTGAGATCGGCCCCGAAACCGAATTCACCCTGGCCTCCACCGCCAAGGTCGACGAGTTCGCCTTCGCACTGGCCAACGGCATCGAAACCCGCCCGTACATCGTCGGCCCGGTTACCTACCTGCTCCTGTCCAAGGCCTCCGACGACGCCCCGGCCGGCTTCGCGCCGCTGTCCCGCCTCGAGGACATCCTGCCGGTGTACGTCCAGCTGCTCGAAAAGCTGGCCGCCGCCGGCGCCGGCTGGGTGCAGCTCGACGAACCCGCACTGGTGGTCGACCAGGACACCCCCGCTGCAGAGGTCGAAGCAGCGGTTGCCGGCGCCTACGACGTCCTCACCGCGGCGGCCAACCGCCCGCAGATCCTCGTCTCCACCCCCTACGGGTCCCTCGGCGGCCAGCTGGGGACGCTTGCCGCCACTAACATCGACGCCTTGCACATCGACGTCTTCAAGGGCGCTGTTCCCTCCGCCGCAGCACTGGCGGGCCTGGGCAACAAGACCCTGGTTGCCGGCGTCGTGGACGGCCACAACATCTGGCGCAACGACCTCGCCGCCTCTGCCGCGAAACTCGATGGGCTGAGGGCCGCCGCAGGCAAGGTGGCAGTCTCCACGTCTACCTCAACCCAGCACGTCCCGCATGACGTTGACGAGGAGACCCGGCTGCCCGCGCAACTCCGCAGCTGGCTTGCGTTCGCGGACCAGAAAGCCGCGGAGGTCACCACCCTGGCCTCCTACCTGGCAGACCCCGCCTCCGCCAAAGCCGCCATCGACCAGGCAACCGCCGTGATCGCCTCGCGTGCCACCGCAGAAGGCGTCCACCGCGCGGATGTCCGGGCCCGCACCGAAGCCCTGACCGCTGCGGACTTCACCCGGTCCGACTACGCGGTGCGCGAAGCGGCCCAGGAGGAGGCGCTGCACCTGCCGCCGCTGCCCACCACCACCATCGGCTCCTTCCCGCAGACGTCAGAGATCCGCTCCGCCCGCGCGCGCAACACCAAGGGCGAGCTGAGTGATGAACAGTACGAGCAGCTCATGAAGGACGAGATCAAGCGCGTGGTGGACCTGCAGGAAGAGCTGGGCTACGACGTCCTGGTGCACGGTGAGCCCGAGCGCAACGACATGGTGCAGTACTTCGCCGAAAACCTGGAAGGCTTCGACGTCACCGTCCACGGCTGGGTCCAGTCCTACGGTTCACGCTGCACCCGGCCCTCCATCCTCTGGGGAGATGTCACCCGCAGTGCCCCCATAACCGTCAAGTGGGCGGAGTACGCGCAGTCCCTGACCAGCAAGCCGATGAAGGGCATGCTCACCGGCCCGGTCACCATCCTGGCCTGGTCCTTCGTCCGCGACGACCAGCCGCTGGGCGAAACCGCCAACCAGGTGGGACTGGCGCTGCGGGACGAGATTGCCGACCTCGAAGCCGCCGGCATCAAGGTCATTCAGGTGGACGAGCCGGCCCTGCGCGAACTGCTGCCGCTGCGCAAGGCCGACCAGGCCGACTACCTGAAGTGGTCCGTCGGCTCATTCCGCCTGGCCACGGCCGGTGCCGCCGATTCCACCCAGATCCACACCCACCTCTGCTACTCCGAGTTCGGCGTGATCATCGACGCGATCGACGGCCTGGACGCCGACGTGACCTCCATCGAGGCCGCCCGTTCCCGCATGGAGGTGGTCCACGACCTCGAGGCCCACGGCTTTGGCCGCGGGGTTGGCCCGGGCGTCTACGACATCCACTCCCCGCGCGTTCCCGGCGAGCAGGAAGTCACGGAGCTGCTCAGCACCGCCGTCCGGCATGTCCCGTCCCGCCAGCTCTGGGTCAACCCTGACTGCGGGCTGAAGACCCGCGGCTACGCCGAGACTGAAGAGTCCTTGCGGAACCTGGTCAAGGCCACGCAGACGGTGCGCGCCGGCCTGCTGGAAACGGCGAAGTAAGGCAACGCTCGACGGCGGCGGGTCACCTTGGGTGGGCCGCCGCCGTCGTGGTGTCCTTCATCCGCACGGCGGTGATGAACAGCCATACACTCGCGGCGACGATCGCCACGATAGCAACCAAAGTTGGCACCGAGTTGGCACCCGAGAACCCTGTTTCGCCGATGATCCACCCCTGCGCCAAATAGCCCATTCCGGACAGCGCCATCAGTAATCCGATGATCCGGGGAACACGGTGCATGGCCACCACAACAACGCCCAGCAGTACCAGCGCGGCTCCCAGCAGGAAGCTGTGGTAGCTGCGCATTCCCCACTCCAGCCAGCGGATGCCTTCGGCCGTGGCGAACCGGGCTGCCTTTTCGGGTTCCGGAGCTGCGGCCCATGCATCCACCGCTTGCTTCAGGGCCACGCCGTCCACTGCCTGCAGGGCGGCATAGAGTGCCAGGGCGGCAGCGGCGGCCAGGGCGCCAAACCGGGCAACCCAGGTCATGGCGTGGCGCTGCGCGCCACTTGCTGCCCATAGGGAAACGAGTCCAGCGCACACCAAGGCCATCCCCAGGAACTGGCCCAGATGCACGGCGGTCCAGATGCCGCTGTTGGCGTATGCAGTGAAGGAGGCCACGTGGTCGTTGGCGTCGTGGGACTCAGCGTGGAACACGCCGGCGAATATTGATGCCAGCACGCCGGCGAGTATCAGCGACGCAGCGAGCCGCCACGTACCGGTTCTGATCTCTTGCATAACTCCTATGCTGGGACCGGCAGCGCGGCAGCACCAGGGTCAAACGCCCCGGAGATTATCCCCTTCAGGACTCCCAGACGATTTCGTCGTCCACCACGCCGTCCTGGTCAGCGGATGCCACCAGGATCTCATCGGTGAAGTGCTCCCCGAGGGTGAAGTCCAGGACGAAGTAGCGTTCCGGCTGCCCGGGGTAGATGGCTACATGCCCCAGCTTCAGGGCTTTGAGGAACACCTCGTTGGTGAGCTGGCTCCGGTCCTGGACGCCGAAGACCTTATGCAGTTGTTCGTCCTTGAGCGCGTTGCAGTGGAAGTGCAGGTATTCCTGCGGACTGGTGCCGTCCTGCTCCAGCTCCTCGGCAATCATTCCCCGGACCTCGTCCACCAGTTCGGGCAGGAAACGGAGCCGGTATTCGACCTTGCGCAGTGCGGCTTCATCGAAGTGGTCGTGGGCGTTGATTTTCAGGTCGAGTTCCAGCGGATGGCCGCGCAGCTCATGTTTGGCGGCGAAGAGATGATCCATGCCGTGGTTGAGCTCAATCTCCCCAAAGTGCTGGCTCGCTACCTTGTTCATAGTCTCAACATAGACCCGAAGGGCAGACCATTCCAGCGTTCGCGCCTAATTCACCGCGGTGCGCATCCCGGCGAGAGTCTCGGCCAGCAGGTCTACGAAAAGCTGCACCCTGGCGGTTTTCCGGTCATTGATCAGCAGCGCAAAGACGTTCCGGGCCAGCCGGATTTCCGGCACGTCCAGCACCACCACGCCAGCGGGTTTGTTCCGGAGCGCCAGTTCGGGAACCAGGGCGGCGCCCAAGCCGGCGGCTGCCATCTCCAGGCTGGCGTGGAAGTCATCGCTGTGCGCCACCACCCGGGGGTGCAGGTTGCAGCCGGCAAACAGCCGCTCGATCACCATGGCGTCGCTGGTGCCCGGATGATGCATGATCCAGGGCATCTCCGACAGGTGGTCGGCCGCGACCTTCGCATCGGCACGGAAGCCCCACCCGGCGGGCAGGACCACCCGGAAATCATCGTCGCCGATCCATTGCCGGTTGATCGTGTTGGGCCACGCGAAGCCGGTCTGGCCCACCTGGAACACCACCGCCAGGTCCAGGTCGCCACCGGTGCGCAGCCCCTGGATGGTCTGGCCCGGTTCCGCGACGGAGACCCGCAGGTCGATCCCCAGCCTCTTCCACGCCGGATTCTTCAGGATCCGCGGCAGGACATACGTGGCCAGGCTGGGGAAGATGCCCAGCCGCAGTTCCTGGCTCCCGGTGTCCTGCGTCCGTGAGGCGGCGGCCATCAGCGCTTCGATGTCCGTGAGCACCTTGGCGGCGTGCCGGGTCATGACGACGGCGGCTTCCGTAGGGATCACGGCGCGCGCCGACCGCTGGAAGAGGGTGACGCCCGTTTCCCGCTCCAGCGCGGACATCTGCTGCGACACGGCGGAGGCCGTGTAGCCAAGCGTTGCGGCTGCCGCAGCGAACGAGCCCAGCCGCGTGACCTCCAGGAGGGTCTTCAGGTGCACGGGATTTACCACCAGTTCACAGTACTGCACCCATCCGCCGCCGCGACCGCGCCGAATAGCCCTCTGTATAACCAGAACAGCGGCAATGTTCAGCAGAGGAGCCTGAAGTGTCACTTGACCCAGCAGTAAGTGCAGGCGGCCGGCGGCGCGTCGCCGTGATCGGCAGCGGGGTGGCCGGACTGACCGCCGCCTACGTACTGAACAGGCAGGACGACGTCACCCTGTTCGAGGCCGATTCACGCCTGGGCGGCCATGCCCACACCCATGACATGCCCCAGGCCGACGGAAGCGTCATCGGCGTGGATACCGGGTTTATCGTGCACAACGAACGGACGTATCCCACCCTGCTGCGGCTCTTCGCGGAACTTGGCGTCGAGACCCAGGATTCGGAGATGAGCATGTCCATCCGCTGCGACGGCTGCGGCCTGGAATACGCCGGCGCCCGCGACGGCGCCCGCGGCATCATTGCCAAGCCCTCCAGCCTGCTGCGCGGCCGCTACCTGCTGATGCTGCTTGAGGTCACCCGTTTCTACCGGAAGGCGAGGGAACTGCTCAGGACCGCGGCGCCGTCGGCCGTCAGCGGCGAAGTTGACGTCCCCGAACTGACGCTGGGGGAGTTCCTGGCGCGGGAAAAATTCAGCAGTTACTTCATTTCCCACTTCATGACCCCGGTGGTCAGCGCTGTCTGGTCATGCGATCCCACCACCGCACTCGCGTATCCGGCGCGCTACCTCTTCACGTTCCTCGGCCACCACGGGATGCTCGGCATCAAGGGCTCACCGCAGTGGCGCACCGTGACAGGCGGCTCGGCACGATACGTCGAAAAACTTGCCGCCACGCTCCCCGACGTGCGCCTCAACACTCCCGTCACCGCCATCCGGCGCCTGCCCGAGGGCGTGGAGCTCGCAACGGCAGGCGGGCTGGAAGACTTCGACGCAGTCGTGATCGCCACCCATCCTGCCCAGGCACTCGGCTTCCTGGCCGATGCCACCCCGGAGGAGAAGGAGGCGCTGGGTGGGATGCCATACTCGGTGAACCACACCGTGTTCCACCAGGACCCCGCTGTCCTGCCGGCGGCGGACAACGCCAAGGCGTCCTGGAACTACCGGCTTCCGGCGTGCGACGCCCGCCCGGACAAGGTCCTGGTGAGCTACGACCTCACACGGCTGCAGCGGCTCGAGCCCGTGGACGGGAGGCCCTACCTGGTGAGCCTGGGCGAGTCCGGGCTCATCTCCGACAGCGCCGTGCTGGAACGGATGGTGTACGAACACCCGCAGTACACCCCTGAATCCCTGAAGGCCCAGCAGGCCATCGCCGCGCTGAGCGACGGCAGGATCGCGTACGCCGGGGCGTTCCTTGGCTGGGGCTTCCACGAGGACGGCGCCCTCTCCGGGGTGCGGGCTGCTGAGAAGCTGGGCCGCACCTGGCCGGTGGCCCGCGCCGCCGATTCCGCAGACTCCACCGGCGAGGGGGAGCGGGAACTGCTGTCCGCAGAACCTGTGTGACCATGGACGCCTCGATCTACCGCACCTCCATTTCCCATGTGCGGCGCACCCCGTTGAAGAATGCCTTCACTTACCGGAGCTACAGCTGGTTCGTGGACGTGGACCACCTTCCGCGGCTTCCCCTCCTGCTCCGGCCCCTGGCGGTGTTCCGGGCCGGTGACCACCTGGGCGATCCGGACGCGGACATCCGCTCCAACGTGGAGCGGTTCCTGCGGACCCAGGGCATGGAGCCCGACGGCGGCGCCATCCACATGCTGACCAGCGCCAGGGTTTTTGGGTACGTCTTCAATCCGCTCACCCTGTTCTGGTGCTACCGCTCCAGCGGGGAACTCCAGTGCGTGGTGGCCGAGGTCCACAACACCTACGGGGAGCGGCATTGCTATTTGCTGCGGACCGATCCCGGCGGCCGCGCCTCGGTGCCGAAGGCGTTCTATGTGTCGCCGTTCAATGACGTCGACGGGCAGTACAGGATGAAAGTCCCAGCGCCCGGGGACAGGCTCGCGGTGTCCATCATCCTGGAGCGCGAAGGGCACCGTCCCTTCGTGGCCACCATGGACGGCAGGCGCCGGGCCGCCACCGTCCCCAACATCCTTGCGGCGGCACTGACAGTGCCTGCCGCGCCGCTGCTGGTATCCGCCCTGATCCGGGTCCAGGGCGTTAAACTCTGGGCAAGACGCCTGCCCGTCGTTGCCAGACCACATCACCCCTCACAGGAGGCAGTTCAATGACAATGACTGACGACAACGGAACTGCTTCAGCTTCCGTCGACAACAAGACCCACGGGCCGGCCGCCACCCACTCGCCCGCAGCCTGGACCGCCGGTGGTGTCCCCGCTGCGCCGGCCACCATCGATCCTGACCTGTGGCCCGGTGTTGCCCAGCCGCCGTCGGGCCTCAAGGCCGACGTGGCAGGGAAGGCTGCAGGCCTGATGTTCAAGGGCGCGGTCAGGCGGCTGCCGCTGCGCGTCGAATACCCTGACGGTTCGGTCCTGGGGATGGGCGGCCCGGACGCTCCCGTAATGACCATGGTGCGGCCCGCGGCATTCGAAGCCCGGATCGGCGACAACGGGCTGATCGGACTGGGCGAGTCCTTCATGGCCGGAGACTGGGAAGCCTCCGACCTGGCCGCGGTGCTGGAAGTCTTCGCCGCCTCCGTGGACACGCTCATCCCCGTGCCGCTGCAGAAGCTGCGCTCGCTGTACCTGCCGCGGACGCCCCGACAGGAGCGCAACGCCGAGCAGAACACCCGCAGCAACATTTCGCGGCACTACGACCTGTCCAACGATTTGTTTTCCAACTTCCTGGACTCCACCATGAGCTACTCGTCGGCGCTGTTTCCCGGCGGGGCCGGGCCGCTGTCCGAGGTGGCGTGGGACTCCCTGGCGGAGGCCCAGCAGGCCAAGATCGACCGGTTGCTGGACAAAACCGGGGTGGGCGACGGTACCCGGCTGCTGGAAATTGGTACCGGCTGGGGCGAGCTTGCCCTGCGTGCCGCTGCCCGTGGTGCCACCGTCTACAGCGTCACGCTGTCCAGCGAGCAGCAGGCGCTGGCGCAGGAACGCATTGCGGCGGCCGGGTTCGCGGACCGCGTGACGGTGGCCCTGCAGGACTACCGTGCCGTGGAAGGGGAGTACGACGCCGTCGTGTCGGTCGAGATGATCGAGGCCGTGGGGTACGAGTACTGGCCCATCTACTTCCAGACGATCGACCGCGTCCTGGCCCCGGGCGGAAAGGTGGCCATCCAGGCGATCACCATGCCGCACGGGCGCATGCTCGCCACCCGCAACGCCTACACGTGGGTGCACAAATACATCTTCCCCGGCGGCTTCCTGCCGTCCGTCCGGGCCATCGAGGGCGTGACCCAGCAGCACACCACCCTGCGCGTGCGGGAGCGGATGGGCATGGGCGACCACTACGCAGCCACCCTGCGGCTGTGGGAGGAACGGTTCCTCGCCCGCTCCCGCGAGGTAGGGGACCTGGGCTTCGACGCCGTGTTCCAGCGGATGTGGCTGTTCTACCTCTGCTACTCGCGCGCCGGGTTCCAGTCCGGCTACCTGGACGTCCAGCAGATTGTGCTGGACCGCCGGGAGGCGCAGCTGTAGGTTTCACCGTGTATCCAGCGGGGACAGGAGGACGCATGAAACTGAAGACGCTCGCATGGACCACCGCGGCGACGGTGGCCACCGCCGCGGCGGGCGGTGTTGCGACGGACCCCCGGAGTGGCTGGTACCTGAAGCTGCGCAAGCCGGACTGGCAGCCGCCCGCGATTGCCTTTCCCGTGGTGTGGACGGCACTGTACGCGGACCTGGCCGTGACGTCCGCCGTGGCGTTGGACCGGGCTGCTGAACTGGACCGTGCCGACAGTCCGGGGCCGGTCAGGAACGACCACAGCCGGGAACTGCGCGCCTACCGGGGTGCGCTGGCCGCCAACCTGCTGCTCAACGCTTCATGGAGCTGGTTCTTCTGGCGCTCCCGCCGGCCGTGGCTGGCCGCTGCCGAGGCGGCGGTATTGGCGGCCAGCAGCGCGGACCTGGTGCGGCGGACGTACCGGTTGAACCGGGTTGCCGGAGCATCGCTGGCTCCGTACGCGGCATGGTGCAGTTTCGCCACTGTGTTGTCCACAGCCATCGCCCGGCTCAATCCCGCCAGCAGGTAGAAGCGAAGGAAATCGTCGGCCGAGGTGCTTGATCGAAGGGTCCCTCATCACTACATGTAGTGATGAGGGACCCTTCTTCGGCGTCGGGGCACGCAGGGCGACACGCCGGGAAATCACGACACGCGCACTGTGCAAAAGTGTGCAACCCCATCCACAGGTTGTGGACCCAGCCCGCAAAAAACCCGGGATCACGGGCATTTTTCCGGTCCCCGCCTGTGGATTAACGGTGCATTAAATGACATACTTGTAATACATCATCTTGGGGTTCCAAAGAGGCGTCTGCACTACATGTAGTATCTACATACAGCTGGACGGGGACACCGGCCCAGCAAAAGAGTTCAACTAAGGGGACAGGGACAATGACCGTAACGGTATACACGAAGCCTGCTTGTGTTCAGTGCAACGCCACTTACCGCGCGCTCGACAAGAAGGGCATCACCTACCAGAGCGTTGACATCTCCCAGGACGCCGAGGCACTCGAGCGCCTGAAGGCATTGGGCTACATGCAGGCTCCCGTTGTGGTCACCGACCAGGACCACTGGTCAGGCTTCCGCCCCGACAAGATCGAGGAACTCGCGCTGTCGGCCGTTTCCTCCGTGGCCTAGGAGTTCCGCTTTTCCTGCCGGCAACCAACAACCAGCTGAGGTGACTCCCATGGCAGCACCAACAGCACAGCGAAGCGCTTCGCAACACCACGCGGCTCAGCGCGTGGAGGTGTCCCCGCCGGCCACTTCGCACCACCAGCCGGAGCAGGTTGTCACGGACAGCCAGCTCATCTATTTTTCCTCGGCATCCGAGAACACCAGCCGCTTCGTCGCGAAGCTTGGCCGTGAGATGGCCCGGATCCCGTTGTATCCAAAGGACGCACCCCTCCTCGCCACCCGGCCGTTCGTGCTGGTGGTGCCGACCTACGGCGGCACCGGGGGAGAGGGGTCCGTTCCCAAGCAGGTCATCCGGTTCCTGAATAACCCGCAGAACAGGCAACTGCTCCGCGGCGTCATCGGCGCCGGCAATACAAACTTCGGGGAAAACTACTGCATGGCCGCGGACATCATCGCCGCCAAATGCCAGGTACCCCACCTCTATCGATTCGAACTCATGGGAACGCCGGAAGACGTCACCCGGGTCAACCAAGGATTGGACACGTTTTGGACACGACTGTCGCAGACACAGAAGTAACCAGGGCCCAGAAGCCTGAGATGCCGGCTGCCTACAAGGGCTTGGGTTATCACGAGCTGAACGCCATGCTGAACCTTTATGGTCCCAATGGCGAAATCCAGTTCGAGGCTGACCGCGAGGCCGCCCACCAGTACTTCCTGCAGCACGTTAACAACAACACCGTGTTCTTCCACGACCTGGAAGAGAAGCTCGATTACCTGGTGAAGAACCAGTACTACGAGCGCGAGACGCTGGACCAGTACACGATGAACTTCATCCGTGACCTGTTCAACCGTGCCTACAAGAAGAAGTTCCGCTTCGAGACCTTCCTGGGCGCCTTCAAGTTCTACACTTCGTACACGCTCAAGACGTTCGACGGCAAGCGCTTCCTTGAGCGCTATGAGGACCGCGTCTGCATGGTGGCCCTGCACCTGGCGCGCGGCAACGAACAGCTGGCCATGCAGATGGTGGACGAGATCATCGACGGCCGTTTCCAGCCGGCCACCCCCACCTTCCTGAACGCCGGCAAGAAGCAGCGCGGCGAGCTGGTCTCCTGCTTCCTGCTCCGCATCGAAGACAACATGGAGTCGATCGGCCGCTCCATCAACTCCGCACTGCAGCTGTCCAAGCGCGGCGGCGGTGTGGCGTTCGCACTGACCAACATCCGCGAGGTGGGTGCGCCCATCAAGCAGATCGAGAACCAGTCCTCCGGCGTCATCCCCGTGATGAAGCTCCTCGAAGACAGCTTCTCCTACGCCAACCAGCTTGGTGCGCGCCAGGGTGCCGGTGCCGTGTACCTGCACGCGCACCACCCGGACATCTACCGGTTCCTGGACACCAAGCGCGAGAACGCGGACGAGAAGATCCGCATCAAGACCCTGTCCCTGGGCGTCGTCATCCCGGACATCACGTTTGAGCTGGCCAAGAAGGACGAGGACATGTACCTGTTCTCGCCCTACGATGTGGAGCGCGTCTACGGCATGCCCTTCTCCGACGTCTCGGTCACCGAGAAGTACTACGAGATGGTGGACGATTCCCGGATCAAGAAGACCAAGATCAAGGCGCGCGAGTTCTTCCAGACCCTCGCCGAGATCCAGTTCGAATCCGGCTACCCGTACATCATGTTCGAAGACACCGTGAACCGGGCCAACCCGATCGACGGCAAGATCATCATGTCCAACCTGTGCTCGGAGATCCTCCAGGTTTCCCAGCCGACCACGTATAACGATGACCTGTCCTACGCCGACACCGGCAAGGACATCTCCTGCAACCTGGGCTCGCTGAACATCGCCAAGACCATGGACTCGCCGGACTTCGGCCTGACCATCGAGACGGCCATCCGGTCCCTCTCTGCCGTCTCGGACATGTCCAACATCACCTCGGTGCCGTCCATCGCCAAGGGCAACGACCAGAGCCACGCCATCGGCCTGGGCCAGATGAACCTCCACGGCTACCTGGCGCGGGAGCGGGTCCACTACGGCTCCGAAGAGGGCCTGGACTTCACCAACATCTACTTCTACTCGGTGGTGTACCACGCGGTGCGCGCCTCCAACCTGCTGGCCATCGAAACCGGCCAAACGTTCGGCGGCTTCGAGAAGTCCAAGTACGCCTCGGGCGAGTTCTTCGATAAGTACACGGAGCAGGAATGGGTGCCGCAGACCGAAAAGGTCCGCGAGCTCTTCAAGGACGTGCACATCCCCACGCAGGCTGACTGGCGCGAGCTGAAGGCCTCCGTCATGGAGCACGGCATCTACAACCAGAACCTGCAGGCCGTTCCGCCCACCGGCTCGATCTCCTACATCAACAACTCCACCTCCTCGATCCACCCGGTGGCGTCCAAGATCGAGATCCGCAAGGAAGGCAAGCTGGGCCGCGTGTACTACCCGGCGCCGTACCTGACGAACGACAACCTGGAGTACTACCAGGACGCGTACGAGATCGGCTATGAGAAGGTCATCGACACCTACGCCGCCGCCACCCAGCACGTGGACCAGGGCCTCTCGCTGACGCTGTTCTTCAAGGACACCGCCACCACGCGCGACATCAACAAGGCCCAGATCTACGCCTGGAAGAAGGGCATCAAGACCATCTACTACATCCGTCTCCGCCAGCTCGCGCTGGAAGGGACCGAGGTTGAGGGCTGCGTCAGCTGCATGCTGTAGCTTCAACCAACGCGACAGTACGACGGCGGGCGCCCGCCCGCCGTCGTACGCTTTAACTTAGTGAAACCCACCCAACGCTTAGGGGATGACATGACCGAGAAGGTCAAGCTGCTTAGCCACGTCGAGGCCATCAACTGGAACCGCATCCAGGACGACAAGGACGTCGACGTCTGGAACCGCCTGGTCAACAATTTCTGGCTGCCGGAGAAGGTGCCGCTGTCCAACGACGTCCAGTCCTGGAACACGCTGA
Source organism: Pseudarthrobacter sp. NIBRBAC000502771 (assembly GCF_006517215.1). Taxonomy (NCBI): domain Bacteria; kingdom Bacillati; phylum Actinomycetota; class Actinomycetes; order Micrococcales; family Micrococcaceae; genus Pseudarthrobacter; species Pseudarthrobacter sp. NIBRBAC000502771. The sequence goes on from NZ_CP041187.1 coordinate 2,966,847, forward strand.
CGCCTGCCGAGCAGCAGCTCACCATGCGCGTCTTCACCGGACTGACCCTGCTGGACACCATTCAGGGCACCGTTGGTGCCGTTTCCCTGATTCCGGATGCGCTGACCCCGCACGAGGAGGCCGTGTACACGAACATCGCGTTCATGGAGTCGGTGCACGCCAAGAGCTATTCCTCGATCTTCTCCACGCTGGCCTCCACCAAGGAGATCGACGAGGCGTTCCGCTGGTCCACCGAGAACGAGAACCTTCAGAAGAAGGCGCAGATCGTGATGGACTACTATCAGGGTGACGACCCCCTGAAGCGGAAGGTGGCCTCCACGCTGCTGGAGAGCTTCCTGTTCTACTCGGGCTTCTACCTGCCCATGTATTGGTCCTCACGCGCCAAGCTGACGAACACGGCCGACCTGATCCGTCTGATCATCCGCGATGAGGCAGTGCACGGCTACTACATCGGCTACAAGTTCCAGAAGGGCCTGGAGAGGGTTTCCGAGGAGAAGCGCCAGGAAATCAAGGACTACACGTTCGAGCTGCTGTTCGAGCTGTACGAGAACGAGGTGCAGTACACCCACGACCTCTACGACGGCGTGGGCCTGGCCGAAGACGTCAAGAAGTTCCTGCACTACAACGCCAACAAGGCCCTGATGAACCTGGGCTACGAGGCCATGTTCCCGGCGTCCGTCACTGACGTGAACCCGGCCATTCTCTCCGCCCTGTCCCCGAACGCTGACGAGAACCACGACTTCTTCTCCGGGTCCGGTTCGTCCTACGTGATCGGCAAGGCCGTCAACACCGAGGATGAGGACTGGGACTTCTAAGGCTTGGTCTCGCTCATGAAAATCCGCAACCTTGGAACAACTGGCAATCATTCGAGGCTCGGCAGCCAAGCTCCTGGTGGCCCGCGAGTGCAGCACCTAGTGTCTTTGGATGGCGGCTATGGGCAGCGAGTCGACAGCGCAGGTCCGCTTCGTGGGCGGGGGCTGGGACGCGAGGGAAGGTCAGGAGTCGGGGGTAAATGAAGCGGTGGGACTACTTCAAATTGGGGGACGCCAGAAGTCCCGTCCTCAAGGAAATTGCAAAGCAGAAGATGTCAGCTGCGGAACTGGCGCGGCTCGAGGATCTGATGGATCGAATCGCGCGCGACGAAACTTTAAAGAAGGACGTCAAGCCTCTGGGCGACGGTGTCCTCGAGTTCGTGCTCCAGCTTGATCACAGGTCCTACCGGATGGCCTATGCGGAGGTGGATGGGGGGTTGGTGCTGCTGGCTTTGACATTTTTTCGTAAGACCAAGCAACGGCAGACTGAGTCCGTGGCCCTCGCCAAGCAGCGCCTGAAGAGTTACAGCCATCTCCGGGGGTTGAATTGACACCGTATCGGTTTTATCCGATAGTTAGTTGACCGAGAAGGGAGACGACTATGGGCAACCTTTTGGAAGCACTCGGTATTAATGTAGAGAACCCCGAAGTGGCACAGGCGCAGAGGGATGCACGTACGCTAACCGATACGATTCTTCAGTTGGTTCGACGAAGGAAGCACCTTCACATAAAGCAAAAAGACTTGGCAAAGATGATGGGAACGTCGCAGTCAACGGTGTCAGAGTTCGAGAGGCTCGGGGGCAACCCTACGTTGTTTACGCTACAGCGTTACGCGAGAGCTGTTGATGCTGAACTGGTCGTGCATGTAAAGGCTCGTAACAGCCGTTACCACCAGACTCAAGGATGGACGGACTTCAAGGTGCACTCCGGCGGGAGTGTACGGCAGCGGAGCAGCTTTGCTCCGGAACCATGGACAAGCGAGCAGCTCGAACAGGGGCGGATGCAGAGTGCCTAAGACCTCAGCGTTGCGCGCTGGAAACGTTACTGTCTACCACGATCTTCAGACAATGGTTGATGACTCGGAATTGGCTGGCATGACGTACTACGAGTTACGGGGAGTTCGCAGCGATGCGGGTCTTGATGATGAATGGCAGGACGTGGAGAACCTCCCAGACACTGATGAGCCTTCGGACGGAAACGATTCGCTCGACATGAAGGCGCAGGTTTACTTTCGATTGGAGTCATCGAAGGAGGTTGCAGAGGTACGCCAGCGTCTCCAGATTTACGCAGAAGATGCTCGCTTTACCGTGGACGTGGGGATGACTTTCGCGTTTCCGGGTCCTATTGAGGTTGGGCAGAGCGTGCGACAAGAATTCATTGAACGCGTTGGGCTGATGGCGTTACATCCTTACGTGCGGGAATCTCTGCAGTCTCTGTCAATGAAGCTTGAAGTTGAACCGGTGCTACTGCCACTTCGCAAGAAATTTGATCTCGAGCCGTTGGATCCTGCTGAGTCTGCAATTCGTCTACCGGCCGCTCAGAACGGCTGAAGTTCTCCGGTGGAGACGCGGGACGGAGCCTCTTCCGTGCCTTTCGCTGGGCCGCCTATTTGTCCCCCGGGCCCATTTGAAGTTCCAAATGGGCCCGGGACACGAAAAAGCGAAAGCCCGAGATGTCCTTACATCTCGGGCTTTCTGCTGTGTGGTAGAAAAATTTGGTAACTAAATTCGTGCCTCAACAAACCGTGGTGCCATGGACTCCATCTGTTCCATGACCAGCTTGATGGCTTCCGGCCGTTTGTCCGGCGGATAGCCGAAACGCACGAGAAGTCGCTTAATGGAGGAGCGGAGCTTAGCCCGGACGTCATCGCGCACCGTCCAGTCGGTCCGGACGTCCCGCCGCATCACCGAAACCAGCTCCCGGGCGATGTCAGCCAGAACGCCCTCGCCCTGGACCTCCACGGCCGACTCGTTCTGCGCCACAGCGTCGTAGAAGGCCAGCTCGTCGGAGTTCAGCGGGGGAGTGAACTGCTCACCACGCTTACCCTCTGCGGCCACCTCACGGGCCAACTCCACCAGCTCCGCGATGACTTCGGCTGACGTCAGCTGCTGGTTCGTGTACTTCCTCATCAGCTCGGTGATCCGTTCCGAGAAAGCACGTTGCCGGATCACGTTGTTCCGTGTGGAAGAGGCAGATTCATCGGCAATCAGTTTCCTCAGTGCCTCAATGGCCAGCTGCGGGTTCCGAGCCTGCTGCGTCTTCGCAATAAACTCCGGTGTCAGGTCATCCAACGACGGTTTGGGCATTCCGGCGGCGTCGTAGATGTCGAGTACTTCACCAGAGGATGTGGCGGAAGCAATGAGGTTCCCCAGCAGCCGCTGGATCTCCTCCGGCACAGGTTCACCGCTGGCCTGCCTGTCCGCGGCGTCGTACTTCGCCATCCACACCCGGATTTCCTCGTACACCTGTATCTCAGGACGCAGCTCGGCCAACGTTTCGGAACCCGAGCACAGCGCCCACGCCCGGGACAGCTGCCCGGAAAATTTGCGGTACTTCGCGGCGAGTGACTCTTCGCCTTCAGCAGGCTGGTTGCCGGGAGTGGCAGGATTCCGCAGGTAACTGACCGCGCCGGTCACGGCGTTGAGGAACGACTTAGGTCCGCCCTTCATCAGCACGGCTTTCCAGTCGTAGCCAGCCAGCAAAGACCGCAACGTCCCCACGAGGGACACCGTCAGGCCTACAGCCTCGTCGATGTTCTTGCCCACCGGCTTGTTCGCCCGGTCCGACTGCGTGTACTCGCCCAGCGCCTTCGCCAGGTTCTCCGCCAGCGGCGCGTACGCCACCAGCAGCCCGTCCTCTTTGCCGCGGAACGTGCGGTTCACCCGCGCGAGCGTCTGCATCAGCAGCGCGCCCTTGAGCGGACGGTCCAGGTACAGGGTGTGCAGCGGAGGTGAGTCATAGCCGGTGAGCATCATGTCCTTGACGATCACCAGCTCCAGCTCGTCGTCGACGTTCTTGAGCCGCTCCTTTACCTGGGCATTCAGAGAATCCCGGCGCACATGGTCGGACACCGGCGGCACATCGGTCGCGTCGCCCGAGTACACCACCTTGATCCTGCCCTTCGACAGGTCGTCTGAATGCCAGTCCGGGCGCAGTTCCACAATCGCGGCGTACAGCTTTGCGCAGATCTCCCGCGTCCCGCCCACGATCATCGCCTTGCCCGGCGCCTCGATGAACTTGCCCATCCGCTCACGCCGGTTCTCCCAGTGCGCCACCAGGTCTTCCGCCAGCGCAGCAATACGCTGCGGCGCACCATAAACAGCGTTGACGACGGCGACACTCGCCTCAATGCGCGCACGTTCCGTATCGTCGAGCCCGAGCGTCAGTTCGTCGGCTGACTTGTCCAGGTCCTCTTCCGTGACGCCTTCGGAAAGTCCCACCTTGATCAGCCGCGGCTCGAAATACACGGGAACGGTGGCGCCGTCTTCCACCGCCCGGGACAGGTCGTAGATGTCGATGTAGTCGCCGAAGACGTCCTGGGTGTTTCGGTCGTCGAAGGAAATCGGTGTACCCGTAAAGGCGATCAACGTGGCGTGGGGGAGTGCGTCACGCAGGTGACGGGCGTAGCCGTCCAGATCGTCGTAGTGCGAGCGGTGTGCCTCGTCCACCACCACGATGATGTTGCGCCTGTCGGACAGCAGCGGGTGGTCGGCGCCGGCGTCCTTTTCAGATTTGCTGCGGCCGAACTTCTGCAGCGTGGTGAAGTAGATGCCGCCGGTGGTGCGGTTGCTCAGCTCGTCGCGCAGTTCTGAGCGTTTCCTGATCTGCTTTGGAGATTCAGCGAGGAGGAGGCTCCGGTCGAAGCCCTCGAACAGCTGGCCGTCCAGTTCGTTCCGGTCGGTGATGACCACGACGGTGGGGTTCTTCAGCTTCGGCTGGCGGGCCACCATGTTGGCGTACAGTTCCATCTCCATGGACTTCCCCGAACCCTGGGTGTGCCAGACAACACCGGCCTTGCCATTGCTTTCGACCGCCTGGATTGTGCTCGCCACCGCTTTGGTCACGGCGTAGTACTGGTGCGGCTTGGCGATGCGTTTGGCGAGACCGCCCGACCCCTGATCGAAGGCCGTGAAGTTCCGGACGAGCTGCAGGAAGCGTTCTTGGTTGTAGAGGCCGTCCAGGGCGGTGTCGAGGGCGGTGACCGCGTCGCCATCGACCATATAACCCTGGGGAACGGGGACGCCGTCGTCGTCAACGTTCCAGGGTGAGAAGTGATTAAAGTTGGTGAATGGCGTTCCGTATTTGGCCTGGATCCCGTCGCTGGCGAGCGTGAAGACGCAGAAGCGGAATGCCATGGGGAATTCGCGGAGGTAGGTCTGGAGCTGGGCGTGGGCGCCGGGGAGGTCGGCGTGGGCGCTGCCGGCCTTCTTGAGTTCGATGATGCTGACGGGCATGCCGTTGCAATAGAGCACGACGTCGAAGCGCCGTTTGTAGTCGCCCTGCACCAGCGTGACCTGGTTGACGGCGAGCCAGTCGTTCTGGTCGGGCGCCTGGCTGAGCAGCCGGATGGTCGGGTTGGCTTCGTTGCCGTCCGAGTCGATGTAGGTCAGCCGGTAGCCGTCGACGAGGCAGTTGTGGATGCGGTGGTTCTCGGCCATCGGATCGTTCGACTTGGGTGATGCGATTTCCGCCAGGGCCTGCTGCAGATACTGTGCAGGGACTGCCGCGTTGAGGCGCTGGAGGGCGGCGAGGAGCCGGGGCCGGATCAGAAGCTCGGCCCAAGACTCGCGTTCCCCGCTGCCGGGCGCGATTGCCTGGCCTTCCAGTGGCCTCCAGTCCAGCTCGCCGAGCCGCTCCTTCGCGGCGCCCTCCCAATCGGCTTCAGAAAACGTTACTGACGGTGCTGTCACGGTGATTCCCCCAAAATCGATTTGTTGTTCAGCTTACTCAGGCTTCGGACGGCGATCCCCGGCTGCCCATTAATCGCGCTGCACGTTTACACCCCGGCGTTCTCCAGGACTTTCTCCGCGTCCTTGATCCGGAGCTTGCCGGACATGAGCTGGGGAAGGAGGGTGTCACGGGTTCTTATGAGATGAGCCGACTCTTCTCCGATTGACTGCATTGTCAAGAAAACGCCACCTGCAAATTGATTAAAGTCGTTGAGCTCCACGTCCGAGGGCATCGGCACCTCCTTCGCAGCGCAATAATCAGAGAATGCCAGGTTTTTGATGCCGGTAGATCCGTTTTCGTACTGGAAGAACTCGCCTCTACTCCAACTGTCGCGCAAGAGTGCATAGACGACATATGCGTTCTTGGCGTTGCCGAGACGAACAATTCTGCAGAAATTGGAGCTGCTCAATGGCAAGTTCAAGCGGTTGAGCAAGGCATCTGTTATCAGGACAGCCCGTCCTGTCGATTGGGTGGGGCTTCCACCCGACATCTCCACTACTAGGTCCAGATTCGCGAGTTGCCTCCGCCGGAGACTGTTCGGCTTGATGAACCTTCGGGGCATGCTGCCAAGGCCGGACATCTGAAGATCGGTGATGTCGGCACCACGGATGCACAATACCTCTTCCGTGCTCGGATCAGCGAGTTCCGAGGTGCCCCAGTCTCCTCCAATTACGTCCTGGACCAATCCATCCAGCTTGACCCGCTCTAAAGTTTCGCTCAGTGACAGTGCGGTCCACCGGGACATCAAATACTCGTCGAGGGTCTGGGCGAGCCTAGTGTTGGCGACGATCTTGTCGTCGAATGCTGCCAGAACCTCCGCGACTGCTTGTTGCACGGCAGGCTCAGGGATCACTAACGGCACGGCGGAAAGTATGGACGTGTTGAGGTTGGGCATGGTTGCACCTACGGCATGGCGAACAATCCATGCGCGAGTTTCTTCGGTGCCCAGAAGATACGAGACAAATGCTGGATCATGGTCAGACTGTTCGCCGAGCCGTACACGGAGACAACCGGTGCCGCAGAGCCATCCTTCATTGTTCTCTCGAACAAGAGCGCGTTTTTCGACGTCCCCACGCCGCGAATAAACTATGTCGCCCTTTCGCATGCGGTACTTGGCAAGTCTCAGCGCATCTGCTTCTTGAATTCGAGCGATGCCCTCTTCATGAATGAAGTTGTCACCGATGTTCTGCGGCATAACACTGGGTATGCCATCAAGAACGTAGTCTGACGCATGCAGTTGGCTTCCGAACGGGCCAGTTTGGATTCCTCCACCGCCTTCAGCGCAGAGAGCACCCAACGTTGTCTCTCGCCAGCCGCTCACAGAACCCTCCCCAACTGTTCGCGCACAACAGTCGCCAGCCGCTCCGACTCCTCGAACTGCTCCAACAGTTCCTTCGAAAGCCGCGCGATCTTCTCCTCGATCGGCTCGCCGTCGTCCTCCACCTCGGCCGCGCCAACGTACCGTCCGGGAGTCAGTGCGTAGTCCGCAGCCTTGACCTCCGCAAGGCTGGCCGAATAGCAGAAGCCCGCCTCGTCGTCGTACGTCAGCCCTGCCTCAACCGCGGAAGCTGTGCCGCGCCAGGCGTGGTAGGTATTGGCGATCTTGGCGATGTCGTCGTCGGACAGGGCGCGCTCGGCGCGGTCCACCATGTAGCCCAGGTTCCGGGCGTCGATGAAGAGCACCTGGCCGGTGCGGTCCACCGAGCCGCGCGTGCCGGCGGTCTTGTCCTTTGCGAAAAACCAGGTGCACACCGGGATGCCGGTGCTGCGGAACAGCTGGGTGGGCAGTGCCACCATGCAGGAGACCAGGTCGGCCTCCACCAGCTGGGCGCGGATCTCGCCCTCGCCGCCGGAGTTGGAGGACATGGAGCCGTTGGCCATGACCACGCCTGCGCTGCCGCCGGGCGCCAGCTTGGAGATGATGTGCTGGATCCACGCATAGTTGGCGTTGCCGGCCGGCGGCACGCCGTACTTCCACCGCGGGTCGGACTCGGACCGGGCCCAGTCCTTGATGTTGAACGGCGGGTTGGCCATGATGAAGTCCGCGCCGTTGTTCCCGGTCAGCTCCGGGTGCTGGTCGCGCGCGAACGTGTCGCCCCAGCGCGAGGCGAGGTTGGCGTTGAGGCCGTGGATGGCCAGGTTCATCTTGGCCATCCGCCAGGTGCGCTCGTTGAGCTCCTGGCCGTAGACGGAAATGTCCGAGCCCTCCAGGTGGTGTGCGGCCAGGAACTTTTCGGCCTGGACGAACATGCCGCCAGAGCCACAGCACGGGTCATACACCCGTCCGCGGTGCGGCTCCAGCACCTCCACCAGCACGCGCACCACGCCGGCGGGCGTGTAGAACTCGCCGCCGCGCTTGCCCTCGGCCTTGGCGAACTTCTCCAGGAAGTACTCGTACACCTCGCCCAGCAGGTCGCGAGCCTTGCTGGCGCCCTGGCCGGTGAACCGCGCCGAGTTGAACAGGTCCAGCAGTTCGCCCAGCCGGCGCTGGTCCACATTGTCCCTGTTGTAGATCTTGGGAAGCGTGGCGGCCAGGGGCTTGTTGTCTGCCATGATGAGCTCCATCGCCTCATCAATCAGCAGCCCGACGGACTTTGGCGCCGCACCGTCCACCGCATCCAGGCCCTTTGCGTGCTCCGCCAGGTAGGTCCAGCGCGCCCGGGGCGATACCCAGAACACGCCGCGGCCGGTGTACTCGTCCACGTCGTCGATCAGCTGGGCGATCTGCTCCTCGTTGAGCCCCTCCGCCTCCAGCTCAGCCTGGATCTGTCCGCGCCGCTCCTCGAACGCGTCCGACACATACTTCAGGAACACCAGCCCCAGGATCACGTCCTTGTACTGCGAGGCATCCATCGAGCCGCGGAGCTTGTCCGCCGCCTTCCAGAGCGTGTCCTTGAGTTCCTTCATGGTGGACGGGGCGAGGTCCACCTTCACTTTCGGGGGCATTATGCAGTTCCTTCTGGTCCGGCGTGGGTAATTAGGTCTGTCAGGGTGAGGCTTCCGCCCGCTACGCCGTCCGTAATCAGGGTAGCGAGTTCTTCCAGTTGATTGAGTCGTTCCCGGGCGCGTGCCTGCTCGTGTTGCAGCGTTTCCAGCGCTGTGGCGAGCGGCTGTCGCTGGCGGTCCTGGGTCCGGCGCAGCTGCCAGTTCCGCCAGGTCTTGTCGGCTGGCGGCCGTGAGTTGATGTCCGCAGCCACGACGTCCGGCACCAGGCCGCCGGGGTCACCGCGGTCTATCCGCAGGACCCGGGCAGGGAAGACGACGACGGCGCCTCCCTCCGCGTCGACCATCGCGGCGGGACGCGGGCTGGTACAGAAGACAACATCTCCCGGTTCGGTCAGGCGCCCGGTGGGGTACTTGGCGGCGAAGTCCAGCAGGGTGATGTACCGCGGCTTTGAGTTGTGCGGATCCATCAGTTCCTCGCGGCCAACGATCCTGCTCCCGGCCCGGCCGTTGAGGTCGGCCTCCTCAAGGCGGACACCCTTCACGTACCTGAGGTTGCCGGTATTGATAAGCTCTTGGACCGTTGCGGGCAGGAGCGGACCGTCGACCGCCGCGGGCTGGACCGTCGGCAGTGCAGGCGGATCGGCCGCTCCGGCGGAGAGGACCCTGACGAGTTCCTCGATCCGAAGCGCCGTCTCGATGCCGCGCGCCGCCGTCGAACTCCTGGCCGGTGGGACACTCACCAGTGCCCCGCGCCTGGCCAGCAGGACGCGGGTCTGCACTAGCCGCGCAAACCGGAAGGAGTGGGCGCGGATGGTGGCCCTGTCACCCATGGAGGCGACAATGTCGCTGATCAGGTCTTGGCTCACATCGAGGGTCAGCGCGGTGGTGGTCAGATCGGCGACCATGGTCCAGCGGTCCGCGATGGGAACGTTGGCAAACGACGGCCCCAGGACCCACAGCGCCTGCGGTTCCCTGGGCTTGGCTCGCAACAGTCCCGGCTGCAGCCGGACGATGGCCCGAACGCGGCCCGAGCGCAGCAGATCGGAGCGGAGTTTCCCTGCCTCCCCGGTCAGTGCGTCACAGAGTACCCGGGCGGGAGCAATGATGACGGCCCGTTGGGAGTCGTCCATCTGCAGCACGATGTTCTCAATGCCGAGCAGGACGCCTGCCGTATCCACCGCAGGACCTCCCGGTGCAGGATACTGCGCCACGTGCACCGCGGGACCGCTGACCGCGAACGCGCCGTTGGAGTCGAGCTTCACCGGCGCGTTGTCTGTGCCATGCACTGCCAGGCGCCTGCGGGCAAGCCGCGACGCCCCGCCGTCGTGGTCAGCTGCCAGGAAGGTGACCGCCGTTGTTTCCCCGCTCTGCTGCGCAATGCTAAGCATGACGTCGCTCCCGCCCGGGGTCGAGTCCACGTAGACGGGTCTGCCGTCCAGCGTGGCTGCGAGTTCCGTGGCTGCTGCGCCGACGAGCTTGAGGGCAGCGTCCGTGAGTGCGGTGTCCGACTGGTCGCGGAGGCCTTCCTTGAACCGGTGTGCCAGCAGTTTTTCGAAAGCTGCGGGGGCACTGAACGCGCTGTCCGCCAGTCTGTCCGCGAAACTGGCCAGCCCCGGAAGGGCGGAGCCAAGCGCCTCGAGCTCGGAATAGAGGAAGACGTCGTCGGGGTCCGCTTCGTCGGCGGCGTCCAGAATCTGGGCTGCACTCATGTGGCCAAGGCTCTGTCCGCTGATGACCTTGAGCGCGAGCAGCGAGGTGAGGCCATCAAACGTCTGCCGGCCGTCCCGGGCCGCTGCCGATACGGGGTCGGCCAGGCGGGCAAAAACGGCGACGTCGTTCCTTGCCTCGGGGTTGTTTCCCCGCCCGGTGGCGTGGAGCCAGGCGGTGATTTCGCCAGCGTCGAACAGCTCGACGCCGTTGACTTGTTCCGTAGCTGCGGGAAAAGGCACCGGGCCGCCGCTGCTTCGCCTGCGCCACATTGAGACGACCGGGCGCTGCACCTGGGCCAGGGCGGCGACGTCGGACAGTGTCATGTGCAATGCCGTGCCGGTTGCTTCCATTTACAGCCCCCCTCAGTCGTGATTGTTCCATCAGCCTAACGGCGTCCCCAGACATCACACCTTCTCGACTGATAAGGGGGGTTATCAGCTTCTTCTCTAAGAGGCTTTGTGGGAGGGACATACGTTCGATCTGCAGCCACGAAGGAATCTTCCGGAGCTGCGGCGGCGGCGGGAAACCGCACATTGGGAGAGCAGGATCCCGCCGCCGTTCAGCGGTCATCCACGAACGAAGGAAGAGACATGAGCACCGATCACCCCGGCCCGGTTTCCGGGTCGCCAGAGACGTCCATTGAGGAAGTCTTTACGGATCCCGCAAGCCGCCAGGCTGCTCCGGCAGCGAAGCCCCGACGGAAGAAGCGCGTCCTTGTGGCGGGCGCCGCCGTCGTACTTGTTGCCTGCGGCGTTGCTGTCGGAACGGTGCTGCCGGACCCGACTGCGAGCCCGGCATACAAGTCCCTCGCGGGCGAAAAGTCCACCGTTGAAACTGAGCGCGACGCAGCGCTTTCCAGCTACGCCTCCCTTAAGGGTAAGTACGACACCCTGCAGAGCGGCATCACCGGACGTGAGTCCACCGTCGCGGCCCGTGAAGCCGAAGTGTCCAAAGCCGATGCGGCCGTGAAGGCCGCCGAGGCCGCCGTCAAGAAACGGGAGGACGCAGTAACCGGCGCCGAGAAGGCCAAGGCAGCCAACACCGTTGGCGACGGCACCTGGACCGTGGGCTCCGACATCGAACCCGGAACGTACCGCGCCGCGGCCGCCGTCGGATCCACCTGCTACTGGGGCATCTACCAGTCCGGCACCAACGGCAGCAAGATCATCGAAAACGACATCCCCGGCGGCGGACGCCCAGTCGTCACCCTGTCCCCGGGCCAGGACTTCAACTCAACCCGCTGTGGCAAATGGGAAAAGCAGTAACAACCGCAGCATCACCGCGCACGCTCTCGAAAGGCATCACCATGACTGACCAGAACTTTGCATTTCCGACCCAGCCGGCAGTTCCGGCACCCGCCAAGCGCCCGTTCTACAACAAGAAGCGCTTCGTTGTCCCTGCAGGTGTGCTTTTGGTGGGCATTCTCCTGGGTTCCTGCTCTGGCGGCAGCAATCCGGCGGCGGAGTCCAGCCCGATCGCCTCCACTTCAGCGTCTGCCGAAGCATCCGTGCCGGTTGCCGCTGCGCCTGCCGCCCCGGCGGCGGCAGCCCCGCCGTCGTCCGCTCCGGCTGCTCCCGCGGCACCTACTGTCGGCGTCCCGTTTTCCGTGAAGATGCGCAACGGCAACGTCGCCAGGATCACTGTCGTGTCCGCCGTACGCACCGACTCTGTCACCACCGGTGCGTTCGCTACACCGCCCAAGAACGGCACCTACCTGCTCCTGGATGTGCTCTGGGAAACGGAATCCGGCAAGACGAGCTCCAACCCGCTCTACTTCTCGGCAAAGGATGCCAACGGGCGTAAGGCGGACATGAGCATGTTCGCCGATAACCAGCTGGGCTCAGGCGAGGTTCTGCCTGGCGACAAGGCGCGGGGCAACGTTGCCTTCGATATTGCGCCGGGAACCGCCACCGTCATGATTTCCGATCCGCTGCTGCAGGAGGCCGCACGGATCCAAATCCCGGGATAAGCTCACTTCCGCCCGTGCGATCTGACCGGCGGAGGTCCGCGCAGCGTGGCGAGCAAGATCCTGCCGCGTCGTGCGGGACACTGATGACGGCGCGGCGGGGGAGCCCTGGGCTCCTCTGCCCGCGAACCGAATTGCAGCGTTTATAGAAAGGCTCAGGGTTGAGCCTGTGGTTTAGAGGGGGACAACGTAAATGACCGAAAGCGAAGCTGTCACGCTGGAGACCCAGTTGGATGATGAAGACGCCAACGCAGACATCGCGAAGGCGGTCAGTGCGCGTCACTCAATCGCACGCAAGTACGTCATGCGAATTCGTCGCCGGCGTCCAGACGCGACACCCGCGGAAGTGATCAGGTTGCTCGAACGTCACTACAGCACGTCGATCACAGCCGCAGGGGCTGCTATCACTGCGGGGTCGATCGCGGCTGAAGTGGGAATCTCGTTTATCCCGGGTGGCAGCGTCGCGGCAACCGGTCTGAAGACGGCTGGGAAACAGGCCGCTAAGAAGACGGTGCAGGTAACCGCCAAGGAAGCGGCTAAGGTGGCCGCGAAGAACATGGCCATGGGCGCGGCGAAAAGCGGCGCCAACCGGATCGCGGCACTGCTCCCGGCAGGGGATCAGCAGCTCCAGTTCGAGCTAACGGCAATTTTTGGGCTTGCCCTGGCCGACATCCACGGGAAGGCCCTGGACCAGGACCAGGCCCACGCTTTGGTCTACGGGCTAACCAACGAGCGGGTTAGCCAGGAACAAATTGCCACCATGGCCAAGGACGTGGCGGAGACTTCTCCCGACGGCGTGGTGGGCGTTGGCCAAAAATTCGCGGCCGCCGGCGGCGACTGGTCCCACTGGGCAACGACCCTGGCGGATACGTTGCCCAGCGGGGCCGCCCAAAGCCTCGTCCGGACCATCCAAACGGGCCAACTGGACACCGTGCGGGAAACCTTGAACGGGAAACATCAGACGGCGATCGAATACGGCGTGGGTGCGCTGACAGGCGGCGTGAGCCGTTTCGTGTTTGGCAGGGACGTCGTGGAGTCCGCACGAAAAGCATTCCCCGAGGCTCCGGCAGAGTTCCCGGCTCATCTTGCCTTGCAGATTGAGTTGTCCGACGCCGAGGACCAGGAGTCCGAACCCAACCGGGCGCTTGCAGCTTTGGAAGATGCCGCGAAGTCCACGGGAAGCTGGATCACTGGGACGGCCAGCACAGTTGGAGAAGGGGTGGCAACCGGTGCCTCTGTCGTAGGATCCGGGGTCGCGAGTGCAGCGTCTGCGGTGTCCCGCCCCTTCCGTGCCGTGGACGTCGACGGCGACGGCATCCCGGATGAGCCGCAGGCGCTTACCGCGGTGAAAGGCCTTGGGGGTGCCCTGGCTGGAGCCACCGGTGCTGCGGGCGGAAAAGTCGCCGGTTTGTTCAAGTCCCGGAAGCGGGACACGGCTGATGCGCCGGAGAAGGCGCCTGAGGAATGAACTCAGAGCCCTACAGAGGAGAACTGGCGGCGGCTATGGAGGCTGGCTTTATAAAGAACCCCAACACGGGTGAGCACTGCCACAGCCTTGCCGACGCCTACATGGCTTCCCTGGCCCAGAGCTCTGCACCTGAGGACGTAGAGGGGCGCCGGGAGTATGACGGGCTCGTTGCATGGTCCTTGGAGAAGAGCAACGCTTCGCCGGGAGACGTCGTGAGGACGTTCAACTACATTCGGGTTAAAGCCGTTCGCGTGGCCATGAAAGTCGCCCAGAGGCGCGGTGACGTCGGTCCGCACGAGGACCTCTACTGAGCCCCAGGGCCTCAAGAAGTATGCGCTCTGACGATGCGGTTGGCATACAGGCGACTGCCTTGCGGCTCAACCGGCGGCTGCGTGCGCCGCAAACCTTCATTGAACTGCACGTAATCGCCCTCTCGGAAGCCATCGCCTCGGCCTGATGGGGCCGTTCCGTGTTGAAGGTCTTCTGTAACAGCCGGTTCCAATGGACCCCGCAGGCTTAGTGCGGGGTCCATTGTGTTTCCCGGGACGAACCTTCGGAACACCACCGAGCTCACCGCGCCGCGAGGTACTCGGCCAGGCATTCTTCTACATGGGACCTTGGCAGACGGAAGTAGTCCACTGTGCCTTTGTCCGGCATCATTGCGTTGCGGCCTGGTTGAGTCCGGATGCCAACGCGCACCTGCAGTGGCGGAGGCAACTCTGGCGGTTCCCAGTCCTGGTGCTCGCTCCTGTATTTGCGTCCTGAGGGCGAAACCCAGCCGGGCGGCTCATTCTTCGATGCAGCCGTTGGACGCCACCTGCTGACGTGCCGCAACCGGTGGTGCTTTGGACATGGTTGGCCAAGGTTGCTGATGCCGGTGGTCCCGCCTTGGTGCCAGGCGAGCAGGTGATCGGCTTCGTTGTCCAGGGAATTGTTGTTGCACCCAGGGAAGGGGCACTTGCCGTCCCGCAAGCGCAGCCACCTTCGCATGGCCTTCCCGGGGCGGTAGCTGGTGCGTCCGATTTCCAGCGGCGCGCCGTCGCGGGGGTCCACGAGCACCCGGTAGAACGAAGCGGCTCCATTAGCTACGAGGTCCCGTGCCGTGGAAGCCGGGATAGGGCCATAGCCGTCAAGCATGGCGGGTTCGTCGGTGGCTCCGAGGAGGGAAAACACGGGGACGGTGACCAGCACTTCCGCGCGGGGAACCGGCACATCGGCGAGTCCCTTCGGTGGGGCCCCGGCCTCGTTCACTCCGGCCCCGTTCCGGCCGCAGCAACCGGTGCAGCCGGTGCCCCGGTGAAGGGCTGCGGCGGCGAACAGATCCGCGCGAAGCTGGGTGAGTGTGCGTTCCTCGTTGGGTCCCTGGAGCCCTCGGGCGATGGCAGTGTAGCGGTTCCAGATGGCCATGGCCTTGTCCGCCGGCAGACGTGCGGACAAGCGCGCCATGCCGTCCTGCTCCGGAGAGAACTCGAGGCACCTGTCTTCGATGCCCTTTGCATGCCGTTTCTCGATGCTCTCCGGGTGGTGACGTTCGCGCCAGACGCGGGCCTTGTGCCGGAATCGGTACGCCGGCATCTCCCCGGCGGGGCACCCGCGGGCGGCGTTCGGCGCATCCGGGTCGAGGAAGTGGGCTTCCAATGCGGTCGCGGCGTCAGAGCTGAGGGTGGCAGTTTCGTCCACCATGACGCGGGCGTGCTGCCACGACATGGTACCCGCCGTGAGCGCTTCCAAAGTCCGGGGAAGAGAGGTGGTGAGAGCGTAAGACTGTGCCAGAAGTGCACCGGCGGCGCGGTCACCGATGGCAAGGATGCAGCCCACCTCCGCGGCGACCGCCATTTCCTGCGCCTGCACCGGCATGTCCGGGGGAGCCATACACCGCGCTGACTCCGCGAACGCAGCCGCAGCCGCGGCCTTCAGCGCCGCTACACGGGCTTCGGTGCGGGCCACTCCGGCCAGGATGTCCAGGCATTCATCGGCGACGGCGGCCAAGGGATCGCTCTGTGCGAGCGGTCCGTTTGCGGCTCTGGCTACCTCGCCACGGAGCACGGACAAGGCAGCCTCGATCGCCTCAAACGCCCGTGCTGCCGTGCCGCTTCCCATGTACTCATCATGAAGGGAGGGTCTGACATTTCGGGCGGGTGGTGGACGGGGCACGACTTTTGCCGCAAATCCTTGTCACGCCTGTGTTGGGACGAACTGTGGCGGCTGCAGCCAAGGCGGTGTGGGCCGGCGGCGGTTTGGGGGGCTGCCTCCGGTCTCGGGATGCTCCAGCCGCCGGCCCTGTCCAACTCCAGACCCTGCCCCAGCGGCTGGATCCTGGCCCCAACGATAGGACCCGTTGCTGAACGGCAACCCACGATGGGCGCAAGGTTCGCTCAAGAGTGGGCGGCGCGTCATCACTTAGACGTTCCAAACGATGCGGCCGTAGCTGCGGGAAAATCCTGCCCCTAGGATGGCGCCATGAGGAAGTGGGGCGAGATGCATCCCGCGCTCCGGGCCGTCCTGGTTGGCGCAATAGCCTGCGCTGTCATCCTGGCGGCCAGCCTTATCACCGGGCAAAGCCTCGACGACGCCGCGGCCAACGCCATCTTCTACGCGATGATGATCGGGGGCGTCGTCTTCTTCATGACGAAGCGGTTCCAGACGGCCGCGGAGAGACTCGATGAACACGGCGACTTGGTTGTCTTCCTGCGGTTCCCTCAATCATCGCCGGGCTCCTTGAACAGCGTCTGGCGGATGGGAATCGCTGTCCCCGGCGCAGAGCGGATCGAATTCCAGCCCATCGTCGACGACACGTTGACCCCCAGTGGCCGCGGGAGGACTCTCACTGGAGTTGGGGTTGTGGACGTCCCGGTGCGGAAAGCGAACCGCCACGACAATCAACAGGACGTGCCGCTGGACTTCCGGATCATCACCCTGGGCTCAGACGGCGGCGTCATTGAAATCGCAGCCGGACCGGCTACCCTCCAGAAAATCGAGCAGGCCATTGAGTCCGAATCCTCGTAGTCTTTGGCCGGCAGGCCGCCTGGATTAAAGTTCTGGCGGGGTGCAGACGTGCCCCTCGGGGTCCATCGGGTATCCGCAGAGCGGACAGAGCGGACGGCCCGCGCCCACAACCTCACGCGTGCGCTTGGTGAACGCGCGGGCGGTGCCCACCGGCATCCGCACCAACAGCATTTCGGGGGCCTCGACGCCGTCCTGATCCAATGCTTCATCGTCCGGATCAGCATCTGCTTCAGTGAGGGGATAAGCCTCAATCACCACCTGAGCCGTCGCCGGGTCCCAACCCAGGCCCATGGCGCCAGTCCGGAATTGCTCCTCAACGGCTTCCAGCGGATCGTTGTCAACCAGTTCGACGGGCGTGCCGGTGGGAACGCTGAACGGGTTACCGTCCAGGGTGATGAGCTGGTCGAGTATTTCATCGATCTTCTCCGCAAGCAGAGCCGATTGCTGCTTCTCCATGGCGATGCTCACCAGCTGCGCCCCGGCGCGTACCTGCAGGTAGAACGTGCGCGCACCAGGAGCTCCGACGGTGCCGATGACGACCCGATCCGGCCAGGTGAACTCGTGGACAAGTGTAGGCATGTCAGAATTCTAGGCGAGATCCCATCGGCGGCGCGGCCTGTCATGCCGCAGGAGAGTTCACGGAGCGCGAAAGTGAGCCAGCACCAGCCCGATGGGTATGCTGACGGCGATCACCAGCAACAGGGCCCGGTATCCCCAGGGGACCCAACCAGACATCGCGCTCCGCCAGTGAACAGTCCGGAACATCAACGCCAGCGAAACAACCAGCATTGCGCCGCCGGCATCCACAACCCACGGGTTACCAACCAGCGTCCCGCCAATGACTGCCGCGGACGCGCCGTTCCACGCCACCAATTCCGCAATGACTCTCCACCCCCCAAAGCGTTGCGCCGCCAGGAAGTACTGGGCGATGCCCAACGCTCCCTGGGCTACTCCTCCGACGAGCACCAGATAGGCAGCGGCCCACGATCCATGCTCAAGGTGCAGCGGCCCGGTAACTGCCGCGACCAACCCGCCTGCCACAACACATATGAGTGCCACCGCGCCGAAAGCGATGGCCCCCTTCCGACTGCCTGCAGGCCTCAAACCCGGCGTCTCGCCCATGCTGTCCAAGCTACTGCACGCCATCACACGGCGGCAGTTGGTTATTCCGGCAAAGAATACGAAGAGCCCGTGGCCGTGCGCTGCAGCAGGCCGAAGTCGATCATGTAGCGGCGAAGCAGGACGACGTCGTCGGTATAGCTGAGCAGCCGCTCATTGATCTGCCTCTCCGTGAGCTTCTTGCCGGGTTCGATGATCTCATTGGCGATCCTTGCCAGCAGGGCCCGCCGCTCGGCCACATTGGCGGGGTATCGCTCGATCCGCCCCAGCCGCATGAATCTGTCCAGCCCAGTCTGCGGCTGCCGGCGCGGCTGCTGGGCGAGCAGGTCCCGGAATATGGAGTCCTGCGCCACCAACCCACCCGACGCCTGACGTCCCACGAGCCCGGACTCAAGCAGGGCCGCCAGGGCCCGCTGCCTCCGCTGCGGCTTCACATCGGGCAGCAGGTCGGCGTGAGCGGCTCCCAGTACGATCTGCGCGTACGCAATCCTCGCGTCCGTGTTGCCAAGCGTTGCCAGCACCCGCCGCCAATGCGGACCGTTCATTCCTGCTCGTCCGGCCACGTCGGTGTCCTCCCTCTGCCGCTGGCCCCCACCCTGGCGTTGGAGCGTGCCGGAAGATCGTAGCCCTGGAGGCCCGGTGTCTGGAAGTGGGTGCGGTGGATCTCCTACGGTGCCTGCCGGCGTCGTAAGTTCAACGGCACGCAGGGGGAGGGTGCTGGCCGGGGGTGACCAGTCGGGGCTGCAACGGAACTTCGACGCCCTGCGGCGCCTTGTTGACCAGGCACGACGGCGGCGGGCTGCCTGGGTGCTAAGCGTCCCCGTCCCTGGCGTACAGGGCCAGGAGGTCGCGGCTGAACTCATGCGGGGATGTTTCGCACGGACTGTGCCCGCCCCGGTACACCCCTATGCGGGCCCGGATTGCCTGGGCGAACAGCCGGTGCAACTGGAGCGGCCACAGGTCATGTTCGCCCACGGCCACGAATTTGGGCAGCGGCGCCTCTGCCAGTTCCGCCCGAAGGTCCGGGACGTTCTGCATCAGGGTGTAGATATCGCGGACGGAGGCGCGGCGGGTGAAACGGAACCGGTAGTTGACGAACCGCTGCCGTCCCGGCGGCACATGCGCCACCCGGCCGCTCCGGATGCCCCAAATCAGGAGGGCTGCACCAGCCCGCCCGTTCACCCATGTGCTGAACCGGCCAATACGGCTCACGCCCCGGAAGGTCTGGCCGGGTTCCGGCGGGCAGCCCAGGAACGTGATGGACCGGAACAGTTCGGGCCGCTGCACGTAGGCGAGTTGGGCGATAATGCCGGCGAAGGAATAGGCCACCACGTGGGCCGGGGTAGCTGTGGTTTCCAGGACTGCCAGGAAGTCGTCCACAAATAACTGGTAGTCGTAGTGCTGTCGGGGTGGCACCAGGTTCTCGGGGCCGGCGCCGGCCGACTGGTACTGGCCCGCCAGATCGTACGTCAGGGCGTAGTAGCCGGCCTCGGCGAGGTCAGGCATCATCAGCGAGAAATCCTCTTTCGACCCGGTGGCGCCGGGCACCAGCACCACGCTGGGATCATCCGGCTTGCCCAAGGCCATGGCGGCCAGCTTCCCACTGGGAACATCGATGGTGAACCGGACGGCGCCTGGTGGTGGAACAGACCAATCGACGTCGCCCAATCCGGCATCCAGCAGGGCGGCCGCATCAACCTGGGCAGAACGGAATTCCTCGGGGTCTACCCCGTATTCCTTCCGGCCCGGCTCCGCCATGGTCCCAAGATAGTCCAGCAGCCCTACATCCGGCCGCCATCGAGGATCCGCCGCGCATCTTCCTGCGCCTGGAGGGCCACCTCCGTGACCACCTCACCTTTTAGGTGGCCGGCCGCGGACATAATGCTTCGGAGTTCACCCGCGGTCAGCGGCGGGGTCGCGGTGTGTGCCATGGCATGGCAGTTGTGGCAGAGCGGGACAAGGTCCGCAATGGGGTCAAGCTGATAAGCGCCGTCGAGGATCTCCGGGGGCACTACATGGTGGACGTCGATTGCTCCCACCCCTGCCACGCCGTAGGCGGACTCGAACGAGAAGCCGCACGCGGCGCACTGCGTGCCGTGGAACGCAATGCACGCCCGGCGCCCGTCGGGGTCGCGCTCGTACCGGTTCACGCGGACGGTGCGGAGGGTCTCCGGAGGAAAGGTTCCGCCCGCCACCTCGAGGGGATCCGCCGTGGACGGCGCGTGGGCGCGCCAAAGCCGGCGCAGTACAGGGACGGACGACGGCGGCAGGGTCACCAGGGACGGTCCGTCCGCCCTCGACGCAAGGTCGTCGGTGAGTGCCTCGCCCAGGAGTCCGGGCCGTACCTGCTCGCCAAGCGGAAGAAGGGAATCCCAGGCCACCCAGAAGAACCAGTGAGCGGGTCCGGGATCAGTGGGGGCCGCAATTCGGTACGGCTGGGACGTCACGAACCCGTGGCCGATCAAGCCACTGGAAGCCTCAGTGCTGCCCTCTACGAGGAGCCACGCCTCGCTGCCGGGATCAACGCCGGGATGACTGTCAGTGCGCCAGCGGTCAAGGAATATCCCGGATCCGGCCACTTGTTCGACGACGGCACGGTAGTTCCAGCGGCGCAGGACCTCTGCGTCACATCTCAGGATTACCGCGGCCACTGGTCACCAGGTCCGTACTCGCTTCGCGGCTGTCCATCGGACAGCTGACCACCAAAACCCGCCACGCGTCGTCGACCCCCAACTGTCAGCAAGGCGCGCTAGATCGGTTCCTTGGCCAGCGCTTTGGTCTTTGCCGGCGTCTCGCGTCCCAGCCGTTCATCCAGCGTGACGCGCAGCCGCGCGGCGGCAACCTGGACGCGGTGCTCGGCCGGGGTGGTCTTCTTTTGGGCGGGTTTGGCAGCGCTGTTCCGCGGAGCGTGGACGTACCGGTGCTCAGGCGACGTTGCACTCATGGTCCAACCTCCTTGCTGCTGTCTTCATCCGTTGTTCCATTCTCGCCTAAGTTGTGGCGGTCGTCCACGAAGGCCGCCTCCTGCCCGGAACCGGGCTCGGGCGAGGCATCGTCCCCGTTCTCGTCGCCGGACACGCTCTTCCAGGCGATGTCGAACAGCTCGAGTTCCTCCGTGCGCGCCAATTCGCTTCTGGCCAGGACTTCCAGCGTCGCCAGCCCCAGCGCCTTGGTGCCTTCATCCGGATCCAGGGCCCGGTCCAGCGCCCACTGGGTCCGGCGCCACCACTCCGCCCGGCTGTCTGCCTCGGTCTTTTGCTGCAGCGCGTTGGCGTCAGCCTCGCGTTTCTGGTCGAGCGCTGTCTTGTCCGCAGCGGTGCGCTGCTTGAGCGTGCGCCAGTTGATGTAAAAGGCCAGCAGGGCAGCTGTGAGAACCGCGAGAGGCCCCAAACCGGCAAGGATGACCCACCAGTCCGCCGGTCCGGAATGAACCACAACGTCCAGCGGCCCGGGGGAGGGAACAGGGGTCACGTGACCAGCTTAGGCGGAGCCCCGGCAGGCAACCGGCCCGACACCCGGAGTACCCTGCGTCATCCGGCCCGCCGTGAGACAAGGACGGGTCCGCGGGCGTGATGCAATACTGCGTGGGCCGTTGAACCGATGGTTGCCCTGAGCACTCCGCGGCCCTGCGTGCCGACAACAATCATCCGGGCCGATTCAGCGGCTCTGAGGAGCGCGTGCGGGACCGAGCTGTCCGTCATCAATTCGGTCTCCACCCGGACCGCGGGCACCACAGCCGCTGCACGGTTCAAGGCCGACGCCAGGACGGCCTGGGCGCCGGCCGCCGCGTCCTGTCCTTCCAGCAGCCGGTAGCCCGCAGGCTGGTGCCGGACATGGACCACTTTGAGGGGCGCGTGCCACACAGCTGCCAGCGCACACGCGTCATCCAGCGCGGCAGGGGAACCCGAGTCATCGACGGCGGCGACGACGGGTCCGGCCGGGTGGTGTTCCTCCCGGATCACGGCGACAGGGCAGGCGGCAGTGGCTGCCAGTTCAAGGCTCGCCGAGCCGACCAGGAGGCCAAGGAAGCCGCCCAAGCCGCGGCTGCCCACCACCAGCATGCGTTCGCCCGCGGATATTTCGGCCAGCAGCTGCGCCGGCAATCCGTGAAGCAGCGTGCTCCTGACCTGAAGCCCGGGTACTTCCGCGGTGGCAACCGCCACGCCGTCTTCGAGGATGGACCGGGCGGACTGTTCCAGGCCACTGCCTGACACACCGGGAACCGGACCGAGGTGCCGGGTCAGGAGTGGCCACAGCGAACAGTGCACAACATGCAGGGCGCAACCGATGGCGTGCGCGTGGCGCGCCGCCCAGCGGACGGCGGCCGCAGCCTCCTCCGAACCGTCAAAACCGGCCACAATGGACCCTGCATCCTGCGCCACGGCACTGCGCTCCTGACCAACACGATCTTCACAGGACCTTAGCCCTTTGGCGGCCCTGCTCCCTGGTTTCATCCTGATTCTAAACAGTGGGGAGGAACATGGGCAGCATCATGCGCCGGATAGCCGTGGTGGTGCTTGCCCTCGCCGCCCTGCTGGTCGGCGCCGCGGCCCCCGGCACCGCGGTGGCGCCTGTGGCCGTCATCGTGGCGGACACCGCAGGGGTGCTTGACCAGAACACGCTGGTGCCCGCCGTCGAACGCATCCAGTTCTATGAGCCCACCCGTGTTGCTGTCTTCACCTACAACGGCACCCCGGCGGACAACCTCAACGAACAAGTCCTGAAATTCGCGCGGTCCACGCACCCGGAGTGGATCAGCCCGGACGGCCAAAAATGGGCCGACGGACTGTTCATTTTCGCCCTTGACCCCGTGGGCCGGCACGTGGGGACGTACATGGGCGAGGACCGGAAAGTGTCCCTCGAGCAGCGCAGCGACATCCAGGATGCGTCCAAGGAACTGTCCCGCGACGCCCAGTGGACCGACGGCACAGTTGCCGGAATCCGCCGCGGGGCAGAGCTCATCAACCAGCCCTGGTACCGCTCGACGGCGTTCCTGGTCACGACCTGGGTTCTCGCCGGAACCGCGGCCCTGGGTGCAGCCGCTTGGCTGATTGTGCGTGCCGTGACCAGGAGCGGATGCCGAAAACAGATTGAACGCGGGGACCGCAGCTACTCCAACGTCAGCATGGACCTGGAGGTTACGGAACTGAATGCCGGCACCATCCCGGAATCATCCCGCTACGGAAGCCAGGTCCTTGAGAAACACAGGACGTTCCTCAGCAAATATGCCGCAGCGACGGAGCTGTCCAACCAGGTGCACGCACTGGGTAAGCGGGCGTTGAGCAGCAGGAAGAACCTCAAGCTGGCCCGCCGGTTCGCCGACAGTGCCGCAGAGCTGGACGCCCTGGACGACGTCATCTCGGACAGCAATGCCCTGCTGAACCGTGCCGATACCTGGCCTACGGCCTGGGACCGGCAGCTTGCTCCCTTCCGCAAAGACCTCGCCGGGCTGGAGCAGCTCCTGGCCAAACGCCACGGGCAGGGGGACTCGGCCACTGCCACGGCGCTCCGGTCCTTCCGTGACGAAAGCCTGCGGGACATTGAGCGCTGGACGGCCGGACTGGCCGAGCGGCGGATCACGCCGGAGGAGGCCCTGGACCGGCTGTACAGCGCCCGTTCCCGGCTCTCGGAGCTGCTGGAGAACCATGCCGAAACCGTGATCCAGGGCTTCGCCCGGACAGACCGCGAAGCACGGCTGATGCGGGAACAGATGGAAACGGCCCACGGCGGCACGGACCACCGCAGGCAGCGGACGTACGAACCGAGCATCCTCGGCACGGTGTACCCGTCCTACACGTTCTTCTCCGTGGCCACCTTCAACTCCGGCTTCAATACGGGGGTCAGCAGCGTCAATTCAGCCAGGGGTGGTGGTGGCACCACGGGATACGGCAGCAGCGGCGGCAGCTTCTCCGGATCCGGCAGTTCCTCAAGCTTCTAGCGCAGCGGGCAGGCACGCCGTCGCGGACAAAGCAGTGGGGCCCGTCGTTGGACGTGCCCCACTACCTGAATGCGTTGCCCGAAATGCGGGTTCCGTGCCGGCCGGACTCAGGCGGCCCCGAGGTTATTGAGCCTCCGCGGCGCACGGTGCACGGCATAGCGGGGGTGCTGCGGGGAGGCGCGGACAACACCGGGACGCGGCGGTACCACGTCCTGGATCAGGCCCGTGCCCGCGCACTCGCGGACCTCCTCGATGGCAGCGGCGGCCGCCTGCTTGTCGGCGAATTGTCCGGAAACCGCCAGCACGTGTCCATCGGGCATCACAAGCCGGAACCGAATCTGTGAATCATCATCGACAAACAGTTCGAACGTACCTGCCATAAGCCGTGTCCTCCTCAAAATCATGCCCCGTGGATGGGGCTGCACGCCGTGCCCGCTTCCGGCACGGCCACCAAAAAAGGCGCGACTCCAGCGTTGCGCACCTTCCCTGCCCAACCACCATCTCAAAGGGCCCGTACCGGCTTTAGGGACCAAGGTCCTTGATCAGGGGCGCCGGAGGTCAGGCGCCCCCGAGACGCAGGGCAGCAGAGCGCGACAGGCGGATCAGCGCAATGCCCGTGGCGACGAACCATACCCACAGCAAAATTCCGTAACCCCAGTAGAAACTGGGAGCCGCGTGGCGCAGGACCTCACTGACCACCCCCAGGGCCCCGGTGGCGATGCCGACCCATGCCAGGGAGCGGGGGAAAATTGCCTGTCCGGCCCTGAGCATTGCCAGGCCCATCAGCAGGATCCCGAGGGCGGAGAGCACGCCAACGATTGCCGGGGTGTTGTTCTCGGCGATGATGGCTTCAGCCGCGGTAGCGTAGATCCGCCGTTCGTCCTCCGACCCGGCAGCCATGAAGCGGTCGCTGAGGTAGACCAGGTTCAGGGAGCCCCGGCTGCTGACCGGTACCGCAAGCAGCAGCGCCCAGGGCAGCGCACCAAAGATCAGCGCTATCAGGGGCAGGCTTCTCCGCACCGTCGACAACGCCACGAAAAGGGCCGTGAACACCAGCACCGGCAAGACATTCGGCAGGATCCACAGGATCTGCTCCGCAACATAGCCGGCCTTGTTCGAGGCGATGAACCCAAGTGTCGCGGCCCCGCCGTGCACAGGGGGAGGCGCCATGAAGTCGAGCACCAGGGCGGCGATCAACAGGAACACGAAAAGGATCGACGACGCCCCTGCCACGAGGTAGAGGTGCGCCCAGCCGTGCTGGTCGCCGGCGCCGGCAACGGCAGTCCCAGGCTGGGGGCCCGGGCGGTGACTGGCCATGGTGCCCTCCTCGGGACGGGCCTGCCGAAGCTTCAGGCGAGTGGCCAGACCACCCTGGTCTGCCAGGTGGCTGGATCAGGCTGCTGTTCAGGATCGGTCAGGTAGTACTCCCACATGGAGTCCGCCGGGGTGGCTCCGTCCGCTTCCATGCTCTGCCGGATGGCGTCATACGTGGCAGCCAGCGTGTCGTAGGGACCGGTGTGGATGGCTTCGAAGGCATCTGCGTCCGGGAGTACCGCGCTGGCCACCTCGCCGGTGCCGTGGAAGTTGCCGGCGACAGGAAACCCGGCTTCGACGTCCACCGTTTCGCCCGGCATTCCGTGGTAGCGCGCAAACGGCGGACCCGCCGGACTGGCGCCCTGCACCTGGACCGCGGACATCACCGCACCGAAGGCCCGGCCGAAGAAACTGGTGAGCGCGTCCATGGGAACCCGCTCGCGGACCACTGCCACGGGCTGTTCGGTGATGTGGATCTTTTGCGGCTGCGGGCCTGGTTCAGTCATTGCACCAGCCTCGCGGTCCATGCCCCGGCACGACAGGGCCTTAGGACTCTAAAGGCCGTGGGTGGTCCGGTGCGCCGTCGAAGAACCGCTCCACCGTTAGCGGGTTCACGCCTTCGGCCCCGGTTACGCATGGCCCTGCAACGAGGCCGCCAGGTCTGCCGCCCATGCTGCGGCCCGCTCCACCTCACCTTCCAGGAGCGGCCCTTCGCTGCCCTTGACATAGAAGGCCATGGGCCCGGAGACGATGGTGGCACCGGCCTCCGCCAGGGATTTGGTCATCTTCTTGGCGGCGTCGCCGTGGATGAACAGTTTCACCCGCGTGTCGAATGCGGCCGCGTGGACACCGTTCAGTCCGCGGCGGGCGAGGTTGGCCAAGGATTCAGCAATGCGGGCAGTAGGCTTCCAGCCATTGATGGGGCTCCCGACGACGAGCAGGTCGCCCGGGCAGAGGGTGGCTGGATCGAAACCGTCAACCGGAACGGCGGAGGCACCCAGTCCCAGCGCGGACGCTATGGATTCGGCGACTGCGCGGGTGTTCCCATAGGCGGTGTCGTAGAGGACGACGGCGTTCATGGTGGGCTCCGGAGTGGGGGTTGATGGTGGCCCCTTAACATTCGCCCCGGACCGGATGTTGGGGCAGGGCCAAAGGTCATGCCAGCTTGCCGGGGCCAAATGCCCTAGCCCGGCTGTCGACGGCAGGGTAGGTTCGGCTTCATGTGTGAGGACCGTAAGAAGCACCTGCGGAAGTGTCCTGGATGAGGAAGCCCGCCGCCCCGCCTGCGGCCACCGGCGGGAGCCCGGGCAACTTGGACGCAGGGGGATCCGCTGGGTCGCCCGTCGAAAGGGCCTGGGGCTTTATGAGGCGGTATCCCGTCGTCGCGCTGACCTGTGTGGTGCTCGCAGCGGTGCTGGTGCTGCTCCAATTCGGCCTGGAACTGCAGGTCCGCGTCCTCGCGTCGGCCTACGCTGCCGTCATCGTGGTGGCACGTTCTGCCGGCATGGTCCGGTCCCTGCGGGAGGGACGCTGGGGGATCGACCTGCTGGCACTGATGGCGATCGTCAGTACGGTGGTGGTGGGCGAATACCTCGCTGCGCTGGTGGTCATCCTGATGCTTACCGGCGGCGAGGCGCTGGAGGACTTTGCCCAGGGACGAGCCGCGCGTGAACTGCGGTCCCTCCTGGACCGGGCGCCGCGTTTTGCCCACCGCGAGGGAGCTGGTGCGGTCCTTGAGGACACCCCAATCGGCGACGTGGCCCAGGGGGACGTGCTGGTGGTCCGCCCCTCCGAACTGGTACCCGTGGACGGCGAACTCCTGTCCGACTCAGCCAGCCTCGACGAATCCTCACTGACCGGGGAAAGCCTGCCGGTGGAGCACACCATGGGGGAAACCCTGCTCAGCGGCTCAGTCAACGGCGTGGCCGCCATCCGCATGCGCGCGTCAGCCACCGCCGCGGACTCCCAGTACAGCCGGATCATCGCGCTGGTCGAAGAGGCGTCCAACAGCCGCGCGCCGGTGGTCCGGCTTGCTGACCGCTACGCCGTTCCCTTCACCATCCTGGCCCTGGCCATGGCCGGCACAGCGTGGCTCCTGTCCGGCGAGCCCCTCCGCTTCGCCCAGGTGCTGGTGGTAGCCACACCCTGCCCACTCCTCATCGCGGCGCCGGTGGCCTTCCTTGCCGGTACCAGCCAGGCCGCCCACAAGGGCATCATCATTAAGAACACCCGCACCCTCGAGCAGCTGGCGAAGGCCCAGACAGCGGTTTTCGACAAGACCGGAACCCTCACGTCGGGGCGCCCGGTCCTGGACCGCATCCAGGTGGCACCGGGCCAAGGCGAGGCATTGGGCAGCCAGAGAATCCTGCAACTGGCCGCCTCCGCCGAACAGTACTCCTCGCACGTACTGGCAGGCTCCGTCATCGAAGCCGCCGCGGCCGCCGGCCTGACACTCCTTCCCGTGCAGCAGGCCACGGAGAACGCAACCCACGGCGTGGAAGCCGTCTGCGACGGCCAGCGGGTGGTGGTAGGCAAAGCCGGCCTGGTGCGGAATTCCTCAACCGGATTCCAGGAGGCTACCGTCCACAGCGGGCAGCTGGCGGTCCATGTGGCCGTGGACGGCGGATACGCCGGTGCCCTGGTCATGAAGGACCCGCTGCGCCGCAATGCCGTGGACACCCTGGCCCGCCTGCGCAGCCTGGGCGTGCGGAACACCATGCTGCTGACAGGCGACGCGCAGGCCACGGCAGCCCATATTGCCGAGGAAGCGGGGATCGGCCGCGTCCAGGCGGATTGCCTCCCCGAGGACAAGGTCAACACGGTGGCCGCCATCATGGAACGGCCGGTGCTGATGGTGGGGGACGGCGTCAATGATGCACCTGTCCTCGCAGCGGCGGACGTGGGGATCGCGATGGGTGCCAAGGGTGCCACCGCGGCCAGTGAATCGGCGGACGTTGTGATCATGCTCGACGACGTCTCGAAAGTTGCGCAGGCCGTGGCCATTGGCAAACGGACCGTCTCGGTGGCTTTGGTGAGCATCTGGACCGGGATAGGGCTCAGCCTGGTCCTGATGGCAATAGCCATGACGGGGTACATTCCCGCCGTCGCCGGTGCCCTCCTGCAGGAGTTCGTGGACCTGGCCACCATCCTGAACGGGCTGCGCGCGCTCCACGGTGCTGACCGGAAGCCGGCTGCGCCGCCGGCATGACCTTTGGCCCTTCCCTCGGCATTGCCCGGCCGGGATCGTGGTTCCCATGAACGCAGAAACAGGGGCCAAGCCCGTCATCGTGGGTGTGGACGGTTCTGAATACTCCTCCGCCGCGCTTCGCTACGCGGGCACGCTTGCAGCCCGTCTGGGCACCCGCCTCGAAGTCATCTCCTGCGTCGGGATGCCTGACTACCTGGTGATGTCACGCCTCGAAGGGGCGGACCGGCAATTCACCGCCAGGCTTGAGGATGCGGCGGGCCGGCTGGTCGAGGACGCCCTGGGCCGGGCCTTTTCCGGCGACCGGCCCGAAAACATCGACGTCACCATCAAGTTCGGACCACCGGCAAAGGTGCTGGTGGAGGAGAGCCGGCGAGCGCAGATGCTGGTGGTGGGACGGCACGGCGAGGGCGGCCTGCTGAAGGCAGCCATGGGCTCGGTCAGCAAGGCCTGCGCAGCCCACTCCAACTGCCCGGTACTCCTGGTAGGGCAGGAGGCGGACGCCGTGTGAGGACCGCTGAGGGCCTGAGCTCAGCGGAGGCCGCGCAACTCCTGAAACAGGCAGGCCCCAACCAGCTCCCCACTGAGAAACCCGTATCCCAGTGGCGGAAGCTCTGGGGCGAGATGACGCACTTCTTCGCCCTCATGCTGTGGTGCGCCGCCGCGCTGGCCTTCATCGCGGACATGCCGCAACTGGCAGTGGCGATCATCGTCGTCGTCATAGTCAACGGGGTGTTCGCCCACATCCAGCAGGAACGCGCCCAGCACGCCGCCGCGAAACTGCGGGGACTGCTGCCGGCGGACGTACTGGCCCGGCGGGACGGAAAGGTGCGAAAGGTCCACGCCAGTGAACTGGTGGTGGGAGATGTGGTGCTGCTGTCTGCCGGCGACCGCGTACCGGCAGATGTGGTCCTCCTGACTGCCCAGGCCTGCGCGGTGGACGAATCGATGCTGACGGGCGAAAGCGACCCGGTGCCCAAATCCGAAGGGGGCCAGGCCTGGGGCGGCACCTTCCTGGTCAACGGTTACGGAGAGGCCGCCGTCGCCGCAACAGGCGCCAAGACCAGGCTCGCGGGGATCGCCGCCCTCACCAGCGCTGCCGTTCCGCCACCAACGCCCCTGTCCCTGGAATTGCGGCGGATTGTCCGGGTTACGGCGGGCATGGCGTTGGGCATCGCGGCGGTCTTCTTCCTGGCATCGCTGCTGGTGGGTTTCCAGTGGCGCGATTCGTTCCTGTTCTCCATTGGCGTTGCCGTAGCGCTGGTGCCGGAAGGACTCCTGCCCACCGTCACGCTGTCCCTGGCCATGGGCGCCCAGCGCATGGCATCGCGCAAGGGACTGGTCCGCAACCTCGAAGCAGTGGAAACCCTGGGCTCAACCACCTTTATATGCACGGACAAAACCGGGACCCTGACGCAGAACCGGATGAACGCCGTCGAAGTCTTCACGGCCGACGGCGCCATCCAGGTGGCAGGGGATGGGTATGCCCCCGAGGCGCACATCGAAGGCCGTGGCGTCGAGAAAGCTGCCCAGGCCGCGCTCGCCGCCCGCACCGCTTCCCAGGGCCGTGCCGAGCTCCACGACGGACAATGGCGTGCCCAGGGTGATCCGATGGAAGCGGCCATGGACGTCCTGGCACGCAGGCTGACGGGCACAGTGTCCGCGCCCGTGCCGTCGCGGCGGTTCCCGTTCGATCCTGCCCGGCGCAGGGAGTCAGCGATCGTGGGGCAGGACCTTTTCTGCAAAGGTGCCCCGGAAACCGTCCTTCCCGTGTGTGAGTCCGTTCCTGGCGCGGTCAGGGACCAGGTGGACGTGATGGCGAACCGGGGCCTGCGTGTCATTGCGGTGGCCCGCCGGCGGCTTGGAGGTGCCCCTGGAACATGGCAGTCCGCGGCCGCAGCGGAGCTCGAAACGGGCATGGAACTGCTGGGCCTGATCGGGCTGCAGGACCCGCCGCGGCCGGACGTTGGGGACGTGATCCGCACAGCCCGGCAGGCAGGTCTAAGGGTGACCATGATTACCGGGGACCATCCGGCCACTGCCGCCGCGATCGCCCGGCAGATTGGTTTGACGGGAACGCCGGAATACGTACTGGAAGGCGCAGCACTGCCGGAAGACGACCAGGTGCTCGGAGCACTCCTGGACCGTGACGGAGTGGTGGTCAGCAGGGTCTCACCCGAGCAAAAACTTCGGGTCGCCAGGGCCCTGCAGTCCCGCGGGCACGTGGTAGCCATGACCGGCGACGGCGTCAACGACGGCCCGGCCCTGCGTGAAGCCGACATCGGGGTGGCCATGGGCCTGAGCGGAACCGACGTGGCGCGCGAAGCCGCGGACCTGGTCCTCCTCGATGACCACTTCGGCACCATTGTGGCCGCCATCGAACAAGGCCGGGCAACGTACGCCAACATCCACCGTTTCCTCACCTACCACCTCACCGACAACGTGGCCGAACTGACCCCCTTCGTCATCTGGGCGCTCTCCGGCGGCCACTTTCCGCTGGCCCTGGGTGTCCTCCAGATCCTCGCCCTGGACATCGGCACCGACCTGCTGCCGGCGCTCGCCCTGGGTGCCGAGCCGCCGGGGAGGCGCGTGCTGACCCGACCGCCCGAACGCCGGCACCTCATGGACCGGCGCCTGATCATCCGCGTGTTCTGCATCCTGGGCCCGGTTGAAGCAGCAGTCGAAATGGCCGTGTTCTCCGCTGTCCTGGCAGGCGGCGGCTGGACCCGGGGACGGGACCCACAGGTGCCCTTGCTGATGGCCGCTTCCGGGGCCGCCTTCACCGCCGTCGTCCTGGGACAACTCGCCAACGCCTTTGCCTGCCGGAGCGCCACGGTGCCCCCATGGAAACTGGGCTGGGGAACGAACCGGCTCCTGGTCTGGGCCGTGCTCGCAGAAGCTGCCATCCTGGGGGCGTGCCTGTACCTGCCGTCGCTCGCTGCGCTGCTGGGCCAGTCCCCGCCGCCCCCCGAAGGGCTCCTCCTCGCCCTCCTGGCAGCCCCCGCTGTCCTGCTGGCGGACTGGATGCACAAATCCGTCCGGGGGCGCCTGCGCCGCACCAAGGACCAAAGCCTCTGACTGCCCCCTGCTGCCCCCGGCAAGAATCGAGCCATGAGTGCCGCCGCAGAATCCTCCGTTACAGTCGCGAACGTCGTATGGATCGAGGACACCGGAATCGCGGACATCCCCTCCGTGGGAGGAAAGAACGCCTCCCTCGGGGAGCTCAGCCGGGCCCTCCAATCCGCAGGAGTCAGGGTTCCCGAAGGGTTCGCCACCACGGCGGCCGCCTACCGGGCATTCCTTGCTGCCAATAACCTGGAGCCCCGGATCAAGATGCACATGGAGGAACAGCGCGCCGGGACCCTCACGCTGCGCCAGGCGGGGGCCGCGATCCGTGAACTCTTCCTGCAGGCAACCTTCCCGGAAAGCATCGCCGCAGACATCCAGGAGCACTACCGGAACCTCTGCCAACGGGTCGGGCAGCCCGCGGTTTCCGTTGCGGTCCGCAGCAGCGCCACAGCGGAAGACCTGCCGGATGCCAGCTTTGCCGGGCAGCAGGAAACCTTCCTTAACGTGGCCGGCGAGCGCGGGGTGCTCGACGCGTGCCGGCGCTGCTACGCCTCGCTGTTTACGGACCGGGCCATCAGCTACCGCGAAATGAAGGGCTACGGCCACATGGACGTTGCCCTGTCCGTCGGCGTGCAACACATGGTCCGTTCGGACGTTGGCGCATCCGGCGTGATGTTCTCGCTCGATACCGAATCCGGATTCCCCGGCGTGGTGGTTATCAGTGCGGCCTGGGGACTGGGGGAGACAGTGGTGCAGGGGACCATCAACCCGGACAAGTACCAGGTCTTCAAGGGGCTCCTCGCAGACCAGCGCTTCAGCCCGGTCATCGAGAGGGAGATCGGGGCCAAAGAACGCAAGATGGTCTACAGCCAGGGCGGGGATGCCCGGACCCGGATGGTCGATACTACGGAGCGGGAGCAGCGCTCGCTGGTGCTGAATGACACGGAAGTGGTCCTGCTGGCCCGGTGGGCAGTGGCCGTAGAAGACCACTACGGCCGTGCGATGGATATGGAGTGGGCCAAGGACGGCGTGACCGGCGAACTCTTCATGGTGCAGGCCCGGCCGGAAACGGTGCAGGCGCGCCGGAGCACGTCCAGCTTCCGCACGTACCACCTGGCAAAGCCCGGCCGGGTCCTCGTCACAGGAGCAGCAATCGGCGACTCCATCGCCAAAGGCCGGGCATGCGTGGTCCAGGATGCAAAGGACATCGAGTCCTTTGTTGATGGCTCCGTGCTGGTCACCCGGATGACTGACCCGGACTGGGTGCCCATCATGAAGCGGGCCGCGGGCATCATCACCGACCACGGCGGTCCAACCAGCCACGCAGCGATCGTCAGCCGCGAATTGGGGGTGCCCGCCGTCGTGGGGTCCCGCAACGCCACCGAGGTGCTTTCCGACGGCGTCGAGGTCACCTTGTCCTGCGCGGAAGGCGAGGAGGGCCGCGTCTACGAGGGGCTGTTGGAGTTCTCCGTGGAAGACGTGGACATGCATGCACTGCCAGCCACCCGCACGGCCGTGATGATCAACATTGCGAGCCCGGCGGCAGCCTTCAAGTGGTGGCGTTTACCCGCCGCCGGCGTGGGCCTGGCCCGCATGGAGTTCATCATCAACAACCTGGTCCGCATCCACCCGATGGCACTGGTCCATCCCGAAAAAGTTGCGGATCCGGAAGAGGCCGCCCTGATACGGCAGCTCACCAGCGGCTACCCGGATCCGCAGGAGTACTTTATCGACGTGCTGGCAACCGGAATAGCCAAGATCGCGGCGCCCTTCCACCCCAAGCCGGTGATCGTCCGGCTCAGCGACTTCAAGAGCAACGAATACAGCCACCTCATTGGCGGCAGTGCTTTCGAGCGTGCAGAGGAAAATCCCATGCTGGGGTTCCGCGGCGCCTCACGCTACTACAGCAGCCACTACCGTGAAGGGTTCGCACTCGAGTGCAGGGCCCTCAAACGCGTGCGGGAACGGGCTGGATTCGGCAACGTCATTGTCATGGTTCCGTTCTGCCGCACCGTGCGCGAGGCGGACCAGGTCATCGAGGCGATGGAGGAGCAAGGGCTGGTCCGCGGCCAGGAAGGGCTCCAGCTCTACATGATGTGCGAAATCCCGTCCAACGTGGTCCTGGCCGGGGAATTCGCCAAGCGTTTTGACGGCTTCTCCATCGGGTCCAACGATCTCACCCAGCTGGTGCTGGGTGTGGACCGCGACTCCGAGGAGCTTGCTGGATTGTTCGATGAGCGGGACCCGGCAGTGATGTCCATGATTGCCCAGGCGATCAGCAAGGCCCACGCCGCCGGCATCAAAATCGGAATCTGCGGACAGGGGCCCAGCAACCATCCGGACCTGGCGGAGTTCCTGGTCAGGGAGGGAATCGACTCGGTGTCCCTGAATCCTGATACCTACGTCAGGACGCTGCCCGTCATTGCGGCAGCGGAGGCAGCCCTGGCCAAGGGGCAATAAACTGCCTGGCCCTCACAGGGCCAGGCACCGGCGTCGTAACCTGGCTGTTCCTAACCCCGGCTAATGGGGATCTTCGACGCCGCGGCTGCCTGTCCCTGGTCCGGCATTGGCGCCCGGACTTCAAGGACTCCATCCTTGTACGATGCCGTTATGTCGCCCTGCTGAACTCCACTTGGGAGGGGAATCCGCCGGACAAACGAACCGTAGCGGAACTCGGAACGGTAGCTGTCCTTGTCCTTGTGTTCCTTCTTTTCCTGCCGTTCGCCTTTGATCGTCAGGACGCCGTCGGTGACCGTCACGTCCACGTCCTTCTCCGGATCGACGCCGGGCAGTTCGGCGCGCACCACCAGCGTATTGCCGTCCACCATCTCTTCAACCCGGATGGCGGACGTCCCCACATCGCCTTCAAAAAGGCGTTCGATGACGTCCATGGGGGAGCGGCGGTTGTCGAACCATTTCATCAGGTCATTCATTGTTGTCTCCTGCTCAGGTGGATGCCGGTCCATCGCGTTGCCCGGCAGTTCCACCATCCCCTTCCCGGGAATCCGGTTCCAGAGCCAAAGGTCCCAGCCCTGTTCCGCGGGCAGGCGTGGACGGCCGGCGGGTGAAACGGCCAACAATTTCGATGGCCAGGCACCCGGCAACCGCAACCGCAACGGACACGGCAAGGAGTCCGGAGGGCGGCCACTCCACCCGGAAGAAGTCCTGCGTCAATGGGAGGCTGAACAACAGGACCAGTCCCGCGTACATCCCGGCGAGGATCAGCACCTTGGTCCAGTTGAGGGGGCGCGATGCCATCACCAGGATCCACGCCGCCACCAGTCCCAGGGTTATGGTGGCCGCAGACTGCGCGGACGCAAGGCTGTGTCCGCCCCATAACTGCCCATATGCGCTGACCGCCAGGACGCACAGGGCCGTGCAGGTTCCTGCCGGGACCGCGAAGGTCAGGGAACGCCGCAGGAACCCGGCGGCGTAGCGCTGGCCGCCTGGCTGCAGGGCCAGGAAGAACGCCGGCAGGCCGATGGTCAGGCCGTCCAGGGCGGAAAGCTGGCGCGGCAGGAACGGAAAGGCCAGTAACAGGATGCCGGTGACCACGGAGATGACCGTTGCGTAGACGGTCTTGCTCAGGAAGACCAGGGAGACGCGTTCGATGTTGCTGATGGCGCGGCGTCCCTCGTCCACTACAGCGGGCAGCCTTTCGAAACGCCCGTCGAGGAGGACCATACGTGCCACGGCCTTGGTCGCAGGCGACGCCGAGTCCATGGCGATTCCCAGGTCCGCCTCCTTGAGGGCCAGGACGTCGTTCACTCCGTCCCCGGTCATTGCCACGGTATGTCCCCGTCGCTTCAGGGCCTGGACCAGGTCCCGCTTCTGGGATGGCGTCACACTTCCGAAGAGGTCTTGGGACTCGACGACTTCCTCCAGCAGGAGCGGATCGCCGGGAAGCGTCCGTGCGTCGTAGGCAGTCCCGGTTCCAAAGCCCACCCCGCGGGCCAGCGCTGCCACCGTCCGGGGATCGTCACCGGAGATGATCTTGACGGTAACCCCCTGCCGGCGGAAGTAATCCAGCGTTGCCGCGGCGTCGGCACGAATGCTCTCACGGAAGGTGAGCAGCAGGACCGGCACCAGCTCCGGCGGCAGGTCAGTCCCTGCGGCATCCGGCGGCAGCGGTCCCGGGAGATGTGCCAGTGCCAGCGTCCTCAGCCCGGTGGATGCGAGGGCCACCGCCATGCCGTGCACCTTGCCGCAGCCAGGGGAGCCGAGCACCGAGTCGGGGGCTCCGAGGACCCACGTTCCGGGAGCGGCGGATTCCGGCGCGAACGTCACCGAACTCCACTTCCGGGCGGAGGAGAACGGGACTGAATCCTGCTCCGTGAGCGGAATCTCGGCAGGAAAGGCTGCCCCGATCGCCGCAGCGGTACTGCTCGCGTCCGGGCTGGCGCCAAACCATTCCACCGCCCGCCGCCACCCGGGTGGGCAGACGTCCCCGGTGTGGTGGACGGCATCGAAGACCATGGAGCCGGAGGACAGTGTGCCCGTTTTATCCAGGCAGAGGACGTCCACCCGTGCCAGTACTTCCACGGCGGCGAGTTCCTGGATCAGGACTTTCTGGCGGGCAAGCCGAAGCCCGCCCACGGCAAACGCCACGCTGGTCATCAGGAGGAGCCCCAGGGGAATCATGGCCATGATGCCGGCGACGGCTCCCACGACCGCCGGTACCCACCGTCCCGATCCCATCGCTCCGCCCCAACCGCCCTGGTCCTGCATCTGCGCATTAGTGAGCAGCAAGGCAACGGGCAGGAGCAGCCAGGTGATGACGGTGAAGACCTTCTCCAGGCTCCTGCGGATCTCCGACGTGACCAGGGAGAACCGCCGTGCCTCGGCGGCCAGCCGGTAAGCGGACGTTTCAGGTCCAACCCGGAGCACGGTGGCTTGCCCGTTTCCCGCGAGGATCAGTGAACCGGACAGCAGGACGGCCCCGTCCTGTTTGGGGACGGGCTCGGATTCGCCGGTCAGCAGGGACTCGTCAACTTCGAGCGGGCTGTTGCCGATGAGCAACAGGTCTGCCGTGACCTGGTCTCCGGCATTGAGCAAAACGAGGTCATCAGGAACCAGATCTTCCGAGGAGATGACTTCCCGGGCACCGTTCCGGACCACCATGTTCCTGGCTGCCTGCAATATGGCCAGCTGGTCGAGGGACCGCTTGGCCCGGTACTCCTGGATAATGCCGATCAGTGAGTTGCTGACTGCTGACAGGCCGAAGAGCGCGTCCCGCCACTGGCCCAAAACCAGCAGCAGGATGAAACACCCTCCCACCACCGCATTGAAGAGGGTGAACACATTCGCCTGGATGATCTCGCCGGCACTCCTGCTGGTTGCCGTCGGCACACTGTTGACGCGCCCGGCAGCGGTCCGCTCACCTACTTCGGCGGTGGAGAGCCCGTCCCGGGAACGGCGCATGTCCACTCCCGGGCGCGGTGGGCTGGGGTCCGCAGGTATCGGCATCGTGCGGCCAGGCGGCAGGCCCGGTCAGCCGTCGTGTTGCTTGTGCATCCGGGTGATCACGGTGGGGCACGGTGGTTGGGTGAGCACGGCATGCGCCGTGGACCCCAGGACGAACCTCCCGAAGGCACCTTTTCCGCGGCTTCCCAGGACCAGCAGCCGGGCGCCGGCGGCAGCGCGCAGCAGGGCGTCCGCCGGTTCCAGCACGGTTTCCATGACGGTGTGTACCGCGAGGTCCGGATAGTCCTGCCGGAGGCCGGCTTCTGTTTCGGACAGCACGATCCGTTCCTCCTCGACCACATGGGTGGCGAAGCTGCTCTGCGGGAGTCCTGCAGCGATCCACCGGTTGGGGCCGGTGAAAGCGTAGAGAATGGTCAGCTCCTCGCCCAGCGCGTCAGCTTCGGCGGCCGCAAACGCTACTGCCTGGGTTGCCTCCCGTGACCCGTCCACGCCGACCAGGATGCCGCGGCCCTCCGACTGGCCGTCGCCGATGACGGCCACGGGGCACTCGGCCGTTGCAGCCGCCTGGAGCGCCCGGTCCGTCAGGGCGCCGCGGTTGTGCCCGCTGGTCCCGATGACAAGCATGGAGGCATTCTTGGAATAATCACCCAGTGCAGCCCCCACGCCGCCTTCGAGGAGCTGCAGCGAGACCTCCAGGCCCGGTTGGGCGGCGGTGGCCTTTTCGCCGGCCTCCTTCAGCAGCCCAAGGCCGGATTCACGCAGGACTTCCAGGTACGGCAGGACTTCTGCTGCCATCCAACGGTCGTCAACAACGTTCACGACGGCGAGCGGGCAGTGGAGCCGGTTGGCCCGGGCAGCTGCCCACATCAGGGCAGCATTGGCCGCGGAAGTTTCTGAGATGCCGACGGCGATTGGCTTGGCAGGTGCCATGGGGACCATCCTTTGCTGGTTCTTCGTGAGTGGTGAGGGGTGGGGCTGCATGGCCTAGTCTGCGGCGGGCTCCCGGGGCGGCCACCAATGGGTTGGGGCGGAGATGACGAACCGGCGGCCGTTGATGTCCTCCGGCGTGATCCGGACCAGGACGTTTTTCCGGCCCGGCTGCCACGGGGACAGGCCCGCCTCCATGGCGTCCCTGATTTCCTCGTCGTCGGACACCACCATGGCATGGCCCTTCAGGATGACGCTCCAGGCGATGGTGCCGTACTGGTTCATTCCGTCCGCTTCGACGGCCACCGCCTTCCGGTCCGGAAGGGAGGCCAGCTTTGTTCCTTCGCCGGTACGGATGAGCAGCGTGCCGTTAGTGGGGACAAAGTTCACGGGGTAGTTTTCCACCCCGCCCCCGTCGGTGAAGGCGATCCTGCAAAGGGACGTGGATCGGAGGTACCGCCAGCAGTCGTGGACGCCGAGTTCCTTGATTTCCGGTTCTGTCGCTGCGCTGTTCATGGCCGTAGCCTAGGGCGGTGGGGCCGCCGCGGCTAGGGAAGAAGGTCCCGCCCAACGGGCCGGGGGCCGATACCAAGACTACTGAGGGTATTTTTCGCCCTGCTCTCCTACCATTGGAGGAGAAGCGTCTTCATGCTCATGTGAAGGCGGAATTGGGGGCGGAGGCCGGCACTTCCGTTTCGGACACTTAGACCGCGCCAGGGATCCGCAGCGCCGCAGGTTCCTTCCGCAGGAGGTGGGACGTGGGCACTGAGCAACCGTGGCGCTCCCCGACGCGGGACACGGTGGAGGACCTGCTCCGGGACTTCGCTGTCCGGGGAGACGAACCGCCGGACAACCAGGAGCGGATCAACGGACTGTTGGCGGCCGTGGTTGCGCTCGCCCAGGACCTTAGCCTGGAGGCCGTTTTGGACCGCCTTGTCCGTTCGGCCTGTGCCTTGGTTGGGGCGGGGTACGGCGCGCTGGGTGTCATCGGCGAGGACCGCAGGCTGAGCCACTTCATAACCGTGGGCATCGATGAGCAAGGTATCCGTGCCATTGGCGAGCTGCCCACCGGCCATGGCGTCCTGGGCCTGCTCATCCGCGAACCGAAGCCCCTGCGCCTCCACGACCTGGGCCGGCACCCCATCACCTCCGGGTTTCCGCCGAACCACCCGCCCATGAAGACCTTCCTTGGCGTCCCTGTCCGCGTACGCGACGAAGTGTTCGGAAACCTCTACCTGACCGAGAAGCAGGGGGCCAGGATTTCACCGCGGAGGATGAGGATCTCGCCGTTGCCTTGGCGGCCGCGGCCGGAGTGGCAATCCAGAATGCCCGCCTCTTTGAAAACAGCAGCCGGCGGCAGCGATGGCTGGAAGCAGGCATGGAACTGAGCAGCCGCCTGATCATGGCCTCCCAACCGGGGGACCCGGATAACCTCGACCTCGTTGCGGGCACCGCATTGAAGGTCTCCGACTCGGTGCTTGCGGTGATCGCCGTTCCTGCCGGTGACGGAGCCCTGAGGTGTCGGTCATGCCTTGGTGTCCAAGGCCTCCAGTCGGGCCAGGAACTGATGGCCTCCAGTGCCGTGTCCAACGTTATCCAGAACGGCGGCTCATTCGTGGCGCGGGACCCGCGGCTGGTTTTCGACGGCGAGGTGGCGGAGAAGCTCGGCTCCGTCCTGGTGTGCCCGCTGGGGCACAGTTCCGCTAACAACGGGGTGCTCCTCCTGGCCCGCGCCCACGGGGCCCCCGTGTTCACGCAGGCGGAAGCGGAGTCCAGTGCCGTTTTTGGAAGCCGCATAGGCCTGGCGCTGGACCTGGCCCGCGTGAACGCACTGCGTGAACAGAACCTCCTTTTCACCGACCGTGAACGGATTGCCCGGGACCTGCATGACCTGGTGATCCAGCGCCTGTTCGCAGCCGGACTCAGTATCCAGAGCCTGCGCCGCTACACCCTTGACCCGGTAGCGCACGAACGGATTGCCGCCGTGACCACCGAACTCGATGACACCATCCGCAAGCTGCGGGACACCATCTACTCGCTCAGGACCGCTGACGAGGAACGCGAACCGTTGACCGGCCGGATCCTGCGCGTGGTCAGGGAAAGCTCCCGCAGCTACGCGGTGACGCCCAAGGTATCCCTGGACGGGCCGGTGGATTCGGTGGGGGAAGACGTGGCCGTCCACCTGCTGTCCGTGGCGTCGGAGGGACTCAGCAATGCCCTGCGGCACTCGGGGGCGGAAGACATCCAGGTGTCGGTGGCCGTGGGCCGGGACCAGGTGCAGCTCCTCATCAGCGACAACGGCCGGGGCTTCACCGAACCGGGCCACGAAAGCGGCCTGGCGAACATGCGCCAACGCGCAGGCCAACTGAAGGGCAGTTGCACCATTGACAGTGCACCCGGCATGGGCACATGCCTGAAATGGTCGGTCCCGCTGGCGTAGCCCCAGGCGGCGGCGTCAGGCAGGGTCCGTGGAACTCCTGGTGACGAAGACTGCTGCCTGCGTCCGGCGCTCGAAGCCCAGTTTGGCCAGGATGGACGAAACGTAGTTCTTGACGGTTTTTTCGGCCAGGAACAGGTCATCGCCGATTTGGCGGTTGGTCAGCCCCTGGCCGATCAGGGCCAGGACCTTCTTCTCCTGCGCGCTCAAGCCGTCCAGCCGGGGGTCGGTAGGCGCCGTGGACAGGCCCGCAATGATCTGCTGCTCAACTCCCGGATCAAAGAGTGACTCACCGGCAGCAGCCCTCCGGATTCCGGCCAGGAGGTCATCACTCCTGATCTGCTTCAGGATGTACCCGGATGCGCCGGCCAGGACCGCTCCCCGGAGGGCCTGTTCGTCGTCGTAGCTGGTGAGGATCAGGCAGCGCAGGCGGGGATCAAGCGAGCGCACATCCCGGCAGACCTCGATCCCGGTGCCGTCCGGAAGCCGGCCGTCGAGGATGGCGATGTCCGGGTGCAGCGCGGGGATGCGCCGCGTGGCTTCTGCTGCGGACCCGCTCTCGCCCACCACGAGGAACCCTTCGCCCTCCAACAGGTCCTTCAGCCCCTGCCGGACGAGTTCGTGGTCATCAAGGATGAACACACGGACCTGCCCGGGAGATCCCGCCGCTTCATCAGCCCCAGTCTCATGCATCTGCACCGAACGCTCCCACAATCTCCACGATTCAACCCGCCTGCGCGGGGCGGCCCCCGGGAAGGGCCTGGTCCCATTGTTCCCTGCGCAGCGGTGCGCGGGAAGGGACCAAAGTCCGGCCGGCCCCGCAGGTCGCCGCCGCGGCTGC
This sequence comes from Pseudarthrobacter sp. NIBRBAC000502771, assembly GCF_006517215.1. NCBI lineage: Bacteria > Bacillati > Actinomycetota > Actinomycetes > Micrococcales > Micrococcaceae > Pseudarthrobacter > Pseudarthrobacter sp. NIBRBAC000502771. The sequence continues at coordinate 3,007,979 of NZ_CP041187.1, forward strand.
GGCCGGGACCACAGCAGCGTTCCGCCGTGATGACCTTTGGCCCTGTTCTCCGCACCCCTTCCGGTCCACGCTGGGGTGGGAGAAAACAGGAGGCAACGTGGCAGAACATGGGAACGGGGCGGCGGTGCCCGGCTCCGGCCAGCGTCCCAGGATCATTGTGGGAGTGGACGGATCCGAGGCATCCGTCGCAGCGCTGCGGGTGGCCCGGGCCATGGCGGAGCCCCTCTCAGCACCGGTGGAAGCCTGGGCATGCTGGGACGTTCCAGCGGGCTACGGGGTGTACCTCGCCGTGGGGATCGAGGGCTTCAAGTATGCCGCCGACCAGGTACTCCAACAGACGCTGGCGGACGCTTTCGGTGAGGTGCCGTCCTTCGTGCACCCCCGCCTGGTGCGCGGCAGGCCCGGCCCCGCACTGATCGATGCGAGCCGAAACGCCTCACTGCTGATTGTCGGGAGGCGGGGGCACGGAAACTTCGTGCCCGGCTCGGTCAGTTCAGCCTGCGTGAGCCATGCCTACTGCCCGGTGCTGGTGGTGCACGCCCCGGAAGCCGGAGCCAAGGCTGACGCCGGCGCGGCCCATTCCACTGCCGCGCCCTGACGCTTATTCGCTGTTGCCTTCCAGTTGGGTGGCATGGCGGTTGGTGGTGCGCAGGGACCAGCGGAGGTCCTTGATGGCCCAGTAGGCTGCCCCGTTCATGACCGCGAACCCCGCGATACCCAGCAGCGGGACCCGGACCACCAGCCCCAGGATCAGGACGGCCGCGCCCGCGGCAACCAGGGCCAGTCCGCGCCGGAAGCGGGTACGCAGCGAAACGGCAAAGGCATCCTTGTTGAGCAGGGCAGCCAGCCTGGGGTCTTCCGACTCCAAGGCATTGCTGATCAGGTCGAGTTCGCGTTTCTCGAATTCAGAGAGTGGCATGGCTGCAGCCCACTGTCCTTTTGCCTGCGGGAACGACGGTCTCAGGGACCCGGGTGGCCGCGCAGGACGGCCAACCTGTTTTGGTATTCCGCGGCGTCGATCTCCCCGCGGGCGAAGCGCTCGGCCAGTACGTCCTCGGCCGTCCGAGGGGGCTGTGGATGGGCGCCGTAGGGGGAGGGTGCCCGCAGGGAACGGGCCAGCAGCACGATGCCGGTAATGATCGCACCCCAGACCACCACCATGCTGATGCTCATCAGGACATAGCCCCACAGGCCCATGCCATCGTTCCAGCCGTACACTTCCGCGACCTCCGGTCCCATGAAGGCGGACGCCAGCCGCCCGCTTTCCGTTCCAGTATCTGGCCCCACAGGGGTGCGGGGGAGAGCCATTGGTCCTGTTCCGGCCCGGGGTCAGTGGCCCAGCAGGGCGTCGAGCGTGGCGAAACCATACCCCGCGGCCGTGACGCGGTCGATGACACCGGGGAGGGCGTCGGCATCGAGCGTGGTCCCGTCGTCGGGGTTGGACCCGATGTGCATCAGGACGATTTCGCCGGGCCGCAGTCCCGCCTGGACGCGGTCTGCCACCGTTTGGACGTCCACGCCGCCGCTGGTCCCCTTCCAGCCCAGGGTGTCCACGGTCCACCTCACGGCCGCATAGCCCAGTGCGTTGACCGCCGCGATGGTGCGGGCGTCGCGTTCGCCGTAGGGGAAGCGGAACAGCGGCCTGGGGTCGGCACCGGCCGCCAGGATGGCCTGCTCTGCACCGCGCACCTGCTGGACGATCTGGTCATCGCCCAGTCCGGTGAACACCGGATGGGTCATTGAATGGTTGGCCACCCGGTGCCCGGCGGCCGCGATCTGCGCCACGGCCTGCGGGTTGTTCGCCGCCCAGTTCCCGGTCAGGAAGAAGGTCCCGGGCACGCCGCGGGCGGCAAGGGCGGACAGGATTTTTGCCAGCCCTGCCGCGTTGGCTCCCGCGTCGAAGGTGAGGGCCACTACGCGGCCGGCGCCGGGGATTACCGTCAGGTCCTGGCCCCGGAGGGACTCCGGAAGCGGCACCGGCCGGGGCGGTTCCGGAGGCTGGTCCGGAGCTTCGGGTGGCCCTGGTTCGGGAACCGGCGGCTCGGTCACGGGTGGCTGGACCGGAGCCTGGCCTGCCTCGGGGGTGTCGGTTTCCTGCAGCTCCTGCGCCGGCGCGGAACCGCCCGGAGCCGGCGGATTGGGTGATCCCGGCGGCGCCGGCGGAAGCGCCACTGATGGGGACGGAGCGGCCGACGGCGGTCCGGCCGTGGGTGCCGGAAGCAACAGGGCCAGGATGATGGCGAGGACCGCCAGGGCGGCGGCCAGCGCCATCGCGGCCGCCCGTCGTCGTACCTCACCGGCCGGCACCACCATCACCTGCCTTGGATGTCAGCCGTCCTTGCCGCCGATGTTCCGTTCAGGAACCTTTGGGGCCGCCGGGTCCGGTCTCCGGAGTGTGGACTACCAGCACCGGGCAATGCGCGTGCGCCACGATGGCGGAGCTGACCGAGCCCAGGAGCAGGCCGCCGAACCCGCCGTGCCCCCGCCGGCCCACCACGACCATGTCGGCCTCGCGGCTGGCGTCGATCAGCGCTTCGCGGGGATGGCTGCGGACCAGGGTCGACGTGACGTTGGCCGGGGTCTCGCCTCCGAAGGCTTGTTCCACTGCGTCGTCGAGGACTTTCCTGGCACCCTCCTCGAAGCCCTCGACGCCCATCATCACGTAGCCGCTGTACATTTGCGGGTATTCCCAGCAGGCGAGGGCCTGGACCTTGGCGCCGAGGGGCATGGCCATCCTCTGGGCCTGTCGAAGTGCCTCCACGGACGCTTCCGACCCGTCGACGCCCACAACGATACTGGCTATTGGTGCCCCGGCAATGCTCATGTCTGCTCCCTCATCGGACCCGCGTTGTCCCGCCCATCATGCCTGCGGATGCGTGCTGGGGCTAGGGCCGAAGGTCATGGCGCAACGGGCGGCGGCACGGCCGGGGGAAGGGCCGGGGGAAGGGGCGCCGCGGGCCAGCCGGGTTCGGTGGCGCCCTGGTCCAGCCGGAAGGGCGGATATTCGTCCCGCATCAGAGCGGTGTACACCAGGACACGGTAGATCCAGCGGTCGATGCCGAGGATGAAATCGAAGAGCGGGCGCTGGTACCGGCCGGTGAACAGCAGGATCACTGCCGCGACCAGCACCAGCAGGCCGAGCAGGGACAGGCCGGAACCCCGTTCGTAGGTGCTGCCGAAGACGTTGTCGTCGGCCTGCCACCGCCAGACAGCTCCCGTGGTCCCCGCGAAGGCGCCCACCAGGAGCAGGTGGGGGACGGCCAGGAGCCACCACTTGACCAGGACCAGTCCGCGCGAGAGCCGTTGTGGGTAGTCCACCTCGAAGTCGGCGGGGTAGTTGGCCCGTTTTAGCGTGAACGGCGGGTAAAGGTCAGTCCCCACGGCGGCGTAAGCGTAGAAGGCCACACGCCAGTTCCACCGCAGGACGCCTACGTTGAAGTCGAAGAGTGCCCGCGGGTAGCGGCCGGTGAACAGGATGGCGAACCCGGCCACGATGGTGGTGATGGCGAATGCGAACCAGAGGAAGAAGAGCAGGATGAAGTGCGGTATCGCCAGGAACCACTTGACCAGCCACATCCACCGGGTAAGGGCCGGATCAATCTCGCCGTAGAGCCGGGCCGGGTAGCCGGGGAGCCCTTCGGCCGCGGCTGTTCCCGCGGGGGATGGCGCTGGGGGAACTGTATGCCGGCCCAGTCCGGCGGCCCCAATAATAAGGAGGGGAACACCGATCAGCAGGGCGATGATGCCGCCCACCAGCAGCCCCGTCGCGGCCGGCCGGATCAGGTCGGAACGGAAGCCGGCCTGCGCCTGCACATCGATCCCGGCGGAGGCGTCGGCGTTCATTACGACCACTTCCCAGGTGCCGGGCGTGATGTTCCAGGTGAGCTCCTGCGCTCCCGTTCCTGACGCGGAGGCGGTCCAGATGCGCTGGTCCGCGGGCGGTGAAGCCGGGTTGCCGCCCGGTACGTCGCGGTATTCGGCGCGGAACGGCCGCTGGCGGATGTTGAGCAGTTCCGAGTGGTGAACCCCGGAGAGGTACTGTTCGGCGTCGGCCTGCGGGGCAATGCCGATGAAGACCGGTTTGTCCGCGGCCACCGGTTCAACGCGCAGCCGCAGGGTGCCGACGTCGAAGGGCAGCCTGCCCGGAACATCGTCTCCGATGGAGTCGGCGCGCGGGGAGGTCAGGGCGTAGGAACTGACGGAGAAACGGGACGTGCCGGACGTGAGGTAGCCATCTCCCTGGATGGTTCCCACGGCTGACGCCACGGCCCCGCCTGCCAGCGCGCCCAGGCCCGGGAGGGTCAGCAGGATCCCGAGGATGAGCATGATGATGGCCGCGGTCTTCTTCATGGCATTGGACCTTCCGCGTTGCGGGGCGGCCGGCGCTGCGGCCTAGATGGCGTTCTTGGCGGCCTGCGTCCGGGTGATGATGGTGGGGCAGGGCAGGTGCTTGAGGACACCGTGGGCCGTGGAACCGAGCAGCAGACGCTTGAAGGCGCCGCGGCCCCGGCTGCCGACGACCAGGAGCCGGGCTCCGGCCGCCGTGCCGACAAGCGCGTCCACCGGGCCCCTGTCGGTTTCCAGCCGCTGGTGCACGGTCAGGTCGGGGTAGTCTTCCTTCAGCCCGGCGACGGTTTCCGAGAGGACCACCCTGTCCTCATCCACAATGAGGTCCGCGAGCGTGGCCGGGGTCAGGCCCGCGTCGACAATGGGGTCGGGGACGCTCACCGCATAAACCACCGTGAGTTCGTCTCCCTCCCGGTCCGCCTCGGCGGCAGCGAAGGCCACGGCCTGGGTGGACTCCGGCGATCCGTCAACGCCCACCACCACCCCTGACCTGCCCTCGAGGTCCTGGGTTCCGACGACGGCGACAGGGACCTTGGCGGCGGTGGCGACCTGGAGTGCGCGGTCGGCCAGGGATCCGTCGAAGTGCCCGCTGCCGGAACCGATCACCATCATCGAGGTCTTCTTGGAGTACTTGGCCAGTGACCCGCCCACGCTTCCGGTGAGCAGTTCAGTTGCGGGGGTGATGGGAACGGCTCCTTCGAGGCGTCCCACGGCGGTCTTGAGGAGTTCCTCTCCCGCCTGCTGGAGCGTCCCGAACCATGGATAGGGCTCGGCAACCCAGCGGTCGTCCACCACGTGGAGGACCACCAGCGGCAGCCCCGCACGGTGGGCGCGGCGGGCTGCCCACAGGACGGCGGCCTGGCTCTGGGCTGAGTCGTTGGTGCCCACAGCGATGGGTTTCTGGGATGTCATGGCCGCACTTCCTGCTCCTCGTAATCCGGGTCTGCCTGTCAAGACTGTCCCCGGTGCGCCCGGGGCTGTAGGGCCAAAGGTCACGAAGCGCGGGTCAGGACCCCGCAGGCCCGGATCCGTCAGGGGCAACGGGCTCCGGGCCGGGCGCATCGCCTTCCGCCAGGGTCTTGTACACGGTCCAGCCGACGGCGGTGAGCGGGACCGCCAGCAGGGCACCGATGACACCTGCCAGGGTGGCTCCTGCCGCCAGGGCCAGGATGATCACCAAACCGTGGATCCGCAGTACCCGGCCCATGAAGAGGGGCTGCAGGATGTGGTGCTCAAACTGGTTGGCCGCGACCAGGAGCACCAGGACGATGAGCGCGGGAACAGGCCCATTTTCGACCAGGGCGACCAGCACGGCCAGGCTGCCTGCGGTGGTTGCGCCAATAATGGGAATGAAGCCACCCAGGAAAACCACCGCCGCCAGGGGGACTGCCAACGGAACCCTCAGCACCAGGAGCCCGATCAGGACGATGACGGCGTCAATGGCAGCAATGACAAGGGTTCCCCGCACATATCCGCCGAGCACCACGATGCTGCGGTCGGCAGCGAGATGGGCCTTCCCTTGGCGCCTTCCGGGAAGGAACCCGATCAGGAAGGCCCGGATCTTCTCCCCGTCTTTGAGGAAGAAGAACAGGATGACGGCCGTCAGGACCGTACCTGCTGCAATCTCACCCGCAGTCCTCAACCCGGTCAGCGCGTCGGCGCCCAGGGTGCCGCCGGCCAGGAACTTCTGGAACTCGGCGCGGGCGGCCCCGATCTGGTCGTTTGTCAGGGCGACGGGGCCGGTGGTGATGAACTGCTGCAACTGGCCGATTCCTGCTTCTGCCCGGGCCGCCAGCACGGAGGCTTCCTGGCGGACCAGGGCGATGATTCCGCCCACCACGCCTGCGGCAATGGCCAGGATCAGCAGGAAGGACGACAGGACGGCCAGGGCGCGGGGCCAACCGCGCGCCGCGAGCCAACGGACCGCGGGAGCCATCGCCGAGGCCAGGATCAGCGCCACCAGGACCGGGATGGTGACCAGCGGAACCCGGACAGCCGCCGTCACCACCGTCCAGGCGAGCGCCAGCACGGCGAGCGTCTGGACGGCCCGTATGCTTGCCCGGCCCAGGGCATCGGTCCACAGCACCGACATCCTGCCGGTGAAGGACTGCGGACGGGACGGGCCTGCCGCGTCGCCGTTGGGGGGAACAATCCGTTCCATGGCCTTCTCCTTGCCTGCCGTGTGCACCCGATGTTCCATCAGCATTTGGTGGTCAGTATGCTTACTATTGTCTGCCCAACAGTCAACCAGAAAGGCATCACCATGGCTGAACAAAACGTCCCCGACGATGAACTGGAACTTGTGGAGGAAGACGACGTCCTTCTGGATGGAAGACCGGGCGCGGCGTCGTCCCTTGAACTGGACCCCGTGGCGGGGGAGCCGGACAACTACCCCGGCGCTGCCGAAAACAACCCGGACCGCTGGCAGGAAGACCCGTTGCTGCAGGACGAGGCCCGCACGGGCGGGGAGGAAGACTTCCTGAGCGACCAGGCACTGCGGGATGAAAGTGCCCAGGCGCGGTACCGCTCCGGTGATGAGCAGGTGCCGCCGGACGCTCCCACCCTCGGCGAAGCCGCCGCGGATGTCGACTTTGGGGAAGTCCCCACCGGCCTTGAGGCCGACGCCAGCGACGACGAGGAAAACTTTGGCGGCTCGCCCCTGAGCGAGTTCGAGCCTGACGACCTGGAACGCTAGCAACCCGGCCTGGTAACAGGCCCGGCCCGAAGTGGGGAGGAGAACCATGCAATCCAAGGAACTGCTGCAGGAAGCCTTCGGCCGGCTCCCTGGCCTGGTCCGGCAGGCACTCGACGGCCTCGAGGCAGCGCAGTTGCAGGACCGCCCAGGCGGCCAGGGCAATTCAATTGCCTGGCTGATCTGGCACACGGGCCGGGTTGAAGATGCGCAGGTGGCCTCCGCCGCGGGCCTGGAACAGGTCTGGGTGGCGGAAGGATTCGTAGACCGCTTTGGCCTTCCGCTCGGGGAGCGAGACACAGGTTATGGGCACTCCAGTCAGCAGGTGGATGCCGTCACGGCGCCCCGGGAACTGCTCCAGGAGTACTACGAAGCCGTGCACCGGCAGACCGCCAGAGTCCTCGACGGCCTCGTCGATTCCGACCTGGACCGGGTGGTTGACCGGCACTGGGACCCGCCGGTGACCCTCGGGGTGCGGCTGGTCAGTATCCTGGGGGACTGCCTCCAGCACGTCGGCCAGGCGGCATACGCGCGGGGCCTGCACCCAGGGACGGCAGACGCCCGCGGTGCGTGAACTGGTGGTATTGGGCACCGCTTCCCAGGTCCCAACCCGGACCCGGAACCACAACGGTTGCTTTCTTCGCTGGGACGGCGCGGGCCTGCTCTTCGACCCCGGCGAGGGCACCCAGCGCCAGATGATCCATGCGGGTGTGGCGGCCAGCCACATCACCAGGATCTGCCTCACCCACGTGCACGGAGACCACTGCTACGGCCTCCCCGGGGTGCTGTCCCGAATGGCACTGAACCGCGTGCCGCACCCTGTCCATTTGCACTACCCGGCCTCCGGCGACCCGGTGGTTCGGGCGCTGGTGTCAGTCAGTTCACCCGGCATCGACCTTCGGCTCCATCCGCATTCGGGCCCCGGGCCCGTGGCGGAAGGCCTGGAGGTCCGGCCCCTGAAGCACCGCATCGAGACCTACGGCTACCTGCTCCGGGAAGCTGACGGACGAACCCTGTTGCCGGAGCGGCTCCAGGGGGCAGACATCTCCGGCCCGGACGTGGGCCGGCTCCAGCGCGATGGCGCACTGGGGGCAGTCAGGCTGGAAGAGATGAGCAGTCCGAGGCCGGGCCAGCGCTTCGCCTTCATCATGGATACGGCGCCGTGTCCCGGCGCAGAAGAGCTGGCGGACGGGGCAGACATGCTGGTCACCGAGTCAACGTTCAGTGACGACGACGGTACCCTGGCTCAGCGGTACCTTCACCTCACTGCGGGGCAAGCGGGGGAGCTGGCAGCGTCCGCCCGGGCGCGCACCCTGGTGCTCACCCACTTCTCCGCACGGTACGGTGACGACGTCTCCCTGCTTGCAGGACAAGCGCAGGCGCGGGCCCCGGGGGTTACCGTGATCGCGGCCAAGGACCTTGACCGCATCCCCGTTCCGCGGCGGCGGCAGCCGGCGCGGGAGGGTGCCGGTCCAACTGCGGGGATAGGGTTAAACCATGACGGCAGCAGCTGAATCCACGGTCACGTTCGATGGCCGATTCGCCCGGGAACTGGCGGAACTCGCCGTGCCCTGGCGGGCCGAGGAAGCGCCCAGCCCGGAGCTCCTCGTCCTGAACGACCAACTGGCAGCGGACCTGGGCCTTGACCCGGAGTACCTGCGCAGCCCCGAGGGGGTGCGGCTCTTGGTGGGAAACCACGTTCCAGCAGGTGCCACACCTGTGGCACAGGCGTATGCCGGGCACCAGTTCGGCGGGTACTCGCCCCTGCTCGGTGACGGACGGGCGCTGCTGCTGGGCGAGGTCATTGACCGGAGCGGCCGCCTCGTGGACGTCCACCTCAAAGGCTCGGGGCGGACGCCATTCGCGCGCGCCGGGGATGGCCGCGCCGTCGTCGGGCCAATGCTGCGTGAATACATTGTCAGTGAGGCCATGCACGCACTGCACGTTCCCACCACCCGTTCGCTCGCCGTTGTGGCCACCGGGCGGCAGGTTCGGCGCGATGACATGCTGCCCGGCGCCGTCCTGGCACGGGTTGCGGGCAGCCACCTGCGCGTTGGCAGCTTCCAGTACGCGCGCGCAACCGAAAATATGGACCTCCTGAAGCGGCTGGCGGACCACGCCATCGGCAGGCACTACCCGCAGGCGGCCCATGCCGCAAACCCCTACCTTGCGCTGTTCGCGGCAGTTGTCTCCGCCCAGGCAGAGCTCGTCGCCCGGTGGATGCTCATTGGCTTCGTGCACGGGGTCATGAACACGGACAACATGACCATCTCGGGGGAGACCATCGACTACGGGCCCTGCGCATTTATGGACGCCTTCAACCCAGCCGCCGTCTACAGCTCCATCGACGTCGGTGGACGCTACGCCTACGCCAACCAGCCGGTCCTGGCCGAATGGAACCTGGCCCGGCTCGCCGAGGCCGTGCTCCCGCTGATTGACCAGGACCAGGAGAAAGCCGTGGCCCCGGCGGTGGAGGTCCTGGGCGGTTTCCGGGGCCAGTACAGCAAGGCATGGACCCGGGGGATGGCGGCCAAGCTGGGTCTGGACGGCGTCGATGAAAGCGGCGCCGCCGGGGCCTTGGTGGATGATGTCCTCGACATGCTGAAGGACGGACCCGTGGACTACACCCTGTTCTTCCGCAACCTGGGTAAAGCCGCCCGAGGGGACCGCCGCCCCGTGCGCGGCATGGTCCTTGACCTTGCCGCCCTTGATTCCTGGCTGGTGCGGTGGCAGGATCTCCAGCCGGACGCTCAGCTGATGGACAGCGTGAATCCTGCGTACATTCCCCGGAACCACCTTGTGGAGGAGGCGCTGTCCGCAGCCACCGGAGGGGACCGGGCTCCGCTGCAGCAGCTGCTGGCAGCTGTCAGCCACCCCTTCACTGAACGGCCCGGCCTGGAACGCTATATGCAGGGACCGCCGGAGGACTTCGGCAGCTACATGACGTTCTGCGGGACCTGACCGCGGCGGCGCGGCGGGTGCGTTAAAGACAGGAGGGTGGCAGCCGGTTTCCCGGCTGCCACCCTCCTTCACAGTCGGCACCGCCATGCGGGCCCGACCGGCAGGGACTAGGCTACGCGCACTGCGGAGTACCCGCCGAGCCAGCTGATGGAGTGCACCTGCGTGTCGAAGCCGTTGACGCCGCCGCTGACAACCTGGCCGTTGCCTGCGTAAACGCCCACGTGGCCGGAGGTGATGATCAGGTCACCGGGGGCGGGAGAGCCCACCACCGTGCCATACTGGAAGAACTGGGTGGGGGCCAGGTCGCCTACGGACTTGCCGACGGAGCGCAGTGCCTTCTCAACCATCGCGGTGCAGTCCTGCTGGACGCCCAGCTGGCTGTAGGCCGAGGCGAGGATCGCCGCGCCGGTGCCCGTGCCCGTGGTGGAAGCCACAGGCGTTGCCGAGGCGTAGGACATGTTCATGCCGGTGTTGGCCGGTGCGGTGGCGGCTGCCGCCTGCACGGGTGCTGCAGCCGGGGCCGGTGCCGGCGCTGCGGTGTAACCGGCGCCGGGAATCTGGATCTGGTCGCCCGGGTAAATGACCGAGGACAGGCCCAGGCCGTTGGCGGACAGGACGTCATTGAGGTTGACGCCGTACGCCGCGGCGATGGCGCCGAGGGTGTCGCCGGAAACCACGGTGTGGACGTTCCCTGCTGCTGCGGCAGGGGCTGCGGCCGGTGCTGCGGCGGTGGCCTGCACACTGGTCTGCTCAGTGGTGTCCGGTGCGGTTACGCCAGCGTGGGCCGGGGCGCCCACGCCGAACGCAATGCCGGACGCTGCTGCCACAGCGAGCGCCGGGCGGCCCAGGGAGCGGGCCTGCGACTTGGCTGTTACGGCGAGGCCCTCGAGCACAATGGAGCGGGCCGGAGTCGCGCGGTGGCGGGCTGAAATGGAATTTTTTGACACGGTTGATCGCCTCTCCCATGCCTGCGGGGTGAGCTGTCGGGTTCGGGCTGGAGATACCCGGCCGGGAGCGGCCCCGCGATGGAGGGAGGCGCTGCCGACTTAACCCCTAGGCCACATGTGGCCGTGGAAACTTGGTTCCCCCGTCCCTGCCAACTGGAGCGGTTGGATCCCATGGTCAGCGGCAGGGCTCGGCATACTGACGGGAATGTCCCGTCTGAGAGGGACACCTGACGACCCTAACCCATGGGCACGGCGATTGTCACATTTAGGTAACATACGAGGCTGCCCTCTCGAATTGCGCAAACGTGTGGACGATAAGCCTGCTTCCCGCCTGACCTCGACTGATGGCGGTGGCTGCCGTCCAAGTAACAATGTGGAGACGGCTTCCTGCGTGCCCCTCCAATCCGCCGGTAAGCTTCGGGACTATGCCCCTGTTCGTGACCACCGCCAGGTTCCCCGTGCTGGGGGGCCTGGCGGCTGTTGCCCTGGCCGCCACCGTTGTCCTTCCGGCCACTGCCGACGACCCGCCCCCAACCGGCGGGTATCCTTCGTGGGCAGACGTGCAGGCGGCCCAGTCCTCGGAAGCTTCGAAGGCGGGGGAGATCACCATCATCAACGGACTGCTGTCCCGCCTCGAAGCCGAGTCTGAGGCGGCAGGGGAAGCCGCCGTGCGCTCGGCGGCAGGGTACGCTGCCGCCGACGCCGGGCTCCAGGCAGCTTCTTCCCGCCTCGAGACCCTTTCCGCCCGGTCCGCCCACGCCAACCAGGAGTTGGCACGTTACCGGAAAGACCTCGGCGCCCTGGCTGTCGAGTCCTACAAAACCGGCGGAACCAACACGGGGTTCTTCGTGGCGCTGGATGCCCTGGGAACCAACAGCGTCCAGGGGCTCAACCTGGTCAAGCTCGTGGGGGACAAGACTGCGGCCCTGGTCACCAAGGCGGCGGCCGCTGAACAGGCAGCCGCCGCCCTTGCCGACCAGGAGAAGGTTGCCAGGAGCGAGCGGGAGCGGCTTGCCGCGGAGGCGAAGGCAACGCTGGAGTCCGCCCGCGCGGCCCAGGATTCGCTGGCCCGGCAGGTGGCGGAGGAACAGCGGCATGGCGGCGAGCTGACAGCCCAGCTCGCAGCCCTGAAAGGCACGACGGCGGCCCTTGAGGGTGAGTACCGCCAGGGCCAGGCGGCGCAGGCTGCCTACGAGGCGGCCCAGGCGGCCAAGCGCGCCGCCGCGCAGGAGCAGGCCCGGCAGCAGGCGGAGGCCGCGGCCAGGGCCTCCGCCGCGGCGGCGCAGCAGCCGAAGGCACCCGCGCCCGCGGCAAACCCGGCCCCGGCAGGTCCCGTCCAGCCAGGCGGTGTCCAACCCGTTCCGGCCCCTCCTCCCGCTGTCGATCCCGGGCCGGCCGCCCCGGAGGCGCCGGCCCCGCCGGCTCCGCCCGTCGTCGTCGTTCCTTCCGTTCCCGGCGGTGCGGTGAACGATCCGGCCGGAGCGAAAAGCTATGCATCGGGGCGCCTGGCCGCCTTCGGGTGGGGCCAGGACCAGTTCCTGTGCCTTGCCCAGCTGTGGACCAAGGAGTCCAGCTGGCTGACCACGGCCACCAACGCCTACTCCGGTGCCTATGGAATAGCCCAGGCGCTGCCGCCGGGCAAGTACGCCAGTGCCGGCAGCGACTGGCTCACCAGCTACCGCACGCAGGTCGACTGGGGCCTTGGCTACATCAAGGACCGGTATGGTTCCCCGTGCGCGGCCTGGAACCACTCCGCCGCCCTGAACTGGTACTGATTGACGCGTTAGGCTGTCCCCATGCCTGATTTCGAACGGTTCCGCGCGCTGCTCGAAGAGGAGCGGGCCCGGCGCGTGGCACTGCTGCCGGCGCTGCGGGCGGATATCGAGGCCGCAAATTCGGCGCGCCAGGACTCCAATGTGGATGACGAGCACGATCCCGAAGGTGCCACCATTGCCTTCGAACTTTCGCAGGCTTCAGCGCTCCTGAAACAAAGCTCGGCCGGCCTTGGGCAGATTGAAGCGGCCCTTGACCGACTGTCCGCGGGAACCTACGGAACCTGCGCGGTGTGCGGGGAGCCTATTGCCGAGGGCCGCCTGGAAGCCCGGCCATGGACGCCGTTCTGCATCCTGCACGCCTCGTCCGGCCGCGGGCGATGACGGAGGCCCCGGAGGTGGTGTCGGCGGCTGCGGAGTTCGTCGACCGGACGCTGCAGAATGAGGGCTCCTGGTACCGGGCCGACGACGTCGGGAGCCGGCTGGGCGGGCAGCTGGCCTCGTATGGATCGTCGGTGGGGGCCGTCCGGGGGACGGTCCGTGACGCGCTGCGGAAATTCAAGGACCTGGACCATGACGGCACGGTCATGCTGGCCTCCGTATTGTGGGGACAGCCGCGGCCCGGTTCGCGGCCGGTGTTCGAGCGCCGCCTGGCCGCCGTGGTGCTGCTGCAGTCGCGGGTGCGGCTGCTCCGGCATTCCGACCTGACCCGGCTGGAAGGGTTCCTCCGTTCCGCCCGGGCAGGGGACCTGGCGGCGCCCCTGCTCTCCGATGTCCTGGTCCCGCTGCTTGCGGGGCTGGGCGGGCGTGAACGGCAGCGGGCCGGCGTTGTCCTGGCGCGGTGGCGGGAAGATCCGGACCCCGGGCTCCGGGCGGCAGCCGCCGCCCTTGAAAAATACTTGTCCATGTGAAACGTACCAAGGAGATCCATATGAATGAACCGTTTGACCTTGAGCGTTTTGTTGCCGCCCAAAACACCGGCGGAACCTATGAGCAGGCACTGGGCGAGCTGCAGGTGGGCCGGAAGTCGGGCCACTGGATGTGGTTTGTCTTCCCCCAGCTTGCCGGGCTGGGACAGAGCGCCACATCCCGCAGGTACGCCATTTCGTCCCTTGCTGAGGCTCGCGCGTACCTGGACCACGAGCTGCTGGGCCCACGGCTCCTGGAGTGTTCACTGGTCCTGGCAAACCACGCCGACCAGTCCGCCGAAGACATTTTCGGTGGCGTCGATGCCAAAAAGCTCCGCTCCTGCATGACGCTGTTCCTCCGGGCGGCGCCCGGAGAAACAGTGTTCAAGAGCGTCCTGGCCCAGTTCTTCAATGGCGAACCGGACCCGGCTACCGACGAACTCCTGGCCGGCCTGGACGCGGCGGACTGATCACGGAGGAGGCGGTGCGGCAGCCTGGACGCGCCGCACCGCCCAGGCGGCCGGGTCGCTACGGCGTCGGGCTGCCGCCGTTGACGTTGAGCGTTTCGCCCACCACATAGCTGGATTCGGGCGAGGCAAGGAACACGTAGGCGGGGGCAAGTTCAGCAGGCTGGCCCGCCCGGCCCAGGGGAGTGGACTGGCCGAATTCCGGGAGTTCCTCCTTGGGCTGGCCGCTGCTGACCTGCAATGGGGTCCAGATCGGGCCCGGCGCCACGGCGTTCACCCGGATGCCCTTGGGGGCCAGCTGCTGGGCCAGGCCCTTGGTGAAGTTGTTGATGCTGGCCTTCGTGGTGGCGTAGTCCACAAGGGTCGGCGAGGGGTTGTAGGCCTGGATGGACGTAGTGTTGATGATCGTTGAGCCCGCCGGCATATGCGGTACCGCGGCCTTGGTCACCCAGAACATGGCATAGACGTTGGTTTTCAGGGTGTGGTCGAATTGCTCATCGCTGATGTCTTCCAGGTCCTCCTGCGCAACCTGCTTTCCGGCGTTGTTGACCAGGATGTCAACCCCGCCCAGCACGGCCACCGCCGTGTCCACCAGTTCCCGGCAGGCGGCCGAGTCCTTGAGGTCCCCCGGTACCTTGACGGCCTTGCGGCCGGCAGCCTCAATGATTCCGGCAATGCGCGCGGCGTCCTCCTCTTCCTGCGGCAGGTAGGAAAGGACGACGTCGGCACCCTCCCTGGCAAAGGCGATCGCCGTTGCTGCCCCGATGCCTGAGTCCGCGCCGGTCACAATGGCCCGGCGGCCGTCGAGGCGGCCGGTGCCCCGGTAGGTTTCTTCGCCGAGGTCGGCCTTGGGCGCCAGTTCCGCATCAAGTCCCGGCTCCGGCTGGTGCTGCTTGGGCGGGGAGATCTTTTCGTAGGCAGTCACGGGATTACGGAAGGTGTACTGGTCGGTCATGGTGGTACTCCTGTTCGTGCGGGACACGGGCTGGTTCGTCGCCCGGGATCGTGAAGCAGCAATGCTGCGCAGGCAGCAGCGAGAAGCTAAGCATGCTTACGGTTCCCAGCCTAGGCAAAAGCTCCCTCCCTGCCAAGCGGCGCCGCGGTCAGCCGCGCTGGACCTCCACCAGCCTGACCTCCGCCAGGCGGCCGCCGTCCACCACGGCCTCCATGTAGGTGCAGGCCGGCTGGCGGCGCCGATCCGTGGGCGAGCCGGGATTCAGCAGCCGGAGCCCGCCGGGCGAGACCGTATCCCACGGAATGTGGCTGTGCCCGAACACCAGGACGTCCGTGTCCGGATACAGTGCCTCGCACCGCAGTTCGCGGCCCTTTGCCTGGCCGGTCTCGTGGACCATCGCAAAACGCACCCCGTCCAGGACTGCGGTGGTGCGCCCGGGCAACCGGCGGCGAAGGTCGGGGCCGTCATTGTTGCCGTAAACGCCCAGCAGGCGCCTGCTCCGTTGCTCGAACTCGTCGAGCAACTCCGCCTCCACCCAGTCGCCCGCGTGGAACACCACGTCGGCATTTTCGACGGCGGCCCATACCTGTTCCGGCAGGTCTTTGGCGCGTTTTGGCACATGGGTGTCAGCGAGCAGGACGAGGTTCAGTGGCATACCGGAAATCCTGCCATGCGGCCCTGTTCCGGTGCGCCTGCGGGTCGTACCCTTGGGCCGTGGAGGTGATTGCCATGGAGGCAGCCCAAGGCGACCGGATCGTCGTGCGTGGCAGGAATGTGGGATCCGCGGACCGGCACGGTGTGATCCTCGAGGTGCGTGGCGAGGGCGGGCACCCGCCGTACCTCGTCCGCTTCGACGACGGCCACGAAACAGTCATGTATCCCGGCGGTGATTTCGCCGTCGACCACGGGCAGGGCACCTGACGTCCCGCCGCTTCACCTGTCAAACTGGGGCAATGGATCATTTCCCGCCCTCCAGCCTGTCCGCCACTCCGCCGCCGCGGACCGGCCCCCGTGACCCGGGCGATGCCTGGGTGGAAGGGGACCGCGGCCGGTTCTGGGGCAGGTTCGGAGCGGCCGGGGTCCTGGCCTGGGATCCCGGCAGGGGAGTCCTGCTGCAGCACCGCGCGGTTTGGAGCCACAACGGCGGAACCTGGGGCCTGCCCGGCGGGGCCCTGCACCAGGGCGAAGAGCCGGTTGACGGTGCCCTCCGGGAGGCCTACGAGGAAGCTGCCGTCCCGTCGGAGAGCGTGGAGGTGCTGTTCACTTCCGTGCTGGACCATGGTTACTGGTCCTACACCACGGTGGTGGTGCGGGTGCGGGAATCCTTTGAACCGGTGATCAGCGACCCCGAAAGCATCGCGCTGCTCTGGATCCCGGTGGCGGAGGTGGGGGCACTGGACCTGCACCCCGGTTTCGCCGCGGCGTGGCCGGAGCTGCTGGCGCGGCTGGACGCCGACGAACCCTGGGCAGGCGGACGCTGGTAGGCCGGCGCGGCCCGTGCCTGGAGCCGGGGCTAGTACCCCTCGCCGTACTCCGCGGTGACCAGGATGGGCAGGTGGTCGGAATTTCCGCGCGGCAGCGTTTCCACGCTGGCGATGTCCAGGCCCAGCGACGTAGCGAAGTCAAAATGGCCCTTGAACACCTTGTACCGGGTGTAGGTCCGCCGGTTGCTCAGGGAGAGGGCGTAGCCGGAGTTCTTCATGTGCATGTCCAGGTTCTTGGTGAAGAACGGGTAGTTGAAGTCACCCACCATCAGGGTCATCAGGCCCCTTCCCATGCTCAGCAGTTCCGCATGGGCGGCGTGGATCTGCTTCCGCCGCAATGAGTTCGACGCCGTCAACGGGGCAGCATGGAAGGAGCCGATCACCAGTTCATGCTGTGTTTCGGTGTCCATCACCCGGGTGCCGATCAGCCGCTCGTGTGCCGGCGCCAGCACCCTGTCATGCATCGATTTCTTCAACGCGAAGGACTGCGTGTCCAGGGCGGTGAAGCGGCTGGTGCGGTAGTAGATGGCCAGCCCCAGCCGGTTGCCCTTCGTGGCATCCGCCAGGTGCAGGGGCCCAAGGGTTTCCGGGAGGTCGCTGGCATCCACTTCCTGGAGGCACAGCGCATCGATGTCATGGTTCCGGGCCAGGGCGAGGAGCTCGCCGCTGGCCTTGTGCTTGCGGAGGTTGTAGCTGATGACGCGCATGAAACACCTCTTTTGAGGGTTGCTGACAGGACCAGTTCCTTACTCTAGTCCGATTGCTCCCTGCACCCTCCAACATTTCGCCGCCTGCGCGGCCGTGCCGCGCCATGTCCCCGGGAGATAGAGTTAGTGGCAATTCACTGAATTTCCGTAAGGGGCCAGCCTTGACCGCAGACCTGCCTGAACTCGCCGAAGGCAATTTCTACTACCAGGACCTGGGCGGCGCCCGGTTCCGGTCCACCATCCATGCCCAGGGCGCCTGGAACGCCCACGAACAGCACATGGCGCCGGCATCGGGCCTCATGGCGGACGTGCTTGAACGGCACCAACCGCGGGACGACATGCGGATGGCCCGCATCAGCTATGAGATCCTCGGGCTGATTCCCGGCGGGGAGTTCCGGATTGACACCACCACGCTGCGTCCCGGCAAAACCATCGAACTGGTGCAGGCGGAACTGGTGGCCGGCGGGCGCACCGCCATCCGCGCCACGGGGTGGCGCATGCTGACCAGTGATACCGCCGGCGTTGCGGCCGTCGAGGACGCCGCCATCCCCGGCCCGGACGAATGCAAGCCGTACGACGGCGCGGCCGTCTGGCCCGGCGGCTACATCCGCTCCCTCGAAATGAGGGTGGCCGAGGGCCACCGCCCCGGAGCCGGCAAAGTGTGGCTCCGCACCGACCACCCGCTGACCAGCGCCGCCGACAGCGGCGACCTTGCCCGGCTCACGGGCCTGGTCGATACAGCCAACGGCATTGCCGCCCGGGTTCCGCCGGGAAAGGGCAGTTACGCGTTCCCCAACCTGGACCTGCAGATCCACATGTACCGCCGCCCCCAGGGGGAATGGCTGGGACTGGACAACGCCGTTTCCTTCGGCAGCGACGGGATCGGGCTGACATCCACCGTGCTCCACGACCTGCAGGGCCCGTTCGGCCGGGCCGAACAGATCCTGACGCTGCGCAAATCCTGACCCTTCCCGGCTATGGCGCGGCCATATATCGCTGAGTATCGTTGTATATCGTTCGCGATTGGCAAAGGAGTTCAACATGCGTGCTTCACACCCTGCAGGCGGATTTGGCGGGAACAACCTCGACGGCATGTGGCAGGCCGTCGAGGAGCTGCGTTCCCGGTTTGAGAAGCGGGCCGGTACCCGGGCCGGAAAAGGCGAAGTGCGGGCGGCGGTCCTGGCACTGCTCGCCGAGCAGCCCATGCACGGTTACCAGATCATCCGGGAGATCGAGGAGCGCAGCGGCGGCAGCTGGAAGCCGAGCGCAGGTTCGGTCTACCCGACGCTGCAGCTGCTGGCGGACGAAGGTTCGATCAGTGCCGAGGAATCGAACGGCCGCAAAATCTATTCGCTGACCGAAGCGGGCCGGGAGGAAGCGGCGGCCCACCATGGCTCGGCGCCCTGGGATCCGGCCGGCCCCGTGTCCGGCGGCGTCGCTTCCCTCCCCAAGGCCGGGATCGAACTGGCCCAGGCCGCGGCGCAGGTGGGCCGTACGGGGACCCAGGACCAGGTGCACCAGGCCGTTGCGGTGCTGGATGAGGCCCGCCGCCGCCTGTACGCCATCCTCGCCCAGGACTGAACCGGGTGGCGTCCACGGTCCAGGCGGGGGCCAACCCTCCGCCACCCCTGCGGGAGCACCGCGGGCGCTACCGGAGGATCCTGCGCTTCGCAGCGTGGAACCTTGCCTCCACCTGGTGGTTCGAGCTGTTCCTGCCGCGGGTGGGGCTCGGCTGGATGGCCGCGCGGAGCCGTTCACGGCGGATGCGGCGCTTCGCCCAGCGGTTCCACGACCTGGCCGTGGAACTTGGGGGACTCATGATCAAGGTGGGCCAGTTCCTGTCCTCCCGGCTTGATGTCCTGCCGCCGGAAATCACTAAAGAGCTGGAGGGGCTGCAGGACGAGGTTCCCCCGGTGGCCTTCCCGGCCATCTCCGCCCTCGCAGCCCAGGAACTGGGGACGCCGCTGGAGAGGGTCTTCGCGTCCGTCGATCCCGCCCCCATCGCGGCGGCCTCCCTGGGCCAGGCGCACCGGGCACGCCTGGATACCCTCGATGCCGGGGACACCGGCCTCGATGCCGTGGTCCTGAAGGTGCAGCGGCCGGGCATCGGCGCGATCGTCGACGTCGACCTCGCCGCCCTGCGCAGGGTCGCCGGTTGGCTCAGCCACATCCGGCTCGTTTCCCGACGGGCGGACATGCCGGCGCTGGTGGAGGAGTTCGCCCAGACCAGCCTGCTGGAAATCGACTACCTGCACGAAGCCGTCAATGCCGAGCGCTTTGCCGCGGACTTCGCCGGTGATGGCCGGGTGGAGGTTCCGGGCGTGGTCTGGGAGCGGACCACCCGCCGGGTGCTTACCCTGGAAGACGTCACGGCCATCAAGATCACGGACGTCCAGTCCCTCCGTGCCGCAGGGATCGATCCCGCAACCGTGGCGCCGGTGTTCGCGTCCATCATGTTCGACCAGCTGTTCACCAACGGCTTCTTCCACGCCGACCCGCATCCAGGGAACATCTTTGTCACCCCGGTCCCGCCAGGGGACGGGGAACTGCCCTGGAAGCTGACGTTCATCGACTTCGGCATGATGGGCGAGGTGACCCCTTCCACGCGCAGCGGGCTCCGGAAGCTGCTGATCGCGGCCGCAGCCCGGGACGGGAAGGGCCTGGTGGGGGCCATCAATGATGTGGGCGTCCTGATGCCGTCCGCGGACAGCGTTGGACTGGAGCGCGCCATGACGCAGCTCTTTGCCCGTTTTGGCGGCATGGGCTTCGCCGAACTCCGGGAAGTGGACCCGCGCGAGTTCCGTGACTTTGCGGTGGAGTTCGGTGACGTGGTCCGCTCGTTGCCGTTCCAGCTGCCGGAGAACTTCCTCCTCATCATCCGGGCCATGTCCCTCACCTCCGGAGTGTGCAGTGCGTTGGACGAGCGTTTCAACCTCTGGGACTCGGTGGAGCCGTACGCCGCCCGGCTGCTGCGGAACGAGCGGGGCAACCTGGTGCAGGACGCGGCCCGGCAGGCCATCGACGCCGCCGCTGTTGCCTTCCGCCTCCCCGGCCGGCTGGACGCCCTGGCAGGACGGCTGGAGGAGGGATCGCTGCAGGTAGCCGTACCACGCCTGGAACGCCAGGCTGCCCGGCTGGACAGGGCTGTGCGCCGCGCGGCGTCCGCCCTGGTCTTCGGAGCCCTGCTGCTCGCCGGGGCAGTGGTCCGGCCCGACGACCTTGCCCTGGGGAATGTGCTGATGACCGCATCGGCCGTTCCGCTGCTTCACGCCCTGTGGGTGGGGCGCCGGGGGCGTTAAGGCCGCCGCCGCCGTCGGGCGTAACCTAGGGGTGGCCTGCCCATTGGCAGGCGTTGAACCCGTCGCCACCGTAGCTGTCGACGCTGAATGCCTGGGAGCCCCGCACTATGCACCACACCGGTACCGGATCCAGCGCGCTTACCGTGGTGCGGCAGGATGTGTCGCTCGGCGCTGGCCGTGACCTCGAATTCGGGCTGGAGCTGCTGGCGAGGGCACGAAGCGGCGGTTTGGGCCCCACCCTGCGGCTGTACCGGCCCGCGCCCACGGTGGCGTTCGGGCAGCGGGACACCCGGCTGCCGGGATTCGAGGCCGCCGCCCAGGCCTGCCGCGATGATGGGTTCGAACCCCTGGTCCGGAGGGCCGGCGGACGCGCGGCCGCCTACCACCAGGGCACCCTGGTGGTGGACCACATTGAGCCGGACGCGGACGCCGTCGCCGGATCCAAGGCCCGGTTCGGGTACTTCGGAGGGCTGTTTGCGGAGGCGCTGCAGAACGTAGGCGTGCAGGCGGCGGTGGGGGAGATCCCCGGCGAGTACTGTCCCGGCGAGTTCAGCGTCCACGGAACCGATGCCATGGACAGTTCCCGCAGGATAAAACTGGTGGGCACCGCCCAACGGGTGGTCTCGGGTGCATGGCTCTTCAGCTCGGTGATCGTGGTGGAGGACTCCGCCCCGATCCGCAAGGTCCTTACCGACAGCTACGCGGCGCTGGGCCTGGACTGGGATCCTGCCACCGCCGGCGCCGCCAATGACCTGGTGCCGGGTTTGGACGTGGCCGCCGTTGAGCAGGCCCTCCTGGAAACGTATGCGGGCCATGCCACCCTGGAAACTGCTTCCTTCAGCAGCCTGGGGGCATGACCCGCATCAATTGGTGCGCGGCGGCCGGTCAGGCGGCCAGGCGGCTCTTGACCTCGGCGGCGGACGGGTTGGTGGCCGCGCTGCCGTCCGGGAAGAGGACCGTGGGGACGGTGCGGTTGCCGCCGTTCAGCTGCTCCACGAGTTCGGCAGTGCCGTCCACCTCTTCGATGTTGATTTCGGTGTAGCCGATCCCCTGGGCGTCCAGCTGCTTCTTGAGCCGGTTGCAGTAGCCGCACCACGTGGTGGAAAACATGGTGATGGTGCCGGATTCGGGAGTGAAGTCCACAGGGATCTCCTAAGTGTCGCTTGAAAAGGTTTCCTTACTGTCAACCGTAGCGCGGCGGCCGGTATTCCCGGGTGTCGAGCGGCTGCTGCCGTTCCCGGATGACAGTTTGTGGCGCGCGGTGGCAAGCTGGTGCCATGTGTGGACGCTACGTAATGGCACGCGCCGTGGGGGACCTCCTGGCCGAGTTCGACGCCGAACTCGAGGACGAGGTGAGCATCCCGCCGTCGTGGAATGTTGCACCCACCGATGCCGTCCCGATCGTGCTGGAGCGGCTGGTGGATGACAGTGCCGCGCCGCGCCAGGTGCGCCAGCTGCATGTGGCGCGCTGGGGCCTGGTTCCGTCCTGGGCCAAGGATCCAGGCATCGGCTCACGCATGATCAACGCCAGGAGTGAATCGGTGCTGGAGAAGCCTGCCTTCCGCAAGGCTGTGCAGTCCCGCCGCTGTGCCGTCCCGGCAGATGGCTACTACGAATGGAAGCAAGGCCCGGGGAAGTCGAAGCAGCCGTACTACGTGCATCCCGGTGGGGACCGTGGCCTGGCCTTCGCCGGCCTGTATGAGTGGTGGAAGGACCCGTCCGTACCGGAGGGGGAGCCGGGCCGCTGGCTGCTGTCCACCTCGATCCTGACGGCGGACACCCCTCCGCCCGGGGCGGAATCCACCATTTTCGGGAAGCTGACCGAACTCCACGACAGGGTGCCGCTGCCCATGGATAAGTCCACCATGGAAGCCTGGCTGGACCCGCAGGCGGATGATGCCGCCGCGCTGGTTGACCTGGTGCGGTCAGGGGTCAAGGACGCCGCTGCGGACTGGCGCGTGGAATCCGTAGGCAAGGACGTGGGCAACGTCCGGAACAACGGCCCGGAACTCATCCGCCCGGTGGAAGCTCTCTTCTAGCAGCCCGGCGCAGGGTGTACTGCCCTCAAACGGTGACCGTACCGGCGTCGTCCACCGTCCAGGTGGGGTTGTATGCCACTTCCCAGCGAAAACCGTCGGGATCGGCAAAGTACCCGGTATAGCCGCCCCAGGCCTTGGTGACGGGCTCGGCAATAATGGCGGCACCAGCGGCCGCGGCCTGTTCCATGACGCTGTCCACCTCTTCGGGGCTTCCCAGGTTGTGGCTCAGGGTAATGCAGGGGATCCCGTCCGGGCGGCCGGTCACGGCTTCGGCCTGCATCTGGCGGGCATCCCAGAGCGAAAGCACCAGCCCGTGGTTCACCTGGATGAACACCACTTCCCCGGCGACTTCGCGGTGGACCGGCCAGCCGAGGCCGTCAACGTAGAAAGCACGGGACTCCTCGACGCTGCGAACACCGAGGGAAATAAAGTCGACTCTGGGCTCCATGCTTCGATAGTGTCAGATGATGGCGACAATTCAAGGAAACGACCGGGATGCCCGCGCCGACAGGGAACAGCTCGCTGCGGTCCGGGTTGCCGTTGACGAAGTCGATGACCAGATCGTTACCCTGATCGCCCGCCGCGAGCGGCTGATCAGGATCGCCGGCACGCTGAAGGGCGATGACGCGGAAGTGCGTGCCCCCGGCCGCGTAGAGCGGATTATTGAACATGTGCGGTCCGCTGCGGAGAAAAAGGACATCGACCCGGACATCGTTGAAGCAACCTACCGGGCCATGATCTCCGCATTCATTGAACTTGAACTGCGGATCCACAAAGAAAACAGCTGAGGAAGGCTAAAGCGCTTCCTCCACCGGCACCCCGTGCTGGAACTCCCGCCCGTCCGCCTCGCTGAAGGCTGACAGGACATGCCCCTTCCCGAGGCCATTCAAGGCCGTCATGGGAAAGCTTCCGGTGATGCTGTTCTCCGAATGGGACACTCCGGAAAGATCGAAATCCTCCTCGATTCCCTGGTCCCGGTTGAACGAGTAGCAGGCTATGGCCTCCCCGTTCATGAACTCAATGCACAGCCGGCGCTGCGCTGAAAAATCGGGCGAGGCTCCCATCAAACCCACCACGTAGGCGCCCGAGCCCGGAATGGTGCCGTCGATATCGAACGTGGCAACCAGGGTGGAGTCCTGTGTCTTGATGCTGGCCTGCTTCAGGAGTGCGTCATCGGTACTCATGCCAACATCCTGCTCCCTGCCGCACGCCCCGTCCACCCCCGCCTATGTTTTGGTGAGAACCCGGCGTAGACTGAATTTATTCGAATACATGTTCGAATCACGTTGTGATGGGTTAGGTCCGGGAGGTGCGCATGGGCATGTTCAGCGAATCTGTTGACGTGGCGTGTGCCCCCACAGGTGAGCCGGAATCCTTGGTATGGGCAGGTGTGTCCTATACCGTCTGCGCAGAACCCGTCCGCTGGTACGAACGCCGGCAGTGGTGGGCTGAGGACAGCAGGGCTCCCCTGGGCAGCGGGCCCGGAGTGGTGGACCACGAAATCTGGCGGGTCCAGGTGCTGCCCGCCCGGGGTGCCGCCCGTTCCGCCGCGGCACAGGAACCGCCCGGGGCAGAAGTCCTGACCCTTGACCTTTCCCGCCATCTCCGCAGCAACCGGTGGCGGCTGGTGCGGATCCATGACGCCCTTCACCCCAAGACTGCCTGACCCGGAACACCATGAGCTTTACCCACCTGCGCGTTTCCACGGCATTCAGCGCCCATTACGGAGTTTCCTGGCCGAAGGAACTGGCCATGGCTGCCGCTGCCGATGGCGCCACGGCCCTCGCCTGCACCGACCGGGACGGCCTGTACGGCACCATCAAGCACCTCAAAGCCTGTATGGCGGCGGGCATCGACCCCATCGTAGGCGTGGACCTGGCGGTATTTGACGACGACGGCGATCACCGCACCCAGGTAGCAGGCAGGGTGGTGGTGCTGGCCAGGGGGCAGAACAACGGTGCCGGGTACCGCGCCTTGTGCCGGCTGGTTTCCGATGCGCACGCGAGGACCTCCGGGAAAGCCGGGGGAGCGGTACCCACCGCGGTGACCCGTGCCGAGCTGGCCTCCCGCACCCTCGACCCCCACACCCTCAAACCGGTGCTGACGGTGCTGATCGGCCCGGACTCGGACGTCGGCCGGGCCATGGGAGGCAGGCGCTACCTGCGTCCCAGGACCCTGTTCAAGCAATGGCTCGACGCAATGCCCGCCGGAACTGTGGTGGCGGAGATCGTCTCCCAACTCAGTGCGCCGGGCAGTCCTTTCAGCACGGCGCACGCTGTGCGCATGCTACGGCTCGCGGAGGAACACCATGTTCCGGCAGTCCTCACCAACGCCGTCCGGTATTGCGCAGCCGACGGTGCACCGACCGCGGATGTCCTTGACTCCGCGCGGACTTTGAAGTCCCTCCCGGAACTGGCAGGGGAGCCACTCCTGCAACCCACGGGCCAGGGATGGCTGAAATCAGCGGATCAAATGCTGGGCCTTGGTAAGGAAATCATCTCCGCCGCCGGTTATGGTGCCGCAGACCTCAAGCAGTTGATGGCGCAGACCGAGGCGCTCGCCGACCTCTGCCGGATCGACCCCGCCACTGATATGGGATGGAAACAGCCAGTGGTGCCGGAAGCTGCCGTCATCGGCATCAACCAGGATCCCCACACGGAGCTCCTCCAGCGCTGCCATGCCGGAATCGGCAGGCGGTTCCCGGGCATCGGCGGTACGGCGGAGCGGGACATGATGGCCCGTTTGGACCATGAACTGGGGATCATCCAGAACCTGGGCTTCTCCGCCTATTTCCTCACTGTTGCGGAGGTCTCCAGGATGATCCAGGACATGGGAGTCCGGGCGGCTGCCAGGGGATCGGGGGCATCAAGCCTGGTCAACTACCTGATCGACGTCAGCCATGTGAACCCCCTCCAGCATGACCTGATCTTTGAACGCTTCCTCTCCAACGACCGCGCCACCCTCCCGGACATTGACATCGACGTCGAAAGTGCAGAACGCCACAACGTCTACCACAGGATCTTCGAGCGCTTCGGCTCCGAGCGCGTAACCCTCATGAGCATGCAGAACGGATACCGGGCCCGTGGTGCAGTCCGCGACGCCGGGCTGGCACTGGGCATGGACGATGGCGAGGTGGGGGAGATTGCCAAGCAGCTGTGGCGGTTCTCAGCGCGGAAATTCCGTGAAGCCCTGCAGGAAAAACCCGAACTGCGGGAATTTGCCGGAAGAGTGGAGCAGTCCGATGCGCAGGGAAACCAGCAACTTGACCTGCTGGTAGACCTGACCGAACGCCTTGACCGGCTGCCCCGCCACATATCCATGCACCCATGTGGGGTGATCCTGGGCGATGCCACGCTGCTGGACCGCACACCGGTCCAGCCAAGCGGGCTTGGCCTGCCCATGAGCCAGTTCGACAAACATGACATGGACCCCATGGGCATGCTCAAACTCGATGTCCTGGGTGTCCGTATGCAAAGCGCCATGGCATTTGCCGTCCGGGAAATCATCAGGATCCACCCCTCAAAGGAAGAAGTGGTGGAGGCTGGGAACCACCCCATTGGACCTTTTGGTACGGGGCCGGATTACATTGCCGGCAACGGCCGGATCGACCTGAACGCCGTCCCCCTCGACGACGAAGCCACCTATGAGCTGATCAGGAGCACGCACACCCTCGGCTGCTTCCAGATCGAATCCCCCGGACAGCGTGAATTGATCGGCAAGATGGCGCCACGGGAGTTCAACGACCTCATCATCGACATTTCACTGTTCCGCCCGGGGCCCATGAAATCGGACATGGTGCGGCCCTTCCTGGAACACCGGCACGGGTTCGCCCCCGAGGTTTACCCGCACCCGGATCTCAAACCAGTGCTGCAGGAAACCCATGGGGTCACGGTTTTCCACGAGCAGATCCTGAAGACCCTGGATGTCATGACCGGGTGCGGGCTGGCCAAAGCCGATGAATTCCGCAGGGCGTTGAGCAACGAGGCCGGTGAAGCCAGGGTGGAAGAGTACTTCCGGCGCCATGCCAAAGCCAAGGGGTACGCCCCTGAAGTGGTGGACAAGGTGTGGGGGACATTGAAGTCTTTTGCCAGTTTCGGTTTTTGCAAGGCCCACGGTGCTGCCTTCGCCGTCCCCACCTACCAGTCCGCCTGGCTGAAGACACACCACCCCGAAGCTTTCCTCGCAGGCTTGTGGGAGCACGACCCCGGCATGTATCCCAAACGGCTGCTGGTGGCCGAAGCCCGCCGGCTGGGTATTCCCATCCTTCCCCTGGACATCAACCGAAGCAAAGCAGAATACCGCGTGGAGCGGATCGCGTCAGGCACGGATGCCGGCCGGCTCGGAATCCGGCTCAGCCTGAACGGAATCTACGGTCTGTCTGCTGCAGAACTGAAAAGGATCGTCGCCGGCCAGCCTTACGACTCACTGGCGGACCTTCGGGCGCGCTCGCGGCTGAGCAAGCCCAGCATCAGGCGCCTTGCGCAACTGGGGGCTTTTGATTCCCTGCACCGGGAAGCCGGAGGCCCTGCCAACCGCGCGGACCTGGTGCACCATCTGCAGCAGCTCCAAACAGCAAAGACAGGAAAGAAAGGCATTGAGGTCCTGGATGGGCAGCTGTCCCTTCCCCTGGGCGACATCGAACTGCGGAATATCAAACCTGGGCTTCCAGCCCCCACCCTGGTCGAAAATGTCAGGGCGGAACTTGATCTCATGGCGGTGGATGTCAGTACCCACCTGATGGACAGCCACCGGCCCCTGCTGGAGAAGCTGGGGGTCACCACGGCAGATAAGCTCCTCAGCCTGCGCAACGGCACCGAAGTGCTGGTGGCGGGGGTTCGGGTTGCCACCCAAACGCCGCCGATGCGCGGCGGAAGGCGGGTGGTGTTCATCAGCATCGACGACGGCACCGGCTGCGTGGATTCGGTGTTCTTCCACGAGGCACAGGAAAGCGCCGGACCGCTTTTGTTTGGTACCCGCCTGCTGCTGATCCGTGGAACCACCCGAAGGACCGGTCCCAGGGGCATCAGCATCAGCGCGAGCATGGCGTGGGACCTGAGCCGTACGGAGAGCCTGCCCTTCCCGGAATCCGCCACAGAGCCCACTCCTGTGACCGGCCATGAGGCCGTCGAAGATGGGCCGCATCCGCTGGATGGCATCACCAGGACGCTGGCAATCACCGGGTTCAACGGGTGAGGGCTCTGTCCCAGCCCCAGTGTGCCGCGTTGGTCGCCCCATACCGGAACCGATAGCATTGACGGTGGCTGGCTGTGGTCCCCGTATGCCACAAGCTATGAAGCCTTAACTTTGAATAGGAGACACCCGTGTCAGATGCCCAGCAGATCACCCTTCTCGTCGATGGCGAAGAGACCAAGGTGACTACCGGGACAACCGGTGCGGAACTCTTCTTTGAGCGCCGTGATGTTGTTGTGGCCCGCGTCAACGGCGAGCTGAAGGACCTTGACCAGGAACTGCCCGAAGGCGCCGAGGTGGAGGGCGTCACCATTGATTCGCCCGACGGCCTGAACGTCCTGCGCCACTCCACAGCCCACGTAATGGCGCAGGCAGTGCAGCAGCTGCGTCCCGACGCCAAGCTCGGCATCGGCCCTTACATCACCGACGGCTTCTACTTCGACTTCGACGTCGCCGAGCCTTTCACCCCCGAGGATCTCAAGACCCTCGAAAAGATGATGCTGAAAATCGTCAACCAGAACCAGAAGTTCGTCCGCCGCGTGGTCAGCGAGGAAGAGGCCCGCGAAGCCATGAAGAACGAGCGCTACAAGCTCGAACTCCTGGGCAAGAAGAACGAGGCCGCCGAAGCCGGGGAGGGCGTGAACGTCGAGGTCGGCGCCGGCGACATCACCATCTACGACAACGTCGAGCGCAAGGAAGGCACCACGGTGTGGTGCGACCTCTGCCGTGGCCCGCACCTGCCCAACACCAAGCTCATCTCAAACGCCTTTGCCCTGACCCGTTCGTCATCGGCCTACTGGCTGGGCAACCAGAAGAACCAGCAGCTCCAGCGCATCTACGGCACCGCGTGGCCCACCAAGGACGCCCTGAAGGCGTACCAGGAGCGCATCGCCGAGGCCGAGCGCCGCGACCACCGCAAGCTCGGCTCCGAACTGGACCTGTTCTCCTTCCCTGACGAACTGGGATCCGGCCTTCCCGTCTTCCACCCCAAGGGCGGGATCATCCGCAAGGAGATGGAGGATTACTCGCGCCAGCGCCACGTCGAAGCCGGCTACGAGTTTGTCTACACCCCGCACATCACCAAGGGACACCTGTACGAGGTCTCGGGCCACCTGGACTGGTACAGGGACGGCATGTTCCCCCCGATGCACGTGGACCCTGAACTCAACGAGGACGGCACCGTCCGCAAGCCCGGCCAGGACTACTACCTGAAGCCGATGAACTGCCCCATGCACAACCTCATCTTCCGCTCCCGTGGCCGGTCCTACCGCGAACTGCCGCTGCGGCTGTTCGAATTCGGTTCGGTGTACCGGTACGAGAAGTCCGGTGTGGTGCACGGCCTCACCCGTGTCCGGGGCATGACACAGGACGACGCCCACATCTACTGCACCCGCGGGCAGATGAAGGACGAGCTCACCAAGACCCTTACCTTCGTCCTGGACCTGCTCAAGGACTACGGGCTTAACGACTTCTACCTGGAGCTGTCCACCAAGGACCCCGAGAAGTACGTCGGCGACGACGCCACCTGGGAGGAAGCCACCGCCACCCTCGCCGAGGTGGCCCAGGAGTCCGGGCTGGAGCTGGTGCCCGATCCGGGCGGAGCCGCCTTCTACGGTCCCAAGATTTCCGTGCAGGCCAAGGATGCCCTGGGCCGCACCTGGCAGATGTCCACCATCCAGCTGGACTTCAACCTGCCCGAGCGCTTCGAACTCGAGTACCAGGCCGCCGATGGCAGCCGCCAGCGCCCGGTGATGATCCACCGTGCACTTTTCGGATCGGTGGAACGCTTCATGGGCGTCCTCACCGAGCACTACGCCGGGGCCTTCCCCGCGTGGTTGGCCCCGGTCCAGGTCGTGGGCATCCCCGTGGCGGAGGCGTTCAACGACTACATGTTCGACGTCGTAGGCCAGCTCAAGGCGGCGGGTATCCGTGCCGAGGTGGACACCACCTCGGACCGCTTCCCCAAGAAGATCCGCACCGCCAGCAAGGACAAGATCCCGTTCGTTCTCATCGCCGGCGGGGACGACGCCGAGGCGGGCGCTGTGTCGTTCCGCTTCCGCGACGGAAGCCAGGACAACGGTGTGCCCGTCGCGGAAGCGGTCAAGCGGATCACCGAAGCCGTCCGCAACCGGACCAGCTAGCCGAACGGAAGCAGCACAGTGCAGGAGAACACAGGCGCAGGATATCCGGGCGATGCCGGCGTTACCGACGACTTTGCCCTCGCCGGTGTCCCGGACGCCTTCCAGCGCCTGTGGACTCCGCACCGCATGGCCTACATTAAGGGCGGCCAGCACCAGTTCAAGAATGAGGACGACTGCCCGTTCTGTGTCGGCCCCTCCCGCACCGACGAGGAGGCGCTGATTGTCTACCGCGGCCGGACCTGCTACGTGGTGCTGAACCTGTTCCCCTATAACCCGGGCCACCTGCTGGTTTGCCCCTACCGGCACATCCCGGATTACACGGACCTCACTGTCGAGGAAACAGCGGAGTTCAGCGAACTCACCCAGACTGCCATGCGGGTCCTCCGAAAAGTCTCCAATCCCGGCGGCTTCAACCTTGGCATGAACCAGGGCGTGGTTGGGGGTGCGGGAATCTCCGCGCACCTGCACCAGCACATTGTGCCGCGCTGGGGCGGGGACGGGAACTTCTTCCCCATCATCGCCCAGACCAAAGCCATTACCCAGACCCTTGACGAGGTCCGGCAGCAAGTGGCTGATGCCTGGCCCGGGGAGTCGGATGCTGAATAGGCATGCCCGCGGTTTCTTCACCGCGCTGTTCACCCCGCTGGCCCGCTGGCTCCTGAAAATCGGCGTGTCCCCGGACACGGTAACCATTCTCGGAACCGCAGGAGTTGCCGCCGGAGCCCTGGTTTTCTACCCGCTGGGCCAGCTTTTCTGGGGGACAGTCTTCATCACCGCCTTCATCTTTTCCGATGTCCTGGACGGCATCATGGCCAGGATGCAGGACGTCAAGAGCCGCTGGGGAAACTTCCTCGACTCCACCCTTGACCGCATCGCCGACGGCGCCCTCTTTGCCGGGGTGTCCGTCTGGTTCTTCACCGGTGGCAACAATGGGGCCATCGCCGTCTGCGCCCTGCTGTGCCTGGTGCTGGGCATGGTTGTCTCATACGCCCGTGCCAAGGCAGAGTCGCTGGGGTTCACCGCCAACGTCGGCATCGCAGAACGGGCCGAACGCCTGGTTTCGGTGCTGGTGGTTACCGGCCTGACCGGACTCGGGCTACCGGCTGTGGTGCTCCTGGCTACCCTGGTCCTCCTGGCGGCAGCGAGCCTCGTCACCGTGGTACAGCGCGTACTGTCCGTGCGCCGGCAGGCCCTGGCGGAGCCGACGCCCGCTGATTAAGCATGATTAAGCCTGCCGTGCGGCGGGGGACTAGTATATAAGTGCCCGGTCAAGCGACCCGGCAACCCGTGCGTGCACTTCCGGCAGCTGCCGCCGCATGCCCGGCGAAGATCATCTGTCTACCCATAGGGGTTTTTGTGTCTACACCTGATGTAAGCAACGAGGCCGGTTCGTCCGCGAACAGCGTCACGGGCAGCAGCCGCGTGAAGCGTGGCATGGCCGAGATGCTCAAGGGCGGCGTCATCATGGACGTCGTCAACGTCGAGCAGGCCCGCATCGCCGAAGACGCCGGTGCCGTGGCAGTCATGGCGCTGGAGCGTGTTCCGGCCGATATCCGCGCGCAGGGCGGCGTGTCCCGCATGTCCGATCCCGACATGATCGACCAGATCATTGACGCCGTGTCCATCCCGGTGATGGCCAAGGCCCGCATCGGCCACTTCGTCGAGGCCCAGGTCCTGCAGTCCCTGGGTGTCGACTACATCGACGAGTCCGAGGTCCTGACCCCGGCCGACTACGTCAACCACATCGACAAGTGGAACTTCAAGGTTCCCTTCGTCTGCGGTGCAACCAACCTCGGTGAGGCCCTGCGCCGCATCAACGAGGGCGCGGCCATGATCCGCTCCAAGGGCGAAGCCGGCACCGGCGACGTCTCCAACGCCACCGGCCACATGCGCAAGATCCGCTCGGAGATCGCCCGGCTGTCCTCCCTGCCCGAGGACGAGCTGTACGTCGCCGCCAAGGAACTGCAGGCCCCGTACGAACTGGTCAAGGAAGTCGCCGCGGCCGGCAAGCTGCCCGTTGTCCTGTTCACCGCCGGCGGCATCGCCACCCCCGCTGACGCTGCCATGATGATGCAGCTCGGCGCCGACGGCGTGTTCGTCGGCTCCGGCATCTTCAAGTCCGGCAACCCCGCCCAGCGCGCCGCCGCCGTTGTGAAGGCCACTACCTTCTTCGACGACCCCGACGTCATCGCCAAGGCCTCCCGCGGGCTCGGCGAAGCCATGGTGGGCATCAACGTCGACGAAATCCCCCAGCCCCACCGCCTCGCAGAACGCGGCTGGTAATTCCCTCCTCGCCTAGGTAATGACGACGCCGGTTCCTCACCTCTTTTGGTGGGGACCGGCGTCGTTCTTTTAAGCAGTAGTGGCTATTCCAGGCCGCGGCGCTTCAGCAGCGGGTCCAGGCGCGCTTCGCGGCCCCTCAGGATCCGAAAGGATTCCAGCGGGTCCCGGCTGTTGCCACGGCTGAGCAGCTCCTGCCGGAAGCGTTCGCCGTTGGTTCTGGCCAGGCCGCCGTTTTCCGTGAACCAGTCGACCGTTTCGGCATCCAGCACCTCGCTCCAGATGTAGGAGTAGTAGCCCGCCGCGTATCCGGCGCCGGAGAAGATGTGCTGGAAGTAGCCCGTCCGGTAGCGGGGCGGGATCAGTGGGTGCGAGATCCCCGCCGCAGCCAGGGCCTTCGCCTCAAACTCCAGCGCATCATCCGGAACGTTGCCCGGTTCCAGCGTGTGCCACGCCAGGTCCAGGAGGGCCGCGCCCAGGTACTCGGTGGTGGCAAACCCTTCGCCCCAGAGCCGGGATTCCTCCAGCCGGTCCACCACGTCCTGCGGCAGCGGTTCGCCGGTGACGTGGTGCCGGGCATAGTTGGACAACACCTCCGGCCACATGATCCACATTTCGTTGACCTGCGAGGGGTACTCCACGAAGTCCCGCGGCACGGAGGTGCCGGAGAACCGGGGGTAGGTGACGTTGGAAAACAGGCCGTGCAGCGCGTGGCCGAACTCGTGGAACAGGGTCCGCAGCTCATCCAGGGTGAGGAGTGTCGGTTCGCCTGCCGGCGGCTTGGAAATGTTGAGCGTATTGGTCACCACGGGCAGGGTGCCCAGCAGCCCCGACTGGTCCACGAGCGAGTTCATCCACGCTCCGCCGCGCTTGGATTCACGCGAGTAGTAGTCGCCGAGGAAGAGCCCCAGCCCGGTTCCGTCACCATCCCGGACTTCCCAGATCCGGACATCCGGGTGGTAGGCCTTGAGGTCGGGCCGCTCGTGGAAAGTGATCCCGTACAGCGCGGTGGCGGCAAAGAACACTCCATCCGTGATGACCCGGTCCAGCTCGAAGTACGGACGCAGTGCCTGTTCATTAACGTCGTATTTTTCGCGCCGCACCTTTGCCGAATAGTAGGCCCAATCCCAGGCTTCCAGTGGATGCCCTGCGACGTCCGCAAGGGCCGCGGCCTCGGCGTCGGCGTTGCGGACAGCCGCCGGCGCCACCCGGCCCAGCATCGTTTGCACTGCCTCGAAATCCGGCGCCGTCTGTCGGTCGGCCACAAGTTCGGCGTAGTTCGCGAAACCCAGCAGTTGGGCCTTTTCGGCCCGCAACCCGGCCATGTCCCTGGCGAGATCCAGGACATCCAGGTGTCCGCCTCCACTGCCCCTTCCCACGGATGCCTCGAACAGGCGACGGCGGACGTCCCGGTTCTCGAGCGAGGCCAAGGCAGGCTGATTGCCGGGCTGGATCAGCGTGACCAAGTACTTGCCCCCGTGCCCGGCGGCGCGGGCTGCCTCAGCGGCACTGGCGACGTCGTCAGCCGGCAGGCCCGCGAGTTCGGCGGCATCCTCCACCAGCAGCGCCGCGGATTTCATCCCCTTCTTGACCCGCTGGCCGAACTCCGTGCCCAGCCGGGCCAGGTCCGCGTTGATGGCCCGCAGCCGCTCCTGGCCCGGTGCATCGAGCTGGATCCCGGATTGGCGGAACTCCTTGAGGTACTCCTCCACCAGCCGGGCCGACTCAGCCTCCAGGTTGACAGTATCGATGGCGGCGAAGCGCTCGTACAGCGCCTTATTGAGGTACACCTCGTCCTGGTGGGCCGAGAAGCGCGGCGAAAGCCCGGTCTCAAGTTCCCGGATCTCCGCAGAGGCGTCCGCTGACACCAGGGTAAAAAACGCTGCGGCTGCCCTGTTGAGGAGCTGCCCGGAGCGTTCCATGGCCAGGGCCGTATTGTCGAAGGTTGCCGGCTGGGAGTTGCCGGTGATGGCCAGGATCTCGGCCAGGTGGGCTGCCAATCCTTCTTCAATGGCGGCGCCGTACATGTCTGCGCTAAGGGCCTCGAAAGGGGGGAGGCCGTAGGGCAGGGGACTGGCGGCCAGGAGCGGGTTGGTCATGGGCTAAACCTTTCACAGCGGGACGCGCTTCTCAATCACATCCACGTGGGCGTGTGCTCCCAGCGGGCATACCTACAATGGCCGCTAGGGGTCCGGTCCGGACCGCATTCTGTGCGTCCTGCAGGCAGGCGCACGGGATTGGCAGTGATGAAGGGACCTTTGCTCAATGGGCAACCATGGAACGACGCCGGCAGCTGCCTTCCTGGGTATCCCACTCCGATGGATCGGTCCGGGCGCAATAACAGCCGTCGTGGCCGCTTACGCCATTTTCTGGTACCTGGCGCGGCCGGTGGCCGAGCCGCTGCCCAGGCATGTGGGCCAGCTCTTCGGCGGTGAATCCGTACTGCTGTATTCCGTCGCCCTGGTCCTGGTCAGTACCCTCCCGCACGTTGAGCCGGTGTTCGGCGGGATTGACCACGCTGCCATCTGGCACCGCCGGGCGGCCATGACGGCCACTGTCCTGTTGCTGCCGCACATAGAGCTCGCGTCCAACCCGGAGGCAACAAGCGTGGGAAAGACGCTGGCGGTGGTGGCCATTTCCGGCCTGGCCGCCCTGGTGGTGTGGGCGGTGCTGCCGCGTTGGCGGACCATGCTGCCCGCCCCGGCAAGGCGTCTGGTTGTAGCGGCGCTGCAGGCACAAGGTGTCCGCCTGGTGGTACGGCTGCTGGGGGGCTATGAACGCTGGCGCGGCTTCCACCGCCTCACAGGGCTGTTCGTTGCTGCCGGCTTCCTGCACGGATTGTTCGATGCCAGCGCGTTTGAGGCGGCGCCGGGCCTGCGGTGGAGTTACGTGGCAATCGGCGGAACCGGGTTGGCGTTCTACGTATACCGGGAGCTGCTGGCGAGGCGGTTCCTGCCCCATCATGACTACCAGGTTGCCGGTGTCCGCCCGGTTGCCGCGGACCTGGTGGAAGTGGCGCTCCGGCCATTGGGCCGTCCGCTGGAGTTCAAACCCGGGCAGTTCGCCATGGTCTACCTTGAAACGGCGGACGGCTGGCAGCGGCACCCTTTTTCAATCTCGGGTCCCGCACCGGAAGGTGGTATAAGCATCACGGTGAAAGCGCTGGGCGACCACACCTCGCGGCTTTCCGACGTTGTCCAGGCGGGAATGCCTGCTGTGGTGGGCGGCCCCTACGGCCGCTTTGACCGGCACAAGGGCACTGCCCACCAGGTCTGGATCGCCGGCGGCGTGGGGATCACGCCCTTCCTCAGCTGGGTCCGGTCGCTGGAAGCAGCGGGCGGGGACCTGCCTGAGGAGGTGCACTTCTTCGTCACGTCGGCCGGCCCTTCGCCGTTTGCCGAAGAGATCCTCGCCATCGCCAGGAACCACCCGAGGCTCCACATCCATGTGGTTGACACCGAAACGGACGGGCGGCTGACTCCGCAAGCGGTCATTGCGGCGGTGGACACGGAACCACGGATGCTGTCCGTCTTCATGGGAGGACCCGATGCCATGCTGCGGCAGTTCCGCAGGGCATTCCGGGCAGCGGGTGTCCGCCGGGCCAATATCCACCGGGAGTACTTCCAGTGGCGGTGATCCAGGTGGTCGCAGCCTAGCGGGGCCGGCGGCCGGCGTGCTCCCTCGCCAGGGCCGCATAGGTGTCGTCAGGGCTGCCGGGGGAGAAGCTGCCGAATTTGCGCTCCGCGGCGGTGCGGATGAGGAAGTCGGCGATGGCCGGGTTCTTGGGAAGCAGCGAACCGTGCAGGTAGCTGGCCACGATGTTGCGGTACCGCGCCCCTTCCTGGCCGTCGTTGCTGTTGTTCCCGGTCCCCTTGGCCACGGTTCCCAGCGGGCGCACGCCGCTGCCCAGCGTGGTCTGCCCGCTGTGGTTTTCGTAGCCGAGCACCTCGCCGAATTCGGTGGTTGAGACCTTGACGTTCCCGATCAGGCGCTCATCCGTGCCGTGCGTTTCCACGTCCAGGACGCTGATGCCCGGAATGACGGCGCCGGTGCGTGTCTTGAAGAACCTGCCAAAAAGCTGGTACAGGCCGCAGATGACCAGCATGGGTGTGCCGTCCTCGGCCAATTCCTTCAGCCGGCCGGCCCTGGCCTGCAGGTCGTCCTGGATGACCAGCTGCCCGCTGTCCTGCCCGCCGCCGCCGACGATGATGTCCACGTCCTCGGGGAAGGGGTCGCCCACGTTGTACTCGAGCAGTTCGGGCGTGTATCCGTGCCAGGCGATGCGGCGCTGGAGGACCAGGGCATTGCCCCAGTCCCCATAGATGTTCATGTCCCGCGGGTACAACTGGACCACGCGGAGGGTGCCCTTGGACAGGTTGCCGGTTTCCGCTGCTTCTGCCGTACTCATGAGACAACCTCCACGGTGGTGACTTTGGACAGCTCGCGGCGGATGGCGAGCATGGCGGTGTAGGTGCAGAAGATCCGCTTGGGTTTGCCCTGGCCTTCCCGGATGAAGGCGGCAAGGGCGGCTGGAATGTCGGTGTCCACGGCGCCCACCGGGACTTCGTCGTACTGCAGGCGCAGTGCCATGTCGTAGGCGCGCGACCCCGTCAGCAGGTCCACCCCGCCTTCGCGAAGCGAATCGAATTCCACATCCCACAGCCAGGACATGTCCCGGCCGTCGGCGTAGTTGTCGTTGATCGCGATCATGGTGGCGTAGCCGCTTGCGGGGAAGGACTTCAGCCCCAGCCGGAAGCCGCTGGGGTTCTTGACCAGTACCAGGTCCAGGGGCTGGCCGCCGACGGTGAGGCTTTCCCCGCGGCCGAAGGCGGGCGCCACCTGGGACAGCGCCTGCAGCAGGGTTTCGTGGTTCGCCGTGGCGGCGCCGCCGCCGCAAATGCTGCGGGCAAGGGTGAGGGCCGCGGCCGCATTGAAGATGTTGTACACGCCGCGCAGCTTCATCGCCGTGGTGACCGTACCGCCGTCGTACTCAAATTCGGCGCTGTCCGCGCCCACCCTGCGGAGCACGACGTCGGCCTGCGGCTTTGCGGGCAGGGCCGCCGGGGCGGGGCTGCCCGGAGCGGCGCGCATGTCATCGTCGTTGGGGAAGGTGCCCAGCAGGGAATCGTCAAGGCCGAAGTACTTGACGTCCTGGCCGGTCAGCGTATCCGCGATCCTGGCAACCCGCGGGTCCTCGCGGTTCAGGACCACCGTTCCGGTGGTCTTGGCGGCGATGTGCTGCAGGAGTTGTGCGGTCTTGTCGATCTCGCCAAAACGGTCCAGCTGGTCGCGAAGCACATTGAGCAGGAGGCAATAGCGGGGCGGGACACTGTTGACGAAATGCACGGCGTGGGCCTCGTCAAGTTCCAGGACCGCAATGTCTGCGTCCAGCCTGCCGCGCCAATCGACCTCGCCGAGGAGGGCTGCGGCCACACCCCTGGTGAAGTTGCTGCCCGTCCGGTTGGTGAACACCTTCAGGCCCTGGCTTTCCAGCAGTTCAACCACCATTTTGGTGGTGGTGGTCTTGCCGTTGGTACCGCTGACCACTGCCACGCCGTGGGGCAGGGTGGTGAGTGTCCGGCGCATGAAGCCGGGGTCGATTTTCTCCACCACCAGGCCTGGAAGTGCGGAGCCGCCGCCGCGCAGCCGGGATACCCTGCGGACCAGCTTGCCGAGCGGAACAGTGAAGAAGACCATGTTCCGAATATATCCCAGCAGCGGCATGCAACCCTTTACGGCGGCCTCCTGCCGGCAGCAGCCGGAGTGCCGGGACCGTATGCTGGAAGGATGACAAACCCCCCTTCTGCTGATCCTGCGCGCGTGGGCTCGGGCCTGCGGATTGGCGTCCTGGCCCTCCAGGGAGACTTCCGCGAGCACCTGCGCGCCGCGGAAGCCGCCGGCGCACAGGGCATCGCTGTCCGCCGGCCGGCTGAGCTGGATGGCCTGGACGGCCTCATCATTCCCGGCGGCGAATCCACCACCATCGACAAACTGGCGCGCGCCTTCGACCTCGCCGACCCCCTGCGCAAATACATTGCCGAGGGCCTTCCCGTCTATGGCTCCTGCGCGGGAATGATCCTGCTCGCGGCGGACATCGCCGATCCCGCCACGGACCTTTCCGGGGCCCCGCAGCAGACCTTTGGGGGCCTGGACATCACCGTCCGCCGCAACGCTTTTGGCCGGCAGCGGGAGTCCTTCGAAACGGATCTGGACTTTAAGGGACTGGATTTCAGCGCCACCGCATCGGGTGTGGAACCCGTGCACGCCGTCTTCATCCGCGGCCCCTGGGTGGAGCGGGCCGGGCCGGGCGTGGAGGTCCTGGCCCAGGTGGAACCGGCGGACCCCGGACAGGCGTCGCACGCCGTATCGCTGCCCGGGGCGGCTAGAATTGTCGCAGTGCGTTCCGGCCAGCTGCTGGCCACCTCCTTCCATCCGGAAGTGACCGGCGAAAAACGCGTACATGAACTTTTTATCCGAATGATCAGAGGAGAAGCGTAAAGCCATGTCAGGCCACTCCAAATGGGCAACGACCAAGCACAAAAAGGCGATCATTGACAGCCGCCGCGCCAAGTCGTTCGCCAAGCTGATCAAGAACATCGAAGTTGCCGCCCGCATGGGCGGACCGGACCTCGCCGGCAACCCCGGCCTGGAACTTGCCGTGACCAAGGCCAAGAAGACCTCGGTGCCCAACGACAACATTGACCGCGCCATCAAGCGCGGCGCCGGCCTGACCGGCGAAGTGGTGGACTACACCGAAATCATGTACGAGGCCCGGGGCCCCCAGGGCTCTGCCCTGCTGATTGAGTGCCTCACCGACAACAAGAACCGGGCGGCCTCCGAAGTCCGCCTGGCCATTTCCCGCAATGGCGGAACCATCGCCGACCCCGGCTCGGTCAGCTACCTCTTCACCCGCAAGGGCGTGGTGAACCTCCCCAAGAACGGCCTGAGCGAGGACGACGTCCTGATGGCCGTCCTGGATGCGGGCGCGGAGGAAGTCAAGGACAACGGCGAGACCTTCGAGATCCACTCGGAACCGGGTGACCTCCAGGCCATCCGTGAAGCGCTGGCGGAGGCCGGCATTGAATACGACACGGATGAAGTTGAGTTCGTTCCCTCCATGCAGGTGGAACTGGATGTCGACGGCGCCCGGAAGTTCCTGAAGCTGGCAGACGCGCTGGAGGAACTCGACGACGTGCAGAATGTCTACAGCAACGCCGACCTCAGCGACGAAGTCCAGGCCGCCCTGGAATCAGAGTGACGTCCGGCCTTGTCAGCTAGACCACCACGCGAGGCCCGCCCCGGTCTGCCGGCCGCGGCGGGCCGGAAGTGACGCTCCGCGTCCTTGGCGTTGACCCCGGACTCACCCGGTGCGGGATCGGCGTGGTGGATGTTGAACGCAACCGCCGGGCCAGCATGGTGGCGGTAGGCGTGGTGGGCACCTCCCCGGACGAAACCCTTGACCGGCGCCTGTTGGTGATTGCCACGGCCATCGACGAGTGGCTGGACCGTTACGAACCGGAGGTCCTCGCCGTCGAACGTGTCTTCTCGCAGCTCAACGTCAGCACGGTGATGGGTGTGGCCCAGGCGTCCGGGGTGGTGATCGCGGCGGCGGCGCGCCGGGGCATACCGGTGGCTCTGCATACGCCGTCCGAAGTCAAAGCGGCGGTGACCGGGAGCGGAACCTCGAACAAGGATGCCGTGACCAAGCTGGTGACCAAGATCCTCCGCCTTGACGCCCCGCCACGGCCGGCTGACGCTGCCGATGCGCTGGCACTGGCCATCACCCACGCGTGGCGGGCCGGGAGCGGGGCCGCGGTGGCCACTACCGGTCCCGGCAGTTCGGCCCTGACGCCGGCCCAGCGGGCTTGGGCGGAAGCAGAGGCAAAAGCGCGCCGTGCACGGTGATTGTCCCTGCCGCTTGCTAGGGTATTCGTAGATATGTTCGGATAGCCGGGTTCTCAGTTACGAGGCCGGCGGTACAACGGGAGCCCGGCTTTGATCAGTTTCCTCCGCGGAACCGTAGCGCACGTAGGCCTGTCCACGGCCGTGATAGACCTCAACGGTGCCGGGATGAGCGTCAACGCCACACCGCAGACGCTCAGCCGGCTGCGCGTGGGCGACGAGGGCCAGCTGTTCACGTCCTTGATTGTCCGGGAGGACTCGCTGACGCTCTTCGGCTTCTCTTCCGACGACGAACGCGAAGTTTTCGACGTCCTGCTCAGTGTCAGCGGGGTGGGCCCCCGGCTGGCCCTCGCAGTGCTGGCCGTCCACGATCCCGAGGCAGTCCGGGTGGCGGCGCATACCGGGGACAGCAAGACCTTCACCAAGGTTCCCGGAATCGGACCCAAGGTGGCGGGGCGGATCGTGCTGGAGCTGGCCGGAAAGCTCTTCCCGCACGGAACCCCTGCAGCCGCGGGTGCGGCCACCCCGGCCGAAGCCTCCTGGAAGCCCCAGGTGGTGGCCGCCATGACCAGCCTGGGCTGGTCCGAAAAAGACGCCTCTGCAAGCATCGACAAGGCCCTCGCCGATGATCCTGAAGTATCGTTCCGCGGCAACGTGCCGGAAATCCTGCGGACCACGCTTCGGTGGCTGGGACAGGACGGGGCCCGGGCCGGCAACCGCGTAGGCACCCGTGGCTGAACCGTCACTGGTTGCGGCGGGGGAGGAGCCGGAGGAGCGGGCCATCGAGGCGGCCCTGCGGCCCAAGAACCTTGATGACTTCGTAGGCCAGCACCGGGTGCGGAAGCAACTCTCGCTGGTGCTGCAGGCTTCCCGGATGCGTGGACGTACCGCGGACCACGTCCTGTTTTCCGGTCCGCCGGGCCTGGGCAAGACCACACTCGCCATGATTGTGGCCGCGGAAATGAACGCTCCCTTGCGCCTCAGCAGCGGTCCGGCCATCCAGCATGCCGGAGACCTCGCCGCCATCCTGTCCTCGCTGTCAGAGGGCGAGGTCCTGTTCCTCGACGAGATCCACCGCATGTCGCGGCCCGCCGAGGAAATGCTGTACATGGCCATGGAGGACTTCCGCGTCGACATCGTGGTGGGCAAGGGCGCCGGTGCCACCGCCATCCCATTGGAGCTGCCGCCGTTCACCCTGGTGGGTGCCACCACCCGTGCCGGGCTGCTCCCGGGCCCGCTGCGCGACCGGTTCGGCTTCACCGGGCACCTCGAGTTCTACTCCGTAGCGGAGCTCGAACTGGTCCTCCGACGGTCTGCCGGGCTGCTGGACCTCAAGGTCAACTCCGCAGGATTCGCCGAGATCGCCGGCCGTTCCCGGGGCACCCCCCGCATCGCCAACCGCCTGCTGCGCCGGGTCCGCGACTGGGCGCTGGTGCACGGAGTCGAGCAAATCGACGCCAGGACCGCATCCGCCGCCCTCGACATGTATGAAGTGGACAAGAAAGGGCTGGACCGGCTGGACCGCGCCGTCCTCGACGCCCTGATCACCAAGTTCGGCGGCGGTCCCGTGGGACTGTCCACCCTTGCCATCGCGGTGGGTGAGGAAACCGAAACGGTGGAGACGGTGGCGGAGCCTTTCCTGGTCCGCGAAGGCCTGCTGGGACGTACGCCGCGGGGCAGGATTGCCATGGCGCCGGCGTGGACCCACCTGGGGTATGCCATCCCGTCCGGCGTCTTCGCTCAGGAGCAGCTGGACCTGTTCGAGCCGGGCGGGGACCCCGAAGCAGCCGGGGACTGGGCCCCGGAGAGCCAATAGCAGGCTCTGTTCAGCTTTTCCCTTTAGACTGGTATGACGCCCGGCACGCTCGGGTCTTTGTTTCGCGGGTGGCCCTGACGCCCCCGTCGCTTGGGGAAGGACATGTCAGGCGTTCTGCCTGCGGAGCCAACCACCCCGGCCGAAGCGAGGCCGACGTCGCTGGAAAACCAGCAGCACCACGCAAAAGAACGGAATTCCCCTTGGATCCAATGTCAATTCTCCTGTTCGTCATGCTCGGCGTGTTCATCTTCATGATGTTCCGCCGCAACAAGAAGACGCAGCAGCAGCAGGCAGAGCTCCAGTCGAAGTTTGGCCCGGGCGTGGAGGTCATGACCAGCTTTGGCCTTTTCGGCCGGATCGTGGACATCGACGACGCCGACAACAAGGTCACCCTTGAACTTTCCCCCGGCAACCTGGCCACCGTCCACCGCCAGGCGGTCACCAAGGTCGTCGAGCCTGCCGCGGAGGCCGCTGCCGAGCCCGCCGCTGCTTCGCCGGTAGTGCCGGACGACGCATCATCCCTGACCGCCCCGGAAGCCGGGAGCACCTCCACAGGTACCGAGACCCCGGACGAAACCCTGAAGCGCCTCAACGACGAGGGCAAGAAGGACAGCTAGGCCCGCTGGCCGCTTCCTCCCTCTACCGCTGCGGATCGCCGCCGGCGCAGGTAACAACCCGCGCCGGCGGTTCTTCCGCGAATAAGAGAAAGATCGACAATGGCACGAACTGGCCGCAAGAAACCAGGGCTCCGCGTCCTGGTCTGGCTTGGCGTACTCCTGGCTGCGCTGACCGCCGTCCTGGCAGGCGGCACCGTCGCGGGGCAGGCCAGCTGGGCCCCCAAACTGGCGCTGGACCTCGAGGGCGGTACCCAGATGATCCTGGCGCCCAAGGTGGAGGGCGGTTCGGACATCAACGAACAGCAGCTCAACCAGGCCGTAGCGATCATCCGGCAGCGCGTTGACGGCTCCGGCGTGTCCGAAGCTGAGATCAGCACCCAGTCCGGGCGCAACGTGGTGGTCAGCCTTCCCGGCACGCCCTCTGCGGAAACCCGGAACCTGATCCAGGCGTCCGCGGACATGAATTTCCGTCCCGTCCTCCTCAACGGAGATGGCGCCGCGGTGCCGCCGGAGCAACAGACACCTGAGGACCAGCTGCCCAAGCCGACGGCCGCTCCGGCCAACAGCAGCGATACCAACTGGATCACTCCCGAGATCTACAAGCAGTTCGAAGCACTTGACTGCAACAGCGCCCCCGAGAAGTCCCAGCGCTCCGATCCCACCAAGCCGCTCGTGACCTGCGAGCCTGCTACTGACAAGTCCCCGGCGATCAAATACATCCTTGGCCCGGTAGAGGTCAAGGGGACGAACATTGTTACCTCGTCCTTCCAACTGCAGCAGGGTGCGCAGGGCGCCGTCACAAATGATTGGGCCGTCAACATCCAGTTCGACGCTGACGGCACGGCCAAGTTCAAGGACGTCACCCAGCGCCTGAACCAGTTCTACGTGGCCGCCGGCGGCGAGTCCGGCACCGACCCCAAGTCCCAGTTCGCCATTGTGCTGGACGACCAGGTCATTTCCGCCCCGC
Organism: Pseudarthrobacter sp. NIBRBAC000502771; assembly: GCF_006517215.1. Taxonomy (NCBI): domain Bacteria; kingdom Bacillati; phylum Actinomycetota; class Actinomycetes; order Micrococcales; family Micrococcaceae; genus Pseudarthrobacter; species Pseudarthrobacter sp. NIBRBAC000502771. The sequence continues at coordinate 3,051,470 of NZ_CP041187.1, forward strand.
GATCGCTGGCTGTGATCACCGACGGGCGTCCGCAAATCACCGGCGGCTTCACCGAGCAGACGGCCAAGGCGCTGTCCGACCAGCTGAAGTTCGGTGCCCTTCCCATCAGTTTCGACATCCAGAGCGAACAGCAGATCTCCGCGACACTGGGTGGTGAACAGTTGCGCATGGGCCTGCTGGCCGGCCTCATCGGGCTCCTGCTCGTGGTGGTCTACTCGCTGTTCCAGTACCGCGCCCTGGGTTTCGTCACCATTGCCTCGCTGGTGGTGGCCGGCGCCCTGACGTACCTGGCCATCGCGATCCTGGGCTGGACGGAGAACTACCGGCTGTCCCTGGCAGGCGTTGCCGGCATCATCGTGGCCATCGGCCAGACGGCCGACTCCTTCATCGTCTACTTTGAGCGCATCCGCGATGAACTGCGCGAAGGGCGCGGCCTGGTGTCCGCCGTCGAAAACGGCTGGAAGCGCGCCAAACGGACGGTTCTTGCCTCCAAGGCCGTCAACCTCCTGGCCGCCCTGGTCCTGTACTTCGTGGCCGTGGGCAACGTCCGCGGCTTTGCGTTCACGCTGGGCCTGACGGCCATCGCCGACCTCATCGTGGTGTTCATGTTCACCCACCCCACGCTGCAGCTGCTGGCCCGAACCCGCTTCTTCGGTGAAGGCCACAAGTTCTCCGGCCTGGACCCCGAACGGCTGGGCGCCGTACCGCTGTACCGCGGCGCAGGGCGTGTCCGTACTCCCGAAGACAGGCCTGTGGTGGTCCGGACCAAGAACACCGGTGCGGCGGCCGAAGCCGAGCGCCGCATGACCATCGCCGAACGGCGCCTGGCTGAGAAGCAGGAACAGCTTGCCGGCTCCTCCAAGACGTCCGCGAAGGAGGACAAGTAATGTCAGGCTTCGCCACATTCGGCAACGAGCTCTACACCGGAAAGCGTTCCTACGACTTCGTAGGGGCCAAGAAGATCTGGTTCATCATCGCCCTGGTTGGAGTGGCGTTGTCCATCATTGTCCCGGTGGCCAAGGGTGGCTTCAACCTCGGTATCGAGTTCCGCGGAGGCTCGGAATTCACGGTATCGAACGTCAAGACCACGGACGCCACAATCGGCGAGAAAGCCGTGACCGATGTTGTGGCCGGCAGTGTTCCCCGCGTGGCCAACGTCGCCGGAAACACCATGCGCATCCAGACGGACAAGCTGACCGACGACGAAACCCTCCGGATCAAGCAGGGCCTCACCGGCGCCTACGGGGTGACTGACAACGAGGTAACCTCAACGTTCGTTGGCCCCACCTGGGGCGCCGACGTGACCAAGCAGGCGCTCATTGGCCTGGTGGTTTTTGTCCTCCTCGCGGCGCTGCTCATGGCCCTCTACTTCCGCACCTGGAAGATGTCCCTCTCGGCGCTTGCCGGCATGGCCGTGACCATGTTCATCACGGCGGGCGTTTATGCCCTCAGCGATTTTGAGGTCACGCCGTCAGCCATCATCGGGTTCCTCACGGTTCTCAGCTACTCGCTGTACGACACAGTGGTGGTCTTCGACAAGATCCGGGAAAACACCTCCGGCATTGATGCCTCCACCCGCCGGACATTCGGTGAGGAGGTCAACCTCGCCGTCAACCAGACCCTGGTGCGCTCCATCAACACCATGATGGTGGCAATCCTCCCCGTGGGTGCCATCCTGTTCATCGGCGCCGGGCTCCTCGGCGCCGGAACCCTCCGCGACCTGTCCCTGGCCCTGTTCGTCGGGATCCTGATCGGCACCGCTGCGACAATCTTCGTCGCAGCCCCGCTGTACGCCTGGCTCCGCCAGGGCGAACCGGACCTGGTCAAGCAGGCACGGCGCGTCGAACAACGGCGCGCGGGCGCGGCGGAACGCGCAGTTCGCGCCTCGCCTGCCAAGGCCTGACCCGCCCCCGACGGCGCCGGCTGCTCCCTCCAGGACCGGGCAACGCAGACTCTGCGTTGCCCGGTCCCCGCGTATGCGGGACCGGTTATAAAAGTCGCTGCCTTGGGGAATAGACTGGGGTAATTAAATGGTGGTGAGGGGTGCTTCATTGGAAGAACGATCGGCGTCGGTGCCTACGGCGGAGGATGAAAAGAATCCTGCCGGTGTACAGGCCGGTATGGCATCCCCGGCGCGCCCTGGATCGTTGGTTCCCGTGGACAACTCTGGTTCACGCGCCACCTTTCCCGGCCGCAGGGAGCGCACCCGGTCCCGGCTTGCCCGCCTGACAGGCCGCGGAACGGCCACGTATTCGCCCATCCTTGAGCCATTGCTGCGGACGGTCCGGGCCAACAATCCCAAAGAGGACTTCGACCTCATCCAGCGCGCCTTCGACGTTGCCGAGCGCAGCCACCGCGGGCAAAAGCGCAAGAGCGGCGACCCGTACATCACGCACCCGGTGGCGGTGGCCACCATCCTGGCCGAGCTCGGCCTCAGCGGCACCACCCTGGCTGCGGCACTGCTGCACGACACTGTCGAGGACACCCCCTATACCCTTGCTGACCTGAAGCGGGACTTTGGCCCGGAAGTGGCAATGCTGGTGGACGGCGTGACCAAACTGGACAAGGTCAGCTTCGGCGAGGCTGCCCAGTCGGAGACTGTCCGCAAAATGGTCGTGGCCATGGCCAAGGACATCCGCGTCCTGATGATCAAGCTCGCGGACCGGTTGCACAACGCCCGCACCTGGCGCTTCGTGTCCGCGGAATCGTCCGCCCGCAAAGCCCGTGAAACCCTGGAAATCTTCGCTCCGCTGGCGCACCGCCTCGGCATGAACACCATCAAGTGGGAGCTGGAGGACCTGTCCTTCGCTGCGCTCTATCCCAAGGTGTACGAGGAAATCGTCAGGATGGTGGGGGACCGGACCCCCGAGCGGGAAAAGAGCCTGGGCGTCATCCGTGACCAGATCACCGAGGATCTGCGCGGCGCCAAAATCAAAGCCACCATTACCGGCCGGCCCAAGCACTACTACTCGATCTACCAAAAGATGATTGTCCGGGACAAGGACTTCGACGACATCAACGACCTCATGGGCGTCCGTGTGCTGGTCGATTCCGTCCGGGACTGTTACGCCGCCCTGGGCATCATGCATTCGCGCTGGAACCCCCTGCCCGGCAGGTTCAAGGACTACATCGCGATGCCCAAATTCAACATGTACCAGTCCCTGCACACCACCGTGATCGGCCCTGGCGGCAAACCGGTGGAGATCCAGATCCGCACCCATGAGATGCACCGCCGGGCCGAGTACGGCGTGGCGGCCCACTGGAAGTACAAGGACCAGCCCAACCGCACCGCGGTGGGCCCCGGAAGCCCCCGCGACGGCGACATGGGATGGCTGCGCTCCCTGGTGGACTGGCAGCAGGAAACGTCCGATCCAGGGGAGTTCCTGGATTCGCTGCGGTTTGAGATCAACGCCCGCGAAGTGTTCGTCTTCACCCCCAAGGGCGAGGTCATGGCGCTGCCCGCCGGTTCTACCCCGGTGGACTTCGCCTACGCCGTGCATACCGAGGTGGGCCACCGCACCATTGGTGCACGGGTCAACGGCAAACTGGTCCCGCTCAACAGCGAACTGAACCACGGCGACTGGGTGGAAATTTTCACCTCCAAGGCAGAAGGGGCAGGACCCAGCCAGGACTGGCAGCACTTCGTCAAGAGCGCCCGTGCCCGCAACAAGATCCGCCAGTGGTTCAGCAAGGAACGCCGCGAAGAAGCGATTGACCGCGGCAAGGAACTGTTGACCCGTGCCATGCGGAAACAGAACCTGCCGCTGCAGCGGTTGATGACCCACGAGGCCCTGGCCGTGGTGGCCGAGGAATTCAAATATGCGGACATCTCCGGCCTGTACGCCGGAGTCGGCGACGGGCACACATCTGCCCAGTCCGTCATGGAAAAGCTCATCGAAAGCCTGGGCGGCAACGAGAGTGCCGATGATGACGTCGAAGAGGTCAGCATTCCCACCCAGGTCACCAAGGCCCGCTTCTCCGACTCCGGTGTGGTGGTCCGCGGCGTTGGTGACGTGTGGGTGAAGCTGGCACGCTGCTGCACGCCCGTTCCCCCCGACCCGATTCTTGGCTTCGTGACCAGGGGTTCAGGTGTCTCCGTGCACCGCACCGACTGCACCAACATCTCGGACCTGAAGGACCAGCCGGACCGGATCGTGGATGTGGACTGGGCGCCCACCCAGTCCAGCGTCTTCCTGGTGGAAATCCAGGTGGAGGCGCTGGACCGCAAGTCATTGCTCTCGGATGTCACACGCGTCCTCTCGGACAACCACGTCAATATCCTTGCTGCCAGCGTCCACACCTCGACGGACCGGGTGGCCATCTCAAAGTTCGCTTTCGAGATGGGCGACCCCAAGTACCTCAGCCACGTCCTCAGCGCCGTCCGCAGGATCGACGGGGTGTTCGACGTCTACCGTACTACCGGAAACAAGCGCCGGAGCTAGCAAAGCCAGCTTCTCCAAGGCAGCCCGCTTGTGCGGAACCCGCGGTGTTGCCTCGATCGCGAGCACCAGGAGCCGCAGCCGCACGTCCTGTTGCGGCCTGGCCAGCAAACCGGTGAGGGCGGGCACGGCACGCTCCGTTTCCACGTGGAGGGCGATGTCGAGGGCAGTCCGCAGGGGGCTGGAAACCATCAGTCCGCCCAGGCTGACCACATCGAACGGTCCGAGCTTCACTTCGTGCAGCGTGCAGCCGCGGGTATTCCGCAGGCTGGAGACGCGCCGCTTGGCATCCACCAGCAGCGCCAGCCTGTCCGGCTCCGCCGCGCAGCCGTAGATCCAGGCGGCCGTCATCCGGCCCGCCACCACACGCTGGCGTATTGCCGCCGGAACAGCCCCTGCCGCAGCCCGTGCCCTCAGCTGCGGGGACGGGGGAAGCCCGGGCAGGGTGTAGCCGTTGTGGTGGAAGCGCGCCAGCAGTCCGTCGGCCGCCAATGATTGGAGTTCGGGGCCGGCGAAGGGCTTCCCTGGTGCATAGAGTTCGGGAAACCGTGGCGGGGCAGCCCCTTCCGTCCCGCCGGTCGGGCATCCCTGCCGCGGGGGCGCCGCGGACACTTCCCGGCCCGGGCCGGCGGAGGATGAACCTGGAGGTGTGGCCATGGCTCCATCCTGCCCGGACCACGATTAACGGGAACAGGCCCGGTCCGGGTTATGTGGATAACCGGTACCGGGCCTGTGGCCTCAGCTCAGGGCTGGAAGGTCAGGACAGCTCGCTTGCTGAACGCTGGATCTGGTCAAGCCAGGCCTGGCGGGCTTCGAGAGCCTCCTGGGCGGCCTTGATCTTGCGCTGGTCGCCGGTCTTTTCGGCATTGGCGAGGTCTTCCTGGAGCCCGGCAATGGCCGATTCCAGCTGCGAGAGCGCGCTGTTGGTGCGTGCCTTCCGCTCCGGGTTGGACCGCTGCCACTGTTCTTCCTCGGCGTGGCGGACGGCATCCTCCACCTTGCGGAGTCCGGCCTCGATCCGGCCCATGTCAGCACGGGGCACCTTGCCGGCGTCTTCCCAGCGGTCGCGGACGGACTGGAGTGCCTTCTTGGCTGCCGCCAGGTCCTTCACCGGCAGGATGCTGTTGGCCTCCGCCAGCAGCTCCTCCTTTACCGTAAGGTTCGCCGCGTACTCCTGGTCGATCTCGTCGTTGGCAGCCTGCCGGGAGGTGAAGAACACGTCCTGTGCGGCGCGGAACCGGGCCCAGAGCGCGTCATCGTCCTTCCGGCTGGCGCGTGGCGATGCCTTCCACTGGTCCATCAGCCGGCGGTATTCGCCGGCGGCGAAGCCCCAGTCCGTTGAGGTGGACAGCGCCTCAGCCTCGGCGATCAGCTTCTCCTTGGCGGCCTTGGCCGCCGAGTTGTTGCTGTCCAGCTGGGAGAAGTAGGCCCGGCGGTGCCTGTCAAAGACGGTACGTGCAGCCCTGAACCGCTTCCACAGCGCATCCTCGTTGCTCCGGCCCAGCCGCACACCGCTCTTCTGGGCAGTTTTCCAGTTCTCAAACAACTCGTTCATCCGGGCGCTGGAGGTCTTCCACTGGGTCTGCGCGGGGTCCTGGCCGGAAATCTGTTCTGCTTCGGCAACAATGGCTTCGCGGGCTGCGAGCTCGGAGGCGCGGACGGCATCGTGTTCGGCCTTCTCCGCTTTCTCCAGCTCGGTGATCTGCCCGGCCAGCTGGTCCAGGCGGGCCTCGGCGGCCCGCAGGTCGCCCACCATGTTGCGTTCGGCGAGCTGTTCACGCAGGTGCGTCACCGTCTTCTGCATGTCGGTGCTGGGAGCCTTGGAACTGACCCGCTGTTCCAGGAGCACAATCTGCGCCACGACGTCGTCGTATTTCCGGGCGAAGTAGATCAGCGCCTCATCGCCGCTCACGCCGGGGTACTGGCCCACGGGGTGTTCGCCGCCGTCGATGGTCAGGTAAACGTGGCCGTCGCCTTCCACGCGGCCCCACTTGGAGGCCTCGGCGACGGACGTGCTGGGTGCGGCGGGGGCCGGTGCGGCAGCGGGGGCAGCGGCGGCCGGCTTGGGGCGCGAAGCAAAGGCAGCGGGTGACGGTGCGGACGGCCGGGGCCCGGGAGCCGGCGCGGCCGCGCCAGCGACGGTGCCCGTGCCGGCCTGGTCTTCGGGCTTTGAAGGACCGTCCGCGGCGGCCTCAACTTCAGCGGTGCCTTCCTCCGAAGCTGTGGCTTCAGGTGTCACGGGTGCCTGCTCGGCATCTGCAGCAGGAAGGGTAGCGTCGTCGGCGGCCGGTGCCGTGGTGTCGCTTGCGCCTGTTGCTGTTTCGTCGGATTTCTGACTGTCTGTCACCGCTAAAAGTCTTTCGCTTGGAGGGAAATACTCACGTACTGCACCGTAGCCCTGCGGGCCCGGCCTACTTCAGAGAAAACGAGTCTATCGTGACTGGTTGTTTTGGCGCTCCGTCCGTGTCGCTGGCACCCGGCGTGATGCCGGCGGCAGCGATGCCGGACACCACATCCAGGCCCGACGTCACCTTGCCCACCACGGTGTAGCCGCCCGCGGCATCTGCCGGAATGGCGGTGTCCTTGTAGACGATGAAGAACTGCGTCCCGTTGCCGTAGGCGTTGTTGCCGGTACGGGCAACGGCAATGGTCCCGGCGGGATACATGTTGTCCGCGGGGGTGTTTTCCAGTGGGCCCCACGTGTAGTTGGGATCGCCCTGGCCGTCGCCGTTGGGCGAACCGCACTGCAGCACGCCGAACTGGTCTGCGGTGGTGAGCCGGTGGCACGTCTTGCCGTTGAAGTAGCCTTCGTCGCTGAGGGACTTGAAGACGGCGGCGGCCTGCGGAGCTTTGGTTCCGTCAACCTCCACGCCCAGGGGACTGCCGTTCAGCATCAATTGCCCGGTGAACGTCTTTCCGGCCGCCGTGTCTGCCGCCGGAATGTTCGGACCGTTGGTTGCCGGAGCCGACGGAGTGGCGGACGCGCTGGCGGAAGCGGACGGCTCTGTCAGCCCCGCCTTGGCTGCCGCATATTCGTCCTCGGTGGGGTTCCCGGCGAACGCGGTGAGTTGAAGGACGACGGCGAGCACCACAGCGGCGGTTCCGGCACCGGCGGCCACGAGGTTGTCCCGTTTCCGCCGCTTCTCCTGGTCGCGCCGGAGCTCACGCTTGGCTTCCATTTGCTGGATGCGCCGTTTCGTTTCGCGGGCACTGCGTGAACTGGCCGCCAAGGGTCCTCCTCATCGTCGGGCTCCTGCGTTCCGCGGGCAGCCGCGGGGCGCAGGAAGTAAAGGGGCCAGGCTGTACGCGCCCGCTGCATTAGAGATGCACACGGATGACGCATAAACTGGCTGCCGCACATAGTTTATGCATGGCTGGCTGTGCTGCCGCCGTACGCCGCCTGGGCGGTGTGGCCGCCGGTGCCGCCGCGCCTTCCATCCCTAAGGAGAACCTTCCCCATGGCACGCACCGCCTCCCTGTCCGGATTCCCCGAGTGGCTTCCAGAGGAGCGGCTGGTGGAGCTGCATGTGCTCGATACCCTGCGCAGGGTCTTTGAGCTCCATGGTTTTGCCTCAATTGAAACCCGCGCCGTGGAGACGGTGGGCCAGCTCCTGCGCAAGGGGGAGATCGACAAGGAAGTCTATGGACTGAGCCGGCTCCAGGAGGACGAGGGCGACAATCCGGTCAAGGGCGGCAAGGCCGACCCCAACGCGCTTGCCCTGCACTTTGACCTGACGGTGCCGTTTGCCCGCTACGTCGTCGAAAACGCCGGTTACCTTGCCTTCCCGTTCCGCCGCTACCAGATCCAGAAGGTGTGGCGCGGCGAGCGGCCCCAGGAGGGCCGGGCCCGTGAATTCACGCAGGCGGACATCGACGTGGTGGGCGACGGCGAGCTTCCGTTCCGTTACGACGTCGAAATTGCGCTGGTCATCGCCGAGGCACTGAGCGCGCTGCCCATCCCGGACTTCCGCCTCCGCATCAACAACCGCAAGCTGGCCGAAGGCTTCTACCGCGGCATCGGCCTTGATGACACCGCTGGGGTGCTGCGCAGCATCGACAAGCTTGAAAAGATCGGTCCCGCCAAGGTGGCGGAACTGCTGAAGGCCGAACTGGGCGCAACCGAAGACCAGGCCGCCAAGGCACTCCAGCTCGCCGCCATCCGCACGGAAGACACGTCCTTCGTGGCGCAGGTCCGGGCCCTCGGCGTCAGCAACGAGCTCCTGGATGAAGGCCTCGACGAACTGGAACAGGTCATCGATGCCGCCGTGCAGCGGGCTCCGGGCAAGGTACTGGCAGACCTCAGCATCGCCCGCGGCCTGGACTACTACACCGGCACCGTAGTGGAAACCGTGCTGGTGGGCCACGAACAGCTGGGTTCCATCTGCTCCGGCGGCCGGTACGACGCCCTGGCGTCCAAGGGCAACCGCAAGTTCCCGGGCGTGGGGTTGTCCATCGGCGTGACCCGCCTGGTGTCGCGCATCCTCAGCCAGGACCTGGCCAAAGCCTCCCGGTCGGTTCCCACCGCCGTGCTGGTGGCCCTGAACCACGACGACAGCTGGGGCGCGGCCCAGGATGTCGCCGCCCTGCTGCGCAGCCGCGGAATTCCCACCGAGGTGGCGGCCAGGGCCGAGAAGTTCGGCAAGCAGATCAAGTTCGCGGACCGCCGGGGGATCCCCTTCGTCTGGTTCACCGACGAGGACGGCACCCACCAGGTCAAGGACATCCGCACCGGTGAACAGGTGCTGGCCGCTCCCGAAACCTGGATGCCGCCCGTCGGGGACCTCACGGTGCAGGTTGAAACCACCTCGCCGGCAGCTGCCTCCGTTTAGCCAGGACCTCAGGGCCCGGGACGCTGGCGCTGGGGCTGCCGGAAACGCAGCACCAGCGCGCGCCCGGCGACACCAGCGGCCAGGACCGCTGCCATAGCCAGGACCGAAGCCCGGGGCAGGGTGAAGGCCAGGACGGCGCAGCCGAGGAAGCCGAGGACGTTCAGCCAGCGGGGGGCGTACCCGGGGTGCGTTGCCAGCGTGAAGGCGGAGGCGTTGGCAACGGCGTAATAGACCAGCACGCCGAAGCTTGAAAAGCCCACCACGGTGATCACGTTGGTGGTCACCAGGAGCAGGATCACGACGGCGGCCACGGCGAGTTCGGCCACATACGGAACGGTATGGCTGCCGCCCACTTTTGCCAGCGGGCCCGGAAGATCGCGTTCCCGTGCCATGGCCAGGGTGGTCCGGCCCACGCCGGTAATCAGTGCGAGGAGGGCGCCCAGGCACGCGGCGGCAGCGCCGGCCTGCACCAGCGGCGCGGCAGGGGCAAGACGGGAATCGAGTACGGCGTCCAGCAGCGGTGTCGCGGATGTCCCGAGCCGCTCTCCGAGGTGGGCAAGCAGGAGCCATGCCAGCAGCAGGTAGATGGCGAAGGCGGCTGCCAGGGCTGCCAGGATGGCCCTGGGGATGGCCCGGGCAGGGTCCTTGACTTCTTCGCCCAGCGTGGCGATCCGGGCGTAGCCGGCAAAAGCGAAAAACACCAGGCCTGCCGCCGGCAGCACCCCCGCCGGATTGTCCGACGGCGCCCCGGCGGGTCCGGCCCCGGCGTGCGGGCCCAGCCACGCAGCAACCCCGACGAACACCAGCGCCGCGAGGACCATGCACAGCAGGATGCGCGTCAGCAGGGCGGTCCGGGTTATGCCGAGCAGGTTGACTCCGGTGAGCGCCACGACAGCGGCCACCGCCACCGGGACCGCGTAATCCCGTGCCACGTAGTTGCCGAACGTCAGAGCCATGGCCGCGCAGGAGGCTGTCTTGCCAGTGACGAAACCCCAGCCGGCCAGGAAGCCCGGCCATTCGCCGAGCTGGTTCCTGCCGTACACGTAGGTCCCGCCGCTGGTGGGGTAAATGGCCGCAAGGGCGGCAGACGCGACGGCATTGCAGTACGCCACCACACCCGCGACGAGCACGGAGAGGACCAGCAGGTTTCCGGCCAGCGCGGCAGCCGGAGCGAAGACCACGAATACCCCGGCGCCCAGCATGGACCCGAGTCCGATCGCGGTGGCGTCAAAGGTCCCGAGCCTGCGCTGCAGCTGCTGCGGTTCGCTCATGCGGTGGCATTGCCCTTCCAGCGGGTAAACTCGGACGGGATCGTTCCCGCAACGATCATATTGAACTTCCCACTGTTTTCCCGCAGAAAGGCGTGCTGTGCTGCGCACACATGACCTCGGATCCCTTCGTTCCGAGCACATTGGACAAACCGTAACCCTGGCCGGCTGGGTGGGCCGCCGTCGTGACCACGGTGGTGTGGCATTCGTCGACCTGCGTGACGCTTCCGGCGTGGCCCAGGTGGTGGTCCGCGAGGAGGAAGTGTTCCACGGACTGCGCAACGAGTACGTCCTGCAGGTCACGGGCACCGTGTCCAAGCGCCCCGAAGGCAATGAGAACCCGGCGCTGGCCACCGGCGGGATCGAGGTCATCGCCGAGGACGTCACCATCCTCAACACCTCCGACCCCCTGCCGTTCCAGATTGACGAACACGTGGAAGTCGGCGAGGAAGCCCGCCTCAAGCACCGCTACCTGGACCTGCGCCGCCCCGGCCCCAGCCGCAACCTGCGGCTCCGTTCCGAGGCCAACCGGGTGGCGCGCGACCTGCTCCACCAGGAGGGCTTCGTGGAGATCGAGACGCCCACCCTCACGCGTTCGACGCCGGAGGGCGCCCGTGACTTCCTGGTTCCGGCACGCCTGGCTCCGGGTTCCTGGTACGCGCTTCCGCAGTCCCCGCAGCTGTTCAAGCAGCTGCTGCAGGTGGGCGGGTTCGAAAAGTACTACCAAATCGCCCGCTGCTACCGCGACGAGGACTTCCGCGCGGACCGGCAGCCGGAATTCACCCAGCTGGACATCGAGGCGAGCTTCGTTGACCAGGACGACATCATCCGGCTGGGCGAGAACATCGTCAAGGCAGTGTGGCAGCTCATCGGGGTGGAGATTCCCACGCCCATCCAGCGCATCACGTACGCGGACGCGATGGCCCGGTACGGCTCCGACAAGCCGGACCTTCGCTTCGGGCTGGAGCTGACCGAGCTCACCGAATTCTTCAAGGACACCAACTTCGGCGTGTTCAAGGCTCCCTACGTGGGCGCCGTCGTCATGCCCGGCGGTGCTTCGCAGGCGCGCCGCGCCCTGGACGCGTGGCAGGAATGGGCCAAGCAGCGCGGCGCCAGGGGCCTCGCGTACGTCCTGTACAAGGAAGACGGCGAGCTCGCCGGCCCTGTGGCGAAGAACCTCACCGAGTTCGAACGCGCGGGACTCGCCGACGCCGTGGGCGCCAAACCGGGCGACTGCATCTTCTTCGCCGCCGGGGAAAAGACTCCGTCGCGTGCCCTGCTGGGTGCCGCCCGCGTGGAAATCGGCCACCGCACCGGCCTGATCGATCCCACTGACTGGGCCTTCTGCTGGGTGGTGGATGCACCCATGTTCGAACCCGCCGCCGCTGCCGTCGCGTCGGGTGATGTTGCCGTCGGTGGAGGCCAGTGGACTGCAGTGCACCACGCTTTCACCTCGCCCAAGCCTGAATTCCTTGACACGTTCGACAAGGATCCCGAATCGGCGCTCTCCTACGCCTACGACATCGTCTGCAATGGCAACGAAATCGGTGGCGGCTCCATTCGTATCCACCAGCGCGAAGTGCAGGAACGCGTCTTCGAACTGATGGGCCTGGACAAGGAAGACGCCCAGACCAAGTTCGGGTTCCTGCTGGAAGGCTTCAAGTACGGCGCGCCCCCGCACGGTGGCATTGCCTTCGGGTGGGACCGCGTGGTGTCGCTGCTGGCGGGCGTCGAGTCCATCCGCGACGTCATCGCCTTCCCGAAGTCCGGCGGCGGCCATGACCCCCTCACCGAGGCCCCGGCCCCGATCACGCCGCAGCAGCGCAAGGAAGCGGGCGTGGACTTCAAGCCGGAGGCCAAGAAACCGGAAGTGAAGAAGCCTGAAGGCCAGCAGTAGTAAACGGTCGCAAGCTTTGGAGGTTCCCCGGTCCACCCGGGGGACCTCCTGCCGTTAAGGAAGGAACAGCGGTGACCACAGCAAGCCCGGTCCAGCCAGTGCCCCTGGGCCTCGAAGCCGCCATGGACGCGGCATGGCCCGCCCTTGAACGCCACGTAGCCGGAGGATGGACCCTTCGGGCGGCCGCGGGCGTCACCCAGCGGGCCAACTCCATCTGGCCGCACAGGGCACCGGGCGATGGCGACGAGGGCAGCGACGACCTCCCGGGCCTGCTCAGGGAGGCCAGGGCCTGGTACCGCAGCCGCCGCCTCCCGGTCATCTTCCAGCTCTTCGACACCCCGCCGGCGTCCGCGCTTCACCGGCTGCTGGACGCGGAGGGCTTCACCCGCCAGTCCGGGACCCTGGTCATGACCCGCAGTGCCATGCACGTCCGGATCCCCGGAGACGAAGCGCCGGCGGTGGAACTTTCAACGGAACCGTCGGGGGAGTGGCTGCGGGTCTGGTGGGACGTGGACGGCCGCGGCGGCAACGATGCGCTGGTGACTGCAAGGGAAATCCTCAAGGGCTGTCCCTCCTTGTATGCGCTGGCGCGTGACGGCGACGGGCGGCCAGCCGCCGTCGGGCGCCTTGCCCTCCCTGACGGCAGTGGGCAGGGCGGCCTGTACTGCATGGCCACCCTTCCGGAAGCGCGCCGCAAGGGTTTCGCAGTCGCCATCCTGCAGGCCCTGCTTCATGCCGGCAAAGCGCGGGGCGTGCACGGTTTCTGGCTGCTGGTCACGGCAGCGAACCACGGGGCGCAGGAGCTGTACGCGAAGGCAGGCTTCCGCGAAGCCGGCCGCTACCTGTACCGTCAGGAGCGCCCCCGGCGCGCCCCCACCGGCTGCTGACCCCAGCCGGGGTGGAAACCGTGGGAACCGGCAGCCGGCCGCTACCCCGGATCCGTCACCGTGACCCGGACCGAGCAGGCATCCGCCGCGGCCTTCTTCAACACGGCGGTCCGGGGCTCGGCAACGTCCAGGTAGGCAAGGCGCGGCAAGCGTGCGTACCCGCGCAGCAGCGGCTCGGCAAGGACCAGGTCCGCCAGGGTCCTGTCGCCGCCGGGCACCACATACTCAAAGGCCGCCCCGCGGAACACCTCCACGGCCTGCTGCGCCACGGCACCCACCAAGGCATCGGCCTGGTTGGAACGGCGGCGGGCAAAGCGCTGCTGGGACTGGCCGCCCGCCGCGGTGCGGGACTGGACGTACCGGGTGCCCGCCTTGGATGCGAGCAGGACGCCCTCACTTGCCACCCCGATGCCGTATCCGCCCCGCCTCACCAGCAGCAGTCCCAGCCGGCGCGGCTGGGAAGCAAGTGCAGCGAGCCGCTCCAGCGGTCCGGTGCCGCGGCCCGGACGACCATCGGCCGGCCACGGAGCCTGCAGGAGCGCCTCCGCGCCGTCGGCCGCCACAAGGAGCAGGCCGTCGTCGCCGTCCTGCAACCGGTAACCGCCGTGGGAGGTGCCGAAGCGTTCCGCCCAGCCCGGCAGCCGCGGGCCGGACACGAATGCTGTCCTCACGGAAGACTGGGCGCCGGAGTGGCCGGGGGCGTGCATGGCGGTTCCTTGCGGTCAGGGGGAGGGGAAAAGCAGGTGCCGGACTGCAAGTAGCCTATCTATGTGGATGATCTCTTCGGGAACGGGCCAGAAAACGACGACGACGACCGTCCCGCCGCCAGGGAGAGCGCCGGTTCCCGGGGCAACGGTTCGCCGCGCAGCCCGCTTGCCGTTCGCATGCGGCCCCGCACCCTGGACGAGGTGGTGGGCCAGCAGCACCTGCTCGGCCAAGGCTCGCCGCTGCGCCAGCTGGCGGCCGGGGCGGGCGCGGACGCCGCCGGTCCGGCCGGACCCAGCTCCCTGATCCTGTGGGGCCCTCCGGGCACCGGCAAGACCACGCTGGCGCACGTCATTGCGCGGGGACCGGGCCGGAAGTTCGTCGAGCTGTCCGCCATCACTGCCGGCGTCAAGGATGTCCGGCGGGTCATGGACGACGCCCTGACCGCCCGCGACCTCTACAAGACCACCACGGTGCTGTTCCTGGACGAGATCCACCGCTTCAACAAGGCCCAGCAGGACGCCCTGCTGCCCGGCGTCGAAAACCGGTGGGTGGTCCTGGTTGCTGCCACCACGGAAAACCCCTCCTTTTCGGTGGTCTCGCCGCTGCTCTCCCGCTCCCTGCTCCTCACGCTCAAGCCCTTGACGGATGCGGACATCGAGGGCCTCCTGGTGAGGGCCGTGGAGGATCCGCGCGGGCTGGGCGGCAAGGTCCGGCTCAGCGAGGAAGCCCTGGAGCACCTGGTCCGGCTGTCCGGCGGCGACGCCCGCAGGGCGCTTACCGCCCTGGAAGCCGCTGCGGGCGTCGCTTTCGGTGACGCGGACGACGTCGAACGTCCAGCGGGGGAGGACGGCGCACCTTCCGAACCTGTCGCCGAAGAGCCGGTCACCGTGGAGCTGCGCCACACCGAGCGCGCCCTGGATGCGGCCGCCGTCCGCTACGACCGTGCCGGGGACCAGCACTACGACGTGGCCAGCGCGTTCATTAAGTCCATCAGGGGATCCGACGTGGACGCGGCCCTGCACTACCTTGCCCGGATGCTCGAGGCGGGGGAGGACCCCCGGTTCGTGGCCCGGCGGATCGTCATCTCCGCGGCCGAGGACGTGGGCATGGCAGATCCCACCGCGCTGCAGACCGCCGTAGCAGCAGCACAGGCCGTGCAGCTCATTGGCATGCCCGAGGGCCGGATCATCCTGGCGGAGGCTGTGGTCCACCTCGCCACCGCCCCCAAGTCGAACGCCGCCTACATGGGCATCAACAAAGCCATCGCAGATGTCCGGGCCGGCCTCGGCGTCGGAATTCCCGCCCACCTGCGCGATGCCCATTACCCGGGCTCCAAGCAGCTGGGCCACGGTGTTGGCTATAAGTACGCCCACGACGCGCCGCACGCAGTGGCCACCCAGCAGTATCCGCCCGATGACCTGGTGGGCCGCGACTACTACCAGCCCACCGGCAACGGTGCTGAACGGGACATCGCCCAACGGCTGGAGCGCCTGCGGAGGATTGTCCGGGGCACGTGATGGCGTGGTAAGCTGAATCTTTGTCTGGCAAGGCGCGGACGCACAATCTCCCCAATTCAGTTTGGCAAGGTTATGCCCTGTGCCCAGTAGCAAAAGGCAGCGGTTGGCCGATGCTCTCCATCGTGGAGGCCAGTAACACTGACACACCGCAGATATTGGAAGGACACAAGTGGCTAACAACACTCGTGCTCGCCGTCAGGCCCGCCTCTCGCGGTCCCTCGGCATTGCCCTGACCCCCAAGGCCGCCAAGTACATGGAGCGCCGTCCGTACGGCCCCGGTGAGCATGGCCGCGCCCGCAAGAAGCAGGACTCCGACTACGCCGTACGTCTGCGCGAAAAGCAGCGCCTGCGTGCACAGTACGGCATCCGCGAAGCACAGATGACCCGTGCCTTCGAAGAAGCCCGCCGCACCAAGGGCCTGACCGGTGAGAACCTCATCGAACTGCTCGAAATGCGCCTTGACGCCCTGGTGCTGCGTGCCGGTTTTGCCCGCACCATCGCCCAGGCCCGCCAGCTGGTTGTGCACCGCCACATCATGGTTGACGGCGTCCGCGTTGACCGTCCGTCGTTCCGCGTCGGCGAGGGCCAGCTGGTCCACGTCCACAGCCGCAGCGAAACCATGGTTCCGCTCCAGGTTGCCGCAGCCGGCGCCCACCGCGACGTCCTGCCTGCCGTTCCGGCCTACCTGGACGTCAAGCTGGAAGCCCTGCAGGCCCGCCTGGTCCGCCGCCCCAAGCGTTCCGAGATCCCGGTGACCTGCGAAGAGCAGCTCGTCGTCGAATTCTACGCACGCTAAATCCCAGCAGCGTACCCAAAGAAGCCCGTGGCAAGCGCCGCGGGCTTCTTTGTATGTAAGGTACTTGGGGGACATCTGCGCGGCGCCCCTTTGC
Source organism: Pseudarthrobacter sp. NIBRBAC000502771 (assembly GCF_006517215.1). NCBI lineage: Bacteria > Bacillati > Actinomycetota > Actinomycetes > Micrococcales > Micrococcaceae > Pseudarthrobacter > Pseudarthrobacter sp. NIBRBAC000502771. The sequence goes on from NZ_CP041187.1 coordinate 3,067,905, forward strand.
GGTCGCGGGCAGGCTGGAACCCAACCACGGAATTTCGAGGAGATGAACGTCTATGTCTGGTGGCGATATTGCCGGCCTGATCGCTGCCGGGGTGTTCGCGCTCCTGGTCCTGCTGCTTGCGGTCCCCATCCTGAAGCTGGGAAAAGTCTTCGATGAGGTGCGGACCACCATCAGGTCCCTGAGCGACGGCGCCACGCCCCTCATGGACGAGGTCACGGCCACCGTCTCCACGACCAACCAGCAGCTGAAGAAGGTGGACGGCATCTCGTCCAACGTCTCGGATGCCTCGGCCAACATTTCCGCGCTGTCCTCGCTGGTCGCCGCAACGGTCGGCTCCCCGCTGATCAAGGTTGCCGCCTTCAGCTACGGCGTCCGCAGCGCCTTCGCCAACCGACGGAAGCCCGCCGCCGGGCGCCGCAGCCGCTAGATCCGAAAAGAATAAACATGAAGAGAATTGTCTGGATGGGAATCGGCGTGGCCATCGGCGTCATTGCCTTCCGAAAAGTGAGCCAAGCCCAGGCCAGCCTGGGGCCGGAAGGGCTGAACCGCTCTGTGGGCCGGCTGGCCGACGGGGTCTACGACTTCGCCGACGCCGTCCGCGCCGGGATGCGGGAACGGGAAACAGACCTGAGGTCCGCCCTGGGCATCGAGTCCGCTGAAGTGGTCCGCCGCTAGGCCCGGCAGGGCTCAACACCGGCAGCCAGCCAACAACCGGCAGGACCCCCTATCCGGGGCCAGGCCACCTGAACGAAAGACCCGTGCCCCATCGGCGCGGACCAAGAAGGGTAAGAAAACAGCTCATGAAGTCGCAGGAGATCACAAAGCGCTGGGTGGACTTTTTTGTCAGCAAGGGCCACACCGCGGTTCCCTCCGCATCGCTGGTCTCCAGCGACCCCTCGCTGCTGTTCACGGTGGCCGGCATGGTCCCGTTCATTCCCTACCTCACCGCGCGCGAGGAAGCACCATACTCCCGCGCCACCAGTGTCCAGAAGTGCATCCGCACCGGCGACATCGAGGAAGTGGGCAAGACCGCCCGGCACGGCACCTTCTTCCAGATGTGCGGCAACTTCTCCTTTGGCGACTACTTCAAGGAAGACGCCATCAAGTTCGCCTGGGAGCTGCTCACCACGGGCGTTGACGACGGCGGCTACGGCCTTCCGCCCGAGAAGCTGTGGGTGACCGTCTATGAGGAGGACGACGAGGCCGAGGAGCTGTGGCTGAAGAACACCGGCGTCCCCGCCGAACGCATCCAGCGCATGGGCAAGTCGGACAACTACTGGTCAACTGGCCAGCCCGGCCCGGCAGGACCCTGCTCCGAGATCTACTACGACCGCGGACCGGCCTACGGCATCGAAGGCGGACCGCTGGCTGACGAGACCCGCTACATCGAGATCTGGAACCTCGTGTTCATGCAGTACCAGATCGAGAACGTCCGCTCCAAGGTCGACTTTGACATCGTTGGAGAGCTGCCGAAGAAGAACATCGATACCGGCCTGGGCATGGAACGCCTCGCGATGATCCTGCAGGGCGTCGAGAACATGTACGAGACCGACCAGGTCCGCCCCGTAATCGACAAGGCCGCCGAACTCTCCGGCAAGGAGTACACCTCCGCGGAAACCGAGGACGATCCGCACCACACCGACGACGTCCGCATGCGCGTGGTGGCAGACCACGTCCGGTCGGCCCTCATGCTGATCTCCGACGGGGTCACGCCGTCCAACGAAGGACGTGGCTACGTTTTGCGCCGCCTCATCCGCCGCGCCGTGCGCTCCATGCGCCTCCTCGGCGTCGAGCAGGCCTGCCTGCCACACCTGCTGCCGGCTTCACGCGACGCCATGAAGGGCGTCTACCCGGTGGTGGCGACCGATTTCGACCGGATCAGCCGCATCGCCTACGCCGAGGAGAAGGCATTCCTGCGCACCATCGCCTCCGGCACCGCCCGGCTCGAGGACGCGGTCAAGGAGTCGAAGGCGGCCAACAAGCCCCTGTCAGGCGAGGATGCCTTCACCCTGCACGACACCTACGGCTTCCCGATCGACCTCACCCTTGAGATGGCCGAAGAGGCCGGCCTGAAGGTTGATGAGGCGGCGTTCCGCAGCCTCATGCAGGAACAGCGCCAGCGCGCCCAGGCCGACGCCAAGGGCAAGAAGGGCGGCCACGCCGACGTCAGCGTCTTCCAGGAAATCCTGGGCCAGGGCGAGACAGTCTTCACCGGGTACTCCGAACTCGAAGGCGAATCCCGCGTCCGCGGACTGCTCAGCGCGGGCCGGCAGGTCCAGCAGGCGTCCACCGGTGACGAGATCGAACTCGTGCTTGCCGAGACGCCGTTCTACGCCGAAGCCGGCGGCCAGGCCGCAGACACGGGCCTGATCACCGGTGACGGGTTCGTCGTCGAGGTCCTGGACGTCCAGCGCCCTGTGAAGGGACTGAGCGTACACAAGGCGGTTGTCCGCGAAGGTGAAATCGGCGCAGACTCCCTGGTGCGCGCCGCCGTCGACCGTGAACGCCGCCATGCCGCCGAGCAGGCGCACACCGGCACGCACATCGTGCACGCCGCCCTGCACCAGATCCTGGGCCCGGAAGCCACCCAGCGCGGATCCTTCAACAAGGCCGGCTACCTGCGCTTCGATTTTGCCTGGGGCGAGGGGCTGAGCACTGCTACGCGGTCCGAGATCGAAGAGGTCTCCAACCTTGCCATCCGCAACAACTACGCGGTGGAAACGAAGATCATGGGGCTGGCCGAGGCTAAGGCCCTCGGTGCCATGGCGCTCTTCGGCGAGAACTATGGCAGCGAAGTGCGGGTGGTGGAAATCGACGGCGCCTGGTCCCGCGAGCTCTGCGGCGGCACCCACGTCGCCAACACCTCGCTGATCGGCAGCCTGTCCCTGCTGGGCGAACAGTCCGTAGGTTCAGGGAACCGCCGCGTGGAGGCGTTTGTCGGCATGGAGGCCTTCCGCCACCTTGCGGCCGAACGCGCGCTGGTGACTGAGCTGACTGATCTGCTCAAGGTTCCGTCCGGCCAGCTTGCCGACAGGATTTCCGCAACCCTGGCCAAGCTCAAGGCCACGGAGAAGGAATTGGACCGGCTCCGCAAGGAACAGCTTGCTGCGTCGGCCGCCCAGCTGGTCAGCACCGCCCGCGACGCCGGTGGAGTGCAGGTGCTGGCCCATGACGCCGGCACCGTCAGTGGCGCGGACGACCTCCGCGGGCTGGCCCTCGACCTCCGCAACCGCCTGGGTTCCGGTGCGGCGGCCGTTGCCGTCGCCGGCGTCGCCAATGACCGTCCCCTGATCCTGGTGGCCACCAACGAGGCCGCCAGGGAGGCAGGCGTTAAGGCCGGTGCCCTGGTCCGGGTCGCCGCCGGTGTCCTCGGTGGTGGCGGCGGCGGCAAGGACGACGTCGCCCAGGGCGGCGGAACCGACGCCGGAAAGGTCGGCGCTGCCCTGGCAGCCGTCGTCGACGCCATCTCAAGGCGATAACCGGGCCATGACCAGTGCTGTTGCTGACGGCGGCTACCCCCAGGGCGTGAAGCTGGGGGTGGACGTCGGCACCGTCCGCGTAGGGGTGGCCATCTGCGACCGCGATTCGATCCTTGCCACGCCCTATAAGACCCTCGACCGGAACGCTAAAAAGAATTCGGACGTGCGCGTGATCGCCAAGCTCGCGGAAGAGCTTGGAGCCGTTCAGGTCATCGTCGGCCTCCCCAAAACCATGAAGGGCGAGGAACACGCGTCTGCCCGGATGGCGGCCGACTATGCACTGCTTTTGGCAACCGAGCTTGCCGGCCGCGGCCTGGCAGTTCCGGTTAACCTCGTGGACGAACGCCTCAGCAGTGTCTCGGCCCACCGGAACCTGCACGAAGCTGGCATGAGCAGCAGGGACCACCGTAAAGTAGTTGATCAGGTCGCGGCGGCGGGTATTCTTCAGCACGCCATCGACATGCAGAAAGCCAGGGGAGCGGATGTCGGCTCACGCGTGACAGCGCCATCCCCGTCCGTGGACCTGGGGGCCGGTGGGGCGGACCAGCCCGTCCGCGCCATCCCCGCGGACACGAACCAATCTTCAGATAATGGAAGGCAACAGTGAGCCCTGCCAACATTGACGACACCTCCGGTCCGCTGGACCCCGGGGCCGGGAGGCCACTGACCCGCAAGGAACTGCGGGCCCGGGAGAAAAGCCTCAACACCGGAGGCCACGACGCCGTGCCCGAGCAGGCCTACGAAACCGGTGACGTCCCGCCGCCACCGGCGGCACCTCCTGCCGCCGCGGCGGCCGCGCCCACCTTTGCCCCGCATCCCGTTACTGGAGAGGTCCCGGCAGCACCGCAAACGCCACCGTCCATCCAGGACGACCACGCCGTGCACGGCACCTCCGAAGAAGGTGCCGCCGGCGCGCCGCCGCCCCCGAGCCACCCCGACGACGTACCGCACCATGGGGAAGCGGCGCACCATGACGACGCCGCCCACCAGGACGAGGTGCACTACGCCGACGCGCACCATGGGGAAGCGGCGCACCACGACGACGTCCCGCACCACGGGGACGAGGTCCACTACGCCGACGCACACCACCACGACGTCCCGCACCAGGACAGCCACCTCCACCATGAGGAGGACGTGCACGGCCACTACGGGTCGACGGATTACCACCACGGCGACACCCACCCGGAGTCGGCGCACGTGGACCCGGTGGCCGGAATCCTCCCGGCAGCGTCCGCTGAAGTGGTGAAGCGGCCGTCCAAGAAGGTCCGGCGCCGCCGCAGGCTGCTGGCCCTGTTCCTGACCCTTGCTGTCTTTGTGACGGCGGTCGCCGTAGGCGCCCAGTTCCTCAAACCTTTGCTGGGCGACGGGAAGCCATCGGACTTTCCCGGTCCCGGAACCGGCGAGGTGCACGTGACCGTTGCCAGCGGCGAGGGGACGCGCTCCGTCGCCACCGAGCTGGAAAACCAGCGTGTCGTAGCCAACGCGGACACTTTCATGCAGGCGTTCCGTGCCTCCGGGGCAACCTTGTCGCCCGGCGACTACGTCTTCAAGAACGAAATGAAGAACGCCGATGCCGTCAATGTCCTGGCCGGCAAGGACAAGACCAAAGTCATCTACTTTGCGCTGAGTGCGGGCCTGCGGATCAGCGAGTCCCTGCAGGCGATCTCCGAGGGCTCCGGAGCGTCCATGCAGCAACTTCAGGCGCTCAGCAACCAACCGGCCCAGTTCGGCCTACCGGCCAACGCCAAGAACCTCGAAGGCTACCTCGCTCCCGGCGAGTACCGCTTTCCGCTGGGCACCCCTGTCAAGGACATCCTGCAGGCCTTGGTGAAGTCCACCACCGACGAACTGGTATCCCAGGGCATCACCGATCCGGCCAAACAGTACGAGGCCGTCATTGTGGCAAGCATCGTCCAGGCCGAAGGCGGGCAGGCCGACTACGGCGATGTGGCCGGTGCCATCTACAACCGGCTCAAGCCCAACGACCAGACCGGCGGGTTCCTGCAGGTTGACTCGGCCGTCACGTACGGCCTGGGCACCCGGAGCTTCAACTTCACTGATGAGCAGCGGAAGGACAAGTCCAACCCGTACAACACCTACGCCAATCCGGGACTGCCGCCCGGGCCCATCGGCTCACCGGGCAAGACCGCCATCGACGCTGCCGCCCGGCCCAAGGCCAACGACTACCTGTACTGGGTGACCGTGAACCTGGACACCAAGGAGACCAAGTTCGCCAAGACGCTGGCCGAACACAACACCTACGTTGAGCAGTACAACGCGTGGTGCCAGGCCAACGCGGGCCGCTGCACATGAGCCTGCGGGCTGCCGTCCTTGGCCACCCGATCAGCCACTCGAAGTCCCCGGCGCTGCACCTCTCCGCCTACGGGCAGCTCGGGGCGGGCATCAGTTACACGGCCATCGACGTCACGGAGGCGCTGCTGCCAGCGTTCATGCGACAGATCCGGGACCAGCCGGGCTGGCGGGGCCTCTCGGTGACCATGCCCCTGAAGACGGCCATGCTGGACGAGGTGGACGAGGTACGTGGGGTGGCGGGGACCCTCGGCGTGGTCAACACCGTAACGTTCGAGGAATCGGCGGGCAGCGTGAAGACTGTGGGCTCGAATACGGACGTCACAGGCATCGTCAACGCCCTGCGGCACGCCGGCACCAAGGCGGCCCCGTCGGCCGTCATCCTCGGCGGCGGCGGAACAGCGGCATCGGCCATCGCTGCCCTGCAGGAGCTGGGCACCGGCACCGTGCAGGTCTTTGTCCGTGATGCGTCCCGGACGTCGGAGGTCCGCTCCGCCGCTGACAGCCTGGACGTGGCCCTCGAAATCCGTCCGCTGGCTGCGGCCGCCCGTCCCACTGCGGAGGCCGACGTCGTCATTTCCACCCTGCCGCCCCGCGCGGCAGATGGACTCGCCGCGGAAATTGCGGCGCTGAAGACCAGGACCCCCGGCGTCCTGCTGGACGTTGCCTACGATCCGTGGCCCAGCCTGATTGCTTCCGTGTGGCAGGCCGGCGGGGGTGCCGTAGTGCCCGGCCTGGAAATGCTGCTGTACCAGGCCGTGGAACAGGTGCGGCTCTTCACCCGGCGCGGGGAAGACGTTAATGCAGCTGTCATAGATGTGATGTGTGACGCAGTCGGCCTTGCCCGGCGGGCGTTCTGACCGCCCTACGTGGCAGGATGGAAATTATGCGTTGGTTGACTGCCGGTGAATCCCATGGCCCGGCTCTGATGGGAATTATTGAAGGCGTCCCCGCCGGTGTGGAAATCACCGGCGGCCACATCGCAGACTCCCTGGCCCGCCGCCGGCTTGGCTACGGGCGGGGGGCCCGGATGAAGTTCGAGCAGGACGTGGTCACTATCCTCGGCGGTGTCCGGCACGGCCTGACCCAGGGCGGTCCCGTCGCCATCCAGGTGGCGAACACCGAATGGCCCAAGTGGGAGCAGATCATGTCCGCCGACCCGGTGGAACCCGGACTCCTCGCCGACCAGGCGCGCAACGCGCCCCTGACGCGGCCGCGCCCGGGGCACGCCGACTTCACGGGCATGCAGAAGTACGGCTTCGACGAAGCCCGCCCGGTGCTGGAGCGCGCCAGCGCACGGGAGACCGCCACCCGCGTGGCACTGGGGACCGTCGCGGCCCAGTTCCTCAAGCACCTCGGCATTGAACTTGTCAGCCATACCGTGTCCATCGCCAGCGTGACGGTACCCGAAGGCCGCCCGCTGCCCGTGCCCGGTGACGTCATCGCCCTGGACACGGACCCCCTGCGCTGCTTCGACCGCGAAACTTCGGACGCCATGGTGGCCGAAGTGGATGCTGCGCACAAGGAAGGCGAAACCCTGGGCGGCGTGGTGGAAGTCCTGGCGTACGGGCTACCGCCCGGACTGGGCAGCTACGTGCACTGGGACCGCCGCCTCGACGCCAGGCTGGCGGCCGCCCTCATGGGCATCCAGGCCATCAAGGGGGTTGAGGTCGGCGACGGCTTCCTGACCGCTGCACGCCGTGGCTCCGCTGCCCACGACGAAATCGTCCGGGACGGCGACGGCCGCATTGTCCGCGCCAGCAACCGCGCCGGCGGCATCGAAGGCGGCATGAGCATCGGCGATGTCCTCCGGGTCCGCGCAGCCATGAAGCCCATCGCAACCGTTCCGCGCGCCCTGCGGACCATCGACGTCAGCACCGGCGAGCCGGCCAAGGCACACCACCAGCGCTCGGATGTCTGCGCAGTTCCGGCTGCCGGCGTGGTGGCCGAGGCCATGGTGGCCCTGGTCCTCGCTGAAGCCGTCATTGAAAAGTTCGGCGGTGACTCCGTGGCGGAAACCGCGCGCAACATCAAGGGTTACCTGGACAGCATCCCGGCATCCCTGGACTCGATCGGCCAGTAGTGCTCCACCGCAGCAGTCCCGGACCTCTCGGCGACCGGCCGATAGTGCTCATCGGCCCGATGGCCGTGGGAAAATCGGCCATCGGACAGCAGCTCGCCCAGCAGGTGGGCGCCAGGTTCATCGACACGGACGCGGTGATCGTGGCCGGCCACGGGTCCATCGCGGACATCTTCGCAGGACGCGGCGAGCACGCGTTCCGGGAGATCGAGGCCCGGACCGTCGCCGACGCCGTCGAGGAAGCCGAAGGCACACCCACGATAATTTCGCTGGGCGGCGGGGCTGTACTCGACTCGGGAACGCAGCAACTGATCAGCCGCTGCACCGTTGTGTACCTGGAGTGCGACGCCGATACCGTGGCGGACCGGATAGCCCGGAACTCCGGCCGTCCCCTCCTCGCCGGCGATGCCATGGGCCGCTGGACGGCAATGTTCGCCACCCGCAGGCCGGTCTACGAGAGGCTGGCCGACATCACCCTGGACGTCCGCCACGGCTCAATACCTGAGCTCGGCGGCCGGCTGGAAGCAGCACTGCGGAACCACGCAGCTGCCAAACAGGAAGTTGAAAAGTGAACACGCAATCAACAGTCATCAACGTCACCGGCGAAGGTGCCGGCAACAACTACGGCGTCGTCGTCGGGCGCGGCCTGCTTGGTGACCTTCCCGGGCTGCTCGGGGAGCGCGTCCGGCGGGTCCTGGTGATCCACCCCCGTGCCCTGCGCCTCACCGGAGACACTGTCCGGGACGAACTCGCCGCTGCCGGCTTCACCTCCCTCACCGCCGAAATCCCGGACGCGGAAGAAGGCAAGCACATCCAGGTGGCCGCTTTCTGCTGGCAGGTCCTCGGCCAGAATGATTTCACCCGCTCCGATGCCATTGTTGCCGTGGGCGGGGGCGCGGTGACCGACCTCGCCGGCTTCGTCGCCGCCACCTGGCTGCGCGGGGTCAAGGTCATCCACATGCCCACCAGCCTGCTGGGCATGGTGGATGCGTCCGTGGGCGGCAAGACCGGCATCAACACCGCTGAGGGAAAGAACCTGGTGGGTGCCTTCCACCCGCCCGCTGCCGTCCTGGCGGACCTGGACACGCTGGACACGCTGCCGAAAAACGAGATGATTTCCGGCCTCGCCGAGGTCATCAAGTGCGGCTTCATCGCCGATCCCGCCATCCTTGACCTGGTCGAAACGGACCCCGCCGCGGTGGTGGACCCCCGCTCCGAAGCGCTCCGCGAACTCGTTGAACGGGCCATTGCGGTCAAGGCGAAGGTGGTCTCCGAGGACCTCAAGGAATCCGGCCTCCGGGAGATCCTGAACTACGGCCACACCCTGGGCCACGCCATCGAACTGGTGGAACGCTACTCCTGGCGGCACGGGGCCGCCGTGTCCGTCGGGATGATGTTCGCCGCGGAACTCGCCCGCAGCGTCGGGCGGCTCAGCGATGCCGACGCCGACCGGCACCGGAGCATCCTTGACGGGCTTGGGCTTCCTGTCACCTACCGGCGGGACCGGTGGCAGGGCCTGCTCGACGGTATGCGCCGTGACAAGAAATCCCGGGGGGACCTGCTGCGCTTCGTCGTCCTGGACGGCATCGCCAAGCCCGGAATCCTCGACGTCCCGGACACGTCGCTGCTGTTTGCCGCCTACCAGGAGATTGCTTCCTGATGCAGGGCGACATGAGTGGGACCGCTGACTGGCCAGAGGCCGGCTTCCCGGGGATCAGGATCAACCCGGATACCCTGCGCGCGCAGATCATCAACGAGGACGCGGTCAGGGAGGCCCTGGCTGCCTCCACCGACCCTGCCGACCCGATCTTCGTGCTGCTCGTGGAGGGCCATGCCTCCGACGCCGCCGAACTGCTTGCCGAAGCCCGGTTCAAGGACCCGGAATCATTCCGGCTGCGCCTTTTCGAGGCCGAGGTGCTGAGCGTCTCGCACCGGATGGACCGCGCCATCGAGTTGTTCCGCCAGCTCGTCGCCGAGGTGCACGGGACACCCCGCGAAGCGCCCGCATTGCAATACCTGGGACGCACCCAATACGCGGCCGGCCAGACCTCGGCCGCCGTTGAGTCCTTCTCCAAGGCCCTGGACCTCCGGGTGGCACAGTCAGCGGATGCGGCCCAGATCTACTCCTCCACCGTGGCCTTGCAGCGCGCCCGGGACGTCCTGGACCTGGCCTGCTGAGCCCCGTCCCGCAGCACCGGAAAGGCTTCCCGGTATTTACCGGTAGAATGGTTGTGGAATTTTTGCATCCACGCGATTTTTGACAAACACGTGCAGGCGGGCCGTTGCGGCGTGCCCGCCCGGCATACAGCATCTGACCACGCGGCCAGACAAAGAAACCAGAGGAAACCAGTGGCAACCACTAACGACATTAAGAACGGAACGGTCCTGAAGCTCGAGGGCCAGCTCTGGAACGTCATCGAATTCCAGCACGTCAAGCCCGGCAAGGGCGGCGCCTTTGTGCGGACCAAGATGCGCAACGTGATGTCCGGCAAGGTTGTTGACAAGACGTTCAACGCCGGGCTCAAGATCGAGACGGCCACCGTGGACCGCCGTGACTACCAGTACCTGTACCAGGACGGTGCGGATTTCGTCTTCATGGACACCTCCGACTACGACCAGATCACCGTCTCCGGCGCCACGGTTGGCGACGCCACCAACTTCATGCTCGAAAACCAGATGGTCAACATTGCCATCCATGACGGCAACCCCCTCTACATCGAACTGCCGCCAAGCGTCGTCCTCGAAATCACCTACACGGAGCCGGGCCTGCAGGGCGACCGCTCCTCCGCAGGCACCAAGCCGGCCACCCTGGAGACCGGCTACGAAATCCAGGTCCCGCTGTTCATCGAGAACAACACCAAGGTCAAGGTGGACACCCGCGACGGCAGCTACCTGGGCCGGGTTTCTGAGTAGTGAGCGCCCGCGGTAAAGCCCGCAGCAGGGCACTGGATGTTCTTTTCGAAGCGGAGCAGCGCTCTGTTTCGGCGTTCGACGTGCTTCGCGCACGCCGCGAAAAGACCGACCAGGTGGTCAACCCCTACACCCTTGAAATCGTTGAAGGCGTAGTCTCCCAGCAGGCGGCCATCGACGAGTTCCTGGAGACTTACTCGCAGGGCTGGACCCTGGAGCGCATGCCCTCCGTGGACCGAATCATCCTGCGCATTGGCACCTGGGAACTCCTGTACAACGACGACGTCCCTGACGGGGTGGCGGTCAGCGAGGCAGTTGCGCTGGCCAAGACCTTGTCCACCGACGAGTCTCCGCAGTTCATCAACGGCCTGCTGGGCCGGCTGCAGCAGCTGAAGCCCTCACTGCTCGCCTGACCCAAGGACAATGCACCGTAACAGCAGAAGGCCCCGCCACCGGCGGGGCCTTCTGCGTTGACGGCCGGTCGTCAGCCGGCCACCGCCGCGCGCAGGGAGAGGATGTGCTGGAGTTGCTGCCTTTCTTCGGCCTGGTGCAGCGGCACGTCGCGTCCACTGAGGATGCGCTGCCGGGTGTTGGCCAGCTGGGTGGCTGCCTTCAGGAATTGCTTCATCTGTCGTTTCCGTCCCGACCTTGCAGCCCACGCCAGGGCCGTGCGCCGGCCACCCACCGTAGCCAGCAACTGGACTTCGGCCGGGGTGAACCAGCCCGCGGCCGAGTACTCCAGCAGGCGCTGGCGGGTCAGGCGTTTCTCGGCCACCCGCAGGAAGATGATGCCGGCCACGGCGAGCAGGAAGATCGGTACCTGGACCACGATGTAATCCAGCAGGAACCCCTGGCCCATGCTGTTCCACCTGTTATGCAGGAACATGGCCGGCAGCAGTCCCACGAAGAATGCACCGATTGATGCGCCCGTATGCCAGCGCCGGGCGGCGAAACCCATCACCAGGCCCGTGGTGCCGGTGAAGATCGCATGGGCGAACGGGGACATGACGCCGCGGAGGAAGAAGACCTGGGCGAGGCCGCCGGCAGGGGATGCGGACTCTGCAATGGCACGGCCAAAGTAGAGGATGTTCTCGGTGAACGCGAATCCGCCGGCGATGGTGAAGGCGAACACCACGCCGTCCACGGGGCCGTCGAATTGCCGGCGCGCCGCGAGGAGGAGGATCAACAATCCAAGCGATTTGGCGAATTCCTCAACGATGGGCGCCTGCACTGTTGCCATGTAGGTCCGAAGGTCCGGTTCTCCGGTGAACTGGAACGCGAAGACGAAGAACGGCTGGATCAACAGCGTCACGGCAACGGACACCGCCGCACCCCACGTGAAAGCGAAGAACAGCAGGCGCTTGGGCTCCGGCTCCCACCTGTCGATGATGTGGACGGCGGCCAGGACCACGGCCAGGGGGACCAGGGACGCCAGGAAGCCGATCAGGAAGCCTGCGGCCCCGGTGTTGGACAGCAGGAACGGCACCACCAGGAACAGGCTGAGGAACGCCAGTATGCCGCCGGCGACCGACAGGCCTGCCAGGCCGCCGCGGGTCCGCGGCGCCGTTGCCCGGGCAGGGGCCATCACGGCCAGCGGCTGGCCCTGGTGGCCCGGGGCGGTCCGGTAGTGCTCCGGGTGTACGTGGCCCATCCAGCTGGGATTGGCCTGCTGCGGCAGGGGGCCGGGCGTGCCGCGGTAGGGGTCGTCGGGAAGCCCGGAAGGGGGTTGCTGCGGGTACATCGCCATATCCGAAAGCCTAGGCGCGTACCTCCGCACCACAAAGAACCCCCGCATCGGACCGCTGGAATGTGATCAGCGCCGCGTTCCCGCGGCACCGGACCGGGAAAGTCCGTGTGGTAATTTTGAATAGCAAACATTCCTTTTTTAATTCCGTCCTGTGAGGCGGGGAAAGGGGAGACGAGCGTTGACATCTGTCACCAGCGCACCGGTTCCAGCCAGGGTTGTCCTCAGCCAGGCGGACATTGACCGGGCCCTCACTCGTATCGCCCATGAGATCCTCGAAGCCAACAAGGGGTCCCGGGACCTGGTCCTGTTGGGCATTCCCCGCCGCGGATACCCGCTGGCCGTGCGGCTCGCCGAAAAAATCGCTGCCGCAGACAACACCGTTGATGCCGCCGCCATCGTGGGCCAGCTCGACGTCACCATGTTCCGGGACGACCTCTCCCACCAGGGCACGCGGCCGCCGTACCCCACCAGGCTGCCCCGGACCGGCATCGACAACAAAGTCGTGGTGCTGATCGACGACGTCCTTTATTCGGGCCGCACCATCCGCGCCGCGCTGGACGCCCTCGTTGACCTCGGCCGCCCCCGGATCGTCCGGCTCGCGGTCCTGATCGACCGGGGCCACCGCGAACTCCCCATCCGCGCCGACCATGTAGGCAAGAACCTGCCTACCTCCTCCGCGGAAAAGGTCAGGGTCCGGCTGGAAGAAACGGACACCTCCGACGCCGGAGCGCCGGTCAACGAAGTCGTCATTGAGGGCGGCGCATGAAACACCTCCTGTCCACCGGGGACCTGAGCCATTCGAACGCCATCCGCATCCTTGACACTGCCGAGGAAATGTCGGCCGTGGGGGAGCGGGAAGTGAAGAAGCTTCCGGCGCTGCGCGGCCGCACCGTGGTCAACCTGTTCTTCGAGGACTCCACCCGCACCCGCATTTCCTTCGAAGCCGCGGCCAAGCGGCTCTCTGCCGACGTCATCAACTTCGCCGCCAAGGGATCCTCCGTCTCCAAGGGCGAGTCCCTCAAGGACACGGCCCAGACCCTGTCCGCCATGGGGGCTGACGCCGTCGTGATCCGTCACTGGGCGTCGGGCGCACCCCACCGCCTGGCCGCCACGGACTGGATCGATGCAGCCGTGATCAACGCCGGTGACGGCACCCACGAGCACCCCACCCAGGCCCTCCTGGACGCCTTCACCATGCGGCGGCACTGGGCCCGCCTGGCCGGAACGGGCTCCGAAGGAACGGACCTCAAGGGCATGCGGGTGGCCATCGCCGGTGACGTCCTGCACTCCCGCGTGGCCCGCTCCAACGTCTGGCTGCTCCGGACCCTGGGAGCGGAAGTCACGCTCGTGGCGCCGCCCACCCTGCTGCCGGTCGGCGTCGACAAGTGGCCCTGCAGCGTCAGCTACGACCTGGACCAAACCCTCGCAAACGGCGTGGACGCCGTCATGATGCTCCGCGTCCAGGGCGAACGCATGAACGCGTCGTTCTTCCCAAGCACCCGCGAATACTCCCGCCGCTGGGGCTTCGACGACAACCGGCTCCGGGCCCTGGACGACCTGGGCATGACGGACACCATCATCATGCACCCGGGCCCCATGAACCGCGGCCTGGAGATCAGCGCCGCCGCGGCGGACTCGCCGCGCTCCACCGTCCTGGCCCAGGTCCGGAACGGCGTGTCCGTGCGGATGGCCGCACTGTACCTGCTGCTCTCCGGGGACACCCGGGAACCAGCCGCAACCCGGGCACCGGCGTACGCCGCCGCCCCGTCCACCAAGGAGAGCAACTGATGGCAGGCAACACCGGAACGTACCTCATCCAGGGCGCCGCCATCCTGGGCGGCGACCCCACCGACCTGCTGGTCCGCGACGGCATCATTGCCGAGATCGGCCAGGGGCTGTCCGCTGATGGTGCCACCGTCATCGTCGCCGCCGGGCTGGTGGCCCTGCCGGGCATGGTGGACGTCCACACCCACCTCCGCGAACCCGGCCGCGAGGACGCCGAGACGGTCGAGACCGGCACGCGCGCAGCGGCGCTGGGCGGCTACACCGCCGTGCACGCGATGGCCAACAGCACTCCTGTGGCCGACACCGCGGGTGTGGTGGAGCAGGTCTACACCCTCGGCCAGGCAGCAGGGTGGGTGGACGTCCGCCCGGTAGGCGCGGTCACCGTCGGCCTGGCGGGGGAGCAGCTTGCCGAGCTGGGCGCGATGGCCGATTCCCGTGCCCGGGTGCGGATGTTCTCCGACGACGGCATGTGCGTCCACGACCCCGTTCTGATGCGCCGCGCGTTGGAGTACGTCAAGGCGTTCGACGGCGTGGTGGCCCAGCACGCCCAGGAACCGCGCCTGACCGCCGGTGCCCAGATGAACGAAGGCGACGTCTCGGCCGTCCTGGGCCTCACCGGCTGGCCCGCCGTGGCCGAGGAAAGCATCATTGCCCGCGACGTCCTCCTGGCCCAGCACGTCGGCTCGCGCCTCCACGTCTGCCACGTCTCCACGGCAGGATCTGTGGAGATCATCCGCTGGGCCAAGGAACGCGGCATCGACGTCACGGCGGAGGTCACCCCGCACCACCTGCTGCTGACCGACGACCTGGTCCGCAGCTACGACCCCGTCTTCAAGGTCAACCCGCCGCTGCGCACCGACGCGGACGTCGAGGCGTTGCGCGCCGGCCTGGCAGACGGCACGATCGACGTTGTGGGTACCGACCACGCACCGCACCCCAGCGAGCACAAGGAATGCGAGTGGGCGCAGGCTGCCATGGGCATGACCGGACTGGAAACCGCCCTGTCCGTGGTCCAGCACGCCATGATTGAGACCGGACTGATGACGTGGGCCGACTTCGCCCGGGTCACCTCCAGCGCGGCAGCGAAGATCGGGCGGCTGGCCGACCAGGGCAGGCCCATCGAAGCGGGGGAACCAGCCAACCTCATCCTGGTGGATCCGGCCGCGCGGTGGACGGTGGACCCCTCCAAGATGGCCACCATGGGCCGCAACTCGCCCTTCAAGGGCAGGGAACTCCCGGGCAAGGTGGTGGCAACCTTCTTCAGGGGCCACCCCACCGTCCTCGACGGTGCCCTCAACACGCCCCACCCGGACTCCGCCGCAACCCCTGCAGGCGCTGCCTGATGGATAAGATCCTTCCCGGCCTTGCCATGCTGGCGGTGGTCGCCGTCGTGTTTGTCCTCCTCGCAGTGGGCTGGCGCAACCGCCTGAAGCGCCAGTCCGACGTCGAACAACTGCCCCCGGCGCCCTCCGCCCCGGGCGAGCCCACCGCCGCCGCCGACGGGCAGTACGTGGCCACCACGACGGCCGGTGACTGGCTTGACCGGATCGCCGTGCACGGGCTGGGCATCCGCACCAACTCCACCCTCGAGGTGTACCCGCACGGCGTCCTCTACGGGCGGTCCGGCGCACCTGCGCTGTACATCCCCGCAGCCTCCCTCACCGAAGTCCGCCAGGACAGCGGCATGGCAGGGAAGTTCGTGGAAAAGGACGGCCTCCTGGTGCTCGGATGGACGCACGGCACGCATGAACTGGATACCGGCTTCCGAACCCGCCGCGCCGCGGACAAGGACGTGCTGTACCAGGCCCTTCAGGAATTGATTTCGTCAGCCCCAGCGGCTGGTGCCACCAGTGGAAAGTAAGACAGTGAAAGCGAATACATTGACAGCAACCACCTCCGCTCCGGCAGCCCTGGTCCTCGAAGACGGACGCATTTTCCGCGGCACCAGCTATGGTGCCACCGGCACCGCCCTGGGCGAGGCCGTCTTTGCCACCGGCATGACCGGCTACCAGGAAACCATTACCGATCCCTCTTACGCCCGCCAGCTGGTGGTGCAGACGGCGCCGCACATCGGCAACACCGGCGTGAATGATGACGACGCCGAGTCCCGGCGCATCTGGGTGGCCGGCTACATCGTCCGCGACGCCGCCCGCCGTCCCTCCAACTGGCGTTCCGAGCGGTCGCTGGATGAGGAGCTGGTGGCCCAGGGCATCGTCGGCATCCAGGGTGTGGACACCCGCGCCATCACCCGGCACCTGCGTGAGCATAAGACCATGCGCGCCGGCATCTTCTCCGGCGAGGCGGCACAGGGCACCGACAAGGAACTGCTCGACGCCGTCCTGGCCAGTGCCCCCATGGAGGGTTCGCGCCTGGCCGAGGAAGTCAGCGTCGACGAAGCCTATGTGGTGGAACCCAAGGACCACGGCTGGGAGGGTGAACCACGCTTCAGCATCGCGGCGATCGACCTCGGCATTAAGGCCATGACGCCGGTCCGGTTCGCCGAGCGCGGCGTCCGGGTCCACGTACTTCCGGCCACCGCCACCCTCGAGGACGTCAAGGCCGTCAACCCGGACGGCTTCTTCATGTCCAACGGCCCGGGCGACCCCGCCACAGCCGACGCCCAGGTCAAGCTCCTGCGCTCCGTCCTGGACGAGAAGCTGCCCTACTTTGGCATCTGCTTCGGCAACCAGATCCTGGGCCGCGCACTGGGCTTTGGCACCTACAAGCTCCGCTACGGCCACCGAGGCATCAATCAGCCCGTGATGGACCGCCGCACCGGCAAGGTGGAAATCACCTCCCAGAACCACGGTTTCGCCGTGGACGCACCGCTCGACGGCGCCACCCAGGCTCCGGAGGCACGCTACGGCCGGGTGGAAGTCAGCCACATCAGCCTGAACGACGACGTCGTGGAAGGCCTCGCCTGCCTGGACATCCCGGCCTTCTCCGTCCAGTACCACCCCGAGGCTGCTGCCGGCCCGCACGACGCCGCCTACCTGTTCGACCGGTTCATCGACCTGATGGCGGACACCAAGACCGCCAACCACAACAAGACTGAGGACAAGAAGTAATGCCGAAACGTACAGATCTCAAAAGCGTCCTCGTCATTGGTTCCGGCCCGATCGTCATCGGCCAGGCCGCCGAATTCGACTACTCCGGCACGCAGGCCCTGCGGGTCCTCAAGGAGGAGGGCCTGCGCGTCATCCTCGTGAACTCCAACCCGGCCACCATCATGACCGACCCCGAGTTCGCCGACGCCACCTACGTTGAACCCATCACTCCCGAGGTGGTGGAGAAGATCATCGCCAAGGAGCGCCCCGACGCTGTGCTTCCCACCCTGGGTGGCCAGACCGCGCTGAACACCGCCATCGCACTGGACAAGAACGGTGTGCTGGAGAAGTACAACGTGGAGCTGATCGGCGCGAACATCGCCGCGATCGAACTCGGCGAGGACCGCGAAAAGTTCAAGGGCGTCGTGGAGCGCTGCGGCGCCGAATCCGCCCGCAGCCACATCATCCACACCATGGACGAGGCCCTCAACGCCGCCGGTGACCTCGGCTACCCGATGGTCGTCCGCCCCTCCTTCACGATGGGCGGCCTGGGCTCCGGCCTGGCCTACAACGAGGATGACCTGCGCCGCATCGTCGGCCAGGGCCTGCAGTACAGCCCCACCAGCGAGGTGCTGCTCGAAGAGAGCATCCTGGGCTGGAAGGAATACGAGCTCGAGATGATGCGGGACAAGAACGACAACGTGGTTGTCGTCTGCTCCATCGAAAACTTCGACCCTGTAGGCGTTCACACCGGCGACTCCATCACCGTGGCGCCGGCCCTGACCCTCACCGACCGGGAGTACCAGAAACTCCGCGACGTGGCCATCGCCGTGATCCGTGAAGTGGGCGTTGACACCGGCGGCTGCAACATCCAGTTCGCCATCGACCCCGCCACCGGCCGCGTGGTGGTCATCGAAATGAACCCCCGCGTCTCCCGCTCCTCGGCGCTGGCATCCAAGGCAACCGGCTTCGCCATCGCCAAGATCGCCACCAAGCTCTCGCTCGGCTACACCCTGGATGAGATCCCCAACGACATCACCCAGAAGACCCCGGCGTCCTTCGAACCCACCCTGGACTACGTGGTGGTCAAGGTCCCGCGGTTCGCCTTCGAGAAGTTCCCGGCCGCGGACGACACCCTGACCACCACCATGAAGTCCGTGGGCGAAGCCATGGCCATGGGCCGCAACTTCACCGAAGCCCTGCAGAAGGCGCTCCGCTCCCTCGAACAGAAGGGTTCGCAGCTGGACTTCAGCAGCGTCCCGGAATACGAAGTGGCAGAGCTTATCGAGAAGGCCAAGCGTCCCACCACCGAACGCCTGCATCAGGTCCAGCGCGCCCTCCTGGGCGGCGCCACCGTGGAGCAGCTCTTCGAGGCGACCAAGATCGACCCCTGGTTCCTGGACCAGCTCCAGCTGCTCAACGAGATCTCCCACGAAATCCGGCAGGCCGGAGCCCTCACCAAGGAGATGCTGCAGCGTGCCAAGCGCCACGGCTTCTCCGACGAGCAGATCGGCGCCCTGACCCACAACTCCGAGGCCGTCGTCCGCGGTGTCCGGCAGGCCCTGGGCATCCGCCCCGTCTACAAGACCGTTGACACCTGCGCCGCCGAGTTCGCCGCGTACACCCCGTACCACTACTCGGCCTACGACGAGGAGGACGAAGTTGCGCTGCACTCCAAGCCGTCCATCCTGATCCTCGGTTCCGGCCCCAACCGCATCGGCCAGGGCATCGAATTCGACTACTCCTGCGTCCACGCCTCCATGGCGCTGCGCAAGGCCGGCTACGAGACCGTCATGGTCAACTGCAACCCGGAAACCGTCTCCACCGATTACGACGTCTCCACCCGCCTGTACTTCGAGCCGCTCACGCTCGAGGACGTGCTGGAGGTCATCGCGGCAGAGGAACGTACCGGCGGCGTCATGGGCGTCTTCGTCCAGCTCGGCGGCCAGACCCCGCTGAAGTTGGCGCAGCAGCTGGCTGACGCCGGCGTGCCGATCCTGGGCACCTCCCCGGAGGCCATCGACCTCGCGGAGCACCGCGGCGCCTTCTCCCGCGTGCTGGACAAGGCCGGCCTGGTGTCGCCCAAGAACGGCACCGCCGTCTCCTTCGAGGACGCCAAGAAGATCGCGGACGAGATCGGTTACCCCGTCCTGGTCCGCCCGTCCTACGTGCTGGGCGGCCGCGGCATGGAAATCGTCTACGACGAGCCCAACCTCTCCCGCTACATCGCCAACGCCACGGAAATCACCCCGGACCACCCCGTGCTGATCGACCGGTTCCTGGAGGACGCCGTCGAGATCGACGTCGACGCCCTCTACGACGGCACCGACATGTACCTGGGCGGCATCATGGAACACATCGAGGAAGCCGGCATCCACTCCGGCGACTCCGCCTGTGTCCTGCCTCCGATCACCCTGGGCGGCAACGTCATCGAGCGTGTCCGCGTGGCCACCCGCGCCATCGCCGAGGGCGTGGGCGTCCGGGGCCTGATCAACATCCAGTTCGCGCTGGCCTCGGACGTGCTGTACGTCCTGGAAGCCAACCCCCGCGCCTCGCGGACCGTGCCGTTCGTGTCCAAGGCCACGGGCGTCCAGATGGCCAAGGCCGCGGCCCTGATCGGCACCGGCGTGACCATCAACCAGCTCCGCAGCGCCTACAAGATGCTGCCGGAGTCCGGCGACGGTTCAACCCTGCCCCTTGACGCCCCCGTGGCCGTCAAGGAAGCGGTGCTCCCGTTCAGCCGGTTCCGCACCCTCGAGGGCAAGGTGGTGGACTCCCTGCTCGGACCCGAGATGCGCTCCACCGGCGAAGTCATGGGCATCGACAAGCACTTCGACACCGCCTTCGCCAAGAGCCAGGCCGGTGCCAACAACGCCCTGCCCACCGAGGGCAAGGTCTTTGTCTCCGTGGCCAACCGGGACAAGCGCTCGGTGATCATGGCGGTCAAGCGCCTCTCGGACCTTGGCTTCGAGATCGTCTCCACCGGCGGCACGGCGGACGTTCTGCGCCGCAACGGCATCCAGGCCACCCCGGTCCGCAAGGTGGCCGAGGGCAGCAGCGCCGAAGGTGAGGGCACCATCGCCGACCTGATCGTGGCGGGGGAAATCGATATGGTCTTCAACACGCCCTCCGGTGGGGAGGCGCGCAGCGACGGCTACGAGATCCGCGCCGCGGCAACCTCCATCGGCATCCCGTGCATCACCACCGTGGCCGAATTCAACGCCGCGGTCCAGGCCATCGAAGCCATGCGCACCTACCAGTGGTCCGTTACCAGCTTGCAGGAACACGCGGCAGCCCTCGCGGAATCGCAGAAGGCGGCCCTGCAGCATGCCTGAGCAGGTATCCGGCACCACCCCGGGGCCAGGCGCCGGCCGGGAGTCCTTCGGCTCCCGGCTCGGCGCAGCCATGGCCGCCCGCGGCCCGCTCTGCGTCGGCATCGACCCCCACCCGGCCCTGCTGAAGGCATGGGGGCTGGACGACGACGCCGCCGGACTGCGCCGGTTTTCGCTGACGGCTTTGGAGGCAGTGGCTTCCCTCGCTGCCGCGGTGAAGCCGCAGGTGGCACTTTACGAGCGCCACGGATCGGCCGGCCTGGCCGTCCTGGAAGAGGTCCTGGCTGAAGCCCGCAACCAGTCGGTACTCACGGTCGCCGACGCCAAGCGCGGCGACATCGGCTCCACCATGGCCGCCTATGCCGATGCCTGGCTCCGGGACGGCTCCCCGCTGGCGGCGGACTCCGTCACGCTGAGCCCCTACCTCGGCTTCGAGTCGCTGCGCCCCGCGCTGGACCTCGCGGCGGAAACCGGGCGCGGCGTATTCGTGCTGGCACTGACGTCCAACCCCGAAGGCGCCTCGGTCCAGCACGTCGGTGGAAAGGATTCCGTGGCCCGCCGGATCACGGAGGCCGCGGCCGCGGAGAACTCACGGTACGCCGGAAGCCTCGGCTCCGTCGGCCTGGTGGTCGGCGCCACCGTGGGGAGCGCCCTGGCAGACCTGGAACTGGACCTCGCCGCCGTCCGTGGACCCATCCTGGCACCCGGGCTCGGTGCCCAGGGGGCTACCCCGGCCGGGCTGAGGACCACGTTCGGCGACGCCTACCCGCTCGTCCTGGGAACATCGAGCCGCGACATCCTCGCGGCGGGACCGGAAATCCGCGGACTGCGTGAGGCCGCCCTGCGGACGCTGGCGGGACTGCGGAGCGAATAGGCCGCCAATTGTCCGGATGCATTGATTCGGGCTGCACCAAAGGGTAGTTTCAGGACAGGTCCAAGGGCGGCCGCCCTTGGATGAAATCCGCCGACTCCGGGGGTGTCCGTGATGGTCCTGCGACCTTTATCCGCTTCTGAACGGGCCGAGGCCCTGGGCAAGGCGGCCGCGGCCAGGGCTACCCGGGCTGCTGCCAAGGAGAGCCTCCGGAACGGTGACAGGTCGGCCGCGGATATCATCAGTTCCGCACTGGAGGATGATGCGCTGGCCCGCATGCGGGTTTCGGAGCTGCTCGAGGCCCTCCCCGGCATCGGAAAGGTCCGGGCCGCCGCCATCATGCAGCAGCTGGGCATTGCGGCGTCCCGCAGGGTCCGTGGGCTGGGCGTCCACCAGCGCCGGGCGCTGGTAGATTTTATAGACGAGCACTGAGGCACAGGCCGCGCCTGTCCTTCCCCCAACCGTGGCAAAAGGAATACGTGAGCAAGAAACCGGGACTGACAGTCCTCGCAGGTCCGACGGCTGTTGGCAAAGGCACCGTGTCCACCTACATCCGGGACAACTACCCCGAGGTCTGGCTTTCCGTTTCAGCCACCACCCGGGCGCCCCGGCCCGGCGAAGTGGACGGCGTCCACTACTTCTTCAAGACCAAGGAGGAGTTCGAGCAGCTCATCGCCGATGGTGAACTCCTGGAGTGGGCAGTGGTCCACGGACAGAACACCTACGGCACCCTGAAGAGCACCGTGAACGGGGCCATCGCAGAAGGCCGTTCGGTGCTGCTGGAGATTGACCTCCAGGGCGCCCGCCAGGTCAAGGCGGCAGTCCCGGACGCGCAGTTCGTCTTCCTGGCCCCGCCCACGTGGGACGAGATGGTCCGCCGGCTGGTGGGCCGGGGGACCGAAACCCCGGAGGAACAGCAGCGCCGGCTGGAAACCGCTAAACTGGAACTTGCTGCTGAACCGGAGTTTGACCACACCGTCATCAACGATGACGTCCGCCGGGCAGCGGACGAGCTTGTTTCACTCATGGGGCTGACACCGCATCCACACCTGCCGGAACCGTCAGCCCGCTAGGAATTTGGAGAAATTCGTGTCTACGAACCTTGAAGGCATCATCAACCCGCCGATCGACGATCTGCTGAAGGTAGCAGATTCCAAGTACGGCCTGGTGATCTTCGGTGCCAAGCGTGCTCGTCAGATCAACGCCTACTACGCCCAGCTGCACGAGGGCCTCTTCGAGTACGTCGGGCCCCTGGTTGACACCAAGCTGAACGAGAAGTCGCTTTCAATCGCCCTGCGCGAGATCAACGAAGGCAAGCTGGTCTCCACGCCGATCGAAGCCGCTGAGTAACCTGCCGCCAACTGACTTGCTGACGGAGATCACGTGCGCATAGTCCTCGGAGTCGGGGGAGGGATTGCCGCCTACAAGGTGGCATCGCTCCTCCGGCTTTTTACTGAAGCCGGACATGACGTCACGGTGATCCCCACGGAGGCGTCCACCCGCTTCATCGGCACCGCGACCTGGGAGGCGCTGTCCGGAAACCCCGTCAGCAACAGCGTCTTTGACGACGTCCACCTGGTGAACCACGTCCGGCTTGGCCACGAGGCTGACCTGGTGGTTGTTGCACCCGCAACCGCTGACCTCCTGGCCAAAGCCGCCACCGGCCAGGCCGGTGACCTGCTGACCAACACGCTGCTGATGGCGCACGGCCCAGTGCTGTTCGCGCCCGCGATGCACACGGAAATGTGGCAGCACGCCGCCACCCGCGCCAACGTTGAAACGCTCCGCGGCAGGGGCGCCGCAGTCCTCGAACCCGCCTCCGGCAGGCTGACCGGCGCTGACTCCGGACCGGGAAGGCTTCCGGAACCGCAGGCGATCTTTGACGCCGCCATGGCACTGGTCCAGGGACAGTCCGATTTCCAGTTGCCCCTTGCCGGCCGCACCGTAACCATCAGTGCAGGGGGCACCCGCGAGCCGCTGGACCCCGTCCGTTTCCTCGGCAACCGGTCCTCCGGCAAGCAGGGCGTCGCGCTGGCCGTCGCCGCCCGGAACGCCGGTGCCACCGTCCGGCTGCTGGCGGCACACATGGAGGTCCAGCCGCCCGCCGGGGTGGAGGTGGTCCGCGTGGAGACTGCACTGCAGCTCCGGGCGGCTGCGCTGGATGCCGCTGCCGGGTCCGACGTCATCATCATGTCCGCCGCCGTGGCAGACTTCCGCCCCGCCGATGTCTCCGACACCAAGATCAAGAAACGCGACGACACCGCAGACCCCGTCATTACCCTGGTCCGCAACCCGGACATCCTGCAGGAACTCGTGGAGCAACGCAACGCCGGACCTTCCGGTACCGGCCAGCTCATCGTCGGCTTCGCGGCGGAAACCGGTGACAGCCAGGGCGACGTCCTCGCATACGCCGAAGCGAAACTGCAGCGAAAAAGCTGCGACCTGCTGGTGGTCAACCATGTGGGCGCGGACAAAGTCTTCGGGCAGGACTCCAACTCGGTGGTCATCCTTTCGCGCGCCGGCGACGAACCACAGGAAGCGGCCGGAACCAAGACTGAGGTTTCGGAAGCCATCATTGCCCGCATCGGCTTTGAACTGACCAGGGTTTCACCCCGTACCTGAGTGTTCCGCACCACGTTTGCTTCTCGGGAGGACATCTCCCGCGGGGCCGGCGCCTTCCAACCAGTAAGGTAGTTGAGTGACTTTACCGCTGCACCTTCCCCAGACCCATGGGGCCACGCCCTCCGCGCTCCGGCTCTTCACGTCCGAGTCGGTGACCGAAGGCCATCCGGACAAGATCTGCGACCAGATCAGCGACGCCATCCTGGACGCCCTGCTGGCCGCGGACCCCGAGTCACGCGTGGCCGTGGAGACAATGGCGACCACTGGGCTGGTGCACGTTGCGGGCGAAGTCACCACCGACGCGTACGTCGAGATCCCGCAGATCGTCCGCGAAACCATTCTTGGCATCGGCTACGACTCCTCAGCGAACGGTTTTGACGGTGCCCGCTGCGGCGTGTCTGTTTCCATTGGCCAGCAGTCCAACGACATCGCCGGCGGTGTGTTCAACTCGCTGGAAGCCCGCGAGGGCCGCCAGGAGGACGATTACGACCTCCAGGGCGCAGGCGACCAAGGCCTGATGTTCGGCTACGCCAGCGACGAGACCCCTTCCTATATGCCCACGCCCATCTGGCTGGCCCACCGGCTCTCCGAGCGCCTCACCGATGTCCGCAAGACAGGCCAGCTGGCCTACCTTCGGCCGGACGGCAAGACCCAGGTCACGGTGGGGTACGACAAGGATGTTCCCGTTTCGATTGAAACCGTGGTGATTTCGAGCCAGCACGCCGAGGGTGCAAGCCTGCAGCAGTTGCGCGCGGACCTTGCCGCCATCGTCATTGAACCTGTCCTGGCCGCGGCCAACCTGGACATTTCCCGTGCCGCGAACATCCTCAATCCGGCCGGCGAATTCGTCATCGGCGGCCCGGTGGGCGACGCAGGCCTCACCGGCCGCAAGATCATCGTCGATACCTACGGCGGCATGGCGCGCCATGGCGGCGGTGCCTTCTCCGGCAAGGATCCATCCAAGGTGGACCGCTCTGCCGCCTACGCCATGCGGTGGGTTGCCAAGAACGTGGTGGCCGCGGGGCTGGCCAAGCGCGCAGAGATCCAGATCGCATATGCCATCGGCCAGGCCCGCCCCGTAGGAACCTACGTTGAGACCTTTGGTACCGAGACTGTGGATCCCGCCCGGATCAGCGACGCCATTGCGGAAATCTTCGACCTCCGTCCCCGCGCCATCATCGACGCCCTCGACCTGAAGCGCCCGATCTACGCCAAGACTGCCGCCCACGGGCACTTCGGCCGCGATGAGCCCGAGTTCACGTGGGAACGACTTGACCGGGTAGATGATTTGAAGGCGTTCTTCAACGCGTAGGTGAATTCCTGCCGGGACCCGGAAGCAGCGGGCCCGGACAGGAAGTGCACTGTCAGTGGCCTATGCTTGGCTGTTCATGTCCAACCCGGCAGCTGAACGGAGGGAGCCACGGTGGTTGCTGACAGTTCCGTCCAGCCATCCCTGTTGCAGGGGTTTCCGGCCCGCGCACTGCCTGTCGGCGTCGACCTGGCCAAGCAGTTTCCCGTGGCGCGGATCCTCGTGGAGTCGTCGCTGCCGCACCTGGACCGCCCCTTCGACTACGCGGTCCCGGTTGCGCTGGACCAGGACGCCCAGCCGGGAGTCAGGGTCAAGGTCAAGTTCAATGGCCAGGATCTGAACGGTTTCCTTTTGGAGCGTCTGGCGGAATCCGATGCCGGACACACCCTGGTGCCCTTGTCGAAGGTCGTGTCCCCGGTTCCGGTCCTCACGCCCGCAGCCCGGGACCTTGCCGGGGCCGTGGCGGCGCGGTACGCCGGCACGGTCAGCGACGTCCTCCGCCTGGCCGTACCGCCCCGCGTCGCCCGGCTCGAAAAGGACTACCCCGCATCACTGGACCCTGCAGATCCGGGTGGGACTGCAGGCCTGGATGGCACGGCAGGACCGCAGGCTCCAGAAGCCGAAGGCGCCCTGGGCATCCCGGCTGTCCCCGGCGTTCCAGCGTGGACCGCGTACCGCACCGGAGCTGCTTTCCTGAGGCACCTGGCTGCCGGGGGATCCCCGCGTGCGGTCATCAATCCGCTCCAGGGCTATGGGGCCGCCGGGTGGCCGGCCCTCCTGGCCCAGGCTGCCGCCGCTGCTTACGCCTCAGGCAGGGGCGCGCTGCTGGTAGTGCCCGACTACCGCGACCTGGACCGGCTGGAGCAGGCGCTGATGGAACTGCTGCCGGAGGAGGCCGTGGCCAGGCTCACGGCGGACGACGGCCCCACGCCGCGGTACCGGAACTTCCTGCGACTCCTTGCGGGCCGGGCAAGGATCGCCATTGGCACCAGGTCCGCCGCTTTTGCGCCGGTGCAGGACTTGGGCCTGGTTGCCTGCTGGGACGACGGCGACGACCTCCACATCGAGCAGCGCGCACCCTACGCGCACGCCCGGGAGGTCCTCCTCCTGCGGGCAGAACAGGAGGGCACAGCCTGCCTCCTGGCGGGGCACGCCCGCAGCACCGAAGTCCAGCGGCTGGTGGAGGCCGGGTGGGCCGTCCCCGTTGAAGCCGAGCGTTCCACGGTCCGCAGGACCGTTCCGCGCGTGGTCAACACGGCTGACAGCTTCGAGCAGGAACGTGATCCCCTGGCCACTATCGCGCGGCTGCCCCATGCCGCCTGGCAGGCGGCAAAGAAGGGGCTGGATCGTGGCCCCGTCCTGGTCCAGGTGGCCAGGGCCGGCTACGCGCCCTCCCTCGTGTGCGAAACCTGCCGTGAACCCGCCCGGTGTGGGCACTGCCAGGGACCCCTGGCCCTGGCCGGAACAGCCGCCTTGCCCCAGTGCCGCTGGTGTTCCTCACCGGCTCCGGAATGGAAGTGCTCCTACTGCGGCGGGCGGCGGCTCCGTAAAGGGGCCACGGGAGTCCTGCGCACCGCTGAAGAGCTGGGCCGCGCATTTCCGGGCACCACGGTCGTCACGTCATCGGGCGACCAAGTGAAGGCCACAGTGGGCGGGGGCAAGGCGCTGGTGGTGGCAACAGTGGGGGCCGAACCCGTCGCAGACGGCGGTTATGCGGCCGCCCTGCTGCTGGATGGAGATTCGCTGCTGCGCCGGGAAAGCCTCCGCGCAGGCGAAGACACCCTGCGCCGCTGGTTCAACGCAGCCGCCCTGGTCCGGCCCGGGGCAGCGGAAGGCCTGGTGGTGGTCACTGCCACGGACACCGCCGCCACCGGGGCGCTGCTGCGGTGGGACCCGGCCGGCTATGCCCGGCGCGAGCTGTCGCTGCGAATGGAACTCCAGCTTCCACCGGCGGTACGCATCGCCTCCGTGACGGGGCCGCGCGCCGCCGTCGAACACTACACGGGTGCCGTGGAAGCGGACCTGGCCGGCGCGGGCATCGCCGTGCGAACGGCGGGCCCGGCGCCGCTGCTGCTCACCGCGCCGCCCGCCGGCAGGCGCTCGGCCGAGGACGTCCGGACCCTGCTGTTCTTCCCGTACGGCCACGCCGCCGCCGTCGTCCGCGTCCTCCGGGTCACCCGCGCCGCCGTGGCCGCTAAACGGACCATGGACCCCGTGCAGCTGCGGCTGGACGGCGTCGACGTGCTCTAGGTGTAATTCCCACGGAGGTTGTGAACGCGGCTGATGGGGGTCTGGTCTCCGATGCCGGTGTGGGTTCTGTGGTGATTGTAGTGGTGTAGCCAGTCTTGGTAGGTGGCGGCTCGCTCGGCTTCTGAGGTGTAGGCCTTGGAGTAGGCCCATTCGCTGGTGAGGGTGCGGTTGAAGCGTTCTACCTTGCCGTTGGTTTGGGGCCGGTAGGGGCGGGTCCGCCGGTGCTTAATGTGGGGGCCCAGGGCTGCTGCGAAGACCCTTGAGCGGTAGCAGGACCCGTTGTCAGTGAGTACGGCCTTGATACTGATGCCATGGGCGGCGAAGAACGCAGCCGCACGGATCCAGAAAGCGGCTGCCGTTTCCTTCTTTTCGTCAGCGAGAACCTCCGAGTACGCCAGCCTGGTGTGATCGTCCACTGCGTGGTGCAGATAGGCGTAACCGGTTCCGTCTTTGCGGTTCTTCCTGCCCCTGGCCCGTCCCAGCGCGCGGTGTCCGCCGCCGTCCGGGATGCGGCCAAGCTTCTTAATATCCACGTGGACAAGATCCCCGGGGTTCTCGTGTTCATAGCGCTGTGGTGCAGGCTTTCGGACGGGCAAGCCGGTGCCTTGATCGAGGCAGGCCAGCCGGGGCATCCGGTACCTGGTCAGGACTTTCCCCACGGTGGAGCGGGCTAAGTGCAAGTGGGCCGCTATCCGGTGCGGTCCCCACCGCCGGCTGAAGCGCAACGCCACAATCCGCCGTTCGGTACGCACGGGTGTGCGGTGAGGACTCCGTCGGGGTCGCGAGGATGCATCAGCCATTCCGGACTCGCCTGAACTCCGGTACCGATCCACCCATTTCTTGACCGTTGCCGGCGAGCACTGAAACCGTTCGGCAGCCCGGCGAAGCGTCCAGCCCTGCTCAATGACCAGACGGGCGAGCTTTGCCCGGGCCTTAGGTGTCAGGTCGGCGTTGGCATGGGTAACGTAGGACACGAGGGCCTCCTGGCGTCGGATTGAGTGTGGTAACCCAAATCGATACCGGAGGCCCTCGCCTTTTACATCACGCCACGCTGTTCACAACCTCCGTGGGAATTACATCTAGGTCCGTCCTGCGGGAGGACGTACGTCAGGCCCGTCGCCTCTTTGCAACTACCTCGTGGGCCGCGTCCACCAGCTGGCGCGCCGATTCGTCCCAACTGAACCCGGCCGCGCGGGCCAGGGAGCGGCGGGACAGGTCCTGCCAGTGCCCGTCGTCCCGCAGCTGGCCCACCGCGTCAGCGAACTGTGCGGGTGACTCTGGATCCACGTAAATCGCGGCATCCGACCCCACCTCCCTAAAGATGGGAATGTCGCTGGCGATCACGGGCGTACCAACCGCCATCGCCTCCACGAGCGGAAGACCATACCCCTCGGCCCGGGACAGGCTCACCAGTGCCGTGGCCCGGCGCAGGAGCCGGTCATACTCAGCATCCGTCACGCCGTCGTGGAACACCACGGAGGCGCCTTGGGGGACAATACGCTCCAGCTCTGCCCGCCGCTGCGGGGCGATCCGGCTGAGCAGGTGCAGCGTGTAGCCCGGGAGTCCGGCCATACCGGCCACCATGGTTTCCACGTTCTTGTACGGCATGAACGAACCCATGTAGATGATTGTCTTGTCCGCCCCGGCGGCGGGCTCGCGCGGTTCCTGGGCCGGCTGCGGGGCATTGGCAATGATGCGCACGGGCCGGCGTGTCAGCCGGTACTTGGCCATCAGCGCCTCGGTGGTCCGGCTGATGGTGGCAACAATATCGGCCCGGTCCAGGAGCAGGCGCTGTGGCCAGAACGCCTTGTGGTACAGCCGCCACAGGAGGCGGACGGGGGCCGGCAGGAAACCAGGGGGAGCGGGGTGTTCGTAGTAGATCAAGTCATGCAGGGTCAGGATCAGTCCGTACTTCCGTCCCCAGGTGCCCATGGTCTGCATGGGGCAGACAACCACATCCGCGCCAAGGGCGTTGACCTTCCGGGCAACGAACAGTTCCAGGGGCGAAAGCGGGCTGCTGATGAGCGTGTAGGGCACGTCAGGGAGCAGCGCCAGCTGCCGCTCGTCGGACACCAGCATGGAGACGTCCGCGATCTTTGCCGTTGCGGCGATCAGGCTTGCCCCGTAGCGGCTGATGCCATCGTGGTGGTCGGTACGGGTGAAACGTGCATCGATGACGATCTTCACGCGGGATGGTCCTTAAGGAAGCTGCGGATGTAGCGGGCGGCCGGTTCAGGTGTTTCGTAGTGGATCAGGTGCCCGACGCCGGGAATCACCTTCAGCTCACCGTCCGGGAGCATGCCCAGGAGCCGGTGCTGGCTGGGGAGGGTGGCGATTTCATCCTTCTCGCCGGCGACCAGCAGCACGGGCAGCTGCAGCAGGCCGGCTACCTCGGCCACGTGGTGGCTGACGGAGGCGGTAAAGGATTCCAGGAGGCTGTCCCTGTCGGCGAAGGAACTGAAGTAGGCATGGTGCTGGCCGTGGATATAGGCCCTCAGATTGGGATCGCGGGTCTTGGCCATGGTCTCACTCATAACCCTGACAATCACGGGATTGCGCAGCAATGCCAGTCCGGGCCTGCGCGGAAGGTGCGCAGCAAGCTTGTAGTACAGCACCGCAAGCCGGGTCATTACCCCCTTGGGCCCCTCCAGCGCCGGCGCTGCAATGGGGTTGATGAGGATGAGGGGACGAACTGCGTCCGGGTTGCTGGCCACGAAGTGGGCCGCCACGATGGATCCGAACGAGTGCCCCAGCAGTACCGTGTCCCTCCCCAGGCCCAGCGCCGCCATGAAGTCGGAGATGAACCGCCCGTAGCGTTCCACGGAGTGCGGGCCGTGGGTAAAAGCGTCCGAGCTGCCGAAGCCGGGCAAATCCGGCATGATGATGCGCATGTCCGGAAGCTGGTCCGCCACGCGCAGGAGCCCGTGGTGGTCGCCGCGGAATCCATGGACCACCAGGATGGTGCGGGTATCCGGGGTGACCTCCAACGGCTCATAGGTCCAGAAAGCCACGGTGCCGCCGTCGAGGGTGACGGCGGAGGCCAGGGTACGGCCTGAAAGGCCGGCGCTGACGTAGGCGGGCGCAGGGGAGGGCCCCGGGTTCACGGTATCCATGGCCTGCCCTAGTTGACGTTGTCCGGATGGGAGCCCGTCCGCTGCCCGCGGTCCAGAGCGTTGATCGCCGCCATGTCGCGCGCTGAGAGTTCGAAGTTGAAGACATCGAGGTTCTCCCGGATGCGCGCCTCCGAACTCGCCTTGGGAATGGCGATGTTGCCCAGTTGCATGTGCCAGCGGAGGATCACTTGCGCGGGCGTCCGGCCGTGCTCGGCGGCACAAGCCTGGATGACCGGGTCTGCCAGCACCTGGCCGCGGCCCAGCGGGCTCCAGGCTTCGGTGCGGATGCCCAGGTCCGCGTGCTTGCTGCGCAGTTCCTCCTGTTGCAGCCAGGGATGGAGTTCGATCTGGTTGACAGCGGGAACCACCTCGGCGCCTGCGAGCAGGCGGTCAAGATGGGCCGGTTGGAAGTTGCTGACGCCGATGGCACGGACCCTTCCCTCCCGGTACAAGGTTTCCAGGGCGCGGTAGGTCTCGGTGAAGAGCCCGCGGCGGGGGCATGGCCAGTGGATGAGGTACATGTCCACATAGTCCAGGCCCAGGTTGACCATGGAATCGTCAAAGGCGCGCAGGGTGGCGTCGAAGCCATGGTGGTCGTTCCACACCTTCGTGGTGACGAACACGTCTTCACGCGACAGGGGCGGGAACAGTTCGCCTGAGCCGCCACTGCCGGACCCCGCGTCCAGCTGGGAACTGATACCGCGCGCCACGCCGGTCTCGTTCCCGTACATGGCGGCGGTGTCGAAGTGGCGGTAGCCGGCGGCGAGCGCAGTGGCGACCAGGCCTTCGGCTTCGGCTGCCGCCACCTTGTACAGCCCAAAGCCGAGCTGGTCGATCAGCACGCCGTTGTTCAGGCTGAGCCGGGGTGAGGTTCTCATGGCAACGACTCTACCTACTTCAGCTGGTCAGGCCCTCGTAATCGACGAGGCGGCGTGCGGTGGCTTCGTCCAGGATCAGGTCGGTCGCAAGCCTGGCCGCCAGTGCCCCGCGCAGGCCGTTGATCTTGGAGACCCCGGATACCACGCAGATCCTGCGGCGTACCTGTCGGAGCTGGGCCAGCGACGGGCCGGTGGAGCGTTCGTTGAGGACGATCCCGTCAGAAGACCCGTCATCCCGGAAGAACACGGTGGCAACGTCTCCGACGACGTCGGAGTTGGCAAGGGCGTTGAGGTCTTCTTCGTCGAGATAGCCGCCGGCGTAGACGTGGCTTGGGTAGTCGGCGTGGACGGAACCGACGCCGAAGATGGCGATGCTCATCTTCGCCTGCAGTTCCAGGACGCGCTGCACGCTGCGCTCGTTCCACATGGCCGTCTTGGTGGCAGCGTGGTCGAAGAAGGCCGGGACGGGGAACTGTTCCACCCGTGCTCCGTAGGCGCTGCCAAACCGGCGCATGATGTCGCTTGCGTAGGTGATGCCGGTGGTGTGCATGTTTCCGGCGCCGTTGAGCTGGACGATCACGCTGTCGTGGGTGATCTTCCTGGTGAGGTGCCTGCTCACCGCGCTGAGCGTGGATCCCCAGGCCACGCCGATGATCGCGTTCGAGTCCACCAGGGGTCCGATGGTGCGGGCGGCCTGCATGGCCACCCGGTCCAGGGTTTCGGCTTCATTGAGAGTCCCGAGGATGGGGACCACATGGACGTCCAGGTTGTACCGGCGCCGGATCATGCCCTCCAGTTCCGGTCCGGTATCCAGGGGGTTGCGGATCTGGATCTGCACCAGGCCGGACTCCCGCGCCGATGACAACAGCCGGGAAACCGTGGACCGGGACGTGCGCAGTTCGCGTGCGATCGCGTCCATGGTGAGGTCCTGCAGGTAATACATTTGTGCAGCTCGGAGGGCATCCTGGTCGCGGGAAAGTGCCATCTCACTTCCGTTCTGCACGTTTGTGCATAGTGCTTGACTCCATTTTCCATTTCTCCAAACAATAGAGCAGAACGGCGGTGCCGCACAGTGGTGACCGCAACACACAAAGCCCCAAGGGAGTTGTTTTGGGACCCAAGGATTCAACTGTCCAACCAACTGTTTACGCGCCCCGTCCGGGAGGCGAACGCGCGTCGGTCCATAGCCTGCGGCGCCGTCCGCACGCAAAGGTGCTGGTGGTTGGCGGCGGCATCAACGGAGTGGGAACGTTCCGTGACCTGGCCCTGCAGGGCGTCGATGTGGCGCTGGTGGAACGCGGTGACTACTGCCAGGGCGCAAGCGGTGCATCGTCGCACATGATCCACGGCGGCATCCGGTACCTGGAAAACGGCGAGTTCCGCCTGGTCCGCGAATCAGTGGTGGAGCGGAACCGCCTGCTGAAAATCGCCCCGCATTATGTCAAGCCGCTGCAGACCACCATCCCCATCTTCAGCACCTTCTCCGGGATCCTCTCCGCGCCCCTGCGCTTCCTTACCCACAAGCAGCAGGGCAAGCCCAAGGAGCGCGGCGCATTCCTCATCAAAGTAGGCCTTAGCCTTTACGACTCATTCTCCCGCGATGGCGGCACCGTGCCCCGGCACCAGTTCCGCACCCACAAGGCAGCCCTGCAGGAACTCCCCGCGCTCCGGTCCGACGTCAAGTACACTGCCACCTACTTCGACGCCTCGGTGCACAACCCGGAGCGGCTGACCCTTGACGTCCTGCAGGACGGCGAAAAGGCCGGCCATTCCCAGGGCGCCGCCGCGCAGGGTGACACCGCCCGGGCCAGCAACTACCTCTCGTTGACAGCCATGTCCCCGGAGCCCAACCCAGGGACCGGCCGGGGCAGCACCGTCCGCCTGCGCGACGAACTCAGCGGAGAGGAATTCGACTTCACCGCGGACATCATCGTGAACACCACAGGCGCGTGGGTGGACCTGACCAATGAGGCCATGGGTGCAGCCTCTGCCTTCATGGGCGGCACCAAGGGTTCGCACATCGTGCTGGACCACCCGGGCCTGCTCGCCGCCTGCCGCGGCCGGGAAATCTTCTTCGAACACACCGACGGCCGGATTGTCCTCATCTACCCCATGGGCGACCGGGTGCTGGTGGGCACCACGGACGTCGACGCGGACATGGCGGAAGACGCCGTCTGCACCGATGAGGAGATCCAGTACTTCTTCGACCTGATCGGCCACGTCTTCCCGTCCATCGACGTGACCCCCGAAGACATCGTCTACACATTCTCGGGAGTGCGCCCCCTGCCGAGCCACGACGCAACCCAGCCCGGCTTCGTCTCCCGCGACTACCGCATTGAACGGCGCGCCACGGGCACAGACGGAACCGGCGCCGTCGTACTGAGCCTGGTGGGCGGCAAGTGGACCACGTTCCGGGCCCTCGCCGAGCACCTGACCAATGACGTCCTCTCCGAGCTCGGGGTTCAGCGCAAGGTGTCGACGGCGCAGCTCCCCATCGGCGGCGGCGCAGGCTTCCCGGCCGACGAGGCAGGCGTGCAGAAATGGATCAAGGCGCACATGGGTGCCGGCCGCGACGCGGACCGCACAGCAGGGCTGCTGACCCGGTACGGTACCCGGGCGGACGACGTGATCGCATACCTCGACGCTGCCCCTGACCAGCCGCTGCGGTCCACCCGCGAGCTCAGCGTACGGGAGCTGGAGTTCATGGCGGCCAACGAACAGGTGGGGCACCTGGTGGATGTCCTCATCCGCCGTACGTCCCTGGCCTTCCGGGGGCTGGTCACCGGGGAACTCCTCAACGAAGTGGCGGAGGTGTTGTCAGTGCCGCTGAAGTGGGACGCTGCAGCCCGCGCCGCTGAGATCAAGCACGCACAGGACGTGCTGCAGAGATTCCACCGCGTGGAAACGCACAGCCTGGTCTCCTGAGGCCGGGCGGCCGGCCGGGGCGCGCCAGCGTCCCGGCCCAACGGTCCTTCACCAGCGAAAGACCGACAACTAAACAAAGAAGGAGTCAAAGATGTCTCTAGGAATAGTCTTCCTCTCCGAAGTCTTTGGCACGGGCATGCTGACCCTGTTGGGTTGCGGCGTCGTTGCCAACGTGGCTTTGCGGGGGACAAAAGGCAACAACGGCGGATTCCTGATGGTCACATGGGGGTGGGGTATCGCTGTCTTCTGTGGTGTCTTCGTCGCCGCCAAGTCCGGTGCCCACCTGAATCCGGCCGTGACCTTGGGCCTGCTGCTCAACGGCAAGGCCGAGTACGCCCCGGGAGTCGCTGTTGATTTCGGCACCACGCTGACCTACTTTGGTGGCGAGATGGTGGGGGCCTTCCTCGGTGCAGTGGTTTGCTGGCTGGCTTACAAGCAGCATTTTGATGACGAGCCAGAGCCCGCAGGCAAGCTGGGTACGTTTTCCACCGGCCCTGCCATCCGTTCCACCCCATGGAACCTGATCACCGAGATCATCGGCACGTTCGTCCTGGTCTTCGTGATCCTGACTCTCGGCGGTACCCCCTCGGGGCTTGGCCCCCTGGCTGTGGCGCTGCTCGTTGTCGGCATCGGTGTTTCCCTCGGCGGCCCCACCGGCTACGCCATCAACCCGGCCCGTGACCTCGGACCCCGCATTGCCCACGCACTGCTTCCCATCAAAGGCAAGGGCTCCAGTGACTGGAGCTATGCCTGGATTCCGGTGGTTGGCCCGCTCGTCGGCGGCGCCCTCGCCGGCATTGTGGCAAGGATCGTTCCGATCATCATCACCGCCGCCTCCTAAGCCCCCGGCAAACAGCTCGATCAACAAGACAAGGACGTCATTATGAACCAGTACGTAATCGCCATCGACCAGGGCACCACCAGCACCCGCGCCATCATCTTTGACCACAGCGGCGCCATTGTCTCCTCCGGCCAGATGGAGCACGAGCAGATCTTCCCGCAGGCAGGCTGGGTGGAGCATGACGCCTCGGAGATTTGGAACAACACCCGCGAGGTGATCGGTTCGGCCCTCTCGAAGGCAAACCTGACGCGGCACGATATTGCCGCCGTCGGCATCACCAACCAGCGCGAAACCGCGGTGGTGTGGGACAAGACCACGGGAAAGCCGGTCTACAACGCCATCGTGTGGCAGGACACCCGGACCCAGGACATCGTCGATGAACTGGCCAAGGATGGCGGAGCGGACCGCTTCAAACAGAAGGTGGGCCTTCCGCTGGCCACCTACTTCTCCGGCACGAAGATCAAGTGGATCCTGGACAACGTTGACGGCGCCCGGGAAAAGGCAGAGGCCGGCGACCTGGTGTTCGGCAACACGGACGCCTGGGTGCTGTGGAACCTGACGGGCGGCGTCGACGGCGGTGTCCACGTCACCGATGTCACCAACGCCTCCCGCACCCTGTTCATGGATCTGGAGACGCTGCAGTGGGACGACGGGATCCTGGGCATTTTTGGCGTGCCGCGCAGCATGATGCCGGAGATCAAGTCCTCGTCCGAGGTTTACGGCAGCGTCCACAGTTCGCAGCTGCTCCGCGAAACACCGGTTGCCGGGATCCTGGGCGACCAGCAGGCAGCGACCTTCGGCCAGGCAGCCTTTGATGCGGGCGAGGCTAAGAACACCTACGGCACAGGATGCTTCCTGATCTTCAACACCGGCGAGGAAATCGTCCACTCGAAGAACGGCTTGCTGACCACGGTGGGCTACAAGCTGGGCGATGCCAAACCCCACTACGCGCTGGAAGGATCCATCGCGGTGACCGGTTCGCTGGTCCAGTGGCTGCGGGACAACCTGGGCATGATCGGCAGCGCCCCTGAGGTGGAAACCCTCGCTGCATCAGTCAAGGACAACGGCGGTGTTTACATCGTTCCGGCGTTCTCCGGCCTGTTCGCCCCGTACTGGCGTTCGGATGCCCGCGGCGCGATTGTGGGCCTGACCCGGTTCGTCAACAAGAACCACATCGCCCGGGCAGCGCTGGAAGCCACCGCATTCCAGACCCGCGAGGTGCTGGATGCGGTCAACGCGGACTCCGGCGTGCCGCTGAGCGAGCTGAAGGTCGACGGCGGCATGGTGGCCAATGACGCCCTGATGCAGTTCCAGGCGGACATCCTGGGCGTGCCGGTCATCCGTCCGAAGGTCATTGAGACCACCGCACTGGGTGCTGCCTACGCGGCAGGCCTGGCCGTCGGTTTCTGGAAGGACCTGGGCGAGTGCTCGGCCAACTGGTCCGAGGACAAGCGCTGGGAACCGCAGATGGACAAGGCCGAGCAGGAACGCCAGATGCGGCTCTGGAAGAAGGCGGTCACCAAGTCCATGGATTGGGTGGACGAGGACGTCAAGTAGGTTCTTCAACCCAGGGGCCGTCCTGCCTTTCCGGCGGGGCGGCCCCTTGCCGTGTCCGGGATTAAATTCGCCTAAGCGTGGGGATGTCAGGGAACGGGCCGCGGTGGCAGATCTTCAGTGGCCGGACCCTGGATGACTTTGCCGTCCACATCGAACCGGGAGCCATGGCAGGGGCAGTCCCACGTCCGGTCTGCCCGGTTGAAGCCCACCGTGCAGCCCAGGTGGGTGCAGACAGCCGACACTGCGTGGACGTGTCCGGCCTCGTCCCGGTAGCAGGCCGTGCTGGTTCCGTCCGCGTCAAGCACCGTTCCATCGCCCGGCGCGAGGTCAGCTGCCCGCGCTGCGGAGTCAGTGTGGGAAACGCTGTCCCCGGCCCGTGGGGGTGCCTGCGCTGTGGGCCGCCGCGGCGCTCGGTTGCTGTCAAACAGGGCGGCCCACGCGTTGGGAGTGCCATTGAGGAGGTCAGCCAGTGCCAATGCTGCGGCCGTACCGTTGGTCAGGCCCCACTTGCGCAGGCCGGTGATCACGAACGCGTGCCGGCTGTCAGGGTTCAGCGGCCCGGCGTAGGGCAGCCCGTCCTGGGGCAGGGCATCCTGGGTGGACCAGCGGTAGGACACGCTGCCGGCCCCGAAGTGGCTGCGCGCGTAGCGGGCGAGCGCGGCGTGGCGCGGTGCCGGATCAACCTGCTCGTCGGCGGGATGGCCTCCGCCGCCAACCAGCAGGTATGTAGTCCCGTCCAGCCGCACGGTCAGCAGCGAGTGCATGGGTTCATCGGCGCTGATGAAGGTGGCGTCCAGGGGAGGCGTATCAACCGGCGCGGCGACGATGTATGAGCGGTGCGGCCGGCAAAGTGACTCAAATCGGCCATGGTCTCCGAAGGGGACGTTCGTGGCCACGATTGCGTCCCCGGCCAGCACTGTTCCTGTCGCGGCCGCAACGGTGACGGGCGTGCCCTCGCGAAGATCCACCGCGCGTGTCCGTTCGAAGACAAAGCTGCCGCCGCCGTCCACCTTTCCGGCCAGCCCCTGAAGGTACTGGACCGCGTGGATCTGGGCCTGGCCGTCAAACCGGACGGCGCCGGCCACCGGAAACGGCAGGGGGACGTCGGTAGTGAAGGTCGACGGAAGGCCGAGGGTGGCCGCAAGTCCGGCTTCCGCCCGTACCTCCGGCAGCGCCTCGGGACCTGCCGCAAAGGTGTAGTTGGCAACGCGGCGGAATCCGCAGGAAAGGTCTTCGGCCGCCACTGTGCGGCCGATATGTTCCAGGGCGGCCTGGTTCGCTGCTCCGTAAACGCGGGCAGCCGACGAGCCGTGGCTGCGCTGCAGATCCGTGTAGGCGAGGCGGTGCAGGGAGGTCACCTTGCCGGTGGTGTGGCCAGTGACGCCCGTGCCGATCCGGCCGGCTTCGAGGACGGCCACCGAGCGCCCCGAGCGTTTCAGGGCCAGCGCTGCGGTCAGCCCGGCGATGCCTC
Source organism: Pseudarthrobacter sp. NIBRBAC000502771 (assembly GCF_006517215.1). Lineage (NCBI taxonomy): Bacteria > Bacillati > Actinomycetota > Actinomycetes > Micrococcales > Micrococcaceae > Pseudarthrobacter > Pseudarthrobacter sp. NIBRBAC000502771. Next base: position 3,106,432 of record NZ_CP041187.1, read on the forward strand.
CACCGATGACTGCCACGTCCACTTCCACGGTGCCGTGCAGGACCGGAAAGTCGGTGGCTCCGGTTGTTGCCAGCCAGAGGGAGAGTGGCTGTCCTTCAGCAGGACCGGCGGTGGTTGCCTCTGACATGGTGTGCCGCCTCCCAACGTTGTGGGATGATCATGCGCGCTTGCCCCGGCCAATGCAACGGGCCGTTAGGCCCGGCTGAGGCGGGGGCCGGGCCGGTGCGCTAAAGTATATCCATGCGTGCGATCCTTCTGCTTAGTTAGCCGCCGGCTCCGATTATCGGACAGCTGAGCGGCAGCCCCTCCATGGAGAGGGGCTTTTGTGTGTCCGGGGCATGGCACCGGGCCGGCAGCAGGAGGATCAGGCCGTTATGGCAGCACAGATGCCGTAACAGAACAGAAGAGGGCAGCAGTGGGCGTTCAGCCGGAGACAGAGACCGGAACAGCAACAACAGTATCGGCGGAGCCTGAAGAGGGCACCTACAGTTTCGCCGCCATGGAGGCCAAGTGGCCCCAGGTGTGGGAAGACCTCAAGGTTTTCACCCCGGTGGACGACGGGTCGCGGGAGCGCCGCTACGTGCTTGACATGTTCCCGTACCCGTCCGGCGACCTGCACATGGGCCACGCCGAGGCGTTCGCCATGGGTGACGTCGTGGCCCGCTACCTGCGGCAGAAGGGCTACGACGTCCTGCACCCCATCGGCTGGGACTCCTTTGGCCTGCCCGCGGAGAACGCCGCGATCAAGCGCAACGCCCACCCCAGCGAGTGGACCTACGCCAACATCGATACCCAGGCAGCGTCCTTCAAGCGGTACGCCATCTCCGCCGACTGGTCGCGCCGCCTGCACACCTCAGACCCCGAGTACTACCGCTGGACCCAGTGGCTGTTCAAGCGCTTCTACGAGCGCGGGCTGGCCTACCGGAAAGATTCCCCGGTCAACTGGTGCCCCAAGGACCAGACCGTCCTGGCCAACGAGCAGGTAGTCAACGGCGCCTGCGAGCGCTGCGGCACCACCGTCACCAAGAAGTCCCTGAACCAGTGGTACTTCAAGATCACCGACTACGCCGACCGCCTGCTGGATGACATGGACGAGCTCCGCGGCCACTGGCCCGAGCGTGTCCTGGCCATGCAGAAGAACTGGATCGGCCGGTCCGAGGGTGCGCACGTGAACTTCGTGATCGAGGCCGACGGCGGCAAGCCCGCCAGGGACGTCACGGTCTTCACCACACGCCCGGACACCCTGTACGGGGCAACTTTCTTCGTGGTCGCTGCGGACGCGCCGCTCGCCGTCGAACTTGTCACTGACGAACACGCCGCAGCCCTGGACGAATACCGCGAACGGGTCAAGGCACTCTCGGAGATCGAACGCCAGTCCACCGAGCGCGAGAAGACCGGCGTCTTCACCGGCCGCTACGCCATCAACCCGCTGAACGGGGAGAAGCTGCCCGTGTGGGCTGCCGACTATGTCCTGGCGGATTACGGAACCGGCGCCATCATGGCCGTGCCGGCCCACGACCAGCGCGACCTCGACTTTGCCAGGGCCTTCGGCCTGCCGGTCCGCGCGGTCCTGGACACCGGCGAGGAGGACCCGGCCGTGTCCGGCACCGCAACGGCGGGGGAGGGGACCCTGATCAACTCCGGCGAGCTGGACGGCATGCCCAAGGGTGAGGCCATCCCCGCCGCCATCGCCATGCTGGAGAAGCAGGGGACCGGCGAGAAGTTCGTGAACTTCCGGCTCCGGGACTGGCTGCTGAGCCGCCAGCGCTTCTGGGGCACGCCCATCCCCATCATCCACTGCCCGTCCTGCGGCGAAGTTCCCGTCCCGGACGAGCAGCTGCCGGTCACGCTGCCCGCGGACCTCCGCGGTGAGGACCTGGCACCCAAGGGCACCTCGCCGCTTGCGGCAGCCGAGTCCTGGGTCAACGTGGAATGCCCCACCTGCAACGGGCCGGCCAAACGGGACACCGACACCATGGACACGTTCGTTGACTCGTCCTGGTACTTCCTGCGCTTCGTTTCGCCGCACTACACCGACGGCCCCTTCGATCCGCAGAAGATCAATGACTGGATGCCGGTGGGCCAGTACGTGGGCGGCGTGGAGCACGCCATCCTCCACCTGCTGTACGCCCGCTTCTTCACCAAGGTCATCCACGACCTGGGCATGATCGATGCCGACGAACCTTTCAGTGCATTGCTGAACCAGGGCCAGGTCCTCAACGGCGGCAAGGCCATGAGCAAATCCCTGGGCAACGGCGTTGACCTCGGCGAACAGCTGGACAAGTTCGGCGTGGACGCCGTCCGCCTGACCATGGTGTTCGCCTCCCCGCCCGAGGACGACGTGGACTGGGCCGACGTGTCGCCGTCCGGCTCAGCCAAGTTCCTGGCCCGGGCCTGGCGCCTGGCACAGGATGTGGCGAGTGCCCCGGGTGCGGACGCCGCCGCCGGCGACCGTGGGCTGCGGTCCGTCACCCACCGCACCATCGCCGATGCCGCCGAACTGCTGGACGCCAACAAGTTCAATGTGGTGGTTGCCAAGCTCATGGAGCTGGTCAACGCCACCCGCAAGGCAATCGACTCAGGGGCGGGTGCCGGGGACCCCGCGGTCCGCGAAGCCGCGGAAGCAGTGGCCGTGATCCTCAGCCTGTTCGCGCCGTACACTGCCGAGGACATGTGGAACCTGCTGGGGCACCCTGCATCGGTTGCCAACGCCGGCTGGCCGGCCCACGATCCCGCCCTCCTGGTCCAGGACACGGTGACCGCCGTCGTCCAGGTGCAGGGCAAGGTCCGTGACCGGCTGGAAGTGTCCCCGGACGTCTCGGAGGACCAGCTGCGCGAGCTGGCCCTGGCGTCGGAGAACGTCCAGCGGGCCATGGACGGCCGGGGCATCCGGACAGTGATCGTCCGTGCCCCTAAGCTGGTGAACATCGTTCCGGCCTAGTTGCTGTACCCGCAGTGATTTACCGGCCGTCGGAAGCTTTCCGGCGGCCGGTGCCGGTTGAGCCGGACGCCGATTCCAGGAGGCACCTTGCCCGACAGTAATGCCGCAGCCTGGCCGTGGGTCCGTGCTCGGCTGTCGGGCCTGCGTCCGGCCGTCCGGCCGGGGTCCAGGCGTCCGGGCCCAGGCGCTGTGGTGCGGACCGCCGTCGTCACCGACTCAGCCGCTGCCCTGCCGGCGGCCTACGTCAGCGGACTTCCCCCGTATGGGATCCTCACCGTGACTCCGATGCCCGTCATGGTGGGCGCCGAAATCTACGGCGAGGGCGAAGACGACATCCTCGAGACCATTGCCGTTGCGCTGGCTGCCGGGACTCCGGTCAAAACGTCACGGCCTTCGCCGGGACAGTTCGAGCAGGCCTACCGGGCCGCGGAACTTCGGGGCTTCGATGGAATTGTCTCGGTGCATATCTCGGGCGAACTTTCCGGCACGGCTGACGCGGCGCGGCTGGCCGCCGGCAGGGTGGGTATTCCCGTGGACGTGGTGGACACCCGCACCGTGGGCATGGCGCAGGGACTGGCGGTGCAGGCTGCCGTTGAAGCCGCCTCAGCCGGTGCAGGCCGGTCTGAGGTGGCCGCGGCTGCAGCGGCCCAGGCGGAAAACACCCAGGTCTTCTTCTACGTGCCCAGCCTTGAGCAGTTGCGACGCGGCGGACGCATCGGGGCAGCGGCGTCGCTGCTGGGCACCATGCTCGCCATCAAGCCGATCCTGGCAGTCGACGGCGGGAGGATCGTCCCGCTGGAAAAGGTGCGCTCAGCGGCCAGGGCCGTGGCACGCCTCGAGGAAATCGTCGTGGCCGCGGCTGCACCGCAGCCGGATGATTCCGTCGTCCTCGCCGTGCACCATTTCGGCAACCAGGAGGAGGCTGCAGGCCTGGCTGCCAGGCTTGAAGCGGCGCTTCCCGGTTGTCTGCCCGCGCAGATCAGCTCCCTTCCCGCGGTCCTGGCAGCGCACGCCGGCCTCGGGGTCCTTGCGGTGATTGTCGGCAGGTCGGCCCAGGTTCATGGCGGTGGAGGGCCCAGCTAAGCGGGTGACAGTGGGTGGCACGCTGCCACACCAACTGCAGGGCCCCTGGCCTCTTCTGGCGGCCATTCGCCGGAATCCGTAGCGTCGCCCCCATCAGCGACGTTCCAGTTCGGGACGGCAGCCGGAGCCTGGAGGAGATCATGCGTGCTCCCGGAGCACAAGGTGCGCACCTTTCCACATAGCATCATTGGCCCGGTGCGGCGCGCCACCGGAGGTTCCTAGGGTGGGACCATGTCACGCCGGGATGCTGGAGCAGCACGTCAGCAGGCAAGGCATGCGAGGGACCGGTTGCAGGCGGCACTGGGAGAGGCCCCCGCCGGGCTCCTGGAGGATGGAGGCGGCCCCGGTGGCTTCGAGTACCGCGGCGCCGGCGGGGCCGCCCGAACCGAAACCGGCAGCAATACCCAGGCCGGTTCAGCCGAAGCGCCGTCTCTCCGGTGGCGGATAGGACTGCGGGTTGCCCTGCTGCTGGGTGCCTTGGCGGTGGCGGCTGGAGCCTGGTTCTGGTGGCAGGCAGGTTTGGCATCCCCGGAAGTCCTGCCGCTCAGCGGCGCCAGTTCTGACGGCAGACGTGCAGGAGAGGCTGGAGCTGATCCCGACCGTACGCCACCTGCGGATCCTGCCGGCGGGCTTGTGGTGGTGCATGTTGCAGGGTCTGTGGCGGCGCCCGGCGTCATTAGGCTCCAGCAGGGCAGCCGGGTTGATGACGCCATTGCTGCCGCCGGCGGCGCCGCCCAGGACGCCGACGTGAACCGGCTCAACCTTGCCCTCGTAGTGGAGGACGGGCAGAAGATCTACGTGCCGCAGCGTGGGGAGCCACTGCCGGCAGGACCGGAGGGTGCGGGTGCGGAGGATCCTGTTCCAGGCAGCGCTGGTCCCGCCGGCGGGCAATCCGGGGCACACGGCGGGAAGGTCAACCTCAACACAGCGGATGCTGCGGAGCTGGACACGCTGCCAAAAGTCGGGCCGGTGCTCGCCCAGCGGATTGTGGACTGGCGGAAGGACCACGGACCTTTCAAGAGCATCGAAGAACTGGATGCGGTGGATGGCGTCGGGCCGAAGATGCTTGAAGCCCTGTTGCCCCTGGTAACGGTCTAGGGCGCCCCATGTCTGCGACCACGGGCAGGACGGAAGGGGCCGGGCAGACGGGGCGGGGCGCGTCCACCGGCGGAGAAGGGCCTGGGAGTCCTTGGCGCCGGTTCGTTGAATCTGCCGTTCAGGGCGCCGGACCCGGACAGCAGGGCGGGACCCCCGCAGGCACAGTGCAGGCTGCCACACCACAGTCCCGTTCCGGGGGAGTGCGGCCGCCACCAATCCGGGGACGCCTGAAGTCACGTGGCCTGCCCGGACGGCACCGCAAGGTACTGCAAGGGCTCCTGGCGCAGGGCGCGGCCCACGTCCGCAAGCAGATGGCCGATCGCAGCGGGGCCGAGGCGGAAAAGGAAGCAGGTTCCGGGCAACCTCGCCGCCGCATGGACCTCCGGCTCGCCCTCCCGGCGGCCCTGGTGTGGGCGGCATCGCTGGCAGGGCTGTGGCTCCCGCCCACCGAGCTTGCCGCATTGTGCTGCACCCTGGCTGCAGTCGGCGGCCTCGTGCTCGCCCGGGCGGCCAGGGGCGGCGGGGCGCGGCGGATCTCCAACGCCGTCGGTGGGGGCCGTAATCCCGTGTCCCGCCCGCGGGTTCGAAGCTTCCCGGCCGCTGCGGGCGTGGCCCTGCTGCTGGCGGGCGCGGCCGCGGCCCACTCTGCCACAGCCTCCAGCCAGCGGTTCACCGGACCGCTTGCCGAGGCGGTCGCAGCCGGAAAGTCCGCTGTCGCCGTCGTCGAGGTAGCAGGAACTCCCCGGGCTGTCGCCGGTCCTGGCGGGTCGGACGGACGTTGGTCCGTGCCGGTGTGGACACAGGAAGTGACGACGGGAGGAATCCATGTGCGGACCCGCGCCCGGTTGGTGGTGATGGGCGGGCAGGGATGGGGCGGCGTTGTGCCGGGGCAGACGCTGCGTGCAGCGGGCAAGCTGCGGGCGGCGGACCCCGGAGGTCCGGAAGCCGGAAACCTGGCAGCGTCCACCCCGCCCGGCCCCGCGGTGGGCGGATCACTGCTGGAAGGGTCCGCCAGGAAACTTCGGGAGCGTTTCGTCGCCGCCGCGGCCTTCCTGCCGCCCGATGCCAGCGGACTCCTTCCGGGAATGGTTACCGGGGACACCAGTGCACTGGACGAGGGATTGAACAACGCCATGAAGGCCGTGGGCATGACCCACCTTACCGCTGTCAGCGGGGCAAACTGCAGCCTGGTGCTTGGGGCACTGCTGCTCCTCTGCCGCCGGCTCCGGCTGCCGCGAGTACTGGCTGCGGCCGCTGCCCTTGGGGGCCTGGCCCTTTTCGTCGTCCTGGTTGGGCCCGATGCCAGTGTCCTGCGGGCAGCCCTGATGGGGGCCATCGGGGTGGCCTCCCTGGCCGGTGGACGGTCAGGACGCGGGCTGAGTTTTCTTTGCCTCGCCGTTATGGGGCTCCTGCTGGCCGACCCGGCGCTGGGCTCGAGTTTCGGGTTCCTCCTCTCCGTACTGGCCACGCTCGGCATCATCATCCTGGGCCGGCGGATCATCGGCTGGATTCCCGCGGCAGTCCCACGGTGGGCAGCCGCGGCACTAGCGGTCCCCTTATCCGCCCAGCTGCTGTGCGGACCCGTCATCGTGCTCCTGCAGCCCCAGTTTTCAACCTATTCGCTGGCGGCAAATGTCGTCGCGTCGCCCTTGGTGGCTCCGGTCACCCTGTTGGGAACTGCCGCGGTGCCCCTGGTGGTGGTGCTGCCCTGGGCCGCCACGGCGTTGATAGCCGTGGCCGGAACCTTCAGTGCCGGCGTTGCCGCCACGGCCAGGCTCGCTGCCCAGTTGCCGGGCTCGGCGCTGCCATGGCCGGAAGGGGTGCCCGGCATGCTGTCCATGGTGCTGCTGTCAGTCCTGTCGCTGGCTGCGCTCTGGGCGGTGGCCCGGCCCCGCAGGGTTGTGCGGCTGATCCGGAAGGCTCACGCCGCAACCGTAGTGTTGCTGGACGGTGCCGGGCGGCGGCTGACCGGTCTCCGGGACCCGGGCAGCTTGGACCGCGGGCACAGACGTGGCAGGCTTGGTTATTGCAATAAAACCTCCGGAAGGAACATTCGATGGCCGCTGCGCAAAAGCGAGCATCCCGCTCCCCGGCATCGAACACAACTTCCTGGCGGGACGTAGCCCCGGCCCGGATCGTCCTGGTGAGCGGGCCCGAAGAGTACCTGGGCATCAGGGCCATGGACACGATCCGCGCCCAGGTCAGGGCGGCAGCACCGGACGTGGAAGTCAGCCGCATCAATGCGGCCGGGTATGAGCCCGGGACCCTCAGCATGCAGGTGAGCCCGTCGCTGTTCGGCGAAAGCAAGCTGATCGAGGTGGAAGCCGTGGAGGGCATGAATGACGCCTTCCTCGCCGACGCGCTCCAGTATCTTCAGCATCCGGAGGAGGACGCTGTCGTCGTTCTTCGCCATGCCGGCGGTATCCGCGGGAAAAAGCTCCTTGACGCCGTCAGGAAGGCCGGCTGGCCGGTGGTTGACTGCCAACCGCTGAAGAAGGACACGGACAAGGTCCAGTTCGTTGCCGCGGAGTTCAAGGCAGCCGGACGCCGCATCAACCAGGACGCCGTGCAGGCGCTGGTGAATGCCGTGGGGGCAGACCTCTCAGAACTTGCTGCCGCGTGCGCCCAGTTGATCGCCGATGCCGGCAGCACGGTCACCACCGACACCGTGGACAAGTATTACGGCGGCCGGGTCGAAGCTACTGCCTTCAAGGTGGCGGACGCAGCCATGGCAGGAAACGCCCCCGTTGCCCTCTCCACACTGCGGCACGCCCTGGCCACCGGCGCCGACCCGGTTCCGCTGGTGGCCGCACTTGCCTCGAAGTTGCGGACGGTCGCGCGGGTGGCTGGCGCCTCCGGCTCGTCTGCGCAGATAGCGGCGGAGTTGGGCATGCAGCCCTGGCTGGTGGAGCAGGCGCAGCGGGACGTCCGGCGCTGGACCCCCGAGGGCCTGGTGCGGTCCATCCAGGCCACGGCTGAGGCGGACGCGCAGGTCAAGGGTTTGTCCCGGGACCCCGTCTACGCCGTCGAGCATGCCGTCACGGTAATTGCCATGTCCGTCCAGGGAAGATAGCGCCTAACCCTTCTTAGGCGTCCCGCCCCGCGATGTCCCGGCGACGTCCGACGGCGTGCTGCCGCGGTCAGGCGGGACAGCTTAAAAGCGTGTGGCCGGTACCCTCGGGTACCGGCCACACCATCAGTTCGTGGGAACTGGAAACCTTAGAGTGCGTTGACCTTCTTGGAGATCGCCGACTTGCGGTTCGCTGCGTTGTTCTTGTGCAGAACACCCTTGCTGACAGCCTTGTCCAGCTTACGGCTGGCAGAAACGAGCGCAGTAGTAGCAGCTTCCTTGTCAGCGGACTCAACAGCAGTGTTGACGGCGCGGATGGCCGTCTTCAGCTCAGACTTGACTGCGTTGTTGCGCAGGCGGGCCTTCTCGTTGGTCAGGATGCGCTTCTTCTGGGACTTGATATTCGCCACGTGTGAACTCTCTTTGTAATGCGGAAATGGTCTAGAGGGCTTTCAGGCTGGCCTTGACTGAGCGGCGTGGGGATACCTATGGCGGCCAACCATCAGTGACCGTCGACCTGCACGGACACACAGCAATAAAGACTAGCAGGTCAGCGGCCGCTCTGGCCATTTCCGGACGGTCACTCCCAGCCGTGTCGCCGCCGGAGGCCGGACGCAACCTTTTCAAAGCGGGCCCTGTCCAGCACCGCACCCTCGCGCCGGATGGATTCCGCGCGGATCTGCAGGATACGGTCCAGCCGTACTTCGCTGGGCCTGCCTTGCTTGTCCCAGCCGCCGGCGCCCAAATCCACATACTCCATGGACGACGAACCGGCGGGAACCCTATCCTTGCTGGTCAGCATCAGCCCCAAAAGAAACGGGCCATTGTGGCCCACCAGCAGCACCGGCCGGTCCTTCCCCTTACCGTGATCCTCTTCGTACGGGACCCAGGCCCAGACCACCTCGCCCGGATCCGGGTCTCCGTCCGGTTGGGGAGCGTAGCGGACGGAGACGCGGCCGCGGTAATCACCGGGATAGGCGGCAGCCTCGGCGGGCACGCCGAGGCTGCCGGACGCGGGGCCGCGGCCGCCTGGATGCTGTTCCGGGGCGGTCGGCTGGGTCGTGGGCCGGTTTTGCAGCATGCGCAGGCCGCGGCGGACGGCGTTGCCCAGAGAACGCAGATTCATTGCCATCCGGACAGCCTATCGGCGGAGTGGCGGCACCGGGTGCTGTGGACGAGCCGCCAGGATGCGGAGGCGGGGTCCGGGACGTGGGACACTGGAAGTTCAAGATGTGCGGCTGGACCGCGGGCGCCTTTCGGTGTGCCTGGCGGAGGGCTGCAGAAAAGCCAACAGTAAGGACCCTGCGTGTCTCCCATGGCCCGCACCGCACCGGTGCCCGCCGCGACAGATCCGGCAATTATTCGGAACTTTTGCATCATCGCGCATATCGACCACGGCAAGTCCACCCTTGCTGACCGCATGCTGCAGTCCACCGGGGTGGTCCAGGCGCGCGACATGAAGGCCCAATACCTGGACCGGATGGACATTGAGCGCGAACGCGGCATCACCATCAAGTCCCAGGCAGTCCGCATGCCCTGGGAGGTGGACGGTGTCAGCTACGCGCTGAACATGATCGACACACCTGGCCACGTGGACTTCACCTATGAGGTGTCCAGGTCGCTGGCCGCGTGCGAAGGCGCGATCCTGTTGGTCGACGCGGCCCAGGGCATCGAGGCCCAGACGCTCGCGAACCTGTACCTGGCCATGGAGAACAATCTCGCCATCATCCCGGTCCTTAACAAGATCGACCTCCCGGCGGCCCAGCCTGAAAAGTACGCAGCCGAACTGGCCAGCCTGATCGGCGGCGACCCCGAGGATGTCCTGCGGGTGTCCGGTAAAACCGGCGTCGGCGTGGAGGCCCTCCTGGACAAGATCGTCCAGGACCTGCCGGCGCCGAAAGGCGACCCGGACGCGCCGGCCCGCGCCATGATTTTCGACTCGGTCTACGACACCTACCGGGGCGTCGTGACCTACGTGCGCGTGGTGGACGGCATGCTCCACCCCCGCGAACGCATCCAGATGATGTCCACCAGGGCCTCTCACGAACTCCTGGAAATAGGCGTCAGCTCCCCGGAACCCACACCCTCCAAGGGCCTCGGCGTAGGTGAAGTGGGCTACCTGATCACCGGCGTCAAGGACGTCCGCCAGTCCAAGGTGGGCGACACGGTCACCAACCTTGCCAAGCCGGCGGCCGAGTCCCTGCCCGGCTACGCCGACGCCAAACCCATGGTGTTCTCGGGCCTGTATCCGCTGGATGGCGCGGACTACCCGGTACTCCGCGACGCCCTCGAAAAGCTCATGCTCAATGACGCCGCACTGGTCTATGAGCCGGAGACCTCGGCCGCGCTGGGCTTTGGGTTCCGCGTGGGCTTCCTGGGCCTGCTGCACCTTGAGATCACCCGCGAACGGCTGGAGCGCGAGTACAACCTCGACCTGATCTCCACCGCACCGAACGTGGAATACGAGGTGACTTTGGAGGACAAGAAGGTGGTCCGCGTGACCAACCCCAGTGAGTACCCCACGGGCAAAATCGCTGAGGTCCGCGAACCCATGGTGTCGGCCACCATCCTGGCCCCCAACGAATTCGTCGGCGCCATCATGGAACTGTGCCAGTCCCGCCGCGGCGTCATGGGCGGCATGGACTACCTCTCCGAGGACCGGGTGGAAATCCGGTACCGCCTGCCGCTGGCGGAAATCGTGTTCGACTTCTTCGACATCCTGAAGTCCAAGACCCGTGGCTACGGTTCCCTTGACTGGAAGGCCGACGGCGAGCAGGTCGCCGACCTCGTGAAGGTGGACATCATGCTCCAGGGTGAACAGGTGGACGCCTTCAGCGCCATCACCCACCGGGACAAGGCCTACGCCTACGGTGTGATGATGACCGGCAAGCTCCGCGAACTCATCCCGCGGCAGCAGTTCGAGGTGCCCATCCAGGCGGCAATCGGCTCCAGGATCATCGCCCGCGAAAGCATCCGGGCCATCCGCAAGGACGTGCTGGCCAAATGCTACGGCGGTGACATCTCCCGGAAGCGCAAGCTGCTGGAGAAGCAAAAAGAAGGCAAGAAGCGCATGAAGATGGTGGGCACGGTGGAGGTGCCGCAGGAAGCGTTCATCGCCGCCCTGACCACCGACGAATCGAAGGACAAGGCCAAGAAGAAGTGACCACCGCGCAGCAGGGGACCCGCTGATGCCCAGCACGCTTCCCCTCGGCGACCCGGCGCCGTCGGACGGTCTGCTGCCTGCCCAGGCAGCAGACGGTGCGGCGGCCCGGGCCTTTGGCCTGTATGTCCACATCCCGTTCTGCGCGGTGCGCTGTGGGTACTGCGACTTCAACACCTACACCGCCACGGAACTGGGTGGCGGCGCGTCACAGGACGCCTACGCCCAAACGGCAGTATCGGAAGTGTCATTGGCCGCCAGGGTGATGACCCGTTCCGGGCTGCCGGAGCGCAAGCTCAGCACTGTCTTTTTCGGGGGCGGCACGCCCACCCTGCTTCCGGCCGATGACCTCGCCCTGATCCTTCGCGCCGCCATTGACCGGTGGGGCATCGAGGACGGCGCCGAGGTCACCACGGAAGCCAACCCGGATTCGGTCACGCCGGAGTCCCTTGCCGTCCTCAAGGAGGCGGGCTTCACCAGGGTCTCCTTTGGGATGCAGTCCGCCGTCCCGCACGTGCTCAAGGTCCTGGACCGCACCCACACCCCCAGCAGGGTTCCGCAGGTGGTGCAGTGGGCGCGGGAGGCAGGGCTGGATGTCAGCCTGGACCTGATTTACGGGACGCCGGGGGAGTCGCTGGCCGACTGGCGACACTCCCTGGAAACTGCCCTGTCCTACCAGCCGGACCACATCAGCGCCTACGCCCTGATTGTCGAGGACGGGACCAAGCTGGCGGCGCAGATGCGCCGCGGCGAGGTGCCGGGAATTGACGACGACGACCACGCCGACAAGTACGAACTCGCCGACCAGCTCATCACCGACGCCGGGCTCGGCTGGTATGAGGTCAGCAACTGGGCGCGGAGCCCGGAGCACGCGTGCCGCCACAACCTGGCCTACTGGCGTGGCGACGACTGGTGGGGCATCGGCCCCGGCGCGCATTCGCACGTGGGCGGGGTGCGCTGGTGGAACGTGAAGCACCCGTCCGCTTATGCCAACCGACTGTCCCAGGGGCATTCGCCCGCGGCGGGCCGGGAAACCCTTGACGCCGGAACCAGGAACATGGAGCGGGTGATGCTGGAGGCGCGCCTGCAGTCAGGGCTTGAGGTTTCGGCCCTCAGCGCCGGGGGCAGGCACCAGGTTGCCGGGCTCATCGCTGACGGCCTGGTGGAGCCGGCCGCCGCTTTCAAGGGCCGCCTTGTCCTTACGCTGAAGGGCAGGCTCCTGGCGGACGCTGTGGTCCGCCGCGTCCTTCCGGACTGACGGCCGCCGGCGCGTCCAGGGGGAGGGCCTGCGCCGCTACTTGAGCCAGCGCAGGTTGTACTGGTAGCGGTGCGGCTGGCCCTTGTTGACGTGGATTCCTGCGGCCACCGAGAAGCAGGTCAGCGCCACCCAGATCAGGGTCGCGATCACGGCGAAGATGTTGCCAACATAGGGGATGAACACCAGGATGTTGGCCAGCACGGCGGCGATGGTGGGCGGCAGGCTGAAGTTCAGCGCCTCTTTGGATTCCTGCGCGGTGAACGGCCCGCGGTCGCGGAAGATCAGGTAGATCAGCAGCGAGGGGACACAGCCAAGGATCCCGCCGAAATGTGCCAGCGTGGCCCATTGGCGGTCTTCGCTGGCCGTGAGCGGCAGGGCATTGGCGGGGACGCCATGGTACTCGGAGCGGCCCTGGCCATCCCTGTGATCACGTGCGTTTTCTGCCACAGTCTGTTCCTTCGGAGATGCAAGTGGTGCTGACGTCAAATACGGGCGCGTAGTGCAATGCCCCTGAAAAAGGCGGCATTGCACTACCAAGAATACTGGCTTCCGGCGCGGTGTCCGCCCCTCAGGGCACGGTGAGGAAGTCGATGACTTCCTCAACCCGCCCCAGCAGCGATGCTTCCAGGTCGGCGTAGGTGCGTACGGCGCCCAGCAGCTTCTGCCATCCGAGGCCGATGTCTTCCTTGGTCGCATGCGGCCAGCCGAAGGCTTTGAGGATCCCGGTCTTCCAATCCTGTCCGCGGGGCACGGCCGGCCACTTGTCGATGCCCAGGACCGCCGGCCGGATGGCCTGCCAGACGTCAACATAGGGGTGTCCCACGATCAGGACATTCCCGGCCGCGCCGGGGGATGCCATGACCGCGTCGGCAATGCGGGACTCCTTGGAATCCGGAACGAGGTGGTCCACAAGGACGCCGAGCCGCCGGCCGGGACCGGGGTTGAAGCCGGCAACCGCCGCCGCCAGATCATCGATGCCATGCAGGGGTTCGACGACGATGCCTTCCACCCGAAGGTCGTCGCCCCAGACCTTTTCCACGAGTTCGGCGTCGTGCTTGCCCTCCACCCAGATGCGGCTTGCCTTGGCCACCTGGGCCCGCTGGCCGGCGACCCGGACAGAACCGGAGGCCGTCCTGCCGGCAACCGGAGCGCCGGCAGCCGGCCGCGGCGCCGGGGGTATGAGCCTGATGGGGCGGCCCTCCAGGAGGAAACCGAAGCCCAGCTTGAAGGACCGGGACTTCCCGCGGCGGTCCTCCAGGGCAACCACGTGCATCCCTCCGGACTTTTCCACCCGCGTCACGGCGCCTACCCAGCCTGACTGCACATCCTCCAGCACCATGCCCCGCTCCACCGGCACCTCGGGCAATTCCGACTTGGCCGGGGCGGAAATGCCGCGGGGCCCCCAGTTTTGGTAATCCATGGATTCGATCCGCCTAGCGCTAGGTCCTCCGCACCGGAATTTCGCCCGGAGCGGTACCAATGCTAACAACGGGCCAAGGCATAATAGACTGTTAGCACTTAGGCATGTCGAGTGCTAACAAGGTGGCATCTGGCGGGGCATGGGCCCTGCACCATGGATGGAGGTGGAGAGTGAGCGAGCCACGCAAACTGGAAGTGCTGCGGGCCATCGTGGAGGACTACGTCCACTCCCGCGAGCCGGTTGGGTCGAAAGCCCTGGTTGAGCGGCACCACCTTGGGGTTTCCAGCGCAACCATCCGGAATGACATGGCGGCCCTTGAGGACGAGGGATTAATCACGGCCCCCCACACCAGTGCAGGGCGGATTCCCACGGACAAGGGCTACCGGCTTTTCGTTGACCAGATCTCGGCGGTCAAACCGCTGTCGGCGGCCGAACGCCGGGCCATCCAGTCCCTCCTTGAAGGCGCAGACGATCTCGACGACGTCCTGGACCGCACCGTCCGGCTGCTGTCGCAGCTGACCAACCAGGTGGCTGTGGTCCAGTACCCGCACCTCAGCAAGGCCTTGGTGCGCCACATCGAATTCGTGCTGCTTGCCCCCCGCAAGGTGCTGGTGGTCCTCATTGCCAACAGCGGCAAGGTGGAGCAGCGGGTCATCGACGTCGGCCAGGACCTGAGCGACGACGCAGTGGCAGCACTCCGCACGCGTTTCCTCGCCGCACTGTCCGGGACGCCGCTGAGCCGGCTTGCCACGGCGCTTCCCTCCGTCGTGGCCGGCACGGCACAGGCACAGCGGCAGGCTGCGCACGCCCTGGCACTTGGCCTCGAGGGGCTGGCGCAAAACACCAGGGAGGACCGGATGGTCATGGCCGGGACAGCCAACCTGGCCCGGTCAAACGTTGACTTCCCCCTCAGCATCGGTCCCGTGCTCGAGGCCCTCGAGGAGCAGGTGGTGATGCTGCGGTTGCTGAGCGAGATGGCCCAGGACCACCGCGGCGTTGCCGTCAGCATCGGAAGGGAAAACCCCTACGACGGCCTGGCCGAAGCGTCGGTAGTGGCCACCGGCTACGGCCCCGACAGCGTCGCCAAGGTAGGAATCCTCGGGCCCACCAGGATGGACTACCCCACCACCATGGCCGCCGTCCGGGCAGTGGCCCGGTACCTTTCCAGGATTTTGGGGCCCTGACCCGCGCGGCCGGAGCATGTTCCGGCCGGGAACAACGGGCCGGGCCGCCCGACTGAACGCAGTACAACAAGGAAGAGATACGAACTTTGAGCAGCCACTATGACGTCCTTGGAGTCTCACCCGAAGCTACGGGCGAAGAGATCAAAAAGGCCTACCGCAAACTGGCCCGCACCCTCCACCCGGACGTAAACCCCGGTGAGGATGCCTCGGAACGCTTCAAGGCAGTAACTCACGCCTACGAGGTCCTCTCCGACCCCCAGAAGCGGCGGATCTACGACACCACGGGCAACGAGAACGGCACGGACAACGGCTTCGGCGGAGCCGGCTACGCGGGCCAGGGCTTCGCATTCCAGGACATCTTCGACACCTTCTTCGGCGCCGGGGGCAGCTCCGGCCCGGCTTCCCGTGTCCGCCGCGGCCAGGACGCCCTCATCAGCGTCCGGATCGACCTTCGCGACGCCGTGTTCGGCGTGAACAAGAAGCTCGAAGTGGACACCGCCGTGGTCTGCCCCACCTGTGAGGGATCCTGCTGCCGGCCCGGCACCCACCCCGAGCGCTGCGACATCTGCGGCGGCAGCGGCCAGGTCCAGCGGGCCGTCCGCTCCATCCTGGGCCAGGTCATGACTGCGGCCCCCTGCGGCACCTGCGAAGGCTTCGGCACCGTCATCAAGGACCCCTGCAACGAATGCAGCGGCCAGGGCCGGATCCGCAGCCGGCGTTCACTGACCATCAAAGTCCCCGCCGGCGTAGCCACCGGAACCAGGATCCAGCTCTCCGGGCAGGGTGAGGCCGGCCCGGCGGGCGGCCCCGCCGGCGACCTGTACGTGGAAATCCGCGTCAACAATGACGCCACCTATGTGCGGGAAGGCGACGACCTGCACGCCACCCTGCACATCCCCATGACTGCCGCTGCCCTGGGCACCGACGTCAACCTGGAAACCTTCGACGGCACCCAGGACATCGACGTCAAGCCGGGAACACAGTCCGGCGAGGTCATCACCCTGCGCGGCCTTGGTGTCACCCACCTGCGCGGCTACGGCCGCGGGGACCTGAAGGTCCACCTCCAGGTGGACACCCCGGCCAAGCTCGACCCGGCGCAGGAAGACCTCCTCCGGCAGCTCGCCAAGCTTCGCGGGGAACAGATCACAGAGGGAAAGCTCGCTGCCAGCGGCGGCATGTTCGCCAAGCTCCGGGACCGGTTCGGTAACCTGTAGCGGTGAGCAATCCCGTCTTCTTCACACCCGCCGGGTCGCTGGCCGGAATGGCCCCCGGCGGCCACTTTGTCCTGGACGGTTCCGAGGCACGCCACGCAGTCACGGTTAAACGGCTGTCGCCGGGAGAGCCGGTGGACATCGTCGACGGGGCCGGCACCCGCATGACCGGAAAGGTCGTCTCCGCTGCACCCTCCGGCCTTGAAGTGGAGTGCGGTGCCGTGGCCACGGATGAAATGCCGGACGTACGGCTGGTGCTGGTCCAGGCGCTGGCCAAGGGAGATCGTGACGAGCTGGCGATCGAGACGGCCACCGAACTGGGGATCGACGCCGTCATACCGTGGCAGTCGGAACGGTCGATCGTCCGCTGGAAGGGCGACAGGGCCGCCCGCGCCCACGCCAAGTGGGAATCCGCCGTGGCGGCAGCCGCCAAACAGGCCCGGCGGGCCTGGATTCCCGAAGTCCGGGCAGCGGTTGAAACAGCAGGGCTGTCCGCTGCAGTGGAGGCCGCTGACCTGGCAGTCATCCTGCACGAAGACGCAGTGCGCCCGCTGCGTGCTGTCCTTGAACAGTGGCAGGGGAATGCCCGGACGGGAATCCTGGAAGTCCTTCTGATTGTCGGTCCGGAGGGTGGAATCAGCCCGCGGGAAGTAACGAAACTCTGCGACAAAGGTGCCGTGACTGCCCTGTTGGGGCACCACGTCCTGCGGTCCTCCACAGCCGGTCCCGCCGCCGTCGTGCTTGCAAGCGACATCCTTGGCCGGTGGACCGCTACCTGACTTTGAAGGACCTCGTGTCCTCATTGCGGTCCGGCTCCCCGCCGGAACCTGCCTGGGCCACCCGGAGCTCATAGTCGCCCGGCGGAAGGTTGAGCGCCAGCGTGAAAACTCCCGCCTGGCCCTGCCCGGCGGCCGCCGTGGTTTCTCCGGTCAGGAAGGGCGATTTGCTGCCACCGTCCCCGGACTGCAGGATTTGCCAGTGCAGCTTTGCCCCCGGCGACGTGCTGCGGCCGGTGATTTTCACGCTGCCGCTGGGCACCTCGGTGTTTTCCTGGGGATCGATGATCCAGACCGGTGCCACCAGGCCGGCGGCCCGGGTCATCAGCGCGCCCAGCTGGACTTTTCCGAACGCCACGTAGTCCGTGTGGCCGTCCACCAGGATCCGGACCCGGACCTGCTGCCCGGTGTCGATCAGGCCCGAGCTGGCAGCGGCGGCGGTGGCCGTATAGATCAGCTGCTGGATGGCACGGGCTGCCATATCAGCGTCGAGGTTGCTGTTGAAGGCATCTGCGGAGACGTCAACGGTGATGATGTCCTTGCCTGAAATGGACGTGGCAAGTTTGTCCGGGTTCTGCCACGGCGTGAAGAAGTCAGGGTCAAGCGGTTTCTCTGACATCATGGCGCGCAGGGCGCGGGTCACCGGGTTTTCCTGTTCCGGGACGTCCCGGAACTCGCGGTAGAGGAAGACGTTCCCGCCCGTGCGGCCGATCCAGTACACGGGCGCCTTGTTGGAGGACTGGGTGGTTTCCAGGGGGGCGCTGGTGGAGGGAGCGTCCGGCATGGTGCCGCCTGTGGCGGGGACCGAGGCGACGGTCCCCGTGGGGGCTGGTCCGCCTTCGGCAGTGCAGGCAGTGAGGACCGGAACGAGCACCAGGATTCCTGCCAGGACGGCCGGGCGCAGGCGGCCCATGGGTCGTCCTGCCCTTTCGGGCACAGAGGTTTCCGGCACTGTCCTGCCCTTGTCCTTTCATGGCGTGGCGGGCCGATCCCCCTGGCGGCCTGGCGTTCCAGCAGATGCTGGATTTCCAGCATTACACAGGGGAGGGCCGCCCCAACCGCGCATTCGCCTCCCCGGCCCCAACTGCAACGGGAACGATATGAGGCCGATATGAAGTTGATACCAAACGCTGCTTTTCGCTGCCCGCAAACGGCTCTTCAGGGTGGCGGAGGTGCAGGTCACTGGCCCGGCAGGTATCCGGCCGGGGCGTGTGCTGGCGTAAGATAAAGGGACCGCCGGCAGGTGCCCCGTTCATCGGGTATCGGCTGCAGCGAACAACTGATGTCGATCTTTGAGGGGACCACGGGCCTGCGGGCCAGCACCATGACTGAATCAGCAAATGGTAAGCGCCGGCTCAACACGGGCGATGGCAGTCCGGGGGAATTCCCGCACTCCCTTCCCGGCATCCGGACCGAAGTAGTCCTCTTCGAGAACTCCGACCAGATGGTTCAGTCGCTCGGCAGTCATGACGAGGCACTGCGGTTCATCGAGGAGCAGTTCCCGGACGTCAACTTCCATGCCCGCGGCAACGAACTGTCCATCAGCGGACCGGTCAGCGACGTTCCCCGCATCATGCGGCTCCTCCAGGAGGTCCGTGGCCTTGTGGCCCGGGGCACCGTCATCACCCCAGCGGTGCTGCAACAGCTGGTGGCCCTCCTCCGCACGCAGTCGCTGCAGAATCCCGTGGACGTGCTCACGCACGACATCCTCTCCAGCCGCGGCAGGACCATCCGGCCCAAGACGCTCAACCAGAAGACCTACGTTGACGCCATCGACGCCAACACGGTGATCTTCGGCATCGGCCCGGCCGGTACCGGCAAGACCTACCTGGCCATGGCGAAAGCCGTGCAGGCACTGCAGCAAAAGGAAGTCAGCCGGATTATCCTCACGCGCCCGGCGGTAGAGGCGGGGGAGCGTCTCGGGTTCCTGCCCGGCACCCTCAGCGACAAGATCGATCCCTACCTGCGGCCGCTCTACGACGCCCTGCACGACATGATGGACCCCGAATCCATTCCCCGGCTCATGGCCGCCGGCACCATCGAAGTGGCACCCCTCGCCTACATGCGCGGACGCACCCTCAACGACGCCTTCATCATCCTCGACGAAGCCCAGAACACCACGCCGGAACAGATGAAGATGTTCCTCACCCGGCTCGGGTTCGGGTCCAAGATGGTGGTCACCGGAGACGTCACCCAAGTGGACCTTCCCCTTGGGACGCGATCCGGGCTGCGGATCGTCGAAGAAATCCTGCAGGGAATCGAGGGCGTGAACTTCTCCGTCCTGGACGCCGCCGACGTCGTCAGGCACAGGCTCGTCGGCGACATCGTCAACGCCTACAGCATCTGGGACGAAGCCCAGCGGAGCCGCGTCAAGCATTCAGCAAGCCGCGAAAAACGGGGGGAACACGCGTGAGTATCGAGGTCAACAACGAGTCCGGCATCCAGGTGGATGAGTCCGCGCTTGTGGCCCTGTCACGGTACATCTTCGAACATCTTTACATCCATCCGCAGGCCGAACTGTCCATCCTCCTCGTGGACGAGCCGGCCATGGAGAAGCTGCACATTGAACTGATGGACGAACCGGGCGCCACGGATGTGCTCTCGGTGCCCATGGACGAATTGACCCCCGGGACACCCGGCCGGCCCACGCCCCAGGGCATGCTGGGCGACATCGCCATCTGCCCGCAGGTCGCCAAGGTCCAGGCCAGGAACGCCGGGCATTCGCTGCAGGACGAAATGCTGCTGCTTACCACGCACGGCATCCTTCACCTGCTGGGCTACGACCACGCCGAACCGGAAGAGAAGGCGGAGATGTTCGGGCTCCAGCGGGAACTCCTGTCCGGCTTCACCGGCAAAGAAGCACCTGCCGAGACCACCCAGTGACACAACTGCTGCTGGTTGCGGTGGCTCTGGTCTTCCTTGCCGTCGCAGCCCTGCTGACGGCGGCCGAGGCTGCCTTCAGCTTCCTTCCGCGGCACGACGCTGAAGAGGCACTCCACAGGAGCCGCGACACTGCGATGCGCCGCATCCTGGCTGAACCCGTGGCCCACACCCGGGCGCTTCGCTTCTGGCGCGTCTGGTTCGAAATGGCCTCCGCGGTGGCCGTCGCCGTCCTGATCGCAAGCCTGCTCGACAACGTTTGGCTCGCAGGACTTGTCGCCACCGGCATCATGGCCGTCCTGGGGTTCGTGATCGTTGGGGTCTCACCCCGCCAGCTCGGCAGGCTGCACTCCTCCGCGGTCGTCCGCTTCACCGCCCCGATGGTCCGGTTCCTCACCAGCGTGCTGGGTCCCATCCCGGGCTGGCTGGTGGCTTTGGGAAGTTCGGCAGCTCCAGGCGCACCCGGCGGCGACGACGCGTTCTTCAGCGAGCAGGAGTTCCGGGAACTCGTTGACCGCGCCAGCGAGTCCGACATGATCGAGGACACCGAAGCCGAAATGATCCAGTCGGTCTTCGACTTCGGCGATACCCTGGTGCGGGCCGTCATGGTCCCCAGGACGGACATCGTCAGCATCGACGCCGGCTCCAGCCTCCACCAGGCGATGTCGCTGTTCCTGCGCTCGGGATATTCGCGGATCCCGGTCATCAACGAGAACACGGACCACATCCTCGGCATCGTTTACCTCAAGGACGTGGCCGCCGTCATCCACCAGATGGGACCCGGGCAGGTGCCGCCGCTGGTCGAATCACTGGCCCGCGAGGTGCGCTATGTGCCCGAGTCGAAGCCCGTCAGCGACCTCCTGCGCGAGCTGCAGAAGGAGTCCACGCACGTGGCCATCGTCATCGACGAGTACGGCGGCACCGCCGGGCTGGTAACCCTCGAGGACCTGATCGAGGAGATCGTGGGCGAGATCGTGGACGAATACGATACCGAGAGCGCCGAAGCCGTGGCGCTGGGGGACGGCTCCTACCGGGTCAGCGCCCGCATGGGCATCGACGACCTCGGCGAGCTTTTCGACCTCGAAATTGACGACGACGAGGTTGACACAGTGGGCGGCCTCCTCGCGAAGGCGCTCGGCCGTGTCCCCATCGTGGGAAGCAGCGTTGACGTGCAGGGCGTCTCGCTGCGGGCCGAACGGCTCGAGGGCCGGCGGAACCGCGTCAGCCACATCATTGCGGCGCCCGTACCAAGAGTAGAGACTGACCTTGAAGGCCTCCTCGAGGAGGCCGAAACAACCCAGCAGGGAGTTCCACGTGAGCAAGAAAAGTAAGGCTGCCGAACCGGACGACTTCGGCGGTTTCCGCGCGGGGTTTTCTGTCCTGGTTGGCAGGCCCAACGCGGGCAAGTCCACCCTGACCAATGCATTGGTAGGGAAGAAGGTGGCCATTACCTCCGCCAAGCCGCAGACTACCCGGCACACCATCCGGGGCATCGTGCACCGCGACGACGCCCAGCTGATCCTGGTGGACACGCCGGGGCTGCACCGTCCCCGCACCCTCCTCGGCAAGCGCCTCAATGACCTGGTGGCCGACACCCTCGCCGAAGTGGACGCCATCGGCTTCTGCCTGCCTGCCAACGAAAAGATCGGGCCCGGCGACAAGTTCATCGCCGCCCAACTTGCAGCCGTGGGCCGCAAGCCTGTGATCGCCATCGTCACCAAAGCCGACCTCGTGGACAAGCAGGCACTGACGGAACAGCTCCTGGCCGTTGCCGCCCTGGGCCGCGAGGTGATGGGCGAGGACGGCTGGAAGGACATCGTCCCCGTTTCCGCCGCCGACGGTTTCCAGGTGGAAACGGTGGCCGATGTGCTCATCAGCCACATGCCGCCGTCGCCCCCGCTGTACCCGGACGGGGAATTGACGGACGAACCCGAGGCTGTCATGGTGGCAGAACTGATCCGCGAAGCAGCCCTGGAGGGTGTCCGGGATGAGCTTCCGCACTCCCTCGCCGTCGTGGTGGAGGAAATTGTTCCCCGTGATGACCGGCCGGAAGACAGCCCCCTGTTGGACGTGCGTGTCAACCTCTACGTCGAGCGCCCCTCACAGAAGGCCATCATCATCGGCAAGGGCGGTGCCCGCCTGCGTGAAGTCGGTACCAACGCGCGCAAAGGCATCGAAGCCCTCCTTGGCACGCGCATCTACCTTGATCTCCATGTCAAGGTGGCCAAAGACTGGCAGCGGGACCCGAAACAACTGGTCAAACTCGGTTTCTGACCAGCATTGGGACTGTTCGCGGGCGCGTGCAAGGTAAGTTGACCAGACTGGACCACTAAAATGGACCGGATTTCGTTTTTAAAGGAAGGTTCACCACGTGGGTCGAGGCCGCGACAATCGCGACAACGGGGCTGACCTGTCAGCCGGACCGGGACCGGTATCCCGTCACGCGGACAGCCATACCGTGGGTGCCGCACGGCACCTCGGGCCCCTGCGGAGCATGCCCTTGTGGTTGAAGGCCGTCACCGGGGTGGTGGCGCTGGTCCTCGTCGCGGCTGCTGCGTTCGCCGGATTTTGGTTCTTCCGGCTCCAGAACAACATCTCCAAGGCGCCGTTGAACGCGGGCGGGGAGAGCACCGAGTCGCCGGGGAACGATGCCACGGGCCGGCTGCAGATCCTGATCCTCGGCTCGGACACGCGCGACGGGAAGAACTCGGAGTATGGGACTGCCGATGATTCCACCGGGTACGGCAAGTCCGATGTGATGATGCTGATGGACATCTCCGAGGACAACAAGCGCGTCAACGTCATCAGCTTTCCCCGCGACCTGCTGGTGGACATCCCCGACTGCAAGGACACCAAGACCAAAAAGGATTACCCGGCACGCACCGGAGTCATGATCAATGAGGCCATGAGCGAGGCCGGCATCGGCTGCGCCGTGGACACGGTCAACAAACTCACCGGCATGCAGGTGGACCACTTCATGATGGCGGACTTCAATGCCGTGAAGGAACTTTCCAACGCCGTCGGCGGCGTGGACGTCTGCATCAGCGACGCAGTCTACGACCCTGATTCAAGGCTGCGGCTTCCGGCCGGCACGTCGTCCGTACAGGGCGAGATGGCGCTTTCCTTCCTCCGCACCCGCCACGCCTTCGCCGACGGCAGCGACCTGGGCCGCATCAAGGCCCAGCAGGGCTTCCTCTCGTCGCTGACGCGGAAGATCAAGGACGAAGGCACCCTGTCGGACCCCGCGAAAATGCTGAAGATCGCCGACGTCGTAACCCAGAACCTGACGGTGGATGACGGCCTCGCTTCCGTTCCCACGCTGCTGACCATCGGCAACCGGCTCAAGAACATCGACATCAGCAAGGTGGCGTTCGTTGCGGTGCCCACGACGCCCGCACCCGTCGACCCCAACAGGCTCGTCATCGCAGAACCCGCAGGGGCCCAGCTGTTTTCGGCGCTGCGGAAGAACGTGGACCTGACCGATCCCACTGCGCCCACCACGCCGTCGCCCACGGAGTCGGCACCGCCTTCGGCGGCCCCCACGGAGACCGCTCCGCCGGTTCCGCCGTACAACAAGGCCATCCAGCCGGTCACGGTCGCTAACGGAAGCGGCGTCAACGGCCGTGCCCAGGAGCTGGTCCAGGCGCTGGTAGCCGGCGGCTTCACCCAGACCGGGCAATTCCTCGCCCAGCCGGTCGCCAAGTCAGCGGTCTACTACGGGAATGGCTTCGCGGATGTGGCTGCCGATGTGGCCGCGCTGCTGGGAATCCCTGCCACGCTCATGATTCCCGCCCCGGGCGTGTCCGGCGTTCAGGTGTATGTCGGCAGCGACTTCACCACCGGCACGGCCTACGGAGCGGCAGGTGGCGGAACTGCCGCTGCCTTGCCCCAGGACATTGTCAACCAGACCGCAGGTGACAAGGTCTGCCAGCAGGCCAATCCCGAGCTGATCGTCCGGTAGCAGCAGCGGTTCCTGCGGCGCTCAAGTGCCACCAGCAAGAACATGGGCCCCGCCGAAAACGGCGGGGCCCATGTTGGTGCGCTCCGGTTACCAGATGCTGACCCGCTCGGCGGCCGGCATCCACATTCCATCGTCCTCGGTGACATCGAAGGCCTCATGGAACGGATCGAGGTTCTTCGCTATGGCGTTGGTCCGGAACTCGTTCGGTGAGTGGGGATCGGTCGCAAGCCGGCGGATGGCCTCCTCCTGCCGGATGACCTGGCGCCAGCCCGCGGCCCAGGAAGCGAAGAACCGCTGCTGACCGGTCAGGCCGTCAAGGACCTCCGGTTCCCTGCCGTCGAGGCTGATCAGGTACGCCTTGTAAGCGATGGTGAGCCCTGCCAGGTCGCCGATGTTCTCGCCCAGCGTAAGCCGGCCGTTGACGTGGTGCCCGGGCGCGGCGGTGGGGGAGAGCGCGTCGTACTGCGCCACGAGCCGGGCCGTCAGCGCCTCGAAAGCCTGCCGGTCCTGGTCGGTCCACCAGTTCCGAAGGGCCCCGCCGCCGTCGAACTGTGAGCCCTGGTCATCAAAGCCGTGGCCTATCTCATGGCCGATCACAGCGCCGATGCCGCCGTAGTTGACGGCGTCGTCGGCATCGGCGGTGAAGAACGGCGGCTGCAGGATAGCCGCGGGGAAGACGATCTCGTTCATCATCGGGTGGTAGTACGCATTGACCGTTTGTGGCGTCATCAGCCACTTGTTCCGGTCCACGGGCTTGCCCACCTCATCGAGGTGCCTGTCGACATCGGCGTTGTGGGCGCGTTCCACGTTGCCCAGCAGGTCCTCGGGGTCGATCTCCACGGCCGAATAGTCGATCCACTCGTCCGGGTAGCCAATCTTCGCCCGGAACGCCTCCAGCTTGCGCAGGGCTTCGGCTTTAGTGTCCTCGCCCATCCAGCCGACGTCATTGATGCTGCGGCGGTAGGCCTCGATCAGGTTCGCCACCAAAGTCTGCATCCGCGCCTTGTGGGACTCGGGGAAATGGCGTGCCACGTAGATCTGGCCGACAGCTTCACCGAGGCCTGCTTCGACGACCGCGACGCCGCGCTTCCACCGGTCCTTATTCCTGGGCGTGCCGCTGATGGTGGTGCCGTAGAAGGCAAAGTTGGCGTCCACGAACTCGGAGGACAGATAGGGTGCGGCCGCACTGACGACGCGCATGGCCAGCCACTCCTGCCACGTGCTGACCGGGACTTCGTCCAGGAGCCCGGCAGCGCCGGTGAAGAAGTCAGGAGTGCTGACCACGATTTCAGTGCGCTTGTCCGCATCGATTCCGGCGGCGTCAAACCAGGTGGCAAGCAGGGGGAAGAGCCCGGCGGCCTCCTCCGCCGTCTTGAGGTTGTAGGTCTTCTGCGGGTCCCGGAGGGTGACGTTGTCCCAATGGTGGGACGCGAGCTTTGTCTCCAGCCCGACCACGCGCGCTGCTGCACCCTTCGGATCCGCAACACCGGCCAGTTCGAACATCTTCTCCACGTGTGCCGTGTACGCGGCAACGATCGGGGCGAACTTCCCGTCACGGTAGTAGGACTCATCGGGAAGGCCCAGGCCGCCCTGGCCGGTGTAGAGAAGGACCCGGTCGGGGTTGCCCGCATCCGGCGCGGGGTAGATGTAAAATAAGCCGCCCACGTCCTTGCGGAACAGCCGTCCCGCCAGGGCAATGAGGTCCCGCGCCGAGGCGGTGGCGAAAACTTCCGCGAGTCGCCCGCGGATGGGCTCCATGCCCTTGCCCTCGACGGTGGCTTCGTCCATGAAGCTGCTGTAAAGCCCGCCGATCTTCCGCTCGATCCCGGTGGCGTCGCCGCCCTTGGCCGCGGCCTCCTCGATGATGTCCCGGACGGCAATTTCGGACCCGTCCCGCAGGGCGGTGAAGGTCCCCTCCAGGGGACGGTCATCCGGAATTTCGGTGGCCTTCAGCCAGGCGCCGTTGATGTGCTGGTAGAGGTCGTCCTGCGGCCGGACTGTGTGATCAATGGTGGACAGATCGATCCCCGAAATGGGCACTGCAACTCCTTTGCTGGGACGCCGCTGCCGGGCGGAACACCGCAGAGCGTCTGCATGCTGGACTTTACGGACGGTAGTGCCCTTTCATCTTACGCACCCGTGTTACCCTCAAAGTGTGCGTGCAGAGCTCCTTCTCCTTAGCTGCCGCGGCGAGGCCACAGACGCTATCTAGCGCACGGCCCACCCTCGCTGCGGAGTTTGTGTTGCCCGGCCACCCTTTCACTGAAGATCGATAGAAAAGGCCACGAACATCATGCGTAACGCACAAAAGCCCTCCGGAATGCCCGCCCACCGGTACACGCCGTTCCAGGACCAGATCAAAGTTGAACTCCCGGACCGCACCTGGCCGGACAAGGTCATCACCAAGGCCCCGCGCTGGTGCGCAGTTGACCTGCGCGACGGCAACCAGGCGCTGATCGATCCCATGAGCCCCGCCCGCAAGATGAAGATGTTCGACCTGCTGGTGCGCATGGGCTACAAGGAAATCGAGGTTGGTTTCCCGTCCGCGTCCCAGACGGACTTCGACTTTGTCCGCCAGCTCATCGAAGGTAACCACATCCCGGATGACGTCACCATCCAGGTCCTGACGCAGGCCCGGGAACACCTGATCGAACGGACCTACGAGTCCCTGGTGGGGGCGAAGCAGGCCATCGTCCACCTCTACAACTCCACGTCCGTGCTGCAGCGGCGCGTGGTCTTCAACCAGGACGAGGACGGCATCCTGGACATAGCGCTGCAGGGGGCCCGCCTGTGCAGGAAGTACGAGGAAACCCTCGCTGACACGCACGTGACGTACGAGTACTCACCGGAGTCCTTCACCGGCACGGAACTCGAGTACGCCGTGCGGGTGTGCAACGCCGTCGCCGATGTTTTCGAAGCCTCCGCCGACCGCCAGGTGATCATCAACCTGCCCGCCACTGTGGAAATGGCCACCCCCAACATCTATGCCGATTCCATCGAGTGGATGAGCCGCCACCTGCACCCCCGCGAAGGCATCATCCTCTCGTTGCACCCGCACAACGACCGCGGAACCGGGGTGGCTGCCGCCGAACTGGGCTACATGGCCGGCGCCGACCGCATCGAAGGCTGCCTGTTCGGAAACGGTGAACGGACCGGCAACGTGGACCTGGTGACCCTGGGCCTGAACATGTTCGTCCAGGGCATCGACCCCATGATCGACTTCTCCAACATCGACGACGTCCGCCGGACCGTGGAGTACTGCAACCAGCTGCCGGTTCCCGAGCGTTCGCCGTACGGTGGCGACCTGGTGTTCACCGCTTTCTCCGGATCCCACCAGGACGCGATCAAGAAGGGCTTTGAAGCACTGGAGCGCGACGCCGCAGCGGCCGGCAAGGCCGTGGATGACTTCACCTGGCAGGTTCCTTACCTGCCGGTGGACCCCAAGGACCTGGGCCGCAGCTACGAAGCCGTCATCCGCGTGAACTCCCAGTCCGGCAAGGGCGGCGTGGCCTACCTGCTGAAGAATGAGCACAGCCTGGACCTGCCGCGCCGCGCGCAAATTGAGTTCTCCGGCGTCATCCAGCGCCGCACTGACACCGTGGGCGGCGAGGTCAGCGGAGCACAGCTGTGGCAGATCTTCCAGGACGAGTACCTGCCGTCCGGCAACGCCGAGGGGCAGTGGGGCCGCTACTCCCTGGGCGGGGTCAAGACGGAAACGGATGCCGACGGCGGCATGACGCTTCACGCCTCGCTCACCATCGATGGTGCCCAGGTCAGCCGCACCGGGACGGGAAACGGCCCTATCGCGGCCCTGCTGAACATCCTCCACGAGGACGGCGTGGACGTCCGGGTGCTGGACTACAGCGAGCACGCCCTGTCCGAGGGCGGCAACGCCGCCGCGGCCGCGTATGTCGAATGCGCCGTGGGGGAGCGGGTCCTGTGGGGTGTCGGCATCGATGCGAACACCAGCATGTCCTCCCTCAAGGCCGTCATTTCGGCGGTCAACCGGGCCATCCGGGACGCCCGGGCCTGACACCTGGCGGTGGTGCCGCCGGTTCCAACCGGCCGCACCACCGTACCTGTCGGCAGGCTGCCGGGCAGGATGGGAAGATAGAGCGTGGTTCAACAGTCTTTTGCCTCCCGGGCGTACCGGGACGACGCCGTGGTACTCCGTACCCACAAGCTGGGTGAGGCGGACCGCATCATCACGCTCCTGACCAAGCACCATGGCCAGGTCCGCGCCGTCGCCAAAGGCGTGCGCCGCACCAGCAGCCGGTTCGGTGCCCGGCTTGAACCCTTCATGGTGGCAGACCTGCAACTGGTGTCCGGCCGCACGCTGGACATCGTCACGCAGGCAGTTGCCAAAGGTGCATACGGCGGCAGTATTGCCGCGGATTACGGCAGGTACACGGTTGCCGCCGCCATGACGGAGACCGCGGAGAAACTGACCGATGTGGACGGTGAAGCCGGAACCGCCCAATACAACCTGTTGGTGGGCGCCCTCGCCGCACTGAGCCGCGACGACCACGCCGCAGGCCTCATCCTGGACTCCTACCTGCTTCGTGCCCTGGCCACCGGCGGTTGGGCCCCCAGCTTTACCGATTGCTCGCGCTGCGGAATGCCCGGCCCGCATACAGCGTTTTCCGCACCCCTTGGCGGCATGGTCTGCGCACAGTGCAGGCCGCCCGGGTCACCTGCACCCGCTTCCGAAACCGTTGTCCTGCTGGCAGCCCTGCTGACCGGTGACTGGGCCACTGCGGATGCGTCGTTGCCGCAGCACCGCAAGGAGGCCGCCGGCCTGGTGGCGGCATACCTGCAATGGCATCTTGAACGAGTACTGAAATCCCTCAAACATGTGGAGCGCAGCTGACAGTGGGCTTGGGAAAAAAGAACAATGCACCCCGGAAGCGCACCCATCCCGTGGTGGCCCCGTACCCGCACCCTTCGGGCGCGGTGGCACCCTTCATCCCCGCTGAATTCATTCCCCGGCACGTGGCCATCGTCATGGACGGCAACGGCCGGTGGGCCAACCAGCGCGGCCTGCCCCGGATCGAGGGCCACAAGGCGGGGGAGCCGGCCCTGCTTGATGTGATGGCCGGTGCCATCGAGCTCGGGATTGAGTATGTCAGCGTCTACGCGTTTTCCACCGAGAATTGGCGCCGTTCGCCGGAGGAAGTCCGCTTCCTGATGGGATTTAACAAGGACGTGCTTCGAAGGCAACGGAACCAGTTGGACGACTGGGGGGTGCGCGTGCGCTGGGCAGGCCGCCGGCCGCGCCTTTGGGGTTCCGTGATTCGGGAACTGGAGGAGGCTGAGGAGTTCACCGCCGCCAACACCACCTGCAATTTGACCATGTGTGTTAATTACGGCGGCCGGGCCGAGATAACCGACGCCGTCTCCGCGATCGCTGCGGACGTCGCAGCTGGCAGGCTCAAGCCGGGCGCCATCACCGAGCGGACCATCCAGAAGTACCTGGATGAGCCCGACCTCCCCGACGTGGACCTCTTCCTGCGCAGCTCGGGGGAGCAGCGGCTCTCCAACTTCCTGCTCTGGCAGTCCGCGTATGCGGAGTTCGTCTTCATGGACACGCTGTGGCCCGATGTCGACAGGCGGACCCTTTGGACCGCCGTCGAGGAATATGCCAGGCGGGACCGCCGCTACGGCGGTGCCATAGATGCTGCCGCTGCACCGGCGGATCCCCAGGCGGACTAGCGTTCGCCGTACGCCCGCAGCCAGCGGGCCAGCCGGAAATAGGCGTCGGACCGGACCGGCCCGGGGGAGAGGAAGACGTCATGCAGCGCACCGTCAATCCGCTCGATGGTCACGGTACGGCCCAGGGCAAGTGCCCGGGTGCTGATGATGTT
Source organism: Pseudarthrobacter sp. NIBRBAC000502771 (assembly GCF_006517215.1). NCBI lineage: Bacteria > Bacillati > Actinomycetota > Actinomycetes > Micrococcales > Micrococcaceae > Pseudarthrobacter > Pseudarthrobacter sp. NIBRBAC000502771. The sequence goes on from NZ_CP041187.1 coordinate 3,136,338, forward strand.
CACATCCAGGACGGCGTCTGTGCGCCGCATTTCTTCGGACCAGAGCAGGCCGTTGGCACTTCCTTTGGACAGCAAGACCAGGATCGGCGCCTCGATGTCCAGGCCGCGCGCCACGCGGGCATGCCCGGCGAGGACTGCCCGCAGCCACCCTGCCCGAACGGGAAAAGCCAGGCGGGGGCGGTAGCGCTCATCAACCGGCCATTCGCCGTCGGCGGCGTCGCTGATGGTACGCCAGTAGTGGCCACGCTCCGGAAGGCGGAGGACCGCCTGCGGGCGCAAGCGGGCCACCGGACGCACCATGCTGGAGGCTGCCCGCCGGACCAGCGAACTTCCGTGCATCTCCAGCCAAGGACTGTTCAGGATCAGCAGGGAGACGGCCTCCGGATGCTGGCTGGTCCACAGGGCCGCCACCAGCCCGCCGGTCGAATGGCCCATCAAAACCAGCGGCCCGGGGATTCCTTCCTGGCGGATCAAGCGGGCGGCTTCTTCGATCTCGGCGTCGTAAGCGGCCAGGTCCGCCACGTAACCCCCAGGTGACTCCGGGCGCAGGCTCCGTCCGTGATTATGCATGTCCAGGGCGTAGAAGTCATAGCCGGCGGTAGCCCAGAACCGGGCCAGGTCAACATTGAAGAAATAGTCGCTCCAGCCGTGCAGGAAGAGCACGGCCCGGCGCGGGCCGCCGTCGGACGCGTTGCCCTGGCCTGGCCTGAGCCGCACCAGGGTTGCTGTCCGGCCCACCCCGTCAGGTCCGGCGGCCGTAAAGGTCTGGGACTCGAAATCCTCCCCCAGGATGTCCTGCTGCCACTGCATGTCCCTCATGCTAGACCGGGACGCCGCGCTGCGCCGGTCCGTTCGGCCGCGTCTCCGTTTTGGTGCGGGGCCCCGGAGACGCGAAACTAAAGGCATGCGCGTTTACCCCACTTTCTTCAGGCTGGCCTTTTCATGGATGGACGCCGAGCGCGCCCACAAGATCGGATTTATGGGCATCCGGCTCGCGCATGCGTCGGGTGCCGGGAGGGTCCTGCAGAAGCTGACTGCTCCGGCGCCATCGCTGCAAACCACCGCCTTCGGCGTGACTTTTCCTTCGCCGTTCGGACTCGCCGCCGGTTTTGACAAGGAAGGCCACGGGATCGAGGCCCTGGCGGACCTTGGATTCGGGCACATCGAAGTAGGCACCATCACTGGACAGGCGCAGCCCGGCAATGACAAGCCGAGGCTTTTCCGCCTGGTCCAGGACCGGGCCGTCATCAACCGGATGGGATTCAACAACGACGGCGCGTCTGCCGTTGCGCCCCGGCTGAAGGCAGCGCGTGCCGCACTCCAGCGCCGCTACCCGGCCGTGCGTCCGGTCATCGGGGTCAACATCGGCAAGACCAAAGTGGTGGAACTTGCCGACGCAGTTGATGACTACCTGGTCAGCGCGCGCAGCCTGGCGCCTGCTGCCGACTACCTCGTGGTGAATGTCAGTTCCCCCAACACCCCCGGACTGCGGCTGCTCCAGGACGTGGAAACACTTCGTCCCCTGCTTACCGCCGTAGGACAGGAAGCCGATCGCGCCGCCGGACGGCACGTACCCCTGCTGGTGAAGATCGCACCGGACCTCAGCGACGAGGACATCGACGACGTTGCGCGCCTTGCCTTGGACCTGAAGCTGGACGGCATCATTGCCACCAACACCACCATCGCCCGCGAAGGGCTGGCATCGCCGGCGGAAACGGTGGAGAAATGCGGTGCCGGCGGATTGTCCGGAGCTCCCCTGAAGCAGCGTTCCCTTGAGGTGCTGAAACGGCTCAAGCACGCCACCGGCAACGCCCTGAGCCTCGTCTCGGTAGGCGGCGTTGAGTCGGCGCAGGACGTCCAGGAGAGGCTCGACGCCGGCGCCACCCTGGTGCAGGGCTACACGGCTTTCCTCTACGAGGGGCCGTTCTGGGCTGCCCGGATCAACAAGCAGCTGGCAAGGAACCGCCGCTGCTGACGCTCGAGCCCCAGGGCGCCCCCGACGGGCGCGGCCCATATCAAAAGCAGGCACCCCGGCGGATTTCCGCCGGGGTGCCTGTGGTTAAGAGGTTGATGGATGGTCAGGCGGGGTACTGGCCGCGCTGCACCTGGGGCTTGGGGAGCCGCAGTTTCCGGAACTGGAGGGACCGCATGGAGCCGTACCAGACCGTGCCGCGCTCCACCTCGCCGAACTTTTCCGCCAGCCGCTTGCGGAGCTTGCGGGACAGGATGAACACGTCCACGAAAACCGCCAGGAACATCACCCAAAAAGCTCCCAGGACGTAGATCATCATGTCGCTGGAGGCCGGAACCACCAGCGACACCAGCACGAAAACCAGGGCACCAAACATCAGGTACTCGCCGAGGTTGAACCGGGCATCCACAAAGTCGCGGGCAAACCGTTTCTGCGGGCCCTTGTCGCGAAGCGGCAGGAACTTCTCATCGCCCGTGTCCAAGGCCCGCCGCATCTTGAGGCGCTGGTCCTGGACGGCCTGGCGTTCGGCGGCCTTGGATGCCTTGCGGTCCTCGGGTACCAGCGGCCGTTTGCGGGCGGCTTCCTGGGCCTTCCGCGTTGGGGTGGGTGCGCCCTTGCCCGCCACGCTTCCTTGCCGTGCCGCCTCCGCTGCCTGCTGGTCTATGGTCTCCTGCGCCGAGGGCGCTTCTTTTCTACGTCCGAACACCTGACCAGAATACCTTGCAGCGGACCGCCTCCTGCCTGCGGTGGCAGGTCCGCTGGCCGGCGGCCAAAAGTGGCGGGGGTAATGTTTTGGCCATGACTTCATCACCTGCGGCAACCCCGCGCAGCACGACCACTACGACAGGACCGGGCCGGGAGGCCAGCGGCGGGACGGAAGACCTTCGGTCCGCTGTAGACCGGTCCTTCGACCAGACCCTGGCACGGCTCAAGGAGTTGGTTGCCATCCCGGGGATTGCGTGGCCCAGCTTCGAGCGCGCCCCCCTGGAGCGAAGCGCCGACGCCGTGGCGGAGCTCCTCCGCGCCGCTGGGATCGACGACGTCCAGGTGCTTTCCGTCAATAGGGACGACGGCACGCCCGGCGGCCCGGCCGTCGTCGCCCGCCGCCCTGCTGCCGCAGGAAAGCCGACTGTCCTCCTCTATGCCCACCACGACGTCCAGCCCGTGGGCGATGAGTCGCTGTGGGAAACCGAGCCCTTTACCGCCGTCGAGAAGGACGGACGGCTGTACGGACGCGGCGCCGCCGACGATAAGGCCGGCATCATGGTGCACATTGCCGCTTATGCAGCTGCAGCCGAGGTCCTTGGCGGTTCCCTGGGCCTCGGCGTGACATTCTTCATCGAGGGCGAGGAAGAAGCGGGGTCGCCCACGTTCCGGACCTTCCTGGAAGCGAACCGGGAACTGCTCCGGGCCGATGTCATTGTGGTTGCCGACTCAAGCAACTGGAAGGTCGGCACGCCTGCCCTCACCACCAGCCTCCGCGGCCTGGTCGACGGCACTGTCGAGGTGCAGGTACTTGACCACGCGGTGCACTCCGGCATGTTCGGTGGGCCGGTCCTGGACGCTCCCACCCTGCTGTCCCGGCTCATTGCCACGCTTCACGACGCCGACGGAAACGTCGCCATCGAAGGGCTGGTGGCCACCGATACGGCTGCCGTGGAGATGCCCGAGGCGGACTACCGCGCCGACGCGTCCGTGCTCGACGGCGTCCGCCTGGCCGGGACGGGAAGCATCGCCTCGAGGCTGTGGACCAAGCCGGCCCTGTCCATCATCGGTTTCGACGCTCCCGCCGTCGAGGTGGCGTCCAACACGCTCCTTCCGCGGGCCAGGGCAAAATTCAGCCTGCGGCTGGCGCCCGGCCAGGTACCGGCCGAGGCCATGGATGCAGTGCGCAGGCACGTGGAAGCCAACGCGCCCTTCGGGGCGAAGGTTGTCTTCACCCCGGGAGAGGCAGGCAACCCCTTCCAGACCGACACATCGTCCCCCGCCGCAACTGTGGCCATGTGGGCACTGGGGGAGGCCTGGGGCGTTCAGGCGGTCGAAACGGGCATCGGCGGGTCCATCCCCTTCATCGCCGACCTCACTGAGTTGTATCCCGGGTCCCAGATCCTGGTGACCGGGGTGGAAGACCCCGATTCGCGTGCGCACAGTGCCAACGAGTCACTGCACATCGGCGACTTCCGCAATGCCATCCTGGCTGAAGCCCTCATGCTCAGCCGGTTGAACAATGAAGGCCTCACCACAGGGAATTGATGGCCGTTCGGAACACCGGCACCTGCCCTGCTGCCAGGGAACAACCGGCGTGCTTTGGCGGTTACGCCAGGAGTTAGAGCTACAGGACTGCCGCGCGTAGCATGTAGCTATAGCCCATACCGTATTTGTAGGGGCAGGCGCCGTTACGGCGACGCCGCCAGACCGTCCTAAGAAGGTAGGCCAATGAGCACCGCAACCAATGAGAACAGCACCGAGACCACCAGCGCTGCCACTGATGAGCTGCCCGTCCACGAGGTCAACCTGACCGACGTCGCGGCAGGCAAGGTCCGCAGCCTCCTGGAACAGGAAGGCCGCACGGACCTCCGTCTCCGCGTCGCCGTGCAGCCCGGCGGCTGCTCAGGGCTGATTTACCAGCTCTACTTCGACGAGCGCCTCCTTGACGGAGATGCCGTCCGCGACTACGACGGCGTCGAGGTTGTCGTCGACAAGATGAGCGTGCCGTACCTCAGCGGTGCCAGCATCGACTTCGAGGACACCATCGCGAAGCAGGGCTTTACCATCGACAATCCGAACGCCGGCGGCTCCTGCGCCTGCGGCGATTCATTCCACTAAGCCGGTTATTTCGCCTGATGTCCGCGCCGGGCTCCCTGCCGTCCAAAACGGCACGGGGGCTCGGCGCCGACATGTGGGCGAAACGCCCGGCGGAGCGGTAAGCTCTACACCGAGTAGTAAAACTTTTTTGTGCCCGGAGCGCCGATAGCTGCCCGGACAACAGCAACAAGTAGGAAGGGCCGTCTGTGAGTTCGCAGAACCGAACCGGCAGCCGACGCAAAACGATCACCACGATCTCAAGCTTGGCTATTGCCGGCGCGTTGGTTTTGACCGGATGTTCGCCAGAGGTAGAGAAAGGGTGGATGCCCACTGAACGTGGCACCACCAGCAACACCGACCGCATCATGGACCTCTGGGTCAACTCCTGGATTGCTGCGCTCGTGGTGGGCACCATTACGTGGGGCCTGATCATCTGGTGCCTGGTCGCTTACCGGCGCCGCAAGGGAACGGTTGGCTTCCCCCGCCAGACCAGCTTCAATCTCCCGCTGGAAGTCTTCTACCTCACCATCCCGATCTTCATGGTCCTGGTGTTCTTCTACTTCACCGACCGCGACCAGCAGGCGATCGATGACCGTTCGCAGCCGGCCGACGTCGTCGTGGACGTCCGCGGCAAGCAGTGGGCCTGGGACTTCAACTACAAGTCCGGCGAGGTCATCCAGGAAGACGTGTACGAGGCCGGCGTCCAGGCCCACCTCACCGGCAACACCATTGACAAGGAACAACTCCCCACCCTGTACCTGCCGGTGAACAAGTCTGTCGACCTGGAACTCAACTCGCGCGATGTCATCCACTCCTTCTGGGTTCCAGCCTTCCTGCAGAAGCGTGACATGATTCCCGGCAAGACCAACTACATCCGCTTCACGCCCACTAAAGAGGGCACCTACGACGGCAAGTGTGCCGAGCTCTGCGGGGAGTACCACTCCGAAATGCTGTTCCGCGTCAAGGTGGTGTCTGAACCTGAGTTCCAGGCCCACATGGACGAACTTAAGGCGGCCGGCAACACTGGTCTACTCGGCAACGAGTATGACCGCAACCCAAACGTGAACGAGATGAAGTAAGGGGAGCGACGTGGCTACGTACACTCAATCCGCACCAGCGGGGGTCCTGACAGCTCCCGTGGTTCCGAAATCCAAAGGACGCATCGTCGTCAACTGGATCACGTCCACCGACCACAAGACCATCGGGTACATGTACCTGATCGCGAGCTTCGTGTTCTTCTGCCTGGGCGGTGTCATGGCGCTGCTGATCCGCGCCGAGCTGTTCGAGCCCGGCATGCAGATCCTGCAGACCAAGGAACAGTACAACCAGCTGTTCACCATGCACGGCACCATCATGCTGTTGATGTTCGCCACCCCGCTGTTCGCGGGGTTCGCCAACGTGATCATGCCGTTGCAGATCGGCGCCCCGGACGTGGCGTTCCCGCGCCTGAACGCGCTGGCCTTCTGGTTCTTCCTGTTTGGCTCCACCATCGCGGTGTCCGGGTTCATCACCCCGCAGGGCGCTGCCTCGTTTGGCTGGTTCGCTTATGCGCCACTGTCCAACACCACCTTCAGCCCCGGCATTGGCGGTGACCTGTGGGTCTTTGGCCTGGCGCTGTCCGGTTTCGGAACCATCCTGGGTGCTGTCAACTTCATCACCACCATCATCTGCATGCGTGCGCCCGGCATGACCATGTGGCGGATGCCCATCTTCACCTGGAACACCCTGATCACGGCGATCCTGGTCCTCATGGCGTTCCCGCCGCTGGCCGCCGCCCTGTTTGCCTTGGGCGCGGACCGGAAGTTCGGTGCCCACATCTTCGATCCGGAAAACGGCGGCGCCATCCTCTGGCAGCACCTGTTCTGGTTCTTCGGCCACCCTGAGGTGTACATCATCGCGCTGCCGTTCTTCGGCATCGTGTCGGAGATCTTCCCCGTGTTCAGCCGCAAGCCGATCTTCGGCTACAAGGGCCTGGTCTACGCCACGATTGCCATTGCAGCACTCTCTGTGACGGTGTGGGCCCACCACATGTACGTCACGGGCGCCGTCCTGCTGCCGTTCTTCTCATTCATGACCATGCTCATCGCGGTGCCCACGGGCGTGAAGTTCTTCAACTGGATCGGCACTATGTGGGGCGGGTCGCTGACCTTCGAGACTCCCATGCTGTGGAGCATCGGCTTCATGATCACGTTCCTCTTCGGCGGTCTCACCGGGATCATCCTGGCTTCCCCGCCACTGGACTTCCAGGTCTCGGACACCTACTTTGTGGTGGCGCACTTCCACTACGTGGTGTTCGGCACCGTGGTGTTCGCCATGTTCGCAGGGTTCTACTTCTGGTGGCCCAAGTGGACCGGCAAGATGCTCAATGAGCGCCTGGGCAAGATCCATTTCTGGATGCTCTTCCTGGGTTTCCACGGCACCTTCCTGATCCAGCACTGGTTGGGAGTATCCGGGATGCCGCGGCGCTACGCCGACTACCTGGTGGAGGACAACTTCACCTGGATGAACCAGTTCTCCACCATCTCGTCCTTCGTCCTTGGCGCATCCTTGATTCCGTTCTTCTGGAACGTCTACATCACCTGGCGGAATGCTGAAAAGGTCCAGGTTGATGACCCGTGGGGCTTCGGTGCTTCGTTGGAATGGGCCACGTCATGCCCGCCGCCGCGCCACAACTTCACCTCGCTCCCCCGGATTCGCTCCGAGCGCCCCGCGCTGGACCTGCACCACCCGGAACTCCGCCAGGTTCATACCGTCGATTCGCCGGCACCCGCAGCAGCGACCCTCGGAAACGCTGACCAGAAGGACACCGCACAGTGAAAATCGAATCTTGGATCTTTGGCTCTGGAGTCTTCTTCTTCGTCCCCGTCGCTCTGGTCTACGGCTTCCTGACCAACTGGGGTGAGTGGGTAGGAACCTTGGGCATCCTGCTTGTCGGTGGACTTGCCGGCATGATCGGGGCATACCTTGGTTTCACTGGAAAGCGTGTGGGCCTTCGTCCCGAGGACCGCAGCGACGCTGAAATCCACGAAGGTGCCGGCGAACAGGGGCACTTCAGCCCCTGGAGCTGGTGGCCCCTGGTCCTCGGTATCGCCTGCGCTACCGGCTTCCTGGGCCTGGCCGTTGGTCCCTGGATCATCTTCATCGCCGGCGGCATCGCCGTCGTAGCCCTCGTGGGCTGGGTGTACGAGTACAGCCGCGGAGACCACGCACACTAAGCAACAAAGAGAATAACGACGTCGGGCCCCACCAGATTGGTGGGGCCCGCCGTCGTTTATTGCCTTCCAACGGCCCTTATCCAGCCCCCTGCGACTCCAAAAGATCGCGAAGCTCCCGCAGGGCCGCCTTCGCCCTTCCAAGCCACTGAGCGTCCGCCAGCGGAACTTCACTCACCGAGAGCTCCACCTCACAGCCTTGCGCGAAGTCAGCTCCCATCACCTGGAGCAGCGACCGCGCGTCCACCTCCGCGGCGCCGGCCTTGCTGATGGTGACGGGAAGCCCGGTGTCCGTGGCGGCCCGGACGAATACCGCCGCAGAACGTGCATGCAGGCCCACGGGCGCTGCCACCACGGCCTTCATTGTTGGCAAAGGGACTCCTTTTTCGAACGACGGCCCCCTCCGTCAATTGGCAAGTTTCCAGACCAAATATAGCTTCCAGTCCGGCTGCTGCGCGAAAGACTGCCGCGGTCCGGGGCTGGTCTAGACCGTCCTAAAATTGAGGGGACACCCAACGGCAGGAGAACGATCATGGCAGCCGGCGCCGCCGCAATCACGGGGGAAATCGACCGCACCAGCGGAACGGCACTCTACGTGCAGCTTCGCGAGATCCTTCGTACGTACATCTCGCAGTCGTGCCCGCCAGGTTCGGCCCTGCCGTCGGAACGGGACCTGGCAGAGCGGTTTGGGTTGGCCCGGATGACAGTGCGGCAGGCCATCGATGCCTTGGTGGGGGAGGAGGTCATCGAGCGGGTGGTTGGCCTGGGGACATTCGTCCGCCGGCCGAAACTCGACCTGCAGGTCAAGCTCACGTCCTACAGCGAAGAAATGCAGCGGCGTGGCATGGTGCCTGCCGCCAAGGTCCTCAGCTTCGAACAGATTGGCGCCAGCGCCTTCCTTGCCCGCGAGTTGCAGCTTGATGAGGGCACCCCGCTGGTCCGCTTCCGCCGGCTGCTCCTTGCGGACGGGGAGCCCATGAGCGTGGACGAGAACTTCATCCCGGCGCATCGGGTCCCGGGCCTGCTCGACGGCGAGCCGCCCACGTCGCTCTACAACGTCCTCAGCGAGCAGTACGGGCTGGTTATGGAGTGGGGCGAGGACATGATCGAGGCGACTGCCGCATCACCCTCCACGGCGCGCCTGCTCAACGTGGAAGTCGGGGCCCCATTACTGAAGATCCAGCGGCATGCCTTTGTCGCCAGGGCGATGGTTGACTACTCGGTGTCCTACTACCGCGCTGACCGGTACAAGCTGTGGGTGCCACTGCAGCGGCCCGGAGCCCGGCGGGCCCGCAACCACTAACCAAACCGCCCTTGGCCAACCCCTCCACCAGCCGGCAGCCCGAAGGCCCCTTTCGTGGGCTGGGGCAGGCAACAGCCCAGGAAACGGGTAAGGCCCGATCCGTATGGATCGGGCCTTTCCCGTTTGGGCGGGAAACCTAGTGCGTCAGGCTCTTGCTTCCTTCTGCCGATTCAACAGCTTCGTGGCCGTGGCCGTGAGCGGCCTCAAGTTCAGCAGGCGTGGCCGGGGCGACGCGGTCCTCGAAGAACCAGCGGGAGAGGAGTGCGCGGCGCTTTTCCTTGCGGGTGACGACGCCGTGCTCGTTGGGTAAGGCCGGAAGGACCTGAGGTGACTCAAAGCCAACCAGCTTGTAGCGCTTGTACTCATCCAGCGGTGCGTGGACCTCAATGAATTCACCGTGGGGGAGCCGGACAATACGGCCCGTCTCCCGGCCGTGGAGGGCAATCTCACGGTCCTTGCGCTGCAGCGCAAGGGCGACCCGCTTGGTGACCACGAACGCGATAACCGGTCCGATGAAGAACAGTGCGCGCAGCCAGTAAGTGACGTCGTTCAGCGAAACACCGAAGTGTGTCGCGATGAGGTCGGAACCGGCAGCGGCCCACATAACGCAGTACCAGACGAAACCTGCCATGCCGATGGCGGTACGCGTCGGGGCGTTCCTTGGACGGTCCAGGACGTGGTGTTCCCGGTCGTCCTTGGTCACCCAGCGTTCAATCCACGGGTACATGAACATCACGGTGAACAGGATTCCGGCCGGTACCAGGGCCGGCAGCAGGACGTTGAACGTAAAGACGTATCCGAAGAAGACCTGCTCGACGCGCCAATTGCCCAGGGTACCCGGCATCAGTCGCAACGCGCCGTCCACAAAGCCGATGTACCAGTCAGGCTGGGTTCCGGCGGACACAGGGGAGGGGTCGTACGGACCGTAGTTCCAGATCGGGTTGATGGTAAAGAACGCTGCCATCAATGCGATCACGCCGAAGACGATGAAGAAGAATCCGCCGGCCTTTGCTGCGTAGACAGGACCCAGGGGGTAACCGACGACGTTGTTGTCGTTGCGTCCCGGGCCGGGGTACTGCGTGTGCTTGTGGACGACGACCATGAACAGGTGCAGGACGATCATGAGCAGGATCAGTGCCGGCACCAGCAGGATGTGCAGCATGTACAGGCGGCTGATGATGGCGGTGCCGGGGAATTCCCCACCGAACAGGAAGAACGAGATGTACGTTCCGATGACCGGGATCGACTTGATGACGCCGTCGATGATGCGCAGGCCGTTGCCGGACAGGAGATCGTCGGGGAGTGAGTAGCCGGTGAAGCCTGCGGCCATCGCCAGGATCAGCAGGACACTGCCGACGACCCAGTTCATTTCACGGGGACGCCGGAACGCGCCGGTGAAGAAGACCCTCAGCATGTGGACTGCGATTGATGCCACGAACAGCAGAGCTGCCCAGTGGTGCACCTGGCGCATGAAAAGTCCGCCGCGGATGTCAAAGGAGATGTTCAGCGAGGAGCTGTACGCCACGGACATCTCCACGCCCTTCAGGGGGACGTAACCGCCGTCGTAACGGGTCTCCGCCATGGAAGGATCGAAGAAGAACGTCAGGAAGGTGCCTGACAGCAGCAGGATGACGAACGAGTACAGCGCCACTTCACCGAACATGAACGACCAGTGGTCCGGGAAGACCTTGCGGCCGAACTCGCGGAGGATCCCTGACCCGCCGACACGTGAGTCGACGAAGTCGGTGATCCGGCCTGTCTTGGTTTTGGCGACGAAAGCCGGCTCAGCTGTTGATGCTGCGCTCATGCGAATCACGCTCCCAGTAACTTGGTCCTACGGGTTCATGGAAGTCGCTGGTAGCGACGAGGTAGCCCTCGTCATCAACTGCGATGGGCAGCTGGGGGAGAGGACGGCTGGCGGGGCCGAAGATCACCTTGCACTCTTGGGTGAGGTCAAAGGTGGACTGGTGGCACGGGCACAGCAGGTGGTGCGTCTGCTGCTCATACAGAGCAACGGGGCAGCCAACGTGGGTGCAGATCTTCGAGTAGGCAACTATGCCGTTGTAACCCCACTCTTCGCGGCCCTTGGACGGGTTCAATGACGCGGGGTCCAGGCGCATGAGCAGCACAACGGACTTTGCCTTCTCGTTGAGCTTGCCTTCCTCGAGTTCGTTCAGGCCTTCCGGGATGACGTGGAAGGCCGAACCAATGGTGACGTCCGAGGCCTTGATGGGAGTTCCGTCAGGGTCACGGGTCAGGCGCTTGCGCTTTCCGTCCTGGGGAGCCCACATGGTGTGTGCCAGCTTGTCGTCCGGACGGGGTCCAAGGTCAGCAAAGATGGCGACGGCGGGAAGCGGGGCAAGCGCCACAGCACCGAGCAGGGTGTTGCGGATCAGCGGACGGCGCTTGATGCCGGTCTCTTCCACGATGTCGTCGACGATGCGGACCGCCGCTTGACGGTCCTCTTCGTAGCGGATCGCGTGGCGTTCTTCGGAGACTTCGTGGTCGGGCATCAGGGCCTTGGCCCAGTGCACGATGCCGGTACCGATACCGAGCATGGCGAAGGCAGTGCCCAGGCCGAGCAGGGCGTTCTGGAGCCGGATGGTGGCGATGCTGGAGTCATCTCCCAGATCAATGGCGAAGTACGCCACCAGGAAGATCAGGGTTCCAACAACAGAAATGCCAAATAGTAAGGCGACCTGCCGTTCTGCCCGCTTTGCGGCCTTCGGGTCCGTGTCAGCCAGGCGCAAACGATGCGGGGGAATTCCAGGGTCCTGGAATTTCTCCACCTCATTCTGACCAGCCGTAGCTACGGTGCCCGAGTGGTTCGGACTGCCGTCACTATGGTTGCCCATGATTCGCCTCATCCTTCTCTCGTCCCGGCTTTCGCCGGATTAGTTTCCAATATTATGCTGCTGGCTGCGCAGCAGAAGTTCTTGTGCTTCGCCTGCGATGTCAGGATGTTCTGGAGGTCAGCCAGATAGTGAAGGCGATGATGACGCCCAGACCGGCCACCCAGACGAACAGCCCTTCAGCGACGGGACCAAGCGATCCCAGATTGGCGCCGCCCGGTGAACCGGTGGACTCGATCTGCTTCAGGAAGGTGATGATGTCCTTCTTGCCCTCAGGGGTGATGTTGGCATCGTTGAAGACGGGCATGTTCTGTGGGCCCGTGACCATGGCCTCGTAGATGTGCTTGCCGGAGACGCCGGCCAGGGCGGGAGCGAACTTACCACGGGTCAGTGCGCCACCGGCAGCGGCGGCGTTGTGACACATAGCGCAGTTGGTACGGAAGAGCTCGCCACCGGCCGCGGCGTTGCCGCCACCGCTTGTCAGGTCCGTCTCAGGGATCGCCGGGCCGGCTCCCAGGGAAGCCACGTAGGCTGCAAGCTGTTGGGTCTGTTCATCGTTGAACTGGGCCGGCTTCTTCATAGCCTGGGGACCGTTCATCTGCAGCGGCATTCGGCCAGTGCCCACTTGGAAGTCAACAGCAGCAGCACCGACGCCCACCAGAGAGGGGCCGGCGTTGGAGCCACTGGCACCCATGCCGTGGCAGGTGGCGCAGTTCGCGGCGAACAGCTTGCCGCCCTCTTCAACGTCGCTTGCGCTTGCGGTGGTGCTCGCCTTGGCCTCATTCATGGAGGTTGCCACGGCGTACAGCCCACCCGTTATGAGGAGCCCCATCAGAAGCAGCGCTATTGCTGCAAGAGGGTGTCGCCGCTTTTGTGAGAGTGCCTTCACGTGGTGCTTCCTTTATTCGATCCTGCGCCGGCTCCGGGAGCCGCTACCTGAAATTCTGCCTCTTGTAGAAAAAGAATCAAAGCTGGCTACTTGAGTACGTAGATGACCAGGAAGAGGCCGATCCACACGACGTCAACGAAGTGCCAGTAGTAAGAGGTGACGATCGCGGACGTTGCTTCGAAATGTCCGAACTTCTTCGCGGCGAACGACCGGCCCATGATGAGCAGGAAGGCGATAAGGCCGCCGATCACGTGGAGGCCGTGGAAGCCCGTGGTCATGTAGAAGGCCGAGCCGTATGCATTGGAGGAGAGCGACACGTGCTCTGAAACCAGCATGGCGTATTCGGTGGTCTGGCCGGCAACGAAGAACGCACCCATGAGGAACGTCAGGGTGAACCATTCGTTCATTCCCCAGCGGGCAAACTGCAGGGCACCGCCGGTGCGCCGTGGCTGCAGCCGCTCTGCGGCGAAGACGCCCATCTGGCAAGTGAAGGAACTGGCCACGAGGACGATCGTGTTGACGAGCGCAAAGGGGAAGTTGAGCTTGGCCGTCTCTTCCGCCCACATCTGTCCGCTCGTGGAGCGCAGAGTGAAGTACATGGCAAAGAGACCGGCGAAGAACATCAACTCGCTGGACAGCCACACAACGGTTCCGACAGAAACCATATTGGGGCGGTTCAGCGTGGGGTGCGCCGGGGTACTGGGGGCATGGGTCGCAGATGTCACATAGACATTATGTCTGTAAAAGTCCGTGCTGCCCAACGCAAACCGCCTTTTCGGAGGACTTTTTCTACAAAGACGCGAAATTGCCCGGAAAAGTTCCCGCGACGGTTCACATTGGTCACTGGCCGCCATCGGTCGATAGCATCAGCACGTGACTTCTCAGGCAACTAAAGCGTCCGCCAACACCTGGCCCCGGTTGATCTCAACGCTCATCAAGGGCACTGACCTCACTGCGGAGAACACCTCCTGGGCCATGGACACCATCATGTCCGGGGAAGCAACACCGGCCCAGATCGCCGGATTCCTTGTGGCCCTCAGCGCCAAAGGCGAGACGGTGGATGAGCTCTCCGGCCTCGTGGAGGCAATGCTTGCCCACGCCAACCCCGTGACCATCAGCGGGGAAAAACTCGACATTGTCGGCACCGGCGGTGACCAACTTAACACCATCAACATCTCCACCATGGCCGCCCTGGTCTCTGCCGGGGCCGGCGCCAAGGTGGTCAAGCACGGGAACCGCGCGTCGTCGTCGTCGTCCGGTTCCGCTGACGTACTTGAGGCGCTCGGCGTCCGCCTGGACCTGCCCATTGCCCAGGTGGCCCGGAACGCGGAGGAGGCAGGAATCACGTTCTGCTTTGCCCAGGTGTTCCACCCGTCGTTCCGGCACACGGCCGTCCCGCGGCGGGAACTGGCGGTACCCACAGCCTTCAACTTCCTGGGACCGCTCACCAACCCTGCCAATGTGCAGGCGTCAGCCGTGGGCGTCGCCAATGCGCGGATGGCACCACTCGTGGCCGGGGTCCTGGCCCGCCGGGGGAGCAGGGGACTGGTCTTCCGCGGCAATGACGGGCTGGACGAGCTGACCACAACGGGCCCCTCCACAGTCTGGGAGATCCGCGACGGGGCCGTCAGTGAACTGCGTTTCTCCCCGGAGGACCTCGGCATCAGGCTGGCTACTGTTGAACAACTCCGTGGCGGTAATGCGGCGGCGAACGCGGGGGTTGTCCGGGATGTGCTGGCCGGCAGTGAGGGCCCGGCAAGGGACGCCGTGCTGGTGAACGCCGCGGCAGGCCTGGTTGCGTTCGACCGGGACGCCGAGGGCCCGTTCCTTGACCGCATGAAGGAGGCATTCGCGCGGGCGGCGGACTCGATCGATTCCGGTGCCGCCGCCGCCGTGCTGGACCGTTGGGTGTCCCTCTCGCGCGCCTAAACCGCGGTTATTGTTCGAAGCCCAGGGAAAAAGCGGCGTCAAGGTCGTGCTGCGAGTAGGCCCTGAACGCGATGTGCGTGGTGGTGTGGACCACTGCGGGAACTTTTGAAAGCCGGTCCGCGATGACGTCGGCGAGGTCTTCGTGCCTGCGGACCCGCGCTACTGCAATGAGGTCCCATTCACCGGTGACTGAATACACCTCACTGATGCCTTCGATGGCTGAAATCTCTTCAGCCGTCTCCGGGATGCGGGCGGCGTCAGTCTTGATCAGAACAAATGCGGTAACCACGCTTGAACCCCTTCAATCATTGCCGCCGCGATGACCCGCGGCAGGCTTTTCTCTCCGGCCAGCCTATTACACGGGCGCCGGACCCGGCTGACACCTGAATCCGCCGCCTCTACCTGCCCTGCCGTCGGCGGAAGCGCACCACGCCTGCCACCAGGAGTCGGTACCCCACCAGCAACACGGCGAGGGCCAGCGTTGCAACGATAATAAAGGGAAGGACCACCGTCTGCCCGGTCAGGGCCCGGAGGAGCATTCCGCCAACCAGGGTAGCGAGCCAGACTGGAACGCCGGCCCGGGCGATGGCCAATGGACTGCGCCACACCCTGGCAGTGGCCCACCCTGCCGCTGCGCCGGCAAGGAACGGCCAGGCGGTCAGCAGCACGCCGAGGATGGGCTCCTCGCGGTGGTGCGCATCCCGGCCTATAGCGGCGAAAACAAGGATCAGCACGACGTCGGCCACTGCTGCAGCCAGTGCTGCCCGTGCGGGTGCGGTCGGTGCAGGCTTGGTTTTCAGGGAACTCATGTTTCGAGCTTAGCTGCCGCCAGGAGGCGCGCTGACGGACTCTGTAAAGAAGGGGAGTGGACTCTAGTGCCGGTTACTGAAGCGGGCTGTCGCCGTGGCACCCCTTGTTGGGGATGCAGTAATCTCGCTGCAGTAGGTGAGGCCCCCTAGCCACGACGGAGACGAGACACCGTGAATAAAGCCCTATGGATCTGCAGCCTCGTGGGTGCTGCTTTGGGGATCAGCCTGGGCCTGGCGATCTTCCACACGCCGTTTTGGGGTTTCGCAGTGGGGCTCGGCCTGGGTGCCGTGGTGGGGGCCTCAATTCGACGGAGCCACTAGAGGCTGGGTGGCCGAATGAGGGAGTGCCATCTTGCCGTTACTGGCATCCCTGCGGATCAAATGTGAGCGTATTCGCCACGAAAGCCTGCGTCGTGCAAGTCCTCCGCTAGAACACGGAATGTCTACCTTTGCTGCCAAGGCTTTCCCTGTTGGTCTAGTTCGTGCCAGCATTTGCACAACTGCTCGGGGAGGAGTGCGATGACGGGTCGAAAGCAGAAAGCCTTCGTTTTGGTAGTCACAGCGATGTTGGTTGTTGGCATTGCCGTCTGGATCCAGGTTGCAACGGGCTCCCCGGCTGTGACGGCGGTGGGTTTCGCGTTAGCTGGGCTTCTTGGGTCCTACTTTGGTTGGCGATGGTCTCGAAAGAAGTCTGCTGAAGTTGAGGGTTATCGTCAGGAGCTCATTGGAAAGAGACCGATTGAGGATCTGCGCTCAGACAGGCGAGAAGACCTTGATGAGTGAGAGTTAGATGTCACTGTCGAAGTGTTCGCAAGGACGCTTCAAGGCCCGGTTCTTAGGTTGACGTAGCGGGACCAGGCGTCGCCTGCCGCGTCGGCGTGGAGGAAGGCTACTTGGTGGCTGTATCCGAGTGCGTCGGCGACCAGTGGCGGTGGTGAGACTAAGAGGTGTTCGTCGAGGGCCGTGTTTCGTGCGCCGCGCAGGTCGATGCCCAGGCTTCGGAGCCTATCCATGATGCCGTTTGGGTGAAGTGGTTGTCCGGCCCGGGTCCCCGGGAAGAGCCAGGGGCTTTGTGCGTCTGATCCTGTTCTGAGATTCGGACGGCCTTTAAGGTGCTCTCGAAGCAAGTCGGCGAAGGGTTCGGGAACGGGCACTGGGTGCGGGCCGAAGGTGATCCGCATGTTGCCGGTGCTTTCATTGGTTTCGATAGCGTCGGTCCGGAGTTTGGCGACCCGAACGAGCGGCTGGGCGTAGAGAAGCAGCAGGATGCCGGCGACTCGGTAGGGCAGGGACTCGCTGGTGCCGGTAAGCAGTTCCCGGAGCCAGGCCACGCGCTGGTCCTGGGTGATCGCGGGGCGGGTTTTGGCTGTGTAGTGGCCCATGTCCACCCTGTGGTTTGTGCCGGTGTTCTTGATGAAGACGATGAAGGTGCGGATGGCTTTTCTGGTCGTGGAACCGGTTGCGAGCCAGGTTTCGATGTCTTGTTGGGTGCAGTTCGCCGCTGTCCGCTGGTGGGTTTCCCAGAGCCAGTCCAGAAACTTGACGGTTTCGGTGATCTCTTGCTTGGCCGAGTGGACCGGGGCTTGGGCGCTCTTCTCCGGTGTTGTGATGGACCGGATGCGCCGGAGGTGATGCCAGGTGGCAAACTGTGCGACGGGTTTGGCGACCTCCTCGGGCAAGTGGCGGAGCTTGTCGTCAATCCAGGTTTCGAACCGGGCCAGATACGGGTCTTGGTAGGGGAGGAGTCCATGATGAATGAACAGGGCGCGCAGGTGATTGGCTTCGCGGTTCGCTGACTTGGCCGCGGCATCGAGTCCTTCGTGCGTCAAGGGAGTTTCCCCGCATGACAGAGAGGCCAGGAGTGCTTGGACTTTGGGGGAGCGTTTCCACGTGATGATGCTTTCGGGCCGGTCCGCTTTGCAAAGCGCATGGACGATTTTGCCGGCGGTGTCCGGGTCGGCGGGGTGCATGAGCAGTAGTTCGTTGAGGTCCTCCCGGAGGGCGCAGCGGGCGCATATGCCGCGCCGGTAGAACTCGCCCTCCGTATTGCAACGGGTGCAGTGGAAGTCGTGGAGGATGCCGGCGCAGGGCGCGCAGCGTGGCCCTCCGCTGATGTCCGGTGGCCCGGGTAGAAGTCTGTGCTGGCCGCACTCCGGGCAGGTCCCGTGGGTGCGGGTGGCGGTGGTGAAGCATGGGCCGCAGATTCGGCCTTCGGGCCAGGTGGCGCGGGTTTTACCGGCGGCCCGGCCGCAGCGTGCGCAGGTAGCAGTCCCCGTGGTGCGGGGCCGGCCGCGGCTGGTGCTGCGGGGGCTGAGGCCTGCGGGTTTGTCAGTGATCATTGTCGATGATGCGTGCGCGCCGTGGTCTGACGGTGCGGTTCAGGTCGACGACGTTGGGGGCGCTGGTTCCGGTTTTGCGGGCGCGGACGTCGGCGGCTGTGACGGTGATGAGGTCCTCGGGTCCGCAGGAGAAGATGTCGCAGATCGCGGCGATGACCTGCAGTGCGACGCGTTCGGGTTTCTGGTTGACGAGACGGTAGACCTGTGGGCGGGACAAGGTGATGCCGCGCTCGGCCAGAAGGGGGATGAGGTCGGTGGTGTTGTGCAGGCCCCGTGCTGCCATGAGCTCCGAGAGCCGCCACTTGTATTCGACGTCGCGTCTCACCATTCACCTCGCATCTGCACGCCCAGGACTTCATCCATGGTGCGGTCCAGCGCCGCCCGAAGGGTCGTGTTGCGGAAGTCGTCGCTGACGAACTGGTAAATCCCGGTGGTGGAGGCGTGTTCGTGGCCCATCTGATGTTGCACGAATCTAGGATCCCATCCGTCCTCCAACAGGTGCGTTGCATAGGAGCGCCGGAGCGAATGCAGGTCCAGCCCATCCATTGGCAGGCCCAGCTCGTTGAGGTAGCGCCGGAGCCGGCGCAGCAGGGTGGATTCGCAGATCAGGCCGCCGCGTTCGCTGGGGAACAGGTCCAGGGTGTCGAGCATGCCCCGTCCGTTGGCGAGCCAGTCCTCGAGAACGCCGGCGGTCCAGTCGAAGACCGTCAGGACGCTGCGGGGTTTGTGCGGGGAGCCCTTGCGGGATTTGCCGAACCGGACCTTGCAGACGCCTGCCTTGCCGAACCTTCGCGCCTTCGGGTTGGCCGCAAAGTCGATGGATTGCAGGTGCCGGAGCTCGTTGAATCTGAGCCCGTACGAGTAGGCGATTTTCAGCATGACGGCGTCCCGGTAGGCGGCCTGCCAGCCTTTCTTGCCTGAGGCGGCGATGAGTTCGACCTGGTCGTCGGCGTGATCGAACAGCATCTGGAGTTCCGTCTTGGTGAAGGGCCGCTTGGAGGGACGTCCTTCGTACTCCTGTGTGTGGGAGGCGGTGTTCCAGTCAAAGAAGACCTGGGACGGGTGCGTGCCGAAGCGCTGTTCGCAGACCTGGTCCCAGCCGTAGTCGGGGTTTGACACGTAGGACGTGAACCGGCGGAGCGTGGACTGGTAGCCGCGGACCGTGGAGTGCTTCAGCTGGTGGATTGAGCGGAGGTCACCGAAATACTCCTCGACGTGTTCCGGTGCCCAGTTCCACGGAAACTCGTTCACATGGTTCACGAACCGGCGGACACTCGCGATGCCCTTGTCGATCGTGTCGAACTGGAGGTTCCTGGAAAGCTGCTGGTTGCGCCACCCGGTCAGCATGTCCTCAAGAGTCTGTTCCTCGGGATGCAGCAGCTGAACAGCACTCAGCTGCAGCACACGCCCGAACGCGTCCACCGCCATTCTCGCCCCACAGTTCCCTCGAAGTTTGTGCTCAAATCTTGAATCAATGATTCATTAAATGCATCATCAGCACAAAACCGCAGGTCAGACGCTTGTCGCAACCGCTTCAAGGATCGATATTGCGCCCGTCGGGCAGCGCCTGGCCAGCGGCGCGTTAACGCTGTTCAGACCGCAAATTCCGCGGAATCTTAGGGAAGTGAAAGGACTTGGTGCGGATCCGGGGGATCGGGGCGATTGATTCATCTGATGCAATACGCAGAGTACTACTTGACATAATGTAGATTATCGGCGCTTTGGGCAGGCTTGGAAGCGGAGCATCGACTTCAGCCGTCCTCGCCTGGACGCGCCATCAAAGACCCAGTACCGCCGTTCCAGCCGACGGGCCCATTGTCTTTCTCCAACCGCGCGTCAAGAATGACGTGATGACGGTTTACGTGCGTTCACTTGAAACTGCAGTTCCGGCGACAAAACTGATCCAGTCCGAAGCCCGTGATGTCTTTGCCGCCCAACCTGGACTTTCCCGGCTTGGGTCCCGCCTGGTCAACACCTGTTTCGACGGCGCAGCCATCGAGACGAGATTCACCGCCGTCCAGGAACTCACCAACGCGTCACGCTCGGAGAACCCCCAGTTTTACGACCCGGACACCGGGCTCCTGCTGAACCCCAGCACTAAAGTCCGCAACGATATCTTTGCCCGGGAAGCAACCAAACTGTTCGTAGAAGCGGCCCGGGCTGCCCTGCAGGCTGCGCCGGAGTTGGATTTACTTGACATAACTCATCTCGTGACGGTGTCGTGTACGGGCTTTTTCAATCCTGGCCCGGACTACAAGGTGGTCCGCGAGCTCGGACTTAGTCCTTCCGTGCAGCGGTACCACCTGGGCTTCATGGGCTGCTACGCGGCCTTTCCCGCCCTCCGCGCGGCCAAGCTGTTCTGTGAATCCGACCCGAATGCGGTTGTCCTGGTGGTCTGCGCCGAACTCTGCTCACTGCACGTACGCACGTCCAATGATCCGGACACAATCATGGGTTCGGCCCTGTTCGCAGATGGCGCCGCTGCCGCCGTCGTGACTGCACGCCCCGGCGCGGAGGAAGCCGCACTGTTGAAGCTGGACCATTTCGAAACAGTCCTGACCCCTGTTGGTGAGGACTCCATGGCGTGGAACATCGGCGATCACGGGTTCGAGATGGTCCTGGGCAACTACGTGCCCCACATCATCGATGACCACATCGTCGGTGCCCTGCAGCCGCTGCTGGCAAAAGACCCGGACTTGGCGGCACTCCCCTACACCGCAATCCCCCACTGGGCGATCCACCCCGGCGGGCGCAGCATCCTCGACAAGGTCCAGTCCCGGCTTGGCCTCAGCGATGCGCAGCTGGTTCCCGCCAGGGACATTCTCCGCAACTACGGCAACATGAGCAGCGCCACAGTCCTGTTCGTCCTCAAGAACATCCTGGAACAACCGGAGCACCCGGATGGTCGCCACGACGGCGAGGCCATCTGTTCCATGGCCTTTGGCCCGGGGCTCACGGTGGAGACCGGCCTGTTCACCAAGCTCCGGCAGGCCGCGGCAGGCACCTGGGACCCCGGACTGGGGGACTCCGCTGCGGTGGCCTCCCTCATGCCGGGCCAGGACCGGATGACTGCAGAGATGGCCTGACGGGATTCGCGTGGGGATCCTGCTGCGAACGCGCGCCGCCGGAGCGGTGGAGCAGATGGACCGCGCCGACTGCGATGCCCGGCTCCTGGACAATACGTACCGGCAGTTCTGGGTCATCAATAGGGTGCTGTCCGGTTGGCGGCGGCTGTACCGGACGGAGCTGCGCACCGCCGCTGCATCGCAGCAGCGCCCATTGACCGTGCTGGACATCGGCTCCGGTGGCGGCGACCTTGCCGTCATGCTCGCGCGCTGGGCAGAGCGGGACGGCCGGCCAATCCACGTCGCCGGCATCGATCCGGACCCGCGCGCCGCCGCATTCGCCCGCCGGCGTCCGGCAATCCCTGGCGTCGACTTCCGGCAGGCGCACAGCGGCGACCTGGTCCGGGAAGGCGCCCGGTTCGACGTCGTGATTTCCAACCACGTACTGCACCACCTTGATCCCGCGGAACTCCGGCAGCTGCTGGCGGACTCGGAAATCCTGGCCACCAGGAAGGCGCTGCACAACGACCTCATCCGCAGCCCCGCCGCCTTTGCCCTGTTCAGTGTGGCCGCGCTGCCTTTCAGGAAGTCCTACATCCGCGGGGACGGCCTCACCTCCATCCGGCGCAGCTATACGCCCGCGGAGCTGGCCGCTTCCGCTCCCCCGGGCTGGTCCGTGGAGCGCCCTACGGCCTTCCACCAGGTCCTGGCTTGCCGGAAGGACTGACATGGACGCCGATGTCCTGATCGCGGGCGGCGGTCCCGTGGGCCTGTACCTGGCAGCCGCGCTGCTGCAGGAAGGCGTGACGGTGAGGGTTTTTGAGCAGCGGCAAGCCGCGAACCGGCATACCCGGGCGATCGGCATCCACCCGCCGGCCCTGGAGGCGCTTGCCGGGGTGCAGGTGGCATCCAGCATGGTTCACGAAGGCGTCCGCATCCGTGCCGGAATGGCGGTCAGCGGCGGCAGGACGATGGGAACCATGGTGTTCGACCATGTGTCCAGGGACTTTCCATTCGTGCTGGCACTCCCGCAGTTCAGGACCGAGCAGCTCTTGGAAGAGCGTGTCCTCGCCCTCGATCCGGGCGCGATTGTCAGGGGCGCCCGCGTCACGGGGGTTACGGACGACGGCGGCAGGGTCACCGCTGCGGTGGAGGCCGGCCCGGGTGCCACGCGTCCGTGCGGCGGTGCGACTGGAGCGTTGCTCGTTGCGGCCGACGGCGCCCGGTCAGTGCTGCGGGAGCGGCTCGGCGTCCCCGTTGCCCGCAGGACCTATCCGGACCATTACCTCATGGGCGATTTTGAGGACGGCACGGAGTACGGGGACAAGGCCGTCCTGTTCCTCGAGCCCGACGGAATCGTTGAGTCGTTTCCGCTGCCGGGAGGCGTCCGGCGCTGGGTGGTGCGGCTGGACTCCCCCGCCGGAGCGGCTGCAGGGCCCCACGATCTTGCGGAACTGGTGCGCCGCCGGACCGGGAACCAGCCGGATCCAGCGTCCAACTCCATGCTGAGCGCCTTCAGCGTGCGTTCCGGAATTGCGCAGAGGACAGTCGCCGGACGCGCAGTGCTGCTGGGTGACGCCGCCCATGAAATCAGCCCCATCGGCGGGCAAGGCATGAACCTTGGGTGGTTGGGAGCCCGGGACCTTGCGCCGTTGGTCTGCGCCGCCCTGTCGGGCAAACCCATGGGCCTTCAACTTCGGAAATTCGAGCGGAACCGCCGCCGGGCAGCCCATGGGGCCCGTCGGCAGGCGGAAATCAACATGATGCTGGGCAGGCCGCTGACGCAGCCGCTCCTGCAGTTCCGTGTTGCCGGCATTGGTGCGGCCGCGGCAATACCCGCGGTGAACCGCTGGGCCGCGAAGCGCTTCACCATGCAGTAGCAGGTTTCCGGCGCGGAGGGCGGCTACCGGAAGTAGCAGTCGTAGCTGTCCTGGCTCACGATCACACCGTCGCTGACCTGGAAGACGGACGATGTCCTGGCACGGATCGTCTCGCCCCGGTCCCAGTACCTCAGGTCCATGAGCACCGTGGCGGACCAGTCAGCCTCCACCACCACCCGGCCGCCCTCGCACGTGGTGCGCCGGACAGTGAACCGCTGGTCCTTGACCACCTCGCGGCTTTGGTCGGCGCCGGCCAGTACCGCCGCCAGTGTCCGCGTGGAACCTTCCGGTGCCAACAGGTGCGGGGCCTCGATCAGCACGAACTGCTCCGCGAGGAACGGCCGGATGTCCGCGGCACCGCCACCCGCTTCAAGGACCCGGATGAATGCCAGGACGTGTTCCAGCGGGGACTGTGCAGGAAGGGAATCTTCAGCCATGCAGTAGACCCTAGCCGACCGTTCCTGCGTGCCGTCCGCCAGTAGGCTGTCCCCATGACCCAGACTGTTCCCCCGACCACCGCCAGCGCCGGTCAGATCCGCGAGCTTGTTGAGCAGGTCCTCTCTGCCGGATCCCTCCCGCCCATTGTCCAGGCCGGGCACCCGGCACTCCGGCAGCGTGCCGCTGACTTCGATGGCCAGCTGTCAGACGACCAGCTGGGCCGCCTGGTCGAAGTCATGCGCCAGGTCATGCATGAAGCACCCGGAGTAGGCCTTGCCGCGCCGCAGCTGGGCATCCCCCTGCGGCTGGCCGTCCTGGAGGACCAGTACGACATCGACCCGGCTGCTGCCGCCCTCAGGAACCGGAGCCCCCTGGACTTCCTTGCCATCCTCAACCCCCGCTATACACCGGTTGGCCCGGGACATGCGTCATTCTTTGAAGGATGCCTTTCCCTCAACGGGCTGCAGGCGGTGGTGGCGCGTCCCGAGACCGTCCTGCTGGAGTATGCAACGCCCGACGGCGCGGCGGAGCGGCGTGAGTTTTCCGGCTGGCAGGCGCGCATCGTGCAGCACGAGACAGACCACCTCGACGGCATCCTGTACATAGACCGTGCCCAGCTTCGTTCGTTGAGCAGCAACGCCGAGTACGCGGCCCACTGGGCGGAAGCGGGCATCACCAAGGCACGGGAAGGGCTGGGTTTCGACGACGGACCCGCCGGGATCTCCCTCGGCTGACAGTTACCGCTTCCTCCGCATGCAGGGCTGGCGGGGCTGAACGCCCAGCCAGCCCTAAACTGGTTCCCATGCCTTCCGCGGACCTTCCCCTCCTGTGCCCCGTCTGCTCACGTCCACTGGAGTACCTGCCTGCGGAGGCCACGCACCAGCCACGCCTGTCGTGCCCGGAGGGGCACAACTTCGATGTCGCCCGGCAGGGCTACTTCAACCTGCTGGTGGGTAAGGGCACACCCTTTGAACCTGACAGCGCCGCGATGGTGGCGTCACGGTTCGCCTTCCTGGGGAACGGCCACTACGCGCCGCTGGCACACGCCCTGGCCTCCGCCGTCGTACCTTTACTGCGGGAGGAAGGCGCTGTGGTTCTGGACTCCGGAACCGGGACCGGCCATTACCTGCGGGAGATCCTCGACGCTGCAGCCACCGCGGGCCGCCCGGCCTCTGCAATCGGACTGGACATCTCGAAGTTCGCCCTCCGCCGGGCTGCCCGCCTCAACCCGGAGGCCGTCCACCTGGTCTGGGACATCTGGCGGCCGCTTCCGGTGGCGGAGAATTCGGTGGATGCGGTCACCGTGGTCTTCGCTCCGCGGAACCCCGAAGAGTTCGCCCGGGTCCTGCGCCCAGGGGGTGTGCTGGCAGTGGTGACGCCGCGGCCCGGACATTTGGCAGGCATCGCGGCCGTAACCGGAATGCTCGGCATTGAAGAGGGCAAGGACGAGCGCCTGGCGGACGCAATGGCCGGGCACTTCGAGCCCAAAACATCCCTTGACGTGGACATACCGCTCACGCTGGGCCGCGCGGCCGCGGCGGACCTGGCGTTCATGGGACCGGCCGGCCACCACCTCGACCGGGACCAGATCACGGCCCGGCTGGAAAGCTCCGCGGAACCGGTTCGGGACGACGCAAGGTTCCGGATTTCCGTGTTCCGGCCCCGGGCCCAGGGCGCCCCGTAACGACTTGGCCACTATCCCCCGGCGCCCGCTGTGAACCCGCCCACAAGCCAGGTCCGCGGACTACGATGAAATGACAGTTACTGGCGGGTCCGCGGACGCGGCTCCCCCGTGACAAAGGGGGAAGCAGGAATGTTCGAATGGCTTGGGGAAAACTGGTGGGCGTTGTGGCTTACGGCTTTCCTGGCGTTTGCAGTGATCGAGATGATCACCCTTGACCTGTTTTTCATCATGCTGGGCGGCGGATCGCTCGCCGCACTCGTAGCCGATTTCGCCGGCGCCGAGCCCTGGCTCCAGGTAGTCATCTTCTGCATCGTGTCGCTGCTCATGGTCGCCTTCGTCCGGCCCGTGGCCCTGTCCCACCTGAAGAAGGGACCCTCGGAACAGCGGACCAACGTGGACCGGCTGATCGGTGAGCCGGCCGTGGTCATGGAGGCCGTGACGTCCGACGGCGGCCTGGTGAAAATCGGTGGAGATATATGGAGTGCGCGCTCCGCTGCGGGAGTGCTTCCCGCAGGCCAAACGGTGGTTGTAGCGGCCATCGACGGCGCAACAGCAGTGGTTTCGGTGCCGCCCACGGCGGCCACCGGGCCTGATACAGCCTGACAATTGGGGAACAAGGAGTTGTATGGAAAACGCAGGCGGAACCGCACTGGCCATTGTGCTGGTGGTTCTGATCGTCTTTGTCATCATAGTTCTGGTCCGGTCCGTCCGGATTATTCCGCAGGCGCGCGCCGGCGTCGTTGAACGGCTGGGTAAGTACCAGCGAACCCTGAATCCGGGCCTGACCATCCTGATTCCCTTTGTGGACCGGCTCCTGCCGCTCCTGGACCTGCGTGAACAAGTCGTGTCCTTTCCGCCGCAGCCCGTCATCACCGAGGACAACCTGGTGGTCTCCATCGATACGGTGGTCTACTTCCAGGTAACAGACCCCCGCGCCGCGACGTATGAGATCGCCAATTACATCCAGGCGGTCGAACAGCTCACCACCACCACCCTGCGCAACGTGGTGGGCGGCCTGAACCTGGAGGAAGCCCTCACATCCCGGGACCAAATCAACGGGCAGCTCCGCGGCGTCCTGGACGAGGCCACCGGCCGCTGGGGCATCCGCGTTTCGCGGGTTGAACTGAAGGCCATTGATCCGCCCCACTCCATCCAGGACTCCATGGAGAAGCAAATGCGCGCCGAACGTGACCGCCGGGCCGCGATCCTGACCGCCGAAGGAACCAAGCAGTCGGCCATCCTCACCGCGGAGGGGCAGCGCCAGGCGTCCATCCTGGCTGCGGAGGGTGAAGCCAAGGCCGCCATTTTGCGGGCGGACGGCGAATCGCAGGCCATCCAGAAGGTCTTCGACGCCATCCACAAAGGAAACCCGGACCAGAAACTGCTGGCCTACCAGTACCTGCAGACGCTGCCCAAGCTCGCCGAAGGCTCGGCCAACAAGCTGTGGATCATCCCCAGCGAAGTCGGGGAAGCCCTGAAGGGAATTGGGAACGCCCTGGGCGGCACCAACGGGGAGGCCGGGACACTGTTCCAGGACGCTCCCGCAGAGCGCACGCAACCATAAGCATCCCGAACACCAGGAGGGTTTGGCGGCGGACGCCGAACCCTCCTGTTTTGTCTGCGGTGGGATAAGAGTCGTATAATTGGGTATTTGTCCGGCAGGAGAATACCAGCTGGAACAACCAAGCTTCGCAATGCGTTGAATCTTATGATGCAACACACTGCACAAAGTAGTCCGGCGGTGCCACGGCACCACCGGCTAGCGCGGAGATTTCATCCGCGAACCGACCAGAGGGAGAAATCATGAGCGATCGCAGCCTGCGGGGCATGCGCCTTGGTGCGCAGAGCATGGAGACCGAGTCCGGAGTTGAGCCGGCTCCGCGCCAGCGGGTCGAGTACCGTTGCGCGGATGGCGAGCAGGTCTTCGTCACGTTCTCCTCCGAGGCGGAAATTCCTCCGGTGTGGGTCTCCAAAACCGGTAAGGAAGCGCTCCTGGTCGACGGCGAAAAGCCTGACACCAGCAACGACAAAGCAGTCCGCACCCACTGGGACATGCTGCTCGAACGCCGCTCCCTGCCTGAACTCGAACAGATCCTCGAGGACCGCCTTACCATCCTGCGCGAACGCCGCGGAGAGCGGCGCTCGGCATAGAGCCAGTCCGCAAATAGGGGGCGGCCCCGCACAATGGTGCGGGGCCGCCCCCTATTTTTGTGCCGGCGTGACCGCCGGCGGTGCCCCTGCGGGCAGCGGCCTAGGCCCGCTTGTTCTTCAGCTTGCCGGCCAGGGTGTTCCAGCGTGCTGCCAGACCCCATTTGGTGACGTTGACCATGGCTTCGACCACGATGTTGCCGCTCATCTTGGATGCGCCGAGCTCGCGTTCAACGAAGGTGATGGGGCGTTCCTCGATGCGCAGGCCCAATTTGGCGACGCGCCATGCCAGGTCCACTTGGAAGCCGTAGCCCACGGAGTCCACCTGGTCCAGGTTGAGCTTTTCCAGGGTGGTCCTGCGGAAGGCGCGGTATCCGCCGGTCACGTCCCTGATGGGCAGGGCCAGCATCAACCGCGCGTAGGTGCTGCCGACGCGGGAGATTGCCTGGCGGTACAGCGGCCAGTTGACCACGCTGCCGCCGGGAACCCAGCGGGACCCCATGGCCAGGTCTGCGCCCTGCTCAACGGCCTCCAGCAGTTGGGGAAGCTGTTCCGGCTGGTGGGAGCCGTCTGCATCCATTTCCACCAGGACGTCGTAGCCGGCATCCAGCCCCCACTTGAAGCCGGCAATGTAGGCGGCGCCCAGACCTTCCTTGCCCTTGCGGTGCAGGACGTGAACCTGGGAGTCTTCTGCTGCAAAGCCGTCGGCGAGCTGGCCGGTGCCGTCAGGGCTGTTGTCATCGACCACCAGCACGTCCGACGCCGGAACGGCCGTCCGCAGGCGCTGGAGCGTCTTGGGCAGCGATTCCAGTTCGTTGTAGGTGGGAATGATCGTAAGGACGCGCACAGAGGGCCTTTCCTGGTGGAAGTGGTCGGTGCACCTGATACCGGGTGGGCCGGCGGCGGGCGCAACTCCCCATTATAGGGTGGAGCGTTCCCGGGTCAGGAACGCAGGGCCGGGCTCACGAACAGTTCGGCACCGTCTTTCACGGTTTGCAGGCACACCGGGTCCGAGCCGGTGTCGAGCGCCGGAAGAAGGGGGGTCCTGGCGCGCGGATCGGTGCTCCATGACTGCACCCTGCCGTCAGCGACCTGGACCATCAGCTCCTCAACCTCCCAGACGGCGAAGCTGGCAGGGGCGCCCGGGACCAGTTGGCCGGCCATGGGGTTGGCGTGCCGTGCCGCCCTCCAGCCCGCACGGGTGTGCCCCAGGAACGCTGCGCGCGCGGAAATGCGCTGGTCCTCGTTGTGGTGTTCCACGCAGGCGCGCACGCTGGACCAGGGACGCAGAGGCGTGACGGGGCTGTCGCTGCCGAAGCAGACGGGAACCCCGGCGGAGTAGAAGGCAGCGAAAGGGTTCATCGACCCGCTCCGCTCCCCCAGCCGCTGCTCGTACAGGCCTCCGGGGCCACCCCAAGCTGCGTCGAAGGAGGGCTGCGCGCTGACGGTCACCGAGTAGTGCGCCAGCCTTGCCACGGCCGCGGCGTCGGCCATCTCCACGTGCTCAAACCGGTGGCCCGCCGCGCGCACCCGCTGCTCGCCCACTTCCTTGGCCGCCAGGTCCAGTGCCTCGAGCGCAGCGTCCAGTCCGGCGTCGCCGATCACGTGGAACCCGCCCTGGATCCCGGCAAGGGAGCAGGCGGCAAGGTGGGCGGCCGCCTGGTCTACGCCCAGGTAAAGGGTGCCCCGTTCCTGGCCCGCATCACTGTAACCGGCGCGCAGGGCGGCGGTGCGCGAGCCCAGGGAACCGTCGATGTTCAGGTCCCCTGCCAGGCCGCGGACTCCCGCCCCCAGTTCGGCCACCAGTGCGCGTGCCTGCTCCTCGGACGAGACCAGCTCGCCCCAGTACGGCATCACGTCGGGATAGCGGGGCTGCCCGGCTTCAGGGGCGTTCCATCCTGCAGCCAGCCTCAGGTCCTCAGCCCCGCCGATGTGGGGTGCGCCCATTTCGGCCAGGGCGACATACCCGTTCGCCGCAGCCTCCGCCAGGGCACGGGCCTGGTGCCGCTTCAGCACGCCCTGGGGCAGCCGTCGGGTCACCAGCCGCGCTGCCTCGTGGGCCGCCCGTGCCACCCGGGCGCCGCCGTCGTAGCCGTCCTTGTCCTGAAGATCCGCAGACCTGGCCAGGGACGTGGACACCAGCGCGGAGTGCACGTCCACACGGGAAAGGTAAACCGGCCGGCCCCCGGCTGCCCGGTCAAGTTCTTCCGCCGTGGGCAGGGTGGGATCCGCCCAGGTGCTCTCGTCCCAGCCGTGGCCCAGCACCGGTCCGTCCCCGCGGTCCCCGGCGACAGCATCCAGCAGTGCCCGGGCCGACGTTACCGGCCCCAGCTGGAGCGACTCGAGCGCGATTCCGGTTTCGGTCAGGTGCATGTGGGAGTCAACGAAGCCCGGTGCAACCAGGGCGCCGCGGAGGTCGATGATGTCCATGGTGCTGTCGGCAATGGACGTCGCCGCCTGTTCCGATCCCACCCAGGCAACTGTGTCCCCATCCACCAGCATGGCGGTGGCGAACGGATCGGCCGCCGTATACACGGATCCATTGCGGTAAAGCACCGGGGCTGGTCGGGAGGCGTCGGCGGGGGTCGAATCAGGGCGGGGCATAAAGTCAGGACTCCTGGAAGGTGGGCAGGCCGTGTCGGCCCGGCCGGGGGTTATCGGGTTTACAGAACGGACGAGTAAGCCACGACGCCGCGGCGGATGAGGTTGATCGCCTCGGCGCAGAGCCGCGCCAGGCGCGGATCAAGGCCCGGGATCTTGGCGAGCTGGTCCAGCAGGTCCAACACCTGCTTGACCCAGCGGACAAAGTCCCCGGCGGCAAGGTCGGTGCCGCTCAGGACATCCTGCAGGTGGCGCCCGCGGGCCCATTTGTACAGCGGCCACACGAGGCCGAGTTCAGGTTCGCCTGTCAGCGGAAGCTTGTTCTCCTCTTCCACGTCTTCGAGAACGGACCATTCCTTAACCACGATGTCCACCGAGGTCTCCAGGGAGACACTGGGCATGCGCGGCCGCAGGCCCCTGTCTTCGCGTTTAGCCTGGTAGACCAGGACGCTGGCCAGGGCAGCCACTTCCGCCGCGTCCAGGTCATCGAACGCGCCCAGCCGCAAGGACTGGGAGATCAGCAGGTCCTTTTCACCGTAGATCCGGCGCAGCCGCTGGCCGTCAGGGCTGATGTTCAGCCGGCCCTCTCCGGCGTCTTCCAGGTAGCCGTACGCGGAAAGGACGTCGCAGACCCGGTCGAAGGTCTTGGCGATGGTGTTGGTGCGCCCCTGGATCTGGCGGACCAGGCCATCCGTTTCGCGCCGCAGCTTCCACCAGCGCTCCGACCACCGGGCATGGTCTTCGCGTTCGCTGCACCCGTGGCAGGGATGGGCTTTGAGGGCCCGGCGCAGATCGGCGATCCGCCGCTCCTGGTTGGGGAGGGCGGCGCCACGGCCGAAGTCATGGTTGCGGTTCTGGCCGGGAGCCGGAGGACGGTTTTCGCGCAGGGCGTTGCGGACGGAGGATGCCAGGTCCCGGCGCGATTTTGGCACCTTTGCATTAAAGGACTTGGGAATCCGGACCCGGGTAACCGGCGCGATAGGTCCCTCCAGGTCATCGGTTCCAATCCGGCGCAGCTGGTTGTCCAGGGTGAGCACGGCCGGCCGGGGTTCACGGCTTCCGTGGTCGGAACTAAGGACGACGGCGGGCCCGGGGGCACGTCCGCCGGGAACGTTCACCACGTCCCCGGGCAGGAGGCGGGCCAGGGAGTCGCCGCTGAGCGATTTCTGGACGCGGGACTTGGTCCGGGAGGTGGCGCTCTCGGCATCGGAAAGTTCCCGGCGCAGCCGGGCATACTCAGTGAAGTCACCCAAATGGCAGGTCATCGATTTGGCGTAGCCGGCAAGCGACTCCTCCCGGCTGCGCACCTGCCGGGCCAGCCCAACCACCGAACGGTCAGCTTGGAACTGGGCAAACGAGGACTCAAGTATCTCGCGGGCCCGGGCACGCCCGAACTGTGCCAAAAGGTTGATGCTCATGTTGTAGGTGGGCCGGAAACTCGAGTTCAGCGGATAGGTTCGCCGGGACGCCAGGCCGGCCACCGCCGTCGGGTCCGTCCCGGGCTGCCACAGCACCACGGCATGGCCTTCGACGTCGATCCCCCGCCGGCCGGCCCTTCCGGTCAGTTGGGTGTATTCGCCCGCCGTTATATCCACGTGGGCTTCGCCGTTGAACTTGTCCAGTTTTTCCAGCACTACCGAGCGGGCAGGCATGTTGACGCCCAAGGCCAGGGTCTCAGTGGCGAAAACGGCTTTCACCAGGCCATCGGCGAACAGCTTTTCGACAACTTCCTTGAAGGTGGGCAGCATGCCGGCGTGGTGGGCAGCAAAGCCCCGGAGGAGGCCATCACGCCAAGTCCAGAATCCCAGGACGTCGAGATCGTCCGGCGGGATGTCCTGCCCGGCCTCGTCCACACGCTGGGCGATAATCCGCTGTTCCTTCTCGGTGGTGAGCCACAGGCCGGACCCTACGCATTGAGCGACCGCGGCTTCGCACCCCGCGCGGGAGAAGATAAAGGTGATAGCCGGCAGCAGGTCCATCCGGTCCAGGCTTGCAATGACCTGGGGCCGGCTGGCAGGGCGCACTCCGGTCGACTCTCCCCGGCCCGGCCGCTCGTACCCCCGGCGGCCACGCTGCCCCCGGCCGCCGGGGCGGCTCCGGAAGCTTTGCTGGCTTTCGCTGCGCGCAACGGAGAGCAGGTCAGGATTGACGTCGAAGCCGCGCCCCTTGGCGGTCCCGGCCGGGTTCACGGACGTAGCAGGTGGCTGTCCCTCTTCATCCACTGGCGGGGCGATCTCGTCAAACGTGGTTTCCCCCGCGAACAGGTCCATAATCTGCCGCCCCACCATGACGTGCTGCCACAGTGGCACCGGCCGGTGTTCGGAGACGATGATGTCGGTGTCCCCCCGGACAGTGTCCAGCCAGGCACCAAATTCCTCGGCGTTCGAAACGGTGGCGCTCAGCGAAGCGACCTGGACCTCACTGGGCAGGTGGATGATGACTTCTTCCCAGACTGCTCCGCGGAACCGGTCGGCAAGGTAGTGGACCTCGTCCATGACCACGTAGCCCAGGTCGCCCAACGTGGCTGAGTCCGCGTACAGCATGTTCCGGAGGACCTCGGTGGTCATGACCACCACCTGCGCGTCCCCGTTGATGCTGGTGTCCCCAGTCAGGAGGCCCACGTTGTCCGCGCCGTATTTCTGGCTCAGTTCACTGAACTTCTGGTTGCTGAGCGCCTTGATGGGGGTGGTGTAGAAGGCCTTCAGGCCCCGCTGGAGAGCGAGGTAGATGGCAAACTCCCCCACGATGGTCTTGCCGGCTCCGGTAGGGGCAGCCACCAGGACTCCCCTGCCCTCCTGCAAAGAACGGCAGGCTTCGCGCTGGAAGTCATCAAGCTCGAACTCAAGCGTCCGGGAAAACTGTCCGAGGTAGGTGGCCGCCTCTGCCCGGCGCTCGGCGCTGGCACGGTACCTCTCGGCTGGCGAAAGTTCATCGGGATCGACGGGGCCGGCGGAGAAGGGTCCGGTGGTGGAGGACATACCCCAAGCCTAGCGGCAGGCTAGAGCTTCTTAAGTTCACTGCTGGGGGTGGCGATGTCGGCAGTGGCTTCGGTCTCCTCGACGTGCCTGGCCTCACGGCGTTCCCGGCGCTTGTCGTTCATGATGCAAATGCCGATCGCTGCAAAGAAGAGCACCAGCAATGGGCCGGCCAGCATGAACATGGAGATGGCATCCGCACCCGGTGCTGCGATGGCTGCCAGGACGAACACCAGGAAAACGGTGATGCGCCAGGCCTTCAGGATGGTGCGGCCGGACACGATGCCGGCCATGTTGACGCCGACCAGCACCACGGGTACGAGGAAGGCCAGGCCCAGCATCAGCACCATGCGGGTGACGAATTCGATGTAGGTCCTGGCATCTATGACGCTGGAGGAACCTGCCGGCGTGAATTGGGTCAGCGCGTGGACCACCTGCGGAACCACGAGCCAGCCCACCCAGATTCCGGCGAGGAAGAGCGGAATTGCAGCTGCCATATAGCCCAGCGTGTAGCGCCGTTCCTTGGAGGTAAGCCCCGGAGTAATGAAGGCCCAGAGCTGGTAGATCCAGATGGGGCTGGAGATGACGGCCCCAATGAGGAGCGACATCTGCAGCTTGAAGTCGAAGGGCGACGCTATGGTGCCGAAGTTGATGGCCGCCAGGCCCCCGGTTTCATTCGAAATCCGGTTTACCGGTTCGGCGAGGGCCTTCAACAGCGGATCGTAAAGTATCCAGCCCCCAATGCCGCCGATAACGACGCCGATAGCCGACTTGATCAGCCGGTTCTTCAGCTCTTTGAGGTGTTCCCACAGGGACATGCGCCCCTCGGGATTGGCTTTACGGGCCCGCGACAGTGCCACGGGAGGTCAGGCGCGGGTGGACGGCGGAACGTCAGTGCCGTCAGTCGGCTCACCGGGCTTCGCCTTGGGGTGGTTCACGATGGTGCCTTCCACCGGGCCGGAAGCCTCAGTGGTGGTGTCGGCTTTGCCGTCGTTCTTCATTTCCTTGACCTCGGACTTGATAATCCGCATGGACTGGCCCAGGCTGCGGGCCATGGCCGGAAGCTTGGGGGCGGCGAAGAGAAGCAAAGCAACAACGATGATAATGACGATCGGCCAAGGGCCATCAAAGAGTCTTCCCACGGGAAATCCTTTCCTCTAACTACATCCTACTTCTATGTGAAGTCGAGATCTCCGAGCGCCTGCGGCTGGCCCCGGTCCTTCTTGCGCTGCACTCGCCGGCGGCGGCGTTCTTCGCGCCGGGCCGATTTGGATGCCTCGTAATCATGTCGCATCGCGGCGGGTGAGGCAAAAACGGCAGAACCGGGCGCGGCCGGCCGCGTCTCGGTGGATTCCTCGAGGTTAACGGGGGCCAGATGTCCCAGCTTTTCACCCGCAGCGCTGAGATCCTTGACCGTCGCCATGAACTGGCGGAAGAGACGGATGCCTAAAAGGACGTAAAACAGTACGGACACTGCGACGAGCGCCACCCATATAAGAATCCAGGACCACCAAGGCATGCTGTGAAGTCTATCCGGCGTACCTGTCCAACGAGGCAGACAGCCACTCCCGCGCGGCGTCAGCCAGCCCAACAGGTGCCAGGATGCGGACCATACCTCCGTGCTGGGCCACGAACATCGGCAGCCACGCCGTGTTGCCGAACCTGATTTCGGCCACTAATCCGCCGTCGGGCAACTCCGCCGTGCGTTCCGCGTAGTAGTCCTCCGCCAACCCCCTGCCCTGCCGGGTGAGCTGGACGGTGACTGTCGTGTCGTCGTCGTTCGCCGTGAAGAGCTTGGCGGGGGCCCCTCCCGCCGGCGGCCCGTGCGTGGCGGCGGGCCGGCCGTTGGGGCGCACCTCCTGGACCCGGTCCAGCCGGAAGTTCCGCAGCCCGTCCACCAAATGGCACCACGCTTCGAAATACCAGGTGTTGTCCAGGGAGTAGAGCCGCAGGGGGTCTACGTCACGCTCAGTCACCGCGTCCCGCTGCGGCGCGAGGTAGGACAGGTGGAGCTGGGAACCGGACTCGATTGCCTGGCGGACCGTGGCATGGGTGGCAGCGTCCGCGGGAGCCACCTGCGGCCCTGCGATGGAGGCGGCGCCGAGTCCTTCCTCGCCGGCGGCGGCCAGCAGCTTCAGCGTGACCGATTCCAGGGCGCCTCCGCCGGGCAGGCCGGGCAGGGTGTTCAGGGTTTCAAGCCCGGTCAGCAGGGCACATGCCTCCGACACGGTGAAGCGGACGGGCTTGTTCAGGTCGAGGTCCTGGGTGATGTACACGTGGTCGTCGTCCCACTGGATGTCGAGGAGATCGTCAGGATAGCCCTCGGGCAAACCTGAGCAAATGAGGATCCGCAGGTCGGCCTCGAGCTCTTCCCTGGTGATGCCAAAGTGCTCTGCGACGTCCCGGATGTGCAGGCCCTGGTTATGGACCAGGAACGGGACCAACTGCAGCATGCGTTTGAGCTGGTCCTCCGAGGTCCCCTTCCGGGCTGCCCGGGGCCGGGTATCGGAGAACGCGTAGGCGGGGACGGGCGCGGCGGTGAAGTCGGCAGCAGCCTGCAGCCGGCGCCGCACTGCCGCTGCCAGCTCCACGGGTTCCACTGCCAGGGCATCGGGGCCATAGCTGGCCAACTCTTCGGCGAGGACTTCCGGGTCGCGGTACTCGAGGACCAGCCGGTCCCAGCCGTCGTCGGGCGTTCCGGCACCCGCGTCTGCGCGGCCGTCCATGGCCCGTCGGCGCAGCGCCAGCAGGCGGCCCTGCCTGACGTCAACGACGGCGGTGCGCAGCGGCAGTTCCGGCAGCCGGGCCAGTTCGGCGCGGATGTTGAAGCCTGCTGGCGGCCGGTAGTGCTCCTTGTTGAGGACGGCCACGGCGCTGGTGAAGCGCGACAGCCGGAAATGGCGGGGAGCGTTGCGGGCCCGGTCGTAGCCCATGAGGTACCACTGGCCGAAACGGCTGCCCAGGCCCCACGGCTCAACGGTCCGTTCCTCCTCTTTGCCGGTGCTTCCGGCGAGGTACGTGAAGCTGACTGGATGGCGGGCGTGCATGGCGGCAACGATGTCATCGAAGGCCTGGCCGGCGGGTTTGATGCGCGGCTGGACGCCGGCCGGCAGTTCCACCTCGGCCAGCCTTCCCGAAGCCTGGAGCTTGCGGAGGGCGCTTTGGGCGGCTGTCCCCAGCGCCGCGCGCTCCCAGAGTTGGGAGGCCAGCAGGAGGACTGTCCATTCCTCCGGTCCCAGCTGGACGTCCGGGAGCCGGCTGGATTCCTTGCCGATCCGGTACCTCGTGGTGGCGGGGTCATCCTCGCTCCAGCCGAGGTCCGTCAGGGTCTCAACCTCGAACCCCATGGCCCTAAGGTCGTTCTTGTCCCGCTCGAACATGCGCCCGAACGCGACGTCGTTGCCGGAGGTGTCGTGGTAGACCTTTTCCCGCAATTCACTGCGGCGCAGTCCGTAGCGGGTATTGAGCAGCGCAATCAGCAGGTTGAGGAGTCGTTCAGTACGGGATACGGACACCTTGGTTACGTTACTAAACTCCCCGGGTGAAAGCAGAAAGCGCGGCAGCACGGGAGGGTGTCCCCCCTGCTGCCGCGCTTTGCGGTGCGATCAGTTTCTGCTTGTGCTGTCGCCTCAGCGGACGGCGACGAGGTCCACGACGAAAATCAGTGCCTCGTTGGGCTTGATCGCTCCACCGGCTCCACGGGAGCCGTATGCCAGTTCTGAGGGGATCTCCAGGCGGCGGCGGCCGCCGACCTTCATGCCCAGCAGGCCCTGGTCCCAGCCCTGGATGACCTGGCCGACACCGACCCGGAAGTCCAGCGGTGCGCCGCGGCCCCAGGAGGCGTCGAATTCTTCGCCCGTGGACCAGGCGACGCCGACGTAGTGGGTGGAGACGGTGTCCCCTGCTTTGGCTTCCTTACCGTCACCCTCGATGAGGTCCGTGATGACGAGTTCCGTGGGGACGTCGCCTTCCGGGAAGTCGATCTCGGGCTTCTGGCGGTCGAATTCCCGCTGTCCAAACGACATGCTTGCTCCTAATGAGTGCGTGGTGATGGGTGCCGCGAAGGACGCGGCGTCCCTGTAAGTCTTGCTACTTGACCCCGAGGATGTCCACTACGAAGACAAGGTCGCCCTTTGCCTGGCCCTGGCCGGCATCTCCGTAAGCCAGGTCCTTGGGGATGACAAGCAGGACGCGGGAGCCCACAGTCTTACCCGCGAGGCCCTGGGTCCAGCCTTTGATGACGCCCGAGAGCGGGAAAGTGGCCGGCTGGCCGCGGTCGAAGCTGGAGTCGAATTTGGTGCCGTCGGAGAGATTGACGCCAACGTAGTTCACGGTGAGCGTGTCGGTTTCCTTGACGGCGGCGCCCGTGCCCTTGATCAGGTCCTGCGAGACCAGGGCAGTGGGAGCGGGTGCCCCTGCGACGTTGATCTCCGGGACGCCGTCTTTTTCCGTCACAGTCGGCAGCCCGGCCGGCGGCGTCACCGCGTCACCCTGAGGCTTGTCGAGGACGGGGGTGGGGTCCGAGGCGGAAAGGACCTTGATGATCAGCAGCTGGGATGGCCCGGCTGCTGCGCTGGGGCTGGGGCTTGCGCCATCTGACGGGCTCGGGCTGGCCGAGGGTGCACTCTGCTGGGCAGGGACGGCGAGGGCAAGGCTGGAGCCAACCTTTGCACCCACGAACGCGTTGTAGATCACGGCACTGCTGGTCTTCAGCTCGTCGTTCAGCTCCAGGCTTTCCGGCTCATTGGGGAACGTGTCCTCCAGTTGGGAGCCATCCGAACCGTTGACGGCCAGGATGGAGATCTTGGCTACCTGGTTTGCCTTGACGGTGTCGCCGCTGCCTTCGGAAACCACCTTGATGGTGGGCTGGGTGACGGCCAGGGGCTTGTCGAAGTCCACACCCGGGGCCTTCTTGTCCCCGTTGTCAGTCAGCTTGAGGGAGTCGAACTTTGCAGTCTCCCCGGCGGACTGGCTGCTTGGCTCAGGCTGCGGGGCTGTGCCTCCGCAGGCGGTCAGGAGCAGCAGGCCGGGAAGGAGGATTGCTAGTAGTCGGCGCACGTAGTAAAACTTTCGTCGGGGCAGGGTGGACACGGCTTTCCGCATGGCTGCGGACAACGCCGTAGAAGGTCCCTTTAAAAAGGACCTTATCCAGAATAGACCCTGAAGCTGGACGTCAGCCCATAGAGTCCAACAGGGCATCCACGCGCTCATCAACGCTGCGGAAGGGATCCTTGCAAAGGATTGTCTGGTGCGCGCGGTCGTTGAGCTTCAGGTGCACCCAGTCCACGGTGTAGTCGCGTCCCAGTTCCTGCGCACGGCGGACGAAGTCGCCGCGCAGCTTGGCGCGCGTTGTTTGCGGCGGTGCGTCCACGGCTCCCTTGATCACGGTGTCGTCGACAATACGACGCACCGCACCCCTGGACTGCAGCAGGTAGTACAGCCCGCGGCTGCGGGAGATGTCGTGGTACGTCAGGTCGAGCTGGGCAATCCGGGGGGCCTCCAGTCCCAGGTTGTGCCGTTCGCGGTAGTTGTCCATCAGCTTTTTCTTGATGGCCCAGTCGATTTCGGTATCGATCCCACTGGCGTCTCCGGACTCGATCGCACGGAGCGTTCGCTCCCACAGGTCCAGGATCAGGGGAACATGCGGGTTGTGGGCGCCGTGCTCCTGGACGAAGGCTGTGACCTTGGTCAGGTACTCCTGCTGGATTTCAAGTGCGGTGAGCTGCCGTCCGTTGGCCAGGCGGACCAGCGCGCGGCCACTGAGGTCGTGGGAGATTTCCCGGATGCTTCGGATGGGGTTCTCCATCCGCATGTCGCGCATGATTACCCCGGCCTCGATCATTCGAAGGACCAGGTCCACGGTGCCGACTTTCATCAGCGCGGTGGCCTCGGACATGTTGGAGTCGCCCACGATCACGTGCAGCCGCCGGTAGAACTCGGCATCGGCATGCGGTTCGTCCCTGGTGTTGATGATGGGCCGGGACCGGGTGGTGGCGGACGAGACGCCCTCCCAGATGTGGTCGGCACGCTGGGAGAACGCATACGTGGCACCGTGGGGCGTCTTCAGGATCTTTCCCGCGCCGGCTATGAGCTGGCGGGTGACCAGGAACGGAATCAGGATTTCGGCCAGGCGGGAGAACTCGCCGCGCCGGGGAATCAGGTAATTCTCGTGGCTGCCGTAGGAGTTCCCGGCCGAGTCGGTGTTGTTCTTGAACAGGTACACGGTCCCGTTAAAGCCTTCAGCAGCGAGGCGTGCCTGGGCCTCATCCACGAGGTCGTCGAGAATGAGTTCGCCGGCCCGGTCGTGCGCGATCAGCTGGGCGAGGTCGTCGCACTCGGCCGTGGCGTATTCCGGATGCGACCCGACATCGAGGTACAGCCGTGAACCATTGGTGAGGAACACATTGGACGAGCGCCCCCAGCTGACCACCTTCCGGAACAGGTACCGGGCCACCTCCTCCGGCGCGAGAGGTCTCGAGTCGGGGCTCGAGTAGGAGATCCCAAACTCGGTTTCGATACCGAAGATTCTCTTGTCCATGTGGTCCTCCTAGGCCAGCAGTGCGGTGATGTCCGCGTCGTTCAGCCGGCGGAAGGCACGCCGGCTGCCGCGGGAGTTTTCGGAGACCCGGTCCAGGACGGCGACTTCCAGTGCACCCGGCGGCAACGGTGCCGCCGGCTGGTCCCCCTCCTGGGCGGGGGTAAGTCCCTTCAGTGCCAGCCTCACGGCATCGGCGAAGCCCAGGGAGGACTGCCACCCTTCCCCGATGGCGGATGACACTTTCTCAGCCTGTCCGCCCATGACGACAAAGCTGTGTTCGTCGGCGATCGAACCGTCGAAGGTAAGCCGGTAGAGATGGTCCTCGGCCTGCGTGGGTCCAACTTCGGCGACTGCGAGTTCCACCTCGAAGGGCTTTTGCTCGGCGGTGAAGACGGCCCCCAGGCTTTGGGCGTACACGCTGGCCAAGCCCCGCGCGGTCACATCCTCACGGTCGTAGGAGTAGCCCCTCACATCGGCGTAGCGCACTCCGGCCTGGCGGAGGCTTTCGAATTCGTTGTACTTGCCGACGGCGGCGAACGCGATTTTGTCGTAGATTTCCCCGATTTTGTGCAGGGACGGCGACGGGTTCTCGGCTACGAGGGCGATGCCGTCGGCGCAGCTGATGACCACTACGGAGCGGCCCCGCGCGATGCCTTTCCGCGCGAAGTCCGCGCGGTCCTTCATTAGCTGTTCAGGTGAGACATAGAACTGCTGGGTCATCTCAGGCCTCCCGTCCGGCGATGGTGCGCGCTTCGATTACGCTGCGCGAGGCCGCCGCGAGTTCGGCTTCAGGGACGCGCCGGGCTCCGGTCCTGTCAACCGTGTACACCACCGGCCACAACTGGCGGACTGTATCCGGACCGCCCGTTGCCGAATCGTCGTCGGCGGCGTCATACAGAGACTCCACGGCAACGGAGAGGGCCTGCTCCGGGGTCAGGTTGGGCCGCCAAAGCTTCTTCAGGGCACCGCGTGCGAACACGGAGCCGGAGCCGACGGTGTGGTGTTCGTGTTCCTCGTACCTGCCGCCGGTGACGTCGTAGGAAAACAGGCGGCCAACGCCGGCGCTGATGTCGAATCCGGCGAACAGGGGCACCACCGCAAGTCCCTGCAGGGCCAGGGGGAGGTTGCCTCTGATCATGGCACCCAGACGGTTCGCCTTGCCTTCAAGGCTGAGCTGGGTGCCTTCAATCTTTTCGTAATGCTCAAGTTCAACTTGGAACAGCCGCGTCAGGTCAATGGCTATGCCGGCAGTTCCGGCGATGCCCAGGACGGAGAAATGATCAGCCGGGAAGACTTTCTCGATGTGCCTGCTGGCAATGACGTTTCCCATGGTGGCCCGCCTGTCGCCCGCCATCAGGACGCCGCCGCCATAGCTCATGGCAACGATGGTGGTGGCATGGGGAACCTGGACCGGCGCAGCGGTTGACGCACCTCCCGGGAGGGGCCGGCTGAAGGGCAACAGCTCAGGCCGGTCCCGCTGCAGGTGTTCGGTAAAAGACGAGGTGGCGTTGGCGGCTACCTGGTTGGCGGTTGATTCCTGCACTCATCACTCCTTGAATGTGGTACTCACAACGTCGGTACAGATCCCGGCCTTCCGCGGCTTCAGCCACCCAGCGGTCCGGGTTACTGGCCGCCCTTTTGGACGAATGCCCGGACGAACTCTTCGGCGTTGGATTCGAGGACGCCGTCGATCTCGTCGAGCAGGTCATCCACGCCTTCGGTGGATGCCGAGGCCTGCGCCTCCGGTGCTGCCGGGGGTGCTTCGGGGATGTCTTCGTCGACCTGGGTGTCACGTGACTGCGGCTGCTGCTGCTCCTGGCCTGCCATTGGTTTTCCTCTTTCTTCCGTCGGTGGATCCGGCGGATCCTCCGATATGCCCATCCTGCCACGGGACGGGCGTTCCGGCGCTGTTTACGCCGCAGGCGGAGTGCTGTTGTGTCCCAGCAGTTCACCCAGGAACGGTCCCGCTTCCCGGTAGCGCTCAAACAACGCTCCAGTCAGGGCTTTGGTTCCCCTCAGTGGCTCACGGGTGGGCACCCGCTGAAGCCTCCCGTAGCCGGGCACGTCGAAGATGACCGAATCCCAGCTTGCCCCCACCACATCCTTGCCAAAGCTGCTGATGCACTTGCCCCGGAAGAACGCCCGGGTATCCGCCGGTGGCTCCGCCACGGCAGCTGCGATGGCGGAATCATCCACCACCCGTTGCATCCGGTTCCTGGACAGCAGGCGGTAGTAGAGGCCCTTCTCGGGCCTGATGTCGGCCCACTGCAGGTCGACAAGGCCCAGCCGGGCGTCGCTCCAGTCCAGGCCGTCGCGCTGGCGGTAACCGTCCAAAAGGGAGAGCTTGGCCAGCCATTCCACCGCGGTGGCCGCCGCGGCCCTGTCGCTGTCGAGCTGGGTGAGGACAGACGCCCACCGTTCCAGGACCTCATGGGTGTGTCCGTCGCCGTCCACGGCATCGCCCACACCGGTGTCCTGCGCAAGTTTGGCGGCGGCCTCGTGGTACATCCACTGGAGATCCAGTGCTGTGACGCGCCTGCCGTCCAGCAACCGGATTTTGGCAGTCAGGGACGTATCGTGGCTCACCGTTTTGAGGGCGGTGACGGGCTCATATACCTCGATTTTCGGAGCCAGCCCGGCTTCGACCAGGCTGAGGACCAGGGCGGTGGTGCCGAACTTGAGGTAGTTGGACACCTGGCTGAGGTTGGCGTCCCCGATGATGACGTGCAGGCGCCGGTACTTGTCAGCGGTGGAATGGGGCTCATCCCGGGTGTTGATAATGGGCCGGCGGATGGTCGTTTCCAGGCCCACCTCTGCTTCGAAGAAGTCGGCGCGCTGGCTGATCTGGAAGCCAGGGATGGAGCTGTCCTGACCGATACCCAGCCGGCCTGCCCCGCACACCACCTGCCGGCTGACGAAAAACGGTGTCAGCCCGCGCACAATGTCCCCGAACGGTACGGACCGGGGCATGAGGTAGTTTTCGTGCGAGCCGTAGGAAACCGATTTGTTGTCCGTGTTGTTTTTGTAGA
Source organism: Pseudarthrobacter sp. NIBRBAC000502771 (assembly GCF_006517215.1). Taxonomy (NCBI): domain Bacteria; kingdom Bacillati; phylum Actinomycetota; class Actinomycetes; order Micrococcales; family Micrococcaceae; genus Pseudarthrobacter; species Pseudarthrobacter sp. NIBRBAC000502771. The sequence goes on from NZ_CP041187.1 coordinate 3,178,806, forward strand.
GATTGACCGGCGGCAGGGTCGGGTCGGCTGCCAGTCGGCGCACGGCCGCCAGGCCCACAAGGTCACCGGCGGCGTCCCAGGCCACAGCGTCCCGGGGGTTCGTTACCTCGGGGCTGGAGTACTCGGGGTGGGCGTGGTCGACATAGAGCCGCGCGCCGTTGCCGAGGACCATGTTCATCAGGAGCGTCCCCGACTCGTCCTGGCCGTCGAGCTCCAGTTCCTCGCGGCCGTAGGCCAAAGCCACCGCCTCCGCATCGAGCACCGGCGGCTGGTCCGTCAGCTGGGAGGGATGGGCGGCACCGCGGTCAACTGTCCAGCCGCGGGCATCGTGCAAAGGCTCCTCATCCGTGTAGTCCCAACGCGTCTCTGCCCCGCCGGCCGCCCGCTGCCGGGTGACCTGCGCGTAGGCCTGGACCACGCGGGCGCTCATCATGGTGGCGTTGGCGGAAGGGGCTGACGGAGCGTGGATTCCGTATTCCGTTTCTGCCCCCATAACCCGCATGGCCCCGCCGGCGGGGAGGGCCTCCCCGCCGGCGGATCCCTGTGAACCCGTCACAGATACTGTCCAGTAGTGGGCATTGTCTCGATGGACTTGCCGGGCTCCTGGCCGGCTTTGCCCTGCACGATGGTGCGGATATAGGTAATCCGTTCACCCTTCTTTCCGGAGATGCGTGCCCAGTCATCTGGGTTCGTGGTGTTGGGCATGTCTTCGTGCTCACGGAATTCGTCCACCACGGCGCGCAGCAGGTGCTCGATCCGGAGACCTTTCTGGTGTGATGTCAGCAGGTCCTTGATGGCATACTTCTTGGCCCTGTCCACCACGTTCTGCACCACGGCACCGGAGTTGAAGTCCTTGAAGTACAGCATTTCCGTGTCACCGTTGGCGTAGGTGACCTCCAGGAATTCGTTGGATTTGTCGGTGGAGTACATCGCCTCCACGGTGCGCTGGACCATGGCGTCGACGGTTGCCTGGACATCACCGTTGTGTTCGGCCAGGTCTGATTCGTGGAATGGCAGGTCCGGCGTGATGTATTTGTTGAAGATGTCGGCCGCTGCCTCCGCATCGGGCCGCTGGATCTTGACCTTCACGTCAAGCCGGCCGGGCCGGAGGATGGCGGGATCGATCATGTCCTCGCGGTTGGATGCGCCGATCACGATCACGTTGTCCAGGCGCTCGACGCCGTCGATCTCGCTGAGGAGCTGGGGCACAATGGTGGTTTCGACGTCGGACGAAATGCCGGTGCCGCGGGTGCGGAACAGCGAGTCCATTTCGTCGAAGAACACCACGACGGGGCTGCCGTCCGAGGCCTTCTCCCGGGCGCGGGCGAAGATCAGGCGGATGTGCCGCTCGGTCTCGCCAACGTACTTGTCAAGGAGTTCCGGGCCCTTGATATTCAGGAAGTAGCTCTTCAGGTCGACATTCCCGGACCGCTCCGCGGCGCGGGCCGCGAGCGAGTTGGCAACGGCCTTGGCAATCAGGGTCTTGCCGCAGCCGGGAGGGCCATACAGCAGGATGCCCTTGGGAGCCTTGAGGCCGTGCTCACGGTAGAGGTCCGGGTGCAGGAACGGCAGTTCCACGGCGTCCCTGATCTGCTCGATCTGGGGGCCAAGGCCGCCGATGTCCTCGTACGTGATGTCCGGAACTTCCTCGAGGACAAGGTTTTCCACCTCTGAGCGGGGAACCTTCTCCAGCGCGTATCCGGTCCGGGAATCGACGGAGAGGGCATCGCCGACCCGCAGTTTTTCGGAAAGGAGCGCACCGGAGAGCCGGACAACGCGTTCTTCGTCCGCGCGGCCAACCACAAGGGCGCGGTCCCGTCCAAGCATTTCCTTCAGGGTGGCCAGCTCACCTGCCCGCTCGTAGCCCAACCCCGCGACGATCAGGAGTGCCTCGTTCAGCAGCACCTCCTGGCCGACCGCAAGCTGGTTGATGTTGACCAGCGGGCTGATGCCCACGCGCATCTTCCGGCCCGCGTTGAAGATGTCCACCGATTCCTCGGTGGCAGCCTGGCCGCTGTTGCCGGGGGCGGGCTGCCGTTTCGGGTTGATTTGGAGGATGGTGCCGAAGCTGTAGGGCGGTTGCCCTTCCTGGTCCAGGGCGTTCTTCAGGCGGAGAATCTCTGCCTTCGCCGTCTCAAGCATGCTGACCAGCTTCGAGTTGTTCTGCGTTGCCGCTGCCAACTGGCGGTCGATGTGCCTGAGCTTGTCCCGAAGTATGTTGACCTGGCGGTCAGCAACCGAGAGGTCGTTGGCGGCAGACTGCTCTGCCGGTGTACGTCCGGAGTCCTGGTTTGGTGTCTCCATGATGTATCAGCCCCTTCCTGCGCTTCTCTTAAGACATTAGTCCCAAGAGGCCGGGTAGGGATGGAGGCTCCCGAAATATGGACTAGTTCGTAATCTCGCGGTTGTCCACGACGTTGGTCCCCGCGATGGCGTCACGGGCGGCCCGCCGGAGCTTCTTGTCGGACACCGCCCGCTCCCCCACCGCTCCTGGCGTCCAGGCGTTGACGTCCTCTTCGTTGAACTCGGTCTTGGACGGGCGGCGCTTGACCGAAATCCCGGTGACGCCGTCTGCCAACCGCCGGGTGACCAGCAGGAACCCTGTGTGGGCCACCATCCGGTGGTCGGGGCGCACGGCCAGTCCTTCAAGGTGCCACCCGCGGACCATCGACTCCCAGGCATCGGGTTCGGTGAAGCGTCCGTCCGCGCGGATGGCTTCGGCCGTGCGGGAGAGTTGGGTGACCGTGGCGACGTAGTTGATCCAGACGCCGCCGGGCGCGAGCACGGTGGCGACGGCGTCGAGGCATTCCCATGGCGCCAGCATGTCCAGGACCACGCGGTCCACGGAGCCGGGCGCCTCGGCCTTCACCACTTCCTCCTGGAAGTCACCGAGGGAGATCTGCCACGCGGGGTGGGGGCCACCGAAGATGGTTTCCACGTTGCCGCGGGCGATGTCCGCGAACTCCTCACGCCTTTCGAAGGAGTGCAGGTAGCCGTTGTCCCCCACCGCGCGGAGCAGGGAAATGGAGAGGGCCCCCGAGCCCACGCCGGCTTCCACGACGCGTGCGCCGGGGAAGATGTCCGCCATGGTGACGATCTGGCCGGCGTCCTTGGGATATACGACGGCGGCGCCGCGCGGCATGGACAGCACAAAGTCCGAGAGCAGGGGCCGGAGGGTCTGGTACTGCTGGCCCACGTTGTTCACCACCACCGAGCCGTCCACCTGGCCAATGATTTCGTCGTGGTTCAGGAATCCGCGGTGGGTGTGGAAAGCGCCGCCGCGTTCCAGGGTGATGGTGTTCATCCGGCCACGCTCGTCGGTCAGTTGGACGCGTTCGCCCTCCCGGAATGGGCCCCGGCGACGGGCAGCGCCCACCGGCTGCGAGCCGCTGGCGGCAGCACCGGCTTGCGCTGCTCCCTTGGCGTCGTTGACGGCAGTTTCGCTGCTCATGTTTCTTCCTCGCTCCTGTAAACCTGTTGTGCCGCTGCCTGATGCTCCCAGGGGACGCGGCTACGTGCGGTGGCAATGCACGACCGGCAGGTAACTCTACCGGTTCTGGCCCTGGGGGTGCCTATCGTTGCGCAGGCGCTTCCCGGTGATGGCGGCGAGGACGGCTTCCTGCGTCAGCAAACCCGTAACGGTTCCGTTGTGGTCAACCACGGCGTAGTGGCGTCCCTCAAGCTGGGAGAGGAACTGGATCAGTTCCTGACCCTTGGACCATTCCGGAATATAGGCGCCGGCGGCCAGGGGAAACGAGACGGCGGTGACGGGGGTCGTATCTGCCGCTGAACCGGGCACGGCTGCAAGGGCGCCCGTGTCCACCACGCCTTCCGGCCGTCCGTCGGGGCCGCAAACCACCACGGATTTTGTTCCTGCTGCGCCCAGGCGGAGGGCGTCCCGGACCGTACCGCTGGAGGGAACGCCGGCAGCCGGCGTCGACAATGCTGCGGCGCTGACCAGTGGGAGCCGCCCGCGCAGGGTGCCCTGCTGGATGGATGCGGATGCGCCCATCCACAGGAACCCGCCCACCAGGATGGTGATCATCAGGAGGCTGAATTCGGGCTGGTCGCCGGCGAGGAACGGACGAAGGAGGAACCAGTAGCCGATGGCGAGGACGATGATCCGGCCGCCCCACCCGGCCGCCACGGTGCCTTTCGCCTGGCTGCCGGTGGCTTTCCAGACGATGGATTCGACCAGCCGGCCGCCGTCGAGTGGAAGGCCCGGCAGGACGTTGAAGACACCGATGAGGAAGTTGGCCCACATGAAGATGTTCGTCAGGATTTCGGCCACGCTGCCCAGGCTGTCGGTGCTGAGCACCAGCCACGCTCCGCCGGCCAGGACGAAGTTTGCGGCCGGCCCGGCCAAAGCAACAAGCAACGACCGCCCCGGAGAAGAGGTGAAGCTTTCAAACTGGGTGTGGCCGCCCCAGAGGTTGAGGACGATCTTTTGGGTGGGCCAGCCGTAGATTTTTGCCGTCAGGGCGTGGGCGAGTTCGTGGACAAGGACAGAAATGAGCAGCAACACGGCATAGGCGAACGCCACCACATAGGCGCTGGCGCCCAGCATGGGGTTGTTCCGCGCAAGTACCGGCCCATAGACGATCACCGTGAAGGCCGCGATCACAAACCACGAGTATGCCAGCACCACCGGAACGCCGGCGATGCGCCCCAAGGGAATGCCCGAGCGGCGCGCTGGCGCGCCCGCTGCGGGACCCTGTCCGGTATCCGGTTCAGCCACGGTGACCACCGCGCGAGGCGGCCGCCCCAGTGGAACCGGCCGGCAGGAGCAGGGCTTCCAGCTCCTCCAGGCCCCGGCCGGACAGGGAATCCCACAGCGCATAGCTGCCGTTGTCCGGGAGGGGAACAATGTGCGGGACAGCCACAGTGGCCACACCGGAGGCCACGGCCGCGGCCACGCCCGGAACGGAATCCTCAAGGGCTACGCAGTGGTGGATTCCAAGGTGGGGATCGTCCTCCTGCAGGAGTTCGACGGCGGTCAGGTACGCCTCGGGGTGCGGCTTGCCCTGGCTCACCGTGTCCCCGGTAACCAGTACGTCAAAGTACGGCCGGGGAAGGCTGGCCACCACTTCGCGGGCCAACGGGCCCTCTGACATGGTCACCAAAGCGCAGCGCACGCCGGCAAGGTGCAGTTCCTCAAGGAGTTCACGGGCGCCGGGCCGCCACGGCACCTGCTGCTGGACGCTGCTGACCACCTGGGCGGTCAGGGTGTCGATAATTTCCCGGATTTCGAGTTCGACGCCGGCCTGCTGGAGCAGGCCGGCGGAAAACGTCAGCGACTGGCCAACCAGCTGCATTGCCTGGTCATGGCTCCACGTTCCCCCGTGGGCCTCCACCAGCGCATGCTCAGCGGCGATCCAGTATGGCTCGGTGTCCACAATGGTCCCGTCCATGTCCCAGAGGACGGCTTTAAGCGGGGAACTGGCGGCAGGAATTGGCATACCGCCAGTCTACGGGGCGTGGCTGGGCGGCGGCTGTGGGCTACGCCCTCGGCGAATATGCCGCGGCCGGACGGCCCAGCAGGAGGGTTTCGCGGGATTTGTGGCGCTTCATTCCCTGCACGGGCCAGCCGCTTGGACGTAGGGTGAAGAAATGAATAGCTTCGAGGGAGACACCGCCGAACAGGGTGCCGGACCCGAGCGGGAACGGTTCCTGCAGCCAGTCGCTGACGGACAGCGCATAACTGTGATGCTTGCCGCCTTTGAGGGGTGGAACGACGCCGGAGAAGCCGCCAGCGATTCGCTGCGCTACCTGAACAAATTGTGGGGCGGCAAGAAAGTCGCTTCCATCGATGCCGACGAGTACTACGACTTCCAGTTCACCCGCCCCACGGTGCGCCGGAACGCGGCCGGTGAACGGAAGATCAAGTGGCCTTCCACCCGGATCTACAAGGCCAGTGCCCCCAACTCCAATGTGGACGTCATCTTTGTCCAGGGCACGGAGCCGTCCTATAAGTGGCGCGCCTACACGGCCGAGCTGCTGGTCCATGCCGAGGCCCTGAACGTGGATTACGTGGTGCTGGTGGGGGCGCTCCTGGCCGACGTTCCGCACAGCCGCCCAATCCCGGTGAGCACATCCTCGGACGACGCTCCGCTCCGTGAGCGCATGAACCTGGAAGCCTCACAGTATGAGGGCCCCGTTGGGATCGTGGGCGTCCTGTCAGAGGTGGCCCTCCTGGCCGGCATCCCCACCGTGTCATTGTGGGCCGCAGTGCCGCACTATGTGGCCCAGGCGCCCTCCCCCAAAGCCCAGCTGGCCCTCCTGCACCGGATCGAGGAGCTCCTCCAGGTGCCGCTGGACACGCACGAGCTGGCGGAGGAAGCTGACGCGTGGGAGCGCGGCGTGGACGAACTCGCCACGGAGGATCCTGAAATTGCCGCGTACGTCCGGCAATTGGAGGAAGCCAAGGACACCGCAGACCTGCCCGAAGCCAGCGGCGAGTCCATCGCCCGTGAATTCGAGCGATACCTTAAGCGCCGGGGCCAGGACCGGCCTTGATGCGGCCGTACTGACTGCCTCAACGGGAAGGGCCCGGCCGGGAGCGATCCCGCCAGGCCCTTCCCGTCTGCTGCTGTGAATCGACTCCTAGAGCCGGACCCCCAGGAGCGCGTCAACCGCGTCCTTGACCAGCGCTGCGTCGGCGTCGCTGGCGGCAGCACCGCCGTCGTTGGCTGCCCGGGCCCAGCGCGACACCGCGGCGACCGCTGCAGGCGCATCCAGGTCGGCTGCCAGCGCTTCGCGCATCCCGGCCAGCAGTGCCGGGCCCGAGCCCTCCGGGGCGTGGTCGAGCGCCGTCCGCCAGGCCGCCAGGTCTGCCTTCGCGGCAGCGAAGCCTTCGTCAGTCCAGGACCAATCCGAGCGGTAGTGGTGGGCAAGGATGGCCAGGCGGATGGCTGCCGGATCCTCCCCTGCCGCGCGGAGCTTCGAAACCAACACCAGGTTGCCTTTGGACTTGCTCATCTTCTCGCCGTCCAACCCAACCATGCCGGCGTGGGCGTAGTGCTTCGCCAGCGGGACGCCGGCCAGTGAGTAGGCGTGGCCCGCGCCCATTTCGTGGTGCGGGAAAATCAGGTCCGATCCGCCGCCCTGCACGGTGAAGGGCGCGGGGAGGTACTTCTGTGCGATCACGGTGCACTCAATGTGCCAGCCCGGCCGTCCCGGTCCAAGGCTGCCACCAGGCCAGCTCGGCTCCCCTTCCCGTTCCACCCGCCAGAGCAGCGGGTCCAGGGCCTGCCGCTTACCGGCGCGGCCCGGATCCCCGCCGCGCTCGGCGAAGAGCTCCAGCATGGCGCTTTCACCCAGGTGGGAAATGGACCCCAGGGCCCACGCATCAGGTGCCGTTGCCTGCTTGCCGGCGGCTTCGACGTCGTAATAGACGTCCCCGTCAGGTTCGCCGTTGGTGCCTGCCACCCGGTACGCCAGCCCCATGCTGACCAGCCGTTCCACTTCGGGGACGATCAGGCCGATCGATTCGACGGCGCCGACGTAGTTGTCCGGCGCGAGGACGTTCAGCGCCTCCATGTCGGTCTGGAAGAGTTCCACCTGTTCCGCGGCGAGGTCGCGCCAGTCGACGCCGGTGGCGGTGGCGCGTTCCAGCAGGGGATCGTCCACGTCCGTGACGTTCTGAACGTAGGAGACTTCGCTGCCTGCATCGCGCCAGGCGCGGTTCAGCAGGTCAAAAGCCACGTAGCTGGCCGCATGCCCCATGTGCGTTGCGTCGTAGGGAGTGATGCCGCAGACGTACATGGACGGCCGGGCCTCCGGTTCCAGTGCCACGTCGCGGCCCGCCGCGGTGTCGAACAGGCGGATGGCGGGCATGTTTCCGGGCAGGGCAGGCACAGGGCGGGAAGTCCAGGATTTCACATGCCAAGCCTAGTCCTAGGCGCTGATGACGCCGAAACCGAGGAGGAGGTAGAGGGCGAGCCCCAGGAAGATCCGGTACCAGACAAAGAGCCGGTAGCTGCGGGTGGAGACGAACTTCAGGAACCAACCGATGATGACGTAGCCCACCACCAGGGCGATGACGGTGGCAAGCGCAGTTTCGGGAAGGCCGAAGGGTCCGGAGATCCCTTCCTTGGTGACCACCTTGTACAGCTGGTACAGCCCGCTGCCGAAAACGGCGGGGATTGCCAGCAGGAACGAGTACCGTGCCGCGGCCTCACGGGTGTAGCCCATCAGCAGGCCCGCGGTGATGGTTCCGCCGGAGCGGGAGACGCCCGGAATAAGGGCCAGGGCCTGCGCCAATCCGTACAACATGCCGTGCTTGTAGGTCAGGTGGGCCAGGTCCCGCTTCTGGGCGCCGGTTGCGTCCGCCACGGCGAGGATGAGGCCGAAGACGATCAGCATGGTGGCCACGATCCACATGCTGCGGAGCACGGATTCGATCTGGTCCTGGAAGAGCAGCCCCAGCACGATGATGGGCAGGCTGCCCAGAATCACCAGCCAGCCCATGCGTGCGTCAGGGTCCTGCCGTGGCACCTTGCCGGAAAGGGAGCCGGCCCAGGCTTTGACGATGCGGACAATATCCCGCCAGAAGAAGATCAGGACGGCGGTCTCCGTGCCGAGCTGGGTGATGGCCGTAAAGGCTGCCCCCGGGTCCTGCGCGTTGGGGAGGAACTCCCCCACGATCCGCAGGTGCGCGCTTGATGAAATCGGTAGAAATTCGGTCAGTCCCTGCACTAGGCCCAGCAGGGCCGCTTCAAACCAGTTCACGCTAAGACCCTACGGCATGGCGGCGGTGCTCCTGCCCGTAAGCTTGCTGCTATGCAGCAGCGTTACGTCGGCAACAGTGGATTGCGAGTCTCAGCCCTCTCCCTTGGCACCCGGTCCTGGGGTGGCGACACGGATGAGCAGGACGCCTCGGAGTTGCTGCGCACCTTCCTCGAGGCAGGCGGCCGGCACGTGGATACGGCGGCGTCATACGCGGGCGGCGGATCGGAGGCGATCCTTGGATCGCTGCTGGGCGATGTGGTGTCCCGCACCGAAGTTTCCATCTCCACGAAAGCGGGGATGACGACGCCGGATGGCCGGCGCGCGGTGGACACGTCACGCAATGCGATGCTCACCGGCCTGGACGCCAGCCTGGCAAGGCTGGGTACGGACTATGTGGACCTCTGGTTCGCCGAAGCCTGGGACGGCAACGTTCCCCTCGACGAAACCCTCGCGGCGCTGGAATTCGCAGTCCGCACCGGGCGGGCCAGGTACGCGGGAATCTCGAACTACAGGGGCTGGCAGGCCGCGAAGGCCGCGGCAACCAGCGTTGTGCCGCTGGTGGCTGTCCAGGCGGAGTACTCGTTCCTTGACCGGACGGCGGAAGCGGAACTGATGCCGGCCGCCGACGATGCCGGGCTCGGCCTGATGGCCTGGGCCCCCCTGGGCCGTGGGGTACTCACCGGAAAGTACCGTGGCAGCATTCCCGCCGGTTCACGCGGCGCCTCCGTCAGCGAAGCCGCATACGTGGAGCCGTATCTGGAGGACAAGCCGTCGCGGATCGTGGATGCCGTGTGCATGGCTGCCAACGGGCTGGGCCGGACTCCGCAGGATGTCTCGCTGTCCTGGCTGCTCGCGCAGCAGGGAGTTGCCACGGCGATCGTTGGCGCGCGCACTCCGGTGCAGCTGAAGGAAATCCTCGATGCCCAGCTGGCGCCCCTGCCGCCGCAGATTGCGCGCGCGCTGGAGGATGTTTCCGCGGTGTCCTAGGGTTTGTTCCCGGATTTCCCTGATCCGGGGGCGCTGCTATTCCTCGACGATTTCCAGGTCCTCATCCTCGTCCACGTCGGCTTCTTCGTCCTCGTCATCCTCGTCGTCGAAGACCTGCAGGGGCGTTACTTCGTTGTAGGCCTCGTAAAGGGCGTCCTCGTAAACTTCGAAAGCATCGGCAACTGCGAAAAACGCTGCCTCAACGGAGGGATCACCGTCCCCGCGGCGGTTCGATGCTGCTATAAGGTGTTCTTCCAAAGCGGTGGTCAGGGACGAAAGCGCGACACGCGGATCGATGCTCATGACTTCACGTTAGCCGGAAAAGGACGAAAATGGAGAGCAAATGAAGGAACAATTTCTCACCAGCTCGGTCCAGCGGGAGCGGGATTATTTGCGGCAGTACGAGTACCTCGTGCTGACCGTGAGCCCTGATGATTCCTTGCCGGAGGCGCGGCGCCGGCTCGTTGAACACTCCGAATACGGCAAGTGGGAACTGGAACGCAGCAAGCTCTACGTGGGCGGCGGCCGGCGGTTCTGGCTGCGGCGCCGGGTGATGCAGGTCCAAAGGACCGTTTAGCGACTCACGGTCCAGGGGACCGTTCAGTCTTCGACCGGCCCCAGCCACGCGTTGGCCACGGTGTTATGGGCAGACTCGTCGTCCGAGGGGTGGAACATCCCGGCCAGCACGTCCCGGTAAAGCCGCTCCAGTTCGGAGCCCCTGAAGTAGCTCGATCCCCCGCTGACGCGGATGGCGAGGTCAACTACGCGCCGCGCCGTCTCGGTGGCGTTCACCTTCAGCCCCACCAGCTTGGGGAACCACTGGGCGCCATGGTCAGCCAGGGCGTCGACGTCGGCGGTGACGGTCTTGAGCTGGGGGTACAGGCTGTCCAGGGCCATGGCAGCCTCTGCCACCTTCCAGCGGATGTCAGGGTCCTGCGCGTAGCTGCGGCCGCCGTTCTTCAAGGAGGCGCGCCGCTTCACGGTCTCCACGCCGACTGCCAGGGCGCGTTCACCCAGGCCTGTATAGACGGCGGCAAGGAGGCTTTCGAAGCAGGCGAAGATGGCAAAGATCAGCGGGTCGGCGTTGGGGCCGACGGGCAGCTTGCGGAAGATGCGGCCGGCTGGAGCTTTCACGCCTTCCAGGACCGTGGTGGCGGACTGGCTGGCCCGCATGCCCAGGGTGTCCCAGTCGTCCAGGATCCGGTAGCCGGGAGTTTCCCGGGTGATGAACCCATGGACCAGTTCACCGGCACCGTCCCGCGCGTCCGGGTCCTTGCCGAAGATGCCCAGGCGGGTCCAGGCCGGCGAGAGGCTGGTGAAGATCTTGGTTCCCGTGAAGGTGTAGCCCCCGTCTTCGTCCGGCACCGCCGTGGTCCGGGAGTCGAACAGGACCGAGTCGTTGCCGGCCTCTGAGTTGCCGAAGGCGAATACCTCTCCCTGCGCGGCTTCCTCGAGGACGAAGGCAAGTGAGTGGTCGCCCCGGGCCGCCAGGACGTGGGCGACGCCGGTCCAGACCAGGTGCATGTTGACGGCCAGCGCGGTGGCCGGTGCAGCCGTTGCCAGCCTGCGCTGGCACTGCGCCGCCGCTTCGAGCCCCAGCCCCATGCCGCCGTCGGACGCTGGTACGAACAGCTTCAAGTACCCGGCCTTTGCCAACTCCTGCAGGTCCTCATGGAAGAAGGCGTTGTCGCGGTCATAGCCGGCGGCACGGCTGCGGATGCGCTCCAGGAGGTCATCCGGCAGCAGGTCCTCTGGAGTCATGGCCGGTTCCTCTCAGTAGTTGGTGAGCAGCGTGTCCAGCACCCGGGCACCGAACTTGAGGGAATCCGCGGGAACCCGCTCGTCCACCCCGTGGAACATGCCGGTGAAGTCCAGCTCGTCAGGCAGCATGAGGGGCGCGAAACCGTAACCGGTGATGCCCAGGCGGCTGAGTGATTTGTTGTCGGTGCCACCGGAAAGCGTGTAGGGCAGCACCTTGGCGCCGGGATCCTCCTTGTGGAGCGCGTCGATCATGGAGTCCACCAGGTTGCCGGCGAAGGGGACCTCAAGCGAAACGTCGTTGTGGACGTAGCTGACGTCCACGCCGTTGCCGGCGAGTTCGCGCACGATCTCCAGGACCTGCTGTTCCTGGCCCGGGAGGGTGCGGCAGTCCACCAGGGCTTCGGCGGACTCGGGGATGACGTTGTGCTTGTAGCCACCCTTGAGGAGGGTGGGGTTCGTCGTGTTCTGCAGGGTGGCCCCGACGAATCTTGCCACCGTGCCGAGCTGGTCGAGCAGGAGGTCCGGATTGTCGGCGTCGAATTCCACGCCGGTGAGTTCCGTCACGCCGTCAAGGAACTGCCTGGTGGTGGGGGTGAGCTCGATGGGCCACTTGTACTCGCCGATCCTGGTCACAGCGGCGGCAAGCCGGGTAACCGCGTTGTCCGTGTTGATCTGGGAACCGTGGCCGGCCCTTCCGTGCGCCACGAGGCGGAGCCAGGAGATGCCTTTCTCCGCGGTCTGCAACAGGTAGGTGCGCTGCCCGCCGATGGTGGCTGAGAAGCCGCCCACCTCCGAGATGGCCTCCGTGGCGCCCTCGAACAATTCGGGCCGGTTGTCCACAGCGTAGCGGGCGCCGTAAACCCCGCCGGCTTCCTCATCCGCGAAGAACGCGAAGATGATGTCACGCTTGGGCTTCCTGCCCTCCCTGGCAAATCCCCGCAGGACTGACAGGATCATGGCGTCCATGTCCTTCATGTCGACGGCGCCGCGTCCCCAGATGAGGCCGTCCTTCAGTTCCGCACCGAACGGGTCAACGGACCACTGGTCCCGGAGTGCGGGAACGACGTCCAGGTGTCCGTGTACCACCAGCGCACTGGCCGAGGGGTCCTCCCCTGCCATCCTGGTGACAACGTTCGCCCGGCCAGGGGCAGACTCGAAGATCTCCGCATCCAGGCCCACTTCCTCGATAAGCCCCGCCGCGTACTCGGCCGCCGCCCGCTCCCCAGGCCCCGACCCGTCGCCGTAGTTGGAGGTGTCGATCCGGATGAGTTCCTGGCAGATCCGGACAACTTCATCCTCGGGCAGGACGTCAGGCATTGGTGGCTCCTTGGTAGGGAATGACTGGGTGGCACGAGCTGAATCGCTGCCTTCAGCCTACCTACTTGGCCCGATTCGTTGTTCCCGGAAAGTTCGTGTTAGAGTTTTTCTCGCTGCTTCGGAGAGGCGCGAAACGCTGAAAGGCGGAACCGCTTTCCGAAATACCACCTGCGCGGGTGGCGGAATGGCAGACGCGCTAGCTTGAGGTGCTAGTCCTCGAAAGGGGGTGGGGGTTCAAGTCCCCCTCCGCGCACAAAAAGGGAAAACCCCGGAACATCATCGATGTTCCGGGGTTTTTTCGCGTATCCGATCAATGCCTCCGTTATGGAGCCTGGCATTCGGTTAGGGCTCAGGATGCGATTGTCAATGGTTTCGCGGGAGCCGCGCACGAGGTCCTGCTAAAACCTTGAGCATGCGGCACCCGGTTATTCGTTCCGGTGTCATCACACCAATCCACGCCGAACGGGTAGGCCTCCACAGTGGCAACGCCCGGCGCCGCGTGCGGAGGGACTTCAAACTGGAAAACGAATCCGCCGGCGTCATTCATCGGCGACGTCGTACTCAGGACGTTTTGCCCGGCGGCGTCCGTGACGGTGATGTGAATCCGGGCGTTGTTTCCGTACCGGGGATTGCAGCCGGCGTCGGCTGCGCGGACGGTGACTGGGTCTCCGGGGCCCGCAACGCCGGGGCTCACCTCATAGGCGGGAGGAAAACAGGGCGGCTCTCCTTGCCATGTCCCGGCACAGGCGGACAAACAGCTTGCGAACAAGACGCAGCCTGTGGCCGCCGTGACAACTCTCTTCCCCGGCGGCCTTGCCCAAAAAGCCTGGAACCCCATGGGCTGTAAGTCTTTACCCGGTTGCTCAGTGAGCGGCTGGCAGGCTGGTGCTGTGGCCGGGCTGGGGTGTGACTCACCCATGGGTTTGCCTCCGAGCTCAGTATTTCGGAGTGCGCTTTCTTGGATATGTCCGCCCTGGCCGGGCCCAGCATCGGTTGTGTCTACAGCGCTGGCCTGATTAGAAGCATGCCCACCCGTGCACCGGGTGTGGCCCATTACAGACCTGCCACGCCGTAACCCACCGACGCGTTTCCATTCTCGGAACTCAGGAGGAAAAGATGATTGTGGCAGAGCACTTCGGTTTCGTCGTCGGCATCGATACCCACGCCAAAACGCATACATTCGCCATCATCGAAACCGGCAGCGGTGGAGAAGTCGCGAACGAAACATTCCCGGCCACCGCAGCCGCAGGCAGTCGCGCACTGTCCTGGGTCCTGCGCCGCACCGAAGCTTCTCCTGGACAGGTTCTACTCTCTATGGAGGGAACGGGTTCGTACGGTGCCAAACTCCGGCAGCAGGCCACAGACGCCGGATTTCAAGTCACCGAAGCGCCCGTCCCGAACCAACGGCTCGGGAGATATCAGGGAAAATCCGATTCCATCGACGCAGCGCGGGCAGCACGAGGGACGCTGAGCATACCTATGGACCGCCTCCGAGAACCCCGGTCCGGGCAGAACCACATGGCACTACGGATCCTCTCCAACGCACGCCGCACCATGGCACGAGAACGCACCGCAGCCATCAACGCACTCACGGCTCTCCTACGCGTCGTAGACCTCGGCATGGACGCCCGGAAACCATTGACCGTCACCCAGACCCGTACCATCGCAGGATGGCGGGAAAGAGACGAAGAATTCGGAGTCCAAACCTGCCGCCGCGAAGCAATACGCCTCGCAAAGCAGATCCTCACACTGCAGGAGCAAATGACCAGGAATCACGCAGAACTTGAGATCCTTGTGAAGCAAGTCCAGCCGTGTCTCCTCGATGTCTACGGCGTTGGTCCGGTCCTGGCCGCAATCATCCTCACAGCCTGGTCACACACCGGAAGAGTGCGCTCCGAAGCCGCATTCGCAGCTCTTGCCGGCACCTGCCCGGTCCCGGCCTCATCAGGCGGCACCACACGATTCCGACTAAACCGCAGCGGCGACCGCCAACTCAACAAAGCGATCTACACTATCGCCCTCATCAGAATGAACCGGGACCCTGCCACCAGAGGTTACGTGACGAAGCGAACAAGCCAAGGCAGAACTAAGAAGGAAATCATCCGAAGCCTCAAGCGCTACATAACGCGGCAAATCTATCGAACCCTAAATGCCGCACAGGAATCCTTACCTGCAGCGGGATGCCCGCGGCAGGGAGTCTCTTAGATCTGCTAAAGGTCTAAAAGAAAAGGGGTCCTCGCCGCTTTCCTGAGTTGTGTCCGTCTCGACTTGAAGCCGGCGGCTTAGCCTTCGAAGCGACCGCAGCTGCAAGCCCAACGAAAGCGGCGATCAGCAGTAGATTAAAAAGTAATTCAGTAACCTCCGAACCGCGACCAAGCGCCACCAATGTGACTATAATAAAGATGACGCCACATGCAAGGCAGGAAAGACATAGAATCTTCGCCCAAACAGGCAAAAGGTTAATTCGACTTAGCATTTCTCCCCCTATTTAGTAAATAGATCTTAGCCCCCAATGGACGAGAAATCTAGGTTTACCTGGGACTGTCCGCGGGTTTGTCGCACATCGGACTGGCCCAAGTTCTCCACTCCCCTAGCCGCGGAAAGGGCTGACAGAAGCCAAGTTGGGAGCCACGCGGCAGGCGGCCCCCAACCATGGATCCTCCTCGGGCTACGTCATCCGGAACTGCAGGTAATACTCTCCGAAGGCACCGCCCACATGGGTACAGGGCGTGACGATCACCGCGTAATTGTTGAGCAACTGCTGGTACCGATCCTGACAATTGCGCTCGGCCCTGAATCTTTCGGTTTGGAGAACCCCTACCACATCAGGGGAAGGCGAAGCGGCGCTGGCGACTGCCATACCGGAGAACGCGGACCCTCCTATAATCGTGACTATGGCAGCGGCGCGCGTGATTGCATTTCTCATGATTCCCCCCAGGGTTGTTCACCGATATGGCAATGAGTTTTTGTCCGTAAGACTTCTCCGTCAAAAAATGAGACCTATATCGGAGCCCTTTGAAGGGTTTGTCCTGCGAAGTGATAAAAGCCTATCGGTAGAACACCTTAAGTCAAGAGGGATTTCGTCCCTTTTCTTGGCATTTCGGGATTGTTATTGAGCAAGGAACTTCGCCTCGTGGTCGGTCTGCCCTCGCCGTGTTCGATCTGAATACTTTGGAATGCGAGCCTGGTTTCCCCCGCGCAGGGCTGCTTGATCACCTGCCGATATCTAGAGGCCAGGCCCCACTAACCTTGTCCTCGTTGCCACCGCCAAGCGTGCCAGAACATGAGTGCGATAACGGTAGTGACGCCGATGAAGACACTTTGCGGTGCGAAGGTGAAGAGGATGTCGGCCATACTGACCCGCTGGGTCATGCTCACCTCCAAAGAGCCATTCAGAAGTGCCAACAATCCGCCCAGGATCAATACTCCTGACAACGCCCACAGGATGATGATGAAAGGATTTTTTGTCCGGGGCGAAGGCCCGATCTCTTCGGCCGCTGCCGCGGTCATGGTCGCCGGTACCGTACCGTCCCCATTGCTCACCTCACGGAAACCAATGCCTTCATGCTGCCCGCTTCCCAAGCCCGTCCCCCTATTGTTTGGCCGCAGTTCCTTTGACTGCTCGAAGCCCAAGCCTAGCTCCACAGGATGCACGGGGTGCTGGGCGCACGTTCCGGTCCTTCCCCTGCGCGTTGGGACTCCTCGGATGGAATCCAGCCGCTGCTTGACGAATATAGAAGCATCCAAGTATGTTCAGCGTCGCAGGTCAGGACCGCAGGTTATGGACTTTTGTCGCCAAATCGTTGCTCAGCTGCCTAATGGCAGCTGATACGGCTTTCCCGGGCGTAATCAGGCCAGGCGTGCCTTTACTATCTCGCTGACGGCCTTGCCGTCGAACCGGCCGCCGATTTTGGGCGTCACGGATTTCATGACGGCACCCATGGAGCGCATGGTCAGCACAGTACTGTCCGCCCCCAGTTCCGCAATGACCTCATCCACGATCGCTTCGGCTTCCGCCCGGGTCAAGGCTTTCGGAAGGTACGTCTCAATGACCTCTGCTTCGGCGATCTCCGCCTGGGCGCGGTCGTCATGACCCGCCGCCGAGTAGGTGGCGGCCGTGTCCCGGCGCTTGGCGGCCTCCTTCTGCAGCAGCGCGGTGACCTGGAGATCGTCGAGTTCCACCGGGGTCCTGCCCGACTTCTCCCGCGTTTCGATCTCTCCGAGGACATTGCGCACGGTCGTAAGGGCAACCCGGTTGCCCGCCTTCATGTGGACGACGACGTCGCCTTTCAACTGTTCCTTCAACGACATGGTGTCCTCGTTCTTCTCTGGTGGAAAGCGTTCCGGGACAAGCCTATTCCCGCGTGCGGCCCGAGTAATCCGGTGTCCCCGGCTGGTTCCGCCCCGCGGGAAAGACACCCCGGAGCGGCCGTAGGCTAGTTTGGAAGCCGCAGCGGCCTGGGTCTCCGGGCCCCGAAAGGAGCACCGAGTGGACAGCACCGTTGGCAAGTGGTTCCTGAGCGGCGCCGAGCGGGGAAACCCTGCCTCGGGGATCCACGCGGGCGGCTCAGGCTCGGCGTCCTGGTCGGAAGGCAACCTGGTGGAGCCCCTGGTGCATGGGGAAGCCTACTTTGCCAGGCTGTATGCGGAGCTCTCGGACTTGAAGGCTGGAGACCGGGTTTGGTTCACCGACTGGCGCGGCGACGGCGATGAGCAGTTGGAGCCGGGCGGCACCACGATCGGCGGGCTGCTCGCGGGACTGGCCCGGTCCGGCGTGGAAGTCAGGGGCCTCGTCTGGAGATCCCACGGCGAGCGGATATCGGCCCCCATCAGCGGCCGGTCCAACGAACTCCTCAGCCGTCAGATCAATAACGCCGGCGGCGAGGCGCTGCTGGACCAGCGGGTCCGCGTCTTCGGGTCGCACCACCAGAAACTGGTGGTCATCCGTCGTCGTGACGATCCTTCCCGCGACGTCGCCTTCGTGGGCGGGATTGACCTGTCACACAGCCGCCGGGACAACGCCGCCCACCTGGGCGACCCACAGGCGGTGAAGATGGACTCCCGCTACGGGCCGAGGCCCCCGTGGCACGACGCCGCTCTCGAGCTTCGGGGGCCGGTGGTTGCCGATGTGCTGGCTATTTTTGCGGAACGCTGGAACGATCCCCACCCGTTGGACCGCCGCACCCCTTACCGGATGCTGCTGCAGCGCCTGGCCCGCATGCCAAGGCACCCCAGACCATTGCCGGAAGCCGCTCCGCCCCCGCCGGATGCCGGAGCGCACGCCGTGCAGCTGCTCCGCACCTACGGCGTGAAGCACCCACCTTTCCCGTTCGCGCCTCACGGAGAGCGGAGCATCGCGCGGGCCTATGCAAAGGCTTTCGCCCAGGCGCGTTCGCTCATCTACATCGAAGACCAGTACCTGTGGTCAACAGAGGTCGCCGCGGGCATCGCAGAGGCGCTGGAGCGCAACCAAGCGCTGCAGGTCATCATCGTGGTGCCGCGCTATCCCGACTCTGACGGTTTCCTTGGCGGCCCGCCCCGGCGTTTGGGGCAACAGCGTGCCATCAGCATGCTTCGCCGGGCGGCACCCGACCGGGTGGGGGTATTCGACCTGGAGAATAATGACGGGACACCGATCTACGTCCACGCGAAGATCTGCATCATCGACGACACGTGGTTCACCTGCGGATCTGACAACTTCAACCGCCGGTCCTGGACCACCGACAGCGAGCTCACCTGCGCAGTGATCGACACCGCCGCTGCGGCTGACGCCGGTGGCAGCGCCGGTGGCCGAACGCCCCAGCCACTCCCGCGGAAGTTGCGGCTCCAGCTCTGGGCGGAACATCTGGGCATGGACCAGGACGACCCCCTCCTGACCACCGGCGGCGGGGAAATTGATCTTTGGAACAGGATGGCCGGCGCCCTGGAAAAGTGGCACGGGACCGGCCGATCAGGGCCGCGGCCGCCAGGCCAGGTGCGGCACCACTCCCCCGAACCGGTCCGGGCCATCCACCGTATCTGGGCTGATCCGATCTACCGGCTGGTCGTCGATCCGGACGGCCGGCCCCGGCCGCTTCGTGGCACCTCCAGGTTCTAGGCGGACAGTGAGTAGGCCGGGGACTTGAAAAATGGTTCCTAAGCATGCTTATGATATTCACAGCCGAATGCGAACGGCTGCCAACCAGAGGAGGAAACACCATGGGACTGGGCGACAAGATTGAGAACGCCGCTGAAAAGGCCGGCGGTAAGGGCAAGGAAGCAGCCGGAGCTGCCACGGGCGATGAAAGCCTGCGGGCCGAAGGCCAGGCAGATCAGGCAAAAGGTGATCTGAAGCAGGCCGGCGAAAAGGTCAAGGACGCCTTCAAGCACTGACAGGCAGTCATGGAAAAAGCGCACTCAGCGAACGGGGTGCGCTTTTTTCATGCGCGCCCGGCACGTTCGGTAGGTTGGGGCATTAAGGGCAGCGGCAACCGGGTTGGGAGTAGATGTGAAGGCAATCAGTTACGAAGAAACAGGGCCCTCATCCGTGCTGAAGCTACGGGACAGGCCACTGCCGGTCCCGGGGCCCGGAAAAGTCCGCGTCCGGGTGGTGGTGTCCGGCGTCAACCCCACCGACTGGAAGTCGCGGTCCGGGAACGCAAGCAAGAAGCTGGATGCCCCAAAGTTCCAAACCAGGACGGAGCCGGAGTCATCGATGCGCTGGGTCCCGGGGTGACCGGCCTTTCCGTGGGCGGCCGAGTCTGGCTGTGGGACGTCGCCTGGGGCAGCAATGAAGGCACAGCCCAGGAATACGTTGTGGTGCCCGGCAATAAAGCAGTGCCCCTTCCCGATACCGAATCCTTCGATACCGGCGCTTCGTTGGGAATCCCGGCGTTGACGGCGCACCGGGCCCTGACATCGAACGAGGACGGCCCGGCGAGGCTCTCAGCCGGTGCCCTCGCAGGACGAACCGTCCTGGTCACGGGAGGGGCCGGAGCCGTAGGCCACGCGGCCATCCAACTCGCGCGCTGGGCCGGGGCCACCGTGATCACTACCGTCAGCGGGGAGCAAAAGGCTGAACTTGCCCGCCGTGCCGGTGCCGGCACCATCATCAACTACCGGACCGGGGACGTCGTTGGCGCCGTCCACCAGGTGGCCGCAAACGGCGTCGACATGATCGTGGACGTCAATGCACCCGCGAACATCACAACGGACCTGGACGTCATCAAACCGGGCGGAACGATCTCCATTTACGCGGCGAACCCCGGAGAATCACTCACTGTTCCAATCCGCGAAAGCATGGCAAGGAACGTCCGCTACCAGTTCATCCTCACCTACACCGTCACCGACGAGCAGAAACGTCAAGCCGTTGCCGCCGTCGGCGAGGCCCTGGCGGCAGGCGCGCTGCGGGTGGGGGAAGAGTACGGACTGCCCCTGACACGGTTCCCGCTCGACCAGACCCCGGCAGCCCATGACGCCGTGGAACAGGAGACAGTCGGAAAAGTGCTGATCGACGTCGCACCGGCCCCCTGACGCCCTACCGTGCCAGCCTGTCCCTGGCTGCATGCTCAACCAGGACCGGCACGAAGGCGCGGACCCTGCCCGTATCCAGGAGGCTGTGCTCCTGCTGCACCACATCTTCGATGTATTCCCTGGACAGGGCTGGAAACTTCGCGGCAAGCCTGTCCACCACGTCGCCAAGCGCCCGCAACTCTTCGCTTACTCCCATCGGGAAAGTGTCGGGGATCCGGCCAGGCCCGTCAAGACCTCGCGAAGAGAGCGCCGGGGCGTGCAGCGTGGTTCACTGCCCTGCCCGTCACTGCCATGAGCGCACGACGGCGAGCGCCGGGAGCCGCGTTCGGCCCGGGTGCTCCCCGCCTTTCCACCTCCGGAGCGCCGCCGATGTCAGTGTGGATGAAGCCGCCGGGTCCGTGGGTGCCGGTTACGTCCGGGGCTATGGGCCGCCGCTGCCGCCGGACGGTACTCAATCCGGTGCTTATCGGCCCTGACGTTGCGGCGTTCCTGCCGCCGCGCCTTTCTTTCCGGCCGGTCGATGGCGGACAGGATGGTCAGCGTTAGGGCAATCCAGAGGAGCGCCGCTCCCAACACCAAAGCGATTTCCAGCTCAGTGCTCATACACAGAATTTTAGGCTCGTTGGGCTCGTTCCACCCCCTTGCGGACCCACATGGCGGACGCTTAAACCCACAGTGTTTCAGACCAAGCCCAGTGCTTTGACAGCCGCCATGACATCGGAGGCCTGGACAGCCAGGAGGGCTGGATCCGGCCGCGCCGCGAAAGTGTCCCCGCGCCGCAGTTCGGCCCGGGTGAGGACGATATGGGGTCCCGGTGGCGGCCCCCAAATCTCCGGTGGGGCCGGCCCAAAGAGCACCACGGACGGTGTGCCGTACGCTGATGCCAGATGCGCGGCACCGGTGTCGGCAGAAACCACCAGGCGGGCAGCAGCAATGGTCGCAGCGAACTCCCCCAGGCCCAACACCCCGGCCAGGACAGCGGTACCAGGGATTCCTGCGAGGCGGCACACTTCCTCGGCCCGGTCTCTCTCGGAACTGCCGCCGGTGAAGACTACCCGGTGTCCGGCTTCCGTCAGTGCGGTCGCCACCGCCGCAAACCGCTCCGCAGGCCAAAGCCTGCTGCCGTACGCTGCCCCAACGTGCAGGACAGTGGCACCGGGGACCGGACTGGGGACCTGGGGCGTGTCCAACTGCACGTCCAATGGATCGGCGTCTATCCCATGCCATTCAAGGAGGCGCACCCAGCGTTCGCGTTCGTGCAGTTCCGGCCGCCAGGGCGGCCCGTTCCGGTGCGCACTTCGATGTCCCAGGGTCCGCCGGGCCTTCAGCGCCTCTATCCGCCCCTGGCTCTCCGGGCCGCTGCCGTGAAGGTTGACGGCTACGTCCACCACGCCCGGTGGCAGCGGCAGCGGCTCGTCCAGCCCGTGCGTGGGCAGCAGTACATAGCCGCCCACCAGGCCCAGGGCCTCGGACAACCACCCCTGCGCAGCGTACCGGAGGCGGTGCCCGGGAAAGGCCTGCCGGAGGCCTTTCAACGCCGGCACGGCCACCAGCAGGTCTCCGAGCTTCAAAGCGCGCAGGACCAGGAGCTCCGGCCTTCCGTCTGCCGGCTCTTGAACAACGGCTTCGTGTGGTGCATCCATGCCCGTCATGCATCCTGCTTTGCGAACTTGCCGGCCGTGAGGCTCCAGACGTCCCCATAGACGTCGCTGACGGCAACTCCGGCCACCAGTGAGTCGTCGTGGACACACCGCGCTGCGGTCCAGCCGACCTGGGTGACATCGACACCACACGTTGGACAAGCCGTCACCCATGAGGCGTGGACACGGTGGAGGCTCCGCCCCAGAGCTCCGGCATTGATCACGTTGCCCACCCAGAAAATGCCGACTGTGGGCACGCCCAGCGCCTGTGCAAGGTGCCTGGGCCCGCTGTCGTTTGCCACCACGACGTCGGCGGCCGCCAGCAACGCCACAAGCCCTGCCATATCCAGGGCGCCGGCCAGGGAACTGACCGCTGTTGAAACGGCACTGTCCGCAATCTCCGCCGCCAGGCCCTGTTCGCTGCCGTCCCCGATAAGGACGACCCGCGAACCATCGGCTGCACAGGCGGCAGCAAGCTCAGCAAACTTTGCGGCAGGCCAACGACGGCGGGGATCGGTGGCGCCCGGATGGATCACCACGAGTGGCTGGGCGCCGTCGCCGGGGCGCAGCGGGAAGGATGCCTGCCCGGCGGGGGCCAGGCGGGCTTCAAGGTCGACGGGGAACGCGCCCGCGAAACCGGCCACTTCCAGGGCCCGGACGGGTTCGTGCTGGTAGTAGAGGTAGGGGACGCTGCGCTCAAGCAGGGCGGCGTCGGCCGTCCGCGTTCCTACAGTATGGCTGGCTCCCAGCCGCAGCAGGAAGGGATTCGAGAACCGTCCGCCCCCATGGAGCTGGACAGCCAGATCGAAGGCGCGCCCGCGCATGCCGGCAAAGAACCGGTCCAGCTCGCCGGCATCTTCCTCCCCGGGCCGGACTCCTTCGGCAAAGGGCAGGACAACCACCTCATCGACGGGGCTTTCCACCGCCCCGAGAACCGCCTCATGGATTGGGGTGCCCAGCAGTGTCAGGTGTGCTGCAGGGTAGGCCGCCTTTAACGCAGCCATCGCGGGAATCGCGAACATCAGATCCCCCAGGCCGCCTCCGCGCAGGACCGCAATCCGGGACACGGCGTCGAACTTCTCCAGCACCGGGCCTACCCCCACACCGATTTGTCCGGCACCGCCAAGCTCTGCAGTGAGTTGCTCCAAGAACTGCCCCTTCCGTCCCGGGGAGGGAAACGCATGGCCGTCCCTCCCCTGCCCACGCAGCCGGATGCCGGTTTGAGTACCCGCGGCCGCTCCTATGAACCTGTACCCAACCGGCAACGGATCTACGCTTCCTGTTGGGGAATACCGGGTTCATGCTGTACGTTTCATACCCGACAGCCCAACTAAGAAAAGAGAAGCACCCAAAGTGGCAACCGATTACGATGAACTGCGTTCCGACGTCAAGGAATCGCAGGACAACTCACTCGAGCAGCTCCAGTCAGCGAATGCTCCGGACGCCCGCAGCGTTGTGCAGGAGTTGGACGAGGCTGACGGGCTGGACGGCGCCGGAGTTCCTGGCGGCGAATTCGTCGCTGAGGAACTCGTAGTCCAGGTCATCCCCCAGGCTGAGGACGAATTCACCTGCTACTCCTGCTTCCTGGTCCGCCACCGGTCCCAGATCGCCCGGCAAAAAGACGGACACAGCTACTGCACGGAGTGCGAAGGTTAGTCAGAAGGTTTTACCGGGGCAGCAACGCCCGGCCCCGCAAGAAGGGCACGCCGCACCAGGCGTGCCTTTCGGCTTTAAGCAATGGCAGGTTCCTGCCCGCGTCCAGCTTGGGTGCGTAGCGTGGGGCGCAGGACTTACGACGGCGACACGGCAGCCAGGAGGCACTATTGGACAGCCCTGCCAGTTTCTGGAACACCTTCAGCGCGGCATTCACCCACACGAACGTACCCAACATCACATGGGCTGAGCTGCTGCTGTCGCTGGCAGCCGCCGTCGTGCTGTCCATCCCCAGGCGCAGCTGGCGATATTTCGGCCTCCTGGCCACCGCCACCCACGAACTGGGCCACGCATTCGCTGCCCTTACGTCAGGCCAGCGGCTCTCCGGCATCCGTCTTCGCCTTGACCACTCCGGAACCACCACTGCGTACAGCAGGAGCAGGCTGGCCGCTGCCTGGTCCTGCTTTTGGGGATATCCGGTACCAGCGCTGGCGGGAGCCGCATTTGTTTGGTCCGGGCTCAACGGATGGGGACCGGCCGCCGTGGCAGCCAGCGCATTGGTGTTGACTGCCTCGCTCCTCTTCCTTCGCAACCTTGCAGGTTTCGCGATCACGGGGGCCGCGATCGTCACGACCGGTGCCCTCACCTTCCTCGCGCCGCCCACCGCCGTCGGCCATGCCGCCGTCATCTTCGGCCTGGCACTCCTCGTGGCCGCCGTCCGGGACCTGGTCAAGCTCACCCAGGTGCACCTCCGCCATCGCGACCGTCTCAACACCTCGGACGCGTACCTCCTGTACCGGGCCACCTCCGTTCCGTCCGGCATCTGGATTGCCCTGTTCACGCTCCTCGTGGCCGGTTCCTGGCTGGTGGCGTGGCAGCCCATAGTGGAAATCCTCCGGCAGGGCGCGTAGGGCGTGAAGCCGGCGCATAGGCTGGTGTCATGAGCCAGGAAACGGAAAGCACACCAGCAGACACCGCCGACGCGCACAGCACCCGCGGAGCCTACGTGACAGGCGGGGCGGAATTCACCCGGGACACCAACTACATTGAGGACCGCATCACCAGGAATGCCACGCCCGGCAGCAACGGTGAACCGGGCTGGCCGGTGGAAGCCGGGCGCTACCGCCTCATTGCCGCAAGGGCCTGTCCATGGGCCAACCGCACCGTCATCGTCCGCAGGCTGTTGGGGCTGGAGGAGGCCATTTCCCTTGGCCAGCCTGGACCCACCCACGATGCACGTTCCTGGACCTTCGACCTGGACCCGGGTGGAGTGGATCCGGTCCTGGGAATCGAGCGCCTGCAGGACGCCTACTTCAAGCGGTTCCCCGGCTATCCCCGCGGAATCACCGTTCCCGCCATCGTCGACGTGCGCAGCGGTGAAGTGGTGACCAACAATTTCCCGCAGATCACCCTTGATTTCTCGACCGAGTGGACAGAGTTCCACCGCCCGGGCGCCCCACAGCTCTACCCCGCGCATCTCCGCGAAGAGATCGACCAAGTAAACAGGCGCGTCTTCACCGAGGTCAACAACGGCGTCTACCGCTGCGGCTTCGCCGGATCACAGGAGGCCTACGACTCGGCGTACCAGCGTTTGTGGACAGCGCTGGACTGGCTCGAGGACCGCCTCTCGCGGCAGCGCTACCTGGTGGGTGAAACCATTACCGAGGCAGATGTAAGGCTGTTCACCACTTTGGCCAGGTTCGATCCCGTCTACCACGGGCATTTCAAATGCAACCGGCAAAAGCTGAGCGAAATGCCCAACCTGTGGGGGTATGCGCGGGACCTGTTCCAGACGCCGGGGTTCGGGGACACCATCGACTTCGTGCAGATCAAGCGGCATTACTACATCGTCCATGAGGACATCAATCCCACTGGGATTGTTCCTGCCGGCCCGGATCTTGCCGGTTGGTTGACGGAACACGGCCGGGAGGCGCTGGGTGGACGCCCGTTTGGCGACGGCACCCCACCGGGGCCTGTGCGCCCCGGGGAGGAAGTCGCCACCGGACACGGCGCCTCCCGCTGACCTATCCGCGGACGGAAATCGCTTTCCTCTTACACTGGAAGGCATGCAGACTTCTCTGGGTTTCGTGGCGCCGGGGTACGAGGGTGTCCTGGCGCTGTTTGAGTCCTTCCTCGCGGAGGACTCCCGCTACAGCGCGCAGTTGGCCGCCTACCGG
The DNA here is from genome assembly GCF_006517215.1 of Pseudarthrobacter sp. NIBRBAC000502771. Classification (NCBI taxonomy): domain Bacteria; kingdom Bacillati; phylum Actinomycetota; class Actinomycetes; order Micrococcales; family Micrococcaceae; genus Pseudarthrobacter; species Pseudarthrobacter sp. NIBRBAC000502771. The sequence goes on from NZ_CP041187.1 coordinate 3,204,583, forward strand.
AACGGGGTGCAGGTGGTCCGCCTGACCGGCGGCCCGGATATGGCCCCTGATACGTTGACCGGCGCCTACTCCTGCTCCAAAGGCGTCGCCGCACTGGTCATCGCCCTGCTGGTCCAGGACGGTGTCCTGGACCTTGACCGGACCATGGCCCATTACTGGCCGGAGTTTGCGGTCCACGGCAAGGACCGGTTGCTCGTCCGGGAGGCGTTGTCGCACCAGGCGGGGCTGTTGGGGGTCGAGGGCGGTTTTGCCCTGGACGAGTTCACCGCCTCCGGGGGCGCCGCCCGGCTGGCCGCTGCGGCTCCCGCCTGGGAGCCCGGCCGCCAGTTCGGCTACCATGCCCTCACCATTGGCATCCTGATGGAAGAGCTGTGCCGGCGGACCACGGGCGAGGCCCTGCAGGACATCTACGAACGGAGAATCCGGAAGCCGCAGGCGGTGGATTTCTTTCTGGGCCTGCCGGACTGCCAGGAGGACAGGTACCGGGACGTGCTGTATGAAGCAGACCCGGCCGAAGCGTGGCTGGATCCGCTTAGCCTCGACGGCCTGAACAGCAACGCCCCGGTGAGTACCATCATGGAACTGCCCAATATCCGCTCCGTGCGTTCCGCGGGCATGTCCGCCGCGGCTGGAGTGGGCTCCGCCGAGGGGCTGGCGCGCCTGTACGCAGCGGCCACCACCGGTGTCGGAGGCGCAGGGCCGTTCCTCTCCGGCGGGATCATCACGGCCATGACGAGGGAACAGGTCTGGGGCCTGGACCGGTCCTCCGGCCTGGACAATGCCTTCGCCGTCGTGTTCATGAAACCCCACCCCTCGCGGAACTTCGGGAGCCACCGGGCCTTCGGCCACGAGGGAGCGAACGCTGCCTTGGGCTTCGCCGATCCCCCGTACGGGCTGGGCTTCGGCTACATCCCCCGGCGCGCGGAAGAGGGCCGCACACCGGGCCGCGCCCACAGGCTGGCCGCTGAGGTAAGGCGCTCAGCAGCAGGTTTGTCCTGAGGCACCCCCGGCCCTACTGTTGTCCGGATGGGCAATACTCAGGCACGGCCGGACACACGGTGGGCTCGGGGGACCCAACTTCTTAGACAATCAGTGGCGGGGCTCTCTGCTGCCTTCGCCGCACAGCGGCTGCAACTGGCAGGGAAGGCTGCCATAGCCGCGGGGCTGGCATTCGCCATCGCGCCCCTCATGCCTGGCGCCGCCTCGCACTACGCGTACTACGCACCGCTGGGCGCCCTGGTGGCCATGTACCGCAATGTCGCCGGGTCCATGAAGCAGGGGGCGCAGGCCCTGGCGGGCCTGGCGATGGGAATCGGTCTTGCCTTCGTCCTGGTAAGCATCGGCGAACCCTCGCCGCTGACGGTCGCCGTGTTCATGGGGGTCGGCGTCCTGCTGGGCGGCTTGCCGGGCATCGGCTCAGGCAGTGACTGGATTCCCACGGCGGCGCTCCTGGTCCTGCTGGTGGGCGGCAGCAATGCCGAAGATTTCTCCTACGGCTACCTTGTGCAAATGGCGGCGGGCGTGGTGGTCGGGATCGCGGTGAATTTCCTGATCTTTCCTCCGCTGCACCTCAACGCCGCCGCATCCAGCCTTGCCGACCTGCGGCTCGCCCTTGGCCGGCAGCTGACGGACATGGGCGCGGCCCTGAAGGAAAAATGGCCCCCTGAGCACGAGGACTGGTCGCGCAGGTCGGACGAACTGGCGGAAGCGGCACGTTCAGTGCGTCATTTGGTCAAGGAAGCGGACGCCAGCCGGCGCGCCAATCCCCGGCGGAAGCTGCACCCGCGGGACATGGACCGCGACTACCGGGACCTGCGGAACCTCGAACGGGTCACCTTCCACATCCAGGACATGACGGATGTGCTGTCCGATGTGATCTGGGAGGACGATGTGCCCTACGAGATTCCGCTGCATGACAATGAACCGCTGGCAGACGCCATCACCGCCACCGGGGAACTGGTGTCCACAGACTCCGATGGTGACGTCCAGGAGTGGAAGGACCGCTACGACGCTGCCAGCGCGGCGGTGGAAGCCTGCATGGCTGCCACCGCCCACAGGCCGGCAGAACAGGGAGCGGTCCCTGCCTCAGAATCGGTCCTCCTCAGCCTCCACCGGATCCTGCGGGCCATCCGGCGGGAGGACCAGGCAGGACCTGGCCGGAAATAGCGGGCCTAGTTGTACTGAGTCAGGACGTTGGTTACATCGTGAATAGGTGAAGACCTCTTAGGTTGGTGGTTACCACACACAGCCAACGACTAAGAGGTCTTCATGTCCCACCGTAATGCCCGCCTGACACCGAACGGTAGGCGGATCCTTATCGAGCGCGTCCTCGCCGGCCGTCCCGTGGCCCATGTGGCCAAAGAGATGGGTGTCTCGCGGACCTGCGCCCACCGCTGGATCAGCAGGTACAGGACGCACGGCTGGGCCGGCCTCGAGGACCGCAGCTCCCGCCCAAGGTCGTGCCCGCACGCGACCTCCGCGGAAGTTGTTGCCGATGTTCTGATCCAGCGCGTTGAACACCGCGAAGGGCCAGCGGGCCTGGCCTTGCGCTGCGGTACCAGCGCCCGGACGGTCTCCCGGATCCTGGCCCGCGCGGGTATGCCGAAGCTGTGGGACCTGGACCCGGTGACCGGGGAACGGATCCGGGCATCCCGTGCCACCGACCGCCGCTACGAACGCGACGCTCCAGGCGACATGATCCATATCGACGTCAAGAAACTAGGGCGGATTCCCGACGGCGGAGGTTGGCGGGCCGACCCCAATCAATCCGCCCGCAACCACTCCACAGGCCATAATCGGGTCGGTTTTGACTACATCCACGTCGCCGTCGATGACCACACCCGTCTGGCCTACGCCGAAGTCCTGCCCGACGAAAAAGGCCCCACCTGCGCCGGGTTCCTCACCCGGGCCGCAACCGCCATGGCAGCCAACGGCGCACCCGTGAAGCGGGTCATGACCGACAACGCGTTCGCCTACCGGATATCGAAAGATTTCCAGGACGCACTGGCTGCACTGGGCGCCAAACACATCCTGATCAAACCCCGCCATCCCTGGCAGAACGGCAAAGCAGAACGCTTCAACCGCACCCTCCAAGAAGGCTGGGCCTACCGACAACCCTTCACCTCCAACCAAGCCCGCACAGACGCCCTGCAGCCATGGCTAGACTTCTACAACAACCACCGGCCCCACGGCAGCCTCGGAGGCAAACCACCCATCAGCAGGTGCAACCAACCTACTGACTGAGTACACCTAGTCCCTACAGTGCCGAAACCGTCCCGCTGAAATGGCGCCGCCCGGAGCGTGGACTCCAGGCGACGAAGCTGGACTGTTTCCATGCCCCGGAACCTGTCTGTTCGGTGCCGATCTCCAGGGCCACCCGGGATGGCAGGAAGACCGGGGCTTCGAATTCCACGTCCCACGTGAACGAGTCACCCCGGGCGGGCCCCACATCTGCGAGCGCGCGGGACGCGAGGTACATGCCGTGCGCTATCGATCGCCGCATACCGAGGGCCTTGGCCGAGAGCACGCTGAGGTGGATGGGGTTGAAGTCCCCCGAAACAGCCGCATAGGCACGGCCCGTATCCACGCCCAGCAGCCACAGCGCCGTGGGGTCCGGTGCCGTGAAGTCAGGCCTGGGAGGGATGGCTGTGGGTTTGTCGATCCCCGGCAGGAAGACGCCCTTGGCCAGGTATGTCGAAACTCCGCGCCAATGGACCTCGCCGGAGCCGGCGCGCCGCACTTCCGCCACGACGTCCACCTGTGTCCCTGCACGGTGGCCGCGGAGGTTTTCCACCCGGGCGGCCATGTCAAGGATGTCGGTGAACAACAGCGGTGATCTTTGCTCAACGCTGTTGCGCAGGTGGATCATCCCCAGCAGGGGCAACGGGAAGTCGTCCCGGTTCATGACGCTCATGGCCAAAGGGAAGGCGATGGCGTGGATGAAGCCGGCGGGCAGGACGTCACTGGCCGTCTCGCCGATCAGGTGCTGGTAGGCCGTAAGGTTTTCCACCCCGACCGTGACGCCCTTGACTTCGTGGCTCTCCGCCGGGAGGACTACGGAGTCATGCGTTCCCAGGAGCCTGCGCCTTGCGGCCTGCGCGGCGGCGTTGACATAAAGCTTGGACAGCGAGGGCATTTCGGCCAGGACCACCGGTTGCTGGACCGTCATGCCCCCACCAGGTTTTGCCCGCATACCCGCAGCACCTCCCCGTTGATCCCGCCCGCGGCATCGCTGGCCAGGAATGCGATGGTCTCGGCGACGTCGGACGGCAGTCCGCCCTGCTGCAGCGAGTTCAGCCGGCGCGCCACCTCCCGGACGGCGAAGGGAATGCGGGCCGTCATTTCCGTTTCGATGAAGCCGGGAGCCACGGCATTGATGGTGCCGCCGCGGGACGCGAGCAGCGGGGCTGTGGCCCGCACCATCCCCATGACCCCTCCCTTGGACGCGGCGTAGTTGGTTTGTCCCCGGTTTCCGGCGATGCCGCTGGTGGAGGCCACTGAAACAATGCGCGGTGACTGCCGGAAGTGTTCGGAGGCCAGCAGGGCTTCGTTGATACGGAGCTGCGCGGCGATGTTGATGTTGATTACCGGGTTCCACCGGGCCTGGTCCATGTTGACCAACAGCTTGTCCCGCGTAACGCCTGCGTTGTGCACCACGATGTCCAGCCGCCCGTGCCGTTGAACGGCGTGGTCGATGATCCGCTGGCCGGCGTCGGCACCGGTGATGTCCAGCTGGAGCGCCGTGGCCCGCACCTCGTTGGCCACCGCGGCCAGTTGGTCCCCTGCGGCAGGAATATCAACCAGGACCAGGGTGGCGCCATCGCGGTGCAGCGTCCTGGCAATCTGGGCTCCGATGCCCCGGGCGGCTCCGGTGACGACGGCGACCTTGCCTGCCAAAGGCCGTTCCGGATCAGCGGGCAGGCTGCCGTCCTCCGAGGAGACGGTCAGGAACTGTCCGTCCACGAATGCCGACCGGCCGGAGAGGAAGAACCGCAGGGCGCCCAGGGCACTGGAACTGGTGGCGGTGGTGCCATCGGCCAGAACCACGCCGTTGCCGGTTGCGCCGGCCCGCAGTTCCTTGGCCAGGGACCGCAGGAAGCCATCCACCCCCTGCCGGGCTGCCGCAGCTTCGGGTGCGGACGCTTCCGACGCCGGGCGCGAAAGCGTGATGACCCGCCCGCCGGCGCGCAGGTCACGGAGGGAGCCTGCCGCCGCCAGCACAGGCTTTTCAAGGTCCGCCGGGTGCTCCAGCTCGTCCAGGACCAGGATGATGGCGCCCAGCTTTTCGGCGGGTACAGCATGCCTCCGGATGTCGAGGTCCCAGGACAGCAGCTCCGCGGCGAGCTTGTCCGCCCCCGGAGTGTTTCCCAGGACCACGACCGGTCCGGTGACCAATGGCTGGCCGGGCTGGTACCGGCGCAGCACCGCAGGTTGCGGAAGGCCGAGTTTCTTTGCCAGGCTGCGGCCCATGCTGCTGTTGACCAGTTGGGTGTATGTATCTGCCATGGCCGCCCCCTACAGAGATTCCAGGATGGCGACGACGCCCTGGCCGCCGGCCGCGCACACGGAGACCAGGCCCCGGGCCGGCTTCCCGGTGGCAGCAGACTTGGCATGGAGCATCTTGGCCAGCGTGCCGACGATGCGGCCACCGGTGGCGGCAAATGGGTGGCCTGCTGCGAGCGAGGACCCGTTGACGTTGAGGCGGGAACGGTCGACGCTGCCGAACGCACCGTCGAGGCCCAGGCGCGTGCGTCCGAACTCGTCGTCCTCCCATGCTGCCAGCGTGCTGAGCACTGTTGCGGCAAACGCCTCATGGATCTCGAAGAAATCGAAGTCGGCCAGCGTCAGCCCCTGCCGGGCCAGGAGCCTGGGCACTGCGAATACGGGCGCCATCAGCAGCCCGTCCTTGCCGTGGACGAAATCGACGGCGGCAGCCTCGGCGTCGACCACGGCTGCCAGCTTGGGCAGGTCGCGGGCATCTGCCCATTCATCCGACGCCAGCAGCACCGTGGACGCACCGTCTGTCAGCGGGGTGGAATTGCCCGCCGTCATGGTGGCATCGGCGCCAAGGCTGCGGCCGAAGACCGGCTTGAGGGATGCCAGTTTCTCCAGCGACGTGTCCGCCCGCAGGTTCCCGTCACGCGTCAGTCCCCGGTACGGGGTCATCAGGTCGTCAAAGAACCCGGAGTCGTACGCGGCGGCCAGGTTGTGGTGGCTGTTCAGTGCCAGCTCGTCCTGCGCTTCCCGGGAGATCTTCCACTGCGCGGTGGTCAGGGCCTGGTGCTCGCCCATGGACAGGCCGGTACGCGGCTCCGCTGTGCCCGGGGCCAAAGGCGCCAGGTCCTTGGGACGGAGCCGGCTGAGGATCTGGAGCCGCTGGGGAAGGGTTTTGGCCCGGTGAAGGTCCAGTACAACCTCGCGGAGCCCTTCACTGACCACCACGGGTGCGTCGGAGGCAGAATCCACGCCGCCGGCGATGGCCGAATCGATTTGCCCGAGCTTGATCTTGTTCGCCAGGCCCACCACGGTCTCCAGGCCCGTGGCACACGCCTGCTGGAGGTCGTACACGGGCGTTTCCGCCGAGAGTGCCGATCCCAGCACTGCCTCCCGGGTGAGGTTGAAGTCACGGGAGTGCTTCAGGACCGCGCCCGCCGCCACCTGCCCGATCCGTTCGTCCTGGAGCCCGAACCGCGCGATCAGGCCGTCGAGGGCCGCCGTCAGCATGTCCTGGTTGGATGACTTCGCGTAGGCTCCGCCTGCGCGGGCAAACGGGATCCTGTTGCCGCCAACGATCACCGCCCTGCGCGTTGCCGGAACGGCAGGCAGCGCGGATCCGCGTGCGGGGATGGACTGTCCTTCTGTGGACATGGAGGGCTCCTCTGGTCACAAGTGGTTACCGATACCCAGCGTACCTGATACGCTGGGTATCGTGAACCTCCAGGACACGCACTCCCCCTTGACCATCGAACTGCCGTCGCTGGCCAGCCCCGACGGGCGTTCGTCGCGCTGGCAGAGCCACCGGGAGGAGCGGCGCAGGGAACTTATCAAGCAGGCCCGGCGCGCGGTGCATGCCCTCGGCAGTGATGCCTCAATGGAGGACATCGCCACGGCAGCCGGGACATCGAAGTCCGTCTTCTACAGGTACTTCGGGGACAAGGCCGGGCTGCAGCAGGCCGTGGGCGAGGTAGTCCTCAGCCAGATGCAGCACCGCATCCAGGAGGCCGCGCAAAGTGCACTCACGCCCCGGGAGGGCCTGCTCGCGATGGTCTCGGCTTATCTCCAGATGGCCGCTACCAGCCCCAACGTCTATACCTTCGTCACCAGCTATGCCCCGGCTGATGCCGCCAACCCTCCGCACCCCGCCGCAGCAGGTGGACCGCTGGGGCCCTTCTTCGACGCCATCGCGGACATGATCGCCACTCCCATGCGGTCACACCTGGCGGACGTCAAGGAAACCGTCATCGGTTACTGGCCCAAGGCGGCGATCGGCCTGGTCCGGAACGCCGGCGAACAATGGCTCAGCACCCCGGGCTCCCCCACCAAACCAGACCAGGAGACCATGGCCCGCCAGATCACGGCATGGCTGTGCGTGGGCATCGTCCCCGAACTCACCCCCGCTTTACCGACCACCAAGTTATCCGCCAAAGAAGGACTGTGACATGACTGACGTAGTGGACCGCCCCGCGCGCAAGGGCCTCCGCCCCGCCGCAACCCCCGCCGCCAAGCCCTCGGACGAAAGCCCTGCGCCCGCCGTCGACATCGAGGCGCTGGGCAGGCAACTCCTGGGCAAATGGGCCGATGTCAGGCTCCAGGCACGGGACCTGGCCGGCCGGCCCGAACTGCACAAGATCGAGGGCCTGACGCACACCGAACACCGCGCCCGCGTCTTCGGACAACTCAAGTACCTCGTGGACAATGAAGCCGTGCACCGCGCCTTCCCCTCGGAGCTGGGGGGATCCGACGACCATGGCGGCAACATCGCCGGCTTCGAGGAACTGGTGGTGGCGGACCCGTCCCTGCAGATCAAGGCCGGTGTCCAGTGGGGACTCTTCGGATCCGCCGTGATGCACCTGGGGACCGCAGAACACCACACCAAGTGGCTGCCCGGAATCATGAGCCTGGAAATTCCCGGTTGCTTCGCCATGACGGAGACCGGCCACGGCTCGGATGTGGCCAGCATCGCCACCACCGCAACCTACGATCCCGGCACCGAAGAGTTCATCATCAACACCCCGTTCCGCGCCGCCTGGAAGGACTACATCGGCAACGCGGCCAACGACGGCCTCGGCGCCGTCGTGTTCGCCCAGCTGGTCACCCGCGGCGTGAACCATGGCGTCCACGCCTTCTATGTGGACCTCCGGGATCCGGACACCAAGGAATTCCTGCCCGGAATCGGCGGGGAGGACGACGGCGTCAAGGGCGGCCTGAACGGCATCGACAACGGCCGGCTGCACTTCGACAACGTCCGCGTCCCCCGGACCAACCTCCTGAACCGGTACGGCAACGTCGACGCGGAAGGAACCTACACCTCCCCCATCGCCAGCCCCGGCCGGCGCTTCTTCACCATGCTGGGCACCCTGGTCCAGGGCCGCGTATCCCTGGACGGCGCCGCCGTGGCCGCCTCCAAGGTCGCGCTGAAAGCCGCCATCCAGTACGCCACCGAACGCCGCCAGTTCAACGCTTCCTCGCACACGGAGGAAGAAGTGCTGCTCGACTACCAGCGGCACCAGCGGCGCCTGTTCACCCGCCTGGCCACCACTTACGCGGCCGGCTTTGCGCACGAGCAGCTGCTGCAGAAGTTCGACGACGTCTTCTCCGGCGCCCACGACACCGACGCAGACCGCCAGGACCTGGAAACCCTGGCCGCAGCGCTGAAGCCCCTCAGCACCTGGCACGCCCTGGACACCCTCCAGGAATGCCGCGAAGCCTGCGGCGGTGCCGGCTTCCTGATCGAAAACAGGTTCGCCTCGCTGCGCGCCGACCTGGACGTGTATGTCACCTTCGAGGGAGACAACACCGTACTGCTCCAGTTGGTGGCCAAGCGCCTGCTGGCCGACTACGCCAAGGAGTTCAGGAATGTGGACTTCGGCGTGCTGGCCCGGTACGTAGTGAACCAGGCCGCCGGCGCCGCTGTGCACCGCACTGGCCTGCGCCAGGTGGCCCAGTTCATGGCGGACACGGGGTCGGTCCAGAAGGCCGCGATCGCGCTCCGCGACGAGGAAGGCCAGCGCGCCCTGCTCACGGATCGGGTACAGACCATGGTGGCTGAGGCCGGCGCTGCCTTGAAGGGCAGCAAGCGCCTGCCGCAGGACCAAGGCGCTGCATTGTTCAACCGGCACCAGAATGAACTCATCGACGCCGCCCAGGCGCACGCTGAACTGCTGCAGTGGGAGGCGTTCACGGAGGCTCTCCGGGAGGTGGAAGATCCGGGAACCAGGACGGTGCTCACCTGGCTGCGTGACCTCTTTGGCCTGTCCCTGATTGAGAAGAACCTGTCCTGGTACCTCATGAACGGCAGGCTATCCATGCAGCGTGCCCGCACGGTGGGCGGTTACATCAACAGGCTGGTGGAAAAGATCCGCCCACATGCCCTCGATCTGGTGGAGGCCTTCGGGTACGGCGGGGAGCACGTCCGGGCGGCCATCGCCACGGGCGCCGAAATGAGCCGCCAGGACGAGGCGCGTGCGCACTTCCGCAGCGAGCGGGCCAGCGGGCAGGCTCCGGTGGACGAGAAAGTCCTGATCGCCAGGACCACCGGCCGGAAGGCCTGACCCCGGCGGACACCACGAACAAGGCAAACAACGACGGCGCCGCTCCCCTGGCAAAGGGGAGCGGCGCCGTCGTTGTGCCTACTGCCGGGACGCTCAGGCTCCGGCAGGCAGCACCGAGCGGTACACCTCAAGGGTGGTTTCCGTGATCGATTCCCACGAGAAGTGCTTCTCGGCGCGCTCGCGGCCTGCCTGCCCCATGGCCCGGGCGCGTGCGGGATCGGATACCACTTCGGTCAGGGCGGCCGCGAACTCCGCAACGAACTTCTCCGGGTCCAGGGGCGTCCCGGTGCCATCGGTGACCTGTTCCAGGTCCACCAGCAGCCCGGTCTCACCGTGCTGGACCACCTCGGGGATGCCGCCGGTGGCGCTGGCCACCACTGCGGCGCCGCAAGCCATCGCTTCAAGGTTCACGATGCCGAGCGGCTCGTAGATGGAGGGGCAGGCAAAGGCCGTTGCATGGCTGAGGACCTGGATCAGTTCGTGGCGCGGCAGCATCCGTTCAATCAGCACCACGCCGGTGCGCTGCTTCTGCAGCTCCTCGATGAGTGCCGCTGTTTCCGCAGCCAGTTCCGGAGTGTCCGCCGCGCCGAGGCACAGCACCAGCTGGACATCGGCGGGCAGTTTCGCTGCCGCCCGCAGGAGGTAGGGAACGCCCTTCTGCCGTGTGTTTCTTCCCACAAAGACGACGCTTGGCTTGGCCGGGTCGATGCCCAGGGCACGGACGGCGTCGTCGTTTTCATCACGCTGCCAGAGGGCCACGTCGATCCCGTTGTGGACCACGCGGACCTTGTCCGGGTCAACGTCAGGGTAGCTGCGCAGGATGTCCTGGCGCATGCCCTCGGACACGGCGATGATCGCCGCCGCCGCTTCGTACGCCGTCTTCTCCACCCAGGAGGAGAGGGCGTAGCCGCCGCCGAGCTGCTCGGCTTTCCAGGGCCGGAGCGGCTCAAGGCTGTGGGCGCTGAGAACGTGCGGAATTCCGTGCAGCAGCGAGGCCAGGTGCCCGGCCATGTTGGCGTACCAGGTATGCGAATGGACCAGGTCCGCGCCCTGCACGTCCGGCACAATGCGCAGGTCCACGCCAAGGGTCTGCACCGCCGCGTTGGCCGCGCCGAGGTCCTCCGGGACCTGGTAGGACGTCACGGTGGCGCCGTGGTAGTCGGCGTCCCGGGGGGCCCCGAATGCACGAACCTGCAGGTCAACGTGCTTACTAAGCACCCTGCTCAACTCGGCTACGTGCACCCCGGCGCCACCGTAGATCTCCGGCGGAAACTCTTTAGTCACAATGTCTATTCGCACAAGACCCAAGGTAGTCGTTCACGCATAACTGTTCTAGTGTGAAGGAGTCCGGGCCTACCGGACTGTCTTGGGGAGTTACGAAGGCGTACAGGAGCGACCATTATGCCGTTGACCAAAAAAGTCCTGGCCATTGTCCTCGCAGGTGGCGAGGGAAACAGACTGATGCCACTGACGGCAGACCGCGCAAAGCCCGCGGTGCCTTTCGCGGGCAGCTACCGCCTTATCGATTTTGCGATTTCCAACCTGGTGAATTCGCGTTACCTGCAGATTGTGGTCCTTACCCAATACAAATCCCACAGCCTCGACCGGCATATTTCCGAAGCATGGCGGATGTCCACGCAGCTCGGCAACTACGTCGCCTCCGTCCCCGCACAGCAGCGCGTCGGCAAGAGCTGGTTCCTGGGCAGCGCCAACGCCATCTACCAATCCCTGAACCTGATCCATGATGCCAACCCCGACATCGTCGTCGTGGTGGGCGCGGACCACGTGTACCGCATGGACTTCGCCCAAATGGTGGACCAGCACGTCCGCAGCGGCGCCAAAGCCACGGTCGCGGCCGTCCGGCAGCCGCTTCACATGGCTGACCAGTTCGGCGTGATCGAAGTGGATCAAAACGACGCCCAAAAGATCGCCGCCTTCGTGGAGAAGCCCTCGAGCACCCCCGGGCTTGCCGCCGACCCTTCACAGTTCCTGGCTTCCATGGGCAACTACGTGTTCGACGCCGACGCCCTGGTGGCCGCGCTGCACGTGGACGCCGAGCGCCTTGACACCAAGCACGACATGGGCGGGGACATCATCCCCTACTTCGTCAACAGGGGCGAGGCCGGAGTCTACGACTTCACCCTCAACGACATCCCCGGTTCCACGGAGCGCGACCGCACCTACTGGCGTGATGTGGGCACCATCGACTCCTTCTACGACGCCCACATGGACCTGATTTCACCGTTGCCGGTGTTCAACCTCTACAACTCCGAGTGGCCCATCTACACCCGGCAGAGCATTTCCCCGCCCGCCAAGTTCGTCCGGGGCAAGAACAACACCGTGGGCACGGCGCTGGACTCCATCGTGGCCAACGGGGTGGTGATTTCCGGCGGCGTCGTGGAGGGCTCCGTGCTGTCCAACGACGTCTATGTAGCAACCAGCGGCCGGGTGATCGATTCCGTGCTGATGGACAAGGTGCAGGTGGGTGAAGGGGCAGTGATCAACCGCGCCATCCTGGACAAGAACGTCAAGGTCCCCGCCGGAGCCGCCATCGGCCTGGACCCCGAGCTGGACCGGTCGCGCGGATTCAAGGTGACAGAGTCCGGCATCACGGTCCTCGCCAAGGGCCAGGAAGTTCCGGAGCCCGGTGAGCAGGAACGGCAGCTCGCCGCGAGCCACCTCAGCGTCCTGCCCAACGCCATCAAAGCGGCGGCAGAGCAGTACCCGGACGTCCGTGAGGCAGCCGACAAGGTGGCCGGCACCCACGCCGCCGCAGCGGCGGAGGCCGCTCCAGCCGCGCGGCTTCGCTGACCCGCCACGCACGACCTCCCACGGCATCCCGCAGGCCGGGGCACCAGAGATGGTGCCCCGGCCTGCGGCGTACGCTGTAAAATTTTCCCAATGAGCTCCCCCGATCTGACCCCTGAGGACATCCAGGCCTGCCTCAAGGTCCTGAACACCATCCACGCGTATGACGAGGAGCACCCGGACTACATCTCGGTGCGCCGCGCCACGGGGAAGATGTTCAAGGCCGTCAAGCGCCACCGCAGGGTAACCAAGCGCGATTCCATCGCCGAGGCTGACCGCGCCGTGATTGCCCAGACCGCCACCGCGGCCCCGGACCGGATCGATGACGAAACCCGCGGCAACAAGCTGGCTACCTCAGCCACCGGGAACATCGCGGGACACCTTATCCGGTCGCGCCCCTGCTACATCTGCAAGCAGCATTACACCCAGGTGGACGCCTTCTACCACCAGCTTTGCCCGGAATGCGCTGCGTTCAGCCACAGCAAGCGCGATGCCCGGACCGACCTCACCGGTCGGCGGGCCCTGCTCACCGGAGGACGGGCCAAGATCGGCATGTACATCGCCCTCCGGCTGCTGCGCGACGGTGCGCACACCACCATCACCACCCGGTTCCCGAAGGATGCGGCACGTCGCTTCGCCGCCATGGAAGACAGCGGCGAGTGGCTGCACCGGCTCCGGATCGTGGGCATCGACCTGCGCGATCCTGCCCAGGTCATGGCCCTGACCGATTCCCTCGACCAGGCCGGTCCGCTGGACATCATCATCAATAATGCGGCCCAGACCGTGCGCCGATCCGGCAACGCCTACAAGCCACTGGTGGACGCCGAGGAGGAACCGCTTCCGGCGGCACTGGACCAGGTCAATGGCGGCCCTGAACTGTTGACCTTCGGCCATGCCCATGACAAGCACCCGCTGGCACTGGCGGGCAGCGTCACCGACCACCCCGTCCTTGCCGGCGATGCCGTCACGTCCCTGGCGCTGTCCACCGGATCTGCCTCGCTGGAGCGGATCGCTTCGGGGACCGCCATCGACGCCGGCGGCCTGGTCCCGGACCTTGCCACCATCAACAGCTGGACGCAGGTGGTGGACGAGGTGGATCCCCTGGAAATGCTTGAGGTCCAGCTTTGCAACGTCACCGCACCGTTCCTGCTGGTCAGCAGGCTCCGCGGCGCCATGCAGCGGTCCACGGCGCGGCGCAAATACATTGTGAACGTCTCGGCCATGGAGGGGCAGTTCTCCCGCGCGTACAAGGGCCCCGGGCACCCGCACACCAATATGGCCAAGGCGGCGCTGAACATGATGACCCGCACCAGCGCCCAGGAGATGCTGGATACCGACGGCATCCTGATGACTGCCGTGGACACCGGCTGGATCACTGACGAGCGCCCGCACTTCACCAAGGTCCGACTCATGGAGGAAGGCTTCCACGCACCCCTGGACCTGGTGGACGGCGCGGCCCGCGTCTATGATCCGATCGTCATGGGTGAAAACGGTGAGGACCAGTACGGGGTCTTCATGAAGGATTACAAGCCCAGTCCCTGGTGATGCGGGGTATGCTCACGGCATGAGCAACGAGTCATCCTCCTCCCAAGTGCAGAAACTTGAACACCACGAATGCTGGGCGCTGCTGCGGACTGTGTCCGTAGGAAGGCTGGCGGTCCTCGTCGAGGGCAGGCCGGACATCTTCCCGGTCAACTTCACGGTGGACGGCGGCACCCTGGTCTTCAGGACGGCCCAGGGAACCAAACTGTCGGCTGCCTCCGGCGATGCCCCCGTGGCGGTAGAGGCGGACGGCGTGGACCCTGACACGGGCCTGGCGTGGAGCGTGGTGATCAAGGGCACCGCTGCCCTGGTCAAGGCCACCGAGGAAGTGCTGGAGACCTCCCGCCTGTACCTCTTCCCCTGGCAGGCCGGGCGCAAGGACGCGTTCGTCCGCATCACCCCGGACAGCGTCACGGGCCGCCGCTTCAAGGTAACGGACCCGATGACGTGGTGGACCCAGATCAGCGGTTCCGCCAAAGCATCCCAGGAATAGGCCGACGGCGGGTTCCCCGGCCAGGAGGCCGGGGAACCCCAGGCGTCAGGCGAGCTGGGTGATCTCCACGCTGACCTTCAAGGCCGAGCCGCCGCCCCCGGACAGGATGCCCTTCAGCGGGGGGACGTCGCGGTAGTCGCGGCCCCTGGCCACGGTGACATGGAAGTCGCCGGCAGGTTTGTGGTTGGTGGGGTCCCAGCTGCGCCAGTCCCCGTCCCACCATTCCAGCCAGGCATGCGATTGCCCGGCAACGGTCTCACCGATCCCGGCGCTGGAGCGGGGATGCAGGTAGCCGGAGACATAGCGGGCCGGAATGCCGCAGCTGCGCAGCGCGCCGATGGCCAGGTGTGCCAAGTCCTGGCACACCCCCTGGCGCTGGCCCCAGGCTTCCTCCGCGTTGGTGGTGACGGCGGTGGAGCCGGACATGTAGGTCATCTCCCCGCGCATCCAGGCAAACACGGCCATGGCGGCCTCATGCGGGTTCTTTCCTGCCACGACGCCCGGGATGATGCCCAGGACTTCTTCACCGGGCCCGCTCAGCCGGGACTGGGGCAGCCAGTCGCTGAATGCATCGAGTGTTTCCGGGGACGCCAGCTGGTCCCAGCCCACAATGTCCGCCTCGGCAGGAATCTTCTCCGCCCTGTGCACTTCAACGGTGATGTTGGAAACCACCTCGAGGTTTTCGTGCGGCATCTGCATGTCGAAGGCCGTGACCCGGGTGCCCCAGTAGTCGCGGTAGGTGCTTACTGCCGCCTGCGACGGAGAGACCTTCACCACGGACTCCAGCACCACCTGCTGCGAATCCGTCAGCGGTGTCATCCTGGCCTCGTTGTAGGACAGCGTCACCCGCTTGTTGTACTTGTAGGCCGTCCTGTGGACGATGCTCAACCGGGTCATGACACTTCTCCCACCCAGGCAAGTTCGTCCGCCTGATTGAAGTACTTACGGGAAATGGCGTCCGAGGCCTGGGACACGGCCTTCTGCACGCGTTCCATGTGTTCGGGCAGTTCGGACATGAGGTCGTCAGTGCGGTGGAACTCGAGGAAGGTGCGGGCCTGCCCCACGATGCGGCGCGCATCGTTGATGAAGCCCACGCGCTGGGCGGAGGGGTCCAGCTTGGCGAGGCACTCGTCCGCATCCCGCAGCGCGTAAACGATGGACCGGGGGAACAGCCGGTCCAGGAGCAGGAACTCGGCGGCGTGCTGGTCGCCAAAAGCTGCCCGCCGGGTCCGCAAAAACGATTCATAGGCGCCGGCGCAGCGGAGCATGTTCACCCACGACATGCCGGCAGAGAGCACATCCCGGGTGGAAAGCATCCGTGCCGTCATGTCCGCGCGCTCCAGCGAACGCCCCAGCACCAGGAAGAGCCAGCTCTCGTCGTGGCTCACGGTGGTGTCGGCAAGCCCGCTGACCATCGCGGTACGCTCCAGGGTCCAGTTGCAGAACCGGTAGGTGCCCACCACGTCCTTCCGGTGCTGGCTCAGCCCGTAGTACGTGGTGTTCAGGCTTTCCCACAGCCCGGAGGACACGGTCTCGCGTGCACGGCGGGCGTTCTCGCGGGCAGCCCCCAGTGAACCGGCGATCGAGGTGGCGCTGGTCTTGTCGTACGCCAGGGCGTGAAGGAGTTCCGGGAGGCCGAAATCCTCGCTCTGCGGCTTGGCTCCCATGACGGCCAGGAGTTCCTGCGCCACGCTCTTGCGTTCCTCCATGGGGAGGTGGTTGAGGCGTTCCAGGTGGACATCCAGGATGCGGGCGGTACCGTCGGCCCGCTCCACATACCGGCCAATCCAAAACAGGGACTCGGCAATACGGCTAAGCATTCGCGGCTACCTCCTGCGCGCCCGGAACGATATCTAAGAAATGTGCGACGCCGGCCACGCCTTCACGTGCCGGCCTCACTGCTGCTGCTCCGACTGGCGGTCGCGCCAGTTGCTTTCCACCGGCCATACCGAGACCCGTTCGCGGACCGTGACGGACTGGCGGGGCACGGTTTCCACCGGCATCTGCGGCGAGTCGGCAAGGACCCACGTGTCCTTGGATCCGCCGCCCTGGCTGGAGTTCACGATCAGCGACCCTTCCTTCAGCGCAACGCGGGTCAGGCCGCCCGGGAGCACCCAGACGTCGTCGCCGTCGTTCACCGCAAAGGGCCGCAGGTCCACGTGGCGGGGGCCGAACTTGTCACCGCCAAGGGTGGGAACGGTGGAGAGCTGCAGCACCGGCTGGGCGATCCAGCCGCGGGGATCGGAGATGATCCGCTGGCGGAGGGCGTCCAGTTCGTCCCGGGAGGCATCCGGACCGATGACCAGGCCCTTGCCGCCGGAGCCGTCCACCGGCTTGACCACCAGTTCCGCGAGGTTGTCCAGGGTGTACTCCCGGGCTTCCTTCTCCTCGAGGCGGTAGGTGTCCACGTTGGCGATGATGGGCTCCTCGCTGAGGTAGTAGCGGATCAGGTCAGGCACGTAACTGTAAACCAGTTTGTCGTCGGCCACGCCATTGCCTACTGCGTTGGCGATCGTGACGCCGCCGGCACGGGCAGCGTTGACCAGGCCGGGGCAGCCGAGCATCGAGTCGGAACGGAACTGCAGCGGGTCCAGGAAGTCATCGTCGATGCGCTTGTAGATCACATCCACCCGCTGCTCGCCGGCCGTCGTCCGCATGTACACGCGGTTTCCACGGCAGATCAGGTCCCGGCCCTCCACCAGCTCAACACCCATGAGGCCGGCCAGGAGGGTGTGCTCGAAATAGGCGCTGTTGAAGACGCCGGGGGTCAGGACGACGACGGTGGGATCGTCCACGCCGGCGGGCGCGGTTTTGCGCAGGGCCGAGAGCAGTCGGCGGGGGTATTCCTCCACGGGCCGGATGAGCTGCTGGCCGAACGCTTCGGGCAGGCCCTTGGCCATGGCGCGCCGGTTCTCCAGCACGTAGCTGACGCCGGACGGAACGCGGACGTTGTCTTCCAGGACCCGGAAGGTGCCGGCTGCGTCGCGGACCACGTCGATGCCGGAGATATGCACCCGAACCCCGCCGGCCGGTTCGAACCCGTGGACCTGCCGGTGGAAGTGGGCGCTGGTGGTCACGAGCTGGCGGGGAATCACGCCGTCGGACACCACGGTCATCTTGTCGTAGACGTCGTTCAGGAATGCTTCCAGGGCACGGACGCGCTGGGCCACCCCGCGTTCCAGGACATCCCACTCCGCCGCGGGGATGACCCTGGGCACGATGTCGAGCGGGAAAGGCCGCTCCTCGCCCGCGTAGTCGAACGTGACACCGCGGTCCAGGAAGGTGCGGGCCATGGAGTCCGCGCGTGCGCTGACGTCCGCCAGGGAGAGCTTCCGGAGGGCCTCGGCCACCTGCCCGTACGAGTCCCTGGCCTGTTGCCCCGGGGCGAACATCTCGTCGTACGCTCCGGTGCGGCCCGCGGCCTCGGAGTAATCCTGGAATAGGTCTGACATGTCCAATAGCCAACCATCTTTTTGTTTCGAGTTCATTACTGCCATCCATTCTGGCGTGTTGTCGCCGGCAGTCCGGTTGGTACTTTACTGGCCTCGTCGGGCACAGTAGGTGAGTGCCAGTCAGCAGAAGCCTCCCCGAGCCGGGCCACGGCCGTTTCCGGCCCGCGGCGGCGCGGCTGGCTCCGGGCCTGCTGACGGCGGCGGCTGCCGTTACGGTGGCGTTCCTGGTGCACGGGCTCGTGCCGGCATTGCCTGCGATGACCCTGGCTGTGGTCCTTGGCGTCCTTGCCGCCAACCTGCCCGGCACGGCGGGCTGGACCGGGGGCCGCGCCCGCGCAGGACTCGACTTCGCCGGCAAGCACCTGATGCGCGGCGGGATCGTGCTGCTGGGGCTGAAAGTCAGCATCATGGACGTCCTTGACCTGGGGTGGCTGGCCCTTATCCTGATCGTGGCCGTCGTGGCGGCGAGTTTCGGGGGCACGTATGCCATCTCCCGCCTGTTCCGCCTCCCGCCCGTGACGTCGCTGCTGGTGGCCACCGGGTTCTCCATCTGCGGCGCATCAGCTATCGGTGCCGTGGCCGCCGTCCGCCGGATCCGGCATGCGGAAACAGTCCTGCCAGTGGCCCTGGTGACGCTTTGCGGCACACTTGCCATCGGTGTCCTGCCCCTCATCGCCCACCCCCTGGGGCTGACGGCCACGGTCTTCGGGGCCTGGACCGGGGCGTCGGTCCACGACGTGGGCCAGGTGGTGGCCACAGCACAAACTGCAGGGGCTGGCGCACTGGCGATCGCCGTCGTCGTCAAGCTCACCCGCGTGCTGCTGCTGGCACCTGTCGCCGCAATCGCCGGCGTGCACCACAGGAGTGGTGAACGGGCCCTGGGTGCAGCCAACGGCACCACCTCCAAAATGCCGCCGGTGGTGCCGCTGTTCGTGCTGGGTTTTGTGGCGATGGTGGCCCTGCGCTCCTCCGGCTGGCTGGCTCCTGCCTGGCTGGAGATCGGGGCCATGCTGCAGGACGTCCTCCTGGGGGCGGCCCTGTTCGGACTGGGATCGGCGGTGCGGATCCGCACGCTGCTGCATACGGGAGGCCAGGCGCTCCTGGCTGCGCTGGCGTCCTGGCTCCTGATTGCCGTACTTGGCCTGGCGGCCGCCTTCCTGATCGCGGGCTGAGTGGACGCACCGGCAGCGTGATTAGATAGCCGGGTGTCACATGAGAATCTGAAGCGCAGCGAAGCCGCCGAACGTTCAGCCCGGATCAGCACCACCAGCTACGACGTCTCGCTCGATGTGCGGCAGGCAGCAGATCCGGCCGTTCCCGGCTACCCCAGCCGCAGTGTCATCACCTTTACCGCCGAACCCGGCAGCAGCACCTTCCTGGACTTCATCGGCAGCAGCGTCCACAGCGTCCTCCTCAACGGCAAGAGCCTGCAGGTCGGGGACGTGGTGGAGGGCGCACGGATCAGGCTGGACAACCTCGGGGCCCAGAACCAGGTGACCGTTACCGGCACCGCCCTCTACAGCCGCTCCGGTGAAGGCATGCACCGGTTCGTTGACCCCGCCGACGGCCAAACCTACCTGTACACCCAGTACGAGCCGGCTGACGCGCGACGGGTCTTCGCCAACTTCGAACAGCCGGACCTGAAGGCAACCTACACCTTCCACGTGATGGCTCCGGCGGAGTGGAAAGTGGCCTCCAACGGCGCCGAGGTGGCCCGGACCCCGCTGACCAGCGATCCAGCGACTGCCTGCTGGGACTTCGCCACCACCCTGCCGATGTCCACCTACATCACCAGCATCCTGGCCGGGCCCTACTTCAGGGCGGAGGACCGCTGGCAGGCAACGCTCGACGACGGCACGCACCTGGACGTCCCGCTGGCGCTCTACTGCCGGGCCTCCATGGCGGAATCCTTCGACACGGAAGAGCTTTTTGCCCTCACGAAGAAGGGCCTGGACTTCTTCAACCGCCTTTTCGATCTCCCGTACCCGTGGGGCAAGTATGACCAGGCGTTCGTCCCCGAATACAACCTGGGTGCCATGGAGAATCCCGGGTTGGTGACGTTCACCGAGAGCTACGTGTTCACCTCCCGGGCCACCGATGCCCAGTACCAGGCACGCGCGAATACCCTGATGCACGAGATGGCGCATATGTGGTTCGGCGACCTGGTGACCATGCAATGGTGGGATGATCTCTGGCTGAAGGAATCCTTCGCTGACTACATGGGAACCCTGGCCGTGGACCGGGCAACCGACTGGGACACGGCCTGGGTCAACTTCGCCAACAAGCGCAAGGCGTGGGCCTACGTCCAGGACCAGCTGCCCACCACCCACCCCATCGTTGCGGACATTCCCGATCTTGAAGCGGCGAAGCAGAACTTCGACGGCATCACCTACGCCAAAGGCGCATCCGTGCTGAAGCAGCTGGTGGCCTATGTGGGGTTCGACGCGTTCATCGCAGGCTCCCGGGAGTACTTCCGCAAGCACGCCTACGGAAACACGACGCTCCAGGACTTGCTGGCGGCCCTGGGCGCGGCCTCAGGCCGCGACCTGTCCGGTTGGGCCCGGCAGTGGCTGCAGACCTCGGGGATTTCCACGCTGTCGGTTGACATTGCTCCGCAGGGCGCGGCAGCGGACGACGACGGCGTCCTGGGACAAGTGGCGATCGTCCAGGAGGCGGTGGACCCTGTTACGGGACGGGATGAGCTGCGCCCGCACCGCCTCCGCGTCGGTTCCTACGACTTTGACGGTTCCGGCGCGCTGGTGAAGACCGCGAGCCTGGAGACCGATGTTATTGGCGGGCGGACCGGACTCCCCCAGCTTGCAGGGCAGCCACGGCCGGCGCTCCTGCTGGTCAATGACGATGACCTGGCGTACGCCAAGGTGAGGCTCGACCCGGTATCCGAGGCCACCGTCCGGGGGTCGCTGGACCGGATTTCCGACCCGATGGCGCGCGCCCTGTGCTGGACGGCCCTGTGGAACTCCGCCCGCGACGGCGAAAGCCCTGCGGCCCAGTATGTCGACGCCGTGGCCGCCTTCGCACCGGCCGAGACCGGCATCGGCGTCCTGCTGAACATCCTGGACAACGCCGCCACCGCCATTGAGCGTTACACCGCCGCCGCCGCCAGGTCCTCGGTGCGGTCAACCTTCGTGTCCGCGGCCGCCGCGGAACTGGACCGGGCCGCCCCGGGATCGGACGCACAGCTGGCCTGGGCCCGCACCCTTGCCGCCCTGGGCAGGCATGACAGCGCCGTGCTCCCCCGGCTCCGCGGCCTGCTCGACGGCTCGGCGCCGGTGGCGGGCCTGGCCGTGGACGCCGACCTGCGCTGGCAGCTGTGGCACGCGCTGGCCGCCCACGGGGAGGCCACTGCTGCCGAGCTCGACGCCGAGCTGGCGCGGGACACCACGGCATCGGGCCGGGCAGGCCATGCAACGGCGATGGCGGCCCGTCCGGAGGCTGCCGTCAAGGATGCGGCGTGGAACGCGGCGGTGCATGGAAATGAGCTGTCCAACCAGCTCCTCACGGCCACCATCAGCGGCTTCACCACCGCGCCGCCCGAATTGCTGGCGCGCTATGTGGAGCCGTACTTTGAGTGCCTGCGGACTGTGTGGGACTCGCGGAGCATCGAGATCGCCAGCCGGATTGTCCGGGGCCTTTACCCTGCAGCCCAGGACCTTGGGGTCACCATGCAGCCCGCAGAACATTTGGTGGTCCGGCGGACAGACGCCTGGCTGGACGCTAACCCGGACGCCCCACGGGCGCTGCGCCGGATCGTCGTCGAGCAGCGCAGCCACCTGCTGCGGGCACTCACGGCCCAGGCCGCCGTCGGTCCCCACCGGCCCCAGGCCGCGCCGGCGCACTGACGCTGCGGCTCACTGCGCCGGGGCTGTCCCTGCGCAGTGAGCCCGGCTGTCACTCCACCACTGGGTCAAGGAACGCCGTGGTTTAGGGAACGCGGTGGAGCCACTCCTCCGTGCCGAATTTGGCGGCCACACGGTCCTCGGCCGCTGCCAGCTCGTGTCCCGCCAGCGTTGACGGCGTGGCCCCGTAACGCTCGCTGAAGACCTCAATCATGGCCTCAATGATGGCTGTGCGGGCCAGGCCGGTCTGGCGGCGGAGCGGATCCACCCGCTTCTTGGCGCTTCGGGTGCCCTTATCCGAGAGCTTCTCCTTGCCGATCCGGAGGACCTCCACCATCTTGTCGGCGTCGATGTCGTAGCTCATGGTGACGTGGTGCAGCATGCCGCCGTTGGCCAGCCGCTTCTGCGCGGCGCCGCCGATCTTTCCCTGGTCCGTGGCGATGTCATTCAGCGGGATGTAGAACGCGTTGATGCCCAGCCGTTCCAGCGCCGCCATGACCCAGGCGTCAAGGAACGGGTAGGAATCAGCGAAGCTCAGTCCATCCACGAGCGTCTGGGGCAGGTAGAGCGAGTAGGTAATGCAGTTGCCGGCCTCCATGAACATCGCTCCACCGCCGCTGATCCGCCGCACCACGTTGATACCGTGCCTGGCCACACCCTGGGGATCCACCTCGTTCTGCACAGACTGGAAGCTTCCGATGACTACCGACGGTTCCTGCCAGTCCCAGAACCGCAGGGTGGGTGTGCGCTCCCCCGCTCCGACGGCCTCGGTGAGCACCTCGTCCAGGGCAACGTTAATTTCAGTGGGAAGCACGGTGGGCGCGATGACGTTCCACTCGTGGTCTTGCCAGGAGGTGGCCTTGGCCAGTGCACGGCGGACGGTCACGGCCACGGCGTCCGCGGAGAAGCCGAAAAGCACGGCTGCGGCCGGCAGGGCCGCTGTGACGGCCGCAGCGAGGTCTTTGGCTGGGGTGGTGTCCGGGAGCCCGGTCAGCGCCCGGTTGATGTCCGCCAGGGCCTCGTCAGGTTCCAGGAAGAAGTCCCCGCTGACGGAGACGTCCGCCAGGGCCCCGTCCACCACTGCCAGGTCCACCACCACCAGTTTGCCGCCGGGAACCTTGTACTCCCCGTGCAGGCGCTGGTTGTTGTGGGCATTATCGGCAGGAAATCCGGGCTCGCTCATGCTTCCCATCCTGCCCCAGAAAGCGGGTGCGCGGTTAACGCAGGAGGCCCGCACCGTTTCCGGTGCGGGCCTCCTGCCAACAAGCTTGGGCGAAGGGAATTACTTCTTGCCGCCGAAGCCCTTGAAGCGAGCGTTGAAGCGCTCGACGCGGCCTGCAGAGTCCATGATGCGCTGCTTGCCCGTGTAGAACGGGTGGGACTCGGAAGAGATTTCGACGTCGATGACCGGGTAGGTGTTGCCGTCTTCCCACTCGATGGTCTTGTTGGAAGACACGGTGGAGCGGGTCAGGAACTTGGTGCCGGAGGCCAGGTCGTTGAAGACAACAGCTTCGTACTTCGGGTGGGTATCAGACTTCATAATGGGACCTTTGTTCGCGCAACTGGATTTTGCCAGCTGCCAGGTATGAATGGGATGGCTGCGATCTGTCGCATCAGCCGAAGCCGAAAAAGCAGGACAACCAGCTATCAATCATAGCCGATGCCGGTGGGGCTGACGAACCAGTCCCATCCGCGGCATCCGCCGCCCCGCAGGTCAGCCCCGGGCGCGCAACTCCCAGAAGGCGACGGCCGAGGCAGCCGCAACGTTCAGTGAATCCACACCGTTCCGCATCGGGATTTTGACAGCGAGGTCGACGGCGGCGAGAGTCTCCGGGCTCATGCCGGCACCTTCGGTGCCAAGCACCAGGGCGAGCTTGTCCACGTTGCGGGAGGCGACGGCGTCGACATCTTCTGCGTCCGGCGTCAGTTCCAGCGCCGCGACGGTGAAGCCGTGGTCCTTGAGCACCTGGAGGTCACCGGGCCAGTCCTGCAGGCGGGCCCAGCGAACCTGGAACACGGTCCCCATGCTGACCCGGACGCTGCGGCGGTACAGCGGGTCGCCACAGCGCGGCGAAACCAGCACAGCATCGATGTCCAGCGCCGCCGCAGAGCGGAAAATGGCACCCACATTGGTGTGGTCCACGATGTCCTCCAGCACAGCCACGCGGCGCGCCCCGGCGAGAAGGTCCGGCAGCGGCACCGGGGCCGGGCGATGCATGGCCGCCATGGCGCCGCGGTGCAGGTGGAACCCGGTGATTTCCTCCAGGAGGGCGGCCGGGCCGATGAACGCCGGGACGTCCGGGTACGCCTGGAAGACATCCTCAAGGTCCGCCATCCACTTCTCCGCGAGGAAGAAGGACCGGGGCTGGTGGCCGGCCGCCAGGGCCCGGCGAAGGACCCGCGAGGATTCGGCAATGTACATGCCCTCGGCCGGTTCCCGGAGCTTGCGCAGGTGCACGTCCGTCAGGGTGGTGTAATCGCTGACCCGGGGGTCCGCGGCGGATTCGAGGTAGTGGAAGGTCACCGGGAGATTATTTCAGCAGGTTGGCGATCATGACGGCGAGGGCCACGATGCCCAGGCTGAAGATCACGGCGCGCAGGACCCGCGGCGAAAGCTTCCGGCCTACCTTTGAACCAGCCAGGCCGCCGATGGTGGAACTGATGGCGATCAGCAGCACCACGAGCCAGTTGACGCGGTCGAAGGCGAACAACAGGTAGGAGATGGCGGCCACCATGTTCACGCCGAGGACCAGGATGTTCTTCATGGCGTTGGCGTTCTGGATGGTGCCGGTGAGGAACACGCCCAGGATCCCGACCAGGAGGATTCCCTGCGCCGCGACGAAGTAGCCTCCGTAGACACCGGCCAGGTAGACCAGGACCACCAGGAGGAACCCGTGGCGTTTGTCCCGGACTGCGTGTTCGGGGTTGGCCTCGCGGTTGCGCACCCAGTCCTGGAGCCGCGGCTGGAACACCACCATCAGCAGGGCCAGGACCAGGAGGACCGGGGCGACGTAGTGGAAAACCTTCTCCGGCAGGTGCAGCAGGAGCCAGGCGCCGGTGACGCCGCCCAGGACCGAGGCGGGCAGGAGCCGCAGCACCTGCCGTCCCCGGCCAGCCAGCTCGCGGCGGTAGCCGAAGGCCCCGGCGCCCGTTCCGAAGACCAGGCCCATGGCATTGCTCATGGAGGCGGTCACCGGAGCCACGCCCAGGGCGATGAGTACCGGGAAGGTGACCAGGGTGCCGGATCCCACCACCGCGTTGATGGTGCCGGCCCACAGGCCGGCGATGAACACAATGATGCTGCTGAAGAGTTCCAAGATAGTAGCGCAGGCCTCGTCTAGCGGCGTGCTGTGGCCGTGTAGCGTCCCGCGTTCTCGGAGACATCCAAGGGAAGCCCGAAGGTGGTGCTCAGGTGCTCTTCCGTCAGGACCTCGGTGATGGGTCCGGCAGCCACCACGCCGCCGTCGCGCAGCAGCATGGCATGGGTGAAGCCGGGCGGGACCTCTTCAAGGTGGTGCGTGACCAGGACCATGGCCGGAGCCGAGTCGTCCCGGGCCAGCTCGCCCAGCTTGTGGACCAGTTCCTCGCGGCCGCCCAGGTCCAGCCCGGCGCCGGGCTCATCCAGCAGCAGCAGTTCGGGGTCGGTCATGAGGGCCCGGGCGATCTGGACGCGCTTGCGCTCGCCTTCGGACAGGGTGGCGAACGTCCTGTTGAGCAGCGGGCCCATGCCCCAGTCGTTCAGGAGCCGGAAGGCGCGCCGTTCGTCGTCGCGCTCGTAGCCTTCCCGCCAGCGGCCGGTGACGCCGTAGGCGGCCGTGACCACGACGTTGAGGACGTTCTCGTGTTCCGGGATCTGGGTGGCAAGTGCAGCCGAGGAAAGCCCGATGCGGGGGCGAAGTTCGAAGACGTCGGTACGGCCCAGCGTTTCGTCGAGGATTCCGGCTTTGCCGCTGCTGGGGTGCAGGCGGGCCGCCGCGATCTGGAGGAGGGTGGTCTTTCCGGCGCCGTTGGGTCCCAGGATGACCCAGCGTTCGCCTTCGTTGACCTGCCAGTCGACCTTGTCCAGCAGGGTCTTTTTACCTCGGACAACGCTGACGGAGTCCAGTTCCAGAACATCACTCATAGGAGTAGACACTAGGACAAAAAAGAAGATGACTGATAACCGGTGTCAAGGTCCCCTGAGGGCCCGGCGCGGGCAGCCCCGCAACGAATTCCAGTCGCCCAGTCGGCGCTGGCTAAGATTGCAGGCATGACTTCGAACGTGACTGCGGTCAGCTATGGCCTCAATGTGACCCCCGCCGGGCTGGAGCAGCTGCGTTCCGTCCTTGCCGCACACGGCGCGGACGTCCTGTCCGAATCCTCCGCCGGTGACAGCCGTTACGGGGTCCAGGTCCTTGACCTGGCCCTTCCGGATGCCACCGCCGCCGGCCTGGCCGCCCTCCGGCAGGCCGTGGCGGATGCCGCAACCAATGAATTCGACACTGCGCTTGTCCCGGCCGGGCTCCGCTCCGCGGCCCGAAAGCTGCTGATCATGGATGTGGACTCCACCCTGATCCAGCAGGAGGTCATCGAACTCCTTGCCGCGTACGCCGGCAAGCGCGAGGAGGTGGCGGCCGTCACGGAAGCCGCCATGCGCGGCGAACTCGACTTTGCCCAAAGCCTCCACGCCCGGGTTGCCGTGCTCGCGGGACTGCCCGCCGACGTCGTCCAATCCGTCCGCAGGGAAGTGAAGCTCAGCGAAGGTGCCGATCGGCTTGTGGCCGCCTTCAAAGCCGCCGGCCATACAGTGGCTGTGGTGTCAGGCGGCTTCAACCAGATCCTTGAGCCGATCGCCGGGGACCTGGGCCTTGACTACTGGCAGGCCAATGAGTTGGAGATCGTCGACGGCGCGCTGACCGGCAAGGTGCTGGGCGCGGTGGTGGACAGGGCAGCCAAGGAAAAATACCTGCGGGAATGGGCTGCGGCCGGGGGCATTGCGCTTGAACACACCATCGCCGTGGGCGACGGCGCGAACGACCTGGATATGCTCGGCGCAGCCGGAATAGGCGTGGCCTTCAACGCCAAGCCCGCTGTCCGCGCCGTGGCGGACGCAGCCCTGAACATGCCATACCTGGACGCCGTCCGCCACATCGCCGGGGTCTGACGCTCCTATAACCGCGAGATGGCAGTTCGGGCGGTGTTCGACGTGAACATTGCCGCGAACTGCCATCTCGCGTGGGGGCAGAGCCTAGCTGGAAGCTTCTGCGCTCTTGCCGAAGTAGTCCGCTCCGCCGGCGTACTCGGTGTGTCCGGATTCCACGTCGGCCGTAGCCATCCCGGCCACAACCTGCGCGAACTCCTCCACCGAGTACAGCTTGCCGGCCTCCGCGCGGCGGGCTTCGATGGCACCCGGGGTGGAACGGTCCAGGAGCGTGGCGGTGACGGTGCCTTCGATCATGTCGCCGGAAACCACCACGAGGGAGATGCCTTTGTCGGCCAGGTTGGGGATCAGGTCCCGCAGGGCGTCCTCGCCGGCGCGCTTGCTGCGGGCCACCGGCTCGTAGGCCGGCATAGTGGGGACGGTGTTGATGAAGTGGGCCTGGTGGCTGGTCACGAAGACCACGCGCGAGCCTTCCTTCATCAGGGGCACGGCGGCGTTGAGCATGTTCACCTGCGCGTCGCGGTTAAGCTTGAGCGCGTAGTCCTCCCCCATCCCGGTTTCCATGCCGCCGGACGCGTTCAGGACCAGGAGGTCCAGGGAGCCGAAGTTCTCCATGGCGGCGCTGGCCAGGGCCTGCACCCCTTCCTGGGTGGTGAGGTCCGCCCCGACGGCGACGGCGCGGCCACCGGCGGCTTCGATGCCCTGCACCACTTTGTTGGCACGCGGGGCCTTTTGGCGGTAGTTGACCACGACGGCGGCGCCCTCCGAAGCGAGGATCCTCGCTACGTCGGCGCCAATGCCCCGCGATGATCCGGTGACGATCGCCGTCTTGTTGTCGAGCAGTCCCATACGAGCTTCCTTTGTTCGAAACATCTAAATAGTTGTGGTCTGCAGTCCATCATGCCAGCGGTCCTTGCCAACATCCTTTGTCTGACTTCGACAAATAAGGACGTCGGGGCTAGTTTCCTGCAGCGGCGTGGGCCAAAGGGTCAGTGGCCCATGCCCAGGCCGCCGTCCACCGGGATGACCGCACCGGAGATGTACGCGGCTTCGTCGCTGGCGATCCAGCGGACCACGTTGGCCACCTCAGCCGCTTCGGCGAAACGGCCGGCAGGGATGCTGGCCAGGTAATCCTTCTGGGTGGCCTCGGGCAACTCGGCCGTCATGTCCGTGTTGATGAACCCGGGTGCCACCACGTTCGCGGTGATGCCGCGCGACCCGAGTTCCCGGGTGAGGGAACGGGCGATGCCCACCAGACCGGCCTTGGAGGCGGAGTAGTTGATCTGCCCCGGGGCCCCGTACAGGCCTGAAACCGAAGAGATGAGGACCACGCGGCCCTTGCGCAGCCGGATCATGCCCTTGGACGCACGCTTGATGACACGGAAGGCGCCGGTCAGGTTGGTGTCAATCACGGAGGTGAAGTCGTCCTCACTCATGCGCAGCAACAGCGTGTCCTTGGTAATGCCGGCGTTGGCCACCAGGACTTCCACCGGACCGTGGGCAGCTTCCACTTCCTTGAAGGCAGCGTCCACCGAAGCCTCATCGGTAACGTCCGCCTTGACGCCAAGAATGCCTTCCGGCAGCTGGGTTTCGCTGCGGTAGGTCACCGCCACCTTGTCACCGTTGGCGAGGAACGCCTGGGCAATGGCCAGGCCAATACCGCGGTTGCCGCCGGTCACCAGGACGCTGCGGGGTGCGGAAGCTGTTTCAGTCATAAAGGGCTCCGGGATTCTGCGGCAGGCTGCGCCGCGGTAGCGGGTGTGGTTTGGGCTGCCTCCGATCTTAGCGGCAGGCTCCCGGCGGGTTTGGGCAGCACTGCCGATGGTGCGAGAATTAAGGGAAGCCTTTGGAGCGTGATCATTCACCGTGACCCTTGAAAACCATGCGGGACACTCCGCGCCCGAAGAACCGGGCCGGTTCTCCGGCGACAGCGAAGTCCACAGCATTACTGACGCCGCCGGCGCGCATTCGGAGGATATGCGCCAGCGGATGATCAAGTATGCCCTGGCCATGGGCATCCGCATGGTGTGCCTGATCCTGATATTCGTGGTGGACGGATGGTTGAAGATCATTGCCGTTGCCGGAGCTGTGTTCCTGCCCTGGATCGCCGTGATCATCGCCAACGGCAGCGACAAAGCCGAGACGCCCAGTGACCTGCTGCTGGACTCCGCACCGCTGGCCGAGCTGGAAAGCCCTCCAGCGCCGGTGGAGGACGACGAGCCGGGAAGCGCCGTACTGCAGGGCGAGCTGGTGAAGGACGAGGACCCGGAGCCCGGGGAGGAGCGGCAGGCATTATGAGCATTTTCGATTTCGCAGCTGGATCGGACATGGCATCAGAGGCCGGCGCCGTCTGCTCACGGAAGGCGTGCAGGGCCCAGGCATCCTGGCAGATTCTCTGGAACAACCCAAAAATCCATGCCCCCGAGCGCCGCAAGACCTGGCTGGCCTGCACCGACCACCGGGACTGGCTGGAGGACTACCTGCAGACGCGTGGCCTCTGGAAAGAAACGCTCCCGCTCGAAGCCCCCGGGGAAGCCTCCCTGGAGCAGGACATCTGAATGTACCGTTTCCTCTTTTCCAGCAAGTGGCTGGGCTACCTCCTGCTGGCGGCTGTCTTTGCCACCGCGTGCGTGTTCCTTGGCCGCTGGCAGATGGACCGACGCGCCGAGACCCTGGCCGAGATCAACCGCGTCGTCAGCAACTATTCGGCCACTCCCATTCCCTTTGAACAGGCGCGGGACCAGTTCATCCAGCTTGACCCGGCCAAAGAGTGGACCCAGGTGGAGCTGAAGGGCTCCTACGACGCCGCCGGCCAGCGGATTGTCCGCAACCGGCCGCTCAACGGGCAGCCCGGGTACGAGGTGGTGGTCCCGTTCCGTCTCGCCATTGGCGAAACGGTGGTCATCGACCGCGGCTGGCTCCCCATCGGCAACAGGAATCCAGGCAGTCCTGAATCCGTTCCCGCCCCGCCCACGGGTGACGTCACCGCCGTCGTCCGTTTGAAGCACGGCGAGCCGGAACTGCAGCGCGGGGCACCTGAGGGGCAGCTGGCATCCATCGACCTTCCCACGTACTCCGCGCAGCTGGGTTATCCCGTGCTCACGGGCGCTTACGGCCAGCTCGCCTCGGAAACGCCGGCGCCGGCGGATGCGCCGGTATCCTTCCCCAAACCGTCCACTGACGAGGGGACGCACTTGTCCTACTCGCTGCAGTGGTTCGCGTTCGGAGTCCTGATGTTCGTAGGCTTCGGCTACGCGGCGCGGCAGCAGGCACGCAACGCCGCGATCGATGCCGAGGACCAGGACGAGTCGGAACTGGACGGAACGGTCCACTCAGCCGTCCCGGCCGCCCGGCGCCGGCCCGCACCGCCGCGCAAGCGTAAGAAGGCGACGGCAGAGGAAGAAGAAGACGCCCTCCTGGACGCACAGGGGTACTAAGCGATGGCAACGTTCGACGACGGGCCGGTCGCCGTGGTGCGTTCGGCGCTGGTGGAGGCCGGAGTCGGCGACACCGTGCGAACCTTTCCTGCCGGTGTGCCCAC
This sequence comes from Pseudarthrobacter sp. NIBRBAC000502771, assembly GCF_006517215.1. NCBI lineage: Bacteria > Bacillati > Actinomycetota > Actinomycetes > Micrococcales > Micrococcaceae > Pseudarthrobacter > Pseudarthrobacter sp. NIBRBAC000502771. Next base: position 3,235,186 of record NZ_CP041187.1, read on the forward strand.
GGCAGCCGCCGCGGCGCAGGCACTGGAATGCGATCTTGCCGCCATCACCAACAGCCTCATCTTCGACCTCGACGGCGAGCCCCTGCTGATACTGGCCAGCGGTGCGGCCCGCGTTGATACGGCGCTGGTTGCCTCGCGGCTCGGCACGGGCAGGATCCGCCGGGCCTCCCCCACCTTCGTCCTGGAACATACCGGGCAGGAGGTGGGCGGGGTCGCCCCGCTAGGCCACCCGAAGAGGATCAGGACACTCCTGGACGAAACCCTGCAGGCCCACCGGCTGCTGTGGGCTGGAGCAGGTGACCACCACTCGATGTTCAGCATCACCTACCAGGACCTGCTCCGCGTGACCGGGGCCTTGGAACTGCCGGTGCGCTAGGCGAGCGTGATCAGGTCCAGGTAGTCCTCGTTCCAGAGGTCTTCCACGCCGTCCGGAAGCATGACAACCCGTTCGGGGTTCAGGGCTTCGACAGCGCCTTCGTCGTGGCTGACCAGGACGACGGCTCCGGTGTAGTTCCGGAGCGCGCCGAGGATTTCCGCGCGGCTGGCGGGGTCCAGGTTGTTGGTGGGCTCGTCGAGGAGGAGGACGTTGGCGCTCGAGGCCACGATGGTGGCCAGGGCCAGGCGCGTCTTCTCGCCGCCGGAGAGCACGCCTGCGGGCTTGTCCACGTCGTCGCCGGAGAACAGGAATGAGCCCAGGATGCCGCGGACCTCGGCGTCCTTCATGTCCGGCGCGGACGAGCGCATGTTCTCCAGCACGGTTCGGTCGTGGTCCAGGGTTTCGTGTTCCTGGGCGTAGTAGCCCACCTTGAGCCCGTGGCCCGGGATGACCTCGCCGGTGTCCGGCGCGTCCACGCCGGCGAGCATGCGCAGCAGGGTGGTCTTGCCGGCGCCGTTAAGCCCCAGGATGACCACCTTGGAGCCGCGGTCGATCGCCAGGTCAACGTCGGTGAAGATTTCCAGCGAACCGTAGGATTTGCTGAGCCCGTCCGCGGTGAGGGGGGTCTTGCCGCAGGGCGACGGATCGGGGAAACGCAAAGCTGCCACGCGGTCCTGCTCGCGAACCGCTTCCAAGCCGCTGAGCAGCCGTTCGGCACGCTTTGCCATGTTCTGCGCGGCGACGGCCTTGGTGGCCTTGGCCCGCATCTTGTTGGCCTGGTCCATGAGGACCTGGGCCTTCTTTTCGGCGTTGGCGCGTTCACGCTTGCGGGCGCGCTCATCCGTTTCGCGCTGCTGCAGGTAGCGCTTCCAGTCCATGTTGTAGAAATCAATCTGGGCGCGGTTGGCGTCCAGCAGGAACACCTTGTTCACGGTGGCTTCCAGGAGGTCGGTGTCGTGGCTGATCACGATCAGGCCGCCCTGGTGGTTCTTCAGGAAGTCACGCAGCCAGGCGATGGAATCGGCGTCGAGGTGGTTGGTCGGTTCGTCCAGGAGCATGGTTTCGGCATCCGAGTACAGGATGCGGGCCAGCTCCACGCGGCGCCGCTGTCCACCGGAGAGCGTCTTGAGCGGCTGGTTCAGCAACCGGTCCGGCAGGGCAAGGTTGGAACAGATCGACGCCGCCTCGGCCTCCGCCGCGTAACCGCCCGCGGCGAGGAACTCGGACTCCAGCCGGTCATACCGGTTCATGGCCTTACGCTGGACGTCGGCGTCATCGCTCGCCATTTCGTCATGCGCCTTGCGCAGTTTGCCGACGACGACGTCCAGGCCGCGGGCGGAAAGGATGCGGTCCCGCGCCAGCTGTTCCATGTCCGGGGTGCGCGGATCCTGGGGCAGGTAGCCGATTTCGCCGCTGCGGGTCACCTTGCCGGCGGCTGGCAGGCCTTCACCCGCGAGGACACGGGTCAGGGTGGTCTTGCCCGCGCCGTTCCGGCCCACCAGTCCGATCTTGTCCCCTTTATCGATGCGGAAGCTCACCTGGTCCATGAGGAGCCGGGCACCGGCGCGCAGTTCAAGATCCTGGACAGTAATCACAGCAGGTAAGGCCTTTCACAACAGGGAACGCCACGGTCCGCGCAGTGTGTGCGAAGGGACGCTGGGGCAGAGTGGCCGGAAAACGGCACACTTCAGTCTACCGTCCGGCGGACCGGTCCAGTTTCAGCAGCAGAAACTCCCGGCTGCACGGTGATGGTGCCGAGGGCTTAACCGGGGACGCCGCCGCCAGGGTTCAAGCAGAATGGGGTCATGGAATTCGATCGGCTGCTGCAGATCCGGCGTATCTACGCACAGCCGGCCGCCCTGGAGCTGCCACGTGGCCAGCAGATTCTCGCTCGCTGGCCCGGAGCCGACGTCGTACTGGTGGACAGCCATTGGAACATCCCGGACCTGCATGGTGACGAAACCAACGTGCCGCGCTGGTCACGGATCAAAACGGAAGCGCTGGTCCTGGGGATCAAAAAGTCGCTGACCGTCAAACCGAATGGCCGCTCGGCGGATTTCATTGCGCCTTCCACAGCGAACGGCTGCGCGATGGCGTGCGCCTACTGCTACGTTCCGCGGCACAAGGGTTACAGCAATCCAATTACGGTGTTCGCCAATATCGACCAGATCGCGGCGACCCTTGAGCGGCACGCCACCCGCCAGGGGCTCAAGCTCGAGCCCAACCAGTGCGACCCGGAACTGTGGGTATACGACATCGGCGAGAACAGCGATTGCTCAGTGGATGCACTGATCAGCCCCAACGTCGAGGAGCTTGTGGGGCTCTTCCGCGAACTGCCCAACGCCAGGCTGTCCTTCGCCACCAAGTTCGTCAACCCGGAGATGCTGGCATGGGACCATGGCGGCCACACCCGGATCCGCTTCTCCCTGATGCCGGCGGACCTGGCCAGGTCCATTGACGTCCGGACGTCGCCGGTGGCGGAACGGATCGCAGCGATTAACGACTTCGTCGACGCGGGCTACGAAGTGCACGTGAACTTCTCCCCCGTCATCATCACCGACACCTGGCTGGCCGACTGGGAAGAACTTCTCCGCCAGCTCGACGCGACCTTGACCGGGGCAGCCAAGGCCCAACTCGCGGCGGAGGTCATTTTCCTGACCCACAACGAGCAGTTGCATGAGGTCAACCTGGGCTGGCATCCGCAGGCTGAAAAGGTTCTGTGGCGTCCCGGCCTCCAGGAGTCAAAGACGTCCTCCAACGGATTCAACAACGTTCGCTACCGGTCACGGGCAAAGGCTGGCTATGTGGCGCAGTTGACCGCGCTCATTGAGGAAATCACGCCGTACTGCCGCATCCGTTACGCGTTCTGAAACGCGCACCGGCTGCGGCAGCTGTCAGGCATGGTGTTCGTCGGGCGCACCGTTCGGGGCGGGCGCGGCAGACTCGCTGTGCCCGCCTTTTGCCTTGCCGAACGGCAGCACCTTCAGGATCGGGCCGACCACTGCCAGCACTATGAGGCCCCAGGCGAGGCCGACGACGGTTGAGCAAAGGGTGTTGACGAGCCAAGCTAAAAGACCGCCGACGACGGCAACGCCCGCCACCGGGTGCTCAATCCCATGGACCAGGTCATAGGGTGCGTGCCAGCCGAGGTCGTGCGCGCCCTGCAGCATGATGTGGCCGCCGACCCAGAGCATGGCGATGGTTCCCACGAACGTGATGGTGGCCAGCACGGCGGGCATTCCGGTGACCAGCAACCTTCCGAGGCGCTTGGAGCGGGGAGAATCCTTGCCCACCAGGTGCACGCCGATGTCGTCCATTTTGACGATGAGCGCGACGGCGCCGTACACGAGCACCGTGATGGCGAACGCCACCAGGACCAGGATGAACGCGCGGACCCAGATGGATTCGGTGGCCACCTCGTTCATGGAGATGACCATGATCTCGCAGGACAGGATGAAGTCGGTGGTGATCGCGCCCTTGACCACCTTGGCCTCGGCATCGTGCCCGCGTTCCACCGCGGGGGCTTCGTCTTCCTCGTGGTGGCCGCCGCGGAGCTTATGCCAGACCTTCTCGGCGCCCTCGTAGCAGAGGTAGGTGCCGCCGAGCATGAGAATGAACGGAATGATCCAGGGGATGAAGGCGCTGATGAGCAGCAGGGCGGGCAGGATGATCAGGAGCTTGTTGCGGATGGAACCCCAGAAGATCTTCTTGATCATCGGCAGTTCACGGGACGGGTCCGCCCCTGAGACGTACTGCGGGGTGACCGCGGCGTCGTCGATGACGACGCCGGCCGCCTTGGCACCAGCCTTCGCGGCGCCGGCTGCCACGTCATCCACCGATGCTGCCGCTATGCGGGCCAAGGCTGCCACGTCATCCAGAAGGGCTACGAGGCCGCCGCTCAAGGCCGGCCCCCGAGGGTCTTGTGGTCAGGGCGTTGAGCATTGAGGGTTGGGTGCGTGATGGGCATGTTCGGAGTATATTGCAGCCGGCCGGCGGGCTCAGCCCTTTGTCAGGTCCTCGGCAAGCATCACAATGATGCCGCTGGGACCCCGGACGTAACTGAGCTTGTAGGCGTCTTCATAGGTGGCCACGCCTCGCAGGGGGTGGCAGCCGTGCCTTGCGGCAATCTCGAGGGCCTGCCCGATGTCGTCGACGGAGAAGGCGACGCGGTGCATTCCGATTTCGTTGGGCCGGGTGGGCTCAGTTTCGATCGCGTCGGGGTGGATGTATTCGAACAGTTCGAGGCGGCCGCCGCCGTCCGGGGTCTGGAGCATGGCGATCCTGGCGTGGTTGCCGTCGAGTCCGACGGCGGTGTCGGCCCATTCCCCGCTCACGGTCTGCCGGCCCACCACAGTGAGCCCGAGGTCGGTGAAGAAAGCGATGGCCGCTTCCAGGTCGCGGACGGCGATGCCTACGTTTTCGAGTTTGATGGGCATGTGCCACAGGGTACCAACGCGGGGATCGTGCAGGACAGCAACGGAGGGTCAGCGCCTGGTCCGGTACTTCGTCATGACTACGCCGTTGGGAAATGCCCTCGTGTCCACCAACGTCAGGTTCACCCAGGTGTCCAGGGCTGTAAAGAAGGGTTTGCCGCCGCCCACCAGGACCGGATGGGTGACGGTCACGTACTCGTCGATCAACCCGGCCCGCATGGCCGCTGCGGCGAGCGTGGCTCCGCCAATGTCCATCGGGCCGCCGTCTTCGCCCTTGAGCCGGGTGATCTCGGTGACCGCGTCACCGGTGACCAGGCGGGCATTCCAGTCGACGGCGCTGAGGGTCGAGGAGAACACCACCTTCGGCATGTCCCGCCAGCGCCGGGCAAATTCGATCTCAGCCGGTGTGGCCCCAGGCTGTTGGTCGGCGGTGGGCCAGTGCGGACTCATGGTCTCCCACAGCCTGCGCCCGTACAGCGCCAGGCCCGTGGCCCCCACCCGGTCGGACCACCACTGGAACAACTCGTCGCCCGGTACGCTCCAGCCAAGGTCGCCGCCGGGTGCGGCTATGTAGCCGTCGACGCTCAGGTTCATGGCGAAGGTCAGCTTGCGCATGGCGCCCAGTCTCCCCCGACTCTCCGGCCGTTGCATAGACCCGCGGAGTTCATGTCCGGCCCCCTTTGTGCCCACCCAAAAGCACCCACGCCCTCCCTTAGTAGGACCCCTACAAAATCGTCCCCGTTCCGCGCCGGTAGCGTCGGCTGTACATTAGATTCCGCTTGTACAACCCCGACAGGACCGCCATGAGCAACACCGAGACCACCACAGAAACCAGCAAGCGGACGGAGCGCCGGCGCTGGAACGGCACCGACCTTGGCCTGATCGCCGTCTTCGCCGCCCTCGTGGCCGGCGCCGCACTGGTGCCGGGACTGGCCCTGAACGGCTTCGGCGTCCCCATCACCTTCCAGACCCTGGCCGTGATGCTCACCGGCCTGGTGCTGGGGCCCGCCCGCGGATTCGCCGCCGTCGGACTTTACACCCTCCTGGGGCTGGCCGGCCTGCCCATCTTCAGCCAGGGCCGCAGCGGCCTGGCCATCCTTGCGGGGCCTTCGGCCGGCTACATCATCGCCTTCCCCATCGCCGCTGCGGCAGTGGGTTGGCTGGCGACTGTGGTCATCCGCCGGACCACGAAAGCCCGCGCCCTGTGGTTCTTCCTGGCCGCCACGGCCACCAGCATCGTCTTCGTGCACACGCTGGGCGTCCTGGGAATTGCCCTCAACTCCAAGGCCACGCTGGAGCAGGCCTTCCTTAGCGACCTGGTCTTCTACCCGGGAGACATCATCAAGAACCTCCTGGCCGCCGCCGTCGCCGTCGCCCTCCACCGGGCGTTCCCCGATGTCCTGGTCCGCCGCGTCCGCCGCCGCACCCAACCCACCCGAAGCGCCTAGGGACTACGCATGCCGGCAGTAACGTTCGACCAGGTGCGTGTCGCCGTCGAAAGCGAGGACTCCCAGCAGCCCAAGGTCCTCCTGGACGCAGTAAGCCTCAGGCTGGACGAAGCCCGGGTGGGCGTCATTGGCGCCAACGGATCGGGCAAATCCACGCTGCTGCGCCTCGTCAACGGACTCATCCAGCCCTCCAGCGGCACCGTCACGGTCGACGGCGACGACACCGTGGGTGCCGTCCGGAAGGTCAGGCGCAACGTGGGCTTCGTCTTCACCGATCCCCTGTCCCAGCTGGTGATGCCCACCGGCCGGGAAGACGTCGAACTGTCCCTCCGCCGTTCAACCAAGAACGGTACGGAACGGCGGCACCTGGCGGAACAAGCCCTCGAACGCCTGGGCCTGCTGAACCTGGCGGACCAAAGCATCTACGAGCTGTCCGGCGGCGAGCGGCAACTGATGGCGCTCGCCGCCGTGCTGACGGCAAACCCCCGGGTGCTGGTGCTGGACGAGCCCTCCACCCTCCTGGACCTGCGCAACCGCGAGCTGCTCCGCAGGACTTTGGCGCACCTGGACCAGCAAATCATCATGTCCACCCACGACCTTGAGCTGGCCCTGGACATGGACCGGGTCCTGGTCATCGAGCAGGGCCGCGTGGCTTTCGACGGCGCCCCGGCGGAGGCCGTGGCGGCCTACCGCTCATGGTGCCTTCAGGGATTGGACGCCACAGGGCGGGATTCCACGTGAGGGGCCACGGCTTCCTCCTGGCCAACTACGTGCCCGGTACCTCACTGGTCCACCGCGCACCGCTGGCGCTGAAGTTCCTCCTGGTCATCGGCTGTGGCCTGCTTTCCTTCCTCATCGTCGACTGGCGCATCTCCGCAGGTGTCCTGGCCCTGCTCTGCGGCCTGTTCCCCGCCACGGGCGCCGGGGCGCGCCGGCTGTGGCACGCCGTCCGCCCACTGGCCCCCGTGCTCCTGGTCATTGGCCTCTTCCAGTGGTGGCAGCTGGGCGGACCCACAGCGGGCCGGATCGTGCTGAACATCCTGGTCTGCGTCGTGGCAGCATCCCTGCTGACCGCCACCACGCCGATCCAGCGGCTCCTGGACGGCGTGGTCCACCTGGCGCGGCCCTTCAAAAGGTTCGGCGCCGATCCTGAACGCTTCGCGCTGACCATCGGCATCATGCTCCGCAGCATTCCCTTCATCGCGGGCACCTTCGCTGACGTGCGCGACTCCGCCCGGGCCCGGGGACTGGAGCGCAACCCCCGCGCACTGGTCCTGCCGGTCTTCATCACATCCGTGGCGTACGCCCGCCAAACAGGTGAGGCGCTGGCGGCCCGCGGCTTGGGCGAACCGGAAGACTGACCGGGCGGGACGCCAGGCGGCGTTACAGCCGCCGGTACTCCAGCAGTGCCGCCGTGCCCATTCCACCGGCCATGCTGATCATGGCCAGCCCCAGGGCGCCCTCGGTGCCCGCCCGCCGCGCCTGGGCGAGCAGCCGGGTCACCAGCACAGCACCCGACGCACCGTAGGCGTGCCCCAGCGCCAGCGCCCCGCCGTCGAGGTTTGCCCGGCCGGGATCGATCCCCAGCTCACCGAGGCACGCGAGGGTCTGTGAGGCGAACGCCTCGTTGAATTCCACCAGGTCCAGCTCGCTGGCCTTCACACCGGCCGCAGCCAGGACGCCCCTGGCAGCCGGAACAGCGCCCATCCCCAGCAGCTGCGGAGCCACCCCGGCGGTACCGGTGCCGCGCACCAGCAGGCCATCACGCACCCCGAGCAGGCGGGCCCGCGCAAGGGACGTCACGACGACGGCGGAGGCGGCGTCCGCGTCAGAGCAGGAATTTCCGGCAGTGACAGTTCCTCCTGGCACAAAGGCGGCCGGGAACCGTGCCATGACAGTCGGCGTCAGGCCCGCCCGCGGCCCGCCGTCCACGGAGACGGTCCCCGCGGGAGTCTCCAGCGGCACGAGTTCGTCCGTGAAGCGTCCGTCCCGGATGGCGGCGAGGGCTTTCCGGTGGCTGGCCAGCGCGAAAGCATCCTGGCGTTCGCGGGCAACGCCGTACGCGCCGGCCACCGTTTCCGCGGCCACGCCCATGTCCGGGTCCCCGAAGCTGTCCGGCACAAACTGGGCGCGCCGGTAGAACTCCGGGCCGCCGTCGTCCTTCCTGTGGGCCCGCAGGGGCGCGGTGCTGGTGCTTTCCACTCCCCCTGCCAGGTAGAGCGGTCCGCCGCCGGCCGCAACGAGTCGTGCGGCAAGGACGATTGCATCCAGGCCCGAACCGCACTGCCTGTCAACGGTGATTCCCGGCACGGTGGCCGGCAGTCCCGCCTCCAGCAGGGCAAGCCGTGCAACGTTCCCGCCCCCTCCGACGGCGTTGCCGATAACAACGTCGGTGACGGACGCGGGGTCCAGTGCCACTGCGGCCAGTTCCCGGAGGACCGGAGCGAGGAGTTCGTGGGCGCGCAGGCTCCGCAGGGCTCCGTTGACGGGGCACACCGGGGTCCGGCGCGCGGCGATGATGACCGGCTGCCGTTCGGGCGGCAGGAGGACGGGCGGCTGGACGTCAGGCGCCAAGGGCACGCACCCTGGGGTCGCGGGCATTGATCCACTCCAGCAGGAGGTTGCGGCTGACCTTGCCGCGGTCCGTGGTGGGCAATTCCGCGAGCAGGTAGTACTGCGACGGCCGCTTGTGCCGGGACAGGATGTCCTCCAGGCCGGCCCGCAGCTGGGTGGCGCTGATTCCGCCGTGGGACGGCACCACGCCGGCGACAACGCGCTGGCCACGCAATTCATCAGTCATCCCGGCAGCAACAGCTGCTGAGACCCCGGGGACGGCCGCCAATGCCAGTTCCACCTCATGCGGGTAGACGTTCCGTCCCGCCGTCAGGATCATGTCGGCGCGGCGGCCGAGGATGTGCAGTTCGCCGTCCGCCAGGTAGCCCTGGTCCCCCACCGTGTACCAGTCGCCGAAGCACCGCATCGCTTCGCCGTCGTCGCCCCACAGGTAGCCGTTGCCCACCATGCCGCTGCGGACGCAGATGTTGCCGTAGCTGCCGTCGGGGACCGGTGCGCCCTCGTCATCCAGGATCCGGACGTCGACCCCCGGAAACGGCCGGCCGATTCCGGTCCCGCCGGCGGTGGCCTCCTGGCCGGGGGACAGGCCAAGACCGGACACGAAACTCAGTTCGGAGGCGCCGTAGTACTCGTAGATGGTGGCGTTGGGAGCCCAGCGTCTGGCCGCTTCGAGGGTGCGCGCATCAAGCTTGGAACCGGCGCAGATGATAGTCCGGATACCGGACGCATCGACGCATCCGGTCATGCCGCGCTCGCTGAGCATCCGCAGCATGGTGGGTACCAGGACCAGCCGGGTGACACGGTCGTGGGTGATCGCCGCATGGACGTCGCCGACGTCGAACGTCTGCAGCGTATGGAACTCGGAACCGGCATACAGGCACTCAGCCAGGGCATAAAGGTTCAGGCTGGCGGCCAGCGGACCAGGCGCAAGGGTCACGTCATCCTGCCGGAGACCGAAAAACTCGATCGAGGCATCGAAGGATTGCTGCCAGGACCGCCGGGAGCGGGTGAAGGCCTTGGGTACAGCCGTGGTTCCGGAGGTGAGGCCAATCAGGAAGGTGGATACCGCCGGCCCGTCGGCCAACCCGTCATCCGGAGACACCGATGCGGAATCGGCGCATGCCTCGACCCGCCGGACGATGTCCTCCTGCAGGGACTTGGGCCAGGCCGGATCCAGGACGGCGCATTGCCGGCGGCCCGCCACGGCGGCTGCGAATTTCACGGCAAAGTCCACGGAATTGGCTTCGCAGAGTGCCGTGACGGATTTCGTGCCGGCCACCTCGTCTTTCGCGGCGTCCCGCAGTTGCTCCCAGTCGAGGCGGCGCCCGGCTATCACGACGGCGGTGTCGTGCGGCCGCTGCCCGGCCCAGCGCTGGAGCTTGTCGAGGAAGGGCACGGACCAACTTTACCGGCAGGGCAGATTGAGCGCCCGGCCCGCGGGTAATGTGACGTTATGAGTTTCAACGACAACGTTCAGCTTGATCCCTCCCAGGTCCAGGACCGCCGGGGCATGGGCACCGGGGTGAAAGTCGGCGGCGGCATCGGCGGCGGCCTGGTCCTGCTCGTTGCCCTCCTCCTGGGCATCAACCCCAACATGCTCGGCGGACTGGTGGACGGGGGCTCGTCTGGACAGTCCCAGGGCACGGCACCTGCCTGCAGCACCGGCGCGGACGCGGACGCCCGCCTGGACTGCCGGATCACGGGCACCGTCAACAGCCTCAATGCGTTCTGGCCCGGCTACCTGAAGCAATACAAGGTGCAGTACCCGCGGCCGGAAGCGGTGATCTTCAGCGGCGGCACCAACACCGCGTGCGGGGCTGCGACCTCCGAGGTGGGCCCGTTCTACTGCCCCACGGACACCACGGCGTATTTCGATCCCGGGTTCTTCCAGGAGCTGGTGGACCGTTTTGGTTCCTCCGGCGGCCCGCTGGCCCAAGAATATGTGGTGGCGCACGAGTTCGGCCACCATGTCCAGAATCTGCTCGGTGACCTGCAGCGGGCGCAGCAGGATCCGCAGGGACCGGAGTCAGGGTCCGTACGCACCGAACTGCAGGCGGATTGCTATGCCGGTCTTTGGGCCAAGTACGCCTCCACCACCCCGGACCCGGCTACGGGCCAGCCGTACCTGGAACCCCTCACCCAGCAGGATGTGAACGACGCATTGTCCGCCGCCGCTTCGGTTGGTGACGACCGGATCCAGAAGGCCGCCACGGGCCGCGTCTCCCCCGAAGGTTGGACGCACGGCTCCAGCGAGGAACGGCAGCGCTGGTTCTCCCGGGGCTACCAGTCCGGCGACATCAACCAGTGCGATACGTTCAGCGCCGCCACCCTCTAACCCCGGTTCACCCCGGATGGACCGACGACGACGGCGGGTCGCCTTTCCTGCGAAAGGCGACCCGCCGTCGTCGTATATAAGGCAGTGGGGACTATAAGGCAGTGGGGACTTAGATGTTGAAGCCGAGGGCCCGCATCTGGTCCTTGCCGTCGTCGGTGATCCGCTCGGGACCCCATGGCGGCATCCATACCCAGTTCAGGCGCCAATCGTCCACAACACCGTCCAGGGCCTGTCCCACCTGCTCCTCGAGCACATCGGTGAGCGGGCACGCCGCTGTGGTGAGGGTCATGTCGATCAGGAGCGCACCGTCGTCGTCGGAGTACTTCAGGCCGTACAGCAGCCCCAGGTCGACAACGTTGACGCCAAGCTCGGGGTCGATGACGTCCTTGAGCGCCTCTTCGACATCCTCCAGGGCCGTGCGGCCCGGCTTGATTTCGGTCATGGCAAGTCCTTACTAGGCCTGGACTGCGGCCGGAGCCGCGACGGCGGCTGCGCCGGCGCCCTTGGCGTAACGGTCGTAGCCTTCTTCTTCGAGGCGGTCGGCCAGCTCCGGGCCGCCCTCCTCCACAACCTGGCCGTCCACGAACACGTGCACGAAGTCAGGCTTGATGTAGCGCAGGATGCGGGTGTAGTGGGTAATGAGCAGGGTGCCCATGTTTCCCTCGGAGTGCGCACGGTTGACGCCCTCGGACACGATCTTCAGAGCGTCAACGTCCAGGCCGGAGTCGGTCTCGTCCAGGACGGCGAACTTGGGCTTGAAGAGTTCCAGCTGCAGGATCTCCACGCGCTTCTTTTCGCCGCCGGAGAAGCCTTCGTTGACGTTGCGCTGCGCGAAGTCGGCGTCGATGCGCAGCTTCTCCATGGCGTCCTTGACGTCCTTGGTCCAGGTACGCAGCTTGGGCGCTTCGCCGTCGATGGCGGTCTTCGCGGTGCGCAGGAAGTTGGTCATGGTGACGCCCGGAACCTCTACCGGGTACTGCATGGCCAGGAAGACGCCGGCCCGTGCGCGCTCGTCAACGCTCATGGCCAGCACGTCTTCGCCGTCCAGCGTGATGGTGCCGCTGGTGACGGTGTAGCGCGGGTGGCCGGCGATGGTGGAGGCGAGGGTGGACTTGCCGGAGCCGTTGGGTCCCATGATGGCGTGCGTCTCGCCGGTCCTGATGGTCAGGCTGACGCCCTTCAGGATCTCCTTGGTGCCCTGCTCCGTCTCAATGCTGACGTGCAGGTCCTTGATCTCAAGAGTTGACATGCTCTTCTTTCTTTTCGCTCGTAAGTCTGGTGCTGCGGGCGCTCAGTAGTTGTTTACTGCTGCGCCGTTCAAAACGTTGGTGACATCCACATAGACGTCGTCTCCGTCGAGTTCGACGGCGAATACCGGAACAGGATCGTAAGCCGGAAGCTGGAGCGGCTGGCCGCTGCGCAGGTCGAACTGGGAGCCATGCCCCCAGCACTCGATGGCGCAGCCTTCCACGTCGCCTTCGGACAGTGAAATGTCCGCATGCGAGCACGTGTCGCCGATGGCGTGGATGTCCCCCATCGAATCCCGGACAACGGCCACCGGGTAGCCGTCGACCAGGATGCGCAGCGCCTGCTTGACCTTGATGTCATTGGCGCTGCACACCAGCTCACCCTTGGGTTTGCCGCTCATACGTTCCTGCCCGCCTGTCTCTAGTAGTCGATTGCCGCGAGTTCGCGCTCAACAGCCTCGGTCAGGCGCTCTTCGAGGGCCGGAACCTTGATCTGCTGGATGATCTCGTTGAGGAAGCCTCGGACCACCAGGCGGCGGGCAACATCCTCGGGGATACCGCGGGCCATCAGGTAGAACAGGTGCTCGTCGTCGAACCGGCCGGTGGCGCTGGCGTGGCCGGCACCCTCGATCAGGCCGGTCTCGATTTCGAGGTTGGGCACGGAGTCCGCGCGGCAGCCGTCGGTGAGCACCAGGTTCTGGTTCTTCTCGTACGAATCGGTGCCTTCGGCCTGCTTCTGGATCAGCACGTCGCCAACCCACACGGTGTGCGCGCCCTTGCCCTGCAGAGCGCCCTTGTACAGGACGTTGGACTTGCAGTTCGCCACGTTGTGGTCCACGAAGGAACGGTGCTCCAGGTGCTGGCCGGCATCGGCGTAGTAAAGCCCCAGGAGCTGCGTCTCGGCGCCTTCCCCGGCGAAGCGGACGTTGGAGTTCAGGCGCACGATCTTGCCGCCAAGAGTTACGGCAATGTGCTTGTACACGGCGTCCTTGGCAACCTCGGCGTCATGCTGTGCCAGGTGCTTGGCGTCGTCCCCCCAAAGCTGCAGGGAAACCACCGTGAGGTGGGCGCCTTCGCGGACCAGGACCTCAACGTTGCCGTTGTGGTCTGAGGTGCCGTCGTGCTCGATGATCACGACGGAGCGGCTGTTGACTCCGGCTTCGATCACCACGTGGGAGTTGGTCCGGCGGCCTGCGCCGTTGCCGGTCAGGACCAAGCGCACCGGCTCGTCCAACTCGGCGTTCGCCGGGATGGAGATGAGCTGGGCGTCGCCGGCGTTCGCGGAAGCCACGACGGCGGCACGGTCGGCGGGGACGAGGGTGGCGCCACGGGGGGCCTCACCTGCGCGGAGGGTCCGCTGGACCACGGCTGCAGGTGCCTCGACCGTAACGCCAAGGGCGCCGGCCTCCGACGGGGTATCGGACAGCAGGTTGGCCAGTTCACGCACCGGGGTGAAGCGCCATTCCTCTTCCCGGCCGTTGGGCAGGGCGAAATCGGCCACGTCATGGCTGGTGAGCCTCTCGGCGCGGGAGGCCATGACCTGTGTGCCGTGGCTATGGTGGCGGTCCACCTTGGAGGCGACGAGGTGCTCGCCCTCCTCGGTGAAACCGGCGATCGACGGTGCGCCGACGCGCGCCTTTTCGGTAGTTGCTTCGGCAGTCATTAACCGACGGATCCTTCCATCTGGAGTTCGATGAGGCGGTTCAGCTCGAGGGCGTATTCCATGGGCAGTTCGCGGGCGATCGGCTCAATGAAGCCGCGCACGATCATGGCCATGGCCTCGTCCTCGGGCATGCCGCGGGACATGAGGTAGAACAGCTGTTCCTCGCTGACGCGGGAAACGGTGGCCTCGTGTCCCAGCTGGACATCGTCCTCGCGGATGTCGATGTACGGGTAGGTGTCAGACCGGGAAATGGTGTCCACCAGGAGGGCGTCGCAGCGCACGGTGTTGGCCGAGTGCTTGGCTCCTTCCCGGATCTGGACCAGGCCGCGGTAGGCGGCGCGGCCGCCACCACGGGCAACGGACTTGGAGATGATCGAGCTCTTGGTGTTCGGCGCAATGTGCACCATCTTGGAACCGGTGTCCTGGTGCTGGCCCTCGCCGGCGAAGGCAATGGACAGGGTCTCGCCCTTGGCCCCTTCGCCTACAAGGTACACGGCCGGGTACTTCATGGTGACCTTGGAGCCGATGTTTCCATCGATCCACTCCATGGTGGCGCCTGCTTCACAGACGGCACGTTTGGTCACCAGGTTGTAGACGTTGTTCGACCAGTTCTGGATGGTGGTGTACCGGACGCGGGCGCCCTTCTTTACGATGATCTCCACCACGGCGGAGTGCAGCGAGTCCGAGGTGTAGATCGGCGCTGTGCAGCCTTCGATGTAGTGGACGTAGGAGTCCTCGTCGGCGATGATCAGCGTGCGTTCGAACTGACCCATGTTTTCCGTGTTGATGCGGAAGTAGGCCTGCAGGGGGATCTCCACGTGGACGCCCTTGGGGACGTACACGAACGAGCCGCCGGACCAGACGGAGGTGTTCAGCGAGGCGAACTTGTTGTCGCCCACCGGGATGACGGTGCCGAAGTACTCCTGGAAGATCTCCGGGTGTTCCTTCAGCGCGGTGTCGGTGTCCAGGAAGATGACACCCTGCCGCTCAAGGTCCTCCCGCAGCTGGTGGTAAACAACCTCAGACTCGTACTGGGCGGCAACACCCGAAACAAGGCGCTGCTTTTCGGCCTCGGGGATGCCCAGCTTGTCATACGTGTTCTTGATGTCCTCGGGCAGGTCCTCCCAGGTGGCAGCCTGCTTCTCGGTGGAGCGCACGAAGTACTTGATGTTGTCGAAGTCGATGCCGGAGAGGTCCGCGCCCCAGGTGGGCATGGGCTTGCGGTCGAAATACTTCAGGCCCTTCAGGCGCAGGTCGAGCATCCATTCCGGCTCGCTCTTCTTCGCCGAAATGTCCCGGACTACCTCTTCGTTGAGCCCACGGCGGGCGTTGGCGCCGACATCGTTCTTGTCGGCCCAGCCGTACTCGTAGTTGCCGATGCCGTGGAGCTCGGGATTCTTTTCCAGAATCTCCGAGATCACAGTGTTTTCGGCGACTGCTTTCTCTGATAGTTGGTCCGTCATCACGGCCTTTCTTGCTGATGGTTGATTACTTCGTCCAGGCTGGCGGGGGCTGCCGCCGGCACCGTGGCCGGTTTGGCAGGCAGCCTGCCTGTAGGAATATGTGTGGTGCAGACGTGGCCGCCGCGGGCCAGCGTGGAGAGGCGGCGGACGTCAACGCCCACCAGCCTTGAAAAGACTTCGGTCTCGACGTCGCAGAACACCGGGAAGCGGGCGGCGAGCTGCTGGATGGGGCAGTGGCCCTGGCAGAGCTGCACGCTGGAAAGCGCCGCGGGCAGGGGTGCCTTTGCCTCGATGGACGCAGCGGAAGCCACGAAGTTGTCGCGGGTCAGCGCCGCTGCGAGTGCGGTGGCGCGGTCCCGGATGTCCGGGCCGGCCTGCTCGATTTCGGGTGCGTAGCGCCGCTCCATATCCGCGAACCGTTCTTCGGCGAAGGCGCGCACCGCGTCGGGGCCGGCTACCTTTTGCAGCTGCTGGAGCGCAAGGGCGGCGATGTCCAGGTAGTCGTTGCCCAGGCTGGACTGGCCCTGGGAGCTGAGGACGTAACGGCGTGCGGGGCGGCCGGCACCCGTTCCCGGCTTGGCGAGGCGCTTGACCTCGATGACTCCGGCCCGGGAAAGGTGGTCCAAATGGCGCCGGACAGCGGCCGGGGTAAACCCCAGCATGTCCCCCAGCTCGGCCGCGCTGACGGGACCGTGCTCCAGGACGGCAGCGAGGACCCGGTCCCGGGTGCGCTCGTCAGCGTCTGCCACAGGACCGGACGCAGCGGGTCCCGGCCCGGCAACAGGCACAGCGGTAGCGTTGGTCATGGAATACACAACACAATCATGTCGTAATTTAGTCCTGCACTCCAGTAAGGGCAGGCTGACCTTGGCTCTGCACGGAATATGACTTCCTGCAGTTTCCCGGCGCTCCGCCCGACCCCGCCGGACGGGACGGAATACTACATCCCGTAGAATACTGTGGTGCGATCCCCCCAGTCCCCCGTCCTGTCCATCCATGGGCTCATCAAGGACGTAGGCCCCCTGTCCAGCCTGGACGGAAAGATGCTCAGGGTTGTCAGCGGCGTCTCCCTCACCGCGGAGCGCGGGCAGGTGACCGCGCTGCTGGGCGCAAACGGAGCCGGCAAGACAACCACCCTGGAATGCGCGCAGGGCCTGCAGAAACGTACCGGCGGCAGCATTTCCCTGCTGGGCCAGGACCCCGCCACGGCCGGTGCTGACCTGCGCTCCCGCGTCGGGGTGATGCTGCAGGACGGCGGGCTCCCGCCGTCGGCACGGCCCATCCCGTTGTTGCGGCATATCGCCGGCCTGTACGCCCGCCCCTGGCCGTTGGAAGACCTGGTGGGCAGGCTGGGCATCGATACCTTCAGCCGGACCAGCGTCCGCCGGCTTTCCGGCGGCCAGAAGCAGCGCCTGGCACTCGCCGCAGCCTTGATCGGCAGGCCGGAAGTCCTCTTCCTGGATGAACCCAGCGCCGGACTGGACCCGCAGTCCCGGCAGCTGGTGTTCGACCTGATTGCCGAGCTGCGCGACGGCGGCATGGGAATCATCCTGACCACCCATCTGATGGACGACGCCCAGCGCCTTGCGGACTACGTGTACATCATTGACGGCGGCCGCAACGTCGCCGAGGGCACTGTCCATGAGCTGCTGCAGCGCAACCCCGTGGCGGACCAGGCCGGCGAGCACGTCCGGACCCTGGTGTTCGAGGCACCCGCCGGGCTGGACCTGGCTGCGGTGCTGCCGGACGACGTCGACGTCTCCGAGGCCCGTGCCGGCAGCTACGCCGTCACCGGCGCCCTCACACCCCGCCATTTGTCCACCCTGGCCCAGTGGTGGGAAGCAAAGGGCATCATGCCGGCATCGATGAGCCTCCAGGCGCGTAGCCTTGAAGACGTCTTTCTGGACATCTCAGGAAAGGACATCCGATGAGTACCGCAGCGATCCGGGAGACGCAGAAGCCCGCGTCCCTGCCGCGCCGCGTCCTCCTGCAGGGCAAATACGAGGCACTGACAATGCTGCGGAACGGCGAGCAGCTGATCCTGGCCGTGGTGTTGCCGCTGCTGGCACTGGTCGGCCTGACGGTGACGCCCTTCCTCGACGGTATGGGCTCCAGCCGCATCAATGTGGCTGTTCCGGGGATCCTCGCTCTGTGTGCCATGTCAACGGCTTTCACGGGGCAGGGCATCGCCACCGGCTTCGACCGCCGCTATGGGGTGCTGCGTTTCCTGTCCACGACGCCCTTGGGCCGCGGCGGCCTGATTGCCGGGAAGGTTCTCTCGGTCCTGGCCGTCCTGTGCCTCCAGGTGGTAGTGGTGGGCCTGGTCGCCCTGGTGCTGGGCTGGCAGCCGACGGCGGCGGGCTGGCTCCCCGGGCTTGCCCTGCTTGCGCTGGGTGCAGCGGCATTCACCGCACTGGGGCTGCTGGTGGCAGGTACCGTCCGGCCGGAAGCGACGCTGGCGATTACCAACCTGCTGTGGATCCTCCTGGGAGCCATGGGCGGCATCGTCATCCCGGCCGAAAGGTTGCCCGCCGCGGCGCAGGCCGTGGTCCATTTCCTGCCTTCCGGCGCCCTCGGGGAATCGATGCGCGCCGCTTTCCTGGGTGGGGCCGTGAACGGCGGCGCCGCCCTGATCCTGCTGCTCTGGACCGTCATTGCCGGAGCCGCAGCCATACGTTGGTTCAAGTGGAATTGAGATAATCGTGACCACGGCTTCACGCCTTCCCCAGATTGCCGGCCGCCTGGCGTCGCGGCTTCCCCGTACGGTGGACGTCCGCATCCGCCGCCTCGCCGTTGCCTCCCTGATCGGCCAGACGCTTTTGGTGGTCACGGGCGGGGCTGTCCGCCTGACGGCGTCAGGCCTTGGCTGCCCCACCTGGCCCCGCTGCACCTCGGACTCGATCGTGAACACCCCCGAGATGGGCATCCATGGCTTCATCGAGTTCGGCAACCGGCTCCTGACCTTCGCGCTGGCCGCCGTGGCCGCGCTGATGCTGGTCTACTTGTGGAACCTGCGCAAGGAACGCAAGGACCTCTTCCTGCTGGCCCTCGGGCTGCTCGCCAGCATCCCGGCGCAGGCCGTCATCGGCGGCGTCACCGTGCTCACCAACCTCAATCCGTGGGTGGTGGGCCTCCACTTCCTGGTGTCGATGGCCCTGGTGGTGTTCTCAACCCTGCTGGTGAACCGCGCCTTCGGCCGGACCGGCCGTTTCCCGGCGGCCCGGGCGGCCGTCCTGCCCGCGGCCCTGCGCCCGGTGACTGCCGCCGTCGCCCTCTTCTCTGCCGTGGCCGTTATGCTCGGCGTGGTGGTGACTGGTGCAGGTCCGCACGCGGGTGACGCAGATGCTCCCCGGAACGACCTCGACTGGGACTTGTTCTCCCACATCCACGCAGTGCCTGCCTACCTGGTTACCGCGGGAACGGTGGTGGCGCTGGTGCTGGTCATCCGGCGGCGCATTACCGGCCCCTTCCGGACGGCGGTCCTGATGCTCCTGGGAGTCACCGTCCTCCAGGCCATCATCGGGTTTACGCAGTATTACAACGGCATTCCCGCGTTGCTGGTGGCGGCCCACATGCTCGGCGCCGCGCTGCTGATGGCAGCATCGACGAACGCCTGGGACATCGCCCGTTCAAGCACGGCCAAGTAAGTTCAGGCACCGCCACGCAGGAGGCGCCCCGGTCCGTCTGTGGACCGGGGCGCCTTTCCTTTATAGGCAGGCCTTGGCGCAGCTGCCCGGACTAGCCGGACGCCAAGGCGCCCTCCTGCAACCTGGACCCGAGCCCCGGGTCCAGGTCCGCTATGCCGTCCGGCGTCACTTCGAGGACCCGCGCGGTGGCAATGTCATAGAACAGGCCGGTTGCCTGGACCTGCCCGCCGGCCAGGGCCGGCCCCGCGTGCGGATGGTTGTGGAGCTTGCCCAGCTGCACGGCCACATTGACCATCGCCAACTGGTCCACCGTGCTGTAGCCCGCGGCGGCGGCCTGCTTCCCCACCGGGTGGCCAGCCAGCAGTTCGGCATGGCTTTGCCGGGAGTGCCCCAGCCAGCGCCCGAACGCCGGGCCCAGGGAGGCGTGGTCCGCGCCGTCCGCCTCGGCGATCAGCGCCTTCATGGCGCCACAGTTTGAATGCCCGCAGATCACCAGCGACTTCACGCCCAAGCCACTGACGGCGAAGGACAGGGCCGAGTCGATCGAGGCATCCTGGCCCCGGTTGCACACCACGTTGCCGATGTTCCGCAGGGTGAGCAGATCGCCCGGACCGCTGCTTGTGATCAGGTTGGGGTTAACGCGGGAGTCGACGCAGGCCACAAACAGGCTGTCCGGATTCTGTGCCTCGGCCAGGTCGTGCACCAGCGGGCGCACCTGGTCCGCGAAGCGGCGGTGATACTTGTTGATCCCCTGCAGCAGGGATTCCTTCCGGGGCGGAAGCGGCAGCTCGCTGGTTTCTCCGCGCCGGGGCGGTTGGTGCGCCGCGTCCCGGAACAGGGTGTTCCCGTGCTCTTCGAGGTTCACGGTGCCGCCCGTGGCCTGGTGCTGGACCTGCCAGGCCAGCAGGGCTTCGCGGAACGAATGGTCCACGTAGTCCGCATTCAGCTCCACCACGACGTCCACGGCGGCGGGGATGGACTGCAGCGTCCCGTTCAGCCGCGGCAGCGCGAAGAAGCTGCAGGATCCTGCAACGGTCACCCGCCAGGGCGACGACATAGTGGCGGGAGAATGCGCTTGGATCGGGGCGCGCAGGACCCGCCACAGCACGCACGCGGCGGCCAGGGCGAGCCCGATCATGACGCCCTCCAGCAGGTTCAGGACGACAACGCATGCAAGGGTCACGGCGTAGATCAGGAGGTCACCTGTCCGAAGGCTGGTGCGGATATCCGCCACCTTGATCAGGCGCGCGCCGATGACCACCAGCAGGCCGGCGAGGACGGCCAGCGGGATGAGCTGGATCAGCCCGGCGAAGAGCGCCGAGAAGGCAAGGACCCACACGCCGTGCAGCACGGCGGAGGTCCGGGTGGCTGCGCCGGCTTCCACGTTGGTGGCGCTGCGGACGATGACCCCCGTGACGGGAAGGCCGCCCAGTGATCCGGAGACGATGTTTGCGGCGCCCTGGCCGACGAGTTCCTTGTTGAGGTTGGTGCGCGGGCCGGTGTGCATTTTGTCCACTGCAACCGCGGAAAGGAGGGATTCGATGCTCGCGATCAGGGCCATGGTCAGGACTGCGAAGGCGAAGGCCCGCCAGTTTCCGTCGGGAAGCTGCGGCAGCGCGATCGCATCGAAGATCGAGCCGTCGAGGGAGATCCGTTCCACCCCCGGGGCAAAGGCGACCGCCAACGCGGTACCGGCGGCAACTGCCGCCAGCGGGCCCGGCACCCGGCGGACAATGGGGGGAAGGAACCGCCAGCACAGCAGGATCACGATGACCGCCAGGCCCAGCAGGGCCGCATGCAGTTCCAGGTTGGTGATGGCGGCAGGCAGTCCTGCGAGGTTCTCAAGCGCAGAGCCCGCAGGCTCCGATCCCAGTAGTACGTGGAGCTGCTGCAGGATGATGGTGACGCCGATGCCGGCGAGCATGGCCTTGACCACCACGGGGGAAACGGCCAGGGCTGCCCGGCCGACGCGGCTTATACCCAGCAGCAGCTGCACGACGCCGGCGGCCACGGTGATGGCGCACGTCACCTGCCAGCCGAACTCCTGCACCAGGCCTGCCACGACGACGGTCAGCCCGGCGGCGGGTCCACTCACCTGGAGCGGTGAGCCGCCAAGGCTGCCGGCCACAATGCCGCCGATGGCGGCGGCGATCAATCCTGCCATGATCGGGGCGCCGGAGGCAGCCGCGATGCCAAGCGAGAGCGGGAGCGCCACGAGGAACACCACCAGGGAAGCGGGGACGTCGGCGCCGAGGTGGGAGGCAAATCCGGGGAGACCGGGTTTTTTCCGGACCGGGTTCCCGTTTCCGCCCGGTGGACTGTGGCTGGGCGTGGGGACGGCTGAGGGACGGGCTTCCATGGGCTGTTTCCTTTGCTTGCGGGAAGGGTCCGTTCCACCGTAAGCAGGTTGTCATGTTTAATGACAGTTAACGTGACCGATATGACAAGAATGTCATATGGTTCACCGAGGCAACGAAACCGGTGGTTTGCGGCCCACGCGCAGCATGCCAACAAAGAAGGCGGCCCCCACCTTGAGGTGGCGGCCGCCTGCGGCTTAATGGGGCGGTTTGGCTAGCCGCCCGCCACTGCACTTCCGACGAACGGGTCCACAGCGAGGGCGATGAAGAGCAGCGTCAGGTAGCTGATGGAACCGTGGAACACCTTCATGGCGCGCTTGTCGGGAATATCCTCCCGGTGGGCGCGGGAGTACAGCGCATGGGACTCGTAAAGGAACCAGGCGCCCGCGATGACAGCAGTTGCCGTGTACACCCAGCCCGCTCCGCCGGCCGGGATCATCAGCAGGGATGAGGCCACCATGGCCCAGGCGTAAAGGACCACCTGGACGGACACCACTTTTGCCCCGGCAATGGCCCCGAGCATGGGGACGTTGGCGTTCCGGTAGTCCTCGCCGTACCGCATCGACAGGGGCCAGTAGTGCGGGGGCGTCCAGAGGAAGATCACCAGGAACAGGATGACGGCGGGCCATTCGACGGAGTTCGTTACGGCGGCCCAGGCAATCAGTACCGGGAAGCAGCCTGCGGCGCCGCCCCACACGATGTTCTGCGCCGTGCGGCGCTTGAGGATCATGGTGTAGATGACGACGTAGAAGAAGATAGCGCCCAGTCCCAGCCATGCCGAGAGCGGATTGGCGCCGAACCAGAGGATCACGATCGCCGCCGCACCCAGCAGCCAGGAGAAGACCAATGCTTCCCGCGGGGTGACTTCACCCGTGACGAGCGGCCGGTTTTCCGTCCGGTGCATCAGCTTGTCGATATCCCGGTCGATGTAGCAGTTGAACGCTCCCGCGCTGCCGGCGGCGAAAGCCCCGCCCACCAGGGTGGCAAGGATCAGCCCGATGGAAGGGAAGCCCCGCTCCGCGTAAATCATCGTGGGAAGCGTGCTGACCAGGAGAAGTTCGATCACGCGCGGCTTGGTGAGGGCGAGATACGCCTTGGCCTTACGGGCAAACCCGATGCCGGAGGCCCGGGATGCGTTCAGCGGCGTATCTGTTGTGCTCACGGTGGCAGTCACCCGTTCTGTGTGGCAGTTGAGGCTGCAGGGCAGCTCCGGTCGTGCGGCCCGGACCCGGGCACGGCACTCAGGGATGGAAAAGCGCCAGGTGCGTGCAACAGCCGGGACACTCCGGGTGGCGATAGTGATGCGCACCCGGCGTTGGCCTCCAAATATCATACCGCGCCGCAAGCACTTCCCCTGCCCCGCAATATGCGCAATTGATTGCTCGCAGGCCCATTCGAGCAGATTAAGTCACCGCGCCGGAATAGTGATTCACAAAAGGGGAAATTGCGTCCAAAACGTGAGATTTGCGGCGCCCGAAGGATGGATAAGAGCTAAGCTGTCACCAGATCAGCACGCAGCAAGAAAGCGGTGGAAAACGCATTCCCGTTGCTGTCCGTGACTGAATGCAAGGATCAACGTTTCGATGGTGAACGGCTGGTACACACCGCAGCGGGCGCCAAGCAGAGCACCCTTGACCGGATCCGGTGTACCACCCACGCCAGCACAGAGAGGGGCCCGGTTTTCGTGCCACATTTGGAAGAGCAAGAACTGTCATGGACCAGCTTGGACCAGCGAGCCGTGGACACCATCCGTGTCCTGGCCGCGGACGCCGTCGAGAAGGTGGGCAACGGCCACCCCGGAACTGCCATGAGCCTGGCACCCGCCGCTTACCTTCTCTTCCAGAAGCTGATGCGCCACGACCCGCGGGATCCGCAATGGCTTGGCCGTGACCGGTTCATCCTGTCCCCCGGCCACACCTCCCTGACGCTTTACATCCAGCTCTTCCTCTCAGGCTACGGGCTGGAACTGAAGGACCTCGAGGCGCTGCGCACCTGGGGTTCACTCACCCCGGGACACCCGGAGTACAAGCACACCGCCGGCGTGGAGATCACCACCGGCCCGCTCGGCCAGGGACTCGCGTCCTCGGTCGGATTCGCCTACTCCCAGCGCCGCCAGCGTGGCCTGTTCGACGCCGATGCGCCGGCCGGCGAGTCGCCGTTCGACCACACCATTTGGGTCATCGCGTCCGACGGCGATCTCCAGGAAGGCGTCACGGCGGAGGCTTCGTCGCTGGCCGGCCACCAGGAACTGGGCAACCTCGTGGTGATCTATGACGAGAACCACATCTCCATCGAGGACGATACCGACATCGCATTCACCGAGGATGTCCTGAAGCGCTACGAGGCCTACGGCTGGCACACCCAGCGCGTGGACTGGACCCGGACCGGCGAATACAAGGAAGACGTCCAGGAGCTCTACAGTGCCCTGCTCGCCGCCAAGGCCGAGACCTCCAGGCCGTCCATCATTTCGCTGCGCACCATCATCGGCTACCCGGCCCCCAAGAAGCAGAACACCGGCAAGATCCACGGCTCCGCCCTCGGCGCCGACGAGGTTGCCGCGCTGAAGGAGGTGCTGGGCTTCGACCCCGCGAAGTCCTTCGAGGTGGACCAGGAAGTCCTGGACCATGCACGCGCAGTGGTGGAACGTGGCGCGGCCGAACACAAGGAATGGGAAGAATCCTTCAACGCCTGGCAGGCAGCCAACCCCGAGGGCGCCGCCCTCCTGCAGCGCATCGAAGCGCAGGAACTTCCTGCCGACGTCGACGCCGCGCTGCCGGTCTTCCCGGCCGGCAAGGATGTCTCCACCCGCGCAGCCTCCGGCAAGGTCCTGAACGCCCTCGGCCCGGTCCTGCCCGAGCTGTGGGGCGGCTCAGCCGACCTCGCAGAGTCCAACAACACCACCATCGAAGGTTCCCCGTCCTTCGTGCCGGCCTCCAAGCAGACCGGTGCCTGGTCCGGGAACCCGTACGGCCGGGTGCTGCACTTTGGTATCCGTGAGCACGCCGCGGCATCAATCGTGAACGGCATCAGCCTGGCCGGCAACACCCGCGCGTTCTCCGGTACGTTCCTGATCTTCAGCGACTACCAGCGCCCCGCCATCCGCCTGGGCGCCCTGATGGGTGTCCCGTCCCTGTACGTATGGACGCACGACTCCATCGGCCTGGGCGAGGACGGCCCCACCCACCAGCCAGTGGAACAGCTCGCTTCACTGCGCGCCATCGTGGGCCTGGACGTCGTCCGCCCCGGCGATGCCAACGAAGTGGCAGCCGCCTGGAAGACCATGCTGGAAAACCACACCAACCCCGCAGGCATCGTCCTGACCCGCCAGAACATCCCCACGTGGGAACGCGGCGAGGGCGACGCCGACGGCGACACTTTCGCGTCGACCGCAGGCGTGGCGAAGGGCGGCTACGTGCTGGCCGAAGCATCGAAGGACGGCGCCACGGTGCCGGCCGACGTGATCCTGATCGCCACCGGCTCGGAAGTCCAGCTGGCCGTCCAGGCCCGCGAAGCGCTGCAGGCCGACGGCATCGCGGCCCGCGTGGTATCCATGCCCTGCGTTGAATGGTTCAAGAAGCAGGACGCCGCCTACCGCGAATCGGTCCTGCCCGCGGCAGTCAAGGCACGCGTGTCCGTCGAAGCCGGGCTGGCCCTTAGCTGGCGCGAATTCGTTGGCGACGCAGGCCGCTCCATCAGCCTTGAGCACTATGGCGCTTCCGCGGACTACAAGCGCCTCTTCCAGGAGTTCGGCATCACGGCGGAAGCAGTGGCCGCCGCCGCCAAGGACTCCCTCGCCGGCCTGCAGGCCTGAAACCTAAACTTTTAGGAGATAGAACAATGACAACTCCCACCCAGCAGCTCTCCGACGCCGGTGTTTCCATCTGGCTCGACGACCTCTCCCGCGGACGCCTGGAAACCGGCACCCTCCGCAAGCTCATCGAAGAAAAGAACGTGGTTGGCGTGACCACCAACCCCTCCATCTTCCACGCGGCCATCACGTCGGGCACCGACTACGACCACATCATCGCCGCCAAGGCGGCAGAGGGCGCCAGCGTGGAGGACACGATCTTCGAGATCACCACCACCGACGTCGCCGATGCCTGCGACCTGTTCGCGCCCGTCGCCGCCGCCACCCGGGGAATCGATGGCCGGGTCTCCATCGAGGTCGACCCTCGGCTTGCCTGGGACACCGCCGGGACCATCGCCGAGGCCAAGCACCTCTACCAGCGCGTCAACAAGGCCAACGTCCACATTAAGATCCCTGCAACCGTCGAGGGCCTCGAAGCCATCACGGCCACGCTGGCAGAGGGCATCAGCGTCAACGTCACGCTGATCTTCTCCCTGGAGCGCTACCGGGCAGTCATCAACGCCTTCCAGGCCGGTCTGGAGCAGGCCAAGGAAAACGGGCACGATCTTTCAAAGATCCACTCGGTTGCATCCTTCTTCGTTTCGCGCGTTGACACCGAGATCGACAAGCGCCTCGACAAGATCGGCACCGAAGAAGCCAAGGCCCTCAAAGGCAAGGCCGGCCTCGCCAACGCGCGCCTGGCCTACCAGGTCTACGAGGAGCTCTTTGCCACCGAACGCTGGGGCCTGCTGGCCGACGCCGGCGCACTCCCCCAGCGCCCCCTGTGGGCCTCCACCGGTGTTAAGGACCCGGCCTACCCGGACACCCTGTACGTCACCGAACTCGTGGCCCCCGGCGTCGTGAACACCATGCCGGAAAAGACGCTCGATGCCACCTTCGACCACGGCGTGGTCACCGGCGACACCGTCTCCGGCACCTACGAGGAGGCAAACGCAACCCTGGACGCCCTGGAGAAGCTCGGAGTCTCCTACAATGACGTCGTCGCACTCCTTGAAACCGAAGGCCTGGACAAGTTCGTGGCCAGCTGGAAGGAACTCCTGGCCGACGTCGAAGGCGCCCTCGCTTCTGCACGAAAGGCTTCCTAACACCTATGAGCACTCTCAGCTACGACGCCACCGGCGCTGCACAGCACGCGC
This sequence comes from Pseudarthrobacter sp. NIBRBAC000502771, assembly GCF_006517215.1. Taxonomy (NCBI): domain Bacteria; kingdom Bacillati; phylum Actinomycetota; class Actinomycetes; order Micrococcales; family Micrococcaceae; genus Pseudarthrobacter; species Pseudarthrobacter sp. NIBRBAC000502771. The sequence continues at coordinate 3,261,733 of NZ_CP041187.1, forward strand.
TTGAACAGCACCTTCCCGGCCTGGTCCAGGACCGGGTCGCCACCCGGATCTTCGCGAAGGACCACACGTTGTGGGGTCCGGACGCCGAATCCGAGTCAGCGGTCCGCCTGGGCTGGGTGGAGGCCGCCACCGTTTCACAGCCCCTGGTCAAGGACATCCTGGAACTCCGGGACGCGCTGCGCTCCGAGGGCGTGACACGGATCGTGCTTTGCGGCATGGGCGGGTCCTCGCTGGCCCCCGAGGTCATCGCAGGCACGGCAGGCGTCGAGCTGACTGTGCTGGACAGCACGGACCCGGACCAGGTCCGTGCCGCCCTCGCCGACCGGCTGGCCCACACGGCCATTGTGGTGTCGTCCAAGTCCGGCTCCACCCTGGAAACGGACTCCCAGCGCCGGATCTTCGAGCAGGCCTTCACCGAGGCCGGCGTGGACGCCAAGAGCCGGATCATCATCGTGACCGATCCCGGCTCACCGTTGGACAAGGCTTCCCGGGAGGCCGGCTACCGGGCGGTCTTCAACGCCGATCCCAATGTCGGTGGCCGCTACTCGGCCCTGACGGCGTTTGGCCTGGTCCCCTCCGGCCTGGCCGGCGTAGACATCCAGGCTTTCCTGGACGAGGCGGAGGAAGCCGCAGAAATCCTCAACGACGATGCCGCGGACAACATCGGGCTGGCTTTGGGTGCCACCCTGGGCGGAACCAGCCCGCTGCGGAACAAGATCGTCATCGCAGAGGACGGCTCCGGCATCGTTGGATTCGCCGACTGGGCTGAACAGCTCATCGCTGAATCCACCGGCAAGCTCGGCACGGGCATCCTTCCGGTGGTCGCAGGTCCTCAGGCCCCGGAGGTAACGTCCGGCGCTCCCGACGTGCTGGTGGTGCGGCTCGTGGCAGCCGATGCCGACATCGAACTCGGCGAGAACCAGGCAGCCATTGCCGGCGGCCTCGCCACCCAGATGATGGTGTGGGAATTCGCCACCGCCGTGGCGGGCCGCCTGCTGGGGATCAACCCCTTCGACCAGCCCGACGTCGAAGCCGCCAAGGTAGCGGCACGCGGGTTGCTGGACGCCCAGCCGGAACCCACTCCGGCAGCGTTCGTCGACGGCGCCATCGAGGTGCGCGGCGGTGACTGGCTCGGCGACGCAGCAACGGCGGAAGGTGCCGTCAAGGCACTCCTCGGCACCTTGGCGTCCGACAGCTACCTGAGTGTGCAGGCGTACTTCGACCGGTTGGCTTTCGCAGGACTCGAAGGCATCCGCGACGACCTGGCAGCTGCCACCGGCCGCCCGGTGACCTTCGGCTGGGGCCCGCGGTTCCTGCACTCCACCGGTCAGTTCCACAAGGGTGGCCCCGCCATCGGAGTGTTCCTCCAGGTCACTGCCACCCCGGCGGAGGACCTGGGCATCCCGGACCGGCCGTTCACCTTTGGTGAGCTCATCGCTGCCCAGGCTGCAGGCGACGCCCAGGTCCTGGGTGGGCACGGCCGTCCCGTGCTGCGCCTCCACCTCACCGACCGTGCGGCCGGCGTGGCACAGCTGCAGGACATCGTCGCTGCACTGTCCACCCGCGCATCCGCAACCGAAAGCTAAGGCACAAAAGCAACCATGCCAGAAACTGAATACGGCCGGAAAGGCACGGGCCGCGGGCGTAATCCGCTGCGCGATCCGCGCGACCGCCGTTTGAACCGGATCGCCGGTCCGTCCTCGTTGGTTCTTTTCGGGGTCACGGGCGATCTTGCCCGCAAGAAGCTCATGCCGGCGGTCTACGACCTCGCCAACCGTGGCCTGTTGCCGCCCAGTTTCGCCTTGGTGGGTTTCGCCCGCCGGGAGTGGGACAAGGAGGATTTTGCCGCGGAGGTGAAGGCCTCGGTGCAGGCACACGCCCGGACCCCGTTTGATGAGGCAGTGTGGAATCAGCTCTCCGAGGGCATCAGGTTTGTCCAGGGCGAGTTCGACGACGACGCGGCCTTTGAGCGGCTCGGCGAAACGATCAAGGAACTCGACGATGTCCGGGGCACCCGGGGGAACCACGCGTTTTACCTGTCGATCCCGCCGAAGGCGTTCGAGCAGGTCTGCCGTCAGCTGTCCAAGCACGGCCTCGCGCAGGCCGACGGGGACAAATGGCGCCGGGTGGTGATTGAGAAGCCGTTCGGCCACGACCTGGAATCGGCCCGGCAGCTCAATGACATTGTTGAATCGGTGTTCCCGCCGGATGCGGTGTTCCGGATTGACCATTACCTGGGCAAGGAAACGGTGCAGAACATCCTGGCGTTGCGGTTCGCAAACCAGTTGTTCGAGCCGTTGTGGAACGCGAACTACGTGGACCATGTCCAGATCACCATGGCCGAGGACATCGGCACCGGTGGCCGGGCGGGTTACTACGACGGTGTCGGTGCGGCACGCGACGTGATCCAGAACCACCTGCTGCAGCTGCTTGCGCTGACCGCGATGGAGGAACCGATCTCGTTCAACGCCGATGACCTGCGGGCGGAGAAGGAAAAAGTCCTTGCAGCGGTAAAGCTTCCGGAGGATTTGTCGACACATTCGGCGCGGGGGCAGTTCACGGGCGGCTGGCAGGGCGGCGAGCAGGTCCTGGGCTACCTGGAAGAAGAAGGCATTCCCGCCGATTCGACCACGGAGACCTATGCCGCGGTGCGGGTGGACATCCACACCCGCCGCTGGTCCGGGGTGCCGTTCTACCTGCGTGCGGGCAAGCGCCTGGGCCGGCGGGTCACCGAGATCGCGGTGGTGTTCAAGCGCGCACCTAACCTGCTGTTCACCGATCACGGTGAGGACGATTTCGGGCAGAACGCCGTAGTCATCCGGGTCCAGCCCGATGAGGGCGTGACGATCCGGTTTGGGTCCAAGGTCCCCGGCACGCAGATGGAAGTCCGCGATGTGACCATGGACTTCGGGTACGGGCACTCGTTCACCGAATCCTCCCCTGAGGCGTACGAGCGGTTGATCCTGGACGTGCTGCTGGGTGAGCCGCCGCTGTTTCCCCGGCACGAGGAAGTGGAGCTGTCCTGGAAGATCCTCGACCCGTTCGAGGAATACTGGGCATCACTGTCCGAACAGCCCGAACCCTACGCCCCCGGCTCCTGGGGCCCGGCCAGCGCGGATGAGTTGCTGGCCCGTGACGGACGAACCTGGAGAAGGCCATGATCGTAAACCTGCCGGATACCACCACCTCGAAGGTGTCCAAGAAGCTCATGTCCCTGCGCGAGCAGGGCGGGGTGATCGCCTTGGGCAGGGTCCTGACCCTCGTTGTGGTGACCAAGTCCGGGCTGGAGGAAGAAGCGATCGAGGCCGCCAATGACGCGTCCCGGGAACACCCCTGCCGGATCATCGTGCTCGCCGACGCCGGGAAGGACGCCCAGGACCGGCTGGACGCACAGATCCGGGTCGGCGGGGACGCCGGCGCGTCCGAGGTCATCGTGCTGCGCGGCTACGGCCAACTCGCGCACGAATCCGAGTCGCTGGTGGCGGCGCTGCTGCTCCCGGACGCTCCGATTGTGGCCTGGTGGCCGCACGGCGCCCCCGAGAACGCCTGCGAAACATCCATCGGCGCGATCGCGCACCGCCGCATCACCGACTCGGCGAACGAACCCGACCCGCAGGCTGCCCTGGAGCGGATCCACCAAACCTACAAGGCCGGGGACACCGACCTCGCCTGGACGCGCCTGACCAACTGGCGCATCCAGCTCGCAGCTGCCCTCGACGAAGTGGACTCTTCGCCGGTGACCGCGGTAGCTGTCGAAGGCGCTTCGGACTCACCCTCCACCATCCTGCTGGCGGCCTGGCTCACCCTGACCCTGGACGCCCCGGTGACCATCGTCGCGGACCCGGCCGGGACGGGCATCCGCCGTGTCCGCCTCAGCCGTCCCGGCGGTGACGTCCAGCTGTTCCGCCCGGGACTTTCCATCGCCGAACTCACCCAGCCGGGCCAACCCGCCCAACGGATCTCGCTCCCGCGCCGCAGCCTCCGCGACTGCCTCGCCGAAGAACTCCGCCGCCTGGACCCCGACGAAGTATTTGGCGAAGTGATTACTATTGGACTGCCACGTACCAATCTAAGGAGCGTCCGACCCAGTGAGCGTTGACCCACGAGTAAGTATCCATCCTGATTCGTCCGTCCTCATGGCCGCCATAGCGGCACGCCTGATCACCAAGCTCGTTGATGTCCAGGACAAGTACGGCGAAGCCACGGTGGTGCTCACCGGGGGAACCGTGGGAATCGGCACGTTGAAAGCTGTCGCGGACTCCCCGGCAGCGCCCGCCGTCGACTGGTCCAAGGTCAACTTCTGGTGGGGTGACGAACGCTTCGTCGGTTCCGCGGATCCGGAGCGGAATACCAAGCAGGCCTTCGACGCATTGCTCTCGCACATTCCGGTGGACCCGGAACGGGTCCACTCGCCGGGTTCGTCCGATGAGTTCGGCACGCCGGAGGAAGCGGCTGAGGACTATGCGCGCCAGCTTCGCGATGCCGCAGCAGCCGAGCACGCAGCCGACATGTCCGACGACAGGCCCGAGGAGCCATCCGCACTCCCCCGCCTGGACGTCGTCCTGCTGGGTGTGGGCCCTGACGCCCACATTGCTTCGCTGTTCCCGGAGCAGGCCGGAGTCCGCGAGAAGGAGCGCACGGTGGTGGGTGTGCGGAATTCGCCCAAGCCGCCCCCGCTGCGCATCTCCCTGACCCTGCCTGCCATCAACACGGCAGCGGAGGTCTGGATGGTTGTGGCCGGCGAGGACAAGGCAGGAGCCGTGGGACTCGCCCTGGCCGGGGCAAATCCGGTGCAGGTGCCCGCGTCCGGGCCGCGTGGAACGTCCCGCACATTGTGGCTTATCGACGAAAACGCGGCGTCACGTGTCCCCGAGCAACTGGTCCGGAAGGACGCCGCGGGCGCGTAGCTTCTCCAGCGCTCCGGCCAGGACGTCCTCGGCGTCCTGGCCGGAGCGCCGTTCTTTAACGTACTCAAGATGGCTCTTATAGCCGTCCTCAAACGGGTCGTCCGCTACCGCCTGGCCGTCCCTGGACGCGGGCGCGCCGCAGCGCCGGCAGTCCCAGATGCGGGGAATCTGCTCCTCCGGCATCTTCAGGAACACCGGCTGGGTCTCATGGCCCTTGGCACACCAGTAGGACACCCGGATCCGCGGGAGGGACCCCGGGGATAAGTCGTTGGACTGCAGGCTCGAACCGGAGCCTGCAACCACCCCGGCCCGGGTGCCCCGAAAGCCTGATGACGGATGGACCATGGAAACGCCTCCCTCGAACCCGTGACCGGAGCCCTGCAGCTTAAACCCAAAAAACTGTGGCTGCCGGGTGAACCGACAGCCACAGTTTAGGGGCAGGGGCCCGCGTGGCGGGAGTGCCACTGGACCCTATTCAGCGAATTCGTTACGAGTCAGCAGTACCGCTGAACCGCATGATCAGGCCGAGTGCGATGATTACTATGCCCCAGGTGACGCCCAGGACGATGGTGAAGCGGTTCAGGTTGCGTTCTGCCACGCCCGAAGAGCTGAGCCCTGAACTCATGCCGCCACCGAACATGTCGGACAGCCCGCCGCCGCGTCCCTTGTGCAGGAGGATCAGCAGCGTCAGCAGGAGGCTGGTGATCCCCAGGAGGATCTGCAGAATGACATGAAGAACGTCCACGACGGCCTTTCGGAAGTTGGAATTGCGGGAGGGTGTACCGGTGGCAGACTAGTCCGCCACCAAGTGGCTCTCGAACCTTACAATATTAGCAAACTCGGCGGGGTCAAGGCTGGCACCGCCCACCAGGACGCCGTCCACGTCACGCTCCTGCAGGATGGCCGCAGCATTGTTGGCCTTGACCGAACCGCCGTAGAGCAGGCGCGTCTTGGCCGCCACATCAGCGCCAAACAGCTTTTCCAGCTCGGCGCGGATGGCGGCGCACATTTCCTGGGCGTCCTCCGGTCCTGCCACTTCGCCGGTGCCGATGGCCCAAACGGGTTCGTAGGCTACCACCAGTTCAGCGGCCTGCTCGTTGGTGAGCCCGGCCACGCCGGCGCGGAGTTGCTGCAGCGTGTGCTCAACGTGGGTCCCGGCCTGGCGGATTTCCAGTCCCTCGCCGACGCAGAGGACAGGGGTGACGCCGTGCTTGAAGGCCGCCTTGACCTTGGCGTTGAGGACGTCGTCTGACTCGTTGTGGATGGTGCGGCGTTCGCTGTGGCCCACCAGGACGTACTTGCAGCCCAGCTTGTTCAGGAACTGCCCGGAAATGTCGCCGGTGTACGCCCCCGAATCGAATTGCGACAGGTCCTGCCCACCGTAGGCGATCTCCAGGTCGTCGCCCTGGACCAGGGTCTGGACGCCGCGGAGGTCGGTGAACGGCGGGAAGACCGCAACCTCAACGCGGCCGTAGTCGTGCTTGGCGTCGGACAGCGTCCAGGCCAGCTTCTGCAGCAGGGTAATGCCCTGCACGTGGTCCATGTTCATTTTCCAGTTGCCCGCAATGAAGGGCTTGCGGTCGAAGGCGCCGTTCGTTGACGTAGTCACGTGATCTCCAAAAGTTCTTGATATGTGTTCGGCCGGCAGGCTGCCGCGGGCAACCTGCCGGCCGGAGGACTGCGAAGTCCGGTACTGCGGGACGGCAGCGGTGGTTCTACCGGTCCAGGACGCTGAGGCCGGGGAGTTCCTTGCCTTCGAGGTATTCCAGGCTGGCGCCGCCACCGGTGGAAATGTGTCCGAACTGGTCATCGCTGAATCCCAGGGTGCGGACTGCGGCAGCCGAATCGCCGCCGCCCACCACTGTGAATCCGTCGGTTTCCGTCAGGGCCTGCGCGATGGCACGGGTGCCTGCAGAGAACGCCTCGAATTCGAAGACACCCATTGGGCCGTTCCAGAAGACCGTACGGGCTCCCTTGATCCGCTCGGCGAAGGCCGCAGCGGTATCCGGTCCAATGTCCAGGCCGATGCCCTGGGCACCAAAGGTGCTGCCCTCGATGGCGTCGGCAGGCACTGTCTCATGCGCGGCGTCGGCAGCGAACTTCTCCGCTACCACCACGTCAGTGGGAACCACGAATTCGGTTCCGGCGTCAGCCGCGCGCTTCAGGTAGTCCTTGACCACAGGGATCTGGTCTTCTTCAAGGAGGCTTGAGCCAACCTTGTGACCGGCTGCCGCCAGGAACGTGAAGAGCATGCCGCCGCCCACCAGGATGGTGTCAGCCTTGCCAATCAGGTTGTCGATCACTGCAAGCTTGTCCGAGACCTTGGAACCGCCCAGAACCACCACGTAGGGACGCTGGGTGTCGGCGGTCAGCTTCCGCAGGACCTCCACCTCGGTGTGCACCAGGTCGCCCTGGTACGACGGGAGCCGCGTGGCGACGTCGTAGACGCTCGCGTGCTTGCGGTGAACGGCGCCGAAGGCGTCGTCCACGTAAGCGCCGTTGCTGCCGGTGAGGGCTACCAGCTCGTCAGCGAAGGCACCGCGTTCAGCGTCATCCTTGCTGGTCTCGCGGGCGTCGAAACGGACGTTCTCGAGGACAAGGGCTTCACCGTCCTGCAAGGACGCCGCAGCTGCCTTGGCGGCGTCACCGACGGTGTCGGCGGCCAGGGTGGCCTTGAAGCCGGCAAGTTCGGCGAGGCGGTCCACTGCAGGGCGCAGGGAGTATTTGTCCTCCGGGGCGCCCTTGGGGCGTCCGAGGTGGGCTGTTACCAGCACGCGGGCACCGGCGTCCGTGAGCTTTGCCAGCACTGGGAGCGAGGCCTTGATGCGGCCATCGTCAGTGACTGTAGAGCCGTCGAGCGGCACATTCAGGTCACTTCGAACCAGAATGTACCGCCCGCGGACACCTTCAGCGATCAGTTCGTTGAGGGTGTGTGATGTCATGTGTCTAACCCTAGCCCAGCTTGGCTGCCACAAGCTCCGTGAGGTCGACGAGGCGGTTGGAGTAGCCCCATTCGTTGTCATACCAGGAAACAACCTTGACCTGGTTGCCAATAACCTTGGTGAGGCCGGCGTCGAAGATCGAGGAAGCAGGGTCACCGACGATGTCGGAGGACACGATGGGCTCCTCCGTGTAGGTCAGGAAACCCTGCAGCGCGTCGGACTCGGAGGCACGCTTGAGCGCTGCGTTGACTTCCTCCACGGTGGTTTCGCGGGAGACGGTAACGGTGAGGTCGGTGGCAGAGCCCGTGGGGACGGGGACGCGGATGGCGTAGCCGTCCAGCTTGCCCTTCAGTTCGGGGAGCACCAGGCCAATGGCCTTGGCGGCACCCGTGGAGGTGGGAACCATGTTGATGGCGGCGGCACGGGCACGGCGCAGGTCCTTGTGGGGGCCGTCCTGGAGGTTCTGGTCCGCAGTGTAGGCGTGCACGGTGGTCATGAGGCCACGCTCGATGCCGAACTCGTCGTTGACCACCTTGGCCAGCGGGCCGAGGCAGTTGGTGGTGCAGGACGCGTTGGAAATGATGTTGTGCTTGGCGTTGTCGTAGAGGTCGTGGTTGACGCCCATCACGATGGTGATGTCCTCGTCCGAGGCGGGGGCGGAGATCAGGACCTTCTTGGCGCCGGCATCGATGTGCTTCCTGGCGTCGGCTGCCTTGGTGAAGAAACCGGTGGATTCGATGACGATGTCAACGCCCAGTTCACCCCAGGGGAGGTTGGCCGGATCGCGTTCCGCCAGGACCTTGACCACATTGCCGTTGACGACGATGTTGCCGTCCTTGACCTCGATGGTTTCCTTCAGCCGGCCGCCGACGGAGTCGTACTTGAAAAGGTGGGCCAGCGCTTCGGGGCTGGTGAGGTCGTTGACGGCAACGATCTCCAGGTCCGCACCCTGGGCCAGTGCTGCGCGGAAGTAGTTGCGGCCAATGCGGCCGAAGCCGTTGATACCAATACGGGTCGTCACTTTTACAGTCTCCTTGGTGCTCTGAAAAGCACTACTAGTTGAGCGGGCGTTCAAGCCAACTAACAGATCCCGCACGCCATTGGGCAGAGATGATTTACACGGAGGGCGACCAGCCTCATTGCTGAAGGCTAACCGCCTTCCGTGACCTATCTTACGTTTAACTGGGTCCGCCCCCGCAAGTGCGGGGGCGGACGGTCCACATCCCGGCCGGTTTAAGTCAGAATGTGAAGTTTGTTACAGCCGTGTATAACGCCGGTCACTATGGGAGGGTGATCAGGCCCGTGGCGTTGGCGCGCGCTGCGTCGAAGCGCTGGGCGACGTCCGCCCAGTTGACGATGTTCCAGAACGCCTTGACGTAGTCGGCCTTGACGTTGACGTAGTCCAGGTAGAAAGCGTGCTCCCACATGTCGAGCATCAGCAGCGGGGTGGTGCCGAGCGCCACGTTGCCCTGCTGGTCGTAGAGCTGCTCGATGACCAGGTTCCCGCCGATGGGTTCGTAGGCCAGGAAGCCCCAGCCCGAGCCCTGCAGGCCGAGGGCGGCCGCGGAGAACTGCGCGCGGAAGGCATCGAAGGAGCCGAAGGCGTCGTCGATTGCGGCGGCCAGTTCGCCCTCAGGCTTGTCGCCGCCGTCCGGGGAGAGGTTCTTCCAGAACACCGAGTGGTTGATGTGGCCGCCGGTGTGGAACGCCAGGTCCTTGGAGAGCCGGTTGATGTTGGCGAAGTCGCCCTTTTCACGTGCCTCGGCCAGCTGGGCCAGTGCGTTGTTGGCGCCTGCCACGTAGGTGGCGTGGTGCTTGCTGTGGTGCAGCTCCATGATCCGCGCAGAGATGTGCGGTTCGAGGGCGGCGTAATCGTAGTTGAGTTCCGGCAATACGTACTCGGTCACAAAATCCTCCAATATCGTGGACCAGGAAGGCCCGGTTGGTAACTCTCGGATTGTGCATCCGGGCAGCTGGTGCCCGGAATTATTTCTGATTCTATGGGGCGCCTACTCGTCCAGCATTTCAGGCGTCACATTGGCGTCCGTTCCGGGAATGCCCAGGTCAAGTGCACGCTTGTCCGCCATGGCCAGCAGGCGGCGGATCCGGCCAGCGATCGCATCCTTGGTCATCACGGGGTCGGCCAGCCGGCCCAGCTCGTCAAGGCTTGCCTGCTTGTGCGCCACCCGCAGCTCACCGGCGTACTTGAGGTGGTCGGGGACGTCGTCGCCGAGGATTTCCAGGGCGCGTTCGACCCTTGCGCCGGCGGCGACTGCTGCCTGCGCGGAGCGGCGGAGGTTGGCGTCGTCAAAGTTGGCGAGCCGGTTGGCGGTGGCCCGGACCTCCTTGCGCATGCGGCGCTCCTCCCACACCATCAGGGCGTCGTGGGCGCCCATCCGGGTCAGGAGGGCGGCGATGGTGTCGCCGTCGCGGATCACAACGCGGTCCACTCCCCTGACTTCACGGGCCTTGGCCTGGATATCGAGCCGGCGGGCGGCCCCCACCAGGGCCAGTGCCGATTCCGGTCCCGGGCAGGTGACCTCCAGCGACGACGACCGGCCCGGTTCGGTAAGTGACCCATGCGCCAGGAACGCCCCGCGCCACACGGCCTCGGCGTCCGCGGCGGAACCGTTGACGACGGCGGATGGCAGCCCGCGCACGGGGCGGCCCCGTCCGTCCAAAAGGCCGGTCTGCCGGGCCAGCGCCTCGCCGTCGCGGACCACCCGGACTACGTAGCGGCTGGCGCGCCGGAGTCCGCCGGCGGACACTACGATGATCTCGCTCTGGTGCCCGTAGACTTCCGCGATGGCGGCGCGGAGCCGGCGTGCGGTGGACGCCAGGTCCACCTCCGCCTCGATCACGATCCTGCCGGAGATGATGTGCAGCCCCCCGGCGAACCGGAGCATTGCGGAAACCTCAGCCTTGCGCACTGATGACTTCTTGATGTCCAAACGGGACAGTTCTTCTTTGACCGATGCTGTCAGTGCCATGGCACCTTCCTAACTGTTCCCAAAAATGTCCTGGTACGCCGTGGCCAGCCTGAGCGGCTCGTGGACGGGGCGGCGTCCCGACGCCCCTACTTTACCCAAGACAACCTCCGCGCCTATCATGCCGGCGGCCTTCTCGAACTCCTGCCGGTCGGGCACGGACGCCGGATCGGCCAGGACCACGTCCACGCTGAACTCAGGGGCGTAGCGCCGGAGGACGTGGAGGTGGTCGGCCGCGGTCATGCCGGTGGTTTCCTTGGTGTCCGTGGCGAGGTTCATGGTGAGGCAGCGTTTGGCAGGGGTGCTGCACAGTGCCTGCCGCATCTCCGGCAGGAGCAGGTGCGGCAGGACGGAGGTGTACCAGGAACCCGGGCCCAGGACCACCCAGTCCGCCAGTTCGATTGCCGTCAAGGCTTCAGGGCAGGCCGGCGCGGCGGGGGGCAGGAGCCGGACCTCCTCCAGCGATCCGGCCACTGCGCAGCGGGCCTGGCCGCGGAGGGTCTGCAGGGCTGTCCCGCCGTCCGGGGCGGTAACCCTGACGTCGCCTTCGATGGTCAGCGGGACGGTGGACATGGGCAGGACCTGGCCACGGGCGCCCAGCAGCGCACCGGCCCATTTGAGCCCAGCGACGGCGTCACCGAGCAGCTCCCACAGCGTAACGATCAGCAGGTTGCCCATGGCGTGCTCATCCAGGGAGCCGCCGGGGCCCTTCCCGGCGCGGAACCGGTGCTGCATGACGTCGCGCCAGGTGCGTCCCCAGTCGGTGTCGTCGCAGAGCGCGGACAAAGCCATGCGCAGGTCTCCCGGCGGGAGGACGCCGTACTCTTCGCGCAGGCGCCCGGACGAGCCGCCGTCGTCCGCTACCGTGACGATAGCCGTGAGCTCGGAGGTGAGCAGGCGCAGTGCCGACAGTGAGGCCGCCAGGCCGTGCCCGCCACCCAGGGCCACGACGTTGGGACCCTTGTCCTGCTGGCCCGAGCCCTTACCAGCGGCCGGCGGCACCAGGGGCAGGGCTCCGGTGAACAGTGCCATTACTCTCGGCCCAGATCCCGGTGCGCGGTAGTCACCGTGACCCGCGGGTACTGTGCGAGCTTCTTTGAAAGTTCCACTGCGACAGCAACGGAGCGGTGCTTGCCGCCGGTGCAGCCGACGGCGATGGTGGCGTAGTGCTTGTTCTCCCGACGGTACCCCTCCAGGACGGGTTCCAGGGCGAGGACGTAGCGGTCCACGAAGTTCTTGACTCCCTCGGCCTCCAGGACGTAGTCGCTGACATCCTTGTCCAGGCCCGTCTGCGGACGGAGCTGCGGCACCCAGTGCGGGTTGGGGATGAACCTGACGTCGGCAACATAGTTCGCATCCACCGGGAGCCCGTACTTGAAGCCAAAGCTCATGACGTTGAGCCGCAGCGCCACCGGGCCGGTTTCACTGAACAGTTCCGTGATGGCGGTGGCCAGCCCGTGGACGTTGTAGTTGGAGGTATCGAGGACGACGTCGGAGCTGTCGCGCAGTTCCTGCAGCAGCTCGCGTTCGGCTGCGATGCCGTCCAGGATCCGGCCGCCGCCCTGGAGGGGGTGCGGCCGGCGGCCCTGTTCGAACCGCCGGACCAGGACGTTGTCGCTGGCGTCGAGGAACAGGACGCGGAAAGTGACGCCGCTGGCTGCGAGGGCGCCCAGCGCCGCCCGGATGTCCGCAAACAGGCCTTTGCTGCGGACATCGATGACCACTGCCAGCCGGGGAATCGACTGCGGGGCGTGGGAGACGAGCTCGGCGAGCGTGCCAAGCATCTGCGGGGGCAGGTTCTCCACGACGTACCAGCCGTGGTCCTCCAGCGCGTCCGCGGCGGTGCTTCGTCCGGCGCCGGACATCCCGGTGACCACCAGCAGTTCCGCTTCGAGCGGCTTGACGGGCTCCAGCCCGTCGTGGCCTCCGGATTCCGCCGTCGTGTCTGCCATGAAGCCTGCCCCGTTTCCTCGTTGTCCTGCCGGTCCCCGCGATGGCAGGGCCCGCCCTTTACCCTAGCTAAGTTTCAATGATTTCGCCGGTCGCCATGTTGATCGCGGGCACCGTCACAGCTTCGGGACCCTCTGCGGCAAAATGGCTGACGATGGCCCCGGCCAGGGCAGGGCCAATGCCCTTCGCCTCGGCGAGCTCCTCCGCAGTGGCTGCCTTCACGCCCTTGACCGATCCGAAGTGTGCCAGCAGGGCCTTGCGCTTGGAGGCGCCAAGGCCTGGGACGGCGTCCAGCGCGGACACCGTCATGGCCTTGCCGCGCTTCTGCCGGTGGAACGTGATGGCGAACCGGTGCGCCTCGTCACGGATCCGCTGGAGCAGGTACAGGCCCTGGGATGTACGGGGCAGGATCACCGGGAAGTCGCTGTCCGGAAGCCATACTTCCTCGAGCCGCTTGGCCAGGCCCACCACGTACACATCATCGATGCCCAGGTCCTTCAGGGCGCGGGCCGCTGCGTTAACCTGCGGCTGGCCGCCATCCACCACCACCAGGTTGGGCGGGTAGGCGAACTTGGCCTTGGGCGCCGGAGTGGTGGTGTCCAGGGCAGCAGTGCCCGGTGCCGGGTCCTGGCCGTCAGCTTCCAGTACCGCTTCGTCCACCTGCGCCGACTTGTCCTGGAGGTAGTGGCGGAACCTGCGGGTCAGGACGTCATGCATGGCGGCAGTGTCGTCGGAGGCCGCGGCTCCGGTGATGGAGAACTTGCGGTAGTCGGACTTCTTCGGCAGTCCGTCCTCGACCACCACCATGGAGGCCACCACATTGGTGCCCTGGACGTGGGAGACGTCGAAACATTCGATCCGGAGCAGGGGGACGGGGAGGTCCAGGGCTTCCTGCAGCTCCTGCAAGGCCTGCGACCTGACGGTGATGTCCCCGGCGCGGCGTGTCTTGTGGAGCTTGAGTGCATGTTCGGCGTTTTCGCGGACCGTGGACATCAGCGCCGCCTTGTCCCCGCGCTGGGGCACCCGGATGTCCACTTTGGCCCCGCGGATCCCGGCCAGCCAGGTGGCCAGGTCTTCCAGGTTGCTCGGCGCTACCGGAACCAGGACCTCCCGGGGCAGCCGGCCGTGCGTGTCGCCGTCCTCCCCGTAGACCTGCTGCAGCAGGTGCTCCACCAGGTCCGGAGTGGTGAAGTCTTCCACCTTTTCCACCACCCAGCCCCGCTGGCCGCGGATCCTGCCGCCGCGGACGTGGAACACCTGGACAGCAGCCTCCAGCTCATCCTCGTGCAGGGCGAAGACGTCGGCGTCGGTGTCCTCGGACAGCACCACGGCATTGCGTTCGAATACCTTCCGCAGCGCGGTGATGTCGTCGCGCAGCCGGGCGGCGTGCTCGTAGTCGAGCTTCGCCACGGCGTCGGACATCTGCTTTTCCAGCTTGTTGATGAATCTCTTGGCCTCGCCGCCCATGAAGGCACAGAAATCATCGGCCAGGGCCCGGTGGTCCTCTGGCGAAATCCGTCCAACGCAGGGCGCGGAACACTTGTCGATGTAGCCCAGCAGGCATGGCCGCCCGCTGGCCTGGGCGCGTTTGAAGACGCCGGCGCTGCAGCTCCTGACGGGGAAGACCCGGAGCAGGGTGTCCATGGTTTCCCGGATGGCGCCGGCGGTGTAGGGGCCGAAGTAGCGGGTTCCCTTCCGTTTGTCCCCCCGCATGACCTGCACCCGGGGGTACTTCTCACTCATGGTCACGGCAAGGTAGGGATAGGTCTTGTCGTCCCGGAACACCACGTTGAAGCGCGGCTTGAATTCCTTGATCCAGGTGTATTCGAGCTGCAGCGACTCAAGCTCGCTGCCCACCACGGTCCACTCCACGCTGCTGGCCGCATGGACCATCGCATAGGTTTTCGGCAGCAGCCCTGCCGGATTGGCGAAGTAGGAGTTCAGGCGGGACCGGAGGCTCTTGGCCTTGCCCACGTAGATAACCCGGCCGTGCGGATCACGGAACCGGTACACGCCCGGGTTGGTGGGGATTTCACCAGTCTTGGGCCGGTAACTTGCTGGATTTGCCACCTATCAAGTCTACTGAGTCCAGCCGGGTGTCCTTGCCGGCCCGGAGCGCCGGACTACTCTGCTGACTTGCTCTGGTTGTAGCTGGCGGACCGCTCCTGTCCGCTGAGGGCGGCGATCGCGTCCATGATCCGGTCCGTGACCTCACGGCGGGCCGGCAGCGAGTGGTCCGGTCCCGTCTTGTCGAAGTACAGCGGCTCCCCCACCTTCATGGTGAAGTGCTGGGGCCGGACGCCCTTTTCCCCGGCGCGCTGGAGCTTCTCGGTCCCAATCAGGCCAACGGGAATCACGGGGGCCCCGGTGGTGAGGGCGAGCCAGCCGACGCCGGTGCGGCCACGGTACAGGATGCCGTCCCGGGAGCGGGTCCCTTCGGGGTAGATGCCGATTCCGCGTCCGGCCTCGAGGATGTCGAGCAGGGTCTTCAGCGCCTGGACGCTGGCGGCTTGTTCGCCGCGCTCGACGGGAATGGAGCCCACGGACTCGAAAAAGGCTTTCATGACCCTGCCCTTGACACCGCCCGTGGTGAAGTACTCGGCCTTGGCGAAGAAAGCCACCGGACGGGGCATCAGCGCCTGGACGATCACGCTGTCGAAGAAGGAGAGGTGGTTGGGCGCCACGATAAAGGGGCCGTCGGACGGAACGTTTTCAAGTCCGACGACGGTGGGCCGGCAAGTGCCGCCGATCAGGTTGCGCGTGGTCCAGCGGACGGCATCAAACATTTCCATCGTTGCCCACCCCGCTCATGGCCGATGTGTGGACAGCCTGCAGCTTCTCAATGACCGCCACCAGCTCATCCCCCGTGCTGACGACGGCCACGGATCCGGCTTCCTCCAGTTCGCCGTCCGGGGCGAATCCCCAGACAACGCCGATGCAGTCTAGCCCGTTGGCGATGGCTCCGGACACGTCCTGGGCGCGGTCGCCCACCATGATGGCGTGCTGGGTATCGAGGTTTCGCAGGGCAGCGGCGATGATCTGGGTCTTTCCCAGCGGAACGCCTTCCACGGCTGTCTCGTCATCAGCCGAGCCATGGATGCCGTGGAAAAAGCCGTCGATGCCGTGGTGCGCCAGCACTTTGCGTGCCAGCGGCTGGGGCTTCTGGGTTGCCACCGCGACGGGCCGGCCTGCCTCAGCAAAGGACTCGAGGATACCGCGGATGCCCGGGTACAGCCGGCTCTGGGCAATACCTTTGGCGACGTAGTACTCGCGGTAGAGCCGGACCACCTCGTCAAGGTGTTCCGCCGGGACGTTGGCCACGTTAAGCAGGGAGTCGCTCAACTTGGGGCCGATCATCGCATCGAGCAGGTCCTGGCCGGGAACCGGGAGCCCCAGCCCGCGGAGGGCTGAGGCAATCCCCTCGGTTATTCCACCGGCGGGATCGACAAGAGTGCCGTCCAGGTCAAAGATCACGGGCACTGTTGTTGAAGTCACCGGGTTAGTTTCTCATGACAGCAGGAGTGCCTGAAACTCGCATTCCCGTTGCGGAATACTTCGCTGTGGTTTCGTCCGGTCAGCCGAGTATTTCTGCCAGGAATTTGCCGGTGTGGCTGGTGGTGGACTTGGCCACCTGCTCCGGCGTTCCTGCCGCAACGATCTGGCCGCCGCCGGAACCGCCATCCGGTCCGAGGTCAACCAGCCAGTCGGCGCTCTTGATGACATCGAGGTTGTGTTCGATGGTAATCACCGTGTTGCCCTTGTCGACCAGTCCCTGCAGAACCATGAGCAGCTTCCGGATGTCCTCGAAGTGCAGGCCCGTGGTGGGCTCGTCCAGGACATAGATGCTGCGGCCGTTGGACCGCTTCTGAAGTTCTGCTGCGAGCTTGACGCGCTGCGCCTCACCGCCGGAGAGGGTGGTGGCCGGCTGGCCCAGCCGCACGTAGCCCAGTCCCACATCCACCAGGGTGTTCAGGTGGCGTGCGATGGGTGAGAAGGCGGCGAAGAATTCGGCACCTTCCTCGATGGGCATGTTGAGGACATCGGCGATGGTCTTGCCCTTGTAGTGAACTTCCAGGGTTTCCCGGTTGTAGCGGGCTCCGTGGCACACTTCGCACGGGACATACACGTCCGGCAGGAAGTTCATCTCGATCTTCAGGGTGCCGTCACCCGAGCATGCCTCGCAGCGGCCGCCCTTGACGTTGAAAGAGAACCGGCCAGGAAGGTAGCCGCGTACCTTTGCCTCGGTGGTCTCGGCGAAAAGCTTGCGGATGTTGTCAAAAACGCCCGTGTACGTGGCCGGGTTGGAGCGCGGGGTGCGGCCGATGGGGCTCTGGTCCACGTGGACCACCTTGTCCAGGTGCTCCAGGCCATGGATTGTCTTGTGCCGCCCGGCCACCTGCTTGGCACCGTTCAGCTTGTTAGCCAGCACCTTGTAGAGGATCTCGTTGACCAGGGTTGACTTGCCCGAACCGCTGACGCCGGTCACCGCAGTGAACAGTCCCAGCGGGAAGGCGGCGTCAACGTTGACAAGGTTGTTCTCCCGCGCGCCTACCACCTTGATCTCGCGCTTCTTGTCGTACTTCCGGCGTTTCTTCGGTACCTCGATGGCCTTGCGGCCGGAAAGGTAGTCGCCAGTCAGCGAGTCCCGGTTGTCCAGCAGTTCCTTGTAGGTGCCGGAATGGACTACCTGGCCGCCGTGTTCCCCGGCGCCGGGCCCAATGTCCACGATCCAGTCGGCCACGTGGATGGTGTCTTCGTCGTGCTCGACGACGATGAGGGTGTTTCCCATGTCGCGGAGCCGTGTCAGGGTTTCGATGAGGCGGCGGTTGTCCCGCTGGTGCAGGCCGATGGAGGGCTCATCGAGAACGTAGAGGACGCCCACCAGTCCCGAGCCGATCTGGGTGGCGAGCCGGATGCGCTGTGCCTCGCCGCCGGAGAGGGTCGCGGACGGACGCTCGAGGTTGAGGTACTCCAGGCCGACGTCCAGGAGGAAAGTCAGGCGGGCCTGGATCTCCTTGAGGACCTGGTGGGCGATCTGGGCTTCGCGTCCGGTCAGCACCAGGTTGTTCAGGAACTCCGCACAGTCCCGCATGGGAAGGGCGGCGACCTCGGCGATGGACTTGCCGTTGATCAATACCGACAGGGATGCCGGGTTGAGGCGTGCGCCGTTGCAGGCAGGGCAGGGAACCTGCCGCATGTATTCCTCGTACCGGTCGCGGGCCCAGTCGGAATCAGTCTCGCCGTGCTTGCGGTGGACGTATTGGATGGCACCTTCGAAGCCGGTGCTGTACTTGCGTTCGCGGCCAAAGCGGTTGCGGTACTGCACAACCACCTTGTGGTCCTTGCCGTGCAGGACGGTCTGCCGCACGTCCTTGCCCAGCTTCTCCCACGGCGTGGTCATGGAGAAGCCGACTTCCTTGGCCAGGCCTTCCAGGAGCCGGTTCCAGTATTCGGTGGTGGCAGTGCCCAGCGACCACGGGGCGATGGCACCCTCCGAGAGGGACAGTTCAGGGTTGGGAACGATGAGTTCCTCATCCACTTCCAGCCGGGTGCCGATTCCGCTGCAGGCAGCACAGGCGCCGAAGGGGTTGTTGAACGAGAAGGAGCGGGGCTCGATCTCGTCGATGGCGAGGGGGTGCTCATTGGGGCAGGCAAGATTTTCCGAGAATGCCCGGATGCGTTCCGGCGCGTCTGCTTCAACGTCCACGAATTCGGCGAGGACGCGGCCTTCGGCCAGGCCCAGGGCGGTCTCGATGGAATCGGTGAGCCGCTGGCTGATCCCGTCCTTGACCACGAGTCGGTCCACCACCACCTCGATGGTGTGCTTGAACTGCTTGCCCAGCTTGGGCGGATCGCTCAACTGGACGAGGTTGCCGTCGACGCGCGCCCGGGAGTAGCCCTTGGCGCTGAGTTCCTTGAAGAGGTCCACGAACTCGCCCTTGCGTCCGCGGACCACCGGCGCCAGGACCTGGAAACGGGTGCCCTGGTCGAGTTCCAGGAGCTGGTCCACGATCTGCTGCGGGGTCTGCTTGGAGACCGGCTCACCGCAAACGGGGCAATGCGGCCTGCCGACGCGGGCCCACAGCAGGCGCATGTAGTCGTAGATCTCGGTGATGGTGCCCACCGTGGACCGCGGGTTCTTGCTGGTGGATTTCTGGTCGATCGAAACCGCCGGGGACAGGCCCTCGATGAAATCGACGTCGGGCTTGTCCACCTGGCCAAGGAACTGGCGCGCGTAGGCGGACAACGATTCGACGTAGCGCCGCTGGCCCTCCGCGAAGATGGTGTCGAACGCCAGCGAGGACTTGCCGGAACCGGAGAGGCCGGTGAAGACGATCATGGCGTCGCGCGGCAGGTCGAGGTCCACGTTGCGCAGGTTGTGCTCCCGCGCGCCCTTCACCACGAGGCGGGAGAGGTCCGGCCGCTGCGGGGCAGCAGAAGGGACGGCAAGGGAAGTGGAGGGGGCAGGGGTTTCTTCAGCTAAGGCTTTAGGCACCCCATAATGCTAATCGAAAACTTTTTCGAACACTGACGGTTCCGCCCTCAGGGAACATCGTAAGCGGCGGCCAGCAGCTTCACGGCTTCGGCGAAGCTGGCACCCCGGGATTTGGCGACGGCGGCGTACGCGGCGGCCGCTTGCGAGAGGTCCCCGAGCCGCTCGTCCCGGGCCGAAACCACTGTCCCGTGCCGGCCCCGGGTGGCCACGACGCCGGCAGCCTCCAGTTCCTTGTATGCCCTGGCGACGGTGTGCGGGGCGACGTCGAGTTTCTCTGCGAGGGCGCGGACGGCGGGGAGCCTGGTGCCGGGCGCCAGCGCACCGTTGTCCGCCAGGTGGATCACCTGGAGACGTAGTTGTTCGAACAGCGCCACGCTGCTGGCAGGGTTGGGACGCCAGGATCCTGGAAACCCGTCCGGGGTCACAGGCCGCCCTCCAGGACCTCGTTGCGGCCGTCCCGTTCGGCGAACTGGGCGTCGTAAAGCTTCGCGTAGTAACTGTCGGCGCCGAGCAGGCTTTCGTGCGTGCCCTGTTCGACGATGCGTCCGTGGTCCATGACGAGAATTAGATCAGCGTTCCGGATGGTGGACAAACGGTGGGCGATCATGAAGCTGGTCCGCCCGTCACGCAGACGCTGCATCGCCTGGCGGATGAGCAGTTCCGTCCTGGAGTCAACGGAACTGGTTGCCTCGTCCAGCACCAGGACGGCGCGCCCGGCCAGCTGTGCCCTGGCGATGGTAAGGAGTTGCCGCTGGCCCTGGCTGAGTGGCTCCCCTCCGTTTTCCAGCACCGTGGCATAGCCGTGCGGCAGGGACCTGATGAAGCGGTCGGCGTGGGTGGCTTCCGCGGCTGCGACAATCGCCGCGTCCGGCGCTCCGGGCAGTCCGTAGGCGATGTTTTCCCGGATACTGCCGTCGAAGAGCCAGGAATCCTGGAGGACCACACCGAAGTGGGCCCGCAACTGGTCGCGCGGTATTGCCGCGATGTCCCGGCCCCCCATGGTGATGGTGCCGGATGCGGGTTCCAGGAAGCGCATCAGGAGGTTCACCACGGTGCTCTTGCCTGCACCGGTGTGTCCCACGATCGCCACCGCCTGGCCGGGCTCCACGGCGAAGGTGAGGTTGCGCACGGCGGGCACAGCCCCTGGGTAGCCGAACGTGACGTCGTCGAAGACTATGCGGCCGCCGGCCGGGGCGCCGGTGCCCTGGCCGGCGTGCTCCGGGGCGTCCTCGCCCGCGTCCAGGAGCACGAAAACCCTTGCCGCCGATGCAGCACAGGACTGCATCACGTTCAGCAGGCCGCCGATCTGTCCGACGGGCTGGCTGAACAACCGGCTGAACTGGATGAACGCCTGGACTCCGCCGATGGTCATGGCTCCAGCGATGACCTGCAGGGCCCCCACCACCGCGACCAGGATGTAGTTGAGGTTGGACATGAGCACCATCAGCGGCTGGACCACCCCGGCCGCATACTGCGCCTTGGTAGCAACCAGCGCCAGGCGTCGGCTGCTGCGGCTGAAGACGTCCGCCGCGTGTTCCTGGCGGCCGAAGGCTTTGATGACTTCATGGCCGCTGATGAATTCCTCGACGTGGCTGTTCAGTTCGCCGGTCTCGGTCCACTGCCGCGCGAAGTGCTCCTGGGACCGCCGGGCCACCAGGACGGTGATCAGCGTGGAGACGGGGACAGTGGCAATGGCGATGGCCGCGAGCAGCGGCGAGATCCACAGCATCATGGCCAGCGAGCCGCACAGCATCAGGACGGACACGATGAGCTGTGTCAGGACCTGGTTCAGTGCTTGGGCGATGTTGTCGATGTCGTTGGTGGCACGGCTCAGCACGTCCCCGCGGGACCTTCCCCGGAAGTAAGTGGACGGGAGTCGGTGCAGCTTTTCCTCCACGGACGCGCGCAGCCCGTACATGAGCCCCTGCACGGCCCGCGCGGTCAACGCCCCCTGCATCCAGTTGAACAGGGATGCGAACACGTACATCAGGGCCACCGCTGCCAGCAGGACTCCGAGTCGCTGGTCGAGGCTGCCCTGCAGGACGCCGGCCACCACTTCGTCGGTGGCGTCACCCAGGTACTTTGGTGCTGCCACGTTGAGGACAGCGAAGGCGCAAGTGGCTCCAACGGCCCCGAGCATCTGCAGCCGGAAGGGCACCAGGAGGCCAAAGAGCCTGCGCGCAGTCGGCCAGAACCTGTACTCCTTTTCCTTGGCTTCCGGCTCCCCTGCCGTCACAGGGTGCCGTCCAGCGCGAGCTGTGATTCGGCAATTTCCCGGTAGGTGGCCGACGTTTCCAGCAGCTCGCGGTGGGTGCCCTGGGCAACGAGGCGGCCGTCGTCCAGCACCAGGATGAGGTCTGCGCCTGCCACGGCCGAGATGCGTTCGGACACGATGATGACGGTTGCATCGGCAAGCGCCCCATCCAGGGCGCGCCGCAACCTGGTATCCGTGTCGTAGTCCAGGGCCGAGAAGCTGTCGTCGAAAAGGTAGACGGGCGCCTTCCGCACCAAGGCCCGGGCGATGCACAGCCGTTGCCGCTGGCCGCCGGAAAGGCTGGCTCCACCCTGTCCGACAGGGGTGGCAAGCCCCAGTGGAAGGTCTCCCATGAACCGCATGGCCTGCGCCAACTCCAGTGCCGCCCAGAGCTCGTGGTCGGGGGCTGCGGGGGCTGCCATCCTCAGGTTGTCGGCGATCGTCCCGGTAAACAGGTGGGAATGCTGGGGCACCATGGCCATGGCTGCGCGGAGCTGGTCCAGGGACAGGTTCCGGACGTCGTGGCCGGCCAGGGTGACGCTGCCCTCGGTGGGGTCGAGGAAACGGGGGATCAGGTTCAGCAGCGTTGTCTTGCCACTTCCGGTGGAGCCGACAATTGCGGTGGTGGTGCCGGCAGCGGCGGTAAAACTGATCTCCGCAAGCACGGGGGCCTCAGCTCCCGGATAGGCGAAGCCGACGCCCTGGAAAGACACAGCAGCCGGCTGAATTGTGTCCACCCGGGGCTGCGCGCCGGCCGCGGCCGAGCTGCTGACGGACGGCTCCGTATCCAGCACTGCCTGGATGCGTTCGGCGCAAGCGGAGGCCCGCGGCGCCGTCATCAGCACATACATTGACATCATGATGGCCAGCAGGATCTGCATGATGTAGGCGATGAAAGCCGTGAGGGCGCCGAGGTTCATCAACCCCGCCTGGATGCGGTGGCCGCCGAACCACACCACGGCCACCGAGCTGATGTTGACCACCAGCATGATCATGGGCAGCATTCCGGCTACCAGAAGCGCCGACCGCAGATTGTTGGCGGTCAGCCGGGCGTTGGTGTCCGCAAACCGCCGCATTTCATGGCCCTGGCGGACAAAGGACCGGATCACATCCGTCCCGATGATCTGTTCGCGCAGGATGCCGCCTGACCGGTCCAGCAGGTCCTGCCCCTCCCGGTAGAGCGGGATGAGGCGCCGGACTATCGAGTACATGATCAGCAGGAGCAGCGGAACAATGACGATTACCACCGCGGACAGGGCCGCATCCTGCTGGACGGCCAGGACGATCCCGCCGATGCCCATGGCCGGCCCGGCGAAGAGCATGGTGAAGACCAGCAGGGCGAACGCCTGGATCTGTTGGACGTCGTTCGTGGCGCGGGTGGTCAGGCTGTGGGTTCCGAACAGGGCCACATCCTGTGAGGAGAAGGACTGGATCCGGTTGAAGATGTCCGCCCGCAATCGGTGCCCGATCTTCATCGCAACAAGCGCGCCGACGTAGCAGGCAGCAATGGCGGCTGCCGCCTGCACCACCGCGATGGCAGCCATGAGCGCACCCAGCCGGGAGATCACCTGGGGTTGGCCGGCCACGATTCCGTCATCGATGATGGCCGCGTTCACGGTGGGCAGCAGCAGGTTGGCCGCTGCCTGGACCAGTTGGAGGACGATGATCGCCCATACGTGCCTGCGTTGGCCGGCAAGCTGCCGCCTCATGAGTCCGACCAGCAAAATACCCCCTGTACATGCCTACGGCCGACCAGGGGCCAGCGGCTTGACCCCTGAACTACAGTCGCCATTGTAAGCCAGATCACTTTCAGCTGCTGTCACACGCTGTGACTGGTCCGAAAACACGTTGGGAGTGCCCGTGCTAGCCCCTCTTCCGGCCCACGGCGAAGATCCGCCTGAAGGGGAAGACCGTGCCGTGGGGTCCGCTCGGATAAGCTTCCCGCAGGGCCGCCGCGTACTCGGATTCAAAGCGCTTGGCATCCTCGCTTCCGAGGATGCCCATGACCGGGCGCAGTGCGGTGCCGCGGACCCACTCGAGTACGGGGTCGGGCCCCTGCAGGACCTGCTGGTAACTGGTTTCCCAGGCATCCGCGGCGTAGCCGGCGTCGAGCAGGATGTTCAGGTAGTCCCCCGGCTCCCCCACGGTTTCCCCGCCCCGCAGCACGCCGCCCAGCTTGCCTGACCAGCGGTCAGACGCTGCGAGCTCCCGCATCAGGGAATGTGACGGGGCATTGAAGTTTCCGGGCACCTGCAGGGCAAACCAGGCTCCCGGCCGGAGGGCGTCCAGCCACCGGCGCATCAGATCCCGGTGGCCGGGCACCCACTGCAGGGCTGCGTTGCTGACCACGACGTCCGTCTCCCCGGTGGGCATCCAGGTTGCGATGTCCGCCTGTTCAAAGGACAGGCCCGGAACGACCTCTGCCAGCCTGGCCGCGCGTGCCAGCATCTCGGCAGACGAGTCCAGTCCAACCACCTGGGCTTCGGACCACCGTTCAGCCAGGGACGCGGTCAGGTTCCCCGGACCGCACCCGAGGTCAACGACCCGTGCGGGACGGTCGGCATGGATCCGGCCGGTGAGGTCGAAGAACGGCCTGTTCCGGTGGTCATCGAACTGGACGTACTTTGCGGGGTCCCATTTCATGAATTCTCCAGGTTCTAGCATGCACACGGGCAAGGCGAAGCCTAACCCTCCCGGAGCGCCCTATGCGGCCGCAACGTGGCACTAAGGTTGAAGTCAATGAAACTCGTTGACCAGCTGAGCGATCTGTCCGTCCCCAACGCCGCCGTCGACCCCGACGCCCTGTACAGCCGCTTTGTGGACTGGACCGAATCCCGGGGGCTGTCCCTGTACCCGGCACAGGACGAGGCGATCATGGAGCTGGCAACCGGGGCGAACGTCATCCTGGCCACTCCGACGGGATCCGGTAAGTCGCTGGTGGCTATCGCCGCGCACTTCCAGGCCATGGCCCAGGGCCGGCGCAGCTACTACACCGCGCCCATCAAGGCGTTGGTGTCCGAAAAGTTCTTTGCGCTCTGCGACATCTTCGGCGCGGAGAACGTCGGCATGATCACCGGTGATTCCGGGGTCAACCAGGATGCGCCCATCATCTGCTGCACGGCCGAGATCCTGGCCAACATCGCGCTGCGGGAGGGCTCCGCGGCGGAGCTGGGCGCGGTGGTCATGGATGAGTTCCATTTCTACTCCGACCCGCAGCGCGGCTGGGCCTGGCAGGTCCCGCTCCTGGAGCTTCCGCAGGCACAGTTCCTCCTGATGTCCGCGACCTTGGGTGACGTCAGCCGGTTCGAGGAGGGGCTCACGGCGCTCACGGGCCGCGCCACCACCACGGTGAGTTCTGCGGAGCGGCCCATTCCGCTGCACTACTACTACCACCAGACACCGGTCCACGAGACGCTGGAGGAACTGCTGTCCACCAGGCAGGTGCCCGTCTATGTGGTGCACTTCAGCCAGCTTGAGGCGATCGACCGCGCCCAGAACCTGATGAGCATCAACGTTTGCACCCGGGAGGAAAAGGACAAGATCGCGGACCTCATTGCCAATTTCCGGTTCGCCGCCGGATTTGGCAAGACGCTGAACCGGCTGGTGCGGCACGGAATCGGTGTACACCACGCCGGCATGCTGCCCAAGTACCGCCGGCTGGTGGAACAGCTGGCCCAGGCGGGACTCCTGAAGGTTATTTGCGGAACGGACACGCTGGGCGTGGGCATCAACGTCCCCATCCGCACCGTGCTGCTCACCGCCCTGAGCAAGTACGACGGCGTCCGCACCCGGCTGCTCAACTCACGCGAGTTCCACCAGATTGCGGGCCGGGCCGGCAGGGCGGGTTACGACACCGCCGGGACGGTGGTGGTCCAGGCGCCCGAGCACGTGATTGAAAACGTCAAGGCCATGGCGAAGGCCACGGCAAAGTTCGGTGACGACCAGAAAAAGCTCCGCCAGGTGGTCAGGAAAAAGCCGCCCGAAGGTTTTGTGTCCTGGGGGGAGCCGACATTCAAACGGCTGGTGGAATCCGTCCCCGACCCACTGACGTCCAGCTTCACGGTGACGCACGCCATGCTGATGAACCTGATGGAACGGCCCGGCGACCCCTTCGCCGCCGCCCGGCGGCTGCTCACCGAAAACCATGAGCCGCGCTCCTCCCAGCTGCGGCTCATGAAGAAGGCGCTGGGAATCTACCGCGAACTCCTCGCCGCCGAAGTCATCGAGCGGATCCCGCCGGAGGAACAGGGCCCGGATGGCCGCACAGTCCGCCTGACGGTACACCTGCAGCCCAACTTCGCCCTGAACCAGCCGCTCTCCCCCTTCGCCCTTGCCGCACTGGACCTCCTTGACCCGGAGTCGCCGTCGTACGCCCTGGACGTGGTGTCCGTCATCGAGGCGACCCTGGAGAAACCCCGGCAGATCCTCTCGGCGCAGCAGAAGAAGGCCCGCGGCGAAGCTGTGGCGGCCATGAAGGCCGACGGCATCGACTATGACCAGCGGATGGCCATGCTGGACGAGGTCACCTACCCCCAGCCGCTCGCGGAAATCCTTGGCGAGGCGTTCGAGGTATACCGGAAGGCCGCGCCGTGGGTGGGCGACTTTGAGCTTGCCCCCAAGTCGGTGGTCCGGGATATGTACGAGCGGGCGATGAACTTCGGCGAATTCGTCCAGTTCTACGGACTGGCCAGGTCGGAGGGCATCGTGCTGCGGTACCTCGCGGACGCCTTCAAGGCACTCCGGCAGACGGTGCCGCAGGACATGCTTCGTGAGGACCTGGCGGACCTGACCGCCTGGCTCGGGGAATTGGTCCGGCAGGTGGACTCCAGCCTCCTCGACGAGTGGGAAGAGCTGGCGTCCGGTGTGATGCCCACGCCGCACGACGCTCCACCACCCCCGCCGCCGTCGCTCACCTCCAACATCCGCGCCTTCCGGGTCATGGTGCGGAACGAGATGTTCCGGCGCGTGGAGCTGTTCGCCGATGAGGACGCCACTGCGTTGGGAGAGCTCGACGGCGCCTCGGGCTGGGGCGCCGAGCGCTGGGAGGATGCGCTGGATGACTACTTCGACGAACACGACGACATCGGGACGGGGCCGGACGCGCGTGGCCCCGGTCTGCTGATCATCACCGAAGAACGCGGGACCTGGAAGGTGCGCCAGATCTTCGACGACCCTGCCGGCAACCACGACTGGGGCATCTCGGCAGAGGTGGACCTGGCGGACTCCGACGCGACCGGAACGGCCGTGGTGAGGGTGACGGACGTGAACCGGCTCTAGCCCCCGGACTGGCCCGGTGCATGCGCTGCGGCGGGCGCGGCGGACCCGGCGGTAAGCTCGGACAATGAGTTCAATCCGCCCCGCAACCCGGCAAGACGTACCCGCCATCCTCCGGATGATCCACGAGCTGGCGCGTTACGAAAAGGAACCCGACGCCGTCCGGAACACCCCGGAAATGCTGGAGCAGGCCCTGTTCGGCGTGAACCCGCGCGTCTTTGCCACCATGGCCGAGGACAGTGCCGGCGCGGTGCAGGGCTTTGCGTTGTGGTTCCTGAACTATTCCACGTGGGAGGGCGTGCACGGGATCTACCTGGAAGACCTGTACGTCAGCCCCGCTGCCCGCGGCGAAGGGCACGGCAAGGCACTCCTCCAGCACCTGGCGGCGATTGCCGTGGAGAAGGGCTACGCGCGGGTGGAATGGAGCGTGCTGGACTGGAATGAGCCCTCCATCAACTTCTACCGCAGCCTCGGCGCGCGGCCCATGGACGGTTGGTCCACGTTCCGCCTGACGGGCGTGGCACTGGACCGTTTCGGCCAGGCAACCTCCGCTCCCGCTGCCGCCCATGGCTGACGTGCGCCGGGCATCAGGCCCCGCTGCGGGACATGAGGTCAGGGCCAGGCACGAATTCCGCGGGATGCGCACGGTGGAGCACTATTTCACTGTCCCCCTGGACCATGCCGAGCCCGCCGGCGAGGCCATCACGGTTTTCGCCCGTGAGTACGTGTCCGCCGCCCACACCCCGGAGGCCGCCGCGCAACTTCCCTGGCTCCTCTTCCTGCAGGGCGGCCCGGGCGGGCGCGGCAACCGGTGGGGCTCCCTGGGCGGCTGGAGCAAGGCCGCAGCGCAGGACTTCCGTATCCTGATGCTGGACCAGCGCGGCACCGGGCTCTCCACCCCCCTTGACCGCAACACCCTGCCCGGCCGTGGGACCGCCGCTGAACAAGCAGCGTTCCTGGAGCACTTCCGCGCTGACTCGATCGTGGCGGACGCCGAGTTGATCCGCCACGCGCTGGGCTCGCCCGCCTGGACCGTTTACGGCCAGAGCTACGGCGGCTTCTGCGCCCTGACCTACCTGTCGTTCGCGCCGGAGGGACTGCAGGAGGTGCTGATCACCGGCGGGCTGGCGCCGCTCTCAGGCAGCGCGGATGACGTGTACCGGGCCACCTACCAGCGCGTCGCGGCCCGTAACGATGAGTACTTCGGCTGGTACCCGGAGGACAGGGCTACGGTTGAGAGAATCGCCCGCCACCTCCGAAGCACCTCCGAATTCATGCCTGACGGGAGCCCGCTCACGGTGGGGCGGTTCCAGATGGCGGGCGCATTCCTGGGCGGCAACACCCGCGTGGACAGCCTCCATTACCTGCTCGAGGACGCGTTCGTGGAGACGTCCGGCGTTCCCCGGCTGTCGGACACTTTCCTGGAGCAGCTGCAGGGGGTGGTCTCACGACGGTCCAACCCGCTGTATGCGCTGATGCACGAGTCCATCTACGGCCAGGACCAGGCCACCAACTGGTCAGCCTGGCGGATCCTCGGCGAGAACCCCTGGTTCAGGCCTGACGCCGAACCACTGCTCCTGACCGGCGAAATGGTGTACCCGTGGTACTTCGAACAGGACCCCGCACTGGAGCCGCTGCGCGAGGTGGCTGACCTGCTGGCAGCCAAGCAGGATTGGAAGCCGCTCTACGACCCCCGGGTGCTGGCGGCCAACACCGTTCCGGCCGCGGCGGCGGTATACACGGATGACATCTACGTGGACCGGGATCTGTCCCTGCGGACTGCAGCCGCCGTGAACGGGCTGCAGGTCTGGGAGACTGCCGACTTCCATCATGACGGGATCGCCGACGACGGTGAGCGGATTTTTGCCCGCCTGCTGGGCATGGCACGCTCAGGCGGCCGCCGACCGCCGGCGTGATGTCCGGGTGACGACGGCGGCGCCCAGGACGGTTGCTCCGGCCAGTCCGCCGAGCAGGTTCAGGCCGAGGTAGCCGGCGTAGCCCAGGACCAGCCCGGACGCCGCCCCGCCTACGGCACCTGCAGCGCCCATCAGCATGTCGGACACGCCCTGCACGGCCACCCGGACTTCCCTGCCGACGCTTTCGGCCAGCAGCGTGGAGCCGGAGATCGTCGCGGCAGACCAACCCATGCCCAGCAGGACCAGCCCCACCGCCACCGCGCCGGTTGAGGACTCCCCCAGGCCGGCGACCGCGACGGCAGCGATCAGCAGCATGAAGCCAATAATGATGGTCTCCAGCCTCCCCGCCCTGTCGGTCAGCCACCCCATCAACGGAGACAGCGCGAACATCCCGGCGATGTGCAGGGAGATGGTGAAACCGATGATGACCAGTACGTCCCCCGCGGCAATGTGGCCCGCGTGCTGGCCCGGCCCTTCCACCAGGTGCTGCAGGTGGAGTGGCGTCATGGACATGACCCCAACCATCACGGCGTGGGCTGCGACGACGGCCGAAACCGCGAGCAGCGCAGTCCGGGAACCGCGAATGGCATGCAGGCCGCGGCGAAGCGACCCCCGGCTGCGTGGCGCGGCTGCGGCCAGGCGTTCCCCATCCCCGGGCACGGTTGGCACGATGGACGCCGCGGCAAGCTGCCGTGCCAGCAGGAGCGGGTCAGGCCGCAGGCCGGCGAACAGGAGCACCGCGGCGATGAGGAGGCCGGCCCCGGAAATCACGAACGGGCCCGCGATGGGAGGAAGGCCCAGGAGTGTTCCCACGACCGTTCCGGGCTGGATGAGGTTGGGTCCGGCGACGGCACCAACCGTCACCGCCCAGACCACGGTGGACAATGCCCGGCCGCGGTGTTCGGCGGTGGCCAGGTCCACGGCGGCAAACCTCGCCTGCAGGCTCGCTGCCGTGCCGATGCCAATGCCTGCCGACCCCAGGACCAGCAGGACGAAAAGCCCGGATACAACGGCCAGGACCATGAGGACTGCGCCGGCCAAGGCAGCCGAGAGGCCGGCCACCTGCCCAGCCCGCCGTCCACGGCGTTCAGCCAGCGAGGCCAACGGCAGGGCCGACGCCGCGGCACCCAGGGTCATCACGGTGGCCACCGAACCCGCCCAGGCGCTGGAACCCGAGAGTTCCACGGCCAGGATGGAGCCGATGGACACGGTTGATCCGGTCCCAAGCCCACCAAACACCTGGGCCACGCTCAACAGCAGGACGGTTCGCCGCTGCACCCGTCGCGCGCCCGGATCCATCGGAATCGTGCGGACCATGGTTCGAGCATAGTCCTGCCTCTGCCCATGCCACAGGGGGTGCGGACCGAGGTGCGGATCGATGCGTCCTGCGGAGGCTTAAACAGGTAATCCCGGCCGTGGGGGCCGGGATTACCTTGATGTAAAGAGGCGGGTGTGTGCCTACTCGGCGTCGCTGTGGCTCTTCCGGGCGTCCTCTTCGAGGCGCGGATCGATCTTGGCAGCCTGGGCCTTGGAGCTGAGCAGGCTGGCGATAACCGCCACGATGATGGTGCCCACAATCACTGCGAGCGAGACGAACGTGGGGATTTCAGGTGCCCACTCGATGTGGTGTCCGCCGTTGATGAAGGGAAGCTCGTTGACGTGCATGGCGTGCAGGACAAGCTTGACACCGATGAACGCCAGGATGAAGGACAGGGCGTGCTTGAGGTAAATGAGCCGGTTCATCAGGCCACCGAGCAGGAAGTAGAGCTGCCTCAGGCCCATCAGCGCGAAGAGGTTGGCGGTGAAGACAATGAAGGGGCTCTGGGTGAGGCCGAAGATCGCAGGGATGGAGTCCACTGCGAACAAGAGGTCAGTGAGGCCGATGGTGATGAAGACGATCACCATCGGAGTGAAGACCTTCCTGCCGTTGACCACGGTACGCAGCTTGCCGCCGTCGAACTTCTCCGACATCGGGATGACCTTGCGGATCTTCGCGATCAGCGGGTTCTCCCGGTCCTCTTCCTCTTCACCCTCGTCCTGGGCCTGCTTCCAGGCTGTCCACAGCAGGAACGCGCCGAAGATGTAGAACACCCAGCTGAACTGCTCGATCACGATGGCGCCGAGCATGATGAAGATGCCGCGCAGGATGAGCGCAATGATGATGCCCACCATCAACACTTCCTGCTGGTACTTCCGGGGCACGGAGAACCTGGCCATGATGATGATGAAGACGAACAGGTTGTCGATGCTGAGGCTGTACTCGGTTACCCAGCCTGCGACGAACTGGCTGCCAAATTCGGGCCCCGTAAATGCAAACATGGCTCCGGCGAATGCCAGGGCAAGGGTGACATAGAAGGTCACCCACAGGCCGGCTTCCTTCATGGACGGTTCGTGCGGCCGCCGCACCACCAGGAGAAGGTCAACCAGGAGAATCAGGCCGAGGACGGCAAATGAGCCAACCTCAAACCACAGGGGCAAATCGAGCACGGGAAAGCCTTTCGCAGGGTACACAAAATGGTGTAAGTCTCTCCGGCCAGCCTGTGCACTTTGTGCTGATGTGGCGGCCCGCTACGCCCGGCAGGGCAACTATGCCCTGCGTGTTGACGATCGTAGCGCTTGGGATACTCCCCTACGTCCTTTAACTGTACCCCAAGCCGGACACCCGCCCGCGGACGTCAGGCGTGCCCTGCCGCCTGCATCTGGCGCAGCTCCTTCTTCAGTTCGCTGACCTCATCGCGGATCCTTGCCGCCACCTCGAACTGCAGCTCCGCCGCGGCTCCATGCATCTGTTCGGTGAGCTGCCCGATCAGGCCCACCAGGTCCTCGGCCGGTGCGGCGGCCAGCCCGTCGGAACGGACCTGCGCCGCGCCCTTCCTGGCAGCGGCCTTGTTCGCCCCCGTGATGCCACGCTTGCCCTTGCCGTAGTCGAAGCTGCCCAGCAGCGCATCGGTATCGGCGTCTTCCTTGGCCAACTGGTCCGTGATGTCGGCGATCTTCTTCCGGAGCGGTTGCGGATCGACACCGTGTTCCTTGTTGTACGCCACCTGGATGGCGCGGCGGCGGTTGGTTTCGTCGATGGCGTTGGCCATGGAGTCGGTGATCCGGTCCGCATACATGTGCACCTGGCCGGAGACGTTGCGGGCGGCACGTCCGATGGTCTGGATCAGCGAGGTGGAGGAGCGCAGGAAGCCTTCCTTGTCCGCATCCAGGATGCTGACCAGGGACACCTCAGGAAGGTCCAGGCCCTCACGGAGGAGGTTGATGCCCACCAGGACATCGAAGGAACCCAGCCGCAGCTCGCGCAGGAGCTCCACGCGGCGCAGGGTGTCGACGTCAGAGTGCAGGTATTCCACTTTCACGCCGTGGCCCAGCAGGTAGTCGGTGAGGTCCTCCGCCATGCGTTTGGTCAGCGTGGTGACCAGGACGCGCTCATCCTTCTCCACCCGGGTCTTGATCTCGCCGAGGAGGTCATCGATCTGCCCCTTGGTGGGCTTGACCACCACCTCGGGGTCCACCAGGCCGGTGGGCCGGATGATCTGCTGGACGAAACCGTCCGCTTTGCCCAGCTCGTACTTGCCGGGGGTGGCTGACAGGTAAACGGTTTGGCCGACGCGTTCCAGGAACTCGTCCCACTTCAGCGGCCGGTTGTCCATGGCAGAAGGCAACCGGAACCCGAAGTCCACCAGGTTCCGTTTGCGTGACATGTCTCCTTCGTACATGGCGCCGATCTGGGGGATCGTCACATGGGACTCGTCCACCACCAGCAGGAAGTCGTCCGGGAAGTAGTCGAGCAGGCAGTGCGGCGCGGTGCCGGGTCCGCGGCCGTCAATGTGCGCTGAGTAGTTCTCGATGCCGTTGCAGAAGCCCATCTGCTGCATCATTTCGAGGTCGTACGTGGTGCGCATCCGCAGCCGCTGGGCTTCGACGAGCTTGTTCTGGCTTTCCAGCACCTTGAGCCGGTCGGCCAGCTCATCCTCGATCCGCTTGATGGCCCGCGCCATCCGTTCCGGGCCGGCCACATAGTGGGAAGCCGGGAAGACGTACATCTCTTCCTCGTCGCGGACGACCTCACCGGTGAGCGGGTGGAGGGTGTGGATGTTCTCGATTTCGTCGCCGAAGAATTCGATCCGGATGGCCAGTTCCTCGTACATGGGAATGATTTCCACGGTATCGCCGCGCACGCGGAAGGTGCCGCGGTGGAAGTCGACATCGTTGCGCGCGTACTGCATGGAAACAAACTTGCGGAGGAGGTCGTCCCGGTTCATTTCTGCGCCCTTGCGCAGGGTGACCATCCCGGAGATGTATTCCTCCGGGGTTCCCAGGCCGTAGATGCAGGACACGGTGGCCACCACGATCACGTCCCGGCGGGTCAGCAGCGCGTTGGTGGCGGAGTGCCGGAGCCGTTCAACCTCCTCGTTAATGGAGGAATCCTTCTCGATGAAGGTGTCCGTCTGCGCCACGTAGGCTTCTGGCTGGTAGTAGTCGTAGTAGGAGACGAAGTACTCCACCGCGTTGTTGGGCAGCAGTTCGCGGAATTCGTTGGCGAGCTGGGCGGCAAGGGTCTTGTTCTGCACCATGACCAGGGTTGGCCGCTGCACCTGCTCGATAAGCCAGGCGGTGGTGGCGCTCTTGCCGGTGCCGGTGGCACCGAGCAGCACAACGTCCTTCTCCCCGTTGTTGATGCGTTCGGTCAGCTCCGCGATGGCGGCCGGCTGGTCGCCCGCGGGCTTAAACTCGCTGATCACTTCGAAGGGCGCTACAACACGGTTGATCTCCTGCGCAAGGCTCATGAATCTAATTTACCGCCGGGCACCGACAGTGATGGGTCCAATCCGTTACGGGCGAACATCCGCCAGGCGTGGAGCGGGGTCAGGAACCGTACGACGGCGGTTCCCACCCGGTGGCTCTGGCCCACGCCGCCATCAGGGGCCAGGCGACGTCAGTGAACCACGGTTCCTTGGCCTCCGCGTAGGACCTGGTGCTGTCCGGGCCCGCGTGCTCCGCCGCAAGCTCCGCCTTGTGCGCTTCATAGCGGCTCCGGGCCGAGGGATCGCTCCGCAGCCAGTCGCGGAACATGAGCGCGTACCGCCATCCAGCCGAACCGTGCGCGCGCACGTGCACATTGACGGCGCGGCAGGGGTCTGCGTTGGCGTGGAACCGCTTCAACCATTCGCCCTGGTCCGGGGCGTTGGGCTTGGGAGTGTCGGCTTCGACGTCCCGTACCGCCGGAAAGCCTGCAGCGGACAGCAGTGGTGCGATCGCAGCGGCGACCGCAAGGTCCGGCACAGCCACCTGGAGGTCGATGACGTCCTTGGCGGAGAGGCCGGGAACAGCCGTGGATCCGATGTGGTCCACTGCCAAAATCTGCTCCGGGGCGGCCGCCGCAATCCGGGCCCCAATCCGGGCCGCCTGCTGCGCCCAGTCAGCCCGGTGCGGTTCCAGGACCGGGCCGCCATTCCGGGCGGCCCGTTGGCCCGCAGCCAGGTTGCGGGCGAAGGGGACCAGCCGCCCGTCCCAGAGCCGGTCCACCTGGACCAGCAGGTGCTGCACCGTACCGGAGTTGTCCAGGACGGCATCGGCAGCGGCCAGCCGGTCACCGCGCGTGGCCTGGGCGTCCATCCGGGCACGCGCTGCTTCCCTGGTCATTCCCCGGTGCTCGAGCATGCGCTGCAGCCGCAAGTCGTCCGGTGCATCGACGACCACCACCAGATGGAAGCTGCTGCCCTGGCCCGTCTCCACCAGGAGGGGAATGTCCTGGACCACCACGGCGTCACCGGGCGCCGCGGCCGTGATGGCGGCGGCGCGGGCGCGCACCAGTGGGTGGACGATGGCGTTCAAGGCGGCGAGGCGCTCTGGATTGCCGAAGACCGCCGCGCCCAGACGGGCGCGGTCCAGCCGCCCGCCGTCGTCGAGCATCCCTGCCCCGAACTCCTCCGCGATGCGCTGCAACCCTTCAGTCCCGGGCTCCACAACTTCCCGGGCCAGCGCATCCGCGTCAACCAGCACGGCGCCGCGTTCCAACAAATGCGCGGCCACCACCGACTTCCCTGAGGCGATCCCGCCCGTCAACCCGATTCTCAGCACACCCCCACCCTACTTAGCCGCAGCTGCATCCGGTGCCAATGCGGATAGGCTGAAGGCATGACTGCAGGGGGTGCGGCAGCGGAGCCGCTGGTCCATATCGAGGATTTCCGGATGGATTTCGGTGACACCACCGTGATTCGGAACCTGTCCTTCGATGTCCAGGCAGGTGAGACATTCGGGTTCCTTGGCAGCAACGGTTCGGGAAAGACAACGACCCTCCGCGCCCTCCTGGGCATCTACCAGCCGACGTCCGGAGTTCTGCACATCGACGGAAAGCCCTTCGAACCCGGTGATGGGACCCGGCTGGGGTACCTTCCGGAAGAACGGGGCCTCTACAAGAAGGAACCTGTCCTGGATGTCATGGTGTATTTCGGCCGGCTCAAGGGCCTGGGCAAATCGCAGGCCCGCAGCTGGTCCCTGGCATACCTGGAACGCGTCCAGCTGGCGGA
Source organism: Pseudarthrobacter sp. NIBRBAC000502771 (assembly GCF_006517215.1). Classification (NCBI taxonomy): domain Bacteria; kingdom Bacillati; phylum Actinomycetota; class Actinomycetes; order Micrococcales; family Micrococcaceae; genus Pseudarthrobacter; species Pseudarthrobacter sp. NIBRBAC000502771. The sequence goes on from NZ_CP041187.1 coordinate 3,296,992, forward strand.
CAAGGCAACCATGACCCTGGACAAACTCTCCAGCGGCCAGCAGCAGAAGGTGCAGCTCGGCGTCACCATCATGAACGACCCCGAACTCCTGATCCTGGACGAGCCTACAAAGGGATTCGACCCGGTAAACCGCCGCCTGCTGATGGACATCATCGAGGAACACAAGCGCGGCGGGGCAACGGTGATCATGGTCACCCACCAGATGGAGGAAGTGGAGCGCCTCTGCGACCGGGTGGTGCTGCTCAAGGACGGCACCTCCCGCGCCTATGGGACGGTAGCTGACGTCCAGGATCAATTCGGCGGCACGGTCTACCGTCTTTCCTATGCGGGAGACCAGGTCCTGCCCTCCTCAACGCTGTACGACGTGGTCCGGCAGGGAGGCGGCCGCGCTGAACTCGTCCCGCGGCCCGGCGGCAATGAAGCGGCAGTCCTTCGGGAGCTGGTTGCCGCTGGACTGCCGGTCAGCGGTTTTACCACCTCCAGGGTCTCCCTTGAGGAGATCTTTATCCAGGTATACGGCGAACAGCACGCGGCCGGAAGGGTTTGACCATGACGACGACACCGGCCAGGAAATCCTCCCCCAGCCGCCACAACCTCGGCACCGTGGTGGGCTTCGAGTTTGTCCGCACCATCAAAAAGCCGCGGTTCTGGATCGCGACCCTGGCTATTCCGGTGGTTATGGCCATCATCTTCGGGCTGCTCTTCATCAGCAACAGCTCAAGGAGCGCCTCCGCCGATGCGCAGAAAAACGCTGCCCTGGCATTCAGCTATACGGACAGGTCGGGAATCATCCCGGACCAGGTTGCCGCCGCAATGGGCGGCACCAGGGCGGACAGCTCCACCGACGGGGCCCGTGAGGTGAAGGAGGGACGCATCGAAGCCTTTTTCGCCTTCCCGGCCAATCCTGCCACGGAGGCAGTGAAGGTTTACGGTGCTGACAAGGGCGTATTCGACAACGGCAAATACGAGGCGGTCGCCAAACAGCTCCTGGCCCTGTCAGCGCAGGCCAAGATCGGTTCCGCAGCCATCACCGCGGCCTCCGGCGGCAACATCAAGGTGGAGACGGAAACCTATCGGGACGGCCAGGCGTCCGGAGGTTTCGGAGCCGCTGTGCCGCCCCTGATGTTCCTTGTGCTGTTTTACATCACGATCATCCTGCTCTCGAACCAGATGCTGAACAGCACTCTGGAGGAGAAGGAAAACCGGGTCACGGAGATGATCCTCACTACGCTGAATCCCACCACCCTGATCGTGGGCAAGATCATTTCCCTGCTGCTGGTTGGCCTGGTGCAGATTTCCGTGTTCCTGGCCCCAATCGTGGTTGGGTATGCCTTCTTCCGCGAGAGGCTCTCGCTTCCGGACATCGACCTGCGGGACATCGTCTTCGAACCGGGGCCGCTGCTGGTGGGGGCCCTGCTCCTGCTGGGCGGGTTCACTCTCTTCACCGCCGTACTGGGCGCGATTGGCGCAGTGATGCCGAACGCCAAGGAAGCCGGGGTCATCTTCGGTCCGCTGATGGCCCTCATTTTTGTGCCGTTCTATGCCATCAGCCTCATCCTCAGCGACCCGCACTCCCCCATTGTCCAGGTGTTCACGTATTTCCCCTTGTCGGCCCCGGTCACCGCGATGCTCCGTAACGGCTTCGGCACGCTCAGCCCGGTTGAATCGGTGATTACCATTGCCGAGCTGTTCATCGTGGGAATCCTGGTCATGCGCCTGGCCATTCATTTGTTCCGCTACGGCTCCATCCAATACACGGGGAAACTCTCCATCATGAGTACCTTCCATCGCCGTTCGGGCGAGGAACAACACCCGCCGGCACCCCATTAGACTGGGCCGGATGCAGGAGCAAGAGAGCCGGGCCACCTCCTACACCACGCTGGCAGCGGGCCGGGACGTCCGGAATGAACTTCAGGTCAAGCGCTCCAGGTTCATCACGGTCCTCCGGAGGGCGGGCACGGAAGACACAGCCCGTGATCTGGTGGCCGGCCTTCGCCGCGAGTTCCACGATGCCCGCCACCACTGCTCTGCATTCGTCATCGGGCCGGACCGGACCGTCCAGCGTTCGAGCGACGACGGCGAACCCGCCGGGACTGCCGGCATCCCCATGCTCGAGGCCCTGCTGAAAAGGGAAACCGCCACGGGGGTGGCCGACCTCAGCGACGTCAGTGCCGTCGTCGTCCGCTATTTCGGCGGCGTCCTGCTCGGCGCCGGCGGCCTGGTCCGGGCGTATTCGGAATCAATCTCGACAGCCTTGGACGTGGCGCCCCTTGTGCGGCGCAGCAGGCGCCGGATCTGTTCCACCGCCGTTCCGCACGCGGCAGCGGGGCGGCTGGAGAACGATCTGCGCGCCGCGGGTATGGTCATGGCTGACACCAGCTACCAGGACCGGCACGCGGTGCTGCGGATTGCGGTGGCTGACAACGCTGCCGCCATTGCTGCCGCGGCGGACCGGCTGCTCCAACTGACGGCAGGCGCCGCCGAGCTTACTCCCGACGGGACGGAATGGATCGATGAGCCCCTCGACTGATGTGACCCTGGCGGACGTGGATGAGGCAGTGGCTGACCGGCTGCTCCAACTGGCCAAGTGCGACGCCTCCCCTGATGAAGTGGCGCCCCCGCTGGGCGGCCCTGGCTGGAACCTCGAGCGCACGGCCTGGTTCTACGGCTACCACCGCGCTGCAGCCGCCGGGTTGGACGGTCCTGCGGCGGAAAAGTCCTGGGCCGTCTTCAACGGTCCTTGCATTGCCGGCTCCGTCCGGCTCAGGCGCGACCCCACGGCCGGGATCCCCTCTGCGGAGACCGGCATCTGGCTTGGCCGGAGCTTCCGTTCCCAGGGGATCGGCGGTGCCGCCCTGGACCTCGTTCTGGCGGAGGCCCGCCGGGCAGGCCTGAAGCGCGTCACGGCGCGTACCCTGTCCGGGAACCTCAGCGCCCAGCGGCTGCTCACAGCAGCAGGCGCGGCACTGACGCACGACGGCGACGGGACGGTCCTCGCCGTCGTCGACCTTTAGCGCGGTAGCGGGAGCCGTCCGGACGGCGGCCAGGGCACCAGGCTCCTATTGACCGGAATGCACGGCGGGCGCTTTAAAGCACAGTGGGCCCCCGCTTTCGCGGGGGCCCACTGTGTCAGCCCGGGAAGTCCGGGCGGTGGCAATTAGTTGCCGGTCAGCTTCTCGCGGAGAGCAGCAAGTGCCTCGTCCGAAGCCAGGGTGCCGGCACCGGTGTCGGTGGCAGCAGGCTCGGAGGAGTAGCTGGTGGCGCCGGAATCGCTGTCACCGGACGTTGCAGCTGCAGCGTCGTCGGCAGCGTGCTGGGCAACCTGCTTCTTGTGTGCTTCCCAACGGGTCTGGGCGTCAGCGTACTGCTGCTCCCAGGCGGCGCGCTGGTTCTCGTAGCCCTCGAGCCATTCGTTGGACTCGGGGTCGAAGCCCTCGGGGTACTTGTAGTTGCCCTCTTCGTCGTACTCTGCGGCCATGCCGTACAGAGCGGGATCGAATTCGGTGCTGTCGGCGTCGACGCCCTCGTTGGCCTGCTTGAGGGACAGCGAGATACGGCGGCGCTCAAGGTCGATGTCGATGACCTTGACGAACAGTTCGTCGCCAACGGAGACAACCTGCTCGGCCAGCTCAACGTGGCGCACGGCGAGCTCGGAGATGTGGACCAGGCCTTCGATGCCGTCTTCGACGCGGACGAACGCACCGAACGGAACGAGCTTGGTGACCTTACCCGGAACAACCTGGCCGAGGGCGTGGGTGCGGGCGAAGGTCTGCCACGGATCTTCCTGCGTAGCCTTGAGCGACAGGGAGACGCGCTCGCGGTCCAGGTCGACCTCGAGAACCTCGACGGTGACTTCCTGGCCAACTTCGACAACCTCGGACGGGTGGTCGATGTGCTTCCAGGAGAGCTCGGAAACGTGGACGAGGCCGTCTACGCCGCCCAGGTCCACGAATGCACCGAAGTTGACGATGGAGGAAACGACGCCGGGACGGACCTGGCCCTTTTCCAGCTTGTTGAGGAACGTGGAGCGGACCTCGGACTGGGTCTGCTCAAGCCATGCACGGCGCGACAGCACAACGTTGTTGCGGTTCTTGTCCAGCTCGATGATCTTGGCTTCGATCTGCTGGCCGATGTACGGAGCAAGGTCGCGCACACGGCGCATCTCGACGAGGGATGCGGGCAGGAAGCCACGCAGGCCGATGTCGAGGATAAGACCACCCTTGACGACCTCGATGACGGTACCGGTGACGACACCGTCTTCTTCCTTGACCTTCTCGATGTCGCCCCAGGCGCGCTCGTACTGAGCACGCTTCTTGGAGAGGATCAGGCGGCCTTCTTTGTCTTCCTTGGTGAGCACCAGGGCTTCGACCTGATCGCCAACGGAGACAACGTCCCCGGGATCAACGTCGTGCTTGATGGACAGCTCGCGGGAGGGGATGACACCTTCGGTCTTGTAACCGATGTCGAGCAGGACTTCATCGCGGTCGACCTTGACGACGGTACCTTCGACGAGGTCTCCGTCGTTGAAGTACTTGATGGTGGCGTCGACAGCTGCGAGGAAGTCCTCAGCGGTACCGATGTCGTTAATCGCGACTACGGGGGTACCGGGCTTCTCGGTGGAGGTGATGGTCATGTAGTAGGGGCTCCGTTGTGGATAGATAGTCGGTCAGGCAAACCGGCGCGCCCGCGTTATGGAACGCAGGCGCGATTCTCGGTGAATCCGATGGATTCCCCGGGTCATCCTGATTTGTGGATTGCTTTCAATGCCGTCTTTTTGGGACCGCAAGCGCGTGCACGTGGTACACGCCCGTTCATTCTAGTCTCTGCCGGCAATGGGGGTCAAAGCGGGCGGGGAGCCGGGACGGGACTCAGAAGTGGGTCAGGCAGTGCGTCGCCCGTTCCACCGCAAACATCTGCCGCGCCCGAAGGGCCGCCCCCGGCCGCAGCTCGCTGATGGCGCCGGCAGCCTTCAGGGTCACCGGGCACACACCACCGAGGAAGATCGAGGACAGCGCGGCGACCCCCAGTTCGAGATCGGCGGCGGTGCCCTCGGGGAGGCGTTCGACGCCGGCCTGGCCGCCCTCCACGGTCAGCGCAAAAATCCCCGGCGTGAGGCCGAGCGGATCATCGACGTTGACGACCAGCCGGCCATCGGCCGGGTAGTGCCGCGCAGCGAGGGCACGCGGAACGTCGAGGATCCTGAGCCAGAGCATGTCGCGGCTGTCCGAGGCGTCGATGCAGCGGGGGTCAGCCAGGGCCCAGGCAAGGGGATCATCCACCGGGGCCTCGTTCCAGGTGACCCGTTCAACGAGGTCGATGGCCGCCAGGTACTGCCAGAGTTCGAGGTAGGCGTGGTCGGTGGCGGCCACAAGGTCCACAACTTCCACCGTGTAGGGGGTGGTGTCCCAGCCAAGGAACTTGTAGGAGACGTAGCCGTCGATGGTTGCGTCCGGGCCGTAGTGCAGCGCCACCTTGATGGCGGGATCTTCCTTGCCGTCGCGTCCCAGCGACCCGGAGGCCAGGTGCCGGTACCATTCCTGCCGGCCGAGGGACCCGGGCGTGTGCCGGTGGACGCGTTCGAACACGGCGGGAGCCACGTCCAGCAGTGTTTTGGGGTCCGCCACTTCCACGGCGCCCGTGGCCGTGTGCCGCAGGGTGAACCGGCCCGTGGTGTCCACCTTCACGGTGCGCTCGAGGCTTGCCACGCCGTAGCCGAACCTGCCGTAAATGCTGCCCTCCGAGGCTGTCAGTGCTGCCATGGCGACGCCGTCGTCCTTGGCGGCCTGGAGGTCTTCGGTCATCATGCGGCGCAGGAGGCCGCGCCGGCGGTGCGAAGTGCGGACGGTCACGGCCGTGACCATCTGCGTCTCCAGCATGCGGCCGAAACCAATGTTCAGGGTCTTGCGGAAGGTCCCGAACGTGGCAACGGGCACCTCGGCAGGCAGCGAGGACGGGGCCACGGGACCGGTCTGGTAAGCCCCGGTGAAGATCCGGCCATCGACCTCGTAGGTGGCAAGGGACCGCTCCCGGTGTTCGGGCGTTCGGGTGGAGTCGTGGAAACCGAACCCAACGGCCTTGGCCCAGGTTTCGGCCTCCGCGTACCCTTCGTTGCCTTTGGACACGGCGGGAAAGCGCCGGATTTCATAGTTTCCGCTCAGATCACCCATTTACCCGAGCCTAGCCAATGGATCCGGCGCTTGACCAGCACAAACATGCCGGCCGCCTGCTGGGCCGGCGTGAAGCCTAGTGGCCGGCGTCGTACCAGCTGGGGCCGACGCCGATCTGCACTTCCAGCGGCACGCTGAGGTCGGCTGCGGCAGCCATCTGCTCGGTGACGAGTTTCTCGACGGCTGCGCGTTCACCGGCGGCCACTTCAAGGACCAGTTCATCGTGGACCTGGAGCAGCATCCGCGATTTCAGCCCCTGGGACTGCAGTTCGGCGTGGACGCCCAGCATGGCGCGTTTGATGATGTCGGCGGCGGACCCCTGGATGGGGCTGTTGAGCGCGATCCGCTCGGCGTTCTCGCGCAGCTGGCGGTCGGTGCTGGTGAGGTCCGGCAGGTAGCGGCGGCGGCCTTCAATGGTGGCGGTGTAGCCGTCCACCCTGGCCTGGTCCACTACTCCACGGAGGTAGTCCCGGACGGCGCCGAAGCGGTCGAAGTAGTCCTTCATGAGGGTGCGGGCCTCATCGACGGAGATCTCGAGCTGTTTGGACAGGCCAAAGGACGTCAGTCCGTAGGCCAGGCCGTAGGACATGGCCTTGACCTTTGAGCGCATGGCACTGGTGACCTGGTCCGTGGGGACGTGGAAGATATTGGAGCCGACGAACCGGTGCAGGTCCTCGCCGTCCTTGTAGGCCTGGATCAGGCCTGCGTCGCCGGAAAGGTGTGCCATGATGCGCATCTCGATCTGCGAGTAGTCAGCTGACAGCAGGCACTCGTACCCGTCGCTGACCACGAAGATGCCGCGCACGCGGCGGCCTTCCTCACTGCGGATGGGGATGTTCTGCAGGTTGGGGTTGTTGGACGAGATGCGGCCGGTAGCTGCCACGTTCTGGGCATAGGTGGTGTGGATCCGCCCGTCTTCGGCCACGGACTTCTTCAGCGACTCGATCATCTGCCGCAGCTTGGCGGCCTCCCGGTGCGCCATGAGCTGGACCAGGAACTCATGCCCGGTCTTCTCCAGCAGGTTCTTCAGGGACGCAGCATCGGTGGTGTAGCCGGACTTGATCTTCTTGGTCTTGGGGAGCTGGAGTTCGTCGAACAGGACGGTCTGCAACTGCTTGGGCGAGCCCAGGTTGACCTCGTGGCCGATTGCGGCGAATGCCTGTTCCTGGGCCTGGTCGATCACCCTGGCAAGGTCGGAAAGCTGGTCGTCCATCTTGTCCATGTCGATGGCAATACCGGCGAGTTCCATGTCCGCCAGGACGCGGCTGACCGGCAGCTCCAGGGTGGACAGGAGTTCCTCGGCGCGGCGGTCCTTGAGTTCGTCCTCGAAGTAGCGGCTCAGGGCCAGCACCACGGCGCCGGCCTGGACCAGGGCGTCGGCTGCCGCCGTGTCGTCGCCGTCGAAGGACAGCTCCAGTTGACCCGCCTTGGCCGTGGCGGCCGGTATGCCCACGTTGAGGTGGTGCTGGGCGAGTTCAGCCAGTTCGTACGTGCGGCGGTCCGGCTGGATCAGATAGCCGGAGATGGAGGTGTCGTCCACCACGCCCTCCAGCTCCAGTCCTCGGGCCGAAAGTGCCTTGAGTGCGGCTTTGAAACCGTGGATCACCTTGGGCGCCCCGGGATCGCGCAGCCATGTGGCCAGCACGTTTTCGGTTTCAGCGTCCTGGCCGGCAAGGTCGACATAGACTGCCGCGTCCCCGCGGACAATTGCCACCGCTGCAGCGTCCTCCCCGATCCGGCCGGGCACGAGGTCGACGGCCAGCGCTGACCGCTGCCCGGTGCCGCCGGCCAGGAACGCGGCCAGCTCCGCGGCACCGGCAGGGGTGCTGTAACTCGGGGTTTCGATGCTTTCGCGCTCCGCGGCGGGGGTGTCTGCGTCGCCGTACAGGGCAAATAACCGGCCGCGGATGGCCTTGAACTCGAGCTGGTCGAAGAGGTCCTCGATGGCGGCCTGGTCAGGGCGTGGCTGGTAGAGGTCGTCGAGGGTGACGGGGAGCTCGAGGTCGGTGTGGAGCTGGTTCAGCCGGCGGTTGCGCTTGACGGCGTCAACATTCTCCCGCAGGGCATCGCCCACTTTGCCGCCGATCGAATCGAGGTGTTCCAGGACGCCTTCGAGGCCGCCGTAGAGGTTGATCCACTTGGCTGCGGTCTTGGGTCCGACCCCGGGAACACCGGGAAGGTTGTCCGCCGTCTCCCCCACCAGGGCGGCGAGGTCGGAGTAGCGCCCCGGACTGACAAAATACTTCGCCTCGATGGCGGCAGCATCCATCCGCGGGATGTCGCTGACTCCCTTGCGCGGGTACAGCACGAAGACGTTGTCCGTGATGAGCTGGAATGCGTCCCGGTCTCCGGAAACGAGCAAAACCTCGAACCCTGCTTTCTCGCCCATGGCAGCCAGGGTGGCCAGGATGTCGTCGGCCTCGTAGCCGGGCATCTTGATGGTCTTAATGCCCCAGGCCTCCATGACTTGGCCGATGAGGTCGATTTGGCCGCTCATTTCACGGGGGGTTTCGTTCCGGCCGCCCTTGTACTCGCTGTACTCGGTCTTGCGGTGGGTGGATTCGTCAGAGACGTCGAACGCGACCGCGATGTGGGTGGGCTGCTGCTCCTTGATGAGGTTGATCAGCATCGAGGTGAAGCCGTGGATGGCGTTGGTGTGCTGGCCGTTGGAGGTGGAGAACTTGTCCGCCGGCAGCGCGAAGAAGGCACGGAAGGCCATCGAGTGGCCATCAAGGACCAGCAGCCGCGGCTGGCTGGTGATGGGAACCACCGGCGCTTCGGTGGCTGAAACAGACCCGCCGGCGGCGGGGGCGGCGCTCGTCACTGCAGGCTTTGGGGCGTCGGCGGGGCGCTGCCCGGCAGCCCCCTCATCGATGGCCTGGGACGGGAAGGGAGCCGGTTTGGTTGTTTCACTCACAGGTGCCAGCCTAGTTGCCATGACAGACAATTTCACGCCGGGCCCTTTCGCCAAAGAGCTGGCGGCCGCCGGGATCCCCGACCATATGCACGACTGGCTGGGCGCCTTCGGGGTCGGTGCCCTGGTGGTCAAGATGGGGATCCATTTCCTGGAGATGAGCCCTGAACGGACGGTCGCCACCATGCCGGTTGAGGGCAACACGCAGGTCGCCGGAATCCTGCACGGCGGCGCGCACGTGGTCCTCGCCGAAACCCTGGGCTCCTTCGCCTCCGGCATGCACGCGGGGCCGGGACGCCACGCCGTCGGAATCGAAGTCAACGCCACGCATCACCGGTCCATCGCTACGGGCCTGGTGACGGGGACCTGCACGGCGGTCCATTTGGGCCGGACCCTGGCCACCCACGAAATCGTCATGACCGACGCCCAGGGACGGCGCCTGTCAACGGCGCGGATCACCAACCTGCTGCGGGACAACGCCGGCTGACGCGCGCGGCCTCAGGACTGCCGGCCGGCCGCCGGGTGAAGAAGGTACCGCAACTCCACGATCCCCCGGCCCAGGGTGCGTGAGGCAGCCAACTCCAGTGGCGGCGTCGGGCCCTTCATGGGCAGCAGCCGCTTTCCCTCCCCCAGCACCACCGGTATGACGGAGAGGATGATCTCGTCCAGCAGGCCGGCGTCGGCGAACTGGGCCGCCAGCTTGCCGCCGCCCACCACCCAGATGTTCCGGCCACGGGCCGCCTGGCGGAAGTCTGCCGTGAATTCCCGCACATCCCCGCGCACGAAGGTGATGTCTGCCCCGTCCGGTGCACGGTGTTCATGGTGGGTGAAGACATAGCAGGGCGTACCGTCGTACGGCCAGGTACCGGGTTCATGCTCCATCAGCCAGGCGTAGGTTTCCCCGCCCATGACAATGCAGCCCACACCGGCCATGAAGTCGTTGTAACTGTCGGTCCCGCCGTCGAAACCGTCGAACTGCAGCAGCCAGTCGAGATCGTCCGTGGGTGTGGCAATGAAGCCGTCGAGGGACGCGGCCACAAAGTATTGGATGCGCGGCATGGCCCCAGCCTAGCCAGCAGGCCCTGCTGGGCCAACAGGCCGGCCAATGGTGTGCGCCGCCAGCCCCGGGGCTGCTACTTGGTGAAGTACGGGATGATCAGGTACAGCCCGAGAAGCACAGCCACCCCGCACAGCCCGAAGCACAGGTACGCGATGGAGCGCTTGACCCCGGGGGACGCCTGCTGGGCATCGCCGGCGATGGCGGTGAACCGGACCCCAAGCGAGTAGAGGGTCACCACAATTGCCGCTGACACGAGCGTGGTGCCTGCAACGGTCAGGAGTTCCAACCACTTCATCGCTGATTCTCCTTGGAGTTGTTGGCTTTGGCGTCAGCCTGCGCCTTGGCTTTTGCTTCCGCCCGGGCGCGCGCCAGGGCCTTCTTCTTGGCGAACCGGACGGCCTGGCCGGCTTCCTCGACCTCGACGGCGTTCTGGTGGCTCACGGAAGACTTGCGGGAGTAGAAGAACATGAACAGGACCGCCGCGGTGCCGGCGATCGCGGCGATGAGGACACCAACGACGCCGGTCTTCACCAGCAGCGCGGTCAGGGCGCCGACGACGCCGGCGGCCGGCAATGTGAAGAGCCACCCCAGCGCGATCTTGCCCACCATGTTCCAGCGGACTGTGGTGCCGCGGCGTCCCATGCCGGAGCCGATCACGGAACCCGAAGCCACCTGCGTGGTGGAGAGGGCAAAGCCGAGGTGCGAGGAGGCAAGGATGGCAGAGGCGGTGCTGGTTTCGGCGGCGAAGCCCTGCGCGGGTTTGACCTCGGTCAGGCCCGAGCCCATGGTGCGGATGATCCGCCAGCCGCCGGCATAGGTTCCGATGGCGATGGCAAGGGCGCAGGCGGTGATCACCCAGAGTTGGGGGCCGGAGCCGGGCGTCTGGCTGCCGGCAGCGATCAGCACCAGCGTGATGATGCCCATGGTCTTCTGTGCGTCATTGGTGCCGTGGGCCAGCGCCACCAGGCTGGAGGTGAAGACCTGGCCGGTACGGAAGCCACCGCGTTTCTGGGTGAGCTTGGACCCCGTCTCGGGATCCTGGCGTGCGGTGAGGGCATAGGCCAGGCGGGTGCATACGTAGGCGGCAAGCCCTGCAATAACGGGGGCGAAGACCGCGGGCAGGATGACCTTCTGCAGCAGGCTCTCAAAGTTGACCGAGTTGAAGCCCGCTCCCACGACAGCGGCGCCGATCAGTCCGCCGAAGAGGGCATGCGAGGAACTGGAGGGCAGGCCCTTCAACCACGTGACCATGTTCCACAGAACGGCCCCCATTAACCCGGCAAAGATGATTTCGGGAGTGATCTGCACGCCTCCGGACCCCTCGCGGATGATGCCGCCGGAAACGGTCTTGGCCACCTCCGTGGACAGGAAAGCACCCACCAGGTTCAGGACGGCGGCCAGGGCCACTGCTGTCCGGGGCTTGATTGCACCCGTTGCGATGGGCGTAGCCATGGCGTTCGCGGTGTCGTGGAAGCCGTTCGTGAAGTCGAAAAATAGTGCCAGTCCAATGACCAGCGCCACCATGAAGGTGATATCCACCTGTTGCCCAATCTGCAGAGTCGACGTTCAGCAGTTTCTCGTACCAGGCTGCCGTGGACAGCATAGTTCACCAGCTGTTTGCGTGGAATGACTTGTGTTGTTGGCACAACCGGTGGGAAACCTTATCGATCGTACGCGTCCACGGCATGAGGTCAAAACACGGGTCGGGCCAGAAATGCGTGGATCCGGTCGAGTTCAGCGGGCGTGATTCCGTGCCGTGGATGGGGTGAGACCGTGAGGATGCGCCGGCCCAGGAAACCTGCCCATCGTTGCGCTTCGGCCTCGAATGCGAGCTGGTCGTCCACCCAGGCGACCGCCCTCGGCCCGGTTTCTTCGACGTCGTCCTGGATGGCACGGAGTTTCCACCAGCCAGTCCCGCCGGCTGCGCCGTCTGCGGCCAGGTACGGCCAGCCGCCGCCCTTGAGTCCGATGGCGGGGCACAGGTATTGGGGCGCGAGTTCCTCCCAGCTGGTGAGCCAGACGCACCGCAGTCCCGGCATCAGGGCCAGGGAGTTCAGCCCTGCCACGAGCTCGGCCGCGAAGGCTACTGGCAGCAACCCGGCGTCGGCGTGCTGCCAGGAGGAACCCCAGCCGGTAGTCCCTTCGGGGCTGAACGGACAGATGACTCCGTCGACGTCCAGATAGAGGGTGCACTCCATCCCGCAGCCCCGGGCAGCCTCAGCCGCCGTGGAGCTGCGCGGCCCGGGGACCGGCGTCCAGTTCCGGAGCGAGTTTCTCCTCGAGTGCTGCGAGGGTAACGTCCGGCAGCGCTATGAGGCCGTCCAGCTCGCGCCGTACCCGTTTGTAGGCTGCCTGCCGTTCGGCGGGAGTGGCTGCCGAGTTCTCCGCGATCATCAGCAGTTTGCGGGCTGTGGCAAGGCGTTCACGTTCGGGTCCACTGAATTTGCTGTCCCTGATGCGGCGCGCTTCACGCTCGGCCACGTCGAGGGCCACGGCGAAGTTGTTGACCGCCTGCCGGTACGCGTCCAGACCGGACACGGACCGCAGGTCTCCGGCGTTCGCTGGACGCTGCCCGTCGGCTTCCCGTTTGGCGCGTAGGAAGGCCACGGTGAGGGGTTCGCGGACGTCGGTCATGAGGGGGAAGTCGATGAGTTTGCCCACGTCGAGCTCATACTCCAGCCAACGGCGGTTGGTGGCATCGTGCGTGGCCATCAGCGCGCGCACCTCCGCCGTCGACGCCTTCTCGGCTTCCACCGCCTGGTTCTTGAGGGCATGGAGTTCAACCCGGCGCCGGTGGCGGCGCTCCGCCGAACGCCGCCAGCCACCTGCCCACCGGCCGGCAAAAGCCATCAGTGGAAACACCATCCACCATTTATCGGACAGGAACTCCATCAAGGACCTCACGCGTTAATCCTCGCAGTCCGGGGGCGTGGCCTCAAGAAGCGCCGGTAAGATCCGCGGGCAACCGGCCCGGCACCCCTCCAGCCGCTACCGCCGGGAAGTCACGGCGCCGCGGTTGCCTGCCCCGAGTTGACGTTAACCAGCCATGAGACGCCGAACCGGTCCGTGCACATGCCAAAGACGTCACCCCACGGCGCCTTCTCCATGGGGACTGTCACCGCTCCCCCGTCGCCGCTGAGCTTTTCGTAGTAGCCGCGAAGTTCCGCCTCGTTGTCGCCGCTCAGGGATACCGAAATGGCAGATCCTGCGTGGTACTCCATGCTGTTCGGGGTGTCAGCGCCCATGAGCACCAGGCCCTGGGTGGTGGTCAACATGCCGTGCATGATCTTCTCCGCCTCCGCGGGATCCTCGCTGGCTTGGAAGTCGCCGAAAGTGCTTAGCGTCAGTTCGCCGCCAAACACGGATTGGTAGAAGTTCATGGCATCGCGTGCATTGTCGCGGAAGCTCAGGCAGGGATTGAGGATCGTGGGCATGTTGGGATCTCCTTCACAGTGCCGGAAGTTGCTGGGCCCGAAACCCGGGGCAGACAACATCCTGCCCGATCAGGGTGAGGACCGGTAGGGGGAACGGTCCCCTGTCCGGCCTGCTGCATGGTGCGGTGGGGGCCCGGGGAACGTAGGCTCGGGGCATGGCCAGATTTTTCGATGTTCATCCCCACGACCCGCAGCCCCGCGCCATTGCCCAGGCGGTGAAGATCATCCGCGACGGCGGCCTGATCGCCTACCCCACGGACTCCTGCTACGCCTTGGGTGCGCAGATGGGAAACCGGGAAGCCCTGGACCGGATCAGGAGCATCCGGCATCTCGACGACAAGCACCACTTCACGCTGGTCTGCCGGGATTTCGCGCAGTTGGGCCAGTTCGTGAACATCGGCAACGACGTCTTCCGCAGCATCAAGGCGGTGACACCCGGCAGCTACACCTTCATCCTGCCCGCCACCAAGGAGGTTCCCAAGCGGCTGCTGCACCCCAAGAAGAAGACCGTGGGCGTGCGCATCCCTGACAACCGCGTGGTCCAGGCGCTGCTGGCCGAACTGGGTGAGCCGCTGCTCTCCAGCACGCTGCTGCTGCCGGACGAGGAGGAGCCGCTGACGGTGGGCTGGGAGATCAAGGAGCGCCTTGACCACCAGGTCGATGCCGTGATTGATGCCGGGGACTGCGGCGCCGAGCCCACCACGGTGGTCGACTTCTCCAGCGGTGTGGCCGAGGTTGTCCGCCGTGGCATGGGCGACCCCTCCCGCTTCGAATAAACCTGCCTCTGATAATCCCGGGCCGCACCTGCGCTCCCGGGGCACTTTGGCGGGGCCGCCGTCGTAATTTCCGACGGCGCCCGGCGTGTCCGTGCCAAAGTGCCCCGTTTTGGAGGGCGCGGGTCAGTCGTTGTTGGCGTCAGGCTGCTTTTTCGCGCGGCTCGGCTGCACCCGGGGCGGTTCGCCGGGCATCTTGGGATAGTCCGGCGGAAACGGCATCTCGCCCAGGCCCGCTTTGGTGTCGCGGTCCCACCAGTCGAGCAGCGTGCCGATGGAGCCGGGGTTCCCGCCAAACCGGGACCAGGGGTCACCAACGGTTTTCAACCTGTCCGGGACGGTGAGGACAGTGAAGTCCTTGGGATCAACGGTTTCGAGTTCATCCCAGGTGATGGGGCAGGATACCGGGGCGTGCGGAAGGGCCCGCGGGCTATAGGCGCCGGCGATGGTGCGGTCCCGGTTGGCCTGGTTGAAGTCCAGGAAGACCCGTTGACCGCGTTCCTCCTTCCACCACGCCGTGGTTACCTTGTCCGGCATGCGCCGTTCGACCTCCCGGGCGGCGGCGATGACTGCGTGCCGGACGTCCAGGAATTCGTGCACGGGTTCGATTGGCGCGTAGACATGCAGTCCCCGGTTTCCGGAGGTCTTGATGAACGATTCCAGCCCTGCCTCCGACAGGACGTCCTTGAGCACCAGGGCGGCCGGCACGGCGTCGCCAAAGTCGGTTCCGGGCTGTGGGTCAAGATCGATGCGCAACTGGTCCGGATTGTCGGTGTTCCCGGCGCGGGACGGCCAGGGGTGGAAGACCACGGTGTTCATTTGCACGGCCCAGACGGCGGCCGCCGGCTCGTCGAGGACCAGCTGGGGATGGGACCGGGCACTGGGGTACACCACCTTCACGGACCGGATGAAGCCCGGCGTTCCCCTCGGGGGGTTCTTGGAGAAGAACATCTCGCCCTCGATGTTGTCCGAGTAGCGCTGGAGTGACACGGGGCGGTCCCCGTTGGCGGCGATGAACGCCTCCCCGACGTCGCAGATGTACCGTGCGAGGTCGAGCTTGGTCAGGCCCAGGTCGGGCCAGAGGACCCGGTTGGGGCTGGAGATGCGCATCTCGCGCCCGCCGTTGGGACCCGGGACGGTGATGGTGGTTTGTTCGCTCGCCATGGGGACAACGTACACCCCGCCGCGCGGACGCTGGACCATTTGTCCCGCTGGTCCGGCATGATGGTCCCATGCCCGCAACCGATCAGCAGCTGACCATTCCCGTGGGCGATGCCACAGTGTCGGCCGCCTACGGCCGTCCCGGCAAACCTTCACCCCACGCACCCACCGTCGTGGTGGCTCATGGTGCCGGCGCCGGTATGGAGCACCCGTTTCTTCTCGGTTTCACCGCTGCGCTCAACGTCCTGGGCCTCGCCACGCTCCGGTTCAACTTTCCGTACCGGGAAGCGGGCCGCAAGTTCCCGGACCGGCCTCCGGTGGCCATCGCCACCTGGCGGGCTGTGATGGATGCCGCGGCGAATCAGGCTGCCTTGCGCGGCGACACCGGCCCTTTGGTGGCCTGCGGCAAGTCATTCGGCGGCCGGATGGCGTCAATGGCCGTCGCGGCGGGAATGCCGGCGGCTGGCCTGGTCTATCTGGGATATCCACTCCATCCGCCCGGCAAACCGGACAAGCTGCGTGACGAACACTTGTATGGGTTGGCCACTCCGATGCTGTTCCTGCAGGGAACCCGGGACACGTTTGCCACGCCGCACATCCTCGAGGATGTCGTCTCCCGCATCGGACGCAACGCCGTCCTGCAGTGGGTCGAGGGCGGGGACCACTCGTTTGCGGTTGCTGGTCACAAACGGCCGGCAGGCGAAGTCGGAGCGTCACTGGCCGTGCCGGTGGCTGGATTCATCAGTTCCCTGGAGTGACCGCGTCCAGTCCTGCCAGCCTGGCCAGGTCCACGCGGTTGCCTGCGCCGGTCTTCCTCAGCATGTTGGAGATGTGCGAGCTGACGGTCTTTTCGCTGATGACCAGGGCGCTCGCGATTTCGCTGTATGTCTTGCCGGCAACCACGAATTCGAGGATGACCTGTTCCCGCGGAGTGAGTCCGGGCAGGTGTGCCCGCTTAACGCCAACGGCCGGCAGGGGGTCAGCGGCGATGTGGGCGTGTACTGCGAGCCGCTCCAGGGCTTCCTGTTCGGGAGCGGACCGGAGTTCACGGGCCAATGCCAGGCCGCGCCGCAGGAGCGCTGGGGCCCGGTGCCGCCCCGACTGGCCCTGGAGCAGCATCGCTTCGGCGGCCCGCCTGCAGCAGTAGGCTTCCTCCCAGGGCAGGTTTCCGGCGTTGAAGGCATCGGCTGCAAGGACCCAGGACCCACCAATCCCAGGTATCCCCCGGACCCTGCCCAGTTCGGCCTCATACAACAGCGAAAAGGCCGTGGTCTGGCGCCGGTACAGGTCGGTATGGGAACCGGATTCGAAAAGCCCGGAAGGAAACCGCTCCTTCAGCTGTCGGGCCTCGGCAACGAATCCGTCCGGCGGGAAGCCGGTGTCCCTGGCCTGTTGGGCCAGGTCGGCCAAGGCACGGGCGGCCAGCGGGAGCAGCCATTCGCACATGGTCGGTGGTGGGCCGGGCCGCATGGCACCCGCCAGCGCGGATTCGTAGGACATCCGGAAATGCCCGACGGCGGATTCCACCTGCGCCCGGACGGCGGCGAAGCTTAGGTTCACGAATGCGCCGCTGTCCGTATTGATTTCCTCCGCCCTCGCCAGGTGGGCTGCGGCCTCGGCGCCCCGGCCCTGCAGGAGGGCAAGCCGGGCTGCCGTGAGCCGCCCGCTGACGTCTCCCATAGGGCCGGGATCGAGGCTTATTGCGATCCTCAACGCCTCCTGGGTCGCCCGCCAGTTTCCCACCACCAGGTGGCTGGCGGCTTCGTCCGCCGCGAGCTTGGCCACATACGTGTGCGGGCCGCCGCAGGCAGCCAGCTCCAGCCTGCCCGCGTGCATGAGGTCCGCGTAGAGGGCGCTGGTCCATGCCTCCTGGGCATTCCCCAGCCAGCTGATGGCGTGAACGTAACCCCAGAAATCGTGCGCCTTGAGCGCTTCCGCGGCGCCCTGGCGGGCAAGCTGGGCCGCCCTGTCCGGCAGATCGGCGCGGACGGCCACCATGGCGGATGCGGTGAGCGCGTAGGACAATGCCCGGGGGTGCCCGGCCCGCCGCGCCGATTCCAGGGAACTGGCCGCTGCCGCCGGCCCTCCCTGAAGGCCGTTCCATTGGCATGCATAGGAAAACTCTGCCAGCGCGAAGGCATGTTGCCAGCTTTCCGGCGCAGCCCCGGACAGCCTCACCGCTTCGGTGACACCGTCCATGGCATAGAACTCCTGCCCCGTGGAATATCGCAGGTGGGTGCGGCGGATCAGCAGCTCCGCAGCGGCCAGGGGTTCCGCCGACAGGTCCATCCCTGCCAGCAGTGCATCCACTGCCTCAAGTTCAGCTGCAAAAGCCCCCGTTGTCTGGGCAGTCGCCCGGATCCGGTCCCATAGCTCCCGCTGCGCCCTTTCTTCCCCGGACACCTGATGGTGAAGCGACGCCGCCCGCTGGAGCATGCGGAGCCTCTCGGCTGCGGAACCCGAAGCGGTCAGCGGATCGCCGGCTGCCAGGGCCCATCGATAGGCGGCGGGGCTGTTCCCGGCGAAATAGTAGTGGTCCGCGATGACGGCCGGAAGTTGGGGGTCCGGATCCGTGCTTGCCTGCAACTCATACATAGAGGCGAACGCGGCGTGCCGGATCTTCCGTTCGTCCGCGGACACATCCAGCTCCAGCACCTCGGCAATCAAGGGGTGGTGGAACCAGTAGGTGCCGTTCGGGCCCAGATCGAGGATGCCGCGGGCGGATGCTGCCTGCAGAAACAGCGGCACCCGGGTGCTGTCCTGCAACTTATCGCACGTTGCCACGGCAGCCAATTCGTGCTCCGTCACTGCCCGGCCGGCCACCGCCAGAAGGCGGGTCAGGTTACGGGCACCCTGCGGCAAGCCACGCCAGGACCGAAGCACCGCCTGCCTGAGGTCGCCGTGGAGCCCCTGGGGAAGTTCGGCCGCACCGGCCGGAAGGCCGCCCACCAGCAGGGCCGTGAAGTAGGGATTGCCGGCGGTCCGGCCAAACACGTCCGTCACAAGGGACTGCGGCGGCGGTGCCCCCAGGATGCCTGCTATCTGGGACTCCGTCGCCGGCCTGTCCAGCGGGCCGAGATCCAGCATTCGGACCTGTGACAGCCGCCGGACGTCCGCCAGCCACGTCTGCAGGGGGTGGCTTTCGCCGAGTTCGCCCGCCCGCAGGGTGCAGATGATTCCCAGGCGCCGCTCGGACGGGCCGCCCGCCAGGTACATGAGGACGTCCAGTGTGTCCTGGTCCACCCAATGCAGGTCGTCGATGACCAGGAAGACCGGAGTAGTGGCGCTGGCCGAGGTCAGCCAGTCGTCCACCAGCAGGGGCACGTTCCCGGCGTACCCGCCGTCCATTGCCGCGGATAACGGAACGGCGGGCGTATAGGACGGGGCGGAACGCAAGGCTGACCGCAGGCCAAGGTAGGGAACGGTCACATCGCCCAAGGGCAGGGCGGCACCGCGAAGGATTACGTCGCCGGGCCCCGCGGCAGCGCACGCAGCCTGGACCAGCGCCGTCTTGCCGACGCCGGCATCCCCGGAAACAACCGCGGTCTGCGCGGTGCCACTCCGAACGGCGTCCATCATGTCGGTGAGCGCCGCAAGCTCCAGGTCGCGCCCCACCAGGGAGGGGCCACCAGTGTTCTTGCCGGCCACCATCACAGCGTCCCACCACAGTCGGCCGGCAGTACAGGGGTGGCCTGCCACAAAGATGAGGAGTAGGGATCCCCCTTCTGAGGGTGCATACCGGATGTGGGGGGAAGGAGGACAGCGGAGAGTGTGGGTGTCAGTCCAACAATGAGCCAAGGAGGCCGGATCATGACTGCCATACTCCGTTCACCGCGACGCACCCAGGGCGTTGCCGCCCTACTCTTCGTGGCCGCGCTGGCCACTGCCGGGCCAGCGTTCGGATTCCCGGACGGGGCCACGGGGCCGAGCTTTGTGCCGTGCCCGCTGGAGCGGATCGGATCACAACTGGTGCGCTGCGACAACCTGAGCGGCGCCGGTGTTGAGGCACCGTCCTGGATCCCCGAGCAGCCGTAGCGCGGCGGCAGGCGCCACAGCACGGCTATTTGCGGTGTTTGGTGCGCGCGGTGGCGGGCGCCGACCACGGGTCTTCGGGCCACGGGTGCTTGGGGTAACGGCCCCGCATTTCCCCACGCACCTGGCCGTAGGGACCGGCCCAGAACGAGGTCAGGTCAGCCGTTACGGCGAGGGGCCGGCGGGCCGGTGACAGCAGGTGGAACAGGACCGGGACACGGCCGTCCACCAGCCGCGGGGACTCGGCCAGCCCGAAGCACTCCTGGAGCTTCACCGCAACGACAGGGGCGGCGCCGGCGTCGCCCGGTTCCGGGTACTCGATCCGGATCCGGGAGCCGCTGGGGACCTCAAGGATTTCGGGCGCGAGCACATCCAGCCTGGCGGCTTCCGGCCACGGCATGAGGCGGCCCAAGGGGTTGGCCAGGTCGATTGAGCCCACCGGTTTCCCGGCTGCAAGCTCCTCAAGCTCCGGGCCAAGCCATTCGTCCAGCCTGTCCAGCAGGGCCGGGTCCGACACGTCCGGCCAGGGCTCTCCCGCCTCCCTGTGCAGGAAGGCAAGCCTGCGCCGCAAGGAGGTCGCCGCCGCCGACCAGCTCAGCGCCGCCAACCCCTCGGACTGGAGCGCGGCCGCCACGGCCATCCTTCCCTGTGCGGCGGTGGGGCGTGCCGGTGCTGTCGACAGGATGATGGAGCCCAGCCGCCTGGTCCTGCGCGCGCTCAGCCGGCCCCCCACGAACACGGCGTCCACGGTGTCGGCGAGCAGGTGCGAGGCCGCCTCGGCGGCCGTGGCGGCCGTCACGGGTGCGGCAGCACGGATCACAGCGCCCGTGCCCGCAGCATCCCGGCCCGAAGCCCTCGCCACTTCAGCCACTGCGAGCCATTCGTGGTCTGACAGTGTGCTGCCTGCGGGCAGGCCGGCCCGGGTACCGGAGGTCAGCAGGTATTGCCCCGCGTCCGCACTGCCGGCCACGCGGCGGGCCACGCGGTCGGGGAAGGCAAGGGCAACGACAGCGCCCACAGCTTCAGGGCCGCTGGTGGTGGCCGAAATGGTCGAGGCCCCCGCTCCCTGCCGCCGCGCCACGGCAGCAAGCCGGCTGGATTCCTCCGCCCAGCGCCGCCCTGCGGGGCCCTTGTCCGCGCGGAGCTGGGCAAGCAGCCGGGGCAGGTCTCCGCCCGGAGCGCGGTGGTCCCCGGTGAGCGCGGCCACCACCTCGGCGGCCAGCGGGCGTCCGGTGGAGGTTCCGCCGTCGAGCAATGCCCGGGCCAGCCGGGGATCGGCAGGGATGGCGGCCAAGGCGCGGCCGGCGGCCGTCACCTGTCCTTCCCCGGTCACCGCACCCAGCTCCCGGAGTACCTCGACGGCGTCGTCCATGGACCCGCGGGGCGGTGCGTCCGGCAGCTCAAGGCCCTTTCCGCCGGGCGCACCCCAGCATGCCAGGGTGAGGGCAGCGCCGGCCAGGTCCGCCACGTTGATTTCCGGCGTGGCGTGGGCGGGGGCTGCCCCATAGGCCTGTTGCGAGTAGCAGCGGACCACCAGGCCCGGGCCCTGGCGGGCGGCCCGGCCGGCCCTTTGGTCCGCGGACGCCCGGGAACACGAAATCGTCACCAGCCCGCTCATGCCGCGGCCTGAGTCCCGCCGCGGTTCCCGGGCCAGCCCGGAGTCCACCACCAGCCGGACGCCGGGCACCGTCAAGGATGATTCGGCAAGATCGGTGGAGACGATGATCCGCGGGGCGTCGCCGGGGCGCCGGCCCGCGACGGCCCGGTCCTGCTCCGCCGCTGCCACCTGGCCGTGCAGTTCCAGCACATCCACGGCACTGCCCAGCAGGCCGCGAAGGGACGCCGCAACCCGGGAGACCTCCCGGGCGCCCGGCAGGAACACAAGCGCATCCACGGCGCTGTCTGTTCCCAAGGCACGGACGTGGGCGTCCGCGGCAGCCACGGCAACATGGTCAAGGAAGGCGGGCGTCACTCCCCTCGCGTCAAGCCGCGCGGCAGGAGCCGGGAGCCACTGGACTTCCAGCGGATAATTTACCGCCGGGCAGCCGACGACAGGGGCCGGGGACCCGTCGTCGGGATCGCGGAGCAGCGCTGCAAACCGGGTTGCATCCAGCGTTGCGGACATGGCCACCAGCGTGAGGTCGCCGCGGAGCGCACGGACCTCCGCCAGCATGCCGGCCAGCAGGTCAGTTTCAAGGCCGCGTTCGTGCACTTCGTCCAAGACGACGGCGGCCGTCCCGTCAAGGCCAGGGTCCGCCAGCAGGCGGCGGAGCAGGATGCCCGGGGTGACGAATTCAACCAGTGTGCCGGGGCCGGCCTGGCGTTCCCCGCGGACCGTGTAACCAACGCGGCCGCCCAAACCTGTTCCGTCGAGGGCGGCGAGGCGGCGGGCGGCGGACCGGGCAGCGACACGCCGGGGCTGCGTGACGATGACGCGGCCGTCACCGGCATGCAGATTTGCGAGCAGCGGCGGGACGAGCGTGGTCTTGCCTGTGCCCGGGGGCGCCTGGACAACAACGGCGCCCCTGGCCAAGGCCTGCTGGAGTGCCGGCAGGGAGGCTTCGAAAGCGAGCCCGGCACTGATGGCAGAAAGATTGAAGGTGCCGGCGGCAGGGCTGCCGTCAGGAGGAATCATCCGTCCATTCTGCCTTGGCCTGGGCCGAATTCTCCGACCGGGTCAGGGTTTGCCCTGGCCCTTGGCCTTGCCGCTGGCTTCCTTGGCGGTGTCCGATCGCTTTGAACCGGGCGCGTCCTTGGCGGCGGCGGGTGCGGGTGCAGCCGCCGGAACTACCGGTTCCGCGGCGGCGGGCCCTTCCTGGGAGGTGTCAGCCAGCGCCGGAGCCACGGGGGTGTCCTGCTCCACGGCGGGTGCGGACGCGGACGCTGCTGCAACCTGCGTGGCGATATCTGCCCGCACAGCAGAGAGGGCATCCTCGATGCCGCGGTAGCGGGTGGCCGAAATCCTGCCTGCGGAGGCGGCTTCACCGAGATCCTTCTCGAGCGCCTGCAGGGCGGCGAGTGCGCCGTCCATCCTGTTTTCCGACGCCGCCTGGCTGATGCTCAGCACACGGATCTGGAAACCGCGCAGGACATTGCCGTCCGTACCGCCCGGCTGGGCTCCTGCCGCTCCTGCGACGAGGGCGCACGCGACCACGGCGCCGCAGAGAACCAGCAGGGCGCGGACCGGGCGGCGGGGTGCTGGAGTGGACGCTGCGGCCACCGCGGGCCCCGCCGGCTTCAGGTCAGGCGGCATGCCTGCCCCGAAGCGGGACGGCAGGTGCGGACCGTACGGGCAGGACTGTGACCGGGGCCGCGTCAACGGAAGGCACGGGCACCGGCACCATGGTTCCGTGTGCCGGCTGGGTGGGCCGTGCCATGAGGAATCGGGCGGCCGTCCGCATGGCGGTGGCGATCATCAGTCCAATTCCTACTCCGAGCAGAACGTGGCCGGCGAGGTAGTGCCGGGCCGCGCCCGGGCCGTCCAGTGCGGCCACTGCCGCCCCGCCCACGGTCAGCATCAGTGACAGGGCCGTACCGAAAATTGCGCCCATGGCTCCTGCTCCCATCCACTTTAATCAGCAAGCTTACTAGTATTGCTCAGTAAGCTTACTACCACGTGGGCGCGGCGCAAGGGTGCGGTTTTGCGGAACCCGCTTCAGCGGGCGGCTTCGAGCAGGTGGCCCAACGGCTCAAGACCTGCATAGGCGCCCCTGAAAAAGAGCAATGGTTCGGCGTCCTGGCGGGCATGGAGGTGCCGCACGGCCGCCACCACGATGGTGTGGTCGCCGCCGTCATACTCTGCGTGCAGGTCGCAGTCGATCCAGGCGAGCGCATTGTCCAGCACCGGATTGCCCAGCGGAGAGGATGCGTGTTCCACGCCGGCAAATTTGTCCGCCCCGGAGCGGGCGAACTGTCCGGCGAGGTGCCGGTGTTCCGCGGGGAGGATGTTGATGGTGAATGAACCGGCCTTCCGCAGCACGGGCCAGGTGGTTGACGTGCGGGACGGGCTGAACGTTACGAGCGGAGGGTCCAGCGACAGTGCCGCAAAGGACTGGCAGGTGAAGCCTGCCGGCCCGTCAGGGGTGGAACCGGTGACTACGGTCAGGCCGCTGGCGAATGTTCCGAAAATATCCCGAAGCCGGCGGGGAGCAAGATCTGATGTGACTGTCATGGAGGGCCCTCTCGTATGGATCGTTACCCCACCAAACCATCACCAAACCGGGCCACCCAAGCCTTCCGAAACACGCCGACCCGGACCGCAACGAAAGGTCACGCCCGGACATCCGGCGTCATCGGCATCCCGCCGGCCGCGGGCTACGCCCGCTGGTCCAGCGCGGCGAGGAGCCGGCGGACCGAGCCGCCCAGATTCCAGTCGATGGCCAGTTGCTCGAGTTCGGAGCGCCGGCCACCGGTCACCGGCTGCAGCAGCGCGCCTGCCTGTTCAAGGGTGGGCAGCTTGAGGTCCCGCACCAGGCGGACGACGGCGGGGGCTGCTTGGAGGTACGCCGCGGCGGCGGAAAGCTTGGCCCGGACGGGACCCGACACCCCGCCGTCGTCCGCTTCCGCCGCCTCCAGCAGCCGTTCCAGGGTGCCGTACTTGAGCAGCAGCGACGCGGCCGTCTTCTCCCCGATCCCGGCCACGCCGGGCAAGCCGTCGGAGGCATCGCCGCGCAGCGTGGCATAGTCCGCGTACTGCTGCGGCAGGACTTTGTACTTGGCCACTACGGTCTCTTCCACGATGACCTCGAGGTTCTTCATGCCGCGGGCGGTGTATATCACCCGCACCCCGCGGGCGTCGTCGCACACCTGGAAGAGGTCACGGTCTCCCGTGACCACGTCCACCGGCAGGCTGGCGTGGCTGGCGTAGGTGCCCACGACGTCGTCGGCCTCGTGCCCGGCCGCGCCCACAATGGCGATGCCCGCCAGCTCCAGCGCCCGGCGGATCATGGGCAGCTGCGCTTCCAGGCCCTCAGGCACCACTTCGACGTCCGTGCCGCCGGGTACGGCCCGGGCCACCCGGTGCGCTTTGTAGGTGGGGACCAGGTCCACCCGCCATTGCGGCCGCCAGTCGTCATCCCAACAGGCCACAAGGTGGGAGGCCTGGTAGTCCATGCTGAGGCGGGCGATCATGTCCAGCAACCCGCGGACCGCATTGACCGGCGTCCCGTCAGGGCGGCGGATGGTGTCCGGCAGCCCGTAGAAGGCGCGGAAGTACAGGGAGGCAGTGTCGAGCAGCATGAGGCGCTGGGGCATACCTCGATCCTCACACGGAATTGGTCCGCTGCGCAGGAGCCGTGACTCCGGCCGTGGCGCCTAGAAGGACTGCGTGCTGAATCCCAGCCCCAGCAGGCCCCGTCCCGACTGCTCCAGGATGGCGTCGATGCCCAGGGTTGGGTGGTTCAGGAGCACGCCGATGTCCCGCTGGATGCGCTGGAGCGGGTGTGTGAGCCGGTGCACGCTGCCGCCTGAGCCGCCCACCGCCAGCCGGACCGCCTCCTGCGAGGCCTCGGCGCTGAGGGCGAGGGAGAGCCGGAACGAGGCGTGCTGATCCTCAGCCAATGCGGGAGCGGCCTGCCCCTCCGGGGGCAGTACGGACAGGGCCGCCTGCCACTGCAGTTGTGCCGCAGCCAAGGCCCCGGCCGCCCGGGCGTAGCGCGCCTGGGCAAGGGTTGAATCCGCCTGCCGCGTTTCGATGCCGTTCTTTTGCCTTGGCACCAGGAGCTGCTCCCGGAAAAGTTCCATGGCGTACTCGGCGGATCCCAGGGCCGCGGCGGGCGCCACGAGATTCAGGAGCATGGCCATGGGTGCGTGGATGAGCGCGTCCTGGTGGATCAGGCTGCCGGGGTTCTCCGGGCTGCTGAGCAGTGCCCATTCCGCCACGCGATGGTCCGGAACAAAAAGTCCGTCGGCACGGAGGTCATTGCTGCCGGTTCCCCGCAGCCCGTCGGTGTGCCAGGCGTCGAGCAGTTCAAGGTCGGCTACAGGAACCAGCGCCTGCAGCCGCGCACCGTTGAGCTGCACGGCCAGCAGGGCCCACCGCGAGTGCATCACACCCGAGGCGAAACTCCAGTGGCCCGAAATGGCGTAGCCGCCCGGCACCTTCCGCGCCATTCCCACGGGGGCACTCGTCGCGGCGGCAAGGGGTACCTGGCCGCCCGCAAAGACCTCCTCCTGCACCGCGCGGGGCCAACGGGCCAGCATCCAGGCGTGTTCGGCAAGGTGGCCGGCAGTCCAGGCGGTGGAGGCGCATCCCCTGGCAAGGACCCGGACAACTTCAGCGTAGGTGCGCGCACCCAGCCCATACCCGCCCACAGCGGCGGGCGCCAGGATGCGGAAGACGCCGGCCTCCTGCAGCTCCTGTACCGTCAACTCCGGCAGCCGGCGTAGCCTCTCGGCCTCTTCCGCCCTGGCGCGCAGCCCCGGAACCAGCGCAGCGACCCGGGCCGGCATGTCCGGCAGGCCCGCCACGGTCCCGGCAGCAGGCTGCACGGAATGGTCGACGACGGCGCGGCCAAGTTCCAGCGTATGGCCGGTGCGGTCGCGCTTGGCGGCAAGGTAGCGGGAGTTGGCCTCCGAAAGGTGGACGCCGGTGGGAACCTGCTGCTGGACATTAATTCCCAGTGCAACCAGCTGGTTGGCCTTGTCCGGGTTGTTGCTGAGCAGCCGAACCGTGGTGGCGCCAAGGGTGTTGAGCATTTGGGCTGCCGCCGTGTAATCGCGCTCGTCCTCACCATGCCCCAGGGCGAGGTTCGCGTCATAGGTATCAAGGCCCCGGTCCTGCAGCGCATAGGCATCAAGTTTGGAATACAGGCCGATGCCCCTGCCTTCCTGCCGGAGGTAGAGAAGGAAACCCCCGGTGGCGGCAATGCTTTCGACGGCTTCCCGGAGCTGTGGTCCGCAGTCGCAACGTTCGCTGCCGAAGACGTCACCCGTCATGCACTCGCTGTGCAGCCGGACCAGCGGGGCCCCGCTGCCGGCGCCGCCGGCCCCGGAGCCCTGTCCCAGCAGCGACTGTTCCCAGGGTCCAAGGGCGAGCAGCAGGTGTTCCCTGCCGTCCGCCAGGCCGTGAAAGGTGAGGACCTCCGCCGTCGTGCCATAGCCGTCAGGAAATCGCAGCGGCACGGTGACGCTGGTGCGGACTGTAGCCAAGGGGAGGGAACCCGGCGGCGGGGTTGCATGGGTGGCGACGGTCAAAAGAGCCTCCGGGATCGCGGGCAGTGGATACTTGAAACTTGAACTTAAAGGTAGCCCAATTTACTTCAATCTTCAAGCATTTTCTGCGCATCACTGTTTCCGGGTGCCCGGCGGCCCGGTGAGCACAGTGGGTACGTACTCGAGAAGCTGGAGCCTGCCGTCGAACGTCCTGCTCTGCACCATCTCCAGCCGGACATCAGGGTAGCCATCGTAGATCCGCTCCCGGCCGGTGGCCCCGGTGATCACAGGGAAGATCACCAGCCGGAACCTGTCCACGAGACCGGCCGCCAGCAACGACCGGGCCAGGCTGATGCTTCCCAGGGTACTCAGCGGCCCTTTTTGCGTGCGCTTCAGTTCGCGGACCGCCTCAACCGCGTCCCCGGTGACCAAGGTCGAGTTCGGCCAGTCCAGCGGCGCGTGCAACGAGGAGGAGAAAACGAATTTCGGCACGGCGGACAGCCCGGTGAGACTGGCGCCCTCCTCCTCGGAGAAACCGGACCGGTCTGCCGCGGCCTGCGCAGACATTCCGTACATCAGCCGGTAAGTGTTCGCCCCCAGGAGGAAGGTGTACTCCTTTGCCGACTCCTGGCCGAGCCACGCCAGGTATTCCGGCCCTTCCAGTCCCCACCACCCGGGCCACCCCTCGGCGGAGGCATACCCGTCCAGGGAGATGATCAGGTCCACCATCAGTGTCGCTGGTGACATTTCAGCTGGTGCGGCGCCCATGGCTGCCTCCTCAGGACTGATCGGCATCGATGTGCCGGCCATGTTATGCCCGACCGGACGGGACGTACAAGGGTGCCGCCTCCCCTTTCATCAGCCCTTCCACAGGCGTAGCGTCTATCCCGCCGGAGGCATCGCAGCCGTCAAAGGAGCGGACATGGCCGGGTGGAATTCAGACACAGCGGCGGGGCCGGTGGGCGCGGGAACCGTCACCTTGGTGGAAGGCTCATGTTTTTGCATCTCCGCCGCCAACGGGGACATCCACCCGGACCTGCCCCACGGCGTATTCCATGAGGACACCCGCATCCTGTCCGGATGGAGTATGACGGTGAACGGCTCGCCGCTCGAACCACTGACGGCGGAAACGAAGGAACCCTACCGGGCACTGTTCATCGGCCGCGTTCCCCGGGCCGACGGGTACGCGGACAGCCCCTTGATCGTGGAGCGCCTGCGTGAAGTGGCAGCCGGAGTGGTCGAGGAAATCACCATCCGCAACTACTCGGGCCTTCCCGTCGCCTGCAACGTTTCCGTCGGCGTCGATTCGGACTTTGCCGACCTGTTCGAGGTGAAGGAAGCAAGGGTCCAGCGGCGCTGGGACGTCACCCGCGGAGCCGACGGCGATTCGCTGATCATCAGTGCGGCCTGGCAGGACCTGCGGAAGGCCGTCCTGGTCAGGGGCCGTGGCGCCGTCGCCTCCGCCGGCGCGTTGGCATACCATGCCGTGATTCCCGGCTACGGCCAGTGGTCCACGAGGCTGAGCGTGGCACCCGCAGGACAGGACAACGTTTGGCGCCCGGCCGGGCACGGGCTCTCCCCGAGTGACCGGCGGCACCAGGAATGGGTTGCCAAAATCCCCAGACTGCAGATGACGAACTGTTCCATTGAACGGACGCTGCGGCGCAGTTATGACGATCTCGGCGCTCTCCGGATCGAAGACCCCGAGCATCCGGAACGGATCGTGGTGGCAGGCGGCGCCCCCTGGTTCATGACCCTATTCGGTCGTGACTCGCTGTGGGCTTCGGAAATGGCCCTTCCCGTGGACCCGTCCCTGGCCTTGGGCACCCTGCAGACGCTGGCGGACCGGCAAGGACACCATTGCCGCTCTCCTTCCCAACGCCGACCGCGCCCTGGACTGGGTCAGGAACTACGGCGACAAAGACGGCGATGGGTTCGTTGAGTACCAGCGCCTCAACGACCAGCCCCTCATCAACCAGGGATGGAAGGACTCCTGGGACGGGATCAATTTTGCGGACGGAACCATCGCCGAACCGCCCATCGCGCTGTGCGAGGTGCAGGCGCTCGTCTACTCAGCGCTCCTGTCCCGGGCATGGATGGCATTTGATGCCGGGGATGCACCCCTGGCAGCCCGGCTCACCGCCGAGGCGGCAGGGTTGAAGGAACGGTTCAACGAGGAATTCTGGCTGCCGGACCGCGGCTACTTTGCAGTTGCCCTGGACGGAAGCAAACGGCCGGTTGATGCCTGCGCATCAAATATGGGGCAGTGCCTGTGGCGTGGCATCGTTGACGACGACAAGGTGCCGCTTGTAGCTGAACGGCTGATGTCTCCGGAAATGTTCAGCGGCTGGGGTGTCCGGACCCTTGCCTCCAATATGGGCGCCTACAACCCGGCCAGCTACCACAACGGTTCCGTATGGCCGCACGACAACGCCATCATCGCGGCGGGACTCATGCGGTACGGATTCGTCGATGAGGCCCAGCGCATCGCCACCGCACTGCTTGAAGCCGCTGACTTTTCCGGCGGCCGGCTTCCGGAGCTGTTCTGCGGCTTCAGCCGGGAGCAGGTTGCCCAGCCGGTGCCCTACCCCACGGCATGCTCCCCGCAGGCCTGGGCGGCCACCACGCCGATCATGCTGATTACCTGCCTGATGCGGTATGACGCCCACGTCTCCCGAGGCGGTTTCTGGATGGATCCGGCCCTGCCCCAGTCCTACGGGAACCTGCACATCACCAACGCACCCCTGGCCGGCGGCCGCATCACTATCGACATCACTGGCAGCGAAGCCGCGGTGCAGGGCTTGCCCGCGGGCCTGACGTTCCACCGCGAACACCGTCCCTGGCTGACCGAACTCATCTCGCAGGCCGGGCTCGATGGGAGAAATCAAAGCTCCCATCCGGCGTCGCCATAGAAGCTGCGGACGTGGGCGCGCAGGTACTCCCCCACCACCGCCGCACCAAGGTCGCCCACCTCCGGGGCGACAACACGGCCCTCCACGCGCCGGGCCATCCGCTGGATAAACCGCTCCAGGCCGGGGTCGCTTCCCAGGCGGAAGAAGGTGGCCTGGACGCCGGCGCGGCCAAGGCGGTCCAGCTCGGCAACCGTCGCGCGGATGGTCTCTGCGTCCGGAGGCCAGTTGAACCAGGAGTCCCCGTCCGGCAGGAGGTGCGCCGTTGGCTCGCCGTCCGTGACGATCAGCAGGACCGGCTGCATGGATGGGTGACGGCGGAAAAAACGTCCGGCGAGGAGCAGGCCGTGGTGCAGGTTGGTTCCCTGTTCGCGGAAGGCCGGCAGGGCCGTGAGTTCCCCGATGTCCATGGACTGGGCGTAGCGGCCGAAAGTGATGAGTTCGAGGCGGTCACCGCGGAAGCGGGTGGAGACCAGGTGGTGCAGTGCCAGCGCGGTCCGCTTCATGGGAACCCACCGCCCTTCTGCAGCCATGGAGAAGGAGACGTCCACCAGCAGGGCAACCGCGGCCTGGGTCCTGGCCTCCGTCTCCGAGACTTCGATATCGCCCACCGCGAGGCGCAGGCCACGGGCCGGGTCCCCGCCGTCGGCCATGGTGCGCCGGATGGCGTTGGTCATGGTGCGGGTGACGTCCCACGGTTCGGCGTCCCCGAACTCCCACTGCCGGCTGGATCCTGTCTGTTCTCCGGCGGCACCTGCCATCCTGGTGTCACGGCTTCCCTGCCTGCCGGAGAGTTGCTTGGCGGCGTCGCGCAGCAGCGACTTCCCCAACCGCCGCATGGCTTGTGGCGACAGCCTGAGGTCACCGTCGGCGCCACGGCGAAGGTAGCCGCCCTCCTGCATTGCCCGTTCGATCTCCGCCAGGGTACGGGCGCTCACCGCGGCGTTCTCGCCCAGCTGCCGGGCCAGGGCGTCGAGGTCCAGGTCATCGAGCGTGGAACCGTTGTACGACTGGGACAGCTGCTCCGACAGTTCGTCGAGTTCGGCGATGTCCTGCAGCACACCGGTGCCGTCGCCCAGTCCCAGGCCCTCCTGCCCTTCGAACCGTTCCGATCCCGACCAGTCCTCCCCCGGACGCAGGGCCTGGAGGCTGGCATCGAGTTCGCTGAGCTGGGCCATCAGCCCGGGCGACCCAAAGGCCTGGGCGGACAGCCGCATCAACTCATCGCGCTGTTCCGGGGACATCGACTGCAGGAGGCGCTGGGCCGCGGCTGCGCGCTGGGCCAGGGCGTCCACCAGTTCCTCCACGGACTGCGGGTCCTCAGGAAAGAACTGGCCGTGTTTGGCCATGAACTCCTGGAAGTCGGCATGGGTATCTTCCCCGCGACGGTGTTTTGCCAGCAGTTCGTTGAGGTCCCGGAGCATGTCATTCACGGCCGCCCGGTCATCATCGGTGGCGCTCTCCAGCGCTTGCTTCATGCCGGCGAAGCGTTGGTCCAGGATTTCGCGGCCCAGCAGGTCCTTGATCCGGTCGTAAGCTTCCCTGGCTGTGCTCGACTGCCAGTCGTAGGATGCCAGGTCATTGACAGCCGCCGCCGTGGAGGACGGCAGGTTCTCCAGCTGCATCTCGCGGAAGGCGCGGTCCGTGTCGTCCATCATGGCGTCCCGCGCCAGCTGCTTGCGTTCCTCCAGCACGGCCGTGTCCAGGAGTTTCTTCACCTCGTCCAGGGTGCCGTCCAGCCGGTGGCGCCCCAGCAGCTCGCGCCGCCGCTGCTGCACCCGCCGGGCAAGGTCGTCCAGGCCGTCCCGATCGCGTCCGCCGCGCCGCAGGAACTCCTGCAGGGCGTGCCGCGGCGAGTACCCTGCCATGACGTCTTCGGCGACGGCGTCCAGGGCCTCGGCCAGGTCGACGGGCGGGGCCAGCGGATCCGGACCGCCGGCATACCGGCCGTACCTGGCGGACCTCTTGTGGATGGCCATGGTGCCTCCTGTGCCTAGCCGTAGATGGTTTCCTCGTCGTCGGACTCCTTGGAGATCCGCCGGCCGAGGTACAGCCCTTCAAGGGCCAGTTCGACGGCGGCGGCCCGCTGTCCGTCGTTGGCCGCACCCAGGCGGCGCCCAATTTCGTCATACAGGCCGGATCCGTTCAGCGACGGGAGGTTGCCCAGGAACTCCCGTGCCGTGACCTGTTCGCCGGTGGTGACGGTGCGGTGCCCATCCAGGGCCGCCACGAGGGGGCCCATGTCCAGGCCCTGGAAGTGGGCCCGGACAGCTTCAGCGGTGGCGGTCCGGAGGAGGTGGTCCAGGATCCCCTCCTCCCGTCCTTCCTCGCCGGATTCGAACTCGATTTTGCCCGTCAGCACCTCCACGGCGGGCTCAAGGTCGATGATCCGGGCTACTGCCTGGTCCTCGCCCCGCAGGCTGGCCCGGCGCAGGGCCGCTGCCGCCACCGTTTCTGCCCCGGCAATGGCGAACCGTGCCGACACGCCGGAGGCCTGGTTGATGGCAGGGGACTGCCGCAGCGCCCGGGTGTAGCGGGCCAGGATTTCAAGGATGAACGGCGGGACGTCGGCCACCAGCCGCCCTTCCTGCCGGATGACCGCTACTTCGTCTTCCAGCTCAATCGGGTAGTGGGTGCGGATTTCCGCACCGAAGCGGTCCTTCAGCGGCGTGATGATCCGGCCACGGTTGGTGTAATCCTCCGGGTTGGCAGAGGCCACCACCAGCACGTCCAGCGGAAGCCGCAGGACGTAGCCGCGGATCTGGATATCGCGTTCCTCCATGACGTTCAGCATGGCCACCTGGATGCGTTCAGCGAGGTCGGGGAGCTCGTTGATGGCAATTATGCCGCGGTTGGAGCGTGGGATCAGCCCGTAATGGATGGTTTCGGGATCCCCCAGGCGGCGGCCCTCAGCCACCCTCATCGGGTCCACGTCGCCAATGAGGTCAGCCACCGACGTATCCGGTGTTGCGAGCTTCTCCACGTAACGCTCTGAACGGTGCCGCCACGCCACCCGCAGCCGGTCCCCCTCGGTCAGCGCCCGGGCGCGTGACTGTTCGGTGATGGGTTCAAAGGGATGCTCGTTCAGCTCTGAATCCTCGATGACCGGCGACCACTCGTCCAGCAGCCCCGCCAAGGTGCGGAGGATGCGGGTCTTTCCCTGCCCGCGCTCCCCCAGGAGGACGATGTCGTGGCCGGCGAGCAGTGCCCGCTCCAGCTGCGGAACCACTGTCCGGCCGAAGCCGTACAGGCCGGGCCACGGGTCACGCCCCGCAGCCAGGGCGGCGAGGAGGTTGTCCCGGATTTCATGCCTCAGGTCCTTCAGGACATACCCGGCCGCACGCAGTTCACCAACGGTGTAAATTTCGGGGCGATCAGTCACCCCTCTACGGTAAGCCCCGCCCCACGGCTTATCGAGGGATTCCGCCAGATTCCTGTGCGGCTGGCCTTAGGCTTGAGCCGTGACAGAAAGCACACTGATTCTTTTGGTCCGCCACGGCGAGACGCCCACCACCGGCACCGTCCTGCCGGGCCGGGCCCCCGGCCTGCATCTTTCCGAACGCGGCCGGGCGCAGGCTGACGCCGCTGCCGGCCGGCTCGCCGGCCTGCCAGTGGAGGCGGTCTACTCATCGCCCCTGGAACGGGCACGGGAAACTGCGGAGCCCACAGCCGCGCGCACCGGACGGCCGGTCACGGAAGAAGCCGGGCTCCTTGAATGCGATTTCGGTGACTGGACCGGCGCGGCCCTCGCCGGACTGGCTGCGCTGCCGGAGTGGCAGACCGTCCAGCACAACCCGTCCGCGTTCCGGTTTCCCAACGGGGAAGGCTTCTCCGGGATGCAGGCCCGGATGGTTGCGACGCTGGACGATCTTCGGGCCGCCCACCGCGGTGGCGTCGTGATTTGTTTCTCCCATGCCGACCCCATCAAGGCGGCCGTGGCCCACGCGCTGGGCACGCACCTGGACCTCTTCCAACGGATCATGATCAGCCCGGCGTCGGTCTCTGTGATCTCCTACACTGACGGGCAGGCTCCGGCCGTGCTCACGGTGAATTCGACGTCGGAACCCCTCAGCGGTCTGAGGTCGCCGTGACCAGGCCGGGATGCGTATGGGGCATGCGGTGTCCGCGCGGGAGCTGACCCTCCTCACCGACGGCCGCGTGGAGCTGCTGGGCCGCATCATGAGCGGAAGCAATGCCACGTTCCTCGCGGAGGTTTCCTGCGAGGGTGATTCCGCGTGGGCCGTCTACAAGCCGGAGGCGGGAGAACGGCCCCTGGTGGATTTCGACGCCGGCCTGTACCGCCGGGAGTGCGCAGCGTTCCAGCTGAGCGAAGCGCTGGGCTGGGGCATGGTGCCCCCTACGGTGGTGCGCGCGGACGCCCCGCTTGGGGTGGGGTCGCTCCAGTGGTTCATCGAAGGGGACCACCAGGAACACTATTTCACCCTGTATGCCGACGCCCCGGAGACCCACGACGACCTGGCCCGGATGGCCTTGTTCGATTACGTGGCGAACAATACGGACCGGAAAAGCGGTCATGTGCTGCGCGGAACCGACGGGCGGATCTGGGGCATCGACCACGGCCTGTGCTTCTCCGCCGCCTTCAAGCTGCGCACCGTAATCTGGGACTTCGCCGGCGACCCCATTCCGGACCACCTGCTGGAGGACATCCGTCCACTGGCCGGCGCTGTTCCGGCCGAGGTGGCCGGGCTGCTCCACCCTGCCGAAGTGGCTGCCCTTCAGCGAAGGGTGCAGCACCTGTTGCGGGACATGGTGCTTCCGGTTGACCACACGGGGATGCGCTACCCCTGGCCGCTGGTCTAAGCTCCCGCGGGATCCTAGGCAGCCGGCTTGTGCAGGTCCTGGCGGCCTTCCAGCGCGGCCTGGGCCGCCGGCGCAGCCTGCTCAAGGTACGCCCCGATATGCTCCAGCAGGTAATGCTGGCCCAGGACGGTCGGGTGGTCGCCGTCGGGGCCGATCAGGTCGTCAAAGTCGTCGCTGATCCAGCCTTCCGAGATTGGGTCGACGAATTCTGCGCCGGCCCTCGCAGTGGCGGTCCTGAGCTGGTCGCTGATATCCACCAGTCCGGGGTCGGGATTCGACGTATACGACGGCGGCCCCACCACGATGATCCTCGCCTCCGGGGCAAGGGCCTCGGCCCTGTCCATCGCCGCCAGCGCAGCGTCGCCGACCTCCGAGGAGGCATAGCCAAGGTCGTTCTCCGAACCGAAGAAGACCACGATTCCGGTGTCCGGGGTGACGAAGTCGTCAACCTGGGTCCCGAAGGTTCCGTTGTAGTCGCCCAGGCTGACGTAGCCGCTGCCGTCCTCGGCCGCGTTGACTACTTCCAGCCCTGCCACGCCAGGGTCCGTCCGCATCAGCGCCGGCCACGCCTCCTGCGGGGACGTCCCATGGCCGGTGCTCAGCGAGTCCCCCACCACCACAACGCGGACCAGGGGTGAAGCGGTGGCCGTTGGCCGGGTCTGGGCGGCGCTTCCCGACGTCACGGCCAGGAGGATGGCGGCCACCCCGGCCGTCAACAGCCGGGCGGGGTGCCCGTGCAGCAGCATGCTGTCCTGCATGGCGCCCTCCTCCGTCCTGGATTTACCGGGTGGCCGGGCAGGTGCCCGGCAGCGGTTCGTCTTGTTGTCCGTGTCCCATCGTAGGCAATTGTGGGATTACTTTAGGGCCAAAGGTGACCGGATCAACAGGATGCACAGCGACTCCACAGGAACGTTTAGGGCATTAGGTACCCCTGGCCGGGCTCCGGGACCCTAGAACTTTCCATAGCGTGCACGCGCCATGGAGTACACGCCGTAGCAGATAAGCCCTGCGGCGATGGCAGCAAGGAGGAACACGCCGTACGGCTGCGAACCGAGTGTCTTCAGCCCCCCGTCGAGGCCTGAGGATTTGGAGGGGTCAGCGGTTGCGGCGGCCACAATGATCAGGACTCCGACGACGGCGAGCACCACGCCCTTGGCTGCGTAGCCGATCGTGCCGATCCACTCCACGGCCGTCCGAGCGTTTCCCGGGTCCTGCAGGTCCTCCATGAATTTCCGGGTGACACCCCGGAACGCGTAAAAGACGCCGGCGCCAATGATCGCCAGGCCGACCACCACCAGGACAACCACCCCGGCCGGCGCTCCCATCAGCTTTGCGGTGAAATCACTGGCGGACTGGCTGGAGTTCTTGCTGCCGCCGGAGGCGAAGACGGCAAAGGTGAAGGCAAGGAAACCGAAGACCACTGCCTTCCCCGCTGCGCTGGCTGCGTTCTTCAGCTTCGTTTTGGAGTCGGTCTCCGTGTGTGCCCCGAAAACTGCCTCGCTGACCATCCACAGGGCCAGCGCGGCACACGCAACAGCACCGGCCCACAGCAGGATGCCGCCGCCGGGCTTGGAAGCCAGGGCACCGATCGCCCCGGACTGGTCGGCTTCTCCCCCCTGGCCCCGGGTCAGCTGCAACGCGATGGCCCCGATCAGGATGTGCACCAGGCCGATGAAAACGAATCCGGCGCGTGCCAGGATCCGCACTGCCGGGCTGCGGCTCGCGGACGCGGCCTCGGATACTGCCCTGTTAGCTCCCTGCGACGCGTTGCCCATGGCCGGCCCTTCCACCTATGTAGTTGATCTTGTGTTTTCGGTCCGCTTCCCCCGCCTGCGCCGCGGAATGCTTCAGTGTAAATCCGTCTGCGCCGTCCCGACAGATCCCGGAAAGTTCAGGCCACGCACGGACGCCTACTAGAGTCGAAGCGGTGCATGCCAAACAGAACACCGGGACATTGACCGCGCTGAACACCTCCGCTCCCGCGGCGGCCCACGCCGAAGACGGATTCGTCCGCGTGCGCGGCGCCCGTGAAAACAACCTGCGGAACATCAGCGTGGATGTGCCGCGGGACGCGATCGTGGCGTTCACCGGCGTCTCGGGTTCCGGCAAGTCGTCCTTGGCATTCGGCACCATCTACGCGGAGGCGCAGCGCCGGTTCTTCGAATCCGTGGCGCCCTACGCCCGCCGGCTTATCCAGCAGGGCCACAATCCCAAGGTGGACCTCATCACCGGGCTGCCGCCCGCCGTCGCCCTCCAGCAGCGCCGCGGAACCGCAACGTCCCGCTCCACCGTGGGAACGGTCACCACCTTGTCCAATTCGCTCCGGATGCTGTTTTCCCGCGCCGGCAGCTACCCGGAGGGCGCGGCACCCCTCGATTCGGACGCTTTCTCCCCCAACACCGCTGCCGGCGCCTGCCCGGAATGCCACGGGCTGGGCACGGCGCACACCGTGACGGAGGCGTCCCTGGTCCCGGACCCCTCGCTGAGCATCCGTGAGGGGGCAATCGCCGCGTGGCCCGGTGCCTGGCAGGGCAAGAACCTACGCGACATCCTGACCCACCTGGGCTACGACGTGGACGTCCCGTGGCGGCGGTTGCCCAGGAAACAGCGGGACTGGATCCTGTTCACCGAAGAGCAGCCAGTGGTGGAGGTGACACCCCAGCGGGACCGCGTGGCCAAGCCCTACAAGGGCAGGTTCTGGAGTGCCAAAAGCTACGTCATGCACACATTGCTCGATTCCAAGAGCCCCGCCATGCGGGAAAAGGTCCTGCGCTTCATGGAGACCGGGCCGTGCCCGCGGTGCGGCGGAACCGGGCTCAGGCCCGAAGCCCTCGCGGTGACCTTTGCCGGCCACACCATCGCCGCGCTGAACGCGGTACCCATGACCGAACTCGCCGCGATCATCCGCCCCACCACCACACTGGCCGCGGCAGCGACAGCATCCCGCAAGCAGTCATCGGAGTCCAACGAAGTGGCCGTGGCCATCACCCGCGACCTGCTCCAGCGCATTACCGTGCTGCTGGAACTGGGCCTGGGGTACCTTGCGCTGGGACGGGCCATGCCAACGCTTTCGCCCGGGGAAATGCAGCGGCTGCGGATCGCCACCCAGCTCCGCTCGGGGCTGTTCGGCGTCATCTACGTGCTGGATGAACCGTCGGCGGGCCTGCACCCCGCCGACGCCGAACCCCTCCTGGCCGTCCTGGACCAGCTCAAGTCGTCAGGAAATTCCGTCTTCGTGGTGGAACACAACATGGACATGGTCCGCCGGGCGGACTGGCTGGTGGACGTGGGGCCGCGGGCGGGCGAAGACGGCGGAAAAGTGCTCTACAGCGGCCCCGTGCAGGGCCTCGATGAGGTGCCGGAGTCCGTGACACGGCCGTTCCTGTTCCCAGGCGCCCCACAGGAGGGAGCGGACGACGGCGGCGCCCGGCAAGGTGCCCGGCGCGAAGCGTCCGGGTGGCTGGAACTGCGGGACGTCAACCGGCACAACCTGCGGAACCTGGACGCGGCTTTTCCGCTTGGCGTCCTGACAGCGGTCACCGGGGTCTCCGGTTCCGGAAAGTCCACCCTGGTCAGCCGGGTCCTGGCCGATGTCGCCGGCGCCGTGCTGCAGGCCGGGACCGGAACACCAGACGAGGAGCCGGACGAGGACGCGGGGGAACAGGGCGGAACCGGGACCGTTGGGTACGTGTCCGGCCTGGAGCTGATCGACCGCCTGGTGAAAGTGGACCAGAGGCCGATCGGCCGGACCCCGCGCTCCAATCTGGCAACCTACACGGGCCTGTTCGATGCGGTCCGCAAGGAATTCGCCGCCACCGGGGCTGCCCGGAGCCGGGGATTCGGGGCCGGCCGCTTTTCCTTCAACGTGGCAGGGGGCAGGTGCGAGACGTGCCAGGGCGAAGGTTTCGTGGCCGTGGAGCTCCTGTTCCTTCCCGGCAGCTACGGTCCGTGTCCGGAATGCGACGGAACGCGGTACAACCCGGAAACCCTGGCGGTCACCTACCAGGGCAGGAACATCGCCGAAGTGCTGGGCATGACGGTCAACGCTGCCTCTGGTTTCCTCGCCGGCGTGCCCTCGGCCGCCCGGTCCCTCAAGACGCTCCAGGAGGTGGGCCTGGGCTACCTTCGTCTTGGCCAGCCTGCCACCGAACTTTCCGGCGGGGAGGCCCAGCGGATCAAGTTGGCTACGGAACTGCAGCGGGCACGCCGGGGGCACACCCTGTACCTCCTGGATGAGCCCACCACCGGCCTGCACCCGGCCGACGTCCAGCTCCTCATGGCACAGTTGAACCGCCTGGTGGACGCCGGGAACACGGTGATCGTCGTGGAACACGCCATGGATGTGGTGGCGGCCGCAGACTGGGTGATGGACCTGGGGCCCGCCGGTGGCGACGCCGGCGGCAGGATCGTCGCCGCCGGCGGCCCGGCCGCCGTCGCGCGTTCCCGCAGCAGCCGCACTGCCCCCTACCTCGCGGCAGCGCTCCGGGCGGCTTCCCCCGGCACGGACCACTAAGCCGGTAGCCTTGCCGCCACAGCCGTAACGGCGTAGGACAAGGGGATGCGGATCCAACGGGCGGCGCCTGGCCAGGACATCCTTCGCGGCCGGGTAGCGGTGGTGACCGGCTCGTCGCGGGGGCTGGGGTTTGCCATGGCCCGCGTGCTGGGCCTGCACGGCGCAACGGTGGTGCTTGCAGCCAGGTCCGGGGACGACGTTGCTGCGGCCGTCCGCCGCCTGCTCGATGAGGGGATCGCGGCATCCGGACGCCGCTGCGACACCGCCGAACTGGCTGACGTTGAGGCGCTTCGCGACGAGGCCGTTGCCCGGGGAACGCTGGATATCTGGGTTAACAATGCGGGAACGTCGGGGGTGTACGGACCCACAGCGTCGACGCCCGCCGACGACTTCACGCGCGTGGTGCGCACCAACATCCTGGGTACGTTCCACGGCTCCAGGGTTGCCTTGCCGGTATTCCTGGGCCAGGGGCACGGCGACCTGGTCAACCTCTACGGCCAGGGCGACCGGGGTCCGGTGGCGCTGCAGAACGCCTACGCCTCAAGCAAGCGGTGGGTCCGCCAGTTCACCGAGACGCTCCGCCTGGAAACCAAGGGCACCGGCGTACGGGTCCACGGCATGAACCCCGGACTCGTGGAAACTGCGCTCCTGGCGCGGGTGCGGTCCCAGCCGGGCTACCAACAGCGCCTCGGCGGCCTGCAGGTGGTGGTGGGGCTGTGGGGACAAAATGCGGGCGAGGCGGCGCTGCCCATCGTGGACCTTGTCACCTCGGACCATCCGGAATTCAGGTTCCTGACCAAGCGGCGGATGGTGGCTCACGGACTCCGCAGCGTGCTGGCCGGACGCCTGCGCCGCGTCAACCGGATGCCTTTGGACGTCACGGTGGTGGAGCCGGCGGCCCCGCCCCGGTCCGGCGGTGGAGAAAGCCCGTGACCCGGTCGCGGAATTCCACCGGATCCACCGCAGGGCCCTTTGGCGCGCGGCGGCCGGCTTCCGTCAGGAGGCGCAGGCCCTCGTCCACCGCTGCCTTCGATGCCTTTAGAGACGCCGACGAGACGCCTTTCCACGGGTCGAGGACTGCAGCCAGGGCCGCGTCCGCATCGTCGTCGGGGGCGAGGGTGGTGACCAGCCCCATGTCCCAGGCCTCGCGGGCAGTGAGCATACGGCCCGTGTAAAGAAGGTCCTTGGCCCGGGACGGACCTACCCGCAGTGCCAGGCGGGCGGCGAAGGTGGCCGGAACCAGCAAGCCCAGGCGTGCCACGGGCATGCCCATCCGCGCTGTTGGGGTGAGCAGTTGCAGGTCGCAGGCAAGGGCAAGCTGGCAGCCCCCACCGGCCGCAACCCCTTCGACCACGGCCAGGGTTGGGACGGGCAAGTCCTCGAGTGCCTGCAATGCAGATTCCAGCACGTCAAAGGTCCGGCCAACGTCCGCGCCCGACGTCCCGTCCCATTCGCTTATGTCAGAGCCGGCGCAAAACACTCCACCGCGGCCGCGCACCACGACGGCGCGCAGGGTCGGGCCGGAGGCCAGCCCGTGTACTGCGCACCGCAGATCCTCCCAGTCCCTCTGGCCCAGGGCATTGAGCCGCCCGCCGCTGCCGAAGGAAATCGTGGCAATGGACTCCGCCACGTCAACACCGACCGCCGCCATCAGAAGCCTGCCTCCCCCGGGGCTGGCATGGCTCCCGCGCCAGGCTCCGTCATGTGCCCTCCCGCGGCCTGAAAGGACCAGGCCACTGCGAGGCACGGATCCGCGGCAGGTGGAGGATGGGGCCAAGCATGCCCCATTCGTCCCCGCCCAGCCTTGACAGCGGATCAAGCCCGGCCACGTCCGGGTGGTCACCGCTGAGCACCTGGGAGGAGACGGCGGCGTGCACTACCAGGCCGAACACCAGGACACAGTCACCCATGCGCAGGGTCTGGTGAAGCGAGCATTCCAGCACCGCCGGAGAGTCCTTAACCCGGGGCGGCCGGACCATGGCACTGGGCTCACGGGCCAGGCCGGCGGCATCGAACTCGCTGACATCGGGGCTGAAATTGGTACCAGTGGCATTGACCTCCTGGATCAGCGCCGCCGGCGCCAGGTTCACCACGAACTCCCCCGTCGCCTCGATGTTCCGCAGCGAATCCTTCTCGCCGACGGAGGTGAACTGGATGATCGGCGGGTCCACCGAGGCCACGGTGAAGAAAGAGTGCGGCGCAAGATTGTCCACCCCGTCCGGGGATGTGCTGGACACCCAGGCGATGGGCCGCGGAACCACCACTGACGTCAGTAATTTATAGAAGGCCCGCGGCCCCAGGTGTCCAGGTTGAAAGTCCGTCCGCATCCGGCCCTACAGGTTTCTGGGCATTGCGGCGGCAGCGGCGTCCTTGGCCAGCGCCCCCTTGGCCCTGGGCAGGAAGATCAGGGCAAGCATGGCAATCACGCAGCAAAGGATGATGTACAGCGAAATCGACGTCGAATTGCCATAGCTCGCCAGCAGGGCGGCAGCGATGAGGGGTGCGGGACCTCCGGCAATTACGCTGGCCAGCTGGTAGCCCAGGCCGGCGCCCGTGTAGCGGATGTCGGTGTCGAAACTTTCGGCGATCAGGGCGGCCTGCGGTCCGTACTGGATGTCGTGCAGGATCAGGCTGACCACCACGGCAACGCCAACCCACAGGGAGTCCCGCGTGTTCAGCAGCCCAAAGTAGGGGAATGCGAACAGCGCGGTAAGCACAATCCCGGTTCCGTACACCCGCCGCCGCCCGAAGCGGTCGGACAGGCGCCCGAACAGCGGAACACTGACCAGCCCCAGCGCCGCCGCGATCAGCGTGTCATCAAGGATCGAGTTGCTGTCCAGCTTCAACTGCTTGGTGGCGTAGGTGATCACGAAGGTGATGAAGAGGTAGAAGGGCGCCTGCTCCGAGGTGCGCACCAGGGCGGAAAGGAGGATCTCCTTGGGCTGCCGGCGGATCACCTCGATGATCGGGGCCCGCACCACCTTGTTGGACTTGCGGACTTCGTCGAACTCCGGGCTTTCGATGACGCGCAGCCGGACGAACAGGCCCACACCGATCAGGATGATGCTCAGGATGAACGGGATCCGCCAGCCGTAGGCAGCAAACCCTTCAGTTCCCGTTGCGGCCGTGGTGATCCTGACGACGCCGGTGGACAGGACAAGCCCCAGCGGCACCCCGATCTGGGGCCAGGAGGCGGACAGGCCACGGCGGTTCTGGTCGCCCCATTCCATGCTCAGCAGGACAGAACCGCCCCACTCGCCTCCCACGCCGATTCCCTGGATGATCCGGAGCAGGACCAGGAGGACCGGCGCGGCAACGCCGATGCTTTGGTACGTGGGCAGGCAGCCGATCAGGACCGTG
Source organism: Pseudarthrobacter sp. NIBRBAC000502771 (assembly GCF_006517215.1). Lineage (NCBI taxonomy): Bacteria > Bacillati > Actinomycetota > Actinomycetes > Micrococcales > Micrococcaceae > Pseudarthrobacter > Pseudarthrobacter sp. NIBRBAC000502771. The sequence goes on from NZ_CP041187.1 coordinate 3,339,288, forward strand.
CCGAAGGCCATCAGGAAGAGCGTGGCCATAAGTGTCGTCTTGCGTCCAATCCGGTCGCCGAAATGGCCGAAGATCGCCGCGCCGATTGGCCTGGCAACAAAGCCGACAAACTGGGTACCGAAAGCCGCCAGCACGCCGGCGAAGGCAACCTGGCCCGGGAAGAACAACTGGGGAAACACCAGGGCGGCGGCCGTCCCATACAGGAAGAAGTCGTACCACTCGATGGTGGTACCCACCACGCTCGCCACCGTGGCGCGGCGTACGGCCTGCTCCCGGGTCACTCCTTGAATACTCATCATCACTCCGTTGGTCAGATGCAGTAGAGCGCCCGGCCTCATGGCAAGAACAAAAGGAGAAATTGTCAATGCCTGGCGCTGGACCCGCATTGCGGTTCCATTTCCATCGTGCGAGCACTGGTTGCCCATGTCAACGGTTTCCCACGCCGCACGACCCCGTCCGGGAACTGTGCGTGCCGCCGTCGCCCGTCTTTTATTGTTGCTGCAGGCAAATATCGTCACGGCTATGGACTCTTGCCCGGGGCCGAACCAGACTGTCTACAACAGCTGGCCGGAAGCACCGGAATTGACGGCAGTTTTATGTAGCCGGATAAATGGGCGGCTGTGTTTATTGGGGTTTTACCGTGATGCCGTTGCGCGGCATTGAAAGGATCTGGTTATGCCGGACTTTACAGCGTTCTTTCCGCTGCTCGCCATTATTCTGGGAGTGCTCTTTGCCGTTGGGTTTGTCTGGGTCGCCACCAAACTGATGTGGAAAGTGGCTGAACCAAATGAGGCCCTGATCATTTCCGGGCTGACCCGCGGAACCCTGGAAACCAGGGAGGGAATGGATTTCAAGATTGTCACGGGCAAAGGTGCCCTGGTCCTTCCCGGACTGCAGACGGTACGGCCGCTCTCGCTGACATTGAATGAAACCGAGCTAAAAGTCTCCTGTGTCACCTCGCAGGGAATCCAGGTCATTGTCGAAGGCGTGGTTATATACAAGATCGGGGACGCGCCGCCCTTTATCGCCAATGCCGCCCGACGTTTCCTGGGCCAGCAGCCAAAAATGGAAAGCCAGGTCTACAACGTCTTCGAGGGCCACTTGCGCTCCATCATTGGCAGCATGACCGTGGAGGAGATCATCCGCGAACGGGACAAACTCGCCTCACAGGTCCGCAGCGCCAGCGGTGTGGAGATGGAGAAGCTGGGACTGGTGGTGGACTCGCTGCAGATCAAGGACCTGCAGGATCCCACCGGCTACATCCAGAACATTGCGAAGCCGCATATCGCCCAGGTGAAGATGGAGGCCCGGATCGCCGAGGCAACGCGCAACCGGGAAGCTGCGGAAAAGGAAGCGGAGGCGGCCGCCCTGATTGCCGATGCGCAGAGTGTCTCGGCGATCCGGCAGTCGGTGGCACAGGCAAACGCCGAACGGGCCCGGGCCAATGCCGCCCAGGCCGGGCCGCTGGCCGAGGCCACAGCACGGCAGCAGGTGGTGGTGCAGGAAACAGAGGTGGCCAAGCTGGAAGCAGACCGGGAAGAGCAGAAACTGCAGACAACCATCAGGAAACCTGCCGACGCGAAGGCCTACGCCAAGCGCACGGACGCAGAGGGACAGAAAGCTGCGGACATCAGTGCCGCCGAGGCACTGGCGCGCCGCACCGAGCTTGAGGCCCAGGCCAACGCGCGCCGGACCGAAGTGACCGCACAGGCAAACGCCACGGCCGCGGCAGCGGCAGCCGGAGCCACCAAGGTTACGGGTGAGGCCGAAGCGGCCGCCACCAAGGCCAAGGGCGACGCAGCCGCCTCGGCGATCAAAGCGAGGGCCCTGGCCGAGGCAGACGGCATCAAGGCGCGGGCCGAGGCCCTCGCCACCAACCAGGACGCGGTCATCTCACAGCAGCTCGCCGAAAACATGCCCGCCATCATTGCCGCCGCCGCTGAGCCCTTCTCGCACGTCGGGCAGATGACCGTCCTGAACGGCGGCGAGGGCGTCAACAAGATGCTTGGCGGGATCCTGGCGCAGGCAGGCGACTACCTGCCCGCCCTCCGGTCCGCGCTGAAGAACGGCAAGGATGCCAAACAGCCACCCACCGCTTCCGGGGCATAGGGATACCATGCGCAAGGAGGTCGACAGGAGCCTGACCGGCAAGATCGGGCGGGTCACCGGCCGCATCGGCCCGGGCACCATCGGCGAAGTCATGCTGCCCTACCTTGGCGGCACCATGGCATTCCACGCCCATCCGTTCGACAAGACCAGTGACTTCCCGGTGGGCGCTGAAGTGCTGGTGATCTACTTCGACCCGCCGCAAACGGTATACGTGGAGGAGCTGCCGGACGTGCTCAAGCACACCCGGTAAGGGCTGGCCCCCGATTACCCGCCGGTGGGGCGCTACCGTCCGCCCTCCATTTTGCGGCTGCGCTGTTCCTGGGCCATGGGCCCGTAGGGATAGACCCCCACGTCGGGCTGGCTGGCCAGGGTGAGACGGGCGACCTCTTCGGCGCTGAGCTGCAGCTGGGCGGCCGCCAGGTTGTCGGCAAGCTGCTCCGTGGAGCGGGCACCCAGGATTACGGACGTCACGGCGGGCCGGTGTGCCAGCCAGGCCAGTGCCACCTGGGCCGGGCTCACATTGTGGTGGGCAGCGATATCTTCGACGGCGTCGATGACTGCCCACGTACGCGGGTTGTCATTGCGTGCCTTCCAGGCTTCCATGCCGCGTTCGGGGTTCTCCCCCAGGCGGGTTGCCCCGGAAGGCCGCTGGTCGCGGCGGTACTTGCCGGACAACCATCCTCCGCCCAGCGGCGACCACGGCAACAGGCCGATTCCTGCGTCAAGCGCGGCCGGTACGATCTCATGTTCGATGTCCCGGACCAGGAGGCTGTATTGGGGCTGCAGGCTGACGGGCGGGTTCCAGCCCTGGCTGCGTGCAACATGGACAGCCTTGGTGAGCTGCCAGCCCAGGAAATTCGAAAACCCGTAGTACGCGATTTTCCCGCGGCCTACGGCGTCGTCCAGGAACCGAACGGTCTCCTCCAGGGGGGTGATGGGGTCCCACGCGTGCATCTGGTAGAGGTCGATCTGTTCCACTCCCAGGCGGCGGAGGGAATCATCGAGTGCGCGGGTCAAGTGCCGGCGCGATGTTCCGACGTCGTTCGGTGCCGTTCCCATGGGGAAACGCCCTTTGGTGGCGATCACCGCCTGGTCCCTCAGGCCCGCCCGCCTGGCCAGCCAGCGCCCAATGATCTCTTCGGACACTCCCGAGCTGTAGACGTCGGCGGTATCAATGAAGTTGCCGCCCGCGTCGAAGTAGCTGTCCAGGATGTCGTGGGAGGTTTCTTCGGTCGCCTCCGCGCCGAACGTCATGGTGCCCAGCGCGAAGCTGGTGACGACGGCGCCGCTGTGGCCCAGGGTCCGGTGCTGCATGGTGAGTCCTCGCGTTCAGTGGTCGGTTGGTGGGAAAGTTGCGTGCGGCTGCGTCCCTCAGGCGAGGTGCACGGCATTCCATTCGAGCAGCTTGGGGTCTGCGAGCCCCTCGGTTACGAAGGGGTCTCCGGCGATGAACCGTTCAGCTTCACTGCGCGAAGTGAAGATGCCCATTGAGCTCAGGCCGGCTTCGGGAGACTGGAAAGGGCCCAGGGCAGTCAGCCCTCCGCCGTCGGCCCGGAAAGCTTCGTAGAAGGCCTTGTGCCGGGGATAGACGGACATGACCGTCGCCCTGTCCACACCCTCGCGCACGCTGTAGATCACTACGCATTCCATAGGGCCGAACTTACCCCATCCCCCGGCCATACGTGCCGGACGCGCACCTGGCGGCCCGCACCTGATGACGCCGGGGCCCGCCAGGGCTAGGATCAAAAATCTCCGGTCTGGCTCCCCGCATCGCCGGACTCACCAACGAGCTCCTCGACGGGATCGCTGCCGGCGGAAGCGCGGACCTGATCAGGGACCTGGCCTATCCGTTGCCGGTCATCGTGATTTCGGAGCTGTTGGGCATTCCCGCGGAGGACCGGGAGCGCTTCAAGCACTGGTCTGATGTCATCGTCAGCCAAACGCGGACCGCTCCCGCGGGCGAAACCCAGGACACCACCACGTCAGAAATGGTGGAATACTTCCTCGCCCTGATCGACCGGCGCCGGAGCAGGCCCGGCACGGACCTTATCAGCAGCCTGCTGTCCGCGGAGATCGGCGGGCAACGGCTGACGGTGCCGGAACTGCTCGGTTTCTGCAGCCTCCTGCTGGTTGCAGGCAATGAGACCACCGCCAACCTGATTGGCAACGCCGTTTTGTGCCTGGCCGAGTCACCCGGCACGCTTGGCCGGCTCCTTGAGGAACCGGGCCTGCTCCCCCAGGCGCTCGAAGAAGTCCTCCGCTTTCGGTCACCGGTCCAGTCCATGTACCGGGTGGCGGTCGCGGAAACTGTCCTCAGCGGCCAAAGGGTTCCCGCCGGCGCTCCGATAGTGGCGTGGATCGGCTCGGCCAACCGCGACGGGCAGCAGTTCCCGGCGGCCGCTGAGTTCGACATCGACCGCAGCCCCAACCGGCACCTGGCCTTCGGCCATGGCATCCACTTTTGCCTGGGTGCCCCGCTGGCACGGCTTGAGGCCAGGATCGCCCTGGAGGCGCTGCTGACCCGCCTGCCGGGCCTCTCCCTGGCTCCCGGAGCGGAACTGGAACGCATGGAAAGCAGCATCGTTTACGGGTTGAAGGAGCTTCCGGTCACCTGGCAGCGCGCCTGACGGGCAGGACGCCGGGGCCCGCTGCTTCGCCTTCCCGTCATTGGACCGTGTCCGTTGCCGCTGCGTAGGCGGTGGCCTGGGAGCGCACCTGGCGGAGGTAGGCGTCGGACTGGTTGTAGGCGTGCACTGCATCCGTCCAGCCCCGGGCAGTGGTGAGGTCACCGCCGTGGCCGCACAGATATGTGGCCGCACTTAAGGCTGCATCGTCAATGTTGAACGGGTCCGCTGCCCCATCCCCGTTCCCGTCCATCCCGGCGATCCGCCACGTGGAGGGGATGAACTGCATCGGGCCCACCGCGTGGTCCCAATGCGCGTCACCGTCCAAGGCTCCGCCGTCGGTGTCCGGAATGGCGGCGAACCCCGCACCGTTGAGGCTCGGGCCCACGATCGGGCCGCTGGCCTGGCCGGCGGAACTCAGGCTGCCGCCGCCGTAGGTTCCGTGGGCTGATTCGACGAAGCCGACGGCGGCCAAAGTGTTCCAGCCGATTCCACACGCGGGAGCAGCTTGGTTGGCGGTGACAACGGCACTGACGTAGGCGCGCAGCGCGCGCACGGGAATTCCGGTTGCTGCGGCGGCGTGGCCAAGCCACGTGGATTCGGGGACCGGTGTGACGTTGACGGCGGTGGCGATCCCGTCAGGCGCGGCCTGGAGCCTGGCCGCGGCGAGGGGCGGCGCCGGCGTGGCGGCGATGTCCCCGGCGCCTGCCTGGCCCATCACCCAGAAAGAGAACGCTGCACTGGCACAGAGCACGAAAAGGCTGAAGACCACAAAGCGTTTTACACGAAGCACCGACCAATCAAACCATCACACCCCTGCCGTTCGTCGGTACCATCAGGCATGGGCAGGAAGAATTACCTTGTCGAGGGCGGTTCCGGTACAGGTAAGACCGCTGTATGCCATGAACTGCGGCGGCGCGGCTACCAGGCCATCAACGGAGACCGTGACCTCGCCTACCAAGGTGATCCGGAAACCGGCGAACCGGTTGCGGGGATCACCGGAACCGCAGTGCACAGCCATCACCTCTGGCGGGTGGCCGACGTCCGGGAGCTGGCCGCAGACCAGCGGGAACCAGCGACATTCTTCTGCGGCGGGTCCAGGAACCTGGCCTCCTTCATCGACCTGTTCGATGCCGTCTTCGTCCTGGAGCCGGATGTTGAAACCCTGCGTCGGCGCCTTGACCAGCGGCCGCCGGACGAATGGGGCGGCCAGGCGGCGGAACGGCAGCTGATCGAACACCTGCACGTAACCCGGGAAGAAATCCCGCCGGGCGGCATCCCAATCGACGCCTCCGCGCCGCTCGCGCGCGTAGTGGACGACATCCTGCGCCATGTCCGGGACGGCGGCCCCGGCTAGCCGGGGCCGGCGGCTTTCCCGGCCGACGGCGGGTCAGCGCACTACGGTGCGGTGCCCGGCGTCGAGCCTCCTGGTCCAGCCGCGGGCATCGAGGTGTTCCAGCAGCGGCACGGCTATCCGGCGTGTCGTGCCGAGGGCCTGGCGCGCCTGGCTCGTGGTGAAGGGCTGCTCCAAACCGGCGAGGGTGCGCATGGCCAGAGCCGGTGCGGTGGGCAGCAGCACCACCCCGTCGCGCAGCCTCAGTATGCGTCCGGTGCGCTCGGCCGCGGCGAGCTCGCGGGCACCCAGGCCGAGTGCCGCCAGCTCATCGGCTTCGGGGGCGCGGAAGGCGTCCACGCCGAGCCTGCCCTCCAGCCTGGCGATGGCCGGCTCGATGTGTCCAAGGTTGCCCTGGCTCCCGGGAATCCGGACGTGGCCGCCGTCCTGTTCCAGGCCGGCCCCGAGGATGACGTGGGAAAGCAGCTTCTCGTCGGGCAACTTGAGGAGGTCCCGTGCGGCGCCCATGGAAAGGCCCGGTGCCAGGGCGTCCCGCTCCTGCAGCGCCTGGACCGCGGCGCGCAGCTGGTGCTGCCAGGACTGAAAGACGGGAGCGTGCACCCACCAGTCCTCGATGACCTGCACGCCGGCGGGTGCCTCGGCGTCATGCCCGGACAGCAGTCCGAGCCGGCGCAGGCGGTCTGGCTGCACGGCCCTGCGGGCCGCCACTTCCCCCAGCACATCACCTGAGGGATCCATCCCCGCAAGGCGCTGGGCCCAGTGGGCACCGTCACCGCGCCGCCGCAGGACCGGGGGGTCGGCATCGAGGATGCGTGCGCCGCCCAGCACGGTGCGGCTTCCGGGGTCGCGCAGCACCAGCCGGTCCCCCAGGACCAGGGGCAGGTGCCGGTCGAGGACCAGCCGGGCGTGGTCCGCCCCGAAGGGACGCAGCCGGGCCGGCACGGATGCGGTGCCGACATGGACCATGAGTTGTTCCGTTACGTCCGTGTATGCCGCCCCGGTGGTGCGGTGGATGCCCACCACGGCCGTGGTGGGCCAGGCGCCCGGGGAGACCAGGGCGTCTCCGCGCCGGACGTCCGTCGCTGCAACGTCGCGCAGGTTCAATGCCACTCGGCTTACCGGCTCCACGGAAGGGTAGGAGGTGTCACGGCTTTGCAGGCCCCGGACCACCACAGTCCGGGTACCGGTGTGCCCGAGCAGTTCCAGCCGGTCGCCCTGGGCCAGCGTTCCTGCCGCCAGGGTTCCGGTCACCACGGTTCCGGAACCGGTGATGGTAAACGAGCGGTCCACCCACAACCTGACCCGCCCGGTGGTGACCGGGGCAGGCACCCGGGCCAGGACGTCGTCGAGCGTTGCCCGTAACTCCGGAAGCCCGGTCCCGTCGATGGCGGACACCACCACCGCGGGAGCATCCCGCAGCCCTGTCCCGGCCAGCTCTGCGCGGGTCCGCGAGAGCACGTCTGCAACCTGCTGCCCCGTGGCCCGGTCTGCCCGGCTCAGCACCACGACGCCGTGGTCGATGCCCAACGCAGCAACGGCGTCCCGGTGGTCGCTGGACTGGGCCTGCCAGCCCTCGTCCGCGGCCACCACGAAGCAGACCACCGGCGCCGGCCCAATGCCGGCCAGCATGTTTCCGAGGAACCGTTCGTGGCCGGGTACGTCGACGAACGCAACATCCTGCCCGGAGGGCAACGTGGTCCAGGCGTAGCCAAGGTCGATGGTCAAGCCGCGGCGGCGTTCTTCCTCCCAGCGGTCCGGTTCCATGCCGGTGAGGGCACGGACCAGGGTGCTTTTACCGGAATCGACATGTCCGGCTGTGGCAACGACGTGCACCGCTCAGCCCGCCCTGCCGGCATCCGCGGCTTCGAGGCTTGCCAACGCCTCCCGTACGGCCGCGGCGATCCGGGCGTCGTCCCGTTCGGGGACGCACCGCAGGTCAACCAAACAGAAGCCGTCGTGGACGCGCGGCAGCACGGCCGGATCCCCGGTCCGCAGGAGCCGGGCGACGCCTTCCGGGAGCCGGAGTGCCCACCCGGCCAGGGGAACCCCCGGGGCACCTCCGCCGCCTACCCTGCCGTCATGCGGGACCACGGCTGCACCAAGTTCCCGGGCCAGCCGGTCAGTTCGGCGGCGCAGTTGCCCGGCGTCGGCGTGCAGCGCCTGGACGACCGGCGGCGGGCCGCCGGCAACGGTCGCCTCCAGGGCGGCAAGGGCAAGTTTATCGGCCCTGACCGCGCGGGCCAGCGGGTGGCGCGCCAGCCGCGCGATGACTTCCCTGCGGCCCAGCAGCAGGCCGGCCTGGGGGCCGCCCAGCAGTTTGTCGCCGCTGGCAATCACGACGTCGGCCCCACTCGCCAAAGCGGTGGCGGCATCCGGTTCATCCGGCAGGAACGGGTCCGGTGCCAGCAGTCCGCTGCCGAGGTCAGCCACGAGGGGTACCCCGTTGCCGGCAGCCAGCCGGCTCAGCTCAGCCATGGGAACAGCCGAGGTAAAGCCGTCAACACGGAAATTGCTGGGGTGGACCTTGAGGATGCACCCGGTATCCGGTCCGAGCGCCCCGGCGTAGTCATGGAGGTGGGTCCGGTTGGTGGTGCCTACTTCGCGAAGCCTTGCACCCGTGGATTCCATCAGGTCGGTGAGCCTGAACCCGGCACCGATTTCCACCAGTTCGCCCCGGCTCAGCACCACCTCGCGGCCGGCCGCCAGGGCCGTCGTGGCGAGCACCAGTGCTGCCGCTCCGTTGTTCACCACCAGCGCGTCCTCGGCCGCAGGACATGCAGCGAGGAGGGCGGCGCGGGCTCCGGCGCCGCGGCGTGAACGGCTGCCGTCCGACAGGTCCAGCTCCACGTCCACGTAGCCGCTGGCCGCGACGAGGGCGGCAACAGCGCCTTCGGAAAGCGGCGCACGCCCCAGGTTGGTGTGCACGATGACACCGGTGGCGTTCAAGACCGGGCGCAGGGTTGTTGCCGTCCGGGCAGCGACGGCAGCCAGCAGGACAGGTTCCACCTGGCCGGCCGGGAGCCCGCCGCTCCGGGCCTGCTCCTGGACATCCCGGACGAGTTCGCGGATGATGCGCCCGTTCAGCCGGGTGCGGGCCTCGCGGACCGCCGGCAGTGCCAGCAGGTCATTCGTGCGGGGAATCAGGCGCCGGGGATCGACCTGGTCCACAGCCCTCCTCGTATCGCGGCATTCGTTGCCGAAAGTTGGCGGTGGCGGACGGGAATCGAACCCGCCAGGCCGAGATGCTCAGCCGCACCGGTTTTGAAGACCGGGGGGCCCACCAGGACCCGGACGCCACCGCGCCTCAATATAGCAGGGTTGCCTTGAAGGTACGCTGGGCAGGTGAATGAGGCCCAGACGTCAATCCAGCAACTCGATGCAGGTGCCGCCGGCGCAGTCCGGCTCACCGACTATGCCCACGGGGGTGGCTGCGCCTGCAAAATTCCTCCGGGCGAGCTCGAAGACGCGGTCCGTGGCCTGATCGGCCAGCCCGGAGCCGAGGTACTGGTGGGCCTCGACACTGGCGACGACGCGGCGGTGGTCCTGGTGCGTGAGGACCTTGCCGTCCTGACCACGGCGGACTTTTTCACTCCCGTGGTCAACGACGCCTTCGACTGGGGCCGGATCGCCGCAGCCAATGCGCTCTCGGACATTTACGCCATGGGCGGCCGGCCAATCACGGCGATCAACCTCATCGGCTGGCCCCGGGGCGTCCTCCCCATGGAGCTGATGACCGAAGTCCTGCGCGGCGGGCTGAGCGTAGCCTCGCAGGCGGGTTGTCCGGTTCTTGGGGGCCACTCAATTGATGACCCTGAGCCAAAGTACGGCATGGCAGTGACGGGCGTGGCGCATCCGGACCGTTTGCTGCGCAACGATGCCGCCCGGCCCGGACTGCCCATTACGCTCACCAAGCCAATCGGCGTCGGACTTCTCAACAACCGGCACAAGCAGACCGGCGAGGTGTTCCCTGAAGCCGTGGAAACCATGGCTGCCCTGAACCGCGACGCGGCCGACGCCGCGGTGGCTGCCGGTGTCAGGGCGGCAACCGACGTGACCGGATTCGGGCTTCTTGGACACCTTTACAAGATGGTCCGGGCCTCGGACGTCGGGGCGGTGGTTGACCTGGCCTCGGTACCGGTGATCCAGGGAGCCCGCGAGGCGCTCCGGGACGGTTTCGTGTCCGGGGGTACCCGGCGCAACCTGGACTGGGTCCGGCCGCATCTCAGCGCCGCCGCCGGCGTCAGTGACGACGACCTGCTGCTCCTGGCTGATGCCCAAACCTCAGGCGGCCTGCTCGTTGTAGGCGAGCTGCCGGGGCACCCCGTCATTGGCCACACCACCGCCGGGCAGGGCATCGAAGTCCGTTGAGGCCCTCTTAGGGGCAGCCGGTCAGCTGCCGGTGGTAATTGAATCGCCGGTGACCCCGGCCGCGCGGCGGGCCGCCAGCCGGTTCTTTTGCGGTTCAATGGTGTACCTTGGATCCCTGGCCGAGGCGAGGCCCGCCTCGAACACACCGAACCGGGTCAGTGCCGAAGCGGTAAGCAGCGCCAGTCCCGAGGCCGCGGCCACCATACGGTTCCGTCCGCCGAGCAGCGCGCCAAGGCCGCCGGCGACGGCCAGCCGCTCACTCCATTTGAGCATTGTCCCGGCCTTGCCCTGGTGCAGCGGCTCGGCGGCAACCGGGTCCATCCGGTGCTCCATCACCTTCATGGCCGCAACGTCGCCCAGCACGCCCAGCACGGCGAGATTCCGCGCCGGACCTGTTTCGCTTACCGGCGTCGTGACCATGGCCAGGCCGGCAGAGGCCAGGCAGGCGGAACTCACGAAAACGAACGGCAGTTCCTCATGGGCGGCGTTCCACGTCGGTGTGGCAGTATCGCCCAGGAGGACGGCTGTGTAGGCAGCCAGGGGTCCGGCGAAAACTGCGGCTTCGATGCCGGCTGGTCCTTCGACCGCCTTCAGCACTTTGCGCAAGGGACCCAAGGGCAGCCGGTTTCCGCTCATCCGGTCGATTTCCGCCACAGCTGATACTCCCGCGCCGGCGCTGAAGGCGCTGAGGATCCACGAGCCGACGCTCATCGGCGAGGTGACCTTGAAAGTCCGCAGCATGTGCAGGAACCGCTCCGGCCGGCCCAGGTCCTTCACCAGGAAAACTGCGCCGGCGCCCACTGCAGCCAGGGCGCCCAGCCGCGCATTTCTGCGCAGCACCGGGCGTCCGGTCAGTTGCCCGCCGAGGCCAAGGAAAGCCGATCCGGCGGCCACGCCACCCAGGAAAAGGTAGATCGCGACGTCATCGCCCCAGGGGGCAGGCTTAACCACCGGACGGCCGTAGTAGGAAGTGAATTCCGGCTCCGGAACCATCGGCATTTCCCGGGAACCGTCACCGCTGTCCCGACGGCGGCCGGAGCCACGTTTGCCACCCTCACGGCGACGGCGGGCAGGTTCGGATGGCCGGAAACTGTCGAACTCGGAAAGTGTCACGCGCGTCCTCCCAGGAAAGCCAGCGCAGCCGCCGCGGCCATTCCCGCCACTGCCAGGCCAGCCCGCCGGTACATCGTCGGCAGGTCAGCGGTGGGTACCCGTGGGTCCGGTGGAAGTCCGTAGACCTCCGGTTCGTCCAGGAGGAGGAACACCGATCCGGTGCCGCCGACGCCGTCGTTTTCATTCGCGCCGTACAGCCTGGCCTCGGTCATTCCCTGTGCATGCAGGGTGTCAACGCGTTCCCGGGCCGTCTCCACCATGGCATCGTGGTCGCCAAACTTGATGGACGTCGTCGGGCACGCCTTTGCACACGCCGGTGTCTCGTCGGCCACCAGGCGGTCGTAACACAGCGTGCACTTTTGGGCGATGCCCTCGTTGGGGACGGCGGGATGCTTGGCGTGCTGGTCCTCCCTGCTGGTGGCGACCTTGACGGTGCCGTTGCTGCGGCGTTCAATGACGCCGAACGGGCACCCGGCCACGCAGGTTCCGCAGCCGTTGCAGACGTCGTCCTGCACCACCACGGTGCCGAACTCGGTGCGGAACAGCGCGCCGGTGGGGCAGACGTCCAGGCACCCGGCGTGGGTACAGTGCTTGCACACGTCGGAGGACATCAGCCAGCGGAAATCGGCGGTGTCCGGCGGGGTGGTATCAGCCTGGTCTATTGCAGCCGGCGTGGGAGGACCGATCCGGGGCATGCCCAGGCTGACCAGGGCCCGTCCCGATTCGCGGGCTTCGACGATGCGTTCCTGGCCCTGTTCGATGAAGGCGACATGCCGCCACGTGCTGGCGCCCAGCGAACCGGTGTTGTCGTAGGAGGACCCCAGAAGTTCGAGGTTGCCGTCCTGAGGGTTGTGGTTCCACTCCTTGCAGGCCACTTCGCAGGCCTTGCAGCCAATGCAGATCGAGGTGTCGGTGAAGAATCCCTTCCGCGGATGGTTGTGCTCCCAATGGGCATCGGCGGTGGGGTCGGTCGGTCCGGACAGCTGGCCCATCTAGTTCTCCAACGTCGGGTCGATGCCCGGAACGCTGCACTGGGGCTGCGTTCCGGGCCGGGCAAGGTTTGTGTCGGCAGGGCCAACGATGACTCTCATCATCGCGGCCCACCATCGGCGTGGCCATTGCCGCCAGCGGGTTCGATGCCCTCCGCAGCAGGGTCAGTGACCGCCTGGTTGCTGGTCGCGGTGGTTACCCCGGCTCTCGCCTGGTACTCGGCCACCAAGGCCAGCAAATCCTTGCCCCGCGGCCGGCGCCCCGGACGGATGTCGCAGGAGGCCACCTTGGATTCCTGGATTTGTACGTTGGGGTCCAGCGTCACACCCAGCAGGTCGTTGGCGGCGTCCCCGCTGACGACTGCGTTACTGCCGACGCCCCAGTGGTAGGGCAGCCCGATCTGGTGCACGGTGTGGCCGCCGACCTTGAGGGGCGCCATCCGGTCAGTGACAAGCACCTTCGCCTCGATGGCGGAGCGGGGCGAAATTATGGTGGCCCACCCGTATGGCTCCAGGCCACGTTCGGCGGCCAGTTCGGGCGAGACCTCGCAGAACATCTCCGGCTGCAGCTCCGACAGGTACGGGAGCCAGCGGCTCATTCCGCCCGCCGTATGGTGCTCGGTGAGGCGGTATGTGGTGAAGACGAACGGGTAGACGTCTGCCCCGCTGGTACCGGCGCTCGGCGCGCTGAGGTTGTCCGCGCGGGGGAACACCAGCCTTGCCGGGTTTTGCTGCTGCGGGTACAGCGCGTTGGCAACCGGCGATTCCTGCGCCTCGTAGTGCGTGGGAAGGGGCCCGTCCATCAGGCCCTTCGGCGCAAACAACCAGCCCTTGCCGTCGGCCTGCATGATGAAGGGGTCGTCACCGCTGAGTGCGGCCGGACCGCCGACGGACGGATCGGGTTTGCTGTCCGGCGCCAGGTCGACCGGGAAGTCGGGCACGTCGTCGCCCACCCATTTACCCTGCTCCTGGTCCCACCAGATGTACTTCTTCCGCTCGCTCCAGGGTTTACCTGCAGGGTCGGCCGAGGCCCGGTTGTACAGGATGCGCCGGTTCGCGGGCCACGCCCAACCCCATTCGGAAGCCGCGGGCCCCTGCTCCCGGCCGGGCTTGCGGTTGGCAGCGTGGTTGAAACCGTCGGCATAGACGCCCGTGTAGATCCAGCAGCCGGCAGCCGTGGAACCGTCGGCGCGCAGTTCGGTGTAGGCGGAAAGGGGCTTGCCGGCGTCGGCACCGGCCATGTGGCGGCCGTTGATTTCGGCCAGCACTGCCTCGGCGTCGGGGTCGCCGTGTTCGTCCGTGGGGTAGTCCCACGTCAGGTCCAGCAGCGGACGGTCACGCTCGTCCTGCGAGCCGGCCAGCTTCTCCCGGATCCGGTTGCCCAGTTCGAAGAAGAACTGCAGTTCGCTCTGGCACTCCCCCGGCGGGGCCACCGCCTGGTGCCGCCACTGAAGCAGCCGCTGGGTCTGGGTGAAGGACCCGGCCTTCTCCACGTGCGTTGCTGCCGGCAGGAAGAAGACCTCGGTCTCGATGTCCTCGGTGCGGAGTTCCCCTGATTCGATTTCCGGGCCGTCCTTCCACCAGGTCGCCGACTCGATCATGTTCAGGTCCCGGACCACCAGCCACTTCAGGTGCGACATTCCCAGGCGCTGCATCCGGCCGTGCGCCGAGCCGACCGCCGGGTTCTGGCCGAGCAGGAAGTAGCCCTCCACCTGGTCCTCGAGCATGCCCATCACAGTCTCATACGTCCCGTGGGCGCCGGTGAGCCTCGGAAGGTAGTCAAAAGCCCAGTCGTTCTCTGCCGTTGCTGCCTCCCCCCACCAGGCCTTGAGCAGGCTGATGGTGTAGGCGTCCGCGTCGGCCCAGAAGCCTTTTTGCTGCTTGGATCCCACAACCGCCAGATACTCTTCGAGGGTGTCGTGGCGGCCCGCGCTCGGCATCGGCAGGTATCCGGGCAGCAGGTTGAACAGGGTTGGGATGTCGGTGGAGCCCTGGATGCTGGCGTGGCCGCGCAGGGCCATGATTCCACTGCCCGGCCTTCCCACGTTTCCGAGCAGGAGCTGCAGGATCGCTGCGGCGCGAATGAACTGTGTGCCCAGGGAATGCTGGGTCCATCCCACGGCGTATGCGAAGCAGGTGGTCCGGTCGCGTCCCGAGTTCTCAGTGATGGTGCGCGCCAGGTATTCGAAGTCCGCGACACTGATGCCGCACATGTCCTGGACCATCTCAGGCGTGTAGCGGGCGTAGTGCCGCTTCACGATCTGGAAGACCGTCCGGGGGTTCTGCAGGGTGTCGTCACGCAGTACTTCGGCATGTTCCATGGGCGGACCACCGCTGCCGAACGTGTCGCCGTGGGCACGCGCCCCGGCATCGGCGCCATGTTCAGATCCGGAACCAGGGTCGTCGATTACACCGTCGTCTTTTTCGGCGTAACCCCAGGAGGATGTGTCGTAGGCCCGCCGCTCCGGGTCGAATCCGGAGAACAGGCCGCCCAGGTCCTCGGCGTCCCGGTAATCGTCGTGGACCAGGGTGGCAGCGTTGGTGTACGCGCTGACGTACTCCTTGAACCAGAGGTCGTTGGCGATCACGTAGTTGATGAGCGCGCCAAGCAGCACAACGTCAGATCCAGCCCGAATGGGGATGTGCTTGTCCGAAACCGCGGACGTCCGCGTGAACCGGGGGTCGATGTGGATGACCTTGGCTCCGCGGGCCTTGGCCTCGGCAACCCACTGGAATCCCACGGGATGGCACTCGGCCATGTTGGAACCCTGGATGATGATGCAGTCGGCGTTGGCCATGTCCTGCAGTGACTGCGTAGCGCCACCGCGTCCAAACGAGGCTCCCAAACTGGGAACCGTTGCGGAGTGTCAAATACGCGCCTGGTTCTCGGTCTGCACCGCCCCGGCAGCCGTAAAGAGCTTCTTGATTAAGTAGTTCTCTTCGTTGTCCAAGGTTGCGCCGCCCAGTGAGGCGATGCCCATGGTCCTGCGCAGCAGCCGGCCGTGTTCATCTTCCTGCTGCCACGTCCGGCGGCGGGTTTCGATGAACCTCTCCGCGATCATCTCGACGGCGGTGGCCAGGTCCAGGCGCTGCCATTCGGTAGATCGCGGCGCACGGTAAAGGACCTTGGTCTGCCTGCCCGGCGAATTTACCAGTTGCTCGCTGGCGGAACCCTTGGGGCAGAGCCGGCCGCGGGAAATCGGTGAATCCGGATCGCCTTCGATCTGGATGACTTTCTCGTCCTTGACGTAGACGCGCTGCCCGCATCCCACTGCGCAGTAGGGGCACACACTTTGCACGACGCGGTCGGCAGTTGCGGTCCGGGGGGCAATGGCCTTCGTCCTGGCCGAGGTTACCGACGGTCCACGGCCCAAGAGGTCGCCCGTGGTCAGTTGACGGACGACCGGCCATTGAAGAAAACTTCGCGGTGCCATTTCTGGAGCATATCCCAGAGAGCGGCCAGAGCAACAGGACGGGGCCAGGCGTGTCCTGTTGTCATGCAAGCGTCCGGCTTAAAACCAAAAAAGCCGCTGCCGGCCCGGATATCCCGGGGCTGCAGCGGCCAGTGTGACAGCCCGGTGGCCCGCGCTGCACGTTTGGTTTACCGTTCGATACTGACGCTGAGGTCGAGGTGGATGTTCTCGCTTGCGAGCCGGTCCTGAAGGTACCGGGCCAGGCTGGCATCCGTGGCTGTATGCGCGCCTTTCGGCACTGCGCCGCGGAACACAGCCTGGGTGTTTGTTGACCTGATAACGTCCAGGGGCGTCGACCGGAGGTGTCCGTCGGTCAGGCGTTCGATGTCGGTGCGGAAGGTGCGTCGGTGGTCATGCCGCGCGGACGCGTGCATGGTGAATGGAATGAAAGCTACGGGCAAGGGAGTCCTTTCGGGTGAGGCAGCCACCGGTCGGCGCCTCACCATTGACAAGGCGGAAGCGGGCCGCAATATTCCCTTCCGGGACGACTGGAGGCCGACATCACCTGCACGGCTGCGTACTGGACCACCGAGCAGCAGCAAATATTCGCAGCCCACTGATCATTGCGTAACCGCAAATAACGAACGAGACTGGCTGTACGGACTGTCCACTTGAGGAGAGACGATGCGTGCACTGACAGTGACACCGGGGTCAACAGACTCTTTACGCCTTCGAGACCTCCCGGAGCCGCCCGAAAATGAGGGCCAGGTGCTGGTGGAGGCACTGGCGGTAGGGCTCTGCGGGACCGACATCGAGATCATCAAGGCTGAATACGGGGAAGCGCCGCCGGGCCAGGACTTCCTGGTGCTCGGGCACGAAAATCTTGGCCGGGTGGTGGCCGCTCCCCCGGCGTCCGGCTTGGAAAAGGGTGACTTGGTGGTGGGAATTGTCCGCCGCCCTGACCCGGAACCCTGCAAGGCCTGCGCCGCGGGTGAATGGGACATGTGCCTGAACGGCAACTACACCGAGCACGGCATCAAGGGCCTGGACGGTTTCGCGCGGCAGCACTGGCGGGCGGACGCCGATGCCATGGTCAAGCTCGGCTCCGGCCTGGAGGACGTGGGGGTCCTGCTCGAACCCACCACGATTGTTGCCAAAGCCTGGGAACAGATCAACAGAATCGGGCAGCGCGCCTTTTTCGACCCCCACACGGCGGTGGTTACCGGCGCGGGACCCGTTGGACTGCTCGCGGCACTCTTAGGAGTCCAACAGGGCCTTGAGGTCCATGTCTTCGACGTCGTCACGGACGGACTGAAACCACAGCTTGTCCGCGACCTGGGGGCGTCCTACCACAGCGAACCCCTCCCGGAATCAGGCCTGAAGCCCGACGTCCTGGTCGAATGCACCGGAGTCACCCAGGTGGTCCTTGATGCCCTTAAGTGCCGGGACCAGGACGCCATCACCTGCCTCACCGGCGTCTCGGGGACCGGAAAACAGACAAAGGTGGATGTCGGCGCCCTCAACCGGGAGGAGGTGCTCATGAACGGAGTGGTTTTTGGGAGCGTCAACGCCAATCGGCGCCACTATGACGCTGCCGCCCAGGCACTTGCCAAGGCAGATCACGACTGGCTGCGACGCCTCATCACCCGGCGGATTCCTTTGGCGGACTTCGCTGATGCTTTCCAGCACCGGTCCGACGACGTCAAGGTCGTCCTGGACCTGACCCACTAAAGGAGGCCGCCGCCATGACCAAGGAACCATCCTATAGGGACCCCGGAACCGACCGCCGGCTCCCTTCGGGGCGGCAATATGCAATAGCCTCCGGCGGGCACGAGGTCATTTTGACCGAGGTTGGAGGCGCCCTGCGGACATACCAACACGACGGCCGGAGCCTGCTGGATGGGTACGGCCCGGAGGCCATGTGCACGGGCGCGCGCGGGCAGTCCCTCATTCCGTGGCCCAACCGAATCAGCAGCGGCAGTTACAACTGGGAAGGCAGGCGCCTCCAGCTTGACCTGAGCGAGCCGGACAAGGGCGGAGCGATCCATGGGCTGACACGTTGGCGGAACTGGGCCGTGCTGCACCATACGGAGGATGCAATCTCGTTCGCATACACCCTGCACGCCTGCCAGGGATGGCCCTGGGTGCTCGACTGCCGCCTGGACTACCGGATTGGCGAGGGCGGGTTGAGAGTTCGCACTACGTCAGTGAACCGCAGCCTGGAACCGTGCCCCTACGGCACCGGGGCGCATCCCTATCTCAGTACGGGCGTGGGGCGCCGGGGTTCCATCGACTCCGCATTGGTCCAGGTGCCCGGCCACACCTTCCTCCCGGTGGATGAGCGGGGCATCCCCACCGGGCATGAACAAGTGGACGGCACTGCCTATGATCTTCGGGAACTCCAACAGCTCGGCGGACGGCACGTCGATGTCGCCTACACCGGCCTGGTGCGGGACGGTGACGGTCGCGCCCGGGTAAAGCTCCTGCGTCCGGACCACTCCGGAGGAGTCGAACTATGGGTGGACGAGGCTTACCCGTACCTGGAGATTTTCACCGGGGACACTCTTCCCGAGCAGGAGCGGCACCGCAGCGGGCTGGGAGTGGAACCCATGACATGCGCCCCTGACGCCTTCAATTCCGGCGAAGGCCTGACCACACTCGAACCCGGGCAATCCCACTCTGCCGAATGGGGCATACGGCCGGTCTAGGTGCTGCGCGGCCAGGAGCCGCCGCGCCTTTTCCAATCGAAGGCAAAACACTAACTATTGCGTATACGCAACTATGGGAGTTGAATGAAGTATGTCTTGCCGCAGCAGAAACCGGCGACTTCAGGTGCCGGCTCCCAAGGTAAAGCGGCCGTCCGAAGTGCCTTGGCCACCGGCGGCGGCCGCGAAGGCTTCCAAGGCCGCAGCCAGTGCTGGGCGGCGGCCCGACGGCATACGCGAAATGACCTCCGCAATCGCCTGCCGCCGGTGGTCCAGCACCGAGTCCACCAAGGACTTTCCCTTCACGCTGAGTTCCAGGCGAACGTATCGCCGGTCCGCAGGATCCTCCCTCCGCTCCAGCAGGCCGGCAGCGACCAGGCGGTCGCAGATGCGGGTGGCATTGGAGGCGTGCACGCCCAGTTCGGCTGCCACCCCGCCAAGGTTCTGCGGTCCACGGGTGTGGATGAGGACCAGGACGCGCAGCTGCGGAGTGTTCACCACATCCTCGACCTCGGCCACTGAGCGGGCCACGACCCGCAAAAGGGTGTCGGCGGCCAGCATCACCGCCTCAACTTCCCGGCTCGAAGGTTCCGGCGTGGGCTCAGGTCCACCAGCAGCATCCATGGGGACCAGTTTCCTCCGCTGGTTGCTCTCCCGCAAAGTTTGAAGGTTCCACGTCACCCAGTACGGGACCTTCCGCAGGTAAGGAGAATCGTGAGAACACACCAGGCAGAAAGGGCCGCGGCCGGAACACTACACGGCATCGACAGGCTCATCCGGAATGTACGGACCGGACGGTTTGAGCGGTCGCTTGCCGCGCTGACGGCGGCAGGCGCCTTGGTGACCGCCGCGGAAGTATTCCTTGAGCACGACAAAGCGAGTTTCGGAAACAAGTGGATGTGGGCACCCGTGGCTCTTGGCCCCGTTGGCGCGGCCGCGGGCGTTGCCGGTGTCTTCAGCCGCCGCATGGCCAAAACGGCACTCCCGCTGGCCAGCGCTGCCATTGTGGCGAACGGGCTGCAGGGTACCTGGCTGCACCTGCGGGGAATCAGGCAGAAGCCCGGCGGCCTGTCCAACCTGCGCTACAACCTGGAGATGGGTCCGCCTTTGTTCGCCCCGCTGTTGGTGACAATGGTAGGGGGCATGGGTGTCCTGGCCGCGGTCTTGCGGAGGGAACCGTGAGCGCGCTCCCCTTGGGCGAAGACGACGGCGGCCGGTACCCGGGCTTCAGCACCCTCGCCCAGGCGCGGCACTGGGACCCCGTGACGGCCTCCGTCGTGCAGTCCCGGATGACGCTGCCTCCGGACGTCCGCTTCTTCACGCCGGCTGAGGAAGCTGCGGCACGAACCCTCTTCGACCTGCTGCTGGACCAGCACGACGAGCCGCGGGTCCCGGTGGTGAACATGGTGGACGCCCGGCTGGCGGAGGAGCAAACCGACGGCTGGCACTACGGCAATATGCCCCGCGACGGTGAAGCCTGGCGCGCCACCCTCGCTGCGCTGGACTCCGAAGCGGGATCGCGGGGCGGCTGCAGCTTCGCCCTGCTGGATCCGGAGCACCAGGCGGCCCTGCTGCAGGACGTCTGCGATCTGCAGCAGGAATTGTGGCACGGGCTTCCGGCGGACCGGGTCTGGAGTCTGTGGACCCGGTACGCCTGCACAGCGTTCTACTCCCATCCCTTGGCCTGGGATGAGATCGGCTTTGCCGGCCCGGCGTACCCGCGCGGCTACAAGAACCTGGGTGTGGACCGGCTGGAGCCGTTCGAAGTGCGCGACATCCGCCCCGGTGCAGACCCCACCCGAAGGACCGGCCCGTGAGCACCCTGCGCAGCCGGAACGAGTCAGCCTGGCTCTTGCCCGCCGGACCTGGCAGCAACCTGCTGCTGCGCGAGGACATGCGCCGTTTCCGCCACGAGGAGGAGGTGGACATTGTCATTGTGGGTTGCGGTGCCGGGGGCGCCACACTGCTGCAGCGCCTGTCACGGGCCGGGTGGCGGGCGGTGGCGTTGGAGGCGGGTCCGTTCTGGGAACCCGAGCAGGACTGGGTCAGCGACGAAGCCGGCTCCCACCATCTGTACTGGACCGAGCCCCGGGTGATCACGGGCAAGGATCCGGTGCCGCTGGGCTCGAACAATTCGGGCCGCGGGGTGGGAGGGTCCATGGTTCATTTCGCCGGGTACACGCCCCGGTTCCATCCAAGCGATTTCCGCACGTGGAGCGAGGACGGAGTGGGCGCGGACTGGCCGTTGGAGTACGCCGAACTCCGGGAGTTTTATGAGGACATCGAAGGCGAACTGCCCGTGGCCGGGGAGCACTGGCCGTGGGGCGATCCGCACAGCTACCCCCACCGGCCGCACCCGGTATCCGGGAACGGTGAGCTGTTCCTCAGAGGTGCGAACGCCTGCGGCATTACCGCAAGGGTGGGGCCGGTGGCCATCGCCAACGGCCGATTCGGCAACCGCCCGCACTGCATCTACCGCGGCTTCTGCCTCCAGGGCTGCAAAGTCAACGCCAAGGCCTCTCCCCTGATCACCCATGTCCCGGACGCCCTGGCCCACGGCGCCGAAATCCGGGCCGACTCCATGGCCACGCGCGTGGGGTTTGACGAGCACACAGGCCTGGCGACCGGCGTCGAATATGTCCATGGCGGCCTCCGCCGGTTCCAGCGGGCCCGGATGGTGGCAGTGGCCGGCTACTCGATCGAAACTCCGCGGCTTCTGCTGAACTCCACCTCACCACGGTTCCCGGACGGCATGTGCAACGACTTCGACCAGGTGGGCCGGTACCTGATGGTGCAGGGCGCGCCGCAGACCGCGGGCCGGTTCCAGGCAGAGGTCCGGATGTGGAAGGCCCCGCCCCCGGAAGTGAGCACGGAGGAGTTCTACGAAACAGACCCCGGGAAGCCGTACAAGCGTGGCTTCTCCATCCAGACTGTTTCGCCCCTTCCGATTACGTGGGCGGAGCATGTTGCGGCGCAGGGCCACTGGGGTCCGGCGCTGCGCCGTCACATGAGCGACTACCCGCACTGGGCCTGCCTGGGTGCCCTCTGCGAGTTCCTGCCCCTTGCAGGAAACAGGGTGACGCTTGCGGAGGAAACGGACCGCAATGGCATCCCCGTGGCCTGTTTCACCTACAGCCAGTGTGACAACGACCGGCGGCTGATGTCCGCCGCACAGAAAGTCATGGAACAGATCCTCACCGCTGCCGGAGCGGAGGAGGTCATCACCATCAACCGCTATGCGCACCTGGTGGGCGGGGCCCGCATGGCCGCCGGTGAGCGGGACGGAGTGGTGGACCGCAACCTGCGCAGTTTCGCCGTACCCAACCTGCTGGTTACCGATGGCAGCGTGCTGCCCACCCAGGGCAGCGCCAACCCGGCCTTGACCATCATGGCCCTGGCGGCCCGCGCCGCACGCGTCCTGATCCGGGGCGCCCGCAAGGGCGCCCCGGCGAGTGAAAAGGAAGACTGATCATGGCAACAACAGTGGCTGACTACCTGCTCTCCCGGCTGGGTGAGTGGGGCGTGGACAAGGTCTTCGGTTTCCCCGGAGACGGCATCAACGGCATCCTTGCCGCCTTCGGCAAGGCGGGCAACTGGCCGAAATTCATCCAGGCGCGCCACGAGGAGATGGCCGCATTCGAAGCTGTTGGCTACGCCAAGTTCGACGGGCACCCTGCCGTGTGCATGGCCACCTCCGGCCCGGGCGCCATCCACCTGCTCAACGGGCTCTACGACGCGAAGCTGGACCATGTTCCCGTGGTGGCCATCGTCGGCCAAACGGCACGGAGCGCCATGGGCGGCTCCTACCAACAGGAGGTGGACCTGCTGACCCTGTTCAAGGACGTGGCCTCCGACTACGTCCAGATGGTCACTGTTCCCCAGCAACTGCCCAACGTCATCGACCGGGCCATCCGCATCGCCGAGGCCCAGCGGGCGCCCACTGCTGTGATCATCCCGGCCGACGTGCAGGAACTCGAATATTCCGCACCCACCCACGAATTCAAGATGGTGCCTTCCAGCCTCGGCATCCGCTGGCCGGGGATCCAGCCGGACAGCGGCTCAATCGGTGCTGCCGCCGAGCTCCTGAACGAGGGCTCCAAGGTGGCCATCCTGATCGGGCAGGGCGCACGCGGCGCGGCCGCAGAAGTCAAGGAAGTGGCCGACCTGCTCGGAGCCGGGGTGGCCAAGGCCCTGCTGGGCAAGGACTCCCTGCCTGATGACCTGCCCTACGTCACAGGATCCATCGGGCTGCTGGGCACCCGGCCCAGCTACGAAATGATGCGGGACTGCGACACGCTGCTCACCATAGGCTCCAGCTTCCCGTACACCCAGTTCCTGCCCGAACCGGGCCAGGCCCGCGGTGTGCAGATCGATATCGATCCGAAAATGATCGGGTTGCGCTATACCAACGAATTCAACATCGTGGCCGATGCCGCCACCGCCCTGCGCGCCTTGATCCCGCACCTGGACCGCAAGCAGGACCGGTCCTGGCAGGAGAACCTGGAGAAGTCCGTCAGCCGCTGGTGGGGAACCATGCACAAAGAAGCCATGGTCAGTGCAAACCCCATCAACCCCATGAGGCTGTTCGCAGAACTGTCCACCCGGCTCCCGGAGAACGCAATGCTCAGCGCCGATTCCGGTTCGTCGGCGAACTGGTACGCCCGGCAGCTCAAGTTCCGGGACGGGGTCCGGGGTTCGCTGTCCGGCAACCTGGCCACCATGGGCCCCGGCGTCCCCTACGCCATCGGCGCCAAGTTCGCCCATCCGGACCGGCCCGCCATCGCCTTCGCCGGGGACGGAGCCATGCAGATGAACGGGCTCGCCGAGCTGATCACCATCAAGCACTACTGGCGCGAATGGAGCGACCCCCGGCTGGTGGTGGCTGTACTGCATAACAACGACCTGAACCAGGTCACCTGGGAAATGCGTGCCATGGGCGGTGTGCCTGCCTTCCGCGAGTCCCAGGCGCTGCCCGACGTCGACTACGCCGGCTTCGCAGAAAGCCTGGGGCTGCTGGGCATCCACGTGCAGGATCCCGACGACGTGGGGCCGGCCTGGGAGAAGGCCCTCGCCACAGACCGGCCCACCCTGCTGGACGTCCGCACCGATCCCGACATTCCACCCATCCCCCCACACGCCACCTTCGAACAGGCCCGGAACAGCGCGGAGGCCATGATCAAGGGCGACGACAGCGCCTGGGGCGTGGTCAAGGAAGGGGTCAAGACCAAGATCCAGGAATTCCTGCCGCACAAGGGGGGCTGACCGGTGGCCAGGACCGCGCCGGACAGTGCAGAGGTTCCCATCGCCGATGTCCAGACGGCGACCTACACGGTTCCGACGGAGGGGCCGGAAGCGGACGGCACGTTCAGCTGGGACTCCACCACCATGGTCCTGGTCCAGGCAGCAGCGGGCGGAAAGACCGGACTGGGCTGGACCTACGGTCCCCCGGCGGCAGCAGCCCTGGTGGAGGACCTTCTCGGTCCTGCCGTGTGCGGCATCGACGCCCTCGACGTTCCCGCCGCCGCGGCGGCCATGGCGCGTTGCGTCCGCAACCCGGGAAGAACAGGCCTCGCGTCCTACGCCGTATCCGCCGTCGACTGCGCCCTCTGGGACCTGAAGGCCCGCCTTCTGGACCTTCCGCTGCACAAGCTGCTCGGCGCCGTCCGGGACAAGGTGGCGGTCTATGGCAGCGGCGGCTTCACCACCTACACGGAAACCCAGCTGCGCGACCAGCTCGAAGGCTGGGCCCTCGGACAGCACATCCCCCGTGTAAAGATCAAGATTGGACAGGACAACGGGACGGACGTCCGGCGGGACCTGGAGCGGATCCACCAGGCGCGCGCCGCCGTCGGCCCTGGCGTGGAACTTTTCGTCGACGCCAACGGTGCGTACACAGCCAAGCAGGCGGTCCGCGTAATGCGCGCGGTTTCCGGCGAAGACGTTTCCTGGTTCGAGGAGCCGGTCTCCAGCGACAACCTGCCCGGGCTGCGGGAAGTCAGGAACGCCGTCGACGCCGACGTGGCCGCCGGCGAGTACGGAACCGGGCTTCCCTACTTCCTGCGGATGTGCGCGGCCGGTGCCGTCGACTGCCTGCAGGCGGATGTGAGCAGGTGCGGGGGCATCAGCGAATGGCTCCGCGTCGCCGCGCTCGCCGCTGCCCACGGCCTGGAAGTCTCCGGCCATTGCGCTCCCAACCTGAGCGCCGCCGTAGCCGCCGCCACCCCCAACTTCCGGCACCTGGAATGGTTCCACGACCACGTCCGCATCGAGAGCCTCTTCTTCGATGGAACGCTGGACCCCGACGGCGGGTGGCTCAGCCCCGGAGCGGGCAGCGGCAACGGCCTCTCGCTCCGTACCGCGGACGCCGACGGATACAGGGTCGGCTGACCAGCCGCCGCGGCCCGCCAACAAAGCTCACAGCGCCAGGAAGGACCCCTTCAATGGAGACACCGCACAATGAACCGGACGGTCGACCCACCTCCGGGGGTGCCTGATGGCGGAGATCAGCGACTATGCAATGGTGGGTGATCTGCACACAGCAGCCCTGGTTGGCCGCAACGGATCCATCGACTGGATGTGCCTGCCAAATTTCGATTCGCCGGCCTGCTTTGCGGCACTCCTGGACTCCCCGGAGGCGGGACGCTGGCTTCTGGCACCGGCCGGGGCCGGCGACTGCACCCGGCGGCGCTACCGGCCCGGAACCCTGATCCTGGAGACGGAATGGGACACTGCAGACGGCAGCGTGCGGGTCACGGACTTCATGCCTGCCCGCGATGACTCTGTCGACATGGTCCGCATAGTGGAGGGTCTCAACGGGAGCGTACGCATGAAAGGCGAGCTGCTGCTCCGCTTCGACTACGGGCGCATCGTTCCCTGGGTCCGGCGCATGGGTTACGGCATCAGCGCCATTGCCGGTCCGGACGCCGCCTACCTCAGCACCCCGGCGCCCGCGAGGGGCCAGGACATGCGGACCATCAGCGAATTCACCGTCAAGGCCGGTGAGCGGGTCCCTTTCGTCCTGCATTGGGCACCGAGCTGGAAGCCAGTTCCGGACCGGACCGACCCCAACCGGGCCCTGGCTTCCACGCAGGCTTTCTGGGATCAGTGGACCGGCCGCAACACCACTGCCGGCCGCTATCACGACGCCGTCCAACGGTCCCTCATTACCCTCAAGGCACTGACCTATGCCCCTACCGGCGGCATCGTGGCGGCCCCCACCACGTCCCTGCCCGAAGACCCCGGCGGCAGCCGCAACTGGGACTACCGGTACTGCTGGCTCCGGGACGCCACCCTGACGCTGCAGTCCCTGCTCGCATGCGGTTACACCGAGGAAGCAGCTGCGTGGCGGGAATGGCTGCTGCGGGCCGTCGCAGGCGACCCCGCCGATCTGCAGATCATGTACGGGATCGACGGCACCCGCCGACTGCCCGAGGCCGAACTTCCATGGCTCAAGGGGTTTGAGGGCTCGAAGCCGGTCCGAACGGGAAACGCGGCGGCACCGCAGCTTCAGCTGGACGTGTGGGGCGAGGTACTCGACGGCCTCGCGCTCACACGGGCCGCTGCCCCTAACGGTGCTGCGGATGATTCCTGGGACATCCAGGTGGCGCTCATGGAATACCTAGAGGGAGCTTGGGACCAGCCGGACAACGGGCTGTGGGAGATGCGGGGCCCCCGGCGCAACTTCACCCATTCAAAGGTCATGGCCTGGGTCGCCGCTGACCGGATGGTCAAAGGCGTCCAGCAGTACGGGCTGCCGGGTCCCCGGGATCGTTGGGCTGCGCTGCGGAAGCAGATCCACGACGACGTCATGGCCCAGGGCTTTGACGAAAAGCACAACACTTTCGTCCAGTCCTACGGCAGCACCGAACTCGACGCCAGCCTGCTGCTTATCCCCCGCGTCGGGTTCCTGCCACGCAACCATCCACGCGTCACCGGCACTGTCGAAGCTATCCAAAAGAACCTCACCCGGGACGGCTTCGTTCTGCGCTACCACCCGGAAGCGGCCAATGACGGGCTGCCCGGCACCGAGGGCGTGTTCCTCGCCTGCTCCTTCTGGCTGGTCGACGCGCTCCTGGGAATAGGACGCCGCGAGCAGGCCACCGACCTGTTCGAACGTCTGTTGACACTCCGGAACGATGTGGGCCTGCTCAGTGAAGAATGGGACCCCAAGAACCACCGCCAACTTGGAAACACTCCACAGGCTTTCAGTCATTTCCCCCTCGTCCACTGTGCCTTGCAACTTGGCTACGCCTCCGGCCCCGAAGGTCCGGAAAAAAATGCCTCACCAGCCTAAATCTCTTGCGTATACGCAAAAGTTGCTATTGAATAAGAGAATATTCCGCGTGGGGCCAGGAGCGACGGGACACCTGATGGATTCCACCGCCGCGGCGCCCCCCGCACAAGTCCCGCTCCTTCCGTCCTGCACGGAAAGCAGGCCCGTCCGGGTCCGCGGGAGAGCGTCAGCATGCTGGGGTGCTATCTGATAAGCCATATTGCGAAGGAGCAATTCCGATGGCACGCAACGCCATGTCAGCGACTGCGGTGGGAAACGCCCGGTGGAAGAGGCTGATTCCCGTCGCAATCATCGTGTACATCATCTCGTTCATGGACCGAACCAACATCGGCTTCGCCCTCAACGGCCTGCATCAGGACCTTGGCATCGACGCCGCGCAACAAGGGCTGGCTGCGGGTATCTTCTTCATCGGCTACCTCGTCCTGCAGATACCAGGCGGACACCTTGCCGAGCACTGGAGCGCCAAGAAATTCGTTGGCATCATGGTGCTTGTCTGGGGCGTGCTGGCGGTCCTCTCCGGATTCATCCAGGATTTCACCCAGCTGCTCGTGGTGCGCTTCTTCCTCGGCGTGGCCGAGGCGGGGATCTGGCCGGCGATCCTAGTCCTGATCAGCCACTGGTTCCCCGCTGCCGAACGGGCCCGGGCCTATGCGTTCTGGATGATGAACATCGCCATTGCGTCAATCATCACGGCCCCGCTGTCCGGGTGGATACTGTCCTTCTCGGACTGGCGGTGGCTGTTCATCATCGAGGGAATCTTCCCGTTCGTCATCGCCGCGCCGTTGTGGTGGGCCCTGATCGCCGACCACCCGCGCGACGCCAAATGGTGCTCCGAGCAGGAGCGTGAGTACATCGAACAGGGCCTTGCTGCTGATGCCGCGGCCCATCCCCAGCAGGAAAAACTCGGCCTGCGGCACGTCCTTTCCAACGCAGTGGTGTGGCGGCTGACCCTGGTCTATTTCCTCATCCAGATCGGGTTCTACGGCATCAACATCTGGCTCCCGCATGTCATCAAGACGATCACCTCCGGTTCTTCCCTGGAGGTAGGCCTGGTCACGGCCATACCGTACGTGCTGGCCATGTTCGGCCTCTGGTACAACGCCAAGGCCGCCGACCGATCGGGCCGCTACTCCACCCACGTGCTGTTGTCCATGGCCATCGGCGCTGTTGCCCTGGTCATCTCGGTGGCAACCGGGGACAACCTTCCGTTCCTCGCGGTCACCCTCATCAGCATCGCCGTCGCCGGAGCCTTGGCCTATGACGGGCCGTTCTGGGCTTCCGCATCCCGCGCCATGCCGGTGGCGGTGGCCGGCACCGCCATGGGACTGATCAACGCAGTAGGCAACCTCGGCGGATTCGTGGGGCCCTACGTGGGCGGGTATCTGCAGGACGTGACGCACGGCAGCTTCCTGGCCACGTCCATTTTCCTGGCATGTTGCCTGCTCGCCGCCGGACTTGTAATGCTGAGCCTGCGCCGAGGCGGTGACAGGCCAGTGGCAGGCGGAGAGGGGGATGCGCAGGAATCCCGGCGGAGCCATGCTGGAAAAAACTAGCTAGTCCACGGAAGCGGCCTTGGCTTCCCGGCCCCTCCGGGCAGCCAAGGGCCGCTGCCTTTGTCCATGATGATGCCCTTGGCTACTTCTTGCCGGCCTTGAGGTCACTCACCACTTTGGCAATCCGGCGTGACCGGGTTTCCGGAGTCTTCGACCCGACAACAGGCTCGACGTAGCGGCGTTGGGTGCTGTAACTGAGCGTTTGGTAGAAGGCATATGCCGCAGGTTCGGCCTCAAGTGCTTCGGCAAGGTCGGGGGGAACATCAACGCTCCGTGGCTGCGTGTCCAGCCCTAAGGCCACCTCCACTGTGTCCCCGGCAGAGGTCCCTGTCAGCTCCCGGTTGGCAGCGCTGAGCCCGATCATGTTCTGGCCGCCCATAACCGCGATGGTGCTGCGGTAGCTTTTTCCGTTGATGGTCACAACCACTGGCGGCCGCCTGCCCGCGTTAAGTGCTTCGACGATTTCCTCCGGAACCTCGATGCCCACTTTGCCGCCGGTCCCCCGGAGGGTTGTGGTGAATTTCAGCTGCAACGTGCGTCCCCTGGCTTCCGGTCCAAGACCAAGGCTGCGGCGAAGGCCCCCGTCACCAGGCGGAGCGGGATATGCGGCACTGTCATGATCGTTTCCTTTCGCAGAACTGGATTTCCCCACGTGAGCCGAGCCTAATTTCCGGTACCGCGCTCCGCCACCCCCACAGCCAGCTGGGTCCACGGAAACAACTAATCCCCCGGACCTTCCTGATCCGGCATCAGCTGCGGCCTGCTCCGCACCTGGATCCTCCAGCCCTGGGCAGCCGTGAAGCCGGCCAACGCCGCCCCCTCCCCAAACACGCGGCTGTCAGCAGACGCATGGCGCAGGACCGCACTGAGGCAGGGCAGGCCCATCAAGGCCTTCTGGGCGTGTGCCAGGGCTTCGTGCAGCGTGCTGCCATTGATGGCAGCACGACCGACAGTATGGCTGGTCACGTACTCCAGGAAGTACGGCATAAAGCGCAGCGTGGCACACAGGGGAACGCCGTCGTAGAGGCCTTGGTCACGGCACTGGACGCAGCGCTGCCTGCCTGCCCTGAGCGTGGTCCCATGGCGTGGCGGGGCGGCTGTGCCGCTGCTCCCTCCATAATCTGAAGACGCCGACGGAAACGGCGCCCGACGCATAAAAGGTGAGGTACATGATGGTGGAACAGTGTCCTGTCTCCAACGAAACTCCGATCGGTCCCACCGGGGGTATTACGATCGACCAGTTACTCATTGAGAGCCGGATGGGACTTGATCGTGTTCATCCTGCCGATCTTGAACTGGAAATGGCGGCGGGTGCCCTTGTTGTCGACACCAGGCCGGCCGATCAGCGGGACCGTGATGGGGCGCTTCCCGGAGCAATCGTCATTGACCGGAACGTGCTCGAGTGGCGGCTCGACCCTTCCAGCCCCCACCGGATCCCCGGCGCTGACGACTTCACGCGGAGGATCGTGGTGGTGTGCAATGAGGGGTACAGTTCCAGCCTCGCTGCGCATACCCTGCAACGGCTGGGGCTGACCCGGGCTACCGACCTGGTCGGTGGCTTCCAGGCGTGGGCCGCGTTACGGACGCAGTCCGGCACGATGCCGCCGGGCCGGTGACGGTTCCCGCCTGTACCCGGAAGGGCCAGTAGTCGGAAGGAGCATGAAGATCACAGGACCACGCACGGGTGCCGGCCACGGATTTTCACGTCTGACAGTGTCCCTTCAGGCGGGGCCCGCAGTGATTTATCCTGCAGGGGATGCATCCGTTTCAGGCATGCTCCACGCAAAGGAACCCATCAGATGAGCCTTCCCCCAGGAATCAATCCTTCCGCGCGGCCCAGCGGTACGGGCTGTGCAGAGTGCGACAACCAAGGCGGGTGGTGGTTCCATCTGCGCCGGTGCGCCCAATGCGGCCACATCGGATGCTGTGACTCCTCGCCAGCCCAGCATGCGAGCGCACACGCGGCCGGCACCGGCCATCCTTTTGTCCGTTCCTTCGAACCCGGCGAGGACTGGTTTTGGAACTACGCCACGGAGGAATACTACGAAGGGACGGTGCTCGCGCCGCCCCAGCACCGTCCGCTCAGCCAACCCGTCCCGGGACCGGCAGGACGGGTGCCCCCGGACTGGGAGCGCCACCTGCACTGATGGCGCACGCCCTGCAGCCGGGCCTTGAGACGCAGTAGGCGATCCCCCGAGGCGAGCTTCGCGCACTGCCGCCGCCCGGCGTCGTCCGTTTTCCCAAAGGGCCCAACTTCCATTCCGCCGGCGCCCCTCGGAGCGTACATTGTGCACATGGGAGAGACCCTCAATTTTCGCCGCGGCGTACTCGCCGGGCGGCTCATGGATGTTGCTGAATTCACCCATGCGCACTGGTTCTTCGGCAACCTCTATGAGCTTCTCGTCAAGGTTCCCCATCGCGTGGCCGGTGCCGAGGCCAGCAGCGAACTCTCCCGCTCCCCTTTCGGGGCAGGCAGCCCGGGCCGGTACTATGCACCGGTTGCGCCGCTCAATGCACCTGCGGCCATCGGCGCACTCATTGTGGGGTGGGACCGCCCGTCCGCCAGAGTGTCACTGATCGTGGGCGCCGCGAGTTCCGCGGCAGGCGCGGCCGCAACCGCCTACATCCTTCGGTATCTCAATCCCCGGCTGTTTTTCAGCCCCCATCCGCTCCCAGAGGACCAGCGTGGTCCCTTGCTGGCGCGGTGGTACCGAATCCATAGCCTTCGGTTGGCGGCCAGCGCCGTGGCACTGGCCGCCTTCCATCATGCCCGGACTGTGGCGCTCAGGGCCCGTTGATCGGCACCTTCAGCCCCAGCTGGGCGGCATGAACACCAAAGGTACGGGAAGTCGCCGTGACCGTGCGCCGCAAGAATTCCCGCCCCACCGGTGCGGAGTTTCACCCACGTCTCCCCGTCGTGCCGTCCTAAGCTGTGGCCATGCACCCCTTAGTGGCAATCGGTCTGGTGTTCCTCACCTGGTTTGCTTGGACGGGCACCATACTGACGTTGTTGGTGTCCCTTGCAAAAGCCCGACGGCGGAGATCAGCCCACGCCGGACGCAGTGCTGAAACTGCCCAGGCCAGACCCGCTGGCATGGCGCCAGTCAGGACGTAGCGACCCTTTGCAAGTGCACCTGCTCCGGCAAGGTTATTTGGGCCCGAGGAAGATCGGGTTGGTCAACGCAGCCATGGGGCCCAGCAAGAGTGCCGCGCCCATGTTGGTGCCGTTGCTGGCGGTTCCGTCAGCCATCGGATGGCGCACTTCTGCCCTGACATAAGCGGAAAGCTGCGCTGTAGTGACCCAGGTGTGCGTGCCCTGGCCGGAGGCCGGGAGCGCCACTTGCTGCGTCTGTCCCTCGTCGGTGATGATCCGGATGACGCCATTAGGGACTCCGCTGACATCCACACGGACCGTCACGGGCGCATCGGCCTTAACGTCGAGCCTCTCCCCTATGCCTGCCTTACGGCCTCCCGCGGAAACGCCAAAGTCCAGGGAGATGTTGGCGGACTCTGCAATCCAACTGTGCCCGTTGCGGATGCCGTCAAGGATGGCATCGTGGGAAAGGGCCTGGGCGTTGACCACGTTGTGTGGCACGCCGATGACCTGCGGCTCGCTGTGCGCGTCGCTGTTGCCCATGGCCGGGACCCAGCGTCCGCCGGTGCGCACCGAATGGGCGAGCATGGAGTCCCACGTGTTGATGGCATATTCGTCGTCCACAGTCCACGGTCCGGTCCAGACTTCGACGGCGTCCGCATCGTCGTAGCCGAACTTCCAGCGGCAGGCGACATAGGGGCAATACGGGTGCGCGGGGACTACCAGGCCGCCGGAGGCGTGGATGCGCTGGGCCTCCTGCTCGAAGCCCTTGTCACGGGCGCGGTAGCGCCAGTCGATCCAGTCCCCTGGTTCGATGCCCAGCGCGAGGTAGTGGCCGTTGCGCGTGGTGACTTCCTCGCCGGTGAGGATGAGCAGGTCGTCGCCGGCCAGGGGTCCCCAGGCTCCGTGGGAAGCAGGCGTGTTGTGGTCGGTGCTGATCATGAAGTCGAGTTTCGCTGCCCTCGCTCCAGCAGCAACTTCCGCCGGGGTGCGCTTGCCATCGGAGTAGATGGTGTGCAGATGGGCGTCTCCGCGGTACCAACCCGGGCCGCGTCCGTTTACCTGCGTGGCCGGGTACTGGGGACGGAAAGGGGTGCCGTCAGGGCCGTAGCCGAGGGTGACGTTGACGGTGTAGTCCATGCCCTGTTCGGCCACCTGGTAGGGGCCAAGCGCGATATTCCAGGTGCCTTTGCCCACGGGTCCAGGCAGATACCCTGGCGTGGCTTCGGCAGCGCTGATGAAGAACTCGGTACGGAAGCCGCCGGACCAGCCGCGGAATCCCTTTCCGGCAAGGTCGGTGCCCTTTTCGTCGAAGATTCCGATGTCGCAGGCGTTGGACAGGAGTCCCGGAGTAACCGAGGGTTTGCTGTAGCTGTACGAAACGCTGATCTTGTTCACGCCGGCGGGTACCTCAACCGGCAGGTACACGAAATCAGCGGCACCCGGATCGAGGTGCCCGGTGATCGTCTTGGTCCTGCTGGTGCCGGTATCGGCCGCGGCAAAGGATAGGGGTGCCAGGGTCACGGCGGCACCGGCCAGCGCAGCGGCAAGGAATCCGCGGCGGGAAGGGGACAGGAAAACACTTTCAGCCTCGTGGGCCTTACATGGTGAAGTCACCGCCCGAGTCTCACCATGCGGACTGAACGGCAAGCGACATGCATGCGAATACCTGGAGAACCGCTGTACAAAATTAGTAGTTGAGTAGCATTTTTTGGACTGCCCGTTCCATCCGGCATGGTTGCCCCAGGCGGCGGCCACGACCACCATGGAATTGTGGCCATGAACGCCGTCCGGCATCGACTGGTTCTGTCCCTGTGCCTGCTGGTCCCACTGGCAGCAGCGGCGGGGTGTGCCTATGACTACCCGGACCAGGCCAACAGGACGCCCGCCGAACCCGGTACCCCCGTACCCGGACTCCTTGGGGGAACGCAGGCCGCCACCCCAACGCCGAACCCGCTGGTCCTTGAACGGGAGGTGCGGAACTACCAGGAACTGGACGGACTCCTTAAGTCGGTGCCCGGGCCGGTCCTGCTCTTTCAGGAAGGGCCACTTGACGGCCCGGCCCGGGGTTTTGGCACAACCGAGGAGGTGCCTGCGGCTGGCCGATACACGGTGACGGCAGCCTGCGTTGGCGGGTCCAACGCCAAGATCTTCATCCGGCAGGAGAATCCCAAGGTCACCCTCTGGCCCGTCGAGCTCACTGTGGACTGCCCGGGGGCAACGTCACAGGTGATCACGCTCCAGGAAGGCTATGTCTCCGCGCACCTGTCCTTGCCGGGGCCCGCAGATACACCGTGGACGGGCGCGGTGGGCGGAGTACGGGTGACGGGTTGAGCCAGGATCTGCGTGGCCGCCGGTGCCCGGCGGAATAGGATCGTGCACCACTATGTTGGCTTTCGGTGTGAAGAGTATCGGATTCTTGTCCTTTGGCCATTGGACCGACCACCCGGAGTCCGGCACACGCAGCGCGTCGGACGCGTTATTGCAGGCCATCGACTTGGCCGTCGCGGCAGAGGAACTGGGAGCGGACGGCGCGTACTTCCGTGTCCACCACTTCGCCCAGCAATATGCTTCCCCGTTCCCGCTGCTGGCCGCGATCGGGGCACGCACAAACCGCATTGACATTGGTACCGGCGTGATCGACATGCGTTACGAGAATCCGCTCTACATGGCGGAGGACGCGGGCGCGGCCGACCTGATTTCCGGCGGCCGGTTGCAGCTTGGCATCAGCCGAGGTTCACCCGAGCAGGTCATCGATGGGTGGCGCTACTTCGGTTTCGCCCCGAAGGAAGGGGAATCGGATGCGGACATGGGCCGCCGGCATACTGAGCGCCTGCTCGAGGTTCTCACCGGGAAGGGCTTCGCGGCGCCGAGCCCCCGCCCGATGTTCCCCAATCCTCCTGGGTTGCTGCGCATTGAGCCCTACTCGGAGGGACTGCGGGACCGTATTTGGTGGGGTTCCGGCTCGAACGCAACGGCGGTGTGGGCCGCGAAGCTGGGCATGAACCTGCAGAGTTCCACGCTCAAAGACGACGAGAGCGGCAAGCCCTTCCATGTCCAGCAGGCCGAGCAGATCGAACTGTACCGGCAGGCCTGGAAGGAGGCCGGGCACGAACGGGAAGCGCGCGTCTCGGTCAGCCGCAGCATCTTCGCCCTGACGAACGACCTCGACTGGCGATACTTTGGCCGTGACCGTCAAAGCTCCGACCAGATCGGGAACATTGACGAGAAGACCCGGGCAATCTTTGGCCGCTCCTACGCTGGCGCCCCTGACGAGCTGGCCGCCATGTTGGCCAAAGACGAGGCCATCGCCGCGGCGGACACCCTGCTCCTCACTGTCCCCAACCAGCTTGGTGTGGACTACAACGCCCACGTCATTGAGTCGATCCTGAAGGACGTGGCTCCACAACTCGGCTGGCGCTGATCCGCGTCGGGTGGGTCCTGTTCGACACCGGACTGG
Organism: Pseudarthrobacter sp. NIBRBAC000502771; assembly: GCF_006517215.1. NCBI lineage: Bacteria > Bacillati > Actinomycetota > Actinomycetes > Micrococcales > Micrococcaceae > Pseudarthrobacter > Pseudarthrobacter sp. NIBRBAC000502771. Next base: position 3,374,363 of record NZ_CP041187.1, read on the forward strand.
AGGGAAGCAGTCCCATGATGAGCCCGCCTTGGCACTCGCCGGCGCGGTCCCGGGCCGATGCCTCTCGATGGGCTTCGGATCGGCCGTAGCCCCCTACAGCTGATCGTCCGGGCAGCGGTCACTGGATTGGATATCCGGCTATGTGGTTGACCCCGTTCTTGAACAGGGCCAAAGGGCACTAGCTTGAAAGGCTCTCCCGAACCTAAGGTTCCGTCAGTAGAAATCATGCCCGCCGATGGTCCTCACCATAGGTAAAGACCGTCCCCCGCAGCTGCAGCCTAACAACGAGCCCCGGAGCGGGGAAAACGATGGATGCACAAGAGAACAGGTACTCCGCCCTTCCGCCGGCAAGGAATCACCAGGACACCCGTCTGTCAGCGGACTTGTGCTCCGCGTCCTCCAGGGATTCCCGGAACGTACCCCGGAGTTCAGCCGCTGGCAGGCCCGCATGGAGCCCCAAGCGCACAGCAGCAACACGAGGCGCCAACCGCACGCGAGCGACCCTGCCGCTGCTGTCAACGTTCGTGCATGTGAACCGGAGATCCCCTAATTTACCGGTGCATGGGGGATCGTTCTCCCTGGCCCACCCACATTGAGGAGAAACCAATGACTGCCAAACGCTTACGTCGGGCCGCGCTGACCGCTATATTTCCGGCCGCCCTCATGCTCAACATGTCCGGCGCCTCTGCCACGACAATCAGCCCGCTGTCCGTGGCAAGTGGGGCCAGTCCGTTCTCGGCCTGCGGGTTCGGCTCCGCTCCCGGCGCCGTGAACTACCTGAACGCCGAGGTGGAGCCGTGGGTATCTGTCGATCCGGCCCACCCTAATAAGGTCATCGGCGTGTGGCAGCAGGACAGATGGTCTGACGGCGGCGCCCGCGGGCTCGTGGCCGGCTACTCGACGAACGGCGGAACCACCTGGAAAGAGACCGCCCAGCCGTTCTCCGCGTGCGCCCCGGGCGGCCCTTCCCGCTACAACCGGGCGTCGGATCCTTGGGTCTCTATAGGCCCGGATGGTACGGCGTACTCGGTATCAATCTCGTTCCAAGGTGTCGGTTACGACAACGCGGTCCTCGCTTCGACGTCACGCAACGGCGGAGCAACGTGGACTGCGCCGAAGACCCTGATTGAAGACCTGGGATCGCCCCAGTTCTTCAATGACAAGGAGTCCGTCACTGCTGACCCCTTGGTTGCGGGCACCGCCTACGCGGTGTGGGACCGGCTCGTTTCACCGAACGATAACCCGCGAAGCACGGCCCATGCGTCCGCCTTCACAGGACCGACGTTCTTCTCTAAAACGACGGACTCAGGCGTCACGTGGAGTACCCCGAAGGTTATCGTGCCCACGACCAACAAGCAGCAGACCATCGGTAACCAAATAGTTGTTGGACCGAGTGGAACGCTTTACAACTTCTTTGACCTCATCCTGGGCACAGGCGCTAACGGTGTGGACCAGCTGCACGGGCTCAACGTGGCCTTCACCACGTCCGTAGACGGTGGCGCGAGCTGGACGGCACCGCAAGTCATCGCAAAGCTCAACACAGCGGGTGTTACCGACCCCAACACCGGCGCGGCCGTTCGGACCGGAGACATAATCCCAGAGCCCGCTGTCGACCCGGCCACCGGCCAGCTCTATGTCGTGTGGCAGGACTCCCGGTTCAACGGCGGCCACTACGACGAAGTCGCGATCTCCACGTCGACCGACGGCGGCCGGACCTGGAGCGCGCCCACACAAGCCAACTCTCCACGGGGAGTCCCCGCCTTCACCCCGAGCGTCCGCGTTGCCGGCGGCAAAGTTGGAATTGCCTACTATGACTTCCGCAACCTAGCCGCGGGAAACACATCCAGCCTTCCCACGGACTACTGGTTCAGGTCCTCCACAGTGGGCACTCTTGCGCTCGGTGGCGATACCCATGTGCACGGCCCGTCCGACATGATGACGGCACCCTCCGCCCGCGGGTTCTTCATTGGCGACTACGCCGGGCTGGCAACCGCGGGCTCATCATTTGCGTCGCTGTCCATACGGGCCAATGACGCGAATACATCCAACCGGACCGACGTCGTGTTCTCATCCGTCACGCCCTAGCCCAGCTGGTCCTCCCATCCAGGCGCCGGCTCCGGGAACCTCAGGTGCCAAGAAACCGTCAGTAAGGAGATCATCATGTCCGCACGCACAGCGCAGGGATCGCCACGTGCCGCGAGCCGCCACTCCCTTGCCTGCATCCTTCCCCCGGACCTACTGATCGAACTGGCCCGCGGCGCGGACGCTGCCCACAGGGACTCGCTATTGTCTACGCTGGCCATCGATCAAGGACTTCGGGTCGCCAGGGCCGAGATCGCAGCCCGCACCCTCCAGCACCCCACGGCGGTTGGGCGCACGACGGCGGGGGGTGCCCCCACCCGCAGAATCTACGACCAGGCACATTCCAATGACCAGGTTCCGGGGAGGCTCGTGCGCTCCGAAGGAGATCCACCGGACGCCGACCATTCCGTGAACCAGGCCTATGACAATTTCGGTTACACGTACGCCCTCTACTGGGACATCTTCCACAGGGACTCGATCGATGACCAAGGCATGCCGCTGGAGGGATTGGTTCACTTCGGCACGAACTACGACAACGCCTTTTACGACGGAGCCGGCCACATGTTTTTCGGCGACGGCGACGGCAAGACGCTCACAGACACCACCAGAGGCACCGACGTGGTCGGGCATGAGCTCACCCACGGCGTGACCCAACACGAAGCAAACCTGACCTACTCCGGCCAGTCCGGTGCACTGAACGAATCGTGCTCGGATGTTTTCGGCGTCCTGGTCAAGCAGTATCACCTCGGCCAGTCCGCCCAACAAGCGGACTGGCTTATCGGCGCTGATATCGTCGGTCCGCTGCTGTCCCCCGCCCTCCGTTCCATGAAGGCTCCCGGTACCGCCAACCAGTACGACCACCAGCCTGCCACGATGGACGGCTACGTCCGGACGACCACCGACAATGGTGGCGTCCACACCAACTCCGGAATCCCGAACCGCGCGTTCTATCTCGTGGCCACCGGCATTGGAGGCAACGCATGGGAAGCGCCCGGACAGATCTGGTACGACACCCTCGCTGATCCCAGGCTACGGCCCAATGCAACCTTCAGCTCGTTCGCAGGCCTCACCCTCAGGTCCGCGCGATCCCGCTACGGAACAGCAAGTAAAGAAGCAAACGCCGTTTCATCTGCATGGGACGCAGTCAAAGTCCGGGCTCACTGAGGAGCCAAAGTGTACAAATCCTGGTGTCCTGATCGCAGCAGCAACCCGGCCGCTTTCCCAACGTGCACAAGATTCTGCGGTATTGCCGAAATAGGTTCGCTCATTCCAAGGTCGGTGCGGAGGATGCCATGAAGGAAGACCCAGCAACCCGTCAGCAGCTTTCCGAGCTCATTGAACAGCGCCGCGCGAATATCAGAACCTTTCTGCGCCAGGCCCGGCCCCGGAGGAACAGGCTTATCAACATGAGTGTCATAGGGAGCGCCCTGGCCGCAGCACTGACCGTTGGGCCCGCTGCAGGGGGTACTAAGTTCACAGAGGGCGTCCAGGCTCTGCTGTCGCTGGACGACGACTCGACAGTATGGCGCATCCTTTGCCTGCTCGCCGTACTTTGTTCCCTGACCGCGGCTGTGTCGACGGGTCTGTCCAACTCCCATGAGCTCGCCTCCCGTGTCAGTGCCGCGGAGGCGTGCAATGCGGAATTGGAAGGTCTCGCGGGAGCGTTGGCTTTTGGCCGTCTTCATCTCGAAGATGCCGTCCGGCTCTATCAGCAATACATAGCCAAAGTCGCATTTGTTGACGACACCCTCACCCACACATCGACCAGCGTCAGCTGAGTGCCAGGGAGAGTCACCGGGGAGGGGCCATGTCCTCAGCATTGGAAATTCTCGAGCTTCGCGTCCATGGAGTCCGGAATACCCCACCTTACGAGATGCTGGGAGTCGAGCCTGCAGACGTAGGGCCGGCGGACCACGACGGAATCAGGCTCGTTGACAAGTTGGCCGGTTTTTACAAGGTGAGGCAGTCCCCCGCAGATGCGTCCTCGTCGCCGGATTCGAGAACACAGCTTGAGGCATACAGTTGGGGCAAGCTGGACCGCTTCGCGCCGAACGGGTTTCTTGGTAAGAGCGTCCGGGCACTTTATAACGTTGGATGGTTTTTGATTGCCCCCTTCGGTTTCGCAAACGCCGCCTACTGGGCACGTGTTCTCAAAGCCGATGATAGACGCGGTGACGGAGTCGACCCCGGAACAGGTGCGGCACTCGTACGTCTGTTCAGTCTGCTGCTGACGCTCTTGCTGGCAACTGCCATCGCCACTACTGCCATGGACTTCATCGCCGTTCAGTGCTTTCGCGTCACCGCGGACGGGCACCTGCAGATGTGCGATGCCATGCCGCACTGGTTCGATGGTCTTAGGAGCTTGACGCGGGGCCAACGTCTTGCAGCCGTGTCAACTTTTCCGATCGTCGCCATTGCACTCCTGGCCGCCATCAGCCTGTCCAGTGATGTTCGTTATCGGACCCGGTTTACGGATCAAAAGCGAGTCCAGGGCCATTCTCCTGTTCCAAAGAAGCGGGAACGCCGCACGATGGAAAACGGGCTGCGGCGCACGCCGGTCCTCGCTGCACCGCGGTTGTGGATCCGGCGCGTCAACTCGCCGACAGGAGTGGCACACATTGCCGCCAGCGTCCTGCTCGTAACCTTCCTTCTCGCCGCCGATCTCAGGGAGGCGTCGAAGGACGACGCCGGCATTGCCACGACTTTAGTGGCGGTAACGTGCCTGCTCCTTGTAGTCGTTGCCGGCTCCGTCATGTACTGGGGGTCAGAGAGCGTCCGTGCACCCCTTGGAGCCGGGTTTTCCCGCATGGGCTGGGCCATGATCCTTCTTCTTTCCAGCTTCGCCGTCTACCTTTGCACGGTGGTAGTGGTCTGCCGCGCTACCACTGCCGGGCAGGCAGCCCCCTTCACGGTGGCCCAGCTGGTGCCGACAGTGCTCGTTGCCCTCCTGGCGATACTCGCGACCTCGGGATTCCTTATGCGCCTGGCCCCGAATGCCGCCGTCGTCTGGGGAACCCTGTTGTGGTGTATTGCCCTCATCGGCATGCTCATCATTATTGGCCAGTGGAATTTTGCACCAATGTCCGTAAGCGCTGCCTTCGGAATATGCGCGGCCTGCCTGCTGGCTGTGGCGGTATCCCTCATGAACCAGCGTGACAGGGCGCCGGTGCGGCCGCTGGGTCGGCAGGCAGAAGCATGGCATGGCCTGGCTCCCGGCGTAATAATGTACCTCAGCCTTCTGCTCGCAGCCTTCTACTCGAGCGCCATCGTCGTGGGTGTCGGCAACTGGCTGCAGGCCGGCGCCCTCCTTTGGCAACGGGACAGCACCCATCCTCTCTTCCGCACCCTGCTCAACGACGATGCGTCTGCCCTTTCAATCCCCTTCCTTTATTGGGCAGCGGGTGGAGTCATGGTGCTCCTGGTCCTTGCAGCCGTGGTCATCCTGGGCACGCTCATGCTGGGCAACCTCTGGATCGGTGAAGGAATCACCACTCCTCCGATCGCTGACAGCGAACTGCCCTACACGTCAGAAATAATGGCCGTCCGCCGCAGAAGCGCCCTGCTGCAACGCGGTGAGCGGGTGGTAGAGCTGGCAGCAGGGGCCACCCTCGCGGGCGTCCTCCTGGTCCTTGCGTTGACCATCCTCCATGAGAACGGCACAGGCCATGAGTGGCTCCGGCGCCTGTGGTTCTGGAACGCAGTCTCCCCGGCCGGCACTTGGGTGGCCACGAGCGCCCTGACAGCCGCGGGGGTGTTGATAGTAGGGGTCGCAATTTCGAGCGCCGTCGTGGGAACAGGCAGGCCGCTCGGGCTGCTTTGGGATCTGGTGGCTTGGCTGCCAAGGGCCGGCCACCCTTTTGGCCCCGCTTGCTACTCCGAACGAGTGGTGCCCGAACTTGCCAACCGGATGCTCCAATGGCTCACCGACCAGAAGAAGGTGGACGACCCGGCAGTGCTCGATCAAGTGCAGCCCTCGCGCCGCATTCTTTTGGCTACGCACAGCCTGGGAGCCGTCCTGGGCATAGCCGCGATATATCACCTGGCCGCCATGGCCCAGCACAGGGAGCTCGAGGCCGGGCCAAGGGGCACGGATGCCGACGCGGCCAAGGACAGGGTCAGCGACCTTTTGTCCAGGATCAGATTGCTCACTTTCGGTGTCCAGCTGCGCCCATATTTCGGCAGATTCTTCCCCGACCTGTGGGGACCGGCCGTCCTTGGGACTCCGGGTGTACAGGGACCACGATATTTCCGGAGCGATCCGTGGAAGGGCCGTTTTCTCCCAACGCCGCCCGTCCCGTCCGATGGCCAACTCGCGGGCCTCCTGGGCGGCGGCGCAACCGGTCCTGGAGTGTGGCTGAATGTATGGCGACGGACGGACTACCTCGGCTTCCCCGTCTACGCCTATCCGCACGACACCCCGGAAGCGAACGCGCTGGACGGCGTTGCCCTCGAGATAGAGCCCGACTCGTATCAGGCACTGGTGGCCACGCACGGAAACTACTTCAAGACCGGCCGCTACGCCCTTGCCCGGGAAAGCTTGCTGAGGGAATGGGACCTCCAGGAGGGTAGTAAATAGGTCTTTGACACCAGGCGGCCAACGCGGGGCAGCTTCGCTACGGACCCTGCCGGAGGGCTATGTGGACGGTGCCACCACGTCCTCCAGTACTGACCTGTCAAAGAAACGGATCTCGCCCGTTGCCTCGAAAAACACCGGAACTACTGATGTGCTCAAGTCTTTGGACGTTTCGTAGATTTCAGCCGCACCCCCGTGCTTCCTTGCAATGGTTCCAACCATCTCGGTACCGCGAACCCGCACAGTTCGATATTTGTAGCTCATCATGGCTCCTTCGTCGGCTACGGCACACCCTACCCCTTGGGAGTCCCGCTCCGGGAGGTAGTCTCCGCGACAATGTGATCCGAACCAATCTAGGAACAGCGGGAACCACTCCAGGCCCTAAGCCGTCGGCAGCGATCGCAATCTCAGTCTCAGGGGCCCCCAAACTCAAGGCGCTGATGCTATGAAGGGCTGCCGCCGAATTGTTTTTGCATGTCCAGTTCACCACTCGCTGCCTCCGCTTTCCGGCCCTCTCTGCGGCGGGGAGGATGACAGAGTTAGGATGTGCCCGGAGTGCCCTCCGTCTTGTTTAGTAAGTCAAGGACCGCTGCGCCCTCCTCAAGCAGGGGGTCGCGATCGGCTGGCTGCGCCACGAGCCGGGCTACGTCGCTCATGAGGGTTTGCACGGACTGCCGCAAGACTGCGCGGTGAGCGGCGTCTCCAAACCAGGCGAGATCACGGCATACCCGAAGCAAGGCCCGGACGACACGTGGTTCGTTCGATCCGTAACGCCGCACCTGTCCGAGGGCCAAATCGAGGAGATAGGCGAAATCGCGGGCGGGGATATGGCGCCTTATCGTGCCTTGGGCGTCTGTCACTGCTCGCGGGCCATGCTCCCTGAGCGTAAGCGCCGCGAGGATCGTGCCCAGATGGTCGACTGCCTGGTTCGCTGTGTACGGGTCATTAATAGCAGGCGAGAGCGCCTTGGACGCGACGTCCGCGAGCTGTCGGATCCCGAACGCGACGTCCTGCTCAAGGGTCCGTTCGTAACCGATCCGTACACTCTGCACGAGTGCACGCCGAAGCTGGGCGGGGGCGTCGGGCGTAAATGGTCTCCGGCTGCGGTCCGTGGCGTCCCAGACCCAGGCGATGGGTGCTCCGGCAACCACATGCCGTCCCACCATGGGCACCATCCGCGCCTCAAGGCCCCGCTCCGCGAGTGCACTGACGAAGGGCCCGACATGGAAGGCCTGGACGTATCCCGATTCCGGTGCCGTTAGGGCGGTGGCGCCGGGCGGCACGTCCGGCATGGGGAGGCCAGGGTCGCCGTGGACGAATGACTGCTCGATCACCTTCAGCGTCGCCGCCTCGACGCCCTTCATGACTTGGCCCACCTGGATCGAATGCGATAGGTGGTGGACGAAGAACACGAGCATGACCATACTCACGAACAGCAGCATCAGCGCGCCGCTCACGGCGAGACGGGGGTATTCCTCGATGCGTTGGCCGCCAGCGATGCCGACCGTATAAAGCCCCGCCGTGCTGTACGCGAAGGTCGCGACGAAGGCGCTCAGGGTCAACTGGTTGGGGATGTCGCGGAGGAAATTCCGCAGGAGCCGGGGGCTGAACTGCGTCGATGCCAATTGCAGGGCCACCACGGTAAGTCCCAGGACGAGGGCGATGACCGTGACCATCGTGCTGGCGATGCTCACGAGCAGGTTCCGGGCGTCATCGGATGTCCCCTGAAAGAGGAGGACGGCAAGAGGCGACGTCTTGTCGATTTGCACAGAGGAAAGGCTCGCCCCCGCGATGAGCGCGAGCACGACGGCGCATGAAGGCAGCGCCCACAGCGCACTCGCCAGATACTCCCGAAGAGCCTCACGCCTCACATGTGCCACTCTCTGCCGACGGTCCGGGGTCGTCAAGGGGCACGTTGCTGAGTGCTGAGTCCGGCCCACCGCAGGTCCTGGCGCTCAACGAGGATGCCGGACCGGACTCCACACACATGAAGGCCATCCTGATGTGCCACTTGGCGAGGGTGATCCAGCGAGCCGAAGACATGATTTCTGGAATTCCAGGCCGGATCCCTCAACACTCACAGTATCTCCACAGCAGCGCGAAAGGGCACCGACAGCGCACCCCCACAGGATAGGAACAACTTCGAAATCCGGAGTGGAACATTCAAGGAGAAAACTGTGAACAACGTCCGGAAAATCGCGGCAGGCGCCAGCCTCGTCGGTGCCTTGATCGGAGGCGGAGCCCTCACGGCGGCCGCCCTGCCCGCAAACGCTGCCACCACAGCGCCAAGCCCATCCACCACTGGCCGGGCCAGCACCGGCCATGGCAACGAAACTGCCCTCACCGGTGACACCGCTGACAAGGTCAAAGCCGCCGTCCTGGCAGCCAACGCCGGCGCCACGATCGACTCAATGACCACCGAGGATGACGGATCCGCCGCCTACGAAGCCCACATCACCAAATCCGATAACACCCACGCCACCGTCAAACTCGACACCAACTTCACCATCACCGCCACCGAAACCGGCGGCCCCGGCGGTGGACGCGGTCACGGCCACGACGGCAACGAAACTGCCCTCACCGGTGACACCGCTGACAAGGTCAAAGCCGCCGTCCTGGCAGCCAACGCCGGCGCCACGATCGACTCAATGACCACCGAGGATGACGGATCCGCCGCCTACGAAGCCCACATCACCAAATCCGATAACACCCACGCCACCGTCAAACTCGACACCAACTTCACCATCACCGCCACCGAAACCGGCGGCCACTGATAGGGCCTTGACTCCTCGGGCGGACGCTGCCCAGCGGCGTCCGCCCACACCTGTTGACCACCTCAAGTCGCATGTAAACAGCGACCAAGTTACGGGTTGGGCCCAGCCGCTCGAGGTCTCCGGCTGGCCCTCCCCTACCTAAGGACGACGATGATCACTGTCTGCCGCGCCCCTGTCCCACCGCCTGCGAGCCGTCAGCACTTCAACGCTGCTTTAGCCTCCATGCGGGAAACGCCCGCACGATGACTACGACCGCGCCAGCTGGCCCCCAACGCATCGCCGCGGGGCGTCCGACCGGGGATCACGCTCTCACGTGGGCTTGGTTTCAGAAGGTATTGTCCGCCGCAGTCGTGGCCGCTGCCATCATCGTTGGTGTGCAACTGGGCATGAACGGGCCCGCCGTTTCTCCCGTCCAGCCCGCAGTAATGGCAGGCGCCGTTACCCGCGGCGCCGCTGCTGTGGCTGGCCCTAACCAACAGGTAGAGCCCGGACCTGTCCGGGGAACGACACCACGTGGCGACAACCGGGGAAGGCGATAGGTAATAGGACTACTCAGAGCTATCCAAGACTCAACAACGCCCGTGGGCCGCAATAAGAAGAAGGAAGACAATGACTGCAGCAGCCGACCATTCCGGATCTGCCCGGCCCGGCGCTCCTGCAGGGGAAGTCAAGCTGAGCATATCTCCGGCCCTGGCGCTGTGGCTGATCATGGCAGGTGCGTGCGCCGTCGTGGCCCTGGCGGTCATCAAGGCTCCCCACCCGGTGCAGTTCAACCTTCCCCTCCTTGCCCACACGTCCGGTTTGCTTGCCGGCTACGGTGTAACCGTCATGGTGGCGCTAATGTCACGCGCACCTGCGCTGGAACGAGGCGTTGGTGCTGACCGGCTCTCCCGTTGGCATGGTTTGGGCGGCAGGGCAATCATCGCGCTCATACTCATTCACGGCATCGCCGCAACAGTAGCGTGGTCAACAGTTCAACGCATTCCGTTGTGGACCGCCACCGTGAACGTTCTCCATATGCCGGGCCTGGTTGCTGCCGCAGCCGGAACACTGCTGTTCCTGTCCGTTGGCTATATTTCTGCACGGAGCGTGCGCCGCAAGCTGAGGTACGAGACTTGGCACTTCCTACATCTGCTGACCTACCTGGCGATCGCGCTGTCCTTTTCCCACGAACTGGCCGGCCCAGACCTGGCCGGGTTGCCCTTTGTGCAGGTCGGGTGGAGCCTGCTGTACACCTTCAGCTTCGGCTTGGTGCTCCGGTACCGGGTTATCGCCCCGCTGACGCAAATGTGGCGGCACCGGCTTCGGGTAGATCACGTTGTCCACGAGGGAGCAGGCGTTGCCAGCGTCATCCTTCGCGGCCGCCACCTCGAGGAACTCCAGGCCGAATCCGGACAATTCTTCCGTTGGCGGTTCCTGACCGGAAACTTGTTGTTATCGTCCCACCCGTTCTCATTGTCAGCGCCACCCCACCCCCAATTCCTGCGGATAACCGTCAAAGCGGTAGGCGACGGCACCAGCCTGATCCATGCCGTGAGGCCCGGCACGATGGTCCTCGCCGCCGGCCCGTATGGTGCCATGACGAACGACCGGCGCCGAGGACGCGGAGTCCTCCTGATCGGCGGCGGTGTAGGCATCACGCCCATGCGGGCGCTCTTTGAAACGCTGCCCGTCCCCGGAAGCGCGCTGACCCTGCTCTACCGTGCGACCTCACCAGAGGAGATACTGTTCCGCGACGAACTCGAACACATTGCCCACCAGCGGGGCGCCCAACTGATCTTTCTGACCGGACGATCCTCAGACCCACGGAACGCGGTAACGGCCCACAGCCTCCGGCAGATGGTCCCGGACCTCACCTCCCGTGACGTCTACATCTGCGCGTCCCAAAGATTCTCCACCGCCGCGACAGCGGGATTAATCCAGGCAGGCCTGCCACGCAGGCAACTCCACCACGAAGAATTCAATTTCTAGACCACACCCCGTTGACGGGCAATCGCCGCTGTCAAAGGCCCGACGGCTAAGTCATGCTCAAAGAAGAAAACTGGTCCTCTCCAAGCAGCTTCTTCGGCTACACGGCGGCCTTGAGGGGGACGGGCACCAGCCCTTGGAGTTCCTCGAGGGTGCAGCCGAAGGTCTCCCGGACGCTGACGCCGTCCGGGCCGGTGAGGAACACTCCCTTGTCCGTGTAGACCCGGGTGACGCAGCCGACGCCGGTGACCGGGTAGGTGCAGGCGTCCACGATCTTGGAAGCACCTTCGCGGGTCAGGAGGGTCATCATCACGAAGACGTCCTTGGCGCCGGTAGCCAAGTCCATGGCACCGCCGACGGCGGGAATCGCCCCGGGTGCCCCGGTGTGCCAGTTCGCCAGGTCCCCGGTGGCGGAGACCTGGAAAGCACCCAGGACGCAGATGTCCCGGTGGCCGCCGCGCATGATCACGAACGAGTCCGCGTGGTGGAAGTAGGACGCGCCGGGCAGTTCAGTGACGGGGATCTTGCCGGCGTTGATCAGGTCCTCGTCGATCTCCCCGCCCTTGGCTTCCAGGCCCATGCCGAGCATCCCGTTCTCCGTGTGGAGGGTGATGTTCTGTTCCTCGGTGAGGTAGTTGGACACCAGGGTGGGCTGGCCGATGCCCTCGCCCGGGACCAGGTCGGTCCCGGGGACAGGGGCGACCAGGTTATCGTAGAACCCCTCATCCCAGGCGGCAGCGGAAAGGTTATGCGAGGCAGGGTCATGTCCCCGGGCCTGGCGGGAAGGGATGATCGCGGCATCCAGCGAAGGGCCGCAGACCCGGTTCACCGTGCACAGGATCGAGACCGGCAGCCCGGCCAACAGCGTGCCCATCCGCGCGACGTTCCGGTTCTCCTCGCCCGCGTTCGCGTTGCGGAACTCATCGATCCGGTCCACATCGAGTCCCGGTGCACGCTGCAACGATTCCCTGATCACGTGCGCCGCAAGGTCATCCGGCCGGACGGCCGCGAGGCCCGAGCCGAACTTGCCAATAGGGGTGCGCACGGCGTCGTACACAATGTTTGATTAATGGCTTTTGTCCCGTTTGTTGCCCTGGTGGAGAAGAGGACGGGTCGGCAGCGGCGTCCGAACGCGCGCCTTATTTGGCGGGGACCGTTGGCAGTTCGAGCATCGTTTGCAGGTATTTGGCTTGTGCTGCGTGGGAGGAGAGGAAGGACACAAATGACTCCGCCTCCGCTGGCCTTGTGGAACTGGCGCTGACTGCCGCGGAGAATTCTGTGTAGTGCTGCAACTCGGATGGCAGGGGACCGACGATGTGGGCCTGGGGTACGAACAGCAGTTCGCTGAGCTGCTGGATGGCTATATCCGCGGTGCCGTCAACTACGGCTTCGGCAACGTAACCCTTTTTGACGACGGTGGCACGGGAGCCCACTTCTTCGTTCAGGCCCAGGTCTTCCAAGAGAGTCTCGAAGTACGCCCCGCTGGCCCCGGTGCCGGAGTAGGCTACAGACTTCGCTCCGCGGATGGTCTTGATGAAGGACTCCGCCGTCGAAATGTCAGGGGCTGGAGCGTCGTCTTTGACGGCGACACCGATGCCTGCACGAGCTACAGATGTCAGTGTGCTGCCGTCGATTATCGGGCCCAAGGATGCGAACGAACCGCTGACTGCGATCATCACGTCGAACGGTTCACGAGCTTCTATGCGTCCAAGCAGCTGGCTGGTTGGCTCGAAGACAGCCCTAACCTCGACTGCCGTTTCCTGCTGGAACAGATCGATGACTTCGTCGAGGGCCTTTTTGACGGCCGGGGAGCTAAAGACTTTCACTGGGGTTCGTTTCTTTCTCGTGGTGCTTCTCATTGCGGGAAGGTGCCGAGCGACCCCGGATGCTCAGCTGCCTGTTAGCCCTTTACGCGCCTGGAACTGAGACAGCGGCACCGCGAATCCGCGGGCAGCCGGGGATTCAGGAAGAAGATCCTGCATCATGATCATGTGCCGTTCCCCGTAGACGGTGTCGATGATCCATACGACACCTAGCTCGGGTGCAGCTTCCACGACAGTTCCGTGGAGGCGCTGCTGTTGGTCGGCCCATGTGACGACGTCGCCTTCGCTGACAGTCCAGGCCCATTTACCGGTTGCCATGTTTTCCTTGATCCGGGGGCTGCCTGTTGCGGCAATATTCGCCGGTGAGGGCGGGCAGCCACAGGCGGTGCAACTAAATAATGTGGCGTTCATTTGGGGGTTCGCATCCGCGGCGCGAACCCCCAATCTTGGGGTGTTAGAGCTCGACGACGCTCACGGTCTTGCCTGTGATGGCGGATTCCGCTGCTGCGTTCGCCAGGATCAGGGCTGATACTCCGTCAGCGAAACTCGGCGAGGCGGGTGCTCCGGTCCGGATGGAGTTCGCGAACGCATCCAGTTCTGCGTAGTAGGCCTGCGGGTAGCGTTCGAGGAAGAAGGGCAAATAGGCATCTGCTTCTTCTGTGCCTTTTGCGCCGGATCTGCGGACAGTCGTGGGGGCGACGTTGGCCGCGGAAAGCATGCCGTCCGGCCCGAACGCTTCCAGCCGCTGGTCGTAGCCGAAGGCGCAGTGGCGGGAATTCGTGATGGTGATGAGCTCTCCTTCGCTGCCGCGAAGAGTCACTACGGCGGAATCGAAGTCGTTAAGCTCTTCGATGTCTTTGCTGAAGACGTTGGAGGCCACTGCGGACACTTCGACGATGTTCGGGACAAAGGAACGGGCCATATCCAGATCGTGGATTGTCATGTCCCTGAAGATGCCGCCAGATCCGGCGATGTAGTCGCGCGGGGCCGGCTCGGGGTCGCGGCTGGTGATGGTCAGCTGTTCCAGCTTGCCAATTTCTCCTGCTTCCACCCTGGCCCGCACAGCAGCGAACGAGGGATCGAAGCGCCGGTTGAATCCGAGCATGATGGGGACGGTGGAGTCTTTTATCTGTTCGCGGCATGCAAGGACGGTGTCAATGTCCAGGTCGATGGGCTTTTCGCAGAGCACGGCGAGGCCACGGTCAACCGAGCGGGAAATGAGGTCCACGTGGGTGCTGGTGGGCGAACCAATGATGACCCCGTCCAGGCTGGTGTCGGCAAAGACTTCTTCGGGGTCCTGCACAGCGCGCGCGCCGGTGCTTTCCGCCAAACGGCGTGCCCCTTCAATGAAGGGGTCTGCGATCAGGACGAGATCGATGTTCGGGTGGGCTGCGATGTTGCGTGCGTGTACCTGCCCAATGCGGCCGGAGCCGAAAAGGGCCAGACGCAGGCGCTGGTCATTAGACATGGTGTGGTCTTTCAGAGGTGGGAATCGGTTTTACACCGACGCGGTTAGAGCTGGTCCGTGCACGGCGACCCATGCACGATGCTGGTCAACGTGCGTTTACAGTGCTCGTAAAGCAGTTCATGGCGGTCTCGTAAGCCCGCTTGAGGCCCTCGGCAACGGGGAGGCTGCGGTGTTCGGCGGAGATGATCTCCACACCCCAGGGGCCCTTGTACCCGGCTTGGAGTGTTCGTTGGATGAATGTACGGGTTTCGAAGTCGCCCTCACCGCAGTAGGCGCGGTTGTTGATGGTGTCTTCGAAGATTGTGCCAACGACGTCCTTGTAACCATCGTCGATCTCAACGGCGAAGACGCGGTCCATGGGCACGACGTCCCAGAGGTCGTCGTGGGAGAGGCCGGACCTGTGGGTGTGCCAGATATCAATCATGAGTCCCGCAGCCGGGCTGTCGGAGCTGGTCACGACTTTGACCGCTTCCTGCGCCGTGCGCAGGTGTGAGAAGGGTGTCGCTTCGAGGGCGAGCCGGACACCGGATTCAGCGGCTTCGTCCGCCAGGTCGGAGAACGCGCTGGCCATTGTCGACAGCGGCAGGGGGCTGTCCGTCATGCCGGCGCCGACCTTGATGTGCCGGGCACCGAGGGCCTTGGCGGCCTCGAACAGCTCCGCGCGCTGGATATCGGATTCGGCCCGCTCGGCTCCCGTGGCCCACCAGCCGTTCAGGAATTCGACTTCGATGATGCCGATCCCTGCCTCACGGATCATACGCCCCAGCTCGGCGTAGCCGATGGTCCGGCGTGCCTGCAGCAGATCATGATGTACCAGACCGATGCCTGACCACCCGGTCTGCGCTATGAGGTTGATGCGCTCCTGAATCGGGATAGGGCTGGTTTCGTCCGGGCGTCCGGGGGCGGTATCCCCGGCGCTCACCCAGCAGGTGGCTATCAGCTGCGGGGGGTTGTTCGTTTCGTTGGTCATGCAGTCTCGACCTCCATGGATGCTCCCTGTTCCTTCTCTGAGCGATAGCAGGCGTCGACAATCCGTGCGACAGCCAGCGCGTCGGCGACCGGAGCGACTACCGGGGCGCCGGTGCGGATGCTGTCGACCCAGCCGCGCATTTCCGGGTGGAAGTTGCTGATGTTTTCCAGTTCAGGCAGTTCGGAGAACTTGTTCAGTTCGGTGCGGGCGAAAGGTGGAGTGAAGTAGCTCTGGGTCCACTCGGTCCAGCCGGCGCGCCAGCCGGCCCGGTCCTGGTCCACGTAGACGCGCAGCTTTTGAGGCAG
This sequence comes from Pseudarthrobacter sp. NIBRBAC000502771, assembly GCF_006517215.1. Lineage (NCBI taxonomy): Bacteria > Bacillati > Actinomycetota > Actinomycetes > Micrococcales > Micrococcaceae > Pseudarthrobacter > Pseudarthrobacter sp. NIBRBAC000502771. Next base: position 3,390,326 of record NZ_CP041187.1, read on the forward strand.
AATGCCGATCTCCAGCATCCCGCCGGTCCCGTACACGGAGATGCGGGAGCTCTCGAACCACTCAAGGTGGTCGTGTCCGTCGAAGCTGAAGGTCACGGACTTGTCCGGGTAGTTGAGCAGGACGGCTGCGGAATCTTCCCGGCTCGACTCGTCGGACAGCCGGCCGGATTTGTGGACGCGGGCATTGACCGAATCGGGTGCGCCGAACATGTGCACCAGGGAGTCAAGCATGTGGCACCCGATGATCCACAGTGCGCCTCCCATGTCCGCGGGCTGGTTCAGGTGGGCGGTCAGGTGCTCGCCGACGAGGGCAGCGCCGCGGGCGGAGACGGAAACCACCTCGCCGATGACCCCGGCGTCGATGAGTTCCTTGGCTTCTGCGATGGATTGGGCGAGTCGGACGTTGTAGCCGACCTGAACCACCAGCCCGGGAGCGGCCTCGGATTCGGCCTCGGCCAGCTGAATGAGATCCTCCACTGTGCCCCCGCCCGGCTTTTCGACGACAACGGACTTGCCCGCGGCCAGTGCGCGCACCGCGTGGGGGACCATGTCCTTGCTCTTGGAGTGAACCATGATCGCGTTGATGCGCTCGTCCTGAAGCAGAGCCTCAATGTTGCGGGGCTCCATGCCGTACTTATCGGTGAAGTACTGCAGCCGCGGGTCGTCGTCCGCGGCCGCAACCACTTCCACCCCTTCAATTTCGCGCAGGGCACGGACCCGGGCAGATGCGTGTGGGTGTGTGATTCCCAGAAGTCCTACGACAATCGGTTTCAACGCATTGGCTCCTTCGACTGAGCACCTGATCGGTGCGTTTGGTGGCTTTGATGGGGCGGGCAGCGGTGCTCCGCGGATCAATAAGATTGAGTATTCAGTGTCACCTAGTGGACAACATGTCCACAGCATTTCACGTAGGGGGCCGCGGGTCAAGCTATGACGTGTGACACATCCGCGTCTTTCTTTGATGCTGTGGGCGGTGCCCCGAGATAGTCCGACAAAGCCCTGGTTCCCCGCAGGAGGAGGTCGACGATGGGCTCTTCGCCCTCAGGCCGGTTAAGCATGCCCTCCCGGAGTCCGCTGATGGACAGGGAAGCCGCAACCTCGCCGCGGTGGTCGAAGATGGGGGCTCCGATGGCGGCGATGCCCGGAGTGACGTTGTTGTCACTGATCACGAAGCCCTGGTCCCGGATGTGCTCCAGCCCGGAGTAGAACTCTGAACGGGACCGGACGTCTCGCCAGGGTTCGCCGCTGCTGGCGACGATTGCGGCATATTCGTCCCACGCGGCGCGGTCTTCGAACGCCAGCAGTGCCCGCGGCGCGGCGCCGACATGCAGGGGAAGCGACTCCCCCAGTTTGAGGACCCGGCTATTGACCCTGATGCCGTCGATGCGCTCAATGCAGACCGCCCTGGTGCCGCGTCGAATGCACAAGAAGGTCGTCTCCCCTGTTTTGGCGTGGATTTCGTGCATGATGGGAGCGGCAGCCCGGCGGATATCCAGACGTCGGGTGAGCTCGCCCGACAGCGCCAGCAGCTTGCTTCCCACCCGGTAAGCGCCGCGATGGCCAATCTGCTCCACCCAGCCGGCTTCCGCCAAGGTGGCCAACATTCGGTAAATGGAGCTGGGGGGTTCTTCGAGCAGCTCGGTCAGCCGGGTTGAAGTTGCAATGCGTTCTTCGGCCAGGGCTGACATCAGCGCGCTTGCCTTTGCGATGACGGCCGGAGCGCGGGGAGAGTCCCGCTCCGATCCCTCGGGGGGCTCGATGCGGGGTAATTCCTTCCCGTCGTTCGGGTCTTCCTGGGACATGGAGGAAGCGATCGCATGGGCTGCTTTGTTCAGAATCCCTCGTGCCGCATCCTCGTGGCCCAGGACATTGCCGCGGAGTCCTGCGACCGATAGAGCACCCAGCAGGCTGCCATCCTGCCGGAATACCGGAACAGCGATTGAAGCGACCCCTTCGATGACCTCACTGTCCTCGACGCTCCATCCACGCTCGATGGTCTGTTCAACCCTTCCCCTCAACTGCTCACCTGTCAGCGGCGTACGGGAAGCGATACCGGGATAAGGCGCCGAAGCGAACACGCCCTCCCGGAACTCCTGGGCCCCAAAGGCCAGCAGCGCCTGCGATGCGGCCCCGGCGTGGAGCGGAAAGGTGCGCCCGGGCGCCAAATCGTGCAGGTCGACGTCGGCGCCCTGGATCTGGTCCAGGCAGACCGCTCCGTTCTCACGCGGGACACAAAAATAGGCGCTCATGCCCAACTGCCCTCGGATCCAGCGGAGCTGTTCGCGCAGCTCTGCACGATCCACAAGTGCGTCGGCCGCTGCGTCCCCCAGCTTGAGTATTCCGGTGCCCAGCTCAAGCTTGCCGTCACCGGTGGGCCGCACGAGTTTTTCCTGCTCCAGCGCAGCGACGATCCTGTACACGGTGGGCCGGGGTTCGGACACGACCTTGGCCAGTTCCGCCGGCGTTGAATGGCCAATCCTGGCCAATTCATCGATTACCTGGCTGGCCTTCTTTAAAAGCTGAATGGTGTTCACCAACCGCCTCTTTCCTGACCCATTGGGGCCTCTAGCATCCGCATAACTACCTTCGCGCAGATGTGCTGCATATGACCACCTGGGCCAGTGACGGCCACCCGGAACAGGTGCGCCGCATAGTCCAAAGCGTGGTGCCTACGAATGTAATTTGGAACACCACTAGCCTTCTTAGCTGGTACTGTGCGAACATGGTGTCCATTGTACGGCACCAAGTGCTCGCAATCACATCTAATTTTCAGGCGCGGCGGTCATGCCGACGCAGAACTGGCGCCCTAGCGTCACGCGGCTCTCCAAAGGAGGAGAACGGTGTTTAAAAAGATCTTCTTGTTCGCTGCAACGGCAGTGACGTCACTGGTACTTGCTGGTTGCGCGGGGGCCGGGGCCGGTGGTGGCGCTGGCGCGGCCAGCGCTCCCAAGGCCCCCGCTGACACCCGAATCGGCGTATCACTGCCCAGCCAAGACGAAGAGCGGTGGATCACGGACGGAAAGGCCATCAAGGACGGTCTTGAAAAGGCCGGCTACCAGGTTGACCTTCAGTACGCGAACAATGACATCCCCACCCAGCAGCGTCAGGTGGACCAGATGATGACCAAGGGTGCGAACCTGTTGATCCTGGCTCCGCTCGATGGAACAGCGTTGGCCCCTCAGCTGCAGCAGGCGGCCGGCTCGAAAATTCCGATCGTTTCTTACGACCGGTTTGTTCGAAACAGCCCCAACGTGAATGTCTACGTCACGTTCGACAACTTCAAGGTCGGGGCTCAACAGGCCACGTCGCTGCTGATTGGGCTGGGTGTGCTCAATAAGGACGGTTCCGAAGGGTCGGCAAAGGGGCCTTTCAATATCGAGCTCTTCGGCGGATCGCTGGATGACAACAACGCAACCTTCGTCTTCAACGGCGGCATGTCTGTTCTGCAAAAGTACATCGACAACGGCACACTCGTGGTGAAGTCGGGGCAGAACAAGCTCTCACAGGTGGCCACCGAAAACTGGTCACAGCAAAAGGCGCAGGAGCGCATGGACAACCTCCTGACCGCCGGCTACAACGGCGGCGGCGCCAAGCTGGATGGTGTCCTCACCCCCAACGACAACATCGCCCGCGGCGTCATCACGGCACTTCGGAACGCCGGCTACGGACCGACGCTGTCGTCACAGCCCAAACCGATGCCTGTCACCACCGGTCAGGACGCCGAGGTGGCCTCGGTGAAGTTCATCGATGACAATGTCCAGTTCTCAACTGTGTTCAAGGACACCCGCGCCTTGGCCGCCCAGGCTGTAAAAGCAGCTCAGGACCTACTGGCCGGAAAAGACCCTGAGATCAACGACACCAAGTCGTACGACAACGGGTCCAAGATCGTCCCGTCGTTCCTCGTACCGATCCAGCCGATCTACAAGGACAACATTAAGACCGCCCTGATCGATTCCGGCTACTACACCCCTGAACAGGTCACAGCCGGCCGCCTCAAGTAAGTGCCTCCGGGAGGGGCGCACAGTGCCCCTCCCGGTCCCCTTCTCCCCTACAAGACCGATAGGACGGCGTGCCAATGGCCGACCACATCCTGGAAATGCAATCAATCACCAAGACCTTCCCCGGCGTTAAAGCACTGTCCGGCGTTTCACTGGCCGTGGAACGCGGAGAGGTCCACGCCATCTGCGGCGAGAACGGTGCAGGGAAGTCCACCCTCATGAAGATTCTCTCCGGCGTCTACCCCGCCGGAAGCTATGGCGGCGACATCCTGTTCAAGGGCCAAACGTGTTCCTTCTCCGGCATCCGGGATTCGGAGCATGCCGGCATCGTAATCATCCATCAGGAACTGGCCCTTGTGCCTGACCTGTCGATCGCCGAGAACATTTTTCTGGGCAATGAGCGCCGTGGAGCTTCAGGACTGATCGACTGGCACAAGACGAACGCCGAGGCGGCCCAACTCCTCGCCTCCGTCGGTCTGCGGGAAGAGCCGACCACCCCTGTGGGTCAGCTGGGCGTTGGCAAGCAGCAGCTGGTCGAAATCGCAAAGGCTCTGTCCAAGGAAGTGCAGCTGCTCATCCTCGACGAGCCGACCGCTGCGCTCAATGACAATGACTCCGCCCACCTGCTTGATCTGGTCCGGGCGCTTCGCGGCCGCGGCATCACCTCGATCATCATTTCGCACAAACTCAATGAGATTGAAGCGATTGCCGACCACACCACCGTCATCCGGGACGGGAAGACCGTGGAAACCCTGGACATGGCGGATCCCGACGTCAACGTCGACCGCATTATCCGCGGTATGGTCGGCCGGGATCTCGAAGCGTTCTACCCCGACCGTGATTCGAACCCGGGAGAGGTCGTTCTCCGTGTGGAGGACTGGACGGTCAAGCACTCCACGCAGGACCGCCTGGTCGTCGATGGGGCGAGCTTTGAAGTCCGCGCCGGAGAGGTCATCGGCATTGCCGGGCTCATGGGCGCCGGCCGCACCGAATTGATGATGAGCCTGTTCGGCCGCTCCTACGGACGGTACACCTCAGGCAAAATCTTCATGCACGGCAAGGAGATCCAAACCCGATCCGTCGCGGCGGCCATCGAAGCACGGATCGCCTACGCCACCGAAGACCGCAAAGCCTTCGGCCTTAACCTCATCGATGACATCGCCCGCAACATTTCAGCCGCAGCATTGGGCAAACTGGCGAGTTGGGGATTCGTCAACCACCACGAGGAAGCCCGCGCCGCCGAGTTCGCGATGAAGTCGATGAACATCAAAGCCCCTAACGTGAAATCGATCGTCGGCAAACTCTCCGGCGGGAACCAGCAGAAAGTCGTGCTCTCAAAGTGGTTGCTCACGGACCCCGAGGTACTGATCCTGGACGAACCCACCCGCGGCATCGATGTCGGAGCAAAATACGAAATCTACACCCTCATCAACAGCTTCGTGGACGCCGGGAAGGCAGTCGTGGTCATCTCCTCGGACCTGCTCGAACTGCTCGGCACCTGCGACCGCATTTACGCGCTTTCCGCAGGCCGGATCACCGGACAACTGCCAAAGGCCGAAGCCTCCGAGGAACGCCTCATGACACTCATGACCAAAGAGAAGGAACTCACAGCATGACAGTGACAGCCCCCCGGGGATCTCAAAGGAAAGATGCGCCTGCCGCAGCAGCTGTGGTCAATACCGGAACCAGCGAAATCCGAGAGCTGTTCACCCGTAATCTGCGTACCAGCGGCATCTATGTCGCGCTCGTGGCGATCGTGGCCCTGTTCGCCGCACTCACCGGCGGCGCCTCGCTGGGACCCGGAAACATTACCAACATCGTCCTGCAATACTCCTACATCCTGATCCTGGCGATCGGCATGGTCATCGTGATCATTGCAGGGCACATCGATCTGTCTGTGGGTTCCGTCGTCGCCCTGACCGGCGCGGTTTCGGCGACCGTCGTGATCCAGCACGGCCAACCGTGGTGGGTCGGCGTCGCGGCCGCCCTCGCCACAGGTCTGGCGATAGGAGCCTGGCACGGTTACTGGGTCGCCTACGTCGGCATCCCAGCGTTCATCGTCACCCTCGCAGGCATGCTCCTCTTCCGCGGCCTGACACTGGTCGTTCTCAACAACGTCTCCCTCTCCCCCTTCCCCGCTGACTACGGCCAGATCGCTTCGGGCTTCCTCAACGGCCTCCTGGGGGGCGCCGGATATGACGTCTTCACACTCCTCATCTTCGCCATCGCCGTGATCGGCTACGCCTCCAACCAGTACCGGACCCGCAAGACCCTGATCGGTTACAACCAGGTCGTCCCGTCATTTCCGTTGTTTATCGCCAAAATCCTTGTGATCGCCATCGCAGTCATGGTCTTCGCCTGGCAGCTGGCCATCGCCCGCGGCATGCCGGTCGTGTTGATCATGCTGGCCATCCTCATCATGGTTTACAGCGTCATCATGCAGCGAAGCGTCTTCGGCCGTCAGGTCTACGCCATCGGCGGCAACCGCGTCGCCGCAGCCCTGTCCGGCGTCAAGGTCCGCAGCGTCAATTTCTGGATCTTCGTGAACATGGGCTTCCTCTCCGCCGTGGCCGGTATCGTCTACTCCTCCCGCTCCAACGGTGCACAGCCTGGCGCCGGCAACATGTTCGAACTCGACGCCATCGCTGCAGCGTTCATCGGCGGTGCGGCCGTTACCGGTGGCGTCGGGAAAGTCGTCGGAGCCATGGCTGGTGGTCTCATCATGGCCGTGATGAGCAACGGAATGCAGCTCATGGGAATCGACCAGTCGGTTCAGTCCGTCGTCAAGGGCCTGGTCCTGATGCTTGCCGTCGCGTTCGATATCTATAACAAGCGCCGCGCCGGTTCCCGCTGACCGTTCCCCGCACTAGAGAAGCCCCGCGTGAAATGAACCGTTACGCGGGAAACAACCTCCAAAGGAGTCCCAACTGATGACCCACCAATTCGTATACGAAGCCCTCCCGATGCGCGTGCGCTTCGGTGTCAACTCCCTCTCGACACTGCCGGAGGAACTCGACCAGATCGGACTAAAGCGCGTACTGGTCCTCTGCTCTCCCGAACAGGAAGACACCGGCCACCGAGTGGCCCAGGCACTAGGCGACCGCTGCGTTGGCGTTCTCCCGGAAGCTGTCATGCACGTCCCCAATGAGGTCGCCCAGCGGGCCAGCGACGAAGCATCCCGGGTCGGGGCCGACGGCTGCGTCGCCGTCGGCGGCGGTTCTGCGATCGGACTCGGCAAAGCAATCGCCCTTAAGCACGGACTCCCCATCGTTGCCGTGCCCACCACGTACGCCGGCTCAGAAATGACCCCTGTGTGGGGACTGACGACTAACGGGCGCAAGGAAACCGGAAAAGACCCACGAGTACTGCCCCGCAGCGTCGTTTACGATCCCGAGCTCACAGCGACACTGCCAGCCTCCATGTCGGTGACCAGCGGCATCAACGCCATCGCCCACGCCGTGGAAGCCCTCTACGCCCCGGACGCAACGCCAATCATCTCGCTGATGGCCGAAGAAGGCGTCAGGGCCCTCGCCACGGCGCTGCCCGCCATCGTCGCAAACCCCTCGGACCCAGACGCCCGCAGCAACGCTCTCTATGGATCCTGGCTGTGCGGTGCCTGCCTGGGAGCCACCACGATGTCGCTGCACCACAAGCTCTGCCATGCACTCGGCGGAACCCTGAACCTGCCGCACGCTCAAACGCACACCGTCGTCCTCCCCCACGCCCTTGCCTTCAACCAGCCCGCCGCTCCTGAAGCGACTGCTGCCTTGTCACGGGCGCTCGGCGGCGCGGCCGATCCTGCCGAGAGGCTGTGGCAGATCGCTGGGGAACTGAATGCCCCCCGGTCCCTGGCCGAGCTGGGCATGAAGGAAGAAGACATCGACCGTATCGCCGAAGAAGTGACAAGCCGCTCCTACGGGAACCCCCGCCCCATCACCTACGACGACGTGCGGGGCATCCTGCATGCAGCATGGGCCGGCAAGCCGCCGAGCGCCAACCCAACCGTCTAACCCTGAAGGACTACGCCCTCCCAGCATTGGAGGGCAGTCACTCGCGGAGCCACGTGGAGCAGGACCCTTGCTCATGGGTTCACCACAGGAGGGTCCTGCTCCGGCCCGTCCCACACATTGCCAAACAAACTAGGAGGCAGACCTTGGTCGTCAACCGGACCATCGCCCCAGGAATCGCCGTATCACCCCTGGCACTCGGCACGAACGTCTTTGGCTGGACGGCTGACACCGAGACGTCGCACCAAGTCCTGGACGCCTACGTACAAGGTGGCGGCAACTTCCTGGACACCGCCGACTCATACTCGTTCTGGGCCGAGGGCAACACCGGCGGAGAGTCGGAAACGATCATTGGCAAATGGCTGGCCGGCAGATCCGACCGGGACGACCTCGTCATCGCCACCAAGGTAAGCCACCACCCGCAATTCGCCGGCATGGCTCCCGAGACGATCCGGGCAGCCATCGACGCCTCGCTGACCCGACTCGACATCGATGCCGTTGACATCTACTACGCACACTTCGACGACCCCACAACGCCCCTCGTCGAGAGCATCGCGGCCATGTCGGAACTCGTCGACCTAGGAAAGATCCGCTCGATCGGAATCTCGAACTACACAGCCGAACGAATCAAAGAATGGCTGGACATCACCATCCGTGAAGGCTTTCACCAGCCGGTCGTCGTCGAACCCCAATACAACCTCGTCGAACGAGGAATTGAAGCCGATATCCTTCCCCTGGCACGCACGCACGGCCTCGCCGTCGTCCCCTACTACTCCCTCGCCCACGGATTCCTGACAGGAAAATACGACGACGGCGAGGAGATCGCAAGCCCCCGCGCCCCGGACGCGGCAAAGTACCTCAACGCCCATGGCCGCAAAGTCATCGACGCGGTAAAGAGCGTCGCGGAAAGGCACTCCACCCAGCCCGCTTCTATCTCGCTGGCGTGGCTCGCCGCGCAGAACGGGGTCGCGGCACCCATCGCCAGCGCCCGCACCACCGACCAACTCCCACCCCTCGTTGAATCAATGCAGATCCAGTTGAGCACCAAGGATCTCCAGCTGCTCGACGAGGCATCGCAACTCTGAGTCCCTGCGCGCATACTCGACATCACGAACAACAGCGAGGAAATGACAATGTCCCAGCAAACCCGCGTCCCTGAAACCGAGAGCATCCGGGGTAGCCAGTACGTGTCGCAGGCACAACAAGACGTTGAGGCACAGCTTGTCCGCAACGTGCTGCGCTCCTTCGACGACTGCCAGGACCCGCGGTTGAAGCAACTAATGCAGTCACTCGTAATTCATCTGCACAACTTCATCCGCGAAGTCCGGCTCACAGAAGCTGAATGGAACAAAGCCATCGAGTTCCTCACTGCCGTCGGCCACATTACCGATGACCGCCGGCAGGAATTCATCCTGCTCTCAGACGTCTTCGGAGCATCGATGCAGACCATCAACGTCAACAACGAAGCCCACGGGGACGCGACCGAAGCCACCGTTTTCGGCCCCTTTTTCGTTGACGACGCGCCTCGCATCGAGAACGGCGGAGATATCGCCGGTGCCGCACCCGGCGAGCCTTGCTGGATCGAGGGAAGCGTAAGGGACACGGAGGGAAAGCCCGTGCCCAACGCCCGCATCGAAGTATGGGAAGCAGACGAAGACGGCTTCTACGATGTGCAGTACGACGACCAGCGCGTATCCGGCCGGGCACATCTCTACAGCGACGAAGACGGGAACTACCGCTTTTGGGGACTGACCCCCACGCCCTACCCCATTCCTCACGACGGCCCGGTAGGAGGGATGCTTGCAGCTGTGGGCCGCTCTCCCATGCGCGCTTCCCACCTGCACTTCATGGTCACCAAACCCGGCCTGAGGACGCTGGTCACCCACATTTTCGTCCGCGGGGACGAGCTGCTGAAATACGACACCGTGTTCGGAGTGAAGGAGTCCCTCATCAAGGACTTCGTTCAGCAGGAGGCCGGAACCCCAACTCCTGACGGTCGCCACCTTGGGGATCGCACCTGGGCCCGGACCCGCTTCGACATCGTTCTGGTGCCCACCGCCGATTAGGCGAACTGCCCGCCCGGGCTCGAAGTTTCCGGCGGATGCAATAACTGCACCCGCCGGAAACCCACGTTTTGTGGGCCGCCCGGGAGAATCACTACGACGTCTAACCCCAGGCGACCGATGTCAGTCAGCCAGCCTAGCCATTGGCACGAGGCATGCCGCGCAAACAGCGGTCGGCCCAATCCCCGGAAGGCGCCCGCAAGGGGATCCCATCAGCAGGCATTGCCGGGAACGCCCGGTGCCTCTATGAAGCGCCAGTTCCTAGAATGGGTGGGTGAACCTTTCGCATCCCGGCGCCCCGACAGGGCCGATGATTCGCGTGCACGGCGGATTCGCCAACCGGATGTACCGGCTCGACACCGATCAAGGGTCGTTCGCAATAAAGGAACTGAACCTCGTCGACCGCCGCTGGCCCTATCGCGTCGAGGACGTGTTCAGGTTTGAATGGGCGGCCTTCGCTGCCGGCATTCCGATGCCAGAGCCAATCTCGGCCAGCTACAACACGCTCGTGCACCGCTGGGTCGAAGGCGAAAAGGTGCCCGAAGCGCCCGTGTCGGCGGCGTACGCGTTTGAGATCGGCGAGATCCTCGCTCGCATCCATGCGCTCGGCGTCCCATGGACGAATGCATCGATCGAGGACCCGACGTCACATGACTGGTCCGAGCTCGCCGCGCGGGCGAAGGAAACCGGACAGCCTTGGGCCGACGAGTTCGCCTCTCGCGTCGAGACATTCCTCGCGATTGCCCACTTCGTCGACACCTGCGAACGGCCAGGCCCGGTCGTGCTGACCCATCGGGACATTCAACCGTGGAATCTGCTCGCTCGGGAGGGCCGGCCGGTGTTACTCGATTGGGAGCTCTCGGGGATGCTCGACCTGTCCAGTGAACTTGGCTCGACCGCGCTGAGCCTCGCAAAGGGACCCGGCTTGGAGGACATCAAGCCCGCCATTTTCCGCTCCGTTCTCGACGGCTATGTCGCGGGAGGTGGAGTGCTGCCGCCACCGGGGCCAAGCTGGTTCGTGTTCATGATCGGTGGCTGGTTGGGGCACACGAGGTGGAACATCCTCCGGTGCCTTGCCGGCGCCGAGGCGAGCACCGGCCCTGGCCTCGCGCTGTCGCACGAGTCCGTACGCAACGGATTGGACGGCCTCCCCGACCTGTTCTGGCGACTTGGAGAGCTCGAGACGCTGCTGCTGTGAGAGTGGCCTGTGTCCACGCTTGGTACGGGGCGTAAGGCGTTCCCGATGCCGTCCGGGCCGATAGTCGATGACCTGCGGCGCGCGGGCGGCCAGCACCTGCATCGAATCGGTCAGGCCACGGGAGGCGGTTTAGGAGTGCCCAAATGACCCGTTCGATTAGCCGGCCCATGGGGCATCGACAAACAGCGCCTCCACCGGCCGCAGAAAGGCAACTCACGGTTCGGTCCCTAGATCCCGCCCGTACCTCTGAACGTTCTGCAACCCTCCTGCAAATCGTGGTCCGTGTGGGCCGATACCTTGACCTCGGACTTGCATTTCGCAAGTATGAGCCACATGAGCCTCTTCATCACCTGCCCGGTTGAAAATATCGAGCGCGCGACCGCCTTCTACACCGCCCTGGGCTGGACCTTCAACCAAGAAATGTCCGGTCACAACGTTTCATGCTTCGCGATCGCGCCCGAGCAGTACGTCATGCTCGGCAGCCGAGAGATGTACGCGAGCGTCGGGGGCGCCGAAGAGCTGGTCGGCGGAACCGACACTCCTTCGAAGGTCACGGTCTCGTTCGACCTCGGCAGCCGTGAGGCAGTCGATGAGCTCACGGAACGCGCCGGCGCAGCCGGCGGGCGGATTGGTGACACCGACGACTACCCATTCATGTACCAGCGCCAGTTCGACGACCCCGACGGTTACCACTACTCGCCGTTTTGGATGAAACCGGACGCCGATCCGACCGAGTGAGCGACCTCGCCGCTGCCCTCGGCATCGTCGGAGCGCAGCGGGCCCTGCTCATCCTGGAGTGGCTGCTCGACGGGCCACATCGCTACGGCTTTGCGCGAGGCAATCGTCGCGCCAGCACACTGGGGTGGCGGGGAAGCGGCCTGGGTTATGGCGCGTAATCAAAATGCACTCCGGGGCTTTTATCCGGCAGATACCAGCCCGGCACCACCCTCGGGTGGGTTAAATCAGACTGGATAAAACCCGTTTCCCGCTCTCACGCAGATCGCTTAGCGGCCCTCAGAGTCTCACATCTGACAATGCGTCCACCACAGGCATGAACACTGAGGTCACGAGCTCGGCTTCGGGCGTTTGGCTCGGATCGTTGCGATAAATGTTGAAGTGGTGCGTCGCAAGGTCGTGATCTTCCCTTGCGGGCCGCAATCCGTTATCTGCGATATGCGCTGCTATCACGGCATGGGCCCGGGGAATCGCATCCGTGTACGGCCCGGTGACTGTAGCGGTCACCACGCGACGTGCTGGAAAGTGCAGCACGCTCAGTGGCTCCGCGGCCTCCGTATCGGGCGCTACTTCAAGGAAGACCGACTCGTCGACGTCATGCCCGCGGTATTCACCGTCATGCTCAATGCACCCGCCGGCGCCCGTGATGCGGATCCCTTGGGCCGAGATCTCCGGCATGAACCGGGCCCACAGTTCGCCCTCGGCAGTGTAATCGGGCACCCGGCCGCGAAGCGAGATGAGGGTTTGCTCGGGCAGATAAGTGAGTTGGGCAGACACGGCAGACATGGCGTCCTCCTGAAATTGTTGATCCAGCATTCGTTCAATGAGAGCTATCCGTCGCAGGGCGGCTGACGATTCCTCGGCAAGGGCAGCTCGCTGAGCGGACAGGGCTTGTGTATATGCGGGGGTCCCGCGGCCAGCAAGAAGCGCCCCTATGGCAGACACACTGAAGCCCACGTCCCTTAGCCGACGGATTTCGCTTGCCTCGCGGAGCTGGTCGTGGGAATACCAGCGGTAGCCATTGGCTTGATCGACAAAAGCCGGAGCGAGGACTCCGTTCGCATCGTAATGCCGCAACATCCTGACGCTGATCCTGCTGAGCGAGGAGAAGTGGCCGATGGGCATGAGCTTCGAGATATCGGTCATGCCTCTGATTCTCCGCGCTGACATCGTGTCAGAGTCCATCTTCTCGAGGACTCGTTTGTACCTTTTGCTTGGACCGACAGCCCAACACAATCCAGATGCAGCCCCTGCACGTAGTGGGCGACGGCGGACACGTTTAGAAAACCTTTGACACCAACAAACTAACGCGGGTAACTTAGATCACGCACCAAGGTAACGCGAGTTACTACAGGTAAGTGCAAACCACAGACTTCTGGAGCATCCAATGGCGGACACCGCCTCCCAAAGCCGGGCACGGAACCACTCAGGCATTGCTTCGCCAGGCGCTCACCCCACGCGATGAACCTGAGAGCACCCCGACTCCCGCAATTGCAGCCAGTTGATTTCGCGGCGCTCCCTTTACGCCAACACACGCCCGCTCCACAGGTCCGAGGACCTCAGCCACGGCCATGAAAAGAGAACAATGAACAGCGTCACCACCACCGTTGAGACCTACAGGCCGGCAATGCACTTCGCCGCCAAAGACACGTGGCTCAACGATCCGAACGGGCTTGTCTTCCACGAGGGCACCTACCACCTGTACTACCAGAACAACCCCTTCGGAAACGTCCACGCCAATATGTCCTGGGGCCATGCGACTTCTACCGACCTGGTCAGCTGGACGGAACAACCGGTAGCGATTCCCTGTGATGACGACGAGGAAATCTACTCCGGCAGCATCGTGGTGGACGCCGAAAACACCAGTGGATTCGGCGCGGACGGGAAGGCTCCCCTGGTGGCCATCTACACCAGCGCGTACAAGCCGGGCTCCCTCCACGAGGGCACGCAGGCGCAGTCCCTCGCGTGGAGCACGGACGGCGGATGCTCCTGGACGAAGTACGCCGGCAACCCGGTCCTGACCCGGAACTCGCCGGAATTCCGGGACCCCAAGGTCTTCCGCTACGACGGCCCTTCGGGCAGCTATTGGGTCATGGTGGCGGTGGAGGCCCATGATTTCACCGTCCTGCTCTACCGCTCACAGGACCTCAAGAGCTGGGAATATCTCAGCACCTTCGGCCCCGCCAATGGCACGGGAGGCATCTGGGAATGCCCGGACCTTTTTGTGCTGCCCCTGGACGGTGACTCCTCAGCCATGAAATGGGTCCTGACGGTGAACATGAACCCCGGGGGCCCCAACGGCGGGTCCGCAGGGCAGTACTTCGTGGGAGAGTTCGACGGCGTCACGTTCAGTTCCGAGACAACCCTCACCGAGGGGATGCAGGACCCTGAGCGCGTACCCGACTACCAGTGGCTGGACTGGGGCCGGGACTACTACGCCGCGGTCTCGTTCAGCAACGTCCCGGACGGCCGGCAGCTGATGATCGGCTGGATGAACAACTGGCAATATGCCAACCAAATCCCCACCTCGCCCTGGCGCAGCCCCATGAGCCTGGTCCGGGACATGTCCCTCGTTTCCGTGAACGGGCATCCCCGGCTCCTGCAGCACCCCGCACCGGAAGCGAGGGCAACTTCGACACCCGGTCCCGAGCAGCGGCTGGCCCTGAACGGCCCCGCAACTGTTGAGGGCGGCACCGCGGTACAGCTTATTGACGTCACCTTCTCCCCTGGTGACGCCGAGGAGTTCGGGCTTGTGGTCAGAGGGTCAACTGACGGGACGGTCGGGACACGGATCGGGATCCATCCCGGCGGCGGGGACCTGATCGTGGACCGCACCCACTCCGGCGACACCGACTTCCACGAAGCCTTCGCCTCCACCAGCCGCGCCCCCATTGCCGCGGCCAAGGACGGCAACTACACCCTGCAGATCTTCGTCGACCATTGCTCAGTGGAGGTCTTCGCGAACGATGGGCTCGTCTCGGTGACCGAACTGATCTTCCCGGATCCAGCCCAAACATCCCTCACTCTCTACTCCACCGGCGGCACAGCCGACGCTGTGCTCCAACTCACCAACTTCGAAAAGGATGATGCCTAATGGAATACCGCAAACTGGGAACCTCCGGCCTGTACATCAGTGAAATCGCCTACGGAAACTGGGTCACCCACGGCGAGCAGATCGTCCAGGCCGCTGCGACGGAATGCGTCAAACAGGCACTGGAGTTGGGCATCGACCACCTTCGACACTGCCGATGCCTATGCCGGAACCCGGGCTGAGGAAGCTTTGGGTGTCGCGCTCAAGGGAACACGCCGTGAAAGCGTGGAGATATTTACCAAGGCCTACTTCCCTACCGGGGATGGCCGGAACGACCGCGGCCTGTCCCGCAAACACGTCAGGGAGTCCATTAACTCGTCGCTCCGCCGGCTCCGGACTGACTACGTGGATCTCTACCAGGCGCACAGGTATGACTACGAGACCCCACTGGAAGAGACCATGCAGGCTTTTGCCGATATTGTCCGGGCGGGGAAGGCACACTATATCGGGGTGTCGGAGTGGACGGCGGACGAGATCCGCTCCGGCGTTGCCCTTGCCAGGGACCTTGGGGTCCAGCTCATCTCCAACCAGCCGCAGTATTCCATGCTGTGGCGCGTCATCGAACCGGAGATCGTTCCCCTGAGCGAGGAACTGGGCATTGGCCAGATCTGCTGGTCTCCGCTCGCCCAGGGCGTCCTCACCGGCAAATACACCCCCGGCGCGGCGGCCCCGGAACGCTCCCGCTTCCGAGGCGATAACGGCAAGCTGAAGAATGACCACCGCTTTCTAAGCGAGGACATCCTCATCCGCGTCCAGAAATTGAAGCCCCTGGCCGAAGAGACTGGACTGTCCATGGCGGCTTTCGCGGTTGCATGGGTACTGCAAAACCCCAACGTCTCGGCGGCCATCGTGGGAGCGTCCCGGCCCGAGCAGCTCGTGGACAACGTCCGTGCCGCAGGAGTGAAACTCGACCAGGAAATGCTCCTGAGGATCGATGACATCCTCGGCCCCGTCATCGAAAGAGACCCCGGGAAGGTCGAGTCCTTCAAGGACCGCCCCTAACAGCAGCGGCTGAAGAAACGTCTTGACACCGTTTAGTAACGCGGGTAACTTAGATCACAGCCCGAAAGTAACGCGAGTTACTAACCATAGATTCACCCAATTGCTTCCGTATTAGCACGGGCAACCCCAGTTCAATGAAGACCTCTGGAGCATTCAATGGCGAAGACCACCTCCCCCGACAAACCCGGCACCGCCCGGCAGCGTGGCGTCACCATGAATGATGTAGCCAAGCATGCCGGAGTATCCCGGACAGCTGTTTCATTCGTGCTGAACAACCGTGAAGACGCCAGCATCTCGGAGGAGACCCGCGTCCGCATCGCTGAGGCGGTTCAGGCTTTGGGCTACCGCCCAAATGCCGGGGCGAGGGCGCTGGCATCCCAGCGCAGCGATTGGTACGGGATCGTCACCGAGATCGTCACCGCCCCCTTCGCCGTGGACATCATCAAGGGTGCCCAGGACCAGGCCTGGAGTGACGGCCGGTTCCTCCTGATCGCCCCATCGGACCAGGGTGATGCGGCCGGCCCCAACCAGGGGATGGAGGATGCTGCTGTGGAGAAGCTGCTGGAGCAGCGGGTGGAAGGCCTGCTGTACGCCGCAACCCACCACCGTGGCGTCCATGTGCCCCGCAGCGCGCACGAAGTGCCCACGGTGCTCGTCAACTGTTTCGACCTGGACGGGAAGCTGCCCTCAATCGTCCCTGACGAACGCGCGGGCGGACGGGTCGCCGTCGAACGCCTCCTCACGGCCGGCCACACCAAGATCGGTGTGATCAACCTGGACCCCCGCATCCCCGCAGCTGTTGGGCGTTTGCAGGGAGTCCGGGAGGCCTTGGCCGACGCCGGCCTGGAGCTTGATCCGGAGCTCGTGGCGGCCGGGTATGCGACGGCAGACGGAGGCTACGACGCTGCCTGTCAGATCCTTGACCGGTACCCGGCCAGGGACCGGCCCACCGCCCTGTTTTGCCTCAATGACCGTATGGCCATGGGGGCTTACGACGCCATCAAGGAACGTGGCCTGGCCATCCCCGGTGACATCGCCGTGATCGGCTTCGACAACCAGGAACTCATCGCGGCCTACCTCAGGCCCAAGCTGACCACTGTTGCGTTGCCGTTCGAAAAGATGGGCGCTCTGGGAGTCCAGACGCTCGCCGCCCTTACAGCCGGACAGCCGATCACTGCCAATCAGCAGTTGGTCGACTGTCCGCTGTTAGAACGCTCTTCGGTCTGACCGCGAAATCAACGTCGAAGAGCAAAACCCCCACCCACCCTTCACCTTGCTGATGAAGACAGGAAGAGATAACCCCATCATGACACAAACCAGGTTCCTCAAGTCCGCCCGCATTGCCGCGGCCGGACTGGCGGTAGGCGCGATGCTGCTGACCGGCTGCGCCGCCACCGGCAACAAGCCCGGCGGCACCGACGCCGCAGCCAACGCCAGCGCATTCCTCACCATTCCCCGTGAAGACATGGGCACGTTCGTGCAGAACTTCAACCCGTTCGCGCCGACCGTCAACCCCATGGTCCAGCAGTCCATTTACGAGTCCCTCCTGGTCTTCAACCCGGCCAAGGGGAATTCGGTGCCGTGGCTGGCCACCGACTGGAAGGCCGCGGACGATGGTAAGTCCATCACGTTCACCCTACGTGATGGTGTGAAGTGGTCCGACGGGCAGCCTTTCGTTGCCGACGACGTCGCGTACACGTTCGAGCTCCAGAAGAAGCTGAAGGGCGGCTACGAGTATCTCGACGGCGTGACGGCACAAGGCAACAAGGTCACCTTCAACTTCAACAAGCCCTGGTCCCCCGCCCTGTACGACGTAGGCCAGCTCAGCATCCTGCCCAAGCACATCTGGTCCGCGCTGGCCGATCCGGAAAAGGACGCCAACGCCAAACCTGTGGGCACCGGACCGTACACCGAGGTGGACAACTTCCAGGCCCAGTCCTTCGTGCTGAAGAAGAACCCCAACTACTGGCAGCCGGACAAGCAGAAGATTGCCGGCATCAAGATGCTCGCGTTCGCCGGGAACGACGGCGCCAACCTTGCCGCCGCCAACGGCGACGTGGACTGGGCGCCCCAGTACATCCCGAACATCGAAAAGACCTTCGTCTCAAAGGACAAGGACCACCGGCACTACTGGTTCCCTCCGACCGGTGCCATGATCAACTGGCAGCTCAACACCACCAAGGCGCCCTTCAACGATGTTGATGTCCGCAAGGCGCTGAGCATGGCCGTGGACCGGGACCAGGTCACCAAGATCGGCATGAGCGGCTACGCCCAGCCGGCCGACTGCACCGGCCTCTCCGGCAACTACGAGACCTGGAAGAACACCCAGGTCAAGGACAACTGCACGTGGACCAAGCACGAGGTCCAGCAGGCAAACGACCTGCTGGACAAGGCGGGCTACCCCAAGGGCCCCGACGGCAAGCGCACGCTCAAGGACGGCAAACCGTTCGAGTTCAAGATTTCCGTGGGTGCTACCTCGTCCGACTGGCTCTCCGTGGCCAACGTGATCTCCCAGAACCTGGCGGAGGTCGGCGTAACCGCGAAGGTGGACTCCCCGGACTGGGCTGCCGTGGTGGCAGGCTACGAAAAGGGTGATTTCGACTCCGGCATCGTCTGGAGTGCCAACGATCCCAGCCCGTACAAGTACTTCAACACCACCATGGGCTCCGCATCGGTGAAGCCGGTGGGCACCAAGGCCTCCGACAACTACCACCGTTTCGGCGACCCCAAAGCCGATGCCCTGCTGAGCGACTTCGCTGCAGCGACTGACCAGTCCAGGCAAAAGGATATTGCCAACAAGCTACAGGAAGAATACAACGACGTCGCACCAGTAGTGCCGCTGTTCTCCGGCCCGGAATGGGGTGCATACAACGACACCCGCTTCACCGGCTGGCCCACGCAGGACAACCCGTACGCCACCCTCTCGGTTCGCGCACCCACCACCGTTCTGGTGCTGACCAGCCTGGAACCGCGCAAGTAGTCCCCGCCCCTGAGGCCCATCTGGCCCTCAAGGCACCACACGCCCGACGGCCTGGCTCATGCCATCAGCCGGCCGTCGGGCGTACCCACAATCTTGACCACTCCCGAATTGGAGGGAAACCGTGCGCTTCATCCTGCGCCGACTGGGTTTCTACCTGATCGCCTTCTGGGCATCCATCACCCTGAATTTCCTGCTCCCCCGCTTCATGCCCGGGGACCCCGTATCACGCATGTTCGCCCGCTCCCAGGACAGAATGCAGCCCGAACAGCTCGAGGCCCTGCGCAAGCTGCTTGGCGTGGACAACCGGCCCATCTGGGAGCAGTACGCCGGCTACCTCCAGAACATCCTCACCGGACAGATGGGGGTATCGATTACACGCTTCCCCACACCCGTTACCGAAGTCATCTCGTCCCAAATCGGCTGGACCCTCCTGCTTGGCGGGACCGCGCTGGTGATTGCCGCCGTCGTGGGCAACCTGCTGGGCATCCTGGCAGCCTGGCGCCGCGGCAGCGCCCTCGACTCGGCCCTGCCTCCCGTGCTGGTCTTCATTGGATCGTTCCCCTACTTCTGGCTGGCAATGGGCGCCCTGTACCTGTTCGGCGTCGTGCTCGGCTGGTTCCCCATCCGCCACGCGTTCACCGACGGCCTGGAGCCGGCGTTCACTGCGGAGTTCATCGGTGACGTCGCCGCCCACCTCGTGCTCCCGGCGCTGACCATCGTGCTGGTCTCCATCGGTGGCTGGATGTTGGGCATGCGGAACACCATGATTGCCACGAACTCCGAGGACTACATCACCATGGCCGAAGCCAAAGGCCTGCGCCCCGGACGGATCATGCTCCGCTACGCAGCCCGGAACGCGATGCTGCCCTCGGTGACCAGCTTCGGCATGGGCTTGGGCTTCGTCGTCGGCGGCGCCCTCCTGACCGAGGTCGTCTTCGCCTACCCCGGCGTCGGCTACCAGCTCCTCAACGCCGTGCAAGGCCTCGACTACCCGCTTATGCAGGGCCTGTTCCTGACCATCACCGCCGCCGTGCTGCTGGCGAACTTCCTGGTGGACATTCTCTACGTCCGCCTCGACCCCCGCGTGCGCAGCAACTGAGCAGCGCGTACCCGTAACCAAGGGACCGACCATGACCAGCGTTATCCTCCAGCAGCCAACTGAAGCAAAAGCTGCCCGCAAAACCAACCGCGGTTTCATCCACGGACTCATCACCAACAAGAAGGCCATGACCGGCATGGCCATCATGCTCGTCTTCATCGTCCTGGCCTTGGCCGCACCGGTACTGTTCCCGGACGACCCCTCCCGGATCACCGGGATGGCCTCACTGGAACCAGACAGCGAACACTGGCTCGGAACCACCGCCAAGGGCCAGGACGTGCTCGCCCTGACCATCCACGGCGCCCGAAGCTCCCTGCTCGTAGGGCTTACCGTTGGGTTCGCATCCACCTTCATCGGAATCCTCGTTGGCCTGGCATCAGCCTATTTCGGCAAATTCATCGATGAAGCACTCTCACTGTTGACCAACGTCTTCCTCCTCCTTCCCGGCCTGCCGCTGCTCGTCATCCTGGCCGCCTTCCTGCCCCCGGGGCTGGGCACGGTCATTCTGGTCCTCACCGTCACGGGATGGGCCGGATCAGCGCGCGTACTCCGGGCACAGGCCCTGTCCATCCGATCCAAGGACTTCGTCGCTGCCGCCGTCGTCTCCGGTGAGCGCGCCGGCCGCATCATGTTCCGCGAAATCCTGCCGAATATGGCATCGATCGTGATGGGAACACTGCTCGCCTGCGTCATCTATGGCATCGGGGCCCAGGCGGGCCTCGAATTCCTTGGACTGGGTGACGTCAGCACTGTCTCCTGGGGCAACAACCTCTTCTGGGCCGGAAACGAAGGCGCCCTGCTCACCGGAAGCTGGTGGGTCTTTATCCCCTCCGGCCTCTGCATCGCCCTGGTCGCATTCGCCCTGGCCCTCATCAACTACGCCGTTGACGAAGTAACCAACCCCCGGTTGCGGAAGATCCGCAAACCCGCCACCACCGAAAGGGGCGCCGCACAGTGACCGTCTCCCAAACCTCCTTCGGCTCCCATGAACCGGTCCTCGACGTCAAGAACCTCACCGTCAAGTACATCGGTGACTCCCGCTCGACCACGGCCGTGAACGACGTCTCCTTCAGCATCGGCGCCGGCGAGGTCTTCGGGCTGGCCGGCGAATCCGGTTGCGGAAAATCAACCATCGCCAACTCCATCATGCGGCTGCTCAAGGACCCGGCGAAGATCGCCGCCGGCAGCATCTCCTTCGGCGGCAAGGACGTCCTCGCCATGAACCAGGACGAGCTGCGCCGTTTCCGCTGGCAGGACGTCGCCATGGTGTTCCAGTCCGCCATGAACTCGCTGAACCCGGTGCTCACCATAGGGGAACAGATGGCAGACATCTTCACTACCCACGCCGGCTACCCGCGCAAAGAAGCCCTTCGACGCGCAGCACAGCTGCTGGAACTGGTCCGCATGGACCCCGCCCGCCTCAAGTCGTACCCGCATCAACTCTCCGGCGGCATGCGGCAACGCGCCGTCATCGCCATGGCTGTCGCCCTGAAGCCGTCACTGCTGATCCTTGACGAGCCCACCACCGCACTGGACGTGGTGGTGCAACAGGAGATTATGGCCCAGATCAAGGATCTGCAGCGCGAACTGGGCTTCTCCGTCCTCTTCATCACGCACGACATGTCCTTGATGGTCGAACTCTCCCACCGGATGGCGGTCATGTACGGCGGCCGAATCGTAGAGACCGCCAAAGCGCACGACATCTACACCGCCCCAGGGCACCCCTACACCCAAGCCCTCATGGGCGCGTTCCCGCCGCTCACCGGTCCGCGGATCCCGCTTAAGGGCCTGCCCGACGGCGTGAAGTTCCGGAACATCCCGGACCTCGCCGGAATTGCGCCCGGCCATTTCGTGGCACCGTTTGATGCCGACGCCGAAGCCGCCGTCCTTGAAGGAGCAGCACAATGAGCCACGCCGTCCACTCCCCGGCACGGCCGGATGTTTCGTCCCTGACTCCGGCCCTGGAGGTGCGCGGACTTGGTAAGTCCTTCCACATCGGCGGCCTGTTCTCCAGCCAGGCGGTCCGGGCGCTCCACCGTGTCGACCTGACCATCGGCCGCGGAGAGATCGTGGCACTGGTCGGCGAATCCGGTTCAGGCAAGAGCACCCTGGCCCGCTGTGTCGCCCGGCTCGAGAAACCCAGCGAAGGGGCCATCCTGGTCGACGGCGTCGAGGTCCTCAAACGTGACCGCTTCCAGGCCTCACGGGAGTTCCGGTCCCAGCTGCAGATGGTCTTCCAGGACCCCTTTGGCTCATTGAACCCCGCCCACCGAATCGAGCACTTCCTCCGCCGGTCCCTCACCATCCACGGCAAAGGCGGCACCCGCCAGCGCGGTTCCGAAGAGCAGACCAGGCGCCGTCTCGAAGAGCTCATGACCACCGTCGGGCTTCAGGCCGACATGCTCGACTCCTACCCCCATGAGCTCTCCGGCGGGCAACGTCAACGGGTCGCGATCGCACGGGCCCTGGCCGTTGAGCCAAACGTCATCCTCGCCGACGAACCGACTTCCATGCTGGACGTTTCGGTCCGCATCGGCGTGCTGAACCTGATGCGGAAACTGCGCGATGAGCAGGGCATTTCCATGCTCTACATCACCCACGACCTCGCCTCCGCCCGGTACCTGGCGGACCGGACGGCCGTCATGTTCGCCGGCGAAATCGTGGAAGAGGGTGAATCACTGGACCTGCTGGCCAACCCGGCCCACCCCTACACCCAATTGCTCGTCTCAGCCGTCCCCGACCCGGCGCGGGCCGGATCCTACGACCCGATCCACCGCGCCCAGCTCCGGCAAGCCGTCATGGCTTCCGCCAGCTGCGCCTTTGAGAACGACCCGAAGCAGCGCTGCTCATCCGAGGAACCCGTCCGCCACCAGGTGGGCGACTCCCTGAACCGCCACTGGGTCCGCTGCCACCTCTACCGCCCGCGCGCCGGCGCCGGCGGCCATGCATTGGCGACAGAACCGGAGCCTGGAGACTGACGTTCCCGTTTCCACGTCCCAAAACATCAAGATTCACGCCCAGGCAGCACCGACGCTGCCCGCCGAAAGGTAACTGATGGAAAATTCACCCGCCGTATCCCGGCGTGCCCTCCTGAACGGAAGCGGGGCCGTTGTCCTCACCGGATCGCTCGCACTCTCAATGCCCTTCGCCCAGTCAGCGACAGCGGCACCCCCGAATGCTCCCGATACCGCACCGGCCAAGCCGCCCTACAAAGGACCAACCCGCATGCGCCCGACCTATCACTTCAGCGTCCCCGACAACTGGAAGAACGACCCCCAGCGGCCCATCTACATTGACGGCGAATACCACTACTACTACCTCTACAACGCCGATTACCTCCAGGGCGGCGGCGGCACATCGTGGCGCCGTGCCACCACCACCGACCACGTCTCCTTCCGCGACCGTGGCGTGGCCATCCCCAAGTTCAGCAACGGCAACGGTGACTGCTGGTCAGGCTGCCTTGTCATCGACGAACGAAACACTGCCGGCTACGGTGAAAACGCCGTCGTAGCCCTCGTGACCCAGGCACCCCAGGGCCGCCAGGCCCAATACCTCTGGTATTCAACTGACCGTGGGCGTTCGTTCCAACCTGGTGGCACGGCGCCGGTACTTCCAAACCCAGGTGTACAGGACTTCCGCGACCCGAAAGTCATCTGGGACGCCGACCGCGGGCAGTGGTTCATGGTCAACGCCGAAGGGCAGAAGCTCGGCTTCTACACGTCTCCCAACCTGCGTTCCTGGCGGCGGGTCGGCGAATTCGTCCGCACGGACCTGGGGCTGCTGGAGTGCCCGGACCTTTTCCGCATGACCGCCGACGACGGTACTTCGCACTGGATCCTGGGCACCAGCGCCAACGGCAAAGGCCGTGGACTGCCGGCCACTTACGCCTACTGGACAGGAGCCTTCAACGGAATCACGTTCGCTCCCGACCATGCCGAGCCGGAATGGCTGGACTACGGCTATGACTTCTACGGAGCAGTGACCTATCCCCACCACGACGCGTCCGGCGCGGAGGATGCCACCCTGCGCAGGGCGCTTGGCTGGGCGAACTTCTGGGACTACCCCCACAACACCCCCACCCTGGCGACCGACGCGTACAACGGTGATGACATGATCGTGCGCGACATCCGGCTCAAGAAGGCAGACGGAAGCTACCATCTCGTCTCAACCCCCACCACCGGCCTGGCCAACCACATCAAACGCACCCACCACTTGGGGGACGTCAAGGTCACGGGAACCCATGACCTCGATATCAGTTCACCGGCCTATGACCTGACCTGTGAACTTGTATGGGACCCGGCGGCCCCTCCGTCCAACATCGGCCTTGAGATCTGCCGTGCATCCGGTGGCGGCCGGCACGTCGCCGCCGGTGCATTCCTCCGCGGCCCCTTCGCCTACGTCAACCGGCGACCCACCATCAACCCCACTGGCGGGGAAAGCCAAACACCCATCGATCCCTCGGCAGGGCGCCTCACACTCCGCCTCCTGGTGGACCGGACCAGCGTCGAAATGTTCGTCGGAGACGGACGGGTGGTGCACTCACACCGCGTGTTTCCCCTGGAAGGTGACAACAACATCCGGCTCTACGCCAACGATGGAACGGCCACCTTCAGTGACCTCACGATCAACGAGATCAACGCGACGACTTAGCCGCTCCCCAC
The DNA here is from genome assembly GCF_006517215.1 of Pseudarthrobacter sp. NIBRBAC000502771. Lineage (NCBI taxonomy): Bacteria > Bacillati > Actinomycetota > Actinomycetes > Micrococcales > Micrococcaceae > Pseudarthrobacter > Pseudarthrobacter sp. NIBRBAC000502771. The sequence goes on from NZ_CP041187.1 coordinate 3,415,160, forward strand.
TCAACACTGCCCGAGAGAAAAACATGGATTACCTCAAAGCAGCATGCCCAGACGCCCAGCAGCCTTTTGACGCCCTCGTTGTCGGCGAAGCGTTGATCGATGTGGTCACCACCCAAGACAGCCAGGTTGAGCATCCTGGCGGATCGCCCGCCAATGTCGCCTATGGCCTCGGTCTCCTGGGGGTCACCACCGGATTGCTCACGGCCATTGCACCCGATGACCGGGGAAGAACCATAGAGAACCACCTCCACCGGGCAGGGGTGACACTTCTGCCCGGATCAAAGTCCCTCACCCGCACCCCAACAGCGACCGCAACCCTCGGACCCGACGGATCCGCCGCATACGACTTCGACATCCGCTGGCAGCTCCCAAGAGCAACGCCTGCCTGTTTCCCCCAAATCCTGCACACCGGTTCCATCGCCACCTTCCTCAACCCCGGCGCCGGTGCCGTCAAAACCCTGCTCGAACAAGCCCACAAGCATTGCACCATCACCTACGACCCGAACATCAGGCCATCGCTGCTTGGCAGCCACGCCGAAGCGAAGGCAACCTTCGAAGCAATCGGCGCACTGACCGACGTCGTTAAACTCAGCGACGAGGACGCCCAGTGGCTCTACCCCGCGAAAAGACTGGAAGAAACCGCTCAGCACATCCTCCGCCTCGGCGCCGGGCTGGCGGTGATAACCAAAGGTGCTGCCGGCTCCCAATTCACCTCGCCGTCCGCGAGCATCACCATTCCCGCCGTCAAAGCGACGGTGGCGGACACGATCGGCGCCGGCGACTCCTACATGGCCGCACTGATCCTGGGCCTGCTCACCCGCGGCACCGAGGGCTTTGCCCCCGCCGTCATGGAGCAGCTGGGACGCACAGCAGCCGCAGCAGCGGCCATCACCGTGCAGCGCGCCGGTGCGAACCCGCCCACTCTGGACGAACTGACAGCTGCTGTCGAAGCACACGCCTCCGCATCACCCGCTTTCGCATGCGACCAGGCATAAAAAAACGACCCTGCGGGCAACAAAAGTAAAGGACGCCTCCAACGAACCCGGCGAGAAGGCCTCACCGCCGGCGCCAGCAAATAACGCTGCTGCAGGAAAGAAACACGTCCACGCTGTGTGGTGCATCATCTGGGGACGGCACGGCTAGAAGTTCCCGCGCCTATCTCGTCCGGCGCGGTATCAAAATGAGGGCCCTTCATGTCGTCCCGCTCCCCGGCGAATGCATAGATGTGGGCCACCGCCGGCCCACCAAACATAACCTGAACGAGGAAGGTCCAGACCCCCGCTCACGGCAGGTGGACCAGAGCGACGATACTCAAACTATCTGACACGTTAAAGCAAAAAGCCCCTCTGACGAGGGGATCTGCTGTGCCCGAGGTGGGACTCGAACTACATTCTCGCCCTTACAAATAATGGGAACGCGCGAAAACATGCGGAAACGGAGGCAGTCCGACAGCAATAAGACTGAATTCGAAGCGATGTGTGTGGACAATGTACACACCCAGTTCGGGCCCCTTCAGAAACTCAAATCCAACGACCGCACCCTGAAGAAGGAGTGCGATTCTTCTTTGTCCTCACAGCTTCGACACTCACTCCGGCCCTCATTTTCTTGCCCGCGACACCCGGGGACACGGGACCTGAATCTATCTGTGTGCAGCAGACCAACGTGGACAAGGGCGCAGAGCCGCGATGCTCACGCCATCCCGAACCGGCCTTATCGCGCCCAGTCATGCCGCTCGGGTCTTGGCCGCCGATGGACAAGCAGAAGTACGAACTGCTTGTCATTCTGATGTGCCCCATGATCGCTGGGCGGCCCCTCCGCGCAACCAGGGCGCTACCGCGCCGACCCCGGAGCCGAAATCTTCCCAGGCCAGAGCCGGTTCGCTCCGGGACGAAGTTTTCGTCCCCGGCGCCGGTCCCCCAGGTTGCACTCCGGCCCCTCAACCCAGCGGATGGTCCCCTATCAGAACGACGCGCAGGATCAATAACCGCAGAAGAACAGTCAATTCGAGGGTGAAAGAAGCAGGGATCATGGAAAAGCTCACCATCAAGACACCATCAGACGTCCTCAGCTTCATCGGACACACCCTCGGCTTCTGGCCACAGGAAAGCCTGGTCTGCATCACCATGCACGAGAACAGTATCGGCGCGACCCTCCGCATCGACCTCCCACACCAACCGGGGCAGGAACTCGCCTACGCCCGCACCGTCGCCCACTACCTCACCAGCGATACCACGGCCACATCCGTTCTCTTCGCCGTCTACACCAGCGAAACCACCCAAGCCGGTTCGCTGCGGCCGCAGGCCAGCACCATTGCCGCGCTCACCGGCGTCCTCGCCGAGCAGGGCATCACCATCCGGGACGGGCTCTTCGTCGGCGATGACACCTTCTCCCCCTACGACGGCGAACCCGGCACCAGCATCCCCCTGCCCGTCAGCTCCACTCAGACCAGTGCCATCAACGCCGAATTCATCTACCGCGGCAGCTTCGTCGAACCCACCGACCAGATCACCCTCCCCAGCAGCAACCAGGCAGAGACCAAAGCGGCCGCCGTCGAACACCACATGGAGAACATCCAGGCCCAGCCGACCGAGGCCGCGCTCCTTCAGGGCCGGAAACTCTGGGCCGACATGCTCGATTCACAAGACTTCCCCGCCGATGACGACTGCCACGCCCTCGTCGCCAACCTGCAGTTCCCCGCAATTCGCGATCGGCTCATCGCAGACATACCAGGAATGGACGAACCCATGCAGCAGGTCCTCTTCGCCCAAACCGAACAGGCCCCGAAATGGTCACGCATCGAATGGGCACAACAACTCCTCCTGCACGCCTACACCCGCACCTCCCCCGAACACGCAGCACCAGTCCTAACAGCCATCGGCTACATCAACTGGTGGGAAGGCAAAGGCAGCAAAGCCCACCAATTCCTCCAACTCGCCCTCGACACCGACCCCGCCTACCGCCTCGCCCGCCTCAGCGACCAAATGATCGGCTCCGGCATCGTCGCCGGCTGGAACATGAACAAAAACACGGCCTACACAGCCCTACCGTTCGACCTGCCGTAGTTCTTGTCCCCGCTCAGCAGGGGCAATGCACTTCCCTCGACTAGTTACACGGCCAGGGGATTCTCCCCACCGCTATGTCGACGGCCCGCCATGTCTCCACCATCCAGCCAACGAGCAGATTGGGTTGACGGAAGGTCAATTATCGGGGGACTGTCCGATTTTCGGTGGATCCACGGTTGGCATTTAGTTGATTCTTCCGTCGAAAGTGATGGCGAAGGCGTTGAGCGCCGGCTTCCATCGTGTGGCCCATCGTGCCCTGCCTTTGCCTGTGGGGTCTAGGGCGTGTCTCCTAAAGCTGTTAGCCAGATGCTGATTGCCCGAAGAACCGCTCCTCCGCGGTAGGTGAGGGCGAGTTTGTCGTAGCGTGTTGCCAAGGCACGCCATTGCTTGAAGACGTTGAAGTTCCGTTCGACGACGTTCCGGCCTTTGTAATCCTCTTTGTCGAAGGCCGGGGGCCGGCCACCGGAGGAGCCGCGTCGCTTCCGGTGGCCGATCTGGTCGGAAGGCTGCGGGATGACAGCAATAATGCCGCGGTCGCGGAGGTGGGTTCGGATCGCTCGAGAGGAGTAGGCCTTGTCACCGCGGACACGGTCCGGGCGGGTTCTGGGTCTGCCCTGACCGGCCCGGTTGATCTTCAGCTGGTTCATGAGGTGGGCGAACATCGGCGCGTCCCCGCCCTGGCCCGGGGCGACCAGCAGAACCAAGGGCCTGCCTTGGCCATCAACCAAGGCGTGAATCTTGGTGCTCAGTCCGCCCCGGGACCGCCCAACCGCATGATCGTCCGGCTCAGCAAACAGATTCATGTAATTCGAGCCGGCCCCCTGTGGTGCGCGGCAGGTTGGTGCCGTGCTGGTGGGCACGGTTCACCGTCGAATCGACCGAGACCGACCAATCCACTTCACCCTGAGAGTCCGCGACCGTCAGCAGTGCAGCCAGGATGCTGTCCCACGTTCCGTCACCGCTATAGCGGCGGTGACGCTTCCAAATGGTCTGCCACGGACCGAACTCGGCAGGCACATCCCGCCACGCGATCCCGCACCGATACCGGTAAATGATGCCCTCGACCACGCGCCGGTCGTCCCGAAAAGGACGACCCCGACGACCATCAGAGGACGGCAACAACGGCTGGATGCGGGCCCACTGCCCATCAGTCAAAACAGAAGTACGCGACACCCATCAAGCATCCCGCCTAAACCAACCCAGGTTTAGGAGACACGCCCTAGGTGTAATTCCCACGGAGGTTGTGAACAGCGTGGCGTGATGTAAAAGGCGAGGGCCTCCGGTATCGATTTGGGTTACCACACTCAATCCGACGCCAGGAGGCCCTCGTGTCCTACGTTACCCATGCCAACGCCGACCTGACACCTAAGGCCCGGGCAAAGCTCGCCCGTCTGGTCATTGAGCAGGGCTGGACGCTTCGCCGGGCTGCCGAACGGTTTCAGTGCTCGCCGGCAACGGTCAAGAAATGGGTGGATCGGTACCGGAGTTCAGGCGAGTCCGGAATGGCTGATGCATCCTCGCGACCCCGACGGAGTCCTCACCGCACACCCGTGCGTACCGAACGGCGGATTGTGGCGTTGCGCTTCAGCCGGCGGTGGGGACCGCACCGGATAGCGGCCCACTTGCACTTAGCCCGCTCCACCGTGGGGAAAGTCCTGACCAGGTACCGGATGCCCCGGCTGGCCTGCCTCGATCAAGGCACCGGCTTGCCCGTCCGAAAGCCTGCACCACAGCGCTATGAACACGAGAACCCCGGGGATCTTGTCCACGTGGATATTAAGAAGCTTGGCCGCATCCCGGACGGCGGCGGACACCGCGCGCTGGGACGGGCCAGGGGCAGGAAGAACCGCAAAGACGGAACCGGTTACGCCTATCTGCACCACGCAGTGGACGATCACACCAGGCTGGCGTACTCGGAGGTTCTCGCTGACGAAAAGAAGGAAACGGCAGCCGCTTTCTGGATCCGTGCGGCTGCGTTCTTCGCCGCCCATGGCATCAGTATCAAGGCCGTACTCACTGACAACGGGTCCTGCTACCGCTCAAGGGTCTTCGCAGCAGCCCTGGGCCCCCACATTAAGCACCGGCGGACCCGCCCCTACCGGCCCCAAACCAACGGCAAGGTAGAACGCTTCAACCGCACCCTCACCAGCGAATGGGCCTACTCCAAGGCCTACACCTCAGAAGCCGAGCGAGCCGCCACCTACCAAGACTGGCTACACCACTACAATCACCACAGAACCCACACCGGCATCGGAGACCAGACCCCCATCAGCCGCGTTCACAACCTCCGTGGGAATTACACCTAGGTCACATGCGCGCCAACTGCCCGGAATGACACTTCCGCGTTTCACGTAGCCAACCTGACTCATACTCCACAAAAAGCCGGATATCTCGGAGCAACACAGGTAAGAATCCCAAGTGCCTGAGCCGGTTTGGTCGTTGCGTCTAGTCAACGATCAGACCGGCTTAACGATCAGACCGGCTCGGGTCTTGGTAGATAGACCCATAGCGGAAAGGTGGGCCACGACCTGAAAACTTCCTAGCGGAAGCTTTTTGGCCACCTGCTCGTCACACGTCACGGAAAGTCTTGTGCCTTCACCGGGAGCGAGGGTGGGTAACAGCCCGCTCTTTCCGTATGAGTGCCAGCCCGAACCCAACTGTCGGCCCTCATTATTAAAGATCCGGCCGTGGACGTACTCTGTGTCCAGCTCAGTCGGGGTCCAGGGAATGTCCGAATCATTCTGGAGCACCACCTCCAGATTGGGCATTGAACCGCGTCCGTACTCAAAGCTCTCTCGATCCCAGTACAACCGGAGCCCTTGACGGCGACTTTCCCGGCCTGGGACCGGGAGGCAGTCCAACGGCGCGGCCAGCGACCAGCCATCTTCAAGATGAGCCAGTTGAACCAGTACCCAGCGCCCGGGTTCAACAACTGAAGGTGCACCTAGGATCAGAACCTCCTCAGCCCACGACTCCCGCACTGAACCCACGACTCTCCAACCTGCGGAAGGAAAGTCGCTTCCTGCGTTCGGTGGAAGACCGCTGTTTGTGCCTGTAGGAACGCGCCCGGAGACTACGCTGTTCCAGGCTGCGCCCGCAGCATCGAGTGTCTTTGCATCCACTTCCCATGGGCCAAGCTGCACCAGCTGTTTTGAGCCGACATTCATGATGATTCCCCCATTCGTAGCGCTCCTGATTCCTTGAGTCTAAACGTCAGACCCGGAGGCCGGACCCCGTCAGGTGTTATGTGCGGTGGCAATTCGCGCGGGCATCTTGCCACCATTCAGAGGATCGCCTGTGGGAGCCTCAGCGATGGTCGCTGGCTGGCCCCTGGGAGGCGCGCGGTTGCTTATCCAACCTCGTTTGGCTTTGCTGAGTTTCCTCGCGAGTTCGTTGTCCCGGTCGCATCTGACCCGCGGGAACTCCACGCCATTTTCTTCCCCCGTTGTACTTGCGTTGCAAACGGCGCAGTTCCCGCAGCGTGGCTGCTTCGACGAAGGCCGTGATCGAGGGGTAGCCCTCGATCCTGCCCACGGCCTGAATTGCAGCACGGATCTGGTCCGTGTCGTCTTCGGTGAAGTAGGCCGAGACAGTCTTCGACTTCTTAGGAATCGGCATCTATTGCTTTCAAGCTAAGGGCCCGTGATGTCAAAAGGTAGGTTCCTCGGCGCGGGCCGGCTGTGCGTACCCTTCAGCGGTTGCAGTCTTGCCGAACCAAGGGTCATCGTCCGAGTATCCGTCGGCGCCGGCCTGGACTCCATCGGCTTCCTGCGGGGCTTTGAGCCTGTCCCTCCGGCCAATGCGCGGGGCTGTCTCCTGCACGGGCACTTCGTCTGGCGCCGGGGATTCGTCCTGCACGGGACGATTGCCTGTGGTGCGAAAGGCGGTCGCAGCCGTGTAGCGGAGAGACAGCCCTATGTCGTCAATCTCGAATTCAATAACCGTGCGCTTCTCCCCCGCCTTCGTCTCGAAGGTCCGGGGCTTGAGCCGGCCACTGGCAACGACACGGCTGCCCTTGGCCAACGATGCAGCGACGTGCTCCGCCGCCTCGCGCCAGACCGTAGACCGAAGGAATAGTGTCTCGCCGTCCTTCCACTCCTTACTCCGGGCATCAAACGTCCTGGGAGTGGAAGCTATGGTGAAGTTCGCGACCGGAGTGCCTTCAGTTTTACCGAACTCACGGGAAACCGGAGTGAAGCGCAGCTCCGGATCCGATGTCAGGTTTCCAATGACAGTAATGGTGGTTTCGCCGGCCATGATGGTTCCTTTTCCTCGTGTGCTGGTGATGTTCTCGGTGGATGTTGTGGGTTCGTTCTGAGGTCCGGTCCCACCTGGTTCGTCGTGGGTGAGGTCGTTGGGCTGGTACTGGTTCGCAGTGTGTGAGTCCCAGAGACTCCCCTCCCCCAGCGGGGCGCGGCTGATCGCCTCAAAGTACCGGTCATCCCCACCGACACCTGGGTTGGCGTAGTCGTCGTACAGATCCTCGGTAAGGGGTTCCACAATGGCGGTTTCCACAACGTAAGGGTCCACCACGTCGGTGGGAATCCGGCCGCTCGGGTTGACCTGCCGGAACAGGTCCACCTCCAACGGGATCCGCGGGCTGAGTTTGTACCCGACGACCGGGCGCGGGGTGGCCACGGCCCCTCACGCTGCCTTGTGACTCATGGCCGTTTGGACAAGCTTGTCGCGGCGCAGGCCGGACCAGTGGTCCTCGTCATCAGCGTTGTTCACGACGACCGGCGCCTGGGAGTAGCCGAGTTCGGCGGTGATGTACTCCAGCGCTGCCGGCACTTCGGTGATGTCCACGGCCGTGTAGCTGATGCCCCTGGAGTCGAAGTAGTCCTTCGTCTTCTCACAGTTCGGGCACTCGGGCTTGGTGTAGACCGTGTAAGCGGTGGGTGAAGCAGTCATTTTCAGCACCTGGTTTCGTATCAAATGAGTTTCGTTCGTCTGGCTGACTTGCTACCTCAATTTTAGCAATCATTCAACTGAATGAATAGAGGTTTTACCGCATATTCTAGGCCTTTTTTGCGCTATACCTGAGCGGACATTCTGCACTGAGCCACGGGGACGGATGGCTGGTCGCGCCGCCGGCGACTGTGGTGATCCCCGCCGGTTCGCCAAGGGCCTCGGCCCCCTGTGCCTGAGAAGCCCCAAGCCCTCGGAAGTGCTGATAGGTATCCGGCGGGGTGGCAATGCTGAACGGGCGTCGTCCCTGCTGCAGGAACATGAACCACGGCGAACAGCGAGCCCGGCAGCGCATGGTGTGGACCATGGGAGAGGGAGCCGTCCCGGACTTGAAAAGTAAGCATGCTTGCTATTAGGTTGGTGTCAGCTTCGCCGCCTGGCCCCCATCAGGCGGACGGCGTTAGGAAAGCCTCGCGGTCCCAAGTGCTGCGGGGCTTTTCGCTACTCGCGTTCACAGCGGGTGTCAGGATCCGAATCGGCAGAGGGAGTATGCAGTGGCTCAGGGCGATATCGAGACGTACTACGAAGACGGCCAGTGGAAGAACAAGCGTGAGGGTACTGACCGCGCGTTTGGCGCCGGCTACGGCACCAAGGAAGAAGCGGTGGCTGCGGGCCGGGAAGCGGCCCAGGCTGACAAGGTGGAGCACGTCATCAAGAACCAGGACGGCCAGATCGCTGAGAAGAACAGCTACGGCCACGATCCGCGGAACGTCCCGGGCTGATTACCGAGTGCCGCTTTTGCGTTGCGACTTGTCTGGAGATACAAGAATGGCCGGCGGTTAGGCCGGCCATTCTGCGTTCTCCTCGGCAAAGGAAACTTATGGGTTCAGCTTAGCTGAATGTTCTTCTTCGGGTGCTGCAGCCGCTGGGAGCGTCGTTGTTCCCTGGGGGCGCGGCACCTGGTGGGCGCGGACGTGGGGTGCGTTAATCGGCGGTCCGTCGCTGGTGAGTCGCTGCTGTGGGTTCGCCCTGGGCGGCGGACCGCCCGACTTCTGGAAGGTTCCTGGCCTTCCTGCGGCGATTGGGCCGGGCCTGTGCCGGGCGGGGTTTGGGATCCGCCGCCCGGCACAGAAGCCGTGGTTTATCCGGCTGTCTCTGTCTTGTCGCCGCTGTCGATGATGATCTGCTCAACCTCGCTTGCTGTGTATCTTCTCCGGACTAGCGCAGTCAACGGTCATCGCCCTTTCGTCGTTGGTCTGCGTCCGTCCCCTCTGGAAGGGAGTACAGCGCAGCTATGACTTCCTCGATTAGGGGGCGCCAATTTCTAGGATGCGGATGACTGGGTGGTTCAACCGAGTTGATAGCGGCGTGGACCTCGCGGTGAAAGGTGTGGGCAGACTCGTAGGCATCCGGCACGCGGAGAAACCAACGATAGCCTCTAGGCCTCGCGGGGATCCCAGCATCAGCCAAATATGCATCTACGGAGTCATCCACGATTTGGCGGTCGGTTTCGGTAAACGGCTCATCGAAGTGATCAGTGGCGTCACCTCGGGCCCGCGTCGTTGAAACAGTGCGACTCGCGTCCGAGTTCGGATACCGACGCAGATTTTGTGGTCCGGCGGCCCAAGCGATCAGGGCGTCCCAACCCGTCTCGTCCAACTCGGCCCAACGGTCAGATGGCTCAGCTATCGCGACGCTCTCCCACATGGACTCCTCCTGTTGTTAGATCCGCTCTCCCACATGGACTCCTCCTGTTGTTAGATCTCTGGGGTTATACATCAACTTCCTTTGACGTATAACCCCAGACTCGCATCTATTAGAAGTAGCAGTTCTGCGTCCCTGGGCAGTTAAAGGAAAGCGTCGCAAGATTGGCGGCCCTGTACGTAGGGTAACCGGTTGGCGTGAACAAAGTTTGGAAGGCTCCGTGGTAGTAGTTGCTGTTGCTCAAGTAATTTCCGTATACGGTGCTGTAGTCATAGCGCCAAGTCGGTGAATACGTCGTTAGCGTTACGTTAGGCAATCCATGATTTCCACATACGATAGGAAATGCCGTGTTTTCGATGCATTGCACTTGGGTGGATGAGAAATATAGCTGCGGCCCGTTGTCCCAAATGCCGACCGCCCTCCATTGGGCCGAACGACCGTTCAAATTCGTCCTGAGGATTGCGTCGTAGTTGCCTATAACTCCATACTCATTGCCATAGGCCGCATTACCTTTAGTCTCGGATATATAACTGCTGATATTTCGATGGCAGATAGTGCCAAACTCGCACCAACTATCGTAATCGTCTGCCGCCAGAAGGGAGACGCTGCCGGACGCGGGCCGGTTTGCATAGTAGTCGGTTGACTTCATCGCTATAAACTTCTCCGAGTGCTGCCCCGCGGCATCCTTGTTGATGGTGAGGCCCTCGGCATTGCAGACCCACTGCTGAAGCTTCATCTGAAGGGCCATGTCGACGCAGGGCTGAAGACCTGGCCGCACGCGTTCCCCAGCGGAAGACTTCCCGTTGCCTGGACTGTCTGACTCGCCCGCAGCAATGGAAGGTACGGTTATTTGGAGTGAAAGAACTAAAGCGAGGCCGACACTTAGCAAAGATTTGGTTATTAATCTGGTGCGATTTAGCATGATTTCCCCTAAAGCAGATTCCCAAACAGTCAGGACCGCGCCGAAGGCAGCGGCCCGCCCTTTCGTTAGATAACGGCTGGGCTTACTGGATCCGCAAACATGCTTTCATACTGTTCTCGCGTAGCCCCCCAGCGCAGCGCGAAATGGTGCTCCTAAACTAAACCCGCACCCCAGAAGTGTCAACTGATTTTAGAGATACATCCGAGCTGAAATTGCAATTACTTGCCTCTACGCGCGTGAAACGCGAGGCATTCCAAGCGACACCTGCCTCACCATCTGGCCCAGCTTCTCACGGGCCGCATTCACACTGATCTCTATCCCTTCGAGTTCGCCGAGCCATCCGCGCTGCTCGGCTTCGATCTTCCTGCTCTCGAGGGCTTCGATTATGTCTTCCAGGCGAGAGCGTTGTGATGGGTCGGGGCGCAGCACCGGGCAACGGATGCAAGCGTGTTCATGGATGCAGGGGGTCCCGTAGGCTCGTGCGCAGCTACCCAGCTCGACCTTTCTCTTTTTGAAGTGTTCGTGGAACTCGCTTATCTCTGCTTCCGTCGGTTCGAGATAATCGTCGGCTGGCCGCAGGGACCTGCGCCTGTTGAGGAAACTGCGGAAGTTACGGAGGGTTTCCTCGTCGTGGATGGCTGCGTACCCCTGGGTTGTGGAGATGTTTTGATGGCCCATGAGCTTGGCGAGGATGTGGATGGGCAGCCCTGCAGATAAAGCCGACGTGGCGAAGAGCCTTCGAAAATCGTGTGGCGTGAATTTGTAGTCGTTCCCGTTCTCGTCTTTGAGGCCGGCCCTGCTAATCGCGTCCTTGATGGCGATCCTGACCCAGGCGGGTGACATCGTTCGGCGTTCGCTTCCGGTGTGTAACTGGAACAGGTGCGGTAGGGGCGGGCTGTAGACACGCTCTGCGTCGTCGTAGCGGACTGCCAGGGGAACGCGTCCGTCAGCGGTGGCAATCCGCCTCTTCACGAGTGCGAAGACATGGGCGAGTTCGGGAGAGATGAGGAGTATCCGTTCCCTGTCGGTCTTGGAGGGGACGATCTGAAGAAGTGGAAGCGCCTCCCCGGTTTCGGGAAGTCGGTAAATGGAGAACGCATGAGTGGTGATCTCGACCAATTCCTCGATCCTTACTCCTGTCTCGTTCAGTGTATTAATCAGAGCCCAACTCCAGAAGCAGTTGTCCTCGAGTTGAGTCAGGTCAAAGCGGCGTTCATAGCGGCCGCCAATGACCCAGACGCGGCCTGAACCTCGCGGTGCATTAATCGTTCGCCGCCTCAGCTCGATGCGGCGGTAGGTGATTCCTTGATGTTCAAACTCCTCTCCTTGATCAACGGCTGTTCCTGCGGCTAATAGTGCTTGAGCATCCTTGAGTTCCTGGGCGGCGCTGGTCAGCAACTTCGGCAGAATCGGGCTCAAGTCCCGGATTCTTTGATGGATTCGGGCTTGGGTCCGACGCTTATGTTTAGTGGCCCCGGAGGTATCTTCCCGCGTCAGGAATGAAGGGGCGGCCCATTGGGCCCAGTAGGCGTCATCGGTGGCCCAGGATGCGATGTCCAGGTAAAGGCCCCTGACGATAAACAGCGTGCGGTGCTTGGTCGAGATGGATCCGTGCGTGAATCGGCTGAGCCACGCTCGGCCTTCTTCGAAGCTGATACGCAGGCTGTTAGCTTGGGGGTTGTGAGCTTCAATATCGAGCCAGAAGTTCTTGACGAGTTCGTAGACCATCCAGCGAAGGGTGGAGTAGTCCACCGAGGGTTCTCGAATTTGGAGGTAGCGCACCAGCATGTCCCTTACCGGTTGGTTTCGGATGCCGTAGGAGTCGACCATTTCGGACACGGAGGGCCGTCGGCCGGCGACTGCCTGCAATAGTCCTGGTGTGGTGGAGCCAAAGATCCCGAGATCTTTCAGCGCGGCCCAGGCATAGGTGAGCCCGTCCGGTGTCTTGCCCCGCCCGATCTGGTAATCCCGGAATCCCAGCAGATGTTCTGGTCGTAGCTCCTGCAAGTGCGCGCCGGTGTGGGCCAGTACTTTCGTCATGACCGTGAGGCCGTTTTCGATGTTTGAAGGTCTCACCTGCAGCCCTAGCCCATGTTCGGTCATCTGAGTGAAGAAGTCCGGGTGCCTGTTCAAGCGAATTCGGTGAAGCCTTGGTGATCCTTCTCGAAGCCAGGTGTAACTGGGGCGGATCGCGTCCAGCGCTATGAGGTCTGCGATTCCGTTCGCGGATTCGAAGGCTGCCCGGTTAAGATAGATCCCTTTCCAGGGGCTGCCGAGCCGGTCTTTCCAGTCACGGCCAGGGTCTTGGCAGCCAGCGTTTTGCCACCGTTGCTGCCATGTTTGCCCCTCGAATTCAGTCAACGCTTTCAGAATGACCCTGACGCCCCGGACAGTAACCGCATCGGCGCCGGTGAGGCTTTTGGCGCGTTCAATCAGCTCGTCCTGGGCTATCGAGGAGAGGCGTGGCATACAGTCTTGCGGGTCGACTTCCGGCGTTGGAGGTGCGATGGGAACAGGCGAGGAGGGGACGTAATCGCGAACTATTGCCACTGGCTGCCTCCAAAAAGTTCGGTCATGTCTGCAGCCGAGTACGGCGATGGACGATCAGGAGGGGCCCCGGGACTCCTCTTCGCTGCCGCTCGCGAGATGAAATGCTGATTCACCCGTTCGATGACTTCGTCCTCGCGGAGCCGCAAGTAGTTCTCGGTTGTGGTGATGTGGACGTGTCCGAGAACCGCCTGGATATCCGTGAGGGAGACGTTCGGATCTCGTGCCATGCGGATGGCGGCTGTGTGGCGGAAGTCGTGGAGGGTCCAGTTAGCACCCAGAACAGTATTCACACGCCGAAGAATGCCTCTGGCGGCTTCGTAGTTCAGCGGCCGGTAGGGCTTTCGTAAAGTCCACCAGGCGGCGGACCCTGCCTGGATGAGATCTTCGGGCAACGAGTCCTGGTAAAGCCGAAACCACGTGAAGGCCTCGTTAGACGCGGGGATCCGCTGGACCGCCCCGGAACCCTTGCGCACGACGGAGATGCATTGTTGCCCCACATCGACCATGCCGTTGGTTAGTCCGACAAGCTCCGAGGGTCTGGCGGCGCTAGAGACGTAGAAGGCGACCAAGGCTCTGTCCCTGTCCGTGCCGAGCCTGGTGAACAGGTCCTCGAAGGCCTGATCAGGAATGGAGCGGGGCGCCTGGACGGGAACTTTTTGGCGGTAGTCAGCTCGAGGTCCTTGTCGGTATTCCTCTTCTGGGTTGTGGTGCGCCCCAAAACGACCGTAATGTCCCGCCCGCTCCGGCACTGGATTCCGCAATGGCCCGGTCAATGCTCTTCGGTGGAAGTCATAGAACGCGAAGAGCACTGACAGGTTGTGATTGATAGTTCGTGGCGAGTATTGGGCGCTCAAATAGGGCTTGCCCGACACTTCGTTAATAGCCGGCACCGGCCGCCGTGGCCGCGCCGGCTTCTTCGTCGATGCCCGAAGCATTGTCACGAATTCCCGTATGTCATCGCGGGTCACGCGGTTCCATTCCTTGCCGGAACCCCATAAAAAGCGGAACCACCTTAAAAGGTCCCGCGCATAAGACTCAACACTCGACGAGCTCATCCCCCGCGCCCAGAAGTCCTGCAAATACCGCTCCACACTGGGCACGCGCGCATCATCACGGTCCAACATTTCCCAATACGGAGATACTGGCAAGGCTCTAACCCTGCCAACGGATGGGAGGTCACCCACGATGCCCTGATTCTGAATACCCATACTGCAGCCTCCGTTGGCTCAGTCGTCCGAGGCCAGCAACCTCAGGGTCTGACAGATCCTTACTTCACAAGGATCATGCTGCCGCGGAGCACTGACATTTCATTACCTCCGGGCTGCAGTGTCTTAGTCCCCGTGATCCGTTTGCCTACGCCAGGGAGGAGACGCCTGCCTTAGTCCGGTCAACATATCCCCATGCGACCAGCTGGTTCAGGTAGTCCCGGTGGGTTTGGCCCGGTGAGCGCCACGAGTCTTTCTGGATGGTCTTTTCATACCCGGCGCAGATCAGCGCAATCAGTCCAAACTCCGGCCGGGCGGTCGTCTTGGCGACGTGGTCCCTGAGCGGGTTCCACGCCCACTGGTTGGATTCTTCGAACTTCGCCCCGACCATCTCTGCGGCCACCTTCCCTTCGTAACCGCTGGCGGTTTCGGAGTGGTGGGTGATCGCGTGGAGGGTGAAGTACTGCCAGCCCTTGGGGGCCTGCTTCTTCGCCAGCAGGTTCTTGACCCACTCCCGCCGGACGGTCGTAGCTGACTGCATCAGCTTGTTGTTCTCGATCAGGGTCTTCCGTTCGGCTTTCTGTTCCTCGGTCATGGGGCCTTTGGGGGCCGAAGAGGTGCCGTAGCCGCTGTAGTAGCGGAGCGTGAAGCCAAGGTCTTTCCAGCCGGTCACGACGGGGACGGCGGAGTGCTCGCCGCGATAGTCCGTCTCGATGTAGACGGCGTTTCCGTCCTCGTCGGTGGCCGGTTCCCCATCTGCCCTTTTCAGCGAGGTAACGCGGAGGGTTTCGCTGTCCTCCCCGTACCCGCATTCGGGAACAACGATGGTTCCTGCCGCTTCCAGTTCGGCGGTGAGTGCGGCCAGCGCTGCGGCGCGGTCGCGCTTGTCGCGCAGCTGCTGGGTGACGTGCAGGAGCATGTCGGGTTCGTCCATGATGACCGATTCGATTTCGGCCGTCGCGTCTTCGTCGGACTCAAATTCGGCCAGAATCAGGGCTTCTTCGATGGTGTAGCCCTTGCCCAGGGCGGTGGCTCCGGTCTCGGTGGACTTGGCTTTGAGTGCGGACTCGACGGTGGTCTTGGTCCGTCCGGTCTTTTTGGCGATCGCGGCGGCGGAGACACCGATCAGGGACAGCTGGTGGTAGGCGTCGGCCTCGTCGGCTTCGGTGAGTTCGGCGCGCTGGATGTTCTCCACTACCTGCGTGACGATGCGTTCGGCTTCCTCGGGGCTTTCGATGATCATTACCGGAATCAGGGGCCGAGCCGCTTCGACGGCGGCGCGGGTGCGGCGCTGGCCCATCAGGACGTGCACGGTTCCGTCGTCCCTGCGGTGAGCGATCACGGGTTCCATGACGCCGTGTTCCTTGATGCTGGCGATGAAATCTGAGGTCAGGGCGGCGTCCTTGCGGACGTTGACATCGACGGTCAGCGTTGCCGGGTCAAGAATTTCCAGCGTGGGTGCTGCGTTCATTGGTGTTGCTCCTTCTTGCCGAGAAGTTGGGTGGGTGGGGCGGCTCAGGTGACCGGCCAGCTCCCCTCTCCCCCCCCCCGTTGTTTTTGGCTGCTGGCGAAGCTTGCGGAGCTGTGCACGTGCAGGCCCGTCTACCCGCAGGGCAAGACCCGGGAAATCTTCGAAAGGAAATAAGCGACGAAGGAGCGCCGGAGAAGACTTTCCCGGGCCGCAGGCCCCGGAGGAACGAAGGGGCTAGAGGGGCCGGAACGGGCACGTACAATCCGAAGGACAGCAGCCAAAAACGTCGTAGACACACAGGTTCAGGGGGTCCGGAGCTCTGCGACGGCGCGCCCTGGACCCAACAGCCGGCCGCGCCAGCGGACGCCCAAGACAAACTGGTTGAAGCGCAGCGGAAACCAGGGCGAGCCCAGCGAGCCTGCCCTTCCACTCCCCTGCCCAGGGACAACCCAACGGCACCACAGCCCATGGCCTGCCGCCGGCGGCCGCCAACCGTGCACCTGGTTACTGCGGAATTGGCGGTCCGCCGCTGGCGACCACCAACAAAGACCGGCCAGGACGGCGGACCGCCCGCGGTGACCGGCCCCGAAAGACCGGCCACCCTCGGGCCTATTCGCGGCGGTCGTGCAGCGGGACGGCTCCGTAGTGTCCGGCTGCGCGGCGGAACCGTGAGTCACTGCTGAATATGAACGTGCCGCCGAACATGTACCACGGTGCGGACTCACCTTCCGGGGCGACCGGCTCGGCGTGGATCACGCTTTCGCGGTGGAAGTGCTCGTTTTTGACGAGCCGGACGGCGGGCCGTTCCTCGGTGGCCTCGAAAACCGGGTCGATGCCCTCGCCAATGACGGTTACTTCCATGACGCGGGCGGAGATGCCCCGGTTCGAGAAGTCCGTGCCCAGGGCGTCGCGGTAGACCAGGGCGGTGATGCCCTTGGGGGCGGTGGTGTCGTTGCTCATGTGCTGGCTCCTTTGAAGTCGTGGGGGCTGTACTGCCCGGCTCGCGGCCGGGCAGTACAGCCGTTGCCAGCGCTGGTTAGGCGGCGTCCCGCACGGCGAATGGCATCCGGTAGCGGCTGGGCAGTTCTGCGGCGGCTTCCGGCAGGTCTGCCGGGCCTTGGGCCTGCCCGTTCTTCCAGTGGTAGAACGCCTGTTCAGTGATCGCGTCCCACAGGCGGGCCTTGGTCCTGTAGTAGGTGCAGGTCACGTCACCCTCGCAATAGGTGGCGATGCCGAACAGGTTGCCGATGCTGTCAGCAGAGCGGGTCACAGCGACCATCACATAGGGCCACTGGCCAAGGTCCCAGCCGTCACAGCCCCAGCTGGAGAGCACGGCCCAGCCGTGCTCTTCGATCAGTTCCATCCAGTCGTAGCCGCCGTTCATGTGGTAATCACCCAGCACGGTCACACCGTCGATGGTTTCCTCCGTGTCCGCGAGGGTCACGGTCTTTTTGCTTACTGCGCTCATGTGGTGTTGCTCCTTCTTGCCGAGAAGTTGGGTGGGTGGGGCGGCTCAGGTGACCGGCCAGCTCCCCTCTCCCCCCCCGTTGTTTTTGGCTGCTGGCGAAGCTTGCGGAGCTGTGCACGTGCAGGCCCGTCTACCCGCAGGGCAAGACCCGGGAAATCTTCGAAAGGAAATAAGCGACGAAGGAGCGCCGGAGAAGACTTTCCCGGGCCGCAGGCCCCGGAGGAACGAAGGGGCTAGAGGGGCCGGAACGGGCACGTACAATCCGAAGGACAGCAGCCAAAAACGTCGTAGACACACAGGTTCAGGGGGTCCGGAGCTCTGCGACGGCGCGCCCTGGACCCAACAGCCGGCCGCGCCAGCGGACGCCCAAGACAAACTGGTTGAAGCGCAGCGGAAACCAGGGCGTCGTCAATAGGGCGCTTTGCTCCCCCCGCGTCTGGCTTCAGCCTGGCAGTGCCGAGAGGCGGACTCACGGACTGTGGGCCCGCCTCTCGCCTGTTTTATGTTTCCTGGTCCTTCCGGGTCTTGGCGGTGGCGCGGTAGGCGGTGATGGAAGCACCAAGTGCTGCCAGGGAGAGCACGAAGTTGATGATGGTCAGTGGCTCCATGATGGTTTCCTTATCGTTGAACAGGACTTAGTCTGGGAAGGAGCCGGTGGCCGCAGCCTTGCGGTCACGACCACCGGGTTCGTAGCTACACCTACTTCCTTGCTTTACGCTTACGCTTCCGAGTTGCCGCTCGGGAGCGTTTGCTCGTTAAGAGCGCGTTCCGCGTGGAGAGCAGAGCGATGACAGCTGTCATCAGGCTCACGACCGCTGTCGCGAGCTTGATCGCTTCGTCGGTGCTCATGTAGCCACCTCCTTCCTGCCCCGCCGTGCGAGGCCCCCGCTGTCGCAGCCGGTCGAGGGTGGGCCGTCAACCCCGAAGAGTGCGCGGGGAAGCCCGCGAAATAAGGGAGCCCTGGCGACCGCGTGGGATTGTCCGTGTACGTGGGTTGATGGGTCGGGCCCCCGGCCGGCTACGATGAGCGGCCTTGTACGGAGAACAACCCAGCCAGATGTAAGGGAAAAACAAGCATTTACAGGCCGGAGCGCAGCGAAGGACCGTCTCCTGGGCGCAGCGCAGCGGAGACCAGGGCTCTTAGCCCGGGTTATGCCCATTGGCGGGCAGGTGGAGCCCTCCGCACAGTTCAAAGCTGTCCCCACTGGGTCTAAGCCGGGGGTCTCGTTGTCGTACCTCTCCCCCATGATGAGAGCCGGCGGCCAGCACCATGGCCGCCGTTCTTTGGCGTGTCTATTCGAATATATGTTCTAAGGTTGTGGTATGTCCTCCGAGAGTTTTGCGGCCGCGCTGCAGGCGCAGTACGCACGGCGGGCCGGCCCAATCGGGTTGACCGCGGAAGAACTCGATTTCGAGCACTTCCCTGTCAAGAACGGGTATCCAGGCATCCCGGTGAAGGCATGGATCCGGTTCCCGAACTGCGCCGAGCTGGTGGACGGCGAGGTCTTTGCCTGGACAGCGAAAGCAGCCGAAGTGACGTGGAAGGACGGGCCGGTCACGTACCGGACCTGGGTATGGAGTTCGGCGGTCACCCGCCGGGAGGAAATGATGAACAGGAATTTGGGAGAGCGGACCCGTGGCAAGAACAGCAAGTGATAAACCCCTGGACGTCCCCGTACAGGTCAGATTTACCGCGAAGGGCATACCCCTGGCCGTCAGATATGACGACCGGATCTGGGCCGTGGCCGCCGAACCAGTGCGCTGGTTTACGCGCTCGGACTGGTGGAAGACCGCCAAGCGGGCACCGGTTGGCTGC
The DNA here is from genome assembly GCF_006517215.1 of Pseudarthrobacter sp. NIBRBAC000502771. NCBI lineage: Bacteria > Bacillati > Actinomycetota > Actinomycetes > Micrococcales > Micrococcaceae > Pseudarthrobacter > Pseudarthrobacter sp. NIBRBAC000502771. The sequence goes on from NZ_CP041187.1 coordinate 3,434,266, forward strand.
GGTGACCTGGTCAGCGTCGAACACTGGCAGGTCCAGGTCCGCCTGACCTCAACCTCGGCTCTGCGCACGTTCGAGCTGCGCCGCGACCCACTATCGGAACAGTGGTTACTGGCTGGCATCACGGACGCAGGAGCCGCCGCCGCCTAAGCCTGTTAGGGCTGGCGGCTGTAGCGTTGCGCTATGACAGAGGATGTGCCGCCGTCCTTTCATCCGTCCGTGTCCCTAGCCCTGGCTAAGGCCGTTGAGTCGGTCCCGACAGAGGCGGCGCTGCCTGGCGGTAGCCGCTATGAGCCGAAGTGGGACGGGTACAGGGCATGCGTCCTGGTGTCGGCCTCTGGAGTGTCCTTGTACTCGCGCCAGGGCAAGGATTTATCCAGCTATTTCCCGGATCTTGTGGAGGCCCTGGCGGGGGCAGGTTCCTCCCGGTTGTGTCCTAGATGGCGAGGCCCTGATTTGGACCGCTGACAGGCTCGATTTCGATGCCCTGCAGCGGCGCCTGGTCACTTCAAAAGCCGCCTTGCCTGCCCTTGTGCGGGAACGACCGGCGTCATTCGTGGCGTTCGACCTGCTGGCCGTCGCCGGGCACGACATCAGGGACGCGCTGCTGGAGCAGCGCAGGGAGCTGCTGGAGCAACTGGCCGCTGACTGGCAGCCGCCGCTGAACCTTTCACCGATGACCACGGACCGCGCCCAGGCGCTCCGATGGTTTGAAGAACTGCACCACGCCGGACTGGAAGGGCTCGTGGTCAAGGGTGCCGGGCAGAGCTACCAGGGCGGCGTCAGGCAGTGGTGGAAGGTGAAGCGGCGCCAATCCGTGGATGTGGTGTGGGCTGCGGTAATCGGCCCCATGGATCGGCCGCAGCACGTCGTAGCCGGTCTGCCCGTGGAAGGCCGACTAAGGATCGTGGGACGGTCTACGGTGCTGCCGTCTAAGGCTTAACGGGAGCTCGGCGCCCATCTGCGGCCGCCGCAAGGGCTGCATCCCTGGCCAGAAGTAATCACGGAAACCACGTTGAACAGATTCAGCAAGGACAAAAGCCCGGTGAACCTCACGCTGGTAGAGCCATTGGTGGTCGAAATTTCCGCCGACGTGGGCGTGGACAGGGAACACGTTCCGCCACGCTTTCAGGTATCGCGGCCGCTGCTTATGCTTATCTCGACCTCTGGGCGGTCCCAGATGAGTCTGAACGCTTGGCGGCGGTGGTAGACGACGGGCTCGATTATTTTCAGATCGCAGAGACGGTCCAATGCCAACCCTGTAGCATCGTCAGTCGCAGCCGCGAGGTCCACTGTGGATAGAAGGTCGACAATGTACCCAAGGCTCCCGGCCCTCCCGTAAGCAAGATCGCGTAGACCATATCGATACAGGCTTCGGTTGACGATGATCCCATCACCGCTATCAATGGCCCGATGTGGTCTTCCGGGTTCGCCATCCATCTCAATCGTTCTCTGGCTGTGGCTGCCGAAATAGTCCAAGGATTCATCGCCAAGACGGCTCAGAGCTTCTTCCTGGACGTCGGGATTGTAGAGCGCCCTCAGGATCCGGCTAGCTTGCCTCTGGGCCACCATGGATGCGAGGTAGCCGACAACGATGACGACGACTGCTGTCCAAAAGAGGGGGTAGAACCATTCCGATGGGAGTTCCACGTCGCCAACGTTGAAGAAGGTTCTGAGCCCGTAGGCCGAGAGTATGAGGGCCCCGGCCCCCGCGAACGGTACTGAACGTGCTTTCGTGAAATCGGCCGATGCTTGGGTCGCTGTGGCTTTAACGTTTGTCCTCATGGTTAGGGTTGCATCCGGACGGTCGGGAGCGACTGTTGGCTCTTTGGCCAGGTTTTTTTGAAGGGCCTCCACCATCTGACTCACGAGTGAGATGGGCACTAGATCCGTAGATGCGGACGCCCCTGCCTGACCAGTTCCAAGAAGTTCACCGCGGGCCTCAATGAGAGCAACCTGGCGTGAGTGTTGGGCCGCTGTAGGTCGGGGCACTTGCAGGTCTCTGAGTTCGACGTTGATAGCGCTCAGGAGATTTTCTTTGGTCGGCTCAACACCCGGACCGAGATCGATTCCGAGTCGAGCAGCGAGGTCAGGTATTCCAGGGTGCGGCATCCCCAAAATTTACCCTGCCGAGGACTCCCCTCGGTTTGGCGGTGTAACAACCACTGTTGGCATGTTAGGCCCCGCCTCGCCGACTGGCTTACCTCGCTTGATCATGACCGGTCTCTTTGGCATGCCAAGGCGCCCTTTCGTCAGACAGGGTGTCGAGGATGAATTCACACCAAAGCTTCGCAGCGTTGACCGCCAATCGTGCGTGACGTGCACCGAGACCACTCCGTACTGCGTCATGCCCGTGGCCTGTACCGTAACCAGCGTTTCTTAATTCGGCGACTCCGGTCGCAACTGTGCTCGCTGCCCCGAGAATGCGGCGCACTGACGGGGCTGCATCTGGCCCCCCAGCCTGTGTCGGATGCACACTTAGAGCCTCCTGTGCACGCCGCACAAGGTCCGGCACTTCTTCACGCCCCGACAGCACTTCCCCTCTTTCCCGCAGGACGAGTTTGGCTGTGCTCTCGATAAGTTCTTTTGCAGAACCTATGGCTTGGGCAGGGTCACCATGCCTAACTGCCCGGCTTATCCGATCAAGGTGTTCCAAAATGACTGCCGGATCGGTAATGCCAGCCAGAAGTGGATCCTCGACCACAACAGCTTCAGGCCCGCCAACAATTTTTCCCTCATCAGTCCACTCGTAGCCGTCCCGTCTGAAAAGACGCCGCATGCGCTCGACACGCTCGGCGCCTGGTCGATATTCATTGGTCGGATCGAACAACCAGGAAAGCGCCGCTTCAAAGACTCTGAGCGCACGTGCAACTTGCGACGGGTCAGTCCAATCAACATGATCTAGATAGCCCTGGAAGTGAGTAACTCGCTGACCGCCAACTGGCTCCGGATCGTCAAATACAGGAGCAAAAAGTTCGTCCTGCCAGAGCTCATCGATCTGACCCAACGTCGTGCCGCTCATGAAATCCCGAACAGCGTCGCGTGCACGTCGACTGACCAGCTCACGCCTATGATTCGCCATGATCACGAGAATATGGCGAAACCTACTAAAGGCACGATTTGGCGCGTCCCACTTCCCTAGGACTGGGATGGTCGGTCGGTGGACACAAAGGTCCAGGGCGAACAGAGCCTCGAGCGGTTCGCTTCACTGCATGCGGCAGCAAGGGCACCGGTTGGTGCCATTTACCAGGACGGAGAGCCGATGTCTGCCAAGGCTTTGAGGCGATAGCGCTTACGAACGCGCATTCTTAGGTCGTCGTCTCCATACACTTCGGACGACATTGTGAGGAGTCCGAGGTCTTCGAGCTCCTTCGTGGCCCGCGTCCAGGTGTCATTAGACATGCCATATTGGGTCTTTCGGTGCCCTGCCATGACTTCTCCATCCTGGCCCGTTCCGCCCGTGAGCTCGCGGAGTGCAAGGTATACGGCTAAGGAACGGCCATTCAGCTTGAGGATCCATCCGTTCGCCCACAGTTCGATGGGGAGCGTAACATAGCGCCGCTCGAATTTCGCGCCCCATTCTTCCCCGGTACCGTCAGGCCTCAGCAAAGTGATGTGAGGAATCTTCCCTGGCTCAAACTCGCGCCGAATCAAGCGCTTTGATTCCAGCCATTTCAGAGCAGCGTTTATTTGCCGGGGACCGGTGTCAGCCGGCAGGTTAAGCATGGCTGCGAGCCCTCTAGCCGTCTTCTGTCGAAGCACGTAAGGATGTCTTGTCGCCTGCATCCTCAGTGTGAGGTAGAGCCGCAGCCTGACCTCGCCTCCGCGGCCGCCGCGCATCAACTGTGAAAGCAGCGGCTCCTCCTCTTCCCTGCGGACGAAGACGATGGGGAATTGAACTGAGGAGCTTCGCTTGGCTCGATCTACAGCGTTCTTCAGCCTCACTAAGGCATCAACCGGCTCGTCCAAAGCGATCCTCTCAACAAACTTTGCACTCTTGGCGGAACGACCTGCAGTTCACGTGATTCGCGGAGTCCTCGGTGTCCTTGTACTTCTTCTTTTAAATAGATTCCGCAACAAGCGTAGATGGTCCATGCTGCAAATGCTTGAATAACCGGCTACGAACGACCTCTCACATCGCTGCAAGCGCTATCCTGCACCGCTCGAAAGGCGGGGGTCTGTGGCTAGTCGGAGGCTCACCCAGACCCAATGATGGAGGGGAAGCAGATTGGTCCCCCCCGCCCTGGCCGGCGAGGGGACCATCTTTTAGAGAAAGGAGGTAACCGAGTGAGTCACGGCTTCCGTATAACTGTGCGTCTTACAGTAGCTGGTCTCGAAATTACTATCGAGCCCTTGTAGGTGAGGGGAGGGGGTCAATGCACCCCCTCCCCTCACCTTTGAGCTGTCCGGCGGGGGCCGAAGCAGCACTACTGGTTATCGTCGGGGGTCCCTGTGTCATTTTCAGAAGTCGTCTGCACCGAATGTCAGAAGTGCCGTGCACTCGTGCCGTCCTGAGACTTCGATGGAATCCCCGGGCGGTCGCGCTCTCGTTATTGCGGTTCGGGTAGGGCTCGTACGAAGGGTGCCTTGCCGAGGGTAGTTCGTTCGAGGTGTTCGGTGATGTGCACTTCTACGTCCGTGGCTGCTGCGCCGGCTTTCTTGAGCGCTGCTGTTACTGCGGTGCGGACGTTTTCTGTGGAGGCTCCCGGGGCGAGGCCGGCAAGGAGCACACGGAGTTTGGTGGGTTCCTGGATGACCTGCCATCCGTTGTATCCGGCCTCGTCGAGGATGTGGTGGAAGACGATTGGGTGGATGTGGATGACGCCTTGTTCCCCTGGGAGGTGGAGGACGTCTTCGAGGCGGCCTTCGATGTCTTGGAGCACAGTGAAGGATCGGCCGCATGGGCACTCGCGCCCGCCGAGTTTGATGGTGTCGGACATTTCGTAGCGAATGAGTGGGACGGTCCGGGAAAACAGGACTGTGACGAGGAGTTTCGCGCCGGTTGTTCCGTTTGGGACGGGGTTTCCTGCCGTGTCTATGGGCTCGATGATGAGCAGGTCTTCGTAGACGTGACGGTTCCGGTAGGTGCAGGGGGACGCGATCCCTGCCGTTTCGGTGGCGGCGTAGACATCGAAGGGTTTGCTCCCCCAGGCGGCTTCCAGTTCGGCAGCTGCACGGGGGCTGAGGACCTCGGATGCGGACATGACGCCTTCCGGAGCGATGCGCAGGCGGCCGGCACGCTGCTCGGCGGCGAGGGGTTTGAGTGCTGAGGCGTAGCCGACCAGGATCCTGGGTTGGAACCCGTTCAGCGCAGCGACCGTCTCTTCCATGGGGGCGGTGACGTCCAGACGGAGGGCGGGGACGATTCTGGAGCGCAGGGATGCTCCAACGACGGCGGACTGGTGGGTGGGGATGCGGGAGCTGACAAGCGCCATCTTCAGGGGCCTGGTAATGCCGGCGGAGATCCCGGCCCAGTCGTTGGCCCGGGCGTAGGAGGCCAGGACGGTCGCCCATTCGGTGCGGTTCCAGACAAAGGTTCCGCGCCGGCCTGTGGTGCCGGCTGTTGCCGCGGCCCACCATTTGCCCTGCCAGGGCAGCCCCGGATCCCCTCCGGCCTGGGTGAGGGCCCGTAGATGGTTTTCGAGGTCAGCGAGCCTGAGGTCCGGTGTGGTGAGGGCATCGTCGAAGTGCTCCATCAGGTCAGCTTTCGTGACGGGCGGCAGCTGGTCCAACGGGGCGTTGTGGAGGCCTGCGTGGTGGTGCCGGTAGAACTCGGAGCCGGCGTAGGCCGCCCGGCGGAGCTCCTGGAGGGCGTGTTCCTGGTGGGCTGTGATGTGGGCGTCGTCCCAGTGGTCCCTTTGTCGCCACGCGGCGCGCAGGAACAGTACCTGGGCGATGAGGCTTGGGTCCATGGGCGGGTTGCCTATCGGGTGCCCGCCGGGGCCAGCGGCCGGGTTTGACGGGTGGTGGTGGCTTCGGGTGTTTCCGGGCGGGGCAGCCGGAGCCGTTTGAGCAGGAGGGCGTTAACGGCGACGAGGAAGCTGGATCCGGACATCGACAGGGCCGCGATTTCGGGGCTGAGGGCGATCCCGGCGAAGGCGAAAACTCCTGCCGCGATGGGCAGCGCTATCGCGTTGTATCCGACGGCCCAGCCCAGGTTCTGGCGCATTTTGCGCAGGGTGCCTTTGCCGATCCGCAGCGCGATGGGCACATCGAGCGGGTCCGAGCGCATGAGGACGACGTCGGCGGTTTCGATGGCCACGTCGGTGCCGGCGCCGATCGCGATACCGAGGTCGGCCTGAGCCAGGGCCGGCGCGTCGTTCACGCCGTCACCGACCATGGCGACTTTCTTCCCGGCCTGTTGAAGTTCGGCGATTTTCGCTGATTTATCGCCGGGAAGCACTTCGGCGATAACGGTGTCGATGCCGAGCTGGCCGGCGATCCTGCGGCCGGTGGCTTCGTTGTCGCCCGTGAGCATCACGACTTCAATTCCGGCCTCGTGCAGGGCAGCGACCGCCGCGGCGGCAGTCTCCCTCGCGGCATCTGCCATCGCGATCACCGCAGCAGGCCGGCCGTCCACGGCGACGAGCACGGCGGTCCGTCCGGTGCCGGCGAGTTCCTCGCGCACCTGCGCCAGGGGTCCGAGGTCGATGCCTTCATCGACCATGAGTTTGCGGTTCCCGACCAGGACCCGGTGTCCGTCCACGGTCGCTCCGGCGCCGTGGCCGGGAACATTAAGGAACTCCGTCGCCGCAAGCTCGGGTACGCCCTGCGCCTGGGCATGGCGGACCACTGCGGCGGCCAGGGGGTGTTCGGATTCCTTTTCCACGGCGGCGACCAGTGCCAGCAGGGTGCTTTGGTCAATGCCTTCGACGACGACGTCGGTGACTTCAGGTTCGCCCTTGGTCAGGGTGCCGGTTTTGTCCATCACGACGGTGTCGATCCGGGCGGAGACTTCCAGGGCAGTGGCGTTCTTGAACAGGACGCCGCGTTTGGCGCCGAGACCGGTGCCGACCATGATGGCCGTTGGTGTGGCCAGGCCGAGCGCGTCGGGGCAGGTGATGACGACCACGGTGATGGCGAACAGCATGGCCGCTTGGAGCCCGGCGCCGAGGGCGAGCCAGGCCGCGAAGGTCACGGTCCCGCCGATCAAGGCGACCAGGACGAGCCAGAACGCGGCCCGGTCGGCCAGCCGCTGGCCGGGGGCTTTGGAGTTCTGGGCTTCCTGGACGAGGGCGACGATCTGGGCCAGGGCGGTGTCGGCCCCGACCTTGGTGGCCCGGACCCGCATCGTACCGGTGGTGTTGATGGATGCGCCGATCACGTCCGATCCGATGGTCTTGGTCACCGGCAGGCTCTCGCCCGTGACCATGGATTCGTCGACCTCTGACTGGCCCTCCTCGACTTTCCCGTCGACGGGGATTTTCGATCCCGGCCGGACCAGCAGCAGGTCCCCCACCTGGACGTCAGAGGTGGGAATCTCGACCGTCTCGCCGTCGCGGATCACAACCGCGACCGGCGGGGCGAGCTCGAGCAGGGTGCGGATGGCCTCGTTCGCCCCGCCGCGGGCCCGCATCTCGAACCAGTGGCCCAGCAGCACGAAGGAGGCCAGGACGGTCGCGGCTTCATAAAACACCTCGCCGCCCCCGGTGAGGGTAACCCACACGCTGTAGAGCCAGCCGGTGCCCACGGCGATCGCGACCAGGACCATCATGTCCAGTGTGCGGGCCTTAAGTGCCCGGTAGGCGCCGTCGAAGAAGATCCAGGCCGAGTAGAAGATGACCGGCAGGGACAGGATCAGAGCCATGACGTCATCGCGGAGCCCGAACGGTGTCGGGGCGGTGAAGCCGAGCATGTCCCGGCCCATCGGGGACCAGAGGACAACACCGATCGACAGGACCGCTGCGACCAGGAAACGGTTGCGCATGTCCTTGACCATGTCATCCATCGACATCCCGCCGTGGTGGCCTCCGTGCCCCATCATGTCCTGCGGGGTCCGGGCCATCCCACCCTGCATCCCCGCGCCGTGCCCTGCGTGGGCGTCCGCCGCCGGGTGGGCGTGCTCCGTGCCCGGTTCCGCCGGTGCAGGGGCATGGCCGGTGTGGTGATCGTGCTCCATCGCCTGTGGTGGACCGGCCGGTCCTGGACCGGGATGGGCGTGACCGGTGTGCGGGTGGGCAGCGCTCTTCGTCGTGGGCGTGGCGTGCTTCATCCCGGCGGTGTGGTGTTCTTCCATCGGGTAGCAGACGTGGTCGGGGACGGACTCGCCGCGGCAATGATAGCCGCAGTCCCGGACCCACCCGGAAATCTGCTCCAGCGAGGTCACGGACGGGTCAAAGCTCACGGTCGCGGTTTGGGCAACGGGGTTCGCCTCAACCCCTGCGACTCCGGGCCGCTGCGAGAGGACCCGTTCGATGACGGCTTTGGATGTGGCCCAGTGCAGGCCGCGGACTTCCACAACAGTGCGTTGCAAAGGCGTGGCCGGGGCGTTGGTGCCGGGCTTCGAGTCAGCAGACATGGTGTCGTCGTCCTTAGCTCATCAGGGATCCGTGGAGGACAGCCGGGGTGGGTTCACCCGCTGTCGGACCTTCACTGCGTGGGGCTTTCGCCCGGGACGTCGTTTTCCGGTTAGGCCGAACATATACCCCCTAGGGGTATTGGTCAAGGTTCGTTCCTGCTGTGCGCGGGCGCGTGCCGGCTGCCCTTGACGTTCACTATCGCCCGTTACCGGCGCGAGGGGTCAGAGGCTTTGGTCCCGCGCGGCGGCGGTGGGCCGGTGGCGGTGGGCCGGCGGAGCACGAGCCAGAGTGACCCGAGGACCAGGACGATGCCGGCCACTGCCAGCGGTGGGGGTCTTTCCCCGGGCAGGAGCAGGGATGCGGCCGTGCCGATGACGGGCACGAGCAGGGTCCAGGCGGTCAGGAGGTCCAGGCGGGAGCGGGCCGCTTCGGTGAACCAGGCCAGGAACGCGGCCGCCGTCCCGGCCAGGGAGAGGAAGAGCAGAACGGTGAGGAACTGCGGGGTCCAGTGGATTGCCTGGACCGGTTCCCGGGCGGCGGCTGTTCCGGCGAGCAGGGCACCGCCGATCAGGAAGTGCCAGGCGCTGGCGGCAACCAGGTCTGTGCCGGCGAGGCTGCGGGCGGTGAGGGTTCCGGCCGTCACGGCTGCGGCGGCGAGCAGCGACAGCCATACTCCCGAGCCGCCGCCGCTGGCCAGGCCCACGACGAGCAGCCCGGCGAAGCCGAGGCCGATCCCGGCCACCGTGCGTGCCGATATTGATTCGCCGTAGAGCCACCATGCGGGCACGATGATCAGCAGGGGCTGGGCGTTGGCCAGCACTGCCGCGGCGCCGATGGCCATCCCTGCGGTCCCGGCAAACATCGCGGCGAATGCGACCGTAACATTCGTCAGCCCCATCAGGGTGATCAGTGCCCCGGTCCGGAGTCCCCGGGGCAGTGCCCGGCCCTGAACCAGACACAGCAGGAGCAGGGCTGCCGCGGCGATCAGCGCCCGGAGGGCGGCGAACCACAGGACCGGGGCGTCCTGGAGCCCGAGCCGGATCGCCAGGAAGCACAGGCCCCAGGCTGCGGTGATGCCGAGCATGATGGCCGGGCGGGGCGCGCCTCTGGCCTGGTCCGTGCCCTCCGGGTTCATCGCGCCTCCGGGTTCACCGGACGAGCTGGCGCAGGTGGCACTGCCGGATCAGTTCGACGGCCTCGTCGATGTCGTCGGTGCACCGCAGCAGGCGGATGTCTTCGGGCGTGATGAACCCCTGGTCCTGGAGCCGGTCCCGGATCCAGTCCGTGAGCCCGGCCCAGTGCGCGGTTCCGATCAGGACGACGGGGAATTCGTGGATTTTTCCGGTCTGGACGAGGGTCAGGGCCTCAAAGAGTTCATCCAGTGTGCCGAATCCGCCGGGAAGGACCACGAAAGCCGAGGCGTAGCGGATGAACATGAGCTTGCGGGCAAAGAAGTACCGGAAGGTCATGGACACGTCAAGGTAGGGGTTCAGCGATTGTTCGCGGGGAAGTTCAATGCCGAGCCCGACGGAAGTGCCGCCGGCTTCCATGGCGCCGCGGTTGGCCGCTTCCATCAGGCCCGGTCCGCCGCCGGTGATGACCGCGAACCCGGCCTTCGCGCACCCTGCGCCCAGGGCACGGGCCACGGCGTAGCGGGGATCCGAGGGTCCGGGCCGGGCGGAGCCGAAGACGGCGACCGTTTTGCCGAGCCCGGGTGAGAGCAGACCGAATCCGGTCTTGATTTCGGTGCTGATCCGTTCCAGCCGGGCCGGGTCCTCGGCCGGGTCCGCGAGGGCTGCGAGCAGTTCCTGGTCGGTCATCTTCATGCCGGCGCCGCTTCCGGGTGCATGCTGCAATGCAGGTTGTGTTCCCCGGCTTCTTCGGTGCTCAGACGGCCGTCGTCGATGGTGATGACGCGTTTGGCGGCGGTCCGCAGCCGCTGGTCGTGGCTGACGATGATGACGGCCCGGTTTTCCCGGCAGGCCGTCCCGCACAGGAGCAGGGTGACGTCCTGGCCTGTTTTCGCGTCCAGGTTGGCGGTGGGTTCGTCGGCGAGGATCAGCCGGGGATCATTCGCCAGGGACCGGGCGATGGCCACCCGTTGCTTCTCACCGCCGGAGAGGTCCCGGGGCAGGTTCCGCAGCCGGTGCCCGAGCTGGAGCTGTTCCAGCGCGGCCCGGGCCTTGGTCCGCGCCTCTTTCCGGGGCACCCCCGCGGTGAGCAGTGGCATCATGACGTTTTCCTCGGCGGTGAGGGCCGAGAGCAGGTTGAAGGTCTGGAAGACGAACCCGAACTCCTGCAGCCGCAGCCGGGACAGTTGTGCCGGGGAGAGGGTGGAGATGTCCTGGCCGGAGATGAGGATCCGGCCGCCCGTGGGAGACATGAGGGTGCCGATCATGGACAGCAGGGTTGTCTTCCCGGACCCGGAGGGACCCATGACGAGCACGATGTCCCCGGCCTCGACGCTCAGGGATACGTGGTCCACGGCGGTCACGGCGGTGTGGCCGGAGCCGAAGGTCTTCGATACGTCCTGGACGGTGACCACGTTCATGCCCGGAACACCTCCGCCGGGTCGATGCGGGACAGCCGGCGGACCGGCAGCAGCGAGGCCGCCACGGCCATGACCAGGGTGACGCCGAGGATCCAGGCGGCGCCCAGCCACCGGATTTCCGTGATGAACTCCGGGACATAGCTTCCCGCGGCCGCGCTGACGGCCAGGGCCAGGGCCGCGCCGACGACATACCCGAGCACGGCGGCGGTGACGGCCTGTTCGATTACGACGGTGTAGAGCTGGCGGTTGCTCACCCCGATGGCCTTCAGGACCCCGTACTCGCGTGCCTTTTCAATGGTTGAGGTGAAAATGGTCAGTCCGATCACCGTCATGCCCACGGCGATCCCGATCAGCAACAGGACCAGGATGATCGGCAGGAACGTGTCACGGACGATGTTCGTGTTGTTCTCCACGAACCGGTCCTTGCTGATCGCATCGACCGCCGGGTCCGCTTCGATCCGGGACACCACCGCGGCCGGGTCCGCCCCGTTCTTCACGGTGACGAGGAAGAAATTGGTGGCGCCAGGCAGCTGGAGGATGCTTTCGGCGTCCTCTTTGGTCGCGAACGCGAAGGAGAAGCTGAGGATGTAGCCGCCCTCGGAATAGCCGGCGACCTTCAGTTCCCTGCCGGCGACCGGGATGGTGTCCCCGATCCGGATGTCCTGGCTGCGCCCGACGACCCGGTCGATGATGATTTCGCCCTTGCCGGGGACGGACTTGCCCTCCACCACCCGGGCCGGGGCGCCGACGTTGTTCTCCGTGTCGTCGGCGATGACGTAGAGGTTGATGTCCTTGCCGTTGTGCGCGAACGCGACCCGCCGGCCGCTGAACGGTTTGGCGCTGCCGACCCCGTCAACCCCGGTGAGGAAGTCCCGGACGGTCAGGGGCAGCACGGACGGGGTGTGGAACATGTCCGTCGCACCGGTCTGGGTGATCCAGTAATCGGCCGGGACGGTGCGGATGTATTCGCCGATCTTGTTGCTCCAGCCCTGGTACAGGCCCTGGATGCTCAGGATCAGCAGCACGCTGAAGGCGACCCCGCCGACGCTGATCAGCAGCCGGGTCTTTTCCTGGACCAGGTTTTTTATTGCCAGGAAGAGCATCGCGCCACTTCCCGGGGTGCCTGGGCCCGCCCGGGCATTACAGCCCCTCCTGCGGTGTCCGCCCTCCAGTGCCGGCGGTCCGCCGTCCTATCCGGGGGACGAAGCCGGGGACCTGGCGCCGGTATGCGGCGTACTCTTCACCGAACTCGGCCTCCATCATCCGTTCTTCCTTCCGGGCCAGGCGCAGGTACACGATGACCAGGACCGGGAACATCACCAGGGTCAGCAGGGTGGGCCACTGCAGCAGGAATCCGGCCATGATCGTCAAAAACCCTACGTACTGCGGATGCCGCACCCGGCCGTAAGGGCCCGTGACCGCGAGGCGGTGGTCCCGTTGGGCCGCGAAGAGGACCTGCCAGGACCGGTAGAGCAGGAAGAATCCGGCTGCGATCAGCACGTTGCTGAGCAGATGCAGCGGACTTAGGTGCGGATCGCCCTGCCAGCCGGTCAGGTCTTGCCACAAATGGCCGGTGTTGTGGTTCAGCAGGTCACCGCCCGGGATCCGGTTCCCCAGCCAGCCCGACAGCAGATAGATGGTCAGCGGAAAACCGTACATCTCCGTGAACAGCGCCACGATGAACGCGGAGAAACCGCCCAGGGCGCGCCAGTCCAGCCTGGTCCGGGGCCGGACGAAACTGAACGCGAAGATGATGAACACCGCCGAATTGATGATCACCAGCCCCCACAGGTCATACCCGTAGTCAGTGGACATGGCCGCCACCCCCGCCGGGGGCTTCCTGCCCGCCGTGCCCCTGATGCGTGGAGCTGCCGTGCCCGCCATGTCCGCCGTGCCCGCCATGCATGAACAAATGCATGGACAACATCAGCACCACCCACAGGTACGGCAACGCGTCCAGGATATGGAGCCAATGGTTCGTAACCAGGTACACGGCGGCCACCGCGATCAGGACCGTAAGCAGTCCCTGCGTCCAGGGCCCGGGCCGGATACGCCCCGGAGCGGGAAGATGTCGCATGCTCATGCCCCCAAGTGTTGTGCCCGTTGACCCGGCCCGGTAGTGCCTAACGTCCCCGTCCCGGCCCGCAGCCCGGTACCTGCGAATGAGCCGCAAACCCTTGCCAAACATACCCCTAGGGGGTATATTTGTGGTGTTGCCAGTGACGTGGTTTGTCCAGGCCCAGGCCGTCACATCCGTTCAACCGCAACATCCCCTTTCCTATCCCTGCTTGAAGGAAAACTGACATGTGCGGAACATCTGAATCACGGACCCAACTGCCCCTGGCCTCCACGGCCCAGCAGGGCTGCAGCTGTTGCTCCCCGGCCGCGGACACGCACCCGGCCGCTGCCGCCGATCAGCGGCCGGCAGCCCAGGGTTCCAATGCCCAGTACGCCGTGGAGGGGCTGACCTGCGGGCATTGTGTCCGGACCGTTGAACAGGCCGTCTCCGGGGTAGCCGGAGTCGAGTCTGCAACGGTGGACCTGGTGCCCGGCGGCACGTCGCGGCTGACCGTCACCGGCACCGCGGACCGGAAAGCGCTGGCTGCGGCGGTCAGCTCCTCCGGCTACGTCCTGGTCGGCGCGAACTAGCCCCGCACCGGATCCCCCGGGCCCTGATTAGTGGCCCGGATGATCGGTGTGGTCAGCAGTGGGCGCCGGGGAAGGTGTCGCGTCCCCTCCGGCGCCGCTGATGGCCGGGCCGATGACGAACGCGGACAGGGAGAACATGGCTGCGAAGACCAGCAAACCCACGGCCGGGGCGACCCAGCTGCCGAACCGCCGGTAAAGGCGGATCAGCATGGGTGCGGACGCCAGCAGCCCGAGCGCTCCGAACAGTGCCGTGCCGCCGGATCCTGCCACGACCGCGGTTCCTGCCAGCAGCCCGATGTGGTGCAGGACGTGCGGGAGGAGCCCCATGACCAGGCCGACCGCGCCGACGACCGTGTGCCACAGGCTCTGAAGCTTGTTCCGGAACGAACGTCCCGGAACCGTCCCGCTGCGGGGACCGGCGGGTGGATGCAGGTGGGCGTGCTCACCGGTCACGGCCAGGTACTTTCGCCGTTCCGGTGGCCCGTGGGGCCCGGGCGGTCGATCATTCCCCACCGTCGGCGCGGGTCCGGGTCCGGACCACCAGGACCGGGCAGGGAGCGTGATGAAGGATCTGCGTGGACACCGAACCCAGCAGCATTCCGGTGAATCCGCCCAGGCCGCGGGAGCCCACGACCAGGAGGTCGGCGTCCTCGGCCGCCCGGAGCAGCACGTCGGCGGGGTGGCCCTGGACGACGTCACCGGTCACCGTGACCCCTTCGCTGTCCACGCGCTGCAGCGTCTCGTTCTGGAGGCGGCGGGCGGCCTCCGGGAAGACATCCGGGTTCCGGATCAGCCACTCCATCCCGACGGTGACCGGCGGGAACTGCCAGGCGGTCACGGCGCGGACCCGGCCGTGGCGCAGCCGCGCTTCCGCAACAGCCCATTCCAGTGCCAGGCGCGCCGGGGCGGAGCCGTCCACCCCGGCAACAATCCTGAATTCTTCATCGCCGCCCATGACATGCAGCCCTCCGCGTGGTCGTTCACTGCTGTTGTCCCTCAGTGTGTTCCGCGCCTGTTTTTCGCCGCAAGGGCCTTAGTTCCCGGTCTATGGGTCCGGCCCCGTGGTTGAAACCGAATCCGGTGCAGGTTCGTTGTACCGGGAGGTGCCTGCCACAGGCCCGGTAATCTTGGACAAAAGCCCGCACGGAAGGAAGGAGGAACCTCATGACTGCACCTGAACATCGCACCGCAATGACGTTCCTTCGCCGCGCGGGTCTCCTGGGTGCCGTTCTGGCGCTCATTGCCGGGATTTTCGGCATGCACGTCCTGACGACCAGTCACGCGCTGCATTCGTCCGCTATGGCGGCAGCGGCGGGCAGCGCCCAGCACGAATCCTCCGGCGCCGGTCATACCGAACACCTTCCGGCCGTCTCCACCCCGGACATGCCGGAGGCTCAGGGCGGGTCAGCTCTGGATGCTGTGCAGTGCTCGGACTCGGGCAACTGCACCAGCATGCACGCCATGACTGCTGCCTGCACCCCGTCGGCGAAGTCCGGTTCCCTGGCCGCACCGCTGCCTGGGACCTGGGTGATCGCCAGGAGCTCCATCACGGGGGCCCTGACCGATACCGGTGCGGCCTGGTCCTATCGTCCCGGGAGTCCTTCGCCGGGTGAGCTCTGCATCAGCCGGACGTAAAACACCGGCCCTGCGCTGTGACCTGACCAGCGCTTAGCAGCCCGGGTGCCGGCCCGTTCGAGCCGTGCCCGGCGCATCACCGATGCACATTCACCCACCATGGCGCCAACGCGCCCGCTGATGTCTTGAAGGACCCGAAAAACATGATGAACAAGAAATTCCTTGCCCTTTCCACCACCGCCGTCGCCGCAGCACTCGCCCTGGCCGGCTGCTCCACCGGCACCGGATCCACCGCCCCCTCCAGCTCCGCCGCAGCCGGCAACTCGATGCCGGGTATGGATCACGGCAGTTCGGGGATGATGTCCAGCAGCTCACCGGCCGCCTCGGCCGATCACAACGCGGCCGACACCATGTTCGCCCAGGGAATGATCCCGCACCACGAACAGGCCGTCGAAATGAGCGAGATGATGCTGCAGAAAAAGGACATTCCCGCAGCGGTCACCGACCTCGCGACCAGGATCAAGGCGGCCCAGGCCCCGGAAATCGACACCATGACGGGCTGGCTGAAAAGCTGGAACGAATCCGCCACCATGGGCGCCGGCCATAGCATGGACGGCATGATGGGCGACGATGACCTCAAGAAGCTCGACGCCGCCCAGGGCACCGAAGCGGCCAAGCTCTTCCTGACCCAGATGATCGCCCACCACGAAGGCGCCATCATGATGGCCAAAACCGAAACCGCCCAGGGCCAAAACGCCGACGCGATCAAGCTCAGCAAGAACATCGTGACCGCGCAGGAAGCCGAAATCCAGGAAATGAAGAACTTGCTGGCCACCCTCTAAACCAGCACACGGCCGGTGGCGCCGGCCCCTCCCCGGGGGCCGGCGCCACCGGCCGCACCACGCCACCTGGCCCCCTCTCGTTTCTTGGAGTCCCCATGCCCCTGCGCCCATTAACCCGCCACCGCTTAAACCGCCCCCGTTCAGCGGCCGCCGCCGCAACAGCCGCGCTGATGCTCACGCTGTCCGCCTGCGCCCCGGGAACAACCTCCGGGACTTCCGGTACCGGCCCGTCCACTGCCGCCGCCGAGGTCCCCAGCTCCCACGTTCACGGCCTGAGCGTGGACCGTGAAACCGACCAGGTGCTGCTCGCCACCCACGAAGGCCTGTTCGACGTCACCCAGTCTCCCGCAACCAAAATTGGCGGCACCAACGACCTCATGGGATTCACCGCGGCCGCGGACCACGGGGTGTTCTATGCCTCCGGACACCCTGGCCCCGGCTCCGATCTACCCAACCCGCTCGGCCTGATCAAGTCCGTGGACGGCGGCAAAACCTGGGAACAGCTCTCCCGCCAGGGCGAATCAGACTTCCACGCCCTGACCACTTCCCGGTCCGGGATCATCGCGTATGACGGGACGCTGCGGATCAGTCCCGACGGCATGACCTGGTCCGACGTTGCAACCGGCTTCGTTCCCGCCGTCCTGGCCGGCACGCCGGAAACGGACACCGTTCTGGCCACGGCCCGGGAAGGGCTCCAACGTTCGACCGATGGCGGCAAAACCTGGCAACGGGTCACCACCGCACCGATCCTCCAGTTCGCAGCCTTCGCCAGCGGCACTGACGTCATCGGTGTCGAGCCAGACGGCACGGTCCATCAGTCAGCCGACGCCGGAACTACCTGGACCCGCGCGGGCCGCATCCAGGGCAGGGTCCAGGCGATCACCGCAGTGAAAGGAGCAGAAAAAAAGCCTTGGATCTGGGCCGCCACTACCGACGGTCTGGTCACATCCACCGACGGAGGGGCGACCTTCCGCCCGGCCGACGCAGCCTGACCCCTGCTGGCCCGGCGGGTCGTCACCGGTTCAGGTGACGGTGAGCTCGGTGTGCATCCCCGCCCAGTAATGCCCCGGGAGGTTGCAGAAGAGTTCATACCGCCCGGGTGGCAGGTCAAGCGTGACCCATCCGCTCGTGGACGGCAGGACCCCCTCGCCTTGGCCGTCGGCGCAGGTAGTGGACGCTTCGCCCAGGCTGCCGTCCTCGTCGACTCTTCCGTCCCGGCCCACCGGGCGGGTTCCTGGGGTCTGGGTGCCTGCCAGGGGGACGACCAGCATTTCATGGGGAATAGTGCCGGCGTTGGTGACCAGGAAGGACACTTTGCCGTGGACCACGGTGGCCCGGTCCGCGGTCAGGCGCATGCCGCCGCGCATCATCCCGGGGCCGCCCATCATGCGCCCGGCCCTATCGGTGGTGGTGATGTTCACGACCGTTCCGGCGAAGCTCGGCGCCGCACAGCGGGTGGTGCCGGGATTCCCTGCTCCGCCCGGATTCGGGCCAGCGCCGAGCAGTGCGATCCCCGTCATGGACAACGCGGCCAGCAGTACGGTCGCGATAACCCCGATCAGGGTCTGCGTGCTGCGGGAGAGTGTCTTCACGGCTTGCGTCGGAGGGCAGCCCGGCGTTCATTCAGCTCGTTCGCGTCGATTTCCCCCCGCGCGAAACGTTCGTTCAGGATCCGCTCAGCCTCATCGTGAGCAGACCTGTAGTATCCCCCGTGCCCCTGGCGTCCGCCGCGGACCAGAAGAATCACGACCGTCACCACACCGCCCCAGAACAGCAGCATCATCAGGGCCATGAAAATCCAACCGCCCACACCCCAGTCGCCGTACCATCCGTACATCATCCCCGGACCCGCCCCTTCAATCGCTGCCGCAGTTGCTTACAGCCTTGCGCGGTCGGCGCCCTGCGCAACAGAGCCGTTAGTCACCGAATCGTTGGCCACCGGCCGGAGTCCGCATGTCACTTGGCGTGGAGAAGCTTGTGGCCATCCGGGCGCAACTCTCCGGTGGGTGAGACGTGGCGGTAAAGGGTCTGACGGGTGATGCCGAGTTCGTCGCAGAGCTCGCTGACTTTGGTGCCGGGTTTCCCCATGGACGCCATGGCGAGCCTCAGCTTCGCGGGAGTCATCTTGTAGGGGCGGCCACCGCTGCGGCCGCGGGCCCGGGCAGAAGCGAGGCCAGCGATGGTGCGTTCGGAGATGAGCTCGCGTTCGAATTCGGCCAGGGCAGCGAAGATTCCGAAAACAAGCTTGCCTGACGCCGTCGTGGTGTCGATGGCCGCTCCCTGCCCGGTCAGGACTTTCAACCCGATGCCGCGTTCGGTCAGGTCGTGGACGATGTTGACCAAGTGGCGCAGATCCCGCCCGAGCCGGTCAAGCTTCCACACAACCAGGGTGTCCCCGTGCCGTAAGGCTTTGATGCATGCCGCGAGCTGGGGTCGGTTGTCTTTCTTGCCGGACGCCATGTCTTCATAGAGCGAGCCGGTGTCGATGCCAGCGGCCAGAAGCGCGTCGCGCTGCAGGTCGGTGGTCTGGGAGCCATCCGCCTTGGAGACCCGCATGTACCCAACCAACATGGCCCACTCCCCCAAGTCATTTATACGTTCGTTTAAGTGACACCAAGTTGTCAATCTGGTTCGAAATCAGAATATGTCACTTAACCCGTTACTTATTCTACGTCAGTCAAAGGGCTGTCATCCTTCTGTTTGTGACAGGAAGTCAAGGGGTATCCCAAGCTCGGCGAAGGTGTCCCGAAGACCGCGGACGGATTCCTGACTGCGGCACCCGTAGCGTGCGAAGTCGAAGAGGTGCTTCGCGACCACTGGATCCGTTTTGGCTGCTGCGATGCACGCATCCCGGGTAGCCGTCACCTGATTCCAGAGCTCGTCCAGTGTCGGCTGCTTCTGCGTGCCCGCGCGAGCTGTCGGTGATCCGGGCGGGGTCCCACTGCTGATCGGTGCCTTCGGTTCGGAACGCAAAAGGTACGCGGAGGTACCCAGGGCGGTCAGGGAGCCGGCCTCGACCATTTCCATCGCGGCGGCAGCGGCTTCGAGCAGTTGCTGCTGCCTGGTCCAGTGGAGGGTCTCGAACGGTTGCCATGAGTGCAGGCCGGCCCGGAACGGGTGGCCGCAGTGGTCCCAGACCCGGCGCACCTCCTCCAGTTGCCGGCCGTATCGTCCCTGGGGCGCGCTGAGTTCGTCCAGGAGGGTCCGCAGCAGCCGGAACCAGACTCCGGCGTGAACCGAGCGCCGGGGCAGGTCGACGGATCCTGTCGTTATTGCCTGCCAGGTGCGCCGGTCCATCAGGGTCAATGACTCCGGGAGTTCCCGCTGGTCCTCGACGGAGGTTGTCCACTTGATGTAGTCCGCAGGGTGTCCTTCATAGGTCTCAAGCCGGTGTCGGTGTACCGGGCAGCTGGCCATGAGCGGCAATTGCCAGAAGAGCAGTATCGTCGGGCCGGACTCCAGGCATTCGCGGCACCCCCGCAGCACCCGGGTTTCCGCGAGCCATGGCAGCCACTTCCGCGGTGTGTAGATTTGGCGCCGCGCCGGTGGCAGGAGTACCGAGAACTGGTGCACATAGGTTTCGTAGGTATCGGGTGCAGGGGTGAGGGAGTCGAAGAGCCATGGCACCCAGCCGGCCATGGTCATGGCCTGTACGCGGTGCTGGTCGAGGCCCGTACGTTTGGCGAGCTCGTCGAGGAGGTAACGTGGCGGGTTCAGATCCAGCTCAGCGTCGCTAAGTTCCCGGTGACCGAGTGCGTGTTCGAGCAGCTGGTGGGAGTACATCCCGTAGCTGGTCGCCGTCCGCCGCAGCCAAGAGGACAAAGATTCCGTTGCTGCAGGTGCCGGATGAAGGGGCCAGCGCTCCGGCGGTCTCACATCAGTTCGCGTTCAAACAAACGGCGCCGTTCTGTGGGTCCTGCATAGTCGGCCATGACCAAAGTGCGGCGATTGATACGCTCTTCACCGCTTTCCACAGCGGCGATCGCCGCGGTCGTCAGGAGCCGGGCGAGTTCGCCAATGGTTCCCTCACTTCGGGCGAGTAAGTACTGCGCCATATCGGCGGTAGCGATGTCCGAGGGGCGCTGCAGGGGTAGGGCGGCCGCGAAACTGGCCAACAACGACAGAGTGTCCGCACCGGTGTTCCACAGGGGAAGGACGATGGGTTCAAACCGGTTCTCCAGCTGATCATCGGACCGAACCGCAAGATATGCTTCCCGGGTTCCGACGCCGACGATAGGGATACGCAGCTCGTTGCCCAGGAACCGTAGAAGATTGAGGAACTCCCGGCGGCTGTTGCCTTGCCCGGCGAGGATATTGTGCAGCTCGTCGATGACGAGCATGCGCACTCCCGTTAAGCGCAGCAGTTTCAGCGAGATCTGCTCCACGTCCGCCAGGCGCCGCCGTGGTTGAAGCGGTGCCCCAAGCGCGGCCAGGAGCGCGATGTAGAAGCGCAGCACGGAAGGCTCCGACGGCATCTGCACGCACAACACCGGAATGAGTTCCCGCTCCGGCTCGGCCACGGGCGGGTGTCCCCGGCGGAACTTTTCCACGATCATCGACTTGCCGTTGTTCGTCGGCCCGATCAGCAACAGGTTCGGCATGCGCTGTTTGTCCGGCCACGACAACAGGGACTCAAGGCGGGCCACCGCTTCCACCGCGCGCGGGTAACCGATCCACCGGTCAGCCCGGATCAATTCAACCCGCTCGTTCGCAGGTAACCGTGCCGCGGCCCGCACACTCGGGTGCAGGTGGGAAAACTCCGGTGCCTCGTACTCAGGCATGGTCACCACTGCTCGATCTGATCGAATCGCGGTACCCGGGCCGCATCCGCCACCATGTCCGGTTCCTGCTGAGCAGGGGCTTCCGGCGGGAGCAATGGGGATGGTGTCTTCGAATGCGCCGTCGTCGCTACGTTGCGGCGCTCGGTGTCGCGGCGCATGCGCTTGGTGGTCTTCGAGGCAGTACTTGCGATCTCCCGCATTTGCGCGATCGTGCGGAACAACGCCGCTTCGTCCACTTGGGCTACCCCGCGCTCGTGTAGTCGCGCCAGGGCGTGCCGGTGCTCCCACAGGCTCACAGAGGGGTTAGCTATCGTCCGGTAAGGGACCTCGACGTAGTGAGCCCCCTCTGGTTCCAGTACCCAGATTCTGCTGATGTCCCTGGGGTCCCGGCGGATGAGGAACGGCCCAAGCCTTTCGCGCCGGCTGATCCACGGTTTCAGTGCATTGGAGAAGTAGTGGACATGGTCGATGACGAAGCCCGTCCTTGTCAGGGTACGCCGCACGACGGGAAGGAAATCGACCAGGAACGCTGTCGGGTTAGTGGCAACCGGCGGCGGCCCCGTCGCCGCCACCCCTTCAGCCCACCGTCCAGCTGGCGTCTGCCCGAGCGTGCTGTGGGTGGTGCCGTGGTAGTTGGTGACGGCAAGGGCCATCCATTTCTCCAGCTCGCGCAGGGTCAACGCCGCTTCCCGGTCGGAGTCATAACGACCCCGTTCGCTGGGGTTGGAGAAGGTGGTCCCGGGAAGTTCGTGGATTTGCTTCATTGCGGTGCCGATCACGCGTTCCACGATTCCGCCATAATGAGGTCGGCCCAGCGGACGGTAGGCCAGCTCGATACCGTGCTGGTCGCATCCTCGTCGGAGCGCTTCGCTCTTGAATTCGCTGGCATTATCCAGGTACAGCAGTCTCGGCTTCCCGCTCATGGGCCACCCCGCCTCAACACCCAGACCTTCAAGCCATGGTCGTTTGTCAGTCCCGGCATGCGCCAGGCACAGCCCAACCGACACTGCCGAGGGCGCCTCCAGGGTCACAACCATGCCGATGATGCACCGGCTGTACACGTCGATAGCGACAGTTAGATACGGCCGACCAATCGGTCGCCGCTCCCGCTCGTCCACGACGATTACATCGATGACGGTGTGGTCGATCTGCATCCGCTCCAGAATCGTGCCGACCGCAGGCACCTCGTCCCCGGCGGACTGTAGCGACCGCACCGCATCGGGCCCTCCCCTGCGCCGGCCTACCTCAACTGGATTCAACGCCCGGATGCGCCGTTCCACCGTGTTTCTGGCCGGGACAGGAAGCTGCCGTGCGCGGCAGGCCGCAGCAATATCCCGATACACCGACGCCAACGTCCGTTTCTGCCGAGTCAGGAACTGCTTCCGCACCATCACCCGGACCAGGTCCTCGACCTCATCTGACAGCCGGGCAGTTCCCTTCCCTCCGGAGGAACGGCCAGGAGCCAAATCTGTCAGCAAACCAGAACCGTCGCGATAGCGTCTGAGGAGCACGTACACCTGGCGCCGCGATACGCCCAAGGCCGCGGCGGCAGCATCAACCGCTGCCCTACCAACAACCGTGCGCGCGGCCAAGGGGCCGATCACCACCGAAACCGACTTCGTCCGAGCCCAGAGATCATCCCGCATCGTCAACGTGCCCGGCTCACGAATGGGCGCCGATTCCGCATCCACTCCGACACCTCCCTCGGCGTGCAGAGGAGTAGTAAGCAAAACCGACCCTAGTGCAGAGGAGTACGGAAAAACCAGTGCTCAACACCCGCCTGCACAACCGCGAAAACGGGCTGCTCGCCGTGCACGCGAGTACGGAAAATGACAAGTTTGCCTATAAATGGCGGCGTTTTGTGATCGCTCTTTGTCGCGCCGCTGGACTCCGGCTGTCTTGAATCTCTAAATTCGAGACGGCAAGGTTTCGAGACACTGTGAGAACCAATCATTGCTCTTGTTTCCGCATTCCCACTGGCCGTGTCCTACAAAGACTGATTGCCCAGCCGAGACGATGTTCAGACTGATTGGGCTGGAGTGTTTGATGCTGTTGGTGTGGACGAGTTTGAGCAGAGTCGACGCTAACGCCTATGAGAGCTCCCTGCCAGACCACACATAGCCCATCTGCGCAGCGTGGGTTGCAAGAATTATTGTCGCTATGGCAGCAGGACCGCGCCAGAGATTGAGCTTCCGACCCAGAATCGGCTCCTCGACTCTGTCTGGGAACTCATCAGTGAAGAATGTAGCCCCGTTAGTAACCCCCATGGGGCCGAGCATGTTGCTCAGCTCCGTTATTTTGCTGCTGGGAAGCTCTACAGCGACAAGCCAGGCTGCATTGACAGCATCGGGGAACCGGCTGTTGACGGTTTCAGCTGCTAGTTGACGCCCCAGTTCGCGCGAGTTGGGAAGTGGTGAACCCAGAATTTCTGCACTGAAATGTGAGACGAAGTCGCCCAGTTTATCTGCCTCATAGCTCTCCCCACGGTTGAAATCGTAGGTTTCAGCAGTGGCAAGCATCTGCTGCACCTCAGCTATCTGTCGGTTAGTCGCTCGGCGCTTCTTCGCGCTGAATGAGAATGCCATCGGGAGATCTCCTCTAATAAGTTTGGCCCGGAGTTGGAGCCGCGTCATTGAAATCTAGGAACTCATCAACGAATCGCTGCGGGTTGGGAACACCAACGGCTAGCTCATTGCGTACAAGTTTGCGAGGTGCATGGGTTGTGCGCCGGAGCCAGGGTTGAGGGGTTCAGTTCGAGCTGCATGAGTCAAAAATAGCAAGGTCTACTGACAAATTGGTTTTTCTCTAGAACGCTCTAGAACTTTCTAGAACTTCGGCGTGTCCAGCCTTGCCTCTTCCGGCCCTTATCGTGGCCTCACCAAACATTGAGCCATTCCCTACGCGCCCGGGCCGGTCGCCCGTCCGCTGGGGTTACCCGCAAATCGTGGACAGTTGATCAGGCGGCTTGTGCCGGCTGGGGTTTACTGCTGGTGAGGAACTGTTCGTGTTCTACGGGCGTGGTGTATCCCAGGGAGGTCACGCTCGAATATGGAGAAACAAGAGTTGTTCTCCCGCCAATCTGACTAACCAGTGTGAGACCTTGAGGTTGCCACTTCCTGTCTCGGAACTCTTGGGATACGAGACGTCTCACTGGCTCTGTCCCGTAAGATCCTGATTCCTGTGAAATCTCGCGACTTTCTCTGCGTCCGGCGATTCTCATAACTATGTCTCGAAACCTTCTGCTTGAATCGGCGTACCAATCATTAGTTATGAGACACATCGGAGGCAGGCATGCCGAAACTTATTGGCTACGCACGGGTTTCGACGCGGCAGCAGTCCACGGACCGGCAGCGGGCGGATCTACTGGCCGCCGGCGTTCGACGCGACGACCTTTACGTCGACCAGGGTGTCTCCGGAGCGCGTGCGTCGCGACCACAGTTCGATCGAGCACTCGACGCGCTCATGGAGGGTGACACCCTGGTCATCACGACTTTGGACCGGCTCGGGCGATCCACCCAAAACATGCTTGCCTTCGCCGACGAACTCCGCACTAGGCGTGCCGGCCTGCGCGTCCTGAACCTGGGCGGAGGCGACGTCGACACAGCAACACCGATGGGCTCTATGTTGTTCACGATCATGGCCGCCCTTGCGCAGATGGAATACGAGATCAAGCGCGAACGCGTCACGGATTCCATAATCAAGCGAAGAGAAGCTGGCAAAGACCTTGGCGGCCGACCCCGCCGGGTCACTGATAGTCAGATCAGAAGCGCTGTTCGCCTAGTCAAAGGTGGCGAGCCCACAGCGCAGGTTGCCCGGGATCTCGGTATGTCCCGAGCGACGTTCTACAGGCGGTCACGAGCGCTTGCCGACTAGCAAGGCGACATTTAGCGCCGCAAAAAGACCGCCATTTACCGCCAACAGTCACACTTTTTCGGAGGCGTGCCGAACGCGGGTCAGAAACGGTCGTTATTGACTAGCCCCTAATCCGTGTCGTGAAGCACCCAGAGGTTTACAAGTCACCGTCGGACATGAGTCTCGTTACTAGGGCGTGTCTCCTAAACCTGGGTTGGTTTAGGCGGGATGCTTGATGGGTGTCGCGTACTTCTGTTTTGACTGATGGGCAGTGGGCCCGCATCCAGCCGTTGTTGCCGTCCTCTGATGGTCGTCGGGGTCGTCCTTTTCGGGACGACCGGCGCGTGGTCGAGGGCATCATTTACCGGTATCGGTGCGGGATCGCGTGGCGGGATGTGCCTGCCGAGTTCGGTCCGTGGCAGACCATTTGGAAGCGTCACCGCCGCTATAGCGGTGACGGAACGTGGGACAGCATCCTGGCTGCACTGCTGACGGTCGCGGACTCTCAGGGTGAAGTGGATTGGTCGGTCTCGGTCGATTCGACGGTGAACCGTGCCCACCAGCACGGCACCAACCTGCCGCGCACCACAGGGGGCCGGCTCGAATTACATGAATCTGTTTGCTGAGCCGGACGATCATGCGGTTGGGCGGTCCCGGGGCGGACTGAGCACCAAGATTCACGCCTTGGTTGATGGCCAAGGCAGGCCCTTGGTTCTGCTGGTCGCCCCGGGCCAGGGCGGGGACGCGCCGATGTTCGCCCACCTCATGAACCAGCTGAAGATCAACCGGGCCGGTCAGGGCAGACCCAGAACCCGCCCGGACCGTGTCCGCGGTGACAAGGCCTACTCCTCTCGAGCGATCCGAACCCACCTCCGCGACCGCGGCATTATTGCTGTCATCCCGCAGCCTTCCGACCAGATCGGCCACCGGAAGCGACGCGGCTCCTCCGGTGGCCGGCCCCCGGCCTTCGACAAAGAGGATTACAAAGGCCGGAACGTCGTCGAACGGAACTTCAACGTCTTCAAGCAATGGCGTGCCTTGGCAACACGCTACGACAAACTCGCCCTCACCTACCGCGGAGGAGCGGTTCTTCGGGCAATCAGCATCTGGCTAACAGCTTTAGGAGACACGCCCTAGTGCCCGGGTGGCGAGGTAGAGGCATTTCAGGGCCGCCTGCTCGGTGGGGAAATGGCCCCTGGCCCTGACCGCGCGCCGGTAGCGGGCGTTGACGGATTCGATGGCGTTGGTGCTGCAGATGACCCGCCGGATTTCGACGTCGTAGTCCAGGAACGGCACGAACTCGCTCCAGGCGTTCTCCCACAGCCGGGTGATCGCGGGGTACTGGCGGCCCCACTTGCCCGAGAACTCGACGAAGCGGTCCTTAGCCGCAGCCTCGGACGGGGCCGTGTAGACCGGGCGCAGGTCGCGTGACATTTCGTCCCAGTACTGCCGGGCGGCATAGCGGAAGGTGTTGCGGATCAGGTGCACGATGCAGGTCTGAACGACGGCCCGCTCCCAGACCGTGTTGATGGCCTCGGGCAGGCCCTTGAGCCCGTCGCAGACCGTGATGCAGACATCCTCGACGCCCCGGTTCTTGATCTCGGTCAGCACCGAGAGCCAGAACTTAGCCCCTTCGCCGCCGTCCCCGGCCCACAACCCGAGAATGTCGCGTTCGCCGCTGACGCTGACACCGATGGCGACGTAGACCGGCCGGTTAGTGACCTGCCCGTCACGGACCTTTACGTGAATCGCGTCGATGAACATCACCGGGTAAACCCGGTCCAGGGGCCGGTTCTGCCACTCGGTCATCTCCCCGATGACCTTTTCCGTGATGCGCGAGATGGTGTCTTTGGAGACCCTGGCGCCGAACACCTCTGCGAAGTGGGCCGCGATTTCCCCGGTTGTGAGCCCCTTAGCGCTCAACGACAACACGATCTCGTCAACACCGGTCAGCCGGCGTTGCCGCTTGCGCACGATCTGCGGATCGAAGGTCGAGCCGGTGTCCCGCGGCACATCGATCTCCACAGGCCCGATCTCGGTCAGCACGGTTTTGGTGCGGGTGCCGTTGCGGGAGTTCCCGCTCCCGCGTCCGGACACGTCGTGTTTTTCGTATCCGAGGTGTTCGTCCATTTCCGCTTCTAGCGCAGTCTCCAGGACGTTCTTTGTGAGCCGGTTCAACAGGCCGCCCGGGCCGACGAGGTCGATGCCCTGTTCCTTGGCCTGGGCCAGGAGCTGCTGCGCTAACTCTTGCTGATCCACATCAGTCGCCATGGGATCCATGGTGTCGCTCATGATCAGTCCTCCCCGCCAGGCAACGCCCGGCGTGTCAGGCCAACTGTGGATCCACCGTTATTCAGACAGTCCCATTATCGGCGCCAAACTAACGGGAGTGGACGTAGCTGCGAGAACCTCTGAATATGTCAACTCTCTCTCTGGCCCCGGTAGGACGGTTATTTCTGGCCCCGTTTGGATCGCTTCCTGGTGGTGATGCGTGGCTTTTGACGTTCGTTTTTTGCGGGGGTTGGGGAACTTGGCCGGTGTGCAGCTGAGGCCCTTTCTTCGCAGGAAGGGGCCTCAGTTGGTCTTGGTGGGTCAGTGGCCGGCGCTGAGTTTGCCGCCGAGGCGTTCGCGCATGAGGGTGCTGGCTTGGTTGAGGCCGATGATTTTCACTTCTTTGCCGTGGTGGTGGTATTTCTCCGTGATGGCGTCGAGGGCCGCGATGGTTGATGCGTCCCAGAGGTGGGAGGCGTGCATGTCGATGACGACGTGCTTCGGGTCCAGGGCGTATTCGAATTGGGTGTAGAGGTCGTTGGAGGAGGCGAAGAACAGCTCGCCATCCACGACGTAGGTAGCGGTTTCGTGATCACCGGTGGTCGTCACGTTGCGTTCGACGGTGACCAAGTGTGCGACGCGGCGGGCGAACAGGACCATGGCGACCATGACGCCGACTCCGACGCCGACGGCCAGGTTGTGGGTGGTGACGGTGCCGATGACGGTGGCGACCATGACAGCGGTTTCGCTCTTGGGCATGATCTTCAGGGTCCGGGGGTTGATGCTGTGCCAATCGAACGTGGCGACGGAGACGAAGATCATGACGGCGACCAGGGCGGCCATGGGGATCAGTGAGACGATGCCGCCGAGCGCGACGACGAGGATGAGGAGGAAGACACCGGCGAGGAAGGTGGAGATCCTGGTGCGGGCGCCGGAGGCTTTGACGTTGATCATGGTCTGGCCGATCATGGCGCAGCCGCCCATGCCGCCGAAGAACCCGGTGACGACGTTGGCCACGCCCTGGCCCCACGCTTCCCGGGTCTTATGGGAGCGGGTGTCGGTGACGTCATCGACCAGTTTGGCGGTCATGAGGGACTCGAGCAGGCCCACGAAGGCCATGGCCAGGGAGAAGGGGAAGATGATCTGAAGCGTCTCGAGGCTGAACGGCACGTTCGGGATGAACAAGGTCGGCAGGGAATTCGGGAGTTCGCCCTTGTCGCCGACGGTGGGGACCGCGACGGCCGCAAACACAGTGACGAGGGTCAGGACAATGATGGCCACCAGGGGCGCGGGAACTGCTTTGGTGAGTTTGGGCAGGCCGAAGACGATGGCCAGGCCGAGGGCCACGAGGGGATAGACCAGCCACGGAACACCGATCAGTTCGGGGACCTGAGACATGAAGATCAGGATGGCCAGGGCGTTGACGAATCCGACCATGACCGAGCGCGGGATGAACCGCATGAGTTTGGCGACCCCGGAGAGTCCCAGGATGATCTGGAAAACACCGGCCAGGATCACGGCGGCGACGAAGTAGTCCACCCCGTGGGTTTTCACCAGTGGTGCGATGACCAGAGCAATCGCGCCGGTGGCGGCGGAGATCATGGCCGGGCGGCCGCCGACGAAGGCGATGGTCACGGCCATGGTGAATGAGGCGAAGAGCCCGATCCGCGGGTCGACGCCGGCGATGATCGAGAAGGCGATGGCTTCGGGGATCAAGGCGAGGGCGACGACGATTCCGGCGAGGACTTCGGTCTTAAGCCGGCGTGGTGACATCAGGGTGCCCCGGACAGATTGGAGCTGTTCGGGGGTGAACGCCGGGGCGGGTTCGGCTTGTGTGGTGGCCATTTCTGGCTCCGTTCATGGTGAGGAAGGCGCGCGGGTGCGGCTTCGTTGTGCAAGTGACTGTGGGGGCGCAGCGCCGCGCCGGGGAGGTGGGGGAACTACTCTTGAAGGTCTCACCCCATACGACAACCCTACCCTAACGTGATGGTAGGGTTTAAAATCCGAAAGAGGACGGAGGCGCTGATGACGGCTAAGACCAGCAGCACCAACACCATGCATATCGGCGAGTTGGCAGAGCGGACGGGCCTGTCCCTTCGGACCATCCGGCATTACGACGACGTCGGACTGCTCCCGGCAACGGCCCGTACTGACGGCGGCTTCAGAGTTTTCTCGGAGGACGACTTCGAACGCCTCATGGTCATAAAACAGATGAAGCCGCTGGGGTTCTCGCTGGAGGAAATGGCTGAGATCCTTGCACTGCTCGCCGGCCCTGAGGGCACTGCCCCTGAACGGTCCGAAGTTCTGGCAGGGTTCCTGGAACGGGCCGTGCATCAGCGGGCGAAGATGGCCAGGAACCTGGCCCAGGCAGATGAATTCATCCAGAGGCTCGGCGGCGGGGCCTGACGAACGGCGGGCCGCTCACGGTGCGGGCTGTTGGCCCTGATGCGCGATCGTGCGGGCGAGACGGTAGGAGTCCGTGCCGGTTTCGATGATGGCGCCGTTGAAAGTCAGCGGTCCACGATCGCCGCGCAGAGGCGCGGGTCCGTGAAGGTTTTAGTCCAGCCCGAGAAAGACTCGTTGGAAGCGATCGCGATCGAGTTCTTCTCCTCCCGTTCGGTCAGGACCTGGAAGAGAAGCCCGGCGCCGCGCCGGTCCAACTCCATATAGCCCAGCTCATCAATGCACAGCAGTCCACCCGCCCGTAGCGGGCAATGGTCTTGGCCAGCACCTTCTCGTCCGCGGCCTCCACGAGCTCGCTCACCAGCTGGGTGGCGAGCGTGTATTTGACCCGGTAGCCCTTCTCAGCCGCGGCGGTGCGGAGCCCGATCAGCAAGTGGGATTTACCGGTCCCGGAATCCCCAATCAAGCAGAGGGGCTGTCCTTTGCAGATCCATTCCCCGGTGGCCAGAGTGTCGATGGTGGCGGGGGTGACGACGGGTTTGCATAGAAGTCAAAGTCCCCGAGCCAATTGTCTCGGGGAAAGTTCGCAGCTCTGACCCGGCGGATCGAGCAGCGCCGGTCCCGGTCATCGCACTCGGCCAGCAGCAGCTCGGCCAGGAAGCCTTAACAAGAGAGTTGTTCCTTCCCCGCGACGGTCAGGGCTTCGTCCAGGACCGCCCGGACCGTGGGCAGGCGCAGGCGGCGGCCCTGGTCGACGGCCGCGACCGCGGCCTGTTCAGTCAGGCCACGGCGCCGGCACAGAGTCGGGGTGATGATAGTGGCCGCTGCCGTGGGAGTCATCAGATGTTCTCCTTCGACGCTGTTCGTACAGGGTGTTCGGTGTGTTTGGCCAGCAGCTCGTCATAGGCAAGGACCGATGGCAGGGGCTGGCTGTCCGGCGGTAGCCCTGCGATGACGGCCGCCGGGTCCATGAGCCGGCGCTGGGTCAGAGGCCATGCGACCTTTCAGTGTCTTGGTTTCCGGGGCGGGAATCGCGGGGGCTACTCTTTCCTACCGGCTGGCCCAGCAGCGAGCGGACGTGACAGCCGTTGACCGCAGGGACCAGCTCCGGCCTAGTGGTGACCCGGTGGATGGTCCAAGGCGCCGTCACGGAAGGGTGTGCTGCAGCCCCTGCAGGACAGCCCGGCGCACGCTCCGGGGCTGACGCTCGTCACGGAGTCGGAGCGGGGTAGTCGAGTTCCGGCTCGGCAGGTTCCGCGGCGGCGACCTTGAAATTTGCTGGGCAAGTTTTCGCCGCAAAACCTGCAGCCGGCCGCCGAGTACCAGGCGGAGTTCGTTTTCGCGGACGAAGTGACGGCATTGGAGCGGGATCAGGGCGGTGTCCATGTGGAGTTCTGCCATTTCCCAGCCGCTCGCTCGATTTCGTTGTGGCGGCGGATGGACTGCACTCCAGCATCTGGGAGAGGGCCTTCAGGCCCGAGAAGGATTTTGAACATCCCTCTCGGGTTGTACATTGGGACAATGTCTCTCGGGCGTCCAGCGGCAGATCCCGACTCGATTGTTGAGTACAACCGGCCTACGGTCATTAGTGGTGCGCCCGCTCAACGGAACGGCAGGGGCAGCCCTTATTTTCCGCGCCCCTCCCCATCCCACGCGTGAGTACCACGCTAAGAGAAACCCAGAAACGGGTTGTCCTAAACGCCTTCGGCCTGATCGATTCGGCCCTACCCGAAGTGCAGGACGTGCGACGCAAGGTTCAGGAAGCGGAGGACCATACTCCGATGCGATCAGGCAAGTAAAGCTCCCGAGCTGGTCACATGGGCGGGTCACCTTGGTCGGTGACGCCGCTTCCTGTATCTCCCTCTTTGGGCACGGCTCCAGCCTGGCCATGAGCGGTGCAGGCGGAGGCCTTGGCCAACAGCCCCAACAACCCAGCGGTTGCGCTAATCGCTACGAGAAACTCCACCGGCAGGCGCAACCCCACGGCAGCGGAACCACAAACTCGCCCCAGCTAGACTGACAGCGCTACTTCAGGGCAACCCTGCTCCCCCGTTGAGCAGGGACCAGGCGTTAAGGATCCGTAAAGAAGGGCCAGTCGCAAGGTCTTGGCGCTCTGCCGTCTGCTAGCTTCAGCGCTGTGACTGACCAAGACGAAACGAACGAAGGACGGGTCGAGCCTTTGCAACTGACGGGGCCCGGCGTTCGGGCTGGTGTTGGAGTGGACCAAGCAGAGGAGGTCGGACGATGAGCCCCGATAGAACAAACATCCGGCGACTTTTTTCCCGGGTCACCCGGCGCGAGGCCCGTTTTAGCCCTCAGCCGGCAGCTAACGGGCTTGGCCGCGCCCTGCTGCACCCGGTCCGCCTCGTTCCCTTGGCGTTCCTGGTGGTGATAGTGCTCGGCGCGGAACTGCTGATGCTGCCCATCGCACACACAAGCACCCAACCCGAACCCTTCCTGCCCGCCCTGTTTACCTCTGTTTCAGCCGTCTGTGTCACTGGCCTTGCCACGGTGGATACCGCAACGTTCTGGACACCATTGGGGCAAGGGGTGATTCTGGCACTCATTCAGGTTGGCGGCTTCGGCATCATGACGTTGGCAACACTGCTGGCTCTGCTGGTGCGGAAAACCATCGGCGTCCGCGGCCAGCTCGTGGCACAGTCCGAAACCCATACCCTGAACTTCGGTGACGTCCGCTCCGTCCTGTTCCGCGTGGCCCGCATCATGGCCCTCTTCGAAGCAGCCGCAGCAGCCGTCCTCACGGCCCGCTTCTGGATTGCCTACGACGACAACCCGGCGACCGCACTTTGGCATGGGATCTTCCACGCGGTGTCTGCGTTTAACAACGCCGGTTTCGCCCTGTACAGCGACAGCCTCATCGGCTTCGCCGGCGACCCATGGATCATCGTCCCCATTTGCGCCGCAATCATCGTCGGCGGCCTTGGCTTCCCAGTGCTCATCGTCCTGCTGCAGGGCGGGATCAGAATGAAGGAATGGACCGTCCACCTGCGCCTGACCATTTACGGGTCCTTGGTCCTGCTGACCGCCGGTGCCGTCTTTTTCGCCGCCTTCGAATGGAACAGGGATCAAACCCTGGGACCCATGCCGCTGGGCGGCAAGCTCCTCGCCACCCTTGCAGGCACCGTCTTCCCCCGCACCGCAGGGTTCAACAGCATCGATTACGGGGCCGCCTCACCCGAGACCGTTATGGTCACGAACATCCTGATGTTCATCGGCGGCGGGAGCGCGGGAACAGCCGGCGGCATCAAAATCACCACGTTCCTGGTGCTCTTTTTCGCGATCTGGAACGAAGTCCGCGGCCGCGACCACGTCACCATCGCCCACCGCTCCATCAGCTCGTCCTCGCAGCGTCAGGCCCTGTCCGTCGCGCTTCTTGGCGTGGCGGCTGTGATCACTGGCACCATGCTCCTACTCATCGTCACTGACCACCCGCTCGACAAGGTGCTCTTCGAAGCCATATCCGCGTTCGCCACCGTAGGCCTGAGCACCGGGATCACACCGGACCTGCCACCCAGCGCCCAATGGGTTCTCATGGTCCTCATGTTCGCCGGACGCATCGGAACGATCACTGTCGCATCGGCCCTCGCGCTCTCCGCCCGGCCGAGGCTCTACCAGCTGCCCGAAGAACGCCCCGTCATCGGGTGACCCTTCCTCTTATAGTGACCGTCTACTCCGACCGCGGCTCAGTCTAGGCTGGAAGGGAATAGGAAGGTGGCCGTGGCTACTGCATTGTTGTTGTCTTTCGCTGTCCTGCTGCTCATCGGGGTACTGATCTCCGAACGGGCAAACCGGACGGTACTCTCCACCGCCGTGCTCTTCCTGGTCGGAGGCTTCCTCCTGGGCCCCGGAGCCCTCGGCGTCATCAAAGTCACCTCAGGTGACCCGATCGTTAGCGGGCTGGCCGAACTGGCCCTGTTTTCGGTCCTCTTCACGGACGGGATGCGGGTGGGCTTCCGCGACCTGCGCGTGGCCTGGCGGCTGCCCGGCCGTGCCCTGTTGCTTGGCCTGCCGCTCACCCTCGCGCTGACCGCTGTCTTCGCCCATTACATCGTCGGCATGCCCTGGCTGGAATCCTTCCTCCTCGGCGCCATCCTCGCCCCCACGGATCCGGTCTTCGCCTCCGCCATCGTGGGCAGAGAAGAAGTCCCGGGACGGATCCGGCACCTGCTCAACGTCGAATCCGGCGTCAACGATGGCCTGGCCCTGCCCATCGTGCTGATCCTCCTCGCCGCAGCTGGCGGCAGCAACACCCACGGGGAGGAACTTCTCATCGAAATCGTCCTCGGCATCGCCGTCGGTATCGTGATCCCCATCGTCGTCCTCGGGCTCGAGCGTCTGCCCTTCCTGCAGGCCATCCGGTCCCTGCAGCCCTTGCTCGCGGTGTCCATCGGACTCCTGGTCCTGGCGATCTGCCAGGCAACCCATGCCAACCTATTCCTCGGAGCCTTCGCCGCCGGGATTACCGTCGCAACCTTCGGCACGGAACTCCGCCACGAATTCGAGCAGTTCGGGGAACTCGTCACCGAACTGCTCAAACTCGCCGCCATCATGGTCTTCGGGGCCCTCATCACCCCGACATTCCTGTTCGGGGAGATACCGCTTGGTGGGTGGGTCTTCGCCGTGTTCGCCCTCGTTGTGGCCAGACCCCTGGCACTGCTGGTGTCTTTCATCGGCGCCAAACTTAGCCTCGGGGAACAGGTCACGGCGATGTGGTTCGGACCCAAAGGCTTTGCCTCAGTTGTCTACGGCCTGATCATCCTCGAATCGGGCATTGCCTTGGCCGACCAGATCTACCACCTGGTCGCCTTGGTCATCGTCCTTTCCATTCTCTCCCACTCCTCCACCGACGTGGTCATCGCGCGCCGGTTCGCCCGCAATCAAGAGCCAACGCCAGCTGCCGCCAAGGGTTGACGGAAGCGGCCGCATGGTCTTAAGCCGCGCCGAAGAGGGCTCTGTGCGACAACGTCGATCCCCCGCTCCGACGTCTCTTCTGCACGCCAAGGATTGGGAGAACCAGTCCCGGCCTCCAAGTGAGAAGACTGGCATTTCCCGCCAAGCCAAATTGGGCGGCGATACCCAGTTACTGTGCTTCCTGCGGGGACTGCGCCGGCCTAGAAAGCTGAGCGTCAGCACCTTGGGGGCATAGGCAACGGCCCAGATTTCAGCATCAAATGTTCCCAGTTAACTGTTGTTACTATGCATGCTTTGCGGTTCAATGGACATATGGGTGATACCAAGCGGTGCTTTGGATCCCATCCCGATGGCACGTTAGAGCGATCTCCGGAGGTCCTGCGGTTGCGCGCGTTGAGCCGGGCCGGAGCTGGAGATGACAGCCCCCATGTAGACATTGCAACCATGTCGGCTACCCGCCGAGCCGGACGGTCTTGTCCCGGATGGCCGGCGGCGCGCCGGCAGGGGGAAGTCTCCGCTCCTGGCGGGGCAGAGACCTCACGGAAGGATGTAGCGGAATGCGCTCTGAATCGTCAGTAACTGGAATTTCGATCCCTCCCCGGCCAGGGAGACCCCCGGCTGCCGGAAAGGAATTGGGCAAGGCGAGAGGTGACCCGCCCGGCACCACCAGGGCAGGCACGATGTGGGCGGTGACGCTGGGGGCCCTGCTGATGTTGAGTCTGCTGATTGTCTTCATCCTCCAGAACCAGGATCTCGTCCGGGTGCAGTATCTGGGATTGTCAGGATCCTTGCCGCTTGGCGTCGGGCTCGTAATAGCTGCTCTCACAGGAGGGCTGATGGTAGCGGTCGTGGGCGCGGTACGGATAGCCCAGCTGCGCAGAGCCGGCTCTCAGGGTCACCCCAGGACCACCGTCCCGGGGCCTCCCCGACGAAGCCTTAGCCGCCTCCTGAACCATGGACAGCAACACACATGATGGCTGGAGCCGGAGCGGCGAAGGAAGGGCCGGATGCGAACTGTTGGTAGGGAAGGAATTGCGATGCGGGTGAAGAAGGTAATTCGCAGCTTTATCAGTGCCGTGCTGGTGCTTCTTGGGGCTCTGGCGCTGAGCGGGTGCTACAACGCTGAAGCTGATAACTATAAATCCGTAGCCCCCGGTTCCAACCTTGATCTGCAAGGACTCGAGTTACGGAGTATCTCGATTGTCTCCGCCGCAGAGAACCAGCCAGGCCGTCTCCTGGGAACGGTTTTTAACACCACAGCCGAAGATATCGGACTGATAATCAGGGACAAAGACGACACGGTGCAGGTGACAGTCCCGGCCAAGGGGAAGATCGGATTCGACACAGCAGAACACATCCTTCAAAGCACGCGGGATCCACCAGGGGCACGCACCAACCTCACCATCGAAGCCAAAGGCGACAGCAAAGTCACGGACGTTCCCGTGCTCGATGGCACTCTGTCGCAATACGCCCCGTACGTGCCTAAGTAGGACGCCCCTGACGGGCGGCAGCCCCTATCCCCTACTGTCCCGTTCACACACCATTTGTCTCGCTCAATTGCGGCCTTGGCATTCAAGAGGAGCCGCGGAGGGGGCCGAAGGAGGAGAAATACGTGAAATCACTAAGACTTTACGCGGCGGCAGGGACAACCGCGGCAGCGCTTACCCTGACAGGCTGCACCGGCACTCCCGGGCCGGCGCCCGGTTCCGCAACAGCATCACCGGCCCAACCATCTCCTGCGGCATCCGAAGCTGCTGCAGCAGGCCTACCCGCAGTCCCAGGTGTCGTGAAGGACGTTGAACCGTCTGTCGTCACCATACGCACAGACATCGGCCTGGGTAGCGGTGTCATCTACCACAGCGACGGATCCATTGTCACCGACGCCCACGTCGTTGAAGACCAGCAAAAGCAACCTTTCAAAAGCGTCCAGGTCCAGTTCGCAGACGGCTCACAATCTCAAGGCACCGTGGTGGGCGTTGACGACGTCACGGACGTCGCCGTGCTCAAGGTTGACCGGACGGGCCTCCCCGCCGCCCGCTTCGCCACGTCGGACCCCGAAGTGGGCTCAATGACAGTCGTCATAGGAAGCCCCCTGGGCTTGGAGGAAACGGTCACCGCCGGAATCGTGTCCAGCCTTCACCGGAACATGCCGCCGTCCAAGGAGTCTCCACACGGAGCCATCGACCTCCTGCAAACGGACGCCCCTATTTCCCCTGGCAACTCCGGCGGCGCCGTGGCTGACTCCACAGGGCAGGTCATCGGGCTCTCCGAGGCATACCTGCCACCAAGCTCCGGAGCGGTGGCCATCGGCTTCGTAACACCGTCGCCGACTGTCACGAACGTCGCCGACCAGCTGCTGGCCAGTGGTTCGGTCAAACACGCCGCCCTTGGCGTGGTCCCGACGGACATCACGCCGCAACTCGCCCAGCGGTTCTCACTGGCTGCGACGGCTGGAGCGCTGGTTGTCAGCGTGTCCCAGGGGAGCCCGGCGGAAAAGGCAGGCATGAAGGCCGGGGATATCATCACCAAATTCGCTGGCGCAAAGGTCGGCAACGTAACGGACCTGCTCGTGGCTCTCAGGAAGCAGGACCCAGGCCAGCAGGTCGAGG
This sequence comes from Pseudarthrobacter sp. NIBRBAC000502771, assembly GCF_006517215.1. Taxonomy (NCBI): domain Bacteria; kingdom Bacillati; phylum Actinomycetota; class Actinomycetes; order Micrococcales; family Micrococcaceae; genus Pseudarthrobacter; species Pseudarthrobacter sp. NIBRBAC000502771. Next base: position 3,471,247 of record NZ_CP041187.1, read on the forward strand.
TTGACGTGCAGCGCGGATCGGCCTCGCAAACCCTGCGGGTCACCCTCGGAAACCTCGCCGACCAATCTTGAAGCCCTTCGCCGCTGCCAGCTTTCACAGGACCTATAAACCCAAACCTCGCGCGAGCCCCGGAATGGCCCCCAGATAGGGGCCGGAACCAAGGAGAAGCATATGGACACATCACCTCGAGTTGTTGTCGTCACCGGAGCCAGCGGCGGGATCGGCCGCGCTTCGGCTATCGCCTTCGCCAAGCAAGGCGATGCCGTCGCCCTGCTTGCCCGCGGCGAGGCCGGGCTTGCAGCGGCCGCGGCCGACGTCGAATCTTTTGGAGGCACCGCTTTGGCTATCCCAGTCGACGTGTGTGACGCCCAAGCGGTGGATGCCGCAGCCGAGCGGGTGGAGCGGGAACTCGGGCCAATTGATGTCTGGGTCAACGTCGCCTTCACGTCGGTCTTTGCACGTTTCGGTGACATCCAACCGGATGAATTCAAACGCGTTACGGAGGTTGCGTACCTGGGCTATGTCTATGGGACCATGTCGGCGCTCAGACGGATGAAGCCCAGGAACCGAGGGACGATCGTTCAGGTGGGCTCCGCCTTGGCCTACCGCGGGATCCCGTTACAGTCAGCGTACTGCGGCGCCAAGCACGCCATCCAAGGGTTCAACGAGTCCCTCAGGACCGAACTGCTGCACGAGCGCAGCGGCGTCAAAACCACCATGGTCCAGATGCCAGCGGTTAACACCCCGCAATTCTCGTGGGTCCTATCCCGCCTTCCGCACCAGGCACAGCCCGTACCCCCGATCTACCAGCCGGAAGTAGCGGCACAGGGCGTGGTCTACGCCGCAGCCCATCCCCGGCGACGTGAATACTGGGTGGGCGGCAGCACGGCCGCGACCCTAATCGCAAACGCCCTGGCGCCCGGACTCCTGGACCGGTACCTGGCCAAAACGGGGTTCAAGGCACAACAAACCCGGGACCGCCGGGACCCTGACCAACCGGCCAACCTCTGGAAGCCAGCCGATACAACCAAGGATTTCGGCACCCACGGAATCTTTGACAGCAGGTCCATTTCACGCAGCTACCAGCTCATCGCATCCCATCACCACGGCCTCACGGCCGCCGCCACCGGTGCCCTCCTCGCAAGCGCCGCAGCAGTTGGTGTCCTCCTCCGAAAGGCAGCGCAGTGAAGGTGACGGAAGCGGTCCGCGCGGCGTATGGAGCAGCAGCTCTCATCGCTCCGGGAGCCGTAGAGCAGATGCTGACCGGCCAGGCGCTGGACGAACGGGCCCGCATCGTGATGCGCATCCTCGGTGCACGCCATCTGCTGCAGGCCGCTGTGACAGCCCGAGGCGGCAAGCCACTCCATCTTCTCGGCGGCGGGGTAGACATACTCCACGCCCTCACCGCCGTAGGCCTAGCCGTCTTGGATGAACGACGGCGGCCGGTCGCTACCGTAAACGCCGCTATCGCTCTGACCTTCGCGGCAGCCGAATTAGCGCGATCCCGCGAGGGCCACTGACGCCTGTCGCAACCACAGCCAGCAACAAGCGGAAAGGAATCTAATGGAAAAACACCAAAAGCCCCCCATGGACCCGGACACGTCGGAAGCCACTAAAACCCAACTGGACCTTGCCAAGGCCCAGGGCGAAGCCTTCGGCAAGGCCCTGGAGTACATGGTGGAGGAGGTGGCGCACACCGGTGGGAAGCAACAGGCCGGCGAGTACATGGTCGGGTACGCGATCGAGGACGCCGAAGGGATGTATCACTACCGGGACGGACAGCTCTCCTGGCAAAACCCGAAGAACGAAAACCTCCACGTCGAGATCGCTGTCTGCGACGTGGCGGACGGGCGTTTCATCCCAAACCTCAAGGTAACGGCAGCCCTCATTACCCCTGGCGGGCAGAAGTTGGGCCCGTATGAACAGGAACTGGTCTGGCATCCAATGCTCTACCACTACGCCCGCAACTGGAATGTTCCAGAGGACGGGGAGTACAGCCTCTTGGTCCACATCGAACCACCCACGTCATGCGGCACGACGAGGTCAATGGTCGGAGGTTCACAGCACCGGTCGACGCGGAGTTCACAGGCGTGAAAGTCACCCGCGGCAGCGAGCCGGTCAACCCGCCTTCGGACTGATGAACCCGACAAATCTGTGTTCAACCCGTAGAAAGCGGGCGCCGCCGGCCCCCACGAACGGCCCGCTGCGCGAGTTTCCCCTTTCGCCACTCAGATGCCCTCGCAGTGTGCAGAACCAGTGGCGTCGTCATCGACGTCCCCAGCGCCCCGTAAGTAACGAGGACCATCATTGAAAACGGGTTCAATCAAGAACAAAAAACCTCATCCACATTCAAGTGCAGCACAAGCTAAAGAGGAGAAGAACATGTCCATCAGCCCCGAACACGCTTCACCAGTTGATCCGGACGACTCCAGGGCCGACCACACCCCCATCGATCATCAGCACAGCCATGAACACGGCCCCGGGTGCGGCCACGAAACAGTCGAGCACGATGGTCATGTGGACTACCTGCATGACGGGCACAAGCACGCAGCCCATGGCGACCACTACTACGAGCACTAAGTTTCACCGGCTTACGGAGCTCTGAACTCGGGGACATTGATTCCAAGGTGACGGATACAAGACGGCGTCGATGGCAGGCACCCTTCAGCGAAGTGGAAGGACGGCCGCGTCGCCGACCTTCTGGACGTCCACGAACCATCCCGGCGAGGAGTATGGGAGTTGTTCCGGTCTCCCCCGCTAGAGTTCCCCTTGCATTCGTCCCCTGGAACGATCGTTTCGCCTCCCCCTGCCTGTCCATAGGCAGAACAGATCGAAACCCAGTTCTTGTGGCTCCAGGTCCACCTGGCTCTGGAGCGGCATGCCTCCCCACTTGTAATAGTCACACGCTACTGTAAGCATGCTGATGATCTGGATTTGGGGGCTGGTTATGAAGGGAAACGCATGTCTGCCTACCTGAACCTGGCGATCACCTTCGCGGTTGCGCTTGTGGGGGTGGGTGGCCTGTACGCGCTGCATCAGTTGACGGCTGTGGCGAGGAATCCCTTGGTCAGCAAGCCCTACACCAGCGGCTGGATCCCTGAACAGCACGCCCTCTCGCGGTATCACGCCCGCTACTACCCGGTGACGCTGGTCTTCCTGGCGTTCGACGTTGAGATGCTTTTCATGTACCCGTGGGCAGTTGTGGTGCCCCGGATCGGCGCGTCGGCTGTCATAGAGATGTTTGTGTTCCTGGGTGTTTTGATGGCCGGCGTGGTGTGGGCATGGCGCGAAGGAGCTTTCAAGTGGGCCTGAGGCACGTGCTGGCCCGGGCTGCGGTGAGGCGCTGCCACGTGTTTGTGGTCGAGGCCTTCGCCGGCTCCCATTCCAGGATGGCGGTGGAAGGCCACATCGCCGGCAGAGGCTGGGTGGAGGCGCTTTCACCTGGCGACGCGGACATCCTCTGCATCTGCGGAGAGGTTCCGGATGACCAGACGGACGCGGTGGACCGCCTCTGGGAGCAGCTGCCGGGGCCCAGGAGCAGGACAGTGATCACCGGACCTGAACATGCCGGGATTGCGCTGGATGGCTGCGTCGGGGAGCTGCTGGACGTGGAAGCACAGGTGCGGCTCGAAGCGGAACGCACGGCTCCTGAACCGAAAGAAGACGACGGTGGAGGGAAGCACGACGGCGGCGGGGATCGCCACACGGACATGGATTACGAAGGCATGAATCGCGGAGGAAAGGACGACGGCGACAGTGACGCGGAGATGAACCCGGACCATAGCGGCATGGACCACGAGGGTATGGACCATAGCGGCATGAGCCACGGCGGCATGAGTCACGAGGGCATGGACCACGGCGGCATGGAGATGCCGATGCCGGGCGGGATCGGCCTGGCGGGCGAGGGAAAGGACCGCGACGGTCTTGACCTGGATGCCCTGAAGGTGCCGCTGGGCCCGTATCTTCCGTTCTGGCCTGCCGGATTGGTTTTGCGCTGCGAGTTGCAGGGGGATGTCGTTTTCGCTGCCGACGCCGAGTACGCGTTCGACCAGCGCACTGGGATTCTCGTTGGCGGCCCGTCTGCGACGGAGCGTGCGGCCTTGGTGCGGCAGTCGGATCTCGCGTCACGGCTCCTGCACCTGGCCGGCGCCGCACGGGAAGCAGCGAAGGTACGACGGGTTCGGGATGCTGCCCTGGATGGTGGCGCGTTGGACGAGTGCAGGCGGTCGCTTGCGGCATCCAGTGCACGGCTGGGCCGGGACTGGCTATTGCGGCGGACGCTGCAGGGAGTCGGCCGGATCCCGCAGGACGGGGAACCCGGTGGAACGGATGCCTGGGACCGGCTCCTGGCCATGCTGGAAGGCACTGCGACCGGCACTGCGCCGGGAGGCAATGTCCCTCTGAACGTCCTGCCTGACCTGGTCCGGGGCCTTGAGTTGTCCGTGGTGCGGCTTGTAGTTGCAAGCCTCGACCTTTCGCCCCAACCGGTACCGGCAGTGGAAGGACCGGCGCGATGACGCCGGGCGTGGTTCAGCAACTTCCTGCCTGGGGGCCGCTGGCAGCCCTGGCGGCGCTGGCCGTGGTGGCCTTCTCCGGGGCGATGGTCAACGGCGTACTGGCCGCACGCTCCAGTGGGCGCCGCGGCGGCGGTTTCGCTCCAATTGCGGAGGCGGCCCGGCTGCTCCGGCAGCGAAGGCGGACCACCGTGGCAGCCGACGAGCTGCTGCGCAGGGTGGGCGTGGCCGGGTTGACGGTGGCCGCGGCGCTGAAGGTGGCCGTGCTGCCCGCAGGCGCCTGGGTGGTGTCCGACCTCGCCGTCGGGCTTGTCTGGTTCAATGCGATGGACGTCCTGGTGTGGGCCTTCGTGTGGCTGGCCGGCTGGGGGCAGAACAGCGTGTTTCCGTTGGTGGGCGCTTACCGGTTCCTTGCCTTGGCCTTGGCCTATGAACTGCCGTTGATGTTTGCGTTGACTGCTCCTGCCGTGGCGGCGGGCAGCCTGCGGATAGGTGACATCGTGGCCGCGCAGGAGGACCTGTGGTTCGTGGTGTGGATGCCGGCCGCCTTCGTGGTGTTCCTGGCCGCGGTGCTGGCATTTTCCCTCCAGCGGCCCTTCACCGCCCCCATGTCCGCAGACATCACAGGCGGCGTAACGGCAGAGCTTTCCGGTGTGGACCGTTTCCTTGTCCTGACCGGCCGTTACTCACTGTTGTCGGCAGGTGCCGGCTACGCCGTGGCATTGTTCCTGGGCGGCGGCTCCGGCCCGTTGCTGCCGGACTGGCTCTGGTTCTTTGGCAAGACCGTTGTCCTGCTGTGGCTGCTCGTGGCCCTGCGCCGCCGTATCCCGGAACTGCGGCCGGAGCAACTCATGGCCCCGGCCTGGGTGGTGGGGCTGCCCCTTGTCCTCCTGCAGGTCCTCCTTGTCGCCGTCATCACCATTAACGGAAGGACCAGCTGATGCCCGAGGCAGTTCTCTTTGCCGTCCTTGCCGCAATCGCCCTTGCTGCCGGCGTGGCGGTGTTCCGCACTGATTCAATGGCGCGCGCCAGTTACGCGTTGGCAGTGTCCTTTGTGGCCGTCGGCTTGATGCTGCTGCAGTTCAGGCTGGAGTACATCGGCGTGATCACCGTCCTGATGATGGTCATGGAGATGGCGGTCATGGCCATCTTCATGATCATGTTCATGGGCATGAACCCGGCGCTGATGCCCATGGACATGGTGCACAGCAAAAAGCTGTCAGCCGGGGCGGCCATTGGGCTGTTCCTGCTGCTGACTGCGGGGATTTTGCTCGCCGACTGGCCGGAGGGCAGAAGCAATGCAGGTGGGGATCTGACCAGGTCCCTGGGCGAAGCCATCATGGAACCAAAAATGCTCGTGATGCTCGTCATCAGCCCGGTCCTGTTCGCCACACTGGTGTCGGCGCTGGTCCTGGCAAACCCGCGTGGGAGGTACAGCGCCTACCCGCTGCTCCCCCTGGAGGATGCGGACGACGGCGGGCACGGGATGGACCACGGCGCCGGACACACTGGGGAACACGCTGATGGGCATGGGCAGCACCATGGGGCCGGTGGGCACCAATGACACTTCAACTGGTGTTAATCGCGGCGGCCGCCCTGTTCTGCGTGGGACTTTATGGCGCGCTGTCGCAGCAGGTGGTGGTGATGGTCATGATGGGCCTGGAGCTTATGCTGAACGGCGTCATCCTGGCAGCGGCCGCGTTCTGGTGGTTCCTCGCACCGGCACCTGATGGCCAGGTGCTGCTACTGGTGGTGATCGCCGCCATGACGGTGGAGATGGCCATGGGCTTCGCCGTTGCGATCCTGCTGCACCGCTCCCGGCAGACCGACATGACCGAGATGGCATCGGACCTCGCCGGATGAGCTGGCTGCTGATCCTGCTCATCGGGCTTCCTGCCGCCGCCGGAACAGCGCTTGCCGTGGCCGGGACGAAGGTGGACCGTTTCGCGGCCGTGTTCGCCGTCGTCGTCTCTGCCCTGGTGCTGGGCACCGCCTCCGCAGCGGCGGCCCTGCGCCCCGCCCTGGCCGCGCCCTTCCTGGCAGGAAGCGAGTTCGGGCTGAGCGTTGACGCCCTCAGCGCGCTGCTGCTCCCGGCCGTTGCCGGGGTGGCTTTCCTGGTCCTGCTCTACGCCGCCGCATCGGGCATCGGCACGCCAGCCCGGTTCCACGGCCTCATGCTGATCTTCATCGCATCGGTGCTGGTCACCGTGACTGCCACCACCCTTTCCACGCTGCTCTTTGCCTGGGAGGTCATGGGAGCGGCTTCCTACGCCCTCATCGGGTTCCACTGGAAGGAGTCACGGCGGGTATCGTCCGGGTTGACGGCGTTCGTGGCAACCCGCACCGCGGACCTTGGACTGTACCTCGCGGCGGGAGCGGCGATGGCCACCGGCGCATGGTCAGGGGATGCCATGTCCCTGGCCGGCCTGGACAGCCTTCCCGGGCCATGGCGGGACGTTGCTGCCGCCGGGATACTGGTGGCCGCGGTTGGCAAGGCGGCGCAGCTGCCGTTCAGCTTCTGGCTCTCCCGGGCCATGGACGGACCCAGTGCGGTCAGCGCCCTGCTGCATTCGGCCGCGATGGTGGCCATGGGCGGATATCTGCTCCTGCGGGTCCAGCCCCTCCTCGCAGCCACAGGGTGGGCTGCGGACACGGCGGCGTGGGCGGGGGCGGCCACCGCCGTGGTCCTGGGCTTCATCGCGATAGGCCAGCAGGACCTTAAGCAACTCCTGGCGGCGTCGACGGCGGCGCAGCTCGGGTTTGTGGTGATGGCCGCCGGAGTGGGTGATGCAGCGGGCGGCGCCGCGCACCTGATGGCCCACGCGGCAACGAAGAGCGCGCTGTTCCTGGCGGCGGGCGCCTGGTTGGCCGCACTCGGGACCAAGAAACTGGCCGACCTTCGCGGGGCCGGGCGCCGCTGGCCCCTGCTGGGTGGCGCGTTCACCGTCGCGGTGCTCAGCCTTGCCGGGATTCCTCCGCTGGCGCTGTGGGCCACCAAGGACAACATCCTCACCGCAGCGCGCGAACACTCGTTTCCCCTGTATATTGCCGGGCTGGCAGGCGCTGTTCTCGCCGCCGCGTACGCCGCCAAGGCCGTGGCACTGATCTGGAAACCGGTGCTCCCGGAAACTGCGTCCGGCTATGACGCAGAGGAGGCGGGCGGCCGTACTGTCACCCCGTGGCAGCTCGTCCCGATCGGAGTCCTCGCCGCCGGCGCCGCTGTCTCCGGTGGCCTGGTGCTGGGCACAACAGGTGACATTGTCCGAGGCGTCCTGGGCAGCAGGGCCCAGTCCTCCCTGCCCGAACTCGTCGTGTCAGGGGTGCTCGCCGTGGCGGTCCTGGTTCCGGTATGGGTACTTGGCGGCAAACTTCCACCACTGCCAGGGGCGCTGGCCTGGCTTCACATGGAACGTGCCGCCCACATCGTCCTGGTACGCCCGGTACTTGCGGCCGCCCGCTCCCTGGCACGGTTCGATGATGCCGTTCTCTCCCGCGGCGTGGAGCACGCCGCGGGAGAAGTCCTGCAGGGCGCAGGAAGCCTCAATCGCGCTGACGGGGCGCTGGATCGCGGCACCGATGCTGCAGCCGCTGCCACCTCCCGCCTGGCCGGCCGCTCCGCCATCACGGAACAGACCATCGACGGCGCGGTGAGTGGGCTTGCCCGCAGCGCCCGTCGCGCAGGTGCAGCCGCCCGCCGGCCCCAGACCGGCCAACTGCACCACTACTACGTCCAGGCCGCCGCAGTGATTGTGGTGGCCGCCGTCCTTCTGATCGTCGTGAGGTAACTTTGCTCAGTCTCGCCATCCTCTTCCCCCTGGCCGCGGCGGCGGCAGTCCTGATGTCCGCCGGACGCGGCGGCATGGCCCGCGCCCTCTTCCTCGGGGCGACCGCCGTCGAGGTGGTACTCACCGCGATCCTGTGGGCCGGATACCAGGACCCGGGACCGGACGGACTGGCCTATGAGGAACGGCTGCGGTGGATCCCCAATGTGGGAAGCAGCTACCACGTGGGGGTGGACGGACTGTCACTGCCCCTGATCGGCCTCACCGCCGTCATCTTCCTTGCCTGCGCCGTGTACGACTGGGGCGCCAGGGACCGGCCGGCCCCCAGGGCAGCGCTGTTCCTGTTCCTCGAAGCCACCAGCGTGGGACTGTTCGCCGCCCAGGACCTCATCCTGTTCTTCCTGTTCTTCGACCTGTCCATCGTTGGCATGTACTTCGTGATCGCCGGGTGGGGCCATGGGGACAAGGCACGGTCAGCCTTGAAGTTCTTCCTCTACACCTTCCTGGGCTCGCTGGCGCTGCTGCTGGGCTTCATCGGCCTCTACCTCGGCGGCGCGCCGCACACGTTCGATATTCCGGAACTGCTCCGGGCCCAGCCGCTGCGTGACAACCCGGCCGGCCTGTGGGTGCTTGGCGCCGTCGTCTTCGGCCTGGCCATCAAAACCCCCACCGTGCCGTTCCACACCTGGCTGCCCCCGGCACATACCGATGCGCCCGCCACCGGCTCAGCCGTCCTTGCCGGTGTGCTGCTGAAAATGGGCACCTACGGCTTCGTCCGGATCGCGATGCCGCTGCTTCCCGACGCCTGGCGGGCGTGGGTCCCGGCCCTGGTGGCTGTGGGCGTGGTGTCGGTTCTGTACGGGGCACTCGTGGCCCTGGCCCAGAGCGACCTGAAACGCATGATCGCCTACACCTCCGTCAACCACATGGGCTACATCGTCCTCGCCCTGGCCGCAGCCGGTGCCGGCGGCAGCCCCGCAGCCCGGGAAACAGCCGTGACCGGCGCCGTCACGCAAATGGTCAGCCACGGCCTCATCACCGGCGCCCTCTTCCTGCTGGCCGGAGTTCTGCACAGCCGGGCCGGCACCTACGACATGGGTGCCTTCGGCGGCCTCGCCTCCCCGGCACCCCGCTTTGCCGCATTCTTCGCCGTGGCTGCCTTCGCCTCGCTCGGCCTGCCCGGTTTCAGCGGCTTCATCGCCGAATTCCAGATCTTCGCCGGTAGCATCGGCGCCGTCCCCCTGACCGCCCTCGCACTTCCGGGCATCCTCATCACAGCCGCGCTCTTCCTGCGCGCACTCCAGCGCGTGTTCACCGGGGAACCACGGGGAAAGTCCCCCGGACTGGCTGACCTTCGCCCTGCCGAAGCCTGGTCCACAGGCGGCCTGCTGGTGCTCTCTGTGCTGATCGGCCTCATCCCGGCGCCCTTGCTGGACACCATCAGCCCGGCCTCGGCGTCGCTGGTCAGCCTGCTGGGAGGGTAGGCGTTAGTGGAATCCATGAATCCCGGCGCTGATGCCCTCGCGCTGCTTCCGGAAATCCTGATGCTGACCGGTGCCATCACCGCTCTGCTGACCGGATCATTCGTTCCCCGGGAACGGCAATGGATCAGCCGGATCATTGCACTGGGCGCACTGGCAGCAAGCGCAACCGCGGCTGCTGCCGCCGTTGCTGGAACGGCCACGTCCGCCTACTCCGGTAGCTACACGATCGACGCCGGCACCGGCGCCGGGCGGCTGGTGGTGGCGGTATCGGCACTGTTGGTCATCGTGCTGGGCACAAATGAACTCCGCGCGACCGACCGCGAAAGCGAAACTTACACCCTGATCCTGCTGGCTTGCCTCGGCGCGACCGTGCTTACAGGTGCGGCCGACCTCCTGGTGCTCATCGCGGGTTTCCTCCTTGCCAGCATCCCGCTGTATGCCCTGATCGGCATCGGAAGAACCAAGAATGGCGCCGAGGCCGCGCTCAAGACCTACCTGCAGGGCGCATTCTTCGGCATCCTGCTCATGCTCGGCGTCGCCGTGCTCTATGCCGCCGCCGGAACCACGTCCTACGCCGGCCTCCGGTCGGGGCTCGAACATGCCGCAGGGGCGATAACCGGTGTGGGGCTGGTGGGCGTCCTGGCCGGGCTGATGTTCAAGGCAGGAGCCGTTCCCGCCCACTTCTGGGTTCCGGATGCCGCCGAAGGGGCCGGAACCGCGGCTGCCGCCTTCGCCACCACGGTCCCTAAAATTGGCGGGATCCTGGCCGCCTACCGTTTGCTGGGGCAGATGCCCGGCACCGTAGCGTGGCCGCTGCTGGTCGCCCTGCTCGCCGCCGTGACCATGACACTGGGAAACCTGGCAGCGTTCGGCCAGAAGAACCCGCGGCGCCTGCTGGGCTGGTCCACGGTCAGCCAGGCCGGATACCTGCTCATGCCCCTCGCCGTGGCAGGTGCTGTCCCGCTGGCGTTGCCCTCCGTGCTGGTCTACCTGGCCGGTTACGCAGCCAGCAACCTCACAGCATTCGCCATCATCGGAGCCTACCCGGACCGCGCCGAACTCCGCGGCTACGAAGGGCTATCGACCGCCCGGCCGTGGCACGCCGTGGCACTTGTCGTGGCCCTCCTCAGCCTGGTCGGGACCCCACCCACCGGAGTCTTCCTGGGGAAGCTGGCGGTCTTTACTGCAGCGTGGGATGGCGGCTTCTGGTGGCTCGCCGCCCTCGCAGCACTCAACACCGTCGCCAGCCTCTTCTACTACCTCCGCTGGCTCGCCCCCGCCTTCCGCACCGCCTCACCGGAGACCCCCGGAGCAGGAGACTTCACCCCCCGGGCTTGGCCCGCGCGGGCAGCCACGAGCGGAGCGTTCCTGACCTTGGCTGTGGGCATCGGCGGCGGCCTCGTCTGGGCCACCCTAGGCTGACCCCTCCAAGCATCGCTGGCCACGAGGACCGGGCACCTGCCTGTAGACCTACTGGTCCCGCACAGGTTTTCGATGACCTGCCGGATTCAGGGATGCACACTCGGTTCGCTACCGGAGCCTCTGCTCGCCGGCCAATCCTCGCCCGCGGGGGTTACGAGCCGTTACCCTGCCGCCCGGAAGACCAAGACCGGGCAAGGTGCGTGATGGGCCACTTGATTAGTGACCGACCCGAGCAGCAGCCCTGCGAAACCTCCGTGACCGCGGGATCCAACAACAAGCAGGTCGGCGTCTTTTGCTGCGTCAAGCAAGGCCCTTGCTGGCAGGTCGCGGACAAGCACCGCCGAAATCTCCAGCCCTTGGCTGTCGACCGTCTCCAGCGCTTCAGACTGCATGCGCTGAAAGTAGTGAAGGGCGTCATTTGGTCCGGCGTCTTCAACACTGGAGGGCACCGGGGGATAGTGCCAGGCCGTGACCGCCCTGACCGCTCCTTGCCTCAAGCGGGCTTCCTCCACCGCCCATTTCAGGGCACCAAAAGACAATTCAGAACCATCGAGGCCCACAACGATGAGAAATGCACTGGCACCCATTTTCATCCTCACATCCCCGGCGGTTCCGCCACCGTACGCAGGGCCATCTTTTGCCGGGCCCGCTGGATGGTCAAGGGACGTAAGCCCTTCTTTGCTTCAGTGGCCGGCGTAGGGCGTCCGGGTTCCCCAGATTTCGGCAATATGGTCTACCACAGTACTGATCTATTCCAATCAGGGCGTTCTTCTTCCACTTTCACCGATAGCGCCCCTCCACCCCACAGGAGGATTTAACAAAAACTGCTCGCACTGGGTATTCCCCACAGTTCGACAGTAGCCTTACTATCTTCATGAGTAAATCCATGATGCACGCCAGACGTTTCCCAATAGCAAATTACCGGCCTCGATGGAATGGCGCAGGATTCACCTGGCTTCGCTGCATCGTGGAGCGGGACAAGGAGAAACGAAAACGCTATGGCAACCGATTACGACGAAGTTCGTTCCGAGGTAAAGGAATCTCAAGAGAAGTCCCTTGAGGCACTCCGCGCCGCCAACACTCCCGACGCCCGCAGCGTGGTCACGGAACTGGAAGAAGCCGATTCGGTCGACGGCGTGGACCTTCCCGGCGACATCATCGCTGAGGAACTTGTCGTCGAAGTAGTGCCCCAAAAGGAAGACGAATTCACCTGCTCCTCCTGCTTCCTGGTCCGGCATCGCTCCCAGCTCGCAAAAGAAAAGGACGGCCACCCCTACTGCAGCGAGTGCGAAGGATAGCGCTGGGGCCTTACGCGCAGATCATCGCGGTCAGCAAAGTGCTATTAACCATGGCGCCGACAAGCCCTCGACAGCATCCGGAAACATAACGGTAGGGGAACGATCCACCCAGTCCAACTCCACGCCCTGCAAAGGGCTGCCCTCCGCTGCTAGCGTGCATTCATGGCCCCAGTCATATGATGCCGCCGGTTATGACTAGGGGTTCAGCGTCTCGCCGGACGGCGAGACTAACAAGGATGAAGGTGCATGGCAACAGGAACGGTCAGATGGTTCAGCGCCGAAAAGGGCGTGGGCTTCATCATTCCTGATGACGGTACGGAGGACGTCTTTGCCCACTTCTCGGCCGTACTTGCCACTGGACAACCGGTGCTTTACAAGAACCTGAAAGTACAGTTTGACGTCAGAAAAGGACCGGGCGGGCCTGTGGCGGAAAATATTCGCGTGCTCTGACTCGCCGGTGTTGCCCTTGAGCACAACAGAAGGGACCTTCGCATGACCGCGGACTCCGAATCCTCGAACAAGAAGAAGTTGTCACTGACAGGATCAGTGGCCCTCGGAACAGGGGTGATGATCGGGGCAGGCATTTTTGCCCTTGTAGGTCAAGTGGCGCAACTTGCCGGCAGTTGGGTGCCCTGGGCCTTTTTTGCCGGTGCCGTAGTGGTGGCTTTCAGCTCCTACTCGTACATTCGCTACTCTGCCGCCAACCCGTCGTCGGGCGGAATCGCCATGCTGCTCAAAGCCGCCTACGGGCCCGGGGTGGTGGCGGGAACCTTCTCGCTTTTCATGTATGTATCAATGATCCTGGCCGAATCCCTGCTGGGCAGGACGTTCGCTACATACCTGTTGCGCCCCTTTGGTTTGCAGGGGTCCCCAGTCTGGGTGGCGGTGCTGGCCGTGGCGGCGATCGCCGGCGCAGCCCTGGTCAACCTCGTTGGCAACCGATGGGTGGAGGGTTCCGCAACGGTGACAGCCGGAATTAAGATTGCAGGCATCGCGATCCTGGCGGTGGCCGGCATCATCGCGGCCGGAGCCGGCTCCCTGGGCCGGTTGCTCACCGCCGGGGAACGCACTCCCCCCGAGCAGGGATGGGTGGGCTTCCTGGCTGGAGTTACCTTGTGCATCCTCGCCTACAAGGGCTTCACCACCATCACCAACCAAGGCGCTGACCTCCGCGATCCCAAGCGCAACATCGGCCGTTCCATCATCATCGCCATCGGCCTGTGCACTTTGCTCTACTTGCTGATCACCGCAGCGGTAACGGGAAGCCTCTCGGTAAGCGAAATAACAAAAGCCCGGGACTACGCGCTGGCCGAGGCCGCGGTGCCAACGTTCGGCTCCTGGGGCGTAACCCTCACAGTCGTGATCGCCGTCGTCGCCACTCTTTCCGGGCTGATTGCCAGCCTGTTCTCGGTCTCAAAGCTTTACGACATGCTCCAGGACATGGGGCAGGCTCCCGGACTGCCGGGGAAGGAAGGACACCAATCCCTCTACATCACAGCCGGGCTGGCCATGATCCTGGCCGCATCCTTTGATCTTTCCCAAATCGCCTCCCTTGGCGCAATTCTCTACCTCGCGATGGACATTGCCGTCCACGCCGGTGTCATCTTCCACCTCGCGGACGGCATCCGGGCCAAAACCTGGGTTCCCTGGACGGCCATCGTTCTCGACGCCACCGTGCTGCTGGCCTTCGTATTCGTCAAGGTCCAGTCCGACCCGCTCACTGTCGCCACTACAGGAGCCGTGGCTGCAGCAATCACTGCCGCCCAATGGATTGCGGTCAGGCGCCGGAGCCACCAGGACCAGCCCCACAGGAAATCGCCAGCCCGGGAAACCCGCTAGCAGACGCTCCGGGCGTCATTGCATCTTGGGACGGTGTGCTTTTCTTCCTGTCGCCCACGGCCTTGGTGACATAACGGTAGAGGAACGATCCCGGCCGGACAACGAGAATCACCCACCGACTGCCGACGCCACTGCTAGCGTGAACCCATGCCGTCGAACATATGATGCGCCTTGTTATGGCTTTGCGGCAGCGCGATCCCGGAACCAGCACGGTTCCGCAAGGCAAGTAGCCAGCCATTGTGGCCGCAGGGGTGCAGACACGAAAGGGAAGGAAGATTCCTGTTGCTGAGGTCAAGGATGTTCCTGGGAAAACTGTTTCTCTTCACCGTTGTCAGCGCACTGGCCGGGGTCCTGGTGACCGCACTGGCGCTTCCCTTCGCGGCAGCCGGCGCCTCGGCGGCTGGATTTTCGAACAGGCTGCTCAGCAGCTTTCCCGATGAACTGGAGATCGGCAGGCAGGCCCAGGCCAGCACGGTCCTGGCCAGCGACGGGTCCCTGATAACCACCTTCTTCAGCCAGAACCGGGACAGCGTGCCGCTGGACAGCATGGCGCAGTCCATGCAGGACGCCATCATCGCGATAGAAGATGCCCGCTTCTACGACCATGGCGGCACTGACCCGGTGGGCATCCTCCGGGCCCTCGCCGCCACCGCCGGTGGTGCGCGCCAAGGCGCCTCGACAATCACGCAGCAATACGTCAACAACGTCATCATCCAATCGCACATCACCGCAGGACATCCCGACGACGTGAGACTGGGGCCCGAAAAAACCCTGCGCGACAAGCTCAGGGAAATGAAACTAGCGGTCTCGCTCGAAAAGACCCACACCAAGGACCAGATCCTTCAGGGCTACTTGAACATCATCTATTTCGGCAACAATGCCTACGGCATCGAGGCGGCCGCCAAGTACTACTTCGGGGTCCACGCGAAGGACTTGAACCTGCACCAGGCGGCCACACTGGCCGGAATCATCAACAATCCGTCCTTCTACGACCCGGTGACCCAGCCCAACCACGCGCTCGCACGGCGGAACCTGGTTCTGGACAAGATGCTCGAGCAGGGACGGATCACCGCCGCGGCCCACTCCAAAAGCGTGGAGAGCCCCATCGGCCTTGACCTCCACCCCACACGGCAAGGCTGCGTGGCAGCCCGGACCGCGCCATACTTCTGCGACTACGTCCAAAGGCTCATCCTGAACAACCCCGCCTACGGGGCCGACGAAAACGCGCGCCGCGCCCTCCTGTACAGCGGCGGCCTGACCATCCGGACCACCCTCGATCCAGCCTTGCAACAAAAAGCCCAGGCCCTTGTCCGTGCCACCATGTCAGCCGGTGACCCCCTGCAGCGGGGAACGGCGCTGGTCAGCATTCAGCCCGGCACCGGAAAAGTCCTGGCCATGGCACAGAACACGCACTACGATCCGGCCCCTGCCCCGGGAAATTACATGGGCAACTTCGCCCTCCCCGCAAACGACAAGAACGGCAACTCCCTGAACGGGGCCGGCGGCTTCCAGGTGGGCTCCACCATCAAGCCGTTTATCTTCGCCCAGTGGCTCAACGCCGGGAAGTCAATGAACACCATCCTCAACGGCGCAGCGCGGAAGTATCCCCGTGGATATCCCTGGAAGAACAGCTGCGGCACTACATCGGGGGCGTACGACCCCGCTGCCGGCACCCACCTGCTCCCCAACGACGATCCAAACCATTACTACAAAATGACCGTCCTGCAGGGCCTCTATCAATCCATCAACACCATCACGTTCCAGTCCGCCAGCCAGCTCGACCTCTGCAATGTCCAAAAAATGACTACAGCGGCCGGCATCAGGAACGGGCACACCAACGCTCCTTACGATTTCTCCAAAATCTCCAACCTCATCGGCTCCGTTGACGTCGCACCACTGACCATGGCCAACGCCTACGCCACATTCGCCAGCGGCGGCAACTACTGCCGCCCGACAGCACTCACCGGCATCACGGACAGCCGCGGCAACCAACTTCCCGTCCCCTCAGCCGACTGCCACCAAACAATCAAACCGGCAGTGGCAGCCGGGGTCACGTACGCGCTCAAGAACGTCCTGATCAAAGGATCGGGATACAAACTGCCGGTCGACAAGACCAGCTACGACATCTTCGCCAAGACCGGGACAACCGACGGGAACATCAACACCTGGACGGTTGGTGCCACCGCGGGTGTCGCAACCGCCTCCTGGTTCGGCAGCTACAAAGGCACCGGACCGCAATGGATAAACCAGGACATCACCATCAACGGCCGCTACTACAGCGTCGTCAACGGTGCGGACCTCGCCGGCATGCAGTGGGCACGCTTCATGAACCAGGCAGCCCCGAAGTTCAGCACTGACAACTTCCCGCCCCCACCAGCTTCCATGCTCAGAACGCCGCAGAAACAGTCGCCGAACAACTCCCGAGACAACACGGCATACGGAACCCGCACAGACGGCACACGGTCTACTACGCGCCCCTCGGCCGGTCGTTAAGTCCTAACAGACCAGCAGCTTGTTCTCACTTTTCCTGCGCGGCTTCAACTCCCGCGAGGCCCGGAACATTGCGGCAGTCTTGGGTGTATTACCGCCCGGGAAGCACTCTCCTACTGACGGAACATGCGGAGAGACTGCGAGAAGTTCGGCTTATCCAGGCACTAGGGCATAAATGCTAAACGTTAACTATTGCTGCACGGCATATGTTGGAGTTCAATGGAGATATGGCTTGTTGGACTTTCCGAAGGCCCGCTTCACCACTGGATTCCTGTGGTGAAGCGGCCGTCGGAAGTGCCGAGACTGGCTGTGGCCAACCAATAACTGGTCGATCGTCCCCGAATGCATCGCTGGCCTGCCGCGTATTCCCGGAGTTCCGGCGCGCGGGTAGCGGCCGCGGTCACAGCGCGGGCAGCATTGCAGGGGTGAACCCGATTCGGCAGCCAGGCCGCCAAGGTGGCTTTGCCAAGACCACTGCGAGGTGGTTCCTTACGGGGATCGTTGCAGAAGCTACTTCGCCGGCCTGTAGACGCTGCGATAACGCATCCCCCGATGTGCAAGAAACCTCCCGTGGCAGGTTAGGAGAATCGTGAAAACACAACGCGCAGAACATACCGTCGCCGTCACCGTGCACGGGATTGACCGGCTGATCCGGAATGTGCAGACTGGCCGGTTTGAGCGGTCCCTCTCAGCGTTGACGGCAGCGGGCGCCCTGGTGACGGCCGCTGAAATCTTCTTGGAGCATGACAAGGCAAGTTTCGGCAACAAGTGGATGTGGGCGCCGGTTGCCCTTGGTCCGTTGGGGGCTGCGGCGGGGGTGGCAGGGGTCTTCAGCCGCCGCATGGCCAAGACGGCGCTTCCGCTGGCAAGCGCAGCCATCATAGTCAACGGCGTGCAGGGTACCTGGCTGCATCTGCAGGGCATTCGGCAGAAGCCGGGCGGTCTGTCCAACCTGCGCTACAACCTGGAGATGGGCCCGCCACTTTTCGCGCCGCTGCTGGTCACCCTCGTGGGTGGCATGGGTGTGCTGGCCTCGGTCCTGAGGAGGGAACCGTGACCGGGCTGCCCCTGGAGCCGGCCGACAGCGGCGGCCGGTACCCGGGCTTCAGCACCCTCGCCCAGGCGCGGCATTGGGATCCGGCGACGGCCGCCGTCGTGCAGTCCCGGATGGCCCTGCCTCCGGACGTCCGCTTCTTCACCCCGGAGGAGGAGGCGGCGGCGCGGGCCCTGTTTGACCAGTTGCTGGACCAGCAGGCGGAACCGCGGGTGCCGGTGGTGAACATGGTGGATGCGCGCCTGGCGGAGGAGGAGACCGACGGCTGGCACTACGACAACATGCCGCGGGACGGCGAGGCGTGGCGCGCCTCCCTCGCGGCGCTTGACCGGGAGGCCTTGTCCCGGGCAGACCGCACCTTCGCCCTGCTTGACTGGGATGGACGGGCCACGCTGCTCCGGGATCTTTGCGACCTGGACCGGGATCTGTGGCATGGGCTGCCGGCGGACCGGGTGTGGAGCCTGTGGACACGGTATGCGTGCACCGCGTTCTACTCCCATCCCCTGGCCTGGGACGAGATCGGCTTCGCGGGACCGGCCTACCCTCGGGGCTACAAGAACCTGGGCGTGGACCGGCTGGAACCATTCGAAGTGCGCGACGTCCGCCCGGACGCGGATCCCACGCATGGGGCTGACAGATGAGCAACCTGCGGGAACGTAACGAATCCGCCTGGTTGCTGCCGAAGGGCCCTGGCAGCAACCTGCGGCTGAGGGATAACATGCGTCGGTACCGTGACGACGACGAGGTCGACATCGTCGTCGTGGGCTGCGGCGCCGGAGGAGCCACGCTCCTGCAGCGCCTCGCGCGGGCCGGGTGGCGTGCCGTGGGCCTGGATGCGGGGCCGTTCTGGGAGCCCGAGCAGGACTGGGTCAGTGATGAGGCCGGCTCCCACCACCTGTACTGGACTGAACCCCGGGTGATCAGCGGGGAAGACCCCGTGCCGCTGGGTTCAAATAATTCCGGCCGGGGCGTGGGCGGTTCGATGGTCCATTTTGCCGGCTACACACCGCGTTTCCATCCCAGCGATTTCCACACGCTCAGCGCGGACGGTGTGGGCGCGGACTGGCCGCTGGAGTACGGCGAACTCCGGCCCTTTTATGAGGAGATAGAGGCCGAACTGCCGGTTTCCGGCGAACACTGGCCGTGGGGGGATCCGCACAGCTACCCTCACCGGCCGCACCCGGTCTCCGGCAACGGGGAGCTGTTCCTGAGGGGGGCCGATGCCTGCGGCGTGACGGCGAAAGTGGGGCCGGTGGCTATTGCCAATGGCCGGTTCGGCAACCGCCCGCACTGCATTTACCGGGGCTTCTGCCTCCAGGGCTGCAAAGTCAACGCCAAGGCCTCACCGCTGATCACCCACGTCCCCGACGCCCTGGCGCACGGCGCCGAGATCCGGCCCGACTCCATGGCCACCAGAATCTGTCTGGACGAACGCACCGGCCTGGCATCCGGCGTCGAATACGTCCAGGGCGGGGTGACAAAGTTCCAGCGCGCCCGCCTGGTGGCCGTGGCAGGATACTCGATCGAAACGCCCCGCCTGCTGCTGAACTCCACCTCGCCACGCTTCCCGGACGGGATGTGCAACGACTTCGACCAGGTGGGCCGTTACCTGATGGTGCAGGGCGCACCCCAAACGGCCGGGCGGTTCCAGGCCGAAGTGCGGATGTGGAAGGCCCCTCCCCCGGAAGTCAGCACCGAGGACTTCTACGAAACAGACCCGTCAAAGCCCTACAAACGCGGCTTCTCCATCCAGTGCGTCTCCCCGCTCCCCATCACCTGGGCGGAGCATGTTGCAGCGCAGGGGCACTGGGGCGCGGCACTCCGCCGGTACATGAGCGACTACCCGCATTGGGCCTGCCTGGGCGCGCTCTGCGAGTTCCTCCCACTGGAAGGGAACCGGGTGACGCTCGCGGACGAAACGGACCGCCACGGCATCCCCGTGGCCCGCTTCAGCTACAGCCAGTGTGACAACGACCGCCAGCTGATGTCCGCAGCGCAGCAGGTCATGGAGCGGATCCTCACCGCGGCCGGAGCGGAGGAAGTCATCACCATCAACCGCTACGCGCACCTGGTGGGCGGCGCCCGGATGGCCGCCGTCGAGCAGGAGGGGGTGGTGGACCGTAACCTGCGCAGTTTCGCAGTACCCAACCTGCTGGTCACCGACGGCAGCGTCCTGCCCACCCAGGGCAGCGCGAACCCGGCCCTGACCATCATGGCGCTGGCGGCCCGCGCGGCCGGCGTCCTGGTCCAAGACGCCCGCAGGGGCGTCACGATGAGCACGAAGGAAGACTGATCATGGCAACTACAGTGGCTGACTACCTGCTCTCCCGCCTGGGCGAGTGGGGCGTGGACAAGGTCTTCGGTTTCCCCGGAGACGGCATCAACGGCATCCTGGCCGCCTTCGGCAAGGCAGGCAACCAGCCGAAATTCATCCAGGCCCGGCACGAGGAGATGGCCGCGTTCGAAGCTGTGGGCTACGCCAAGTTCAGTGACCGCGCCGCCATCTGCATGGCCACCTCCGGCCCCGGCGCAATCCACCTCCTCAACGGGCTGTACGACGCCAAGCTGGACCATGTTCCCGTAGTGGCCATCGTCGGCCAGACCGCACGCAGCGCCATGGGCGGGTCCTACCAGCAGGAGGTGGACCTGCTGACCCTCTTCAAGGACGTCGCCTCGGACTACGTCCAAATGGTCACCGTTCCGCAGCAACTGCCCAACGTCATCGACCGCGCCATCCGGATCGCAGAGGCGCAGCGGGCACCCACCGCTGTGATTATCCCCGCGGACGTCCAGGAACTCGAATACGCCGCCCCCACGCACGAATTCAAAATGGTCCCCTCCAGCGTCGGAATCCGCTGGCCCGACATCCAGCCGGACAGCGAGTCAATCCGCGGCGCCGCGCAACTCCTGAATGAAGGGTCCAAGGTGGCCATCCTCATTGGCCAGGGTGCCCGGGGAGCTTCCGCCGACGTCCGGGAAGTGGCGGAACTGCTGGGCGCCGGCGTGGCCAAGGCCCTGCTGGGCAAGGACTCACTACCCGACGACCTGCCCTACGTCACGGGTTCCATCGGTCTCCTGGGCACCCGCCCCAGCTACGAGATGATGCGCGACTGCGACACCCTGCTCACGGTCGGCTCCAGCTTCCCCTACACCCAGTTCCTGCCGGAGCCCGGCCAGGCCCGAGGCGTGCAAATCGACGTTGACCCGAAAATGATCGGGCTGCGCTACACCAACGAATTCAACATCGTGGCCGACGCCGGCACCGCCCTGCGTGCCCTCATCCCGCACCTGGAGCGCAAGCAGGACCGGTCCTGGCAGGAAGGCCTGGAGTCATCCATCAGCCGCTGGTGGGAAACCATGCACGACGAAGCCATGGTCAGCGCCGACCCCGTCAACCCCATGCTGCTCTTTGCGGAGCTCTCCACCCGGCTTCCGGCCAACGCAATGCTCAGCGCCGATTCCGGCTCGTCAGCCAACTGGTACGCCCGGCAGCTGAAGTTCCGGGGAGAGGTCCGGGGCTCCTTGTCGGGCAACCTGGCCACCATGGGGCCCGGGGTTCCCTACGCTATCGGTGCCAAGTTTGCCCACCCCGGCCGGCCGGCGATCGCCTTCGCCGGTGACGGTGCCATGCAAATGAACGGACTCGCCGAGCTGATCACCATCAAGCACTACTGGCACGAATGGGACGACCCCCGCCTGGTGGTGGCCGTCCTGCACAACAACGACCTCAACCAGGTCACCTGGGAAATGCGGGCCATGGGCGGAGTGCCCGCCTTCCGCGAATCCCAGGCACTCCCGGACGTGGACTACGCCGGGTTCGCCGAAAGCCTGGGACTGCAGGGCATCCACGTGGACAATCCCGACGACGTCGGCCCGGCCTGGGAGAAAGCCCTCGCCGCTGACAGGCCCACACTCCTGGACGTCCGCACCGACCCCGACATTCCGCCCATTCCACCACACGCCACCCTTGAACAGGCACGGAAGACTGCCGAGGCCATGGTCAAGGGCGATGACAGTGCCTGGGGCGTGGTGAAGGAAGGCGTCAAGACCAAGATCCAGGAATTCCTGCCGCACAAGGAGGGCTGAAGGGTGGGATCCGGGGAGGCCCCCGTCACGGCCCTCAATGCCGCGGTGTACACAGTTCCCACGGATGCGCCGGAAGCGGACGGCACCTTCAGCTGGGACTCCACCACGATGGTGCTGGTGCAGGCCGCGGCGGGCGGGAAGACGGGCCTGGGATGGACGTACGCACCGGCCGCCACAGCGGACCTGGTGGAAGCGCTCCTCGGCCCAGCCGTGCACGGCGTTGACGCCCTGGACGTGCCGGCCGCTGCGGCGGCGATGGCCCGGACGGTGCGCAACCCCGGCAGCACGGGGCTGGCATCCTACGCCGTCTCCGCCGTCGACTGTGCCCTCTGGGACCTGAAGGCCCGCCTCCTGGACCTGCCGCTGCACAAACTCCTCGGCTCGGTCAGGGACAGCGTGGCGGTCTACGGCAGCGGCGGGTTCACCACCTATTCGGAAGACCAGCTGCGGAGTCAGCTGGAAGGCTGGGCCCACGGCCAACGCATCCCGCGCGTGAAGATTAAGATCGGCCAGGACAACGGAACCAACGTTCCCCGGGACCTGGAGCGCATCCGCCAGGCGCGTTCCGCCGTCGGCCCTGACGTGGAACTGTTCGTTGACGCCAATGGCGCCTATACCGACAAACAGGCTGTCCGCGTCATGCGCGAGGTTGCTGCCGAGAACGTGACGTGGTTCGAGGAGCCCGTCTCAAGCGACCACCTGGCCGGGCTCCGGGTGGTGCGGGACGCGGTGGACGCCGACGTGGCCGCCGGCGAATACGGGACCGGTCTCCCCTACTTCCAACGCCTGTGCGCCGCGGATGCCATCGACTGCCTGCAAGCGGACGTCAGCAGGTGCGGCGGGATCACCGAGTGGCTGCGCATCGCCGCCGTCGCCGCTGCCCACGGCCTTCAAGTCTCCGGCCACTGCGCACCTCACCTGAATGCCGCGGTCGCCGCCGCCACCCCCAACTTCCGCCACCTCGAATGGTTCCACGACCACGTCCGGATCGAGAACCTCTTCTTTGAGGGCACCTTGGATCCGCAAGGCGGATGGGTACGGCCAGGAGATGGACCGGGCAACGGATTAGCTTTCCGCGCCGCTGATGCGGACCGCTACCGGGTGTGAGTGATGGCCGGTTGCAGCATGACGACAAGAGAAACGGAAACGCAGTGAACAGAAGGATTACCAGCAACGTTCGTACGACGGCAGGGGGTGCCTGATGCCGATGTGGCTGCAGGCCTGGATGTGGGGCACGATCGCCGGCGGTGCACTGGTGGTCGGGTGCGCCCTGGCATGGAAGTGGAAGATCCCCTCGAAAATCGTCTCTTCTGTCATGTCTTTCGGCGCCGGCGTGCTGATCTCTGCCCTCGCCTTTGAACTGGTGGAAGAAGCAGTCAACGGCGGCGGCCTGTGGCCCACCATCGGAGGCTTCGCCACCGGCGCCATGGTCTACGTCGCCGCCAACGCGCTCCTTGCCCTCAAAGGCGCCAAGCACCGCAAACGCTCCAACGGAAAGCAGCCCTCAGAGCAGCAGAAACCCGGCAGCGGGACCGCCATCGCCATCGGGGCCCTGCTGGACGGGATCCCGGAATCAGTGGTCCTCGGCGTGGGACTGGTCACTGCCGGCGCGGTCAGCCCGGCCATGCTGGCCGCCGTCTTCATCTCCAACGTCCCCGAAGGCCTTTCCAGCACGGCCGGCATGAAAAGAGCCGGCCGCAGCGCCAAATACGTCTTCGGAGTCTGGGTCGGTATCGCGGTCCTGTCCGGTATCGCGGCGTTGGTCGGCTTCCTGCTTCTGCAGGGCGCACCGAGCCAGGTCGTCGCCTTTATCACCGCGGTGGCGGCCGGCGCCATTCTGGCCATGCTGGCCGACACCATGATCCCCGAAGCCTTCGAAGAACACCACCTGCTCACCGGCCTCATCGCCGCCGCCGGATTCCTCGCCGCCTTTACCGTGGACCAGGTAGGCGGCTGAGCCGTAACTGCGACTGAAAGGATGCTCCATGACCAACAATCCTGGCCCCGCGAACCCTGCTGACGCTGAACCGCTGCCCACCGACCCCACCGGACAGGACCCAGCAGCCAAGGACCCAATGGCCGATGAGAAGCTGCACCTCCAGCTGTCCATCTTCGACGTCACTCGACAGGCACAGGGCAGGGCACTGGACGATATCCAGGACATGCTGCGTTCGGCCTTCGCCGCCCATGGCGTCCAGCCCC
The DNA here is from genome assembly GCF_006517215.1 of Pseudarthrobacter sp. NIBRBAC000502771. NCBI lineage: Bacteria > Bacillati > Actinomycetota > Actinomycetes > Micrococcales > Micrococcaceae > Pseudarthrobacter > Pseudarthrobacter sp. NIBRBAC000502771. The sequence goes on from NZ_CP041187.1 coordinate 3,495,418, forward strand.
CGCCGGACACCTGGCTGGAATCGGTCGCGTCCTCGGCCTTCTACGGCGTGCCATACATCATCGACTACCCAACAGCACTGGCAGCAGACAATGTGATACCTGCCCCAAACACGGAAGTCCGGGAGCGGCTCGCCCACCGACGGGAGCTCCGGGAGGAAAAACTGCCACCCGGGATTTTTCCGGCTCCGTCCGAATGGGAGCTGTCCCCGGGTGAGGTCACCACGACCGGGACGGGCGCGCACCGGGTCCGCTTACCTGAAAAGCCCCGCTGGTCCCGTCCAGTCCTGATTGCAGCTGCCTTCCTCGGGGCACTGGCCGTGGCCCTTCTGGCAGGCCGCACCTCTGCCTCCCGCTCTTTGCAACCGTCCCAGCTCATCGAGGGTGCCGACAGGAAGGGAAACGATGCCTGAGATCAGTGATTATGCACTTGTCGGGGACCTGCACACGGCAGCGTTGATCAGTACCAGCGGATCGATTGACTGGCTGTGCCTGCCGAACTTTGACTCCCCTGCCTGCTTTGCGGCCCTGCTGGATACACCCAATGCCGGCCGATGGCTCCTGGCACCGGCAGGCGCGCATAAATGCACACGGAGGCGGTACCGCGCGGGCACCCTGATCCTCGAAACCGACTGGGAGACCGCCGACGGCAGCGTCAGGGTCACCGACTTCATGCCGATCCGCGATGACGCCGCGGACATGGTCCGCATTGTCGAAGGGCTCAGCGGCAGCGTGCAGATGTACGGGGAGCTCTGCCTGCGCTTCGACTATGGCCATATTGTGCCGTGGGTGCGACGAGGCGACCATGGCCTCACTGCGGTCGCAGGCCCCGATGCCGCCTACCTCAGCACCGAAGCTCCCCTGAAAGGCCGGGACATGCGAACGGTCAGCGAATTCACCGTCCGCGCTGGTGATCAAGTACCTTTCGTCCTCCGCTGGCTGCCCAGCAGCAGTCCCACGCCGCCGAAGACCGACGCCGCCAAGGCGCTGCAAACCACTGAGGACTTCTGGCGGGAATGGACGGGCCGCAGCAGGATGGAAGGAAAGTACAAGGACGCCGTCGAACGGTCACTGATCACCCTCAAAGGGCTCATCTACTCGCCCACGGGCGGGATCGTGGCCGCCCCCACCACTTCCCTGCCGGAGGACCCGGGAGGTGCCAGGAACTGGGATTACCGCTTCTGCTGGCTGCGGGATGCGACCCTGACGCTGCAGTCACTGCTCGCCGCCGGCTACGTCGACGAAGCGGCCGCCTGGCGCGAGTGGCTGCTGCGGGCAGTGGCTGGGGACCCATCCCAGCTCCAAATCATGTACGGGATCGACGGCACCCGCCGCCTGCCCGAAATTGAACTGCCATGGCTGTCCGGATTCGAAGGTTCCAAACCTGTCCGGACAGGGAACGCTGCGGCACCACAGCTGCAGTTGGACGTGTGGGGAGAGGTTCTGGACGGGCTATCCCTCACCCGCGCCGCCTCCCGTGACGGCAGCAGTGATGATTCCTGGGACATCCAGGTTGCGCTCATGGAATTCCTTGAAGGCGCCTGGGACAGGCCCGACAACGGGCTCTGGGAAATGCGTGGCCCCCGCCGTCACAACACCCACTCCAAAGTCATGGCGTGGGTCGCTGCTGACCGCATGGTCAAAGGAATCCAGCAATATGGCCTGCCCGGCCCCGAAAAGCGGTGGTCCGCCCTGCGGGCGACCATCCACAAAGACGTCATGACCCATGGCTACGACAGCGAACGCAACACATTCGTCCAGTCCTACGGAAGCAAAGAGCTGGACGCCAGCCTCCTGCTGATCCCCCGCGTAGGATTCCTGCCCCACGACCACCCCCGCGTCATCGGAACCGTCGACGCCATCCAAGAGCACCTAACCGAAGACGGCTTCGTCCTGCGCTACCACCCCCAAGCCAGCAACGATGGGTTACCAGGAACCGAAGGCGTCTTCCTCGCCTGCTCCTTCTGGCTCGTCGATGCGCTGCTGGGAATAGGCCGCCGGCAGGAGGCTGAAGCACTCTTCGAACGCCTCCTCGACCTGAGGAACGACGTCGGTCTGCTCAGCGAAGAATGGGACCCCAAAAACCAGCGGCAACTGGGCAACACCCCGCAGGCCTTCAGCCACTTCCCCCTCATCCACTGCGCCCTGCAACTCCAACACGGCCGCTCAAGGCACAGCGACACGCCTCTACCCAGTCCCGAAGCCGCTAACTTGAGCCAGACCGGACGCGGAAACGGACGCTCTTGATGAGACCGGATGCAGTGGTTGTGGGCGCAGGGCCGAACGGACTGGCAGCTGCCGTGACGATGGCACGCGCCGGGCTGAAAGTTCAGTTGATCGAGGCAGCAGGCAAGATCGGGGGCGGAACAAGGACCTCGGAACTCACGCTGCCGGGGTTCCGGCACGATGTTTGCTCTGCTGTCCACCCCATGGCATTGGCGAGTCCGTTCTTTCAGGCCTTTGACCTGGAGGACCGGATTGACCTCATCGTGCCCGACATCTCTTATGCGCATGCAGTGGATGCCTTCAGGGCCGGAATCGCGTACCGCAGTCTCGGACGGACTGCCGAGGGCTTGGGCCGTGACGGGGAAGAATACCGCCGGCTCTTCCAGCCGCTCGTTGAACGTGCCGACGGCGTCACCGATCTCACCATGCACCAGCTGCTTCGCATCCCACGGCACCCGGTTGCTGCCATCCTCTATGCTGCGCGGACGGTAGAACAGGGTGGTCCGTGGTGGAATACGCGCTTCCGTGAGGACACCGCACCGGCAATGATCACGGGCGTCGGCAGCCACTGCATCGGCCCCCTGCCAGGCCTGGCTACCAGCGGCATGGGAACGCTTCTTGGCGCGCACGCCCACGCCCGTGGCTGGCCGGTACCGGTCGGCGGATCCCAATCAATCGCCAACGCCATGGCAGATGACCTCCTGGAACATGGCGGTGACATTGTCCTCAACATCCCTGTCACTGGACTGGAGGAGTTCCGCGGCGCCTCCGGGCCGAAGGCCATCCTGCTGGACCTTTCTGCAGCGGGACTAGCGGAAGTAGCGGGAGCCGAGCTGCCGACCGGCTACCTGCGCAAACTTGCCTCGTTCCGGTACGGCAACGCCGTCAGCAAGGTCGATTTCGCGCTCTCCGGCCCGGTGCCTTGGGCCAACCCTGACCTGATGAACGCACCCACCGTCCATCTGGGCGGGACCAGGGCTGACATATCCCGGGCAGAAGCCGAGGTCGCCGCCGGGCGGCATCCTCAGCAGCCGTTTGTTCTGGCCTCCCAGCCTTCAACCCTGGACAGCAGCCGGGCGCCGGCCGGACAGCACGTGCTGTGGACCTACACCCACGTCCCTGCAGGTTCGACAGCGGACATGACTGAAGCCATCACCCGGAGGATCGAAGAGTTCGCGCCGAACTTCCGGGACACGATCCTCGCCACCCACTCGATCACCGCTGAGCAGTACAGCAAATACAACCCCAACTACGTCGGAGGTGACTTCTCTGCCGGGGCCCTTACACCGCTGCAACTGCTCAAACGCCCGGTGATCTCCCCGGACGCCTGGCAGACACCGGCAAAAGGTGTCTACCTCTGTTCATCCTCGACACCGCCCGGCCCCTCGGTCCACGGGCTATGCGGGTGGTACGCCGCCCGTTCTGCCCTTAAGAATGTATTCGGTTTGCCCTCACCTGATCTCGCTCCTAAATAACCCAGGAGAAGCACCCAGAGCCCGGCGGACTCATATAAACCCGTGGGCGGATCCTTCTTCGTGGATCGGGTCTAAACCAGAACCGGCCCCTGGTCCCCGAACGCATGTGCTGGACGCGACATATGGTGGGAGATAAAATATGTATCTGATTAAGTTACCTCGCTGGTCCGAGGTATATGAGCTGGGCAGGGTGCAATGAATAAGGATACGGCGCAGGCGCGAGAACGTGAAGCGCTGGAGCAGACGCTGACAACATCGCGTGCCCTGCTGGGCATCGTTGCCCGCTCCTTGGCGGGAATTCCCGATTCGGTGTCCCTCCCCCAGTTCCGGGTCCTGGTGCTCCTGGCCTCTCGAGGCCCTGCGCGGATGGGTGACTTGGCACAACTGCTCGGAGTCCACCAGTCGAGTTTCAGCAGGACAGCCGACCGGATGGAGGCGGCCGGCCTGATCATCCGGGAGCAAAGCCCCGGAAGCCGCAGGGAGGTGCTGGTGTCTCCGACGAAAGACGGGCTTCGGGTTGTTGAAGAAGTTACAGAGGCCCGGCGCCGCGACATCGCAGCTGTCCTGACCCGTCTGACGCCGTCCGACCAGGATAGAGTGGCGGCCGCCTTCGCGCTGTTCGCCGAGGCTGCGGGAGAGCCTACTGCCGCTGAGAACCTGGTGCTGGGGATGTAGTCCGGCTTCGACTCCCGGCACGCGCCGGGACGGTGAGGAGGGAGTGGACAATGTGGGATGACCTGTCGCTAACGCCCATGCAGGGTGTGTTGGTCATTCTGTCCACCGCCGGGATTTACCTGGCCTTCGTCGCCTTAGTCCGGATGCTCGGGCAGCGGGCTTTGGCACGGATGTCCAGTTCCGATCTCGCCACGGTCGTAGCCCTGGGTGCTGTGCTAGGGCGCGCCGCGCTGGGCTACACCCCCACCCTCACCGCTGGCTTGCTTGCTTTGGCAACCTTGTTCGCTATGCAGGCGCTGGCAGGGCAGCTGCAGCGATGGAACCGTTCCTCGAAACTGCTGAACAACCCGCCCATCCTCCTCATGTCAGGCAACGAAGTTCTGCGCTCAAATCTGAAGCGAACACACCTTGTGGAAGAGGAGTTGTGGCCAAAGCTGCGACTCGCCGGAATCAGGAACCGGAGCGAGGTTGCCTGCGTGATCCTGGAGCCCACAGGTGAGATCAGCGTGATCAAACGCGGCGCACCGCTGGAGCACGAACTCCTCGACAATGTCCGCGGGGTGGAGCGCCTTGACACTGTCCTCTTTGAGACCGGCACCACTCCTTTTGACTCCGGAAACGGCAAGGGGCAGGAAAGTTAGTGAAAGGGCTGCCGCCACAGTCCCAGGGCAATGACTTGGACAAGACAGAAGGAAAGGAGGGTCAGGAGTAGGGCCTGCCCCGCTTGGGCGGATGCCTCCATCTATGAGGACGAGGAAGCTGACCTAACGAAGCGCGTCGGAACGCCCTCTACGGAAGTCTTGGCCTCTTACCGGCTCATCCTTCGCCCAGACGACCCGGACCGGACTGGATGCTGCGTGAGAACGCTGCAAAGGAACGGTCACCCACTCTAGAAGGAAAAAAACTGATGGAAGCAACGGCGCTACACCCGCCCATGTTCATGTCCGTCCCGAATGGTTGGAAGGCATCGTGAGGCCCATGAAAAACCGTGACACTTCCGCGAGCGATCCAGACGTACGAAAGATGCTGGTCTCCCACAGGCACTGCGGTGAGCTCATGCGCGAGATACCGGCCGTGGACGAATCAGGTACGCAGGCCAATCCGGACGGTCCTGTAGTTACTTACCAATGCGATTGCGGCTTTGCTTTTGAGCAACGAGAGAACCTGCCTGAGGCAACGGAACAGCCGTGAAAGTCATTGTGGTGGGAGCAGGCATCGCAGGCTTGGTCGCCGCACGGCAATTCGGGCTGGCCGGCTGGGATGTCCTCGTGCTCGAAAAATCATCCACGCCCCGCCCTGAGGGATACATGATGGACTTCTTCGGCGCAGGGGTGGAAGCAGCCGAACAAATCGGCCTCTACCCGCGCCTCGCAGCTGTCGGATACAGGATCGACGCAGCTGACTACGTTGACCTGAAAGGACGCCCTACCTGCAGCATCAGCTACGAACGGTTCTCCCGACTGGCAGGCGGCAAGGTCCTTAGCCTGCTTAGGCCAGACATGGAGCAGGCGGCACGGGAAGCGCTGCTCCAAGACGTTCCCAGCGGCAGGATCCAACTCCGCTACGGGGCACAGGTGACCGGCGCGGGAACCGACGACCAAGGCGCGTACGTCCGGGTCCAGAAAACTCCCCCAGAGACCATCGCTGCCGACCTCCTCATCGGCGCCGACGGCGTCCACTCAGAGATTCGGGCACAACTATTCGGTCCTGAAAAGCAGTACCTTCGGCCGCTGGGAATGCGTGCGGCAGCGTTCATCGTCCAGGACGCTGAACTGAACGCAGCCTTCGGAAACCGTTTCGTGCTGACCGACACGATCGATCGTATGGCCGGCCTATACGGCCTTCGAGGGGACTCGGTTGCTGCTTTCCTGGTCTACCGTGACACAGGCGCTACTGGTGCGAGCAGCGATGACAGCTTGCCCCGCATTCGTGATCGGCTCCGCATTGAATTTGCCGACACCGGTGAAGCAGTGCAGCGCGTTCTCCAGTTGTGCCCTGACGATCCCTACGATGACATCGTCGCCCAGATTGTCATGCCGACATGGCACAAAGGACGCGTAGTTCTCGTCGGAGATTCCAGTGGCGCCGTGTCACTGTTGGCAGGGCAAGGCGGATCTCTGGCAGTCGCGGGTGCCGCGCTCCTGGCGAATCTGCTTGCGACAGCCTCAGCTGAAGACATCGCATCTTCTCTTGAGCGCTTCGAGCAGCGATGGAAGCCCACGGTAGAAGCCGCACAAATTTCAGGGCGACGAGCCGCTGCTTCATTCCTTCCGGCCAGCCGCTTCCGGCGCCTCCTGCGGCGTTGGATCATCCGGGCAACGCAGTTACCAGGAATCGACAGAGTCATCGCCCATCAGATCCTGCGGACCGTTGCAAAATAGCCGGCGCTTACGCCTCACTCAACGTGCCGGGGAATTCTCCTACCCAAGGTGGTCCAGGTCCTGATCCTCAGGAAAACCGCGCACCCCCCGTAAGGCTGTGCCGTTGCCGAGTTTGCTCTTCGGAATGACACTGAGGGTTCCGTTTGTCTCGAGGACGACCGCCGCGATGTCGGACAGGTCGCCGGAACCAGTACCGCGGACCGCCTGGAGAACCTCAGATTCGGTCAGCCTGTTCCGCCGCAGCTCCGCATGTTGAAGCTGCCCGGAAATCACCAGAGCCGCGGGCCCCGATGTGACAGCTGCTCTGGTTCCCGGTATGTGCGTTGAGGCCCAAGCCACGATGAATTGGAGGCCTACGAGGAGCACCAGGGCCGCCATGCCTTCGAGGAACGAGACGTCCGAGCTGAGCAGGATCGTCGCAAGGGTGGACCCTATGGCGACGGTAACGACGAAATCGAAGGCATTCAGCTGTCCAAGGGTTCTCTTACCCGAAACCCGGAGTGCCAGCACTAGAGCCACATATGAAACGGTGCCGATGATCAGGACACGAAGGACATCTGCCCAAGTATCGAACCACATACGTCAGTACTCCTTTGCTGAGGGAACGTCCCGACAACAGCAGCCATAAGAAGCGCCGAAAACAGTAGGCTTATGGTTCCTGCCACAGTCGGCAGTGGTGCAGGTCCTACCGTGGCCAGACTGGTCCTGGCCATCTGTGAAAGGAGCATCATGACAAACGTACCCCCAGCGTGGAGGCAGCAGTGGCGCTGAATGGGCGGGGCGTGTACTGGCTAGATGAGGTAAGGGCCCGCCTGTGGCCGCTTCCGGCGTTTGCAGTTGCCTTGGCGGTAGGGCTGGGTATCGGCTTGCCGGCGATCGACTCCACTGTCGATCGTCATTTGCCGGACAGCGTCTCGGTGATCCTGTTCAGCGGCGGTCCTGACGCGGCAAGGGCCGTCCTGCAGGCGATCTCTGGCTCGCTCATCACGGTCACATCGCTGACGTTCTCACTGACTGTCGTCACGCTGCAGCTGGCCAGCAGCCAATTTTCCCCCCGCTTGTTGCGCACTTTTGCTTCCGATCGCTTCGTCCACGGGACACTCGCCCTTTTTCTGGCCGCGTTTACCTTTGCCCTGACAGTTCTGCGCAGTGTGCGGGACGGTGCGAATGGAAACACAGCGTTCGTCCCCGAAATTTCGGTCACTGTCGCACTCGTAATGGCCATCGCCAGCGTTGTTGGCCTTGTGCTCTTCCTGGCACACCTCACCAGGGAAATCCGGGTGGAAACCATGATGTGCCGAGTCCACACCGAAACCGAGGAAACCATCGACCGCGTCTTTCCCAAGGACCGCCCCACCAGAGGAGTCAGTCCCGGCGCCCCACCCGACAGCCTCCCCATCAAATCCAGGTCCTCGGGCTTCCTGACATCAGTTAACGAAGACGCGCTCCTCCAACTGGCGAAGGATTGCCATGCAGTCCTAAGAATCGATCAGGGACCGGGCGGCTCACTGGTCGACGGCGTTCCATTCGCTACAGCCTGGCCTATAGAACCTGGTGCGACTTTCACCTCAGAGATCTCAGAGAAGCTGGGGCACGGGACCAACGCCGCCGTCACCACCGACTTTGAGCGGACCAACACACAGGATGTCGCATACGGATTCCGGCAGCTGGTCGACGTCGCCGTCCGGGCGCTGTCACCGGGCATCAACGACCCCACCACAGCAGTGCACGTCATGGGGCACCTCTCTGCACTCCTGTGCCGGCTTGCCGCCAGAAACCCCGGACCCAAGCACCTTACCGACGATGACGGACGCATCCGCCTGGTGCTGACCCTTCCCACGCTCCGGGAACTCCTGGACCTGGCGATGAACCAGCCCCGGCACTACGGTGCCACAGACCCGGCGGTAGCGAACCGCCTCCTTGAACTCCTTGATGAGCTCACCTGGTGCGACCCCTATGGCCGGAACCGGGAAGCGATCCTTGATCACTTGGACCGGCTGAACATAGCGATCAGCGCAGCCGACTACTCAAGCACAGAACGGCGAAGCATGCTGACTCGGGCCGACGCCATACAATCCCGGCAGGCCGCTCCCGGCACCTACTGACCGCCTGTGCCCTATCAGAGAAGAGGACTCAAACGATGGCAGCAGGGCACGAACCAGCGCGGGGACAGAACTCAGGCCACCACCATTGGATGGGGGTACAACGGGTTGTCAGCCTGAAAGTACAACGCAGGCTCTACATCAGCGCGTTGCTCCTGGCCCTGGTCGGGACGGCCCTTTTCGCCCTCACCACGGCCAGCGTCGTTCAGGACACATGGCTGGCCGGGGCGGACGAGCCTGTACGTAACTGGCTGCTGACCCTCCGCGCCCCGGTATTCACCACCGTGATGGCTCCCGTTGCCTTCGTCTTCGGACCTGTCGCCATGCCCATTGTTGTTCTTGTCGTCACCCTTACCTGGGCGCTCATCGCCCGAAATGCCTGGCGGCCTCTGATGCTGGCCGGGGCGATGCTGGCCGGCGTCGTCATTTCCCAGATCATCCTGCCGATCGTGCAACGACCGCGCCCACCGGCTCAGGCCATGTTGCTCGGCCCGGACGGCAGCTACTCCTTTCCCTCCGGCCACGTCCTCGGCGCCTGCGATTTCCTGCTGGTTACTGCGTTCCTGGTCCTGTCACGGCGGAAAACACCCCTCCTCACGTCCGCGATTTGCCTGGTCGCTGTCCTCGGGATCAGCCTTGTCACACTCAGCAGGCTTTACCTTGGCTACCACTGGCTCACGGACGCCATCGCATCCGTGTCCCTGTCGCTCGTGATACTCGGAAGCACCATCGCGCTCGACACCCGGCATACGACCCACACTCCCCGGGTCCCAACCGAAGGCACCCACGCGAGAAGGAACGGAGCAGCATAGCTTCAGGTACGATCACGTGGTTCAGCGCCGAAAAGGGCTTCGGGTTTATCTCTCCCGACGACGGCGATAAAGATATCTTCGCCGATCACTCAGCCATCGTCGGCCGCGGCTGCCGGACGCTCGCAGAGGCCCAAAAAAATCAGCCTCGAAGTGGAGCACGGTGCCAAGGGTCTGCAGCACAAAACATCCAGGTCGCCAGACGCCACGAGGGGAATCGAATCGAATGTGACGCACTCCTCCCCTGTCTGCGCCGATTCTGCGCAGGGAACCCTGGCAGCGAGTTTAGGCCTCAACGCCCACGAGGACGACACTCAGGGTTGCGGAGTTGTCTCTGGGATTCCGCCAGGCGTGCCTGGTGCCGTGCTGCACCACGACGTCGTTCTCGTCCAAAGTCACTTCCCCGGTGTCCGTCTCAAGTACAACCTGCCCCTTGGCAACCCAAACATAATAGACCGTTTGAGTGCGGTGGAAGCCCGGAGCATCCGGCTCCATGCGTTCGGCGAAACCTACCGCGTGCTCGGCGAACTCTTGGCCGACGAGAACCGGATCGTACTCGGTAGAGAAGAACACCGAGTCTGGCGGCAGCGTCAGCATCGCGTGTGCTGGAAGGAGTAAGCTCCGGGTTGGTCATAATCGGGGGTAATGCCGGTCTTTACGTCTTCTCCATTAACGACGACTCGCTTTGGAGTACACCCCAACCTGACGTCGGGCAGCGGCGAAAAGCGCGTCAGAATAGGGTTCGAAAGGCTGTTCCTGCACATGCCAACTGTTGAGTCTTAGAGTCCTACCTGACAACCAGCCCGAAGCACAGAGTAATGCTCAACGAGGCCGGAGACGTCGAAAATGCCTTCCTTGCTTGCCTCGCGAAGTCGGTGGAGCAGGGCGCGCTGGAGTTGATGCCAAGATATTCATATGAAGTCTCGCCTCTTCAACCTCAACTCCACCTGGCAGTTCCCCGCCTCGCCCGAAGAGGTGTGGGCCGTCATTGCAGACACCGATATGAGTTGGCCCAATTGGTGGCCGCACTGCACCTTCGCTGCGCCCTTGGAGCGAACCGAAGCCGCGAGCGAAGCCACGGAGGAAATCCTGAAGGCCACCACGGCCCACCTGAACTTCAAGGCGTTCCTGGGTTACACGCTCACCATCACCATCCACCCTACAAAGGTCTCCGCGCCTCGTGAGATAGAGTTCGACGCCGGCGGTCACTTGCAGGGCACGGGCCGAGTAACCCTTGTCCCCCAAGAACAGGGCAAGACGACCCGTATGGACATAGAGTGGCGCGTGCGGCCTACCCAACGCTGGATGAACGTACTGACACCGGTTGCCGCTCCGGCCTTCGTAGCAGCACATGCCCTGATGATGCGCCAGGGGGAAAAGGGCTTGCAGCGAGAACTGGCCAACAACCGCACCAAGAAACCTGCGTAGACCCGTCTACATTCACCTAGCCAGCTGAGGACAACAGTTCTAGGATGTAAGCAAGTTAGCCGAGCTGGGGAGCCTTCGCAGCCCACAGTTCGAGTGTGCAGTAGCAAGCACTATGAACGGGGGCCACGATGAAGATTCATCCCACCCTCGCTGACAGCCTCCGGCGCCAGGAGAGCCCTTCCTCGAACGACTGGGAAACCACCTTCCGCACCATGGTCCTCTACGATCTGGCGGCAGACATTGAACTTGGCTTCTTCCTCTCGTACTACCGGAATTTTGCTATCCCGCGCATAGCGGCCACTCTCTACCGGAACGGCGAAATCCTGGAGCGTCCCATGAAGCGCTCTTACGACACTGCAATCGTCATTTACGAGCTCATCGCAAGCGGCCTCGATAGCGACCGGGGAGAGCACATGGTCGCCCTGCTCAATCGCGCTCACCGCAACGTCCCCGGCAGCGCGGACGATTACCTCTACGTCCTTCTGACCCTGCTGGTCGTCCCGGTTCGCTGGGCCCAGCAGCATGGGTGGCGCCCGCCCACAGGAGCAGAGCTAACCGCTGCAGCCCGTTTTTTCGCAGAGTTGGGATCCCGGATGAACGTACAGGGTATGCCGGAGACCTATGCCGAAGCGGAGCGTTTCTTCGACCAATACGAGGCAACCCATGTCTCTGCATCGATTGAAGGCCAAAAGCTGATGGACGCGACAGTTCAGGTCTTTCAGAGCCGTCTGCCGCTTCCTCTACGACCCTTCGCTGCAAGAATGATCAGTGTAATGCTCGCTGATGACCGGCTCGTTGGCGCCCTCGGGCTCCCCCGCAGCGGCCGAGGCTCCCGAGCCACCCTGGAAATTATTCTGGCAGTCCGCAACGCCCTCCACCGCCGGCTGCCGTTGCAGCGAAAGCCTCATTTCACGCCAGGAAAGGCCGGCTCGTCTTTGTACCCGGGCGGCTACTCGCTCGATCAAATCGGCCCCGTCAAGGTCCCTGACCCGTCAACCTTCCAAAGCAATGAACTATCGTGAAGCTCGAAAAGTAGCCCGCAAGGCCGAGAAAGGCTTTGGGTTGCCCAAGGCGCCAACACTCCAGCTCATTCAGGACAAACTGGAACGGCAAAGAAGCCGCCCCATCATTGTCGACGAACTACCCGGCCTATCCGGATCGGAACTCTGCGGCGTGTGGCTAATCTGCGCGGACCGGGACATCGTGTTGCATGCCCCCGTGAAGTCGGCCTGGCACCGGCAGCAGATCGTCCTTCACGAGTTCAGCCACATGATTCTCTGTCATGACCTCGAAGAAACTAGCGCAGACCTTGCCGCGACCTTCCTGCCTGACCTAAGCCAGGACGTACTCCGCGTGCTCGGACGCAGCAGCTACACAGACGGCGCAGAACTCATGGCTGAAGTCTTGGCCGACCAACTCGCTACTCGGATCATCAACAGCGACGTCGATGCCATGCCCGAGCCCTTGGCATTTCGACAAGTATTCGGCTGATGGAAGCGGTCCCTGCCGCCGCACTCTGGGTCCTGACCGTTCTCAGGCTTCCAACAGCGCTCGATGCTCACCGTGGAAGCGTCTTCCGCGCCACTATCCTCGCTGCGATCGCCTGTACCCTTTATGTCCCAGCGGTCTACTACACCGTCGATCCATTACTTGGCGGACACAACCGCGTCGGCCTGGTTACCCTCTTGTCCTTGCTCCTGGGGTTCTGGCAGTTTCGCACGGCGATTCTGCTGGCAGCGGTTACAGATACAGAAGTACGACGGCGGCAGCTCGTCTTGGGCAGATTCGCTGCTGCCGCCGTGTGCACCACAGTGACGGCCGGGTTTCTCGCCAGCCGCGTGGATGGCACCGATCCCAACTTGCCGCTGACCTACGCTGACCAGCCCGGGATGGCAGTCTTCCTCTGGACAGGCTCCGCTTTCATCATGTGGGTCTGCCTTGACATAGCCCGGGTCTGCCGCAGCAACGTCCCGCACATGCACGCACCGGCCTTCCGGTCGGCTTTTTCCCTCATCGCAGGGGGATGCGTCCTCTTCGCACTTGTCCTGCTGGACCGGCTGATCTACGGCGCTGTGATTGCAGCTGAAGGCGCCGACAGTCAAACAGCTGCCGCACTGACAGGCTTCTACTGGATCGGAGAGACGGCTGCTGTGCTCCTGGTCAGTCTTGGACTACTTCTCCCCCGCGTGGCGGGACGCCTCCGGCAGGGCATCTTCGCGCTGCGGGCAAGGCTACTTCTCATGCAGATCAAGCCAATTTGGAATGACGTTACAAGTTGCCAGCGAGAGCTGGTCCTGCAGGACCACCGCCCCGCTTTGCTCGTGTTCTTCTCCCGCCACGCGGAAGCCCACCTTCACCGGCATCTAGTCGAAATCCTAGACTGTGAATTGGCGAGTCCCCTAGCCCGCGAGCGCCTCAACGAACACCACTTGTCGGTAGTCGAACGCGCCGAGCTCTTACTCGAGAGCCGCTCCACGCCCCACCTTCCTCGTTAGAATCCAGCCCTCACACCTCTGGCATCCAAGGCGCCAGCGTTAGATGCTGTCACGGCCAGTCATGTTGCCCCGCTGCGCTTCGCTGATGAATCAACGTGAACCAGAAGAATTGCGAAGAGTGCCATACCACTTTCGAAGCGACGCGGAGGAGCCACCGGTTCTGCTCCCAACGTTGTGCGAACAGGCACCGGAGTCGTCGCCACCGAGCCACAATTCGACCTTCTACAGTGCCGGCAACAACTTTGAGCTCGCCGCACCTCAAAGCGCAGTTGCAGGCTACGAAGCGTCGTCTGGAGTCCGAGAGGATATCCTGCGAGCGCCAACGCCAAGTGGTTCAGTCCAAGCTCCGCTCTCAAGCCGCAGAGATCGACCGGCTCGAAGCCGAGAGTTCGGAACAGCGGCTGAGCATCAACCTCCTCCAGTCGGAGGTCGCCCGCCTTAAACGAGCTCAACGGACTAATGTGCAGGACCTGGCCCACACCGCGGCCTTGCTTGTCTCAATCTCCCGTGCCAAGGGAGTGGCTCTTGACGTCCGAACCTTGGACATCCTCCGCCGGCGGGGATGGGATCCAGGCAAACATCAGGCAGGGGCACCTCGACTGTGACCATGTCTATCGCACGTCTGTCTGCCCGGTCGGGTCTGCGCTACCTGTTCAAGACGACGATGATGGATGACTTATCCGGTTCTCCCCCGGACCCCACCACGTACTACATGAAGGCGGGCACACCCCAGGGGCGTTGGATTGGCGGCGGACTAAACGGCATCAGTAAGTCGCTGGGTGACGCCGTCACGGAAACCGACGCAAGAGCGGTATTTGACATGGCGGTGCATCCGCAGACCGGCACTCCCCTGGGCAGGCCACACGCCCAATCTGCCGCTGTCGAGAACCAGCCCGGCCAATCAGCCCAACGGCATGCGGTCGTCGGCTTCGACCTGACGTTCAGCGTGCCAAAGTCGGTGTCCGTACTCTGGGCGCTGAGCCCGCACAGCAAGCAGCAGCAGATCCTGCGAACCCACCACGAAGCGGTCGAGGCGACCCTTGCGTGGCTGGAAAAGAACGTCATCCATACAAGGGCCGGCCGTAACGGAGTCGCCCATATCGGCACGCAAGGAGCTGTTGCCGCCGCGTTCGACCATTGGGAGTCACGAACCGGGGATCCGCAGCTCCACACCCACCTTGTTATCGCCAACCGCACACAACGGGTCACCGACGGAGCCTGGGTTACCCTCGACTCGCGAGCTCTGTACAAAGCAGCCGTTGCGGCGAGCGAACACTACAACGGCCTGCTGTTCGACGCCCTCCAACGGGACCTTGGGTGCGACCCCGAGATCCGCGCTCCCCTCACCACAACGCACAACCCCAGCCAACAGCTCACCGGGATCGATGAAGAACTCATCCGCGAATTCTCCAATCGCTCCCGCCTCATCGACTTGGAAACTGATCGTCTTGTGGCAGCGTGGACCAAGGATCACTGCCAGACTCCCTCGGCTACGACTACCATCAAACTCCGCCAGCAGGCAACCCTTTCCACTCGCGCCCCGAAGCCCGAGAGTCCCACACCACTGCACCAGCTCTCTGAGCAATGGCAGGCTCGAGCAATTGCCAAAGGTTTTCAGCCATCTGACGTCCTCGCCCACACCATCAACCGCTCCCGCGTCGCCCCTTTTACCTTCCTGGACTTCACTCCCGACTGGACCTCCGCTGTCGCGACCATCGCCAGGGAACGGGTTGCCGGAAAACGCTCCACCTGGAACCGCTGGAACCTACTTGCAGAAGCGGAGAGAGTCTGCGCCCAAATCCGCTGCAGCACCTCATCAGACCGGGCCGCTTTGATAGATGCAGTCGCCACCGCTGCCGAACAACAATCAGTTCCCCTGAACGAGTACCGCTACTCCCTTCCACCGAACGCTGGCCCGGACCTGCAGCTCAACCAGCGGAGCGTTTTCGACTTCCATGGGTCACGCCTCTACACCGACGCTTCAACACTCGCTTGCGAGGACGCCATCATGACAGCAAGGAAGGACCACGGCGGACCGGCTGTCCGCCCATCAGTCGTCATGGACTCGCTGGACAGCGGCCGCCGTGTGCAAGTGCCGAGGCTACATGCCGATCAGCGCGCGGCAGTTGCGGACGTCGTCCTTAGCAGAAACCGGCTGGACGCCATCGTCGGCCCGGCGGGAACGGGAAAAACCACCACGTTGAGTGCGGTGAAGGCAGTTTGGGAGGCAGAGCACGGAGCGGGCAGTGTCGTCGGGCTGGCCCCGGCTGCCGCGAGCGCGGAGGTGCTGGGCACGGAACTTCGCATGGTCACCGAGAACGTTACCAAATGGCTGCACGAGTCGCTGGGACACGGGGCGGCCACACGGGCTGACCGCTTCTTCCACATTGAGGAACTCTTGAGTTCGTCCAAGTACAGCGACCGCCGGAGCACCGTATTCGCCCAGGAAGCTGCCCGACTAGCCGCAACCCAACAGCGCTGGTGCTTCCACCCGACTCAGCTCGTCATCGTTGACGAAGCGTCTATGGTGTCCACCTTTCAGCTTGCTGCACTTGTGCAACAAGCAATGGAAGCCGGCGCGAAAATTCTCCTGGTAGGAGACCCAGGCCAGTTGGACGCAATCGACGCCGGCGGCGTCCTCGGCTGGCTGGACCGCCAGGGACTCACCACCCGCCTCAGCACTATTTGGCGATTCCACGACGAGTGGGAGCGCGCCTCGTCCCTCAAGCTGCGGGCAGGAGACTACTCGGCGATCGAGGACTACGAGCAGCATCGGCGGATCCGCCACGGCTCTTACCTAAGCATGCTGGACGAGGCGTATCTTGCGTGGCGGGCCGACAGGCGCGCTGGTAAGTCGTCCATCCTGATTGCCGCAGACAACGAGACGGTCAGCATGCTCAACGAGCGGGCCCGAGCAGACCTGGTGGCCCAGGGCGTTGTGGATGCAGAGCTGGCAGCTCAACTCGCCGACGGCTTGCAGGCCGGTTCCGGTGACACCATCATCGCCCGCGGCAACAATCGCCGGCACATCGACAGCGAAGGCGAATTTGTCCGAAACGGGACGCTGTTCGACGTCAGAGCGGTCAACAGGCACGACGGGTCAGTTCTCGCAGTACGGCGGGAGACTGGGGCGAGCGTCGTACTCCCCCGGGCCTATCTTGAGACGTCCGTTGAGCTCGGCTACGCGACTACCGCTCACCGATCCCAAGGGCTTACGGTCGATACCGGGCACACAGTGGTCACCCCAGGACGGTTGACCCGCGAGCTGCTCTACGTGAGCATGACGCGCGGCCGGTCCGGGAACGCAGCATATGTCAGCGAGGGCGACGACTCAGAACACCAAGCCGTCGACCCCTCGCTGCAGCTGTCGTGGCGCAGCATTCTCGGTGAGATATTGGCCGCAGAGGGTGCCGAGCGGACTGCCCACGAGGTCCGCGAAGCAGAGAGCAGGAAGGCGGACAACCTTGAACGGCTGTATGCCGAGTACGAATACCTCGCGCAGATTGCCGCCGGTGAGGACCTCAGACGTTGTCTGGGAAAGCGTGCCCCGCTCGCAGTGCAAGAACTAAGCGCGTCACCGTCGTGGGGCGCTGCAGTTGCCGCCTGGCGAAAAGCTACAGCGGTCGGCCGTCACGGCGCAGAGCGCGTCATGGAGCGGACCGTGCAGGGCAGCCATTCAGTGCACGACCCGATGGCCCTCCTTAGCGCGTGGCTTCGTCGCTACACAAAAGGAACACCGACGACGGCGACAGACCCTTTGCGCGAATCGTTCCCGGTACTTGGACCCGGGTTGGCAGACATGATCGTCCAGGTCCGCGAACGCATCCGGCAAAGGATGGAATCCGTCACCTGGGCTGCCCTGACGCAGGGTGCTCCGTGGAAGGACGAGCTGACTGCCGCCGTGGGTGCGACAGAATTCTTGGGCGGGCTGATTCGCGATGTTGCCCTGTTCAGGGACAGATGGGGAATCTACGATTCTCACCTGCCATTGGGAGCTCCCCCGGCGAACTACGAATGGGAACAGCTGGGCCAGCGGGAAAGACTTCAGGAAGCAATTGAGAGCGCCGGCAGCTGTCAGCCCGCCCCTCAGCCCGAGATCAGCACATTTGATATGCGTCGATCGGGGCAGGTCGTCCTTACGAGTTCGGGCTGGTAGATCTAAGCTGATGTAGAGGCAAAACATTGGTCGTGAACCCAGCGGTGAAACCGAGAGTTGCGACAGCCGGGTTGGTACTGGCCAGCGCGGTTGTTCTATCCGCGGCTGCCCTCTCTCTGGTTCTCCTTCCCTCCGCCGGCGTTCCCTTCTCCGCAAAGTTAGTAGGCGGCGCCACGCTGTTCGCTGCTGCACTACTTACTGGATGGCAATGGTGGCGACGGACTACACAACGGCGCGCCTGGCTGGAACAGGCGACGGAACAGTGGAGATCCTTCAGCAACGCCAAAGCGCTCGGCGGCACAACAGCGGAGGTAACGCTGGTCAGCGTTGATGCAGTACAACCCACAGGCTCCTGGGTCACAATCCGGTGGAATCGCTTCAACCACACTCAGCGGGCCTGGCTGGAGTCGCTTCCGGAACCGATCTGGCCCGGATCGGTTCTGCTCATCTCCCCGGACCCATCCCAGGTTATGCCTGGCGCGCCATGGCCGGACACGTACTTCATTCAGGCGGTCGATTGTTTGGCCTGGGCTCCTGCCGAAGGGCGCGGGGCGGCTCCTGTAACGCCATCCGTTGTGAGGGCACGGAATACCTGAAGCTCCTGCCGCTGGTTTGGTCCCGAAACCCTTATTCGAACATATGTTCTATAGTTGTTTGCGTGATCAAGTCCGGCTCGCCAGAAGACCTCGAGCGCATGATGGCCCGGATGGACGCTGAGTCCACCCGTCCGATAGATGATCCGGCGCCTATTCGGGACTTCCCGAAGTATGCCCGGCCGTTAGTGTATGTAGGCGGAATCTATGGCAAGGCCGTTGGCTGGACCCACAAGTACGGTCTCATCGAATGGCTGGATGCCTCCGGCAAGTACCACATGGGGTGGGCCCACTCTTCGAGCATCAAGCGGGTGGAACCGGACGAATGGAAGGGCAGTTCGCGGCTATAGCAGGCACCGCGGTCCATCAGCGAGACAGCATGACAATGGCCTGGTCCTCGGCGGAAGGACCAGGCCATTGCCATGTCTCGCTAGGGCGTGTCTCCTAAACCTGGGTTGGTTTAGGCGGGATGCTTGATGGGTGTCGCGTACTTCTGTTTTGACTGATGGGCAGTGGGCCCGCATCCAGCCGTTGTTGCCGTCCTCTGATGGTCGTCGGGGTCGTCCTTTTCGGGACGACCGGCGCGTGGTCGAGGGCATCATTTACCGGTATCGGTGCGGGATCGCGTGGCGGGATGTGCCTGCCGAGTTCGGTCCGTGGCAGACCATTTGGAAGCGTCACCGCCGCTATAGCGGTGACGGAACGTGGGACAGCATCCTGGCTGCACTGCTGACGGTCGCGGACTCTCAGGGTGAAGTGGATTGGTCGGTCTCGGTCGATTCGACGGTGAACCGTGCCCACCAGCACGGCACCAACCTGCCGCGCACCACAGGGGGCCGGCTCGAATTACATGAATCTGTTTGCTGAGCCGGACGATCATGCGGTTGGGCGGTCCCGGGGCGGACTGAGCACCAAGATTCACGCCTTGGTTGATGGCCAAGGCAGGCCCTTGGTTCTGCTGGTCGCCCCGGGCCAGGGCGGGGACGCGCCGATGTTCGCCCACCTCATGAACCAGCTGAAGATCAACCGGGCCGGTCAGGGCAGACCCAGAACCCGCCCGGACCGTGTCCGCGGTGACAAGGCCTACTCCTCTCGAGCGATCCGAACCCACCTCCGCGACCGCGGCATTATTGCTGTCATCCCGCAGCCTTCCGACCAGATCGGCCACCGGAAGCGACGCGGCTCCTCCGGTGGCCGGCCCCCGGCCTTCGACAAAGAGGATTACAAAGGCCGGAACGTCGTCGAACGGAACTTCAACGTCTTCAAGCAATGGCGTGCCTTGGCAACACGCTACGACAAACTCGCCCTCACCTACCGCGGAGGAGCGGTTCTTCGGGCAATCAGCATCTGGCTAACAGCTTTAGGAGACACGCCCTAGGGGGCAAGCTCAGTAGGCCCTCCCAACGGCGCAGGGTCAGAGACTAACCTCATTCCGCGCCGGCTCGCCGAAAGGGGATACCGACACCGAACCCTTGGTTGCGATGTTGTACGTCGGCTCCGGCGCCGCTTGCAGGCCCGCCTCGGTTGAAGCGCCAGGCCCAGCGGCACGCGCAGAACGTTGGTATACAGCGGTACCAAAGCGAAGGTCCGGGCCAATGGTCTCGGCTACGATCCGACGAGCCTCGCGCCGCTCCCCATCCTTTTCAAAGGAACGGAATTCCAGCTCACCCGAAACGGTGACGGGGTCGCCCTTCTTCAGCGAATTGGAGGCATTCTCGGCGAGCGCCCGGAACGCGGAGACGTTGTGAAAAACAGGCTCACCGTCATGCCAGGATCCATCTGGCCCCTGGACGCGCTGGTTCACCGCAACGCGGAGCTTGGTGTGGGCCACCCCCGACTCGCCGTAGGTCAGATCCGGATCTGCCACGAGGTTGCCGGCGATGTTGATCGGTATTCTGGTGCTCATATCGTGCGTCCTTCCTTCGCGGACGGGACTTTCCCATCCCACGCTTCAAAGCCGGCCTACGGGCCAGAAATCTCCAGGCCACGCGACGGTTCCTGTGCCGGTTTCACGCCCGCATAGGTTTCCTGGCCTTCAACTTGCAGGGAGGCTTCTGCAGCCGGAACCTTCCCGCCTAGTCCTGGCGGATCGGTCACTTCAAGAATTTCCTTGCTTGCGGCCGTCACCCGGCCAAGCACTGATTTGGCAATATCCACGCGCGAGGCCGGCTCCTTTCGGGACGTAACTCCGGCGGCTGAATGCTCCGCTTCGATAACTGCATCAGCCCAGCCGGACAGATAGCTTGCTGATTGAGGCCCTCTATCAATTCCATGCGCCTTAAGCACCGTGTAGGCCACTGACTCCGCCTCGACTTCTGCCAGCCCGCGGTGGTCCACGCTGCTTCCATACAACTTGCCCACGTTGTCGTTCGGGCCGTGCAGCAGAACGTGCCCGAGCTCGTGCGCAAGCACCGCTGCCCGTTCCTCCGGGTTCAGCCAGCCACCCACCTGCACCCGGTGCTGGGCAAAGTCCGTGAAGCCGCTTGTGAGCCCGAACTGCGAGTCCGTGACTTGCACTGAGAAGCCGTGAGCGCGGGCAACTCCAGCCAGCGACTCCCACAGCCGCGGCACCTCGACTGACGTGAGCCCAGCTGATCGAGGAACCAGCAGCGGGGTACCCTCGGTCTGGGAGACGTCGAAGACAGCCTGGCCCCGCCAGCCAGTGATGAGCGTCTTCTTCCCCTCGTCAACGGCGCCGTTGGGAGCCTTGTCGCCAACAGGGATGCGGTGACGGGTGCCGTCCGGCAAGAGCACCTGTTGAACGCGGGCCGTCCTTGGCGCAATCACCCACAAGGCATGCTCACCACGAAGAACATTCCGCCCGTGCCGCTCCCATTCCTTGAAGCCCGCCACGAGCGTGGGCTCGTCGGTACCGCGCTGTGCCATCTGCATCATCAGCAGGGCAACGTTCCCGCCGGAATAGCGCCACAGGCTGGCGGAAGCGTCAAGGAGAACCTGCCAATGTGATGGCGACTCGACAGCCTTTTCAAGAATCGAGTGCAGTCCGTCCATTAAGGCAGCAACACGTTCCTCGGGCGCCAGTCGCTGAGGCTCCAACGGGGAGTTCGGGCCAGCGGAGGGGCTTGACGGAACTTCGGGTGCAGCGGCCACGACAGCCACCCTTCTGTTTCTTGGACCGCAGCTCAGCTGCGCAGACACCAGTTCATGGCGACCAGGTCATTGGAGCGACATGACTCAGAATTCGGGAACCAATTGATGGGCCGCCTTGCACCAGTCGAGGAAGGCCGGATCGTCGTTCGCAAGCATGCGCGGTGCGGGATCCTTGTGTGCCTGCAGTCCTACGCATCCGGCCGCCCTGGTGTGCGTCCTAAGACGTTCGACTGCGTGTGGGAGCCTTTCATGGAAGGCGAGCGGCCCGAAGCCAGGATCGTCCGTTGTGTAGGAGGCCAACTCCGCGCGGTGAAGCGCGTACAACTCAGCCACGATCTCAGGGTGACGCCACCAGCAGTCCGGGACGACCGACGTCGTCAGTTGGTAGGTGGCCACGAGCCATCGCACCCACGCAAATAGCGATCGCCATGCCTCCTGTGATTGCTCGGTCGTCATCTCCCGCCAGCGGCGGGTCACGGACTTGGGCCCAGCCTGTCCGGCAAATGCCGACCTGAAAAGTTGTGCAGTAATCTCGTCGTCCCCAAAGGAACCCGAGGAGGGAACATCAAACTCGTCGACGTTGTCACGGCTATGCATCAGGAGCCCCTTCGGTCTTCTGTTGACGCTGCTTGTGCCCGTCGGCCAACAGGCGCTCCATCTCAGCCTTCAGGCGGCGCAGTTCCCCGGCGTCCTTGCGCTTGTGCCATTCCAGGAGATCCAACAAAATAGGCCGCGTGCGCCGACCCAGCATGAGTGCGGTGCCAGCTGGGAGGCGTCGAATCTCGTCCAAGGCGATCACCGGACGGTCGCGAAGCTGTTCGCCGTCCTGCCGGCCCTGTGACGACCAGGAACGCGTGGTGAGCGTCAAGCTGCGCTCGCCGAGCAGACCGGCGAGCGATCGGAGGTCGTGTTCGTCAGATCCGCCTCCGAAAATCACCTTAATGATGGCGGAGTCCCATATTGTTGACGCTTCATCGATGGACCAGCCCGAACGGGCCTGAGAAAGGGATTGGAGGACGACGAGGGTGGAGATGCCGATGCCGCCGCCATCAGCCAGCGCCACGGGTAGGCCCGGCCAGGGAGCCAGGTTGGCGATCTCATCGAGTATGAGGGACAGCGGCGGCTCAAGCCTGCCGCCTGGCGAAACGAACGCCATTTCGCGAGCCGCGCTGTCAATGTCGTCGATCAGGGCGGACAGGTATGGACCGGCAGCAGCCGCGCCTGCGCGCGTGCCGATCAAATAGAGCGTGCCCCGTTCCCGAATGAACGCCTTCGGATCAAACTCCTCGGACTCATCCTGCGGGTTCAGTGCAGCCAAAACCTTCGGTGAAGACAGCGGGGCAACCGCTGCCGAGACACCGATCCAAGAGTTCGAGGTATTCCGCGGGTCGTCTTCCAGGATTCCCATCAGGTCTGACTGCCAACCAAGCGCCGCGCCAGGCGTGCCCAGGACTTCCAGCGCTTCCCGGGCAAGCACAGGGCTGGAGGACCAGCGTCGGAATGCAGCCACTCCCTCGCCGGACAGGGCAGCAGCATGGAGCAGGCATTGGAGGACGATCAGCGAGCGCTTCTGCCACGCAGCGTTTTCGCCCTTCATTTCCGTGTCCGCGGTAATGACCAGCGCTCGCCGGGTGGCAAAGTCCGGGTCCTCACATCCCCGCACCGGTGACCAGCGGAGGGACGACGGCAAGCCTGACATGCCTTGGGGATCGAACACCGTCACCGGGCGCCCGTCAGAAGCCCTTGCCTTCATGGTCACTACAAGGTTGTCAGCCCGCGTAGACGTCGTTACGACGGCACCGGGCGCGTCGAGGATCGCATTGATGACCACGTAGAGGCCCTTGCCGGACCGGGGAGCACCCTGGATCACCATCGATTCTTCAGTGGAAACGTGGACCGTGACGCCGCGGGATCGACCCAGGGTCCAGGACAGATCCTGCACCGAAGGCTTCACCAGTCCCGGGCGCGTGAACTTCCCCCGCTTCTGCACCGCCCTCGCCCCAAAGTCGTGGACGATTTCGGCGCGACGGGCAACGCCGTCCCGGTTCAGGATGTCCTGCCGGAGCCATGCCCCCGATTGCTTCCACCGCCTCCACGCAACCAGCGCAGCCACGGCGAGCGCTCCGACCAGCAGCAGGGCCGGAGCCAAGATCCACCAAACGCTGTCCGTGCCGACTGCGCAGTCCCCACTGCGGATGACTATCCAGTCCATCCTGTTGGCCAAAAGTCCGACGACGGCACCCGGGTTGAAGGGCGACGGCGGCAAGGCGCCGCAGTGCCAAGAGGTCGCGAGCTGCGCCGCGGCCTGCACCAACGCGCAGAGACATACGTAAGCCGCCGCTCCAACGAGAGCAGCGGTGACGAGCGGATTGTCGCTGGCAGCCCGGGAACTCACTAGCTGTCTCACAGCATCCTGCCGTCAGTCCCGAAAACGTCCAACTCGTCCGTTGTCACCCGGTTGGCAACGATGAAGGAGCGGTTGCCGACCTTCCAGAGACCGACGCCCTTCGGAAGATTCTCAACGTGCTCGCACTCGGCTTCGGTAAGGCCCAGCGCTTCCTTGGTAAGCCGCATTGCGTCGTGCTTCTGGCGGTAGATGATCCTGGTGTCCGCTTCGGTGAGGAGACCCAGGGCTTTCTGCCGATGTCCGCTGGTGCTGTCACCAATCTCGTTGAGGTCAGCGACTTTATGCATGATCAGCAGGTTGGCGATGCCGTAAGTTCTGGCCAAACGCCACTGTTCGCTCATCTTCGCCAGCATGTAAGGATCAGCGAGCATCCGCCAACCTTCGTCGTAGACGACAAGGCGCTTGCCGCCGTCGGGATTGGTGATCGCCGCCTCCAGCCAGGTAGCGCCGCAAGCGGCCGCTAATGACAGGGCTTGCTCCGAAGCCCCAATGAGCGCCGAAGTGTCCATCACCATCATTGGGGCGTCCGCGTCGAAGGCTACGGTGGACGGAGCATCAAACATGCCCTCGAGATCACCGGACACCGTGCGTCTAAGGGAATGGCTGACGGCGGTTCCGCCCTCGACCCCGACGAGAGCTACCATCTCCTTCGACGGTCGCAGCAAATGGTCAAGCACCATGGGCAGCGTGGGGTTGGAGTTTTCCGCCATTGTTTCCATGAGGGCGATATCCAAGGCCGTGTGCTCGACGGGTCGGAGCGGCATTCCTTGACGCATGAGGGAGACAAGTGCCACCAGGAGATACCGGCGCCGCTGGCGAACAACAGCCTGCCACTGTGCTTCAGTGAGGGCGCTTGACCGTGGCCCGGCATCCAGTGGATTTACTCGTGCGGGACGGCCTGGTCCGACGGAAATGACCTTTCCGCCTACAGCTTTGGCGACGGCAACCCACTCACCCTTGGGATCGGAGGCGACGGCGGCTTTCCTGCCCAATGTGATGGACCGCGCGACGAGCGACTTGCCGCACATCGACTTGCCTGTGCCGACGGTTCCGATAACGACGATGGATGGGCCGCTGATGATCCCTTTGTCGTAAAGGATCCAGGGATCGTAGGAGAAGGCTCCTGACCCGAAGACATCGGTTCCGATGTAGGTGCCTTCATGCCCCAGCCCGGACTCTGTGAGGAACGGGTAGGCGGCCGCGAATGTCATGGTCGAGGCGCGGTGCGGTGCCGGACGCAACCGGTGTGGGCCCCGGAGCGAGTTCGGCTCCTTGTTCCCCCAATCTCCCGTGAAGCGAAGCTTCTGAAGTCCGGGCTGTTCATCCTCCGACGGAGCACTCGCCCGCTTGGACGCCCAAGGTGCGGACCGCCGTCGTGCTTTCTGATCCCCCCGACTTACCCCCAACGGAAGGTACTCGAAGCTGCCATTCGTCTTGTTCACCGCAGTCCTCTTCCCAAGGGCAACGCGCTCGCAACGAAAGCCGCCCATTGCTGTCCGTAGAGAAGCCGCAGCTCAACGAAAGCTCCCGCTGCCGCGGACTCAAGCTCCTGGCGGTGTCGTGCCAAGTCCTCCAGTGAGGTCGCTGTGACGGTCATATAAGAGGCCGGACGGACGTCACCGTGGCCGGCGACAATCTCTTCTTCCCTCTGTGTCACTTCTTCTTCCTCGGCCCTTTGCTCACGCGTGAGCGGCCTGTCGAAGCGGGCATTGATACGGCGACGGGTCTCGTGGGCTTCCTGGGCTGAACGGATGTCGCGCAGAGCTTCAGCGGTCGGTACCGCCCGAATAACCTCGGTGAAGGTGTGGCGGAATTCGCCCACATAGATCAGAGGGTGGAGGAAGCCCGGGAAGACTTTCTGCCGCGGCCATTCAGCAATCCAAAAGGTCTGGTGGAAGCCGGAATCTGTCCGCAGGTAGGTCCAGTGCTCCTCTACACCCATCGGGCCTTGCCTCATGAGCTCATCCGTCGACTCTGCTGCTGGTGCACTCGACGCCGAAGCTGTCGCGGCCATCGCTTTGCCGGCGGGCAAAAGGGCAGGATCGAAAGCGCCGCGAATGATGGCAAGCAACCCCGCCTCGCCGAACCATTCCTCGACCTTGACGTTGTGAGTACCCAGCGACGTTCGTATCGCATCGACTTCGAGCCGTAGGACGTGTTCAAGGCCGGTGACGCCCCCGCCCGACTCCCTGATCCGCCGTCGCGCCTTACTCGTGTCCAGGACAACCGCGACGACCAGCTCATGGCTCATAGCCGAGCCGGCGGCCCCCAGTAAGTCCTCGTATGCACGATGGCCCCACCCAGCGGCTTCCTTGTTGTCTCGCGCCGGCAGGGCGTTTTCCCTGTAAAACTCCCAGAGTGCCGATGACGGGTAGGGCACGGTGTAGTCCTGAATGGCGATGCGGGCAATGCTTTGCCGTTGGGCCATGCCGGCCTGAACCCGTGACCAGGCCTGGACTGCCCACGCTTTATCGTCAGCGTCCAGGAGAGCAAAGGACCGCGTACTGCACCGCAGCACTACGATTGCCTCCTTGCCGTGGCCATCGACCAGGAAGCATTCCCCACGGGCGGTAGTTCGAATCTCCAGATTGCCCAACCCGCCGGGAAGGGCAAGTCGGCCGGCGATGCGTGGAGCTTCAGGCTTTGCGAGGAACCTCGTCTGGCCCACAGCTGCGCGGTAGAAGAACGTTGCGATCTGTTGTGCCCAGACTGGATATGGGACACGGGAGTACTGCAGTATTCCGAGCAGTATGAGCACGAGCCACATAGGCCCAGTGGTGAATAGTCCGATTGGACCATGGCTCGCTGATGCAACGATCGCGACGGTAACTCCCGCGGCAACAATGAGCAATTGATACCACTTGAGTCCGAGGAAGAAACCGCGGCGCTCGTACCTTGGGAATTTGACGGCTTCCAACGCGCGCCCGTCTTCAGACATGAGGGGTGCCTCCCTTCGGAGGATCAATTCTGGGTGGCTGGGGTTTCGGAGGTTGCGGGCTCGACGGACCTGGGGTGTTAGCGGGAGGCCGCGCTCGCGGTCCCGGTTCGGTAGGCGTGCTTTGCCGGGCTCGCGCTGGAACCGCGCCGCCTTGGCTCGGTGGACCTACACGCACGAACCCTGTGGTTTCCGCGGACTGCGGTGCACCCGGTGATCCGGTTGACGATCCTGTCTTCAAGGCTCTCTGTCCTCCATCGGGGCCCGGTGAGGTCAACCCGGCGGGCACAGGAGGAGCTGACACCTGTGTCGGGAAGACGTTACGGCTTGAACTGATGGGCCGTGTCATGGCGGAACGACTCACCATGTTTGCGAGAATCAGTCGGCCGCCTGCCTGACGACTGATTTGCCGGGCCGCAACACTGCTGCTTCGCGAGAGCACGTGGCCACCGCCCGCCGTTTGCGCAGCTGCAGCGAGTTCCCCTCCAGCGAAGCTCACGAGGCGCAGGGCCATCATGGGTGCCCCACATGCGAGGGCCATGCCTACGGTTCCGGCTGCCAAGCCCGCGAAGGACTTGGAATCGGCAAAGAGCTTTACGGCGACGGCCAGGACTGTTGCAGCCAAGGGCTTGGCCACAACCAACGCGATGACGACCTCACACCAGCGGCGAGCCCAGGATTTTGTCTTGTCCCAAGGCAGCAGCATGAGGGCCACGGGGGCGACGGCGGCGAGGACAACGAGGGCGAACGAGCGGAAGATCATCGAGCACATCAGAATGAAGGCGAGTATCCAGACGACCACGACTGCCATCATGGTCACCACGGCCGCGCCCGCCGGGCCGCCGGTGTTTCCGGGAGCCAGTGAAACCAAGTTCCATTCCCGGCCACTTCCCTGCGGCGCTCGTTCAAAGCCGAAGAGCCGCATGAAGACAAGATAGGGGTCGGACCCAATCGATTGGAGGAGGGCGGCAGACGCCAGGTCTGTTGCCCTCGTCAACTGCCGGACGAGGTACACGGCGGCGCCCACCAATGGGATCGCGACTGCTCCGCCTATCAAAGCTCTTCCAATGCGTCTTGGTTGCTGGCTAATGAGACCCGAGAGCAGCTGCAAGATCATTACGACGGCGAGCGGAGTCAGCATTACTATCACCCACCAGCTCGTGAGTCCCTGGATGGACAGCCACTGGGAGTCGTCGACGTTCGACACAGTGAAGGCACCCGTGATGAAGGCCCACAGCCACGACGCCATGTTCTGCAGAATGTTTGCGAACAGTGACGTGACCGCGCCGAGGGCGTTGTCGTTGGCCTGCGATACCAGGCCGCATCCGGGTGGCCACCATCCATTGAGATCGCACTCAACGGGCATGACCTAGAACCCGAGAGGGAATGCGGTCTGCGACCAGAGGATGTAGCCAATGGGAGGTGAAGCATGGAACGACATGACCTGAACTTCGAACACGCCTATCGAGCGGCGTGACGACCAGACGTGCAATGACCCGCCCCGTTGTTGAGGTAGGAGATGGGTCACTCAGGCCCGTTTTTCCCCTGTTCAGGCGAAATTCTCGGCGTCCAATGGTTCCTGGCGTGGCGATTAAGTCGACCGGGCCGAGCATGACCGGGGGCGATGTCGATCTCGCAGAGACGTCAGCGAGTTGTCTGACTAACGGACGTTGGGTAACGAGGTGAGGGTCGGCATGCGCCCCGGTCGACTTGATCACCACGCCGCAGCATCGATGGTGGTGAAGTTCGTCGCCACACACTGATCGTGAATAGTCTTGCCTGCTCCCGGAGGAATGCGAATAACATCGTGAGCGATGTTCCTGCGATCCTTGCATTATCAGGCAGAACGGTGCGAACACCACATGAACATCAGGGTCGTACTTCTGTCTGTTTAGGCGCATGGATCTGCCAGGAGACAGCAGCCGGGGCATGGACGGATAATGAGCGGCTATGGAACCAAATGCTTAGGTTCCCGCGGTCCCTGTCCAGGGGAAGAATGGGGCTCGCCTGGTTCAGTTGGTGTCCGCGCGACGCATGCCGGGCCCCGGCATATCCAGGGGTTCTCGCCAGCTCGGTCTGCATGACGAAAAGAAAGAACCCCGACAGCCGGAGCTGTCGGGGTTCCGTCGAGGCCTGTCAGGAGCCGCTGATCTTCCCTGCCGCCATGAGCTGCTGGGCGCGATGCTGCTGCTCATCGTCGCCGAAGCGCGCCACCGCCGTCATGAGATCCATGCCGTCCTCAAGTCCGCCATAAATTTCCTCCAGCCGCTCGTGCGAGCCGCCGAGCAGGCTGATACCGCCCAGCGCGTTGATCTGCTCGAGCTGCAGGTACGCGCGGTACACGAGGTCTACGTGCACACCGTCATCGGCGGTGAAGGGGTTCGGGACGTAGTCGGCGTCCGGCGTAAGGCCATCCGTGTCGAGACCCAACTGGGCCAGCTCGTTGTTGTTCATGGATGCTTCTCCTTGGTTTTGGGACTGTCACTCGGCTGTGACGACTCTCGATCTGAGACCGTCAGGATGCCCCCGGCCGGGCTCCGCCTGG
The DNA here is from genome assembly GCF_006517215.1 of Pseudarthrobacter sp. NIBRBAC000502771. Taxonomy (NCBI): domain Bacteria; kingdom Bacillati; phylum Actinomycetota; class Actinomycetes; order Micrococcales; family Micrococcaceae; genus Pseudarthrobacter; species Pseudarthrobacter sp. NIBRBAC000502771. The sequence goes on from NZ_CP041187.1 coordinate 3,524,753, forward strand.
CTGGAACGCCTGCGGGCCGACCACGATGATCACATCGCTTTGGACGTCACTTACCTGGCGTACCAGGACGCCATCGACGGCTATCAGCATACCGATGGGTGGACCAGCAAAGATCCATACTGGCTGAGTGCCGGGCAAACGGTCACCGTCAATGTGGCGTCGGAGCAGCAGAAGACCGTGGGACTCGCGGCCGAGTACGGCGCGACGGAGGGCAACACATCCGTGACCTTCACGGCGTGCCCGGAGGAGAAGACCCCGTACACCTGGTGGCCGGGCGGCTTCCTGGTCCATGGAACGGAGACCAAATGCATCAGGTTGAGCGTGGAGGTGGCGGGGCCGAGGGGGTTAGAAGACCTGTCATCCCCGTCGGTTTCGCCCCGTGCCCCACGTCCTGGTGAGGGTCCGAAAGATTCCGTCAGACTCGCCCAGTAACCGAGTCAGCGGAGCGTGAGAATGGCACCGCTGAGTCACTGACTTCTCGGAACGGCGCGGTAAGGTGCCGGAGTCGACTTGCGTCGGTTCTGGGAGTACGTTCAGTTTCTCCCCATAGGCTGGGGCCACCAAGGCCTGTAGCGGGCCGCGTGGAGGGGATGCGTGCAGATGACCGAAATGAACGAGCAGCCAGTGCGGCCGCTGTTGGAGATCAAAGACCTGCACGTGGCTTACGGGACACGGACGGTGGTGGCCGGTCTGACCGTTGACGTTTACCGGGGAGAGATCTTCGGACTGCTCGGGCCCAATGGTGCAGGGAAGACAAGCACTCTCAGCGTCTTGGAAGGGCTGATAGAGCCTGCGTCGGGCCGGGTACGCGTCAATGGATTGGATGTTCAACAGAATCCGTCAGCGGTGAAGGCCCTCCTTGGTGTGCAGTTGCAGTCCTCCAGCTTTCAGGACGAACTGAGCATCCGGCAGATCGTGACACTCTATGGGGGCCTGTACGGGGTGAAACTCTCGAGGGACCAGATCGGGCGGAGTATGACCAGGATCGGGCTCGGCGAGGAACTGGGCAAACGGTTTAAACAGCTCTCCGGTGGCCAGCAACAACGCCTCGCGCTCTTCATCGCCTCTCTCCACAACCCAATGCTCCTCCTGCTGGATGAACCGACGGCAGGACTGGACCCACAATCCCGGCGGGCACTATGGGGCCGGGTCGAGCGGCTGCGCGGTGACGGCAGCAGCATCCTGCTCACCACACATTCCATGGAGGAAGCCCAGGCAGTGTGTGACCGGGTAGCGATCATCGATCACGGGACTGCTCACGATCGGGACACCCGCCCAGCTGATCACCAAACATAAGAATGATCCTGAAGTGCTTGCCGTGGCACGCGGCACGGTCACCCTCGAGGATGTCTTCATCGGACTGACGGGAAGTGAGATCCATGACTGAGGCAAGTCGGGGGAAGGAACGAGGCTATTCGGCTTTTTCATCGAAGCTGAAACCGCAGGCGCAACGGTAGGTGACCTGGCCGGCAGCGTCTTTGCTGTCCTCCGGCCCATCCGTTCCCGCGCCCGCCCGGGCCACGGGTTGCATGTCCTCCCCGCAGTGGATGTGTGTTGCCAGCATTCGCCGCAGCTGGGGGTCGTCCGACGCCATCCACTGGACTTCCCTGGGCCGTGTCATGGTGTGTCCCCTCCAAGTGCGGAAAGGAGATCCGTGCAGGCCTGTTCGCATCGGTGGCACGCCTCGGCGCAGACTTCGCAGTGCTTGTGCATGGAGGCATGTCCGGCGCACTCGCCGGCGCAGGCCCTGCAGGCTGCCCGGCAGGCTTCCACCATCACACGGGTCACTTGCTCGTCACGGCCCCGATGGCGCGAAAGGATTTTGCCGGTGGCCACGCAGGCGTCGACGCAATCGAGGTTTGTGCGGATGCAGGCGGTGAGCTCCGCTGCCATGTCCTCGCTGAGGCATGCGTCTGCGCACGCGGTGCAGGTCTGGGCGCATTCAAAGCAGGTCTGGATACACTCGGCAACCTTGGCCCTATCCAGTCCTCCCACGCCCTGGGGGTGGGCGTCGATCATGGACAGAACATTGTTAGTCATTGGTTTGTCTTTCCGGTATCGGGGGCAGTGGTGTGGGTTGAACAGCACTGCGTTCTATGTCCGGCTGACGGCAAGCTGCACCACGGTGAGGCTGGGAAGACCAGGCTCGGGCGGCATGAGGGGAGAAGAAAGGGCAATACCTGGCGTCCCGCGTTGTACCTGGTCAGCGGAGTGCACCACCGCGGTCCTGAGTAGAACCGGTTCAGCCCGCGGAGCCTGCCGCCGTTCGCAGCACGCCCGCTCCAGCAGCTTTCCATCCTGGAACGCTTCGCCGGCGATGAAGCCAGGGAGGTGGTGGGAGGTTAACATTGGGGTACCGGCCTGAGCCTGTTCGCTTGGCTTCGAAGACTCCGCGTGGGCAGCGAGGCTTTCAGCAGAAGACGCGGGAACAGGCATATGCCCGGCAAGGGCATAGCTGCTGCCCTGTACATAGGACGCCGCCCCGGTGAGCAGAAACGCCAGAAGGATCCATACAGGGGTCATCCCCAATGCGGCAGGCCTACAGCGACGCGTCCTCGGCGGAGCGCTGTGCGGCGTGGCCCGCAGCCATTTCCCGTTGAACACCCTTAACAGCCTAGCGCGGCAGGGGGTGGCGCGGGTCACACCCGTATTACGTTTCCGGCCCGGCAGTAGTTCCTGGGCTGGTTCACGGCCAGGTCCACCAGCGCGGGCAGCTCCGGAAGCGCGAGCACAACCCGCACCCTCCCGTCGTCGTCGCGGACCCGCTCCGGGCCGGGATCCCTTTCCACCAGCCGGCACAACAGGGCCGAGAGGTGGCCCAGGATGTGTACTGCCGTCGTCGGGTCATTGATGCCCGGCGACAAGGCGCGGGCCGCAACATCCACCAGCTGCCGGAACCCAAACCCGATGTCCTGGACGCTGGTGCGCTCGAAACCAGTGGCCGCGGCCTCGTTGATATCCCGGCACAATTCTTCCCGGGCGGCCCACCCAAGGCCGGCTCCCGTTTCCAGCAGCCAGGCCGTGGCGAAAGGAACCCCTTCCACCAGCGAGCTCCCTGGTTCCCTGTCGATCCGGACCACGGCCCCGCAGTTCACCGCAGCCGCCAGGAGCCGGTCCTTGTCCAGCGAGGTGAGGAACCCGGAGGACGCTGCCGTAATGGGGAAACTGCCCGGCTGCGGGACGGGAGGGGTGCCAGCAGCGGGCCGGTCCTTCGGGAACACCCGGTCAATGGTGTCCCGGGTTTCCCGGTCCACCCGGCGCATCATGGTCTCCACCCGGATCTCCCGGGTGAGGTGCGCCAGGAACAGCACCAGGCCCACCACGCTGGCAATGGCGAGGACGAAGGCGACGGTTACGGATATTTCGGGGACAAACAGCGTGTTCCCCCTGCCCTCGTTACGGACGCTGCGCAGGACGGTCAGGGCGAAGGCAAACGCTGCCAGGAACAGCGCCAGCGTCCCGTGGACAAAACGGTCGGCGGTGAAGGTTCGCAGCAGGCGGGGCGAAAACTGGCTGCTGGCCAGCTGCAACGTGACCACCGTCAGGGAGAACGTCAGGGACGTCACCGTGATCAGGGAGCCCGCGATGGCCTGCAGGACCGCCCGCGCAGCGTCCGGCCCCCCGCTGAAAAGAAGAACGCTGACGCTGTCAGGCAGCTGGCCGTAAACGCCGGAATCGAGCGCCGGCAACGCGGCCCCGAGCGCCATCGCGGCGGCAATGGCCAGCGCCGGCAGCGGCCACAGCTGCGTCCGCAGCGCGTCCAGCCAATGGGCGGCACGTCCGTTCAGCAACGCCCGGCCTCCCTTGGGAATACTTCAGCCATGGAACTCCCTCTCCCCCGGGTGCCGTAGTTGCGGCCGGCTGGCCGCCCCGTCCAGCTGCCGCTGACCGGTCCCGGGGGTACCCAGCGTACTGTCTGCCGCTTCTTTGCGTCCCGGCACGGCGCCCACAGCCACGGATAGCTTTGGTCAACGAAGGTCCGGCCCGTCAAGCGAGGCCTGCCCAGACCAGGCCGCCGCCGATGCCGGCGGCCAGGATCAGGACGGCCCCGGCAAGGGCAACCCCGGCTGCCCACGGCCGGTGGTTGAAGTCCCCCGCCCCCGGGGAGTCCGGAGATGCGGCACGGAAGGCCGGGGCAAGCCACCGCAGGTAGTAGAAGAGGCTTGCCACCGTGTTGGCTGCGGCGACGACGGTCAGCCACCAGAAGCCGCCGTCCCACGCTGCAGTGAACACCGTCAGTTTTCCGAGGAAGACTGCGGTGGGCGGTGTCCCCACCAGGCTGAGCAGGGCCACGACCAGCGCCGTCGCCTGCCCTGGACGCGCGGCGGCGAAGCCTTCATAGCCGGTGAGGACGTTCCGGTGAGGGTAGGCCGCGATGACTGCGAAGGCCGCCAGGTTGCTGGCTGCGTAACCGGCCAGGTAGACCAGGACGGCGGGAAGGGCCAGCGGCACGGCCCCGGCCACGGCGAGCGGCATCAGCAGATACCCGGACTGGCTGACAGTGGACCAGCCCAGCAGGCGCCGGGGGTTCTGCTGTGCAAAAGCAGCCAGGTTACCCAGGGTCATGGTGAACGCGGACAGCAATGCGACCAGAAGCGGCCAGGCCACCGTTTGGGGCATGTGCTCCAGCAGGCGGTAAGCCGCAAGGATGCCGCCGATTTTGGGAACGGTGGTGGCGAACGCGGCGGCCGCGGTCCCGGCCCCCTCCGCGGCATCCGGAACCCAGAAGTGCCCCGGGACCGCCCCCGCCTTGAACATCAGGCCGGCCAGGACACCCACCAGTCCCACTCCGACGACGGCGGTCGAAGCGGGTTCCAGCCCGGCGGCCAGGCCGGGGTAGGACGTGGTCCCGGCCGTGGCGTAGAGCACCGTGACCCCCAGCATCAGCAGGATTCCGAAGAAGACACCCTGCAGATAGGTCTTCAGGGCAGCCTCCCCACCGGACGGGGTCCGGCCAAGACCGATCAGGGCGTACAGCGGGATGCTGGCCAGGAGGAACCCCGCTATGAGCACCAGGAGGTCGGCGGCGCCCGCGAGCACCATGGCGCCAAGGGAAGCCAGCAGGATCAGGCTGTACGTTTCGCTTTCGCGCTCACTGCCGCGGAGTTCGTCCGTGCCCAGCAGAATGACCAGCAACGCAGAGACCGCAACCACCAGCCGCCCCCCGCTGCTGACGGCGTCAACGATGTAGCTGCCGGAATAGGCGGCGGCACCGGCGCCGGACGCGGCAACAGTGGCCACCAGGGCAGCCAGCCCAATGGCCCGGCTGACCCACTGCCGCTCCCTGGGCAGGAAGGAGCCCGCCAGCAAAGCCGCGATCGCCCCTGCCAGCATCAGGATTTCCGGCAGCAGCACCAGAGCGTCGGTCCCCGGATTCATGGACTCCACAGGCGGCTACCCTCCCAGGAGGCTGACCAGCGAGGCCGCAGCCGGGGCAATGACGTCCAGCAGGGGAACCGGGACGAGTCCCACCAGCACCGAAAGCACCAGCAGTCCGCCCGAGGATAGGGCCTCGGCCGGTCGGAGGTCTGTCACCGACGGTGACTTTCCCCGGGTTTCGCCGGTGAACACGCGCTGCAGCGCCCGCAGGAAGAGCGCGGCGGTGATCAGGATGCCGGGCAGCGCCAGGGCCGTCAGCGGGGCGGCGCCGATGCTGCCGGCAAAGATCTGGAACTCGGCGATGAAGCCGCTGAACCCGGGCAGGCCCAGCGAGGCAAAGGCGGCCACGGCAAAGAATGCCGCGTAACGGGGTGCAGGGGCTGCCAAACCGCCGAAGGCACCCATGTCATAGGTTCCCGCGCGGCTATGGAGGACACCGGCCAGCAGGAAGAGGGCCCCGGTAATCAGGCCGTGGCTGACCATCTGGGTGACGGCTCCGGTCACCGCGGTTTCCCTGGCCGCCTGGCCTCCGCCGGCACCCGCCGCGGCCAGGGCCAGGATGATGTAACCCATGTGGTTCACGGAGGTGTAGGCGATCATGCGTTTAAGGTCGCTCTGGGCGAGGGCAACCAGGGCGCCGTAGAGGACCGACACCACCCCGACGGCGATCAGCACGGGAGTCCATGCCCGCCAGGCGTCCGGGAGCAGAGGCATCGCGATCCGGACGAAGCCGTAGGTGCCCATTTTCAGCAGGATGCCGGCCAGGACCGCCGAACCGGTGGACGGCGCATCCGTGTGGGCCGGCGGCAGCCAGGTGTGGAAGGGCACCGTCGGGGTTTTGATGGCCAGGCCGACGACGACGGCGGCCAGCACCCACAGGCCGGCCGGGTTGCCACGCAGCGGTTGGGCACGCAGCAGTTCGGGGATGTCGAACGTGTGGGGGGCGGAAGCCAGGTACAGCCCGACGAAGCCCAGCAGCAGCGCCAGCGATCCCAGGAAGGTGTACAGGAAGAATTTCAGCGCGGACCGGGCCCGGTCCCCGTGGCCCCAGCCGGCGATGATGAAGTACATGCCGACGATCGACAGGTCAAAGAACAGGAAGAACAGTATGAGGTCCTGGGCGGCGAACAGGCCCACGCTGGTTGCCTCCAGGAAAAGGAACAGGGCGGCGCGTGGCCCCGGCCGGTCCCGTGCGCCCCAGTCGTAGACTGCGCAGGCGAGGAAGATGACGGCGGTGAGGCTGATCAGGGGCAGTGACAGCCCGTCTGTCCCCACGTGGTAGGTGCTTCCGACGTTGGGTATCCAGCGCAGCTGTTCTTCATAGGCCAGGCGGCCCGGCCCCGGGTCGCGGTACCCCGCCCACATGACTGCCGCCAGCAGTACTTCCAACGCGGCCGCGCCCAGGAACACGGCGCGGGACACGCCGCCTCGCCCGCCGGACGCAAGGATTACCGCTGCCGCGGCCAGGGGGAAAAGGATGGCAAGACTGAGCAAGGTCACCTCACGACGATGAGTAGGACGGCCGCCACGATGATGACTATGGCGGCTTGGGCGTAGTAATGGTGCAGTTGCCCGCTTTGCGGCCGGCGGGCGGCCCTCCCGGCCGCGCGGACGCTGCGGGCAAGGGTGCTGACAGCCCCGTCAATCGCCTCGTCCGTAATGGCTGAACGGCCAGCCGCGCCTGCAGTGGCACCGGCCATCGCGTCGGTCGCGGAGTCCAGGGCGGTGTCAACCGCGTTGAGGCCATGCGCGCTCCGGCGGGTCAGTTCCGCCGAACCGCCCGCAGCGCGGGCCAGGATGGCGTCGTCGAAGCGGGCCAGGTGGGTGGCGGTGGCAAGGACAGGGCGGACCAGCAGGAAGTGGGCCGCTCGCTCCATTTGCAGCCAGGACAGGGCGCCCGGAATGGACGGGAGGGAACCGCCGAACTTCCACACGGTGATCAGCACGGCCAGGGCCAGCAGGCCGGACAGCGCGAGTTCCGGCAGCGAAGACCGTGCCCCGCTGCCGAGCATTCCGCGCACCACGTCCCCCACCGTCCCCAGCACCAGAAGGCCGGAAAGGGCAGCTGCCACGGCGAGCAGCGTGACGGGCACCTGTTGCCAGCGGGCGACGGTCCGGCTTCCCTTCTCCTCCGAGTCATACCCGGCAGAGGTCCCGGGGAGCACGGGCTTCCAGATCAATGCGGCAGCCTTCGCGGCGTAGGCGGCAGCAAGTACGGCCCCTGCCAGGCCTGCGAGGTAGAGCGGCAGGGAGTGCTCGCGTGCGGCGGTCAGGACATTGTCCTTGGTGGCCCACAGGGACAGCGGCGGGATTCCCGCCAGCGCCAGCACGGCAAGGGTGAAGGAGGCGCCCAACAGTGGCCAGCGCCTCCCCGCTCCCCGCAGATCCGCCAGCCTTTTAGTTCCCAGCGCCGCGAGCCACGCGCCGGCCGCCAGGAACAGGGCACTCTTGGTGGCCGCGTGTGCCATCAGGTGGGCCGCACCTCCCGCAGCGTCGCCCACGCCTGCGGCCATGGTCACCAAGCCCAGCTGCGCCGACGTGGAGGCCGCCAGCAGCTGCTTCAGGTCCTCCTGGCCCACCGCAATCAGCCCCAGCACCACGGCGGTGGCTGCCCCTGCCCATGCTGCGGCGTCGGCGGCCCATCCCGATGCCGCGAGCAGCGGCTGGACCCGAAGGAGCAGGTAACCTCCCATAGCCACCATCGCCGCAGAGTGCAGCAGCGCGCTGACGGCGCTCGGTCCGTCCATGGCACGGGACAGCCAGAAACTGAAGGGCAACTGCGCGGCCTTGCCCAGGGCCGCCACCAGGATTCCGCCGGCGGCAACGTCACGCCAGGGGCCGGGAAGGCCGTCGAGCCCTGCCAGCGACATGCCGCCACCGGACGCTCCGGCGCCGGACATTCCGGCCCCCGCCATCGCCGCTCCTGCGGCAAGGTACAGGCCCAGGTCCGCGGTGCGGGTGGCAATGAAGGCGGTCAGCCCGGACGACACGCGGTGGGACTGCCGCCAATGGAACCCGATCAGGGCGTAGGAGGCGGCCCCCATGACCTCCCAGGCGAAGAGCAGTGCGGGCAGTGTGGTGGCGGTCAACGTCACCAGGACCGCGGCAATGAACACCAGCATCAGACCGTGGAACCGGGCCGGCCCGGCGATGTCCGCTGCTGCTGCGTAAACCAGCACCAGGAACGCCACCGCGGCAACCGCTGGAAGCAGCAGCGCACTGAGGTCGTCAACGTCCAGGCCGAAGCCCGCCCCGGCCAGGAAGCGGACCCACAGAGCCGGCCGCAGCGCTGCCGCAGCCGAGGCAGCAACCAGCACCAGCACCGAAATGGCGACGGACACCAAGGGCGCCACCCGGTCCGCCTTCCGTCCGGCGACGGCCAGTGCGGTCCCGGCGCCGGCCGGAATCCCGATCAGCAGGATCAGCAACCAACTCATCCGGCAAGGTCCGATGCCATGTCTGTCATGTCCGTGCCGCGCGAGCGGTGCAGCAGGATGGCGACGGCAAAGCCCATGGCCATTTCCACGGTCATCGCGGCGATCACCACCAGCAACAGCACCTGGCCGTCCGGCGCCGGGGCCAGGAACCACCAGAAGCCGGCGGCCGCGAGGATGACCCCGTTGAGCATCAGCTCAAGGCCCATCATCACCATGACCACCACCTGTTGGGACATGGCACCGTACAGGCCCACGCAAAACAGCGCGGCCGCCGTCAGCAACACCAGCTCAAGGCTCATTGGTGACCACCATCCCCATGATGGCCTTCATGACCAGTAACTTTTTCATGACCGGCGTGGTGGCCCTCGTGGCCGCTGTTGTCGTCCTGGCCGCCGTCATCCTCATGATTCCCGCGGCGGCCGTGGTGGGCGTCGCCGTCGCCGCCCTTGCACTCCGGGGGCAGGGTGGGGTAGGCGGCGTACCGGCCGCGCGGATTCGCCAGGACCAGGGCCGAGACCAGGGTGGCGAAGAGCACCGGGCTGACCACCAGCATCACCAGCATTTTGGAGCCCATGATGGCCTCACCGAGCGATGCCGTAAGGTTCCCTGCCGGCTGCGTCCGGGCCTGCGGCCAGTCAGCGAAGAGGATGCCCGCGGCCAGGAGCAGGAACAACCCCACCGCGGCAGAGGTAGCGACCTTTTTGCTGTGGACCATGTCCATGGGCATCAGGGCCGGATTCATGCCCATGAACATGATCATGAAGATGGCCATGATCGCCATTTCCATGACCATCATCAGGACGGTGATGACGCCGATGTACTCGAGCTTGAGCTGCAGCAGGATGATGCCGACCGCTGCGAAGGACACGGCCAGGGCATAGCTGGCGCGCGCCATCGAGTCCGTGCGGAAAACCGCCACGCCCGAGGCCACCGCAAGCAGGGAAAGGGCGGCGAAGACAACCGTTTCGAGCATCAACTGCCCCTTCCGGTGATGGTAACGATGGAAACAATGAGGAGCTGCACCAGGACCAGGGGAAGGCCCACTACCCACGCCGGTGCCATCAGTTGTTCGGGCCGCAGCTGCGGGACCCGCTGGCGGACGGCCACGAGCAGCCAGAGCAGGGCAACCGTTTTGGCCAGGAACCAGAACCAGGCCGGGAACCAGGGGCCGGAACCGCCGCCCAGGAAAAGGGCAACGGCGAAGCCGGAGCCCGCGGCGAGCAGCGCGTACCTGCCAGCCAGCAGGAGGAGCCGGTCCATGCCTGACAGCTCCGCCAGGACCCCTCCCCCGAGGTCGGCAGAAATGGGGGCGGTAAAGGGCCGCTGCAGCGAAAACGCCAGGACGGCGGCGACAAATACCAGGAAGGCCAAGGGCATCCACACCACGAACCACAGGCCGTCCTGCGCAGCGACAATGTCCCCCATCCGCAGGCTGCCTGCAGCTATCGCCGGGGCTGTCAGCGCGAACATCAGCGGCAGCTCATACGCCAGCGCGAGGGCCAGGAAACGGTACCCGCCCACCAGCGGATACACGCTGTTGGTACCCCAGCCGGCCAGCCAGACGAAGGCCCACACCAGGACGTCCATCGTATTGAACCAGACCAGTCCCACGTCGAGGTCGGACACCACCCACGTGCCCACCGGCAGCACGGCAACCTTCAGCGCGGCGGCCACCATGAGTCCCATGACGCCCACCTGGCGGAGCACGGCGTCTGCCGCCACGGTGGTGCGCCTGCGCTGGCGCAGCAGCCTCGCCCCTTCGGCGATCGGAGCCAGGGCGCCCCTCCGGGCGCCCCCGGCACGGGCCGACAGCACACCATCGGCCACGGCCCCGGACAACGCAACCACGACGAGGGCCGCAAGGGCTGCCAGCGGGCCCCAGTACGGCAGCTGCTCCACGGCACCGGCGCTCATGCCATGTCCCCTTCCATCGCCGGTACAGGGGTGGGCGAGAGGTCAAGGCTGGCGACAATGAGGCGCACCACGGACAGCTCCTGCCCACCGACCAAGCCAGGCAGGGTGTCCGAAGGGTCCAAACCCGCCGGCGATGCACCTGCGGCGGCGTCGACCATGCGGAGCAGCCGGTCCCACGCATCCGTTCCGGCTGAGTCCCCTGCGGTCCCATGCGGAATGCGGCCCACCCCTTGCAGCGTCCGACGCAGCAGCCAGTTCCGGCGCAGCCTGGAGGCGACGGCATCGAGCCGCCGCAGGCATTCCTCCATGCCCGCCCCAGCCCGGACGGCGTCACGGACAGCCCTGATCCCGGCCGCGTCCCCGGCTGCCCCGGCCAATGTCAGGAGCCGCGCCGCGAGGTCCGTGCGGTGGATGACGACGGCGCGTTCCCGGCCAGCTGGGCCGGCGTCACTGCCAGCTGCGGACGGGTCGAAGGCATACTCCGCAGTTGCGGCGAAGACAACGTCCCCCTGCAGTTCACAGTGCAGGACAAGTCCGGCCGGCCAGTGTGGGAGGTAGGGGCCCAGCGGCACCTTCAGGACATCCAGGTCAAGACCGTCCCGGTCCTTACCTTCGCCGGCCAACGGAATCCCGCCCGGCATCGGCATGTCCATCCCGCTATGGTCCATGTCCCCGTGGTCCATGCCTTCGTGGCCCATCCCGCCGTCGTCCATGTCCCCGTGGTCCACGTCCCCGCAGGAGGAGTCCATCCCGCCCTCATCCACGTCCGCGTGGGAGTCCATCCCGCCGTCGTCCTGGCCCTGTTCGCTGGTCCGGTCCCGCTCTGTTCGCCCCTGATGATCGACGTCGGTCAACGCTCCGACGCAGCCGTCCAGCAACGCCCGGACGTCCTCCGGGCGGCCCACCCGGGTCCGGCTCCTGGGGCCCGGCAGCTGGTTCCAGAGGCGTTCCACGGCCTCTGCCTCACCGGCGGGGACGTCGCCGCACACACACAGGATGTCGGCGTCGCCGGGCGACAGTGCCTCCACCCACCCCCTGAGCGTAATGTCCTCCTCCACGGCCATCCGGGCGCTTGATCCGTCCGCCGCCTCCACGACGAACACATGGCAGCGCGTTACCGCGGCCCGGGCAAGGGCGTCCCTCACGCCCACTTGAACGCTCCTTCGCGCCAGGCCCACACAACGCCGGCCATCAGCACACCCAGGAACACAAACATCTCGATGACCGCGGAAGCGCCAAGCCCCTGCACCACCACCGCCCACGGGTACATGAAGAGCATCTCGACGTCGAACGCCAGGAAGACCAGGGTCGCGGGATAGTAGCGGGCGTGGTACCGCGAAAGTGCATGCTGCTCAGGGACCCAGCCGCTGGTATACGGCCTATTGACCAACGAGTTGCCGGCTGCGGCAGTGAGCTGGTGCAGCGCGTACAGGCCACCCACACCGGCGACGGCCAGCGCGAAGGCGAATGCCAGGTCCAGGTAAGCCAGCATGGCGTCCTTTCCGGGATATGTCAGAAGCGGCACAGGCTCAAATTCCTCAGTATGCTTACCGTACCCCGGCCGCGGGCAATTCCTGCGCCGCGCCTGACCAGAGGAGACCCGCCGGCGGCCGGCGGGATTCGACTTTGCCACATCGTTTTGCGTCTTGGCAGACCCGCCGTTTGGCGAAGAAAGGAGCCGGTCCTTGCAGATCTTCCTGGGCATAGCGGGCATCGCGGTCGTTATTTTCGGCTTGCTGGACATTTTCCACACGCTGCTTCATCCCAGCGGCACGGGCCGACTCACCCGTTTTGTCCTCGCAGGCATTTGGCGGGCTTCCAGGGCCATGCGGCACAAGGCCGGGTCAATGGTAGGTCCGGCTGCCATGGTGCTTGTTGTCCTTTCGTGGGTGGGCCTCCAAATCCTGGGATGGGCCCTGGTTTATTGGCCGCACATCCCGGCAGGATTCGCCTACTCGCCGGGTATAGACCCGTCGAAGTATCACGACCTTGCAGAAGCCCTGTATCTTTCCACGGTCACCCTGTCCACGCTGGGATTCGGGGATGTGGTGCCCAGCGACCCCTTTATACGCGCCTTAACTCCGCTGGAAGCACTGACCGGATTCGGGCTATTGACCGCGGCGCTGACGTGGTTCACCCAGATTTATGCGCCGCTGTCGCGCCGCCGGGCACTGGCGCTCAAGTTGCGGGGCCTTGCCGTGGCCGGCTTTGCAGACAGAATGCAGGTGGCCGATGTGCCAACCGCAGCCCTGGTACTGGACGCAATCGCAGCGGAGGTAGCTAAGGTGGACGTCGATTTCATCCAATACACGGAGGGATTCTATTTCCGGGAGGAGGACCCGGACCTATCTCTTGCCAAACAGCTGGGATACGCCGTGCAGGTCCGTGACGTCGTCCTTTCCTCGAATGAACCATGTCTGCGACTGGCCGGGGAACAACTGTCCGCAGCACTGGACCATCTCGCGGCGACGCTCGGCGGTAAGTTCCTCACTACGCGCGGGTCCACGGAAGACATATTTGCTGCCTACGCGGCAGAACACGGCCAAAACCCGGCGCCCGGTAACAATGACAACGATCCCGGGCTTTGAGCATCAGGAGAAGCCGAAACCGGGTGCGCCGGTCCCAAGGCAGGACAGGTTGCGGACCGCGTGGTTGTCAGGGCAGTTCCCGAGCAACCGTGCCACGGGGGTGGAAGCCCCTGCCCGGCTTCCCGGTCACTTCCAACGTTCTGCCGCACTACAGCATCCGGGATCTGCTGGCGTTTTGCGGGGCGGAGGCAGGGCGGTCGCTGCGCTTCAAGGCAGCGGCCGTCCTGCCTCATGAGCACCTGTCAGGACGGTGACCCGAAGTAGTCGGCTGGTACCGGGGCTGAGCCGCTGTAGTGGAAGATGCGGAGCATCCCAACCGGCGCCCCTTGGTAGCCGGACTCGCTGGCATTGGCCTGGTGACCCGGGAAACTGCAATGGAAGACCCAGTTGCCAGGGTTGTTCGCTCTGAACTGCACGGTGAAGAACTCTCCTGGTTCGATCGCCTGGGTGGTGATGGTGGTGGGTGGGGTTGGATGACCGTTGATGTCGACCAACGTCATGTCCATTCCATGAAGATGCATGGAATGGGCCATGCCGGATGCGTTGTAGAGGCGTATTTGGACCAGGTCCCCCTGATTGATGTTGATCGGGCCGCCGGCAGCATCCCCGGTTTTACCGTTGATGGTGCTGAAGGGAAACATTCCACGCTCGTCTGGTTTGGGCACCGCCGGCGCACCTTCACTGACGGTCCTGCCGTCGTCCCAGGATGGATTGAACTGCTGCAGGGTCATCCCGATGTCAATCTGGGGGTTCTGCTTCGCCTGGGTGGTCTTTGGCAGGATGGTGATAAGCCCGACCAGGCCCCGCGGCTCCTGTTCGGCTGTTTTAGTGTGCGTGTGATACGCGAAGGTTCCGGCATGGCCGGGCTGGTAGGCCGGGTACGTGCGGGTCGTGCCGGGCTTTACCGGCTCGAAATCGATGCCCGCCACGCCGTCGGCCGCGTTTGGTTCGTGGGTTCCGTGTGGGTGCAGACTGGTTGGTTGATCCAGATCGTTGGTGACCACGAACTGTACTTTTTCGCCCTCGTAGGACACCAGCGTCGGTCCGGGACTTGACGCCTTGATGTCATCACTTCCCGTCGCCTTCCAGCCCAGGACCTTTGCCGTCTTGATCGGGAACGTCGCGATCTGCTGCGTCACCTCCACCGCGGTCAGCCGAAAAATTCTTGTGTCACCTTGCAGCTCGCCCATATCCGTGTCGACACCGGGAGTCGTCGGGATGGTGGTGGCCACGGGGGCGTTGCCGTCCCGGCCGGGCCCATCATTGTTGGCACCCGTAGAGACCTGGGCGCCGGTCAGAGCCGTCACCAAGGCTATGGCACTGAGGCCTGCCAGCATTTTTCCATTCAATTTCATGATTTTGCTTCCTTGTCCTGGGGTTCCGTCGCGGTAGTCTGCAACGGTCATGCCAAAGAGGGCGCCACGCAACGTCGATCCAGCCCGGCGCCAGGTCTTGTAACCCTTCACGTGCAGGGGCGCGGTTTACGTCCGGCTGATAGACAACGCAGTCAACGAAGGAGCCGATGGCCCCATCTCGAGGACTACCGGTTGCTGCATGCCATTTCCTGCCGGACAGGCCCCGGCCGCGGCCGTGACAGGCGCGTCAATCGCGGCTTCAACCCTAAGCTCCTGTGCCGGCAGCGCGGGCGAAGGTGTCCCACTCCGAAGGCAATGGGCTGACATGTCGGGGAAAGCGACGGCCCGGACGGAAAATGCTTCCGAATCCGCCAAGGGGCTCACCACACCCGTGCGAAGCGTCGGACTTTCCATTGGCTGCCCGCCCCCAGGGGCCTGAACGTCGTGGAACGAAGTGAAGGACGAAGGAGGACAAGCTCCAACACCCAGGCCGAAAACCATCAGGAGCAGCAAGGACGCAGCCACGACTTTCCCTCTGGCCTTACCGCCGGGAGCCCAAACGTGAATGGACATGATTCGTTTGCCTCTGCCCTGACTTATCGTCGGTTTCTTTACTGCCGAACGCCGATGAAGGCTGCGATCCACGCAAGCACACCAGGTGGGAAATCGACAGTAACCTTACCAATTATGTGGCCTTAAGCAACCAGCCTGTCAAGTTCCGGCATACACGGCATCGACCTGCGGGAGCGGGATGGGTGCGTCATATCGTCAGCGCCCGGAGCATAATACGCAGAAACTGCGTGAAATCAGCAACGGTACGTTCTTTGAGAGGAATTTGTCCGGCGTCGCTAGTTCGAGAAGGGCGTCGCGTCGGCTCCCGGGCACGTCGGCCCCGTTCTCGCTGATGATGAATTGCCGCCGATCCGGGTATAAAGGCATCGAGCGAGTCAAGCCCGCTTGAATTGCGGCACCACGGAGGTCCTGAAGCAACGGCCTGTAACCCCTCGGATCCTTGACTACATACCCCCTAGGGGTATATATTTTTGTTGCCGCTGAAAGGGAATTCCCAATGATTCAAAATTTTGACAGCCAACAGTCCGCCCATGCCGCCGGCTACGGGTACAGCAATGAAAAGGAGGCTTACCTGCGGCGTTTGAAGCGCATTGAAGGCCAAGTGCGCGGGATCGCCCGCATGGTCGATGAAGACGCCTACTGCATCGACATCCTGACCCAGGTCGCGGCGGTAAACAAGGCGCTGCACGCGGTCAGCCTGGGCCTGCTCGAAGAACACATAGGACACTGCGTGGTGAACGCTGCAGCCGATTCGGACAAGGCCGGCGAGGCAAAGGTCAAAGAAGCAACAGACGCCATCGGTCGCCTGCTGCGGTAACGACGAAGGAGAACGTCATGAGCGTGAAGACAAGGGTCAACATTTCCGGAATGCACTGCGGCCACTGCGTGGCATCGGTGACCGAGGAGCTGGAGGAGCTCGAGGGCGTCGCTGACGTGGACGTTGCCCTGAACAAGGACGGCATATCCGTGGCCACGATAACGTCCGCGCGGGAACTGGACCCGGCCCGGATCCATGCGGCAGTCGCTGAGGCCGGCTACGCCGTGGTGGCCGGGGGTTAGGCGTGGGCATCGAAACCGTTGCTCCCGGTACCCGGATTCTTGAACTCGACATCCAAGGCATGACCTGTGCTTCCTGCGTTGCCCGGGTGGAGCGGAAACTGGGCAAGCTTGACGGCGTTGACGCCATGGTGAACCTGCCGCTGGAATCGGCTCGGGTCATCGTCCCTGACGCTGTTTCGGACCAGCAGATCATCGACACGGTGGCGGCCACCGGCTACACCGCCTCGCTCAAGGCCCAGGCGCCTTCCCGGGACAAACAACAGGTTCATGACCCGGCTCTGCCCCCGGCAGGGCCGGGCATTCATGACCAGGCTGCTGCACCGACGGCGGCGGGAACGGCCCTGTGGCCCCGCCTCCTGACGGCCGCGCTCCTGACCTTGCCGGTGCTGGTCATCTCGATGCTCCCGGCCGCCCAGTTCCCGCACTGGGGATGGGTTGCGCTTGTTCTGAGTGCGCCGGTGGTCACGTGGGCTGCGTGGCCGTTCCACCGGGCGGCAGCCATCAATGCCCGGCACCTGGCCTCCACGATGGACACCCTGGTATCCATCGGGGTCAGTGCCGCGTTCCTGTATTCGGCCTGGCAGCTTCTGGCCGATCCGATCATGACAGCACACCCCGGCATGGACATGCGCGCGCATGCACTCTACTTCGAAGTCGCCGCCGTGGTGACCACGTTCCTGCTGCTGGGCCGCTATCTGGAAGCCAACGCAAAACAGCGCGCCGGCAACGCCCTGCGCGCACTGCTGAACCTCGGCGCCAAGGAAGCCAGCGTGGTCCGGGACGGGACCGAGTCACGGGTCCCGGTTGATTTGCTCGTTCCGGGGGACGTCTTTATCGTCCGTCCCGGGGAAAAGATCCCCACGGACGGGTTCGTGGTGGAGGGCCAGGGCGCGGTGGACACCTCGCTGATCACAGGCGAACCGGTGCCGGTCGAGGTCGGTGTGGACGATACCGTGATCGGGGCGACCATCAACACCAACGGCCGGCTGCTGGTCAAGGCCACACGGGTCGGCAGTGAAACCACCCTTGCCCAGATGGGACAATTGGTCAGCCAGGCCCAAAGCGGCAAGGCGGCGATCGCGCGGCTGGCCGACCGGATCAGCGCGGTCTTTGTCCCGGTCGTCCTGGGCATCTCTGCGGTGACCTTTGCAGCATGGCTGATTGCCACCGGGGACCTGCAGCCGGCATTCACCGCCGCAGTAGCCGTGCTGGTGATTGCATGCCCCTGTGCGTTGGGTCTGGCAACTCCCACGGCACTGCTCACCGGGACCGGGCGCGGCGCGCAACTGGGCATCCTGATCAAGGGCCCGCAGGTCCTGGAAGACACCAGAACCGTGGACACCATCGTGCTGGACAAGACCGGGACCGTCACCAGCGGCAAACTGTCCGTCTCCGCTGTCCGGAGCCTGACCGGGGCCGACGGGGACGAGCTGCTCGCCCTGGCCGGGGCGGTCGAAGCGGCCAGCGAACACCCCGTGGCCCACGCCATTGCACGGGCCGCACGCGAACACGGTCCCCTGGCGGCGGTGGCCGACTTCGTCAGCGCCCCGGGCGGGGGCGTGCGCGGCACTGTCAACGGACGCTCAATTGTCGTCGGACGCGCCGGCTGGCTTCGGGACAATGGCATCGACACCCCTGCAGAAAGCATGGAACATCTGCACGCGCTGGAGGACTCCGGAGCGACCGTGATCTGGGTCGGCGTGAACGGAGAGGCCGGCGGCCTGATCAGCCTCACCGACACCATCAAGCCGGGCTCAGCGGCTGCGATCGGCAGGTTCAAGGAGCTCGGACTGCGTCCGGTCCTGCTGACCGGCGACAACACAGCCGCGGCGCTGGCCGTTGCCGCGCAGGTGGGCATCCCGGCCGCGGATGTGCTGGCAGGGGTCCTGCCAGAAGGCAAGGTTGAGGCCGTGCGCCGGCTGCAGGAGACCGGCGGAACCGTGGCGATGGCAGGGGATGGCGTCAACGACGCCGCCGCCCTGGCCCAGGCTGACCTTGGCATCGCCATGGGCAGCGGGACCGATGTGGCGATCGCCGCAGCAGACCTCACGGTCATGGGAAGTGACCTCGGGCAGGTCGCGCAAGCCATCGAGCTCTCCCGAAAGACGCTGGCCACGATCAAGACCAACCTGTTCTGGGCCTTCTTCTACAACGCCGTGGGCATCCCGGTCGCCGCGCTGGGCCTGCTGAACCCGATGATCGCCGGGGCCGCGATGGCCGCCAGCTCGGTCCTGGTGGTGACCAACTCGCTGCGATTGCGCCGCTTCGGACGGGCCGCGATGAGGTGAATCCCCTTCCGCCTGCGGCAGGGATGGTGAAGGCCGGTGATACACAACCCCCAAAGGCAGTGCATCACCGGCCTTCAGCAGTTTATTCACCGGCGCGGACAAACGTCGCGGCGCCTTTGGGGTCATCCGGGTCATGGGGCAGAACGCAAGTTCGTGGACGGACACGACGGGGTCGAGCTGCGGCCGTGTGCCCCGGTAATGCCTGTGGCCATGACGACCTGTCCAGTTAAAACGGACGTCATGTTTCTGGGCCTCCAGGCTGGCAGAAGAAGGTAGGAGAGGATCCACTGAGGCAGGCGCGGGACCGGTACGGCTGAAGCGCCGGAGGAGGTCCGGTCATCGGAAGCTTCCTGTCGGCGCCACTCTACGTTTCCGCAACCATGAACAGCTGACGGACTTGAAGCCGGAAACCGGTCTCTCCTTATATGTAGGCCGAGGGATTTACGGTCGCACCGTTAATCAGGACTTCGAAATGCAGATGGCAACCAGTTGACGCCCCGGTCGTACCAACGCCGGCAATCTGTTGGCCCTGCGTTACTGGTTGCCCAATCGAAACACCGATGCTGGCCAAGTGGTTGTAAGTGGTCTTCATCCCGTTGCCATGATCCACAACGATCCGGTTGCCACTGCCATAGGGGCTCCAGCCTGCCTCAACGACTTTCCCTGGGCCTGCAGCGAACACCGGGGTCGAGCATGCTCCTGTCAGGTCGATGCCGATGTGCAGTTCGCCGGCAGCTCCGGTGATGGGGCTGACACGGAATCCGAAGGGGGAGCTCACGTTCATGGCGGCCAGTGGTGCCCTCAGGCCGCGGGACTGTGCAGTGGGGGCCAGCGCAGCCGCCGGTGCTACTGGAGTCGATGCTGCAACCGTTCCGGCAGCCTCCACGGGCGACGCAGGTTTAGGAGCCGGCTGGGAGGTTACCGCGGGGCTGTCAAAGGTCAGGGAGGCGGTTGGCACTGCGGTAACTGCAGCCTCAACGGCAGGAACTGCGGACGCGGCGGCCCGGTCCGGAGCTCCGGCTCGGCCACCCGGGTCGGCCTGCGCGGCCGAAAGGGCCGTGAGGGCGATCATTCCCGTGACGGCAGCTGTAACGCCCCACTGATGGCTGCGCAGCAGAATGGCAGCGTCACGCAAAAGGGGGCGGCGTGTCCTGGTAGCAGGAAGGGCACGGCGACGGCCGTGTCTGGGCTGGGCAGACAAGATTGTGGTCCTCTCGGCGCCGGCGAAGTTAGCTGTCGGATTCGGACGAGTGGACTGTCCGGCTGCTGGAGGACGCGCGGTAACGCAGCCGCCAGGTAGCTTCACCCCAAGACGCGCTCCGGCGCCGTAAGTGGATCCTCCGCCCCCGCCTTGAGAAGCTCATAGTTATTGACCGCCGGCGGGGTTTGGCGTAGCGGTCAACACATACCCGCCAGGGGTATGCCTCTCTAGAGTAGCGAATCGTTCGCATAAGTTACAAATCCGTTATTCATTCCACTCGCGGCTGCTTGACCCAAGCAGCTGCGCATTGCCCAATAGTGGCGGCGTACATCGCGATCGGGGGATCCGGCGATGATGGGGGAGTGATCTGGCCAGGTCGCCCAACCGATTGACTGTCCCCCCGGACGCTGGCGCCCCCTTAACACCAACCGGTTCTGGGCGGTCTTCTACAACGCCGTGGTCATCCCGGTCGCCGCGCTGGGCCTGCTGAACCCGGTGATCGCAGGCGCCGCGATGGCCGCCAGCCAGGTCTTGGTGGTTTCCAACTCGTTGCGGCTGCGCCGCTTCGGGCGGCCCGCAATGAGGGTGTAGTCCCGATTGCGGCAGGGATGCTGAAGGCCGGTGATGCACAGCCCCCAAGGCAGTGCATCACCGGCCTTCAGTGGCTTACTTACCGGCGCGGACGAACGTGACGCTGCCCTTGGACGTCATCCAGGTCAGCGGGTGTACGGCGGTTTCGTTCTTCCCGTTCAGACCCGAGCTGAGGACCTGGCCGTTGCCGACGTAGATTCCCACGTGGCCGGGCTGCATGACCATGTCACCAGGCTGCGGGTCGGTGACCACGGTGCCGTAGTTCATGAACTGCATCGGGCCCAGGTCCCCGACAGGGATGCCGGCAGCGTTGAGTGCGTTTTCGACCAGCCGGGTGCAGTCCTGGATCATGCCGATTTGGGCGTAGGCGGAGGAAACCATGATGGCGTTGATACCGCTGGCCGCGGGCGCGGCTACAGGAGTGGCGGCAGCAGGGGCAACCGTCACCTGCGCCTTCACGGGCGCAGCCGTTGCAGCCACCGCGGGTGCGGCGGACGCCTTGGGCGCCTCGACGGCGACCGGCTTGGGTGCTTCCACGACCGGAGCCGGGGTGGTCTCCACCGCGGGACGCTCGAAGGAAATCTGGACCGTTGCATCCGCACTGAGCGGAGCCTGGACCTGGCTGGCGACTTCCATCGCCTGAACCGGCTCCGCCTCACGCTGGGCCGGGGCATCGGCTGCCTGGGCGGCAATGCCGCTGGTCAGGACAAGGCCGGACGCCGCGGCGATAACGGCCGCCTGCCGGCCGGCGGCACCGGCGTTTCCGGCGACCGATTTGGACAGCACCGCAAGCGTGCCGGTCTGGACAGGGACCGCGCGGTGACGGCCGTGAGCTTTGCGCATGGGCATGAAAGGGCCTCTCCCACTGCCTGCGGGGTTAGCTGTCGGATTCGGATGGGAGACACCCGGCCGAGGCTGGTACCAAAGGAACCAGGCACGGCTTCACCCCAAGGCCTGCCCACAGCAGGCCAGTGTTGGTTTCCCCGTCTCTGCCGGACGAAAGTTGCGAACGGATCCCGGGCAGCGGCAGAGTTAGGCAAGTCTGCTCGGGAGTGCCGCATTCGGAGAAACCGGCACGGCTTCGACCGTACTTCACGCACGCATCACTTGTCACATTTGAATAACATAAGATGCAGATCACAGGTCGTTTACTTTCTTCCTGATACCCCCACCCGGTATAGTTTCTGCTGTTGTCAGTGAAGTGGTATGTCCCGGCCGGCCCCTGCGCCCGGCTCTCACAGCCGTTCAATCCCAGCGCCCATTAGTCCTTCGTCAAGGAATGGAAACTGACATGTGTGGAACCGAAAACCGTTCCCAGCTGCCGCTTGCCGCGGCATCGGGGTGCAGCTGCTGCTCGACCGAAGCCGCCCCTTCCCCCACCGCAGCCGCCGGTGCCACTACCGTTGAATTCGCTGTGGACGGCTTGACCTGCGGGCACTGCGTGCAGACGGTCGAGAAGGCTGTCTCTGCCGTTGATGGGGTGGAATCTGCCTCCGTTGACCTCGTCCCCGGCGGCCGCTCCCGCCTGCGGGTGCAAGGTACGGTCGACGCGGCAGTGATGCGGGAGGCTGTGACTGCGGCCGGGTACACCTTCGCCGGCATCTAGAATCTGCATGTCCCCGGCACCTTCTGCTCGCGCCGGGGCATTGTGCCTCCCGGCGAGGAGGGCCATTTCCGCAACGTCACCACCCGCAGGTGCCCCCGGGCGACCTGAAAAGCCGCCCATCCCGGTGCCGACGTCGCTGAGCGGGAGCGGCAGACGGACATGCAGGCCCGCGCGTTGAACTAGAAGGAGCCGGCCGGCAGGAACATCCTGCCGGTTTACCCTTGTTGTGAGAGAACTCTACGGAAAGGAGGAAGAGTCGTGACTCCAGCGCATCGTCGCCTTTTCACGGCCTTCCTCCTGAGGGGAGGGTTCCTGACCGCGGCCCTGGCCGTCATTGCCGGCATCTTCGGCATGCACGTTATGGGCGGTGCCCACGACATGCCCCCGGGCCCCACCATGTCAATGGCAGGACCAGGGGGGACGACGCAGCTGCAGGCCATGGCGGCCAGCCACGTCCACGCCATGGGGACGTCCATAGGCGTGGCTTCATATGATCCGGCGGCTGCGGGTTCCTTCTCCTCGTCGTCCTGTGACCCGGCGGGGTCGTGCACCGAGATGTCTGCCGGTGACGCCGCTTGTGTCCTTGCCCCGGGACATACGACTCTCTCAGCTCCACTGCCGGGAACAGCGCCCTATGATCTGCCCGATTTTGGTGCCGCCGCTTTACTCGGCAGCATCTATTCCTACTCACCGGGCAGCCCCTCCCCCGGCGACCTCTGTATCAGCCGGACGTAAATCACTCCACCGCGCCGGTGCCTTCAACCGGTGCCATCGTCCAGCCAGATGGCCTGCAGCAAACACACCAGACCCCTTAGGGTTTGCCGCTGCATGCTCCCCCTTCCAGGCGGATCCCCCCGCTGATACTTTGAGGACCCTGATTTTCATGAAGAAGACCCTGACCATTTCGGCTGCCGCCATCGCCGCAGCCATCGCCCTCGCCGGATGCTCGGCCGGCTCCGGAACGGGGAGCTCGAACGGAAGCAGCATGCCAGGCATGGACCACGGCAGTTCCGGGATGATGTCATCCACCGCGGCCCCCGCAAGCTCAGCTGCGGCTGCGGCTGCCTTCAACGACGCGGACACGATGTTCGCGCAGATGATGATTCCCCACCACGCCCAGGCCGTCACCATGAGCGACATGATGCTCAAGAAGCAGGGTATCCCTGCCGCAGTGACCGACCTGGCCACCAAAGTCAAAGCCGCCCAGGGACCGGAAATCGAAAAGATGACCGGCTGGCTTCAGAGCTGGGGCCAGCCCACCGCCGCAGCGACTGACATGGCATCGAACCACGCCATGCCCGGAATGATGGGCGGAGACGACATGGCCAAGCTCGAGGCCGCGCAGGGCGTTGAGGCGGCCAAAGTGTTCCTGACCCAGATGATCGCCCACCACGAAGGCGCCGTCACGATGGCCAGGGCAGAAACTACCGACGGCAAGAACACCGATGCGGTCCAGCTCAGCAAGGACATCGTCAACGCCCAGGAAGCCGAGATCCAGGAAATGAAGGACCTGCTGGCCACCCTGTAGCCAGCGCCTGAACGGGTGCCGGCTCTCTTCCCCCTGGGGGGCCGGCACCTCCCCTGTCACCCTTCCCGGTTACCCTGGTCCGCCCGGTTGGCCGGTCCATCCTCTGGAGTTTCCCGTGCCCCTGCACTTTTTTCGCCATCGCCGCCCGGCCGCCGCTCTCGCCACGGCCGCTGCCCTGCTGTTGACCCTGTCCGCCTGCTCCCCTGGCACAGCCACACCCGATGCCGCGTCCCCGGCTGCAGCAGGGCGGCCCAGCTCCCACGTCCACGGGCTGAGCGTGAACTCCGAAACCGGGCAGATACTGCTGGCGACCCATGAAGGGCTCTTCGACATCTCTAAAAACACGGGTGTCAAAATCGGACCAAGCAACGACCTGATGGGTTTCACGACCGCCATGGACGAGGGCGTCTTTTACGCCTCCGGCCATCCAGGCAAAGACTCAACAATGCCCAACCCTCTGGGACTACTCAAGAGCAATGACGGGGGAAAGACCTGGGCACAGGTCTCCCGGCAAGGGGAATCGGACTTCCATACGCTGACCACAACCAAGTCCGGACTCGTCGGCTTTGACGGAACCATGCGCACCAGCACCGATGGCTCGACGTGGAAGACATCGTCTGCCGGGTTCACCCCCGCCGTCCTGGCCGGCAACCCCTACAGCGACACCGTGCTGGCAACGACTCCTGAGGGCCTCCGACGGTCCTCCGACGCCGGGACCACCTGGACCATGATCCAGGGAGCGCCGGTTATCCAGTTCGCCGCTTTCGCCAGCGCCGCGGAAGCGGCCGGGGTCACCCCGGACGGCAGCGTCTATCTTTCCGTGGACGGGGGCCTTACCTGGAGGAGCACCGGAAAGATTGACGGCAGTGTCCAGGCCGTCGCCGCATCCGAGGGATCCGGGGGCACCCCGTGGATCTGGGCCGCCACGATGAGCGGGCTCGTCGTATCCACCGACGGCGGGGCAACCTTCCGCCCTGCAGACGCCGCCTGACGCTGATGGACATCGGCGGGTTTTTTGCCTCCACCGTTACCTCCGGTGCGCTGCTGATCGCCATCCCGCTGGCGATGACCGCGGGCCTGGTATCTTTCCTCTCCCCCTGCATCCTCCCCCTGGTACCCGGCTACCTCGGTTTCGTCTCCGGCCTGACCGACCCCACCCAACCGAAAAACCGCCGCCGCGTCCTGGCAGGCGTGGGGCTATTCGTGCTCGGATTCGCGGCGGTCTTCACCCTCTACGGCGCGGCATTCGGTGCGATCGGCTCCTGGCTGCTGCGCTGGCAGGACGCACTCATGCGCGGCATGGGCATTGTAGTGATTCTGATGGGGCTGGCACTGCTGGGGCTGATGCCCTGGCTGCAGCAAACCCGCAAAATCAACCTCGAAAGGCGGACGGGCCTGGCCGGGGCGCCGCTGCTCGGCGTCGTCTTCGGCCTCGGCTGGACCCCCTGCATGGGACCGACCCTGAGCGCTGTCCTGTCGCTCAGCGTCACCACCGGCAGCGCCGGGCGCGGCGCGCTGCTGGCCTTTGCCTACTGCCTGGGACTGGGCATTCCCTTTGCCCTCACCGCACTGGGGCTGGGCTGGGTCAGTAACGCGCTGACCTTCGTCCGTCAACACATCCGGGCCGTCAACATCGCCGGCGCCGCCCTGCTCATCGTTCTGGGCATTCTCATGGTCACGGGAGTCTGGATCCGCTGGATCTACCAGCTGCAAAACCTCTCCGGGACCTTCCTTACCCCCATCTGACACATGCGGAGCCTCAAGCACCGTTTTAGCAAGGAGTCGCTATGAATCACCATCTGGACCGGCGCCGCTTCCTGGGCCTATCGGTCGCCACCGCCGCGGCCGCAGCCCTGGCCGCATGCACTGCCAGCACCAAACCCAGCACCGTGGCGGCGCAACGCATGACGGCCTCCGACCCAGCCGTCGCCGACCATGAAGCCGCGCGCCCCTCTTCCGGGAACACCGTCACCCAACCCCTGCAAGCGGCTTCCCTCACTGCCGCGGTAGCAGCCAAGACGATCATCACCTGGGGGTACAACGGCGCACTGGCCGGGCCCGCCATCCGCGCGAAGGTCGGGGACCAGTTGAAGGTCGACCTGGCCAACGGGCTCAAGGATCCCACCAGCATCCACTGGCATGGACTTGCCCTCCGCAATGACATGGACGGGGTCGCGGGCCTGACCCAGGACCCCGTGGCCGCAGGGGGCTCGTTCACCTACGATTTCCGGCTTCCCCACCCGGGCACCTACTGGTACCACTCCCACGTGGAGATGCAACGCGAACGCGCCCTGTATGGTGCCCTGGTGATCGAGGACCCGGCCGAGGAACTCGTGTATGACCGGGACTGGGTCATCCTGCTCGACGACTGGCTGGACGGCATCACCGGCACCCCTGACGAGGTCGTGAAAGAACTCTCCGGCGGCATGTCCATGTCCGGTTCCATGCCCGGAATGGACCACGGCTCCATGTCCGGGTCAATGGGATCGACCCCCTCCCCCTCGGCCGGACAGGGATCATCGGGCATGAGCCATATGCTGATGGGTTCCCGCAGCGACTTTTTGGGCGGTGACGCCGGGGACGTCAAGTACCCGTACCACCTGTTCAACTCCAAAGCGCCCGACGAGGCCGAGACCCTGAACGCGACCGCGGGGGATGTCATCCGGTTAAGGATCATCAACGCCGCCGGGGACACCGCCTACCGGGTCGGGATCCCGGGACAGAAAATCACCCTCACCCACGCCGACGGGTTCCCGGTCCAACAGCAGGACGTTGACGCCGTGGTCCTTGGCATGGGCGAACGCATCGATGCGCTCCTCACCATTCGGGAGGGCTATACCCCCGTCATGGCGCTGGCCGAGGGCAAGACCGGCCAGGCGCTCGGGTTCATCAGCACCGGCACCGGCAAGAAGCCCCTACCCGCCGTACTCCCGAACAAACTGGACGGCACGGTCGTCGACGGAGGCCAGCTCAAGGCCGATCCGAAAGTCACGCTGGCGGACAAAACCCCCGACCGGACCCACGACGTCCACCTCACGGGAAGCATGATGAACTACGACTGGGGCATCAACGGAAAACGTTTCGACATGAACAACCCGTACGGCAACACCTTCGATATCAAGGCAGGCGAACGGGTTGAAGTGAAATTCATCAACGACACTGACATGTGGCACCCCATGCACCTGCACGGCCACACCTTCCAGGTCACCGACGGCGGGGCACGCAAAGACACCATCATCGTCCGGCCCCGGCAGACCGTCACGGTGATCTTCGACGCCGACAACCCGGGACAGTGGCTCACCCATTGCCATAACGCCTATCACGCAGAACGCGGCATGATGGCCGTCTTCTCCTACACCAAGTGAGGGCCCCTGCCATGAGCACCCGTGCCACCATGGAACTGTTCTTTCCCTCCCCCACGGTCAGCGCCTTCCAACTCGGGCCGTTGACGATACGCTTCTACGCCCTGGCCATCCTCGCCGGCATTGTCTTCGGAGCCTGGCTGACCGCACGGCGCCTGCGCGCCCGGGGCGGCACCACGGCCCAGACCCTGGACGTCGTGGCCTGGGCGGTACCGTTCGGCATTGTCGGGGGAAGGCTGTACCACGTCATCACCGACAACCAGCTCTACTTCGCCCCGGGAAGAGACCCCTGGGGTGCGCTCAGGATCTGGGAGGGCGGCCTGGGCATCTGGGGAGCGGTCGCTCTTGGACTCGTCGGAGCCGCGATCGGTGCCCACCGTGCCGGGGTCCCCTTCACCGCATTCGTCGACGCTGCCGCCCCGGGACTGCTGATCGCCCAGGGGCTGGGACGCTGGGGCAACTGGTTCAACAACGAACTCTACGGCCAGGCCACCGACCTGCCGTGGAAACTCCGGATCCATGCGATGGACCAGGCCACCGGACAGGCGCTGACCGGACCCGACGGCAGCGCAGAAATCATCGGTTACTTCCAGCCGACCTTCCTCTACGAATCGCTGTGGTGCCTGGCAGCGGCGTCGTTGCTGATGTTCCTGGACCGTAAGTATTCACTGGGCGCCGGGTCGGTGTTCGCGGTCTACATCATGCTCTACACCGCCGGCAGGTTCGTGTTCGAACTGCTCCGTTCCGATCCCGCCAACACCATCCTGGGGCTGCGGGTTAACACCTGGGCCGCGGCGCTGGTGTTCCTCGGCGGGCTGGTGCTCTTCCAGGTCCGCAGGCGCCGGCCGCGCTCGGCAGTCGAGCACGACCAGGGCAGCGCGGCCCAGCCCACTTCCGACATTCAAGGCAAAGGAACACCGGTATGAGCAACGCGGCCAAGCGACGCAGTGAACACCAGGCGATCGTCGCCTCGATCCGCGCGAAACAGAATGCAAAGCAACGCAGATGGAACCTGCTGGTCTACGGCGGCTTTGGCCTCCTGCTGACCGCCATCATCACCGTTGTCGCCATCACGGTGACGGGTTCCGTCCAGGAACGCAACCGGGCCGCCGAAGAAGCCCGCAAACCCATCGAAGGCATCCAGACGTTCACCGACCTGTCCCGCAACCACGTCCAAACATCCGTGGATTATCCCCAGGAACCCGGCGTTGGAGGAGACCACGCCCCGATCTGGACGAACTGCGGCATCTACACCACCCCCATCAACGAACAAAACGCCGTCCATTCGCTGGAGCATGGCGCCGTGTGGCTGACCTACAAGCCCGACCTTGCCGCCGACGACATCGCAACACTCACAGGCCTCGTCCGGGACAAACCGTACGTACTCCTCAGCCCGGACCCGAACCAAACAGCCGCGGTTAAGGCGACGGCATGGGGAACCCAGCTCGAACCCACGGCAGCCGACGACACCCGTATCCCCGTATTCATCCGCGCCTACGCGCAATCGCCGAATGCACCCGAACCCGGCGCCGCCTGCACCGGCGGAACCAACGGCTGACCCGCCCCACTAAGGACCATCATGAAAAACTACCGCAAACCAAAACAGCAGAACGATTACCAGTCACGCTATCGGCGGCACCGGCGGCTGGTCCGCACCGGGCAGGTCCTCATGGCCCTCGGCGCCCTCGTGGCCATCGCCCACTGGATAGCCCACCTCGCACCCACAGGGCAGGGACCGAGCACCATGGAGGACATCTTCATCGGCTACCCCACCGGCGCTTTACTGCTGCTTGCCGGTGCTGTCATGGCCGGACGCGCCGAGACGAAATAGCACCGGCATGCCGCCCCTGGATGTAGTCCTGACCTCCTGGACGATAAACTGGCCAGCCCTGGCCCTACTGACCACGGCCGCACTGCTCTACGCCCGCGGCCTCCGGGCCGCCCGGCAACGATTGGTCCGGTGGCCGTGGCGGCGCACCGCGACGTTCTACGCCTTGGGCCTGGGCAGCTTTGCCGTGCTGAGCTTCGGATTTACCGGGGTGTACGGCCACGACCTGCGCTGGGTCTTTACCCTGAAAATCACCTCATACCTGTTCATCGTCCCGTTGCTCGTTACTGCGGGCAAACCCCTGACCCTGGCCAGGGCAACCCTCGGACCCGCCGGTACGGCAAGGCTGGACCGATTTCTGGCACACGCTGTGATGCGGGCGCTGAGCAACACCGTCGTCGCCGCGCTGCTGGGCCTGGGAATCTTCACCCTTTTCCTGACGCCCCTGTTCCACCCCCTGCGGACCGACCCGTTCTGGGACGTGGTTCTGACCATTCTCGTGCCGCTGACCGGGATGCTGATGGTCGTGCCCATCATCGAAGATGCCTCGTCGAAGACCGTCAGCGCACTGATCATCGTCGAATTCATCTACGTGTTCATTGAACTGGTCGCGGACGCCGTGCCCGGGATCATGATGCGGATCAGCCCGCAGATCCTGGACGGCGCCACGCAGGGCCTCACCGGGCATCCGGGCTGGCTCCCGGGACCGCTCCGGGACCAACAGCTCGCCGGTGACCTGCTGTGGTTCCTGGCGGAAATAGTCGACGTGCCCCTCATCATCCTCATGTTCGTCCGGTTCGCCCGCAGTGACCGGAATGAAGCGAGCTCCTACGACAGCCTCACCGACGAGCAGCTCGAGGCGCTCAACCGCGAACATTTGAACGGGCCGAACGTTCCCCAGGGGCCGTCGTGATGCCGGAGGCAGCATCACTTTTTCCAGGATGGCGCCCGAGCATCGACGCTCCCCGCATACTGGCCGGCGCCGACAGTCACACCGGGCAAGCCCCTCCTCGAAGGACCACTCCCAAGATTTGCAGCCCTTATAAAAGGCGCCCGGACGGCTCTTGGATGAATGTCGTCCGGGCCATCACCCAGAACAGCAAGGGATGACCGTGCACGATTTCACACCCCCTCTCCCCCCTCAGTCTGATCAGGGGAAAGCCCCTGTCCTTTCACGGCGAAGGCTGATTTCCGCTGCCCTCATGGGGGCAGCGAGCATCACAGTCCTCGCAGGATGCGGTTCCAATGACGCCCTTGCCCAACAAGCGAAGGCGGGCGACAACAAGAACTACATCGCCGGTGACGGTTCCGTCACCGAATATGCCCCCTCGCAGCGGACCCCGCCGGTGGTATTGACCGGCAAGCTCTACGACGGGACTGCCGTCAGCTCAGCGGACTGGGCAGGCCAGGTCGTCGTACTTAATTTCTGGTACGCCGCCTGTGCGCCCTGCCGGCTCGAAGCCCCGCGCCTGGAGGCCCTCTGGGAGCAGTTTCAACGTGACGGAGTCCGGTTCTACGGCGTCAACATCAGAGACGAGGAACAAACCGCCACCGCCTTTGAGCGGACGTTCGGCATCACCTATCCGAGCATGGAGGATAAGAACGGCGGGATCCTGCTCGCCATGGCGCAATACGTCCCGCCGCAGGCCGTACCCTCCACCCTTGTCCTAGACAAACGGGGACGGGTCGCCAGCTGATTGTGTCAACGTGATCGGAGCCCACTAGGACGGCCCGAACGGTACCCACCCGTCGGACGTCCGGGGATGATGTTGTGAGGGTGTCTAGGGGTTCTTGGCGTGGTTTCTGGGTCTGTGAAAACACTGCCGCGGGTTGGGACGATACCCGGGGTCCCGGTTGTTGGAAGCTGGCGTCTGGCGGAGTAGTGCGTCAGAGGTAGCTGCAGATTTGTTCGGGATCGCAGCTTGCGTCGGTCCCGGACGCGGCAGTGGCGTGAAGGCCGGCGACGATGGATCGCAGCGCCATTAGTTCAGAAATCTGGTGGTCCAGTTCGGCCAGCTGGTTGGAGAGAAGGTCTTGGACGTGGGCGCAGGGGGCTTCTCCGGCGTCACGGAGGCTAAGAATTTCGCGTATTTGGGTCAGGGCGAGGCCTGCGGCCCGTCCGCGGCGGATGAATTCGAGCCTGGCCACGGAGTCGTCATGGTAGTCCCGGTAGCCGTTAGAGGATCTTTTCGCTGCCGGGAGAAGCCCGCTGTCCTCGTAGAAACGCAGCGTCTTGGTTGTCATCCCTGCCGCTGCCGCGGCCTCACCGATACGCATCATGAACTCATTTCTTAGCAGGCGGCCAGGACGGCGATTCCTTGACATTCCAGTGTAGGGGAAGGTTGAGAATGGGATGCAGAGCTGGTCTTCGGTTGAAGGCTGCACATGGCGGTCGGTTGAGCAACAGGTGTGCTGGCGGCTGCTTCCCTTCCATCTTCAGGAGTCCCTCGTGTCGGCAGCATCTTTCGATTATGACCTGGCCATTATCGGTTCCGGCGGGGCTGCTTTCGCTGCGGCCATCCGGGCAACCAGCCGTGGCAAGCGGGTGTTGATGGTGGAGCGCAGCACTGTGGGAGGCACGTGCGTGAACACGGGCTGCATCCCGTCCAAGGCCCTGCTGGCCGCCGCGGAAGCCCGCCATGTCGCCCTCGATGCTTCCGGACGGTTCCCCGGTATCAGCACCTCCGCAGAGCCGGTGGATATGCCCGAACTGGTCGCCGGGAAGCGCTCACTGGTCGAATCCATGCGGTCAGAGAAGTATGTGGATCTCGCCGCGGGCTATGGATGGAACCTGCAGCGGGGGACGGCGGTGTTCGCCGGAACCGCAGCCGCACCGGTTTTGAACATCACCGCCCCGGGCGGAACCACCGAGACAGTCAGCGCGGAACACTACCTGGTCGCGACCGGCTCCACCCCCTGGATCCCTGAAGTGCCGGGAATGGACGAGGTGGATTATCTGACGTCCACGAGTGCGATGGAGCTGCAGGACGTTCCCGCTTCGATGCTGGTGGTGGGCGGCGGGTATGTGGCGCTGGAGCAGGCGCAGCTTTTCGCCCGGCTCGGCACGGAGGTGACCATCCTGGTCCGGTCCAAGCTCGCCTCGGCCGAAGAGCCTGAAGCCGGGCATGCCCTCGCCGGTGTCTTCGCCGATGAGGGCATCCGGGTCGTCCGTCGAGCGACAGCGTCCTCGGTCCGGACCGATGAGGTGTCGGGGGACGTGGTCGTGGATGCTTCCGTCTCAGGAGGAAACGAGGAATTCAGGGCCGCGCGCCTGCTCATGGCAACAGGCCGGCGCCCGGTCACGGAGGATTTGAACCTTTGCATGGTCGGCGTTGAAACCGGGGACCGCGGGGAAGTCCTGGTCGACGGGAGCCTTCGCAGTACTAATCCGAGGATCTGGGCCGCGGGTGATGTGACGGGTCACCCGGAGTTCGTTTATGTCGCCGCCGCGCACGGGGCCCTGATGGTGGAGAACGCCTTTGAGGGTGCCGGGCGTGAGGTCGATTACCGGCACCTGCCCCGGGTCACGTTTACCAGCCCTGCCCTGGCCGCTGTCGGGATGACGGACAAGGAAGCGAACCAGGCAGGGATCCGGTGCATGTGCCGGGTTATGCCGCTCAAATTTATCCCTCGCGCGCTGGTGAACCGTGATACCCGCGGCTTCATCAAGATCGTTGCCGACGCGGACACGGGTCGGATTGTAGGGATCACTGTCGTGGGTAAGGACGCCGGGGACATCGCCGCCGCAGGGATTTACATTCTGGAGGCCGGGATGACCGTTGATCAGGTCGCGAATCTCTGGAGCCCCTATCTGACCATGGCCGAAGGCATCAAGATAGCAGCCCAGTCCTTCACTACTGACGTCTCCAAACTGTCCTGTTGCGCGGCATGAAGTGGTCAACGACAACCTATGTGTTCGTGGGGCGGGCGGCCGCGGCTACCTTTTAGTGCGCGTTCCTTGTCAGGCTGTGGGCGAGGCGGTAGGAATCGGTGCCGGTTTCGATGATGGTGCCGTTGAACGTCAGCCGGTCAACGATCGCGGCGCAGAGGCGCGGGTCGGTGAATGTCTTGGTCCAGCCGGAGAACGACTCGTTGGAAGCGATGGCGATGGAGTTCTTCTCTTCGCGTTCGGTGAGGACCTGGAAGAGGAGTTCGGCGCCGCGCCGGTCCAGTTCCATATAGCCGAGCTCGTCAATGCAGAGCAGGTCCACTCGGCCGTATCTGGCGATGGTCTTGGCGAGGACTTTGTCGTCGGCGGCTTCGACGAGTTCGTTCACGAGCCGGGTGGCCAAAGTGTATTTGACCCGGTATCCCTTCTCCGCCGCGGCGGTGCCCAGCCCGATAAGCAGGTGGGATTTGCCGGTTCCGGAGTCCCCGATCAGGCATAGCGGTGCACCTTTTCGAATCCATTCGCCGGTAGCGAGGGTATGGATGGTAGCGGGGTTGATGTTCGTGTTCGCGTCGAAATCGAAATCACCGAGCCATTTATCCCGGGGAAAGTTCGCGGCTTTGACGCGTCGGATTGAGGAGCGACGGTCCCGGTCATCGCATTCGGCCAGCAGCAGCTCGGCCAGGAAGCCTTGGTAAGAGAGTTGTTCCTTCCCCGCGACGGTCAGAGCTTCGTCCAGAACCGCCCGGATGGTGGGCAGGCGCAATCGGCGGCATGCTTGGTCCACGGCCGCGACCGCGGCCTGCTCAGTCAGACCGCGGCGCCGTCGCAGGGTTGGGGTGATGGTGGTGGCCGGTGCGGTGGGGCTCATGAGATGTTTTCCTTCGACGCGGTTCCTGCGGAGTGTTCGGTGCGTTTGGCCAGCAGCTCGTCATAGGCGCTGATCGCCGGGAGCGGCCGCTTGTCTGGAGGGAGCCCGGCGATGACCGCCGCCGGGTCCATCAGCCGGCGCTGGGTCAGGCTGACAACTCGTTGCACTTTCGCTTCAGCATGAGCACCGCGATGACGGTCAGGACGGGACCCACCAGCAGGGATGCTGGAGGCATGTCGGCGGCCTTCAACCGCCACGACGTCGGCACTGACGGCACCTACTCCAAGGGCTGCGGTGATCCCTGCCTCGATGTCTTCGGCTTCCATCGATCGGTGCAGCAGCAGGACGTCAATCAGTTCACGGGTCCCCGCGGCATCACCGTTGACCCTGCGCGAGGCAGACCAGAAGGCGTCATGGGCGCTGGTGAAAGCACCCGACTCCCGCGCCCTGGCCAAAGCAGTGGAACCAGGCAAAGCGCCGGGCTTGGTCTTGAGGACCTCCAGATAATGGTCCAACTGGACCGACTGCCCGCCCTTGGCAATAATCCGCTGGTGCCGGGCCGCCACCGCGCGGCCGTCGAACACCACAACTTCGGATGCCCGCAATGAAACCCGGACCCGCCGACCGATGAACCGTGCTGGCACCGAGTACTTCACCATCCGCACGGTGATCATTGAGGACCGGTCCACTCTCGGGTTCAACACCAGACCGGGATCGAACTCGTCGGCCGGCAACGGTGCCAGGAACGGGCGCTCGGCGGCGAAGTCCTGGCCGATAGTGCGGATCCTGCCATCAATCCGCCGCTGATCGTCTGAACCTCCCGGCTCCGGATCCAGTCGTTGAGCTCATCAAGGGACCTCGCCACGGGCATCGGGGTCAGCCGGTTGCGGCGGAACCAGCCCACCTCGCCCTCGACCCCGCCTTTCTCGTGAGCGCCGGCAAGACCTGGCTGGCAATAAAAGGCATCAAATCCATAGAACGAGCGAAACAACACCCACCGGTCATTCTCCAGGCGGTTCCGCCCCTGACCGAACACCACGGCCCTGACGGCACTGGTGAGGTTGTCATAGCGGATATGTTTGACCGGCACGCCGCCGATCTCGTTGAACGCCTCGACGTGGCCTTCCAGAAACGCTTCCTGGGCCTGGGTGGGGTAAATCCGGTGGATGGCTTTGCCGGAGTGAGAAAGCCGGAAGATGAACATGTGGCATTTCGTCTTTACCCCGTCCAGCACGATCCAGACTTCACCGAAGTCCACTTCCGCTTCCGCGCCCGGGGCGTGCTCCTGAGGAACAAATACCTCAACCCGGCGGCCGGCCTCCACATCGATCTGCGCCCGGCGGACCCGAACGTAGTCACGCACCGTCGAATACGACAACTCGTCCGCTCCATGCTCCTCGATGAGCCGGGCAAGAATCCTCCGGGCAGTGTGACGCTGCTTCCTCGGCGCCGTCGTGTCCTCGACGAGCATGGCGTCGATCGTCGGTTTATAAGGATCAAGCCGCGGCGAGGACCGTACAGGAGTTTTACGCTCTGGCGGGACCGGGGAACTTAACGCCTTACGCACGGTTTTCCGCGCCACCTGGTGCCTGCGGGCAAGCTCCCGGATTGACGCGCCCTCCACCCGGGCATCCCTCCGAATCTGCGCGAACAACTCCACTCTTGACCCCATCCCGGCCCTCCCGTCGTCGATCCAACACTGGATGGATCAACGTTCACAGGTGGGTACCATTCAAGCCGTCATTAGGTTCGGCATGTCCGGCTGGTGGGTACCGTTCGGGCCGTCCTAGTGGGCTCCGCTCAGACTGTCATACTCACCAGCAGGATCCTTGGCCTGGCCAACCAGGGCACCCTCAAATCCCTGATCGTCAGCGCGCAGGCTCAATGAGACCAGGCGGGGAACCAAGTGGGCTCTCGGCAAAGCTTGCACGGTCCGGGAAGGAACGTTGTTGATGGCCCGTTCCCATGGGGATGGTCGGCGGCTCACCCAGGAAGTCGTTTTCGGACAGCAGGAATGAATGGATACTGATGGAAACTGAGAAGAAAATGTGGCGTACCGATCAAGGGACGCTGCTGGACGTCGTTGTGGACCGGGCCGCCATGGAGTCGCGGCTCGCGGACTGCACAACCGTGGAACGGGTCTGGCTCCTCACCCTGCTGGGCCGCGGGGATGAAGCGATCACCGAAGGCCGTGGGCTCCTGGAAACCTCCGAGGATCCTTTCAACGCTCTACTTGTCCTGGCCCATGCCTACCAAAGGACCTACCAATGGAGGCAGGCCGCGCGGCTTCACGAAGAAGCGCTCCGGCTGGCCCATACCAGAACCAGGGAAGCTCTCGTGCGCCATCAGATAGGAAGGCGCCTTTTCGACGAAGGTCTCTACGCGGCCGCCGCAGCGGAATTTGACTGGGCCCAGGATCTGTACCGCCATGCCGGAAGGACACGTCAAGCCGAAACGTCCCGACAAGCCAAAGACCGCGCCCTGAAAATTCACGCGCAAGCCATGCCCCGGTAGGCCCAGCGCCTTCATTCCGTCCATCCGCCCGTCACGGACAGCAGTCCCAACACCATAGAGACAGGAGAAGATACAGCCCATACACCGCGGAGGCCGCCACCACCACGCGGCACTGCAGCACGCACCACAGTCAGCGTAACCACACGATAAGGAGAGAAAAATGACACATGGAACAACCCACAAGCTCCTGGACTCCTACCCCAAGGACCTGAGCGGTATTGACCAGCATAAACTCGCCGAATGCATCGCAGCCTGTTATGACTGCTCCCAAGCCTGTACCGCGTGCGCGGATGCCTGTCTCAGCGAGGACATGGTCGCTGAACTGGTCAAGTGCATCCGCACAGATCTGGACTGCGCCGACCTCTGCGCCACGACGGGAAACATCCTCTCCCGCCACACCGGCTACGACGCCAACATCACCCGCGCCGTACTCCAGGCGTGCGCCACAGCATGCAAAGCCTGCGCCGACGAATGCGAACAGCATGCCAGCATGCACGAGCATTGCCGGATCTGCGCCGACGCCTGCCAGCGCTGCGAGACAGCATGCAATGAGCTCCTCGCCGCGCTTGGCTAAGTAAACCCAGCCAGCAGCGGGGCGGCTGTTCTTTGCGCGCCCCGCTGCTCACAGAGCACTGTCCGGCCAAAATGGTGGTCGGTCCCGGGGCACGGTTATGCCTGACGACGTGGGCCGGCCGGGCCGAGTTCGTGCGCCCTCTGCCTTGACGACCAGGACGGCGATGAGGGTGGTGACAGGGATCGCAAGGACCAAACCCACAGAGCCAACCAGCGTGCGAACCACTTCCTCCGAGGTCTCGGCACTGGTCAGCACTTCCCCTAACGGCCGGCCATAGAGCATCACAATGATCAGGACAGGCAGCGCGGCTCCGGCATAGGCGAAGGCAATGGTGTAAACCGTCGAGGCGATGTGGTCGCGGCCGATGCGCATGGCGGACGTGAAGAGGTCGTGCGCCGTCGTTTCCGGAGCAAGCTCGTAGAGTTCCCACACGGCGGATGACTGCGCGATGGTGACGTCGTTCAGCACCCCGAGCCCCGAGATGATCAGCCCGCACAGGATGATCGCCGAGATCGAGATGTTGCTGGAGATGCTGGACAGGGTTGAGGCTTCAAAACCTGCTTTTCCCCACAGGTTCGCAGCATCCGTTGACCATGCGGCCAGCAGCGCGATGATGCCGAGCCCGAACACAGTGCCAAGCAGAGCTGTGGACGTGCGCGCGGAAAACCCGTGGGCGAAGTACAGCATGCCCATCATGATCACGGTAGATCCCACAAGGGCCAGCAGCACCGGGGGTTTCCCTTCTGCCAGGCCGGGCAGTATGAATGCTGCCAGAACCGCAAACGCCCCGACGAGGCCCATAAGCGCACGCAGCCCGCGCCAACGTGCCACGGTGACCACCACGACGGCGTAGAGCATGGCCAGCAGCAGAACAGGAACCGTGCGGACAAAGTCCACGAAAATGTAGCGCGGAGCCGCAGGGCTGGAAGCCACGCCAGGGGAAGCCGACAGGTCAACGTAGGTGATGTTGTCCCCCGCTTTGACACCATGGGACTTTGCCACATCAGGATTAATGATCACTTTCACAGGCGTGCCGCCCTTGTCCGGTTCGGTAAATGCAAAGACGCACTCCGTGTCCGCCTGGACCTGACTGCCCTGGTTTCCTGCCTGAACGCAACCTTCGTGCAGAACCCGCTGAATTCTGCCGCTCTCGAACGTGGCCCCGGGGGCGCCGGAATAAGGGTTGTTGAGGGCGATGCCTTCCCTGCTGCCTGATGGCCACATCCAGATCATGGCCACTAACGTCAGCAGTGCCAGCGGAGCCAGGATCACCAGGAGTAACCGGTTGGCCTGCCAGCGGGAGCCCGTCACAGTAGATGATGAGCCGTGCCCGGCATGGGGGCGCCCTTGTCCCTGAGCCATCAGGAGCTAACCCCGCATGGGAAATCTTTCGCGGCCCGATTCGGGGGACGTCCGTGGCCTTCGATCGATATGTCAAGCGCCGGCTCGTCGCCGCAGCTCCTCCACGACAAGGATGACAACGCCGGTATCACGAAAGCCTCCGTCCCCTCACTGTCCGTAGAACGGCTGCGGTCACTACTCCTCCGGCCATGATGACGAGACTGGCCGCGCCAGTGTCGAACAGCGGCGACGCAATAGCAGGAACCTCTCGTGCAGTGTCGGCAGCTGTAGTCACTGACAGCCAGTACCCGGCAGTCGCTGCAGTCCACACAGCCCCGGCGACGCAGACAACCCAAGTCACCGGGGAGAACCGGCAGCTGCCAGTTCCATACGACAAAGCGACCGCGAGTACAGCCATTCCCGCTGCCGCCAAAATCAGCCCTGCGAACAGGAACCGCCCCGCCAAAATTCCGACGAGGATGCATGCAGCAGCAACCAGGACCAGCCGTCTGGACGACAGCGGCATGCCGGCCTGAGGGCCAGAAACAGGAGAACTGGAGGTTTTCGTCCCGATTAATCATGTTTTCCTTGCTTGCCTGCCACTGCTCCAAATCCCGTCCCAAAGGACCAACGGCTACGGTGGACGCTTGCAATCTAGAGTTCTCCATGACGCCTAACAAGGGCGTCATGGAGAACTCTACCGCTGGTAGGTGAGGATGGCCCAACAAGGGTGCTTCCAAGGACAGTCGGGACCTGAATCCCCGTTGGCTGTGACAGGTTTGTGGCGCCGGTAGGACGGTCATTCTGGCCCCACGTTATGACTCGACGGGCACTTGTGACGGTTATATCGCCCCAGCTTCAACTTTGGATTCATCAGTCGATGGATACGGCGGAGGGCTGGTCTGGCCGGAGTCAAGGTGGAGTTGTTCGCGCGGATCAGTGCGTTGTTGACCGGTGCAGGCGCATACCCGCGGGACAGATAGGGCTTGCTCGTCCATCGGTTGACCGAACCCACCGCCGGTGCGCCCGCTCGATACAGGGCCTCCTAGGTGGTCTCGTGCACCAGATGCAGCTCAGGCCGGTCAGGGAAAAGGGCCTTGATCCTGCGGCAGATCAAGCCGGACTCCACCACTTGTTCAAGTGCTTCTGGATGAATTCCCGCAGTTCGGGTCTCCCGGCGATCTTGCCCTGCCCGGGGCGTTGACGGCGGGTGCGGGCCAGCTTCTGCGCATGGTGTGGCGGTAACTGCCGCATTGGTGCCGGTTTCGGCGGTTCCCGGCTCAACGTCGACGGCGCCCTGCCCAGCTCCTGCACGTTTAAGCAAAGACTGTGCCCGCCGCGGTAGCGGTCCGCAATCGTGATCCGTTCGTCCTCCGACAGATACCCTGCGGAAACGGTCTCTGCCGGCTCCCTGATCAAGGACACAGCCGGATATTGATTAGTCATACCGAGGCCATCCAAACCTGTTACAGCCATACTTGCCAGGCTCATCGAGGAGCATGGCGGCCAGGAACTGTCGCATTCGACGGCCGCTTATGCCTGCCGCAACGTCATCCGAAGTTGCGCGGGCGTGCTTCCCGAAGTCTCAATCTTCAAGCGGGGGCCTCTGGTCACGTCAATTGGGGAGCGCCGTCCCGTCTGAGAGCAGGCAAAGGATTTCCTTCAGCACGGTTACGCTGGATGGGTGTTCTCGGCATTCCTGCGCCTTACCCCAAACCTGCCACGCCTGATACCGCGTATGCGGTTCCTCAAACAACCCGCCACCCAGGGATTGATTGAGCCCCCACGTCTCCAGAGGAGGTCGCCTTGAACTACCGGTTCCTGCTGACAAGGCGCTGGCTGAGCTTCCTGGTCCTTGCCGTTGTTGTCGCGGCGGCCTGCGCAGGGTTGAGCAAATGGCAGATGGATCGGCGCAACCAGGCGGTTGCTGAAATCCGGCGCGTCCAGCAAAACTACGTAAAACCTCCTGTGCCGTTCGAGCAGGTGGAACAGTATTTTTCGGTGTCTGATCCGGAAATTAAATGGACAACGGTGACGCTTAGTGGTCGATATCTGCCCCAGGATCAGCGGATTGTCAGGAACCGGCCAAACAATTCCGCGCCCGGTTATGAGATTCTTGTTCCCTTCCGACTCGGCACGGGCGACACGGTGATAGTGGACAGGGGCTGGTTACCCATCGGCAACTTAAGGTCTGGGTACCCCGATGTTGTCCCATCTCCACCAGCGGGAAATGTTGAGGTTATAATCCGGATCAAACCGTCCGAGCAGGCGCTTGAGGGTAGGACGGCGCCTGAGGGTCAATTGCCGAGTATCGCCCTGCCTGTCTATGCCAAGCAGTTGGAGTACCCACTGTTGACCGGCAGTTACGGGCTGATGGCCTCCGAGTCGCCTGCGCCCGACGTTTCGCCGCAACAGCTCTCCATGCCGGCTGTTCAGGAAGGATCGAACCTTTCGTACGCGATGCAATGGCTCACCTTTGGAATACTTGCCTTCGTTGGGTTCGGGCACGCGGCCCGCCAACAGGCCCGTATTGCCAAGGAGGAACACGAGGACCAGAGGCAGAGCGGCTCCCACGACCCGGCTTTACGGGTCCGCCGGGAGGACAAAGCCCGCAAACGCAACACTTCCGATGACGAAGAGGACGCCCTCCTCGACAGGCTGGGACTATAAAGGACACCGCGGGGATTCCCGGGACGCGACCGTCTCCATCGCCAGCCTTAGGCGGGCTGCCAAGGGCTGTCATTTTCCGGCGCGGACGATAGTGACGGCGCCCTTGGCGGTCATTCAGGTAGCGGGTGAACCGCGGTTTCGTTATTCCCTTCAGACCGGAGCCGAGGACCTGGCTGTTGCCGATATAGGTCCCGAGCTGGCCAGACTGGCTGGAAATCGGGGTGGCGTAATTCTGAACATCGGGCCCGTGTCTCCCACAGGGATGCCGGCAGTATTGAAGGTGTTTTCCACCAGCTGGTTCCAATCCGGGATCACCCGGTCTGGGCGTAGCTGACAATGTATGGAGCGCAGCTTCGAGCCAGTGTCGGATCCGTCGAGGTGGTGGTGGATGGAGCTCCTGGGCGTCAACCGGAGCCCGTCTGTTGCTGGGGAAGCCAGTAGGATCTACGCAAGGCGGGGCACCTGCTGCACCTGTCACCCTCGTCTGGAACGGCCTTGGTGGCCCGAGTTCCGGGACCGACGCTGCGCCAAGTAAAAGATTCCTCCGGCCACAGTGGGCAACGCCCCGGCGATGCCCACCGTCAGGGGGGCATTCTCATTATTCGGCGGTCTGAACCGGTCCCCGCGACATCGGCCGGGTCCGTTGCGGTCGGGGAGCTGGCAGCCGCCGGGGAAGTTGATGACGGCACGGGACCGTCACCGCCGTGGTTCATCCCGGGCATGCTGCTGCCGGAGTCAGCTGAGCAACCGGTCAGGGCGATAGCGGCGGCAACGGCAACCGACGAGATGGTCATGTACTTCTTGCTCATGGGTGTTGTCCTGACACATCAACGACGCGGGAGCCGCGCCATTTAGGCATGTAGCTGAAATGGGATGCAAAAGCCGAGCCGGCCCTGTTCCTGGTTCGCAGCAGGGAGTCCGCCAGATCTCCCCACAGCGCCAGCGGGACGGGGAGGTCTCGGGGTGCGGTGGAACGTTTGACTGAGATCGTGTCCTGCCCGTGCGTGCTCCGGTGAAGCCTCGGTTTGCCCACTGCTGCAGCGGTGTCCACACCGTATCCCCTTCCTTGATCAGCCAATCGATCCCGTTGACGCTAACGCACCTGTCCGTGGTGGGGCCAGGGACGTTGACGCCGCAACGGAGGATCAACCGGGAGGGATCTCCCCATGCGGCTGTGGCTTGGCTGTTGGTCTTGCCCGACGTCGCGTCCCCGACAGAATTGGGCAGAGCCACCATCATCGGCGCGCATGCCGGGTTTGCCGCGTCCTTCGCAGAGTTTTACGTCCACTACCTGGGAGCACGCCGTAAGGAAAACACCTGCAGCCGCCGCCGAGATGCCGAACCAGCCGAAGCGCCCGGCCTGGGAGGTAATTCTGTGCAGCAGGCGCATCTCTACACTCTAGAGGACGCCCGGGACAGGCGCGTTTCAGGTCAGGATGGGTCTCAGAGGCCGAGGCACTGGTCTGGCCGCAACCGAACAGTGGCAGGCCGGGCAGCAGACCTCGGCGCGAAAGGGTTCCCGGAACCCGGCCCTTCCCAACCTCCGACACCGCGGAGCAGCCCATTGAGCCACCTAGTTGTATTGACCACAGACGTTAGTGACGCCCGGCGTGGTTTGGTGACATGAAGAAGACCTCCGGGTGGAGTGGGGCTTGTCTAGAGTCCTTTTTCCACACACGGAGGTCTTCGTGTCCCACCCTAATGCTTTCCTCACTCCTCGTGGCCGGTTACAGCTCGCGCAGTGTGTTGTTGATCAGTGCTGGAGCCTGCGCCGTGCCGCGGAGCGGTTTCAGGTTTCGGTCCCGACTGCTGAACGTTGGGCGAAGCGCTACCGCCAGGAGGGACCCGAAGGAATGGTGGACCGTTCGAGTCGGCCACATTCCTCGCCCCGCAGGACTGCTACGCGTACCGAACGGAGGATCATTGCCGTGCGTGTGAACCGCCGGTGGGGCCCTGCCAGGATCGGCTATCTGCTGGGTCTGCACCCCTCGACCGTCCACCGGGTACTGTCCCGCTACCGGCTGGCGAAACTAACCTGGCTCGATCGCGGCACAGGACGAGTGATCCGCCGTTATGAACACGACAGGCCGGGGGATTTGGTCCACGTGGACATCAAGAAGCTGGGCCGGATCCCCGATGGCGGCGGACATCGAGTCGTGGGCAGGACCGCTGGCTGGAAGAACAAGACCGGCACCAAGGCCAACCGCCGGCCCGGCTACCACTACCTCCACAATGCCGTGGATGACCACTCACGACTGGCTTACACCGAGATCCTCACTGACGAAACCAAGGAAACGGCAGCAGGCTTCTGGGTGCGGGCAAACGCCTGGTTCAAAGAACACGGAGTTACCGTCCAACGTGTTCTGACTGACAACGGGAACTGCTACCGGTCCCATGCTTTCGCCGAAGCGCTGGGTCCGAATATCAAACACAAACGCACCCGCCCCTACAGACCACAAACCAACGGCAAAGTCGAACGGTTCAACCGCACCATGCTTGAGGAATGGGCCTACATCCGCCCCTACCGCTCAGAAGCCGAGCGAGTTGCTGCTTTCCCCGACTGGCTCCATGCTTACAATCACCATCGAGCCCACACTGCACTCAAAGGTAAGACACCGGCCAGCCGCGTCATCAACCTCTCAGGTCAATACACCTAGTTGTACCGGCAGGTGCCCGAAGTGCACGGCACTTTCGGCGCCTG
Organism: Pseudarthrobacter sp. NIBRBAC000502771; assembly: GCF_006517215.1. NCBI lineage: Bacteria > Bacillati > Actinomycetota > Actinomycetes > Micrococcales > Micrococcaceae > Pseudarthrobacter > Pseudarthrobacter sp. NIBRBAC000502771. The sequence goes on from NZ_CP041187.1 coordinate 3,568,022, forward strand.
CCGCTACTCTTATACGTGCCAGTGCTTTTGCGGAAGGAGGACCCTATGACTGTGGCCCGAATCGGCCCCGTCGCGTCGTCTCTCCGGCGGGCGGGCTTGGTGACCGTTCTTCTGTCCGTCGCTGCCGCTATGTTGGCTCTGCACATATTGGCCGGCGCTCATGCCACGGCGGCCAATACCTCGGTGTCGGGGGGCCCAAACATCGCCGCCGCCGCCGAGAGTGCTCACTCCCCCGTTTCGGCTGGTGGTGAGGGCAAAGCCGGCGGCCGGTCTTCCTGCATCACTGCCGCTGATTGCCCCAACATGTCACACACTGGCTCGAGCTGCGTCCTCTCAGCAGCCAAGACTTCATTGTCGGCGCAGCCACCTTCTGCAGCGTTTGACACCCAGGCCGCGCCCAGGACTGATGACGAGCGCCCCCACTATGTGTATCTAGGTGCTGCGCCGTCGCCCGGTGACTTCTGTATCAGCCGGACATAAACAATTAGCCGGAGATAAAAAAGGCTCTCCCGGCGCAGCCCCGGGACCGTTGCGGCAAATTCACGCCAACGTCCCCACTGCTGACAGTCTGAATCCGGGACACAACTCTCCTTACAACAACCAGGCCCACTCCACATCGGGAGCAGTTCCCAAGGCGCTTGGTTGCGCTGGAGTGTGGCTTTCAGGCTCGCGGGCAGGGAGGAGACCCTCTTGGCGCGGCACCGGAGGCTCCGCGTCTTCAGGACCCCATCCGCCACATACCCGACATTCGGGTTCCGTCCCGGCCTACAGTGCCCTGCCGGCGGACCAGATCAGGTAGCCGGGCACAAGCCGTGCGCGTGACAGTACCGGGCGCCGAAGACCGGGTTGATTTCAGCAAGCATCAGAACTGTAGAAGGGAAATGTTATGAGCGATATTCCACCGGCTGGGCGGTGGTCCGGCACGCGTGCAACTGGGCCGGGGAAGCTGCTGGGTTTGCGTTCTGGCGGGCGTCCTGGTTGCTGGTTTGTTGGTGCCCGGGGCAGCGGTGGCAGGGGCGGCTCTGAGCGGCTCCAATGCGCTGTTCGCTAGTCTGCCGGCCGAACTGGCGGTCGAACCTCCTTCACAATCCACCAAGGTCCTGGCCTCGGACGGACAGATCATCGCCACTTTTTACGCGGAGAACCGCTCCAGCGTTCCGCTGGATGAGATGTCTCCGTACCTCAAGGACGCCATCGTGGCGATTGAAGACAGCCGGTTTTTCGAGCACGGCGGAGTCGACGGGCAGGGTATCCTGCGTGCCCTGGCACGCAACCTGACCACCGGCGCCCGGCAGGGCGCCTCCACGCTGACCCAGCAGTATGTCACCAACGTCATCAACGAATCCCTTGCTTCTTCGGGCCGCGAATCCGAAATAGTCCTCAACGGGCAAAAGGAAATTGGCGACAAACTGCGGGAGATGAAGCTGGCCATCGCCCTGGAGAAAAAGTTCTCCAAGGAACAGATCCTTGAGGGGTACCTGAACATTGTGTTCTTCAACCGGGACGCCTACGGCGCCGAAGCTGCGGCCCGGTATTACTTCAACACGACCGCGAAGGAATTAACCCTGCCGCAGGCCGCCCTCCTTGCCGGGTTGGTGAACAGCCCGAGTTTCTACGATCCAGCCGTAAACCCGGACAAATCCATCGCCCGCCGGAACCAGGTCCTGGGCAACATGCTCGCGCAAGGGAAAATACAACAGGCAGAGTACGACGCCGCGGTCGCGACCGGACCTGACCTGCAGCTCACACCCTCCCGGCAAGGCTGCGCCGGCGCCCAAATGGCACCGTACTTCTGCAACTACGTTGCGCGGTTGGTGCTCAACGACCCGGCCTACGGCTCCAACGTGTCGGAACGGGAAAGGAGGCTATACCGGGGCGGCCTGACGATCAATACCACTCTGGACAGCAGGCTGCAGAACGCGGCGCAACAGCAAGTCGATGCCACTGCCGGGCCAAACCTTGGCAAGTGGGGCGCATCCCTTATCACCGTGCAGCCAGGAACCGGGAAGATCCTGGCCATGGCCCAAAACACCGTGTACCTGCCGCAGGACGGGAAATTCGACACGCAGCTGAACTTTAATGTCGATGCCAAAGACGCCGCCGGGAACGACCTTAACGGGGCCGGTGGCTTTCAACCTGGATCCACCATGAAACCGTTCATATTCGCCCAATGGTTAAACGAGGGCAAAAGCATCACCGTGACAGTGGATGCGTCCAAACGCGTCTACCCGGTCGGCTTCCCATGGAAATCGACGTGCGGGAAGGTTTCCGGCGCCTACAGCACGGTCCAGAAAGCTGCCCGTCTGGATGCCGCGGACGACCTCCAGAACGCCGAGGAAGGGTTCTACCGGCCCATGCCAGTGAATTACGGGCTGTACAACTCCATCAACACCGCCACATTCGCCTCGGCAGCCCAACTGGACTTCTGCGGAATCCAGAAAGTAGTCGACGCTCTGGGGGTGCGCAACGGCCTGGACAGCACGCCCGTGAACATTCATCAACTCGGCAATCTCCTGGGAGGCACCGGCGTATCGCCTCTAAACATGGCCAACGCCTACGCTACATTCGCCAACGACGGGCAATACTGTGAACCCCGAGCCCTGGTTCGCATCACGCAGGCCGACGGAAGCGAACTCCCCGTCCCGGGAACCACCTGCCGCGAGGCCCTCAAACCGGACGTCGCCAAGGGCGTGAACTACGTGCTTCAAGATGTCCTCAAACGAGGCTCGGGGGTATACATCACACCTAAGATCCCCGCCGGAACACCGGCCGCCGCTAAAACGGGTACTTCAAACAACAACGGCGCCACCTGGGTGGTGGGTTACACTCGAGGACTTGCTACAGCCTCCTTCTTCGGGGACGCGCTGGAGGGACAACAACGCAGGACAAAACGTAAGCATCAACGGCAAGTTCTACAAAGGCATCGACGGGTACATGATCGCTGGCCCACAGTGGGCAAATTACATGTCTCAGGTCGCCGGCCTGTACTCCACGGAAGCGTTTCCCGAACCGCCCGAGACGATGATCAGGAACCAGCCCTCAAGCCCACCAACTACGGCAGCGAGGCCGGCACCTTCAGCCTCGCCGTCCCGCTAACCCTGATCGGAGAGGGCGGTGGCGAGGTGGCTGCGCTCACGGGAACCCACCCGCGACGCAGCAATTTCGCTGCCGCCTGAATGTCGGCGACCGGCTCAGAGCGCCTGCGGACCACTCCCGTCGATCCCGCCACAGTCGTCAACCAGCTTGGCAGAGACACCGTCGCAGAGGAGTCGCTGGTCGAGTCCGTCGCGGTCCATCTCACCCACCGCCAGCACCGGTCTGTCCTCGTCGTCCCGCTCGCCCGCACCCCAAACACCATCCGAAGGAGGGCCACTGATGGAACCGCCCGCCCTTGCGCACGACCCGGCACCGCAGCCACGGAGCGTTTCGCCATCGATAGCGGCCCGGCACAAGCCACAGACGACGACACGGATCGCGGAATGAATCTCACGAGGCGCGTCGCGTCCAAGGCCCGGTCTCCTTGGAGGGCCACGGTGCCACTTTGTGCCCGATCTTCTGCCGAAGCCCGCCCCGAGCGCTCGATCGTTACATAGTCCAGCGCTTGGCGCACCTTGAGATAGTCAGGGTGGTCGATTAGGGCAGGCGCTGTGAAATCGAAGATCGACATAGGTCATCCAGGGGTACCATCGGAGCCGCCGGGAGACTCCACGAGGTCGACCAAATGCCTCATGCCTGCTTCGAGGTCGCGCAGCTCCGCGTCGGACGGCACAGCCGGGAGCCCGCGTCCTTCCCGCTTGGCGGCGCTCAGTTTTTGGTGGATCTCCGAGATCAACGGACCAGGGCCGGAGACTTCGTGGAGCTCCTCCGGCGTGAAGCCCCAGGGACCGAGAGCGAGGATCGCGCCGGCTGCCAGCAGGCCCGCCTTCGCATTCATCCCGGGCGCTTGCACGCAGCTCATGCTTCCGCTTCATTCGATGTGATGGTGGTCCCGCCTCGCGGCAACGTCGCCCGCACGAGGCGCAGCAGGGTGATGGCGTCGACCAGCACGCCGGAGCCGGACGTTTGGGAGGTTAGCCGCCCGAAGTAGCCGCGGAGGATCCCGTCGACCGGCTTCAGCGTGTTGAGCCCGAACCCGGTTGCGAGGACGATTTCGTAGTCGATGTGGTTGAGCACACCGTCTCTTCTATGTGCTGCATCTCTTAGTGCCCGCGCCGAGGCGTGCCAGTCGCGTAGGTCGGCACGCGCTTCGGGATTGCCGGGCCCCGCCTAAACGCGGGGAAAGCATAACCGGTCCAGGTCAAGTCGCTCTTGCGATGCCATCGGCAGGGCAGGGCGGCATCGCGCCGGCCGCGGACGCGGGGACGACCGCGAAGAACATCGGCAGGGCCAGCAATGCCCCGGTTGCCAGCGTTGCGACAACGGTCTGCCCTGCCCCCAGTGGCCGGGCAGGTGCGACGAGACGCCGGACGCGGCTCAGCGCGGATTCGTCCCCGGCTCCGAGCGCTGCCGCGGGGGTCGCGCCGTGCTCCGCCATCCGAACCAGGGCCGTGGCCACTGTCAGGCGGTCGGCGCACCGGGCGGCGTTGTCGTCGGCCAGCATCTCCACCAGCCGCCCCAGGGCGCTCCGGGCCTCGCGGAAGGCCGCCACGCCCGGGAAGGCATGACGCAGGGCATCGGCCGCTGCAAGAATGAGATGGTGGCGTCCATTCAGGTGTGCCCGTTCGTGGGCCATCACGGCGTCGAGCTGACCGCGGTCCAGGGCCGCCAAGGCGGCGCTGGTCAAAACAATCCTGCCGCCCCGGCCGGGAAGGCAGTACGCGGCCGCAGCCTGATGTTCGACCACAAGCGCGTCCACGTCACGGTGGGGACGGGCGATCAACGCCAGGGACTGCAGCTGCCGGCTTCTGGTACTGGCTGCGGCTCTCAGGCCCCTGGCCGCGCTGTATCCGACCCTGGCAAGCACGGCGAGAACGGCGAGGACGCCGGTAGTACTCACGACGGCGCCGCCCGGAGTGGAATACTGCTCAACCAGTGCCATCGCGCAGGCCCGGACGAGTTCCGCCAGATCCGTGGTCCACGGCACCACCGGAACTGCCACCGCCGCACCGGCGAGTATGACCGTGGACACCAGCGAAAAGCTCAGAGCCTGCCAGGCGGCAATGCCTATTCGCGGGCACCGCTCCAGCCAGCTGCTCCGCCGCAGCACGACAGGGCCCAGCAGCGCCAGCATCAGCCCAAGAAGAATCAGCATCACCGGAGCAATCATCGGCTGGCCTCGTTCCCTTCCGGACGGCGCGCGTCCAGCGCCTCGCGCAGTCGGGCCGCCTCATGCGCGGGTATCTGTTCCAGGAAGTGCAGCAGCGTCACTTGCCGGTCACGGCTGCCGGCCAGGACCTCGCCCATGAAGGCGGCCGCGTGCTGTTCTCGGGTCTGCGCAGGGCGGTAAAGGAAGGCCCGTCCGGCCTTTTTCCGCGTCAGCACGCCCTTGCGGCGCAGGTTGTCCATCACGGTCATCACTGTCGTGTAGGCCAGGACCCGTTCGCGCTGCAGGTCTTCGAGGACCTCGCGCACGGCAACGGGATGGTCCCGGGACCATATCCGGTCCATGACCAGCTGTTCCAGTTCCCCTAGCTGACGTGCCACAACCCGCGCCTCTCCGTGTCCGGCCGGAGCGGCCGGACTCAACTATGTTCCATAGTAATCCCCCAGGCCCCTAACGCTGAGGACTCGGCGGACAGGACAGCTGAAGTGGGCTACAGGCCCGGTCCTGCATCCACAACCAGCAGCTCTAAAGCAGCGTCCGTACGTTGGCCGGTCGGGACTCAGTTCAGAGCCTTCCAGGTCTGTCCCTGGTCGGTACTGGCGAAGACGGCAGCGGTCGTGCCTTCGGGCGCCGCGGCATAGATTGTTGTGCCGTCCGGGGAGAACGTCGCTGCGGCTGCGCCCTGGGGCACCGTCAGGGGGGTCCAGGTTTTGCCGCCGTCGCTGCTCAGGGCGCTTTCGGCCATGCCGACGGCAAGCAGCCGCTGGGTGTTGGTCGGGTCCCATGCGGCTGCCATCGCCCCGCCCGGACCGCCCAGCGGCTTCCAGGTAACGCCGCCGTCGGCGCTGGCCACAAGGCCGGCCGACATATCGGGGGCGATCAGCCGTTGCGGGTCAGCGGGGTCGACCAGGATCACGCCCATGAACATCCTGCCGGCCTCGGCGTTACGGGCCTCCCAGCTCCCACCGCCGTCGTTGCTGGCCAGCAACCCCCGCGCCGCGGTTCCGGCGTAGACGGTGCCTCCGGCACCGCCAAGGGCGTGGACATCCCCCAGCCCGCCCTGGCCCGTGACCTTGCTGAAGGAGGTCCCGTCCGTGGACCGGAACAGGCCGGGGTGCCCCCCGATAAGCGTCGTATCGCCGCTGGCTGCCGCACCCATCGGATCCGCACTCTTCAACGAGGCCAGCTGAGTCCAGGTCCTGCCGTTGTCGGCGGAGACAGCCCCGCCGTCGTGCCCGCCGACATAAAGCCGGTCCCCGAGGGCTGTCAGCACGTGCAGGTCCCCACCAACGTACGGTTTGATAGCGGCCGCAGTCCCGTCCCTGGACCCACCGCTCGTGGCCAGGAAGAAACCTATCCCGGCGCCGAGAGCGATCACCGCGGCGGTGGCGATGGCCACCCATCGTCGGCTGATCCTGCGCCCGGATTTGGAAGTTTTCGGCTGGGGTTTTTTGATGGCAGTGGGTTTGGATGCAGTAGGCACGTATTGATCCTTGCAGTTTGGGGCAGATGCCGGATGGATGGCCTGTCCGGGTCGAATGGTGTGCGGGCAGAGGCAGACCGCGGCGGCAGCACCAGATAAGTCAGCCGTTGCCGGGCTTCGGTCTTCCGCCGTCAGGTCACTATGGCGGTCAGCGGGATTCGCGGGTCGGGGTTGCCGCATGCAGCGCCGCGATCTCGTCGCGCAGGCGGGCGATTTCAGCCTCGCGATCCACCGGAGCGGCGAAATGTCCGTCGGCCTGGGCCTTGGGCGCCATGGCGCACCGGCCCCGGCGCATCGGACGCAGACAGAAGAAGTACGTCAGGGCCAGCGATGCCACAAGGACCGCCGCGGCGAGCACAAGCCCGCTCATCGGAATCCGTCAGCTGTGGCAGGCGGCTCCACGGTGGTGTCTGCGGCTTCCCGCTGGGCCGCGCGCAGTTGGTCAACTTGGGCACGGAGTTCTGCCAGTTCGGCGTCGTTGTCAGCTGGCGGGGACGGCTCCAAGCTGTCTTTACCACCACGCATCATGAACCACATCATCAGCCCCATGGTCAGCGGGCATGCCAGCAGAGCCAAGGGAAGAAGCACTTCACTCATAGTAAGCCTCCATAATTCTCAGGTACGTGTCTGAGGGCTTCCGGTCGGCCGCCGGCCATGTCCGGCATGCCGTACGTCATCTGCTCGTGCATCCGCCCCGTGCCGACAGCAAGCGCGGTGCCTGTTGAAGCTACGACCGAAAGCAACGAAGCGTCGTCGCCGACGGTAGATATCCTTGTCCAGGAGCGCATTGGCGCCGCCGTCTTCCTCGTCTACTAAGGCTCATAGTAATACGCAAACCGTGCGCCGGCCAACAGCCGCTGAAAGCCACCCCTGGCGACCCAGCGACGAGGCGCCTAACCTGGGTGCGGCGAAGCGCCAGGCGTCAGCTTGCGGCAAGGGCGCCATCACAGCTCAGGTGATGGCTTCGTGCACCGACTTGTATTACCCGTTACAGCGAACCGCCCCGGCGCCGTAACGCGAAGCGGCCGCCCGATGGTCACGGTAGGCCATACTTCCGCCGGAGCCCGCGGGCAGGTAGTCCCGGACTTTGACGCGGCAGTGGTACGGGTCATGCTGGCGGATCGGATCAGAACGCTCCCCGGCATTCTCCCAGCCAATGCTGCTAACTTTTGGTCCCATGGACTTTCTGCGTGTATTCCGAGTGTTGGCCGTGGCTGAAGCTGCGTCATGGCTGCTGCTTATCCTGGCAACGATCGTGAAGTACGGGATAGGGCAGGCGGGCGGAGTTCAACTCTTGGGCCCTGTGCACGGTGCGCTGTTCGTCGCCTACGTACTTCTGGCCCTGTTCCTGTGGCGGAAAAATCAGTGGACCGGCCGGGTACTGGCCATTGTTCTTGTAGATTCCGTACTGCCGACGGGCGGCTTTTGGGTTGCCCGACGAACGGATTTGGGCGCCCGAAGGGTCCCCGTACCCGTCCCGTAGTCCGCCAAACCCTCGGTCGTTCAGCACGCGCCAGCCGAGAACGTGTTCAGCTCAGGTAATTGGCAGGCTGCCCGATGCGATGCGAAGCGATGCAGAACGCGGCCGAAACGGCTTGTTCTCTCGCCGGTTTTCGGTGGGGTCGCCCGTAGTGCAGGTATCGAACGTGTAAATCAGGGATCGGCTGAGTGCCGGTCGCCGGCCGGGCCCAAAATCGTGCCGCCGGACCCATAGGCCATCCCGGGAGCGGGATGGCCTATGGGTCCTCAGACCAAGAGACGTGGACGGTGCTAAATCCTCAGGGACTGCCCGGCTGGCTGGTCGAGGTGCTGGATTCCGTCCGCGGTGACCAGGATCACCCGGGCTGTTGCGATGTCGAAGAAGAGCCCCGTGGCCTGCAGTTGGCCTTCTGCCAGTGCGGGTCCCACCAGCGGGTGGTCTTCCAGTTTGCGCAACTGCACGGCCACGTTGACCATCCCCAGCTGATCCAGGCGTCCGAAGCCTGCAGCTGCTGCAGCGGCTGCCACCGGATGCCCGTCCAGGTATGCACGGTGGCTGGGACTGGCGTGTTCGAGCCAGGAGCTGAAGGCCTGGCCCAGGCCGGAGGCATCCGGCCCGGTGCCGGATTCGGCATCTGCGATGACGGCCTTCATGGCTCCGCAGTTGGAGTGGCCGCAGATCACAAGGGAATCCACGCCCAGTCCGGTGACGGCGAATGACAGGGCCGATTCGATGGAGGTGTCCTGTCCGTCGTTGCAGACCACGTTGCCGATGTTGCGCAGGGTGAGCAAGTCGCCCGGGCCGCTGCTGGTGATCAGGTTGGGGTTGACCCGTGAGTCTACGCAGGCGATGAACAGGGTGTCTGGGTTCTGGCCGTCTGCGAGATCCTGCACGTGCGGGAGTACCTTGTCCGCGTGCCGGCGGTGGTATTTGTCGACGCCAAGGAGGATGGACCGCAGTCCCAACTGCTCGACGTCGTCCGCGTCGCCGGACTGCCAGTTCGCCCTTGGCGGCAGCGGGAGTTCCAGGGCCTCCTGACGTTGGGGAGTGTTGCCTGCCGCGTCCCGGAACACAGTATTTCCGTACTCCTCGAGACGGACCGTGCCCCCGGTCGCGGCGTGCTGTTTCTTCCAAGCGAGCAGGGCCTCGTGGAACGCATGGTCGAGATAGTCCGCGCCGAGCTCCACCAGCACGTCCATGCCTTCGGGGATCGAGTGCAGCACGCGGTTCAACCGGGGCAACGCAAAAAAACTGCAGGAACCGGCGATTCCGACGCGCCAGATACCGTCAGGGCCCGGCTTGGGCGGCAGGACATGGATGGTGGCGCGAAGGACACGCCACAACACGAGCACGGCGGCGAAGCCCAGTCCGATCATGACGCCTTCCAGGAGGTTGAGAAAGATGACGCACAAAAGCGTCACGGCGTAGACCCAGATCTCTCCGGTGCGCAGGCTGGTCCTGATGTCCGCGATCTTGATCAGGCGGGCGCCGATCACGATCAGTAGCCCGGCCAGCACGGCCAGCGGGATCAATTGGATCAGTCCGGCGAACAGGGCGGAGAACAGCAAGACCCAGACACCGTGCAGCACGGCGGACTTCCGCGTCCTGGCGCCGGCCTCCACATTGGTTGCGCTGCGAACGATCACCCCGGTCACGGGGAGGCCGCCGAGCATCCCGGACACAAGGTTTGCCGAGCCCTGGCCCACGAGTTCCCGGTTGAGGTCGGTGCGGGGACCGGTGTGCATCTTGTCCACGGCTACCGCGGACAGCAGCGATTCGATGCTGGCAATGAGCGCCACCGAAATGACCGCCATGCCCGCCGTCGCCCAACTCCCCTCGGGCAGCTCCGGCAATGCCACGGCATCGAACACGGACCCGGAGAAGGTGATCCGTTCAATCCCGGGCGCGAACGCTGTCGAGACTGCGGTGCCGGCGACGACGGCCACCAAAGGGCCGGGGACCTTCCGTACGGCCTGCGGCAGGTGCTTCCATGCAACGAGCAGCCCGATGACCAGCAGGCCGAGCACCGCCGAGTGCAGCTCCACATTTGTGATCGCCTCGGGAAGCCGGGCAAGGTTTTCCAGCGGTGACCCTGCTGGCTTGGAGCCTAGCAGGACCTGGAGCTGCTGCAGGACAATGGTGACGCCGATCCCGGCGAGCATCGCCCGGACGACCACCGGGGAGACGGCCAGTGCCACCCGCCCCACCCGGCTGAAGCCCAGCAGCAGCTGCACCACACCAGCGGCGGCCGTGATCGCGCAAGTCGCGGCCCAGCCGAACTCGTCCACGAGTCCGGCAACGACGACCGTCAGGCCGGCCGCCGGCCCGCTCACCTGAAGCGGCGAGCCTCCCAGGGCGCCGGCAACGATCCCACCGACCGCAGCAGCGATGAGACCGGCCATGACCGGAGCTCCGGAGGCCGCGGCGATGCCCAGGGACAGCGGCAGCGCCACCAGGAAGACAACCAGCGAGGCCGGGGCATCGTCCCTGAAGCCGTGTAGGAACGTCCTCCTCCCGCGCGGGGCCGCGCCCCTGTGTGGAGCGCCCGGGGGCGGCGCGACGGCGGAAGGGTCGACGGTATCGGACAGGTCAGACGATAAGGCCATGATTTCCTTCTAGGGAGGGGAAGCATCGGTCCTCAACAACGTATAACGGCAAGGTAACAGGGTGATGTCCGGGGCCCGAGTGTTTGCTGAGACTGATGGTGCGTCTTGTCGACCTGAAAGAGCCGGAGATCTGCAGTTGGGGCGGCTGCCGCAGAGGCGATTTCCTACCTTGAGCTTCTCAAAGTGCTGCGCGAATTCTGCCCCATTCCTCATGGTTTCCGTCCTTGTCATTGGCCCAGCGCAGCGGGCGGGGCTAGGTTCGGTTGGCCGGCGTGCAGGATGTCCCTGTCGAAGACAGCTACATATCCCGAGGCGACCATATGAGGGTCGGGTTCTTGTGCGCGGATGCCACGGTTGCCCTTCACGGGAACAGTGTTTTTCCCTGGTGCTTTCCTCTAAGTAGCGGGTGGCGTCGGCAGCTGAAGCGGTGCGCGGTCCCGGGTGGACGGCATCAGCTGCCTGCCGGGGTTACAGACTGCCGTCCCGTGCCAGACATCAACGCTCATTCCGCTGATCAGACCGTAGCCGTCCGATGCCGGGTAGGAATCGGCCCACCCGTGAGGCGTAGTCGGTATATGCGGTGCCATGCGTACGGCGCAGGTATGGCTCTTCGACACGCCGCACCTGCATCTGGGTGCCGACAAGGATGGCGGCGAACCCGGCGACCGCGACCACGTTGGGCACCATCAGCGTCAGGCCCAGGAACGCCAGGAACACGGCACTGAAGATCGGGTTGCGGACGAGCCGGAACGGGCCCCAGGTGACCAGGACGGTTCGCTCGGTTTCGTCCACACCGATACGCCAGGATGCTCCCATCGCAAGTTGGGCGGCGAAGGTAGCCAAGATGCCGAGCACGGCAAGTGCCGTGCCGACACCGCGAGCCACCGGGTGGTCCAGAACCTCGAGCGGCGCGAGTCCGGTCAGGTCTGCGATAGGCGCGGCCACGCCCGTGATCAGGGTGCCGAATTCCATGCCCCAGTGCGCCCACCATTGCAGGGATCCAGGCCCGACCGAGAACTGCCGGATCCCGGCGTCGCCCGTGCTGCGTCGCTGGATCACGTGGCGCGCGACGTCGAGCAGGGCAAAAACTCCGGTGAGGATGAGAGCAGCGACAGCCATCACCCATCACCCCTCGTCACTACCCGGTTCATCAACATTATCGAATCGCTTCCTGCCGCCTAGGCTTTTTACCATAACTTTTTGGCGATCCAGCGGCCCGGACGCATCCGCCTCCGGCAATTTCCAGATTGCTGACACTGCGTAAGCTGTTCTGCCCAGCCCGGCTTCGATGACCTTTGGTGAGTGACCGGACGCGCCCCGGACCGGGCCTCGACCGTACTTCGGAGATCAGAGATGGCGGCGTGCATCTTTCACTTCTGCGCCGGCCTGGATCCCCTCGCTTGCGCTACCGATCGCCGGTATAAACGCGAAGCTTCCAGGGGACATGATTAGCGTGTGACGAAATTCGGCCCGAGGCCTGGAGGCGGCGGGTAGCGGGCCGACCCTGCCCAGCATGTCATCGGCGTGGCGGAAAGATGCTCGGCACGGGCTCGGCGTTGGACCGCTAGGTCCTGTGCGAAAGCGCCCCAGCTTCGGTGATCCCGGCCCGGAGTCCGTCCGGCTGCAGGGCATCTCTCCGTTCGCATCAGCGGCAACTTTTGCCCTCATCGCCAGGAGCCAGCGCCAGAGATCGCATCAGATCCCGACGCTCCACGGTAGAGCCGCGCACCAGCCCGGACTGTGGCCGTCAGGACGACCCGGGTTTTCCGGGAACGTGGACTGCGCCGAACTCAGTGATCATTTCCACTTCTTCCAGCGTCAGGAGTGCCGGCAGCTCAGGCGCACGGCCATCCCGGCTACCTCTGACGTGCAGCGAGTGCACTGGGCCATATGCAGCGCCTACATCTGCGGCATTACCGGGAATATCTTGTCCCGGCACACCGGCTACGAAATCGGACATCACCAGGGCCGTCCTGAAAGCCTGTCAGACCGTCTGCACGGACTCCCGGACGAGTGCGAATCGCATGCACGAGCACATTGGCGTATCTGCATGGAAGCCGGCCGCCGCTGCGAGCAAGCTTGCGCGGAGCCCGCTATCAGTTGAATTTAGAGCCAGCCGGTGGGGTCGACAACTTTCCCGTTGACTTCAACCTCGAAGTGGAGGTGGCAGCCGGTGGAGGCGCCCGTGGTCCCACTGAAGGCCACCACGTCTCCCCGGGATACTGCCTGCCCCTTGGTCACGTTGAAGGAAGACAGGTGGTTGTATGTGGTTTTCAGGCCGTTGCCGTGATCCACGACCACGCGGTTCCCTCCGCCATACTGGTCCCAACTTGCGAAGGTGACGGTGCCTGCGGCAGCGGCCAGGACGGAAGTGCCGCACTGGGCGACGAGGTCCTGTCCCCGATGGAAATCTCCTGAACCGCCTGTGATGGGACTGACCCGGAGCCCGAACGGCGAAACTGTGGTCATCGCAGCGAGCGGAGCGCCAAGAGTTCCAGCGGAGGCTGCGCGGGTGAGGGCACCGGCCGACTGGGCACTGAGCAGTTGTTTCAACTTGCCGTCCGGGTCCGCCTTCGTGGCTACCGGGGAGCGGCTGAAGTCGATTCGAGCTCCCGGCGCCGCGGAAATTTCAGGCTGTGGGGCGGCGGAAACGGCGGACGCGGCCTGAACGGGTTCCTGGGCGGCCATCACAGGGCCGGTCACCGGAACAGTCACGGTGAGTGCCAGGCCCGTTGCTGCCAACGCGATGCCGCCCTTCTGGCCGATACCGCTGGAGGCGGCGAAATCAGTGATCTGGCGGAAGGGTCCCCGGCGACGGCGTGCTTCTCGCTGCGGATCGCGGGGCCTGTCCGCGGTAAACACCTCGGTCGCCCGGCGCGCCGAAGCGGGGCCTGTCGCGCGTCGGCGGCCCCTGGAGTATTGCCTGGCCAAGATTTTTTCCTCTCCGGGTAAGCCTGCGAAGTTAGCTGTCGGATTCGGGTCAGAGAGTTCAAAGACCCGGTCCGCCGTAACAAGCACTCTGCGCAGAGATGTCCCCGGAAGGATTTTTAGCTGGATGAGGGCTTGCTGCTGACGGACTTCACCCCAAGGCAGTCCTGCGACTGCCGGTTATGGTTCCTCCGCCTCTGCCAGTTGGTGACTCGTGCACCTGATCCGCTGGCAGAGCTTGGCTCCGGATCAGGTAACGCTTTGGTATCGATGCTTCAGGCTCCACTATAGCTGACTAATCGGACCGTAATCGTTCCGTTAGCTTTGCGGAAGGGGCGTCACGGCATTACGTGCGCCGGGTCAGCGCAACTGGAGGAGTCGGGGTCTCGCCCATCCCGTGCTGCTCATCGTCGCTTAAATATGGTTAAGGATTCGGAACGCCATCATTTGGCCTTGACCACTATCGGCCCGTCGCCTTTGATGCCGTCTGCCGCCTTTGCCCCATGTGGCGGCGGCTGCGGAAGCTCTGACGTCGGACTTGATTCTTTCATTTGCCAGAAGGGCCCGTCCGAACCACATGAGACCGGCAATACTGACTTCACCCGCAGTTCGTTCGGGTGGAAACCTTCGCATTCTCCGGTGGGAACAGCGGATCGTCAGGGCAGCCTGGGCTTCCGCCGGGCGTCCCGGCGTCCCAGGAACACCGCCGCCCCTCCCGCCATCAGGCTCAGGATGAGAAGCACCCAGCCCCCGACCGTGAGGGCTGACGCCGCAGCCACCGCGCTGGCATCGGGCGTGGCAGGAGCAAGGGCGGCGTCAACGGCAGCGTTGGCCCACAGTCGGATGATGACGAAGAGTATCGGCGCCATCCACAACGCCCAACGCACGGTCTTGACGGCCACGTTCGTGCCGATCAGCAGGAGCCAACTGAAGCCGAAAATGAGAGGAAACAGCGTCCCCGCGGTTTTGTGGACGTAGCCGAGCTGCCCGCGGGCGTCATCGTCCATGGCAGCGCGCAGCTGCCCAACATACTCGGTGGAAAAGCCGCCCACAAGGGAATCCGGCATCGCGAGACCGCCGGACAACTGCGTCATCTGGTTCAGCGTGAGCAAGTGCAGGTACCAGAACAAGAAAAGGCTGGCTACGACGCCGGCAACAACGATCAGGTTGCTGTTACCTTGCGCCTTTTGCGGCGACCGGCTGGTTGTGGAGTTGATCACAGGAGGCAGTTGGTGGGCGGGGACCGTGGCTTTGCTGCCGTGTTTTTTGATGCGCTGGGCGGGAGTCTTGGCCATGGCCTCATTATCCCGCGCCAGCTTGATCCATCAGGACAACAACCTGATCGAACAGGTCGGGACCGGCGGGATGGATCCCTACTGTCTCAACGGCTGCCATGGTCAGGTGGCATGGCACAGGCCTCCGCCGGCACGGATTTGGCCGGTTTCAGGCCACGACGAGCAGGCCGGTGCCGAACATGACGGCCAGGCCTGCCACGATTCCCCCGGCGGTCAGCGGCGTGAAGGTCTTTCCTTCGGGGTCCTTGAGCATTGGCAGGAGCTTGACAGCGACCTGGCCGACGGCCCCGGCGCCGAGACCGAGGAGGAATGCGCCCAGGGTGGGCTGGTACACGGTGGAGCCGATCAGTGCCCCGAGCACGGCAGGGGCGCCGGCGATCAGGCCCAGGACGGCGAGGCGGGCAAGGGAGGGTCTTGTTCGGGCCATGGGGGTGACGATGGCAAGGCCTTCGGTGGTGTTGTGGATGGCGAAGCCGATGATCAGGGAGGCGCCCAGGGCCAAGGAGCCCACGGCGTAGGCCGAGCCGATGGCGAGGCCCTCTCCGAGGTTGTGCAGCCCGATGCCGACGGCGATCAGCAGGGCCAGCCTGCGCGGCGAAAGTGCGGCGGGCTCCCCTGTGGTGTGCAGGTCCTGGTGCCGGCGCATCCAGGCGTCGGTCGCCTCCAGCACCAGGTAGGACAGCAGCGCCCCCAGGATCACGACGAGGGGTCCGCCGAAGGCGCTGGTGCCGGCGACGAGATCAAAGGCCTCAAGGGTGGCGTCGAAGGTCAGGAAGGCCAGCAGCCCGACGGTGACGCCGAGCAGTCCGCGCACCCAGGCGGCGGAGGAGCGCCGGACGAAAGGCATCCAGAGCATTCCCAGCGCCACCGGAATGACTCCGACGTAGACGCCGAGCAGTGCCATCAGGCCGAAAAAGGAGCCGTCGCGTTCGGGGCTCAGCGCGGCGGCGTCGATGGCGGCGGGGATCTTGCCCCCGATGGAGGTCACCAGGGCGATCTCGTAGGGGTCCCCGTCCACCCAGTGGTAGCTGACGGTGATGGTGCTGGTCTGCAGCGGGGCCATGGTCTCGGTGGTCTGGGTGAAGGCTGCGTAGTAGTCCGAGACGTCGACCTGGGCGATGGCCACCGGGTCCGGGCCTTCGTTGCGGACAGTGATGATGATCTGGCCCGGGGTCAGCCGGACGTCCTCCACCGCCACTTCTTCCTTGGGTGGAACTCCCTGGCCGAGCCGGGACAGGCCCGGGCCGTTCAGCAGGGAAAACAGGCCCAGGAGGACGGCTATCAGGACCAGGGGTCCGAGACCGAGCAGCCACCGGGGTTTCGGCCGCCGGACGACTGTCTGATCTGTTGACCTGGATGCCGACGCTGACGTTGATGCCGGTGCGGCGGGTGTGGTGTGCGTGCGTGTCATGATGCGCTCACCTCGAAGAAGCCCATCCAGCCCAGTTCGGCGAATTCGGTCTTGTGCGCGTGGAACATGTACTTGCCCGGATACGGGAAGCGCAGCTCAAGCATGCCGCGCTGGCCCTGAACCTGGGAGATGGTGTCCGTGTATTCGCTCGGTGTCAGCATGGTCCCGGTGGGGTAGTAATGGAAGAAGTTCCCGTGGACGTGGAACGAGTTGATCGGGTCGTATTCCAGCACGTTGATCAGGTGGATCCGCACGAGTTCGTTCTGTTTGACCTGGACCGGGTAGTCCATGAAGTGGAAGGGCAAGCCGTTGACGGAGTAGAACTCGTTGTCGTCCCCGCCGTCGGTGTTGTAGCCGTTCATGACCATCACCATCTCGTCATCGGCCTTGGGCCGGCCCTCCTTGGGTTCGATAATGAAGGCCCCGTAGAGGCCTTTGGCGATATGCGGGGCCAGCGGTGACTGGTGGCAGTGGTACAGGTGCGTGCCAAACGGGGTCGCATTGAACTCGTAAGTGAAGCTCTGCCCAGGGGAAATGGACCCTGGGCCGATTCCCGGAGTGCCGTCCATTTCGGCCCTGTGGACACCGTGGAAATGCATCGTGTGCGGGTGCGCCCCTGCGTTGGTGAAGTTGATCCGCAGCGCATCGCCTTCCCGGGCCCAGAGCGAGGGTCCGGGGATCCGGCCGTTATAGCTCCAGCCCGGAAACGTCACCCCCGGAGCGATCTCGAAATCCTTGTCCACCGCCACGATGTCCCACTCCCGCAGGGTCCGCCCGTCCGGCAGGGTGCTGGTTTTGCCGCGGTCAAAGTCCCGCAGGATGGACGAAGGGTCAATCCCTGCCCGCTCCACGGGCACCGATCCGGTGGGGAATCCGGCATGCCCGGCCTGTGTCATCGCCACCGATGCCGGGGTGCCTGCGTTCGCAGGCTTGTTGGCGGCCGGTGGCTGCATGGCGCCGTGATTCATGCCTTCCGGACCTGAGGTTTCCCCCGGGCCTTTGGGTTCCGGTGCGGTAAAGGCCGACAGCGCGGGCACGGCAGCAAAGGCGGCGGCACCGGACAGCATCGCCCGCCTGCTCGGCATTTTGGACTTTGCCGATTTCAGGGCGTCCACAGGACCTCCATCTTCAAACATCATTGTTTGAGAAGTCTAACATTCATGTTTTGTTGATAAAATCTCTGTTATGCCTGTTTCCGACCTGACCCATTCCGCCCAGGACTACCTCAAGCTGATCTGGACCGCCACCGAATGGTCCGCCACGCCGATCACCATTAGGGTCATGGCCGAGCGCTTGGGGGTGACCCCGCCCACGGTCTCCGACGGAATCCGGAAACTGGCCCGGCAGGGACTCCTCTCCCACGCCCCCTACGGCAGCATCGAACTGACCGATCTCGGACGGGAGCATGCACTCACCATGGTCCGTAGGCACCGGCTGCTGGAGACGTTCCTGGTCGAGGTGCTCCACTATGGCTGGGATGAAGTCCATGACGAGGCCGAAGTGCTCGAGCACGCGGTGTCGGACGCCCTGATCGAGAGAATCGACGCCCACCTCGGCCATCCCACGCATGACCCGCACGGTGACCCGATCCCGACTGCGGACGGTCAGCCCCATCTTCCGGCCGCCGGCCAGCTAACCACCGTGACCCCCGTCCGCGGCGTCACCATCACCAGGATCTCGGACGCCAACCCGGACATGCTCCGATACTTCTCCGAACTTGGACTCCGGCCAAACACACGATTGACCGTCCTCGGCCAGCGCCCCTACGCCGACGTCACCAGCGTCCGCGTTGAGGACAGCGGAAACGAAATCGATCTCGGATCGGCCGCGGCCGCTTCGATCTGGGTTGTCTCCAGCTAACGGGCCGTTTTAGATCTTTCGCATGCACAACGTTTTCGTTCCGGCCAGAACCAGGACGTGACTGTTGGTGACCGGATCCAAGCCGTAAGGGAGCCTGAGGGGGGTGGTTGCGTGCGTCGGGGGATCGAGGCCCGCACGATGGCACTTATCTCCGCGCCCACGGGCACACCCCTGACAATGACGGCAGTCCTGGTCCAGGGCTGCGCACACTGTGTAGCCCTCTCCGGATACCGGGCCAGCGGTATGCTGCGGTTTTGTTGAATGAGTTTTGGGCCACCGGAACCCCCTCCCGCAAGGCCTGGTCTTGGTGCCATGGTCCTGATCGGTGCCGGAATCGTTCTCAACGTGGTCGGATGCTCAGTGGGTGCGGCTCAGGCCTGACGCACGCCGTCGGCGTCCAGGAGAAGGTTTGCGGTGATGAACTTTGGGCACTGCGTGAGCTTGGGCGTGAAGGTAATCGTGCGGACGGGCAACGGTGACCCATCGGCGCCGACACCCGACACCGTGGCGTCAATAGGATCCTCCGTGATCAGATCCAGCCAAAGGTGGCCATAGAGTGTCCCGTCGGGAGACGCGGTCGGAGGGCACACGGCATCAGGGCCCTCGCAGCCTTCGTTCACGGGCTTGGTGCCGGCAGCCAGCGCCAGGTCACCCTCCTTGCACACCCCGGACTGGCATGCCTTCAGGTGGACAATGCGCACCGCCGGGACATAGCTTTGCAGGACAGTCACCGTCACCACAGGGGCCTGGGCAATCGCAGGGCATGACGTGACCGGTGACACGCATGCCGCGGCCAGCAAAGCTGTGGCCAGCCAAATCCTGCGCATGCTTCAGCGTAGATACGGTGCGCCGATCCCGGGCACCCCCACCGCATCCAGGTATGCGGAACCGCCATCGAGACCGGATCTTTACGGACTGTCCTTCAACAGCGCCCCGGATATTCGGTGCCGCTGGCTCCTTGCCAGAACTGCTTACTCCGGTGACCTGGCCACATTCGACGATGTCATTCCAAGGACGAAGACGGCGGCGAAGGACACCCCCGCTGAGACGATCACTACTCCTGTAACCATCTCCGGAGACCACAGAACGGGTTCTGCGGCGGCCACCGCAACAAGCTGTCCCGGCCAGAGCAGCAGAGGCAGCAGGGGTGCCATTACGAGTTCCCGAACCCGCACAGAGGCACCAAGCCCACCCAAACCTGCAAGCGCGAGGTCAGCGCCCGCGCCCGCGGCCGCGGCGGCCATGATGACGCCGGGGTTGGGGAAGTCCGCCAGGACGGAGGCCAAGAGGGCAAGTGATGTGACGAGGAAGGTCACTGTTCCCGGGACGGCCAGTCCGAAACGAATCAGGAGCGCCAGGGGAACCACGATGACCAGCGACGTCACGAGGTAGCTGGCAAGACCGGCGGACGCGATCGCCTCTCCCGTTATGTGTTCAGCTGTTCCTTCGGGGGCATGTGATATGGCCATGGTCGCCTGGTCCGCCAGAAACCCGGACAGGTAGCTGAGGGCGAAAGCGGCGACGGCGGTTATCGCCGTTACGGCGAGCAGGACAGGAACTCCCGTCAGCCGTGAGGATGAACCGGCCCGCAGCCGGGAAGCCCTGATGGGTCCGGAGAACAACAAGGCGCCCCCGGCGAACAAGACCAGATGCGTGGGACTGAGCAGGGCGTCGATTCCGAACTCCACACCGAAAAGCTGGTGCCAGACCATGTCGGAGATGCCTCCCACGCCAAAGACGGCGGCGCCCGCAACGGCGTGCCCATAGCCGGCGGGAACAACGGCCAGGCGGGCCACTCGCTGGCGAGCGGCCGCGCGCCTGCCAAGCACGGCCAGCCATCCCACGAGCATCAACAGGCCCCCATACAGGAAGGCATGCCATGGAGTGAAGAAGGAATCAGGCAGGCCAAGAACATGGGCACGCCCATCCAGGTATACGGCGGTCACAATCAGAAGACCAAGAACCGATGTGACCAGATCCTCGGCCACCAGTGTGGGCACCGCCCGCCCTGGCACGGCGCCGCTGTGCTGAGCGGACGACGAGGACTCGCTGCTGGACCGCACCTTCATGAAGGACCTCCTCTGTTGGCTTCCGGAAGGGACGGGTCTTCGCCTGGCTCTGCCAACACCGCCAAGGTATACCGCTGGGCGGCGTATCGGTCAACGGGCTTTTGGGGCCGTGCTGGAAACAGTACGTTCGTGGGTTTAGCCGATGCATCGAGATCCGGTCTGGTACGGGAAGGCCGCGCTTGAGGGTCGTCAGGGGTTTGGACAAAGGCGTCCCCGCACTTGGGGACGCGGGTGCCTGCGTGGACCTGGGCGAATTTGCTGACAATCTGCCCGGCGCTGTTGAGTTCAACCCCGATATATTGATGATGAACGCCGCGTCGGACCAGCCAGCGAAGGTGCAGACGTACGCTGCACCGGCGAACCCGCTGCCGCTTGGACTACTCCTCGCCGCTCTTCGATCTGGGGGCGGTCCTTGCCTCGACGGCTAACCCGGTCCGCTTTCCCGGAAAGAATCAGGAATGATCCGTTTTCGACCGCCGACGGCCGGCCTCAGGCACCTGAGTTTCTGGCCCGGCGCTGCGCCACGTAGAAGATGCCCCCGCCCAGTGCCAGCAGCGCGGCCGCGATCCCCGCGACCAGGGGCGCGTTCTCATCATTGGGTCCTCTGACCTGATCCGGGACGGCAGCTGCCGGCGCCGTGGCCGGCGGGGAGGTGGCCGCAGATGCGGAACCGGATGACATGGCGGAGCCGCCATGGTTCATGCCGGGCATGCTGCCGCCGGAGCCATCTGAGCAGCCAGCCAGCGCGATGGCTGCGGCGATCGCAGCGGCCGGGATGGTCATGTACTTCTTGTTCATGAAAATTTCCTTCAAGACATCAACAGACGCTGGGCGCCATCGTCAAAGCGCACGCCAGCTGAGTGCAGGGTTTCTAAAATCCTGACCGGTGTACGGGTATCGGCTGGCAGCAGAGGGTTCATAAAGAGGCCGGAGCGATGGCAGCAATCGGCCGGCATCGGGTCTGATGGGTGGTGGAAAGTTTGGCTGGGCTCGTGTCTTTCGAGGCCTTGTCCGTTGACGTTGCGATTCAGAGGTATCTCCGTGCCAGTTCACCCAGTCTGAACAGGATGCCGGCCGGACAAGTTCACCGGGCATGCGCTGTCATGCCTCTGTTGCCGTCCTCGGGAAGTCGTGGCCGCCGGACGGGCCAGCCGAAGGCAACAGTGAGCGTGGTGACGAGGAACACGAGGGCGGCGATCGTCATCGCCGCGTCGGTCCAGAACTGTTCGGGAAACAGCCTGATCAGCGTGTCATCTACCCGGAACGTCCAGGTACCGGCGGCGAAGAACAACGCATGGATCTGAGTAAAGAAAGCTTCCCAGGCCAGGACCGCAAAAACCGTCAGCGCCACGATCAGGGCCAGCGTCAGCGCCGCCCCGGAGAACAGGGCCCTTCGGACCGCTCCGTGATACTTGCGGGCGAGGTACACGCACGAGGCTACAGCGGCCAGAAGCATCACGAACGCCACGAGGAAGGAGACCGAGAGGACACCCTTGACGTCCGCCATGTGTCCCACTTCGCTTTCAAGGAACAACCTTCCGCCCTCTGCGTTCACGAGTCTGCCGAGGTATCCGGCCGGGGCGAGGTTCAGAACATAATCGAGTGTGTAAGAGCCGTAGATCAGGCGTTCTTCGGTGGAAAAGCCGAAGCTGTCAGCCGGAAATCCGGGGCGCTGGTATTCGACCCAGAGGAACAACGGCGAAGTCACAGCCCGGACGGCACCGGCGACCACAATCACCGGGAAGAACACCGCCACAAGGACCTGAAGGAATCGTCGGAACAGGGATCCTGGGACGGCCGCGTGCCCCCTCGAAGGTGCGCTGTCTGCGCTGGTGGGCAAGTCGCTGGTTGATCCCCCGATGCCCGGCCCGGCTGTCGCTGGGCGGACCGGATCCCCGGGGCGGCCGGTGATGTCGCCGGCGGTTTCCTGG
Organism: Pseudarthrobacter sp. NIBRBAC000502771; assembly: GCF_006517215.1. Lineage (NCBI taxonomy): Bacteria > Bacillati > Actinomycetota > Actinomycetes > Micrococcales > Micrococcaceae > Pseudarthrobacter > Pseudarthrobacter sp. NIBRBAC000502771. Next base: position 3,590,348 of record NZ_CP041187.1, read on the forward strand.
CCTCCCGCCAGCGGTTGTGGCGGAATCCCGGGAGCGTCTCGCGGGGATTCCATGGTCCTGCGGGGGTTTTCAGATCCGGCCATATGGATTCTCCTTGACTGTGCGCCGTCACACCACGCACATCAGTGCGACTTCTTCTTCCAACAAGGCTACAGGTCTCCATAGCCGCCGCGCTTTCGATTCCGCAAGAGCCGGCCGCCGCACGGAAGGGTCCACCGTTCCCGCCTGCCGTGCCAACTCCTTTTACGGAACGGCGGGAACCAGCCGCCTCGACGCCATGGATGGTCACCGTTGACCGGTCGAGGAAGTCCAGCATCACAATTGAGAACCGGGATCCGCCCACCCAAGAATTCGGACCGCCAAGGGATCACGGTTTTCGATGGGCATCAGCGCGGACTTCTCGAGCCACACCAGATGCGACCTTCCGAACCCTGGGTCCGGGCCGTTCTCTTATTCGGCAACACAACCGAATCCGTACAGGAAAAACTGCCGGTCTTGACCGCGAAATTAATCTTCGTCGTGAGTCCTTGGCTCGGCCTGCGAAGTCGAGCGTGACCAGGTAGCCCCTGAGTGCCAGTTGATTGATCGTCCTGGCCCTGCTCCGCCCCGACGACTTCGGCATAAACGCAGTTCACGCTGTGGCACACCGGTGAACCCGAAACTTCAGCACCCTGAAGTTTCTTGGCGCCGGGTCCAGCGCAGCGCGCGTAGAATTCGCCAGCCGTAGCCGCATGCTGCACAGCCAACTGGGAACCCAGGACCGAAGCCGCTACGGTCCGGCCCTTCACGGTCATTGACCGGAGTCACCGCGAGGGAGGGGTGCGTTTGGCCGGATCTGCATGCTTGGCGAGGTCTGTGGGACGCACTGTGGCGGCTCTTTCCTACCTCATCTGGTGTCTTCCTGCCCGAGGCACCTCCTTGTTGCCGGGATCTTTCCAACCGCATCGGCAAGATCGGCCAGGACTGTTGCCGAACTGATCTTGTCCGGATCCATCAGGATTTCCGTAGCAGGCTCGCGGCCGAAGGTGGTCAGTGTCCACACCGGGTCCCCTTCCTTGATAACCCAGTCGATGCCGTTGACGCTGACGCACCTGTCAGTTGTGGGGCCAGGTACGTTGACACCGCAGCGGAGGATCACGCGGGATGGATCTCCCCAGGCGGACGTGGCCTGGCTGTTGGTCTTGCGTAGGGTGGCATCCCCGATAGCGTCGGGAAGAGCCACCATCATCGGTGCACAAGCGGGGTTTGCCGCATCCTTCGCGGGTGTTACGTCCACGACTGGGGAGCAGGCTGTGATCACAACCAGGATTGCCGCTGCTGCTGGAAGACCGAACCATCGGATGGGACCACTGACGGTGGTAATTTTGTGGAGCGGGCGCATTTGTCCACCCTATCCGGTGCGTGGGATGGCCCCCGCGCTGGGCCCGGAAGGATATATGGCAGCCGGCTTTTGAGGCTGAAACTGCCGTTTCAAAGCGAAACGTGGGCATCCCGAACACGTAAAGGCACATCCAAAATCTGGGGATTCCTGCCATGTTCGAGGGTACAAGCGCCGGTTTCGATGCCCTGCTCGGTGGTCCGCATGCCCAGGCAAGCGCGGGTCGGTTCATTTCAACCAGCTGACTCCGGACCATCCCGAAATTCGTGCCTCGGTCGTTACTTCTCCCTCTTCCGGCGAGGGTGCCTAGCCCCAGGGGAAAGACCTATCCACCCCCTGCGGCCGGTCAGCAGCACTCAGGGGCGCCCCGCTCCCCCGGTTATCTGCGCGCGCAACCCGAAGGAGCCGCAGTCACGTTGCAGGCGTCCTGACCGTGCCGGCAACGTGTGGGCGCATTGATTCAAAGACAAAGCGGCCGGCTTTGACCGTCGTCGGCCACCAAGTAGCGGCGGGGCGCAGCCCATGAGGTCCATGGACACGGGGCGGTCATGGTTGCTCAAGGATGGGCTTTGGGGCGCCGCCGAATGATCCTGACTACGACCGCCGATGCGACGCCAATTGCCATGACAACGAACATGACGTATCCGGATGTGAACAACCATCCGGCGAACTCAGAATGCGAGGACGCTGCATCCGCCTCCGTGCTGATCGACCAGCCATAAGCTGCAGTGATAGCCGTCCACAGCCCGCCCGCGACACAGACAACCCACGAGATCGGCGACATCCATGGTTTCTTGTCCCGATACGAAAGCGCCACGCCCAGCAGCGCTATGCCTGCGACGGCCAGGACTAGGCCACTGAAGTAAAAACGGCTTGCCACTATTCCAGCGAGAACGCCCAGGGATCCAATGATGAAAAGGCGCCGGGCACCGAGCGGCATCTGGGGCCCGCCTGCACCCGTGACCGGGACCGCTTCTGACATGCGGGGCATCTCTTCCTTATCACTCATCGGGTTTCTCTATTCCTTAGTATCGTGGTTTCGGGCGTGGCCACCGAACGACCGCCCCGATGCGCCTGACACCATCTTCTTGGTGAATCCAGCACTCAAACAGTACAGACTCGCCTGCCACCCTGGTGAATCCGGGCACCCCCGACAACGCGCCGAGCGGCAGCCGCGGCCGGGGTGTTGAGCAAGACCAGGAGCATGCGGACCATCGACGTCGAGTTGTTCGACAAGACCGGCACTCTGAGCAAGGGTGGACCCGAGCTCAAGGATGTCGCCGGGGCCGGCCCGATGGGGCTGCTGAAAGCCACACTGCCCTTCATCTACAAGCACTACGCCGTGACGCGGTACGGACGCAGGCGCCTTCAAACATAACGCCCTGTCGCGGTTGGTCAGCTACCGCAGAACCTGGCCCGGCCCCAAGGATTAGTGGGCCACGTGTGGGTCGCCGCGTTGATGAGAACTCTCTGATTCCGGGCTGCACGCTTTCCGGGCAGGATAACCCCAGCCAACATCGCCCAGAGCGTGGCAGGAGATGTGGGGCTCATTGGCGGATTTCACCGCGGCGTCAAACCCGGGCGCTTCGGATCGGACCGTGCCTGGGTCACAGCCGACGCCGGGCCATGAGACACTGAAGAGCGATTTCCATCGCCTCTATTTTGTCTGGGAGATGCCCGCATGGAGATTATTAGTCAAACCGTGCTCGATGCGGCCGGACAATGGTGGATCTACCCGCTTCTGCTCGTCTTCTTCTTTGTTGACGGCTTCGCGATGGTCGTCCCCAGCGAGACCCTCATCGTCGCGCTGGCGGCCTTCTCTCGGCAAAGCGGCGAACCCAGACTGTGGATTCTTGGCGTCACCGCCCTGCTCGGAGCCATCGCGGGGGACAATACGGCCTACCTGCTCGGCCGGAAAATCGGCCTGGAGCGGTGGGGGTGGATGCGTAAACCGAAGGTCCGGAAGGTGTTTGGCTGGGCACAATATGAGCTGGAGAAGCGCGGCGCCGTGCTGATCTTCACGGCGCGTTACATCCCGTGGGGGCGCGTGGCCGTGAATTATGTTGCGGGCACCACCGCCTTTCCGCGCCGCCGGTTCTTCTTCCTGGATGCTTTCGCGTGCATCACCTGGGTGGTGTATTCGGTCGGACTCGGCATGCTGGCCGGTTCCTTCCCCTGGCTGCACAGCAACCCTTTGCTCAGCGCCGGCATAGCCGTGGCGTTCGCAGTCGTTGTGGGCATCGTCATCGACCACCTCCTGCGCTGGTGGCACAAACGCCTCGGCCGCCATGACGCCAGGCCCGCTTCGGAACCGGCGGCAAGCGGTGAGCCGGCGGACGCGGTGCCCGCATCGTTGGACGCCCCGGCCGTCAAGCCCCGAAGCTAGAAACAGCCCAGCAGACGAATCCCGGCGGCCGAACGGACGGAAAATGGACGTTGCAGCGCCGTGACCCGGACAAGGTTCTGCCACCTCTTGCACTAGCTGGCCGGGCAAGGTCCACTATGAACAGGCACGATTTCAGGGCCGCCTTCGTGCCGTGCCGACCGCGGCCACAACTCCCCTAACGGGCACGAAGAGGCCGAGCCGGAGGCAGACCCTATGCATGGCCGATGATGCGTTTGTCCGGCATTCCTTCAGCGCCTGAGGCTCCTACGGCCTTCCAAAGGATTTCTGCGTGATCCCGGGTGCTGGCCGCGGCTGAAACTGTTCATGGCTGGTGCTCATTCCGGCAATGATGGTGAAGTATTTGACGGGACAGGCTGCGGAATTCAGGTTTGGGTCCGGTCCGCGGTGCGCTGTTCCTTGCCTACGTTCTTCTGGCCCTGTTCTGGTGGCGCACGAATAATTGGACAGGAAGCGCACTGGCGATGGTTCTTGTTGATTCGGTGCTGCCAATTTCTGGGTTGCCCGGCGGACGGATCCGGACGACCAGAAGGTCGCCGTACCGACCCCGTGAGTCTTGTCTCGGCTTCGGTCCCTCGGCAGGATAGTCCTCATCCTGCAGATGCGCCGTCGTGGCCGAGATGTTCAGCCCAGGTCGCGGGCAAGCTGCTCGACAGGATGCAGGCCACGCCCGAAACGGGCTATCGCGTGCCGGTTCGTCTCGAGCTCCCCATAGGGCAGGTATCGGACGTGCAGATCAGTGATCCGGCTGAAGGCCGGTCGCCGGAGCTGGGTCCGAACTTCCTCCTCACGGGCATCCGGAGCCACGAGATACAGTGCCTCTACTGCCCCGGTTTCACCCGAGAGAGCCAGATCAAGCATGCGGACGATTCCTGAGTATATCGATGTGCTGTGCTCAACTTCGAAGGCGGCGGTCACGCTTCCGCCCGGTTCCAGCCACAGGACGTCAATGAGCCTGATGGCGCTGGCGGCGGTGCCGTTCACCAGCCCTGCCGGCAGCTCCGTCAGGCAGCCGTCGGCCAGGCGGCCTCCCGCGTAGGCTCTGCCGCGATCGTTGCTGGCGATCCACACATCGAACCCGAGCGAGAGTCCGAGGTCACGCAGCCACCCCTGCACTTCGGTGTGAGTGAGGTCATCGCGCTCCGCGACGGCCTGCGCCTTGTCCAGCCTTGCTTCCTCACGGACCCGGGCAAGGTCGGCATGCCACGCTGCCCTCGCTGCGGCTGTCTCGGGACCCGGCAGCGGTGGGGCAGGGAAACGGCCGCTCCCGATGTCGAAGAGCAAGCCGGCGATCGCGCCGAGGTCGTTCGAGAGCAAATCCCGGAATGCAGTGTTGATGGACATCACGCCCTCGCGCATGCTCAGGTATTCGTCCCAGCTTCCGAGCTTCACCTTGCTTCCGGTCAACGCGTTATAGCCCTTGACGATCGCGGTGTTGAACGGCGGCATCAGCGTGGGGTGCAGGAAATACAGCAGATTAGCGGCGGCCGGGCCCAGCCCCTTGACTTTCCGCCGGGTGAACGACCTCACTGCCGCCAGCAATTGCGCCTCCGTATTGCAGCACCGGCACGTCTCCAACATCCGGCCGAACGCCAATTGGTTCTCGCGGTCCTCATAGATGTCGGGGATCCGCAGCTTGGGTTTCCAAAGAAACGCGTGATCTGCACCCTTGAAGATCTGCCGTTGCTCGGCGACCCCATGCACCACCGTCTCAAGTGAAGAACCCCGGAAAGCGGTACCGAACGTGCCGGCCTCGATCTCCGCACTCACCAGCTCAATCCCACGGCGAAGGGAGCGGAAATTCTTGACGCGCTCAGGCCAGAGGAACCATGTCCTGTAGGTGCCGGCAGGATCCTCCCGCCAGCGTAAAACCAGCTCCCGAAGGGCGGACTCGTCAAAGGGAGACAGGGAGGGCACAGGGAAGGGATCCGGGGTCACATTCAAAGTATGGGTGAATGGCCCCGCCCTTGCTTGGAATGACGCGCAGGTCCTGAGCGGTCGAGGCAGAGCGTATGACCTGTTGAGTCGAATGTCGGACCTGCGGCAGTTCGCGACGCATCCAGGGCACGACGCATCGCTGCGGTTTTTCACCCGCCAGTCCCCCGTGGCATGCCTGTTTTCCGTGCCCGATTAGGGCGTCCGCTGAAAGCGCAGCTGCGGGGCCGGATGAAACCAGCCGCGGCCGGGTATTCGCGGACCAGGGTGAACGGCCTGCGTGTCTGACGCGACACGGTATCCTTAAACGAAATCACGCCTGTCCGGAAGGGAGGAACGCCATGTCCGCACCTGCAGCGAGCCGGTCCCTGACCCCGGCGTCCTTGCACCGTGCGGGTCTGATGGTGTTGCTGCTGGCACTCATCGCCGGAATCGTCGGAATGCACCTTTTAACCGGCACCCCTAGCGTGTCCGGAGCCGTCACAGAACCCGGACCAGCAGCACTACAGACGCTCCCGGGACAGGCATCTACACAGACTGGCCGGGCAGTTTCCCGGGCCGCGGAGCCAGCGCCCCCGGCATCGTGCAGCAGCCCCCTTGAGCCCAGCCCATGCTTCGACTTCAAGAGCTGCGCCACGATGGCCGGGATGGATGCAGTCTGCGTCCCTTCACATGACGCCGCGTCTTTGGCAGTTCCTCCGCCCGGTCTCTCTTTGGCGGTGCTATACGGCCCGGTCGCGATCGTTCCCGCGGCCGAAAGCCTTTACGTCGCCGGAAGTCCTTCTCCAGGCGACCTTTCCATCAGCAGGACGTAAAGGGCCCGGCGGCGTCGGCATTTGCCCGGCGCAGCATTTGAGCTCCAAGCCCGAAACATGTATCCCGCCTGGCGGATCTTCCCCCGCCCCTTACCGGGGCGCGTTGACAACCCCGCATGAGGCGGTCTGCTGAATTTTGAAGGACAAACCTTTCCATGGATAAGAAGTACCTATATCCTCCTCCGGCTGCCGCGATCCCCGCGGCTAGTGCCCCGGCCCTACAGCCAGCCCCGGCGGGAGCACCGGACCATCGTGCACACTGTCAGGCCGTGGAGATGAAAGACACGGTGGTCAAAAAACAGGGCAATCCGGACGCCGTCACCGCCCTGGCTACCAAAAACACGGCGCAGGCACCCGAGATCGACAAAATGACCGTGTGGCGGCAGAACCGGAACGAGCCGGCAACGAGGTCCCCGGCCTACAGCATGATTGGCATGGGGACGGAGGACATGCAAAAGCTCGACACCGCGCAGGGTGCTGACCCGTCCAAGCCCGCCCTTATCATCGCCTCCCATAAGGGGGCGGTGATGATGGTCGGGACGGAAGAATTCCGACGCCAGCCCCCGGCTCCCGGCCCGAACGTCCCCCGGTCAGCTGTGACCACGGGCGTACTCGTTGCGGCTCGCCGATGCCTCCTGATGCCATGAACATCGGCGGGTTTTTCGCGTCCACGGTCACCTCCGGTGCCTTGGTCATTGCCATACCGCTGGCCATGGTTGCCGGCCTGGTGTCTTTCCTGTCGCCTTGCATCCTGCCGCTGGTTCCCGGCTATCTCGGGTACGTGTCAGGACTGACCGACCCCACCCAGCCGCGCAACCGCCGCCGGGTCCTGGCCGGGGTCGGACTCTTCGTGCTGGGGTTCGCTGCCGTATTCACCCTCTACGGGGCCGCGTTCGGGGCCATCGGGGCCTGGCTCCTGCAGTGGCAGGACACTTTGATGCGCGTCCTTGGCGCCGTGGTGCTCCTGATGGGACTGGCGCTGCTCGGGTTCGTGCCCTGGCTGCAGCAGACCCGGAAAATATCATTTAGCCGCAGGACCGGGCTGGCCGGTGCCCCGTTGCTCGGCATTGTGTTCGGTCTCGGCTGGACACCGTGCATGGGCCCGACACTGAGTGCCGTGCTGTCGTTGAGTGTCACCACCGGAAGCGCCAGCCGCGGGGCCCTGCTCGCGTTCGCCTACTGCCTGGGCCTGGGCATTCCCTTCACCCTGACGGCCATGGGACTGGGCTGGGTCAGTTCAGCCCTGGCCTTCGTGCGCCGGCACGTCCGGATCGTCAACATCGCCGGCGCCGCCATGCTCATGATCCTCGGTGTGCTCATGGTCACCGGTGTTTGGGTGCAGTGGATCTACCAGCTGCAAAACCTCTCCGGGACTTTCCTTACCCCCATCTGACAACCGCGCGGAACGATACCTCCCGCCGCACCAAGGACTATTCATGAACATTAATCTGAACCGCCGCTTCTTTTTGGGCCTGTCGGTGGCCGGCGCGGCGGCTGCCGCCCTGGCAGCCTGCTCGAATACGCCGGTCTCAAATGCCGTCCGGGTACTGCCAACCGACCCCGCCATCGCGGACCTCGAAGCAGACCGGCCCTTCACCGGGGCGACCGTGAGCCAGGACCTGAACGCCGGCACCATTACAGCAATAGTGGCCGGGAAATCGGTTACGACCTGGGGCTATAACGGGAATCTTGTCGCCCCCACGATCCGGGCGAAGGCCGGCGACCGGCTCACGGTAAACCTGGAGAACGGACTGGACGAGGAGACGGCCATCCATTGGCATGGGCTGGCACTGAGGAACGACCAGGACGGCGTCCAGCATGTCACGCAGGATCCGATCGCCGCCGGAGCCGGATTTGCCTATGACTTCCGGCTCCCGCACCCGGGCACGTACTGGTACCACTCCCATATGGACATGCAGCGCGAACGCGCACTGTATGGGGCGATGATTATCGAGGACCCGGCGGAACCACTGAAATACGACAAGGACTGGGTCATAGTCCTCGATGACTGGATGGACGGCATCACGGGGACCCCGGACGAGGTCCTGGCCGAACTCTCCCAGGGAATGTCCATGGGCGGCATGGACCACAGCTCCATGGGGTCAGGTTCCGGCGGCTCCTTCCCGGGGCCAACGGAATCAGCAGTTCCGCAGATGAAGCACATGCTGATGGGCTCGCGCAGCGATTTCCTTGGCGGGGATGCCGGGGACGTGGGCTACCCGTTCCACCTGTTCAACGGAAAAACCCCGGAGCAGGCCGAGATCCAGGCCGCCAGGGCCGGGGACGTGATCCGGTTGAGGATCATCAACGCCGCCGGGGACACTGCCTACCGTGTCGGAATCCCTGGGCAGAAACTCGCCCTCACCCACACGGACGGATTCCCGGTCAAACACCAGGAGGTCGACGCCGTGGTGCTGGGCATGGGCGAACGCGTCGACGCGCTGCTGACGGTCCGGGAAGGGTACACCCCGGTGCTGGCGCTGCCCGAAGGAAAAATCGGGCAGGCCCTTGGGTTCATCAGCACGGGCACGGGAAAGCAGCCGTTGCCGGCGGTGCTGCCGAACGAACTGGACGGAACCGCGGTCGACGGCGGGCAGCTCAAGGCCGACCCCTCGGTCACCCTCAAAGCCAGGACCGCGGACCGCACCCACGAGCTCAAACTCACCGGCGGAATGGAGAAATACGACTGGGGCATCAACGGCGTCCGCTTCGACATGGCCAAACCGTTCGAGAACGCCTTCGAGCTCAAGGCCGGTGAACGCGTGGAAGTGAAGTTCATCAACGACACCGACATGTGGCACCCCATGCACCTCCACGGCCACACCTTCCAGGTCGGTGACGGCGGTGCCCGCAAAGACACCGTCATCGTAAGGCCCAAACAGACCGTCAGCGTGATTTTTGACGCGGACAACCCGGGCCAGTGGCTCGCCCACTGCCACAACGCCTACCACGCAGAAAAGGGCATGATGGCCCTCTTCTCCTACATCAAGTGACAGGTATCATGCGACCCTTAGCAACCACGGACTTCTTCATACCGTCCCCGACCATCAGCGCCTTCGAGCTGGGGCCGCTAACCATCCGCTTCTACGCACTCGCCATCCTGGCCGGCATCGTGATCGGCACCTGGCTCACGGCCCGCCGGCTCCGTATCCGCGGCGGCACGACATCCCAGACCCTGGACATCGTGGTCTGGGCCGTGCCGTTCGGCATTCTCGGGGGCAGGCTCTACCACGTCATCACCGACAACCAGCTGTATTTCGGCCCCGGCAGGGACCCTTGGGGCGCGTTCCGGATCTGGGAAGGCGGACTGGGCATCTGGGGCGCCGTGGCCTTGGGCCTGGTCGGGGCAGCCATCGGCGCCCGTCGCGCAGGAGTCCCCTTCACGGCGTTCGTGGACGCGGCAGCGCCCGGGTTGCTGATCGCCCAAGGCCTGGGCAGGTGGGGCAACTGGTTCAACAACGAACTCTACGGCGGACCCACCGACCTGCCATGGAAACTCCAGATCTATGACATGGACCAGGCCACCGGGCAGGCCGTCCTCTCAGCCGACGGCACACCGGAAGTCCTCGGATATTTTCAGCCCACGTTCCTTTATGAGTCGCTGTGGTGCCTGGCCGCAGCGTCACTGCTGATGTTCCTGGACCGGAAGTATTCCCTCGGTGCCGGGTCCGTGTTCGCGCTCTACATCGTCTTTTACACCACGGGACGTTTCGCCTTCGAACTGATGCGTTCGGACCCCGCCAACCTCATCCTGGGCCTGCGCGTGAACACCTGGGTCTCCGGACTGCTCTTCCTGGCCGGGCTGGCCCTCTTTCAGATCCTCAGATCCGGTCCCCGGTCCTTCGTGCCCGGCACGCGGCCGGAGGAACCCCAGCCCTCTTCTCACACCAGTAAAGGAGACCCTGCATGAGTAATGCCAGCAAGCGACGCGCTGAGAACCAGGCCATCCTGGCCGAGCTCCGGGCCAAACAGAAGGCCAAGCAGCGCAAATGGAACATCCTCGTCTACGGCAGCTTCGGCCTGGTCCTGGCTGCCATCATTACCGCCGTCGCGATCGTCGTTACCGGAGCCGTCCAGGAACGAAACGCCGCCACCGAGGCAGCGAAGAAGCCCATCGAGGGAGTCCAAACCTTCACGGACCTGTCCCGCAACCACGTTCAGGACGCCGTCTCCTACCCCCAGGAGCCCGGGGTCGGCGGAGACCATGCAGGGGTCTGGACGAACTGCGGCAGCTATACCGAGCCGGTCAATGACCAACGCGCGGTCCATTCCCTGGAACACGGCGCCGTGTGGCTGACCTACAAACCGGACCTCCCACCGGAAGCGGTCAGCCGGCTCACGGAACTGGCCAAGGGCAACCGCTACGTGCTGCTCAGCCCGGACAAAGACCAGACCACGCCCGTCACAGCCACCGCATGGGGAACCCAGCTCACCCTGGACGACGCCGCAGACACCCGCATCCCCGCCTTCATCAGCGCCTACGCCCAGTCGCCGAACTCTCCGGAACCCGGTGCTGCCTGCACCGGCGGCAGCAACGGCTGAGCACGGTCACATCGTCTAGCACGGTCACATCATCGAAAGGGAGAACCCATGAAAGACAACAAGGCAGTCGCAGACCATGAGGCCGCGCATCGTCGTCACCGGCGGCTCGTGCGCCTCGGCCAGGTGCTCATGGCCGCGGGTGCCGGGGTCGCCATCTGGCACTGGATTCTGCACCTGGCACCGTCCGGCGAGCAACCCAGCCTGACCCTGGATCTCTACGCCGGGTATCCGACCGGAGCGGCCCTGATCATGATCGGCGCTATCCTTGCCGGCCGGACAGAGACTAAGAAGAAGAAGAGCTGATCATGCCGCCCTGGGACGTGGTCGTGTCCTCGTGGACGCTAAACTGGCCGGCCCTGGCCATCACGGTAGCGGCCGGTGCTCTGTATGCGCTGGGCCTGCGGACTGCCAGGCGCCGAAACGTGCGGTGGCCGTGGTGGAGGACCATGATCTTCTTCGGTCCGGGTCTTGGCAGTTTCGCAGTGCTGAGTTTCGGGTTCACCGGCGCTTACAGCCATGATTTGCGCTGGGCCTTCACGTTGAAGATCACCTCATACCTGTTCCTCGTCCCGCTGCTCGTCGCCGCCGGCAAGCCCTTGACCCTGGCCCGGGAAGTGCTGGGGGACACCGGCCAAGAGCGGTTGCAGGCGTTTCTGGGGCATCGGGTGATCAGGGTGTTAAGCAACACCGTCGTGGCGGCGTTGCTGGGCTTGGCCCTGTTCACTCTCTTCCTGACCCCGGCGTTCTACCCAATGCGGACGGACCCCGTGTGGGACTCGGCATTGACCGTCCTCGTCCCGCTGGCGGGCATGCTGATGGTGGTACCGATCATCGAAGAAGGATCAACAAAGGACGCCACGTCCCTGATCATTGTTGAGTTCATCTTCGTGTTCATCGAACTCGTCGCAGATGCCCTGCCGGGAGTGTTGCTGCGGATCAGCCCCCAGGTTCTGGACGGGGCAACCCAGGTCGTGGCCGGCCACCCGGTCTGGCTGCCGAACCCGTTGCGGGACCAGCAGCTTGCCGGGGACCTGCTGTGGTTCCTGGCCGAAGCCGTGGATGTGCCTTTGATCATCCTGATGTTCGTCCGCTTCGCCCGCAGCGACCGGCGCGAAGCGCGGACCTTCGATGAGCTCACGGATGAGGAACTGGAGGCCCTGAACCGGGAACACCTCAAAGGTCCCCGCCTGCGGGAGGGCACTCATGAGCGCTGAACTGCCCGCCCCATCCGGCACGGCTCCAGCCCGCGCTGGGGGGCCTCCCGCATGAACGAGGCCGGATTGACGGTCCCGTCGTGCACCATGACCTCAAAGTGCAGATCGAAACCGGTCCAGTGGCCTGGCGCTCCCGCCCCGGCGACGTGTGCACGTGGCCTTAGCCAAGACCAACCGGAAGTTACAATTTCGAAGGATTGCCATGTTTGATCCCCCAGCCACAACACCATCAGCCACGGGTGCGGGTGCGCAGCAGCATCCGGCCCTCCTCTCGCGTCGACGACTCATCTCATCGACCCTTCTGACCGGGGTTGGGGCTCTTTTGCTGTCCGGGTGCGGCAGCAGCGGCGATGCTCTGTCGCAGCAGGCCAAAGCGGGTGATAACAAGAACTACATCGCCGGCGATGGGTCCGTTACCGAGTATGCTCCGGCGGACCGCAAGCAGCCGATCGTCCTGAAAGGCGCCCTCTTTGACGGTACTGCGGTCGATTCCCGCGGCTGGGCCGGCAAAGTGACCGTGCTGAATTTCTGGTACGCGGCGTGCGCCCCTTGCCGCCTTGAAACACCCCGGCTCCAAGCCCTCTCCGAACAGTTCAAGTCCAAGGGAGTCCAGTTCTACGGCGTGAACGTCCGCGATGAAGAACCTGCTGCCACCGCCTTCGAGCGGACCTTCGGCGTCACCTACCCCACTCTGCAGGACAAGGATGGCGGCATCCTGCTGGCCATGACGCAGTACGTCCCACCGCAGGCCGTCCCCACCACGCTCGTGATCGATAAACAGGGCAGGGTCGCTTCCCGGATCCTGGGCCTGGCCGACCAGGGCATCCTGAAATCCCTCATCGAGGGCGCCGTCAACGAGGCCGTGGACGCGGACTAACGCACCTTAGGGAATTCTCCCCCCACTGGTCCGCAACCTACCCGCCCGTCAAGACAAGAAGACAACCCATGACTACAACTACCCCACCGAATACCGAACCAGGCATCACCCTCGCCCCCGGCGCCACCTACACTCTTCCCGATGGGAAGGGCAGCATCAGCTTCGACGGGCTCAAACGCTACATCGGGCTCGATGTCCGGTCCACGCCCGGCCAGGCCGGGGTCCTGGTGTTTTCGCTCCTGGCCGTCGCCGGACTCATCACCTCGCTCTACGTGAACCGCCGCCGCGTGTGGGTCAGGACGGGAACCCACGAAGACGGGCGCACCATGGTCGAATACGGGCTGCTGGCCCGCGGCGAGGACCACCGCCTGGCCGGCGAGGCCGCCGCGATCCACGAACTCCTCACCCGCCAGTGGCAGCTTGCCTCCGATACCTCCGACTTCCTCTCTTCAACCACCAGGAAGGATCAGTAATGCTCCCCCTCAACGAAACTATGGGCCAGTACAGCGAACTGTTCATGCTGCTCGCCGCCGGCACCTACACTGTGGCGTTCATCGCCTTCGCCTGGGACCTCGCCAACAGCTCCAAGATGCTGCAGGCCGTGGACCTGAAAGCGAATTATTCGGCCGCTGCCGAAGTCAGGATTCCGGTGGCTGCCGGGCGCCGGGGCGGGAACGACGCCGACGGACCGGAAGGGCGGGCGGAGCGCCCGACGTCAGGCTTCACCGTCGAGGACGGCACCGCCGCCGGGGACATGCGCTACGCAACGGAACGCCGGGTACCCGCCCGGGTCGCCGTCGCCCTGACCGTCCTGGGCGCCGCGATCCACGCCGCCGGCGTGCTGACCCGGGCCCTGGGTGCCGGGCGTGTGCCGTGGGGCAACATGTACGAATTCCTCACAACCGGCGCGTTCCTGGTGGCGGCCGTGTTCCTGCTGGCCCTCATCCGCCGCGACCTGCGCTTCCTGGGCACCTTCGTGCTCGGCCTGGCCATCATCATGCTGGTTGCTGCCTCCGTGGCCTACTGGACTCCGGTGGGGCACCTGGTCCCCGCGCTCCAGAGCTACTGGCTGATCATCCACGTCTCCATCGCCGTGCTCTCCTCGGCCCTGTTCACCCTCACCTTTGCCATGTCGGCGCTTCAGCTGGTCCAGTCGCACCGGCAGAAGACGCTCGCCGCCGGCGGCCCTGACAAACTGGGATTCATGCGCCTGGTGCCGTCAGCCCTGAGTCTGGAAAACCTCTCCTACCGGATCAACGCCATAGCCTTCATCGGCTGGACTTTCACGCTGATGTTCGGCGCCATCTGGGCGGAGAAGGCCTGGGGCCGTTTCTGGGGCTGGGATACCAAGGAAGTGTGGACGTTCGTGATCTGGGTGGTCTACGCCGGCTACCTGCACGCCCGGGCCACCCGCGGCTGGACCGGGACCCGCGCGGCCTGGCTGTCGATCGTGGGCTACTTGTGCGTGGTCTTCAATTTCACCATCGTCAACCAGTTCTTCAACGGCCTTCACTCCTATTCAGGGCTGTAGAAGTCAAAAGCAGGATGCTCAGGCATGAGGCGAAGTGTTCTTCTTCCGGACTGCCGCCACGGGACAGAGTAGCGCGCAGGCAGGTGACGCCCGAGCCGGAATAGACGTTTCGGGCTCTCCAAAGGAGGTGGCTTCGAACCCGGCGCTCTGTTGCGTGGCCCACGGCACCCCGGCAGGGGCGTCCGTGAGGGCCGGGCTACGCCTGCATTCCGGCCTGCCACGGGCTCTAACCGGGCGAGGCCAGCAGTTCCGCGCACGCCTGCTCGCAGCGGCGGCACGCTTCGGCGCAGATGCGGCAATGCTCGTGCATGCGGCCCAGGCAGCGCAGGTCTGCGCCGCATTCGAAGCAGGTGTCTGCGCATTTCGGCCAGGTTGTGCCGGTCCACACCCCATGAAAACGCAGGTTATGTGAACCAAGAACCGTAGCGCTGACGTCTATAGATAAACAGGTGAGCCGCCTGTCCTGCAGGAAACCTGCCCGATTCCGTTCCGTTTGGGGAGGCCGCCGAACAAATGAATAACGAGAATGACAACTATGGCCGATGGGCCGCTGCTTATGTTCTTGGCTCCCTGGCTCCATCGGAGCGGATTGCATATGAGTTGCATTTGGCCCAGTGCACGCGCTGCACTTTGGAGGTAGCCGAGATGGCCGGGGTGCCTGATCTGCTGGCTCTCCTCACGCTGGAAGAAGTAGAGATGTTCACCGAGTTCGGTGCAGTCCACGCTCCCGGAAAACCGAAGGTCGTCCTGACGGCCAAGAGTACGGGCTGGTACGCGGCCCTATGGGATCTCTGGCGCTGGCACCTCCGATGAGGGCATAAGTTGCCGCCTTAACTGGAGAGGCCAGGCCGGGGCTGCGTGTTCTTAACCGGATTCAGTGGCCGCGATTTCAACCCGGCTATTGGTTTGCCTCATGGGCGTTCCCCTGATGTGGCTGTTGTGTCAGGACTTGCCGGGCCCGATCTCTTGCTGGCCCTGAAACACCTGCGAGGCGGTCTCGGCCAGCCGTACGGTAGAGGTCGTGGGCCCATTCAAATTCGGTTGCTGCATCCCGATATCGGGCTTCATCAAAGAGGCGCCGGCCGATCTGGTGGCGAACTAGTGCTTCCAGGGCCGCACTCCTGGCTAGGCGAAGGGCGTCCTCTTGCAGCCGGGCTGCTTCATGCCATTGGTACTGGCGCTGATAGGCCTGGGCGAGTAGGAGCAAGGGCCGGAGCCTCTCACTGGAGGTGACCAGCAGCGCGAGACCCTCAGCGAGGGCGGCGTCCTCGTGCCCCAGGAGGGATAGGACCCAGACCCGTTTCAGAGCTGCGCGGTCCTCGCAGCCGTTGCTTCGGAGCCTGCCGGTCCCCGACGACGTCGCGAAGCGTCGCGCGATCCGTGATCCAGATTTCTTCGCCCTTGCTCACGCGGTTTTCCGCCGGCAACCAGCTACGCGTGTAACGCTGTACAGCATCGGGCCGCCGGTTTCGTTCGGCCACAGCCTGGAAATGTTGGAGAACACGCTTAACGGTGAACAGCACGGGCGGCAATCCCGAACAGTCCCTTCGGCGCCGCGCTGTAACGTGACTGACTGTGTTCCCAGCGAGACTCCTCATAGCTGGCGACCGTTCCCTGGCAAAGCGGCGGACCCAACCTGTGGATTCTTGGCGTCACCGTCCTGGTGTCGTATCTCTCCAGCGCATCGACCGCGCAGCAGTGGACCGCTCCGTGAGGATCGCCCCGCCGTCCCGGCCAGGGGGATGTTCTTCGCTGAACGATCGTTCACAGACCGTGGTGCCTCGAGCGAACCGGAAGTGCGGCCCCGATGGAACTACATGATACGTCACACAAGCGTTTCCTAATTATTCCAGTTGAAGTTAGGCAAGCCTTCCCTCTATGGTGGCGCAGTGACTCTCCCCCTTGAAATCACGGGGGTTACCTTTGCCGCGGGGCTTGCCCGCCATGGTGACCGACCCGCCATCCTCACAGGTTCCCGGGCCGTCAGCTACAGTGAACTGGACGGACGGGTGCAGGATTTCGCGCACCGTCTGGGCACCTTCCGGCGGCTGGTCGTGCTCGCCGCCGACAACAGCATCGACACCCTGGTGGCCTACCTGGCCGCGCTCTCCAGCGGTCATCCGTTGCTCCTGGCCCCGGCGGACAACCCGGCCGCCCTCTCCTCGCTCGTGGCCGCCTACGATCCCGATGTCGTCATCCGTCCTGCGCCCGGCGCGAACGGGACCGGTGCGCTGCAGCTGGAGGAGATCCGGGCCGCGACCATCCACGAGCTGCACCCGGACCTGGCCTTGCTGATCAGCACGTCCGGCTCCACGGGATCACCCAAGCTGGTGCGGCTCTCGCACAGCAACCTTCAGTCCAACGCCGAGTCCATTGCCGAGTACCTGGGCATCACCCCCGATGACCGGGCCATGACCACGCTGCCCATGTACTACTGCTACGGGCTCTCGGTCATCAACAGCCATCTGCTTCGCGGCGCGGCGTTGGTGCTGACCGGCCTGTCCGTGGTGGATGAGTGCTTCTGGCAGCTGTTCCAGCACCGCGGCGCCACGTCCTTTGCGGCCGTGCCCTACACCTTCGAATTGCTCGACCGTGCGGGCTTCGCTAGCCGGGACCTGCCCACCCTGCGCTACATCACGCAAGCGGGCGGACGCTTGGCGCCGGAGGCCGTTACCCGCTACGCACGGCTGGGCCGCAGCAAGGGCTGGGACCTGTTCATCATGTACGGACAGACCGAGGCCACGGCCCGGATGGCCTACCTGCCACCGCACCTGGCCGAGGAGAACCCCGGAACCATCGGCATCCCGGTTCCCGGAGGAGAGTTCCGGATCGACCCTGTCCCCGGCCCGGATGACCTTGGAGGCCCGATTGACCCCGGACCAGGGCCCGGCGAGCTTGTCTACAGCGGGCCCAACGTGATGCTCGGCTACGCCCAGGAGCCCGCGGACCTGGCCCTGGGTCGGACCGTCCGGGAGCTCCGCACAGGTGACCTCGCCCGGCAGCACTCCAACGGATTGTTCGAGGTGGTGGGCAGGCGCAGCCGCTTCGTTAAAATCGTGGGCCTGCGGATCGACCTCGGCCAGGTGGAAAAGGTCCTCGCCGGCCTGGGCATCAGTGCAGCCTGCACCGGGACGGACTCCCAGCTCGTGGCTGCCGTCGAAGGAACCCACGACGGTCGGATGCTCGCCAAAATGCTCGCGCAGGAGCTGGGCCTGCCGCGCCCTGCTGTCACAGTTCACGCCGTCGCCGAACTGCCCCGCCTGGCGACCGGCAAGACCGACTATCCCGCCGTCCTTACCCTCGCTGCTGCGTCTCCCGGAAGCACGAAGTTGCCTGCAGCCCTCATTCCGGGGTCAAGCACCGGTGTGGGCGGCACCGGGGCAGCTGGCACCGCCGTCGCGGACGGGAGCGGAACTGCCGGCGACGGCAGGGACCCTGCCGCGGGCGGCCCGCCCGGGGACGTGAAGCGGATTTTCGCCGACGCCCTGGAGCGTGAGGACATCGGCGACGACGATACGTTCGTCTCGCTGGGCGGCGACTCGCTGTCCTACGTGGCGGCGTCGCTCCGGCTGGAGCGGGCTTTGGGCCATCTGCCGGCCAACTGGCACGTGACGCCCATCAAAGACCTTACGCCGCGCCGGCCAAGCCAGCCCAAACGCAGGCTCAGGCGGATCATCGCGCCGCTCGAGACCAGCATCGTGCTGCGGGCGGTCGCGATCCTGACCATCATCAGCACCCACATCGACCTGATCCGCTGGCCCGGCACGGCCCATGTCCTGGTGGCGGTGGCGGGATACAACTTCGCGCGCTTCCAACTGGGCGGCGAGCGGCTTCCCCGGTTCCGGCGCCAACTCCGCAGCCTGGCCAGGGTGGTGCTGCCCACGGTGGCGTTCATCGGCGCGGTGATGCTGCTGTCCGGCGACAAGTTCCACTACACTATCGCCAACCTTTTTCTGCTTAACACGATGATTGGGCCCGCGGGATGGACTGACGCCTGGCACTTCTGGTTCATCGAGGTGCTGGTGTACGTCCTGGTGGGCATGATCGCGCTGTTGTCCATCCCCTGGGCGCACCGCGCGGAGAAACGCTTCCCGCTGGCGTTTCCCCTGGCACTCGTGGGCCTCGGGCTGGTGTTCCGCTACAACCTGGTGCCGTTGGACATCCTGCACACGCGCCCCGTGCTGTGGCTCTTCGCCCTGGGCTGGGCGATTGCCCGGGCCCGGACGTGGCCGCAGCGCCTGGCGCTTTCCATCCTGGCGGCGCTGACCCTGCCAGGCTACTTCGGGGACCCCTGGCGCGAAGCAACCATCCTGGCGGGCATCCTAATGGTCACGTGGATTCCGGCCATCCCGTTGCCTAGGGTTCTTCACCGTGCTGTGGGAGTGGTTGCCAGCGCGTCGCTGTACATCTACGTGACCCACTGGGTGGTGTTCCCGGACTTCAAGGAGGGCCAGCCGGAACTGGCCCTGGTGCTGTCCGTGGCCGCAGGCATCGCGTATTGGGCCATCGCGGCGCGGATCATGGGTGCCTCAGAGCGCGGCCAGTCACGGCTGTGGAGGCGCTGGAAGGCCCGACGGCAAGCACTTCCGGCGTAGAAGCCCACAGTACCCGCACGCCGCGGAGTACAACGGCAGCCCACCGTCCCCCAGAGTTGCAGCACCGACCTGCCCGATCCCGCTATAGCCCCGGCACCATCGACGACGACCCGGGTCTGGCCCCACAAGCGGTACGGGAGGCGGCGTTGGAGCACCGCCAAACCCCACGGGCACCACGGAGTCAGCAACTGCCCGGAGGACAATGCGAGGGCCAGGACCCTGCGGAACTGCTAAGGCCGGGGGACGGACGCCGGATCCGGATGGCAAGGGCGCCTGTCCCTGCAGTCCGGACCCGTTCCGCATGCTTCAGCCGAGCGAGGCCAGGAGCTCCGCGCACGCCTGCTCGCCGCGGTGGCACGCTTCGGCGCATACCCGGCAATGCTCGTGCATGCCGGCGTGCCGTTCGCACTCGTCCGCGCACGCTCTGCAAACGGTCTGACAGGCTTCCAGGACGGCCCTGGTGATGTTCGCGTCATAGCCGGTATGGCGGAAGAGGATGTTCCCGGTCGTGAGGCAGATGTCGGCGCAGTCAAGGTTGGTCCGGATACATTTGGCCAGTTCCGCGACCATGTCTTCGCTGAGACAGGCGTCCGCGCAGGCCGTGCAGGTCTGGGCGCATTCGAGGCAGGTGTCGATGCATTCGGCCAGCTTGTGCTGGTCGATGTTGCCGAGGTCCTTCGGGTATGTATCGAGCATGGTGTGTACGCTTGCGTGGGTCACTTTTGCCGCCTTTCGATTAGTTCGACTTCGAGTTCTCCGCAGCCCCGGCCTTTGGGGGCAAGTGCTGCGTCGGTCCGCCACAAGGGCGACGTGCTGCAGGCCAAGGTACCCGGGTCCGCGGAACCGGCAACGAGTGGCGGGCAAAGGGGGATGCCGCCACCGCCCGGAGGCCGCCAGGCGGAACCGGGGACTCAGCCCATACACCGGATCCCGGCTCTTCCGGGTCGAACACCTCCGGGCCAGCATAGCCAAGGCCTTCAGCGACCGCTAGGCTCCCGGAGCACCCCGTGAACTGAACACGCCGGAGGAAAGCGGGACCTGCACGCCAGGCGCTGTTCGACATCGACGTCATCCAGGGGCTGCGGACCGCTCGTCCACGTCATCGCCGGACTTCTCCTGTTTCTCCCGTGAGCGGCGCAGCCGTGGAGCGGGTAAAGTGGGGGGACGTTTTTGTGGAAGGTGGACCTGAGCAGATGCCGACTCATCCCGGGCCGTTGATGAGCAGGTTCCTGGCGTGGACCCGCTCATTTCGCCGGGCAGGAGGGCGCCCTGTCGCTCTCGCCGGAATCATCGTCCTCTGCCTGCCCGCCTTGATCCTCGGCGCGCTGCTGACCGGCATGCTGCTGGCCGGGCCTCGTCCGGCCTCCACCGGCCCCAATCCCGGAATCACCGAACCCGCCACCGGCTCCCCTGTGCCATCTGCGGAAGTAGACCGGGTCCACGACGCCCTGCACGAACTTGCCTCCCAGTGCCAGGCCGGAATCGACGAGACGACCCGGCAAAAGCTGGACCAGGACGTCGAGATGATGGTCGAGTTCTCCCGCCGCTACCCGGACGCGCGTTTCCCCATCGACGACGAAACCGGAGGACCCGTGGGACTGCTGCTGGTGGCCAGGAACGCCCTGGAGCGGTGCGCCCCGGAGTCCGCAGCCAAAGCCGATTCCGCCCTTCCCCCCGAATTCCGACGACCCGCGGCCTCCCCTCCCAGCTAGGGATGACCGGAGCGGATTCCTGCGCCGAAGCCTGGAAGGCCTTCCCCGAGCGCCAGCATGCTCGACGACGTTTCCACTACCCATAGACAGCGAAGGACAACATCGGCCCATCCTGAGTTGCGTTATTTTGATCGATCGACGATACCCCACCCGGCGATCCTCGTCGGGTGGGGTATCAAGGAAGGCAGTGGGTTCAGTTGTTCGAGTTGTCTGACATTCGTGGGCGTTTAGGTCAGGGTTCAGGCAAGCTGCTCGATGGGGTGCAGCCTTCGGCCGAAACGGGCTATCGCTTCCCGGGTTCCTTAAGGCCGCTGTAGGCAGATAGTGGACGTGCAGGTCAGCTACCCGGCTGAATGCCAGCCGCTGGAGCTGGCCGCGGAGTGCGCAGCCTGCCACGTTACTGGCAACCTTCGGCAACCAATCTCATGGTCATGTCTTCTAGCGGAGCCTGTCCGGATCGTTGCGTCCCTCGTGGTTGGCTGCATGACCCAGCCATTCGAGGGGACCACGGGTCTTCAGGAGCGCAAAGACCATTCCTATCAGCACGACCAGCGTGGCCTGGGTGTAGTACATTCCTTCCTCGGTCCATCCCGGCGGCAGCGGCTGGGGATGAAACGACGCCACCACGGCCACGTGCACCGTGTAAAGGGTCAGCGTCATCGCCCCGGCGCCGCGAAGCGGCAGCAGCAGATCCGCGCCCAGCCGGTCCCCGAGCCTCCCTATCAGGAGGCACAGCCCGATGACCGCCACGGCCACCCCGCTGGTATGCAGCAGATCCAACGTGTCCTCCGGAAACTGAACGTCGCTGATGCAGTGGGCGTGTATGACGCAGGGCCTCATACATTTCCTCTTTGCTCATCAGGCTCGACGTCGGCTGTAATCTCCAGTCGAACACATCGTCCTGCGGTGACCAACCCGCGCATGTCTCTGCGTGCCGCGGCCTGTTGCCAACGACAGGCTGGACACTGCCAGGCCCGGCCCACAAGGGGTGAGCACCAGGACAACCCGGCCCTTGTCCCTCACCAAATGAAGCGGTCCCAGCCACTTGGGCGCGAACGCTTCCCCACGCACTATTGACAATCACGCGTACATACCAGGTGCTCCCAACCAGGCTACGAATTCACCTGAATTACCTGCATCCCGGTCCGCCAGCAGCCGGCCCGGCCAAGACGGACAGGGATACGACACAAAATGCGGAAGCTAGGCAGCAGCCACATCCCCGGCTGTTGCTGCGTTCAGCAGACTAGTCTCGCAGCGCCGCGGTCTGGGCCGTCAGGGAAGCCTATCCGCACCGTCGCGACATCTGTTCTCAATGGAAGTGCCCTTGCGTCTATCTCGCATCCGGTTTGGACTTCAACGGTGCATTTGTCGGCAGCTGGTCCCTGCCCCTGGAAAGGATTGTGTCGACACCTGTAATTCGGGAAGCGTTCGCACCTGCGGAACGGGCCCAAGGGAAGGATCGCCGGGGCCCTGTTGCTTTGACAACCAGGACGGCGATGAAGCTCGTGACAGGGATGGCGAGCACCAGCCCCACGGAGCCGACCAGGGTTCTGACCACCTCCTCCGACATCTCGGTGCTGGTCAGCGCCTCGCCCAGGGGGCGGCTGTAGAGCATCACTATGATCATGATGGGAAGGGCGGCGCCTGCGTAGGCGAACGCAATCGTATAGACGGTGGAGGCAATGTGATCGCGTCCGATCCGCATTGCGGAGCTGAAGAGCTTGCGGGCGGAGGTTTCCGGAGCCAGTTCGTAGAGTTCCCATACCGCGGACGATTGGGTGATGGTGACGTCGTTGAGCACGCCAAGCCCGGAAATGATCAGTCCGCACAGAACGATGCCGGAGATCGAGATGTCGCCCGATATGTTGGCCAAGGTGGCGGCCTCGAAGCTTCCGCGACCTGACAGATTCGCCGCGTCCGTTGTCCAGGCCGCCAGCAGCGCGGTGACGCCCAGCCCGAACATGGTGCCCAGAAGTGCGGTGGATGTTCGCGCGGAGAACCCGTGCGCGAAATACAGCATGCCGATCATGATCACGGTCGACCCTACGACTGCGATCAGCAGCGGGGGTTTGCCTTCCACCAGGCCGGGGAGCATGAACCCGGCCAGCACGGCGAATGCGCCCACCAGTCCAACCAGAGCCCGGAGCCCGCGCCAGCGAGCCACGGCGACGACCACGACGGAATACAGGACGGCCAGCAGAAAAATCGGCACGGTACGGACGAAGTCGACAAAAATGAACCGGGGTGTGGCCTGCTGCCCGGCGCCGGCACCTACGGATGCCGTCAAATCCACGTAGCTGATGTTGTCTCCGGCCTTTACCCCATGGGACTTCGCGACGTCAGGGTTAATAATCACCTTGACCGGGCTGCCACCTTTATCCGGCTCGGTAAACGCAAAGACACATTCGGATGCACCCTGTCCGCCGGCATCCGGGTCTGCTTCCTGGGTACAGCTTTCCTGAACCACGCGCTGGATCTTGCCGGTCTCAAAGGTAGCGCCGGGCGCACCGGCGTACGGGTTGGCAAGGGTGAGGCCTTCTCTGCCCCCGGAGGGCCACATCAGGATCATGGCGGCCAACGTCAGCAGAGCCAGTGGTACCAGGACGGCGAAAAGCAGCCGGTTTGCCCGACGCCTCAGGGCCACCGCCTCCGATGACGGATCCGTCTCGGTAAGAGAGTGGGTGTGTCCGTGGCCCATCAGTAGTTCAACCTCACGCAGTGAACTCTACGGCTCAAGGGATCCCTTCCCGCACTGACGGCTGTCGGGGCTGTGTTGTGCCCAGCCCCGTTAAGCAAGCGTGTCGCACGTCCTGCCCACTGTCATTCGCCCTGGTGAGGCTGCGGCTGAGCGGCGGAGCCTTGTCCTTTCCCGGGTTCCTCTGTCAGCTCCAGGCCCGGACTGGCTCCCCGGCTCCGGACTGTCCGCAGGATCATGGCTGCGAGCAGCCGGCCGCCATGGTGATGAGTGCCCCGAGGCCGATGTAGAACAAGGCCGGCGCGATGGCTGGTGCGGCCGCAGAGGCGTCAGCGGCCGCGGTAATGACCCACCAGTACCCCGCCGTTGCTGCTGTCCAGATCGCACCGGCGCTGCTGACGAGCCAGGACAATGGGGAGAACCATCTGGGGCCGGCACTGTAGGAGAGCGCCACGGCCAGGGTCCCGGTTCCTGCCGAAGCCAGGACAAGGCCGCCAAAGATGAACCGGCCTGCCAGAATCCCCACGAGCATGCAGGCTGCGCCGATCAGGACAAGCCGTCGGGCCGGAAGCGGCATCCTCGTGCTGCCAGCTGGCACCACTCCAGGAGGCGTGGTGAGGGAAACTTCGTCACCTGCGGTAAAGTCCTGGGCGCATACAGCAAGGCCCAAAAAGCCGCCGGACTGGACGCAACCGACGACCTCCAGAACGCTGAAGACGGGTACTACCGCTCGATGCCGGTCAACTACGGCCTCTACAACTCGATCAATACGGCCACGTTCGCCTCCGCGGCGCAGCTGGACTTCTGCGGAATTCAGAAGGTGGTTGACGCCGTGGGAATCCGCAACGGTCTGGATGGCACCCCCGTCAACATGCACCAGCTCGGGAATCTGCTCGGTGCCATTGGCGTGTCCCCGCTGAATATGGCCAGCGCGTTTGCAACCTTCGCAAACAACGGTCAGTACTGCGCCCCGAGGGCGCTGCAGGCGGTGTCCGCGGCCGACGGCAGCCAGCTTCCGGTGCCGGAAGCCTCCTGCAGGGAAGCCGTTAAACCTGACGTTGCCAGGGGCATGAACTACGTACTCCAGGACGTGCTCAAACGCGGCTCAGGAGTCTATATCAACCCGAAGATCCCATCCCAGATACCCGTGGCGGCGAAGACCGGGACATCGAACAACAACGGCGCGACCTGGGTGGTCGGCTACACCACAGGTCTGGCCACCGCTTCGTTCTTCGGGGACGCACTGGAAGGCCAGCAACGGGCAGGCCAGAACGTCACCAATGGACGACCAGGACAGCGGCATCCTGCTGGCCATAACCCAGTACGTTCCCCTCAATCAAGCCCCTCAGCGACGGTGCCGGGCCGACGCGGAACCAAGGGCAGGGGCTGCAATAAGCGGCGTGAAGGCCGCGGAGCCTCGGATGTGGCGGCTGGCTTCCGAAGGCCATGACAACGGAGGATGCGGGCAGCCGCGGAGCAGACCCGCTGCACCCTTGACAAATACCCCCGGGGGTATATTTTTGATTTATTGAACGCCACATTTCGTGACGCGAGAGCCCAAATGCCCAGACTCCACAAACGACCGGGGTCGGGGCGGGAACGACCGCATGCGAAGCGCATGGATCCATCTCACGGAGGTCGGTATGGTTTCTAACCCCCGAATTGAGCCTCTGCAGCCGGGGAAACGCTCCGGAGCAGATCCGCACAAGAACACGCCCGCCAGCACCGCTGCCGAAGACCTGATCGCGGCGGCTCTCGGCATCGCCGTTGTCACGGCCGTCTATCTGGATGGACGCGCTCACGTTCTCGGTCTTCCGGACTCCTTTTTCACCCCGTGGCATGCACTTCTGTACGGGGGGCTGCTGCTGCTCATCGTGTGGCTGGCTGTCATCAGCAGACGCACCGCAACACGGTACAGGCTTGATCGCCCCGCCCGCCTCCCCGCCGGCTATGGACTGGCCGCTGTCGGTGCCGCACTGTTCGCGGTGAGCGGCGTTTTGGACATGGTCTGGCATCAGATCTTCGGGGTGGAATTCGGACTCGACGCGCTGCTGAGTCCGACGCATCTTTTGCTGTTCATGGGTGGTGCCCTCCTGCTGTCAGGTCCGGTCCGGGCGTTCCGTCTTCGGGCCCTCCCCTTGTCGATGAGCGGGCGCTTGGCGCCGACGCTGGGTGTGTTGGGGATCGCCGGCATCGCGGCGTTCGCTCTGAGCTTTCTCTCCGGATTCATCACGGATTCAGCGACCGTCGCCGTCGGGCACGCACCTGAGGGTACTGATGCGCACAACATTGCGGAAGGTTTAGCGTCGGCGGGTCTGGCAAGTTACGTGCTGACCTCGCTGATCCTCGTCGTTCCCCTGGCGTATTTGATTCGTTTCCGGCTCGCGAGGCCGGGGACGGCACTGATCGTGGTGACCTCGGTAGCCCTGCTGGCTGCCGTCCTTGGGGATTTTCGCAACATGGGCACGGTGATCGCAGCCCTGGCGGCCGGAGCGCTCCTCGATGTCGTTCTTTTTGCATTGCGGCGGCTCAGCGTCCCGCTTCGCCCACAGGAGCTTGTGCTGGCTTCGTTGCTGCCCCTGCTGGTTTGGCCGGGCCAGCTCCTGGCAACAAACATGGCACGGAGCGTCCTGTGGTCCCTGGAGATGCTGACAGGAGTTGTGATTGTCGCCGCCCTGGCCTCATTTGCCACGGTTTTCGTGCTCGGTCCCGCTTCCCGTGCCGTCAATGAGCCCGGTAGCACAGAACAGGAAATCTCCAGCCCTGCCGAATGAGCCTTGCATTCCAAATCGACCCCACCGCGGCACGACGTCCCCAGGAGGGACGGAAAGCCCTGTGGACGCCGGACAACTGTCCAATCGTTCCGACCGTATCTCACCGCTTTTCTGATCCCCTGCGGTCGCATCACAGAAGGACATATTCACGATGACTAAGAAACGGCGGAGGCCGGCCCCGAAAAGACCCGGGCACTCCCCGGCCAGGCATACCCCGGCACGTCCCGGCCCGCGCCGCCCATCTGCCGCAGCGCAGCCAGCCCCGACCGCGCACTCACTCACCAAAGAAACAGGCCGCAGTACCAAGCTCTTCGACCCGCTTGAGCCGCAGGGGCTGGTCGCCACGTATTGGCTCGACACCGCCGCATGGGAGGGGCCGAATGATCTCTCTGTCCGGTTTTTCGGTAACCGGGCCGATGGAGGCGTCGGGGCGCCGCCGGAACGATTCGAAGTGTATGAAGATGTCGACTCGATCAAGCCGGGAACCGGGCGGATCGCCGTCACCTCCCGCATATCCGGAATCACCGGCGGGGTATGGAATGTCACCGCGACGCCGGTCCCCCGTAACGACAGTGACCCTCGGCGTCGCGCCGCAGCTCTTAGTGGATGCCTGCCGCAGCGAGCCTCGGTTCATACCAGGTTTCACGCCCTCGCCCAGGGGCCCGGCGTCCACGCCTGGTCCTGGCCTGTACTACTGGGTCTGGGCGCGGTCCTGGCTATTCTCGTTCAGGCCCTGTTCCTGACCAGGCAGGGCATTGACCCGGCAGTTCCTGTGTGGCTCACCGTACTGGCCAACGCGGTTGGCGGGGTGTGTGCCCGGCTCTGGTCGCTTGCCCTGAACCGCCAGCCGCTGAGCGGGTTCTTCAAAACCGGTGCGTGCATCCAGGGGTTCCTGGCCGGTGCGCTGGCCACCATCATCGTCGGGTCGCTGGTCGTTGGATTGCCGACGGGCCGGATCCTGGACGCGACGGCGGTCGGACTCTTCTTCGGCATGACCCTGGGTCGGACCGGATGTTTCTTTAGCGGGTGCTGTTACGGGCGCCCCACCGCCTCGCGATGGGGGCTATGGTCCTCGGACCGTCGGGTAGGACGGCTTAGGTACCCTGTCCAGCTCTATGAGGCGTTTCTGTCATTGCTGATCGGCCTCGGAACGCTGGCCGTGACGCTGGCAGGGCCACCGAGCATTCCCGGGCTGGTCTTCGTCGGCTCCATCATGGTCTACACCCTGGGCCGGCAGTTGCTCTTCCCGTTGCGGGTGGAGTCCCGCACACGGCGGGGGCGAACACTGACCATTGTGGTGTGCACCCTGATTCTGGGCGCAGACATCATGCTGGCCGTCTTGTCCTGATCGTCACTACGGCAAAGTGAGGCCAAGCACCAACAGGCACTCAGTTCCCCCGGCCGGGGCTACGCCCGCCATGGCCTTCACGGCCATGTGCTGAGCGAGGAACCACCCAACCGGGTACCTGGGCGACACGGCCTGCCGCGGGAGCCGCGGGCTCATCCCCGTCCGGGGCCCTCACCGCCCGGTCCGCTTCCGTTGGTCGCCTCGGTTTCGTTGACCCCAGGCTGGCTGCGGGCATCATCCGTTTCTTCCGAAACGGGTTCGCTTCCTTGCTCGAACTGCGCTCGGTAACGTACACGCCGGATTCGTCTGGTCATGGAAACCATGAGCAGGACAACTCCGATGACCATGAACGCCGTCATCGCGAAACCCAGGAATCCGGGAGTTACCTGATCCGCGTCCAGCCCTGGCCTCAGACCCTCGTTGCCTGGAGCCGGGGCCGGCGTCGTAGCCAAGGCGTAAAGACCCGCGGCAACAATTGGGATTTGCACTGTATAGTCCTTTGTCCGGCTCGTTGTGTGGGCGCCCGCAGATGGCCCTCGTGCGTAATCCGCCCGAGCCCGCTGAGCGCGGTCCGTCAGGACCGCAGAGAAACAGGGTGCAGGACGCACCCGCTACTGTACCGCTTCATTGCGCGGCTGCCGCTTTTCACAGCAGTCAGCGCAGCCATCTACCTCTTAGATGAAGGCAGCCGGGTCGACGGTCTGGCCGTTGACCATGACCTCGAAGTGAAGGTGGCAGCCGGTGGAGGCACCGGTTGTGCCTACCCCTGCAATCTGCTGGCCCTGAGCCACGGACTGCCCGACCGAGACACCGATAGTGGACAGGTGGTTGTAGGTGGTCTTCAGTCCGTTGCCGTGATCGACGACGATCCGGTTGCCGCTGCCGTACGGACTCCAGCCGGCCTCGGTGACGGCGCCGGAACCGGCGGCGAAGACCGCCGTCGTGCACGCACCGGTCAAATCGATTCCGGTGTGCAGCTCCGCGGCGGCCCCGGTGATCGGGCTGGTTCTGAAGCCGAAGGGGGAGCTGACGTTAATCGACGCGAGCGGGGCACGCAACCCCTTGGAAGGGGATGCCGGGGCGTGGGCGACCTCGGGTGCTTTGACCGCCCCTGCGGGCTGCGCCGGCGCAGCGGGCGCAGGCGCTGGCTGGGAGGTCACCTCCGGGCGGTCAAATGTGAGGACAGTGTCGGCTGCTGCCGTGACCGCCGTTTCCGGGGCCGGGGCTGCCACGGCGGCTGGCCGGGGCTGGGCCGCAGCGCGGCTGCCGGGGTCTGCCTGCGCCGCGGACAGGGCAGTGAGGGCGATCATTCCCGTGACGGCTGCTGTTAGGCCGAACTGCTGGCTGCGGAGCCGGAACGTGGGTTCACGGAAGAACGGCGGGCGGCGTGCTGAGGCAGCGGCCGGAAGTGCGCGGCGACGGCCGTGTTTTGGCTGGGCAGACAAGATAGCGGTCCTCTCGGCGCCGGCGAAGTTAGCTGTCGGATTCGGACGAGTGGACTGTCCGGCTGCCCTGCAGGACGCGATTGGGACGCGTGGTCACAGGGTCGGCTTCACCCCAAGGTGCACCATGGCACACCGTATGTGGGTCCTCCGCCCCCGCCTGAGAAAGATCAGGATCACGGACCGCCGGCGGGGTTTGGCGAAGCGGTCACATCCATACCCGTTGGGGGTATGTGTTGGTACGACTCTAGCGAAGCGTCGGCGTAGGTTACAAATCCGTTATCAAAGGCGCTCCGGGCTTAAGGGGGCAGGGATGGTGACTGGCGGGGCACCGGAAGGATACGCTGGGCGAGACTTGCCCCCAGGAGAGACCAGATGGCCCTTCAACGTTCGACGCCTCCACTGCTGGTCCGCAGGCTTGCGGCGCTGCGGGCTGTCCTTTCCTGCCTCGTGATCGTCCTCCTAGTGGCCGGGCCAGTTGCCTTCTGTAATGGGCAGGCCCACGTGGTGGGGGTGTCCGACCCTAGCCCTTACTCCGCCGCACAGCGCCAGCGCCAGACTTTGATCCCCGGGGGACAGGAGAATCCTCGGGGACGTTCGGACAGAGTGACGCCGGTCGGAGCCCAATCCGCCTCCGACGTGCTCCGCGGGGTCCCGCGCAGCGGGTGCCACGAGGCCGGAGACACCCGGTCAGTCAGTCCACGGTCGTGGCCCGTTGCTGTGACCGACGCGGCGCAGCCAAGGCCCGGAGTGCTCCTCCCTGATTTCGCGGGTCCGCGCGCCCGGCCCCCGGCATCCCACATCGCTAACAGGCCCCAAGCACCGCTGAGCCGGCAGGCGCTAACCCTAACTCAACTGTCTGTCAGTCGGACATAAAAGGGCACGTTCTCCACGTCCGGCCGCGCGAACGCCAGGCCATAGGGCCTGCAAGTGGCACCCTTCGACCAGGCTGGCGTAAACACCGCGTGCGGCCGCCCTTTGGGTCCTGCCTTCAGCGATCAGAAGGAGGCCCGAGAGAGAACATCAGCCAAACAGCCGGCACATCAGAAACATCAGCCGGTCTCCGCACCAGGTTCCTCCCGTTCAGTATTGGAAAGAGAGAAAGAAATGACACACGGAAGCACCCACAAGATGCTCGATGCCTACCCGAAGGATCTTGGCGGCATCGATCAGCACATGCTCGCCGAATGCATTGCAGCGTGCTTTGACTGCTCACAGGCCTGTACCGCCTGCGCTGATGCCTGCCTCGGCGAAGACATGGTCGCCGAGTTGACCAAATGCATCCGCACCGATCTTGACTGTGCAGACATCTGCGCGGTCACGGCAAACGTCCTCTCCCGCCACACCGCCTTTGATGCCAACGTCACCCGCGCGGTGCTCCAGGCCTGTGCCACAGCGTGCAAAGCCTGCGCCGAGGAATGCGAACAACACGCAGGCATGCATGAACACTGCCGGCTCTGTGCCGAGGCATGCCGCCGTTGCGAAAAGGCATGCAACGACCTTCTCAGCTCGCTCGGCTGACCCTGCCCCAGGGCCCTACCCAACGGTGACCGGAGATCCAACGCCTTCCGGCACCCGCGGGAAGGCCTGCCCTGCAGCATCCCGGACTTAAGGCAACCCCAATGCGTCCCTGAGCACTGCCACCGGAGCATCCAGGGGATGAAAATGCCAGTCGAATCGTTAATCCGCGTATGGGCGCGACCAGCGCCACGGATCTCTTCGACCGTGGCGCCATCGTCCGTCGAAAGGAATAAATGAAACCCAGGCAGTCCTCAGCCCCGAGTCAAGGGTCCATCCCACCCGCCGGCAGCACCCTGGCCGGGATAGCTGCCCCGTCCGGGAGCACAGTCGACGACCCGCAACTGCGGCGAATGCTGATCACCCACATGCATTGCGGTGAGCCTATGCGTCTGGTCCCAGCCGACAAAATGCCTGCACTTCTCTTCCCGGAGGCATTGGTCAGTCACGCCCCTGAGCTATCTGGGGGCGTGCTGATGTACCGGTGCGCCTGTGGCACTTTTGATCGGAGCCCAGACTGACAGCCCCGGGGTGGACCGCGGCGGCCGGTCCCGGGCTGCCGACAGGCGCAGGTCCCAAGGAAACGTTTCCTGCTCAGGGCACCGGGCGGAGCCCGGCCAAGGTCACTTTGACCAGCCGGTGAACGGCCTCCGGCGATGTCAGACCGGCGGCCGCTTCGAGGGCATGAAGGCAGATATCAACGGGCACCGCTTCGATATGAAAAAGCCCTTCGACAAGCCCTTCAAGGTCAGGACGGGGGAACGGAGTTTAGGTCAAATTCATTAACGACAGCGACATGTGGCACCCCATGCACCTCCTCCATGGGCATACCTTCCAGGTCGGCCTCGACTGGGCCCGTAAAGACACTGTCATTGTCCTGCCCAAGCAGACCGTCACCGTCATCTTTGACGCCGACAACCCCGGCCAATGGCTCGCGCACTGCCACAACGCCTACCACGCAGAACGGGGCATGATGGCCCTCTTCTCCTACATCAAATGACGGATCCCCATGCAATCCTCGGCATCAACAGATTTCTTCCAGCGCCTCAGGTCACGTCCCCGTTCTTCCGTCGGCAAGGCGGACGCCGATAATTCGGAGGATTCCGCCCAGCATCGCAAAGGAGCATCCGCATGAGCAACGCCAGAGAACGACGTGCAGAACATCAGGCGATCGTTGCCGCTGTCCGGGCCAAGCAAAAAGCCAAACAGCGCCGATGGAGCATCCTCCTTTACGGCAGCTTCGGCTTGGTGCTGGCTGCTATCGTCGTCGTCGCCGTTGCCGTCACCGGCTCCATTCGGGAACGGAAGGCCGCCGCTGAGGCAGCCAAAAAACCCATCGAAGGTCTGCAGACTTTCACTGGGCTATCCAGCGATCATGTCCAGGGTGCCGTCACATACCCCCAGCAGCCGGGCGTGGGAGGGAACCACTCAGCCACGTGGACGAACTGCGGCGTCTACACCGAACCCATCAGTGAACAACGCGCCGTCCATTCCCTGGAACACGGCGCCGTATGGCTGACCTATAACCCTGCCCTGCCGGCCGCCGAGGTCACCGAGCTCACCGATCTGGCCCAAGGGAAGCCCTATGTCCTGCTCAGCCCCGACAAGGAACAGAAAGCGCCCGTCACGGCGACAGCCTGGGGCGCGCAACTGGCGGTGCAGGAAGCCAGCGACTCCCGCCTTACGGCCTTCATCGCCGCCTATGCCCAGTCACCCAAGGCACCGGAACCCGGTGCTCCCTGCACCGGAGGGGCCAACGGATGATGTGGCACCGGACAGCCCAGAGTCCGGCCGCTCCCGGGACCGTAGGCATGGTGGAGTGACGGCGGGCGGCGATATTTGGCGCACAGATCCCGCCACGTTGCGCGATGTCATCGTGGACCGGGACGCTGTGGAAGCCCGGCTCGGGGACTGCCCCATGCTGGAGCGTGTGTGGATTCTGTCACTGCTGGACCGGCACGAGGAGGCCCTGGAAGAGGGCCACCAGCTGCTGGAGAGCTCTGAAGACTGCTTTAAACCGCTGCTGGTCCTCGCCCATGCCCACCAACGCCGGTACCGGTGGGGAGACGTCGCCCGACTGCAGGAGGAAGCGCTGCGGTTGGCGGCCACGGGCACCAGAGAGGCTCTGGTCCGCCACCACATCGGCAGACGCCTTTTCGACGAGGCACGGTACGGGGATGCCGCCGCCGAGTTCGAATGGGCCAGTGACCTGTACCGGGCGGCGGGACGCGTCCGCCTCGCCGAAGTCTCCCGCCAGGCAGCGCTGCGCAGCCGCGATGTCTACGAGCATGGGCGCACCACATGGCACTGAAAGCGCAGATCCTAGCTGCCTCCCAGGAAGCCGTCCGATGCCCGGCCCCAGGGCAGCCGGGACAGGAGGGCCTGACCATGCGTGACCCGTTCCTGCTCCTGTTCGGTGTGGCCATCGTTGCGGCCGCCATCGCAGCGGGGATTGCCCTGACCAGAGGCGGCATCCGGACCGCGGCCGACCGACCGCGCGCCGGGGCGAACCGGCAGGACCAGACAGCAGCTAAAGGGGTGCGCCACCGCTGGGGACTTGCAAGCTGCGTGGCCGTGGCCGCGGCCGGTCTTTACATCGCCGTGGTCTACGGAATCGGCACCTCGCCCTCCGCGGTGTCCGGCATCACCGTGGAACTCGGCTTTGCCATGATGGTCCTCGCCGTCGTGTGGTTCATCTTCCGCCAGGAGGTCCTGAGCTACCAGCTTCGGATCGCAGCAGCACTGTACGACACCGCGGTGCCGGCAGAGCCGGAACAGGTCAGGGCCGCCGAAGCAGTCGGATCGTTCCTTCGCCTGGTGCTCTTCCTGCCTGGACTCTTCGTCGTGCTGGCCAAGTTGATCCTTCGCTAGAACGCCTGTCGCCTGGTGGTGCCAGCGAGAGAGGCTGACGGCGTGACCGCGGCGGGTCTAGGGTGGGGCGTGACGGCCGGCAATGGCCCGGCCGCAGTGACAGGAGCTGCATCATGACTCATCACATCAGTGCGATGCTCGGTGCCCACCCTAAGGGGGTCGGCACTCTTGATCAGGACAAGCTGGCCGAGTGCATCGGAGCCTGCTTTGAATGTGCGCAGGCCTGCACGGCCTGCGCTGACGCCTGCCTGGGCGAAAAGATGGTCGCCGACCTTGCAGCCTGTATCCGCATGGATCTGGACTGCTCCGACATTTGCGCCGCTACCGGCAACATCCTGACCCGCCAAACCTCCACCAATACAGCCATTACGAGTGCGTTGCTTGAAGCCTGCCGGGCCGCCTGCGCCGCCTGCGCCGAAGAGTGCGAGCAGCACGCCGGCATGCACGAACACTGCAGGATCTGCGCCGAGGTCTGCCGCCGCTGCGAAGACGCCTGCGCCGCACTCCTGACTGCGGTGGGGTGAGACACCGGGCCGCCGCCCGCTGCCGGCTGGCTGATCTATCTGCTAGCCGATCTCCTCCGGCCGGAGATGCGGTGTTCCCGCCGGTGGCCGCAGTCCACTCATCGTGACTCTAACAAGCCGGTGGGCGGCTTCGCGGGAGGTCAGCCCGGCTGCCGCCTCCAAGGCGTGCAGGCAGTACCCGGCGAGCTCGTCGGGAGCGACATCGTCACGGAAGACCCCCGCCTCTGCGCCCTCGCGCAGCAGGTCAGCGAGGAAGTCGTTGAGGTGCTGCTGAGCGCGGCTCACATGTTGGCCCTGGTGCAGCCGCGCCGCCTCTGCCCCGCCATGGCGCGAGTAGGAAATCATGGCGTAGGTCTGGAGAACGGCTTCGAGCTGCCGCTCAGGGCCGTCGGCGCTGTGCCGGACGTGGGCCAGTTGTTCCAGGTGTGCCTGGACCTGGCGCTCGTGCCAGGCGTCGAGAATGGCGTCAACATCGGGAAAATACTTGTACAGAGTAGCCCGCCCGATCCCGGCTGACTGGGCAATCTGCGACATCGTCACCGAGGCCAGCCCCTGCTCCCCCACCAAAGCAGCTGTGGTGTCCAGGATGGCGGCCCGGACCGCGCTCCGGTGCGTCTCGATGGTCTGGTTCCAGAGTTTCGGCATTCCTGAATTATACGCTTCGTCGCGCCTTGGACATCTTGACGGGTACGATACATACTGTCTTATAAGAAGCGGCCGCTATGGCTAACGACTGCACGGGAGAAACGACATGACAAACGAGCGAAACCGCCCAGAAATGGGCACAGAACGCGACAGAGAGACTCTGACCGGTCCGCCCCGCTGGGTCAAAGTCTCCGCGATCGTTGCGGGCATCCTGATCCTTGTCGTCATTGCCGTCATGCTGCTCACCGGGGGTCAGCACGGCCCCGCCAGACACGGATTCGGCATTGCCGCACCCGTCTCACCCCCCGCTGCTGTGCAAAGCCAGCCTGACCCGCCCGCGTTCCGCCATGACGGCGGCCAGATGTGAGCCTCCGATGCTCCTGACATCCGCGACCCGGAAATTTGTGCTGACCCTGCATGTCATGTCCTCAGTAGGCTGGACCGGAGCTGTCGCTGTTTTCGTCGTCCTCGACATTGCGGCCCTGCCCGGGCCGGACCCTCAGCTGGGACGCGTCCTCTGGCTGGCCCTGCAGGCGTCCGTTTGGTCCCTGCTCGTTCCGCTGGCCTTCGCCTCCCTGCTGACCGGCCTCATTCTCGCGCTCGGAACGGTGTGGGGTCTGTTCCGGCATTACTGGGTGCTCTTCAAGCTCGTCCTCACGCTCATCGCGACCGTCGTGCTGGTGCTGTACACCCAGACGATCAGCACAGTAGCGGGCACGGCGGCAAACCAGGCGATGTCCGGCTTGGGCTTTCCCTCTACCCTGCTGCACACCGGCGGTGGCCTCCTGGTGTTGCTTCTGACAACCGCCCTGGCCATCTACAAGCCTCGGGGCATGACACGGTACGGCCAGCGAAAACGACTGGAGCAGCGCAAGCAGGCCGTGCCGTAACAACTGCGGCATCGTCGTGGAAAGCGGCCACGTGAGCGTTGTGGAAGCTAGGATCCGATCCAGCAGCGACGATGGGGATCAGAATGCGGATTCAGGCATCGTCTGGGTTATCGAGTTGCTTACGCAGCCGCTGGACCTCGGCCTCGGCCGCGGCAAGTCGGGCCGCAATCTTCTTCCGGTCGATGTTTGGCGACGGGGCCGGTGCCGGACTCGTCTTCGAGACTAGCCAGCCGATCCGCTGGTAGCCAGTGATCCGCCGGACGTGCGTACACGTGAAGCAGTCTCTCTCTGGTTCGGGGCGCGGCCAGCGCAGGTCGATCATCTTCCGGATGTGGTCTCGCTCGGGGCCCTCGTGTGGCCAACCAGTGTGCCCTTCCGCGGCCCAGCTTTCCTCGAAGTCGCGGCGGATCTCCTCTATGCGCTCCTCGGACACCAGCCTGGGCCCGTTCTCAGGCTTCCAGTCCACGTCGGTGCAGACCTGCGCGTAGTGCCCGCAGGCGAGCTTGACCCGCCAAAACGCCGACGAGTGCGGCTCGGGTTTCCGAATCTTCGCCCAGTCTTCAGCATCCATCCAGTCGTACTCCGGTTCCTCGGGATCAGCCGGGAACTCCGTGACCTTCCGATCAACCCACTCGACGATGTCGCGATATGGCTTCTGGGTACGCCCGTGGTCGGTCGTGCACCAGTACTCTCCTGAGGGAAGCCTGCATCGGGTGATGAGGTCGAGGTAGCTGCGATCGTCCGGATACTTGTCCTCTCCGTGCGTGTAGACCTCGCGTGTACATCCGCACTCCAACTGGACGCGCCAGCGAAACATGTCCTTGGGTTCTGGGACGAAGAGAGGCCAGAACACCGGCTGGTACCGCTGCCGTAGCTCGGCCACAGCCTTCTCGAACTCCCGGAGCGCCTCCTTCTGGGGCCGCGCCCGCCCAGGTACTCGCTTCAGCAGTTTTCCGGTTTCACGTGTCTGGTCGTCGACCGGGGCAGTCTCGCCGACGCTCATTATTCAATGCTCGTCCACAGCGTCACCCAAGTCTAGGAACAGGCCGGACATCATCCCGAAAACGTAGCTTTGAACAAAAGCCAGGTCCTGCGCAGTTCCAGCTGATGGTTTCTCGTTCGGCTAACAGGTTGGCACCATATCCCCCATGCCTCTCCACGATGCGCACGTGGGGAATTTTCTTCTGCCTTGCACCGGGAGCACCTCGGCGACAATGGCCAAATCAGTTGCGCGGACTGGGACGATACGAAAACGTGCGCGCTAGCTAGAGGGCAAGCCCAGCTTGTCGAAGAATGCCCTGTTCCGTTCAGTGGCCGCGTTGACGAGCCGGTCAAAGTTCATGACCTCGATGTAAGCCTTATACGGTTCGTTGAAGCCGAAATAACCGAGGCCGTCGTGGGTCGGGCGCAGGCCCGCATACTTGCACCGGTCGATCATCGTCGGCGTAAGATCTGCGACGACGTAGCAGAACGCGGGCAGCTCCGGTGTCTCAGGGATCGGGCGTCCGGATGCTGTCTTAACCCCGCCGGCGCGTACACGTTTGACGTAGTCCAGGCACTGCTGGATCGGGTCTTTGTCCTCCGAAGCGTCGTTGCGCATCGGCCGCTTGATTTCAATCAC
The DNA here is from genome assembly GCF_006517215.1 of Pseudarthrobacter sp. NIBRBAC000502771. Lineage (NCBI taxonomy): Bacteria > Bacillati > Actinomycetota > Actinomycetes > Micrococcales > Micrococcaceae > Pseudarthrobacter > Pseudarthrobacter sp. NIBRBAC000502771. Next base: position 3,627,679 of record NZ_CP041187.1, read on the forward strand.
GACAATCGACGGCAGCGGGAGCTTCTCCCCCTCTGCCGCAAGTACCGGAGTGTCAACAAGCCGAGTCGCGATCACATCCGGTTCCTTCATGGAATCGGACCCGGTGATCGGCATGCTCTTGAGCGTTTTGTCAGAGGCGAGGTAGTCGTGAAACGCAAGCCGCTCATCGATAATCCACAGGTTTGAGGCGTCGGTCCCGATCTCGTTCGAGGTGGTCCGCATAGGGATAAGCAGCGAGTGGATAACGTCCTCTCTCCTGTATTTGCCCTGTTCGTCGGACCTGATCAGGCGGGCGAGGATGTCGAGGATCGTACGCCGTCGAAACACGTACGCGGCCAAGTCTGACTGGTTGATCTCAGTAACCGTGTCAAGGTAGTGGGTGAGGCGTTCCTCGTAGTTCTCCATAGGCACGGAGCCAACTTCAGCGAACACAACCTGGCCCTCGGCGATGGCGTCGGCTTCGAGTTTCTGCAGGTTTCTGTGGAGAAGAAGCTCCAGGTCCTGATCCTTTATGGATGGGTCGACTGTAACGCCCAGTGACTCAAGTCGAGTCAGAACTGGCCTGTACCGCGGCGCACGATTGCTCACGAAGTCGTTGACCCGGGCCGCGCCCTCTTTACGGGCTGCGGTGAGCGGAGCGGCGAGGATTTTCTCCACTTCTTGCAGCACCCCAGCGCGGATATCGTCCAGCGAAATATCGTCCACCAGAGGCGTGCCCGCGACCCGTTCACTGATGTCGAAGGCAGTTCGATCCGAGCGAACATGAGCATCAAGGTAATCGGAGGACAGATAGCAAACGTACGTGAACTCGGCGGATGTCTCGTCCTTGAGCCTGCCGTAGAGCCCGGGTACCTTGCTTGTGATGTTCTCCTCCAGGACCACGCGGCTCGCGGCACACCAATAGAGCTTCGGCGCAGGGTTCCGTGTGGACGACTTGAGGCACAGATTGACCATGTCGAACTTCTCGCCCTTGACGTCGATCGTGGTCGTCGGCATCTCGGAGTACACGAAGTCGTCCATCAACTCCTTGAGCGACACGGCCTCATCGTCTTCGACGATCGTGACCTCCGGCGCACCGCCCGGCCGGAGGAAGTACCAGATGCAGTGCTCGAACACTTCCCGGGCGATGGCGTCGACGGTCTTCGGCGCGTTTCGCTGAAACGCATCCTTGAATCCGTCCAAGAGCACTACCGTGCCGGTGTCCTCGAATCCATCCGGGTCCTCGACATGCTCTACCTCCCGCTCGATGGAGAATCTGAACTGACGTCCACGGAGCATCCCTGCTGCACCGTCTTCGTAGGCGCTGCGGATCGAGACCCTGTCGAATGCCTTGAGCCAGAGCAGACGTCCGACGCCACGGCAACCGATCCCAGCCTTGTAGTCGCTGTCCAAGGTTTCGAATGAGGCCATGTTCTCCGGGGTGAAGCCGACACCGTTGTCCTCGATGCTGAAGCCGACGATCGGATTCAGCGCACGGCCGGGACCGGCTGAGCCGAAGCCCAGATCGTCCTGCGGGCTGCGCCGGACCTTGACCGTCAGACGCCCCCGCTCGATTGCGTCGCCGAAGCGCGCGTCAAGGGCCTGGACGCCGTTGACGACAGCCTCCAGGAGAGGCAGGAGCGCATGGCTCTTCGGCAGGCTCGTATTCCGGACGCGCCCCGCCAGAGATGTAGTCAGCGCCATGCGGCTCCTCCTTGCTCAGATGTGGCTACTCTATCCGTCAGCTCGGACATTCCTTGGCATGACGCAATCCCGGAGCTGTGGACCTACCGCAGATTGGGAGGGGAGGTGAGGAACACGGCTGCTCGTTCGTCCTGCAGGAGTGTAGGGGCTTCTACGCCCAGCGCAATTTTCATTCGCTGTCTGATCTCCGGCGACCTGTGTAAGCGGCCATGAAAAACTGCCCATAGGCGGCCACGTAATTGCCCACTGACGGCCAGTAGAACTGCCCAGCGGTGGCCATGAGATCTGCCCACTTCCTTACTGAACCTGCCGCGTCTTAAGCGGCAGGGGCCTCTCCCCGGGATTTGATGACGGTGTCTAGTCGCACCAAATGTCGTCCCAGGAAGAGGCCCTGTATGAAGCATGACGGAGAAATCATGGAAATTCTTGCTGCCTACGATCTGACCGGATCGTTGCGCGCCACCGCGGAGCTCACAGGCTGCTCGCACCACACTGTTGCCAGACACGTCGCAGCCCGTGACGCCGGCCGGCCAATCGCAGAACCAGCGCCCCGGCCCAGGGTCACGGACGCCTACCTGCCCAAGATCGAGGAATGGATCGAGGCGTCCAAGGGCCGGATTCGCGCCGACAAGGCCCACGAGAAGCTCCTCGCCCTGGGCTATGAAGGGTCGGAGCGGTCCACCCGCCGCGCGATCGCTCAGGTCAAAGCCGCCTGGCGGCTCGGACACACCCGCGTCCACCGGCCGTGGATCACCGAGCCCGGGATGTGGCTGCAGTACGACTTCGGCGACGGGCCACGAATCGGCGGCGTGAACACCATCCTGTTCGTTGCGTGGCTGGCGTTCTCCCGCTTCCGGATCGTGATACCGCTCAGGGACCGCACCGCGCCGAGCGTGTTCGCAGCCCTCGACCGGTGCTTCCGGATCCTGGGCGGAGCACCGACGTATGTTCTGACCGATAACGAGAAGACCGTCACCACCGCCCACGTCGCAGGGGTCCCGGTGCGGAACCAGCAGACCCTGGACTTCGCCCGCCACTACGGGGTCACCGTGCTGACCTGCCAACCCGCAGACCCCGCCACCAAAGGCGGAGTCGAAGCGTCGGTGAAACTGGCCAAAGCCGACCTCGTGCCCACAGACACTAACCTGAGGCCCAGCTACGCCTCCTTCGCCGAGCTCGAGGCCGCCTGCCAGGTCTTCATGGACGAGGTCAACAACCGGGAACATCGGGCGACCCGCCGCAAACCCGCAGTAGTTTTGGCGGAGGAAGCGCCCCGGCTGCACCGGGTCCCGGAGACCGCGCATACGGTCGCGTTCGGGCTGGCCCGTATAGTCCCGGAGAACACCCCGATGGTCTCCTTCGAGAACGCCCAATACTCCGTGCCGTCTCATCTGCTCGGCGCGAGGGTGTTCGTCCGCTCCCACGGCACCGGGCCTGATGAACAGGTCATCATCGTCCACCACGGCCCGACCGGCCCGGTCGAAGTCGCCCGCCATGGCCGGGCAAGGCCCGGCAGCCCCGCGATCATCGATGAGCACTTCCCCGAAACCAGGACCAGGATCCCGGGCGACTACGCCGTGAAAGCACGCACCGCCGGAGAAGCCGAGTTCCTTGCCATCGGCGCAGGCGCCAAGACCTGGCTCGTGGAAGCCGCCGCGGCAGGAACAGGCCGGATCAACGTGAAAATGGCCGAGGCCGTGACCCTGGCCAAAATCGCCGGGACCGAGTCCGTGGACCGTGCCCTGGGTGATGCTGCGCTCCATGGCCGCTTCGCCCACGGCGACCTGCCGTCCATCCTGAACGCGAACATCCGCCGCACCACCACCCACATTGCGGACGAAACCAGGTCCCTCACCCAAGGCACCAGCGCCTGGGCAGGCCTCGGCGCCGGTCCGTCCAGCACCCCAGCGAAGGAGCAGAGCCGATGACCCCAGTCACAACCACGAACACCACCGCCCCGGCCCTGCCAGCCGAGCTGGAAGCGCTAATGCGGCAACTGAAGATGCCCCACGCCCGGGCACTGGCCCCGGAGCTGATCGCTACCGCACGAGCCCAGCGCTGGGAACCGACCGAGATCATCAAGGCCCTGTTCACCGAGGAAGCCGCAGGACGGGCGCGGTCGATGCTCGCCACCCGGCGCAAAGCGGCCGGCTTCCCGACCGGAAAGACCTTCGACGTCTGGGACCCGGCCGTCTCCTCGATTCCGGCGCCGACCCAGCAGGCCCTGCGCACCCTGGAATGGATCACCCGCAGGGAGAACCTGGTCGTCTGTGGGCCCTCCGGCACCGGGAAAACGTTCTTCCTCGAAGCCCTCGGCCAGCAAGCCGTCGAAGCCGGGATGCGCGTTGCCTGGTTCAGACTCGAGGACCTCGGCGCGCTCATCCGCGCGCATCGCACCGACGACAGCGTCACCAAGGCCGTCGCCAGAATCCTCCGCGCCGAACTCGTCGTGATCGATGACATCGGCCTGCTGCCCGTGGCGACCGACGCCGCCGAAGGACTCTACAGAGTCGTGGACGCCGCCTACGAAAAACGCTCCGTCGCGATCTCCTCGAACCTGCACCCAGCCGGCTTCGACGAACTCATGCCCAAAACCCTGGCCACAGCCACAGTTGATCGGCTCCTACATCACGCCCACGTCTGCCAAACCAGCGGCGATTCCATCCGACTCACCCAAGCCCTCGCGGGAAAAGGAGTCACCCAACTGAAATAACAGACCCACGATGGCCAACCCCACCGACAACCCTCAGTGGGCAGATCTGTTGGCCATCACCGGGCAGTTTTACTGGCCACCAGCGGGCCGATTAACTGGCCGCCCGTGGGCAGAAACAAATGGCCATTGACAGACCTGACTTGGGGGAAATCTCCCCACCAGCACAGGTATTGGGCGCTAAGTCACATGCTTCACGGTCGAAAGCAGAGCGGTAAGCGCTATCACCAGGTCGATGCCCCAAGCGCACGGCCGGAAGAACCGCAGAAACAGTGCCCATCAACACCCTCCCCCAAGGCTTTAGGGCAGGCTGGGCAACGGCTGATCCGGCCCCTGTCCCTGCGGGCACGGATCTGCTAGGAGACAGCAGCCGGGGGTGGACGGATAATGAGCGGCAATGGAACCAAAAGCTGATGTTTCACGTAGCCCCAGCCCAAGGGAAGAGTGGGCCTACAGGCTGCGTGACGATGCGCCGTCCGAGCGGGTGCACATCGTGGCGGTGCACCAGGAGGGTCGAAGATTCCGGGTCGACATCCGTCACTTGCACGGCCATCCACCGGGCAGGGAAGAGAACGTCCCTCGTTCCCGGCTCAAGTGCCGTGGGAAGACGTAGTCCCGTACAACGCCTCCATGGATGGCTGGAGGCGGCTCAAGGCCGAGTCCATCGACGACCATGAGGCGTCGGCCCTGTGGGCGGCCCTTGAGTTGGTTGTACCTTTGAGGTCGCCGAGCTGTCTGTCGCCTCAAGCGACGATTCGTTGACGGTCCACGATCACATCGCCTTCGAAACGCTAACCGGGCAGACCGTGGCCGCCGCGCATCTGAAGATACGGAGCCTTCTTGGCGGCGAGTCCTGCCTGCTTCATCTACGCGTGACACCGCTGTTCTTGTCGGACCTCCTAGTTAGCGTTAAGCCTGACGACACTATTAGGGGGACACATGTTTGACCGAGACACCGAGTACCCAACAGCCGTAGCGAGCTACGATGACGAGGGCATCAGCGCGGCGATCGACTGGTGCGTCGAACAGATGCAGACGGATGACACGCTCTCTGTCTGGACGGCACTACAGTCGAACCTCGGCAACTGCGACGCCTTGGAGCGCCTCGTGCAGCGACACAGCAACGTGTCGCATATCACCGGTCGTGGTGGCGGGACGCCACAAGGTACCGGTACCGTGCTGATGGCTTGGCCGGACATGGACGACATCGGGAAGCTGGTGCGCTACGGCCACGGGATCCGCGCCATCTGCGTCATCACTTGGAACGCCGACCGAATCCGCTCGTGGGTCACGGCGATGAAACCGGACATTCTTGGCGACGGCTCGGACTGGAAGCCTCCCTCCGCCGAACTCGACCCGATCGTCATGGAGGCTCTGAGAAGCCTGACGCTTACGGTGAACCACAACAACACGATATCGGCCGGCTTTGAGAAGGATCAGGTGGTCGGCGTACTCCTGGCGCTGCGCGACGCCAGAATCCCGATGGACGCCGACGCCATGCAGGGCTGGGCCCTTGCTCAAGGGTGGGCCGGCAAGAATCCGGAGCGGCTGGCGCAGTACGTCCGGGACATCAACGGCGGGAAGCGCCCGCGAGCCCGGCACGTGCTCCGTACGGACTATATCGACTACCTGCGGCAGAAGCTGGCATCGGGTGACGATCCTGACGCTGAGGATTAGGAATCGCAGTCGGGTAATTGACTACCCATCTTCTGGCTCCTCTGCGAGTCCGAAGTGCGCGGCGATGTCGCTGAGTCGTCATCCCAGCTTTGAGGTCGCACGTCGTGCATGACGAGCGCCGGGCAGGAGCTCGGAAAGGGCTCTGTCTACCCGAAGAGCACTGCTCCGCATGGTGAGAAATGCCCGTAATTACAGGGAACACATCACATAATTACTTAAGGACATACCCCCGGAGGACCGCGCACTTAAGTGTGCATGCGCTCTGGAATGCGGTTATGTCCCTAAACAGGCATTCGGGCGAGGGAGTCCGGGATCAGATCTCGTCGAACGGCAGCTGGACGACCGCATCGCCCGGGTCTTCGGTGGCCGAGGGCGGAGCTGCGCTCGGGTGGTCCTGGTACAGCGCGTCGGAGGTGATCTGTTCGTAGGCGTCCGAGATGCCTGCGCCCCTGGTCCCGAGGAGCTGCTCCCAGTCGAATCCCATGCACACGATTTTATCGGCCGTTATCGAACTCGCGAAGGATCGCCTCGACACGCGCGGTCAGTTCGTCGGCGCGCTTGAGGACCTGCTCTTCCTCCTCGCGCGACATCTGCCGCCGGAGGCTGGCCTGCATCGCAGCCGCAGCAGGCCCCGGCCCAGGTGCGGGCTCCGGACCGTCGAGCAGCAGGGCAGCGGCACTGATGACAGCCGACAGCGAGGACGGGTGCATGGAGTGGTAGGGGTCGATCCACCCCCAGCGATCGACGGCGGGCAGCATGCCGACGCAGAGGTGCCAGTCCGGATTGGGGTCTGGCCGCAGGTGCCGGTGCGCAGGTCCTTCTTCGTCGCGGCGGTGCCCCAGGGCCCGGACGGAACCGTGCGACCATCCGTAGTTGGTGCCGAGCACATCGAGCCACGACCAGGTGACGCACGCCGGACAGGCATCCGGTTCCGGGGTGACGCCGATCTGCCCGCGCACCCGGTTCATTGCGTCCGGCGGCAGTCTCAGCGCACCTGACCTGTCCAGCCCGAGGCCTCCGTGGGAGGGCGGTGCCAGCAGAACCGCAGCGAAGAGCATCCGGCGCAGCCGCAGCCGGAAGACCCAGTGGGTGTCCGGGTGCTGGATGATCGCCGTCGCGCGCTGGATCAGCCGCTGAAGGGAATTGGGGTCGTCCCGGCGCCGGCGCGGCCAGGCCGGGGCAGTCTGGGGTTCGGGGGCGAGCAGCCGGCGCAGTGATGCGAGCACAGCTTTTGGCGGATCCGCCTGCCGCGAGAACAGCGTGAGCGTCGGCTCGTCGAGCCGAAAATCGGGTACACCTGCGACGGTGCACCAGTCGGTCCAGAGTTCAGGGAGTGCCGTCGTCATTCTCCTGATTGTCCCATTGGGGCCCGGTTCGGCAAGAGCGTCGCGTCACGCGAAGGTACGGACGTTCGGATGGGGCTTGAAGAACCGGGAAAAAGGCGGCTGGCATCCAGGGCGGGTCATGGTGAGCGGCGAATCGATCAGAGTCTGATCAGGTCTTAGATTTCTCTTCGCACTACCTCCCCGTGATCTTATCCGGGACGGTGCGGCGGTTGTTTTTCCCTCACCGCGTCACGCGAGGGCGGTCTTCCTCCATGCCCCGATAAGCGCACTTATCAGGGACCCAACGGCAAATGTCACTACACCGACTTGCTCCGAGCCAGATCGTGGGAAGGACAGTTCCCGCAAGCGGCCCGACGGGCCGCCCTATCCGCGGGTGGCAGATCAAGCCACTAGCACGCGAGAGGGACATGCGTGGATGATCCGAAGCGTGAACGCCTCAGCGCGTAGCAGTGACCACATTTAGAATTGATCCCATGGAGCGCAAAGGTAAAAAGGGGCAGGCTTCTTCCGAGGCCGCCGCTAAAGCCATCGCGTTGCGGCCGATCCCGCCGGAGGCCATTCGCTCCGGGGCCACTGTCGCGGCCGCCATCGCGATCCGTCGCGAGCAAGAGCGTCTGACGGCACTCGGGGGCAATCCAGACCGGCGCTGACGCGAGCTTGCGATTGGACCAGAAGTCATCCCTAAGCAGTCGGGAATTCGGCGTCCGCCGGCAACCCTGTACTGCACCTTGAACGGCCAGGGGCGCTACGCTCGGAATCCTCCGACCGCCACACGCCGGCGGGTTCCTGCGGTGGAGTAGACTCGGACCATCATGATCAGCCCGTTGCCGTCAGGCAGGCCTGATTTTCTTTGCCACTGCAGGCTCCGCTTCTCTGCGAAGGCTGCTCTCAGTTCGTCGACTGATTCGGGATGCGGTGGTGCAGCCGAACGAATTCGACGGGCACCTATTTGTCGCGGCGCCCGTGCCGTCGTAGGGCTCCGATATCAAGGCGGCGCGGGCCTCGGTTGCCTGCTTGGGCCGGCCTCGGTCTTCCAGCCCACCTCGTCCACGATCGCTCCCAAGTCTGAGCTCGAGACAGTCCATGGCGATATCAAAGGCCAATTCCATGTCGGTAACCCGCGAACCGGCTACGCACCGTCTTCCTTAGCCCCACGGGCAAAGTCGGCGAGTGACAGCGCCATCTGCGCCTTTGTGAGCAGCAGGTGTCCCCCTGCCATCCTTGATCAAGGTACTGGTCTCATGAGTAGGCGATCTCCGTCACCACGTCACCTCTCCATGCTCCTCTATATAGGCATGGTAGATCGGTTGGGATCTCGCAGTGGTCGGTGTCCCGGAAGCGGGTCTCATCGACCACACTCCGAAAGTTTTGGGGGCCAGAGGCGGGCACCCACCTCGTAACCTGCAGTCACACCGCTCAGTGAGGGGAGGTGGGTCTGACGCCAGATGCCCCACCAATCGCGACAGGAGCAGTCAGCGCGGAAGCAGATCAAAATAGGCGGTGCCAGAATTCCAGCTGATTGGGTGCAGTAATGTACCCACGGCAGGGTTCAAGGCACTCCACATCATGCCGTTGCCGGCGTAGATGCCAACGTGCCCCCAGTTGTTCGGTCCCTGCGGATTCTGAACCACCAAATCCCCCGGCTTCGGGGTGTCCGTTTGTACCCCAACACGCCACTGCTCTACCCGGGGCAGTTCGATACCGGCCTGACGGTAGATCCATTGCACGTAACCTGAACAGTCCCATGCCTTAAATGCAGTACCGCCCCACACATACCGTCCGCCTAGACCTTCCTGCGTGAACCGTAGGATGTCCTGGCGGAGCTGACTTAGATTTTGCCAAGGGGCCCCAGACCGCTCTACGGGCGGTGACGATGAGCAAAGAGCCGGCGATGTGTCTGTTTCCAAGGCCGCAACGACGGCTGTCGCTGCCCGTTCCCAACGCGCATAGAGCTCGGGGAAAGCAGATACCTGGACCGCCTGGGCAGCCAGGCCTTTGTCCATTGCCTGCCACCCCGGTATGTCGAGCAGCCCTCGAGGACTTCCTCGGTTTGGTCCCAGTGGGCCGCCATAGAAGGCGCGGGCGTTGTAGAAAGCGTTCATTAGCTGCTCGACACTCCCCCAGCCCGCCCCGGGACGCTGTTGGGCCGATCCTATCGAGTCATGGTCACTGCCGACGCCGTCATTCGGAAAGCCCAGGGAAGCCGGCACGCTGGGGTTTGCGAGTACGCGCAATCCCGACTCCTGCATTGCCATCATGATGGCAATGATCTGTCCCGACCGGGGTACGCCGAGCTGTTTGCCGACCCCGACGTACGCGCGCGCCACGCTTTCCTGTCGCGAGTTCAGCTCGTATAGGACCTGGCTGCCATCGCGGACCTCCAGGCCACCGCCAGTCCCCGTACCCGTGCTGATAGATGCGGCATCAGCCGGAACACAAGCGACAGTTGGCTCCCTTCTCAGACCAGCAAGTAGAGCCACACCCGCGACGAACGCCATCAGGCCGAGAAGCACAAGGACAGTCGAAGCGGCAGCGACACCCTTGAGGAGTGCCCGCCTTTTAACCAGACCGGCCACGGCCATAGGACCGAGCATCAGTAGACGATCCGGTCTGCGGTCGCATAGAAGGCCACCATGACGCAGCGGTCAGCCGGAGCTGTAATCGCAGGCGGGCAGTTCAGCATCACCGTTATAGGTGCGGAATAAGCGTTTTGGTCCCTGCTCGTCTCATCGACCACTTGCACGATCACAGTGCAGACATGAAGGCCTACCCAGGGAGGTGGGAATTCCTGAACTTTGGCCAACTCAAGATCGCAGCGAACAGATTGCGCTGTGCCGGTCCGGCGCGCCGACTCCCGTCCAAGGCTCGCGAAGGAAGTGGCAGTCACACCAGTGGCCTCGAACTCTTTGACTAACACCGATAAGGGGTTGGATCCATCGGGAAGCAACTCCCACCACGAGCGCACCCGTGCATACACATCCGAATACGACGACGAGCGGCTGTCCCAGGTGTAGATTCCCCTTGCTGCCTCTAAAGCGAGCGCACGGAAGTCGCGCGTTGGCGAAAGATCAACAGGCGAGGCCAGTGCGGCCACATTGGTTTCGCCAGGGAGAGCAGAGGGCGCGCCCGTTGCTGCGGGCGTCCCGGAAGGTACTGACGCTGGAGGCATGCTTGGTGTCGGGCTTGGGACCGGCGCCGCAGCGGACCTACCGACCGGCCGGAACAGGATGACAAGGCCGCCTATCAGCAACACAACGAAGAGTCCGGCAACGAACGAGCGCTGACGGCCCACCGGAAGGAGTGCACGCAGTCCCCGGCCAACCATGACTTATGCAGTCTGCCTGTTGGCCTCGTGCTGGAGCACGCGCCAAGCTGTCCGGTACAACTGCCGCGCGAAACCGATATTCACGGCGACATACCGCTCAGTGACACCAAGCTCCGTCGCCAGCGCCGCCATCTGCACAGACCTAGGCAGGCCGCGCAACCCTGGACGGACTATGGTCTCCGCGACTCTTCTCAGAACAGCCGTGGGAAGGCAATCCGCAGCGCACCGGCAAAGACCTTCCATGCTGACCCCCGGCTCGGGGTGGCAGTTCAAAGCAGCATTGATAGTCATGGCGGTCTGCCGCACGACGGTAACGGCATGCCAGCGCCTCCTGTCCCTTGGCGAGGGCGGCCCGTAATGCCTTGGCCCGACTAAGCTTGAGACAGCCAATTGCCAGGTATCCTCCCTCACGTTTTTTTGCACCAGGCCAAGCATGGCCTGAGCCCAGGCGTGATCGACATACTTCTCCGTGCTGTCCCAACCCAACCCGGCGCTGACGACAGCAAGCACTTCAGGTGAGGGTTCCGCCGTCGTGAAATCCATGAGCAGCGGCAAAGTCTGATGACTAAGTTCGCGCCGGACGTGTGCCGCGCAGATCTTGTTGCAGACACCTTGGACCCAGGCTTCGAACGGAATGCCGGGCAACTCCCGGTAGCGCCCCTTCGTCACGCCGTCCCATACGGCGACCCGGATATCCTGCATGAGGTCGTCCACATCGCACATGCGCCCAATCCGCGTAAGACGGGAAACCACGTAACCCTGAACACTGTTGACCGCGCTCATGATGCGGTCGATCGGGATATTGCACTCCCCTGCCGCAGGAGGGTTTAGCAATGAGACGTCGACAGTGATGGTCTTAACTGGTTCCCGGATGGGTTTATTTGCTTTGGCGTCGAGTTCCACGACTTCACCGCTTTTGTTCAGATCGAGTAGTAAGCAGAGTCGCGGGTAGAGCAACTCGCGGATGTGGATGCGCAGATCCACCAACGACCAGTAGAAGCTATAGAAGTTATTGTCGAAGATACTTAAAGTATCGTCAAGGGTGCCGTTCTTACTTTTTGGTCAACCTTCGGGAAGAATGTGGCTATGCCGCGGATTACCCAGCCACACGACGCCGCCTGGTCGGCTGACGTTGAGGCTGCCGTCGCCACTTTTGGCAACCGGTCGCGGAACGAGATTCTCCGATTCCTCACGGCGAATGGACCGGCGACGCGAGGCGACATTGTCGCAGCCGTCAGCGCCGGCGAACCGAGCGTAGCTAAGCACCTCACCGCCCTGGAGGACGCAGGCGTGGTGATAGTCGACGTCGAACCTGGGCGCCGGCACGGGCGCTCGCCCCGGTACTCTGCCAACGCAGCCCGAATAAAGGAACTGCTCGACGCGCACCTAGGCTACCTGCTCGAGAAGTAGTGGCAACGTTTGCGACGGCGGTAGCGCCTGTTCGATCTATTCCGCTGCTTCACCCGCGTCTGACGATGAACCCGCCGCTGCTTGCTCACCTTCCGGCCGCCGGCTGATGTCCCTGTTCAAATACTCTGTGATGACACGAAGCGTTTCCGGGGACACATCACCAAGAGTCCTGGCCGCAAACGTCTTCACACGAGCTGCGCGCAGGGACTTCACAAACTCAAGCTGTGAATCAATGCGCTCGGGCAGGTCAGCGGCCTCGCCTCCCTGCAGATACCCAGGGTCGACATTGAAGATTTCACACAGAGCTCCCAGCAACGCCGGGTCACTGACGAGTCTCCCCGTGCCGTCCTTCATGTAGAACCAGCGGGCTCTGGAAAGCTTGATTCCCCTGCTCTGCAGCTTCTGCTGAACCTCACGGAACGTGACCGGCTGACCTCGCTCGGCAACCACAACATCAAGCAGAAGGTTCAGGCGTCGCGCCAACTCTGCCTGTGGAGACGAGCCAGCACTGAATGCCTCTTGGTCAGAAGACAAGACCCGCCTCCCTTCTGGTGCGATGGTTCACGCCGACCCTGGTGCCAGTATTCCTCTGCGGAACGCCGCCTGCAATAAGGCTTGCGGGTTGCTTCCATCCCCTTACGGATGAGCGTATCGTTCTCCTGTAGACCCGTCTACAGGTCGTTCAGCTCAGTCATTCGGCGGGGGTCTCCGTGGCAGAGGACATCTTGATGAACCGGACGCGAAGCCGACTCCTTCGGTTCCTAATCGTGCATGGTCCAGCGTCTTGCGGGCATGCCTCTCGTGCCCTGGGACTTTCGCAGTCGACCGTCCGTCGACAGATCACGCTGCTGAGCGACGCCGGTCTAATCACCCCGCTAGCAGGAACCTTCGGCGCCCAAGTGGACCTAATTGAGAAGCATCTTCAGGAGCTATCCGCCGGGTTCCAATGTCCTGTTACCGACCTCAGGAACCCAGACCATGAGGACGCGCACTCGTCCGAATCGCCGTTCCACTCCTGCGAATGCCCAGGAACGTCGGAGGAAACCAGCTGAACAAGGTCGGATCGATTTTTTGAGGATTGCTCTGAAACTTCAAAAATGGAGTCGTCTGTTTCCGGCGCCATAGAGGATGAGAGTGGAGTCGCAAGCTCGCCGGCACGTGCCACCCGACGGTCGAGCGATCATTAGGATGCTCGACCCGCGGCTCGGGCGCCTACTTTGCCACTTAGTACATGCAAGCCCACCGGGCCATTGACGCATCCAAGGACCAGGCAGACAGGACCATGCTTTCAGCGCCGTTACACAGACAGAAATGAATGGCAGGATCTACCAACTGCCTGAAGTACGAAGGCAGGTACAGCTATTGGCGGAGACTTCAGAGGTAGTGCAACCATGACGTGTACCAAGCGGTTCTTGTTTAGTCTAGGAAGTTCACGCGTCCCTGGCGCGTCACATAGGGACTTGAACCGCCAGGCCCCACTTATCGCGGCGAGGCATCCCGGGCATTCCCGGTTATTGCCGCCGCACCTTGATGTCGGGGTGGTTCTCCTCGACCCAGTCGGCCATCCGGTTGCCCCGCAACGCTATGAACTTCAGCGAGGCTTCCCGAACCCTGATGTACTCGTCTTTTGTGACCGGGACGCCGGAGCGCGTGAAGACCTTATCCTCGTCATCCTCCTCGAGGAAGAAGGCGATCTTCCCCTCCGGCGTCACGAGATCCTGGAAATGGAAGAACTCCACGAACTTCTCGAACGTGCCGAAGAGTTCGAAGAAGTCCCAATAGTTAGTGATGACGTCGGCGAGGGGGCTGTCTGGTTCCTTGGCGTAGTGGCGCCGGATGCACTCCAGCGTCAGGTCCATCCGGTCCGCAATCTTTGCTCGCATTCCCCTGGCGGTGTTGAGGGTGGGCAGGTGTATTCCCCTGACGGGCCAGATCATGGCGCTGCCGATCGTGTACGGCGGGTCGAAATAGCGGCGCTTCTGCTCCTCATTCAACTGGGCCTTAGCCTCGACCAAGGCCTTGGGCTTCACCCACCTGGTGTAGGAGTTCGTGATGGCGTCACTGCCGAACGTGATCGATTTGTCGGGCGTCTGCTCGAACATCAGGTAGTTTTTCCGACGCACCTTGGGAATTTCCGAGACCGCCAGTTCGAACAGCTGGCCCCCGCATAGCTCCTTCGTCCAGAGCAGCTGATGGTCAGCCTTGAGCCGCGGACTATTGGAGTCCGCGTCCGTTCCCGGAGGCGTGGTGTCGAGAAGGTAGTCGAAGGCGATGTCGAAGACGCGCATGGAAGGAAGTCTAGGTGGCCGCCTATTGCGAACCGCGGAACCTGCGGCTGAAACAAGCTTGTCTCCCGCGGGCGGTCGCGGATGTCCCTCTGAGGGTAGACGAATTGTTAATTTACTGGCGGAAAGCACGGGCTTCCGATTGTTAAGGTCCGCCCAGAAACCCCGCAAACATAAGGACTGATTGTAAATTTTCGGGCCGAGTGGACTGTTATTATGAGTGTCGTTAAGGTATAGGCGTGGTCTTTAACGCGTCGCTGACAAAAGCTCGGCGCCGACGGACACAACCGGAGAGGTCTGCAGGATCTTGCCTTGTCCCTGCTCCGGTTCGACTCGCGCGTTGGCGGAGTCAGCTCATGTACAGTCGCGAGACCGCCCCTTGCACACGGCGTGCCGCACTGTCCCTTACCTGGGCGATGCTATTCCTGAGGCGACTGAACTGCTCGGCAACCACGGCATCGGTCTGGGCGATCGATTCTTCGTTCCGGAATTCCCACAAGACGCGCTCTCCGCTCATGGGCGGATTCTGGTCTCACACTTCGCGGAAGGGTTCGCAACTCTTTACCGGGCGACTACTCCAGAATCCATTACGTGAACGAGTTGATCGATGTGCTACGCGGCGCCCTCGGCGACACAGATGTGCAAGCGCTTGTGCACGCGGCGACGGCGGGGGGATTCCTTGTGGCAGCCCACACCACTGATACCCGTGATAAACCCAAACGCTACGCTACGAAGCCGAATTTGAAGGCCGCGCACCGGCGGTCACGCCGTGCTCCTAACGGTCACCGCACGCCGGCTGCGGCGACATCCGGCTATGCCGAAGGTGTCGGATATTCTGACCGTAAAAAGGCGAGGTGGGGCAAATTGACGAACAGCAGGCAATAGCGGCCGTAGCGAAGGCATTGAAGAGTATTCCCGAAAAGAATTTCAGCGCGTGGCCGGGCGGGTGGCCTGACCAAATCGGTTTGTCTCTCGTCGATGCCGTGTTCTCCATCCGAGCCGTCTATAAGACGAAGCACCCGGCCAAAGGCGTCCTCGGCAGGGCGAAGTTATTCCGAGACGCCTACCCCGACGCCGCAAACGACCTTGAGTGCTTGCGCAACCTAGGCGAGAAGCGAATAAGGGAGGTCATGGGGAACGGTAAAACCGTCGGACGCTTCAAGAGCGAGTGCATCATCCAAGCGGCCGACAACTTTCTTTCTCTCACTCCCCCAGTTCGCAGCGCGACGCACCTCCATGCACTCGACCCGGACCACAGAAGTGCCTACACGGAGGTAAAGGGCCTCGGCGACGTGACATACGAGTACCTCACCATGCTGCTTGGCCAGCCCGGGATCAAGGCAGACCGAATGATCCGTGGCTTTGTCGATGCCGCACTCAAAGAACAACATCTGGCGCCTGTGAAGGCGGAAACTGCTAGGCGAATTGTCGCCGCCGTGCATGCCGCGGAGCGCCCCGATGTTGAGCTTCAGAAGTTCGACCACGCGATCTGGAAATCACCACATCGGCTTGCCTGTTAGCGCAATGCCAGCTCGACTCGTCCGATTACAGAGTTGCTTAGAACCGCCAAGAGGTCAAAGGTCGTCAGCATTGGAATGGCCTCGGCTCAGCACAGCGATCGGCTAAGGGCCCCCGACAGGATTAAAGGCAGTTCTTCAGGACGCCGACAATGACGTCATGCTCGGGTTGGGTGACCCAAAGCGCGTACTTGGCCTTGACGTCAGTTTGCCGCTCGACATATTCACACCGAAAAGCTTTGTTCGGGGGAAGCCATGTTGCGGCGTCTTTGTCGCCTTTGGCGCTGTTAGTAGGGCCGTCGGCGGCCATGAGGTTCAGTGGGTCGTTCGCGAGCTCTTTGCGCTGATCTGCGCTCAGCTGCTGGGCACCTTTCTGCCACGCGTCGCTAAGCGGGACAATGTGGTCAATTTGGATGTCGGAGCTGGCGTCCTGCCCGCGGACGAAGTTGATCGTGGTGCCCGTGTACTTGTCGGCCAGTGTGCCTGTCGCGACGACGCAGTTGTTGGTACCGGGTTTGAACGTCTCCTCGGTCAGGTCGCGGGCGAGGATGTCATTACGTGTGTCGCAGCCGTTGTGGTCTGTGTCGGCCCAGGCGGGTCCGAACTCATCGCGGGTGTAACCAGTCTTTGGGGCTCGGCCCTTGACCGGGATGGTCTCAAGCTGGACGAGGGCTTGTCCTGCCTCTCGGGCAGCGCCACCGCCCGAAGACTGACCAGCAGAGGTACTTGGAGCGGTTCCGATGCCCTCTATGGCATGGGCGGCAGCGTCACAGCCGGCAAGCGGGCCGACCAGCAAGAGGGCGGCAGCGACTGTCAGGGCTGGGGCAATCGAGCGAATGATTTGAACGGCCCTTCCGTATTGAGGCGAGTTGCTTCACACTAACTTCGGCCACCTTGTGCAAGCGGTAAGAGGACATGTCGTGCCCGCCACACCGGAGCAAGTGTAAGGACTGAACCAGGAAGCCCCTGGCAGGCCGAATCAATTCACCGTGGCCAGGCGGGCCTTGGAACGGGTCCCTATCAGCCGCTGCTTGGTCAGGGGTTGCTCCGTTGATTGCTTGGACTCCGCGCCACCAGGAAGGATCTCGCTCAATCTCGCAATTTCCCGGATGTGCTCTGAGGTAAAGATGATCTTTCCCTTGCCCCAGCAGGCGTGAGGGAACTTTCCGCTGGTCGCGCCGTCACGCAGCCAAGACTCAGTGCAGCGCATCAACGCTGCTGCTTCGGCAGGCTCAAAAAATTCGATATCCACAGCGTCTCCCAGGAATAGGTGCACGTTTCCCAGTTCATGCACCCGGCAGGACTCGCCAACATGACCGAGATCCGTAGTCGCCGGCGCCGACTCCCTTAAGGCTCGCTACAGCCGCTGGAAAGCCGTCACGGACCGCTCAGTGGCGTCGGCACCCACCTGCAATGCCTCAGGCATCAAGTGCCCGTAAACCTGCTCCGTGGTCTTCGTGGAAGCGTGCCCGAGCCGGCGCGAGATAGTGAACAGGGGGACGCCGTCCTGGATCAGCCAGGACGCGTGCGTGTGGCGCAGGTCGTGGATTCGCGGGCTTTTGGTCAAGCCGATTGCCTGGGCCGTGCGAACGGCAGGCACCCAGTAGTCAGCCCAGTAGAGCTTGTGGACGATCCGGCCGCCCGTGGGCGTCGTGAACACCAGTTCCTTTCCTGGCCTGCTTGCCACGAGCGGGATCAACAGCTCCACCAACGCCGGGTTCAGCCCTATGGTCCTCTTGCCAGCTCCGGTCTTGGTCGCGCCAACATAGAACTGATTTTGACCATCCCGCTTCCAAGCCTTGTTGATCCGGGCAGTAGGTGGTTTGGAAAGCAGGTCTACATCCGCCACGGTCAAGGCTGTCGCTTCTCCAAAGCGCGTACCGGTCATGACCAAGAAGTCCGTGAAGGCCCTGTACCTCTCCCCCATCCCCTCCATGATGAGTCTGTACTCGGCATGAGTCAGGAACATGGCCTCATCTTCAGCCTTCTCAATGTTCGGCAACTGCACCCCGCGGCAGGGATTGCGGCCGATGTAGCCGAGCATCTCGGCGGTGTTCATCGCAGCCGATATCAGACCATGGATGTTGTGGATTGTCTTGGGTGCCTTGCCCTTAGCCATCATGGACTTCACCCAGTGCGCGATGACGCGGTAGTCGAGCTTGTCCACGGGAACATGACCGATGACTGGCCGGATGTGGAGGTCCAGCATGGTCTGGTACGTCTTGACCGTTCCGCTCGATGGGCGGACTAGCAGGTCGATGTGTTCCTGGATGACTTCCGCCACAGTGGGCGGACGTTTCTCATTCGTCAGGATGGCGTGCTGAGCGATCTCAAAGGACTGGCCGTTGGCGTCCAACAGCCGCTTAAGGGTTTCCGCCTCGGTAAGAGTGGCTACGGTAAGGCCTTGGGCGGTCTTGGACTTCTTGTCCCGCCAGCGAACCATGTAGGACTTCGAACCGTCCTTTTTGGTGCGAGTACTGATGCTGGCCACACACAAAACGGTACGCTCGTGTACACACTTCGGCGGATTTTGTACACGCACATTCCTTCAACAGGCCCTTGACCTGCGGAAACGCTGTGCCCGAGGTGGGACTCGAACCCACACACCTTTCGATACCGCATTTTGAGTGCGGCGCGTCTGCCAATTCCGCCACTCGGGCGCGGATTACATGAACCGAAAGTACGCCCACAGCTGACTGTGAGCAACGCGATCGCTTCACGTACGCGGAATTACTCTACATGCAGATAGGCTGAATTCCAGAATCGCGCCGCCGTCGCCGCAAACGAACCCTGCAAGCCAAGTACAGCCGCGGTGGCACCTAAGATAGTGATGTCCCGCCGTACCTTTTCAAGGAGATCCCGTGACTGAACAGACGGAGTCCAAGCCCACGTCCCAGCCGGCGCGCCGCGTCATTGTGGCAGAGGATGAAACCCTCATCCGCCTCGACATCATCGAGATCCTGCGCGGTGAAGGCTATGACGTCGTGGGCGAGGCGGACAACGGCGAGAAGGCCGTCCAGCTCGCCGAGGAACTGAAGCCGGACCTGGTCCTGATGGACGTGAAGATGCCCGTCATGGACGGCATTTCCGCGGCCGAGAAGATCGTCAAGGCCCGCATCGCCCCCGTGGTGCTGCTGACCGCCTTCAGCCAGAAGGAACTGGTGGAGCGTGCCCGCGACGCCGGCGCCATGGCTTACGTGGTCAAGCCCTTCACACCCGCTGACCTCATCCCGGCCCTCGAGATCGCACTCTCCCGCCACGAGGAAATCAAGGCCCTCGAAAGCGAAGTTTCCGACCTCCAGGAGCAGTTCGCCACCCGGAAGCTCGTCGAACGAGCCAAGAGCCTGCTGACCACCAAGATGGGCCTGACGGAACCGGAAGCGTTCCGCTGGATCCAGAAGACTTCCATGGACCGCCGCCTCAGCATGCGCGAGGTCGCCGAAACCATCATCAACCAGGTCAACTAGGCCCCGGCCGGGCCGGGATAGTACGACGACGGCCCGGCCCCAAGGCTCGAACGGTCACCAAACGGCCAGCACAACGAAAAGGACCCCTGCCAACCGGCAGGGGTCCTTTTCGTTGAAGCCTAGGCCTGGGTGGCCTGGTTCTTCTTCTTCTTTTCCGGCCAGGGGCCGAGCTTCTCACGGTTGCTGCCGGGCTCGCCGCCCTGGCTGCCTGCGTCGGCGAGGTCGCCCACCTTGTGGACCTTCAGCATGTTCGTGGAGCCGGCTTTTCCGGGAGGGGAACCGGCGGCAATTACCACCAGGTCGCCGTCGTCCACCAGATCCATTTCCAGCAGGCTGCGGTCAACCTGGGACGTCATCTCGTCGGTGTGCCCCACCATGGGGACCAGCACCGGCTGGATGCCCCAGGTCAGTGCCAACTGGTTCCACACGTGCTCCACCGGGGTGAAGGCAAACACGGCCTTGATGGGCCGCAGCCGGGAAAGGCGCCGGGCCGAGTCACCGGACTGGGTGAAGGTACAGATGTACTTGGCATCCAGCTGGTCGGCAATTTCGACGGCGGCACGCGTGATGGCGCCACCACGCGTCTTGGGCTTCGTCCCCAGCGGAGGAACGCGCTCCAGGCCATGGACCTCGGTGGACTCGATGATCCGGGCCATGGTCTTGACCGTCTCGATGGGGTACTTGCCCACGCTGGTCTCACCCGAAAGCATCACGGCGTCAGCACCGTCCAGCACGGCATTGGCGCAGTCGGATGCCTCTGCACGGGTCGGGCGGGGGTTGTCGATCATGGACTCCAGGACCTGGGTGGCCACGATGACCGGCTTGGCCCAGCGGCGTGCCAGCTCCACGGCGCGCTTCTGGACGATCGGCACTTCCTCCAGCGGCAGTTCCACACCGAGGTCGCCACGCGCCACCATGATGGCGTCGAACGCGTCGATGATCTCGGGCAGCTGCTCCACGGCCTGCGGCTTTTCGATCTTGGCGATGACCGGCACGCGGCGGCCTTCCTCGTCCATGATCTCGTGCACGCGGGTGATGTCCGAGGCATCCCGGACGAATGACAGCGCCACCAGGTCAACGCCGCGGCGGATGGCCCAGCGGAGGTCGTCCTCGTCTTTTTCGCTCAGCGCGGGGACGTTGACTGCCACGCCGGGGAGGTTGATGCCCTTGTTGTTGGACACCATGCCGCCGACGGTGACCTCGGCGACCACCTTGACGTCGTCAACCTCGATGGCGCGAAGTGCCACCTTGCCGTCGTCGATCAGCAGGGCGTCGCCCACATTGACGTCCTCGGTGAGGCTCTTCAGTGTGGTGGAGCAGATGTCCTTCGTACCCGGAACGTCCTCGGTGGTGATGGTGAAGATGTCACCAACAGCGAGGGCGTGCGGGCCGTCAACGAAGCGGCCCAGGCGGATCTTGGGGCCCTGCAGGTCGGCCATGATAGCCACTGCCTTGCTCAGGTCGGACGCGGCCTTGCGGACGTTCTCGTAGGTGTTGTCATGCACGGTGTAGTCACCGTGGCTCATGTTCATGCGGGCGACGTCAACGCCGGCTTCCAGCACCGCGAGGGTGTTTTCGTAGCTGGCAATTGCCGGGCCGAACGTAGCCACAATTTTTGCGCGTCTCATATACCTACCCTATTGGTCTCTTGCATTGGTTAAGTTGTCTGCGAGGTGAACCCTCGATGCATCCCCCGGGACAGCGGTCAGAGGACGGCGATGGCGCGGTCCGTTGGCGCTACAGGCGCAGGAAGGATGGTGCTTCCCATCAGGTACTTGTCCACCGCGGCCGCGGCGGCGCGGCCCTCGGCGATGGCCCACACGATCAGGGACTGCCCGCGGCCGGCGTCACCGGCAACGAACACACCTTCGGTGTTGGTCATGTAGTAGCCATCGCGCGCCACGTTTCCGCGGCCGTCGAATTCAGCGCTTACCTGCTCGGTGATTCCGGCCGGTTCAGCGCCGGTGAAGCCGAGGGACAGGAACACCAGGTCGGCGGGAATGATCCGCTCGGTGCCGGCCTTGGGGAGCCGCTTGCCATCCACGAACTCGGTCTCGGCCACCTTCACCCCGGTAAGCCTGCCGTTTTCGCCCACGAACTCGACGGTGGAGGCGAGGTAGGTGCGTTCGCCGCCTTCCTCGTGGGCACTGGCAACCTCGAACAGGGTCGGGAACGTCGGCCACGGCTGGTGGCTGGCCCGCTCAGCCGGGGGCTGCTTGCCAATCGCCAGCGTAGTCACGGACGCGGCGCCATGCCTGTGCGCTGTGCCCAGGCAGTCGGCACCGGTATCGCCGCCACCCAGGATCACCACGTGCTTGCCGTGGGCGTTGATCTGGTTCTCGATGGTTTCCCCGGCCACCGCGCGGTTGGCGGGCACCAGATAATCCATGGCGAAGTGGACGCCGTCCAGGTCGCGGCCCGGGATGGGCAGGTCCCGTGGCACGGTGGCACCCGTGCAGACCACGACGGCGTCGTAGCGCCTGCGCAGCTGCTCCCAGGTGACGTCCGTCCCCACGGACACGCCGGTCCGGAAGCGGGTGCCTTCCGCCTTCATCTGCTCGACCCGGCGGTCCACCTGCTCCTTTTCCATCTTGAAGTCGGGGATGCCGTACCGCAGCAGGCCGCCGATCTTGTCGTCCCGCTCGTAGACGGCAACGGTGTGGCCCACGCGGGTGAGCTGCTGGGCGACGGCCAGGCCGGCAGGACCGGAGCCGACCACCGCAATAGTCTTGCCGGTGAGGCGCGCCGGCGGCAGCGGGTTGACCCAGCCGTTGTCCCAGGCCTCGTCAATGATCGAAACCTCCACCTGCTTGATGGTGACGGCGGGCTGGTTGATTCCCAGCACGCAGGACGCCTCGCAGGGTGCCGGGCAGAGCCGGCCCGTGAACTCGGGGAAGTTGTTCGTGGCGTGCAGGCGCTCGATTGCTTCATCGCCCTTGTCCCGCCACATGAGGTCGTTCCACTCGGGAATAAGGTTTCCCAAGGGGCAGCCCTGGTGGCAGAACGGAACACCACAGTCCATGCAGCGTCCGGCCTGGGCCTTCAGCGTGCCCTTTTCCTGCGCCTCGTAGACCTCTTTCCAGTCCATGATGCGGACGGGAACGGGACGGCGCGGCTGGGTTTCACGCTGGCGTACTTTCAGAAATCCGCGTGGATCAGCCACCGGTAACCTCCAGGATTCGAGACCATACTTCTTCGCCGTCGGGGTCAAGGCCCTCTTCGATGGCGTCGAGACGGGTTTGCAGCACGGCCGCGTAATCGCGCGGCAGCACCTTGGTGATGCGGGCAGCGGTGTCATCGAAGTTCTCGAGGAGGCGTGCCGCCAGCTGGGAGTCAGTTTCTTCCACGTGCTTGACCAGCAGGTTGTGGACGATGTCGCGGTCCTCCGAGTCCAGCTCGCGCAGCTGCAGCTCGCCGGACTCCAGCGCCTGCTTGTTGACGCGGGTGGTCCGCAGGTCCAGGACGTAGGCGGTTCCGCCGGACATGCCCGCACCGAAGTTGCGGCCGGTGCGGCCGATGATCAGCGTCTGGCCGCCGGTCATGTACTCGCAGCCGTGGTCGCCGATGCCTTCGACGACGGCGGTGGCACCGGAGTTGCGGACCAGGAAGCGTTCGCCCACCTGGCCGCGCAGGAACATCTCGCCGCTGGTGGCGCCGTAGCCGATCACGTTGCCGGCGATGACGTTGGTCTCCGCATTGAACACATTGGTGCGGTCCGGGCGGACGATGATCCGGCCGCCGGACAGGCCCTTGCCCACGTAGTCGTTCGAGTCGCCGTACAGCCGCAGCGTAATGCCCGCAGGCAGGAAGGCGCCCAGGGACTGGCCGGCGGTGCCGTTGAGCGTCACGTCGATGGTGTCGGTGGCCAGGACGTCGGTACCAAAGGTCTTGGTAACCACGTGGCCCAGCATGGTGCCCACCGAGCGGTCGGTGTTGATGACGTCCACGGTGATCTTGACCGGGCTACGGTCCGTCAGCGCCTCGGTGGCCATGGTGATCAGGCGTTGGTCAAAGTGCTTGTCCAGCTCGTGGTTCTGGCCGGTCATGTTCCGCAGCGGCGCGTCGTCGTCGAACTCCAGGCCATGCAGGATCGGGTCCAGGTCCAGGCCGTCGGCCTTCCAGTGGTCCACCGCGTCGCGGGTGTCCAGGACCTCGGCGTGGCCGATGGCCTCCTCAAGGCTCCGGAACCCAAGCTCAGCCAGGATTTCGCGGACTTCCTCGGCCAGGAACTCGAAGAAGTTGACCACGAACTCCGGCTTGCCGCTGAAGCGGGCCCGCAGTTCGGGGTTCTGTGTGGCGACGCCCACCGGGCAGGTGTCCAGGTGGCAGACGCGCATCATGATGCAGCCTTCCACCACCAGCGGGGCGGTGGCGAAACCGAACTCCTCACCGCCCAGCAGGGCGGCGATGACAACGTCGCGGCCGGTCTTGAGCTGGCCGTCCACCTGGACCACCACGCGGTCGCGCAGGCCATTGAGCATCAGCGTCTGCTGGGTTTCGGCCAGGCCGAGCTCCCACGGAACACCGGCATGCTTGAGCGAATTCAGCGGCGAGGCGCCGGTGCCGCCGTCGTGTCCGGAGACCAGTACGACGTCGGCCTTGGCCTTGGTCACGCCGGACGCCACGGTGCCGATCCCCACTTCGGAGACAAGCTTCACGTGCACCCTCGCCGAGGGGTTGGCGCGCTTGGCATCGTAGATGAGCTGCGCCAGGTCCTCGATCGAGTAGATGTCGTGGTGCGGGGGCGGGGAAATCAGGCCGACCCCCGGGGTCGAGTGCCGCGTGCGGGCCACCCACGGGTAGACCTTCTGCGCCATCAGCTGGCCGCCTTCGCCGGGCTTGGCACCCTGCGCCATCTTGATCTGGATGTCGTCGGCGTTGGTCAGGTAGAGGCTGGTCACGCCGAAGCGGCCGGACGCGATCTGCTTGACAGCGGAGCGGCGCTTCGGGTCCAGCAGGCGGTCCACATCCTCGCCGCCCTCACCGGTGTTGGACTTGCCGCCCAGCTGGTTCATGGCGATGGCCAGCGTCTCGTGGGCCTCCTGGGAGATGGAGCCGTAGCTCATAGCACCGGTTGAGAACCGCTTCACGATGCTGGAGACAGGCTCCACTTCCTCAAGGGGAACGGACGGGCGCTCGTTCTTGAACTTGAGCAGGCCGCGGAGGGTCATGAGGTTGGTGGACTGGTCGTCCACTCCCCTGGTGTACGCCTTGAAGATGTCGTAGCGGCGTTCACGCGTGGCGTGCTGCAGCCGGAAGACGGTCTCCGGGTTGAACAGGTGCGGCTCGCCGTCGCGGCGCCACTGGTACTCGCCGCCGCCCAGGAGCGGGCGGTGCGGCTGTTCGATGCCGCCCTCGGGGTAGGCCATCTGGTGGCGGGCGGAGACCTCCGCGGCGATGACGTCCAGGCCCACGCCGCCCAGCTGGGAGTGCGTGCCGGCGAAGAATTCGTCCACCAGGTCCTGGCCCAGGCCCAGTGCCTCGAACGTCTGGGCGCCGGTGTAGGAGGCCACCGTGGAGATGCCCATCTTGGACATGATCTTCAGGACGCCCTTGCCCAGGCCCTTGATGAGGTTGTAGACGCCGTCCTGCGGGGTCACGCCGGTGACGTCCCCGGCCGCGATGAGCTGCTCCACGGATTCCATGGCGAGGTACGGGTTGACGGCGGAGGCGCCATAGCCGATCAGGACTGCAACATGGTGCGTCTCGCGGACGTCGCCGGCCTCGACCACCAGGGCGGTCTTGGTGCGGTTGGCGCTGCGCAGCAGGTGGTGGTGCACGGCGCTGACCAGCAGCAGCGACGGGATCGGCGCCCACTGGGCGTTGGAGTCACGGTCGGAGAGCACGATGTACTGCACGCCGCGGTTGATGGCGCCGGAGACCTGCTCGCAGATTTCCGTGAGCCGGGCGCGGAGCGCGTTCTCGCCGCCTTCGGGGCGGTACAGGCCGCGGACCTTCATGGCAACGCGGTTGCCGTCGGCGTCCTCGATGTTGGCGATCTTGGCGAGCTGGTCGTTGTTGATCACCGGGAACGGCAGCTGGACCTGCGGCTGGCGGACCTGCTTGGTGTCCAGGAGGTTGCCGTTGGGTCCGATGGCGCAGGTCAGCGAGGTGACAAGCTCCTCGCGGATGGCATCCAGCGGCGGGTTGGTGACCTGCGCGAAGGACTGCACGAAGTAGTCGAACAGCAGGCGCGGACGCTTGGACAGCACGGCAACGGGGGTATCTGAACCCATGGCGCCGAGGGGCTCGGCGCCGGTCCGGGCCATGGGGCCCAGCAGGATCTTCAGTTCCTCGGTGGTGTAGCCGAAGGTGCGCTGGCGGATGTTCACGGACGCGGCGGTGTGGACCACGTGCTCACGCTCGGGCAGGTCGTTGAGGTCGATCAGGTTGTCCTTGACCCACTCGGCCCACGGGTTGGCCGCAGCAACTTCAGCCTTGACCTCTTCGTCGTCGATGATGCGGCCGGCATCGGTGTCCACCAGGAACATCTTGCCCGGAGACACGCGGCCCTTCTTGACCACCTTGGAGGGTTCGACGTCGATCACGCCCACCTCGGAGGCGAAGACGATCAGTCCGTCCTCGGTAATCCAGAAGCGGCCGGGACGCAGCCCGTTGCGGTCCAGGGTGGCGCCAACCAGGTTGCCGTCGGTGAAGGAGACGGCGGCGGGGCCGTCCCAGGGTTCCATCAGCAGCGAGTGGTACTCGTAGAAGGCACGGCGGGCCGGATCCATCGTGGCGTGGTTTTCCCAGGCCTCCGGGATCATCATCATGATCGAGTGTGTGATGGGGCGGCCGGAGAGCCACAGCAGCTCCGCCACCTCGTCGAAGGATGCGGAGTCGGAGGCGCCGGGGGTGCAGATGGGGTACAGCTCTTCCGGCGAGTCACCCAGCAGCGGGTTTGCAAGCTGCGACTGGCGGGCGCGCATCCAGTTCCGGTTGCCCTTGACGGTGTTGATTTCACCGTTGTGGGCGATGGTCCGGAACGGCTGCGCGAGCGGCCAGGACGGGAAGGTGTTGGTGGAGAAGCGCGAGTGCACGATCGCGAGCTTGGTCTTGAACCGCTTGTCGGACAGGTCCGGGTAGAACGGCTCCAGCTGCGCGGTGGTGAGCATGCCCTTGTACACAATGGTGCGGGAGGACAGCGACGGGAAGTACACGCCGAACTTGTTCTGGGCGCGCTTGCGGATCCGCCAGGCGCGGGAGTCCAGCTCGTTGCGGTCCAGTTCCTCGCCGTTGGCGGAAGCCAGGAAGGGCTGGGAGAAGTACGGCATGCACGCACGGGCCATGGCGCCTACCAGGTCGGCAACCACCGGCACTTCACGCCAGCCGAGGACCTTCAGGCCTTCGTCGGCGGCCAGGCTTTCAATGCCTGCCTTGGCGGCGTCGGCCTCCCGCTGCTCGGCAGGAAGGAACGCGGTACCGGCCACGTACTGGCCAGGAGCCGGCAGCTCGAACTCGGTGACGGCCCGGAAGAACTCGTCGGGGATCTGCATGAGCAGCCCCGCGCCGTCGCCGGTTCCCTCGTCGGCGCCCACGGCGCCGCGGTGCTCAAGGTTGCGCAGCGCGGTCAAGGCGGCATCGACGATGTCGTACCCGGGTTCGCCGCGGAGCGTCGCAATAATGGCGAGTCCGCAGGCGTCCTTCTCCTGTTCCGGGTTGTACAGCCCGGCGGCCTCCGGCATGGCTGCGAAGCGCTTGAACGGCGACACTGCAACCTCAGGCTGATCCGGTCCGGACCAGCTGGGAGTGTTAAGAGTTTGGGTCATGGGAGACGTCCTTCCTCCTGATCGTGCGTATGGAAGGGACACCGTTGGCCCCACTCGTCGGCGCCGTTGCAAGGGCACAACAAAGTGTTGATTACTGGAAATTGTAGGTCAGCGCAGCCTGCTGAACTAACGGTTACGCAGGCACCTGCCCGGGGCAACACCGGACAGCAGCTTCACGCTGTCCGGACGGTGCCCCATGCCACGACATTGTGGTTTCGGGCTCTTCGAGCGGTGGCTCTACTGCCCTGCCTGGACGGCACCCTACTTTCCGGTGCCGGCCTCCGACGCGGATCCCGTGGCTGTGCTGCCGGAATGTCCGGCAGCCGTTGCATCCGTTCCGGGCTTTGAGCCGGCCGGCGCCGCCGCGGCTTCTTCCGTGGGGTCGGAAGCATGCCTGGAACCGCTGTGGTTATCAGGGAGATTACCACGCGAATCACTATCTGAGACAACATTGTCCGGATCCCGGACCTCTGTGACGGTCTCAGAATGTGGGCCGGCCGTGACCGGCTGGTCCGGTTCATGGCCCGCGAGATACACCGTGTCCGGATCCGGGCGCCCCTTGAGCCCCAGGATAACGAAGAACGCCAGGGCTGCCAGGAACACGAAGATGCTGGTCCAGACATTGAGCCGGGTGGTGATGCCCAGGATGCTGATCTGCTCGGCGTCGTCGATCCGCATCGCTTCGATCCAGACGCGGCCCAGCGTGTAGTACATGGCGTACAGCCAGAAAAGCCTGCTCCGCCGGAAACTGAACCGGCGGTCCAGGGCCAGCAGGATCACCACGCCGGCCAGGTTCCACAGCGACTCGTAGAGGAATGTCGGGTGGAAAAGGGTGTCGGCCGGCATTCCGGCGGGAAAGTTGGGGTTGTTGGCGTCGATCTGCAGGCCCCACGGCAGGGTGGTGGGCCCACCGAAGAGTTCCTGGTTGAAGTAGTTGCCCCACCGGCCGATGGCCTGGGCCAGGAGCAGTCCCGGCGCCGCGGCATCGACGAAGGCGCTCAGCTTCACGCCGCTGCGCCGGCAGCCAATCCACGCACCCACGGCACCGAGGACGACGGCGCCCCAGATTCCCAGCCCGCCGCGCTGGATCTGGGGGATCAGGGAGAGGTCTCCGGTGCCGTTGAAGCCGGGGCCGAAGTAAGCGTCCGGGGACGAGACCACGTGGTAGAGCCGGCCCCCGATGATGCCGAAGGGAATGGCCCAGATGACGATGTCCCAGACGCTGCCTTCAGGGGCGCCGCGTTTGGC
Source organism: Pseudarthrobacter sp. NIBRBAC000502771 (assembly GCF_006517215.1). Classification (NCBI taxonomy): domain Bacteria; kingdom Bacillati; phylum Actinomycetota; class Actinomycetes; order Micrococcales; family Micrococcaceae; genus Pseudarthrobacter; species Pseudarthrobacter sp. NIBRBAC000502771. The sequence continues at coordinate 3,656,116 of NZ_CP041187.1, forward strand.
CCAGCGGACTGACGTCAGCCACAGGCCCACCACAATGCCGGCCAGGATGCACAGCGCATAGGCGTGGATCCGCAGGCTGCCCCAGGGGAGGGGGATGTCGAAGCCGGACCAGTCCGGGCTGGGGATGCTGGCGGACACCAACGTGGGTGACAGGGCGGTTGCCTGAAGGAGCGGCTGCACGGCTACGCCCTGGATTCCCGCGAAAGGCCGGATTCCCGGGCCAGGCCGGTGGCGAGGTCCTTGGTGAGGGCGCCGACGGCGTCCACTCCCCCGTCCCGAAGCGCTGCCACCAGGGCGGTGCCCACGATGACGCCTTCGGCGTAGGCGGCGATTTCGCGGACCTGGTCAGCGGTGGAGACGCCGAGGCCCACGCAGACGCGTTCTGCGCCGGCTCCGTGTGCGGCTGCCACAACATCCTTGGCGGCCGTGCTGACGGATGTCCGGGCACCTGTGACGCCCATGATGGACACGGCGTAGACGAAGCCGCGGCTCGCGTCCACGGTCCGCTGCATGCGCTCCGCCGTGGAGGACGGAGCCACCAGGAATACCCGGTCCAGCCCGTACTTGTCAGAGGCTGCCATCCATTCGGCGGCCTCGTCCGGGATCAGGTCCGGCGTGATCAGGCCGGCGCCGCCGGCCTCGGAGAGGCGCCGGGAGAATTCATCCACGCCCATGCGGACCACAGGGTTCCAGTAGGTCATGACCAGGACGGCAGCATCGGTCTTGCTGGTAATACCGGCAACGACGTCGAACACCTGGCTGACGTGGAAGCCCTTGGCCAGGGCCTCGGTGGTGGCGGCCTGGATGACCTGGCCGTCCATGACGGGGTCGGAGTAGGGGATGCCGATTTCGATCAGGTCGGCACCGTTCTCCGCGAGGGCAATGCCCGCGGCAATGGTGTCCTCAACGGTGGGGTAGCCGGCGGGGAGGTAACCGATGAGGGCCGAGCGCCCCTGGGCGCGCGCCCTGTCGATGGCTGCTGCCGACTTGCTGGTGGTTCCTGCCTGGCTGGCGATGTCTGCGCTGTTCACAGCTGCTCCCCCTCTTTGCCGATTTCGGATTCGGCGGAATTCTTGTCCAACAGGTCAAACCATTCCGCGGCGGTGGCCACGTCCTTGTCGCCGCGTCCGGACAGGTTGACGATCACGATCTTGTCGCCGGCGGAGGCCGGGTCTTCGGCGGCGAGCCGCTGGCCCACCTTGATGGCTCCTGCCAGCGCGTGCGAGGACTCTATGGCCGGGATAATGCCTTCGGTGCGGCAGAGGAGACGGAAGGCTTCCATCGCTTCACCGTCCGTGATGGGCTCGTAGCTGACGCGTCCGATGTCGGCCAGGTAGGAGTGCTCCGGGCCGACGCCCGGGTAGTCGAGTCCGGCGGAGATGGAGTGCGACTCGATGGTCTGCCCGTCGTCGTCCTGCATCAGGTAGGAGCGTGCGCCATGCAGGACACCGGGCTTGCCCAGGGTGATGGTGGCTGCGTGACGGCCGGTCTCCACGCCGTCGCCGCCGGCCTCGAACCCGTAGATCTTCACGCTGGGATCGTCCAGGAACCCGTGGAAAATGCCGATGGCGTTGGAGCCGCCGCCGATGCAGGCGCAGACCGCGTCCGGGAGCCGGCCCTCCTGCTCGAGGATCTGGGCGCGGGCCTCCTCGCCGATGACTTCGTGGAAGTAGCGGACCATGGCGGGGAACGGGTGGGCTCCGGCGGCGGTGCCCAGGAGGTAGTGGGTGGTGGAAACGTTGGCTACCCAGTCACGGAGGGCATCGTTGATGGCGTCCTTGAGGGTCTGGGACCCGCTGGTCACGGGAATGACCTTGGCCCCCAGCAGCTCCATCCGGGCAACGTTCAGGGCCTGGCGGCGGCAGTCCTCGGCCCCCATGTACACCACGCACTCCAGGCCCATGAGGGCGGCAGCGGTGGCACTGGCCACGCCGTGCTGGCCGGCGCCGGTTTCGGCGATGATGCGGGTTTTGCCCATGCGCTTGGCGAGCAGTGCCTGGCCCAGGACGTTGTTGATCTTGTGCGAGCCCGTGTGGTTCAGGTCCTCGCGCTTGAGGAACACCCTTACTCCCCCGGCGTGCTGGGAGAACCGCTTGGCTTCCGTGAGCAGGGACGGACGGCCTGAGTAGTTCTTGTTCAGGTCGGCGATCTGCGCCCGGAATTCGGGATCGTCCTTGGCCTTGTTGAAGGTCTCTTCGAGTTCGTCCAGGGCAGCGATGAGCGACTCAGGCATCCATCGCCCGCCGTAGTTGCCGAAGTACGGCCCGGGGGCGTGGCGCAGGGATCCACCCTGCAGGAATGCTTCCGCGGTCTTGTTGTCAGCGTTTCCCGAGGGTGCGTCAGCCATCAGTCCTGTCCTGTTCGGTTGGTAGTGGTCAAAAGTGTGCGGCTCCGGCCGGAGGCCGGAAATATGTGCCTGCCCTGCCGGCCCGCCAGCGGCCCCGCAGGATGAATGCTGTGTGCCTCAGGCGCGGGCAGCGATCGCGGCGGCACCCGCGGCAGTGAATTCGGCGATCCGCTCCCGGGGGGTCGCGTGGCTCACCAGGGCCTCGCCCACCAGTATGGCGTTGGCACCGCTGGCGGCGTAATGCGTGACGTCGTCAGCGTCCCGGACGCCTGACTCGGCCACCACCACGGCCTCTGCGGGGATCATTCCCGCGAGTGAGGCAAACACGGAACGGTCGACGTCGAGCGTCTTCAGGTTGCGTACGTTGACGCCGATGATCCGGGCGTTGGCCGCCACGGCCCGCTCGATTTCCTCCTCGGTGTGCGTCTCCACCAGGACGTTCATGCCGAGCTCCCGGCTGAGGGCGCTGAACTCGGAGAGCTGGGCGTCCGACAGGGCCGCCACGATGAGCAGGATGAGGTCGGCGCCGTGGGCGCGGGCCTCCCAGACCTGGTACTCGTCGAGCGTGAAGTCCTTGCGCAGCAGCGGGATGTCAACTGCGGCGCGCACGGCATCAAGGTCGGCCAGGGACCCGTTGAAGCGGCGCTGCTCGGTGAGGACGCTGATGACGGAGGCACCGCCGTCGGCGTACTGCCTGGCGAGCGACGCCGGATCCCCGATGCTGGCGAGATCGCCTTTGGAGGGACTGCGGCGCTTGATTTCGGCGATGACTTTCAGCTGTTCCCGCGTTGGGGACGTCCCGCCGAGGGCTGCCCAGGCGTCGCGGGCGGGTGCCGCGGCCTGGGCCAGGTCCTTCAGCTCGGCCAGGGTAACAAGGCGCTTCCTGGCGTCCATATCCTCCCTGACACCGGCGTTGATGTCATCGAGAACAGTGGCCATCAGTGGCCGGAGTTCTTCAGCTTGCTGCCCTCAACGCCGTAGCCGGCTTTGCGCATGACGTAACCGAGGATCAGGCCGATCACCATGACAACGGCGCCGCCGATGAAGATGGGGGTGCTGGCGATGACGAAGGCGATGGCTGCGATGAGCGCGCCGACGAGCATGACGATAACGCAGGTCCATGCGGCCGGGCTGTTGCCGTGGCCGAGTTCCTGGCTGTGGTCAATGGCGCCCGGGGCGACCTGGCGGGTGCCGGACTTGGAAACGGACGCAGGTGCTTTGCTCATGGAAAATCTCCTCAGGGTGGATACTGCTTACATTCTGCCATTTTTTGGCCGCCGCCCGCGTACCGCAGGGCTGGAGGCCCTTGCCCGGCGGTGGCGGCCGAAGGCCTTAGGTCGGGTCCTCGCCGCGGGAAAGCCGGTCCCAGCTGTCGATCTCATCCACCGGCCCGGCCGCTGCAGCGGTCCCGGCGGCGCCGGGTGCGTCATATTTCGTCCGTGTCTTCCAGTGGCGGGATGCCGGCAGGATCAGCAGGGCTGCCAGCGCCAGCAGGCAGCCGGCGACGACGGCGAGTGCCGGGAAGGGGGTGAGCTCAACGTGCGCCTGGCTGCCGGAGATCCCGGTGGCGCCTGCGATGGTGCCCTGCGCGGCCGCGAGCGGGTCCGCCAGGACGATCGCCGCGGCGGTAACAACGCCGGCGGAGGCCAGGACGATGATGGCGGTGATGACCCACCGGGCGATCCTGCCGGCAATGGCAGCGGCAAGTCCGCCGGCCAGGGCCACCAGCGCCAGGGCCGTAACGGTGGTGGCGGCCTTGCTGCCCTGCACCTGGATGACACTTTGCGCGGCGCCGGCCTGCCCTACCTGGTTGGGGTCAAGGGTGGCTGTCATCCAGGTTTGCGTGGTGCTGCCGAAGGCTGCCAGCGCGAGGACCGTGATCAGCAGCACCAGCGTGGACTTGCGTGCCCACGCGGGCGTGGCGCGGCGCGTCCCGGGTTTGCCGGCACCGCCTGGTGTGCCGGCGTTGCCTGCGGGGTCAACCGTTGCTCCGGAACTCGTCATCAGGAATCGGTCCCGCCGGGGAGGGATTCCGCCGAAATGTTGTGCAGGGATCCGGCGGTGTGGACCGCACGCAGCGGGGCGGCGGCCTTGTTGACGGTTTCCATGGCCTCGGTGGGGTTCACCGAGTCTGCCACGATGCCGCCCCCGGCCTGGACGTAGGCGCGCCCCTCGCGGAGCAGCGCGGACCTGATGGCAATGGCCATGTCCATGTCGCCGGCGAAGTCGAGGTAGCCCACCACGCCGCCGTAGATGCCGCGGCGGTGCGGTTCCAGTTCATCGAGGAGGCGCAGCGCCCTGGGCTTGGGGGCCCCGGAGAGCGTGCCGGCCGGGAAAGTGGCCTTAAGGACGTCATAGGCTTTGGCCTGCGGGGCGAGCTGCCCCACCACGGTGGATACCAGGTGCATGATGTGGCTGAAGCGCTCCACCTCCATGAACTGGGTGACATCGACGGTGCCGGCAACGCAGACCTTGGAGAGGTCATTGCGGGACAGGTCCACCAGCATGAGGTGCTCGGCGCGTTCCTTATGGTCGGCCAGCAATTCCTCGGCCAGTGCCTTGTCCGCTTCGACGGTCTTGCCGCGGGGGCGGGAACCGGCGATGGGGTGGGTGATGACTTCCTCGCCGGTGACCGTTACCAGTGCCTCCGGGGAGGACCCGACGATGGAGTATTCGCGGCCCCCGGCGTCTTCAAGGCTGAAGATGTACATGTACGGGCTGGGGTTGGTGTTACGGAGCACGCGGTAGACGTCCAGGGCAGATGCCTTGCACTCCATCTCGAAGCGGCGCGAGATCACCACCTGGAAGACCTCGCCGTCAACGATGGCTTCCTTGCCGCGGTCCAGGGCTGCCAGGTACTCGGCTTCGTCCCAGCGTTCCTGGACGCTGGACGCAAAGTCCAGGGCTGCCGGTGCCAGCACGGAGACCGGCTGCACCACGGGCGCGCTGATCCTGGCCAGGAGTTCCTTGACCCGGGCGACGGCGTCATGCCAGGCCTCATCGACGCGCTCGGAGCTGTTGTCGAAGTTGATGGCGTTGGCAATCAGCAGGACCGTGCCGTCAACGTTGTCGTGCACCGCCATGTCCGTGACCAGGTTCAGGGCCATCTCGGGCAGGTGCAGATCGTCCTCCGGCGGACTGACCAGCCGCTCCCAGTGGCGGACAGTTTCCCAGCCGAGGAAGCCCACCAGGCCGGACGTGAAGGGCGGGAGCCCCTCGAACCGGTCCGTGCGCAGGGCCTCGATGGTGTCGCGGATGGCATCCACCGGGCTGCCGCTGGCCGGTACCCCGGCGGGCGGCTCGCCCAGCCAGTGCGCCTGGCCGTCCTTGGTGGTCAGCGTGGCCCGCGACCGGGCACCGATGAAGGAATAGCGCGACCAGGCTCCGCCCACGGCGGCCGATTCCATGAGGAAGGTGCCGGGCTGCCCCTGGGCCAGCTTCCGGTAAAGGCCGATGGGGGTTTCGGCGTCGGCGAGCACCTTGAGCCGGACGGGAATGACGCGGCTGTGGCCGGCGAGTTCGCGGAACTCCTCAAGGCTGGGGCTGATGGTTCCGAGGTCCTGCATGGCTGTGCTTGTCCGCCTGTTCTTCGAAAGGCCCGGCAGCGCCGGTTCCTTGGATGTGCTTTGCATGGGATGCCCGCAGCCGGCTGCGGGCCGGCCCGGGCCATGTATTCGGCCTAGCCTGCCTGGCCCGCGACGACGTCAAGGTCCCTGCCGTCGAAGCAGGTCCGGGTCCCGGTGTGGCAGGCGGCACCAACCTGGTCGACGCGCACCAGGAGGGCGTCGCCGTCGCAGTCCATGGCTACGGACTTCACCCACTGGACGTGTCCCGAGGTGTCCCCCTTGCGCCAGTACTCCTGGCGGGAGCGGGAGTAGAACGTCACGCGGCCGGTGGTCATGGTGCGGTGCAGGGCTTCGTCGTCCATCCAGCCGAGCATGAGCACTTCGTTCGTGTCATACTGCTGCACCACGGCGGCCACCAGGCCCGCGCCATCGCGCTTGAGGGCGGCGGCCACCTCCTTGGGAAGCGGGCTCGCCGGTGAGGGGCCGACGGACGACGCCGGCACGTGGGACACGGCGGATCCTGCGGTTTGGACGGGGGTTGGCTGCTCAGACATCGCCTCAAGTCTAGTGCCTCCGCCGGAGCGTTCTCCTGTTGTGAACAACGGCACGCCACCGGCCGCCGCAGTGCTGCCCATCTCCACACCACTCGTGCTAGTTTCACAAGTGATGCATTTCGTCGAACCGTCCCGAGAAGTCCTTGCCGAAACCCTGCTTGCGGCCGGCCCTGATGCGCCCACGCTGTGCAAGGGCTGGCGCACCAGGGACCTTGCCGCGCACCTTTACCTGCGCGAGCGGAAGGCCGCCGTCGGGCTCGGTTTGATCATCAAGCGCCTGGCAAAGGCCTCTGACCAGGCCACCGCGAAGCTGGCCGCCAAGCTCACCACCAACGAGGACTACGCCCGGCTGGTGAACACCTTCCGCGCCGGGCCGCCTGCCCTCTCTCCGATGAGCATCCCTGCGCTGGATGAGAGCGCCAACCTGATTGAATACTTCGTCCATACGGAGGACGTCCGCCGTGCCGTGGACCGGTGGGCGCCCAGGGCCCTGGACGAGGCCTACTCGGATGCGTTGTGGGACGAACTGGTCAAGCGTGCCGCCATCCTCTACCGCGGCGTGGACCTTGGCATTGTCCTGGTCCGTCCGTCCGGCCCCCGCCACGTCGCAAAGCGGGCACCTGTTTCGGTGGCAATCGTCGGTGAGCCGGGTGAATTGCTCATGCACGCCCATGGCCGCACCCGCCACGCCCTGGTCACCTTCGAAGGCCAGCCCGACGCCGTCGCCCTCCTCCAGTCAGCCGAAGTAGGACTCTAAAGGCTGGGCCAGCGCCCGCAGGGTTCCCTGGCCGAAGCGGGGTGAGGGAGCGGGTGGGGACTACCTGACTTCGAAGCCTGCTTCGCGAATCGCGTCCTTGACCTGGGACATCATGTTGTCCGGTCCCCAGTGGAAGATCGAGGCGGCCAGGACCGCGTCCGCACCGGCCGCGACGGCGGGCGGAAAGTGCGCCGGCTCCCCCGCTCCGCCGGACGCGATGATCGGAACCCTGACGGCGGCGCGGACCAGCTTGATAAGTTCGAGATCGAAGCCGTCCTTGGTGCCGTCCGCGTCGATGGAGTTCAACAGGATCTCCCCCACCCCGCGGTCGGCCGCTTCCCTGGCCCACTCAATGGCGTCGATCCCGGTGCCGGTGCGGCCGCCGTGGGTGGTCACTTCAAACCCCGACGGTGTGGGCTGGGACCCCGGCCGGGTGCGGCGGGCGTCAACGGAAAGGACCAGCACCTGGGAACCGAAGTGCCGGGTGATTTCGTCGATGACGTCGGGCCGGGCCACGGCGGCGGTGTTGATGGAGGCCTTGTCCGCGCCGTAGCGCAGGAGCTTGTCCACCTCTGCCACGCCGCGGACGCCGCCGCCAACGGTGAGCGGAATGAAGACTTCCTCAGCGGTGCGCCGGACGACGTCGAACGTGGTCTCGCGGTTGCCCGAGGAAGCGGTGACGTCAAGGAAGGTCAGTTCATCGGCACCGGCGTTGTCGTAGCGGTGGGCGAGCTCCACGGGGTCGCCGGCATCGCGGAGGCCCTCGAAGTTAACGCCCTTGACGACGCGCCCGGCGTCGACGTCGAGGCAGGGAATGACGCGGACTGCTACTGCCATGGGAACTCCTGGATATTCAGTGCTGCTGGGGGTCGCCGGTGCTCAGATGCGGCAGGCGTGGATGCTGCTGACCAGGATGGCGCGGGCGCCGAGGTCGTACAGTTCGTCCATGATCCGGTTGGTTTCCTTCTTGGGAACCATGGACCGGACCGCCACCCAGTCGGAGTCGCGCAGCGGGGAGACGGTGGGCGATTCAAGGCCCGGGGTCAGGCTGGCGGCCTTCTCCACGAGCTCCTTGCGGATGTCATAGTCCATCAGCACGTACTGGCGCGCCACCAGGACGCCCTGGAGCCGGCGGATAAGGACGTCGATTTCCTTGGCCGTGCCGTTCGCTTCCCCGCCGGAACCGGTGCGCCGGATGAGGACGGCTTCGGATTTGAGGATGGGTTCGCCGAAGATTTCCATGCCGGCGGCCTTGAGGGTGTTGCCGGTTTCCACGACGTCAGCGATGGCGTCCGCGACGCCGAGGCGCACGGAGGATTCAACGGCGCCGTCGAGCCGGACCACCCTGGCGTTGATGCCGCGTTCGGCCAGGTAGTTGCGCAGCAGGCCGTCGTAGCTGGTGGCCAGGCGCTTGCCTTCGAGTTCGGCGGCCGAACTGAAATCGCCCACCGGGCCGGCGAAGCGGAACGTTGACGCGGCGAATCCCAGTGGCAGGAGCTCTTCGGCTTCCACCTCGGCGTCCAGCAGCAGGTCGCGGCCGGTGATGCCGACGTCGAGCGTTCCGCGGCCCACGTAGACCGCGATGTCGCGGGGGCGGAGGAAGAAGAACTCAATGTCGTTGTCGGGGTCCACCATGACCAGCTCGCGGCTGTCGCGCCGCTGGCGGTATCCGGCTTCGGAGAGCATGGCGGACGCGGCTTCGGACAGGGAGCCCTTGTTGGGGACGGCTACTCGCAGCATGGGAAATTCTTTCTGGGTGGAAGGTCTGGGTTTCAGGCAATGCAGGCCACAGCAGGCCGGCGGCAAAGCGCCGGCCGGTGGCTACAGATGCTTGTAGACGTCTTCCAGGGTCAGGCCTTTTGCGAGCATGAGGACCTGCAGGTGGTACAACAGCTGGGAGATTTCCTCGGCCGCAGCTTCATCGGATTCATATTCGGCAGCCATCCAGACTTCGGCTGCTTCCTCAACGACTTTTTTGCCGATGCCGTGAACACCGGACTCCAATTCAGCGACGGTGCGGGAGCCTTCCGGGCGGGTGGCTGCCTTCTCGCTGAGCTCAGCGAACAGCGTCTCGAAATTCTTCACGCCCTCCAGCCTACTTGCTGCGGACGCAGCGGCGCTTCCCGGGCGGTTGCATGACGGGCGCGATGTGAGGGAATACACACCGCGCCCGTGCAGCGCGGTGCCGCTTACCTGCGGTACTGCTTGAGGACGACGGCGGTGGCCAGCGCCGCGGTGACGGCCTCGTGGCCCTTGTCTTCCTTGGAGCCGGGCAGGCCGGCGCGGTCCAGGCCCTGCTCTTCGTTGTCGCAGGTGAGCACGCCGAAGCCGACCGGCACGCCGGTGGAGACGCTGACGTCGGTGAGTCCCGACGTCGCGGCCTGGCAGACGTAGTCGAAGTGCGGCGTGCCGCCGCGGATCACGACGCCGAGGGCAACCACGGCGTCAAAGTGAGGTGCCAGGCGGGCGGCGGCAACGGGAAGTTCGAAGCTGCCGGGGACCCGCAGCACGGTGGGCTCGGCAATCCCGGCGTCCTTGGCGGCGCGGAGTGCCCCGTCCAGGAGGCCGTCCATGATCTGCGTGTGCCAGCTGGCTGCAATGATGGCCAGCTTCAGCTGCGAGGTTTCAGCCGGGTTGAGGGTGCTGAGGTCGATGTCGGGGGCGCCGTGTCCGCTCATGGGTTTTCAGTGTTCCGTTCGTTCGTGAAGACGTCAGTCTTGTTCGTGGTCGTAGGGGGTTTCGGAAGCCGGGACGGGCACGGGTGCCACCTGGGAGTCCAGCAGCAGCCGGTGTTCCATGCGGTCCTTCTTGGTGCGCAGGTACCGGATGTTCTGTTCACGGGAGGGGACCTCCGTGGGAACCATTTCCACCACCGTCACCCCGGCCTTGGCCAGCCTGTTCTGCTTGTCCGGGTTGTTGCTCAGCAGCCGTACTTCATGCAGGCCCATTTCGGCCAGGATCTGGGCCGCGGCCTTGTAGCAGCGGGCATCAACGGGAAGGCCCAGCTGTTCGTTGGCCTCCACGGTGTCGAAGCCGGCTTCCTGCAGGGCGTAGGCCTTGATCTTGTTGGCAAGGCCGATGCCGCGGCCTTCCTGGCCGCGAAGGTAGAGCAGGGTTCCGCCGTTGTCCCGGATCAGCTCCAGCGCGAAGGCGAGCTGTTCGCCGCAGTCGCACCGGTAGGAGCCAAAGACATCGCCGGTAAGGCACTCGGAGTGCAGCCGGACCAAGGGAGCTTTTCCGTCGGTGGGAGCGTTTGGCGAGCTGACGGCCAGGTGCTCAACACCGGTCACAAGGTCGGTCCACGCCTGCGCCACGAAGTCGCCAAAGGCGGTGGGCAGTTGCACTACCGGTCCTCCGCTGACGGGATGGGGCGCCTCGCCGGACACCGCGTGGGACTTGCGGTGACCGTTGTGCTGGCTGTCGTCGCTGGCTGCCGCTGCCGTCATCGTTTCTCCTTTTCTCCACCCGGGACCACCCGGGCATCCTCATCCAGGGCGCCCCCGGCCCCGGCTTCAAGATACGCCACCAGGTCCTCGATGGAGATGAGGGGGCACCCATGTTCAGCTGCGAACGAACGGAGCCCGTCCAGGCGCATCATTTCGCCGTCGTCGTACACCACTTCCGCGATCACCCCGACAGGCTCAAGGCCCGCGAGGCGGCACAGGTCCACAGCGGCCTCTGTGTGGCCCTGGCGTTCCCGCACACCACCATCAACGGCACGGAGCGGGAAAATATGCCCCGGCCTGGTCACGGACGCCGGTCCGGCCTGCGGGTCGGCCAGGATCCTTGCGGTCAGGGCCCGGTCCGTGGCGGATATTCCCGTGCTGACACCGATGGCCGCATCACAGGAGACGGTGTAGGCGGTGCCTTTAGCGTCCTCGTTGACAGCCGTCATGGGAGGCAGGGCCAGTGCGTCGGCGCGGTCCCCGGTCAGCGGCACGCAGATCACTCCGGAGCTGTACCGGATGGTCCAGCCCATCAGCGCCGGAGTTGCGTGCTGGGCGGCGAAGATGATGTCGCCTTCGTTTTCGCGGTCTTCGTTGTCGACCACCAGCACCGGGCGCCCGGCAGCCATGGCCCGCACGGCGTCCGCGATGGAGTCCAGTCCCCGGGCGGGTCCGGATGACGCCCCGCCCGCGGCGGAGCCATCGGTTACCGGCTGGCTGGTTTGGGGATCGTTCGCGACGGCGGGTTCCAGGCGCACTGCAGCGTTCACCGTGCACCTCCCGCCAGGGCGGCTTCGCCGTTTCCTGCCGGTGAGCCGGCGCCGCGGAAAGCAAGCAGCCGTTCGGTGTATTTGGCCAGGACGTCCACTTCGAGGTTCACGCGGCTGCCGGTGGTCTTGGTGCCCAGGCCGGTTTCGGCGAGGGTGGTGGGGATCAGGCCCACTTCGAACCAGGGTTCCTGCTCCGCGGCCGGGCTGGCGGCTGTCACGGTGAGGGAGACGCCGTCGATGGCGATGGAGCCTTTCTCGGCGACGTAGCGGGCCAGGTTGGCGGGAACGCCGAAGCGCAGCCGCTCCCAGTTGCCTTGGGCTTCCCGTTCCAGCAGGACACCCACGCCGTCCACGTGGCCTTGCACCACGTGGCCATCCAGGCGGCCGCCTGCGGGAACGCACCGCTCCAGGTTGACGGAGTCGCCTGCGGTGAGCTCGCCGATGGTGCTCCGCACCAGGGTCTCCCCCATGACGTCGACGCTGAAGTCCTTGCCGTCAATCGCTGTTGCCGTGAGGCAGACACCGTTGACGGCGATGGAGCCCCCAAGTGCCAGGCCCTCGGTGGAGGCGGGCGCATGCAGCCGGACGGTGGCGCTGGTGTTGCCGTCCCGCTCGACGGACAGCACCTGCCCCTGCTCGGCAATAATTCCGGTAAACATCAGTAGCCTCCCTGGGCTGGCTCCGCGGCTGCGCGGGTTGGTGGGTGGTCAAGTGCAACATGCCGTTGCGGTCTGAGGTGGAGCCTGAGGTCCCGGCCCAGCGTCCGCACCGCGCCGCCGTCGGACGCGTCCCATTCCCATTGCTGGGCGTCGGGAAGGCTGGTGATGCCCAGCCCGTTCAGTGCAGGGGTGCCGGATCCCAGCAGTGTGGGCGCCAGGTACACGATGAGTTCATCCACCAGGCCGGCCGCCAGGAAGGAGCTCAGGATGCTGGACCCGCCCTCCACCATGACGTGCCGGATGCCGGACGAATACAGCATTGACAGGGCTTCGTGCGGATCGCGGGTGGGAAGGTGGACGGCCCGGCCGTCGTCCCCATGGATTGCGGCGTCCTCCGGGATGGCACGCAGGCCCATGACCGCACGAACGGGTTGTTTGGATGCCGGGTTGCCGGCGGCATCCCGGGCGGTCAGCCGCGGGTTGTCCACCATCACGGTCTGGGTGCCCACCAGGATGGCATCGATGCGGCCGCGGATCCCGTGGTTGTCCGCCAGGGACTCCGGGCTGGAGATCCACTGGCTGGTGCCGTCTTCGGCAGCGATGCGGGCGTCAAGGGTCTGCGCGATGTGGAGGGTGACGAAGGGCCGCTTGGCAGCCACTGCCTCGAACCACTGGCGGTTCAGGTCCAGGGCTTCATCGGCGCCCAGTCCGCTGCGGACCCGGATGCCTGCTGCACGCAGTGTCGCCGCGCCCCCGGCAGCAGGGTCATGGGGGTCGTCCACGGCGTACACCACGTCCGTGATCCCGGCGGCGATGATCGCTTCCGTGCAGGGACCCGTGCGGCCCACGTGGTTGCAGGGTTCGAGCGTGACCACCATGGTGCAGCCGGACAGATCCAGTCCGACGGCGGCGGCCTGGGCTATCGCGTCGGCCTCGGCATGTGCGGTCCCGGCACCGCGGTGGTGGCCGGAAACCAGCTGCCGGCCGTCAGGCCCGATGACGACCGCCCCCACGAGGGGATTCGCGCCGCGGGGGCCTTCCAGTGCTGCCCTGAGGGCGTCTTCCATGGCGCCCGTTTCGGCGGCGCTGAAGGCTGTGACCACGCCGGCGTCCGGCTGGAGTTTCGCGGCGCCCGTCATGCGGCTGCCGATGCGGAGTAGTTGCCTGCCTTGGAAGCGGCAGGACTTGCGGCGTTTAAGAGCCATCGCTGGGGGTTCATTGTGCGTCGTTCCTTCCCTGTCGAACCGCGATGGCTCCGGGGATACGACAGCAGAACGCTGCGGAGCCCAAAGGCTGCGCAGATACAGCTGTACGTGCTTCTCTCATCCAGACTTTAACTGTCGGTACCGGAATTCCACCGGTTCAACCGTCTGCCGGAATCCTCCTGGGAGGACACCGGCTCGCGGGTCGCGGACTGTCACCGCCGGTTCGGACTTACACCGACCCCGGAGCACGTATGTGTGTTGTTATTGTGCCACAACCCGGATGGCCTCCCGGTTATTCCGTCGCGGCACGTAATGTCCGGCTGCCCTTGGCGCGCAGCAGGTCGATCGCAGCGGACGGATCCTCGGCGCCATACACAGCGGAACCGGCCACAAAGACGTTCGCCCCGGCTTCGGCGGCGCGGGCAATGGTCTCTTCGGTAATGCCGCCATCCACCTGGATGGCAACCCCCAGCCCGGAACCCTCCACGGCCGCCCGGGCCCTGCGGATCTTGGGCAGGGTGATGTCCAGGAACGCCTGGCCGCCGAAGCCCGGTTCCACGGTCATGATGAGCAGCATGTCCAGTTCCGCCAGCATGTCCAGGTACGGTTCCACAGCCGTCGCGGGGCGCAGGGCCATCCCTGCTTTGGCCCCCCTGCTGCGCAGTTCCCGCGCCAGCTTGATGGGCGCAACGGATGCTTCCGCGTGGAACGTCACGGAAGCCAGGCCGGCGTCCGCGAACCCTGGCGCCCAGCGGTCCGCGTCCGCGATCATCAGGTGCGCATCGAGCGGTACGGGGCTGACGGCCTGGATCCGCTGCACCACGGGCAACCCGATAGTCAGGTTGGGAACGAAGTGGTTGTCCATGACATCGACGTGCACGGCATCGGCATTGCTGATCCGCTGCAGTTCAGCCTCAAGGTTGACGAAGTCGGCGGAGAGGATGCTCGGGTTGATGCAGCACTGCGTCACGGAAATGCCTTTCGCTGGTTGTTCTGGTCCCACGGCATGGATCACGCCGTGGCTGCTGGGTGTCGCGCCGTTCCTGATGGTCAGGCTTTCTTCCTGATCAGGGCAAGGAACATCGCGTCGGTGTGATGGATGTGGGGCCAGAGCTGGGCAGTCAGCTCGTGGCCGGCACCAAGGGACCCGGTCAGGCTGACCGCGTCCAGGGCGGCTCCGGCGTCAAGGAGTTCAAGGTCGGTGCGCTTGCGCAGGACGTCTGATACCACCGCTGTTGTCTCCGCCGGATGCGGTGAACAGGTCACGTAGGCCACCACTCCCCCTGGCCGGACGGCGGCCAGGGCCGACGCCAGCAGTTCGCGCTGCAATGGCCCAAGGTCCGCGATGTCCTTGGGCGAGCGACGCCACCGGGACTCCGGCCTGCGGCGAAGCGCGCCCAGGCCGGTACAGGGAACGTCAACCAGGACACGGTCATAACGCTCCGGCTGCTCACCGCCCACTTCACGGCCGTCGCCGGTGCGGACTTGCCAGCTGCCATGCGGCACGGCGGACAATGCCTGGCTGACCAGCTTGGCCCGGTGCGGCGCCGGTTCGTTCGCCAGCAGGGTGGCGCCCCGCTGGTGCGCCAGCGCACCCAGGAGCGCCGCCTTCCCGCCGGGACCGGCACAAAGATCGAGCCACGCTTCAGCGTCGCCGTCCACCGCCGGAGCGCTGACGGCCGCGCTTCCGTCCGCCGGCCCGCCAAGATCCACCGCGGCCAGGGCCCTGGCCACCAGCTGGGAACCGACATCCTGTACACGGGTGGTGCCGGCGCGGACGGAAGCCAGCCGGCCAAGGTCGCCGCCACTGGAAAGCGCTGAGCCTTCAACAAGCTCCCCGGGAGCGCCGCCACTTTCCAGTGCTTCGTCCAAGCTGCCCAGGCCGGGCAGCGCAACGAGGTTGACCACCGGGGCGGCGTTGTCAGCTTCCAACAGCTCGTCGATCTCCGCCGCGGAGCGGCCGTGGGCCACGAGGGACTGGCGCATGGCGCGCACGATCCACTCGGGGTGCGCGTACTTCACCGCTGCTACCTTCGTAGCGTCGGTTTCGCCTTCCACCAACAGGTCCAGCCACTCCTCGAGGCTCCGGGCGGCGACCTTGCGCAGGACGGCGTTGATCAGTGTTGACGGTCCGGCGCCGATCACCGCGCGGGCGAGCCCCACGGTCTGGTCCAGGGCAGCGTGGGCCGGGACCCGCATGGCAAGCAGTTGGTGGGCACCGATGCGGAGCGCATCAAGGATGGCCGGGTCCAGCTGGGCCAGGGGACGGTCAACGCACCGTGCCAGGATGGCGTCATAGGTGCCTTGGTTGCGGAGTGCGCCATAGCTCAGTTCGGTGGCGAACCCGGCGTCCCGCTTGTCCAGGTGGTGGTGCCGGATCCGGGCCGGCAGCACGAGGTTGGCGTAGGCGTCCTCCGCCGCGACGGCGCGGAGCACCTCGAAGGCCACGAGGCGGGCGGGATCCGCGCGCCTGGTGCGCTGGGACGGAGCCTGCCCGGTGAAGCTCCGCTGCGGCCCGCGGTTGCGTTCGCGGCCCTTGGCGTTCCGCCGGCTGGCGTCCCGGGGACCGCCGTTGCCACGGCCGCCGCCGGGAGGTCCGCCGCTGCCGCCCTGCCCGCCTTTCCCGCCGCTGCCCCGTCCGCCTGTATTGCCTCCGGACCCGGTCATTCGAACACCACGCTCTCCAGTGAAGCCAAACCGCGCGCCCAGTCGGGGGCGGCCATCATCTTTTTCCCGGCAGGCTGGATACGCGTCAGTTCCACCGCGTGCGACCCCGTTCCCACCAGCACGGCCTTGCCGTTCAGTTCCACGGCTCCCGGGGCCAACCCGGAAACATCCGGCCGCAGCCGGACCGGCTCGAGCTTGACCCGCTGCCCGTTGAGCAGGGTCCAGGCACCGGGCTCGGGGGTGACGCCGCGCGCCTGCCTGCTTATGGCCAGGGCCGGATGCGCCCAGTTCAGGTGGCCGTCCTCCAACGTCAATTTCGGCGCGAGCGACACATCGCCGGCCTGTGCCTGCGGCGCTGCTTTTCCGGCGTCGATGGCGGACAGGGTTTGGGCCAGCAGGACCGCGCCGCTGTGGGACAGCCGTTCCAGGAGTTCACCGGCGGTGTCCTGGGGCTTGACGGCCTCGGTCAGGGTGCCGAAGACGGGACCGGTGTCCAGGCCTTCCTCCAGCTGGAACGTCACGGCGCCGGTGACGTCGTCTCCGGCCATGATGGATCGCTGGACCGGCGCCGCTCCGCGCCAGGCCGGCAGCAGGGAAAAGTGCAGGTTGACCCAGCCGTGCCGCGGGATGCCCAGGGCATCAGGGGGAACCAGTCCGCCATAGGCGACGATGGCCGCGACGTCCGGCTGCACGGCGGAAATGCCGGCTATGGCATCGGCGTCGACGCGCGCCGCACGGATGACCTCGATGCCCAGTTCCGCAGCCCGCTGGGCAACGGGCGACGGCGTCAGCACGCGCTTGCGGCCCAGCGGCGCGTCGGGCCGGGTCAGTACGGCAACGACGTTGAAGCCGGCGTTGACCAGCGCGTCCAGGGATGGGACTGCGACGGCGGGTGTCCCCGCGAAGAGGACCCTCACCCGGCTGCGCCGAAGCTGGAGCCGGGGGTGCTGGTTCCACCAAAGCTGGCGCCGCCGAAGCTTGACCCGACACTCCTGGCGCGTTTGGCTGTGGTGCGTCCGGCGACGGCGTCGTAATTGGCGTTGCGGATGGACCTGAGCGCCGCCTTCCTGTCCTCGCCCTCGAGGCGGTCGGTGTAGAGGATGCCGTCCAGGTGGTCGTTTTCGTGCTGGAAGCAGCGCGCCAGCATCCCTTCACCGTCAATGGCGACCGGGTTGCCGTGCATGTCAACACCGGTGACGCGGGTGGCGCGGAAACGGCGCACCGGGAAGCCGAGGCCCGGGATGGAGAGGCAGCCCTCCACATGGTCCGGCTGGTAGTCCTCGCTGTTTTCCAGGACAGGATTGATGATGTGGCCCTCGACGCCGTCGATCCGGTACGTGAAGATGCGCTTGCTGACGCCGATCTGGGGAGCGGCGAGGCCGGCGCCTTCGACGTCCTCCATGGTTTCGGTCATGTCGGCGACCAGTTTGGCAAGGTCGGGTCCGAATTCCGTCACGGGATCGGCGACTGTGCGCAGCACAGGATCGCCGATGATGCGGATATTCAGAATAGCCATGCGCTGTGTGTCCTCACGGTTGGCGGCAAAAAGGGAACCTGTCCAGTTTAGGTGCAGTCTCTCCACGTGCACCGTTCCGTTAGGCGGTGCGGGCCAGGGGTGGAGGCGCGATGGGCAACAGCGCGGTGCCGGCGCTGAGGGTGTCTGCGGAGAGCTCCCAGACGCGGCGCAGGGCGCAGAACTTCCACCAGTGGTGCTTAAGGACTTCCGGGTTGGCGCGGACCGGGCGGACTTCCGTCTCGCCGATGGCCACGGCCAGCAGGACCGGGTCCTCGCCGTACTTCCAGGGTTCCCAGGTTCCCGCTTCCGGGTCCACGAGGCTCTCTTCCGCCTTCATGCCGGCCACCAGCTGCATGACCACTTTGTCGTCCAGCGGCTTGACCTGCCCGTCCCGCGTTGTTCCCTTGGTCTTGTAGTCGATCAGGCAGATGCGCCCGTTGATCCTGGCCACGAGGTCAAGGGTGCCGGCGTATCCCACTGAGTCGTTCCAGACCGTGATTTCCGGAGCGATGGGCTCCACGCGGAAGAGCTCCCACCACTCGTCGAACCGAACAGCGAAGGCTTCCTCACCGTTGGCGGCCAGCGCCTCGCGGGCTTCCTTCATGGCATGGGGGCGGCCCAGTGCCCTTAGTGCCACCTGTTCGCAGTAGTTGTGGACACGGTCTCCGCGGCGTGCGGCGTCATCCCGGTAGGTTTCGGCGGCTTTGGCTGCACGGTTGATGGCCTGCTTGATCTTGGCAGGGCTCCCCAGGCAGTCGGACAGCAGCGGATCGTTGGCCAGGCTGCTGGCGCCCATGTAGCCGAACCAGCCGTCGAGCCCATGCGGCTGCTGGCTGATTACCGTGGTGATGGAAGGCACCGAGAACTGCTCAGACGTTGACCGTGCGTACATCCGGCCGTATTCGGTGGCGTGGGCGAGAAGCGGATCAGTCATACAAAAGACTCTTTCACAGGGGGCCGACAAAAGCTCCGGGGGTCCGGAGCCGCACACAAAAAAGGTCCGTTTCCGCTGCTGATGAGCGGAAACGGACCTCTGCGGTGGGCGATACTGGGTTCGAACCAGTGACCTCTTCGGTGTGAACGAAGCGCGCTACCACTGCGCCAATCGCCCCGATGCATTTGAATGCTAGCCCACGTCTGCCCCAATTCAAAAATCGGTGATGCCGCAGCCCGGAGCGCTCCTTCCCCCGGCCTGCCGAACGCGGCACCTTCCAATCCCTTGACCCGGGAAGCCAACCGCCGCCGTCGGAAATTACACGCCTGTAACTCGACAAAATCCGCGTGGACGCTGGGAAGGACGGCGGTTGGCAGTTGCGCGGCTCCCTCCGATTTGGAGTTTCCCGGAACCTCCTATATTGTTTTTACTCGTTGGAACGCGAGGAAATGCCGGAAACGGCAAGGAATCAAGCCTCCAAAATGCGGACGTAGCTCAGCTGGTAGAGCACCACCTTGCCAAGGTGGATGTCGCGAGTTCGAATCTCGTCGTCCGCTCGCAGGACACTGTCACGGCAAACATTCTTCGGAATCGGCGCCAGCACGGTGGGTTGGCCGAGAGGCGAGGCAGCGGCCTGCAAAGCCGTATACACGGGTTCGAATCCCGTACCCACCTCGGTGAAAACCAGGGTTTCCGGATTTCCGGATGCAATGGGCGATTGGCGCAGCGGTAGCGCGCTTCCCTGACACGGAAGAGGTCACTGGTTCGATCCCAGTATCGCCCACTCGGCAAGGCAACTTGCCGGCAGTACCACCGGATCCTCCGGAATAACCTGCACAAATGCGGACGTAGCTCAGCTGGTAGAGCACCACCTTGCCAAGGTGGATGTCGCGAGTTCGAATCTCGTCGTCCGCTCTCTTACATCCCACAGCCGGTCTTCCGGTTTCGGGGCGATTGGCGCAGCGGTAGCGCGCTTCCCTGACACGGAAGAGGTCACTGGTTCGATCCCAGTATCGCCCACACACGAACAGCAGCTCTCCGGAGCTGCTTTTTTCGTTTCCGGGTATCCGCTGCAGGCGAACGGCATTCCCTTGGCACGCCTCCCGCGCCCGGCTAGGATCGAATGCGCGAGGAGCGACCTGGCTCCGCGATAGAAGGGAGGTGTCCGTGGGTTTGATTGACGATCTAAAGGGCAAGGCTCAGGGTCTCATCCGCGGCAACGAGCAGGCTATCAAGGACGGCATTACCAAAGCCGGCGATTTCGTCGACACCAAGACCGGCGGCAAGTACGCAGGCCACGTCGACAAGATCCAGGATGGCGCTTCCAAGCTTGTTGACCAGAACGGCACCCCGGGGCACGCACCTGCCACCGAGCAGGTTCCCCCGGCAGCTCCTGGTAATCCGGTTCCGCCGGTAGACAGGGCTCCGTAAAGGATTCGGCCAGGGCTCTTGCCCGGCACGTCAAGGAGGTGCGGGTCCCGCCGGGAGGCGGCACCCGCACCTTTGGCGTTTAACGGCTTCTTCCGGAGCTCCCGATTGCCGGTTGGGAAACCTGCGCCGGTACCCTGCCGGTATGCCCAAGTCCCCCGCACCCGCCACATCCGCCGGTCCCGGCCTGGTCCGGACCGATTCCAGGCCGGTCATCGCCGGGATCGTCACCGCACTGGTCGGATTCACCTCATCGTTCGCTGTTGTCCTGGCCGGCCTCACGGCGGTGGGTGCCAATCCCGCCCAGGCGGCGTCCGGCCTGCTGGCGGTGACGCTCACTGTTGGCCTTGGCGTACTCTTCCTCTCGTGGCGTTCCCGGGTCCCGGTAACCCTGGCCTGGTCCACACCGGGCGCAGCGCTGCTTGCTGCATCGGGAGTGCCCGACGGCGGGTGGCCGGCCGCCGTCGGAGGCTTCCTTGGGGCGGGGCTGCTGCTGGCGCTGACCGGCCTGGTGCCTGCGCTCGGCAGGCTGATGGCCCGCATCCCGCCATCCCTGGCCCAGGCCATGCTGGCCGGTGTCCTGCTTCAGCTCTGCCTGGCACCGTTCAAGGCCCTTGGTTCGGTGCCCCTCTTCGTGGCACCGGTGATCCTGTGCTGGCTGCTGATGATGAAGTTCGCCCCGCGGTGGGCGGTGCCCGCCGCCCTGCTGGTGGCATTGGGCGTCATCGGAGTGTCGCTGGCGTCGGCAGGAACGCCCGCTGCACCTGCCGCTTTGGTCCCGGCACTGGCGTGGACCATGCCTACATTCAGCGTGCAGGCCATGGCCGGAATCGCAGTACCGCTGTTCGTGGTGACCATGGCCTCCCAAAACATTCCAGGGGTGGCCGTCCTCAGGTCCTTTGGCTACGAAACACCGTGGCGGCCGGCCATGCTCGTTTCCGGGGCAGGGACCCTCGCCGGTGCACCCTTCGGCGGCCACGCCATCAATCTCGCCGCACTCAGCGCCGCCCTTGCGGCCGGGGAGGAAGCGGGCGCGGACCGCAGCCGCAGATGGATCGCGGGCTTCACGTCCGGCGCGGCGTACCTGGTGCTGGCAGCCTTCTCGGCGGCCCTGGTATCGCTGGTCAGCAAGGCACCGGCCGGGATGCTTGAAGCCGTTGCCGGGCTGGCACTGCTGGGAACCCTGGCCTCGGCCGCCTCGGCGGCGCTGGCGGACGCCGAGGACCGGATTGCCCCCGCCGTCACGTTCCTGATGGCCGCCTCCGGCCTGGTATTCGGCGGGATCGGGTCGGCCTTTTGGGCGCTCTTGGCGGGCCTGGTGGTCCGGCTGGTGCTGCAACCCCGGCCTGGTGGCCGGGCCGGCAGGAAGTCCGCCTAGGAAGGCTCGTGGTTCTGGCCTTCGCGGGCCAGGGCGGTCAGGCGGGACACGGCGCGGAAGTACTTCTTCATGTACCCGCCGGTCATCATTTCCTCCGTGAACAGCTGATCGAAGGGGACGCCGCTGGCCAGGATGGGCACGTCCTTGTCGTAGAGCCGGTCGGCAAGGACAACGAACCGCAGTGCCACGGCCTGCTCCGTGATGGTCTCCACGTTGCGCCACACCACGCCGTCGATGCCGTCGACCAGTTGGCGGTAGCGGCTGGGGTGGACGCCGGCCAGGTGGTGGATGAGGGTGGAGAACTCGTCCTGGGCCACCGTCTTCCCGTCGAACTCCGCCTTCATGTGCGCATTGAGTTCGCTGTTCTTCAACGGTGCCGGTGCGGCAGGGAGGCCGCGGTGCCGGAAGTCCTCGCCGTCGATGCGGAGGACGTCGAACTGGTCCGCCAGGACCTGGATCTCACGCTGGAAGTCCACGGCGGCGAAGCGGCCGTCGCCCAGGGAACCGGGCAACGTGTTGGACGTGGCGGCAAGCTTGACGCCGGCGTCTGCCAGTTCACGCATGAGCCGGGACATCAGGACGGTGTCGCCCGGATCGTCCAGTTCGAATTCGTCGATGCACACCAGCTGGTAGCTGCTCAGGGCATCGACGGTTTTGCGGAAGGAGAGGGCACCCACCAGGTTGGTGTACTCGACGAATGTACCGAAGGCCTTGGGTCCCGGTGATGCGTGCCAGAGGGACGCCAGCAGGTGGGTCTTGCCCACACCAAAACCGCCGTCCAGGTAGATTCCCGCCCTGGATTCGTCCTTCTTGCCGAACAGCTTCTTGAACAGGCCGCCCCCGTTACCCGACCCCACGCCGTCGGCAAATCCCTCAAGGGCACGCACGGCGGCGGCCTGGCTGGGCTGCTTGGGGTCCGGGCGGTAGCTGGAAAAGGAAACCTTTCCGAACCGGGGCGACGGGTAGAAGCCCTTGAGGAGTTCATCCACCGAAACTGCCGGAGTGCGGGCGGCAAGCTGTTCGATCTGTACCAAGGTGGTCCGTTCTGCTGGTGGTTGGTCCCCAGAAAGGATACCGGCAATGCGGGCCGTACCCGGTTGGAACGCCGCCCAGTCGCCCCTGGGCGTGACGAAGGCAACATTTCGCCCTATTAACGGAATACGGACAACCCTTCAGGCGCTGGCTAGGGTGGGAACAGGTTCCAATGCATGTTCCACGGTTTCCCGTGCTCTTACTGAAAGGCCAAGCCATGCCATACCCGGTTGAACAGAATGAGAAGTTCGCAGCCTACGCCCACCCGGAGCGGCTCGTTTCCACCGACTGGCTCGCGGCCGCCATCAGCAGCGGCGCAGTGGCCAACGGCGACCTCATCGTGGTCGAATCCGACGAAGACGTTCTCCTGTACGAAACCGGCCACATTCCAGGCGCGGTGAAGATCGACTGGCACACTGACCTGAACGACGAAGTTTCCCGGGACTATGTGGACGGCGCGGCCTTCGCCGAACTCGCGGCGTCGAAGGGTATTTCCCGCGACAGCACCGTGGTGATCTACGGCGACAAGTCCAACTGGTGGGCCGCCTACGCCCTCTGGGTCTTCACCCTGTTCGGCCACCAGGACGTCAGGCTGCTGGACGGCGGCCGCGACAAGTGGGTTGCCGAAGGCCGCGAACTGACCAAGGAGCGGCCTGCTCCGGCTCCCGGAAACTACCCCGTGGTGGAGCGCAACGACGCCCCGATCCGCGCCTTCAAGGACGACGTCCTGGCACACCTGGGCACCGGCCCGCTGATCGATGTCCGCTCCCCCGAGGAATACACCGGACAGCGCACCCACATGCCGGCCTACCCGGAGGAGGGCGCCCTGCGTGGCGGCCACATCCCGACGGCAGCCTCCATCCCCTGGGCCCGCGCGGCCGCCGGGGATGGCACCTTCCGCAGCCGGGAAGAGCTGGCCGCCATCTACCTGGGCGAGGCCGGCCTGGCCGAGGGCGACGACGTGGTGGCCTACTGCCGCATCGGCGAGAGGTCCAGCCACACCTGGTTCGCCCTGAAGTACCTCCTGGGCTTCGAGACCGTCCGCAACTATGACGGATCGTGGACCGAGTGGGGGAACGCCGTCCGTGTGCCGATCGTGAAGGGCGCTGAGCGGGGTTCCGTTCCGGTCGTCGTCGGCGCCTGACCACGCCCCCCGCGTAGACTTGGAACGATGACTACTCAAGCTTTGCCTTCCGCCCTGGCGGCAATCGTGGACGACTTCCAGTCCGTGTCCGAACCCGAGAGGCTGCAGCTGCTGCTGGAGTTCTCGGAGGGACTTCCGGAACTTCCGGACCGGCTGAAAGACCACCCTGAGCTCCTTGAGCAGGTTGTGGAGTGCCAGTCGCCGCTGTTCCTCACCATTGAGACGGGAACCAACGACGACGGCGCGGTCCACCTGTTCTTCAAGGCGCCGCCCGAGGCACCCACCACCCGCGGTTTTGCCGGTGTGCTGCACGAGGGGCTGGATGGCCTGACGGCGGCGGAGATCCTGTCCGTGCCCGACGACATGCCGGAACTGCTCGGCCTCACCCGCGCCATTACCCCCCTGCGCATGCGGGGAATGACGGCCATGCTGGGCCGGATCAAGCGCAAGGTCGCCGCCGCATCCAGCAGCCGGGCCTGACCACGCTGCATGGCACGCAGGAACAACTCCCAGGGAACCCCGGCCACAGCGGCACTGACCGCGGCCGGGGTTCCCTTTGTGCTGCATCCGTACACCCATGACCCCTCGGCAGCGAGCTATGGCACGGAGGCCGCCGAAGCTCTGGGGATCGACCCGTCCCGGGTCTTCAAGACCCTGGTGGTGGACGTGGAAGGCAGGCTCGCGGTGGGCATCGTCCCGGTGAGCGGCACCCTTGACCTGAAGGCCATGGCGGCGGCGCTGGGCGCCAGGAAGGCAGCCATGGCCGATCCTGCGGCGGCCCAGCGGCGCACCGGCTACGTACTGGGCGGGATTTCCCCTCTCGGCCAGAGGCAGCCCTCCCCCACTGTCCTGGATTCCAGCGCCGCGGCACTGGACACCCTGTTGGTGTCCGGAGGCCGCCGCGGCCTGGATATTGAGCTGGCCCCGGCTGACCTGGCCAGGCTGACGGGCGCCGTCACCGCGCCCATCAGCTCCCTGGCCGCCGGCAATCCCCGGTCCTGACCACCCGGTCCTGGTACGGGCAGCTACTTGATGGTGTAGCGCTGCATCATGTCGTTGTCCTCGTGCTCCAGGATGTGGCAATGCCACACGTAGTCGCCCTTGAACGATGAGCCAATCGCCAGGGGCTTTCCGCCTGCCGCCCCCGCACCGAAGGGAACCCGGATCCTGGTGACTTCGCCCGGAAGCGCCACCACGGTGTCCTTCCAGCCCTGCTCGTTGGCGGCCGCATCCCTGGGCCGGCCAATAAGGAAACGCTCGACTTCCACCGCTTTGCCCCGTCCCGGCGTGACCAGGCCGGTGCCGGGATCAATGTAGCCGGTCTCCTCCAGGTAGGCGTCCGCATGGAATTTTTGCCGGTTGAGCACCTGGAACTGGGTGAAGTGCAGGTGGATCGGGTGGGCGTCCTCGGTGGTGTTGATGAGCTCCCACTGTTCCAGCGTGTCGCCCTCCACCTCGGTGGTGTCCGGGCTGTCGAACATCCTGTTGTTCAGCAGGGCCATCACGGGAACGCCGTCCGGGTTGGCTACCTCCACGAGCGCCATCCGGCGGATTTTCGCCGGCGCTGCCTCCCGAAGGCTGGTGACTTCCCCGCCCTTGTCCCGCAGCCGGGCAGGCAGGGGCACGGTATAGCCGGTCCGGGACGTCACGGTGAACTGCATGACCTGCGGGAGCGGGATGGCGCCGCCCGCCACGGATTCCGGCCCGTCCGGGTACGGCACCCGGGCGCTGTTGCGCAGGACCACCCGCGATCCGGCCCGGAGCCCGGCAAAGTCCACTACGAGATCCGCCCGTTCCCCCGGGCCAATCACCAGCCGGTCCAGCCGGACGGGCGCGTTGAGGAGCCCGCCGTCGGACCCGATCTGGTGGAAGGCCAGTGCCGGGCCGCCGGCGTCGAACGTGAAGTCGTAGAACCGGGCGTTGGAGCCGTTGAAGACGCGGAAGCGGTACCGGCCTCGGGCGACATCGAGGTTCGGCCGGACTTTGCCGTTGACCGTCGCCACGTCCCCGAAGAACTCGGGCGCCCAAGGGCGCGGGGCCCCGTCCGGGCCCTTCAGGTCCGGGTTTGGCGGGTAGGCTAGCGTACCGTCGGGGTTGAACATCTTGTCCTGGATGATCAGCGGCACCTCGTACGGCGGTGGCGGAAGCTGCGTGCCGTCCCCGGTGTCGAACCCGTCCCTGAGCAGGTAGCTGCCGGCAAGTCCTGCGTAGACGTTCAATCTGGTCATTCCAAGCGCGTGGTCGTGGTACCAAAGCCCGGCAGCATCCTGGTTGTTGGCGTAGTGGTACGTGTAGGAATCGCCGGGCGCAAAGGCCTGGTCCGGGCCGCCGTCCGACTGCGGGCTGACGTTGCCGCCGTGCAGGTGTACTGACGTCCGCGGCCGCTTCGCATCGTTGCTGCCGCGGGGGACCAGCTCGCTGTCGATGGCGGAAGCCAGGGGATGGCCTTCGGCTGCGTTGCGGACCTTCAGCTCAAACGGAACTCCTCTCCTGGCGATGATGACGGGCCCAAGGTAGGTCCTCGACGAGCCGGCCTCCTGGTAGGCCAGGGTATTCGCCGGGCCCATGTTTTCCTGGAACCGGTGGGAGGCGTTACGGACCCACAGCGCGGTACGGCCCCCGCCCCGCATGTCCAGGACGCCCAGCTCGGCCAGGGTGGGCAGTTGCTCGGTGAACATGGCCTGCTGGCCGGCCGCAGGACCGCGCGCCGCGGCTGCAGATATGCCGGGCGGGGCCAGGAGTCCCGCCCCGGCCACAGCGCCGGCCTGTAACAGTTGTCGTCTTGTCATGCGCATTTCGGGGCCCCATTTCTTCGCAGGTTTCCCCCCTTGAGCAGCAGGATAGACCTCTGCGCCGGCCTGTCACAGGGTCACGGGCCCCCGCACAAAGCTGCGGACCTACCCCGAATGTCCTCTGGTCCGGCCCGGGGCGCGGCCGGTGAAGTGGTCCATGGTCCGGTTGACTCCCAGGACATCCATGAGCCGGTCAAAGACGCCGACCGGAAGCACCCGCAGGACCGGGAGCAGGTTCACGAGGGCGGCAGGACCAACTTCCGGTGCCCGGCCTCGATCGCGTCGAGGACCCTGGCTGCCACGTCCTCTTCCTCGAGGATGGGGAGCAGGAGGGGCCAGCGGGTCCGGACGCCGTCGAACATCCCGGTGTTGATGTAGAAAGGGCACACCACCAGCGTGTTGACGTCCGCGCGGTCCGCCCGGAGCTCCGCGCGGAGTGACTCGTTGAAGCCGACGGCGGCGAACTTGCTGGCGGAGTAGTCCGTCTGCCGGGCGACTCCCACCAGGCCGGCGGCACTGGCGACGGTGACCACGGTGCCGCGCCGGCGCCCTACCATCCCGCCCAGGAAAGCGCGCGTGACCCAGTACAGGGCCAGGACGTTGACGTTCATGGTCCGTTCGATGGCGTCTTCCGTGGCATCGAGGAGCCGCTGTCCGCTGACTACGCCCGCATTGTTGACCACGACGTCCACCGTGCCTGCCTCTGCCGCGGCAGCCTTGACCGCGTCCCGGTCAGTCACGTCCACGTACTGGGCGTCGGCCTGTCCGCCGGCCGCCCGGATCTCGTCGCGCACCGCTGCGCCCGCCGCCGCATCCACGTCCCAGATCAGCACCCGGCTCCCGCGCCGGGCGGCGCCGAGCGCCATGCGGCGGCCCAGCCCGCTTCCGCCTCCAGTGACCAGCAGTGTTGCGCCGGCAAGTCGGGTTCCTTTGGCCATCCCAGTTCTCCTTGGGTTTTCTTCTGACTGCGTCAGCGGTTTCGGGGCAGGCGGCCCATCAGCGTGATGGCGCCTTTCATGATCCGCGCGTAGGCGTGGTTGGACATTCCCCGGGCAGGGGCTACCGGGAGCAGCCGCTGCACGGAGATGGTCTGCGGTTCCGTGTATTTGAGGATGCCCTCCCGGCCGTGGCGGCGGCCGGCACCGGAGTCCTTCATGCCCCCGATCGGAGCATCATGGGATGCCCAGGTGGCGGCGTAGCCTTCGTTGACGTTGACAGTCCCGGTCAGCAGCTTTCGGGCCACCTCTTCGCCATGGCCGGCGGACCAGACGCTGGCGTTGAGCCCGAATTCCGAATCGTTGGCCTGGGCGACTGCTGCATCATCGTCCGCGGCACGGTAGACGGCGACCACCGGCCCGAAGGTCTCTTCCCTGGCCAGGAGCATGTCGTCCGTGATCCCCGTCAGGACGGTCGGCTCATAGAACAACGGGCCCAGGTCCGGCCGGCGCCGTCCGCCTGTGAGCAGCCGCGCGCCTTTGGCGAGCGCATCCTGGACATGGCGGTCCACCCGCTCCACCTGTGCCGCGCTGATGAGGGACCCCATGCCAATCTCCCAGTCCGGCCCGGCGCCCATGCGGATCCCCTCCACCTTGGCGGTGAACGCCGCAAGGAACCTGTCATGGACGTCGGCGTGCACGTAGATCCGCTCGATGCTGACGCAAAGCTGCCCTGAGTTGGAGAAGCAGGCGTACACGGCACCGGCGGCTGCCTTGGCTATGTCGGCGTCCGCCAGTACCAGCATGGGGTTCTTCCCGCCCAGTTCGGCGGAGAAGCCGATCAGCCGTTCCGCGCACTGCCTGGCGACGGTCTTGCCGGTTTGGGAGGATCCGGTGAACATCAGGAAGTCCACCTGCCCGATCAGGGCAGGGCCTATGGAGGTTCCCGGCCCGGTGACGATCCGGAACAGGTCCTCCGGAAGGCCTGCCTGCCTGAGGAGTTTGAGCATCAGCAGCGCCGTGAAGGGCGTCTGTGAGTCAGGTTTCAGGACGATGCCGTTGCCCGCGAGCAGGGCCGGGATGGCGTCCGAAACGGCAAGGGTCAGTGGATAGTTCCAGGGGCTGATGACCCCTACCACCCCCTTCGGAATACGGTATTCGGTGGTGCGGGTCAGGACCGGAGCCGCGCCCTTGCGCCGGCGTGGGCGCAGGTGCCGCCCGGCGTTGCGTTCGTAATAGCGGGCTGTGAGGATGACGTCCGCGAACTCCTCGAAGGCGCTAAGCCGGGACTTGCCGCTCTCTGCCTGCACCAGGTCAAGGATGTCCTGCTCCCTGTCCAGCAGCAGCGCAACGAACCGCGCCACCACGGCACGGCGTGCGGCCAGGGAGCGGGCCGCCCAGAGCTGCTGCGCCGTCCGGGCAGTCTCGACGGCGGCCCCGACGTCGTCCTGCGTGCTGATGGGTACTTCGCCAAGCAGGGTGCCGTCGAAGGGGGCGTGCGAGGCCTGGACCGGCCTGCCCGGGGATGACGCCACCAGGGCCGCCAGGCCTGCGGCCAGTTCCCTGCCACGGTCGGTTACGGCTCCCGCCGGACGTTGTTTCGGCACCTTACGCTCCCGCGGGCGTCGGGCGGGCCGGCGTGTTCGAGTTAAGGCCCGGGTCCGGGCCGGATCCCGGGTTGAGGCGCGGCGCGAGCTGCTGGCGCAGCCACGCCTTCACCAGCCGCTCCCAGCGCTCGGGGTCCACGTTCCATTCCTTGGTGTGGCGGGCGTGGTTGAACGTCTCGAACGTGACCATCTCCGGGTTCCGTTCGGCCAGCAGGGCCGAGGGTCCGTACGGCACGTACTCGTCGTCGACGCTGTGGATGATCAGGCTGGGCGTCCTCAGCTCCACGGCGCGGGAGACCCAGTCCATGACTTTGAGGTCCACTGGCGCCGAGAGACCCGTGAGCCGCCGTCCCAGCGGGTGGCCCAGCATCAGCTGCCCATACTTGCCCACCAGGGACGGAATCCGGTTCAGCTGCGCATGGTGCGCCAGCACCGTCACCCAGTCAATGACCGGCGCGTCCAGCACCATCGCCCGGATCAGGTGGCGGTAGCGGGAGAGATCGGCGGTCTGCAGGCAGATGGCCCCTCCCATGGACCAGCCGAACAGGACAACTTCCTCGGCACCGTTGGCCAGGGCATACCCGATGGCGGCTTCAATGTCCTGCCACTCGGTGGACCCCAGGCCGTACCGTCCGTCGTCCGCCGAGGGCGCCAGCCCGTCATTCCGGTAGGACACCAGCAGGCTGGTCAGGCCCAGTTCCAGGGCCGGCCCTACCGCCCGGAGCGCTTCCTGGCGGGTTGCCCCGCGGCCGTGCACCATGATGGCCCAGGTCCGCGCGGTTCCCTTGGCGCGGACCAGCCAGGCGGGGGCTTCACCGCGTTCAACGGGGACCAGGACGTCCTCGGCCGGAATTCCGGCGGCGGCCGGGTCCGGGTAGGTGGCCCCGCTCCACCAGCCCCAGCGTGCAGTGGAAAGATCCCCGCTGTAGACGGCTTCCACCTCGCGCAGCACCGTCCGGTCCGCCGGCGAGTAGGAAACGATGCGGCCGATGCGCGCATGCCCCTTCCCGCCGTCGAAAAAGAATCCATAGACCCCGTCCACCGTGGTGTCCTCATTGGCGGCCAGGATCACCTGCTGCTTTTGCCCGTCGCGGATCACGGCCAGGACTTCCTTGTCCGCCGTCCGCTGACGGGCAGGGGTGATGACCCGGCGCGCGAAGTACACGGCGAGCGCCGAGGAGCCGGCCCCCAGCAGGCTCGCCACCGATCCCCCGGCGATGGCTCCCCCAATGGCCCACTTGGCTCCCGGCGACACGCCGCCGGTATCCCTGGAAGGTGCAGTCATTGCAGGGCGCGCTCGCCGGAAAGGTGCCATGTGACTATTGTTACCGGCACCGCCGCAGATGCCTGCATTCGGGAACCGGACGGGAACGGCGCGGCAAGGTCAAGGCGGAACCGGAAGTGGGCCGGAACCGGCGGAATGGCCAGTCAGTGCATGTGGCACGCGGGCGGGACTAGGCTAAGGCCATGAGTGATCCCATCGTCATCCTGACTGAAGAACCCCTCGGCGCGGACGACCGCCTGAACATTGAACGGCTGGTGGACGGCGCGGACAGCCGCCTGGTGGTCCTGGTGCCGGCGAACACAGAGCGCCACCTGCTGGTGGACTTCCTCGAGAACCTGTCCATGCTGGACGTTGCCAAGGCTTTCCGCGAACTGGCGGCACGCAACCCGGACGCCGCCGCAGAGCGGGCCCAGGCCGGCGAGACCCTGGCCGCTTCGCTCGCAGCGCTGCAGGGACTGGGCTCGGACGTGACCGGCCAGGTGGTGGACGGAAAGGCAGTGGACGCCCTGGTGGCCAAGGTCCGGGAAACGGGCGCCTCGCAGGCAGTGGTGATCACCAGGCCGCACGCCGTGGCCGATACCTTCCACACCGACTGGGCCAACAAGGCCCAGGACCAGCTCGGAGTGCCCGTGCTCCACCTCTATGCAGGTTCGGGATTTATCGGCGACTCCTAGGCGTTGGTAAAACTATGAGCATCTTTGGAAACAGCATCTTCGGCAACAAGGCACCGGGCGTCGACGGCGGGACACGGCAGGGCACCGCGCAGGAGGCTGCGGCCCAAGCCGGGTCCGTCGGGAAAAGTGATGCCCAGTGGCGTGAGGAACTGACCCCGGAGGAATACCACGTCCTGCGGCAGGCCGGCACGGAACGGCCCTACACGGGAGAGTACTGGGATACGCACACGGAGGGCACGTACCAGTGCCGCGCCTGCGGCGCCGAGTTGTTCACGAGCAACGAGAAGTTCGATTCCCATTGTGGCTGGCCGTCCTTCTGGGCTCCCCTGGCCGAGGGCAAGGTCCGCTACATCCACGACCGGACGCTCGGCATGGAAAGGATCGAAGTCCGGTGCGCCTCCTGCGGCTCGCACCTGGGCCACGTGTTCGACGGCGAGGGTTACGGCACCCCCACGGACCAGCGCTACTGCATTAACTCCGTCTCCCTCCGGCTCGTCACCAAGGATGAGACGGAAAACCAGGGGGCAGACCATGGGGCGCAGGGCTAACGGGGCGTAGCCCTGGATCCACGGATCCCACAGCCAAAGCACGGTCTCGATCCAGCCGGCAACGGCACTAGGCTAAGTTCTGCTTATGCAAAGGCCAGCCGGGCATAAGTCTTACTGGTTGCTTGCTACGCTCGCCAGAGAAGCAAGCAACCAGAAAGGCAGCCGACGATGACAGAGACCCTGACCACCGCCATTACCGGTATTTCCGCGCAGAACCAGGACTGGCTGCGGCTCAAGGGCGCAGCCACCGCCCTCCAGGCCCTCCAGGTCCAGGACGGATCAATTCTCGAGGCGGCGGACCACGCGACAGCTGCACGCCACGTGGAAACCATCGTGGACGCCGTCACGGCCCTCTCCCCTGCCTTTCCGCACGATGCCGCCTACCTCGAGGCCGCGTGCGCTGATTTCCGGGCATGGGCCGCGGGCGGATTCGCCGTTCCGGACTTCCTGTCCTCGCTGCTGGCGTTCCAGCCACAGGAACAGCGCCGCGACGGCCTGCAGCACCTGGTGGTGTTCCCCATGTACACCCAGAACGGCAGCAGCAGCCGGCTGGTGGAGGCCGTGCTGGTGGAGGTGATCTGGCCGGAGTTCATCGCGGGCCTGGAAGCCGGCGGGTACTCCAACAAACTGTTCGTCCCCATCCGCTTCGTGGACTTCACCCCGGGCTACGACACCAACTCGGCCGTGCTCTTCCCCGAGACCGTGGCTGTCAGCCGGACCCCCACTTTCACGTGGGGTGCCATCTTTGCTGACCGGGAAGCTGCCCGGTTCCGCCGGGTACTCAAGGCCGCCGCGGAGATCACCTCCCTGGAACTCCCGGCGGGCGCCGCGGAACTGCTCGTTGACCAGGACCTCACCGAAGCGACCTTCGTCATGTGGGACCTGATCCACGACCGGACGCACATGCGCGGCGACCTGCCCTTCGATCCCTTCATGATCAAGCAGCGGATGCCCTATTTCCTGTACTCGCTGGAGGAACTGCGCTGCGACCTCACCGCCTTCCGCGAATCCGTCCGGATCGAAAAAGACGATGACGCCGACCCCGAAGCCCGCCGGCACGCCAAGCTGGTCCAGTACGCCATCATCTTTGACCGCATTTTCCGCTTTGCCATCACCGGCAGCCGCGTCCGCAACTACGACGGCCTCGGTGGCCAGCTCCTGTTCGCCTGGCTGCACCAGCAGCATGTGCTGCACTGGACGGACACACGGCTTACCATCGATTGGGATGAGGTGGCCGACGCCGTGATCGCCCTCGGAGCCGGCATCGACGATCTGTACTGGCGCTCCATCGACCGGCCCAAGACCGCCCACTGGCTGGCGGCCTACCAGCTGGTATCGGCCACCGTCACCCCCAACCCGGCCTCCGTGTGGGCCAAGGGCCCGGACGCGCTGCCGCTGGCGGGGACGCCCCGCGGCCTCACGGACCAGGTCCTGGACGACGAATTCCCGCTGTCCATGTTCTACGAAGCATTGGAGAAGAAGATGCGCCCCGTCATCGAGTCGACCGCCGGCATCACCGGCCACTCCGCCCTGTGACCGGCCCCGGCGCTGCCCGCGTCCTGGTCACCGGCGGCAGCGGGCCGTCCGGCGTCGCCGTTGCGCGTGCCCTCGCTGCCGCGGGCCACCGCGTGGCCACCGTGGGATCGGACCACGCCCGGATCGCGGCGGCGGCAGAGAAGGCGGGCGACGGCGTCGCCCCCTTCACGTGCGACCTCGCGGATTTCGACGGCGTCCGGCAGCTCCGGGAGCAGCTCGGCGGAGCCTTCGGGCCGGTTGACGCGGTGATCCACCTGGTGGGCGGCTGGCGCGGAGCCAAGGGCATCGCCGATCAGTCCGACGAAGACTGGGACTTCCTGGAACGCGGGGCGGTCACCACGCTCCGGAATGTCTCACGCGTCTTTTTTGACGATATCGCCGCGTCGCCTGCCGGCAGGTTCGCCATGGTGTCCTCCACCGCACTGGACAAACCCACCGCGGCGGTGGCCAGCTACGTGGCGGCCAAGGCGGCCGCGGAGGCCTGGACCATTGCCATGGCGGACGGCTTCCGCCGCGCCTCCGGGGACGGCGGGAGCCTTGCCGCTGCCACCATCCTGGTGGTCAAGGCACTGGTTGACGACGAACTGCGCCGCGCCCACCCCGAGCGGAAGTTCCCCGGGGCCACGGACGTGGCTGACCTGGCTGCCGCCGTCGTCCGGCTCTTCGACACCCCGGCGGCCGGACTCAACGGCGCCCGGCTCAGGCTGGCCGACTGAGCGTGGCCGTGACTGTACCTAGACTGAAAGCGTGAACAACCCCATGACCACCACAGCAGAAACAGGCTCGGCGCTCCGGCTGCACGATCCGAACGTGCGCGGCTTTGCCTCCGACAACTACTCCGGCGTCCACCCCGAGGTGCTGGCAGCCCTGGCCGCCGCCAACGAGGGCCACCAGGTGTCCTACGGCGAGGACGACTACACCGCGCGGCTCCAGGAACTCATGGTGGACCACTTCGGCCCGGGCATCGAATGCTTCCCCGTCTTCAACGGTACCGGCGCCAACGTCCTGTCCCTGCAGTCCATGCTCCCCCGCTGGGGCGCCGTGGTATGTGCGTCCACCGCGCACATCAACATGGATGAAAACGGGGCACCCGAGCGCATCGGCGGCATGAAGCTGCTGCAGGTCCCCACCCCGGACGGCAAGCTGACCCCGGAGCTGATTGACCGGGAGGCCTGGGGCTGGGGCGACGAGCACCGCGCCCAGCCGCTGGCAGTGTCCATCACCCAGACGACGGAACTGGGCACGTGCTACACCCCGGAGGAAGTGCGCGCCATCGCCGACCACATCCATGCCAAGGGCATGAAGCTGCACATGGACGGTGCCCGGCTCGCCAACGCGGCCGCCCACCTGGGCGTTCCCCTGCGGGCCTTCACCAAGGACGCCGGCGTGGACATCCTCTCCTTCGGCGGCACCAAGAACGGCCTCCTGTTCGGCGAAGTGGTGGTGGCCCTCAATCCCGAGGCAGCCCACGGCCTGGTCTACCTCCGCAAGATGAATATGCAGCTGGCGTCCAAGATGCGTTTCATGTCTGCCCAGTTCATCGCCCTGCTCGAAGGGGGGCTCTGGCTGCGCTCCGCTTCGCACGCGAACGCCATGGCAGCCCGGCTGCGTGCCGCCGTCGACACCATCGAGGGCGTCCGCCCCACCCAGAAAACCGAATCAAACGGCGTCTTCGCCATCCTTCCGCCCGGCGTGGCGGACAGGCTGCGCACTTCCTTCAGGTTCTACGACTGGGATGAGGCAGCAGGGGAGGTCCGCTGGATGTGCTCCTTTGACACCACGGAGGAGGATGTTGATGCGTTCGCCGCTGCCATCCGCCGTGAGCTGCGGGATTACCGGGACGGACGGGCAGGGTGACCGGCCGTTGACGGCGAGCCTTCCTCCCCGGCCGCGCCCCGCCCCGTAATCTGCCAAGGTGAACGCACTTGACCAGGTTCCCCCGGATTTTCTCCACGCCTTGGGAACCCTCAGGAAAGCCCGGTGCCGGAAGGAACTGCGCCTGGCCGAGATCCCTGCCCCCGCGCGGCTGGCCCCCTTCGCCGTCGCGCTGGGCGCTGAAGTCATGGCGCCCGGCACCGGTGCCCCTTCGACGCCGGTCCACGGGCCGGCGGCCCTGGCTTTCGCCGCGGCCGGCGGTCCAGCCGGGGCCGGAACTGCGGACGAGGACGGGACCGAACTCGCCACCGGACGTTTCATCCTCCTGCATGACCCGGACGGCTCAGCGGTCTGGGACGGCGAGTTCCGCATCGTGACCTACATCCGGGCCGAGCTGGAACCGGAAATGGGCAACGACCAAATGCTGGGCACCGTGGCATGGACGTGGCTGGTGGAAGCGCTGGAAAACCACAAGGCCCCGTACCGGGCGGCCGGTGGCGCGGCCACCCGCGTCCTGTCCGAAAGCTTCGGCACCCTGGCCGGCCGGCCGGGGTCCATCGACATCGAGCTCCGGGCCTCCTGGACGCCGGGTTCCTCCGATGTGCAGGCGCACCTGGAAGCCTGGTCCGACATGGTGTGCACGTTCGCAGGCCTGCCGCCGCTGCCCGACGGCGTCACGGCCCTGCCGCCCCGGCGGCGGGGCCAGCCGAACGGTTTCGGGGCAGCCCGGTAAACTGGGGGCATCATGACCCCAAACATTCCGGAAAACACCACAGCCGGCGTCCCGGCTGCTGCTGCCGCGCCCCACATCACGGTGGAGGGCTTTGACAGTCCCATCCCCGAAATCATCGATCTCGACGCACCCCGGGACGGCGTTCCCCTGGTCATCGAAACCCAGTCCGGCCTGGAACGCTGCGCCGCCGCCATCGCCGCCGGCACCGGGCCGGCCGGTGTTGACGCCGAACGCGCCTCCGGGTTCCGCTACGGCCAGCGCGCCTTCCTGGTCCAGATCCGGCGCGAGGGCGCAGGGACCTGGCTGATCGACCCCGAACCGTTCGGGAACCTGGACATCATCAACGACGCCCTGCGCGGGGTCGAATGGATCCTGCACGCTGCCAGCCAGGACCTCCCCTGCCTGTCCGAACTCGGGATGTGGCCGGACAAGCTTTTCGATACCGAACTCGCCGCGCGCCTGGCCGGGCTGCCCCGGGTGGGCCTGGCGGCGGTCATCGAACAGCTCCTGGGATTCGGGCTTGCCAAGGAGCACTCAGCGGCCGACTGGTCCACCCGCCCCCTGCCCGAACCGTGGCTCCGGTACGCCGCCCTGGACGTCGAGGTCCTCACCGAGCTGCGTGAGGAACTCATTGAGCTGCTCCAGGCCGACGGGAAGCTGGAATATGCCGAGCAGGAGTTTGCCGCCATCCTCGAAGCCGGCATCGCTCCGCCCCGGGTGGACCCCTGGCGGAAAACCTCCGGCCTGCACCAGATCCGGGACCGCCGCCAACTGGCTGCGGTCCGCGAATTGTGGCTGGAACGCGACTCCCTGGCGCAAAAACGCGACGTGGCGCCTGGCCGCCTCATTCCCGATTCGGCCCTGGTGGCTGCCGCGAAGGCGATGCCGGCCACTGTCCCGCAGCTTCTGGGCACCAAGGGATTCCATGGACGCGCCGCCCAGCGCGAGGCTCCGCGCTGGCTGCGCTGCATCGCCGCTGCACGGGACATGCAGGAACTCCCACCGCTGCACCTGGCCACCAACGCCCCACCGCCGCCGAGGGTCTGGGCAGACCGCGATCCGGAGGCGGCTGCCCGCCTGGGCACGGCCAGGCCCCTGCTGCAGGCAAAAGCCGAGGAGCTGAACCTGCCGCTGGAGAACCTGCTGACACCCGATTACCTGCGGCGGGTGGCGTGGCGGCCTCCTGCAGACGTCAGCGAGGACTCGATTGCTGCTGAGCTGCGGGCCCTCGGTGCGCGCAAGTGGCAGGTGGAACTCACCGCCCCGCTGATCTCCAGCGCCTTCCTGAACCCGCAGCCATTGCCGCCCAAGGAACCCAAACCCGTCGCAGTGGCCGGCGGCCAGTAACCTTCCTGGACCAAGCCCTTGCAGGCTAAGTTACTCACGAGTAACATCGGTGTGACCGACGCTTGGCTGCTGCCGCACTCCGGCATGCACCGGCGCGCCACATCTCGATGAGGAGTTACACGTGAGCCAGCACGGAAGCGGCGCATCTACGCGCACTGTCCGCGACGTCGTCTTTGTGGACGGCATCCGCACACCCTTCGGCAGGGCCGGCGAGAAAGGGATTTACGCCGGGACCCGGGCCGATGACCTGATCGTGAAATGCATCCGCGGCCTGCTGCGCCGCAACCCGTCGCTGCCCGCCGGGCGGATCGACGAGGTGGCCATCGCCGCGACCACCCAAACAGGCGACCAGGGCCTTACCCTCGGCAGGACAGCCGCACTCCTGGCCGGCCTTCCACGGACTGTTCCCGGCTTCGCCATCGACCGCATGTGCGCCGGCGCGATGACCGCTGTCACCACCACGGCCGGCGGCATCGGCTTCGGCGCCTACGACGTGGTGGTTGCCGGCGGAGTGGAACATATGGGACACCACCCCATGGGCTCCGGCGCCGATCCGAACCCCCGGTTCATGTCCGAACGGCTGGTGGACCCGGCAGCCCTGAACATGGGCAACACCGCGGAGAACCTCCACGACCGGTTCCCCGCCATCACCAAGGAACGCACGGACGCCTACGCCGTGGCCTCGCAGGACAAGCTGGCCGCCGCCTACCAGGACGGCCGGATCCAGCCGGACCTGGTTCCCGTTGCTGCCCGCAGGCCCGGAGAGGGCTGGACGGTCCACAGCAAGGACGAACCGCCCCGGCCCGGCACCACCCTGGCCGACCTTGCCGGCCTCCGCACCCCCTTCCGCGCCCACGGCCGGGTCACCGCCGGAAACGCCGCCGGCCTGAATGATGGCGCAACCGCTGCCGTCCTGGCCTCCGCTGATGCGGCCGCCGAACTTGGCCTGCCGGTCAAGATGAGGCTGGTCAGCTACGCTTACGCAGGAGTGGAGCCGGAGGTCATGGGCATCGGACCTGTGCCGGCCACGGAAAAAGCCCTGAAGAATGCCGGACTGACCATCGATGACATTGGCCTGTTCGAAATCAACGAGGCCTTCGCCGTCCAGGTCCTCAGTTTCCTGGACCACTACGGCATCTCCGACGACGACCCCCGGGTTAACCGCTACGGCGGGGCCATCGCCGTAGGCCACCCCCTGGCGTCCTCCGGCGTCCGGCTGATGATCCAGCTGGCCCGCCAGTTCGAGGAAGACCCATCGGTCCGCTACGGGATCACCACCATGTGCGTGGGTCTTGGCATGGGCGGCACTGTGATCTGGGAGAACCCGAACCACCCCGACTACAGTGGAACTCCCGCCGGGGAGACCGCTGCTACCGCTTCCGAAGGAGCCATGGCATGAGCGCCGCAGATTACCGCACGTTGGCGGACCTCTTCCCCAACGAAACCGTGACCCACTCCTACGTCCAGGACATCGCCCTGCCGGGAACTGCAGGGAAGCCCAGCCCGGGAACCTTTGCCCTGGTCACCCTCGACAACGGCCTGGACCACACCAAGCCCACCACCCTTGGCCCCAACACCCTCGTGGAGCTCGGCACGGCGCTTGAAGGCCTGCGGGAACGCGCAGCCCGCGGCGAAATCGTGGGCGTGGGCGTCACCGGCAAGCCGCACTACCTCGTGGCCGGGGCGGACCTCTCCGCCGTGAAGTCGCTCGAAAAGCGCGAACACGGACTGTGGATGGCGCAGCTGGGCCACGACGTCTACGCCACCCTTGCCAACCTGGGCGTCCCGAGCTTCGCCTTCATTAACGGCGTCGCACTGGGCGGCGGCCTGGAGATCGCGCTGCAGTCCACGTACCGCACGGTCTCCACGGGGGCCAGCGCCCTGGCCCTGCCGGAAGGTTTCCTGGGCCTGGTTCCGGGCTGGGGCGGCGTGTACATCCTCCCCCGCCTGGTGGGTCCGGAAAACGCGGTCAAGGTCATGATCGAGAACCCGCTGAGCAACAACCGGACACTGACCGGTGCACAGGCATTCGGCATGGGAATCGCGGACGCCGTCTTCGAGCCTGCCGACTTCCTGGAGCAGTCGCTGGCCTGGGCCGCGGGAGTCATCTCCGGCGACGTGGTCCCGGAGCGGCCCAACGCCGTCGACCCCGCCTCACCGGAGGCTGCCGCCCGCTGGACCGCCGCCGTGGCCGCGGGGCGGAAGTTCGTGGAGGGCAAGACCTCCAACGCCTCTCCGGCCCCCGCCAAGGTCCTGGACATTCTCGAAGCCAACCGCACCATGACCGCCGCGGAATCCGCGGCCCTGGAATGCGAAACCCTGGCCGACCTGATGCAGACCGATGAGTTCCGGTCCACCGTCTACGCGTTCCTCGACCTGGTGCAGAAGCGCGGCAAGCGGCCCGCCGGCGCTCCGGACCGAAAACTGGCCCGGCCTGTCACCAAGGTGGGCGTGGTGGGCGCGGGCCTGATGGCCGGCCAGCTGGCACTGCTCTTCGCGCGGCAGCTGAAAGTACCGGTGGTCCTGACCGACATCGACCAGGCCCGGGTGGACAAGGGTGTGGCCTACGTCCATGGCGAGGTGGACAAACTCCTGGCGAAGAAGCGCGTCAGCCCGGACGCCGCCAACCGCACCAAGGCGCTGGTGACCGGCTCGGTGTCAAAGGAAGCCTTCGCGGACGCCGACTTCGTGATCGAGGCCGTCTTCGAGGAACTGCACATCAAGAAGCAGGTCTTCGCCGAACTGGAGGCCATCGTGTCGCCGGAGTGCATCCTGGCCACCAACACGTCATCGCTCTCGGTGACGGAGATGGCCGCGGACCTCAAGCACCCGGAGCGCCTGGTGGGCTTCCACTTCTTCAATCCGGTGGCCGTCATGCCGCTGCTGGAGATTGTCCGTGCCCCGCGGACCGACGACGCCGTGCTCGCGACCGCCTTCGAGCTGGCCAAGGCCCTGAAGAAGACCGGTGTGCTGGTCAAGGATGCGGCCGCGTTCGTGGTCAACCGCATCCTGCTGAGGCTCATGGGCGAAGTGACGGCAGCCTTCGACGAGGGCACCCCGGCGGAGGTTGCGGACGCCGCGTTGCGGCCCATGGGGCTGCCCATGACGCCGTTCACGCTGCTGGCCATGGTGGGCCTGCCCGTGGCGCAGCATGTCCAGGAGTCCCTGAACGCCGCCTTCGGTGACCGCTTCCCGGTCTCCGATAACCTCAAGAAGCTCATCGACAACAACGTCAAGGCACTCTGGGATACCGCGCCGGACGGTTCCCGGACCATCCCCCAGTCCACGCTTGAGCTGCTGTCCTTTGGCTCCAGCCCGTCCACCGCGGAGCAGGTGCTGCACCGCGTCCAGGATGCCCTGGCGGAGGAAATCGGCCTGATGCTGGACGAAGGCGTCGTCGCCGGACCCGAGGACATCGACCTGTGCATGATCCTGGGCGCGGGCTGGCCCATGTTCCTGGGCGGCATCACGCCGTACCTGGACCGGGTGGGTGCATCGGAGCGGGTCAACGGCAAGCGTTTCCTGCAGCCCGGCATCGCGTCGAGCAAGTCCCGGGACTAGGCGCAGCGGCGGTCAGGCGGGGTGCAGCCGGCCGCCGTCGAGCGCCAGGATGCGGTGCGCCGCCGCGTGTGCATAGCCCAGGTCATGGGTGACCAGCACGACGGCGGCGCCCGAGTCCGCTGCCGAGCGCACGGCAGCGTCCAGCAGGGCCAGCCCGTTCCCGTCCAGCGCAACGGTGGGTTCATCCAGCGCCAGGACGGCGGGCCGGCGGGCCAGGACGGTGGCCAGGGCCAGCAGCCGCTGGGCGGACGCGGGAAGCTCGGCCGGATGCTCCCGGGCCGCATCCGCCAGGCCAACAGCCTGGAGTGCCGCGCCGGCGCGCTCCACCGCCAGGGCCGGCCCATACAGGCGGTCCAGGCCGAACCCGACCTCCCGCAGCACGGTCCGTTCGAACAGTTGGTCGCGGGGCTGCTGGAACAGCAGGCCCACGGACGCTGCTGTTTTTCCCACTGGAGCTCCGGCAATGTCACTGCCGCGGACCAGCACAGTCCCTGAAGTGGGGCGCAGCAGCCCGTTGAAGTGCCGCAGCAGGGTGGACTTGCCGGCACCGTTGGGCCCGGTGACAGCCACGATTTCGCCCGGGTGGACTGCCAGGTGGACGTCGGCCAGCACCATCGCCCGGCAGCCAGGTTCCCGCCTCCGGTGCCTGAATCGGGCTACCGGAGCGTCCGGGTAGCCAAAGGACACGTCCCGCAGCTCCAGCGCTGCAGGCTTCGCTGGCGGCATCTGCCCCGGGCGGCTGGACGTTGCGGCGGTGGATGGCCTTGTGGCCTGGATGCCGCCGGGCCACCGGATGGCTGGCGGCAGCAGCCCGGAGCCAGGGCGCATCGCCGCGGGAGGCCCGCCGCCGGCGAGCCTGCCATCCGCGAGGACCAGCCACGTGCCGGCTTCCAGCAGCAGCGCGTCAACAGCCTGGCTGAGGATGACGACGGCGGTCCCACCCCTGATCAGCTCACGGACCAAGGACGCCAGCTCGTTGGTCCCTGCCGCGTCCAGGGAGGCGAAGGGCTCGTCCATGACCAGCACCGGGGGCCCGGGGATGATCGCGCAGCCGATGGCCAGCCGCCGCAGCTGGCCGCCGGACAGCCTCGCGGGGTCCTGGCCCAGCAGGCTGCCAAGTCCGAGCAGGCGGGCGGTCCGCTCCACGGCGGCTTCCATCCCGGCACGGTCCATGCCGGTGTTTTCCAAACCAAACGCGAGCTCCTCGGCCACCGTGGCCCGGACTGTGGAGAGGACGGCGGCAGGGTCCTGCGGCACGAACCCCACGTGCCGGCCCCACTGGGCCGGATCAATCCGCGGGTCCCCCGGTCCGCCGTCGAACTCCAGCCGCGTACCGGCCAATTCGAGGAAGCCTGCCAGCGTGCCGTGCCCACCCGGTGGCAGCCAGCCGGACAGCAGCCGGCCCAGGGTTGACTTGCCGCTTCCGGATGCGCCGAGGATGGCCGTGAACGAGCCCGGTGGACACGAAACAGTGATATCCCGCAGGACAGGGGCGGGCGCCTCGTGGAAGGTGAAGTCCCTGATGCCGGCAGCCAGGACGGGAGCGGACGCACTGCCGGCTTTGCCGTCACTGTTGGGAATGCCGGAGCCGCCCGTGACCATGTGTTCAGCCACCCGTACCTGCCAGGACCACACGGACAACCACGGAGGCCAGTGCCAGGAGCACCAGGACGGACCGTGCCGCCCGCTGCAGCGTGGAATCCGGCACCATCCGGTAACTGGTCCGCGGCCCGGCGTTGCCCAGCCCACGGGCCTCCAGGGCAGCAGCCCGGGTACCCGCATCCTCAATCAGGGAGAGGACCAGCGGAATGGCCTGCAGCCGGAACGCCGCCGCCCTGGAGACCAAACTCCGGGAGATGACCAAGCCCCGCGATTCCTGGGCCTGCCGGATACTGCGTGCCCGCCCGGCGATGGCCGGAAGCAGGGTCAGCGTGGATGCCAGCACGAAAGCGAACCGGCCCTGTACGCCCCGGGCAGACAACGCCGCCACCAGGTCCGGGACCCTGACACTGAAGGAAAACACCAGCAGGGCCATGACGACGGCGGCCAGTTGCAGGGTGCGTTGCCCGGCAAAGTCCAGGCCCTCTGCCGTGATGCGTGCAGGCCCCCACGCTGCCAGCACTGTCCTGCCTTCCGGGAAGAACAGCCCGTGCAGGACCAGCAGGGACAGGCCGAGCGGAACCATGACCGCCGCCGCCGCCGGCAGCACGCGGTGTGCCGTCCCCGCAGCCAGTGACAGGACAATGCACGCGGCAACCACGGTGAGGGACCACGGCCAGCTTGCCGCCGCCGTCGTCATGACTGCCGTGCTGCCTGCGACGGCGAAGGAGGTCAGCGGGTTGAGCCGCTCCCGCCCCGCCGTTGCCGGTGCTGCCGGGTTGCCTGCCGGGGGTGCCGTCACGGTGCCCGGGTCAGCCGTTCAGTGATGAATCGTTGGCCGGCCCGGACCCATTCCCGTGGGCGGGTGCCGGCGCTGAAGCGTCCACCCGGGTTCCCTCCGGCGTCGAAGCAGGGTTGGTGCCGGCGAGCACCCGGTGGCGCCGGATGAAGGGGAACTGCTGGCGCGCCCGGCGGGGCAGCGCGTAGACCAGGATGGCCACGATGGTGAACACGATGGCCTTGTCCATGGGGTCGGACAGCAGTGCCTGCTTGGTGATGGCCGCCAGGAGGGTGTCCCCCATGGCCCGGAAGGCGCTGACGATGGCGCCGGTGGCCACGCCCGACG
This sequence comes from Pseudarthrobacter sp. NIBRBAC000502771, assembly GCF_006517215.1. Classification (NCBI taxonomy): domain Bacteria; kingdom Bacillati; phylum Actinomycetota; class Actinomycetes; order Micrococcales; family Micrococcaceae; genus Pseudarthrobacter; species Pseudarthrobacter sp. NIBRBAC000502771. The sequence goes on from NZ_CP041187.1 coordinate 3,699,137, forward strand.
TTCCGCCGAAGACGAAGGCTGCCACGGGGGCGGACACCACACCGGCAATGATGCCGGTGATGAAACCCGCCACTGGTGCCAGGTAGAACCGGCGGAAGAGGCCGTAGCGTGCCGCGAGGCCGGCCAGGCAGCCGATGAGCGCGGCGCCAGCGGCGAACGGCAGCACCGTGGGGTTGAAGAAGGACCAGACGATGCTGCTGAGGGCGCCGGTGGCGGCACCGGCGGCCGGCCCGGCCAGGACGGCGATCAGCACGGTGCCGATGGCGTCGAGGTAGAAGGGAACAAGGGTGCTGCCGACGAATTGTCCCAGCACGATGTTCAGGACCAGTGCGACCGGGATCAGCACCAGGGTGGACGCCGGCAGGGTGGGCAGCACGGCAATGATCAGCAGGACCGCCCCTGCCAGGAACCCGGTGAGGGCGATCAGGGCCGACGCGCTTCCCGGGCCGCCGGTGATGTCTGCCGGCTGGTTGAGGACCAGGTAGACGTAGGTGGCCGCGATGGCCAGGGCGCCAAGGATCTCCAGCAGCCTGCGGCGTGCCGCGGGGCGTTCCTGGGACGGGAGCGTCAAAGAGGGCGATGACATGGGGAATGTTCCTTTGGGTGCAGGCGGTGGGCCCGGCAGTACCGGGCCGGAGTGTGGCTGCCTATGTCACCTCGGCAGAATCCGGCGGCAACTGCGCCGGGCCGGTCCGGAGCCTATTCTACCGGCGATTGCCCACGGAGGGGCGTTCCTCAGCCCACGCGGCGGGCCAGGCTTCCGACGGCGGACACGAGTTCGCGGAACGCCTGCTCCGGGTTGTTGCCGGACACGACCCGCGCGTTTGGGGGTGCTCCCCACAGTCCGCGGAAGTCGGCCACGGTGGTTCCCATCAGGAGCGGGGAGTCCGTTTCGACGTCTACGGTGGCTGGGCGGGCGGTGTACTCGAGCGTGCCCGCGGCCACCCCGGCCGCAAAGAAATCGTGGACGTGGGCCAGGTAGCCCTGGTCGTAGTGCCGGTGGAACTCGAAATAGAAACGCAAGGCATCGGACAGGTGCCTGACCAGGGTGTTGCCGGAGGTGCTGCGGAGCCCCTCCGGGTCCCCCGGGAGGACCAGTTCCGGAGCCGCGGCGCCTGCCGCCCGTGCCAGCGCCTCAACGTGGGCCGGGTGCAGTTCCATCCGCTCGGTGGTGTCCAGGGAGCAGACGATGGGTAGTTTCTCCGGCTGCCGTCCCCGGTACGCGGCGTAGACCTCCTTGGCCGCATGGGGGTCCACATGGGTGTTCCACTCGGCGGTGGGGGTGGTGTTGCCCTGGTGGTAGAAGCTCCCGCCCATGATCACCACCTTGGCAAGGAGGTCGGGGAGCTCCGGTTCCCGCCGCAGTGCCAGGGCGAAGTTGGTCAGCGGCGCCGTGATCAGGGCGGTGAGCTCACCCGGCCTGGCGCGGGCGTGTTCGATCCACAGGTCAACGGCGTTCCGCGCCGAGACCTGTCCGGCGGGCCCGGGCAGCACCGCGTAGCCGATCCCCTGCGGCCCATGGGTTTCGGGTGTGGTGGTGAGCGGAATGGACAGCGGCCCGCGCGCCCCGATGGCCACCTCGACGCCCGGCCTGCCGCACAGCTCCAGCAGTGCCAGGGTATTCCGGGCCACCTGGTCGGCATCGACGTTGCCGGGGGTGGCCGTGACCGCCACGAACTCCGTGTCCGGGAGCGCGGCAAGGTAGGCAAGGGCAAGGGCGTCGTCGATGCCGGTATCGACATCAAGGAGGTAGGCGGGCATCGTGGCCTAGAACAGCGCGACCTTGGGCACGGCGGGGAAGATGTCGTCGAGGGTGGCGATGTCCTCCGGGGTGGGGGTCCAGTTCGCGGCTTCGGCGTTTTGCCGGACCTGCTCCGGCCGGGTGGCGCCGGCGATGACGCTGGCCACCGAGGGCTGGGCGGCGAGCCAGGAGAAGGCCACCTCGATCTCCGTGAGGCCGCGTTCCTTCGCGAAGGCGCTGTACCTGCCCAGTTGGTCCCAGTCGGCGTCGTCCACCATGTTGGTGCGGGTGTGGCTGAGCCGCGACCCTTCGGGGGCGTGGCCCGGGGAGTACTTGCCGGTGAGCAAGCCGTTGGCCAGGGGGAAGTAGGGCAGGACGCCCAGGCCGAACTCCTCCGCGGCCGGGGTCACTTCCAGCTCGGCCCGGCGGTCCAGCAGGTTGTAGTGGTTCTGCGATGAAATGAACCGGGAAGTCCCCAGTTCGCGGGCCACGTATTCAGCCTGGGCGATCTGCCACCCGGAGCGGTTGGAGTGGCCGATGTAGCGGACCTTGCCACTGCGGACCAGGGTGTCCAGCGCTGACAGGGTCTCGTCGATGGGCGTCAGTGGGTCCGGGGTGTGGAACTGGTAAAGGTCGATCCAGTCCGTGTCCAGGCGCCGCAGCGACGCTTCGGCTGCCTGGATAATGTACCGCCGGGAGCCGCGGGCACCGAAGTCGGGGCCGTTGGCGCCCCGGGTGTCCATTCCGAACTTGGTGGCGACGACGACGTCCCCGCGCCGGCGGCCGAGCGCCTTGCCGAGCATGGTTTCGCTGAGCCCGGGTTCCTTGCCGTAGTTGTCTGCGACGTCGAACAGGGTAATGCCGGCGTCGATCGCGGCGTTCACGACGGCGTCCGTTGCGTCCTGCGACTCGGTGGCGGTGTTGGCGCGGCCCAGGTTGTTGCAGCCCAGGCCTACGGTGGAGACCGTCAGCCCTGATTCTCCAACACGGCGGTAACTGGTCACGAACGTCTCCTAGAGGCTGAAGCTGCTGGCGGGCTTGGCGGAATGCTTGAGTTTGTAATGGTCCGGCTGGCTGTACGGGGCAGCCCCGATGCTGAGCTTGGTGAAGTCGAGGTCCTCGTTGCGGGCGCAGACCTTGATGGCGCTGACGGCCTTGTTCACATCCGGGCACAGGCAGAAGATGTTGAGCTTGTAGTCGGTGAATTCGGAGCGTTCCACCGTTCCCAGGCCGCGCCAGGCCAGGTGGCTGACCAGGGCGTCCTTGGCCTTCTGTTCAAGGCGGCGGTCACGGTCGGTGCCGTCCTTGGTCTTGAGGGCGAACTGGGCCACCACCCAGGACTGCTCCTCGTTGGGGACCTCAGCGTAGCCGTCCTCGGCGCACTGGGCTGCGAAGGCGTCCAGGAGGCCGTCGGCAGCGGCGGCGTCGGGGACATCGGTTTCCTCGGTCTTGCTCTGGTGACCCACGGCACCGAAGTTCATGACGAACTGGGAGTATTCCTCGTCAAACCAGGCCTCCCTGAAGTGCAGGGCGCCGTCGTCGTCGCGCTTGTAGACCCTGACAATGCCGCTCATATGGTGCGTCCTTTGGTAAACCATTCGACGTCGGTGCCGTCGAATGGCGCGTGCTGTGCCTTCACGGCGTGGTAGAGCCCGTCTGCGGCAGCCTGGATATCCTCGATCAGCCGCTGGGGGTAGTGCATGGAGACGCTGTGCGCCGCAAACTCGTCCTGGTCGTCGATGAAGACGCCGCGGGCCTCGGTCCGGATGACGTCCAGATCCATGTCGATCACATGGAACTCGGTCACGGCAGGCCGGATGTGTGTCCACTCATGGCCTACCGCGAGGTCGATGTAGACCCGCACTCCACCGGGGTGCGCGGAGTCGTAGAACGTGGCCACCCAGTCCCCCTGCCGTGGCACCAGCAGGACAGCGTCCGAGCGCGTATAGAACGCAGCGCCTGGGCGGGAGCAGAATTCGTTGGTTCCCTGGAAGATCCACCATCCGTGCCGGTCCTCGCCGAGGTACCGCCCGGGGACCACCCAGTGGGCTTTGCCGTTCCATTTCCGGTTCCTGGAGACCACCAGCTGGCCCGGCTCCAGACCATTCGGAACCCGCGTGGTGGTGGTGTGCAGGACTGGTCCGGACTCCCCCGCCGGCCCGGGATACTTCAGCTCGTCTCCGTCCCTCACAGGATCGGAAGGCTGCCGGTGGTGGGGTGCTGCTGCCCGGGGAGGGGCCGCGCGAAGGGGACCTTGGTTCCCAGGACCTGCGCGACGACGTCGTGCGTGATCTGCTGGGCGGTCAGCCCAACCCGCTCCAGCACTTGGTTGCGGGTGCCATGGTCCAGGAACTCCACGGGCAGGCCTACCTCGTTCAGTGCCGTATCCACGCCGGCAGCGCGCATCTCCTGCCGGATGCGGGAGCCGACGCCGCCCGCGCGGACGCCGTCTTCGATGCAGATGACCAGGCGGTGGTGCGAGGCCAACGCGATGATCGAACGGCGGACGGGGAGGACCCAGCGGGGGTCCACCACGGTGGTGCTGATGCCCTGCGCGCCGAGCCGGTTGGAGACGTCGAGGGCCAGTTCGGCCATGGCGCCCACGCTGACGATCAGTACGTCGTTCTCGGTGGAACCTGACGGCCGGCGGGCCAGGATGTCCACGCCGTCGCTGAGCCGTTCCACTGCCTCGACGGCCGGGCCGACGGATCCCTTGGAGAAGCGGACAACGCTGGGCGCGTCGTTTATGGCCACAGCTTCACGCAGTTCCTCCCGGAGCCGGGTGGCGTCGCGGGGCGCGGCGAGGTGCAGCCCGGGGACGATCTGGACCATGGCCATGTCCCACATGCCATGGTGGCTGGCGCCATCCGGGCCGGTAACGCCGGCGCGGTCGAGGACGATGGTGACGCCTGCCTTGTGGAGGGCCACGTCCATGAGCAGCTGGTCGAAGGCCCGGTTCAGGAACGTGGCGTAGACGGCCACCACCGGGTGCAGGCCGCCGAAGGCCATGCCTGCGGCGGCGGTCAGCGCGTGCTGTTCCGCGATGCCGACGTCGATGACGCGCTTAGGGTGCTTGGCGGCGAACTTGTGCAGGCCCACGGGAATCAGCATGGCTCCGGTGATGCCCACGATGTCGTCGCGTTCGTCGGCGATGGCTGAGATCTCGTCGGCAAACACCGAGGTCCAGGACTGGGCGCCGCCGGTACCGGTGGGCTCGCCGGTTTCGGGGTCGATGATCCCCACAGCATGGAATTGGTCCGCTTCGTGGGCACGCGCGGGCGCGTAGCCGTGGCCCTTCTCCGTCATGGCATGGACGATCACGGGACCGCCGTAGTTCCTGGCGGTGGACAGTGCGTGCTCCATGGCCTGGAGGTTGTGGCCGTCCACCGGGCCGATGTATTTCATGCCGAGGTCCTCGAACATGCCCTGCGGCGCCCACCAGTCCTTGATGCCCTTTTTCATGGCGTGCAGGCTCTTGTAGGTGAACTGCCCCACGGGGCCGCCGTCCTGCAGCTTCTTTTTCCACCAGTCGAGCGCGCCTTCGTAGGCCGGGGCGGCGCGGAAGGAGTCGATGGTGGGGCGCAAGGACGCCAGGTAGTCGGCGAACCCGCCGACGGTGGGGGCGTAGGAGCGGCCGTTGTCGTTGACGACGATGACCACGCGGCGCTTCTTGTCCGCCGCGATGTTGTTGATGGCTTCCCAGGCCATCCCGCCGGTGAGGGCGCCGTCGCCGATGATGGCGACGACGTGCCGGTCACCTTCCCCCGTGAGCTGGCGGGCGCGGGAGATACCGTCCGCCCAGGACAGGGATGACGACGCATGGGAGCTTTCCACGATGTCGTGTTCCGATTCCGCCCTGTCCGGGTAGCCGGAGAGGCCGCCTTCCTGGCGGAGCGTGCTGAAGTCCTGGCGTCCGGTCAGCAGCTTGTGGACGTAGGACTGGTGCCCCGTGTCAAAGACGATGCTGTCGCGGGGAGATTCGAAGGTGCGGTGCACGGCAAGGGTCAGTTCCACGACGCCGAGGTTGGGCCCGAGGTGGCCGCCCGTCTGGGAGACGTTCGTGATCAGGAAATCCCTGATCTCCGAGGCCAGCTGTTCCAGCTGTTCCTCGGTCAACTCGTTCAGGTCCTGCGGATTCCGGATGGTGTCCAAGATTCCCAATGACCCCTCCTTCGGGTGGTAGACGTGCCGTTTAACTCTAACGCCTTGGCTTGAATGCAAAGCCGAAGCCCCGGCTGGTCGGTGACCGGCCGGGGCTTCGGGGTGGATCGTTGCTGCTGTTGGAACCCGCTAGTTCGCGGAGATCTGGCGCAGCACGTACTGCAGGATGCCGCCGTTTCGGTAGTAGTCCGCTTCACCCGGGGTATCGATGCGCAGCACGGCATCGAACGACTTGGAGGAGCCGTCCTCTGCGGTGGCGGTGACCTTCAGGGTCTTGGGCGTGGTGCCCTCATTGAGGGCGGTGACGCCCTCAACCGAGAAGGTTTCCGTGCCGGTCAGGCCCAGGCTGGCAGCGTTCTCGCCGGCCGGGTACTGCAACGGCAGGACACCCATGCCGATGAGGTTGGAGCGGTGGATGCGCTCGTAGCTCTCGGCGATGACGGCCTTGACGCCCAGCAGGGCGGTGCCCTTGGCGGCCCAGTCGCGCGATGATCCGGAACCGTATTCCTTGCCTGCCAGGACCACCAGCGGGGTGCCGGCTGCCTGGTAGTTCTGCGCGGCGTCGTAGACGTATGCCTGCGGGCCGTCGGCCTGGGTGAAGTCGCGGGTGAAGCCACCCTCAACGCCGTCCAGTAGCTGGTTCTTGATGCGGATGTTCGCGAACGTGCCGCGGATCATCACTTCGTGGTTGCCACGGCGGGAGCCGTAGGAGTTGAAGTCCTTGCGCTCCACGCCGTTGGCCAGCAGGTACTGGCCGGCGGGGGTGTCGGACTTGAAGGAACCGGCCGGGGAGATGTGGTCGGTGGTGACGGAGTCGCCGAGCTTCAGGAGCACGCGGGCACCCGAGATGTCCTTGACGGGTTCGGGCTGGGCCTTCATGCCGTCGAAGTACGGGGGCTTCCGGACGTAGGTGGACTTCTCATCCCAGGCGAAGGTGTCGCCGGCCGGGGTGTCGAGGGCCTTCCAGCGGTCGTCGCCGTCGAAGACGCCCTCGTAGCCGCGGGCAAACATGCCCTTGTCGATCGAGGAGTCGATGACCTGCTGGACCTCGACCGGGTTGGGCCAGATGTCCTTCAGGAAGACGTCGTTGCCGGCTTCGTCCTGGCCCAGTGCGTCGTTCTCGAAGTCGAAGTCCATGGTTCCGGCCAGGGCGTACGCGATGACCAGCGGCGGGGAGGCCAGGTAGTTCATCTTGACGTCCGGGTTGATCCGGCCTTCGAAGTTGCGGTTGCCGGAGAGGACTGCGGTGACGGAGAGGTCGTTGGCCTGGATGGCCTCGGAGATTTCGGCGTCGAGGGGGCCGGAGTTGCCAATGCAGGTGGCGCAGCCGTAACCAACGATGTAGAAGCCGAGCTTCTCCAGGTAGGGGGTCAGGCCCGACTTGTTGTAGTAGTCGGTGACAACCTTGGAACCGGGGGCAACGGATGTCTTGACCCACGGCTTGGCGGCGAGGCCCTTTTCGACGGCGTTGCGGGCCAGCAGTGCTGCCGCCAGCATCACGGACGGGTTGGACGTGTTGGTGCAGGAGGTGATCGAGGCGATCGACACCGCACCGTGGTCCAGCTCGAATTCGCGGCCGTCAGCGGTCTTGACAGCCACCTTCTTCGTCGGGCGGCCGTTGGACTTCGGTCCGTGGGCGTGCGGGGCTTCCTCGGTGAGGTGGGTTGCCGTGGCGGTGAACGAAGGTGAGTCGGACGCCGGGAAGCTCTCGTCGATCGCTTCGTCCAGGCTGCCGTCGGCGAGGTCCACCTTGACGTAGTTGCGGAGGTCCTCGCGGAACTGCGCCTTGGACTCGGTGAGGATGATGCGGTCCTGCGGGCGCTTCGGGCCGGAGATCGACGGAACGACGGTCGACAGGTCCAGCTCGAGGTACTCGGAGAACTTGATGTCGCGGGAGGGGTCGTGCCAGAGGCCCTGTTCCTTCGCGTAGGCCTCGACCAGGGCAACGTTCTCGTCGGACCGGCCAGTGAGGCGCAGGTAGTCCAGGGTGACGTCGTCGATGGGGAACATGGCGGCGGTGGAACCGAACTCGGGGCTCATGTTGCCGATGGTGGCGCGGTTGGCCAGCGGCACTGCTGCGACGCCTTCGCCGTAGAACTCGACGAACTTGCCCACCACGCCGTGCTGGCGCAGCATTTCGGTGATGGTCAGCACCACGTCGGTTGCGGTGGCGCCGGCGGGGATGCTGCCGCTGAGCTTGAAGCCCACGACGCGCGGGATGAGCATGGAGACGGGCTGGCCGAGCATCGCTGCCTCGGCTTCGATGCCGCCGACGCCCCAGCCCAGTACGCCCAGGCCGTTGACCATGGTGGTGTGCGAGTCGGTGCCAACGCAGGTGTCGGGGTAAGCGCGCAGCGCACCGTCCACTTCGCGGGTCATGACCGTGCGGGCCAGGTACTCGATGTTGACCTGGTGCACAATGCCGGTTCCCGGAGGAACAACCTTGAAGTCGTCAAACGCGGTCTGGCCCCAGCGCAGGAACTGGTAACGCTCACCGTTGCGCTGGTATTCGATCTCCATGTTGCGCTCCAGTGCGCCGGAGTTGCCGAAGGCGTCGATCTGGACGGAGTGGTCGATGACCATCTCGGCGGGGGCCAGGGGGTTGACCCGCTTCGGATCGCCGCCCAGGTCCTTGACTGCCTCACGCATGGTGGCAAGGTCGACCACGCAGGGAACGCCGGTGAAGTCCTGCATGATCACGCGCGCCGGCGTGAACTGGATTTCTGTATCGGGCTCCGCATTCGGATCCCAGCCTGCCAAAGCGCGGACGTGATCGGCAGTGATGTTCGCGCCGTCCTCGGTCCTCAGCAGGTTTTCAAGCAATACCTTGAGGCTGAACGGAAGGTTTTCTGCACCTTCAACGGAGTTCAACCGGAAAATTTCGTACTCGGTTCCGGCTACATTAAGTTTGCCTTTTGAACCGAAGCTGTCCACAGTGCTCATCGCAGGACTCCTCTCGCAACAGTTTCATCTTTGTCGCGCGGTTGACCGCCTGCTAGTTAGGAAGCCCTAAGTAGCTCAAGGGCCCGAAAATTTGCACACGGCCGGCCGAGAATTCGGGCGCGACGTGGGACTACTACGGCAATCGTAGTCGATAACCGCAGCGGCATCACGGAGCCGGAGCCAGCAATGCGACCGTCTCGAGGTGGTGGGTGTGGGGATACAGGTCGAAGGCCCGGAGCCCGGCGAGTCCCCACCCGGAGCGGCGGAAGTAACCGAGGTCACGTGCGAACGACGCCGGATCGCAGGACACGTAGGCGATGGCCCGGGGCTGGGCGGCCACGAGTTGCCCGACGACGGCTTTCCCGGCACCGGCGCGCGGCGGGTCAAGGACCAGCGCGTCGAAATTCCGCGGTTTCTGGCGCAGGACCCGCTCCACGCGCCCTTGGACCACTTCCACCTGGGGCGAAGAATGCAGGTTCTTCCGGGCGTCGCGGCTTGTGCCCGGGGCCCCCTCGACCGAGAGGACGGATCCCGTCCCGCCTACGGCGTCCGCCAGTACGGCGGTAAAGAGTCCCGCACCGGCGTAGAGATCAGCCACCACCGCACCGGGGTTGAGGTAGTCCCCCTGATGCAGGAATTCTGTGACAGCCCCCACAAGGGTCCCGGGCGCGTCGCGGTGGATCTGCCAGAAACCCTCGCCGGTCACCCGGTAGTCATGGCCGACGGCGGATTCCTGCACCCAGGTGCGCCCCCGGAGCTGCACGACCGTGCCGGCCAACGGATCGAAGGCGGCCACCGATGCGTCGGCCGGCAGCGCGGCGGCGATGGCCCGCAGCCGCTTGTCCTTGGTACCGGGCGAAGGGGCCAGGAGTACCAGGGGGCGGGACCCGTTGGCCGGAGCGGCCACCTCCACCCGGTCGATGCCCTGCAGGTCCAGGTCCCAGAGGCGCAGGGCGTTGATGGCTTCGCTGGCAAGCGGCATCTCCCGCACCGGAACAATGTAGTCGGAACGGTGCGCGTGCATGCCCAGCCTGCCGCCGGGGGTGACCGAGAAACTGGCCCGTGTGCGCCATCCAAGGCCGGTGCCGCCGTCGTCCGCTTCCCCGACGGGTTCCACGGCACCGTTCCACGCGGAGGGCACCTGCTCAAAGCCGGCAAGGCGGGTGAGCTGCTCGGCGAGGACGTCCGCCTTCAGGCTGCGCTGTTTGGCCAGGGCCATGTGCCCGAATTCGGCACCTCCCACCGGCGGGTGGCCGTGGCCCCAGGCACGCAGGGAATCTGCCACGTGCCAGAAGTGCTCCACCCGGTCCGGGGATGGATCGAGAACCTCGATGACGTCCGCGCGCCAGAATTTGGCATCGTCGCCCGCATCGGTCAGCCGGACCCGGACCTTCTCGCCCGGAACGGCGTGCCGGACAAAGACCACGCGGCCCTCATGGCGCGCCACGCAGTGCCCGCCGTGGGCTACCGGTCCGACGTCGAGCACGGCCTCCTGGCCGGTGTGGCCGGCCTGGTCCCCTTCCGCCGGAGCAGCTGCCGGCTGGATGGCGCGGGAAGTTCTGGTGCTCACTGGACGTCCTGGAGGTTCTTGGCTTCTTCGGAGGATTTGAGCTGCCAGGGAACGCTGGCCACCATGACGCCCGGTTCGAAGTGCAGCCGGGTCTTGATGCGGAGGGCTGTCTGGTTGTGCACCAGCTGCTCCCACCACTTACCCACCACGTACTCGGGGATGTACACCACCACCAGGTCCCGCGGGGAGTCCAGGCGCATTTGCTTGACGTAGTCCATGATCGGCGTGACGGTCTCGCGGTACGGGCTGGCGAGGACGGTCAGCGGCACCGGGATCTCAAGCTTTTCCCAGTCGGCGATGGTGTGCGCCGTCTCGTCCGGGTCGATGTCCACGGTGATGGCGTCCAGCCGGGAGGGGCGGGACGCGCGGGCGTATGCCAGGGCACGCAGGACGGGCTTCCGGACGTGCGAGACCAGCAGGACGGCGTGGACCCTGGTGGGCAGGGCGCGCGGTGAGGAGTCCTCGTCCACCGCGAGTTCCTTGGCGACGTTGTCGTAGTGGGCCCGGATGCTCCACATGATCAGGAAGAGGATGAACATGGCCAGCAGCGCGATCCAGGCGCCCTGCTGGAATTTGGTGATCAGGACGATGACCAGCACCAGTCCGGTCATGCCGAAACCGATGCTGTTGATGGTCCGCGACTTGATCATCTTGCGCCGGACGGCCTTGTCCTTGGCCAGCTTCAGTTCGCGGCCCCAGTGCCGGATCATCCCGAGCTGGCTGAGGGTGAAGGAGATAAAGACGCCCACGATGTAGAGCTGGATCAGCTTGGTGACGTCGGCATCGAAGGAGATGATCAGGATCAGCGCGCCTGCCGCCAGGGCCAGTACGCCGTTGCTGAACGCGAGCCTGTCGCCGCGGGTGCGGAGCTGGCGGGGCAGGTAGCCGTCCTGGGCGAGGATGGAGCCCAGGACCGGGAAGCCGTTGAAGGCAGTGTTGGAAGCGAACACCAGGATGACGCCGGTGGCGGCCACCACGATGTAGAAGGGAATGCTGCCCGCGCCGAAGATCGTTTGCGCAATCTGGCTGATGGCGGGGTTCTGGATGTAGCCCTCGGGCAGCGGGTTCCCATTGAGCAGGAATTCCTTGGCCGGGTCCAGGACGATGTGGACCTTGGTGGCGTTGGCCAGGTAGATGATCCCGGCCAGCATGGCGGCGCCGATCATGCCCAGCAGCAGCAGGGTGGTGGCAGCGTTCCTGCTTTTGGGATGCCGGAAATTGGGGACGCCGTTGCTGATGGCTTCGACGCCGGTGAGCGCCGCGGCGCCGGAGGAGAAGGCCCGCAGCAGCAGGAACGCACCGGCCAGGCCCACCAGGCCCTGGTCGAAGCCCTCGGCCGGGACGATGGTGAACGCGGCCGACGGCGCCTGCCCCAACTGCCCGGTGGCGGCCTGGAACATGCCCACGGCCGTCATGCCCAGGATCGAGGCCATGAAGATGTACGTGGGGACCGCGAAGACGCTGCCCGCTTCCTTGATGCCGCGAAGGTTCACCAAGGCAAGGATCACGACGCCGATGGTGGCAATGATTGCCTGCTGGCCGTGCAGGGACGGGACAGCCGTGGTGAGGTAGGCCGCAGCCGAGGACATGGACACGGCAACCGTCAGGACGTAGTCCACCAGGAGGGCCGAGGCCACGGTCAGGCCGGCGTACTTTCCCATGTTCACATTGGCGATCTCGTAGTCGCCGCCGCCGGACGGGTAGGCGTGCACGTTCTGCCGGTAGGAGGCCACCACGGTCAGCAGCACCACCATGACGGCCAAGCCAACCCAGGGCGAGATGGCCACGGCGCTGACGCCGGCCAAAGCCAGGGTGAGCAGGATCTCGTCCGGTGCGTAGGCCACCGACGACAGGGCGTCGGAGGCGAAAATCGGGAGGGCGATCTTCTTGGGGAGCAGGGTATGGGCCAGGCGGTCATTCCGGAAGGGCCTGCCCACCAGGACGCGTTTGACGGCGTTCAGTATTGTCAACACCCCACAAAGCTAGTCTGATTCGCGGTCGATGTCATGACGGGCGCCTGCCAGGCCTAACAGGTGCCATGCCGGTAGAGTTCTAGCTGCACGATCCTGACACAGATACAGAGGAGATACGGTGGCGCATTTCGTGATCATGGGATGTGGCCGGGTGGGGGCAACGCTGGCGCACACGCTGGAGGATGCCGGCCATTCCGTGGCCATCATCGACCAGGATGACCGCGCGTTCCGCCGGCTCCGCCAGGGCTTCACCGGCCGGAAGGTCACCGGTGTGGGCTTTGACCGGGAGACCCTTAAGCAGGCTGGCGTGGGCGAGGCCTACGCCTTCGCTGCCGTCTCCAGCGGTGATAACTCAAACATCCTGGCCACCCGGGTGGCCCGCGAAACCTTCCACGTCCCGCACGTCGTCGCCCGGATCTACGATCCGGGACGTGCCGAGATCTACCAGCGCCTGGGCATCCCCACGGTGGCCGCCGTCCGCTGGAGCGCGGACCAGGTGCTGCGCCGCATCCTTCCCGAACAGCACCTCGCCGGTGATTTCCGTGAACCTTCCGGGCGGCTGGTCCTGGCTGAACTGGACCTCGATGCCGGCTGGATTGGACACCGGATCAGCAGCATCGAAAAGGCTGCCGACGTCCGGGTGGCCTATGTGACCCGCTTCGGCGAGGGCCTGCTCCCTGACGCTGGAACGGCGTACCAGGACGGGGACACCGTGCACGCCATGCTGCAGGTGGACCGCAGCGCCCAGATCGCCCAGATCCTCGCCAAAGCCCCTGCCAAGGAGTACCAGTGAAAGTCGTTATCGTCGGCGCCGGCAGCGTCGGATCATCCATTGCCCGGGAACTGCTGGCGCACAAGCACGAGATCCTGCTGATCGACCTCAAGCCCGAGGTGATCGGCCGGAGCGGGCTCAGGGGCGCCCACTGGCTGGTGGGCGACGCCTGCGAACTCTCCACCCTGCAGGGCGCCAAGGTGGAGGACGCCGACGTCGTGGTCTCCGCAACCGGCGACGACAAGGTCAACCTGGTGGTGTCCCTGCTCGCAAAGACAGAGTTTGGGGTTGGCCGCACCGTGGGCCGGGTCAACAACCCGAAGAACGACTGGATGTTCAATGATTCCTGGGGCGTCGACGTCGCCGTCAACACGCCGCAGCTGATGACCGCCCTGGTGGAGGAGGCGGTGGAGATCGGCGACCTGGTCCGCCTGCTGACGCTGCAGACCGGGGTGGCTTCACTGGTGGAATTCACCGTTCCCCATGATTCCCACGTGATCGGCATGACAGTGGGAGACATCCACTGGCCCGAGGACGCCACCCTGGTGGCGATCCTGCGCGACCAGGCACCCATCACGCCCAGCCGGGACGACGTCATCGACGGCGGGGATGAGCTCTTCTTCGTGACCACCATTGCGGCCGAGGACAGGCTGCGTGAGCTCCTCTCCTCCGCCCCGGGCAGTATTGACACCGGGGAGCGGGCCGTGGGCGACGCCGAGCCGGCCGCCGCGGCCGGCCACGGCCACGCGCAGGACGACGACGGCTTCGACGGTTAGTCCGCCGGCGCGGTTTTGGGTGCCGGCCGGGTTACCAGCCAGGCCACCCAGATGCCCAGGATGTACAACGGTGCGCCCATGATGAGGCGGGTGGTGGCCAGTGCGGCCAGCCCGTCCGTGCCCATGAGGTAGAGCGGCACCTGGACGATGAGCCGGAGGGCCAGGACTGCCACGATGATCCACGTGCCCAGGCGGTAGGCCTTGACCCGGGACGGTTCCTTGCGCCACTCCACGCCCTCGTTGCGGATGAAGCCGAAGAGGAGGCCGGCCACGGGCCACTTGACCGCAATGGAGAGAACCATCGCCAGGATGTACGCTCCGTTCGTGAAGAAACCGGGGAGGTAGAAATCCTCTGCCTTGCCGGTGGTGTTGGCCAGCCACGCGGAAATACCGACGCCGGCCACGCCCGCCAGCGCCTGGGTCAGCGGACGCCGCTGCACCAGCCGGACGACGGTGAAGATGGCGGCCGAAGCCAGAGCGGCCACCAGGGAGAGGCTGAGTTCACGTGTGACGGTGAAGGCGACCAGGAAGACCAGGCCGGGAACGATGCTCTCGGCAATGCCCTGCACTCCCCCGGCGCTCCGGAGGACGTCCACCTGTCCGTCATGGGTGCGGTGAAGTCCGGCCTTGGCCGCGTACCCGGCGGCCAGTCCTGCAACCGGAGAGGGGCCGGCATCCTGCGGCCTGCCCTGCGGCCCGGTCCTGCCGGGGTTCTCGGGGCCGGTTGGCTGTTCGGGCTGGTGCTCGGTCATTCGTTCTCCTGGCGGGACAGAATCTCGTAGCGGGGGTTGAAGATGGTGGGCATGTCCTTGCCGCGGGCCAGCATCCCCTCAACCCGGATTTCCGCACCGGCTTCGATGCCCGGAACCCGGCGGCGGCCCAGCCAGACAACACGGAGCCTCGGGGGCCTGCCCTGCCCCGGTCCGGCGGGACGGACAGCGTCGTCCTCCGTGACGATGGCGCTGAATTCGGCCGTCCGGTCGGCCGGGACGAATGTCACTGATTCGATATGCCCCTGGCACAGGACCCTGCCCCGGTCCGGCAACTGGCCCAGAGGAGTGATTCCGCGTCCCGCCTGCGCGCTGCCGTTCTCCGGGGACTTAGCCGATCTGGGTGATTTCGGGACCACGTTCGGGCTCCTCCAAAGTGGTCGCGGCGGGCGGAGGAGTGGTTGAGGCATCCTTGGGCAGCCGCAGCTGCAAGAGGTCGCGCGGCGGCATGGGGCTGTCTCCGCGGACCACCACGACCTGCCGGAACAGGGCCTCGAGCGGCTCGGCGGCCGGGCGTTCCAGCGCCGCGGGTCCACCCAGGACACCGCGCAGGAACCAGCGGGGTCCGTCCACGCCGATGAACCGGGCCACGCGGTAGCCCTGGCTGCCATCGGGCAGCCCGGCCGGCAGCTTGGCCACCAGTTCCGTGCCGAAGGCGCCTTCCACTTCCTCAACCTGTCCGCCCTGCGCGCCCACCGACTGGCCGATCTGTTCCCGGATCTCGTCCCACAGTGTTTCCGTCTTGGGGGCGGCGAAGGCCTGAAGCTGGAGGCTGGAGCCGTTCAGGTCCAGGGTGACTGCCACCACCCGCTGGGTGGCTTCTTCCACCTCAAGGCGGAGCTGGAGGCCCTCGCTCGGGGTGATCAGCAGGGCGCCCAGGTCAACGAAGCCGTCACGGCTGCTGATTTCGGCCTCGTCGAAGGGGCCGTCCTGGCGGCGGGCAGCGGTGCCCGGTTCGCCTTCCCCGTCCTCTGCAATCGTCAGTTCTTCAGCCGGCTGCGCCGGTTCTTCGTTCTTTGCTTTCCTGCCGAGCCCAAAGACCATGGGTGACTCCTTATTCCTGAAATGTGCCAGTTCTGGATGGTGCCGGTGGGACCCGTGGAGGTCCCGCCGTCGTACGTGCTGGCGTGGCAGCGGATGCGTTTGCGGGGTCAGGCCCCAGGAACGGTGAATCCGCCCGTGGACCCGAAGCCGCCCGTGCCGCGCACGGAACCGCTCAATTCGCTGACAGGAATGAACTGGGCGTACTCAACCCGCTGGATGACCATTTGGGCAATTCTATCGCCGCGCCGCAGCGCTATCGGCTGGGACAAGTCGGTATTCAGGAGGGTCACCGAGATCTCGCCCCGGTAGCCCGCGTCCACGGTGCCTGGAGCGTTGACAATGGTCAGGCCGTGCTTGGTGGCGAGGCCCGAGCGGGGGTGGATCAGCGCCACGAAACCCTCCGGCAGCGCAATCGCGACGCCGGTGGGAACCAGCTTGCGCTCCCCGGGGAGCAGGACAACACCTTCGCGGGCACGCAGGTCCGCGCCGGCGTCACCCGGATGTGCGTAGGTCGGCGCTTCCAGGTCCGGATCCAGCATTTTCAACTGGACCTGGAGGGTGGGAACAGCAGGCGCTGGCAATGCTGTGTCCGGGGCAATGTCTACCGTGGCGGGATGATCAGTCACAGTCACTCACTCTAACCCGCGCCCACGGAACAGTCCTAAGGAACCCGTGGCGGGCGGACCTCCCGGCGGCCCCACCCAAGGTGAAATAGCGGGCCAAAGGTGGAAAGCTTGGCCTATGCCCGAATCAAGCTCGCCCGCGTCCGTTCCCAGCACACCCTCCGCCGGGGCACCCGTCATCTACCGGGAGAAGCTGTGGCCCAACGCCTGGATCTGGGTCATCGCTGCCGGTGTTTCTGCAGCAGGCATCCTGGTCTTCGCACCTATCAGCATGGCGGCGGGCTACACAGCGGCATTGATACTGCTGGCCATCATTACGGCGCTCCTTGTCCTTTCCACCCCCGCCATTACCGTCACGGCGGATGCCCTCACGGTTGGACGGGCCACCATCGAACGCCGGTTCGTGGGAAGCGTTCAGCACTTTGAAGCCGGCGAAGCGACGGCGGAACGCGGCACCCGGCTCAACGGCCTGGCCTACCTTTGCATCCGCGGCTGGATCGATCCCGTGGTGAAAATCGAAATCACGGACCCTGCCGACCAAACCCCCTACTGGCTGGCTTCCACCCGGCATCCGGACAAGCTGACGGCCGCCCTGGCCACGCCATAACGCTGCCTTCACTCCACGTCCGGGCCCGGATCCGGCGGAAAATCACGGCGCGCCCTGTTCCTTGAGCCAATTCAGCGCTGCCGGGTGGCAGAGTTTCGATTGATAGTAATGCCAGGGTGGAGGATTTTGTATGCAGGATCTACGGCTTGTAGGCGTGCACGACGACGGGACACATCTCCTGTTGAGCGGGGCCGGCGGCGAGATGTTCCAGCTGCCGATCGATGAAGCCCTCAGGACGGCCAGCCGGTCCACGGCCAAACCGCGGATGGAGCGGCCAGCCGTTCCGATGTCTCCACGGGACATCCAGGCCCGGATCCGTGCCGGCGCCACCGCTGCCGACGTAGCGGAACTGTCCGGCATGCCGCTGGCCAAAGTGGAGCGCTACGAGGGCCCGGTCCTTGCTGAGCGCGAGTACGTTGCACAGCAGGCACGGAAGGTTGAAGTCGCGGCACCCTCCCCCGGCCATGACGCATTCCGGTCCGCGTTTGGCGACAACCCGGCAACCCTGGACGACATGGTGGCCCACCGCCTCTCTGCGCATGGCATCGACCCCGCCACCGTGGAATGGGACTCCTGGCGGCGCCAGGACGGCACCTGGACAGTCTCGGCAAACTTTGAGGCAAAACCCGGCGGGACCACCGGCATTGGGGAAGAGCCGCCTGCGCTCTGGACCTTCAGCCCAGGACGCAAGTCGCTGCAGAACACCAACCGCTGGGCCCAGCAGTTGAGCGAACTCGAACCGTTGGATGGCCCCGTTCCGGCCCGCCGCCTCACTGCGGTTTCCGACCGCCCGTTCGATTTTGAAACTGACGCGGACAGCGCAAAGACATCTCCCGGCAGCCAGGGCCCTGCCCAGGACCCCGGGAAGGAATCCGACGGGCTCCTGGACATGCTCCGGTCACGGCGCGGCCAGCGGCTGGGTGTGGACGAGGATTCGGACGACGCCCTGGCGCTGCTCCTGGCGCACGGCGTACCGGCTGCCCACCCACGGCCTTCCGAGGTGGTCGCCGAGGCGCCGGCGGAGCCGGAACCGGAAGAAACCGAACCACAGGACGGGCCGCAGGAAACACCGGCAGCGCAGGGTGATTCGTTCATCCGCCGCCGAGATGCGAGGCCGTCGATGTTGTCCCGGCTGAGCCTGCTTCCGCCGCACCGGGACGGCAACGACGACGCCCTGCGGCTTCACGACGGCGTCAGCACCGACACCCGGGAAATCACCATTGCGGCGTCCCCGCAAAAGCCGTCCGGTTCCGCGCCTGCTGCCGGATCCGGCAATTCCGGCGGGGCCGGCCTGGATGAACTGCTGGGCAGCAATCCCCGCCGTCCGGCACCCAAGCAAAACGATGCGTCCCCTCCACCGGGCAGTTGCCGGAGACCGAAGCCCCGGAGCGCCCTGCCCGGCCCAAGCGTTCCAGTGTCCCGTCCTGGGACGAAATCGTGTTCGGCACACGGAGCGATTAGGACCTTTCCTTCGTCCCGTTCCCGGGGGTAGTTCCTGCCACTGCTGCATGTTAGGCTCCCCGCACCCGATCGGTCAGAAGCTGCACTTAACCCTGGAGGTTCGCTGTGCCGGACACCACCTGCCACATGTCAATGTCCCTGGACGGGTTCGTCGCCGGGCCCGACCAAAGCCGCGAGAACCCGCTGGGCAAGCGCGGGCTGGAACTCCACGGCTGGCACATCGGCGATCCCCGCGCCAATGAGGCCAACGGGATCGCGGCTGATTGGCTGATGCGACCGCGGGGCGCCTACGTGATGGGCCGGAACATGTTTGGTCCGGTCCGCGGGGACTGGGACGAGGAATGGAGCGGATGGTGGGGCCCCGAGCCGCCCTACCATGCACCGGTGTTCGTCCTTACCCATTACCCGCATGATCCGATCCAGATGGAGGGAGGGACAACCTTCCACTTCGTCACCGACGGCTTCGAGGCGGCGTACGCTGCGGCGCTCGAGGCGGCCGGCGGCAAGGGCGTTGATATTGCAGGAGGGGCATCCACGGTCCGGCAGGCATTGGCGGCTGGGGTGGTTGACGAACTGACCCTCGACATCGCACCAGTGCTGCTCGGATCAGGTGAGCGGATCTTCGACGGGATTGCGTCCTTCGATTTCGAACCCGTTGAGGTGCTCCACTCTCCCCTGGCCACCCACATCCGCTACCGCCGGACGCACCAGTAGCTGTCAGCGCTGCTCAGCCGGCGGCCCGCTGCAAGCGGGTGCGTCACGCGGCAAGGTACTGGACGAGGGCATCTTCCAGAAGGCTCTGTTCTCCAAGTCTGTTGCCGGCCCCGGGCAATAACCCGGACGGCCACCCCTTCGGCCAGTGGGGTGGTTCCCAGTCCTGGTGTTCGCTGGCGTAGTGCCGGCCTGTGGGTGAGGTCCAGCCTGGTGGTTCGTTCTTGGTGGCGGGGGTGGGTTTCCAGCCGGTGGTGTGTCGGAGTTTGTGGTGTTTCGGGCAGGGTTGTCCCAGGTTGCTGATTCCGGTGGTGCCGCCGTTGGCCCAGGCGAGGAGGTGGTCGGCCTCGTTGTCGAGGGAGTGGTTGCTGCAGCCGGGGAACGGGCATTTGGCGTCGCGCAACCTTAGCCAGGCTCGCATGGCTTTCGTGAGGCGGTAGCTGGTCCTGCCGATTTCCAGCGGTGCCCCGTCCCGCGGGTCCACCAGGACCCGGTGGAACGACTCACTGCCGCTCGCAACCAGGTCCCTGGCCATCGAAGCCGGGATCGGCCCGTACCCGTCCAGCATTGCCGGTTCACCGGTCACGCCCAGCAACGAGAACACGGGAACGGTGACCAGCACCTGCGCCCTTATTGATGTCGGCAGGACATCTGTTTCTTCAACGCTGCCGGCCGCGGTACCACTGGCGTCCGTGCTGGCGGGAATCCCGCTGCCCAGAACCGCGGACGCGAACAGGTCGGCGCGGAGTTGGGTCATGGTCCGGGTCTCGTCCGGACCCTGCATTGACCGGGCCTCGGCGGTGAGCCGGTTCCAGCCCGCCACCGCCTGATCCGCGGGCAGGCACGCGCTAAGCCAGGCCATCCCGTCCCGGTCCGGCCGGAACTCCACCCGCCGCTCCACCACCCCCTTGGCGTGGCGCGTCTCGATCGACTCCGCATGGTGGCGTTCCCGCCATGTCCGCGCCTTGGCCCGAAACCGGTGCGCCGGCAACTCCCCGACCGGGCAACCCCGCGCACCATCCGGCACTCCAGGGTCCAGGAAATGCGCCTCCAACGCCGCCGCCCCGGCAGCATCCAGGCCAGCGGTTTCATCGGCCATCACCACCGCGTGCTGCCACGAAACCGTCCCGGCCCGCAACGCCGCCAACGTCAGCGGCAACCCGGCCGTCAAGGCATGGGAGGTGGCCAGGAACGACCCCGCGGCCCGCGGCCCCAACACCAACACACACCCGATCTCCGCCGCGACCGCCATCTCCTGCGCCACCACCGGCACATCCGGACCCGCAACGGCACAAGCAGACTCCGAATACTTCACCGCCGCCTTCGCCTTCAACGCCGCGAACCCGGCCTCCACCTCCCGCGCACCAGCCAGAACATCCAGGCACCCATCCGCCAAACCAGCCAGAGGGTCAACCGCAGAAAACGGTAACGAGCCTTGGCCGTCAACCTCCGCGTCCAGCACGGCGAGGGCAGACCTGATGTCCGCATAAGCCTTGGCCACCGCTGCTGTCCCCATAAAGCCATCATGACAAGGGGGTCTGACAATTACACGGGCATTATCGGGAGTTAATCAGCCGACGAGGTCACGGGGGTCAGGTGGGTACCGTAGCCCTGTGTTTCGACTTCGCCGGACAGCCCACGCATTTTGGGTCTGCTTCCCTAGATCAATACCAACCGTGACAGATCGGTCCTGGCGCCGCTATCCGCAGCAGGGAACCATGTTGAGCGCCTCAGCCAGGGCCGCCGGCGTGCAAACGGGACAGACTCCCCCGGTATCTTTGAAGCGGCCCCCAAGCAAACATCGGCGGGTCCATCGTGGACCTGCTAACGGGTCTCGAGGAGGACCAGACCAGTGCGATGGTATGTAGCGTTTAGGGCACCTTCACCGGGCATTTTTGCCGGCCGGGTATACGGGACACCCCAAACTGCGCGCCTGCAACACCGCACGTCAGAGCAAGGTTATAGCGGTAAGGGACCGGCTTACGGGACAGTTAGCGGGCGGCCCCCTTACGGGACAGCGACGGCCGTTACGTCAGCCGCGCGTACCTGCAAGATGGGCGCGAGCGAGCGGAGGCTCCTGTTTGATGCGTACCGACGAGCCGGCATATCCGAACACAGAGATTCTGCTGTGATTGAGTAGCTCTATGAATGACTATTCGACCGGTGGAGCAGTTTGGTTCGCCATCGCCTTAATAAATGCCGGGTTGGCTGAACAGAAAAACCGCAGCAGGATCGTATGGTTCCTCATTTCCGTCTTCATCGGCCCTTTCGCCACACTGTTAATCGTGGTGCTCCCGCCACCGAAACCGGTCCCGAAAGTCAGCTATGGGCAAGCGCGTCGGCAATGATGTGAGCCCCAGGGTGAAAGGCTCAGCGTCGCACCCCGACGAAAGATCCCGAAGGCTTGCCACCTCTGGACGCTGCACTAATCCCGGGTGGTCCGTAGGGGATCGGCATACGGACAGACTGATCGAGACCGGAGAGCCGACATTAGGACGGCCACTTTGGGCTAGTCTTTGGCCATGTCAGACGACGCCGCCCGTCGAGTCATCCGCCTGTTCCCTGACTACGGGCACCGGTGGCCACTTTGGGAGAACAGCACCCCCGGCAATCCGAGCAAATACACGATGGAGCCCGCAGACTTCGGACTGTCAGACAACCTAACTGACCGACTCCGTGCCTGGTACGACGCTTGGGATGTCGAGAATCTTTATGAGAACGGTTGGAGTTCACGTACCAAGGAATTGGCCTGGAAGGCTGAAGGCGCACTTATCGCCGAGCAACTTCGGGCAGAGGTCAAGGCATTCGCGGATGTGGAATACAGCGAGTAGCTGCCTCGACACCGCAGGTGCGTTGCAGTGAAGGATCGGCTTACGGGCAGCTGTTGAAGGACGAATTGGGCGCCTCTACTCTTGCTGATGCGGTGGGCGGTCCCTGCGATGCGACTGGGCGTGAGTTGGTTGGACGGCCGAACCGCTTCCGGCAACGATAGAGGGGTGAACGAAGGACATGACGTTTCGGATCTAACATTTTTCAGACGCATGCCAGGTCAGTACCGGGTGGGTGTTCTCATTCTCGGCTTGATCACCACGTCTGCGGTTGTGATTCCGCTGAGCGCAGAGATCCCGATAGTGACGAGCCTGGTCCTCGCGATCTTGCTTGCAGCTCTGTTCACTGCCGTCTTTGTGATGCGAGTGGTCGTGCGCCTTGGGATCCATGGGGTGCATATTCGGGTCGCGGGTGTCTTCACGACGACCATCCCCTATGACCAGATAACAGGGGCTGCCCCCGACCGGACCACGGGAGTTCGTGAGGGAATGGGCTTGCGCATACTGCCGCATGCGACGACTGGCTACTTGGTGGGGGGTCCCTCCGTGCGTATCAACACCCGCGGAGGTACCGCTGTCCTGGTCTCATCAAGCACTCCGAACGAGCTTTCAGAAGCTATTGGGCGTTGTGCATAAGGGACGACACGGTTGAGGACGGCCGCCGAGGATCTAACCCGAGCGGTGGCAACGGCATCCATGGAAGGCTCACATCCGTGAGCATAGCGGCGTAGCAAAAGTACGCCCGCTGAAGGATCGGCTTACGGGCGCCTTTCTCAGGTGGACCTCATGACGCAAGTCATGGCCGGACTGGAAGCTGGGGCGCGATGCCAAGACGATCACGCAGAGGCCGAATTGCGCTCGGCCAACTCAGCTCCCGTCGGGCAACATCGTCCTGAGTTCTTCTGCCCGAAAAGCGCACCGCTGGCGCTGGCCGCGAGTGAATCTCCTGGCCTGCAAGTCTAGAACTGCCCGGCTCCCCACCATTCCCACGCCCAACAGTCGACCCACGCGACGGGTTGCTTCGTCCACGTCCTCTGAATCCTCAATCACCTGGAAGACCTCGTCGCGCCGATCCATCGCCTGCATCAGAGCCTCAAGGATCATTAATTCTTCCCTGTGCCGCCCATCCTGATCCATACGGCGATTCTTGCATGACCGGAAGTCTGCGAAACAACTCCGTCCCGTTCGGGGAGCCCGTATCGAGCGGCGAACCGCGTCTTTTACAGTGGGGACACGCACTGGCGCTGGCTTGTCAGGATTTAGGCTCTCACCACCTGCAGATGCACATTGCCCGGTTCCCGGAGATCATCTGCCCAGATGTTCTCTTCTCCTGGTCAACCTGCTTGCGGCGACGGACATCGTCGGCGTCTGACCGAAGAAATGGAGTTGCATAAATAACCTGGAGAACAGCGACGAGGGACAAGGTTGAAGGTCATTTACCGCTCAGTGGAACCTGTGCGGTAAAGGATCCTCTACCGGACGTCCAGAAACTCCGTAAGCGCTTCCATCCACTGTTCGAATGCGTCAAGATGCGCGTCGTGCGATCCCCCGGCAAGGTCGACGCGTGTGACGTTGTTACCTCGCTCCACAAATTGTGTTTTTTGTTCCTCGGTGAACATCCCGTCGTCAGCGTAGACGACCAGTGCGGGCGTCTGTACGCGTGTCCACTCCGTCCACCTCGGTTCGGAGAGAGGGGTAAGCGCTGCGACCATCACCTCCGGGTCAAAGCGCGGGTGCAGCCCGTCCTCCCGGTGCTCCATATCCTCTACCCAGGCACGCTGCAGCGGGCCGTCCCCCAAAAACTTGGCTGCCGCCGAAGGGTCCGAAAACGGCACGGGCCAGGAACGAAAGTATTCACCGAGTGCTGCATGCTCTTGGTCGCTGCCGCCCCCTTCGCCACACTCAAGGAGTACAAGGGTCCGGACTAGGTCGGAGCGCGCCGCAGCGGCGAGCATTGCCGTGTGAGCAGCCATCGAGTGCCCGACCAGATGAACAGGGCCGGAGGCCTCGCCTTCAATGACTGTGACAACATCACTTACGAACGCCTCACGCGAGGTGTCAGAGGGTAGCCGCGTGCTCCTGCCGTGACCCCGCTGGTCCACAAGTATGATCTTCCGACCGGGTAGGGCACGTGCCGTGGGCAAGAACTCTTGTCCACTTCCAGCCAGTCCGTGGAGGATCAGGATGGCAGGTTCACTCCCGTCAATGACGACGTAGCTTATTCCAACGCCATCGCCCGCTCGGATGACACGCCTTGTTTGACCCATCCAGCGATCCTATGCAACGACTCAGAGCTGGGAATCAAGAAGCACGCCCGTAAGCCGATCCTTCGCCGGGCACTCGAACCCCGCAGGAAAGTAAGCCGTGCGCCCGCCGGCATTGTCCTGCCGGCGGGCGGTCTGTCACGCGCGTTCTATTGGGAGCCACAATTCGCAGCTCGCTGTGCTGAAGTCGGCGGCGCGATCAAGGACTGCCACGATCGAGGGGCCCGGGCGCAGTCGCCACGGGTTGGACGGGAACCAATCGGTGGCAGTGGAGGCCCAGACGGACTGCAGAACCCCCGGGTACGCCCCTTCGGCGTGGAACACCGCCCAGATTCCCGCGGGGACCTCGATCGCGTCGAGCTCCTCGGGCACCGTTGTAGTTTCGGTGACGGCGACGCCATGAAGGTAGGTCAGTTCGCTGCCCTCCGTGTAGTCCGGGTCGACGTCGGCGCTCACCTGGAGCAGGCCAGCGGGGTCTGTGTTGTTCAATTCCTTGAGCCGGGAGTGCTCTGCTGCTGGTAGTGAGGCGATGTGCGCATGGATGTGCGGGTTTGGGCCATGGTGGATAAGCGGCACGCGGGCTGAATGGCCGATGAGCCGGAATGCCGGCCGATCTGCGATGCGAGTGTCCATTGTGGTGTTCCCTTCTACGGTCAGGCGGAACCTGAGCTGCGGTTGCGTGCGAAGGGGGCCTCCGTCCCGGCGCACGTCGCCGGGTCCGACGCCATGCACTGATCGGAATGCCCGACTGAAAGCCTCGGTCGAGCCGTAGCCGTACCGCACCGCGATTGCTAGCAGCTCGCCCTTTTCGAGAATGTCCGTTGCAGCCACCGTCATGCGGCGCCTGCGGACGTACTCGGAGAGCGGCATGCCGGCCAGCGATGAGAACATTCGGCGGAGGTGGTACTCCGTTGTGCCGAGACTGACCACCAAGTCATCAATGTCGATCTCCTCAGTGAGGTGGCCGTCGATGAAATCGACGAGTTGATTGAGCGCTGAGATCACGGTTCCCCTTCGACTACAAGCCTTCCCGTCTGGTTCACCTCGCACCCTACTATTGCGGTCGGATTCGATCGCTGCTCACCTTGCATACCGCCCGTAGGCCGGTGGCCTAGCGAACGCTTCAAGCGCCCTGTAGGGGATCCTCCGACGGGCAGAGTGACCTTCAGAGGCCGGCGGCGTCGGACTCGGAGAGCTTGAGCTCGCAGTACCGTCCGGTTGGCTGCCCGTCGATGTTGAACTCGAAACGAAGCGTCCTGGCCTCCGCGGGTGGAGTTGGGATGTAGATCCAGTGGGCTTCCCATTCCGTGCCGCCGCCGGCTACCTGGCCTCCTGACCACTGATACTCGGTCCCGAGGTCATCGGACACAACGGCGGTCAGCCGCTCGAAGACAGCGACACCAGGCATCGCTGGCGCGTTCTCGGTTGTATCCGCTCCCGCAGCCTTACGCCGTTCCGCCCACTCATCGCGGTCCCGTTCGAACAAGACGTCCCGCGACATCGTCTCTTCACCGCGCACACCGCTGAGGAACAAGTGGATACCGGCCCTTCGTGCATTGGCACCACCGACGTCGCCCGGCTTGTCTTTCAACTGGACTCCGGCGAAGCGCGCGTCGACACCATCGCTCGTTCCGATGACGAGGTCAGCAGGAGCATGTGTGAGTACCTTCATGCTGTCACCTTAATGGCTCTCAGGCGTCGAATTATCAAGGCCAACCTCCGAAATCCTCCGTCCGACAAGCTCATCTGCTCGAGATGTCCCAGTGAAGGATCCCCTTACGCGACACCAGGAGCCACCACAAAAGGGCACCGTCACCAACCACCGCGAGAGCGAACCCTTCAGTCTCTCAACCTCTGCTCCCCGGCCCGCGGCTCTCGCCCGGCCCGCCCGATCCGTGCCAGAGGCAGGCATCGACCTCGAATGGCAGCAACTGGTCCTGCTGTGCCATCAAGGACGCTCCGTGCGCCGTCACGCGCCGCATGAAATGGCGGCGGCATAATGTCTCGTAACCCACCACGGGTACGTGCCCGGCTTCAGGGGCAGCAGCTTCCATCACCATGTCCACGTCGCCCACCACCACCTGCGCACCTTCGGTGACCATCACGCCGTCGACCGTCCTGGCGTTGTGCGTAGCCCGTCGGCCGCACCAGCACAGCGCCTCCACCTGGAGCACCTGCACCCGGTCGGCGAGCTCGATCAGGCGCTGGGAACCGGGGAACAGCCGGGTGCGGAAATCAGCGGTGATGCCGAACGCGAAGACATCGACGTCGATCTCGTCCACTACCTTGGCCAGCTGCTCCACCTGTTCGGGCGTATAGAACTGGGCTTCGTCGCAGATCAGGTAGTCAACCCGCTGGCCCTGGGTGCGGCGCAGCATGACTTCCTCCCAGAAGTCGGTGCTGTCCAGGACCTCCACGGCATCCGTCTCCAAACCAAGGCGGCTCGAGATCCTGGACTCGCCGGCGCGGTCATTCCGGCTGAACCGGACGCCGCCACGGCCGCGGGCCCGGTGGTTGTAGTCCATCTGCAGGGCCAGGGTGGACTTCCCGCAGTCCATGGTGCCGGAGAAAAAGATGAGCTCAGCCACGCCGCCGCGTCCTTCCTTCAGCAGTGAAGCACAGCAGCGGGACTTCCCGCTCCGCCTTGGTCAGCGAGCCGTGCTGGCCCACCACCTCCATGGCAGTTGGCCGCATGCGCCGTCCGTCGTAAAGCGCGACGGCGTCCCGCGCCGCGATCATGACGTCACCAATCCTGCCCTCAACAGCGGGCCGGACGTCAGCACCAAAGAGTCCTCCCGCGATGGCCTCCCCGCGGGTAAAGGCCCAGATCCGGGTGCCGAACCGCGCCTTCCAGGCCGCCAGCAGCCGCTCCGCGCCGCCGTCCGACAGGTGGGTTTCCTCGAGGTACAAGTGCACCATCCGTGGTTCCCCTGCCGTGTGGCGGACGCCCTGCACCAGCGCGGGGTCGGTGGAAAAGTCGATCCGCTGCGGTTCGTCGACGTCGAGCATGCCGTGGTCTGCCGTGAGCAGGATGGTGGTGCCCGTGGGAAGGGTGGAGTTCAGGCGCTTGACTGTGGCATCGAGCTCTTCGAGCTGGTGCTCCCACTGTTCGGAGCGGCAGCCGTAGCGGTGGCCGGCCTTGTCCAGGTCGTTGACGTAGAAATACATGAGGGCCGGGCCGGGTGCCGCCATGGCTTCGGCAGCGGCGGCCGTCCGGGCGTGAGCTGTTGTCCCTGGAATAAACCTGCCGCCGCGGAGGGCGGCCCGGGTCATCGGCGAGCCGTCGAACTGGGAGAGGCTGACGGTGCTGACGTCCACCTGGCCGGCAATCCGTTCAAACACGGTGGGAAAGGGCTGCCACGCTGACGGATCCACGCCGGGATCCCAGTTCCCCAGCAGGTTGACCACCTTGTCCTGGCCGGGGTCCAGGACGTCGTAGCCCACCATGCCGTGCTGGCCGGCGGGAAGCCCGGTCCCAAAGCTGGAGAGGGCCGCTGCTGTGGTGGAAGGGAAGGCGGAGTCCAGCCACACCGGGACGTCGCCCTGCCCGGCCTGCAGCACAGAGCGCAGGAAGGGTGTGTGCGCGGATTTCTGCTTGAGGAGGTTCCGGCCCAAGCCGTCCGCCAGGACCACGCAGACCCGTGAGGCCACCGGGAGTCCAAGGGTGTTGGTGAATCCGTCCACGCCAAGGCTTGCCGCTGCGCTGGTCAGGACCTCGGCGATGGAGCGGTGCCCGTAGGCGGGAGCAGGCGGAAGGTCGGGAATGCGTCCAGTGGTTACTGCGGCTTGGTGGCTGTCGTCGGGCATCAGCGCTGCTGGTGCCCGCGGCTGAGCCGGTTGCCGAACACCCCGGACCGCGGCCGCGGCCCCATGGACTGGGCGTGCGATACAGGAGCGGCGGAACCGGTGTTGACCGCACGCAGTGCCCGGGCAAACAGCTTGGCGTCCTGTACGGCCTGCAGTCCGTCCGCCTCGGCGCTGATGCGCAGCACGATGTCCTCCTGCGCAATGGTTCCGGTGTAGCCATGGTCGGCCTCGCACTGCGGATCGCCGCAGCTGGCGGGGCCCATGTCCAGCCGCTGGCCGCCCGACCATGCGATGGACAGCGTCAGCTCCCGGACGGGGTCGGAGGGCTTGTAATTCTGCGGCTGCGCGTACATGTAGCTGAGCACCACAGACCGGATCTGGGCAACGGGAACGGACTCGGTGGAGATCTGGGCCACGATCTGCTCCCCTGCCTCGTCCAACTGCTGGTCGTCCACATGGGTGATGACCAGCATGTCCGCGGTCAGGACCAGGACCGTAATGTGGCGGCGCACTTCTGCCCGGTCGAAGTGGGTTTCCAGGTGCACCAGGTGGGCTACGCAGTCGCGTCCGTCGAGTGCATCGTCAACGACGTCCGACACCAGGCGCGGGTAGAAGCCGGCCTTTTGCAGCGCGTCCTCCAGGCTTTGGCCCTGGACTCCGTGGTTGTGTGAGCTGTGCTGGCGGACTGCCTGGTTTTCGTTGCCGGGCGTTTCGGGCGCCGAAGCGGAAGGCTGGAAGCTCATGCCCCCATTTTCACAGATCGTCCGGTCACTTGCTAACCGCCTCAGCCCAGCATCGCCCGGCGCGCGCTGTCCGTGCGCTGCGCGGCGTTGCCAATCCGCACGTCGGCAGCAAGGATGGTGGCACCCGCCGGGCCGCACAGGACAGGGTTGAATTCCACCAGCGCAATCTCCGGATGGTTGTCCTTCATCCACGCCAGCCGGCCGGCAAGATCCTCCAGGGCCTGCACGTCGACGGCAGGCAGGCCCTGGTAGCCGAAGAGCTTCCGGGACGCCCTGGGCGCGCGGATGAAGTCGTGGACGTCCGCTGCGGAGAGCGGTGGAACGCGGTGGGCCCAGTCGTCCAGGAGGTTCACGGCGTCACCGGCAAGGCCAAAGGAGATGACAGGACCCAGCAGCGGGTCCTCGATGGCCCGGAAAGTGCACGCCTGGCCCACCGGGGCCATGGCCTGGACCTCGAGCGCCGGGTTTCCGTAGGCGGCGAGCGCACGCCGCATCTGCAGCACGTTCAGGCGCAGCGATTCGGCGTCCTCGATGCCAAGCCGCACGCCGCCAAGGTCCAGCCTGTGCCGGAGGGCGGGCTCGGTGGTCTTGAGCACCACCGGCCAGCCCAGCGAGTCGGCGGCGGCAACGGCTTCATCCGGGGTGGTGAACGGTGCCGAGGGCAGGACGGAAATGCCGTAATGGCCCAACAGTGAAGTCGTTGCCGCCGGGTCCAGTTGCTTGAGTTGCTCGCCGCTGACGTCCGCCAGCAGTCCATCAAGTTCAGCCGCCGCCTGGCGGGGGTCGCAGCCGTCGGGTTCCACGAAGTGCCCATGGTCGCGCGCGGCCCATTCCGCGTAGCGGACCACGGCGGCGAGGGCGGCCACGGCTGCACCGGGATTGGAGAAGCAGGGAACGGTGCAGCCTTCCGTTCCCACCAGGCCCTCCACGGTGATGGTGGGGTCCAGGATCCCAGTGAACGCCGCCACTACCGGTTTCCCGGCTGCTGCGGAGCATTCCGCGAGGACTTCGGCCACGGCGTCGACGGTCAGGCCGCGCGCGGGCAGCAGGGCGGCGACCGCGGCGTGCACGGCGTCGGAGGCCAGGGCATCCAAGAGGGCCTTCCGGAGCAGGGGCAGGGCCACGGACTGGCCGGCGTCGAGGTCGAGTCCGGAGACCACCTGCGCCACTCCCAGCCCATGCGCGGCCGCACTGTCCGCCACCACGTTGCCCAGGGCCTGGGAGTTGCTGAAGATGGCGACGTCGGGCCCGGCAGGGAGGGGCTGGGCTGATACCACCTGTGCCACGTCCACCAGCTGTTCAACGGTTTCGACGCGGATCACCCCGGACTGGCGCAGCATGGCGTCGAGCGCTCCCGCCGGCGCCTGCGTGGTTCGGACGGCATGCCCCGGCGGCAGGCGGAGCCCCATGGTGTCGGATTTGGCCACGATGACCGGTTTGGTGCGTGCCAGCCGCCGTGCGATGCGGGAGAACTTGCGCGGGTTGCCGATCGACTCCAGGTACAGGCCCACGGCCGAGGTGTCGGCGTCGTCCTCCCAGTACTGCATCATGTCGTTGCCGGAGACGTCAGCCCGGTTGCCTGCCGAGAGGAGGCTGGACAGGCCCAGCTTCCGCCGGCTCGAGGCGGCGTACAGCGAGACGCCGATGGCCGCCGACTGGCTGAACAGGCCCAGGCTCCCGCGCAGGGGCATCGTCGGGGCCATGGAGGCGTTCAGGGACACGTCCGGGTGGGTATTGGCGATGCCCAGCGAGGCCGGCCCGATCACCCGCATCCCGTTGGCCCTGGCCTGCCGCACCAGGGCGCGCTGGCGCAGCAGGCCGCGCTCGCCGTCGTCCGTAAAGCCTGCGGAGGCGATCACCACACCCTTGACGCCGGCCGCCGCACACTCCTCCACCACGCCGGCGACCTCCTCGTAGGGCACCGCGATGATGGCCAGCTGGACCGGCTGGGGCACCTCGGAGAGCTTGCCGTAGGACAACATGCCCGCCAGTTCCAGCGCCTCGGGATTGATGGCGTACACCGGGCCGTGGAAACCGCCCTCGATGATGTGCTCCAGCAGCTGGTAACCCACGGTCCCCCACCGGCGGCTGGCACCGATCACGGCAACGGACGACGGCGCCAGCAACTCCCGGACGCTCTTCGCCTCAGCGCGGTGCTCACGGGATTCCATCACGGCACGGGATTTTTCGGTGGGGTCAATGTTGAACTCGAGGCTGACGACGCCGTCGTCGAAGTGGCGCTTGACGTCGTAGCCGGCGTCGGAGAAGACCATCAGCATCTTGCGGTTCTCCGGCAGGACCTCGGCGGTGAACTTCCGGATGCCGTTTTCGTGCGCTGCGGCGGCAAGGTGCTCCAGCAGGATGGAGCCGATACCCCTCCCCTGGTGGGAGTCCGCGATGTTGAACGCGACCTCCGCCTCGGTGGGATCGCTGAGCCGGTCATAGCGGCCGATGCCGATGATTTCGCCGCCGATGGTGATGACGAACGCCACCCGGTCCTTGTAGTCCACCTCGGTGAACCGCTTGAGCTCCTTGGCGGACAGCCGGGCCTTGAACGCAAAGAACCGCATGTAGATTGAATTCTGCGACTGCCCGGTATGGAAAGCCTGGACGGCGTCCGCGTCCGACGGGTGGATGGGCCGCAGATGCGCTGTCCCGCCGTCACGCAGGACGACATCGGCTTCCCAATGTTCCGGATATTCGCCGTCCCCGGGCTGATCCACCATAGGCTTAGCCTAGCCAAAAACTATCGCAGCACACCCCAAGGCTGCGCAGTAACCGCAGAAGGATTCACCAAACCCCATGGCCCGCCGGCAAAGTTCAAAACCCATCGTGGACGACAGCTACACGGAAAACATCGTCGATATCGACGTGACGTCCGAAATGCAGGGCTCCTTCCTGGAGTACGCGTACTCGGTGATCTACTCCCGGGCCCTGCCGGATGCCCGCGACGGGCTTAAGCCGGTCCAGCGCCGCATCCTGTACATGATGAGCGACATGGGACTGCGCCCTGACCGCGGCCACGTCAAGAGCGCCCGCGTGGTGGGCGAGGTCATGGGCAAGCTGCACCCGCACGGCGACGCCGCCATCTACGATGCCATGGTCCGCATGGCGCAGGACTTCTCCCTGCGCTTGCCGCTGATCGACGGGCACGGCAACTTCGGCTCGCTCGACGACGGCCCGGCAGCACCGCGGTATACCGAGGCCAGGCTGGCTGCGGCCGCCCTCACGCTCACCAACCACCTGGACGAAGACGTGGTGGACTTCGTCCCCAACTACGACAACCAGCTGACCCAGCCGGACGTCCTGCCCGCCGCTTTCCCCAACCTGCTGGTCAACGGCGCCACCGGCATCGCCGTCGGCATGGCCACCAACATGGCCCCGCACAACCTGGTGGAGGTTATCTCCGCAGCCCGGCACCTGATTGCGCACCCCGACGCCACCCTGGAGGACCTCATGCGGTTCGTCCCGGGCCCGGACCTGCCCAGCGGCGGCCGGATCGTGGGCCTGGACGGTATCCGCGACGCCTACGCCACCGGGCGCGGATCCTTCAAGACCCGGGCCAAGGTGGAGATCGAACAGCTCTCGGCACGCCGCACCGGCCTGGTGGTCACCGAACTGCCGTACATGGTGGGCCCGGAAAAGGTGATCGAAAAGATCAAGGACGCCGTCAACGCCAAGAAGCTGACCGGCATCAGCGACATCGTGGACCTGACAGACCGCAAGCACGGGCTGCGCCTGGTGATCGAGTTGAAGAACGGCTTCAACCCGAACGCGGTCCTGCAGCAGCTTTACCGGTACACGCCGATGGAGGACTCCTTCGGCATCAACAACGTCACGCTGGTGGACGGGCAGCCGCAGACGCTGGGCCTGGTGGACCTTTTGAGCGTCTACGTCAACCACCGGATCAACGTGGTCCGCCGCCGGACCGTCTTCCGCCTGGGCAAGAAAAAGGACCGCCTCCACCTGGTGGAGGGCCTCCTGATCGCCATCGTGGACATCGACGAGGTCATCCAGATCATCCGGTCCTCGGACGAGGCCGCGGCGGCCCGTGAGCGGCTGATGTCCATCTACGACCTCACCGAGGTCCAGGCCAACTACATCCTTGAACTCCGCCTGCGGCAGCTGACGAAGTACTCCCGGATTGAACTGGAAAAAGAACAGGACGAACTCCGCCGCGAGATCGCGGAACTGCAGGCCATCCTGGACTCCGAGGAACTGCTCCGCACCGTGGTCTCCGACGAACTCGGCGCGATCGCCGAGGAACACGGCACCCCGCGCCGCACCGTGCTCCTGGAGTCCGAGGCCGTGTCCCCCACCGTCGCCGCCGCCGAGCTCGCCGGGGCCAAGAAGGGCAAGGCTGCCCCGCTCTCCCTGGAAATCGCTGACGACCCCTGCTGGGCCATCCTCACCGCGTCCGGGCAGGTGGCACGCACCAGCAACCAGGAACCGCTCGCCGAGGCAGGCCCCCGGAGCAGGCACGACGTATACACCTCGGTGGTCAAGACGTCGGCCCGCGGCGAAATCGCGGCGGTCACCTCGCAGGGCCGCATGCTGCGGCTTCAGGTCATGGACATGCCGGTCCTGCCGCCCGTGGCCGGCCTGCCCAACCTGGCCGGCGGCGTCCCTGCCAAGGAGTTCCTCACCCTGGTGAAGGGTGAAACCCTGGTGGCGTTCGTGCGGCTGGATGAAGTCCTGGCCGTCGGCACCGCCCAGGGCGTGGTGAAACGCGTCCAGCCGGACTACCCGCTGAACCGGGAAGACTGGGAAGTCATCACCCTCAAGGACAAGGACGTGGTGGTGGGAGTCGCTCCCGCCGGCGGCGATGACACCGAACTGGTGTTCCTCACCCGGGAGGCCCAGCTGCTGAAGTTCCCCGCCGCCGTGGTCCGCCCCCAGGGCCGCACCGCCGGCGGCATGGCCGGAATCAAACTCGCCGCTGGTGACCAGGTGATTTTCTTTGGTGCCGTACAGCCCCAGGATGAGGCCGCCGTCGTGGTCACCATCGCCGGGACCAACGGCGCCCTTCCGGGCACTGCCCCGGGCACGGCCAAAGTCACGGCGTTCTCCGAATATCCGGCCAAGGGGCGCGCCACTGCCGGGGTCCGGTCGCACCGGTTCCTCAAGGGCGAGGACATGCTCCTGCTGGCCTGGGCGGGCCACGGGCCGGCCAAGGCGTCCTCCGCGGCAGGAGTGGCGCGGTCACTGCCCCAGGAGCATGGCCGCCGCGACGGCTCGGGCGTCCCGCTCTCCCAGGCCGTCGAAGCAGTCGGCCCTGCCATGGCGTGGATGGACGGCGGCGCAGCCGGCGACACCGCGGAGTAGTGCCGGCGGCGTGGCCGGCTCAGCCGGCGACGTCCCGGCGCCGGAATCCGGCGACGGCGAGCGCCACCAGCACCGCGATGGTCACGGCAGATACCAGCACACTGTCCCAGGCGGTGCCGTTGCGGAGCGGGTCGTGGGCGATGTACTGGAAGAACGGCGAGACCTTCTGGATCCGGTCAAAAACGTCCACCATGGGTGCCAGGGCATTGACGATGTAGGCCAGGACCGCCAGCACTGCAGGGACGCCGCGGCTGAGCCCGGTCCGACCGGTTGCCGCTGACAACGCCAGGGCGAGCGCCCCGAACACGACGCCCAGGAGCGCCAGGTGCAGCATGGCCGCTGCCACCTTGTCTGCCGGCAGGACCAGGTCCACCAGGTTGCCTTCAAGCACCAGGGACAGACCCATGACGGCCGCCAGCAGGAACGTGCCCGCCACCATGGCGAGGAACTTGTCCACCACCACCCTTCCCCGGCCCACGGGGTTGGCGAGCAGCAGGTCCATGGTGTGGCGGTCCTCTTCCCCGCCGATGGCTCCCGCACCGGAGCTGACGGCGTAGATCAGGACTGCGATGGGACCCATGAAGGACAGCAGTTCCACCTGGATGTACCCGGTGGGGGTGGACAGGTCTGCGCTGGAAGTGGCAAAGAGCGAACGGAACGCCTCCGGCATCTGCTCGATGAAGGCGCTGATGGAGGGCTGGGACTTCACCGAGGGCCAGACGGCTGCGTACATGGCCACGACAAGGGCCAGGGAGACGGCCCAGGCGACCAGCAGCCTGCCCTGGTCCCGGAGCGTTTTCAGCAGGACGCTAGCCAGCACGGTGCACCACCGCTCCGGCCGCGCGTTCCGCTGGGCCGGGCGCAGCTCTGCCGTCCGCCCGCTCCATCCCGTAATAGCTCAGGAACGTCTCCTCCAGCGGGGCCTCGGAACATTCGAAGTCCTCCACCTCCCGGGCGCTGACCCGTTTCAGCAGGGCGTCCAGGGCCGATTGCGGGGCGTTGCAGCTCAGGGTCCGGCCGTCCACCAGCACGTCCCGTACCCCGGGGACGCCGGTAAACTCGGCCACGGATACGTCGCCGGCGAATCTGGCCCGCACCCGGTGCAGGGAGCGGGCGGCCAGGTCCTGCAGCCGCTCCACCGCCACCAGTTTGCCGCCCCGGACCACCCCGATCCGGTCTGCGACGCGCTCCACCTCGCCCAGGACATGGGAGGAGAACAGGGCGGACCCGCCGCCGGCCGTGTGTTCACGCAGGATGGAGTGGAACACCTGCTGCACCAGCGGGTCGATCCCGCTGGTTGGTTCGTCCAGCACGAGCAGCCGCGGCCTGGACATGACCGCGAGGACGATGGCGAGCTTTTGCCGGTTCCCGCGTGACAGCGTGCGGGCCGGTTTTCCCAGGTCCAGTTCCAGCCGGTCCGCCACCTCTGCCGCACGCCCGCTGTCGTCCCGGTGCCGCAGATGGGCGCAGTAGGCCACGTGCTGGTGGCCGGTCAGGCGGTCGTAGAGCGCCGGCTCGCCGGGAACGTAGCCCACCACCCGGTGGACGTCGCGGGATTCGCGCCAGGTATCCATTCCCAGGACGGACGCCGTTCCGGATGTGGGCCGCAGCATTCCCATCAGCAGCCGGATGGTGGTCGTCTTGCCTGCCCCGTTCGGACCCAGGTAGCCGAACACCTCGCCGGACCCAATGGTAAGGGTCACGTCGTCGAGCGCCGTGTTCCGGCCGAACCGCTTCGTCAGGCCGGCCAGCTGCACCATGCTTTGCGCGTCCTTGCGCGCTTCCGGGCTCATGCGGCCACGCTAGCCGGGACGCTCCCTGCGGCCCAGAGTCTTTTGGCCCGCACAGCTTAGACTGCTCCCATGCCTATCGTGCCTGATGACAAGGACTGGACCTGGGTCCTCTCCCGGCCCTGCCCGGAGTGCAACTTCCATGCCCCAACCGCCACGCCCGCCACGGTTCCGGGAAGCGTCGAAAGCATGATTCCCCGCTGGCTGGCCGTCCTTCGGCGGCCGGACGCGGCGGAGCGCCCGAACGGACAGACCTGGTCCGCGGTGGAGTACGCGTGCCATGTGCGGGACGTCTTTACCCTGTTCAACCAGAGGCTGAACCTGATGCTCGCCGAGGATGACGCCCGCTTCGCTGACTGGGACCAGGACCGGACGGCCATCGAGAAGGATTACGCCAACGCCGACCCGTCCGAGGTGGGTCCGGAGCTGGCAGCGGAGGGACACGAGGCCGCCGAAGCCTTCGCCGGCGTCCCCGATGAGGACTGGGGGCGCAAGGGCGTGCGCAGCAACGGCTCCGAGTTCACCGTCCTGACGCTCTCGCAGTACTTCCTGCACGACGTGGTCCACCACCTGCACGACGTCGATGGCTGACGGAAGCGCGCTTGGCCGCCGAAGCCGCGGCGGCAGCGCGTCCGGCAGCGCTTAGCGGGAAGGCGCCAGGGAGCCCCTGGACTGTCCGGCCGGCTCCGAAAGTTCCAGCCGGGCATCACCGGCCTGGATGTCGGCCGGGTTGTGGGTCACCAGCACCACGGTGCGGTCCCGCAGTCCGGCGCGCAGGTCCGCCAGCATGGTGGCCGCGGACTCCGCATCCAGGTGCGCGGTGGGCTCATCGAGCAGGATCACTTCCGCCCCCGTCAGCAGGGTCCGGGCCACAGCCAGGCGTTGGCGCTCGCCGCCGCTGAGGAAGGCGCCGCCGGGGCCGATGCGGGTGTCCAGCCCGGCTGGCAGCCTGCCCACCAGCGCGGAAAGGCCGACGGCGGCAAGCACCGCCTCCAGCTCGCGGTCGGACGCCGGCGCCGGGCCGTCCTCGATCGGCCGTCCCAGCAGCAGGTTTCCCCTGATCGTGGAATCGAACAGGTGGGCCTCTTGCGGGCACCACGCTGCCCGGCCGGTGACCCGGACCTGTCCGGATGCCGGCGGCAGGAAGCCCAGCAGCACCGACAGCAAAGTGGATTTGCCGGAGCCGGACGGTCCGGTGACCGCCAGCCAGCGCCCGGGAACTGCCACAGCAGTGATGCCGGAGAAGACCGGGGGGCCGCCCGGCCATTCCGCTGCCAGGTCCATGAGCTCAACGCCCGGCGTGTCCCCGGCCCGGCGGGAAACGGGCTGCAGGCCCCCGCGTGGTTCGCTGCCGGCCGCCAGGGCGCCGGACTCCCCCACCCGGCGCATGACGGACCGCAGGGCGGGGTACTGGCGCACCGCCGTCGTCATCGCCGCGTAGGGTTCCACCAGGGCAAGCAGGAGAAGGACCACCACGGCGGCGGCCGCCGGTGCCACCTGGGCCGCGAGGACTGCGGGCCCCGCCAGCCAGGCAGCAGCCAGGGCTGCCGTCCCACAGGCTGCTGTGGCAACGGCATGGCCCAGCCCGTCCGCCCAGGCGGAGCGCCGCGAAGCGCGGGTGGCGTCCCGGTCTTCCGCCAGCAGCGCCTCGAGCACGCGTGGTGCCACGCCGTTGGCGTGCAGTTCCGCGCGGGCATCGAGGGCAGCGGTGACGCGGCGCAGCACGCCCGAGCGCAGGGACTGCTCGGCGGCAGCGGACTTGCGGTCGCCCCACAAGGCCGCGGCGGGCGCCAGCAGCAGGCCGCCGACGGCCGCACCGGCCACGGCGGGAAGTGCATCCGGTACCAGGACGCCGGTGGCGGCCACGGCCAGGACGGACACCGCCACCGCGGTGGCGGGCGGCAGGACCACCCGGGGCAGGAGGTCCCGGACGGTATCGACGTCGTCAATCACCGTACCCAGAACGTTACCGCCCTGCAGCAGCCGGCGCAGCGAGAGGGCACGCCGGCTCAGCGACTCCCAGAGCCGGCCGCGGAGCCGGGTGAGTGCGGCGAACACGGCATCGTGCAGCAGCAGCCGCTCCCAGTAGCGGAACACGGCCCGGCCGATGCCGAAGAACCGGACCCCGACGATGGCGGTCAACAGGTACAGGATGGGCGGTTGTTCGCTCGCCCGGATGATGAGCCAGCCGGACAGGCCGGAAAGCACGACGGCGAAGACGGCCGCCAGGGTGCCGACGAAGGCGGCGGCGGCGAACTTGCCCCGCACCGGAGCCAGGAGTGCTGCCAGCAGGCGGAAGGCCCCGGGGGCAGCCTTTTCAGCGGCACGTACGGCCGGGTTCCGTGTGACGGGGTTGTCCGTCGAAGCGCGGTCCGTGGCCGCCCCGTCTGCAGCGCTGGCTCCATGCGGGGCGCCGGCGGGGGCCGCCGGCAGCAACGCGGCATCGGCGTCGTCCTGCCGGGCCGCTGCGTGGGTCCGGGCCGCAGGCGCCACCGGTACCAGCAGGTCCGCCAGCTGCCGTGTGCGCTGGTTGTGGGCCACCAGGACCACCGTGACCTGGCCGCGGAGCCGCCGGATGGCGTCCTCCACGATCACGGCCGACGCGTCATCCAGGTGCGCGGTGGGCTCGTCGAGCAGCAGGAGGGTGGCACCGGCCTCGATCCTGGCCAGGCCGCGGGCCAGTGCGACGCGGCGCAGCTCACCCGGGCTCAGTTCCGCCTGGTGCTTTGGGGCCAGGTGCCCGGCTCCGGCACGTGCCAGGCAGCGGCGGGCGGCATCTTCGGCGGCGAACCGGTCCGGGCCGTGGCCGGAGTCAGGCGACAGGTACAGCAGTACCTCGTCCAGGACGGTTCCGGCCACCATGACCGGGTGCTGCGGCACCCATGCCACGGAGCGGCGGTCAAGCCCGCTGATGGAGCCGGTGACGCTGGTCCCGCCACCGTGGCCGATGATCCCGGCAAGGACGCCCAGGACGGTGCTCTTGCCGGCGCCGCTGGGGCCGTCCAGTGCCGTGATCCTGTCCAGCGGCGCGGTGAACGTCATGGGCCCGACGGCGGTTGCGGACCGCCCGGCGTATGTCACGGTCAGTCCGGTGACTTCCAGCGGGGCACCGGGCCTGCCGGCCTTGGCGGCCGGGAGCGGTGCCGGCTCGGGGGCACTGGTCACGGCGGCCGTTTCCGCGAGTGCGACCCTGCCGTCGTCGCTGGCGTGGTGGGCGGTGCCGAGTTCCCGCAGCGGAAGGTAGCAGTCAGGTGCCAGGAGGAGGACCAGCAGGCCGGCTTCCAGCGGCATGTCGCCATGCACCAGCCGGACACCGATGAAGACGGCCACCACTGCCACCGAGATGGTCGCTATGAGCTCCAGGGCCAGGGCGGACAGGAAAGCAGTGCGCAGGGTGCCCATGGTGCGGGAGCGGTACTCCTCCGAGATCTCCTCAAGGGCCTTCCGCTGGGCAGTGGCACGTCCCAGCCCCACCAGGACCGGCAGGCCCTTGGCCAGCTCCAGCATGTGCGCCGACAGCCGCGCCATGGTGGCCTGGGCTTCCCGCACGCTGTCCTCGGTGTACCTGCCGATCAGCACCATGAACACCGGGATCAGCGGAACTGTCAGCACGATCACCAGCGCGCTGACCCAGTCCGCGAAGAGGATCCGGGCCCCCAGCAGCAGCGGAACGGCGGCGCAGTTGACCAGTGCGGGAAGGAACTGGGTGTAGTAGCTGTCCAGGGCGTCCAGGCCGCGGGTGGCAAGGACCGCCAGCCCGCCGTCGCCCGGGCCGGATCCGCGCACACCCGTGCGCAGTGCCCGCTCCAGCAGTTCGGCGCGCAGTTCCTCCTTCACGCCCAGGGCAGCGCGGCGGGCAGCGACGGCCTGGCCCCAGACGGTCAGGGACCGAAGCACGACGCCGGCAAGTCCGGCGGTCAGTTGGCTCCCCCAGGCCGGGTTCCCGGCGACGAGTCCGGCCAGGACCGATGCCACTGCCTGGCCGATCAGGACCAGGGACAGGGCCTTGAGCGCCGCCAGGAGTCCCAGCCAGTAGATCGCCGAGCGGGTGGACGGACCGGCGGGAAATGTTGGCCGCACGTCAGCCCTTGGTGGTGAAGGCCCTGGCAGCGACCGCCGGGAGGAAGCTGTGGGCTTCCGGGATGTGCGCGGTGCTTACCCGGCGGCGGAACACCCAGTAGGTCCATGCCTGGTACGCAATCACCAGGGGAAGGCCGAATGCCGCCACGATGCTCATCAGCCCCAGCGTGTAGTCCGAGGAGGATGCGTTGGAGACAGTGAGGTCGAAGGCGCTGTCCAGCGTGGAGGGCAGCACCACGGGGAAGACCGCACCAAAGATGGATGCCGTGCCCAGCACCAGGAAGCCGCCGAGGGCCAGGAAGGCCCTGCCTTCAGCGCCCTTCCGGGCCAGCAGCCAGGCAGTGATGGCGGCGGCGACGGCCAGGACGACGGCGGCCCAGGTCCAGGGCTTCCCGTCCATGAACTGGATGGCCAGCGCCCATGCGGCGATGGGCAGCAGCAGGACCGGCAGGAGCCGCACGAACCACTGGCGGGCACGGTGCCGGACATCCCCGTCCGTCTTTAGTGCCAGGAATGCCAGCGCGTGCAGGAGCGAGAAGCCCACCACTGCCGCGCCGCCAAGGAGGGCGTACCCGCTGAACCAGGCCATGGGGCCGCCTTCGCGGTCACCGTTGGCGTTCAGCGGCAGCCCGGTGGTGGTAAGGGCCAAGGCGGCGCCGACGCCGAATGCGGCGAAGAAGGAACCCAGCGCGATGGCCCAGTCCCAGCGGTTCCGCCAGCTGTCGGTGTCCACCTTGCCGCGGTACTCGAATGCCACCGCGCGGAAGATCAGGGCGAGCAGGACCACCAGGAGCGGGAGGTAGAGCGCGGAGAACAAGGACGCGTACCAAAGCGGAAAGGCCGCGAAGGTGGCGCCGCCGGCAGTCAGCAGCCACACCTCGTTGCCGTCCCAGACGGGCCCAATGGTGTTCAGGAGAACGCGGCGTTCGGTGTTGTTGCGGGCGAAGAGCTTCATCAGCATCCCTACGCCCAGGTCGAAACCTTCGAGGAAGAGGTAGCCGGTCCACAGCACCGCAATGGCGATGAACCAGATGGTGGGCAGCAGTTCCATTGTGTGTTTCCTCTGCTAGTAGGCGAAGGCCAGGACGTCGTCGGCGGGCTTGGGGCCGCCTGGGCCCGGGGTTTCATCCTCGTTCTCGTCCACCGGGGCGTGGCCGAGTTCCGGCATAGCGGAGACCACACCGCCGCGGATGTACTTGACCAGCAGTTTTACTTCCACCACCAGCAGGACGGCGTAGACGGCGGTCAGGGCCACCAGCGAGGCGATCAGCTCCCCTGCGGACACACCGGGTGATACGGCGGCGGCGGTGAACATGAACACCTGGTCGATGCCGCTCGGGTCGGGATTGGGTGCCACCACGAACGGCTGGCGGCCCATCTCGGTGAAGATCCAGCCGGCGGCGTTGGCACCGAAGGGTGCAAGGATGCCAAACACTGCCAGGCGCATCAGCCACCGGGATTCCGGCACCGTCCCCTTGCGGGTTATCCAGAGTGCCACCAGCGCAGCCAGCGCCGCGAGGCCGCCGAAGCCGATCATCATCCGGAAGCCCCAGTAGGTGACTTCCATGACGGGTACGTACTGGATCTCCTGGCCGGCGCGGTCCCCGTAGATCGGGTTGTCCGGGAGCGTGGTTCCGTACTTTTCCTTGTACTCGGGCAGCAGGCTGTCGACGCCCTTCACCTCGGTGGTGAAGTCACCCTTGGCCAGGAAGGAAAGGATGCCGGGGACCTCGATCACTGCCACGACGTCGTCGCAGTTCTTCGAGCCCACGTTGCCGACGCTCAGGACGGAGAAGCCGGTGCCGTCGTGGCACGCAGCCTCTGCCGCGGCCATTTTCATGGGCTGCTGCTGGAACATGAGCTTGCCCTGCAGGTCACCGGTGACGGCGGTGCCGGCAAAGGAGATCATGGCCACCACGGCACCGATGCGCAGGGACCGGATCCACACCTTGTAGTCGGCCCGGTCGCGGCCGGAAATGCTGGCGTCTTCGCCGGGGATGATCCGGCCGTCGGCGCCTACGGTGTCGACGCCGTCGTGCCGCCTCCGCCACAGGTGGTACCAGGCGATGCCCAGGAGGAAGCCGCCCGCCACGGCGAGGGCGCCGAACAGGGTGTGCGGTACGGCAACCAGGGCGGTGTTGTTGGTGAACACGGCCCAGGCGTCGGTCATGACGGGCCGGCCGTTGATCATTTCCACGCCCACCGGGTGCTGCATCCAGCTGTTGGCCACGATGATGAAGTAGGCGGACAGCGCCGAGCCGACGACGGCCACCCAGAGGCAGGCAAGGTGGATGGCGGGCTTGAGCTGCTTCCACCCGAAGATCCACAGGCCCAGGAAGGTGGACTCGACGAAGAAGGCCAGGAGGGCCTCGAGGGCCAGCGGGGCGCCGAAGACGTCACCGACGAAGCGGCTGTACTCGCTCCAGGCCATGCCGAACTGGAACTCCTGCACAATGCCGGTGGCAACGCCCATGATGAAGTTGATGAGGAAAAGCTTTCCCCAGAATTTGGTCATGCGCAGGTACTCCGGCTTGCCGGTGCGGTACCAGGCCGTCTGGATCACGGCGACCACCAGGCCCAGGCCGATGGTCAGCGGCACCATCATGAAGTGGTAGACGGTGGTGATGCCGAATTGCCAGCGTG
This sequence comes from Pseudarthrobacter sp. NIBRBAC000502771, assembly GCF_006517215.1. NCBI lineage: Bacteria > Bacillati > Actinomycetota > Actinomycetes > Micrococcales > Micrococcaceae > Pseudarthrobacter > Pseudarthrobacter sp. NIBRBAC000502771. The sequence goes on from NZ_CP041187.1 coordinate 3,741,769, forward strand.
CGATTTCCAAGGCGTCCATGGCAGTCCCTACTGTTAGCCAATGCAGTTTTCTACGCTTCGTAGAACTGTAACTTCTACAAAGTGTAGAACATGGTCGGCGGCGGACGAAAACCAACCGTCCTCCCTAGGATCGCCCACCTGGGCGCGGCGCGCCAGATGTTCTACCCGATGTAGAAGGTTCGGCGTTTTCGGGGTAAATTTAGTTGTGTAGTTGAACAACCGCGTGACGTCACCTGGCGCACAGCGCACGGTGCGGGGAAATAAAAGGAAAAGTGACATGGCTAGTCTTGGTGAACTGGAACGGGCAGTGATGGACCTGCTCTGGGCGGGCCAGGAAGCGGCTACGGCCAATACCCTGAGGGATCAGTTGGCGCGCACGTCGGCGGCGCAGGGCGGCCCCGGCCACGAAGGCAAGGAACCCGCCGTCACCACGGTGCTTACCGTACTTTCCCGCCTGGAAAAGAAGGGCCTGGTCGAACGCGAACGCGGCACCCGCCCGCACCGGTACCAGGCAGTGTCCAGCCGTGCAGACCACACCGCCGAACTCATGCATGAGGTCCTTGGGTCGGCCCCGGACCGCGAGGCCGTGCTGGCCCGCTTCATCGGGTCTGTCTCCGAAGGTGAAGCCGAAACGCTGCGCAAACTGCTGGGTCATCTCTAGCACACCATGTTCTGGGCCTCATACCTGCTGGCGGTCCTTGCGATAATCCTGGCGTGGCCGGTGCCAATCCTCCTGTCACGGGCACAATGGCCGGCCAGGTCGCCCTTCACGGCCATGCTGCTGTGGCAGGCGATCGCACTCGCAGGTGGTCTCTCCATGATCGGCGCCATGCTGGTCTACGGCCTGGAACCTGTGGGTGACAACCTCATCGCGGGGCTGCGCGCCCTTGCCGGCATGGTGCTCTTCAATGCCCCCACCACGGCGCTGGGGTTCTGGCATATCTTTGCCCTGTCCGCTGCCGCCCTGCTCACGGCCCACCTGGTCTTCACCCTGTTGCTGACGTACTACAAGATCCAGCGGCAGCGGCGCCGGCACCGCGAACTGCTCGCCATCCTGGCTTCCCCGTCAGGCCAGGACGCCGGAACTCTGGTCATCAGCCACGACTCCCCTGTTGCCTACTGCCTTCCGGGAGGCGCCCGCTCGGTCACCGTACTGTCGGATGGCCTGATGGCTGCCCTTGAACCGGCTGAGCTTCGTGCCGTCCTCATCCACGAGAACGCCCACCTGAGCCAGCGGCACCACCTGCTCCTGTGGGCCTTCGCGGCCTGGCGGCAGGCCCTCCCCTGGCTGCCCACCACCCGGCTTGCGCAGGAGTCGGTGAATTCGCTGATCGAGATGCTGGCCGACGACGTCGCCCTTCGGACGGAAAGCAAAGCGACGCTCATCAAGGCCATCGCCATTGTGGCCAGCGGTTCGGCGGGCAACTCCGGGGGCGGCGACATCCGGCCGTCGTCCCCTACCCTTGCCCTTTCGGGCCTCGAGGCGGCATCGGGCGGCCCGGGCTCGGATGCGGTCCGGACGGCTGCCTCCCGGGTCAGCCGTCTCCTGACGCCGCAGCCCCAGCTTCCTGCCGCTGTCCGCAGCGCCGTGCTGGCCGGCTGCATCCTCCTGCTGGCGCTGCCTACCGCCCTGCTGGTGGTTCCCGGACTGCTCGGCTGAGGCGCCGCCGTCGCGCGCTGCCTCCCGGTGGTTCAGCCTCGCGAAAACCGGCGGCGGTCAGGCGTCGATACGCTCCCGGTCCAGGCTGGAGGCGCCGGCAATGATGAAGTCCTTGCGCGGCGACACGTCCGAGCCCATCAGCAGGTCGAAAATCTCCTCAGCCTGCTGCGCATTCTCGATCCCCACCTTGCGAAGGGTACGGTGCCGCGGATCCATGGTGGTCTCGGCCAACTGCTCGGCGTCCATCTCCCCCAGGCCCTTGTACCGCTGGATCGGCTCCTTGTACCGCTTGCCCTCCTTCGCCAGGCGGGCCAGCAACACGTGGAGCTCGGCCTCGGAGTAGGTATAGATCATCTCGTTGGCCTTCTGGCCGGCGTTGATGACCTCCACCCGGTGCAGGGGCGGCACCGCAGCGAAAACCCTGCCCTCAAGGATCATCGGCCGCATATAGCGGAAGAACAGGGTCAGGAGCAGTGTCCGGATGTGGGCGCCGTCCACGTCGGCGTCGGTCATGAGGATCACCTTGCCGTAGCGGGCGGCGCTGATGTCGAAGCTGCGGCCGGAACCTGCCCCGACCACCTGGATCAGGGCGGCACACTCGGCGTTGGAGAGCATGTCCCCCACCGAGGCCTTCTGGACGTTCAGGATCTTGCCGCGGATGGGCAGCAGCGCCTGGAAGTCCGAGGAACGGGCCAGCTTGGCCGTGCCCAGCGCGGAGTCACCTTCCACGATGAACAGTTCGGAACGCCCGACGTCGTCCGTCCGGCAATCGGCAAGCTTGGTGGGCATGGAGGAAGTTTCCAGCGCGTTCTTGCGCCGCTGGGTCTCCTTGTGCACGCGCGCCGAGATGCGGGACTTCATCTCGTTGACGATCTTCTCCAACAGCAGCGCCGACTGGGCTTTGTCGTTCCGGTTGCTGGAGGACAGCTTGGCGGAGATTTCGCGCTCCACCACCTTGGTCACGATGGCGCGGACGGCGCTGGTTCCCAGGATTTCCTTGGTCTGGCCTTCAAACTGCGGTTCGGCGAGCCGGACGGTCAGCACGGCCGTCAGGCCGGCGAAGATGTCGTCCTTTTCAATCTTGTCGTTGCCGGCCTTGAGCTTCCGGGCGTTGGCCTCCACGGCTTTCCGGAAGGTCTTGATCAGGGCCTGTTCGAACCCGGACTGGTGGGTGCCGCCCTTCGGGGTGGCGATGATGTTCACGAAGCTCCGCACGGAGCTGTCGTAGCCGATCCCCCAGCGGAGCGCCACGTCCACCTCGCAGTCGCGCTCGACCTCGGCCAGCTGGCTGTGTCCGCGCTCATCAAGGACCGGGACCGTCTCCTTGAACTTTCCGGAACCGTGAAGCCGCCAAACGTCCGTGACGGCCGGATCGGCCGCAAGGAACTCGACGAACTCGGAGATGCCGCCGTCGTGGTGGAAAACCTCTTCGAAGGGACCTGCTTCACCCGGGGTCCCGGGGACCCTGCGCTCGTCCCGGACGGTCAGCTTGAGGCCGGGCACCAGGAACGAGGTCTGGCGTGCGCGGGCAACCAGGTCCTCGTAAGAGAACTTGGCATCGGGGGTGAAGATCTGCCGGTCAGCCCAGTAGCGGATCCGGGTTCCGGTCACGCCGCGCTTGGCCTTGCCCACCACGTCCAGCACGGAGTCGTTGACGAACGGCGTGAACGGAGCTGCCGGATCCAGGCGGGACCCCGTGTCCTTGAAGCGGCCGGGCTCACCGCGGCGGAAGGACATCCTGTAAGTCTTGCCACCCCGGTCCACCTCGACGTCCAGGCGCGAGGACAAGGCGTTGACCACCGATGCGCCCACACCGTGCAGGCCGCCGGAGGCCGTGTAGGACCCGCCGCCGAACTTGCCACCGGCGTGCAGCTTGGTGAACACCACTTCGACGCCGGTGAGCCCCGTCTTTGGCTCCTTGTCGATGGGGATGCCGCGGCCGTCGTCGTGGATTTCCACGGAGTTGTCCGCGTGCAGGATGATCCGGATGTCGTGGCCGAACCCGGCCAGGGCCTCGTCCACGGAGTTGTCGATGATTTCCCAGAGGCAGTGCATGAGGCCGCGCGAGTCGGTGGAGCCGATGTACATGCCCGGGCGCTTGCGGACGGCTTCGAGGCCTTCCAGGACGGAAAGGTGCCGGGCGGTGTACTCAGAGCTTGGTGCCACTGGTGATGAACTCCTTCAGGGACGTCGATGCGGCGCTGGGACCGCACCTTCTAGGGTAGTCCGCTGCAGCGGGCAGAACCGTCTGCCACACCCGCCGCCCGGTGTGCGGCGCGCCACGGACCGTGGTGGCGGGCGGAACTGGGAAGTTCTTGACCGAACCTTGCGGATACGCGCACAGCGAACTTGCCCCATCCTTGCGATGGATTGGATACGAATGCTGGTTATATAGATGTACTGATCTACTAAGGAGGCCGACATGACAACAGCAGTGGCAGACCGCACGCTCAACGCACTGGACCGGTGCGATCGTTGCGGAGCCCAGGCATATGTCCGGGTTGTACTCGAGTCCTCCGGCGGGGAGCTGTTGTTCTGCGGCCACCACGCCCGTGCAGTCGAAGCGACGCTCAAGCCGTTGAGCTCCGACTGGCACGACGAGACGGGAAAGCTTCACGAGAAAGCTGCCGTGGAAATCGACTAGATGAGGCATCGGTAACAACGACCCTGCGGGACTCTTCCATTCGGAGGGGTCCCGCAGGCGTTTAAGGACCCCTGGCCGGACTGGGCCCGGCCCGCACGGGACATGGCGCTGCAGACCAGGAGACAACAGAGCGAAACAGCAGGGGCCGTCCGGGACCCACTTTTCAGTGAGTCCCGGACGGCCCCTGCCTGGCCATTGCGGGGACTTAGTCCAGGTAGTCCCGCAGCACCTGCGACCTGGAGGGGTGGCGCAGCTTGGACATGGTCTTCGATTCGATCTGGCGGATCCGCTCGCGGGTCACGCCGTAGACCTTTCCGATTTCGTCTAAAGTCTTCGGCTGTCCGTCGGTCAGGCCGAAGCGCATGGCAACCACGCCGGCCTCGCGCTCGGAGAGGGTGTCCAGCACCGAGTGCAGCTGCTCCTGCAGGAGGGTGAAGCTCACGGCGTCGGCGGGGACAACGGCCTCGGAGTCCTCGATCAGGTCGCCGAACTCGGAGTCGCCATCCTCGCCCAGCGGGGTGTGCAGCGAGATCGGTTCACGGCCGTACTTCTGGACTTCGACAACCTTTTCAGGGGTCATGTCCAGTTCCAGTGCCAGTTCTTCGGGCGTGGGTTCGCGGCCCAGGTCCTGCAGCATCTGGCGCTGCACACGGGCGAGCTTGTTGATGACCTCGACCATGTGGACCGGAATACGGATGGTGCGGGCCTGGTCAGCCATGGCGCGGGTGATGGCCTGGCGGATCCACCACGTGGCGTACGTGGAGAACTTGAAACCCTTGGTGTAGTCGAACTTCTCGACAGCGCGGATCAGGCCCAGGTTGCCTTCCTGGATGAGGTCCAGGAACAGCATGCCGCGGCCGGTGTAGCGCTTGGCGAGCGAGACCACCAGGCGGAGGTTGGCCTCGAGCAGGTGGTTCTTGGCGCGCTTGCCGTCGTGGATGATGAATTCGAGTTCGCGCTTATACTTCGGGTCCATGGATCCGTCGTCCGCGGCGATCTTCTCCTCGGCAAACAGCCCGGCTTCGATCCGCAGTGCCAGGTCCACTTCCTGCTCCGCGTTGAGCAGTGCCACCTTGCCGATCTGCTTCAGGTAGTCCTTGACGGGGTCGGCCGTGGCACCGGCAGACATGACCTGCTGCACCGGGGCGTCGTCGTCGTCCGCGTCGGAGTAGACAAAGCCCTTGCCACTGCCGGCTGCACCCTTGACGGGATCGGCCTCGGTATCGGCATCCTCTACTGCGTCCGGCCCTTCGAGGACGTCGAGGTCTTCCTCGACTTCTTCGACCTCATCCGAGTCGGTGTCACCGGCGGACTTTCCCGCGGCCGCTGCTGCAGCCTTGGCGCCGGGCTTGGGCCCACGCTTCTTGGGCTCGCGCTTGCCGTCCGCTGCAGCCTCGCCTGCCGAAGCCTTGTTGGCAGCACGTGTGGCTGCCCGCTTGGCATTGGTCGCGGCCTGCTTCTCCTCAGGGGACAAGACATCCTGGGCGGCGGAATCCTTCTTCGTGGAAGACGGGGTCACAGAAAACCTTTCTAGCGGTGGTCTGTGGAATCACCATACGGGCAACACCACTATGACCCTGTCAAGTCCGTGATGAAAACCAAGCGCCACCACGGCCGGCAGAGTCACTTAAGACAACTCCCGGAGCGGCTGTAATGTTCCCTTGCGGGACCGCTTACAAGCACTCGGTACACGGACCCAACCGGGTCTCGGCATCCATTGTCTCATGATTTGCCCGGATCCGGCCTCTCCTGCCGCCATCCGTTACTCCTGCCCCGCATGGTGCCGCTGACAGTGCCGCCGCGCCGCGCGGCCGCGCGCCCCTTCCATGGGTGGATATCTCCGTGCCGGCAGGATACGGCTCCGCTCACTCCCCGGCCGGGACCTCCCGGAACTTCTGCCAGGCCGCGTCTTTCCGCGCAGCCCAGCCGCAAAGGGTTCCTCTGCCCACGAGGTCCAGCAGTAGTTCCGCCAGCCGGTAGCCCGGCTCAAGCTCAAGGGCCTGCCCCAGGTAGGCAGCCGAGTACGAGCCGCGGCCCCGGCACCACGAGACCCAGCCCCGAAGCGTCAGGGCTGCCGCGGCCGCAGGCCCGCCCAAGGCAGCCAACTGCCCAAGGACCCGGTCCAATGCTTCCAGGGCCTCCCAATCGGGAACCTCGGGTGCCATGCCCATAAGGACCTCTCCGTAGCCTGCGGGAACGGATTCGGCGCGTGCCCTTGTTCCCCGTGCGGGAAGCGGCACCCGTGGACGGAGCGCCGCGGGCCCTGCCGAAGCGGCCCCTGCCCGGCCTCCCCTCGGATTCCGGCGCGCACCTGCTGCCGGCGGCACCAGCGGCAACGGCACCACGGAGGCGTCAATGCCGTCGCCCGTCGGGTCCTCAAAGACACCAAAGTGGACGGCCCCGGCCGCCGCGGCGGTCCTGCCGGCGGCTGCCATCACCAGCACGGCATCACGCCAGGTGTGGCAGAGCAGGGTGGCCCTGAGGAAGGCGTCCCGCTCAACGTCCGGGATCCACGGCCCGGACCCGGTCCGCTCCAGCAGCATCTCCCAGAAGTCGAGCACGGCATTGAACTGCTGCCTGCTCCCGGAGAGCCTGCCAAGCTCTTCCTCCCAGCCGGCCTGCGCCTGAAGGACAGCTGCACGGTGGATGGCGGGGACGGCCGCTGCCGGCGGGCCTGCTGCCGGAGCCGGGCCGACGCTGCTGCCCCTGTACACCATTTCGGTGTTCAGCGTGCTGTCCCGGATCTGCTGCACCGGGCGCCCCGGAAGCGGGCAGCACGAAGGATCGGCGCACAGTGCGTCACGCCAGTACTTCTCCCCCACGAACCAGGCGTCCCGGACGGGCATCCCGGCCCGGCCCAGGACTGACTGCACCACCAGGACCAGGCGGTGGTACGCCGATGGCGGAGCCATCATCGCGTCGCTGGTGAAGACGGCCAGCAAGGAGCCGTCAGCCTCCTGGTCGGACTCCAGGTAACTCCGGACGGCGCCGGCAAAACCGGCGGGGTCTGCTTGGATATCCGGGCCCGGGAGGTCGAGCCGCAGGGTGGCGCCGAGTCTCGTGCCGTGGAGGGTGATGGCCACCAGGCTGGAGGCAGGCCAGTACCCCAGGGAATGTGGAATGAAACTGAGAATATCTTCCGGTCCGCGGACTGTTAATCGTTCTGAAGCTGTCATGGCTCCAGCCTTTGTCCGGACGCGGCACAGCGTAAGGGAGTCCCGGCCGTATGTGGACAAGTCCGGCCGCCCATGGACCCATGCTGGTCCAGCCCGCATCAAACGCGGCCTGTGCAGGAGCAGTCAGTCGTCGCTGGGCGTTGTCTGGCGGCGGCGCGCCAGGATTTCGCGGCGCTGGCGGGCCAGCGCGCTGCGCAGCGGCGGCACCACGATCCCCTGTGCCGCCATCTGGCGGCGCACCTTCCGCCGTGAGGCGAGGATGGCGGCGGCGCCGAAAGCAAGGACCAGGAACTGGACGCTCAGTGCCAGCCGGAAGGGGTCCAGGCCGTACAGCACCCCCTGGGAGAACCCGGAAGCGTAGAGGACGTCGAGCACCAGGCCGATCAGGAAGATCGACACCAGGGCCGCGATGAAGCCGCCAACGTTGACGATCCCGGTGGCGGTGCCGATCCGGTGCGCGGGATTGAAGGTCCGGGCGAAGTCGAAGCCGATCATGGACCCCGGGCCGCCAATCGCGAGCACCACCACCAGGCCGGCCAGCAGCCACAGCGGGGCACGGCCCGGCAGCAGCAGCACGGCGGCCCACGCAGCGGCGGTTCCCCCGGCTATCAGCAGCACCATGGTGGAACGGCGCAGCGGGTGCCGCGAAACGAAACGTCCAATGAAGGGGCCCACGGCCATGGCGGCCGCAACGTAGAGCGCCATCAGGGCGGCAACGGTTCCGGCATCCAGGCCCTGCCCGGAGATCAGGAACGGATAGCCCCAGGTCATGGCAAAGACTGTGCCCGAAAACTGGATGGTGAAATGGCTCCACATGCCCAGTCGGGTGCCGGGCTGGCGCCAGGCACGGGCAAGTGATGCCCCGGTGGCCCTGAGCCCCTGCCGGGCGTGCGGCCGTTCGCTGCCCGGCGGCGCGTCCTGCAGCATCAGGACGACAAGTACGACGGCGAGAGCGGACATTCCTGCCAGCATCAGGAAGGCCGGGGTCCATCCGGACAGGTGCAGCACCAGCGCGAAAGGCAGGACACTGAACAGCTGCCCCAGCTGCCCGGACATCCCTGTCAGCTGGGTGACCAAGGGCACGCGGGCGGGGGCGAACCACAGCGGAATGAGCCGGATCACGGAGATAAAGGTCATGGCGTCGCCGGCGCCCACGAGCACGCGGCCCAGGACTCCGCCGGGGATACTTTCGGCAAAGGCGAGCTGCAGCTGTCCGAGTCCCATCAGGACCGCACCGCCGGCGATCATGGCCCGCGATCCAAACCTGTCCACCAGCAGTCCCACGGGGATTTGGAGACCCGCGTAGACCAGCAGCTGCAGGACGGTAAAGAAGGAGATGGCAGAGGCGGTGGCGTGGAACCGCTCGGTCGCCTCCAGGCCCACCACACCAAACGATGTCCGCTGCGCCACGGCAACCAGGTACCCGAAAATTCCAATGGTCCAGATAAGCCAGGCGCGGGGTGCAGTCACTCCTTCATTATGCCCGGCCCGCGGGCGCCCCCGCGGATGCTGTGACGCCGCGCTACTGCCCGGGGTTCTCCCTGGCCAGGTAAGCCTCCACGGCGGCACCGAGGTCGTCGGCGTCGGGAAGCTCGTCGTTTTCGTTGGCCAGGAGCGAGCGCCGCACCATGCCGTCTGCCTTCTCGTCATAGCGGGTTTCGAGGCGGGACACCACCTGCTGGACCTCCTCGGAGGCCTCGATCTGCTCGGCGATTTGGCGGCTGACCTCGCGGCCCGATTCGCGGAGCCGGTCGGTAGGCAGCATGAGGGACGCCGCAGCGCCCAGGTATTCCAGGCCGGCGACGGCGGCGGTGGGGTATTCAGCTTCAGCCAGGTAGTGCGGGACGTGGATGACGTACCCGGCGACGTTGCGTCCGGCCTCCACGAGGCGCAGCTCCAGGATATGGCCGACGGCGGCAGGAACTTCGACGGTGGGCTTCCATACCGAAATGCCCTCGATCAGCTCAGGCCGGTTTCCGTGAACCGTCACGCCCACGGGCCGGGTGTGCGGCACGGGCATCGGAATGGAGTGGATCCAGGTGACCAGGTTGACGTCCAGCTTCTCCACGATGTTCACCACGGCACGGGCAAAACGTTCCCACTGCAGGTCCGGTTCGAAGCCGGCCAGGAGGAGGAACGGCTTCCCCAGCCCGTCCACCAGGCGGTAGAGGGCCAGCCGGGGCTCCTGGTAGTCCTCGATGTGGTCCTCAACGAAGCTCAGGTGCGGCCGCCGGGACCGGTAGTCAATCAACTGGTCCGCGTCGAAGACCGCGACCGGCTGGGCATCAAGGGAATCCAGCAGTTCCGCATTGATCTGCTTCACCACGTGGCCGGCGTCGGCAAACCCGGTGAAACCCATGACCAGGTTCAACCCCTGCAGGTCGGGGCTGTGGAACAGCTCGATGTTGCTGGCATAGAGCGCGTCGGGGTCCAGCAGGGAGCCGGAAATCCGTTCAAGCACGGCATGTTCCTTTCAGGGGTGCGGGTGGACATCATTCATAACGCTGCACGGGCACCCGGCATTCCTCGGGCCGGTGTGGCGCACCTCTCAGGAAATTCCCATGCTGCGCCGGGGAAGGGCTACGATCGGAACTGGCCTGCCAGCCGGGCCTGAACCCACCCCGTGACCGTCCGGAACGGCCGGATCCGGGCCATTATGGCAGCGCGCCCAACATGCATCCCTGCCCGAACGTTTCGAGAATTGAGGACTCATCCCTGTGGTCAAGAATACTGAAGTCAACCTTAGTACCGTCTCGCGGGACCTGAAGAAGAGCCCCAGCGACGCAGTGGTCATCGGGGTGGGGCAGGGAACTGACGGCCCCGTCCTGCTGGAGAACCCGCTGACGGCAAAGTCCGCAGAGGCACTCGCAGACTCACTTAAGGCACTCGGAGTGACCGGCGCTGCAGACCAGCTGGTCCGCCTGCCGGGCCTGCCCGAGACCGGTGCCGGCATCCTGGTCCTGGCCGGCGTCGGAAAGGTCCCCGCTGCGGGGGCGCTCACAGGTGAGGCACTTCGGAGGGCAGCGGGGTCGGCCGTGCGGCAGCTGGCCGGTTTGGCCACGGTCACCCTGGCATTCCCGACGGCGGGCGTCCAGGACGTGGCGGCGGTCGCCGAGGGTGCCGCGCTGGGCGCCTACTCCTTCACCGAGTTCCGGTCCTCAACGGACGGGCTCAAGGATCCGGTCCGCAACGCGATGATCTTCACCGAACTCGCTGGCAGCGCAGAGCTCGAAGCCGCCCTCAAGCGTGCCGGACTGGTTGCCAGGGCCGTGAACCAGACCCGCTCCCTGGTCAACACGCCGCCCAGCCATCTGTACCCGGAATCCTTCGCAGAGGCAGCCAAGGACCTGGCCAAGGGCCTGCCCGTGAAGGTCACCGTGTGGGATGAGAAGCGCCTGGAAAAGGAAGGCTTCGGCGGCATCATGGGCGTGGGCAAGGGCTCCACGCGCCAGCCCCGCCTGGTCAAGGTCGAGTACGCCCCCGCCAAGGCAACCGCAAAGATCGCGCTCGTTGGCAAGGGCATCACGTTCGACACCGGCGGGATCTCGCTCAAGCCGGCCCTGAACATGGGTGACATGAAGAGCGACATGGCAGGCGCCGCCGTCGTCCTCAACACCGTCCTGGCCCTCGCCGGACTGGGCCTGCCGGTTAAGGCCACCGCCTGGCTCTGCATTGCCGAGAACATGCCCGGCGGCGGCGCCTCACGCCCCGCCGACGTCCTGACCATGTACGGCGGCAAGACCGTGGAAGTCCTCAACACCGACGCCGAAGGCCGTCTGGTCATGGCCGACGGCATCGTCGCTGCCAGCCGCGAACTCCCCGACGCCATCATCGACGTGGCCACCCTGACCGGCGCGCAGCTGATCGCACTGGGCAACCGCACCGCCGGCGTCATGGGTTCGGACAGCGTCACCGGTGCGCTCAAGGAGGCGGCGGACCGTGCGGGCGAGCTGGTGTGGCCCATGCCCCTGCCGGAGGAACTGCGCCCCACGCTGGACTCCCAGGTGGCGGACCTGGCCAATATCGGCGAACGGCACGGCGGGATGATGACCGCAGCCGTGTTCCTGCGTGAGTTCGTGGGTAAGGACAAGGCAGGCGAACAGATCCCCTGGGCGCACATCGACATCGCGGGACCGTCCTTTAATAACGGGAGCCCGTACGGCTACACGCACAAGCAGGGCACCGGATGCACTGTCCGGACCCTGGTGGCCTACGTGGAGGACATCCTGGCCGCCGCCTGAGAACGGCTGCAGCCCCCGTGCCACGCGGCCCTGCGGCCAGGTGATTCCTGTGCCACAGAGCCGCGTGACACTGGACACAAGCGCTCCACAAACGCAGTGCCAAGGTGGAGCATGGATAGGTGGTTCGCTAAGGTGAACCACGGTAGTCACAAATGCAAGAGAGTTGCCCTGCTGACATAATCACGGCAGTGCAAGTTCCAAGACCAGATGATGCGCGCTGAACGCGTCATCGTTCACGCGAGGGAGCGTTTTAGTGGCCGATCAGGCAACTGCGCAAGAATTCGACATCCTGGTACTCGGTGGCGGCAGCGGCGGATACGCTGCGGCCCTGCGTGCGGTACAGCTCGGCCTCACCGTCGGCCTCGTGGAGAAGGGCAAGCTGGGCGGCACCTGCCTCCACAACGGCTGCATCCCCACCAAGGCCCTGCTGCACTCTGCAGAGCTCGCCGACCACGCCCGTGACTCCGCCAAGTACGGCGTGAACGTCACCTTGGACAGCATCGACATCAACGCTGTCAACGCGTACAAGGACGGCATCATCGCCGGCAAGTACAAGGGCCTGCAGGGACTCATCAAGTCCAAGGGCATCACCGTCATCGAGGGTGAAGGCAAGCTGCAGGGCACCGACACCGTCGTCGTGAACGGCACCGCCTACAAGGGCAAGAACATCGTCCTGGCAACCGGCTCCTACTCCCGCACCCTGCCCGGCCTGGAAATCGGCGGCAAGGTCATTACGTCGGACCAGGCCCTCACCATGGATTACATCCCCAAGAGCGCCATCATCCTGGGCGGCGGCGTCATCGGCGTCGAGTTCGCCTCGGTCTGGAAGTCGTTCGGCGTGGACGTCACCATCGTCGAAGGCCTCCCCTCCCTCGTTCCCAATGAGGACGCCACGATCGTGAAGAACTTCGAGCGTGCCTTCAAGAAGCGCGGCATCAAGTTCTCCACCGGCGTGTTCTTCCAGGGCGTCGAGCAGAACGACGACGGCGTCAAGGTCACCCTGGTGGACGGCAAGACGTTCGAAGCCGACCTGCTGCTGGTCGCCGTCGGCCGGGGCCCCGTCACCGCGAACCTCGGCTATGAGGAAGCGGGCATCACCATCGACCGCGGCTTCGTCATCACCGACGAGCGCCTCCACACCGGCGTCGGCAACGTCTACGCCGTCGGCGACATCGTCCCCGGCGTTCAGCTGGCACACCGCGGCTACCAGCAGGGCATCTTCGTGGCCGAGGAAATCGCCGGCCTGAAGCCGGTGGTCGTCGAGGACATCAACATCCCCAAGGTCACCTACTCCGAGCCCGAGATCGCCACCGTTGGCTACACCGAGAAGGCTGCCAAGGAGAAGTTCGGCGAAGACCAGGTCCAGACCCAGGAATACAACCTGGCCGGCAACGGCAAGAGCTCCATCCTGGGCACCTCCGGCCTGGTCAAGCTGGTCCGCCAGAAGGACGGCCCCGTCGTCGGCGTCCACATGATCGGTGCCCGCATGGGCGAGCAGGTGGGCGAAGCCCAGCTGATCGTGAACTGGGAAGCCTACCCTGAGGACGTGGCGCAGCTGCTGCACGCCCACCCCACCCAGAACGAAGCCCTTGGCGAAGCCCACCTGGCGCTGGCCGGCAAGCCGCTGCACGGCTAGTTCCCCCAGCATTACCAGGCCCGGTGCACCCGGCCGCGCAGGCCGGGTGCACTAGGCTTCCAACAAGGCAGCAATCATTCGCACTAAAGATCAATAAGGAGAACGGGGACGACATGTCTGAATCCGTTAACTTGCCCGCCCTCGGTGAGAGTGTCACCGAAGGAACCGTCACCCGCTGGCTCAAGCAGGTAGGTGACCGGGTAGAGGTGGACGAGCCGCTGCTCGAAGTCTCCACCGACAAAGTAGACACTGAAATCCCCTCTCCCGTAGCTGGCGTGATTGAAGAAATCCTGGTCGCTGAAGACGAGACCGCCGAGGTCGGCGCACCGCTGGTGCGCATCGGCGACGGCTCTGGCGGCGGTTCCGCCCCGGCCGAAGAAGCTCCCGCTGCCGCTCCGGCACAGGAGGCCCCGGCCCAGGAAGCACCCGCTGAAGCAGCACCTGCCCAGGAAGCGCCCGCCCAGGTCGCTCCGGCTGCCGGCGGCGAAAGCCATGAAGTGACGCTCCCCGCCCTCGGCGAGAGCGTCACCGAGGGCACCGTCACCCGCTGGCTCAAGGCCGTGGGCGACTCCGTCGAGGTCGACGAGCCCCTGCTCGAGGTCTCCACCGACAAGGTAGACACCGAGATCCCCTCGCCGGTTGCCGGCACGCTGCAGGAAATCCGGGTCAACGAGGACGAGACCGCCGAGGTTGGTTCCGTGCTGGCCGTCATCGGCTCGGGTGCCCCCGCTGCCGCCGCCCCGCAGGCTGCACCCGCGGCTCCCCAGCAGGAAGCCACCAAGCAGGAAGCCCCCAAGCAGGAAGCTCCCGCTCCGGCCGCAGCACCGGCCCCCGCCGCAGCTCCCGCTCCCGCCCCGCAGGCTGCACCCGCAGCCCAGGAAGCCGCCCCGGCCGCAGGTTCGGAATCCGGCTACGTCACTCCCCTGGTCCGGAAGCTGGCAAACCAGCACGGTGTGGACATCGCTTCACTGTCCGGCACCGGTGTTGGCGGCCGCATCCGCAAGCAGGATGTCATGGCCGCCGCTGAAGCCAAGGCTGCCCCGGCAGCGGCTCCGGCAGCCGCCCCTGCCGCTTCCGCCCCGGCCGCGTCGGCTGCAGCTGCCTCGTCGCTGCGCGGAACCACCCAGAAGGCTCCCCGCATCCGCCAGGTCATCGCCCGCCGCATGCGCGAATCCCTCGAGGTCTCCACCCAGCTCACCCAGGTGCACGAAGTGGACATGACCAAGGTGGCCAAGCTGCGCGCCCGCGCCAAGAACTCGTTCCAGGCCCAGAACGGCGTCAAGCTGACCTTCCTCCCCTTCATCGCCAAGGCAGTGGCCGAGGCCCTCAAGCAGCACCCCAAGCTCAACGCTGCGTACGACGAGGACAAGCAGGAAATCACCTACCACAACGCCGAGCACCTGGCCATCGCCGTCGACACCGACAAGGGCCTGCTGGTTCCGGTCATCGCCGACGCCGGCAACCTGAACCTCGCCGGACTGGCAGGCAAAATTGCGGACGTTGCCTCGCGAACCCGCGACGGAAAGATCGGTCCGGATGAACTGTCCGGTGGCACGTTCAGCATCACCAACATCGGTTCGGTTGGCGCACTGTTCGACACCCCGATCATCAACCAGCCGCAGGTAGGGATCCTGGGTGCCGGCGCGATCGTCAAGCGTGCCGTTGTGGTTGCCGACGAAAACGGTGACGACTCGATCGCCATCCGCTCCATGATGTACCTGTCCCTGACGTACGACCACCGCCTGGTGGACGGCGCGGACGCGGGCCGGTTCCTCCAGACGCTGAAGGCACGCCTCGAAGAAGGCGCCTTCGAAGCGGACCTGGGGCTGTAACAGCCAGCCACGAGCAGCGGCGGCGGGTGCCAAACGGTGGGATATCCACCGGAGGCACCCGCCGCCGTCGTTGTTTAATGGGCACCCAGGCGTGGGTGGCCAGCGTGGCTTTGCTACAGGCGGTAGAACTGACTGGCTAAGCTGGAGCCATGACTATCCTCTTTAACATCCTGGTTTTCCTGCACGTCGTGGGCGCGGCCATGATCGTGGGCTACTGGATCGCCACGATGCGGACCCCTACCGTGCACCCGCGCCAGCGTGACGGCGCCTTCCTTCAGCTTCTTACCGGCATCGCCATGATGGGCATCCTTCCGTTCCTGCCGGACAAGGACCCGAACTACGCCAAGCTGGGCATCAAGTTCGTCATTGCCATCGTCGTTGCAGTCCTCGCCATCATCGGCACCCGCAAGGTCAAGAAGGGTGAGCCTGTGTCCACCGGCCTCGCCCACGGCGTAGGCGGCCTGGCCCTGGTCAACATCGCCATCGCCACCATCTGGCAGTAAAGCCCGTCCGGGGACCGGTCATAATCCTCTGAGAGCGGACAATCCGTGCACCGCAGGGGCCGGATCCCTAGGATGGGAAACGGTGGGCCCGGCCTTGCTGCCGGACCCGGACCGAATCGACGTTGAGGAGAGACATGGCTACAACACGCAATGCCCACACCGTATGGACCGGAAGCCTGACCGAAGGCTCGGGCAACACCACCCTGGACAGCTCGGGCCTGGGCACCTTCGATGTCACCTGGAAGGCGCGCACGGAGGCTGCCGGCGGAAAGACCAGCCCGGAAGAGCTGATCGCAGCGGCCCACTCGGCCTGTTTCTCCATGGCCTTCAGCCACGAACTCAGCCAGGCGGGCTTCACTCCGGAAGAGGTCAACACCAAATCGGAGGTCGGCTTCCAGCCCGGAACCGGTATCACCGGCAGCCACCTGACCCTCAACGCCCGCATCCCCGGCATCTCGGAAGAAGACTTCCAGCGCATTGCCGAGGCCGCCAAGAAGGGTTGCCCGGTGTCCCAGGCCCTGGCCGGCATCGAGATCACCCTCGACGCCACGCTGAAGTCCTAGGTTCCGCACCCCGCACAACGCAAAGGCCCTGCCCTTCCGGACATCCGGAAGGGCAGGGCCTTTGCCGTTGCCGGCCCGGGTTAGCCGTCGTGCCGGCGCGCCGGAAGCGGGGCAGGCTTCAGCTTCCGGTAGCCGGAGCGCGCCGGCGGCCGGTCGGTGGGCAGTTCCTGGATCATTTCCTTCAGCGCCCCGATGCCGTACTCCAGCTGGGGGTCCCGCCCGGCGGCGTAGGCGTGCGGCGGGTAGGTGACCTCGATGTCCGGGTCAACGCCGTAGTTCTCCACGCTCCAGCCCACGCCGCCGCCGAACCAGTTGGCATAGCGGGGCTGGGTGACACCGGTGCCGTCCGCCAGCGTGAACCGGTTGTCGATGCCGACCACACCGCCCCAGGTGCGCGTTCCGATCACAGGGCCGATGCCGCGGAGCTTTGACACCTGGGTGATGATGTCGCCATCGGACCCGGCGAACTCGTCCGCGAGGATGATCACGGGCCCCCGCGGCGCATGGTGGGGGTAGGTGCGCGGCTTCTCGCCGCGCGGCATGCTCCATCCTGTGACCTTGCGGCCAATTAGCTCGGCAACAAGCTGGGAGGTGTGCCCCCCGCGGTTGCGGCGCACATCGACGATCAGGCCATCGAATGCCGTTTCGGTATCCAGGTCCCGGTGGAGCTGGGCCCAGCCGTTGGCCATCATGTCCGGGATGTGCAGGTAGCCGAAGGTTCCGTTGGAAGCCTCACGGACCGTCCGCCGGTTGCCCGCAACCCATTCCTGGTACCGCAGGCGTTCCTCATCCTTGACAGGCACGACGGCGACCCTCCGCTGGGTGCCCTCAGCGCCGCCGTGTCCGGGGCCGTTGAGGAGCGTGAGCTCCACGGCGCGGCCGGCGGCCCCCACCAGCTGCATGGCGGGGGTGGTGCTTTCGGACAGCGGGACGCCGTCGACGGCCAGGAGGACGTCCCCCGCCTTCGCGCCGACGCCGGGCCTGGTCAGCGGCGACGTCGCCAGCGGGTCAGAGGACTCGCCCGCCAGGACGCGGGTGATCTCCCAGCCGCGGGCGGTGTGTACGAGGTCGGCGCCGAGCCTGCCTTGTCCACGGCTGCCGCGTTCGGTGACGGCTGCAGGGCGCACGTAGGCGTGGGAAGTTCCCAGTTCGCCGTGCAGTTCCCACAGGAGGTCCACGAGGTCATCATGGGAGCCGAGCCGTTCCACCAGCGGGCGGTACCGGGCGTGGATGGATTCCCAGTCCTGGCCGGCCATGTCCTCGGCCCAGAAGAAGTCGCGCTGCAGGCGCCAGGCCTCGTCAAATGCCTGTCCCCAAACGCTGAGCGGGTCCATCAGGACGCGGATCCTGCCCAGGTCCACCTTGACCAGCTTGCCGGATTCCTCGTCCGTCTTGGCGTCCGACGGAACAACGGTCACCTGCTTATCGGCGACCGCCACCACTTTGCTGCGGTCACCCGAGAGCCGGTAGCTGTCCACGGCATCCACCAGGGTGGTCTGCTTGCGCCGGGCGATGTCATACCGGACCAGGCTGGGACGGGCGTCCTTGTCCTCCTGGCTGGCCTTCCCGTCGCCGGTTACGCCCGCCAGGACGGAGTCGAGCCAGAGGAGCGCGCCGTCAACGGCCTTCAATGAGCTGTAGTTACCCTGCGGCACGGGAACGCCGATCACGCGGTGGGCAAGGCCCTCCGGATCGACAGTGACGGCGGGCACCGCGCCGTCCCCGGCACCGTCCGCGGCTTCTGCGTCCGGCTCCTGGCCCGCGGGATCAACCGAAGGGCCAAAGGGCGACGGCGTCCCGGCAGCAAGCGCCACAAGGTACGGCTTGATGGGGCTGGGGAAGGAGAGGTCGAACGAGTGCCCGTCGTACACGGGGTCGAAGCTGCGGTTGGACAGGAACGCAAGGAATTTCCCGTCCGGGGTGAAGGCCGGGGAAGCGTCGCGGAAGCGGCCGTCGGTAACCTCCACGGGTTCCGCGTCGAGCCGGTCCACGGTGGCCAGGCGCAGCCGGCTGCGCGAACCGAAGGAGGTGACGGGTTCGGACCAGACCAGCCAGCGCGAATCCGCCGACCACCCCAGTTCGGAGATGCTGCCCTCCCCGATGCTGGCTACCGGTGTGAGGTCTCCGGTGCGGGTGTCCACCACGAAGACATCACCAAAGGAGGTTCCAAGGGCAACCCACCGGCCGTCGGGGCTCGGCTCCAGGGAACTGGCCCGGGACGGCGTCGGCACGGTGACACCGGCGTCCGCCGCCGGAGCCTGGGCTTCGGTGCCGGGGGCATCGGCCTGGGGCGCCACATCCGCCTGCTGCTCGTCATCGGTGGACGCGTGGGCCGTTGTTGCCGCCGGCACTTTGGCGCCGGACGCCGGGACAGGCTGGGGCAGGCTGACCGCCTCCGCTTCATCCTCAACGGGTGCTGCTGCCCCGGCGGGGGCATCCGGCGCCTGGGTGCCCGGATTTCCAGCGGTGTGCGGAACAGGTGCGGCGATGTCCTTGATATGCAGTGCTTCGACGCCGTCATGGTCGGCGATGTAGGCAATGCGTCCGTCTCCCAGCGGCCGCGGCAACCGGGCGCGGACACCCGGGGTGGCCTCGATGATGCGTGACGGGCCGTCCTTGTGCCGCAGCCAGTGGATGGTGCCGTGGGATTCGACGGCGCTGGCGGCGCCCGCCACATCCGGTGCCACCGCACCGAGGTGCTTGACGGCGTCGAGCAGTGCGGGGCGCCTCGTCTGGCTGGCGGATCCGAGGCTAATGTCCAGTTTCACTGCGTCCGAGCCAAGGTTGTGGAGGACCCAGAGTTCGCCGGCCGATTCAAAGATGACCCGTTTGCCGTCGGTGGCCGCGTGCCGGACATAGAAGTCCTGATGGTCGGTGTGCCTGCGCAGGTCCTTACCGCTGGGCAGGACCGAGTACAGGTTGCCGTAGCCCTCATGGTCGGACAGGAAGGCGATCCGGCCGTCCACCCAGAGGGGGTCGGTGAGGTTGCCGTCAAGGTCCGGGAGGAGGCGTTCGAATTCGCCGTTGCCGTCGCGGTCGATCCACAGCTTCCCAGCAGTTCCACCCCGGTACCGCTTCCACCATGCAGGTTCGCGGGAGAGAACACTGGCCAGGACCACGGGGCGTTCATCGCCGACTTCGGGGCCGAAGGCAACGGACTCGACAGGGCCATAGGGCAGCTCCTGGGCCCAGCCGCCGTCGAGCGGGACGCTGTAGGCGTGGGTATGCCGGCTTTCGGCCTGGCGGAACGCGCTGGTGACCACCACGGAACCGCCCGTGGTGAATCCCTTGACCTTGGTGGTGCTGTGGCCGAAATACGTGAGCTGCCGGTACCCGCCGCCGTCCACCTGTGCAGACACTACCTCCGGCGCCGTTCCCTGGACTACGGTCCACACCAGGCGCTTGCCGTCAGGGGTAAAACGCGGGTTGCGGGCAGGGAGCTGGAGGGAGGAGACACGCCAAGCGCGGCCGCCGTCCAGGGGCGCGATCCACACGTCGTCCTCGGCCACGAAAGTGACCAGATCACCGTGCAGATGCGGGAAACGGAAGTAGCTGGAAGAGGTCATCGTTCGATCATAGCCATCCCCTCCCCTGCCCCGCGGGAGATACACAACCGGTGCTGCCGTGGTGAGATGGACCATGCATATCGTCATGGCCGGCGCCTCCGGGCTCATCGGCACCTCCATGTCCGCAGCCTTCCGCAGTGCCGGCCACTCTGTGGTGACACTGGTCCGCAGGCCCCCGGCCAATGCCGGCGAAGTTCGCTGGGATCCGGCGGCCGGGGTCCTGGATCCCGCGGTGCTGTCCGGCGCGGACGCAGTGGTCAACCTTTCCGGCGCCGGCATCGGCGACCGGCCGTGGACCCGGCACCGCGTGGAGGAACTGTTCAGTTCCCGGCTGGGACCCACCAGGACCCTGGTGCAGGCTATGGCACGGTCCGACGCTCCACCCGCAGCCTTCATCAGCCAGTCCGGTTCGGGCTACTACGGTGACGCGGGCAACACCGTCCTCCGGGAAGATGCAGCGGCAGGCGAGGGGACACTCGCGCAAATCTGCATTGAGTGGGAGCAGGCCGCGCTGATGGCGCCGGCGGGCGTACGGGTGGTGACGCCGCGGACCGGAGTGGTGTTCAGCCAGTCCGGCGGGGCGTTGGGCAAGCTGCTCCCGCTGCTGCGCCTGGGGGTGGGCGGCCCGTTTGGCAACGGCAGGCAATTCTGGCCCTGGGTAACGCTTCCCGATGTTTCGGCCGCATTCCTGTTCCTGTTGGCCTCCCCGGTCTCCGGGCCGGTCAATGTGGCCGCCCCTGAACAGGCGGATGTGAATACCATCGTGGCGGCCTTGGCCAGGGCCCTGCACCGGCCGGCGTTGCTGCGGGTCCCCGCCCCGGTGCTGCGGACCGTGATGCCCGGCCTGGGTGAGGAGCTCCTGCTGTACAGCCAGCGGATGGAGCCGGCCGTCCTGGCAGCTGCCGGGTTCCGGTGGCAGCACGGGCACCTGGCAGATGCTGCCCAATGGGTGGCGGGAAAGGCCGGCGCGGTCCAGCGGGGCTAGGCAGTGGGGCGACCCGGCAATGCTGGATGCCAGGGTTCCCCGGGCTGTTCACTAAGGGCTGTTCACTGGCCGGGCAGGATGTCGCTGACCCGCCACCGGCCATCGACGGACACCAGGACCAGCCGCAGCGGCTGCGGCCGGCTCGCGGGCCCCGTGGCCAGCACGGTGTCATCCGGGTCCAACACCTGGTACCCGGACGTAGTGGAGACGGCCCGCACCACCGCGTGGACGCCGGTGGCCCCGTCCTCGACAGTCAACCCTGAAAGCGTGGTGCTGAATCCGGCGAGCCGCCGGCCAGCGGCGACCTGGCTGGAGATCCTCTGGTCAGCCGCAGCCGCGGCCGACCCTGGGGCGTTCACGTCTGCCAGCAGTTCCATTCCACCGCTGCTGAAGGCGTAGTCGCGAACCGCCGCCAGCCCCTGCGCGGCTGTTACGGGATCAGCTGCCCCTGCCTGCTCCCGCGCCACGTCCAGGGGCACGGCCTCCCGGCCACCGCCACCTGTTGCGGCCGGGGACGCACCTGGTGGGACCGGACCGTGCGCAGAATTCCCGGGCCACATGCCGTGCACTGCGGACGCTGACAGCCACCACAGCACTGCGGCAGCCGCGGCCACGAGCGGCAGCACGGAACGGCGTAGAAGCCGCAGCACCTGGCCACCGGCAGGGCCCACCGCGTGCTTTCCCCTGGCGGGCGGGGTTGTGGTTGTTGCCGCGCCCGGCCACGCGGACCACCGGGAGGCCTCCGCCCGGCGGCGGAGCCCCTGGATTTTCTCCCGGAGTCCGCTGCCCCGCGACACAGGGGGAACGTGGCGGCGGGTCAGCAGCTCCGGCAGGACGCTGGGGTGAACGGCGCCGGAGAGGTCCACGGGTTGTGGTTCAGCACTGCGGTACACGGCAGTGGCCAGCGCCAGTGCGTCAGGCCGCAGCCTCCGCTCATCGTTCAGTCCTGCTTCCAGGGCGGCTGCCAAGTCTTTGGGAACACCGGGAACCAGCAGGGACAGCGGAGGCCGGTCGGCGGTCCGTCCCGGCGGCTCACCCGTCAGGCAATACCAGCCCAGGGCGGCCACCGAGTACACGTCGCGTTCCGGCTGCAGGCCGGCGCGGACGGCGTCCACCGGGGACGGATCCACGAATCCTCCGGTTCCGGCGGCCCCCGCACGGCCGGGATCGCCCAGCATCCGGGCAATTCCGAGGTCCGACAGCACCGGTTTTCCCTGCCCGGTGAACAGGACATTTCCCGGCGACACATCCGAGTGCGTGAAGCCCTTGGCATGCAGGTAGGCCAGGGCCTGGGCTATGGGCGTGAGCACCGTGACCGTTTCCCCCACGCTGATCCTGCCCCGGGAAGCGACCAGCTGGGCCAGTGAACCGCCGGCAGCATAGTCCATGGTCAGGGCCGCACCGCTGCCGGGTTCGGTGCCCTGCACCGCCCCGTGGGCCTTGACCAGGTGCTGGTGGTCCAGGACTGACAGGATGCGGATCTCCCGCCGCACTTCCTCCTGGGTGATTCCCGGACTGCTGCCCGCGCCGGTGCCGTCGGCGCGGAAGCACTTCAATGCATATTCCTGTCCGGTCCGGCGCTCCCGTACCAGCCACACATCCGCGCTGCCGCCCCGCCCCAGCAGCCTGCCGACGTCGTAGCCCGGTACTTCGGGTGCCTGTGCATCGTCCATGGTCCATGTCTAGCCGACTTCCGGCCGCGCCGCAGAAGTTATCCACAGCCTCCGGCAGCCGTGGTCACATTGAGTCCCGCCGGTGAGCTTGGACACTAAACCGGGCCGGTGCGGCTGCGGGGTCTAAGCTGGATGCCATGACTCTTGAGTTTTCACAGCTGGGTCTTGCCCCCGACTTCATTGACTACATGGAAGGCTGGGATGCCCAGCGCGAACTCCATGACAAAGTTGTCGCGGGAAGTGCGCCCAGCACAGTCCTTCTGTTGGAGCACGCCGCGGTCTATACGGCCGGCAAGCTTACCGAGGACCACGAGCGGCCCTTTGACGGTACGCCGGTCGTCGCGGTGGACCGCGGCGGCAAACTTACGTGGCACGGCCCGGGCCAACTGGTTGCCTACCCCATCCTGAAGCTCAAGAACCGCTCCGGAATCAGGGACTACGTGGAGCGCCTTGAAGCGATCATGATCGCCGTCATGGCGGACTACGGCATCAACGCAGAACGCATCAAAGGCCGCGCGGGCGTATGGATCAAGGCCGATTCAAAAGGCCCCGACCGCAAGATCGCTGCGATCGGCATCCGTGTCCTGAACGGCGTGACCATGCACGGCGTCGCCATTAACTGCAGCAACGACCTTGCGCCCTACGGCCAGATCATAGCCTGCGGCATCACCGACGCCGGAGTGACCACCATGTCCCTTGAAACGGGCAGGGAAATCCACCCCGCGGACATCGCGGAGCGGTTCGTGGAGGAATTCCGCAAGCATGAAGAAGTATTGGTTTCGAGCCCTGAAGGAGCTCTACTGTGACATTGGCACCTGAAGGCCGGAAGATGCTGCGGATCGAGCAGCGCAACGCTGCGGTCCCGGTGGAGCGCAAGCCGGAGTGGATCAAGGCCAAGGTCCAGATGGGCCCCGAGTTCGTCGGACTGAAGAACCTGGTCAAAAAAGAAGGCCTGCACACCGTCTGCGAAGAAGCCGGCTGCCCCAACATCTTCGAATGCTGGGAAGACAAGGAAGCGACCTTCCTGATCGGCGGCTCCGAATGCACCCGCCGCTGCGACTTCTGCCAGATCGACACCGGCAAACCCTCCCCCGTGGACCTGTTCGAACCCACCAAGGTGGCCCGCTCCGTCCAATCCATGCAGCTGCGCTACGCCACCGTCACCGGCGTGGCCCGCGACGACCTCGAAGACGAAGGCGTCTGGCTCTACGCCGAAACCGTCCGCAAGATCCACGAACTGAACCCCGGCACCGGCGTCGAACTGCTCATCCCCGACTTCTCCGGCAACCCCGACCACATCAAGGCGATCTGCGACTCCGCCCCCGAAGTCTTCGCCCACAACGTCGAAACCGTCCCCCGGATCTTCAAACGGATCCGCCCCGCGTTCCGCTACGAACGCTCCCTGGACGTCATCACCCAGGGCCGGAACCTGGGCATGGTCACCAAATCCAACCTCATCCTGGGCATGGGCGAAACCCGCGAAGAAATCAGCGAAGCCCTCCGCGACCTCCACCAGGCCGGCTGCGACCTGATCACCATCACCCAATACCTCCGCCCCTCCGAACGGCACCTGCCCGTGGACCGCTGGGTCAAACCCCAGGAATTCGTGGACCTCCAGCACGAAGCCGAAGAAATCGGCTTCCTCGGCGTCATGTCCGGACCCCTGGTCCGCTCCTCCTACCGCGCCGGCCGCCTCTGGGCCACCGCCATGCGCAAAAAAGGCCGCGACATCCCCGCCGAACTCGCCCACATCGCAGAAGGCATCCAGGACTCCGGCACCACCCGCCAGGAAGCCGCCACCCTCCTCGCCGCACACTCGTGACCTCTCCTTTATGAAGTGGCATAGGGCCGGGCTCTGGAAGAATCCAGCGTCCGGCCCTTTGGTTTTAGTCACGTAGAATTGAGGCACTATGGCGAAATCCCCTGACTCCAGCAACTCCACCCCGGCGGGCTCCAGCGCGGTGAAGCGCGGCCTGTTCACGCGCAAGCCCAAGGAAGCGAAGGCCAAGAAGCCCAGCAGGCTCAAGCAGATCGGCGAGGTCTTCACCATGACCCGCCGCCACGATCCCATGGTTCCGTGGCTGATGCTTTTGGTGTTCCTCGGCGTCGTGGCCGTGAGCTTCCTGGTGGGTTTCTGGCTGGACAACTGGATCACGGGCTTGATCATCGGGATCCCGCTCGGCCTGCTGGCCGCTACGTTCATCCTGTCCCGCCGGGCCGAGCGTGCTGCGTTCGCGCAGATCGAAAACCAGCCCGGCGCTTCGGGCGCTGCCCTGGGGACGCTGCGCCGCGGCTGGATCACCGAAGACCAGCCCGTTGCCGTTAACCCCCGCACGCAGGATGCCGTGTTCCGCGCCGTAGGCCGTCCCGGCGTCGTCCTTGTCAGCGAAGGCCCCACCCACCGGGTGAAGCCCCTGCTCGATGCCGAGCGCAAGCGCCTTGCCCGCATCCTCCCCAACGTTCCGGTCCACACCATCCAGACCGGCCGCGGCGAAGGCCAGGTACCGCTGAGCCAGGTGGCCAAGCAGATGGGCAAGATGAAGAACGAACTGACCAAGCTCGAAGTGAGCACGGTCTCCAAGCGCATCGCGTCCATCGGTACCAGGCTTCCCATTCCCAAAGGCATTGACCCGTACAAAGCCCGTCCCAACCGCGGACGCTAGCTGGTAGAACGCCCCGGTACCGGCCCTGCCGGTGGCCGGGGCGTTTTTTTGCGCCCTCCCCGCCGCGCGCAGGGCTTCCGCTTTCTGCGCCTCCGCTGATCACACCACGACAGGACATGACCATGCCCCTCAGGACAACGATGATCCGCGCCTTCCGCATCCTCGCCGTGGCCGAGGCCTGCAGCTGGGCAGCACTCCTTGCCGGCATGTACTTCAAATGGATTGCCGGCACCACGGAACTCGGCGTCCAGGTGGCGGGCCCCATCCACGGCGCCCTCTTCATCGGCTACGGGGTTGCCGCGCTCATGCTGTGGCGCGTGCAGCGCTGGCCGTTCCGGGTGGCAGCGCTGGCCGGGTTCTCGGCAATTTTTCCGTTCGCCACCCTGTTGTTCGAACGCTGGGCCGGGCGCCGCAGGTACCTCACCGCAGTCGAAGCAGCGGACGCCGCCACGGCCCTCGAATCAAGCCGCGCCTAACGAATGGGACACCGCTGTGGAATCCGTTGAGCAGGGACTGACGGCACAGCCGTCCGACGCGGCGGAGGTGCGGGCCGCCGGTCACCCGCGGCGCAAGTGTACGGTGGCCGTTCTCTCCCTGCTGGGAGCAACGCTGTTCTGGGCCGGCAATTATGTGGTGGGTGCGGATGCAGTCCACAGCATCGACCCCCTCAGCCTGGTCTTCCTGCGGTGGGCCATTGCGCTGGTGCCGCTGCTGCTGATCGCCCAGCTGGTGGAGCGGCCGTCGTGGCGGGCGGTTCTGGCTGCGTGGCCGTGGCTGCTGGCGCTCAGCGTGTGCGGGCTGCTCGGCTACAACCTCCTCCTGTACTTCGCCCTGGAACATACCGATGCGTTCAACGCCTCACTGATCAACGCCTTCAACCCGGCACTGATCACCCTGGCGGCGGCGGTGTTCCTGCGCGAACGGCTCACGCCTTTGGCTGTGGCCGGCGTCGTGACGGCGCTGGCGGGCGTCCTCATCGTCATCAGCGGAGGGGACATGGGCCGGCTGGCCACTGCCGGTTTTGGCACCGGGGAAGTCTTGATGGTGGGTGCAGTGGTGGTGTGGACGGCCTACACGGTCGTCGGCCGCCTGGCACCGAAGGTCCCGCCGATTACGGCCACGGCCGTCCAGGCAGCCCTGGCTGTGGCCCTGCTGGCGCCCGTCCACCTCGCCAGGGGCGGCCTGGCCCTCCCCGCCACAGACAGTGGATTGGCGTCCTTGCTCTTCATCGCATTCTTTCCGTCGGTACTGTCCTACGTGCTGTGGAACCGCGCACTGACGGTCCTGCCGGCGGGAGGAGCAGGGGTGTTCCTCAACCTGATCACCGTCTTCACCGCCGTCCTGACCATGCTCGCCGGGTCCGTGCATACGGCCGCGCAGTTTGTGGGTGGCGCCATTGTGGTTGGCGGTGTGGTCCTCACGAACGCGCCGGCATTCCGGCGGCAGCAACGCGGGAGGCAACTGCCCCGCCGCTAGAACGCCGATACCTGCCGGCGGGTGGGGATCAGCGCCGGATGAGGAGCGTATTCATGGCCTTGTCGTGCAGGCCGCGCTGGTCCGGGTCGAAAATGACGGCGGGGATGACCAGGCAGAGGAGCACTGCCCTCACCAGGCCGGCCAACGGCCCGGGGGTGCCGCCGCCCGGCTTGATCACGGCTATGCCCATGATGCGGTGGCCGATGCTGTATCCGAGGGTTCCCACCAGCAGGGTCTGTTCGATGGCGAAGACGGCCAGGGTGGCCCAGGAATCGCCACCAAAGGCAAAGTTGCTGATGAGCAGGGCGATACCCCAGTCGATCATGATCGCAACGATCCTCCGCCCTGCCCGGGCGATGGACCCTGGACCTGACTCCGGCAGGCCCAGGCGCTCCCCCGGATATTTGGAGATGCCGGAAGTGTCCGGTCCGGTGAGCCAGGAGCCTATGTCTTTGCGATCTACCACTGTCCAAGTTTACCGATCCACGCGCCGGCGGCGCGCCCACACTGTGGATAGGGCTCGACCACAGTGTGGACGGACGATACCGTGGTCATAGCAGGGCATTCTGTAACCTGCCCGAAACAATGCGGACACGGACGGGAAATCCCGGATCCATAGTCTGTTAGAAGTTTCAAGCAATCCCCCGGCAGGTACACGCGACAGGGACAACAGGCGTTCTCCCTGATTTTGGATTGCGCTGGATCACGTGGCGTGCATGCCATATTTACATATGCGTTAGGAGCATAGATGTTCAAGACTGCGGACGAAGTCCTCAAGTTCATCAAGGACGAAGATGTAAAGTTCGTCGATATCCGCTTCACCGACCTTCCGGGTGTCCAGCAGCACTTCAACGTCCCGGCGAAGAGTGTCGACGCTGATTTCTTCGTCAACGGACAGCTCTTCGACGGTTCCTCCATTCGCGGATTCCAGGGCATCGCCGAATCTGACATGCAGCTGATCCCGGACGTCACCACCGCGTTTCTGGACACCTTCCGCATGGAGAAGACCCTCGCGCTGAACTTCTCGATCGTCAACCCGCGCACCGGTGACCCGTACCACCGCGACCCCCGCGGCGTAGCCGAAAAGGCCGAGGCCTACCTGGCCTCCACCGGCATCGCCGACACTGCGTTCTTCGCTCCCGAAGCCGAATTCTTCGTGTTCGACAACGTCCAGTACCAGTCCTCCCCCGAGGGCAGCTTCTACAAGATCGACTCCGAGGAAGCCCACTGGAACACCGGCCGCGAGGAAGAGGGCGGCAACCTGGGCTACAAGACCCCGGTCAAGGGCGGCTACTTCCCGGTCTCCCCCACCGACAAGCAGGCTGACCTGCGCGACGCCATGTGCGTTGCCCTGGACGAAGCCGGCCTCGAGGTCGAGCGCAGCCACCACGAAGTTGGATCCGCCGGCCAGGCCGAGATCAACTACAAGTTCACCACGCTGACCCACGCTGCCGATGACCTGCAGAAGTTCAAGTACGTCATCAAGAACACCGCTGACGCCTGGGGCAAGTCCGTGACCTTCATGCCGAAGCCGGTCTTCGGTGACAACGGCTCCGGCATGCACTGCCACCAGTCACTGTGGAACGGTGGCGAGCCGCTGTTCTACGACGAGAAGGGCTACGCCGGCCTGTCCGACACCGCGCGCTGGTACATCGGCGGCCTGCTCAAGCACTCCTCCGCCGTCCTGGCCTTTACCAACCCGACGGTGAACTCCTACCGCCGCCTGGTCAAGGGCTTCGAGGCCCCGGTCAACATGGTCTACTCGCAGGGCAACCGCTCCGCCGGTATCCGTATCCCCATCACGGGTTCAAACCCCAAGGCCAAGCGCATCGAATTCCGCGCACCGGACCCCTCCTCCAACCCGTACCTGGCCTTCGCTGCCCAGCTGATGGCCGGCATTGACGGCATCCGCAACCGCATCGAGCCCCCGGCTCCCATCGACAAGGACCTCTACGAGCTCCCCGCCGAGGAAGCCAAGGACATCCCCAAGGCTCCGGGCACCCTCGAGGAAGCCCTGGAGGCCCTCCGCGAGGACAACGAGTTCCTGCAGGCCGGCGGCGTCTTCACCCAGGACCTGATCGACACCTGGATCGAGTACAAGTACGAGAACGAGATCCGCCCGCTGTCCCTGCGCCCGAACCCCTACGAGTTCGAGCTCTACTACGGCGTCTAGTCTGCGGCCTGCACCGCAGGAGCGTTGAAGCAGCGAAAGGCGGCCACCGGTTCAACCGGTGGCCGCCTTTCGCGTTGTCCGGGCCGCGATGCCACGGACTGAGACCGTTAAGGTGGGGGCCCGCCTCCAGACGTGCTGAGACCGGGAGCCGGACCCCCTGACGAATGCCCCCCGAGACGAAGACTCAGTACAGCCTTCCCCCCAACAAGGTTGAAGAACACCGCCAATCCACATGATCGGGCAAACGCTTGCTGAGCGCAATGCCGGTCCGGCGCGTTACGCCGGCGCGGCGCCTGCGAAGCTGCGGAACATGGTCCGCTGTGGCCCCGCCGAACCGCCGAGGTACCGCCCTGTGTCGACGAAACCGGCGCGGCTGTACGCGAAGAAACCCGCAGGGTTCTCCTCATTGACGGAAAGTACGACGCCGGACTCGCAGCTTTGGTGCCGGGCGGTGAGCTTGCGTGCGGCCTCCACAGCGGCGGTAGCCGCCAGGGTGCCCAGCCCCTTCCCCTGGTGCCGGCTGTCGATGAGGAAGCCCCGCAGCAGCCAGGCTGAGCTCTCGTCGGGCCACCCTGCAAGGCCTGCCGCCCCCGCCTGGAGGGTCAGGACACCGGCTGCGTTTCCGCCGGACTCTACGACGTAGGGGTGCCGTGACTCTTCCGCGAGCCCTGCCAGGGCCATACGCAGGGGGTCGCCCACGAACCGTTCCTGGCCGGGCAGCAGCGACATGTCCGCGATCGCGCCGAGTTGGATGGCCCGGGCGTCGGCGTCCAGGTCACGGAGCGGAATGAGCCAAACCCAGTCAGTGCCCATAGAAGACACGTTCAAAGACGGCCCGGGCCCGCCGGCTCACCCGCAGGTAGTCCTCCTCCAGCGCTGCGGCATGGCCCGGCTCGTAGCCGCACCAGCGCGCCACGGCCTCGAGGTCGCGGCGCGAGGACGGCAGGAGGTCGGAGGCCTTGCCGCTCCAGATGACGTTGGCCGACCGGATGCGGCTGGCCAGCCGCCAGGCCTCTGCAAGCAGGCCGGCGTCTGCAGCGTCCAGCAGGCCAAGATCCGCTGCGGCTCCAAGGGCCTCGAGCGTGGAGGTGGTCCGGAGTTCCGGGTGTTTCCCGGCCTGCTGGAGCTGCAGCAACTGCACCAGCCACTCGACGTCGCTCAGGCCGCCGCGGCCCAGTTTGAGGTGCCGTGCAGGGTCGGCGCCGCGCGGCAGCCGCTCCGATTCCACCCGGGCCTTGATGCGCCGGATCTCGCGTACGTCCTGTTCCGCTATGGCTTCCGGGTACCGGATGGGATCGATCAGCTTGAGGAAATCAGCGGCCAGGGCATCGTCGCCGGCCATGGGCCTTGCCCGCAGCAGGGCCTGCGCCTCCCAGATGAGGGACCAGCGGCGGTAGTACTCGGCGAAGGAGTCCAGTGAACGCACCATGGCCCCGTTCTTGCCCTCGGGACGAAGGTCGGCGTCCATCTGCAGGACGCGTTCTGCCATGATGGCCGGCTTCAGTGGCTGGGTGAGCAGGCTGGACACCTTCGCCACGATGCGGGCGGCCTGTTCCTGCGCCTCCGCTTCGGAGAAACCCGGCAGGGCACGGTGGACGTACATGACATCCGCGTCGGACCCGTAGCCGATCTCCCTGCCGCCCTGGCGGCCCATGGCCACCACCAGCACGGTGGTCTTGAGCGGTCCGCCGGCGGAGACAATCCCTTCGGCCACCCGCAAGGCGCCCAGGACTGCGGCGCGGTCGGTGTCGGCAAGGGCCCTGCCCACGTGGTCCTGGTCCAGGAGGCCGGCGGAATCGGCGATCGCGATGCGGAGGATTTCCCGGCGCCGGATCAGCCGGATCAGGCGCATGGCGCTCTCGGGGTCCTCGTGCCGCGACATCTTGGCGGTGATTTCCTGCCACTGGGCTTCGAAGCCCACCGGAACCAGGTCCTTGTCCTGGCCCAGCCACGCCACGGACTCCGGCGAAACCTCCAGCAGGTCGGCGATCAACCGGGAATTGGACAGCATGTGGCACAGCCGTTCGGCAGCGGCGTTGGAGTCCCGGAGCAGCCCAAGGTACCAGTGCGTGGTGCCCAGCGCCTCGCTGACGCGGCGGAAGGCAAGCAGGCCGGCGTCCGGGTCCACCCCCTCGGCGAGCCAATCGAGCAGGATCGGCAGGAGCTGGCGTTGCAGGGCTGCCCTGCGGCTCACCCCTGCCGTGAGCGCCTCAATGTGCCGCATCGCGCCCCGCGGGTCCTGGTAGCCCAGAGCCGCAAGCCGTCCCTGCGCCGCCTCGGGGGTGAGCCTGGCGTCCTCGCTGCTTAGCTTGGCCGCCGTGTTGAGCAGCGGCCGGTAGAAGATGCGCTCATGCAGTTCGCGGACCGAGCGCTTGGTGCGCTGCCACGCGGACAGCAGGGTGTCCGGGCTGGGCCGTTCGTTGGAAAACGGCCCCAGCACCGCCTTGGCCAGGGAGCGCAGCGCCGGCTCCGCAACCGGCATGAGGTGGGTGCGGCGGAGCTGGAACAGCTGGATCCTGTGTTCCAGGAGGCGCAGGTACCGGTAGGCGTTGTCAAAGGCGGCGGCGTCGGAGCGGCCAATGTAACCGCCCGCTGACAGTGCGGCGATCGCCGAAGTGGTGTCCCGCCGTCGTAATGTCTCATCTGCCTTGCCGTGCACCAGTTGGAGCAGCTGGACGGTGAACTCGACGTCGCGCAGCCCGCCGCGGCCCAGCTTGATCTGGCGCTGCTCCTCGGCGGCCGGAATGTTCTCGGTGACCCGGCGGCGCATCGCCTGCACCGATTCCACGAAGCCGTCCCGCCCGGCCGAACTCCAGATCAGCGGGGCCACGGCTTCTTCGTAGGCCCGGCCCAGTGCGGCATCGCCGGCGATGGCACGGGCCTTGAGCAGCGCCTGGAATTCCCAGCTCTCGGCCCACCTGGCGTAGTACGTCTCGTGCGAGGCGAGGGTGCGCACCAGCGGCCCCGACTTGCCCTCCGGCCGCAGGTTGGCGTCAACCTCCCACAGACCCGGTTCCCGCGCCACGGACGATATGGCCCGCGAGATGCCGCTGGCCAGGGCCGTGCCGATGGTGTTGGCCTGCGCGTCCTCCAGGCTTCCGGCGTCCACCACGTAGATGACGTCGACGTCGGAGATGTAGTTCAGCTCCCGGGCTCCGCATTTGCCCATGCCAATGACGGCGAGGCCGACGTCGGCGATGTCGGCTGCGCTGTGCTGCTCCGCGGCTTCGGCGCGGGAGACCGCCAGCGCGGCCTCGATGGCGGCAGCGGCCAGGTCCGCCAGTTCGCCGCCCACCGATGGCAGGAAGTCCAGCGGGTCCGCGGCGCAGAGGTCTTTCACGGCGAGGTCCACCAGCCCGCGCCGGTAGGCGGTGCGCAGGGCGGCGTAGGCGTCCGTTCCCGTGGCGGCAGCAACGGGCCGGGCGGCACGTGGGTCGGCGCCCACGGACTGCAGGAGGGTGGCACGCAGCCGTCCGGGATCGGCTGGCAGCGGCTCGGGGCTGGCCCGGACCTCGAACGCGTCCAGGTGCTCCGGGTGCCTGATGAGGAACTCCCCCAGGGCCTCGGAGGCGCCCAGGACCCGGTACATGGGCTCGCTTTCCTCCAGGTCGGCAGCTGCCAGGTTCCGGAGTTGCGGGTGCTTTTCAATCAGCCGGACCAGGGACTGCAGGGCGGTATCGGGGCTGGCGGCAAGCTGCAGTCCGGCGAAGAGCCTGTCCTGGTCCAGGCCTTCGAGTTCGCGCGCGGCAAGGAACCGTTCGCCCTTTTCCAGGTCGCTGAATCCGGCCGCAATGAGGCGGCGTGCCAGGCTCACGCCGGGCACCTAGAGGATGCCGAGGTTGCGCTGCAGCTCGTAGGGCGTCACCTGCAGCCGGTAGTCCTGCCACTCGGCCCGCTTGTTGCGCAGGAAGTGCTCGTAGACCTGTTCGCCAAGGATCTGCGGCATCAGCTCGGAGTCCTCCATGGAGCGGATGGCGTCGTGCAGGCTGGCCGGGAGCGGATCATGGCCCATGGCGCGGCGTTCGGCCGAGCTCAGCGACCAGACGTCGTCCTCGGCTGCGGCGGGGAGGTCATAGCCTTCCTCGATGCCCTTCAGGCCCGCGCCGAGCAGGACAGCGTAGGCGAGGTACGGGTTGGCGGCGGAGTCGATGCCCCGGTACTCGATCCGGGCGGACTGGCCCTTGCCGGGCTTGTACAGCGGCACGCGGACCAGGGCGGAGCGGTTGTTGTGGCCCCAGCTGAGGTAGCTGGGGGCCTCGCCGCCGCCCCACAGGCGCTTGTAGGAGTTGACGAACTGGTTGGTGACCGCGGTGAACTCCGGGGCGTGCTTGAGGATGCCGGCGATGAACTGGCGGGCCGTCTTGGACAGCTGGAACTCCGCTCCTGCCTCGAAGAACGCGTTGCTGTCGCCTTCGAAGAGCGAGAAGTGCGTGTGCATGCCGGACCCGGGGTGGTCGGTGAACGGCTTGGGCATGAAGGTGGCATACGTGCCCTGCTGCAGCGCCACTTCCTTGATGACGGTGCGGAACGTCATGATGTTGTCGGCCGTCTGCAGGGCGTCCGCGTAGCGAAGGTCGATCTCGTTCTGGCCCGGGCCGGCCTCGTGGTGGCTGAATTCAACCGAGATGCCCACGGATTCCAGCATGGTCACCGCGGTGCGGCGGAAGTCCTGGGCCACGCCGCCCGGCACGTGGTCGAAGTAGCCGCCCTCATCAACGGGTACCGGAGCGCCGTTCGGACCCGGTTCGTGCGACTTGAGCAGGTAGAACTCGATTTCGGGGTGCGTGTAGCAGGTGAAGCCCATGTCCGCAGCCTTGGCCAGGGTGCGCTTGAGCACGTTGCGCGGATCGGCCGCGGAGGGCTCGCCGTCAGGGGTAAGGATGTCGCAGAACATCCTGGAGGTCTGCTCGGTCTCGCCGCGCCATGGCAGGATCTGGAAGGTGGCGGGGTCCGGCTGGGCCAGCATGTCGGACTCGAAAACACGGGCCAGTCCCTCAATGGAGGAGCCGTCGAATCCGAGGCCTTCCTCGAACGCACCTTCCACTTCCGCCGGTGCCAGCGCCACGGACTTCAGCGAACCCACGACGTCGGTGAACCACAGGCGCACGAAACGTACGTCGCGCTCTTCAATTGTGCGCAGGACAAACTCTTGCTGGCGGTCCATGATGGCCTCTTCTCCGGTCAACGTCCATGCTCCGGGTCCGCGCAAAGGGGAAAGCCGGCAGCAGTTCACCATCACTGTACTAATCATTCGGCGCCGATGCTTGAGCCTGCGCCGTGCGTAACACACCATTAACCTGGCGGTTGCCCAATCGGGCCTCCGTACCGGCGCCGGCGGCGGTATGCGGGCCCGATCAGGGACGCAGCTATGGCGCTTATCACCTTTTGGCGGGGATGCCCGCGGTAGCTAGGACGGCCGGTACCGCACTACGCTCATCCCATGGCTTCCAACAGCTCCGGCTCCAGCGCGTCCGCAGAAGTACCCGCCCCGTACGGCAACGGCCCCGGCGTGCCGGTTCCTGCCGAACGGAAGCCCGCCAAGGTCCGTATCCACCACCTTCAGCAGGCCAAGCGGGACGGCACCAGGTTCGCCATGCTTACGGCGTACGAACAGTACACAGCCGGGATCTTTGACGCTGCGGGCATTGAAGTGCTCCTGGTCGGTGACTCGGCGTCCAACAACGTCTTTGGCAATGAAACCAGCCTGCCGGTGACCGTAGACGAGCTGCTCCCCCTCTGCCGGGCGGTGGCGAGGTCCGCAAAGCGCGCCCTGGTGGTGGCAGACCTGCCGTTCGGCAGCTACGAGGTCAGCGCGGAACAGGCTGTCGCCGCCGGCGTCAGGTTCCTGAAGGAAGGGCTGGCCCACGCGGT
The DNA here is from genome assembly GCF_006517215.1 of Pseudarthrobacter sp. NIBRBAC000502771. Taxonomy (NCBI): domain Bacteria; kingdom Bacillati; phylum Actinomycetota; class Actinomycetes; order Micrococcales; family Micrococcaceae; genus Pseudarthrobacter; species Pseudarthrobacter sp. NIBRBAC000502771. The sequence continues at coordinate 3,776,431 of NZ_CP041187.1, forward strand.
GAAGATCGAGGGCGGAAAATACTACGCCCCCACGGTCCGCGCCATGGTGCAGGCCGGCATCCCGGTGATGGCCCATATCGGCTTCACGCCGCAGAGCGAGCACGTCCTGGGCGGCTACCGCGTCCAGGGCCGCGGCGATGACGCCCAACGGCTGATCGAGGACGCACGCGCACTTGAAGAGGCCGGAGCGTTCTGCGTGCTGATGGAAATGGTTCCCGCGGAGACGGCCGCGGCGGTCGACGCGGCGCTGACCGTCCCCACCGTGGGTATCGGTGCGGGGAAGGCCACCACGGGCCAGGTCCTTGTGTGGCAGGACATGGCGGGGCTTCGCGGCGGCCGGATGGCCAAATTCGTCAAGCAGTACGCGGACCTGCGCAGCACCCTGCACGACGCCGCCACCGCCTACGGGGACGATGTCCGCTCCGGTACGTTCCCCGGCCCGGAGCACTCCTTCTAGGCAGGAAGCGGCCGGTCAGTCGTCGTCGCCCTTTTCCCAGGCGTCGTTGCGCGCCTTGACCTTCTCGATGGCGTGCTCCGCTTCTGCGCGGGTCTTGTAGGGCCCAATGAGCTGGCTCCAGTCCGAGAGCCGGTCTTCTTCCACTTCGTGGGTGTTGATGTTGAACCAGTACTCAGTCATCGTTGCTCCTCGTTCAGGACAGGAAACCGGGGTGATCCACGTAACACAGACACTTACGCGCGCCCTCCCAGCTTGTCGGTTGTTAGGCGTTCTGTGGTCCCTTATATGATCAATCTATGCCTTCCCTTGCCTCCACTGCACCCATTGGCACCCTCACCCCGGGTACTTTGAGTCCGCAGCGTCCCGTCCCGGCGTCCATCCCCCGTCCGGAGTACGTCGGCAAGCCGGCCCCCGCCAAATTCACCGGCTCCGAGGTCAAGAGCGCGGAGACCATCGAGAAAATCCGGATTGCCGGGAAGATCGCGGCGCAGGCCATCGTGGAGGTGGGCAAGCACATCCGCCCCGGCGTCACCACGGACGAGCTGGACAAGGTGGGCCACGAATTCCTGCTGGACCACAACGCCTACCCTTCCACGCTCGGGTACCGTGGATTCCCCAAGTCCCTGTGCTCCTCCCTGAACGAGGTCATCTGCCACGGCATTCCGGACAGCACCGTGGTCCAGGACGGCGACATCCTGAACATAGACATCACCGCATACCTCAACGGTGTCCACGGAGACACCAACTACACGTTCCTGGTGGGGGACGTGGACGAAGAATCGCGGCTGTTGGTGGAGCGAACCCAGGAGTCACTGAACCGCGCCATCAAAGCCGTGGCGCCCGGGCGTGAAATCAACGTGATTGGCAGGACCATCCAGTCCTACGCCAAACGTTTTGGCTACGGCGTGGTCCGCGACTTCACCGGCCACGGCGTCGGGGAAGCCTTCCACACTGGACTGATCATCCCCCACTACGACGCCGCCCCCGCCTACAACACCGTGATCGAGCCGGGCATGGTGTTCACCATCGAGCCGATGCTCACCCTGGGCACGGTGGATTGGGACATGTGGAGCGACGACTGGACCGTGGTCACCCGGGACCGCAAGCGCACCGCCCAGTTCGAGCACACCCTGCTGGTCACCGAGACCGGCGCCGAAATCCTCACCCTGCCGTAGCCCCGCCCATGCCCGCTACCGGGCATGTTGCAGGTGCCACCCGGCCGCCTGCCACGGGCCGCACCCCAGCAGCCCACTATCCTGCCCGCCCCTGTCAAGAACGGAATCCCATTGGCCAAGAAGGACGAGAAGTCGCACAAGAACGCACCGCTGATCGGTATCGACATCGGTGGTACGGGCATCAAGGGCGGCATTGTCGACCTGAAGAAGGGCAAGCTCCTGGGCGAACGCTTCCGGGTGCCGACCCCGCAGCCCGCCACGCCTGAAGCAGTCGCCGAGGCCGTAGCCCTGGTGGTGGCCGAACTCTCGGCCCGCCCGGAAGCTCCGGAGGCCGGTTCCCCCGTGGGCGTGACCTTCCCGGGAATCATCCAGCACGGCGTGGTCCACTCCGCCGCCAACGTGGACAAGAGCTGGCTGGACACGGACATCGACGCCCTCCTCACCGCCCGGCTTGGCCGTCCGGTGGAAGTCATCAACGACGCCGACGCCGCAGGGCTGGCGGAGGCGCGGTACGGTGCCGGCGCCGGAGTCTCCGGCACGGTCCTGGTGATCACGCTCGGTACCGGCATCGGTTCAGCCTTCATCTTCGATGGAAAGCTCGTGCCCAACGCAGAGCTGGGTCACCTTGAAATTGACGGCCACGACGCCGAATCGAAGGCGTCCGCCGTTGCCCGCGAACGGGACGGCCTGTCATGGGACGAGTACAGCGTGCTCCTGCAGCGCTACTTCTCGCATGTGGAGTTCCTGTTCTCACCGGAACTGTTCATCGTGGGCGGCGGCATTTCCAAGCGCGCCGACGAGTACCTTCCCAACCTCAAGCTCCGCACCCCGATTGTCCCGGCTGTCCTGCGGAACGAGGCAGGCATTGTGGGCGCAGCCCTGGAGATCGCACTCCAGCACAAGCTGGCAAAGTAGGAGTGGTGCCGGTGGCGGCTGCGGCTTCCCCTCCGCTGCCGCCACCGGAGTTTTAGAGGGGGCTCTTCTCGGAGCTCTTTGCGGCACCGGCTGCGCCCTTGGCGCCTTCGCCGGCCTCGTGGCGGAGCAGTGCAATGGCAGTCTCGAAGTCCTCGAGGGAATCAAAGGCCTGGTACACGCTGGCAAAGCGGAGGTAGGCCACCTCATCGAGTTTCTGCAGCGGTCCAAGGATGACCAGTCCCACTTCATGGGCTTCGATTTCAGCGGCCCCGGATGCACGGATCTGCTCTTCGACTTCCTGGGCCAGCATGGCGAGGTCGTCCTCGCTCACGGGCCGGCCCTGGCAGGCCTTGCGCACACCGTTGATCACCTTGCTGCGGCTGAACGGTTCACCGACGCCGGAGCGCTTGATGACGGACAGGCTGGTGGTTTCCACCGTGGTGAAGCGGCGGCCGCATTCGGGGCACTGACGGCGCCTGCGGATGGCCGAGCCGTCGTCCGTCATCCGGCTGTCCACCACGCGGGAATCAGGGTTTCGGCAGAACGGGCAGTACATGGCGTTCCCCCTTTTCGCTCGTGGTGTGCAACGGTGTGGAAGCCAGCAGCACCGCCGGGGGGCGGTGCCGTGGCATGACCCAGTTTACGGGCAGATGTGGGGTAATAACAATCCTGTAATTACTACATGTAGTGGTCACTGGTCGCCCGGGAACCGTGCCGTGACGGCGTCCCCGTGGGCCGGAAGGTCCTCGGCCCGGGACAGGCTTACGATGTGCCCGCTGACCTCAGCCAGGGCGTCCCGGCTGTAGTTGATGACCTGGATGGCCCGCAGGAAGGTGGTCACGTTCAGGCCGGAGGAAAAAGCGGCCGTCCCGCTGGTGGGCAGCACATGGTTGGAGCCGGCGCAGTAGTCGCCAAGGCTGACCGGACTGTAATCTCCCACGAAGATGGCGCCGGCATTGCGGATGCGGGCGGCCACGGCGGGGGCGTTCCGGGTCATGATTTCCAGGTGTTCCGCGGCATAGGCGTCACAGGCAGCGATCCCTTGTTCCAGGCCGGCAACCAGCACCACGCCCGACTGCGGGCCGGACAGCGCCTCCTGCACCCTGGCCGAGTGCTTGGTAGCGGCGGCCTGCAGCGCCAGTTCAGCACGCACGGCGGCGGCCAGGTCTTCGGAGTCGGTGATGAGCACTGACGCGGCCTTGGGATCGTGCTCGGCCTGGCTGAGAAGATCGGCGGCCACCAGGGCGGGCTGGGCGGAATCGTCGGCGAGGATCGCAATCTCCGTGGTTCCCGCCTCGGAGTCGATGCCCACCACGCCCTTGACCAGGCGCTTGGCCGTGGCGACGAAAATATTGCCGGGACCTGTCACCACATCCACCGGTTCCAGTGCCGGACCAGCCTCAGCGGCTTCGATGCCATAGGCGAACGCGGCGATGGCCTGGGCTCCGCCAATGGCGTAAACCTCGGTGATGCCCAGCAGCGCTGCCGCCGCCAGGATGGTGGGGTGCGGCAGGCCGCCGAATTCCTTTTGCGGGGGCGAGGCCAAGGCAATGGATTCCACGCCGGCCGCCAGGGCGGGCACGACGTTCATGATCACCGACGACGGGTACACGGCGAGGCCGCCGGGAACGTACAGTCCCACGCGGGCCACAGGCACCCAGTTCTGGCTCACCACGGCGCCGTCGCCGAGCTCGATGTCGACATTGCGGGGACGCTGCCCGTCCGCGAACTTCCGCGCGCGGCTGATGGATTCCTCGAGTGCGGCCCGCACGGCCGGGTCAAGCTGGTCCAGTGCTGCGGCGATTGCCTCCCCGGGAACCAGCGGGTGCTGCTGCTCCACCCCGTCGAACCGTTCAGCAAGTTCTGCCAGCGCCGCGAAGCCGCCCTGCCGGACGGCGGAAATGATCTGCAGGACCTTCTCCTCGGCGTCCGCCACGGTCTGGCCCTTGGCACGCGGCACCGCGGCCCGAAGAGCCGGCAGGGTCAGGTTGCGGCCCCGAAGGTCAATGGTGCGGAAGTCGACGGCGGCTGTCACGGGGGCGGGGAAATCCGGGGATGTGGTCACCGCTCTATTTTACGGGGCTGTTCGCCCCCGCCGTTTCCATCCCGGCTTCGTCGGGCTGCCTGCCGGCCGCTGTAACCAGTTCAAGGATGAAGACCGACACGGCGGTCGCGGCGGGCCAGAGCAGGAGGACCGGCCATGCCCGCAGGGAGAAGGCGATGCTGGCATTCGCTCCGGTGTCCACGGCAGGGCCCCACAGCCGTCCGGCCAGGACCCCTGTCCCCCAGGCCACGGCGCTGCCCGCCAGCGCCCCGGCCAGCCCGGCCAGCAGGGCCACCTGCGGGTCGGAACGCTTGCCGTCGGCCAGGAACACGGCCAGCAGGCAGCCGGCCACAACCAGGATGCCTGCGAGGGTGAGGTCGCGGGGAAGCCACACCAGGGGCGCCGTTCCGGCTGCCAGGGCGGGGTCCCGGGTAATCAGGTTCAACCCGCCCGGCGCCAGGATCCACCATAGGAGTCCCGCCGGAATGCCAGCCGCCGCCGGGACCAGCAGCAGGGACCAGGGCAGCCGCCGCCTGGCGGGGCGGGCGAAGTTCGTCATGCAACACACCTTAACAAAGGTTCCTGCAAGGTCATTCGAGCCGGTCCTCCCGCCGCCTGTTTTCCGGCCATGACCGCGGGCCAATACGCTTGGGGAAAGAGTTACGCCACCTAGTCCAGGAGTTCCGGTGACCGACAACAGCGAGCCGTTCGAGCAGACGTTCAGGGAGATGTTCCGCCGCCATGCCGCGGGCGTCGCCATCATCACCGTGAATTACCAGGACGAGCCCTATGGCTTTACCGCCACGTCGGTGGCTTCCCTGTCGGCAAAGCCGCCGCGCTTCACCTTCAACATGGCGCGCAGTTCCAGGTCCTGGCCCGCCGTGGCCAACACGCAGTACTTGGGAGTGCACATGCTGGGCCTGGACAACCAGGAACTTGCTGCCCGCTTCGCCCGCCCCGGGAACCGCTTTGAAGGCAACCACTGGGAAATTGGTCCGCACGGGGTGCCCATCCTCAAGGATGTCGCCGGGTGGCTGATCGGCGAGATCCAGATGCGCCTTTCCTTCGAGAACAACGCCGTCGTGGTGGTCCAGGTGGTGGACGGCCAGGTGGGCGGCGAAGGATCGCCGCTGCTGTACCACGGGGGCGCCTATGGGCAGCCGGTGCCGCTGGACTACGAGATCTGACAGCTTCGGTGGAACGGCACAAAGGAGCGGCCGACGGCGGGAGGTGATTCCCGGCGTCGGCCGCCTGTTTGTCAGGCGTCCAGGCAGGCCGGGCCCAGCAGGACCTTGAGGTCACCGAACAGCGACGGGCTGGGGTTCACCCGAAGGTGGACGGGGAGGCCCATGATCTCGGTCCGGGTGTCACCTTGCAGGTGCAGCCGGACCTCCGAGTTGCCCCGATGGGTGCGCAGCACGTCCCCAAGCTCCGTGACCACGGCCTCGGTGGCCTTGTGCGTGGGCATGGTGATCACCAGGGGCCCGTGCAGCCCTTCGCTGAGGTCCGGAACGGAAAGCTCCATGCAGTTCAGGGTGATGGCGCCGTCGTCGCGCTTCTGGAGCCTGCCTTTGACCACCACGATCAGGTCCTCGGCAAGCACGGAGGCGATGGGTCCGTAGACCTGGCCGAAGAACATGACTTCAATCGAACCGCCCAGGTCCTCAATTTCCGCACGGGCGTAGGCGTTGCCGCTGGCTTTCGCGATGCGGCGGCTCAGGGAGGTGATCATGCCCGCGATGGTGATGATGGCCCCGTCCTGCGGGCCGTCCTCGCCCAGGATCGTGGTGATGCTCATCTCGGCGTGCTGGGCCAGGAGGCCTTCGAGCCCCTGCAGCGGGTGGTCGGAGACGTACAGGCCCAGCATGTCGCGTTCGAAGGAGAGCTTGTCCTTCTTCTCCCACTCAGGCAGGTCCGGAATCTCGATGCTGAGGGACGCCTCCGACTCGGCCTCCTCGAAGCCGGCAAAGAGGTCGAACTGGCCGATCGCCTCGTTCCGTTTCAAGGTGATGACGGAGTCGATGGCCTCTTCGTGGATCATTGCAAGCGCGCGCCGGTGGTGGCCCAGGGAGTCGAACGCCCCGGACTTGATCAGGGATTCGATGGTCCTCTTGTTGCAGACCACCGCCGGCACCTTCATCAGGTAGTCCTTGAAGGACGTGTAGGCGCCTTCGCTCTCGCGTGCCGTGACCATGGCCTCGACGGCATTGGCACCGACGTTGCGGATGGCGCCCATGCCGAAGCGGATGTCATTGCCCACAGGGGTGAAGTTCAGGGCGGACTCGTTGACATCCGGGGGAAGCACCGTGATGCCCATGCGGCGGCACTCGTTCAGGTAGATGGCGGACTTGTCCTTGTCGTCACCGACCGACGTCAGCAGCGCTGCCATGTACTCGGGTGCGTAGTGCGCCTTCAAATACGCGGTCCAGTAGGAGATGACTCCATACGCTGCCGAGTGTGCCTTGTTGAAGGCGTAGTCGGAGAAGGGCAGGAGGATGTCCCAGAGGGTCTTGACCGCTTCCATGGAGTAGCCGTTGTCCTGCATGCCCTGCGAGAAGCCGGCAAACTGCTTGTCCAGCTCCGACTTCTTCTTCTTGCCCATGGCGCGCCGGAGGATATCTGCCTGGCCCAGCGAGTAGCCGGCCAGCTTCTGGGCTACGGCCATCACCTGCTCCTGGTACACGATCAGGCCGTACGTTCCGCCCAGGATCTCCTTGAGCGGTTCCTCCAGCTCCGGGTGGATGGGAATGACTTCCTGGATCCCGTTCTTGCGCAGCGCATAGTCGGTGTGCGCGTTGGCGCCCATGGGGCCCGGCCGGTAGAGCGCCAGCACGGCGGAGATGTCTTCGAAGTTGTCAGGCTTCATGAGCTTGAGCAGGGACCGCATGGGTCCGCCGTCGAGTTGGAACACCCCCAGGGTGTCGCCGCGGGCCAGGAGCTCGTAGGACGGTGCGTCGTCGAGCTCCAGGTTTTCCAGGTCCAGGTCGATGCCGCGGTTCATCTTGATGTTCTCGAGGGCGTCGGAAATGATCGTCAGGTTCCGCAGGCCCAGGAAGTCCATCTTGATCAGGCCCAGGCCCTCGGACGTGGGGTAATCGAACTGGGTGATCACCTGGCCGTCCTGGAAGCGGCGCATGATGGGGATGACATCGATGATGGGGTCCGAGGACATGATCACGCCGGCGGCGTGCACGCCCCACTGCCGCTTCAGGCCCTCGATGCCGAGGGCCGTCTCGAAGACCTTGGCAGCCTCGGGGTCGGTGGCGATCAGCTGCCGGAAGTCGCCGGCCTCGCTGTAGCGCTTGGCGTCCGGGTTCTGGATGTCCGCGAGGGGGATGTCCTTGGCCATGACTGCGGGAGGCAGCGCCTTGGTCAGCGTCTCGCCCATGCTGAACGGGTAGCCCAGGACGCGAGAGGAGTCCTTGAGGGCCTGCTTGGTCTTGATGGTGCCGTAGGTGACGATCATCGCCACGCGTTCGTCACCGTATTTGCGGGTGACGTAGTCGATGACTTCCGAGCGTCGCCGGTCATCGAAGTCGACGTCGAAGTCGGGCATGGAGACGCGGTCCGGGTTGAGGAAGCGTTCGAAGATCAGGCCGTGGCGCAGGGGGTCGAGGTCGGTGATGCGCATGGCGTAGGCCACCATGGAGCCTGCACCCGAGCCACGGCCGGGGCCAACGCGGATGCCGTTGTTCTTGGCCCAGTTGATGAAGTCGGCGACCACCAGGAAGTAGCCGGGGAACCCCATGGACGTGATGACGCCGAGCTCGTAATCAGCCTGCTTGCGGACCTCGTCCGGGATACCGCCCGGGTAGCGGTACTGCAGGCCCTTGTCCACTTCCTCGACCAGCCAGGAGGTTTCGTCCTCGCCGGGCGGGCAGGGGAACCGGGGCATGAAGTTGGCATCCGTGTTGAAGGACACCTCGCAGCGTTCGGCGATCAGCAGGGTGTTGTCGCAGGCGTCGGGGTGGTCGCGGAAGAGCTCGCGCATTTCCTGCGGGGACTTGAGGTAGTAGCCGCTGCCGGAGAACGCGAACCTCGAGCCGCCGTTGTCATAGGTGGGTTCCAGCAAAGTGGAGCCGGACTGGATGGCCAGCAGGGCCTCGTGCGCCTTGGCGTCGTGCTCGTGGGTGTAGTGCAGGTCGTTGGTGGCCACCAGGGGCAGGTTCAGGTCCTTGGCGAGCCGCAGCAGGTCGCCGGTGACCCGCCGTTCGATGTCCAGCCCGTGGTCCATCAGTTCGCAGAAGTAGTTCTCAGCGCCGAAGATGTCGCGGAACTCGGCCGCGGCCTCCAGTGCTTCGCGGTACTGGCCGAGACGGAGCCGGGTCTGAACCTCGCCGGAAGGGCAGCCCGTGGTGGCGATGAGCCCCTCTGAATACGTGTTGAGCAGCTCCCGGTCCAGCCTGGGCCACTTGCCGAAGACCGAGTCGAGGGAGGCGATGGACGAGGCCCGGAAGAGGTTCCGCATGCCCACGTTGTTGTAGCTCAGGAGCGTCATGTGCGTGTAGGAACCGCCGCCGGAGACGTCGTCCTTGCGCTGGGACTCATCGCCCCAGCGCACGCGTTCCTTGTCCGTCCGGGCAGTCCCGGGCGTTACATACGCTTCGACGCCGATGATCGGCTTGATGCCCTTGTCCGTGGCCTTGCGCCAGAAATCGAACGCGCCGAACAGGTAGCCGTGGTCGGTGGTGGCGAGGGCCGGCATTCCCAGGCGCTCGGTTTCATCGAACAGCTCCCCCAGGCGGGCAGCTCCATCCAGCATGGAATATTCGGTGTGGGTGTGCAGGTGGACAAACGAATCATTGCTGGAACTCACCGCACTATTCTAAGCGCTGCCCCCGGGCGGTCCGGCCAGGCCGGCCGTGTCAGGCCTGGCCGGACTCCAGCACTTCCAATGCGTAGGCCAGGTCCTGCGGGTACTCGCTGCTGACCGTAACCCGCTCCCCCGTCACAGGGTGGTCGAAGGCAAGTTGACGGGCGTGCAGCCACTGCCGGGTCAATCCCAGGGTGGCGGCCAGGCGGGGATCGGCGCCGTAGGTCAGGTCACCGGCGCAGGGGTGCCGGAGCGCGGAGAAATGGACACGGATCTGGTGCGTGCGGCCCGTTTCGAGGTGGACCTCCACCAGGCTGGCCTTGCCGAACGCCTCCAGGACTTCGTAATGGGTCACGGAGGGGCGCCCGTCCTCGATGACGGCGAAACGCCAGTCGTGCCCGGGGTGGCGGCCGATCGGGGCGTCGATGGTTCCGGTCAAGGGATCAGGCAGGCCCTGCACCACGGCGTGGTAAACCTTGTCCACGGTGCGCTCCTTGAAGGCGCGCTTGAGGGCTGTGTAGGCGCGCTCGGATTTGGCCACCACCATCACCCCGGAGGTGCCGACGTCGAGCCGGTGGACGATTCCGGCACGCTCCGGGGCACCCGAGGTGGAGATGCGGTACCCGGCGGCGGCAAGGCCGCCCACCACAGTCGGCCCCACCCAGCCCGGTGAGGGATGGGCCGCCACGCCCACGGGTTTGTCGACGACGACGAAATCGTCGTCATCGAGCAGGATATTCAGGCCTTCCACGGCTTCCTCCACGACTTCAAGCGGGTCCCGCCGTTCCGGGACGGTGACCTCCAGGGTGTCCCCGGTGACGAGTTTTGCCGACTTGCCCAGGGCCTTGCCCCGGTTGAGCACGTGGCCGTCGGCAAGCAGGGAGGCGGCGACGGACCGCGAGACGCCCAGGATCCCGGCCAGGCCGGCATCAGCACGTGCCCCGCCGTACTCTTCGGGGATAACCACGTGGTCAGTCATGGCCGGCCGTGTCCTTGTGTGCGCTCCCCAGCCGCGTTCCGTCCAGGGCGATCCCGCGGATGGTCAGGATGCAGATGATGGCGACGGCGGACACGACGGCGGAGTCGGCAATGTTGAAGATCGCGAAATTGGGGAGCTGGATGAAGTCCACCACGTGTCCCATGCCGAAGGACGGTTCACGGAAGAGCCGGTCGGTAAGGTTCCCCAGCGCCCCGCCCAGCAGCAGGCCCAGGGCCAGGGACCACCAGGCGGAGCCCAGCCGGCGGACCTGGAACAGGATGGCGATGGCGACACCGGCCATGATGATCGAAAACACCCAGGTGACGTTCTCGCCGATGGAGAAGGCAGCCCCGGAGTTCCGGATGAAGTACCAGTGCAGCAGTGGGGGCAGGACCGGGATCCGCTCCCCTTCCACCATGGTGGAAGTGACCCAGAGTTTGGTCAGCTGGTCCAGGACGTAGGCGAAGACCGCGAACCCCGCGAAGAGGGACAGCAGCACCGCCCGGCGGGGGCGCGGCGAAGGTGGGACAGGGCGTGCCGCATCGGCGGCAAGTTCGTCAGTCATGGTGCTTTCAATTCGTGGAACTTGGGTGTGAATGCCAAAAGCCGGTGGCCGAGGAATCCTCAGCCACCGGCTTTCAGAATACGTGCTGCCAGCCTTAGTTGGCTTCGCTGACTTCCGGGGTCGCGACGGAGCCGCGGGCATCCAGGTCGCGGAGCTGGCCTTCGATGTAGGCCTTGAGGCGTGAACGGTAATCGCGTTCGAAGCCGCGGAGCTGCTCCACCTTGCGTTCCAGGACGGAGCGCTGCTGTTCCAGGGCACCGAGGATCTTGCGGGACTTTTCCTGCGCGTCGTTGACGAGGCTGCTGGCTTCGATCTGCGCTTCGGCGATGATCTTGTCCTTCTGGGCCTGGCCGTCGGCGACGTGGCGGTCATGCATCTGCTGTGCCATGGCCAGCAGGCCGGCGGCGGATTCAGCAGAAGGCGTGGCAACAGCGGCGGGCGCGGCCGGTGCAGCTGCAGCCGGGGCGGCCGGCTGGACGTCCTTCTTCTTGCTGGCTTCGGATGCCTTGGCCTCTGCCTCTGCCTTCTCGCGGGCTTCGTCCTTGTCGGACTTGGCCGGCGCGGGGACCTTCTCCACCACGGGAGCGGCGGCAGAGCTTGCCGGAACGCTGGAACCTGCTTCGGCGAGCTTCTTGCGGAGCTCGTCGTTTTCCTGGTTCAGGCGGCGGAGTTCGACGACGATTTCGTCCAGGAAGTCGTCAACTTCGTCCTGGTCATAGCCCTCACGGAACTTGGTGGGCTGAAAGCGCTTGTTGACAACGTCTTCTGGCGTCAAAGCCATCTGGTCACCTCACTGGTCTGGTTAGTCAGTAGGCCTTCCGGCCGTCAAAACTAAGGTACCTAAATTTGGTCTGCTTACTCTAATTCAACACTGCGGTGTCAAACGGGAGTTTCTTCGCTTTACAGTAGCCGTTCCGGGAGGGAACAGGCTGCATTGCTGGGCCTGGCGGAAAAATCAGGCCAGTCCCCTGGTGACGTTCATGGCGATACTGACGCCGATGAACAGGATCAGGAAGCCCAGGTCCAGGGAGACTCCGCCAAGCCGGAGCGGCGGGATCAGCCGCCGCAGGCCCTTCAGTGGAGGGTCCGTGATGGAGTAGACGGCGTGCGCTGCCACCAGCGCAGCGCCCCGGGGCCGCCATTCCCTTGCGAACATCTGTACCCAGTCGAACACCAGGCGGATGATGAGGGCCACGAAGAACAGCAGCAGGGCGAGATAGAGAAGTCCGAAAACAATTCCCATGACTTATTTCATATCTCCATATTCATGCGGCCCGGCCCTGGCGGCGGACGCTGTCGTACTGCTGTTGTCTTGTCTATTTCAGCACAGATGCCAGACAGGTGTCCCTGCCTGGCATCTGTGAACAGCCTGTGGTGCTTAGCTTTGGTTGAAGAAGCTGGCCTGCGTGTCGCTGGCCTTCTTGTCGTCACCAATCACTTCGACGTAGGACGGTGAGAGCAGGAACACCTTGTTGGTGACCCGTTCGATGCTTCCGCGCAGGCCGAAGACGAGTCCTGCCGAGAAGTCCACCAGGCGCTTGGCGTCGGCCTCACCCATGTCCGTGACGTTCATGATCACCGGAATACCATCCCGGAAGCTCTCGCCGATGAGCTTGGCATCGTTGTAGGAGCGGGGGTGGATGGTGGTGATCTGGCGCAGGCCGGTGTTCTCTTCACGGCTTGAGGCCGCACGCTTTATGGGGGTCACAGGGGCGCGGTATTCCTCTTCAGGGGCGTAGGACGCCTCGCGGCTGACTTCGCGGACCGGCGCCGGGGCACGGCGTTCTTCGCGGTCGACTTCCATCGGTTCGTCCTCATCCTTACGTGTGGTCTGTTGCTCGGGCTCGTAATGCTCATCGCCGTCGGCGAGCCCAAGATAGATCATTGTCTTGCGCAGAGCGCCGGCCATGGTCGACTCCTAATCGTGTCCCGTAAGCGGGCCGCCCAATGATTTGACAGCACTGGAGTCCCCCGCCCATCACTTCCAATAGGACCGACGCTACCCCACGGCAGGACGGGAACCGAGAATATCGGAACCGATTCGCAGGTGTGTCGCCCCGAACTTGATGGCAGCCTCCAGGTCCTGGCTCATACCGGCTGAGATGGCAACGGCACCGGGGTGCGCCGCCACCAGCAGGGCGGAAACGGCTGCCAGTTTTTCGAACGCCGGCCCGGGCGGGGCGCCCAGCGGAGCCACTGCCATGACGCCTGCCAGCTTGAGGCCATCGGCACCGGCAATCCGCTCTGCCAGGAGTGGCACGTCGGCGGGTGCTGCCCCGCCGCGGTGCGTGCCGCCGTCGTCGTCCTCAAGGCTGACCTGGATGAAGCACTCCAGCTGGGCACGCCCACTGGAATCCATCTCGTTCCGCACGGCCTTCGCCAGGGCGTCCACCAGCTGCGGCCGGTCCACCGAATGGACGGCGGCCGCGTAGCGCGCCACGGACCTGGCCTTCTTTGTCTGCAGCTGGCCCACAAAGTGCCACGCCAGCTTTAGGTCGGCGAGCTCCAGCGCCTTGGCGGCAGCCTCCTGGTCCCGGTTCTCGCCCACATCCGTGACACCGAGGGCGGCCAGGCGCCGGATGTCAGCTGCGGGGTGGAACTTGGTGACCACGATCAGCGAGGGGAGGTTGCCACTGCGGCCCGCTTCGCCGGCCGCTGCGGCGATCCGCTTCCGCACCACGGCGAGCCTGTCGGCGAGTTCTGCGCTGCGGGGATCGTGTTCCGGCCCGTCGTCCGGCCGCTCAACCATGGCACCAGACCAATCCGGCGAAGCGGCCCGTGTTCCGGTCCCGGCGGTAGGAGTACAGCGAGTCCGTTTCCAGGGTGCAGCCGCCCGCATATTCCACCTGAACCCCCGCAGCCTCCAGCTGCGCCCGGGCACCGGCGGGCAGGTCCAGCGCCGGCGTGCCCCAGGCGGTGGTGCTCCGGGTTGCCGGAACCAGGGCTGACACCTCAGCGCGCAGGGCGTCGGGGACTTCGTAGCAGGACCCACAGATCGACGGACCCAGCCAGGCCCGGATACGGGCGGCGCCCAGGGACTTCATGCTGTCCACGGCGGCCGGCAGGACGCCGTTGGCGATCCCGGGGCGGCCGGCATGCACGGCGGCAAGGACGGGTCCGTTCCCGGACTCCCCCGCCAGCAGCACCGGAATGCAGTCCGCCACCATGACAGCCAGGGGCAAGCCGCGGGACACCATGGCGTCGGCTTCGGGCGCAGGTGACCCGGCGTCCATGATGGCCACGGTATTGCCGTGGACCTGGTTCATGAAGCGCAGCGAGCCGGGCGCCGCGGCAATGGACTCTTCCAGCCGCGACCGGCGCTCCCGGACCGCGGCGGGATCATCCCCCACGTGCAGGGCAAGGTTGCCCGCTCGCGTGTCGGTGAATGCGGCCGACACCCCGGGAAGGATGTCGGCGCGCCAATGGAACAATCCGCTGCCTACTTCAGGAAGTCGGGAACATCCAGGTCATCCGGGTGGGTTCCGGTCAGGTCCGGCTCCACCACGGAGGGCAGGTCCACGTCGAAGCCGGAGTCAGCGGGAACGGCCTGCGGACGCTGCTGCCCCCAGTTGCTCAGTCCCGCGGCGCCAACACCAGCGTGGATCGGCTGCACGTTCTGCTGGTGGTTCCCGTTGTTCGAGTGGGCCGAGGCGGGAGCAGCAGCAGGGGCAGCGGGCCGCTGGGGCGCGGCCTGCGGCTGGGACTGGTCCATGGAGGGTGAGGTGGCCTTGACGTCGTCGAAGCCTGCAGCGATCACAGTGACGCGTGCTTCATCACCCAGGGCGTCGTCAATGACGGCACCGAAGATGATGTTCGCCTCGGGGTGGGCCACTTCCTGCACCAGGCGGGCGGCCTCGTTGATTTCGAACAGGCCAAGGTCCGAACCGCCCTGGATGGACAGCAGCACGCCATGGGCGCCATCGATGGACGCTTCGAGCAGCGGTGAGGCGATGGCGAGTTCCGCGGCCTTCACGGCGCGGTCTTCGCCGCGCGCGGAGCCAATGCCCATGAGGGCCGAGCCTGCACCCTGCATGACCGACTTGACGTCAGCGAAGTCAAGGTTGATCAGGCCCGGGGTGGTGATGAGGTCGGTGATGCCCTGGACACCGGAGAGCAGGACCTGGTCGGCGGAGCGGAACGCGTCAAGGACGGACACGTTGCGGTCGCTGATGGACAGCAGGCGGTCGTTGGGGATCACGATCAGCGTGTCCACTTCGTCGCGCAGCGCATCGATGCCTGCCTCGGCCGAACCGGCGCGGCGGCGGCCTTCGAAGGTGAACGGACGGGTGACCACGCCAATGGTCAGGGCGCCCAGCGAGCGGGCGATGCGGGCTACGACGGGTGCGCCGCCGGTACCCGTGCCGCCGCCCTCGCCGGCGGTAACGAAGACCATGTCGGCGCCGCGGAGGACTTCCTCGATCTCGTCCGCGTGGTCCTCGGCGGCCTGCTTGCCCACCTCGGGGTTGGCACCGGCACCGAGGCCACGGGTCAGCTCGCGTCCGACGTCGAGCTTCACGTCGGCGTCGCTCATGAGCAGGGCCTGGGCGTCGGTGTTGATGGCGATGAATTCAACACCCCTGAGGCCGACCTCGATCATGCGGTTGACTGCGTTCACGCCACCGCCGCCGATGCCGACGACTTTGATGACGGCCAAGTAATTCTGCGGAGCTGCCACGTTACGTGTCCCTTGTTCGTGTCTTATTGCGAAAACTGATGGAGAGCTTAAAGGCTGAAACCTTAACCTTCGAGTTGAAGGTTATAGTTATGTCAAGTAACTCTTGTCTGTGACGGTATTTCCTCTGGTTCCGACATTCAATAACCGGGTCCGCGTGTCGGATTAATACCGGGAAAGAAAGCGCTCAGCGCGTCACGGGGTGCCGGGGCACACTGACATCGTAGACCCTGACCGGGTTCTTGGGGTCCACCGGAGCCTTGAGGAGGGCGGCCAGGACCTTGGCCTTAAGTTCCTTCTCCGAGGCGTTGCCCCACACGATCGTCTGGCCATCAACCAGCTTGAGCTCCACGGCATCCACGGACTGCGCCGACGCATTGGACAGCTTGGCCAGGATGTCGGCCGGAAGCGCACCTAGCACTGCCGCGGTGGCGCGGAACAGGTCCTGGCCGATCGCGCCGGCACCGCCGTCGATCACCGGAAGCGACGCCGACGCCGGATCGTCCGTGGTTGCCAGCTGGACGCCGTCGACGTCAACCAGCTGGTACTGCTCCCCCTGCTTGACCAAGGCCACCGGCACCCGCTCATGCACGGCAACGGCGAGGGTGGATGGCGGCCGCGCCTCGACTGATATGGATTTGACCTGGACCAGGGACCCGAGGAGGCCCCGCACGTCGTCGTCGCTGATCTGGGGCAGCGGCTTGCCGCGCAGGGGTTCCAGCGCCGCCTGCACTTGGGCAGGCGCCACGAAGTGCGTCCCCGTGACCGCAATGGTCTGCAGGGCCAGGACCGGTGAGTAAATGGCGGCGGCCAGCAGTCCCGCCACCAGCGCCAGCACTGTTCCAGCGGCGAGCAGGACTTTCTTCCTGCGGCGCCGCCCTTTGGGCTCGGGAAAGGCCAGGACCGTTGCGCCGGAGGGCTTTTCCACCTTCGCCTGCTTGGGCGCCGACGGCTCCGGGATGCTGCGGGATGCCGTAATAACGTCAGAACCGGAGGTGCCCTTTGGGGATGTGGCGGCCCGCGCCGCTGTTTCCGTGTTGTCCGCGGCCGGCGCGTCGGGGCGGACACTCCGCTTGGGCGGGGCGTAGGTGGGCCGGCGGGAGCTAGGCACGCAGCGCCTCCACGATCAGCGGGCCGTAGGCTGTGACGTCACCCGCGCCGACGGTGAGCACCACATCGCCGTCCGCCGCGGCTTCGGCCAGGGTCCCGACGGCGTCGGACGCCGCAGTGAGCCGCCCTCCTCCGGCGAGGTGGTCTGCGATGAGCTGGCTGGTGACGCCCGGAATGGGGTCCTCCCTGGCGGGGTAGATGTCCAGGACCAGTGCGGTATCGGCAAGGTTGAGGGCCTCCGCGAACTGCTCCGCAAACTCCCGGGTACGGGAGAACAGGTGCGGCTGGAACAGGACGTGGACCCGGTGGCCGCCCGCTACCGAACGGGCAGCGGTGAGGGCCGCCCGGACCTCCGTGGGATGGTGCGCGTAGTCATCGAAGACCCTGACGCCTCGCGCTGATCCCTTCAGTTCGAACCTGCGTGAGGCGCCGGCGAAGTGTGCCAGGCCGGCGGCGGCTGCCGCAGGCTCCACGCCAAGTTCCAGGGCCACGGCAAACGCTGCCGCGGCGTTCAGCGCGTTGTGGCGTCCGGGAACCTGCAGTGACAGCCCGTACCGGGCGCCGTGTGCCTCCACCGCAACCTGGCCGGGACCGTCGTCGTGCAGGCGTATGTCCGCAGCCGCGTTGGTGCCGTACAGCAGGACCCGCGTGTTGCTCCTCGCCCTGGTCCGCTCCGCCAGGGCCAGCGCCCCCGCGTCGTCCGCGCAGGCCACCAGGAGGCCGTCGGCCGGCAGCAGGGCAGTAAAGCGGTCGAACGACTCGTACACGGCCTCAGCCGTGCCGTAGTAGTCAAGATGGTCGGGCTCCACATTGGTCACGACGGCGATGCGGGGCCGGTAATTCAGGAAGGACCCGTCGGATTCGTCAGCCTCGGCCACGAAGATGCCGGACGTGCCGTGCGCGGCATTGACGCCCAGCGCGGGGATCGTGGCGCCCACCGCGAACGACGGGTCCAGTCCCGCCGCCTGCAGCAGGACTGTGACCATGGAGGTGGTGGTCGACTTGCCGTGGGTTCCGGCTATCGTGACCACGGTGTCATCACCCATGGTGGCCGCCAGGGCCTGGGAACGGTGCAGTACCGGCAGCCCTGACTGCCGCGCCGCCGCCAGTTCCGGATTGTCGTCCCGGATGGCCGACCCCGCCACAACAGTCTCCGCATCGCCCAGGTTGCCGGCGTCATATCCGACGGCGATGCGCGCACCGCCCGCGGCCAGGTCCGCCATTACGGGGAGGTCCTTTGCGTCGGAGCCGCTGACCGGTACGCCTCGTGCCACCATGATGCGGGCCACGGCGGACATTCCTACTCCCCCGATACCGATGAAGTGCACCCTGCCGAGGGAGGCCAGTTGGGGGGTGGTGTGGGCGTTCATGCAGATACCACTTCCAGGACAAGACCAGCCATGCGCTGGTCGGCGTTTCGGATACCGAGCCGGTAGGACTTCGCTTCCATGGCGGCGAGCCGGGCTTTGTCGGTGACGAGCGGGACCAGTTCCCGGGCGACCCATTCCGGCGTGAAGTCCCGGTCGGCCACCAGCACCGCGCCGCCTGCGGCCACCAGGCCCGCCGCGTTCAGTGCCTGTTCCCCGTTTCCAATGGGAAGTGGCACCAGGACTGCCGGGACGCCCACCGCGGCAACTTCGCATACCGTGGCAGCCCCGGACCGGGCCAGCAGGAGGTCGGCCGCGGCGTAGGCGTGTTCCATGCCGTCGATGTACTCCACCTGCCGGTAGCCCTTGGCGGCCAGGGGTTGGCCGGAGGGGTCAAGGACGGTCTTTCCGCGGCCGGTGACGTGGAGGGTCTGGATGCCGGCGTCCGCGAGGAGCCCGACGGAAGCGGCAACAGCCCGGTTGATGCTCTGTGCTCCTGACGATCCGCCCGTCACGATCAGGGTGGGCTGCTGGGGATCGAGCCCAAGGGCCCCGCGGGCCGCTGCCCTTGCCGCTTTCCGGTCCAGGCCGGAAATTTCCTTGCGCATCGGCATGCCCACGTGCACGGCGTTGCGGAGCGGTGTGCCCTCGAAAGCCACGGCAACCCGGCCGTTCAAGAAGGAGCCCACGCGGTTTGCCAGCCCGGGGCGGGCGTTGGCTTCATGGATCACGATGGGAATGCGGCGTTTCCGTGCCGCCAGGTACAAGGGGGTGCAGACATAGCCGCCGACGCCAACCAGTACGTCGGCCTGCGCCCGGTCAAGGATGGCACCGGCCTGCCCGACTGCCCCGGCGAGCCGCCCCGGCAGGCGGAGCAGGTCGGCGGAGGGCCGGCGGGGAAACGGCACGCGGTCGATCGTGGCCAACTGGACCCCGGCGGCGGGGACCAGCCGGGTTTCCATTCCCGATGGCGTTCCAACCGCCAGGATCGAGGCATCCGGGGCTTCGCTGCGCAGGGCCGCGGCGATGGCGAGGAGCGGGCTGATATGGCCGGCCGTGCCGCCACCTGCCAGGACAATGGAAGGGTGTGTCGGAGTCATAGGGGGTTAGGCACGCTTTCTGGAATTCTTGGGCTGTTTGTTGTCCCGCCCCGGCTTGGGCCTGAACTTCAGCATCCGTTTGGGCCGCATGGCAGGCGCCATTTGCTCGCGGGCCAGGGACAGGACCACGCCTACGGCACACAGTGACATCAGCAGTGCCGAGCCGCCATAGGAAATAAACGGCAGCGGAACGCCGATGACTGGCATCAGGCCGGTGACCACTGACATGTTCACTGTGGCCTGTCCCAACAGCCAGACCATAATGGTGCCGGCAAGGACGCGGTGGAACATGTCTTCCTGTGCCACCACCACACGGTAGATCGCGGCGCCAAGGATGGCGAAGAGGACCAGGACGACGACGGTTCCCACCAGGCCGAGTTCCTCGCCGATGATGGCGAAGATGAAGTCGTTGTGGGCTTCGGGGATCCAGCTGTACTTTTGCCGGCTCTGCCCCAGGCCCACCCCCAGCCAGCCGCCGGAGGCAAGGCCGTACATGCCGTTGGTTGCCTGGTAGTTCGCGTCAATGCCGTCGGCACAGGACTGCCCGGTCCACCAGGAAGTGATGCGGCACATGCGGTTGGAACTGGTGACGGCCATGACGGCAGTGCCGGCGGCCGCGATGATGCCTGCAATGCCGAAGAGGTAGAGCGGAACGCCGGCGAAGAACAGCGCGGCGGCCATGATCATCATGATGATCATGGCCGTGCCGAGGTCGTTGCCCACCAGGATCAGGACAATGACGATGGCCGCCATGGGTATGGCGGGTACCAGCACGTGCTGCCACCGGCTCAACAGCTTGCCTTTCCTCGCCAGCACCGTCGCCAGCCACAGGGCCAGGGCAAGTTTGGCCGCCTCTGAAGGCTGGAACGTGATGCCGCCAAGATCGATCCAGTTCCGGTTGCCGTTGATCTCGGTACCCACCACCTGGACCAGGCCCAGGAGCAGCACGGCTGCCCCGACGGCGGGCCATGCGAGGCGCTTCAGCCAGACGACATTGATGCGTGAGAGCACGAACATGGTGAAGATGCCGATTGCGGCGAAGACGCCCTGTTTGAGGGCGTCGCCATAGGGGGACTTCCCGGCGGCGATGGATTCAACGCTTGAGGCTGAAAGGACCATCATGATGCCAATGGCCGTCAGGGCCAGGGTGGCGCCAAGAATGAGGTAATAGGTGGACCCGTTCCGGGACTTGCCGGTGCCCTCCAGCGTAGACCAGAACCGGCGGTACAAGGTGCGCAGCTGTGCACCGGCAGCGGCGGGCTGCCGGACGGCGGTTGAGCCGGGCCGCGGTTTGCCGCCCTTCGGCGTGGCACCCTGTTGCCGGGTGGGCGTGCTGACCATTGTTACTCCTCGCCGGTCTGGGCCTGCCCTTCCACCAGCTCGCGGACAGCATCGATGAAAGTACCACCACGGTGAGCGTAGGAAGAGAACTGATCCATGGAAGCAGCTGCCGGAGCCATGAGCACGGTGTCGCCGGATTCGGCGAGCCGGGCCGCTGAAGCAACAGCCCAGGCCATTACCTGTTCGCCGTTGCCGGGGGTACCGGCAGGGGTGCCACCGGGCGCCGAAGCAGTCTCCACTCCTTCAGTGTCACCTGCCCCCGGTTCGATCACCGGGACATCTGGCGCGTGTCGCTGCAGGGCTTCCCGAAGGTGCGAGGTGTCGGTGCCGATCAGGACAACCGCCTTGAGCCGTGCTGCGTGGTCACGGACCAGGTCGTCGTAGCTCACGCCCTTCGACAGGCCGCCGGCGATCCAGACCACCTTGCTGAAGGCCGACAGGGACGCCGACGCGGCATGGGGGTTGGTCGCTTTGGAATCGTTGACCCACAGGACACCGTTCATCCGGGCGACGGGCTGGATGCGGTGGTCGCCGGGCACGTAGTCGAGGATGCCCTGGCGGACGGCCTTGGCGTCCACGCCGTACGCGCGCACCAGGCCGGCAGCTGCAAGGGCGTTGGCCACCATGTGTCGGGGGGCCAGCGGGCCGAGGTCGGCCATCGAGGCAAGCTCCGCTGCGCTGTCCCGGCGTTCTTCGATAAAGGCCCGGTCCACCAGCAGCCCCTCGACGACACCGAGCATGCTGATGGCGGGCGTCAGGGTGGTGAAGGCAACGGCGCGGCAGCCTTCCACCACGTCGGCGTTTTCCACCATGCGCTCGGTTTCCACCTGCTCGGCGTTGTAGATGCAGGCTTTCTGGGTGCGCTCGTAGACCTTTGCCTTGTCGGCCAGGTAGGAATCGTAGGAGCCGTGCCAGTCGACGTGGTCTTCGGCCACGTTGAGGCACACGCTGGCCACCGGCGAGACCGATTCAGCCCAGTGCAGCTGGAAGCTGGAAAGTTCGACGGCGAAGACGTCGTACTCCACAGGGTCACGAAGGGCATCGAGGATGGGGGTGCCCACGTTGCCGACGGCGATGGCCTTCAGGCCCGCGGCCCGCAGCATCGATTCTGTGAGGCCCACAGTGGTGGTCTTGCCGTTGGTGCCGGTGATGGCCAGCCAGTCCGCCGTCTTCCGGCCTTCCCTGACCCTTACCCGCCAGGCAAGTTCGACGTCGCCCCAGACCGGGATGTGCGCCCGTGCCGCTGCGGCAAGCAGCGCCTGGTCCGGCCGCCAGCCCGGCGAGGTCACGATCAGTTCCGGAAGTTCGCCATCGATCCTCGGCAGGTGGGCCACCGCGTCCGGACCCAGCAGGACATCGGCGGCACCCACGATCTTCAGGGTGTCGGCGTGTGCGCGGGCTGTGTCGCTGGTGGCGGCATCCACCACCACCACGCGGGCACCGAGCTCGATTAGGGTATCCGCGGCGGCAAATCCGGACACGCCGATACCCGTCACGGCGACGCGCAGGCCGGCCCAGTCAGAGTCCCAGGAAACGAGGTTTGCCAAGCGCGGGGAAACAGTCACAGCAGTACAACCCATTCAGCGTAGAAAATGCCCAGGCCCGCAGCGACGAAAAGTCCGCCCAGAATCCAGAACCTGACCACGACGGTCACTTCGGCCCAGCCCTTCAGCTCAAAGTGGTGCTGCAGAGGCGCCATCTTGAACACGCGTTTCCCGCCGGTTGCCTTGAAGTAGCCCACCTGGATGATGACGGACAGCGTGATCAGCACGAAGAGGCCACCCACGATGCCAAGCAGCAGTTCGGTGCGGGACAAGATGGCAAATCCGGCCACGGCCCCGCCGATGGCCAGCGATCCGGTGTCGCCCATGAAGATTTTTGCCGGTGACGTGTTCCACCACAGGAAGCCCACCAGCGCGGCGCTGAGGATGGCGGCCAGGAGGGCCAGGTCCAGGGGGTCCCTGACCAGGTAGCAGCCGCTGCCGGCTTCCCGGGGGGAACCGCAGGCCTGGTTGCTCTGCCAGATGCCCATGAGGGTGTAGGCGCCGAACACCATGATGGAAGCTCCGGCGGCGAGGCCGTCCAGTCCGTCGGTGAGGTTGACGCCGTTGGTGGCGGCGGTGACGATCAGGTTGGACCAGATCACGAACAGCACCGCGCCCAGGACGGTGCCGCCAAAGGCAAGGTCGAGCCAGGGCACGTCCCGGACCAGCGAGATCTTTGTTGACGCAGGGGTCAGCCCGGCGTTGTTGGGGAAGTTCAAAGCGAGGATGGCGAAGATGATGCCGACGGCTGCCTGCAGGATGAGCTTTGCCTTGGCGTTCAGGCCAAGGCTCCGCTGCCGGGAAATCTTGATGAAATCATCCAGGAAGCCCACCAGGCCCATGCCCACCATGAGGAACAGCAGGATGAGGGCCGAGGCCGAGGGACCGGGGGAATCAGGGTTCATCATCAGCATGATGAGGTGGGTGAGCCCATAGCTCAGCAGGACCGCAGCCACCACCACGGTGCCGCCCATGGTGGGCGTTCCGCGCTTGGTGTGGTGCGATGTGGGGCCGTCGTCACGGATGAACTGGCCGTAGCCGCGGCGCACCAGCAAGCGGATGAACAGCGGGGTGCCCACCAGGGCAAAGAGGAGGGCAAGGCCTGCGCCGATCAGCAGAGCAATCACAGCAGAGTGCTCCTTTCGTCGGCAGGGGTCGGGGCTGGGGGTAATGCTATCCGATCGCCCAAGTGGCGAAGTCCCACGCTGTTGGAGGACTTGAACAGCACCAGGTCACCTGGCTGGAGTTCCGCGTCAAGGACGTCGTAGGCCTCATCGAGCGTTTCCGCGAAGAGGCATTCGTCGCCCCAGGATCCCTCCTGCACTGCGGAGACGTAGAGGGCCCGCGCTTCCCGGCCCACCACCAGCAGCCGCGAGATGTTGAGCCGCACTACCTGGGTTCCCACGGCGGTGTGCTCGCGGATGGAGTCGTTGCCCAGTTCCAGCATGGCACCGAGCACGGCCCAGGTTCGGCGTCCCCGGCCAAGATCGGCGAGGGTGCGCAGGGCGGCGCGCATTGATTCCGGGTTGGCGTTGTAGGCATCGTTAATGATGGTGACGCCGTCCGGCCGCTCCGTGCGTTCCATGCGCCAACGGCTGGCGGCAGCTTGGTTGCCCAGGGACTGGGCGATGTGGTCTCCCGGGACGCCCGCAGCCCAGGCGGCCGCTGCGGCTGCCAGCAGGTTACCCGTGTGGTGCGCTCCAATGAGCCTGCTGCTGACGTGCCGGGGCGCGGCCCCGTCGGGCAGCAGGAGGTCGAATTCGGGGCCGCCTCCGGTGTTGGTGTCGGCGTTCAGCGCCTGCACCTGTGCGTCCGGGCGGCCTTCCGCGGAAAAGCCGAGGACCGTGGCATGGGTGCGGCTGCGCATGGCTGCGACGCGTTCGTCGTCAAGGTTGATGATGGCGGTCCCCCCGGCCGTGAGGCCCTCCACCATTTCCCCCTTGGCCAGTGCGATGTTTTCCACGCCGCCGAACTCGCCGGCGTGGGCGGTACCCACTGCGAGGACGACGCCGATGTCCGGTTTGACCATCTCTGCGAGGTAGCGGATGTGGCCGATGCCGGTGGCCCCCATCTCGATAACCAGGTAGCGGGTGTCGTTGCCTGCCCGGAAGACCGTGAGCGGGACGCCCACCTCGCCGTTGTAGGAACCTTTGGGTGCCACGGTGTTGCCCTGCGTCGCCAGGATGCCGGCAAGCAGGTCCTTGGTGGTGGTCTTGCCGGCCGAACCGGTAATGCCGACGACCGTCAGCTGGCTGCCGGCTTCAGCACGGGCGGCGCGGATGCGGCGGACTGCTTCGGCGGCGAGGGCCCCCATGGCCAGGACGGCGTCGGCCACCACGATTGACGGGCGGGCAGTACCGTCGGGGCCGGCCACGGGACGCTCGACCAGGGCCAGGACCGCACCGGCAGCGAAGGCCGCGTCAATGAAATCGTGGCCATCGGCATGCTCGCCCGGCTTCGCGACGTACAGCGAACCCTGGGTGGCTTCGCGTGAATCCGTCACCACCGAGAGGGGCGTAATTCCGGGATCGGCGTCCAGGCGCCCGCTGGTGATTTCGGCGATTTCCGCCGCAGTAAATGCAATCATCTCGGTCTAGGACTCTATCCGGTCGTCGTGGAGAACGTTGAATCCCCTGCCTGTCAAGGCGGTCCGCAGCTCCACCCTGTCGTCCAGGGCGATATTCACGCCCTTCACTTCCTGCCATACTTCGTGGCCGCGGCCCGCCACAAGAATGGTGTCCTGTGGACGTGCAAGGGCTACAGCGTGCCGGATGGCCTCCGCCCGCGGGAAGACCTCCTGCAGCTCGGAGCCAAGGGACTCGTTGTCGAGGGCTGCACGGGCGCCTGCCATGACATCGGCGCGGATCGCCGCAGCATCCTCGTCATGGGGGTCGTCATCGGTGATGATCACGGTGTCGGCGAGGCGGGCGGCGATGGCTCCCATGGCCGGCCGTTTGCCCTGGTCCCGCTGCCCTGTGGCACCGAAGACAACGATCAGGCGCGAATCCGGTTCCGGTGAGCGGACCGCTTCCAGCGCGCGCGCCAGGGCATCGGTGTTGTGGGCGAAATCCACTACGGCGGCCGGCCGGTCGGAGACCAGCTGCATCCGTCCGGGCACCGCTACCGTGAAGGGGTCCGCGGTGTCCAGCGCAGCCTGCAGGGCAGCAGTATCGACGCCGGAGGCCAGGACCATGAGGACGGCCAGGGCGGCATTGGCGACATTGAAGCTGCCGGGCAGCCCGGTGTGGACCTCGAGAATGGCGCCGCCGGGTCCCCTGAGCGTGAACCCGGTCCCCAGGCCCCGTGGCGAAGCAGCAGTGACGGTCCAGTCCGCCGGGCCCGATCCCGTGGTGCTGAGCGTGGTGACCGGCACCTGGGCGGTGCCGGCCAGCCGCCGGCCCCACTCGTCGTCGACCGTTACAACTGCCCGCCGGGCACGGCCCGGCGTGAAAAGCTCTGCCTTGGTGGCGAAGTACTCCTCCATGGTGTTGTGAAGGTCCAGGTGGTCCTGGGTGAGGTTGGTGAACCCCGCGACGTCGAAGAGGAGCCCATCCACGCGCTGGTATGAAATGGCGTGCGAGGACACTTCCATGGCTGCCGCGTCGAGCCCACGTTCGCGCATCAGGGCAATAAGGCCGTGCACCTCGGTCGACTCCGGAGTAGTCAGGAGGCTTGGAATCGGCTCCCCGCCGGCCAGGATCTCGATGGTGCCGATCAGCCCGGTCTTCCGGCCCAGGGCGCGCAGCAGCGAGGTGATGAAGTAGGTGGTGGTGGTTTTGCCGTTGGTACCCGTGACACCGAAAAGCTGCAACGGGTCCCCGTCTGAGGGCTGGCTCCCATAGATCATGGCCGAGAGCGGCCCCACCACGTTGCGGGGTTTCTCGACGACGAGCACGGGTACCGGCGTTTCCGCCGAGAGCGCGAGCAGGCGCGCTCCGGCGTCGTCCGTCAAAACGGCCACAGCCCCGGCGCCGATGGCGTCAGTGGCAAAGTCGGCCCCGTGCCTGCTGGCACCGGGCAACGCCACGTAGAGGTCCCCGGGCTCCACGGTGCGCGAGTTGAGGGATATGCCGGTGATCTCCATGTCGGCGGCCGGAGCGGGTATCGCCACGCCGAGGGCCTGCCCGACGGCGGCCAGCGGAACGGGCGCTACGGCTGCAGGGCGGAAGCGGCCTGCTTTCTCATCCCGGGCAGCGTCGCTGCCGGGCGTGGTGAACTCTGACAAGGGGATCTCCGATGGTGCTAGTTCGTGCCCGGCATGGTTCTCCCCGGGCACTGTGATGCGCTGGATGCTGCTGGTACTTCCGGCCTGGAACAGCTGCTACTTGGCGTACTGGGGCAGCCTGGCCGGCTCGCCGGTTGAAGGCTGGACGTTGTAGGTCCGCAGCGCCTGGCTCATCACGGACCGGAACACCGGCCCGTTGGTGATGCCGTAAATGCTGCCCTTCGGCCGCTGGAGCACCACCTCCACAATAAACCGCGGATCATCCATTGGTGCCATTCCCACGATGGAGGCGGTGTAGCCGCAGTAGCCGGGCTTGCCGTCGTCACAGGGCGATTCGGACGTACCGGTCTTGGCCCCCACCCGGTAACCGTCGATGCCCGCATCCTTGATTTCGCCCTCGGTGACGGCACTTTCCAGGATGTCCTGGACCTGCTGGGCCGTGCTGTCCGAAACGACCTGCCGGGACGGCTGGGCGGGCACTTTCTCCTCGGTGCCGTCCGGCGAAATGTAGGAATCGATCAACCGCGGCTGCAGCATGACGCCGTTGTTGGCGATGCTTTGGTAGGCGCGGACCGTCTGGAGCGTGGATTGGGATACGCCCTGCCCAAACAGGACGGTGTACTGCTGGCGCCCGTCCCACTGGTCCGAGGGTGTCAGGATGCCCGATGCGGTGGCGGGCAGCCCGATATCCGGGGCTTCGCCAATGCCGAACTTCTTCAACCAGTCGTAGCGCTGTTCCTTGCTGAGCCGCTGGCCCGCCATCACGGTCCCGGTGTTCATGGAGTACCCGATGATTCCGGCCAGCGTCCGTTCCTCCGTGCCATGGGTGAACGCGTCGCTGAACGTCTGGCCGTCAACCGTGTAGGTGGGTGGAATGGTGAACGTATCCAGCGGCTTGGCCAGGCCCTCATCGATCACGGCTGCTGCCGTCATCATCTTCTCAACCGAACCTGGCTCATATGCCGCGGTCACGGAACGGACTCCGCGGTCCTTGGCGGCCACAGCGCCAGGGTTGTTGGGGTCGGGGGCGTTCGTGTCGGCCAGGGCCAGCAGGTTTCCCGTCTTGGCATCCATCACGATGATGACGCCCCACTCAGCGCTCAGTTTGTCTGCCTGGCTCTGGATGGCCTGCTGGGCAAAGTACTGGAGATCGGAGTTGAGGGTGAGTTTGACATCCTTGCCGTTCTGGGGCGGCGTCAGCTCGTCCAAACCAACCGGGATGCGGAGCCCGTCGGCGCCGATCTCGAACAGTCTCTTGCCGTCCGTTCCCTTCAGCTTGTCATCCTGCGTCTGCTCAATGCCGGCCTGCCCGGTGGTCCCGTCCTGGAGGAATCCCACTACTCCTCCGGCCACGGCGCCGTTGGGGTATACGCGCTTGCTGACGCCCTCGGCGACGATGCCTGGAACCTGGAGCTTGGAGATACGGTCCTCGACGTCCGGCTTCACGTCCTTGGCCACAATGTAATACGGCTGCGTTCCGGTGACCGCGTCGCGGACGGCATTTGTGTCCATGCCCAGCGCGCCCGCCAGCTCCGAGATGGCCTGGGCCCGGCTGACATCCACCAGCTTGTCACGGCCGTCAGCCTGCGGCTCATACCGCTTGTAGGAGTCGGTCTTGGTGTTGACCCGCTGGTCAACCACGATGTTGTAGCGGATCACACTGTTGGCCAGGACGGTGCCCCGCGAGTCCAGGATGCTGCCGCGCTCGGCGGGCAGGATGGCCGAGGTCATGCGGCTGTTCAGGGCAGCTTCGGCCATGCCGCCGACATCCAACCCCTGGACCAGGAAGAGCTTGCCGCCCACCACCAGCAGGAGTGTGAGCATAATACCCAGTCCCAGGCGCAATCGCTTTGTGGCGTTGGGTACCTTGCTTTTTACTGCTTTGCCGGTCGTCTTCGCCACCGTGAATTTCCTTGCTGCTCGACGCTGCTGCCTGGCCTGCGTGCCAGCCTACTGGCCGGGGACCTTTTGCTGGGGAGCCGGCACCGAGCCGCCGTGAAGTTCAGGGGCCGGAGTTGCTGCCGCCTGTGCGGCTGCGGCCTGGGCAGCGGCCTGGGCCTGTGCTGCCGCCTGGGCCGCTTCCGCCGCGGGGGCGGAGGAAGTGCGGCCTGCAACGGGAGCTGGTGCGTTGCCGGCGGCGGCGTCCTTGGCGGACGGTACGATCAGCTGCCCTGCGACGGCCGGCGCGGGGATTACCGCTCCCGCGGGTGCCCCTTTGACTGCGGGGGTGGCTTTTCCAGTTACCGAGAGCGTGGAGAGGTCAATCTGGCCCTTGACGGTGGAGGCGACCATTCCGAGCTCGGTGGCCTTGGCAGCGAGGTTCTGGGGAGCTTCGAAGCTCTGTACCTGCTGGGTCAGGTCCTGGTTGGTCTTTGTCAGCGAGCTCTGCTTGGCGCGCAGCTCCACCAGCTGGTACTGGGCGGTGGACACCGAGATGTTCAGGACCAGCACTGCCACCAGGGCCACTGCGAGCATGGCGAAGCACAGCACGACGAAGGGTGCACGGCGCTTCCGCGGGGCCGAGCGGACCACCGAGAGCGGTGTGCGGGCCTTCTGTCCCCCGCCGGGTTTGCCCGCCGGCCGGGTGGCGGGCGCCGAGCTACCGGAAACAACGGGAAAGTTCTTGACGGCGGCGGTGCTCATGCAGCTCTCCTGGCTCTGATTCGTTCTGCCGCACGAAGCCTGGCGGAGGCAGCACGCGGGTTTTCGGCGATTTCGACGGCGGTGGGCACCTCGGTGCCTTTGGTCAGGGTCTTGAGTTCGGGTTTGTGTTCCTCCAGTTCCACCGGAAAACCGAGCGGAGCCGAAGACTTGGAGCGGGACTGGAAGACGCCTTTGACGATCTTGTCTTCCAGCGAGTGGTAGGACATGACCACGATGCGTCCGCCCAGGGCCAGGGATTCGACGGCGGCAGGAACGGCGCGTTCCAGGACGTCGAGTTCTTCGTTGACCTCGATCCGCAAAGCCTGGAAGGTCCGCTTGGCGGGATGTCCACCCGACTTGGCAGCGGAGGCCGGCACCACGGAACGGATCTGTTCCACGAGTTCGCCGGTGGTGGTGAATTCCTTCACGGCACGCGCCGCTACGATCCTGTTGGCGATCCGGCCGGCGAACTTCTCCTCGCCCCATTTGCGGATGATCCGGACCAGGTCTTCTTCGCTGTAGGTATTGACCACGTCCGCGGCGGTTTGGCCGCGGCTGGTATCCATTCGCATGTCCAGTGGCGCGTCGAAGGAGTAGGCGAATCCCCGCTCACGTTCGTCAAGCTGCAGGGAGGAGACACCCAGATCCATGAGGATTCCATGTACCTCGGCCACGCCGAGGTCGGCCAGGACATCCTGGATCTCGTCATACACCGCGTGGACCAGGTCAGTCCGCGCTGCGAACGGTGCCAGCCGCTCCCCGGCGAGTGCCAGGGCTTCCTCGTCGCGGTCAATGCCGATGAGGTGGAGGTCAGGGAACCGCTGGAGCATGGCCTCCGAGTGGCCGCCCATGCCCAGCGTGGCGTCGACGGCAATGGGGGTTTCGCCGCGCAGTCTCGCCGCCTCGAATCCAGGTGCCAACAAATTAATGCACCGGTCGCGAAGGACCGGTACATGGCGTTCCGACGTGGGCTTGGGTTGATCGGTCATGCCTTTTCCTTTCCCGCCGTCGTTGTCCCCTGCTGTTCCTGGGATCAGATCCCCATCCGCGCCTACCGTCCTGCCCGCCTGGCTCCGGGGAAGGTGAGCCAGGTTGGCAGCCGATGGGCCGGCTGGAGATCTCATCCAAGAAACGTCCCTGCCGCTCCCTCCGGGATTCAGAGAATGCCCGGGATGGGATCGTCAGTTTCGGAAAAGGCTGTTTCCTTCTCCGCGAGGTATTCATTCCAAGCCTGGGCATCCCAGATCTCGGCGCGGGAACCGGCGCCGATGACGGCAAGTTCCCTTCCGAGTCCTGCATACTCCCGGAGCGCCGGTGGAATAGTCACGCGCCCCTGCTTGTCAGGTACCTCGTCCGAGGCTCCAGAGAGAAAAACGCGGATGTAGTCACGTGCCTGCTTGGAGGAGATTGGAGCCTCCCGCATCTGCTCGTGGACCCGCGCAAATTCCTTCTCGCTGAAGACGTAGATGCAACGTTCCTGGCCCCTCGTGAGCACCAGGCCGCTGGCAAGTTCATCGCGGAACTTAGCGGGGAGAATGATCCGTCCCTTTTCATCCAGACGCGGCGAGTGAGTGCCCAGAAACACTGGCCCACCGCCTGTCCGCCGTCAGGAACTGCACATCCCCTGTGTTGCAACCACCCTCTTATGTCCTCCACATTACTCCACTTTCCACCACAGTCAACGCAAAACCGCCCCCGACGAGGGCAAATATTGGGAATCATCCCGCGAAATGCCGCGGATTCGAGGCGGTGGTGGGAAGTGGAGGAATTTCCCGCCAGCGGCGCCCGCGGATTGCGGCGGGACTGAGGGGCAGGCGGTATTCGCAGGAAATTGCCCCTTAAATGCGAAAAGACCCGCCGGAGCGGGTCTTTTCGCATCAATCCCCATGGTCAGGGGAGCGAAATGGAGGAGCCTGGAGCCGGAACGCGGCCAGCCCCGTGCCGGGGGTTAGGGTTCACCCCTGCGACGTTCATCCCAGCGCTCTTCCAGGCTGCTCATGAAAGAACTGCGCTGCTTGCCGGTCTTTCCGCCCCCCGCCTTGGATCCGGGTTTGCCGCGGGAGCTGCGCATAGTGGCGAAGTAAACCCCGCCGCCCATGACCACAAATCCCAGCACACCCACAAGGATGCTCTGCAGTGTGACGCCCACCAGCAGCAGGAACACGCCGGCCAGCGCAGCGAGGACGCCGATGACCACATGCCTGGTTGACCATGAACGCCCGGGATCCGAACCCATGGAGTTCGCGAATTTCGGGTCGTCCTCGTGAAGCTGCTTCTCAAGCTGCTCAAGCAGCTTCTGTTCGTGCTCCGACAGCGGCATCACGACCTCCTTTTGTAGGCCAACGTCCGGGCTGATCCCAGCCACTACTTCTACTCCGTAGAACGCCTGCCATTGCTGGAAAGTTCCCGCCTGGCCGGCCTTGGCCAACAGGGGAACCCAGCACGCGGTCGCGGGAGCGGGAGCATGTCCAAGAGGGTCCGGCAGTAAGTCCATTCACTCGAAACTATGTATCTATAAGGATAGATTGTCGAGGGCTGATCTGAAAGACGGCAATGACTTCGGCGGACCCCGTCAGGCGGGCCGTTCGGTACTGCCGTCCGGCCGGTTTCCGGGCTCCATCAGACGGGCGGGAAGGACCGATTTGTCGCCGAATTTAAGCGCCACTTGGTCGAGTACCTGCTCGGCCACGCGCCAGTTGTCATCCCTGCGGTCGATGCTCAGCTGAAGCGAGGTCCGTGCTGCTTCCTCAAGCTGTTCAGCCCTGACTCCCACCAGCCGCACGGCCATGGCCCTGGTTCCGACGGACTCGAGGAGCTGGAGTGCCACGGCGTAGAGCAGCTGGGCGCTGTCCACCGGGGTCTGGACCGTCCGGCTGCGGGTGATGGTGGAGAAATCGGCGAAGCGCAGTTTCAGGGCCACAGTGCGGGCCACCATTCCGGAACTCCGCAGGCGGCCGGCGGTGCGGTGGGAAAGGCGAAGCAGCTCCCGTCGAAGGAGCGCATCGTCGTCGGTATCTGTGGCAAAGGTCTCCTCCGCGCCGATGCTCTTTTCAAGCCGCACCGGCGTCACCGGTCGGGGATCGATGCCCCAGGCGAGCTGGTGGACGTGCTCCCCCGTTGCGCCGAGGACCTTCTTCAACGATGACACCGGAGTTGCGGCGACGTCAGCCACGGTACTGATTCCCATCTTCGCCAGCACCTCCTTGGTCTTGGCGCCCACCCCCCAGAGGGCACCCACGGGCAGGCTGTGCAGGTAGGGAACCGTCTGGTCAGGGCCGATGAGCAGCAACCCGTCCGGCTTGCACCGGGTGGACGCGATCTTGGCCACGAACTTGGTCTCCGCAATGCCCACCGAGGCGGTGATGCCGAGCTCGGCTGCCACCCGGCGTCGGATCAGCTCCCCGATGCCGCGGGGCGGTCCCAGCCTGCGGAGCGCACCTGTGACGTCAAGGAAGGCCTCGTCAACGCTGAGCGGCTCGACCAATCCGGTGATGGATTCAAAGATGGCCATCAGCTGCCCGGAGACTTCGTAATAGAGCTTGTGCCGCGGCTCGATCACCACGGCCTGAGGGCACATCCGCAGCGCCACAGCCATGGGCATCGCAGATTTAACGCCGAAGTCCCGGGCCTCGTAGGAGCCGGAGAGGACTACTGAACGCTCACCAGGGAAGCCGACGATCACCGGCTTGCCACGCAGTTCGGGCCGCGTCCGCAGCTCCACCGAAACGAAGAAGGCATCCATGTCGACGTGCATGATGCAGGTACGCCGGCGGCCCTGAAGGCGCTCGGCGGATACCTGGTTCATACCTGCTGGCCCCACGGCTGCAATCCTATCCGTTTGTCAGGGCGGGACCGGTTTGTCGGGAGCGCATTGCATGCTGGCTAAACTGGAGGCTGGTTCCGCCAACAACACCAGGAGGAAAGTCTTCGTGACGGCTATTGGATATTTGAAGCCAGCTGGCCTGGCCGCGCTTGCCGCTGTTGGGGCGCTGGTCCTGGCCGGATGCAGCCAGACACCGTCCGGACAAGCCCAGCCGTCCCCGTCCGTCTCCGCCTCCCAATCCGCCCTTACAGCTTCACCCAGTCCCTCGGCGTCGCCCAATACGTCCGCCACCGTGGGCGCCGTGGTGGCGGGCTTCCCGCAGCAGCTGCTCCCGCTCATGACGGGGGCGACGGTGGTATCCAGCAGCTTTGACAAGGCTTCCACTCCAGCAACGGCGGCACTTGTGGGCACTGTGACGGCTCCCACCGCAGCCGTTATCGACTTCTACACCAAGGCTCTGGAAGACCAGGGCTTCAAGGCCGTCCCCGGAGACAAGGTGGGCGGCGTGGCCTCCAAGGATTTCGTCCGCGGTGACAACGAGACTGTCAACCTCTCCGTGGTTGAAGCCGCGGGCGTGTCTACCTTCACCATCGGTGCCAACGTGGCAGCTGAGTCAGCCAAGTGACGGCCGCCGAGCAGCTGAGGAACGAACAGGCCGACTTTGTGGCGGGGGTGGCCGGTGAACTCACCGGCTTCCTGACGGCACGGCAATCCGTGATGTCCGGCATCTCCCCCGACATCGAACCCATCATGGGCTCGATCTCCAACCTGGTGACCGGCGGGAAGCGCCTCCGCGCCCTCATGTGCTACTGGGGCTGGCGGGGCGCCGGCGGCGAGGCGGGTGCGGGGCAGGTGGTGACGGCCGGCGCAGCGCTGGAGCTGTTCCAGGCGGCCGCCCTGATCCACGACGACATTATCGACCGTTCAGACACCCGGCGGGGCGGCCCCAGCGTGCACCGCCGTTTCAGCCAGCTGCACACCTCGCAGGGCTGGGCCTTGGACAGCGAACGGTTTGGCCAGGCGGCTGCCATCCTCGCGGGCGACCTTTGCCTGTCCTTCAGTGAGGAGGCGTTCACTGACATCGGCGAGCGGGCCGCGTCCGGAAGCAGGGCGCGGCTGATCTTCAACCTCATGCGGGCCGAGGTCATGGCGGGCCAGTACCTGGACATCCTGGAGGAGGTGGCTGGTCCGGTCCGGGACCGGGCCGGTGCCGTTGGAAGGGCACAGTCGATCATCCGGTTCAAGAGCGCAAAGTACTCCACGGAACACCCCCTGGCCCTGGGCGGGGCCCTGGCGGGCGCCACCAACGATCTGCTCCGGGGCTACTCAGCGTTTGCCCTGCCGCTGGGCGAGGCATTCCAGCTGCGGGACGACGTCCTGGGTGTGTTCGGCGATCCGTTGACCACCGGCAAGCCCGCGGGCGATGACCTGCGCGAGGGGAAGCGGACGGTCCTGGTGGCACTGGCCCTGGACCAGGCGTCCCCGGAGGAGTCGGCCTTTATTGATGCAAGCCTCGGCAGCCCCGATTTGTCTGACGCTGACATCCTGGAAATCCGGCGGATCATCGAGGATTCCGGTGCACTGCAGGCCACCGAAGTCCTCATCAGCGAATTCGGCGCGGCAGCTTTCGAGGCTCTCGACGGGCTTGAATTGGAAGACTTGCCTAAAACCGCCCTCCGGCGGCTGGCTGAGGCAACGGTCAGCCGAGCCTCCTGAAGGAGGCTGTTACCAGGCCAGGGTTTGGGCCCGGCGCCGGATTTCCGTCTTGCGGCCTTCCCGCAGGGCGTCGATGGGACGGCCGCGGAGGGATTCGTCCTCGGTGAACAGCCACACGATAAGGTCTTCATCCGAGTAGCCGGCGTCGGCCAGCACCACGATGGTTCCCTTTAAGCTGTCCACCACCTGGCCGTCCTGGATGAACTCCGCGGGCACCGACCGGATTTTCCGCTCGCCCACGCGCAGGGCCGCCAGGGAACGCTCGTCAATCAGGCTGTGCACCTTGGTGACTGAAACATCCAGCAAACGGGCGACGTCGGGCAGCGGCAGCCATTGGCCCACCAGGTTTTCTACATTACTCACGGATCAAGGTTGCCACGCCGGCCGCCCCGGCGCCTAGTCGGGGCAATGGAATGCGCCCCTGGCCTGCGGACACTCCCGAAAAGAAGCCTTTACCCGAATTCTGATACTTCTTGTGCTATCCGCAAATTCATGAGAGATTCACACACATCACAGTTGTAACACTATTAACTTAAGTCACAGTAGTATCAAGATTGACAGCGGCATCCCCGTCCGCGTCCGCACCCGCAGTTGAGAAGAGGATTCTTTCCGATGACGATGTCCCGCTCGCGCAAGCAGCCCCCCAAGCCGAGTCTGCCCATGATTGCCGCTACCACAGCGGCGCTGCCAGCGGTCGTCCTGTCATCATTGGCCCTCGCCGAGCCGGCCACGGCCCAGCAGCCCGTGGGGAACATTCCCAGCAGCCTCGCGGCAGCAATGCAGGCCCAGGCCGAAGCGAAAGCGGCCGGTGCCATCATTCCTGCCGCCGTTGTCTCCACCACCATTCCCGCAGCGTTCCAGCCCGCGCAGCCGGCAGCACCCGCGGAGTACACGATCGTCCGCGGGGATACCGTCAGCGGGATCGCCGGCCGTTTCGGGCTGGCTACCGGGGACATCCTGAAGCTGAACAACCTGCAGGCCAACACCATCATTTACCCGGGCCAGAAGCTTAAGCTGTCCGGCTCGGCGGAGCCTGCCGCTCCCGCTCCCGCACCGGCCGCGGCCCCTGCAGCGCCGGCACCCGCGGGCGGGGCAACCTACACGGTTAAGGCCGGGGATACCCTGGGGGCCATCGCCGCAAAGCACAACGTGTCCCTTTCGGACGTCTTTGCCTGGAACAACCTGTCCATGCGCTCCATCATCTATCCGGGACAGAAGGTCAAGGTGGGCGGCGGCGACGCCGCTCCTGCCCCCGCAGCCCCGGCACCGGCAGCCCCGGCCGCGCCGGCACCTGCGCTGGCAAACACCTCCGCTCCGGCAACAGGGTCCTACACCATCAAGGCGGGCGATACACTCTCCGCCATTGCGTCCCGGCACGGCGTCAAACTGTCGGACCTCCTCGCAGCCAACAAGCTGGGAATGACCACCGTCATCTACCCGGGCAGCAAGCTGGTCATTCCCGGGGGTGCCAGCCAGCCGGCTGCACAGCCCGCGGCAGCACCCCAGCCGGCTGCCGCACCCCTGGTGCCAAGCTCCTTCCTGGGATTCAGCTACCCGGCCGCTGTTGTCAGCTCAGCCAACGAAAACAAGGCACTCCTGAACGCTTCTCCCGTTCCTTCCCGGGATGAAATGAAGAACATCGTTGCCGACACTGCACGCCGCATGGGTGTGGATCCCTCGCTGGCCCTGGCTTTCGCATACCAGGAATCCGGTTTCAACCAGCGGTCCGTCTCGCCGGCCAATGCGATCGGCACCATGCAGGTCATTCCCAGCTCCGGACAGTGGGCCTCAGACCTGGTGGGACGGAAGCTGAACCTTCTGGACCCGTATGACAATGCCACAGCCGGCGTGGCCATCATCCGGCAGCTGCTGGCCACCAGCAAAGACCAGGACACCGCCATTGCTGGTTACTACCAGGGCCAATACTCCGTAAGCAAGTACGGCATGTACGACGACACCAAGGCGTACCTCGCGGCCATCAAGGCACACCAGAAGAACTTCAGTTGAGCTTCGGCCACTGACAGCTGCAAGTCTGCGGGTCCGAACCGTTACCGGTTCGGACCCGCTTTCATTTCGGACGCGTTTTGCTGCGGGACTAGGATCGTAAGGTGCAGGAACACGTGTCAGACCCAGTTGTAGGGACGCTGGTGGACAACCGCTATGCAGTCACTTCCAGGCTTGCCCGTGGCGGGATGTCCACCGTCTACCTGGCGGTGGACCAAAGGCTGGACCGTGAGGTGGCGCTGAAGGTGCTCCATCCCCACCTCGCTGCCGACGAAAACTTTTTGGGCAGGCTGGGCCGTGAAGCCAAAGCTGCTGCCCGGCTGTCCCACCCGCACGTGGTGGGAGTCCTCGACCAGGGCAACGACGGCAATACCGCCTACCTGGTCATGGAATACATCAAAGGCCATACCCTCAGGGACCTCCTCAGGGAGAGGGGCGCCCTGACACCCCGCCTGGCGCTGGCCCTGATCGATCCGGTGGTGGAGGGCCTGGCCGCCGCCCACGCGGCCGGCTTCATCCACCGCGACGTTAAACCGGAAAACGTCCTGATCGCCGACGACGGCCGGATCAAGATCGGTGACTTTGGCCTGGCCCGTGCCGTCACCAGCTCAACCAGCACCGGCGCCTTGATTGGAACAGTGGCGTACATCTCGCCTGAACTGGTCCTGGGCAAGCCGGCGGATGCCCGCAGTGATGTCTATGCCGTAGGCATCATGCTGTACGAAATGTTGACCGGGCGGCAGCCCTTCGAGGGTGAAGTACCCATCCAGGTGGCGTACCAGCACGTCAACGACGTGGTGGGACCGCCGTCGGACCTGGTCCCGCGGTTGGCCGGCGAGGTGGACGAACTGGTGCAGTGGTGCACCGCCAACGATCCGGAGAACCGGCCCGTGGACGGCAATGCGCTGCTCCAGGAACTGCGCCACATTCGCACCAACCTCACCGACGCGGAACTGGACCTGCAGCCCCCGGCAGCCGCGGCGGCTGCCGGTATGCACCAGACCGAGGTCCTTGGCCGCGCCGGCAACCCGACAACCCTGATGCCCCCTCCCGGCCGGCTGCACCCGCCTACCCGCCGCGGCAGTACCGGCAGGCGGAGGCCAACCCGACGGAGCAGGTGGCCTACCACCAGCGTCCGGGACTTACGCTGCCCGACGACGACGAGGCCGGCAGCGGCTGGTCTCCCCCGCCGCCGCGGCTGGGCAAGCGGGCACAACGGAAAGTGGACCGGGAAAGCGAGAAACTCCGCGCCGCAGCGGCCGCCACACCGGTGCGAACGCTGCGGGAGGGAAATCCGCGCCGGCGCGGCCTTGTGTGGGTCGTGATCCTTTTCCTCGCGGCCCTCCTGGCAACGGGCGCGGGATGGTTTTTCGGCATGGGTCCCGGTGCAGCCGCCGCGGTTCCCGCGGTGGCCAACAAGACCGTGGCCCAGGCCCAGCAGCTCCTGGACACGGTGGGCTTCCACTCCACCACGAGCGACGTCTTCGACGACGACGTGCCCACGGGACTCGTGGTGGGCAGCGAGCCGGCGGCGGGAACGGAAATACGGAAGTTCCAGCCGGTCTCCCTGCTGGTGTCCAAGGGTCCGCAGCTTTTCCCCCTGCCGGACCTCACCCACGGGAACCTGGACGACGCGAAGATGGCCCTCAACGGGGCGGGGATGGCGCTGGGGACGGTCACGGAAAAGTTCGACGACCAGGCAGCGGCCGGAAGCGTCCTGTCCCAGGATCCAGCCGCCGGCACTCCCGCCCGCCACGGGACACCGGTGGGGATCACCGTTTCCAAAGGTCCGCAGCCACTTCCGGTGCCGTCGGTAGTGGGAAAGAAGGGGGACGATGCCGTTGCGGCCATTGAGGCAGCAGGCCTAACGGCAAAGGTGGCACCGGACCGGGTGTTCGACCGGAATGTTCCGGAGGGCGCCGTCGTCAGCCAAACCCCGGCTGACGGGACGCTCACCCGGGGCGGAACCGTTACCCTGAGCATTTCCAAGGGTCCCAAAATGGTGGCGGTCCCCAGCTTTATCGGCAAGCAGGCCGCCGAGGCGGAACAGGCCCTGAAGAAGCTGGGATTCGAAGTCCGCCGGAACAATATCCTGGGCGGCTTCTTCGGCACAGTCCGGGACCAGTCGCCGGCGAACCGGGAAGTCCCGGAGGGCTCCGTGGTCACCATCACCGTGGTGTAGTCCGGTGGGCCGGCCATGCCGGCCCACCGGGACGCGCGGGCTCCGTCCCTAGTGCTTGGCCAGGGCGCCGGCCACCAGGAAGGCCATCTCGAGTGACTGCATGTGGTTCAAACGTGGATCGCAGACAGATTCGTAACGGTCCAGGAAAGCATCCTGGTCGATCGGGTCGGCGCCGCCCAGGCACTCTGCCACGTCGTCTCCCGTCATCTCCACATGCAGGCCCCCCGGTACCGTGCCCAGTCCGTGGTGCACTTCGAAGAAGCCTCGCACCTCGTCGATGACGTCGTCGAAGTTGCGCGTCTTGTAGCCGTTGGGCGAGGTGACCGTGTTGCCGTGCATGGGGTCGGTGACCCACAGGACCTGTGCCCCGGAGGCGGTGACTTTCTCGACGACGGCGGGCAGCTTCCCGCGGATGTTGCCCGCGCCCATGCGCGTGATGAAGGTCAGGCGGCCGGGTTCGCGTTCCGGGTCCAGTTTGTCGATGAGGCGCAGGGCGTCGTCCCCGGTGGTGGAGGGCCCCAGCTTCACACCGATCGGGTTGCGGACGCGGGAGAGGAAGTCGACGTGGGCGTCCTCGAGCCCGCGGGTCCGCTCCCCGATCCACAGGAAGTGGGCGGAGGTGTCGTAGGGGAAGCCGGTGCGGGAATCGATGCGGGTCAGTGCCCGCTCGTAGTCCAGCAGCAGGGCTTCATGGCTTGCGAAAAACTCCACGCGCTTGAGGGCTTCGAAGTCCGCACCGCAGGAGGCCATGAACTTGATGGCACGGTCAATGTCCCGGGCCAGGGATTCGTAACGGGCATGCGCCGGGTTTTCGGTGAAACCCTTGTTCCACTGGTGAACCGAGCGCAGGTCCGCGAAGCCGCCCTGGGTGAAGGCCCTGATCAGGTTCAGCGTGGAAGCGGAGGTGTGGTAGGCCCGGAGCATCCGGGAGGCGTCATGGCCGCGGGACTCGGGAGTGAACTCATAGCCGTTCACAATGTCCCCGCGGTACGCCGGCAGGGTCACTCCGTTGCGGGTCTCGTCATTGGATGAACGCGGCTTGGCGAACTGGCCGGCCATCCGGCCCATCTTGATGACCGGCATCGCGGCGCCGTAGGTGAGCACCACTGCCATCTGGAGGATGGTCTTGACGCGGGCGCTGATCTTGTCCGCCGTAGCGGCATCGAAGGTCTCCGCGCAGTCGCCGCCCTGCAGCAGGAACGCCTTGCCCTGGGCGGCGGCGGCCAGCCGCTCGCGCAGGACATCCACTTCACCTGCAAACACCAGGGGCGGAAGGATCGACAATTCCTTCACGGAAGCCTCGAACACATCCCGGTCCTGCCAGCTGGGTTGCTGGGAGATGGGGAGGTCCCGCCAGTGGTCCAGTCCGGGATAGTTGGCCGCTCCGCTCTGGGCGGTGCTGGACAGAGAAAAGGCTGGTTTTGCAGATAGCTCAGTCACCCTCTAAGACTAGCGGCAGCGCGGCAGCGGCGGGCACCGGACCGTCACGCTGCCCGCTGTCCCCGTCACAACTGCCGCCGGGCCTGCCAAAGGGTTCCGCTATCACCTGGCCTTGGTGCCGTCGTCGTCCTTGACCGCCGGCTGTGGAGCCGCTTCGCCGGCACCGGCCTCCTGGACGAACCCTGCGCCGGAGGCCGCAAGGGCGGCAAGGGGCTCGGCCGCCGCCTGGGGTTCCACGGGCTTGCCGGCAAGCCGCAGCTTCACCACGGCCGCATATTCATCCACGTACTCCTGGCCGGAGAGCCGCAGCAGCCTGGACATGATCTGGTCCGTTACCTGGCGCTGCACTGCCCGGTCCTCAGCCTGGTCCCGGTACTGGGTGAAATCCAGCGGTTCGCCAAAGATCATGCCAATCCTGCGGATATTGGGCAGCCGCTTGCCAATGGGCTGGACCTTGTCAGTGCCGATCATGGCAACCGGGATCACGGGGACCCCCGCCTGCAGCGCCAGCCTGGCAACCCCAACCTTTCCGCGGTACAACCGCCCGTCCGGGCTTCGCGTGCCCTCCGGGTAGATGCCCAGCAGGCCGCCGGCCTCCAGCACGTCCATCCCGGCATTCAGGGACGCTGCGGAAGCGGCGCCCCCTGAGCGGTCCATGGGCAACTGGTTGGTCAGGCGGAAGAACGCTGCCGTAAGCCGGCCCTTAATGCCGGTTCCGGTGAAGTATTCCGACTTGGCAAGGAAGACCACCGGGCGCCGCACCATGAGCGGCATGAAGATCGAATCCGAGAACGACAGGTGGTTGGAGGCGATGATGGCGGCCCCCTGCGCCGGGATGTTGTCCAGGCCCTTGACCCACGGCCTGAAAAGCAACTTGATCACTGGACCGAGGAAGATCCGTTTCATGACCCAATAGAACACGTGGTGAACCTCTCCGGAAGGCAGCCCCAGGCCCTGCGTCGGGCCTGGCCAGCGATTCAATGCAACCCTACTCTAGTGAGATTTGGCTGGAACAGTGACACGATGGACTCATGACTGAAAGCAGCACCCCGTCCCGTCCGGCCGCTTTCAGTTACCCGGGCCATGGCGCCAATGCGCGCACCGGGGTCGCCATTTGCCACGGTTTTACCGGCAGTCCCCTGAGTGTCATGCCGTGGGCAGAGCACCTGGCGGACTTGGGATATGCAGTCTCCGTCCCCCTCCTGCCGGGGCACGGCACGGACTGGCGCCAGCTCGCGCGGACAGGCTGGCAGGACTGGTGCCGCAGCTACGAGCAGGCCCTGCAGGATGTGGCGGACCGGACCGATTCCTGTTTCGCCGCGGGCCTGTCAATGGGCGGCGCCATCGCGCTGCTTGCGGCGTCCCGCCATCCGGTGGCCGGGGTCAGCGTGGTCAACCCTGGCCTGAGCTTCTACGACCGGCGGGTCCGGATCATCGGACTCCTTAAGTATGTCCAGCGCACCACCGTCCCCCTCCAGGAAGACCAGACCGGCGCCCCCGCCACCGACGACGGCGACTATTCGCTGACCCCGCTGGCCGCCGTGCATGAGCTCAAAAAACTGTTTCGCGCTGCCGTACGCTCCCTGCCAGCCGTGGACGTCCCCGTCCAGGTCTTCAAGTCGCGCACGGACGCTGTGGTCCCGCCGACGTCGCTGGCCTTGCTTCGGAAAGGGCTGGGCGGAAACCTCGCCGAGGTGGTGGACCTTGCCAGCAGCGGACATGTGGCTACTCTGGACGTTGACGCGCCCTCGATCTTCGCCAAGTCGGGCGAATTCGTCGCCGCCCATGCCCGCCGCACCAGTACCTTGGAGACGCCATGACCTCCGGACCGGACCACAGCCCGTTTTCCAGCGCCTTCAGCGGCGAAGGACCCCGCGCCGGGGTGGTGCTGTCCCATGGGTTTACGGGAAGCCCCCATGGCCTGCGCGCCTGGGCGTCGGCGTTCGCTGATGCGGGCTTCGCTGTCCGGATGCCGCTGCTTCCGGGCCATGGCACCACGTGGCAGGACCTGGCACGCACCCGCTGGCAGCAATGGCACGGCGCCCTGGATGACGCCTTCCTGGAACTGGATGCCGAATGCGACCAGGTGTTCGCGGCCGGCCTGAGCATGGGCGGAGCCCTGGCACTGCGCATCGCCGCCACGCGGTCCGTGGCCGGAGTTCTCCTGGTGAACCCGTGCCTGATGATCGACGATCCCCGCGCGCCGCTGGCAGGAATCCTGAAGCTGGTGCTCAAAAGCACCCCGTCCATCGGCAATGACATCCTCAAGGCCGGGATGGACGAGGGCGCGTATGCGCGCACGCCTGTGGCGGCCGCCCACGAACTGAACAAGATGGTCCGGGATACGGCCCGGCTCCTTCCCAGGGTTACCGCGCCAGTGCAGGTCTACCGCTCCACCGTGGACCACGTGGTGTCGGACGCCAGCATGAACGTCCTTCGGCGGGGGCTCACCCACGCTCCGCTGGAAGTGGTGCGGCTGGAGAACAGCTACCACGTGGCCACCCTCGACAACGACGCCGACCGCATCTTCGAAGGGTCCGTGGACTTCATCAAGCGGGTCTTGCGCGACTCAGCCGGCCGCCCGGCGGGACCGGGCCAGGAGGTCCGCAGTGAACAGGCCTGACTCCGACCAGCCGGACCAGGGCGCCAACCAGGACGACGCCGTGTGGCTGGACCTCGTGGCCCGCCTCGAATCGGACACCGTGGCCATCCGGCCCGATGCCGCCCCGCGGGAACAAGCCCCCACCGGCACGGCGGCGGCTGCGCCCGATGCGCCGGCACAGCCCTCCTTCCGCGACTTTGACCCCCTCGGGCTGGCGGGGACTACGCCTGCCGAAAAGCCTGCAGCTGAACGTGGGGCGGGGTCGCAGGCCGGCCCTGAGGCGGATGTGCCCGCAGCGGGGCCCAGGGACTATGACGTGGACGACGACGGCGGGGAGTTCGTTCCGGAGGAGCCGCCCAGCCTGGCCGGCACGGATCCCCTGACCATGCTCGCCTGGCTCGGGGCCGTGGGCGGACCAGTGGCACTGCTGCTCTCGGCCATGTTCTGGCGGTCGGCACCCCTGCTGGCCATCGTCGGCATCGTGGCCGTCTTCGTGCTGGCAACGGTGTACCTGATCATGAAGCTGCCACAGG
The DNA here is from genome assembly GCF_006517215.1 of Pseudarthrobacter sp. NIBRBAC000502771. Classification (NCBI taxonomy): domain Bacteria; kingdom Bacillati; phylum Actinomycetota; class Actinomycetes; order Micrococcales; family Micrococcaceae; genus Pseudarthrobacter; species Pseudarthrobacter sp. NIBRBAC000502771. The sequence goes on from NZ_CP041187.1 coordinate 3,819,681, forward strand.
AAAAGAACGGCGACGACGACGGCGCAAGGGTTTAGCGCCCCTGCAGCCAGCCAGCCGTCGTCGTCAGCCGTGGACGCGGCTGCTGACGCGGGACAGGTCGGCCGCTCCGATGAGGCCCGCATTGGGGCCCAGGGCCGCCAGTTCGATCCCTGCCGCCGGGCGGAATCCCCGCCCTGTCAGGTTCCGCGCGAACGCCTTGCGGGCCGGCCCCACCAGCAGGTCACCGGCAGAGCACAGCCCGCCGCCGATGACGAACAGGCCAGGGTCCAGGGCCGCGGCCAGATTGGCCAGCCCGAGCCCGAGCCATTCACCGACCTCTTCAATCAGCTCCCGGGAGGCAGGGTCCCCCGCCAGGGCCAGCTCGGTCACGATGGCTCCGGTGATTGCTTCGGGATGTCCGTCCACGGCCGCCAGCAGGTCCTGGGCTACCGGCGAATTGGACCGGGCCAGTAGCCGGGCTTCCCGTCCCAGGGCGTTGCCGGAGGCGTACTGTTCCCAGCAGCCGCGGTTGCCGCATTCACAGCGGTGGCCGCCCGGCATGATGATTTGGTGGCCGAACTCCCCTGCGACGCCGAACCGGCCCCGTTCCACCCTGCCGTCCATCACCATGGCCCCGCCGATGCCGGTTCCCAGAGTGATGCAGACCAGGCGGTCCTCCCCCCGGCCGGCGCCGAAACGCCATTCCGCCCAGGCTGCCGCGTCGGCGTCGTTGGTCAGGAGCACCGGGCGCCGGAGGAGCCGCTGGAGGTTTTCACGCAGCGGCTCGTTGCGCCAGGCCAGGTGGGGGCTGAAGAGGACGGTGCCGCCGGCCAGGTCCATCCAGCCGGCAGCACCGATGCCAACAGACCAGATGCGGTGCCCCCGGCCCAGTTCCTCCACGAGTTCAACGATGACCTGCTCCACCGCCCGTGGATCGGTCCCGGGGGTGGAGCGGCGGGCCTCGCTGAGGATCCGGCCTTCGGCGTCCACCACGCCTGCGGCCACCTTGGTTCCGCCGATGTCGATCCCGATGGCCAGTCCCTTGCGGCCCAGTCGGAGGTGCCCGCCGACGCCCCCATGCAGTTGCCCGGCACGGTGGCTCGCGGGACGTCGGCGCCAGGGTGCCGGTCTTTTCAGGGGGCCGGCCTGATCGCCGGGCAACGGTCCGTACATAGTCCACCATTCTAGGCCGGGAGGCAGGATTGCCTTGACAAAAGCCGTGCTTCGCGGTGTCCATTGACGCATAAGTTACTGGCCAGTAGGTTTGTGTACTGCACTGTTCCGGCCGGGGTACTAGTCTTTAGGCAACCCCTGCGCGGGACTTCAGATATCAAAGGAGCTATAGTGCGCGAATTCAGTGTTCCGCCCCTGGTTGTTGTCCCACCCGAAACCAACATCACGGATCTGGTGTTGCGCCAGGCGGTCAAGCCCAGCAACCCGGCACTGTTTTCGCGCCTGGATGCTGCGGGCACTTGGCGCGACGTTCCCGCCACCGAGTTCCTCGCGGACGTCAAAGCGCTGGCCAAGGGGCTCATCGCCAGCGGAGTGGGCGCCGGCGACCGGGTCGGCATCATGTCCCGTACCCGCTACGAATGGTCGCTGGTGGACTTCTCCATCTGGTTCGCCGGTGCCGTCTCGGTTCCCATTTACGAAACCTCCTCCCCTTCCCAGGTGGCCTGGAACCTCGGTGACTCCGGTGCCGTTGCAGCCTTCGGCGAATCCGCCCACCATGAAAATGTCATCCGGCAGGCGGTGACAGCCGAGGGGCTTACCGACGTGCAGCATGTCTGGCAGCTGGAGGGCCAGGGACTGGACAGCCTCCGGGAGGCGGGGCGCGGCGTCAGTGACGAAGACCTCGAGGCACGCCGCAGCGCAGCCGGGCTGGAGGACGTGGCCACCATCATCTACACTTCCGGAACCACGGGACGCCCCAAGGGGTGCGAACTCACGCACGGCAACTTCGTGGAACTCTCGGACAATGCCCTGGCCATCATCGGCGAGATTGTCCATGAGAAGGCCAAGACCATCATGTTCCTGCCGCTGGCGCACGTGTTTGCCCGGTACATCTCGGTGCTGGCCATGGCTGCCGGAACCACGGTGGCCCACACCCCGGACATCAAGAACCTCCTGGGTGACCTGCAAAGCTACGAACCGACGTTCATCCTGGCGGTGCCCAGGGTGTTCGAGAAGGTCTACAACTCGGCCCTCACCAAGGCCGAAGACGGCGGCAAGGGCGCCATCTTCCACCGGGCCGCCGAGACTGCCATCGCCTACTCGAAGGCCAGGCAGGACGGACGCGTGGGGCTGGGCCTGAAACTGCGGCACGCGTTGTTCGACAAGCTGGTCTACGGCAAGCTGCGGGCGGCCATGGGTGGGCACGTTGCCCACGCCGTGTCCGGTGGCGGTCCCCTGGGCGAGCGGCTGGGGCACTTCTTCCAGGGCATCGGCCTGCAGGTGCTGGAGGGATACGGGCTAACTGAAACCACCGCGCCCATCACCGTGAACACCCCGTCGCGGATCAAGATCGGCTCCGTGGGCAAGCCCCTCCCGGGCAACTCCGTCAGGATTGCCGACGACGGCGAGATCCTGGCCAAGGGAGTGTGCGTGATGCGGGGGTACTACAGGCGTGACGACCTGACCGCGGAAGCCTTCACCGACGGCTGGTTCCATACCGGGGACATTGGACAGCTCGATGACGAGGGGTTCGTCTGGATCACCGGCCGCAAGAAGGAAATCATCGTCACCGCGGGCGGCAAGAACGTCATCCCGGCCCTGCTTGAGGACCAGATCCGCGCCGACGCCCTTGTGTCGCAGGTCCTCGTGGTGGGTGACAACAGGCCTTTCATCGGCGCCCTGGTGACCCTCGACCAGGAGGCCTTGCCCGGCTGGCTCCAGCGCCACGGCCTCCCCGCGGACACCACCCTCGAGCAGGCAGCGGCCAACCCGGTGGTGAAGGCGGCAGTCCAGGATTTGGTTACCGCAGCAAACACCTCGGTCTCCCAGGCCGAGGCCATCAAGTCCTTCCGCATCGTCCCGGCCGACTTCACGGAAGCCTCCGGCCACCTCACCCCGTCCATGAAGGTGAAGCGGGCGCAGGTGATGAAGGACTTCGAAACGGTCATCGAGGAGATGTACTCGGCCCCGCGCCCCTGACGCCGGCAGCGATGAAAGGGTCTTTCCGCAAGGGAGGGCCCTTTCTCCTTTAACTGTCCGCCCCTGGCCGGGGATCGGGGACTACAGTGGTGGCATGGCTGCCAGCCGCAAACCGCTCGACGACCTGCGTGAAACGCTCGGCCACCTGGCCGATCAGCTCAAGCTGCCCGGATCGGAGCGCGTGGACGATCTTGTGGGCGACCTCATGGGTGCCAGGCCCGGGCCGGCCCGGCCGCTGTCCGAGCTGCAGGCGGAGCTCGACGCGCTGGTTGGGCTGGAGACTGTGAAGGAACAGGTGCGCGCCCTCGTCGCACTGCTGCAGGTCCAGGCGCGCCGCAAAGCGCACGGCCTGCCGGAGGTGGCCACCTCCCAGCATCTGGTGTTCCTCGGAAACCCGGGCACCGGCAAGACCACCGTGGCGCGGCTCCTGGCCGAGATGTACCGGGCGGTGGGCCTGCTGCAGAAGGGCCACCTGGTGGAGGTGGACCGTTCGGGCCTGGTGGGGCAATACGTCGGGCAGACTGCCATCAAGACCGACCGGGTGATCAGGCGTGCCCTGGACGGAGTCCTGTTCATCGACGAAGCCTACGCGCTGGCCCCGGAAGACGGCAGGATGGACTTCGGCCCCGAGGCGATCGAGGTCCTGCTGAAGCGGATGGAGGACCACCGCCACCGCCTGGTGGTGATCGTTGCCGGGTACCCGCGGCTGATGGAGTCGTTCCTGCTCTCGAACCCCGGGCTGCGCTCCCGCTTCGCCCGCGAGATCACCTTCCCCGACTACTCTGTTGAAGCACTCCAGACGATCTTCCACCAGATGCTGGCCCAGCACGAGTACATGCTGGAGCCGGGGGCGGACCAGATGCTGCGCCGCATCTTTACCGGGCTGCACGCGGGCGAGGACTCCGGCAACGCACGGTTCGCGCGCACGTTGTTTGAGCAGGCCCTGAACCGGCAGGCCCTGCGGCTCTCGCTCGACGAGGACCAAAGCCTCGAGTCGCTTGACCGGGAAGCTGTCATGACCCTTACGGCCGACGACATTGCCGGAGCCGCAACGGCCCTGGGCGAAGAGCCGGAGCTGGAAGCTGAGCCGGTACCGGAACCGGGGCAGTCAAAGTGGTGGCGCTGGCTGGCCTGACCGGCCCCCACCCCGGTTGCACGCAGTGCTGGGTTCGCGGATAGAGACCGTCATGGAACTGCTCCCCGAAGACTGCACTGGATTACCCGGTGCAGTCTTCGGGGAGCAGCCAACGAACGGGTTGATTCCTTCGGCGCCTTCGGGCCCCTCCTACTGTTCGATGACCAGCAGCAGGTCCCCGCCCTGGACCTGCTCTACCGCGGAGATGGCGAGGCGGGACACCTTGCCGGCCACCGGCGTCGTAATGGATGCTTCCATCTTCATTGCCTCGATGGTGGCCACGGTATCTCCTGCCTTGACCGTCTCCCCCGGCTTGACGGTGACAGTGACGGCTCCGGCGAAGGGAGCGGCCACCTGGCCCGGCTGGGCGGGATCGGCTTTCTCGGCGGCCTTGACGTTGCTGACCACGGAACGGTCGCGGACCACCACGGGGCGGGACTGGCCGTTCAGGGTGCACATGACGGTGCGCATACCCTTCTCGTCCGGCTCCGACACGGCCTCCAGGGAGGCGATCAACCGTACTCCGCGTTCCAGCTGGATTTCGTGCTCAGTGCCGCGCTGGAGGCCGTAAAGGTAATCACGGGTATCCAGCACCGAGATGTTGCCGTACGTCTCCACGCTCTTCAGGTAGTCCTTGGTGGGGCCATCGAAAAGCAGCCGGTTCAGCGTGTGCTGCCGGGTCTTGGAGTCGGACTTGAGCGCTGCGCTGTCCTCGGCGCTGAGCTCCACGTCGCGGACCTTCACGCTCCTGCCCTGCAGGGCCTTGGTGCGGAACGGCTCCGGCCAGCCCCCGGGAGGGTCGCCGAGTTCGCCGGAAAGGAAGCCGATGACGGAGTCCGGGATGTCGTAGTTCTGCGGGTTCGCTTCGAAGTCGGCGGGATCGGCGTTGAGGCCCACCAGGTGCAGGGCGAGATCGCCAACCACCTTGGAGGACGGCGTGACCTTCACCAGGTGCCCCAGGATCCGGTCCGCTGCGGTGTACATGTCCTCGATCGCCTCGAACTGCTCCCCCAAGCCAAGGGCCATGGCCTGCTGGCGCAGGTTGGAAAGCTGGCCACCCGGGATCTCGTGTTTGTACACGCGGCCGGTGGGGCCTGGCAGGCCGGACTCGAACGGGGCATAGACGCGGCGGACCGCTTCCCAGTAGGGCTCGAGCGAGCTGACGGCATCCAGGCTGAGGCCGGTGTCCCGCGGCGTGTGGGCCAAGGCAGCAACAAGGGCCGACGCCGACACCTGGCTGGTGGTTCCCGCGAGGGATGCGGAGGCCACGTCTACCGCGTCCACGCCGGCGTCGACAGCGGACAGGAGCGTAGCCAGCTGGCCACCTGCGGTGTCGTGGGTGTGCAGGTGGACGGGCAGGTCGAAGCGCTCACGCAGCGCGGCGACCAGCTTGGCGGCGGCAGCGGGCCGGAGCAGCCCGGCCATGTCCTTGATGGCAAGGATGTGGGCTCCGGCGTCGACGATCTTCTGTGCCAGCCCGAGGTAGTAATCCAGGGTGTACAGCTTCTCTTCCGGGTCCAGCATGTCGCCGGTGTAGCAGAGGGCCACCTCTGCCACGGCGGTGCCGGTGGCCCGGACGGCGCGGATGGCCGGAGCCATCTGGCTGACATCGTTCAGGGCGTCAAAGATGCGGAAGATGTCGATGCCGGTGGCGGCCGCCTCGTTGACGAAGGCTTCGGTGACTTCTTCCGGGTAGGGCGTGTAGCCGACAGTGTTGCGGCCGCGCAGCAGCATCTGGATGCAGACGTTCGGCATGGCCTTGCGCAGGGCCGCGAGCCGGTCCCAGGGGTCCTCGCCCAGGAAGCGCAGCGCGACGTCGTAGGTGGCGCCGCCCCAGGCCTCGACGGACAGCAGCTGCGGCATGAGCGCCGTCACGGCGGGGCCGGCGGCGACGAGGTCGCGGGTGCGGACACGCGTGGCCAGCAGGGACTGGTGCGCGTCCCGGAAGGTGGTGTCGGTGACGGCAACGGCATTCTGTTCGCGCAGTGCCTTCGCGAAACCTTCCGGGCCCAGCTCAAGGAGCTTCTGGCGTGAACCGGGTCCCGCCTGCAGGTCCTTGACGTCGGGCAGCTTTCGGGCGGGGTCCGAGTGCACCGCCAGGTCGCCGTTTGGCTTGTTGACAGTGACGTCGGCAAGCCATGTCAGGAGCTTGGTGCCCCGGTCGGCCGAGACCCGGGCCTTGAGCAGTTCCGGACGCTGGTCGATGAAGTTGGTGGCCACATCCCCGGCGATGAAGTCAGGATCATCAAGGACGGCCTGGAGGAAGGGGATGTTCGTGGAGACGCCGCGGATGCGGAACTCCGCCAGGGCGCGGCGGGCGCGGGCAACCGCGGCAGGATAATCCCGGCCGCGGCAGGTGAGCTTGACCAGCATGGAGTCGAAGTGCGGGCTGATCTCGGCGCCGGAGTAGACCGTGCCGCCGTCCAGGCGGACACCGGCTCCACCGGCCGAGCGGTAACCGGTGATCTTTCCAACGTCGGGGCGGAACCCGTTGGCGGGGTCCTCCGTGGTGATGCGGCTCTGGAGGGCAGCGCCGCGAAGCCGGACCGTGTCCTGGGACAGGCCAAGATCGGCAAGGGTCTCGCCGGCGGCGATCCGCATCTGGGCCTGGACCAGGTCCACGTCCGTGACTTCCTCGGTGACCGTGTGCTCCACCTGGATACGCGGGTTCATTTCGATGAAGACGTGCTGGCCCGCCCGCTCGCCTTCAGTGTCAACCAGGAACTCGACAGTACCGGCGTTGACGTAATTGAGCGCCTGTGCAAATTTCACCGCGTCCCGGTACAGGGCCTGGCGGATGTTGTCGTCCAGGTTAGGGGCAGGCGCGATCTCAATGACCTTCTGGTGCCGCCGCTGGATGGAACAGTCACGCTCAAAGAGGTGCATGACGTTGCCCTCTGCGTCCGCGAGGATCTGCACTTCGATGTGCCGCGGCCGCAGGACCGCCTGCTCCAGGAACATGGTGGGATCGCCGAAGGCAGCATCGGCTTCGCGCATGGCCGACTTCAGCGCTTCGGGGAGTGCCTCGCGGGTATCAACGCGGCGCATGCCGCGGCCACCGCCGCCGGCAACGGCCTTGGCGAAAATGGGGAACCCGATCTCATCGGCCGCAGCCAGGAGTTCGTCCAGGTCCTTGGACGGCTCGCTGGACTTAAGGACCGGCACGCCTGCCTCGCGGGCGGCCTTCAGCGCCGCCACCTTGTTGCCGGCAAGCTCCAGCACCTCGGCGGGCGGACCCACGAAAGTGATACCGGCCGCCTTCGCCGCACGTGCCAGCTCCGGGTTTTCCGAGAGGAAACCGTAGCCCGGGTAGATGGCGTCTGCGCCGGCCTCTTTCGCGACCCGCACCACCTCGGCCACGTCCAGGTATGCCCGGACGGGGTGACCTTCCTCGCCAATCAAGTAGGCTTCGTCCGCCTTCTGCCGATGGATCGAGTTACGGTCCTCCTGGGGAAAAACGGCAACGGTCTTTGCGCCCAGCTCATAGCCGGCGCGGAAGGCCCTGATCGCGATCTCGCCGCGGTTGGCCACCAGAACTTTGGAAAACATACTTCTCCTGCATCATTGCGGGTGGATCGATGAGTGGTCACAGTGTCTAGGACCTGCAAGGACAAACACAAATCTTTGTGGCCACGGTCACAGATTTTCCCGTCATGGACCGAACGCTTTGAGCCTGGCTGGCGGAAACCGCCCCGGCAGCACAGTCGGTGCCATGCCGACGCCCGATAAAGCAGGATTCGCCGACGCATCAACATATGATGAGTAGGGCGGCAGGACCGTCCGGCTTCGGCTCTGCCGAGGCAAACATTACCCCCAACACGGCATCCGGCGTTAGGTTTTGGTCTCTCAAGTGCAAGTAGTCAGCATCAGCAGCCTCAAGGGTGGAGTCGGCAAGACTTCCGTCACCACAGGATTGGCGTCTGCGGCGCTGGCCGCAGGAGTCCGCACGCTGGTGGTGGACCTCGATCCGCACGCCGATGCCACCACGGCCCTCGGCGTCCAGCCAGGCGACCAGCTGGATATCGGCAGAATGCTGAAGAGCCCGCGCCGGGCCAAGCTGGCAGAGAATGTAGTGCGCAGCAGCTGGGCCGACCGTGCCACGTCCAACGGTTCCGGACCTGCCGTCCTCGATGTCGCCGTCGGCTCTGCCTACACCGGAATCTATGACCGTCCGGACCTTGGCCGCCGCGATCTCCGCCGGTTGTCCTCCGTACTCGCCGGCGCAGACGATTACCAGCTTGTCCTGGTGGACTGCCCTCCCTCACTCAACGGCCTGACCCGCATGGCTTGGGCAGCAAGTGACAAGGTTGCCCTGGTCGCCGAGCCCGGCCTGTTCTCGGTGGCCGGTACCGAACGGACCATGCGAGCCATCCAGCTGTTCAGGCAGGAGTTCGCGCCCAACCTTTCACCCGCAGGAATCGTGGCCAACAGGGTCCGGAGCGGTTCCTCGGAACACACCTACCGGCTGGCGGAGATGGAGTCGATGTTCGGCGAACTCCTGCTCAGCCCGCGAATTCCCGAGCAGGCCAACTGGCAGCAGATCCAGGGCGCCGCCCACCCCGTGCACAACTGGCCCGGCGATTCGGCCAAGTCCGCAGCCGCCCTGTTCGATGACCTGCTGTCCAACCTGATGGCTGCAGGATCCGGGCTGCGCAGCCGCGCCCGCTAGGAACACGTCCAACGAGTAGGGGCCACCCTCCATCAGGAGGGTGGCCCTTACTTCTTGAACTCTGTGTCAGCTGATTTTCCGCGCTGCCCGCCGCTTACTCAGTTCGTCGTCCGGAAAGGACTGCTCGGCGGCGTGCTCACTGGGCAGCGAGGCAAGGCTTCCTTCGACCTCGCGCCATACACGTCCTACGGCGATGCCGAAGACGCCCTGGCCGCCTTGAACCAGGTCAATGACCTCGTCAGCTGAGGTGCATTCGTAGACGCTGGCACCGTCGCTCATGAGCGTGATCTGGGCCAGGTCCTCAACTCCACGTTCCCGCAGGTGTTCCACGGCGGTGCGGATCTGCTGCAGCGAGACACCGGTGTCCAGGAGCCGTTTGACCACCTTGAGCACCAGGATGTCGCGGAACCCGTAAAGCCGCTGGGACCCCGATCCTGCTGCGCCGCGGACAGCAGGCTCGACCAGGCCGGTGCGCGCCCAGTAGTCCAGCTGGCGGTAGGTGATACCGGCGGCCTTGCAGGCGGTGGGACCCCGGTAGCCGGCGTCTTCATCCAGTACCGGCAGGTCTTCGGTGAACAGGAGGCCCTGTGCACCGCTCACGGGCACAGCAACACCGGCCGTGGGCTGTTTAAGCCCGCCTGCTTCGCCTTTGGGACTCACCTGGATCCTCCTTGTCGTACGCTCCCCCGGAACTGGCACAGCAGCCGTGGCAGTAAGGCCATGGGTGTAATTTCTCCGCGGGGCGCACTTTCCAGTGTGACTTGCGCGGCTGCCGTAAGCAAGGGAACTTGATACCTCGACGTTAGGCCCGGCGGGCCCCGAGGTCAAAGACCTCGGGGCTTAGAAGAGGCGTGTCGAAACTTTCAGCCTCAACTTTAACCTTAACGTGACCTTAGCCGTCGAAATCCTCGGGTTCGACGTCATCCAGGAATTCCCGGAAGCGCCGCAGTTCACGCTCCTCATCGACGGTGGGACCCGACTCGGCGTCTTCGCCCTCATCGTGCTCCGTAATGCGCACCCCGGCCTCGTCCATCACGGAATCGGCGCACCAGATCCGGCACTTGGCCCGCAAGGCAACCGCCAGCGCATCCGAGGCGCGGGAACTCACCGTGGTGCCGTTTTCAAACTGCAGCTGGCCATAGAAGATGTTGTCCTCCACGGCGACGATGTTGACGCTGACCACGGAGTGGCCCAGCGACTCCACGACGTCCACGAGGAGGTCATGGGTCATGGGCCTCGGCGGCACCACGCCCTGCTGGGCCAGGGCGATGGCACTGGCTTCCGGCGTGCCAATCCAGATCGGGACGTGGCGTTCGCCATGCATCTCCTTGAGCAGGACCAGGGGCTGGTTGGAAGGCAGTTCAATGCGAACGCCAACAATCTCGACTTCGATCATCAGATGTCCATGCGTGAGATATGGTCCTGCACCAGGGCCCGGTGCAAGGTGAGGCAAAGATCGCTGATCTCGCGCGCCGCCTCAGCCGCGCGTGCCTGTGATGCCGAGTCCTTGCGGGAGGCGAGGGGTGCGACAGCACGCTCCACCAGGCCGAATTCCCGTTCGGCTGCCGCCTGGAAGGGCCTGAGGTGACGGGGTTCCAGTCCGTGGCTTTCCAGCTGGACGCAGGCGCGGGCAACCTGCAGGGCATGCTCGTCGAACTGGCCGTTGCTGTGGCTGATGAGGCCGAAGCTCAGGAGCGACTGCAGCAGGGGGACGCTGGCACCGGACTCGGCGCGAAGCTGCTCCTCGCTCAGTTTGCGGCCCCGGTTCTGGAGTTCGGCAGCCAGTTCATCGGAAACAATGCGGGGGGAAACCACGACGCCGGGCGGGAGGTTCTCCGGCCGCTCGCCCCTGTCGATGGCGTCAAGGTAGTCCTTGATGACCTTCAGGGGCAGGTACTGGTCCCGCTGCAGGGCCAGCACGAAGCGCAGCCGCTCCACATCGCCGTCGGAGTACTGACGGTAGCCCGCAGGGGTGCGGCGGGGGTTGATCAGTCCCTTTTCCTCAAGGAACCTGATCTTCGACGCGGTCATGCCGGGGAAGTCGGCGCTCAACTGGGCGAGGACCTCACCAATGTTCAGGACCTGGGGGCCCCGGCGTTCCGGTTGTGCCATTGCCACAGGCAGCGGTCCCCGGTTCAGCTGCGGCCTGCAGCCGTGGCAGGGCTCAGATAGAAGGTGAGGCGGAACTTGCCGATCTGGACTTCGCTGCCGGACTTCAGTTCCACGCTGTCCACGCGGTCGTGGTTGACGTAGGTGCCGTTGAGGCTGTTCTTGTCCACCACTTCGAAGCTGCGGGCGGTGCGCCGGAACTCCACGTGGCGCCGCGATACCGTGACGTCATCCAGGAAGATGTCCGCATCCGGGTGGCGGCCCGCAGTAGTGACATCCGAATCCAGCAGGAACCGGGCACCGGCGTTGGGGCCGCTGTGGGCCACCAGCAGCGCCGAGCCGGCAGGCAGGGCCTCCACCGAGTTGCGCTCGTCAGAGGAGAGCCTCGGGGCGATGGTGGGTTCGTCAGTGACGGGGGTGAGGTGGATCGAGGTGGTCTCCGACGCCCTAGCCGCACCCGTGCCGTAATCCCCATCGGCAGGGTTGTGTCTGTGGCCAGCCATGGATTCCTCCTCTTAGACGTTGCGGGCATGGAACCTGCAACTAACGGTTAGTCTCCGGCCCTGCCCGGCAGGTCCGGCACCGGCTCCCGATCCGGGCTCTGACGTGCGGAGACGCCGTGCCCGCGACGCGGGGCCGGACCGGAAATACCGGTTAGCTTTAGCCTACCTGTTGTTCGTACTCGGATGCACTGAGCAGGGACTCAACGGCGTCAGCTTCGGCCAGTTTGATCTCGATGAGCCAGCCATCACCGTAGGGATCGCTGTTGATCAGGGCCGAATCGCTGTCCAGGGACTCGTTGCGGGCCACAACTTCACCGGAAACCGGGGCGTAGATGTCGCTGACGCTCTTGGTGGACTCGACCTCGCCCACCACTTCGTTTGCCGTAATCTTCGTGCCAACCTCTGGCATCTGGGCGTAGACGACATCCCCAAGGGCGTCCTGGGCAAAATCGGTGATTCCCACGCGGACCACGCCGTCGGCATTCGGGGAGGTGACCCACTCGTGTTCGGCGGTGTAGGACAGGTCTTCGGGAATGTTGCTCATGGGAGGCCTTTCATCGGTGTACGCGCCTATGTCACAAGGGGCCCGGAAATCGGGCCGCCGCTGAAAGTATAGGCACATCTGCCAGGGCCGGCACCGGCGTTTCTGACAAGATGGGAGCCATGAGCGCAAGCACCGGTGCAGCATCCTTGGGACAGTGCAGGTAGGCCATGCCGGAACTGCCTGAAGTCGCCGGCCTCGCCGGGTTCCTTGACGAACAGCTGCGGGGCTGCGTGGTCACCAAACTGCAGGTCGTCTCCTTCGCCGTGCTCAAGACGGCGGATCCGCCCTTCGACGCCCTTGAAGGGCGCACGGTCTCCGGCGTCCGGCGCTTTGGGAAGTTCATCAGCATCGATACCGGCGGCATTTCCCTGGTGTTCCACCTGGCGCGCGCGGGCTGGGTGCGCTTCACCGACTCCCCCGCCGACAGCCAGCTCCGAATGGGCAAGGGCCTCATCGCAGTCCGGTGCGCGTTCTCAGGGCCCAACGGACCGCGCGGCCTGGATCTGACGGAGGCGGGGACCAAGAAGAGCCTGGCCGTCTACGTGGTGCGTGATCCGCAGGAGGTACCGGGTATCGCCTCGCTGGGTCCCGATCCTTTTACGGAAGCGTTCGACGCCGACATGCTGGCAGAGATCCTGGGCGGCAGTTCCCAGCAGATCAAGGGACTCCTGCGCAGCCAGAGCGTGATTGCGGGAATTGGCAACGCCTACAGCGACGAGATCCTTCACGCCGCCCGGATCTCACCGTTCGCCATCGCGAAGTCACTCGACCGGGAGAGCGTGCAGGTGCTGTACGAAGCCATCCACAGCGTCCTGGGCGAAGCCCTCAAGGAGGCTGCGGGCAAGCCGCCCAAGGATCTCAAGGACGTCAAACGAAGCCACATGCGGGTGCACGCCAGGGCCGGCCAGCCCTGCCCCGTGTGCGGCGACACTGTCCGGGAGGTGTCGTTCGCGGACACCGCACTGCAGTACTGCCCCACCTGCCAGACCAAGGGGAAGATCCTGGCTGACCGGAGGACGTCGAAGTTCCTGAAGTAGGAAGATTCGGGACTTCCGGTCCTGCCCGGGCACGCCCCCCGGGCGTAGCGTCTTGATCAAGGCTCGCAAGTCTCGGTCAACACGAAGGGGCAACCATGCGCAGGTCTCGACCCGCCGTCCTCGGAATGGCCTTGGCCATCGCCCTCGGCGGTGCCCTCGGGGATGCGGCCCTGGGCCAGCCGGCGGCCAGTGCGTCAGCGGCAGCCTCGCAACCAGGCGTTCCGGCGTCTATGGCGGTCCTGCAGGTTGGCGACGACGCCATCATCCAGCACTATGAGCAGCTCGGCGGGGGCGCATCGTTCCTCGGCACGCCTGTCGGCAGCCCGTACGATATCGCTGGGGGCCGCGCCCAGAGATATACAGGCGGCACGATCTACTGGAGCCCCGGCACCGGAGCCCACGAAATACACGGCTCAATCGGCGGACACTACGCAGAACTCGGCGGCCCAGCCGGCTTCCTCGGCTTCCCCCGCACCGACGAAACCGGAACCCCCGGCGCCGCCGGCCGCTACAACAACTTCGCCGGCGGGTCCATCTACTGGAGCCCCGCCACCGGAGCCCACGAAATACACGGCTCAATCGGCGGACACTAGGCAGAACTCGGCGGCCCAGCCGGCTTCCTCGGCTTCCCCCGCACCGACGAAACCGGAACCCCCGGCGCCGCCGGCCGCTACAACAACTTCGCCGGCGGGTCCATCTACTGGAGCCCCGCCACCGGAGCCCACGAAATACACGGCTCAATCGGCGGACACTACGCAGAACTCGGCGGCCCAGCCGGCTTCCTCGGCTTCCCCCGCACCGACGAAACCGGAACCCCCGGCGCCGCCGGCCGCTACAACAACTTCGCCGGCGGGTCCATCTACTGGAGCCCCGCCACCGGAGCCCACGAAATACACGGCTCAATCGGCGGACACTACGCAGAACTCGGCGGCCCAGCCGGCTTCCTCGGCTTCCCCGTCACGGACGAGACCGGAACCCCCGACGGCGTTGGCAGGTTCAATCACTTCGCCGGGGGCTCGATCTTTTGGAGCCCCGCCACCGGAGCCCATGAGGTGCATGGAGCCATCCGGGGGCAGTGGGCGGCCCTTGGTTGGGAGCACAGCAGGCTCGGCTACCCGACCAGCGACGAGTACGGCATCACGGGCGGACGCCGCAGCGACTTCCAGCACGGTTCGATCCTGTGGCACCAGGCCAGCAGCAGGATTGAGGTCATCCATGCCACTATCCCTGCGGCACTCCTGGGCGTAGACCTCGAGCGCATTCCGACTACGCAGAAGGTTGTCGCGCTCACCTTCGACGCCGGCGCCAACGACGCCGGCCTCCGATCGATCCTTGCCACCCTCGCAGCCAACGGCGTCCCCGGCACGTTCTTCCTCACGGGAGACTGGGTCAGCCAGTTCCCCTCCGACCCGGCGCTTATCTACAACGCGGGAAACAGGATCGGCAACCACTCCATGACCCATCCGGACTTCACCACCTTGACCGACGCCCGGATCGCAGCCGAGATCAGCAGCGCGCAGGGGACCATCGAAGCCGCTGGAGGTGACCCGCTTCCGTTCTTCCGCTTCCCGTTCGGTGCCCGCAATTCCGGCACGATCGCGGCCGTTAACGCCGACGGCTACGCAGCGATCCGATGGACAGTTGACACCCTCGGCTGGCAAGGCACGATGAACGGAACGCGCGGCCCGGACTTTATCGTCCAGCGCGTCATGGCTTCAGCGCAGCCCGGTGAGATCGTCCTGATGCACCTCGGCTCCAACCCGGATGACGGCTCAACGCTCGACGCCGCGGCCCTCCCCCAGCTGATCTCCCAACTCCGGGCTGCAGGCTACGGCTTCGTCACCCTGGACGCCGCCCTCGGCTGACCAAAAAAGCGGAAAGCGCCGGAGAAATTCTCCGGCGCTTTCCGCTTTCTGGTCGAGGTCCTCGGACACTATTCCAAGCGTGCCCGCCACTATCTTCAGAGGTTCGATGCTGTCCAAGCAGCCCTCGAAGCCCAGACCTCGGACACTGTTAATAACGCGCCGCCGGCTATGAGGCTCAGCCGCCAGCGCTACCGTCTAGTTGACCGTCTCGGCCCTGACGCCCTGGATCAGATTGTTGCGCGCTACGAGGCAGGTGAGCCGACCACCACGCTTTCCACCGAGTTCGGCATTGCGAAGTCTTCGCTGCTTCGTTTGCTAAAAGAGCGGGGTGTCTCGATGCGTCAACAAAGCCTGACAGAGGATCAGGCGCTGCGCATGAAACAGCTTCGGCGGCAAGGGAATGCGATCCGTGCTATCGCTGTAGAGGTAGGTTGCAGCTATGGCACTGCCCAGGCCTTTTTCAAGATGGAGTCGAATCTAACGTCTCGTTAATTGTGTCATCATACGGTCAGGGGTGCATTGGTCGCCCTACCGACAACGGCAAGCTGTCAGAGCTTTGATGTGGGGCATATCTGAATGTCAATCCAGGTTGTTGAACACGGCCTGCCATTCGGTTCCGAAGCGGTGTCGACTATCGGCCACGTCGGCCAGCGTTCGGAGGTTCTTCCACAATTGGATGCGAATGTCTCGCGACTCCTGCCCGTGAAGCTTCGCCACCCGCCGCTCAACCTCGGCCACCCCGCCCGGACGCCTAGCGCCTGCTGTTCGCCGATCACCGTATGGGTGGTCAGTCTCCGGAAGGATCCGCTCGATCGGGATGCGCTTGAGTGTTTCAAGCGATGACATCATGGCCGGAGGTACGGAAAAGTAGCACCCCAGGCGCACAGCCTCCTCTGTGAGCTCGGGTGACCCTGTCCACCAGTGAAGAACCGCCCCATCCACCGGGGTGCGGTGGAGTTCACGCAGCACCTGAAAGTGCGCGCCTGAGCTGTGAATGCTCACAATTCGAGGTTGACGCTGTAGTTCGGCTAGTACGGCACGAAACACACGAATCTGGTCCGACTGCGCAACGCGGCTGGATCCATCGAGTCCCACTTCGCCTACAAAGGTGGCAGACGAGAGCGCCTTGCCGAAGTCGGCTGCGTCGAATGCCTTGTTGATCCGCACCAAGCCCGGATGTACACCGACACCCCAGACGGCTCGAGTGTCACGGCGTGCGGAGATCTTCGTGAACTCGTCGACAGAGCGAGTCATCGCGAAGATGAAGGCGCCGAGCGCTCGAATCTCGTGTCCTTCAATGTCAGCGGCGATGTGGGCGTGTGTGTCTAGTGGTGGTGGTGTTTTCATAGATCCAGTCGCCTTAGTTCGTTGCGGCCACGTTCAATCAGTGACGCGACATCGGCAAGTGGAAGGTCCGGCGGAATCTGAAGCCGCGCCAAGTCGTCCTCGCCGAAGGATTCCGCCAGGAAGTCTCGCATCGGCGGGATGACAGACTTCCTGGTCAGCCAGTTTCGTTGCTTGTCATCCTGCGGCTCGAGGTATTGGCTGCCGTCATGGAGATCGCTCGCAATAAATGATGCCCGCCGAAGTACGCATCCAAAGCAAACGCCGCAGAAGACGCCGGGGCCGATTCCGTACGATCGCGCGCCGGTATGGGAGCACGAGGACGTCATCGAGAGGTAGGTGCTCGCTGCCGCCGTTCCAATCGCATCCGTTACCTGCGAGAACATCTCCCCCTTGGTGCGATCGGCATATGGATTGGTGACGTCATGGTGGGCGCCGACGCGTTTGAGAATGCGTACCAAGTCGCCGATGAACTTCGGATGGGTGGTCTTAGTAGAGAGACTGCCTCGCCGACTCTTTGAGAGCGGTGGGTTGATTGAGGCATAGCCGTTCTCGGGCAACCAAAGAGGCAACTCGTCCACCGATGCGATGGCGAGTCCGACGGCAATGAATAGGAGTGAGCGGGATCGCGTAGAATTCTCGCGTCCATAGGCTGTGCCGTCCGGTGCGTGCCGCCCGCGCGCGATATGAGCCCGAACATGGTCCGCGGTGGATCCTGGTGCCAAGCGCTCGATCTCGTTCGCAACCTCATGCTGGAGGTGGGAGAGGTTGGTCGAAGCCCAGTGAGAGACAAGGATCTGCTGCTCGTTGCGGCCGACGAGCTCTCTGGCCGAGAGGAGCGCACCGGTTGCCGAATCTGCACCACCGCTGAGCAGCACTACACGCGCTGCATCGATGCCAACTCGTCCCATCTGCTCGGGCAGACCGTGCTCGCGGCGGAAGGTGAGTGACCATACATCGCCAGTCAGGAAGCCGAGGAGTCGCTCAACATCGTCTTTCACCTCGTTCCACGGCGTCACGGCCAAGACATCAATCGTGAGGGCGATTTCACGCTGATTCCAACTTGACAAGCGTCCCGAACGACTTGCCGACCGATCCGCTGCCAACACTGCTGCGGCGATGCGAACGAGGTCGATGTTGCGGCTTTTCACTGGGCCGTACTCCCCAAGTAAAGGGCCGACGTTAGCGTGGAAATAAGGCATGGTCTGTTTGCTGTGCCAGAAGAATGTCGTTGCGACGTCGGGTGTCAGCGGGTCGCTCGGCGGTAGAACAGAGAGTCGGTACTGAAACATGGCTAACCGTCATCCCTCGCGTAGGTTCGGCGAAGCCACTTCAGTCCCTTCTGGATCGCTTTGTCGAGTTCTTGCTGACTCACACTAGCCTGGGACAGGTTGGACCGGGCTGCCAGATGCTGACTCGATTCGTATACGCCCTCCACGAACTCCGCGCGGGTTACCTCAGGAGTCGAAGTGAACTCATCAGCTTCAGAAAGAAACATTTCCGCGATAATAAGGCCGATCGCGTGCTCCGACACTGCCACAGCATCAGGCGGCGTCGGATTCATTTCGGTGTCGAGCATCCAGTCCAAAAGATGCGCAGCGATCTCGCGCTGCTCTTCCGCAGGAATGTCACTTCCCATATCTGCACCGCAAACGATGTCAAGGATTGCTCGAACTAGCTCCGAGCGTGAAGGCAGAGCGGCCAGTTGGTCGAAATCCAGTCCCGCCTTCGCAAGCGCCTCACGGTCGCCCTCGCGGAATGCTCGAGCCAGACTCGCCGCACGGCTCGCGGTTGAAGAATAGGCTCGGGCGTCGCGGCGCGGCGAGCTCTGTTTTTGGCCTCCACCCTGGCCACCGCCGCCACCTGCACCCGCGCCTCCACTACCAGGGCCGTCTCCGCTCGAACGGCGGAAGATGGGAATTTTTAGCGCCTGGGCGACGAGGCTCTCTGGGACAGGTGTCTTCGTGTCGTCCGTTTGGGACTGCGACCATTTGTCGACGCCATCACGAAGCGCACTCGACACCTTGCTCGTCGAGCCTTTATACGACGAGCTGGTACCCACGGCTAGACATCCTCTTTCACGGCAGCCATAGCGCCGGTGAGTTCACCTTTGCCACTCGCAGTAGCCATGGCATCGAACTGTGCCATGATCTCTGGCGCATCGGTTGCTTGGAGTGTCGTGAACGCTGCCACCTTGAGGTCGGATGGTTTGATCCGCTTGAGTGCATTAACTACCGATTTCACCGCACCTGGTTGTACGCGAGAGATGCGGAGCATAGCAATAACACCTCCTGTTTGGCGCTGCGGCTCGTCCACAATAACGCCACCGATGTACGTGACGAGTCGGTTGGCGTTGGATGGCTCAAGATTCCGAAGCATATCGTCGGAGACGCGCCGTGCTTCACTCGTTGAACGGGAGAGCAACTGTGTTGCCATATCGCGAATTGACTCAGGAAGCGCATCTGACTCCAGAAATACACTCTTGAAGCTCGCGGCGAAGACAAGGTAGGGCGCTATGTCCTTATTTGCAAGGGCAGGTGAGAGACGCGCCCATCTAATGAGACCCTCGCTGAACTGTGGTTTGGCGCTGGGCGTATCTGCCTTGGCAGCTTTCTTTGGCGACTTCTCGGTATCGTCCGGCTCAGCTTCCCCTGCCGATTCGCTATCGACCTCTGTGGTGTCGTGTGAAGTCGTTTCGGTCGATTCGGGAGTTCCGGCCTGCACTTCAAGCGCCTCAAGGTTAGACCTCAGTGTTCGCTCGCGGAGCCAATCGGTGACGGTCTTGAATTCCTGAGGGAAGTACTGCTCGAGCACCATCAGCTTGGCAATCGTGGCCTCATCAAGGGAAATACCACGCTTTGCGGCGATCGAGAGTCGAACGGAGAGGTCGTTGAGGAACCGCTTGATGCGGCGCGGGTTACCGCGAGTCTTCTCGTGAATGATTGGCCGGATGCGGGCTGCGTTGTTGCGATGCTCTACGAATTCAGTGCGTTGCAGCGACTTCACTGTTTCAATCATGACGGCCGCATGACGTGCCTCCGCCACCTCCGCAACGATGGTGTCGTAGTCAGCGTCCGACGACACCAGCGATCGAATCTGGAGCAGGACGAGATAGGCCTCAGTGTCAAAATCACTGAGTGCAGGGACGGGGACTGAGGTCTGCACGATCTTGTGGAGGTACAAACGTGCCGGCGACTCTTCGCCGATCTCGCCAGAATCAGAGAATCGCGTCGCAATGGCCTCGGCCACGCGCTCTTCGTCTGCTGCGATGACGAAGGACATCTTCGGCACAGACAAGAACAGTCGGATGGTTTCGAGCGTCTCAACTACCGTCTCGGGAAGACACCGATCAAGGTCGTCGACGAGGACGACCACATTTTCTATCTCGGCGAGCCCGTCCGACTCGAGCAAAGCTGCAAATTCAGCACGGAACTGCACCATGTCGGTGATTGGCTCAGGCTGATCCTCACCTTCAACCTCGCTCTTCGGTTTCACGAGGTCGAGGACCTTATCGACTGAAGGAAGACTCACTGTGATGGCAGATGTTGCCGCCAGCTTCATCGCCTTGGTCCAATCAACCCGCTTCATGAGGCGTTTCAGTAGCGCCTTTGACTTCTCTCCGACCCCGTCGGCCGGCAGAGCAGCCTCAATTGCGGTAAGGATCTCGCCAATCAGGGATTCCTTGATACCTAGCTGTGGGTCATAACGCCACGGGTCGGTCTCGATCACAAGGCACGTGCCCACTTCGCCCGTGGACTCACGAAGTTGGCGGGCAATCAAGCGAAGGACGGAAGTCTTGCCGCTCCCCCAGCTTCCCGAGAGACCCAGCGCGATTGGGTCGAGCCGGGGATCCAGGACCGCTTCAACGACAGTCGATGCGACTGCATCAAAGGACAGCAAGTCAACGTCAGTGGGCTCGTCGAGGAACAGCGGATACTGGCCACGCTCGGTCGTCGTGTTCTTTGTCATCGATCAGCCCTTCCGTTCGTGCCAAGCCCAGCAAATCTGTCGAAGAATACTCCTAGCTTTGCGAGCACTAGCTGCTTCTTCTCGCTGTGACCGCCCTTCGCAGAGAAGCGCGACACAGGTGGGAGTACCTTCGTGATCGCGGTACCCGTGGTGCGTAGTGCACCTTCCCGGAACGAGTCGTCAACAAATTTCCTCGTCTCTTCCGAACGCAGACTCTCATCTTCGATGATCTGTACAAGTTCGGCTTCGCGGCGTTCAGCGATATAGCGCTGCCACTCGTCGTCGACGTCGCCCTTGGCTGAGACGCGGTCCACGAAGTCTTCGATGAGGTCGCGCTTGTTGCGTAGGCTCGGGCTGGAGTCGATGGCGCGGGTGATCTCGGCGCGCAGTTCCTTGTCCTCTCCGTCGCCGTGCAGGTCGCGGTACTTCTGGACCAGCATCAGGATGTAGTCAACGTTGATCTCGACCTGCTTGACCAGCTCGATCTCGAAGACCACGTCCTCGTTGATTAACTCCTTCTCGGAGTCTCCGCCCTTGCGGAACTCGGCGTACAGGTCCAAGTAGATGCTGCGGTAGTCCTGGTTCTGTCGCTCGCTCAGGATTTCGTTTCCGGCGAACTCATCGAACGACGTCAGGATGTTCTGTAGACGCAGGATGGCGCCGAGTAGTTTGATGAATGCCTTTTGGGCAGCCTCACCCTCGATCGGCATGCCGAGCGGGAAATGGGACAGTAGCTCGTCAACCTTCTCGGTGTAGTCGTTGTAGTAGTCGCCGTACGGTTTTAGCAGCACGATGCCCTTGGCATCCTTGTTGCCGAACAAGGCGATCGCGTCGTTGGTCTCTTCTTCAAGGTCACGGAAGGTGACGATGTGACCGTAGGTCTTGACTGAATTCAGGATGCGGTTGGTACGGGAGTAGGCCTGAATCAGGCCGTGCGAGCGGAGGTTCTTGTCGACGAACAGCGTGTTGAGCGTCGTCGCGTCGAACCCGGTAAGGAACATGTTGACCACGATGACCAGGTCGATCTCGCGGTTCTTCATCCGCAGCGACAGGTCCTTGTAGTAATTCTGGAAGCGGTCGGCCGAGGTGTCGTAGCTCGTTCCGAACATGTCGTTGTAGTCCTGGATGGCATCCTCCAGGAACGAGCGCGCATCGCCACTTAGGGTGTCGGTGTCGAAGTCCTCCTCGTCTAGCGCACCGTCTTCCATATCCGGATTAGCGGCGAACGAGTAGATCAGGCCAACCTTGAGCCGGCGGTCCGGCGTCAGCGCTTCCTGCTGTAGCTGGAACTGGTTGTAGTAGCGACGCGCAGCGTCGATCGATGCGGTCGCAAACAGTGCATTGAAGCCTTTCACGCGCTTGCTTTGCTTGATCTCGTCGGCAACCTTTGGGTTACGTCCGACCAGGTCTTCGACGTTGATGATCACTGAGTGGCTGTAGCCGCTGGAGCGCTTGGTTTTCTGGTCAAAGTGCTCGAGCGTGTACTGAACAACTTGCCGGATGCGCTCGGGCGCCAGTAGCGCTCGTTCAGTGTCGATGGCAGAGACCTGCTTGTCGTCAGGTGTGCCGACCTTGATCGTGCTGATGTAGTCAACCTTGAAGGGCAGGACGTTCTTATCGTTAATCGCGTCCTTGATCGTGTAAGTGTGTAGCTTGTCGCCGAACGCCTGCTCGGTCGTCTTCAAGCGCGGATTGCCGCCGCTGCCCGAGTTGGCGGAGAAGATCGGGGTGCCAGTGAAGCCGAACAGGTTGTAGCGCTTGAACGCCTTGGTAATAGCAGTGTGCATGTCGCCGAACTGCGAGCGGTGGCACTCGTCAAAGATGATGACGACGTGGCCATCAAAGATGCTGTGGCCCTTGTTGGCGTTGATGAACGTTGCCAACTTCTGGATCGTCGTGATGATGATCTTCGCACTCGGATTTTCAAGCTGCTTTTTGAGTACCGCGGTCGAAGTGTTGGAGTTGGCCGCACCCTTTTCAAACCGGTCGTATTCGCGCATCGTTTGGTAGTCCAGGTCCTTGCGGTCGACCACGAACAGCACCTTATCGACGCTCTCCAGCTTGCTCGTCAGCTGTGCCGTCTTGAACGAGGTGAGTGTCTTACCTGATCCGGTGGTGTGCCAGACATACCCACCAGCTGCGACGCTGCCCAGCTGCTTGTAGTTGGTCGAGATCTCGATCTTCTGCAGGATGCGTTCGGTCGCCACCACCTGGTACGGGCGCATGACGAGCAGCATCCGGTCCGCCGTCAGCACGCAGTAGCGGGTGAGGATGTTGAGCAGCGCGTGCCTGGCAAAGAACGTCTTGCCGAAGGCCGTCAGATCCTGGATCGGTCGATTGGCCGCGTCCGCCCACCAGGACGTGAATTCGAATGAATTGGACGTCGGGCGCTTGGCCTTCTTCGCGCTGACGCTCTCCGAAATGTGCTGGCGCCGCGTCGTGTTCGAGTAGTACTTCGTCAGCGTGCCGTTGCTGATCACGAACAGCTGCACGTACTCGAACAGGCCAGAGCCGGCCCAGAAGCTGTCGCGCTGGTACCGGTTGATCTGGTTGAACGCCTCGCGGATATCGACACCACGACGCTTTAGTTCAACGTGCACCATCGGCAGCCCATTGACCAGCACCGTCACGTCATAGCGGTTGGCGTACTTGCCACCGCTTCCGCCCTTGCCAACCTCGTACTGGTTGATCACCTGCAGCCGGTTGTTGTGGATGTTCTTCTTATCGATCAGGCTGATGTTCTTTGTCGATCCGTCGTCGCGCGTCAGCAGCTGAACGTGATCCTCTTGGATGCGCACCGTTTTCTCGACGATGCCGTCGTTCGCACCGGCGATCCGCTCCGTGAAGAACTGCTGCCACTCCACATCAGAGAACGTCATGTCATTGAGCAGCTCAAGCTGGCGGCGCAGGTTCGCGGTGAGATCAGCCTCCGTGGTGATCGGAAGGTACTCGTACGCCTGCGACTCCAACAGCTTGATGAACTCGCGCTCGAGGTCGGCCTCGGACTGGTAGGACTCCGAAGAGTGCGTATCCGGGAGATATTCGGCGACGACCGTACTCTCAGAGGAGACGGCGATCGGGTCGTACTTGCGCAAAGTTGATTCGCTCATTCCGACACCTCCTCAAAGCTCAGGAGGCGGTCGCGGTAGTGCTCGTACTGCTTGCGCCGAGCAGTAATCTCGGCCGGGAGACCGACGCTGATATTGTTCACCAGCGAATCGAAATCATCGAGCACCGAAGATATCCGGACTTGCTCCTCGAGTGGCGGCAATTTCACGGGATACTTGAGAAACATGGGCCGTCGCAATGATGTCACAGACGCGTGAACCGAAGTGCCCTCAAGATACTGGGCGAAATCGGCAACTATATAGTGATAGAGATACCGTGGGTCGACGTTCTCGTTTGGCACAATCCGATATGCACGTTGGTGCAGCGCGTACGGTCCGTTAGCGAAATGAAAGACCTTGCCGACCCCCACGCCGTCGCCGGCGGTGATGATGGCACGCTCGTCAAAGTCGAATGAGTCGAGACGGAGGGTCTCACGACCACGCGCGTAAAAAATATAAGCGCCATCGGGAACGGCATCCTTCGTGTCGTGGCTCCCCGTTCCAATGGTCGCAATGTCGCCAAGGAATGCGCATTCGACTTCACCGTCGAATTCAATAAGGCTACGGCGGTAGTGTTCGTACTGGCGCCGCCGAGCTTCCAGCTCCGCTTCCAGCTCCGCTTCCAGCTCCGCTTCCAGCTCCGTAAACTGATCCAGTATCCTCACGATTTCGCGCTGAACTTCAAGCGGCGGCACGGGAATGACAATCTTCTCAAGCTGCCTAGCTGAGACGTCTATAACTTTCGTTCCAGACGCCAATCGCTTCTTCTGCTCGTAGAAGCTCGGCGACTGGAACCAGTACGAAAGATACTTGGGATCCATCGAGTGTTTGATAATCGTGGCGTGCCCACCAGTGACGATCTGATCGTCGCCAAGCCAGGCCACTGCCTTGCCGACGTCGTCAAGGTTCTCACTCGTGTTCGTGATAATGACGTCGCCCGGATCAGCCTTTGCTAGCTTTGCTGCCGTCTCGGGACTAACGAATGAATGCGTTGAGCGTGTCCACACTCCGTACTTGGTGTAAATCTGCCCGTAGTGGATGGCTCCGACGCCAGTGTCGATAAGATCAGTCTTCGGCATCCCGTTTCCACGCACGAGCTTTGCAATATCGCCAAGGAGCTTGCGTGGCACGCCACTCGGACACAGCTCGGCGATCAGGTCGTCAATGCGGCTCATGCGAAGAAGTCCTCATCAATTGCGACGATGTTGTATGTCTCGCGGACCTGAACGCCTACGTTGTAGCGAATCATAAGATCAGTGAGACGCTTGCCATCGATCAGCACAATTCTTGTTGGGGAAATTGCAACGTAATCTTGTGCTCCCTGTGAGAATCGGCTCGTTGTAATGAAGACCCCACTGTCGGCCTTGCCGTGGAGGGCGCCCACAAAGCCCTGCACTTCGGGCCGCTGGACTGAATTATCGCTGGCGTACCGCTTTGCTTGAATATATACGCGGCTTAGTCCGAGGATGTCCTGATCGATCACGCCGTCGATTCCACCATCATTAGTAAGTTGCGTGACGGAGCCGCTTCCATTGGTGCCGCCGTATCCCATCGCCACGAGAAGCTGGACGACAGCATTTTCAAAGAAAGAGGGGTCTTTGCCTTGAAGTCGAGAAAGCAACTCGTCGGCCACCTCGCTGTGGATGCGTTTAATGCCGCTCTGAACCTGCTCGGTCGGTGTGAGCGCGGCGGACTCACTCGGCAGTTCGACTGTTTCTGTTTTTCGCCCGGCTGATGCAGCGTAGGGGCGGATCGGTGACGAGGCGTCCTCGCCCAGCACATTGATATCCTGCTCGCGAACACCGGTGGGAAACTGGCTGAGCACCTGCCTGCCTGCTTCGGTAATTACGTAGTAACCGCGCGAGGGACGGTCAAGGGCTCCGACGTTTGTGAGAAAGGAAAGGCCCCAGCCGATGCGGTTTTCGTAGGTCAGTTGGCCGGATGGCAGAGATTCCTTCGTCTGTTCTTCTGTGAGCTGTGCGTTTGCAGCAACGGCGAGGCAGAGATCACGCCGTGTGCGGACTATGCCGTCGCTCATCACACGCAGAGTCGGAATCATGAACGCTTCCCACGTGGGTATTCCTGTCATAGTGAAGAACCCTCTAGATCGGCGACGATCTCATCAATCGAGGCACGCAGTTGCTGCTGACGGACGACGATGCGGGCGATTTCGGCGTTAAGCTCGTCGATATCGACTGCTTCGCGGAGGTCTTCCTGCTCAACGTACGAGGAGACCGCGATGTTGTAGTCGTTGGCAGCGATGTCCTCGCTCGAGACCAGCTTGCTGAAGTGCTCGACGTTCTTCCGGTTGGTGAACAGATCGAGGATCTTGTCTTGGTGGTGCTGGGTGAGCTTGTTCTTGTTGCCATTGCGGATGAACTCGGAGCTGCCATCGATGAAGAGGATCGAGTTGTCCTTCTTCGACTTTTTAAGCACGAGAATGCATGTGGCGATGGTGGTGCCAAAGAAGAGATCGGGCGGCAGTTGGATGACGGTGTCGACGTAGTTGTTGTCGACGAGGTACTTGCGGATCTTCTGTTCCGCTCCCCCGCGGTAGAGCACGCCAGGGAACTCGACAATCGCAGCAGTACCGTTGACGGCCAGCCACGACAGGATGTGCATGGTGAACGCCAGGTCGGCCTTTGACTTGGGCGCGAGCACACCGGCAGGTGAATAGCGCGCGTCGTTGATCAGAAGCGGGTTGGCATCGCCCTCCCACTTGATCGAGTAGGGCGGGTTGGACACGATCGCCTCGAACGGCTCGTCATCTTCATGCTGGGGATCGGTCAGCGTGTCGCCGTGCCGGATGTCGAACTTCTCGTAGTTGATGTCATGCAGGAACATGTTGATTCGCGCCAGGTTGTACGTCGTCAGGTTGATTTCCTGACCGTAGAAGCCTTGGCGGACGTTGTCCTTGCCGAGCACCTTCGCGAATTTCAGCAGCAGGGATCCTGAGCCGACTGCTGGGTCGTAAACCTTGTTGACCGAGGTCTTGCCCGCGACGGTGATCCGGGCCAGCAGCTCACTGACTTCCTGGGGCGTGTAGTACTCACCACCGGACTTACCAGCCTGTGAGGCGTACATCTGCATCAAATACTCGTATGCGTCGCCGAACAGGTCGATGGTGTGGTCGTGGAAGTTGCCGAGCGGCAGGTCTCCAATGGCGTCGAGCAAGCCGACGATCTTCTTGTTGCGCTTGTCGACCGTGTTGCCGAGCTTGGAGCTGTTGACGTCGAGGTCGTCGAATAGGCCTTTGAGGTCATCCTCGCTGTCGGTCCCTGAGGCCGAGCCCTCGATGTTCTTGAAGATGGCTGCCAGCGTCTCGTTCAGATTTTCGTCCTGGGCGGCACGCTTGCGCACGTTGACGAACAGCTCGGAGGGCAGGATGTAGAAGCCCTTCTCGGCAACGGTGTCCTTGCGGCCGAACTCGGCGTCGCTGTCTGAGAGCTTGGTGTAGTCGAAGTCGGCGTCGCCGGCTGCCACTTCGAGGTCATTCAGGTACACGGTGAGGTTCTCGGATACGAAGCGATAGAAGAGGATGCCGAGTACATAGCTCTTGAAGTCCCAGCCGTCCACGCTGCCGCGCAGGTCGTTCGCGATCCGCCAGATGGTCTTGTGTAGCTCCGCGCGCTGCGCTTCCTTGGTGGCGTCGGCCATGGTCGTGTCTGTGCTCCTTGCGCCTGAGCGCGCTTACGTTGATCCCCTGAGGCTGTGCTCTCAACTTAGCAGCGGGCACCGGCGGTTCCGTGCAGCGATGCGTCGTGTGTACTTCAGGCGGAGCGTCACGGCCCAGGAGCTTTGCTCCAGGCGGGCCTGACATCTGCCCTGATTTTAACCTGATTTGCTGTTTTCGTAAATCACCCCAGACTTTATCTATTTATCCATAAACTCCACGCGACGAATATCTATCCGCGCCGAACTCGTACGCTCGACACTCACGGTCGCAAATATCCCGGGATCCTCCATGTGGGCACCAAGCATCCAACTTACCCACACGGGCATAATCCAATAAATTTCAACGGTAGCGATCCGCTTGGCGGGATCCGACCCGGAGAGATCCAGAGGGATGTCGAGCGACTCCTCAGCTCGCAGCATGTCGGCTATTTTTGATTCCCTGAGTGCGAAGGCGAGATCCTGTATCACGCCGCCGATGGACACCTTGGGACGACGGTATGCCATACCGTCCGGCACCTCGATACTGATGCGAATCGACAGCAAATTACCAACCTGAGCAGCATACACATTCCCGAGCGGACGGTCATAAAGATAACCGTCGCGAATTAGTTCACTGAGCTGAATGGCACCTCTGTCGCTTCGACGAAGAATTGTCCTTTCCGTCACGAAGCGCTTTCTGGCACATTCTCCCAGTCGTTGATCGAGGTTGTCTCCAGCGGTATTCAGCCCGCTTGACTCGAAGAATGCGCGTATTGTGCCGTCCTCGCCGTCGTCGTGCACTACTGCGAGGTGCATCAGGACATCGAACGCCTGTTCCATACTGCCGTGCCCGACGAAGTCCATTAGTTGATAGAGCCCAGACAGTCGCTGCTGCGTGAGTGGTCCTGGGCCACGCCGAAACGTCCGCAGCTCCTTGTGGAGCTCCTCGCGAAGTGGGTCATCAACCATCGGCTGTTCCGCCTCCCATAAACGGCTCATCACTTGCGGTTCGCCGTCGCTAGATGCCGTCGGGCCGCCCCAAGTGGTGTCAGTTTATTGTCAGTGACGTCGCCACTACGTGCCCTCCATGCTGGATGTATCGCTCCCAATCAAAGAGAGCGAACCGAACATCTGACCAGGAAGGTAGACCGATGTCTGAGCTTATCCCTCGCCCAAGTGGCAAAATCTCCCCCTTCAGCGCTCCCGAAGGCTTTAGCCGTTCGGAGGGCAAGTCGCTCCAGCGGCGTCAGAATGCCGAGGTCGCCAATGGGCTCGTCACGGCGGCCCGTGTTCAGGCTGCCGGCTTTGTCGCCGCTACTGGCATGCACCTGACCAGTATGCTCAGCCGTGAGGCTGAGTTCCAGGCAAATGGCGACCCTCGGGCTGCCGAGCGACTCAACTACATTGCCGATTCCTTCGCCGAGTATGCGGCGTGGGAAGTGCGCCGGTTCCAGCGGTAGGAACGGGCGATGCGCCATCTGTTCAGCACCCCGTTCCGCTCCGAACCTGTCTCCGCCACGTTCGACCACGAAGAGGTCGCACGGGCGTTCATCAGCCGCCTGACCAGCCTCGTCGACGAACTCGACCACGCGTCCGCTACGCTTCTGTTCGAAGCCCCGGCCACTGCGCGACATATTGCCCTGGTCTCGCAACAAATGGCCGCTCTGGCGCTCACGGCGCTGGAGACCTGGCCCAAAACGAACCGCCCGGAGCCGTGACTACGCTCCTCGTCTTGATCGTCGCGACCACCGCCGTCCTGGCGGCGCTGTCCTTCGGTTACGCCGTGGCTGCCTATAGGCATCGGCTACGCTCTCGCCGCGACGCCGACGCTGCTGTCACACGGCTTCGCTCCCGCTACCAGGATGCAGTGCGCGAGATGCGCCGCCGCAAGTAGCTGGCCCCTGGGGTCTTTTCGAACATTTCTTTCCACTCATGCCTTTAGAGAGGGGTTATTCGTCATGCCCGAAAACTTCACGCCCGCCGAGCTGGCCACCGCGCAAGGGCGGCTCAGCGATTGGATCATGGAAGAAGCACATCGCACCGAGCGACGACTTTTCTTCGGCTGGACACCTGCCCACGACGCGCCCGGCCGCTTCAAAGACCTGTGCGAGGCGTTCTGGCGATCGCACAAGGAGGGCAGGCCGCTGCCAGTTTCGGACGAGAACACCAGCAGCGTGGTCTTCGGTTCGCCCGATGCCAACATGGCTTACCGATACCTTCACGATGTCGGCCATGTCGAGATGGGCCTGAGTTTCTCAAGCCCGGACGAGTATGACCTGGCTCGCTGGCAGATGCGCCGCTTCGAGCGCGCCGGGTTTAGTCAGGATGATCTTGAGTGGCACCTGCTGCAGGCTGACGCGCTCGGGCAGGTCATCTACTACGCGCTGACCAAGCAGTACGTCCTTGATCAGCTCCAGTTCGCCCTCGACTGCGTCCGTCACGGATTGCCCACCGGGCTTCACTTGGAGATGGAGCGCCACCGGTGAAAGAGTACGACCCGAGGTCGTGGTTTGACCGCGCTATCGGGGCGTGCCTGTCAGTTCTACTCGCTGCCGTCGCTCTCTACTGCGCAACGCAGGTCCTGCAGGCTATTTTGCCGTTCCTCGTCGCCGCTGCGGGTGTCGTCACCCTCGCCTGGGCCGTCTGGGCGCTGGTGCGCTACCTGCGTGGCCGCTACTGAAATCGCACCGCCCGTAGTGGGCAAGCAGGCTCTACCTGTCGGTGTTGTGGTTTGGACAAAATCTCTTGAACGTTCAACTTATTGAACGCATAGTGGACGGCAGGAATCGTTCAACTAATTGAACGACCTTGTCGGCCTAAGCCACGACACCGACAGAAAGGAGGGAACAACATCATGACCAAGAACACCCGTAGTCGCCGCCCGCAGTCACAGAAGCAGCGACGCATCATTGTCGAAGGGATCCAACGCGATCGGCCTGACCTGCGCAAGCTCGGCCGGGCCGTGATTGCCCTGGCGCAGGCCGAAGCCGAGCGAGAAGCCCAGGCCCAGCACAAGGCTCAGAGGCCCATGCGGCAGCGGGAGGGCCACAACCGTGAGTAGCCGTGACGACCACCTCGACCGCCTGATGTGGCAGCGCATCCACTGGCCTCAGCCTCTTGGCGACGTCCAGGCGGTTGGCTTACTGCGCTCGTGGGCTGCCCAAATCCACGCTCCGCTCATCGTCCTGGAGGCCCGTGCCGACCGCACCGGCGTGCAGTATCTTGTCGGCACCCAGCGGCGCCATGCTGCAGCCGTCCGCCGCGACATCGAGCAGCTCGTCCAAGACGCGCTCGTCGTCGAGGCGGACGACGATCGCCTCCCAGCGGCCTCAGCAGGAAGGGTAGCCTTCTCCCCCGCGGTCCAGCCGCTCCAGGTTTATCAAGCCGACAACTCGACGCGCACCATTCTCGCCGCTCTTACGGCGGTGACGGGCTCGGAGCGCATCGTTGTCCAGGTTGTTCTTGGTCCGCGCATCGCCCCGCGTCTAACGCCGAAGGACCAGCCCGAAGTTGACCAAGGCCTCGTGTCGCTGCTTACGACAGGGGTCCGGCCGGAGCGGCGGACTGAGGTCCGACATAACGTCGCGCTCAAGCGTGCTGAACCTGGCTTTGCGGCCATCGTCCGCCTCGGCGTCCACGCCGGGGATGAGGCGCGTGCGCTCAATCTGGTCCGCGGCGTCGTGAACGCCTTCCGCTCCCTGAGCGCCCCCGGGGTGCACTTCAGCTTCCGGCCCGAGCGACCAGCCCGGATCAACCAACCCAGCAACACCTGGCCGCTGCTCACACCGACAGGACAGCATTTGACCGTAACAGAAGTCGGCCGGCTCAGTGCCTGGCCGACCGCCAGTACTGATGCTGTCTATCCGGGCCAGCCTCCAGCCCATCCGCGTCCCATCCGGCCGTCCTTCGCCGCCTCGACTGGGGACCGGATCGTGGCTGAATCAACGGCTCCAGGGACCGAACACACGTCGCTCGGAGTCTCCGTGGGCGACAGCACACGACACCTGTGGTTAATGGGACCCACCGGTGTGGGCAAGTCGTCGCTTTTACTAAACCTGCTAATTGCCGATATGAAAGCGG
Organism: Pseudarthrobacter sp. NIBRBAC000502771; assembly: GCF_006517215.1. NCBI lineage: Bacteria > Bacillati > Actinomycetota > Actinomycetes > Micrococcales > Micrococcaceae > Pseudarthrobacter > Pseudarthrobacter sp. NIBRBAC000502771. The sequence continues at coordinate 3,850,829 of NZ_CP041187.1, forward strand.
GCAGGGCCCTCGTCGTCATCGAGCCAAAGGACCTCATCGGCGATTTGCTGCGCCATATCCCGGCGGACCGTGTCGACGACGTTGTCTTGGTCGATCCACTCGACGAGGCGCCTGTGGGAGTCAACCCGCTCGACAGACACGGGCGGAGCCCCGAGCTCGTTGCCGACCAGCTTTACGGCACCTTCCGCGCACTCTACGGCGATCAACTCGGCCCTCGTAGCAGTGACATCCTCCGCCACGCACTCGCCGCCCTGGCCCAGACTGAGGGCGCAAGCTTGGCTCAGCTGCCGCTGTTGCTTGGAAACCGGAGCTTCCGTGAGCGGATTGTCCAGCCAATCGCCGCCGCCGACCCCATCTCGGCAGGGCCGTTCTGGCACTGGTTCGACCAGCTCTCGCCGGATGCCGCAGCCCAGGTCGTCTCGCCCCTTATGAACAAAGTCCGCCCGCTGCTTACCAGGCACTTGCGGCGCATCCTGGCCCAGCCCGAACCGCGTTTCAATATCCGTCAAGTCCTAACGGAGCAGAAAATCCTGCTCGTACCGCTGCAAAAGGGCGTTATCGGACCTGAGGCTGCCCAGCTGCTAGGTGCCCTCGTCGTGGCCGAACTCTGGCAGGCAATCCAGGAACGCGCTGCCATTACTGTCCGCGACCGTCAAGTTGTCAGCGTCGTGCTTGACGAAGTTCAGGAGTACCTACGTCTGCCGACCGACCTCAGCGACGCCCTCGCGACATCCAGGAGTCTCGGCGTGGCATTCCACGTTGCCCACCAGTACCTCGACCAGCTCCCCCAGTCCATGCGGACTGCCTTCGAGGCCAACTGTCGCTCCCGGGTCTTTTTCCAGCTCGCATCTCGTGACGCCAAGGCGGCCGCCACCATGGCGCCCGGACTTGAGGCCGAGGACTTCATGGCCTTACCGGCACGCCACGTCTACGCCCAGCTCGTTCGTCGCGGCGCCGTCACTGACTGGGCTTCTGGCCGCACCCTAGATACGCCGCCTGCCATGAGTTCGCCCGACATGATCCGGCGAGCAAGTCAAACAAACTACGGCACTCGCGCCAGCACTGTTGATCAGCAGCTTCACGACGTCGCTACTTCAACTATCACTAGCACTAGCGACACCACGAAGCGGCGGAGGACCCAGTCATGAGCGGACGCGAGACCCTACCGACCGGCTACCCACTCGAGTCATCTCCAGTGCACGTATCTTCGCAGGCCGGAGCCAGAACGGGCGGAACAGTGGCGCCGAATACCGGGGCTTCTTCGCATCCCGCTCCGCATGCAGGGAAGAGAGCTAGCCCCAGTCGACTGCGAGACATCGCTGCCCAGCTGGGCGCCCGGGATCTGGCCGTCCTTGCCTCCGTCGAGCGGTACCGCTTCCTTACAGCGGCGCATTTGCGGGCATTTCACTTCATGGACCACCAGACAGATGCCTCGGCAGCGCGAACTTGCCGTCGCGTCCTAGCGCGGCTGCGCGGCCTGCGAGTCCTCGGAGTGCTGAGCCGACGCATCGGTGGGATCCGCTCGGGATCTGAGGGGATGATCTACTATGTCGATGCCGTCGGTGACCGCATCCTTCGCCAGCAGCATCCCAGCCGCACGCGCAAACGACCGGAGGAGCCGTCGGCTCGATTTGTCGACCACACCCTGGCCATCGCCGACCTTGCAGTCAACTTCCTCCAGGAGGCTAACACTCGCGGCGCGGAGGTCGTCCGTCTCGCTCCTGAGCATGAGGCTCGACGGCGTTATACAGACTTTCTTGGGGCGCCCCAGACGCTAAAACCCGACCTCTATGTTGAGCTGGCAGAGCACCCTGGGGATCAGGACGTCGAGGCGTATTTCGTCGAAGTCGACCTCGGGCAGGAGAGCCTACCCACGCTACTGGGCAAGTGCAATGCCTACGAGGCTTACCGGCGCACCGGAACGGAGCAGCGCGCCTATGGCAGCTTCCCTCGGATCGTCTGGGCAATGGATGCCACCCGCATCCAAACAGCCGAACGTCGCCGCGACAGCCTCCGGAAAGGCCTCGACGGCAGTCCCAGCTACCCACCCGGTGCCTACATCATCGCTCCGCTGCACGAAACGGCAACCTGCCTTATGGAGAGCTATGGCCGTGAATGAACCACTTAACCGCATCGTGGTGGGCGACGCTCTGGCCACTCTTCGCCGGCTGAAGTCCAGCAGTGTCGACATGTGCCTGACCAGCCCGCCGTACTTCCGGTTGCGAGACTACGGCGAGGATGGCCAACTGGGGCTTGAGGATGCCGTTGGCGATTGGGCCAGTGCCGTCCGCGATGTCGCCAGGGAGATCCACCGCGTCCTGGTCCCCACGGGCAGCCTCTGGCTCAATCTCGGCGACACTTACGCCACACAGACCAAGCAGGGTGCGCCGGGCAAGAGTCTGCTGCTCGCACCTGAACGCGTGGCTCAGCTGTTGCAGGAAGATGGCTGGATCCTCCGCAACAAGGTTGTCTGGGCCAAGCCAAACCCCATGCCTTCCAGTGTCCGCGACCGGCTCACCGCGGCCCATGAAGTCGTCTACTTCTTGACCAAGCAGCCGCACTACCATTTCGACCTCGATGCCATCCGCGCTCCGCATATCAGCCTCTCCCGGAAGCCGGGCTCCCCGCGGAGTCGCCAGCCACCCCGTCATCAGGATTGGCGTGGCCCGAACGCGAACCGCACAAACGGGCTCGCTACCCTTCACCGCGAGGGCAGACCGGGTCACCCGCTCGGCAAAAATCCGGGCGACGTCTGGACTATCCCGACCGTCCGAGGTGGCGGCAGTCACCACGCCACTTTCCCGCGCGCATTGGCTGAACGCTGCATACTCGCGGGAACTCCTGTCGCCCGCTGCCGCACTTGCCGTGCCCCCTGGGTGAGTCCTGTCAGGCGACTCGGGCATACCGCCGTCCGTCTTGCTCTACAGCGGCAGTGCACTCACACAGGAGCCCCCGAGCCTGGCGTCGTGCTCGACCCCTTTATGGGCAGTGGCACCACTGCGGTGGTCGCTGAGGCGCTAGGCCGGAACTGGATTGGCATCGAGCTCAACCCGACCTACGCCAGCGAAGCCACACAGCGCATTCAGGGTGCCCGCGCCGCATGAGCGGGCAAGGCAGCTCATCGGTGCACTGCGTCCGGTGACTAGGGCTCCATCCCGGAGTCCCGCCGGTCGCACACACCGAGGAGTTGTCATGACGACACCCACCACTGGCGGCGATCGCCAGAACCCGGCAGGAATCAAAACTCTTGCCATCCGGCTCGAACCGGACGTCCACACCCAGCTGACGCTGATTGCCCAGTTGCGGAACAGCACGATCACTGACGAGATCAGAAAAGCCCTGATGGCACACATAGATGGCATCAAGGGCAGTGCCGATCTCGCGTCGCAGGCGGAATCCGCTATGGCGGAGATCGAGCGCGAAGCTGCTGCTCGCCGTGAAGCGATCGCTCAGTTGTTTGGTAGTGATGCGGAGGTGACCAAAACTCGCCCGGCACGCGGACGGTAGTTCGAGCCCATCGGCAGGGGCAGCGTGAGCCGCGCTCGAATGAGCGCCTCCGCTGTCCTTGCCGGACATCCAACGGCCTAACGAAAGGAGGATATATGAACCACGAACCACAACCTGAGTCCAGCCCGGAACGGGAGAAGCGCACGAGCCCGTCTATCTACGTTGCATCGCTGGCTGACTACAACAATGGGCGACTAGTTGGCGCTTGGATTGACGCCACCATAGGGGCCGACGCCATTTATGAGCAGATCCAGGCGATGCTGTCGCGGTCCCGCGAACCCGCACCGGAAGAATGGGCGATCCACGACTACGAAGGCTTCGGCAGTAAACAGCTCGGCGAATTCGAACGAATCGAGGAAGTCGCCGCGCTAGCAGAAGGCATCGCCAAGTACGGCCCTGCCTTTGCCGCGTGGGTGGACTACTCCGGTTTGGAGGCCGAAGACTGGCACTATTTTGAGGCGGCCTACTTGGGCGAATATCCCACACTCACGGCATACGCTGAGCAGATCATCGATGACATGGGTTGGCAGCAACAAGTTGATGCACTCCTGCCTGAGTCACTGAAGCCGTACACCAGGATTGACGCCGAAGCGATGGCCGAGGACATGCGGCTCGGGGGCGAAATATACGTGCTCGAGTCTGACTCTGGCGTCTACGTCTTTAATAGTCGCATTTGACCACCAAGGCGTTAGGAAGCCCTTCCTTTCTTGACGAAATTTCTGTTGTGGAATTCGCTTAAATCGTTGAACGAATTGAACGGGCGTTTCATAATACAAACAGAAATTGGAGATAGAAGAAATGCAGGAAAAAGATATACAAGGCTTGGCTGAAACCATCAGAACTCAGCGTCAGAAGCTCGGCCTTTCAGCTAGTGAGGTTGCCCGACAGGCAGGGGTGGCCAAAGGGACCATCACGCGGCTGGAGCTGGGGCAGATTGCCAATCCTCGTATGGATAACCTGCGCGCCATCGCCGACGTTCTCCAGCTTCCGCTCACCGACATCCTGGCTGAGTCGAGTCTGCTGCGCGGCTCCGACCTCCCGACACTCAGTCCCTATCTCCGGACGAAGTTCAAAGATATGCCCGACAGTGCCGTCCGTGAAATTGAAGATCATTTCCGTGATGTCGCCGCCCGGCATGGCATCGATATAAATACCGGTCCAGCCCCAGGCGAGGACGAATAACCAAACGACTTCTCAGAAAGGAGAAAGCCATGACCAACGAACATATTTCTACATATATCGAACGGAGCGTCCTGGCTACTCTCCGAGGCCTCATTCCGAACAGGGAAGTCCGCTCGCACGCGGAGGCTAAGCGAGTTGCCGAACACCAGGCGACCCGACTTCTGGAGCTTCATCAGATCGAGACTGGTCCAGTCCCAGTTGAATTCATTGCTGATCTGCCCAAGATTGAAATCGAGATCGTGGAAGCGCCGGTCTCGGGCGCCAGCTTCTGGAACGGCACTAACTGGATCATTCAGCTCAACAAGCACGAGAGCTACTGTCGCCAGCGATTCACCTTGGCCCACGAGTACAAGCACATCATCGACCACAACCGCGCCGACACTTTGTATGTCGGCAGCCGCGAGGCGTCACCTGCCGAACAAGCCGAGCAAGCTGCCGACTACTTCGCCGGCTGTCTGCTGGTTCCTAAGAAGCTACTGAAGCGCGCATACTACGGCGGTATGCAGCGCACGGCTGATCTCGCCGCCCATTTCCAGGTTTCCGAAGCGGCGATGGCCGTGCGGCTGCGCCAGACAGGCATCGTCGAGCCAGCGCCGCGCTGCACGCCCGCCAGCACGCCCTTCAGCCGTTCCTGGCAGTACCGCTTCAACCGCTCGGCCCGACCACAAGGGGTTTAACCATGACCATCGAAGAGATTGACCAGCTCAAGCCCCGCAAGGCCGTGCTCTATCTCCGTGTGTCCAGTAAGCGGCAGACGGAAACTGCCATTGACATCGACAAAGACGGCAACTCAATTGCGACCCAGCGCGATGTGTGTCGCGAGAAGGCCAACGCCCTGAACGCGGACATTGTCGAGGAATTCGTTGAGCCGGGGGTTTCGGCCCAGACGATCGAAAAGCGGCCAGTGTTCAAGGCACTTCTCGCGTATCTGAACGAGCACCGCGACGTCGACTTCGTTATCGTCTACGCTCGCTCCCGCGCCTTCCGCAACTTCGTGGACGCTGCCATCACGCGCCGACACCTCGACAAACTCGATGTCCGTCTCGTCTCTGCCCGTGAAGACTTCGGCGAAGGCACCTATGCCGAAGCTATGGAAGCTGTCACCGACATCATGAATCAGGTCCAAAACCAGCTCAGCGGCGAAGACATCCGCATCAAGATGCGCAACAAAGCGATCAACGGCGGCACGGTGAGTAAGGCCCGACTGGGCTACCTAAACATCCGGAAGGATATCGACGGACGCATGATCAACAGCATTGGCCTGGACGAGAAGCGAGCCCCGCTTGTCGTCAAGGCCTTTGAGCTCTACGCGACGGGCAACTACACCATCGAACGACTTGAAGCGACCATGGCGGATCTTGGGCTCACCACCCGCCGCACGGCCAGAACCCCCGAACAGCCTGTGTCTGCGAGCAAGCTCCACGCCATGCTGAAGGATCCCTCCTATGTCGGGTACGTGGTCTACAAGGGTGAAATCTATCCGGGCCGTCATGAGCCGATCGTTGGGCAGGATCTCTTTGACGAGGTTCAAGACGTCATGGCCGCGCGAAGCGGGGCAGGGACGAGGGACCGCGTCCACAATCACTACCTCAAGGGGATGATGTTTTGCGCCAAATGTCACCGCGCAGGACGAGTGAGCCGCATGATTTATGTCCGTGCCAAGGGGCGCGGCGACACTATGTACGAGTACTATTTCTGCCGCGCTCGGCAGGAAGGAGAATGCGACCTTCCGCACATTCCAGTTCACGTCATCGAGGATGAGGTGGCGAAAACCTATGACTCGCTTCGCCTCGACCCGGACTTCGAAGCGGATGCCCGGCAGAAGCTGACGTCTGTGATCGAGGGAGAACAGACGGACCTCAGGGCTGTCCGGGCGCAGCTGACCAACGAGCAGCGCGAGATCGAACTCAAGGAGGCACGCCTCATCGATATGCTGGTCGACGACATGCTGCCGCAGTCGAAGATTCGTGCCAAGCTTCACGAACTCCGCGTTCAGCGTCTCCGCGTGGAGGATCGGCTAGCTAACCTAACCGAACAGCTGGTTACCGGCGGCCGGGTGCTCGACGCGGCGCTGACTCAGGCGACCAACCCCAAGCAGGCCTACTTGGCTGCATCCGAGAAGACGCGTCGCCTCCTCAACGAGAGCTACTACAAGTACTTCCGAGTGGATGAGCGCGGTTCCGTAGTGGCGACGTTAGACGACCCGTTCGACGGGATATACGCCGCTCAGCGGGCCTACCGTGCCGCCAGGACCGCCAAAATCACGACGGCGGACCAACTGGTCCGCGCGACCGTCCAGACGGCGCCTGACGGCCATTTGGACGCCCGCGAACGTCGGTTTCAAGGCAACAAAAATGGCGCCGATTTCTCGACGCCATCCCTGTTGTTCAACCTTGCGTCGATCTACTCGAATCATGATTCGAATAAAGCGACTCTGGTCGGGCTGACAGGATTTGAACCTGCGACCCCTTGACCCCCAGTCAAGTGCGCTACCAAGCTGCGCTACAGCCCGCTGGTTCCGCCGTTCTCCGCTGAACCCAACCCGAAGGTTTTCATCAGCAGTCCGGCCGAACCACCTAGAAGAGCTTACACGATCCGAAGGGGTGCCAGTGACACTTTCCGGTGATCAGTACCAAGGTGTGTCGCAATTAACGCTTGCGGCCACGCTTCTCGCGGACGCGCATGCTTACCTCAATCGGCGTGCCCTCGAAACCGAAGGTCTCCCGCAGGCGGCGGGTGATGAAGCGGCGGTAGCCCGGGTCCAGGAATCCGGTGGTGAAGAGCACGAACTTCGGCGGGCGGCTGGAGGCCTGGGTACCGAAGAGGATGCGGGGCTGCTTGCCGCCGCGGACCGGGTGGGGGTGGGCGGCAACGAGCTCACCCAGGAAGGCGTTGAGGCGCCCGGTGGGAATGCGCCGGTCCCAGTTCTCCAGGGCCAGGTCCAGGGCCGGGACCAGGCGGTCCTTGTGCCACCCCGTCTTTGCGGAGATGTTGACCCGCGGCGCCCAGTCGACATGTGCCAGGTCCTGTTCGATCTCGCGTTCCAGGTAGCGGCGGCGTTCGTCGTCCAGGAGGTCCCACTTGTTGAAGGCCAGGACGAGGGCGCGGCCGGATTCGATAGCCAGCTGGAGGATGCGGACGTCCTGTTCACTGAGGACCTCGTCGACGGCAAGGAGCACGACGGCGACTTCCGCCTTCTCGAGCGCGGCCTGCGTCCGGAGGGAGGCGTAGTAGTCCGCGCCCTGCGCCATGTGCTGGCGGCGGCGGATTCCGGCGGTGTCCACGAAGCGCCAGGTGCGGCCGCCGAGTTCGATGAATTCGTCGACGGGATCACGGGTGGTGCCGGCGGTGTTGTCCACCACCACGCGTTCGGATCCGGCGAGCTTGTTCAGCAGTGAGGACTTGCCCACGTTCGGGCGGCCGATCAGTGCGATGCGCCGCGGACCGCCGGAGCGTTCCACGCCTTCAACGGTGGAGAACTCGGGCAGGACATCCATGACGTGGTCCAGGAGGTCGGCCACGCCGCGGCCGTGCAGGGCTGACACCGGGTAGGGCTCGCCGAAGCCAAGGCCCCAGAGTGCTGCGCTGTCGGCTTCCTGGGCAAAGTCGTCCACTTTGTTGGCCACCATGATGACCGGCTTCTTGCTGCGGCGCAGCATCTTCATGACGCCTTCGTCCGTGGCGGTGGCGCCGACGGCCGAGTCCACCACGAACAGCACGGCGTCAGCGAGTTCCACTGCCATCTCGGCCTGCTCCGCGACCCTGGCGTGGATGCCGCGGGCGTCGTGTTCCCATCCTCCGGTGTCCACCAGGGTGAAGTTGCGTCCGTTCCAGTTCGCGGAGTACATCACGCGGTCGCGGGTGACGCCGGGGGTATCCTCAACCACTGCTTCGCGGCGGCCCAGGATGCGGTTCACCAGTGTGGACTTGCCCACGTTGGGACGGCCGATGATGGCCAGGACTGGGTCCAGCTTGAGGGGGCCTTCGAGGTCCTCGTCGCCGTACTCACCGCTCAGCAGGGCGGCGTCGTCCTCGTCCAGCTCGTAGTCTTCCAGGCCTGCGCGGAGCGAGGCGGCACGAAGCTCCGCTTCGTCGTCGCCGATCGCAGCCAGGCGTTCGGCAACCTGGTCGGTTCCGGTGGGCGTGTATTCGTCGTCGGCGCCGGAGTGCCCGGTAGCCTGGGTGGTGTCGCTCATTGCACTGTCCTTAGGGGTCATCTGCCGGCGTCCCCGGCTACTGCTGTCAAGTCTTGGTCTCCAGCGGACGGCAAGGGCTGCCCGCTGAGTTGAATGGTGTCCTGGACGTGCCCTGCCAGCGCTGCACGGATGTCCTGCGCGGCCCTGTCCATTGAAGCACGGCCGGTTTCGCCGGCGCGGCGGGCCAGGGTAAGGGCCGCTCCGAAGTTGACGTGGAAGCGGCGCCCGGGCCGTGGAACGAAGTCAAGGTGCTCATCACCCTGCCGGGTGCCCAGAATGGCGACCGGTACCACGGGGGCTCCGGAATTCAGGGCCAGCCACGCCACTCCGCCGTTGATGTCCGAGGCTGCGCCGCTCCCCCGCGTACCTTCCGGGAGAATCCCAACGCAACGCCCGGCGTCGAGCACGTCCTTACAGCGCTGCAGCGCGGCACGGTCGCCGCGGCGGTCCACGGGCAGCTGCCCGGAAGCGGTGAGCACCCGGCCGAGCAAACCCTTGAACATCTCCTGCTTCACAAGGATGTGCATGGGCCGCGGCGCGGCACCGAACATCACCGGCCCGTCAAGGAAGCTGATGTGGTTGCCCGCGAAGATCACCGGCCCGCCCGTGGGCACGTTGGTCCTGCCGGTCACGGTGGTCCGGTAGACCAGATGGTCCAGGACCCATCCCACCGGCCTGCTCCACGCCATGGTCAGCCCGGACGGCAGGCCGGTGCCGGCGTCAGTCACGGTTGAGGACCTTGGTGACAATCACGAGGGCTGCATCCACGGTCTGTTCGAAGTCCAGGTCCGAGGAGTCCAGAGTCACGACGCCGGAGGCAGCCTGGGTGAAGTTCACTACGGTGGAGTCCTTGGCGTCCCGGTGCGTGACCTGGGCAGCCAGCTGCTCGGCGTCCTGCGTCCCGCCCAGCTGGAGGCCGCGACGGCGCAGCCGGGCTTCCTCGCTGGCGGTGAGGAGCATGCGCACCTCGGCCCCGGGCGCGACGACGGTGGTGATGTCCCTGCCTTCCACCACCATCCGGCGGTGGTGCTTTTCGATCAGGTCCCGCTGCCGCCGGATCAGTTCTGTCCGTGCGCCAAGGGTAGTGGCGACGGCACTGACGGCGGCTGAGATAGCCGGCTCCCGGATGGCGTCCGTGACGTCTACGCCACCCACCCGGACATATTCCTCGAGCGGACTGGTGCTCAGTTCAAGCACAAAGTCCCGGGATGCCTGCTCCACGGCAGCACCGTCCTCGAGGTCGATGCCTTCAGTGACGCAGTACCAGGTCAGGGCCCGGTACATCGCACCGGTGTCCAGGTAGGCCAGCCGGAGCCTGCGGGCAACTTCCTTGCTCACGCTCGATTTTCCGGAACCGGACGGCCCGTCGATGGCCACCACCAGCGGGCGGCCGATGCGCAGGGCGCGCATGGATTCGAGGAGTTCCTGTGTCATTACTGAAGTACCCGCCATCCGCGGTCGTTAAGGGCTTCGATCAAATGGTCGTGCTTGTTCGGCAACACGGAGATTTCCACCATACCTACGTTTTGGCCCGACGAGTGGTCCAGCCGCATGTCCTCCAGGTTGACGCCGATCTCGCCGATCTCGGTAAGCAGCTGTGCGATCTGGCCGGGCTTGTCATCCACCAGGACGGTGAGCCACGCGTAGGCCTGCGGGGGCCCGCCGTGTTTCCCGGGGATCCGCGCCTGTCCGGCGTTCCCCTCGCTGATGAGCTGGGCGAGGTCCAGCCTGGCGCCGGGCGCGGCGGGATTCTCCAACGTGCCGATCAGCCGGTTCAGGTCGTCCCGGACACCGTAGAGGATCTCCACCACCTTGGCCGCGTTGCCGCCGAGGATCTGGACCCACAAGGTGGGGTCGCTGGCTGCGATCCTGGTGACGTCGCGCAGGCCGTTGCCCGCCAGGGACAGTGCGTGCAGCGGAGTTCCCTGCAGCTGGCTGGCCAGCAGCGAGGACATGACCTGGGGCAGGTGCGAGACCAGTGCCACAGCTTCATCGTGCTCATCGGCGGTGAACTGCGAGACGACAGCCCCGAGGTCGGAGGCGAGCGATCGGGCCACCTGCAACGCGTGGCCGGAGGTTTCTTCCGAGGGGCAGAGCACCCACGGCATGGACGTGAACAGCTCGCCGCGTGCAGCTACCGGGCCGGACTTTTCGCGTCCTGCCATGGGATGCGTCCCTACGTAGCGGGACAGGTCGACGCCGGTTCCCCGCAGCCGGGCCAGGATGTGCGCCTTCACACTGGCGATATCGATGACCACGGCATCCGGGTAGCTGGACAGCGCGGCAAGGACGACGCCGGCCGTGACGTCCGGCGGAGCGGCTACCACCACCAGCTGCGGCGACGCGTCGCCCAGTTCCGGCAGCGGGCGGCCGGCACCGATGTCCACGGCCACCGCCTGGTTGGTGGGCGACGGGTCCGACAGGAACACGGGTACGCCACGCCCCCTCAGGCCCAGCCCAATGCTGGTGCCCAGCAGCCCGGTGCCGATGACCACCACCGGGCCATCCAGGTGGCCGCGGCCCTGGCTTTTGAACGCGGACATGCCTTACAGCCCTACGGATGCCAGCAGGTGGCCGACTTCCTGCTTGCCAAGGTTGCGGATGCTGCCCTGTCGCTGGTCGCCGAGCCCGATGGGGCCCACCTTGACGCGGACCAGCCGCTGGACCGGGAAGCCAACAGCGTCGAACAGGCGCCGGACAATGCGGTTCTTGCCGGAGTGGAGCACAACCTCAATCAGCACGTGGCCCGGGGTGGAGTCCACCAGGCGGAAGGAGTCAACGGAAGCGAACCCGTCCTCCAGTTCGACGCCGGCCTTCAGCTGGGCGCCGACGCCCTGCGGGAACGGCCCACGCACCTGTACCAGATAGGTCTTGGGTACCTCATAGGAAGGGTGGGTCAGCCGGTTGGCGAGTTCGCCGTCGTTGGTCAGCAGCAGCAGGCCTTCGGTGGCGACGTCGAGCCGGCCAACGTGGAAGAGGCGTTCGCCGGTATTCTTGTTGTTCTTCAGGAAGTCGCTGATGCAGGGCCGGCCTTCGGGGTCCTCCATGGTGGACACCACGCCCTTGGGCTTGTTGAACACCATGTAGACCAGGTTTTCGTCCAGCTGGATCCGCAGCCCGTCAACGTGGATGACGGCAGTCTTGGGGTCCACGCGGACACCGAGTTCGGTGACTACCTGGCCGTCGACTTCGACCCGGCCCTCGGCGATCATCTCCTCGCAGACGCGCCGGGAGGCAACCCCTGCGGAGGCCATCACCTTCTGGAGGCGGACGCCGTCGGCATCGTGGAGTTCAGACTGGGGAACGTTGCCCCGGGGGCCTTTCTTCCGGACGGGCTTTCGGACCGGACCCAGGTTCTGGCCGAAGCGTTCGCTGCCGAAGGCACGTGAGGCGGCTGCACCGGGTGCGCCGGTACGTGGCTTGGGCTTGGGGGCACCCGGCGTGCCGGGAGCCTTCTTGGCACCGGGCTTGCGGGCAGCCGGCTTGCGCGACGACGGCTTGGCGCCCCGGGCAGCCTCAGCTCCGCGTCCCTGCTGGTCCCCTGCCAGGTCGGGATCGATGAATCGCTCTTCGCGCGGCTTGGGCGCACGGTGCGGGCGGTCCCCACCGAATCCTGCGGCACGTTTGCCTGCTCCGCCGCGGGAGCCCCCGCTGAAGCTGCCGCCCTGTGCCGGGTTGCGCTGGGAACTGTTGCGTTCGTTCCCGCCGCGTCCCGAACTGTTACGTGGTGAACCCTGGCGTCCCGCCTGTGTCATGACCCGTCCTTCAATATGTTTTGGCCGGCTGAGATGTCCAAAAACAACCTTAGCCAGCCGCGCAGACTTCGTCTGCCCTGATAAATAACCCTTGCTGGATGGATGGTGCAGGCAGGGGTGTCCTGCCTACATCGTCCCGGCGTCGTAGAACTCTGCGATCCCGTCGAGCCCCGGAAGATGCGGCGACAGTTGGGGCAGGTCCTCCACTGAACTGATCCCCATCCGTTCGAGGAAATACGAGGTAGTCCGGTAGAGGATTGCGCCGGACTCGGGATCCGTTCCCGCGTCCTCGACCAGCCCTCGTTGGGCCAGCGTCCGTACGACAGAGTCAACATTGACCCCGCGAATTGCAGACACGCGCGCCCGGGAAACGGGCTGGCGGTACGCGATGACTGCCAGTGTTTCCAATGCCGCCTGCGTAAGCCTGGCAGTCTGCCCCTCAAGCACGTACTTGCCCACAATGTCGGCAAATTCCGCGCGGGAGTAGATGCGCCAGCCACCGGCGATGTTCCGCAATTCAAAACCCCGGGGACTGGATCCGATACCAGCGCTGCTGGCACTCTCCACCTCCGGGGCTTTAACAGTATAGCCGTTATACTCGTGTTCCAGTTCTGCCAGCAGGGAGCGGACCGTGTGGACCGTCAGCCCTACCCCCGCCGCCAGCTCCTCCTCAGTGGCCGGCTCGTCCAGAACCATGAGGACCGCTTCCAGGGCAGCCTTGGCCCCGCCGGGAAGGTGGGCGAAGTCCGGCCCGTGGCCGGTGGCGTCCTGCTGCGGCGTGTCCTGTGACGGGTTCACAGTTGCTCCTCGAATTCTTCGCTTAGGTTTTCCGCCGACCAGTCCGGGCGGTCGGCCGTCCAGTGGACGGCGAGGTCCGCCAGCGGGGACAGCTGGTCGAATGAGACGGCCCGGTCCCGGAACAGTTCCAGGAGTGCCAGGAACCTGGCCACGACCACCAGGGTAGAACCGGCATCGGCAATCAGCGAGCGGAAGGTCAGCGGCGACTCCTCCCGCAGCCTGCGGCCCAGCACTTCGGCCTGTTCTTTGACGCTGACGTTGCTGCCGTGGAGGTGGCCGAGCGCTACCTGCGGTGGCTGCGCAGGCGACTTGGGCCTCAGGGCCGCCTCGGCCAGGGCAGCGAATTGGTGGGGTGTGTGCTTCCAGACGAGTTCGGGAAGCATGGCCGCAAAATGCTCTTCGAGGGCCACCTGGCGTGGAAAACGGCGCCCTTCCTGGTCCAGGGTTTCGCCCAGGATTCCCGCCACCTGCTTGAAGGCCTTGTACTGGAGCAACCGGGCAAAGAGCAGGTCCCTGGCCTCCAGCAGGGCGATGTCCTCGTCGTCCTCGACTTCACCTGCCGGGAGAAGCCGGGCCGCCTTGAGGTCGAGGAGGGTAGCGGCTATCACCAGGAACTCGCTTGCCTCGTCCAGGGCCCATTCTTCACCGAGCTGCTGCAGCTTGCGGATGTACTTGATGAACTCGTCCGTAACCGTGGCGATGGCTACTTCGGTGATGTCCAGCTGGTGCTTGGCAATCAGTCCCAGGAGGAGGTCGAACGGACCCGTGAAGTTGGCCAGCCGGACCTCGAAGCCGGGCTTGGATTCGGCCACGGCGTGCTTAGGGTGCGCCGCCGCGGGAGATCAGCTCCTTGGCGAGCCGGCGGTAGGCGTCGGCACCCACGTGGTTTCCGGCATAGCTGGTGATGGGCTCGGCAGCCACGGTGGCATCGGCAAACTTGATGGAGCGCTTGATCACGGTTTCGAAGACCTTGTCGCCGAACGCCTCCACCAGCCGGGTGATCACTTCGCGGCTGTGCAGGGTCCGGGCGTCGTACATGGTGGCCAGCACGCCGTCCACCTGAAGCCGGGGGTTCAGCCGGTCCTGCACCTTGTCGATCGTTTCCACGAGGAGTGCAACGGCACGCAGTGCGAAGAACTCGCAGATGAGCGGAATGATGACGCCGTGGGCCGCCGTGAGCGCGTTGACGGTCAGGAGCCCCAGGGAAGGCTGGCAGTCGATAAGCACGACGTCGTAGTCGTCTTCGACCTTCTTCAGCGCACGGTCCAGGACCTGTTCGCGCGCCACCTCATTGACCAGCTGCACCTCTGCCGCGGAAAGGTCGATGTTGGCCGGCAGCAGGTCGACGTTTTCGACACCGGTCTGGTGGATGGCGTCGCGGATATCCACCTTGCGGTCCATCAGGACGTTGTAAACGGTGAGGTCAAGCTCATGCGGGTTGACGCCGAGGCCCGCGGACAACGCGCCCTGGGGGTCGAAGTCCACCAGCAGGACACGGCGGCCGTACTCGGCGAGCGCGGCGGCCAGGTTGATGGTGGAGGTCGTCTTCCCGACGCCGCCCTTCTGGTTAACCATGGCGATGACGCGGGCCGGACCGTGGGAGGGCAGCGGCGCAGGTTCCGGGAACTCGCGGTATGGGCGTCCAGTGGGGCCCATCACTGCGTTTTCCAGGTCGAATTCCGTGCCCTCCAGAGTTGCTGAACCCTGTTCGCTGCTCACGTATCTGTCCACACTTTCGATGACGGTGATTTCCTGCCGCTGGCGTACCAGCGCCGTTCGTTCTGTTCCCTAGGCTACAGCGCCCGACACGGTATTTGACGGAGCTTGACTTTCCGCGAATGTTGAGCCTTGAACCTCTAGCTGAGGTCGAAGGTTCGTCGCGGGGACAACGTAAAACCGCCCCCGCAGCGTGGCTGCGGGGGCGGTTCCGTGTCGTTGAGCGGCTGGGGCTACGCCTTGGCGGCTTCCCGTGCGCCCTCTTCCTTGGGTGCCATCCCGCCGTGGCCGGCGATCATGGTCTGCTCGTCGAAGGGAACCTCGCCGGAGAGGACGCGGGCAACCTGGCCGCCGTCGATCTCCTTGACCCAGGTGCCCACCAGGACGGTGGCCACGGCGTTGCCGGTGAAGTTGGTCAGTGCCCGTGCCTCGGACATGAAGCGGTCGATGCCGACGATGATGCCCACTCCCCCGAGCAGTTCGGGGCGGTGTGCCTGCAGGCCGGCTGCGAGGGTGGCCAGGCCGGCGCCGGTGACGCCTGCAGCCCCCTTGGAGGCGATGATCATGAACACCAGCAGGGAGATCTGGGCACCGAGGTCCAGCGGGGTGCCCATGGCGTTGGCCACGAAAAGGGACGCCATGGTCAGGTAGATGGCGGTGCCGTCCAGGTTGAAGGAGTAGCCCGTGGGAACAGTGACGCCGACGACGGGCTTGGAGACGCCGAGGTGTTCCATCTTGGCGATCAGGCGGGGCAGCGCCGCTTCGGAAGACGAGGTGGAGAAGATGATGAGGTATTCGCGGGCCAGGTACTTCATCAGCTTGAAGATGTTCACGCCGGCAACAACCTGCAGCAGGCCGCCCAGGATGACGACGATAAACAGCGCACAGGTGATGTAGAAGGCGATCATCAGGGTGAACATGCTCACGATGGCCTGGACGCCGGTGGCTCCGACGACGGCGGCGATGGCGCCGAAGGCGCCAACCGGGGCGAGCCACATGATCATGATCAGGATGCGGAAGACAAGGGCCTGGGCATGGCCGATGGCCTTGAGGATGGGGGTGCCCTGGGCGCCCATCTTCTGAAGTGCGAAGCCAACCAGGATTGCGGCCAGCAGGGTGGGCAGCACCGGAATGTCGCTGGGAATGATGCCCATCAGGAAGTCCACGGTGCTGTCCGTGGCGGCCTTCTTGTTGGGATCGTAGGGCGTCAGCTTCAGGCCTTCACCCGGGTGGATCAGGTTGCCCACCACCAGGCCGATGGCCAGCGCGAAGGTGGACATGATGATGAAGTAGCCCAGGGCGAGGCCGCCCACCTTGCCGACGGTGGCCGCCTTGGCGATGGAGCCGATGCCCAGGACGATGGTGCAGAAGATGACCGGCGCGATCATCATCTTGATGAGCTTGACGAAGCCGTCACCCAGGGGCTTGAGCGACTTGCCAACCTCCGGGAAGAGCAGGCCCACCACCGCGCCAAGGACGACGGCGGCGATGACGGCAATGTAGAGGTAGTGGGACTTGTCCAGT
This sequence comes from Pseudarthrobacter sp. NIBRBAC000502771, assembly GCF_006517215.1. Taxonomy (NCBI): domain Bacteria; kingdom Bacillati; phylum Actinomycetota; class Actinomycetes; order Micrococcales; family Micrococcaceae; genus Pseudarthrobacter; species Pseudarthrobacter sp. NIBRBAC000502771. The sequence continues at coordinate 3,867,507 of NZ_CP041187.1, forward strand.
CCCTTGCGCCGCGGCGTCGCGGTCTCGAGCGACTCTCCTCGTTGAGAAGCCATGATGTGTCTCCTTGTGGATATTCTGATAGACGCTGCGGCGCAGTCTCTGGGCTCAACACGTCCGTACAATGTGATATCCATCATTGGGCACCCCGTGATCCAGCTCACCGTTGCGTTCATATTGGTCGCAGTAGTCCCGGGATTCAGATGGAGGCAGCATGATCCACCGCTGGAGTATCGCCCGCCGGCTCTTCCTGGCGAACCTGCTGATCGTCGTATCCTTCATTGCCATCGTGGGGACTGCGGCCTACGTGGATGCACGGGACCGTACGTATGACGAAGCGGGGCGCCGCATGGAGGGAGTGGCTGCCTCGATCGCAGCCAATCCCCTGGTGCTCCAGGCCGCTGCCACGCCGGACCCGTCCGCCCTGCTGCAGCCTTACGCCAAGGACGTCACCAGCGCCGCCCACATAGATTTCATCACCATCATGGCTCCGGACCGGACCCGCTGGACGCACCCCCGGGACGAGGAGCTGGGCCGGCCCTACATCGGCTCCATTGATGAAGCACTGCGCGGCCACACCTACACCGAAGTCACCGCCGGCACCCTTGGCCCTTCGGTCCGGACCATTGTTCCGGTCAAGGACGCGGGCGGAACGGTTAAGGCCCTGGTGGCGGCCGGGGTGACCGTCCGCAGCGTCGATGTTGCGTTCACCGGCCGCCTGCCGGTCCTGCTCGCCGTCGGCATTGCCTTGCTGGTGGGCGGATCCCTTGCGTCCTGGCTGCTGGGCAGGTACCTCCGCCGGGTGACGCGCGGCTGGGGGCCGGAGCAGCTGGCGCAGCTTTTCACCTACTACGAATCGGTCCTGCACTCGGTACGCGAAGGGCTGATCCTTATCGATGCCAGGAAGCGCGTGGTGATGTACAACGACCAGGCTGCCGAGCTCCTTGGCCTGGCCGACAACGGCAGTAACGATCCCACCCGGCCCCCGTCGCTGGCGGACCTCCCGCTGGACAGCGAACTGCGCGCCCTGTTTGATTCCGGGCGCACCACCAAGGACGAGATGGTGCTGACCGGTTCGCGCGTGCTGGTGGTGAACCAGGGGCCTGCCCGTGGCCCCGAATCCCCCGGGGCGCGCGGGAAGGTTCCGGTCTACGGGACGGTGGCCACCCTCAGGGACCGGACGGAGATCGAGGCCCTCGGCAACGAACTGCAGACCATGCGCACGCTGTCCGACGCGCTGCGGGCCCAGACCCACGAACACGCCAACCGGCTTCACACCATGGTCTCGCTCCTGGAACTTGGCCGGACCGGGGAAGCCCTCGAATTTGCCACCCGGGACCTGGCCTTGAGCCAGCAGCTGACGGACGACATGGTGAGCTCGATTGACGAACCCGTGGTGGGCGCACTGGTCATGGGCAAGGTGGCCGAGGCCCACGAGCGGGGCGTCCAGCTGGATGTCTCCACCCTCGGCTCCGGCGCGGCACCCGGGATTGCAGTGCAGGACCTGGTGACGATCCTGGGAAACCTGCTGGACAACGCCATCGATGCGGCCGCGGATGCGCCGCCGCCGCGGCGCGTGGTGCTGACGCTGGAGGCGGACGACGAGGGGCTGGACATCGCCGTGAACGATTCCGGGGCTCCCATCGACCCCGGGGATTCCGAAAAGATCTTCCGGCACGGATTCAGCACCAAGCCTGCAGGGGCGGGCGGCCGCGGCATTGGCCTGGCACTGGTCCGGCAGGCGGTGCAGCGTTTGGGCGGTACGCTGGCCACTAACGGCCGGCGCGACGCCAAGTTCGAAGTATTCCTGCCTGCAGCGGTGTCCGCGGAGAAGGAGCACAGACAGTGAGCAGCATCCGGGTCCTCGTCGTCGAAGACGAGGCCATCGCTTCGGCGGCCCACGCCGCCTACGTGGGCCGGCTGGACGGTTTTGAGCTGGCGGGCACCGCCCCGGACGGCCAGTCCGCACTGCGGCTCCTGAACGAATTCGTTGCGGCGGGCAAGCCGGTGGAACTGGTCCTGCTGGACATGAACCTGCCCGACCTGCATGGCCTGGACATCGCCCGGCGGATGCGGTCGGCGGGGATCCTGGCGGACATCATCGCCATCACCGCCGTGCGTGAGCTGGCAATTGTCCGCAGCGCCGTTGCCATCGGTGTGGTCCAGTACCTGATCAAGCCGTTCACGTTCGCCACGTTCTCCGACAAGCTGGAGAACTACCGCCAGTTCCGGCAGCAACTGGCGGATCCGGGCAGCGGTCCCAGCAAGGGCGGCGCCTCGCAAAGCGAAGTGGACCAGGCGTTCGCCAGCCTGCGGGCGCCGTCGGAACTTCCGCTCCCGAAGGGCCTTTCCACCTCGACCCTCGGCTCGGTCCAGGAGTTCCTCCGGGGCCAGCCCGACGCAGTGTCCGCCACCGAGGTCATGGATTCGCTGGGCATGTCCCGGGTGACGGCGCGGCGCTACCTGGAGTATCTGGCCGACGCCGGCACGGTTTCCCGGACCGCCCGCTACGGAACCCCGGGACGGCCGGAAAACGAGTACCGCTGGAACGCCCGCTGACGAATTGCAGGGCTGGATTTCCCGGCGGTGCCGTCAGCCGGCGTCCGTCCCGCCCCGGAGGGCGCCGATCAGCTGGTCAATGACGCCCGGATCCTCGATGGTGGAGGGCACCGTATATTCGTCGCCGTCGGCGATCTGGCGCATGGTCTTGCGCAGGATCTTTCCGGACCGGGTCTTAGGCAGCGCGTCCACCACCGTCACATGCTTGAAGTCCGCCACGGCACCGATGTCCCGCCGAACCAGTGCCACCAGGTCCTTGGCCAGGACGTCTTCGGGGATGTCGACCCCGGATTTGAGCACCACGTAGCCGCTGGGGCGCTGGCCCTTGAGGGGGTCGGCGAGCCCGATCACGGCGCACTCGGCGACGGCAGGGTGCTGGCCGATCACCTGTTCCATGGCGCCGGTGGACAGCCGGTGGCCGGCAACGTTGATGATGTCGTCGGTGCGGCCCATGACGAACAGGTACCCGTCCTCATCGCGGTAGCCGGAATCGCCTGTGGCGTAGCAGCCGTCGAAAGCCTGGAGGTAGGACGAGATGAAACGTTCGTCGTTTCCCCACAGGGTGGTCAGGGTGCCCGGCGGAAGGGGCAGCCCCAGCACGATATTGCCTTCGATCCCCGGTTCGACTTCCCCGCCCCCGCCGTCAAGGACCTGCAGCCGGAACCCTGGCATCGGAACGGTAGGGGAACCGGCCTTGATGGGCAGCGGCTCCAGTCCACGCGGATTGGCGCAAATGGCCCAGCCGGTCTCCGTTTGCCACCAATGGTCCACCACGGGCACGCCCAGGACCCGGGAGGCCCAGTGGAACGTGTCCGTGTCCAGCCGCTCGCCTGCGGCGAACAGCGTCCGCAGGCTGGAGACATCGTAGTTTCGCAGCAGCGATGCTTCAGGATCGGCCTTGCGGATGGCCCGCAGTGCCGTTGGTGCGGTGAACAGCACGTTGACCCGGTGGTCCTGCACCACGCGCCAGAACGCCCCGGCGTCGGGCGTGCCAACCGGCTTTCCTTCGTACATCACCGTGGTGGCCCCGGCCAGCAGCGGCCCATAGACGATGTAGGAATGCCCCACCACCCAGCCGACGTCCGACGCAGTCCACATGACGTCACCGGGGCCGATGTCGTAGATATTTTCCATGGTCCAGCGCAGGGCGACGGCGTGGCCGCCATTGTCGCGGACTACCCCCTTGGGCGCGCCGGTGGTCCCGGAGGTGTACAGGATGTAGAGCGGGTCCGTGGCCTGCACGGCGACAGGGGCCACAGGCTGGGCCGAGTCCATGGCCGTGTCCCAGTCCAGCCAGCCGGCGTGGTCCGCAGCGGCCGACACGAAGCCGGCGCGTGCCTTGACCAGGACGGGGATGTCCGGCGCGCCGGCCAGCCCAAGGGCCTCGGCGACCGCCGGGAGGTACTCGATGCGCCGGGACGGTTCGATGCCGCCGGACGCGGTGACCACCGCAGCGGGGGCGGCATCGCGGATGCGCGCGGCAAGCTCCTTCGGTGCGAAGCCGCCAAAAACCACTGAGTGCACCGCACCAAGCCGGGCGGTGGCCAGCATGGCGATGGCAGCTTCCGGGATCATGGGCATGTAGATCACCACACGGTCTCCCTTGCCGACCCCGTGGCTCCGCAGCACGCCGGCAAAGCGTGCCACGAGGTCCGTCAGTTCCGCATACGTGTAGCGCTGCTGCGTTCCCAGCATGGCGGAGTCATGGATCAGGGCGTCCTGCCCTCCGCGGCCTTCTGCCACGTGCCGGTCCAGGGCGTTATAGCAGGTATTCAGGGCTCCGTCAGGGAACCAGCTGTACAGCGGCGCCCGGCTGGAGTCCAGGGCCCTGCCGGGCGGAGACGTCCAGGAGATTTTTTGCGCTGCCTCCAGCCAAAATTCTTCCGGCTGTTCGACACTGCGGCGGTAGCTGTCCCGGTAGCTGTTGGTGACCATGAGGTTATCCCGTCCACGACGTTGTGATGCTGCCCATGGTAGACGCCGGCAGGGGCAGCCGACAAGAGTTTTGTATACAGAGTTGCGCCCAACTCCGCTATTTCTAAAAACTGCTGGCCTCTTTTCTTCGGCTGTGTATACACTGATGGTGTCACCGAGGAAGGAGGACACCATGCGAGCCAGCGACAAGGCCTACGCGGCACTGCGGGACGACATCATCGAATGGCGCCTTGCGCCCGGTACCGTCCTGGCCGAGGTGGAACAGTCCGAACGCCTTGGCGTCTCGCGCACACCGCTGCGGGAGGCGCTGGGCCGCCTCACGGCGGAAGGGCTCACGACGGCGGGCGGCCGCGGCGTCGTCGTCACCGACATCTCCCTGGAGGACATCGACGAACTGTTCGAACTGCGCCAAACCCTGGAGGGCAAGGCCGCGGCACTGGCTGCCCGGCGCGGGGATACCGCCACCTTTGAGCGCCTGCAGTGCGAGCTGCTCAATGCCCCCGCGCTGATCAGCGGCGGGGACCCCGCCCTGCATGATTACTACGAACTGGTGGGCAGGCTGGACACAGCCATCGACGCCGCCATCTCAAACTCCTACCTGGCCCAGGCCATGCGCAGCCTGCGCGTGCACCTGGTCCGGATCCGCCGGCTGGCCGCCGACGACGCCAACCGCCTGACCGCCGCGGCAGCCGAGCACGCCGCCATCGCGGAGGCCATTGCCGCCGGCAACCCGGCACTCGCCGAGGCGGCAACGATCGTCCACCTGCACCGCAGCCTCTCCCACGTCAAAGCGACCCACGCATCCCACCCGAAGGAGCACCATGGTTAAGGAACACCACGTCCGCGTCTACAAGAGCGAAGAAAACCTCCCCCGCGAGGACCAGCTTGCCTACAAGATCGCCCAGGTGGCGGCAGATCCCGTCGCCGTCACGGACGAAGTGACGGACATGGTGATCAACCGCATCATCGACAACGCCTCGGTGGCCATCGCCTCACTGAACCGTGCTCCGATCGTCGCGGCCCGGGCCCAGGCCCTTACCCACGGTCCCAGCACCGGCGGCAAGGGCTCCAAGGTCTTCGGCATCGAGGAACGGGTTGCACCGGAATGGGCTGCCTGGGCAAACGGGGTAGCCGTCCGCGAACTCGACTACCACGACACTTTCCTGGCAGCCGAGTACTCCCACCCCGGTGACAACATTCCCCCGATCCTTGCCGTTGCCCAGCACGTTGGCGCCAGCGGCCACGACCTGGTCCGCGGCATCACCACCGGCTACGAGATCCAGGTCAACCTGGTCAAGGCGATCTGCCTGCACAAGCACAAGATCGACCACGTCGCGCACCTCGGTCCCTCGGCTGCCGCCGGTATCGGCACACTGCTGGGCCTCGACGTCGAAACCATCTTCCAGTCAGTGGGCCAGGCACTGCACACCACCACGGCGACCCGGCAGTCACGCAAGGGCGAGATCTCCACCTGGAAGGCCCACGCCCCGGCGTTCGCCGGCAAGATGGCCATCGAATCAGCCGACCGGGCCATGCGCGGCCAGACCTCACCGGTGCCGATCTACGAAGGCGAAGACGGCGTCATCGCCTGGATGCTCGACGGTCCGGACGCGTCCTACCTGGTCCCGCTCCCCACCCCGGGCGAAGCCAAGCGTGCCATCCTGGACACCTACACCAAGGAACACTCCGCCGAGTACCAGGCGCAGGCCTGGATCGACCTGGCACGCAAGCTGCACCGTGAACATCCTGAGGTGACTGACCCGGCCAACGTCGAATCAGTCCTGATCAAGACCAGCCACCACACCCACTACGTGATCGGCTCCGGCGCCAACGACCCCCAGAAGTACAGCCCCACCGCCAGCCGGGAAACCTTGGACCACTCCATCCCGTACATCTTCACCGTTGCCCTGCAGGACGGCGCGTGGCACCACGTGGACTCCTACGCACCGGAACGCGCCGCACGGCCGGACACCGTGGAACTGTGGCACAAGGTGACCACGGAGGAGGACGCGGAGTGGACCCGGCGCTACCACTCCCTGGACATCGCAGAGAAGGCCTTCGGTGGTTCCGTGGAGATCACGCTGAAGGACGGTACGGTCATCACCGACCAGATCGCCGTCGCCGACGCCCACCCGCTGGGCGCCCGGCCGTTCGCCCGCGAACAGTACGTCAACAAGTTCCGCACCCTCGCCGCCGGGCTGGTGGAGGAGGCTGAAATCGAAAGGTTCCTCGCCGCCGTCGAACGCCTCCCCGAACTGGCCGCCGGCGAGCTGGACCAGCTGAACATCACTGCAGCGCCCGGGGTCATCGACCTGGCGGCGGCACCGAAGGGACTCTTCTGATGCTGTATTCGAAGACCACCCCCGAGCAGAAGCGGATCCGGTTCCGGGAACTGCTGTCCTCCGGCACCATCCAGCAGTTTCCGGGCGCGTTCAATCCGCTCTCCGCCCGGCTCATCGAGGAAAAGGGCTTCGCCGGGGTCTACATTTCCGGCGCGGTCCTTGCCAACGACCTTGGCCTGCCGGACATCGGCCTGACCACCCTGACCGAGGTAGCCACCCGGGCCGGGCAGATCGCCCGCATGACCGACCTGCCTTCGATCGTCGACGCCGACACCGGCTTCGGTGAGCCGATGAACGTGGCCCGCACGGTGCAGGAGCTGGAAAACGCCGGCCTGGCCGGCCTGCACATCGAGGACCAGTTCAACCCGAAGCGCTGCGGCCACCTGGACGGCAAGAACGTGGTGGACCTGGATACCGCCACCAAGCGGATCCGGGCCGCAGCGGATGCCCGCCGCGATCCGAACTTCCTCATCATGGCCCGCACCGACATCCGCGCCACCGATGGGCTGGAGGCGGCGCAGCAGCGGGCGAAAGCCCTGGTCGAAGCCGGCGCAGACGCGATCTTTCCCGAGGCCATGAAGGACCTCAGCGAGTTCAAGGCCATCAGGGACGCGGTGGATGTGCCGATCCTGGCCAACATGACCGAGTTCGGCAAGAGCGCACTGTTTACCGTGGATGAACTGGCCGGCGTGGGCGTCAACATGGTCATTTATCCGGTCACCCTGCTCCGTAGTGCCATGGGCGCTGCTGAGCGTACTCTGGAATCGATCAAATCCGACGGCACCCAGGAGGCACAGGTTCCAAGCATGCTGACCCGTGCCCGGCTCTACGACCTTGTTGACTACGAGGCCTACAACCACTTTGACACCGGGGTCTTCAACTTCCGGATCCCCGGAACCTGACATCCGCCCTGGCACCACACCGGAACGCCGGCACCTGCCGGACACCTGGCTTTAGGAACAAAGGAGTTTCAGCAATGGCTGAAAATGAGATCAAAAAGGGCCTCGCCGGCGTCGTGGTGGATTACACCGCCGTCTCCAAGGTCAACCCTGACACCAACTCCCTGCTCTACCGCGGGTACCCGGTCCAGGAGCTGGCCGCCCGGTGCAGCTTCGAGGAAGTGGCCTACCTGCTCTGGAACGGCGAATTGCCAACCACGGAGCAGTTGGCGGAGTTCACCGCGAGGGAACGCGCGGGCCGCGCCCTTGACCCGGTGGTCAAGCAGGTCATCGACGCCTTGCCTGTGACCTCGCACCCGATGGACGTCTGCCGGACCGCGGCCTCCGTGATGGGTGCCAGGCATCCGCAGGCAGAGGACTCCTCGCGCGAGGCCAACATGGCCAAGGCCGTTGACCTGTTCGCCGCCATGCCGGCAGTGGTGGCCTATGACCAGCGCCGCCGCCACGGCCAGGAGCTCGTGGAGCCGCGCGATGACCTGGGCTATTCGGCCAACTTCCTGTGGATGGCCTTCGGCGAGGAGCAGGTTCCGGAGGTGGTGGAGGCCTTCAACGTCTCGATGATCCTCTACGCCGAGCACTCCTTCAACGCATCCACGTTCACCGCCCGCGTCATCACCTCGACGCTTTCGGACCTGCATTCGGCAGTGACCGGAGCCATTGGTGCACTCAAGGGACCGCTGCACGGCGGAGCGAACGAAGCTGTGATGCACACGTTCGACGAGATCGGCATCCGGCAGGAGGAGTCCCTCGAGGAGGCTGCGGCGCGGGCGAAGGCCTGGATGGAGGACGCCCTGGCGCAAAAGAAGAAGGTCATGGGCTTCGGCCACCGCGTCTACAAGCACGGCGATTCCCGGGTTCCCACCATGAAGGCCGCCCTGGACAAGATGATTGCCCACTACGGCCGCCCCGAACTGCTGGGCCTGTACAACGGCCTGGAAACTGCGATGGACGAGGCCAAGGCCATCAAGCCGAACCTGGACTACCCGGCCGGGCCCACCTACCACCTGATGGGCTTCGACACCCCAACCTTCACTCCCCTGTTCGTGGCCAGCCGGATCACCGGCTGGACCGCGCACATCATGGAGCAGCTGGACGCCAACTCCCTGATCCGGCCGCTGAGCGAATACAACGGCGTGGAGGAACGGCACCTTCCCTAGCGCTGGCGTGGAACGCCCGACGGCGGGGCGGGCACTTTGGTGCCTGCCCCGCCGTCGGCGGTTTAGCTGTCCAGTGGGCGGCCCGCCTGGCCCAGGAGGCTGCGCGATGAGGCGACCGACTCATTGTCCGTGGCCATGGTGACCACCACGTTGACCTTCCGGCCTTCCAGCACCACCGGAAGCCAGTGGTCCGCGTCCTGCCACATCCGGTCCACGGGAAGGGTGTCCACGCGGAACCAGCCGGGGAGGATTTCGTCGCTGGGTTCCGGTTCGCCCTCCCAGGTGCGGGCAGTGAACAGGCTGGTTTCCATGTCCCACTCAGGCCGGGACGGGAAGACAAAGTGCACGCTGCCGGCATCACGGAGGTCTTCCTGCCGCAGGACCACACCGGTTTCTTCCAGGACTTCCCGCACCACGGCCTGCGCGTGCGACTCCCCCGGTTCCACATGGCCGCCAATGCCCACGATTTTGCCTTTGCCAAACCCCGTCTGCTTGAGCCCCAGAAGGACCTCGGAACCGTTCTCCCCATCACGGAGAAGGAAGCATAGGGTCACAGCGGCTGCGGTCATGGCACCAGCTTAATGTCAGGGCGGGCGCCGGTGACCGCCCCTGTCGTTCGTGTCCGCGGGTCCTAGCCCAGTGCCCGTGGGTGGGCCGCGGCGTAAATCTCGCGCAGCGTATCGGCGGTGACCAGGGTGTACACCTGGGTAGTGGTCACGGATGCGTGGCCCAGCAGTTCCTGCACCACGCGGACGTCCGCGCCGCCTTCCAGAAGGTGGGTGGCGAAGGAGTGGCGCAGCGTGTGCGGTGACACGTCGCGGGTGATGTTGGCCTTCTCCGCCGCCGCCTTCAGGATGGTCCAGGCACTCTGGCGGCTGATCCGCCCGCCGCGGGCATTGAGGAACAGCGCGGGCGTGCCCTTGCCTTTGGCGGCAAGCAGCGGACGCCCGCGGACCAGGTAGGCATCGAGTGCCCGGGCCCCGTAGGAGCCCAGCGGCACCAGGCGTTCCTTTGACCCCTTGCCGAACAGGCGGACGATCGCGGGCCCGGATCCCGGTTCGGCGAGGGAGATGTCGTCAACGTCCAGTCCCACCGCTTCGCTGATCCTGGCCCCGGTGGAGTAAAGGAATTCAAGCAGGGCGCGGTCCCTCAGCCCGGTGGCGGTGTCAGTTCCTGCCGCTTCGAGGATGCGGGTCACTTCAGCGACGCTGATGGCTTTGGGGAGCCGCTTGCCGGCCATGGGCGGGTGTACCTCGCTGGCTGGATCCGCCGTGGTGTGGCCCTCCAGGGCCCAGAACTTGTGCAGGCCCCGGACGGCCACCACGGTCCGGGCGGCGGAACGCACGCCCAGGGCCGAGCCGCCGTCGGACCCGTCCGAGAGGGCACGGACGTACCCCGTCACGTGGTGCCGGGTGATGTCACCGGGGCGTGTGCAGCCGGCTCCGGCGAGGTAGCGGGCGTACCTGGCCAGGTCCCGCCGGTAGGCTGCGAGCGTGTTCGCGGCCAGCCCGCGTTCGACGCCGAGGTGCTGGAGATAGTCGGTGATTCCACGGTCGATCGCGGCCGGGACGGGGTCCGGGGCGCCGCCTGCTGTTGCCCCGTCCGCTGAGGCGGCGTCCGGGGCCCGCTCGGCCTCCGGGACCGCTTCAGCCGATGGACCAGGCACCATCAGCGCTGGCTGGGGTGGGCGGGCCAGGGGGCGTCGGCGGGGCGGAGTCCCTCATAGCTGGAAGAACGGGCAGCGGCAGCGGCAAGGATCCCGACGACGGCGGAAGGGTTATGCAGGCGGCCGGCCAGGACGGAGGCCACGGCATCGTCCAGGCTGATCCAGTGGAATTCGATCTCCGCTTCCTCGTCCGTCCGCTCGTGGCGTTCGTGGTGCGGCACCTCGGTGAGGTCGCGGGCCAGGTAGATGCGGATGGCCTCGCTGGACGATCCGGGGGAATTGAAGACATCGGCCAGGACGTTCCAGGTGCCTGCCGCCAGGTCCGCTTCTTCGGCGAGTTCCCGCGCCGCCCCCACCACGAAGTCCTCGCCTTCGACGTCCAGCAGGCCCGCGGGGACTTCCCAAAGGTCCATGCCAACGGGGTGCCGGTACTGCTTCAGCAGCAGGACCTGGCCTTCGTCATTCATGGGCAGGACAGCGACGGCGCCCGGGTGGTCGATGTAGTCGCGGGTGAGGGCGTCGCCGGACTCGGAGAGCTGGAAGGTATCACTGACGACGTCCCAGATCCTGCCCTGGTAGACCTTCTCCGTGGACAAAAGACGGCGCGGGCTTGGTGCATCCGAAACCTGTTTGGCAGGGGTGGCTTCAGGTGTACCAGGCATCGCGCCGTCCTTTTTGTTCTGTTGACTACTTAGCGGTAACGCTACCCGATACTGCAGGCTCCTCCGCCGCGGGGGCAGCCGTGTCGGCAGTGGCCTGCTGGCCCGCGCCCTGGTGGTCCAGGGCCGCCTTGATCAGGCCGGTGAACAGCGGGTGCGGGCGGGTGGGCCGCGAGCTCAGCTCGGGGTGCGCCTGCGTTGCGACGTAGTACGGGTGGACGTCGGCAGGCAGCTCAACGAATTCGACGAGCTTGCCGTCCGGGGAGGTGCCGGAGAAAACCAGGCCCTTCCCGGCAATCTGCTCGCGGTACTTGTTGTTGACCTCGTAGCGGTGCCGGTGGCGTTCGCTGACCGTGGTCTTGCCGTAGGTGCCGGCGATGACCGAGCCCTCGTCCAGCTTGGCTTCGTAGAGTCCGAGGCGCATGGTGCCGCCGAGGTCGCCGCGGCCTTCGACGAACTCCAGCTGCTCTTCCATGGTGGCGATGACCGGGTACTTGGAATCCGGCTCGAACTCGCTGGAGGAGGCACCTTCCAGGCCCACCACGTTGCGGGCATACTCGATGACCATGCACTGCAGGCCAAGGCACAGGCCCAGCACAGGCAGCTTGGTTTCGCGGGCGAACTTCAAGGCACCGAGCTTGCCTTCGAGGCCGCGGATGCCGAAGCCGCCCGGCACGCAGATGGCGTCCACGCCGTCGAGCGCCTTGATGGCACCCTCCCGGGTTTCGCACTCGTCTGAGGGAACCCACCGGATCTTGACCTTGGCCTCGTTGGCGAAGCCGCCGGCGCGGAGGGCCTCCGTGACCGAGAGATAGGCATCCGGAAGGTCGATGTACTTGCCCACCAGCGCGATTTCGACCTGGTGCTTGGGGTTGTGGACGGCCTCCAGGAGGCGGTCCCAGCTGGTCCAGTCCACGTCCTTGAACGGCAGGTCCAGGGCGCGGACGATGTAGGAGTCCAGGCCCTGGGAGTGCAGCGTCTTGGGGATGTCGTAGATGCTGGGAGCGTCCGGGCAGCCGATGACTGCTTCGAGGTCGACGTCGCACATGCGGCCGATCTTGGCGCGCATGGCCTCGGGGATCTCGCGGTCGGACCGGATCACGATGGCTTCGGGCTGGATGCCGATGGAGCGCAGTGCTGCCACCGAGTGCTGCGTGGGCTTGGTCTTCAGTTCCTGGGACGGTCCGATGTACGGGACCAGCGAGACGTGCACGAAGAAGACGTTGCCGCGGCCAACATCCTGGCGGACCTGGCGGGCCGACTCGAGGAACGGCTGGGACTCGATGTCGCCAACGGTGCCGCCGATTTCGGTAATGATCACGTCCGGGGCGTTCTTGCCCTCGGCGGGCAGCCGCATGCGGCGCTTGATCTCGTCCGTGATGTGCGGAATGACCTGGACGGTGTCGCCGAGGTATTCGCCGCGCCGTTCCTTGGCGATCACAGTGGAGTAGACCTGCCCGGTGGTCACGTTGGCCGAACCTTCGAGGTTTTCGTCAAGGAAGCGCTCGTAATGCCCGATGTCCAGGTCCGTCTCGGCGCCGTCGTCCGTGACGAAGACCTCACCGTGCTGGAAGGGGTTCATCGTGCCCGGATCCACGTTCAGGTAGGGATCGAGCTTCTGCATCGTGACGGACAGGCCGCGGGCCCGGAGCAGGTGACCGAGGCTGGATGCCGTCAGTCCCTTGCCGAGGGAGGATGCCACACCGCCGGTGACGAAGATGTGCTTAGTCATCTTGGAGGAGCCCGGGAACCGGGAATTTACACGGGAATTTGATCGCTGCACCACGGAATTCGAGCCTATCATCAATTGCGCCGTCCCGTGGCTGTTCCCGTCAGGCCCGCTGCGGCAGGAGCTTGGCGTCGTCCAGCAATTCCTGGGCGTGCGCCCGGGCGGACTCGGAGTCCTCCTGGCCGGCCAGCATGCGGGCGAGTTCACGCACGCGTTCCGGGCCGTCAAGGAGGCGGACGTCACTGGAGGTGAATCCGGTGGCGGTGCCCCCGTCGGCTCCCCTGGTGGACGTCTTGGTCACGGTGATGTGCTGGTCCGCAAAGGCAGCAACCTGGGGAAGGTGGGTGACCACCAGAACCTGCACGTGCTGCGCCAGCATGGCCAGGCGGCGGCCGATCTCGACGGCGGCGCGTCCGCCCACACCGGCATCCACCTCGTCGAACACAAACGTGGGAACGGGGTCGACGGCCGCCAGCACCACTTCGATGGCCAGCATCACGCGGGACAACTCACCGCCGGACGCGCCCTTGCCCAGCGGACGGGCCGGGGCACCGGAGTGCGGCTGCAGCAGGAAGCTGATGTCGTCCGCACCGTGCGGACCCAGCTGCCCGGCGGGCTCGAGGTTGATCACCAGGGTGGCGTCTGCCATGGCCAACGCCTTCAGCTCGGCGCTGACCCGGGAAGAAAGGTCCTTGGCCGCCTTGGTGCGGATCTTGCTGATGGCTGCGGACTGCTTGGTCAGTTCCGCTTCGGCGCGGACCACGTCCGCGTCCAGGGCCTCGATGCGGGAGGAGTCGTCCTGCAGTTCGTCGTACCGGACGCGCGCGGTTTCGGCCCACGCCAGCACCTCATCGATGGTGGGGGCATACTTGCGGACCAGCTTGGCCAATGCTGCCCGGCGGTCCTCGATTTCGGCGAGCCGTTCCGGCCCCTCGGTGTCCAGGCCGGCCTGGTAACTCGCCAGTTCGGTGGCGATGTCGTTGAGCAGGAAGCCAACTTCCGCCAGCCGGGCGGCCGCCGAGCCGAGTTCGGCGTCGTGCTCGGCCACATGCTCCAGGGTGCGTTTGGCGGAGTCCACCAGGGTGGTGGCGTCACCGGTTTCGCCGAAGTCCTCGGCGATGAGGGCCTGGTGGGCCGTGCTGGCCGCGATCCGGAGCTCCTCCACGTTGGCCAGCTTGACGGCCTCCGCCTTCAGGAGCTCGTCCTCCCCGGCTGCGGATCCACCTCGTCTATTTCGGCGAGGGCTGCCTCCAGGGATTCTGCCTCGCGCAGCCTGTCCCGCGCGGCGCTCCGCAGGCTGTCCAGTTCTGCCTGGTTGGCCTTCCACCGGCTGTACAGCTCCTGGTACGCGGCCAGGGGGCCGGCGAGGTTGTCGCCGGCGAACTTGTCCAGGGCTTCCCGCTGTGCTGTGGCGCTTTTGAGCCGGATCTGGTCCGACTGGCCGTGCACCACTACCAATGATTCGCCGATTTCGGCCAGGACGCCCACCGGGGCAGCCCGCCCACCGAGGAAGGCGCGGCTGCGCCCGTCGGCACCCAGGCGGCGGGCCAGGATCAGCTCGGCGCCGCCGTCGAACTCTTCCGTGTCGGCGCCGGCGTCAAGGGCCCGGGCAATGGCCGGGTGCCCGGCGTCGAGCTTGAGCACCGCTTCCGCGGTGGCACTTTTCGCGCCGCTCCGAACGGCTCCGGCGTCGGAGCGCGCCCCCAGCAACAGTCCGACGGCGGTGACCACCATCGTCTTGCCCGCGCCGGTTTCACCGGTCACCACGCTCAGTCCCGGGCCGAGCGGGAGCGTTGCATCGGTGATGACGCCGAGGTCGCGGATTCTCAGTTCTTCAAGCATGGATTCACTTCGCAGTCGACGGATCGGGATCGCTGCCGGGGTTCTCCGCATTCGGGACCGGCAGCGGCGGCATGGGCCGGGGCGTCCGCACAATGGGGATAGGGCCGGTGTGCACGGCATCGGACTTGGGGACCGGGCCGCGCCAGCCGTGGATGGGCAGCTCGAACTTGCGGACCAGCCGTGCCGAAAAGGGCGTCTGGTGGGTGCGGGCCAGGCGGACCGGGGTGGCCGACTTGGTCACTTCCACCCGCGCGCCCGGCGGCAGGTCCACGGAGCGCCGGCCGTCGCACCACAGCACCCCCTGGGCGTCGGTGCGGCCCAGAACCTCGACGGCGAGCCTGGACCTGGGCGACACGACAAGGGGCTTGGCGAAGAGCGCGTGGGCACTGATCGGCACGATCACCAGAGCCTCCACCTCCGGCCAGACCACGGGTCCACCGGCGGAGAACGCGTAAGCCGTGGAGCCCGTGGGGGTGGCCAGCACAATGCCGTCGGAGCCAAAGGACGTCAGCGGGCGCTCGTCCACTTCCGTGACGACTTCCAGCATGCGTTCCCGGTTGGCTTTTTCGATGGCGGCTTCGTTTAAAGCCCAGGTGTGCCAAATCTTCTGGCCGCGGACCCAGACCTGGACATCGATGGTCATGCGCTCTTCGACGGTGTATTCCCGGCTGGCAATCCATTCGACGGTCTGGGCAAGGTCCGCCCGCTCACTTTCCGCCAGGAAGCCCACGTGGCCCAGGTTCACGCCCAGCAACGGCACATCCACCTCGCGCACCAGCTCCGCGGCGCGCAGGATGGTTCCATCGCCGCCAAGGACCATGACAAGTTCCACGTCGGGCAGCTGGACATGGTCGTGGAGCACCTCCACCGGCTGGGCCAGGTGGCCGAAGAACCGTTCCATGTCGCCCAGCTCGGACTCCTGCATCACCGGGACCATGCCGGACGCATGCAGCAGGGCGCAGGCTTCCCAGGCGGCCTTCAGTGACTCCTCGCGGCCGGTGTGGGCAAGGACCAGTACACGCCTGCTCATCAGGTTCCGCTCTCTAGTGGTTAGGCCAGATTTGTCCGAGCAAGGCAGCGGCTGCCGCCTCTCGCTCTTCGATCTTAGGCAAGTCTTGGGTGATCCTGCGTTTTATCCACAGGAAGTATTCGACGTTTCCGTCCTGCCCGGGCAGCGGACTGGCCGCCAGGCCGCACAGGTCCAGGCCGGCGTCGAGCGCTGCCCTGGCCACCTTCTCCACGGCCATCCGCCGCTCACGCTCCGAGGTGACCACGCCGGTGCGGCCCAGGCGGTCCTTGCCGATCTCGAATTGCGGCTTGACCATCAGCACCAGGTCGCCCCCGGGCCCGGTGCAGTCAGCCAGGGGCTGAACCACAAGGGTGAGGGAGATGAAGGAAAGGTCGGCGACGGTCAGGGCCGCGGGGCCGCCGATATCGGCGGGCGCCATGTACCGGACGTTCATGCCCTCGTGGACTTCCACGCGCGGGTCGTCCCGGAGGTGCGGCACCAGCTGGCCGTGCCCGACGTCGACCGCCACCACGTGCGCGGCCCCCCGCCTCAGCAGGACGTCCGTGAAGCCGCCGGTGGAGGCACCGGCGTCAAGGCACCGTTTGCCTTGGACCGAAACGCCGGGGAACGCGTCCAGGGCGCCGGCCAGCTTGTGCCCGGCACGGCTGGCGTAGGTGTCCTGCTCATCGCGCTCGACGGCCAGGTCCCTGCTCTCGTCAACCTGCAGGGATGCCTTGCCGAGGACCTGGCCACCGGAACTCACTTTGCCTTCGGCGATCAACGAGGCTGCATGCGTTCGCGACCTGGCCAGCCCGCGGGCCACCAGGGCCTGGTCGAGGCGTACCGGCATCAGGCGGCCCCGCCATCAGGCACAGTGCCTGGGAAAGCTACGTCTGCGGGATCGCTGTTGAGCGCGGCGAGCAGGTCATCGTGAAGCAGGTTGTAGACGGACTCGTGGTCCGCTGCGGGAAGCCCGGGCAGGTCCAGGAGCCGGGCGACGGACTGCGCCACCTGCGGATCCGTTAGGTCCTGCCGGTCGGCCTGCGGCCATTCCGGTGCCGGCTGGATTGTCGGGTCTTCCGGTTCAGTCAGCTCGGTCATGGAACCAGTCTAGTGATCCAGCCACACCAGCTTGGGCGCCTGCGGGGCTGCGGCGTCAGGCGTCGCGGCCCACCAGGCGGCACACGCCGCCCGCCACGAGTCCAGGTTGTCCTGGCCGCCAATGATGCCCACGGCTCCGTTGGCCACGCGCGCCGTTGACTGCCCGCAGGTGTAGGTGCCGTCGTCGTGCGTCACGTCCGGATATGGACGGTGCAGGTCGGCAAGGTTCGCAATGATGTATTCGGGGCGTTCCGCCGCCCTGGCCGCCAGGATGGTTTCGCGCGTGTCGACCCCGGTCAGTACCGCCACCGTGGCGAAACCGGCGTTATTGCCGCCCAGGATGTCCGTGTCCAGCCGGTCGCCCACCACCAGGGGACGCTCGGCCCCGAGGCGCTTGGCTGCCGAATGGAACAGCGGCGCCTCCGGCTTGCCCGCAACCCGGGGCTGCTGGCCGGTGGCTGCGGCGACTGCGGCGACCAGGGTGCCGTTTCCCGGCGCTATGCCGCGCGCCTGCGGGATGGACATGTCCGTGTTGGTGGCCACCCAGAGGGCACCGGCATTGACCACATAGGTGGCTTCGGCCAGGTCCTTCCATCCGATGGCGGGGCTGAACCCCTGGACCACGGCGACCGGGTCCTCATCCTGCCCGGCTACCGGTACCAGGCCCACCAGCTCAATTTCCCGGGCCAGGGCCGGGCTGCCAGTGATAAGGATCCTGGACCCGGGCGCGAGCATCGAGGCAAGCAGCTCGGCCGCCGCCTGGGACGAACTCACCACCTGGTTGTCCTCTGCGGGTGCACCAAGCTCACGGAGATGCGCTGCCACGTCCGCAGGTGACCGGGATGCGTTGTTGGTGACATAGCCCAGTCCGATGCCCAGCCCCGAAAGCTGCTTCAGCGACTCAACAGCTCCGGGAATGGCGTGGGGACCGGCGTAGACCACGCCGTCCAGGTCGGCGAGGAGTGCGTCGAAGCGGGAAACCAGGGAAACATCGCTCATCTGTGGTCAGTCTTCCCGGCGCTCTTCGTTGTGCTCAGTGCCTGCATCGTCCTGGGCAGCCGTGTCGGCTGCGCTGGTGTCGTCAGCACCGGCGTCGTCGGCGGCCACGGAGTGGAACTCGTCGTGTTCTACCGAGTCCTGGTCCGATTCTGCGTCGTCGGAAACGAAGTAGTCGGCATCCTGGTCGTCGATGCTGCTGTCTTGCGAGGACTTCGCCTCGGCTGCGCGGGCGCTCCCGGCAGCTGCTTCCGTGGAACCTGCTGCGGGCGTTTCGGCCCCAGCGCCCTTGGAGGCCCGGTCCAGCATCCGCCGGCGTTCTGCCTCTTCCCGGGCTTCCTCTTCCTCGTCCCAGCCGAGGTCGATGATTTCGGGTTCTTCGTCAGCGCCCAGGCCCAGGGCATTTTCTGCCACGACGGCCTGCCGGCTCCACTTCTGCGACTCGTCTTCGCGTCCCACCGCAGCCAGCGCATCGGCATAGGCGCGGAAGAGGCGCGGGCTGTAGGAGAACGCGCGGTTCATGTCCAGCTGCGGGATTTCAAGTTCGGCTACTGCCGCGTCAAGCTGGCCCAGGTCGGTGCGCGCACCGGCGGCGACGATTGCCAGTTCCACCTTGCCGGGGGCATCCAGGTCCTGGGCTTCCTCCGAGCGGGCTACGTCGAGGGCGCGGTCCGGGCGGCCCAGGCCACGTTCGCAGTCGGCCATGACGGGCAAGTGAACGTTGGAGCCGCTGATACGGCGGAAGGTGCGGAACTCGCGCAGCGCCTCACCATAGTGGCCGGCTGCGTAGGCCGTGAGGCCCACGGCTTCGCGGACAGCGGCGAGCCTGCCCCCACGACGGCTGGCGGCGAGTGCGTGCTGGAATGCCAGCTCCGGCTCGTCGTCAATGAGGCGGCCCGCCATCACCAGGTGGCGTGCCACCCACTCTGAGCTTTTGGCTTCAAGGGTCTTGATCTGGTGCTGCGTGGCGCGGTCCAGTTCCTTGCCCGTGACGTCTTCATCAATTTCGGGGGAACGTTCCCGGTCCGGACGGTTGGCGCTGCGGAGGTCGGCAGCGTTGGGCACGCGGACAGGACGGTCTTCCTGCCGGTCGCGGCCAAAGCTGCGGGGTCCGGAGCCACGGCCTGACTCGGCGAGGGAATCACCACGGTCGAAGCTGCGGGGTGCGCGATCCTGCCGGTCCCCGAACGGCTTGCGGTTATCACCGCCACCAAAACCACGACGATCACCCTCACCATCGCGACGCGGACGGTCACCAAACGGCTTACGGTCACGATCACCGCCACCAAAACCACGGCGGTCACCCTCACCATCGCGGCGCGGACGATCACCAAACGGCTTACGGTCACGATCACCGAACGGCTTACGCTCGCCACCACCGGCACCGCCACCAAAACCACGGCGGTCACCCTCACCCTCACGGCGCGGACGGTCACCAAACGGCTTACGATCACGATCACCATAAGGCTTACGGTCACGGTCACCGAACGGCTTACGGTCACGGTCACCGAACGGCTTACGCTCGCCATTACCGGCACCGCCACCAAAACCACGGCGGTCACCCTCACCCTCACGGCGCGGACGGTCACCAAACGGCTTACGGTCACGATCACCGAACGGCTTACGCTCGCCACCACCGGCACCGCCACCAAAACCACGGCGGTCACCCTCACCCTCACGGCGCGGACGGTCACCAAACGGCTTACGGTCACGATCACCGAACGGCTTACGCTCGCCACCACCGGCACCGCCACCAAAACCGCGACGGTCACCCTCACCCTCACGGCGCGGACGATCAGCAAACGGCTTACGATCACGATCACCGAACGGCTTACGCTCGCCACCACCGGAAGAGCCGCCGCGCGAGAAATTGTTGCCATCGCGGTCGGAGCGGGACCGGAATCCGCGGGGATCACCGCCGGAGTTGTTGTTGCCGCGGAACGCGCCCCGGTCGTTGCCTCGGTTGCCACCGTTATGCTCGGCCATTTGGATTCCTCCTGTTGTGAGCCGACCACTGGCGCAACTGCAGCCGCTCTTTTCGTTTCCTACGCAACCCGAAATCAAGCGCTTCGAAGTCCGTACATCTTCATCAATTCTAGTGGAGCCACCAAATCCCCCCGGACAGCGCGGGCCCTGGGAGCGGTATCGTGGCCATCTTCACAACGGCGACAGCCTGCGGTGGCCGCTGCCCGCTGCAACCGAGCCGCCGGCCATGGGCTCCGCCTGCCGGACGTCGTTGGTGTCTCCCGTTGGTGTTTGGTGTTTAAATGTGGGAGGCCCCAACCGTGTGGTTGGGGCCTCGACCGTGAATAGTTGTTCCGGCGGTGACCTACTCTCCCACACCCTCCCGGGTGCAGTACCATCGGCGCTGTGGGTCTTAGCTTCCGGGTTCGGAATGGGACCGGGCGTTTCCCCCACGCTATGACCGCCGTAACCCTTGTACCCGAAACCCGCAGGGGGTTGGGAAGTCTTGTGGTTACAACATCCCTGCCCGTGGGCAGGGGGTGGTGTTGTATTCAATTGTTAGGTTCCGCCAACAGGGTTGTTGGTTGGGAACCACATAGTGGACGCAAGCAGAGTTTTGTATGTATCTGTGTGGTGTAAGTTGTTGGCCTATTAGTACCGGTCAGCTTCACGAGTCGTTAGTCCTCGCTTCCACATCCGGCCTATCAACCCAGTGGTCTGGCTGGGGGCCTCTCACACATAAAGTGTATGGAAATCTCATCTTGAAGCGAGCTTCCCGCTTAGATGCTTTCAGCGGTTATCCCATCCGAACGTAGCTAATCAGCGGTGCACTTGGCAGTACAACTGACACACCAGAGGTTCGTCCGTCCCGGTCCTCTCGTACTAAGGACAGCCCTTCTCAAATTTCCTGCGCGCGCAGCGGATAGGGACCGAACTGTCTCACGACGTTCTAAACCCAGCTCGCGTACCGCTTTAATGGGCGAACAGCCCAACCCTTGGGACCTACTCCAGCCCCAGGATGCGACGAGCCGACATCGAGGTGCCAAACCATGCCGTCGATATGGACTCTTGGGCAAGATCAGCCTGTTATCCCCGAGGTACCTTTTATCCGTTGAGCGACGGCCATTCCACAATGTACCGCCGGATCACTAGTCCCGACTTTCGTCCCTGCTCGAGATGTCTCTCTCACAGTCAAGCTCCCTTGTGCACTTACACTCGACACCTGATTGCCAACCAGGCTGAGGGAACCTTTGGGCGCCTCCGTTACTTTTTAGGAGGCAACCGCCCCAGTTAAACTACCCATCAGGCACTGTCCCTGACCCGGATTACGGGCCGAAGTTAGATGTCCAAAGTGACCAGAGTGGTATTTCAACGATGACTCCACCCGAACTGGCGTCCGAGCTTCAACGTCTCCCACCTATCCTACACAAGCCACTCCGAACACCAATACCAAACTATAGTAAAGGTCTCGGGGTCTTTCCGTCCTGCTGCGCGTAACGAGCATCTTTACTCGTACTGCAATTTCGCCGAGTTTATGGTTGAGACAGCGGGGAAGTCGTTACTCCATTCGTGCAGGTCGGAACTTACCCGACAAGGAATTTCGCTACCTTAGGATGGTTATAGTTACCACCGCCGTTTACTGGGGCTTAAATTCTCAGCTTCGCCTTACGGCTAACCGGTCCTCTTAACCTTCCAGCACCGGGCAGGAGTCAGTCCGTATACATCGTCTTGCGACTTCGCACGGACCTGTGTTTTTAGTAAACAGTCGCTTCCCCCTGGTCTCTGCGGCCCCGATCCCCTCCACACCGCGAAGGTGTATCAAGGTTGGGGCCCCCCTTCTCCCGAAGTTACGGGGGCATTTTGCCGAGTTCCTTAACCATAATTCTCTCGATCGCCTTAGTATTCTCTACCTGATCACCTGTGTCGGTTTGGGGTACGGGCGGCTAAAACCTCGCGTCGATGCTTTTCTCGGCAGCATAGGATCACCAAATCCCCCCCAACGGGGGTCCCATCAGATCTCAGGCACCATGAGTGGCGGATTTGCCTACCACTCGCCCTACATCCTTAGACCGGGACAACCATCGCCCGGCTCGGCTACCTTCCTGCGTCACACCTGTTAATACGCTTGCCTCCCAGGATCAGGTCCCGCGCTCCACCAAAACCCTTCACCCACAAGGGGTGTCAGGCAGGTCTCGGGCGGTTAGTATCCCCTGTTCAACATGGACGGTTTTTCGCCGGTACGGGAATATCAACCCGTTGTCCATCGACTACGCCTGTCGGCCTCGCCTTAGGTCCCGACTTACCCAGGGCAGATTAGCTTGACCCTGGAACCCTTGATCATTCGGCGGACGGGTTTCTCACCCGTCTTTCGCTACTCATGCCTGCATTCTCACTCGTGTAGGCTCCACCACTGGTTTACACCGCAGCTTCACCGCCCACACGACGCTCCCCTACCCATCCACACTCCTGAACCACAAAGGCTTGGAAAATATGTGAATGCCACAACTTCGGCGGTGTACTTGAGCCCCGCTACATTGTCGGCGCGGAATCACTTGACCAGTGAGCTATTACGCACTCTTTTAAGGGTGGCTGCTTCTAAGCCAACCTCCTGGTTGTCTGGGCAACTCCACATCCTTTCCCACTTAGCACACGCTTAGGGGCCTTAGTTGGTGGTCTGGGCTGTTTCCCTCTCGACTATGAAGCTTATCCCCCACAGTCTCACTGCTGCGCTCTCACTTACCGGCATTCGGAGTTTGGCTGACGTCAGTAACCTTGTAGGGCCCATTAGCCATCCAGTAGCTCTACCTCCAGCAAGAAACACGCAACGCTGCACCTAAATGCATTTCGGGGAGAACCAGCTATCACGAAGTTTGATTGGCCTTTCACCCCTACCCACAGCTCATCCCCTCCATTTTCAACTGAAGTGGGTTCGGTCCTCCACGACGTCTTACCGTCGCTTCAACCTGGCCATGGGTAGATCACTTCGCTTCGGGTCTAGATCACGCCACTCACACGCCCTATTCAGACTCGCTTTCGCTACGGCTGCCCCACACGGGTTAACCTCGCGACGTAACACTAACTCGCAGGCTCATTCTTCAAAAGGCACGCCGTCACCAGAACAGAGCCGGCTCCGACGGATTGTAAGCACACGGTTTCAGGTACTGTTTCACTCCCCTCCCGGGGTACTTTTCACCTTTCCCTCACGGTACTGGTCCGCTATCGGTCATTAGGGAGTATTTAGGCTTATCAGGTGGTCCTGACAGATTCGCACGGGATTTCTCGGGCCCCGTACTACTTGGGATACTCTCACAGGCGGTACAAACACATTACGGTTACGGGACTAACACCCTCTCTGGCCGGCCTTTCAAAACCGTTCACCTATGCGCGCACATCACACCCCACCAGCCCGGCAGAACTGGTACGGAAAGTCCCACAACCCCGACCATGCAACGCCCGCCGGCTATCACACATGGAACGGTTTAGCCTGATCCGCGTTCGCTCGCCACTACTAACGGAATCACTATTGTTTTCTCTTCCTGCGGGTACTGAGATGTTTCACTTCCCCGCGTTCCCCCCACGCACCCTATGTGTTCAGGTACGGGTCACCAAGTCACTCGCGCGCTCAGCGGGGTTTCCCCATTCGGACACCCTGGGATCACAGTCCGGTTATCGACTCCCCCAGGCTTATCGCAGATTCCTACGTCCTTCTTCGGCTCCTAATGCCAAGGCATCCACCGTGTGCTCTTAAAAACTTGACCACAAAGATCAAAAACAAAAAACACTCGAGAGAACCACAAAAACTGCCCAGCACACCCAAAAGGGCGCACGAACCAGATCCAGGTTCATATTCTTGGAAATTGCTTCTTATACAAGATGCTCGCGTCCACTATGTAGTTCTCAAACAACAACCCCACACCACACACACACGTGCGCGGACCGTCATGGCAGGGAAACCAGAAACAAACAAACCCGAGGCAAAAAACCCCGGCCCTGTTGCCTCAGGACCCAACAGTGTGCCAAACACAAAACCACGCATCCCCACGCCCACCGTTCCAGAACCATCACTGGCTCGTACTAGGAAAGGACACAAAAACACGCGGCCGCTATTTGTTGATATTCCACCCATGAGCACCCGCCACGGAACAATCGTCCGTGCTACGGGCTTGCTTCCTGACAACACCACACCACCAACATGCGCTGGTGACCGGTTGTTGTAGGCGCTCCTTAGAAAGGAGGTGATCCAGCCGCACCTTCCGGTACGGCTACCTTGTTACGACTTAGTCCCAATCGCCAGTCCCACCTTCGACAGCTCCCTCCCACAAGGGGTTAGGCCACCGGCTTCGGGTGTTACCAACTTTCGTGACTTGACGGGCGGTGTGTACAAGGCCCGGGAACGTATTCACCGCAGCGTTGCTGATCTGCGATTACTAGCGACTCCGACTTCATGGGGTCGAGTTGCAGACCCCAATCCGAACTGAGACCGGCTTTTTGGGATTAGCTCCACCTCACAGTATCGCAACCCTTTGTACCGGCCATTGTAGCATGCGTGAAGCCCAAGACATAAGGGGCATGATGATTTGACGTCGTCCCCACCTTCCTCCGAGTTGACCCCGGCAGTCTCCTATGAGTCCCCACCATCACGTGCTGGCAACATAGAACGAGGGTTGCGCTCGTTGCGGGACTTAACCCAACATCTCACGACACGAGCTGACGACAACCATGCACCACCTGTAAACCGACCACAAGTGGGGGACCTGTTTCCAGATCTTTCCGGTTCATGTCAAGCCTTGGTAAGGTTCTTCGCGTTGCATCGAATTAATCCGCATGCTCCGCCGCTTGTGCGGGCCCCCGTCAATTCCTTTGAGTTTTAGCCTTGCGGCCGTACTCCCCAGGCGGGGCACTTAATGCGTTAGCTACGGCGCGGAAAACGTGGAATGTCCCCCACACCTAGTGCCCAACGTTTACGGCATGGACTACCAGGGTATCTAATCCTGTTCGCTCCCCATGCTTTCGCTCCTCAGCGTCAGTTAATGCCCAGAGACCTGCCTTCGCCATCGGTGTTCCTCCTGATATCTGCGCATTTCACCGCTACACCAGGAATTCCAGTCTCCCCTACATCACTCTAGTCTGCCCGTACCCACCGCAGATCCGGAGTTGAGCCCCGGACTTTCACGGCAGACGCGACAAACCGCCTACGAGCTCTTTACGCCCAATAATTCCGGATAACGCTTGCGCCCTACGTATTACCGCGGCTGCTGGCACGTAGTTAGCCGGCGCTTCTTCTGCAGGTACCGTCACCTTGCGGCTTCTTCCCTACTGAAAGAGGTTTACAACCCGAAGGCCGTCATCCCTCACGCGGCGTCGCTGCATCAGGCTTGCGCCCATTGTGCAATATTCCCCACTGCTGCCTCCCGTAGGAGTCTGGGCCGTGTCTCAGTCCCAGTGTGGCCGGTCACCCTCTCAGGCCGGCTACCCGTCGTCGCCTTGGTAGGCCATTACCCCACCAACAAGCTGATAGGCCGCGAGTCCATCCAAAACCACAAAAGCTTTCCACCAACCACCATGCGATGGAAGGTCATATCCGGTATTAGACCCAGTTTCCCAGGCTTATCCCAGAGTCAAGGGCAGGTTACTCACGTGTTACTCACCCGTTCGCCACTAATCCACCCACAAGTGGGCATCATCGTTCGACTTGCATGTGTTAAGCACGCCGCCAGCGTTCATCCTGAGCCAGGATCAAACTCTCCGTTGAAAACAAACAGACACAACCAAAACCACCGGAAATAACGGCGCCAAAGGCTGCACAAAATTTGAAACCAGCCAAAAACACCAAACCACACCACAGGGGCGGCACGATTCGGCAAATTCAACCAATCACATTACATAATCGGTATCAACAAACTTGGCACACTATTGAGTTCTCAAACAACAGACACATTCGAATATTCCCGGAACAATTCAGAAAGAATTTCTTTTCCGTATTTCTTCGCTGCGATGTTTTTATCTTATTTCATTCTTGTTCGCTTTTGCAAATCCGGCTATTTTCCCGGAATTCACTCAACGGAATGAATCCGCCCAGCAAAAAGGGGAGCAATTTTCGTTCCATGCACCGCATGGCCGAGAATTGCTTCTCAATATCAGTTGGGGGTTTGTCACCACTCAGCGGCGGCGACTCAGAAAACAATACACGCCCCTCCGCGGCCGCGCAAATCGGCTGCAGAGGGGCGTGCAGGTGGTAGGTTGCGCTCCCGCGTCAGGGAACAAGAACCTCGACGGTTGCCAGGTTCTTCTTGCCCCTGCGCAGGAGCAGGTACTGGCCATGCAGGAGTTCCGACTCCGCAATCACGGCTTCAGGATCGGAGACTTTTTCGTTGTTCACATAAGCTCCCCCTTCGCCCACGGTCCGGCGCGCGGCGGACCTGCTCTCGGAAAGGCCGGAGGCCACCAGCAGGTCCACGATTCCCATTTCGTCCACCTGGACTGTGGTGGAAGGAAGCTCGGAGGTGGCAGCCTGCAGCGTTGCCTTATCCAGCGCAGCCAAGTCGCCGTTCCCAAAAAGGGCAGCCGAAGCGGCGATGACCTTTTCGGTGGCGTCAACGCCGTGAACCAGGGAGGTCACCTCAAAGGCGAGCTTCCGCTGGCCTTCGCGGGCGAACGGACGCTCCGCCACCGACACTGCGATCTTTTCGATCTCGGCGCGCGTCAGGAAGGTGAACACCTTGAGCCGGTCCACCACGTCCGCGTCGGCGGTGTTGAGCCAGAACTGGTAGAACGCATAGGGGCTGCACATGCCGGCGTCGAGCCAGATGGCGTTGCCTTCGCTCTTGCCAAACTTGGTTCCGTCAGAGTTGGTGATCAGCGGGGTTCCCAGGGCATGGACGCTCTTGCCCTCAACCTTGCGGATCAGCTCCGTACCGCTGGTGAGATTGCCCCACTGGTCCGAGCCGCCGGTCTGCAGTACACAGCCGTAGTCGCGGTAGAGCTGCAGGTAGTCCATGCCCTGCAGGATCTGGTAGCTGAACTCGGTGTAGCTGATGCCTTCATCCGAGTTCAGCCGGGATGCCACGGCGTCCTTGCGAAGCATGGTGCCCACGCGGAAATGCTTTCCCACCTCACGCAGGAAGTCGATGGCGCTCAGCGGCGCCGTCCAGTCCAGGTTGTTCACCATCCTGGCGGCGTTGTCCCCGTCGAAGCTGAGGAAGCGCTGAACCTGGGCCTGCAGGTAGCCAACCCACTCCGCTACCGTGTCCTTGGTGTTCAAGGTGCGTTCCGCCGTCGGACGCGGGTCCCCGATCATGCCGGTGGAGCCTCCCACGAGGCCGAGTGGGCTGTGACCAGCCAGCTGAAGCCGCCGCATGACCAGGAGCTGAACCAGGTTACCCAGGTGGAGGCTTGGCGCGGTGGGGTCGAAGCCGCAATAGTACGTGACCGGCCCGTTGGCGAGGAGCTTTTCGAGCTCCGCTTCGTCGGTGGAGACATGGACCAGCCCACGCCACTTCAGTTCCTGCCAAATGTTGGCGAAAGTGGGGTCGTTGCGCTGCGGTTCGAGGTTGTTCAGTTCAGGCACGCTTCCTAAGTTAGCAGTAACGCCCAACGCCCGGTCAGCCGGCAATCCCGGCAGGCACGGGTTGCGAGGCAATCAGCCGCAGGCGCTGCGTGGCCCGGGTCATGGCCACGTACAGGTCCCCCACCTTGCCGTGCTCGTGGTTGAGCATGACCGATGGTTCCAGGACCACGACGCCGTCGAACTCCAGGCCCTTGGCCTCGCGCGGGCTGATCACCACGATGTCCTGTTCGTAGCTGCCGGCGCCGCTGCCAATCCTGCGCCCATACACCTCGCGCAGGGCTGCCGATGCCTGGGGCAGGAGGTCACCGTCGGCAATCACGGCGAGCAGGCCGCCGTCGAGCGCCGCAAGCTCCTCGGGGAGGACCTCCACCAGCCGCTCCACCACCGCGCCGGCGGACACTTCGTCGATAATGGGGTCCCAGCGGCCCTCGCGGACAGCCTTCGGCGCGGAAACCACCAGGCCGGCGGCGTTGGCCATCCTCACGGCAGCCTCGGCGATCTGAGACGGGGTGCGGTAGTTGACGGTCAGCTCCTCCAGCTGCCAGCGGTCACCGAACATCGGGGCCAGCGCGCCCTGCCAGGAATTGGCGCCTGCCACTGAACTTGTCTGCGCGATGTCACCCACGATCGTGAAGGACTTCAGCGGGCACCGGCGTACCAGAAGCCGCCACTGCATGGGGGAAAGCTCCTGGGCTTCATCCACCACAATGTGTCCGAAGGCCCACGTGCGGTCGCTCGTTGCGCGTTCGGCCGCCGTCTGCCTGGCTTCCTGCTCCCGGTTCTGCTCCGCCAGTTCTTCCGCGGACATCAACGGATCAACTCCGGCGGCCTCCATGTTGACCAGGGTCTGCTTTGCGTTGGCGAGGTCCCGGGCCCGGTCGTGCTCCTGCTGGGCCAGCCCGCGGCCAGCCGCCGGGTCCAGCTCCCCGAGCAGTTCGGCGGCTTCATCCAGCAGCGGGACGTCGGACTCGGTCCACGGCGCATCGGCCGGACGCTGCAGCAGCGCCCTCTCGGCAGGTGTCAGGTGCGGGGTGCAGAACTCCAGGATTTCCGGCTTGCTGAAGAGATCCGAAATCAACTTCTCCGGCGTCATGGGCATCCAGCACAGGTTCAGGGCGATCCGCACGTCGCGCGCGGTCCGGACGTCCTCGGCGAGGTAGGAGCGGTCTGCGTTGTTGCCGATGTTTCCGGCCTCGACGAGCTCGGTCATCTGCTCGGTCAGTTCGCGCAGCAGGATCTTGACGAACGTCACGCGGGCCTCGTTGTAAGGCTTTCCGGTGGCGCGGGCGCGTTCCCGCGCGCGGCGCACTTGCCGGGGCGTGAGGGTCAGCTTGCGGCCGTCCACCTCGAGGATCCTGTTCTGGGCGGGGACGCGCATGCGGTTGGAGACGGCGTTGGCCACGATGGTGGCCATGTCCAGCCGCCCCTTGATGGCTGCGACGCCGGCGTCTGTTTCGGGCACGGCATGGATGCCGGGCATCAGGCGGCCCAGGCTGGCCATGACCACGCCGGTCTCACCCAGCGAGGGCAGCACCCGTTCGATGTATTTCATGAACGACGACGATGGCCCCACCAGCAGCACGCCGGCACTCTTGAGGCGGTCACGATGGGTGTAGAGCAGGTAGGCGGCGCGGTGCAGGGCCACAGCGGTCTTGCCCGTGCCGGGTCCACCCTGGACAACGACGGCGCCGGAGATGGACGAGCGGATGATCCTGTCCTGCTCCGACTGGATGGTGCTGACGATATCCGACATGCGGCCGGTCCGCTTGGAGTTCAGGGCAGCCAGCAGGGCACCTTCGCCCTGGAGCGATGCGTCGTCCGTGAGCATTCCCGCGTCCAGGACATCGTCCTCGATGGCCTTGACCTCACGGCCCTGCAGGATCAGGTGCCGGCGGCGGCGGACGCCCTGCCGGTCAAAGGCCGTAGCCTGGTAAAAGTGCCCGGCCTCCGGGGCACGCCAGTCCACCATGAGCCATTGGAGGTCTTCGGTGGTGAGGCCGATGCGGCCGATGTACTGGGCTTCGCCGGAGTCCAGGTCCAGGCGGCCAAAGACCAGCCGGTCATCCACCGCGTCCAGCTGCGCGAGGCGGTCCTCATACAGTGCGGCGAACGCGTCACGTTCCGAAACGTTCTGCATGGTGCCCACGGCTCCAGCGCGGCGGACCTGTGCCAGCTGGCCGCGCTTCTCCTCCCGGAGTTCCTCCAGCCGGGCGTACAGGCCGGCTACATACTCCCGTTCGTGGGCCAATTCGGCGTCGTGCATTAACGTTCCCCTATCGCGAAAGACAGACCGTCCATTCTACAACCATTTCCGTTAACGCTCGTGAAACCCGGGCGGCGCACCGGCGGTGTTTCGGTTCCTCGGTTTTGCCGCCTTGTACTTTGACACAGTGGGGTCGCCGGTGAGCCAGAACCGCCAGGCGTATTCGTCCGTGCCTCCGGCTCCGGACACCCCTACCCGGGGACCGGAACTGACCGCGCCGGCGGGAACCGACGGAAGTTCCAGCCGGAACGGCGGAGCCAGCGCGTCGCGGCCGCTGTCCGCCGTCGTCAGGCCTAAGGCCTTGGCAAGGCGGGCGGGCCCGCTGGCCAGGTCCGCAGGAGTTTTCGACGTCGGCCTGCGGCGCCGGGCCAGCGCCAGCCCGTCCACGACCTCCCCCGCCCGCAGCAGCAGCGCGGACGCGACGCCGGCGGGACCGCAGACGATGTTGGTGCAGTGGTGCATCCCGTACGTGAAATAGACGTAGAGGTGCCCGGGCGGCCCAAACATGGGGGCGTTGCGCGGAGTCGGGCCACGGTAGGTGTGCGATCCGGGGTCCGGGTGCAGGGAGTCCTCCGGCCCCATGTAGGCCTCCACCTCCGTAAGCCGGATGGACACAGAGCCGTCGCGGGACTCGTGGGTGAGCAGGGCTCCGAGCAGCTGCGGTGCGAGTTCGCGGGCGTCTGCGGACAGGAAATCCCGCAGGTGTTCCCGCGCCCCAGTGCTGTGGTTCATTGCTTGACCTTACCCGGATGCTGCGGTCTTCATCCGTCCCCTGCACGTGGTCCGGGGAGCCGTTTCGGGGCCGACGGCCATGTCCGATTTCCGCTAGCAGCGCCTGCCGCCGGCTGGCAGGATGGAGCCATGGACTTCTGGCAGCGCTACCGGGCAATCGACGCCCGCGATACCCGGTTCGACGGCCAGTTCTTCACAGCCGTCCGCACCACGGGAATCTACTGCCGCCCCTCCTGCCCCGCCCGGACGCCCAAGGCCTCCAACGTGACGTTCTACGAGACGTCCGCCGCGGCACACGAGGCAGGCTACCGCGCCTGCAAACGCTGCCTGCCGGAAGCGGTCCCGGGCACCCCGGCCTGGAACGTGCGGCAGGACATCGCGGGGCGCGCAATGCGCCTGATCAGCGATGGCGTGGTCAACCGCGACGGCGTGGCGGGCTTGGCCGCCCGGCTGGGATATTCGCCGCGCCAGCTGAACCGGATCCTGGGCCAGGAACTCGGTGCCGGCCCCCTGGCATTGGCCCGCGCCGCAAGGGCCCAGACTGCCCGCACCCTGCTGGTTTCAACGTCCATGAAGCTCGCTGACGTCGCCTTTGCAGCTGGCTTCAGCAGCGTCAGGCAGTTCAACGAAACCATCGCCGAGGTGTTCGATATAACTCCCACGGCGCTCAGGAAGACCGTCCGTCATCCGGTGACCGGCGCCGGCGCTGCGGCCCTGATCCTGGACCTGCCCTACCGGCCGCCCTTCGATCCCGGCATC
The DNA here is from genome assembly GCF_006517215.1 of Pseudarthrobacter sp. NIBRBAC000502771. Taxonomy (NCBI): domain Bacteria; kingdom Bacillati; phylum Actinomycetota; class Actinomycetes; order Micrococcales; family Micrococcaceae; genus Pseudarthrobacter; species Pseudarthrobacter sp. NIBRBAC000502771. Next base: position 3,898,744 of record NZ_CP041187.1, read on the forward strand.
TTCTCCTTCCTGGCGGTCCGCGCCATCCCGGGGATCGAGGAGGGAACCTCAACCGCTTATGCCAGGACCCTTCGCCTCCCCCACGGGGACGCGCGGTTCCGGGTGGAGTACGACGGCGGGGCCAGGGAACGTCCGCTGACACTCACCATCGGCGCGGTGGACCTTCGCGACCTTCCTGCGCTGCTCAGCCGCGTCCGCCGGCTCTTCGACCTGGACGCGGACCCTGAAGCTATCGACGGCACCCTGGCCGCTGATGCCCGGCTCGCCGGGTCCGTCGCAGGAGTGCGTGGGATGCGCCTGCCGGGCGCCGTGGATCCGCAGGAACTGCTGGTCCGGGCCATGGTGGGGCAACAGATCACGGTGGCAGCCGCCAGGACCGCCCTGACCCAACTGTCCGCCGCGGGCAGTCCCACCAGTGCACCCGGCGACGGACTGGACCGCCTGTTTCCCACCCCAGCGGAAATCGCGGCCGCCGGACACCTGCTCCGCGGCCCCCGGCGCAGGACCGAATCGCTGCTGCACGCCGCGTCCGCAATGGCTGGCGGCCGCCTGGAGTTCGGCTACGGCGACGACGTACCCAGCCTCACCGCAGCGCTTTTGCCGCTTCCCGGCGTCGGGCCCTGGACCGTGGGGTACGCCGCCATGCGTGTCCTGGGCGCCCCTGACATCTTCCTCGCCAATGACGCCGCCGTGCGGAACGGCATCCGCGCCCTCGATAATGGAACCAGCGCCCTGAGCCTTGACTTCCGGGAGGCCAGCCCCTGGCGCTCCTACGCCACCATGCACCTCTGGCGCGCCGCCGCCCGGCCCGCCGCGCCAACCACCATTCCCGCGAAAGGGACGCCATGAAAGCCCAACTTGTCCAGCTGTCCACGCCTGACGGACCGTTTACTGTCCTCGCCCAGGACGGCGTGGTCCTTGCGTCCGGCTGGACGGCCGGGATGGCGGAACTCACCGGCCAGGTCCATCCCACACTGCGGCCCGACGCCGTGGAAGAGGTAACGGACCTTGGCGGGATCTCATCGGCCGTGGAGGCCTTCTACGCCGGCGACCCTGCCCCGGCCATGGCAGTGCCGGTCCGCCAGCAGTCCGGACCGTTCCGCGCCCACGCCTGGGATGTGCTGCGCCAGGTCAAGCCAGGCTCACCCGTTACGTACACGGAGTACGCCGCGCTGGCCGGGAATCCACGCGCCGTGCGGGCCGCCGCCAGCGCCTGCGCGTTTAATGCCGCGGCCCTGTTCGTGCCATGCCACCGGGTCATCAGGACCGATGGCTCATTGGGCGGTTTCCGCTGGGGCCTGCGCATCAAGGAGAGCCTGCTGGCCCGCGAGGCCGCCTGACCGCTCCCCTGGCTATTTGGGGTCCGGCATCGCCGACGGCCAGGGCAGCAGGCCGGGAAGATCGGTGCCGTCCCCGGCGGCCGTGGCCCGCAAGCTGTCCAGTGACGGCTCCCGGCCCGCGAGCCAGGCGGCGATGTCCGTCACCATCCCGCTGACGACGACGGTGCTGCCGCCCGTTCCGAGGGTCAGCGGCGGCAGTGCCATGGGCTGCAGGACCAGCCGGGTTTCCGCCGGCACCCGGGCGGCGAGGAAGTCGAAAAGATGGGAGCAGAAGGCCCTGTTCCAGGTTTCGGGTCCCGCGCCGGTGTCCAGGTCCGCGGTGTGGATGACCAGTTCGCGCCACAGGGCCAAACCGGCGTCGAAGATCACGCCGTCACGGAAGGCGATGCGCGTCCACCATTCGTCTTCCCCCAGCGCATCGAAGGCAGCCAATGCCCGCTGCACCGCGGCCGCGACGTCCTCCCGGTGATCCTCCAGGCTGTGGCCGGCGGCAAGCTCGATGGCCCGGTTGCGGCCGTCCACTCCACCGTCGTAGAGCTCCACCGTTTCGCCGCGGCGTCCGTATTCCACCTGCCGGGCCAGCGCATTGCAGATTCCGGCGACGTGGGCCAGGAGGTGGCCGCGGCTCCAGCCGGGAAGGGTGGAGGAGGCCTTTTCGCCGCCGGCCGGAATCCGGTCCACCGCAGCGGTGAGTGCGTCCGCGGCTTTGTGCAGTTCAGCGGGGAGGGCGGCAGGGGAAGGTGAGGTCATTCGGCCAGCCTAGCGGAGCGGTCAGTCCAGGGGGCTTCCGTCCGGCCCGACACGGTGGCGGACGTGCCGGCGGTCGTTGCTGGCCTGCCAGAACTCGATTTCGGCCGGCTGGAGGGCGTAGAGCTGCCAGTCCGGATTGTCGCTGCCATCGGCCCGGGGCCGCTCGTGCCAGTCGACGGCGGAGGCTTCGGCGGACAGTTCTGTCACCGCTCCCACCACCCGCACCTGACGGCCCAGGGCCGCCCAGTAGAAGTTCATCGCCGCGCGCGGTGACTCCGACAGTTCGCGGCCCTTGCGGGAGGTGCGGGACGTAGCGAAGTGCCAGCCGTCGTCGTCAATGTTCTTCAGGATGAGCATCCGCGACGAAGGCTGGGGGGCGCCGCCAGCCCCCGCGCCCACCGTGGCCAGGCTGAAGGCATGCGGCTGGTGCTCCCCCGCATCCAGCGCCTCGTCCAGCCACTGCTTGAAGAGCAGCGCCGGGTCCTGCGGTGCACTGGCCGGGTCGAAGCCGGGCAGGTCGGAGGGAAAGTCGGGCAGCGTGCGAAGGAACTTGCGGAAGGTTTCGCTCATGGAGCCAGCTAACCACAGACGCCAAGGGGCCCGGCGGAAACCGCCGGGCCCCTCAAACACGGCTGACTACCCTGCGTACTCCCGGACGCCGGCAAGCTCGCCTTCCAGCGCGGCCAGCTGGCGTTCGACGGCGGCCGGTGCTGTTCCGCCCTGGGAGTTGCGGCTGTTGAGCGAGCCTTCGGTGGACAGGACCGTGCGCACCTCGGGTATGAGGTGCTCCGAAATGGCGGCATACTCCTCATCCGACAGATCCCACAGCTCCACGCCTCGGGACTCGGCCTGCTTGACCGCGGCACCGGAGAGCTCGTGCGCCTCGCGAAACGGCACGCCCTGGCGGACCAGCCATTCGGCGATGTCCGTGGCCAGCGCGAAGCCCTGCGGCGCCAGGGACTCCATCCGCTCCGTGTTGAATTTCAGGGTGGCGATCATGCCGGAGACGGCCGGGAGCAGCAGCTCCAGGGTGTCGGCGGCGTCGAAGACCGGTTCCTTGTCCTCCTGCAGGTCGCGGTTGTACGCCAGCGGCAGGCCCTTGAGCGTGGCCAGCAGCCCGGTCAGGTTGCCGATCAGGCGCCCTGCCTTGCCGCGGGCCAGCTCGGCCACATCCGGGTTCTTCTTCTGCGGCATGATCGAGGACCCCGTGGAGTACGAATCATCCAGCGTGACGAAGGAGAACTCCTTGGTGGCCCAGAAGATGACTTCCTCGGAGATCCGGGACAGATCCACGCCGATCATCGAGCAGACCCACGCGAACTCGGCGAAGACGTCGCGGGAGGCGGTGCCGTCGATCGAGTTGTGCACGGCGGAAAAGAACCCGAGCTCCGCGGCCACGGCCTCCGGGTCCAGGCCCAGCGAGGACCCGGCCAGCGCGCCCGAGCCGTACGGCGAAACCCCTGCCCGCTTGTCCCAGTCCTGGAGCCGCTGCACGTCCCGCAGCAAAGCCCAGGCGTGGGCCAGGAGGTGGTGGCTGAGCAGGACCGGCTGGGCGTGCTGCAGGTGGGTGCGGCCCGGCATGGCGACGCCATGGTGCGCCTTGGCCTGCTCCACCAGCGCGTCCACGGTGGCCAGGACACCGCGGGCGATGATCCGGGCGTGGTCGCGCAGGAACATGCGGCCCAGGGTGGCCACCTGGTCGTTGCGGGACCGGCCGGCGCGGAGCTTGCCGCCCAGCTGGGCACCGGCGCGCTCGATCAGGCCGCGTTCCAGCGAACCGTGCACGTCCTCATCGGACTCCGCCGGCAGGTAGGCGCCGGACGCCACGTCCTCGTCCAGCTGCGTCAGGGCCGCGAGCATGCCTTCGAGCTCCGCGTCGTCCAGCAGGCCGGCTTTGTGCAGCACGCGGGCGTGCGCCTTGGAGCCGGCGATGTCGTAGCGGGCCAGCCGCCAGTCGAAGTGCGTGGACTTGCTCAGCGCCGCGAGGGCGTCCGCGGGGCCGCCGGCGAACCGGCCGCCCCACAGGGCACCTGCGTTCGTAGCCTCCGTTTTCTGCTCAGCCACGCGGGCTACTTCCCTGCGACGCGGATGTCGCGGCCGGAGGCAACCTTGGCGGACATGCCCCACAGCTCGATGAAGCCCTTGGCCTGGGACTGGTCGAAGGTGTCGCCGGTGTCGTAGGTGGCCAGCGAGAAGTCGTACAGCGACGTGTCGGAGCGGCGGCCGTTGACGATGGCCTGGCCGCCGTGGAGGGTCATGCGGATGTCGCCGGAGACGTACTTCTGGGTGTCCTCGATGAAGGCGTCCAGGGAGCGCTTCAGCGGGGAGAACCACTGGCCGTCATAGACCAGCTCGGCCCAGCGCTGGCCAACGGTGGCCTTGAAGCGGGCCTGCTCGCGCTCCACGGTGATGTCCTCGAGGTGCTTGTGCGCGGTGATCAGGGCCATGGCACCGGGGGCTTCGTAGATTTCGCGGGACTTGATGCCCACCAGGCGGTCCTCGACGACGTCGATCCGGCCCACGCCCTGGGCACCGGCGCGGCGGTTCAGTTCCTTGATGGCCTGCAGCGGGGTGACCTTGACGCCGTCGATCGCTACCGGGACGCCGGCTTCGAAGGAGATGGTGACTTCATCCGGTGCCGGCGGGAACTCCGGGGTGGCGGTGTAGTCGTAGATGTCCTTGGTGGGGGCGTTCCAGATGTCCTCGAGGTAGCCGGTTTCCACGGCGCGGCCCCAGACGTTCTGGTCGATGGAGTACGGGTTCTTCTTGGTGGTCTCGATGGGCAGTCCCTTTTCCTCGGCGAAGGCGATGGCCTTGTCGCGGGTGAGGGCAAGGTCGCGGACCGGTGCGATGCACTTCAGGTCCGGGCCGAGGGTCTGGATGCCCACTTCAAAGCGGACCTGGTCGTTGCCCTTGCCGGTGCAGCCGTGCGCCACGGTGGTGGCGCCGAATTCGCGGGCTGCCTTGACCAGGTGCTTGACGATGACGGGGCGGGAGATGGCGGACACCAGCGGGTAGTGGCCCTGGTAGAGGGCGTTGGCCTTCAGCGTGGGCACGCAGTATTCGTTGGCGAACTCGTCCGAGGCGTCCGCGACGTAGGCCTCGACGGCGCCGCAACCGAGGGCGCGCTGGCGGATGGTTTCCAGCGATTCGCCGCCCTGCCCGACGTCGACCGCCACGGCGATGACCTCGGCACCGGTGGCTTCACCGATCCAGCCGATGGCGACGGACGTGTCCAGGCCGCCGGAGTAGGCCAGCACAATGCGTTCAGTCACTTTAAATGCTCCTTGTTGGGGTTGGTTGATTCGTTGTCTTCAAGCTTATTGCCCGGCTTCCTCGGCGAGTTGCAGGAAGCGGGCGGCGAGGTCCGGGCCGCCCAGCGGGTCACGGGAGACCAGCAGGACGGTATCGTCACCGGCGATGGTGCCCAGGATGGAGGGCATCACCGAGTGGTCGATGGCCAGGGCCAGGAAGTTCGCGGCACCGGGCGGGGTCCGCAGGACGGCGATGTTGGCGGAGGCTTCGGCGGTGACCAGCAGTTCGCTGCACAGCCGGGCGAGCCGGGCGTCCAGGATCTCCTGGGTGACGCCGCTCCTGGCGCCCCGTTCGCCCCCCTCGCCGGGGACGGCGTACACCAGGACGCCCTCCTTGCCGCGGACACGGACGGCCCCCAGCTCCACGAGGTCACGGGACAGCGTGGCCTGGGTGACCTGCACGCCGTCGTCCGCCAGCAGCGCCGCCAGTTCCGCCTGGGAACGCACGGACTGCCCGGTGAGGATGGCGGTGATGCGCGCCTGCCGGGCGGTCTTGGTGGCGGGGCTGGTGCCCGGGGAGGACGGCTGGGAGGACACTAGAACGTGCTCTCCCCGGTGCCCTCGACGGGCGAAAGGCCGTCCACGAAGGCCAGGCCGGACCGGTGCATCAGCCAGGCCATCAGCGCTTTCTGGGCGTGGAGCCGGTTCTCGGCTTCGTCCCACACGATGGACTGCGGGCCGTCGATGACGTCGGCGGAGATTTCGTAGCCGCGGTAGGCGGGCAGGCAGTGGAGCACGACGGCGTCATCCGCAGCGAGTGCCATGGCGCCTGAGTCCACGGAGTACTCGCGGAACAACTGCATCCGGGCTTCCTTCTCGGCTTCCTGGCCCATGGACACCCAGGTGTCGGTGGCCACGACGTCCGCCCCCTGCAGCGCTTCCTTGGCATCGGTGGTGATGAGCACGGAGCCGCCGGTTTCGGCCGCCCGTTCCTTCGCGGCCGCCACGATCTCCGCGGCAGGCAGGTAGCCTTCCGGGCCGGCAATGCGGACGTGCATCCCGGCCGTGACGCCGGCCAGCAGGTAGGAGTTGGCCATGTTGTTGGCGGCGTCGCCCAGGTAGCTCATGGTGAGCCCCTTGAGGTCGCCTTTGTGTTCCTTGACGGCGAGCAGGTCAGCGAGCAACTGGCACGGGTGGTAATCGTCGCACAGGGCGTTGATGACCGGGACTTTGGAGTTGGCGGCCATGGCCACCAGGCCGTCGTGCGCGCCGGTGCGCCACACGATGGTGGAGACCATCCGCTCGAGGACTTTGGCGGTGTCCTCCACGGATTCCTTGTGCCCGATCTGTGCTTCGCCAGGGTTGATGATCAGGGCATTGCCGCCCATGTCCGCGATGCCCGTGGCGAACGAGACGCGCGTCCGGGTGGAGGTCTTGTCGAAGATGACAGCCACGGTCTTGCGGCCGCTGCCCTCCGCGGCGAAGGGCTGGACGCTGTACGGGGCGGCCTTCATCCGGGCTGCGAGTTCCAGCACCTCTGCCTGCTCGGCGGGGCTGAGGTCGGTGTCCTTGAGGAAGTGCCGGGTGCTGCCAGGCACCGTACCAAGGGATGAAGCTGTGGGGGTCACTGGGCGTCCTTAGCTGCTTGGAGGATTGCCGGGAAAGCGGAGAGGAAGGTATCGGCCTGCGCTGTGGTGAGGATCAGCGGAGGTGCCAGGCGGATGGTGCGCGGACCCGGGCTGTTGACGATGAATCCGGCGTCGAGGGCGGCCTGCACCACGGCCGGCGCGACGTCGCCGTCCAGGTCGAAGCCGATCAGCAGTCCTTCGCCGCGGACTTCGGTAACGCCGGGGATGGCGGCCAGCGCGGAGCGGAGGTGCTCCCCCACCGCCGCCGCATTGGCCAGCACGTGCTGGCTTTCCACGACGTGGAGGGTGGCCAGGGCCGCTGCGGTCGCCACGGGATTTCCGCCAAACGTGGTCCCGTGCTGGCCTGCGGACAACAACGACGACGTCTGCTCACCAAAGGTGACCAGGGCGCCGATGGGGAAGCCCCCGCCCAGCCCCTTGGCCAGGGTGATGGCGTCGGGCACGATGCCCGCGTCCTCGCTGGCGAACCATTTGCCGGTTCGGCCGATGCCGGTCTGGACCTCGTCCAGGATGAGCAGGGCGCCCACTTTGCTGGTGGCCTCCCGCGCCGCCTTCAGGTAACCGGGCGGCAGCGGACGGACGCCTGCTTCGCCCTGGATCGGTTCCAGGAAGACAGCGGCGACGGTGTCGTCCACGGCGGCTTCCAGTGCGGCGATGTCACCGAACGGGATGTGCACCACGCCGCCGGGCAGCGGCTCGAAGGGTGCCCGGTAGGCTTCCTTAGCGGTGAGGGCCAACGCCCCCATGGTCCGGCCGTGGAAGGCACCTTCAAGGGCGATGATCTTGGCCCGTTTCACCGGCCCGTCGCCGGTGTTGCGGCGCGCCAGCTTGAATGCGGCCTCGTTCGCTTCGGTGCCGGAGTTGCTGAAGAACACCTTGGAACCGGCGGGCGCGTGGGCCAGGTCAAGGAGTTTTTCGGCCAGCGCCACCTGGGTGGGGCTGGTGAAGAAGTTGGAGACGTGCCCCAGGGTGGCCAACTGGCTGGCGATCACCGAGGTCACGAACGGGTGCGCGTGGCCCAGGGCGTTGACGGCGATGCCGCCGAGCAGGTCCAGGTACTCCTTGCCGTCCGCGTCCCAGACCAGGCAGCCGGCGCCGCGGACCAGAACCCGCTGCGGCGTGCCGAACACGTTCATCAGCGAACTGGAGTAGCGGGAGAGCCACTCGGAGCCTGCGTGGCCCGTGGTTTCCACGAGCTCAGTCACGGGGGACTTTTCCATGGTGTTCATCCGTTGATCTCCTCGTCCGGGACTACCTGGGTGCCGATGCCCGCCGTCGTAAATGTTTCAAGAAGCATGGAGTGGGCCAGCCGCCCGTCCACGATGTGTGCGCGTTCCACGCCCGCGTCGACGGCCTTGAGGCACGCGGCCATCTTCGGGATCATGCCCGACTCGAGCTTCGGAAGCATCTTCCGCAGTTCCGACGCGGTGAGGGACGAGATCAGGGAGGACTTGTCCGGCCAGTTGGCGTAGAGGCCTTCGACGTCGGTCAGGATCACCAGCTTGGAGGCGCCAAGCGCCGCGGCCACGGCGGCCGCTGCCGTGTCAGCGTTGACGTTCAGGACTTGGCCGGTGGGCTGGAACCGCGCGGCCCCCGCCACGCTGTCACCGCCGTCGACAATTTCCGGGGCCACCGTGGAAATCACGGGGATGCGGCCCGCGGCGAGGATGTCCATGATGCCTGCGGGGTCGACGCCGACCACCTCGCCCACCAGCCCCAGGTCCACCTCCTTGCCGTCCACCACGGTGCCGGTGCGGACGGCGCGGAGCAGGCCGCCGTCTTCGCCGGACATGCCGACGGCGTAGGGCCCGTGGGAGTTGATCAGGCCCACCAGTTCGCGGCCCACCTGGCCGGTGAGGACCATGCGGACCACGTCCATCGCCTCCGGGGTGGTGACGCGCAGGCCGCCCTTGAACTCGGATTCGATGCCCAGGCGGCCCAGCATGGCGTTGATCTGCGGGCCGCCGCCATGGACCACGACGGGGTGGATGCCCACGTGGTGCAGGAAGACGATGTCCTCGGCGAAGGCACGCCGGAGTTCGTCGTTGACCATGGCGTTTCCGCCGTATTTGATCACCATGGTGGTGCCGGCGAACCGCTGGATCCAAGGCAGGGCCTCGATCAGGGTTTCTGCCTTGTCCTGGGCAGCGGACATGCTGGTGGTTTCACGCGTCTGGGTATTCATGGTGTCACTTTCCACGGCAGTTTAGGCCTGGCGGGTCGCGCGCCGGCTGGGATTCCTAGCTGGAGTAGGCGCTGTTTTCGTGCACGTAGTCGTGGGTGAGGTCATTGGTCCAGATGGTGGCTTCGGCCTCGCCTGCCTGCAGGTCGATTTCCACCAGGACTTCGCGGGGTTCCAGGTCCACCAGGGAGCGGTCATCGCCGATGCTGCCGTTCCGGCAGATCTGGATGCCGTTCATGGCGACGTTCAGCTTGTCCGGTTCGAAGATGGCATCGGTGGTGCCCACGGCGGAGAGCACGCGGCCCCAGTTCGGGTCCTTGCCGAAAATGGCGGCCTTGAAGAGGTTGGAGCGGGCCACGGAGCGGCTGACCGTCTCGGCGTCGGCTTCGCTGGCTGCGTTGAAGGTCCGGATGGCGATGTCATGGCTGGCGCCTTCGGCATCGGCAATCAGTTTGCGTGCCAGCTCGGCGCAGACCTGCGTCAACCCGGCACCAAACGCCTCGGCGGACGGCACAGCCCCGGAAGCGCCGGAGGCCAGCAGGACCACGGTGTCGTTGGTGGACATGCAGCCATCCGAATCGGCGCGGTCAAAGGTGACACGGGTGGCGTCGCGGAGGACGACGTCGAGCATTTCCGGCTGTACGTCGGCGTCCGTGGTGAGCACCACCAGCATGGTGGCCAGGCCCGGGGCCAGCATGCCGGCTCCCTTGGCGATGCCGCCGATGCTGAACTCCTGGCCGTCGGCGTCGGTGCCGATGAAGAGCGCTGACTTGGGCACGCTGTCCGTGGTCATGATGGCGGTTCCGGCGGCGGGACCGCCATCGGTGCTCAGCGCCGCCGCGGCAGCCTCCACGCCCGGCAGGATCTTGTCCATGGGAAGCTGCTCGCCGATCAGTCCGGTGGAGCAGACGAAGACGTCGGTGGCCGAAATGCCGAGGACCTTCGCCACTTTCTCCGCGGTGCTGTGGGTGTTCTGGAAGCCTGTGGGGCCCGTGCAGGCGTTGGCTCCGCCGGAATTGAGGATCACGGCGTCGACGCGGCCGTCGGAGACCACCTGGCGGGACCAGTGGACCGGGGCGGCTGCCACGCGGTTGCTGGTGAACACGGCGGCGGCTGCCTTGGCCGGGCCGTCGTTGACCACGAGGGCGAGGTCCGGGTTGCCGGAAGCCTTGAGGCCGGCGGTGACGCCGGCTGCCCGGAATCCCTGGGGGGCGGTGATGGTCACGGGGCTACTCCCTGCAGGTTGAGGCCGTCGGTTTCCGGCAGGCCGAGTGCGATGTTCATGGACTGGACGGCGCCGCCGGCAGTGCCCTTGGTGAGGTTGTCGATCACGCAGGTGACGATGACCCGTCCGGTATGCGCGTCGAAGGCCAGCTGCATGGCGGCATGGTTGGAGCCCTGGACCGATTTAGTCGTCGGCCACTGGCCTTCCGGCAGCAGGTGGACGAACGGCTCGTCGTCGTACGCCTCGGCCCAGGCCAGGCGCAGCTGCGCGGCCGTGGTGCCTGCTTTGACTTTGGCGGTGGCGGTGGTCAGGATGCCGCGGCTCATCGGGGCAAGGGTGGGCGTGAAGGAAACGGAGACCTGCTCCCCCGCAGCATTGGACAGGCCCTGCTCGATTTCCGGAGTGTGCCGGTGGCCGCCGCCCACGCCGTACGGGCTCATGGAGCCCATGACCTCGGAGCCAATCAGGTTGACCTTGGCGGCCTTGCCCGCACCTGAGGTCCCGGAAGCGGAAACGATCACGACGTCGTCGGCCTCCAGCAGGTGCCCCGCGAAGCCGGGAGCCAGGGCGAGGAGGGCGGACGTGGGGTAGCACCCGGGAACGGCGATGCGCTTGGCGCCCTTGAGTGCTTCGCGCTGGCCGGGCAGCTCCGGAAGACCGTAGGGCCAGGTGCCGGCGTGGGCGGAGCCGTAGAACTTTTCCCAGGCGGCGGGGTCCTCGAGCCGGTGGTCTGCGCCGGCGTCGATGACCACCGTCCCCTCCGGCAGCTGGGCGGCGATCTCCGCGGAAGCACCGTGGGGCAGGGCAAGGAAGACGACGTCGTGGCCGGAGAGGTTCTCCACCGTCGTGTCCTCGAGGATGCGGCTGGCCAGTCCGTGCAGGTGGGGCTGGAGTTCACCGAGGCGGGAACCGGCGTTGCTGTGGGCTGTGATGGCGCCGATGGTCACACCGGGGTGCCCGGCAAGCAGGCGGAGGACCTCTCCCCCGGCGTAGCCGCTGGCTCCCGAAACCGCAACAGAAATAGTCATGCTTCGACTATACAGCAATAGTTATGCATTGCTACCGATAATTATGCATATAGGATGGCTATCAGGCGATTGGTACTTGTCCTGCCATCCCACTGTGTCCCTAGGATGGGTTCGGCAGCCGGGGCCGGAGACGCCGGGACCCGCGAAAGGAGCGCCATGACGCACGCAATCGTCGCACGGCAGGCAGGCGGACCGGAAGTCCTTGAGTACACGGAGTCGGAGCCCCCCGTTCCGGGCCCGGGGCAGCTGCTGGTCAAGGTCGGCGCGGCGGGCGTCAACTTCATCGATACCTACAAGCGCAGCGGCACCTACAAAGTCTCCTACCCCTTCACTCCCGGTTCGGAGGCAGCGGGCACGGTGGAGGCAGTGGGCGAGGGCGTGACCGGCTTCGCCGCGGGCAACCGGGTAGCCACCGCGGAAGGCGTCAGCTGCTACGCGGACTACGCCCTGGTGGATGAGGATGCGGCACTGCCGGTACCCAAAGGCCTGGATGTCTTCACTGCCGCAGCGCTCCCCCTGCAGGGCGTTACCGCCCACTACCTGATGAATTCCACCTTCAAGGTGGAACCAGGCCACAAGGTCCTGCTGCACGCGGGCGCCGGCGGCGTGGGGCTGCTGCTGATCCAGCTGCTCAAGGCACGTGGCGCGGAAGTCATCACCACGGTCTCCACCGACGAAAAGGAACAGCTTGCGCTCGACGCCGGCGCGGACCACGTGCTGCGCTACGACGGCTTCGCGGAGCGGGTCCGGGACATCACCAGCGGAACCGGCGTCGACGTCGCCTACGACGGCGTGGGTAAGGATACGTTCGACGGCTCCCTGTCAGCGCTGCGGATCCGGGGCATGCTGGTGCTGTTCGGAGCAGCATCCGGGCCCGTCCCGCCGTTTGACCCGCAGCGCCTCAACGCCGCGGGCTCCCTGTTCCTGACCCGCCCCACCATGGGCCACTACCTGCGGGACGCGGCGGAACGGCGCTGGCGCTCGGACGAGGTGTTCACTGCCGCGGCCGACGGCAGCCTGAAGGTCCGGATCGGCGCACGCTACCCGCTCAGCCAGGCCGGGCAGGCGCACCGCGACCTCGAGGGCCGCAAGACCACCGGGAAAGTCCTCCTGGTGCCATAGCCGCGGGGCGACGTGAACAACAGGCAAACGCCCGAACGGCATGAATCGGACCGTCCAGGTGCGCGCGACACCTTCCGTTCATCTTGTCCCGGCACAATGCGCAGGTGACTCAGCAGCAGGTCCCCTTCGGGGATTCCGGTTCCGGCGTGGAGCCAGCCAGCATCATCCGGGACGGCGCAGGAGCCGGTGGCCGGGACCAGGCGTCCGGGGACGCCGGCCACGGCATTGCCGTCCACCGACCCCAGCTGGCCGGGGCTCCCGCGGCACCGCCTGCCCGCACCCTGATTGATGTGCTGCAGGACACGGCCGCACGGTTTCCCGACGCCTCGGCCCTGGACGACGGCCGCACGTCGCTCAGTTACGCCCAATTGCTGGACGAGGTCCGAGCCACGGGACGCCGGCTCCACCTTGCCGGACTGGGCGCCGGTGACAGGATCGGCGTGCGGATCCCGTCCGGAACCAGCGAACTGTACGTCTCCATCCTTGCCATCCTCCTGGTGGGCGCGGCCTACGTTCCCGTGGATGCGGACGATCCCGAAGAACGGGCCCGGCTCGTGTTTGGCGAAGCCGGGGTGGCAGCGATCCTTGGGGCCGGGGGCTCGATCGAGCCAGGGCCGGCGGGCACGGTACGCAGCGGCCCGTTCAAGGGTGCGCGCCCGCCCGAACCCGGGGACGACGCCTGGATCATCTTCACGTCGGGGTCCACGGGAACGCCCAAAGGGGTGGCCGTCCGGCACCGGTCGGCTGCAGCCTTCGTCGATGCGGAGGCCCGGCTGTTCCTCCAGGATGATCCGCTGGGCCCGCAGGACCGCGTCCTGGCCGGCCTTTCGGTTGCCTTCGACGCTTCCTGCGAGGAAATGTGGCTCGCCTGGCGCCACGGCGCCTGCCTGGTACCCGCACCGCGCGCCCTCGTCCGCACCGGCATGGACCTAGGCCCCTGGCTGATCAACCACGCAATCACCGCCGTCTCCACCGTGCCCACGCTCGCAGCACTGTGGCCCGCGGAATCCCTCGAAAACGTCCGCCTCCTGATCTTCGGCGGCGAAGCCTGCCCGCCGGAACTCGCCGAACGCCTGGCCGTGGAGGGCAGGGAAGTCTGGAACACGTACGGGCCCACGGAAGCGACGGTAGTGGCCTGCGCGGCGCCGCTGGGCGGGCCTGGACCAATACGGATCGGGCTGCCCCTGGCGGGTTGGGACCTTGCCGTTGTCGATGCCGCCGGCGTTCCGGTGCCCGAGGGCGGAACGGGTGAACTGATCATCGGCGGGGTGGGCCTGGCCCGCTATCTGGACCCGGCCAAGGATGCGGAAAAGTACGCCCCGATGCCCAGCCTGGGGTGGGACCGGGCTTACCGCTCGGGCGACCTCGTGCGGTTCGAACAGGCAGGTCTGATCTTCCAGGGCCGCGCGGACGATCAGGTCAAGCTGGGCGGCCGCCGGATCGAACTCGGTGAGATCGACGCAGCCATGCAGGCCCTCCCCGGGGTGGCCGGCGCCGCGGCCGCCGTGCAGACCACCGCGGCAGGCAACCAAATCCTGGTGGGCTACCTTGCCTCCGCCCCGGGCCATGACATGGACCTGGGTGCGGCACGGGAACAGCTGGCGGCAAGCCTTCCGGCGGCGCTGGTGCCGTTGTTGACGACTGTTGACTCGGTGCCCACCAAGACCAGCGGAAAAGTGGACAGGCACGCCCTGCCGTGGCCGCTGGCGGGTGCGGGCGCCGCAGAGGCGGATGCGGCTCCCTTGAACCTTCCGGATGATGCCGGGTGGATCGTGGAGCAATGGAGCAGCGTGCTGGGCAGCCCCGTCACCTCGCTGGACGCCGACTTCTTCGCCTACGGCGGCGGTTCGCTGTCCGCCGCCCAGCTGGTCTCCGCGCTGAGGGCCCGCTACCCCACCATCACGGTGGCCGACGTCTACGCGACGCCGAGGGTGGGGGCGCTGGTGGAGCTGGCGCGGCAAGTCAACCAGGGCGGCGACTCCGCTCCGGCGCGGGAGCGGACGGTGCGGCCAACTGCCAGGAAGTCGCAGGTCTTCCAGACGCTGATGGGCGTGCCGCTGCACATCCTGGTGGGCATGCGGTGGCTGACCTACCTCATGGCCGTCAACAACCTGCTGGCAGGACTCGCCGGATTTACGGCCGCACCAACCATTTCATGGTGGTGGGTGGCGGCGTCCTGGCTGGTCTTCGTCAGCCCGGCCGGACGAATGCTGCTGTCCATCGCGGCTGCAAGGCTCCTCCTCCGCGGCGTCAGGCCAGGCATCTATCCCCGGTCCGGGCGCGTCCACCTGCGGTTGTGGCTTGCGGAACAGATCCAGGACCTGGCAGGAGCCATCAGCCTCGCCAGTGCGCCGTGGGTGCCGTACTATGCCCGGGCGCTGGGGGCGAAGATCGGCCAGGACGTCCAGCTTCATTCGCTGCCGCCCGTCACGGGACTGCTGACGCTGGGCAGCGGAGCCAACGTGGAACCGGAGGTGGACCTGTCGGGCTGGTGGATCGACGGCGACGACGTGCACATCGGGGCCATCCGCATTGGCCGCGGCGCCAGCGTGGGTGCGCGCAGCACGCTGATGCCCGGCGCCTCGATCGGGGCCGGGTCGCAGGTGGAAGCAGGTTCCGCGGTGCTGGGGAAGGTGAAGGCAGGCCAACTTGCGGCAGGTTCACCGGCCCGCCGGCAGGGCAAGGCCAAGCACAGCGTGCCAAGTGCCCCGGCCCAGGGCAGGTTTGCCGCACGTGCCTGGTTTGCCGGATTTGCCCTGGCGTCTGCGGGCCTGTCCTTCATGCCGTACCTGTCTGCTGCCGCCGCGCTGTGGGTCGCGTTCACCTTCATCCAGGGCAGTACCTCGCTGACCGGGGCCCTCCCCCGGCTGCTGGCGGCCCTAGCCCCGGCATCACTGGTGTGGTTCGCCACGAACGCCGTTCTGGTCCTGGTTGCCACGCGCCTCCTGTCCACCGGGATCACGGAGGGCTACTACCGGATCCGCAGCCGGGTGGGCTGGCAGATCTGGGCCACCGAGCGGGTCCTGGACCTGGCCAGGGACCTGCTCTTCCCCATCTACGCGAGCCTGTTCACGCCGGTATGGCTGCGCCTGCTGGGCGCCAAGGTCGGAAGGAACGTGGAGGCCTCCACGGTGCTCCTGATCCCGAAGATGACCACCGTGGGTGAAGGGGCGTTCCTCGCCGATGACACCATGGTGGCTTCCTACGAGCTCGACGGCGGCTGGCTGCGGGTGGCACCGGCAAAGATCGGCAAAAGGTCGTTTCTGGGCAATTCGGGCATGACCGCCGCCGGCCGCAGCGTTCCCAAGAACTCACTCGTAGCCGTCCTGTCCGCTACACCGGCGAAGGCAAAATCCGGCACCTCCTGGCTGGGCAGCCCGCCCGTCCGCTTGCGGCGGACCGCGATCGCCTCCGACGATTCGCGCACTTTCCAGCCCCCGGCGCGGCTGAAAGTCGCCCGCTCCCTGTGGGAACTGGGCCGCTTCCTGCCTGTCATGCTCACGGTCGCCATTGCGGCCGGCACCATGCTGGCCTTCGACTGGATCGCAGCGACCTGGGGCTACGCCGCCGCCGCCCTGCTCACCGGCGTCGTAATGCTGCTGGCGGGCCTTGTGGCAGCAGCGGCGTCCGTCGCCGCGAAGTGGGTCCTGGTGGGGCGGATCCGCCCCGGCGAACATCCACTGTGGAGCTCCTTTATCTGGCGGAACGAAGTGGTGGACAGTTTCATCGAACTGGTCACGGCGCCGTGGTTCGCCCGGGCAGCGTCGGGCACCCCGGCGCTGGTCTGGTGGCTGCGGGCGCTCGGGGCGAAAATCGGCAGCGGCACATGGTGCGAGAGCTACTGGCTGCCTGAGGCCGACCTGGTGGCCCTTGGCAGGAATTCCACGGTCAACCGGGGCTGCGTGGTGCAGACGCACCTGTTCCACGACCGGGTCATGAGCATTGACGCTGTTACGCTCGAGGACGGGGCCACCATGGGCCCGCACGGGGTCATCCTCCCCCAGGCCAGCATCGGCGCAGGCGGAACGGTGGGGCCGGCATCCTTGGTGATGCGCGGCGAAGCAGTGCCCGCCGCAACGTACTGGATGGGTAACCCGGTCAGCCCATGGAGCGGGCCCGGATCGCCGTCTGCCACCTAACCGAAGGTCCCATGAGTTCTTCAGCATCAGCCGCCCGGGGCACTACTCCCGCAGCCGCCGGAACCTCCCCGGACCCGTACCTGCCCGGCGCCGGGACACATGCCTTCCGCGTCGAGCGGTACGAACTGGACCTGGACTACCGCGTGGCCAGCAACCGTCTCAGCGGCAAAGCGGTGCTGCACGGCGTGACCTGCGCTCCGACGTCGGCCATTGTCCTGGACCTTGTTGGCCTGCGGGCAACGAAGGTCCTGCTGGATGGCCGCAAGCCGCTCCGGTTCAGCCAGCGGGCCGGGCAGCTGGTGGTGACTGCGCCGCGCCCCTTCGAACCCGAACAGCCCTTCACCCTGGAGGTGCGCTACGAGGGCAGTCCGAGGCCCCGCCGCGGGCCGTGGGGCGAGGTGGGCTGGGAGGAACTTACGGACGGTGTCCTGGTGGCCGGGCAACCCAACGGTGCGCCCTCCTGGTTCCCGTGCAACGACCACTCCGGGGACAAGGCCAGCTACCGGTTCACGGTCACCACTGAAGCGAACTACCGGGTGGTGTGCAACGGCGTTCTGCAATCGCATACTCCCCGCGCCAGCCGGGAAACCTGGGTCTACGAACAGTCGGAGCCGATGGCCGCGTACCTGGCCACGGTGCAGATTGGCCGCTACGCACTGCTGGCGCTGGACAGTGGACGGCACGGGATGCCAGTTCCGCAATCCGTGGCCGTCTCCCCCGCGCTGGCAGAGCGTGCCATCGCGGGATTGGCCTGGCAGCCGGCCATGATGCGCACGTTCAGCAGTTGCTTCGGGCCCTATCCGTTCCCCGGTTACACGGTGGTGGTAACGGATGACGAACTGGAGATTCCGCTGGAGGCCCAGTCGCTGGCCATCCTGGGGCCCAACCACCTGGACCTGGAGTGGGAGTCCCAGCGGCTGATTGCGCATGAGCTGTCGCACCAGTGGTTCGGCAATTCCCTGACCGCTGCCGGGTGGCAGGACATCTGGCTGCACGAGGGCTTCGCCTGCTATGCCGAGTGGATCTGGTCCGAGGAGGCAGGCGTTATGAGCGTGGCTGAGCGGGCCGCGGCGGCCTGGCGCAGGCTGGCGGCGGAGGACCAGGACATCCTGGTGGGCGATCCCGGTCCTGAGCGGATGTTCGACGACCGTGTCTACAAGCGCGGCGCGCTGGCCGTGCACGCGGTCCGGATGGCCGTGGGCGACCTCGCTTTCTTCGCGGTGCTGCAGGAATGGACCGCCGGCCACAGGCACGGCTCGGTCACCACGCAGGATTTCATCGTGGCCGTCAGTGGTGCCACGGCCGTCGATGCGGAGACGCTGCTGCACCCCTGGCTTTACGAGGAGCCGCTGCCGCCACTGCCGCTGGCCTGAGCGCGCACGGAAAGCGCGACGGCGGCCGCAAAGTGTGGAGGCAACCCGGCTTCGGCCGGGTCCAGGTCACGCAGGCCGGGACGTTCCCGCACATCCACGGTGGAAGGAGCAGTGCGGAGCCCGTCGCCAGCCATTTTCAGCCAGGCTTCCTTGCGTGTCCAGAGCCTCGCCCTCGCCGCCGGCAGCAGTTCGGCCTTGACGTCCCGGAGGGTCCGCCGCTCCGCGGGCGTCAGGGCCACCTCGTCAAACCCGTCGAAGCCGGTACGGGCCGGCTCCTCGATGTCGGCGCCCAGCCGCGTTCCAGGGGAGGCGTCCACCACAGCCGCGAGCAGCGTCCAGCCACCGGCCCGGGACAGGCTCAGCGCCAGGGGCACAGGGGCACCCCGGTAGCTGTATCCCGGCCGGCCGTGGCCGAGACCGGGGCCTGTTCCGCACTGCGGGCAGCTGTAGGCCACGGTGAGGTCTGCGGCGGGAACTGAGAGCAATTGGCCTGCAAAGACCCTCTGGGAAACGCGGCCGGCAAGGAACATCCAGCCCGCGGCAGGTGCCATGGCCGCGGCCCGCGTGAGTTCGGCGCTGTCCAGGAGGCGTTCGGCGTCCCGCTGCACCGCGGCCGCTTCCCCGGGCAGCAGGAAGGGCGGGACTGCACGCATTTCACATTGCGCCATGACCCGCCCTTCCTGCTCCGAACAGTATCTAGCGCTGGACGGCTCCGAAGCGTTCCGCTGCCAGGGCCACGGCGCCTTCACGCGCTGCCGAGGCCTCGTCCGCGGTCAGGGTGCGGTCGGCGGCCCGGAACCGGAGCCCGAAGGCCAGCGACTTCTTGCCGTCCTCAATGCCCTTGCCGGCGTAAACGTCGAACAGTGCCACGTCTTCCAGCAGCTCTCCGGCGCCTTCCCGCAGGGCGGCAAGGACGTCGTCTGCCGGTACGTCGGCCGGGACCACGAGCGCCACGTCCTGGGTGGCCACCGGGAACGTGGAAATGTGGCGCACCACAATCACATCGGGTGCGGCCTCGAACAGGGCATCGGCGTCAAGTTCCAGTGCCACCGAACGGGCAGGCATGTCCGAGGCGGCCAGCAGCTTGGGGTGCAGTTCGCCGGCATAGCCTATGGTCTCCCCCGTGCGCAGCGCCAGCCGGGCGGTGCGGCCGGGGTGGAACGCCTGGTGGCTGCCCTGGCTGACCACCAGGTCCACTCCCAGCACATCGCCGGCAAGGCGGGCTACGTCCAGTGCGTCGGCCCAGTCCCACACGCGGGGCGTGTGGTTCGCGGCGGCCGGGGAATCGTGGCCGGTGAGGACCGCCGCGATGTGGAATGGCTGGTTCGGGACGCCGTCGTACAGTGCGTCCAGAACCTCATCGGCAGGTTTGGCGCCCAGCGGCGGGATGTCAGCAGTTCCCACGGTCCCCTCCGGCAGGAACACCAGGCCGGATTCAAACAGGGCCAGGTCCCGGAAGCCCCGGGAGTGGTTGCGCTTGGCCACCTCGATCAGTCCAGGCAGGATGGACGTGCGCAGGTAGCCGTGCTCCTCGCTGATCGGATTGGCCAGCTTGAGGGCGGTCCGCGCCCCTCCTTCGTCAGCCACGCCGAACGTGTCGTTGGCCGCCTTGGACACGAAGGGGTAGGACAGGACCTCTGTGAGTCCGGCGTCCGCCAGAGCCTGGATGAGGCGGCGGCGCTGCTGCTGAACGCGGGTCAGGCCACGGCCCGGAGGGGCGACCGGCAGGGTGGCGGGGATCTTGTCGTAGCCCACCAGCCGGGCGATTTCCTCGGTGAGGTCTTCCTTGGTCTCCAAGTCGCTGCGCCAGCTCGGCGGCGTAACCGTCCACCCGGCGTCGTTCTTTGCTACCACGGCGCCCAGGTCCTCGAGGGACGTGACAATCTGCTGCCCAGTGAAGTCGATGCCGATCCGTGCAGCGGCGAAGCCTGCGGGCAGCTCGATGGTGACGGTGTCCGGGGCGGTCCCGACGTCGGTTCCCGCTTCGTCAGCGGTGCCGCCGGCCAGTTCCACCAGGAGGTCAACCACGCGTTGGGCGGCGACGCCGGCCACCTGCCAGTCCACGCCCCGCTCGAACCGCTTGGACGCCTCGGACGGCAGTTTGTGCCGGCGCCGGGAACGCCCGATGGAGACGTCGTCAAAGTGCGCCGCCTCAACCAGGATGTTCGACGTCGAGTCGCTCACCTCGGTGGCCGCGCCGCCCATGACACCTGCGATGCCGATGGCCCCGGAGTTGTCAGTGATGAGCAGGTCCTCGGCGTCAAGGGTGCGTTCCTTGCCGTCCAGGGTGGTGATCTTCTCCCCTGCGGTTGCGCGGCGCACCACGATGTCGCCGGAGAGCTTGTCCAGGTCATAGCAGTGCGTGGGCTGGCCGAGTTCGAGCATGACGTAGTTGGAGATATCCACGGGCAGGGAGATGGAGCGGATGCCGGCGAGCCGGAGCCGGGAGACCATCCACGGCGGGGTGGGCCGGGTGGCGTCCACGCCGCGCACCGTGCGGGCCACGAACCGGTCGCAGCCGGCTTTGCCGTAGATGGGGGCGTCGTCGTTGAGCTTGACGCCGTAGCCGCCGGAAAGTTCGGCCGGTGCCTGGACCCTGGAGGCGGGATCCGTGAAGGCGGTGCCGGTGGCATGCGCGTATTCGCGGGCGACGCCGCGGATGGAGAAGGCGTAGCCGCGGTCGGGGGTGACGTTGATTTCGGCCGCCTGGTCGTAGAGGCCCAGGAGCTCCATGGCGTCGGTGCCCACCTCTGGGTCCAGCCCGATGCGGGAAAGCACCAGGATGCCGTCGTGGTCCTCGCCGATCCCCAGTTCGCGGACCGAGGCGATCATGCCGGCGGACAGGTGGCCGTACGTCTTGCGGGCGGAGATGCGGAAGTCGCCGGGCAGTACGGCGCCTGGCAGCGTGACCACCACTTTGTCGCCCTCAACGAAGTTGTGCGCGCCGCAGATGATGCCCTGGACGCCGGACGGGTCGATGCCGTCCCCAGTGAGGGTCTGTTCCTTGCCTTCGGGGACAACCCGGACCTGGCACCAGTTGATGGTCTTGCCGTTGGTCTGCGGTTCCTTGACCAGGCTCAGGACCTGGCCCACCACCACGGGGCCCTGGAGGGTGTCCGTGGGGCGGTGGACGGCTTCTTCTTCAAAGCCGACCTTGACCAGTTCTTCCATGACGTCTTCGGCCGTTGCTCCGGCCGGTACTGCTGCGAATTCCCGCAGCCAGGAAAGTGGGATACGCACTGTTAGATCTCCATCCCGAAGTGCTCGCTGAACCGTACATCGCCTTCGATCATGTCGTGCATGTCGGCAACCTCGTTGCGGAACATGAGGGCACGCTCGATGCCCATGCCGAAGGCAAAACCTGAATAGACGTCCGGATCGATGCCGGCGGCGCGCAGGACGTTGGGGTTGACCATGCCGCAGCCGCCCCACTCGATCCAGCGCGGGCCGCCCTTGGCGCCGGGGTGGAAGATGTCCAGCTCGGCGGACGGCTCGGTGAACGGGAAGTAGTTGGGCCGCAGGCGGACCTTTGCCTCCTCACCGAACATCTGGCGGGTGAAGTGCTCCAGGGTGCCGAGCAGGTCCGCCATGGACAGGCCCTTGTCGATGGCCAGGCCTTCGAACTGGTGGAACACCGGGGTGTGGGTGGCGTCCAGTTCATCGGTGCGGAACACCTTGCCCGGGCAGAGCACATAGATGGGAACTTCGCGCTCCAGCATGGAGCGGACCTGCACCGGGGAGGTGTGCGTGCGCATCAGCAGGTGGGCTTCGGGCGGCTCCACGAAGAAGGTGTCCTGCATTTCGCGGGCCGGGTGGTCGGGCTTGAAGTTCAGGGCGTCGAAGTTGAACCATTCGGATTCCACTTCGGGGCCTTCGGCGATCTCCCAGCCCATGCCCACGAAGATGTCCGCGACGCGGTCCTGCAGGGTGGACAGCGGGTGGCGCGCACCGGCGCGGCGGCGGCGGGGGGCGGCGGTGACGTCAACGGTTTCCTCGACCAGGATCCGGGCGTCGTTCTCGGCTTCGAGCACTTCGGCGCGCTCGGCGAGCGCCTTGTTGACCCGGCCGCGGGAGGCACCCATGAGCTTTCCGGCGAGCGCCTTCTGGTCCTTGGGCAACCGGCCGATTTCGCGGTTGGCAAGGCTGAGCGGGGATTTCTCGCCGCTGTGGGCAAGGCGTACCGCCTTCAGCTCGTCAAGGGTGGCCGCACCGGCGATGGCGGTGATGGCCTGGTCTACAGCGGCGTTGATGGCGGCCTCATCCGTGGGGTTCGGGATGGCGGCGCCCGGCAAAGTTTCAGTCATCTACTGTTCTTAGCTACGAGTCGTGGCTGCCGGCAGCCGGTCAGCCATGCACGGTTTCCCGCGCGGCCCGTCCGTCGCCGGCAGGTCATGGATGAATGCGCTGAACGTCAGTGTCATTCAATGACCAGGTCAGGGCTCGCCGGAAGGACCGGCGGCCACTGCCCTCCAGTCTAGTAGAACCCTCCAGTTACCATGGCCTCATGACTTTGCGGCAGCACGCAGGTTCGGTGAATGGCCCGACGACGGCCCAGCGGCTCAGGCGGGCAGCTAACCTCCTCAACGGGAGCACCCTGGCCGGGCTCGCCGTCGCCCTTGCCGCCAGGACACACATCAGGCACGGCCCGCGCGGGCTGATCATTGCGGCCGGCTACCGCTGGCGGCTGCCTTTCGCCGGCGCCTACACCCTGGGCAACGTGGTGCTGTGCCGCGGCACGGCCGAGGACCTGTTGTCCCGGCCTGCCCTGCTGGGACACGAGGAACGGCATTGCAGCCAGTACGCGTGGTGCCTGGGGCTGCCCTTCATCCCCCTATACCTGGTGGCCGCCGGCTGGTCCGTGCTGCGGACCGGCAATCCGGGGACAGCCAACATCTTTGAGCGTCGGGCCGGCCTGGCCGCCGGCGGCTACCCGCTCCGGGCGGCGAGGCATCCGTGACGGGCCGCGACCCGCAGGCCAGCCGGGATCCGGGGACCATCACCGTCACGGGGACCGGATGGGCGGAAGCCGCACCGGACCTGATGCTTGTCTCCATAGGTGTCGAGTGCCGCGCCGAATCGGTCGTTGAAGCTTACGCGGCAGCAGGCAAGGACCTGGCGGCAGTTGGCTCGGCCCTCCGCAGCCGGGGTGTTGGGCCGGACGATATCCGCTCGGCGGGCCTTGCTGTCCGCGCCGACCTCGCCTGGCGGGACGGTGAAGGCCAGCGGCTTGTGGGCTACATAGCCTCCAGCAGCCTCGCGGTCAGGCTGCGGGACCCAGGCAGCGCGGCCGCCACCGTTTCCGCAGCCGTCCACACGGCCGGGGACAATGTCCGCCTCAACAGCCTGCAGCTGGTCCTTTCGGACGACTCGGTGGTCCGGGCACAGGCCCGTGACGCTGCATGGCAGGACGCGCTCAGTTCCGCTGCGCAGTATGCCGCATTGGCCTCGGCCGGCCTGGGCAGTGTCCTGTCCGTCACCGACCAGCGCCCGGCCCCGGAACCGGTGCCGCTTGCCGGTTTGCAGCGGGCATCCGCCATGGAAGGGCCACAGGTTGAGTTGGGCCTGAACCGGGTGGAGGCAGCCGTCACCGTCACCTGGGAGCTGCTGCCCTAGCCCGCAGCCGTACCCGCCGCGTCGAGCCGTTGTTTCGCCTGGGCTGGACTGCGTGGCGCCTTGACTTAAATTCGAACATGTTTTCGAATGGTGCCATGAGATGGGAAGCGCAAGCACTGGTACCCACGCCGGATGCCGCAGGAGGACCCGGTCCCGCGCTGCTTCCGCTGGCCGGTCTGGTCCGGTCCGTCACCACCCCCGAGTTCGCCGGGATCACGTTCCACGAGGTCACCGCAAAATCTGTGCTCAACAGGGTCCCGGCGGGATCGAAGATGCCTTTCGAGTGGACAGTGAATCCCTACCGCGGCTGCAGCCACGCCTGCGTCTACTGCTTTGCCCGCAAGAGCCACACCTACCTGGACTTCGACGCCGGCATGGACTTCGACAGCCAGGTGGTGGTGAAGGTCAACGCCCCGGAAGTCCTCCGGAAGGAACTTAACAAGGCCTCCTGGACGCGCCAGCAGGTGGCGCTGGGCACCAACACCGACCCCTACCAGCGGGCCGAGGGCAGGTACCGCCTCATGCCTGGCATCATCAATGCCCTGGCGGAATCCGGCACTCCCCTGTCCATCCTCACCAAGGGGACCCTGCTGGCACGTGACATTCCCTTGCTCAAGCGCGCCGCTGCCCAGGTACCCGTGGGACTTGGCATCTCCCTGGCCATGACCGACGAAGCTCTCTCCGAGGCCATCGAACCCGGCACTCCCGGGCCCAGGGCGCGGCTGAGGCTGGTGTCCCGGCTGCGCGAAGCCGGGCTCCCGTGTGGTGTGATGGCCATGCCCATCCTGCCGTGGCTCTCCGACAGCGACGAAGCCCTGGATGCCCTGTTCGCTTCCCTGGCCGCCGCCGGAGCAACCGGCGTCACCGCCGGCGCCCTGTACCTGAAGCCGGGCACCAGGGAATGGTTCATGAAGTGGATCGCCGCCAACCATCCTGAACTGGCCGGGCGCTACCGGCGGCTCTACGGCACCGGTTCCTATGCATCCAAGGAGTACCGGACGTGGCTTGCGGGCAAGGTCCGCTACTTCAAGGCCCGCTACGGCTTTACGCACTCCTCCGGCTTCAGCCACAGGGACCTTGACGATCCACGGGCCGAGGAAGCGGCGTACCCGGCGGGGAGCATTCCCACCGCGGTTCCCGGCGGACCCCTTGCAGGCTCCCCCGCGACGACTTCTTCGGTGGCCGGGACAGCCGTGCAGGGTTCCCTCTTTTAGCCGGTTTTGGCGTTGGCCCCGCCTGCAGGCCGGTCCTCTACCGGGGACTGCGGCACCAGCGCCGACACAGAGTCCAGGAGTGCGTGCACAATCGGATAGTCGGCCGGTATCCAAGGCAGGCCAAGGACAGCGGCGTGGTCCTCCAGCCGGATCCAGCGCAGTTCGTCATGGTCTTCAAGCGGCGCGGGTTCGCCACTGGCCACCTCGGCGAACCACACCCTCATGCTGGCCCGGTCGTTGAGGCGCCAGCCGGCCGGGGTTTCCGCCGGCAGCTCTGCTCCCAGCCGCACGCCGATTCCCAACTCCTCGGCCAGTTCGCGCACCAGCGCCGCTTTGGGAGCCTCACCGGGTTCCACCTTGCCGCCCGGGAACTCCCACAGCCCGGCCAAATGCTCCGGAGCGCTCCGCCGTGCCACCAGCAACGCCCCCGGATTGGCCAGCGTATCCACTACTGCCCCGCCAACCACCTGTATCAGTCCAGTCACCGCCCCATTCTATGGGCGACAATGGGAGGGGCCCGGAACGGCATCTCCCTCAGGGGGAATAGTGGCCCGCCCCCCAGGGTTTGCCCCACTGTCCGGACCTTCCTGCCCCATTGCCGTGGCGTCCGTCCCCTTTCCGGTTCCACCTTCAGAAAAGCAGGCATATGAGCAGCGTCCTCTCCCCGTCCACGGCAGCCCGCACCACGACTCCCCGCGTCGGCATGGCCATCTTTGCGCTGGCCATGGGTGGCGTGGGCATCGGCGTCACCGAGTTCACCATGATGGGCCTGCTCAAGGAAGTGGAGCAGGGCCTTGGGATCAGCACCCCTGAAGCCGGGCACCTGATCTCCGCCTACGCGCTGGGAGTGGTGGTCGGGGCTCCGCTGCTGGCCGCCGTCGGCGCCAAACTGCCCCGCAAGAGCCTGGCCCTGGGCCTGCTGCTGCTCTTCACGGTGGCCAACCTGACCTCATTCATGGCCCCCGACTACGGGTCGATGCTCGTGTCCCGCTTTGCCGCCGGGCTGCCCCACGGGGCGTTCTTCGGAGTTGCCGCCGTGATCGCTGCATCCTTGGTGCCCCCCACCCGGCGGGGCTGGGCCATCTCCATGGTCATGGCCGGCCTCAGCGTCTCCAACGTGGTGGGCGTACCGTTCGCCACGTGGCTGGGCCAGACTTTCGGCTGGCGCCTGCTGTTTGTCCTGGTGGGCGCCATCGGCCTGGTGGCACTGCTAATGGTGTGGAAGTTTGTCCCGTTCCAGGCCGCGCACCCTGACGCGAGCATCCGCCGTGAACTCGGCGCCCTCAAGCGGCTCCAGGTCTGGCTGGCCCTCCTGGTGGGCATCGTCGGCTTCGGCGGCTTCTTCGCCACCTACACCTACATCGCGCACACCATGACGGCTGTTGCCGGCATCCCGTCGGGGCTGCTCCCCCTGGTGGTGGCTCTCTACGGGTTGGGCATGGTGGCCGGAAACATCGTGGGGGGCAGGCTGGCCGACAAATCCGTGATGGGCACGCTCTACCGCGTCCTCCCGGCCATTGCCGTGGCCCTGGTGGTTTACGCGGTGGCAGCCCACTGGCCGTGGAGCGCCATGGTGATGGTATTCGTGGTGGGCGCCTCCGGCTCCATGCTGATCCCGGCACTCCAGACCCGCCTCCTCGACGCCTCGCCCGACGCACCGTCGCTGGCATCGTCCCTCAACCATGCCGCGCTGAACGTTGCCAACGCACTCGGCGCATTCCTCGGGGGGCTTGTCATTGCGCTCGGGTGGGGCTTCGTCGCCCCCGCGCTGGTGGGCGCTGTCCTTGCGGTCCTCGGCTTCGGCGTCGCCCTGCTCAGCGGACTGCTGGAACGCAAAAGGCCGCTCGCTGCCTGAGCGGCCCGGGCTCTGGTCCCGGCCGTCCCTTCGCCGGTGCGGCAGCAGTGAACAGACCTCCCGTGACGGGTCTTAACGATGCGGCAACGCCCGCTTTGGAGCTACTGACTTTGCCGGGTGGGTATGTTAGCTTGAGGCTCATCGGGACTATTAATCCCGGTCACAATAAGGAGGAGACATGGGTTTTCTTGCTTGGATTATCCTGGGCCTGATTGTCGGGGCCATCGTTAAGGCCGTTATGCCCGGACGGGTCGGCGGCGGCTGGGTCACCAGCCTCATCCTGGGTGTCGTTGGAGCCATCGTTGGCGGCTGGATTGGCAGCCTCCTGTTCAACAAGGGCGATCTTGCCTTCTTCGACCTCGGCACCTGGATTCTCGCTATTGTTGGCGGCCTGGTTGTCGCCGGCATCTACGGAGCCGTCACCGGACGCGGGAAAGCCACTCGCGCACCCTGATTAATCTGTCCAGCAACACTCAATGGGCCCCGGATTTCCGGGGCCTTTCTTTGTGCCCGGACGCACTAGCCGTTGTGGTCCTGGTCGAGCGGGGCGGGCCGGCGCTGGGAACGGGCGCTGGCGTAGAGGCACACGGTGGCTGCGGTCCCAAGATTGAGGCTTTCGGCCGCGCCGTACACCGGAACAGCAACCCGGTGGTCCGCCAGTTCAAGCTCCTCCTCGGAGAGCCCCTGGGCCTCGTTCCCAAAGAACCAGGCGGTCGGTGCAGCGAGGTCGTAGTCAGATCCGGGGCCGGCTCCGGTGAGCCTGCGGCGGGCGTTCTCGTCCTGCAGGACATCGAGGTCCAGCTGCCCGTAACCGTCGGCAGCGAGGACGCCGATGCCCCGGGCCTTGCAGGCGGCAGCAAGTTCCGCGGGATCTGCGGCCAGGACGACCGGCAGATGGAACAGCGACCCCGCGGTGGAGCGGACAGCCTTGGGGTTGTAGATATCAACGCTGGACGCTGTGAAGATGACGGCGTCCGCGCCCGCCGAATCGGCCGCACGCAGCACGGTGCCTGCGTTTCCCGGGTCCCGGACCTGGCACAGCACGGCAATCAGGCGCGGGCCGGCGTCGAGCACGTCCGCCAAGGCAACGTCCACGAACCTGCAGACGGCCACGATTCCCTGCGGGTTGACGGTGTCCGCCATGGCTGCCAGGACCTCGTCGGTGGCCAGCCGGGCGTTGGTGCCTTCGGCAAGCTCTTCGAATTCGGGGAAGCGGTCCAGGCAGCTTTCGCTGGCGAAGACCTCGGTGACCACTCCGGGCGCTCCCGCCGCGAGGCGCTGCTGGTGGAGCTTGAGGGCTTCCCGGACAGCCTGCGGCCCCTCCGCAAGGAACTGGCCGCGCTTTAAACGGGCCGGGCGCCCTGCAAGCTTTGCCACGTCCCTGACCCGATCGGCTCGGGGGTTGGACAGTGGAAGATCTTGCGGGCGCCCGGATTCGTTCATACAAGAACTGTAGTAGCTGACGCTTCCAGTTCCTGAACTGGCCCCTCAGGCGAGGGGCGGCAGCGGCTGCTAGGCTGCGGCAACCTTCTTGGCGGAGGTGTCTGCCGGCAGGGAGTCCTTGGCCACCTGGACCAGTGCGGCGAAAGCGTTGGCGTCGGAGACGGCAAGCTCGGCCAGCATGCGGCGGTCAACCTCAACCTCGGCGGCCTTCAGGCCCTGGATGAGGCGGTTGTAGGTGAGGCCATTGGCGCGGGACGCAGCGTTGATGCGCTGAATCCACAGGCGGCGGAAGTCGCCCTTCTTCTTCTTGCGGTCACCGTAGCTGTACACAAACGAGTGCAGCAGCTGCTCTTTGGCCTTGCGGTACAGGCGCGAACGCTGTCCGCGGTAACCCTTCGCCCGTTCAAGAACAACCCGGCGCTTCTTGTGGGCGTTGACCGCCCTCTTCACACGTGCCACGTGCGTACTCCTTCGAAAATCTGATCCCAAGCATCTGTTGCCGGTGTCCCGGCGGCCTGAGAAGGCTGTTTGGCAGGTGACGGACCACCGGCGGGCGGTCCATCAATAAACTTGGAAACTAGATGCCGAGCATCTTCCGGATGACCTTGGCGTCGCCCTTGAAGACGATCTTGTCGCCGGCAAGGCGGCGGGTCAGGCGGCTGGACTTGTGCTCCAGGTAGTGGCGGCGGTTGGCCTGCTGGCGGCGCAGCTTGCCGCTGCCGGTCAGCTTGAAGCGCTTCTTAGCACCACTGTGGGTCTTCATCTTCGGCATGGGAACCGATCTCCTTACGTTTCTGCGGGCCCGAGGGCCGGCAGTTCTATCGCGCAGCCACCCCCGCGGGCAGCATGCTGGTTGCTGACTGCCGGAACAGGCCCGGCAGCTGTGAACTAGTTGGTCTTCTTACCGGCCGGCTTCGGCACTGCCTTGGGGGCAGGACGTGCAGCAGGCTTCGGTGCAGCAGGCCTGGCCACCGGCTTGGGCGGCGCAGGCACACCGGCCGGCTTCGGCGCAGCCGCTTCCGGCTTGGCGGCAGCTGCAGGCTTGGGCGCCGGCGCGGCGGCCTTCGGTGCAGCAGCCTTCGGCGCTTCCTGCTTCGGAGCCGGAGCCTTGGGGGCTTCCTGCTTCGGAGCCGGAGCCTTGGGGGCCTCCTGCTTCGGAGCCTGCGCCTTGGGCGCTTCCTGCTTCGGAGCCTCCTGCTGCGGAGCGTCCTGCTCAGGAGCGGCAGCAGGCGCTTCGGCCGGAGCGTTGTCGGTGGCAGGTGCCTCCGGCTCGGTGGACACGGTGAAGCCTTCCGGCAGGAGGTCCGCCAGTGACTGCGTCATGGGGGTCTGGTCCTGGCCGGAGGTGTCAACGCGTCCTGCAGCCTTGGCTTCGTTCTGGGCCTTGGCCTCGGCGCGCTGGGTTGCCCGGCGTGCCTCCGCCTTGGCCTCAGCCTTGTTCTTCAGCGGGCCAACCACCATGACCATGTTGCGGCCGTCGATGCGGGGGCTGGACTCCACCACGCCGACTTCGGCGACGTCGTCCGCGAAGCGCTGGAGCAGGCGGATGCCCATCTCCGGACGCTGCTGCTCACGGCCACGGAACTGGATCATGGCCTTGACCTTGTCCCCGGCACCGAGGAAGCGCAGGGCGTGGCCGCGCTTGGTCTCGTAATCGTGGGTGTCGATCTTCAGGCGGAAGCGGATTTCCTTCAGAACGGTGTTCGTCTGGTTCTTCCGGGCCTCACGTGCCTTGACCGCGGCCTCGTACTTGTACTTGCCGAAGTCCATCAGCTTGCACACCGGAGGCTTCGCCTGAGGTGCAACTTCAACGAGATCAAGGTCGGACTCGGCAGCCAGGCGCAGGGCATCCTCAATACGGACGATTCCTACCTGTTCACCTGCAGGGCCGACCAGCCGCACCTCGGGGACGCGGATACGCTCATTGATTCTTGGCTCGCTAATGTTAAAGCTCCTGTGTTTGTTGTTGAGTCCGGCAAATGAAGAAGGCCCCCAATTGCCGGAGCAATCGAAGGCCTCAAAGAGGTTGGACCGGCAACCCGCTAAGGGCTGCACGTGCACAGTCCCGGCAAATGCCGGCCCATGCCCAACCAGGTACCCGGCAACCTTGCGTCCCTGCGGGTTCCAAAGGAACGGGCGGGACAACGGCTGACGCGGGTGGGAGAGAACTCCGCTTGCAAACTGGATGCCATTCTACAGAAAAAATTCCCGTCAACGCCGCGAAGCGCTGCTGGGAACCTGATCGTTTAGGACAATCCCTGAAATAACTACATCCAGTCGGTCTGTGTCAAGCTTACCAGTATGAGCACCCCAGACAGTAATTCATACGTCTTCGAGCCCGGCGACGCAGGCGCAGACGTCTCACAACAGATCCGCGACATCTCCGAAGTTCCCGCCATCGAGGTCATCACCACGGCGGCCGTGCACCTGATGAGCGCCGCAGCGGTGAAGCTTGGCCTGGCCGAAGAGGACAACGCAGCCGAACTCAAGGACCTCGACGAGGCCCGGAAGCTGATCACCGCACTGGCCGGCCTCGTGACCGCGGCCGCCCCGGAAATCGGGTCCCAGCACGCCGGACCCTTGCGCGACGGCCTGCGGTCCCTGCAGTTGGCCTTCCGCGAAGAGTCGCTGATTCCGGATGCACCGGGCAAGGGTCCGGGCGAAAAGTTCACCGGGGCAGTCAACTAAAGCCCAACTCCCCCAAGCACCGTCCGACGGCGGGACGCCCCCTTTGCGGGCCGTCCCGCCGTCGCATTTTAAAGCGGCTGGCCGGGAGACCCAGGGGCCGGCCTGCGGCGCCGCTGCTGAAGCGCGAGCCCGACGACGCAGAGCACCACGCCGGCGGCTCCGACGGAGACGAAACCGCCGGAAGGGCCCATGACGTCGATGAAGACCCCGGCCAGCGGCGAACCGAACGCAACTCCGGCGGTCAACGCGGAGCCGTACCAGCCCATTGCCTCCCCCCGCCGCTCCTCCGGGACCAGCTCCGCGACCTTTTCGGAGGCCGCGGACAGCACAGGGGCGCACAGCAGCCCTGGCAGGACGGAGACAAAGGCAAGCGTCCAGGTGTCGTGGGCGAAGGCCATGGGCAGGGTCAGCGCGGCCATGCCGAGCAGCAGGAAGATCGGCGGAATGGGCCGGTGCATGGCCCCGTAGACCAAACCGCCCACCACCGAAGCCGCGCACCAGAAGACGAAGACGATCCCGATCTCGCTCTGGTGGCCGTCGATTTCCAGCGCGGCCACAATGCCGACGTCGGTGCCGCTGAGGACCATTCCGGCGCCCGCGGCAACGGCGAAGAGGGCCGCGACTGTTGCGGTGAACCAGGAAAAGCCGCCCGCCAGTCTTCCCCTGAGGCCCTGCGCGGCGCTGGTGGCCGCCCCGGCGGGCGCCAGTTCCGCGGCGGCTTCCTGCACATGCCCCGGGGCCGTGGACACCACCGCGGCCTCGGCGGCATGCTGCTCATCCGCCGCGCACTCCAGGCTCAGTCCTTCGCTGCGGGTGGGCGGGTTGAACCACATAAGGAACAGGCCGGCCAGCGATGTTGAAACGCCCACCACCGTTAGCCCTGCGGTGGTGAAGCCGCTGGTGGCCACCACGGCGCCGGCCGCCGGGCCGATCATGAAGACCACCTCCGTAGTGATGGCGTCGAGGGCAAACGCGGTGCGGCGCTGCTCGCCCTCCGCCAGGACGCCCAGGGATTGCCGGACCACGCTGAAGATGGGGAGCGTGAGCAGGCCGCCGACGAAGACCAGCGGAAGGAGCCACTGGTAGGACACGTGCGGCACCACCGACCAGATCACCGTCTCCGAGATCACCGATGGGATGAGCGCGGTCCGGAGCCCCGCCGTGTCCACGCGCCTGCCGCGCCATGGCGCACCCAACGCAATGCCGATGGTCATGACAGCCGCGGCGGCACCGGCGGCGGCATAGCCCTGGCCCAGGGTAAGGACGATGTGCAGGGTGAGCAGAACACCGGCGGCTGAGTGCGGGATCCGGGCAACCATGCCCACCAGCAGCAGCCGGCGGATGGGCCGGACGGCAAGCAACTCCCGGTAGAGAGCGAAATTCACGAAAGCGGTCCTTCAGGATGCGCCGCAGCCCCTTGGGGATCACCCATCCGGCTGGCGGCTAGTCGGGAGCGCGCCTCAGTTTGATTTCCAGGGAATCGACGCGCTCCCCAAACAATACATTCCGGGACCACTCGGCCTGCAGGCCGGCTACCAGATCCTGGACACCGGCCGCGTCCAGGCCGTCCTCGAGGTACAGCACCACCTGCAGTTCCGGCCCGGTACCGCCACCGGGGAGCAGGGACCCGTCGGCCGCCCTGGCGACGACTCCCCTGCCGGGCAACAGTTCGACGCCGCGGACGGCCGCGAAGCCGGCGGCAGCGTTGCCCATTTCGGCGGCGAGGGCCCGGTCACTGTAGGAGGGGGTCCAGGCGTGCTGCTTGGCGAGGGCCCAGACACCGGGGCGGCGCACCACGAAGGTTACATCCGCACCCGGATCCAGTACCAGGAGTTCTGCCCCTTCGGCGACCGCAGAGAGGGCCGCCCGGGCGGCATAGACCGCGACCGGCCGGGCCTCGGGATGCCATGCGGCCAGTGCGGCCGCAGAAGTGAACGCCGGCAGCGCGGTCCTGCCGTCGGCGGCCTTCAGCGTCACCAGCGCCATGTCCGCCTGCTTGTCCGCGTGCAGCCCATGCGCTGTCCCGGCCTCTTCGGCGAGCTGGGCCACGATGGGAATGAACACGCGGGCCGTGGCCAGCGCGGCAACGACGTCCGCCTCGTCGCCCCGCCCCTCCCGGAGCGCGGCAATTGCGGTGAGGTAGCCGGCGTCGGCCGTTCCGTCGTCGTCCTCGAAGTTGTGGATCTTCGCATCATCTCCAGCCAGGCTGCGGCCGGCCCATGGCTGGCCCGCGGAGTCCGTGGCACCACCGGCGCCGGCCAGGGCCGCCGCAATATGGCCGGGGAGTTGGCGGGCGGGAGGGCTTACCGGTTCTTCGGAGCTGGGCATGGCCGGGCTGCTTCCCCGCGCCTACCGGCGGCCGGCGACGTCGAGGGCTTCGGGCAGCGTGAAGGCGCCGGCGTAGAGTGCCTTGCCCACAATGGCGCCTTCGACGCCCAAGGGGACCAGCGAGCGGAGGACTTTGAGGTCGTCCAAACTGGAAATGCCGCCTGACGCCACCACGGGCTTACCGGTCTTCTCCACCATCTGGCGCAGGAGTTCAACGTTCGGGCCCTGCAGGGTGCCGTCCTTGGTCACATCGGTGACTACGTAGCGGGCGCAGCCAGCCTCCTCCAGGCGGCCCAGGACGTCCCACAGGTCCCCGCCTTCCTTCGTCCAGCCACGGCCGGCCAGGGTGGTGCCCCGAACGTCCAGTCCGACGGCGATCTTGTCGCCGAAGCGCTCGATGGCCCGCGCGGTCCAGTCGGGATTCTCCAGTGCTGCGGTCCCCAGGTTGACCCGGGCGACGCCCAGGTCGAGCGCTGCCTCCAGCGTCTCATCGTCGCGGAGGCCGCCCGAGAGCTCTACCTTGATGTCCAGCCGGCCCACCACCTCGCGGAGCAGGTCGGCGTTGGAACCGCGCCCGAAAGCAGCGTCAAGGTCAACCAGGTGGACCCATTCGGCACCCTGCTGCTGCCAGTTCAACGCGGCTTCGAGGGGGGTGCCGTAGCTGGTTTCGCTGCCCGCCTCGCCCTGGACCAGCCGGACGGCCTGGCCGTTGACAACGTCGACGGCTGGCAGGAGTTCAAGTACCGGCAGGTCATGTGCGGTGGTCATACTCATCCTCGGTGTTGGTTCTTCGGTTGGGACTAAAGCGGGGGCGGCCGGCAACCGTTTATGCTCCGTGCCGCCCCCGGACTGTCAATTGCCCGGCAGCGTGAGCAGGTAGGCGGCAACCAGTGACATGGCAGCCAGGGCGTAGAACGACACCTGGAGCCACAGGGGCCTGGCCTGCTGCCGGAACGAGATGCCGCCGCCAATCAGCAGGCCGGCGAGGCCCATCAGGAGTACGGACCACATCTAGGCGCCACTGCCGGCGCTGGCAGGGCCGCCGGAATCGGCGCCGGCCGGCCTGCGCAGGCCCTCCACCCAGTTGCGCAGGAGCCGCGCGCCGGCATCGCCGGATTTTTCGGGGTGGAACTGGGTTGCGCAGAGCGGGCCGTTTTCCACGGCCGCGATGAACGGGCCGCCGTGCTCGGACCAGGTCACCAGTGGCGGTGCCATCCGCGGCTGGATGACTTCGAAGTTCCATTCCTGCACGCCGTAGGAGTGCACGAAGTAGAACCGTTCGTTTTCGACGCCGGCAAAGAGCTTCGAGCCTTCGGGGACCTTGACGGTGTTCCAGCCCATGTGGGGTACGACCTCCGCCGGGAGGGCCTCCACCTTTCCGGGCCATTCACCGATGCCCTGGGCTTCAGTGCCGTGTTCGACGCCGGCTTCGAACAGGACCTGCAGGCCCACGCAAATGCCAAGTACCGGGCGCCCGCCGGCCACGCGCCGGCCGATGAGCCGGATGCCGTCCACGGCCTTGAGTTCGCGCATCACGGTTTCGAATGCGCCGACGCCGGGCACCACCAGGCCGTCCGCGTTCAGGACGTCCTCCGGTTTGGCGCTCAGGATCACTTCCGCGCCGGCGCGTTCCAGGGCACGCACCGCGGACCTGACGTTCCCGGAACCGTAGTCCAGCACCGTGACGGTGGGCTTGCCCTCAGGCGACGGCAGCCTGCGGGACGCCGAGGGGTCGATGATGGCCCCGTCCTTCAGCTCCGGGCCGCTCACAGGGCACCCTTGGTGGAGGGGATGCCCTCAACCCGGGGATCCGGTTCGACGGCGGCGCGGAGCGCGCGCGCAAAGGCTTTGAACTGGGCCTCGACGATGTGGTGGGGGTCCCGGCCGGCCAGCACGTTCATGTGGAGGCAAATTCCGGCGTGCAGCGTGATGGCCTCAAAGACATGGCGGGTCAGGGACCCGGTGAAGTGGCCGCCAATGAGGTGGTATTCCTGGCCGGCGGGCTCACCGCCGTGCACCAGGTAGGGGCGGCCGGAAACGTCCACCACCGCGTTGGCGAGGGCCTCGTCCAGCGGCACCGTGGCCTCGCCAAACCGGCGGATGCCCGCTTTGTTGCCGAGGGCCGTCCGCAGGACTTCACCGAAGGTGATGGCGACATCCTCAACGGTGTGGTGGACGTCTATGTGGGTGTCCCCGGTGGCCTTGACCGTCATATCGATCAGGGAGTGCTTGCACAGGGCCGTCAGCATGTGGTCGTAGAACGGCACCGAGGTGTCGATGTCCGAGACTCCGGTACCGTCCAGGTTGATCTCCACGAGTACCGAGGACTCGCTGGTGGCACGCTCCATGCGGGCGGTCCGGGCTGCAGCCGTATTCGATCCGGTTGAACTCATGGTGAAGGATCCTTTGTGCGAGAAGAAGTGGTTCAAGGCGTCCAGCGCCGCCGTATCAAGTCTAGGCGTGAAGCGCGGCGTGGCCGGCAAGGATGCGTTCTAGGGAGGTCAGGAAGGCTGTGGTTTCCGCCTCAGTGCCCGCCGTGACGCGGAGGTGGCCCGGGATGCCCACATCGCGGATGAGCACGCCGGCGTCAAGGAGCTCCTGCCAGACCTGGTGCGGGTTTTCCAGGCCGCCGAAGAAAACGTAGTTGGAGTCCGATGCTGCGGGCTTGAGTCCCATCCTGGTCAGCTCGGCCACGATGCGGTCCCTCTGCTTCTTGATGTCCTCGACGTCGGCCATCAGCGCTTCGCGGTGTTCGAGGGCCGCCAGGGCGGTGGCCTGGGTGATGGCGGAGAGGTGGTACGGCAGGCGCACGAGACGCAGGGCATCGGCGACCTCGGGGGCTGCGGCCATGTAACCGAGCCGTGCCCCCGCCAGGGCGAAGGCCTTGCTCATCGTGCGGGAGACGATCAGACGTTCACGGCCGGGCAGGAGTGTCAGTGCGCTCGGCGTTCCGTCGTGTGCGAACTCGTGGTACGCCTCGTCGACGATCACGATGGCCTGGCTGTCCGCGCCGGCGTCATAGACGGCTTCCACGACGTCCAGCCCAAGCCCGGTCCCGGTGGGATTGTTGGGCGAGCAGAGGAACACGATGTTGGGCTGGATTTCCTTAACCTGGCGGGCCGCGGACTCTGCGCTGAGGTCATAGCCTTCCGCGCGTTCCCCGGTGATGTACTGCGTGTCCGTTCCGCTGGCCAGCAACGGGTACATGGAGTACGTCGGCGGGAAGCCCAAGGCCGTGCGCCCTGGCCCGCCGAAGGCCTGGAGGATCTGTTGCAGGACCTCATTGGAGCCATTGGCTGCCCACAGGTTGGTTTCGTCGAGCCCATGCCCGAGATATTCCGCCAGGGCCTTCCGGAGCGCGGTGAACTCGCGGTCCGGGTAGCGGTTGAGGCCTGCGGCGGCTTCCGTAACGGCGGCGCTGATGGCGGCCCGCACATCGGCAGGAACCCCATGGGTGTTTTCGTTGACGTTCAGCAGGATGGGGACGTCCAGCTGGGGAGCCCCATAGGGAGTCAGTCCGCGAAGGTTGCTGCGGAGGGGAAGCCGGTTCAGACGTTCTAGCTGCTGGTTCACCTGAACAGTTTAGTTGCCGCGGCAACTACCGGAAAATGTGACGGTTCCCGCGGCTTCCCACTCAGTGGGTGGGAACGAACAGCTGCTGGCCTGGAAGGACGGTGCCGGCGTCAAGGTTGTTGAGCTGGACAATGTCCGCCACGACGTCGCGGGCGTCCCGGCCCGGCGCGACGGTACCGGCAATGGCCCACAACGACTGTCCGGGCTGCACCGTCACGGTAACGGTGGGTGTCACCGCGAGGTCCGCAACCGAATCCGAGGCCTTGGCCGGGGAATGGAAGAACCCGGCGAGTGACAGCAGGAGAACAGCGAGGACTACAAGCGGGACCCCAATCAGGACGATCCTCCCCCGGCGGGTGAGCCGCAGCGGTGCAGGCGATGGTGAAACCTGGTGAAGAGTTAAAGCTGACATGAACTAAGCCCTCCTGGACTTGCCGTGCTGCCCGGGTGTCCGCCCGCAACGCCCTTGCCGTTCCAAACCGCCGCCGGGCACATCTTCCGGCCGGGTATTCGAAGGAGGCATCTGCTGGTTAGAACACATATTCGAACTTTGCTGGTTAAGTTTTAGCACCTATCAACGAACATTGTCGAGACTCGCTAGAACAAATGTTTGAAAAACCACTATGGCTGGCCTAGTTTTGGAACCAAGAACAACCACTCCTGAAGTTGACCAGCAGGGTCTGACAATGACAGTGGGAGTCCTTCCACCGGCACGGCGGAAACAGCGCCCGGCGGAAGTTCCGGCGGCAAGCGAAAGGCAATGGCGAATATGGCAGCAGCAGCCGCCGGGGGCAGGACCGCCCCGCAATCCAAGAGGACCACCAAAGGGCTGACGCCCCGGCAGAAGAAGATCCTCGAGACCATCCAGCGCTCCGTTAACGAGAACGGGTATCCGCCGTCCATGCGGGAAATCGGCGACACGGTCGGCCTTGCAAGCCTGTCAAGCGTGACCCATCAGCTCTCGCAGCTGGAAAAGCTGGGCTATCTTCGGCGCGACCCCAAGCGGCCCCGTGCCATGGAAGTGTTGATGCCGCTGACGCTGGACGGCGGGGGAAAGAGTGCGGGCACGTCCCGTGCGCCCCAAGCCGCAGGGGACAGCGCCACCGTCACGGAGCTGCCTACTGCTCTGGATACGGCCATGGTTCCGCTGGTGGGCCGGATTGCCGCCGGCGGCCCCATCCTTGCCGAACAGCTCGTCGAAGATGTCATGCCGCTGCCCCGCCAGCTGGTTGGCCAGGGCGAACTTTTCATGCTGAAGGTGGCCGGCGATTCGATGGTGGATGCCGCCATTTGCGATGGTGACTGGGTGGTGGTGCGGCGCCAGGCTGACGCTGCCAACGGGGACATCGTCGCTGCACTGCTGGATGACGAGGCGACGGTCAAGACCTTCCGCCAGCGCGACGGCCACACCTGGCTGCTGCCGCAGAACACCCAGTACGAACCGATCCTGGGCGACCATGCCACCATCATGGGCAAGGTCGTCTCAGTCCTGCGTTCGCTCTAGCCTGCGCACGCCTGCCCGGCATCCGTGCAGGCGCTATCCGGCCGTTCTCAGGACGCGTCGGCGCCCAGCCTGGTGAGGGCTGCCAGCGCTTTGGCGCGGTCAGTGGTGGCCCAGAACGGCGGGAGGGCGCCGCGCAGGAATCCCGCATAGCGCTCGGTGGCCAGCCGCGAGTCCAGGACTGCCACCACTCCTTTGTCCCCGGTTGACCGGATCAGGCGGCCGGCCCCCTGGGCAAGCCGGATGGCAGCGTGGGTTGCCGAAACAGACATGAAACCGTTCCCGCCGGCCTGCGCCACGGCACGCGAACGCGCCGTCATGAGGGGGTCGTCCGGCCGCGGGAACGGGATGCGGTCAATCACTACCAGCCGGCAGGATCCACCGGGAACATCCACACCCTGCCACAGGGACATGGTTCCGAAGAGGCAGGTGTCCGGTTCGTCCGCGAATTGTTTGACCAGGGCGGTCATGGTCGACTCGCCCTGGCAGAGGACAGTCATGTTGAGCATCGGGCGGAGGGCATCGGCGGCTTCCTCGGCCGCCCGCCGCGAGGAGAACAGGCAAAGCGCTCCCCCGTTGGAGGCCTTGATGAGCGCTTCGAGTTCGGCCAGGGCTTCCGGTGAAACACCTCGGCCGGGCTTGGGCAGGTGGCCGGCAACGTAAAGGATGCCCTGTTTGGGGTAGTCGAAGGGCGAGCCAACATCCACGCCCGTCCAGCTGGGCGCTCCGTCACCGATCAGGCCCAGGCCTCCTGCGGCCGGTTCGAAGGCGGTACCGATCGCAAGGGTGGCAGAGGTCAGCACCACGGTGTGGCCGGCGAAGAGCCCCTCCCGCAGCCTCCCGGCGACGGACAGCGGCGCAATGTTGATCAGGACCGGCGCGCTGTCATCGGGCTGCGAATAGCCTTGGCCGGGATCGAAGGTGCTGGCGCGGGAGAACCACACCACTTCCCGGTTTTCCCGGGCAGCGATCAGCCGCTCGCACAGTTCCAGGATGAGCATCAGCCGGGAACGCGCCAGCTGCCGCCCGCCGTCGGCCGTGGTATTGCTGTCCCCTTTGGAATCGGACAACGCAGCCCTGCACGCTTCACGCAGCTGGTCCACGCAGTCAAGCTGTTCCTCGTTCAGTCCGTTGGGGAGAAGTCCGTTGGGCGCGCCCGCGAGGGCCATTTCCAAGTTGGCAGCTGCGGCGTTCAGGGCGTCAACGGTGATGGCGGTGTGTTTCCGTGCGCCGGAAGCGGCCGCGTGGACCATGGCCACGGACAGCTGCCCGGATACGGCTCCCGTCACACGGTCCTGCAGCTCATGCGCTTCGTCCACCACCACGACGTCGTATTCGGGCAGGACTGCCAGTCCTTCGAACGCGCTGACGGCCAGCATGGCGTGGTTGGTCACCACCACGTCAGCCTCGGCGGCATCCTGCCGGGCGAGCTCGCTGAAGCATTCAGCGGCCATCGGGCATTTCTGGGCGCCGAGGCATTCCATTGAGGTGACGGAAACCTGCCGCCATGCACGGTCCGTCACTCCAGGCAGCAGCTCGTCACGGTCGCCGGTGGCCGTCTTCTCCGCCCATTCGCGGAGCCGCACCACTTCCTTGCCCAGCTGTGACGACGGTCCGCCCACGGAGGCGGCGAAATGCGGAACGCTGGTGTCCTCCC
The DNA here is from genome assembly GCF_006517215.1 of Pseudarthrobacter sp. NIBRBAC000502771. Taxonomy (NCBI): domain Bacteria; kingdom Bacillati; phylum Actinomycetota; class Actinomycetes; order Micrococcales; family Micrococcaceae; genus Pseudarthrobacter; species Pseudarthrobacter sp. NIBRBAC000502771. The sequence goes on from NZ_CP041187.1 coordinate 3,938,678, forward strand.
CCAGGGAAAACAGCTGCCCTTCCGACGGTTCCTCGGAAGGGAACCCGCCTTCAAGCTTGTGGCGGCACACATAGTTGGACCTGCCCTTGACCAGTGCAACCTTGACCGGCCGGTCCAACGCCGGCGTGATGTTCTTCAGGAGCCGGGGCAGGTCCCTGCCGACAATCTGGGTCTGGAGCGCCAGGGTCGCCGTGGAGACCAGCGCAGGCTTGTTGCTTTCCAGGGCGTGGGCGATCAGCGGTATCAGGTAGGCCAGCGATTTGCCGGTGCCGGTACCTGCCTGGACCAACAGGTGGTTGCCGGTTTCGATGGCCCTGGCCACCTGGCGGGCCATTTCGTGTTGTCCGGTGCGGCTTTGTCCGCCCATGCCGGCGACGGCGCGGTCGAGCAGTTCGATAACGAACTGCTCGCCCGCCGTCTGCGCAGCTTCGCCGGCTGCGAGGTCAGTCATTGACGACGAATTGTTCCAGTTCGGACGCGAGGCCCTCCCGGACCATCACCGCAGCCCTGGTACCGGCCTCGAGGTGGTCCAGGCTGAGGATCTCGGCGTCGGACTCATGGAGCTTGCTGATCAGGTCCCCGCGCTCGTACGGGATGAGCAGCTCCATCTTGACCGATGGCCGGGGAATGGACTCGCTGATGGCCTTCAGCAATTCCGGGATGCCTTCCCCGGTCCTGGCCGAGACCACCACGTGCCGTGGCTCGCGCTGCTTCAGCCGCTCCACCACAAAGGGGTCCGCCGCATCGGCCTTGTTCAGGACGATGATTTCAGGCACCTTGCGGGCGTCGACTTCGCTGAAGACCTTCCGGACCGCGGCGATCTGCCCTTCCGGGTCGGGGTGCGACACGTCCACCACATGCAGGATCAGGTCCGAGTCCGCCACCTCCTCGAGGGTGGAGCGGAAGGCTTCCACCAGCTGGGTGGGCAGTGAACGGACGAACCCGACGGTGTCCGCCAGCGTGTACCCCAGGCCGTCAGCGGTTTCGGCCTTGCGGACAGTGGGATCAAGGGTGGCGAAGAGGGCATTCTCCACGAGGACCCCTGCGTCGGTGAGCCGGTTGAGCAGCGAGGACTTGCCGGCGTTGGTGTAGCCGGCGATTGCCACGGAGGGCACTTCATTACGACGCCGGTTGGCCCGTTTGGTCTCCCGTGCCGGCTTCATGGCGGCGATTTCGCGCCGCAGCTTGGCCATCCGGGTACGGATCCGGCGCCGGTCGAGTTCGATCTTGGTCTCACCTGGACCACGGGAGCCCATGCCGGCGGCGGCGCCGCCCACCTGGCCGCCGGCCTGGCGGGACATCGACTCACCCCAGCCGCGCAGGCGGGGAAGCAGGTATTCCAGCTGCGCCAGCTCCACCTGCGCCTTGCCTTCGCGGCTCTTGGCGTGCTGGGCGAAGATGTCAAGGATCAGGGCTGTTCGGTCGATGACCTTGACCTTGACGATGTCTTCAAGGCCACGGCGCTGGGAAGGAGCCAGTTCGGCGTCCACCACTACGGTGTCCGCGCCGGTGGCCATGACGATGTCCTTGAGTTCCTGCGCCTTGCCGGAACCCAGGAACGTCCCGGGGTCCGGCTTGTCGCGGCGCTGCACCAGACCGTCGAGGACTTCCGAGCCCGCAGTCTCGGCCAGGGCGGCCAGCTCCCGCAGTGAGTTTTCGGCGTCGGCCAGCGTTCCCTCTGACCAAAGCCCGGCCAGGACCACGCGTTCCAGGCGCAGCTGCCGGTATTCAACTTCGGTGACGTCCTCAAGCTCGGTGGACAGACCCGCCCTGCGGCGCAGGGCGCGGCGTTCCTCGAGGTCCTGCTGGTCGCCGTCGTACGTTGAATGTTCTTCGTCGAGCCGGGAAATGGCTTGGGCCTTGCCAAGCACCGCTTTTCCATTGCCGCTGCTCTCACCGCCGGGCGTGCTGACACTCTTGGCCGGGACGTCCTTGGCGAGGATCCGGTCGATAACAGCCTGGATTTCCTGCGGACTCATGTCCTGGGCGGCTGGATCGGAACCGGTGTTGGGCTGGCTGGTCATGGTCTCCTTTGAAGATTCGGCAATTCCAGAATAGTGCTGATTGCTTGGAAGTTGGAACGTATTCGCGCTGGGCTGACGGCCTGCGGTCATGAAATTCTCCTGGTTGTCTCGCGGCCGGCTGCGATGCCGGGGCCGGGATGCCGCGTCAGAAGAGCGGCAGGGCTAAAAAAGCCGGAAAAATAGCGGGAAGTGCAGCAGGAGGCTGACTTTCGAGTATCGTCCGGCGGCCGGGCAGAACAGATGCGTCTGGCCGGTGCACAAGCGGAAGGCTGAAAAACCTGCATCGCTGCGGGACGGGCTGTCGCTGGAGGACAGGCTGCGGGGACGGGCGTGGCCCGTGCCGGCTACTCGAAGATCAGGAACATGCCATCCAGCGTAGCAGAGGGGGTTCTGCACGGTTTCCCATTACGCTGCAGGGGGAACTACTCTGGCCAGTTATGGAGTCCGCACACTATTTCAGCACGTCCCCCGCCGGCCCCTTTACCCGTAAGCCACTCACGGTGGAGCTGGCCGGCGAGACCCGCAGGCTCCACACCTCCGCGGGAATCTTCAGCCCGGACGGGATCGACAAGGGCACCGCAGTGCTCCTCGCCGATGTTCCGGCGCCGCACCCCCAGGGGAACCTGCTGGATATCGGATGCGGCTGGGGACCCGTGGCGCTCACCATGGCGCTGCTGGCCCCCGGTTCCAAGGTCTATGCCGTGGACGTCAACGAACGCTGCATCACCCTGACCAATGAAAACGCAGCCGCCCTGGGACTGGCCAACGTGGTCGCCAGCACACCCGCGGCCGTGGATCCGGACATCCGCTTCGACACCATCTGGTCCAACCCGCCCATCAGGATCGGCAAGGACGAACTGCACGCCCTGCTCAAACTGTGGCTGCCGCGCCTGGCAGATGGCGGGACCGCGTGGCTGGTGGTGCAGAAGAACCTGGGCTCCGACTCGCTTCAGCGCTGGCTGGCGGCCGAACTGGACGGCTCCTTCACCGTGACCCGCGAGTCCACGTCAAAGTCCTTCCGGATCCTGAAGGTCACGAAAGCGTCCCACTCGCCACAATGACGGCAGGGCCGCTGAGCTCCACGTGCTCGTGGCCGCCGGGACCGGCAAAGAACTTCACGCCCACCACTCCGCCGGGAACGTGGACCCGCCAGGCGTCCGGCGCCTCCGCCCCGGCCCAGTGCCGGATGGCGACGGCGGCAGCGCAGGCGCCGGTCCCGCAGGACTGGGTCTCCCCCACGCCGCGCTCGTGCACCCGCATGGTCACAGAGCCCACACCGTCATGGACCAACGGTTCTGCCGGGACCACGAATTCCACGTTGGTCCCGTTTGCAGGAACGGGATCGACCTTGGGAGCGGTGAAGAGCCGGGTCCCCGTGAGCTCCGAGAGTTCGGCGAGGGCCACCACCGTGTGCGGGTTGCCCATGCTCACGGAGAGGGCCGGCCGGGCAACTTCCAGCCCGTCGGCGGTGACCAGGGAATCCATGGCTTTGGCGCTTGCCTCCCCGGGGAAGATGAACTCCCAGGGTCCCATGTCCACCGCATAGCCGTCTCCGGTGCGGACCACGGTCTTGACCCCGCCGCGGGTGCCGATGGTGAGGGATCCGCCGTCGGGCAGGTCGATCATGCCCTCCGTCCGCAGGAAATGGACGAAGACCCTGACCCCGTTGCCGCACATCTCGGACAGGGAGCCGTCGGCATTGCGGTAATCCATGAACCATTCCGCGTCCGGGGCTTCCGTGAGCAGTTCCCGGCCCTCGGGCAGGAAGCGGGACGGGACCGCCCTGATCAGGCCGTCGGCCCCGATCCCGCGGTGCCGGTCGCACAGCGCCGCGGCCTGGTCCGCGCCGATGGCACGGACGCCCTCGGGGTCGGCCACCAGGACGAAATCGTTGCCGGTTCCGTGCCCCTTGGAAAAGCGGAGCCCGCTCAGCGTGCGCAGGATGGGTCCGGTGGTTTCGGCGGGGGTTGCATTCATGGTCCCAAGCGTAGCGGCGCATGCCGCCGGCGCTGAAACTGCAGCTACCGGCACAACTCCGCTGCCTTGCCAACGAGTCCCGGTTCCTGCCAGTCCAGCCAGGTGATGCGGGGGTCGGCGCGGAACCAGGTCAGCTGGCGGCGGGCGAACTGCCGGGTGGCCACGATGGTTTCCTCGGCGGCGTCTGCAACGGTGGACGTGCCATCGACCACGCGCAGGAACTGTGAATAGCCAAGCGCCCGGGACGCGGTTTTGCCGCGGCGCAGGCCGCTGGCGTCGAGCATCCGGATTTCGTCCAGCAGGCCGGCGTCCACCATCCGGTGCACCCGTTCTGCCAGGCGCTCCCGCAGGACCTCGCGGTCCACGCTGAGGCCCAGCTGGATGGCGGGCTGGTGGTACTCCCGCCGGGGCATGAAGGAGCTGAAGGGCCGCCCGGTGAGTTCGTGCACCTCGAGGGCCCGGATGATGCGCCGGGCATCGGAGACGCGGGCGGCGGAGGCGGGATCGACGGTCCGGAGCCTTGCAAGGAGTGCTTCGGTACCGAGTTCGGAATGCTCCGCCTCAAGGCGGGCCCGCAGTGCGGGATCGGTCCCCGGGAACTCCAGGACGTCCAGCGCGGCCCGGACGTACAGCCCGGAGCCACCGGCCAGGATGGCGCGCTTGCCGCGCCGATGGATGTCGTCGATGGTCTTGCGTGCCTGGGACTGGAAGTCGGAAACGCTGGCTTCCTCGGTGACGTCCAGGGTGTCCAGGAGGTGGTGCGGCACTCCCCTGCGCTCGGCCAAGGTGATTTTGGCGGTGCCGATGTCCATGCCGCGGTAGAACTGCATGGCGTCGGCGTTGATGACCTCGCCGTCCAGGGCAAGGGCAAGGTTGACGGCGAGGTCAGATTTGCCTGAGCCGGTGGGACCGACGACGGCGATGACGGGCGGGGCAGCCACCTGTCAGCGGGTGCGCAGCGGCAGTGCGGGCATGCCGAGGGAGACGCCCTTGCGTTCCCCGGGTGAAGCCGGGGATGGTGCCCCGCAGGAGTCGGCCTGGGACCTGTCCCATGCGTCCCCTGCCCGGGACCGGCGCAGGCTGTAGTCCTCAAGCGTGGGATCGGACACCAGGTGGAAGGCCGCCGCTTCGGTAATGGTGACGGTGACGAGGTCCCCGGGCCTGGGGGCGGGTGCGCCCTCAGGGACCGAAAAGTGTACCAGCCGCTGGTCCTGCGACCGGCCGGAGAGCCGGTGGGTCTCCTCCGACTTCCGCCCGGACTGGGCCGTGACCATGACTTCGAGCCGGCGGCCAAGCTGCTTCCGGTTTTCTTCCGCGGCGATGCGGTCCTGCAGGGCGGTGAGGCGTTCGAAGCGTTCCTGGACCACGGCCTTGGGGAGCTGGTCGGGCAGGTCGGCCGCCGGCGTGCCGGGACGCTTTGAATACTGGAAGGTGAAGGCGGTGGCGAAGCGGGACTGTTCCACCACGTCCAGGGTTGCCTGGAAGTCCTCTTCCGTTTCGCCGGGGAAGCCGACGATGATGTCGGTGGAGATGGCGGCGTGGGGGATCCTTTCACGGACCTTGTCCAGGATTCCCAGGAACTTGGTGGACCGGTAGGAACGCTTCATGGCCCGGAGGATGCTGTCCGACCCGGACTGCAGCGGCATGTGCAGCTGCGGCATGACGTTGGGAGTCTCTGCCATGGCGTCAATGACGTCATCGGTGAACGCGGCCGGGTGCGGGCTGGTGAAGCGGACGCGCTCCAGCCCCTCAATCCCGCCGCACGCACGCAGGAGCTTGGAGAATGCCTGCCGGTCCCCAAATTCCACCCCGTAGGAGTTGACGTTCTGGCCAAGCAGGGTGACTTCGATGGCGCCGTCGTCCACGAGTGCCTGGATTTCCGCGAGGATCTCTCCGGGCCGGCGGTCCTTTTCCTTGCCGCGCAGGGCCGGCACGATGCAGAAAGTGCAGGTGTTGTTGCAGCCTACGGAGATGGACACCCAGCCCGAGTAGACGGAGTCGCGTTTGGTGGGCAGCGTGGAAGGGAAGACATCCAGGGACTCCAGGATCTCCAGCTGCGCTTCATTGTTGTGCCGTGCCCGGTCCAGGAGGGCCGGCAGGGCACCCACGTTGTGGGTACCGAAGACGGCATCCACCCAGGGCGCCTTTTTGAGGATGGTTTCGCGGTCCTTCTGTGCCAGGCAACCGCCCACGGCAATCTGCATGCCGGGGTTGGCCGCTTTCACCGGGGCCAGGATACCCAGGTTGCCGTAGAGCTTGTTGTCCGCGTTTTCCCTGACTGCGCACGTGTTGAACACCACGACGTCGGCATGCCCGCCCTCCGCGGGCACGTAACCGGCGACCTCAAGCATGCCGGACATCCGCTCGGAGTCGTGAACGTTCATCTGGCAGCCGAAGGTGCGCACCTGGTAGGTGCGGGGCATCGCTCCGGACTGCGGCACCGCCCCTGCTTCGACGGAAGGGGTGGCGTCGGATTGGGGGGAAGGAATGGTCAAACTCACCCGTTAAGGGTACCGGCTCTGGAGGCGGTCGTTGTCGGGGTCCTGCCGGGAATCGAGGACCTCGTTGACGATCCGGAACGCCTGGGAGGGTTGGTAGCCCTTGCGTGCGAGCATTGACGCCAACCGCCGTACGGCTTTGTCCCGCTCGCCGGGGCCGGCCAGGTCCGTCCCAGGGCGGAGCTTCCGTTCCACCAGGGCACGGGCTGCGGCTTCCTCGTCGGCGTCGGTCAGCTGCTCCAGGGCCGAGGCAGCCGTTTCCTGGTCGATGCCCTTCTCAGCGAGCTCCCGCCGGAGCGCACCCTTGGCCAGCTTCCTGGACTGGGCCCGGCTCCTGACCCACATGTCGGCAAATTCGGCGTCGTTGATCAGCCGGACTTCCTGGAACTTGTCCAGCACGGCCTCGGCGACGGGTTCCGGGATGTTCCGCTCCGCCAATTTCCGGGCAAGCTGGAGCCGGCTCTTGGGCGCGGCTGTGAGCTGCCGGTACACGATGGCCTGGGCAACCGAGAACGGATCCGGTTCGGCGTCCGCGGCCTGCGGGTCCTCAGGGGCGGCAAACCCGTCCGGCGCCCCGGTTGAGGGGCTGCCGGAACGGGTCCGCCGTGTTCGTGGGCCGGTCAAGGGCTAGAACCCGTCGACGGCTTTCAGCTTTGGCGCGTCCTTGGACTCATCCTCGGCAGGCTTGACGCCGACACCGAGCTTCTCCTTGATCAGGCGCTCCAGCTCGGCGGCCAGCTCCGGGTTGTCACGGAGGAAACGGCGCGAGTTTTCCATGCCCTGGCCCAGCTGGTCGCCGTCGTAAGTGAACCAGGAACCCGACTTCTTGATGATGCCGTGCTCCACGCCCATGTCGATGATGCCGCCTTCGCGGGAGATGCCCTGGCCATAGATGATGTCGAACTCGGCCACCTTGAAGGGCGGAGCCATCTTGTTCTTGACGATCTTGGCCTTGGTCCGGTTGCCGACCGAGTCGGCGCCTTCCTTGAGGGTCTGGATCCGCCGGACGTCGATGCGGACCGACGCGTAGAACTTCAGGGCCTTACCGCCTGTGGTGGTTTCGGGGGAACCGAAGAAGACGCCGATCTTTTCCCGGAGCTGGTTGATGAAGATGGCGGTGGTCTTGGTCTGGCTCAGGCGTCCGGTGATCTTACGCAGGGCCTGGCTCATGAGGCGGGCCTGGAGGCCGACGTGGCTGTCGCCCATGTCGCCTTCGATTTCTGCCCGCGGCACAAGGGCGGCCACGGAGTCGATGACGATGACATCCAGCGAACCGGAGCCGACCAGCATGTCCATGATTTCCAGGGCCTGCTCGCCGGTATCCGGCTGCGAAACCAGGAGGGCATCGGTGTCCACGCCCAGCTTGGCGGCGTAGTCGGGGTCCAGGGCGTGCTCGGCGTCGATGAAGGCTGCGATCCCGCCCGCGCGCTGGGCACTCGCCACCGCGTGCAGGGCCACGGTGGTCTTACCTGAGGATTCAGGACCGTAAATTTCGATGACGCGGCCGCGCGGGAGCCCGCCAATGCCAAGGGCGACATCCAGGGCGATGGAGCCGGTGGGGATGACTTCGATCGGAGCGCGGACTTCGTCGCCCAGGCGCATGACCGAGCCCTTGCCGAACTGCTTGTCAATCTGGGCAAGTGCTGCTTCCAGCGCTTTTGCACGATCCGGGGCTGCCGCCATGGTTGACACCTCTAATGCTTTCTCGATGGTGGCCTTCGCGGCCATTGTGTTGGTCATCTCTGACGCTAAGGGGACCCACTGACATTCCGGCCGGAAGACAACGGCTATGTGGATAAACCCGATGAAAAAATCATAGCCTTATCCGAACAGGTATTCGAAGAGTGGAGCTCCTGCGGCGTGTCCGCCGGCAGGATCCCCGCCCCGGCAGCGCCGTGCCCTCCGCTAGTCGCGGCGCGGGGCGATGTCGCGGCCCAGCCGCCGTTCCGACGGGACATCCTGGACGTCGCAGACCGCAAGCCAGACCCGGCGCGGCTCAACCCCGGCCGCCAGGGCCTGGTCAGCGGTGCGCCCACCGACGCCGGCAAGGACCAGGGTGCTGCTCAGCACGCGGGAGTATCCCGCGCCGAACTCGTCATCCATCAGACGCCAGTACTCGCTGATTCGCATCGGTAAATCCTCTCATGATTGTGGACCCTAGAATTGTTGCCATGAGCAACTCCCCGGACCTCCCGCCGCGGCAGGACACAGGCAATGACGCCGCCGATGCCGCGCTGCAAAATGTTGAACACCAGATCAGCCTTTTTTGGCGGCGGGCGCGGGCCATCTCCAACCAGCTTTCGCGCGAGGTCCACCCGGACATGGAGCCAGCGGCGTACGGGCTGTTGACGATTATCCGCCGGGAAGGCCCCATCCGGCTGACTGAGCTGGCCATGAACATCGGTGTGGGCAAGCCGTCGGTCAGCCGGCAGATCGCGTTCCTGGAAGGTCTGGGCCTGGTGTCCAAGGAGGCGGACCCCCTGGACCGCCGGGCGCAGTCGATCCGGCTGACGCCCAAGGGCGAAGAGAAGATGCACCAGGTCCAGGACGCCAGGCGGCAGGTCTTCCAGGAGCGGCTGCGCGAGTGGCCGGTGGAGGACCTTGAGGAATTGGCCCGCTGTATGGCCAGGTTGAACTCCACTTATGAGCGTGACGGATTCCCCAGGGAAGCCGCCGACGGGCCGGGCTCGCCGGAGCGGGCGCAGCAGGACTCATGACAGCAGGAAGCCCCCGGCATGGCCGGGGGCTTCCTGTTGTCCGGCGCCCACCCTGCGGTGGGGCTCCTTACCGGGCTCCGGAGAGGAGTCCCGTGGAGAGTTCGTCGTTCAGTTCAGTGTTGAGGTCGCGTTCCAGGTCACGGCCGTAACGCTGGGAGAATTCCTGCGGAACGGTGTCCGGAACGGCGACGCCTTCGGCTACTGCCACGCGGTCGCTGACCTCGCGGAGCATGCTTGACAGCGGAACATCCAGTGCCGAGCAGATCGAGGACAGGAGCTCTGACGATGCTTCCTTTTGGCCGCGCTCCACTTCGCTGAGGTATCCCAGGGAGACGCGGGCGCTGTGCGAAACTTCACGGAGCGTGCGCCCCTGACGCTGGCGGACATCGCGCAGGACATCACCGATTTCGTGACGAAGTACTACCATCTTGCGCTCCTTCTGTTCGCTCTTAGCCTGTTCGGCGAGGCCCACATCCTTCCAGCGGACAACGCCGTTTACGGATACGGGCTGCTTTACCATCTGTATCGCCTTGCTCCCTCATTGGTCAGGTCCGCCGCCGGCGAACCTGTCTTGGTCATTTCATCCTAGGCGCCTCCGCTCTTCGGAAGCGACACAATGTAATAACTAATCGGTAATGGCTTTTGTTCCCGGCAACTTTACGCGCGGTAACTTGGCGGCCTGCGCGGCTTAGCCGGCAAGGGCTTCGAGGAGTCTTTCGAGGGCGGCGGCGCAGGCGGCGGCGCGGATGTCCGGCCGGTTTCCGGTGAAGGAGTACTCGAAACCGGCGGTGCCTGCCGCTGTAGCGATGCCGATGTAGACCCGGCCCACGGGTTTGCCGTCGTGGGCCTCGGGACCGGCGACGCCGGTGGTGGAAAGCCCGACGTCGGCGCCCAGGACAGTGCGCGCCCCGGCGGCCATGGCCCGGGCGACGTCGGGATCGACGGAGCCGGCACGGGCCAGCAGGTCGGCGGGCACGTGCAGCACCGCCTCCTTCACCGAGTTTTGGTATGCCACCACCCCGCCCTGCAGCATGCCGGAGGCGCCCGGGGTGTCAGCCAGGACAGCGGACACCATGCCGGCCGTCAACGACTCCGCAGTGGCAACGGTCCGTCCGGAGTCAAGTGCCTGCCGGACGGCCTGTGCCGCCAGCCGGTGAAGGTTACTCATGCCTGTTCCCGTCCCTCGGTTCCCGCCTGCCGCTTGCCCCTGGCGCGCAGGCGCAGGGCTTCAACCACGTACTCGACGCCGGTCCACAGCGTGATCGCCACCGCTGCCATCATGACGGCGAATGCCACCCAGGACATCCAGGGCGCGAATGCCCCGAGCGGCAGCAGGTACAGGAAGATTGCCGCGGTCTGGACAACGGTTTTGAGCTTGCCGCCGCGGGAGGCGGGGATGACTCCGTAGCGGATCACGAAGAACCTCAGGGCCGTAATGCCCCATTCACGGACCAGGATCACCACGGTTGCCCACCAGGGGAGCTCGCCCAGCAAGGACAGCATCACCAGCGCGGAGCCGATGAGCAGCTTGTCGGCAATGGGGTCGGCAATCTTGCCGAAGTCAGTGACCAGGTTCCGGCTCCTGGCGATGTCGCCGTCGAGCTTGTCCGTGTAGATGGCGACGGCGAACGCGGCCACCGCTGCCCAGCGCCACGGTCCGGAGGTGCTGTGCAGCCCGGGGGCGTCGGCCACGAGGAACCACACGAAGAACGGGACCAGCGCGATGCGGATCATGGTCAGGACATTGGGGAGGTTCCAGACCCCGGCACGGCCTTGGCCGGCGGCGGTTGCATCGGTGCTAGTCACGTTCCTAGGCTACCGGGCTAGCGTCCGGTGAGGGACCAGGCGTCCTCGGAGCCGTCGTCGTCGCCCGGGGCGGAATCCGATCCGTCGAAATATTCGACGTTCTGCTTCCGCTGGTCCAGGTCAGCGGCCACCAGGTCTTCGGCGTAGCCGCCCTGGGCGATGTTGGCGTTGGCGTTGTCACTGAGCGCGGCCGTCTGTGAATCGGCCACGGCCGGCGGCTCCTGGCCTTTCATCGCGGCGAGGACCGCGGCGAGGTCGTCCGGCTTGACCAGGACGTCCCGGGCCTTGGAACCCTCGGAAGGTCCCACCACTCCCCTGGACTCAAGGAGGTCCATGAGCCGGCCGGCCTTGGCGAAGCCGACCCGGAGCTTGCGCTGCAGCATGGAGGTGGAGCCGAACTGGGTGGTGACCACAAGCTCCGTGGCCTGCAGCAGCACTTCGAGGTCGTCCCCGATGTCGTCGTCGATCTGCTTCTTTTCCGCTTCGGGGGCGACGTCGTCCCGGTAGACAGCCTGCAGCTGCCCCTTGACGTGCTCCACCACTTTATGGATCTCGGATTCGGTGACCCAGGCGCCCTGGACACGCATCGCCTTGGACGCGCCCATGGGCAGGAAGAGGGCGTCGCCCTGGCCGATCAGCTTCTCGGCGCCGGGCTGGTCGAGGACCACGCGGGAGTCGGTGACGGAGGACGTGGCGAAGGCCATGCGCGAAGGCACGTTGGCCTTGATGAGGCCGGTGACCACGTCCACGGACGGGCGCTGGGTGGCCAGGACCAGGTGGATGCCTGCGGCGCGGGCCAGCTGGGTGATGCGGACGATCGAGTCTTCAACGTCGCGCGGCGCGACCATCATGAGGTCGGCGAGTTCGTCCACGATCACCAGCAGGTATGGGTAGGGCCGGATGACGCGCTTGGAGTCCACCGGCGGGTGGACCTTCCCGGCACGGACGGCCTTGTTGAAATCGTCGATGTGCTTGAAGCCGTAGTTGGCGAGGTCGTCGTAGCGGGCGTCCATCTCGCGGACCACCCACTGCAGTGCCTCGGCGGCCTTCTTGGGGTTGGTGATGATCGGCGTGATGAGGTGCGGCACGCCCTCGTACGCGGTCAGTTCCACGCGTTTGGGGTCCACCATGACCATGCGCACCTCGTCCGGGGTGGCCCGCATCAGGATCGAGGTGATCATCGAGTTCACGAAGGACGACTTACCGGCACCGGTGGCACCGGCGACCAGGAGGTGGGGCATCTTGGCGAGGTTGGCCACCACGTAGCCGCCTTCGACGTCCTTGCCGACGCCCATCACCATGGGGTGGTCCGTGCGGCGGGCGTTCTGGCTGCGGAGGACATCGCCCAGGGAGACGGTTTCGCGGTCCGTGTTGGGGATCTCGATGCCGATCGCGGACTTACCGGGGATGGGGCTGAGGATCCGGACGTCGCTGGAGGCAACGGCGTACGAGATGTTCTTGGACAGGGCGGTGACGCGCTCCACCTTGGTGCCGGGCGAGAGCTCGATTTCGTACCGGGTGACGGTGGGGCCGCGGCTGAACCCGGTGACCGTGGCATCAACATTGAACTGGGTCAGGGTGTCCGTGAGGGCGGCGACGACGGCGTCGTTGGCTTCCGTGCGCTCCTTCGGGATGGACCCGGGGGTCAGGAAGTCCGAGGCCGGCAGGGTGTAGGTCACGTCGCCGGCCAGCGAGAGCTGCTCGGTCCGCTGCGGGATGGGAACGGGCGGCGGCGCGGGCGCCACCGGGTTCGATGGCACTGTGGGCGCGGCGGCAGGCTTGCCGGGAGCCGCGGCACCGGGGATGACCAGGGGGATGGCCTCGGTGGCGTTTTCCGGCGGGGCCGCCTGCGCACCGGCGCCCAGGCCCTGGGCGGCCTTGATCTTCTCGACGGCGATCTCCGCCTGGGTGGGCCGCCGCACTCCGGGCGCGGGCCGCGCCGGTTCGCCCTCGTCGTCGTCAATCACAGCGTGCTCGAAGGCTTCGTCGCCCACGTAGCCCTCAAGGCCTGCCCCGGCCTCTTGGTCCTTCCCAAAGAGCTTCCGCTTCTTCTTCCGGGGTGCGGGCGGCGCCGTCCGCTCGAGGTAGCTGCGGTCGTGGACGTCGGCGCGTTCCGGATCCATCAGGTCGATGCCCATGAGGTGCTCGTACGCTCCGCGGATGCGGCGCGGAATGGCGGTGAACGGGGTGGCCGTGATGATCAGCAGGGATACGAATGCGAGCAGGCCGTAGAGGGCCACGGGCACGGCGGGATGGATGGCGGCCAACGGCGTGGCGGCCAGGAAACCGAGCATGCCGCCCGCCCTGCGGAGCCCGTCGAAGCCGTCGGCCACCGTGGGCTGGCCGCCCAGGATGTGTGCCAGGCCGCAGCCAGCGAATGTCATGATCAGGAAGCCGATGCCCACCCTGTTGTTGCCCCGGCCATCGGAGGGCTGCCGGAACAGCCGGAAGGCGCAGACGAAGAGCATGAGCGGAAGCAGCAGGGAGATCCACCCGAACGTGCCGTTCACCACGGCGTAGACGGCGTCGGGGAACCAGCCTGTCAGGCCCCACCAGGCGAACGTGGCGATGAAGACGCCGAGCGCCAGGTTGAACAGGGCGGCTCCGTCGCGGCGGTCCTCGGCGGGGAGGTCGCTGACGTCGTGGCCGATGCGGCGCACTCCCCCGCCCACCAGGTGCCCCACGCCAAGCCATGCGCCGCCCACTACGCGCAGCAGCCACGGCTGGTGGTGTTCGACGGCGGGAAGCTGGCGGGTGCGTGCGGTGCTTGATGAGCCGCCACGCCCCGCCCTGCCGGCGGTGGAGCCGGTTCCGCGGCCTGTGGGGCTCCCGGATTTGCTGCCGGAGCTGCCCCTGCCGGTACCTTTGGGCGCGGAAGTAGTACGTGTGGCCATAGTAGTTACGCTACCGGAAGCATGCGGTGATTCCGGGGATATCGGGGCCGGGAGCATCCCCGCTCCCCGCTGTTAAAGGCCTCCGGCCCGCACTCCTGCCTGCGGCGGGGAGGGCGGGCCGGAGCCGGCGGGGTGGACCATCAGGCCTCGAGGACCACCGGGATGATCATGGGCTTGCGGCGCAGCTTGCGGTTGACCCAGGTGCCCACGACGCGGCGCACCACCTGCTGGAGCTGGTGGCTGGTGTGGTCCGCATTGTTCTGGACCGCTTCTTCCAGTGCCGCGTTGATCTTGGGGATGATGTCGTCGAAGACGGAGTCGTCTTCGGCAACGCCGCGGGCATGGATCTCGGGGCCGGACACCACCTTGCCGGTGGCGCGGTGGATCACCGTGATGATCGAGATGAAGCCTTCGTCGCCCAGGATCCTGCGGTCCTTGAGGTCGGCGTCCGTGATCTCCCCAACGCTGGAGCCGTCAACGTAGACGAAGCCCACCTCCACCTGGCCCACGATGTCTGCCTGGTGGTCGCGAAGGTCGATGACGGTGCCGTTGTCCGCGAGGATGACGCTGGCTTCGGGAACGCCGGACTCGATGGCGATCTTGCCGTTGGCGATCAGGTGGCGGGTTTCGCCGTGAACCGGCATCGCGTTGAGCGGCTCGAGGATGTTGTAGCAGTAGAGCAGTTCGCCGGCCGCGGCGTGGCCGGAGACGTGGACCTTGGCGTTGCCCTTGTGGATGACGTCGGCGCCAAGCTTGAGGAGGCCGTTGATGATCCGGAACACGGCGTTCTCGTTGCCCGGGATGAGGCTGGAGGCCAGGATGACGGTATCGCCGTCCCCCACCACCACCCGGTGGTCACCGTTTGCCATCCGGGACAGGGCCGCCATGGGCTCGCCCTGCGAACCGGTGGACATCAGGACCACCCGGTTGTCCGGCAGGTTGTCGATGTTCTTGATGTCGACGATCAGCCCGGCCGGGACGTCCAGGTAGCCCAGCTTTTCGGCAATGGCCATGTTGCGGACCATGGAGCGGCCCACGAAGGCCACCTTGCGGTTGTGCTTGGCGGCGGCGTCGAGGACCTGCTGCACGCGGTGCACGTGGGAGGAGAAAGACGCCACGATGATGCGCTTGGTGGCCTGGCCGAAGAGGCGCTCCAGGGTCGGCCCGATTTCCTTCTCGGCCGTGGTGAAGCCGGGGACGTCGGCGTTGGTGGAGTCGGACATGAAGAGGTCAACGCCCTCTTCGCCCAGCTTGGCGAAGTGGCGCAGGTCGGTGATGCGTCCGTCCAGCGGCAGCTGGTCCATCTTGAAGTCACCGGTGTGCAGGACAGTGCCGCCGGCGGTGCGGATAAAGACGGCGAGGGCATCCGGGATGGAGTGGTTCACGGCGACGAATTCGCATTCGAACGGCCCGAACTTCTCCACCTGGCCCTCTTCGACCGTCAGCGTGTAGGGCCGGATGCGGTGCTCCTGCAGCTTTGCCTCGATCAGGGCAAGCGTCAGCTGGGAACCGACCAGGGGAATGTCATTGCGCAGGCGCAGCAGGTACGGCACGGCGCCGATGTGGTCCTCGTGGCCATGGGTGAGGATGACGGCCACGACGTCGTCCAGCCGGTCCTCGATGTAGGAGAAATCCGGCAGGATCAGGTCAACGCCGGGCTGGGTTTCCTCGGGGAAGAGGACGCCGCAGTCCACGATCAGCAGCTTGCCGTCGATTTCGAACACGGCCATGTTCCGGCCGATTTCCCCGAGTCCGCCAAGCGGAACGATCCTGAGCGTGCCCTGGGGCAGGCGCGGAGGGGTGACAAGGCCGGTAAGGGCAGTTTGGGTCATAGTGCACTACTTTCCAGGCGGAAGGGTGCCGGTCTTAGCCTCAGGAGAAGACCAGCCCCGCTTCCGCCAAATCCCCGCGGATGGTTTCGATCTCGGTTTCGTCCGGCTCCACGAGGGGCAAACGGACAATCGAGTTGGGCAGGACTCCCTGCCATTTAAGAATCTGCTTGGCCGCCACGGCCCCCTGGACGCGGGTCATGGTGGCGCGGACGACGGGCTGCAGCTCGAAGTTGATCTTGCGGGCAGTCCCGAGGTCATTGGCGTTGACGGCGTCGATGAGCTCGCGGAAGCGGCGGGTGGCGACGTGGGTGGTGACCCCGACCAGGCCGACTGCGCCCAGCGCCATCCAGGGAAGGGTCAGCCCGTCATCGCCCGAGTAGAAGAGGAGGTCCGTTTCGGCCATGACGCGGGTGGCTGCGGTGAAGTCCGCCTTGGCGTCCTTGACGGCGACGATGTTGGGGTGCTGGGCCAGCCGGATCATGGTGTCGGGCTCAATCGGTATGGAGGAACGCCCGGGGATGTCGTAGAGCATGACGGGGACGTCCACTGCGGAGGCGATGGTCTCGAAGTGCGCGCGGACGCCGGCCTGGCTGGGCTTGTTGTAGTAAGGGGTCACCAGGAGGAGGCCGTCGACGCCGAGGGCGGCTGCCTGCTGGGAAAGGTGCACCGAGTGCGCGGTGTCGTTCGTGCCGGTACCGGCAATGATGGCTGCGCGGCCGCCCACGGCATCCTTGACGGCGCGGAACATGCCGAGGTTCTCTTCGTCTGTCAGCGTGGAGGTTTCGCCTGTGGTGCCGGTGACCACAAGGCCGTCGCAGCCGTCGTCAACCAGTTTGCTGGCCAGCGCTGCCGCCTGGTCGTAATCCACTGCGCCGTCCTTGGTGAACGGCGTGACCATGGCGGTCAGGAGGGTACCGAGGGCAGGGATGTGCGCGGAAGAGTCAGCCATGGAAAAAACGTTACCCTGTCCCCGGCTGGTTAGGACAATGCCACGGGCGTGACGAGCGTCAAATACCGCGCCGGTCCGGCCGCGGTGCGTCCGCTCCGGCATGGCAATAGCGGCCGACGGCGGTTTGGCGCAGGCCCTCTGCCCATGCCGCGAGACGCTGCGCCGCGCGCACATAGTGGAACAACTCCGTGGGCGTCAGCGCATCAAGGTCCGTTTCAGCAAGCCGCCGGGCCAGTTCCGCCCCTTCGGGCTGGGCAGCCAGGCTGATGCCCTCCCGTTCCCATGCCACGTCCTCCGCCGGCCGGCCGGAAACAAGCTGGCGGAACAGGTAATCCACCACTCCCGGACTCATCGCCCTCAGGGGCCCACCGCCGGAGCCGTTATCCACCGCTGACTGGGTGGCGGGGCCAATCCGGCGCGGCTTGCCGGCGGACTGCGGATTGTCCGCCGGCTGGTTCCCGGGACGCGCTGCCCCAGCCCGCCCGGGTCCGTGCTGCTGGCGCCCCTGCTCCCGGGGTGCGGGGATTCCTGCTGGTCTGATCTCCATGGCTGCCATGATATTCGAACATATATTCGAAAACAAGGATGTCCAGGTATCCTCTGGATGGTGCGTGGCTGCCCGGACGGTCCGGCCTTTCAGGGCCCGGGGCCGGTCCTGCCGTGCTGTGACAAGCTGCGCCGGCGGCGCATGTGAGACGATCTGGTCATGACGTCCCGATCCGCGGCCACCCGGTCCCGCAAGGCCACTGGAAGCCGGCAACCGGGGCGTCTTCGGGGCATCGACGCTGCGCGGGGCGTGGCCCTGCTGGGCATGATGGCCACCCACCTGCTGCCCACCTTCGAATCGAATGCAAACCTCACGCCGACCTGGATCGGCCTCACCTTCTCCGGCCGCGCTGCTGCCCTCTTCGCCGTGCTGGCGGGCGTGGGGCTCGCCCTGTCCACCGGGAAGAACACGCCGCTCGAGGGTGCCCAACTCTCCGCCGCCCGGCGCGGCGTGGCACTGCGCGCCCTGGTGGTTGCCGCCGTCGGACTTACCCTGGGCGGACTCGAAGTGAATGTGGCCATCATCCTGGTGCACTACGCCGTGCTGTTTTTGTGTATCCTGCCTTTCCTGGGGCTCGGGGTGAAGCCGCTGTGCGCGTGGGCCGCGGGATGGATCCTTGCGTCGCCGGTGCTGGCGTACCTCCTGCGGCCATGGCTGCTGGCCCCCGAACCCCCGCTGAACCTGGGCCACAACCCCGCCTGGGATGACCTGGCTACGCCAACACGGCTGCTCGCGGATGTCTTCTTTACCGGCTACTACCCCGTGTTCCAATGGCTGTCCTACCTGCTGGTGGGACTGGTGATAGGCCGCCTGGTGCTCACCAAAGCAGTCACCCCGGTGCTGCTGCTGGTAAGCGGAACCGTGGTGGCCGTGGCGGCCAAGGCCCTGGGTACGGCGGCCATGGAAGACTGGGGCGGCCGTGCAGCGCTGGAGCAGGTCCTCAACGCTCCGGGGTACCCGTTGGGCAGCGTCCTGCAGGTCAACCTGACAGGCATCCAGCAGGAGGGTTCCTGGTGGTGGCTGGCGTCAGCGGCACCGCACTCGGGAACCCCGCTTGACCTGCTGCATACCTCGGCGGTGGCCACTGCCGTCATCGGCGCCTGCCTGCTCCTGGAGCGCCTCGCGGAGTGGGTGGACCTGGACCTGCTGCTGCCGTTGCGCGGGGCCGGCGCCATGACGTTGACTCTCTACACCGTCCACGTCTGGGTTGTCTCCGGGTTTTACCTGAAGCCCCTTCCCGCCGGCTGGACCGAGGACGGGATGTTCTTCGCCCAGGCGGCCACCGCCGTCACGATCGGCATCGTTTTCGCCCGGCTGCGGTGGCGCGGCCCGCTGGAGTGGGTAGGCCATACGGCCTCGCTTGTGGGCCGCGGAGGCTTCAAGGCCCTTCCCTGACCCTCCCGCTGCCCAAAGCGCCGGCCGGAATGAAAGGACCCGCGCCCCCGGGTGGGGCCGCGGGTCCGGTTCCGGCGCCGGGGCCGCCTGCTATTGCGGCGTCAGCGTGAAGGCGGCCGCCTTGTCGCCGAAGTCATCGTTGAGGACAACCTGGACCGGGCCCTTCTTCACATCGAACGCGATGACGCCCTGGCGGCGATCGCCGGCACCCACCTCATCGGTGGGCAGGGCGCCCATGCCGTCATCGAGGTAAACCAGTTCGCCCTCTTTGCCGTCAGCGTCGAAGACCGTGAAGTTCGAGGGGCTGGCGAAGCTGCTCCCGGTCAGCGTCTCCCAGGAGACCTTGACGGCCAGGAATCCGCCATTCTTGGGCTGCAGGTACGTCATGCGCGGAATTTCCGTGGTGTAGATGGAGTCGAGGACGCTGACCTTGACGGTATTTCCTTCCGAGACGGTGGCCACGAAGGAATTCGCGCCGGCAGCCGATCCACTGGGTGGGGCGGATCCAGTGGACGGCGCCGGGGCGGCCTGTGAGGCCGACGGAACATCGGGCGCTCCTGGGATCGTCCGCTTCTCAAGGGCGGCGCCGGCCACTGCAAGGGACACGAGGGTCAGCAGGATAGCGGTGATGATACTCACCAGCCAGAGGATGCCGGTGATGATCCAGGCCTTCTTCTTGTTCTCCGGGTAGCCCTCCAGCGGGCGGCCTTCCTTGTCCCTGGTGTTCCCCGTCAAGGTCATGATCAGGTCAACGAGGGCCCAGATGCCCAGGCCACCGGCGGTCAAGAGCTTGGCGACACCCGAGCCGGTCTTGCCCAGGTAGAAGCGGTCCGCACCAAATGTTCCCAGCAGCAGGGACAGGATCCAGGTGGTGATGAAGGACTTTCCGGGGCCGCCGGAGTAGAAAGCGTTGCCGTGGGGCCCGGGCTGGTATTCCCCCTGCGGACCTGCCGGGAACTGCCCCTGGAAATTGGGCCGTCCGCCGTAGGTGGATGGTGCCGGCGGAATGGGTGGAGCGGCCGGTCCGTTGTGGGGCGGCTGCGGGAAATTTGGGTGGCTCATTGATGGTCCTTCTGGTCAAGGGTGCGGTGCGGCACGCAGGGCGCGGCTGGGCCCAGGAGTAACTGCGCGCGGCGTCAGGAAGCCTCGGGCGGCACGGCGTGGAGGAGCGAAGTGGTGGGGTTGAGGGGCGGGGGCCCTGCCTTCGGTTCCGAAGAGCCGGAACCGTGGCACAGATACGGCCAGCCTCATGCTTTCCCCCAAAGCTAAAGAGTATTTACTAAATAAACCTACCGCGGGCGGAGGCGGACTGCGATGGGCAGAAATGCCCATCGCAGTTACCCGCAGCGCCACCGCGAGGCTGGGGCCGGGCCGGCGCCGGCGGTGGATCAGGAGGCGGCGGTAAAGAGCTTAACGGCGTCACGCATGGACGCCCGCGCACGTTTGCGGTCGCCGGCGGCGTCGTAGGCGCAGCTGAGGCGGAACCAGGAACGCCAGTCGTTGGGGGCGGCTTCGGCTTCGGCCCGGTACTTTTCGAACTCCGCGTCTGCTGCGGCCCGAACGATCCGGCCTCCGGGCGTGCGTGGGAGCTCATCGACGGGCAGCCCGCCTTCGGCTTCCAGGACTTTGGCCATCTGCTCGGTGCGGGCGCCGAACATGAGCTCCCGGATCAGGGCCCAGGCGCCCACAACGGGCAGCACCAGGTAGGCGGCGCCGATGGCCTTGGCTGTCAGGTTGCTGTCCGTCAGGAGCAGGAGCGAACGCTGGAAGGAGACCACCAGGTAGAAGACCAGCAGGAGGGTGACCGCACCCACCCAAATCTTGGTGCGGTTTTTCCGGAAGCCGGCTAGGAGACCATTCATGGCCTAGAGTCCCAGGTCCAGGTATCCATCCAGGCCCACTGTCAGGCCCGGGTGCGCCGCAACGTTGCGCACGCCCAGGAGCACGCCGGGCATGAACGAGGCGCGGTCGAAGGAATCGTGGCGAAGGGTCAGCTGCTCCCCCGGACCGCCAAAGAGCACTTCCTGGTGTGCCACCAGGCCGCGGAGCCGGACGCTGTGGACGCGGACGCCGTCCACCTCGCAGCCGCGGGCCCCGGCACGCTCGCTGGTGGTGGCATCCGGGCTTTGCGGAACCTGTGCCGCCGCGCGCTCGGCGGCGATCAGCTGGGCGGTGCGGACAGCGGTGCCGGACGGGGCGTCGACCTTGTCCGGGTGGTGCAGTTCGATGATCTCCACCGATTCAAAGTACTTCGAGGCCTTCGCTGCGAAGGCCGAGGCCAGGACCGAGCCCAGGGCGAAGTTGGGCGCAATGAGGACACCGGTGCCCGGGTGCGCTGCCAGCAAAGACTCCAGGTCTGACAAGCGTCCCGCGTCCCAGCCGGTGGTGCCCACCACGGTGTGGATGCCGTGCTCGACGGCGAAGCGGACGTTGGCTTCGGTGCTTTCGGGAACCGTCAGGTCCACCACATACTGGGCGCCCGAGGCGGCCAGCTGCTCCAGCGAGTCACCCCGTCCCAGGGCTGCGACGAGCTTCATGTCGGGCGCGGCGTCGACGGCTTTGACGGCCTCGGCGCCCATGCGTCCGTTGGCGCCCAGGACGGCCACCAGCTTGGGAACGGAGTGTTGTTCGGTCATGCCGTTAACCCTACCGGCGGGACCTGCGCGCGCAGGAACCGGGCGGCGTGCGTTACCTCGCAGTCCCGGGGGCGCTCCGGACAGTGCCGCATTAGCTGCCTGCGCCAACCCATTCCACGGTGCCGTCAGTGAAGAATTGTTCCTTCCAGATAGGCACCTGTTCCTTGATGCGGTCCACCAGCTCGGAGCAGACGGCGAACGCCTGCCCGCGGTGGGCTGCGGACACCGCGCACACCAGGGCCGGGTCCCCAATCTCCAGCATTCCGATCCGGTGCGCCGCCCAGATCCGGACGGGCTGTCCGGGCCCGGCACCTGCTTCGGCGTTCTGCTCGGCAACCAGGCGCCCGACGACGTCTGCCATGACCTGGTGCGCTGTGGGGTGCGCACTGTAGCTGAGGCGGTTGACGGCCTTGCCGCCGTCGTGGTTGCGCACCACGCCGCTGAAGCTGACCACGGCACCGGCTGTATCGCTTTCCACAGCGGCAATCGCCTGGTCCACCGAGATGGGCTCAGCGCTCAGGACCGCGCTGACTACTTCGAATGCTTCAGTGCCCATGTCCGCCCTCCAGCTGGTCGCACACATGCCCGATGAGCGGGTCCAGGACGCCCAGTCCGTCCATGACGCCCTTCGGGGAGCCGGGCAGGTTCACGATGAAGGTCCGCCCTGCGGCGCCGGCATACCCCCGGCTCAGGGCAGCAAGCGGGGTTTTGGCGGCTCCGGCCCGCCGGATGGCCTCCATGATTCCGGGGATTTCCCGGTCCAGCAGCGGCAGGGTGACGTCGGGAGTCCGGTCGTCGGGGCTGAGGCCGGTGCCGCCGCTGGTGATGACGACGGCGGGGCGCTGGGTAAGGAGCGCGCGGATGGCTGCGCCCGCGGGGTCGCCGTCGGGGACCACCATGGCGGGAAACACGTCAAAGCCGTGTTCGGTGAGCCAGTCGGTGATCACGGGCCCGGTTTCGTCGTCGTAGATGCCGGCGGCGGCGCGCGTGGAGGCGATGACGACGCCGGCTTTCCGTCCCTGTACGTCGCCATGCCGGTGCGGTTCGGGAACCCGAAGGGTGTTGGGGGTAGTCACAGGGCCCAGTCTCCGCTCTTGCCGCCACTCTTGGCCAGCACCTTGATGTCCGTGAGGACGGCATGTTTGTCCACGGCCTTGATCATGTCGTAGACGCTCAGCGCAGCCACGGACGCCGCTGTCAGGGCCTCCATTTCCACTCCGGTGACGCCCCGTGTCTTGACGGTGGAGCTGATGGCGACGGCGTCCAGGCCAAGGTCGAAATCGACCGTCACCTTGGACAGCGGCAGCGGGTGGCACAGCGGAATCAGGTCCGGGGTCTTCTTGGCGGCCATGATGCCTGCCACGCGCGCAACGGCCAGGGCATCCCCCTTGGGGAGGCCGCCGGCGCCCAGGAGCCGCATCACCTCCGGTGTGGTCCGGACCGTGGCGGTGGCCGTGGCCTCGCGGGTTGTTTCTGCCTTGGCGGAAACATCCACCATCTGGGCGCTGCCGTCCTGGCGCAGGTGCGTCAGCGCGGGGGTCTGTTCTGCGTTCACAGCATCCATACTTCCACCTCGTCGCCGGCGGCGAGCTCCGTTACGCCAACGGGGACGTGGACCAGGCAGTTCGATCCCGCGAGCGCGTGCATCAGGTGCGAGCCCTCGCCGCCCTCCAGCTGCGCGGTCCCGTCGGGCTGCAGGCTTCCCCGCCGGACCTGGTGCTTGTGCCCGGGTGACTTCAAGGGCTGGGCCAGGCGGGCGCGCAGCGGCTGCCTGGCCGCCGGCGACCCGAGCAGTCCCGACAGGGCGGGGCGGAGGAACATCTCGAAGGACACCAGGCAGCTGACCGGGTTGCCGGGAAACCCCAGGAAGGGGACGCCGTCGAACAGTCCTATCCCTTGGGGTCCGCCCGGCTGCATGGCCACGTGCAGGAACTCGGCGGGCTGGTCCGCCATGGCCTGGCGCACCACCTCATACGCGCCCTTGCTGACCCCGCCCGTGGTCACGATCAGGTCCACGTCATGGCCGGCGGTCCGCAGCAGGGCCTGGAGTTCGGCGGGGTTGTCGGTGGAGATGCCGGTGCGCCGGACGTTGAGTCCAGCCTGTTTCATGGCCGCTTCCAGGAGGGTTCCGTTGGAGTCGTAGATCTTGCCCTGCGGCAGTGGTTGTCCCGGTTGGACTACCTCGTCCCCGGTGGTGACGAGCAGGACAGTCACTGCCCGGTACACCTCCACCTCAGCCATACCGAGGGCTGCGAGAAGTCCCAGCTGCGCCGGTCCCAGGCACGTCCTGGCGGCCATGGCCCGCTCCCCCGCCGCAATGTCGCTGCCGGCGGTACGCACGTAGGTCCCCGGAACGGTTGCGGGCAGCTTCACCAGCCCATCGCTGCCCTCCGTGCGGAAGTGGTCAGGCACCGCCTTTTCGATGGGGACGACGGCGTCCGCCCCCGCCGGGATCATGGCACCGGTCATGATGGGCGCCGCGGTCCCGGGCCGCAGCGGCTGCGGGCTGGACCCGGCGGGAACCGGGGGCATGATGCGCAGGTCAGCTCCGCCATCGGAGATGTCCACTGACCGGACGGCGTACCCGTCCATTTGGGAGTTGTCGAATGGGGGAAGGCTGATGGGCGCCAGTAAGCCGTGCACCAGTGCCCGGCCGAGCGCACCGGTCAAGGGGAGGACTTCAGCGCGGGACTCTGCCGCCAGCCGGGCCAGGAGGTCCGTGACCGCCGCCAGATGCTCAGCAACGGAGCGGGCGTGGTGGGCCGGGCCTGCTTTGCCGTGGGGGTGGCTGGTCATGGGTACGCCTTTGGTCGCGGCCGTCAGGATTTCACGTCCACTCTAACGGTGTGGAATCCCGTGGCTCCGTCCGGCGCGGGAGGCCGCTCAGTTTCATCCTGGGCCACACCGTTGAGATCGGTGGCGCGGACCTGGACCTCATACTGCCCCGGGACCAGGCTGACCGCCAGCTTCCACTGGTACCAGGTGTCTATGGAGATGCCCGGGGCCAGCTCGGCTTCCCGCCACGGCCCTCGGTTGACCCGCAGTTCCACCTTTTGGATGCCGGTGTGCTGGGCCCAGGCAACGCCCGCCAGGAGTACGGTTCCGGCACTGACCGGACGCCCGCTGCGGGGTACGTCGATGCGCGACGACGTCTTGATGGGACCGCGCGCCGACCAGCCCCGCGGCGTCCAATACCCGGCGTCGTCGGCGAACCTGGTGACCTTGAGTTCAGTAACCCACTTGGTGGCCGACACATACCCGTAGAGGCCCGGGACCACCAGGCGTACCGGGAATCCGTGCTCCAGCGGCAGCGGTTCACCGTTCATGCCTACGGCAAGGAGCGCGTCCCTGCCGTCGTCGGTTAGGGCCTCCAGTGGCGTTCCGGCAGTCCAGCCATCGGCACTGCGGGAGAGGACCATGTCGGCCCCCTGGTGCGGAACAGCCAGGGCCAGCAGTTCGCGGACCGGCCAACCGAGCCAGCGGGCGTTTCCAATCAGGTCCCCGCCCACCCCGTTGGAAACACAGGCAATGGTCATGTGGCGTTCCACCAGGGGCTTCCCCAGGAGGTCGGCGAAGGAGAGCTGGACTTCCCGGGCCACCATTCCGGTGACTTTCAGGACCCAGGTCTCCGGGTTGACCGTAGGAACAGCCAGGGCAGTGTCGATCCGGTAGAAACCAGGGTTGGGGGTGACCAGCGGCGGCATCCCGGGTACGCCCGCCTCTGCGGCCGCCGGAATGGGCGGTGCCGCGGACGCAGGGGCCGGCAGGGTGATCCGTGCCCTGGCTTCGGTGGCGGCGATGGCGGCTCCGCGCCAGAATCCCGCCAGCACTCCCCCCAGGGCTGAGGCGGCTGAGGTGGCGGCGAGAGCCTGGAGGAAGCCGCGGCGGGAACCGGCGGTTCCTCCGGGCCCTGCCTTCCCCGGGGCGGAGCCTTCCCACGACTGCAGCCGCCGGACCAGGAATCGCAACAGCACGATGGCGGCTGCCGCGGCCAGGACCGGCAGCATGGGGGCCAAGGGGGTCGCCTGGGCCCGTGTGAGGACCGCAGCCAGTCCCGCCAGCCCGAAAATCCCCATCACGAAGGCACCGGCCCACCGGCGGCGGAGCTCCAGGACCCCGGCCAGGGCCGCCAGAGCGGCAATGGCCAGCCCCATGCCCGCCAGGAGCGCGGCCTTGTCCGCAGTGCCGAAGAGGGTGATGGCCCAGTCCTTGACTCCGGGCGGGACGGCATCGATGACAGCGCCGCCCACAGCGGTCAGGGGCGAAAGGGAGGGGCTGGCAAAACCCGCCAGCAGCTCCCCCGCCGCGAGGCCGCCGGCGGCCGCTGCGATCCCGGCGGCCGCACCCCACCGTGCCCCGGGCCGCGGGACTGACTGGTGCGGGACTGCCTGGTGTTGGACGGGACTTTCCGCACGCTCCCCGGGGCCGGCGCCGTCGTCGTCCGCCCCGTGCTGTTGCGGGGAACTCTTCACAACTTCCAGCATAGGTTCGGCGGCGGTCCCCGGCGCAGGTTCCGTCCGGTGGTTCTGCGCCGGTCACGGGTGTGATGCGCAGCGCAACGTGGCGTAGCCTGAAATCATGAGTGTCCAGCTAGGAATGCCGCAGCCGCGCGAGGAAACAGCCCCTGCGCTGCCAGGCGTTCCGGCGCGCCGCCCCGCTGACGCGCCGGCCGGGCTGGCGGACCGGTATGGCCGCCGCGCCACGGACATGAGGCTGTCCCTAACGGACAAGTGCAATCTCCGCTGCACCTACTGCATGCCCGCGGAAGGCCTGGAATGGCTCGCCAAGCAGGCAGTGATGTCCGCAGCGGAAATCGTGCGGATCGTGAAAGTCGGCGTGGAGCAGCTGGGGGTCCGGGAACTGCGGCTCACCGGCGGTGAGCCGCTGGTCAGGCATGACCTGGTGGACATCATCGCCGCCCTGCGGGCCAACCACCCGGACCTGCCGATCTCCATGACCACCAACGGGGTGGGCCTGGCCAGGAAGGCTGCCGCGCTGAAGGATGCAGGGCTGACCCGCATCAATGTGTCGCTGGACTCACTGCATGAGGAGACGTTCACCAAACTGACCCGGCGCCCGTTCCTCGGCCAGGTCCTGGCCGGAGTGGACGCCGCCTGGGCCGCCGGCCTGGGTCCGGTCAAACTGAATGCTGTCCTGATGCGGGGCATTAACGACGCCGAGTCGCCCCAGCTGCTGGCCTGGGCGCTGGAGCGCGGATACGAACTGCGGTTCATTGAACAGATGCCGCTCGACGCCGATCACGGCTGGACCCGCCGCAATATGATCACCGCCGCCGAAATCCGCGCCCTGCTGTCCCGGGACTACGTCCTCACCCCCGATCCCCGGGCGCGTGACGGCGCTCCTGCGGAGCGGTTTGAGGTACGACGGCGGCAGGACGGTCCGGCGGACGGCGCCGGCAGTCCCCTCCTTGGGACGGTGGGGATCATCGCCTCCGTCACCGAACCGTTCTGCGCTGACTGCAGGCGGACCAGGATCACTGCCGAAGGCAAGATCATGAGCTGCCTGTTTTCCCGGGAGGAGTTCGACCTGCTGGGCCTGCTGCGCACTGGTGCCGGCGACGACGAGCTGGCTCAGCGGTGGCAGGATGCCATGTGGATCAAACCAAAGGCCCACGGCATGGACCACGTGGGACTCGACGCTCCGGACTTCGTCCAGCCGGACCGCAGCATGAGCGCCATCGGGGGCTGACACGGATGCTTGTACGTTATTTTGCTGCCGCGCGCGCTGCCGCCGGCTCCGAGGAAGAAAAGTTCGACCTGCCCGACGGTGCCACGGTCGCCCATCTCTTGGAAGCTGTGCTGGGGGTGCCTCGCGCCGAGCCGCCGGCAGGCACTCCTCCGCTCGCTCGGCTCCTGTCCCGCAGCAGCTTCCTGCTCAACGAGGTGGCCGTCCGGGACCAGTCAACGGTTCTTGGGGCCGACGACGTGGTCGACGTGCTTCCCCCCTTTGCTGGCGGGTAGGTAATACAAGCATGTCCGGGCGTCTGGGCAGCGGCTGGCCAGCCCTGCCAAGGCTGCGTCCGCTTTGAATGTCAGACCCCTGTTGGATGATGTTTTCATGGGAATCGGTGCGGATCTCGCGGTGGTGATGGAGGGTGTTTCTGCCTCTGTTGCTGCCCTGAGCGGGCTGGTTCTGGATGATTGTTCCTTGGCTTCGGGCGCTCATGTTGGTGCTGACGTGGATGTGTTGCGGCGCCGGTATGAGATCCGGTTGGAGCGGCTTGAAGTCGTGGCCCGGTTGGAGGCCCAGCTCGCAGCGGTCAAGGTCAGTGATGTTGCCGAAGCCGTCGAAATCCAGCTGGCACAGGTTGCACCTGACGCCCCGGTCCATGAGTGCACGTTTGCGGAGATGTCCGCGGTGGAGGAGATCGCCGGGATCCTCACCATCAGTTCGGGGGCGGCCGGTGCGTTGGTGGAGCAGTCCCGGCGGGTCTGTTCCCTGCCGGCTGTGGTTGAGGCCCTGTCCATGGGTGGGGTGTCGTGGCAGCACGCCCGGATCGTGGCCGACGAAACCGAAGGCCTCACCCCCGACTCTGCCGCCGGCCTGGTGGCGCATTTCTTTGACCCTGACGCGCCCAACCCGGCCCGGGGCGCCGCGCCCGGTGACCTTGTCCCGTCCAGGTTTCGGGCGAAGGTCCGGGCTTGGCGGGAACGCCACCACCCTGAGTCCTTGGAGAAACGGCATGTGAAGGGGGTGGCGGACCGGCGGATGGACTACGCCCCGGACCGGGACGGGATGGCCTGGCTGTCCCTGTACCTTCCCGGCGATACCGCGTGCGCCATCTGGAACCGCAGCACCGCCACCGCCCGCGGCGTCCAAAACCCCACGGAGGAGCGGACCCTCACCCAGCTCCGCGCCGACGTCGCCGCGTCACTGCTCCTCGGCGCCGGAAACACGACGGCCGCGGGTGAAGCTGCCAGGAGCACCGGTGATATTGGGAAAATCCCCACACCGCGGGCCGACATCCTGGTCACGGTCCCGGTGTTCTCACTGCTTGGCCTCACCGATGAGCCCGCGGTGCTGGACGGATTCGGGCCGATCCCGGCATCCATGGCACGGAGGCTCGTCGCCGGCGGGGCGGAATCGTTCTACCGGGTCCTGGTCGACCCGCGCGACGGGGCACCCCTGGAGATCGGACGCACCCGCTACCGGCTCCCGGAGACCAGCAAGAAATGGATCCGGCTGCGGGACTGCAAATGCACCTTCCCAGGCTGCACCAACCACACCCCCGACAACGACACCGACCACCTCACCGCCTGGCAACACGGCGGCAAAACAGACATCCGAAACTTGGCCCAGCTCTGCCCAAAACACCACCGCCTCAAACACACCAGCACCTGGGTCCCTGACGCGGCGACCCCGAATGAACCGCCCGGCTGGACCTCACCCACCGGCCGACACTACAAACCCGAACAAGCAGACTCCCAACCAACCCACTGGCCACCAGGAATCCTGGCGCCGAAGGCCATCGTCTCCGGGAAGTCCGCACCGACAGCGTTGGACGCACCAGGGGTGGGCCCAGCCGGGTTGGGCGCACCGGCGACAGCGGACGAAGTGGGACCAATGGAACCACCATCGGAACTGCCGGTGGAACTGCCGCTATGGCGCCAGTTAGTGACAGACACGCTGGAGTGGCCGGACGAGCCAGCCGAGGAACCGCCTGGCGGCAACTTGCTTGAGCCGGATGAACTCCCGCCGACAGATCCTTTGTGGGACGATTTCTACGCCATGCCGTTCCTGCTGCCACCAGACCCGGCGGGACATTGGGACGTGCTCCTGTCGTAGTACTTCCCCAGGGGTGTGTGTCAGCGGGTGGGTACAGGGGCCGATGGCCCCCCGCTGGACGCGGGCCCCGTTGCCAGTGCCATGGCCAGCAGTGACGCCCGGCTGTGGACTCGGCAAGCCTTGAAGAGTTGCTTGAACTGGTCCTGGACCGTGTACGGCGTCACTCCCTGGGCGTCCGCCATGGCTGCCGTACCGGCCCCTGCTGCAGTGAGCCAGAGCAGTTCCCCCTGCCGGGGTGTCAGGCCAAACGCCCGGGCAAACATGTCAAGCCTCGCGGCAGGCGTGCTGGCCTGAATCGTCACGGCCACCGGTGGAGTGGGTCCGGACCCCCCCGACTCCATGCGGTTGGCCCGCAGGGAGGCCCAGCGGCCCGCCCCGACGTAGACCCTGCATTCCGCGGGGTGGGTGTCCACCAGCGCTTCCCTTGCCGCCAGCTGGGCCGCAACGTTCAACACCTCAGCCGGCACGTGATCGTGAGGAACCGGACCAGGCTGAAGCAGCTGGAGCCAGTCGTCCACGGACGCCGTTCGGCCAGCTATCGCCAGATCGTCGTCCAGGGTGAGGACAGCCTGCTCCGGCAATCCGGGCTGCCCGGCTCCTGTCCCGGATGCGTGGTCCGGGCCAGGTTCCGGGGGCGGTCGAATCCAAAATTGCCTGGCTACGGACCTCCGCAGACCCGCGGTCACTGCCGCTGCGAGCTCGCCCAGGTACGCAGTTTCTTCGTCCGTGAAGGGGACCGAACGCCGGTACGCCACAAATCGAGCCAGACCCAACACCCATACTTGTCGGCAAAGACGGCGGACAGGACATCGCGGACCCCATAGCGCTGCAACACGCCACTCCACACCGGGCTGCGGAAGGGCTCTCCCTGCGTTGCCGTCAGGAGGGACTCCGCCGGCTCCGGCGAATGCATCAGCTCGGTCCAGCGGCTGGCCCCGGAGAGGTACTTGAGGCGGATAAGTGTGGGCAATTCCTGGGGGCAGGGAATCCTGGCCCTCGGAGCCATCCCCACCGTCGTGTCGGGATCACACAACGGCCAAACGAATGCATCGAAAGGCACCATGGTGGCCACTTCTGCCAGAATCGCTGTCCGGAGAGCTTGGTGATCCAGGTCCG
Organism: Pseudarthrobacter sp. NIBRBAC000502771; assembly: GCF_006517215.1. NCBI lineage: Bacteria > Bacillati > Actinomycetota > Actinomycetes > Micrococcales > Micrococcaceae > Pseudarthrobacter > Pseudarthrobacter sp. NIBRBAC000502771. The sequence goes on from NZ_CP041187.1 coordinate 3,968,875, forward strand.
AGCCTGCCAGGAGTCGGATGCGCTCCTGGCTCCGGTTTCCAGCCCAGCCCTTGGTCATGTTCCAAGTATGCTCCGGCCATCCCGGGCAACCCGGAGGCGGTGCCACCCAGAATTCTGGGATACCCGCCGCAGCCCGACCGTTTAGCTTTAGCAGCGTGGAGCGTCCTCCAACCTGGCGGGACGAGTAAGGAGACTGGGATGTTCACCCTGCAGATCGAACACAGCATCACCGATTTCAGCACGTGGAAGGCGCCATTCGACCGTGATCCGGTGGGCCGGTCCGCGTCAGGGGTTCTCGCGCACCGGATAGGCCGGCCCGTGGGCGAACTGCAATACATTGTTGTGGAACTCGACTTCGCGGACCTGGCCCTGGCAGAGCAGCTGCTCAAGAACCTTCGAACACAGGTATGGCGTTCGCCCGCCAACGCCCCTGCCCTCGCCGGTGCGCCGAAAACGCGCATCATCGAGGCGGCATCCTAGCCCATGCCTCACGCGCGGTGGAACTCCGAGCGCATGAATGGCTTGTACGGCGATTCATTACCGTCGGTTCCAGCCTCCGGGGTGTCGCCGCCGTCGTCCTGCCCGGCAGAACGTAGTTCGGTGACGTGCGTCAGGACACCGTCCGCCACCTCGATGGAGTGGCGCGTCCAGCTTCCGGCAGTGCGGCGTTCAACGCGGAGGACACCGTCGCGCCAAGTGCAGCGGGTGGCGCTGCCGAGCGGAACGCCGGCGCTGTCCACGTAGTACCACAGCACATCGTTGTGGACCGGATCGATCGTGAAGATGCCGTGGCCTTCGAAATGGCTGCCGTCGGGTTCAGCGTGGCGGTAGCTCTGCACGACGCCGAGACCTCCGGCCACCTGGCTGTAGGTCACTTCTGCATCAACGCTGCGTTCGGGCCCCCACGGACCTGCAGCGACCTGGGTCCGTCCCCGCCAGTGACCCAGCAGGCCGGATAACGCATGAGGTCCGTGCCGCACTCCCGCCCCGTTCACCGTTCCGCCTTCCCAAACGAAGATCGCTCCCCAACTTAGGATGGACTCTGGAGGGCCGGGCCGCCAGCGTCTCCGCGGCGCCAGGTTGCTACAACCCGAACGTCTCCGTCTCCTCGAACGGGCCAACCACGGTGACGGTCCGCGGGGCTGCGGCGAGTTCGGCGGCCAATTCCTGGACTTGTTCTGCGGTGACCGCCTTGATGAGCCGCAGGGTTTCGTCGATGTCCTGGTATTCGCCGGAGACCAGTTCGGCCCTGCCCAGGCGGGACATCCGTGAGCCGGTGTCCTCCAGGGCCAGGACGATGCCGCCGCCGAGCTGTCCCACGGCCTTGCGGAGCTCGTCGTCGGAGATGCCGTGTTCGGCGAGCTTGTCCAGCTCCACAGCCAGCAGGTCCAGCACCTGCCTGACCTTGGACGGCGTGCAGCCCGCGTACATCCCAAAGTAGCCGGCGTCGGCGTAGGACGAGGCAAAGGAGTAGGTGGAGTACACCAGGCCGCGCTTCTCGCGGACTTCCTGGAACAGCCTGGAGGACATGCCGCCCCCCAGGACCGCATTCAGCACACTCATGACGTAGCGGCGTTCATCGGTGGCAACGATGGTGGGGCAGCCCATGATGATATTCGCCTGCTCCACAGCGCGCTTGACCACGTGCAGGCCTGCGGTCCCGGTGATGAGGGCGCGTTCGGTGGAGCGCCGCTGCACCGGTGCGGCGTCGGGCCCAAGCGACCAGCCCGCGGTCTGGAGGGCATCCACCACGAGTCCGCAGACGACGTCGTGGTCCAGCCCGCCCGCGGCGGTGATGACCAGCTCCTCCGGTTTGTAGTACCTGCGGTAGTGCTCCCACACGGAGTCCCGGGCCACGGCCTTGATGGCGGCGGGAGTGCCGCCGATGGGGCGGCCCAGCGGGTGGCTGCCCAGGACCGCGGCGACGAAGTGCTCGTGGGCGACGTCGGTGGGGTCATCGCTGTCCATGGCGATTTCCTCGAGGATGACGTCCCGTTCCTGCTCCATCTCGTCAGGGTCCAGCACGGCGCCGGTGATCATGTCCGCGATGACGTCGATTGCCATGGGAAGGTCCGAGTCCAGCACCCGGGCAAAGTAGCAGGTGCTTTCCTTGGCAGTGGCCGCGTTCGATTCGCCGCCCACCTCGTCAAAGGCGGAGGCAATCTCCAGGGCCGTGCGGCGCCTGGTCCCCTTGAACAGCAGGTGCTCAAGGAAGTGGGTGGACCCGTGCTGGCCGGGAGCCTCGTCACGGGATCCGACGCCCACCCAGAACCCGATCGTGGCAGACCGCTGGCCCGGCATCGCCTCGGTCAGTACCCGCACTCCCCCTGGCAGCACTGAACGCCGGACCTCGGACCCGCCGTCGGAGCCGTGGACCAGGGTGTCGCCGGCGTGGTTCTGCTCAAGCGGCAGGGGTACAACAGTCATTGATGCCTTTCAGGACGGGCAGCCGGATCTGGCTGCCATCGTAACAGCGGCGGGACCGGTGGATCATCCACCGGTCCCGCCGATTCATGCTTATGCCGGGAAGCCCCTGCTGTTAGACCTCAGCGCCTTCAGCAGGCTCCGTGGCGTGAACGCGCTCGGTCTCGTCGGCGCCTTCCTCTTCAGCCACGACCGGAGACAGGGACAGCTTTCCGCGGTCATCGATCTTGGTGATTTCCACCTGGATCTTCTGGCCCACGGAAACAACGTCATCAACGTTGTCCACCCGCTTGCCGCCGGCGATCTTGCGCAGCTCGGAGATGTGCAGGAGGCCGTCCTTGCCCGGGGTCAGCGACACGAAGGCCCCGAAGGTGGTGGTCTTGACGACCGTGCCCAGGTAGCGCTCGCCGATTTCCGGAACCTGCGGGTTGGCGATGGCGTTGATGGCGGAGCGTGCTGCGTCGGCAGACGGACCGTTCGTGGCGCCAATGTAGACCGTGCCGTCGTCCTCGATGGAGATGTCGGCGCCCGTGTCTTCCTGGATCTGATTGATCATCTTGCCCTTGGGGCCGATGACCTCGCCGATCTTGTCCACGGGGATCTTGACGGCGATGACGCGCGGTGCGAACTCGGAGAGCTCGTCCGGGGTGTCGATGGCCGAGTTGATGACCTCGAGGATGTGCAGGCGGGCTTCGCGGGCCTGCTTCAGGGCTGCCGCGAGCACCGAAGCGGGGATGCCGTCGAGCTTGGTGTCCAGCTGGATGGCCGTGACGAACTCGGCGGTGCCGGCAACCTTGAAGTCCATGTCACCGAAGGCGTCTTCGGCGCCCAGGATGTCGGTCAGCGCCGCGTAGCGGGTCTGGCCGTCCACCTGGTCGGAGACCAGGCCCATGGCGATACCGGCGACGGCGGCCTTCAGGGGCACACCGGCGTTCAGCAGGGACAGGGTGGAGGCGCAGACGGAACCCATCGACGTCGAACCGTTGGAACCGAGGGCTTCGGATACCTGGCGGATGGCGTAGGGGAATTCCTCGCGGGACGGCAGGACGGGCACGAGTGCACGTTCGGCCAGGGCACCGTGGCCGATTTCGCGGCGCTTGGGCGAGCCCACGCGGCCGGTTTCACCGGTGGAGTACGGCGGGAAGTTGTAGTTGTGCATGTAGCGCTTGCGCGTCACGGGAGACAGCGAGTCGATCTGCTGCTCCATCTTGAGCATGTTCAGCGTGGTGACACCCATGATCTGGGTCTCGCCGCGTTCGAAGATGGCGGAGCCGTGGACGCGGGGCAGGACCTCGACCTCGGCGGTCAGCTGGCGGATGTCCGTCAGGCCACGGCCGTCGATGCGGACCTGGTCCTTGAGGATGCGCTGGCGCACAACGTGCTTGGTGACCGAGCGGAAGGCTGCGGACAGTTCCTTCTCGCGGCCTTCGAACTGGCCGGCGAGGTTGGCGAGGACCTCGTCCTTGAGTGCGTCGGAGGCGTTGTCGCGTTCCTGCTTGTCGGCGATCTGGAAGACGGCGGCGAGCTTGTCGGCAGCGGCGGATTCGACGGCGGCGTAAGCGTCGTCCTCGTAGTCCAGGAAGACCGGGAACTCGACCGTGGGCTTTGCAGCGCGTGCGGCGAGGTCGGCCTGGGCGTCGCAGAGTGCCTTGATGAACGGCTTGGCAGCTTCGAGGCCCTCGGCCACAACCTCTTCGGTGGGGGCAGTGGCGCCCTGTTCGTTGATGAGGTTCCAGGAGTTGTCGGTTGCTTCGGCTTCGACCATCATGATGGCGACGTCGTCACCGGCAACGCGGCCGGCAACCACCATGTTGAACACGGAGTTTTCCAGCTGGGAGTGCTTGGGGAAGGCAACCCACTGCGATCCGTTTTCGTCGTTGACCAGGGCAACGCGGACGCCGCCGATGGGGCCGGAGAACGGGAGGCCGGACAGCTGGGTGGACATCGAGGAAGCGTTGATGGCAACGACGTCGTACAGCTCATCGGGGTTGATGGCCAGGACGGTGACCACGATCTGGACCTCGTTGCGCAGGCCCTTGATGAAGGCGGGGCGCAGCGGGCGGTCCATCAGGCGGCAGGCCAGGATGGCTTCGGTGGACGGGCGGCCTTCGCGGCGGAAGAACGAGCCCGGGATGCGGCCGGCAGCGTACATGCGCTCTTCGACGTCGACCGTCAGCGGGAAGAAGTCGAAGCCTTCACGCGGGTGCTTGCCGGCGGTGGTTGCGGACAGCAGTGCGGTGTCATCGTCGATGTACACCATGGCTGCGCCGGCGGCCTGCTTGGCGAGGCGGCCGGTTTCGAAGCGGATTACGCGCTTGCCGAAACGGCCATTGTCAATGACTGCTTCCGAGAACTGGATTTCGGGACCCTCCAAGAGAGTCACCTCCGTTTCTTTTTACGGAAGTCCAGCCGCATCAACCCAGCCAGCATCTGTCTACTGGCCCTGCACCCGGTCATCGATCGAGACCCACGGGCCGCCGGCTTCAGTCAACGAAGCCGTTCCCGGGGATCACTACCGAGGACCGCGAATGCGTGATGCGGTTGATCCTCCTGTTTAGTTTTTATTTGAAGAAGGCGGCCCGTTCCGGAGGGAAAGGGCCGCCCCAAAGTGTGACTAGCGGCGCAGGCCGAGACGCTCGATGAGCGAACGGTAGCGGGCGATGTCAGTCTTCTTGAGGTAGCTCAGCATGCGCTTGCGGCGACCAACCATGGCCAGCAGACCGCGCTGGGTGTGGTAGTCGTGCTTGTGCTCCTTCATGTGCTCAGTCAGATCCTTGATCCGCTGGGTCAGGACGGCAACCTGGACCTCGGGTGAACCGGTGTCACCTTCGCCAGTTGCGTATTCCTTGATGATGGACTGCTTTACAGCGGCGTCAAGTGCCACAATATCTCCTTGGGATGTGCCGTGCGGGCCCAGGTCAGTAACTCACTGCCGGGTCTGCCGTGTTGGTCCTGATCCGGATAACCGGAGAAGGCCGACTACAACAGGAACCAGCCGCCACGGACTGCAGCCGGATCCATCGTCCAGTTTACCGGGCGCGGCCTAACCTTGTCGAAACACGCCCGCCAGGTTCGCAGGGCGCTCAGCCCTGCAGCCTGTCCCGGATCGCCGCCATGCCGTGCAGCACCTCGGCGAAGCTGGTGCTCAGCGGCGACAAACCCACCCTGATGCCGTGCGGCGAGCGGAAGTCCGGGATGACGTCGCCGTCCCACAGGGCCTCGACCGTGGCCTTGGTGAAGTTGGGATGGTCCACCGTGATGTGCCCGCCCCGCTCCTCCGGGTTCCTCGGCGACGCAAGCCCGGCCCCCAGCGGTGCCAGCCACGCGTCGAAGACCTCGACGGCGAAGGCGGTGAGGTCTTCGGACTTCGAACGGACGGCCGCCATGCCGGCTTCTTCGATGACGTCCAGCGTGGCCTGCATGGCGATCATGCCGAAGATGGCGGGAGTGCCGCTGAGGAACCCGCGGATCCCTTGGGCCGGTTCATAACCGGACGCCATTTCGAAGGCGTCCTTGCGTCCCATCCAGCCCCAGATGGGCTGGTTCAGCGAGGGCAGGTGGCGGGCGTTGACGTAGGCGAACGCCGGGGAGCCGGGGCCCCCGTTGAGGTACTTATAGGTGCAGCCCGCAGCGAAGTCGACGTCGGCACGGTCCAGGTCGATCTCCACCGACCCCGCGGAATGGCACAGGTCCCACACCACCAAGGCGCCGGCGTCGTGCACTGCCGCGGTGATGCCCGGCAGGTCCGCCAGGTGGCCCGACCGGTAGGCGATCTGGCTGAGGAGGACGACGGCGGTGCGCGGCCCGGTGGCCTGGCGCACCTGGTCAAGGGTCACCCCGGCGGCCGGGTCGGGCTCGATCCAGCGCAGGGTGAGGCCTTCCTCGAGGGCGATGCCCTCCACCAGGTAGCGGTCCGTGGGGAAGTTTTCCGTATCCAGCACCAGCTCGTTGCGGTCTGGATCCTGTACGGCGGCCAGGGCAGCCCTGATCAGCTTGTACAGCACCACCGTGGTGGAGTCGGCAATGATGGTCTGCCCCGGCGCTGCCCCGAGGACGGCACGTCCGAGCTGGTCCCCGATGGCCTGCGGCATGCTAAGCCACTGTTCGTCCCAGCCCCGGATGAGGCGTCCGCCCCACTCTTCCCGGATGAAGGCGGAGACGTCGTCGGCAGTACGCTTCAGGGGCCGGCCCAGGGAGTTGCCGTCCAGGTAGGACAGCGGGGTGTCGGTACCAATGAAAAGGTCCCGGTAGCGCGCCAGGGCGTCCCGGCGGTCCAGCTCTTCAGCGCGCCCCCGGAGCGCTTCAGCAGACACGTCGAGGTGGTTTTCCTGGTGGATGCTCATTGTCCGATCTCCGTCCTGACGGCGAATAGTTCCGGGAAGAACGTCAGTTCCAGGGCCTTCTGCAGGAAGGTCACACCGCTGGATCCGCCGGTGCCGGTCTTCATGCCGATGGTCCGCTGGACTGTGCGCAGGTGCCGGAACCGCCAGAGCTGGAAATTGTCCTCCAGGTCCACCAGTTCCTCGCAGGCCTCGTAGGCCGCCCAGTTGTCCGCCGCATTTTCGTAAATGTGCTTGAAGAGCGGTACCAGCTCCGGGACGAACTCGTGGGCCAGGGTCACGTCCCGGTCCAGGACTGCCGGCGGGACATCGAACCCCTGCCGGGAGAGGTAGGCCAGGAACTCGTCGTAAATGCTGGGGGCGGCCAGCAGTTCCGCCAGCATGCCGTGCGCCTCAGGATCGGATTCGAAAACCGGCAGCATCCTGTGGTTCTTGTTCCCCAGGACGAACTCGACGGCCCGGTACTGCGCGGACTGGAAACCTGATGAGTTGCCCAGGAAGCCGCGGAACTGCGAGTACTCGGTGGGCGTGAGGGTGGCCAGCACGGACCACTGTTCGGTGAGGGTCTTCTGGATGTGCTTGACCCGGGCGATGCCCTTGAGCGCCGAACCGAGGTCGTCCTCCCGGAGCCAGGCGGCTGCGCTGCGGAGTTCATGCAGGACCAGCTTCAGCCACAGTTCAGTGGTCTGGTGCTGGATGATGAACAGCAACTCATCGTGGTGCTCAGGCTTGCTGACCGGCTGCTGCGCGCTGAGCAGGGTGGGAAGCTGCAGGTAGGAGGCGTAGCTCATCCGGGAGCTGAAGTCGCGGACGATCCCCTCATCCAGCGTGCGGGTGTTCTTCTCGACGGACACGTCCTACCTTTCGCTTGCTGCCACCGGGCAGTCTTGTCAGTGGCCGGCCAGGAGCTGGTGGGCCTGCGCCACGTCCAGGCGCATCTGTTCCACCAGGGCCTCAGGGCCACGGTAGGCCACCATGCCCCGAAGCCGTTCCACGAATTCGACGATCACTGTCTGGCCGTACAGATCGAAGTCCTCAACGGCCTCCTTGGGCCGGTCAATTACGTGGGCCTCTACCTGGCGGCTGACGCCGTCGAAGGTGGGGTTGGAGCCTACGGAGATGGCTGCCGGCCAGCGCTTGCCGGCCTGGTCCACCAGCCAGCCGGCGTAGATGCCGTCGGCGGGAATCAGCCCCGTGGCATTGGAAGCGAGGTTGGCCGTGGGGAACCCCAGCGCCCTGCCGCGGGCGGCGCCGTGGACCACCTCGCCGCGCATCCGGTGCGGCCGGCCCAGGACCGAGGCGGCGGTGGTGACGTCTCCGGCCTGCAGTGCTTCCCGCACCCAGGTGGAGGAACAGCGGCGGTCCGTGCCGCCGTCGTCATGCAGGGGGTAGCCTTCGGCCCCGAATTCGCTGATCACCTGGACATCGAAGCCGAACTTTTCGCCCAGCGCCTTCATGGTGTCCAGGTCACCGGAGTTGCCGCGGCCGAACCTGGCATCGTGGCCGATGACCACGTGGCTGGCGTGCAGGCAGTCCACCAGGTACTGCTCCACGAACTCTTCGGCCGTGAGGCTGGCGAGGTCCAGCGAGTACTTGACCACCAGGATGGCGTCCAGGCCCAGCTCACCCAGCGCGTCCAGCTTGTCATCCAGCCCCATGATCAGTTCCGGCGCGGCCTCCGGGCGGTGGATTACTGCCGGGTGGGGGTCGAACGTCACGGCCACTGCCTTGGCATGGGACAGGCGGGCCGACCGGATCAGCTGGGACAGCACCTGCTGGTGGCCGCGGTGAACGCCGTCGAAGTTGCCGAAAGTGACAACGGATGGGCCGAAGTCCGCCGGGACATCGGACGGATCGTTCCAGATGTAAACCATCACCCTCGCCTTAAGCTGCCTGAAAGCTTCAACGTTCCCGGACCCTTCCGGCCGCGGAACTCTTCAAGGTTACCCGGATTCACTGCGCAGCTTTGGCGCGTGATGGCCGGCGCCGGTACAGCCACACCAACCCAAGGATGGGCAGCAGCAGGGGGATGAAGCCGTAGCCGCGTCCGAACAGCGACCAGACGGTTTCATGCGGGAACTGCACGGAGTCCAGGATGCTCAGGGTGCCCACCACCAGGACGCCGGCAAGTTCAACCAGCACCGCCGCAACCGAAACCTTGAACCATGTGGTTCCGGCCTTGGCCAGTGACACGGTGGCCAGGATATACACCAGGGCCGCAAAGGCGGACAGCAGGTAGGCCAGGGGTGCCTCGGAGAACTTGGTGAGGATCTGGTAGCCGGCGCGGGCGGTGGCCGAGATGGCGAACACACCGTACACCGCGATCAGGAGGCGTCCCGGTCCCGTGTTGCGGGTGTTGCGGACGGTTTCTCCGGTGGCCGGCTGGGCCTGCTGGTCTTTCATTTCTGCTGCTTCTTCCACTTCAGTACCAGATCTGGTTCATTCGGGCAGCCATCACCAGCGCTGTGACGCCGACGGCGGCCAGGACAAAGTTGCTCCACCGCGTGCGCTCCAGGATGGACCAGTAGATGGCGGCGGGCGGCAGGAGCATCGCGGTGGCCATGTAGCCCCAGAACTCCCAGGCTTCCCCCGCGATTGGTTCGCCGGCGATCACGCGGACGATGGACCCCACCAGGTAGACCACCAGGGCCACTTCGACGGCCACGACGGACAGGATGGTGATGTCGTTGGGTGCCTTCTTCAGGATTCCGGCGCCCAGGCACAGCAGGGTTGATGCCAGGCCGACCACCAGGATGATCCAAAAATATGCGTCCATCCGCTATGCCTCCGCAGGCGCGGTTGCGGCCGGGCCGGTGCCTGGGGCGAAAACCAGGACCGGTTTGGCGTAGCTGCCCGCGTCGGCAAGAAGGGCCATCAGGCTGCCGTCCGGAGCGAAGGCCGCGGCAGGGTGTTCCACCGTGGCGGCGCCGGCGGTGCCGGGGGCGGCACCGGCCGCGATCCGCCGTCCGAAGGAGATTTCGGCGGTTTCTTCGGCGGTGAGTTCGCGGTTGGGCATCAGCGCCCTGGCGGCGAGGGACATGTCCAGGACGTTGAGTTCACCGGCGAGCTGTTCCAGGGTACGCGCCTGCTCAAGGGAGTAGGGGCCCACCTGGGTCCGGCGGAGCGCCGTGAGGTGGCCTCCGACGCCAAGGCCGTTTCCGAGGTCCCGGGCCAGGGCGCGGATATACGTGCCGGACGAACATTCGACCGTCACGTCCAGGTCCACCACCCCTGCTGCATCGTCCCGGCGGATGCCGTGGACATCAAAGCGGTGGATGGTGACGGGGCGCGCGGCGAGCTTGACGTCCTCGCCGGACCGGACGCGCGCGTACGCCCGTTCGCCGTTGACCTTGATCGCGCTGACGCTGCTGGGCACCTGCTGGATGTCGCCCGTGAGCGCCGCAACGCCGTCGTCGATCTGCTGGTCCGTGATGCCGGCAGCGCTGGTGGTGGCCGTGACCTCGCCCTCCGCGTCGTCGGTCACTGTGGACTGCCCCAGCCGGATGGTGGCGGTGTAGGTCTTGGAGGTGCCCACGATGTAGGTCAGCAGCCGGGTGGCTTTGTTGATGCCAAGCACCAGGACACCGGTGGCCATGGGATCGAGGGTTCCTGCGTGCCCCACTTTCCGGGTCCCTGCGAGGCGCCGCATCCGGCCAACCACATCATGGCTGGTCCATCCCTGCGGCTTGTCCACTATCACCAGTCCAGAAAGCACGCCTCCCAGTATATGGGCGCAGGTTGGGGCGCATGTGCAGGGAACCGGCAGGGTGCGGACGACGGCGGCGCCCCACCACGCGGCCACGTCACCGGGCGGGACGGAGGCAGGGCAGGGGACGGCTAGGATGGCTGGCATGCCTGCGCTTGCCGCCCATGTCCGCGACGTGCCCATCAACCAGATTCGTGAGATCACCGAGGCCGCGTGGCGCACTCCCGGCGCCGTGGTGCTCAGCATCGGGGAGCCCGGTTTCCCCCTCCCCCGCCATGTCCTGGACGCGGGCATCGCCTGCCTGGACCGGGATGAGACCAACTACACGCCCAACGCCGGGATACCGGCCCTGCGCGAGGCGTTCGCCGCCAGGTTCCGCGAGGAGCAGGGCGTGGATGTCGGCGCGGAGCGCGTGTACGTGGTGTCCGGCGCGCAGCAGGGCCTGCACTTCGCCATGAGCCTGCTGCTCTCCCCCGGCGATGAGGTCCTGATCCCGAACCCGGGCTACCCCACCTTCGCCATGACCGGCCGGCTGTTGAACGCCGTTCCGGTGGGCTACCCCCTGCACCCGGACCACGGATTCCAGCCCCGGGTCGCCGACGTGGAAGCCCTCATCACCAGCCGCACCCGCGTCCTGGTGCTCAACTCCCCGTCAAACCCGCTGGGCGCTGTGCTCAGTGAAGACCTGGTCCGGGAGTTGGTGGAGTTGGCCCGCAGGCATGACATCTGGGTCATCTCGGACGAGTGCTACGAGGCATTCACCTACGATGTCCCCCACGTCAGCCCGGCAAGGTTCGACGGCGGCACGGCGGAGGATGCGCGGGTGTTCACTTCGTTGACGCTGTCCAAGACCTACGGCCTGACGGGCCTCCGGATTGGCGCGCTGATTTGCCCGCCGGGGCTTGGACAGAAGATGGACAACGTCATGGAATCGATCGTCTCCTGCGTGGCGTCCGCCCCGCAGTACGCCGCGCTCGCAGCCCTCACCGGGCCGCAGGAATACGTGCGTCACGCGCACCGGCACTACCGGGAAAACCGGGATGCGGCCTCCGCGGTGCTGGCTGCGAAGGGGATCCGTTACCTGCCGGCCCAGGGGGCGTTCTATCTGTGGGCGGACATGTCGCATGTGACCGGCGGGGATGTGCGCAGCTGGGTCCGGCGGTTCCTGGCCGACTCCGGGGTGGCGCTGGCCCCCGGGACTGCGTTTGGGTCCATTGGCGAGGGGTGGGTGCGGATTGCGCTGTGCGGCCGGAAGCAGGACCTGTTGGAAGGACTGTCCCGGTTACCGGCCGCCGGCGGCCGCTAAAAGGGGTATCAGGGGCGGGTGCCGGCCAGCGCTTTGTCCAGCCAGGTACGGAGCGCCTCGGCCGGGGCGGCACCGGCCTGCCGTGCCGCGACCCTGCCGTCCACGAGCACCATCAGCGTTGGGATGGCCTGCACGTCGAACCGCCGCGAAAGGCCCGGCGACGTGTCCACGTCCACCTTCACCAGCTTGATCTTCCCCGGCCGTTCCCGTGCCAGCCTGTCCAGGACGGGGCTGACCATCCGGCAGGGCCCACACCAGGCCGCCCAGAAATCGACCAGCACCGGAACTGACGACTGCTCCGCCACGGCAGCGAAGTCGGCATCGCCTGCCGACACGATCCACGGCAGGTCCGCCTTGCAGTTCCCGCAGCGGGGGTGGCCGGCAGCCTGTGCCGGCACCCGGTTGGTCTTCCCGCACTGGGGGCAGCTGAGGAGTGTGGTTTCCATGCCTAGTATTCCTTCCTGCTGTCAAAGCCGCGCCACGCCTGGAAGGGGAGGTCCGACGTCGGGACCTCACCCCGGGTGACCGGCATCAACTCCGGCGCGGCGCCGCTGAAGTAGTCGTAAAAGAGTGCGTCATCAAAACCTGCTGCCGCGGCCCCGTGCCGGTCCGCGGCGAAGTAGACGTGGCCGATCCTGGCCCACAAAGCGGACGCCAGGCACATGGGGCACGGCTCGCAGCCGGCATAGAGGACGGAGCCGCTGAGGTCGAAGTCCGCCGTTGCCGCCGCTGCTGCCCGGATGGCCACCACCTCAGCGTGGGCGGTGGGGTCGTTGTCCCGGGTCACCCTGTTCACGCCGGTGTGGACCCGCCCGTCAGGCGTCACCACCACCGCACCGAAGGGGCCACCGCCCTGACCGACATTCTGCACGGCGAGGTCCACGGCCTGCCCAAGATACCGGCTCGAGTCGGGGTGGCGGGAGGGGCTGTTACCGGGGTCCGCGGAGGTCATAGCACGATCCTAGCCACGGGGACCCCGTTGGGGGATGAATTGGGGGCCAAGAAGGGGAGGCTCACCTCAGGACTACTGGCTGGTAGCGGCCTACGCTGGCGCCCGGGGATGTATTTCGCCTCTACCGAGGCTTCCATATCCAGCCCGCAAGGGCCTCGCACCCCGGAGTACCCCATGAAACGAAAACTCACTTTTATCGCCTGCGTGGCCGCCGGCCTGGTGGTCCAGGCCGCGCCGGCGTTCGCCTCTGATCCCCGCCAGGACTATGAAGTCATGGCCACCGGCCTGCTTTCACCCCTGCACCTGGCGGTAGGCGATGGCGAATCCGTAAAGGTCAGCCAGGATTTTTCCGGAATGCTCACGCAGGTCGAGCACGATGGAGAGCGCCACGACGTCTACACCGCCAAGAAAGGGTGGGAAGTCGCCGGGGCAGAGATCCGCGGCGACAAGACCTATTTCCTGGAAAGCATTGGAGCGGGCCAAGGTGACCCGGCCGCACTGCACGGATACCTGAAGTCCATCGACGCCAAGGGCCACGTGGAGACGATCGCCAACTTCGCCGACTACGAGCGGAAGGCCAATCCAGACGCCAAACAGCATTATGGCCTGGAACCGGACGCCAGCCAGCAGTGCCTCACGGAGGCTGGTGGCCTGCCGGACGCGCCCCCGCCGCAGTACACGGGCACCGTGGACTCACATCCTTACGCCCTGGCCCTCTGGAAAGACACGGCCTACGTCGCGGACGCGGGCATGAACGCCATCCTGAAAGTCGACCTGGAGTCCGGGAAGATTTCCACCGTGGCAGTCCTTCCGCCGCGCCCATTGACCCTGACCAAGAAAATTGCCGCGACCCTGGGCGCCCCGGACTGCGCCGGCTTCTCGTACGCTTTTGAGCCCGTGCCAACGGACGTGGAAATCGGTACGGACGGCTGGCTGTACGTGACGTCGTTGCCGGGTGGACCCGAGGACCCGTCGCTCGGTGCCCGTGGAGCCGTCTTCAAGATCAATCCGTGGAGCGGCGACGCGGACGTTTGGGCGGACCACATCATGAGCCCCACCGGCCTCGCTGTGGGTGACGATGACGATGTGTATGTCGCGTCCCTTTTCGGCGGCGAAATCCTGAAGTTCGACTGCCAGGGACACCGGTCACAATTCCTGGCCGTCAACCAGCCCGCCGACGTTGAGTTCAGGAACGGCGACGTCTTTGCCACGGTTGACGCACTGGTGGGTGCACCCGATCCCATGGCGCCCAGCGGCGGTCCGACGCCCCAACCCGGGGGCCGACTGATCGAAGTCGACCACCGCTGACCCGGACAGGAAAACGGCAGGACCGCACGCGGTCCTGCCGTTTCCATGCTGTGTGGGTGTTGCCGGGTCCTACTTGTTGCTGTCTTCCTCGACGTCTCCGTCAACGCTGAGGTCGGTGTCTTCCTCGTCGAAGTCGTCTTCGTCGATTTCGACCTCACCGGAGGCATCGGTCTTATAGGGGTCTGCGTCACCCGCGTGCTGCGCGTTGGCAGCAAGCGCGGCTACCTCGGCATCGCGCTTCTTCGCCTCACGAAGGAGTTCTTCGAGGTTTGAAGCGACCACCGGGATCTGGTCAGCCACAAACTCGAGGGTGGGGGTCAGGCGCACGGTAATGTTGCGTCCAACCTCCTGCCGAAGCACCCCCTTTGCCTTCTCAAGCCCCTTGGCGGCATCCGCCTGGACGGCCTGGTCGCCAAGCACGGTGTAGTAGACAGTGGCGTGCTGCAGGTCATTGGTCACACGGGCATCGGTGACAGTAATGCCCTCGAGCCGGGGATCCTTGACCTTCCGGCCCAGAGCCTCAGCAACAACAACCTTAATCCGCTGCGCCAACTTGGCAGCACGTGCCGGATCAGCCATGAACAACTCCTAAAGAAGAAAAATTTGGGACGTACGACGGCGGCGAGGGGCCGGCGTCGAACGTTTCAGTTATGTGCCACGCACCAAAGGCGGGCCAAGGGCGATGCCGGCGGGTTCTTCCGGCGGCGCTCTGGAGCCGTGAAGGGGGCCCGCGAGTGGCATCGGGCCTGCCGGAGACGGGTTGCTGGCGATCGTAGATCGCCAGCAACCCGTCGTAGGGGCGGGGCCCCCTTCACGGCGGAAAAGCGCGGGGTGCCCCCAAAACTTGGAGGCACCCCGCCCTCGGACCAGCCTAGACGCGCGGCTTCTCGCGCATCTCGAAGGTCTCGATGATGTCGCCTTCGGTGATGTCGTTGTACGAGCCAAGGCCAATACCACATTCGAAGTCCGTGCGGACCTCGGTGGCGTCGTCCTTGAACCGCTTGAGCGACTCGACCGTGAGGTTGTCACCGATGATCTTGCCGTCGCGGGTGACGCGTGCCTTGGCGTTGCGGCGGATGATGCCCGAGCGGACGATCGAGCCGGCGATGTTTCCGAACTTGGAGGAGCGGAAGACTTCGCGGACCTCGGCCGTGCCGAGCTGGACCTCTTCGTACTCCGGCTTGAGCATGCCCTTGAGCGCTGCTTCGATGTCATCGATTGCTGCGTAGATGACGGAGTAGAAGCGCATGTCCACGCCTTCGCGGTCTGCCAGTTCGGCAACCCGCTCGGCGGGCTTGACGTTGAAGCCGATGATGACGGCGGAGTCGACCGTTGCCAGGTTGACGTCGTTCTGGGTGATGGCACCCACACCGCGGTGGATGACGCGCAGCTGCACGCCTTCGCCGACGTCGATCTTGAGCAGCGCGTCTTCGAGGGCTTCCACGGCACCGGACACGTCACCCTTGAGGATGAGGTTGAGGGTGTCGATCTTGCCTTCGGCGACGGCCTGGTCGAAGTCTTCCAGGCTGATGCGCTTGCGGCGCTTGGCGAGGGCGGCGTTGCGGTCGGCGGCTTCACGCTTCTCGGCGATCTGGCGGGCGGTGCGCTCGTCAGCGGTCACGAAGAAGGTGTCACCGGCGCGCGGGACGTTGGACAGACCCAGCACCTGCACGGGGCGGGACGGGCCTGCCTCGGTCAGGGCGCTGCCGTCGTCGTCGAACATCGCACGGACGCGGCCGTGGGCCGTGCCTGCCACGATGGTGTCGCCGACGCGCAAGGTACCGGACTGCACCAGGACGGTGGCAACCGCACCGCGGCCCTTGTCCAGGTTGGCTTCGATCGCGATGCCGCGGGCGTCCTTGTTCGGGTTGGCGCGCATGTCCAGGGCAGCGTCCGCGGTGAGCAGGACGGCCTCGAGCAGCTCGTCGATGTTGAGGTTCTGGCGGGCAGAGACCTCCACGAACATGGTGTCGCCACCGTATTCCTCGGGAACCAGGCCGTACTCGGTCAGCTGGCCGCGGACCTTCTCCGGGTTGGCGCCTTCCTTGTCGATCTTGTTCACGGCCACGACGATCGGCACGTTGGCCGCCTGGGCGTGGTTGAGGGCCTCAACGGTCTGCGGCATAACGCCGTCGTCCGCTGCGACCACCAGGATGGCGATGTCGGTGACCTTGGCACCACGGGCACGCATGGCGGTGAACGCCTCGTGGCCCGGGGTATCGATGAAGGTGATCTTCCGGTCGGTGCCTTCGTGGCTGTGCGTGACCTGGTAGGCACCGATGTGCTGGGTGATGCCGCCGTGTTCGCCCGCCATGACGTCGGACTTGCGGATGGCATCGAGCAGCCGGGTCTTACCGTGGTCGACGTGGCCCATGACGGTGACTACTGGAGGACGTGCTTCCAGTTCCTCGTCGCCTTCGGCTTCGAGTTCGGCGTCAAAGTCGATGTCGAAGCTGGAGAGCAGCTCGCGCTCTTCGTCTTCCGGCGAAACGACCTGGAGCTTGTAGCCCAGCTCCTCGCCGAGCAGGGCGAAGGTGTCTTCGTCCAGCGACTGGGTCGCGGTGGCCATTTCACCGAGGTGGAACAGCACGGTGACCAGTGCGGCGGGGTTTGCCTCGATCTTGTCGGCAAAGTCCGTGATGGACGAGCCACGGCGAAGGCGGATGACGGTGTTGCCGTCGCCGCGGGGTACGCTCACGCCACCCAGCGACGGGGCACTCATCTGCTCAAGTTCCTGGCGCTTGGCGCGCTTGGACTTGCGCTGCTTGCCACGGCCTGCGCCGCCCTTGCCGAAGGCACCCTGGGTGCCGCCGCGGCCGCGGCCGCCCTTGCCGAAGCCGCCGCCGGCGGGAGCACCGCCGCCACCGGGACCACCGGTACCGGGAGCGCCACCGGGGCGTCCGGGACCGCGGCCGCCGCCGGGACGGCCTGCACCTGCCGGTGCGGGACGCTCAGTGCGGTTGGGCATCATGCCGGGAGTGGGACGGGGACCGCCGGGACGCGGTGCACCCGGACGGGGTCCGCCTGCGCCTGCGGCGGGGCGGGGACCACCGGCACCGGCTGCGGGACGCGGCCCACCGGGACGCGGTCCGCCGGCACCGGCTGCGGGACGGGGACCACCGGGGCGGTCGCCGTCGCGGCCGCCGCCCGGACGGGGCATGCCCTGGGACGTGGCGAACGGGTTGTTGCCGGGACGCGGGGCGCGGTCACCGTCTCCGCCGCGGCCACGGGGCATGCCCTGTGAGGTGGCGAAGGGGTTGTTGCCCGGACGGGGACCGCCGGGACGGGGACCGGAACCACCGGGCGTTGAACCACCCGGACGTGCGGACGGAGCAGGGGTCTCGGCCTTGGGGGCCGGACGTGCACCGGGCTTGGCACCGGTGGACGGAGCACCCGCAGACGGTGCTGCCGGGGCTGCGGGAGCCGGGGCTGCCGGTGCGGCTGCCTTCGCTGCCGGCTCGGCGGGGGCTGCCGGAGCCGGCGCCTCTGCCTTGGGGGCCGGCTCCTTGGGCGCAGCCGGGCCGGGAGCCGGTGCTGAAGGACGGTTGCCTGTTGCGGGGGCGGGTGCCTTGGGGGCAGCGGCGGGCGCTGCGGCCGGTGCCGCCGACTTTGCGGCAGCGTCGGGGAAGGCGTTGCGCAGTTTCCGCACAACGGGGGCCTCGATGGTTGACGAGGCGGAGCGAACGAATTCGCCCAGTTCCTGCAGTTTGGTTACTGCATCTTTGGAAGTTATACCGAGCTCTTTGGCGAGCTCATGTACGCGGACCTTGGCCACATTTCTCCTGTCTCGGTCCGCACCGAGCCAGGCACGAACCGTCTACTTCTTACTGCGGACCCCAGCCGCTGTTGATGCGAAGGGGCCCATTGCAGAGCGCAACAAAGTTGTCATCGTTACGCACTCATCGCTGGGAACTCATCGGGTTTCCATCAGATTTCTGACCCGCTTTCAGGTTGGACGGTTGGTGTTGCAGCCACCGGGGCGGCGTCAACGTTCGGGCCTGACGTGACCCGGTGTTCGACGGCGGCGGTCCCGGTTGCGCCCTGGAGGGCACGTCCGAAGGCTCGCCGCTTGATCGCCAGAGCCAGGCACGATGTGCTGGGGTGCAGCCATGCACCCCGGCCAGCCATCCGGCGTCGTTCATCCACCAGGACAGCGGTTGACCCGCTGCCTTCGGCGACGAGCCGGAGCAACTGCGACCGCGGGCCCTTTTTCCGGCATCCGATGCAGGTACGCTGGGGCTGATTCCCGGTGGAAAGCACTTCTGCCACGGTCATCGTCCTGACGTTCTTTCTGCTGGCCAGAGGTTGTCCGCCTCCGCAGTCACGGAAACGAGCACGCCCAAGGCACACGGCTGCCGGCCGTTAGGCGCGGTCTTGTCTATTCTAGCCCCTTCAGGCCGTTATGCCCGAAACCGGGCGGCTGCTGCGCTGCATCAGCCGCCCGGGCCGGACCTCACTTATCGCGGTTGCCCGCGGCGTCGGAGACGATGTCGATGCGCCACCCGGTCAACTTGGCCGCCAGGCGGGCGTTCTGGCCCTCCTTGCCGATGGCCAGGGACAGCTGGTAGTCCGGGACCACGACCCGGGCGGAGCGCGTGGCCTCGTCCGTGATGGTGACCGAATTCACGCGCGACGGCGACAGGGCGCTGGCAATGAAGGTTGCCGGGTTCTCGCTGAAGTCGACGATGTCGATCTTTTCGTCGTTCAGTTCGTTCATGACGGCGCGGACGCGGGAGCCCATTTCACCGATGCAGGCGCCCTTGGCGTTGATCCCCGGCGTGTTGGCCTTCACGGCAATCTTGGTGCGGTGCCCGGCTTCGCGGGCCAGCGCCACGATTTCCACCGAATGGTCGGCGATTTCGGGTACTTCGAGTTCGAAGAGCTTACGGACCAGGCCCGGGTGCGAGCGGGACAGCGTCACGGACGGGCCCTTGGTGCCGCGGTGCACGTCAATGACCAGGGCGCGGAGCCGGTTGCCGTGGATGTACTTTTCACCGGGAACCTGTTCGGGCGGCGGCAGGAGCGCCTCCAGCGATCCAAGGTTGACCTGGATCATGTGCGGGTTGTTTCCCTGCTGGATGGTGCCGGATACCAGTTCGCCCTCACGGCCCTTGAATTCGCCCAGGACGTTGTCGTCCTCGACGTCGCGGAGCCGCTGCAGGATGATCTGCCGTGCGGTGCTTGCGGCGATGCGGCCAAAGCCTTCGGGGGTGTGCTCGAATTCACCGATGGGGGCGCCGTCGTCGTCAATTTCGACAGCCCAGATGGTGACGT
This sequence comes from Pseudarthrobacter sp. NIBRBAC000502771, assembly GCF_006517215.1. Lineage (NCBI taxonomy): Bacteria > Bacillati > Actinomycetota > Actinomycetes > Micrococcales > Micrococcaceae > Pseudarthrobacter > Pseudarthrobacter sp. NIBRBAC000502771. Next base: position 3,988,185 of record NZ_CP041187.1, read on the forward strand.
GGCCGCTCTTGCGGTCGAGTTCGGCGCGCGCTTTTTCGAAGGCGCCGGGCGACTTGTGATACGCCACCAGGAGCGCCTGCTCGATGGTGGGGATCAGGAGGTCCAGCGGGATTTCACGCTCACGCTCCAAAAGTCTCAGTGCGCTCATGTCAATATCCATCAGGCCTCCTCGGAAGGTCCATTGTGTTCAGGTTCCAGACCATCCTCCGGGAGGTGGCTGAATTCGATCTCGACTTTTCCGTTGCGGATCCTGTCGAAAGGAAGCGTTACTGGTTCGCCCTGCCGGGGCTTCATGCCCTTCTTGACGGGCACTTCGGGGATGAGCGTCACTCCCCCGCCGTCCACGGCCTGGATGCGGCCGGTGACGTTTTCGCCCTGGATGACGTTGACCTTGACCATCCGGCCGCGGGCGCGGTGCCAGTGCCGGGGTTCGGTGAGGGGACGCCCGACGCCGGGTGAGGACACTTCGAGGTCATAGGGGCGGCCGTCGTCGTTGGGGTCGTTGTCCAGGACATCGGAGAGCACCTTGGAGATGTCCGCAATGACGTCCAGGCTGACTCCGCCGGTCTCTTCCTGCGGCAGGTCCACCACCACGTGGACCACGCGGTGGGAGCCGGGGATGATGGCTACGTCCTCAAGGTACAGGCGGTTGGCCTGTACGGCGGGTTCCAGGAGGGCCCGGAGCCGGGCGGCTTCGGGATTGTGGGCCGGCGCGGATCCGCTTCCCGTACCGGTGTCGTCTGGTGAAGCTGTGGCTTCTGCATTGCTCACGATGCCGGCCGCCCTCCCTATAGATGATGTGGTGTTTACTAGCGTAGCTATTTTACCGGCCCAGTGGTGCACCCGGGTGCCCCCTCAGCGTGACACCATGGTCTGTTGTGAAAGACCGCCGCCCGGACCCCAAGCACGGCATGCGCCCGTTCCGATATGCCGTCCTTGCCCTTGCCGCCCTGGTTGTCCTGAGCCTCGGTTTTGCCCTGATTCCCGCGGAAAGACCTGTCCCTGCCGAGCCGCCGTTTTCCGAGCGGGCCCGGGCGGCGGCCCTCAGTGCGGTCCTGGAAATGCGCACTGCAGGATTGGCCCTTGCATCAGCAGACACCAGCCAATCCACTGCGCTGGGCCCTGTTGTGACCTTGCTGACCATTCAGGCCAGGGCCCTGTTGGCCCCCGCGTCCGGGTCCCCGTCCGCACCCACGGAGGCGTCCCCGCCACCGGCAGCGGCGACGCCGTCCGCAGACGCCGGTCCGCAAAACACCGCCGAGCTGGTCCGGGCCCTGGCCGTCAGCGGGACAGCCCGCCTCAAGGACGCGGAGACGGCCGACGGCGGCATGGCCCGGCTTTTGGCCGGCACCGGCACCGCACAGCTCCTCGCCGCCGCCCAGTTGGCTTCCGCAGCCGGGGTTCCCGTGCCGCCGGAGGCGGCAGGACCCGGCACCGAGGTCCAGGCAACAGCACAGCCTGCGTCGCCGTGCCCGTCCCCACCTGCCCGGGCTGCCGCGCCGGCTCCCGCTGTTTCATCCCCCGCCGCATTGGCCGCCGCCGTGTCCGCCGAACAGCAGGCCGTCTACGGCTACCAGGCAGCGCTCCCCCGCCTCGCACCCGCCGACGCCGGCCCGGCGTCGGAATTCCTGGGTGCGCACAAGGAACTGGCTGCCGCGGCGGTGGAACGCCTGCGGCTGGCCTGCGGTACGGAGGTACCGCAACAGCCCGGGTACGTCCTTGATCCCGGTTTCCTGGCTGCCCCGGCGGCGGCGCTGGGCAGGCTTGAGGCGGCCACGGTGGTGGCCTATGGCGATTTGGTGGCGGCTGCGCAGGGCCAGGACCGGAAGTGGGCGCTGGCAGCCCTTCGGTCAGCCGCCGCCCGCACCCTTCGGTGGGGTGCGGATCCGGGCCCCGTTCCGGGCCTCACCCTGGACGCAGGCCAATTGCCTGGGCTTCCCGCCGGACCCCGGCCGTCGTCGTCCGTTGCATCCTGAACCCGGTCCGCAACCGCGCAGCTTTCCGGCCCTTGGCGCAGTCCCGCAGGGAAGGCCTCCGGTAGGGTGGCGTTGGGCGGGCCGGGATGGTTTGCTGAAGGGATGAATGCGGACGAACCGGCCGGACGTCCGGAACCCACGGCAGCGGGCCGGGGCCTGGGCCGGCACCCCCAGGCGGAACCGCACGGTGACGACACTGCGCACCGGCTTAACTGGCTGCGTGCCGGTGTCCTGGGCGCCAACGACGGCATCGTCTCGGTTGCCGCGATCGTGGTGGGCGTTGCCGGGGCCACTCCTGAGGTGGCCCCCATCCTCACCGCGGGTGTGGCCGGTGTGGTGGGCGGGGCAGTGTCCATGGCGCTGGGTGAGTACGTTTCCGTCAGCAGCCAGAGCGACAGCCAGCGGGCGCTGATCGAGAAGGAACGGCGTGAGCTGGCCGAGGATCCGGAAGCTGAACTGGCGGAGCTGGCCGCCATCTACCAGGAGAAGGGCCTCACCGCCGAAACGGCGGCCAAGGTTGCCAAGGAACTGACGGCCCACGACGTCCTGGCGGCGCATCTGTCTGCCGAACTCAACATCGACGAAGCTGACATCGTCAGCCCCTGGCATGCCGCCTTTGCCTCGGCAATCGCCTTCACCATCGGGGCCATCCTGCCCATGCTGGCCATCCTGTTGCCGCCGCCGGGCATCCGGGTACCACTTACGTTCATCTCGGTACTGGTGGCCCTGGCGTTGACCGGCGCCCTCGGGGCCTGGATCGGCGGCGGGTCGAAGACCCGGGCAGCAGTACGGGTGGTGGTGGGCGGGGCCCTCGCGCTGGCGGCGACGTTCATGATCGGCAACCTGCTCGGCGCTTCCGGTGTTGTCTGATCCCGCAGTGCCACGCCCCGTGGTGCCCGCGGTCCCCATCCCGCCCAGGCTCGCTGCCCGCTATGCACGCAGCAGCGCCGGCCGGGACTGGCTTGGCGGCCTGCCTGGCCTGCTGGCCGATCGCCTGGAGCAGTGGCACCTGGAGGTGGACCTGGAGCCAGGAAGCTTCCCGTGGAGCGGCCACGGCGGCCTCGTGGTCCCGGTGCGGCAGGACGACGGATCCCCCGCAGCCCTCAAAATCGCTTTCCCGCATGACGAGGCCCAGGTGGAGCGGCATGCACTGGCGCTCTGGGGCGGCCGCGGCGCCGTTCTCCTGCTGGCCTCGGACGGCGCGTCGTGCGCCATGCTGCTGGAGCGCCTTGAGGGCGGCCGCTCGCTGGCCGCCCTGCCGGTCGATGAAGCCGTGCACGTGTGGGGCGGGCTGGTACGGGAATTGGGGCTGGTCCCGGACCACCGCCCGGAGTGGCAGGAATTCAGCCACATAGCCGCCCGGGCTGAGCAATGGAGCGACGACCTGCCCGCTGACTGGGATCTACTGGGCCGTCCTTTTCCCAGGTGGCTGTTGGAGGCGGCCCTGGAGGTGTGCCAGAAGCGCGGCGCGGTGGGACGCAGGTCCGCATACGATGTCCTGGTCCACACGGACCTGCATTTCGACAACGTCCTGGCGCGGCCGGGGACAGCGGGGGCAACTTCGGCCGGCTACGCGGCGATCGACCCCCAGCCCATGGTCGGCGAGGCCGGGTTCGCGGTTGCTCCGCTGCTGTGGAACCGCCTCAAAGACCTCCCTGCTGCCCTGCCGGGTCCTGCGCTGGTGGAGCGCTGCCAGAACTTCAGTGCCGCCGCAGGGCTGGACCCGGACGCGGCCCGGGAATGGGCCATCGCCAGGGAAGTTGACAACGCGCTGTGGTATTTCCGGAACGGGCACCGGGGAGACCTGGCCCGCTCGCTTTGGGTAGCCAGCACCCTCGCCGGGAACACCCTGGCCGGCCTTCCCCACCCACATTCCCTTCCCGAGCCCGGACAGGACGGATAAGGTCCGGCACCGCCCGGGGCAGTCCGGCACCACACGCGGTCCGGACGCCCGGCGGGCCCAGGAGTCCTCTAGGCCGGGTCCTTCACGGCGGCCAGCGCTGACCGGACAGCGTCCACTGCCGTGGCCACGTCCTCGCCCGCCGTGTGCCAGTTACTCACCGACACCCGGAGGATGTCCCGGTCCTGCCAGCGCGAACCGGACATCCAGACCTTTCCCTCCTCGATGATGCGGGCGGTGACCGCCCGGGTGGTGGCATCGTCCCCGAACGCCAGGCACACCTGGGTGTAGCCGACGTCGTTGAGGACCTCCACCCCGTCCAGTGCCGCCAGCCCCGCAGCGATGGCCCTGGCCGCAGCGGCCAGGCCGCCCACCTGGGCCGCCACACCGTCCCGGCCCAGGCTTTTCAGGGCCGCCCATACCGGCACTCCCCGCGCGCGGCGGGACAGCTCCGGGACCTTCTCGAAAGGATCTCCGGGGCCTTCGGCGTCGTGCACCAAGTAGCTCGCGTGCAGTCCCATCGCGGCCCGCAGTGCAGACGGGTCCCGGACGATGGCAATGCCGCAGTCATAGGGAACGTTCAAGGTCTTGTGGGCATCCGTGCCCCAGGAGTCCGCTTCTTCAAACCCCTGGGTGAGGTGCCGCAGGTCCGGCGCGGCAGCCGCCCACAGGCCGAAGGCGCCATCGATGTGGACCCAAGCGCCATGTTTGCGCGCCACGGCGATGGCTTCGGGAAAGGGATCGAAGGCGCCCGAGTGCAGGTTGCCGGCCTGGAGGCACACCAGCGCCGGACCGCTCCCGGAAGCAAGGGCGGCATCGAGTGCTTCGGGATCAAGGCGGCCCTGGCCGTCAGCGTCGACCTGCGCCGGCCGTCCAAGGCCCAGGTAGCGCAGGCCAAGGTCAACGGTGTCATGCCGTTCGCGGCCCACAAAGCAGCGGATGCGTGGTGCACCGGAGAGCCCGTCGCGGTCAAGGTCCCAGCCGGCGTCGGCCAGCAACCGCCAGCGGGCAGCAGCCATCCCCGTGAAATTTGCCATGGTGGCGCCGGTAACGAATCCGACATCGGCTCCGGACGGCAGGCCCAGCAATTCCAGTACCCACTGTCCGGCGGCTTCCTCGATGGCGGCGGTGGCTGGGGTGGCGTAGCGGAGTCCTGCGTTCTGGTCCCAGGCGCTGACCAGCCAGTCGGACGCCAGGGCGGCAGGCAGGGTGCCGCCGATGACCCAGCCGAAGAACCGGCCGGAGGGCATTGCCATCAGTCCGGGCTCGGCGTTCGTGGCCAGGAAGTCGATCACTTCAGCGGCCGGCACGCCCGCTTCGGGCAACGGACCACCGAACACCCCGCCAAGGTCTGACGCATGCAGCCTTGGTCCCACGGGGCGGTGCCGGAGGCTGGCCAGCCAGGCCTGCGAGTGCCTTGCTGCGGCCGCCAGTGCCGCGGCATACTCGTCATCGCCGTGTGCCATACCTGCATGCTACGCCGGGCGGGCGAGTGCCACGAGGACGAGTCCTGGCCAGGGGTCAGGCGAAGTTTTCCTGCCAGACGTCGTAGCCGAGTTTGAGGATCAAAGCCGCGACGACCACAAGGAAGACCACCCGCACAAACTTGCTGCCTTGCTGCACCGCGGTCCGGGCACCGAGGTAGCCGCCGGCCATGTTCGCCGCGCCGAGGACCAGGCCGATCCCCCACAGGATGGACCCGTGCGGGGCAAAGAACAGCAGCGCCCCGGCGTTGGTGGCCATGTTGACGATTTTTGCCTTGGCACTGGCCTCCAGGAAGGCGTATCCCATGGCGGACACCAGGGCGATGACCAGGAAGGATCCCGTCCCGGGCCCGATGAGTCCGTCGTAGAAGCCGATCACGGCACCGATGAGGCAGGCGACGACGTAGTGGCGGTGGCCCGCGTGCCGGAGCGCCGTCAGCTCACCGACATTCGGTTTCAGGGCGGTGAAGAGCGCGACGGCGACCAGCGCCACCACGATGATGGGCTTGAAGACCCCGGCCGGCAGGGTGGCCGCCAGGCTGGCTCCGCCGAAGCTGCCCGCCAGGGCAATGACGGCCATCGGGACGGCCGTCCGGAGGTCCGGCCCCACCCTCCGGTAGTACGTGGCGGCGCTGGTGGCGGTTCCGAAAATGGAGCCCATCTTGTTGGTGGCAAGCGCCTGGACGGGCGCGATGCCGGACACCAGGAGCAGCGCCGGAAGCTGGATGAGTCCTCCGCCGCCCACCACCGCGTCAACCCAGCCGGCTGCGAATCCAGCCACCACAATCAGGATGATCGTGGTGAGCTGGATCGACTCGAAGCCGGAGATCACTGGTTGCGGACGGCGTTGACCACGTAGTCGACGGCTTTGTCCACCTCGATGTTCTCGGCCTCACCGCTGCGGCGGTCCTTGATCTCCACCACGCCGTCCACCAGGCCGCGGCCCACTGCCAGGATGGTGGGGACGCCCACCAGTTCCGCGTCGCCGAACTTCACGCCGGGCGAGACCTTGGGGCGGTCGTCGTAGATGACTGAAAGGCCTGCTGCTTCAAGGTCTGCCGAGAGCTTCTCCGCTGCCTGGAAGATCTCCTCACCCCGGCCCACGGCCACCACGTGCACATCGGCAGGGGCCACGGTGCGGGGCCAGACCAGTCCGCGCTCGTCATGGTTGGCCTCAGCCAGCGCGGCCACGGCACGGGTGACACCGACGCCGTACGAACCCATGGTGACCACCACCTGCTTGCCGTTCTGGTCGAGCACCTTCAGGTCCAGCGCTTCGGCGTACTTGCGGCCCAGCTGGAAAATGTGGCCCATTTCGATGCCGCGGGCGGTTTCCAGGGGGCCGGAGCCGTCCGGAGAGGGATCGCCGGCGCGGACTTCGGTGCACTCGATGACGCCGTCCCAGGTGAAGTCACGGCCTGCCACGAGGCCGAAGACGTGCTTGCCGGGCTGGTTCGCGCCGGTGATCCAGGCGGTTCCGCGAACCACCCGGGGGTCCACCAGGTACAGGAGCTTTGTTGCGCTTTCGGCGCCGAGAAGTGCCTGGTCCAGGGTAAGGCCCGGTCCCAGGTAGCCCTTGACGATCAGCGGCTGCTTCTTCAGGTCCTCCTCGCCGGCCTGCTCGAGTCCGATCTCGCCCGCGATGGGCAGGAACGAGCCAATGTTCGCTTCGACGCGCTTGAGGTCGACGGCCCGGTCGCCCGGGACGCCAATGACCACCAGCTGCCGCTCACCCGTGGGCAGGGTGACGGCGAGGACCACGTTCTTAAGCGTGTCGGCGGCCGTCCAGGCGCCGCCGTCGGCCTCCGCGCGCGGGGCGATCTGGTTGGACGCGGCAACCAGGGTCTCGATGGTGGGGGTGTCCGGGGTGTCCAGGACCTCCGCAGCCGGGGCGTTGGTGAAGTCGATCTCCTCGGGAACCACCGTGGTCACGGCCTCCACATTGGCCGCGTAGCCGCCTGCGGAGCGGACGAAGGTGTCCTCGCCGATCTCGGTGGGGAACAGGAATTCCTCGCTCCTGGACCCGCCCATTGCGCCGGCGGTGGCCGCGACCGGCACAACCTCGAGCCCCAGGCGTTCGAAGATCTTCAGGTAGGCGGCGCGGTGCGCGGCGTAGCTGGCGTCCAGGCCGGCGTCGTCCACGTCGAAGGAGTAGGAGTCCTTCATGATGAATTCGCGGCCGCGGAGGAGTCCCGCGCGGGGGCGCGCCTCGTCGCGGTACTTGTTCTGGATCTGGTAGAGGCTCAGCGGCAGGTCTTTGTAGGACGAGTACAGGTCCTTGACCAGGAGTGTGAACATCTCCTCGTGCGTGGGGGCCAGCAGGTAGTCTGCGCCCTTGCGGTCCTGCAGCCGGAACAATCCTTCGCCGTACTCGGTCCAGCGGTTGGTGGCCTCATACGGTTCCCGGGGCAGCAGGGCGGGGAAGTGGACTTCCTGGGCACCGATGGCGGCCATTTCCTGGCGGATGATCTCCTCGACCTTGCGCAGGACGCTGAGCCCCAGCGGCAGCCAGGTGTAGATGCCGGGGGCGGCGCGGCGGATGTAGCCGGCGCGGACCAGGAGTTTGTGGCTGGCGACCTCGGCATCGACGGGGTCTTCGCGCAGCGTGCGCAGGAAAAGCTGGGACAGTCGTAGGACCACGGGTGGTATCCGTTTCTGGGGAAGTGCTGGGTCAGCAGGGCCGGACAATTCGTCTGGGTACTAATCTACCGGCAGGGAACGAACGGTACGGACTGGCGGGCCGCAGCCGCCCAGGGCCACGCCGGGAAAACAGTAGAGCCACGCCCGGGAATGCAAAGCCCCTGGCCCCCCAATAGGGCTGGTCATCGCATCCGGGCGTGGCTCGACGCCGTTATCGCCTTAGTACTGGTGAGGACTGGTGAGACCGCCCACCCCACTTCCAGCGCAGCTAGATCGAACTTATGTGATCGTGCGCACGTTTGACAAGAGTTTTTATTTTTTGGAATCCGCTTGCCTGCGATTGACGCACATTGTTCTTCAGCCGCCGGGTGTTTACTTGACCAGCGCACCGGCCGATTCGAGGAGCGCCCCCGCGCGCTGCACGGCGTCTGCCTCGCTGGCGCCGCCGGAAGCCACCGAGGTAAGCACTACGCCCTGCTGGACAACCTGCGCCGTGACCGTGGACTGCTTCTGCCCATCGGGCAACGCGGTGTCGGTGCGGTAGGCAATGGTGCCGGGACGGCTGCTGACTCCCTGCAGCGCCGTGACGGTGACGGCCACCTCCATGCCCGAGGCCGTCATTGTCATTGAGGAGCACGTTGCCAGCTGGTCCTGCTGGCCCTTGAGCCTGGCAAGGAAGCTTTGGTCCAGGCCGGACACCAGGGACAGCGCAGTGACGGCCCCCGTGGCAGCGTCGGTGCTCATGCCCACGGCCATGGCGGCACCATCGACGGACGGGACAGTACTCGAGGCTGCGAGTTCCTTGCACTCGGCCGGCTTGACGTCGATGGAGGAAAGCATTGCCTTCGTTTGCTCCAGCGTGGTGGCAATGTCTGCGCTGGGCAGGACGGTCAGCCTCCGGTCGGCGGCGTCCCTCACCTGCCCGACGATGGCCGCGAGTTCTCCGGCGGTATACGCCTTGGCTGTCGGGGATGGGGATGGCGTGGGGGCGGCGGCAACAGTTGTGGCGGGGCCGGCAGGGGCTGCGGGTGTGGACCCGGCCGCTTTCGGTTCGGGTGTTCCACCACAGGCGGAGACTGCTGTGGCAAGAAGGACAGAGACCGCGAAAGTTCCCAGCACCGACGTCTTCAAATTTCCCCCAATATTCTGCGTACTGCCGGTGATCGCCGGCTAGAAGAGAACTGTAGCGAAGGTGCCCACCTGGCGGAAGCCTACGCGTTCGTAGGTGGACCGCGCCCTGGTGTTGAATCCGTTGACGTAGAGGCTGGTCACGGGGGCCAGTTGCTGGGCCTTTTCCACCACGGCGGACATGTAGCCGGCACTGAGCCCCTGGCCACGGAAGACCGGGTTCATCCACACGCCCTGGACCTGGGTGACGTGGTCCGTGACCGCCCCAAGCTCCGCCTTGAACACCACGTCCCCCTGGTCGTTGAGGTGGACCATGGAGTGCCCCTGCCTGATGAGGCCCTCCACGCGGCGGCTGTAGAACTCCCTGCCGCCCAGGTAGGGCGAATAACCTACCTCTTCCTCGAACATTGCGGCGCAGGCGGGCAGGATGCGGTCGAAATCGGCGAGGTTGCCCAGGGCCAGTCCGGGGTTGGGCTGTACCAACGCCGGCCCCTCAATAACCATCAGGGGCTGGTCGTCCCGGACCTCATGGGCCCGGTGGCCCAGCCCGGCGAGTTGGGTATGGAGTGCGAGCACCGCGTCAGCAGGCCCAAAAGCGGACGCATACCGGCGCCCGGAAGTGTTGGCGGCCTCCGCCACCAGCGGGGCAAGGGCGGGATCAAGCTGAACCGGAACCAGGTTGGCTCCGGCCCAGCACGCGCCCGTGAGGATGCCGTCGTCGAAAACCCCAATGACCCCGGCCCCACCGCTGGTGGGCGCCGCCGTCCCCGTGGCCCGGAGATGCGAGAGGATGAAGACGTTGGTCACCGGATCCCGCTGGGCCAGCAGTGTCAGCGCCGGGGTATCCTGGCCGTCCAGGATGCGGACGGAAAGCCCCGCGGGGTCTGCCGCGTCCCTACGAGACGCTAACCACGGGGCTACCTTTGACAGCATCTTCGCCATCGGCCTCCCCCATCTCTTCCGCGATACGCATAGCCTCTTCGATCAGTGTCTCAACAATTGCGCTCTCGGGAACAGTCTTGATGACCTCGCCCTTAACGAAGATCTGCCCCTTGCCGTTGCCGGAGGCGACACCGAGGTCAGCCTCGCGCGCCTCACCGGGCCCGTTCACGACGCAGCCCATGACCGCCACGCGCAACGGGATCTCCATCCCTTCCAGCCCGGCAGTGACCTGCTCGGCCAGGGTGTACACGTCCACCTGGGCGCGGCCGCAGGAAGGACAGGACACGATTTCAAGTTTGCGGGGCCGCAGGTTCAGCGATTGGAGGATCTGGTTGCCTACCTTGATTTCCTCCACCGGCGGCGCGGAAAGGGACACCCGGATGGTATCGCCGATGCCCCGGGAGAGGAGTGCTCCGAACGCGGTGGCGGACTTGATGGTGCCCTGGAAGGCAGGCCCGGCTTCGGTGACGCCCAGGTGGAGGGGCCAGTCGCCCTTTTCGGCGAGCATTTCGTAGGCGGCCACCATGACTACGGGGTCGTTGTGCTTCACGGAAATCTTGAAGTCGTGGAAGCCGTGCTCCTCGAAGAGCGAAGCTTCCCAGACTGCCGATTCAACCAGCGCCTCCGGGGTGGCCTTGCCGTACTTCTTGAGGATTCCCGGCTCCAGGGATCCTGCGTTGACCCCGATGCGGATGGAGGTTCCGTGGTCCTTGGCCGCGGCGGCGATTTCTTTTACCTGGTCATCGAATTTGCGGATGTTTCCGGGGTTCACGCGCACTGCCGCGCACCCGGCCTCGATGGCCGCGAAGACGTACTTCGGCTGGAAGTGGATGTCCGCGATGACGGGGATCTGGGACTTCCGGGCGATGATGGGCAGCGCCTCGGCATCGTCGGCGGAGGGGCAGGCCACGCGCACAATGTCGCAGCCGGACGCCGTGAGTTCGGCGATTTGCTGCAGGGTGGCGTTGATGTCCGTTGTGGGCGTGGTGGTCATGGACTGCACGCTGATGGGGAAATCAGATCCGACGCCTACCGAGCCGACTTTGATTTGGCGCGTCTTGCGGCGGGGGGCAAGGACGGGCGGTGGTGCTGACGGCATTCCCAGGCTGACCGAGGTCACGTGGACTCCTTGAGTTGAAAGGGTAGAAAAGCGGCTACGCGGCGATCCCGGCCAGCATGCCGGTTACCGGGGACCATTCCGTGATGCGGGTTCCGGCAATCACGCCGGCTTGGGCGAAAGGATCCTGCTTGAGGATCGAGTTAAGGGCGGCTTCGTCTGATGCCTTGAAGATCAGCAGGGCACCGGCGCCGTCGCCGTAGGGTCCGCTGGCCACGATGACGCTGTCCTGCGCCAGCCTGCCTGTCCATTCCCGGTGCGCGGGGCGGACCTCGTTGCGGGTTTCAGTGGAGTTGGCGGCATAAACGTACTCAACGGCAAAAACTGTCATACCGCTACCCTATCTCCATGGCCGGCCTGGTACCGTCCCCATCTCCCATGCCGGAGGACGTGCCGGGGCGGAGCACACGCCTGCACCGCGGGCTGCGGTCAGTGCAGGAAGAGGACTTTGACCGCTGCAGCAGTGCCGGCCGCCCAGAGCATGGAAGTGAGGGTCCCAATGATGAAACGCTCGGCGGCTACCGGCGTCTCCTTCAGTTCAGCGAACCTGCCCAGGCCCTTGATGGCAACGATGTAGGCGATGGCCACGGGCTGGCCGGTGAGGATGGCCAGGCACACCCCCAGCCGCTCCAGTACGCCGATGATGGCCCCGCCGCGCAGGATGCGCTGGCTGGGTGCGGCAGCTCCGGCCGCGGGGGCGTTCGACGGCGTCCGGCCGGGAGGGGCGGTCAGCTCGTTGTCCACCGCCTGGCCGCCGCCTCCGCCCCCGGCGTCCGGGACGGGGTCCAGGGTGACGTCAGCCGAGGGGTCCTCTTCAGCCGCCCGGGCATCCTCGGCGGCCTTGGCGGCATCGGCCTTGTCGTCGATGGTCCGGGCGAGCCTGAAGACCAGCGCAGTCACCGGCCAGCCGGCGAAACCTGCCATTACCAAGGCCACTGCCACCCACAGTGCGGTCACCTGTCTCCTTCAGTCCTGTTCGCCGGCTCCTGGCCGGCCGGGGCTTCCTTCCGGCCCGGAGCGTCCTCCGGGGCTTGGCCGAGCCGGGAGTCGGCATACCCAAGAAGCATGGACGCGGCCGGCCTGGCTGCCCATTCTTCCTGCCACCCGGAGCGGATGACGGTTCGGCTCACCGATTGTTCCGAGATTCTGAGTTCAAGAGCCACGTGCTTCTGGCTTCCGTGCCGGCCCTGCCGCTGCCCGGGGGTGCCCAGGCGGCGCAGGGCATCCACTACCCGCCACTGGGCCTGCGTACGGTCCTGGACGAGCCTGCCGAGCAGCCTGAGCACCGCTTCCGCATTGGCGCATGCCTGCACTCCTTCCCCGGCGGCGCCCCTGGCCGCTTCCCCAGCCATAATGCCGGGCACCACTGACAGCGGCACCTGGGAGCCGGCTCCTTTGGCAAGCTCAACCGCCCGGCGGGCGGCAACGAAGGCCGTTCCCGTGCCTTCCCGGGGGCTGGCATGGGGTGGCAGGGCTACAGTTCCGACGCCGATTCCGACGTACCAGCGTCCGCCGCGGAGCGCGTGCAGGGCTATCTCCACCACGGCGGCCGCGTCCCGCACGACGCCTTGGACTTCATCCCCCACGGAGCGGTCGAAGATGGGCTTGTCCGTTCCCGGCAGTTCGAGGCGTGCCAGCTGTTCGAGCAGGGCCGGTACGCGGTCCTGGTCTCCAGTGCTTCCCCGCTGGTCGATGGTCATGACGAACATACCTCAACCATAGATGGTTGATACCTATCAATCAATCAGATTTGACTGATTTCTTGTAGTCAACCATTAGGGGCCGATCAGCCGAACAAATTGACCGGCTTGACGATGTCCGCGTAGATCAACAGCGCACTCATGCCCATCAACAGGGCTGCGACCACATAGGTGACGGGAAGCAGTTTGGCAATGTCGAACGCCCCCGGGTCCGGCCGTCCGCGCAGCTTCGCCACCCTGCGCCGGGCGCCCTCGTACAGGGCGCCGGCAACGTGCCCGCCGTCCAGCGGCAGGAGCGGGACGAGGTTGAACACCGCGAGGGCGAAATTCAGGCCGGCCAGCAGGCCAACGAGGGTTGCCACCCGGGACTGCATCGGAACAGCCTCCATGGCTGCCACCTCGCCTGCCACCCGTCCGACGCCCACCACGCTGATGGGGCCGTTGGGGTCGCGCGGCTCTTCGCTGAACGCAGCTTTGGCCACCCCCACTACGCGGGCAGGCAGGTTGAGGACCACACCGGCCACCTGGCGGATGTTCTCCCCCGCCATGGGCAGGACGGTCGACGCCGGCTGGGGCACCAGTGCGGTCTGCGCACCGATACCAAGGAATCCGACGTCCTGGTACTGGAGGTTGCCGGCGGCGTCGGTGGCCTGGCGCCCGTCGGTTCCGATGACCGGCCGGGCCGACAGCACCGGCGTCACGGTGGTGGAGACCGTTTGGCCGTCCCGCTGCACGGTGATGGCCACCTCCTTGCCGGCCGACGCGCGGATCCACTCCGTCAACTGGTCCCACCGGGTGACGGGTTTGCCGTCGAAGGAGGTAATGGTGTCATTGGGCTTCAGGCCTGCCGCGGCTGCGGGCGTCAGCTGGCAGTCGGCGGAGTCAGGATCAACGGTTTGTCCCGCTGCCACCTGGCACTTGGAGACGTCCGAGATGGTGGTGGTGGCCGTGGCAACACCGAACCCCATCAGCAGCACGGCGGTGAGCAGCACGCCCAGGATCATGTTCATGGCCGGGCCGCCCAGCATCACAATGACTTTCTTCCAGACGGGCAGCCGGTAGAAGACCCGGTTTTCGTCGCCCGGCCCCACTTCCTCATGGGCCATGGAACGTGCCTCGGTGGCCAAAGTCTGGAACATGCCGGTGCTGGAGGGCCGGACTGAGCCGTCCTCCTTGTTGGGCGGGTACATGCCGATCATGGAGACGTAGCCGCCCAGCGGCACAGCTTTCACGCCGTACTCGGTCTCGCCCTTCCGGCGAGACCAGAGCGTTGGCCCGAACCCGATCATGTACTTGGTGACACGGACCTTGAAGAGCTTGGCGGGCACCAGGTGGCCCACTTCGTGGAGCGCAATGGACACGGCGATGCCAAGGGCGACGAAGACGACGCCGAGAATGAAAAGTAGGACAGGGGTCATGGAGGTGCTGCTGCTTCCTAGAGTCTGCTGACTGCTAAACGTTCGTGGGCCCGTGCGCGTGCCCAGCTTTCAGCATCCAGCACGGATTCCACCGTCAGCCCGGAGGAACCTGAGTGTTCGCTGAGCACACTGTCCACGGTGTCGACGATGTCCGTGAACCGGATCCGGCCGGCATGGAACGCCGTGACCGCTTCCTCGTTGGCCGCATTGAAGACAGCAGGGTAGGTACTCCCCTGCTTGGCGGCGTCCTTGGCCAGTCCGACGGCGGGGAAAGCTTCGGTGTCCAGCGGTTCAAAGGTCCACGCGGCGGCCTGGGTCCAGTCGCAGGGGCTGGCGGCGTTGGGCACCCGGGCGGGCCAGCCGAGCCCCAGCGCGATGGGCAGGCGCATGTCCGGCGGGGAAGCCTGGGCGATGGTGGAGCCGTCCACGAACTGGACCATGGAATGGACCACCGACTGGGGGTGCACCACGACGTCGATCCGGTCCAGCGGAATATCGAACAGCAGGTGCGCCTCGATGACTTCCAGGCCCTTGTTCACCAGCGTGGCGGAGTTGGTGGTGACCATGACGCCCATGTCCCAGGTGGGGTGGGCCAGGGCTTCCCGGGGGGTGACGGAGTGGAGCTCTTCCCGGCTCCTGCCCCGGAACGGCCCCCCTGAAGCTGTGAGGATAAGCTTGTCCACCTCAACGGCAGTGCCGGAGCGCAGGCACTGGGCGATGGCCGAGTGCTCCGAATCGACGGGGACTATCTGGCCTTCGCGGGCCGCTGCCTTGACCAGGCTGCCGCCTACGATCAGGGATTCCTTGTTGGCAAGGGCCAGCGTGGCTCCGGACTTGAGTGCCGCGAGGGTGGGGGCCAGGCCGATTGATCCGGTGATGCCGTTGAGCACCACGTCCGCTTCCACCGCCGCGATGCGGGCGGAGGCGTCCGGGCCTGCCACGATCTCCGGCCGGTACCCCTGGCGGCCTGCCGCAGCCGCGGCGTCGCTGATCAGCGATGCCAGCCGGGCAGGATCCCCGCCGGCAATCCCCACCACAGTGGCGCCGGTGTGGACCGCCTGCTGCGCCAGGAGCTCCAGGTTGCCGCCCCCGGCACTGAGGGCCACCACTTCGAACAGGTGCGGGGCGCCGTCGACGACGTCAATCGCCTGGGTGCCGATGGAACCAGTGGATCCGAGGAGGACGATTCTGCGTGGCTGCATGGGTTAAGTATCCCGCACCAGTCCGGCCCCTTTGACGCCCCCGATCCTGCCGTGCCCGGCCTGATGATGCACCTTGACCCCCGCGTGACCGGGCGTAACGTGGAATCCGTGGACTGGCTGTGGTGGTTTGACGCGCCGGAATACGGGTTCGCCCGCCAGGTGCTGCAACGGGGTGTGGCGGCACTGTATTTTGTTGCGTTCCTGTCCACGATGAACCAGTTCCCCGCCCTGCTCGGCGAGCGCGGCCTCCTCCCGGTGCCCGGGTTCCTTGCCGCGTTCCCCCGTTTCCGCCGGCCCACGCTGTTCCGCTGGCGGTACTCGGACGGGCTGCTGCGCGGAGTCTGCACCGCCGGCCTGGTGGTATCGGCACTGCTGGTGGCCGGACTCCCGCAGCTGGGCCCGCCCTGGGTGCCCCTGCTTGCGTTCCTGGCCCTGTGGCTGCTGTACATGTCCATCGTGAACGTGGGCCAGACCTTCTACGGGTTCGGCTGGGAAATGCTGCTCCTTGAGGCGGGCTTCACCGTTGGGTTCCTCGGTTCCAACCAGACGGATCCGCCCCGGACCATCCTGGTCCTGGTCGTGTGGCTGGTGTTCCGGCTGGAGTTCGGCGCGGGAATGATCAAGATCCGCGGCGGCAGGGAGTGGCGCGACCTGACCGCCCTGTACTACCACCACGAAACCCAGCCCATGCCCGGCCCGCTGAGCCGGCAGGCCCACCTGCTGCCCAAGCCGCTGCACCGGATCGAGGTGGTGGGCAACCACATCGCCCAGCTGGTGGTGCCGTTCCTGCTGTTCGCCCCCCAGCCCGTGGCAAGCGTTGCGGCGGGGGTGGTCGTGCTGACCCAGCTGTGGCTGGTGGCCACCGGCAACTTCGCCTGGCTGAACTGGATGGCGATCGTGCTGGCGTTCGCGGCGGTCAGCGACCCTGTGGCGCACGCCGTGATACCTGCCATCCCGGCGGACTGGAATGCCGCCACGGGCGCCCGGACGGAAACGCCGCTGTGGTGGCTGGCCATCACCCTGGCGGCGTCGATCCTGCTGCTGGTGCTGAGCTACTGGCCGCTGCGGAACCTCTTCTCCCGCCGGCAGCTGATGAATGCCAGCTTCAACCGGTGGCAGCTGGTCAACGCCTACGGGGCCTTCGGCACAGTGACCAAACAGCGCATCGAGATCGTGGTGGAGGGCACGCTGGACGAGGACCCCGGTGACGGTTCAGACTGGCGCGAGTACGGCTTCAAAGGCAAGCCGGGGGACGTCCGCCGGCTCCCGCGCCAGTGGGCCCCCTACCACCTGCGGCTGGACTGGCTGATGTGGTTCCTGCCGCTGCGGACCGTCCACGAGGAATGGTTCTACGCCTTCCTCGGCAAGCTCCTGGCCGCTGACCGGCAGGTGCTGCGGCTGCTGCGGAAGGACCCGTTCGACGGCGCCGCGCCACGCTGGGTGCGCGTGCGCAGCTTCCATTACCGCTTCGCCAGCCGGAAGGAGTTCCGCGAAACAGGGAACCGCTGGGTGCGGACCCTGCTTTCCGAGCCGATCCCGGCCACGTCCCTCCGCCGGCCCAAGGGACGGCAGCGGTAGTTATGCCTCCACGGCGGCGCGGCGGACGATCTCCTGGGCGTGCTTGAGGATGGGGCCGTCGATCATTTTGCCCTGGTACTTGAAGACCCCGGATCCCGCCGACGCGGCAGCGTCCAGCAGGGCCGTGGCCGCTGCCACCTCGTCGGCCGAGGGCGCATAGGCCTTCCGCACCACGGCTGCCTGGCTGGGATGGATGCAGGCCTTGGAGCTGAAGCCGGAGGCCACGGCGTCGGCCGCTTCAGCAGCCAGCCCGTCGAGGTCGGGGATGTTGGTGTAGACGGCATCCACTGCTTCCTTGCCGTGGGCCCGCGCTGCCAGGAGGACTGACGAGCGGGCGTGCAGCGCCACTGCCCGGTAGCCGCCGTCGTCCTTCCGGCTGGACGTACCGCCCAGGGAGGCCAGCAGGTCCTCGGCCCCCCACATCAGGCCCACGACGTTGGGGGCAGCAGCGATGGCCGGGGCGTTGAGCACGCCCACGGCCGTTTCGCACAGCGCAATCACCTGGTATCCCTCCAGCGCCTTGAGCTGGTCGGCCGACTCCGCCTTGGCCAGCATCACGGTGCGGTAGGGCGTGTGCGCCAGGCAGTGGAGGTCTTTTTCAAAGTCCTCGGTGCCCACGGGGTTGACCCTGACAATGGTGCAGCTGGGTTCAAGCTCGGGTTCCACGCCGGTGGTGCCCAGTTGGGCCAGGATGGCGCCGCGGGCCCGCTGCTTGTCCGCCGGCGCCACCGCGTCTTCGAGGTCCAGGATGACGGCGTCCGCACGCGCGGCGGCCTTTTGGTAGCGCTCGGGACGGTCGGCGGGGCAGAAGAGCAGGGCGGGGCCCATCACAAAGGTCATAAGGCTATTCTCCGACGTTTTGGCTGCCCTGTGCGTTCCCATGCGCCTCCCGCGTCCACATCAGGCAGCTGCGGGTGGCCCGTGCCACCACGGCGCCGTCCTGGTTGCGGCCGGTGTGTTCCATGGTCACGATGCCCTGGCCGGGGCGTGAGGCCGAGAGCCTCCTGCCGGTGATGACGGTCTCCGTGTACAGGGTGTCCCCGTGGTACAGCGGGTGCGGGAAGGAAACGTCCGTCAGGCCCAGCTGGGCAATGATGGTCCCTTGGGTCAGCTGGGTGACGGACTGGCCCACCATGGTGGCCAGGGTGAACATGGAGTTCATTAGCCGTTGCCCGAACGGCTGGCCGGCGCTCCAGGCGGCGTCCAGGTGCAGCGCCTGGGTGTTCATGGTCAGGGTGCTGAACAGGACGTTGTCCGTTTCCGTCACCGTCCTGCCGGGACGGTGGGCGTACACCAGCCCCTCCTCCAGCTCATCGAAGTACAGCCCGCGCTGTTCGATGACCTGCGGGCCGGCAGCGGCGCCGACCCCGGAGTTGCCCTCCGCGGAGTTGCTGCCGGTCATACCGTGAGTTCCCGGTCTTCCTCGAACAGGTCCGCCCCGGTAGCGGCCACTACATCCTCCACGGAGACGTTGGGGGCCAGTTCGCTCAGGACCAGCCGCGATCCGCCGCCGTCCCGCACGACGTCGATGACGGCCAGGTCCGTGATGATCCGGTCCACGCAGCCCTTCCCGGTCAGCGGCAATGAGCACTCCTGGACGATCTTGGGGTTGCCGTTGCGGTCGACGTGCTCCATCATCACGATCACCCGCTTGGCCCCGAACACCAGGTCCATGGCCCCGCCCATGCCCTTGACCATCTTTCCCGGGATCATCCAGTTGGCGAGGTCCCCGTTGGCTGCCACCTCCATGGCGCCGAGCACGGCCACGTCAACGTGGCCGCCGCGGATCATGCCGAAGGACGTCGCCGAATCGAAGAACGCCGCTCCCCTGTTGACGGTCACGGTCTCCTTGCCGGCGTTGATGAGGTCGGGGTCGATGGCGTCCTCGGCCGGGTAGGGGCCGACGCCGAGGATCCCGTTCTCCGAGTGCAGCACCACCTCCACTCCGTCCGGGATGTAGTTGGGGATCAGGGTGGGCATCCCGATGCCCAGGTTCACGTACTGGCCGTTGCGGAGTTCCTTGGCCACCCGGGCGGCAAGCTCGTTTCGCGTCCAGCCTTTGGTTTCGGCGGCGCCTGCTCCGCCGGGTCCGGGCTGGTGCTCGCCGCCACGCCGGTATTCCGGGCGTACGGCTTCTGGCCGCGGGGCGTCGGGGCTGTTGGGATCCATGGTCATGCTCCTGCCTGGTTGAGTGCCACCGTCCGCTTTTCGATCCGCTTTTCCCCGTCCTGGGCCAGGACCACCCGCTGGACGAAGATGCCGGGGGTGTGGATGTGTTCGGGGTCCAGTTCGCCGGGTTCCACGAGTTCCTCCACCTCGGCGATGGTGATGCGCCCTGCCATGGCGCACAGCGGGTTGAAGTTCATGGCCGTGGCGTGGAACACCAGGTTGCCGTGGCGGTCTCCCTTCCACGCATGCACCAGCCCGAAGTCCGGCGTGAGCGACTCTTCCAGGACGTAGTCCACTCCCCCGAAGGGGCGCACTTCCTTCGGCGCGGAGGCGACCGCGATCCCGCCGTTGGCGTCGTACTTCTGCGGCAGGCCGCCGTCGGACACCTGCGTGCCAACCCCCGCCTTGGTATAGAACGCCGGGATCCCGGCCCCGCCGGCCCGCAGCTTCTCGGCCAGCGTGCCCTGCGGGGTGAGCACCACCTCAAGCTCGCCGGCAAGGTACTGGCGGGCGAACTCCTTGTTCTCGCCCACGTAGGAGCTGATGGTGCGGCGGATGCGGCCGTCGCGGAGCAGGATGCCGAGCCCCCAGTCATCCACGCCGCAGTTGTTGCTGACGGTCTCCAGGCCCGAGGTGCCGGCCCGGTGGAGGGCATCGATTAGGGCCACCGGGATCCCGCAGAGCCCGAATCCGCCCACCGCCAGCGAGGCGCCATCGGGGATGTCCGCGACGGCTTCGTCAGCGCTGGCAACAACCTTGTCAATCATCATTGATCCTTTCGGGCCGGCTAGAGTCCCAGTTCGCGGGCAATCAGCATCAGCTGGACCTCCGTGGTGCCCTCCCCCACTTCAAGGATCTTGGAGTCGCGGTAGTGGCGCGCCACGGTGAACTCGTTGATGAAGCCATAGCCGCCGAATACCTGGGTGGCATCCCGCGCATTGTCCATGGCTGCCTCGCCTGCGACCATCTTAGCGATGGCCGCCTGGGTCTTGAACGGCTTGCCGGCAAGCATCCGGGCGGCCGCGTCGTAGTACGCCAGGCGGGCGGTGTGGGCGCGGGCCTCCATCCGGGCGATCTTGAAGGAGATGGCCTGGTACTTGCCGATTTCGTGGCCGAAAGCCCGGCGTTCGCGGGCATACTTGACGGACTGGTCAACGCAGCCCTGCGCGGCACCGGTGGCCAGGGCGGCGATGGCAATCCGGCCCTCGTCCAGGATGGACAGGAAGTTGGCGTACCCGCGCCCCTCGGTCCCCAGCAGGTTTTCCTCCGGCACCCGGACGTCCTTCAGGGTGAGGGGGTGGGTGTCCGAGGCGTTCCAGCCCACCTTGTTGTAGGGCTTTTCCGCCTTGAAACCGGGCGTGTCGATGGGGACCAGGATGGTGGAGATGTCCTTCTTGATGCTGCCATCGGGGCGTTCCTGCTGTCCGGTGACGGCGGTGACGGTGACCAGACGGGTGATGTCGGTTCCGGAGTTGGTGATGAATTCCTTGTTCCCGTTAATCACCCACTGGCCGTCCTCCCGCCGGGCGTGGGTCTTGGTGCCGCCGGCATCCGAGCCGGCCTCCGGCTCGGTGAGCCCGAACCCGGCGAGCGCCTGGCCGGAGGCCAGCATGGGCAGCCATTCCTGTTTCTGCGCGTCCGTGCCGAACCGGTACACCGGCATGGCACCGAGGGACACGCCCGCCTCCAGGGTGATGGCGACAGACTGGTCCACCCGGCCAAGCTGTTCCAGTGCGAGCGCCAGGGCGAAATAGTCCCCGCCCATTCCGCCGTATTCCTCGGGGAACGGCAGCCCGAACAGGCCCATTTCCGCCATCTGCTTCACCACTTCATAGGGGAAGCTGTGCTCTTCGTCGTGTTTGGCGGACACCGGGGCCACGACGTTGTCCGCGAAGTCGCGGACGGTGTCGCTGAGGTCCTGGTATTCCTCGGTGAGTTCAAAACCGGTCATGGTCAGGCTCCTTCGCCTTGTTCTGCAGCTTCGCCTGTAACGGTGTCTGCGTCGGTGTGTGCGGGTTCCGCATCCGCAGGGTGGATGGTGGCCAGGATTTGGTCGGCCTTGACAAGGTCACCGGTACGGGCGGTCAGGTGGACGGTGCCGGCAAGGGGGGCCACCAGGTGGTGTTCCATCTTCATGGCCTCGACGGACACCAGGACTTCCCCCGCTTCCACCGCATCTCCGTCGTTGACCGGGACCGCCACGACGGTTCCGGGCATCGGCGAGCGCACCTCGGGATCGGCGGCACCTTCCTGTCGCTGGACTGCTGCGAGGACCCGCTCCAGCCGGGCTTCCCGGGTGAGGAGTTCCAGCCGGCAGGACCAGCCGCCCCTGCCGAGGAAGATCTGCCCGGGGGCCACGGCCACCCGGTACTCCCGGGCTGCCCCGCCAAGGGTAAGGACTGCGCTGCCGTCTTCCGCCCTGCGCAGCGACGCTTCCTGCGGCGCGCCCCCGTTGACGGCGGCCACGGCTGTGCCTCCACCAGTCGGACTGTCCGTCACCGCAACGGTGGCCACCCCGCCGTCGGGCGTTCCCAGGCTGATCCGGCGGGGCGCCGGTGCCCCCAGCCGCCAGCTGCTCCTGTAGTGCCACGGTCCGCGGGCGGGAGTGGGATGGTTCCCATCCTCCTGTGCGAGTGAGTACAGCGCTGCAGCCACCAGTTCGTGATCGCCAATGCGCCTGAATTCCAGCGCCGGCATCTTCCGTTCGATCAGTCCGGTGTCCAGTAGCCCGGCCCGGACATCGGGATCGCTGAGCAGGAGCCGCAGGTACTCGACGTTGGTCTCGATGCCCAGTGCCGTGTACCCGGCCAGCGCCTTGTCCAGGGTTTCCAAGGCTTCTGCACGGTCTCCGCCCCAGGCGATGACCTTGGAAATCATGGGGTCATAGTTGGCGGAGAGCTCCAGCCCTTCCAGCAGCGAGGAATCCACCCGGACCCGGCCGTCGTCCGCAGGTGGCAGCTCGGCCAGCCGGAGCACCGTCCCGGTGGATGGGAGGAAGTTCTTTTCCGGCACCTCGGCGTAGACGCGGGCCTCCACCGCGTGGCCGGAAAGCCCGACGTCGGCCTGCCGGATGGTGAGCGGCTCACCGGCGGCGATCCGAACCTGCCATTCCACCAGGTCGACGCCCGTCACCATTTCCGTGACGGGGTGCTCCACCTGCAGCCGGGTGTTCATCTCCATGAAGAAGAACTCATCCGGCGCATTGTCCGAGACCAGGAACTCCACGGTTCCGGCCCCCGTGTAGTTCACGCTGCGGGCGGCGTTGCAGGCGGCCTCGCCGATCCGCGCACGCACGTCCGCACCGTTCGGCAGGCCCTCCAGCAGGGGCGAGGGGGCTTCCTCGATGACCTTCTGGTGCCGCCGCTGCAGGGAGCATTCGCGTTCGCCCAGGTGGATGACATTGCCGTGGCCGTCCGCGAGGACCTGGACTTCGATATGCCGTGGTGTGGTCACCAGCCGCTCCAGGAAGAGGGTGTCGTCACCAAAAGCGGCGGCGGCCACCCGCCGTGCGGTGGCCAGGGCGGCGGGCAGGTCCGCCGGCTTCTCCACCACGTGCATGCCTTTCCCGCCGCCACCGGCGGAGGGCTTGATGAGAAGCGGGAAGCCGACGGCGCCGGCGGCCTCCTCGAGCTCACTGTCCGTCATGCCGGGCCTGGCGATGCCGGGGACTACCGGCACGGAGTAGCCTGCCACGTGGTTTTTGGCGCGGATCTTGTCGCCCATCACATTCAGCGCGTCCACGCCGGGACCTATGAACGCTATGCCGGCCTTCTCGAGGGCACGGGCGAAGTCCGCATTCTCGCTCAGGAAGCCGTAGCCGGGGTGGACCGCTTCCGCCCCGGACTGCCGGCAGGCCTCAAGGATGGCGTCGATGCTGAGGTAGCTTTCGGTTGCCGCTGCCGGGCCGATGCGTAAGGCTGTGTCAGCTTCACGGACGTGGCGGGCGCCGGCATCGGCATCGCTGTAAACGGCCACCGATCGGATTCCCAGCGCGCGCAGCGTGCGGATGACGCGGCAGGCGATTTCCCCCCGGTTGGCCACCAGGACGGTGCTGAAGAGGGGTGCGCCGCCGGTTTGCGCGCTAACGGCTTCACCGACCGGCGTGCCTGCGGCGAACCGCTGCGTTGCGGTGTTGGTCTGCATGGTCATTGCTGGCTCACATCCGGAAGAGGCCGAAGGAAGTCTCCGGGAAGGGGGTGCGGGAGACGACGTCGAGCGCCAGGCCCAGGACGGTTCGGGTATCGGCCGGGTCAATGACGCCGTCGTCCCACAGCCGGGCGGTTGAGTAGTAGGGACTGCCCTGGTCCTCGTACTGCCGGCGGATGGGTGCCTTGAAGGCTTCCTCGTCCCCGGCAGCCCATTCCTCCCCTGCGGCTTCGTACTGGTCCCGTTTGACGGTGGCCAGCACGCTGGCTGCCTGGTTGCCGCCCATCACCGAGATCCGCGCGGCCGGCCACATCCACAGGAACCGCGGGGAATAGGCCCGTCCGCACATGGAGTAGTTTCCCGCGCCGAAGGAGCCGCCAATGACCACCGTCAGTTTGGGGACGCGGGCGGTGGCGACGGCGGTCACCATCTTGGCACCGTTCTTGGCGATGCCGCCCTGCTCGGCGTCCCTGCCCACCATGAAGCCGGAGATGTTCTGCAGAAAGAGCAGCGGGATGCCGCGCTGGTCGCAGAGTTCAATGAAATGCGCACCCTTGAGCGAGGACTCGCTGAACAGCACGCCGTTGTTGGCCACGATCCCTACAAGGTGTCCGTCAATCCGGGCGAATCCGGTGACCAGGGTGGTGCCGTAATCCTTCTTGAATTCGTGGAACTTGCTGCCGTCCACCAGGCGGGCAATGACCTCGTGGACGTCGTAGGGGGCGTTGACGTCCGTGGGCACGGCGCCGTAGAGCCCTTCCGGGTCCACGGCCGGTTCGACGCCGGGCTCCACCTGCCAGGCCGGCGCGGCCGGCGGCGGGAGGGTGGCAACGATGTCCCTGATGATCTGCAGGGCGTGTTCGTCGTTTTCTGCCAGATGGTCGGTGACTCCGGAGATTTTCGAGTGCACCTCGCCCCCGCCCAGTTCCTCGGCGGTGACGATTTCACCGATGGCTGCCTTCACCAGTGGCGGCCCGCCCAGGAAGATGGTGCCCTGGTTCCGGACAATGACGGTTTCATCGCTCATGGCGGGGACGTAGGCTCCGCCGGCAGTGCAGGACCCCATGACGGCGGCGAGCTGCGGAATCTTGGCGGCGGACAGGCGTGCCTGGTTGTAGAAGATCCGGCCAAAATGGTCCTTGTCCGGGAAGACCTCGTCCTGCATGGGGAGGAAGGCCCCGCCTGAATCGACCAGGTAGATGCAGGGCAGCCTGTTTTCCAGGGCGATCTCCTGGGCGCGGAGGTGCTTCTTCACCGTCATGGGGTAGTAGGTGCCCCCCTTGACGGTGGCGTCGTTGGAGATGACCAGGACCTGCCGGCCATGCACCAGGCCGATCCCCGCGATAACCCCGGCACCGGGAGCGTCGCCGCCGTACATGCCGTTGGCGGCGAGCGGGGCGATTTCGAGGAAAGGGCTGCCGTCATCGAGGAGCTGGTCGATCCGGTCCCGCGGCAGCAGCTTGCCCCGGGCTACATGGCGGTCCCGCGACTTTAGGGGGCCGCCCAGTGCAGCATCTGCCAGCTTCTTCCGCAGCTCCCCCGCGAGCGATGACTGTTCCTCCCGGTTGGCGCGGAAGGACTCGCTTGCCGGGTCGAGCCGGGTGGCCAGGGTCTCCATCGACGCTCCGTCCTTGGGTGCGGGCCGGGCGGCCGCCAGGCCAACTCGGTTAGTGACTAATAACTGAAATTCAGGTTAGTCTCGATTAACTGTGATGTCCAACACAGCATCGCGTTGCTAGACTCTGGGACGGCCCAAGGAGGAAAAGTGTCCAGCAATACCGCGCAGCCGGCCCCTGCCGCCCAGGCCCCCACCACCCAGCGCGGCAAGGCCAAGGAGAACCGGCGCCAGGCGTTGCTCTCCGCTGCCGCCTCACTGTTCGCGGCCAACGGCTTCAACCGGGTTTCACTGGAAGACCTTGGCGCGGCTGCGGGCGTCAGCGGACCTGCCGTGTACCGCCACTTTTCCGGTAAGCAGGCAGTCCTGGCCGGCCTGCTGGTCACCGTGAGCCAGGAACTGCTCGACGGCGGGCGGCAGGTCGTGGAGCGCACGGCCGACCCCATGGCCGCACTGCGGCAGCTGGTGGAGTTCCAGGTCAACTTCGCCCTCGGCAAGCCGGACGTGATCCGGGTGCAGGACCGGGATCTTCCGAACCTGTCGGAGCAGGACCAGCTGGCCGTGCGGACGCTCCAGCGCAGCTACGTGGAAATCTGGGTGGACGTCCTGGCGCGGATCCATCCCGATACCGACGTTTCGGACCTGCGGATGCGGGCCCATGCCACGTTCGGGCTGATCAATTCCACCCCGCACTCCGTCCGCAGCCATGGCCGCCGGATGGCCTCGAGGACCGCGCGGCCCCTCCTGGAGGCCATGGCCATGGCCGCCCTGACCGTGCCCTCGGCCTGACCCAACCGCCCACCGGACACCAACGGCCGCAGGCCGCACCACCGGCCCCGGGCAGCACCGCTTGTGCGGGCCGGGGCCGGCGGTGCGGACTCCGCTAGACCATGGTGATTACCATGCCGGGTTCGGCCAGGATGGCTCCCACGTCCGCCAGGAACCGGGAACCCTGCTCCCCATCCACCAGGCGGTGGTCGAAGGACAGGCTCAGCGTGACCACCTGGCGCAGCGCCACCTCGCCCCGGTATTCCCATGGCATGGTCCGGACCGCTCCGAGGCCAAGGATCGCTGCCTCCCCCGGGTTGAGGATAGGGGTACCGGCGTCGATGCCGAAGACGCCGATATTGGTGATGGAGATTGTGCCGCCGGACAGGTCAGCCGGCGTGGTCTTGCCCGCCCGTGCGGCGTCGGCGAGCGCCGTGAGCTCCTGCGCCAGCCGCGGGAAAGGCAGGGCGTGGGCGTCCTTGATATTGGGAACCATTAGCCCGCGCGGTGTGGCGGCGGCGATGCCCAGGTTCACGTAGTTGAAGGTGACGATCTCCTGGTTTTCTTCGTCCCAGCGGGAGTTCAGCGCCGGATTCCGCCCCAGGGCGATCAGTACGGCTTTGGCGGCCAGCGTCAACGGGGTCAGCTTGATTCCCGAGAATTCCCTGCTGGTCTTGAGCTTGGCCAGGAGATCAAGGCTCGGTGTGACGTCCACGGTCAGGAACTCCGTGGCATGGGGCGCGGTGAAGGCGCTCTGCACCATGGCGGCAGCGGTGTGCTTACGCACCCCCTTGATGGGCGTCCGGGTTTCCCGCTCCCCCGTCCCGGCTCCATCTGAAGACGATTCCCGCCGCTGCTGCGGGACAGGTTCCGCGGCGTGGCCGGAAAACTCCTGCACGTCCTCCCGCGTGATCAGTCCGCCGGGACCGGTCCCCGGAACCTGTGCGAGGTCCAGCCCCAGGTCCTTGGCCAGTTTGCGGACAGGAGGCGTGGACCGGGGACGTTCGGCTCGCCCGCTGTCAGCGGGCGGCGTTTCACCAGGACCGGTTGCGACAGGCTTGGTTTCGGCAGGCTCAACCACTGGGGCAAACGTCCGCGCCCGGCGCGTGGGGCGGCCGGAACCTTCGACGACGGCCCCGTACCCCACGAGGTTAGGTTCCCGTTTCGGCGTCTCCGCCACGGTCTCCCCGGACCCCGTGCCCGCGGCGCCGGACGACGCCGAAGGTGGGGCGCCGGCGTCGTCCGCCACCTCAAAGGAGACAATCGGCTTGCCCACCTCCACGACCGAACCGGGCTGTTCGTGAAGTTCCTTGATGACCCCGGCGAACGGCGAGGGAAGCTCCACCACGGCCTTGGCGGTTTCCACTTCGGCGATGACCTGGTTCAGGCTGACGGTGTCGCCAACGTCCACTTTCCAGCTAAGGATTTCGGATTCTGTGAGTCCCTCGCCCAGGTCCGGGAGACGGAATTCCTTGATCATGGTGGCGCTCATCCTTCCAGTCCACTCAGGGAATTGGGACGTCCCAGGGCGCGGTCCACGCCGTCCAGGATGCGGTCCAGGCCCGGCAGGTGATGCATTTCCAACTTGGAATACGGATAGGGAATGTCGAAGCCCGTGACGCGCACCGGGGCCGCCTCGAGGTGGTAGAAGCACCGCTCGGTGATGCTGGCCGCCACTTCCGCGCCGAGCCCGCCGGACTGCCCTGCCTCGTGCGTGACCACCAGGCGCCCGGTCTTCCGCACGGACGCCACCACGGGTTCGTAGTCCACAGGCGCCAGCGAGCGCAGGTCGATGACCTGGATCGATATGCCCTCGTCAGCGGCGGCGGAAGCGGCGTCGAGCGCGGTCTTCACGAGCGGACCATAAGCCACCAGGGTGACGTCCGTCCCGTCGGTGAGCAACCGCGCCTTGCCCATGGGCTCGGCGGACTGCAGTCCGGCGGCCTCGTCCACGTCCCCCTTGTCGTGGTAGCGGCGCTTGGGCTCGAAGTACAGGACGGGGTCGTCGCAGGCGATGGCCTGCTGGATCACCGTGTACGCGTCCTGCGGGTTGGAAACAGTGACCACGCGCAACCCGGACGTGTGCGTGAAATAGGCTTCGGGAGATTCGGAATGGTGTTCGGGCGAGCCGATGCCGCCGCCGAAGGGCACCCGGATGGTGATGGGCATCTTCACGGCACCCCGGGTTCGGTAGTGGAGCTTGGCCACCTGGCTGACGATCTGGTCGAAGGCGGGGTAGATAAAACCGTCGAACTGGATTTCCACCACGGGCCGGTAGCCGCGATAGGCCAGGCCGACGGCGGTTCCCACGATGGCGGACTCCGCCAGGGGCGTGTCCACTACCCGGTGGGTGCCGAAGTCCTTCTGCAGCCCGTCCGTCACCCGGAAGACGCCGCCCAGGGCGCCAATGTCTTCCCCGAGGAGAACCACCTTGGAGTCGTTTTCAAGGGACTTCCGGAGCCCGGCGTTAATGGCACGGGCAAAGGTCAACTGGGTCATCAGCGGACACCTTCTTCTTGAACGGCTCCTGCGGGATCACCGAAGGAGGCCAGATACCTTGCATAGTGGTCCTGCTGGCGTTCCAGCCAGGAATTGGGCGTGCTGTAAACGTGCTTGAAGATGTCCATGGGCTGGGGCTCCGGCATGGTGGTGCATCCACGGCGCATCTGCGCTGCCACGGTGTCGGCTTTCTCCTTGACCTGCCGCTGCAGCTCCCCGGTCAGCAGCCCCTTCCGCTCCAGCAGGCCGGCCAGCCGGGAAATGGGGTCCTTGGCGGCCCAGTCCTCCAGCTCGTTGGCGTCACGGTAACGGGTGGGATCATCGGCGGTGGTGTGCGGGCCCATGCGGTAGGTGACGGCCTCGATGAAGGTGGGGCCGCCGCCGCGGCGCGCCCGGTCCAGGGCCAGCCGTGTGGCCGCCATGACCGCCAAGACGTCATTGCCGTCCACCCGGAGGCTGGGAATGCCGAATCCGGCGGCCCGGTCCGCGAGCTGGATGTGCGACTGCAGGCGCACGGGCTCGGAGATTGCCCAGTGGTTGTTGGTGCAGAAGAACACCACCGGGACCTGGAAGCTGGCCGCGAACACCATGGCCTCGTTGACGTCGCCCTCGCTGGTGGCACCGTCGCCAAAGTAGGTGACGGCCACGGCGTCGGCACCGTCGTTCTGGATGCCCATGGCGTAGCCCGTGGCGTGCAGGGTCTGGGCGCCGATGATGATCTGCGGGGTGGCCATGTTGATGCTGTACGGATCCCAGCCGCCGGAGGCGTTGCCGCGCCAGACCCGCAGGAGGTCCGTCAGGTCCACGCCGCGGCAGTAGGCCACGCCGTTCTCGCGGTAGCTGGAGAACACGAAATCGTCGGCGCGCAGGGCCCGCCCGGAGCCGATCTGGGCTGCTTCCTGCCCCAGGAGTGGCGGCCAGAGGGCAAGCTCACCCTGGCGCTGCAGCGCCGTGGCCTCAACATCGATCCGCCGGATGACGGTCATGTCCTCGAAGAGGGAGCACAGTTGTCCATCCGTGATGTCCCTGACCCAGAAATCGAACTCCGGGTGGCTGATCCGCTCACCGGCCGGGGTGATCAGCTGGAGGAACTCCGGCCCGGCTGCACCAGGATTTCCTGCGCTTTCGGGGGTACTTGCGCCGCTATGGCCCGTTTGGTCTGTAGACACGATTGCCGCAACCTTCGAACGTCGTTGACCTGTGGTTTTGGGGCTTTTGGCTCCGGCTGCCACCGGCCTTCCGGGCGTCATTGCCCCAGATACTGTGACCCTACTCACAACAGCCAGGAGGTACAACCACCGCCGCTATTTCTGAGCAAAGTGCCCTGTCACGATCCGCTCCACCGTGCTAGCGTTGCGCATTATGCGAGCTTTGGATGGCACAGACACCCGCCTGCTGGCGGCGTTGGCGCAGGACCCCCGCCGGACCGTGGTGGCCCTCGCCCAGAAGCTGGGCCTGTCCCGCAATACCGTCCAGGCGCGCATGGCCCAGCTGGAAAAGAAGCACGTCTTCCTGTCCTTCGAGCGGCGCCTCAACCCGGCAGCCCTGGGCTATCCGCTCATGGCCTTCATCTCGGTCCACGTGCAGCAGCAGAAACTCGGGCGGCTGGCAGAGGAAATCGCTGCCATCCCCGAGGTCCTGGAAGGCTACGGGCTGACGGGTTCGGCAGACCTGCTGCTGCGCGTGGTGGCCAAAGACGCTGAGGACCTTTTCCGCATCAACGGCAAGATCCTGGCCTGCGACGGCGTGGAGCGGGCAGATACGGCCCTTGCCATGGGCGAGTTGATCCCCTTCCGGGTGCAGCCGCTGCTGGACCGGGGCTCCGAAGCCGGGTAGCGGCAGCGTCAGGACGCAGCTTCAGGCACGACGCCGGCAGGCAGGGTTATAGGCTGGTCCAGTCATGCGCCGGGCCGGGAGGGTCCGGCCACTTCGCCGGCGCCGCAGCGCCTGTTCGACGAAAGGCTCCCCCTTTGAGCAGTTCCCACGGTCCGGGCAGTCCCCACGGTCCGGGCAGTCCCGAGGATCCGTACCGGCAGGGCCAAGAGGGCTTCACCCCACAGGGGTTGCCCCCGATGCCGGCCCGGCCGGCGCCGTTCGGCCTCCCGGGGGAACCACCACCGCCGAGGAGCCGCAGGAGGCTATGGATCATCCTGGGGAGCATTGGCGGGGTGCTGCTCCTGGTGATCCTCGGCGTCGTGATCCTGGTGAATGTGGTGGGCAGTGCCACCAACCAGGCCCGGGGCCTGGCCGACGATTTCACCAAAAAGGTGATTGCCGGCGATACCTCGGGCGCCTACGACCAATACCTCGACCCTGCCTTGCAGAAGCAGCTTTCCAAGGAGGCTTTCATCTCCGGCGTGCAGAGCCTGGAAATGGACAGTTCCTGCAAGCCCGCCTACACCGACCTCAAAGTGGCCACCGAGAACGGCGTCAAATCGGCCGAGGTGGTGGGCCAGATCAGCTGCACCGGCAAGAAAGTGGACCTCGCCTACCGGTTCCAGGGCACTGACAGGCTGCTGATGACCAACATCAAGCTTCGGCCCGCGGCCTAGGCAGGTCCAGCCGGCGGAAAAATGGAAAGGGTACTGACCTTTCCACCCATCCGCCCCCGGCAATGATCCGAATCGCTTCCGAGGGCCCCACCCGGGGGCCATATCCGGCGGGACAATCCACCCGCCCTGAAGGAAGGATTCGGGTCATGCGAAATTCACCCAACCGCCTCGTCGCCTCCGCTTTCGGAGCCGTCTACCTGCTGGTGGGCCTCTTGGGCTTCGCCGTTACGTCC
This sequence comes from Pseudarthrobacter sp. NIBRBAC000502771, assembly GCF_006517215.1. Taxonomy (NCBI): domain Bacteria; kingdom Bacillati; phylum Actinomycetota; class Actinomycetes; order Micrococcales; family Micrococcaceae; genus Pseudarthrobacter; species Pseudarthrobacter sp. NIBRBAC000502771. The sequence continues at coordinate 4,019,252 of NZ_CP041187.1, forward strand.
GGGGTCGGTTTCGCGGCCACCGAGGGCGCGAACCTCATCATTTTCGAGGTGAACCCGCTGCACAACGTGATCCACCTGGCCATCGGCGCCGCACTGCTCTTCGCCGGGCTCCGCGGGGTTGACAGCGCACGCACCGTGAACGCCGCCGTCGGCGCCGTCTACCTCCTGGTCGGCATCGTGGGGCTGTTCCTGCTGGATTCGCCGCTGAACATCATCGCCCTGAACGGTGCCGACAACGTCCTCCACCTCGCCAGCGCCGTGCTCCTCCTCGGCGTGGGCCTGTCCCTGGACAAGTCGCCGGCCGCTGCCCGCGCCTAGCATGGCACGGTCCGGCATGGTTTCGCTCCGGCCCACCGCACCGCGCGCCCACCCGGTGGTGGTGCAGTCCACGGCGCCCCGGGCGGACTCTCTGGTCCGCCTGGTCACCGGGTTCGCCGGCTTCGGCGCAGGCTCGGTCAACCTGGCCATCTCCTCCAGCTTCCTCGCAGGAGGCGCTTCTGGACCGGCAGCGCTCCTTGCGGGCGTGGCGGCCTGCCTCTGGGGCGCCGGGCTGCTGGCCGGGACCGTGGCCTTCCTGGCCAAGGACCGGCTGGCCGGCAACAGGTGGGCGCGGTACGCCCTGGCCGGTGCGGCCGCCACCCACGTGGCCGCCATAGCCTTCCCCATCTCCGCCACCTCCCGGCTCAGCCTGACGCAGCTTTCGGCGCTGCTGCTGACGCTGATGATCATCGCCTCGCTCGGGTGGCTCCAGCGGCACAGCACCCCGGCGGACGGGACGCCGCAGCCAGCAGGGGTCGGCATGCGCCCCGGCAGGCTCTTGCTGGCAGCGTTCGCCGGGGCGGTGCTGGTGGCAGGCATTACGACGCCGGGCCTCGCCGCCTCGACGGCGGGACAGTACGCCGTGCCACACGGTGAACACGGGAACCTGGCACCGGGCGGCCACCACCATCCCTGATCGGCCACCGGAAAACACACCGGGTCCGTCCCAACGAAAGAGCCTCCGTGCCGCATCCGCGGCAGGAGGCTCTTCACGTTGCGCCGGAACAGTCGCGGCGCTGGTTGTTGTGGTCCCGGTTTCAGGGGTGGCCCGGTTTAGTGGTCCACAGCCTTTTCGGCACCGATGCCGGTCAGGGAGCGGACCTCCATCTCTGCCTGCTTGGCAGGATCCTCCCGCCGCTTGTCCAGGGTGGTGCCCAGCCAGCCCAGGAAGAAGGCCAGCGGGATGGACACGATGCCGGGGTTGCTCAGCGGGAAGAGGGCGAAGTTGGCACCCGGGATCATCGAGGTCTTCAGTCCCGAAACCACCGGGGAGAACACGATGAGCAGGATGGCCGAAGCCAGGCCGCCATACATGCTCCACACCGCGCCCTGGGTGGTGAACTTCCGCCAGAACAGTGAGTAGATGATGGTAGGCAGGTTCGCCGACGCAGCGACGGCAAAGGCCAGCGCCACCAGGAAGGCCACGTTCTGGCCGTTGGCGAAGATGCCGCCCAGGATGGCCAGGATGCCGATGACCACCACGGTGCGCCGGGCCACCCGGACTTCCGTGGCGGCGTCGGCCTTGCCCTTGGCGATGACGTTGGCGTAGATGTCATGCGCAAAGGATGCTGCGGCAGTGATGGTCAGACCGGCCACCACCGCCAGGATGGTGGCGAACGCCACCGCGGAGATGAAGCCGAGCAGCAGCGGCCCGCCAAGGTGGAAGGCCAGCAGAGGTGCGGCAGCGTTGACACCGCCCGGTGCGGATTTGATGGTGTCCGCGCCCACCAGGGCAGCTGCGCCGTAGCCCAGCACCAGGGTGAACAGGTAGAACAGGCCGATCAGCCAGATGGACCAGACCACGGACTTGCGGGCTTCCTTGGCCGTGGGCACGGTGTAGAAGCGCATCAGCACGTGCGGGAGGGCTGCCGTGCCCAGGACCAGCGCCAGGCCCAGGGACATGAAGTCCAGCTTGGAGGTTTCGGTCTTCCCGTACTGCAGGCCCGGGTTGAGGACTGCGGGATTGTTGGCGGTTTCGACGGCGCCGCCCAGCAGGGCCGAGAGGTTGAAGCCGTAAATGGCCAGGACCCAGAGGGTCATCACGGCGGCGCCGGCGATCAGCAGCATGGCCTTGATGATCTGGACCCAGGTGGTGCCCTTCATGCCGCCGATCAGGACGTACATGATCATGAGGGCGCCGACGACGATGATCACCAGGGCCTGTCCGCCCCAGTCGCTGATGCCCAGCAGGAGGGAGATGAGGCTTCCTGCGCCGGCCATCTGGGCCAGCAGGTAGAAGAAGCAGACCGCGAGGGTGGAAATGGCGGCCGCGATCCGGACCGGGCGCTGCTTGAGCCGGAAGGACAGCACGTCCGCCATGGTGAATTTGCCGGTGTTGCGCAACAGCTCAGCCACCAGCAGCAATGCCACCAGCCAGGCGACCAGGAAGCCGATTGAGTACATAAAGCCGTCGTAGCCGTTGATGGCGATGGCGCCGGTGATGCCCAGGAAGGATGCCGCGGACAGGTAGTCGCCTGCGATGGCGGTGCCGTTCTGCGACCCGGTGAACGAGCGCCCGGCGGCATAGTAGTCGGCGGCGGTCTTGTTGTTCCTGCTGGCACGCAGCACGATCACCATGGTCACGGCCACGAACAGGCCGAAGATGCCCATGTTCAGCAGGGTGGTGTCCTTGAGCGCGGCGACATCCACCGCAGCGGGAATTGCGATCATTTGTTGGCTCCGCCCACTCGGTTTGGGTTCTTGTCGAATTCGTGGCCCTCGATCTCGTGCCTGATCTCCGTGGCAATGGGGTCCAGCCGCTTGTTGGAGTAGTGCACGTACCAGCCGGTAATCGCGAACGTGGAGATGAACTGGAGCAGGCCCAGGATCAGACCGACGTTGATGTTGCCCCAGACCTTGGTGGACATGAAGCCCACCGCATAGTCCGCGAGCAGGACGTAGGCGAAGTACCACAGCAGGAAGGCCACTGCCATGGGGAAGACAAAGCTGCGGTGACGCTTGCGCAATTCCTGGAACTGCCCGGTCGACTGGACCTGCTCGAAGTCCACGGACGCCGCTGCGTCCGGAGTATGGGCATCATTACCCATCGTTCCTCCTCATTGAGTTGCCGGAACACACCGGGCGGAGGGCCCCGGACTGCCGGACAGGTACCTGGCCGGCAGCACCACGCGGGGGCACCGCAGATGTGACACCAATCACTGTGCCGCCCGGCAGTGGCCCTGTTCCAGCACTTGGCCGCCCGCCGTCGCTCAACGGCTGCGATGCTGCGGCAAGCGGCACCCGCGCTACGCTGGGCACCATGCCGGACTCCCCCCTCCTTACCGCCGCGGCCGTTGCGGTGATCGCCATGGCCATTGCCGTCGTCGTCGGCGTGGGCCTGAAGGTGCTCCGCTCCTTCCGGGAACTGGGCACCGACGCAGAGCGCGCCACGTACCACACGCTCCACGCCGCCTCCCAGGCCGGGCAGCACCTGAGGCGCGGCCTGAACCCCGCCGGCGCCGCGAAAGCCAGCCGCCAGCTGCGGACCCTCCTCGCCTGCGAAGCCTTGGCGATCACCGACACCTCCGGCGTCCTGGCCTGGGACGGGGGTGCCGAGGACATCCGGCCGCGCCTGATGGACCTCGCAGCGGATGTCCTGGCCTCCGGGCGGACAGCAGTGCTCTCCGCCGGCGCGGAGGGAACCGGCGGCCACCTTTCCGGCGTCATCGCCCCGGTACGCGCCGGCACCCGGGTGGTGGGCGCGCTGGCAGCCTTCGCACCGTCCGCCGGGGCAGGCCTGGTCAGGGCAACCGGGGAAGTGGCCGACTGGGTGGCGGTCCAGGTGGAGCTCGCCGAGCTGGACGCCTCCCGGACGCTCCTGATGGAAGCGGAAGTCCGGGCGCTGCGGGCCCAGATCAGCCCGCACTTCATCTACAACTCGCTCAACGCCATCGCCTCCTTCATCAACACCGATCCGGAACGGGCCAGGGAGCTGGTGGTGGAGTTCGCGGATTTCACCCGCTACTCCTTCCGGCGGCATGGCGACTTCACCACCCTCGCCGAGGAGCTCCGCTGCATTGACCGCTACCTGCTCCTGGAGCGGGCCCGGTTCGGCGAGCGCGTCCAGGTCAGCCTCCGGGTAGCGCCGGAAGTGCTGGGCACCGTCATTCCGTTCCTCAGCCTGCAGCCGCTGGTTGAAAACGCCGTCCGGCACGGGCTCGAGGCCAAGGAGGGGCCGGGGCACATCACCATCACGGCGGAGGACGCGGGGGCGTTCGCCGAAGTCACCATTGAGGACGACGGCGTGGGGATGGATCCGGAGCAGCTGAGGTCCGTGCTGGCGGGCCATACCGACGGGGACCACGTGGGGCTGCGGAACGTGGATGCGCGCCTGCGCCAGGTGTACGGCAACGACCACGGGCTGGTGGTGGAAACGGCGCCGGGCGAGGGAACGCTGATCACCATGCGGGTGCCGAAGTCCCAGCCGGGGCATGATGCGTAAGGCCGGCCTGCCGCTGGACGTAACCTAGGAGAATGATAAACGTCCTCGTCGTTGATGATGAGCTGCCCGCCGTTGAGGAGCTGGCCTTCCTGCTGGGCAGGGATGAGCGCATCGGCAAGGTCCTGCGGGCCACGTCCGGCGCAGAGGCGCTCACGGCCCTGTCCGGCGGCAGCATCGACGCTGTTTTCCTGGACATCCACATGCCTGCGGTCTCGGGCCTGGACATCGCCGCCGCCATCGCCCGGAGCAGCAATCCGCCGGCCGTAGTTTTTGTCACCGCCGACGAGGACCACGCCCTGGCCGCGTTCGAACTTGCCGCCGTGGATTACCTGCTCAAGCCGGTGCGTGCGGAGCGCCTCGCGCGTTCGGTTGGGCGGATCTGCGAGCTGCGGGAGGGCGGAGCGGCGCCGGAGATGATCACGGTGGACCAAGGCGGGACCACCAGGATGATCCGGCGCGACGACGTCACCTATGTGCAGGCCCAGGGCGACTACGCCCGGCTGCACACAGCCGACGCAAGCTACCTCATCCGGGTGCCGCTGGCTGACCTGGAACAGCAATGGGCGGACGCCGGCTTCATCCGCACGCACCGCTCCTACCTGGTGGCACTCAAACACGTGTCCTCCATGAAGCTGGCCGCCGACGGGCCGCGCGTCACGGTGGCCGGCGCCGGGCTGCCCATCAGCCGGCGGCACCTGCCCATTGTGCGGGAGAAGCTGGAGGCAACCAGGATCAGGCCGCACACATGACCCGGGTCCGGGTTACGGCCCCCAGCGCAGCTGCCCGCACCGCTGTCCATGGTGCCCCGCGTCCGTTTGAGTCGCGGGAAGCCGCGCAGGATTCCGAGGTAGGCCAGGTGTTCGTCCGGTCGCTGATCAGGTCCCAGCTGCGGCTGGCCCTGGTGGTGGCAGCCGGCTTCCTGCTGATCCTGGCGGCGTTCCCGCTGACTTTGGTGCTGGTTCCCGGCCTGGCGGACACCACCATCGCAGGCATCCCGTTCGGCTGGCTGCTGCTGGGCGTGGGAATCTACCCGGTGATCGGGTTGGGCGCCTGGCTCTATGTCAGGACCGCGGCGCGCAATGAGGCGCGCTACCGGGACCTGGCCGGGGACCAGTGACGCGGCCGTGAATGCCGGCATCGCGATCACTGCCGTCACGGTGGTGTCCCTCGCCACTGCCATCATCGGGTTCTACGGGCTGCGCATCTCGCGCACCACCGGGGATTTCTACGTGGCGTCCAGGACCGTGCGGCCCTGGTGGAATGCGTCGGCGATCGGCGGCGAGTACCTCTCTGCGGCCAGCTTCCTTGGCGTCGCCGGGCTGATCCTGGTGTCCGGGACCGACGCGCTGTGGTTCCCGGTGGGCTACACCGCCGGCTACCTCATGCTGCTGCTCTTCGTCGCCGCCCCGCTGCGCCGGTCCGGCGCCTACACCATCCCTGACTTCACCGAGTCCAGGCTCGCCTCCCGGACAGTCCGCCGGGTCACCAGCCTGGTGGTGGTGATGGTGGGGTGGCTGTACATCGTGCCGCAGCTGCACGGTGCGGCCCTGACCATCCATATCGCCACGGGGCTGCCCAACTGGGTGGGTTCGCTGGCCGTCGTGGTGGTGGTATGCCTCACGGTGGTGGCGGGCGGCATGCGCTCCATCACGTTTGTCCAGGCGTTCCAGTACTGGCTTAAGTTGACGGCGCTGGCCGTGCCCATCCTGTTCATCATTTTCGTGCTGGCCGGCCAGGGAGCCGAACCCGAGTCCGCTCCCGCGGTGAACCCCACGGGCGCGGCGCCCGCCGGGCTCTACCAGAACGTGTCCCTGCTGGTGGCGCTGCTCTTCGGCACCCTGGGGCTGCCGCACGTGCTGGTCCGGTTCTACACCAATCCGGACGGGCATTCAGCCCGGCGGACCACTCTCATCGTCCTTGGACTGCTGTCCGTGTTCTATCTCTTCCCCACGGCGTTCGGGCTGGTGGCCAGGATGTTTGCCCCCGATCTTGCCCGTTCCGGGCAGCCGGACGCCATGGTCCTGCGGCTGCCAGGTGAACTCATTGGCGGGGTGGCGGGCGACCTGCTCTCGGCCCTGGTGGTGGCCGGGGCCTTCGCAGCGTTCCTGTCCACCACCTCCGGCCTGGTGGTGTCCCTGGCAGGGGTCATCAGCCAGGATGTCCTGGGCGGCAGCGTCCGCGGGTTCCGGCTCGCCGCCGTCATCTCCGCCGTCGTCCCGCTTGGCTTTGCCTTCATGACCGGCTCCCTGGCCCTGGCGGGCAGTGTGGGCCTGGTCTTCGCCTTCACGGCGTCCACGGTCTGCCCCGTGTTGCTGCTCGGCATCTGGTGGCGGGGCCTGACCGACGCCGGAGCCATTGCCGGCATGGTGACCGGCGGGGTGCTGTGCGGCGGGGCGATGATCGCCGGCGCACTGTCGGGATCCGGCCCGACGCCGCCCTGGCTGGCGCAGCCTGCGGCCTGGAGCGTCCCGGCCGCATTCGCCGTGACGGTCATCGTGTCCCGGGCCACTTCGCACCGGATTCCCGGGACCATGCCGCGCATCATGACGCGGCTTCACACCCCGGAGCGGCCGCTGGCAACCGAGCGGTGACCGGGGGACAATAGCGCCATGTCCATCGAGGACGGCGGTGCCTCCCACCAGCAAAGCGGGGTCCCTCCCTCCGTGCGCGCCCAGTTGCTCGCCACGGAACACTGGGGCCTGCTGGCGTCGCGCAGTACGGCCCAGGGCGAGGTCCTGACCCGCATCAGCATGTTCCTGACGTTCACCTCGGCCAGCATTGTCAGCGTGGCCCTGGTAGGGCAGGCCACGGGCTTTTCGGATGCATTCGTCCTGCTGGCAGTCGTGGTCCTGCTCATCGACACGGCGATCGGGCTGCTGACCCAGCTCCGGGTGATGAACGTGGCCCACGAGGACCTGATGTACGTGACGGCCATGAACAGGCTGCGTGCTGCCTACGTGGACCTGGATCCGGGCGTGGCGCCTTACCTGATGGCCGCGTACCACGACGACGAGGCCGGTTCGCGGCAGACCTACTACTTCTTCGGCAACCGCGGCTCCTTCAGCCACGTCGCTGGCAGCAGCATGATCTTCATGACGACGGCGAACGCCGCCCTGATTGCCATCGTTGCCGGGTTGTTGGTCACCCTGGCCGGGGCGGGGACATCAGGCGGGCTCATCGTCGGGGCGCTGTGCGGACTGGCATTCCTCGCAGTGTCCGCTGTTCGCGGGTACCGGAGCTACCGGGAGGTGTGGCGCCGCTTCACGCCGCTCTCCCCCACCCCGCCGGACGGGGACTGAGGCCCTTCCCGCAGCAGCCCCGTCAGTCGATGGCTGCCATCAGCTCGACAACGCGGTCCAGGAACGCGTCCACCTGCGATTCCTCGTATCCTTCCCGGCCGACGGCCGGGCGGAAGACTGCACGGCGCACACTGTCCACGCTCAGCGGCTTGTCCTGTTCGAGGTAGGCGACGAGTTCGCGGCACAGCCGGTCGACGTCGTCGGTGTTGTAGCTGCGCGCCCTGTTTTTGCTGGGCCGGCGGAAGCGGTCTCCGTCGGGCCGGTGCAGGCGTCCGCGGAGGATGCCGGACAGGCTGCCGATTTCCCGCAGCCAGGCCTCTTCCCCCTGTGCCGCGATCAGCTCGTCGCGCTCCCGGCGGGCAAACGCGTCCTCGAGCCGGTCCAGTGCGGCGTCCACCACGGCGGCGGAGTAGCCGCCCTTGACGGGGTCGAAGGACACGGCCCGCACGTCGGCGCTGTTGACGGGCTCGGTGGCTGACTCGGGAGTTTCCAGGGAGATGCGTGCCCGCTGCAGGAACTGGTCCACCTGCCGGGCGTTGTACCCGTACTCGCTGCGCTGCACGCGCTCAAAGGACGCAGGGATCTGCCGATGAATGTCCAATGCCACTTCGATTCCTTCAATGCTCTTCAGCCGGTAGTGCTTCCGCACCAGTTTAGGGTGCCGGGACCAGCGCGGCCGCGGGTCCCCCGTTGTGTGTCATTTCCGGCTTTATGCGCCGGAAGGGTGATGCGCCGGAGGGGTTATGCGCCGGCCACCATGCCGTACAGGATGAAGGCCACCGGCGAGGCGAAGACGATGGAGTCCAGCCGGTCCATCACTCCACCGTGCCCGGGCAGGATGCTGCTCATGTCCTTGACTCCCAGCTCACGCTTGACCATGGACTCGGCGAGGTCGCCGGCGGTGGACGCTGCCACGGTTCCTACGGCCAGGACCGCACCCACCCACCACGGCTTGTCCAGTACGAAGAGGGCGGCCAGGACGCCAATCAGCATGGCACCCGCCACCGACCCGGCGAAGCCTTCCCAGGACTTCTTGGGGCTGATCTTCGGTGCCATCGGGTGCTTCCCGAGGGACGCTCCCACCAGGTAGCCGAAGGTGTCGTTGGAGACCACCAGCAGCAGCATGACGGCGATCTCCCACGCCCCGAGGGGGGCCAGGCCCCCGGGCCACAGCCCCAGCGGGGTGGTGCCGGCCGCGTGCAGCGGCAGTGCCGCGAAGCTGATGAAGAACGGGACCCACCCCAGCGTGAACACGCCGGCGAAGATGCTGTTGGCCGAGCCGGCGGCACTTTCGATCGACCGCCACAACAGCACGGCCACGGCACTGAGCAGCAGGGCGAACAGTTGGCTCTCGATGCCGCCAAAATAGGCGGCGAACGGCATGGCCAGTGTGCCGGTCATGACCGGCACGATGGGCATCCTGGTGCCGTTGGCCTCGAGCGCCCGGTAGATCTCCCATACGCCAAAGACTGCGAAGGCCGTGACGATGGCTACGAAGGCCAGCGGGACGAACAGCAGGCCGCCCAGCACGGCGATGAGCATGGACAGGCCCACCACGACGGCGGCGGGCAGGTTCCGCCCGGCCTTTGGCGTCGGGTTGCTCCTGGGCTGCTTCCCCCGTGTGCGCGCCCGTGGTGCGGGGGCCTGATCTGCCTGGCCCATCAGACTTCGAGCAGCTCTGCTTCCTTGCGCTTGAGCAGCTCGTCGATGCCGTCCACGTGGGCCTTGGTGAGGCTGTCCAGTTCCTTTTCGGCGCGGTTGCCTTCGTCCTCGCCGGCCTCGCCGTCCTTCACCAGGCGGTCAAGGGTTTCCTTGGCTTTGCGGCGGATGTTGCGGATGGAGATCTTGGCGTCCTCGCCCTTGGTCTTGACGATCTTCACGTATTCCTTGCGGCGTTCCTTGGTCAGCTCAGGGATGGTGATCCTGATGACGTTGCCGTCGTTGGACGGGTTGGCGCCGACCTCGGAATCGCTAAGGGCGCGTTCGATGTCCCGCATGGCGGTTTTGTCGAACGGAGTGATGAGGATGGTGCGGGCGTCCGGGATGGCGAAGGAGGCCAGCTGCTGCAGCGGCGTGGGCGAGCCGTAGTAGTCCACCAGGACCTTGTTGTAAAGGCCGGGGTTGGCGCGGCCGGTGCGGACGGCGGCGAAGTCTTCCTTGGCTACCTCTACCGCCTTGTCCATCTTTTCTTCGGCTTCGAGCAAGGTTTCTTCGATCACGGTCTCTCCTGACGGTTCTGGTGCAGTCCGGGGAGCCGGTTCCCTGCACTCACGTGGTTCTATGTTGCCGTTTCCGTCCCCGCCGGTGGGGCGGGGACGGAACTGTCCTGAAATCATCCTAGCCGCAGCTAGGCGGTGACCAGGGTGCCCAGCTTTTCGCCAAGGATGGCGCGGGTGACGTTGCCTTCACCTTCCATGCCGAAAACCACCATGGAGAGGTCGTTGTCCTTGCACATGGTCATGGCCGTCTGGTCCATGACGCGGATGTCGCGGCGGAGGGCGTCGTCATAGCTGAGCGTTTCCAGCCGTTCCGCGGTGGGGTCCTTCTTGGGGTCGGCGGTGTAGACAGCGTCCACCCCGCTCTTGGCCATAAGGACCACGTCGGCGTGGACTTCCAGGGCACGCTGGGCTGCCACGGTGTCGGTGGAGAAGTAGGGCAGGCCTGCGCCTGCGCCGAAGATGACCACGCGGCCCTTTTCCATGTGGCGGATGGCGCGGCGCGGGATGTAGGCCTCGGCCACCTGGCCCATGGTGATGGCACTCTGGACTCGGGTTTCCACGCCCGCCTGCTCCAGGAAGTCCTGCAGGGCCAGGCAGTTCATGACCGTTCCCAGCATGCCCATGTAGTCGGCACGGGACCGGTCCATGCCGCTCTGGGACAGTTCGGCGCCACGGAAGAAGTTTCCGCCGCCCACCACAATGGCCACCTCCACTTCGGGAACGGCTGCGGCAATCTGCTTGGCGACGTTGCGGACGGTCTCGGGATCGACACCGAGCTTCCCGCCGCCGAAGACCTCTCCGGAGAGCTTCAGGAGGACCCGCCGCCGGTTCTTCTCCGAATGCGTGACAGTGTTGACGGCTTCCATGATGCCTTCCCGTTGGTGACTCTGAAAAAAGGGTATCCTGCCGGCTCCGGTGGTCGGAACCGGCAGTGGTCCAAGCGGACTGTTGCTGCGTCCGTTTGGGCGCATGCAAAAGGGGCGGCCACCGAAGTGGCCACCCCCTTGCAGTTTCGACTAGGAGCCGACGCGGAAGCGCGTGAACGCGGTTCCCTTGACACCGGCCTCTTCGAGGACCTGTGCCACGGACTTCTTCGCGTCCTTGGCGAATGCCTGGTCAACCAGGACCTCGCCCTTGTAGAAGCCGGTTACGCGGCCTTCCACAATCTTGGTGAGGGCAGCTTCGGGCTTGCCCTCGGCCTTGGCGGTCTCTTCGGCGATGCGGCGCTCGGACTCGACGAGCTCGGCCGGAACGTCCTCACGGGTGAGGTAGTTCGGGGCCATGGCGGCAATGTGCACGGCGACGTCGTGGGCGGCGGCGGTGGCGGCTTCGCCTTCACCGTCGACGGCGAACAGCACGCCGACCTGGGCCGGGAGGTCCTTGGAGGTCTTGTGCAGGTAGGCGTCAACCGTCGCACCCTCAACGCGGGAGATGCGGCGGACGACGACCTTCTCGCCCAGGATGGCGCCTTCTTCGACGACAACCTCGGAGAGCGGCTTGCCGTCAACGTCGGTGGCCAGCAGGGTTTCGAGGTCGGCAGCGCCGGACTCGACAGCGACAGCCAGGACCTTGTCGGCCAGCTGGATGAACTTGTCAGCCTTGGCGACGAAGTCGGTCTCGCAGTTGACCTCGATCATGACGCCGACGCCGTTGCTGACCTTGGCGGCCACGAGGCCTTCGGCGGTGGAGCGGCCTTCGCGCTTGGTAGCGCCCTTGAGGCCCTTGATGCGGATGATCTCGATGGCCTTTTCGGCGTCACCGTTGGCTTCGTCAAGAGCCTTCTTGACGTCCATCATGCCGGCGCCGGTGCGCTCGCGCAGGGCCTTGATGTCCGCGGCAGTGTAGTTCGCCATGTGAACCCCTCTGTCTAGAAATGTGTGGTGGTGTACGGACCGACAGGACGGCAGCCCACGGAGGTGGGCTGCCATCCTGTCAGCAGCTCCGGCTGCGGACAGCGCGGAGAATCCGGATTTTTTTGCGTGACTACTTGGCGTCTTCGGCGGGAGCCTCGGCAGCTGCCGGGGCTTCCTCGGCTGCCGGAGCTTCAGCGTTCTCTGCCGGAGCTGCAGCGGCTTCTGCTTTGCTGCCTTCGAGGAGCTCGCGCTCCCACTCGGCCAGCGGCTCTTCCGGAGCTTCAGCAGCGCCCGTGCCGCGGTTGTTGCGGGCGATCAGGCCCTCGGCAACGGCGTCGGCCACAACGCGGGTCAGCAGGTTCACGGAGCGGATGGCGTCGTCGTTGCCCGGGATCGGGAAGTCGACTTCGTCCGGATCGCAGTTGGTGTCCAGGATGGCCACAACCGGGATGTTCAGCTTCTTGGCCTCGTCAACGGCGAGGTGTTCCTTCTTGGTGTCAACAACCCACAGCAGGGACGGAGCCTTGGTCAGGTTGCGGATACCGCCGAGGTTGGACTCCAGCTTGGTCAGCTCGCGCTTGAGGAGCAGGAGTTCCTTCTTGGTGTAGGCGGAACCGGCGACGTCGTCGAAGTCGATCTCTTCGAGTTCCTTCATGCGCTGGATACGCTTGGCAACCGTCTGGAAGTTGGTCAGCATACCGCCGAGCCAACGCTGGTTGACGTAGGGCTGGCCCACGCGGGTTGCCTGCTCGGCAATTGCTTCCTGGGCCTGCTTCTTGGTGCCGACGAAGAGCACGGTGCCGCCGTGGGCAACGGTGGCCTTGACGAACTCGTAGGCGCGGTCGATGTAGGACAGCGACTGCTGCAGGTCGATGATGTAGATGCCGTTGCGCTCGGTGAAGATGAAGCGCTTCATCTTCGGGTTCCAACGGCGGGTCTGGTGTCCAAAGTGGACGCCGCTGTCAAGCAGCTGGCGCATGGTTACGACGGGCATTCCGGCGCTCCTTATTTTCCGGCAGGTCATTCATGAGAAAACCCGGAGGCTTCTTACCCTGCCAATAGTTGACGGTTGATCAGCGTGGCCCGGGCGGGCCGTGCTCCTGGCATCCACCGCCCTTCCCATCAGGACCAAAGCCTGACCGCAGGAAGCGCGGTCCTCCGTGGACAACGCCGGAGCGTTGTCTGCCGGAAGGCCGGATGCGCGTAGTCAGCCGCCGCTCCCCCACACTCCTGAATGAGATGTGCCGACGCCGTCCGGGCAGGGCGGTGCACCGATGGGGTGGACCACTGGGACGGAAAGCGTTGAGGGCGCAGCAAACTGCTCCACCAAGTGTACTACAGGCGGCCCCGACCGCCGGACACTGCGCGCTGAACGGCCCGTTGTCCACATAGCCGGATTCTGCCCTGCCGCCTACGGGCCAGGGCGGGCATTCTGGTCGCATGAAGACACCAGTCCTGCTGGCGGCAATCCTCCTGCTGCCGGCCTCCGTCGCCTCCGTGGGCACCGGCGTCCCGCTCGCACCGATCACCGCCGGCGCCACGGCCCGGGCAGCGGGTCCGGGCCAGGAGGCCGGTCCGGGCCAGGCAGGAATGCCGACGACGGCGGCCCGGCCAGGTGCCCGGGCGTCCTGGCAGTGGCCGCTGGCTCCGCGGCCCGGGGTACTCCGCGGATTTGATCCCCCACCGAAACCGTGGCTCAGCGGACACCGGGGCGTGGATCTCGGCACTGCCGGGGCCGGAACCGAGGTCCACGCCCCGGCCGCGGGAACGGTCAGCTTCGCCGGCGTGGTGGTGGACCGGCCCGTGATCACCATCGACCATGGCGGGGGCCTGCGCAGCAGTTTCGAACCGGTGGAAAGCACGCTGCCGCAGGGCGCCGCCGTGGCTGCGGGCCAGGTGATTGGCACTGTACTGCCGGGGCATTGCCCGCCGGCGCAGTGCCTCCATTGGGGAGTCCGGGACGGTGGGGACTACGTCAATCCCCTGCAGTTCGTCCTGGACCTGCGGCCATCCATTTTGCTGCCACTCGCGGGTGGACCATGACCACTAAACGCAGGCATGGATCCGGAGCATCAGCCGATCGGGCAACTGGCCGTGGGAGCGCCCCGCCTAGACGATGGCCGAGATGCCGGTGATGGCGCGGCCCGTCACCAGGGTGTTGATTTCGGCCGTGCCCTCGTAGGAGTAGATGGCTTCGGCGTCGGCGAAGATCTTGGCCATCCCGTAGTCGGTCACGATGCCGTTTCCGCCGAGGATGCTGCGGCCCAGCGCCACGCTCTCCCGCATGCGGTCGGTGGCGAACGCCTTGGCCAGCGCGGACTGCTCATCCTTGGCTTCCCCGGCATCCTCCAGCTGCGACAGCCGGACCATCATGCCCATGGAGCTGACGGTATTGCCCAGGATCCGGACCAGCTGGTCCTGGATGAGCTGGAAGGAGGCCAGGGGACGGCCGAACTGCCGGCGCTCCACGGCGTAGCGCCGGGCCACATCGAAGGCGGCCATCTGGAGCCCCACGGCCTGCCAGGCAACCGACAGGCGGGTGACCTTGAGTACCTTGTTGACGTCGCGGAAGCTGTTGGCATTGGCGAGCTTGAAGTGATCCGGGACCACCACGTCCTGCAGGACGATGTCGGCATTCTGGACAGTCCGGAGGGAAATCTTGTTCTCGATCTTTGTTGCGCTGTATCCGGCCAGCGTGGTGTCCACCAGGAAGCCCTTGACCTGGTTGTCCGCCACGTCGCGGGCGTACACCACCACCCAATCGGAGAAGGTCGCGTTGCCGATCCACCGCTTTGCGCCGTTGAGGATCCAGTTGCCGCCGTCCCTGCGCGCTGTGGTGCGCGTTCCGCCGGCCACGTCACTGCCCCCAAGCGGCTCGGTCAGGCCGAACGCGCCGATCTTCTTCAGTGCGTAGATGTCGGGGAGCCATTCATCTTTCTGCTCCTGGGACGCCAGCAACTCGATGGAACCGGTGAAGAGCCCGTCGTGCACCCCCAGGAAGGTGGCGATGGAGGCGTCGGCCCGGGTGGCTTCGGCGTGCAGCATGCCGGCGAAGAGGTTGGAGTACCCCTGCCGCCGGACCGGGCTGACCAGGTCCAGCCCGGCAAGCTTCGGCACCAGGTCCATGGGGAACTCTCCGCGGTTCCAGCAGTCCACGGCAATGGGCTTGACCTCGCGGTCCAGGAACCCGCGGACTTCGGCGAGCCGGTCCTGCTCCTTGCCGGAGAGAAGCTGCTCGAACGCGAAGAAGTCGCCGTCGGCGTAGGGAAGCTCGGGAAAGTCGGCTGTGGAGGTGGCCATGGTTACCTTCTTGGGTGATCAGCGCTGACCATGCCGCGGAACGGAGCACGGTATGTTACTGGTCAGTAACATACCGCAGGGTGTGGGGTTAACCAAGAAAACCGCGGCCAACAGAAATTGTCGGCCGCGGTCTATGGGTAGGGCTACTCGGACTTGAACCGAGGACCTTAGGATTATGAGTCCCGCGCTCTAACCAGCTGAGCTATAGCCCCCTGCCCCGGGGAGCGGGCGGTGGACCGCCGTGCTCCGGCAGGGCAAAAACACTCTAGCAAACACGGGAAAGGGTTCAGACCACTTTGTCCTCGTAGGACGCGCCGCGGTACAGGTCCTCGAAGGTCTGCAGCGTGCCCTGGATGCTGTGGGGTTCCACCATCTGCCGGCTTGCCCGGCCCATGGCGTGTTGTTCCTCCTTGGGCAGTTCCAGGACCTGGGTGATCTTCTTGGCAAGGTCGTCGCTGTCGTTGGGCGTGAACAGGTAGCCGTTCTCGCCGTCGCGGACCAGGTGGGGCAGCGCCATGGCGTCGGCCAGGACCACGGGTGTTGACGCGGACATCGCTTCCAGGGTCACCAGCGACTGCAGCTCCGCGGTTCCGGGCATGCAGAACAGGTCGGCGCGGATATAGGCGGTCCGCAGTTCCTCGTCGCTGGCCAGGCCCAGGAATTTGACCCGCCCGGTGAGCCCGAGCCGGCGCACCAGGTCCTCCAGGGCAGACCGCACTTCGCCGCCGCCCACGATCTCCAGGTGCACGTTCAGCTCCGGCGGCGTCTTGCCGATGGCCTCGATCAGGACGTCCACGTGCTTTTCCTCGGCGAGGCGGCCGGCGAACAGGACGGTGGGGTGCGGGTGCGGCTCGATGTGCTCGCCGGGCTTCAGTTCGTAGGCGGCGGAGTCGATGCCGTTGGACAACGGCAGGACTTTGCGCAGGAACGCGTGCTCGTGCATGGCCCGGGCGGCAAGCGGGGTGGGGGTGGTGACGACGTCGGCCTGGCCCATGACCTTGCCCATGTCCTTCCAGGAGACCCGCCCGATGATGTCCTTGAACCACTGCGGGAACGGCAGGAAGGGGTTGAGGTTCTCGGGCATGAAGTGGTTGGTGGCGATAATGCGGACGCCACGTTTCACGGCCTCATACAGCACATGCTCGCCAATCATGTAGTGGCTCTGGATGTGCACAACGTCCGGGTTGACCCGGTCGAAGAGGAGGCTGATTTCCTTCTTGATTTCCCAGGGGAAGCAGAGGCGGAAGCTCTCGTGCGTGAATGCCTTGTGCGAGCGGAGCCGGTGAACCGTGGCTTCCTCGCGGAACTCGGTGAAGCTCTTTCCCTTGCTGTCGCGGGAAGCCAGGACATGGACGTTGTGGCCCCGGGCCGTCATCCCCTTGGCCAGCCGGTATCCGAACTGGGCAGCACCGTTCACGTCCGGCGGATAGGTGTCTGCGGCGATCAGGATGGTCAGGGGTCGCTGGTCGGCTGGCGTGGTCATGGGGAGTACTCCTGATGGTCACGGTGCGGACAGCGTGGAACTGACAGCACGGTTGGCCGCTGGCGCAGGGGGCGCCGGGCTTCGTGGAATTGCTGGTGACGTTGGACTGGAAGTGAACTAGTGGGTGGGCCTTCCGGAAGCCTTCCGCGCGTCCTTCTTGCGCTTGGTAACTTCCGGGTGGTGCCGGGAAAGGGCGATGACTCCAACGATAGCAAGGCAGGCCGCCGTTCCCATTGCAATGGCCATGACCGCATGGACGTCGGGCCGCAGTTCACCCAGGATGATGATGCCGATGGCAATGCCCACCATGGGGTCAACCACCGTTAGTCCGGCGATCACCAGGTCCGGCGGCCCCGTGGAGTAGGCGCTCTGCACGAACCATGACCCCAGGCCGCCGGCCGCGATGATGGCCACCACGGAATACCACTGGACGTTCAGCAGGAAGAGCCCATTCGGGTCCAAAAGGTGCTTGCCGATGATCCGGGTGAGCACCGCCACGAAACCGAACAGGATGCCGGCGCCGAGGATATAGATGAACGCGTTCATCCGGTGCCTGAACATCACGGCCAGCGTGCCGAACAGCCCCACCGCCAGGGCCAGGAGCAGCACGATGGTGAGCTCGTCTTCCGGGCTGACATGGTGGTTCTCCTGGGTCACGTTGACCGCCAGGAGGACGAACAGCGCGGACCCAGTGACGCACGCGGCGATGGAGACCGCCGTGGCACGGTTGATCGTCAGGTCCTGGTCCCTGGCGTTGACCACTGTGGTGATCACCAGGGCAATGGCACCAATGGGCTGGATCACGGTAAGCGGCGCGGAGACCAGGGCTACGGCATTCATGGCCATGCCGGTGCACAACAGCAGGAGCCCCAGCATCCACCGGGGGTTGCGCAGGAGGCGCAGGAAACCGTTCGAACTGAGGGCCAGGCCACCGGTGTCGGCCTTGACCGCGCTCCCCTGGCGCTGGGCACCCAGGGCAAGGCAGAAGGCGCCAAGCACCGCCAGGCCGACGGCAAGCCACACCATCAGCTGTTCCCGCCGTCGTGCTGTTGTTGTTCCCGGCCCTTGCGCAGCATGGCCCAAAAGTAGTTGTACGCGGCAATCCAGTGGCCGACCAGGCCCAGGCCCAGCACCACCCAGGCGGCGGTGAGGAGGGTGGCGGACATGACGGTATCCAGGCGGGATAGGAGCAGCAGGGGCGTGCCCAGCAGCAGCAGCCCGGTCCGTACCTTGCCCACCACGCTGACCGGGAGGTCCGGGTGTCCGTGGAAAAGGGAGAGCGTCAATACCAGCAGGACGGCATCGGGAACCACGAGTGCCGCCAGGTAAAGCCAATGCACGACGCCGGCAATCACCAGGGTGAAGGCCACCGCCAGCAGGGCCAGGCGGTCGGCAATGGGGTCAAGGACCCGGCCGAGCTTGGAGGCTTGGTCGAACCGGCGGGCGATGTAGCCGTCGATCCAGTCCGTCCCGGCCATGACAGCCAGGACAGCCACGCCGGCCCCGTATTCCTTCTGGGCCAGCACAAGCCAGATGAAGAGCGGAACGCCCATGAACCGCACCACGGTGAGCAGGTTGGGGATGGTGGCCACGCGGTCATGGTCCACCTGGGGACGGCCGGGGCGGGCGCCTGCACCAATGAACTTCACCCGTCCCCTCTCCTTCCTGCAGCGCCGCGGCGCGGTCTTTCGGTTGTGCCTTTACAGGCGGAAACAGCGTCCGCCGGAATCTTGCGTGGCGGAACGGGGACCTAGTTGGCGCGGAAGAGCCTGCGCAGGAGGACCACCAGGACCGTGCCTGCCGCGACGAAGGCGGCCAGCGGCTTCCAGCGCCTGGACAGGTCGGCGGAGCCGGATACTGCCGCGAACCGCTGCCCCGCCGATTCCATGCCGTGCCGCGCCAGCACCTGGCCCTCGCGCGCCTTGACCTGGGCGGCGGCGAGCAGGTAGCGGGCCTGGGTCTTCACATCCAGCTCCGTGCCGAGTTCGTCCCGGACCTCGGTGAGGTGGTGGCGGCGCTGGCCCAGGCGCCGCACCAGATCTGCTTCGGACGCGTGCGGGAATTCCTGCGCGTGCTGGGCGGCCTTGGCTTCCTTCTCCGCCTTTGCCTTGGCGGCTGCGTCGGCCTTGGCGGCCTTGGCAGCCTTGGCCTCGGGGCTCTCCGGGTCAAGGATGGCCGGGTTGAAGGCCGAGCCCTCGCGGGCCACCCCGATATCGTGCCTGATGCCGCGGATGGTCTCTTCCGGCATCAGCGGCATGGCCTTCTTGAACCTCGCGAGGCCAACCAGGCCGCCGATGAGGGCTATCAGCAGGAAAGCGGCGGAGACCAGCAGGGCTGCCAGCCAGGCGGGCATGATGGTGGCCAGGCCCATGATGGCCGCAACGATCAGTCCAACCACCAGGAATGCGAGGAAGAGCAGCGCGACGGCGAAGAAGGCCGCGGCCACCCCCACCTGGATTCCCTTGCGCTTGAGTTCGATCTTGGCGAAGGCGATCTCGTCATTGAGCTGGCGGGGGGCCAACCGGAAAAGGAGTCTTGCCGTCCCGGGCAGCGCAGTGATACGCAATCCCGGGCTGGTACGCCCGCTGTGACGTCCGCTCATCGGTTCCGCCTTACTGGTTCATGGGTCGATACTGCATCCGTTGGGTGTGGAATGTGCAGCCGCACAGTCCACGCCACCAAAACTACCATTCAGGTTCAGGGCGAACTTGGGGGCTTGCCGGTGGGCGCGGCCTACAACGCTGCAAAAACCGGCATGCGCGGGCCTAGGATTGTACTCCGTGACCAATCCCCCCAATCCGGGCGACCTGCTGAGCCGCCGCCGGAAGCTCCTGTACATCCTCCTGTTGGGCGCCCTGACCGCCCTTGGTCCATTTACCATCGACCTCTACCTGCCCGCCTTTCCGGCGCTGGAGGCAAGCCTGGGGGTGACGGAGGCCCAGGTTCAGCTCACCCTGGCCGGCACCACGGTCGGATTCGCGTTCGGGCAACTGGTGGTTGGCCCCTTCAGCGACAAGTTCGGCCGCCGGACCCCGCTGATCCTGGCCACGGCACTGCACATCGCGGCATCGCTGGGCGCCGCAGTATCCGCGGACATCGCCGCGCTGGGGATCTTCCGCGTGCTGATGGGGGTTGGCGCGGCCGGCGGCGGCGTGGTGGCCATGGCCATGGTCCGCGACCTGTTTTCCGGCTACGCCATGGTGCGCATGTTCTCCAGGATGTCCCTGGTCAACGGGCTGGCGCCCATCCTTGCCCCGGTCATCGGCTCACAGCTTCTGCTGGTGATGCCATGGCCGGGCATCTTCGTGTTCCTGGCAGCATACGGAACCCTCGTGGTTGTCGCCGCGCTCCTCCTGGTGCGCGAAACGCTGCCTCCGGAAAAACGCGGGCGGACCGGCATGACAGCCCGGCAACGCTACAAAGCGCTGTTCAGCGACCGGATCTTCGTGGGGCTGCTGATGGTTGCGGGATTCAACTTCGGCGGCCTGTTCACCTACCTTTCGGCCTCGCCATTCCTGTTCCAGGACGTCTTCGGGTTTTCAGCCCAGCAGTACGGCCTGCTGTTTGGCATCAACTCCCTGGGCATCGTGGCCGGCGTGCAGACCAGTGCGCGGCTCATCCGGATCGTCCCGCCACAGTGGATCCTGGCCGGCGCCACGGCGTGGATGTTCCTGATGGCCATGTTGATCGTGGTCTTTGACCGCGCCGGCCTGGGACTGTGGGGCGTCATGGTCCCGCTGTGGTTCTACATCCTGGGCACCGGTTTCATGTTCCCCTGCGTCCAGGTGCTCGCCCTGGCCGGACACGCGGCCCAGGCGGGAACGGCAGCGTCGCTGCTGGGTGCCGCGACGTTCCTGATGGCCGGGCTCATTTCCCCGGTGGTGGGCTGGCTCGGCATCACCAGCGCCGCGCCCATGGGCGGGGTGCAGGCAGCCTGCATCCTCCTGGCGGCCGCCGCACTGTGGCTGGTGGTCCGGCCGCGCACGGTACCCTCGATCCACTGAGCCAGGCCATCATCAGGGGCGCATGCCAGCCCCTTTGCCTCCAATCGAAAGGCAGCCCGTGAGCCGCAAACCGCACCGTAACGGACGGGGACTGTTCCTCGGGGCGGTGCTCGGCGCCGTCGTCGGCTACTTCGCCGGCCGTCTCCTGGGAAACCCGGGCTGGGGCATCATCCTGGGGACGCTGGCAGGCGCCGCGCTCCTGTACCGGGTCAACCCGGGCTCCCGCCGGCGCCGCTGACTTCCCGGCACTGATTGTTATGGCCGGTCCGGTGCGGCATTCCCTGCCGTCCGGGTCCCTCCCGCGATAAAATGATGCCGTGCCCAACTGGCAGAACCAACCGCCACTTCCGGCCACATGGCAACGGTGCGACGCCCGGATCCTGCCACTGTGGTGGGAGCGGCTGTGTGCGCAGGCAGGCCAGCAGTCGGCGGCCCTGTACGCTGCGGGACTGTTCACCGAAGACCGGCGCCGGCCCATCGCCCAATGGTTCAATCCCGCCTTCAACGCGGCCTTGCTGGTGGCGCCGGAAACCTCCCCGGAATGGCCGGTGCAGCGCTTCGGAATCTTCTACGCTCCCCCGGACGCCGGCTTCGTGAGGATCCACTCCGCGCCGCACGAATGGAACCCCCGCGAGCCCCGGAAGTCGCCGACCGAGAAGGAAGCCTTCCAGGCGGCCATCGCCGAAGCCGAAAGGTTCCTGCAGGTGGAAATGGACTTCGTCTGACCACTGCAGCACCGCATAAGAAAATCCCCGCTCCTCCAACCGGAGGAACGGGGATTTTTTCGTTGCGCTCCTCCTGCTGGACTTGAACCAGCAACCCTTCGATTAACAGTCGAATGCTCTGCCAATTGAGCTAAGGAGGAATGAAGCAGGTATGACATTAGCAAAGGATTCCGGCACAGGGAAATCGGCAGTTCCCCAGGCCCAGCCTGCCTTGCGGGGAAACAAAAATCCCCGTTCCGGAAGCCGGAACGGGGATTGGAAGCTCCTCCTGCTGGACTTGAACCAGCAACCCTTCGATTAACAGTCGAATGCTCTGCCAATTGAGCTAAGGAGGAATGAAGCGGGTACCAGCCTAGCAAACACCCGGCGGGGAAACGAAATCGGACCGCCGTGACTTGGCCCACCCCGGGTCCGCGGCCCGGCCCCCCTACGCCTCGGCCCGCAGGGCCCGGCGTTCCATTTCCAGCATCATCAGTTCCCGGTTGAGCCGCTGGTAGGTTTCCGGCTCCGCCGCCGCGTCAAGGCGCTGCAACTGGCCCATTTTGTCAGCCTTGATCCGGGTGATCTGCAGTTCGAACAGCCGGGACAGAATGTCGCGGCAGTACTTCAGGACCGCTTCCTCGGTATGGGCCGGCAGGGGCACCACGGCGAGTTCCGACACCAGCGGCCGGAGGGGCTCTGGAACCGCGTGCATCACGTGTTCCACCCAGCGCACCGGATCAACGGTCAGGCCGGGGCCCGTGGCACGCATGGCATCGTGGACGGCCTGGAAGGCAGGGATGGCGAACCGGGCAGCGGCAAAGCGGTCCCACACCCCGCCCGCCAGCAGCGCAGGCTGCTGCAGCGCCACCTCCAGCGCCTGCCGCTCCATGGAGGCCACGGGATCGCGGGGTTCCGGCCGGTGGAAGGACGGGACAACGCCCGACGACGGCCCGGCAGCTACGCCCGGCGCCCCGGGCTGGGCGGGAGCCGGGCGGGAGGGACCGCCTGGCTGCGGCTGGCCCGGAACCGGGGACCGTCCCGGGTCGCCACGCTTTCCGGCGTTCTTCACTTCTGCGTTGACCATGCGCAGGACCTCGTTGGGGTCCGGCATGCCCAGCCAGCCGGTCAACGCCTGGCAGTAACCCGTCCGGGTGGAGGCATCCCGGATGGCGGCCACCACCGGCACGGAAGCCTTGAGGCCCTGCACGCGGCCCTCAACGGTATCGAGGTTGAACTGCTTCAAGGTGCTGCGGATGGCGAATTCGAACAGCGGCCGGCGGGACTGGATCAGGGCGTGCACCGCGTCATCCCCGCGGCTGAGGCGCAGGTCGCAGGGATCGGCGCCTGTGGGTTCCACGGCCACGTAGGTCTGGGCGGTGAAGCGCTGGTCCTCTTCGAAGGCCCGCAGGGCGGCCTTCTGCCCGGCGGCGTCGCCGTCGAAGGTGAACACCACTTCTCCCCCGGTGCCGTCGTCGGACAAAAGCCGGCGGGCGATCTTGATGTGTTCGGTGCCGAACGCCGTGCCGCAGGTGGCCACCGCCGTCGTGATCCCGGCGAGGTGGCACGCCATGACGTCCGTGTAGCCCTCCACCACCACCAACTGCCGGTCCTTGGCAATGCTGCGTTTGGCGAGGTCGATGCCGTAGAGGACCTGTGACTTCTTGTAGAGGGTGGTCTCCGGGGTGTTGAGGTACTTGGGGCCTTGGTCGTCCTCATACAGCTTGCGCGCGCCGAAGCCGATGGTGTCGCCGGCCATGTCCTTGATGGGCCAGATGAGGCGGCCGCGGAAACGGTCGTAGATGCCCCGGTTTCCTTCGCTGAACATGCCGGTCAGCTTGAGCTCGGCGTCGGTGAAGCCGCGGCCGCGGAGGTGCTTCAGCAGCGCATCCCACCCTTGGGGTGCATAACCGCAGCCAAAGTGTTCCGCGGCGGCCCGGTCGAAGCCGCGGCCAAACAGGAAGTTGCGGGCCGTGGCGGCGCCGGGGGTGAGCATTTGGGCCCGGAAGAATTCGTCCGCGATCTTATGTGCGTCCAGCAGCCGCTGGCGCCGGCCCACTTCCTCACGGTTGGGGCCGGTGCCGCCGTCCTCGTAGCGCAACTCGTAGCCGATCCGGGATGCAAGCTTCTCCACGGCTTCCTGGAAGGAGCTGTGGTCCTGCTTCTGGACGAAGGCGATGACGTCGCCGTCCTCGCCGCAGCCGAAGCAGTGGTAGCGGCCTACCTGGGGACGGACGGTGAAGGACGGCGAGCGCTCGTCGTGGAAGGGGCACAGGCCCTTGAAGGTTCCCAGCCCCGCACCCTTGAGCGTGACGTAGCCGTCAACCACTTCCTTGATGTCCGTGCGCTGGCGTACTTCGTCGATATCTTCACGTTTAATCAGCCCAGCCACACAGCAATCTTAGTGTCACCGCCCGGCTTCACGTCCCCGGCGCCCGCTTCTGTGGTTCCGGAGCCTTTCCCTCCAGCAGGCTCAGCGCCAGCTTGGGGCACAGGATGACGGCCTCCTGCGCGGCTTCCCGGTCGGCATCACGCAGCGGAACATCTGTCCGGTCCCGGCCCACCTTCCCCCGTGCCACCGGGTACCCCCAGTCATCCCGGTCCAGTACGCCGGGAAGCAGTTCGACACACAGGCCGCGGCCGTCGCAGCTGGTCCAGTCGATGTGCAGGTGGGTTTTCATGCCGCTGCTCCTCCCGGGCCCGTGCAGTAGCCGGAAAGGTGGGCGCGGAAGTCGCCGGCGAAGACCTCCAGGGCGCTGCCGACCAGGCCGGCGGTCCCCTCCGGGTGCCGGCACGCGCCACGTCCCGAAACCAGCTTCCCCAGCCGGTCAAGCTCGGAAGCAAGCCGGTGATTGGTTTCCCCGCCGGCGATCCGGTTCAGGATGGACGCCATGGCCGGCAGCCCGAACATGCAGGGTCCGCATTGCCGGGCGGATTGGTCGGCCAGGTAGCCCACGATCCTGGCAGTGGCCTGGATGCCGCACGCCTGCAGGTCCAGGGCATGGATCACGCCTGCTCCCAGCCGGACGGTCCGGCCGGGCAGCCCCGCTGGAGAGAGCGCGTGCGCGGCGGGCCGCACCCACCGCCCGTGATAGCCACCCACCAGGACGGCGGACAGGGCGGCAGGATCCATCCCGGCCTCCTGCAGGACCGCCGAAAGTTGTGCACCGCCGGGCACTTCCAGCACGACGTCCGGTACCGGGGCAGGGCCGGAAACGGACACGAGCCGGGTGCCGGGGTCAGCCGGTGTCCCCGCCTGGCGGAACCACGGCGCTCCGTAACGGGCAATCAGGGCAACCTGGGCAAGGGTTTCGACGTTGACCACCAGCGTGGGCCGGCCGTTGAGGCCGGATTCGCTGAGGCGGGGCCGCTGGTCCGTGGGGATGGCGCTGCCGTTGGCAATCATGTTGACGACGGCGCTCGACTCACCGGAGATGAAGGTTTCGGGAGCCTGGACCATGCGGATCCGCTTGCCCCGGGGACGTTCGCCGACGGCCTGTTCCACGCGGGGAAGACTGGCCGCAGGCGCGTACATGTACATACTTGCGCCGCCCAGTGCTTCGGCCAGGGCAACGAGCCCGTCGATGACCAGGTGGGGTGCATGGGCCAGGAGGGTCCGGTCCTTGAAGCTCAGGGGTTCGCCTTCTGCACCGTTCGCAATCACCACAGGCCTGGCCGCAAACATGCCTTTCCGTCCGGACCCTGCAGCGGCACTGGCTTTGCGCCAGGTTTCGAACGCGGCGCCGCCCCGCCCGGTGAGCCCGGCTGCGGCAAGCGTGTCCAGCAGCCCGGGTCCGGCAGCCTGCGCTTCCCAGGGCCCAAACGCCTCAAGATGCTGGGACCAGCCTGCGCCTGGGCCTGCGGCCAGGAGCCGCGGCTGCTGCCGCAGGCTGTCCTGTTCCGCGTGGAGCGGCACCGGCTGGTGGGTGTCATGGGGGTGGGTCACAGGACGCGTCCTTGCCTGGCGTGGGAGGTTTCGAGGAAGGAAGGGCTCAGGCGCCACAGCAGGGCCGCCGCTACGGCGACCGCTGACGCGACGGCCAGCAGGAGGAACCATCCGCTGGAGACGTCGGTGCCGTTGCCGAGGGCGTGCGCCATGGCGACCGGCCAGACGCCGTAGCTGAGCCAGTGCACGGCCTTGAAGCTGCGCTGCCCGATCCGGTGCCTCAGCAGGCCCGTCACCACCACCGCGAGGACGAGGTCCAGGGCCACCGTCCCCAGTCCCTGCCAAAACGGCTGGTACGAGCCCAGGAACGGGACGACGACGTCCACCGGGTTCAGCTTGGCAAACGAGTCCAGGAGCAGGGATCCCACGTGCAGCCCCAGGAACACCGTGGCGAGCAGCGCTATGTTCCGGTGCAGGAGGCTGATGGAGAACCGGGGCAGCACCAGCAGCGGGCGGCCGGACCTGTTGAGGATCCCCAGCAGCACGGACACGGTGAATAGTGCCAGGGACACGAAGCCGCTGACCCGCCCGAACGCCCACATTGCTTCATCCACGGCGGCCACCCCCGGCATGGGAGCTTCCGCCGGCGGCCAGGGAAGGGCTGCCGTTGTCGGCAGGCCAGTCCCCGGTGGTGACCACCCTGCCCCGGCTGTCCACCAGGCGGGCAGCTATGCCTTCGGCCCGGAACCAGTCCACGGCAGCGAAGCCGCGGACGACTGCCGCCGTGCTGAACGCGTTCGCTTCCAGGCAGGTGGGGGCGGCAACGGTCACCGACCGCCAGACCGGCTCGGCCGGCAGGCCAAAACGGGGGTCAAGGATGTGGTGCACCTCGGTCCCCTGGTGCTTCCAGCGGCGCTTTTGCGTACTGGATGTGGCCAGGGCAAAGCCCGGGGCCAGGGAGACCTGCTGGCAGGGGTCGGCAGGAAGGTCCTGCACCATGACCTGCCACTGGCCGGGCCCGCTGTCCTCCCGCGGCCCCGGGCCTGCGCTGGCCAGGTCGCCGCCCAGGTTGATGAGCACCCCGCAACCCAGTGCCTGGTGCACGGCGGCAGCGGCGAGGTCGGCTGCGACTGCCTTCGCTGTTGCTCCCAGGTCCAGCCGGAGGCCGGCCGGGAGGGTCAGGGTCGAGGCGTCGAGGTTCAGGCGGGTCCAGCCGGGTGCCCGCGGTACCGAAGGCCGCCGGGGAGGTGCGGGCTGCAGCGGCACCGGGATGCTGGTGAGCCCGGGCCTCTGCCATTCCGGGCCATGGCCCAAGGCGGCCAGCTCAGCTCCGAGGGTGGGGTCCACATCGCCGCCGGTGAGCCGGGCCGCCTCCAGTGCGCGCTCGAGCAGAAGCCGGAACAGGGGGCTGACGCCTACGCCCTGCGACATCCGGGACTGGACCATCATCAGTTCGGAGTCTTCCCGGAAGCGGCTGCAGGCGAGGTCGATTGCCGCTACAACGCCGCGGACGGCCTCTTCGGCGGCGGCGAGCAGTTCTGGATCGGTGACGGTGACCGATGCCTCAAGTTCCCAGACAGTCCAGCTGGCCCGTGCTGTGTTGTCCGGCGACGCAGTGTTGCTCGCATGCGAAGGTTGTTCGGCGGTCCAGGTGCCGGCTGCGCCGGGAGCGGCCCTGCCGGAGCCTGCCATGTCAGGACCCCGATGACCGGCCATGGACGGTACTGCCTTTTCCCGGCTGGACCGGCGTGGTGCTGCCGGAACTGCCGTAGGTTTTCGAGCGGCGTGAGGTGTTGTTCTTGGTGGTCCCGCGGTTATCGTCGTCAGATTTGGGCGTGCTTGACTGTGTGGTGCTGGTGTCGGTGGCGGGAGTGGTCCTGGCGATCACGGAGGGCGTTGCGGCGTAGACGGCGGATGCCGCGACCCCGGCGGCGGCGAAGCTGCCAACGCCCACGGCCGCGGTGATCCCGGTGGCAAGGCGCTTGCCCCTGCTGCGAGTACTCATGACCAGCTCCCGTTCCTAGCGGCCTGTCTTTCCTCCCATGGTGCGCCTCCTTCCTGTGAAGATGCTTTAAGGAAGCTGTTGATCGCAGGGACGTCCGGCCGCACCAGGGCTGGTCACCAGAGCGAGGGCAGGCTTCCCACCAGGCGCTCGTACATGGCCAGCGCGGAGCCGTCCGTCAGGGACGCCACCTGGTCGATGACGACGCGCAGGCGCGCGCCGTCGTCGTCCGCCGCCCGCCAGTCTGCCGCGAACATCGGCTCCAGGTGCCGGTCCCCCGTAGCGCTGAGGGCGGTGACCAGGGCGTGGAGCACTTCCCGCTGCCGCTCGTAGATGGGCTGCCGGTGCTCGGTGGTCATCACGAACGTGGTGGCCAGGCCCTTCATCACCGCGATTTCCATGACGGTTTCGTCGGGAACCATGAGTTCGGCGTTATAGCGCGTCAGGTTTTCCGGCCCGTAGACGGCACGGGTGGTTTCCAGGGCGCTCTGGCAGAACCGGCCAATCAGCTGGCTGGTCATGTTCTTCAACGCCGCCATCGATTTACGGCTGCCATCGGCCTCCCGCACCCAGACATCCGTGGCCTCCAGCCGGGCCAGTGCGGCATCGATGGCCGCGGGGTCGTTGTGCGGCAGGTACCACTGCTTGGCGTAGCCCACCACGCGGGCGCGGTGGTCCGGGTTGTCCATCCAGCGAAGCTGGAAGTGGCCGGCAACAATCGCGTCCTCCACGTCGTGCACCGAGTATGAGATGTCGTCCGCGAGGTCCATGACTTGGGCTTCCAGGCAGCTCCGGCGTTCCGGGGCGCCTTCGCGGAGCCAGGTGAAGATGGGGAGGTCGTCCTCGTAGGCTCCGAACTTGCTGGTCCGCTGGCCATGGATCACCGGCGCTTCCAGGGCTGACCAGGGGTATTTCGACGCCGCGTCAAGGCTTGCGCGGGTGAGGTTCAGGCCCGCGGGCCGGCCGTCAGCCGTGAGCACCTTGGGCTCGAGCCGGGTGAGCAGGCGGAGGGTCTGGGCGTTGCCCTCGAAGCCGCCGATGGCATGTGCCACCTCGTTCAACGCCGACTCGCCGTTGTGGCCGAAAGGCGGGTGGCCCAGGTCGTGGCTGAGGCAGGCCGTGTCCACCACGTCCGGGTCGCAGCCCAGGGCCCGGCCCAGTTCGCGGCCCACCTGCGCCACTTCCAGGCTGTGCGTAAGGCGGGTGCGCACGAAGTCGTCCGTGTCCGGGGCCACCACCTGGGTTTTCGCGCCCAGCCGGCGCAGCGCGGAGGAATGCAGCACCCTTGCCCTGTCCCGTTCGAAGTCTGAGCGGTACGTGTTCTTGGGCGGCTCCTCCACCCAGCGGGCGGAATCGTGCGTGTCGTAACCGGGCAGCGCCAGGGCCGCGGTGGGGGTTCCCGCGGGCCGGTGCCCGGCAACCGAAGCTTCAGCCACCGGAAACGTCCAGTTCTGCTGCCGCAATGTCCTTGGACTGGTCCTCGTTGAGTGCCCGGGAGTCCAGCCAGTCCTTGGGCAGGGCCGGCCTTTTCGGGGCGCCGGCGCGGCCGCGGGGGCCTTCGGCGTCCACCCCGGGGTAGGGCGAGTCCAGGTCCAGTTCGGCCAGTGTGTCCCGGAGTACCTCCAGGCTGGTCACCAGGGCAAGCCGCGTGCGCAGTTCCCCGCCCACCACGTAGCCCTTGAAGTACCAGGCAATGTGCTTGCGGATCTCACGCAGCGCCTTACCTTCGTCGCCGAAGGTTTCCACCATGAGCTCGGCGTGGCGGTACACGCCTTCGGCCACCTGGCGCAGGTTGGGCCGGTGCCGGACGTCGCTGCCTTCGAACGCGGCCTGCAGGTCACCGAAGAGCCACGGCCGGCCCTGGCAGCCGCGGCCCACCACCACGCCGTCCACGCCGGTTTCGCGGACCATCCGGACGGCGTCCTCGGCGGACCAGATATCGCCATTGCCCAGCACCGGAATGTCGGGCAGCGCCTCGCGGAGCCGGGCGATGGCGGACCAGTCGGCCTTGCCGGAATAGAACTGGGCGGCCGTCCGGCCGTGGAGTGCGACGGCGGCGACACCGGAGTCGCGCGCGATGCGGCCGGCGTCGAGGTACGTCAGGTGGTCATCGTCGATGCCCTTGCGCATTTTGATGGTCAGCGGAACGTTGCCCTTGGAGGCTTCCTTGACGGCGGTCAGCACGATCGAGGTGAAGAGATCGATCTTCCAGGGCAGTGCCGAGCCGCCGCCGCGCCGGGTCACCTTGGGGACAGGGCAGCCGAAGTTGAGGTCGATGTGGTCGGCCCGGTCTTCCTCCACGAGCATCCGCACGGCAGCGCCGACCGTGCCGGGGTCCACGCCGTAGAGCTGGACGGAGCGCACTTTCTCGTCGTCGTCGTGCGAAATGATGCGGAGGGATTCGGGGGTCCGCTCCACCAGCGCACGCGAGGTGACCATCTCCGCCACATACATGCCGCCGCCGTATTCACGGCAGAGCCTGCGGAAGGCGGAGTTGGTGATGCCGGCCATGGGGGCGAGGATCACCGGGGTGTCCACCGTGATGGGTCCCAGCTTTAGGGGCGGGAGTTCCAGCTTGGGGGCGGGAGGAGTTGCAGCAACAGTCACCTGTCCATTGTTGCAAAGCCGGGCAAATCGGTGCTTCCGGCCAGTGCCAAAGTACCTGACCCCCCGTTCCGGCCGGCTGTTAGCGTGGCGCGGGGACGGACCACCAGCCAGGACGCTTCAAGGAGACTTACCCATGCTGTCAGAGACCTCATATCCCGTCATCCAGGCCACCCTTCCCGTGGTGGGCGAACACATCCAGGAAATCGCGTCCCGTTTCTACAAGCACATGTTCGGCGAACACCCCGAGCTGCTCAACGGCCTGTTCAACCGCGGCAACCAGGCAGATGGCCGGCAGCAACAGGCGCTGGCCGGTTCGGTTGCCGCTTTCGCCGGCTTCCTGGTCAACGACCCCACCCACCTGCCGGACCATCTGCTGTCCCGCATTTCGCACAAGCACGTCTCCCTGGGACTGAGTCCTGAGCAATACCAGGTGGTCCACGACAACCTGATGTGGGCCATCGTGGATGTCCTGGGCGACGCCGTGACACCCGAGGTGGCCGCGGCCTGGGACGAGGTCTACTGGCTCATGGCCAACATGCTCATCAACAAGGAACGCGGGCTGTACGACGCCGTCCGGCTCAGCCCGGAAACTGTGTGGCGCACATGGCGGGTGGCCGAAAAGATCCAGGAAACCGAGGACGTTGTCAGTTTCGTGGTGGAGCGGACCGACGAGCGCGAAGTCAAGCCATCGCTGCCGGGACAGTACGTCACCCTCCGGATGCAGATGCCCGACGGCGTCCTGCAGCCCCGCCAGTACAGCCTGACCCAGGCAGACGACGGCCAGCACCGGCGCTTCGCCGTCAAGCGGGTGCGCGCGGAGGGGGCGCCGGACGGCGAAATGTCCAACCTCCTGCACGACCACGTCAAGGTTGGCGACGAGGTCACCCTCTCTGCCCCCTTCGGCGACGTCGTCCTGGAATACACGGACCGGCCCCTGGTGCTGGCGAGCGCGGGAATCGGCATTACGCCCATGGCCGGCATGCTGTCCCACCTGGTCAAGTCCGGGTCCCAGCGGAAGGTCCTGTTCCTGCATGCGGCCGACTCCCCGGCCTCCTTTGCCCTGCGGAACCAGGTGACGGCCGACCTTGCGGCGCTGGCTGACGCCTCCCTCACGTCGTGGTTCCTGGAGCCGGCCGGTGAAGGCTCCTCCGCGGACAGCGACGCCGGTACGGTGCACCCGGGGTTCATGAACGTCAAGGACATCTCGTTGCCGTCCGACGCCGAGTATTACCTTTGCGGTCCCGTGCCCTTCATGCAGGCCGTACGGTCCGCCCTGGTGGGGGCAGGTGTCCGGGCGAAGGACATCCAGTACGAAGTCTTCGGACCGGACCTCTGGCTGGCCGACTACCAGTAGCCGCCTCCAGCGAACGCCGGTCCAGCCCCTGGTCCGCAGGTCAGCCGCGGTCCGCCCGCCGGCCCCGGCGGGTGGCGGGTACTTCCAAAGGCACCGGTGCGTCGGTGTGCGCGGCGGCGGGTTCGACGGCGGCGCGCCGGCTGCGTTCCTCAAGCACGGCTGCGGCGAGCGCCCCGGTGTCCGCGACGTCGTCCGCGTGGCTGTGCCCGTCGTCGTGCTTTCCGTCCCCTGGCCCGGCGACGGGCGGATGGACTCCGCCTGCCGGGACGGGACCCGGCACCGGAACCCCGGTGGCCTTCACCACCAGCACGGCGATCAGCGTGGTGACCGGAATGGCCAGGACCAGCCCGATGGAACCCACCAGCGTCCGGATCACCTCCTCGGAGAGTTCGGCGCTGGTGAGCGTGTCCAGCAGGGGCCGGTCGTAGAGCATGACGATGATAAGGATGGGCAGCGCGGCGCCCGCGTAGGCGAACGCGATGGTGTACACCGTGGATGCGATGTGGTCGCGGCCGATCCTCATGGCGGAAGTGAACAGCTTCCGGGCGCTGCTGGCCGGTGCAAGCTCGTAAAGCTCCCACACGGCTGAGGACTGGGTGATGGTGACATCGTTGAGGACGCCCAGGCCGGAAATGATGAGCCCGCAGAGGATCACGCCGGAGATGGAGATGTTGGACGACGTGTTCACCAGGGTGGCGGCGTCGTGGCTCCCGACGCCGGCCAGGTTGGCCGCATCCGTAGCCCACGCTGCGAGCAGGGCGGTGATGGCCAGTCCAAAGACCGTGCCCAGGAGCGCCGTGGACGTGCGCGCGGAGAACCCGTGGGCGAAGTACAGCACCCCGATCATGATCACGGTGGATCCCACCAGGGCCAACAACAGCGGCGGTTTGCCCTCCACCAGGCCCGGGAGCAGGAAGTTCGCGAGCACGAAGTATGCCCCCACCAGCCCGATCAGGGCCCGGAGTCCGCGCCACCTGGCGACGGCGATGACCACCACGGCGTACAGCACGGCGAGCAGGATGATGGGAAGGGTCCGGACGAAGTCCACGAAGATATACGCCGGCGATCCCTGCGATCCGCCGGCGCCCTGGGCGTTGGACAGGTTCAGGTAGCGGATCTGGTCCCCGGGCTTGACCCCGTGCGATGAGGCCACATCCGGGTTGATGACCACTTTGACCGGGCTGCCGCCCTTGTCGGGCTCGGTGTAGGCGAACGTGCAGTCCGAGCCTTTGCCCGGTGGCTGCTGCGCGCCTTGCTGGCCTCCCCCTTGCTGGCCGGGCGCCTGTTGGGCCGGCCCTTGCTGGGTACTCCCCTGCATGCAGTTCCCGGTCACCACGCTCTGGATGGTGCCGGTATCGAAGGTGACGCCGGGGGCGGTGGAGTACGGGTTGGCGAGCGAAACCCCTTCCTTGCTGCCGGATGGCCATAGCGCCGCCATTCCGGCCAGGGTCAGCAGTGCCAGCGGAATGAGCACGGCGGCCAGGATCCGGTTCGCCTTGCTGCGGGCAGCCATCGCCTGGGGCGTCGGCTCCGAATGATCCAAGGAAGCGTGGGAGTGACCGGCGCCCATCAGCAGTACAACCTCATGGTTGAACTCTACGTGCGGCGCCATAGGGTTTATAAATGGACCATCGGATGGGGAGGAACCTGGCATGGACAACCGTGGTGGGCATGGGGGCGGCAGAAACGGAGCACCCGACAAGGGCGGTGTACAGGCTGGGCAGGTGCCGCGCGTTTCCGCCCATCGGCCGGTCCTGAGCGTCCTTGAAGCATCCGGCA
The DNA here is from genome assembly GCF_006517215.1 of Pseudarthrobacter sp. NIBRBAC000502771. Classification (NCBI taxonomy): domain Bacteria; kingdom Bacillati; phylum Actinomycetota; class Actinomycetes; order Micrococcales; family Micrococcaceae; genus Pseudarthrobacter; species Pseudarthrobacter sp. NIBRBAC000502771. Next base: position 4,052,222 of record NZ_CP041187.1, read on the forward strand.
ACACCCGGGGCGTGGTCCTGGTCCTGCATGGCGGCAAGGCCCACAGCCGGGATCCGGTGGAGGCCCGGCACCTTAGCCCGGCCAGGATGGTCCCTTTCGCCAGGGACCTGCACCGTGCCGGCCGGAAGCATGGGCTGGCGGTGTGGTCCCTGCGCAACAGCGTCCGCGGCTGGAACGGCTCCGACATGTCCCCGCTCCAGGATGCCCGCTGGGCGCTGCAGCAGATTGCGGACCGCCACCCGGGCGTTCCCGTGTTCCTGCTGGGCCACTCCATGGGCGGGCTGACCGCCATGTGCGCGGCGGACCACCCACAGGTGGAGGCCGTGGTGGCACTGGCACCATGGCTGAGCCCCGAAACCCCTGCCTACCGGGTCGCCGGCCGGAAGGTGCTGATCATCCATGGCACCACCGACCATATGACCAGCCCCTCGCAGTCGCTGGCCTTTGCCCGCCGGGCGTCCGCGGACGCGGCGAGCATGCAGTACGTCTCGCTCAAGGGCGTGGGGCACTTCATGCTCCGGAAAGTCCGCGTGTGGCACACCCTGGCCACCGGGTTTGTCATCAAATCCTTCGCCGAAAGCACGGGCGCCGGCGTCCAGCCGTCCCGTGCGTTCGTGGAGCTGCTGCCCGAGTCCGCCGTACACGTCACCCTGTAGGGACCGGTCCTGTGACGTGGCGTCCCCCGCCCAACGACCGCTTCTACCGGCTGATCGTCCGCACGGGGCAGTTCCTCCGCTGGGCCCTCCAGCTGGACCTCCGAGCCACGGGCGTGGAGCACCTGCCCCATCCCGGGCCGCGGACGGGGCCATCCCGGCAGCCGGTCCGCGGGAAAGGGGCCGTTTTCGCCGTGACTCACTTCGGCTATGTGGATTTTGCCGTGCTGGAACTGCTCCTGTGGCGCCATGCACGCGCCCAGTTGCGGTTCCTGGTTCACCAGGGCGCAGCGGACCACTGGCTGGCCGGCCCGGCCATCAGCGCCAGCGGCCACGTGGTGGTGGGATATACGGGCCGCGCAGACGCTTACGCGGCTGCCGTTGCCAGGCTGCGGGAAGGCGAATACCTGGCTGTTTTCCCCGAGGCGGGGGTCAGCAGGAGCTTCACGGTCCGCGAATGCCGCACGGGTGCTGTCCGGATGGCGGCGGAGGCGGGGGTTCCGGTCATCCCGGTATCCATCTGGGGCGCCCACCGCATCCTGACCCGGGGGCACGGCTTTTCCTTCCGCCGCAGCTGGCGGGCGCCGGTCCGGGTCCACGTGGACGCGCCGGTGGTGCTTCCGGCCGGCGTTGACGTTGAGGCGGCAACGGAAGCTTTGCGCGGCACCCTGCAGGCGGGGATCGACCGCTGCATCGCCGGCTTTCCGCTCCGGCCGGGGCCTGGAGCCTGGTGGATGCCGGCGCGGCTGGGTGGTGGTGCGCCCACGGATGCCGAGCGGCAACTGCTGGACGCTGCCGACGCCGCCGCGGGCCGCCGTCGGGCTCCCCGCACCAGGTAGCATCGCAGCCCAAGCAGGTAGCGCCAGGTACCGTTTTGACGGCTCAAAACGGCACCTGGCGCTACCCAGCTGGGAAGCGGGAGCGCGCTTAGTCGGAGACCACCAGGGTCTCGGCGCCGGCCAGGCGGGCCTTGCCGCCTGCCAGGAGGGGTTCGACGGCGGCGCGCAGCGCGGCCATCGAGTCGTCCAGTTCCAGCATGACGGGGTGCTGGTAGGCGATCAGCGCAAGCATGTCCCGGACGGCCTCGGCCGCATCGTCGGCAGCAAGCGAGGGCTCGTGCCCGACGAAAACGTCCGTGGGAGTGTCCGGTCCCGTGCCCACTTCCGTTTGCGGTGCGTCGTCAGGGCCGGCAGGGGCTGCGTAGCTGACGGCGAACGCCCGGATGCGGCCCTTCCTGCTGGGTGCCACGCCCTGGCCGAACGCAGATTCCGGCTGGGCCCGGAGCACGATGGCGCCGTGGGCTCCGGTGAGCTCATCCAGGAAGAGTTTCTGCACCTGGCCCACGGACAGAACACCAGGAGAGTCCCAGCCGTGGATGGAGGTGTAGTACCGGCCCACCACGTCCGTCAACTCCACCGAGCCGGTAGCCAGGTCCATGACGATGTCGGAACCGGCGTTTTCACCATCGATGGGGCGGCCGCCGTGGTCCTTGTCCGGGAAGACGGGCAGCCGGAGGGCTCCGGGCTCAACGATAACCAGCCGGGAGCGCTGGATGGGTGCCAGCCCGGCCGCTTCGGCGAATGCGGCCCCGGGCGTGCCCGGTTCCACTTTGGCGCGGAGCTTGGTAACGCCCGACGGCGCGTGTCCGGCTTCGCGGCGCAGCATGGCCAGGAGGGTGGCTCCGATGCCGTTGCGGCGGTGGTCCCTGGCGACTTCAATGTAGGCCCAGAGGCGTTCCGGGTGCAGGGACGCTTCATAGACGACGCCGGCCGCGACCGGGATGCCGACGCCGTCAACGACGTCCTCGGCTACGATGCAGCGCCGCCACGGCGTGCCGTTCCCTCCGTTGGAGGACACGGCCAGGGCGCCACGGAACTGGCGGGCCTGGGCAGTCTCGGGGCCGCCCCAGATTTCCAGCAGCGCGAGGTCGTCGCCATCCCGCCATTCACGGTATTCGATGGCCACGCTCAGGCGCCGATCAGCCGTGCCGCCAGGTAGCCTTCCACCTTGTCCAGGGAGACGCGTTCCTGGCTCATGGTGTCCCGCTCGCGGATGGTGACGGCCTGGTCCTCGAGGGTGTCAAAGTCCACCGTGATACAGAACGGGGTGCCGATCTCGTCCTGGCGGCGGTAGCGGCGGCCGATTGCGCCGGCGTCGTCGAAGTCGATGTTCCAGTTCTTCCGCAGCTGCGCGCCCAGGGCCTTGGCCTTCGGGGACAGGTCCTCGTTGCGGCTCAGCGGCAGCACGGCGGCCTTGACGGGGGCCAGGCGCGGGTCCAGCTTCAGGACCGTGCGCACGTCCACGCCGCCCTTGGCGTTGGGGGCCTCGTCCTCGGTGTAGGCGTCCACCAGGAACGCCATGAAGGACCGGGTGAGGCCGGCCGCGGGCTCGATCACGTAGGGGGTGTAGCGCTCGTTGGTGGCCTGGTTGAAGTAGCTCAGGTCCGTGCCGGAGGCCTTGGCGTGGGTGGAGAGGTCAAAGTCGGTGCGGTTGGCGATGCCTTCCAGCTCACCCCACTCGGAACCCTGGAAGCCGAACCGGTACTCGATGTCCGTGGTGCCCTTGGAGTAGTGGCTGAGCTTCTCTTTGGGGTGCTCGAAGAAGCGCAGGTTCTCCTCGCGGATGCCCAGGCCCGTATACCAGGCCATGCGCTCCTTCATCCAGTACTGGTGCCACTCTTCGTCCGTGCCGGGCTCGACGAAGAATTCCATCTCCATCTGCTCGAACTCGCGGGTGCGGAAGATGAAGTTTCCGGGCGTGATCTCGTTGCGGAAGGACTTGCCGATCTGGCCGATGCCGAACGGCGGCTTCTTCCGCGAGGTGGTGAGCACGTTGTTGAAGTTCACGAAGATGCCCTGCGCGGTTTCGGGCCGCAGGTAGTGCAGGCCTTCCTCGCTGGCCACCGGTCCCAGGTAGGTCTTGAGCAGGCCGGAGAACTCCTGCGGCTCGGTCCACTGGCCCCGGGTGCCGCAGTTGGCGCAGGCGATGTCCTTCAGGCCGTTCTCGGCGGGGCGGCCCTTCTTTTCCTCGTATTCTTCCTCGAGGTGGTCAGCGCGGTAGCGCTTGTGGCAGGAGAGGCACTCCACCAGCGGATCGGAGAAGACTTCCACGTGGCCGGACGCTTCCCATACCTGGCGGGGCAGGATCACCGAGGAGTCCAGGCCCACCACGTCCTCCCGGCCGCGGACCATGGACTGCCACCACTGGCGCTTGATGTTTTCCTTGAGTTCGGCTCCGAGGGGCCCGTAGTCCCAGGCAGAGCGCGAACCTCCGTAGATCTCACCGGCCTGGAACACGAAGCCCCTCCGTTTGGAAAGGGAAATGACCTGGTCGAGGACGGATTTTGCTGCCATGGGGTAACTCCAATTTCTACAGGGCCGCTGGGTGCGGTCCGCGGGTTGTCAGGCCCCGGCTGCCATGTGCCTGCGGCACAGCGGCAACGGGTCGGGGCGGATGAAGGAAGATCAGGGGAAAGCTTGTGTCCTAGCGTACCGGCCGCTGCCTGCGAAGCGCGCCCCGGGGCCAGGGCAGGGTGGCCAGGATGATCGCGCCGAGCGTGAGCAGCGTTCCCAGGACGGTGGCCGGCGCGACGACGGTTCCCGGGGCGGGCAGGGCAAGGTCCAGGGCCAGCGAGCCAAGCAATTGGCCCGCGATCATTCCCAGGCCGGTGACCAGTACGCCCAGGCTGCGGACCAGCAGGGCGCCCAGCCCAATGAAGATGCAGCCCATGGGGCCGCCCAGGTAGTACCACCACTCCCCCGGCAGCGGGTTGCCGGGGCCGGCCACGGCGAGCTTCACGGCGAACGCGGCCCACAGCACGATGCAGCCGGCCACGAAGTTCACCAGGGTGGCGGCAATGGGAGTGCCGTAGTGGAGCGTGGCGGTACCGTTCATGGCCTGCTGGAAGCTCATGAGGAATCCCGCCGCCACAGGCAGTATGAGGGGAAGCAGCAACCCGGCCGCCCCGTCCCCGGAACCGCCGCCGCTGAACCTCGGCGAAACCGCCCAGGCCACGGCGGCGATGGTCAGGACGCAGCCGACGATCCGGATGGCGGTGACCGACTTCTTTCCGGCCGGCCCTATGCCCAGCCGGTCCACCACGAGGCCGCTGACGGTCTGCCCGGTGACGGTGGCCACGGTGAACAGCGCCACGCCGAGGATGCCGACGGTGAAGGACTGGGCAAAGACGAACAGGGCTCCAATGGCGCCGGCCACCACATAGATGCGGGGAAACGCGCGGCTGCGGACGGCCGGGATGATGGCCGCCAGGCCGGCCCGGCCCCGTGGCAACACCAGGGAAATGAGGATCATGACCAGCAGGCCTGTGCTGAAACTCACGGCCGCGGCGGCAATTCCGTCATTCAGGCGCGCCCCCAGGGCGCCGTTGATGCGGCCCTGGACGGGGATGGCCAGGCCTGAACCTACGGCCAGGGGCAGGCCCGCCAGTGCCGGCAGGCGGGAAGGGGAGGTCATTGAATCCACCTTAGTTCAGGCATTATTGCTCTATGAGCAACCCCATTGAGGACGTCCCCATCCGCGACACCATGATCCGGCTCGGCCAGCTGCTGAAGTTGGCCAATCTCGTCGAGGACGGGGTGGAGGCTGCGGAGCTCATCAAAAACGGGCTGGTCAAGGTCAACGGCGAGATCGATGACCGCCGGGGCCGGCAGCTGCACAACGGGGACACTGTCGCCGTCAATGGCCAGACCGTACGGGTCGTGGCACCCACGGCGGACTAAGCGCCCGGCCGCCGCGCCGCCGTCGTCCGTTCTACTTGTTCAGCACCTCATGCGTGAGGAACTCCCCCACGTGCCCGATCTCCTGCTGGTTGATGCCGTGCCACATGCCCGTGTAGAGGACCTTGGTGAGCTTGACGTGCCTGCGCACCCAGCCCATGGTGAACTCGATCTTGTCCTGGGTGATCACGGGGTCCTGCTGGTCCCGTCCCCAGAACATGGGCACGGTGCCGTCCAGTTCGTCGTCCCTGAAGCTGGGGTCTCCGGCGGCGTCCACTACGAACCCTGAGAGTCCGACGACGGCGGCGAAGTCCGTGGGCCGCTGGCGCAGGAGCGTGGTGGCCATGGCCATGCCCATGGAGAAACCCAGCAGGGTGACGGACGGGTGCCCGGCGCGGATGCTGTCGATCCACTCCAGCACATACGTGGACGCCTTCTTGACCCTTTCCAGCGAGTACTCGATCGAGGCCGTCAGCGGGAACCAGGTGAAGCCGGGACCCATGGCGATGGGCGCCCGCAGCGACGCGACGGCGAAGTCCCCGGGCAGCATGTCGGCCAGGCTGAGCAGGTCCTGCTCATTGGCTCCGTAGCCGTGGAGGAGCACCAGCAGCGGCTTGCCGGCGCGCTGGTCTTCCGGATGGGACCACAGGACAACGGGGGCAGGAAATACTTCGGCGTCAGTCATGGTTTCCATTCTTACAGTTACCCGAAAGTAACAACCTACGTTCGCGTAGGCAGCGGAGCGGAAGGCAGGATAGGACCGTGACTGATGCAAGTGCCGTTTCCACTACTCCTTCGCCCGCCGGTTCCCATCCCTGGACCCGGTACGTGGCAATGGGCGATTCCTTCACCGAGGGCATCGGCGACCCCGAACCCTCAAGCCCCGGTGGCCACCGCGGCTGGGCCGACCGCGTTGCGGAGGAATTGGGCCGCACCCAGCCGGACTTCGCCTACGCCAACCTTGCCGTCCGCGGCAGGCTGCTGCAGCAGATCGTGGACCAGCAGCTGGCACCCGCCCTGGACCTGAAGCCGGACCTGGTCACCTTGTCCGCCGGCGGGAACGACCTCATCCGCCCCGGCGGGGACCCGGACGCGCTGGCCGCAAAACTGGATTCCGTGGTCCAGATCCTTTCCATGGGCGGCGCCACGGTGGTGCTGTTCAACGGGCCGGACACGGGGTCGTCGGTGCTGGGCAGGATCCGCAGCAAGGTGGCCATCTACAACGAAAACCTGCGGACGGTGGCGGCCCGGCACGACGCCGTCATTGCCGACATGTGGTCCCTGCGGCAGTTGAGCGACCCGCAGATGTGGGACCAGGACAGGCTGCACTTCTCCCCCCTGGGCCACCACACCATCGCGGCCATGGTGCTGGACGCGCTCAACGTGGAGCATTCATTGAAACCCCTGCAGCCCAAGCCGCTGCCGCCCCGGACCTGGCGCGAGGCAAGGAGCGGCGATCTGGTATGGGCGCGGGAATACTTCGTGCCATGGGTGCTGCGCCGCCTGCGCCACCAGTCCTCCGGCGACGGCATCACGGCAAAACGTCCGACGCCGGGTCCTGTCTTTGGCCCGGGCGTTCCGATGGGTTCGGGCGAGGGTCCGCTGGGAACCTCCGAACCCAGCCGCCGGTAAGGCTGCCGGGGTTACGCTGGAAGGACAACACTCGAGAGGCGCGGCACCGTGAGCAGCTTGTTTTTCTGGATTATCATCCTGTCCTTCGTTGTCCCCATGGCCATGCGGGCGTACCGGCGCTCCATGGCACGGCGGGACCGGGACCAGGGCCTGCCGGGCCAGTTCCCCGGTCCGAACCAGTTCCCGGGCTACGGCCAGTTCCCTGGCTCCGCCGGGCCGCAGAGCAACCAGCCGCGTGACGGCTACACCCAGCAGGATTACTTCTCCGGCGGCTTCCGCCACCCCGGCCAGCCGCAGGGCCCCATTGGCGGCCAGCAGCTGCCGCCCTACCAGTACGGGCAGCCGCCCATGGCGGACCCCCGTTACGACGCTCCGTCGCAGGAATTCGGGCAGGAACCCCCGTTCCAGCAGCAGCCCCAGCAACCGCCTTACGGGCAGCAACCTTATGGACACGAGCCCTCCTCCGGACCGGCTGCACCGCCGCCGCCGGCAGCTCCCCAGGGGTACCGGGCGCGGAAGCTCGCTGAACTGGACCAGCAGTACAGCAACGGTGAGCTGTCCATGGAGGAGTACATGAAGCGCCGTGGCGACATCATGAACGGCTAGCACCACCTGCACACAACAGGCCGGGGACCGAATGACGGTCCCCGGCCTGTTGTTGCTTGGTCGTCGCGCTCAGTGCACCTGGCTAGTCCACCTGCGGGAAGCCAAGGTCGATCACGGAGGTGGACGGGTCCGGCCAGCGGGTGGTGACTACCTTGCCGCGGGTGTAGAACCGGATGCTGTCGGGCCCGTACATGTGGGTGTCGCCGAACAGTGAGTTCTTCCAGCCGCCGAACGAGAACGTACCCACCGGGACCGGGATGGGGACGTTGACGCCCACCATGCCTGCCTCGACGTCGAACTCGAACTGCCGTGCCGCCCCGCCGTCGCGGGTGAAGATGGCCGTGCCGTTGCCGAACTGGTTGTCGTTGACCAGCTGTACCGCGTCGCTGTAGGTGTCCACGCGGACCACCGACAGGACCGGGCCGAAGATCTCGTCGTCGTAGACCTTCATGCCCGGCTTGACGTGGTCCACCAGGCTGACGCCGATGAAGAACCCGTCGGAGTCGAACTGCTGGGAGCTGCCGTCCACCACCACGGTGGCTCCTTCGCCTTCGGCTCCCGTGACGTAGGACGCCACCCGGTCCCGGTGTTCCGCGGTGATCAGGGGACCCATCTGGGAAGCGGGATCGGTGCCGGCACCGATTTTCAGGTCTGCCATGCGGCTGGAGATCGCCTTGACCAGGTCATCGGCAATATGTCCGACGGCCACCAGGACGCTGACGGCCATGCAGCGTTCGCCGGCGGAACCATAGGCGGCGGAAACCGCAGCGTCGGCGGCCATGTCCAGGTCGGCGTCGGGAAGCACCACCATGTGGTTCTTCGCACCGCCCAGGGCCTGCACCCGCTTGCCGTGCTCGGCAGCCCGTTTGTAGATGGACTGGGCCACGGGGGTGGAGCCGACGAAGCTGACTGCCTTCACCTCAGGGTGCTCCAGCAGGACGTCGACGGCTTCCTTGTCCCCCTGGACCACGTTCAGGACGCCGGCCGGCAGTCCCGCCTCGGCGAAGGCTTCGGCGATGAAGACGGCGGCGGACGGATCTTTCTCGCTGGGCTTCAGCAACACCGTGTTGCCGCACGCCAGCGCGCTGCCGATCATCCACAGCGGCACCATGGCCGGGAAGTTGAACGGAGTAATGCACGCCACCACGCCAACGGGCTGGCGGACGGAGTGGACGTCGATGCCGCTGGAGACCTGCTCCGAGCGTTCGCCTTTGAGCATGTGGGACAGGCCCGTGGCGAAGTCGATGTTTTCCAGGCCGCGGGCAATTTCACCTTCGGCGTCGGAGAGGACCTTGCCGTGCTCGCTGGTGAGGATCGCAGCGAGTTCCGATTTGCGCTGGGTCAGGATTTCGCGGACCTTGAAGAAGATGGTGGTGCGCCTGGCCAGGCTGGTGGCGCGCCATTCCGGCAGCGCGGCGCGGGCTGCCGCGATGGCCTCCTCTGTCCGGGCTGCGGAGGCGAGCGCCACCTGCTTTTCCTGCTGGCCGGTGGCGGGGTTGAAGACCGGGCCGAAACGGTCGGCATCGGTGACGCGGGTGCCGTTGATGTAGTGCGGGATGGTTTCCAAGGGAGTCTCTTTTCCTGCGGTGCTGGCGGTGTGGCCAGTTGGGCGGCGTGTTTAGTTGGACGGTGCCTGGTCGGCTGGCTGGAGCGAGCCGTCCACGAGTTTGATGATCATGGAGCAGTCCTTGCCTGCGTCCCCGGCGTCAATGAGCCGCTGGAACAGTTGCTGGACGTGCTTGCCGATTTCCAGGGGCGTGCCCGTGTCCTCGGCGGCGCTGATGGCCAGGCCGATGTCCTTGTTGGCAAGCTCGGTAGTGAAGGTGGGTGCGAAGTCGTTGTTGGACGCCGCCGTGGGCACCACGCCGGGGACCGGGTACCAGGTCCGGAGCGCCCAAGAGTCTCCCGAGGAGACCGAGGCGATGTTCCAGAAGACCTGCTTGTCCAGGCCCAGCCGGTCAGCCAGGACAGCGCCCTCCGCGGTGGAGGCAAGGTTGATGAAGAGCATCAGGTTGTTGCAGATCTTGGCCGCCTGGCCCGTGGTGGGGCCGCCGGTGGGGATGATGTTTCCGGACATGGGCCCGATGTAGTCCGAGGCGTCTTTGACGGCGCCCTCTTCGCCGCCCACCATGAAGGTCAGGGTCCCTGCTTCCGCGCCGCTCATTCCGCCGGACACCGGGGCGTCCACGAAGCGGAAGCCGGCGGCAGCAGCGGCGTCGTGCAGTTCCTGCGCGGAGGCGATATCGATGGTGGAGGAGTCGATGAGCAGCGTGCGGGTATCCGCGTGCTTGAGCACGCCGTCCTCCCCGAGGTAGACGGCCCGGGCGTGTTCGCCCTTGGGCAGCATGGTAAACACGGCGTCCGCGCCGCGCACGGCTTCGGCGATGCTGGCTGCGCGCTTGACGCCACCTGCCTCGGCGGCTGCCAGTGCCGCGGAGTTGAGGTCGAACCCGCGCACGTCGTGCCCGGCCTTCACCAGGTTCACTGACATGTGGCCGCCCATGTTTCCCAGGCCGATCCATCCGATAACTGCCATGCGTAAGCTCCTTTGCTTCCATTCCGGCGTTACTGCCGGCATGCCTGTGTCTACGATCACACCTTGCTAGAGTGCAATCAAGGGGAAAAATTACAGACGCTCTGTGCATCGATGCACATAAGAGGAAGGCTACGCGTGGACTCCAGACGGCTGCCAAGCCCCGACGACCTGCTCATCCTGCTGACGGTGGCGCGCCTGGGCCGGTTCAACGCCGTGGCCGAGACCCTGGGCACCACCCACACCACCATTTCCCGCCGCATCCTGGCCTTGGACAAACAGCTGGGCGGCCGGACCCTGGAACGCAGCCCGCACGGCTGGGAGTTGACCCAGCTTGGTGCGTCCGCAGTGGAGGCGGCGGAGGCGATCGAAAGGACTCTTGGCTCGTTGTCAGGCCTGATCAGCCAGGACCAGAGTGCCCTGGCCGGCCTGGTGCGCGTGGCCACCACCGACGGAGTGGGAGCCGTGTTTGTCACCCCGTCGCTGGTGCGGCTCCAGCAGCAGAACCCGCAGCTGAACATTGAAATGCTGAGCGCCACCCGGAAAGTCAGCCAGAACCGGTCAGGGGTGGACCTGGAGATCGTGGTGGGCCGGGCCGACGTCAGCACCGCCCAGACCATCTTCCTGAGCAACTACTACCTGCGCCTCTACGCCAGCCGCGGCTACGCCGCGCAGCAGGGCCTGCCGGAAACGCTCGACGACGTGGGGCAGCACGCGTTCGTCTCCTACGTGGAGTCTGCGCTCCAGGTGGCGGAGCTTGGGCCCCGCTGGTCATCGCAGCTTCCGACGCCCAGGACGAGCTTCCAGGCCACCAGCGTGTTCGCCCAGGTGGAGGCGGTGCGCCAGGGCGCCGGCATAGGGCTGCTGCCGAACTTCATGGTGGGAGACCGCGAAGATTTCGTCCATGTGCTGCCGGGTGAGTTTGAGCGCCAGTTGCCCATCTGGGCCGTTGCCAGGCCGGAATCGCTCCGCTCGGTCCGGGTACAGGCCGTGATCGCGGCCCTGAAGGAAGAGGTGAAGGAGCGCTCTGTGCTGCTCGCCGGCTGAAGATCCGGTCCGACGGGTCAGGCCTGAGGAGTCAGGCCCGACGGTTCAGGCGCGACGGTTCAGGCCTGGAAGAGCCGCCGCACTACCTGTCCCGCTGCGAGCGCATCAAGGCCCTCGTTGATCTCGCTGAGTGGCCGGGTGTCGGTGTGCAGCAGCTCAACGGGCAGCTTGCCTTCCCGCCAGTACGCCAGGTACTTGGGGATGTCCCGTGCGGGAACGGCGTCACCCATGTAGGAGCCCAGCAGCCGCTTGCCGGCGCCGGCGAACTGCAGGGCAGGTACGGTCAATTCGGCGGACGGGTGGGGCAGGCCCACCGAGACCACCGCGCCACCCCTGGTGACCTGCTCGAGGCAGGACGCGATCACAGCGGCCGAGCCCACCGCCTCGACGGCAACGTCGACGCCGTCGCCGGCTGCTTCCCCGATCAGCCGTCCCGCGTCCTCCGGCGTCCCCACCGCGGTGGCCCCGGCGTCGCGGGCCAGTTGGTGCTTCCCCTGATTGGGATCGATGGCGATGACGCTGGTGGCCCCGGCGAGGCGGGCTGCCATCACGGCGGACAGGCCCACCGCGCCCAGGCCGAACACTGCCACGGACTGGCCCGGGCCGACTCCTGCGGTGTTGAACACCGCGCCCATTCCGGTGAGCACGGCGCAACCAAACATCGCAGCGACGGTGTCCGGGACGTCGTCGTCAATCACCACCACTGATTCCCGGGCAACCACCGCGTAGTCAGCGAAGGCGGATACGCCCAGGTGATGGTTGATGCGGCCGCCTTCCGGCGTCCGCAACAGCGCCGGACCGTGGAGCAGGTCTCCGGATCCGTTCACCTCAGCTGCCCGGTGGCAGAGCGCGGGCCTGCCTGCCAGGCAGGCCCGGCACTGGCCGCAGCTGGGAACGAACACCAAAACCACATGGTCACCCACGGACACGTCGGAGACGCCGTCTCCTACGGATACCACCCGCCCCACGGCCTCGTGTCCCAGGGCCATGGGAAGGGGCCGGACGCGGGAACCGTCCACCACTGACAGGTCCGAATGGCACAGGCTCGAGTAGGTGATGGAAACTCCGAGTTCACCGGTGCGCGGCTCCGGCTGGTCCAGTTCCTGCACCAGCAGCGGCCGGGACTCGGCATAGCTTTGCTTTACCCCTGCGGCGGCCGGGGCGGGAACGGTGGAGTAGAGTACGGCGGCCTTCATGGGCCTACTTCTTGCTGGCAGCGAGCAGGTCTGCCGTGCCCTTGGCGTCGGCGGCGTCAACATCGTGCAGCGAGATGCCCCGGGTTTCCTTCAGGAAGAAGACCGCGACGGCGGTGATGGCACAGGCGATGAGCAGGTACACCGCTACCGGGACGGAGGACTTGTAGGTGCCCAGGAGCGAGGCAGCGATGATCGGGGCCAGGGAACCCGCCACGATGGACGTCACCTGGTACCCCAGGGAGACGCCGGAGTAGCGCATGCGGGTGGGGAACATTTCCGCCATGATGGCCGGCTGCCCGGCATACATGAAGGCGTGGAACACCAGGCCGATCATGATCGCCGCCAGGATGACGAAGTCGTTCTTCGTGTCCATCATGGGGAAGGCGAAGAAGCCCCAGGTGGCACCCATGACGGCGCCGGCCATGTAGACGGGCTTGCGGCCGAAGCGGTCCGACAACTTGCCCACCATGGGGACCACCGAGAAGTGGACGGCATGGGCAACAAGCAGCAGCAGGAGGATCCGCGTGGTGTCGGCCTGGACAACGGTCTTTAGGTACGTGATGGAGAACGTGACCACCAGGTAATACAGGATGTTCTCCGCAAAGCGCAGGCCCATGGCAGTGAAGACGCCGCGCGGGTACCGCCGGAACACCTCAGCCACGCCGTAGCCCTTGTGGCCGGCGTCCACTTCTTTACGGGCCTCCAGGAAGATGGGGGCGTCGTTGACCTTGGTGCGGATGTAGTAGCCGATCAGGACGATCACGGCGGAGAGCCAGAACGCCACGCGCCAGCCCCAGCCCAGGAACGCGTCCTGGGTCAGCGTGGAGGACAGGACGAACAATACGGCCGTGGCCAGGAGGTTGCCCAGCGGCACCGCCGACTGCGGCCAGCTGGCCCAGAAGCCGCGGGACTTGCTGGGGCTGTGCTCTGCGACGAGGAGGACGGCGCCGCCCCACTCCCCGCCCACGGCGAAGCCCTGGGCGAACCGGAGGAAGACCAGAAGCGCAGGCGCCCAGTAGCCGATCTGCCCAAAGGTGGGCAGGCAGCCCATGAGGAAGGTGGAGACGCCCACCAGGATGATGCTCAGCTGCAGCAGCTGCTTGCGGCCGAACTTGTCGCCGAAGTGGCCAAACACAATGCCGCCGATGGGGCGTGCGACAAAACCGACGGCATAGGTGAGGAAGGCGGCGATGATGCCGTCCAGTTCGGTGCCGGCGTTGGGAAAGAAGGCCTTCCCGAACACCAGGGTGGCGGCCGATGCGTAGAGGAAGAATTCATACCACTCCACGACCGTGCCGGCCATGGACGCCGTCACCACTTTCTTCAGGCCTGAGGCCTTGACGTCGGGTTCCTCTGTACGCCTTGCGGCGGAGCTTTCCGTACTCATGCGAACTCCTTCGGCGTCGTCGTCGACGCCACGGGGACCAGTCGATGGGGCCCGGGGTGTGATGCACACCACGGACACCGGATTCGATTGAGTATGGTCTGCCCGCGGTGCAACCTCAACGCCAAATAGTGCAGAAGGCATCTGCAGGAATGCACATTGCCGGCCGTCCTCCCGGCGGCGGCTACGCCAGGAAGCTGCTCCGGAGCTGGCTGCCCAGCTGTCCAATTTCGGTCAGGAACCCGTCGTGCCCGATCGGCGCCCGGATGAGGTGGACATCCACGTCCCCGGGCAGGGCCCGGGCAAGCTCGTGGGACTGCGATGGGAAATAGAGCCGGTCGGAGTCGACGGCGGCCACAAAGAACCGCGCCGTGGATGCCGCCAGGGCTTCGGCCAATGTTCCCCGTCCCCGGCAGACGTCGTGGCTCATCAGCGCTTCGGTCAGGGCAATATAGCTGTTGGCGTCAAAGCGCTTCACCAGCTTGTTGCCCTGGTGGTCCAGGTAGCTTTCCACCTGGTAGCGGCCGCGGGAGGCCAGGACTTCCCCCCGCAGTGGCGATTCCGGCGCCTGGGGTTCCCGTCCGAAACGGCCTTCCAGCTCGGTGGCGGACCGGTAGGTGATGTGGGCGATCCTGCGGGCGAGGGCCAGTCCCTCTTCAGGACTCCGGCCGCCGTAGTAGTCCCCGCCGTTGAAGTTGGGATCCTGCCTGATGGCCAGGGTCTGCGCCTGGGCGAAGGCAATCTGTTCGGCAGTACTGGCGGCTCCGACGGAGATCACGGCGCAGCGCTGCACCCTGTCCGGGTACGTCACAGCCCATTCCAGGGCCCGTGCACCGCCCATGGAGCCGCCCAGGACGGCGAACCAGCTCTTGATGCCCAGCTGGTCCGCCAGCCGGGCCTCGGCAACAGTACTGTCGCGCAGCGTGACCAGGGGAAACCTGGAGCCCCAGGGCTTCCCATCAGGCGCGGGCGACGACGGCCCGGTGGACCCGTAGCAGCCGCCAACGATGTTGATGGACACCACGAAGAAACGGTCCGTGTCCACGGGGGCTCCGGGGCCGGCCAGCTGCTCCCACCAACCTTCTTCGTCGGTGTCGCCGCGGGTCACGTGGGTGCTGCCGGTCAGTGCGTGCTCGATCAGGATGGCGTTGCTGGCGTCCGCGTTGAGCGTGCCCCAGGTTTCGTAGGCCAGGGTGACGTCCGGGAGGTAGCCTCCGGCTTCGAGTTCCAGTCCCCCGATGGAGGCGTAACGGACAATTCCGTGTTCAGGGATGGCGGTTCGGGCGACGGTAACCGTCATGGCAAGACCTCTTCTACGCGCTTGCCCGCCGTCGTCTGACCGGCAGGCCAGGTCCTCACCCGGGGCACCCCACCGCGGATGGAGGGTTGCCGGCCAGCAAGCCGGGGCTGTCACTGGCACTCATGACCTGGTTCGAGTGTACGAAACACCCCCCGCTCCAGGCCAAGAGTATGACTGGTTGTGACTTCCCGGCTTGCCGGCCGGCACGTGCTGCGCCCTCGCGGTTGGGGCTAGGCGCCGGTGGCCTTGGCGGCCCGGAAGCCTGCCTCCAGGTCAGCCAGGATGTCGTCGATGTGCTCCAAACCGACGGAAAGCCGGACCAGGCCCGGGTGAACGCCGGCCACAACCTGCTGCTCCGGCGAAAGCTGGCTGTGCGTGGTCGACGCCGGGTGGATGACCAGGGAGCGCACGTCGCCGATGTTGGCCACGTGGGAGTGCAGCTCCAGTGCGTCGACGAAGCGCTTGCCGGCTTCCGCGCCGCCGGCCAGGTTGAAGGCGACCACGGCGCCCGTTCCCTTTGGCCCGTACTTGCGGCCACGCTCGTACCAGGGGCTGGACGGCAGCCCCGCGTAGGCGACGGATTCGACGTCGTCCCTGGCCTCCAGCCAGCGCGCCACCTCCGTGGCGTTCGCAACGTGGCGCTCCACCCGCAGGCTCAGGGTCTCCAGGCCTTGGGAAATCAGGAACGCGTTGAAGGGCGAGACCGCCGAGCCAAGGTCGCGCAGCAACTGCACCCGGGCCTTGAGGATGTAGGAGAGGTTGGCGCCGAGCGCGCCGCCTTCGCCGAGGTCGCGTGCGTAGACCAGGCCGTTATAGGTGGGGTCCGGGGTGTTGAAGCCGGGGTACCTTTCCGGGTCCTTGCCGAAATCGAACCTGCCGGAATCGACGATGACGCCGGCGATGGCCGAGCCATGGCCGCCCAGGTATTTGGTGGCCGAGTGGATGACGATGTCCGCGCCCCACTCCAATGGGCGGATCAGGTATGGGGTGGAAAGGGTGTTGTCCACGATCAGGGGCACGCCGGCCTGGTGGGCCACTTCGGAGATGCCCTCAATATCAAGGACGTCCTGGCGCGGGTTGGACACCACTTCACCGAAGAAGAGCTTGGTATTGGGCTGCACGGCGTCGCGCCACTGGTCCAGGTTGTCAGGATCAGCCACGAAGGTCACCGAGATGCCGAACTTCTTCAACGTGTGGGCGAACAGGTTGTAGGTTCCGCCGTAAAGACTGGGGCTGGCCACTATATGGTCGCCTGCCTCGGCGATGTTCAGCACAGCGAACGTCTCCGCGGCCTGGCCGGAGCTCAGCAGCAATGCCGCCAGGCCGCCTTCAAGGCTTGCGATCCGTTGCTCGACGGCGTCCTGGGTGGGATTGCCAATGCGGGTGTAGATGGGTGCAAGTTCGGCCAGGGCGAAGCGGTTGGCCGCGCTCTCGGCACTGGGAAACACGAAGGACGTGGTCTGGTAGATGGGAAGGGCGCGGGCTCCGGTGGCGCTGTCGGGCTCCTGGCCGGCATGGATCTGGCGGGTTTCGAAGGACCATCCGTTGGACATCTCAGTCTCCTATGACATGGGCCCGGCATGCTGGGAGCACCACGGGCCGCGCTTGCTCTCCGGCCATTGCCGGACAGCCTGGTCCTCACCCGGGGCACCCCACCGCGGATGGAGGGTTGCCGGCCAGCGAGCCGGGGCTTGGCGCTGGCACTCATGACCTGGACCCAGTCTAGGAACTTCAATCCGGCCCGGACAGCATTGTGACGAACATGGTCTTGGCGCAGGCCCTGGGCATTTGGACAGGGACGGCGGCTACCCAAAATGCCAGTAAGGGTACCCTTAGCTGAGAGCCCGATCACAAAGTGCCAAGATGTTCGCATGCGCATGGATCACGTCTCTTACGCCTGTGAACACGATGGCCTCGCGGCCACTACCGAACGTATTGCAACTGCCCTCGGCGTTGAGGCAGTGAAGGGTGGCGTACACCCCCGCTTCGGAACCCGGAATATGATCATCCCCCTGGCGGGCCACAAGTACCTCGAAGTCGTCGAGGTCCTCGACCACCCGGCGTCGGACAAGGCACCGTTCGGGCAGGCAGTGCGTGCCCGCTCCGCTGCCGGTGGCGGCTGGATGGGCTGGTGCGTCGAAGTGGACGACCTCGCCCCCTTCGAGGAACGCCTGGGCCGCGCTGCCGTGAACGGCAACCGCAAGTTCCCGGACGGCCGCGAGCTGGTCTGGAAGCAAATTGGCATCCTGGGCCTCATCGCCGATCCCCAGGTGCCGTACATGCTCAAGTGGGAGGGCGACCCCTCCCTCCACCCGTCCCACGCGTACGAGAGCAACCTCAAGATGAGCTGCCTGACCATCGCCGGTTCCGCCTCGCGCGTCACCGAGTGGCTCGGTGAGCCCGTGGAGAAGCCGCTCGAGGACGTTGCGGTGGAATGGGTGGCCCCGCACGGTACGCCGGGCATCCTCTCGGTCACCTTTGAGACCGCCAACGGAGCCGTCACCATCTGACCCTTCCCATTCGTCCCGGACCACTCCGGGGAGGTCCCCGGGTTGTGCCCGGGCAAACTTCGGCCGCCATTGGGTGGTGACAACGGCGTCACCACCCAATGGCGGCCGAATCCATTTAAGTGGCTGCCGGGTCGCGTCTTTTTCTACGCCACGCGTGCTCTTTTTCGCACCACACATTTGGGCTGCGACAGGAAACCTTCGCTTCGAAAACGTACGACGACGGCGGCCCGCTTCGGTGCGCCGGCTCACCTGCGCAGGCAGCGGCACCGGTTTGATCTGTAATTGTCAGACCCTCGTTGGATGATGTGGGTATGGGAATCGGCGGTGGTCTTGGGGTGGTGTTGGAGGGTGTTCGTGCCTCTATTGCTGCCCTGGATGCGCTGGAGCGGGAGGACGCTTCCCTGGCTTCCGGTTTGGATGTTGGTTTCGGTCTTGGTGCGGGTGTGGGTGCCGGTGTGGATGTGCTGCAGCGGCGGTATGAGATCCGGCTGGAAAGGCTGGAGCTTACGTCCCGTTTGGAGGCGCAGCTCGCAGCAGTGAAGGCGCAGGACGCCGCCGACGCGGTCGGGTTCCAGGAGGCGATGACCCCGCCGGACGCCTCGATCGAGGACCGCACGTACGCGCAGATGTCGGTGGTGGAGGAGATCGCCGGGGTCCTCACCATCGGCTCCGCCGCAGCAGGCGCG
This sequence comes from Pseudarthrobacter sp. NIBRBAC000502771, assembly GCF_006517215.1. Classification (NCBI taxonomy): domain Bacteria; kingdom Bacillati; phylum Actinomycetota; class Actinomycetes; order Micrococcales; family Micrococcaceae; genus Pseudarthrobacter; species Pseudarthrobacter sp. NIBRBAC000502771. The sequence continues at coordinate 4,070,505 of NZ_CP041187.1, forward strand.
TTGGTGGAGCAGTCCCGCCGGGTCTGTTCCCTACCGCCGGTGTTCGAGGCCCTGTCCACCGGAACCATGTCGTGGCAGCACGCCCGCGTCGTCGCGGACGAAACCGAAGGCCTTGACGCTGTCGGGGCTGCCGGGCTGGTGGCGCACTTCTTCGACCCCGCCGCACCCGATCCGGCCCGGGGTGCCGCGCCCGGTGAACTGGTCCCGTCCCGGTTCCGGGCCAAGATCCGGGGCTGGCGGGAACGCCACCACCCCGAATCAATCCAAAAGCGCCATGTAAAAGGTTTGGCAAACCGGCGGATGGAGTACACCCCGGACCGGGACGGCATGGCCTGGATCTCCCTCTACCTTCCCGGCGATACCGCGTGCGCCATCTGGAACCGGACCACCGCCACCGCCCGCGGCCTCCAAGGCCCCAACGAACCCCGCACGCTCACCCAACTCCGCCCCGACATCGCCGCATCACTGCTGCTCGGCGCCGGCAATGCTCTTGGCGGGGAGAGTGGCGCGGGACCCGCAGGAGTCACCGCCATCGGGAAAGTCCCCACGCCGAGGGCCGACGTCCTGGTCACCGTGCCCGTGTTCTCGCTCCTCGGCCTCACCGACGAACCAGCAATGCTGGACGGCTTCGGCCCGATCCCCGCGTCCATGGCCCGCAAACTCCTCGCCGGTGGCGCGGACTCCTTCTACCGGGTCCTCGTCGACCCGCGGGACGGGGCGCCCCTGGAGATCGGCAGGAAGAACTACCGGCTCACGGGGGCCATCAAACGCTGGATCAGGCTGCGCGATGCCCAATGCACGTTCCCCGGCTGCACCAACAAGACCCCCGACAACGAAACCGACCACCTCACCGCGTGGGAACACGGCGGCACCACCAACGTCAGCAACCTGGCCCAGCTCTGCCGTAAGCACCATCGGCTCAAACACCACAGCCAATGGGCCCCCGGCCCGGCCACGAGCAAGGACCCACCGGGCTGGACCTCCCCCACCGGACGCCACCACAAACCCGAAAAACAGGATGCAGAACCAACCCACTGGCCACCGGGGAGCCTGCCGGCGCACGCTGTTCGGGGTGCCGTTGTGGCAGGGGTTGAATTGGGGGCCACCGGGCCAGTCGAGGACGGGCAGTGGCAGCAGCTCCTCGCATCGATGCCGCCGTGGTCTGATCCTCCTGTCGAAGAACCACCAAGTGAGGACCTTCTGGACCCCGGCGAGCTTCGCCCCGCGGATCCCCTGTGGGATGAGTTCCATGCAAGGTTTTACGAGCTGCCCGCTGACCCGCAGGCGGACTGGCAGTGCTGTTACACCTGAAGTGAGGGCGGAAAACAGCGCGCAGGCCGCGGCAGGAGCTAGGGCCCGCCCAGCAGGCCGCAGCCAACATTTCTTTCGGCAGTTCTCACGACGATGAATACTCGGGCCTCGTCGGAGGAGGGCGCGGCGAGGATGTCGGCTCCACCGGCGGTTTTGCCTTGGACCGTCAGGAGGGAAACATCAGTCCGTGCGGGCTCCGGGTAAGGACCGCAGTTGTACTCGCGCCCGGCAAACTGGACTATGGAAGGAACCTCTCGAGGCCAGAGCACCCAGTCCGACGTCTGTTCATGAATGCTCCACAATCGCCCAATGAGCAAACATCCGGCCAACGCCAAGACGGCACTCCCCAAGGCCAATCCGTGTCGTAGTCCCCCACCCATGCTGCAAGACTTCACGAAGGCATGCTTGGAATCAACAAGAACCCGCAACTAGGGCTACTGCAGGCCGGACCACCGCCCAGCGGTCGTTCAGTCGGGTACCGGCAGACCGCGGCGGCCATAGCTGTACAGCTACCCCAGCCCCACGGCCTTGCCGAAGAGGCTGAAGCCGACGAATGCCACGATGTCCAGCAGCGCATGGGCGATGACCAGCGGCATGACGCGCTTGGTGCGCGTATAGAGCCAGGCGAAGACCACCCCCATCACAGCGTTGCCAATGAAGGGACCGAAGCCTTGGTAAAGGTGGTAGCTGCCACGCAGCACGGAGCTCACGGCGATGGCCAGTGGCGTGCTCCAGCCGAACTTGCCGAAGCGGTCCATCAGGTACCCCACCACGATGACTTCCTCGAGCACCGCGTGGCGCATCGCCGAGAGGACCAGGACTGGAACGGTCCACCAGTAGGCGTCCAGGGCACTGGGGATGATGGCTGTGGTGATGCCGAGCGCCCGGCCGGCCGCATAGAGCCCCAAGGACGGTATCCCAATCAGCGCGGCCAGCCCCAGGCCTTGCAGCAGGTCCATTCCGGGCCGGGCGAAGTTGAACCCCAGCTTCTGGAATGCTGAACCGGAGTTCCGTGCGTCGCCGGGGGAAGCTTGGCGCTGGTCGGTGAGGAAGTAGAGAACCAGCAGCACAGGAACCAGCGCAAAGATGATGTCGAGCAGCTGGTACGTCAGGTCGAAATACTCGCGGGTGCTCTGCGAGCGGTTCAGGGTGGACGTGCCCTCGGCCAGCGGGGCGCGGGTCATCTTGTCGAGCAGCTGCACCACGGAGTAGATGGCGGACTGGCCCAGGGACAGTCCCAGGACGATCCAGACTTCGAGCCGCAGTCGACGGCGGGAGGGAACCAGCATGTTCCCATCTTGCCTTCAGTTTCTGGATCCTGCCTGACGGAACTCCCCCCAGCCTCCCGGGAGTATCAGGCAGGTGCCACGATCACTTCCGTGCCGTTGGCTTCAAAGGCTGCCTTGTCGCGCGCAGAGATCCCGGAATCGGTGATCAGGCGGGTGAAGTCGTACCCGTCCATCGTGGCAAAGGCCCGCACGCCGACTTTGGAGGAATCAGCCAGGACGTAGGACACCCGGGCGCGGGAAGCCAGCAGGGCATTGACGGAGGCCTCGCCCTCCCCCGTGTTGGTGGGTCCCACCTCCGGGTCGATGCCGTTGACACCGATGAAGGCGATGTCCAGCACCACCTTCTGCATGATGATGTCCGTGTAGGGGCCCACGAGCTCATACGATCGCGGGTTGAGGATGCCGCCTGTCACCATCACCTTGATATTGGGCCGGACCGCCAACTGGCCCGCAATGTTGATGGCGTTCGTTACGACCGTGAGCGTCGGCTGGTTGGAGGGTGCATTCAGGTCCTCCCGGGTGGCCAGGATCTGTGCAAGCGCGGTGCTGGTGGTGCCTCCGCAGAGACCAATGACGGCGCCCGGCCGGATTAGGGCCGCGGCGCACTGCGCGATCTGTTCCTTCGCTTCGGCATGGTCGTCGCGGTTGTAACGTCCGGGCAGGTCATACGCCAGGGCGCCGGCGGTGGCACCGCCGCGCGTCCGCGTCAGCAGGCGGCGCTTGGCAAGGCTGTCCAGGTCGCGCCGGGCCGTGGCAGGGGAGACGTTGAGGGTGCTGACGATCTCGTCGACTTCTACCTGGCCGGTCCTGGCGAGCAGGTCCAGAATCGCTGTCAGCCGGTCGGTGCGTGTCATGCAAGCGGGCCTTTCGATACATCAGCCACCGCTTCGGGATGACGTTTCCTGATTCTAACCATACGGAAAAGATCAGGAACAATCATACAGCAGGAGTCCCGCTAACGCTCCCGCACCCCCGCCCGCCACACAGCGTACGTCAATGGCATCCCGGGCCGGTAAGCGAGATGGGTCGCGGATGGCGCATTCAACAGGTGCAGGTCGGCCCGGTGTCCGACGGCGATGGATCCCACGGCGCGTTCGCCGTCGGTGTCCCGGCCGGCTTCCTTGTGCAACGCCAGCGCACCGCCGTAGGTAGCGGCACGGACGGCCTCGTGCACGCTCAGGCGCATCTGGAGCACTGCCGTTGTCACGCAAAAAGCCATGGAGCTGGTGTACGACGTGCCGGGGTTGCAGTTGGACGCCAGTGCCACCTGCACCCCCGCGTCGAGAAGTTCGCGGGCGGGAGCCAACGGCTGGCGGGTGGAGAGGTCGCAGGCAGGAAGGCACGTGGCAACGGTGCCACGCTCCCCCGTTCCCACGGCCGGGTCCCAGCCGGACCAGGACGACGCCAGGGCTTTCACGTCCTGCGCGGCTAAGTAGTTCACGTGGTCCACGCTGGCCGCGCCAAGCTCCACGGCCAGCTGTACGCCGGGGCCCTCGCCGAGCTGGTTGCCGTGGACCCTCAGGCCCAGGCCGGCCTCGCGGCAGGCCATGAGCACACGGCGGGATTGCTCGGCGTTGAACGCACCCTCCTCGCAGAACACATCGGCCCACTGGACATAAGGGCGGACCGCAGCGAGCATCGGCCCGCAGACCAGGTCTGTGTATTCCTCCGGGTCCTGCCCGGCTGGAACCAGGTGTGCCCCAAGGTAGGTCACCTGGTCCGCAATGGTGGAGGCAATACGCGCGCTCCGGGCCTCGTGCTCAACGTCCAGGCCGTAGCCGGTCTTGGTTTCCAGGTAGGTGGTGCCCTGCGAGACTGCTTCGGCAACCCGCCCCATGGCCAGGCGGGTGAGATCGAAATCGGACGTGGCGCGCGTGGCGTTCATGGTGACGGCGATGCCACCGGCAGCGTAGGACTCCCCAGCCATCCGGGCTTCGAATTCTGCGGTGCGGTCCCCGGCGAACAGCAGGTGGCTGTGGGAGTCCACCCATCCTGGCAGCATGGCCCGGCCGCCGGCATCGACGGCTTCATCCGCCGGCGGAGCATCGGCCGCCGCCCCGATCCAGGAAATCCGTTCACCCTCGACCACCACCGCCGCGTCCCTCAGGACCCGGTGTTCCAGGTCCTGCGTCATCAGCTCGGCGATATTGGTGATCAAGGTGCTCATGAAATCATTCTTCAGCGTCTGACGGACCAGCGCGTGGCTGCCAGGGCCTGCGCTGTCCGGGATTCCGGACCGTCCACAGCCCCATCGGCAGGGACGGCGCCGCCGGAAGAGCCCAGCCCCGCAAGGATCTGGCCGGCGGCGAACTCCGCCAGCGCCGCCGACGTCTGGAATCCGTAGCCGCCCTGGCCCGCGAGCCAGTAGAACCCGGCCGCTTCAGCGTCGAACCCGGCCACGGGCACCCCGTCCGCGGCTTCGGTGCGCAGGCCGGTCCAGGCCCGGCGCACTCCGGTGATCCCCAGGCTGGTGAACGCGTTGAGCTTCTCCACCAGGCGCTCCACATCACCTGGATTGGGCCGTGCGTCCTCGGGCCCGCTGGGCACCGTCTCCGATGGGGAAATCAGCACGTCATGGCCGTCGGGGCGGAAATAGAAAGTGTTGTCCGCCGCTGCCACCATGGGGGTGGCAGCAGGCAAGGGATTGTCGACGGCGGCAATCGCCGCAGTGCGCCGGTACGGCTGGAGGCCCAGCTTCTCGACGCCGCTGAGCACCGCCAGCTCATCGGCCCAGGCACCCGCCGCATTGACCAGTACCGCGGCTTCAAAGCCCTCGGCGCCAGCCCCCACCTGCCACCCTGAACCCAGCCGCTGTGCCGAATGCACGCGGGCACCGGTGATGATGTCCGCTCCGGCGGCGAGAGCCCGCTTGCGGTGGTCCTCCAGCAGAAGGGGCGCATTGCAGCCAAAGGAGCCGGTATCAAGTCCAGCGGCTTCAAAGGTTCCCGGCTTCAGGGCCGGACACAGCTCGAGGGCACGGTCCACCGCAATGGGCTGCATATGTCCGCTGGCCTCCGCGGCAACATCCTCCGCCGAGCCCACGAGCATGAAGCTGCGCGGCGCCAGGACCGCTTCCGGCGCTTCGGCGTCGCGGGCCGCGAGCAGTTCGAGGGTCCGGACGGTGAGCTCCTGCACCACGGGCGGCCCGTAGCTGGGAATCAGCTGGCGGGCGGAGCGGGAGGACGTGTGGTACGCCAACTCCTGCTCCGCCTCCACCAGTGCAACGCTGCAGCGGCCGGCGAGCGCGGACGCGAGGGACAGGCCGGCGATGCCGCCGCCCACAATCAGGACATCGTAGTGTGCTGCCATTGGTCCATCCTGACAGAGATCATGCGTCCCGGTACCCTCCGTTTCAGGGGAAATCCTGTCAGGCTGCCGCCTCGGCACGGCTGGCGACGAAGGCACGCACGCACGCTTCGACGTCGTCCGCTGAATGTGCGGCTGAAAGCTGCACCCGGATCCTTGCAGCACCGCGGGGGACCACGGGGAAGCTGAAGGCCGTGACGAAGACACCGTGCTGCAGCATCCGGTCCGCCACCTTGGCCGCCATGACGGCGTCGCCAAACATGACCGGGACAATGGCGTGCTCGCCGGGAAGCAGGTCGAAGCCCTCCTCGGTCATCCGGCGGCGGAACAGCCCGGCGTTTTCGAACAGGCGGCGGCGAAGGTCGGCCGAGTTCTGCACCAGGTCAAGCGCCTTGAGGGTCGCGGCAACAATGGCGGGAGCCAGGGAATTGGAGAACAGGTAGGGCCGCGCCTTCTGGCGCAGCATGGCCACGATCTCCCCGCGTCCGGAGACGTACCCGCCCGACGCTCCGCCCAGAGCCTTGCCGAAGGTGCCGGTGTAGATGTCCACCCGGTCAGAGACGCCGGCGTGCTCGGGAGTGCCCGCACCGGTGGCGCCCATGAAGCCCACCGCGTGGGAATCGTCCACCATGACCATGGCGCCGTACTTTTCGGCGAGGTCGCAGATGGCCTCAAGCGGGGCCAGGTAGCCGTCCATGGAGAACACGCCGTCGGTGACGATCAGGGTCCGCCGGGCATCCTGTGCTTCCTGCAGGCGGGCCTCGAGTTCGGCCATGTCCTGGTTGGCGTAGCGGTAGCGGCGGGCCTTGCAGAGGCGGATGCCGTCAATGATGGAAGCGTGGTTGAGCGCGTCGGAAATCACGGCGTCGTCCGGTCCGAGCAGGGACTCAAACACGCCGCCGTTGGCGTCGAAGCAGCTGGAGAACAGGATGGTGTCCTCGGTGCCCAGGAACGCGGAGACCTTGGCTTCCAGCTGCAGGTGCAGGTCCTGGGTGCCGCAGATGAAGCGGACGCTTGCCATGCCGAAGCCGCGCTCATCCATGGCCGCCTTGGCCGTGCGGATGATGTCCGGGTGGTCAGCCAAGCCCAGGTAGTTGTTGGCGCAGAAGTTCAGCACGTCGGCTCCGGGGCCGCCAATCTGCCCGGCGGTGATGTGGCTGGACTGCGGCGAGCTGATGCTGCGCTCGGTCTTGTACAGTCCGGCGGTGCGGATCTCGTCCAGCTCTTCGCGCAGCTGGTCCTTGATGGAGGTGAACATGGGGTTCCTTACAGTCGGGTCCAGTCGAGGACAACTTTGCCGCCCACGCCGCTGCGGGCAATGTCGAAGCCTTTTTCCCAGTCCGTGGCGGACAGCGTGTCCGTCACCACGGCAGAGATGCCGGCGTGCAGCACGGGGTTGGAGGAGAGCATGGCGCTCATGGCGTACCAGGTTTCGTACATCTCGCGGCCGTAGATGCCTTTGAGCGTGAGCATGTGGGTGACCACCTTGCCCCAGTCGATGGTGATCTCCTGGCTGGGCAGGCCCAGCATGGCGATCCGGCCGCCGTGGTTCATGTTGTCGATCATCTCAGGCAGGGCGGAGGGGTGGCCGGACATTTCCATTCCGACGTCGAAGCCTTCGCGCATGCCCAGCTCACGCTGGGCATCGCGCACCCGGGTGGTGGAGACATCGATGGCAAGGTCGGCCCCGAGCTGCCGGGCCAGGTCCAGCCGCGGCCGGGAAACGTCCGTGATGGCAATCTTGCGGGCCCCTGCGTGCCGGGCCACGGCGATGGCCATGAGCCCGATGGGGCCTGCGCCGGTGATGAGCACGTCCTCCCCCACCAGCGGAAAGCTGAGCGCGGTGTGGACGGCGTTTCCAAAGGGGTCGAAGATGGCACCGAGTTCGGGCGTGACGGAGGGATCGTGGTGGACCCAGACGTTGGTTTCGGGGATGACGACGTACTCAGCGAAGGCACCATCGCGCTGGACGCCGACGCTGACCGTGTGGATGCACATCTGGCGGCGCCCGGCCCGGCAGTTCCGGCAGATGCCGCAGACCACGTGGCCTTCGCCCGACACCCTGTCACCTACTTTGACTTCGCGGACGTCCTCGCCCACTGCAACCACTTCGCCATAGAATTCGTGGCCGGCAATCAGGGGCGCCTCGATGATCCCCTGCGCCCAGGCGTCCCAGGACTGGATGTGGAGGTCCGTGCCGCAGATCCCGGTGGTCATGACGCGGATCTTCACGTCGGCCGGGCCGGCTTCGGGTTCGGGCCGGTCGACGAGCTCGAAGCCGGCGTGCGGGCCGGCCTTATACAGGGCCTTCATTGGCGTCCTTACTGCTTGGCGTTCGCTCTGCGGGGTACCTCCCCATTGAAGCCCCGGTGATGCTTTAGCACAACCGGGATCTTCTCAATCGACGATGTAGCGTTTGCTAATGATTAGAGTGGATGCATGGAGGTTCATCAGCTGGAAATCCTGCGGGAGCTGGGCGCTTTGGGCAGCGTGAAGGCGGTGGCCGATACGCTCATGGTCACCCCGTCGGCCGTGTCGCAGCAACTGGCGCACCTGCAGCGCACCGTGGAGGTTCCGCTGACGCGCAAGGAGGGCCGCAACCTGGTGCTGACAGAGGCGGGACAGGTGCTCGCGGACGCGGGCGCCGCCGTCGTCAGCGCCATGGCCGAGGCCCGCGGTGCGCTGGGCACCTATCACGGCTCCCCTGCCGGCAGGGTGACCCTCAGTGGATTCCATAGCGCGGGGCAGGCCCTGTTCGCGCCGCTGGCGCGCATGCTGGACCGGCCGGAGCACCCTCGCATTGAATTGTCGGACGAGGACGTTGCCCAGCAGGACTTCCCCGCCCTCACCGCCCGGTATGACCTGGTGCTCGCACACCGGATGGACCACAGCCCGCGCTGGCCGGCGGAACGGGTTGCCGTGATCCCCTTGGCGCATGAGCCGCTGGACGTGGCGCTGCCCGCAGGCCACCGGTTGGCCCGACAGGAGAAAGTCACGGCGGACGACGTCGGCGGCGAGGCCTGGGTGACCAGCCACCCCGGCTACTCCCCCGCCGATGTCCTGTCCGCCGTCGCTGCCGTCTCCAGCCGGGAGCCGAACATCATCCACCGCATCAACGACTACTCCACGGTGGCGGCGCTGGTGGCTGCCGGGGGCGTGGTGGGGCTGCTGCCCCGGTACACGGCGGGCCCGGTCCTGAACCCGGACATCGTGCTGCGGCCGCTGGAGGGCATCAGCACCCGGCGCAGGATCGACCTGCTGGCCAGGCCTGAGAACCTGAAGCGTCGGGCCGTGGTGATGGTCTGCGAGGCCCTGGAGGACATCATGGCAGGACTGGTGCAGCAGGGGTAGGCAGCGTGCCGCGGGCGCTCTGCCGGGTGGCCGGACCGGCGCCGCTACGCCCCTTCGCCATCCTGATCGTCTCCGGCGCCCATCTTGTGGCCCATGCCATGCCCGCGTCCCAACCCCAAGCCGGGGCCGTCGCCGGCACCGTCAACGATCCGCTTGGCGGTGGCCTTGTCCCCGTCCTTTACGCCGGCTACCCGCACGGTGTCGCCGGCGGCGATGTCCGCTGGCGTTCCGTCTGCCGGCTTACGGCTGGCACCGTCGCCGGACGCTGGAAGTTTGGTGATCCTGGTGTCCGCGTTGACAGTGTAGGACTGCGTGAAGCCGTCCTCGCTCTTGACGGTGATGGCGGAGTCGCTGACGGACTCCACGGTTCCGCGCTGTTCGAGGACGGTTTGGAAGGTTCCGTCGGGCTGCTTGACCACACCCTCACCATGCAGCGGCTGGGCGCGCTGGGACTTTTGCCCGGGTGCCTTCTGCTGGCCTGGCGCTTTCTGCTGTCCGGGTGCCTTCTGCTGGCCCGGTGCGGTCTGCGAGGGGTTCGGCGCGGCCTGGGAGGGGGACGGCGTTGGCGTCCCGCTTGCCGACCAGGCGAGGGCGGCTCCCGTCCCGGTGAGTGCCACGGCTACGGCACCGGCCAGCACCGCCTTGCGCATCCTCTTAGGTTCCCGGACCATGGTTGTTCCTCCCGCACGCAGGCAGGGCACCGGCGCCCTGTGGGCTCCAGTGTAAGTCCGCCACGCCGGCGCGGCCACGGGTACTTTGCGGCCGGCGGCACCTGAGTACTTAAAGCCCAACTGGGCCGCAGTCAATGTCGTTATGGGCGCCCAAAACGACATCAACTGCGACCCAGTTGGGTGTGCGGGTACTAGACGGTGACGCCCAGTTTCTCCAGGATGAGTTCCCGGACGCGGCCCGCGTCGGCCTGGCCGCGGGTGGCCTTCATGACCCCGCCAACGATCGCGCCGATGGCCTGCACCTTGCCGCCGCGGATCTTGTCCGCGACGTCGGGCTGCGCGGCCAGTGCGGCGTCGATGGCTTCGAGGAGGGGCCCGTCGTCGGACACGACGGCCAGGCCGCGCTTCTCCACGATCTCCTCCGGGGTGCCTTCACCGGCGAGAACGCCGTCCAGCACCTGGGAGGCCATCTTGTTGTTGATCTTGCCCGCCTCAACCATGCGGCTCAGCTCCACCACCGTGGCAGCCTCAACGCCCAGCTGGCCGGGGTCCACGTCGGCGGCCTTGGCGCGGCCCACGATCTCACCCATCCACCACTTGCGGGCCACGGAAGCCGTGGCGCCGGCGGCGATGGTTTCCTCGATCTCGTCCAGGACGCCGGCGTTCACCACGTCCCGGAATTCGAGGTCGGAGTAGCCCCAGTCGGCCTTGAGGCGCTTGCGGCGCTCGGCGGGCGGCTCGGGCAGGGTGGCGCGCAGTTCCTCCACCCATTCACGGGATGCCACCACGGGAACCAGGTCCGGTTCCGGGAAGTAGCGGTAGTCGTCGGCGTCGGACTTGGCGCGGCCGGACGTGGTGGTGCGGGTGTCCTCGTGCCAGTGGCGGGTCTCCTGGATCACCGGTTCACCCGAGTCCAGGACAGCGGCGTGGCGCTGGATCTCGTAGCGGACGGCGTGTTCCACGGCGCGCAGCGAGTTCACGTTCTTGGTCTCGGAACGGATGCCGAACCGCTCACGGCCGTGCGGGCGGAGCGACACGTTCGCATCGCAGCGGACGTTGCCACGTTCCATCTTCGCGTCGGACACGCCCAGGTTCTTCACGATCTCCCGGACGGCCGCCACGTAGGCCTTGGCCAGTTCCGGTGCGCGGGACCCGGCTCCCTCGATGGGCTTGGTGACGATTTCCACCAGCGGCACACCCGCACGGTTGTAGTCCACCAGCGAGAAGTCTGCGCCCTGGATTCGGCCCGTGGCACCGCCCATGTGGGTCAGCTTCCCGGCATCCTCCTCCATGTGTGCGCGCTCGATCTCCACGCGGAACACGGTGCCGTCCTCGAGTTCAACATCGAGGTAGCCGTCGTACGCAATCGGCTCGTCGTACTGGGACGTCTGGAAGTTCTTGGGGGTGTCCGGGTAGAAGTACTGCTTCCGGGCGAAGCGGCAGGACTCGGCGATCTTGCAGTTCAGCGCCAGGCCGATCTTGATGGAGGACTCGATGGCCGTCTTGTTGACCACGGGCAGGACGCCGGGCATGCCCAGGTCCACCTCGTTGACATTGGTGTTGGGCTCGTCGCCGAAGACGTTCGGCGCGGAGGAGAACATCTTGGTCTTGGTGTTCAGCTCCACGTGGACCTCGAACCCCAGGACGGGATCGTACTTCTCCATGGCCTCTTCGAAGCTCAGGATGTGGTCAGTGCTCATTATTTTGCCTCCTGGGTTTCGAGGGTTCCGGCAGCGGCGGCGGCAAGGTCGGGAGCCTGTGCCAGCAGCGGGCCGCCCCATTTCGCCTCGAGCAGCGATTCAAGGACCGCGCCCACCCGGTACAAACGGGCGTCTTCGCGCGCGGGGGCCAGCAGCTGGATGCCGACGGGCAGCCCGTCCTCGTCCGCCAGGCCGCCTGGCAGCGACAGGCCGGGGACGCCCGCGAGGTTCGCGGGGATGGTGGCGACGTCGTTGAGGTACATGGCCAGCGGATCGTCCAGTTTTTCGCCGAGCGGGAACGCCGTGGTGGGGGCGGTGGGCGAGATCAGGACGTCAGCCTCGGCGAAGGCGGCCTCGAAGTCCCGCTGCACCAGGGTGCGGACCTTCTGGGCGGAGCCGTAGTAGGCGTCGTAGTAGCCCGCGGACAGGGCGTAGGTGCCCAGGATGATGCGGCGCTTGACTTCGTCGCCGAACCCGGCTGCACGGGTGGCACCCATGACGCGTTCGATGGTCATGGGGCCGTCTACGGGGAGGACGCGCAGGCCGTACCGGACGCCGTCGAACTTGGCCAGGTTGGAGGATGCCTCGGACGGCATGATCAGGTAGTAGGCGCCCAGGGCGTACTGGAAGTTGGGGCAGGAGACCTCCACGATCTCGGCGCCGGCTTCTTTGAGCAGCTCCAGGGCATCGTTGAAACGGTTCTCGACCCCGGCCTGGTAGCCCTCGCCGTGCAGCTCCTTGATGATGCCGATCCGCAGCCCCTCGACGTTGCCGGTCTTGGCCGCGGCAACAAGGTCAGCCAACGGTTCCGGCAGCGAGGTGGAGTCGCGGGGATCGTGGCCGCCGATGACCTGGTGCAGGAGCGCGGAGTCCAGGACGGTGCGGGTGACCGGGCCGATCTGGTCCAGGGAGGATGCCATGGCGATGGCGCCGTAGCGGGAGACGCTGCCGTAGGTGGGCTTCACGCCCACGGTTCCGGTGACGGCGCCGGGCTGGCGGATGGAGCCGCCGGTGTCCGTGCCCAGGGCCAGGGGCGCCTCGAAAGCAGCGACGGCGGCAGCGGAGCCACCGCCGGAGCCGCCGGGGATCCGGTCCAGGTCCCAGGGGTTGCGGGTGGGACCGTACGCGGAGTGCTCCGTGGACGAGCCCATGGCGAACTCGTCCAGGTTGGTCTTGCCCAGGATGGGCATCTTCGCGGCACGCAGCCGCTCTACGACGGTGGCGTCGTACGGGCTGTGCCAGCCCTCGAGGATCTTGGAGCCGGCCGTGGTGGGCTGGCCGATGGTGACGATCAGGTCCTTGACGGCGATGGGAACGCCCGCCAGGTAGTGCAGTGCTTCGGCTTCCGCCCCGCCGGCGGCGCGGATGGCGTCCACCTCGGCGGCGACGGCGAGCGCTTCTTCGGCGTTGACGTGCAGGAAGGCGTTGACCTGGCCGTCAACGGCGGCGATGCGGTCCAGGTAGGCCTGGGTGGCTTCGACGGCGGTGACTTCGCCGGCGTGGAGTTTCTCGGCAAGCTGCGCGGCGGAAAGCCTGATCAGGGTGTCGGCGCTGGTGTTCTTGTCAGTCATGTCTATGCCTCATCCAGGATTGCCGGAACCTTGAAACGGTTGTCATCGGAGTCCGGGGCGCCGGAGAGTGCCTGTTCCGCCGTGAAGGTGTGGCCCACAACGTCGTCGCGGAACACGTTGGTGAGCGGAATGGGGTGCGAGGTGGCCGGAACGTCGTCCCCTGCGGCCTCGCTGACGGACTTGACCGAATCCACGATGACGGCCAGTTCGCCGGCCATCCTGTCCAGCTCTTCGGCACTCATCTCGATGTGAGCGAGCCGCGCGAGGTGCGCGACGTCGTCACGGTTGATCGCAGCCATGGATCTCCCCTGCAAAGTTCGAATTGTTTTCCGATCCAGTCTAGTGCGCCAAACGCAGATGCCCGTCTGACATCCCCCAGCGGGCGTCAGACGGGCACCTTCGAAGCCCGCTCCTGCCTCGGGGACAGGGAGCGCGGGCAGCTACAGACTAACCGATACCGATGGCTCCAGTCAGCATCCCGACGCCGAGCATTACCAGGGAGATAACGGCGGTGCGCCACAGGACCTTCTTGTGGTGGTCGCCTAGGTCCACCTTGGCCAGCGAGACCAGCAGCAGGATGGCCGGAACCAGCGGGCTCTGCAGGTGGAAGGGCTGGCCGGTGATGGAGGCGCGGGCCATGTCGGCGGCGCCGACTCCGTAGTGCGCCGCGGTTTCGCTCAGGACCGGAAGGACGCCGAAGTAGAACGCGTCATTGCTCATGAAGAACGTCATGGGGATGCTGAGCACGCCCGTGATGACGGCCATGAACGGGCCCATGGAGGTGGGGATGATCTGGACCAGCCAGGCGGACATGGCTTCCACCATGCCGGTGCCCTTGAGGACGCCGGTGAGGACGGCGGCGGCCATGACCATGCTGACCACGGCGACGATGGAAGGTGCGTGCGCAATGAGCTGGGCGCCCTGGTCCTTGACCTTGGGGAAGTTGACCAGGAGGGCGATCGCGGCGCCCACCATGAACACGAACGGCAGCGGGATGACGTTGGCGACGAGCACCACCATGACGGCGACGGTCAGGGCCAGGTTGAACCAGAACAGCTTGGGGCGCAGGGTGCTGCGGTTGGGATCGAGCGCGGTGTCGGTGAGTCCGGCGCTGCTGTCCTCAAGGAGGGTGTCGGTGCGCTCCAGCACGGCTACGGAGGATCCTGCCGGGGAGCCGCCGACGGTGGGGGCTGCTCCGCCGGGGTTGCCGCCCTTGCGGCCACGGCCGGCGCCGGACACGCCGGTGCGCGAACCGCCGGCGGTGGTGCCGCCGTCGAACTCTTCCGCCGTGAAGGGCTCTGCCGTAGACGGCGTTCCCCAGATCTCGGGGGCGGTGGCGCGGAGGCGGTTGCGTTCCTGCAGGCCGAGCAGCCAGGAGAAAGCGAAGACGACCACCAGGCCGGCCACGAGGGACGGGATCATGGGGACGAAGACGTCGTTGACGTCGATCTTCAGGGCGGTGGCGGCGCGGGCGGTGGGACCGCCCCACGGCAGGATGTTCATGGTGCCGTTGGCCAGGCCGGCCACGCAGGTGAGGACCACGGGGCTCATCTTCAGGCGCAGGTAGACCGGCAGCATGGCTGCGGTGGTGAGGATGAAGGTGGTGGACCCGTCTCCGTCCAGGGACACGGCGGCGGCCAGGATGGCGGTGCCCAGGACAACCTTGGCGGGGTCGTTGCCCAGCTTGCGGAGGATGAACTTCACCAGCGGGTCAAAGAGCCCGACGTCGATCATCAGGCCGAAGTAGATGATGGCGAACATCAGCAGGGCCGCGGTGGAGGTCATGGACTTCATGGAGTCCATGACCATGTCGCCGATGCCCAGGCCGGCACCTGCGAACAGGCCAAAAACAGTAGGGACAATGATCAACGCCAGCACTGGCGTCAACTTCTTCGTCATGATCAGCACCATGAATACCGCGATCATGGCGAATCCAAGTATTACCAGCACAGCCGGCTCCTTCTTGTGAACAGCGGCACAGCGGTGTGACGCGTGCTACAGACTGTAGGGTGGCGGCCGTCACGACAGTGCCTTTGGCTCAATTGATTGGCATACTGCTTATTGGGAGCATTTTGCTCATTGTGCTCACGGCGCCGCCGCGCCGGAACCGTGGCCCCTGCCACCCGTCAAGGAGGATGAATGCAGCGTTCCGTGCCCCGGCAGCCGCTGCGGTTTTCCACCCAGACGCTGCTTCTCCAGCTGGCCGTGGTGCTGCTGGTCGTGCTGCTGAGCACCGCCGTTCACGCCTGGCTGACCTACGACCGGGTGGGCAGCGACGCGGAGAACCAGGCACTGACGTTGGCCCGGACCGTCGCCTCCGATCCGGAGGTCCGCGCCGATGTGCTGGCCATCAGCGACCAGCCCGGCACTCCCCCGCCGGCCGAGCTCCTGGCCGGCCCGCTGCAGGCGTCCGCGGAGGCAGCGCGGACCCGGACCGGGGCGCTGTTCGTGGTGATCACCGACGAAACGGGGATCAGGCTGGCCCACCCGGATCCGCAGCGGCTGGGCGAAAAGGTGAGCACCGACCCGTCCGAAGCATTGTCCGGGCAGGAGATCACTACCCGGAACACCGGAACGCTTGGCCCGTCGGCCGGCGCGAAGGTTCCGGTGTACGCGCCGGGCACCAGCACGGTGGTGGGTGAGGTGAGCGTCGGCTACTCCATGGAAACGGTGGCACAGAGCGTGAGCCGCGACATCGGCCCGGTGGCCCTGACCGCCGCCGGCGCCCTGCTGGCCGGGGTACTGGGGTCCTTCCTGCTGCGCCGCCGCCTGCAGCGCCTCACCCTGGGCCTGGAACCGGAGGAAATCAGCACGCTGGTCCACGACCAGGTGGCGGTGCTGCAGGGCGTGGACGACGGCGTGATCGGCGTCAGTGCCGACGGCCGGGTCAGCGTGTTCAACGCCGCAGCGCAGCGGCTGCTTGCTTTGCCCGACCTGTCGGGGTCCCGGTGGGAGGACGCCCCCGTCCCGGAACAGCTGAAGTCCCTCACGCGCACCGGAACTGGTGTTGCCGGTCCGGCGGTGGGTAGCGGCGGATCAACCCAGGACGCCCTCGAACTGGTGGCCGGCGGCCGGGTGCTGGTGGTGAATGCGCGCAAGGCCCTGCACCGCAGGGAGGATTTGGGCTGGGTGGTCATGCTGCGTGACCGGACGGAACTGCAGGAGCTCACGCGGCAACTCGATGCCGTCGGCACCATGTCCACCGCCCTGCGCGCCCAGCGGCACGAGTTCGCCAACCAGCTGCACACCCTGGCCGGTTTCCTGGGCATCGGGCAGCACCAGGAAGCCCGCGACTACCTTGCAGGGCTGGCCGCCACCGGCCCGCTGAAGTTCCCGGTGGACCAGGCCGAGCTGCTGCAGGACCCTTACCTGCAGGCTTTCGTGGGTGCCAAGGGCGTGGAGGCAGACGAACGGGGCGTCGCCCTCCGCATCGGCCCGGAGACCCTGGTCCGCGGGCAGGTGACGGAGGCCCAGGATGTGACCACGGTGCTGGGAAACCTGATCGACAACGCCGTCAACGCCGCCGTGGCGGGGTCGTCCACGGACCGCTGGGTTGAGCTGGAGGTGCTGGATGAACCGGGCGACGACGGCGGCACGCTCCACGTCGTGGTGGCGGACTCGGGTGACGGGCTGGCGGAAGGCACGGACACGGAACGCGTGTTCGCCGAAGGTTTCACCACCGCTGCCGGCCCGGTCCGCGCCGGCGGCGGCCAGGGTTTCGGCCTGGCGCTGGCCCGCCAGCTGGCGCGGCGCCGCGGCGGCGATGTGAAGGTGCTGGAGCGCGGGGCCACGGGTGGGCCGGGTGCCGTGTTCATGGCCACCCTTCCGCATACGACGGCGGGAAGCGCCGCCGCAAAGACCACGGGGGAAGCCGGAAAGGAAAAGAATGGCTGATGATTTTCGGGTCCTGATCGTGGACGACGACTTCCATGTGGCCAAGCTGCACGCAGCCTACGTGGACTCGGTGGCCGGGTTCCTGGCCCTGGCCCCCGTTGGCACGGCCTCGCTGGCACTGCAGGCCATCCATAGCCTGCGGCCGGATTTGGTACTCCTCGATGTGTACCTGCCGGATGCCTCCGGGCTGGACCTGCTGCAGCAGCTGGATGTGGACACGATCATCCTCAGCGCCGCCTCCGACACCGCGTCGGTCCGGGTGGCGTTCCGCCGCGGCGCCCTGGGCTACCTGCTCAAGCCCTTCACGGCGGAGTCACTGTCGCAGCAGCTGCGCTCCTATGCCAGGTACCGGCGCCTCCTGGGCCAGCCCGGGGCACTGGACCAGGACGGCGTGGAGCGCGCCAAACGTGCGCTGATTCCGGGGGATGTCACGCCGTCGTCGAAACCACGTTCCGCAACGGAGGCCGCTGTGCTGGAATCGCTGGCCCCGGGCGATCAGTACTCCGCCGCCGAGGTGGCCGCCCGGGTGGGCGTTTCCCGCGCCACCGCCCAGCGGTACCTGTCCTCGCTGGCGGACGACGGGGCGGTGGACATCCAGCTCCGCTACGGCACCACGGGCAGGCCGGAGCACCGCTACGGCCTGCCGGCACGGTAGGGCCGGAGAAACTACGCGCTCTTCTGCGCGACCAGTTCGATCTCGACGAGCATCTTTGGGTCCAGGAACGGGAGCACGTGCACCAGGGAGAGGGTGGGGCGGATGTCACCGAACACTTCGCCGTGGGCCCGGCCGGCCTCTTCCCATTTGCTGATGTCCGTCAGGTACAGCTTGGACTGCACCACGTCCCCGTAGCCGAAGCCGGCGTCGGCCAGGACCTTGCCGAGTTTCTGCAGGACGTACTGGGTCTGGGTGTAGAAGTCATCCCCCACCACTCCGTCGTCGCCGCTCGCAGCGGTGGCAGAGATGTAGAGGGTGTTGTCCACCTGGACGGCGCGGGAATAGCCGAGGGTCTGTTCCCAGACGGATCCGCTGCCGAAGGTTTTGCGCATGGGTGGGCCTTTCAAAGCTGGAATGGGTCGCCACCACTGTAGGGCTGCTACAGGTCGCGCCGGTAAACCAGCAGTTTTATGTCGGTTCCGGGGACCAGCCAGTCCCGTGCAGGCACCCGCTGGAAGCCGGTCTTGCGGTAGAGCCCGTGCGCGCTCTCCCAGGTTTGGCCGGTGGTGAGGGCCACCGCACGGATGCCGGGGAGGGTCCTGGCATGGCCGATGATGGCCTCCACCATGGCTTTGCCGGCCCCGCTGCGCTGGACGGCGGGGTCCACCACCAGCATCCGGAATTCCAGCTCATCCTGCAGGGCGATGTCCGCGTACGGCTCCCCCGCCAGCGCCAGCGTGACGGAACCAACCACAACTCCGTCGCGTTCCGCCACCCAGATGGTTGCCTGCTCCGCGCGCTCTGCCACATCCATGATCTTCACCATGTAGGGGTGGGCTGCGTCGTCGAAGTAGCCTGCCGAAAGATACGAAGCTCCGGTGATGCGGGCAATGGCGGCGAAGTCGGCCTCGACGGCGGGACGGATGGTTATCTGCGGCTGCACCCGTCAATGCTAGTGGCGGGCCCGCCCACTGGACGGCAGGAAGGCACTTTCCGTGACAGAACTATCAGAACGGACAACCCGCTCCTTCGATGAGGCCGCCCAGTGCCCATCCAGGGCGGCCCGCTTACAGCGGAAACTTCCCTGACAGCTCCAGGCCGGCCGCGCAGGTCCAGGCGTCCAGGCGCTCGTCGTCCGTTGGTCCGCCGTCGAGCGGGCTGGTGAGCCGCGGCCTGCGCACCCAGCAGCCGGCCTCCTCCGCGATCAGGGCACCGGCTGAAAAGTCATGCTCGTTCAGCCCCCGCTCACCGTAGGCATCGTGGGTTCCGTCGGCCACCATGCACAGGTCCAGGGCGGCGGAACCAAGCCGGCGGACATCGGCAAAGCCGTCCATCAACGTGCCGAAGGCAGCCGCCTGTTGGGCGCGGATTTCGGGCTCGTAGCTGAACCCTGTGGCCAGGATCTGCCCGGCACGGCCCGGTACCGGTCCATCGAGCCTGGTGACTGTGCCGCGTTCCTCAAGCCACGCACCCTGGCCGCGGGCAGCGTAGTACACCCGGCCCAGGGCGGGGGCGTTGACGACGCCCGCCAGCCAGGCGCCGCCGGCATCGGCGACAGCCACCGAGGTGGCGTAGTAGACGATGTTGCGGATGAAGTTGGTGGTGCCGTCCAGGGGGTCGATGGACCAGCGGTAACCGGTGGGGTGGGCGGAGCGGGTGGTTCCCTGTTCCTCGCCGGTGATGCTGTCGCCGGGGCGGGCGGCGGTGATGACGCGGCGCACGGCGTTTTCCGCGGCCAGGTCGAAGGCGGTGACCCAGTCCCCGGCCGCTCCCTTGTTGCTTGCGTCCAGGGCGCTGCCGTCACGGCCGGACAGGACCTTTGCGCCTGCCGCGGCGGCCTGTTTGGCCACCTCCAGCAGTTCCGTTGCAGACGTCATGCGTCCTCCCCAGTCACTACTTCCATTGCCTCTTCCTCGGTCACGTCTTCGTCCGCCGAGTCCCCCAATGCTGCCGGGCCGCCGTCGAGCAGTTGCCGGAACCCGTCCTCGTCCAGGACGCGGATGCCCAGTTGCTCTGCCTTGTCCAGCTTGCTGCCGGCGCTTTCGCCGGCCACCACATAGCTGGTGTTCCTGGAGACCGAGCCGGCTGCCTTGCCGCCGCGGAGCAGGATGGCTTCCTTGGCCTCGTCACGGCTGAAGTTGGGCAGGGAACCGGTGACCACCACGGTCAGCCCCTCCAGGGTGCGCGGCATGGACTCGTCGCGTTCGTCTTCCATGCGTACACCTGCGGCGGCCCAGCGGTCGATGATCTCGACGTGCCAGTCCTCGGCGAACCACTCCTTCAGCGCGGCGGCGATGGTGGGGCCGACACCGTCCACATGCGCAAGTTCCTCCTCGGACGCGGCGCGGATGCGGTCCATGCTGCCGAACGCCTGTGCCAGGGCCCGTGATGCGCGGGGACCAACGTGCCGGATGGACAGCGCCACCAAAACCCGCCACAAGGGCTGCGTCTTGGCCTTTTCCAGTTCCGTGAACAGCTTCTGGGTGGTGGCGGTGGGCTTGGACGGGGACTTGGCCGTGCCCTTGCTGAAGAAGTACGGCACCAGTTCATATTCGCCGGTGGGGACGCCTTTGGACTTTTTCTCACGCCGGATCCGGACGCCGGCCAGGTCTTCGGGGGTGAGGTCGAACAGCCGTGCTTCGGAGGTCAGCGGAGGGGTGTCCGGTTCGGCAGGCTGGGTCAGCGCGATGGCCGCTTCCCAACCCAGGGCCTCGATATCGAAGGCACCACGGCCGGCCACGTGGAACACCCGCTCCCGCAGCTGGGACGGGCAGGACCTGGCGTTGGGGCAGCGGACATCCACGTCCCCCTCCTTCGCAGGTGCCAGCGGGGTACCGCAGGACGGGCACTCGGTGGGCATCACGAAGTCGCGCACCGGCGGGTCCTGCTGGTCCCGGAGGTTCAGGACCGGGCCCACGATTTCGGGAATGACGTCCCCTGCCTTGCGCAGGACGACGATGTCGCCGATCTTGACGCCCTTGGCCTTTACCACGTCCTGGTTGTGCAGGGTGGCCATTTCCACGGTGGATCCGGCAACCTTGACCGGCTCCATGACACCGTAGGGCGTGACCCGGCCGGTGCGGCCCACGTTGACCTGGATATCCAGCAGTTTGGTGTGGACTTCCTCCGGCGGGTATTTGTACGCCACGGCCCAGCGCGGAACGCGGGTGGTGTTTCCGAGGGCCCGCTGGGTGGCGAAATCATCCACCTTGATGACGATGCCGTCGATTTCGTGGAGCAGTTTGTGGCGCTGGTCCCCGTACCGCTTGATGAAGGCCAGGACGTCGTCCCGGGCGGCCAGCACCTCGAAGTAGGGGCTGACCGGCAGGCCCCATTCCTTCAGCAGTCCGTAGGTTTCCGACTGGCTGCCGGCGGCAAGGCCCTCGCGGGCGCCGATGCCGTGGACGAACATCTTCAACGGCCGCTTGGCCGTCTCCGCCGGGTCCTTTTGCCGCAGCGAACCGGCCGCGGCGTTGCGGGGGTTGGCCAGCGGCGCCTTGCCGGCCTCGATCAGGGCCTCATTGAACTCGGCGAACGCCTTGGACGGGATGAAGACTTCGCCGCGCACCTCCATTTCCGCGGGAAAACCGGTCCCGTGCAGTTCCTGCGGGATTTCTTTGATGGTGAGCAGATTGTGGGTGATGTCCTCGCCGGTGGTGCCGTCGCCGCGGGTGGCAGCGCGCACCAGCTTGCCGTCGCGGTACAGGAGGTTGACTGCCAGGCCATCGATCTTCAGTTCGGTCAGCCACGCTGCCTTTGCGCCGCCGTCGCCAATTTTTTCGATGCTGGCCTCGGCCCGGTTGAGCCAGGCCTCGAGCTCCTCCAGCGAGAAGACGTCCTCCAGGCTGTACATGCGCTGCAGGTGTTCCACCGGCGCGAAGGCGGCGGAGACCTCGCCGCCCACTTCCTGGGTGGGTGAATCGTTGGCGACAAGTTCGGGGTGCAGCGCCTCAATCTCCTCGAGGCGGCGGAAGAGCGAATCGAACTCGGCGTCCGATACCAGGGGCGCGTCCTCCTGGTAGTACGCAAACCGGTACTTCCGGACCAGGTCAGCAAGGTTTTCGTACTCCTCGCGGATGGCTTCGGTGGGTACCGCTTCGGGCTGGTGCGGTGCCGTGGTCCGGGTGGCGGTCTGTTCTGCGGGTCCTGGTCCTGTGCTCACAGACCTATCTTGCCCTACACCCCGGACAGCCATGGGGCAGCGCGGCGTGGCACCCGCCTGTTTGGCCGGATGGACCGCTCAGTGCGAGCGGAGCCGGTTCCGGTTCCGGTTCCACACGGCGAAGGCACCGGCGGAAGTGCCCACCAGCAGCGTGCCCAGGGCGATGGGCCCGAGGGCCGGGCCGCCTGGGCCCTCACCGCCGGCGGGTGCCACGGCAGCCATCTGGGTGGGCCCGCTGGAGCGGGTGACGGGGCTGTTCCAGTCCTGCCCGCTTGAGGGGCCGGTGGGTGGGCGGTAGCCCGCTGTGGCTGACGGCGATTCCGTGGGAGCGGCCACCTCCGGGTCCGGCGCCGCCGTTGCAGAAAGCTGTGCGGGGTCCGGGGCCGGGACGTCGGGCTGCGCGGGTTGGGGCTGGCCGGGCTGGGCCGTCGGTGCAGGCGCTCCGGCGGGAGGTGCCGGCTGGCTCGGCGGCGGGACCGGGTCCCTGGACTTCCGCGGACGCCCGGTCTGGCCGGCGTCGGGGCTGCTGGCGAGGATGGGTACGCAGACCAGCCCGCAGTCAGATGGGGCCTGGGTGTCCGACGCCGGAGTCGGCGAGGGTGCGGTGGCGGCGGCGAGCGCGGGCCCGGCCGGGAAGAAGCCAAGAGCCAGGGCCAGGGCAGCTGCTGAAGCCGTCGTCGGGACGGCACGGAGGATCGGAGCGGACGGGGTCATTGCTACCTTTCGATGCGCGCAGCCCCCCACCGCGGCTTTCTGGTGTCCCCGGTAGTCTTCTACAGCGCCGGGCGGGGCCGCAAATCCGCCGCAGCAGCAGCCCCGCCGTCGTTGGTCCTGCTCAGTCCCGGTTTTCGGGCGGCAGCGCCACCTGGATCTTCCGGGCCTTGCCGCGGCCCACCACGTACCCGCGGCCCGGGATGAAGTCGGGGCTGACCCGGCCCAGCGAGGTGTTGAGCAGGCTGTCGCCTTCGATGTCGCCCGGGTTGAGCAGCAGGCCCCGGCGCCCGGATTTGAAAGGCTGGGCAAGCTGCCAGGCGCTGGACCAGGTGGAGGTCTCGGACTCGCCCACCACCCACTGGTCCGCCTTCAGTGACGCGGTGACCAGCTGTGCCATCCCTGATTCGGCGAGGGTGTCCGTAAATTCCGTCAGGCCTTCGATGAAGAACGCCACAGCCCCGGGATTCCCGGTGGAATGCTCCACCAGGTCCTCCACAACCTCGGCGAGGTCGTCCGGTCCCACCACGGAGCGGTTCCAGATGGGGAGGGAGGCGACGGCGGACCGGCGGGATCCGAGGTAGATCAGCTCGGTAGCGGGGTTTGACCGGCGCAGGGCGTAGGCCAGGGTCACCAGGGCCACGGTCCGGCCGGCGCCCGGGGGGCCTGCCAGCAGCAGCGGGCCGCGGGCCATGATCTCCGCGGGCTGCAGGGACTCATCGTCCACGCCGACCACCGGCAGGTCCGGGCTGCCCGCGGGCAGGACATCCAGGTCCACCTGCTCGGGCAGCCGCTCGATCCCGGGTGCGGTACCCAGGCCCTGGCGCAGCATCGCCTCGCTGAGCTTATGGACTTCCCGGGCCTGCAGGGCCAGGTTGGAGTTGCCGCCCAGGACGGCCAGCTGCACTTCGAGCCCGTCCAGCAGGCCGCGGCCCGGGGGCGATGTTGCGGTGAGGACATCCCTGGGAACGTCCATGGAGATGTAGTCGTCCTCGTTGGAGAGCCGCAGCACCAGCCGCCGCTGGATGGAGGCTAGCAGCGAAGCGGGGACGGCGTTGGGCCGGTCCCCCGTCACCACCAGGTGGATGCCGAGGGTGCGGCCGTCGGTGGCCAGTTGCAGGAAAATGTCCCAGAGCCCGGACAGCTTGCTGTGCTCGTAGGCTTCGCGGAATGCTGACATGCCGTCCACCAGTACGAAGATCCGCTTCTCGTCCGGCCGGTTGGCCAGCTTACGGTACTCCACGATGGTGGATGCCCGCACCTCAGCGAACTGTGCGGACCGCAGCTCGGCGATGTCCCGCAGGAGGCGCAGGAGCCGCCCCACCCGTTCAACGTCGTCGCCGTTAATGATCTCGCCCACGTGCGGCAACTCCTCCAGCATCCGCAGCCCGGAGGAGCCGCAGTCGATCCCGTACACGTGCACCGGGCCGCCGCGCGGGGTGACCGCGGCGGCAATGGCAATGCCGCGCAGGGCTGCGGACTTGCCGGAACCGCCCGTTCCGTAGATGGCCATGTTGCCGTCCCGGTCCGGTTCGTAGAACACGGTGGGCTGGCCCTGGTGCGCGGGGTCGTCGGCCACGCCGAGCAGGAGCTGTTCGTCGGTGCGGGGGTTGGGCAGCTTGGAAAAATCGTAGGTCTTGGCCAGCTCATCCAGCCACGGCTTGCGCGGCGGCTGGATGGCCAGGGTGTCCGCTGCGTGCACGATGGTGGAGGTCATCCTGGCGATGTCGTTGGGTCCCGCCGGTTCCTGGACAACAGGCTTGTCAGGGGCCGGCGCTTCCCAGCTGGGACCTGAGCCGAAGGCCATTTCCACGATGTCGATCTGGGGCCGCTGCGGCTTGTCGGTGGTCCAGCCGCCGGCATAGCCGGTCTGGAACCCCTGGATGCGGCCCGGCCCGGTCTTGGCGGCGCCGCGGCCCGGGATGGCGGGGTCGAAGTAGGCGGCGTCCGGGACGCCGAGGATGTCCGTGGCGTCATCCTCATCGGCCATGCGAAGGGCCACGCGGAGGTTGGTGTTGGCGCGCAGGTTGTCCTTGATGACGCCGGCCGGCCGCTGGGTTGCAAGGATCAGGTGCAGGCCCAGGGAGCGGCCGCGGGCGGCCACGTCCACCACGCCGTCCACGAACTCCGGAACATCGTTGGCGAGGGCGGCGAACTCGTCCACGATGATGATCAGGTACGGCGGGGCTTCGGGGTCTGCTTCGCGCTGCAGGGCCAGCAGGTCCTTGGCCTTCTTCCGGTTCAGCAGCTGCTCACGGTAGTGCAGCTCCGCGCGCAGCGACGTCAGGGCCCGGCGGACCAGGTGCGGAGACAGGTCGGTGACAAGCCCGACGGTGTGCGGCAGGTTGATGCAGTCCGCGAATGCGGCGCCGCCCTTGTAATCCACGAACAGGAAGCTGACCCGGTCCGGGCTGTAGGCGGCGGCCATGCCCATGACCCAGGACTGCAGGAACTCGGACTTGCCGGCGCCGGTGGTGCCGCCCACCAACGCGTGCGGCCCCTCGTTCTTCAGGTCCAGGTACAGCGGCTCGATGCCCTTGGACCCCACCAGGGCCCGGAGCGTGCCGTTGTCCTTGCGGTTCGCCACGGCGGTGGCATGCACGGAGTTGTTTTCCGTCCAGCGCTCGGCCACCGACTGCGGGTTGTCCAGGAAATCCTTGCCGATCAGCGTCGCGTAGGACACTGCACGGGGCAGGTCGGAGTCGTCGTTGACAGGCTTGCCCACATCCACCACGGGGGCCAGCATCCGGGCCAGCTGGGCGGCGAGCTCCGCGTCCACGCTTTCACAGCTGACCGGATACGTGTGGCGGCCCAGGCGCACCTGGCCGGTGGTGGTCCCGTGGTCGCCGTCCACCACCATGAAGTCGCGGCAGGCGGCCGGGAGGGCCTGGATGTCGGTGGCCACCCATAGGACGTGTACGCCGGAGTCGGGCCCGCGTTCCGCCAGCCGGGTCAGCCGGCCGCGGTCCACGGGAGCGTCGTCCTCCACGATGACCAGCACCGACGGAAGGACCGGCTCTTCGAGTTCATGCTTGGCGGGGTCGATGCCGGGGCGGAGGTCCGGGGCGGTCCGCTTCGCCGCCGCCTCGCGGGCATCCACCAGGTCCTCAAGCCGGGCCAGCAGGGACGAACCGCCGGCCGAGCCGGCGGCCAGGTGGTCCCCGCCCAGCGGGCTGTGCCCCGAGCCCACGTGCGGCAGCCACTGCAGCCAGTTCCAGCGTTCGCGGGACTGGGCGGACGTAATGGCCGTCAGGACCACCTCGGCGGGTGAATGCAGCCCGACGAGCTGCAGCACCATGCCGCGGGCAACATCGTCCACCAGGCCGCGGGCACCCGCGATGCCCAGGGCGCCGGAGGTGCGCAGCTGGGAGACCACGGGGACGCCCTCGATCTCGCTGAACTGTTTGATGCAGTCCTGGATTTCGCGGGCGTACTGGACCTCGGTGTCATTGTTGGACGGCTCTTCCAGCGGGACCCGCGACGGCGCGGTCCCCAGTCCAAAGCGCAGGCCCAGGAAGGAGGAGTGCTCGGGCCGGTGCGTCCACAGCAAAGGCCCCAGCTTGTAGATGGCATCCACGGTGTCGCTGACGGACGGTGCTTCCTGGAGCCGGACCGCCCGTTCCACCTGCTGCAGTTCGGTCAGGTCCTGCCGGAACGCGGCCATGGAGGCGCGGAACTGCTTGAGCTGTTCCTTCTGCTGCTTCCGCGTCCGCATCCTGGTGTCAACGTAATGGCCCACGATGAACAGGGGCATCATCAGCATGAACACCATGGAGAGCACGTTCTGGGTGACCGCGAAGATGACCGCGCCCATCATCAGGGGCGCCACCAGCATGATGTACGGGAACGGCTGGTCCTCCGGCCGCTTGGGCCCGGCAGGGAGGACGCGCTTGGGCACGTCGAAGCGGGGCACCACCCGCGGGGAGCGGTTGAAGTCCACCAGGGGCCACGTCGGCGCTGCCGCGTGGTTGTGCCCCAGCGGCACCACGGTGACGGTGGTGTCCCCCAGGGTCACCGTGTCCGATGAGTTCAGGGTGGCGCGGGTGACGGGCAGCCCGTCCATCAGGAGGCCGTTGGCGGAGTTGGTGTCCACGATCTCGATGCTTTCGCCCACCGTGATCCGGGCGTGCCGCTTGGAGGTGAGCGGATCCGTCAGGCGGATGTCCACGTCCCGGTCCCGGCCGATGTAGCTGGTGCCGCTGGGCAGCGAAAATTCGCGGCCGGCGTCGGGCCCGGACAACACGCGCAGCGTGGCCGCTGCAGGCCCACGGCTGGCTCCGGGTTCGTGGAACTGCCCGCTCACCTGCGCCAGCGAGACCACGGAGCCCGGGCGCAGGCCCGACTCGAGGAGGTTGTCCTCCCGGGCCAGGATGTTTCCGGTGATGCCGGCGCCCACGAAGGCTTCGTCGATGCGCAGGGAAAGGTTGTCCGGCACAGGCGTGCCCTTACGGTCGGGGTCCGCCGACCAGAGCACGGTGGCGATGTCCGCCACCGTGGCCAGGCCGTCCACCGTGACAGCCAGGTCCTTGGCGTCGGCGGGTTCGCGGCGGAGTGTCAGCCGGATCCTCATCCTTCGTCCACGCCCCTCATCTTTTCGAGCAGGTACAGGTCATCGGGGGTCACCAGGTGGGTGGTGACGGCGTGTTCCACCAACCGTGCGCGGCGGTTGGTGGCGAGCTTCCCGCCGCCGCCGCGCAGGCCCACCACGCCAACGCGGTCCAGCTTGTCGCAGACGTTGTCCAGTTTGCGGTTGAAACGGGTCAGCGCCCAGCCCAGGGTCTTGGCGGCGGCCGCCGAGGACGGGATGGTGCTGAAGCCGGTGCCTTCGCGCCGGAGCACCGGCTCGGCGAGGGCGACGATCAGTGCCTTCTGGGCGTCGGTGAAGACCACGGGGCCGATGGTGGTGTCGCCGCTGCTGGCGCCGTCCCGGGCTTCCTGCCGGAAGGACGGCGTCTTCAGGTGCACGGCGAACTCGTAGGTAGTGGGCCCGGCCGTGAAGATGACGTTGGTGTGGCTGAACACCAGCGGAATCCGGGCCCCGGGCGACAACCATGCCTGCATGCCGCCGGAGGCGTCAGCCACGGTGGCGGACAACATGCTGCCCACGTTGCTGAGCCACCAGATGCCGTCGTAACGGGCCACCTGCAGGAACTGCCGGTGCAGGTACGGATTGTCGTCCACTTCAAGGTCGCCTTCGCGGCCGATATTGAAAATGTCCTCGTCCGATGGCTCGTACCATTCGCCACAGAAATCTATTGCTAGATCCCCCATGATCTGTGCCTCCTCAGTGGGCAATGTGTTTGCGTCATCAGCTGGCTAGTCCTGCAGGCAAGCGATGGAGTCCGGGCCTTCCGGCGAGGCGCTGCCGTCGGCCCGCACCAGGATCACTTCCAGGCAAATGGGAGTCGGGCCGAACCCGGAAACAAAAGTCTTCGGTACTTTCGTGGTTTCGTAGGGCCCGTCCGCCTTGGCGGATTTGGAGCGGTACTTGTATGAGTCGCCCTCCCTGGGCTGGGGGTTGGTCCAGGAGAAGATGATGGTGTTTGGATCTTCGGGCTTTCGTGCTGCCGAGAGGCCTTCAACACTGGGGACGGTCCCGCTGTCCACGGCGTCCGCCGGCGGCTTGCTGGCCTGCTGGGTTTCCACCGCTTTGGGCGTCCCGGTGGCAGTGTTGGCCACCACGATGCCCACCACCGCCGCCAGGGCCAGGAGGGTTCCGCCGGCCAGCGCGAGCCAAAGGTTGCGCTTGCCATGGTCTGCCGCCGGCTCCGCCGCGGGCTCGTCCACGTTCACGGGCCGGTGCACGGTTGCGTCGGCGGTGTAGGTGTCAGGCCCGGCGTCGTCCCTTACCGGGGCACCATAGTTCGCCGTGCCCGGGCTGCCGCGCAAGACGGTGGACTGGGCCCACTCCCCCTGGCCGCCGCCGTCGGCCGCGCGTGCTCCGTGGCCATCCGTTCCAGCGGCACCCGCCGGGATGGAGGGCACGGCGGGGGCCGGCCGCCATTGGCCGGGGCCGGCGGGCGTGAAGGACGACGGCGGGACGGCGCCGTCGCGGCGTCCCGTGGCATCGGTCCCGGCACCGGGTGCGCTGGGGCGGGTGCGGGCCGGGAAGGTGGGCGCGCTTCCGGTGCGCTCGGGATCAATGGCGGCGATGCTGCGGACGCGCGTTTCCTCCGTGCCGTCGTCCGGATGGCCCTCCTCCTGCTGGGGTTCCTCAAGGACCTCGAAGGGCGTCACGGAGAGGTTGAGTTCTGCCTGGATGCGCTGGAGGGCGAGGGCGAAGGCGTGGGCGGAGGAGTACCGGGACTGCGGCGACTTGGCCATGGCGGTTGCCAGGGCCAGTTCCAGCGACTCCGGCACATCTGGGCGGCCCAGCCGGGGCAGAGGCGTGTTGCTGATCCGGTTGATGAGTTCGCGCTGTGAGTTGTCCGCCCCTGGCATGACGAAGGGCGACCGGCCGGCGAGCAGGGTGTACAGGGTGGCGCCGAGGGCCCACACGTCCACCATGACGCCGTCAACGCTGCCATCCCGGAACTGCTCCGGCGGGGACCAGGGAATCGACATGCCGGAGTCGTCGTCGGAGTCCCCGGCAAGGGTGCCGGAGATCCCGAAGTCGGTCAGCGCGGGCCGGTTGTAGTCCGTCACCAGGATGTTGGCGGGTTTGATGTCGCGGTGGGCGATGCCGGCACGGTGGGCGGTTTCGACGGCGGAGGCCACCTGGATGCCGACGGCCAGGACTTCGTCAACGCTGAAGCGCTGGCGCCGGTACCGCACGTCCAGGCTGGGCCGGGAGCAGTACTCCATGGCCAGGTAGGAGTGCCCGTCGTCTGTTACTTCCGCTTCGAAAATCGTGACGATGTAGGGGTGCGAGGACAGCTGGGCCATGAGGTTGGCCTCGGACTCGAAGCGCCGGCGGGCACCCTCCGTCTTCAGGTCGGACAGGAGTACCTTGACGGCCACCTTCCGGCGCGGCCTGTCCTGTTCGTAGAGGTAGACGTCCGAAAAGCCGCCCGAACCGAGCAGGCTGATGTAGGTGAACCCCGGAATGCGGGGCGGCGGCGCAACGGGCCGTTTGGAACTCAAGGAATCTCCTCAAAACGCAATGAGATGTTGTCGCCCAGTTCGGCGATGTCGCCGTCAAGCAGGATGGCCATCTCGTTCTGGGCGAGGCGGCGCGGCGGTTGGCCTTCGCGGACCAGGACGGTGCCGTTGGTGGCCTTGAGGTCGCAGAGCATCACGTGCCAGCCCTCAAGCCGCACCTCCACGTGGGAGCGCGAGATGTCACCGCCCGGGCTTGCCACCTGCACCAGGCGCGGCATCACCCCGCCCTGGACGCGGGATACCGACGGCTGGCGGCCGATCACCATGGACTGGTCGAGGTCCAGCAGGTCTCCGGTGGAAAGCCGCATCCGCCCCAGCCGGGGACGGGCCACCTGCACCGCATCGGGCAACAGGGCGCCCCCGCAGACGCTGCACTGGGCACGGGTAGGCGGGTTGGCGTGACCCTGGGCGCAGATGCGCGCCAGCACCAGCGGGCCACTCCCGGCGTCCTGCTGCCCGGCAGGTGTGTTCGAGGCCGGGCCCGCGGTTCCGGCGAGGCTGCTCTTCATGACTGTCTGGCCGTCGTGGTCAGGGTCGAAGCCTGGGCCGGGCTGCTGGCCTGGGGCGGGCGGGTGCGCCAGCGGTCCATGGGCTGCCGCGGGAGCCTGGACAGGTGCGGGTTCCGGGACGGGCGCGGGTTCCGGGGCAGCGGGTTCCTGGACAGCTGGCTGGCCCCCGGGGCGGGCGGGGGCGGGATCTGTTCCCCCGGTGCGCCAGGGGACGGAGTCGATGAGGACTCCAGCCGACGCAGGACGGGGCGGACCGGCAGCGGCATCGTCCCGGCCGGTCCCGGGTCCCGCTGCATCGCCGGGACTTGCAGGCGCAGGCCCGGCTTCTGCTGCTCCGGCTTCCGCTGGCCCCGGTTCTGTGGCGGAGCCTGCCGGCGCCGCCTCTTCTGCCGTCCCGAGGGCGGGCAGTGGTTCGGCGGCGGCCAGCGCCGGCTGTTGCTGCGGCACCACGTGCCCGGAGTCGGCATCGGGGTCCTCGCGGACGGCGGCGTCCTCGATGTTCCGCATCACGGTGCGGTCCCACAGGTGGTCGTAGGACGTGGTCACCTCCGCGGCGGGGGCGGCATCGGCGTGGCCCGCCGCGGCGGTTGGCTCTGCCCCGGTTGTAACGGGGCCGGGCAGCTCCGGTCCCGGGTCCCCAAGGCCTGCCGAGTCTTGGGTACCGGTTCCTTCGAGAAGCTCTCCGTCGGCGTCGATGATCGCGCCGGGGGCAATGGTGGCTTCCGGATCAAGGTGGCGCACAGCGGACTCCGGATCGGGCTGCGCGCCAGGTTGCTGAAGGTCACCGGCGGTTGCGGCCGGCATGGCAGTGGCGGTCCACACGGACGCATCGGCGGCCGGTTCGCCCCCACCCGTTGGCATTTCCGGGGCAACGGGCTGGTCGATGCCGGCGGGACCGTCCACCTCCCCGGAAGAATTGACGGCGAAGGTGCCGTCACCACCGGCCGGAGTCCCCGTCGATTCGTCGCGGTCAGCCGGAGCTGGAGCAACGACGGCGGCGGGGCCGGACGGCGCACCCAGGGTCAGGGACCGCAGCAGCACCACGCCCTCCACCAGTGGAAGTTCAGGCAGCGGAAGTTCAGGAAGTTCAAGCAGTGGCAGCTCAACCAGCGGCCGGCCGGGACTGCCGGCACCCTGTCCCGTGGCAACCGTGCCGCCGGCGATTGTCAGCCGGCACTTACCCGCCACCAGGAACCTGCGCTCAGTCCAGGTGGTCACGTCGCGGCCGTCCAGATCCACCGGTCCGCCGGGCTGCTCCACGGCGAGGTCGAGCTCGCCGCGCAGGAAAACCCGGAGCGAACCGTTGAAATCGAGGATGGCAAACGACGGTATCCGGGACAGTGACCCACCGGAGCTGCTGGTGACGGCGGCCAGGACCTCGTGTGGCTCGGGGCGGGAACCCAGGAGGTCCCAGATGGCCCCGGCGAGTTCCGCCGGTGTCTCCGGGCCCAGGAGGACTGCGGTCCCAGACCGGACAATGCCCAGCCAGGTGCCGGGGGTGTAGCTTGCGCCCGTCATCGGCCAGGCTCCCCGGCCTGGTCCGCGCCGGCGTCCACAGGTTCGGGCAGGGGCTGCGTTACCGCCTCAGACGCCGGGGGCCGCGGCAGCGTCACTTCGTCGCCGTCCACCGGGGCGTGGCGCGGTGCCGTGGTGCCGGCGCCGTCGTCGTGCGCTACGTTCCGGGCGTCCACCACGATGGCCGTGACGTTGTCCCGGCCGCCGCTGCGCAGGGCGGCCTGGATCAGGGCGTCCACCGCCTCCTGCGGATCAGCCACGGTGCTGAGGATCCGGAGGATATCGTCGTCCGCCAGTTCCCCGGTGAGGCCGTCGGAGCAGACCAGCACCCGGTCGCCTTCCTCCACGGGGAGGAGCCAGTAGTCCGCCTCCGTCTCATCGCCCGTGCCCAGGGCCCGGGTCACCACGTGGCGCCGCGGGTGGACGGTGGCTTCCTGTGCGGTAATCTCGCCGGCGTCAACGAGCTCCTGGACCTCGGAATGGTCCACGCTGATCTGCTCGAACCGGCCCTGGCTGAGCCGGTAGGTGCGGGAATCGCCAATATTCAGGACCAGCCAGTACGGCACGCCCATTTGCTCCACCACCACGGCACCCGTAAGGGTGGTGCCGGCGCGGGCGCCCGTGGCTTCGCGGATGGAGGCGTCGGCGCGGACCAGGTACTCCTGGAGGAGGGCGGCGGTGATGTTCCGCTCCCCCGTGCTGACCTGGGGCATTTCGGCCAGGGCGCGCACGCACAGGCCGCTGGCGATTTCGCCGGCCTCGTGTCCACCCATGCCGTCAGCCACGGCGAAGACGGGGTCGGCGGCGATGTAGGAATCCTCGTTCAGCTCCCGGCGGAGTCCCCTGTCCGTCCCGTAGCCGTAGGTAAGGCTGAGGCCCGGCCCCGGCTGGATGGTGGAGGAAACACTGGCGGGGTGCTGGTTCATGCCTGTCCTAGGTAAAAGGTACGGTCTCCAAAGTGCACGCTGGATCCCGGGGTAACAAACGTGGGGACGCCCGGCACCAGGGGGGTGCGCAGGCCGTCCGGGGTGGTGACGGCGCTTCCGTTGGTTGACTGCCGGTCCGTCACCCAGATGCCCGCACCGTCAGTGAGCAGGTGCAGGTGGGTCTTGGAGATGGATCGGCCGGGGTCGTCCACGGCCAGCAGCTGGGCGTGCTGTTCGCCCGCTTGCCCCACCGGGTTGCGGCCCACCAGGACGCTGCGGTCCAGCTGGAAATCGCGGCCGTCATCGAGCCGGATGCGGAGAACGGCCACCTGGGCGGGTCCGCCGTTGCCGGGGCGCACCTGGGTGCGTTCGACGTCGTCGTCCACGTGCTGTGGCGGCACCCGGTGGCCTGCGGGGGCATCCTGGGCCGGGGTGGCCGGCGGCGCGAAGGATGCCGGCGAGGTGTAGGGCATGGTCTGTGAGGGCATGGTGGCCGACGGCGCAGGCGCGTGGGGTGCGGAAGCCTGGGGAGCCTGGAACCGGGCGGCAGATTGTGCTGCGGGGGCTTGGGGCGTGTTTGCCTGGGCCACCGGGGAGAGCACCTGCTGCACGGGCGGGAGGTCCAGGGGCGCGAAGCTGTAGGGTCCCTGGATGCCGCCGGTGGTGATGGGGTCCCTGCCGGCCTTGACGTCGAACACCAGGGTCTTGGCAGCGGTGTCGTTCCAGCCCCGGAGTCCGCCGTTCCTGTCCCATCGGTTGGACACGACCACCAGCACTGCCCAGGCGGCACCCACCACGAGCAGCGGGCCGAGGATGAACAGGGCGGCGTCAAACCATTTGAAGACCGCTACCAGCACCGCCGCGGGCAGGGCCAGGAGGATGCCTGCCCCGGTGATGAGGCCGCGCAGGAAGACGGCACCGGCGCCTGGTGCGTAGCCGTCCTGGTCCGCGCTGCGGATGCCCATGGCCAGGTTGCCGGGGGTCTTGCCGGTGCGGGCTTCCAGCCCGAGCACCACGAAGAGGTAGGCCATGGTGAGGCCCAGGCCAACGCCGCCGAAGAGGACCAGGGATGAGGTGTCGTACACAATGTAGCCACCGCTCCTGGTCCGGGTGATCCCGGCGAATCCGATGGCGAACGTCACCACCAGCACCGCCACCCCGGGCAGCCAGTCGATGACGGCAGCGCCAAGCCGCTTGCCCGCCGCAGCCGGAACAAGCTGAAGGTTCACTGCCATTCCCGTTCCTCCCCCTGGAGCGGCTTCCACCCTGGTGGAACCGCCGGTCATGCCCGGCCCGGCGCCCGCGTGGTGGCTGTTCCTGCCCGCGGTGGCCGTTTGTGCTGTGCCCGCCGGCCGACCTGCCGGGGGGCTTTCTACTACCGGGATAGTACCGGGAATCCCGGGCGCATGCGTGGGGCTCGCTTCCCGGGCACCGCTCCTGTCGTAGCCCACCACAGGATCCGGGGTGCGCGTCCGGCGCGCCGCCCGGTTGGGCAGCGGCGCACCGCAGGCAGGGCAGAAGGTGGCACCCGCACGGATCTGCTGTTGGCAGCGCGGGCAGCGTTCGGGATCAGGCATCACTGCTGGCTGGGTCCTTGCTGGTCTGGCCCTGGCGCTTCGCGCTGCGGGGTTTCCGGCTGGGGCGCCGAAGTTGGGGCGGGTGTTCCGGCGCTCTCCCCCGCGGCGTTGCCGTCGGCGAGGCGGCGGCGCGCAGCAAGGATGCCGCCCACCGCCGGGAGCGCCACGCGGCCGCCGCGCAGTTTGAGGCCATTGCCGGAGTTCATCGCGGTCCGGGCGTCGGCCAGCAGCGAACGGGGCGAGAAGCGTGCCTGCTGCCGCCGCCAGAATCCCATGCCGGAGGTCATTTCCTTGAGCGAACCATCAACGATGGTCCAGTACTCGCGGACCTCCTCCTCGGTGGGTTCCCCGGCTCCGAAGATGGAGGCGTCCGCCCGCCGCGCCAGCATGGTGGTTGTTCCCTGGGTGGCAGGGAACGCTTCGGCCAGCACGGCGGCGCTTTCGCGCCGCGTCGAGCGGGTGTCGACGGCGGCGCCCAGGTCTGTCGCGAGGCTCACCACCTCGTTCCATCCTCCGCCCACACGCTGGGCGGGGTGCCCGTCGCGGAAACGCGACTTCCGCCGTCGCGCCTTCAACAGGCCGATCAGCAGCAGCGGCAGCGCCAGGATCACCAGCGGGACCGCGACGACGCCCAGGGCGCCCAGGAGGGCACCCCAGAAGAGCCAGGGGTTGTTCTTTTTCTGGTCGGCGTCCAGAGCGTCCGGCGATGAATCCGGCGGCAGGTCTGCCGGTTCCTGCGGCGGGGGCGGCGGCTGCAGCACCTGCGGCTTGGGCTTGGACTTGTTTTCGGGGTCCGGCGGGATGGGAATGTTGTCCTTGGGCGGGGTGGGATCGAAGCTGACCCAGCCGACCCGTTCAAAGGCGACCTCAACCCAGGCGTGGACGTCCTTGCCGGTGATCTTCACCTCGCCGGCACCGTTCTCCGGGCTGGTCGGTTCAGGGTAGAAACCCATCACCACCCTGGAGGGGATGCCCAAGTGCCGGAGCATCAGGGACATGGCCACCGCGTACTGTTCATCGTCGCCCAGCATCTGCTTGGCCGTGAGCAGGCTGCGGATACGGGCGGAACCGTGGCCGGAGACGCTGGGCAGCTGGCCCTCACTGACCAGGCCGTTGCTGAACGCCCCGGTTTTCTGGAAGTGGGCTTCGATCTGGCGGACCCGGTCGATGGCCGTGGGTGCATCGGCGGACAGGTCGTTGGCCTGGGATCCCACCACCGGCGGCACTTCCAACGCGTCCGGGAGCGACACCTTGGCGAAGTCGTATTGCGTCAGCTGGCCGTGCTCGAGCTTGACGGGGTCGGAGACCTGGACGCTGTAGGAGTCGCCGCGGGACAGCCCGTTGGTGGTCACGGCGGTGTCGGAGCCGGGGTTGAAGTAGAGGCCGGCAGCAGCGGCGGAGCCGGACTGGTCAAAGCTGATGCCGGTGGTCTTTCGCCCGCCGGGGACAAAGTAGCCCTGGTAGTCCTCGATGTTGATGCTGATCGAGTAGTCGTTGGTGGGCACCACGCCGGATGAGTCGGCGAGGGTGTTGATGGATTTCGCATCCCCCACCTTGCTGAAGTTTCCGGAGCCATTGGGGTCCATGTTGTAGTTGGTCCCGTTGAAGGCATCCAGCGCGCCGAGCCGGACCCGGCCGTCCTTCGGGAGGCCCTTGACCACGAACAGGGTGTCGTCCTTTTTGTCCTTCACGTACGTCCGGAAGCTTGCCAGGGGCGTGATGTAGTCCTTGGGGTCGAACGGGGGCACCACCACGTTGCGGAGGACTTTCCGGTCTTCTCCTGCGCTGACGAGCGGTGCGGCCACCGCGGTGACCCCCACGCTGGCAGCAATGACCCCTGCCGCCATGCCCAGCCGGCGGATCCTGGCCCGGCGTGCAGCGGCCGTGTCTGTTTGCGGGTTGTTGACCGCCACCCGGCGGGTGTTGTTCCGCCGCAGTGCGTCGCGGCGGAAGGTGGCCCAGGCGATGCCGAGGACGGTCAGGCCGATGCCGCGTTCGAGTGTCAGGAACGCGGCGTTGGTGCTGAAGGCGATTCCGGTGACGAACAGGACCAGCACGGGCAGGAGGGGCAGGTAGGGGCTTTTGGCGCGCCAGGTCAGCAGCGCAGCGACGAGCGCCGTGATCAGGGAGCTCAGGAAGGGGACAATGAGCACCCCGCCGGCTGTGCCCACAGGCACGCCGACCGTGAGCATGTCCTTCCAGGCGAAGACGACGCCGAGGAGCAGGGTCCGCAGCGAATCAAGGGTGGGGACGAAGCCGGCGATGGCAGCGCCGGGTACCGCCAGCCAGGTTCCGAGGACCAGGTAGGCGGCGAGCGCCAGGGCTGTAGTGATCAACAGCCCCAGCCGCAGGTGGGCGTTCGCTGCGCCGATGGCCAGGCCCAGCACGATTCCGCCGAACCCGGACAGCAGGTAGTACGGGTCCCCGCCGAAGCTGAGGCCGAAACCGAGCAGGCCCAGGCCCAGCAGGACCACCAGTGCCCCGGCGTCGAGCAGGAAATGCCATGGCGGCTGGCCGTCCACGAAGGCCGACTCCGTGGTGGCCGCCTTGCGGCGGGTACGGGTTGGGGGAATCTGCGTTTGCGGGGAGCGGCCCGGTGCGGTGCTCATGCGGCCGCCTTTCTCAGCACGATGGCAAGGTCGGCCAGGTCGCCGAGCGTCAGGACAGTCAGGTCTGCGATGTTGGCCCGGGTGGGGGCCACCCCGGCTTCCACCCTGACCGCCAGGCTACGTACACCCGGCGGGACGGAGGCGGCGGCGGAGCGGAGCTGGGTTGCCGTCACGTTGCTGCCCACCACGAAGAAGACCACCGAGGCGTTGGGCACGGTGTCGGCCAGGGTCCGGGCGAGGTCGACGGCGGTGCGGCGCATGGGGGCGCCGACGATCCGGGTCATGTCGTCCAGCATGTTGCGGCCGGTTTCGCAGCGCAGGGGGCCCTTTTGGGTCAGGACGTCCAGTTCACGCTGTTCGCGGATGGCCTGCCGGCCGATGGAGGCAGCCACGGAGATGGCCATTTCGAACTCGGTCTCGGAGGCGTATTCCTCGGTGTTAATGGACAGCGAGATGGCCAGGTGGGCGCGCCGGGTTTCCTCGAACTGGCGGACCATGAGTTTGTTGGTGCGGGCGGTGGTTTTCCAGTGGATGTGCCGGCGGTCATCGCCCGGCACATAGTCGCGCAGGGCGTGGAAGGAGACGTCGGCGCTGGAGAGGTCCGTGGTGGGCATGCCCTCGAGGTCGCGGATGAAGCCTGCGGCGGAGCCGGCCAGGGCCACGGTGCGCGGGTGGACGAAGAGGTCCTCCGGGTCGGTCCAGAGGACCTGCCGGCGCAGGAGGTGCAGCGGGTCGGCCCGGACGGAGCGGACCGGTCCCACCACGATGACGGCACGCCGTGCCGTGGGGATGGTGAAGAGGTCCTCGTGGACCTGGCCCGGCTTCATCCGGGGCAGGTGGAACACGGCGGTGGTGCTGCCCACCGGAAGTTCAAGGGCCGCAGGCAGCAACGGCCGCGCGGAGGTGTTGGAGACGGCGATGCTTCCGACCGCGCTGTCCCCCACCGCCACGCGGGTCCGGGCAAGGTCCAGGACCACGCCATAGGACGACCGGCCCAGGATGAAGGCAACGGCGATCACAAACATGGCGAAGGCGGCAATGGCCGCCGCCGTGGCCTCCTGCCAGCCGAAGGCCTGGCCGGTGGCCCAGAGCAGGATAGCTGCAGCCAGGACGGACCAGCCCAGGATGCTGACCACGGACAGCACCGGCCATGCATACTTCAGCCAGGTGTCCCGGACGGACCGCCACGCGGGCGTCAGGGCCTGGAGTGCGGTGCTGCTGGCTTCGGACCACACCGCGGCAGGGTGCAGCCGGGTGGGGCGGCCGTTCCGGTGGAAGAGTTGCCGGAAACGCTCCGCGAACCGGGTCAACGGGGTGCCGCTGGACGTGCCGTCGGACATAGGGGTGCCTTCGTTGTTGCGCTGGAATGGAATGGCGGGGGCTGCGGCGGTCGGCCGCAGCCGGCCGGCTCAGGCGTTGGTGCGCTGCTGCGGGGCGGCGACGTCGGCCAGGATCCGGGTCAGTACGGCCTCGGCCGTGGCGCCGGAAAATTCCGCTTCGGGGTCCATCACGAACCGGTGCGTCCACACCACGGGCGCCAGTTCCTTGATGTCATCCGGCAGGACGAAGTTCCGGCCCTGCGAGGCTGCCCAGACCTTGGCGGCCCGGACCATGGCCAGGGCACCACGCACGGACACCCCAAGGCGGGTTTCCGGGGCGTTGCGGGTTTCCTCGCACAGCCTGGAAATGTATTCCAGTACTGCGGTGTCCACGTGTGCCGTTGCGGCGAGGTCTGCCATGTCCGCCACAGCCTGGGTGGTGATGACGGCGGACAGTTCCTTGGAGCGGTCCTTCAGGTTGCTGCCGCCCAGGAGCCTGACGGTGGACGCGTGGTCCGGGTAGCCGATGGAGGTCTTGATCAGGAAGCGGTCCAGCTGGGCCTCGGGCAGGCGGTAGGTACCGGCCTGCTCGATCGGGTTCTGGGTGGCCATCACCATGAAGGGACGGCCCGCGGAATACGTGACGCCGTCCACGGTCACCCGTGATTCCTCCATGACCTCCAGCAGGGCTGACTGGGTTTTGGGCGAGGCGCGGTTGATTTCGTCGGCCAGGACGATGTTGTTGAAGATCGGTCCCTTGTGGAACTCGAACTTCTGCGTCTTCTGGTCGTAGATGGTCACGCCGGTGACGTCGGAAGGAAGCAGGTCAGGGGTGAACTGGATGCGGTTGTTGGAGCCCTGCACCGTAGCAGCCAAGGCCCGCGCCAGGGAGGTCTTGCCGGTGCCAGGTGCATCCTCGAACAGGACGTGCCCTTCGGCCAGCATGGCGGTAAAGGTCAGCCGGATGACGTGTTCCTTGCCCAGCACCGCCTGTCCCACGTTGGCAACCAGCTTTTCGAACGTGTCGGCAAACCACTCGGCCTGCTCAATGGTCATGGTCATGAAAGTTGCTTCCTTTTGATGGGTCGAAAGTTGTCGTGTGGGCCCGGGAGGCCCGGGCCCACACGATGGATGCGGTTGCTAGCGGTTAGGCATGCCATTCGGCGGATTGCAGCCCACGTTGGAGGTGTCGCAGCGGAGCCAGTTACCGGACGCCATCCCGGAGTTCAGGTGGTACCAGATGCCGCTGGGGTTGTTGGACGTCTTGTACCAGACCTGGTAGCGGTCCGCCGTGGACGGGGCACCGGCATCGAGCCACTTGCCGGCACCGGTGCACTGTGAGGGGTTGCCGGCGATGTAGCTGTCAGTCCCCTGGCGGGGCTCCGTGCAGCTGCGGACCGGGCTTGCCGTGACGTACCAGTCCGTGGGCGGGGGCGGTGTGTTGTCCGGGCCGGACGTTGACGTGACCGGACCGCCGACGGCGCCCGGGGTGACCGTGTAGGCACGGACCCGCAGTCTGTGGCTCGTGCTCCAGCCGCCGGCGCCGGCATCAAACTTGTTCGCCTTGCCGACGTTCTGCCAGCCGCCACCATCCATGCTCACCTCGTAGTAGCTGAGGGGCCTGCCGTTCGTCGCCGGGTCATTCCAGGTCCAATGCACCTGTCCATCGCCCTTGGCCGAGGTGCCGCCGTTGATATTGGGGGCGTTGGCAGGACCGTAGGGGTTTCCGGTGCCGATGGCCTTGGCGTCACCGGCCATATTGTTCTTGGTGGACGTGGCAATGATGGTCACGGTGATGTCCCGCCCATTGGTCATGCCACCGATGGTTCCTCCCCCGGCTTTGATCGAGCCGGTCCTGCCGTCGGCGTTGTAGGAGTAGGCAATCTCGGAGGCGGTGGAGCCGTTGCGCTGTGCATCGGTCAACGGCGTGAATGTCACGTCCAGCTGGCCGCTGGTCCCGTTCTCCTTCACCGTTCCAGAGTTGACAGTGCCAGGCTTTCCAGCTGCCCGAATTGCGGCAGACTGCGCGCTAGTGGCACTGGTTCCGGCCTTGTTCGTTGCCGAAACCGTGAAGGTGTAGTTCGTTTCCGAATTGTCCACGGTGACGTTTTGCGAGGTGCCGGCTACCTGCTGGCTGGCAACGGCGGCCCCTCCCCTGAGCGTGGTCAACGTGTAGGAGGAGACGGCGTCGCCGTTGTTGTTGGGCGCCGACCACACGACGCGCAGCTGGCTCTGCGAACCAACCGGCGTGGCCTGGGAGACGCTGGGGGCCGTCGGCGTGGCGGGGACTCCGGCGGGCACCTCGGCCGCGGAATAGGGACTCCATTCGGACGGGTCCTTGGCGTCATTGCGGGCCAGGACCCGGACCTTGTAGGACACGCCGTTCTGCAGGCCCTTCCACACGTAGCTGACTGACGTCAGTCCCTGGATCTGGGCGTTTTGGCCAGCGGGCGCCGGCGAGATTTCCAGGTCGTAGGACTTGACCGGGGACCCCTTGCTGGCCGGCGCGGCCCAGTTGACCGTCAGCTGCTTATCGCCGAACTTCAGCGACGGAGCCTGTGGCGTATCCGGTTTAACGTCCGGACGGACATCGGCGGACGCCGGCGACCGGTCGGAATCACCGAACTCGTTGGTTGCCGTCACCTGGAAGTGGTAGGTGGTGTTGTTGGTCAGGCCATTGAGGGTGCAGGTGTTGGCCGGGCATTCCTGCCGGAATCCGCCCTCCCCGAACACGGTGTACTTGGTGATGGGCGAGCCCCGGTCGGCCGGTGCCGACCAGGTGAGCAGCGCCGTCTGGTCGCCCACACTCTGCGCCTGCGGCGTGGTGGGCGCCGCCGGCTTGTCCTTGACGGTCAGCCGGACCCGCGCAGTGGCGTGCCGGGACGCATCCCCCGTCTTGTCCTCCACCGTGTAGGCCACCACCATGGTTCCGGTAAAGCCCGGCGCGGGGGTTACGGTCACAGAGTCACCGTTGACGCCCACGTTGCCGCTCCCCGTTTCGGTATTGGCGGCGATG
The DNA here is from genome assembly GCF_006517215.1 of Pseudarthrobacter sp. NIBRBAC000502771. Lineage (NCBI taxonomy): Bacteria > Bacillati > Actinomycetota > Actinomycetes > Micrococcales > Micrococcaceae > Pseudarthrobacter > Pseudarthrobacter sp. NIBRBAC000502771. Next base: position 4,111,698 of record NZ_CP041187.1, read on the forward strand.
ATCTTCAGCGGTGTTTCGGGGAACGGGTTGGCGTCGTTGGCGAGCACGTTGATGGTCACCGGCTTGCCGGCGGCGGCGTTGTCCTGCACGTCGTCGTTCGCCACCGGTTTGGGCCGGTTGGAGGCGGTTACTGCAAGCTGGTACGTGGCCGTGGCCTCGAGCCCGCGGGGGTCGATTGCCTTGACCTGCACGGCGGCGCGGGTTCCGGTTGCCGTGGAGTCGGCCGCCGAAACTTTCAGCGTCTTGCCTTCGATGCGTGCAGAGAACCCGCCGGGAGAGTCTCCCACCAGTTCGTACTTCATCTTCTCGACGTCGTCCTGGTCGGGATCTGAGGTGAGCTTGCCGAGGTCGGTGCTGGCCGAGTCACCCTTGGGAACATCCACGTTGGCGCCAAGCAGCTCCGGCGGGTTGTTCTTGTTGGGGTCCGGCAACACCTTGGTGCGGATGCTGAGGGTGGACTTGAGGCCGGCGGGATCGTCCGGCCCGGTACCGTCGGTCACCTCGAAGGTCAGTGAACCGGGGCCCACGTAGTCCGCACCAGCCGTGTACTTCAGGCCGGTGCCGTCGCGCGTTACCGGATCGCCGCCGTCGGCACCGATGAGCTTGATCCTGTCCGCCTGGGTCAGCCGGGGTGAACGTCCTTCCCGGACCTTGACCCATTCCTTCAGGTCGACGTCGACGGATTGTCCGGCCACGACCTCCAGGACCTCGTCCTTGGCCAGTGTGGGGACCTGCTGGCCCAGGCCTGGCACCCAGATGATGGCGGTGGACTGCTGGCCGTCGACGTCTTCCACCGTGTACGGGATCAGCTGTGGCTGTTCGGTGAGGTCCACCAGGACGTTGCCGTTTCCGCCGGGCCGCGCAGTGGTGGCCTCGGTGCTGATCTTCAGGTTTTCGCCCACGCCGTCGGGGTCCTCGTCGTTCTTGAGGACGGGAACGTCCACGGCGGTCTTGCCCATGGCCTGGGCTGATGTCACCCTGTCGTCGCGGGCGATCGGCGCCTTCAGCGGCACGTCGTTGTCCACCACCAGGCGGATGGTGGCCTGGGCGGTGGCGTCCCGGTCGTCGGCGATGGTGTAGCGCACGTTGACGGTTCCGGCCTCGTTCGGGGCCAGGAGGATGATGCGGCCGCTGTTCCTGCTGACGGTGGCCTGCAGGGAGGGGTCGGCCTCGATGCCGTCGGTGAGGATGCGGATCCGGTCGCCGTCAGGATCGGTGTCGTTGGCAGTGGCGTCGACGGCAATCTGCCGGCCGGGACGCACCCGGACCTCGTCGTCCACCGGGGTGGGCTTTTGGTTCATGTCACCGCGGGGCGCGATGCCCACCGTGACGGTTCCCGTGTTCACTGCCCCCTGGCGGTCCACCACCTTGTAGCGGAAGGTGTCGGTGCCGGCACCGTCCCCGGCGGCGGTGAAGTCGATGAAGTTGCTGCCCACCGTGGCGGTTCCCATGGCAGGGGTGCTGTCGATGCCCGTCAGCTGCACGGAGTCGCCGTCGGGATCGATGCCGTCGAGGGGAACCGGGATGCGGACGGTGCCCGCAGCCACCACGCGGGCTGTCAGGTTCCGCGGCTGCGGCCGGGAGTTCTCCGCGCCCTCGAGCGGGAGGATGTGGATGGTCACGGCGGCGGCGCTCTTCTGGCCCTGCGGATCCACCGCGTTGTAGATGGCGCGCACGGTCTTGGGCTGGCTGCCCGCTATGAACCGGAGGGTGTTCTCTGAGACGAAGCTCTTCCCGTCGGCAGGGTCAACCGCCTGCGGCAGGACCGGGTCCACGGTCAGTTCCTGCCCCTGCGGGTGGGTGTCGTTGTCCAGGACGGGGATGGTGACGACGTCGTTGACGCGGACATTCACCTCGTCCGGCTTGGGCTGGGGTGCTTCCACGACAGCGGGGGCCGGCACGGGCACCACGGAGACACTGCCGGTGGCGGACTTCTTTCCGTTGGACATGGTGTATTCGAACAGGATGGGGTCCTTGGTTCCCAGGATGTCCGTAATCCGCAGGACGCTGTGGTTGATCACGCTGACGGACACCGTCGCGTTGTCCGGGAGCTTCACGGACTGAAGCACCAGGACACCACCGGAGGGGTCGGAGTCGTTGGCCAGGGGGTCCAGCAGGACACTGCCGCCGGTGGGCATCAGGGCAACGTCATGGACCGCGACGGGATCGCCGCCGTCGTTGCCGGATTCGACGTCCACCCGGATGAGGCCCTGGCTGCTTTGGGGGCCGTTGCTGGCGATGTACGTCAGGTAGACGGGGCCTGGGGTGCTGCTGCGGAAGGTGAAAGTGCCGCCGTCGGTGACGGGGCCAAGTTCGGCGGGGCCGTTGGCTTCCACCTGGGCCAGGCGGAGGGCACCCCCGTTGGGATCGACGTCGTTCTTCAGCGGGGAAATGACCAAATCCTGGCCCACCACGGCGGTGACGTGGTCGGCGTTGACCACGGGTGCCAGTGCACCTGGCGGCTGGACGTTGACAACTACCTTGCCCGTGACGGTGGCGCGGCCGTCCCAGATACTGACCTGGACGTTCTTCTTGCCGGCAGTTGCGCCGGAATCCTGGAAGGTCAACAGGCCGTCGCGCCGCACCTTGACCTGGTCCTGGTCGTTATCGGCCTTCGCGTCCAGCAAGACCAGGTCGTCGCCGTCGGGATCGATCCAGTCGGTGAGGATGTTCTGGCTGACGGTTTTGCCCTGTTCAACCAGCATGGTGGTGTCTTCGCCGCGTTTGAACTTGGGCGGCTTGTTTTCGTCGGGTCCCACCACGTTGAGCGTGACCTGTCCCGTGGCGGAGAGGCCGCGGCCATCCGAGGCACTGTAGTTGAAGGTCTCGGTGCCCGGCTTGGCGTCCGCGGGGACAGTGATCTGGAAGGCGGTGCCGCCGTAGATGCTTTCCAGCGTTCCCGATTTGGGTCCGGCGTCCCCCACCGCTGCGGTGAGAACGTCGCCGTCGGGGTCTGAGTCGTTGTCCAGGACGCTGAGGATGGTGGTGCGGCCGGGGCGGACTCCGACGGCGTCGGGCTTGGTTTCCGGCGGACGGTTCGGTTTGGTGCGGTCCGGCAGGATGTTAATGGTGTTGTTGTCCGCCGACTCCTGGTCCTGGTCGTCGGACTGGTTCTTGGGTGGGATGACGTCGTCCCAGTTGTTGACCAGCTGCATGTTCTGGTTCACCAACCACACATTCCCCGAATTCACATCATTGAGGACCACCAGGTCCCGGTTCACCCGGAAAACATACGACGGCGACGCACTCGCCTTGGGCACCGCAACATTCTTATCGTCACCATCATTGACACAGTCCCGGACATACTTGTTCGCACCCGACCACGCCGCATGCACACACCCACCCAACTGCACCGGAGCAGCCGGAACCCCCTCACCGTCGAACCCCACGGTCTTCGCCGTCGCCCCGTCCAACGGCTGCTTCAGCAACGCCTTCCGCGTTGCAACGGCAACGAAATCACTGCCCGGCCCCGGCTGCTGCAACTTCGCATCCCGCGCATTATCCAACTGCAGCCGCTTCCCACCAGGCAGGAACAGGTTTCCCGCGGCAGCATCCAACACCACCGGCTGGTCCCCCACCACCGTCATCTGCAAATCCCCGGCACCCTTAAGCCCATCCCACGTACTGGACTCCGACGACGCCACACCACCCTCGGCATCAACACCGGTCACCGTCACGCTGCCGGTCTTCGGATCCGCCGAATAAATCCGGTCATCCGAACCCACCACCGACACCAGGCCCGCCGAACCCACCAAAACCGGCTCCGACGCTTCCTTATCAAAACCATTCACGGTGGACGGCGACACCGCCCACACCTTCCCCGACGCAGCATCCGTCACCGAAATCGTCCGCGCCCCAAAACTCACATCAGCCGCCCCCGGCAACTGCTTATCCCCACCCAAACGCATATTCGCCGGCGACACCTGGTTCAACGTCGAACCAGACTCATCATCGACGAACACCTCACCCGCATGCTGCAACACATCAAACGTCGACGACGCCGGCGTCACCGCCCCATCCAACACCCGCGACGGATAATTCAACCGCCCCACAGCATTCTTCGACTTCGAAACCACCCACACACCGCCGTCATTCAACTCCACCTCAGTGGTCTTAAACCCCGGATACAACACAGCACCCATCACCACCACAGCCACCACAGCACCAAACGCCGTACCGGTGACGAGTTTCTTGTGTCGCTTTTTCAGCCCAAGCTTCCCCAGCAGAGTTGTCACAGCGTTAATTTCCCTCAGATTGTGTAGCCAGATGGCGGCCTGGTGGCAGGACAGGCAGCAGGCTTCCTTTTCCCCGGGGTAAGCCTACCGAATAGCGGAAACCGCCGCGATGGGGACAACTGCCCGGGCAGTGGCCGGGCAGGAGGCCTAGCAATGCGGTGCCCCCAGCCCGGCAGGATCGGCAAGCGTGGTGTGGCCGGCGATCACGTAGCGGCCAACATTGCGTGCCGAGCCGGATTCAACCCGCCACCACCGGACGATGCCGTTGCCGGACCAGTTGTCGCTCTGGTCGATCCAGCACGCCACCATGATGCGGTCCTGGTCCGCCTTGTAGAACCAGGGTGGGCTGTCGGCGTTGACGCCGACACAGTCGAAATAGGGACTTGGCCGGTAGTTCGATCCGCCCAGGGTGAAGGTGCAACTCCTGACGAAGTTGGGGTCGGAGGTCTTGATCCGGGTTTCCCACAGGCCTTGCTTGCCCGCTGTGGCGCTGGCGGTAACCACCGCGCTGCCGGTGCCGACGGAGTTGAAGGTCTGGACCGCGATGGTGACGGTGTCACCGAAGTTGGTCGTGTTGACCGTCCTGCTGCCGGAGGGGGCAACGTTCTCCCAGCCGCCGTTGTTGATTCTGATCCTCGTTTGCGCCACGTCGTTGGTGCTGGTGGACGGGGAGGACCAATTCAGGGTGGCCGACTTCTGGTTCACGCCGCCGTTTTGGCCGGACGCGGAGGGGGTGCCCGGGGAGCCGAACGGCGTGGCTGAGGCAGGGGCGCTCCCATCAGAACTCGGGGCCACCGTGGAGTTGGCGACGACGGTGATACTGACGGCGTTGCCGTTGGTGAAGCCGCCGATGGTCTGGCCGGGCGTGATGGGCCCGCGGGAACCGTTGCTCGCGTTGTAGCTGTAGCTGACTTCGTTTTCGGCAGAACCGTTACGTTCCGCCGCGGTCAGTTTGCGGAAGTCCACCGTCACGGCGCGTCCTGCTCCGCCGGTGTTCGCCGGCGTGGCCGTGACCCCGGAGACCGTCGCCAGCTTGCCGGTGGCGCGCCGGGGCGCGGAGGGCGGGCTGACCGCGCCCTTGCCGGCCTTGTTCTCAGCCTGCACCGTGAACGTGTATGCGGCCTCAGAGTTGTTGGCGGTGAAGTTTGCGGTGCGGACGTTACCGGGGACGGTCTGCGTCTGGGCAGGGGCGTTGCCGCCGCTCATGGTCACGTAATAGGTGCTGATCGGATCACCGTTGGTGTTGGGTTCGGCCCACGTGACCCGAAGCTGGTTCTGGGTCCCCACGGATGCTGCGACGGCGGATGCAGGTGCTGCAGGTGCCGCAGGGACTCCGGCGGGATTGTCCTCCGCGGAATAGGTCCCCCAGTCGGAGGCGCCAAGCTCGTTGACGGCCTGGGCGCGCACCTTGTACTTCACGCCATTGGTGAGGCCGGTCCAGGTGTAGTTCAGCCCGGCGACCTCGTTCTTGAGGGCTGCCCCGCTGGCCGGTGGCGGTGAGATCTCCAGGTTGTAGTGCTTCACCGGCGAGCCCTCGGTTTTCGCCGCGGGCCAGGTGATGGCCATGGTCTTGTCCCCCGCCTTCACGGTTGGGGCTTCCGGTGGCGATGGCTTCTCGTCAGGCCGGATTTCATTGGACTGCGGCGAGGCCTGCGAGTCCCCCACTTCGTTGGTGGCCAGCACCGTGAATACGTACTTCACGTTGTTGGTGAGCCCGCTCAACGTACAGGTGGTGGTGGGGCACTTCTGTTCGAAGCCGTGGTTCGAGCGGACGGTGTACCCGGTGATGGGAGCGCCGTTGTCCGACGGCGGCGCCCACTTGAGCACGGCGGTTCGGCTGCGGACGTCGGTGGCGCTGGGGGCGGAGGGTGCGTCGGGTTTGCCGCGGACGGTGAGGCGCAGGCGGCCGTCCACCTGGCGGGACAGATCGCCCGTCTTGTCGGCCACGGTGTAGCGGACCACCATGACGCCCTTGTACCCGTCAGCCGGGGTAACGGTGATGCTGTCCCCCGACACGGACGGCTGGCCTGCTGCGGCGCCCGTCTCCACGGTGGCGCCCACGATCCGCAGGGGCGTATCCGGGAAAGGGTTGAAGTCGTTGGCCAGGACGTTGACCTGTTCCGTCTTTCCTGCGTTGGCCTTGTCCACAGCATCGTCGTTGGCCACTGGCAGGGGCCGGTTGGATGCTACGTGTCGTGCGGCGATGGTGGCGCCCACGGCGGGTGACCTGCCGTCGGTGACCTTCACTTGGATGTTCCCGGTGACGCCGATGCCAAGGGAACCATCGGCAGTGATGGCGAGCGTGGCGCCGTCGACCTTTGCGCTGAAGCCGGCAGGAAGCGTCCCGTCCAGTTCGAAGCGGAGGTTGTCCTTGTCCCGTTCGTCCACGTCCTTGGCCAGTCCGGCGAGGTCCACCGTTGCCGTTTCGGCCTTGGGGACGTCCACGGAGGTGCCGCTGAACGTGGGCGGGTGGTTGGCGTTGGGGTCCGGGACCACCTTGGTCATGATGACCAGGGTGGATTTCAGGCCGTCGGCGTCGTCAGGTCCGGAGCCGTCCGTTACTTCGAAGGTGATGGAGCCCGGGCCCACATAGTCCGGTCTGGCGGCGTAGCGCAGGGCTTTGCCGTCGGACTGGATGATGCCATCCGGGGAGCCGCCCTGGACGCGGACGGAGTCGGCCACGGTGATCCGGGCGCTGCGGCCGCTGCGGACCCGGACGTATTCGGACAGGTCCAGGGTGACGTCCTTGCCGGACATGACCTCAACAGGGTCGGTCTTGGCGAGGGTGGGGTACTGCGCGCCCTGGCCCGGGATCCACATCAGGGCGGTGGAGGTGAGGCCGTCGACGTCCGTGACCGTGTAGGGGATCAGCTGGTCTTCCGGGGTGAGAGTCACCACTACGTTGCCAGAGCCGGCGGGCCGGGCGTTCGGGTTGCCGTCGGGAAGGCTGACCTTCAACTCGGAGGCCACGCCGTCGGCATCGGAGTCGTTCTTCAGGACGGGGACGTCCACCGCGGTCTTGCCGAGGGTTTCGGCCACCGTCACGTGGTCGTCCTTGGCCACGGGGCGCTGGAGTTCGGCGTCCGGGCTGATCCGGACCCGGATCACGGCGCTGGCGGAGGCCTTCTTGTCGTCCTGGATGCGGTAGCTGATGCTGTCGTTGCCGGCGGTGCCCGGGGCGGTGAACAGCACTTTGGCAGCGTCCGTTGCCTCAACCTGCAGGTCGGGCCTGGCCTCGAACCCGTCGGAAACCAGGCTCAGCGGGTCGCCGTCGGGGTCTGAATCGTTCGCCAGGGCCTCCACGGCCACCTTGCGGCCGGGCCGGACGTCCACGGCGTCATCCACCGCGATGGGTTTCTGGTTGTTGGCCTCCGGCGGGGCGATGCCGACAATGACTGTGCCGGTGTTTTCGGCGCCGATCCGGTCCCGAACCCGGTAGGTGAAGCTGTCGGTGCCGGCAGCGTCCCCGGCGGCTGTGAACTCCAGGTAGCCGTCGCGCACCACGGCGGTTCCCATGGCGGGTGCCTTGTCGATGCCGATGAGCTGGACGGAATCGCCGTCTGCGTCGATGCCGTCCAGCGGCACGGGGACCTTGACGGTCATCCCGGCCACCACGCGCGCGGTCAGGTTTCGGGGCTCGGGCCGGGTGTTCCGGTCATCGTCCCGGGCGCGGATGCGGATGGTCACCTGCTGCGAGTCCACCTGCCCGGAGGCATTCTGAACCTTGTAGATGGCGTACACGGTTTTCGCCTCGGGCCCGGCCACGAACCGCAGCTGGTCTCCCGACACGAACATTCGTCCATCGGCTGCATCGGGCTGTTGGGCCAGGTCCGGGAGGAGGGTGAGCTTTGATCCGTTGGGGTCGGCGTCGTTGGCCAGGACGGGAACAGTGACGACGTCGTTGACCCGGACCGTTGCTTCGTCCGGCTTTGCCTGGGGTGCCTGGAGCTTGGCCGGGGCGGGAACCATCAGCACCGCGATCTCGCCGGTGGCCGATGACCGGCCGTTGGACACGGTGTACCGGACCGTCAGCTGGCCCTCGGCGCGGATGTCGGTGATCCTTACCACCGAGTGGTCCAGCACGGCCACGCTGACCGGCAGTCCGGCGTCGGCCGTCACGGACTGCACCACCAGCACGCCGCCCGAGGGGTCCGAGTCGTTGCCCAGGACATCCACCAGGACATCCCCGCCGGTGGGGAGCAGCGCGGTGTCCCGGACGGCCACCGGGGCGCCCTCGTCGGTGCCAGGCACCACGTCAACGCGCACCAGCTGCTGTGCGCTGGCCGGTCCGTTGGTCACCAGGTAGCTGACGTAGTGGGCACCAAGGGTCCGGGAGTTGAAGGTGAACGTCTGCTGGTCCGGGTTCAGGGTTGCCGTAGTCTCGGCGTCCGGGGTGGCCTGCGCCAGCCGCAGCGTCCCGCCCTGCGGGTCCGAATCGTTCTTGAGCGGGGTGATGACGGTGTCGGTGCCGGCAACGGCCACTACGTGGTCGGCGTTGGCGATGGGCGGCAGGGCCCCTGGGCTCCTGACGTCGACGGTGACTTTGCCTTCCGCGGTGGACTGGCCGTCGGAGACCGACACGGTGAGGACCTTGCGGCCCGGGGCGGCACCGGAATCCTGGAAGGCCAGCTGTCCGTCCGGGCGGATCCGGGCCTGGTCCAGCGGATCGCTGCTGGACACTGAGACGGCGAACAGGTCATCGCCGTCGGGGTCCATCCAGTCCGGAAGGATGTTTTGCGTGACCGACTTGCCTGACTGGACCACCAGCGTGGTGTTCCGGTTGGGCTTTTGCCGCGGCGCAGTGTTGGTGCCGGGCGGGATGACGTTGAGCGTTATGTCCGCCGACGCTGACAGGCCGCGGCCGTCGTCCACGGTGTACTTGAAGGTCTCACTGCCGGCCTTGTCGGCGGGCACGGCGACCTGCAGGCCCGTGGAGCCATAGATGGGCGAGACTGCGCCCGTTTTGACGCCTTCGGGGGTTCGGACAGTGAGGACGTCGCCGTCGGGGTCGGAGTCGTTGTCCAGGACGGGCAGGATGGTGGTCTTCCCGGCGCGGATGCCGAACTGGTCGGGCTTGGCCACGGGGGCGCTGTTGGGTTTGGTGCGGTCCGGCAGGACGGTCTGCTGGACCTCGTCGGCGGAGTCCTTGTCGGCGTCGTCCGAGGTCTGCTGCGGTGGGATGACGTCGTCCCAGTTGTTCACCAGCTGCATGTTCTGGTTCACCAACCACACATTCCCCGAGTTCACATCATTCAGGACCACCAGGTCCCGGTTCACCCGGAAAACATACGACGGCGACACACTCGCCTTGGGCACCGCAACATTCTTATCGTCACCATCATTGACACAGTCCCGGACATACTTGTTCGCACCCGACCACGCCGCATGCACACACCCACCCAACTGCACCGGAGCAGCCGGAACCCCCTCACCGTCGAACCCCACGGTCTTCGCCGTCGCCCCGTCCAACGGCTGCTTCAGCAACGCCTTCCGCGTTGCAACGGCAACGAAATCACTGCCCGGCCCCGGCTGCTGCAACTTCGCATCCCGCGCATTATCCAACTGCAGCCGCTTCCCACCAGGCAGGAACAGGTTTCCCGCGGCAGCATCCAACACCACCGGCTGGTCCCCCACCACCGTCATCTGCAAATCCCCGGCACCCTTAAGCCCATCCCACGTACTGGACTCCGACGACGCCACACCACCCTCGGCATCAACACCGGTCACCGTCACGCTGCCGGTCTTCGGATCCGCCGAATAAATCCGGTCATCCGAACCCACCACCGACACCAGGCCCGCCGAACCCACCAAAACCGGCTCCGACGCTTCCTTATCAAAACCATTCACGGTGGACGGCGACACCGCCCACACCTTCCCCGACGCAGCATCCGTCACCGAAATCGTCCGCGCCCCAAAACTCACATCAGCCGCCCCCGGCAACTGCTTATCCCCACCCAAACGCATATTCGCCGGCGACACCTGGTTCAACGTCGAACCAGACTCATCATCGACGAACACCTCACCCGCATGCTGCAACACATCAAACGTCGACGACGCCGGCGTCACCGCCCCATCCAACACCCGCGACGGATAATTCAACCGCCCCACAGCATTCTTCGACTTCGAAACCACCCACACACCACCGTCATTCAACTCCACCTCAGTGGTCTTAAACCCCGGATACAACACAGCACCCATCACCACCACAGCCACCACAGCACCAAACGCCGTACCGGTGAACCAGCGGGAACGCGGCAGGCGGCGCCACCGGGGCGCGGCGGAAGAAGGGATCTGGGCGCGCGTTTGTCCGAGCCGTGTCATGTGTGGAAATCCCCCGGTAAATCTAGGCTTCGTGCCTGCTGCCGGCATCACAGGACCCCGGGCACCACAACGATACCGCCATACGCCAACAAGTGGATAAATTCTTTCGGCCCGGTCCGTCCCGGACCCAAAGCCGCCGGAGCCTAGTCCAGGACCAGGCCCTTGCCGCGCCCGCGGGTCAGGCGGACGGGATTGATCTCGCCAAAGCCGCGCACATTCTCCGGGTCCTGCGGAATCAGGACGAACCGTTCGTCATGTTCCAGGGCGGAGGCTGTCATGGAATCCACCAGGACGGTACCAGGGTCCGCCAGGGTGGTCAGGCGGGCGGCGAGGTTCACGGTGGGGCCGTAGATGTCGCCCAGGCGGGACAGGATCCTTCCCCAGACCATGGCTACCCGGGCTTCCGGGAGGATTTCGTCTTCGGTGAAGGCTTCAGCCAGCGCCAGCGAAATCTCCGCACCCGCGGCAGGGGTTTCGGCGATGTACAGGACTTCGTCGCCCACGGTCTTGACCAGCCGGCCGCCACCGACGGAGATGATCTCGGCGCATTTGTTTTCGAAGCGCTGGACCAGCCGGGCAAGCGTCTTTTCGTTCATCCGCCGGGACAGGCTCGTGTAGGACACCAGGTCCGCGAAACCGACCGCGCGGGCCAGGGGCAGCGGCGCGTCGTCCTCGTCGCCTTCCCGGCCTTCCTCGCTGGCCTGCAGCCCGGCTTCGGCGCGGACCGCGAGGCGCTGGACGCCGGCGTTGAGCTGGCGGCGCCAGGAGTAGACCAGTACTTCCTCGAGTGCGTCCACCAAAGCGGGCAGCTCGTTGACCAGGCGCTTGCGGGCCACGGCGTCCGTGACGCCCTGCTCGTGGACCATGTCCTCCACCAGCGCCTCGATCTGCCAGACCACCATGCGGTCGGTCATTTGCCCGATGGAGCGCGTCACCGAGATCGCCGCTTCCTCCGTGAGCTTGCCGGCGCGGACAAGGTCCACCACGGTGGACAGGGCCGCCTGGTCGCGTTCGGTGAAGGCGACGTCCTCGTCGCCGAAGTTGGGGAATCCCAGGGCACGCCAGAGCTTGCGGGCAGAAAGCAGTGAGAGGCCGGCCCCGGCCGCAACTTCACGGCGGCGGAGCTTGCGTTCCCCACCCAGGAGGCGGGCTTCGAGCGCCTTCATGGCCAAGCGTTCCGCGGACATGGCGCCGGTTGGCGGGTGACGGTCGACGCCGGGAAGCTCCGCGGCAGCACCCGGCCCGGTTGCGAAAGGGTCAGGCGAGCCGGCGTCGGACGACGCGTCGAAGGCGCCGGTTTCGATGCTCTCGACGCGTTCCTGCTGGTCCTCATCGGTCATCCCGTCCACCTTCTCTCATGTCCTCCGGAAATGCACCGGCTGGGTAATACGTCGCGCCGGGCTGGGCCCCGCTGTCCTCCGGCAGTTCCCCGATGGCGTCGAGGATGAAGTCCCGGAACCGGGCGACCTCGGGCACGTCGCGAAAGGTCACCATGCCCTGGTGCCCGGTTTCCAAGGATATATTCCCGGAACGCACCAGGCGCTGCAGCAACGATTCATGGACCGTCAGGTTTCGCACCGATGCCAGGTTCACCTGCTGGTCCCGCCGGTTCAACAGTCCGTACCGGGCCACCATCCGCTGGCTGGTCAGCGTGTACCGGGTGCCATGCCAGCGAAGAAGCCGGGGCAGGCAGTAGCCCAGCCACACAGCCGCCGCCGCGAGCACGCAGGCGCCCACCAACCAGGGCGTCCACTGGCGGCCCAGGGCAGGCGCCACGCGTGCGGGGCCGCCGCGGATAACCCAGGCGCTGGCGAAGGCGGCCAAGGCCGGCGCCAGGACGAAGGCCACGGCGGGACCGGCAAGCTTCCGCGGCTGCGGGCGGGTAGTGACGATGACCTGCTCCCCTGGAACAAGGGACCTACGCATAACCACCCTGCTGCGGCGCGTCCGGCGATGACCAGGGCCGCAGGTGCACCACATCGCCGGCCGTGACCACATGCTCACGCGAATCCCGGTCCACTACCAGGAGGGAGCCGTAGTCATCCAGGCGGGAGGCATGTCCGATGATTTCGTGGTCGCCGGGAAGCTGCGCGCGCACCTGCTTTCCCAGGGTGACCATCACGGCCTCCACCCGTTTGTGCAGCGATGGGCCGCCGGCCATGCCCGCCGCGGGGTCGCCGTCGGCGTTGCAGAAACTGCGGTACAGGACAGCGAAGTGGGCCAGGTAGCTTTTCAGCAGCGCGGTGCGGTCTGTGGTGGTGGCACCCTCGATGGCCACGGACGTGGCGGTGGGCACGGGAAGTTCGTCTTCGCCCAGGCTGACGTTAAGGCCGGTCCCCAAGATGACGGGAGGCACGCTGCCGTCCACCATGGGACCGAGCTGGGCCAGGATGCCGGCAATTTTCCTGCCGCGGACCAGGACGTCGTTGGGCCATTTGAGCTCGGCGGGAAGGCCTGCCGTTTCCAGGAGCGTCTCGCGCAGCGCCAGGGCTGCGATCAGGGAAAGCCACGAGTAGCTCTGGGTGGGAAGGGGCCTGCCCTCGGCGTTCACCGGGCGCAAAACCAGGGAGACCGACACGGAACTCAGCGGCGGTGCCTCCCAGCGCCGGTCCAGCCGGCCCCTTGCCGCGGTCTGGTACTCCGCCGTCAGGACGGAGAGGTCAGGCCATGCCGCAGGGTCCACCGTGACGCCCCTCAGGAGGTCGGCGTTGGTGGAGCCGGTGGAGTCCACCACGTCGATCCGGGGTATTCCCGTGGCGGAGAGGAAACGCTGGTCGGCCAGGTCCCCTCGGTTCAGGGGGGTACCCGGTGCGTGTGCGTCATCCATAGCTAGATCCTACCGAGCCGCGCCTGATCGTACCCAGCCTGCCGCAGTCCCGGAACGGGCACCGGGGACTGCATGAGGGCCCGCCTTAGAGGAAGATGTCCGGAACCAGCCGGTCTTCCGGTGCTCCCAGGCTGTAGGGGCGGAAGTCGGTCACGCCCGCGGCGGCCAGGACCTGCTCGTCCGTGTAGAAGTTGCCCGACGGCGGCGCACCGGCACCGAGATTGCTGCCGGTCAGGATGGCGTGGGCGGCGTCGGCCATGATCTGCGGGCCGCGCGCGGCCAGCACCATGGTTTCGCCGTGGGGCATATTGCGGATGGCAGCCGTGTCGATCAGGGTACAGGGCCACAGTGAGTTGACCCTGATCCCGTCAGCCTTCAGTTCCTCGGCCAGGCCCAGGGTGGTCAGGCTCATCCCGTATTTCGCCATGGTGTAGGCAAGGTGCTTCCCGGCCCAGGAGGGGTGGAGGTTCAGCGGCGGCGAGAGTGTCAGGATCTGCCCCCGGCCCGAGGCACGGAGCGCCGGGAGCGCCAGCTTGGACAGCAGGAAGGTGCCGCGCACGTTGATGTCCTGCATGAGGTCGTACTTCTTCATGTCCACCTTGTCCGTGGTGGAGAGGTCGATGGCGGAGGCGTTGTTGATGACGATGTCGATGCCGCCGAACCGGTCAACAGCCGCGGCTACGGCGCCGGCCACGTCATCGTCCCTCCGCACGTCGCCCACCAGGGGCAGGGCCTGGCCTCCGGCCGCCTCCAGCTCGCGGGCTGCGGTGTGGACCGTCCCGGCGAGCTTGGGGTGCGGCTCCCCCGTCTTGGCAAGGAGCACAATGTTGGCCCCATCGCGGGCCGCCCGCAGGGCGATGGCCAGGCCGATCCCGCGGCTGCCGCCGGACAGCAGGATGGTCAGGCCCGCCAGGGAGCCGGCGGCCCGGTACGGGCTTTCGGAGGCATGCAAAGCATCGTCGCTTGAAGTCATGGGAACACTGTAACCCAACTAAGTTACTCATGAGTAACATTGTGGAGAGGTTGTTGGAACGGCAGAAAATTGTAGGTTCCCTACAGCCGTTGGCGCCCAAAGCGTTACTAGACTTGCCAGCAGGGTTCGTCTTTTGTGTGGATGCTACTTAACGCTCCGCGCAGCCAGACCTGCCAGCCGACAGAATTGACCTGCTACAGAGCCGGAGACACTTGATGAGCCACGATCTGACAACGACTGCGGGAAAGATTGCCGATTTCCGCGACCGCCAGGCGCGTGCCGAACAGCCCTCCGGCCCCGAGGCCATCGAGAAACAGCACGCCCGCGGCAAGAACACCGCCCGCGAGCGCATCGCCCTGCTGCTGGACGAGGATTCCTTCGTGGAGTTTGATGCCCTGGCCGTGCACCGCTCCACCGCCTTCGGCATGGAGAAGAAGAAACCGCTGGGTGACGGCCTGGTCTCCGGCTACGGCACCGTGGACGGGCGGTTGGTGGCGGTCTACAGCCAGGACTTCACCGTGTACGGCGGATCCCTAAGCCAGGTCAACGGCGAAAAGATCGTCAAGGTCCAGGAGTTTGCGCTCCGCAACGGCTGCCCCGTCGTCGGCATCCTGGACGGCGGCGGCGCCCGCATCCAGGAAGGCGTGGCCTCACTGGCCATGTTCGCAGACATCTTCCGGAACAACGTCCACGCATCCGGCGTAGTGCCGCAGATTTCGCTCATCATGGGCCCCTCCGCCGGCGGTGCCGCCTACTCCCCCGCCCTCACCGACTACGTGGTGATGGTGGACAAGACCTCGCACATGTTCATCACCGGTCCGGACGTCATCAAGACCGTCACCGGCGAGGACGTCGACATGGAAACCCTCGGCGGTGCGCGGCAGCACAACGCCACCACCGGAACCTCCACCTACCTTGCCTCCGACGAGACCGACGCCATTGAGTTCGTGCGCGAACTGCTGGATTTCCTTCCGTCCAACAACCTGTCCGAGGCGCCTGTCCTGGGGCACCAGCAGGAGTTGGAGATCGACGACGACGACCTCGCCCTGGACACGCTGGTTCCGGATTCAGCCAACCAACCCTACGACATGCGCGCCGTGGTGGAGCAGATCGTGGACGACGGGCACTTCCTGGAGATGCAGGCCCTGTACGCCCCCAACGTGATGATCGGCTACGGCCGCGTCGAGGGCCACACGGTGGGCATCGTGGCCAACCAGCCGCTGCAGTTCGCCGGCACCCTGGACATCGCCGCCTCCGAAAAGGCGGCCCGGTTCGTGCGCCACTGCGACGCCTTCAACATTCCCATCATCACCCTGGTGGACGTTCCCGGCTTCCTTCCGGGCAAGGACCAGGAGTTCCAGGGGATCATCCGCCGCGGCGCCAAGCTCCTCTACGCCTACGCCGAGGCGACCGTCCCCAAGCTCACGGTGATTACGCGCAAGGCCTACGGCGGCGCCTACATCGTGATGGGCTCCAAGAAGCTCGGGGCCGACCTGAACCTTGCCTGGCCTACGGCGCAGATCGGCGTCATGGGCGCGCAGGGGGCCGTGAACATCCTCTACCGCCGCGACCTCGCAGCGGTCGCCGAGGACGGCGGCGACGTGGAGGCCCGCCGCGCCCAGGTCATCCAGCAGTACGAGGAAGAGCTCCTCAACCCCTACCAGGCAGCCGAGCTTGGCTACGTGGACGCCGTCATCGCCCCCTCGGACACCCGCATCCAGATCATCAAAGGACTGCGCGCCCTCCGCGACAAACGCGCCAGCCTTCCCGCCAAGAAGCATGGGAACATCCCGCTGTGATCCCCACCCCAGGGGCGCCGGAGCCCGACGAGACCCCGGAAACGGCAGAAGCAGCCGCCGCGCCGCTGTTTTCTGTTGTCAAAGGAAAACCCAGCGACGAGGAACTCGCCGCACTGGCCGCCGTCGTGCTTTCCCTCGGCGGAGAAACCCCCGCCCCGGCTAAGACCACCAGCGTACGGCACTGGGTCCGGAGGCAGCAGTTGCGGCTCGCCCCCGCTCCCGGGCCGGGAGCCTGGAAACGCAGCCGGGGCTGACCTCCTCCCTGCCACACTGACTGCGCGGAGCCCGGTAGTCTCGGCATGTGACTATCGACACTGCACCCGCCGCGCGCCCGCACACCCGGATCGACGCCGTCGCGGACACCTACACGGACACCCTGATCAGGCTCAACCCCACCTTTGCCACCACCCTTGGCCTGCCGGGACATGAGACGGAGTATCAGGACTTCTCCCCCGCCGGCGTCGCCGGTTTCGCGGAGGCAGCACGGGCTGCCCTCGTGGCCCTGGAGGGCCTGGAACCGGAAGACGACGTGGACGCCGTCACCCTGGACGCCATGCAGGAACGGTTGGGCCTGCAGCTGCTGATCCACGCTTCCGGCTGGGAATACGCGGAGCTGAACAACATCGCGTCGCCGGCCCAGGACATCCGCGCCATCTTCGACCTCATGCCCACCGAAACCGAGCAGGACTGGGAGCACATCGCCGGCCGCGCGCACAACGTGCCGGCAGCCATCAGCGGCTACACCGAGTCCCTGCGCCTGGCAAGGGATGCCGGGAAGGTGGCCGCTGCACGCCAGGTGCGGATCGTCATCGAACAGGTGGCAAAATACGCCGCCGGGGACGGCTTCTTCGCCAAACTGGCGGCCGGCGCTTCCACCTCCGCCGGCACGTTGCCGGCGAACCTGCAGGAAATGCTCGACGCCGGTGCTGACGCAGCCCGCCGTGCCTACAGTGGCCTGGCCGAATTCCTGCGCACAGAGCTGCTGCCCGCAGCGCCGGAAAAGGATGCCGTCGGCCGGGCCCGCTACGCCCTCGCTTCCCGGTCCTTCCTCGGCGCTGAAGTGGACCTGGAGGAAACCTACGCGTGGGGCGTCCAGGAACTGGACCGCCTCATCGCCGAACAGGAACAGGTGGCGCACGCCATCAAGCCGGGGGCATCCATTGCCGAGGCCAAGGACATCCTCAACAACGACCCCGCCCGGCAGTTGAAAGGCACGGAGGCGCTGCAGAAGTGGATGCAGGATGTCTCGGACAGGGCGGTGGCCGAACTCGCCGGCGTGCACTTCGACATCCCCGACGTCATGAAGAAGCTCGAGTGCCGGATCGCCCCCACCGACGAAGGCGGCATCTACTACACCGGTCCGTCCGACGACTTCAGCCGCCCCGGCCGCATGTGGTGGTCAGTCCCCGCCGGGGAGGACACCTTCACCACCTGGGCCGAAACCACCACCGTGTACCACGAGGGCGTCCCGGGCCACCACCTGCAGGTCGCCACTGCAACCTACCGGCGCGAGCTGCTCAACAAGTGGCGCCGGAACGTCTGCTGGACCTCCGGCCACGGCGAAGGGTGGGCCCTTTACGCCGAGAAGCTCATGCAGGAACTGGGCTACCTGGACGATCCCGGCGACCATATGGGAATGCTGGACATGCAGCGCATGCGGGCCGCGCGCGTGGTCTTCGATATCGGCGTGCACCTGGAACTCGGGATGCCCGAACGCTGGGGAACCGGCACCTGGACCGCCGACAAGGGCTACGCATTCCTGAAGGAAAACCTGCCCATCAGCGAAGGCCAGCTCAACTTTGAGTTCACCCGGTACCTCGGCTGGCCCGGGCAGGCCCCCTCCTACAAGGTGGGACAGCGGCTTTGGGAACAAATCCGCGCCGAGCTCGAGGCGCGGCCGGGGTTCGACCTCAAGGAGTTCCATACCAAGGCCCTCAACATCGGCTCCGTAGGATTGGACACCCTCCGCCGGGCGCTGCTTTCCTGACTCGCCCATGCCCGGCGAGACATTAAGCACATCCGTGACGGGAATAAGTAACAATAGCCACCGTCTGCCTTGTATTTCCGGGGTTTTCCAGGTTCGTGGGCAAATGTGGATGCGTAATATTTCTCAATATTCTTTCGACGTGGTATGAGGTGGGGGTCTAGCTTGTTCTGGTGAGCACTCAGACAAGCACCCCCTCCCCCGCAGGGAAGACCGGATTCCAGCTCCCCAAGTGGGCGGGTTCGTTCGGCTTCCAGATCATTGCCGCCCTCATCGTGGGCCTAGGCCTCGGCCTGCTGGCCAAGTACACCGGCAGCACCAAGACCAGCCCCAACGCCCTCGGCGCCACGCTGCAGACCATCGGCTCAAGCTACGTGTCGCTGCTGCAGACCGCCGTCGTTCCCCTGATCTTTACCGCCGTCGTCAGTTCCATTTCCAACCTGCGCCAGGTGTCCAACGCCGCCCGGCTCGCATGGAACACGCTCCTGTGGTTCGCCATCACGTCCCTGATCGCCGTGCTGATCGGCATCGGCCTGGGCGTGCTCCTGCAGCCCGGCGCCAACACGGGCATCAGCGGAGACGCCAAGTACACCGGCAAGTCCGGTGACTGGTGGGCCTTCCTCGTGGGCCTCTTCCCGAAGAACTTCCTCGGCCTGGGTGCCAGCTCCACTGTCGGCGATTCCGGCGTCGTCACCACGTCCATCAGCTTCAACGTCCTGCAGATCCTCGTCATCGCCATCGCGGTGGGCGTTGCCGCCCTCAAGGTGGGCAAGGCGGCAGAGCCGTTCCTGAACCTGAACGCGTCAGCCCTCGCCGTGATCCAGAAGGTGCTCTGGTGGATCATCCGCATCGCACCGCTGGGAACCGTCGGCCTCATTGGCAATGCCGTGGCCGTCTACGGCTGGGACACCATCGGCTCGCTGGGAAAGTTCACCGTGGCCATCTACGCCGGCCTGGTGCTCGTGCTGTTCGTGGTGTACCCGATCCTGGTCCGCAGCCATGGCCTGTCCATCAAGCAGTACTTCTCCGGCGTATGGCCCGCCGTGCAGTTGGCTTTCGTTTCCCGCTCCTCAGTGGGCACCCTGCCGCTGACCCAGCGCGTGACTGAACGCAGCCTCGGAGTGCCCCGCGCGTACGCCTCCTTCGCCGTACCGCTGGGCGCCACCACCAAGATGGACGGCTGCGCAGCCATCTACCCTGCCATCTCCGCGATCTTCGTGGCCCAGTTCTTCGGCATCCACCTGGACTTCAGCCAGTACCTGCTGATCGCCCTGGTCTCCGTCCTTGGCTCCGCCGCAACCGCCGGCACCACCGGCGCCGTGGTGATGCTCACCCTGACGCTCTCCACGCTCGGCCTGCCGCTGGCCGGCGTCGGCCTGCTGCTGGCCATCGACCCCATCCTCGACATGGGCCGCACCGCGGTGAATGTGGCAGGCCAGGCCCTGGTCCCCACCATCGTGGCCAAGCGCCAGGGCATCCTGGACGAATCGCTGTACAACGCACCCCGCAACGGCACCCCGTTCGTGGATGACAGCGATGCTCCCGCCGATGGTTCCGCAACGGACGGCACCAGCGCCGGGACCGCATCCCGCGAGCTGCAGGATGCCAACGCATAACGCGCCAGCAAAAAGACGTCCCCGGGATATGCTCCCGGGGACGTCTTTGCTTAAGGACTTCGCCCCAGCCCGCAACAGGCGGGCAACAATCAGCGTCCGCCAATCACCCCGTTCTGGACCGCCTTGGTCACGGCGTCGGCTTCGGCCTGCGTGAGTTTGCCGTCCGTCACTGCCTTGTCCAGGCGGGTCTTGAGTTCGGCA
Source organism: Pseudarthrobacter sp. NIBRBAC000502771 (assembly GCF_006517215.1). Taxonomy (NCBI): domain Bacteria; kingdom Bacillati; phylum Actinomycetota; class Actinomycetes; order Micrococcales; family Micrococcaceae; genus Pseudarthrobacter; species Pseudarthrobacter sp. NIBRBAC000502771. Next base: position 4,131,654 of record NZ_CP041187.1, read on the forward strand.
GCGTGTTCTGACTGCTCCTCGCTGCGGATCTCCTGGAGGGCTGCCGTCACCTTGGCCTCGTCGATTCCCAGCGAGGCCGCCAGCGATTTGGCGAGGGCGGCTTCGCGGGCCGCGGGATCCGGCTTCTGGCCGTCGGCGGGCGGCGTGGTGGGCTTGCTGGCTTCGCGGAAGGCCTTCAAGGCGTCCGTCACCTTGGCTTCGTCCACGCCTAGCTTCGCCGCCAGGGCAGATGCCTGCTCCATGCCGTTGCCGCCGCGGCCGCCGTGCCTGCCCATGCCGCCGTGGTCGGTTCCGGCGGCGCCGTCGGCCGAGGCACTGGAACTCGCGCTCGGGGTGGGAGTGGGCGCAGTGGTGGTGGCCGATGCCATGCCGGCCACGCCGATTCCTGCACCGAGCGCCAGCGCCGCGGCTGACAGGCCCAGGGTCATCTTCTTCGTGCGGGTCATTTCTCTGTCTCCTCATTCGCCGTCGCCTGACGGCTGCTGGTGATACGCCTCGCGGCGGGACATTTCCAGCATCGTCCACCAGGTTCAGGAAAGGCTGTCGGGAACCTTTCGTTCTCCTGTGAATCCAGATCACTACGCCCGGGAAATTAGTTGCATAGAGTGCAAAGTTGCACGTAGTGTAAGCCTGTGCCAGATCCGCTTTCCTCCCCGGAGACCCCGCAGGACGCCGTGCCCGCCGCCCCTTCCCGCCGCGAGCTGAACAAGGCCGCCACGCGCCAGGCCATTACCGACGCCGCGCTGGGCCTCCTGCGTTCCAAAGGCCCCGGAAACTTCACGGTGGAGGACATCGCCGACACCGCAGGAATCTCCCGCCGTACCTTCTTCAACTACTTCAGCAGCACCGACGCCGCCTTGGCCTCCATCGTCCACGGCTTCCTGGACAACGCCATCCAGCAGCTGCGCCTCCGGCCGGCGGGCGAACCCATGCTGGAGTCGGCCCAGGCCGCCCTGGTGGCCCTGGCGGACCCCAAGGCCATCGCCCCGCTCGCGGAACTGTTCTCGCTGACCCAGCAGAGTCCGCTGATGTCCCACACGGAACTGGAGGCGTGGGACCACTGCCGGGCCCAGGTCTTCACCGTGGCCCGCGAACGCCTCGCCGGAACCCCCGGCGAGCGGGACGAACTGTACGTCCACGCCCTGGCCGGCTCCATCATCTCCTGCGGAAAGGCCGCCATGGAGGTCTGGTTCAGCCGGCGCGGCCCGGACCTCTCACCCGCCTCCCTTGCCGAACTCCGCCAACTGCTCATCGATGCCATGGCCCTGCTGGGCGCCGGCTTCACCACCACCGCTTTCCCATCCGCCACCCGTTCCTCCTGATCAGATCGGTCCTCCCGCATGGCACTCCTCCTTTACCGCCTCGGCAAGTTCTCGTACCGCCGGCGCTGGCTTGTCATTTCCCTCTGGCTTGCCGTCCTGGTGGCCGTCGGCGGTTCCGCCGCGGCTTTCCACGGCACGCTGTCCAACAACTTCCAGATCCCGGGCACCGAGACCCAGCGGATCGCGGACAAGCTCAAGCAGGATTTGCCCGCAGCCTCGGGCGGAAGCGCCACGATCGTCTTCGAAGCCCCCGACGGCGGATTCACGGCCGGGAGCCGGGCGGCCGTGACGGATGCGCTGAAGAAGCTGCAAGCCCTCCCCGAGGTCCGCGGCACGGTTGATCCGTTCGCCACCCAGGCCCAGGTGGACCAGGCCGGCAAGGCCATCACCGACGGCGAACAGCAACTGGCGGCCGGCCAGGCGCAGCTGGATGCCTCCCGCGCCCAGCTGGAGGCGGGCAAGGCGCAGCTGGCAGCGGCTGAAGAGCAGCTCACCTCCGCCGGTGCGCCCGCGGCCGTGGTCGAGGCACAACTGGGCCAGCAGAAGGCAGCGCTGGCTGCCGGCCAGGCCAAACTCGACGCCGGCGCACAGGAACTGCAGGCCAACAAGGCGAAGCTGGAACTTGGCAAGCGCCAGGCCCAGGCGGCCTCGGCCATCCGGTTCGTGTCCGCGGACAACAAGGCCGCCGTGGCCCAGGTGCAGTTCAACACCTCCATCAACGGCCTGGCCCCCTCGGTCCGCAAGCAGGTACAGGAAATCGCCCACGAGACGTCCTCCGCAGGCGTCAAGGCCTTTGCCAGCAAGGAAATCACCGAAGACATCTCGGCCCTGTTCGGCACAGCGGAAATCGTCGGCATCGCCGTCGCGGCCCTGGTCCTGATCCTCATGCTGGGAACGCTGATCGCGGCGGGCCTGCCGCTGCTGATGGCCATCATCGGCGTCGGTGTGGGCGTAGGCATCACCTTTGCCCTCTCCGGCCTGTTCGACATGAGCTCCATCTCCCCCATGCTGGCCCTCATGCTGGGCCTGGCTGTCGGCATCGACTACTCGCTGTTCATCGTCAACCGGCACCGGACCCAGCTCCTGGGCGGCATGGACCCTGAAGAATCCGTGGCCCGGGCCAACGGAACCTCCGGCAACGCCGTCGTCTTCGCCGGCCTCACCGTGATCATTGCCCTCGCCGCCCTGGTGGTCCCCGGTCTGCCGTTCCTCACCGTCATGGGGCTGGCAGCCGCAGGAACCGTGGCGGTGGCGGTACTGGTCGCCATCACCCTGACCCCCGCCATGTTGTCCCTGATCGGCCGCCGCATCATCTCCAGGCGGGCATGGGCCAAGTCCGAGGCCCACAACGCCGAACCGGGCCACGAGGCGGCGGACCTTGCCACCGACCGCGAACGAAGCACCCACGGGTGGGGCGGCCTGGTCACCAAGCACCCCTGGATTGCGCTCGTCGCCGGCGTCCTCCTGCTGGGCACCCTGGCATTGCCTGCCATCCAGCTCCAGCTGGCACTGCCTGACGGCGGATCCGAGCCCGTGGAGTCCGAGGCCTACCAGGCCTACGACCTGACGGCACGCAGCTTCGGCGAGGGCGTCACCGGCCCCATCGTGGCCGTGGGCGAGTTCCCCGCGAACCTGGATGCGGCGCAGGCGCAGAAGCTGCAGTACGACATCGCGGACAAGCTCCGTGCCGTGGACAACGTGGTGGCAGCCGTGCCGGTGGCCCTCAGCGAAGACCGCCGCACCGCCGTCTTCCAGGTCATCCCCAAGGAAGGTCCCGCCAGCGCCAGCACGGTCAAGGTGGTCGCCGAACTCCGCGGCCTGAACGGGGAGATCAAGGCCGACTACGACGTCGCCATGGGCCTGACCGGCCAGACTGCCGGCAACGTGGATGTCTCCACCAAGCTCGGCGACGCCCTGCCGCCCTACCTGGCGATCGTCGTCGGACTGTCCCTGGTCCTGCTGCTGCTGGTGTTCCGCTCCATCGTGGTGCCGCTGCTGGCCACGGGCGGCTTCCTGCTGTCCCTGTCGGCCGCCTTCGGCGCCGTAGTGGCCGTCTACCAGTGGGGCTGGCTGGGGAATATCTTCGACGTGGCCAACCCCGGCGCCGTGCTGAGCTTCCTGCCCATCATCCTGATCGGCGTGCTGTTCGGCCTCGCCATGGACTACCAGGTGTTCATCGCCTCCGGCATGCGCGAGGCCTACATGCACGGATCATCCGCCAAGGAAGCGGTCAGGGTGGGGTTCCGGCACGCAGCCGCCGTGGTCACCGCCGCCGCGATCATCATGGTCAGCGTGTTCTCGGGCTTCATCTTCAGCCACCTCACCATGGTCCGGCCGCTGGGCTTCGCAATGGCCTTTGGCGTCCTGCTTGACGCGTTCGTGGTCCGGATGACCATCGTTCCGGCCGTGATGTACCTGCTGGGTGCCAGGTCCTGGTGGCTGCCGCGTTGGCTGGACCGGATCCTGCCGGATGTGGACGTGGAAGGTGCCAGGCTCAACCGTGGCCAGGGGACGCCGGTGCCCGGCGAACTGGTCCACTAGGCTGGGACCGTGCTCCATCTGATCCTCGCGTCCCAGTCCCCCGCCCGCACCAAGCTCCTGGCCGAGGCCGGCATCCGGCACACCGTGCTGGTTTCCGACGTCGACGAGGCGGCCGTCCAGGAACGGTACGGCGTGACGGACCCGCACGACACCGCACTGCTGCTGGCCCGGGCCAAGGCCGAGGCCGTGGCGTCCCTGCCCGAAGCGGAGGGCGCCCTGGTGCTGGGCTGCGACTCCGTCTTCGAGTTCGACGGCGAGGCGCACGGCAAGCCGTACACGGCCGACGTCGCGCGCGAGCGGATGCTCCGCATGAGCGGCAGCGCGGGGGTGCTGCACACCGGGCACTGGCTGGTGGACTGCCGGGACACGGACGACGCCGGCGGCGGCCGCGGCTCGGGCGCCACGCTCGGGGCGGTCGCCTCCGCCGAGGTTTCCTTCCTGGACATGGCCCCGGAGGAGATTGACGCCTACATCGCCACCGGTGAACCGCTGCACTGCGCAGGTTCCTTCACCATCGACGGCCTGGGTGGTGCTTTCATCCGCAAGGTCGACGGCGACCCGCACGCCGTCGTCGGCCTTTCCGTCTCCACCCTGCGGGGCCTGCTCGCCGCCGCCAATGTGCGCATCACGGATCTCTGGCCGCCGCGGTAGGCGTGTGCTTTTTTAGGCACCCTTGTAGCTTCCCTACAAAGGACGGCTGCTTTACACGCGGATTCCGCAAGTAATATCGGCGGAACCTCCAAAACCGCGCTAGGCTCCCTGAAGGAAAGAAGGAGACGCCTTGTCAGCAAATTTGGAGCAGTCCGCAGGAACCACGCAGCCCAGCCTCACAAAGGTGCTGATCGCCAACCGCGGCGAAATCGCCGTGCGGATCATCCGGGCGGCCCGGGACGAAGGCATCGCCTCCGTGGCTGTCTACGCCGACCCGGACCGCGACGCACTGCACGTCCGGCTCGCTGACGAGGCCTATGCCCTGGGTGGCACCACGGCCGCCGAGTCGTACCTGGTGATGGACAAGATCATTGATGCCGCCCGCCAGTCCGGCGCCGACGCCATCCACCCCGGCTATGGGTTCCTGGCGGAGAACGCAGATTTCGCCGCCAAGGTCATCGCCGCCGGCATCACCTGGATCGGCCCCTCCCCCGAGGCCATCTCCGCCCTGGGCGACAAGGTCCAGGCCCGCCACATCGCCGAGAAGGTCGGCGCCCCGCAGGTCCCCGGCACCGCAGACCCCGTGGAATCCGCCGAGGAAATCCTGGAATTCGTGGACAAGTTCGGCCTGCCCGTGGCCATCAAGGCGGCCTTCGGCGGCGGAGGACGCGGCATCAAAGTGGCCCGCACCCGCGAGGAAATCCCCGAGCTCTTCGAGTCCGCCGTCCGTGAAGCCACGGCCGCCTTCGGCCGCGGCGAGTGCTTCATCGAGCGCTTCCTGGACGCTCCCCGGCACGTTGAGACCCAATGCCTCGCCGACGCACACGGCAACGTCGTGGTGGTCTCCACCCGCGACTGCTCCCTGCAGCGCCGCAACCAGAAGCTCGTGGAGGAGGCCCCGGCCCCGTTCCTCACCCCGGAACAGAACCAGCGGCTTTACGAATCCTCCAAGGCCATCCTGAAGGAAGCCGGCTACCTGGGCGCGGGGACCTGCGAGTTCCTGGTGGGCCAGGACGGCACCATTTCCTTCCTTGAGGTCAACACCCGCCTCCAGGTGGAGCACTGCGTCTCCGAGGAAGTCACTGGAATCGACCTGGTCCGCGAGCAGTTCCGGCTGGCCCGCGGCGAGGAACTCGGCTACGGCGACCCCGAGGTCCGCGGCCACTCCATCGAGTTCCGCATCACCGGCGAGGACCCGGGCCGGAACTTCCTGCCCTCCCCCGGCACCATCAGTGTCCTGAAGAACCCCACCGGGCCCGGCGTGCGGATCGACTCCGGCGTGGAGCAGGGCGACGTCATCAGCGGCAACTTCGACTCGATGCTCTCGAAGCTGGTCGTTACCGGCGCCACCCGCACCCAGGCACTGCAGCGCTCCCGGCGGGCCCTGGAGGAAATGGTGGTCGAGGGCATTCCCACCGTCATCCCGTTCGATCTCGCCGTGGTCAGCAACCCCGACTTCGCCCCCGCGGACGGCCCGTTCAAGGTCCACACCCGCTGGATCGAGACCGCCTTCGTCAACGACATCCCCGCCTGGACACCCAGCGGCACCGCGGAAGAAGAGGCCGACGCCGGCGAACGCCAGCGCGTCGTCGTCGAGGTGGGCGGCAAGCGCCTGGAAGTGGTGCTCCCGGCATCCCTGGGCACCCCCGGCACCGCCGCAGCCGCCGGCAAGCCCGGCAAGTCCAAGAAGCGCTCACGTTCCGCAGGTCCCGCTGCCGCCACGGGCAACGCCCTCACTTCCCCCATGCAGGGAACCATCGTGAAGGTCGCCGTTTCGCACGGTGACGTGGTGTCCGAGGGCGACCTGGTGGTGGTCCTGGAGGCCATGAAGATGGAGCAGCCCCTCACCGCGCACCGGTCCGGCACCATTACGGGCCTGACGGCAACCGCCGGCGAAACGGTGTCCGCGGGCGCCATCATCGCCACGATCGAAGACTAGGAAGCCGGATGCTGGCACCAAGTTTCCAGGAAGAAGTGGCCCGCTACCACCAGGCGGTTCCCGAGATCACCCGGGGCAACACCGCCCCGATCAAGGAACTGTACTCCCGGCTGGACGACGTCACCCTGGCCAACCCGTTCGGCGGGATAGCCCGCGGCTGGGCCCAGGTGGAGGCCCGGCTGGACCAGGCGGCGCGGCAGTTCCGCGACGGCGAGATGCTCGGCTTCGATACCGTCACCTCCTACACGGCCCGCGACACCGCGTACCTGGTGGAGACCGAACACTTCCGGGCCCGCCTGGACGGCGCTGCCGCCACCGAGGAGTTCGCGCTGCGCGTGACCAGCATCTTCCGCCGCGAGGAGGGCTACTGGAAGCTGGTGCACCGCCACGCCGACCCTGCGGCCCGGTCCCAGTCCCGCCGCTCCCTGGCGCAGCCCACAGGCTGAGCGTTCGCCGGGCCTACCATCCGCCCCGGCTAGACATCCACCTATGCGGCGCTGCCACGCGCACGGCTGTGCTGGCAGGCGGCGCCGCCAGGATGCAGACTTAGCTCATGCTGCCATTCCTCCTCCTCGCATCACGTGCTGAAAATGCTGCCGCGGAGGATGAATACGCCGCCTACCTGAGGTACGGCGGGCTTGAGGAACGGGAGCTCCGCCGGGTCAGGCTTGAGGCCACTCCCCTGCCCGCGCTGGATCTTGCGGATTATTCCGGCGTCATCGTCGGCGGCAGCCCGTTCACCTCCAGCGATCCGCCGGAGCAAAAGACCCCGGTCCAGCACCGGGTGGAGCGGGAGCTTGCCGCCCTGCTGGACCAGCTGGTGGCCCGCGACTTTCCGTTCCTTGGCGCCTGCTACGGGGTGGGCACCTTGGGCAGCCACCAGGGCGCCGTGATCGACCGGACCTATGGCGAGCCCCTCGGCGCGGTGGAGGTGGAACTGACCGCCGAAGGCCTCCAGGACCCCATCCTGCAGGGCGTACCCCAAACCTTCACGGCATTGACCGGGCACAAGGAAGCCGTCCGCTCACTGCCCCCGCACGCCGTCCTGCTGGCACGGGCCGCCACCTGCCCGGTCCACATGTTCCGCGTCAGGACCAACCTTTATGCCACCCAGTTCCACCCGGAGCTGGACGCCGACGGATTGGTGACGCGGATCGATATCTACCGGGACGCCGGGTACTTTCCGCCGGAATCAGCTGAAGAGCTCATGGCCGCGGCACGGCAATTCACGATCACCGAGCCCATGGCGGTGCTGAAGAACTTCGTGGCCCGCTACGCCCGGTGAGCATGAAAATGCCCGGCGGGCCGGATGGCCGCGCCGGGCATTGTGGCGTTGGAGAATCAGGCCACGTTGTTCTCGTAGTCAAGGTCGCGGGTCTCGCGCGTCAGGAACAGCGCGATCAGGGTCAGCACGGCCATGGACGTCAGGTAGATGCCCACCAGCACCGGGCTGCCCTTGGCGGCTTCCCACAGGGCCACTGCGATGAACGGGGCCACCGCGGCACCCAGGATGCTGGAGAAGTTGTAGCTGATGGCCGAGCCGGTGTAGCGGACGTTCGTGGGGAACAGTTCCGGCAGCAGCGCCCCCATGGGCCCGAAGGTCAGGCCCATGAGGGAGAAACCGAGGATCAGCAGGCCCATGGTGCCCACGAAGCCGCCGCTGAACAGGGGGACGAACAGCAGGCCGAACACGAAGATGCCGGCGGTGACGGCCATCAGCATCTTGCGGCGGCCGTACTTCTCGGCCAGCGGGCCGGAAACCAGGGTGAAGATGCCGAAGAAGACGACGCCGGCAATCAGCATCCAGAGGAAGTCGTTGCGGGAGTAGCCCAGGCCGGGAACGAACGCTGCGGCGGCGGCTTCGGACATGGGCTTGCCGGCCTTTTCTGCGGCCGCCTGTGCGCCGGCCAGGGTGGGCTTGGTGCCGTAGGTCAGCGTGAACGTGGTCATCAGGTAGAACAGCACATAGGTGGCCAGCATGATGAAGGTGCCCAGGATCAGCTGGCGCCAGCTGGACTTGAAGACGCGTCCCAGCGGCAGCTTGGCTACCTCGTTGGACTCCACCACCTTGGTGAAGGCGGGGGTTTCGATCAACTTGAGCCGGACGTAGAGGCCCAGGATCACCATGGCGGCGCTGAGCAGGAACGGCACGCGCCAGCCCCAGGCCGCGAAGGCCTCCGGTGTCAGCGTGTAGCTTGCCACCAGGAAGATGACGTTGGCGATGATGAAGCCAATGGGGGCGCCGAGCTGCGGGAAAGTGCCGTAGACGGCGCGCTTGTTGGCCGGGGCGTTCTCGGTGGCCAGCAGGGCCGCGCCGCTCCACTCGCCGCCGAGGGCCAGGCCCTGGGCGAAGCGCATGACCACCAGCATGGCCGGAGCCCAGAACTCCCAGCCCGGAACCAGCGCCGTGGGAAGGCAGCCGATGAGGAAGGTGGCGATGCCCATGGTCAGCAGCGACGCAACAAGGGTTCCCTTGCGGCCGAACTTGTCGCCGAAGTGCCCGAAGACAATCGAGCCGAGGGGGCGGGCGATGAAGGCCACGCCGAAGACGGCGAAGGAGCTCAGCAGCTGGGTGGTTTCGTTCGCGCCCGGGAAGAAGAGCTTCGGGAACACGAGCACGGCGGCCGTGGCATAGACGTAGAAGTCGTAGAACTCCACGGTGGTGCCGATCAGGCTTGCCACGATGACGCGGCCGCGGGAGTTCACCGGCTGATGCGAACCAGGCACCTTGGTGGTATCGGTGGATGACATGGGTAAACGCTTTCGTGTGACCGGCCGGGCGCAGGCAGTACTGCCTCCCGGCTCGAATAGTTAGAGTTTGATCTTACTTCCCAACGTCCAGTCAATGGACGAAACGTCCACAATGCGGACCTGTGTTGTGGATCCCATATGCCGGACCCCCGCCGGCGCCTCACGCCGTCCGGCCGCCCCGGATAGGCAAAAGTCACAGCGCGTTAACAAACCTCGACCGTCCGCGAAACGAGCCGTCCCTACCTTGGAGGAACAACATCCCCCGAAGGAGGTAACCCGTGACTGTTGACCGCACCGTTGATGCCGTATCCGCCAGCGCACAGCCCGGCCCTACCCGCACTACTGACGCCCCTGCCCTTGAATTTCGCCCCGGCCGCTGGATCGCCAACTGGGACGCCGAGAACAAGGAGCAGTGGGAGGCCGCAGGCCGGGCCATCGCCCGCCGCAACCTGAACTGGTCCATCTTCGCCGAGTTCCTCGGCTTCGTCGTCTGGCAGCTGTGGTCCATCGTGGTGGTCCAGCTCCCCGCTGCAGGCTTTACCTTCTCCACCTCGGAAATCTTCTGGCTCATCTCCATGCCAAGCCTGGTGGGCGCCACCCTCCGCATTCCCTACACGTTCATGGTCCCCCGCTTCGGCGGCCGCAACTGGACTATCGTGTCCGCCCTGCTGCTCCTGATCCCCTCCACCGGGCTGGCCCTCTGCGTCTCGAATCCGGGCACGCCGTTCGGCGTCATGCTCCTGGTGGCTGCCCTGGCCGGCTTCGGCGGCGGCAACTTCGCCAGTTCGATGGCCAACATCACGTTCTTCTACCCGGCCCGGGAAAAAGGCTGGGCGCTGGGCCTGAACGCCGCCGGCGGGAACCTGGGCGCCGCCGTCGCACAGCTTGCCGTTCCCATCGTCATCACCCTGCTGGCCGCCGGCACCGTCAACCTTCCGATGGCCGGCTGGATGTGGGTCCCGCTCATCCTGCTCGCAGCCTTCGGCGCCTTCAAGTACATGAACAACCTCACCAGCGCCAAAGGCGACGTAGCCGGTTCGGTCGCGGCGCTGAAGGAACCGCACCTGTGGATCATGGCGCTGCTGTACATCGGCACTTTCGGCTCCTTCATCGGCTTCGCCGGCGTGTTCCCCAAGCTGATCAAGGACTACTTCCCCGCGTTCTCCTCCATCGCCGTGGGCAGCGTGGCCTTGTCCCTGGCGTTCCTCGGCCCCCTGGTGGGATCCCTGGCCCGCCCCTACGGCGGACGCATGGCGGACCGCATGGGCGGAGCCCGGATGACTGTATCCGCCTTCGCCGCCATGGCCGTAATCACGCTGACCATGATCTGGACACTTCCGCTCAAGAACTTCCTGCTCTTCCTGGTCCTCTTCCTGATGCTTTTCACTGCCAGCGGCTTCGGCAACGGTGCAACGTACCGGATGATTCCGGTCATCTTCGCCACGTCCAGCCGGGCTGCGCGCCAGGGTGCAAGCTCCGTGGCCACCCAGCGGCTCGCATCCTCCGCCCTCGGCCTGATCTCGGCGATCGGCGCCTACGGCGGCTTCGTGATCCCACAGGTGCTCAATGCCTCCAGCACCGCCAGCGGCTCCTACACTCCGGCCTTCTACGGGTTCGTCGGCGCCTACGTCCTCATGCTGGTGGTCTGCTGGACCTGCTACATCCGCAACGCCGGCCGGAACGCGATGGGACACGTCTAACATGGCCAAAAGCGCCGCCACGCACTGCCCCTACTGCGCCCTGCAGTGCGCCATGACGCTCACGTCCCCGGTGGACCTGGCCCCGGTTTCACAGCCGGGGCCGGGCCCCGTGCCTGCACCGGATCCCGCGCCCGCACTGGAGGTTGCCGGCCGGGATTTCCCCACCAACCGAGGCGGCCTGTGCCGCAAGGGCTGGACCTCGGCCAGCCTCCTGAACCACGCGGGCCGGATCACCGAACCCCTGTTGAAAGGCGCCGACGGCGTCCACCGGCCCATCGGCTGGGACCAGGCCCTGGACCTCGCCGCCGCGGCAGTGAAGGACGCCCGCGCCCGGTACGGTGCCGACGCCGTCGGTGTCTTCGGCGGCGGCGGCCTCACCAACGAAAAGGCCTACATGCTGGGCAAGTTCGCCCGGCTGGCCCTGGGCACCTCCCGGATCGACTACAACGGCAGGTTCTGCATGTCCTCAGCCGCCGCGGCGGGAATGCGCGCTTTCGGCGTGGACCGCGGCCTGCCCTTCCCGCTCGAAGCCCTGGACACCGCCAGCACCATCCTGATGCTCGGCTCCAACGTCGCCGAGACCATGCCGCCGTTCGTCCAGCACCTGCAGGGGGCCCGCGACGCCGGCGGCCTGGTGGTGGTGGATCCGCGGCGTTCCGCCACCGCGGCCTTCACGGCCGACGGCGCCGGGCTCCACCTCCAGCCCCTCCCGGGCACCGACCTCACCCTCCTGTTGGGCCTTTCCCACGTGGTCATCCACGAAAACCTGGCGGATGCCGCCTTTATCCAGGAGCGCACCTCGGGCTACAACGCCGTGGTCCGCAGCGTGAACGCCTTCTGGCCCGAACGCGTCCAGTCCATCACCGGTGTCCCGGCGGACCTCATCCGCGAAACCGCCCGCCTGCTCGCCGCCGGTGCCCGCGCGGGCGGCAGCTACATCCTCACCGGCCGCGGCGTGGAACAGCACGTGGACGGCACGGACACCGCCACCGCGGCCATCAACCTCAGCCTCCTGCTGGGCCTGCCCGGCTCCGCCCGCAGCGGCTACGGCACCCTCACCGGCCAGGGCAATGGCCAGGGCGGCCGGGAGCATGGCCAGAAGGCGGACCAGCTGCCCGGCTACCGGAAGATCACAGACCCCGCCGCCCGCGCACACGTCGCCGCAGTCTGGGGCGTTCCGGAGGAGACAATCCCGGGGCCGGGCCTGCCCGCAGTCCAGCTGTTGAAATCACTGGGCCAGCCCGACGGCGTCCGGTGCCTTTTTGTCCACGCCTCCAACATTGCGGTGGCGGCACCCGACGCCAACGCCGTCATCAAGGGGCTGCGGAGCCTCGACTTCCTGGTGGTGTGCGACTTCTTCCTGTCGGAAACCGCTGCGGAGGCAGACCTCATTCTTCCAGTCCTCCAGTGGGCCGAGGAGGAAGGCACCCTGACCAACCTGGAAGGCCGGGTGCTGCGCCGCCGCCGCGCCATCTCCCCTCCCGCCGGCGCCCGCAGCGAGCTCTGGATCATGGCCCGCCTGGCCGAGCGCCTGGACGCCCCCTCCACCTACAGCGAGGACCCGGAAACTGTCTTCGAGGAGCTCCGCCTGGCTTCCGCGGGCGGCCTGGCCGACTACTCCGGCATCGACTACGCCATGCTGGACCGCGGCGAGGCCGCCTACTGGCCCTACCCTGCGGGCGGCACCGGAACGCCCCGCCTGTTCAGGGACGGCTTCGCGCACCCCGATGGCAAGGCGGTCATGGTCCCGGTGGCGCCGCACCGCCGTCGTACTCCCGCAGCTGAAGTCGCCGGGCACGCAACGGAACCCGCCGGCACAGCCATGACCCTCATCACCGGCCGCCTCCTGGAGCACTACCAATCCGGGGCCCAGACCCGCCGGGTCCCCGAGCTGGCCGCCGCGCAGCCCGAGGCCAGGATGCAGCTCCACCCCGGGGCGGCCGACGCCATGGGCATCGGCGCCGGAACGCTGGTGTCGGTGTCCAACGGGCGCGGAGAGGTGGTGTGCCGGGCGGAGCTCAGCACCGCCATCCGCCCCGAGACGGTCTTCCTGCCCTTCCACTTTCCCGGGGCCGAAAGCGCCAACCGGCTGACTGAAGCCACGACAGATCCGGTCTCCGGGATGCCCGAGTTCAAGTTCAACACCGTATGGGTCCGGCCCGTGGCCGCGCCCGAATCCGCCCGCATGCTGCAAACGACGGAGGCCTCATGAGCGAGCAGATTGTCATTGTGGGATTCGGCCCCGTGGCCGCCCGGCTGGTGGACGAGCTCCTGCCCGCCGTGCGCAGCGGACACGCCAGGCTCACGGTGGTGGGCCAGGAAGCGGAGGCCGCCTACAACCGCGTCCTGGTGGCCGACCTGGGCGTGGGCCGGACCACCGCTGACGCCCTCGCCCTCGCCGACAGCGCAGAGCTGGTTGCGGAGGGCGTGGACGTCCGGCTGGGCGTCCGGGTTAAGCGCGTGGACCGGGCACGGCAGCAGGTGGCTCTGTCCGACGGCGCGTCCGTGCACTACGACCGGCTGGTGTTTGCCACCGGATCCCGGCCCGTGATCCCCAACCTCACCGGCATCAATCCGGACCCCTCCTCCCCCGTGCTGCCTGCCGGCGTCACGGCCTTGCGCGACCTGCGCGACGCGGAAGTGCTGCGGCAGGCCGTGGCGGGCGGCAAGCGCGTGGTGGTCCTGGGCGGCGGCGTCCTCGGCTTGGAAACGGCGCTGGCCGCCGCGGAGGAAGGCGCCACGGTCACCGTGCTCCACAACGGCCCGCACCCGCTGGGCCGCAGCATCGACCGCGGCGGCGGGGCCGTCCTGGCTGCGGGGCTGCGCCGCTGCGGCGTCCGCGTGGCCGGCAACGCCCGGTCCACCGGCGTTGAGCACAACGCGCCCGACGGCGGGTTCTCGGCTTTGCTGCTCGACGACGGCTCAGCGATCGACGGCGACCTCCTGGTCATCTCCTGCGGCGTCCGTCCGCGGACGGAGCTGGCCGAGGGGTGCGGGCTGTCCACCGGCACCGGGATCCTGGTGGACCACCGGCTGCGGGCCCACCACGAGCCGCATATCTTCGCCATTGGCGACTGCGCAGAGGTGCGCTGCCCGGATCCCCGCTGCGCAGCCTGCCGCAACGCCAAGGGTCCCTCCGGCCTGGTGGGTCCTGGATGGCGGCAGGCCGAATGGCTGGCCGGCTACCTCACCCTGTTGGCCGAAGGGGCGGAAGCGGAAGCCGACGTGCTCCCCGCGCTGGCTCCCGAACAGCCCGGCGTCGTGGTCCTGAAAGCCCGGGGCATGAACCTGGCCGTGGCCGGGGACAACGCCGCCGAACCGTGGGACGAGGAAGCCCTCACGGCCGGAGCGGTCAACGGCAGGCCGCGCCTGCAGATCGCCCAGTGGGCGGATCCGGAGCACGGCCGGTACGTCAAGATGACCACCCGCGGCGGCGTGCTGGAAGGCCTGGTGGCGGTGGGCATGCCCCGGACCGCCGCCGAACTCGTGGGGCTTTTTGAGCGGGGTGCCGAGCTTCCCGCCGACCGGTCACTGCTCCTGCGCCTGGATGGACCGGACCAGCTGCCCGGGGGCGGGGCTGCCGATCCCGCGGGCACCGTCTGCCGGTGCGCGGGGGTCAGCGGGGCGGCCATCGCTGCCGCCGCAACCGGCGGCTGCTCCACCGTGGCGGACGTTTCCAAGTCCACCCGCGCGGGCACCGGCTGCGGCGGCTGCCATGAGGACATCAAGGGGCTCATCGAACAGCACTTCTCCCCAGCCTTGCCCTAACCTCGCAAACTCGGCCAGGGAACCCGACGGCCGCGGCCCCAGGCGGCCGCGGCCTGGCAGCTGCGGGGCTTTGGCCCCTTGGCGTCGGGATTCCACAGGGCTTGAATGGTCCCAGGATTCCACTGTCAGCAGGAGGCACCGACGTCCTTGCCCATCATCCTGGCCCTCGCCGCCGTGGTGGCCGCCGCCGTGGCCGGAGCGGTCCTGGCCCGGGAGAAGGATCCGCAACGCCGGGCCGGTGCACTGGTGAAAATAGGCGCGGCACTGATGACTGTCTTCACCGTGGCCGCCGTGGCTTTCATCAGCGGCGACGCCTTGGATCAGCCCGGCGGGATGGCGGGGCTAATGGCGGTCCTGTCCTGGTTTGCTCCAATGGTGGTCCTTGCGGCCCTCGCCTGGTTCCGGCCGGCCGGGGCTTCTCTCCTCCTGGTGGCGCTGGCCGCGCTGCTCGTCGCGGTCTGCGTGTGGTTCGCCCTCGATCCGGCGGCGGCCCGCAGCATCCAGGACTCGAACGGGCCGGTGGTGGCCGTCGGCGTTGTCGCCTTGGCCTTCCCGGCCTCCGTTCTGGGATTGAAGCGGACCGGCGCAGCTGGCTGGCTGCTGCTGGTATTGGGCGCGTTGCCATTAGTCATCACGCTCCTGGCCCGGTCAGGGCCTGCGGCCTCGCTTGCGGCGGCAGGTGTGGTCCCGGTGATCAGCGGCTTTGCCTACCTGTTGGCCGCACGGCTGGCCCGGCCGGGTTCGGAACCCCGGAAAGCCCGGTCAGTCCCAGCCTAGGCATTCTCCGGGCGCCCCCGCGGCCCGGGAACCGCCGACTGGCTCTTGACGGCGGCGTCCGCACAGCATGTGATGGACGGGACTGGCCCGCGCCCGTCCTCCGGGCCGGACGCCTGCCGTTCGGAACAAACGAAAGGACCCACCCATGTCCCTGCTCGACCCCGCCCTCTGGGAAGGCAAGATCTACCTCAACGGCTGGCGGGCGGGCGGCGGCGGTACCGGCACCAGCATGGAGCCGGCTACCGGTGGGCAGCTGGGCAGTTACGGCATCGCGTCCGTCGCGGACGTCCGCGAAGCCGCATCCGCTGCCGCGAAGGCACAAAAGGAATGGGCCGCCCGCAACCCCGAGGACCGGGCCGCGGTGCTGCGCCGCGCCGGGCAGCTCTGGGAAGAGCACGCAGCCGAGGTCCAGGACTGGATCGTGCGCGAATCCGGCGGCATTCCGCCCAAGGCAGCGCTGGAAACGCATATCGCAGCCAACGAATGCTATGACGCGTCGGCGCTGCCCTCGCTCCCTGCCGGGAACGTCCTCACGTCCAACGAAAACCGCTGGTCCTTTGCCCGTCGCCGTCCGGTAGGCGTCGTCTCCGTCATCGCGCCGTTCAACTTCCCCTTGATCCTTTCCATCCGCGCCGTGGCCCCTGCCCTGGCGCTCGGCAACGGCGTGCTGCTCAAGCCAGACCCCCGGACAGCGGTCTGCGGCGGCGTGACCCTGATGCGTATCTTCGAGGAGGCCGGCCTTCCGCAAGGCCTGCTTTCCCTGCTGCCCGGCGGCGCGGACATCGGGGCCGCCGTCGTCGAAGCTCCCGAAGTCCGCGTCATCGCCTTTACAGGCTCGACGGCGGCCGGCCGGAAGATCGGTGAAACGGCCGGGCGGCTGCTGAAGCGCGCCCACCTTGAGCTCGGCGGCAACAACGCGCTCATTGTGCTCCCGGGCGCCGACCTGGCCAAGGCGGCCTCTGCGGCGGCGTTCGGCTCCTTCATGCACCAGGGCCAGATCTGCATGGCCGCCGGACGCCACATCGTGCATGAGGACATCTACGACGACTACGTCGCCGCGCTGTCGGAGAAGGCCGCCCACCTGCCTGTGGGCGATCCGAAGAGCGGCACCGTGGCCTTGGGGCCGGTGATTGACGAACGGCAACTGCAGCGGGTGGACGGAATCGTCCAGGATGCGGTGCGGGCCGGCGCCCGGCTGGCCGCCGGCGGCACCCACGATGGCCGGTTCTACCAGCCGGCAGTGCTGGTTGACCTGGACACCGGCAGCCCCGCCTGGAAGGACGAAATCTTCGGCCCGGTAGCCCCGGTGATGAAGTTCTCCACCGTGGACGAGGCCGTGGCGCTGGCCAACGATAATGAGTACGGCCTCTCGATCGGGATCCTGGGCGACGTCGGACTGGCCATGACCATCGCCGACCGGCTGGACTCCGGGAAGGTCCACATCAACGAACAGACCGTTTCCGACGAGGCGAACTCGCCCTTCGGCGGCACGAAGAACTCCGGCAACGGCTCGCGGATCGGCGGCCACCACGCCAACATGGAGTCTTTCACCGAGATCCAGTGGCTCACCATGCGGCCGGACATTGCCCCCTACCCGTTCTAGGAGCAGGCCTTCTGCGTTCCCGGCACCCTGTGCGTGCCCCGGCGTTGGGCGGCGTCAGAACACAACGCCCCGTACCAGGCCGATGAGTTGTTCCTTCGTTTGCGCCGCCGATGGCCCGGTTGGGGAGATGAGGACCTGCGCGGTGAAAGTGGCCAGGTTCTGTCCCCTGACCACTTGGAGGGACAGGATGGTAATGGGCACATCTCCGGCCGGACGCAGCGACTTGGGACCGGCCTGTTCGGTACCCGTGAAGAACGTTGCCCTGTCGCCGATGCCATCAATCACCTCGCCTCCCCTGCCCGGGATGCCCAGTACCGTTCCCGCAGCCTTGAGGACTTCGATCGAGAAGACCATCGAGTCCGGGCCCGGCGTGCCAGGGGTGGCAAACGTATAGCGGCAGCTGGCCTCACCCGGCAGGAGCTGCGGCTCCGTGGTTGCCCCGAATGCCTGCTTGACCTGGCCGGGATCGAGCAGGGCGCAGACTGCATTGTTGGTTGTGGCCGGTGGACCCACCGGCGGAGCGGCCGGAACTTTGAGTTCTGTTCCGTTGCCCCAGCCGGCGTCCACAACAGCCTGCGACAGCGTACGGGCCATTGCGTCGCCGTCGGGCGCCGTGCCTCCGTTCATGGGCGGCCCGGTGACGTAAGGCATTTCAAGGACCTCGCTGCCCCGGACGGCGGTCAGGACCACGTTCGCGGAGGCACCGCCGGCCTCGCCGCGGAAGTACCCCGTCCACTGCAGGCAGGCGAAGTCGCCGATGCCCATGACGGGTGAACAGTCGGAGGTTGCCTTCGCTTTGTCGATGTCCGCGGCCACGGCCGGGGACGTCAGTGCAACCGAAAGGCCGGTCATGCCCCGCTCAGCCGACTTGTTCGAATAGGTGCACAGGTAGGCCTTGCTTCCCGGGGGCCGCTGCTCGCTGTTCTGGCCCATCGGCACCAGCCCGGGATCCACCTTCGCGGCGATCTCCGGGGTGATGAGGTTGCAGGCCGGGCTGCCCTTGCCTGGTTCAGGGGACGGCCCCTGGGTCGGGTTGTCCGGGGTGGACGGTCCGGCACAGGAGGCGAGGACCAGCCCGAGCACAGCAACCGCGACCGCGATTCTGAGCCGTCTGAGCCGGCCCACCAATATCCGCACAGCAACCATGGCATCAGTGTGGCGGTGCACGCCGCCAGCCCCAAGGGTCCAAAGTACCGGACAAGGAACGGTGCCGACGGCGGGGTGCGGCATACACACATTCAGACGCCGAAGAGCCGTCCCGCCACGAGATAGGTTCCGTAGAGACCCGCCGCCAGGAGGACGCCCAGATAGGCGAGCACGAGCCGCGTGTCGCGCAGGAAGCATTTGGACCGTGCCAGGCCCCGCCGTCTTGCCTTCCAGTAGCCGGCGAATCCGAGGGCGGCAAAGGCAACGAGCGCGACGGGACCGGCCAGCCACCCCAGCAGCGCAATGGTGGCAAAGATGCACAGCCGGAGCGGATCGTAGGGTGCCTGGCCGGTGGGTGCGGCGGTGCCCGGACCTTGCGGGGTGGAGTGTGCTGCGGCGTGCCTGCGCACCAGTTGGGACGGCTGGAGTCCGCCGGCAATGCGCCGGGCATCAGAGGCCTGGTCCATGGATCCTCCCTAGGCCTGGCGCACGGGGAGCAGCCGGACTCCGGTCGCCGTGCTCATCCGCTGCTGCGCCAGCGCCGGCCATGCCTGGACGGCGCAGAAGGGCGCGCACTGGTGCTCCCCGTCGTCGCCCTTGGTGCCGACGTGGACGCAGCACTGCGTAAGCCGTTCCTCGATCATGGTGGACATGTCCATGAAGGGCTTGACCATGATCCTGGTGACCCGCTCGGCGAGGAGCCGGCGCAGGCGCTGCTGCTGGCCGGGCAGCTTGCCGGCGGCCAGGGTGGTCAGCGTTCCGATGCCAAGATCGCACTGCGTGCAGATGTTCTTCCAAAGATCCATGGTCCGTGGGTGCGACAGGGACGACTGCTCGCTCAGCAGGTCCAGCAGCGAGGTTTTCATCAGGTTCCGCAGTTCCAGCGGAATGGCGCTGTCAGCAATCCTGTTGGCGATGCTGTCAGGATTGAGTTCGAGCCACGCCAGCAATTGGTCGTGGCCGATGAGGGCTGCCAGGGAACGCCAGGTACCGGCGTCATCCTTGAGCATGTAGCCCACCGATGCGCAGTGCGGATGGGAGCACGGCAGTGCCGTGAGGTCGCGCCACGAGACCACGCCCCCGGTCTGTGACTCAAGCCTGTCCAGGACGCCTGTGTGCGTGAGCCGGTCCAGGGGATCGATGCCGTGCCCGCGCCCGGAACCAAACACGGGCTGCAGCGCAACGCCGCCTACGAACGGGGTCTCCAGCGCACGCATCACCACGTCACCGATCTCACTGTCATTGACGCCCAGGGATGCCGTCATGGTCAGGGTTGTGAAGATCCCGGCCGCGGACAGCCGGGAGATGGCCGCGTCCTTGTAGCGGGTCAGGTCGCCGCCCCGGTGGTGGATTGAGGCCTCCCTGGAAGAGCCGTCGTATTGGAGGTACACCTCCACGCGGTCACGGTGCCGCGCCAACAGGGCAAGCAGTTCGTCGTCAGTGGCAATCAGCATGCCGTTGCTGTTCACCATGATCCGCACGATCGGCCGGGCCATGAGTTCGTCCAGCAGTTCCGCCAGGTACGGGTACAGCGTTGGTTCACCGCCGGACAACATCAGCACATCGAGGCGGTCGTTCTCACGTGCCAGGCGGGTATCGATATTGGCCAGCACCTCCTCCAGCGGAGCCACGCCCTGCAGTTGCGGTCCGGAGGCGGTGAAGCAGGTGGGGCACTTCAGGTTGCAGTGCTCGATGATGTCCTGGAGCAGGATGCAGGTGTGCTGGGTCTGCATGGCGGGAAGCCCGTAGGCATACGCCTCGGGGACGGGACGGAAATTGCCTGCCCGGTCAGGAACGTGCTGCTTGGTGGGGGCCTGCCATTTCTCCAGGTAGCTGAGGATCTCCGGGGACTCGTCGTAGAGCGTGCGGACCAATCCGTGGTCCGGGCAGCCGCGTTCAAGCCATACCCGCCCGTCGCGGATCAGCAGCGCCCCGGACAGCCGGCGGACCTCGCTGAGCGGAGGGTTGGTTTCGTGGCAACGGGGGCAGAACGCCGTGACGTACCGGTGGATCCGGTCACCCCGCAGCGGCTGGCCTGGCCCTGGCAGCTCTCTCGACCTCATTGATCAGCGCTCCTCTTCTCAGATTCGGGCCTGTGCAAGGACACCCACGCACAGTCCCCCGCCGAGCAACAGGAAGATGCCCAGCCCAAGCAGCATCCCCGCCCCGGTCAACGCAGTGCGGTGACTGACGGCAAGGACAATTGCCACTCCCAGGTACACGGCGATGGGGACGAATGCGGCGGGGCCCGCGAAGATGCTGTTTCCCCATGCCACCGGTGGACTGATGGTTGGTGCTCCGATGCCGATTGTTGCCCACAGGTACAGGATGTACAGCGCCAGGGCGCCGAAGACGGTTCCGGCCCCCAGGTAGCCATGCCGCGGTTCCCGCTGCCCGGGCGGTGGGGGCTCCTTCGCCGGTGGCGGCTCGTCCCTGTAGTTGTCCATTTTCAAGCCCGGACCTGGACAAGGAAGCTGATGCAGAGGCCCCCGCCGAGCAGGACAAAAGCGCCCAGGCCGATCAGCAGCCCCGCCCCCCAAAGGGACGTCCGGCGCCGTACTGCGAGCACGATCGCCACTGCGAGGTACAGGACGATGGGAATGAAGGCGGCGGGCACGGCGAGGAAGGTCACAGACCAGGCATAAGGCCCTTGGGCCATCGTTCCGAGCACATAAACCGCGTATAGGACCACGGCGCCAACCAGGGCTCCCAAACCCAGGGACCCACCCCGTGGTTGGATGTCCGGCGGCGGAAGAGGAGGCTGCCCACCGGGGGTTTCTTCGCTCATGCCACGGTTCCTTCCAGTTCGGCGCGGACCGGCTTCCGGAACACGCGCCGGACGCGCCAGGCCAGCAACGGAAGGACCGCCAGCAGGAACAGTTGGGGCCGGCTCAGGCCAAGCCAGAGGACCTCGTTTCCGCGGACGAATTCCACGAAGAACCTGAAGACGGCGTAGGCGCTGACGAAACAAATGAAGAGGTCACCGGGATGGGGCAGGGCGTCCCGGTAACGCCACATCAGGGCAAAAGCGGCCAAGTGGAAGGCGATCTCGTAGGCGAAGGACGGATGGAGGGCCACTCCCGCCGGTGCGCCGGCCAACGCAGCCTGGGCAGGGGTGAGGACAATCCCCCAGGCACCGCCGGTAGGGGTGCCCGGGAGTTCGGTGAGCAGGCAGCCCACGCGCCCGATAACCATTGCAAGGGCCACTGCGGGCGCCAGCAGGTCTCCCGTGGACTCCTTGTAACCGGTGAGGCGCTTGCCAAGGTGGACGCCGAACCAGGCACCCACCAGGCCGGCAAGGATGCTCCTGTCTCCGTTGCCCCACCAGTCGGCCAGGGAAACCTGCCGCGAGATGTCCCACGTGAGGACCCGCGACCCGATGGCGCCAAACGCCACGGCGAAACCGGCGATGGGCCACAAGCGGGGGTCGGCGAGGCCACGGCGGCGCTTCTCATAGGCGTAGAACAAGAGGGCTGCACCGATGCCCAGCCCCACCATGCCCGCATGCACCAGCGCATTTCCCGCCAGGGGAAGCCCAATCATGCGCAGAGTGTAACAACGGAACGCGCACCGAATGCGGGCCCTTCGGCCCTTACATGTGGACGTGCAGGCGGCGGGCTGCCTCGGAGATGGATCCGGTGAGCGACGGGTACACCGTGAACGTGCTTGCGACGTCGTCCACGTGCAGCTTCTGCTTGACGGCAATGGAGATGGGGAAGATCAGCTCCGAGGCGTTGGGGCCCACCACCACGCCGCCAATCACAGTGCCCGAACCCTTCCGCGCGAAGATCTTCACGAACCCGTCCTTGGCGTTGCGCATCTTGGCGCGGGCGTTGCTGCGCAGGGAGAGCTTGATGACGTCGGCCTGGTACTTACCGGACTCGATCTCGGCCTCGGAGACGCCCACGTTCGCGATTTCCGGTGACGTGAAGATATTGGAGGCCACCTGGTGGAGCTTGAGCGGGGTGACGCCGTCGCCCATGAAGTGTGCCACCGCGATGCGTCCCTGCATGGCAGCAACCGAGGCGAGCGGCAGGACGCCGGTGCAGTCACCGGCGGCGTAGACGTTCGGGGCCGTGGTGCGGGAGACGCCGTCGACCTTAATGTGGCCGCTTTCGCTGACGGCCACGCCCGCCTCCTCCAGGCCGATCCCCGCGGTGTTGGGGATGGAGCCAAGGCACAGGAGGCAGTGGCTGCCCGTCACCTTGGTGCCGTCGGAGAGGGTGACCACCACGCCGTCGTCCGTGCGTTCCACGGTTTGGGCACGGGAGCGGGACAGGACCCGCACACCGCGGCGTTCGAAGACTTCTTCCAGGACGACGGCGGCGTCGACGTCCGAGCCGGGCAGCACGCGGTCGCGGCTGGAAACCAGCGTGACCTTCGAGCCCAGGCCGTTGTAAGCGGATGCGAATTCGGCGCCGGTGACGCCGGACCCCACCACGATGAGCTCCTCGGGCAGCTCGTCAAGGTTGTAGATCTGGGTCCAGTTCAGGATCCGTTCACCGTCCGGACGTGCCGTTTCCAGCTCGCGGGGGTGCGCACCGACGGCCAGCAGGATGGTGTCGGCCTCGACGGTCTCGGAACCGTCAGCGGTCAGGACCTCGATCCGGTGGCTGTCAAGGAGCCGTCCGGAGCCTTCGATGATCCGCACGCCCTGCTTCTCCAGGCCGTCGCGGATATCCCGGGACTGGTTGCGGGCGAGGTTCAGGAGGCGGTGGTTGATGTGCTTGAGGTCGGCGTGCATCACCGGGACGAAGTCGCCGCCGTCGACGTCGAACTTCACTCCCAGCTCGCCGGCCTCTGCAACCCGGGTCATCAGGTCAGCCGTGGCAATGAGGGTCTTGGAGGGGACTACGTCGGTCAGCACCGCGGATCCGCCGAGCCCGGCACGCTCGATCACGGTGACCGTTGCCCCCAGCGAGGCGGCCACCATGGCAGCTTCGTATCCGCCGGGACCACCTCCCAGGATTGCGATCCGGGGGGAACTGAAATCTGGATGCGTAGTCACAGTCATCCATTCTCTCCCATTGACGGCCCGACCACCAAGAAATCAGGGTGCTTTCCGGGCCTGCCGTGACCGGGGCAACAGGGGCGGCAGGATAACTTGTACTGGTGAGTACAACAGACTTCCTGAACACCGACCCGTTCGCCGCCGCCCGCGCCGCCGCGGACTACATCGCGGAAGAAACGGGCGTGGACCGCCACGACACCGCCCTGGTCCTTGGCTCCGGGTGGGGCGAAGCCGCCGACCTGATCGGCGAGACCACCGCCACCCTGTCAGCAGAGGAAGTCCCCGGCTTCCACGCCCCGGCCGTGGAGGGCCATGTGGGCACCATCCGTTCCATCCTGACGAAGGAAGGAAAACGGGCACTGGTCCTGGGCGCCCGCACGCACTACTACGAGGGCAAGGGCGTCCGCGCCGTGGTGCACGGTATCCGCACCGCAGCCGCCGCCGGGTGCAGCACCCTGGTCCTGACCAACGGCTGCGGCGGCCTCAACGAGGACTGGACGCCCGGCACGCCGGTCCTGATCCGTGACCACATCAACCTCACCGCCGCCTCACCGCTGGAAGGCGCCACCTTCGTGGACCTGACGGACCTCTATTCGCCCAGGATCCGCGGGCTGGCCCGGGAAGTGGACACCACCCTGGACGAGGGCGTCTACGCACAGTTCCCCGGCCCCCACTACGAAACCCCTGCCGAGGTGCAGTACGCCAAGCGGATCGGCGCGGACCTGATCGGGATGTCGACGGCGCTGGAGGCCATCGCGGGGCGTCATGCCGGCATGGAAGTGTTCGGCATTTCGCTGGTCACCAACCTTGCGGCAGGCATCAGCCCCCAGCCGCTCAGCCACCAGGAAGTCATCGAGTCCGGCCAGGCGGCGGGCCCGCGCATTTCCAGGCTGCTGGCCGGCATCATCGCCCGGCTCTAGCGGGCCAGCCGCCCGGGGTGCGCCACGTGGGCGGGCAATGACGATAGCGTTATGCCCATGACGTCTTCCGATGCCGAACTTCGCCTGCTCGCCGAAGCCCGCGATTGGGCTGCCCAGGACCCGGACCCCGCAACGAAGGCATCGCTCCTCGAGCTGGTCCGCCTTGCGGAGGACGGCGATCCGGCGGCCCGGCAGGAACTGGAAGACAGCTTCCGCGGCACACTGCAGTTCGGCACCGCGGGACTGCGGGCCGCGCTGGGCCCAGGGCCGAACCGGATGAACCGGGTGGTGGTCCGCCGCGCAGCTGCCGGACTCGCGGCGTTCCTGGTGGACGCCGTATCCAAGGCTGCCGCGGGCACCCGGCCGCGCGCCGTCGTCGGCTATGACGCCCGCCACAACTCGGACATCTTTGCGGCCGAAACCGCCGCGATCTTCACCGCTGCCGGCATCGAGACGTTCATGCTGCCGGCAGCCCTCCCCACTCCCCTGCTGGCCTTTGCCGTCCGCGCCCTGGACTGCGACGGCGGCGTCATGGTCACCGCCAGCCACAATCCGCCGCAGGACAACGGGTACAAGGTGTACTTGGGGCGGCACGCCGTGCCGGCAGATGGCGACGGCGCCCAGATCGTGGCACCGTACGACGCCGAAATCGCCGCGCGCATCAGCGCCGTGGGGACCCTGGACTCCATCGCGCTGGCAGCAGATGGCTGGACTGTCCTGGACAGTTCGCTCGCCGCCAACTACCAGCGGTCGACGGCGGCACTCGCCATGCCCGGCCGCTTTCCGGCACGGGACCTCCGGATTGTCCTGACACCGCTTCACGGCGTGGGCGGCGGAACAGCGCAGGAAGTGCTGAAGGCGGCAGGTTTCACGGACGTCACCGTGGTGGCCGAACAGGCCGACCCGGACCCCGATTTCCCCACGGTCAGCTTCCCCAACCCGGAGGAACCCGGAGCACTGGACCTTGCCCTGGAAGCAGCGGAACGGCTGGACGCCGACCTCGTCATCGCCAACGACCCCGACGCGGACCGGGCTGCCGTGGCGGCAAAGGACCCCGATACCGGGGCGTGGCGCATGCTCCGGGGCGACGAAGTGGGCTCCCTGCTGGGCGCCCACATGGTGGCCCGGCTCGCCGACGGTGACACCGCAGTGGAGACGGACGGCCGCGGCGTGTTCGCCAATTCGATTGTTTCCTCGCGCCTGCTGGCACGGATCGCCGCGGCGGCCGGGCTGGCCCACGAGGAGACTTTGACCGGATTCAAGTGGATTTCCCGGGTCCCCGGGCTGGTCTACGGCTATGAGGAGGCGCTGGGCTACTGTGTGGCGCCGGAGCAGGTCAAGGACAAGGACGGCATTTCCGCCGCAGTCCTGATTGCCGAACTCGCAGCCACCGCCAAAGCCGCAGGCAAGACGGTCTTCGACACCCTGGACGAGCTGTACCTCCAGCACGGCCTGCACGCCAGCGACCAGCTCAGCATCAGGGTCGCCGACCTGGGACTGCTGGACGCCATGATGAACCGCCTGCGGGTTTCCCCGCCGGAGTCGTTCGGGCAGTCGGCCGTGGAGGTCTTCACGGACCTGGCTGAAGGCAGCGCGCAGCTGCCGCCCACGGAGGGCCTGCTCTACATCACCCGGAACCTGACCCGCGTGATCATCCGGCCCAGCGGCACCGAACCGAAGCTCAAGTGCTACCTGGAGGTCATCCACCAGGTGGGTTCCGCGGCGGAGCTGCCGGCGGCACGCCAGGCGGCACGCGCGTCGCTGGATGAGGTCCGCCACGACGTCAGCGAGGCACTGGGCCTGTAGCCGGCCCCAGCTACCAAAAGGTGCCGGGCTTCCTGCACGCCCGGCACCTGCTCCTTTGTTTTTATGGGTTCCCCTGCGTCAGAGCTGCACCTCGACGACGCCGTCCCTGACCCGGGTGCCGAAGGCTGCCAGCCGCAGGCCCGGGGCCGTGAAGCATTCACCGGTTTCGAGGTCGTAGACCTCCTTGTGCAACGGTGAGGAGATGGTGGGGCGGGTCCCCTTGGAACCGAGGATGCCGCGGGCCATGACGTGGGCTCCCGTGGCCGGGTCCTGGTGCGCCACGGCGAAGACTTCGCTGGGGCCGGTGCGGAAGAGCGCCACCTGGCGGCCTGCCACCAGTGCTGCCTCACCCCATGCCGGTTCGAGGTCATCCACCATGCAGACACGGTGCCAGCCGGTCCCGAACCCGGCGGTGTCTGATTCGGCGGCGAGCGCCCCAAGTTCAAGTGTTGCCGTCATGTCCGGCTCCTTTCCCTGTGCCTGTTGTCCCTTGCATTGGCAGCTTTTGCGGCCGTGTCCCACGCTATGGTCCGGGTGTTTCAAAGGGGTGCGGTGAATGTGTCCGGCGCGTAAAAGAGACCTAACGCGGGCGGAAATGCGTTCGTGATGCAGAAGTTAAGTTGACGAAACAAATGGGAAACTGAGGCGAAACTGCCCCTTCCTAGGCTGGAGGCACAAGCTGCAGAGCACCGTCTGCGGCCCATGCGAAAGGCCCACAGTGACCGAACAGACTTCAAGCACAGAGACACCGCGCCGCATCGTCGTCGCCGGCGGCGGCCCCGCGGCCCACCGTTTTGCGGACGCCATGCATGCCCGCGGCCTCGACGGCTGGCATGTCACGGTCCTCACCGAGGAAGCGCACCTCCCCTACGACCGGGTGGCACTTTCCAAGGCCCTCACCGATGCCGGCGTGGACCTGACCCTGGGTACCGCTTCCATGTGGGACCACGGGTCATTGGCCCTGAAGACCGGCGAGCGCGTCGTGAAGGTCAACGCCGACGCCAGGACCGTGGAGACGGCCGCCGGCAACACGTACGAATATGACGAACTGGTGGTGGCCACGGGCTCGGACGCTGTGCGCCTGCCCATCCCCGGCGGTGAGCACGCCCACGTGTACCGGACGCTCGAGGACGTGTGGGCCATCAACAAAGCCATTGCCGAACTGACGGCAAAGCTTGGCCGCAAGATCAACGCGGTGACCATCGGCGGCGGGCTCCTGGGCCTCGAGTCGGCCGCCGGCACCGAGCAGCTCGGCGCCACCCCCGTGGTCATCAACGGTGCGCCCTGGCTCATGAACACGCAGCTGGACGAGGGCGCCGGCCAGGCCCTGGGCCGGCTCATCGCGGCCAAGGGCTTCGAAGTCCACGGCGGCGTGTTCCCGTCCGAAATTCTGACGGATGACGACGGCCAGGTCACCGGAGTCCTGATGGCTGACGAGCGCGTCATCCCGGCAGACCTGGTGATTGTCGCCGTCGGCGTCAAACCCCGCGACGAACTCTTCCGCGCCGCTGAGGGCGAAGACCAGCTCTTCAGCCTGGGCCCCCGCGGCGGGGTGGTCATCAACGATTTCTGCGCCACCGAAGTACCGGGCATCTGGGCCATCGGCGAGGTGGCCAACTTCGGCGGCATGTGCCTTGGCCTGGTGGCCCCCGCGAACACCATGGCCGAGATCGTGGCCGACCGGCTCCACGGCGGCGACGCCACGTTCCCCGGCTTCGACACCGCCACCAAACTCAAGCTCTCCGGCGTGGACGTTGCGAGCTTCGGCGACGCCTTCGCCCGGACCGAACGCGCCCTGGAAATCGTCTACGCCGACCCCGCCCGCGGGGTCTACCAGAAGATCGTCACCACCGATGACGCCAAAACCCTCCTGGGGGGCATCTTCGTCGGCGACGCCTCGCCGTACATGAGCCTGCGCCCGCTCCTGGGCCGCGAACTTCCGGCCGAGCCCGGCGCCTTCCTCTCCGCGGCGGGCGGCGGCGAGGCTCCCGAAACCGAGCTTCCCGACGACGCCACCCTGTGCTCCTGCAACAACGTCACCGCGGGGACCATCCGCGACGCCATCAACGGCTGCGGCGCCTGCGAGGGCAATGCCCCCGTCCAGGAACTCGGTGAGCTGAAGGGCTGCACCCGCGCCGGCACCCAGTGCGGCTCCTGTGTGCCGATGCTGAAGAAGCTGCTGGAAACCGAGCTGACCAAGTCCGGCGTCGAGGTCTCCAAGGCCCTGTGCGAGCACATTGAACTGTCCCGGCAGGAGCTGTTCGATGCCATCCGCGTCCTGGAGCTGACCTCCTTCGAGGAGATCATGGCCAAGTACGGCACCGGCGCGGGCTGCGACATCTGCAAGCCCACCATCGCCAACATCCTGGCCAGCCAGAACAGCGCCTACGTCCTGGACGCCGGCCGCGGCACGCTGCAGGACACCAACGACCGCGCCCTGGCCAACATGCAGAAGGACGGCACCTACTCGGTGGTCCCCCGCATCGCCGGCGGCGAGATCACTCCGAAGAAGCTCGGCGTCATCGCCGCCGTCGCCGAAAAATACAACCTGTACACCAAGATCACCGGCGGCCAGCGGATCGACATGTTCGGTGCCCGGCTGGAGCAGTTGCCGGAGATCTGGAAGGAACTGGTGGACGCCGGTTTTGAATCCGGCCAGGCCTACGGCAAGAGCCTGCGCACCGTGAAGTCCTGCGTCGGGTCCACCTGGTGCCGGTTCGGTGTCCAGGACTCGGTGGCCATGGCCATCCAGCTGGAGCTGCGCTACCGCGGCCTGCGGAGCCCGCACAAGCTCAAGATGGGCGTCTCCGGCTGCGCCCGCGAATGCGCCGAGGCCCGCGGCAAGGACGTGGGCGTCATCGCCACCGCCGACGGCTGGAACCTCTACGTCGGCGGCAACGGCGGGGCCACCCCCGCCCACGCCCAGCTGCTGGCCAAGGACCTGGACGACGAAACCCTGATCAAGTACATCGACCGCTACTTCATGTACTACATCCGCACGGCCGACCGCCTGCAGCGCACGGCCCGCTGGCAGGAAGAGCTCGACGGCGGCATCAAGCACGTCGAGGACGTGGTGGTGAAGGACACCCTGGGCATCGCCGAGGACCTGGAAGCCGCGATGGCCAAGCACGTGGACACGTACGTGGATGAATGGGCCGACACCCTCAAGGACCCCGAACGCCTGCGCCGGTTCCGTTCCTTCGTCAATGCACCCGACCAGAAGGACGACTCCATCACCTTCGTCCCGGATGAGCGCGGCCAGATGCGCCCCGCCACCCCGGAGGAAAAAGGCAAGGTCCTGATCGGTGCTTCCATCCCGGTCCGCTCCGCCACCACGGAAACCCCTGGAAACGAGGCATAACCATGCAGCTCAGTATCGACCTCACCGGCCGGAACGTCCTGGTGGCCGGCGCCCCTGATGCCGCGCGGCAGGCGGTACGCCGGTACGAAGCCGCGGGCGCCGTCGTCCACCGCCTTGGAAGCCCCGCCGAGGCGCGGCTCGTCCACGTGCCGGAGCGGCTGTTCCTGGTCGCCGCCGTCGAGGACGGACAGCACGGCTGGGACGCCTTCCTGGACCGCTGCCGGCACGCCGGCATCCCTGTCGCTGCCGAGCCCGCCGCCGGCCCGGCCGGCCACGTCACCCTGGTGGGCGGCGGCCCCGGCACCGGTGACCTGCTCACCGTGGCTGCGGTCAAGGCACTCCGCGATGCCGACGTCGTCTTCTACGACCGGCTGGCCCCGTACCAGGAACTGCCGCTGCTGACCTCCGGCGAACTCGTGGACGTCGGAAAGAAGCCCGGGCACCACAAAGTCAGCCAGTCGGACATCGAAAAACTGATGGTCGAAAGCGCCCTGGCCGGCAACAACGTGGTGCGCCTCAAGGGCGGGGACCCGTACGTCTTCGGCCGGGGCGGAGAGGAAGTTGCCGCGTGCGTGGCCGCCGGCGTCAAAGTGCACGTGGTGTCCGGCGTTACCAGCGCCATCTCCGTCCCGGCCGCGGCCGGCATCCCGGTCACCCACCGGGAAGTCAGCCACATGTTCACTGTGGTTTCCGGGCATGCACCGCTTACCGAAGAGGAGCACCACCACCTTGCCGGGCTGGGCGGCACCATCGTGGTGCTGATGGGCATTGGCACCCTCCACCAGCTTGCGGCAGGGCTGCGCCGCGCCGGCATGCGCCCGGACATGCCCATGGCCGTGGTGGAACGCGGGTACCGGCCGGGCCAGCGCACCACCATCGCAGACCTCGGCACCATCACCTCGGCCGCGGCCGGCTGCAGCAACCCGGCCGTACTGGTCATCGGCGAAGTGGTGCGGGTGGCGGAAGCCAACCGGCAGCACGCCGGTGCGGCAGCCGACCTGGACAGGCTGGCAGCCTCGCTGCTGGGATCATGAAAGGATTGACCCCCATGACTGCACTTGCACCGGCCGAACCCACGCAGGCTGAAGAAGCCACTGACGCCGCGGAGTCGCCGCTGGAGGGATTCCGCATCGGCGTCACCTCGGACCGGCGCTCCCGCGACCTCATCGAAGCCCTGGAGCGGCGCGGCGCCGAAGTGCTGCACGCCCCTGCGCTGAAGATCGCCCCGGTCCAGGAGGACATGCGCCTCATCGAGGACACGCGGGCCATCATCGCCGCCAAGCCCGATCTCTGCATCGCGACCACGGCGTATGGCATGCGCCGCTGGTGCGAGGCCGCGGATTCCTTCGGAATTGGCGACGAACTGCTGGAAACGCTGGGCAGCTGCCGCATGTTCGTCCGTGGACCAAAGGCCCGCGGTGCGGTGCGCGCTGCCGGCCTTGCCGACGTCGGGATCAGCAGCGACGAAACCACCTCCACCCTGGTGGACATGCTCCTGGCTGAAGGCGTCCGGGGCAAGACTGTGGCCATGCAGTTGCATGGCTACACCGACGTCCGCCAGATCGAACGGCTGCGGATGTCCGGCGCCACCGTCCTGACCGTCACGCCCTACCGCTGGGTCAAGCCCGACGGCGAGGACCGGCTTCCGCGGCTCATCGACGCCGCCTGCACCGGGAACCTGGACGTCCTGACCTTCACCAGCGCCCCCGCCGTGGACGCCATGTGGAGCACGGCCCATGAGATGGGGCTCTACAAGCAGCTGGTGGAGAGCCTGAAACTGAATGTCACCACGGCCGTGGTGGGTCCCGTCACGGCCCAGCCCCTGCTGGACGCGGGCATAACGCCGCTGATCCCGGAGCGCTTCCGGATGGGTGCGCTGATCCGGCTGGTGTGCGAGCACCTGGCGCTGAACCACGTCCGGCGGCTGGATACCCGCTCCGGAAGCATCGAACTGCGGGGACGCAGCCTGCGCATCGACGGCCAGCAGGTGGAACTGGCGCCCGCTCCCCTGCTGCTCCTGCGTGCACTGCTGGGCGCGGGCGGCGCGGTCCTGTCCCGCGAATCGCTGTCCGACCTGCTGGAGCTGCGCGGCTCGGTGCACGCCCTGGACATGACCGTGAGCCGCCTGCGGTCCTCGCTGCCGGACGGCAAGCTGATTGAAACCGTGGTGAAGCGCGGGTACCGGATCCGGGTCTAGGTGACCGGGGCCAGGGCTTTTGTGTCGGCGGGCTGATGAATGAGAGATGCGTCACGGGTTCTGTTACCGGCCGGTAAATACTGGCGAACACGGGCCCGCTGAACAGCAACTGCGGGGAAACACCCCGGAAAAGACGCGGGCCTACGCTGTGTTCCATCACGAAGTTCCGGCCGCTTACCGGCCGCCAGCGAAAGGGCCAGCACATGTCCGCTCCGGCATCCTCAACGTCCACCTCCACCGCAACCCGCATTGTCATTGCGGGTGCCGGCCCCGCGGCCCAGGCCCTTGTAGCGCAGCTGGACCGCGCCCGGTTCACCGGGACCGTCACCGTGCTGAGCAACCGCGATGACACCCCCGAAGAGCTGCTGGAGCTTGCCATGCTGCCCCAGGTGTCCGTGCGGTTTGGCCAGCCTGCCAGCCACATCGACCCTGCCAACCGCACCGTAGCCACTGCCGACGGCATGGAGTTCGCCTACGACCACCTGGTCATCGCTACCGGATCGGCCCCGGTGGCAGGCCCGGTGGACGGTGCCGCGCAATGCCTGAACTATGCCACCATCGACGACGCACCGCGGGTCGCGAAGGGTGTGCAAAAGGTGGCCCGGGAGCTGGGACGGCGTCCGGTGGGAATCCTGGTGGGCACCGGCGCGGCAGCCGGGCAGGCCGAAGCCGTGCTGCGCGCCAAAGGCGTGCGGCCCATTCGCACCACTGCCCGCCCCGCCGCCATCATCCCCGCCGTTGTGTCCGGCACATCCGCCCGGCAGGCCGCGTCCGCCGTCGTCTTCGAGGATGGCAGCAGCATGACCGGCGACCTGGTGGTGATGGCGGAGGAGCGGGTGTCCCGCGACGGCCTGGCCGCCAGCGCGGGGCTGCAGACTGCACCCGGGGGCGGCATCGTGATCAGCCGGGACTACCGCACGTCCGTCCAGGGGATCTGGGCGATTGGGGATGCGGCGGCGTTCGACGGCGTGCGGCTGGGGCTGCTGGTGGCGGCGGCTTCGGCGGCAGGTGCCTGCGCCACCCAGTTGTTGAGTGCCGCGGCGGAGGCCCCGGCCCTGCAGGCGGCCTGAGCGCCCATGCCCGCCTGCGGGCCTCCTGCGTGGGGCCTGCTGCGGCGCGGCCCGCTGTGACAAGATGGTTCCCGAAACCGAGTCAACGCCGGGCCCACAAGGCCCTCCGAGAGGACCATCATGAGCAACGAAGCCACCGTTCACGCAGGCACCGCCGATCCGGGCCGGCCCGCGGACATCGCCTCCTACATCGACCACACGCTGCTCAAGCCCGAAGCCTCTGAAGCCGATGTGCTGAAGGTTTGCGCGGAAGCCGCCGAATATGGCTTCAAGTCGGTCTGCGTCAATCCGGTCTGGGTCAAGACGGTCACCACGGCACTTCGGGGTTCAGGCGTCCTCACCTGTTCCGTGGTGGGCTTCCCCCTGGGGGCCACACCCACGGATGTGAAGTCATTCGAAGCCCGCGGCGCGGTCCTGGACGGCGCGGCGGAGGTGGACATGGTGATCAACATCGCTGCCGCGCGGGCCGGTGACAAGGGCGCCCTCGTCGAGGACATCGCCGCGGTGGCTGAGACGGTCCACGCGGGCGGCGCCATCCTGAAAGTCATTATCGAAACAGCCCTCCTGACCGACGAGCAGAAGGTACTGGCGTGCCAAGCGGCCGTGGAGGCCGGCGCCGACTTCGTGAAGACCTCAACGGGCTTCAACGGCGGGGGCGCGACGGTTGAGGATGTGGCCCTGATGCGCCGGACCGTGGGCCCGGACGTGGGAGTCAAGGCCTCCGGCGGCGTACGGTCCCTGGCAGATGCTCAGGCTATGATTGCAGCAGGTGCAACACGAATTGGTGCCAGCTCCGGAATTGCCATCGTCAAGGGTGAACAGGGTTCAGCCGCTTACTGACCTTGGCCGGAAGCCGCCACAGATCATGCCCTTTAGGGCCGAGGAGGAACACATGTCCAGCCAGATCAACGCGTCCAGCAGGGACACGGCGTCCAACAAGGAGACCGTCCGGACCCCGCAGAACGAAAACAACCTCGCCACCAGCGTGATCCTGTTCGTGGTCTGCTTCGCCCTGTTCCTCGGCGCCATCTACTCGCTGTCCTTCCTCACCCTGGACAACCCGTGGCCCATGGCCGTGTGCCTGCTCCTCTTCGCCCTCGCGTTCTGGCTTCCGCAGACCATCTTTGGCCGCTCGGACTCCGCCGGCGAGCACTAAAGACCCTGGACGCAGCACAGGGAGGGACCCCGGACACTGTCCGGGGTCCCTCCCTTATCTGCTGGGGCCTGGTTCCGGCGGCTAGAACCAAAGCTTGATCCACGCCCCCGCGGCCGCCGCTACCCGGCCCCAGTGGTGCTGGGCGATGGCCCAGCCGGCCACGGACATCCCCACCATGGCGTAGGCACTGACCGGGATCAGCACCAGCCATTCCCGCTTGGAACCCGCCCGGCCCAGCAGTGGAACGGACAGCGCGCCGTTGGCACGCCAGACACTCCGCAACAAGGGCAGCCGGCGCAGCATCTTCGGCGACCGGACCACCAGTGGCCACAGCAGCGGCACTCCCCCGGTGGTGATGAGGTCCCCGACGATGTGCACCACCACCCCGATCAGCATGGACGTGGGCAGCCAGGTCCACTGTTCCGGTGCATAGGCCGTGACCAGGCCAGCCATGACCAGGGCGAAGATCCAGTTGGAGATGAAGCCGCTCTTGGGAAAGAGCTTCAGAGCCTTGGCCGCGATGTTGATCAGGAACATGCACAGCAGCCCGGCGCCAATGGACAGCCGTCCCCAGCCGGTGTCCAGGTGGACCTGCGATGCCAGGCCGGCGAGGAACACGAAGAACGCCGCCCCCAGGATGGAATGCGTGCCCTGCCGGTGGCCGCCGCTGGCGTTCTCAATGCCCCGGGCGATCACGTTGGACAGCGGCGGCAGCGAATGGGCCACCGTGCTGGACCGGTGGTCCCAGTCGCACACCAGCGCGGTGCCGGCCGTGGCCATGCCGCCGATAAGGATGCCCGTGGGGTCCAGCGGGTACCAGCCCAGGGTGTATGGGCCGGTGGACGCAACAGCTACCCACGCCGCGGCTCCCGACGCGGCGTGGTGTCCTCCCATCAAGTGCTAACCCACCGCCAGCGGGGCGTCGGAAAAGATGTTCCGGATGACGCCGTTGGCCCATTCCAGGATCTCGGCGTCCTGGAGGTCCCTGCCGCCGATCCGTGCCGTCTTGGGCTTGGGAATGAGGATGGCGTCCATGGCCGGCTTGGACTGCGACCCCGGATACATCCGGTTCAGCCGCATGGTCCTGGACTCCGGGAGCGATGCCGGGGAGAACTTGATGAAGTTGCCCTGCAGGGCCACGTCGGAGAGGCCAGCCTCGCGGGCGGCGACACGGAACCGTGCCACTTCCACCAGGTTCTGCGCGGGCAGCGGCAACTCGCCGTAGCGGTCCACGAGCTCCGCCTGGACCTCGTCAATGGACTCGTTGGTGAGGGCGGCGGCGAGCTTCCGGTACGCCTCCAGGCGCAGCCGTTCACCGGGAACGTAGTCGTGCGGCAGGTGCGCGTTGACCGGCAGCTCGATCTTCATTTCCGCGGCCTTCTCTTCGGCTTCGCCGCGGAAGTCCGCCACGGCCTCGCCCACCAGGCGGATGTACAGGTCGAAGCCAACCCCCTGGATGTGGCCGGACTGCTCCCCGCCCAGCAGGTTGCCGGCACCGCGGATTTCCAGGTCCTTCATGGCCAGCTGCATGCCGGCGCCCAGTTCGTTGTGCGCGGCCACGGCCTTGAGCCGTTCCAGCGCCACCTCGCCCAAAGGTTTCTCTGACGGATACAGGAAGTAGGCATAGGCGCGTTCACGGCCACGGCCCACGCGGCCGCGGAGCTGGTGCAGCTGGGACAGGCCGTACTTGTCCGCGCCGTCCACGATCAAAGTGTTGGCGTTGGAGATGTCCAGCCCGGTCTCGATGATGGTGGTGCAGACCAGGACATCGAACCGTTTCTCCCAAAAGTCCACGATGATCTGCTCCAGCCGGCTCTCGGACATCTTGCCGTGCGCCACCTCCACCCGGGCCTCAGGCACCAGTTCGCGGATCTTCGCGGCGGTGCGCTCAATCGTGGAGACCCGGTTGTGGACGAAGAACACCTGTCCCTCGCGCATCAGTTCGCGGCGGATGGCGGCGGAGGTCTGCTTGTCCGTGTACGGGCCCACATAGGTCAGCACCGGGTGCCGTTCCTCCGGCGGGGTGGCCAGGGTGGACGTTTCCCGGATGCCGGTCAGGGACATCTCCAGGGTGCGGGGAATCGGGGTGGCGCTCATGGCCAGGACGTCCACGTTGGTCCGCATCTTCTTGAGCGCTTCCTTGTGTTCCACGCCAAACCGTTGCTCCTCGTCCACGATCACCAGGCCAAGGTCCTTGAATTCGAAGTCCTTGGAGAGCAGCCGGTGGGTGCCGATCACCACGTCCACGGCGCCGCTCTTGACGCCCTCGGCGGTTTCCTTGGACTCCTTCGCAGACTGGAACCGGGACAGCGGCTTGACGCGGAGGGGGAAGCCGGAGAACCGTTCGGTGAAGGTCTCGTAATGCTGCTGGGCCAGCAGCGTGGTGGGCACCAGCACGGCCACCTGCTTGCCGTCCTGCACGGCCTTGAACGCAGCGCGCACCGCGATCTCGGTCTTGCCGTAGCCCACGTCGCCGGATACCAGCCGGTCCATGGGGATCTCCCGCTCCATGTCCGCCTTGACCTCGTTGATGGTGGTCAGCTGGTCCGGAGTTTCCACGTAGGGGAAGGCTTCCTCCAGTTCGCGCTGCCAGGGGGTGTCGGGGCCGAAGGCGTGGCCGCGGGAGGCCATGCGGGCTGAGTACAGCCGGATCAGTTCACCGGCGATCTCCTTGACGGCTTTGCGGGCCTTGGACTTGGTGCTGGCCCAGTCGGCGCCGCCCATCTTGCTCAGGACCGGGGTGTCGCCACCGACATAGCGGGTCACCTGGTCCAGCTGGTCCGTGGGGACGAACAGGCGGTCGCCGGGCGCGCCGCGCTTGGCGGGTGCGTATTCCAGCACCAGGTATTCCCGGACGCCGTCGCCGCCGCCCGCCACCTTGCGCTGGATGAGTTCCACGAACCGGCCGATGCCGTGCTGTTCGTGGACCACGTGGTCCCCCGCGACCAGCTGCAGGGGGTCCACGGCGTTGCGCCGCTTGGAGGGCATCCGGCGCATGTCCTTGGTGGACCCGGCGGAGGTCCGGCCCAGCAGGTCGGCTTCGGTGAGCAGGCCAAGTTTGAGCCCGTCCAGGACAAAGCCACGTCCGACGGCGGCGGTGGTCACCTCGATGATGCCAGCCTGGGGCTCGTGGTCAAGGCGGTCGACGCGGGCGCAGGGGATGTCGTTTTCGTGGAAGAGTTCCGCCAGGCGCTGCGCGGGCCCTGGGCCCTCAGTGGCCACCACGATCCGCCACTGGTCACGGACGTGCGATCCGATGAAGTCCATCATCTCCGCAACGTCGCCCTGGTAGCCGCGGGGTTCACGGGCGTGCAGGTTCAGGACATCGATCTCCGGCAGCAGTTCCGCATCCTGAGCCAGTGAGGTAATGGACCACCAGGACACGCCGTGCGCCAGGGCCGAGCCTCGGGTTTCGGCCAGCGACCGGAAGCTCGCCGAATGAAGCGCCGCACTGGCCTGGGAGCTGAGGTCCAAAGGTGCGGCCCCGCCGTCGGACGCGGTGGACCAGGCTGCCTCGAGGAATTCCTCGTTGGTGGCGGCGAGGTCGTGGGCTCGGGTGCGCACCTTCTCCGGTTCAATCACCACGGCGATGGAATCGGCCGGCAGCTGGTCCACGAACGGCACCATCGCGTCCACCAGGACCGGCGCCAGCGACTCCATGCCTTCCACCGCGATGCCGCCGGCGATCTTCTCCAGCATGTCCGCGGCGGCTGGAAGCTGGGATTTCAGCGTGGCGGCGCGGGACATTACGGAGGGTGTGATCAAAATTTCGCGGCAGGGCGGGGCGTGCAGTTCGGTGGGGTGGTGGATGCCCGGGGCGGACAGCGAGCGCTGGTCGGCCACGGCGAACCAGCGCATCTGGTCCACTTCATCGCCGAAGAACTCCACCCGGATGGGGTGGTCCTCCGTGGGCGGGAAGACGTCGATGATGCCACCGCGGACCGCGAACTCGCCGCGGTGCGTCACCATGTCCACCCGGGCGTAGGCAGCGTCGGCGAGGCTCTTCACCACGCTGGTGAACGGAACATCCTGGCCCACCTTGAGGGTGACGGGGACCAGGTCGCCCAGGCCGGCCACCACGGGCTGGACCACGGCGCGGACGGGAGCGACGACGACGCGCAGCCGGGCCGCCGTCGAACTTTCCGGATGTGCCAGGCGGCGCAGCACTGACAGCCGGCGCCCCACGGTGTCCGAACGCGGGGAAAGGCGCTCGTGCGGGAGGGTCTCCCAGCTGGGAAACTCGGCCACCGAATCCGCGGGCAGGTAGGCGCGCAGGGCTGCGGACAGGTCCTCCGCTTCACGGCCCGTGGCGGTGACAGCGAGCACGACGCCCGGCCCCGCGGCGTCGGCCTGTCCTGCCACGGCGGCGGCGAGCCCGTCCGCCATCTCCGCCAGCAGCACCGGACGCAGGCCGGCGGGGGCGCTGACCTGGTAGTCCTGGCTGCGCACGGCGAAGCCCCGCGCTGCCTCCGCCCCGACACGGGCGAACGTCTGGTCCGGTTCCAGAGCGCGGCGCAGCCCGTCCAGCGACGGGGCCGCGCCGGACGTTCCGGTGCTGGATGTGCCGGCGGCGGACTGGCCGGGAAGACTCATGGCAGAAGCTCCTGTGGTGTTCAGCGAAAGCAAGCAGGCAACGCGAAAACCCGAAATTCGCTGCGAATCCCGGGGAGCTTCCAGCCTACCGCGCAGGAACGGCCTGCCGGCACGGAACCATCTGCGCGGGAATGGATCTAGGCTGGCAACGTCGAGCCATTTCCGCAGCCTTTTCCCGCAGCGCAGCAGTCCGTAAGGGCAGCCGCTGCGAATTCCAAGGGACGAACAGGAGCCAGCATGACCGCAATGAGTGCCACGCCAACACCCAGGACCGTCCTCGTTACCGGGGCCACCGGCTACATCGGCGGCCGGCTTGTGCCCAAGCTGCTCGAAGCCGGCCACACGGTGAAGGTGCTGGTCCGCTCCCCCGACAAGATCGCCGGCGTCCCCTGGCGCGACAAAGTGGAGGTGGTGCAAAGCAGCCTCGACGACGGCGACGCCCTCCGCGAAGCGCTGTCCGGCGTCGACGTCTTCTACTACCTGGTCCACTCCATGGCGGCCGGGGCCGGGTTCGAAGCGAAGGAAAAGGCGATGGCCAGGACCGCCGCGGACGCTGCCGCTGCCGCGGGAGTGCAACGGATCGTCTATCTGGGCGGCCTGCACCCTCAAGGGGTGGAACTCTCCACCCACATGCGCTCGCGCGAGGCCGTAGGCAAGGTGTTCCTGGACAGCCCGGTGGACGCCGTGGTGTTCCAGGCAGGCGTGGTGATCGGCTCCGGCTCCGCCTCCTTCGAGATGATCCGGCACCTCTCCGAAACGCTGCCACTGATGCCGGCGCCCAGTTGGGTGCGCAACCGGATCGAAGCCATCGCCGTCCGCGACGTCCTGTACTACCTGGTTGCTGCCGCGTCCCTGGAGGGCACCATCAACAGGACGTTCGATATCGGCTGCCGGCAGGTGCTGACCTACGCCAGGATGATGCAGGAATACTCTGCGGAAGCAGGCCTGCCCTACCGGGTGGTGCTGGCGCTGCCCATCCCTGCGCCCAAGCTGGCAGGCATCTGGGTGGCGCTGACCACGCCCATCCCGTGGTCCATGGCGGTCCCGCTGGTCCAGTCACTCCAGCACGACGCGGTGTCCAACGAGCACGACATCGACCAGTACATCCCGCTGCCCGACGGCGGCCTGACCCCGTACCGGACCGCCGTGGCCCTGGCACTGGGCAAGGAGCGGGACGGACAGGTGGAGACCACCTGGGCCAATGCCGGCGCGGATTCCGACCCCCTGCCCAGTGACCCGGAGTGGGCCGGACACAAGGTGTACATCGACGAACGGACGTTCCACGGCGACGTGGACCCGGCCCACGTGTGGACGGTCATCGAAGGCATTGGCGGGCGCAACGGCTGGTACTCGCTGCCGCTGGCGTGGCAGGTCCGGGGCTGGCTGGACAAGCTGACCGGCGGGGCCGGGCTGCTGCGCGGGCGCCGGCATCCCCACACCCTCGCCGCGGGAGAGGTAGTGGACTGGTGGCGGGTGGAACGGATCGAGCGCGGCAGGCTGCTCCGGCTGCGCGCCGAAATGCGTGCCCCCGGACGTGCCTGGCTGGAGCTCTCCGTGGAACCTGACGGGACGGGCAGCCGCTACCGGCAGCGCGCCATCTTCTTCCCCAAGGGACTGAGCGGCAGGCTGTACTGGCTCGCCGTCCTGCCGTTCCACAGCCTGATCTTCCCGGCCATGGCCCGCAACATCACCACCACCGCCCGGAAACTGGCCGATGCGGAGCCCGCGGCCACCACCCCGTAGGATGTTGGAGGCTTAATCCGTTCCCCACGTCCCAGGAGGACCCATGGCGCTGAGCGCAACCACCACCCTTCCGCACCCCGTTGACAGCGTTGCCGCTGTGCTGGTGAACGAGGATTTCCAGCGCCACGTCAGCCAGCTGGTGGGTGGCAGCCTCGAGTCCTTCACCGTGGACGGCGACATCGCCGGGGCTTTCAACACCACCTCCGTACGCACCCTGCCCACCACCCGGCTGCCCGAAATCGCCCGGAAGTTCGTTGGCGAAAACCTCAAGGTGACCCAGGTGGAGAACTGGGAAGCACCCGCGGCGGACGGGTCACGCCAGAGCAACATCTCGCTGAAGATCGCCGGCGCTCCCGTGGACGTCACCGCCGTCCAGCGGCTGGTGGCCGACGCCGGCGGAACCCGCGTGGAACTTGAGGGCGCCGTGAAGTCCTCCGTGCCGTTCCTCGGCGGCAAGATCGCCGACGCCGCCGAGCCCATGGTGGCCAAGGCCCTGAACCTGCAGGCCGCCCAGGCGCAGGCCTGGCTGGAAAGCCACTAGCCCGTGCAGCTTCCCGTCTTCGCCGCGCTCGTCCTCATTGTTGCCGGCGTTTGGTCGCTGGTGGTGTGGCCGCAGTTCCTGCGCCGCGTCATGAAGGATCCGCGCGCCCGTGATGCCGCCGGCAAGGCAACGAAGTTCCTGACCGTGCACGTGGTGCTGGTGGGCATCTCCATGGTGCTCGGGCTGGCCACCGCCGTGATCGGGGTCCTCAGCCTGCTTGGCTGACCCCGCTGCAACCCGTGTTGGCACGAAACAGCCCGGGCTTCCCTCCTGAGCGGGGAAAGCCCGGGCTGTTTGCTGTCCGGCTCACGCTGCCTGGTTGAGCGCGTCCTCGGCTGCCACCCAGGAAATCATGGCGCACTTGACCCGGGCCGCGTAGCGGGCCACTCCCTCGAAGGCGGCGGCGTCCCCCAGCAGTTCGGGATCGGCGTGGACCTTGCCCCTGGAGCGCAGGACTTCCCGGAAGCTGTCGATAACTTCATGGAGTTCGGCCACCGTCATGCCTTCGGCGAGGTCGGACAGGACAGATGCGGACGCCATGGAAATGGAGCAGCCGGCCCCGTCCCAGGCAATCTGGGCCACTTTGCCCTCCTGGACCGCAAGCCGGAGCGTGACCTCGTCCCCGCACACCGGGTTAAGCTGGTGGGATTGCCCGGTGGACGTGCCCTCCGGCGCTTCCGTGGCGGCCAGGCCGCTGCCGTGGCGGGCCTTTGAGTGGTCAAGGATGATCTGCT
This sequence comes from Pseudarthrobacter sp. NIBRBAC000502771, assembly GCF_006517215.1. NCBI lineage: Bacteria > Bacillati > Actinomycetota > Actinomycetes > Micrococcales > Micrococcaceae > Pseudarthrobacter > Pseudarthrobacter sp. NIBRBAC000502771. The sequence continues at coordinate 4,172,984 of NZ_CP041187.1, forward strand.
GGTACAGCTGGTCAAGGCTCATGATGTCACCTTTCGTGTTCTCCGCTAGGCGCGGAAGTAGGCCCGGACGCCGGCCACGGCTTCAAGGAAGCGGTCCACGTCGTCGGTGGTGTTGTAGAGGTAGGCGCTGGCGCGGGTGGTGGCGGTCAGGCCAAGGCGCCGGTGCAGCGGCTGGGCGCAATGGTGCCCCACTCGGACGGCAATGCCGCGGGAGTCCAGGAACTGCCCCACGTCGTGGGCATGGACACCTTCGACGTCGAACGCGGCAAGGCCAATCCGTTCCTTCCCAGCGGCCGGGCCCAGGACCCGGATACCGGGGATGCCTTCCAGGCCCGCCACCATGCGCTGGCCAAGGTCTGCCTCCCACCGGTGGATGCGGTCCAGCCCCGTTTCGGTCAGGTAGTTGGCGGCGGCCGCGAGGGCAATTGCCTGGGAAATGCGCTGGGTCCCGGCCTCAAAACGCTGGGGCGCCGGAAGGTACTCCGCCCGTTCCATGGTGACCGTGGTGATCATCGATCCGCCAGTGAGGAACGGCGGCAGGATGTCCAGGAGCTCCTGCCGGCCGTACAGCACCCCGATTCCGGTGGGGGCAAGCATCTTATGGCCGGAGAAGACCGCGAAGTCCACGTCCAGCTCGTTGACGTCCAGGGGCAAGTGCGGCGCGGACTGGCAGGCGTCCAGGACCACCAGGGCGCCGGCGTCGTGCCCCAGGGCCGCCAGTTCCTGCACCGGGTTGATAATTCCCAGGACGTTGGAGGCGTGGGTGAAGGCAAGGACCTTGGTGCGTGGGCCAATTATGGCCGCGGCCTGGTCCATGCGGAGGCTGCCATCATCCGCGATGGGTATGAAGCGGAGGGTGGCCCCGGTGCGGAATGCCAGTTCCTGCCACGGAATCAGGTTGGCGTGGTGCTCCATTTCCGTCACCACGATCTCATCGCCGGGCTTCAGCGCCAATCCCTTCAGCGCCTGGTCCCCGCGCCCCTGGGCCGCCCACAGCCCGGCATTGGACAGTGCGTAGGACAGCAGGTTCAAGCCCTCGGTGGCGTTCGACGTCCAGATGGTTTCCACGTAGTCGGCGCCGATGAAGTCGGCCATGGTCTGCCGGGCATCCTCGAAGGCTTCCGTTGCCTCCACCGCCAGGTGGTGGGCACCCCGGTGAACGGCGGCGTTCCGCTGTTCGTAGAACTCCTGCTCGGCTTCGATGACGCTCAACGGGTTCTGCGAGGTGGCCCCCGAGTCCAGGTACACCAGCGGCTGCCCGTTGACCAGTTGGTCAAGGACCGGGAAGTCGTTGCGGATGCGCAGCACCTCGGCGTTATCCATGGCCGGGACGGCACGTTCCAGCGTGGCTGGCGTTGATACTACGGCCAAAACGAACTCCTTGGGCTGCCAATGGCTGACACCCAATTGTCCCACACACGGCTGTGGCGGCCGCCCGGGAGGGGCAGCCGCCACCGCTGCCCCGGGCTTCAGCCGAGGGAGCAGAGGGCCGGCGACGGCTGGGGGGAGAGTCTCGGTCTCAGAAGACTCTGACGTCGCCGGCCCCGTCTAAGCCCGGCCCCTGCGGGCCGGAAGTTGAGTGGGCCTCAATGTCCTGTCGGCTGCTCCGCGGCGTCCAGCCGGCCGCTTTGCTTTGCCTCCTTAAGTAAATCCCGCGGCGCCCTTCCGTACACGAGTAGGCAGTACTCGAATCCACCAGGCAGTACTACGGGGGCGCCCTGCGGCTACCCGCCGGTTCTCGATGGCGCGGCGAAACGCCTGGGGCAGCACTGATAACGGTCCCTGGAATGACTGAAGAGGCGCGGAACAGCGGCAGGGCGGACAGGACCTGGCCGGGACTCTACTTGGGCAGGGCCGACTCGAGCTCGTCGCGGCTCCGGACGCCAAGCTTGACGTAGGTCCGGTAGAGGTGGCCTTCCACCGTCCGGACGGAGACCATGAGCCGCTGGGCGATCTCCCGGTCCGTCAGGCCCTGTACTGCCAGCTCCACGATGTCCTGCTCACGCCGGGTGAGGCGGACGGCCGGCGCCGCTGCAATGAAGCGGCCTTCCCGGAACCGTTCACCCAGTTCGTGGTCGCACTTCTCCCGCTGGGCAACGGCCTGCCGGGACCTGCGCCGTTCTCCGGCCTGCTCCAGCACGGTACTGGCACGGGCATAGGCTTCCCGGGCCAGGTTCACAAAGCCTGCCTCCTCCAGCGAGGCAGCCGTTGCCATCAGGGTATCGCCGTCTGCACCCTCCCAGGCGGTGGCCAGGGTCAGCAGGGCTTCCGCCCACCGGCCTTCCACGCCACGGGCGGCGGCCTGCACCATGGGCACCACCGAGGGATCCCCCAGCTCCCAGCACATGGCCAGGACTTCGAGGAGGTTGCCGGTGCGCGCGGAAGCCTCCGTGGTGGTCATCAGGGTCTGCAGTGCGGCCAGGCCCTTGCCGTCACGGGCCAGGTACTCGGCGGCGGCTGCCACATAGGCCTCGGCGAGGAGATCGTGGGCGGGCCAGCCGGCTGCGGCGTCTTTGTGGTCCTGTTCCAGGCGCCGCGCCTGTTCGGCATCCCCAAGCCGGGCTGCTGCATAGAAGCCCAGGGCACTGCCAAACCGGTACAGCTGCAGGGGGTCGTTGAGCCTCAGCGCCTCCACGGCCGGCAGCAGGACCTGGTAGGCACGCTCCATCCTCCCCTGGCGGAGCAGCGAGTAGCCCTGGAGCAGCTGCAGGCTCCCGTTGAAGGTTGCTGCCCCCGGGCTGTTGGCCGCGGCGTAATGGTTAATCTCCCGCTCCGCCGACTCCCATTCGCCCATGGCCAGGTAGTCGGAGACGAGCCTCCCCAGCACGAATTCAGGGAAGAAGAACAGGCTGCCTTCCAGCGGTGGCAGCTCCGAGGCGGCCAGCAGGGCCGCCTCGAGACCCTCCACGGGACGCCCGGCGGAGGCCAGGGCATGGGCAAGGAGCCCCTCAGCCAGGGCCCGCAGCGGTTCCCCCGCTGTTCCGGTGCGGCGCGTCCGCATCCCGTTGACGGCGTCCTCCAAGGCCGCGACATTCACGTCGGCGCCGAGATGCAGAAGGTGCAGGAGCTCTTCCTGCCAACTGTCCTCACCGCCGGACAGTGCTGGGTGTCTTTCGACGTCATCTGCCACAACACCCACGGAACGGCCAAGGGCTTGGTGCGCCGAAACCCTGAGCATCAGGACGGCCGGCCCCTCGGTGTCATCTGCCAACGGAAGCCAGCATCCGTCCAGGAGTGCCGCTGCGTCAGCATACGCCCCTTCGTTGTACAGCGCCCGGGCCTGGATGGCCTGGGCCAGCGGAACCAGCGGGGGGTGGTGGATGCGGGCGGCAATGGAACGCGCACTGTGGTTGCGGAACCTCAGCAAGGCCTCTTTCGCTGCCGCCAGCATTTCCTCGTCGCTGACCCGGATGCCACACTCCAGGGCCCATTCCACCGACCGCAGCCGGCCCTCCCCCTGCAGCAGGGTGGGATTCTGGTGGGCTTTGACCTTTTCGAGTAACTGGAGGCTGCGGGAGACGGAAACGGTGTTCCGGATGGCCCCGGCGAAAAGCCCGTTCCACATGGAAAGTTCAGCGGGGATGCCAGGAGCTTCCACGATCATCTGCTGGTCCAACAGGGAACGGACCACTGCTGCCCCGCTGATATCTTCGATGACCTTTCGGCCCACCGGCCCGGCCAAGGCAATGAGCTTCAGGGCTTCCTGTTCCTCGGGCCCCCGCCGGAGATGGTCTTTGGCCACCACTGCTGCGAGCCGGGCACCGTCCGCGGGCAGCTCACCCAACAGCATCCAGATTCCGTTGCGCTTGGCCAGCACGCCCGCTTCAGCGGCGTCATGGAGAAGGGCATCAAGCAACCGGGGATTTCCCCCGGAAGCATTCCAGATGGCATCCACGGTGGCACCCGGCACTGCCCCATCAAGGATGTGGGCCAGGACTTCCTCGATCTGTTCATGGTTGAGGGGACGGAGGTCCACGCGCTCGGCCAGGCCGTCATACCAAAGCTGGTCCAGGGGCTGCGGCAGGCCCGGCCGAGGGCGGGCGGCGGCCACCACCGTTGCCCATCCGGCCGAAATCACCTCGGCGAGAACGCCCGCGGAGGCGTCATCCAGGTGGTGGGCATCGTCCACCACCAGCAGCACCGGCGAGCTGCTGGTGCCCTTGAGCTTCTCGAAATAGGACCACATGGAGCGGAGCACTGCCACAGGTGAGACGGACTCTTCAGCGGTGAGGTCCCCCGTGTAGGGGGTCAGCACCCCGAACGGCACCCCAGCCAGGGCAGAACTGGCATGGATGCGCAGGATGCTCATCGTTCCTGCGAGCCGATCCGTCACGGCATTCGTCACGGCAGACTTTCCGATGCCGGGGCCGGCCATGATGAACACCGCCTGGTGCGTGCCGTTCCGGACCAGGTTGCAGATCCGTTCCACCGGCTCCCGGCGGCCGGTAAGGAGCCGGTGCGCAGCCGCCGGCTTGTGCCCGTTAGACGAGTCCAGTCAGATCACCCCTTGAAGTCACGCCCAGCTTAGTGAAGACCTGGTACAGGTGGCCTTCCACGGTGCGGACCGACACGCCCATTTCCATGGCGATGTCACGGTTTGAGGCGCCGCGGCCGGCCATCCGGGCAATTTGCCGTTCCCGGCTGGTCAACAGGGGGCTCCCGCTGCTGGGCACGATGGGCAGGTTGGACACGGTGGCGGCCAGGATGTCGAGCCGCGCCTGCGCAGTCCTTGCCGAGAGGGCGTCCCCGTCCTGCCGGGCGAAATCAACCGCCAACGCCATGCACCGGGCTTCAACGGCATCCAGCTCCAGGGTCGCTGCGAGTTCGCCGCCGGCAAGCAGCGCCTTGGCATCCTTCGTCCTGCTCCCGAGGGCAATCAGCCGTGAAACTTCGGCCAGCGGACCCTGGCGGTGGCCTGCGATGTCTTCCAGGAGGCGGAAGTCGGTATCGCTGCCATTCACGGTTGCAGCCAACAGGTACATGCCGCCCAGGGTGTGCCTGCCTGCTTCCAGGTTGCGGCGGGCACCCTGTTTCAGTCCGGCCACGGCCTCGGAGTCGCCCAGCCAGCGCCCGGCGACGAGGGCGCAGAACTCGATGATGCTCTCGGTCGCGAACCCTGCCTTGCCGGTTGTCCTTTGCAGCTTGGCCAGGTACTTGCGGGCAAAAGCGGCGTTCCCGGTCTGCGCATAGGCCAAGGCCGTGGCAGCGTACGCCGTTCGCAGGGCCGCCTGGACCGGCTGCAGCTCCAGCTGCGCAGCGGCGGAGATCAGGGGTTCAAGGGCCGCCTCGCCCCGACCCGAGAAAGCGAAAGCCACCCCGGCCGCGAGTTCGGTGGCGGCGCTCCGGTACGGCAGCCGGTGGGGCTGCCCGGTGCTGAAGGGGCTGAGGAGGTCGATGCAGCGCCGCCACTGGCCCGCCACCAGCAGGACGAAGTAGGCCTCCCTTGTGTAGCGCTCACGGAGCCCAACGACGTGCGAGGCGTCAGTGAGCTGGCCGCCGAGTTGGCGCATGAGGCTCAATGCGTCCATCTCCCGCCCGGTCAGCGCCAGGGCGCTCATGAGGGTGATGGCTGACTGGAACCGGAACGCGGTGTCCGGGTTGGCCGCGGGATCGGCCGCCCGTTCCAGCGCGGGAATCATGGCAGCGTAATCGCCGGTATGGGCCTGGTATTCGAATTCGCTCAAGGAGATGCGGTTGGTTGCCACGGCTGCCGGTGCAGGCCAGACCGGATGCTGCGCCGTCCTGTCAAGCCATTCCCTGGCGGTGGCCAGCAGTTCGGGGACCTTGCCCTCATGCTCAGGGATGTAGCGCATCACCCGCGCCTTGGCGGCGACCACCTGGGCATACTCTTCGGGATCGAGGGCCTCGAGCTCGGGCCAGGAAATACTTTCCAAGGCTGCCAAGGCCTGGTCCGGCATGTCCAGCTGCAGGTATGCCGCAGCCTTTTGCCGCTGCGCGGACGCCCATCCGGCATCGGTCCGCTGCACCATCTCCGCATAAGTCAGGGCGAACCGGGGGTCGAAGAGCTGGACTGCGGCCTCGGCGGCTGCCAGCGCCAGCGCAGGAGCCAGTTCGGCCTCGCACTCGTGGGTCCAGGCAGCGAACGACATCAGTTCATCCACCGTCATGGTTGCCGGGTCCGGCTCCCTGCCGCCCAGGAGTACGTTGCGAAGCTCGCGCCGCCGGGAGATGCTCAGCCAGGTCCTGACAACGTCCCCGATGTATTTCTCCCGCAGCGACACCCAGCGGTTCTCGGAGTCGTCGATCTCGAGCAGCGCACCGTCCTCCATGTCCGCAACCACATCCGCGCCATAGATCGCGGTGAGGCTCGACAATTCCACCCGCCGGGCGCAGGAGAGCATCTCGATGACCTCCCGGGCTTCGGGAGTTTCCCGTGACCAGCGGGAGCGGACGATGTCATCAAGGCTGGCGGCGCCGTCGAGCACCACCTTGTCCCGCAGCGTCCAGACCGAATCGGAGAGGACCAGGTTTCCGGAGAGCTGCTGTTCGGTGACAAGGGCTTTGAGCAGCAGCGGATTTCCGCCCACCATCTGGTGGTAGGTGCTGACCAGGGAGGAAGCGACCCGGTGTCCCAGCAGCGACAGCAGCACCTGCCTGGTTTGGAGCTCGTTGAGGTTGCTGAGCCGTACTTCGGTCAGCTTCCGGTCCGTCAGCAGCCAGTGGAAGTCAGCGGGGAGGTCGCTGGAGTTGGGGGCGACGGCAACGATTTTCGCAGTGCCGGTCAGCAGGACGTTCAGCAGTACGCCCGCGCTCATGTCGTCGATGCAGGCTGAGGTGTCCAGCGTAATGACGCACGGCCTGCCGGCGGCGTCGCTGCGGATCAGTGAGGTGATGCCCCTGAGGATGGCGGTGGGCGACCCCATGTAGGCCTGCGGCAGCCGTGCCAGCAGGAATGACAGGCAACCGTAGGGGGTGGCGGATCCCGAAGGCCCGCTCCGAAGCTGCAGGGACCAGATATCGGGGCCAAGGTCCGCCACGGCAGCGCGGGCAAGGGAGGACTTGCCCACTCCCCTGGGGCCGGTGATCACCACGCCCAGGGAGTTTTCGCTGGTCAGGGCGGTGCGGACGGCGTCGAGGTGGGCGCTTCGTGCAGGCATGGACCATTGCTGGCCCTCCGGGGCCCCGGAGGTTGGCGTGGGCAGCCCGTCACCTTGCGGCGTTGACCCACGTCCCCAGCTGAGTGGCTCGATTGACATGAACTTTTCCCCTACATCCTGCAATAGCGGGATGTAGCCCCATTGCTCCCCCGCATAGGAAGAAGAGTACCCCGTGCCACAGACAGGGAAACAGGGCCGGAGGGAACTTTTACGATTCCGGTGGGCGTATTTCCGTTTTGGCCGGGTGGAACTTCTGCTGCGCGGCGGTGAGCCCCTCACGGAGCAGGGTCTCCACGGCGTCGGCGGCATCGTCCAGCAGGAAGGGTAATTCCTTGTGCTCCGCGGTGCCGAAGTCGCGAAGAACGAAGTCGGCAGTGTCCATCCGTCCGGGCGGCCGTCCCACCCCTACGCGTACCCGGAGGTAGTCCTTGGTGCCGAGCGCCTTGGAGATGTCCCGCAACCCGTTATGGCCGCCTTCGCCGCCACCGAGTTTGAGTTTGACCGTGTTGAAGGGGATATCGATTTCGTCATGCACCGCGACAACATGGACTGCGGGGATGCCATAGAAGTTGGCCAGGGCGGACACGGGGCCACCGGATACGTTCATGTAGGTCATTGGCTTCGCGAGGACCACCCTGGGGCCGCCGATGCCCAGCCGGCCTTCGAGGACCTGGGCGCGGGCTTTGTGGGTCTTGAAGCCGGCACCGATGCGGCCGGCGAGTTCATCGAGCACCATCTGGCCGACGTTGTGCCTGTTGCCGTGGTACGGCGTGCCGGGGTTGCCGAGGCCAACGATCAGCCAGGTGTCAGTCATGGATTCAATCCTAGGGGGACGGCGTGGACAGGATGGCAGACCGAAGGGACGCCGGGCTGCGGACATGGCAGTGGCCGGGCCCCGGGAGGGGTCCGGCCACTGCGGGAAGTGCGGAGTGGTTACTCTGCTGCGGCTTCTTCTGCTGCGGGAGCTTCCGCTGCTGCGCCCTCGGCGGCAGCTTCGGTTTCAGTTTCCTCGGCGATTTCAACGGCCTCGGAGATGTTGATGACCAGTGCCTCGGCGTCGGTCAGCAGGACGGTGCCCTTGGGCAGGACCAGGTCGGAGCCGTGGATGTGCTCGCCGGCGCCGCGGCCTTCGATGCTGACGACGACGGACTCGGGCAGGTGGGTGGCCTCGGCTTCGAGGGACACGACGGTCAGTTCCAGGTTGTGGACGGTGCCGGGGGCGGTTTCGCCTTCAACGTGGACCGGAACGTCAACCGTGACCTTTTCGCCCTGGCGGACGGTCAGGAGGTCGATGTGCTCGATGATCTGCTTTACGGGATCGCGCTGGATGTCCTTGACCAGGGCCAGGTGGCCTTCGCCGTTGATGTCCAGGGACAGCAGGGCGTTGGCGGTGCGGACCGCGAGGGTGGTGGCCTTGGCCGGGAGGGTGACGTGGATGGGCTCTGCGCCGTGGCCGTAGATGACGGCGGGGATCAGGTTGGCCATCCGTGCGCGGCGGGCGTAGCCCTTGCCAAATTCGGTGCGCAGTTCTGCTGCGAGCTTCTGCTCAGACATGGAAAACTCCTTGAAGACTAAACGGTGTTCAGCAAGGGCGGAGGTCTGGTGTGACCTTCAACGCCGGGCGGCCCGGAGGCGGCCCTTCAAGAAGGCGGTCCCTGCGAAAGGACCTGCAGACCCAGTCGATAACGGAGGCTATGCCCTCCCTCGCCAAGGTATCGCCTAAGAGACTACCAGTACGGGGACCTTTTCCTTAAATCCCCACCGGCCCCCTGAGCCCGCAAGCTCGCCCAGGGAACCCTGCCGGCGGGGTTTCGTCAAGTACTGTCCTAGGCCTTGCCGTCGAAGAGGCTGGTGACCGAACCGTCGTCGAACACTTCATGGATGGCCCTTGCAATCAAAGGCGCGATGGAAAGCACCGTGAGCTGCGGGAAGCGCTGGGACGAATTCAGCGGCAGCGTGTTGGTGACCACCACTTCGCGGGCACCGGACTCGGAGAGGCGCCGGGCCGCGGGCTCGGAGAACACGGCATGGGTGGCCGCGATGATGACATCCTTGGCGCCGGCGTTCTTCAGGACGGTGACGGCCCCGGAGATGGTTCCGCCGGTGTCGATCATGTCGTCGATCAGGACGCAGGTGCGGCCCTCGATCTGGCCCACGACGGTCTTGGAGACGGCCTGGTTGGGGACGGTGAGGTCGCGGCTCTTGTGGACGAAGGCCAGGGGCGCGCCGCCCAGCCGTTCGGCCCACTGTTCGGCGACACGGACGCGGCCGGTGTCCGGCGACACCACGGTGATGTTGTCCGAACCCACCCGGGTGCGGATGTAGTCGGCCAGCAGCGGGATGGCCATCAGGTGGTCAACCGGGCCGTCGAAGAAGCCCTGGATCTGGGAGGTGTGCAGGTCCACGCTCATGATGCGGTCCGCACCGGCGGTCTTGTAGAGGTCCGCCACCAGCCGGGCGGAGATCGGCTCGCGGCCGCGGCCCTTCTTGTCCTGGCGGGCATAGGGGTAGAACGGCGAAACCACGGTGATCCGTTTGGCGGAGGCACGCTTCAGCGAATCGATCATGATCAGCTGTTCCATGAGGTGGTTGTTCAGCGGGGCGGGGTGGGCCTGGATCACGAAGGCGTCGGTACCGCGGACGCTTTCACCGGCCCGGACGTAGATCTCACCGTTGGCGAAGTCGTAGGCATCCAGCGGGAGGAGTTCGGTGCCGAGCTCCTTGGCGATTTCCCTTGCCAGCTCAGGATGTGCCCGCCCGGAGGCGAGCACCAGCTTCTTCTCGCCGTGCGCCGTAATTTCGCTCATTGTTACTTGCCCTCTTCTGTAGATGCCGGGGTACTTGAGGAGTCGTGGGTGGCCGCCTGGGCCAGCTCGGCGGAGCGGGTCCCCGGGCGGTGCGCCGGGACCCAGCCTTCGGTGTTGCGCTGGGCGGCGATGCTCAGGGCAAGGGCGCCGGCCGGTACGTCCTTGCGGATCACCGCGCCGGCGCCGCTGTAGGCACCGTCCCCCACGGTGACCGGGGCAACAAAGACCGTGTTGGAGCCGGTGCGGACACCTGAGCCGATCACCGTGCGGTGCTTCTTCTCGCCGTCGTAATTGGCCGTGATGTTGCCGCAGCCGATGTTGGTGTCCTCGCCGATTTCCGCGTCCCCGGCGTATCCCAGGTGGGACAGCTTGGAGCCGCGGCCAATGGTGACGTTCTTGGTTTCGTAAAAGGCGCCGATCTTTCCCTTTTCACCAAGCACGGTGCCGGGGCGAAGGTACGTGAAGGGGCCGACGGCGGCGCGCGGGCCGATCACCGAGCCGGAGCCGTGGGTGCGGACCACCGTGGCGCCCTCGCCGACTTCGACGTCGGTCAGGGTGGTGTCGGGGCCCACGACGGCGTCCCTGGCCACCGTGGTGGTGCCGTGAAGCTGGGTGTTGGGCAGGAGCCGGACGTCCTGGTCCAGGGTGACGGACGAATCGATCCACGTGGTGGCAGGGTCCACCACGGTCACGCCGGCACGCATCCACGCTTCCACGGTGCGGCGGTTCAGCTCTGCACCGAGGGCGGCCAGCTGGACGCGGTCATTGGCGCCCTCCACCTGCCAGCGGTCGGCGGTGACGACGGCGGCCACGCGGCCGCCTGCCTCGCGTGCCAGTCCCAGCACGTCGGTGAGGTACTTCTCGCCCTGGGCGTTGTCCGTGGTCACCTTGGCCAGCGCGTCACGGAGCACGGCGGCGTCGAAGGCGTAGATCCCGGAATTGACCTCACGGATCAGCCGTTCGGCCTCGGAGGCATCCTTGTGTTCGCGGATGCCGGTGACGGAGCCGTCCTCTCCGCGGAGGATGCGGCCATAGCCGGCGGCGTCATCCAGGACCGCGGTGAGGACCGTAACGGCGTTGCCGTCGCGCTCATGGGTGGCAACGAGTTCCGTCAGCAGCCCGCCGGACAACAGCGGCACGTCGCCATAGGTCACCACGACGGTGCCGGTGAGGTCCTGGTCAGCGTGCAGCGCCTCAAGCGCGGCTTCAACGGCCCGGCCCGTGCCCGGGACATCATCCTGGTCCACGATCACTGCCTGCGGATCCAGCGCCGCCACGTGCGCTTCCACCAGGTCGCGTTCATGGCGCACCACGATGGCAAGGCGCTGGGGGGCGATGCTGCGGGCGGCGCGGAGGGCGTGGCCCACCATGGACAGGCCGCCGATTTCATGCAGGATTTTGGGGGTACGCGATTTCATCCGGGTACCGGCGCCTGCTGCCAGAACAATTACAGCGGCCGGGCCGGCATTCTCGGGGATCACGTACGGGCTCTCCTTGCTTCGTTGTGCTGGCGCTTGGCGGTGCCCGGCGGGCCAAGCCGCCGGGCACCGGGTGCCATCCTCATGATCGCGCCCCGCGCAGCAGTTCCGCCCATAGGATTCGAACCTATACTCCACGGCTCCAAAGGCCGGGGTGCTGCCGTTACACCAGAGCGGACCGTGCCGGAAGTCTCAAGCCCCGGGCACAAGTCCCTATTTTGCCACGGGTTCAGGGCCCTGCGCGACACGGGGCGTTCGGCCGCCGCCCGTCCGGCTGAATCCCGCCGCCGGCGGTGGGGCATGATGGGAAGGTGAGCAACAACCTTCCGCGGATGCGGATGACTGGCCTGCAGCGCCGAAGCCAGCTGATCGACGTCGGCCGCGGCCTTTTCGCTGCCCGGGGGCTGGATGGAACCACCATTGAGGAAATCGCCGCCTGCGCGGGAGTGTCCAAACCGGTCATCTACGAACACTTCGGTTCCAAGGAAGGGCTGTACACCGAAGTGGTGGATTGCGAATTCCACATCCTGCTGGACGCCGTCAACGCCGCCCTGACCGAGCAGGCCAAACCGCGCGTCCTCGTCGAACGGGCCGCCTTGGCCCTGCTCACCTATATCGAGGAGCGCACGGAGGGTTTCCGTATCCTGATGCGCGACGCTCCCCCGTCGCAGCCCGAGGGCGCGTTCTCCACCCTGCTCTCCCACGTCACTGCCCGCGTGGAGCACATCCTCTCCGACGAGTTTTCCCGCCGCGGCCTCAGCGGCGAGGACGGCGCCATGTACGCCCAGATGCTCGTGGGCATGGTGGCCATGACCGGCCAGTGGTGGCAGGACAGCCGCCAGCCGGACAAGCACACCGTGGCCGCCCACCTGGTCAACCTCGCCTGGAACGGCCTCACCGGCCTGAAAAAGGACCCGGAGCTGCAGTCAGAGTTCTAGGCGCTGGTCACCTTCGCGGCGCAGGGCCGTCTCCGGCACCCAAGGTGATCTAGTCCCCCAGGAGCTCGGAGGACTCCAGCCACTCCAGCTCCAGGGCGTCCTTTTCGTCCGTAAGGTCCTTGAGCTGCTTGTTCTGGTCGGCGAGCTTGTCGAAGTCGCCGGCTTCGGTGGTCTTCAGCATCAGGTCGTGAAGCTTCTTTTCGTCTTGGTCGAGCTTCTTGAGCTGCCGTTCGATCCGGTTGAGGGCCTTGCGGGCCTCCCGCTTCTCCGCCTCGGAGGGGCCTGTGCCAGTCGCTGCTGCCGCGGCCTGGGCTGCACTGGTGACGGGGTTTCCGCCGCCCGTGACGGTTGAACCGGCCAATGCCGCTTCACGCAGTTCGAGGTACTGGTCCACGCCGCCGGGAAGGCCGCGGAGCCTTCCGTCGCCGAGCAGGGCCATCTGGTGGTCGGTGACGCGCTCCAGCAGGTAGCGGTCGTGGCTGACCACCACCAAGGTGCCCGGCCAGCCGTCCAGGACGTCCTCCACTGCGGCCAGGGTATCGGTGTCGAGGTCGTTGGTGGGCTCATCGAGCATCAGCACGTTGGGTTCGCCCACCAACAGCCGGAGGAGCTGCAGGCGTCGCCGCTCACCGCCGGAGAGGTCGCGCACTGGTGTCCACTGCTTCTGGTTGGTGAATCCGAGCTGCTCCACCAGCTGGCCGGCCGTGAATTCCTTGCCGCCCACGTTGAACGAACGCTTTTCCCGCTCGATGACCTCGATGACGCGCAGGTCAGCGACGTCGTCGAGCTCCTTGACTTCCTGGGTGAGGACCGCGGTGACCACGGTCTTTCCCCGCTTCAGCCGGCCGGCGTCGGGCGTGATCTCGCCGTTGAGCAGCTTCAGGAGGGTGGTCTTGCCGGCGCCGTTGACGCCCACCAGGCCCAGCCGCTCCCCCGGTGCGAGGCGGAGGGTGATGTTGTCGAAGAGCTTCCTGCCCTCATCGCCCTGGAAGTTCAGGGACACGTTCTCAAGGTCCAGGACGTCCTTGCCCTGGCGCGCGGTGGCCATCTTGCTCAGGGCCATCGAGTCGCGCGGAGCCGGAACGTCCGCGATGAGCGCGTTGGCTGCCTCGATCCGGAACTTCGGCTTGGCGGTGCGGGCCGGGGCGCCGCGGCGAAGCCAGGCCAGTTCCTTCTTGACCAGCTGCTGGCGCTTGCCTTCGACCACGGAGGCCATCCGGTCCCGTTCGGCCCTGGCCAGCACATAGGCGGCGTAACCGCCTTCGAAGGGGTCCACGATCCCGTCGTGCACCTCCCACGTCTTGGTGCAGACTTCGTCGAGGAACCACCGGTCGTGGGTGACAACCAGGAAGGCGCCCTGGTTGGGCCGCCAGCGCGTCTTCAGGTGCCGGGCCAGCCAGGCAACACCTTCGACGTCGAGGTGGTTGGTGGGTTCGTCGAGCATGATGACGTCGTGGTCCTCGATGAGGAGCTTTGCCAGGGCCACGCGCCGCTTCTGGCCGCCGGAGAGGGCGTGCACGTTGGCGTGCCAGTCGACGTCGGACACCAGCCCGCCCATGATCTCGCGGATTTGCGGGTTCCGCGCCCACTCATAATCCGCCTGGTCGCCCACGATCGCGGCGCCGACGGTCAGGTCGCCGTCGAGGACGTCGCTTTGGTCCAGGTACCCGACATTGACGTCACCGCGCTTGGTGACCCGGCCGGAGTCGGGCGTGGAGCGCAGGGCCAGCAGCCGCATCAGGGTGGACTTGCCGTCACCGTTGCGGCCCACCATGCCGATCCGGTCCCCTTCCTCCAATCCCAGGGTGATGCCGTCCAGGACGGTGCGGGTCGCGTAGGAAACCGTGAGGTTCTCGCCGCCAAGAAGGTGTGCCAAGGGAACTGCTTTCTGCTGCCGGACTGGAAGTATTAAAGGAGGGTGTCGGAGATGATGCGCGCGCCCGGGACCGGGCCGTGGACAGGGAGCGCCGTCAGGCCGTAGCGCTGCAGGTCCTCTGCCAGGGCAGCGGCCGCAACGGAGTCCTCGGCCAGCAACGCCACGGTGGGACCGGATCCGGAGACCATGCCCGCGATGGCGCCATGGGATTCACCGATTCCCAGCGTATCGCGCAGCGCAGGCGCGAGTTCAATGGAGGCACGCTGCAGGTCGTTCACCAGTACGCGGCCCAGGGACTCGGCGTCGCCGCCCCGCAGGGCCGCAAGGATTTGCGGATCAACCCCGGTGGGTTCTTCGGCGTCGATTCCCCCGGCCCCGCGCAGGCGGTCCAGGGTCCGGTACACCTCGGGCGTGGAGAGGCCGTAATCCGCCACTACCAGCACCCAGTGGGTTTGCGCCTTGGCCAGGGCCGGAGACAGTTCGTCCCCCAAGCCGAGGCCGACGGCGGTTCCGCCCAGGAGCGAGAACGGAACGTCAGCGCCCAGTTCCCCTGCGAGGTGGGCCAGCTCCTCGCGGGACAGCCCGCTGTTCCAGAGGGCGTCGCAGGCCAGGAGCGTGGCAGCGGCGTCGGCGGAACCACCGCCCATGCCGCCGGCCACCGGTACCCGCTTGGTGATCTCCAAATGCACGCCGGTGGCGTGTTCCGAGACGTCGGCCATGATGGCGGCCGCCTTGTAGGCCAGGTTGCTGCTGTCCAGGGGGATGTCGACGTCGTCGAGGTCCAGGGTGCTTTCCGGACTGAGGCTGATGGTGATGCCGGGGGCAGCGGTACTGGTGGCGGCCACTTCCTCGTACAGGGACACCGCGAGATAGACGCTGGCCACCGAGTGGTAGCCGTCCGCCCGCAGCGGCCCCACTGCCAGGGACACGTTGACCTTGCCGGGCGCCTTGACCCGGACGGTCCTGGCAGCGAAACGCCCTGCCGCGCTCACGGGCGGTTTTCCCTGGCTTCGGCGATCCGGGCGAATGCGGCGATGTCGATGACTTCGCCGCGGGCGGTGGGGTCCACGCCCGCCGCGAGCAGGCAGCGTTCGGCTTCCGGTGCTCCGCCGGCCCAGCCGGCCAGTGCCGCACGGAGCGTCTTGCGCCGCTGCGCAAACGCAGCATCCACCACGGCAAACACCTGCTCGCGCGTGGCAGTGGTGGCCGGTGGTTCGCGGCGGGTGAAGGCCACCAGGCCCGAGTGGATTTTCGGGGCCGGCCAAAAGACGTTCATGCCGATCACACCAGCCTTGCGCATCTGGCTGTACCAGGCGGCCTTGACGGACGGCACACCGTAGGTCTTGGATCCCGGCCCGGCGGCCAGGCGGTCCGCTACCTCGTCCTGCACCATCACCAGTCCGTGCTTCAGGCTGGGGAAATGCTGCAGCAGGTGCAGCACCACGGGAACGGCCACGTTGTACGGCAGGTTGGCCACCAGGGCGGTGGGATCCACCGGCAGTTCGGTGACCTTCATGGCGTCGGCGTGCACCAGGTGGAAGGCGTTGGCGGCGGCGGGCCGCCATTCCTTCACGGTCTCGGGGAGCTTTGCGGCGAGGACAGGATCGATCTCGACGGCGACGACCGCCGCTGCGGCATCGAGCAGGCCCAGCGTCAGGGAGCCGAGGCCAGGACCGACCTCAAGCACCGTTTCGTCCGGCCGCACGCCCGCGGCCGCAACAATGCGGCGGATCGTGTTGCCGTCGATGACAAAGTTCTGGCCCAGGGTCTTGGTGGGCCTGACCCCGATTTCCGCTGCCATCCGCCGAATGTCGGAGGCACCGAACAGCGGTGCGGGCACGGCGGGGATCGGTTCAGTCACCTAGGTATCCTATCCCGCGCGGCACGCCGGCCCTTCCGGCTAACGGCAATGGCCGGCCCCGGAGTACCCGGGGCCGGCCATTGCCGTCAGCTGCGCTTGTGCCGTGCGGATCAGCGGCTGGCTGCCCAGCCGCAGCCCCACGGCGACAGGCCGCGCTGAGCGTAGACGCGGTTGGCGATGTCGATCTGCTGGGCTTTGGTGGCGAGGCTCGCATTCGGGGCGTAAGCGCCGCCGCCGGCGCCGATCCAGGTCTGGATGTCAAACTGCAGGCCACCGTAATAACCGTTGCCGCTGTTGATGCTCCAGTTGCCGGTGGACTCGCACTGGGCGATCTTGTCCCACATGGCCTCGTTCATCATGGCCGGTGCTGCCGCGCCGGTGTTGGCACCTGCAGCGGCGGGGGCCGCCGCGGCCTGGACGGCCGGCTTGGCTTTGGTGCCCACGGTGACCTTCTCGGTGACGGGCTGGACTGCGACATTCTCCGACACCAGGGTGCGGGAGGCCTCCCGGCCATCCACAAGCACCAGCTTGAAGGTGCGCTCGATCTTCCCAGCGGTCCCGGCCTGGGTCACCTGCTTCTCACCCTTAAGCATGTCAGCGCTTTCGGCCGTGACCGTATCGAAGGGGACGTCCTCGCTGGTGACCGCGGTCTGGCCGGTGTCCACCCGGGAAACCTTGATGACCATGTTGTTCACCACGTTGGCGTTGGCCGGCTGCGAGGTGCGGTCGTTGGCGCCGAGGGTCACTCCGGAGTCTTCAAGGACCTTGCCCACCGTGGGGGCGGTGGTGGTGGCCGTGTTGACCTTGCCGTCCGCAACGATGCTGACGGTCTTGGGCGTGGAAATGGCGACGTAGGAACCAGCCAGCGCAAGGGTGGCATCCTTCGGCGCCGACACGGAGGAGGCGCTGGCCACACCGAGTTCGGTCACCAGGTCCTCGACGTCCTGCGCCGTGGTGTTGACCGTCTTCTCGGCCCCGTCAAGGCTGACCTTGACTTCCTTGGCCTGGTTGATGTTGATGATGGTGCCGTCCTGAACGGTGGCGTCCAGGGAGGGCGAGACGCGGTCGCCGGGCTTCAGGTCCAGGTTGGCGCTCTTGACCACCTGTGCCACTGTTCCACCAAAGGACTGCACGGACGACGCTTGGCCGTCCACGTTGAGCGTGACTGTTTTGTTATTGCCCACGAAGGCTACGAGGCCTGCGACCAGGCCGCAAAGCACCAGCAGCTGGGCGCCAACCTTAATAAAGCTGAACTTGCCGTCCGATGTGAAGAACTTGATCACGATTGCCCGTAACTCTCGGTCCATCCGGGCACGGGGAATGCGCAATAAAATTCCCGGAGCAACCTCGAAAGAAAGGAGGGTCCGGGCACCGGTGCGCCGCCACACTCCGCACAGCTGAATGGCCGGATATTGGTCAAGCCGGGCCGGCTGCAAGTGGAGTGAAATTACCCGTTGGCCTTCCCCGACCCCGGCTAATAGTTGTCCACTGTAACCGTAGCGTTATAAAGCAGCCAACATTTTTGCATACCAGGTATACGGCCGGCGGTGGTGCGGCAGGCAGCGATCAGGACCAGGATCCGTATGCCCGTACGGTATTTTCGCTGATTGCGGTGCACAGGGCGGCAAGGTCGGAGCCTGTCAATTCTGCCATGGCCCGCACGGTGTAAGGGACCATGTAGCTCGCGTTCGGACGCCCCCTGTGCGGGTGCGGCGTGAGGAACGGGGCGTCCGTTTCCACCATGACAAGCTCCCGGTCAGCGACCGCGAGCGCGGCCCGCAGGTTTGCAGCGTTCTTGAACGTCAGGGTGCCGGCGAAGGACATCCACCAGCCCTGCTCATTGCACGTCCTGGCAAGGTCTTCATCCCCGGAGAAGCAATGGAACACCACCCGTTCCGGCGCCCCTTCCTCCCGGAGTACCCGGACCACGTCACCGTGCGCGTCCCGGTCATGGATCTGCAGGGTCAGGTCCAGCCGCTTTGCGATATCGATGTGGCGCCGGAACGAGTACTCCTGGTGCCGCAGCCCCGCCCCTTCCGTGCGGTAGAAGTCCAGCCCGGTTTCGCCGATGGCCCTGATGCGGGGATGCGCGGCGAGCTGTTCGATCTCGGCAAGGGCCGCTTCCAGTTCACCCCGGGCCGCGTACTGCGGGGCATCGTTGGGATGCAGTGCCACCGCTCCCAGGAGCCGTTCGTCCAGGTCCACCGCTTCCACTGTGAACCGCGAGGACTCCAGGTCGCAGCCAACCTGCACAGCACCCAGCACCCCGACGGCCTCTGCTGCGTCGAGGGCAGCCTTGACCCCTACCGGGCCCTTTCCTTCCGGGAAGTCCAGGTGGGTGTGGTTGTCCATGACCGGGACCGGCAACGGTTCCGGCGCCGGCGGGAAATTCCTGCGGCGTCCTGGGCCGGGATCCGTGGTTGCATCTGCGGCAGGCGCCCGGTAGGCGGGGGGAATGGACGATTCGCACATCCAATCAGCCTAGCGGCCACATGACTCCCCCATATTTGCCGGAACTCTCTGTCAGGCAGGGCAGTTGTGTTAGTAGTCTGGAACGAACACACGCGCACGCCCACCGAGGGGCGAAGGCAGGCTTGCTGTCACGTCCAGGTGAAACCCGGGCTGAAAGGTTGCCGATGGAACCCCACCGACGCACTGCCAACAATGGAAGCGCACCGAACCTCAACCTGGCCGGCGTCGCCGATCCCGTCAGCCACCTGAACGGCCACAGGCCGGCACCCATGGAGTCCGGGGCCTTCCACGCAGCCGCGCAACGCATCCTGACCACCGTCAACACGGTCATCGACGGCAAATCCGATGCCGCCAAGCTGGCGCTCACTGTCCTCCTCGCCCAGGGCCACCTGCTGGTGGAGGACGTGCCCGGCGTCGGAAAGACCCTGCTGGCAAAAACCCTTGCCCGCACCATTGACTGCACCGTCAACCGCATCCAGTTCACCCCCGACCTCCTGCCCTCCGACGTCACGGGGGTGTCCATCTACAACCAGGCCTCCAGGCTCTTCGAATTCCGGCCCGGTGCAGTGTTCGCCAACATTGTTATCGGCGACGAAATCAACCGGGCATCCGCCAAGACCCAGTCCGCACTCCTGGAATGCATGGAGGAGCACCAGGTGACGGTGGACGGCACCTCCTACAAACTCGATGAGCCGTTCATGGTGGTGGCCACCCAGAACCCCATCGAAATGGAAGGGACGTATCCGCTGCCCGAGGCACAGCGGGACCGCTTCATGGCCAGGATTTCCATGGGCTACCCGGACATGGACGCCGAGATCGAGATGCTCGAGACCCATCAGGCGGTCTCGCCGCTGGCGAACGTCTCCCCCGTGGTCACAGCCGGCGACGTCGCCGCCATGATTGCCAGCGTCCAGCAGGTGTTCGTGTCCGGGCCGGTGAAGGAATACACGGTGTCAGTGGGCAGGGCCACGAGGGAAAGCCCGCTGCTGCGGCTCGGCGCGAGTCCCCGGTCCATGCTGCAGCTGCTGCGCGCCGCCAAGGCCACAGCAGCCCTGGACGGACGCAATTTTGTCCTTCCGGACGATGTAGGCGACGTGGCAGAGGCAGTCCTGGCGCACAGGATCATCCTTGACCGGAAGGCTGCCGGCGCCGGCGAAACACCGCACAGCGTCCTGCGGGGCATCCTGTCCAGGCTGCCCGTGCCGCAGGCTGCCGCCGGGCAGCCCGACCGGGCCGGGGCCGCCGCCGGCAGCAGGAACCGCTAGGCGGATGCCATGGCCCTCCTGGACAAGCTCCCGCGGCACCTGTTCACCAGGCGCGGGTGGGGCATGCTGGCAGCAGGCGCCTTCGCGCTCGCTGCGGCCCAGGTCATGGGACGCCGTGACCTCCTGACCCTGGCACTGCTGCTGCTTCTGCTGCCCCTTGTCTCCCTTGCCGGCGTCCGCCTCGTCAAACCGCGTTTCCGGGTCTACCGGGAATTCAACCCCTCCCCGGTGGAAACCTCGGCGCCGGCGGTGGTCTCCCTCGCGGTGGCCAGGACCGGCCCGGGCAGCGGGCGGGTGGTCATGGAGGAGCGGCTCCCGGCGCAGTTCGGCCACCCGCCCGCCTTCCGGTTCCCGTCCCGCGCCGCCACCGGCGGCACCAGCCGCTACGAATACCACCTCACGTCCAGGTATCGCGGGCAGTTCAGGATTGGACCGGTCACGGCCGAGTTCACCGACCCCTTCGGTCTGTCGCTGCACCGGCGGTCCATTGACGACGGCGACGTCCTCACCGTGACGCCTGCCGCCGTCGTCCTGCCTGCCACTGGATTGGCAGGAGCCCGGGGCAACGACGGCGTCACCGCCACGCGGGTCCGGGCGAACCCGAGCGATGACGACGTCATGACCCGCGAATACCGCCACGGCGACCCGATGCGGAGGGTCCACTGGGCTGCCACGGCCAGGCACGGGGCCCTGATGGTCCGGCAGGAGGAATCCGTGACCACGCCGGAGGCGACCATTATCCTGGACCACCGTTCCGGTGCGTTCGCAGGTGGGCCGGGCACCTCGTCCCCGGGGCTGCGGGGCCACGACGGGCATGCGCCGGCCACCAGCGACACGTATGAATGGTCGGTTGTTGCTGCCATATCCGTCAGCGCGCACCTGGCCGAACGCAATTACGGCCTTCGCCTGCTGGATGCCGGAGGCGAACCAGCGTTCCTGCACTCGCCCTCTTCCCCCGAGCCGGCGGCCGAGGAGTACAGCGGCCCGTCCGGCCTGCAGTCGATCGCCGAAAGCCTGGCTGCGATCCACCTCTCCGGCCCGCTCCACCCACGGCGGGACGGCGTACTCCCGGACAAAGGCGGGCGTGCCGCGGAGCACCGGGCCGCGGGAACGCGGCCGCATCCGGGCATCGACCAGGGGCCGCCGGCGTTTGACGACCACTTGATGGACAAGCTCTCCGCCCACCGGATGCGGGGGCCGCTGATTGCAGTGCTGGGCCGGATTACCGGCGAGGAAGCGGCGGCCCTGGCTCCGGCTGCCGCATATGGCACGGACGCATTCGCCCTCCTGGCGGTGGAACGTCCCGCGGAGTTCCAGCATGTCCTGGAGGTACTCCGGCAGGGCGGCTGGCGGGCAGTGGCCGCGGGGCCCAACACCCGGCTTTCTGCGGTGTGGGGCCAGTTCGGGCAGGAGCCGGCCCTCCCGGTGGCGCCGGCGTCGGAGGTCCGCCGGGGAGCGGGGGTGGCCAAATGACCATGGCACCGGCCCGGCCAACGGGTGAGGGGCAGCAAGCGCACGACAATCCCGGGGTGCCTGCCCGGCGAACGGGCCCGGGGGCCTATCCCTGGGCCATGGCGGCAGCCATTGCGGCGGCGGCCTGCGGCGCTGCCCTGTCCCTGAACGGCGTCCTTCGCGGCTGGAACTGGTACTGGGCCGCCATGACCACGGTAGTGGCGGTGGCCTTCACCATGGCAGCACTCCGTTCCGTCCGCGCCCAGCCCCTGCTGGTGACCGCCGGCGGGTTCGTGGCCCTGGGCGGGGTGCTGACCCTGACGTTTTTCCGCAGTTCCAGTTTCCTTTGGGTCTTCCCCACCGGAGCCTCACTGCCTGAGCTGGACAAGTTGATCCAGCGCGCCAGCGAAACAGTCCTGGCCGAGACAGCGCCCGTGGCGCCGAACGCCGGAATTGTCATGGTGGTCTGCGCCATTCTCGGCCTGGCCGTCATCCTGGTCGATGCCCTCGCGGTGCCGTTGGGCATGCCCGCGGCTTCCGGCGTCGGGCTGCTGGCCCTGCTGGTGGTCCCGGCCATGATCAAACCCCAGAGTGTGGGCGCCTGGAGTTTCGTTGCCACGGCGGCGGGGTACCTGCTGATCCTTGCCTGCAGCCAGTGGTTCGCACCGGACGGCAGGGTGCAGGGCGGGTCGGCACGCAGCCCGGGGCTGATGCGGCGGGCTGCCGTCACCGGCGCCGTAGCCCTGGCCGCCACCCTGGTGTTGCCCCTGGCCATTCCCGGCTTCGACCGTGGCACCTTCCCGCAGGGATCACGGCTGAACCCGTGGGGCAGCTCCACCGGCCTCAACCCGATGATCACGCTGGGCAGCAGCCTGCGCACCCCTGACGGAAGCGGCAGGATCACGTACGCCACCAATTCGCCCGTACCTCTCTACCTTCGCTCGGTGACGGTGGAGAATTTCGACGGCGACTCCTGGGGCCCGGATGACCGTACCGGCTCCAGGGTGCCGTTGGACGGCCGGATCGACCCCGGCTATCCGGTCCTCACCGACGAGCAGGTGCGCCTTGTCACCGCCATCGACGCCGGGTCCTTCACGAGCCCGTACCTCCCGGTCCCCTATGCGCCGGAAACCGTCAGCGGCCTGGGCGGCCAGTGGACCTGGGATCCCGCCACGCTGAGCATCAAGGGCACTGACACCACCACCCGGCGGCAGGAGTACCTGGTGACCTCGGCGGTGCCCAAGCTCACTTCAGCCCTGCTGGCCCAGTCCTCGGGTCAGGCCCGGGGCATCGCCGATGTGTTTACCAGGGTCCCGGGCAATGTGCCGGACATTGTGAAAGCCACGGCGCAGAGCGTAGCTGGAGGCGCGGGGACTCCATACCAGAAGGCCATGGCCATCCAGAAGTACCTCCGGTCCTCCGAGTTCACTTACTCGCTCCAATCACCGGTGCAGGGCGGCTACGACGGCAACGGGCTCTCGGTCCTGGCCGACTTCCTGCAGCAAAAGAGCGGGTACTGCATCCACTACGCCTCCGCGATGGCGGTAATGGCAAGGCTGGAAGGCATTCCGAGCAGGATTGCCGTGGGTTACGCGCCGGGCAGGCTGACCGGGGCCAGCATCACGGTGGCCGGGCAGGGTTCGCTCCCGGAGTACGAGGCGGATGCGCGCGACGCCCACGCCTGGCCCGAGCTGTACTTCCAGGGGCTTGGCTGGGTGGCGTTCGAACCAACGCCCTCCCGCGGAGTTGTTCCCGATTACGCCACCGAGGCTTCGGCATCATCCGGTGCCGAGTCCCTGGGCAACAACGACGGACTCATTCCTGATATTGCCCCGGTGCCCTCACCGGCCGGCACGGCAACTGCGCAGCCCGTGCCCGGTGCAGGCGGCAGCGGCACCGGCGACGGCCCGCAGTTGCTGCCTTGGCTCCTCGGCACGGCCGGAGCCGGCGCCCTGCTGCTCCTGGCCGGCGCCCCGCATATGGTCCGCGCCGGCACCCGGTCGCGACGGCTGCACCCCAAGCGTCCGGACCTGGCAGTCCCCCTGGCGTGGAGCGAACTGAGGGACCTCGGCACCGACTATGGGCTGCCGCCCGGAGAGAGCGAGACGCCGAGGACCTATGCGGCCCGGTTCCGCAGCGCGCTGCTGGGCGAGCCGGACGGTATGGACCGGGACGCCCACGTGGCGGTGGCATCCCTTACCGCGGCCTTCGAACAGCACAGGTACGGCCGTCCCGGCAGTGAAGGGCCGGCGGGCGAGGACTTTGCTGCCGGGGTTGCCGCCGTGGAGGAGTCCCTCCAGGCGAACGCTACCCGGTCCAGGCGGTGGGCGGCCTCCTGGCTCCCCCGGTCCGTCATGCGCCGTTTGGGGCTGCTGCTGGGAATGCCGTTCAGCGCAGCGGGCCGTACCATCCGGAACCTGCCGCGTCCCGGGGGGCGGGCGGAGCCAGTAACGGACGACGCCGGCAGCAGGTCCCGCGGCGGCTGAACGCACAGTGCCGGCCGGGAAATTTCCCGGCCGGCACTGTGCTGGTCTCCAGCCGGAATCAGCCGGCGTATGGGTCGGCGATACCGATGTACTGCGTGTAGAGGTACTCCTCGATGCCTTCCAGCCCGCCTTCACGGCCCAGGCCTGACTGCTTCACGCCGCCGAACGGCGCCGCAGCGTTGGAGATGACGCCGGCGTTCAGCCCGAGCATGCCGGTCTCCAGCTTTTCGCCCATCCGGATACCCCGGTTGATGTCCTTGGTGAAGACATAGGCCACCAGTCCGTATTCGGTGTTGTTGGCCAGGCGGACAGCTTCGTCTTCGCTGCCGAAGGTGATGATCGGGGCCACCGGGCCGAAGATTTCCTCGGACAGGATGCGCGTTCCCTCGGCGACTCCGGACAGGATGGTGGGCTGGTAAAAGTAGCCCGGCCCCTCCACCGGTCCGCCGCCCAGGACGGCCTTGGCGCCGGAAGCGACGGCGTCGGAGACCAGTTCGTGGACTTTGTCCCGGCTCTTCGCATCGATCAGCGGCCCCACCTTGGATTCCGGCTCAGTGCCGCGGGCCGTGGTCATCTCCTTCATTTTCGCGGCGAACTTCTCCGCGAATTCGGCCGCGACGGACTCGTGGACGATGAACCTGTTGGCAGCGGTGCAGGCCTCGCCCATGTTGCGGAGCTTCGCCGCCATGGCGCCGGTAACGGCGGCGTCCAGGTCGGCGTCCTCGAAGACCAGGAACGGGGCATTGCCGCCGAGCTCCATGGAGGTGCGCAGCACGTTCTCGGAGGCATCGGCCAGCAGGCGGCGGCCAACTTCGGTGGACCCGGTGAAGGACAGCTTGCGGAGGCGGGAGTCCTTGATCAGGGGTCCGGTGGTAGCCCCGGCCGTGGAGGTGGGAATGACGTTGAGGACACCAGCGGGCAGGCCGGCCTCCTGCATGACTGCGGCGAACAGCTGGGAGGTCAGCGGGGTAAGGTTCGCCGACTTCAGCACCATGGTGCAGCCGGCCGCGACGGCGGGGGCAATCTTGCGGGTGGCCATGGCCAGCGGGAAGTTCCACGGGGTGATCAGCAGGCACGGACCCACCGGCTTCTTGGTGACCAGGAGGCGGGACTTGCCGTCGGGGGAAACGGAGTAGCGGCCAAAGGCACGCACTGCTTCCTCGGAGAACCAGCGCAGGAATTCAGCGCCGTAGGTCACTTCGCCGCGTGCTTCGGCCAGCGGCTTGCCCATTTCCATGGTCATCAGGAGGGCGAAGTCTTCGGCCCTCTCCGTCACCAGGTCGAAGGCCCGGCGGAGGATTTCGCCGCGTTCGCGGGGCGGGACCTTGGCCCAGGACTCCTGGGCTGCTGCGGCAGCGTCCAGGGCCGCCGCACCGTCCTCGGGGCCGGCGTCGGCGATGCTCAGCAGCACCTTCCCGGTGGCGGGATCCTCGACGTCGAACGTCTTGCCTGAAGCGGCGTCGCGCCACTCACCGTTGATGAGCAGCCCGGTGGGAACGGAGGCCAAAAGCCGGGTTTCGCGCTCGGCGGTAACGGCCGGCTGTGCAGTGACAGTCACGATGACTCCCTCGTCGGTAGGGTTGTGGCAGCCCGTCGCCGCGGCCGGAGTGACCGGGATCATGGGGCTGATTAACAGCCAGACTACTGCGGGGCCCTGCCATGGTCTACGCCGTTGCGCACTGCGGATTCGCTGCCGTGCTGTGCAGCTGCACAGCACGGCACCATGCTTCCAGAGTTGGCTGCCGGGCGTCCTGTTAGGGCCTTAGCGGGCGGCGAGGACCGCTGAGTAGAGCTCCCGCTTGCTGACGCGGACGTCTTCGGCGACGGCGGCGACCGCCTCCTTCAGCCGGATGCCCTGGGCCACCAGTTCGTTGACCGCCGCCACATGGTCTTCCGGGGTGCCTGCCGCCTGTTCGGGGGCGCCGCCCAGGACCACGGCAATCTCGCCGCGGACCTCGTTGTCCTCGGCCCACTGGAGGAGTTCGCCCACCGTGCCGCGGATGACTTCCTCATAGGTTTTCGTCAGTTCGCGGCACACTGCGATCCGGCGGTCCGGGCCGAACCTTTCCCGCAGGGCCCGCAGCATTGCCTCGAGCCGGTGCGGGGCCTCGAAGAACACCATGGTGCGCCGCTCCCCCGCCAGGTCAGCCAGGCGGGAGGCCCGCTCGCCTGCCTTGCGGGGCAGGAATCCTTCGAAGCAGAACCGGTCCGTGGGCAGGCCGGAGAGCGCCAAGGCGGTGAGCACGGCGGATGGCCCAGGAACAGCGGTGACGGGGAGTCCGGCTGCGATGGCCCCCTCCACCAACCGGAACCCGGGGTCCGAGACCGCAGGCATCCCTGCGTCGGTCACCATCACCAGCGTGCTGCCTGCACGTACCTGGTCCAGCAGCTCGGCGGTCCGGGTGGCCTCGTTGTGCTCGTGGTAGCTGATGATGCGGCCGGCAACCGCGACACCCAGGCTTTGGACCAGGCGGTGGAGGCGCCGGGTATCCTCGGCCGCCACGATGTCCGCCGTTCCCAGCAGTTCCACCAGCCGGGCGGAGGCATCGCCCGTGTTCCCGATGGGAGTGGCGGCAAGGACAATCCGCCCCGCCGTCGCAGGGCCGGGCTCGGGAAGGGTGCTGGGGTTCGGGTCCACCCACCAAGCCTACTGCTGCCGGGTCTTCCAGCCGCAAAAGGTAGCATGGGGCTCGTGACGCAGACCTCGACGCGGCCCGCCGGGGCCGGGAAACCCAGCCCGGCGGCATCCTCCACCGGAACCGGCGCCACTGCGGAAGAGACGGCCGGGACGACTTCCCGGGCCTGGATCAGCCGGCCGGACGAAGCGTTCACCGTCGAAGCGCTCAAGGCGAGGCTCATCGGCACCGCCACCTCGTGGCGCGACTATCCGGCATCACTCCGGCTCTGGTTCATCCTGGTTCCGGGCCTCACGGCGGTAGTCGCCGGCCTCCTCCGCTTCGTCCGCCTGGAAGTGCCGCACAAGCTGGTCTTCGACGAGACGTACTACGTCAAGGATGCCTACTCCTACCTCATCAGCGGTTACGAACGCAGCTGGCCGGACAAGGCCAACGATTCCTTTAACGCCGGAAATCCGGACGTCCTGCTGAACACCCCCGAATACGTGGTCCACCCGCCGGTGGGCAAATGGATGATCGCGGCCGGCATGTGGCTCTTTGGGCCGGAGAACCCCTTTGGCTGGCGCTTCGCGGCGGCCCTCACGGGCACCCTGACCGTGCTGCTGGTCTCACTGATCGCCCTGAAACTGTTCCGCTCGCTTCCACTGGCCGGCGCCGCAGGGCTGCTCCTCGCCGTCGACGGCCACCACCTGGTCATGTCCCGCACCTCCCTGCTGGATGTCTTCCTCACGTTCTGGATCCTCGCCGCCTTTGGGGCACTGCTGATGGACCGCGATGACGGGCGCCGCCGCCTGGCCCACCGGCTGGCCCGCGCCGCTGCCGCGAACGGCGGCCAGCCCCCGGCCGCGGCGCTGCTGGCCGGACCATGGCTGGGCGTGCGCTGGTGGCGGGTTGCCGCCGGGGTCTGCATGGGACTGGCCGTGGGAACAAAATGGTCGGGCCTGTTCTTCCTGGCCGGGTTCGGCATCCTCACGGTGCTGTGGGACCTCAATGCCAGGCGTGTGGCGGGCATCCGCGGCTGGATCAGCGGCGGAGCTATCCGGGACGGGATCCCGGCCTTCCTGGGGATGGTCCCCGTGGCAGGGATCGTCTACTCGGCCACCTGGACAGGCTGGTTCCTGTCGGACAACGCCTACTTCCGCCATTGGGCGGAAAGCAACCCGGCGGCGGAATGGAGCTGGCTCCCGGACTCCGTACGGTCCCTGATCCACTACCACCTGGAAGCGTACAAATTCCATCAGGGCCTGAGCTCCGAGCACCCCTACCAGGCCAGCGCCTGGAGTTGGCTGGTGATGGGGCGGCCCACGTCTTTCTTCTATGAGTCCCCGCCCCAGGGCACCCCCGGCTGCAATGTGGAGAAATGCACCTCTGCCATCCTGTCCGTGGGAAACCCGCTGGTCTGGTGGCCAGCCGCCATTGCCCTGCTGGTCCTGCTGTTCTGGTGGGCCGGACGCCGGGACTGGCGTGCCGGGGCGGTGCTCGCCGGAGTCGCCGCGGGCTACCTGCCGTGGTTCATGTATCCCGAGCGGACCATGTTCTACTTCTACGCGGTGTCCTTCGAACCCTTCCTGGTCCTTGCCCTGGTATATTGCCTCGGCCTGGTCCTGGGCCGGTCCTCGGATCCCCCGTGGCGCCGGCGCTCGGGACTGTACCTGGTGGTGCTGTTCCTGGCGGCGGCAGTCCTGCTGTCGGCATTTTTCTACCCGATCTGGACCGCCGAAGTGATCCCGTACGTCGACTGGAAGGTGCGGATGTGGATGCCATCCTGGATCTAGGGCAGGATGGCAAGGGAGACCTGAAGGAGCCGCTGCCGCGGCGTGGCAGCGGAAACGGAGACCTGCTGTGAGAGAAGCGAGCACGGAACTGCTGGTTGAGCTTGACGCCAACAGCAACGTGACTGACCTGCTGCTGGAGCAGCACGCCGCCAACCCGGCCCACGCCCTGTACCGGCGGAAGGGGCCCAACGGCTGGGTGGACATTTCCGCGCAGAAATTCCTGCAGGACGTCAGCGCCCTGGCCAAAGGCCTGATCGCCGGCGGCCTGGAGCCCGGCGACACCGTGGCGGTCATGTCCCGAACTTCCTATGAGTGGACTCTGGTGGACTTTGCCATCTGGTTTGCCGGCGGCGTCACCGTACCTATCTACGAAACGTCCTCCGCAAGCCAGGTGCAGTGGATCATCCAGGACGCAGGAGTCCGCCGCGTGTTCGCCGGCGACCGCGCCATTGTACAGCTCGTCAGCGGCGTGGTGGCAGGTTCCGCCGAGCTCAGCGACCGCCTGGTCAACGTGGTGCGGATGGATTACGACGGCGAGGCCCCGGACCTTGCCAGCCTCGCCGCTGCGGGCACGGGCGTCAGCGACGCCGAGCTGGAGCGCCAGCGGAGCCGCGCAGGGCTGGCCGATCTCGCCTCGCTCGTCTACACCTCCGGCACCACGGGCAAACCCAAGGGGTGCGAGATCACGCACGGTAACTTCGCCCTGGTGGCCAGGAACATCGTTGCGTTCCTGCCGGAAATCCTGCAGAAGGACCAGGCCCGCACCCTGATGTTCCTGCCGCTGGCCCACGTGCTGGCCCGGGCCGTCCAGGTGGTGTGCCTCGCAGCGGGGGCAACCCTGGGGCACACCCCTGGCGCGGCGCAGCTCCTGGAAGACCTTGGGTCGTTCCGGCCCACTTTCCTGCTGGTGGTGCCCCGCATCTTCGAAAAGGTCCGGGCGACGGCCGCGCACAAGGCCGCCGTCGCAGGCAGGGGAAAGTTGTTCGATGCCGCGGCGGCCGCCGCCATCGGGTACTCCCGGGAACAGGACCGGCAGAGCCGGGGCGACGGTCCGGGCCCCGGCCTGCTCAGCAGGGCCCGGCACGCCGTGTATGACCGCCTGGTGTATCCCCGCCTGCGCCAGGCTTTGGGCGGAGAGGTTGGATACACCGTCTCCGGCGCCAGCCCCCTGGCCTCCGATGACGCACACTTCTTCCGCGGCGCAGGCATTCCCGTCCTCGAAGGTTACGGGCTGACCGAAACCACAGCGCCCTGCACAGCCAACACCCCGTCCCGGACCAAAGTGGGAACAGTGGGGATCCCCGTGCCCGGGACCACCATCCGGGTGGCCGAGGACGGCGAAATCCTGGTCAAGGGAATTGGCGTGTTCAAGGGCTACCACAACAACCCGGCAGCCAATGCTGAATCGTTCGTGGACGGGTTCTTCCGCACCGGTGACCTGGGCGCACTGGACAAGGACGGCTTTTTGACCATCACGGGCAGGAAGAAAGACCTGCTGGTGACCGCCGGCGGCAAGAACGTAGCGCCTGGACCCCTGGAGGAGAAGATCCGCACCCACCAGCTGGTAGGCCACGCGGTGGTGGTGGGCGACGGCAAGCCCTTCATCTCAGCCCTGCTGACCCTGGACCCGGAAGGGGTTGCCAACTGGCGGTTAGAGCGGGGCCTGCCCCCGCTCCCCCTCACGGAAGCTGCCGGTGACCCCCTGATACTGGCCGCCCTCCAGGAGGCGGTGGACCTTGCGAACCGGACGGTGTCAAAGGCCGAGTCGGTGCGGACCTTCAGGCTGCTCGACGCCGAGTTCACTGTGGAGTCCGGGCACCTGACGCCGTCGCTCAAATTGAAGCGGTCCGCCGTGGTGACGGAGTACCAGGCGGAAATCGCCAAAATTTACGGCTGATCCACCAATTCCTGCTCCGCCAACGCCTCCCGGGCCTCCGGCGCAACGCCGCGGCGGCGCCGGGTGGGCCACGTGAGCACCAGCGTCACGAGGGACGCCAGGAGAACCAGGCCCGCAATGGCGATGCCGGCGTCGATCCAGAACTGGCTCGGGAACAGCCTGATCAGCGTGTCGTCCAGGCTGAAGGTCCAGGACCCGTCGGCAAAGAAGACGCGGTGGAATTCGGTGAAGAACTGCTGCCAGCCCAGGGCCGCCAGTGTGCCCAGGCCCAGGATCAGGACCAGCGTGATGATGGAGCCTGCGAAGAGCCCTCGCCGGACCCCGCCGGTGCTGCGCCTGCGCAGGTACAGGATGGCGATCAACGCCAGGAGCAGCAGCAGCGCACCCGCGCCGACGGTGGAGAGGATGACGGCCTTGACGTCAGCCATGTGGCTGACTTCGCCGTCCTTGAAGAGCTTTTCCCCGCTCCGCTGCACCAGGTCGCCCAGGTACCTGGGGCCGGCCCAGTTGAGGAGGTAATCCACGGCGTAGGAGCCGTAGGTCATCCTGTCGTCGGTGCTGAATCCGTAGCCGTCGCCCGGGAACCCTGGACGGTTGTACTCCACCCAAAGGAAGAGCGGGGTGGTGACCGCACGGACGGCCACGATCAGGAGGATGAACGGGTAGATGATCGCGAGCAGGACCTGCATGAAGCGCGGCGCCACAGGCTTGGCGTTCGCTGCGCTTTCACGCTGGGCGTTGCGGCGCTCCACTTCCTCTTCGGGGGACGGACGTGGAGCGCAGAAGTAGGAAGGGGTTCCTTGAACACCGGCGAACCGGGGCTGCCGGCCGGCTCATCCGCTGAAGAGGCGGCAGCCGACGATGCGGCGCCCGGACGTCCGGCTGTGTTGCTTCCGGGAGCGGAGGATTCGACGGCGGCTTCGGCGGCCTTGCGGTGGGCCCGGGTTTCCGGCTGCGGGGTTTTGCCCTTTGCCGCAGGTTCCTGGCGGGCCGCCTTGTCCATGCCGGCTTCTTCCCCACCAAGCTTGTCCCCGCGGGGCTCTTCCCCACTGTTCGTGTCCGCGTCAGCAGGCGTCAGCCAGGAGAACGCGGGCTCGTCGGAATCCCCGGACGTATCCAGCAAAGGCTCCGGCTGCGGCGCAGCGCTTTTGGCGCGGACCGGTGTTTCGTCATTCACAGCAGCGTCACTTCCGTTGGGTTCCGCGCCGGTTCCATTCCGCCGACGCGATTCATTCTGCTGACGAGCCTACCGTCCGGAACTTCCGCTGGGCGAGGAACCACCCCGGCTGGATTACAACGATTCAGGCAGCGATTTCCGTGTACCCGGCATCTTCCCGGCGGAGGTCTCCGCGTTCCCCCGCGAGGAAAGCGCGCCTGCCCCACACCAGGACGTATGTCCAGTACGCCCCGAGGACCGCCGCGCCAATGCCTATCCGGGCCCAGGCAGGGAGCGGGCTGGGGGTGACAAACCCTTCCACCAGCCCCGAGACGAACAGGACCAGGACCAGTCCAAGGGCCACCGTTACCAGCGACCTGCCTTCTTCGGCCACCGCCCGTCCCCTGGTCTGCGGACCAGGCGAGACCATGGCCCAAAAGATCCGCAGTCCCGCCGCAGAGGCGACAAACACGGCGGTCAGCTCCATCAGCCCATGAGGCAGGATGTAGCTGAAAAAAATGTCGGACTTACCAGCGGCGGCGAAGATTCCGGCAGCAACGCCCACTCCCTGGGCATTCCCGAACAGGATCATCGGTACCCAGACCCCGGTGATCCCCAGGGCCACGGCCTGTGCGCTGATCCACGCGTTGTTGGTCCACACTGCGCCGGCAAAGGACGCTGCCGGGTTTTCCGAGTAGTAGTTGATGAAGTCCTGGTCCACGTACTGGGCGGCCGCGGTCTCGGACGCCACGGCCCTGAGGGCGTCCGGCGACGTCCCGATCCAGGCCGCGTACGCGGCGGCGATGAGCACGAAAGCCGTTCCGCACGCCAGGGTGAGCCACGTGAGCCGGTACAGCGCGGCGGGCAGCGCCACCACAAAGAACCTGGCGAGGTCGGCCATCGCGTTGGACCGCGCCCCGGTAAAGCGTGTCCTCGCCTGCGCCAAGGTGGCAGAGAGGGAAGCGGACAGGCCACCCTCCGGGGCCATGGAGCGGACCAGCGACAGGTGGCCGGACGCTGATTGGTACAAGGTCAACAGCTCGTCCGACTCGGCGCCGGTGAGCCTCCGCTTGCCCGCAAGCTCCTGCAGCCGCGCCCACTTGTCCGCATTAACGGCGGCGAAGGCATCCATGTCCACGGCTACAGCCTAGCGGCCGCACTAGACTTTGACCGTCCGCACCGTCGGATGGTCCACATCATCAGCCGCGGAGGGAAAGGACGCAGTATGAGCCAGATCATCACCGGCGAGGCCGTGGTCCTCGAGCTTCGGCCCGCGGGCTTTGCGGCCCGGGCACTGGGCCTGGCCATCGACGCCGTTTTCCACGTGGTCCTGCTCGTGCTGATCATGCTTGGCCTGGCCGCCGCCGGCAGGGACCTGGACGGCGCGGCCGCGCGCGCCCTTGGCCTGGCCGCCGTCGTCTTCTGCCTGGTGGTGGTGCCCGTGGGAATCGAAACCCTGACCCGGGGCCGGTCGCTGGGGAAACTGGCCACGGGTCTGCGGGTGGTGCGTGAGGACGGCGGTGCCATCCGGTTCCGGCATGCCGTGATCCGGGGCCTCACCGGATTCCTTGAAATCTACCTGACGTTCGGGGGGCTTGCCCTCGCCGTCGCACTCTTCAACGACAAATCCAAGCGGCTCGGCGACCTGCTCGCCGGCACGTACGCCGTGCGAAGCAGGGTTCATGCAGAAGCGGCCCTCCGGGTTTTCGTGCCGCCCTACCTTCAGGCGTGGGCGGCCGCGGCGGACATCGGGCGGATCCCTGACGCCACGGCGCGCAGGGCTGCCCAGTTCATCCGCCAGGCGGGCCGGATGGCTCCGCTTTCGAGGGCCGGCATGGCGCAGGCGATCGCCGGGGAACTGTCAGCCCATGTGGCCCCGCCGCCACCGCCGGGGACGGGCCCGGATGACTACCTGGCCGCCGTCGTCGCTGAACGACGGAACAGGGAGTTCACCAGGTTGTCCCAGTCACGCCGGCGGAACACGGAGATGGGACAGCGGCTGCAACGGTTGCCGTTCGCCGAGTGACTCAGTTGTCGTACTCACTCCACGGAATGTTCCAGTCGCCATATCCGTCGGTGTTCGCCGCGTAGTCACCCTCCGTGTTGATGATCTGGACGACGTCGCCGGTTCCCATATTGTCGAACACCCAGGCTGCCCCGTCCGGAAGGAACCCGATGCAGCCGTGGGACACATTCGCGTTGCCGATATACGGATAAGCGGACTCCAGTGCCTGGTGGATGTAGGCCCCGCTGAGGGTCAGGCGGATGGTGTATTCGACGTCGGCCTCACCGTAGTACGCGGGATCGTCCGGCTTCAGGCCGATACTTGCCGCCCTGAAGTGGTCAAAGCGGTTTTTCTCCATGAGCACGGCATATCCCTTGGCGGAGGGGAAGCGTTTGTCCCCCATGCTCACGGGCAGCGTCTTGACGGGCTGGTCGTTGACGCTCAGCGTGAACGTGTGGGCCGTGGCGTCCGCGATGGCCACCTTCTTGTCCCCAATATTGACGTTGACTTTCTTATTGAAGTTGGCGATCTGGCCGTTTCCAAGGTCGACGCCGAAGAGCTGCATGTCCATGGTGACGGTGGAGTTCGCCGCCCAGAAGTTCTCGGGACGGTACCGGACCATGGTGTCGCTGTACCAGTGGAACGCCCCGGTCTGTCCCGCCGTGGTGGTGATCTTGATGGCCTTTTCCACGGCGGCGCGGTTGGTCACCGGCTCGCTGAAGATGATCTGGAGGGGCTGGCCGACGCCCACCTTCATGCCATTCAGGGGGTAGATGGCGGCATCCGCCTCATGTGAGCTGGAGACGGTGTTGAAGGACTGGGTGGTGCTGGTCTCCCGCCCTGCACTGTCCTTGACAACATAGGTGTAGCTGTACCCGGTGTTGAATTCCAGAGGCGCGGTAGCGGACCATGAGGTCCCGCCGGCGTCGATGCTTCCGTCGATGCTCTTCCCCGCGATGCTGGCCAGGGTGACGCGCTGAATGGTCCCGTTGCCCACCTTCAGGGAAACCGGCGCGGCGGGGTTGACCTGCTTGGCGCCGTCGGCGGGTGCGGCGTCGACCTTTACCGGCGGGACAACGGGCGATGCGATGCCCGGGGATGTGCGCAGCGCGGAGCCTGCTTCCGATTCAAGGGGCCCGCCTGCGAGTCCGGGAGCGACGGCGGCAAAAACCCCGCCCACGGCAGCCAGGATACAAACGGCAGCCACGGCAATGATTTTCTTGGCAGTCCCCCGGCGGCGGGGCTTTACATCAGGCTCCATGTTTTCGATCCTACGTGCAGAAAATAACGGGCCCGGGCACGTTGCGCGCCCGGGCCCTTACGTCTCAGTAACGATAGTGCTCGGGCTTGTAGGGGCCTGCGACGTCAATGTCCATGTATTCCGCCTGGTCCTTGCTCAGCTCAGTGAGTTCAACTCCCAGTGCGTCAAGGTGCAGCCGGGCCACCTTCTCGTCAAGGACCTTGGGCAGGACATAGACCTTGTTGTCGTACTCGTGATGGTCCCGCTTGGTCCACAGTTCGATCTGGGCAATGGTCTGGTTGGCGAACGAGTTGCTCATGACGAACGACGGGTGGCCGGTGGCGTTGCCGAGGTTGAGCAGCCTGCCTTCGGAGAGGACGATGATGGAGCGCTCGGCATCCTGTCCCTCATCGAAGACCCACTCGTGGACCTGCGGCTTGATCTCAACCTTCTTCACGCCGGGGATCCGGGCAAGGCCCGCGATGTCGATTTCGTTGTCGAAGTGGCCGATGTTGCCCACGATGGCCTTGTTCTTCATGCCGGCCATGTGCTCGGCGAGGATGACGTCCTTGTTGCCGGTGGTGGTGATGAAGATATCGCCCTGCGCCAGGACCGACTCCAGCCTGGCCACCTGGTAGCCGTCCATGGCTGCCTGCAGTGCGCAGATGGGGTCGATCTCGGTGACGATCACGCGCGAGCCCTGGCCGCGAAGAGCCTCGGCGGCGCCCTTTCCGACGTCGCCATAGCCGCAGACGACGGCGACCTTGCCGCCCATGAGCACGTCCGTGGCCCGGTTGATGCCGTCGGGCAGGGAGTGGCGGATGCCGTACTTGTTGTCGAACTTGCTCTTGGTCACCGAGTCGTTGACGTTGATGGCGGGGAAGAGCAGTTTGCCCTGGTCTGCGAGCTGGTAGAGGCGGTGGACGCCGGTGGTGGTTTCTTCGCTGACGCCCCTGATCGTGGCGGCGGTGCGGGTCCACTTCTGCGGGTCTGCAGCCAGGGAGCGGCGCAGAACGTCAAGGAAGATACCGTATTCCTCCGAGTCCTCGGGGTCTGTGGAGGGAACAGTGCCCACGGCTTCAAACTCCACGCCCTTGTGCACCAGCATGGTGGCGTCGCCGCCGTCGTCCAGGATCATGTTGGGGCCAAGCTCGGGGTTGGCCTCGGCGCCCGGCCAGGTGAGGATCTGTTCGGCGGTCCACCAGTATTCCTCAAGGGTCTCGCCCTTCCAGGCGAACACGGGCACGCCCTGGGGATCCTCGACGGTGCCCTTGCCCACCACCACGGCTGCGGCGGCTTCGTCCTGGGTGGAGAAGATGTTGCAGGACGCCCACCGGACCTCGGCGCCCAGCGCAGTGAGGGTCTCGATCAGGACAGCGGTCTGGACCGTCATGTGCAGGGAGCCGGCAATCCGTGCGCCCTTGAGCGGCTGGGAGGCCCCGAACTCCTCGCGGAGGGACATCAGGCCCGGCATCTCGTGCTCGGCAAGGCGGATCTGGTGCCGGCCGGCTTCGGCCAGGGAGATGTCGGCAACTTTGTAGTCAAAAGTCATGGGTGGTCCTTTGCTTGGTCCGGGTCCTGGTCCAGTCCCCGTGCTGCTGTGTTTGTGCGTGCGGAGGCAGGTGAACTAGAGCCCTGCCGCAGCGGGATCATGCTGGTCCGAACCTGCGGAGGCGGCTGCCGCCAGCAGCTCCGGAGGCAGCAGCAAAGGGATCCCGTCCTCGATGGCGTACCGGTTCCTGATGCCCGTGTCCCCGGCGGCGGTGCCCACCAGTTCGTCCCCCTCCTGCACCAGGGGCGAGCCGGTCACGGGGCAACGCAGGACGGACAACAGCTCGGGACTGATCTTTGGCATTTGTTCATGCTCCCCTGGCGGGCGCGCTCGCGCCGGTGGCGGAAAAGATGTGCAGGTTCCAGCCTACCGCCAGATGGGGTTCAGGACGGTTCCCGAAGGACCCGCAGGTGTCCACGGCGTGCGCCTTCGGTGCCGGCTGGCGCTTCCAGGGCGGAGTGGTGTGCCCGCTGGGCGGGCGCCTGCGGCTCCGCGGGGAGGGCGGCGGCGTCGCGGACGGCGTTGGCAAGGGCCAGCAGGTCGTCGGGACCAGGTTGTTGCGGGGTGGACGGCATGGCCAGCCGCAGTACTTCCCAGCCGCGGGGAACTGTCAACGAATCAGCGTGCTGCTCGCAGAGGTCGTAGCAGTGCGGTTCGGCGTAGGTGGCCAGCGGACCCAGGACGGCGGTGGAGTCGGCATACACGTACGTCAGGGTGGCTACCGCCGACTGGCGGCAGGCAGACCTTGAACATTGACGGATAGCTCCCACGACATCACAGACTACCCCTTCGCCGGCGAAAAGCCGCGCATTGCCGCTCCGGCCGACGCGCCCGCGGGGCACAGCGGATGTATCGCGTAAATCCTCCCCCGGGTTTACAGTCGATGTATGCAGTCATCGAACCATGAATCAGGTTTTTCGGTCCGGTTGGCTGACCCGGATGCCACCGCGGCGATGGGTGCGGAAACCAGTGGCAGGAGCTTCTCCCGGCGGCGCCGGAACCGCCACGGGCGCGGCCTCCGCGGCGAGGTGATGCTGCCAACCCATCCCGGCTACCGGACCCGCGCCGACCGCTTTGACGACATGGTGCTGGACTCGGCCCAGCGGCTGCACGACATCTGGGGCAAGACGCTGGACGGCGTGCGGTTCGGCGTGGACGAAATCCCGCCGGAGCTGGAACAGTTGGCGGCGACTGCGTCCACCCCGCCCATGGGCTCCTACACGCCGGCCGCGGACGGGGACGGCCCCACGATTACGGTGTACCGGCGGGTGGTGGAGCAGGCGTGCTCCAGCGTCGAAGAACTCCAGGACCTGGTCCACGACGTGGTGGTGGAACACACGGCGGAGATGCTTGGCGTGGCGCCGGAAACTTTGGACCCGGTTTACCGCCGCCGCTACTGAGGAGCCGGCCCGCACGGCGGGCTGCCTGAGTCGCCTTTACTAGTAGCCCAGGCTGACCGGGACGGTTTCCTGCCCGGCTGCAGCGGCCAGGAAGGCCAGGGAGGAAACGTCGTTGCGGCCTTCCTGCCCCACGAGCACCGAACCGTAGGCGGCATCCCCGGACGCCGACACCACGTAGCCAACGACGTCGGCCCCGCCGGCCTGGTCGGGAATGCTGATGGAGGCTGTGGTTCCCCCGGCGATGTCCGCAGTGGCCGCGGCGCGTACCTTTCCATCGGCTGTGATGGGCGAATACGTGATAGTGGCCCTGGAGTCCAGGACGCCGAACACCAGCTGGCGTTGGCCGCCCTTGGGAACCGGGACCACGTGCTGGCTGCCCAGCCGAACGGCTGATGCTGCCCAGGCCACATCCGAGGGCTGACCGGCCTGGAGGCCGCGGGTCATCCGGGCGGCGGCAAGGAAGGAGACGTCGGAAGAGGCAGCAACCGTGTACTGGCCGGCGGGTACCCCTGCCAGGGAAACCTCAGTTGTTGAACCGGCCTTTGCGGTGATGACGCCGCCGGACGGAAGCGCGTGCTGGCCGTCGCGTCCGTACAGCTTGATCTCCACCACGGCGTCAGAAGCGCCGGGCACCGTCAGTTCCAGGGCGGGGCCTGCATCCCGGTAGCCGGGCTGTGCCGTCAGGGAAGCCAGCCCGGCAGGGTCCTGGATATCCACTCCCGTCATCACCTGGCGTACCCCTGGGGCAGTCCCCGGGCTGATGTAGTCCACGCCGCCGGGAGTGAGTCCGCGCAGGAAGCTCTGTTGGATGGAGGCTGCGACCGGTCCACCGGCGCTGCGGACGTGGACGCTGAGCTGGGACTCGTTGGGGGCGAGCCCGGCGAGGACCACGCTGCGGGTGGTGCCGGGGGCAACCAGCAGGCCACGGCTGCCGGGCGCCTGGATCTGGCCGCGGCCCCCGAACAATTCGAGGCTCACGGTAGCTGGTGTGCTGGAGGCGTTGGTCAGGGCGAGCACGGAGGTGCGGCCCACCGTGGTACTGGCACCAGCAAGCCACTGGTCATTCGAAGGTTGCCCGCAGGTTGCGGCAGCACTGCTCTGCAGGTCACCGTCTGTGGCTGTATATTTCATGGCCCCGGCGGCCGACGCGTTCTGGTTCGCGACGGCGTTGGCACTCACGACGTTCACCTGGTCCACAGTCCGGTCTGCCACCACTCCGGCGAGGAGTTCCTGCGGGGCTGCGGCAGTCGGGGCTGGCCCCGGATCCTTGGCAATTTCGACGGCGGCCGTTCCGTCCAGGTGCGCCAGCCGGCTGCCAGGCAGCACGCCGCCGGCGCTGAGCACTGCGGCGCTGACCCTGGTTGCGGCCGTGGCCGACTCCGGCCGGAACTGGGCGTCCGTCCCCGCGTCCGTGCCTTCCAGCAACCGCGCAGGGCCGGGGCATACGCCGAGGCTGGCCCCCGCAGGGACGGCTGCTTTGGCTGCTGGCACTGTGCGGCTGGATGCAGGTTCCGCCACCAGCGATCCAGCCGTGACCACGGCCCCGGCGCCGGCGAGGATCAGCACGCCTGCGGCCACCCCGGCGATCGAGGCCGCCCGGCCTTTCCCGCCCGGCAGCCGCGTAGCGCCGCGGCCGGGGCCTCTCGGCCCCTTCCCGGTTCTGTGCACGCCCGCGCTGGGTTTGCCGCCAAGACCGGGCTCTTCTGTTGCCGCCGCCTGCCCGCCGGCCAGGGGCTGCCCAGCAGCGTCCGGCGTCCCGGTCTCCGGTGTCCCGGTCCCTGGCGTGCCGGTGTGCGGGATTCCGGTGTCCCGGATTCCGGCGTCGGCGTTGGCATTGGCCTTGCCGGCAGGTGGGGTGTGCTCATGCATGTTGGTGTTCCTTACGCAGGGAGCCCTCGTCCCGTGAGAGGCCGGTCCGTGGCCGCCGGGCCGGCATGGGGATTGCCAGGATGACGGTCAGCCCGATCACCGTGATTTGACCGGCTGCAGCCCAAAGGGACCAAGGGTTCTCGTAGCGGACCGTCAGTTGGCCGGCGGACGCAGGCAGGGTGAAGGCCTGTGACCAGCCTGAGGTGGTGGAGGTCAGTTTCCGGCCGTCGAGCCAGGCTGTCCAACCGGGATCGGCACGCTCGGCGAGGACCACCAGCCGGCCCTCCGGCCCGGCGGACACGGCGGTATCGACGCCTTCAGCATTTGATGCCACCAATGCCGTGGCCGTACCGCCTGCGTCGACAATACGGACCCGGTGGGCCACATCAGCGGCCTGGGTGCCGCGCTGGTTCAGGGGGCTGATGCGCCACAGCCAACCGACGTCAGTCTGTCCCACGGCCACCAGGCCCGGGACTGCGTCCATGCGGCTTGCGGTCAGCTGGGCTGCGGTGTCGGCGGAGCGCAGGACCACGAAGCCGACGCCGAGTTGTTCGAGGTCGGAACGGGGGTCCACGCCCTGCCCGGCCACCATGGTGGCCACAACGCGGCGGACGGCTGCGGTGACGTCGTCGTCGTCGCGTATTTCTTCGGAACCGGGTCCGCCAATGATGTTCCTGGCGGAGGCGATGGCCGAGAGGCTGTCCAGCGTGGTGCCTGCCCCGCGCATGAGCGAGGCGTTGAAGGTCCCGTCGTCACCGGTGCCGAGGAGGAGGGTCCGCGTTTGCTCGGGTCCGGTACCGCGGTCAACAGCGGTGGCGGGAAGGGAGCGGCCGGTGGCAGCCTCCACGAGCCGCGGAATGCCCAGCGCTCCCCCGTCCGCCGAAGCGGTAGGGGTTGTGCCGGCTGCAGGGCCCTGCGCTGCCGGTGCGGCAGCTGCCGGGGTGGCCGGACGCAGCAGGTTCTGCGCGGACCAGGCGGCCATCCCTGCCAGCGGGCCAGCCAGCACCAGCACCAGGGCAACGGCCAGGCCGGCGCGGGCCGCAGTCCTGGTTCCCGCCCCGGCACCGGAGGTCCGGTCCGCAGCGGCCAGGAGCTGCTCCCAACCGAGCAGTGCCGCTGCAAGGAGGGCAAAGGAAGCAGCGGACACGGCAGGTCCGGGGAACGGCGCCACGATGACATCCGAGTTCAGTCCCGTGGCAACGTGGCCCGCGAACCAGCCGCTGGCCAGGGCGATGATCGCCGCGGTCCAGAACCACCTGGCAGTCCGCGCCCGGCGTCCTGCGCTGAAGATTCCCACGACGGCAAGGACCAGCACCGGCCCGGCAATGAGCACGGCGAGCAGCAGGGCCCATGGCACCGGGCCGCCCGCGAAGGCCGACAGTCCATGGAGGCCACCGGCGGGGTTGAACGACAGGGGTTGGCCCATGAACTGCTGCCACAGAGGCGCTGCCTCGAATCCCAGCGGGAGGCCCGGGTCTGCCAGGAGCGCGCGTGGCCTGTCGAGGGTGGACAGCGCGAACGGGACGAACAGGGCCGCGCTGGGCAGCAGGGCCCACCACACGGTCCGTCCGCGCCGTCCCAGCAGGACGCCGCACAGCACGATGACCAGGGTCGCGGGAAGAAGAAGGGAGGGCGCCGAGGCGGTGGTGACCGCCAGCGCCAGGCCCGCAGCAGCAGCGGCCGTCCACGACGGCACACCGTTGATGCCCGCCTTCGCCGGGAGTTGCTCACCGGCCGGGTAGCCGGGCGCCGTAGTGGCGCCGAACCGTCCGTGGCCAATGGCCGAACCCGTGGCCCGCAGCAGGCCCAGGACCACCAGCGGCAGCATGATGTGGGCAATCAGGGCACCTGCCCGGCCCTGGTTCAGCGCGGCCTGGAGTGCCGGCGCCGCAGCCCAGAAGAGGGCGGCTGCGAAACGGAGCCGCCGGCGTTCGGTGACTCCGCCAGCGGCGAACCACGCGGTGAGTCCGGACAGCGGGGCACCGAGCAGGAGCAGCCAGGCCATGGCAGCGTTGGCATCGCCTCCGCCCGCGAGGCCGATAATCCAGAGGACGTAGTCAAAGGGATCGCCGCGGCCGGGAAGGCCCGCTCCGAGGCTGATCCACCAGCTGGAGGCGTTGTGCCAGATATCCCCGAGGCCTGCGGAGACCGGGATCAGGGCACCGCCGGAGACGGCGGCGGCACGGAACAGTCCTGCCAGCGCCAGCAGCGAGGCCACTGACGCGATGATGACGGCGGCCAGGGCGCCATTGCCCACCCAGCCGCGCTTGCTGGTGGCCAGGGCCGCGAAGTCGTCCGCGGCGTCGCCGGTGGGCTGGTGTGCGAGCGGGTCCTGGACAAGGTGGTCCGCGCCTGACCCGTCCGATCCCAGCGCCTCCATCAATGACCGGCGGTGGCTCCACACCTCCCGGCGGGGCGTCTGGAGCTTGCGGATGACCGACCGGCGGATGCGCCGCGTGCGTTTGGCCGCCCTGCGGGCCTTGGCCACGGCCC
Source organism: Pseudarthrobacter sp. NIBRBAC000502771 (assembly GCF_006517215.1). Classification (NCBI taxonomy): domain Bacteria; kingdom Bacillati; phylum Actinomycetota; class Actinomycetes; order Micrococcales; family Micrococcaceae; genus Pseudarthrobacter; species Pseudarthrobacter sp. NIBRBAC000502771. The sequence continues at coordinate 4,214,760 of NZ_CP041187.1, forward strand.
GGGGCCTGCCCAGCGCCGCGCAGGTGGCGAGGAGCTGGGAAATGCCATGTCCGGGATCTTTGACGACGATGCTCAGGAGCAGCTTGAAGAGGCTGCCGAGCAACGCGCCGATGCCGTGGACGGGCACCATCCAGAGCGGGCTGTGCTTCAGGCGGAGGTGGACCTGCGCTTTTCGGGCGGCTGACGGGTTCCCCAGGGCATGGGGCCGGTGCGCCACGTGGAACATCCGGGCCGCAGGAACCACTACTACGCGGTGGCCGGCAAGTCGGTTCCGCCAGCAGAAGTCGACGTCGTCTCCGCTGCCCGGCAGTGCGGGGTCGAAGCCGCCCAACTCTTCCCAGACATCCCGCCGCACCAGCATGCCGGCGGAATTCACCGCGAACGTGTCCGTGCGGCCGTCGTACTGGCCCTGGTCCATCTCGTCCGCGTCGATGAGGGTAAGCCTCTCGGCCCAGCGGCTGGTGGAAAGACCCACATCCATCAATTTCCGCGGCGAATGCCAGTCCAGCTGCTTGCAGCCCGCGACCGTAACAGATGGGGCCCGCTCCACGGCGCCCAGGAGTTCCGCGAGGGCTTCCGGCGCCGGCGCCGCGTCGTCGTGCAGGAGCCAGATCCACTCCGTCCGGCCGGAACCGGCATCTCCATCGAAGGGCACGAGCGCTGCCAGCGCTGCGGAGACAGCGGAACCCATGCCGCCCTTGCCCCGCGAATGGCTGACAACGGCGGCCTCCCCCAAGGCCCGGCTGAGGAGGCTGTAGGAATCGTCGCCGGAGCCAGCGTCAACGCCGACAGCGCGGTCAACCAGGCGCGTTTGGGCGGCCAGTGCCGAAAGGGTTCTGGGCAGATAGGCACTGCCGTTGTGGGCAACCACAACGGCAGTGACATGGACATCCTGAAGAATTAGATTGCTCGCTTCCTAAGCCGCCGGCGCTCGCGCTCGGAAAGGCCTCCCCAAATGCCAAACCGTTCGTCATTGGCCAGCGCGTATTCGAGGCACTGGGACCTTACGTTGCAGGCGCCGCAAACCTTCTTGGCGTCGCGCGTTGAGCCGCCCTTTTCGGGAAAGAATGCTTCCGGGTCGGTCTGGGCGCACAAGGCGTCAGTCTGCCAGCCGAGCTCGCCTTCGTCATCGAAGTCCTGCTGCAGCGGCAGTCCAATCCATACCGGCTGGACAGTCCCGGCGGCCAACTCCATGGGCGGATCCAGATCCTCCTCCGGCTCGGCGCCCCCGTCCAACAGGGCTTCATGCGCCGCGAGGAACGCGGTGGCCTGGTCCTCGAGGACACTGGTGGAATTCCTGGTGTACCTCTCCGCAGCATCAGGATCTGCGGGATCCACGTACCAGTCGCTGGGCACCCCCCGCGCACGGTACTTTGCCGTTGCCTGGCCGGCCACGACGGCATCTTCCTGGATACGCTCTGCTTGCCCCACGGCGACCCTCCTGATGTTTCAGCCATTGCCTGGATACGTGGACACTCGGTTGTGTGCCGGTATTTACGCAATTGCTTTAGTTACCTAATTACACGTGTGTAACTAGGGCTAGTCAAGCCGTTGCCGGGATAATAGACAGTCCTTGTTCAGAAGTTTGCGCACGCCACGCCCGGGATTCTTGCCGGCCCGGGCGTGGCGCGGGCCGCAACCGGCCGAAGGTGTACAAAAACCCGTCAAAACGCAGTGCTGGCGGGGAAAATACCCGGCCTCCGGCAAAATAGCAAGCAAACTTAGCACCTGTAGTGATTAACATCACTCACGCTTCCGCGGCATGCAACCGAAGCCATCGCCGGATGATCCTGTCATTGCGGAGTGGCAGGATGAACCCATGACGACAACCCCCGCAATTGACCTAATGGGCACCCTGCGCTCAGGCAACTCAACGTCACCACGGCTCACCTGGTACGGACCCGATGCAGAGCGGGTGGAGCTCTCGGGACGGGTCCTGGACAACTGGGTGGCAAAGACCAGCAACCTTCTGCAGGATGAGCTGGACGCCGAACCCGGCATGCGGCTGCGCCTCGCCCTTCCGGCGCACTGGAAAGCGATCGTGTGGGCGCTGGCGTCCTGGCAGCTTGGCCTGGAAACAGTCCTCGACGGCGGTCCGGCGGACTTCCTCGCCACGGACGACCCTTCCGGGGCCACGGGAGAGGACGCCGCCGTCATTGCCGTTGCACTCCCGGCACTGGCCATGCGGTGGCCCGGGGAGCTTCCCGCCGGCTGCCTTGACTATGCTGCCGAGGTGCGTTCCCACGGGGACGTGTTCATGGCGCACACCGACCCGGATCCGGAAGGATGCGCCGTCCGCACCAGCGAAGGGCGTACTGTCCCCCACCGGGAGCTGTTGACCGGCTTTGCCGTTCCACACGAGGAGGGTGCCAGGGTGCATGTCCCCGCGGACCGCGGGCTCGAATCAGCTTTGTCCAGTGCGCTGGGGGCCTGGCAGCGGGACGGCTCCGTGGTGCTGACCCATCCCGGAGTGGCGCTTACCGACAAACTGCGGGCGGACGAACGCATCCACGGCAGCTGACCTCCACGTACGCCTGCTAGGCCTGCGGGCCGCCGTCCACGGTGGTGGAAGCTGGACGCTCCGCGGCGCGGGCGGACTCGCGGTGCGGATGGGCTTCGATGATCTCGTGGTCGTGGGAGAACTCCGGCTCCTGGTCCAGCTCCTGGTTGAAGACCAGGAAGCGGTAGGCAAAGAAACGGACAACCGTGGCTACCAGGATGCCAGCCACGCCCGCCAGGAACAGCAGGTTCTTGTTGTCGATTCCCATTCCGTACTTGGCCAACGCCGTAAAACCGGTGGAGATGCCGATGCCTATGCCGTTGATGATGACGAACATGACAAACTCGCGGAGCACGTTGGCCTGGCGGCGGTGGCGGAAGGTCCAGAAACGGTTGGCCACCCACGAGAAGATGGTGGCAACGGTGGCGCCGACAAAACGTGCCTTCGCCTCGCTGTCCGACATGGGGCCGTGCATGAGGTAGTAGGTCAAGCCGTTGTCGATGACGAACGCCACACCGCCCACCGCCCCGAACTTGGCCACCTCGCGCCAAAAAAGTGAGGCGAGCCCCCGGATACGATCTGCAAGTGAGCTAAACATGACCCTCCATGGCCTGACGAACTGTGGGCCACGTGGCCAAAGCTCCATTTTAGCCCCCAAACCTTTGAGCTGCCCGGGAGAACTTGGTCACCCTGGGCTCTGCGGGGCGGAAACCGCGGTGGCATGCCGGGTTGCAAAAGCGGGATTGGGCCCGTCTTCGGTAGGCTGGCACATGTGACTTTTCCAGTGATAGGCGTGGTTGGCGGCGGCCAGCTCGCGCGAATGATGGCCCCTGCCGCTACAGCACTCGGCTTTGAACTCCGTGTCCTCGCCGAGGGCGAGGACGTGTCGGCGGTGTCGGCCGTACCCGCCACTCCAGTGGGCGACTACAAGGACCTGCAGACGCTCCTGGACTTCGCCCAAGGCCTGGACGTCATGACCTTCGACCACGAGCACGTACCGACCGGCCACCTCCGCGCCCTGCAGGACGCGGGGGTCAACGTCCAGCCCGGGCCGGACGCCCTGGTCCACGCCCAGGACAAGCTGGTGATGCGTGCCGCCATCGACCGGCTGGAACTGCCCAACCCGGCATGGGCGTCGGTGGCTGACGTTGATGATTTGGTCCGCTTCGGCGACGGGACAGGCTGGCCCGTGGTGCTCAAGACCCCCAGGGGCGGCTACGACGGCAAGGGAGTGCGAATCGTCGCATCTGCGGAAGAGGCCGCGGAGGCCGCGGACTGGTTTGCCTCCATGAGCCCGCTGCTGGCCGAAGCGAAGGTCGAATTTACCCGCGAACTCTCCGCGCTCGTGGCGCGGACTCCGGATGGCGAGGCACGGGCGTGGCCCGTGGTGCACACCATCCAGGTCGATGGCGTCTGCGATGAGGTGATTGCGCCCGCGCTCGAGATCCCCCTGGAGGTCGCCGCCGCCGCGGAGGATGCGGCACTGCGCATCGCCGCCGAGCTGGACGTTACCGGCGTGCTCGCCGTGGAACTGTTCGAAACCCCTGGTTCAGGTGCCGGCTTCCTGATCAATGAACTGGCCATGCGGCCGCACAACACCGGCCACTGGACCCAGGACGGTTCCATCACCAGCCAGTTCGAGCAGCACCTTCGCGCGGTCCTGAACCTGCCGCTGGGCGCCACCGATGCCCTGGCTCCCGTTACCGTCATGAAGAATTTCCTGGGCGGCGACAACCAGGACCTGTACGCCGCCTACCCCATGGCACTGGCCGCCGAACCCGCGGCCAAGGTCCACTGCTACGGCAAGTCGGTGCGGCCGGGACGCAAGATTGGCCACGTCAACCTGACAGGCGGTTCCACGGCAGAGGTTGATTCGGTCCGCCGCCGCGCCACGGCCGTGGCCGGCATCATCCGCGACGGGCGGGTCACAACAGACGAACCGTCCGCGATTTTCGAGGAGAACGCATGAGCGCCGAAGCCACCCCAGCAGTTGGTACCGCCGCGGGCCCCCTGGTGGGCCTGGTCATGGGCTCCGATTCAGACTGGCCGGTCATGGAGGCCGCGGCGGACGCCCTGGCCGAATTCGGCATTCCCTTCGAGGCGGACGTCGTCTCCGCCCACCGGATGCCCACCGAGATGATCCGGTACGGCCAGACGGCGCACGAGCGTGGCCTTCGGGTCATCATCGCAGGGGCGGGCGGCGCAGCCCACCTGCCCGGAATGCTCGCCAGCGTCACGCCACTGCCCGTGATTGGCGTCCCCGTTCCGCTGAAGACCCTCGACGGGATGGACTCCCTGCTCTCCATCGTCCAGATGCCGGCAGGCGTCCCGGTAGCCACAGTCTCCATCGCCGGAGCCCGGAACGCCGGGCTCCTGGCTGTGCGGATGCTGGCCTCCGGCACCGATGAACTCGCCGACTCGCTGCGGGCGGACCTGATCGACTTCGCCGCCGACCTGAACGCAGTGGCGACCCGAAAGGGTGCGAACCTTCGCCAAAAGGTCAGCGAAGTCTTCCCCGGCGGGTCCAGCCCCCTCCGGGGCAGCCGTTAGGGCGCCCGGCATGGCCAGCAGCAGCGTCCTCCACACCGGCTCCGGCCCGTCGCTGTCGGACCCGGTGCGCTACCCGGTCAGTGCGTCTCCCGAAGTCCGCACCAAGCGGGCTTTCGTCCTGGTCCTGCTGACGCTGCTGGTGCCCGGGAGCGCCCAGCTCGTGGCAGGCGACCGCAAGCTTGGCCGGACGGCGCTCCGCGTCACGCTCGCCGTATGGGCGGTCCTGCTCCTGGCCCTGGTCCTGTTGCTGCTGAACCGGAGCCTGGTCATCAACATCGTGACCAACCCCATCACGTCGCTGCTGCTGGTAGTGGTGCTCGCCGCGCTGGCCCTCGGCTGGGCCTTCCTGTTCCTGAATACCCTGCGGCTCATCCGCCCTGTCCTGCTGGCACCGCGGGCCCGGCCCGCCGTCGGCATTGCCCTGGTCCTGGCCCTGGTCCTGGGCAGTGGCTCGATGGGGTACGCCGCCTACCTGCTGAACGTGGGCCGCAATGCGATCGGCGACATCTTTTCATCCGGGCCGGCCATCGAGCCGGTGGAAGGGCGCTACAACTTCCTCATGATGGGGGGCGATGCCGGCGATGACCGCACCGGCCGCCGGCCAGACAGCCTCTCCATCCTCAGCGTGGATGCCCAAACGGGCCAGACCGCCATCATCTCCGTGCCCAGGAACTTCCAGAACGCCCAGTTCAGCGAAGGCTCCCCCATGCGTGCCCTCTACCCGGACGGCTACAACTGCGGTGACGAGTGCCTGATCAACGCCATCAACACCGAGGTCACCAACGAACACGCGGACCTGTATCCGGGCGTGGCAGACCCCGGCGCGCAGGCCACCATGGAAGCCGTCTCCGGCACCCTGGGCATGCAGATCCAGGCTTATGTCCTGGTCGACATGGAGGGATTCTCCACCCTGATCGATGCCATGGGCGGCATCAAAATCAAGGCCGGCGGCTGGGTTCCCATGAGCGGCTACTTTGACGAGGCCACCAAGACCCACGGCATGCCACTGGGCTGGATTCCCGCCGGGGACCAGACCCTCAACGGCGCCCAGGCCCTCTGGTACGGCCGGTCGCGCGAATACGTTGACGACTACTCCCGCATCCAGCGCCAACAGTGTGTCCAGCAGGCCATGCTGAAACAGCTGGATCCGGCCACCCTGCTGTCCAAGTTCGAGGACATCGCCGGCGCCGGGACCAAGGTGGTGGAGTCCAACATTTCCTCCGCCCAGCTGGGGAGTTTCCTTGACCTGGCCATCAAGGCGAGGGGCAAGGACGTCAAGCGGCTGACCATCGGGCCGCCTGACTTTGACGCGTCGTTTTCCACGAACCCCGACTTCGACCAGATCCACGAACGCGTGGACCAGCTGCTGGCATCGGCTTCCGCCAAGGGTGCACAGTCGGCCGGCATCGCCGACGACATAATGGCCCTTCCCCAGGCAGGCGCCGGACACGTCCAGGCCGCCGGGACCGTCCCGGCCACCCTGCCGGCCGCGGGAAACGCCGTCCAGCAGCCCTCGCCGTCGGACTTTACGCCTGTGACCACCACGTCCGACGGTGAGCCGATCACCGAAGAGATGCTGACCCAGCTCAAGCTGGAGGGCAACGAAGAGGCCATCCGCCAACTCGTGGCCACCAACGGGCAGTGCGCCCCGCTGTAGCGGCCGCCCGCCAGCTCCCACCCACCAAGGAATGGAACGGTTTTGTACGAGATTGAGAACGTCCTGCGTGACTACGCCTGGGGTTCGACGACGGCCATCGCCTCGCTGCTGGGACGCCCTGAGTCGGGGCGTCCGGAGGCCGAACTGTGGATCGGTGCGCACCCTGATTCGCCGTCGGTGGCGCACCTGCCCGAGGACGGAACCCGGAGCCCGCTCGACTCCCTGATCGCTTCCGATCCGGAGCATTTCCTGGGCGCGGACTCCGTGGCCGCTTTCGGGCCCCGGCTGCCCTTCCTGGCCAAGGTCCTGGCAGCCGCGCAGCCGCTCTCCCTCCAGGTGCATCCGAGCCTGGAACAGGCCCGTGAGGGGTTCGCCCGGGAAAACGCAGCCGGAGTGGATCCGCACACGCCGCACCGTAACTACAAGGACGACAACCACAAGCCGGAGATGATCTTCGCGCTCACTCCGTTCGAGGCCCTCTGTGGGTTCCGGCCCGCCGCCGAAACCCGCGTGATCCTGCAGCACATCGCGGATGCCTTTCCCGGGCCCGCGCAGGTCCCTGCGCTGCTCCAGGCCCTCCTTGAGGATCTCACCGCCTCGGACGAAGGCGCAGGACTCCGGCGCGCCTTTGAGCGGCTGATCACCGGCGGCCAGGATGTTTCAGAGGAAACAGCGCTGGTGGTGGCGGCCTTGGTGTCCGGTGCTTCCCTCGAGCCCTTCCAGGCAGAGCTGGGCACCGTCATCAGCCTCAACGAAAAGTATCCCGGCGACCCCGGCGTCCTGATCTCGCTGCTGCTGAACAGGATTTCGTTGAAGCCGGGGGAAGCCGTCTACCTTCCCGCCGGAAACGTGCACGCCTACCTGCACGGCCTGGGCGTGGAGGTCATGGCGTCCTCGGACAACGTCCTGCGCGGCGGCCTGACCCCCAAGCACATCGATGTGCCGGAGCTCCTGAAGACCATCGACTTCCACCCGGTGGCCGTTCCGATGCTCACCGCGGAAACTTCCGTGCTGGACCAGGAACTGTTCCGGCCCCCGTTCGGGGAGTTCCAACTGCAGCGCATTGAGCTCGGGCCGGACTCCGGTCCCGTCCCGCTGGCGCAGGCAGGCGCGGCAGTGGTCATCGTGGTGGCCGGCGCCGTGTACCTCGACTCCCCCAAGGGCGACCTGGAGCTGGAGCAGGGGGGCAGTGCGTTCATTGCCGCGGCCGAGGCGCCCGTCAACGTCCACCGGGTGGCCGGCAGCACCGGACCGGCCCTGGCTTTCGCGGTGACCACCGGACTCTAGTCCGGCGCCATAGCAGCAGGAAGGGCGACGACGGCACTCTGGTGAGTGCCGTCGTCGCCCTTTGGCTTTGACCGGGCCAATTGCCGCGGCTAGTTGCCCGGACGCAACTTTCGAACCAATGGGCGGACCTGCCCGGCTGCGCCTTTCAGCAGCCGGCGCGCCTGCTGGAGACCCTTGCGGGCGAGCGGCATGGCCTTGGCGTAGGCAGGGTAGAACGGCGACAGCGGCCTTTCCCACGTTCCCAGGAGCATGTTTTCGTGCTTTGCGAATTGCTTCTTGAAATCGGAAATGCCGTCGTTCAGGAGGCCGTTGAAGTCGTACCGGCTGCAGCCGTCTTCCCGCATGGCCTGCAGTGCCGCCCACTTCACTCCGTAGTTCACCCGCTGCTTCTGCCCTTCGGCGGAGACGCCGCCGTAGAGCTCGAACGCGGTGGCTGCGCTGCGCGAAAGCCAGGTGAAGGCCAGCATCTGCTCGCCGTCGAACGCGGCGATGATCGGGGAAGAGTCGCCCAGGTTCCGGAAGATGTCCCGGTAGTACTGGTCCTCGTGGATGCCAAAGCCTGCCCGCTCGGCCGTCTGGTGGTAGATGGCCAGCACCTGCTCCAGCTCGGCTTCGTTCTTGACCTTGCGGAATTCAACGTCGCTGCGCATGGCCTTGCGGATGTTGGCCCGCGTGGACTTGGACATCTCCGCCATCAGCTCGTCGTCGGACCGGGTGAGGTCCAGGATGAGCGTGCGCGGGATGAGGACGGTGTTGGTGGACTCGCGGAAACCGGCGGCGGCCACGGCGCCGGCAAAGGCGGAGTCCTTGTCCCAGTCCGGTTCGATGCTCAGGGCAACGCCCCGGTGGCGGAGTGCGGCATGCTCTGCCAGCCGGTTCAGGACCACCTGCGCGTTGCCGGGCGAGCACATCGGGCCCCGGGGAATGTAGACCAGGGCGCGGAAGGGGACGGGAAGCCTGCGGACCAGGAGCTGGGCGCAGCCGATGGTTTCGTCGCCGTCCTTGACCAGGACCCGGTCCACGGACCAGCCGTGCGCCGCCTTGGTCTCGCCCCAGCCCCACAGCTGCTGCGGATGCGCCTGGAACCGGTCAACGTGCTCGTCCCAGAGGGCGCGGTCAGTACAGGGCACAACAGCAGGAATCATGGCTTAAACCCTATACCAAGGCTTTAACGCCAAAGCCCCCGGCGCGTGGTGCGCCAGGGGCTTTCGGTCAGCGGGGGCCGCGGGTCAGTTCTTGCGGGCGTAGCCTTCCCACTTGCTGGCCTGGTGTTCGCCGTCCACGAAGCGGATGGTGCCGGACTTGGAACGCATCACGATGGACTGGGTCAGGACCTTGTCCTTGGAGTAGCGGACGCCCTTGAGCAGGTCGCCGTCCGTGATGCCGGTGGCGGCGAAGTAGCAGTTGTCGCTGGAGACGAGGTCGTTGGTGGAAAGCACCCGCTCGAGGTCGTGCCCGGCGTCGATGGCCTTCTGCTTCTCTTCGTCGCTGGTGGGCCACAGCCGCCCCTGGATGACGCCGCCCAGGGATTTGATGGCGCAGGCCGCCACGATGCCTTCGGGGGTGCCGCCGATGCCCATCAGCGCGTCAACGCCGGTTCCGGAGCGGGCCGCGGCAATGGCGCCGGCGACGTCGCCGTCCATGATGAATTTGGTTCGGGCACCGGCTTCGCGGATTTCCTCCACCAGCGGGCGGTGGCGGTCGCGGTCGAGGATCATGACGTTGAGCTGGTTGACCTTCACGCCCTTGGCCTTGGCAATCAGGTGCAGGTTCTGCTTGACCGGCAGGCGCAGGTCAACCATGTCGGCGGCCTCGGGGCCGGTAACCAGCTTTTCCATGTAGAACACGGCGGAGGGATCGAACATGGAGCCGCGCTCGGCAACGGCCAGTACTGCCAGTGCGTTGTTGATGCCCAGGGCGGTCAGGCGGGTTCCGTCGATGGGGTCGACGGCGACATCCACCTCAGGGCCGGTGCCGTCCCCCACGCGCTCACCGTTGAACAGCATGGGCGCTTCGTCCTTCTCGCCCTCGCCGATCACCACGACGCCGTTGAAGTGGACGGTCTGCAGGAAGGAGCGCATGGCGTCGACGGCGGCACCATCGGCGGTGTTCTTGTCGCCGAAGCCAACCCAGTGGCCGCCGGCAATGGCCGCGGCTTCGGTGACGCGGACAAGTTCAAGGGCAAGGTTGCGGTCCGGCTCGTCGTGGCCCACGGCAAGCGACGGCGAAATCGTGGAGTACTTCTGGGTCATGGACGCTGGTGACACGTGAACCTCTTCTTCGAGTGGCGATCATTGAACCCGCCCGCCGGTGCAGCAGAACGGTGATTCCTCTGTTACCGATCATAGTCGCGGCGCCGCGACGGGGGCGGCCCGTGACGCAACCCCGCAATGTGGACGGCAGCCCGGGGCGGACTGCCGGCCGGGACCGAATGGAAGTCGGGCTCCGGGATAGGCGACTATAGAGGGGTGAACGACATGCAGGAAGCCACCAGTCCCAGCTCCGGCCCGGCCCGCCCCAGCGGCCGGCCACGCGCCGCGGACAGCAGCGCTGACACCCCCGTGAAGCCCGTCATTCCGGCGGCGGCGGCCAAGCGCGCCAACGCTTCGGTGATCGGCATGATCATTGCCTTGGTGCTGAGCATCGCGGCGTTCCTGCCGGTTGTGCTCATGAACCCGCAGCCGAAGAGCGAGGGCTACCGCCCGGACATCGATGTGGCGTCCGTGGCACGGAACGCGGCTGATGTGGCGGGATTCACACCCGTTGCACCGGATACCGGCAACGCCTTCCGCGTGAATTATGCCCGGTGGGAAGCAGGGACGGGCAGCGGGGTTCCCACCTGGGAGGTTGGCTACGTCACCCCCAAGACTTCGTTCATCGCATTGGTGCAGACCACGCAGGCCAACCCCACCTGGCTGCTCCAGCAGACCAAGAACGCCCCCGTTACCGGCTCGCGGAATGCCGGCGGCCGGGAATGGGAACTGCGGGACACCGGCAAGGGCGAAAAGTCGATGGTCCTGAACTACCGCGGCAGCACCGTGGTCCTCTCGGGCGCAGCGCAACTGGACGAATTCGCCACACTGGCGGCCGCCGTCGTGGGCTCCCTGGACGCCGGCCCGGCCGTCACAGTTTCCCCTTCCAGCCCTGCCGCGCCTTAATCTGGTAAGCATGGCTACTAACCTCACCCCTGCCCTGGCTTGGCGCCGCCTGCGCGAAGGCAACGAACGTTTTGTCAACGGCGAGTCCTCGCATCCGAACCAGAACGCTTCACGGCGCTCGTCGCTGGTGGAAACCCAGAATCCGTTCGCGGTGATCTTCGGCTGCTCCGACTCCCGGCTTGCCGCTGAGATCATTTTCGACGTCGGCCTGGGCGACGTCTTCGTGGTCCGGACCGCCGGGCAGGTGATCGACGACGCCGTCCTGGGCTCGCTCGAATACAGCGTCGCCGTGCTGGGGGTGCCGCTGATCGTGGTGCTGGGGCATGACAACTGCGGCGCGGTCACCGCTACCAGGGACGCCGTGGAGACCGGCGAAATGCCGGCAGGTTTCATCCGCGACCTCGTGGAACGCATCACCCCCTCCGTCCTGACCTCCCTGCGGAACAACCAGCCCGAGGTCAACGACATGGTGGTGGAGAACGTCAAGCAGATGTCCCAGCGCCTCGCGGACAGCTCGCGTGTGATTTCCACCGCAATCGAGGAAGGCCGCACCGCGGTCATTGGCCTCTCCTACCGCCTGGCAGAGGGCCGCGCCGACCTTGTTTCTGGAATCGGCGAGCTCTGAGAACTCCGTGCCGGCGGCCCGGCGGGCCGCCGGCATGGCTCCCTTAACGGTTTTCGATGGGGCGCCCGGGAGCCATAAGCTAGCCCCATGACTTCCACTGAAGAGTTCCGCATTGAACATGACACGATGGGCGAGGTCCGCGTCCCCGTGAACGCACTGTACCGCGCGCAGACGCAGCGGGCAGTAGAGAATTTCCCCATCTCCGGCAAGACCCTGGAGCGCACCCACATCGAGGCGCTGGCACGGGTCAAGAAGGCTGCCGCCCAGGCCAACGCTGAACTGGGTGTGCTCGACGGCGAGCTGGCCAAGGCGATTGCAGACGCTGCCGATGAGGTGGCTGCCGGCAAGTACGACGGCGACTTCCCGATCGACGTTTTCCAGACCGGCTCCGGCACGTCCTCGAACATGAACACCAACGAGGTCCTGGCAGAGCTGGCCACGCGTGCGCTGAAGGCCGCGGGCAGCGACAAGGTGGTCCACCCCAACGACCACGTCAATGCCTCGCAGTCCTCCAACGACGTCTTTCCCACGTCCGTGCACGTTGCCGCCACGTCCGCCCTGATCAACGACCTCATCCCCGCCCTGGGCTACCTGGCAGAGTCGCTGGAGCGCAAGGCCGTTGAGTTCAAGGACGTGGTCAAGTCCGGCCGCACGCACCTCATGGATGCCACCCCGGTCACCCTGGGCCAGGAGTTCGGCGGTTACGCCGCACAGGTCCGCTACGGCATCGAGCGCATCAACGCCTCGCTCCCCCGCGTCGCCGAGGTTCCGCTGGGCGGCACCGCCGTGGGCACCGGCATCAACACCCCCGCCGGTTTCCCGGAGCGCGTCATCGAGCTGCTGGCCACCGACACCGGACTGCCGCTGACCGAGGCCCGCGACCACTTCGAGGCACAGGCCAACCGCGACGGCCTGATCGAAGCCTCCAGCCAGCTGCGCAACATCGCCATCTCGTTCATGAAGATCAACAACGACCTCCGCTGGATGGGTTCGGGCCCCAACACGGGCCTGGGCGAGATCGCGATTCCGGACCTGCAGCCCGGCTCCTCCATCATGCCCGGCAAGGTCAACCCGGTCATCTGCGAGGCGTCCATCATGGTCGCTGCCCAGGTCATTGGCAACGACACCGCCATCGCCTGGTCCGGCACCAACGGCGCCTTCGAACTGAACGTCGGCATTCCCGTGATGGCTGCCAACCTGCTCGAGTCAATCCGCCTGCTGGCCAACACCAGCCGCGTCATGGCAGACAAGATGATCGACGGCATCACCGCGAATGTGGAGCGCGCCCGCTTCCTGGCCGAAGCCTCCCCCTCGATCGTCACCCCGCTGAACAAGTACATCGGCTATGAGAACGCCGCCAAGATCGCCAAGACCGCCGTCAAGGAGGGCCTGACCATCCGCCAGGCCACCGAGCAGCTCGGTTTTGTCGGCGAAGGCGACGGCAAGGTCTCCGAGGCCGACCTCGACAAGGCACTGGACGTCACCACCATGACGGCCCCGGCCCACAAGGCCTAACCCCGCCACCACTTCGGGAACGCCCGACGGCGGCCGGCACCTTTCGCACGAAAGGCGCCGGCCGCCGTCGCTCGTTAAGGCAACTGCCCGCCAGCCATCGAGTTTGCACTGTATGGCTTTTAGTGCAAAAATGTACTTTGTGACTGATAGTGCAACTTCTGACAGCCTGCGCGAGCGCAAGCGGACAGCCACCCGGACCGCCATCACCTCTGCCGCCCGCGCCCTGACCTCCGCAAAAGGCCTCAACGGCTACACCGTGGAGGAGGTCTGCGAGGTGGCCGGGATTTCGCGCCGGACCTTCTTCAACTACTTCCCCACCAAGGAAGACGCCATCATCGGCCACGCCGAGGACGACGTTCCGGCCGATGCCATCGAGGAATTCGTGGCCGGTGCCGCCGGCTCCCGCGCCGGCGAAATTTCGCCCACCCTGTTCAGCGACCTGGTCCGGCTCTCCCTCCGCCTGGCCGAGGGCATGACGGAGTCCGAGGAAGACACCCGGCAGCTGATCGGGGTGGTCAAAAAGGAGCCGCAGCTCATCCTGAAAATCATCGGGGTCACGGAACAGCGCGAAGCCCAGTTCGCCCGGGACGTCGCCAGGCGTGAGGGCGTGGCGCCGGACCACCCAGTGGTGCAGATGGCAGTGGTCCTGCTCAGCACCATCGCCCGCAAGAGCAGCATGGCCTACTTCTCCGACGGCAATACCCGCAGCTATCCGGACCTGCTGCTGGAGAACATTTCCGCCGCCAGCCTCCTTTTCTCCCAGCCATTCGACAGCACGGCCACCGCCGCAGAAGGAAACCAATGAGCACCGCAACCGCCAAGCCGCCGGCAGGACCCCTGCTGTTGACGCAAAAACGCATCTGGATCATCTTCTCCGCGCTGATCGCCGGAATGCTGCTCTCCAGCCTGGACCAGACCATCGTCTCCACGGCAATGCCCACCATCGTGGGCAAGCTCGGCGGCGTGGAGCACCAGGCGTGGATCACCACCGCCTACCTGCTGGCCACCACCATCGTGATGCCGATTTACGGCAAGTTCGGTGACATCCTGGGCCGCCGCAACCTGTTCCTGGTGGCCATCGCGCTCTTCACCCTCGCGTCGGTGTGCTGCGCCCTGGCCACCGACTTCTGGGGATTCGTCATCTTCCGCGCCATCCAGGGCCTGGGCGGTGGCGGCCTGATGATCCTCTCGCAGGCGATCATCGCCGATATTGTTCCCGCCAAGGAGCGCGGGAAGTACATGGGTCCGCTCGGTGCAATCTTCGGCCTCTCCGCCGTGGCCGGCCCGCTGCTGGGCGGCTTTTTCGTGGACCACCTGACGTGGGAATGGGCGTTCTACATCAACATCCCCGTTGGCCTTGCCGCCTTTGCCATCGCTTGGTTTGCGCTGACCCTGCCCAACAAGAAAGCGGAGAAGCGGATCGACGTCCTCGGCGTCGTCCTGCTCTCCGCCGCCACCACCTGCCTGATCTTCTTCACCGACTTCGGCGGCAAGAAGGACGAGGGCTGGGATTCACCCCTCACCTGGGCGTTTGGCGCGGGCCTGCTGGTTTCTGCCGCCGCGTTCGTCATGGTGGAGCGGCGCGCCGAGGACCCGATCATCCCGTTGAGCCTGTTCCGGAACCGGATCTTCATCAACGCCACCGCCATCGGCTTCACCCTGGGCCTGGGCATGTTCTCCGCCATCGCGTTCGTCCCCACGTTCCTGCAGATGTCCTCCGGCACGTCCGCTGCAGAATCCGGCCTCCTCATGCTCCCCATGATGGCCGGCCTCATGGGCACCTCAATCTACTCCGGCATCAGGATCTCCAAGACCGGCAAGTACAAGATGTTCCCCATCCTGGGCGCCGTCTTCACCATGGCGGCCATGCTCTGGATGACCACCCTTGCGGCCAGCACCCCCATCTGGGTCATCTGCCTGCAGCTGTTCGTTTTCGGAGCCGGCCTGGGCCTGATCATGCAGGTGGTGGTCCTGGTGGTCCAGAACTCGGTACCGGCCGACCAAATCGGCACCGCCACCAGCACCAACAACTACTTCCGCGAAGTGGGCGCCGCCATGGGCGTGGCCGTCTTCGGGTCCATCTTTACCACCCGCCTCTCCGAGGCCCTGACCAGCGCCTTTACCGGCGCGGGAGCCTCCGCCGAGCAGGCCGGGCAGTCCACCCGGACCCTGGACCCGCAGGCACTCAACCAGCTCCCCGAGCAGCTGCGCGATGCCATAGTAAACGCCTATGCGGACTCCTTGGCGCCCGTGTTCTGGTACCTGCTCCCCTTCATCGCCGTCGCGCTGCTGTTGGCCTTGACGCTGAAGCAGATCCCGCTGTCGGACACCGCCGGTATGGTGGCCCGTGGTGAGGCCGTGGGCGGCGAGGAGGCCGAGCGGCTCGCCGCCGGGCTTCCCGGCACCACTGCCGGGGACGTGGAAGCCGCAGGTGACGGGGACGTTGTGAAGGACGACGACGGCGAGCTGGTTTCCCAGGCCCGCTGACGGCGTCGAACGCCCCGCTTGCCCCGGCTGGCTGTGTGCCAGGCGCACGCTGGGCGGGGGGAAGTGACCAACAGGGTCGCCGCAATCTTTGGGGGTTGCGGCGCCCCTGTTTCTTTAAGCGTCCCGCCGCTACGGCTCGAAGTGGACCGCTGCTGTGGGGGCCAGCGCCTGCCGGATGCTGGTGAGGTGGCCGGGCATCAGCTCGGGAAGGTCGTCAAGGGTAAACCAGCCGACAGCCAGGGATTCGTCGTCATTGACCCTGGCTTCTCCGGAGACGTAGCGGCACAGGAACACCACGTCCAGGAATTCGCAGACGTCACCGTTGGGATACGTGACCGGACCTACCGCGCCCACGGACACCACCCGCTCAGCCTCGGCCACCACGGCCGTCTCCTCGAAGATCTCCCGGACCAGCCCGCGTGCCGGCTGCTCGCCGGGGTCAAGCATGCCGCTGACCAGGGCCCACTGGCCGTTGTCAGCCCGCTGGGCCAGCAGGATCCTGCCGGCGTCATCCACCACCACGCCGCGCACGCCAGGAACCCAGATGGGATCGTTGCCAATCTTCTTGCGCAGCTTCAGGACATACTCAGGGGCAGGCATAGGGCCAGCCTATCCAACCCCCGGGGGCTGCATACCCCGCGGTCATGCGGGAAGCAGCATGGCGGCCGCGGCTCCGGCAAGCATGAACGGTCCGAACGGGATGGACGATTTCAAGGTCCCACGCCGGGCTGCCAGAAGGGTCAGGGACCACAGGCCGCCGAGCAGGAAAGCCAGGAAGGTTCCCGCGAACAGGTGCCCCCAGCTCAGGTAACCCAAGTACATGCCGAGCACTCCTGCCAGTTTGACGTCGCCGAACCCCATGCCCGGCGGGTACACAAAGCGGAGGACGAAGTAGAAGAGCCACAGGATTCCTGCCCCCGCCACCACGCGCACGGCCGGGGTGGAAAGGAAGCCGGTGCCGCCCCCCGCATCCGGAAGCGGGCTGGCCCAGGCGATGGCTGCTGCCGCCAGCAGGAGCACCCCGGCCACGCCATAGGACGGAAAGACGATCCGGTTGGGCAGGAGGTGGTGCCGGACGTCGATGATGGTCAGCCGGACCGCCATCACCGCGAAGTAGAGGCAGGCCGCCAGAACCAGCCAGAAGGCAAGCGGGGTGTGCTGCCAGAGTTCACCGAGTCGTCCGATCACCCCTCGGATGCTACTGGATCCCCCCATTCCCGCCGTAGCGCTGCCGCGTAAAATGTGGATATGTCGACCTGGGACTCCCGGCGCAGCCCGGCTCCGGACTCTCCTGCCGCCCCGGCGGACCTTGCCGCTGTGTTCCGGAACCTGTGCCGGTCCTCCCCCTGGAAGTGGCAGTCGCTGCGGTTCGAGTACTGGGACCAGGCCTTCGCCTCAGCCCCTGCCCCGGGTGCACCCTTCATCCGCGCCTGGCTGCGACGTCCGGGCGCGCTCCGCCTGGAAAGCCCTGAGCGGCTGATCCTCCACAGCACCACGGGCATTAACGATTCCCGCGACGTTTTCTATGTAAGCGCCACACGCAAATCCTGGCTCCTCCCTCCGCACCTGGTCACGCCCGTCTATGACGACCGCGGGCTGGTGCGGCGCCGCCCCGAGGCAGCCTACGGCGAGCCCGGCTTCGGCAACGGACGCTTCTCGGCCGCCCTGGATCCCGTGGAGCTTGCGGGCAACGCACCGGTGCCCATCGAATTTCCCGGCAGCAACGCGCTGGACATCCGGGAGGCGCGGTACGCCGACCACGAAGGCAGGCCAGTCCTTGAAGCCGTGGTGGTTCCCAACCCTGCGTACCGTCCCGCCGATCCTGCCGCTCCCTTGTGCCTGCCCGGCAAGTCCCTCCTCCGCGTGGACATGGACACCGGCGTCTGTGTGTCCAGCCAGTCGCTGGAAGCGGAAACGGAGGGATATGGCCACTGGATCCGGATCATCGCCGTGGACGAGTACATGCTGGATGACCTGTTCCTGGCCCAGTCCATGAACCTCACCGATGTCCGCCGGCACATCAGCTGGGACATACCGGCCTGAACGTGACAGGCTCCGTCCGCGCCCGTCGGCTAGGCTTCGCGGATGACCACGCTGAACACACTCTGGCCCCTGTTCGACCTCCGGCTGGCCACGCCCCGGCTGGAGCTCCGACCCATCACTGACCAGGACATCCCGGCGGCGGTCGCCGCCGCCCGCAGCGGCATCCACGAGGCCGCCAGGAACCCTTTCAGCACGCCGTGGACAGAACTGCCCGACGACGAGCTTGGCCCCAACATGGCCCGCTGGTACTGGCGCTGCCGCGGCGGGTTCACCCCCGAGGACTGGACGCTGCTCCTGGGCATCTGGCATGAGGGGCAGTTCATCGGGTGCCAGGATGTGGGTGCCAAGGAGTTTGCGGTCCGGAAGACCGTCACCACCGGCTCGTGGCTTAAGCAGTCCGTCCAGGGCCGCGGGCTGGGCAGGGAGATGCGTGCCGCCGTCGTGCTCTGGGCCTTTGACAGGCTGGGCGCCGAAGTGGCCGAGTCCGAAGCCGCGGCCTGGAACAGCGCTTCCCTGGGCGTCTCCCGTTCCCTCGGCTACGAACTGAACGGCACCACCCGCAGAGCCTGGGGCACCAAAGTCGAAACACTCCAGCACGTCCGCCTCACCCCGGAAACCTTCAACCGCCCCGACTGGGAGCTGCAGGTCGAGGGCCACGAGGCAGTGGCAAGGTTCCTTAAGGTGACTTGACTGCACGAGACCGGCCCAAGTCCTTCGCGTAGGAGCGCATCGCCGACCAGAGCGTTGCGCAGGTCGCCCAGCGACCGAAGCACCGCGCCGGGAGGTGTCTAAGCGACGGCGAAGGGCTTGGGGCGGACGTACCCAGCCACCGAAAGGCACGAAGGGCCGCGGCCCGGCGAACCCGGCCACGGCCCCTCACTAAGCGACCTACCCTTCGAGCAGTTCGGTGACCAGGGCTGCGATGGGCGAGCGTTCGGAGCGGGTGAGGGTGACGTGGCCGAAGAGGGGGTGTCCTTTCAGGGTTTCGACGACGGCGGCAATCCCGTCGTGGCGCCCCACGCGGAGGTTGTCGCGCTGGGCGACGTCGTGGGTGAGGACGATCTTGGAGTTCTGGCCCATGCGGCTCATGACCGTGAGGAGGACGTTCTTTTCGAGGGACTGGGCCTCGTCCACGATGACGAAGGCGTCGTGGAGGGAGCGTCCGCGGATGTGGGTGAGTGGCATGACCTCGAGCATGCCGCGGTCCATGACCTCCTCCACCACTTCCTGGCTGACCAGGGCCCCGAGGGTGTCAAAGACAGCCTGCGCCCACGGGTTCATCTTCTCGGACTCCGAGCCCGGCAGGTAGCCCAGCTCCTGGCCGCCCACCGCATAGAGGGGCCGGAAGACGATCACCTTGCGGTGTTCGCGCCGTTCCAGCACGGCCTCGAGGCCCGCGCAGAGGGCCAGCGCGGACTTGCCGGTGCCGGCCCGGCCACCGATGGACACGATGCCGACGCCGGGATCCATCAGCATATCGATGGCCAGGCGCTGTTCGGCGGACCGGCCGTGGAGGCCGAAGACGTCACGGTCGCCCTTGACCAGGCGCACCTGTTTGTCCGCGCCCACCCGGCCGAGTGCGGAGCCGCGGTTGGAGAGCAGCACCAGCCCGGTGTTGACGGGCAGTTCGGCGGCGGCGGGGATGAAGACGGGCTCGTGGCCGTAAAGGGTGGCGATCTCCTGTTCGTCCGCGTCGATTTCCGCGACGCCGGTCCAGCCGGAGTCCTTGACCAGCTCATTGCGGTACTCATCGGCCGTGAGGCCCATGGCGGAGGCCTTGACGCGCATGGGCAGGTCCTTGGAGACCACCGTGACGTTGCGCCCCTCGTTGGCCAGGTTCTTGGCCACGGCAAGGATGCGGCTGTCGTTGTCCCCGCTGCGGAACCCTAAGGGCAGCACCTCCGCGGAGATGTGGTTCAGCTCCACCATGAGGGTGCCGCCCTCGTCTCCGATGGGAAGGGGCTTGTTCAGGCCGCCGTGCTTGACCCGGAGGTCGTCCAGGAGGCGCAGGGCATTGCGGGCGAAGTATCCCAGTTCCGGATCGTGCCGCTTGGCTTCGAGCTCGGTGATGACGACGACGGGGACCACCACCTCATGTTCGGCGAACCGCAGGAGTGCCCGCGGGTCGGAGAGCAGGACGGAGGTGTCAATGACGAAGGTGTGGATGTCGGCTTCCCTTCCGGAGACAGCAAAACCGGCCGCAGCATCAGTTGCTGCGCCGGCCTCAGAGGTGGCTCGCTCGGCGCGAGAGGTAGCTTTTCCGCCCTGTCCAACAAGGACCTCGGGCAGTTGTTCAGAAGTAGCCACATCGACTCCAGCCCCGGGCGCCAGCCCGGAATTGTTATTGGTGAGGCGGCTCGGCCACGAGGCCGGGTCCGGCCTCCCATACAACCGGCGCGATGTTCCGCTCCATGTATTGGCCTCCCCGATCAGCCGGCGGTTTTGCCTGCTGATGGATATAACGTAAATCCACGGCGGCCCATTTCCGCAACTATTTGACGGCGATTTCTCCGGCGGATCTATGAACTCGTGATGAACCGGCTGTTTCAGGCGCCGAAGCGCCGCTGCCTGCCGGCGTAGTCCCGGAGGGCACGGAGGAAATCGACCTTGCGGAAGGCAGGCCACAAGGCCTCGCAGAAGTAGAACTCGCTGTAGGCGCTCTGCCACATCAGGAACCCGGAGAGCCGCTGCTCCCCCGATGTCCTGATGACCAGGTCAGGGTCGGGCTGGCCGCGCGTGTAGAGGAAGCGTGAGATGTCATCGACGCACAGGTCATCGGCGAGCTTGGAGATGTCCATGCCCTTGGCCACGGCATCATGGAGGAGTTCCCGGACGGCGTCGACGATCTCACGGCGCCCGCCGTACCCCACGGCCACGTTCACGTGGATTTTTTCCCGGACCGGGGTCCTGGCGGTGAGCTTGTTCAGCCTCTCGGCCAGGTAGTCCGGCAGCAGCTCCGGGGCACCCATGGCATGGACGGAAATATTGGCGTCTTCGTCCAGCCTGTCGAGGGTATTGGCGATGATGCCCATGAGGAGGTCCAGTTCCTCGCTGGAGCGGTTCATGTTGTCCGTGGAGAGCATGTACAGCGTCACCACTTTGACGCCCAGCTCCTGGCACCAGCCCAAGAACTCGTGGATCTTGTCCGCACCGGCCTGGTGCCCTTGGGCGGTGGGGGCGTTGAACTGCTTGGCCCAGCGCCGGTTGCCGTCCACCATGACACCGATGTGCCGGGGAATGCGGTCGCGGGGCAGATCCTTAAGCAGCCGGCGCTCGTAATAGCCATAGAGGAACCCGGGCAACTCCACGCGTCCACTCACCTGACTTTCCTGCCGTACGTACATCCACATCCTAGGCTACCGCCAGCCGTCCCCCGGGACAGGCGGCACGGAGCGAGAGAGGTTCGCAGGAAGTTACCCGGCGGTAACTTACCGGTCCGTAAGTTATTCTGGTGCCATGAACAGCGACTCTCCGCAGGCCTCCCCGGCACCCCGGCCGGAGGACAGGAACGCCGGTGCAGATCCGGAGCCCAGCGCAGTGGATGACGCCGCGGTCCGCCTGGCGGAACTGTTGATGATCAAACCGAAATGGCGCGGCTGGATCCACACGATCACGGCCCCGCTGGCACTGGCCGCCGGGATCCTCCTGGTTGCCCTTGCCCCCACCCCGGACCGGCGGATCACCACGGCCATCTACGCTGCCACGGGCGTCCTGCTCTTCGGAGTCAGCGCCGTCTACCACCGCGGCAATTGGTCCCCGCGGGTCAAGCTGGTCCTGAAGCGGCTGGACCACACCAACATCATGCTGGTGATCGCCGGAACCTACACTCCGCTGGCCTGGACCCTGCTGGAGCGGCAGCAGGCGGTGGTGCTGCTCTGGGTCATCTGGGCCGGAGCCATCCTCGGCGTCCTGTTCCGGCTGCTGTGGACCGACGCACCGCGCTGGCTCTACGTTCCCATCTACATCGCACTGGGCTGCGGTGCGCTCTTCTACCTGCCGCAGTTCTTCCAGGCCAGCATGCCGGCAGCCGTCCTGGTGTGCGTAGGCGGGGTCCTCTACATCACGGGCGCTGTGTTCTATGCATTGAAGAAGCCCAATTTCAGTTACCACCACTTCGGCTTCCACGAACTGTTCCACGCCTTGACAGTGCTTGCCTTCGCGGCCCACTTCGTGGCGATTGCCCTGGCGGTCCTTGCGTAGATTCGCCCGAACCGCCGCCGGGCCTTCCCTACTCGCGGGGCCGTGAAAGCCCGTCGGCGGGACCGGTTCCGTTGGCCTTCGGCGCTCCCTGGCGCGTGCCGCCGTCGAGCCCGTCCTGCGCGTCCGCGGCGTCGATGTCTGCCTCGGCAGCGGCCGCCAGGCGTTCTTCCTCCACCTGGGCGCGGTAGCGGACCCTGCGGATGCGGCGCACCATGTCCACGATGAGCAGGGCGGTGGCCACAACGAAGAACGCCGTCATGATGAAGCCCAGCAGGCCCGGCGTCACCTGGTCCTCGGAAATTCCGTCCCGGAGCGTCGGAGTGGGCAGCGGGCTCGGCGTGGTGGCCAGGCTCAAGAGCAGAGAATGCACGGTAAATACCTTCTGGTGGAACGGATGCAGCAGGTCGCGGAGGAAACGGCCCCTCGCCGCGCCTGTCTTCTACGCAAGATAGAAATAGCCTGCGTGTCTATCTTAGCCCGGCGAACAGGTCCTTCTCGGGGAGTTCGGAGGGCACCCGCGAGTGGATCAGGGAATAGTCCTCCCAGGGCCAGACCCTGCGCTGCATGTCCGGCGACACCGCAAAAAAGAACCCCAGGGGGTCCACCTGGGTGCGGTGGGCGCGCAGTGCGTCGTCGCGCATTTCAAAGAAGTCGCCGCAGTCCACCTGGGTGGTGGTGGGGTGCGCGGCAGGGGGTGGCGTGTGGCCCTCCGCATCCGACTCCAGCCAGGCCGCCAGGCGCTCCGCATAGGGAGACTGCAGCCCCGCCTCTTCGAGGGCAAAGTGCAGCGCCCGGAACCTTTCCGGGCTGAAGGCACGGTCGTAGTAGAGCTTGCTTGGCTCCCAGGCCTCCCCCGCCCCGGGGTAGCGTTCGGGATCGCCCGCTGCCTCGAACGCTTCCACGGCTACCCGGTGGGCCATGATGTGGTCCGGATGGGGGTAGCCGCCGTTCTCGTCATAGCTCAGGATTACGTGGGGCTTGAAGGACCGCACCAGTCGGACCAGGGGCGCCGCTGCCTGCTGGAGCGGAAGGGTGGCGAAGGATCCGGCGGGGAGCGGCGGAAGCGGGTCCCCTTCGGGGAGGCCGGAGTCAACGAAACCAAGCCACCGCTGCTTAATGCCCAGGATTGCGGCGGCCTGCTGCATCTCGAGCCTCCGGGCGCCGGCCATGTCCCTTTTGGGGTGCGGTACGCCTTCCATGGCGGGGTTCTGGATGTCACCGCGGGACCCGTCCGTGCAGGTTGCCACCAGGACGTCGACACCGGCTGACGCGTACATCGCCATGGTCGCAGCGCCCTTGCTGGATTCGTCGTCCGGGTGGGCGTGGACCGCGAGCAGCCGGAGCGGAACCTGGGAGTTGCTGGACGCTGTCATGGAGGGGACGGCTCCTTATTCGTTGTGCGCGGCTTGTGGCAGCTTATGGTTGTTGGTCGGGGTGCATCGGCCCGGGCGGCAGCCGCAGCCGCCGCGAAGAGCCCGGCGGAAAGGGCACTAAACTGGTCTGGTGACTTCCCCGGACCAGCCGGCCCAATCCGCGCCCGCAGACACTAGCCTAGCCAATCGGTATGGTGCTAAAAAGCGCCGGCTCTCCCCCAAAGCCGCCCGGACTGCGATCGGCGCCGCGCTCGTTGTCGGAATCGGCTTCCTGGCATGGGTGACCACTTCCAACTCGCTGTCAGGGGTGACGTACAAGGACGTGGGATACAGCACCACCGATGCCACGCTGGCGGAAGTGGACTTCCAGGTCACCAGGGAACCGGCCAACCCCGTCAAGTGTGCCGTGAAGGCGCTGGACTCCAAGTTCGCGGTGGTGGGCTGGAAGGTGGTGGACATTCCGCCGTCGGCAGCGGACAGGACGGCCGACGGCGGCAGGACAGTGGCCCAGCGCGTCACGTTGCGTACGGAGTCGGCGTCCGTGTCGGGCGTGGTGGACAGCTGCTGGATTCCCGCCGGAGCGTCGTAAAGGATGTGATGCGCGACGCTTGCTTGTTGGGTTATCTCCAGAGGATTGACTACAATGGAGAGATACCTTTACCCCGCTGAGCTGGTTACTGTTCCACAAGTGGCCACCGTGGCGGGGTCTTTTGCATGTAGGACCACTAGAGGAGAAGTCCGTGTCTACCACCAACAGCGCATCTGCAGCCTGGCTCACCCAGGAAGCTTTTGACCGCCTGAAGGCAGAGCTGGACCACCTTTCCGGCGCAGGCCGGGCGGAGATCGTCCAGAAGATTGAAGCAGCGCGGCAAGAGGGGGACCTCAAGGAAAACGGGGGCTACCACGCGGCCAAGGAGGAGCAGGGCAAGATCGAAGCCCGCATCCGCCAGCTCACGGTACTGCTCCGGGACGCCCACGTGGGTGAAGCGCCTGCCGATGACGGCATCGTGGAGCCCGGCATGATCGTGGTTGCCAGGATTGCCGGCGATGAGGAGACGTTCCTGCTGGGGTCGCGCGAAATCGCGGGCGACTCTGACCTGGATGTCTTCAGCGAGAAGTCTCCCCTCGGTGCGGCCATCCTGGGACACAAGGAGGGCGAGACCCTCAGCTACGTTGCGCCCAACGGCAAGGACATCAAGGTGGAGATTCTCTCCGCCAAGCCCTACGCCGGCTAAAACCGCCAGGACCGGCACGAAGCCGGTCCTGCAGAGAGCGGCGGCCGTCCCCCACCAGGGGACGGCCGCCGCTTTTATGTGCGCACGGTGTGCCGTGGGGAGGCGGGACCGGAGTCAGGCCTCCCGCGGAAGCACGGGGACACGGGGACGCAGCAGCAGCGCCGCCACTACTCCGCCGGCAGCGCCACCCAGGTGCGCCTGCCAGCTGACATAGCCCGCTACAAAGGGAAGGGCGCCCAGCAGGATGCTTCCATAGCCCATGAAGAGGACAACTGCGAGCAGTATCTGCCGCCAGCTGCGGTTGAAGAACCCACGGACCAGGAGGAAGGCAAAGAGCCCGAAGACAAGCCCGGATGCGCCCACCGTGACACCGTCGCCGATGAGCCAGACGGCCACTCCGCTGCCGAGCCAGCTGAAGGCCAGCGCCGTGAGGAAGACCCGCAGCCCGGAAAGGAAGACCAGGAACCCGAAGATGACCAGGGGCAGGCTGTTGGACAGCAGGTGGTTCAGGTTGGCATGCAGCAGCGGGAAGGTGAAGATGTCCAGCAGCCCGTCGGCGCTCCTGGGCCGCAGCCCGAAGGTGCGTGTAAGGGCGCCCAGCATCATCGTGTTCACCACTTCGATGGCGAACAGGAGTGCCACGAATCCGCCAAGCACCAGCAGTCCGGCTTTGGCGCGCGTCGCGATTGTCTGCCGGTCCGGGCCGCGCCCGCTGCTCCCCAGTCCGTTACCCAGCCCGGCCATGGCCGTTCCTAGTGCACGACAATCGGCTGGAAACCCTCGGCGCGAAGTGCACTGAGGACCTGCTCGCCATGCTGGTGGCCCTTGGTTTCGAGGTTTACGGTGATGGAGACATCGCCCATGCTGATGGAGCCGCCCACCCTCGTGTGGTCCAGGCCGGTGACGTTGGCGTCGTTTTCGGCGATGATGCGGGCGATGGTTGCCAGCGAACCGGGGCGGTCGTCGAGCATCATCCGCACGGTCATGTAGCGTCCGGCTGCGGAAAGGCCGCGCTGGATGACTTTCAGCATCAGCATCGGGTCGATGTTTCCCCCGGAAAGGACCACCACGGTGGATCCGGGGTTTTCAATCTTGCCGTCCATGAGTGCGGCGACACCCACTGCCCCGGCGGGTTCCACCACCATCTTGGCCCGCTCGAGCAGGAAGATCAGGGCGCGGGCCAGGGAGTCTTCACTGACGGTGACCACATCGTCAACCAGTTCGCGGATGATGCTGAAGGGCAGCTGTCCCGGACGTCCCACGGCGATGCCGTCCGCCATGGTGGAGACCTTCTTCAGGGGCACCAGCGCGTCAGCGGCGAGTGAGGGCGGGTAGGCGGCGGCGTTCTCCGCCTGGACGCCGATGATGCGGATCTCCCGGCCGAGTTCCCTGGCGCGGGCCTTGATGGCGACAGCGACTCCTGCCAGGAGCCCGCCGCCGCCCACGCCCATGAGGACCGTGTCGACGTCGGGGACCTGCTCCAGGATTTCCAGGCCTACGGTCCCCTGGCCTGCCACGACGTCCACATTGTCGAACGGGTGGACAAAGACCATGCCGGTTTCATCGCTGTAGCGCTGGGCTTCGGCGAGCGCCTCGTCCACGTTGTGCCCGTGCAGGATGACTTCGGCGCCATGGCTCCGGGTGGCGGCGAGCTTGGGCAGCGCCACGCCCAGCGGCATGTAGATACGGGCTTTGATGCCAAGGCTTTTGGCGGCAACGGCAACGCCCTGGGCGTGGTTGCCGGCTGAAGCTGCCACGACGCCCCGCTTTTTCTCTTCCGGGGAGAGCCGGGCCATGCGGACGTAGGCGCCCCGGACCTTGAAGGAACCGGCACGCTGCAGGTTTTCGCACTTGAAATGGACGTCGCCGCCCACCATTCCTCCCAGTGCCCGGGACGATTCAACGGGGGTGCGCGCAATGATCCCGTCAAGCAGCTTCTGCGCCTCAAGGACATCGTCCAGTGTGACGGGAAGGGTTTCAAGGATCTTCACGGACTACTCTCCTCTGGGTTTTGCCCCGGTGCCCTCCGGAGAGGCGGCGCGGGCATCACGGTGCTCGGATGACGTGCCGGTTTCCGGGCCGTTCCCGGCGTCGGATGCAGTTGGCGGTTCAACGTCCTCGATGGTGTTGTCCCCGCCCGCTCCGGCTGTGATGGGCCTCCCGGCGATTACCGGCACTTGTTCATGTTCCCACGTTCTGGCGGCAATGTAGCGAACGGCCGAGTTTGCTACGGCGAGAATCGGCACGGAGAACAGCGCGCCGGGAATGCCCGCGAGGTACGAGCCTGCCGCAACGCTGAGGATCACGGCGACCGGATGGAGCGACACTGCCTTGCCCATGACCAGGGGCTGCAGGATGTGGCCCTCGAGCTGCTGGACCAGCAGGACGATGCCCAGCATGATCAGGGCATTCACGGGACCGTTGGCCACCAGGGCCAGGAGGACGGCTACGACGCCGGTCACCAGGGCGCCCACCACGGGGATGAAGGAGCCGAGGAACACCAGCACACCCAGGGGAAGAGCGAGCGGGACGCCGATGATGGCGGCGCCCACACCGATGCCCAGCGCGTCGACGGCGGCCACGAACATCTGGATGCGGGCGTAGCTGACCATGGATGCCCAGCCCTTGTGGCCGGCACCGAAGGTTGCTGCCCGGGCCTTGCGGGGAAGCATCCTGACCAGGAAGGCCCAGATCCGGTCCCCCTCCAGGAGGAAGAAGATCAGGATGAACAGCGAGAGCAGCATGCCGGCGGCGAAGTGTCCGGCAGTGCTGCCAAAGGACAGGGCGCCGCTGAGGATGCTGCTGCTGTTGTTCTGCAGTGCGTCGGTGGCGTCCTTGACGTACTGGTCGATCTGGGTGGCGGTCAGGTGCAGGGGCCCGCTGGACAGCCAGTCCTGGACCTGCCGGACGCCTTCGAGGGCTTGGGAATAGAGTTCGCCGAAACCGACCGCCAGCTGCCTGCCCACCAGTGCCAGCGCGCCGGCGATGACGCCGATGAAACCGATCACGGTCACTGCGACGGCCAGTCCTGCGGGCAGCCCGCGGCGCTTCAGCCATGACGTGACTGGGCTGAGCAGCCCGGCAAGGAGTGCGGCCACCATGATGGGAATAATCAGGAGGGTGATGTGGCTGAGCAGCCACACCAGCGTCCCGGCCATCAGGAGGATCAGGCCCAGCCGCCACGACCAGGAGGCGGCGATGCGGATGCCGTACGGGATGTCCTTGTCCAGTTCACGGTCGGTGAGGACCCGCAGGGGGGCCGCGGCGGTGGCAGGTGCCGGCACCGGGGGCACCGGTGCTGGATGGGCAAAGGTAACGTCGTCCTCTTGTGGCGTCATGTACCAATACTTCCCCAGCGCCGCTCCAATGGGAAACTACTGCCCTGCCGTGCCGGGGGTGTAGTCGATTCCCCATTCCATGCTGAAGGACTCCCCCGGCGCCAGCCACCGAAGGCCCTCGCCGGAGTTGAAGGCATTGGCCGGTCCCGTCATCGGCTCCACGGCGACCGCCCGCGTCCGGCCCGGATAGACCGTGCTCACGAAGACGTGGACGTACTGGCAGGATTCGTCCTGCCAGAGCGAGACGCTGCTGCCGTCACCCGCGGCCAGGGTATGCCTGGCCACACCGTCCTCAAAGCGGAGGTCCGTCAGGGCTACGTCCACCGCAAGGTCCGCGATCTGCCGGCCGGCCCGGAAATCAACGTCCCCGTCCACCGGAGCGGCACTGCGCGGGATGAGGCGCTCATCGGTTACCAGGCGGGTCCCGGCAGACACTGTCAACTGCAGGTCCCCGGTCGGAGTGTCACCGACCCGCAGGTAGGGGTGCGCGCCGAGGACGAAAGGTGCGGCCGCCGCACCGTCATTGGTGAGTGTCTGCCGGACCTGCAGCCCCAGGTCTTCCGAAAGCTGGTACTCCACCCGGTGCCGCACCAGGAACGGGTAGCCGTGCTGCGGAAACACGGTGGCCTCCAGCGCCACAGCGTGCGGGGATTCCCCGACCGGGACGTAGCCGGCATTTCGAAGCAGGCCGTGGCTGGCGTTGTTCCGGGACACTTCCGTGATGTCCAGTTGTTGCTTCTTGCCGTCGAGGAACCATTGTCCGCCCTCCACCCTGTTGGCCCAGGGAGCCAGCGTGATGCCGGCCCCGCCCGGTGCAATCTCGTCATCGCCGTAGGTCTCGGTCAGGAGGACCCCGCCCCGGCTGAACGAACGGAGGCCGGCGGCGAGTTCGGTCACTACGGCTACGGCGTCGCCGCGGCGGAGCTCGAATTGCCGGCCTGTGGCACAGGGCCGGGCTGGGGCGGGGGCTGTGGCTTCCCCTTCGGAAAAGGCAGTCATGGGGATTACCGTACAACGGGCGGCCGGGTACCTCCATCCCGCCACTCTGTTACTTTTTGTTCTTAACTATTCATTCTTGATCGTTTATGCCACACTTTTTTCATGACAGGGATCACCAGCACCAATCTCTCCGACGGCCGGGAGCTGTTCTACTTCGACGACGCCGGCACCAGCGTCCCACGTGCGGCTCACTTGACGACCGACCACCGCGGCCTGCCGCCACGGGCGGAACCCGGCGAAGTGCGTTTCGACGCACTGACCGACGAATGGGTGGCCATCGCAGCGCACCGCCAGGCCCGTACCCACCTGCCGCCGGCGGACCAGTGCCCCATCTGCCCCACCACCCCCGGGAATGCTTCCGAAATCCCTGCCGCCGACTATGACGTGGTGGTCTTCGAAAACCGGTTCCCCTCCTTGGGACCGGCGCTGGGACCGATTCCGGAGGATGCCGCCTGGGGAACCAAGGGCCCTGCCTATGGCCGCTGCGAGGTGGTGTCCTTCACCCCGGACCACACCGGGGCCTTCAGCGGGCTGAGCCAGGAGCGGTCCAGGACCGTGGTCGAGGCGTGGGCGCAGCGCACCGCTGCCCTTAGCGCCATGGCGGGCATCCAGCAGGTGTTTCCGTTCGAGAACCGCGGCGCGGACATCGGCGTGACCCTGCACCATCCGCACGGACAGATTTACGCCTACCCCTACGTCACGCCGCGCGCCGGTGTCCTGGGTGCCGCGGCCCGGAGGTACTACGACGCCAAGGACGGCCGGGATACCCTCACCGGCTCGCTGCTCCGCGCTGAGCGGGAGGACGGCAGCAGGATGGTGGTGGAAGGAAAGCACTTCAGCGCCTATGTACCCTTCGCTGCCCGGTGGCCGCTGGAGATCCATCTGGTTCCGCACCGCCAGGTCCCCGACCTCGCCGCATTGGGCGGGGAGGAGAAGGATGAACTGGCCCATGTCTACCTGGACCTGCTCAAGCGGGTTGACGCCCTGCATCCCACCCCCACCCCGTACATCTCGGCGTGGCACCAGGCGCCGCTGGACGCGGTCCTGCGCCCGGCGGGCTACCTCCACCTCCAGCTGACATCCCCGCGCAGGGCAGCCGATAAGCTGAAGTACCTGGCCGGGTCGGAAGCGGCGATGGGCGCCTTCATCAACGACACCACCCCCGAAATCGTGGCGGAACGGCTGCGCACCGTTGCCGTCCCGCCGTCGTCCACGCCTGCTGCCGCCCTTGCGGCCACCACGGAAGGAGTGCATGCGTGAGCCCCCAAAACCACCCCGATGCCGGAGCCGCCGCGCCACGGGAGCTGGCGGCCCGTTTTGAACAGGAGTTCGGCGCCGCTCCCGACGGCGTGTGGCAGGCGCCGGGGCGGGTGAACCTCATCGGCGAACACACAGACTACAACGAAGGCTTCGTGCTGCCCTTCGCCATCGACCGCACCGCCAGGGTGGCCGTGGCAGCCCGGCCCGACTCCGCCGTCCGCCTGTTGTCGACCTACGGCGACCAGGGCCTGGTCACCACCTCGCTGGAGTCACTTCAGCCCGGAACCGCCAAGGGATGGACCAAATACCCCCTGGGCGTCATATGGGCCCTCCGGGAACGGGGCCTCGACGTCCCGGGCGTGGACCTGCTCCTCGACTCGAACGTCCCGCTGGGTGCGGGCCTGTCGTCGTCGCACGCCATCGAATGCGCTGTCATCACCGCGCTCAACGACCTCACCGGCGCCGGGCTGGCAGCCGAGGACATGGTGCTGGCGACCCAGCGCGCGGAGAACGACTTTGTGGGTGCGCCCACCGGAATCATGGACCAGTCCGCGTCCCTGCGCGGCTCAAAGGGCCATGCAGTCTTCCTGGACTGCCGGGACCAGGCGGCGCGCCTGGTCCCGTTTGAAACCGAACCCGCAGGCCTGGTGCTCCTGGTGATCGATACCAAGGTGTCGCACTCCCACGCCGACGGCGGCTACGCCTCACGGCGGGCATCGTGCGAGCTCGGCGCCGAGGTCATGGGGGTGAAGGCCCTGCGGGACCTGGAGGTAGCGGACCTTGAGGAGGCAAGCGGGCTGCTGGACGAGGTCACGTTCCGCCGGGTGCGTCACGTGGTCACCGAGAACCGCCGGGTGCTCCAGGCCGTGGAGCTGCTGGGCGGCCCCGGCCCAAGCGCCATCGGCCCCCTGCTGGACGCCAGCCATGCATCCATGCGGGACGACTTTGAGATTTCATGCCCTGAACTGGACTTGGCCGTGGACACCTCCCGGGCCAACGGTTCCATCGGGGCCCGTATGACCGGCGGCGGGTTCGGCGGGGCAGCCATTGCCCTCACGCCGGTGGAAGCCGAACAAAAGGTGCGTGACGCCGTCGTGAAGGCTTTCGCGGACGCCGGGTTTGCGGTCCCGGACATCTTCACGGTTTTCCCTGCAGCCGGAGCCATGCGCATCGCCTAGGCGGGCTTCGCGTTAAATGGCCGTGGGCCCCACCGGTTCGGTGGGGCCCACGTCCTTTGGAGTACGACGGCGGAAGTTGCCGGGGTGCCTAGTCGTCGCCGCGCAGGATGGCCAGCAGGCGGATGATCTCCACGTACAGCCAGACCAGCGTGACCGTGAGGCCGAACGCTGCCGTCCAGGAGAACCGCTGCGGGGCGCCGCTGCGGACGCCCGCCTCGATGCTGGTGAAGTCCATGATCAGCGAGAAGGCGGCGAGGCCGATGGCCAGCAGGCCGATGAAGACGCCCAGCGGGATGCCGAAGATCTCGACGGAGGTGCGCAGGCCGAACGGGCTCTGCACGGCGCCTGTCCACATCATGACCATGTTGATCAGCGCGAACACGGCATAGCCGATAAGGGCGATCATGAAGAACCGCATGGCCTTCGGGGTGGCCCGGACCTTGCCGCTCTTGAAGAGGACCAGGGTCACGGCGAACACCGAGAGTGTGCCAATCACGGCCTGCAGCCCGACACCGGGGAACATGCCGTCCAGGATCCGGGTCAGGCCGCCCAGGAACAGGCCCTCCAGGGCAGCGTAGGCCAGGATCAGCGCCGGCGAGGGCTGCTTCTTGAAGGTGTTGACGAGTGCCAGGACGAACCCGCCCAGGGCACCGACGAGCATCAGCAGGGAAGCCAGCCCCTGCGCCACCACCAGGGTGACTGCTGCGCCGGCGATCACCGCGGCGAGGCAGGCGGCGGTCTTCATGATGACGTCGTCGAACGTCATCCGGCCGGTGTCCGCGGGCCCTGCCGACGGCTGGCTGTACATCTGCCGCAGCTGTTCGTCCGTCATGCTCTGCGGCTGGGTGCCCCAGCCCTGCTGGGGATACGGCTGCTGGCCGTAGGGTACCTGGCCGTACGGCTGCTGGCCGTAGGAAGCGCCATAGGGAGCCTGCGGGACAGGCGGTGCCTGGGTGGCTCCACGGAAACTCTTTCCGTTGAAGATCGGGTTGCCGCCAAGTGCCATTGCGGGATTCCTCCATGTGGGTGTGGGTGATGAGCTTTTTGTTACGCTACCAATTCCCACGTGGGGGGCGACGCGAAAGTTCCCATGGGGCCCGGTTGCAACCGAACCGTGACCGTTGCCACGGTTGGTGCCCGGGCCCCATCAGGAGGGCTAACCCACGCCCAGGTACGCCTCCTTGATGGAGGGGTCCTCCAACAGCTGCCTGCCGGTGCCGCTGTGGGTGATCTCCCCCGTCTCGAGCACGAATGCCCGGTGTGCTCCGGCCAGGGCCTGGTTGGCGTTCTGCTCCACCACAAGGACGGTGGTTCCCTGGTTGTTGATCTCCTTGATGATCTTGAAGATCTGGCGGATGAACTGTGGCGCAAGGCCCATGGAGGGCTCATCGAGCAGCAGCAGTTTCGGGTTGGACATAAGGGCCCTGCCGATGGCAAGCATCTGCTGCTCACCACCGGACATGGTTCCCCCGTACTGCTTCTCCCGCTCCTTCAACCGCGGAAACAGGTCGAAGACCCGGTCCAGGTCCTTGGGCACTCCACTTCTGTCCTTCCGCCCGAACGTTCCCATGTCGAGGTTTTCCATGACGGTCATGCCAGGGAAGATGCCGCGTCCTTCCGGGGCCTGGGAGATTCCGTGCACCACCCGGATGTGGGCCTTCATCTTGGTAATGTCCTGGCCCTCGAAAGTGATCCTGCCCTCGGAGCAGTTCAGCAGGCCCGAGATGGTCCGCATGGTGGTGGTCTTGCCGGCACCGTTGGCACCGATCAGCGCCACCACTTCGCCTTCGTCGACGGTGAAGGAGATGTCCCTGAGGGCCTGGATGCGGCCGTAGTGGACTGAAACTCCCGCAAGTTCAAGCAACGTCATCTTCAGGCTCCCCTAGGTAAGCAGCAATAACACGCGGGTCTTCACGGATTTCGCGGGGCAGTCCGTCCGCGATCTTCTTCCCGAATTCCAGCACGACGATCCGGTCGGTCACGCCCATGACGAGTTTCATGTCGTGCTCAATCAGCAGCACGGTGTAGCCCTCGTCCCTGATGGTGCGGATGAGGGCCATCAGTTCCTCTTTTTCGGCCGGGTTGAAGCCGGCTGCGGGCTCGTCCAGGCAGAGGACCTTCGGGTCAGTTGCCAGGGCCCGGGCAATCTCAAGCCTGCGCTGGTAGCCGTAGGGCAGCTGCCGGGACAGGACATGGGCATGGCTGCCGATGCCCACGAAGTCCAGCAGGGCCATGCCGCGCTCGATGGCCGACTTTTCCTCCTTGATGTGGGTGGGCAGGCGCAGCAGCGCTCCGCCGACGCTGGTCCGGTGCCGCGCGTCCAGGCCCACCACCACATTTTCCAGCGCGGTCATCTCACCGAACAACCGGATGTTCTGGAACGTGCGGGACAGGCCCAGCCGGGTGATCTTGTGCTGCTTGATGCCGTTCAGGACCTGCCCCTCCAGCACCACTTTTCCGCTGGTGGGCTTGTACACGCCGGTCATGGCATTGAAGCAGGTGGTCTTCCCGGCGCCGTTGGGCCCGATGAGGCCCAGGATCTCACCGCGCTTGATGTTGAAACTGATGTTGTCCAGGGCCACCAGGCCGCCGAACTTGATGGTCAGGTTCTGCACCTCCACGATGTTGTCGCCCACCTTGACCGCGATGTCGCGGTCCGGGGCCACCTTCTCAGCCAGTTCCTGGTCCACGCCGGCCTCGGCAAGGGCGTCCATGTCCAGCTCCGGCGCGATCGGTGCCACCGAATCTTCCTGAACCTGGCCGGCCTGGTCCGCGCTGTGCCGGCCCGGGCTTTGCTGCGCCGGCTGCTCCTCGACCCTGCCGGAGCCCGCGTGCCTTTCCTCGGAGCTCATGCCTCCGCTCCTCTCTGTCCGGCCACCGGTGCTTCGGGGCCGGCCGGTGGATTGTGTTTGTCTTTCGGCGCCGAACCTTCACGGCTGGTGACCTTGTTCAGCGCCGTCCTGCCGTAGGCAAGCAGCCGCTGCCGCGCGGGCAGGAGCCCTTGGGAGCGGAAGATCATGATCAGCACCAGCGCGATCCCGAAGATCAGGTACTTGTACTCGGCGATGGCCGTGAACCTCAACGGGATGTAGCTGACCAGCGCTCCACCCAGGATGGCGCCCACCTTATTGCCGGCACCGCCCAGGACGACGGCGGCGAGGAACAGGATGGAGGTGGTGACGTCGAACTTCTGGTTGTTGACGAACCCCACCTGCCCGGCGAAGAGTGCACCGGAAAGCCCGCCGACTGCAGCGCCGATGGCGAAAGCCCACACCTTGTACTTGAAGGTGGGAACACCCATGATTTCCGCCGCGTCCTCATCTTCGCGGATGGCAATCCAGGCGCGGCCCACCCGGCTGCGTTCCAGGTTGCCCACCAGGAGGGTGACGATGATGATGATGGTCAGGGTCAGCCAGTACCAGGGCACACCGTTTGAGTTGGAGAAGATCGGCGTTCCGTCGGCACCGTCACCCGGCGGGTGGCCGACGTTCTGGAATCCCACCTGGCCCTTCATCGCAGGAATGATGGTGGCCAGGATGCGGATGATCTCCCCGAAGCCGAGCGTCACGATGGCGAGGTAGTCGCCCCTGAGCCGGAGTGTAGGCACGCCCAGCATGACACCGAAGAACATGGTGACTGCCATGGCCACCGGAAGCGTCCAGAGGTAAGGGATGTGCAGGTAGGGCGAATCCGGGCTGGTGAGCATGGCGGCAACGTACGAGCCCACCGCAAAGAAGGCGACGTACCCAAGGTCCAGTAGGCCGGCGTATCCGACCACCACGTTGAGGCCGACGGCGATGAGCGCGAACCGGGCCATATCGAAGCAGGCCAGCGCGAAGTTGTTGCCGGGCTCCGTGGTGATGATGGGCGGGTTGAGCAGCGGAAGCAGGTAGGCCAGTACCACGACAACCACCAGGAAGGCCCACTGCTGCTGGCGGGACAGGGCGTGCCAGCGGTCCGAAAGGTAACCGGACCTGCGCTTTCCGCTTGGGCGGTGGTCGCTCTTGCCTGCGGCTTTCTCGGAAGCTTCACGTTCCTCGGCTGCCTGCTGGGCTGCAGCTGTCTGCAGCGGCGTGGGGCCGTCCGTCATACTCATGCTTTGCTCCTTCCAAGGGAGGTGCCCAGGATGCCTTCAGGCCGCAGCAGCAGCACGAGCACCAGCACCACGAACGCCACGACGTCGGTCCACTGCGAGTTGCCCAGCAGGATCTGGCCGTAGTTGCCGATCAGGCCAAGCAGCAGGCCGCCCAGCAATGCCCCCCGGACGTTGCCGATGCCGCCGAGCACCGCGGCGGCAAAGGCCTTGATGCCCAGGACGAAGCCACCGCTGTACTGGACACCGGACGGAATTTTCATGACGTAGAACAAGGCGGCGGCTCCTGCGAGGAGGCCTCCGATGACGAAGGTGGTAATAATGATCCGCTCTTTGTTGACGCCCATCAATGTGGCGGTGTCAGGATCCTGGGCAACGGCCCGGATGCCGCGGCCGGTGCGGGACTTGCTGATGAACCTGTCGATGCCCACCATCATGATCACGGCGGCGATGATGATCACCAGCTGCTGCGAATCGATGATGGTGCCGAAGACGTCGAAAATGGGGGTGGGCCGGAACATGGTCAGGGCCAGTTCGGGGCTGGGACCGCGCCAGAGGTAAATGAGGTACTGGATGGTGAAGGAAGCACCAATGGCGGTGATCAGGAAGACCAGGCGGGGCGCGTTCCGTTGCCGCAGGGGCTTGTAGGCGATCCGCTCCAGCAGGAACGCTGTTACGGCGGATGCCAACATGGCCAGAACCAGCGCCAACAGCAGGTTCAGGATGATGGCCCAGATGTCGAGCCTGGGAGCTGAGGGGCCGAAGCCAAGGCTGCTGAGGGTAAAGAAAACGGCGTAGCAGCCAACGATGAACACTTCCGAGTGCGCGAAGTTGATCAGGTTCAGGACGCCGTAAACCAGGGTGTACCCCAGCGCCACGAGCGCATAGATGGCCCCGAAGGTAAGGCCGTCAAAGGTGGCACTCCAGAAGTTCTGGGCCAGGGACGGTATGTCGAAGGTGATCCAGTCGTTTTCCGTCGGGAGTAGTGGGACAAGAGAGGGAAGCATGGGAACATCCTGATCCAGTTGCACGCGGCCTTGTGGGCCCGGCCGTGGGACTTGTGTCTATTGACGTTGCTTGGTCCTGGGCTGCGCCAAGCGAAGAAAAGGCTGTGGGGGCCCGCTGATGCTGGCCCCCACAGCCGGTTCATGCGTGGTTGCTAGTCCCCAATGGGACCGACCGGAACGATCTTTCCGTTCTCCACCTTGTAGCCGTAAACCGTGGGGGCCTGGAGCTCGCCCTTGGCATCCCACTTGTAGTGCTTGCTGAGTCCGTCCTTGTCATAAGCCTTGACCCAGGCCAGCAGGTCAGCACGGCTCTGCTTGCCGGCGTCGATACCGGACAGGAGGACGGTTGCGGCGTCGTAGCCTTCGATGGAGTACGTTCCGGGCTCGGCTCCCTTGGAAACGTCCTTGTAGGCCGATGCGAATTCCGGAATCAGCTCACCCGGGAGGCACGGGCAGGTGAAGTACGCGTTGTTGGACGCGTCACCGGCCTGCTTGATGAACTGGTCGTCCTTGACGCCATCAGGTGCCACGAACGTTCCGGTGAAGCCCTTTCCAACCAGCTGCTGGTCGAACGGGGCGCCCTCGGCGTAGTACCCGGAGTAGAACACCGCGTCTGCCTTGGCATTCATGATCTTGGAGATGACCGCCGAGAAGTCCTTCTGCCCTGTGGTCACCTTTTCCGTCCCGGCAAGGGCACTGCCCAGGCCGGCGGAAGTGGAGGTTCCCAGGCCGATGCCGTAGTCGGAGTCATCCTGGACCAGGTACACCTTCTTCGCGCCGAGCTTCCCGGTGAGGAACTTGGCGGCTGCGGGGCCCTGGACGGCGTCATTGCCGAGGCCCCGGAAGAACGTGGTCCAGCCGTTGCCGGTGAGGCCGGGGTTGGTGGCCGACGGGGTGATGTGGACAAGGCCCTTCTGCTCGAAGATGTTGCCCGTGGCCTTGGATTCACCGGAGAACGGCAGGCCGATCACACCCACGATGTCAGACTCGCTCACCAGCTGGGTAACGGGGCCGGTGGCCTTGTTGGGGTCACCTTCAGTGTCGAACTTCTTGAACTGGACCTGGCACCCCGGGTTGGACTTGTTGTGCTGGTCGATGGCCAGCTGGATGCCGTTGAAGATGTTGACGCCGAGCTGGGCATTGGGGCCGGTCTGCGCGCCTGCGTAGGCGAGAGTGGTGGTCGAGGGGCAGGTCGCCTTCCCGTCGCCGGCAGGCTTTACCGCACCGGCAGGGACATCGACTTTCGAAATGGCGGGGATGTTCACCTTGCCGGACGAGCCTGAGCTTTCCGTGGTGCCGGGGCCCGCCTGGTTGGCACAGGCCGACAGCAGCATGCTGAATGTGGCTGCTGCTGCCAACGAGGTGAGGACTTTCTTTCGGTACATTTGTCTGCCTTCCGAAACAGGGCCATGCGATGCGCGTGCGGATCAATGGGGCGCTTCGGCGCCCGGAATGGGACCAGGAATTCCTGATTTAGGTTCAAGCTAGTGCATAGACAGCAGCGAAACTGAGTGACAGAGGTCACAGCCTTATAACAGTCGTTGCCTATGCGGAATTAAACGCAGGAAGCCGCCTGCTGTGCAGGCGGCTTCCCGGTGTGCAAACCCTCAGGGCGCCGGAAGGAACAAGGTGTACCCCAGGTGGGACTCGAACCCACAACACGCGGATTTTAAGTCCGCTGCCTCTGCCAATTGGGCTACTGGGGCGCCGGGTCCATGGTACCTGCCCGGGACGCGTTGGCTGGAAACGCCGACGGCGGCCGTTCCCTGCAAAGGGGACGGCCGCCGTCGGACGGTGTCAAGCGTGGTGGAACAAATGCGCTACTTGGCGTTGGCCGCCACGGTTTCCTTGGGAGCGGCGGTGGCCGTGGCGCTGGAGCCGCCAGCCGGCACTGCTGCGGGCGCAGCGGCTGGCTTGGGGGCGGGAGTGGCCGCCGAGACGAAGGCACCGCGCGGGTTGTCCAGGTCCATCAGCTGCGTGGTGTCGCGTCCGGCGAAGAAGCCGATGATCCAGTTCAGGATGACGCGGAACTTGCGCTCCACCGTGGGCATGGCCATGCCGTGGTAGCCGCGGTGGGCCAGCCAGGCGAGGCCGCCCTTGAGCCCGATCCGGCCCAGCAGGTTGATGTTGGCAACACCCTTCCACTCGCCGAAGCCGGCCACTGCACCAAGGTTCTTGTGCTTGTAGTCCGCCAGGGGCTTGTCCCAGCGGGAAGCCCACAGGTTCTTGGCGAGGCGCTTGGCCTGGCGCAGGGCGTGCTGGGCGTTGGGGACGCAGGTTCCGTCCGGCAGGCCCTTGCCCGTGAGGTCTGGAACTGCGGCGATGTCGCCGGCTGCCCAGGCGTTCTCCACGATGCCTTCGTCGCCTGCGATGCGCAGGTCCGGCAGGACGCGGACGCGGCCGCGGGGCTCGAGCGGGAAGTCGGTGGAACGCACCATCGGGTTTGCCTGCACGCCGGCGGTCCACACCAGGGTGTCTGCCTCGAACTCCTGGGCAGGGGTCTTGTCCGGAAGGTTGATCAGCTTCAGGGTGCCTTCGGCGCTGTCCAGCGAGGTGTTCAGCAGGACCTCGATGCCGCGGCTGCGCAGGTGCTCAACCACCCAGTCGGCCTGCTTGGCGGTGACCTCGGGCATGATGCGGCCCATGGCTTCGACCAGGACGAAGCGGACTTCCTCCTGCTTGATGCGGGGGTTGTTGCGCACGGCGGCGCGGGCGAGGTCTTCCATTTCCGTGATGCACTCGATGCCGGCGAAGCCGCCGCCGACCACCACGAAGGTGAGCGCCCGGGCGCGTGCCGCGGGGTCCGTCATGGTGGAGGCAACCTCGATGCGCTCCAGGAGCTTGTTGCGCAGGGCAACAGCTTCCTCGATGGTCTTCAGGCCGATGCCCTTGTCCGCCAGGCCCTTGATGGGGAACGTGCGGGTGATGGCGCCGGCTGCGAGGACGACGTCGAAGTAGGGAACCTCGAAGTTCTCGCCGCCGTCGGCAGGAGCCACCACAGCCGTCCGGTTGACGTGGTCGATCGACGTGACGCGGCCCTGGATGAGCTCGGTCTGCTTGAGGTGCTGGCGGTGGGAGACCACTGCGTGGCGGGCTTCGATGTTGCCACCTGCCACCTCGGGGAGGAAGGGCTGGTAAGTCATGTAGGGCAGGGGATCAACGACGGTGACGATGCCACCTGCATTCGCGATCTTCTTCTGCAGTTTCAGTGCTACGTACAGGCCGACGTACCCGCCGCCGACGACGAGTACCCTGGGACGGTCCTGGAGCTGTGGGGTGGTTGCCATTGTTCAAGGATACAGGAGTTTGTGAAAATCTTCACTAGCCGTCGGACGCCTCCGTAACCTGCTGGTTCCGGGGTGCTTGCACGCTTTCCATCACCCCGGTATCCGGTTCTTCAACGGCCAGGGAGCCGTTGCGGGCAGCCCTGCGGAGCTGGATGGCAGCGGCCGCGATGATCACCACGAAAAGGACGGCAAAACCGATCACGACGGCGGCGCCAATGGCGCTGTCCCGCTGTGACGGGGCCTTGGCGGCGGGAACGGTGGCTTCCGGCAGCGTGGGTGCGGCGCTGGGCACTGGCGTCGCGGTTGGGAGCGGGGCTGCAGGCGCGGCGTTGCCGCGCCGGTGCACGCGGATCCACTCGGCGATGGTGCCCAACGGATTGACGGTGGCCTCCGGGACGTCGGCCTTGAGCGCCGCCTCGGCATTGAGGATCCCGTAGCCGTACAACGGATCCTTGCCCGGGGCCCCGGCGTCCTGGGCGGTGGAGACGATCCTGTTGATGACCTGTTCGGCGCTCATGTCCGGCCACTTGGACCGGATCAAGGCGGCCACGCCGGCCACGATGGGGGTGGATCCGGACGTACCGGCCCATTCCGCGTAGCCGCCGCCGGGGAGGCCGCCGAGGAGGTTCTCGGCGGGTGCAGCCACCCCGATGCTGATGCCCTGCGATGACGCGTCCACGCTGGCCACGTTCTTGCGGTCCAGGCCGGCGACGGTGAGCACGCCGGGAATGGTGGCCGGGGCGCCTACCTGGGTGTTGCCGCCTACCCGGTTTCCGGCGGCGGCTACGATGACCACGTCCTTCTGTTCGGCGTAAAGGAAGGCGGCATCCCAGCTTTGCGGCCATTGCGGCGTGGTGCTGCCGAGCGAGATGTTGATGACCTTGGCGCCGTTGTCCACCGCCCAGCGCACCGCCTCCGGAATCTGGTCCTGGTCGCTTTTGCCGGACGGGTTGGCCGAACCGAGCCAGGTTGAGACGGAGAGCAGCTGCGCTTCGGGTGCCACGCCCATGATGCCGTCCGGAGGAACGGCCGGTCCCGGGCTGGGACTGGGACTGGCGCTGGCGGGTTGGTGCCCGCGCCCAGCCAGCATGGTGGCTACGAGGGTGCCGTGTTCCGGCTTGGAGCCGACGCTCTTCTGGCCGTCCGGCTGGCCCGAGCCGGACGCGTCGTAGCCGCCCACAACGGAGCCTTTCAGGTCCGGGTGCTGGGCATCGATGCCGCTGTCGATGACAGCCACTTTCACGCCCGCGCCCTTCGACACCTCCCAGGCCTTGGTGATGCCCGAGTCCGCCAGCCAGTACTCCTTGTCCCGCCATTCGTCGGCACGCGCGGACGGGGCGGTAAACAGGCCGGCACAGAGGCAGCAGGCGGCCAGGAGGACCGCCACTGCGGCGGCCACGGCACGGGAGACAAGCGGGGTTGAAGCTGGGGTGGAATGCATGGACTACCCGATGCTCAGTGCGATGCCGTCAAGGATGTCGTGCTCGCTTGCCGTGGCTGCGGTGATCCTTCCGCCGGTCAGCTCCCCCATCCGTTCCAGGATGCGCCGCCATACCAGTCCCCCGGCACCGATGACGTCGACCCGCCCGGGGTGCATGTACGGCAGGGCTGCCCGGCCGACGCGGGTCATGTCCAGCAGGTCGGTGGCGGCGTCGCCAATCTTCCGAATGGGAAGCGCCACGCCGTGGATGGCCTCCGGCGTATATTCCGGCAGGCGGAGCGCATGGGCGGTGATGGTGGTGACGGAGCCGGCCACCCCGACGACGGCGGTGGCGCGTTCCAGCGGCACGTCACGGCCGGCGCGGGCCATGGCCTCGTCCACGTCGGCTTCCGCTGCGGCAATCTGTCCAGCGGTGGGCGGATCGTTGCGCAGGTGCCGTTCGGTCAGGCGGACGCAGCCAATGTCCACGGACTTGGCGGCCGTGACGCCTGCGGCGGTGCCCAGGACGAACTCGGTGCTTCCCCCGCCGAGGTCCACCACGAGCACCTGCTGGCCGTCGAGGACGGGCAGGACGCTGCTGGCCCCGGCAAAGGACAATGCCGCTTCCTCGGCCCCGGAGATGACCTCCGGTTCCACGCCCAGCAGTTCCCTGACGCCGTCCACGAAAACATCCCGGTTGCGCGCGTCGCGGCTGGCGGACGTGGCAACGAAGCGGATCCGCCCTGCGCCGTGCTCCTCGATGAGGCGGGCGTAATCGGCTGTTGCGGCGAGGGTGCGCTCCAACGCCTCCGGGGCCAGCTCGCCGGTGGCGTCCACGCCCTGCCCGAGCCGGACCACGCGCATTTCGCGGTGGACGTCGGTAAGGACCGTGCTGCCGTTGCTGCGGTCGATGTCGGCGATCAGGAGCCGGATGGAGTTGGTGCCGCAGTCGATGGCGGCCACGCGGGTCACTCTGGCACCCCCGTGGTTCCGGCGGAATTCCGGACCGGGGCGGGACGGCCCACGATCTCCGGCAGCCCTTGGGGCCCGTGGCGGCTCAGGTCGCGGGAAGGTGCCTCACCGGCGGTGTCCCAGGCGCCGTCGCAGTAGCACTTGTCAGCAGTCCACCACTCGCTGATCATCCGGATCGCTTCGTCGCCCAGGGGGTTGACGCCGCTGCCCGCGGCCAGGGAGTGGCCGACCAGGACGTGCAGGCACTTGACGCGGGTGGGCATACCGCCGGCGGAGACGCCGTCGATCTCCGGCACCGGGCCGATGCCCGAACGCTGCCCAATGGCTTCGCGGGCGGCCAGGTACTCCTCGTGGGCTGCCCTGTAGGCCGCGGCCAGCCTGTCGTCACCGGCCAGCTGGTCGTTCATGCTGTTCATGACCCCGGCAGCTTCAAGCCTGGAAACCGCGGACGTGATCACCGGGTGCGTCAGGTAGAAGGTGGTGGGGAACGGTGTGCCGTTGCTGAGGCGGGGTGCGGTGGCCGCCACGAGCGGGTTGCCGCAGACGCAACGGGCCGGAATCTCCACGACGTCGCGGACGGGGCGTCCCAGCTGCCTGCTCAGTACTTCAAGGTCGTGTGCTGTTGGTTGGCGGGATTCGTCCCGGGCGGCTGCCGTGTTGTGTTCCACTGTCGCGGGCCGTCCTTCCTGTGCGGTTCAGTCTGTGGCCGCGCGCCTGATGGACTCCCACAGGGAATCCACCCACGGCAGATCGGCGGGGTCTTGTGCTGCTGCGCCGGCGGGGCTACTGCTTTCTCCGGCCGGCTCATCGCTGCCAAAAACCCAGTAGCCGGTTTCGCCCGGCATAACCATGTTAATGCGGTCACGGGCCTGCTGCTTGACGTAGTTGGGGTCCTGCCAGCGTGAAACCTGCTGCCGGAGGGCATCGCCCTCGGCCTGGCGTGCAGCGATGTCGGCATTCAGGGCGTCGATTTCGGCCTTCTTGTCGAAGAAAATCTTGACCGTGGGCGCCAGCATGATGGTAATGGCCACCATCACGACAGCCAGAGCCAGCATGCGGCCGGAAAACGCCTTGGCGGGGACGGGATGCTGTTCCTCGTCGGCGCGGCCGGGATCCTTGCCGTCAACGGGACTGCTGCCCTTGCGCGCGGCGGAGGGCTTCGGAGATCTGGCCTCCCCTGCCGTCCCAGCGCGCTGCCCGGCGGTTGTCCGCCCGTGCCGGTCCGTCGATGGTGCAGGGGCCGCGGCGGCACTGCCCTTGGCCGGCCGGAAATCCGCCCGGATGACCTCGGCGCCGGCGGAGGATCCGTCGTCGGCCGTTTCCTTGGCTGGACGGGTGGGGGCGACCTTGGGAACTTTGGGGCGGCGGGTAGCCATGACACTCCTGAAACGCAGCCTGCCGGGCCGCCACTATTTGTGCTGGACAGTCCCGGCAGGCAAACACTGCTGGAACAGATGCTGCTGTAAACAACAGCGGTGGCTATGGTCTTTCAACCATAGCCACCGCTGAAGGGATTAGCCGGTTACTAGCCCTTGAAACGCGGGAACGCGCTGCGGCCGGCGTAGCGCGCGGCGTCGTCCAGTTCCTCTTCGATGCGCAGCAGCTGGTTGTACTTGGCGACGCGCTCGGAGCGGGCAGGTGCGCCGGTCTTGATCTGGCCTGCGTTGGTGGCCACAGCAATGTCGGCGATGGTGGTGTCCTCGGTTTCGCCGGAGCGGTGCGAGGTGATGGTGGTGTACCCGGCGCGCTGGGCGAGGCTGACGGCGTCCAGGGTCTCGGTCAGGGAACCGATCTGGTTGACCTTGACCAGCAGGGAGTTGGCGGTTTTGGTGTCGATGCCGCGCTGCAGGATGGACGGGTTGGTGACGAAGAGGTCGTCGCCCACCAGCTGGACCTTGTCGCCGATGGCGTCGGTGAGGGTCTTCCAGCCTTCCCAGTCGTTCTCGTCCAGCGGGTCCTCGATGGACACCAGCGGGTAGTCGGCAACAAGTTCGCCGTAGTAGGCGCTCATGTCGCTGGCGGACAGGGACTTGCCTTCGAACTGGTAGGCGCCGTCCTTGTAGAACTCGGAGGAGGCAACGTCCAGGGCCAGGGCGATGTCCTTGCCCGGGGTGTAGCCGGCGTTCTTGATGGCTTCGGTGATGAGGTCCAGGGCTGCGCGGTTGGACGGCAGGTTGGGCGCAAAGCCGCCCTCGTCACCCAGGCCGGTGGACAGGCCCTTCTGCTGCAGCACCGACTTGAGGTTGTGGTAGACCTCGACGCCCCAGCGCAGGCCCTCGGAGAAGGTCTCGGCACCGATGGGGGCGATCATGAATTCCTGGATGTCGACGTCGGAGTCGGCGTGGGAGCCACCGTTGAGGATGTTCATCAGTGGCACGGGCAGGACGTGGGCGTTG
The DNA here is from genome assembly GCF_006517215.1 of Pseudarthrobacter sp. NIBRBAC000502771. Classification (NCBI taxonomy): domain Bacteria; kingdom Bacillati; phylum Actinomycetota; class Actinomycetes; order Micrococcales; family Micrococcaceae; genus Pseudarthrobacter; species Pseudarthrobacter sp. NIBRBAC000502771. Next base: position 4,259,340 of record NZ_CP041187.1, read on the forward strand.
GGGCCGCCCAGGTACTTGTACAGGGGCAGGTCGGCCGAGGCTGCGGCTGCGTTGGCGACGGCCAGGGAGACGCCGAGGATGGCGTTGGCGCCGAGCTTGCCCTTGTTGGGGGTGCCGTCCAGGTCCAGCATGGCCTGGTCGATGCTGCGCTGGTCAGTGGCGTCGAAGCCGGTCAGTGCCGGGGCGATCTGGTCGATGACGGCGTCGACGGCCTTCTGCACGCCCTTGCCGAGGTAGCGGCCCTTGTCGCCGTCGCGCAGTTCGACGGCCTCGTGCTCACCGGTGGAGGCGCCGGATGGAACCGCGGCGCGGCCGATCTGGCCGTCGGACAGCAGGACTTCAACTTCGACGGTGGGGTTGCCGCGGGAATCGAGGATCTCGCGGGCGTGGATGGCATCGATAAGCGCCATGAATTTGCTCCTTATGGGCGATTAACGGGGGGAATCAGGCAGAAAACTCGACGTACTCGTCAGGGTCCAGCCTAGTCGAGAGTGCTCCGGGTTACTCAAACCGGTCAAGGCCGGGACGTCATGATGGCGCGGGGTCACTTTCGCCCCACTGGCCACGCCGGTAGCGGCGGACAGCGTCCCGCAGGGCGCGCTCAGCGTCCATCCCGCTGTCCCGGGCAGAACGGACGACGGCGAGCAGCAGGTCTCCGAGCTCCTCCTCGCTTCCAGGCACGGGAGCCCCCTCGGGGAGCTCCAGCCCGGCGCGTGCTGCACGGTCCAGTGACTTCTGCGCCCTGGCCAGCGCCGGGAGTGCCTGCGGGATGCCTTCGAAGGGGTCCTGCCGTTCCGGCTTTTCTGCCCGCTTGACGGCATCCCACTTCTGCTCGATCTCCGCCACGGTTGCCGGGAAGGTATCCTGCAGGGATCCGTCGGCCCGGAAGACGTGGGGATTCCGGCGGACCATCTTGGCTCCCAGGCCGCGCGCCACGTCGTCGAACGTGAAGGCTCCGCGCTCCTCCGCAAGGCGGGCGTGCAATACCACTTGGAGCAGCACGTCGCCCAGCTCGCCCTGCAGTTCGGCGTCGGGGTGGCCTTCCTCGATGGTCTCGGCCACTTCGTAGGCCTCCTCGAGGAGGTACTCCACCAGCGAAGCGTGCGTCAGGGCGCCCATCCAGGGGCAGTGTTCGCGCAGTTGGGCAATTTGGCCCAGCAGTTCTTCGGTTGCAGGACTGCCGGGCCGGAAATCCGGATCAGCCAAGGTTGGCGTAGGCGTCGTTGATGTACTCCACCAGCGCTTCCTTTTCCTCCAAGGGCAGGAAGGATGCCTCGGCGGCGTTAAGGGTCAGCTCCAACAGGTCGTCAAGGTCGTAGTCGAAGGTTTCCACGAGCAGGTTGAACTCGTCGGTCAGGGTGACGCCGCTCATCAGGCGGTTGTCGGTGTTGATGGTGACGTTGAAGCCCAACTGGTAGAGCATGTCCAGCGGGTGGCTTTCAATACCTTCACCAAACTCCGCAATTGCACCGGTCTGCAGGTTGGAGGAGGGGCAGATTTCCAGTGCGATGCCACGGTCGCGGACCCAACTGGAGAGGTCGCCCAAGGTGACCAGGCCAACGGTGTCGCCGGCTTCCTCGTCGTCGTCGAATTCCACCATGATGTCCTCGGCGATGCGGACACCGTGGCCCAGGCGGAGGGCGCGGCCGTCCACCAGCGCCGACTGGATGCTCTCCAGCCCGGCTGCTTCGCCTGCGTGCACGGTGGCGGGGAAATTGTGCTGGGCGAGGTAGGTGAAGGCGTCCCTGAACCGGCTGGGCAGGAACCCGTCCTCGGCGCCGGCGATGTCGAAGCCCACGGCGCCCTGGTTGCGGTGGCGCACTGCGAGTTCGGCGATCTCCTGGCCGCGGTCGGCGTGGCGCATGGCGGTGATCAGCTGTCCCACCTGGATCTCGCGCCCGGTCGCGGAGACGGCCTCGACGCCGGCCTCCAGTCCGTCCTGGACCGCCTCCACGGCTTCGTCGAGGCTGAGCCCCTTCTGGAGGTGCTGTTCCGGCGCCCAGCGAACTTCGCCGTACACCACGCCGTCGTCCGCGAGGTCTTCGACGAATTCCTTGGCCACCCGGAACAGGCCGTCGTAGGTCTGCATGACGGCCACCGTGTGGTCGAACGTCTCCAGGTAGCGGACCAGGGATCCGGAGTCGGCAGATTCGCGGAACCACTGTCCCAGGGCGACGGGGTCCGTTGAGGGGAGCGTGTGGCCAACGGCCTGCGCCAGTTCGATGATGGTGGCCGGCCGGAGTCCGCCGTCCAGGTGGTCGTGGAGGGAGACCTTGGGCAGGCTCTTCAGGTCGAAATCGATGGCAGGGGCGGCGTCAACAATAGGCTCAGTCACGTTCCCACCTTAGGGTGGGCCGCAGTCCAAAGCCAGCCGTTGGAAGCCGGCCGTTACTTGGCGGCGGGACCGGCCTTTGCCGAGGGCACCACGAGGGCCTGCGTGCCGGGCCTGCCGTCCTTTGCTGAAGCGGAGGATTCGTCGGTCGGTTCGTCCGTCTCCGGTTCATCGTGGCGGCCCAGCCGCTTGTGCCACCAGCGGAGCAGGTGGTCGATGGCGACGCCCAGGACAATGGCGAACACGACGGCGATGCCGGCGCTCAGCAGCGGATTGTGGTGCAGCCACGGGAACGAGCTGGCCAGCAAACCGATGCCAAGGGAGTAGCCCACCCAGGTCACGCAGGCAAAGGCGTCGAAGACGAAGAACCTGCGGTGCGAGAATCCGGTGCTTCCGGCCACGTAGTTGACGGCCACGCGGCCCCAGGGGATGTAGCGGGCGGTAAAGATGAGCACAGCGCCGCGCTTTTCGAGTTCGTAGCGGGCCCAGGCAAAGACTTTCCGGACTTTGGGCCGGCGCATCCACCCCCATCGGTCCAGGCCGATCTTGCGGCCCAGCAGATAGGCCATGTTGTCGCCGCAGATGGCCCCGACCAGCGCAGTGAGGCCGAGGATCCAGAGGTTGGGTTCGCCGCTGTGCCGCGAGAAGGCCGCAAGGGCAACGATGAGGGTCTCGCTGGGGACCACCATGGCGAAGCCGTCCACGAAGAAGAACACCAGCAGTGCCGGGTAGATCCACCACTGGCCCGCTGCATGGAGCACGGCCTCATTAATAAACTCCACGCGGTGTTGCTCCTGTATAAAAATGACACAGCCAAAGTGCCGCAGCCAAAGCGGAAATCGTTCCTAAGTGTCCCACGCGCCGGGCCCTGTCCGCTACGCCCCAGTGCCCGGAATTACCTCCCTAAACGCGCAGGTTATGTCCCGGGTTCCCGGATGCGCTCCACCACGTTGGGTTTGCCGCGGAATTTGTTGATCAGCAGGTCCACCAGGATGCCCAGCGCTACAGCGCAGACAATGGCAATTGCCGCCCCCAGGACGTGGTTGTCCTCAAACCACTGCCCAAAGAAAAGCCCGATCGCCACCGAATAGCCGGCCCACAGGCTGGCCGAAAGGACGGTGAGGCCCACGAACCGCAGGTGCGGGTAGTGGGTGACGCCGGCGGTCAGGTTGACCGCCACCCTGCCGATGGGTATGAACCGGGCCACCAGGATCAGCGACGCCGGCCGCTTGCGCAGCTCCTGGCCGGCCCAGCGGAACGCGCTTTGCATGCGGGGCCCGCGCATCCACGCCCAGCGGCGGGTGCCCACCCGGCGGCCCAGGAGGTAGGCGATGTTGTCGCCGAGGAAGGCTCCCGCCGCGGCGACCAGTATCAGCAGCAGCGGATGGGGAACATCCGCGGTGGCGGCTACGGCGGCGAGGCCCACCACCACGGATTCGCTGGGAACGGGCGGAAAGAATCCGTCAATGATGCAGCAGGCCAGCACCAGGACCAGCACCCACGGCTGGCCCGCCGCGGCGAGGATGAAGTCATTGATGGCCTGCATGGGTCCCTACGCTATGCGGTCGATGATGAGCTGCTGGGCGGGCCGCGACCCTTCCGGAGCGATGACCACGGCGTGTTCCAGGGCTTCCCGGGCGCGGGCAAACCGTTCCGGGGTGTCGGTAAGCAGTGTCATCAGGGGTTCCCCGGCCCGCACGGTGGCCCCGGGCTTGGCGTGCATGCGCACACCCGCCCCGGCCTGGACGGTGTCCTCCTTGCGGGCGCGCCCCGCACCAAGCCGCCAGGCGGCCACGCCGACGGCGAGCGCGTCCAGTTCCACCAGCACCCCGTCGGCGGGAGCGTAGACGACGTCCGATTCCCTGGCCGCCGGCAGGGCGGCGCGGGGGTCACCGCCCTGGGCGGTGATCATCCGGTTCCACACGTCCATGGCCCGGCCGTCCTTGAGTGCCGCTGCGGGGTCGGCGTCGTGCACCCCTGCACAGGCGAGCATCTCCTCGGCGAGCCGGACGGTGAGTTCAACAACGTCCTCCGGGCCGCCGCCGGCCAGGACCTCCAAGGACTCCTCAACCTCGATCGCGTTGCCGGCAGTCAGGCCCAGGGGCGTGTTCATGTTGGTCAGCAACGCAACGGTGTTGACCCCTGCATCCTTGCCGAGCGCCACCATGGTTTCGGCGAGTTCGCGGGCACGGGCCTCGTCCTTCATAAAGGCGCCGCTGCCTACCTTGACGTCCAGCACCAGCGATCCGGTGCCCTCCGCGATCTTTTTACTCATGATCGAGGAGGCGATCAGCGGGATGGCCTCTACCGTTCCGGTGACGTCCCGCAGCGCGTAGAGCTTCTTGTCTGCCGGGGCCAAGCCTGCACCGGCGGCGCAGATGACTGCACCGACTTCCTGCAGTTGGGCGAGCATGTCCTCGTTGCTGAGGTCCGCGCGCCAGCCCGGGATGGACTCCAGTTTGTCCAGGGTGCCGCCCGTGTGCCCCAGCCCCCGGCCGGAAAGCTGCGGGACGGCGACGCCGAACACCGCCACCAGCGGGGCCAGCGGGAGCGTGATCTTGTCCCCCACGCCACCGGTGGAGTGCTTGTCCGTGGTGTACTTCAGGCCGCCGTCGGGACGCCGGAGGCTGGAGAAGTCCATCCGCTCACCGGAGGCGATCATGGCAGCCGTCCAGCGGGCGATTTCGGCGCGGTCCATCCCATTGAGCAGGATGGCCATGTTCAGGGCTGCCATTTGCTCGTCCGCGATGGCGCCGCGGGTGTACGCATCGATGGTCCAGTCGATCTGTTCCGGGCTGAGCTTCCCCTTGTCCCGCTTGGTGCGGATGATGTCGACGGCGTCGAATGCTTCGGCGTTGCTGGTGGTTTGGGTCACCGGGTCTCCTCCAGATGTTGGGGGCCAAATGCGTCGGGCAGCACCTGGTCCATCGTCCTGATGCCTTGGGTAGTCATGACTTCCATCTCCGGGGCGCGGAATTCGTAGAGCAGCTGCCGGCAGCGGCCGCACGGCATCAGGACCGTGCCGGCGGCGTCGACGCAGTAGAAGGCGCGCAATTGGCCGCCGCCGGTCATGTGAAGGTTGCCTACCAGTGCACATTCGGCGCAGAGGGTGAGGCCGTAGCTGGCGTTTTCGACGTTGCAGCCGCTGACGATCCGGCCGTCCGTGGTGAGGGCGGCTGCCCCCACCGCGAAGTTGGAATACGGCGCATAGGCATTTTTCATGGCGGCCACGGCGGCAGCCTCGAGGGCCGCCCAATCGACGCCGGTACCGCGGCCGGGCCTGCCTTGGTTGCCGGGGACTCCGGTTTCTGTCACCTTGGTCACCCCTTGACGTACGGGATGCCGTCGGCCGCGGGCGGACGGGACCGCCCCACGAGGCCTGCCACGGCGATGACGGTCAGGGCGTAAGGAAGCATCGCCATGAACTGGCTGGGCACGGGCGAGCCAATGATGGTGATGATGCTCTGCAGGTTGTCGGCGAATCCGAAGAGCAGGGCGGCGAGGAAGGCCCCGATGGGATTCCAGCGCCCGAAGATCATGGCGGCAAGGGCGATGTAGCCGCGGCCGCCGGACATGTCCTTGCTGAAAGCGTCCACTGACACCAGGGTGAAGAAGGAACCGCCGATTCCGGCGATCGCGCCGCCCATCAGGACGTTGATGAAGCGGGTGCGGTTGACGTTGATGCCCACGGTGTCCGCCGCCTGGGGGTGTTCGCCGACGGCGCGCACCCGCAGGCCCCATTTGGTGTGGAACAGGCCGATGTAGACCACGATCACGGCCACGTACATGAGGTAGCCCACCAGGGACTGGCGGAACAGGATGGGTCCGATGATCGGGATGTCGGCGAGGAACGGGATATCCACCGCCTGGAGCCGGCCGGGCTTGTTCAGGTGTTCCGGGTCCGCCGTGAGCAGGGTGGAGAACAGGAAGCTGGTGAGGCCGCTGATCAGGACATTGAGGACCACGCCGACGATGATCTGGTTGACGAGGTACTTGATGCTCACCACGGCCAGGACCAGGGACACGAGTGCACCGGCCACCGCCGCCGAGATGAGTCCCACGTAGACGTTGCCGGTTACGGTGGCGACGACGGCGGCGGAGAATGCGCCGAGCAGGAGCTGGCCTTCGATGGCGATGTTGACCACACCGGCCCGTTCGCACAGCACGCCGGACAGCGAGCCGAACACCAGCGGTACGGCCAGCGTCACCGCACCTGCCATCAACCCGCCCAGGGAAATGGACGGTTCGGAGTCACGGCCGCCGGCGACGATCCAGATCATGAACCCGGCCAGGAAGACGACGGCGAAGAGTCCGCCCAGCCAGCCGGGGGTGCGGCGCCGCTGCACGGTCAGCAGGATGGCGTACGCTGCCATGGCGAGCAGCAGGACCGCGCAGATCCAGCCGAAGACCATCGAGGGCACGGTGATCTTCTCCACGTGGGCAACGCCGAGGGCGGCGAGGCCCAGGACGACGACGGCAGCGATGGTGGTGGCGGGAATCCAGCGGTCCACTCCCCCGCCCCCGCGGCGCTGGTTGATCCAGCGGTAGCCGAGGTAGGCGGCGGCCGCCAACGCCACGGCCAGGGTGATCCATGCTGCGGTGGAGGAGGCGTTCGGGTCCCGGGCTTCGGCGATCCGGAAACCGGCTGCTTTTGTGTTGGCCAGGAAGCCGAACAGCACGGTGCCCAGGATGGCGAGCAGGCCCAGTCCAACGCCGGCCTTCCAGCTCACCAGTTCCGTTGTCCCGGCCCGGCCTCCGGCGCTGTTGGCCCGGGGTGCCTTTCCGGCGCCCGGCTGTTTGCTGGCGGGGGATTGTGTGGTGGCGCTCATGCTGCCGCTCCGCTCTTGACGCCGCCGGTACGCGAACCTGCGGTCCCACTTGTGGTGGTCTTCTTCTTACGGGGGTTGAGTCCAAATATCGCACGGACCAGCGGCGGTGCTGCGATGAACAGCACGATGAGGGACTGGATGACGAGCACAATGTCGATGGGGGTTTGGGTCTGTGCCTGCATTGCCACACCGCCGGCGCGGAAGGCGCCGAACAGCAGGCCCGCGAAGAAGGTTCCCCACGGCGTGGAGCGTCCCAGCAGTGCGACGGTGATGGCGTCAAAACCGATGGAGGCGGCGACACCGCCGGAAAGGTACTTTTCCGTGCCGGACACCTGCGCGACGCCGGCCAGGCCGGCCAGCGCACCCGCGATCGCCATCACCAGGATGGTGCTGCGGGCAACGTTGATGCCGGCGGTGCGGGCCGCGCTCGGGTTTGCCCCAACGGCGCGGAACTCAAAACCGATCGTGGAACGGTTCAGCAGCCACCAGACGAAGGCGGTGGCCGCTATCGCGACCAGGAAGCCGGCGTGCAGGCGGAACTGCGGTCCGAGCAGCTCGGGGAACAATGCCGTGGAGTCAAGGAACGGGGAGATCGGGTTGGTGGAACCCTTGCGCTGGAAAGCCGGGGTGGTGAGCAGGAACAGCAGCAGGAAGTTGGCGATGTAGTTAAGCATGATGGTCACGATCACCTCGTGTGCGCCGGTCCGCGCCTTCAGCAGGCCCACGACGCCGCCCCATACCGCCCCGCCAACCAGGCCGGCGAGGATCACGACCAGCAGGTGCAGGCCGATGGGCAGGTGCCAGGCGAAGCCGACGTAGGCGCCGAAGAGCGCGCCGAAGATGATCTGCCCCTGGGCGCCGATGTTGAACAGGCCGGCACGGAACGCCAGCGCGACGCCGAGCCCGGCACAGATCAGCGGAGTTGCGACCGTGAGGGTCTCGGTGATCGGGTACAGCTGGGCGGCCAGGTCGGCGCCGGCCCAGTTGAAGATGGACCCCTGCACCAGGGCGGTGTAGGGGCGGATGACCTCGGTCAGGAGGTCTCCGGGCTGGGCAAAGAAGTAGCCGGCCGTGACGGCGACCTTCGGATTGGTCACCGCCATCAGGATGCCGCCGAGCACGATGGCCAGCAGCACGGAGAGGAAGGAGACCATGGCGTTGCCGGTGAAGACCTGGTGCAGGACGGATCCGCCGCCGTCCAGGTCATGGTCCCGGCCGCGCAGCTGGGTGGCCGCCGGAACGGCGGACGGCGGCATCTGGCCGCCGGCGGTGTCCAGCACGACGTCGGAAGCGATGGCCTCGGAGGTGGTGCCACCGGGCACCTGGGTCGGGGCGGGCTCCGGGGCCCCGTTGTGGCCTATGGCCTGCGGTTCCGGGGTTGTCTTCTCAGACATGGGTTTCTCCTTCGTGGCCGGCAGGCTCCGATACCGTCGCTCCGGCCGTTGCGCCGGAAGCATGGGCGGAGGCGTTGACTTCGGCTTCTGCGGCCGGGACACCGGCCATCATCAGGCCCAGGACGTCGCGGGACGTCGTGGCGGGTACGATCCCCACCAGCCGGCCGCGGTAGAGCACCGCGATCCGGTCTGCCAGCTGAAGCACTTCGTCAAGTTCCGTGGACACGATCATGACCGGCGTTCCGTGGTCGCGTTCGGCGATGACGCGCTTATGGACGAATTCGATCGAGCCGACGTCCAGCCCACGCGTGGGCTGGGAGGCGATAAACAGGCGGAGCGGCCGGGAGAGCTCACGGGCCAGGACAACCTTCTGCTGGTTGCCGCCGGAGAGGGTGCCCACCGCGGCGGATACGGAAGGTGTGCGGACGTCGAATTCCTCGACCTTCCTGGCGGCGTTCTCCGCGATGACGCCCGGTTTCATCCCGACCCCGCGCGCGAAGGGTGCCTTGTCGTAGAGGTCCAGGACCATGTTCTCGGAGATGGTGAATGTTCCCACCAGCCCGTCAAGGGTACGGTCCTCGGGGACGAAGCCCACGCCCGCACCCAGGACATGCTTGACACTCTTGCCCAGCAGCTCCTCGCCGTCGAGCGTGATGGACCCGGCCACGTGCGGCTGCACGCCAAGGATCGCCTCGGTCAGCTCCGTTTGGCCGTTGCCCTGCACACCCGCGATGGCGAGCACTTCGCCCTTGGCGATGTCGAATGACAGGTCATCGACCACGTGCTGGCCGTTGTGGTCCGTCACGGTCAGGTTGCGGACCTTGAAGGTCACCTCACCGGTCTTCGCCGGTGCCTTGTCGAGTGTCAGGCTCACGGTGCGGCCCACCATGGCGGACGCCAGTTCGGTGGGGGAAGCGGTGGGATCCGCCTGACCCACTACCTTGCCGCGGCGGATGACCGTGATGGTGTCCGAGATGGCTTTGACTTCACGCAGTTTGTGGGAGATGAAGACAATCGACTTACCGTCGCGCTTCAGCTGCCGGATGATGTCCAGGAGTTCATCGGTCTCCTGCGGCGTCAACACGGCGGTTGGTTCGTCGAGGATGAGCACCTCGGCATCGCGAACCAGTGCCTTGATGATCTCGACCCGCTGCTGGACCCCGACGGGCAGGTCCTCCACCATGGCGTCGGGGTCGACGTCGAACCCGTACTGGTCCGAGATGCGGCGGATCTTCTCGCGCGTGGCTTCAAGATTGAGGAGGCCGGCAGCTTTTGTGGTCTCATTGCCCAGCGCCACGTTCTCGGCCACGCTGAAGACCGGGATGAGCATGAAGTGCTGATGGACCATTCCAATGCCGGCCGCCATGGCCTCGCCGGGGTCTTTGAAGACGACGGGCTTGCCATCGACCAGGATTTCGCCTTCGGTCGGATCGTACAGGCCGTAAAGCACGTTCATCAGGGTGGATTTCCCTGCGCCGTTCTCTCCCAGGAGGCAGTGCACCTGCCCCGGTTCGACGACCAAATCGATGTGGTCATTGGCTACCAGGGACCCGAATCGCTTCGTGATCCCCTTCAGTTCGAGTTTCAAAACCCCAACCAATCTGTGTGTGTATGGATCTGCTCCGGCGCGCTGTCGGCGGCAGGGCAGCGGGTAGTCCCAGCCTAGTGTCACGGGTGGTTCCTGGGCAGGGCGCGCAGGCGGCAAAAAAGACCGCCGGCATGGCGCTGGCGGCCGTGCGTTGCCAGCAAAACAGAACGCGCTGCCCTCCGGCCGGGTAGCGGCGGAAGGGCAGCGCGCCCCGCAGTTCAGTCCTTACTTGGTGGGGCTGGACTTCGACTCGACCTTAACGGTTCCGGAGATGATGTCATTCTTGAGCTTGTCCAGTTCGCTCTTCAGGTCTGCCGGTACGGCGGAATCGAGATCATGGAACGGAGCCAGGGCCACGCCGCCGTTCGCAAGGGTTCCAATGTACGGCGAGGCGTCGAACTTGCCGTCTTTGTCGTCCTTGATGACAGTCTCCACAGCGGTGGACATGGTCTTCTGGACGGAGGAAAGGATCACTGACTTGTAGTCCGGGGCCGTCAGGTAACCGTCGGAGTCAACCCAGATGAGCTTGGCGTCCTTGCCCTTGGACTTGGCGTCGAGGATCGCGCTGCCCGCGCCGCCGCCGACGGGTCCGGCCACGGGAAGGACGATGTCTGCGCCCTGGTCAAGGAAGCCCTGGGTCAGGACCTTGCCCTTGTCCACCTGCTTGAAGTCGCCGACGAACGTGCCGTCCTGCTTGTCCTTGTCCCAGCCGATGAGCTGGACGCTCTTGCCCTTCTTCTCGTTGTAGTACTTCACGCCGTCGGCAAAACCGTCCATGAAGATGGTGACGGTGGGGATGTTGATGCCGCCGAAGGTTGCGACCTTACCGGTCTTGGAGGTGCCCGCTGCCAGGTAACCGGCCAGGAACGCGGCCTGGGCCGTGTCGTAGACGATCGGCTTGACGTTCTTGGGGAATGCGGGGTCGTTGTAGTCGATGATCGCGAAGTGGCTGTTCGGGTTGGCCGTTGCGATGGACTTGGTGGCGTCGCCGAGCAGGAAGCCGACGGTCACAGTCAGCTTGCAGCCCTGCTGGACCATGGAGCGGAGGTTGGGGTCGTAGTCGGTGTCAGCCTTGGACTGGACGTGCTTCTCCTGGATGCCGAGGTCCTTGACGGCGCCCTGCAGTCCCTCGTAGCCGGACTGGTTGAACGACTTGTCGTCGAATCCGCCGGAGTCGGACACCATGCAGGCGGTGTAGTCCGAGGCGGTGGCTGAACCCGAGGGGCCGGACGCGGACGGGGCGGCCCCGCAGCCGGTCAGCAGCAAGGCGGACGCACCGAGGGTGGCCACACCGGCCATTGAACCGCGCTTGAAGCCGGCACGCAGTGATTTCTTCAATTTTCCTCCAGGGGTGATGCGAGTGGCACTACGGGCTGGAATTCAATGAGTGTCCGTTTCGGCGCTGAAATTCTGTTTTCACTGAAGGCACGCAGCACTGCGCCGGAGCGCACTGATGGCACTTACTTTAGTGGCCTGCGCCACGTCCCAATAGCACGGCGGGAGCTGGCCCCGGAGATTGTTTACAAGTTGTTACCAAGCAGTAGGGGCGCCCCCAAAGGAGGCGCCCCTACTGCTGTTTGTTCTGTGGTTATGATCGCCAGGCTACAACCGGACCAGCATCTTGCCGGTGTTTGCCCCGTCCAGGAGGTCCATAAAGGCCTGCGGCGCGTTCTCCAGGCCGTCCACGATTGTCTCGTCGTACCGCACGGTCCCGTCCGCGAGCCAGCCTGCCATCTTTTCCGCGAACTCCGCCGCGTGCTGCCGCTGACCGCCTACCAGGAAGCCGCGGAGCGTCAGTTGCTTGCCGATGGCCTGCATCAGGTTGTGGGGCGCCGGAGTCGGTTCGGTGGAGTTGTACTGCGCGATTGCGCCGCACATCGCCACCCGGCCGCCAACGTTGAGGACTGACAGGGCGGCCTCCAGGTGTTCCCCGCCAACGTTGTCGAAGTAGACGTCGATGCCGGCCGGGCCCGCCGCCTTCGCCAGCTGCTCCACGACCGGACCTTCGTGATAGTCGAACGCGGCGTCGAAGCCGAGCTCCAGGAGGCGCGCCACCTTGGCAGGCGAACCGGCCGAGCCGATGACCCGTGAAGCGCCCATCGCCTTGGCGATCTGGCCCACCAGGGAACCCACCGCGCCGGCGGCACCGGAGACGAACACCGCGTCCCCCGGCTTGAAGTCGGCGACCTTCAAGAGGCCGGAATAGGCGGTCAGCCCGGTCATGCCCAGGGCACCAAGGAAGGCGGAAGCCGGGGCCAGGTCGGTGCGGGCCGGGGTTGCGGCGCTGCCATCCACCACCGCGTACTCCCGCCAGCCCAGGGCATGGACGACGACGTCGCCCTCCCGGTGTGCCGACGAACGGGATGCGATCACCTCACCTACTGCGCCGCCGTCGAGCGCTTTGCCCACGGCGAAGGGCGCGGAGTATGACTTGACGTCGTTCATGCGGCCCCGCATGTAGGGGTCCACGGACATGAAGAGGTTGCGCACCAGGATCTGGCCGTCTTCGAGCGCGGGCAGCGGCGACTCTGCGAGTTCGAAGTTGTCACCGGAAGGGCGCCCCACGGGGCGGGACGCGAGCCGGATTTCCCGGGTAGTGGTTGCGAGGGCTGTGCTCATGCTGCGTACTCCAGAATCTTGAGGTCGACATTGATGTTGCCGCGGGTGGCATTCGAATAGGGGCAGACCTGGTGCGCCTTGGCCACCAGGTCTTCCGCGGTGGCCAAGTCCAGGGCGGGGAGGGCGATTTCCAGCTCGGCTGCCAGCCCAAAGCCGGCGCCGCCGTCCAGTTGCCCAAGGTGGATTTTCGCCGCTACGGCCGAGTCGGTGAGGTCTGCGCCCGCCTTGCGGCCAACCAGCCGCAGTGCGGAATGGAAGCAGGCGGCATAGCCGGCGGCAAAGAGCTGTTCGGGGTTGGTGCCCTGTCCGCTGCCGCCGAGTTCGGCGGGGCTGGCAAGGTCCACGGCCAGTTTGCCGTCATTGCTGCGTGCGGTGCCGTCACGGCCTTCGCCTGAAGCCAGCGCCTCGGCGGTATAAAGGGTCTTCACGAAAATAGTCCGTCCTGTAGATGGAATGGTGCCTGGTTCAGCGGTCAGAGGGATTCATGCAGCGCGGAGGTGAGCTTGCCCAGGGTGGAGCGGAGCTGTTCCAGTTCGTCCAGGGAGAGCCCGGCAGCGTCTGCCAACCGCTGCGGGATGGCCCGGGCAGGTTCGCTGAGGCTCCGCCCGGCCGGCGTGAGGTGGATCGCGACCCGGCGTTCGTCCTCGCCGGACCGCCGGCGTTCCACGAACCCGAGTGACTCCAGGCGCTTGAGGAGGGGCGACAGCGTGCCCGAATCAAGGCCGAGCTCCCCACCAAGTTCCTTGACGCCCCGCGGCTCGCTCTCCCACAGCACCAGCATGACCAGATACTGCGGATAGGTGAGGCCCAGCTCGTCCAGCACCGGCCGGTAAACGGCGGTGGCGGCCCGGGATGCCGAATAGAGCGCAAAACATACTTGCCGGTCCAGGCGGGGTGCTTCGGTCATGGAACTACAATAGCGCACAACTAAGTTGTGCACAACTTATCAATGGTGGCGGCACTTAAGGCAAGCATCGTCGTCGTACTTACCGGCGGCGGTCCGGCACCGCCGCGCCGGCCCGTCTTTCGCGCTAGGAAAGCGGTGCCGGCTCCAGGTCGCGGATGGTGCGCAGGGCTGCCGCGGTGAGCACCCTGATGCCGAGGCCCAAAGAGCGCTCGTCCAGGATGTAGTCGCCGCGGTGGAGGTCGTAATCCTCGCCGCCGGGCGTTTTGGTGCCAAGGCGCATCATGGCACCGGGAAGTTCGGCGAGGAACCAGGCAAAGTCCTCGCCGCCCATGGACTGGGGTGTCAGGACCACGGCGCTCTCGCCGATTTCAGCGCGGGCGGCCGCTTCGATGATGGCTGTCTCGTGTTCGGAGTTGACCACGGGCGGCACTCCCCTGGTGTGTTCCAGGTGGACGTCCACGCCGTAGGGCGCGGCCACCTGGTGCACCACTTCGTCCAGCAGTTCACCGGCGGCATGCCAGGCGTCCCGGTCCAGGCAGCGCATGGTTCCGGCCATGTAGCCCGAGCCGGGAATGGCGTTGGGCGCCGATCCGGCGGTGATCTGGCCCCACACCACGGATACCCCGCTGCGGACGTCCACCCGGCGGGACAGGACGGCCGGAACGTTGACGGCGATCTGCGCCAGCGCGAACACCAGGTCCTCGGTGAGGTGCGGCCGGGACGTGTGGCCGCCGCGCCCGGACAGCTCGATCCGGATGGTGTCCGACGCGGACGTGATGGCCCCGATCCGGGTACCAACCTTTCCCACTTCGATGCGGGGGTCGCAGTGCAGCGCGAGGATCCGGGGGACGCCGTCCAGCACGCCCTGCTCAATGCACGCGTGCGCGCCGCCGGGCATGGTTTCCTCGGCGGGCTGGAAGATGATCCGGACGGTGGCGCCAAGGGGCGATTCCTGGTGCATGCGCTGCAAAACCAGGGCAATGCCCAGCATGGTGGTGGTGTGCACGTCGTGGCCGCAGGCGTGCGTGACACCATGGTTCTTCGAAGCGAAGGGCAGGCCCGTCTCCTCGATGATGGGCAGGGCATCGATGTCGCCGCGAAGTGCTGTGGCGATGGGTCCCTCGCCCACGTCCACCGTCAGGCCGGTGCCCTCCAGGCGGCGGGGGCTCAGCCCTGCGGCTTCGAGCCGTTCGGCGAGCTTGTCGGTGGTGCGGAACTCCTTGAAGGACAGTTCCGGGTGCGCATGCAGGTCCCGGCGGAATTCGATCAGGTCCGGCAGGAGCGGTTCGAGCCAGGGGGCCACCAGGGCGGTGGGCTCGGCTTCAGTAGTGTAATTGCGCACTGTTTCACTCTAGCGAGGGTGGCGGGTTTAGCGCCCATCCCTGACGGCGCATTACATTCCGGTCCTGCCGGCACCATGGCGCCCGCAGGATTCCGGTCAGAGAACGTCCGTGTCCCCGCTCGCCTTGAGCGCATCCACGGCAGCCTTCACGCGCTGGGAATTGGCCATGGTGGTCACCAGGAGGGCGTCCGGCGTGTCCACGATGACAACATCCTGGATGCCGATCAGCGCGATGACGCGCTTGGTGTCGGTGACAACAACGCCGCTGGAGTTCTCGGTGAACACGCGGGCACCTTCGCCAAGGACAGTGACGTCATCCACTTCCTTGGCGCTGTTGAGGCGCCCAACCGAGGCGAAGTCGCCAACGTCGTCCCAGCGGAAAGTACCGGGCACGACGGCGACGTCCCCGGCTTCGGCGGCGGGCTCGGCCACGGCGTAGTCGATGGCGATCTTGGGCAGGGTGGGCCAAATCCGGGCCGTTACCTCGTCGCGCTGGGGTGTATCCCAGGCCCGGGCGATTTCCTGGAGGCCCTGGAAGAGTTCGGGCTGGTTGGCTTCGAGGTGCTTGAGCATCAGCGACACGGGCGCCACGAACATGCCGGCATTCCAGACATAGTCTCCGCTGTCCACGTACTGCTGCGCCACAGTCTCGTCCGGCTTTTCCACGAACTCCACAACGTCGTGGGCGCTGGGCGCGCCGTCGATGTGCAGGGCCTTGCCGGAACGGATGTAGCCGAAGCCGGTGGACGGGTGGGTGGGCTTGATGCCGATGGTCACGATCTTGCCGGCAGCAGCGGTGTGGATCGCTTCCCGGACTGCCTGCTGGAACAGGTCATCCGGGCTGATCACCTGGTCGGCGGCGAAGGACCCCATGATGGTGTCGGGATCGCGTTCGTGCAGGATTGCGGCCGCGAGGCCGATCGCCGCACCCGAGTCCTTGGGTTCCGATTCCAGGACCAGGTCCGAGTCGCGGACCTCAGGGAGCTGGCGGCACACTGCTGCGCGGTGGGCCTGCCCTGTCACCACCAGCATCCGGTCGCCCGCGAGGGGGTGCAACCGGTCGTAGGTGGCGCGCAGCAAGGTGCTGCCCGATCCCGTGAGATCGTGAAGGAACTTGGGAGCTGCTGCTCGTGACAGAGGCCAGAGGCGGGTCCCCACTCCGCCTGCCGGAATCACCGCAATGAAGCGGTCAATGGGTGAAGCCGGGCTTGTCACTTTGTCTGTACTCATCACGGCTACTTTAGCCGAAGGGCCGCCGGCCGCTCCTGTGGCGGCGGATGGGCGCTGCTTTGGGCTGCCCACGTGCCCTGACGCCTGCAATGATGTGGCGTTCGTCTCATTTCCCTGCAAAATCCGCTCCAGTACTGGGCACCAACAAACGACTAAATTGAATAAGCTGTTAGCGAAGCCTAGATTTAGGCCTGAGCTACGAGTGCTCTCGCAGCAGGCGTTCCCCCCGCATGGATCTCATGCCAGCGCCGCTGTGTTGCAGGGAGGTTTATCAGTGCCGACAAAACCAGCTGGCACCTTGTACCGCGGCCGTGAAGGCATGTGGTCCTGGGTAGGACACCGTATTACCGGTGTAGTGATCTTTTTCTTCTTGTTGGTCCACGTCCTGGACACCTCCTTGGTGCGTGTGTCACCGGAGGCCTACACCGCCGTGATCGGCGCCTACAAGAATCCGCTGATGGCGCTGGGTGAGACCGGCCTTGTCGCCGCCATCGTCTTCCACGCCTTCAACGGCCTGCGGATCATCGCGGTCGACTTCTGGAAGAAGGGCGCCAAGTACCAGCGGCAGATGCTGTGGGCAGTCCTGGCCCTTTGGGTTGTGACCATGCTTGCCTTCTCCATCCGCCACCTGTCCCTCGCCCTCGGAGGTCACTAAGCCATGACTGCAACGATCGAGAGCCCCCGCAGCGGCCGGGTCGCTCCCCAGTACCGCCGCAGCGGCGGTTCCAAGGGCAACTTCGAGATGATCGCCTGGCTGTTCATGCGCCTTTCCGGCGTGGTGCTCGTGGTGCTGATCTTCGGCCACCTGTTCGTGAACCTCATGCTCGGCGAGGGCATCCACGCCATCGACTTCGGCTTCGTGGCCGGCAAGTGGGCGGATCCGTTCTGGCAGTTCTGGGACCTGGCCATGCTCTGGCTGGCCATGCTGCACGGCAGCAACGGCGTCCGGACCATCATCAACGACTACGCCGAGAAGACATCCACCCGGCGCTGGCTGAAGACCGTTCTTTACGCGGCCGCAGTGGTCATCATCCTCCTGGGCACCCTGGTGATCTTCACCTTCAACCCGTGCCCCGTGGTGAACGGCGTCGCCCTTCCGGGTGGTTTCTGCCCTGCCTAGCACTGGCACATCCCCGGGCCCGCGGGCTTATCCGCGGGCCCTGTTTTGCGGAGCAGGCAAAGCCGCCCCGTTGTTTTATAGCGAATTTTGAGAGAAAGAGCGTCTGGTATGCAGGTCCATAAGTACGACGTCGTCATCGTCGGTGCCGGTGGCGCTGGCATGCGCGCCGCGATCGAATCCGGTCAGCGCGCGCGCACAGCAGTACTGACCAAGCTCTACCCCACCCGCTCGCACACGGGTGCGGCGCAGGGTGGCATGTGTGCAGCCCTTGCCAATGTCGAGGAAGACAACTGGGAATGGCACACGTTCGACACCGTCAAGGGCGGCGACTACCTGGTTGACCAGGACGCTGCCGAGGTCATGGCGAAGGAAGCCATCGACGCCGTGCTGGACCTGGAAAAGATGGGCCTGCCCTTCAACCGCACGCCCGAAGGCCGCATCGACCAGCGCCGGTTCGGCGGCCACACCCGCGACCACGGCAAGGCTCCGGTCCGCCGCGCATGCTACGCCGCCGACCGCACCGGCCACATGATCCTGCAGACCCTGTACCAGAACTGCGTCAAGCACAACGTCGAGTT
Organism: Pseudarthrobacter sp. NIBRBAC000502771; assembly: GCF_006517215.1. Lineage (NCBI taxonomy): Bacteria > Bacillati > Actinomycetota > Actinomycetes > Micrococcales > Micrococcaceae > Pseudarthrobacter > Pseudarthrobacter sp. NIBRBAC000502771. Next base: position 4,277,279 of record NZ_CP041187.1, read on the forward strand.
CTACAACGAGTACTACGTGCTGGACCTGCTGACGGTTGAAGAGGACGCTGTCCGCGAAGACGGCACCCCTTACAAGCAAAAGCGCGTAGCCGGCGTCGTCTCCTACGACCTCGCCTCCGGTGAACTGCACGTTTTCCAGGCCAAGTCCGTGGTGTTCGCCTCCGGTGGCGCCGGCAAGGTCTTCAAGACCACGTCCAACGCCCACACCCTGACCGGCGACGGCATGGGCATCGCGTTCCGCCGCGGCATCCCCCTGGAAGACATGGAATTCTTCCAGTTCCACCCGACAGGCCTTGCCGGACTGGGCATCCTGCTCTCCGAGGCCGCCCGCGGTGAAGGCGCAATCCTCCGCAACTCCGAGGGTGAACGCTTCATGGAACGTTACGCCCCCACCATCAAGGACCTGGCGCCGCGCGACATCGTGGCCCGCTCCATGGCCAACGAGGTCCGCGAAGGCCGCGGCTGCGGCCCGAACAAGGACTACGTCCTGCTGGACCTGACCCACCTGGAGCCGGCCCACATCGACGCCAAGCTCCCGGACATCACCGAGTTTGCCCGCACCTACCTGGGTGTGGAACCGTACACGGAGCCCGTGCCGGTGTTCCCCACCGCGCACTACGCCATGGGTGGCATTCCCACCAACATCAGCGCCGAGGTCCTGCAGGACAACGACACCGTGGTCCCGGGCCTCTACGCCGCCGGTGAAGTGGCCTGCGTGTCCGTCCACGGCTCCAACCGCCTGGGCACCAACTCGCTGCTGGACATCAACGTCTTCGGCAAGCGTGCGGGCATCGCCGCCGCGGAGTACGCCAAGACCGCCGAGTTCGTGGAACTGCCGGAGAACCCGCTGGGCTACACCACCGAACTGCTGGACATTGCCCGCAACGGCACCGGCGACGAAAAGGTGGCCCAGATCCGCAAGGAACTGCAGGACACCATGGACGCCAACATGCAGGTGTTCCGGACGGCGGACACCCTGAACCAGGTGCTGCGCGACATCGCATCCTTCGAGGAGCGCTACAAGCGCATCAACGTCCAGGACAAGGGCAAGCGCTTCAACCTGGACCTGCTCGAGGCCGTTGAACTCGGCTTCCTGCTGGAACTGGCCAAGGTGATGACCGTGGCCGCCCTGCACCGCGAGGAATCCCGCGGCGGACACTTCCGCGAGGACTTCCCCGAGCGTGACGACGAGAAATTCATGAAGCACTCCATGGCGTACAAGGATGACCATGCGCCGGCTGACGGATCGGCGGAATCAATCGCCGGTATCCGCCTGGCCACCAAGCCGGTTGTCTTTACCCGCTACGAGCCGATGGTGAGGAAGTACTAAGATGACCGCTGAAATCGCTGAGCCAGCCTCAAAGGTTGAACTTCCTGCCGGCGTTGGCGGGGCCGGGGAAATCCCCTCGTTCGACGTCCACCTGCGCGTCCGCCGCTACAACCCGGAGGTTTCGGAGGAAGCAACCTGGGACGACTTCCACCTGACCATGTACGGCACGGACCGTGTCCTTGACGCCCTGCACAAGGTGAAGTGGGAAACGGACGGCACCCTGTCCTTCCGCCGCTCCTGCGCACACGGCGTGTGCGGCTCGGATGCCATGCGCATCAACGGCCGCAACCGCCTGGCCTGCAAGACCCTGCTGAAGGACCTGGACACGTCCAAGCCCATCACGGTGGAACCCATCAAGGGCCTCCCGGTGGAGAAGGACCTGATCGTGGACATGGAGCCCTTCTTCCAGTCGTACCGCGAAGTCATGCCCTTCCTCATCAACAAGGGCCACGAGCCCACCCGGGAGCGCCTGCAGTCCGCAGAGGACCGTGAGCGCTTTGATGACACCACCAAGTGCATCCTTTGCGCCGCGTGCACGTCATCCTGCCCCGTGTTCTGGACGGACGGGCAGTACTTCGGCCCCGCCGCAATCGTGAACGCACACCGCTTCATCTTCGACTCCCGTGATGACGCCGGCGACATGCGCCTGGAAATCCTCAATGACAAGGAAGGCGTGTGGCGCTGCCGCACCACCTTCAACTGCTCCGAGGCATGCCCCCGCGGCATCCAGGTCACGCAGGCCATCGCGGAGGTCAAGCAGGCCATCCTGGCCCGCAAGATCTAGCACCTTCAACTCCAGGTAGACGGCCGACGGCGTCCCTCACCACACGTGGTGGAGGGCGCCGTCGTTCGTTTTCAACACCTATTCACCCCGGATGCTCTATCAGCAAGCTGTCCGCCCGCAGAAAGGGCCCCATGTCCCGCACCGAAAAAGTGTCCTTCGCCGGCTCCACCGGCGAAATGCTGTCCGGCATCATTGACCTTCCCGAAGGGCCCGTCAAGGGCTGGGGGGGTGTTTTCGCACGGCTTTACGCTGGGCAAGGACAGCCCCTCCGCCTCCAGGATGTGCAAGGCGCTGGCGGACAGCGGAATCGGCATGCTGCGCTTCGACAACCTGGGCCTCGGCGGGTCCGCCGGGGAATGGTCCGCGGGATCGTTCAGCCACAAGGTGGCTGACACGGTGAAGGCTGCGGAGTTCATGCGCGGTGAGGGCAAGGAAATCTCGCTGCTGGTGGGCCATTCATTCGGCGGCGCGGCCGTCCTTGCCGCTGCCAGGGACATTCCCGAACTCGATGCCGTGGCCACGGTGGGGGCTCCGTTCTCGCCCAAGCACGTGGCCCACGTGTTCGATGCCGCCCTGGACAGGATCCTGAATGAGGGCAGCGCCGAGGTGGACCTGGGCGGCAAGCGGGTGGAGATCCGCCGGCACTTCGTGGAGGACCTGGAGAACGCTGACCTGACTGACTGCATCCGGCAACTGCATAAGCCGCTGATGGTCCTGCACTCCCCCACCGATAACACCGTGGGGATCGAGAATGCGAGCACCATCTTCCAGACCGCCCGGCACCCCCGGAATTTCGTCTCCCTGGAGGGAAGCGACCACCTCCTGACCGGGAAGGGCCAGGCTGCCCGTGCAGCGAGGATCATCGCAGCCTGGGCCGACCAGTACCTTGATGCGGCCTCCGCCTGACCCAAGCGCCCCCCGCCTCAGAATGGCTGCGGGTCAGGTCTGGGGCGTTGCCCGCCGGGCCCCGAGGATTGCCTTCCGCGGGGCTGAGCCGGACTCCAGGTCGGCCTCGCGGACGGCGGACCACCCCGCGGAGACAAGGTAGACCTGGCTGACCAGGTTGAACCAGATGAGCAGGCCGATGATGATGGCGAACGGCGCCAGGATGGGATTGCGGCTGGCGCCGCCAAGCAGCTCGGTGCTGAAGATCTGCAGGACGGTGGTGCCGACGGCGGCCAGGATGGTCCCTTCCAGCAGCGCCTGGCGGGACAGCTTCAGCCCCGCGGCCAGCCGGAACATGACCAGTGCCGTGACCCAGTTCAGGACCAGCGGCACGACGATCTTCACGGACGTGGTGAGGGGGCCGGCGAGGGCATCGCTGAGGTGCAGGAAGTCCGAGACCCATCCGGCAGCGGTGCCGAAGACCAGGGAGGCGCCGGCACTGATGACCAGGGCGGTGCCCAGCAGCAGCAGGGTGCCGGAATCGCGCAGCTTCATCAGGATGGGGTTGACCATCAGCGGCGGCAGCTGCAGGACGCCGCGGAGGCCGTCCCGGAGCCCGTTGATCCATCCCAGGGACGTGACGACCGTGACCACGGCACTGATCAGCGCAGTCCAGCCAAGTCCGTTGGGATCGAGCAGGTCCTTGGGATCCACCAGTCCCTCCCCGCCGTTGACCTTCAAAAGTCCGGGGGCGCTTGTTGCCACGCTGCTGATGATGGTGTCAAGCAGGGCCGGCTGGCCCCTCAGGACAAGTCCCGCAACCGAGAAGCCGGTGGTCAGGAGCCCGGTGATGGAGAAGAACATCCGGAAGCCAATGCCGGCGCTCAGCAAGGGGCCGTGCTGGAGGTTGTAATGCTGGAACGCGCGCATCGGGCGCAGGGTGTTGAGCTTGGCCTGCAGCCACAGGATCATGGCCATCAGGCGTGGTAACAGCCCGACGCCGGATCTCCTGGCTTTGCCCCAGGCCATCCTTTTCTGGATGGCGGCCAGCTTAAGCTGGGCATGCTCAGTGGGCAGCGGCTGCTGGTCAGGCGCCTTCGGTTGTGGTGTCCGCGGCAGCGTCCGTGAATCGGGTGCCGTCGTGGTTGTCAGTTTCGGTCCCAAAATCCAGCTCTTCCCGTAGCTGCCAGATGCCCTCGGCATCATGCTCATAGAGTCCCATGCTAACCACCGGGAAGGTGGCTTTATAGTTCTTGAGCACCGTTTCGGCCTCATCCAGGCTTTCGGGGGCGACATCGTGGGCGATGGTCACGTGTGGATGATAAGGGAAGGGCAGTTCACGGTGGAGGGGTCCCTGCTGCAGCTTGCGGTGTAAGTCCACGCAGTGCTCGAACCCGTCCTCCACCCGGATGAAGACCACGGGCGAAACGGGCCTGAAGGTTCCGGTCCCGGCGATGGTGACCATGAAGGGGCTCTGGCAGCGGGCCACCTCGCGGACATGCCGGCGGGTGGCCTCCCAGTCCTGGGTGGGGGTGGTGGTCACCAGCGTGATGTGCGCGGGCACCACTTCGGCCAAGGGATCCCCGAAGGACGCCCGCCAGCGCTGCAGTTCCCCGGCAATCTCGTCTGGAAAGCCCAGGATGACGCCCACACTGATCTCATCGCTGCGGGCCGGCTCATGGTCAGCAGCCGCAGCGTGGCCGGACTCGTCTTCGAAGCGGTCGGCCAGGGTCCGCTCCACCTGGCCGGCAGAGCAGGCACCTCCCCTGGCGGTGACGTTTCTCGAAGACATGGCGCTAGCGGACCCCTGCGAGGCTGAGGGACGGCAGGAAACCCATGCGCTGGTACACCTGGCCCAGGGTGGCCGAGGCGATCTCCCGGGCCCGGTCCGCGCCGAGGGCCAGCAGCCGGTCAAGCTCGGCGGGATCGGCCATGAGCTCGTTGGTCCGGTTGCGGAGCGGGGTGATGAAGTCCACCACCACCTCCGCGAGGTCCACCTTGAGGTGCCCGTACATCTTCCCCTGGTACTCGGCTTCAAGGTCCGCCACGGACTTTCCGGTGAGGGACGAGTAAATGGTGAGCAGGTTGGAAACCCCGGGCTTCTCCTCGGCGTCGAAGCGGATGTCCGTGCCGGCGTCGGTCACTGCCGACTTGATGCGCTTTGCGGCGATCTTGGGATCCTCCAGCAGTTGGATGGCACCGTTGGGGGACTCCCCCGTCTTCGACATCTTGGCGCTGGGATTCTGGAGGTCGTAGATCTTGGCGCTTTCCTTCACGATCGTGGCCTCTGGAACCGTGAACGTGTGGCCAAACCGGGTGTTGAAACGCTGCGCGAGGTTCCGGGTCAGCTCCAGGTGCTGCCGCTGGTCCTCGCCCACCGGAACCAGGTCGCTCTGGTAGAGGAGGATATCGGCGGCCATCAGCGTGGGGTAGGCGAAAAGGCCCAGCGTTGCGGCGTCAGCGCCAGACTTCTGGGTCTTGTCCTTGAACTGCGTCATACGGGACGCCTCACCGAAGCCGGTGATGCAGTTCAGCGCCCAGGCAAGCTGCGCGTGCTCCGGGACATGGGACTGGACAAAGAAGATGCTCTTGTCCGGGTCGATGCCGGCGGCAATGTACTGCGCCGCCACGATGCGGGTGCGCCTGGCCAGCTCGGCGGGGTCGAAATCCACCGTGATGGCGTGCAGGTCCGGGATAAAGAAGACGGCGTCGTATTCCGCCTGCATGTCCACCCAGTTGCGCACAGCGCCGATGTAATTGCCCAGGTGCAGGGAATCCGCGGTGGGCTTGGCGCCGGAAAGGATGCGCTTCTTGGCAGTGGAGGAAGTCTGGGTGGTCATGGAAAAACTTTCGGGCTCAGAGCTGGTAGTCCACTACCAGCGGGGCGTGATCGGAGAAGCGGGTATCCCAGGAGGCTGCACGGTCAACAACGGCCGAAATGGCGGACGCTGCCAGTCCGGGGGTGGCCATGTGGTAGTCGATGCGCCACCCGGTGTCGTTATCGAACGCCTTGCCGCGCCAGGACCACCACGTGTACGGCCCGTCGACGTCGCCGGCAAGGTTCCGGTGGACGTCATGCCAGCCGATTTCCTCACCAAAGAAACGGTCAAAGTAGGCGCGTTCCTCCGGCAGGTGGCCGGCTTTCTTGAGGTTGCCCTTGGAGTTCCGAATGTCCCGGGGCGTGTGGGCGACATTCAGGTCCCCCACCACCAGCGCGTGGTCGCTGTGCTTGGTCAGCTCCGGAAGCCGGGTGCTCATGACGTCAAGGAAGCGGTACTTGTCGTCCTGCTTGGGTGTCCCTGCCTCACCGGAGTGCACGTAGGCGCTGGCAACGGTGAGCTGGACGGGGTTCCCGGCGGCGTCCGGAACGCGGAAATCAGCCTCCACCCAGCGCCCGGCCGTGGCGAAGTAGTCGTCCCCAATGCCGTTCCTGGTTTCGAGCGGCTCCTGGCGGGAGGCGATGGCGACGCCGGCACGGCCTTTTGCTTCCGCCTCGGCGTGCAGGATGTGCCATCCTTCCCCGAGCAACTCCCGGACGATCGCGTCGGGGGCGCGCACTTCCTGCAGGCAGAGGATGTCCACTTCGCGCGGCTCCAGCCACGCCGCCATGCCGTTTTTGTAGGCAGCCCGGAGGCCGTTGACGTTGACTGATGCGATGCGAAGGTGGTCCTTGTTCAATGCCGAGCTCACCCGCTCCACTCTAGTCGATGATGGTTCCGGTCACCGGCTCGCCGCTGCCGCCGGAGGACTTGATCATGTCCCGGGCGTTGGTGGCCGTGATCTCAATCGTCTCGAGGGCGCGGTTGATGGTGTCCTGGTTGGCCGCGGCGCCCTTGGCCCGTTCCTCTTCCACTACGCGGATCTGCACCTGGACGATTTTGAACGAGTGGTCCAGTTTCAGGTCGCGCACTTCGTCGGCCTCGGTCCGTTCGTAGACCACCCGGGTGCCCCCATGGTCCGCTGATGCCTGCACCGGGGCCCGGCCGGTTGCGGTGTGGAAGGCGCTTTGAGCCTCGGACAGCTTGGCGCCGGCCTTCTTGGCGGCCCGCTGGATGCTGAAGACCACGAACAGGGCCAGTGCCAGCCAGAAGGCGGCGATGACGGCAACAACCCAGCCCACGACGTCGTTCTGGTTGGCGGCGAAGATGACGGCAACAACGAACGCCGTCACCAGGACCATCAGGCCCGGCCCGCTGATCCGGAACATCGAGAAACCGGCCCTGGCGGGTTTGGCGGATGACGAGGAGCTGCCCAAAGTTCGCATGCAGCTATTGTCTCAAACACCGGCCTGTGCTTCGGCCGCCTTCCACCCCCGGCGAACAGCTCCGGCGTTCAGCTCCGGCGGGTCCGGTCACGTCTGCCGTCGGTCCCCGCTGCGGAGGACCTCCAGCCGTTGCCGGTACTCGGTCTCGTCCACCTCCCCCCGGGCGTAGCGTTCGCGCAGCACGCCTTCGGCCCCCTGGCCGGCTGCCCAGTGCTGGTTCCGGCGCCAGGTCCTTCGGGCCACGAAGATGAACAGCGCGATCACCAGGATCCAGAAGAGCGGGAACAACAGGAACCAGGGGGAAAAGGCACCGTGCCAGGGGCCGTAGACGACCGTATCGGCCGGCACCTGCGTAGCGGCGGTCAGGGCTGCGGTGGACACGCCCGCAGTAGACAGCGCGGTGGTCAGTGATGGCAACATTTTCGTTCTCCAGACTCTCTCGACCGGCCGGGGATCCGGCCTTGTATCGAGTGTCGTTGCCGCAGCCGGCCGGCGCGTCCGGCGGCGGGAGTCACCTTCACCGGGCCACGTACTCCCCCGGGAGGCCTGCGGCTGCACCTGGTACGGGCCTCAGCCTGCCCAGCCCGGCCGGACCAGTCCGGATTCGTAGGCCAGCACCACCAGCTGCGCCCTGTCCCTGACCATCAGCTTCGCCATGATCCGCGAGACATGCGTCTTTGCCGTGAGCGGGGTGATGAACAGGCGCCCGGCGATTTCCGCGTTGTTCAAACCCTCCCCCACAAGCTGGAGGACTTCCCGCTCCCGGTCGGTGATGCGGTCCAGTGCCACCGGCCGTTCGGCGGCGCGGGAGTGCCGCGCCAACTGGGCCATGATCCGCCGGGTCACCGAGGGCGACAGCAGCGCATCGCCGTCGTGCACAATGGGGACGGCGCGCAGGAGCTCGGCCGGTTCAGTGTCCTTGACCAGGAAACCGGCGGCGCCGGCCCGCACGGCCTCGGCGATGTATTCGTCCAGCTCGAAGGTGGTGAGCATGACCACCCGGGTACCTGGCAGCGCAGGGTCGGAGAGGATCTGCCGCGTTGCCTCCAGGCCATCACCGTCCGGCATGCGGATATCCATCAGGACCACGTCGGGTTGCCACTGCCGGGCAAGCCGGACCGCGTCGCGCCCGGTCCCGCACTCGGCCACGACCTTCATGTCCGCTTCGGCGTCCAGCAACGCCCGGAAGCCCGCCCGGATCAGGTTCTGGTCATCGGCCAGCAGGATCCTGATCATCCCGGTTCCTGCCCTGCACGGGCGGCCAGCGGGAGGACCGCACGGACCCGCCAGCCCGTACCGGAGTGGGCCGGCCCCAGCTCAAGGCTGCCGCCCAAAGCTGCCACCCGTTCCCGCATGCCGGTAATGCCGTTACCTTCGGGCGCTGTGCCGGCCCCGGCGCCGTCGTCGTCTATGGTCACCAGTAACTCCCCTTTCGCCGCGTGGATGGACACCTGGGCCGAACGCGCGCCGGAATGCCGGCCCACGTTTGTCAAGGCCTCCTGCACAATCCGGTACGCCGCTTCCTGGGCTGCAGTGGGAACGTGGTCACTGCCGGGGCCGGCCAGGAGCCGGACATCGAGCCCGGCCCGCCGCGCGTTCTCTACGATTTCCGGAACCCGGGCCAGGCTGGGCCGGCTGGTGGGGCTCAACGGCGCATCTTCCCGGAGCACGCCCAGCAGCTGGCGGACTTCAGCCAGTGATTCCCTGCTCGCTGCCTTGATGGTCTCCAGGGCAGGGCGGAACTGCGCCGGATCCTTCTCGCCCAGGTGCAGCGCCACCGAGGCCCGGACGTTTATCAGGGACAGCGAATGGGCCACCCCGTCATGGATGTCCCGCGCAAGGGCAAGCCGGTATTCATCGCGGGCAGCCTGTTCCGCCGCGGCCGCCTGGCGGTGCCGTTCGGCAACCCGTTCGCCGCGGAACCGCACCCCTTCCCCGACCAGGACCAGGATGGCCAGCCATGAGGACCCGGCGAAGGCGCGGACGAACGCCGCTTCATCGCCGCTGCGCGCAGCGGCAAGAAACAATGCGAGGATTCCCGCGGCGGCTCCCGACCATGCCACAGCGCGCTTCCCGGCCGCCGCCGTCAGGATCAGGGCCATCGCGAAGGAGAGGACCACCGGGCCCCAGGCGTAGCCCAGGGCAAGGTAGGCTGCGGTGGCCCCGGCGGCAACGGGCAGCATCACCAGCGGCGCGCGCCGGCGGAAAGCCAGTGCGGCCGGCCCCAGCAGCAGCAACGCGAGCGCCAGGGGGTCCAGGGGCGCGTGTCCGGGCTGCCGCAGGGAGGCGAACGCCGATCCCGCCACCTGGATCACGGCGACCACCACCACGATGACGGCGGTGGGTGGTCCCCGGAAACGGCGCTGCATGGTCCGAGCCTATTCCCGCGCACGGTGAAAGTCGTCAGGTGGGCGGCGTACCGCTTGTACTCCCCCGGGAGTACAAGCACGGCCGCGCCGGGCTTACCCCGCGCTGCGCTTAAATGGCCGACGGCGGCACGGCGCCCTCCATACGGAAGGTGCCGTGCCGCCGTCGAGCGTTCGGGGCCGGTGCTACTCTCCGACGCCTGCTGCGCGTTCCGCGGCCTCCACCACGTTGGTCATCAGCAGCGCCACCGTCATGGGGCCCACTCCGCCGGGGTTTGGCGAAATCCAGCCCGCCACCTCCGCGGCGGCGGGATCGATGTCGCCGTAGACACGGCTCTTGCCGGTCTCCGGATCGGTCTCCCGTGTGACGCCGACGTCCAGCAGGGCAGCGCCCGGCTTCACATCAGCGGCCTTCACGATGTGCTTGACGCCTGCGGCACCCACGATGACGTCCGCCTGCCGCAGCAGTTCGGACAGGTTGGTGGTACCCGTGTGGGTCAAAGTCACGGTGGCATTGACCTCCCGCCGCGTGAGCAGCAGGCCGATCGAGCGGCCGATGGTGACGCCGCGGCCCACCACCACAACGTGCTTGCCGGCCAGGCTGTATCCGTTGCGCTCGAGCAGCTCGATGACGCCGCGGGGCGTGCACGGCAGCGGCGTGGTGATCTTGTTGTTGACGTTGAGCACCAGCCGGCCCAGGTTGGTGGGGTGCAGCCCGTCCGCATCCTTGGCGGGGTCGATCCGCTCCAGGATTGCGTCCGTGTCCAGGTGCTTGGGCAGCGGCAGCTGAACGATGTAGCCGTGGCAGGAGCGGTCTGCATTGAGTTCGTCAATGAGGGCCTCCACCTGTTCCTGGGTGGCGTCCGCCGGAAGCTCGCGCTGGATGGAGTTCATCCCGATCTGCACGGACTGCTTGTGCTTCATGGAGACGTACAGCTGCGAGGCGGGGTCAGCGCCCACCAGCACAGTGGCGATGCCGGGGGTGACGCTCTTGGCCTTGAGTGCGGCCACGCGTTCGGTCAGCTCGGCCTTGATGGCAGCAGCGGTGGCCTTGCCGTCAAGGATCTGTGCGGTAGTGGTTTCAGCCATGGGTTACCACTGCTCGTGCTGGGGGTACAGCGGGAAGTCGGCAGCCAGCTTGTCCACGCGGGACTGGAGGGCCTCGACGTCGGCGCTGGCGCCTGCCTTGAGCGCGGTGGCGATGATCTCTGCCACCTCGGTGAACTCGTTGGCACCAAAGCCGCGGGTAGCCAGGGCCGGGGTGCCAATGCGCAGGCCGGAGGTGACCATCGGCGGGCGCGGGTCGAACGGCACGGCGTTGCGGTTCACGGTGATGCCCACGGAGTGCAGGAGGTCCTCCGCCTGCTGGCCGTCCAGCTGCGAGTTGCGGAGGTCAACCAGTACCAGGTGCACGTCGGTGCCGCCGGTGAGGACCGAGACGCCGGCTTCGGCGACGTCGGCCTGGTTCAGGCGGTCAGCGATGATCCTGGCGCCTTCCAGGACGCGCTCCTGGCGCTCCTTGAATTCCTGGGTGCCAGCGATTTTGAAGGCCACGGCCTTGGCAGCGATGACGTGCATCAGCGGGCCGCCCTGCTGGCCCGGGAAGACGCTGGAGTTCAGCTTCTTGGCCCACTGCTCCTTGGCAAGGATCACGCCCGAGCGGGGACCGGCCAGGGTCTTGTGCACGGTGGAGGTGACGACATCGGAGTGCGGGACGGGGCTGGGGTGCAGTCCGGCTGCCACCAGGCCGGCGAAGTGTGCCATGTCGGTCCAAAGGAGCGCGCCCACTTCATCGGCGATGGAGCGGAACGCGGCGAAGTCCAGGTGGCGGGGGTAGGCGGACCAGCCGGCGATGATGACCTGGGGCTTCTCGGCGATGGCCTGCTCGCGCAGTTTGTCCATGTCGATGCGGAAGGTGTCTTCCTCCACCTGGTAGGCAGCCACGTTGTAAAGCTTGCCGGAGAAGTTCAGCTTCATGCCGTGGGTCAGGTGGCCGCCGTGGGCCAGGGACAGGCCCAGGATCTTGTCGCCGGGTGTGATCATGGCGGACAGCGCGGCGGCGTTGGCCTGCGCGCCAGAGTGCGGCTGGACGTTGGCGAACTCGGCGCCGAACAGGGCCTTGACCCGGTCAATGGCCAGCTGTTCTGCAACGTCGACGTATTCGCAGCCGCCGTAGTAGCGGCGGCCCGGGTAGCCCTCGGCATACTTGTTGGTGAGGACCGAGCCCTGGGCTTCCATCACGGCGCGGGGCGCGAAGTTCTCGGAAGCAATCATCTCCAGGGTGCCGCGCTGGCGGCCAAGCTCCTGCTCAAGGACTGCTGCGATTTCGGGGTCAAGCTCAGCCAGCGGCTGGTTGCTGACGGCGGTGGTTGAGGTGGCTGTAGTAGTCACGAAGTACTCCTGGCTGGGGATACGGGCACTGCTATAGGTCAGGCTACCGGCTGGCGCGCTTCCGCACCGCGTTGATGACAGGGCGTGAAAGCCCGGCATGGTGCTGCTGTACTGACGCAGGAGCAGCCCCAATTCCGGCAAAACATGACCCTCGGCCCAGGCGTACGATCCGTGGTCTTCGTGATTGCCGCTCCCTGGTGGTTAGCCACCCAACGCCAGTTGCGACCCTTCCAGCGTACCAAAACCGGCACCCGCGGCGCGGGTAGGCTGTTACGCGTGAATCATGAGCAGCTGAACCAAGCGTACGTCGTCACTCTGTCCTGCCCGGACCGCCCCGGAATCGTCCACGCCGTGGCCGGAGCCCTGCTCGTGGCAGGGTGCAACATCATGGACTCGCAGCAGTACGGCAGCCCTTCCACCGGCAACTTCTTCATGCGCGTGGAAGTGACCACGGCGGCTCCGAAGTCCGAGCTGCGCGCCGCGCTGGAACCGGTGGCGGAAGCATTTTCCATGCAGTGGAACCTCGACACCGTCGGTGACAAGGTGCGCACGCTGGTCATGGCCAGCACCTCGGCCCACTGCCTCAATGACCTGCTCTTCCAGCAGCGCTCCGGTACCCTTCCCATCGAAATCCCCGCCATCGTTTCCAACCACCAGGACCTGGCAGGCCTCGCCGAGTTCTACGGCATCCCGTTCCACTACATCCCTGTGATCCGGGACACCAAGGAGCAGGCCGAGGACAAGCTGCGCGCCCTCATCGCCGAGCACGACATCCAGCTCACCGTCCTGGCCCGCTACATGCAGATCCTCTCCGATGAGCTCTGCACCGACCTGACCGGCAAGGCCATCAACATCCACCATTCGTTCCTGCCGTCCTTCAAGGGTGCCAAGCCGTACCACCAAGCGCACGCACGCGGTGTGAAGCTGATCGGGGCCACCGCGCACTATGTGACCGCCGCCCTGGACGAGGGGCCGATCATCGAACAGGAAGTCATCCGCGTGGACCATGCGCGAACGCCCGAACAGTTCGTCCAGATGGGCCGGGACGTGGAGGGCCGCACCCTGGTGCAGGCCGTGCAGTGGCATGCCGAGCACCGGGTGCTGCTGGACGGCAACCGCACGGTGGTCTTCAACTAGGTAGCAGAAGGTGCCGTTTTGGGGCTGCCAAACGACACCTGAGCTACCCAGTTCGGTGGAGGGGTGGCTTAGGGTGAAGCCATGGCTCCTCTTTACCCTTTCGCCGGCAATTCCCCGGCTGTCCATGAATCAGCGTTCGTGGCCCCGTCGGCCTCGATCATCGGCAATGCCACCCTGGGCGCGGACGCCAGCGCGTTCTATGGTGTCTCGGTCCGGGCTGATACCGCGGCCATCACCGTGGGCGCCGGAAGCAACCTGCAGGACAATGTGGTGCTGCACGCCGACCCCGGCTTCCCCTGCACGGTGGGCCAGCGGGTCAGCGTGGGCCACGCCGCCGTCGTGCACGGCTGCACCGTGGAGGACGACTGCCTGATCGGCATGGGCGCCACCGTCCTCAACGGGGCAGTGATCGGCGCCGGCTCGCTGGTGGCCGCAGGCGCTGTGGTCCTGGAAGGGACGGTGGTTCCGCCCCGCTCGCTGGTGGCCGGGGTTCCCGCCAAGGTGCGCCGCGGGCTCTCGGATGAAGAGTTCGACGGCGTGCGCGCCAATGCGGCGCGCTACGTGGAGCTCGCGGCGAAACACCGCGAGCTCCACGCCTGACCAAGTCCGGCCTGGATCAGTCCAGGCTGATCGGCCCGAACTCATCCAGCAGGTCGCCCGGGCCGGGATTTCCCGGCGCCGAGGACCCGCCCAGGTGCTTCACCACGCCCCACACCGCGTTCAGCCCCGTGGTGACCGCGCCTTCCGCCCAGCCGGCGGTGAAGGAGACGTCGTCGCCGGCCAGGAAGATGCCGCGCTGGGACTCCGGCAGCTTGTCCTGCTTGAAGTGGGTGAACAGCCGCTGCTGGTAGCGGTAGTGGCCGGGGAGGTTGGCCTTGAACGCGCCCATGAAGTTGGGGTCCGCCTCCCAGGACACGGTGATGGGCTGGCCCACGATGTGCCCGGCGATGTCCACGCCGGGGTAGATCTGTTCAAGCGAGTGCAGCATCAGTTCCACGCGTTCGTCGGCGTCCAGGGCCAGCCACTTCAGCGCGTCGTCGTTCCAGGTGTAGGAGAGCAGGATGACGGCGGGCTGGTCCGGGCCGTTGTCCAGCAGGTAGGTGGCCCGGTTCAGCCTGTCCGTCAGGGTCATGGACAGGACCTCGTTGCCCGTTTCCGGGTCGACGTCCTTCCAGAACGGCCGGTCCACCATCACGAACGTCTTCGAGGACTGCATGTAGTGCGATTTCTCCATGGCGGTCCAGAGCTCGGCCGGGAACAGGGCCTCCTCCGTGTGGATCCGGGTGGACAGCAGCCACGACTGGCAGGTGGTCACCACGGCCGGGTAGCTGGCCTCGCGGCCCCAGCGCTCCCGGGCCCGCAGGTTGCCGTCAGGGTCCCTGCTGATCTTCCCCACGGCGCCGCGCGGCGAGCCCGAGTGCAGCGAGGCCAGGGAGGTGCCCGCAGGCCAGTGCACCAGGTCCGACGGCGCGTGCTGCCAGAGTGCCTCGGGCAGGCGTTGCGCTCCGCCGCGGATCAGCCGGTGCTGGTCGTCCGCGTCGGTGTAGACCACGCGGAGGATTTCCAGGATGGAGTTGGGGAAGTCGGTGTCCCAGCCGCCGGTGCCGAACCCCACCTGGCCGAAGGCCTCTCGGTGGGCGAACCCTGCCTTCTTGAAGGAATCGCTGGCGGCGATGAAACCGTAGAAGGTCTGTTCATCCATGAGCGGGAGCAGTTCGTTCCAGAGTTCCTTGATCCTGGGCATGTCCCGCGCCTTGATGGCGTCCTGCATCTGCACGAACTTGGCGCCGTCATTGACTGCTGCCTTCCAGGCTTCGGCCACTTCGCGGAAGAACGGCGGCAGGTCGCTCGGCTTTTCGGCATAGTGTTTCTTGCCGGCCAGCTCGATTACGGTGCTGGACGTTGCCTCGGCGAGGGGGTTGGGGAAGTCCTGCGTTTCCAGCCCGAGCAGGTCCACGTAGTGGTAGAACGCCTTCCCAGAGACCGGGAACCGCATTCCGCCCAGGTCCGCCACCACGCCCGGCGCTGCGGGGAAGGCAGCTGTTCGGAGCCGCCCGCCGATCTGGTCCGCCTCGTAGACCACCGGCCGGAGCCCGAGTTTCATGAGTTCATAGGCGGTCACCAGGCCGGAGAGACCGGCGCCGATGACGGCCACCTCCGCGCCGTACAGCTCCGGCGGGACGGTGCCCAGGCCGTCCGGGTGGGCCAGGTAGTGGTCGTAGCTGAACGGGAAATCGGGGTTCAGCATGGTGATGGGCGCTGCCTGCCCGCCTGCGCCGCGTCCGGCCGCGTCCGCCGGCGGCGTGGAGGTGCTGGAGGGGTCGAAGGCAGGCAGTTCGGTGGCGATGGTCATGGTTGTTCTGCTTTCACAGGTTCCTGGCTCGGGGCCTTGGCGGTCAGTTCACGGTAGTCGAGCTCACTCAGCGCCGCTACCTTGGAGTTCCGGCGTCCATAGCCGAAGTAGATGGCGATGCCCACCAGCATCCAGGCCCCGAAGACGACCCAGGTATCGGCTCCCAGGTTCGCCATCAGGTAGGCACACATGAGCGTGCCCAGCACGGGAGTGATGGGGTACAGCGGCACCCGGAAGCTCCGCTTCAGGTCCGGGCGGTTGCGGCGCAGGTGGATGACGGCGATGTTCACCAGTGCGAACGCGAACAAGGTTCCGATGCTGGTGGCGTCGGCCAGGGCTCCAAGCGGCACCAGGCCTGCGGTGAGCGCGACGGCGGTACCCACAATGAGCGTTCCGGCGGCCGGGGTGCCGGTCCGGGAGGAGACGCGGCCGAAGACCTTGGGGACCAGCCCGTCCCGCGACATGGACAGCAGGATCCGGGTTTGCCCGTAAAGGACCGTGAGCACGATGCTGGCGATCGCGAGGACAGCGCCGACGGAGAAGACCAGGGCGATCCACGGCTGGTGGGTGGTCTCCTCCAGGATCTGGACCAGGGCGGCCTCGGTGCCGTCGAACCAGCCCCAGGGGCGGGCACCGATGGCAGCAACCGCCACCAGGACGTAGATGCCGGTGACGATCACCATGGACAGCAGGATGGCGCGGGGAAGGTCGCGCTTGGGGTCCCGGGCTTCCTCGCCGGCAGTGGAGGCGGCATCGAAGCCGATGTAGGAGAAGAACACCCTGGAGGCCGCGGCGGAGACACCGGCCGCGCCCATGGGCAGGAGCGGCTGGAAGTTGCCGGCATTGAAGGCGGTGAAGGCAACGGCGCAGAAGAACAGCAGGATGCCCACTTTGACGATGACAATGGCCGTGTTGATCCGGGCGCTCTCACGGGCTCCGCGGACCAGCAGGACCATGGCCAGCACCACGATGGCCACCGCCGGAACGTTGACCAGTCCCCCATCGCCGGGCGGCTGGGCTACTGCGTCGGGCAGCACCTGCCCGAACGCCGCCAGCGTCTCGTTGACATACTGGCCGGCGCCCACCGCCACCGCGGCCACAGACACCGCGTATTCCAGGACGAGGCACCAACCGCAGATCCACGCCATGCCTTCGCCCAGGGTGGCGTACGAGTAGGAATAGCTGGAGCCCGCCACCGGGACCAGGCCCGCCATCTCGGCATAGGAGACGGCGGAGAGCAGGGCGGCAAGGCCGGCAATGACAAAGGAGATCCAGATGGCGGGTCCGGCAAGGGGCACCGATTCGCCGAGGATCACCAGGATGCCGGTCCCCAGGGTGGCCCCCACGCTGATCATGGTCAGGTGCAGGACGCCAAAGCTGCGGAGCAGCCTTGGGGCGCCTTCGCCGCCTTCGGCTTCGCTGACCATTTGTCCTATCGGTTTACGCCGCAGCAGCTGGGCCTGGAGGCCGGGCCGTACCGGGCTTGGCGCAGTGGGCTTTTCGGTAGTCACAGGCACAGTCACCGTTGACGTCCCTTCAGAGTAGTTGTCGGTTTCCCCTCACCAACACTCGCATGTGAGCCAACTCTCAACCTGGTGCAAAATGACTTATAGTGATCCACCGTGAGACTTTATGCACAAGCGCGGCGGATCCCGCAATCCGGCACCTGCGGCCGCCGGAGGCCGCGGCTGCCGGGATCCGGCCCGCGCCGGAGGCACCCATGACGGTTGAGCCAGGGGAGTCCGGACCGCTGAGTTTTGTCACGCTGCAGCAGTTCCTTGACCAGCTGCCGCCGTTATTGAAACTCCTTCACGACGGCGGCAGTGGCGGCCGTCTCCTGCGCTGGGTGGAGCCCAGCGAGCTGGAGGACCCCACTCCCTACCTTCCGGAGGGTGAGTTCCTGCTCACCGCCGGACTTCCCTTCCTTGGCGGGGGCGGCACGCCGGCACGGGTGGATGCGTATGTCCGGCGGCTGGTCCAGGCCAAGGTGGCGGCGCTGGGATTCGGGATCCGGCCCTATTTCGATGCCGTTCCCGACGTGGTGGTGGAGGCCTGCCGCCGGCACAACCTCACGTTGTTCGAGGTGCCGGAATCCCTTCCTTTTGCCGCGATCGGCCTCCAGTTCTCACAACTCCTGGAAACCGACAATGCCCGGGTTTTCCGGCAACTCGCGGAGACCAACCGGCAACTCATGCGTGCCGTCCTCTCCCCCCGGCCTGAGCATGAACTCCTGGCCGCGCTGGTCCAGCGCGTCCCCGTGTGGGCGGTCCTGGTAGGCGCGGACGGCCGGGTCCGGGCCCGGGGCACCAGTGACGGCGGCAGCACCGCCGTCGACCTCTCCCTCCTGGAACCCATGCTCGATCGGTTGCTGTCCGGCCGGGGGCCGAGGGTGGAGATGGACGGCTTTGACCAGCCGGGATCTGCATTGGTGGTGGGCCATCCCCTGCGCAGTACCAAGGACGCCAACCTCGGCGCCCTGATTCTCGGCTCCGACGCTCCGTTGACGCCTGCGCAGAACAATGTGGTCCAGTCCGCCGTCGGACTGCTCGAGCTGCTGGTGCGGCAGCGCACCAGCGGGTCGCTGGCGCCGAGCCAGCTGGCCACCGCCGTCCTCCTGCACCCCGAAAGCCTCGCTGCGGGCAGCACCCGGCACCTCAACGGCCTCAAGGACCTGCTGGCACAGAGCCTTTCCTCCACCCGGTCCGCGCCCATGCGCGTCGTGCAGGGCATCAATGTCGAGGCGCCCCAGTGGCCTGCGGGTGACGGCCCGGTCCGGGAGCTGCTGCAGTGGCGCCGGATGCTTGACACAAAGCTCGTGGAGGTCACCGACTACGGGTTCGCCGCCGTGACCCGGCTCAGGGTGGACGATGCCCTGCTCGCAGATGTGGAGAGGCTGGGGTGGCGCCTGGTGATCGGCGAACCGACCGAGCTCACCGGATTGTCTGCCGCGTACCAGCGCGCCACCTCCCTGCGCAGCCAGGTCCAGCGCAGCGGCCGGAGCGTCCGGGCCGATGAGGTGTCCTGGTCCGTGACCGGGCTGCTGGGCCGTGAGGCCGGCACGTTGCTGGCCGAACGCCTCCTCCAGCCGGTCCTGGCACTGGAACCTGACCGGCGCCACCCACTGCTGGCCGTCCTCCGGGGCTGGCTCAGCGAGAACGGCAGCTGGGATGCCTCCGCCAAACTGCTGGGACTGCACCGGAACAGTGTGCGCCGGCAGATCGGCGTCCTGGGCGAACTGCTGCAGATGGACCTTAACCAGGCACAGGTGCGCGCAGAACTGTGGATCGCGCTGCAATACGCAGACGGCGTGGCCGGGGCGGACTGACCGCAGCCTAGGGCCGGCCATTCCCGGGCAGGCCCCGTTCCTGCGGCCGGTCCGCCTCCCACTCCCGGTATACCCCGGGCCGGCGTTCCCGCAGGTACGGCACCACCTCCCGCGCGGCGCGGACCGCCTCCGCCCCCACCTCGGCAAACAACAGCGCCTGGCCGTCCGCCGCCTCGGCAAGAAGCGCACCGTCAGGTCCCGCCACCACGCTTCCACCGCCGAAGATGTAGGCGTCCTCGCTTCCGCAGTGGTTTGCATAGGCCACGTGGAGCTGGCTTTCCAGCGCCCGGGCGCGGATGAGCACCTGCGGTACCGCCTCGAAGCCCGCAGACAACGCGGTGGGCACCAGGACCAGTTCGGCGCCCCGGGCAGCAGCCTCCAGCGCGGCCTCGGGGAACTCGATGTCATAGCAAATCAGCAGAGAGGTGCGGATGCCGTGGAAATCCACCACGGCCGGAGGTTGCGAGGCCGGGACGAATGCCCTGCGTTCCTCATCGCCGAAGAGGTGCACCTTGGCGTAGGTGAGGATTTCCCTGCCTCCGGCATCCACCAGGGTGGCTGAAATGTGCCATCCAGTGCCACCGGCGGACTCCGTTTCACCACCTGCCGGTGCCGGCAGGCTGTACACGAGCGCGACCCCGGTACTGCGGGCGATCCCGGCCAGCCGTTCGCGGACCGCGGGGATCGCCGCCGGATCAAGGTCGCGGCGCAGCCGCAGCGGAGCGTAGCCCACGGGAAAGAGCTCCGGCGTGAGCAGCAGGTGGGCGCCGGCCTGCGCGGCCTGGCGGGCAGCCTGGTCCACGGTCCGGAGATTGGCCTCGATGTCCAGGACCACGGCGTTGGCCTGCAGGACGGACAGCAGCATCGTTACCACCTTCGTTGTGCCTGTCCACGCGGAGGTGGAGGGGCAGGGGTTGTTTCCGTCTTCCAGCCTAGCCAGCCGCAAGCAGTGGCTGGCGGGTCGTTTGGACCCGCCGCGCTGGACGCCGGGACGGAATGCACGGCGGCGCTCCCCACTTCTTCCACCGCTCCCCGACCCACCCTTGCGTTAACTTCTTGACTACAAGCGGAGCGGTAGGGCAATCTTCTTAGCATGTCCGCAACTACGCGCTCAACGAGGAGCAAACCTAAGAACCCCGGATCGCAGTCCGCCCTGCGGCAGCAGAACCAGCAGCGGATCATTGAGACCCTGATGGGCGGCCCGTCCACCCAGGCGGAGCTGGCCCGGCAGACCGGGCTGTCCACGGCAACTGTTTCCAATATCGTCAGGATCATGCTGGATTCGGGGCTGGCATCCACCGAACCGATTACCAGTTCCGGGCGGCGGGCGTTGAACGTGCGGCTGAACAGCAACGGCGCCGTGGCTGTGGGGATCGATTTCGGCCGACGGCACCTGCGCGTGGTCCTGGCCTCCCTTAGCTACCACGTGATAGCCGAAGAATCGGTCATGCTCCCGCTGGGCCACCAGGCGGACGACGGCATCCAGGCAGCGGTGTCCCTGCTGGAGAAACTGCTGCGCGAAAGCGGCGTGGAGCGCACGTCCGTGGTGGGGGCCGGCGTCGGCATTCCGGGCCCCATAGACCGCCGGACGGGAACGGTGGCGCAGGGCGCAATCCTCCCCGAGTGGGTGGGCATCAACATCCTGCAGCATCTTGAGGAAACCTTGAGAATCCCCGTCTTTGTTGACAATGACGCCAATCTGGGCGCGTGGTCCGAAGTGACCTGGGGGCAGCACTCGGGGGTCAGCAACCTTATGTTCCTGAAGATCGGATCGGGCATCGGCGCCGGCCTGATCCTCAATGGCGCCCCCTACTACGGCAACGTGGGAATCACCGGCGAGATAGGCCACGCCACCATCCACGAACAGGGGCTGGTATGCCGCTGCGGCAACCGCGGCTGCCTGGAAACCATCGCCTCCACCACCACCATGATCGAGCTCCTCAGCCGCGGTGAGGACCGGCCCATGACACCGGCGGACATTGTCCGCAAGGCACTGAACAGGGACTCGGCAACGCTGCGCGTCGTGGATGATGCGGGGCTCGCAGTGGGGCGCGCCCTGGGCAATGTGGCCAACCTGATCAACCCTGAGGTCATCGTGGTGGGAGGCCCGCTGGCAGGCCTGGGAGACATCCTGCTGGACCCCATCCGGCGGGGCCTGGTCCGTCATGCGGTACCGGTCATCGGTGAGACCACCACCCTCGCCATGTCCTCGCTCGGCGACCGTGCGGAGGCCCTTGGCGCCGCCGCCCTGGTGTTCCAGCATGCCGGTATCCGCAAGCCCTAGACCATTTCGTTATCCAGCAATTGCGTTAAAGACTTGACGACAACAGCTGTGATCCAGTTTACTTTTGGTTCAGACGGCCCTGCGCTTTGCCGGCCGGACAAAGAAGTCATTGCATTGGAGGGTTAGGGCTCATGACGTCCCAGACCACGCACGCGGACCCGGTCATCCTTGAGATGCGGTCCATCACCAAGGAATTCCCCGGCGTTAAAGCCTTGTCGAATGTTAGCCTCCGGGTGAAGGCAGGCGAGATCCACGCCATCTGCGGCGAAAACGGGGCCGGCAAGTCCACGCTCATGAAGGTCCTGTCCGGCGTGTACCCGTATGGCAGCTACGACGGCGATATCGTCTACCAGGGGCAGGTCCAGCAGTTCCGGGACATCCGGGCCAGCGAGCACGCCGGCATCGTGATCATCCACCAGGAACTGGCGCTGATCCCCGAACTGTCCATCATGGAGAACATCTTCCTGGGCAACGAGCCCACCAAGCGCGGCATCATCGACTGGGCCGAGGCCCGCCTCCGGTCCCTGGACCTCCTGGCCCGCGTCGGCCTGCGCGACGATCCCGACACCCCCATCAAGGAAATCGGCGTCGGCAAGCAGCAGCTGGTGGAAATCGCCAAGGCACTGAACAAGTCCGTGAAGATCCTCATCCTGGACGAGCCCACCGCGGCGCTGAACGAATCGGACTCACAGCACCTGCTGGACCTGATGCTGGGCCTGAAGGCCAAGGGCATCACCTCGATCATCATTTCGCACAAGCTCAACGAGATTGAGCAGGTGGCCGATTCGATCACCATCATCCGCGACGGCAAGTCAATCGAGACGCTGGACGTCAAGAAGGACGGCGTGGACGAGGACCGCATCATCAAGGGCATGGTGGGCCGGACGCTGGAATCCCGGTTCCCGGACCACACCCCCAAGATCGGCGAGGTGTTCTTCGAGGTCAAGGACTGGACCGTTGGCCACCCGGCCATCCAGGACCGCCTGGTCTGCAAGGGCTCGAACTTCTTCGTCCGCCGTGGCGAAATCGTCGGGTTCGCCGGGCTCATGGGTGCCGGACGCACGGAACTGGCCCGCTCGGTCTTCGGCCGGTCCTACGGCCGCTTCATCGACGGCCACATCTACAAGGACGGCAAGGAAGTGGTCCTCAAGAGCGTCAGGCATGCCATTGACGCCGGCCTGGGCTACGTCACCGAGGACCGCAAATCACTGGGCCTGAACCTCCTTGACGACATCAAGACCACCACCGTGGCGGCAAACCTTCGTAAGATCAGCCACAACTTCGTGGTGGACGCCAACCAGGAATTCACGGTTGCGGAGCAGTACCGCAAGTCGCTGCGCACCAAGACGCCCTCCGTCGAGGAAGGCGTCGCCAAGCTCTCCGGCGGCAACCAGCAGAAGGTGGTCCTGGCCAAGTGGATGTTCACGGACCCGGACCTGCTGATCCTGGATGAGCCCACCCGCGGCATCGATGTCGGCGCCAAGTATGAGATCTACGGGATCATCCAGCAGCTGGCCAACCAGGGCAAGGGCGTCATCGTTATCTCCTCGGAGCTACCCGAGCTCCTGGGCCTGTCCGACCGCATCTACACCATCTTCGAAGGCGCCATCACCGGTGTCCTGAACAAAGACGAGGCCAGCCAGGAAAGCCTGATGAAACTGATGACCTCCGCTACCCGAAAAGCCGCCTGACCTTCTGGCAAACCCCAGAACCTTCCGGACACAAGGACTGACACCATGAACGCCCTCAAAAAGCTGTTTGGCGGCAACACCCGCCAATTCGGCATGATCTTCGCCTTGGTTGCGCTGATCATTTTCTTCCAAATCTTCACCGACGGCCGCACCCTCACTCCGGGCAACGTCATCAACCTCTTCAACGGCAACTCCTACATCCTGATCCTGGCCATCGGCATGGTCCTGGTGATCATCGCCGGCCACATCGACCTCTCCGTCGGTTCGGTCGCGGCGTTTGTCGGGGTCAGCGTCGCCCTGGCCATCCGCGACTGGGGAATCCCCTGGTATGCGGGCGTACTCCTGGGCCTGCTGCTCGGAGCCCTGATCGGAGCCTGGCAAGGCCTGTGGACCGCGTACGTCGGCATCCCAGCCTTCATCGTCACCTTGGCCGGCATGCTCCTGTTCCGCGGCTTCAACCAGTTCGTGGGCAAGTCCAACACCATTCCCGTCCCGGAAGACTTCCAGTACCTCGGCTCCGGGTACCTTCCTGAGGTAGGACCGGACACCGGGTTCAACAACCTGACACTCCTGATGGGCATCGCCGTTGCTGTTTTCGTCGTCGTGGGCGAACTCCGCGCCAGGGCACGCGCCAAGGCGCTCGGCGCAGGCGTCCCCGAAATGTGGGTGACCGTGGTGAAACTGGTGCTGATCTGCGCCGCCATCCTTTACGCCACGTACCTGTTCGCAACTGGCCGACCCGGGACCTCGTTCCCCATCCCCGGCCTGATCCTGGCCGTGCTGGTCCTGATCTACGGCTTCATCTCCTCGCGCACGGTCGTTGGCCGCCACGTCTACGCTGTCGGTGGCAACCGCCACGCAGCAGAGCTTTCCGGTGTCCAGTCCAAGAAGGTCAACTTCCTGGTCATGATGAACATGTCCATCCTGGCCGGCCTGGCCGGCATGATCTTCGTGGGCCGCTCCACCGCGTCCGGCCCCTTTGACGGCGTGGGTTGGGAGCTGGACGCCATCGCTGCAGTCTTCATCGGCGGCGCGGCAGTGACCGGCGGCGTGGGTACCGTGGTCGGCTCCATCATTGGTGGCCTGGTCATGGCAGTGCTCAACAACGGCCTGCAGCTCCTGGGCGTCGGCGCCGACCTCACCCAGATCATCAAGGGGCTGGTCCTCCTGATCGCTGTCGCCTTCGACGTCTACAACAAGTCGCAGGGCAAGCGGTCCATTATCGGCATGTTGACCCGGAACATGAACCGCAACACCGCCGGCCCCAGCGGCCCCATCCAGCCTGACGAAACCACCTCCACCAAGGAAGCGATCGCCAGGGAAGCCTGAAGTTTGCAGCCTGAATACTGTTCCATCACACAAAGAAAGAGAACCAACAATGCGAATGTTTGGTAAAGCAGGGAAGGCCGCAGCGGTTGCTGCCATCGCAGCACTGGCGCTGACGGGCTGTGGACGCTCGGAACCCTCCGGTGGTTCCAGCAGCGGTGCCGCGGGATTCGACCAGAACTCCTCCATCGGCGTCGCGCTTCCGCAGAAGACCAGTGAGAACTGGGTCCTGGCCGAGAAGCTGTTCAACGACGGCCTGAACGGCGCAGGGTTCAAGGCTGACGTCCAGTTCGCCAACGGCGGCGTTTCGGAGCAGCAGAACCAGATCAGCGCCATGGTTACCAAGGGCGCCAAGGTCATCATCGTAGGCGCCATCGACGGTTCCCAGCTGGGTACCCAGCTCAAGCAGGCCAAAGACGCAGGCGCCACCATCATCGCCTACGACCGCCTCCTGCTGAACACCGCCAACGTGGACTACTACGTGGCCTACGACAACTTCAAGGTCGGCGTTCTCCAGGGCCAGGCCCTGCTGGACGGACTCAAGGCCAAGAAGCCGGCTGGTCCGTACAACATCGAACTGTTCGCCGGTTCCCCCGATGACGCCAACGCCAAGGTGTTCTTCAACGGTGCCATGAGCGTCCTGAAGCCCAAGATCGACGACGGCACCCTGAAGGTCGTCTCCGGGCAGAACAGCTTCGAGCAGGCCGTGACCCAGGGCTGGAAGGCTGAAAACGCCCAGCGCCGCATGGACACGCTGCTCAGCGGCAGCTACACCACCGCCAACGTGGACGGCGTCCTCTCCCCGAACGACACCCTGGCCCGCGCGATCCTGACCTCGGTCAAGGCTGCCGGCAAGCCGATCCCGGTTGTCACCGGCCAGGACTCCGAGGTTGAGTCGGTCAAGTCGATCATGGCAGGCGAGCAGTACTCCACCATCAACAAGGACACCCGCAAGCTGGTTGAGCACGCCATCACCATGGTCAAGGACCTGCAGGCCGGCAAGAAGCCCGAGGTCAACGACGACAAGTCCTACAACAACGGCAACAAGGTGGTTCCCGCCTACCTGCTGGAGCCGGTCATCGTGACCTCCGCCAACGTCAAGACCGCCTACACGGACGATCCCGTACTCGGCCCGATCACCAAGTAATACCGACAGGCAAAGCCGGCTCCCGCCGGCGAACGGAAAGCCCGGTCCTTCAAAAGGACCGGGCTTTCCTGCGTCCTGCCCCAGCAGCAACACCCTTCACAGGCCAGGCACAGGTGTGGCCGGATTCCCGCACAGGATGCCCGGCGAGGGTTGATGCGAAGCCGGCCCCACGCGCCGGCACCTGAGTCCTAGGAGTAACGTGAGCGTCCTTGCCCGAAGCGTAGGCAATGCCTTCAGAAACAAGGTCCGCACCGCAGCAGTCGTAGCGGTGCTGGCCGTCGCCATTGGCCTGGCCCTGGCCATGCTGGTGGCGAACCAGGCGGTCGGAGCGAAGGTGCAGGAGCTCAACGCCTCCGTCGGCACCGTCCTGACCGTCAACCCCGCCGGCGGGCAAGGCTTCGAAGGCGGCGGTGAACCCCTCACAGCCGACCAGGCAGCCACCGCCGCCGGCGTGCCGAACGTCAGCGCCGTCGTCGGGACCTCCTCCCTCAGGCTGAGGAACGCGGACGCAGCCGCGGCACAGGCGGCCGCAGGCGGGACCGGCCAGGCCGGGCCGGGTGGCCAGACCGGACAGGGCGGCCCCGGTGGCCAGGCTGCGGCCACCCTGACCACCAGCCTCACCGCTGCGGTGGATGCCGGCACCCTGGGCAACCGCAACCAGCAGGCCAATGGAACCACCGGGTCCACCGGCACCACCCAGCAGCCCGTCCGCTCCCTGCCGATCACCGCCACGGGCATCGGCGCCGAGGTGGACACCACCGGCAAAGCCCTGAACATTACCCAGGGCACCGGACTGGGCGACTACTCGGCAGCCTCCACCGGGGCTCTGCTGGGAACCACCCTGGCGGAGAAGAACGGCCTCTCCGTCGGCTCCAGCTTCACCATCAATGACCAGGCCTACACGGTGACCGGACTGTTCGACGCCGGAACGGCCTTTGGCAACAACGCTGTTTACGTCACACTCCCCACGGCCCAAACACTCGCGGGGACGCCCGGTGAGCTGTCCAGCATGATCGTCACGGTCAATTCAATGGATAACGTCGCCACCGCCAAGGCTGCCCTGCAGGCCGCGCTCGGCACCGGCAAGGCGGACGTTACCCAGGGACAGAACCTGCAGACCGCAGTCAGCTCCCTTGACAGCGTCAAGAACATCTCCTTCATCGCCTTTGTCGCCGCGCTGGGCACCGCCGGGCTGATCATCCTGCTCATCATGGTGATGCTGGTCCGCGAGCGCCGCCGCGAAATCGGTGTCCTGAAGGCCATTGGCGCACCCAACCGCACCATCGGCCTGCAGTTCGTCCTCGAAGCGCTGGTCCTCGCGGCCCTGGGCAGCGCAGTGGGGGCAGCGATCGCATCCTTCGCCAGCGGCGGCATCGCCTCGGCCCTGATCAGCAGTAACTCCACGGCCACCGCCGGCCGCAACTTCCCGGCCGCCGCGGGTGGGGTAAGCGTCCGCGGCACCCAGGGCGGACCCTTCGGCGGCGCCTCCCAGCTGCTGAACTCGGTCACCGCGAGCGCGTCCCCGGAGGTGATCGCCGGCGGAATCGCTGCCGTATTCGGCGTCGCCATCATCGGCGCCCTGATCCCCGCGCTGCTTACCGCGCGCATCCGTCCCATCGAAGTCCTGCGAGGAGAATAGCCATGATTGAAGTCAAGAACCTGGTCCGCACCTTCAACTCCGGTGACCGCACCATCAAGCCGGTCAACGATGTCAGCTTCGTCCTGGAACAGGGCACCCTCGCCTCGATCGTGGGCAAGAGCGGAAGCGGCAAAAGCACCCTGCTGTCCCTCCTTGGTGCGCTGGACAAGCCCACCAGCGGGGACGTCGTCGTCAACGGCGTTAGCCTGGCCAATCTGCCGGACAGCAAGCTGACGGAATACCGGCGCCGGGACAGCGGGTTCGTATTCCAGCAGTTCAACCTGATCCCCAACCTGTCCGCCGTAGACAATGTCATGCTGCCCATGGAATTCGCCGGAAAACGGAAGTCCGACAGGCTGGAGCGGGCCAAAGGACTGCTGGAACAGGTGCAGCTTGATCCGTCCAAGCACGACCGGCGGATCAACAGGCTCTCCGGCGGCGAGCAGCAGCGCGTGGCCATTGCCCGCGCCTTGGCCAACGAGCCGAAGCTGATCCTGGCGGACGAGCCCACCGGCAACCTGGATGAGCAGACGGGTGACCACATCATCGAACTCCTCAGCTCGCTGAGCCGCGATCACAACACCACCATCCTGGTGGTCACCCACGACAGGGTCCTGGCAAACAAGACCGACCGCCGGTTCCGGCTGCAGCAGGGCAAGCTGACGGAAGAGCCGGTCCGGGGACGGACCGCCGTCGCCGCCAGCGCCTGACCCACGGAAGAGGGCCAAGGGCAGGGGCTTGCGCTCCAGCCCTTGGCCCCCTTTTCTTTGAACTACCACCCGCCGCAGGTTCTCCACTCCTGCGGTGCCGCTGTGACAGGATGGCTGCTATGAGCGCTCCCATCGCCACACCATGGCTTTCCACGCAGCCTGACCGGGATCCCCGGACCGCCACCGGGACTCCCCTGCGCTGGGGAATCATCGCAACGGGCAGCATCGCCCGCGCCGTCTCCCAGGATCTGGCACTGCTTGAAGATGCCGAGCTCTATGCGGTCAGTTCAAGGGCGCAGGACACCGCGGATGCTTTTGCTGTGGCGTACGACTTCGCAAAGGCCTACGGGGACGACGGCGGGGTGCCCGGCTACCAGCGGCTGCTCGCCGATGACGCGGTGGACGTTGTCTACGTCGCCACGCCGCATGCGCAGCACCACGGGATGGTCCTGGCCGCACTGAACGCGGGCAAGCACGTCCTGTGCGAGAAGACCTTCACGATCAACGCCCGGGAAGCGGCCGAGCTCATCGAGGTTGCGCGCAGCCGGAAGCTTTTCCTGATGGAGGCGGTCTGGAGCCGGTTCCTGCCGTCGATGCAGCGCGCTTTCGAGATTGCGGCGTCCGGCGAGCTGGGCGATATCCACTGGGTCACCGCAGATCTGGGATTCCCGGCACCCTACTCCCCCACGGCCAGGTTGTGGGCGCGGAAGGACGGCGGGGGTGCACTGCTGGATCTGTCCGTCTACCCGCTGCTCTGGGCGCTGGGCACGCTTGGCTTCCCGCAGACCGTCAGCGCCACGGGCTTCGTCAACGACGACGGCGTCGATGCACAGAACGCCCTGAGCCTTGGCTACGGCCACGCCGCCCAGGTCCAGCTCACCTCCTCCCTGCTGGCCCACGGACCCCGCACTGCCACGGTGGCCGGCAGCCTCGGCTTCCTGCAGAGCGTGGGTTCCATCAACAATCCCCGCGAACTGGTCATCGCCAAGGGGTGGGAGGACCGCCGCACGGAAAGCTTCGACGTCGTGGGAAAGGGCTACGCCTACGAGCTCCGCGAGGTGATGAGGTGCGTCCAGCAGGGGCTGAGCGAAAGCCCGGTCATGCCCCTCGAAGACACCTTGAACACCATGCGCCTCTTCGACGGTGTTCGCGCGCAACTCGGAGTGACCTATCCCAACGACAGCCGTTAGCAGGATCAGCTTCATACGACGGCGGCGGGCAGCTTTTGCGCGATGATCAGGTCCCGTGACTGCCCGCTTCTTCCAGTGACAGTTCCTGCGTCCGCTGCGGGCATTTGTAAATTCCCCTGAATGAATGCTGGACTTCGGGAGATAAGCAGTCTTAGCATTTAGGCAGCATCGATTGCGCCGGTCACTGGGGGGTGGTACGCATGGCTCGTAGCAGTTCGCCATGGCGTGCCCTGCGACCGGTACTTCTTTCCGGTGCGGCAGCCGCCACATGGTTGACCCTTTCCTCAACACCTGCAACCGCCGACACAGGTCCTGATTCCTCCTCCCCGCTCGGCGCACCCACCAGTTCGGTGTCCTCCGTGGGCCAAGATCTTGCGGCCAGGGTTTCACCGATTCCTGCCGGCTCAGCGGACGGCCCGGCCGCGTCCCCTGGGCTGCTGCAGCCTGTCATAACGCCTGTTTCCGGCCTGACGGACAACCTGATTGCCGCCGTTCCCGTGGTAGACCAGGTGGTTCCGGCCGGAACTGTTTCCGGGGTTTCCGCTCCCCTTGTTGAGGTGGCCGACACCTTGGCAGCGGGTGTGGCCCGGGAACTTACAGCCCCTGCAGCCGAGGCTCTTCCGGTCCTTGAGCCGGTGCTCCAACCGGTTTCAGATCTTCTGAACGGCGCTGTTTCGTTGCCCGCCCCGCCCTTGGATGACGTTAAGGTGGACGTTCCTGGCGTACTGGCCCCTGCTCCCGCGGGGGACCTGCCCTCAGCCGTGGAAGAAGCTCCGGATGCCACGGATACGGCCACAGAATCCGGCCAGGCGGTTGAGGCGCCGTCCACGGCCTCGGACGCAGGCATCCCGGCCAACATGGCATTCCCGCAGGCTGGGGTGTTCGAGACCCTCGGCTCCATAGCGGAGCAGCCGCTGGCCGTCGACCCGTTGCCCGTTCCTGCCCAGGCTCCCGCAGCCCCGGCGCCCGGCACAGGCAGCAGCGGTTCATCAGGCGGCACGTCAGCAGCCGCCGCATGGCTCAACCCCATCTACTTCGACTTTGAAGGGGCTGGCGCTGTCCGCGCCGACCGGTCCCCTGGGCACGTCCCCTCGCCGGTGTCATTCGACCCCGGCTCTTCTCCTGACTAGTTGATGCCCCCTGCCCTCCCACGGGCAGCACGCGGCTCTACGGGCGGCTGTCCAGCCCCCGGACACTCAACTATTCCAGGAGTAAACACCATGAACTGCAGACTTCGCAGGGGGCTGCTGAGCACCCTCTTTGCCGGCGGCCTCCTGGCCTTCGGCTGCGCCACGGCCAATGCGGCGGACGCCACCAGCGGGACGGACCTCTCTGCCTCCGCCCTCATCTCGGCGGCGGCACCCGCTGACTCGACGTCGTTGGGCCTGCTGGGTGACCCAACGCCGGCCGGATCAACAGGTGTCGCCGCCGCAGTGGATGTCAACCTGGGGCTGGGGACTGTGGCCGCCACTGATCCCGCTACCACCGGCGCCACCGACCTGGCAGCCGCAGCGGACGTCAACCTGGGGCTGGGGGCTGTGGCTGCCACAGATCCCGCAACCAACGGCACCACCGACCTAACCGCCGCAGCCGACGTCAATCTCGGACTCGGCAACGTCGCAACCACCGACCCCGCAACCAACGGCACCACCGACCTGACCGCCGCAGCCGACGTCAATCTCGGACTCGGCAACGTCACAACCACCGACCCCGCAACCAACGGCACCACCGACCTGACCGCCGCAGCGGACCTCAGTCTCGGGCTTGGCGGCACCAACAACCCCGCCACCGGCACCGGAACCACGGCGGACCTCGCCGCCGACGCCAACGTGGACCTTGGTGCAGGTGTAGGCGCCGGAACCGCAGGCAACGGCGGCCCCGATGCTGTCGCCGATCTCAGCATTGACCTGGGGATCGGGCTCAGCGGTGACAACACCACGGGCACTCCGGGGACCTCGGATCCGGGTACCACCGCCCCGGGTGACGGCACCACCGGTGACACTGGCACCCCTGACCCCGGCGCGGACAACAGCACCGGCAACGGCACCCCGAGCGATGACCCCACCGACGGATCCGGGACCACAGGCGTCGACGGCTTCACGGCAGCACCGGCCGGTTCCAGCGCAGTCAGCGGGGCAATCGCCCCTGTGACGGCGCCACGGGCTGCCACCACCAATGGCAACCCGGCGGCCGGTACCGCTACAGGGGCCCACGCGGCCCTCGCCAACACGGGCTGGGACGGATCGCTGGTTCCCCTGGCCCTGCTGCTCCTGGCCGCCGGGATCCTGGTGCTCCGCAGGCGCAAGGTTTCGTAGCGGTTAACCACAGAAAGATACGTGCCCGCACCTGTGCGCCTGAAGCGGCGGCACGCAGCGGGCTGGCGGAAGGAGGTCAGCAAGCCCGAAACGCATTACCTGCATAAAACATGTCATCAGCACACATGTCCTTGTAGCCGATGGTCCGGCGGCGAATGTGTTCGAGAATCGCCGCCGGGCCGTCGGCGTGCCCGACGGCGAAAGCCTAGGTCAATCGCCGGTTCCGCCCCACCGCCCGTATAATTTGAGGTACGACAGTGCCGCAGCGCACCGGGAGGAACGGTCATGGTGGCGGAATCGCCTAGCTCCATCAAGAATGAAGTGGTCGGCGGTCGCTACCGTTTGGGTGAGGTCGTAGGCCGTGGCGGAATGTCGTCGGTGTACTGTGCGCGGGACGAAAACCTGGGCCGCGATGTGGCTTTGAAGCTCTTCGCCCCGCAGGCCCCGGACGCGGACGAGCTCAAGCGGCAGGAAGCCGAAATCCAGCTCCTGGCAACGCTCAACCACCCGGGCTTGGTGACACTTTTCGATGCGGGCATCGATGACCGTATTCCGGATGAGCCCCGGCCGTTCCTGACCATGGAACTGGTGGAGGGCCAGGACCTTCGCAGCCGCATCCGCCACAGCACGGTTCCGTTGGAGGAACTGGCCGTCATCGGCGCCGGCATCGCCGATGCCCTGGCCTACGTGCACGGGCTGGGCATCATCCACCGCGACATCAAACCGGGCAACATCCTCCTGGTCCAGATCCGGCCCGGTGAGCCGATTCGGCCCAAGCTCACGGATTTCGGCATCGCGAGGATTGTGGATTCCACCCGGCTTACGGCTACGGGAACCATGGTGGGCACCGCCGCCTACCTCAGCCCGGAGCAGGCCCTGGGCAAACCCTTGTCGTCGGCCACGGACATTTACTCTTTGGGACTGGTGCTGCTCGAATGCATCAAAGGCACCGTGGAATACCCCGGCAGTGCCGTGGAGTCGGCGGTTGCCCGGCTCCACCGGGCCCCGGAAATTCCCGACGACGTCCCCTCCGAATGGGCCGGCCTGATCCGTTCCATGACGGCTATCGAGCCGCTGGAACGGCCAGCCGCCGCTGACATTGAAACGGTGCTGCGCCAGGCGCTGGTCTCCCCCGCGTCGACGCCGGGAGAGCTGGCGCCGGAAACGACCCGTGTACTGCCGGCCATGCCCTTCCACCCTCCCTCCATTACCGCAGAAGAATCGGTGGAAGACGTGCGGGAGGCCGCGGCGGCACCCAGGACTACAGACCCTGCCCCCGGAACAGAGGCTGGCACGTCCGCTGCAAAGCCGCGCCTCACCCGGAGCCGGCGTATCTGGCTGGCCGTGGTGGTGGGTGTCCTGGTGGTTGCCGCAGCCGCCGCTGCGGTGCTGATGAGCATCTCCGCCCGCCCGGCCGACGTCGTCCCTTATCCCACCGTGACCGGCGTCCTGGGTGACCATCTGCAGGAACTCCAGAAGAGCGTGGCGCCGTGATCCTGAGGCAGGCCCCGGCGGGCCGGCTGCTGCTGGCCTGCGCCGCGGCTGCGCTGGCGGCGGCCCTGCTCAGTGCCTGCGCCGCGCCCGGGGCCGGGCTGCAGCGCGAGGCCGCAACCCAGCTCCAGGCACGGGTACTTGAAGTAACCCAGGCGTCGTCCCAAAACGATCCCGCAGCCGCGCTGAAGGCACTCGAGGGCCTGGAGGCGGACCTTTCCGCGGCCCAGGCCAAGGGCCAGGTTTCCGAGGAGAGGCGCCGCAGCATCACCACCGTGGCGACGGCTGTCCGGGCAGACCTCAACGAAGCCATCAGCGCGCAGGCAGCGGCCGCAAAGGCTGCCGAAGACGCCCGGATCGCCGCCAGCCAGGCAGCACAGGCTTCTTCACCCGCGCCTGGCCCCGCCTCGCAGCCAGCCCCCGCGCCGGCACCGGCGCAAGGAAACTCGTCGGGCAACGGCAAGGATGCAGGGCAGAACAACAGCGACAAGGGCAAGGGCAAGAACTAGGTCCGCCTCCAGCAGGCAGCAAAGCAAAAAGAAGCGGTGCTCCGGTGAAAAACCGGAGCACCGCTTCTTTGTGCCGGAACGGCAGGTGCTAGGCCAGGCTGGCGATGACCTTGTTCAGCGTGGCGGAAGGACGCATCACGGACGAAGCCTTGGCATCATCCGGGCGGTAGTAGCCTCCGATGTCCACGGGTGAGCCCTGGACCTCGGCCAGCTCACCGACGATGGTTTCCTCCTTGGAGGAAAGCTCGTTGGCGACCGTGCTGAACGCGGCGGCCAGGTCGGCGTCGTCCGTCTGCTTGGCCAGTTCCTCTGCCCAGTAGCGGGCCAGGAAGTAGTGGCTGCCACGGTTGTCCAGTTCGCCGGCGCGGCGGCTCGGGGACTTGTTCTCCAGCAGGAACGTGCCGGTGGCGCGGTCCAGGGTGTCGGCCAGGACCTGGGCGCGTGCGTTGCCGGTGGTGGTGGCCAGGTGCTCGAAGCTCACGGCCAGGGCCAGGAACTCACCCAGGCTGTCCCAGCGCAGGTGATTTTCCTTCAGCAGCTGCTGGACGTGCTTGGGGGCGGATCCGCCGGCGCCGGTCTCGAACAGTCCGCCTCCGTTCATCAGCGGAACAACCGAGAGCATCTTGGCGCTGGTGCCCAGTTCCAGGATGGGGAACAGGTCCGTGAGGTAGTCGCGGAGCACGTTGCCCGTGACGGAGATGGTGTCCTCGCCCTTGCGGATGCGCTCGAGGGTGAAGGCGGTGGCCTTGACCGGCGACATGATCTGCAGGTCCAGGCCCTCGGTGTCGTGGTCCTTCAGGTACTCGTTGACCTTGGCGATGAGGTTGGCGTCGTGTGCACGCTCCTCGTCCAGCCAGAACACGGCGGGGGTCTGCGAGGCGCGGGCGCGGGTGACGGCCAGCTTGACCCAGTCGCGGATGGGTGCGTCCTTGGTCTGGCAGGCACGCCAGATGTCATTGACGGAAACTTCGTGTTCCAGCAGGACGTTGCCGTTGCCGTCAACGATCTGCACCTTGCCGGCTTCCTGGATTTCGAACGTCTTGTCGTGGCTGCCGTATTCCTCAGCGGCCTGCGCCATGAGGCCCACGTTCGGGACGGTGCCCATGGTGGTGGGGTCGTAGGCGCCGTTGGCGCGGCAGTCGTCGATGACCACCTGGTAGATGCCGGCGTAGGAGCTGTCCGGCAGGACGGCGAGGGTGTCGGCTTCCTTGCCGTCCGGGCCCCACATGTGGCCGGAGGTGCGGATCATGGCCGGCATGGAGGCGTCCACAATGATGTCGGAGGGCACGTTCAGGCTGGTGATGCCCTTGTCGGAGTCCACCATGGCCAGCGCGGGTCCGTCTTCCAGGCCCTTCTTGATCAGGCTCTGCACGCCCTCGCGGACATCCGCCGGCAGGTCCTCGAGGCTGCTCAGGATGGCTGCGAGACCGTTGTTGGGGCTGATGCCGGCGGCGGAAAGCTGCTTGCCGTAGGTCTCAAACAGCTCGGAGAAGTATGCCTTCACCACGTGGCCGAAGATGATGGGGTCCGAGACCTTCATCATGGTGGCCTTCAGGTGGGCGGAGAACAGCACGCCCTCTTCCTTGGCGCGGGCAACCTGGGCCTTGAGGAACTCGTCCAGTGCGGCGGCGCGCATCACGGTTCCGTCGATTACTTCACCGGCCAGGACGGGGAACGCCTTCTTCAGGACCTTGACCGAGCCGTCCTCGCGGACCAGCTGGATGGCGATGTTGCCGTCGGCCTCGATGACCACGGACTTCTCGTTGGAGCGGAAGTCGTCCTGGCCCATGGTGGCCACGTTGGTCTTGGAGTCCGCGCTCCAGGCGCCCATGGAGTGCGGGTTCTGGCGGGCGTAGTTCTTGACGGACAGCGGAGCGCGGCGGTCCGAGTTGCCTTCGCGCAGGACCGGATTCACGGCGGAGCCCTTGATCTTGTCGTAGCGCGAGCGGATGGCGGTTTCCTCGTCCGAGGAGGGATTGTCCGGGTAATCCGGCAGCGCGTAGCCCTGGCCCTGCAGCTCTGCAATGGCGGCCTTCAGCTGCGGGATGGACGCGCTGATGTTGGGCAGTTTGATGATGTTGGCTTCCGGCGTCTTCGCCAGCTCACCGAGTTCAGCAAGGGCGTCACCGATCTGCTGCTCGGGGTCAGGTAGTCGCCGAAGACGGCGATGATGCGGCCGGCGAGCGAAATGTCGCGGGTCTCCACCTCCACACCTGCTGTCGAAGCGAACGCCTCGATGATGGGCAGGAACGAATAGGTAGCCAGCATCGGCGCTTCGTCGGTGTGGGTGTAGATAATCTTGGACATGCGCGGGCGTCTCCCTGTGGGTCGGCTTGGTTGTGAAAAATTCGGTCTATTTCACCATGTACAACTTACCTGAGGACCCGGCTTTGAACCGTACCCGGGTCCCAGCGTTACCCCGGCGGTGAGCAGGATTACAGCGATGGAGAACGGCCGACGACGGCGCTGGGCCCGGGTGCCGGGTGCCGCGGCCAACGTTCTGCATACGGTGCGGGTGGGGCGGGGAAAAGGGTGACTGGCAGCTATTGATACCTCACTACTGTGTACAAACTTGCCGGGTGACGATAAGTTCGCTACGTCACTCCCGCCCCAGGGCCCACCCCCCTTCCAGACAGGACAACAATGACACGCACCAGGTCTCTGGCTTCCGGCCTCCTGACTCTTTCGGCGGCTGCCGTGCTCACCCTCACTGCTGCCGGTGGCGCCTCTGCCGACCCGGCGCCGTCGGACGGTAACGAAGCGCCGTCGGTGGCCAGCGTCACGCTCGACGCGGGGGCTGCAGCCGATTACTGGACTCCCGAGCGGATGCAGGGCGCCGTCCCTGGTGACACGCTGGCCGGCAAGGCCCTGGAACGCGGCAACCGTTCAAACCCTGCACTGGTGGAGAAAGGCAAGCCGTCCTCCACCAAAGCCACCAAGGGCAAACCCACGCTGGCCCAGAGCGCGAACCCCGTCTCCCACATCGGCAAGGTCTTCTTCACGCTCGGCGGAACGAACTATGTGTGCTCCGGCAACGCCGTCACCTCGACCAACCGCAGCACTGTGGCAACGGCCGGCCACTGCGTGAATGAAGGCCCGGGCGCGTACGCCACCAACTTCGTCTTCGTCCCCGCGTATGACAACGGGGCAGCCCCTTACGGCAAATGGACCGCCAAAGCCCTGTATGCCCCCACCCAGTGGGCTTCCAACGGCGACATGACGTATGACACCGGCTTCGCCGTGATGAACCCTGATGCCAAGGGGCGGAAGCTGACCGACGTCGTCGGCGGCTCCGGCACGGCCTTCAACCAGGCACGGGGCCTGACCTACACGTCCTACGGCTACCCGGCAGCGGCGCCCTTCAACGGGGAGACCCTCAAGAGCTGCACCGGGACGGCGTCAAATGATTCCAACAACCCCCAGTTCAACACCCAGGGCATTCCCTGCGACATGACCGGCGGTTCCTCCGGTGGTCCGTGGTTCATCGGCAACGGTCCCGATGGCCTGCAGAACTCCATCAACAGCTACGGCTACAACGGCTCCGCAGTGATGTACGGCCCATACTGGGGCTCCGTCATCGAGACGACGTACACCAATGCCGCGAAATCCTAAAGAACCCGCACCGGACCAGGACCCCGTCAGCCACGTGGACTTGAACCAGTCGCCCGAGGAAGTCCTCGAGTACTGGACAGACGAGCGAATGGCGGCGGCGAAGCCCCGGGAGATTCAGCTTCCGGAGCCCGAACCTCCTGCCGGCCAGGACTAAGCCGAAACACAACGACGGCGCCCGTCCCCTATGCAGGGGACGGGCGCCGTCGTCTGTTGAAACCCGGCGGTGGGGATTAGTGGAAGAAGTGGCGGGCTCCCGTGAAGTACATGGTGATGCCGGCAGCGTTCGCTGCTGCGATGACTTCCTCGTCCCGGACAGAACCGCCCGGCTGCACCACGGCGCGGACACCGGCGTCGATCAGGATCTGCAGGCCGTCGGCGAACGGGAAGAACGCGTCCGAGGCGGCCACGGCACCGCGGGCACGCTCAGGTGCGCCGCTCGCATCCGCGTTGGAGGCGCCGCCGGCACCGTCGACGTCGGACTCCACCGTGACGCCCAGCGTGTTGGCCCGCTCCACCGCGAGGCGGCAGGAATCGAGCCTGTTAACCTGGCCCATGCCGATCCCCACGGCTGCGCCGTTGTCGGCAATGAGGATGGCGTTCGACTTCGCGGCCCGGCACGCAGTCCAGGCGAAGGCGAGGTCCGCGAGGGTCTTCTCATCCGCGGCCTCACCGGCGGCGAGGGTCCAGTTGGCGGGGTTGTCGCCATCGGCGTCCACCTTGTCGCTGACCTGGACCAGCATGCCGCCGGAGACCTGGCGGAACTCCGTGGGGTACCGGCCGTATCCCTCGGGCAGGGCCAGCAGGCGGATGTTCTTCTTCTTGGAGAGGATTTCCACCGCCTCAGGCTCGAAGCCGGGTGCGATGACCACCTCGGTGAAGATGTCCTTGACGGTGTTGGCCATGCCGGCGGTCACCGTGCGGTTCGCTGCGATGACGCCGCCGAATGCAGAGACGGGATCGCAGGCGTGGGCCTTGGCGTGGGCGTCGGCGATGGGGTCCGCGGCGTCCTTGGAGCCGACGGCGACGCCGCACGGGTTGGCGTGCTTGATGACGGCGACGGCGGGCTCACTGAAGTCGTAGGCGGCGCGCAGGGCGGCGTCGGCGTCAACGAAGTTGTTGTAGCTCATGGCCTTGCCGTGCAGCTGGTCCGCCTGGGCGATGCCCACCGGGGCGGCCTTGTCCACATACAGGGCGGCCTGCTGGTGCGGGTTCTCGCCGTAGCGGAGGACCTCGGAGCGCTCCAGGGACAGGCCGGCGTAGGCAGGCCAGTCGATGACGCCGTCGCCGTCCTCGTCCAGGAACTGGCTGGCGGTCCAGGTGGCCACTGCATTGTCGTAGGCGGCGGTGTGGGCGAAGGCCTTGGCGGCGAGGCGGCGTCGGGTTTTCAGGTCGAAGCCGCCTTCCGCTGCGGCCTCCACCACCTGGCCGTAGAAGGACGGGTCCACCACGATGGCGACGGCGGCGTGGTTCTTCGCGGCCGAGCGCACCATGGCGGGGCCGCCGATATCGATCTGCTCCACGACGTCGTCCTGCGCGGCACCGGACTTGACGGTTTCCACGAACGGGTAGAGGTTCACAACCACCAGGTCGAAGGCTTCGATGTCCATGCTGGCGAGGGTTTCCATGTGCGCCGGGACGCGGCGGTCCGCCAGGATGCCACCGTGGACGCGCGGGTGCAGGGTCTTGACGCGGCCGTCCAGCATCTCGGGCGAACCGGTGACTTCCTCAACCTCCTGCACGGGAATGCCCGCGGCGGCGATCTTCTTGGCCGTGGAGCCCGTGGAGACGAGCTTCACGCCCGCTGCGTGCAGGCCCGAGGCGAGCTCCTCCAGACCGGTTTTGTCGTAAACCGAGATCAGGGCCCGGCGGATGGGTACACGGTCAATGGATACGCGCTCATGCTGCGTGAAGCTCACAAATCTCTCCGTCTTATCTCGCGGAACAGGGCCGCGGTTGGTGGGGATACGGCCAGTTTATCGCGAAGGCAACGGTTACCCCCTGTGGGCTCCGGAGTGTGAACTTCCGCGGGCCCGGATAGAGTCTTCAGCAGGAGGCGGCGATGAATACTTACACCACTGTGCCCAGCGGCGAACAGGTGGTCCAGGAACTGCCCTGGCGATGGAAAGTCCAGGGCAGGATCTTCCTGATCGGGGGCCTCGGATTCATGTTCGACGCCTGGGATGTAACCCTGAACGGCATCTTGATTCCGCTGCTGTCCAAGCACTGGTCGCTGTCCGCAGGGGAAGCGGCCTGGGTGGGCACGGCGAACCTGATCGGCATGGCGCTGGGTGCCTTCATCTGGGGAACCATTGCGGACACCTTGGGGCGGAAGAAGGCATTCACCGCCACGCTGCTGCTCTTCTCCGTGTTCACTGTCCTCGGTGCGTTCGCCCCCGATTTCGTCTGGTTCTGCGTGTTCCGGTTCATGGCCGGGTTTGGTCTGGGCGGCTGCATCCCCGTGGATTACGCACTGGTGGGCGAGTTCACCCCGCGGAAACAGCGCGGCAAGGTGCTCACTGCCATGGACGGCTGGTGGCCGGTAGGCGCGGCTCTCGCCGGGTTCGTCTCGGCCGGCCTGGTGGCCCTCTTCGGCGACTGGCGCCTGACCATGCTGGTGATGGTGCTGCCCGCCCTGCTGGTCTTCTGGATCCGGCGGAGCGTGCCGGAGTCTCCACTGTTCCTGATCCGGAAGGGCCGCAGGGAAGAAGCGGCCAAAATCATTGACGGCCTGGTGGAGGCCACCGGGGCGGAACCGCGCGCGTACAGCCTTCCCGACGCCCGGGATGTCCCACGGCTTTCCGCCGGCAGCGCCTGGACCCAGCTGCGTTCGGTATGGCAGTTCAACTGGAAGATCACCGCCGCCGCCTGGTCCCTGTTCTTCAGCATCCTGCTGGTGTACTACCTGTCCCTGACGTGGATGCCCAGGATCCTCATCGGTGCCGGCTTCGCCGAGTACAAAGCGTTCGTCACCACGGCGTCCATGGCCGCCGTCGGCTTCCTGGGCGTGGTGGTGGCCGCCCTCCTGGTGGAGCGGGTGGGGCGCAAGTGGATCCTTGCCATCACCGGTCCGTTGTCCGCGCTGACCCTGGTGATCGTGGCATTCGTGGTGGACATCCCCACGGCCGCGGTGTTCTGGCTGCTGGTGTTCGGGTTCGTGGTGCAGGTAGCCATCCCGGTGCTCTACGCCTACGTCTCCGAGCTCTATCCCACGGAATTGCGGGGCACCGGGTTCGGTTGGGCGTCCACATTTTCCCGGCTGGGTGCAGGGTTTGGACCGCTGGTCTTCGCCAACTACTTCTGGCCGGAACTCGGGCTGGCCACTTCCTTCGCCCTGGCCGGCGCCCTGGTGCTGGCCTCCGTGCTGTGGATGGCGTTCTTCTCCCCGGAAACCCGCCGGGCCCGCCTGCAGTAGCCGTTTTTCGCGACGCCCTTATTCATTTTCGACGCGCATATTCCCCTGCGCGCACAGTATGTACGCCGCGAAAACGGCATATGTGCGTCGAAAAGGAGAGTGCGCGTCGAAAAGGAGAGTGCGCGTCGACGGCGGCCTACGCGGCGGAATATTCCGGGTCCGCGGCGAGGGCGGCCAACGTGGAAACCAGGAGCCGGCGCTCCACCACCTTGATGCGTTCGTGCAGGGTTTCCTCGGTGTCTGCGTCCTCGATGGCCACAGCTTCCTGGGCAATGATGGGGCCGGTGTCCACGCCGGCGTCGGCCCAGTGCACGGTGCAACCGGTGACCTTGACGCCGTAGGCCATGGCGTCGCGCACGCCGTGGGCGCCTGGAAAAGCAGGCAGCAGCGCGGGGTGCGTGTTGAGGTACCTGCCGTTGAACGCGTCGATGAAATCGGGGCTGACAATCCGCATGAACCCGGAGGACACCACAACGTCCGGCGAGTAGGCGGCGACGGCCCCGGCCAGCGCGGCGTTCCAGTCGGTACGGTCCGGGTAGGCCTTGAAGTCCACCACAAAGGTAGGGATCCCGGCGGCAGCGGAGCGTTCGACGCCGTAGGTTCCTTCGCGGTCGGCGCCCACCGCCGCGATTTCCACATCGAGCTCCCCCGCTTTGACGGCGTCGATAACTGCCTGGAGGTTGGACCCGGTGCCGGAGACGAGGACGACGATACGCATTGGTCCAGCTTAGGTGCAGGCTCGCGTACGCTGGAAAACATGAACAGCGAACCGGGCCGGGCCGGGCGGCAGCAGGCCAGGCCCCCGCTCAGCGAGGCAGCGAAAGCCTCCCTCGCCAAGACCCACACCCTGTTCAGGACGTTCGTGGTGACGGTACTCGGCGCGTTTTTCGTGTACCAGCTGGACGTGGGCTACCTGTGGCTGACAAGCCTGCTCACCTTGGCGAGCCTGGTCCTGGGCATAGTCCTGCTGGTCCGGTCCATCCGGTTGAAGGAATCCAGGCTGGTCCTTGTGGGCACCATTTCCGGGCTGGTGGTGGCAGCCGTGATGGTGCTGCTGATCGTGACCACCTTGGTCCTGTTTGACCAGGTGCGCGAGTACCAGGCCTGCCTGGGCCGGGCGCTGACGGACCGGGCCACCCAGGCGTGCATGGTGCAGTTCCAGGACGTCCTGCCCGCCAGGATTCCCTAGCCCCGGGGCGGTCCTAGTGGACCAGTTCCCCTTCGCGATCGGCCGCCCCGGCCTTCTCCCTTTCCAGCCAGGGTCCTGCCGCGTAGCCAATGACCACGCCGGCGGCCACCTCCGCAGCCACCCATAGGGCCGTCCACAGCGGGTCAGGACCGATTGCGGTCAGGCGCCCCAGTCCTGCTGACCCCCGCGCGATCCAGGCCAGGCCCATCACCAGCAGCCCGGCGGCC
The DNA here is from genome assembly GCF_006517215.1 of Pseudarthrobacter sp. NIBRBAC000502771. NCBI lineage: Bacteria > Bacillati > Actinomycetota > Actinomycetes > Micrococcales > Micrococcaceae > Pseudarthrobacter > Pseudarthrobacter sp. NIBRBAC000502771. The sequence continues at coordinate 4,318,856 of NZ_CP041187.1, forward strand.
AGCCCCGCGAGCACCCCGAGGACAAGGGTGGAGACGGTGGCGGTGAACCAGCGGGCGTGGACCTTGATGGCGAGCCACTCGTCAAAGTGGTTTTCCCCCTCCCGCAGGAACCACCACCCCGCCATGACGCCCGCCAGCACGGGAACTACCAGGGCGACGACGGCGTAGTCCAGGGATCCTGACGGGATGGCGGCCAGGACAGGAATGGATGGGAGCGGCCCGACTGCGGTGCCCAGCGCCCCTGCCTGGGATCCGGCCCCCAGGGCAAAGCCGGCTCCTGACGTCCACGCAAGCGCGAAGACCACAAGGTTGGGCAGGAAGCCCAGCTGCGCGATGGTGAGGGCGGCGCCTCCCACCGGGCCGGCGTCGAGCGCTTCATACACGGACACCACCAGGTTCCAGTGGATGAACAGATCGACTGCCAGCAGCGTTGCGGCCAGGGTAAGGGCGGATGCGACGGCGACAAAGCCTGCCTTCGCCGCGGAGGCTAAGTAGGATCCGGCCCAGCGGGAATGCTGGCTGGTGCGGGAGATCCAGTCCACCGCGTCGACGCCGATGAGCCGGCTCCAGGACCCTGCTTCCCTTCGTGCACCGACCACCATGCCGAGGCCGAACGGGACCAGGGGAACCAGTATGGCGTACCAAAGGTTGATGACAACGTCGCTGCTGCGGCAGACGAACCCGGTGGCCGCACCGAACGCCGCATAGACTGCCCACGATCCCAGCAGGGCCTGCCACAACTGGTCCGTATAGGAGGCCCGTGCGAGCCTCCGGCCGGCGCGCCACGCCAGGAGGAACGGGATCACGGTCAGGCCCAGGGGAATCAGGCTCAGCGTGCCGGATCCACCGTGGGTGGCGGTCGCCGGTCCTGCGCCGGCAAGCTCCAGCGGCACCCCATGGACCAGGAGCCAGGACTGCCCTGCCAGGCGCGCCAGCACCTCGAACTGTCCGTTCTGGAAACCCGCGGTGGCCCAGACTGCCACGATGGGCGCCACGACCACCAGCGCCGAGATGATGGCCGCCTGCGCCGCTTCAAGGGCACCCTGCAGCCACAACGGCATGGGAAGGCCACGGTCTCCGGTCTGATCAGCGCGCAGTTTCATCGTGTTCCATGGTGTCACGCCGGGTGCGCCGCGTCCGCGAACGACAGGCTCGCGGGCGCCACCGATCAATATCCAAATGCCCGGCTGTCCGGCGCTTTTTGCCCTGCCCCGCCGTAAAATTGTTAGAAACCAACACCCGCCTGCCCGCAGGGGCATCCTGCGATTTCTGCTGGCCGTGGGCGTGAACCCGACCAGCCGCTTGCCCGGATACCGTCAACCGGGAAAACAGGAGCCGCGAATGAGAGATGAACCGTAAGTTCTGAAGATATTCGTCCTACTGGCTGGTGCAGTTGCCGCTTTCAGCGCGGCTGCACCAGCGCTTTAAACGGTGCGGCGCCGGGAGCCTCCAACCAGGCTCCCGGCGCCGTTCACCGAATCAGGCCCGCCGCTCCAGCCAGCCGGCCCTGCGGACTTGGCGGGGACAGAGTCCGCGGTCCGATCAGCGACGCGCGTCGCCGTCCGTTTCGATGTTTTCCTTGCGGACTTCCTCGTTGACCGTGACGTCATCATGGACTGTCTCTTTGTCCAGCCGGACCCGTTCCACGGGAACAGTCTCTTTCTCCACCACGGGGCGTTCCTCATGCAGGACCACCTCGTGCTCTTCCTCGCTGATGCCCGGGCCGTCCAGCGCGGAGCCGCGGTTGGCGTCCGTGATGGGCTCGCGCTCCACGCGGACTTCTTCACGCTCCACCGGGATGGTCTTGGTGACATTCTCGGTGGTGACGTACTTGCGCAGGCGGGCCCGGCCTGTGGTCTCACGCTCCTTGCCCACGCGCAGCTGTTCCTCGGAGCGGGTCATGGCGTCGTCCGTGGTGGGGCCGGAGGTATCGTGGCCCACGGTCCCGCGAGTGTGGGTGTCCGCGGCGGAAGTGATCCCGGCCGTGGGGGTCCCGGCATTCAGGTCTGCATCGCCCTGGAGGTCGACGTCGCCGGCGGTGTCACGGGTGGCCTCGGTGTACGTCCGTGCGCCGCGGTCGTAGTACGTGTACAGCCGGTCCTCTTCCTCGGGGGTGAGGTGGCCGTCGGCATCAACGCGGGGTGCGTCCTTGACGTGCTCCTTGGTGAAGGGCACCACCAGGTCCTCGCCCTGGTTGTTCGCGCCCTCAACCGGCACGAAGGATTCGGACGTACCGAAGAGGCCGGTCTTCACGGTGACCCAAGTGGGTTCGCCCGTGTCGTCGTCTGCATACAGCTGGCCGATCGAACCGATTTTCGTGCCGTCGGAGCCGACTACGTGGCCCCCCTTGGTGAGCAGGTTTTCAAGGTTTTCCCTGTTGAGCATGACGTCTCCTTGGATTGTCGTTGCACTAGGTCTGCCAGCAGTGGATGGTCCGGACCGGGGCATTCTCCCGTCATCCGGCTTCCGCCCCGGCTGCTTAAGGCTCTGCGCTGACTGCCCCACTACCATAAGCATGCTTAGCATCAAATGCCAAGCCTACTTAGTAATTTTCTTGGCGGCCGGGGCAGCTGTTCACCCGGCCTTCTCCTCCGGGTAACGCTTTTTCCCCCGCCATTTCAAGGACGGCGCGCACGGTGAAGGGGTGAGGATCGCAATCGTCGCCGAATCATTCCTGCCGTTGATGAACGGCGTCACCCATTCAATCCTTCGGGTCCTGGATCACCTCCAGGAGCGTGGTGACGACGTACTGGTCATCGCCCCCTCAGCGCAGGAGGGAGCCGAGCCGGGCCGGGTCAAAGGGGCGGAAGTCCACCGGCTGCCGGCAGTCCCGCTGGCCGGCTACACGAATGTACGGGTGGCACTGGGAGGTGTGTACCGGGTCAAGCGAATCCTTGCCGAGTACGCGCCGGACGTTGTGCATCTCGCCTCGCCGTTCGTCCTGGGCTGGCGCGCAGCGCAGGCGGCACACCAGCTCGGAATCCCCACGGTGGCGATCTACCAGACCGAAGTTCCCAGCTATGCGGCCAGGTACGGCGTTCCCTTCCTTGAAAACTGGGCCTGGAACAGGGTGGAGAACATCCACCTGCTGGCCTCACGCACCCTTGTGCCCTCCACGTTCGCGCTGAACCAGTTGCGCGGACGGGGCATCCCGCGGGTACGGATGTGGCGCCGCGGGGTGGACACCGCCCGGTTTTCGCCGGAAAAGCGCGACGACGGGTGGCGGGCTTCGGTTGCCCCGGACGGTGAACGCATCATCGGCTACGTGGGCAGGCTGGCCATCGAAAAGCAGGTGGAAGACCTTGCCGCCCTCGCCGGCATTCCCAACACCAGGCTGGTGGTGGTGGGCGACGGCCCGCAACGGGCAGCCCTTGAGGCGGCCCTCCCCCAGGCGGTATTCACCGGCTTCCTGGGCGGTGAGGACCTGGCGCGGACGGTGGCATCCTTCGACCTGTTCGTCCATCCGGGTGAGTTCGAAACCTTCTGCCAGACCATCCAGGAGGCCATGGCGTCAGGTGTCCCGGTGGTGGCCACGGGCCGGGGCGGACCACTGGACCTGGTGGAGAATTCCCGCACCGGCTGGCTCTACGAACCGGGTGACCTGTCCGCCATGCGCGCCCGGGTGCAGGACCTGATGGGCGACGACGCCAAACGCCGCGCCTTCGCAGCCGCGGCCCACGCCTCGGTCCAGGAGAGGACCTGGCCGGCGCTTTGCACGGAACTGGTACAGCACTATACGGACGTCATTGCGGCAGTCCCCGCACCGCCGCGGAAGGCTTCAAAGGCAGGAGCAACATCATGAAGATATCCGTGATCGGCTGTGGGTACCTCGGCGCTGTCCACGCGGCAACCCTTTCATCCATGGGCCACAGCGTTGTGGGCATCGACGTGGATCCCGGCAAGGTGGCCCAGCTGGCACAGGGAACCGCACCGTTCCATGAACCGGGGCTTGACGAGCTCCTGGCGCACGGCCGCGCCACCGGACGGCTGCGCTTCTCCACGGATCCGGCCGAGGCGCGCACTGCCCAGGTGCACTTCCTGTGCGTGGGGACGCCGCAGGACAAGACGTCCGACGCCGCCGACCTTACCTTCCTGGTATCAGCCCTGGAAGGGCTGCTGCCGCACCTGGCGGCGGGCGCCGTCGTCGTGGGCAAATCCACGGTGCCCGTCGGCACGGTGGACATGCTCCGGGAGATCCTCGCACGGCGGCCGGACGTGCTGCTCGGCTGGAATCCCGAATTCCTGCGGCAGGGCACCGCCGTCAAGGACTCACTGGTTCCGGACCGGCTGGTCTACGGCGTTGAAGGCGGCCGCCCCGCCGCCTTCAACCCCCACACCGGGGCACCGACGGGGGTGACTGCGGCCCTGGACGCCGTCTATGAGCCGCTGCTGGCTGCCGGAATCCCGCGGCTCGTCTGCAATTTCGCCACGGCTGAACTCATCAAGTCTGCCGCGAACGCGTACCTGGCCACGAAGGTGAGCTTCATCAACGCCGTGGCCGAACTGTGCGACGCCGCAGGCGCCGACGTCACGGAGCTCAGCGAGGCAATGGGGCTGGACCCGCGGATCGGCAGCCGGTACCTGCACGCCGGGCTCGGTTTCGGCGGCGGCTGCCTGCCGAAGGACATCCGCAGCTTCCGCACCCAGGCCGCCACCCTGGGAGTACCTGCGGTGGAGCAGTGGATGCGGCTGGTGGATACGGTGAACCTGGGCCAGCGGGAGCGCACGGTGGGACTCGCTGCAGAGTTGTGCGGCGGAACCCCCGCCGGGCGATCCATCACCGTACTGGGCGCATCCTTCAAGCCCGACACCGACGATATCCGCGACTCCCCCGCCCTGGATGTTGCGGACCGGCTGGCCGCTGCCGGGGCGCACGTCACCGTCACCGACCCCAAAGCGGTCAATCTTGCCTGGCGCCGCTACCCGCGGCTTCGGTTCGAGACCTCCGCTGCGCGGGCGCTCCAGGATGCCGAGCTGGTGCTGCTCCTCACGGAGTGGGATGAGTACCGGCAACTGTGTCCCGCTGCTGCCGGGCAACACGTACGACGCCGTGTGGTCCTGGACGCGCGCAACGTGCTGGATGCGGCGGCCTGGCAGGAACAGGGCTGGGTGGTCCGCGGACTCGGAACGTCCTCCGGCGCCGTGACGGCGGCCGCAGTACGTTGAAGACCGGCCGCGGGGAGGGCAGCTAGCCCAGCAGTCCCAGCTCCCGGAACGCCAGCGCCACGCCGTTGCCGGCGGGCGGGGCGGTGATCCGGTCCGCCACGGCAAGCACTGCGGGATGGCCACCTTCCACCGCGATGCCAACGGCCGCGTACTCAAGCATTTCGATGTCGTTGGCGCTGTCGCCGATGGCCACGATGTCCGCCCGGTCCAGGCCGAGCCGGGCTTCCACAACCTGGATGCCCACGGCTTTGTGGGTGCCGGCCATGAAGATCTCCCCGGCCCGGTCCCCCAGCGCCGACAGCGAGCTGGGGATCAGCCCCACCCCGGGGCCGAAGTCCGCCAGCAGGCGGGTCAGCGGCACCGGTGAGTCGAAGCAGGAGATTTTGGCGTAGGAGGTGGCGCGGAGATCGTCGCTGTACTGCATCGGTCCCAGGATGTCCTCCAGCGGATCGACATCCGTGCTGAGGATGCCGTCATGCTGGGGGCGGCCGGCAAAGATGGGCCCGAGGACCTCCCGGAGCCGGCGGTCCACGCCTGTGCGGCCGTGCAGTGCCTCCGGCGCTTCCAGGATGTAGGCGGCACCGTGGGCATCGAGCGTTTCGACGAGGCGCGCCGCGAGCCGAGGTTCAAAGCGGGCGTCCCTGAGGACTTCACCGCCCACCTCCACCCTGGCACCAGCTCCGGTAATGGTGCCGTCGAAGCCGGCGTCCAGGATGTGCCCTGGGACCATGGAGAGTGGACGCCCGGTGCAGACGAACACCCGGTGGCCGAGCTTGCGGGCGGTCCGGACGGCGTCGACGTGCGCCTCGGGAGCCAGGCCGTGGTCGGCGTAGGTGCCGTCGATGTCAAGGAATATGGCCCGCGGACGCTGGGTCTGGCTGGACATGCGAGCTCCTTCAACAAAGGCAGGGACACCCAAATCCTATCGGCAGCAGTTTACGGACGGCACGGGATTGTCCCACGTCAGGACCAAACTGATAGTCATCCTGTGATATTGGGGGTCTTGCAGAGTAGTAAGCCTGCTGATTGAATGAGGGAACCGGAAATGGGGGCCCGGCACAACTTACTGACAAGGAGTGGCAACATGGGCATTATCGGATTTCTTATTTTGGGCCTGATTGCTGGAGCCATTGCAAAGGCCATCCTGCCGGGCCGCCAGGGCGGGGGCTGGGTGGTCACCATGGTCCTTGGTGTTGTCGGAGCCATCCTGGGCGGCTGGATCGGATCGTTGATCTTCGGCGGCGGCCTGGCGGAGTTCTTCGACCTCAGGACCTGGCTGCTGGCTATCCTCGGCTCGATCATCGTGCTGCTGATCTACGGCGCCGTCACCAACCGCAGCGGCCGCCGGGTGTAGCTGCTTCCACAAAACCATCAGTAACAGGCGCCGGACTCCACCAGGAGGACGGCGCTTTTTACGTCCCGCCACACGGTGGTGCGGACTCAATATGAACCCGCCGGGAGCCGCCCAATTTTCCCCTCCTGCCTTTATGATGGCGAAGGGGTGGTGTGATGACCGGTTTTCTGGGCCGTGACAACAATGTGGCACTGCAAACTTTTGGCGCGGTCATGGATGCAAGTCCGGACGCACTTTTGGCCCTTGCTGCGGACGGGACCGTCCTGGCGGCGAATGCCGCGGCCGCCAGGTTGTTCGGACTGCCGCAGGAAGCCTTCTCCGGCCTGGATTACCGGATGCTTATCGGAACGGGCTTCCACGGCGAAGTGGCCCTTCTGCTGCGCCAGCTCCTCACCCTGCCGGAAGAGCTTCCGCCTCCGCAGGAAATCATCGCGCTGGGGCGGGACGGGACCGAGTTCCCGGTGGAACTTGCCGCCGCGCCCCTCCCCCACCAGGACCCGCAGGGGCCCGGGGACGGCCCAGACGGGAGCGGGCCGCCAATCGCCCGGCTGCTGCTCTCCATCCGCGGGACGGCACACCGCAAGGCAGCCGACACCAACCTCCGCGAGGCAATGTCGCTGTTGACGGCCACCCTTGAATCAACCGCAGACGGCATCCTGGTCATCGGGACCGACGGCACCGTCGCCGGATTCAACGACCAGTTCCTCACCATGTGGGGCATTCCGCCCGAGCTCATGGACGGCGAAACCGGGGAACCAGTGCTGCAGCTCATCATGGAGCAAGTGGCTGACCCTGTAGCTTTCACCGCCAGGCTGGGCGAACTTCAGGAGGACCCCGCGGCGGAAAGCCACGACGTTGTGGAATTCCGGGACGGCCGGACCTTCGAGCGTTATTCTCGCCCGCAACGTGTCGGCGAGAACATTGTGGGCCGGGTGTGGAGCTTCCGCGATGTTACGCCGCGGCGGAAGGCGCAGGAGCAGGCCCACCGGGCCATGATGGACCTCGCAGTCCAGGCGGAGAAGTTGCGTGCCATGGCCTTCCAGGACCCGCTGACGGGACTTGCCAACCGTGCGGTGTTCAACGATGCCTTGGCCGAATCGCTGCAGGAACCGCGGCTGAAGACGGTGGATGTCCTGCTCCTTGACCTGGATGACTTCAAGGAAGTCAACGACATCCTGGGCCACCAGGCCGGTGACGACATGCTCATCGAAGTGGCGCGCAGGCTCCGCGGTTGCGTCCCGACGGCCGACGTCGTGGCCCGGCTGGGCGGCGACGAGTTCGTGGTGCTCCTGACGGCTTGCCCGGACGCTGATGCCATCGCGGCCTGCATTGTGCGCTGCCTGCATGTGCCGGTGACCATCAGCGGCACCGTCCTCCGTCCCAGCCTGAGCCTGGGGGTGGCTTCCCTGGGCCAGGACAGCATGGGCCCTTCCGAGCTCCTGCGGCACGCTGACATTGCGATGTATGCGGCCAAGGCTGCCGGCAAGAACCGGTTCCTGCGCTTCCACCCTGACATGATGCAGGTGCTGGTGCAGCGGACACACATGGAGAGTGGACTGCAGCTGGCCGTTCCGCGCGGCGAAATAACCGTTGACTTCCAGCCGATCGTCTCCCACCGCATGGGGCAGGTGGTCCAGCTGGAGGCACTGGCCAGGTGGGACCGGGGCGGCGAGCGGGTGCCGCCGTCGATCTTCATCCCGCTCGCCGAGCGCACCGGACTGATTGGTGAGATCGGGGCCGAAGTGATGGCCACCGGAATGGTGCAGCTGGCACGGTGGCTCAGTGAGGATCCGTCGCGGTCCCTGGCCGTGAATGTCTCCGGCGTGCAGCTGCAGGAACCGGACTTCGCCGAGGGAGTCCTGAAGCTTGCCGAAGCCAGCGGCGTGGCACCGTATCAACTCGTGGTGGAGGTTACCGAGAGCGTGTTTTTCGACGCCGACTGCAGCCTGATCCAGCAGCTCAGCGCGCTGCGGGATGCGGGCGCCCGGGTGGCGCTGGACGATTTCGGCACCGGTTATTCGTCGCTGGGCCGGCTGCAGGACCTGCCCGTGGACACCGTCAAGATCGACAAGACCTTTGTGTCCATGGTGCGGACCGGGAACGAGCGGCTGCCGATCCTCAGTTCCATGATCAACATGGCGCACAGCCTGGGCCTGACGGTTACGGCGGAAGGGATAGAAACGGCCGCACAGGCGGATTACCTGACGGCGCTGGAGTGCGATTCGCTGCAGGGGTATCTGTTCTCACTGCCGGAGCCCGGTGACCGGCTGGGCCAGGCGTTGAGTCACGCAGAAGAGGCCCTCCATGCACTGAAGGGCAGGTAGCCGGGGCTGCCCGTCGGCCTAGGCTGCTTCCTGGCGGCCGGGGCGCTGCGGATTTGCGGGCGCGGGGTGGGAGTTCTGGGGCTGCACGGGGTGCGGTGCTTCGCCGGCGGCGGCGGACGGGGAGCCCGTCCCGGTGGTGGTGGCAGCAGCGCGGTTGCGGCGCCAGCGGCGGACCAGGTCGACGGCGGCGAAGAGCCCTGCGAGTGGGGTCAGCACGGCGGCGGCATAGACGAACAGCATCCACGTCAGGGTGGTAAGTGGCGGCTGGTTGTTGTTGAGCAGGGACAGGCCGCCCAGCATGGCAACCACCCAGAACAGCAGGACGGCCGTGAGCACGGCGCCGGCAGGGAAATACTGGTTGGTCACGACTTTTTTCAGGGTTTCCATGCACTTCCTCCTGCCTGGCCGGGGGACGGCGAAAGCCGTTCAATGACCAGTATGGGGCCCGGCGGGCAGGAAACTGCGCAAGACGACACGGCGAGTGATGAAGCTAACGCTGCAGGCCGCCGTCGTACGATTTGCGGGGCTGAACGCAGGTCCTTCCCTTCCCGGAGCGCGTCCGGCCGAATACCGTAATGCCTGACCGCTTATTATTTGGAGGCTCCCATGCGCAAAGTCACCGCCGGCCTGTTCCACTCCGTGGACGGTGTGGTGTCCGAACCGTTCAAGTTCCAGTTCGACAGCTTTGACGCAGGGCTCGGCGAGGGCCTGACCAGGATGATCAACACCGTGGACACAGTGGTCCTGGGCCGGGTCAGCTACCAGGAGTGGGCTGGGTACTGGCCTACCGCCCCGCAGGACCAGGACTTCGCAGCGTTCATCAACCCCGTGGAGAAGTTCGTCGCCTCGCGCACGCTGACGGGGCCTCTGGAATGGGAAAACTCGCATCTCATGGATGCACCCCTTGAGGATTTCGTTGCGGGCCTGAAAGAGCGCGACGGCGGCGAAATCGCCGTGTGCGGGAGCATCTCGGTGGTGAGGCAGCTGCTGTTCGCCGGGCTACTGGACTCGCTGCAGCTGATGACCCACCCGGTGATTGCCGGCAGCGGCCGCCGGCTGTTCGAGGACGGCGACCCGTTGACCCGCCTGGTACTGCAGGACCAGTCCACCACCAGCAAGGGCAACGTGCTGAGCACCTATGGGGTGCGCGCGCAATAGCTTCGGCGCGGGGACTTCGCGGCCGCTGCCGTCTCACTCCCAGGGCGCCGCACTCGCCCTCCGGACACCCGATGACCCCTTCGACACCATGGCGCCGTCCGGCCGGGGCAAGTGTGTGTGGCCTTGTTGGAGCACCTCGGTGGCCACGTGGTCCACGGTATCGGCTTGGCCAGCCGCCCACTCAAAGGAAAACCTGACCTGACCGGTATTGGCGTAAGCCTTTCCAATCAGTTCATCCACCCGTCGGCGTTCAGGTTCATCCAAGGTGACCCCACAGTCCACCCGGTGGGCGTCAGCCGCGGCCAAAAGCCGGATGGCGGACGCTGCGCGGTTCTTGGAGAGATATACCCCGGCCAAGGACTCCAAAATGCCGGCAAGGACGCCCATGGCTCCAAGGTTCAGCGCTGCGGCTAACGCCTCGGTCAGCAACCGCTCGGCAGAGTCAAAGTCCCCATCGTGTTCCAAACTCTCGGCCAGGTTGGTCAGGACAACACATTGCAGAGCGCCGTCGCCAAGGGGCCGGGCGAGGACGGCGCAGCGGCGGCACAACTCCAGCGACCGCGCGTAATCGCCGCGATAGAAAGCAAGTCGCGAAAGAATAATCAAGGCTCCAACTTTGGTTCGGTCTGTCGCATCAGGGTCAGTGAACGCCTCCCAAGCCAGGCGTTCGGCTTCCCCCGCCTCGTTGCTTTGCGCGGCCTGGACCGCCAGGCACATGGTGGACCACGCCGCGCCCTGGAGGTTGCCGGCCCTCCGGAACGTGTCCCGAGCCCGTCCGTGGAATTCCGCGGCAAGACGGTTCTTTCCCAAGATCCAACTCAGGGTAGCGGCACCACTGAGGGCCGGCGCCAGCAGTCCTGGTGCTGCATCCGGCGCACTATTCACCAGGTCCACTGACACCTGGTGCTGCTCGGCGACATTTCCGGTCAACTCCCAAAAGTGCCAAAGGTGCCCTACCAGGCCCAGTGCTACGTCGGACGAACCGTCCGGTCCGGCTGCCCAGAGGAGCGCGGCCCGGAAGTCGGGTGCGTCCGCTTGCAGGTGATGGAGTGCCTGCAATTGGCCGCTCCCCCACAACACCGGGGCATGCTCTTTTGCCACGCCCAAGTAATAGTCGGCATGACGGGCCCGCAGGGCAGCGGCGCTGGCGGCGCGGCCAAAGCGCCGGCGGGCAAATTCACGGATCGAGTGCAGCATGGCTACGCGTTCCTGACCGCCGGGATCCGAATAGCGGCGCAGGAGGCTTTGCTGAACAAGCCCTGCCAAGCGGTCCGTCACGGCGGCCGGACCAGGCGTGCCGGTCCCACTGATACTGACGATGGCAGGCACCGACGGGTTGGCAGCAAAAACGCCCATCTGGTCGAACAGCTGCCGCTGGTCCTCCGCCAACAACCGGTAACTCCAGTCAATCGTGGCCGTCAACGTCCTTTGCCTTTCCGGAACGTCCCGGAACGCGCCGGGCAGGGCCGCCCGGCTGACTTCCAGATCCTTCAGCAACGCATCTTCACTGCGGCGACCGAGTTGGGCGGCAGCAAGTTCTATGGCCAATGGGAGTCCGTCCAGTTGGTGGCACAACCGGGTCAAGACGACTGCGTTGACGGCATCAACATCGAAGCGGTGGCGGACCGCCCGTCCGCGCGCCAGAAGCAGCTTCACGGACGGAATTTCCCTGAGAAGGTTGGGCGGCAGGACGTGATCCAGCGGAGGCAGGGGAAGTGGCGCCAATTCGTACTCGTACTCGGGCCGCAGGCCCAAGCGCCTGCGGCTTGTGGCAAGGATGCGCAGGTCAGGCGCCGCTGCGAGCATGTCCAGCACCACAGGCCAGGCCCCCTCTAAATGCTCGAAGTTGTCCAGCACCAGCAGCATGCAGCGGCTCCTGAGGAAGCGGGAAGCCGTCTTGAGCGGGTCTTCGCCCGCGAGGTCTCCTAGTCCGAGCGACAAAGCCACTGCCGACGGAACCTGGGCCGGATGGGTGAGGGTGGCCAGGCTAACCCAGCCCACACCGTCGGCCATATTTTGGCCCAGTTTTGACGCGGCCGCGAGCGCCAGGCGCGTCTTTCCTGTCCCGCCCGGCCCCGTCACAGTGACCAGTCTGCAGCCGTCCGAACGGTAAAGAGAACAGACTTCACCCACCTCCGTCTCGCGGCCGATCAACGGTGTAACAGCGGCGGGAAGATTGTTTAGTCGCTCCCTCGCACGGCGCCTAACGTCCGCGGCAGCCGGATCCAAGGACGCGTCCTGCCGCAGGACCATGCTTTCAAGCGTCCGCAAATGGCCGGACGGTTCGATGCCGAGGTCGCGGACAAAGAGATTTCTGGCGGAGCGGCAGGCCGCGAGCGCCTCGGCCTGCCGGCTGCACCGGTACAGGGCAAGCACCAGCGAAGCCCACAGCCGCTCCCGGTAGGGGTGCTGTGAGGTGAGGAGCTTCAATTCGTCGACGACGTCCGGTCCCCTGCCGAGCAGGATTTCGACATCCAGGAGATCCTGGTAGGCGTTCAACCTCGATTCCTCGAGCGCGTCCACCTCAGGGCGCAGCAATTCCAGGTCGGCAAGGTCTGGAAAAGCAGGCCCGCGAAACAGCTGGATGGCATTCCTAAGGTGCCTGGCGCCGTCGGCCAGTTCTCCAGCCTGGACCGCCTGCCGTCCCGTGTCCACGTGCCGCCGAAACTGCAGGAGATCAAGTTCGTCTTCGTCAACAACAAGACTGTAACCACCGGGCCTGCTTGGCAGATACCGCGAAGGGACGCCACGCACGCGTCCCGGTTCAAGCATGTTGCGGAGGTTGGCCATGTACACCTGCAACTGCGGGCCCGGATGGGACGGCGGACGGTCAGCCCATACAGCGTCCGCCAGGAAATCAGTGGACACCAGGGTGTTGGGTCGCAGGGCGAGGCAGGCCAGCACAATCCGCTGCTTTCCGGCCCGCAGAGCCGTGGACGACCCCCTGAAGCCGATAACCAGTGGTCCCAGAACCCTGATCTGCAATGCCACCATCACACGGCCATTCTCCGAGCGGACCGCCGTGGCAGACCGGACCAGTCCGGCGCCTGCGGCCCATGCCTGCCAGCGACCCCAGCGCCTGCCCGGGATGCGCCACTTGAGGGTCACATCAACCCCATCATGCTCCTCCAATCAGAAGCCCGCCAGAGCGCGCCCCTCAATTAAGGATTGTTTAAGGCGCGGGCGGGACTGTTGGTATGCCCGAACCGAATGTAGTGAAAGGAAGAACCGATGAACCTCAAGAGCATGACCCAGGGCGTGGCCCTCTCGGGCGTGGTACTGGGATCCGTCGTGACGGCGGCGCAACCGGCAACGGCTGCAGCCGTACCCGGTCCGATCGATGTGTCGTTTCCGGTGTCCTGCCCCGGTTTCGACGTCACTTTGTCGGCCCAAGGCAAGTTGGGGGTAATTGACCTGCCGGGGGGACGCCAGTTCATTACCGGACCTAACCTGAAGGCCACCGTCACCGGGCCGGGGGGCTCCGCCAGCTACGTGATCACCGGCCTGACCAAGATTCAGAACTTGTCCGACGGTGGCCAGTTCGTCACAGCGACTGGCGCGAACCTCATTGCCGTTCCTAAGGCCAACGGACATCCCGCAGGACTTTACTTTACGAGAGGAACAGTGAGTTGGACGCTCAACGCTGATGGGTCGGAAAGGGGCGGAAAGTTTACTGGGAAGGGCACAGTGACTGACGTGTGCGCTGCCGTCGCATAACCCAGCACCAAGGGCGCGGCTGGACGGTGCATCATGCCGCCAGCGGCGCCCCGAAAAGCTCCTCCACGAGTCGCTCCAGGTGGTCGGGGATGTCTGCCTCGGCACTGTGTTCCCCGCGGCCCAGGAAGACTGCGGTGCCGCGGATCCCGTCGAGGTCCAGCCCGCATTCATGCATCAGCTGGCCGGCCCGGAAATTAACCGGCAAAAGCATGGTGACGCTTTCCGCGTTGAGGTAGACATGCCAGTCACCGCGGATCACCGATTCGAGCGGGCCGCCCACCAAGGCCTCCAAAGCCTGCGGGTCCGCCTCCACCTGCTCGATGCGGATGGGCTCGGACGTGCTGGCCGGTACTACGAGTGCGGTGTAAGTTCTGGTGTTCATCGTTCGTCTCTCCATAGGTCTTAACACCTGGGGAGACGGCAGTGTTCCCAGAATGCGTCCGGGCTGGAACGGACGACGCCGGCACTTCCCCAAGTGCCGTCGTCGCACCTTCCCGTCCTGGCAGGGAAGGCGACCGGGTAAACTTGTGCAGTCATGCGCTGTTCCTACTTTGATGCCGGCACCTGCCGCTCCTGCACCCAGATGGGCATGCCCTACGGTGAGCAGCTGGCCGGCAAACAGCTGCACTGCCAGACCCTCCTCGCCGGACACATGGAACTGGAGTGGCTGGAGCCCGTGGCCAGCCAGGAGTCCGGCTTCCGCAACAAAGCCAAGATGGTGATCGGCGGGACGGCACAAAACCCCACCATCGGAATCCTCGACGCTGACGGGCACGGCGTGGACCTGCGCAAATGCGGCGTCTGCTCCCCCGGCCTGCGCGCCGTCTTCCCGGTGCTGGCCACCTACATCCGCCGGCTCCGCCTGACCCCCTACGACGTTCCGAAACGCACCGGGGAACTCAAGCACGTCATCATCACCGAGTCCCCCGCCGGTGAGGTGATGCTCCGCCTGGTCCTCCGCTCCGAGCAGACCCTGCCGCGGATCCGGAAGCACCTCCCCGAACTCCTGGCCGACCTGCCGCAGGTCAAGGTGGTCTCCGTCAACCTGCTCCCGGAGCACAAAGCGGTGCTCGAAGGCGACCGCGAGATCCTGCTGACGGAGCAGTCCACCCTGGAGATGCGGGTCAATGACATCAACCTGCACCTGCGGCCGCAGAGCTTCTTCCAGACCAACACCGGCATGGCCGCGGCCCTGTACCGGCAGGGGCGGGAGTGGGTCAACGAGCTGGCGCCGGCCTCGGTGTGGGACCTGTACTGCGGCGTGGGCGGTTTCGCGCTGCACAGCGCTGCCCCGTCCCGTACAGTCACCGGCATCGAGACCAGCAGCGAGGCGATCGCCTCGGCCCGGCTCAGCAGTGACGAGGCTGGCCTGGCAGGCATGGAGTTCCAGGCCGGCGACGCCACCGCGTTCGCCCTCGCGGCGGAGCGGTCACCGGACCTGGTGATCGTGAACCCGCCGCGGCGCGGCATCGGCAAGGAGTTGTGCGGCTGGCTGGAGTCCTCGGACGTGCAGCACGTGGTGTACTCCAGCTGCAACGCCCAGTCGCTGGCCCGTGACCTGGCCGCGCTCCCTTCCTTTACCGCCCGGCGTGCCCGTGTCCTGGACATGTTCCCGCAGACCACGCACTACGAGGTCATGGTGCTGCTGGAACGGACGGCCTAGCGCCGTCCGGTAGCCCCGGGCTCAGGTGCGGACGCGTTCGACGGCGGCCGCACCGGCTTCGCGCCCGATCGACCGGAGGCCCGCCGCCACCCCCGCGGCGTCGGCTGCGGAGCGGTTCTGGCTCAGTTTCTCCTTCGCCTCGATCCGGCTGACCACCAGCTCCACGCCCACGATCGCGCGCAGCTGCCCGGCGACGAATTTCCCCGGAGCGTCGTCAACGGCCCACGGATCCTGCCGGCCGCCCTCATGCAAGGCCGTCAGGTGCCGGACGTGCCGTGCCAGCCAGCCGGCGTCGTCATGGACCACCAGCTCCCCGTAGACGTGCGCCGTGCTGTAGTTCCAGGTGGGGACCACCCGGCCGTGTTCGGCTTTGGAGGCATACCACGACGGAGAAACGTAGTCGTCCGGGCCCTGGATGATGGCCAGCGCTTCACCTGTAGGCACAGTGGACCACTGCGGGTTGTTCCGGGCCATGTGCGCCTGGAGGGCACCGTGCTCCCCCACCCGCGGATTGAACGCGAAGGGCAGCAGCGTTGCCAGCAGGCCGCCGTCGGTCATGGTCACCAGGTTGGCAGCGCCGGGGTGCGCCAACAGGTTCCGGACGGCGTCGGGTTCGGCGGCGAAATGGGAAGGAATGTACATGGGAGTCCTTTCAGGTGGTCAGGCGGTTGCCTTGAGCCGGACGCGGACGGCCGCGGCGGCACAGAGGATGACGGCAAGGGCGCCGATGGCGGTGGTCCACGTCAGTGCCTCCCCCAGCAGGAGCGCGGCCCAGCAGATACTCAGGATGGGCTGAAGCAGCTGGATCTGGCTCACCTGTGCCATAGGGCCGATCGCCAGGCCCCGGTACCAGGCGAAGAAGCCAAGGAACATGCTCACCACGGCCAGGTAGCCGAACGCCGCCCACTGGGTCGGACTGGCCGACGGCGGCTGGCCCTGGACGGAGGCCGCGGCCAGGACCAGCATGGCCGGCGCGGCGAGGACCAGCGCCCAGGCGATGGTCTGCCACGAGCCGAGTTCCCTGGCCAGCAGGCCACCCTCCGCATATCCGACGGCGGCGCAGGCCACGGCCCCGAGCAGCAGGAGGTCCGCCCAGTGCAGGTGGCCGATACCGCCCGCCTGCAGGAAGGCGAAGGCAACCGCTGCCAACGAGCCGAGCACAGTCACGGCCCAGAAGGCCGCCGTTGGCCGCTCCCCCGTCCTCAGCACCGCGGCAGTGGCCGTGGCGGCGGGCAGGAGCGCAATGACCACGGCACTGTGCCCGGCCGGCACCGCGGTAAGCGCGTAGGACGTAAGCAAAGGAAAGCCTGCGACGACGCCGCCGGCCACGAGCGCAAGGCGCAGCCAGGTGCGTGGGCGCGGCAGCCGCTGCCGGGTGATCGCGAGTGCTGCGGCGGCAAGGACGGCGGCCGCCACTGCACGGCCGGAACCGATAAACAACGGCGGCAGGCCGGCGACGGCCACCTTGGTGAAGGGAACCGTGAAGGAGAAGGCCGCGACACCCATCAGGCCCCACCAGATCCCGGAGGACCGCCGGGGCTGTATCACTGGGCTCTCCAGCACAGTAGCGCTACTATGTTCTCTCATGAACAACGATAGCAGTTCACGGATCGTGGCGGCACTCCGGCAGTGGGTTGCGGAAGCGGCCCCGGGAGCGAAACTGCCCTCCACCCGGCAACTGGTGGCCGAGTACCACGCGAGCCCGGTGACGGTCCAGAAAGCCCTGCAGGCGCTGGCTTCGCAGGGCCTGATCGACAGCCGGCCCGGCGTCGGGACGTTCGTCCGCGCCGTACGCACCGCCCGCCCGTCGGACTTCGGCTGGCAGACCGCAGCGCTGCGGTCGCCCTCATCGCCGCTCCCGCCGTCGTCGGGCACCATGCGGACGGTCCCCGCCGAGGCCATCTGGTTCCACTCCGGCTACCCGGACCGGGAGCTGTTGCCGGAGCGGCTGGTCCGGTCCGCACTGGCCCGTGCTGCCCGCGGCGACGCCGCGCTGTCCCGGCCACCTGCCGCCGGAATGCCCGAACTGCAGCAGTGGTTCGCCCAGGAGCTCGGCTCGGCAACCCCGTCCGGGACTACGCCACCAACGCCCAGTGACGTGATCGTGCTGCCGGGCAGCCAAAGCGGACTCAGCTCCATCTTCCGGGCCCTGGTGGGCGCCGGGCAGCCGCTGCTCATCGAATCGCCGTCATACTGGGGCGCCATACTCGCCGCCGCCCAGACCGGGGTGCGGCTGGTCCCGGTGCCCACCGGGCCGGACGGCCCGGACCCCGCGGACGTTGACCGCGCCTTTGCGGAGACTGGAGCGCGGGCGTTCTACGTGCAGCCCAACTATTCCAATCCCACGGGCGGGCAGTGGGCGCCGGGCCGTGGCGACGAGATCCTGGACGTTGCCCGCCGGCACGGCGCGTTCCTGGTGGAGGACGACTGGGCCCACGACTTCGGCATCACTTCAAACCCCCTTCCGCTGGCCACGCGCGATGATTCCGGCCACGTGGTCTACATCAGGTCCTTGACCAAGAGCGTGTCAACGGCCATCCGCATTGCCGCCGTGATCGTGCGCGGTCCGGCGCGCGAACGCATCCTGGGCCACCGCGCCGCCGAGTCCATGTATGTGAGCGGACTCCTGCAGGCTGCGGCACTGGACGTGGTCACGCAACCAGGATGGCAGACCCACCTGCGGAGCCTCCGCCAGCAGCTCCAGTCCCGCCGCGACCTGCTGGCCACCAGCATCCGGGAACACGTCCCGCAGGCACACATCGACAACCTGCCCAAAGGCGGGCTCAACCTGTGGGTGCGCCTCCCGGACACCACCGACCTTCCCAGGCTGGCGCGCGACTGCGAGGACGCCGGAGTGATCATCGCCGCCGGCACCGAGTGGTTTCCGGCCGAGTCTGCCGGAGCGTTCATCCGCCTTAACTATTCCGGCCCGAACCCGGGCGCCTATCCCGAAGGTGCCCGGATCATCGGCGAGGCCCTGGCCCGGAACAGCGGCTAGGCACCGGCCCCGTGCGCCAACCCGTTAGCCCGGCGCCAGCCGTCGTTCACCGGGCCGCCACTCCCGGTTCATTACCGATGAGTAACTTGAGAGCTCCTGTTGAGACCCCAACCTTAAGAGGCCCCCTCCATGAGCTCCACACCAAACCGGCGCGCCCTGACCCTGGCCGCGTCGCTGATAGTTGCCGTTTGCGCGGCTGCCGGCGCTGCCGCGGCGCAGGCCAATGTCCCGGAGCAGGGCACCAGCCCAGCCGCCGGAACCCACCATGACACCTCCACGGAACTGGCCAACGCGTTCGACGCCGTCAACCGCAACACCGCCTGGCAGCAGACGTCCAAGCTGAAACTGAACTTCCCCACTTACCACACAGAGGGAATCGCCTACAGCCAGGACCACATCTTCCTCTCGGCCGTGCAGATCCTCGAACCCACCGCCAAGTACCCCACTCCGCAGGGCGGCTACGACCGCACGCCCGGCAAGGGCATCGGACATCTGTTCGTCATGGATAAGGCCGGCAACCTGCAAAAGGACATCACCCTTGGCGAGGGCGACATGTACCACCCCGGTGGCATCGACTTTGACGGCACCAACGTGTGGGTGCCGGTGGCCCAGTACCGGCCGGACAGCAGCGCCATCATCTACAAGGTTGATGCGCAGACCCTGGACGTGCACAAGCAGTTCCAAGTCAAGGACCACTTCGGCGGCATTGTCCTGGACAAGCAGACCGGACACCTGGTGGGCAACACCTGGGGCTCCCGGCGGTTCGCGGAGTGGGACCTGCAGGGCAAGGAATTGTCCACGTGGGAAAACCCGAACTACTTCATCGATTACCAGGACTGCCAGTACGTACCCAATGCGAAGATGCTCTGCGGCGGAGTGACCAACCTCCCGCAGACTCCCTCTGCCGGGGGCACAGCAGCTACCTATGAACTGGGTGGCATGGCGATGATCGACCTGAAGTCCCATGAGGTGACCCGCGAGGTCCCGTTCCAGCAGTGGTCCACCGCCGGGCACGTGGCCACCCGCAACCCGTTCAAAATGACCGCCGACGGCAACCACCTCAGCATGACGGTGGCCCCGGACAACGGTGAAGAAGGCAACGGCACGGAAATCCTCACCTACGAAGCCGACGTCACCCCGGCCAAATAGCCCCAGACCCGCCGCTCCCCGCGGCGCCCGCATCACCTGAAACGATTGGATACCCCATGCCATCCATGGCACCCCCCACCCGAAAAAGAATTGCCGCCGCCACCGGCGCGGCAGCACTCGCCGCTTCAGCCCTGACGGCCGGACTCGTCGGCTTCAGCGCCGCACCCGCGACTGCCGTTACGGCTCAGGGCAACACCGCCACGCCGATCAAGCATGTGGTGGTGCTCTTCCAGGAAAATGTCTCCTTTGACCACTACTTCGCCACCTACCCCAACGCGGCCAACGCTCCAGGCGAAACCCAACAGGGTACCGGCACCGCAGCGGCTGCCTTCAAGGCATCCGAGGACACCCCCAAGGACATCAACACCCTCGCCAGCGCTGGCCTGCTGGCCCCGAACAACCCCAACTCCGTCCAGCCGGCGCGGCTGTCCCCCATGCAGGCTGTCACCTGCGACCAGGACCATGAGTACACGGCCGAGCAGAAGGCGTACAACGGCGGCCTGATGGATAAATTCGTGGAGTTCACCAGCAAGGACGCCTGCGCGCCCAACCAGTACGGCCGCCCCGGACTGACCATGGACTATTACGACGGCAACACGGTCACCGGAATCTGGAACTACGCCCAGAACTATGCCATGAGCGACAACCACTTCAGCACCGTCTTCGGCCCCTCAACCCCGGGCGCGCTGAACCTGGTCTCCGGCCAGACCCACGGCGTCAAGGAATACACGGCCGCCGGGCAGCCGGTGACACCCACCGCCAGTGACTACACCGTCCGCGTCCCCGATGCCAACGGCGTTGGCACCATGATCAATGACCCGGACCCGGTCTACGACGACTGCTCCAACAACAGCCACGCCAAGGCCAACAACCTCGCCGGCATGACCGGCAAGAACATCGGCGACCTGCTCAACGACCAGGGCGTGTCCTGGGGCTGGTTCCAGGGCGGCTTCGCGCCCACCACAGCGGCAACTGCCACTACCCCGGCGGCCTGCAAGGGCACCCACAACAACGTAGCCGGCGTCTCCAGCACGGACTACAACCCGCACCACCAGCCCTTCCAGTACTACGCCTCCACCGCCAACCCCCACCACCTCGCCCCGGCGAACGACGCAGAAATCGGCCACAACGGCCAGGCCAACCACCAGTACGACCTGACCGACTTCAGCAAGGTGGTCAACAGCGACAACATGCCTGCCGTGTCCTTCCTGAAGGCCTCCAACTTCCAGGACGGCCACGCCGCCTACTCGGACCCCGTCGATGAGCAGAACTTCGTCACCAAGACAGTCAACGAGATCCAGCAGTCCAAGAACTGGGAGGACACCGCCATCGTCCTCGCCTACGACGATTCCGATGGCTGGTACGACCACGTCGCCGCCAAGGTGAAGAACGCCTCCAACAGCCCCGACGACGCCGCATGGTGCCAGAACGCCGCAGCGCACGGCATCCCCGTGGCCGGCGGCGACGCCGACCGCTGCGGACCCGGCCCCCGCCAGCCGCTGGTGGTCATCTCCCCCTTCGCGAAGAAGAACTTCGTGGACCACACTGAAACAGACCAGGCCTCGATCCTGAAGTTCATTGAGGACAACTGGCACACCGGACAGATCGGCGACTCCTCGGCCGATGCGACCGCCGGGTCAATGGAGGCAATGTTCAACTTCCACCACGAGCGCAACGACAAGGTCCTGCTCAACGAGCAGACAGGCGCGGTCGCCTCGATCACCCACAACGGGCACCCGCGGGCCAATGACATAACCCTCTTCACAGCATGAACGGCGGAAGCGCTGCCCGGCAGGAGCCGGGCAGCGCTTCCTCCGTTAATGGCTCAAGATTTGCGCTTAATCCGTTCTCCGCCAGAAGGCGAAGCTACGCTGGCCGTGCCATCCGCATCCAGCACACGCCATTGGGGGACGCATGCCTGCCTTCCGAAATTTTCCCATTCATCGGCCGGCGCTTGGCCGCGCATGCGCCGCGGCTGCCGTCGTCCTCCTGCTGGCCGGCTGCTCAACCCAAGCTTCGCTGTCCCTTGCTGGCAGCCCCGCCAGTGAAGACGCCACGGCAACTCCTGCCGCGAAAGCGGCCGCCGACAAGGCAGCAGCCGGACAGGCAGCGAAAGCAGCGGCAGAAAAGGCAGCTGCTGCCAAAGCTGCGGCGGACAAGGATGCCGCAGACAAAGCCGCTGGAGAGGCTGCAGCCCGGCAAGCCGCCGAAACCAAGGCAGCCCAGGACGCGGCCGCCGCAAAGGCCGCAGCGGAAGCGGCCGCCAAGGCCGCCGCGCCTCCCGCGCCGGCGGCCCAGCCCGTGCCGGGGACGAATCCGGGCTGCGACCCCAACTACTCAGGGTGCGTACCCATCGCTTCAGATGTGGACTGCGCCGGCGGTAGCGGCAACGGGCCGGCGTACGTGCGCGGGCCCGTCCAGGTCATTGGCCGCGATATCTACGGCTTGGACGCGGACCACGACGGAGTGGGCTGCGAGCGGTAGGACCCGCAGCGACTCAGGCGCGGACCTTGACCAGTTCTTCGCTCTTCTCCCACAACCCGCGCGCCAGTTCAGCGTCGTAGGCCTGGGCGGAAGCCTTGGCCAGGGCCCGCTTGGCGTAGTAGGCGCCGGAGATCCAGTCCGTTCCTGCGGTGCCGTTAATGAGCCAGAGCATGGTGTCGGCCCCCTGGTCCGGGCTCAGCATGAAGCGGTTCAGCAAGGTGGTGTAGGCGTGCCGCCACGGACTCCCGGACTCCGCTGCGAAGTTGGTGCGGACCACGCCCGGGTGGAATGCCGCCGTCGTGATTCCCTGGTCATGGAAGCGGCGGTGCAGTTCGGAAGTGAAGAGGATGTTGGCGAGCTTGCCCGTGCCGTAGGCGCGGTTGGTGCTGTATCCGTATTCGGCATTGAGGTCGAAGAGGTCCAGTTTGCCGAAGTTGTTCGCGGCGCTGGAGGTGTTGATCACCTTGGCGCTGCTGGCAGTGAGGGTGTCCATGAGAAGGGTGGTCAGGAGGAACGGCGCCAGGTGGTTGACCTGGAACGTCGACTCGTTGCCGTCCACGGTGAGCGTCCGCTTGCCCATGATCCCGCCGGCGTTATTCGCCAGGACATCGATGCGCGGGTACTTGTCCTTGATTTTCGCAGCAAGGTCCCGGACCTGTGACAGCTGGGCGAAATCGGCCAGGTAGTAGTCGGCGCCGATGTCCCCGGCCAGGGCGCGGGTCTTCTCGGCGGAACGGCCTACCACGACCACCTGCTCCCCCGCCCTGGCCAGCGTCCGCGCGGCTGCGGCTCCGATGCCGTCGCTGGCGCCGGTAATCACAATGGTGCGTGGAGCAGTCACGGGGTGTCCTTTGGTTGGCCGGCGGCGCGCCGGCATGGCACGCCAAGGGGGATAACGACGGCGGGACGGCAGGTGTTCCCGGGCGCTGGCCTCCCCGCCGCCCCGCGGCGGCATCGCGGCACGTTGGGAGGCAGTCCGGCGCACCTGCAGGCAGGAGTAAATGTCCTACTTATTCACTTTTGGGGTGTCATACGTCATACTTATTGCGGCAGCCACCAGTTTCGTTGGCCGCCCTACCCCATATCGAGGAAGCAACATGCAATCCCTTCTCCTTCCCGCCGCCACAGAGCCGTGGAACGGACACGACACCCAACTGGTCGTAGTCGCCGCCATCGGCATTGCGCTGATCGTATTCCTGATCGTAAAACTCAAGCTCCATCCCTTCCTGTCGCTGGTCCTCGGATCGGCGTTCGTCGGCCTCGCCTCCGGGGTTGAACTAGGGAAGGTCATCAGCAACTTCGAAGACGGCGTGGGGGGCACGCTGAAAGAAGTTGGCCTGCTGATCGCGCTCGGCGCCATGCTGGGCAAGCTCCTGGCAGATTCCGGCGGCGCCAACCGCGTCGTGGACACCCTGCTCGGCAAAGTGTCCCCGAAGGTCCTCCCCTGGGCCATGGCCCTGGTCGCCGTCATCATCGGTTTGCCGATGTTCTTCGAAATCGGCCTCGTGCTGCTGCTGCCCGTCATCGTCCTGGTGGCCCAGCGGTCGGGCCGGAAGCTGATGCGCGTAGCCATCCCGGCCCTCGCCGGCCTCTCCGTCCTGCACGGCCTCGTCCCGCCGCACCCGGGCCCCCTCGTGGCCATCTCCAGCCTGAACGCCCCGTTGGGAATCACCCTGGCCCTAGGGCTCCTGATCGCCATTCCCACGGTCATCATCTGCGGCCCGCTGTTCGCCATTTACGCTGCGCGCTGGGTCCCGGTGGATGCCCCGAAGGTGGCCGGCGGCATAGATACCGAGCACACCCAGGCCGACCCCGACGTCAAGCGCCAGCCCACATTCCTCATCACCCTGCTGACCATCGTCTTCCCTGTGGTGCTGATGCTCCTCAAGGCCGTGGTGGACATTGTTGACCCCAACGCCAAGAACCCAAGCGCGGCCCGCGTCTTCTTCGACTTCATCGGTGAACCGTTGGTTGCCATGACCCTGGCGGTCCTGCTGGCCCTGGTGACGTTCGGCTACGCCGTCGGCTTCACCGGCACCAAAATCGGAGCCAAGATCGGCGCCTCCGTCGGGCCCATCGCAGCCGTGATCCTGATCGTGGGCGCAGGTGGCGGTTTCAAGCAGACCCTCATCGGCGCCGGAGTGGGCGATGCGGTTGCCAAATGGGCCACCGGAGCCAATATCTCCGTCCTGGTCCTGGGCTTCCTCATCGCAGTGGCTATCCGGCTCGCAACCGGTTCAGCCACGGTGGCAACGGTGACGGCGGCAGGCATCGTAGCGCCCCTCGCAGCAAGCCTCTCCCCCGGGCACGCAGGCCTGCTGGTCCTCGCTGTGGGCGCCGGTTCCCTGTTCCTCTCCCACGTGAACGATGCCGGCTTCTGGCTGGTCAAGGAACTCTTCGGCCTGACCGTTGGCCAGACCTTCAAAACCTGGTCCGTCATGGAAACCCTCATCTCCGTGGTCGGGTTCGCGCTGGTCATGATCCTGTCCGTGGTGATCCCTTGATGAACGCCGCGATCACTCCCGGCTCCGTCCAGCAGCCGGTCCTGGTCATCATGGGCGTATCCGGGTCCGGCAAGTCGACGGTGGCGGGTATCCTGGCGGGCCAGCTCGGCTGGGACCTGGAGGAAGGAGATGACCTGCACCCGGCCGAAAACGTGGCGAAGATGGCTTCCGGGATCCCGCTGACCGACGAGGACCGCTGGCCCTGGCTGGACACGATTGCCTCGTGGATCATCGAGCACACGATGGCCGGCATCCCCGGCATCATCACCTGCTCGGCCTTGAAAAAGATCTATCGGGACCGGCTCCGCGAGAAAAACGTCGTCTTCGTGCACCTGTCCGGTTCCAAGGAACAGATCGGCCGCCGGCTGACGGCGCGGATGGACCACTACATGCCCCCGTCCCTGCTGGATTCGCAGATCGCCACGCTTGAGCCGCCGGGGCCGGACGAGAACACCATCGTGGTGGATGTCGGGCGCACTCCGGCCGAAGAAGCCGCAGAAGTCGTCAGGCGCCTGGGCCTCTCACCGGCGTCCGGTTCAACCGAACTGGGCCACCCCCACCCCGGCCGGTCATCCGCGGCAGGACGGCCCGGGGACACCGCCGGCGCGTAGGCCTGTCCGCGCCGGCAGGCGGCAACACCGGCGTGCCCGGCTGGAACAAATGCTCCAGCCGGGCACGTAACCAGATTTCTCAGTCGACGACAACCACCTTGCCCACCATGCCCATGTAGTCATGGAGTGCGCAGATGTAACGGAATGTTCCGGTCTCGTTGAACGTGACTTCGAATGTCACGCCCGGAGGGATGATTCCGGAGTTAAGGTCACCGCCGGTGAAATTGTCCGGTGTCCCCGACAGGACGAAAAATTTCGCCGGCTCATTGCCGAAGGTTACGGTGTGTGGAGCACCCATACCGCTATTGACGAACGACACCTTTCCGCCAACGTGCACCGTGACAGTCGGCTGGACGAAGCGCATGACCATTGCCACGCCGTCGTCACCGCCGGCCATGACCTTGTGGTTGCTTGCTTGCTCGGCCAGCGACTCGTCGAGCTGTTCGCCGTCACGAATGATGGACCGCGCATGCACCTCTGACCAGTGATCGTAGTCCGCCTGGCTGTAGGGGTAATCGGTGCCACGGTCGCGCACGTGGACGGTGCCCTTCATCATCTTGCCGTGGACCAGGCAGTAGTAGGTGAAGTCGCCTTCGCGCGGGAAGGTCAGGCTGTAGTCCTTGACGGTCGGGAAGCCCGGGACATCCACATTGGCCATGATTCCCGAGTTGTAGTACGACTTCCCGTCGTAGTGATCCTTTCCGCGCTGCTGCAGTTCATTTGGATCGAATGGATTGAAGTCCGTCAGCGGCTGGCCCGCCGCCAGGAAGGTCACCGTGTGGATCTCCGCAGCGTTTGCGTGCCACATGATGGTGTCCCGCTCGTTGATGAAGATCTCCGAGGGAAGGAACGCCATCCCCTGGATTTCCTGGTCGCTGGACTCAGAGCCCACTTGCACATGCCAGGTCCGGTGGCCCCCGTCGCCGGCCGAGGCCGGTCCCGCGACGGCCATGGAGGCCAGCAGTGAAACAGCGAATGCAACGATGAACGACAATATCTTGAATCTTGGATTGATTCCCCGATTATTCTTCATAGGAATGCTTTCTCGAACTGCCATCGGCCAGAGGCGATGAGCAGCTGCAGCCGGTCCAACGCAGTGGACAACTGGCCGGACGGGCCGCTGTTTTCGGAGTGAAGGTGCCAGCTGCCGATGCCGGGGAGCGCGGGCAACTGGTGCCGGCCGACTTACGTGCCGGACATGCACCACCCCATCTGGTGCCGCGTCATTGGAGTTTTCCAAACGCCGCCGTGGGCGTGGGATTGGCACGCTGCGTACGTACGCACCTAATAGATTGCTCCTTCAACAGTCCTTTGTCGAGGAGGAAATATTAGCCGGATGCCCATTGCCGGTTAAACAAAAAAGCAGGGCCTGCCGATGAACGGCAAGCCCTGCTTGGAAACCTAACGGTCCCGGATCCCTAGGAAATTAGAGAGCCTGGATGTTGGTGGCCTGGGGACCCTTGGGGCCCTGCTCGGTGTCGAAGGAAACCTTCTGGTTCTCTTCGAGGGAGCGGAAGCCGGAGGAGTTGATCGCGGAGTAGTGCGCGAACACGTCCTGCGAGGAGTCGTCCGGGGAGATGAAGCCGAAGCCCTTTTCAGCGTTAAACCATTTGACGGTACCAGTAGCCATTATTTTGTCCTTCGTGAAGGTGGAGGGAACGTCCCGACTTTCGGGCCCTCCGGCGTGGGGTGTTCAAAAACCGCTACTTCAGAAGAACACGGACTTTCGACCGCGCGTACTGCCTGAACTACCAACTGCATAAACACAACAACAGGATCTACACTACAGGAGATTTGACGCATACCTAATTGCATGCCTGCCGGGTCCGGATCACGCCTCCGCCGCATCCTGCAGTGCCGTGCTGTAGCGGGTGTACCCGGGACGGAGCCGGACGGAGCCTGCGCCTACCACCGCTATGTCCTCCCAAAGCACCAGGAACGCGCCGCGGTGCCGCCACCGGAGCATTCGAGCCAGCAGCCACGGCCGGGTGAGTCCGTTCCGTTCATAGCCCAGGAAAGATGCCGCGCTGTGCGGGCTGATGACCAGGCCCAGCAGCCGCGGCTCGGCCATCAGCTGGTGCGCGGTGCCGTCCAACGCAAACCGGACGTCGGCCACGCGGCCCAGCCACCCGCCGTCGGCATCCTGGACGGTATTGCCCAGCAGGTCACCGAGGATCATGGCGGCCTCCCGGGATGCGCGCAATGATCTTGTCCCGTACCCAACGTTCCACCCAGCCTGCATCCAGCGACTCTCCGCTGACGCCCAGCCGAACCACTACGCCCACCTCCGCCACGTCTTTCCAGGGAATGCGGATCAGCCGGGACGACGGCGGCCTGCCGCCGAAGACGCGCGTCCCCAGGACCGGCCCGGTCAGCAGCGCACTAAGGACAGGCGCGGGTGTTCCGGGCTCAATGGCATCATCCACGGCAGGGCCTGCCAGTTCGAGGTCGTCGACGGTGGTGACCGGAACGCCGTCGTGGTCCAAAACCTGCCGGTCCAGCAGGTGCAGCTGCGCATCCAGGATCCGCCCGGCCACTTTCGGCGCGGGACGCAGCGGGCCAGGCTGGGCTGTCATGCGCCAGCTCCTGTCACGATCATGAGGGGGATGGCGGCTATGGAGGCCACCAGGATGATCACCAGGTAGACCATGCCCAGCGCGTTGACCACCCGTCCGTTCACATGCTCGCGCATGTACTGCGGATCGTTGGCCACGATGAGGATGGGCAGGTAGGTCAAGGGCAGCGCAATGGCGGAAAACACCACCGAGTACTCGGTGACCAGCACGGGGTCTACCCCGGTGGCCAGCACCGCGATGCCCGCCAGCAGGCACACAATCATGGACAGGTGGAAGCGGGCGGCCTCCGCCGGGCGGCGGAACTTGCCCCAGGACCAGCCAAAGAACTGGGCCAGGGTGTAGCCGCTGGAAAGCGTGGTTTCCAGGGCTGCGCCGAAAGTCGCCGCCACGATCCCCAGCAGGACCAGCGCCAGGCCGATCTTTCCTGCGCCCTCCGCCACAGGCAGGATCACCTGGGACAGCGACGTCACCGATATGCCGGCGGGCAACAGGACGACGGCGGCGCACGCGGCTATGGACACGGACAACAAGCCGCCAAGCGGGAATCCGACCAGGACGTTGATCCGCTCCTGGAGCAGGTCCTTCACCGTCCACCCCTCCTCCACAGCGCCTGAGGAGAAGAAGAACACCTCGTACGGGGTCATCGCGGCGCCGAACAGGGCGATGGCGTAGTAGCTGTAGGTCCACACCGTTTCCTGCTCCGGCACCGCGGGAGTGAGTTGCCCGGCCAGCGAGCCCCAGTCCGGCTTGAGCAGGAACAGTGCCACCGCAAAGATGACCAAGGTCAGCCCCAGCAGGCCTGTGACGTTCTCCATGATGGAGAACCGGACGCGCCATACCACCAGCCACACGGCCAGCGCCGCCACCGGAATCCAGAGCAGGTAGTAGACGCTGCTGGCCAGCTGGAGCGCCAGGGCAACGCCGCCGATCTCCGCCGTCACGGTCATGAGGTTGATCAGGAAGGACGCCGCCAGGTTGGCCAGCCCGGCCCGGGCGCCGAGCCGTTCGCGGATCACCTCAAACGTGGCCCGGCCGGACGCGGCAGCCACCCGGCCGGACATGTTGGCGAAAAGGCAGATCCCCAGCACGCCGAGGGCCACCACCCACACCAGGGACAGGCCGAAGCGGGAGCCCACGACGGCGTTGGTTACCAGGTCTCCGATGTCCACGAACCCGCCAATCGCGGTGAGGATCCCGAGTGCGACGCGGAGGAGCCGTTTCATGGGTGGGCCTTCACGGGGACGCCACCGTGCTTTCGAGCTGCTTCAGGACGTCCTGGGCATCCGCGAGCGCTTTGTCACCGTCCGCGAGGGAGGGGGTGCCGCCGTCGCCCGCTGCCAACGCCGCACGCGCCGTGGCGAAGCCGGCGGCGCACTGGTCAAGCGCATCCAATGCCTGCCTCTGGGTGCCGCGGTCCACCGTGGTGGCCGGGGAGAGCTTCAGGACGGTGCTGCGGCTGGACTGGAGTTCCTTGAGACCGTCGTCAAGCGTGGTGGAGGTGGCGGCACGCGTCAGCTTGCCGGCCATGTCCTGGCGGAGGGCGATCCGGGCGGTGGCGACGGCGGAGGAGCTGTCCTTGACGGCCGTGGACACCGACTCGGTGATGCACCGGCCCGGGAAGTTTGACCTGTTCAGAGCAGGATTTGTTGCCTGCCGGGGACCTCCGTGAACGGCCCCTCGACCCCACCGCCAAACGGGCATATCCTGCATCCAGATCCTGCGGACAAACCCCGCCGACGGGAGGCAAAGCCATGGAGATGCCCAAGGCAACCGAGGAAGAAAAAGCGCGGTTCCGCCGCGTGGTCCCCGACCATCCCGGAGTGGTGGTCAAGCCGATGTTCGGCAACCTGGGAGCGTTCGTCAACGGCAACATGTTCGCCGGGCTGTTCGGATCCACCATTGGCGTGAAGCTCTCCCGGGAGGACAAGGAAGTGCTGGAGTCCTCCGAACGGACCGTGCCGTTTGGGCCCGCAGAGCGACCGATGGGCGGGTACACCGGCCTGCCCGAAGTGTGGAATGAAGAGGGCGACGGCGACGAAACCCGGGCGCGGGCATGGGCCGAAAAGGCGCTGGCTTACGTCGGCTCCCTGCCGGCCAAGGAGCCCAAGGCCCGCGCTACCCGGCCGCCCCGGACGGGCGGGTAGCCGTGTCCACCCCGGCAACACCCCGGGAGGAAACCAGCACATCTGGCAGCGCGCGGCTGACGGGCCGCCTGAAGGAGCCATTGTCGTGGAACCGTACCGCGTGATCCTGCTTCCCGGCAGTGTCCTGCCCGCCGGTCCTGCCTATGGCGCGCTGCTGGGAGCCCTGGGAGAAAGCGTTGATGCCGTGGCCAAGGACTTGGAGCTCTACCGAGATGACGCGCCACCGCCTGGCTGGAGCCTGGACACAGAGGGAGACGGCGTGCTCCGCGAGGCGGACGCCCGCGGCTGGGATGCCTTCCACCTGCTGGGCTATTCGGGTGGCGGTGCAGCGGCCCTGGCGCTCACAGCCCGGCACCCGGAACGGCTGCTGAGCCTGGCCCTGCTGGAGCCGGCCTGGGCGGGCGCCTGGGACTGGAGCCCCGAGCACACGCGGCTGTGGCACCGGTACGGTGAACTGGCGGCCCTTCCGCCGGAGCAATTCATGGCATCCTTCATGCGGCTGCAGGTGAAGCCCGACGCCGTCCTGCCGCCTCCGCCGCCCGGCCCACCCCCGCCATGGATGGCCAAGCGGCCGGCGGGCATCAGCGCGTTCCTGCACGCGTTCGAAACATATGACCTGGACCGCAGCCGGCTGGCTGCCTTCGAAAAGCCGGTGCTCTTTGTCCTCGGCGGCATGAGCAGCCCGGATGAGCAGGGGGACAACGCCGCCCGCTTGTCCCGCGTCTTCGCCGATTACCGGCTGGAGGTATTTCCCGGACGGCACCACTTCGATCCCCCGCACCGTGCGGAACCCGAACGGGTCGCGGCGCTGCTGCGAGCGCACTGGGACCGGGCAGGGGCGCAGGCACTTTCCTAGCCCGCACTGACCCGCGAGATGGCATTTGGCGGCAATGCGCTTGCCGTGACCTGCCATCTGGCGGGGCGGGTCCTCTAGCCTGCGCGCGGTCCCGGGCGGTGCGCCTTCTGCCGCCCGTCGCGGTGAGCCAGGTACGCGTACACCATGAGGGCGAGGCCGGCGAGGATCATCACCGCAGGGAAGGCAACGTCCACCGGAATGAGCAGCGCCGTTGCCTGGAGAACGAAGATCAGCCCCATGACGGCGAGGATGCCGGCCGGGATCAATGGCCACCTCATCCGCTCCGCATGGCTGCCGGCGGTGTCCGTGGTGTGGACCGGGACTGCTGACAGCAGCCCGAAAGTTGCGGCCAGGCCGAGGAAGAGGATGGCTGCGGTAGGCGTTCCCTGCAGTTGCGGCGGGAGGCCCACGATGAGCGCCAGCGTGAACATGACGCCGGAAGGTATCAGTGCCCACCAGTTGGTACGCTCGCGCACGAAAACGGCCGCGAATCCGGCACCCATGAAAAGGAACAGGAAAGCAGCCCCCAGGCACCCCCTGTGAGCTGGGTGGCGGCGACAACCGCTGCCAGGCCTAGGAACACGGACCCGGGGATGGCCGCCCACCAGTTCTCCCGGCGGCGGATGAACAGGGACAGGAACAGAACCCCCACGGCCGTGAAGATCAGCGGCGCCGTGAATGCCGCGGTGTCCATGACGCCCAGCCGGTCAAGGAGCAACAGCACGCCCAGGGCAATGAGGATCACGCCCGCGATGACGCTGGTGTTTGCAGATTTCACCGTGCACCTCCCGGTTCCGGCATGCGGCCGTGCACCGCGCTGCCTATCTCAGGCTAGGGCGGCCCCAAAGCCCACAACAGGGCATTAAGCCCCCGTCCGCCCTGATCGGTGGCGGGACTCCCTGCGATGACAGGACCTTCAGCCCTATAGCCGGACTGCGGTCGCTTGGCATTCTGGTGGGGGTAGCATCCAAGTCCCCTCAGTGCGGGGCAAGAGCAGCCCGTCGTACCCCCAGTGACTTTCCGCCGGAGGCATCCGCTGGGATGCCCGCCGGTGCGCAGCCGCATCCGGCCGCCTGGATTTTGAAAGGACCGGCATGTCCGCTCACATCCTCACGTTCCGTCCCGCCCGATTGCCGCAGGCAGAAGCAGCGCACCGGCGCGCAATGCTGCTCCACCCTTCCAACTTCATCTCCGAATCAGCCCCTGCCGGTGGGTCCGGGAAGGAAGCCGAAGAGCTGGCCGTCCGGTTCGATTCCCTCTATCAGGAGTTCCTGGACCAGGGGCTGCCGGCGAACCAGGCCCGGACAGAGGTGGCACGGACGGCAGCGCGGGACATTTGGGACGCATTTGCCTCCCGGCTGCGCGGCCACCGCGCAGCCGGGCAGCAGCTCGACGCGAACGTCCTGGCCGTTGCCCTTGCGTCGATCCAGTGCATGAACATCGCCCCTGCCACGGCGCCCGGAAGACCTCGACCTCGCCGTCCGTGCCGTCCGCACCGCGCGGCGCCGCCTCCAGCACAACGGCGGCCTGCTGGACCGCCTGCACCCGCACCAAAACCCGGCGTTCCATGATGCCGTGGCCACGCTCCAGGCGCTGGAGGTATTCCTCGCACCGCAAAAGAAGGCCGCCTGATCCGGGACGGGGTGGTGAGTACATGGCAACCGAGGACGAATACAGGGCGGTGTATGGCGGTGACTAGCCGGCAGGCCTGGGCGCCGCGGCCCGGCTGGGCGACGGCGGGTGTAACGCCATTTCCAGGGATGACGGCGGGCTAGTGGGCTTCTGGAGTTCATGGGAAAATGCCAGCGTGGCGCTGAACCGGCTCCAGGAGCTCGGCGGACGGTATGAATACCGTCTGGAGGAGTCCCACCAATGGGTGACTGGTCCGGAACACAACACCATCTGCGTTGTCTGCAGCATCCCCCGGGAGGCTCCGGAATCCACCGTCACAGCGCCGGGCATGGAGTGGCGGCCACAAGTGCTGGATGAATAAATGTGGTTCCTTCCAGAGGGGCGGCTGCAGGGAGAGGGCAGCCGGGGAGGGCGTCGAACCGATGAGAGCGTCTTAATGAACACACCTGCAGACCCCACTGGAGGGGCCGCGTTCCCGGCCCTGCCCGTCCGGGTGTTCGTCCTCAATGACCACGAGATGGTCCGCCGTGGCCTGGCGGACCTGCTCGAGCACGCCGGATTCGATGTTGTTGGCGAAAGCGGATCGGCTGCGGAGGCGGGCCGCTTGATCCACATCCTGCAGCCTGACATCGTGGTGCTCGACGACAGGCTGCCGGACGGCACGGGCATCGAGGTGTGCCGGAATTTGCGCTCCACCGACCCGGACGTGAAGTGCCTGATCCTTACCGGCTGGGACGAACAGCATGCGGTGCGCGCAGCGGTCCTGGCGGGCGCGTCAGGGTATGTGCTCAAGCGGATCGGAGACCATGACGCTTTGATCAACTGCCTCCGCGTCACCGCCGCCGGCATACAGCCCATGGGTCCTGGGGTCAGGGAGCGGGTGGCCGAAAGCCTCTACGCCACCGCTTCCGCGCCGTGGCTCACAGCCATGACACGGACGGAGCGGAGCGTGCTCGCCCTCATGGCACGCGGGCTGAGCAACCACCAGATCGGGCAGGAGCTGGTCATGACCGAGGCCGTCGTCGGCGCCAGCGTTTCCGCCGTGCTCCAGAAGCTCGGCTTCCGGCGGCGGGTCCACCTGATACCCGCGCCCATCCCCCGGGCGTGGGAACTGCTGCACTGACCAAGTACGGCGGTCAGCCGGTAGCGGGCGCTCTCCACGTCACACTGGTGCCTTTGCCGGGGACGCTGTCGATGATGCACTCACCCCCCAGGCGGGTGGCCCGGTTCCTCATGTTGGTCAGGCCGCTGACCCGCTGCGGATCCTTGAACCCGCGCCCGGTATCGCGGACCGTGAGGACCACGTCGTTATCCTGGACGGCGAGCAGGATGGCGATGTCCTCTGATCCCGAATGCCTGACGGCATTGCTGACGCTTTCGTGGAGTACCGGGAGCAACTGTGCGGCGACCTCGTCGCCTACGGCGTCGTCCACCGGCCCGGAGAACTGGATCCTGGGGAGGAAACCGGAAGCGTTAGCTGCTTCCTGGACGGCACGCAGCACGCGCCCGCTCAGGAGTTCCTTGTCGGGTTCACGGGCCTGCAGGGAGTAGATGGTGTCCCGGAGCTGGTGGATGCAGTCATCCAGTTCTGCGGTGATCCCGGCGATGCGCCGTTCATGGGCAGGCGGGTCCGCGGTGTAGCGGCGAAGTCCCTGGATGCTCAGCCCGGCAGCGAAGAGCCGCTGGATCACCAGGTCGTGAAGGTCCGCTGCGATCCGTTCCCGGTCGATGAACAGGGCGTGCTCTTCGCGCAACTGGTTCGCCTTGAGCAGGTCCAGCGTCAGCCCGATCCGGGAGGCAAACACTGCGCTTTGCTCAGCATCGACGTCCGTATACCGGACGCCCCCAACGCCCCGGGCCAGGACCAGGACGCTGTCGCGGTGGCCGTCACTGTTGCTGCCAAGCGCGGCCACCAGGACCGGGCCCAGCTTCTCGGCCGACGTCGGATCGAACACCAGGAGCGGGTCCGTCAGGACCTTGGACTCCCCCGTCTCCAGCACTTCGGACAGGATGGCGGCGGCGGGCAGTTCCTGGCCGCCGGGCATCGACTGGGCACCCATGGAGGTCCGGCACCTGATGGTTCCGTCGGGCCCCACCGATGCGATCAGGGACAGGACCGAGGAAGAGGCGTTCAGGGCGCGTTCGGCGATCATGTCCAGGTTCTCGGTGTCCGAGCGCGGCTGGTCCTTCAGGCGGTCGCTGACTTCCATGCCCGCTTCCAGCCAGCGCTGGCGGCGCCTGCTGTCATCAAACAGCTTTGCGTTCTGGATGGCCACACCGGCGGCGGCCGCCAGGGCAACCGCCAGGTCCTCGTCCTCGCCCGTGAAATCCTGCCCACCAATTTTTTCGGTCAAGTAAAGGTTCCCGAAGACCTCGTTCCGGACCCGGACCGGGACGCCCAGGAAAGTGCCCATGGGCGGGTGGTTGGGGGGAAACCCCACCGCCATGGGGTGCTCGCCCAGGTCATGGAGCCGCAACGGCTTGGGTTCGCGGATCAGCTGGCCCAACACGCCATGCCCGGTGGGCAGGTCGCCGATCACGCGGGCACCTTCGTCATCGATGCCCACGGTGATGAAGTGGCTCAGCTGCTGGTCGTCGCCGATGACGCCCAGGGCCCCGTACCGCGCCCCCACCAGTTCGCAGGCAGACTGCACCAAGCGGTCCAGGACTGCCTCCAGGCTCAGGTCCTCCGTCATGGAGACAACTGCGCCGAGCAGCCCCTCGACGTGTTCCTGTGCCCGGACAAGATCATCAGCCCGCTCTACGAACTCCCGCAGGAGTTCCCGGGTTCGTCGCCTTATAGGTTCACGCCACATGAAAAAACGCTCCGAAATCGGTCGCATCCACGGCGGGCTGCATCACCCCGGATCCGATATTTGAAAGCCCCCAGCGTCTCTTTTCCCATGCTAACAACGCCCGGCACTGCGCGCGCTAAAGGTTACGGAAGGGCCCCACCCGCCGTGCCCTTCTGCCCCCCGGCAGGTTTTTCCGGGATGCAGGGACCGAAAGCGGGGGTACCTTGACGGGGATGCTGAACCGGAAGGCCCGCCGGGCAATGTGGTGCGTATCCTTGCGGCGCCGGACGGGCGGGG
Source organism: Pseudarthrobacter sp. NIBRBAC000502771 (assembly GCF_006517215.1). Taxonomy (NCBI): domain Bacteria; kingdom Bacillati; phylum Actinomycetota; class Actinomycetes; order Micrococcales; family Micrococcaceae; genus Pseudarthrobacter; species Pseudarthrobacter sp. NIBRBAC000502771. The sequence continues at coordinate 4,354,284 of NZ_CP041187.1, forward strand.
GCGGGGCGGCCAGCTGCTGGGCGTCACGTGCGAAGAACCATTGCTTGGCCACCTCCACCAGCACCAGGTACACCACCACCATGCCCAGCAGGGCCAGGAAGAACGGCACCGGCAAGGGGTCGAAGCCCAGCACTGCGGCCACCGGTGACAGCGGCAGGAAGATGCCCACGGCCACCACTCCCAGCGAGGCGGCGATCAGGCCTGCTGAGGGCCGGCTCCGCAGGAAGGGGACCCGCCGGGTCCGGATGGCGAAGATGATCAGCGTCTGGGTGGCGATGGATTCAATGAACCAGCCGGCGCGGAACTCCCCCGGCGCGGCGGTGAACACGAACAGCATCAGCGCGAACGTAGCGAAGTCGAAAAGGGAACTGATCGGCCCGAAGAGCAGCATGAACCGCCGGATGAAGGCAATGTCCCAGTGCGATGGCGCCCGCAACTGCTCCTTGTCCACCCGGTCCCCCGGAATGGCCAGCTGCCCGGAGTCGTAGAGCAGGTTGTTCAGCAGGATCTGGCCCGGCAGCATGGGCAGGAAACTCAGCACCACCGAGGCCACGGCCGCGCTGAACATATTGCCGAAGTTGCTGGAGGTGCCCATCAGTACATATTTGATGGTGTTGGCGAAGATCCGCCGGCCCTCCATCACGCCCTCCGCCAGGACCCCCAGGTCCTTGTCCAGGAGGACGACGTCGGCCGCGTCCTTGGCAACGTCAGTCGCGGTATCGACGGAGATGCCGATGTCCGCCTTGTGGAGTGCCAGCGCGTCGTTGACGCCGTCGCCCATGAAGCCCACGGACCCGCCGCTGAGGCGCAGCAGGGTGATGATGCGTGCTTTTTGTTCGGGCGACACGCGCGCGAAGATCGTTGCCGTCCTGGCGGCGGCGGCGAGGTCGGCGTCGGACATGGCTTCAACCTGGGCCCCGGTGAGGGTGCCGCCGGAGACCACGTCCAGGTCGGCGCAGACCTTCTCCGCCACCTTGGCGTTGTCCCCGGTGGCGATCTTCACCGAGATGCCCAGTGCCTCCAGGAGGTCCAGGGACTGCCGGGCATTGGCTTTGGGGCGGTCAAGGAAGACGAGGAAACCGGCCAGGGCCAGGTTGCGCTCGTCCGCCGGGGTCAGCCTGTCCAGCCCCGGGGCCGGGCGGGTGGCCACGGCAACCACACGGGAGCCGGCGTCGAACTGCTCGTCCAGCAGGGCCTGCACGGCAGGCGGGGTGGGTCCGCAGAGGGCCAGGATGTCCTCCGGGGCGCCCTTGGTGACCAGCTGCGCGGGGCCGCCGTTCTCCCGGACCAGCACTGTGGTGCGGCGGCGTTGGTGGTCAAAGCCGATGAGGTCCACCCGCTCGAAGCGTCCGGGGTCGAAACCGGACGCCCCGGGGCTGCCCCACAGGGCGGCGTCCAGCGGGTTCTGCCCGGCCGGGGAATTTTTGGCATCCCTGTAGTCGGTCTCGGTGGCCAGCAGGCCCAGGGTGAGCAGCCCGTCGTCGGACGTCTCCGGGGAAGCCGGCAGCGCACCGGTGAAGCTGATCCTGCCCTCCGTCAGGGTGCCGGTCTTGTCGGTGACCAGGATGTCCATGTCCCCCAGGTCCTCGATGCACACCAGGCGTTTGACCAGCACCTTCCGCTTGGCCAGCTGCCGGGTGCCGGTGGCCAGGGAGGTACTGACCACGGCTGGGAGCAACTGCGGGGTGATGCCGACCGCAATGGCCAGCGAGAACAGCAGGGATTCGATGAGCGGACGTTGCAGCAGCAGGTTGGCCACGAAGATCAGCGAGGTGAGCACCATTGCCACCTGCAGCAGCAGGAAGGAGAACCGTTTGAGTCCCAGCTGGAACTCGGTCTGCGGCTGCCTCTCGCCAAGGCCCAGTGCGATGCGCCCGAATTCGGCACGGCCGCCGGTGGCAACCACCACCCCGGTGCAGCCGCCTGACTGAACCACCGTGCCCATGAACACGCAGGAGGTGAGGTCTCCCAGTGCTGAACCGGCAGCGACAGGAGCAGCTTCCTTGGCCGCAGGCTGGGACTCCCCGGTGAGGATGCTTTCATCACAGAGAAGGTTGTTGGTGGTCAGAAGCCGGATGTCCGCCGGGATGATGGCACCCAGGGAGAGATGCACGACGTCGCCCGGTACCAGGGCGGTAACGTCCACTTCCCTGGTGCTTCCCCCGCGGAGCGTCACGGCACGGTGGGTGACGCGGTCGTGCAGGGCTTCGGAGGCGCGTTCCGCGCGGTATTCGTTGGTGAAGCCGAGGCCGACGCTGGCCAGCAGGATCACACCGATGACGATGGAATTGGTGGCGTCGCCCAGGAACAGGGACAGGCCGGCGGTCACGATCAGGAGGATGAGGATGGGGCTGGCGAACTGCCGTCCCAGCACTGCCCAGGCGTTGGCGCGGTGGGTGCGGACGGCGTTGGGGCCAAGCTGTTCCAGGCGGGCGGCCGCCTCTTCCCCGGTGAGGCCGCCGGGCGCGGATCCAAGGCGTTCCAGCGTTTGCTCCGCCGTCAGGCTTGCGGCATCAGTGATGGCCAGTTGGAGGGAGCTGCGCTCCCGGACGTTCACGTCTGTCATGCCGATCCGTTCGGACGCTTGGGCTTCGTGGCTTTAACCTAAGGCAAGGGTACGACGGCGGCGGCAGTCCGCCTTTCCGGTTACTTCAGGCTGAGCACCTCGTCGATGGGGCGGCCGTTGACGAACACCTGGGCGCTGGTGGCCCCGGAGGCGGCCATGGCCGTGTACTCAAGCTGCGCTTTTGCCCGTGGAACGTCGCAGACCCCGCCCAGCATGAACTGCCCGGTGAGCCAGATAGTGATGGTGCTGCCGTCCAGCTCGCCGGCCACATAGGACAGGTTCGACTGGTACAGGACATTGACCAGCCCGGACATGCCCACGTCCCGACTCTTGTTGGCCAGCAGGGTCCCGACGCTGGGGCCCACCTGATCGGTGAAGCGGACGGGTGCCGTCGTGGTGGCCACCAGGCTGTCACCGCAGCCGATCCTGGGCCCCGAGACGCCGTTGTCGCCCACCGCAACGTAGTAGATGGTCAGCGGGGCAACTTGCTCGGGGAGTCCGGTGGTGGGGGCAGGTTCCTGCGTTGGCTCCTGCGTGGGCGGCGGGCTTGCCGGGGCGGACGACGGCGGCGCGGAAGCCGGGGCGGTGGGCGCGGCTGAGGTGGCGGCCGGCGAAGTCGGGGCCGCCGTGGTGGTGGGGCTCGCCGTCGTGCCTGGACTGGTGCTGCCGGCCGTGGGGCCCGGGGCCGCGGAACTGGTGGCGGGCCCCGGCGCCGGTGGGCCAAAGCAGCCGGTGAGGACCAGCAAGCCGGTGAGCCCGAGAACGCTGAATGCCGAAAGCCTGGGCTTGGTCATGATGCCCCCTTGGATGTGGGTCCCGCGGCCGTGGGACCCACATTCAAGCTACGCCCGGGGGTTACTCCAGAACAGGGACTAAAGTCCGAGCCGTCGAAGGATGCACCAGCACTTTCACCGTCGCCTCCTGAATTCCGGAGTTGTACCCTGGGTCGGGAAACAGCTTCCTCTGCCCAGGCCCCATGCCTGCGCTGGAGAACCGGCCCCGGGCTCAGCCGGGGCTCCGGGGCAGGAACGGGCTGTGGACCAGGGAACGGTTCCCCCGTTTCCGCCGAAAGCTGGGGAGCTCAAGCATGTCATTTTCCAAGCGAATCCGCCGGCCCGCCGGTGCGGTGCTGGCCGCTGCTGCCGTGATGCTGGCGCCGCCGCCGGCCCGCCGGTGCGGTGCTGGCCGCTGCTGCCGTGATGCTGGCGCCGCCGCCGGCCACGGCGCTCACCCCAGCGGTGACCGTCGCTCCACCGCCCTCGCCGGCGGTCAGCGGTAACGCGCAGGCAGCCAATCCCCTGGCCAGCGACGAGGGCCGCTACCTGGTCAGGTTCACCAAGGGCTCGGACGTGGCCACGGAAGCCCGGTCCCTGCAGGTCCAGGGAGTGCGCATTGGCAGGACCTTCTCCGCAGCAGTCCGGGGCGCGGCCATCACCGCCACCAAGGCGCAGGCGGCTGCCTTGGCCCGTTCGCCCCGTGTCGCCCTGATTGAGCCGGACCTGCCCGTGACGGTTGCCGATACCCAGCAGTCACCGCCCTGGGGCCTGGACAGGATCGACCAGCGCGCGCTCCCGCTCTCAAACACGTTCACGCCCACGGCCAGCGGCGCCGGCGTCAGCACCTACGTCATCGACACCGGGGTCCTGGCGGAAAACAGCGACTTTGGCGGCCGGGTGGCCCCGGGCTGGACCGCCATCGCCGACGGCAAGGGCAGCAGCGACTGCAACGGCCACGGAACGCATGTCGCCGGCATCATCGCCGGGAAAACCTATGGGGTGGCCAAGTCAGCGAGCGTGGTTCCGGTGCGGGTGCTCGGCTGCGACGGTTCCGGCTATGACTCGGACGTTATCGCCGGCCTGGACTGGATCGCCTCCCAGCATGCCGCCGGCACCCCCGCGGTGGCCAACCTCAGCATTGGCGGCCCCACCAGCACCACGCTGGATGACGCACTCAGGGGAATCATTAATGACGGCGTCACAGCCGTGGTGGCAGCCGGCAACGCCGCGGTGGATGCCTGTACCACTTCCCCGGCACGGGTGCCCGAGGCCTTGACCGTGGCCGCCACCGATTCCTCGGACCGGCAGGCAGGGTTCTCGAATTACGGAAGCTGCGTTGACCTGTACGCCCCGGGGGTGGGCATCCAGTCCGACTGGGACACCTCCACCACCTCGGTCGCTACGCTGAGCGGCACGTCCATGGCGTCTCCCCACGTTGCCGGTGCTGCGGCGCTTTCCTTGTCGCGGAACCCGCAGCAGACGCCGGCTGCGGTGGCAGCGGACCTGACGGCTGCGGCCACCCAGGGCACTGTCACCAACGTGTCAGCGGGAACCCCCAACCGCCTGCTCTTCACCGGCCCGGCTGCGGCTCCGGCGGCGAGGGACTTCACCAGCGACGGCAAGGCCGACCTGCTGGCACAGGACGGCAACGGGAGCCTATGGACCTATCCGGGCCAGGGGAATGGCCTGTTCGGCTGGCGCATCAAGGTCGGCGACGGCTGGAACGTCATGACCGCGGTCAGCGCAGCAGGAGACCTCACCGGAGACGGCAAACCCGACCTGATTGCCCGCGACACCAACGGTACCCTCTGGACCTACCCGGGCCAAGGCAACGGCCTCTTCGGCTGGCGCATCAAGGTCGGCGACGGCTGGAACGTCATGACCGCCATCAGCGCAGCAGGAGACCTCACCGGAGACGGCAAACCCGACCTGATTGCCCGCGACACCAACGGCACCCTCTGGACCTACCCGGGCCAAGGCAACGGCCTCTTCGGCTGGCGCATCAAGGTCGGCGACGGCTGGAACGTCATGACCGCCATCAGCGCAGCAGGAGACCTCACCGGAGACGGCAAACCCGACCTGATTGCCCGCGACACCAACGGCACCCTCTGGACCTACCCGGGCCAAGGCAACGGCCTCTTCGGCTGGCGCATCAAGGTCGGCGACGGCTGGAACGTCATGACCGCCATCAGCGCAGCAGGAGACCTCACCGGAGACGGCAAACCCGACCTCGTCGCCCGTGACACCAACGGCACCCTCTGGACCTACCCGGGCCAAGGCAACGGCCTCTTCGGCTGGCGCATCAACGTGGGCCCGGGCTGGAACGTCATGACCGCCATCAGCTAGGGGCCGGTCCCATCCATCACCAGACGGAGTCGCCGCGCAGGACAGCGTCGCTGCCGCCGTCCACGTAGACAATCTGCCCGCACAGGTGGGTGTTTTCGGCGCTGTTGAGCCACGCCAGCAGGCGTGCGACGACGATGGGTTCGGCGATGCCGTTCAGCGGCATCGGGACCACTTTCAGCAGCGACTCCCGCTCCTGTTCAGTGTCGATCAGGTCTGCGGTCATGGGCGTGGCGATAACACCGGGTGCCACGGCGTTCAGCGGGATCCCGGCACCGGCCCACTCTGCAGTGGCAGCCTTCCGGCGGACCCACCGGGACAGCGCCACCTTGGTGGACGCGTAAATAAGTTGCCCGGTGGTGGACGGTTCCTTGGCCAAAACCTGGGCGCGGTCCATGGCTGCCGGCTCGTCCCCGTCAGTCAGCAGCGCTACGAGCTCATCGTCGCTGGCCATGAGGGCCGCCATGGAGGACACCACAACGGCGCGCGGTGCCTCCGAGCCGGCCAGCAATGGCCTGAGCCCTTCGATCGAGGCGACGGTACCGAAAAAGTTCACGGCCACCGTGGCCGGAGCCGGCACGGCGAGGCCGGCCACTGCATAGACGGCATCAATCCTGCCGCCGCTGACCTCCCGCACCGCGTCCACCAAAGCACCGCGGCCCTCCGCAGTGGAGAGGTCAGCCACTACTTCGGCGTCGTGGAGATCCACGCCGATCACTCGTTCGCCCCGTTGTTCGAGCAGTTCCTTGGTTGCCTTGCCGATCCCGGAGGCGGCGCCGGTGATGACGGAAGTACGGGGCATGGTGTCTTCTTTCGCTGGCGGGGCGGGGTCGGTGCCAACGATGCCGGGCGGCCCCCAGTGGAACCAGAGTCCAAAGGCCCGTGAGCACCCAGCCGCAAACTAACAACCCTTGTCACACCGTTAACCACTCATTCATATCCTCCTCAAAACCTGTACAACCGCTGGAAATACCGTGGGAACCATGGACAACATCTCCCGCAGAACCCTCATCTCCGCCGGCCTCGGGGCCGGGTTGGTCGCAGCCCTGCCTGGTACCGCCGTCGCGGTTTCCACCGCGGACGACGCCGGCCTCCGCGCCGATCCCTTCATGCTCGGCATCGCCTCGGGCGAGCCGTGGCCGGACGGCTTCGTGCTCTGGACGCGCCTGGCGCTCAACCCCGTGGCGGAGGACGGACTGGGCGGTATGCCGTCCCGCCCGGTCGCCGTGCAGTGGGAAGTGGCCGAGGACCAGGGCATGCGCAACGTGGTGGCCCGCGGCGTCGAGCAGGCCCGGATCGAAACCGCGCACTCGGTGCACGTGGAGCTGCGCGGGTTGAAAGCGGGCCGCGAGTACTTCTACCGGTTCCGCGCCGGCAGGCACCTGAGCCCGGTGGGACGCACCCTGACCAGCCCGGCGCTGCATGAGACGCCCGCCGCACTGGCCATGGCGTTCGCCAGCTGTGCCCAATACGAGCACGGCTACTTCACCGCCTACCGCCGCCTCGCGGAGGACCACCCGGACCTGGTGCTGCACCTTGGCGACTACCTCTACGAATACAAGAAGGGCGGCTACGTGATTGGCGGCGGCAACCCGCGCGACCACGAGGGCCCGGAGACCGTCACACTGGAGACTTACCGGCAGCGGCACGCCCAGTACAAGGCCGACGCCGACCTGCAGGCCGCGCACGCCATCGCACCCTGGGCAGTGGTCTGGGATGACCACGAGGTGGACAACAACTGGGCGGACGACGTGCCGGAGAACAGTGACGCCGGCCAGCTCAATGACAGCGTGGAGCATTTCCGCCAGCGCCGCGCCGCCGCGTTCCAGGCCTACTACGAGAACATGCCGCTGCGTCCGTCGTCGCTGCCGGCAGGCCCGGACATGAAGATCTACCGCAGGATCCAGTGGGGCCAGCTGGCCAACTTCCACATGATGGATACGCGGCAGTACCGCGACGATCAGCTGGCCGGTGACGGCTGGAAGAAGAACGTGGCCGAACGGCTGGCGGAGGACCGGACCATCACCGGCGCCGAGCAGGAGAGGTGGCTGCTGGACGGATTCAGGAACTCCACCCAGCGCTGGGACATCCTGGGCCAGCAGGTCTTCTTCGCCGAGCGCGACCGGAACAAGGCGCCGGAGATCGACGACGTGTCCATGGACGGGTGGGATGGGTATGTCTCTTCCCGCCGCCGCATCACCCAGGGGTGGGTGGACGCGAACGTCCGGAACGCCGTCGTACTCACCGGCGACGTGCACCGCAACTGGGCCAATGACGTCAAAGTGGACTACAAGGACCCGGCTTCCCCGGTGGTGGGGTCGGAGCTGGTGTGCACCTCCATCACGTCCACCGGCGACGGCAACGGCTCCACTGCCGACCCCGTCATGGCCTGGAACCCGCACCTGAAGTTCTACAACGACAACCGCGGTTACGTGAACACGCGCATCACCAGGGAAGCCATGACCGCGGACTTCAGGGTGCTGGACCATGTCACGACGCCTGGTGCGCCGGCGTCCACCAAGGCCTCCTTCGAGATCCGCGACGGCGTCCCGGGGCTGCAGCCGCGGGCCTGACCTTCGCCGGGGGTGAACGCGGCCAGGCCTACTTCACGGCGTTGGCCGCGGTCACCCGTGGACGCTGATGAGCCGCGCTCCCGTGCTGCCGATTACGGTGCCCCGCGGCTCCCCGAGTCCGTGCTGGACCCTGTGGTCGCCGTGAAGTTCCAGTCGAAGGATCCGTCCGAGTGCAGCGTCAACCGGAGGAAGCCCCGGCTGTCGCTGAACCGTTTTGCGATGTAGGACGGGCGGCGGCCGATGAAGGGGCGGGTATCGATGCCGCCAGTGGAAATTTGGAAGGCCGTCATGCCGTCGTCGACGCATTTGTCGGCATTGTTCACCGGGCAGGACCGCTCGTAGTTGTGCTGCGAGGCGGAGAGGGTCAGGCGGACGCGGTACTTCCACATCACGTCGATCCATGGCTTGTTGTCTTCGGTGCGGCCGTGTTCGCTGGTGTCCGATGTGAAATATGGCTCGTGGTAGACCACTGCCAGGTGCTGGCCGGCTGCCTGGGCTGCCGAGAGATCCTTGTCCAGCCAGTCCGTCGCGGCCTTGGCTTCCGTGGTTTCGTACCGCCACAACGCGGAGGAGAGGAAGGCGAAATGCCACTGCCCAAAGTCCTTCGAGTAGGGCTGGCCGTTCGGGACGAACCCGCGCTCCTGGTTGATCGCGGCCTTGTCCGTGGAGCCCGGGCACTGGCCGTTCATGAAGTTGTCCAGGTCTTCGTTGCGGCCCGGTTCCCAGTCGTGGTTGGGGGCGGACACCCAGTACATCTTGGGCAGCGTGCCGCCCCAGAGCGGTTTCCAGTAGTTCACGTAGTCGTCGCAGCGGGCGGTGCTGTACTGGAAGTCGCCCAGGCCCAGGAACGCGTCGATTTCGTTGTTCGCGGCCAGCCGGGCGATGGCCGCGCCGTTGCGGCCGGAGGGGCTGTCCGGATCGGTATTCCCCTCGGGGTTCATGTCGCCGACGGCCGCGATGTGCACGTCAGGCAGGGGTGAAGGCTGGTCCGGAGGTTTCGGTCCGCCGGTGCACCCCGCGGCAGCGAGCGACAGGAGGGCCGCGGCCGTTGCCGCTGCGCGCCGCCAGCGTTTGGAACGAGGGAGCGTTGGCTGCATCCCCTGACCTCCCATCTCTTCCTTGGCTTATCTTCCGCCCCACAGGCCACACCTGAACAGGGCTTGCCGGAAGCAACTTCCGATAACGCGTCGCTTCCCCTCCATATGTTCGTTATTCGAACATTTGTACGTTTAATGAACTTCTTGGTAGCCTCCCATCAGTAAGCATGCCGTGGATCACTCCCCCTGGTGACAGGGCTCTCAGCCCGCATGCATCCCGGTTTCCCTGATCGATGAGGATTTCATGACCACTTCCCCCTCCACCCGCGCGTCCCGGTGGCCGGTATGGCTTTGCTGGCTGGCCATGGTTTTGGACGGCTTTGACTTGGTGGTGCTTGGCACCGTCATCCCTACGCTCATCAAGACCGGCGAGCTTGGCTTCGACGCGGTCGGCGCCACCTTGGCTGCCACCATCTCCCTGGCCGGCGTGGGCCTGGGCGCCCTCTTCATCGCCCCATTGTCGGACCGGTTCGGGCACCGCAAGCTGCTGGTTGCCTGTGTCCTGTGGTTCTCCATCTTCACGATCGCGGTCATCTGGGCTCCCAACGTGGCAGTGTTCAGCACTTTCCGGCTTCTGGCCGGCCTGGGGCTGGGCGCCTGCCTTCCGGTCGCCCTGGCCTACATGAACGATTACGCACCTGCCGGTTCCGCCGGCAAGTCCACCACCCGGACCATGACCGGCTACCACGCAGGCGCTGTGGCCACGGCTTTCCTGGCACTGATGGTTATCCCGGACTGGCGCACCATGTTCGTGGTGGGCGGCATTGCCGGCCTGGCGCTGGTGCCGCTCCTCTGGTTCAAACTCCCCGAGACCCTGCCGGCAGAACGGGACGCCAAGAGGCAGGAGCAGGGCAGTGTCCGGGACCTGGCGAAGAAGCCGTACCCGCTCGTGGCGCTGGCCATCGCTGCGGCCTCGTTCATGGGGCTCCTGCTGGTCTACGGCCTGAACACCTGGCTCCCGCAGCTCATGGCTTCCGCGGGCTATCCCGTCAGCGCCGGCATATCACTGCTCCTGGTCCTCAATCTCGGCGCCGTTGCCGGCCTCATCATCGCCGGTATCCTGGCGGACAAGCACGGAACCAAGCGGATCGTGCTGCTCTGGTTTGGCCTGTCGGCCGTGTGCCTTGCCCTCCTCAGCGTCAAGGTTGACAACGCCATCCTGCTGAACGCGCTCGTCTTCATCACAGGGGTGTTCGTCTTCAGTTCCCAGGTGCTCGTGTACGCCTGGGTCAGCCAACTCTTCCCGGCGCGGCTGCGCGCCACGGCCCTCGGCTTCGCCGCCGGCGTGGGCCGCGTGGGCGCCATCGCCGGACCTGCCGTGACCGGCGGCCTTGTTGCCGCCGGCATCGCCTACCCGTGGGGCTTCTACGCGTTCGCCGCCGCCGGCGCCCTGGCCGTCGTCGCGCTCGTGACGGTACCGCAGGTCATTTCCGCGCGGAACCCGGTCCAGGAGCACGCCGGCTAAACAAACGCAGCCCAGGGCTTCAGACACCAACGACGGCGGGTGGCCGGCTTTTCGAAGCCGGCCACCCGCCGTCGTACTGCTGGTTGTTGTCCGCCCGGTGCGCTAGAGGCAGACGGGCTGGAATGCCGGGTCTGCCGGACCGGTCGGCTGGGCCAGGGCGTTGCCTACCAACTGGTGGACCACAGGATCATTGGGCGTTTGGTCGTGTTCAATGACGTCCGCCGGGCACTTGTCCTGGATGGTGATGTTGGTGACCTGCCGGGCGGAGCCGCTGAGGTACTGGCTGTTGTACGGGATGACCACCTCGTCATGGGTGGTGGAAATGACCGTGTAGGCGGGGCCGGCGACAGTATCGCCGATGGAGTTGAGCTCCTGCATGAAGGGCGATCCCGCCTGCTGGTCCGCGCAGGCCGCACAGCCGGCTGCGGTGTAATCGGGCGTGGGCACCAGGTCCGGCGGCGGAAGGATCACGCCTTCCGTGCCGTGGTTGGACGGCGCGATGCCGACAAGCTCGTGGACGTACTTGGCGCCGCCCAGGAAGCCCATGTAGTACCGGGGCATCATGCCGCCCTGGCTGTGGCCCACCAGGTCCACCTGCTTGGCGCCCGTGGCGGAGCGTACGGCGTCAACGAACGGTGCGAGTTCCTTTGCGGAATCCTTGACCGGAGCCGTGGCATAAATACCGTTGGTTGCGCCGTAGTTCAGGGCGAAGACGCAGTACCCCTGGCTCTTGAGGTAGGGCGACATGGTGGACCAGTTCTTCTCCATGCTCTCGAAGGTTCCCGGAACCAGGACCACCGGATACGGATGTGCCGCTGACGGTTTGCAGGTCCAGTCGTTGGCCCCGGGCGGGGAGACGTCGACCGCCCGGGCGGGAGCGGCCACCAGGGATGAGGCCAGGAGTGCCGCGGCGGCAACTGACAGGGCTCGGCTTAGGAATGACATGGAAACCTCTTCGTTTGTCTGTCTCTGGAGCGGCCGCTGCTGATGGTCTTGGGGGTGCCCATCAGTTCCGGCCGTGGTTTTCCATGCTGGCAGCAGCCGGCACTCCTTCGCAGCGAAAGTGCACGAACGTGCGGGGAAAAGGCGGGATCACCAGCACTGGAGGTCACTGTGAATGTGACCTGAAGCACTCGCGTTGTTACTGGTGAGTAGCACTTTTTGGCTCTTCATGCGCGTGGACGCCCGCTCAGCAGCTGCTGCACAAACGTGCATTTTGGGGGCCGCGGGCCGAGAACGCCGGAACGGTGCCAGCTCGCCGTTCAGTTCCGGCGGGCTGGCACCATTCCGGCGACGTCGGCAGAGCCCGCGCCCATCAATCGCAGCGCTCCCAGCCAGCGTGCCGCCGTCGTTGGTCCTCCTCGGCTGCCGCGTCCTGTGGGGCGGAGCCTTGAGCTTTTCCTGCATTGTTTGCGGCTGGGCGCGGGGATACCATGCTCGCGGGGAGGGGCCTGGTCTCGCACGACGAAAGGGGCCACCCCCATGACCGATTTCTTCACGATGCAGCCCGGTGAGACCGCCGCTCCCCTGCCGCCCGGGCCGGTCCTCTGCACCGGGACCGCGGCCATGCGCCGCATTCACCGGTTCTTCCTGTGGGCCTACGCCGAGGCCCCGGGCCTGGTGCGGTCCGTCGCTGCGGGGGATGCGGCCCGCGCCGCGTACGTTGGGGAAGTTTTGGGAAACTTCGACATGGTGCTGCACGTCCATCACGAGGGTGAGGACCTGCTGATGTATCCGCCACTGGAGCAGCGCGCCCCCGGCTGCGTCCTGCACATCGCGCAGATGCTCGAGCACCACCGGCAGGTCACCCAGCGACTGGAGCGGATCGAGCCGGTGCGGCTGCGGTGGATGCGGACAGTGGACGCCGCCGACGCATCAGAGCTTGCCGCACTGTACGAGGACCTGAAGGCGGTCCTGGACGTGCACCTGCGCCGCGAGGTCACCGAGGTCATGCCTGTGGTGGACCGGGTGATGACCGAAAAGGAGGCCGCGGCGGTGGGACAGCACGGGATCGACAAGTTCGACAAGAAGTTCATGGTGGCCTACCTTGGCATGGTGCTGGCCACGAACCCGCCGGCGGACCGCGTAGAGCTGTTCAAGGAAATCCCGCCGCCTGTCCGCCTCGCCTACAAGCTGGTGGGGCGGCGGATGTACCGAAAACAGTACGCCAAGCTGTTCCCCGGCCGGCCCATCCCGGAGACACTGTAACGCCGGATCAGGGCTGGGGGGGACCGGCGCGGCACGCCTTGGCCACGCCCAGGCGGACCCCGGAAGCGATCGTCGAGGGAGATGGGGCTGCCAAGAGGTCGGGCGGCAGGCAGGGGCCGATGCTACGATTGCTACGGAGGTTTGCCATGACAACGATCCCCCATCGTGAGCTGCGCAACCAAAGCAGCAAGATCCTGGAGCGGGTGAAAAACGGTGAAATCATCGACGTCACGAACAACGGTGAAGTTGCCGCTACGCTGATACCGCCCGCAGCTTCACCCTTTGAGCGTTTACTCCGATCGGGTGGTGTCCGGGCGTCCCGGGGCCCCGTTGATTTCCGATCGATCCCCCGGGCAACGCTCGCCACCGGCACCGCCGAAATTCTCGACGATCTGCGCGGCGACCGTTGATCCTTTACGTGGACACCTCGGCTGCCCTCAAGCTCGTGGTTGAGGAAGCCGAGTCCGGCCCAACTGCGGAATTCCTGACGGCGTCGGCCGCAGAGGGCGCCCTCCTGGTTGCCTCGATGCTTCTCTTCACGGAACTCCATTGCGCGGCCAACCGCCGGGGCCTGCCGCCGGAATTGGTCAACACCGTACTGGCCGGCATCAACCTCGTGGACCTGGTTCGCTCCGACCTCACCTATGCCGCTGCACTGCCGGGTAGGTTGCGGAGTGCCGACGCGATTCATCTCGCAGCCGCGATAAGGCTTGAGGTCGATGAGTTGGTGGCCTTCGACAAGGAGCTCCTGAGTGCGGCAACCGCGGCAGGGCTAAGAAGTCACAGCCCGGGCGCCGAACCCCACTAGCTTGGGCTGGTAGGGACACCACTCCCCAGCTGCGCGTCAGACCCAGGCGGATCTGGGTGCGTGAGTCCGCCTCGGCGTCATTGCCGGCTGGTGCGGCATCGACGAGCAGGCGGCCTCGCCTCGGGAGAATTGAACCACGACGGCGGCAGCATCCGCTTCACGCGCTCCGTCGCCTTGGCTGAGGTGCAGGGTTTCCGCCCAGCACACAGTGGGTACGCTGCTTCTACAGCGAACCAAACCACTAACCAAACGGAGGGTCACCCATGCACGCCGTGCTCGAATACACCTACGCCGACAACTACCTTGAGTCCCGCGAACAGTACCGCGCAGACCACCTGAAGGCAGGGTGGAAAGCAGTGGAACGCGGCGAGCTTCTGCTCGGCGGAGCAGTTGGCGAAGACCCCTTCAAAGGGCTGCTCATCTTCACCGGCGGGAACCCGCTCCAGGCGGCCAAGGCGTTTGCAGCCGCAGACCCCTACGTCATCAATGGCGTCGTTACGTCGTGGACCGCCAACCCGTGGACCACGGTTTTAGGCAACGGGGCCGCCTCACCGGTCCGCCCCTGACGTCGCGTTACTACACGGCCTGACCTACTCGGCGATGTCCTCGGCCCACAGCTCCGGCTTGTCGGACTGGAACGAGCGCATCATGTCCACGCAACGCTGATCATCCAGGACCACCACCTCAACCCCGCGTGCGCGCAGGAGGTCCAGTTCGCCGTCGAACGTCTGTGCTTCCCCCACTACCACGCGGGGGATCTTGAACTGGATGATCGTTCCCGCGCACATGGCACACGGGGCCAGGGTGGTGTACAGCGTGGTGTCCTGGTAGCTCTTCTGCCGGCCGGCGGCGCGGAGTGCGGACATTTCCCCGTGCGCGATCGGATCGGCATTCTGGACCCGTTCGTTGTGCCCGCTGGCGAAGACCTCGCCGTCCCGGGCGATCGAAGCCCCGATGGGGATGCCGCCCTCGGCCAGGCTTTTTTGGGCGGCCTGGTAGGCGGCCTCGAATGCCGGAAGGTCCGTGCTCTCCAGTGCCGGCGCGGCGAATTGGTGCTGTTCGTGGGTCATAGCGGGGACTTTACGTCGTCGTGTGCGGCGATGGACTCGGCGATCCGTTTGATTGCCTCGAGTGTTGCCGGGATGCCGTCCAGCGCCTGCTGCGTGCGGTCGGCGATCTGGGCGTCAGCGTCAGCGCCGTATTTCTCCCGGAACATGGCTAGACCGTCGGGCAGGAATTCCCAGGACTCAGTCAGGACGGTTCCGGCAGCTGCCGGGGAGAGGGTGAAGCCCCAGCGGACGTATTTGCCGCCCACCATCCAGGCGAACTCGCGGCCGCGGTCGGCTGCCACTACCTGCGAACGGGTTTCCCACGTCCGGTGCGGGAGCTCGTTCCGCCCGGTGAACCATGCGCCGGGCTGGCCGGCGTCTGCCTCGTCGTCCCACCAGCACGACGTACAGACCGGGCTCCACTCACCGGTACGGGTGACGTCGGAGACCAGGTCGTAGAGGGTCTCGGCGGATGCGTTGACCGTGACGGAGTCCTGGTGTTGGCGGATGCTGCTCTGGTTCATGGCTCCATCCTTGCAGACACCCACTTCTCCTGCCGCCGGCTGCGCACCAGGAACTGCTCCTGGGCAGGAATAGGCTCCGGCGCGGAAGCTCTGCAAAAACTGAGCTCAACCTGATCATCCGCCGCCGCCCGGCCTATACGATTTCCTGGACACCCGGACCACGGGATCCGAGCGACCAAAATTGGGGGAATCAATGCAGGAACTGGGCCGGATTTATTGGACCCGGCAGGGGCTGCGCCTGGCGTATTCGGCGGTACTTATTTGGCTCGCCGTCGCAGTGATGTCGGCGCTCATGGCAAAGGCGACGCCGACAGCTGGACCGGGTCCGGCTTCGGCCGCTGGGGTGTTGCGCGGCCTGTTTGACGGAGTCGTCGCCGCGGTCACTGTGCCTGGCGTCGCCGCAGTGGTTCTGGGCATTGCCGCAGCGGTCATGACGAGCCGCGATGTCCGACGCCGCGACCCGGTACGCCGCTTCACCCGCCAGCAGCGCCGCGAAGGGATGGCGCGGGCTAACGGGCTGTGCGAGTTGGAAGCCGGCTTGGGGCGCCGCTGCGGCCGCCCGGCAGAGCATGGCGACCACTTCTACCCGTGGTCCAAGGGCGGGTCCACCAGCCTCCAGAACTTCGTTGCCGCGTGCGCCAGGTGCAACCGCGCCAAGCGGGCGAGGATCCCGTCTCCGGGCCAGCAACGCCGGATGGAACGACGACGGCGGGACTACCTTCCGCCGTCGGCCTCGGTCAGCGTGGGCGAGCGTCAGCCGCTGCCCTGAGCCCCGGGACGGAGCGGGAGCTTCCGGTCAGTCGCTTCGGCTGAGGCGTTTGGCCCGGTTTGCGTGCCGCCCTCCTCGGCCTTGGTGAGCGTGAAGATCCCGTAGCGCATGGCCCCGGTGCGGTAGGCCAGGATCAGGCGGGGAATGCCGGGAAACGAGTTGCGGTTGCGGGACCGAAGGGCAAGCCGGCGCATCTCGGGATCCAAGAGCAGGGCCTTCACCAGCCGGCGAGCGCAGATCGGCCAGGTGCGGGCGACCCTGCGGCTGACATCCTCATAGCCGGTGACCGTAAAGCCCGCGTCCGTTGCCATCGACTCATAATCCTCACGTGTGCCCATCGATGGCAGGCGCCCCTCGCGGCAGATCGGCTCGAGCAGGTGGCGGACCTTCCACCCGCTGGCGCCGGTCTCGGCAAGCCACGCGCAGATGACGAACCGTCCGCCTGGCGCCAGTGCGCGGTGCGCCTCGGCGAAAAACCGGGGCTTGTCCACCATGTGCTCGCTCGACTCGATGGCCCACGCGGCCCCGGCCGAGGCGTCGTCCAGCCCGTTGGCGAGCCAGTCGCGGACCCGGATGTCCACGCCGGCGACGGGGTGCGCGGCGGCGTAGCGGGCCTGCTCGGCGGACAGCGTGAAGCCGGTGACGCCAACCCCGCGAGTCGCCGCGAGCCGCCGTGCCGTGGAGCCATAGCCGCAGCCGATGTCCACGCACGCTTGGCCCGGCAACAGTCCCAGCCGGTCGCCAACAGCGTCCACCAGCGCCTCGACGGCCTCGGCAGCTGTCTCGCGGCCCGTCGTCCAAAGCCCGTGATGGACGTGCTCGCCCCACACCCGGCGGTAGATCGGATCAAGCTCGTCGTAGTGATCCGCCACTGCCTCGGCGTTCTGGGGGATATCGGAGACGATCACGCCCCGACCCTACAACGGGGCATCAAAACGAAGGAAGGGTCAACAACCGGTTGCCCCGACCGCCCTGCAGGCATTCACGCGGCCGTGGGCCCAGTCAGTCCCGATGGCGCCAACTGTGTCGGTGGTGGATTCCACCCTGGCGCGGATGTCCGAGGCGGTGCCTCCGGGGTTGGTGCTGCGGGCGAGCGCGGCGACTGCGGCAACAATCGGTGAGGCCGTCGAGGTGCCGCTGCCGATGTCGTACCCCTGGGAACGGTTGTACTCCCGGGCGAGGACGAACTTGTGGTTGGGGAAGGTGGAGTAGACGCTGACCCCCGGCGCTGCCACATCTACCCAGGCACCGTAGGTGGAGAACGACGCCTTCGTGTCGTTGTTGTCCGTTGCCCCCACGGCAATGACGTTCGGGTAGGCTCCCGGGTAATTCATGCTGGTGTTCCCGCCGTTGCCGGCTGCAGCAACCAGTACCACGCCCGCGTTCCAGGCGTTGTTGACCGCAGTTTCCAGGGTGCTTGACGCGCCGACAGCCAGGCTCATGTTGATGACCTGGGCGCCATTCTTGACGGCCCAGTTGATGCCGTTCGCAAGGCCTGAGCTGGACCCTGCTCCGGTGTCGCTGAGGATTTTGCTGGCCAGGATGCTGCATCCCGGGCACACTCCGGCCACGCCAATGCCGTTGTTGGCGGTGGCCGCGACGATCCCGGCGACGTGTGTTCCGTGCCCGTAGTTGTCGTCGTTGCTTCTGGACGTGGTGTAGTTGACCCGTGCCACCACCTTCGGGGTGATGTCGGGGTTGTCCAGGGCGACGCCGGAATCGAGGACAGCAACCTTGATTCCCGTGCCGGTGGTAACGGTCCAGGCTTCCACGGCGTCCACATCGGCGTCAGTGGTCCCGGCGGGAACCGTCACCGTACCGTCGGTGTTCGTGAACGACTGGCCTGTGTTCTGCAGGGCGTATTGCCGGGGAAAGTAGGTGTCGTCCGAGGCCGGAGTAACCACGTAGTCCGGTTCGGCGTACTCCACCACAGGGTTCCGGCCCAGCGCGGCGACGAGCTGCAACTCCTTCCCCGCCGGCACGGTAATCAGGTGCGCGCCAGTGCTGCCCACATCCGGACCATCGCTGAGTCCGTGGGCGCGGAGGACGCCCGCCGCACCGGCATTGTCGCGGAACTTGACCAGGATCTGCCCTGCCGTAATCGTCGGCGTGGGTGCGGCGTTGCCCGGGACCACCGCGCCCAGCAGGCTGCCAATAACCAGGAGAAGGGCGGCGAAGCTCGCCAGCACAAGCTTTTTCATGGGGCTATCTTCCGCGCACACGGCACGGCTGGATAGGGGGAAAGACCCTTGATAAGTTTTCCGGCTACCCGGGCAGTGGGCAGCAGGCAGGACAGGAGGGACGACGGTGGCACTTGCGTCCCGCCGCCGTCCGTCCACCGGTCCCTACCAGTTCGTCGTTGACACGCTGGAGTGAAGGTTTGTCGGGGGTGTCGCTTACAGTAAAAGCCGACGACGAGATGCACTAAACATCGGACCTCAATGGACTACTACGCCATCAATTCCCTGCGGGAGAACCATGCAGGCTGGTCACTGCTCCGTGCCCAGAATGCGCCGCTGGCACTGACGTTTTTCATGGCCGCTTTCACGGGTCCAAACCAGCGCAACCTGAGCCGGCAGGAGCTGATCGACGTCCTGGATGACGTGCTGTTCGGCCTCCGCGACAGCGAAGGCGAGGACAGGTTCCCCCGTCCCGCAGGTGAATACCTTGATGACTGGGCGGCCGACGACCGCCAATGGCTGAGAAAGTACTACGTCCCCGGCGAGGACGAACCCCATTACGATCTCACGGCGGCCGCGGAGGACGTGGTCCGCTGGGTGGAGAACCTGCGCGGGCGGGACTTCGTCGCAACCCAATCCAGGCTCACCAGCATCTTCGCGGTCCTAAAACAGCTGGTGCAGCAGTCCGAGACGGACCCGGAGGTGCGGCTCGCAGAGCTGCAGCGCCAGCGGGACGGGATCGACGCCGAGATGCAGCGGATCCGCGAAGGCAACATCCGCGTTATGACCGGCCCGGAGGCATTGGACCACTTCCAGCAGCTGACGTCCCTGGCCAAGGACCTGCTGTCCGACTTCCGTGAGGTGGAGCAGAACTTCCGGAAACTGGACCGCCAGGTCCGCGAGCAGATCGCCACGTGGGACGGCACGCAGGGTGAACTGTTGGAGTCCATTTTCGACAACCAGCAGGACATCAGCAGCTCCCTCCAGGGGCGCACGTTCCAGGGGTTCTGGGACTACCTGATGTCGCCCCAGCTCCGCACCGAGCTGCAGGACCTGCTTCAGCGCGCCACCCGGATCGAAGCCCTGGCCAACGCGGACAGCCTGAACGCGCTAGCCAACCTCCACCAGGACTGGCTTCCCGCCGTTGAACAGACCCAGGCCACGGTCCGCCAGCTTTCCCAGCAAATGCGCCGGCTCCTGGACGACAAGGTGTTCCTGGAGAACAAACGCATCATGCAGCTGATCCGCCGCATTGAGTCCGGTGCATTGGGCACCCGGGAGGCGCCGCCGTCGGGCGCTTTCATGGAAATTGACGCCCCATCCGTGGACGTGGTGCTTCCCTTTGAACGGCCCCTCTATGAGCCCAGCCGCAAAGTGCTGGTGGACGACGCCGTCGAAACAGCCGACGACGCCGACGTGGACGCCTCGGCCCTGTTCGGCCAGTTCTTCGTGGACAAGGAACGCCTGCAGGCCAACATCGACTCCATTCTCGCCGGGACCGAGCAGGCCACACTCGCCGAAGTCACGGCAGCGTACCCGCTCTCCCAAGGCTTGGCGGAGGTTGTGGCGTACTACCAGCTGGCCACCGAATCGGACTGGGCCACCATCAACCCGGAACAGTCCCAACGCCTGACCTGGCAGCTGCCGGACGGCTCCACCCGCGAAGCCACCATCGAACAGATCATTTTCGGAAGGCCGGCATGAACGTCCCCGCCACAGCTGACAGTGAAGCCCGCACGCCTGAGGAGCTTCCGGCCGTCGTCACCCGGCTCTTCAAGGGCGTGCTGTACGCGGAGAACGACGAGAAGCTGTGGCAGTCCCTGCTCGGGCTGACCTCGCACGTGCGCGACTACGTGGCGGTGCTGGGCCTGGACCTGTTGCTGGACGAGTCTGAAGGGTACGCGTTCCTCCGGTCCAAGGATGATCCAGACGGCACGCTCCCCCGGCTCATCGCCCGCCGCACCCTGACCTTCAATGTCAGCCTGCTGCTGGCCCTGCTCCGCCGCCGCATGATGGAGTTCGACATCAACAGCAGCGAGGTCCGGCTCATCATGACCGAACAGGAGATCGCGGACATGGTCTCGGTGTTCCTGCCCGAATCAAGCAACGAGGCCCGCGTCCTGGACCGGCTGGGGGCTGACATCAAGAAAGTGGTGGAGCTCGGCTTCCTGCGCAAGCTCAGGGGGCAGACGGACACGTACGAGGTGGCACGGATCCTGAAGGCGTACGTGGATGCGCAGTGGCTGGAGGAGTTCGACGCACGGCTGGATGACTATCGCCGGACGCTCGCCGGCGAGCCGCCCGCCTCTACGGAGCAGGGCAAGGCAACCGAAGCCGCACGCACAATTGGGGAGGACCAGTGACCACGGATTTGGGCACGGACCTGCAGGAGAGCCTGTTCAGTCTGGATGAAACATCTGCCGACGGCGGCACTCCCCCGGGCTTCCGGCTGAACCGCCTGGAGCTGCTCAACTGGGGCACCTTCCATCAGGGGGTGCGCACGTTCCGACTGGACGGGGCCAACAGCCTGCTCACCGGCGACATCGGTTCGGGAAAGTCCACGGTGGTGGATGCGATCACCACACTGCTGCTTCCGGCGCACAAAATCGAGTACAACAAGGCCGCAGGGGCGCAGAAGAAGGAACGCTCCCTCATGTCGTACGTCCGGGGCTTCCACAAGAGTGCCCGGAGCGCCGGTGGAGAGTACTCCAAGCCGGTACCTTTGCGCGCCACCGGCCAGCTGACGGTGGTGCTGGGCGTTTTCCACAACGCCGTGCTCGGCAAGTGGGTCACGCTGGGCATCACGTTGTGGGCTACTCAGGAGGCGGGGCAGCCCAACCGGTTCTACTCGCTCGCGGAAGCGGACCAGACGATTGCGGCGGACTTCAGCAATTTTGGCCAGGACCCTATGAAGCTAAAGAAGAAGCTGCGTGCGGCCGGCGTATCGGTTCACGACGCCTTCGACCCGTACTCCGCAGCTTTCAAGCGCCAGTTCGGGATCAGCGGTAACCAGGCCATGGAGCTGTTCCACCGCACGGTGTCCATGAAGCAGGTGGAGAACATCACCTCGTTCGTCCGCGGCAACATGCTGGAGGAGGACGACGTCGCCGCCCGGATCACTAACCTGATCCACCACTTCGACGACCTGAAGAAAGCCCACGACGCCGTCCTCCGGGCCAAGGACCAGATCGCCCTGCTGACACCCATCAAGGAAGGCGCCGCCCTCCATGCCGGGCTGACCGCCGACGACGAGCTGGCCCGGAAACAGCGTGACCAGCTGCATCCGTGGTTCACGGACCGGAAACTGCAGCTGAGCCTGGAGCACCAGGCCGAGCTGGAGCGCACCGGTGTGCGGCTGCAGGAGGACTGGACTCGGCTGAACGGCGAAGTCAAGCAGCTGCGCCGGGACCTGGCCGGAGTGGATGAGGACATCCGCACCAACGGCGGCGGACGTCTCGCAGCAATCGACGCCGAACTTGCTGCTTTGGCCGCCAAGTCCGCCGAGCAGCGGCAGCGGTTCGAGGCCTACTCGGATGCAGCCGCGGAGCTTGGCCTGCAGGCCCCGGAGGACCGTGTCCTCTTTGACGCGAACCGGGCCCGCCTCGCCACCGTGGAACAGGAGTTGGCGGACCGGTCCAACGTGTTGCACGAAGAGCGGACAACGCTGTCCATCAGGCAAGCGGAACTCACCTCCAAGTCAGCGGAGATCAAGGCCGAGCTCACCAGCCTGCAGGCCCGCCGCAACCTGATCCCCCTACCCCAGCTGGACATCCGCCGTCGGCTCTGCGAAGGCACCGGGATCACGGACAGCGACCTGCCGTTCGTGGGCGAGCTGCTCAAGGTCCGCGAGGGCGAAGCCGCGTGGGAGGGCGCCGCGGAACGGACCCTCCACGGGTTCGCCCTCTCGCTCCTGGTCCCCGCGGAGCACTACTCCGCGGTCAGCAGCTGGGTGGACGCAAACAACCTGCGGGGCCGGCTGGTGTACCTGAGAATCGGGGAGTCCTACGCGCCCGGGGCCGCCGAGCCTGGCACGCTGGCGGCGAAGATCGCCATCAAGCAGGGGACCCCGTTCAGGGACTTCCTGCAGGACGAGCTCAGCAGCCGGTTCGATTACTTCTGCTGCGAGAACCTGGCTGATTTCCGCCGCTACCCGAAGGCGCTGACACCCAACGGCCAACTCAAAGGCGGGCGGGGCCGGCATGAGAAGGACGACCGCAAGGACCTGGCCGACCGGCGCAACTACGTGCTGGGATGGGACAACCACGACAAGATTGCCGGGTTCCGCGCCGACCTGGACGAGGTACAGGGCACGCTGAAGGTCGTGGCCGGGCAGCTGGAGCGCGTCAACATCAAGCTGGGGTCGCTGGGCCGGCACAACCAGCAGCTCGGCACCGTCCGTTCCGTCACGGAATTCGGCGAGATCAGCTGGCAGGCCACGGCCCGCAGCATCGAAGACCTGAAGGCAGAGAAGCGGGCCCTGGAAACCACCAGCGACGTCCTGCAGCAGCTGATGGCCAAGCAACAACAGGTCACGAAGGAACTGGACCGGCTGGAGGAGAAAGCGGGGAAGCTGCGCGAGCGGCTCGGCGCGAACGAGAAGGACGCCAGGGACATCGCCGAGGCAATCGAGGAGTGCCGGGCCATCCTGGTTGACACGCCGGTGACTGACGACGCGGGGATGCTGGCCGCCGTCGGACGCCTCACCTCCACAACGCTCGGGGACAAGCCGCTCACCTATAAGAACACCGCCACAGTGGAGAGCGCCGTGCGGAACATCCTGACGGACACCATCGACGCGCTGTCCAAGAGGATCGCCCGAGCAGCGGAGAGCACAGTGACCAAGATGGCGGACTTCCGCAACAAGTACCCAAATGAAACCACCGATGTCGACGCTTCGCTGGAAGCCGCGGCTGACTACAACCGGCTGCTGGAGCAGCTGGAGGGGAACGACCTGCCCCGGTTCGAGACCCAGTTCAAGGACCTGCTGAACCAGAACACCATCCGCGAGGTGGTGGCGTTCAATGCGTTCCTGGACAGCCGGCGGCAGAACATCATTGACCGGATCGGCGAGATCAACCAGTCCCTGGCCGGTATTCCGTACAACACGGGCCGGCACATCCAGCTGGAGCACCAGGCCACGGCGGACCAGGACGTGCGCGAGTTCGGCAGCGACCTGCGGGCGTGCTCTGAGGGGACCATCGGCGGGACGGACCAATACTCCGAGCAGAAATATCTGCAGGTGGAGCGGCTGATCGACAGGTTCCGGGGCCGGGAAGGACTGACGGACCTCGACCGGAAATGGACGGCGAAGGTGACCGACGTGCGGAACTGGTTCACGTTCTCGGCGTCGGAGAAGTGGACGGAGACCGGCGAGGAATACGAGCACTTCACGGATTCTGGCGGCAAGTCCGGCGGCCAGAAGGAGAAGCTGGCATACACC
The DNA here is from genome assembly GCF_006517215.1 of Pseudarthrobacter sp. NIBRBAC000502771. Classification (NCBI taxonomy): domain Bacteria; kingdom Bacillati; phylum Actinomycetota; class Actinomycetes; order Micrococcales; family Micrococcaceae; genus Pseudarthrobacter; species Pseudarthrobacter sp. NIBRBAC000502771. The sequence continues at coordinate 4,378,082 of NZ_CP041187.1, forward strand.
ATCCTTGCGGCGGCCCTGGCGTTCCAGTTCGGGCTGGGGTCCGGCAAGGGAGCGGGCAGGAACGCCGGCAACGGCAGGAGCTTCCGGTTCGTGGTGATTGACGAGGCGTTCGGCCGCGGCTCGGACGAGTCCGCCCGGTATGGGCTGGAGCTGTTCGAGCGGATGCAGCTGCAACTGCTGATCGTCACTCCCCTGCAGAAGATCCACGTCATCGAGCCCTTCGTCTCGCACGTGGGCTTCGTGGCGAACATCAACGGTGATGATTCCCAGCTGCGCAACCTGACCATCCAGGAGTACCGCGAGGAGAAGGACCGGCGTGGCCACTAAGGCGTGGACCACGCTGGCGGACCTGAGGGCCCAGTCACTGAAGGCGTGGAGCAGCGGTTCACTCCTCCGGGAGCTGCTGGAGCCCAGCGGACTGTACCCGCGCCGTCGTCCCTTGAAGCGTCCGACGGCGGCAGAACTGCTCAGCGATTACGCGGCGGTCCGCGCGTGGGCAGGTGAGCTTTTTTCCGGGGCAGGTGCCTACTCGTTGGAGACGGTAGAGACCGGGCGGCGGACTGTCGGGGCCAATTCCCTTCCGAGTGCCGCTGTATTTGCCACGGTTGAGGACGAGATCGGCTTTGTGGGGAAGGCGCGGGAGGCTGGCGTCTTCCGGTCTCTGGCCGAGGGGCTGGCCGGACTGGATCCCCAGCTGGTGGACTGGGCGGCGAGGCGGCCGCTGAAGCTTCTCGAACTTGGCCCGGCGGCCGTGACTGCGGCGCACGTAGCGTTGTGGCTGCGGGAGAACCCGGCGCCGGGTATCTACGTCCGCCAGTTGGGCCTGCCCGGGGTGCACACGAAATTCATCGAGCGGCACCGGCAGGTTATTGACCAAATGCTGGCCACCCTCGAGCCTTCTTCGCGCGACCAGGAAATGTCCGCGGGTGACGACGAGCTGGAGTCCTCGGGCCATGATGCGGGGCTCGAAGACAGCGCAGGAAGGACACCTGCGGCGAGATTCGCCCGCCGGCACGGGTTCCTGCACCCTCCGGAGCTCGTGAGGTTTCGGCTGTTGGATCCTGACATTGAGCAGTTTGGTGGGGCACGGGACATCACATTGACAGCCGAAGCGTTCGGCGGGTTGCGGCTGCCGGTGGATACCGTCATCGCAACGGAGAACCAGGTCAATTTCCTGGCGCTTCCCGACCGCCCAGGGACGCTGGCACTTTTTGGGGGCGGGTACGGATTCTCTTCCCTGCGGGACGCCGCATGGCTCCGTGACTGCCGTGTCCTCTACTGGGGCGACATTGACACCCACGGCTTCCGGATCCTCGACCAGCTCCGGGCCGCCCATCCGCATGTGGAGAGTGTCCTGATGGATGAGCGAACCCTGCTTGCACACAGGGATGCCTGGGGTAAGGAGGAGACGCCCTCGCGGGCGGCGCTTGCGAGGCTGACGGCGGCAGAAGCGGCGTTCTACGAATCGCTGGGGAACAGCACCTATGGCTCGAATATTCGCCTGGAGCAGGAGCTGATCAACTGGTCCTGGGCGCTCAAAGAGCTGAGGGCCTGAGTCCTTATCCCGATTACCGGGCCACGCCGAGAAAAGACAGCGAGCGACTGCTCCACAGCCACCATCGTTTCCGAATTCGTAGCGGCTCACGCCGGCCAGTCTTCTGAATCTGCTCGACGAAATCCTGGTCGTCTGTAATGCGGTCGGTGGCTGCGACGGCGCGCGCCTGGCGCTGGGTTGGAGCACGGGGCCTTCCACCAGAGCGAAGGGGAAGGGCGACGACGGCACGTGCGTCGCGCCGTCGTCCTTCCTTCTCTGCCGGGCACCCGCCCGGCGGCCCCTACGGGTGCACCAGCACCTTCACCGCCGTGTCCTTATGGTTGATCAGCGTGTCGAAGCCCTGCTCCACCAGGTCCTCCAGCGCGATCCGGCCGGTGATGAACGGCTTGAGGTCCACCTTGCCCTCCTGCACCATCTTGATCACGGCGGGGTGGTTCCGGACGTAAGCGATGGTGCCGCGCAGGTCGATCTCCTTGAGCACGATCTTCTGCATGTCGATGGTGGCTGGCGCGCCCCAGATGGACACGTTGACCACCACGGCGCCGTGCCGGACGGCGTCGAGCATGGTGTCCAGCACCGCGTTCACGCCGGCGCACTCGAACGCGACGTCGGCCCCCGCCCCGCCGGTAAGCTCCCGCACCCGCGCCGGGACGTCCTCCTTGCTCGGGTCCAGCACATGGTTCGCAACGCCGCTGGAGGTGGCCTTCTCCTTGCGCGCCTGGCTGAGCTCGCTGATGATCGTGGTCACCCCCATGCCCTTCAGGACCGCGGCGGTGAGCAGGCCGATCGGCCCGGACCCGCCCACAAGTGCCGTGTCGCCGGCCTTCACGCCGCTGCGCGCCACCGCGTGGTGCGCCACGGACAGCGGCTCGATCAGCGCCGCCTCATCCAGCGGGATGTCCCCGATGGGGTGCACCCACCGCTGGTCCACCACGATCTTCTCGCTCAGCCCTCCCCCGCCGCCGGACAGCCCGATGAAGCCCATCTGCCGGCACAGGTGGTAGCTGCCCGCCTGGCACATGTCGCAGGTCCCGTCCACAAAATACGGTTCGACGACGACGTTGTCCCCCTTCGCCAGGCCCGTCACCCCTTCGCCCACGTCAGAGACAGTCCCGGAGAATTCGTGCCCCAGGGTCACCGGGGATTCCTCGTGCGAGAGCGGGTGCGGATGCCCTGGTGCCGGGCAGAAGATGGGCCCTTCCAGGTATTCGTGCAGGTCGGTGCCGCAGATGCCGCACCACGCGACGTCGATCTTCACCGCCCCGGCGCGGAGTTCCGGCTCCGGGATGTCCTCGATGCGGATGTCCTTGCGGGCGTGGAAACGTGCTGCCTTCATGGTGGGTTCTTCCTTTAGCGGGTGTGGTGGCTGGGCTGCAGTTCGTACACCGGCGTCTCCAGCCCTTCCATCCGGGCCTTGAGCTGCAGGGCCAGGTAGGAGGAGTAGTGCCGGCTCTGGTGCAGGTTGCCGCCGTGGATCCAGAGGTTGGGGACGTTGGTTGGTTTCCACATATTGCGCAGCTCCCCCTCCCATGGGCCAGGGTCTTTTGGCGTGTCTGAGCCGTAGCCCCAGCATTTGCCCACCCGGTCGGCGATTTCCGGAGAGACCAGGTCCGCCAGCCAGCCGTTCATCGAGCCGTACCCGGTGGCGTAGACGATGAGGTCGGCCTCCAGCTCAGTGCCGTCCGCCATCACCACGGCGTTGCCGGTGATCTTGGAAACCTGCCCGTTCTTCAGCTTCACCCGGCCATCGATGATCAGCTGGGAGGCGCCGACGTCGATGTAGTAGCCGGAGCCGCGCCGCAGGTACTTCAGGAACAGGCCGGACCCGTCCACGCCGAAGTCCAGGTCGAACCCGGCGGCCTCCAGCTGGGAGTAGAACTCCGCGTCCCGCTTCGCCATCTCCTGGTACACAGGCACCTGCGCCTCGGGCAGGATGCGCATGGGAAGGGACGCGAACAGCAGGTCCGCCTTCTCCGTGGTGACGCCGTTGGCGAGCGCCTTCTCCGAGTACAGGTCCCCCAGTGCCAGGTCCATCAGGGATTCGCTGCGGGCGATGTGCGTGGAGGAACGCTGCACCATGGTGACGTCGGCGCCGTGCTCCCACAGATCCGCGCAGATGTCATGCGCGGAGTTGTTGGAGCCGATCACCACAGCCTTCTTCCCGGTCCAGTCCCCGCCGCCGGGGTGCTGCGAGGAGTGCCGCTGCTCCCCCAGGAAGGACTGCGCGCCGTCGAACGCGGGGATGTTCGGGTAGCCGGAGACGCCCAGGGCGAAGACCAGTTGCTTGGGCCGCAACGTCACAGGCGACCCGTTGCGGAGGACGCTGACCGCCCATTCCTGCGTGCCGTCGTCGTACTCCGCGCCGACGCACTGTGTGCCGGACCAGTAGTTCAGCTCCATGATGCGGGTGTAGTGCTCCAGCCAGTCGCCGATCTTGTCTTTGGCGGCGAAGACGGGCCAGTCGTCCGGGAACTTCAGGTAGGGCAGGTGGTCGTACCAGACGGGGTCGTGCAGGTGCAGGGACTTGTAGCGGTTGCGCCAGGAGTCGCCCGGGTTGTGATTCTTCTCGATAACGATGGTGGGCACGCCCAGCCGCCGCAACCGGGCCGCGAGGCCGATGCCGCCCTGCCCGCCGCCGATGATCACGCAGTAGGGCTGCTCCTCGTAGCCGAGCCGCACCTCCTGCTCCTCTTTGAGTTCCTTCCAAGAGCGGCGGCCGCGGATGATTTCGTGGGCGACGCCCTGTTCGCGGCGCGGGCCCTTCTTCTCCTCGAAGCCCTTCAGCTCCTGCATGGTGGTGAGCAGCGTCCAGCATTTGCCGTTCCGCAGCCGGAGGTGGCCGTAGCCGCTGGCGGCGCCGGTTTCGAACGTGATCCAGGCTTCCACGGTCCCGTTAGGCGCGGCGCTGCCTGTGGCGTCCTCGGCGAGCGCCCAGTTGGCGGGCTGGACATGGTCCAGCGTGGCTTCCAGCATGCTGCGGATGTCCGCCTTGCCTTCCAGGGTTTTCAGGTTCCAGGTGAACGCCACGAAGTCGCGCCAGTAGCTCTCCTCCTCGAAGAGGTCCAGCGCGGCGTCCAGGTCGCGCCGCTCCAGCGCGCCGTCCAGGCTGGCCAGCCAGGCTTGCGCGGCGGCGGTGGGTGTTTCGGTCATCTCCACTCCTTTGTGTGCGGTCCCTCAGGTGGTCCGGGCGGCCCTTTCCCGCCGGGGTCCCTGCGGTATGCTGGGGCGGGCGTGAGCTGCATCACTATTGGAACGCGGCGGGGGTAACAAGCGCGTTACACGGGCACTGCCGGCAAGGACGCCGGCGGTGAGGAGGAAACGGTGGACTACAGCCTGAGGTTCTCGGACCCGGCGAAGTACGCGCGCGCCCTCCGCCGCGCACACGAACTGGTCATCTCCGGTGTCCCGCGCCCGGAGATCCCCGTGCCGCTAGCGGAGTCGTGGCGGCGGTCCATGGCGCTGGGCATCAGCCCGGACCAGCACAGCCCGCGGCACCTGCACGATCCGTCCGAGGTGGTTCAGCTGCGGCGGGAGCACCGGCTGCAGCGGGTGATGCCGGCGCTGCAGGACCTGCTGGCCGACGATTCCAGTTCCGGCCGGCACCTGCTGGTGCTCACCGACGCAGGCGGCGAGATCCTGTGGCGGGTGGGCAGCCGTGAGGCGCTGCGGCGGGCGGACCGGCTGGAATTCTCCGAGGGGGCGGACTGGTCCGAGGCGGGCATCGGCACCAACGCCATCAGCGAGGCGCTGGTCACAGGCGGGCCGGTGCAGCTGTTCTCCGCTGAGCACCTGGTCCGCACCCACCACGACTGGGCGTGCACGGCGGCCCCCATCAGAGACCCTTTGACGGGCGCGTTGCTGGGCGTGCTGGACGTCTCCGGTCCGCTGGACACGATCAGCGCCGATACGCTGCGGATGGTGCGGTGCGCGGTCCGGGTGGCGGAGTCGCTGCTGGGAACGTCCGACGGCGGTGCCTCCCAGGATACTTCGTCTTCCGCGGGTGCGTCCCGGCCGAGTCCGCGGCCAGATATTGCGGTGGCTTCGTTGGAACTGCTGGGCGACAAGCCTGCCGCGGTGCTTGCCGACGGCAGCCGGGTGCCACTGACGCTGCGCCGGGCGGAGATCCTGGCGCTGCTGGATTCGAGGTCGCAGGGCTGGAGCGCCGAGGAGCTGGCGTACGAGCTGCACGGGGATGCGGGCACGCCGCAAGCCATCCGGACCGAGATGTTCCGGGTGCGGTCCATGCTGGGTGGTGCGGTGGAGTCGAACCCGTACCGGCTGGCCGCCGGGCTTGTTGGTTGTTCGGATTCGGGGCGGGTGCTGCGGCTCTTGCGCGCCGGGCGGGTGGCCGAGGCGCTGGAGGCGTACACCGCTCCGCTGCTCAGCCGGTCCGGCGTCCTGGCGGTGCAGCTGCTGCGGGACCAACTGGATTTTGCTGTTGGTTCGGCCGTGCGGGCCAATGGGGATGCCGGGCTGCTGATGCGGTGGTTGTCCACGGACATGGGTGCTAGGGATTTCGAGGCAGTGGAAGCGCTGGGACGGCGGACGGGTCGCGGAGATGCGCGGTACTTATCGTTCCTCGCTTCGCCCGCTCTCGGCCGTTGATCTAGCCTGCTGTATCCCTCTCAAAGGAGACCTCGTACCCGAGCGACCCGAACAGACCAGTCAGCATGCTCTTGGTATTTTCACCCGCTCGCTGCCGCAGCTCAGACTTCTCGGCAGCGTTAGCCATATCCGATTCGGCGAGGAGATAGAGCTCTGCCTGCTGAGGTGCCGTGAACGCATCTACAACCCGGTCAGCGATGCCACGGTCCTGGCTGTAGACATAGGACCGTTCGTGGTCGATGTTGGGCTTATCGAGCTGCGGCTCGGGTAGTCGCAGCGTCACCGACTTGCCATCGGCAGACACCGTGAGGTCCTCTTTGGTGAGACCTGATAAGTCGACATAGGCATTGACAGTGCCAGCGGCCACAAAGAGCGTACGTCGTCCTGCGATAAAACCAGGCAGTCCGCCAGTGTCTTCCCTCTCGTCCAATAAGAGCTGAAAATCGCCGACCGCCGCGTGGTATTGGCTTACGTTTCTAACGGACTTCAGAAGAACGCTTCGCTCGCTCTTGCTCGCTAACGGACCGAATCCAAGCATGGTTGCCACGAGCAGCGCAGCGAGAAGCAAAGCTACCGCAGATGCAACGACCGCGACCGGTTTGAATGATCTGGCTTTGGACATTGGACCCCTTTTGCCGTGAAACGGCCTAGGTTCCGTTCCTCTTGGTTGCCTTCCAGATTGCTGTCTGGCTTATTCAGCCTCAGTGTAGTGGGACTCACCCATCAGGACGGTGGCGACACTTTCAGGAAACCCGCTCTCAATGTGGGACGATAACGACCGATGACATTTGAGCAAGGACCACGTTCTCGGATCCTCGGCACCGATGCTATCGCCGTCCAGGGCGGCTTCACTTTCAGGAGGGGACAAAAAGTGACTACTGACTGCAAAACACTCGTGCCGGTATGGACACTCGCTACAGAAGCAGTGGGCGTTTCTGACGTGCTGGGCAATGAAGGCCTAACGCCGGCTCGTCTGGCCGAGCTGAGAACGGTTCTGGCAACCCTGGCGAATTCCCCCATCGCAACGCTCGAGATGCATGCAATGCCGGAGACCCGCGACCGCAAGGGCGGCCTACCGCTTGACGTTGCAAGTCCGCTCGCAAAGCAACTGGCGCAGCTCGTAACGCAAACCGCAAAATCCGCTCCCCCCAAGGTGAACGTGGCCGAAACGGGAGAGGTACTTTACCGGTTGGTGGTGCCCGCCAAGCTTGCCGCCCAGGCCGGGCAAGGACTCGTTCGTCCTATGGCCGCCAAAGGAGTTGCAGGGGCTATTCATGGTTCCCTCGTGAACTCGACCGGAATCGTGGGTGCCGCTACATTCGTCCCTGTCGCAAGCGGAGCCGCAGCTGCAGGCACCGCCGGTGCGGCAACTGGTGCGGCAGCTACAGCCGGCGTGGCGGTTGCCAGTGCTGGAGCCCTGACGGTAGCCGCGCCACTTGTGCTGATGGCCGTAGCCGTTAGCGTCAGCGCACATGCCGAGCACCAGCGCCAGGAAGCGATTGAGCGAATCACTGTCCTCTTGGAGCAGTTGCACGAGGACAACCTCGATAAGGAGCGCAACGAGTTGGACGGTTGCCGTGAAGCGATCGACAAAGCGACCTCGATCCTCCTTGACCAGGGCCGGATCGGTTTTTCGCTCGGTCTAGATTCTTCCGTGCATGGTATCAACACCGCTATTGCGGCTACCCGTAGGCGGCTAAAGAAGTGGGAAGCTGCACTGGATGCCCTGCCCGGCGGCGCAGTCGAAGTTGGCGAACTAAAGAAGTCATTTCCCGGCATCACCGAGGAAGGCGGCACCTTCCGGGCGCAGTTGGAAATTGCCCGGCTAGCCGTCGCTCTTAAACGCCGGGTGCTTGTGCTTCAAGCAGTCGAACACGCCCAGCAGGACAAAGGCAATTCGTTCAAAAATTTCATCGGGGCGCTTCATGCCGACGGACGCAGCACCGACGAGTTGGAGTCGGGCATCAACCAGCTTCTGCTTCGACTGTCTGCCCTCGAGGTGAAGCGGGACGGCGGTTTCCGGCTTCCCGCATTTACGCCCGGCGAGGTAGACCAGCTGCTGCAGGCCGCATATCGACTTCGTGCTTTGGGAGACGGTCTCCAGGTAAATGACCACCGGGACGACGTCGCAATTGAGATTGAGCGGAACAGCGACGGGTCGCTCGTAGTTTTCCCTGCGGTCCCCGCCTAAGGTGTCGGTGCGCAGAGCGCTCATCGGTTTTGTGCACGTTTACCTGATAAGAACAGCCATCGCAGATATGGAGCAGACCATGGCCGGCAAGCAGACAAAGCCGCAGCCGCGATGAAGGACGTCGGACAAAAGGCTAAAGCCGCCACTACCAGACTTTACGTTCTCGCCAAGGACCCGGAGATGCAGGCCAAGGCCGAGAAGCTGCTTGTGGACGGGAAGAGAATTTATCGTGCAGCAACAAGCCCTGAAGCCAAAGAGACCTACCGCAAGGTAGCGGCAGTAATAGACAAGATGCGGAAGGAGTAGCAACGGGCACGAGCCCTGCTAGTTCATGATCAACCTTCCGGGGACTGTTGCGCCAGGTCCGGTTCCCACTCCAAGACGAGTTGCTCTTCCCCGACCCCTTGCAGGTCTCGGTTTTGCAGGTACTTTGCCAATACCTGTGCAAACTTGTCGGCCCTCGTCACGAGCCATTCCACAAGCTCCTGAGACTGTGCTTCATCAAGGAAATCACCGGGCCGCCTGCTGACAAGCTTGGAGGCCTTGCGGTCGGGCTTGTCGTCCCACTCCACCTCAAACCCTAGAGCGGCTTCGATAGCGGTGCGCTGGGCAAGTAACTCCCCGTAAAGACCCTTGTCGTTATTGATCCAGAATTGCGCGGTTACGAGCTTGCTCTGCGAGTTAACCGAAAGCGAGATGACAGCACGGGAATCCCCCAGGCTCACGTCGTACCAGTTTTGTGGTGATGGTTTACGCCACGTCCTGATGTTGATTGCATTAGCGAGCCCGAAGTTTCGTACTCGCTCGAAGAAGTCCAGCTGTGCGTTCTTCAGCGCCACGTTGTTTCCCGCGCGAGCCTGACCGGTCACCCTATTGCGTCGTGCAGAAATCACATTCTCGTCGACGTCTAGACCTGCCGCGTTAGCAAGCTCCTCTGCACCCATAAATTGGTCGCGATCCGCGCGTCCTTCAGCATCGAATCGAATTCCTTCCTCCTCGAGAACCGCCCGTGGGTCATCATTGCGGCCGGGCTCGAGCCAGCGGAAACCAGGCGAGATGGTTCCGCCACTTTGCAGGACTCGCCAGGCGTTCGCTATCGGATAGCTCGCAAGTATTCCGGCCAGTGGTTGTGGCCAGGTGTTCGCCACGATGGCGACATCCCCATAGGAGCTCCATCGGCCGGCCGGGATCTCCGCTACGACCGCAGCAATTTGGCTCCGCAGAGCTGACGGCTCCTCGCCCACAGCAATAATGCTTTCGTCAGGGCCTGGCCATAAATCGATGATCTTCTCTGCCAATTCGGAGCTGCGCGCGTTGATCTCCTTGGCACCCCATGTTGCGTGCGTGGCAATCGCTTGATTCATCGAAACGCCGCTCTTAGCCAGCAACTCCCGCTTCTCGTGGAACGGCTTGTTGCTGAGCTCGCTATTGTACCCACTGAGAGTCAGGTTGCCAAGGGTGTGTACGACGCGCTCATGCTCGTAATCAATGTCTGCGTCTGCGTCGAAACCCTCTGCGAACGCTTCCCGTACGGGCTCAGTCATAGTCTGGGGCAAGACATGCTCGATGGTCAGGTGCCTTGGGTCAAGGTCGACGATCTCCTTCGGGCGGTAGGCTTCTTCAAGCCACTGCAGGATCAGCTTTTTCTGTGTCCCACGGCCCTGCCAGTAGAAGGCGACAGCCCGGGCAGCCTCTCGGACCTGCTGATCGGTTGCAAAGTATTTTCGACCCTGGGACAGGTAGTCGCGTAGTGCCTTGTCGATGTCCTCGGCACCACTGATCGCACCAACAGCTTGGAGCAGTGTCCGGTTCAGGTTGGCGGTAGCGCGTCCGATGATGATCCGCCGCACGAAGTAGGACTCGAGATAAGTCAACGCGCGAACCACTTGGTCATTGGCAGCGGTGCCGGCGGCGCGTCGGGCGAGGATCTGCATGACCACGGGATACGCAGTGGTCGAACCCCACGCCTTGATTCTGGTGAGGCGCCTGCGAATCTCGGTATGTCTCTCCTCCGCAGGGTTGAGAATCGTAGCGAGCACGTCGCCCAATCGGGCTATACGAACTACCTCAGCCTCTACCTCGTCGATGGTCTTGAGTTTCTCGAGCCGCTTTTGCTGTCCTACGTATGTATCAGACTGTTTTGCCCGTTCGTCGCGTTGAGCGAGATCGAGCCAAAACAACAACTCGAGGTTTTCAGAGTCAAGCTTTTTCTCTAGTGGAAGCCAAATATTGTCATAGACGGTTTCTGCGCGGTCACCGAGCCTCATAAACAGGTAGTTCTTGAGCAAGTCACTTTGTGTCAGGCGAAGACCGGTATTGTTCAGGGACTCGAAGATGCGGTGTGCGTTGTCTGACGGTTCGGCGGTAACGACGACGAGCGCGAGTCCGCGGACGACGGCGGCCTCGAGCAGATAGAGGTCGTGTGGATCGTCTGGGTCGTCAGCGGCCGCGATCTTCGAGCGGAAGAATCGGTAGGCGTCGCCGATGGTATCCTCACCGCCGGCCTGAGGAGCACGGTTGAGAACAGCCATATAGGCGGGCCGGTCTGTCTGCGTCGGCATCACCTTGAGTGGCTTGCCCTTGTCGTAAACGTTGATGAGGTATTGGGCATCGATGCCGCCAGCTCGGTCAGTTTCCCCGGTTTCGATCAAGTGGTCCCGAAGTGCAGCCAGGAGAAGAGTCAGAGTGGTCAGGCGCTGCTGGCCGTCAACGACAAGAAACTTATTGACGCCGATAGCCCCGAAATCAGGGCTGCTCGCCAGGACGAGGGACCCGATGAAATGAGAGGCCTTCGGGTCGTCGACAAGGGTCCGCTCCAGCTCCACGACGTCTGACCACAACTGGTCGAGCTGCTTCTTCCCCCACGAGTACACCCGCTGATACAGAGGAACCTGGTACTGCTTCTTGCCTTCTAGAACGCCCGCCAGCGTCCCATTTTCCGCTCGAACCACAAGCGTCTCCTTAGAGTCTTAGTGCTTAGGGATGAGAATACATCGATCGAGTATTCACACCCCGCCCTGTGCGTCTTGAGGAAGGCTCGATGTGCTTGATTTGCTCACCCCTGCCAAATCATGAGCATGAAGCGCCCGCCAAGATGGCGCCGGGCGGGCGCTTTAAACGCACCTTATTGCGCAGTCTCGTATGAGCCGTCTGGCCGGCGCAGGCAGTAACCCTTCTTTACGGCTCTCCGAAGGCTCCGCTGAAGTGCATTCTGGATATCGGGGCCTCGTCGTGCCCAGCCGAAGACATTACGGACGGCGACGAGTAACTCTTCTTCTGTAATGACTATTGAGTCAGCAACTACGAGACGTACGGCCTCATCGAACTCTTCAGGCGGGATTGCACCCGCTTTACGAATGTCACTTTGTCCCGTTGGTCGTCGGACGTTTACTGCGTTTGCGCCATCGACTCGGATAAAGCCTTCTTTATCGAGCTTCACTTTCATGCCGCTAACTTTGGCAAGTGATAATGCTCTTTCAATGTTGATTTTGGCGCGCGGACCAATGGCGCCGGCTCCCCAGTGCTCCCGCAACCGAGTGTGAAAGGTATCTACGTGCAGCGGTGCTTCGACGCTAACGACGTGGGCCGCATACTGGATGAGGTCTGTAAGTGCGTCGGCATCTCCCGGCTGGTACCAATACCGGTGCGCAGGCTTTGAGGCGGAGGTGTATGGCACCGTCCAGGCGGGCGGGGCGGACAGGTCTATCTCTTCATACTCCATGGGCCCGGTACTTTCCGCCGCCTGAGCAATAGCCGGAACGCCGTGGTTCCCACTCACAGCGTCCTCAATTGCCTGCTTCAGAGCGATCTCCTGTGTGGACCGGTCTCTGTACCAGCTCAAACCCCAGATCCGATAGATATCCCACCCGAGCCCCCGCAGCACAGATTCCCTCAGGCGGTCTCTGTCACGCGCGCTCTTTGCCGAATGATAAGCGGCTCCGTCGCACTCGATGCCCAGCATGAAGCTCCCGGGCTTGTCAGGATGACGAACCCCTATATCTATCCTGTAGCCACCAGCCCCAACCTGAGACACGGCGTCGTAACCCCATGCCCTGATTACGCGAAGGACTTCCTCTTCAAAGGGGCTCTCGGCATCCCCCACAGATCCGGATATGTCAGAGGCTAAGGCCGCTCGGCCCCGGGCAGCAAAGTCCAGATAATTCTTCAGGTGACGATTTCCTGCTGACGCGCCGTCAGACATGTCTCCAGCATGGAATGAGCTGACTACTTCGACCCTTCGGCGTGCGCGCGTGATTGCCACGTTTAGTCTCCGTTCGCCGCCTTTCCGAGTCAGGGGTCCGAAGTTCATTGCCAGCTTTCCCGCTTCATCGGGCCCGTAGCCAATACTGAAGATGATGATGTCTCGCTCGTCGCCCTGGACGGACTCGAGATTCTTCACAAAGAACCCGCGGAGTCGATCATGGTCTTCCATGAGACCCGTAAGCAGCGGCTCTAGTTCTGCGCGACGTTCAATAGCTTCGGAAACAGCCTCGGCTTGTTGTGTAGAGAACGTTACGACTCCGAGCGAGAGATCCGGGTTAACGCGGCGGTGTTCAAGGACACGGTCCACGACGCGCTCTGCTTCAATGGGATTCTTGCTACCAGCTCCTCGCTGATAGATACCCTGAACGAATTCGTGATGTACCCCGAGGTCGTCAGCTTCCTGGGTGGCGCCAGGGAATGTATTGAGTTTCCCCTCGTAAATCCGGTAGTTCGAATAGGTAATGAGATCTTCATGAAGGCTGCGGTAGTGCCATGAGAGCGGCAGGGACACCATAGCCCCCGAAGCCTTACATAGGTCCAAGACGCTATCGAAGTTGTCCGGTTCATCTTCGTCGTCGCTTTCAATATCTGCAGCCGAGAAGAAGGACGTTGGCGGGAGCTGTCGCTGGTCCCCAGCCACGATCAGCTGTTTGCCCCTGTAGATGCAATTGACGGAATCCGCGGGCATGACCTGAGAGGCCTCATCGAAGATAACGACATCGAAGACGAACCCTGCAGGAAGATACTGCGATACGGAAAGAGGACTCATCATGAAACAGGGCTTCAGCCCCTGGACTATAGAGCCGGTTTCTTCCAGCAACCGCCTAATGGGCTTGTGACGGGACTTCTTGTTGGCCTCGTGCGCGATGACTGCCGCAGGGCCGGCCATGCTGCGTGGACGTCGGGCAACACAGGCCGTTACGACGTCGGCGTAAGCATTGACGATTAGGTTTCCGTCCAATTCCTTGAACTGTTTCAGTAGGCTTTCGCGGCCGGACGCACGGTGTTCCGATAGCCTGTCGTCCCCTTCAATGATGCTTTCTGCCCAAGGTTCCAGCGCAGCCCTTTCAATTGCTGACACTACTTGGTCCGCTGGCGCATGGCTGTCGCACAGGGCTGTCAGCGTCTCAGGCACTCCGGCATCGGAAAGAGCAGCAAAGAGCCTTTTATATTCGAACCAAACGTCGATATCAGCAGCCGGGTTAAAACCAAGGGCAGCAAGGAGTTCCTCTGCGTATTCAAGGTCATGGTTCAGTTCGGCGCGGAGCTCGGTCGAGCGCTCGGCATCAAAGAAGCCGACCAGCTTGTCTCGGGCTTCCAGCCAGGAGGAAAGGCCTTCTGCCAAATCAAGGTCGGAAGCGTCGAACTCCTCAACGAACCGGACATCGTCATCCTCGATTGGTCCTCCGACGATTCTGCGCAAGGCTGCGATCCAATCGTAGTCGGCTCGCACCGCTGCCCAGTCTGTTTTCCGTGGACTGTATCGCTTGCCCAGTACCTCGGAATCGTGCCGCGAACGTTCGGCGGTTTTCTCATCCATCGCGTCCAACGCATCGATCTGCCGGAGAACCGCACTGGCCGTAACCGGTGTTGCCGTCTCGCCCAGCATCTTCGAAAGTCGGTCCCGCAAAAGTTGCGCGGCCGAAAAGTTCTCCTGGGCCGCCTTGAGGATTCCCAAAATGTGAGTCAGTGGCAGATCACCGACCTGTTCATGGAAAACAGTGCCGAAGAGTGCATGCGTGTCGACACCGAAGCGCTCCACCATATTGGCAACGTCTCTCGCCAGAGGGATCAGCTCTGCGTCTGGCGTGTTGGCTTTGCTCAGCTGCCGGGCCAGCGCGGAGGACGCTATGTCATCTCCGGCCAGCTTCAAAGCCGTTCTGGCAACCTCAAGTGCCTGAGCGATCCTCGCAAAGTCAGTCGCAGTGCCACGGTAATAACTACCGAGCCGAGGCCCATATTCGGGCTCGCTGTTAGCGAGGTTCTCCTGTGCTGTCTGCCAAGAGATGGCATCACCAAGCATGGCAATGATCTCCTTGTTGACGACCCCGGCAACGGTCACCTCGCGAAGCGTTTTCTTGTCCGCCCGGGCTTGTTTACTCCAGGCTTTCAGTCCTCTGTGTTGCAATTCGAAACGGGCCTTAAGGCCTTTGAGATCCAGTGCGAGGATTTCAGGGCTGAAGGTTGACTCCATTGCCGACTGACGGTCGCGTACGATCGCAGCCAGCTCCCCAAGAATTCGCGCGCTTTCGTCCAAAGCCCCTTGGACACTCGGGTTGATCCAATGTGGTTCCGGCAGGCTGCCCTGTTGGCTGAGCTCAGCTAGTGATGAGAGGGCTAGGCATTTGTTTAGAGTCAGTGATTGCGGTTCAACATCGAAAAGCACACCTAGTTGCTGGGCCTTGTCGAGTAGAGCTTCGAGTAAGGAGGCAGCCCTGGAAGTTCCCA
Source organism: Pseudarthrobacter sp. NIBRBAC000502771 (assembly GCF_006517215.1). Classification (NCBI taxonomy): domain Bacteria; kingdom Bacillati; phylum Actinomycetota; class Actinomycetes; order Micrococcales; family Micrococcaceae; genus Pseudarthrobacter; species Pseudarthrobacter sp. NIBRBAC000502771. The sequence goes on from NZ_CP041187.1 coordinate 4,393,144, forward strand.
GCTCGATGCCGCTGAGCTGGCCGAACGGAAATTGGCTAAGAGGACGACTGAAAATTGCCGGATCGTGCTCAAGGAAAGTTTCAAGCGGGGTTATAAGGCTCTTGTCGTTCTTGTCCCATCTGTCCACGCAAATACTGTCAATTTCAGATTTTTTGGTCTGGTATTCGACGTCGTCTGCCTGAAGGCTGTCGATCCTTCGAAGAACATCAGTGAATTTGGGCTCAGAATACCAATGCCGGGAAACGTTCCTTCTTGTGCAGAGATGGGCGGAAAGATCCGCTCGCGAACGAACGCCGGCAACGTCCAGGGCAACAGGCCAGAATGGGATCTGTGCGTCAAAGAGCCTGGCTGTCCGCAGGAGGCGTTCTGTTGCCAGGGCCAGAACGTCCACACACTTCTCGGCCTCCTTGATTTGTGCTTGTGTGAGGCTCGATCCGGCGAGACCTCGCCAGGAAAATGATTCTCCTTCTGCAGCCGGGCGCCACACTTTCGACAGTGATGCGGCGGCGAGCAGGATGTCTGCTAGTGCGTCCGCAGACAGCAAGCCAAGTTTGCTGGGATCCCCAGAAGGGTATTCGCCAACGTTTGCTAGCTGGGCCAGCCGTCCCAGGACATCAAAGAGGCTCCGCCCTAGCGGGCTTCGGACCTCGTTCATTGCGTCAGCATGGTCGCTTAGCCTGGTCCGGCTTTTGATGAGCTGAGATCGGTCCGTTTCCGAGAAAGAGCTCTTTACTACCGGGCGGCGGGTGAGCTCAGCATGAAGCGTCTGGACCACCTGTTTACGGGTCGCCTTATGGCTATGCAGTTCAAGCAGGAATGGATCCAACTGCCTGCTTGTCAGCCGATCGCGCACCACGTCGAGGGCGGCCGCCTTTTCACTGACGAATAGCACCGTTTTTCCAGTTGCGATGAGCTCAGCGATGATGTTGGCGATGGTCTGGCTCTTGCCGGTACCTGGAGGGCCGTCCATGATGAAGCTGCGGCCTTCTCTCGCCGCAAGAATGCACTTTCTTTGGCTTCCGTCGGCGTCAAGAATGCTGTGGAGCTTTTCGGGCGGCAGACGGGAATCCAGCTCTTCGTCAGAAACAGGGTCAAAGGCGAACACCTCGGAGTTCGGTGCCTCCGGGCCCAGTGCCATGAGTTGAATCATGCCGTTGGCGACAATCTTGGCTTCGTTTTGCTCAAGGTCACGGTACATAGCTTCCTTGTGGAAGCTGAAAATGGACATGACAACCCGCTCGTCAACATTCCAGTCTGCGTACTGCGCGATAGCCTTGCGCACGCCGGACAGTACCGTCGCTACGTTCAGGTCATCCACCTCGAACTCCGGGAGGTCCAGGCCGAAGTCCCTACTGAGCTTAAGGCCGAGGGCCGTGTTCAGTGCCGGTTCGTCTTCCGTTCGCCTCAACACATACTGCTTTCCCTCCTTGGCTAGACGGACGGGCACCAGCAGCAACGGACTTGAGATTTTCTTTCCGTCAGCGGGATCAATCCAATTGAGCATGCCGTGGCCCAAATAAAGGGTCCATACCCCGCGGTCCGCATATTCTTGTTCCGAGCGTTGATGCAGCCGCTTTGACGTGCTCAGGATTTGGGCAGCGGTTTTGCCAGTGACGCGTAGGGTTCGTGATCCTTTCGTGGGAAGCCTCAGGGCCTGTGCCGATTCACCCGCTTCATCGTCTGCAGGTTCATTGCTGACGAGCATGACGTCGCCCTCCGCCACCAAGGCTTCTACCCCTGAGCAGCCAGGTTCAACGATTTCGAATGTCCCAGTCTTGGGGTGCAGGAAATAGACAAGCCTCTGACGTCTGTCGATCGACAACAGGTCGTCCCGCCAGCGTTGCATCTGCAACGCGAGCTTTTTGTCCAAGACACCATTGCCTGTCGACACGGCTTCTCCTACCTTTCCGCCCCACGCGGAGAATTGATGCATTGCATTCAGCGTCTCGGTCTTTTCGAGCCGATCGTCCACTGAAGGATATCTGTCTAGTTGGTCTGCTGAGTTTTCAGTCCAACCTATGGCTGGAGCCTCAATTTTGAGTCAAGTTCTGCCGAGTATTCACTCCTCCGAGGCGATGCGGGCCAGCTCTTCGATGACAGCTGGAACCAACTTGGGCGGCACGTTATCCCGCAGCTGGGATGCGAAGAACTTGGCCCAATGCTCAGCCATGGCCTGCTGCATTCCATCCAGGCGGGACATCTCCGTCCCCACAAAATGTTCCGGGGCAGCACCAACAGTAAGGGATGGGACGACGTCGGAGACCAGGTTACGAAGCGCGATAGTAGATGCGGCATCCGGAGTAGCGGAGTCGGCTCCGGGAGCTGGATCGCTCAAGATCTTCGCGTCGGCTTTGGATGGCTGTCGCGGCTGTTCAGCGTCAACTGCCATTGGTGGCTCAGGTTTGTCCGAACCGCCGAGAATCGGCGGCAACGAGCCTGAGGGATAAACCACGTCGAGATGAGTAGTTGTTCGGGTCAGTGCGATGTAGAGCATGCGTTCGCCATGCGGCAGGGCCAGGATTCCCGCCGGATCAACGACCAGGACGGCGTCAAACTCGAGCCCCTTGGCATCCTCAGGCGTAACAAGATTGATGGCGGTGGACAGCTCACCTTCGGTTGATTCGCTCCACTGCAGATCATCACTTCGGAATGCGGTTCTAAGCTCCGGCCACAAGTATGTCGGGGCGATCACGCCGACAAAGCGGCCCCGTCCACTGTGGGTGAATACGGAGCGCGATACCTCGAGGGCCAGTTCCTCCTGGTGGACGCCAACGAATCGGGGCTCATAGTCAACTTCCCTCAATATGCGCGGAGGGGTTATTGAAGGTGCAGCTGACTTGAGCACCGGCAGGGCGACGTCAAAGACCTGCCTCGGTACCCGGTAGCCGTGCTCAAGCTCCACCACGGCAGTGCCCGTGCTGTCCGCTGTGCCCTCACTGAGAATCTGCGCCACATCGTCCCAGGAATCGCGTGAGTACGGCCCGGTCGACTGAGCTATGTCACCAACTACAGTCATCGATCCGTTTTTGGAACGTCTGCGTATCGCACGAAGCTGCATCTTGGAGAGGTCCTGTGCTTCATCCACCACAATGTGCCCGTATGTGCGGGGTGACTCGCGCATTAGCGCCTGCGCCTCATCGAGCAGGGCCAGGTCGGCGACAGTCCAAGCCTCATCTCCTACTTTGTCGGATTGCTGCCGGTACACCAGCTCGATCTCTTCCGACGTCAGGTGCCCGTAGGCAGCCCGCTTGAGTCGTTCCTTAGAGCCAAGGAGTTCCCGCAGAAATTGCTGGGGAGTTATCTGCGGCCAGATTTTTTCGACTTCCGCTTCCAGAGCCCGTACATCGAGAAATTGTTCCGGGGCAACCTGACGGATGTTGCCAAGCAAAGGGGCACACAGCTCGACGAGCCGCTGCCTAAAGCGACGGCGGCCGTCAGCAAATGTCTCGAACTGCATGTTACTCAAGACATCGGCGACGGAATTTGCAGGGATAGAAACAGTAAGGACTGTATTTCGTCGTTGAATTCGTACATCCGCGGCGGGAACTCGGATGCGTTGCTTAAGCCCGTTTTTCAAGACCTGGCTCATACGTGCCGAGCCCTTAACCTTCGCCGTCTCAGTTGAGTCTTCCCCGCTGATACGCACGTCGTTGGACAAGAGGTTCTGCAGTGCATGCTGGACGACGTCATCGTCTCCAAGATCGGGCAAAACCCTTCGAATGTATTTCGTGAAGGTCGGATTGGGCCCGACGACAAGTACATCCTCTGGCGGCAGTTCGTCCTGATAGTTAAACAGAAGCCATGAAACACGATGAAGGGCCACCGCCGTCTTGCCAGTGCCGGGACCACCTTGTATGACAAGGAGCTGGTCCGGCTCCGCGCGCACGAGCTTGTCTTGAGCCGCCTGGATCGTCTTGACGATGTCCGTCATCTCGGAGCCGCGCTTGCGGCTCAAGGCCTGCAGTAGGGCGTCCCCCGTATAGGTGTGCTCGTCGAGCTCGCTAACGGCTTCGGCCAAAGCTTTGAAGACGATGTCTTCGAAATCGAGAATCTTGTTCGCTGGCGCGTCGAAGACCCGCTTGCTGCGCAGCCCCATGGGGTCTTGTATGGAGGCCTGATTAGCTACCGCCGCGGCTGGGGCCTGCCAGTTGACGACCAGGAGATTCTTGTCCTCATCGAAGATGGCAACCTTACCGATATACAGTTTGTCGCCGTCTTCAAAGTCAATGCGGGAAAGTGCAATCGGGTCATCAGGGGAGGCAACCCTGCGTTTCTCCATAGCGCGTTTATAGGCACGCCGTTCAACTGCTGAACCCGAGGAAGCCGTGGCCAGGGACCACGCTGCGTCCTGGCTGTCACGGTATTGCTTCGCTCGATCGAAATAGGACTGCTCCCGTTGAAGTTCAGCCGCCTTAGAGAGAGATCCGACGCCGGCGTCTACACCCACTATTGCCCCCAGTTTTGTCGGCCCCTATGGGCCGTTCTAGCTCAGTCACAATAATGTAGCTGGCATCACTGACATCCGTTGACATTTCATACGGCGTGAACCCGGACCAATGCCGCATTAGGCGACCGGTTGCAGGACGGAAACTCAGGCGAACTCCTGCCGTGGGACCAATCCAACCAAGTGAACCCAAAGACGGCCTCGTTCCGCCTGCGATCCCACTGAAAGCCCAGTCCGGAAGATGCGGCACGGCTCCCACCACATCCGTCCCCTCTCGGCTACCTTCAATCAAGCACTTCTGAATTCGGCGTAGGCTATATCAAGCAATCCGGGGTCCGGCATTTCGGCTCGATTACCGGGAAGGACCATCAGCGGCTGTCCATGGCGCTCTTGGATTCCGTGTCGCAGCATGGGACCGTCAACTTCTCGAAGAATGTCTTCCCTAACTTCAACGACCATGTCCGGCCGAATTCCAAGGATATGGGCGTCAAAAGCCGCATGGTGGATCTTGCACAAGGCCAATCCGTTCACCACGGAAGCGATGCCACCCTCGTAGCGGTCCGCCACGATGTGGGCTGCGTCCAGCAGTTCTTTATGAGCGAGTGAACATACTGCGCATCTGGATCGGTATGCGTGCAATACCGTCGATCGAAAGACCGGCTGGTGCAGACGCCGTTTAGTCTCGACAGTCAGGTATCGCCGAAGGTGCTCTTCGAGAGGGCTGCTCTGATTCACAATCCCGCGGCCCACATTCAGGTCTATGATGAACTGCTTGTTTTCCGGCTCTTCCCACAAAATGTAAACGGGAAATATCGCCTGGAATACAGCCGGTCCCATCCCGACACCGTAAAACCAAATTAGTGGCTTTTCTAGCTCCATCGCGGCCCTCAGGGCGCGGTTGTCGGCCTGGTCGGGGTCCTCCCCCCGCCACGCATAGCGAAGCATCCCGTCCGGGCCCGGTTCATCGTTATAAGGACGCTCTTTACCCGGTGCTCGATAAACTGTCTGAAACGATAGTGCAGCCGGAAGGTCCCGCGGTTTCCAAATACCCTGTTGCGTGGGTTGTAGCCGCCGACTTTCGCCATCCAGCGTAAAGTCGAGGATGTCCTCTCGGGTGAGCCAATCCGCTCCGTCATTGGTGCGGACGGTTAACCAAGCCATAGCCTCTTGCCTCAACCGTGTGTCAAAGGAAATTCCCGGTGGCTCCCCCGTAAGTGTCATGCGCCCAGGATAGTCCGAATGCAGATTCCGGTCGGTTAAGGCTCCTACCGGCAACATACGGATGGAAGTCGCAAGGCCTCAAGAAAATTAAGGCTGACTGCTGACTTGGATAAAATGGCCACTTCCCACCCCCATCCACACTAAGGATCGTCCGCGCAGTGACTCAGAACGAACCAGGGCTCTTCGACCTACCAGAGGCAGAGTCAGCACCGACAACTCAAGTCATCGAAGACACGCCGATCTCTCCCCAGCAGATCGCTAGCATACGAAACGCCTTTGACACCGCGGGGATTGCAGACATGGCGGTGCGCCACGAACTCATTCAGAGCTGCATGATCCGGAAGATCTCGAACATCAGAGAACTGCATTCACGGGAAGTGCGCCACGTCCTGAAGCGGATTGAGGGGTGGGGCCGCAAGTCGGAAACACCCTCCGGCACTGCTTGGGACAACCGGGAAGAAGACACCTGGATCGACAAGCTTTAGCGTCCCCTGGCCAAAAGGCCACAACTCGCCGGCGTAGCGTCGGCACAGGGCCCAAAACATGCATCACAAACGTTGGTAATGTATGCCAGTGGTGTCAAAGAGTTCGGAAGCAAGTTTCATGGGGGAACAGGTGTGGTGCAAGACCGCTGGATCGAAGTAAGCGACTCCCAGTTCCCGCACGAGATTGAGGGCCTCGCCTACCTCAAGAACAAGATCCCCGCTCAGAGCCCCTACCGGGTTTGGAGTAACTTCGAGTTCCGTGACAGCCGCGGCGGCTGGCACGAAGTCGACGCCCTTCTGCTGGGCCGTGGCGCCCTCCACCTGCTGGAGCTCAAGTACTACTCCGGCCGGCTCACCGGTAATGACACGCAATGGCTCCGTGACGGCCGCCGCGCGGAACCATCACCCCTTCTCCTGGCCAGGCGCAAGGCCCAGTACCTGGCATCGAAGCTCAAAGACGCGCTGGCTGAATGGGCACGCGAAAAGGGCATTGGATTCGACGACGTCCGCGGCCTGGTCCCCTTCGTCAGCCAGGCCGTCTTCCTACATCACCCAAGGTTTGTCAGCGAACTCCCCGCTTCCTCGGCGCTCGGTCTCTATGGACTCGACGAAGCCGAAGCTATCAGCCATCTTCCGGGCATCAGCGACTTGATCGGCCAGGAACCGCGTGCCAACGCTGCCATCGGCCAGAACCAGGAGGCGATCCTCGTAGATCTCATGGCGCGCATCGGCCTGGTCCAGCGCCGCGAACGCGAGGCCGGGTCGTGGATCATTGCAGACGGAGCCCTCGATGAGGGCCCGGGATGGCAAGACTGGAGCGGCTATCACAAGGTGTCCAAGCAGGAAACGGTCCGGATCCGTTTCCAGATCACGCCGCCAGGAACATCACAGTCCGCAGCCAGCCGGAATTACAAAATCGCCGAACACGAGTTCCGGCTCATGAGCAGACTTTCACACGATGGGCTCTTGAGGCCCCGCGACCTGGTCGACTCTGAGCTCGGTGTCGGATTGGTCTACGACTATTCCGATGGCATGCAGCGCCTGGACCTCTGGCTCGCCGGGCAGCCTAACGGGCTGCCCTTGGATCAGCGATTGTCCATCATCCGTCAGCTGGCAGAGGCCCTCGACTACGCGCATCGCAACCAGGTGGTCCACCGTGGCCTGAGTCCAAAGGCCGTCTGGGTCAAGGTTGTTCATGGACAGCCCAAGGTCCTCATCGGCGACTGGCAAAGCGCTGGCTTGGCTTCAGGCCCAGTCCTCACCGGGCACGCCGCCGATGGCGTCACTTCACTGCTGGACCGCAGGCCGGACCCTAATCAGGCTGACGCGTGGCTGACCGAAGCTTTTGAAGCCCCAGAGGGACGCTGGCAACCGGAATCAGCAGACCGTATCCGGGTGGACGTCTTTTCTCTTGGCGCCCTGGCTTACTTCATCCTCGCGTCGCAACGTCCAGCTGATTCGTCGCTGGTCCTCGCGGAGCGCCTCCGGAACCAGCTCGGCCTGGACCTGTCCCTCGAGCTGCCCTCGATCTCGCCCAGCATCCGCGAAGCCGTGCTGGGTGCCACCAGGCCCGCCCCCGGCGAGCGGTTCGACGGCGTCGGTAAGTTCCTGGACGTCTTGTTCAATTCCTCCTCGCCCTCCGCCGCGGCAAGTGAGGACGTCGACCCCGTCGAAGCTGCTCCGGGCACGGTATTGGCTGACGGACGATTTACTGTCCTTCGCCGTCTCGGGCGCGGCTCGACAGCGGTCGGGCTGCTCGTAAAAGACGGGGACGACGACGGCGCGCAGCGGGTGCTGAAGGTCGCGGTGGATGCCAAAGCGGCGCAGCGGCTCCACGAGGAGGCCGCGGTGCTGCGTGCGCTATCCGGTCCGCGCTTAGTCAAGATTGTCGATGGGCCGCTCTCCCTCGGCGACCGCTCAGCCTTGCTGTTGGAGAGCGCCGGCGAGCAAACGCTAAGCGAGCTGCTGCGCGAGCGTAAACGTCTCTCCCTGGACCTGCTGGAAAGACTCGGCCGAGACCTCCTTGAGGCACTGGTCCAGCTGGACAAGGACGGTGTCGATCACCGCGACATCAAGCCAGGAAACCTGGGCGTTCGTACAGAGCGCAACGGCAAACACCTCGTACTCTTCGACTTCTCACTTTCCCGCGCTGCGGCATCAGACATCGCTGCAGGCACCCCTCCCTATCTTGATCCCTTCCTGGGCGGGGTCCGGAGCCGGTTCGATTCCGCGGCGGAACGATACGCCGCCGCCGTCGTACTGTTTGAAATGGCAACCGGCCACACGCCGTTCTATGGTGACCCGCTTGCCAACCCCGCGTCCGTACCGGACGAAGCCACCATCGAGGCCCACGACTTCGACCGGGCCGTGGCCCCACGCCTCGTCTCCTTCTTCCGCACGGCGCTGGCCCGCGATGCCAAGCGACGCTATGACACCGCTACGGAGATGCTGGAGAACTGGCGGGCTGCGTTCCCGACAGATGCCACCACGGCCCCGGAGAACTCGGACGAACTAGCGGCCGCGGCAACACCGGCCACCCCGCTGGAGCAGTCCGGCCTTTCGGCGCGCGCCCTCTCCGCCCTGGAACCGCTCGGAGTCACCACAGTTGGGGAACTCACGGCCGTCGACCCAATCCGGCTCAACGCCCTTCGGGGCGTTGCACTCGCCACCCGCCGGGAGGCTTCCGCTCGAGCAAGCCTCTGGCGGGAAAAGTTCGGAGAGAAGAAGCAGGGAAACCAGGCGACCGCTCCGCTTCCCTCGGTGCTGGCCCTTGCCGAACAGCTCATCGAGGCAGCTGGAACACGGAAGGCAGTGCAGTCCCGAGCTGCCGCCGGTCTGATCCTTGGCACCTACGGCGATGTGGACGCGTTTGCCACCCAGGCACAGCTGGGTGCAAACCTGCCCAACCCTGTGACTGCGGCCGGCGCGAACCAGCTCGTCGGGAAACTCCAGACTTCCTGGGCCGAGGAACCACGCGTGCTGGGCTACCTGCGTCACCTGACCAGCGTGGTGAACCAACGCCTTGCTGCCCTTGGCGGGACGGCAACGGTCGACGAACTGGCAGCAGAAGTGCTCGCCCAGACCACGATCGAGTCCGAGCGCACCGGCGAGAACGAACGTATCGCCCGAGGTCTCCTGCGGATCGTCATTGATCGTCAGCGCGCCCTCAAGCGCGCGGATGTCAACGACCAACCCCTTGAACTGCGCCGGCGGGAGGGCAGCGCGCTGTTGATCGCCAGCGAGGCGCCGTTGTTGGATGTGGCAGAACGCCTGGGCCGCGAAGGTGATGCGCTGCTGGCAGAGTCGACGGCACAGCCAGCCCTTGTTCCTGCCGAACGCGTCCAGCAACGGCTGTCAGCGATACTCGATGCTGCAGGCATCGAAGATCCTTTGCTGCGCGAGAGGGTCCGTCTGGCGCGTCTGGCCGCCGGGTTATCGCGTCACGCTGCAGCGTCCGGTTCCGGCGAGCTGCACCACCGGGATCTGTCCCAAGTCGAGGCGCTGGGGCTTGCCCTGCGCGGAGTGGCTGGGCCGCAACGGCTCTCGCCCCGGGAAATCGTCGACCGTGTGCGCGTCCGCTTTCCGGCCGTGCAGGGTCTTCCGACGTCGGGACGTCTCGCCGAGCTGCTCCGTGAGGCCGGCCTGGACCTGGTCCACGATCCCGATTCCGGGACCTACGGTGCGCCCACGATTGTGGAACCAACCCAGAGCAGTTCCTCGCGCCTAGGCACAGGAACACATGTCGGCGGCCTTGGGTCCGCCGAATCCGCCCCGGAGCAAAGGCTTACCGAAAGCGTCACCCTGCGGTCCTTCTTGGCGTTGGGCGCCCGCGCCGACCGCTGCGACGCGCTGGCCGACCGGCTGGAAGCGGAGTTCAATGCGCAACGGATCGATGTCACTGCACTGCTGCTGGACGAGCTGAAGTCCCTGAGCCTCCGGAAGGGTTTCCCGTCCTGGGAGGCGCTGGTGCGCGCGGACGCGCAGCCCGAAAACGACCGGGCTTCCCGCGGTGTCGCCGCAGCGGTGAAGCTGGCCGTGCCCGTTGTCGAGGCGGCCATCGTGGAGGCGGCTGCCGACATTCCCAGACAAGAAGCTCGGCCAGTCCTCATCGTTGAAGCTTCGCCCCTGGTGCGCTATGGACATGCTGACCTCATCCGGAATTGGAGCGATCTAGCCACCCCACGCGGGCAGGCGGTGTGGGTAGTCCTGCCCCAGGTCGGAGCAAACCAGGGACCGTTGCTCGACGGCGTCTCGGTTCAGACCTCCCCCAACCAGTATCTTCGTGTCGAAACCGCCTGGATTGACGCACAGACAGACCTCATCCCGGCAGCCGTCGAAGGAGCCACCGCATGACCATTGGCAAGGACCTCACCCCCAAGCTGCAGAAGCTGGTGCTCCGGGTCGAAGATGACCTGCGCGCCAGGCTAGAAGAAGGTCGGGAGCTTAAAGCCAAGTGGCAGTCCGAGCACGCGGACGCGCTGCACGCCGGACGCGCTTCCTCCGCGTGGGTCAGCTGGCGCGACGACCGCATCACACAGGCCGCCGTCGGCTGGGTCCTGACTACGGTTTTCCTCCGCTTCTGCGAAGACAACGCATTGCTCTCCAAGGTCTGGATCTCCGGTCCTGGCGCGCGCAGCCAGGAAGCGTTCGACGCCGAAAACGCCTATTTCCGCGCACACCCCGAAAACACGTGGCGCGAATGGATTCTGGAAGGCATTACCCACCTGCAGTCCTTCCCGGCCACCGCTGCCTTGGTCGACGGGCACTCAGCCCTATGGCAGGTCTCCCCCTCCGGCACCATGGCCAAGGAAATCCTGGACTTTTGGCGCGCCACCGACGAAGCAGGCGTCCCGGTCTACAACTTTCAGGACAGCGAACTGTCCACCCGCTTCCTCGGCGATCTCTACCAGGACTTGTCCGAGTATGCGAAGAAAACCTTCGCCCTACTCCAGACCCCAGAGTTTGTCGAAGAATTCATTCTCGACCAGACACTCACCCCGGCATTGGCCGAGCGCCCGCTGGAAGGGTTCAAGCTCATCGACCCCACCTGCGGATCCGGGCACTTCTTGCTGGGCGGATTCCAGCGATTGCTGGATGCATGGAGCGCAAAGGCTCCGAACCTGGATACCCGCGAACGCGTGCAGATGGCCCTCGATGCGATCCACGGGGTGGACCTCAATCCATTCGCCGTAGCCATCGCCCGCTTCCGGCTCACCATCGCCGCGCTGCAGGCCACTGGCGAACTCGATCTGGAATGTGCCCCCGACTTCAGCATCCATCTGGCCGCCGGCGACTCCCTGCTCTATGGGCGGGCTGACCGGACCTTCGAACAAGAAGGCTTCGACCTCGACGCGCAGATGAGCGGGTTTGCCTACTCCGTCGAGGACCGCGAACTCCTCGAGACCATCCTCACCGAAAACCAGTATGACGTCGTAGTCGGCAACCCGCCCTACATCGCGGTCAAGGACAAAACCCTTAACGAGCGCTACCGGAAGCTGTACAAGACGTGCAAAGGCAAGTACGCGCTGTCCGTTCCGTTCATGGAGCGGTTTTTCCGTCTGGCAAAGTTTGGGTCCGATAAACAGACCGCGGGATGGACCGGGCAGATCACCTCCAACTCCTTCATGAAGCGCGAGTTCGGTTCGAAGGTCATCGAGGACTATCTCACTCGGCAGGACTTGCGTCTGGTCGTCGACACGTCCGGTGCCTACATACCCGGCCACGGTACTCCGACCGTCATCCTCGTTGGCAAGCACCAGCACCCCGTTAGCCAGACGGTACGCGCAGTCCTCGGTGTGCAGGGCGAGCCAGGACGACCAGAAGACCATGCCAACGGGCTGGTGTGGAGGGCAATAACTGACAACATCGATCGGCCGGGCCACGATGGGCAGTGGATTTCTGTCGCGGATCTACCCCGCCGCCGACTGTCTACCCATCCGTGGAGCCTCTCGGGCGGTGGAGCTTCGGAGCTCCAGCAGAGGATAGAGAACTCGAGCAAGAGCACTTTGGGCAACGTAGCCAAGGAAATCGGCATAGTTGCAGTTATCGGCGAAGAAGAGGCTTTCGAAGTACCTGCCCGAATAAAGTGGCCGACGATTCCGGTGGTCTTAGGCGAAGGCGTGAGAGACTTTTCAATGGTCACGACCCCAAGGTTCTGGCCTTATGATGGCCAACTTAGACCGCTATCGAGTGTCGGCGCTTCCCAATGGCTGTGGCCTCGTCGTCGGGTCATCTCTGGGTATCTGATGTTCGGAAAGACTCGAGTGGAACGGGGGATGCAATGGTTCGAATATGGCATGCTGGCGAAATCAAAGCTGGAGACTGATCTTTCCATCGCCTTCGCTGAAGTCGCGACGCATAACCACTTTGTGCTGGATCGGGGTGGCAAGGTTTTCAATAGAACCGCCCCCGTTATCAAGCTGCCCGCAGACGCCTCCGAGGACGAGCACGTTGCACTGCTCGGGCTACTCAATTCGTCGACAGTTTGCTTTTGGCTGAAGCAAAACTGCTACCCGAAGGGCGGGGACCCCGTTGGCACTGACGGAGCAAGAGTGTCACAACAACCTTGGTCAGACAGATACCAATTTAATGGTGCAAATGTTTCTGATATCCCACTGCCAAATCGTCTGCCGACCGAATCCGGACGCCAACTAGATAGCCTTGCAGGTTCCTTATCATCAACATCGCCGTTTTCGTTAGTGAACGGCTCGGTACCTTCTGCGGCCGCCCTGTCTGCCGCAGAGCGGAAGTCTCAAGTGCTCCGGAGGCAAATGGTGGCCATTCAGGAGGAACTTGATTGGGAGGCCTACAGCCTGTACGGCCTGATTGGTGAGGACCTCACCTACAAGGGTGATTCATTGCCAGAGGTCCAACTGGGCCAGCGCGCCTTCGAAATCACGCTCGCACGAGGAATCGCCGACGGCACCTGCGACTCGACATGGTTCACCCGTCATCGTTCTACACCCGTCACCGAAATCCCGGCTGAATGGTCGGAAGACTACCGGACACTCGTCCGGCGTCGGATCGATGCAATCAAGTCCAACCCGAGCATCCGCCTGTTGGAGAAGCCCGAGTTCAAGAGGCGCTGGGCAATCGAGCCGTGGGAGAAGGTCCAAGAACAGGCCCTGCGTGGTTGGTTGTTGGATAAACTCGAGGACCGCTCGTACTGGTTTGACGCACATGACCGCCCAGTCGCTCGCAGCATCTCGCAAGTCGCTGACATAGTCTCCCGCGACCCGGATACGGTAAGCGTCCTTGCACTTTGGGATCGCACCCTCGACGTAGATGTCACGAAAGCGCTCACCAAATTATTGACTGACGAGGCCGTCCCGTACCTCGCTGCCCAGCGGCTCAAGGATTCCGGCCTGCGGAAGCGCGAGGTGTGGGAGGAAACGTGGGAGCTGCAGCGCCGCGAAGATAACGGCGAGGACGTGGGTAAAATCCCGGTGCCACCCAAGTACGCCCCCGCCGACTTCCGCAAGGCGTCCTACTGGCAGGCGCGAGGGAGGCTTGACGTACTCAAAGAACGCTTCATCCTGTACCAGGACGCCGGGCGATCCACCGACCCGACACTGCTCCTCGGCTGGGCCGGGTGGGACCATGTCCAGCAGTTCCTCGTCCTCGCTACCATCATGGACGAGCGGATCGCCGAAGGAACCGATGATTCTCAGCTGATCCCGCTGGTAGCCGGCATGGCCGAAGTGCTGCCTTGGATCAAACAATGGCATGCCGATCTGGACCCGACCTTCGGCATGAGCATGGCTGACTTCTGCTCCGCCCAACTGGAGGAACGCATGACCCAACTCAATGTCTCGACCACCGACCTGAAGGCATGGCGCCCTGCCACGGCTACCCGCGGCCGCCGTGCCGTCAAGGAGAACGCATGACCATCCTGCTTCGTGACGTCTTCGACATTCCTGAACGCGCGGGGGTGGAGGACTATGTCCTCCGCCTCACCGACGCCGTCAGCGGCGACGGCGCCCGGCACGCGCTCGACGACTATGTGGTCACGCCATCGTTGGTCGAGGCGTTCGATTCAGCAATGGGACTGGTGTCCAACGCGCTCACCACTGGCATCAACCGCGGGGCGTTCCTGACCGGGTCCTTCGGCTCTGGTAAGTCCCACTTCATGGCCGTCCTTCACGCGCTACTGCGTCATGATCCGAAGGCACGCTCAGTAGCGGAGTTGCAGGAAACCGTAACCCGGCACGACTCCGTCTTGTCGGGCCGGAATATTCTGCCGCTGGCCTTCCATTTCTTGGACGGCAAGTCGATGGAACAAGTGATTTTCGACGCCTACGTCCGCCATATACAAGTCGCGCACCGTGGTACATCCTTGCCGGCCCTCTTCGCGTCCGACGCACTCCTTGAGGACGCCGAGAATCTGCGACAGCAGATCGGAGACGATGCGTTCCTTCAGGGCCTCGGCGGCGGGCAGGTCGACGATGAGTTCGACGAATTTTCCGGCTTGCTCGGCTCAAGCGGCTGGGGGCTCGACCGCTACAAGACCGCTCTCACCGCACCGGCTCAGAGCATAGAGCGACAGTCGCTGGTCAGCGCCCTGGTCGGAACGTACTTCAAGGCCTACGTACGCTCCGGTGAGTACGTGGATCTGGATACAGGCCTCGCCGCCATGTCTGCACACGCCAAGTCGCTGGGGTACGACGCTGTCGTCCTGTTCCTCGACGAGCTGGTCCTCTGGCTCGCCTTCGGCATGCACGAACCCGAGTTCTTCCGCCGCGAATCGCAGAAACTGACCAAACTGGTGGAGGGCTCCTACGGGAGCCTCGAAGCGCCCTTGGTCTCGTTTGTAGCCCGGCAGATGGACCTGCGCAAGTGGTTCGCCGACGCCGGTGCCAACGGCGTCCAGCAGGAGGCCCTCGAGTCCGCGTTCCGGCACCAAGAGGGACGCTTCGCGAAGATCGAACTTGGCGATGACAACCTCCCGTTCGTCGCCAGCAAACGCCTCCTGAATCCAAAGGACGATGCCGGCAGGCAGTCGGTTGACGACGCCTTTACCCGGTTGGACCGAAACCCCAAGGTCTGGGACGTACTGCTCGACGGAGTCAACTCGGACGACCAGCACCGTGGTTCGGATGAGAAGGCCTTCCGCCTCACCTACCCGTTTGCTCCCGCCTTGGTCTCCACCCTGCGATCGCTGGCCAGCGTCATGCAACGTGACCGGACCGCGTTGAAGGTCATGCAACAGATGCTGGTTGACCGCCGGAATACCATGAGCATCGAGGAGGTCATTCCGGTCGGGGACAGCTTCGACTACATCGTCAAGGGCCAGGCAGGGGCTGCCCTTGACGCACAGGCCGCGGCGCTCTTTCGGTCCGCGACCCAGCTGTACCAGGACAAGCTGCTGCCCAAGATCCTCTCCACCCACCACCTTGCCGCTGCTGACCTGCAGGACCGGTCCCGGCTGACTCCGGCATTCCGCGCGGACGACCGACTCGCCAAGACGCTACTGCTCTCCGCTGTCGCTCCCAACGTCCCCGCCCTGAAGGCGCTGACCGCGGCCCGGCTCGCTTCGCTGAACCACGGATCCATCGCTTCCCCGCTGCCCGGCGGAGAGGCCAACATTGTCCTGGCCAAGGTCAAGAACTGGTCCCGTGAGGTGCCCGAAATTCATGTAGGCTCGGAGCCGCTGAACCCCATCATCCGGGTCCAGCTATCTAATGTGGACTACGAGTCAATCGTGGAGAAGGCCAAGGGCGAGGACAACCCCGGGCGCCAGCGTGAGCTTATCCGCAAGCTGGTAGCCGAAGGGCTCGGCCTGGAACTCGGCGACCCCGATGCATGGAACGTTTACCGGCACCCGGTGGTGTGGCGCGGCTCCAAACGCGAGGTCGAACTGGTCTTCGGCAATGTGCGCGATGCAGGCTGGCTCACAGACGAGCATTTCCGTGCAGGGGCCGGCGCCTGGCGCTTCGTCGTCGACCACCCCTTCGATGAACAACAGCACACCGCTACCGAAGACATCGAGCGCATCGAAAACTTGCGCGCCCGCAATTTCACCTCGCGAACAGTCGTCTGGCTACCCCGCTTTCTCTCGTCAGATTCGATGCGCGACTTGCGCCGGCTCGTGGTTCTCGACTGGTTGTTGGAAGGTACCGGGGACCGGTGGAACAGCCACGCCAACCACCTCAGCGAAGTCGACCGCAACCAAGCACGCGGTATCCTCGAGTCGCAGCAGGCGGCCCTGCGCGAAGGATTGCTGCGTATCATCCAGCAGGCGTATGGCGCAGCGACCCCCGCACCCGGGACTCTGCTGGAGGATCCTGCACATGTGGAAGTCCTGTATTCGCTGGATCCGGAATACGTACCCCAGCCGCCCGTAGGGGCAACCCTCGGGGCAGGGTTCAGGCAGCTCGTAAATCGAGCATTCGAATCCTCCTACCCCGGACACCCTCGTTTCGAGCCGGAGGATACCGAGATCAGGGCCGCCGACCTCAAGGCTGTTGCCGCCGCGCTTGAGGCCGCCGCTGCCGATCCTGAAGGCCGCGCCCCCTACCCGGGAGATGCCCGGACAGTCCGCAGGATCGCCAACCCCTTAGAAGTCGGGCTCGCAGGAGAAACGCATTTCCTCTTTGGTGACGGCCGCTTCGGACCGTGGGGTGCCGCGCTTGAGCGAGGGCTCTCTCGCGCCGGCATCGGCAATGATGACCCCGTCACCGTTTCGAAGCTGCGCGAAATCATCGCCGGAGTCGAACCGGCACATGGGCTGCGCAACGAGGTCTCGGACCTGATCGTCATTGCGTGGGGTTTGTTGCGCCAGCGTGCCTGGTTCAACCACGGCGGAGCCTTACCCGCCACCCCACCGCCCGGTTCGCTCCAGCCCAGCATGGAACTGCGCCCGCAGCCGATGCCCACTGAAGAGGAATGGGAGGCCGCCCGGGCCACCGCGGGCCGCGTCTTGGGTATCGAGGCCCCCAGATACCGCACCCCGGCCGCCGTGGCCACCCTTGCGGACGCGACCCGAACGCTTGCACGCCGAACTGTTACTGACGCGGATGTGCTGGTCAATGCCTTGGATTCCGCCGCAACAAGACTCGGGATCGACGGCGGGCCGCGCCTTCAACTTGCCCGTGGAATTGCCGCTACTCTGGGAGCGCTGCAGCACCAGAACGGTGTCACGCTGGTCCAGACCCTGGCTGGCCTTGATCTCCCGGCTTCGCCAGAGGAAGCGGCAGCATCCCTGGCCCGCGCCAAGGAAGTTGCCGCAGCCCTATCGACCTTCGCGTGGAACCGGCTGGCTCCTGTCCGTGAAGCTGCCAGAGGGCAGGATACTCGCGCGGATGCCGCGCAAGACATCCTCGATGATCTCACAAGCGCTTTGAAGGGCCATGAGCACGCCTACGCATGCGTCGAGGCGCTCAAAACTGCCGAAGACAAAATATTTGATTGGCTCGCCACGGCGCCGCCCCCGCCTGTCATGTCTCCCATTCCTGTCTCTCCACCTGTTCCACCGGTGGTTGCACCCGAACCTACCGAAGGTAAAGCCGAACGTCCGGACAATGTCGACCTCCCGCCCGCGTCGGCACAGCCAGCAACTCCAGGTGGGGAATGGCGCACAGCCCGTGGCGGAGACAACGCGGTAGCCGAACTGCAGGAGTTCATCTTGAAGAACCCTGGTCGCCGTGTCGAGGTGCAGTGGAGGATCGTCGAGTGAACGGCCAGCCAGCCGTACAGAGCACGGTGAGCACCGCCGTTGTCCGTTCTCTAATCTCTGCCGCCCGCAAGCACAGCACTCAGCGCGTGATCGGCCTCCGTGCAGTCCCGGACGCCGATGCTGAACGACGCTTCGCGGATTCCGGAGAGCGCGTACACGTCCTGCCGTGTGTTTCATCGCTGGCCATCCGAGACGCGTTGCGCAACCGTGCTGCTGATGAATGGCTCGTGATCCTGACGGACCGGCCGGAAGAGGATCTGGGGGCCGGAATCCTCGGGCACTTTGCGAACCAAAGGCTCCAGACACCAGGTGCATGGGAAGCACTCAAGGAACGTTTCGGTGCTGATCGGATCGACCGGCCGCTGTCCACCCTCAAGCAGCGGCTGCCAGTGGCACAAGGCCTACTGCGCATCACCCCGGATGAAGGATGGCCTGCAGCTCCCGGCGCAGTCCTGACCATCGATCATGCCTTCGCTTCAGTCGCGGAGCGGCAGCTGGCACTGCAGCGTGGTCCGGTAGATGGCCTCAGCGTCCTCGAATGGACCATGCGAACCGATGCCACAGATCGAATGGCAGACCTGCGCGAGTTTGGCGGTAACGAACTTGCCGACGCAGTTCTTCAATGGCTGACCGACCGCGCAGGGCTGGCAGGGAAGCCGCTCCTGAGGTTTCTTCTCACCGGCCGCGCCGCCGAAGCAATGCCGGTCGGCATCGCCTTGAACGTGCTTACCGAGACGGGCGGGCGGACAGCCCAGGACCGGCAGCTCAGCGAGCTTGCGATGGCACGTCTCGAGCACCTCTGGGCCGGCTCCGCGGAACCAATCACCCCTTCCATGCTGGCGGCACTCGGTAAGTCAGCCCGCAACGTTGTAGAGGCGCAACTGGAGGATCCGGCCCGCTGGCAGGAGGCCCACGCGGCCTTGCAGGCGGCCGACAGATTACTCACTAAGATCCAGGCTTCCAGCTTGGGCCGAGATTCGCAGCTGCTCCCCGCCGGACTCACCGCGATGCTGCAACGGCTCGCGGAAACGCTACGTACCTTCCCTGGGTCGGGGATCGACGCCGTAGAAAAGGCCTGGGCAGCGGCCGAGGACCACCGTCTGGCATATCCGCTACGAGGCAACGCGCAGGATCCGCGCGTGGCCCCATTCCACGCTGCCGTCAGATTGGCCCGCTGGCTCAGCGGCAAGGACACTCTTCCCAATGGTTTCCTCGATGCCGTGCATCTGCATGCTCAGGTCCACGCTTGGGTCGACGCCGCTTACAATGACGTGGCTGCCGGCGTCAGCGACCCACTCTTGGGCGACGGTTTAGCCACCATCCTTCGACTAACTGAAAAGCGGCGCCACGGCCATGACCGAGAATTCGCGCGGCTGCTGGCAACGTCGACCTCTTCGGACGAAGGGAGAGCGACAGGCCACTTGGACGGCGCAGGAGACCCGGTGTGGCGTCTGGAGCGCTTGCTGCCCTCAGTGGTTCTGCCACTCGCTCGAGCAAAGAACACACTCCTGCTGGTTCTCGACGGCATGAGCACCACCAGCGCCGCGGAACTCTCCTCCACCGTGCTCCACGGGAACGAGGGCTGGGCCGAGGTTATTCCGGCTGCAGCGGAACGCCGTGGGTGCGCCGTGGCCGTGCTGCCCACGCTCACGCTCCTCAGCCGAGCTTCCCTGTTCAGCGGCGAGTTGACGTCGGGAGGGCAGTCCCGCGAATTGTCCGGCTTCGCCGCGGTGACAAAGGCCGGCGGGATCGCCCAATCACAGCTCTTCCACAAAGCGCCCCTGGATTCGTCGCGTCCAGGATTGGTCCTGCAGGACGATATTTCCGTTGCCATCGCCGACCAACGGACCCCGCTCGTGGCCTGCGTTCTGAACACCATTGATGACGCCCTGGACAAGAGCGACCCGGCCGGAACCACATGGACGCCTGACACCGTCCGGCACCTCCGACCACTGCTATCCGCCGCGATGGCAGCCGGGCGCACGGTGGTCATGACGTCCGATCATGGGCACATTGTGGAGCGTCGCCGCGGGGAACTGCGCGCGTTTGGTGAAGCGACCAGCGCACGGTCCCGGCTGCCGGAGGCCCCTATTGGTGAAGATGAGGTCCTTGTCCAAGGACGCCGGGTTCTCGCCGAGGGCGGGCGCGCAGTGCTCGCCGTCGATGAAACCCTGCGCTACGGACCGATCAAGGCCGGATACCACGGGGGCGCTTCCCCCGCAGAGGTAGTAGTTCCCATTGTGGTTCTCGTTCCGGGCGACAACGTCCCCGACGGGTGGAAGCTGGCGCCGTCACAGGAACCGCTGTGGTGGTCAGTTGTGGCTACCGGCGCCGCGGCGCGCCCGGCAATACCGGAGGCCGGGCTGACGAAGACCGCCAAGGACAACACGCCATCGATGCTCGACATCCTCGACTCCCCCGACCCGGTGCCCGCCGCGCCGCGATTGGGCGCCGCCGTCGTGTCTTCAGGCATGTACAAGGCGCAGAAAGCGATCGCGGGCCGACTCGCAGTCTCCGACAGCCAGGTCGCTTCGCTGCTGGATGCGCTGGCCGCCGGGTCCGGGACCCGGCTGGCCAAGGAGGTTGCCGCCGTCGTCCTCCAGGTCGCACCCGCGCGCATGGATGGCGCCGTGGCCCAACTGCAGAAGCTGCTCAACGTCGAAGGCTACGGGGTGTTGCGTGTTGACGGTTCCATGCTGGTCCTGGACGCACGGCTTCTCCGCGAACAGTTCGGGATGACAGATCGTGGCTGACGTCTCGCCGCGCAGACGTCGTGAAGTTATTGACGCCCTGCGGCGCGGCACGGTTCCTTCCAACGGACTCGACCTGCTGGCCGTCGGTCTGGATCGTTTCCAGCGCGCCGTCGACGAGGAACTCGAGACGGTCGCGGGTAGTGGTGCCGTGGTCAAGGCTGTCCGTGGTGAGTACGGCACGGGTAAAACGTTCTACACTCGGCATCTTGCGGAGAAGGCGCTCAGGAAGGGTTTCGCCGCTGCCGAAGTGCAGATTTCCGAGACTGAGACCCCGCTGCACAAGCTAGAAACCGTATACCGGCGGATAACCGAATCGCTGCGCACTGCTTCGGTGGCCCCCAGCGCGTTCCGTTCCGTCCTGGATGCCTGGCTGTTCACCCTTGAGGACGATGCCATCGCCGCAGACCCCGCTCTGGCTACCGCTTCAGCGGCTGAGTTGGCGGCCGCCGCGGATGAGTTGCTAGACCGGCGTTTGGCCGAGGTGAGTGCGAAGACACCTGCCTTCGCCCAGGCACTTCGCGGTTACCGGGCAGCCGTAGCCGCTGGAGATGCTGCCGTTGCGGACGGGCTTGCCGCATGGCTCGGTGGCCAGCCCCATGTGGGCGCGTCGGCCAAGCGCGGGGCCGGAATCCGCGGCGATCTTGACCACTTCGGCGCCTTGGGATTCCTGCAGGGTCTGCTGCTGATCCTGCGCGACGCCGGGCATCCCGGCCTGCTGCTGGTTTTGGACGAAGTCGAGACCCTGCAACGGATGCGATCGGATGTACGGGACAAGGCGCTCAATGCGCTGCGCCAGCTCATGGATGAAGTGGATTCCGGACGCTTCCCAGGGCTGTACCTGGTCCTGACCGGAACACCGGCTTTCTTCACCGGCCCATCGGGAGTGCCCCGCCTGGCGCCCCTGGCCCAGCGGCTGGCGACGGATTTCGGCACCGATTCGCGCTTCGACAACCCTCGCGCCGTACAGATCCGTTTGGCGGGCTTTGACCGTGAAGCGCTTGAAGCGTTGGGTGTCAAGGTACGGGACCTTTACCTTCTCGGTGCCGACGCTCCTGACCGTATCCGCCAGCTCGTCGACGATCCCTACGTCTCTGACCTGGCCGGAGCAGTGACCGGCGGCCTGGGCGGCAAGGTGGGAATCGCGCCAAGGATCTTCCTTAAGAAACTCATCGGTGACGTGCTGGATCGAGTGGACCAGTTCGCTGACTTCGACCCGCGCCAGCACTACGCCTTGACTCTCGCCCGCGAGGAACTAAGCCCCGAGGAACGCAACGCCCTTGGCGGCACCGACGGAGTGTCCGGCGGCTATGCGGCGACCGCAGACGACGTCGAACTCAACCTATGACCAAGCCTGCGGGGTTCGACGCGCTCCACACGGTGGTCCAGCACCACATCGCCAACACCCTGGGCTGGGGCGGCCTGCGGCCGCTGCAGTCAGAGTCCATCGGTCCCGTCCTGGGCGGCAACGATTGCCTGCTTCTGGCTCCCACGGCCGGCGGTAAGACCGAGGCAGCGTTATTTCCGCTGCTGACCCGGATGTCTGAAGAGGCGTGGACAGGTACCTCCGTGCTCTACGTATGTCCCCTGCGCGCATTGCTAAACAACCTGGAACCACGGGTCGCGTCCTACGCCGGATGGCTCGGACGTACGGCGGCAGTCCGGCACGGCGACACCACTGCAGGCGCCCGCAAGCGTCAATTCTACGACCGACCTGACATCCTGCTGACCACACCGGAGTCACTGGAATCAATGCTGGTCTCCACTCTGGCGGATCCGCGGCAACTCTTTGCAGATGTACGTGCCATCGTCATCGACGAAGTTCATGCCTTTGCCGGTGACGATCGGGGTTGGCACCTCTTGGGAGTCGTGGAGCGCATTTCTAAGCTGTCTGGCCGTCCCCTCCAGCGGATCGGACTGTCCGCGACGGTAGGCAACGCGCCGGAGCTCTTGTTTTGGCTGCAAGGCAGCAATCGGATCACTATGGTGCCCGCCTCCGTCATCGCTCCGGACGGTGGCTCCGCGGCCGTACCGGAGATGCAGCTCGATTTCGTTGGCAGCGACCTGAATGCAGCCAAGGTAATAGCGGCTCTGCATCGCGGCGAGAAACGCCTCGTCTTCGCCGATTCGCGACGAACGGTGGAAAAGGTGTCGCTGGGGTTGCGGGACCTTGAGGTGGAGACTTTCGTTTCGCATTCATCCTTGTCTGTCGATGCCCGCAGGCAGGCCGAAACGGCATTTTCCCAAGCCCGCAACTGCGTCATTGTGTCCACCTCGACCCTGGAACTCGGCATCGATGTAGGCGACCTCGATAGGGTCGTCCAGATCGGTGCACCGCGCACCGTGGCCTCGGTACTGCAGCGGCTCGGCCGCACCGGCCGCAGACCGGGGACCGAGCGGAACATGCTGTTCCTGTCCACGGACGACGGGCAATTCCTCCGGGCCTGCGGGCTTTTGCTGCTGTGGTCAGAGGGCTATGTAGAGCCTGTCGCTCCCCCGCCAACTCCGTTGCACGTGGCCGCGCAACAACTCTTGGGGCTGACTCTCCAGGAACGCCGAATCGGGGCAAACACTTGGAACGAGTGGTTCTCTGGGCTCGAGCTCGCCTCACCGCTCGAATGGCAAGCGATCGCGGAAGGGCTGGTGGGCACAGGCCATCTCGATGCGGACCAGGGAATGCTGTTCATGGGTCCCCAGGCTGAGCGAAAGTACGGCGGCGTCCACTACCGGGACCTCATGGCCGTGTTCACAGCGGACCCGCAGGTAGTAATTCTGCACGGCCGCGAGGAAATCGGCTCTGTTGACCCAATGGTGCTGCAGCGCAAAGTCGACGGGCCGCGGCTGCTTACGCTCGGAGGAAGGGCTTGGCAGGTGAACTATGTAGATTGGAAACGCCACCGCGCCTACGTTGAACCATCGGCAAATGCGGCGGACTCCAAATGGTCAAGCCTGCCGCAGCCAGAGTCATATGCCCTTTGCGCTGCAACTCGGCGGGTATTGCTCGGTGCCACTCCCGGCAGCGTTCTGTTGTCTAAAAGGGCTGTGACCAAGCTTGACGAACTGCGGGAGGAGTATTGTCACCGGGTACTGGATGATTCCACAGTCCTAGTCCGCGAGGCGAACGGGAGACTGCGCTGGTGGACTTGGGCCGGCGCCCGCGCGAACGCCGTGCTGGTTGCGGGGCTTCTTGACCTGGCACCTGAGTTGCTGGACGAATCGCGGGCCTACGACAACTCGCAGATCGGATTGCGCGGCGACACCACCGCTCCGGCGCTGGCTGATGCCCTACGCAAAATCCGTGGTGTTCTTCAAGGCGAGCCGCAAAGGCTCCTGCCGCAGGTTGATGAGCGTGCGCTCAGAACACTTAAGTTTGCGGAACTACTGCCTCCTTCATTGGCTGCGAACACGCTGGCGGAGCGAAACAGCGATCACGCCGGTGCTGCGCAAATAGCCAGATGCTGCGTGGCGACGTCGGAGGCGTAACCAAATTACGGTATGGAGCGCGCCCCCCGCGGACTTAATCTCAACGACCCATTCCGGGCCCCGGCACCTCCCTTTGCGCATCACCGTCTACCGTTTGACCGCGGTTATTGGCTGGCCGGGCCGTTCGACCCCGTGGCGCTGCAGCCGGTAGTGAGATGACCAGGTATAAGAGTGGGAAAGCGAGCCTGCGCTTAACCAGCCGCGGCGACAGAAGACCCCATCTTCATAAGCAAGCTCTGCCCCTCTGCACATTGTTACTAGCTAAACCCAACCCGCGTGTCCTAAGAGTTCTTTGCATTCGCAACCTGCAGCCTGTTTGCAAATGACAACAGCGTGGAAGTATATTCTCTATCATCAGCATATTCACGAATTGCCGTCGCCATATCAAGGCGCATCTTTGTAGTCAAGCCCCTATGTTTTGACTCAACCTTCTTCACGAGTTTCCTTCGTGCGCTAATTATCTCCTTCCTCACTGTCACCAAGTGATCAGCGTTGAGGTTGAGAACCTTATCAATAACGTCTTGCGCATCAACTGGTAGACCTGTGGCTGGAATCGCATTTCCGTTAGAGTCAATAATAACAAGCATTTCTTGGTGCCATCGTTTTGGATTCCGAAATTTCGCACAGATGTCCTGATCGGCTTTGGACTTGTCACACGTGTAGGCGCCACCAACGTTCTCATTTCCATTGCAGCAGAGCAGCATATTACTCCACGTCGTGGGTGCCGCATTATTATCTGGCGCGCCGCTACAATGTCCGCAATCCGATTCCCAAGACTTACTAGACTGAGGGTGAAAATGCTCTATTCGAGTTCCATGGCCTGGCTGGGAAGGATCTGCCAAGCGCCGCTCGCAATAGCCGCAGCGGCCACCTTGCTCCAACCACAAAGCCTTCCTTATTTCAGAATCGGAGGACAGACCTGAATATTCAACTCTTTGTGCGCGGTAGTACGCGAATATTGGCGGGGGAGGCACTGATACAATCTTCTTCATTATTCGTCAAACTCATAAAAATCGATGGTTGCATCTGCATCGGCTAGTTTGGGAACATTAGCAATCCCACCAAGTTCTTGATCAATTTCGCGGCGAAGCTCCTGCGCTTTCGTAGACCGACCTTGTCTGCTCTCAACAAGTGACATGTATGAATCGAGAGTGTGGTTGATATTCAATGATGGCTCGGGCCTCGTCTCCAAGATGCGCTGCAAGACTATGTCGCTGCGCAGGCCAGCTGAATACTCGACTCGACGGACGCCGCTACTGTCCACAACTCGGATACTTTCAGCATCAACCGTTGATAGAACCTGCGGGCTATGTGTTGTGACAACAAACTGCACCAGGGGAAAAACCGACCTAAGTCCAACCAAGATGCGCTGCTGCCAGCTGGGATGCAGGTGAAGGTCCACTTCATCTATAAGCACAATCCCCGGCACTGTCTGCAATAGCTCATCGGCGCCGAGACCAGGATTGGCGCGAGCCATTCGGCTCACCAGGTCGACTACTAAGCCTGCAGCAATTTTGATGCCGCTTGAGAGGAACGAAAGAGGGAGTGTTCCGTGAACTCCGTGTGTAAGCGTCAGTTCCTCTGGAACAGGACTCCACTCAGGATTTCCCCAGCCAGTTCCCTCCAGAATCGTGTTACACGCAATGGTGATAGCACGCAGCTGATTGCTCGCCGCTTCAGCTTCTTCACCACGCCGATCCGCAACGAACTCCGCGAAAGTCAGCGCCTTGATAAATGCTGAGAGCCTAGATAAATCTGATTGACCTTCCAAGGCGGCGTCGTAGGCCCCGGAACGCGACCGTGGTATCATCCCTGTGGCTTTTCGCACCCCAGTCAATCGCTCGACGCCATACAAAGCAATCACAGGAAGAAGAGGCCCGCTTCGTAGAGACTGGTCCGAATCGGCCCACACCCGCGCCATCTCCAAGCCAATTGGACTGTTTTTGTCCGCCCATGTCGTTCGTCCTTTCGCACTATGACGAATACGGCTCCAACGATGTGCCTCTCCGGCAAGAGTTCCGTGGACTGAAGCGCCAACAGGAAAGACGCGGTCCATCCGCGCAACCGAATCTTTGGATCGCAGGTCACGCGGGATCTCACGGACATCTGCTAGTGCGAATCCGCGAGTTGGGCCCCCAAATTCTCTAAGAATTGTAGACAACATCACTGCAATTGCGTCGAGCACGGAAGTTTTGCCTGCGCCGTTCACTCCGACCAAAACAGTCATTGAAGGGTGAAAATCGATCTCAAGATATTCAAAACAACGAAAGTTTTGGATGGTGAGCGCGTCGATGTGCCAATCACCATGTTTTGCCATGGAGTCATTCTACGGTAGTCCGAGCGCTGATCCCCCTATCAAGCAGCCCGGGCACCGGCTGTATGTACTCAGAATTCATGGCCAAATTTGCCGGGTTGCTTCGCAGCCTTGCTGGTGCTCGCCGCCTCACCAGAGTGCAGGCCCTGAAGGCACCAAGCTGATGACCGACATCGAGGTGGCCACGTCCGGGAAGAGCGATCAGCCCAATGACGCCGGTTCTTTCCAGCTTCGTCTCGAGGTTGTGTAACTTCTCGTTGAGCCGGCAGAAAACCGCCTAGGTCAGGACCGAGACGCCTTCCAGTCGATCGGGCTTGGCCTGGCCGTCGGGGCCGCCCGTGCGCTGGAGGACGGCCGCACCCTGGTGCCGGCCTCTGGCGACGGCGGTTTCCTGATGGGCCTGTCCGAATCGCTGATCGGCGCGGCCCGCAGCGCGATTGTGGTGATCTACAACGACGCCGCGTACGGGGCCGAGATCCACCAGTGCGGCTCCCAAGGCCTGACCGAGAAGCCGATGTTGACTCCCGGGGTGGACTTCAGCGGGGTCGCAAGGGCTGTGGGCGCTGAGTCGGCTGTTATCCGGTCGCTGTCTGACCTGTCGGCGCTGCAGAACTGGATCGACGCCGGCGCTCGTGGGACGTGCGTGGCCGACTGCCGGATGACGTCCTCCGTCCGGGCGCCGTGGCTGAGCGAGTGGATAAACGCGAATCGGGCCAGGAAGGCGGCGGTGAAGGGGTGAGAGGCGATCAATCAACAGCCACAGAAGATGCCTCGGTCATGTTCAGCCGGAAATGTCAGCCTGCTAACCAGAAGTTGCTTTTCTTGGTTGATTTGGGACCATCAACACGTTTCCCGGGAACTTTGCGTCACGTATTCTGATGCGGCTACTTTGCCGCGACCCGCAAGAACCGGCTTTCGCCCGACGTCTCAACTCTTATCAGTTTCAGAAGCAGCTAGAAAGATTGGCGCAGTCGCATTGCCACTACATGTCTTCGCTCTCCCCACCATCATTCAACGAAGGCAGGACGCACCGCAGACACTGCTTTATCCAAAGAAGTCGCATATCGTATGGCGATCTCCGCACTGAGGACACCCGCTTCATCGTTCAGTCGCACTAATCGACCTTGGATATCCGAGCGCAAGAGCTTGGCCATTCTCTTTCGCATAGTTATCAGCGAGGCAGGGTCTTTTGCTTGCCTGCTAGTCAGTCCGCCATCACCATGGACAATGGCATTTCGAACTTCGATGACCAACTCCATGTCTTGCCATTCGGGCATACTTGCCGCTTGAATACCAAATCCATTTTTTAGAAGTCGATTCCTCGCGGGCCAAGACTGATGAAATGAATCGCCATACTCCTGGAGCAGATTCTTTCCCAATTGAGTGGAACCTACACCGGATTCTCGTATTAGCAGATCGATAAAGCGATCGGCTAGCACCTCAACTCCGGAGGACACCGCTACGATTTGTCCACTTACGTCGTTCTTCCATCGGGAACTAACACGGTTCAGTGACCTAATGGTGTCTTCTGTTAGCACATGTGCAGAAGAACTAATCAACATATGTAGAGCCCCAGCTATAGGCGGCGCTGCACAATTTTGAGTCTCCCTTGATGGCCTTTCCGACCTTGCTCTCAGTACTACCATCCAGGGATCCGACACAAGCGGCAACACCAACTCTAGTGACGTCAGACGCTTGCACGTAGATCTCAGCCAACTCCTCCATTGAAATAGACCTGCGTCTTGACAGGAACCAAGCTGCTTCTGCCCTAACCGTCTCATGCCTGTCTTGCAATAGCTGCTTGGCCCAATCTAGAATCTGCTTTTCATCTTGAGAGGTGCCTGCAGATAATTGACCCGCCAGACCAACCATCCACAATTTCGCCCATGGGCTTTGCCGCGGCAGTTGGGTCAATCGCCGCAGCACAGCCCAGTTTTGTTCCATCTCTGACCGTCGGCGTAAGTAGGAGATTACTTCATAGAGTCTGATTGGCTCGCGCTCGGTGATCTTAACGAGCCAGTCGTCGTCTAGCCGGTTTCTTGCCGACTGGAGACGCTTCAGAGTACCTGGGCCGAAATGAGCGTGGACACCGCGCATGGACTTTTCCCCGCGGCTCCAGTCTTCAATGACTTTGCTCAGAGCTACGAAGTCAACCTCGCCCTCGTCCGGCTCCGCCACGTCGTTATCGTCATCGTCATCGTCAAAGAACGGCTCGTCGTCATAACCCATCCTCTCGGTTTCTACAGCCCAGAGCTCATCCTCAGCTTGGCCTCGAAAATCGCCGAATGCGCGGTTGATTTCGTCAATCTCTTCCTTAACTTCCCGCTTTGAAGACAGCTTAGTCTTTCCATCCGCCAGCACTAGGCCAATCTCTCTAGCCATATCGACCGCATACTCTATCGCATCATGTGCTGCGCTCTGGTCAGCGGCTATAAGCCGAAAGTCATCGACGTACCGGTGGACAGAAAATCCCTTGCGAACAAGCTGTCGCTCTAACTTTTGAATGTAAGCATCGGAAATGCGGTGACTTGGTTGCATTGCTTGTGGGATGCCAATTTTGCGGGGGAACATGTCATGCAAAAGATCATTGAGTGCAGATACTGCGGAAGAGTTCATAGTCTGCATCAGCAACTCTTCCGCCAATATCCTGTGGTCAACATATTCGTAAAATGCGGCTATATCGAAGTCAACGATGTACGCTGCCGGATCCACAGAATCGTCTGTGCCAAACTTGCGGTGTTCATCAATGTCGATGTCTCGTGAAGAAGCAGGAAGGTGCGGTTCAAGGTCCTGCACTAAGGCTTCGTAGAGCACCCTCGCCTCAGGTGGGAGGATGGTTACCGGCCTTGGCCCATGCCCCCTCTTAGGCATTGTGATCGTTTCCACGATTGGCGAGTAATGAGACTTGACCAGCGCACCCGTGTGCCGGGCGAGCTCTTCAGTGGCGTTACTGAGGCAACGTTGCGAAATGAGCAGAGGCATTAACGAACCTGGCGGATTGATTGACCTCTTTGCCGCTTCTTTAAGCGGCAGCTTGTCGGCTAACTGGCCCTGCAATTTCACGCTCGAAGCCTTTCCTGCTGATTGGTTCTCGCGCCAAGCCTAGCCGCTTGACGTCGGTAAGCGTCGAGGGGGAACGGAACAATCTACTGCAGCTGCCGCCTTGTTGCCTAGTGGAAGGTAAAGAACCTAAGTGAGGGAGACAGCACGCCCTCCCGCGCGCTCCAAGGAGCTCGTAAACTCGCCCGAGCTGTTGAGGCAGCAGGACCCGAACGATTTGATCGACTCGCCGCGGTGCGCCAACTACAGCCGCCGCTGCCGGAACATCGGGAACGACTCCCGCACCCGGTCCACGGTCTCCAGCGAAACCTCCACCGCCAGAACGCCCGGCTCCAGCCCAAGGTCCGCTTCCACAACCCCCATCGGATCCACCAGCACGCTCCGTCCCACCGACACCGGGGGCGCCTGGCACACCCCCGCCACGTACACGCTGTTCTCGATCGCCCGTGCCGCGTTCAGCGCCAGCCACTGCTCCGTCTTGTGCTCGCCTGGCACCCAGGACGAGCAGACGAGCAGAACCTGCGCACCGGCGTCCCCCAGTCCCCTTGCTAGCTCGGGGAAGCGCAGGTCGTAGCAGGTCATCAGCCCGAACCGCACTCCCCCGTGCTCGAACACCACCGGCGCGGTAGACGGGCCCGCCTTGATGAACGTGGACTCCCCGAAGCCCTGCGCGTCGAAAAGGTGGATCTTCCGGTAGAAAGCCAGCCGGCCGCCGTCGGGCCCGAAAGCCACCAGCGTGTTGTACGCCCTGCCCGGGTCGTCCGAGGTTTCCACCACGCCCGCCACTACTGCGATGCGGTGACGGCGGGCAACGGCCGCGAGTTCCTGGCAGACGGGCCCGTCCAGCGGCTCGGCCACCGCCGGGAACGTCGCGTCCACCTTCCTTTTCTCGTAGGTGGCGTACTCCGGGAAGGCGACCAGCGCGGCGCCGTCGCCCACTGCCTCGGCGGCGAACCGGTCGATCGCGGCGAGGTTGGCCCGGATGTCGGCGCCCGACTCGAGCTGCCCCAGCGCTACCCTCACAACCATTCCTTCCCTCGGCACGCGGGCCAAGAACAAACTGGCAAATGTCAGGCGGCCGCCTCGACCGTCGCTTTCTCGGTGGCCGTCATCTCCGGCGGCGAGGCCTTGAAGCCGCGCGTGATCAGGGCCAGGACCAGCACGCCCAGCACCAGCCAGGACACCCCCAGCGTAATCGCGTTGCTGTCCAGCCGGGAGAGCAGGTAGGCGCAGATGATGGCGCCGACCACCGGGACCACCACGTAAGACACCGGGTTCAGCTGCTGCCCGGCCCGGCGCTGGTGCACATAGTGGAACACCACGGAAGCGTTAACCAGTGTGAAGGCGGTGAAGGCACCGAAGTTGATGAACGACGTCGAGGTGGCCACGTCCAGGAAGATCGCGATCAGGCCCACGATGCCGGTGATCGCGAGGTTCGCCACGGGGGTGTGGAACTTCTCGCTCAGCCGGCCAAAGACCGCCTTGGGCAGGACCGAGTCGCGGCCCATCGCGTACAGCAGGCGGGAGGCGCTGGCCTGCGCGGCGAGGCCGGAGGCGAACTGCGCCACCACCAGACCGGCCAGGAACACGGCGCCGAACAGCTGCCCGCCGATCTGCAAGGCGATGGAGCTGGCCGCGGACGCCGAGTCCTCGAACACGCCGCCTGGGTGGACCAGCTGGGTCACGTAGGACACCGCCACGAAGATGCCGCCGCCGATCAGGGCCACGAGCATGATGGCGCGCGGCACGGTCCGGCGCGGGTTGATGGTTTCCTCGGTGAGGGTGGTGACGGCGTCGAACCCCAGGAACGAGTACGCTGCGATGGCGGCGCCGGCGGAGATGGTGGTGAAGCTGGCGGTGTCGTTGAAGAACGGCTGCCCGCTGGTCAGTCCCCCGGCACCGTTGGCAGCCACCACGTTGCCCATGGCCAGCGCCACGAAGAACACGAGGACCAGCAGCTGGAACGCCATCAGCACGTAGTTGGCCTTGTCCGCCACCTTGATGCCCAGGATATTCAGCAGCGTGGTGATCACGATGAAGCCCACCACCCACACGCCGATGGGGATGCCGGGGAACTGGGCGGTCAGGTAGGAGCCGCCGATGAGCCAGATGACCATGGGCAGGAAGAGGTAGTCCAGCAGGACGGCCCAGCCCACCAGGAACCCGACGCGGGGATCGATCGAGCGGCGGACGTAAGTGTAGGCGGAGCCGGCCACGGGGTGGGCGACGGCCATCCGGCCGTAGCTGTGCGCGGTGAACAGCATGGCCACGAGCGCCACGAGATACGCAGCGGGGGCTGCGCCGCCGGTGGTTTCGGCGATGATGCCGAAGATCCCCAGGACGATGATCGGGGTCAGGTACGCCAGCCCGAACAGGACCAGGGAGGGCAGCTTCAGCGTGCGGGTGAGGGTGGTTGTCACGGTGTTTCCTTAAGGCTTGTAGGACGGCGGTGTCCAGGTGGCCGGGTTGATCCGGCCTTGGTAGACGGAAAGTTCGACGGCGGGCTCCCCCTCGCGGAACTGCGACCAGGGGCGGTTGAGGTTCTCCGTGCCGTGCGTGCGGACTCGCTCGACGGCGGCCAGGTCCAGTTCCGCGGTGAGCAGCTGGGGTTGATCGTCTTTTGCTTCGGTGAGCGTGTTGCCTTCCGGGTCCACGATGATGCTTTTGCCCTGGCCGGTGGGGCCGGCGCAGTTGACGCTGACCATAAAGACCTGGTTCACGATGGCGTTAGCCTTGGCCAGGATCAGTTCCTGCTTGCGGTCCGGGGTGGTGGTTTTGACGACGTTGAGGATCACTTCGGCGCCCATCCAGGCGAGCTGGCGGGACACCTCCGGGTACCAGGCGTCGTAGCAGATGTTCAGGCCCACCCTGCCGATGCCGGGCAGATCCACGGTGGTGAACCGGTCGCCGGGGTCGTAGGGCTCGAACGGGCGCCAGGGGAAGATCTTGCGGTAGTAGCCGGCAAGCTCGCCTTCCGGCGACAGGACCAGTTGGGTGTTGAACAGCTGGCCTTCCGGGCCGCGTTCGCAGACGCTGCCGGGGACCAGCCAGATGTTCAGGTCCTGCGCGAGTTGTTGCAGTTCTTTGACCCGCGGGCCGTCCAGGGGCTCGGCGCTTGCCTGGAGCATTTCGGTTCTTTGGAGGTCCGGGTTTTCGTCGCCGAAGAGGTGCAGCTCGGGGAAGACGACGAGCTTGCTGTGCGGCTGGGCTTCGAGGGCTGCTTGGACTTCGTCGGCGAAGGCCGAGACGGGTTCGCCGATAAGCCTGGGCCTTGCCTGGGCCGCGATGAGGGGAAGAATGCGTGGCATGGGTTTTCTCCGCGTTTGGGTGTGATCCGGGTTATATTAGATCAGAATGATCTAATAAAGGGAAGGGGGCGGCGTGGGCCGTAAAGTAGCGGATATGACCCGTCAGCTGGAGGACACCGCCGAGCCCCCGCCCCTCGGCGCCGGCAGGATGCCCGGCATGGAGCGCCGCAGTGCCATGGACGCCGTGCGGATGCGGATTGGGATGGCGATTTCGTTGGGGCTCTTGAAGCCGGGTGAGCGGCTGCCGGACCAGGAGGACGTTGCCCTGGGCCTTTCGGTCAGCCCGATCACGGCCCGCCGTGCGCTGGCGAGTTTGGCGGAGCAGGGCGTGGTGGTGCGCCGGCGCGGGCGGGCCGGGGGAACGTTTGTTGCTGATTCGCCGCCTACTGACGTTCTGGCGTCACTTTCCGCGTCACCGGCTGAGTCCCAGGCGGTGAACCGGCTGGTGGACCGGCGGCTGTTGTTCGAGTGCGCGGTGACGCACTACGCGGCAGTCAATGCCACGGCTTCGCAGCTGGATGAGCTTGAGCGGCTGACGCAGGAAATGGCGGAGTCGAGCGACTGGTCCTACTACCACCGAATGGACGAGCAGTTCCATCAGTTGGTGGGCACTGCGTCCTGCCTGGACTCCGCCGTCGAGGTTTATCACGAGACGCTCGCCGAACTCTACGACTACTTCATCCCCTACCCCATCGAGAAGCTGCACAAGTCCAACCAGGACCACATAGCTCTGGTGGCCGCCCTCCGCGCCGGCCGTGTTGAGGAGGCCGTGGAGGTGGCCCGGAAGCACGTGGACATCCTGCACAGGACGATGTTCATGGGGTTGGCGCAGGGTGCAGCCAAGGCCCCGGCGTCTGACTGAGGTCGAGTACACGGGGGTTTTTCGACTACAACGGAGTGTGTAGGTCCGGCACTCCTTGGGCATCCTATATTTGGCGGAGGCTTAAGACCTTGGCCAGTGTGTTGCGGATGTCGAAGGTGGGTTCCCAGATAAGTGCGACGAGGTCCTCATAATCATCTTCAGTTCGCAGCAGGTCAAGCACATCGCCCTCGAACACATCGTCCGGAGCGGCAACGGCTAGTGCCAGCTTGCAAAAACGCTCGTACTCATCACGTGATTGAAAGTGGATCGAGTAGCGCCCATCGCCTTGCTTCGCGTACGAGGCATCCCATTTGTTCTTGAATTCGTCAAGTATCGGGACAATGGTTTCTGCCTCATCAGACTGATTGTAGAGGTCGCCACCGAGGGTTTTCCGATAGGAGTTTTCCAGATCAGTTCCCTCCCAGTCGACGTTCACGTGGCGTTCGAACTCGATCCGTTGAAGGTTCTGCGGAGACATCTCGAAGAGGTTGGCCTTGAGATACCACCTCACGCTGTTCGCAATCCAGATGATAGGGGCGTCCACGAGATTGCTATGAAGTGATCCGTCGCCGGCATGCGGGGTGATCGAGAGCTCCCGACGGGCAGTTTCTATGATTTCTTTGCAGTGGTAGTCCTTACAGAACCGGAAGTAGTTAGCAGCCATTAGAGGCAGCCCGTCCCAAATGGAGTTACTCGCAAGCGGGTATTGACGCTGTATAGCTTCGAATTCACTTTGGAGCTGTGCCTTGAGCGGGGAGACCACTAAATCCAAGTTCGACTCACTCCAACCGCCCTGACTTTCCGTCTCAAACTTCGCCTTACAGATCGAGTACAGCTTTGAGTGGACGCAGCCGTTGTACAACTCATCACTCACCCGGTAGCTGATTTCGCAGTGATAGTTCAGGTTATAACGCGCGAGTTCCTCGTCGGTGGCTCGCTCGAAAATGTATTTGGCAGACAGGACATCCATGCCAGCCCGCTCAAGGATTCTGTTTGCCTCCGGGATGTTCCCGCTGTTTGGCGCGTCGCTCTGTCGGAGTTCCTCCACGATTTCTTCGATGCGGGAGCCGACCTGCTTGCGGATCAGGTTGAGAGAGTCTCGTGTGGCTTGGATCGTGATGCGTTGCGTTGGGTCCTGAAGCATCATCCTCTCGACGAGTAAGTCGAGGTTGGAGAGAAACGGGTATATATCCCCTACCCGCTGATGCCGAGCACCGCGAGAGATCTGCTTGGTGAAGACTTCCGTGATGATCAGGCCGAGCGCGAAAATGTCCGCAGGCTTCCCGACGCCTATGGCGTTATTCTTCACCATCTGCTCCGGTGCCAGATAGTTGCGATTGACTAGGAGGTCTCCTTTCTGGGTCAGAGTCGAGTCCTTGAAGTGTGCGATCCCGAAGTCCGCCAGGACAAGTCGGCGCTTCTCAATATCGACGAGGATGTTCTCGGGCTTGATATCCCGGTGCACAACTTCTTTACCATGAACATAGGCGAGACCATCACAAAGCTGAGACAGGTATTCGAGCAGTACCAGGTAATCCGGCTCCTCCGCAATAATATCGCGGAGGTTCTTCGAATACAGGTCCATTATGTAGTAGAAGTAGTTGTCGTCCTCGGACCTCGCATGGATTTTGACAACGTGATCGTGCCTCGCCTCTATGCCAAACTCGATCTCACGAAGGAATCGCTCATTACGGCTTGGCCGATCAGCATCCCTCTTGATTCGCTTGAGGGCGTAGGCCTTGTCATCCGACGAGGAGCGCACTTTAAATACGATGGCTGTCCCGCCTTCTCCGAGCACTGACTCGACCTTGTATGAGACACCTTCGATCTCCAGAATTTTCCGCTTCGCCATAATGATCAGACTACTGAAGTGGCAATTAGATCGCGGAACGACCCCGGCGGTCACGATGTGGCTGGGAACACTCACGGCCGGGTGGACTCGCTACCCTTGCCGCCCCACTGGATGCCGCGCTTGGCTGGCGCTTCTTTTTGGCCAAGCCTCCGGACGGAAGGGCTACTGGTCAAAGCACAACGCAGCATGATGGTCCAGCCACTAAGTACCAAGGCGACGTAGCTCGAGCTTCCACCTCCGCGCAGTGCGCTTACGTTTCATACTCAGCCGACCGCGGGTAGCAGGACCGAGCGGACGGTGATGGAGATATCTCACACCGCCCCGATGACGTCGTAATAACTTTTCGGCTGCGACCTTTGACGCGGGAACTGATGAATCACTAAAGCATCCTCCGCCCCGAGCCGACGAGCTGGTACCCCACTCGCGGCATGTGCATGCTAGTTGACGGACAACAGCACAGCAGGGCTCAGCAGGCAGGCACACTGCTCGAATGTAAGGGGTCCCGGCGTTCGAACCCGAGCGCCGGGACCTCCTCTAGACACAGCTTTAGTTGATTTTCGTATAGCCGTAAAGCGATACCCTACGTGGCACGCGGAGTGGACGTTCGATTGTGCGACCGGTCTTTCGGTCCTCGTAGACGTAGACAGTCTTGCCGTCCTAAGTTTCGATCTTTGCTAGCACATAACTCATTCTGACTTCTTTCAAATTAGGAAAATAACCCCGTCGGGGATCATATGATTTTTTATGTAGAGCCTGCAGTTCGTTTATCTCATGACTTTCTCCCTAGAGTTGGCTCATCAGCGGCACTTCTGCCACTCTTCTACAACGGAAACTTCCATACACTATGAAAGTTTCCCTAGACGCAGGAATCCCCCGGAGCAATAAGGCTCCAGGGGATTCGCAATACTCCTGACTTTATCAGCTTGTAAACAATTATCCTAATTAGATGCGTTATCAGTTGTCAGGAAAACAGGTAGTACCGGCTACCACTTGAAGCGGTCGTTCGGCACGTTACACAACGAGTGATTCAATCAATGAGCACCGACTGCTTTGCACCATCCGACGCTTCGGCAATGGCCCAGGCCTTGCGTTTCCGCTGGTTCAGCCAGCACCCCACCGCAATGAACGCCACAAGCCCAAAAGTGCTCAGCAACTGCGGTCGTGAATCCTCGCCGATGAAGCCCACCGTAAAGATCGCCACCAGGATGAGCAGGCCAAGGCCCGTGAGCCACGGGAATCCGGGCATCCGCAGCGGAAGCTCCGTCCCCTCGCGGTCGGCGCGGAGGCGCAGCGCCAGCTGGGCCAGGAGCGCGGACGTCCAGACCAGGAGGCAGGTGGACCCAACGATGTTGAGCAGGACCGGCAGGACCTTCTCGGGGAAAGCCAGCTCCAGAACCACAGTGACCACGCCGAAGGCAACGCTCGCCAGGACCGCAACCACCGGAACCCGGGCCTTGGACACGGAGGCAAGCAGGCGTGGAGCTTCGCCCCGCTCAGCCAGCGAGTACGCCATCCGGGAAGCACCGTAGAGGTTGGCGTTCAACGCGGACAGCAACGCCGCGACAGCTACAAGTGTGATCGCAGTTGCCGCGCCGGGCATGCCGGCGGCATCCAGCACCGCGGCAAACGGGCTCTTCAGCCCCGCCGAACCAACGGGAACAACAGCCGCGATCACAAAGATGGCACCGATGTAAAACACCAGGATGCGCCACAGCACGGTGCGGACTGCCTTCTTCACACTGCGGGCCGGTTCGGCCGTCTCGGCCGCCGCCACGGACACAATCTCGGTGCCGCCGAACGCGAACGCCACCACGAACAGCGCGGTCGCAATTCCGCCGAACCCGCTGGGCGCGAACCCGGCGCCGGTGAAGTTGGCCAGCCCCGGCGACTGCACTCCCGGCACCAATCCGAAGAGCAGCGCAAAGCCCACCAGCAGGAACCCGACGATCGCCGCCACTTTCAGCAGGGCGAACCAGAACTCGAATTCGCCGAAATTCTTCACGCTGGTCAGGTTCACGGCGGTGAGCACCACGATGAACACCAAGGCCATCAGCCACACCGGAAGGGCCGGGAAAATGGTGGCCAGCAGGCCTGCCGCACCAAGCGCCTCAGCGGCGATGACCACCACCAGCTGCAGCCACCAGAGCCATCCGACGGTGGCGCCGGCCACCGGCCCGTAAGCCTTGGCGGTGTAGACGGAGAAGGCACCGCTGTCCGGGTTGGCCGCGGCCATCTCGCCGAGCGCCCACATCACCAGGATGATGAGCGTGCCGGCCACGAGGTAGGAAATCAGCACCGCCGGGCCCGCCGCCTGAATGCCGGCGCCGGAGCCGATGAACAGGCCCGCGCCGATGGCGCTGCCGAGGCCCATCATGGTGAGCTGTCGGGGTTTGAGGGCCGCTCCGAGTGGGCGGGCAGACGTCGTTGTCTGGTGTTCCATGGGATTCCTCTTAGTTGTTGGTAACTGTTGGGGATAAAGCTTCAGGCCGCTTTGGCTTGGAGGAGCCGGAGCACGCGGTCGTTGGAGGCGGGGTCGGCAACGGTGATCCGCAGGCCATCCCCCGCGTACGCCCGGACCAAAATACCCGCGGCATTGAATGCGTCCACCAGACTCGCCAGCAGCTGGTCGTCGGCACGGATCCACAGGAAGTTGCCCTGGCTGGGCTGCAGCTTCCAGCCTTGGGCTGCCAGCTCCGCGGCCATCCGGGCGCGCTCCAGCTTGACCGCCGACACCCGTGCTGCCATCTCCTCCCCCGCGTCCAGCGACGCGACGGCCGCCTTCTGCGCCAGCGCGCTCACTGCGAACGGCAGGGCAGTGCGACGCAAACCTTCGGCGATTGCCGCCGTCGCAATGGCATACCCGACGCGCAGGCCGGCGAGCCCGTACGCCTTGGAGAAGGTGCGCAGGATGCAGACGTTCGGGTACCGGCGGTAGAGCACCAGGGAGTCGGGGCCCGTGTCGGCGTACTCAACGTAGGCCTCGTCAATCACCACCAGGACGCTGGAAGGCACGGACTGCAGGAAGGCCTCAAGACGCTCATGGCTGATCGGCACGCCGGTGGGGTTGTTGGGCGTGCACAACAGGATGACTTTGGTGCGGTCGGTGACGGCGGCGGCCATGGCCTCCAGGTCGTGGCCCTCGGCGTCGTCCAGCGGGACGCGGACCGCCCGGGCACCTGCCAGCTCCACCAGGATGGGGTAGGCCTCGAAGGAGCGCCACGCGAACACCACCTCATCCCCGGCGTCGCACAGTCCGGTGATGATCTGCTGCAGGACGCCCACGCTTCCGGGCCCCACCGCCACTTCCTCCGCGGTGACGCCCAGGTGCCGGGCGAGCCGTTCGCGGAGTTCGACGGCGGCCATGTCCGGGTAGCGGTTCATCCTGCCGGCCGCTTCGGTCACCGCAACCATGGCGGCGGGCAGCGGGTGATAGTGGCTTTCGTTGCTGGCGAGGGCGGCGATGTCCGCGCCGAGGCTGCGGCGCCCCGGGACGTAGGCGGGAAGTCCGGTGACGGCGGCGCGAAGGGTGGGCAGCGTGGTTACGGGCGGGGCCAGGAGTTGTTCAGGGCTCATGAAGACCGATCATGGAAGTGACCGGGACCACAATGCAAGGTACGCTTCCATGCTTGGGACTTCTGCTCAACTTCTAGTACTTGGGTGAAAATATGACCATCGCGAACTCTCGTACCCTCGATTCGCTCGACGGCAGGATCATCCTTGCCCTGGACAAGGACCCCGAAGCCAGTGCCCTGGCACTCTCCCGGACACTCGGCGTCGCACGCAACACCGTCCACGCCCGGCTGGCACGGCTGGAGCGCAGCGGCGCGCTCCGCTCATTCAGCCGCAGACTGGACCCCGCCGCGCTGGGCTACGAGCTGATGGCCTTCCTCTCGCTGTCCATCAGCCAGACGCGGACCGGCTCGGTGGAGAACGGGCTCGCCGCCATCCCGGAGGTCATCGAGGTGCACGCCACCACCGGGGACGCGGACCTCATGGCCAAGGTGGTGGCCCGCGGCACGGCCGACCTCTACCGCATCACCAACGAAATCCTGGAAATCGACGGGATCGAGCGGACCAGCACGGCCATCTCCATCCTGGAACTCATGCCGCCACGGTACGACGGCCTCATCAGTCGGCTGTCGAAGCAGGAAGCGCGTCCTTCGGTCCAAGCGTGTAAGTGAGCTGGGGGTGAGTTACCTAGACCACCGCTGGCACACGACCGCGGAGCGGACCCTAGTCGCGCATCGTCTACTTTGGGCGCATCCGCAACTGTTGGGTAAAGGCACCCCAGGCACGAGTGGCCATAGTCGAGACATGTCCACCGAACTTTTAGAGGGCCTGCGCTGGACTCGATTGAAGGCGTCGCCGAAGGTATTCCGGGTGTGGTGCGTGTCGCTCTGGCGTCGTTAAGCGCCGACCATCAAATGGCTTCAATGCGCCCCCTAACACCGCGTCACCAACAATCTTCGTCCAGTCAATTCGAACAACGTAATCCGTTCCGATCTGAAGAAATCCCGCGTCGAACGCGCGATCTACGAGGGTGGATAAGCAGATCCCGTTTCTTGGATCGAGCCTGACGTCTGGCGCTTCACTCCACGGCACGATATGCGATGCAACGAGAAACTCACGGGTCGAAATGCCAGTGATAGCGCATTGGCCGTTGTAATTGCTCTTAACCGTATCGGCGAATGCACGTTGCGCACTGCCACGTGTCTTGGCGTTGGCGGTCTGATCGGGCACGGCATAATCGTCTCGCGCTATCTGACCTTTGAATTGCGCGACTTGGTCCGGATCGAAATCGGCCGCTTCGGCAACAGCGTCATCGCCGACAATCATTCGTCCTTGCTCGACCGACTCGATGTAGTCGAGCAGCTCAACTGTGGCACGCTGTCGACTTTGCACAAACCCGCCACGCAATCCATATCTCTCCAGCACCGCCCCCTTCAGAAGAGCGCGCTGCTCATCACTAAAAACAGCCACCCTTTTGAGTCGCATCCACGTGCGACCGTTGATACGCTCGAGCAACCTTTGCTCATCTACCCAAAACTCCCTGTCGTCAATTTCCAGTTCCGGAAGGCCGACTGAAGTCACGTAGCACTTAACGCCGATCGCCGAGATCGGTCTTGTGATGTAGAGGTACACGACGTCGCCAGGAGCGATGTGCGCGTTGGGCGCCTCGCTCCAGTTCACTTCTTCAAGGGCTCGGAAGGCATCCAAGCTCCTGTAGGTGGCGTAATCAGAGGCAATGATCCAAACAGCCATTCTGCAGAATATGCTTCGCTGTTCGATTTTGGAAAGTCCCTCTGACGCTTTGGAAACCCGGGGCTGCCGATCCGGTTCCAGCATGGACACGGCTTCGACTGGCGTTGGCATCTGGTTCCGCCAGCCTAGAAACGTCCTCCGTCAGCCGTCGGCCCACTTCGGCACGGTGGTGCAGTGCACTCCACTAGTGCGCGTTTTGTCATTCCTCCGCTCTCCTATTGCCAAAAGTCCCAAGTGAAATCCCCTATCTTGCCGATCCGTGAGCTGGGCCACAGGATTCCTGCATGACTTCACTTTCCGTCTCGGGCCGCGTGGCGCAGGTTCTCAGCAGCTATGTCAGCGACGTCTTCGGCGTCATGGGCAACGGCAACGTCTACTTCCTGGACGCGGCCGAGAAGCAGGGCCTGCGCTTCACGCCCGTGCGGCATGAGGGTGCCGCCATCGCCGCGGCCGACGCCTACTACCGCGCCTCGGGACGGCTCGCCGCGGGCACCACCACCTACGGCCCCGGCTACACCAACGCTCTCACCGCCCTCGCCGAGACGGTCCAGGCGCAGATCCCGGTGGTGCTGGTCACCGGCGACGCCCCCACCACCGGCGCCCGGCCCTGGGACGTGGACCAGACGGCCATCGCCGCCGGCCTCGGTGCGGCCACCTTCACCGTCACCCGCGACGCCGCGGGCGCCGTCACCCGGCAGGCGGTGGAGTACGCACTCACCCGGCGCACCGCCGTCGTCCTTGCCATCCCCTACGACCTCGCCGCACTCGAGGCTGCGGACGAGGACCTTCCGGAAGCAGCGGCACCCAAGGTAACGGACGACGTCGACGGCGGCCTTGGGCGGGTTGCCCGCCTGCTCGCCGGTGCCAGGCGGCCGCTGATCCTGGCCGGCCGGGGTGCGCACCTCGCGGGTGCCGGGCCGGAGCTCCGCGAACTCGCCGACCGGCTCGGCGCACTGACCGCCGGAACCGCCCTGGCGCTCAACCTCCTCAACGGCGAGGGGTACCTGGGCGTGGCCGGCGGTTTCGGCACCGACACCGCGGCAGGGCTCATGGGCGAGGCCGATGTGGTCGTGGTGGCCGGGGCCAGCCTGAGCCCGTTCACCATGCGGTTCGGGCACCTGCTGGGCCCGGACAGCACCGTCATCCAGATCGACACCGCCCTGCAGCCGACCAACCCGCGGGTTGACCTGTTCGTCAGCGCGGACGCGAAGGCCGCTGCTTCGCGGCTGTTGTCTCTGTTGGACCGCGAGGCTGCTGTGGCTGATTGGCGGGCGGAAGCTTCCCGGCGACTGGCTGCGGGGCCGGGGCACCACCCCGGTTCGGCCGAAACTGTGGACGGCCGGCTGGACCCGCGCGCCCTCGCCACCGCCCTCGACGCCGTGCTGCCGGAGCGCCGCACGGTGGTCCAGGACGGCGGCCACTTCATCGGCTGGGCGCCCATGTACTGGAACATCCCGCGGCCGCAGGACCTGGTAATGGTGGGGACCGCCTACCAGACCATCGGGCTGGGCCTGGCCAGCGCCGTCGGGGCCGCCCGCGCGCTGGAGGACGGCCGCACCCTGGTGCTGGCCTCCGGCGACGGCGGATTCCTGATGGGCCTGTCCGATCTCGAATCGCTGATCGGTGCGGCCCGCAGCGCGATCGTGGTGATCTACAACGACGCCGCCTACGGGGCCGAGATCCACCAGTACGGCTCCCAGGGTTTGACCGAGAAGCCGATGCTGATTCCGGAAGTCGATTTCAGTGGCGTCGCGCGGGCTTTGGGGGCTGAGTCGGCGGGGATCCGCTCGCTGGATGACCTGTCCGCTTTGCAGCACTGGATCGACGCCGGCGCTCGCGGAACTTTTGTTGCGGACTGCCGGATCACGTCCACCGTCCGCGCGCCCTGGCTGGCCGAGTGGATGAACGCCACGCGGGCGGCGAAGTCGGCGGTGGCGGGGTAGAACCCGTCGGAAAGCCGCGCGGCGGGCACCCGTTTTTGTCAGTCATCCCGCATAGCACCATGTGGTGCTGTCCATTGTGGGCATCGATAAGGCCAACTCGGGACTGTACGCCGGGAAGCTGGTGCAGGAGGACGAAGTCAGGCACGGCGGCATTCCCTGGACCATCCTCCGGTCCACCCAGTTCCACGAGTTCGTGCCGATGTCCATCAAGGCCGCCTCCGTGGGCCCGCTGGCCTTCGTGCCCACGATGGTCACCCAGCCGGTGGCGGCAAAGGAGGTGGCCGCAGCCTTGGTGGATGCGGCCGAGGCCGGTCCGAAAGGGCGGCTCCCGGACCTCGGCGGCCCGCGAACCGAACACCTGAAAGGCCTGGTCGCGGCCTACCTGGCCAAGACGCAGCAGAAAAAACTGATCGTTCCGCTCCGGGTGCCGGGCCCCATGGGCAAGGCAATGCGCAACGGCGGGCTGATCCCGCCGCCGGGTTCCGCCGTCGGACGCCAGACGTTCCTGGAATGGCTGGAAGCCATCGACGCCGCGTAAAAGCCGATGCTAAATGGGGCAACTGCCCCATGCCCCTGCTGCGGCCCGGTCATAGTCTCGCCTCATAGAGAAAAGGAGGCGGCCATGACCATCTACCAGCCGCAGTCATCAGCAGAGGCAACAGCCAAACTTGCCGAACTTCCCGAGGACGCCGCCGAGCACTTCGCCGGCTACGCCGTCCTGGGGCTGCCTTTTGCCAGCGGCCACTACCTGGCGTTCCGGGATTTCCCGGTGAGCTCCGTTGGCCCCGGCTACCGCTCCGTGTGGCACCGCACACCCGGCGGCGAGTGGACCATCTACGCCAATACCGCGCCCGAGTTCAGCTGCGCCCGCTACTTCGGGGCGGCCGTCCACCATACGGTGGAGACCGACGTCGACATCCAGTGGAGCGGGCCCTTCACCGCCGTGATCACGGTCCCGGGAGTCCTCGACTGGGACCTGCAGCTGGACACCTCCGCGGCCACCACAATGCTGACCGCCATGGCCGTGCGGATGCCGGAAAGCCTGTGGCGGAACGAACTGGTGCTCCGGGCCATGGGGGCATTCGCCGGCCCGCTGCTCGGCGCGGGCAGGATGAAAGTCTCTGGTGTGGTGCCCAACGGCCAGACGTTCCAGGCCCAGCCGCGGCAGCTGTGGCTCGTGACGGATTCCCAAGCCACCATCCGCGGTGAAGGCGCCGGACGCCCCGGCCCACTGCCGGTCCAGGACCACCTGGCGGACTTCTGGCTTCCGCAACGTGGACTGTTCGGAGCGCAGGTAGGCGTCAGGTTCCCCTCCACCGCCCAACCCGCCGGACCAGGCCCCGTCCAGGCACGGACCGGGAAGAACCAGGCGGCATAACGGCCAAGGATGGTCCCTACTGCCCAAGCTGGCGGCTTCCTAGAATGGCAGGTGTGATGCAGTCACCGGCTGCGCCCCGCCGCAGCGAAGTTCTGGCCGCGCTGTCGCTTGCCATCGATCTGGAGCTGGGGCAGCCGATGGAACACATGCTGCGCGCGTCCCTGCTGGCGCTGCGGATCGCCGGGGCAGCGGGCGTGGACGCGGCCGGCCAGGGCAGGATCTACTACGCCAACCAGCTGGCCTGGATCGGCTGCCACGCGGATTCCTTTGAACTGGCCGCGCTGTTCACGGACGATATTGCCTTCCGCGCCGACTATTACCGTCGCGACCAGCACGGCCTGCCCATGTACGCCGGCATGTTCAGCCACGCCGGCGCCGGCCTCCCGCCGCTCCCCCGCCTCGCCCGTTGGACGCGTTTCGCCGCGACCGGCAGCGGAGCGGTACGCACCATGATTGCCTCGCACTGCGTCTCCGCCGGGGTGCTGGCCAGCAGTGTAGGGCTCGACGACGGCGTGGCAGGACTGCTCACCCACACCT
This sequence comes from Pseudarthrobacter sp. NIBRBAC000502771, assembly GCF_006517215.1. Classification (NCBI taxonomy): domain Bacteria; kingdom Bacillati; phylum Actinomycetota; class Actinomycetes; order Micrococcales; family Micrococcaceae; genus Pseudarthrobacter; species Pseudarthrobacter sp. NIBRBAC000502771. The sequence continues at coordinate 4,437,717 of NZ_CP041187.1, forward strand.
TTGAGCGGTGGGACGGCAAGGGCCTCCCGGAGGGGGTCGCGGGGCCGGACATCCCGCTGGAAATGCGGATCATGCACCTGGCCGATACGGCCGAGGTTTTCCTGCGGAGGGAAGGCGTGGCCGGCGCGGTGGCCATGGTGCAGGCACGCCGAGGCAGCCAGTTCGATCCCGCACTGGCCGAACTGTTCATCGACCAGGCCGGGGCTCTCACCGAGGGACTCCTCGACGTCGACTGCTGGCAGGCCGCCCTTGACCTGGCTCCCACGGACGCTCCCCTGTCCGGCAGCCAGTTGGATACAGTGCTGCGCGCCATCGGCGACTTCGCGGACCTCAAGTCTCCCTACACGGCCGGACACTCCCGCGCGGTGGCGGCTCTGGCGGCCGCCGCGGGCGAGGAGCACGGGCTGCCGGCGGACGACGTCAGGGAGCTCCGCCGTGCGGGATGGGTGCACGACCTGGGCCGTTTGGGGGTGTCCAACCAGGTGTGGGACAAGAAGGAGCCCCTCTCAGCGCTGGAGCAGGAACGAATCCGCATGCATCCGTTTCTGGGAGAGCGGATCCTCAACCGCGTTCCCGGTCTGAAGGGCGAGGCGGCCCTCACCGGCTCACACCACGAGCGGCTGGACGGGTCCGGCTATCCACGCGGGATCGGCGGAAACGAGCTGGGGGTAAAGCAGCGGATCCTGGCGGCTGCGGACTCCTACCATGCCTCCGTGGAGCCACGCCCGCATCGGCCCGCGCTCCCGCCGGCTGATGCGGCGGCCCGTCTCCGGCAGGAAGTGTCGGCCGGGAGGCTCGCCGCTGGAGCGGTGGAGGCTGTGCTGGTGGCGGCCGGCCAGCAGCCCCGCCGCCCGCATGCGGCCGCCGGTGGCCTCACCCCGCGGGAAGTGGAAATCCTCGGCATGCTGTGCCGCGGCCTGACGCCGGCCCAGATCGCAGACGGCCTCTTCCTCTCCCGGAAGACCGTCCGCAACCACGTGGAGCACATTTACACCAAGATCGGTGCCACCAACCGGGTGGGGGCTACGTTGTTCGCGATCAGGAACGGCCTGACCGCGTAGCGGCCCGCGCCCAACTGGGGCAGGCCGCGCAGTGCCCGCCTCGTGGGGCACATCCCTTGGTGCTAGCGGGTGACAAGCCGCCACAATGACGTGACCTCGGCCGAGCGCGCCTCGAACAGAGGATCATCGCGGTCCGATGCCTTCGGATGCGTTGGCTTGGTGTCGAGCCGTTCCACCACCTTCAGCCCGGCCGCCGTGATGGCGGTCAGCAGATCCTCACGTGTCCGTAGGCCAAGGTGCTCAGCCAGGTCGGAGAGGACAAGCCAGGCCTCACCCCCCGGCTCCAGATGGTCGGAGAGTCCGTTCAGGAAGCGGAACAGCATCCGGCTCCCGGGGTCGTAGACGGCGTTGTCCAGGGTGGAGTGCGGCGTGGCCGGAATCCAGGGCGGGTTGCACACGATGAGGGGTGCCCGCCCGGGCGGGAACATGTCGGTCAGGACTACCTCGGCACGGTCCTGGACACCGAGGTTCCGGAAATTCTCAGCGGCGCAGGCGATGGCACGCGGTTCATTGTCCGTCGCCACCACGCGGTGGACGCCACGGCGCGCGAGGACGGCAGCGAGTACACCCGTGCCGGTTCCGACGTCGAACGCCAGCGTGTCAGAGGGCAGCGCAGCGGCGGCCACGAGATCCACATACTCACTGCGGGTGGGGAAGAACGTGCCATAGTGCGGGTGGATGCGGCCTTGCAGGGCATCGACGTAGACGCCATTTCGCCGCCACTCGTGGGCGCCAATGGCCCCGACAAGCTCATGCAGGGACACCACGGAAGACTCTACAATGTCTCCGTACGCTGCCGCGGCGGCTTCGCGGATGTCCGGTGCGCGGCGCAGTGGCACCACCGGGCCCGGATCAAGGGGAATCAACAGCAGGCCCAGGATGCGTGCCCGGTGCGAGGCGGCTTGCCGGTGCCGGTAGAACCTTTCAGCCGGGGTTCCTGCGGCCTTCTTTCCGGCGCCTATCCGGCGGTCCAGGGCGTTGAGGATCTGCCGCGCGTTGTGGAAGTCTCCGTGCCAGAGCATCGCGATCCCCTGTGATGCCTTGCGGTACGCCTCGTCGGCCGTGAGGGCGTCATCCACCACCTCCACCCGCCCGGGCGCAGGCCTGCCGTTGGCCGACCGCCACCGCGCGGCCATCCCGGTGCCGGCGTCCATCCAGGTCAGGTGCCCGGCCGCCGCGGCTGTGAGCGAAGGGGTGGGGTCAAAGGGCGGGACTTCCGCCGGAGCTGGGGTGCCAGTAGGGATGAAGTTCCATTCCAAGATGTTGGGTGCGATCGGATTCGGGCCGATTGCAGCGGGGGTTCGACGACGTCGAAGGGGACGCTGCCAGGAGTCCAGCCCGCCCGCCGGCAACAAAGGCGGGCTTGGTCGATGCGGCGCTGAAGCCCAGAACCTACTGTCAGGGTACAGGTAAACCTTCGGGTTCCCCTCTAGACAGAAGTTAGTCTGTGCACAGATAATCTTTGTGTAGATCATCTTCTGAGGAGGCCACCATGTGGGAATACGAGCACAGTATCGAAACCAACGCCACGCCAGAAGCCATCTGGCGGCTCTGGTCCGACGTCGAAAACTGGGGCGCCTGGAACAGCGAGATCGAGAAGATCGAGATCAACGGCCCCTTCGAGGCCGGAACCCAGATCCTGATGACGCCTCCGGGGGACGATCCGATCCCCCTGGTCATCACCGAGGCCGTCGAAAACGAACGCTTCGTGGACGAGGCCCGCTTCGGCGGCCTGCTCCTGCGCACCACCCACCGCATCGATGCAGCCGGCGAGGACCGGATCCGCGTGGTGTACCGGATGGAGATCAGCGGCGACGGCGCCGACGAGGCCGGCCCGCAGATTGGGCCCGGCATCACCGCGGACTGGCCGGAAACCATGGCCGCGCTGGTCACGATGGCAGGCGGCTGATGCCGCTCAACCCCGGCGAGAGCCCCGGATTCCTGCTCTGGCACGCCACGCTGCGCTGGCAGCGGGACATCGCGGCAGCACTCGCCCCGCTTGATCTCACCCACGTGCAGTTTGTGCTGCTCGCCTGCGCGTGGTGGCTCAACAACAAGGGTGAGCACCCCAACCAGCTGGCCCTCGCCCGGCAGGCGGGCACCGACGTCAAGATGGCCTCCCAAGTCCTGCGCGCCCTGGAAGCGAAGGGACTCATCGAACGGGAAGTCGACCCCACCGACACCCGGGCCAAACGGCTGCGCGTTACCAGCGCAGGAGCCGAGCTGGCTCCCCGGGCCATCGCCGCCGTCGAACTTGCCGACGCCAGGTTCTTCGAGCCCGTGCCCGTGGACGACGCCGTATCGCTGCTCCGCCGCCTGGCCCGGCCCGCGGGTGATTGACGGTGTATCCAGGGAGCACCGTCGTAGCTGAGCAGGTTCTCGTGGCTCGACGCCATCGACGCCGCGTAAAAGCCGGCGCTCCCAGTCCTGGTACGGGGTTTCCGGGCATCCACCGCCGCCTACCTAAAGCACTCCCCTTTTGGCTCCCCTTCCTGCCACCGCGGCCATCCGGGGCGTGGCCTGCGGACGTATGGTGATCCCGCCGGCAGGTGATGCAACGGCCCCGGCGTTACTGACATAACCCAAGGGGACTGTTATGCGCCTGCTCCGCCTCCTCATCGCCCTCCTCCTCGCGGCGTCCGTTGCGCTCGCGCTCCCGCTCCCCGCCCAGGCTGCCGACGTCGGAATCCCTGGCCCTTCTTTTGCGGCCGACGGCGTAAGAACGCCAACTGCTGACAAGGCCCAGAGCAAGCTCTGGTTCCAGGACGGGAGCTGGTGGGGGCTGCTGTGGAGCGAATCCGCCCATGCGACAACGATCCACCGGCTTGATGCCGCAACGCAGACGTGGCAAGGGACCGAGACAGTCGTCGACCCGCGTCAGACGGCGCGGGGAGACGCCCTGTGGGACGCAGTCGACGGCAAGCTCTATGTCGTGTCGAGCACGACGGTGCGCTCGGAGTGGAACTCGCCACCGTCCCAGCAGGCGGTGACGTCCGGGTCCGCGGAGCTGCACCGGTTCAGCTATGACGCGTTGGCCAAGACCTATTCGCAGGATGCTGGATTCCCCGTCACCCTGCACAGCGGGAGCACGGAATCGATCACGGTGGCCAAGGACTCCCTCGGCAAGCTGTGGGTCACCTACACCACTGTGTCCTCCGACAACAGCAACCGCGTCTACGTCAACCACTCAGCCACCAGCGACACGGCGTGGGGCACCCCATTCGTCCTGCCCACCGCCAACGCCCAGGTGCACTACGACGATATCTCCGCCGTCACGTCTTTCCAGGGCGACAAGATCGGCATCATGTGGAGCAACCAGCGGCCGGGACAAAAGAAGTTCTATTTTGCCGTCCATCAGGACGGGCAGCCGGAGAACTCGTGGCAAACAGAGGTGGCTTACGGCGGGGGAAAGAACTGCACCGGTGGCTGCGCCAACGATCATCTGAACCTTAGGCAACTGACCAGCGACGGCAACGGGCGCCTCTTCGCGGCGATCAAAACCGCCAACCGGAAGGTCGGCCAAACGTTGGTGGCACTGCTGGTGCGCGATGGTAAGGGCGACTGGACCAGCGCGGAGTTCGGCGAGGTGCAGGACCTCCACACCAGGCCGATGGTCATGATCGACGAGGAGCACCGCGAAATCTGGATGTTCGCAGTGGCGCCCGAAGAGGGCGGAACCATCTACTACAAGAAGTCGCCGATCGACAACGTTTCCTTCGCACCCGGGGCAGGCACCCCCATCATCAGCAGCGGCACCGACACAGACATCAACGACCCAACGTCAACCAAACAAAACGTCAACAGCCAGACGGGCCTGGTGGTGCTGGCGTCCTCGAGGCAAAACGCAAGATACTGGCACGCCTACGTAGATCTTGCGCAGTAGCCCGCCACCGCCTGGCCGCTTGGAGACGACGGCGACAGCCGCCGTCGCCCTGCCCGTGCGATACGCCACTCCCCAGCCCTATCCGGAATAGTGAAGTGCCGCCGCGCAGTTGTCCCAACCATGAAGGCAATCACTTACAGCGAATACGGAAACCCGGACGTCCTCGAATACGGCGACCAGCCGATGCCGAAGGTCGGGCCCGGAATGGTCCTGGTCAAGGTCAAGGCGGCAGCAGTTAATCCGGTGGACTGGAAGATCATGGCCGGCGGACTGGACGCGGTCATGGACCTGCAGTTCCCCGCCATCCCCGGCTGGGACGTCGCAGGCGTTGTGGAGTCCGTCGGTGTCGATGCAAGGCAGTTCCAGCCCGGCGATGAGGTTATCGCCTATGGCCGCAAGGACTACGTCCACGGCGGCAGCTTCGCCGAGTACATCGCACTGCCGGAGCGGGTTCTGGCCAGGAAGCCCGCCACGCTCGGATGGAACGAATCCGCCGGCCTGCCGCTGGCCGGGCTCACCGCTTACCAGGTGCTCAACCGGCTGGGCCTGACGGCCGGGGAAACTGTCCTGATCCACGGCGGCTCCGGCGGTGTGGGCTCCCTCGGCATCCAGATCGCAGTGGCCCTCGGCGCCAGCGTCATTGCCACCGCCTCGCAGAAGAACCACGAGTTCCTCCGCTCCCTCGGCGCCGAGCCGGTTGCCTACGGCGACGGTCTTTCGGACCGCGTGCGCGCGCTGCGTCCCGACGGTGTGGAGGTCGTCGCAGACTTCGTCGGCGGCAACCTTGATGCCACGCTGGCGGTGCTGGCCGACGGCGGCCGGCACGCCTCCATCGCGGACAGCGACGTGGAAGAGCACGGCGGCGAGTGGATGTGGGTCACCCCCGTAGGTTCGGATTTGCACGCTCTTGCTGACTTGGCGGACCAGGGCAAGCTTCGCGTGGAAGTTGCCGAGGTCTTCCCGCTGGACAAGGCCGCCGATGCCTTCCGGTCCAACATGGATGGCCACACCCGCGGCAAAATCGTGGTGGCCGTAAACCAGGATTCCTGATTCGATAACGGTTTGACGAAGGCTCCGCCCCGTGGGGACGGAGCCTTCGGCGTCGGAACAGCATTCGTGAGAGGCTGGGAAAAACTCACATTGGGGGAAATTGTGAATGTTGGATGGATGCTGCTTAACGCAGCTGTGCTGATCGTGCCTATCGCCTTGGGCGCCACGCTGCTGTACTGGATCATCCGGCTGGGCGTAAAGCACGGCATGCGCTCGTACTACGCGGACCGAAACCGGGAAACGGCCGTCGATATGCCCAGCGGCGTGGGATAGCCCGCACCCGCACCTGGCCAGAGGCGCCTGCGCACGCGCCGTCGTCGTAAAACCTGCTACTCCCCTTTCCGCCGCACCATCTCGCCGATCCATGCCGGGGCGAACGGCGACGTACACCCCGGGGGCGTCGGGTAATCCTTCAGCACTTCAAGCCGCTCACCGATCGCGGTGGCACGCTTCCGGTAGGCCGCGTGCTCGATCCCGATCTGCGCCAGGCACGTGTTCATTGCCCACTGCAGCCTGTCCGGGGCGTCCTTCATCTCCGCTTCGATGGTGTCCAGCAGGGCCGGAAGGTCCAGGCCCTCGGGTTTCCTGACCACGCGGTCCGAGGTCAATGCCCATCCGGCGGCAGCCACCACGGGATCCGTGTCAGCAAGCCACGCGGTGCGCAATTCCTCACCGTGCGGGCTCTTCTTGACCACATAGTTCACCAGCCAGTCCTGCAGCTTCGGGGCGCGGGCGTCCCGCAGCATCGCATCCAGCTCATCCCGCCGGAACGCCTTGGGGCGGCAAACCAGCAGCGCCAAAAGCCGGGCTGCCGTATCGCCGGTCTCCCACAACCGGACCGACAGGTCCTGCTGGGTTTTCAGCCGCTTCGCGAGCGCGCGCAGCTGGCTGAGGTTCACGCCGTGGTCATCCCCGCGCTTTTCGTTCGCCTCGCGCACCTTTACATCCTCGAGCTCAGCCAGCTGGGCCATCGCTTCGTCAACGGTCGTGTGCGCCGCAGTGTCCGCCACAACTTCCTCCCCTTGTTGCCTCTTGATTCAGGGTACGACGACGGCACCGCACCTTCACCGGATTGGGTCACCCAAGCTCCCACGCCTGGTCCGCCCCACCCCCGCGGGCCTTTCGCCGGCGCCGAAGCCCGAACCACGCACCGGCACCGGCGAGAAGCAGGGCGACACCGATGACGGGAAGGGCAGGGAACGGTTCACTGCCGGCAACAGGAGCGCCCGCCACCTCGACCGGTACAGCGGCCTGGATGGGCTCCGCTGGTGTCGCCGCCGGGCTCGCTGTTACGGATGTCGCAGCAGGGGTAGGCGGTTCCGGGGCAGGCCGGGTTTCCAGAGGCTCATTAGCGGCTTGGACGTTAGCCGAAGCCTCGGCAACCTCTGCCGCCTCTGCGACGGCCGGCGGTTGGTACCCCGTGGATTGCGGCGGGATGTAGCCCGGTGCGGGAACCCGCGGGGCCTGAACCGGAGTGGGCGCCTGGACAGCCGGTGCCGGCGCGGGTTGGGCAGGCACCGGGGCGGGTTGGTCAGGGACTGGGGCCGGCGCGGGCTGGGCAGGCACCGGGGCGGCCAGTGGTGGCGTGTACGCGGGTGGCGTGTATGGAGGTTCCACCACCGGCACCGGCGGGGGCTCCTCCGGAACCTGCCGGTCGCCGGGGTCGTAGCAGTACCTGATCCCGTCGGACATCCAGCAGACGTAGTCCGCATGAGCCGGTGCCGGCAACAGCACGACGGCGCACGCGGCCATCAGGATAACGGCGGCAGAGCGCCGCAACGTCTTGTTCCCCAAAATGTGTTTCCCCCAAAATTCCGGCCGCACGCGGCAGTGCTCCGATCCTACCGACGGTCCGGCGCCGGCATTGGCTCAAGATTCCGGCAATTATTCCCGCTGATGGACAAAACCCCTTCCGTACGTCGGCGCGGCTTCCTACAGTGTCCACACACGCCGGACCGGGGGACATCATGAAAAGTCAGGACACATCACCAGCCCGCAATAGGGATCGGACGACGCCGGAGCCTCCGGGCGCCGCCCACCGGCCCGTTCCCGCTCCCCCAACAAGGCGTCCCACGGCGTCCCAGGCGCCGGTCCCCCGGGTCAGCGGCCGCGAGCGCGAAGTCCAGCAACTGATCTACGATCTCGCCCTCCTCGCTGCCAGGCAGTGTCCGCAGTATGGCACGCAAGCCGGCGCACCGCCGTCGTAATTTCCGACGGCGGGCCGCCGGCCAACGTGCGTAACTCCCCTACTGTCCCGGTGCCCGGTAGGTCGGGGTCTTCTTCGCGGCTTCGTCCAGGTCCGCCACCGTCAGGAGCGGCTTCAGCCGGACGTTGACGTTCCCCGACGAGTTGATCAGCAGCGACAACGCTGCAGCGCTGGCATCGTCCGGCGCGTCAAAGACGCCCAGGACGTCATAGTAACCAAAGGCGTAGTAGAAGCTTTCCAGCGTTCCGCCCACGGACTTCAGCGCCTCCGTCAGGGCATCGCGCCGCGCGGTACCGCCTTCCTGCATGAGCCCCTTGATGCCCTGGCCCACGTACGTTGCTTCGAACAGATACTTCGGCATGGTCTTTCCCTTTGATGTGTTCTCATACATGCCGGCGCGGAGCGGGCGATGTCAGCAGGGCGCCGTGAGTGGCGCCGGGGGCAGCGGGCACCCGGCACCTGGTTCGGTGGCAACGGGATTCCACGATCGCCGTTACGGCAGAAAGTATTCCTCCCATCCCGGGCAGTCAATATCCCGGGATACCTAACGGCAAAGTGGGGCATTCCTCCCCTTTGCACAGCCCGGTGCCGGGACTAGCCTGACCGGCATCAGCGTCCATCACCGTCAGGAGTCCGTCATGGCCGGGTTTGTGCAGATCATCGAATTCAACAGCTCGCGAATTAACGAGATCGTGGACCTGGGCCGGCCCGCCAGGACCGGGGAAAGCTCGCCTGCAACATTCCGCCGCATCATAGGCGCAGCTGACAGGGACAAGCCCGGGCACTACTTCACCATCGTCGACTTCGATTCCTACGAGTCGGCCATGGAGAACTCGAACAGGCCCGAAACATCGGACTTCGCCGCGAAAATGGCGGAGCTGTGCGACGGGCCGGTGACCTTCCACAACCTCGACGTCATGTGGGAAGACACCGGAACCGATGAGGGCAACGGTTAACTAGGGGAGCGGCGCCTTCGTCCCAGCGAAACGGACGACGGCGGCGGGCATCAGGGAGGGCACGTCATGACCTACGTCATGGACCTGGGCGACGTCGACCGGAACGACATCGCCGGGGTGGGTGGCAAGGCCGTGGGCCTCGGCGGCCTCATCCGGGCCGGGCTGCCGGTGCCGCCGGCGGGGGTGGTCCTCACCACCGACGCCTACGCGGCCTTCGTGGCAGACAACAAGCTCGGGGAGGCCATCCAGGAGCTGGCCGGGCTCCCGCCTGAGGCGGCGGCCGAAGACTACGAGCACGCCTCCGCACTCATCAGGACCCTGTTCAGCAAAGGTGCCATGCCCCCACGCATCCGGGCCGAACTCGAGGCCGCCTATGAGCGCCTCGGCGGCGGGGACACCGCCGTGTCGGTCCGCTCCTCCGCCACCGCCGAGGACCTCGCCTCCGCCAGCTTCGCCGGGCAGCAGGAAAGCTACCTCAACGTCCGCGGCATGGACGCCCTGGCCAAGGCCGTCATCAACTGCTGGGCCTCCCTTTGGACCGCGCGTGCGATGGCCTACCGCGCACGCGAGGGCGTCCCGCCCGCCCAGGTGCGCCTCGCCGTCGTAATCCAGCAAATGGTGGAGGCCGAGGCAGCCGGGGTGATGTTCACCGCCAACCCCTCAAACGGCCGCCGCGACCAGACGGTGATCAGCGCCGCCTGGGGCCTGGGCGAGGCCGTGGTCAGCGGGCAGGTCACCACCGACGACCTGACCGTTGAGACCCGCACGGGCAAAATCCTCGCGCGGCAGACTGCCGACAAGGAACTCATGACCGTACCCACGGAGAACGGAACTGCCGAGGAAAAAGTGGCGGAGGCCCGCCGTCGTGCGCCCGTCCTGGACGATGCCGCGGCGGCTGAACTCGCTGCCCACGGCCAGCGGACCACCGAGCATTTCGGATCCCCGCAGGACATCGAGTGGGCGCGTGCAGGCGGCAGGTTCTTCCTGCTCCAGTCCCGGCCCATCACCGCGCTGCCCGAACCCGCGGGGGACGTCCCCACGGAATGGCCCGTCCCCTACCCCAAGGGCCTCTACTTCCGGGCGAGCATCGTGGAGCAGATGCCGGAGCCGCTCTCCCCGCTCTTCGCCGACCTCATCGACGGATCCGTGTCCCGTTCCATCTCGGCCCTGATGAACCAGGCGCTGGGCGGCCACCCCCTGCGCGAGGGCGACGTCCGCTTCCCCACCGTCAACGGCTACGCCTATTACTACTACCGCACCTGGCCCATGCTGCGGATGACGGCCCGGACCGTCCCCGCCATGAGCGCACTGTTCCGCGGCACGGCGCACATGGGGGTGGCGGGCTGGCGCGACTACTCGCATCCGGGCTACGAACGGATCATTAAGGACTGGTCCACGAAGCCGCCGGCCGGGCTTTCCGGAGCCGATCTGCTGGCGGGCGTGCAGGCCCTCCTGGACGCCGGCACCGTGTACTACACGGCGGTGCAGTCCATCATCCCGCTGGCCGACATGAGCGAACTCTCCTTCCGGGGCTTCTATAAGACCGTCCGGCGACGCGGCGATCCTCCGGCCCAGCAGTTCCTCCTGGGCTTCGACAGCGAACCGATCCGGGCGGAAAAGTCGCTGTACGACCTCGCCGGCTGGGCGCGCAGCGACCCCTCGCTGGTATCCGCCCTGTTGGAAAGTACGACGGCGGAACTCGCCGAGTGCCTGCGCACCGGTTCAGCGCCGGCCGGAGTGGACGGCGTCCTGTGGCAGGAGTGGCGGATCGCGTTCCAGGAGCATCTGGACCTCTACGGCCACGCGGTCTACAACCTGGACTTCGCCACCCCGGTGCCGGCCGACAACCCGTCCGCACAGCTGGAGACGGTGAAGTTTTACCTGCGCGGGCAGGGCACCGACCCGCATGAGCGGCAGCGGCTGCTGACCGAGCGCCGGGAGGAACTGACCCGGGACGTCGCCGGCCGGCTGCGTCCGCGGCGTCGGGCACTGTTCCTGCGGGTGCTGAGGTGGGCGCAGGAGACGGCCCCGGTCCGCGAGGACGCGCTGGCCGACGTCGGACTCGCATGGCCGTTGCTCCGGCGGTTCCTGCGGGAGCTCGGGCGGCGGCTTGTGGCCTCCGGCGTCATCGCTGAGGCCGATGATGTGTTCTGGCTCCGGTTCTCCGAGCTGCAGGGTGCCGTGGAGTTCGGGCTCGCGGAGCCCGAAGCTGGCATTGCCCTTGCCGGAGCCTCCCGGCCGGTCCGCGCCGCCGCAGTCGAGGACCGCAGGATGCTGTGGCGCGGCCAGTCCAAGGCTGCGGCGCCACAGATGCTCCCGCGGAAGGCCTGGATGGAGAAGGCGTTCGGCTCGATGATGCCGGGAGGCCCGCAGCAACAAGCCGGCGGCGTGATCAAAGGCACCGGCGCAAGCTCCGGCCGTGTGACAGCGGCCGCCCGCGTCCTCCGGGGCCCCGGGGACTTCGGCCTGATGCAGCCCGGCGAGGTGCTGGTGGCCCGCATGACCACTCCCGCCTGGACGCCGTTGTTCGCGATGGCTTCCGCGGTGGTGACCGATGTGGGCGGCCCGCTGAGCCACAGCTCCATCGTGGCCCGCGAGTACGGCATCCCGGCCGTCCTGGGCACCGGGGTGGCGACCCAGCGGCTGGCCGGCGGGCAGACGGTGAGCGTGGACGGCGACGCTGGCACGGTAACCATCATTTAACGCGCGGGCACCGGACTTTGCGTGCATGATATTCGGGTGAACAAGAACCGGCTCGAAGCCTTCAGCGACGGCGTCCTGGCCATCATCATCACCATCATGGTGCTGGAACTGCACACCCCGGAGGAACCAACGTGGGCAGGCGTCGCCGCCATCCTGCCCACACTTTTCACCTATCTGCTGAGCTTCGTGTATGTGGGGATCTACTGGAACAACCACCACCACATGATCCACCTCGCCAGCCGGGTGAACGGCACCATCCTCTGGGCCAACCTGCACTTGCTGTTCTGGCTGTCCCTGTTCCCGTTCACCACCCGGTGGATGGACGAGTCCGGGTTCCTGCAGGTCCCCGTGCTGCTGTACGGCATCAACCTGCTGTGCGCCGCGATCGCCTACTTCATCCTGGAGCGGCGGCTGATCGCCGCGCAGGGGAAGGACGGCGCCCTGGCCCGGGCCGTCGGGAGGGACTGGAAAGGCAAGGCCTCCCCTCTGATCTACCTCACCGGCATCGCCCTCACCCTCCTCCAGCCGCTGCTGGGGGTGGCCGTCTTCACCGTCGTCGCGCTGATCTGGCTGGTTCCGGACCGGCGGGTGGAACAGTTCGTCGTCAAGGCCCACGAGGAGAACGCCGGCCAGGCGTAATCACGGGCTAACGCACGGGGCTCTACTCCCCCATGCCCGGATGCACGGGAACAAAATCCACCTTGTTTCCGGAATTGGTCCGGCTGGCCGGGGCCCGGTTGAACCCCCTGGCATCGAGGCCGTTCTTGGCGCGGAACTCGGCGACCGCTGAATCGTAGGCGTTATTGAGGGCGCGCCCGGAGAAGTCGCCGGTGGTTCCGTCGTTGAAGGCGATCCGGATACGGACACCGGCCGGGTAGTGCCGGTTCATGCGGACGTAGCCGTCAGCGTCCTGCTGGAGGGTGATCACGGAATCCTGCTTTCGTTCGTAAGGGCAGTCCCAAGTCTCCCGCAGAAACCGGAATGGCGGCACCCAACCAGGGGTGCCGCCGTCGTAATTCCCGGATCAGCAGTGAACCGGGCTGTAGAACGCAGCGCCCCAACTGGATTTGTCGGTGGCGTTCGGACCGAAGCTGGCGTCCAGGGTGATGCACTGGCCACCGGCGGTCTGCGTGTTGGTGTAGACCGGGCCGGCATAGTACGAGTAGTAGCCGCTCGAAACGTCGTCCGGGCCGTATGACGGGTAGTTGCCGATCATGTTCTGGCGGTACATCTTGATACCGTACGTGGGTCCGTAGGCGTAGGCCACGGAACAGTTCTTGCGTGCCGTGGAGTTCCAGTACACGTCGATGGAGCCCGTTTTGGTGCCCGGTTTCCCGTACCGGTAGTCCTTGCTGTAGGTCGGCACGGTGATGGGATGCGACCCGATGTACGTGTAACCCGTGCCGCACGGGCCCGCTGCGGTAGCGGGAACCGCCGCCACGAGGGAGGCGCCGGCAGCGACCCCGGCAGCGACCCCGGCAGCGACCAGCAGCGAGATACCTTTTGTTTTCAGTTTGCCCTGCGAGGACTTCATGGTGACTCCAAGTGATGGGTGGCCTGGTGCAGCGAAGGTGCTGCAGCGCAGGCCCATATAAGCACACCGATTGGACGAAAAGACAGGGCGCAACATGGGGAGGCCTCCCCACCGCCTCAAATTTGCCGCAAGGACCTTGAAACTGCCCTGCTGCGCACCGCCATACTGGGCGATGGGGATGACTCGGCGGTGCGCGCTCTCACAAGGAATTACCGGCCGCCGGCGCTCATCGCCTGTTTATGGCCGGAGGCACCCTGCAGAAAGACGCCCCACCCCTGGTCGGGCGGCGGCTACCGAAGGCCCAGCGCCACCACGAGGCCGATAACCACGGCGGCCACGACCCCCAGTGAGATGTAGAGTCCGGCCTTCATTGAACTCTTCTGCACCGTAGCGCCGGCGCTGGGGAGCGCTTCCTGCCACGCTTTGATGGCGTCCAGGCCCTGGTAGTAGGCGAACATCATTGCGGCGCCGCCAGCCGCGCCCGCCACAGCGCCCAGGCCTCCCGCTCCGCTCATGGCGGCTCCGGCGGAACCTGCGCGGCTCAAGCCGGTGGGGTCCGTGCGGCCATCCGCGCCGGCGGCCATCTCCGCGAGCTGCCAGGAGGACGGGCTGGGCGACAAGGACGCGCCCACACCCGTGACGTCGTACTTCCGGCCGTTGGCCGTGACCACCATCGTCCCCATGCTCGTGAACCGGACCGCCGCCTGGGATGCCGGCACGGAAAATACCGGAACCCCGGCAGCGTCATGCATGCTGAACGTGCCCGCGCTGTCCATGGCCACGATGGCAGGTACTGTCTTGGCTCCGTTGATCATGCTCTTGCGCCAGTAGAGCAAGGACTTCATCGGGGACGCCGAACCTGCGGATGCTATTTCCATGACCACAGCTTAGGCGGCACCCCTCGCCGTCCGCCCGCAGCCGGTATGGGGAGATCTCCCCCGCCGCCGGAGTGGGTCAGCGGCCCAGTTGGGGATCACTGGTGAGCGGGCCGCCACTTTCGATGCGGCCGGCCAGGACGCGGACGAGCTTGGGATCGCCGGCGGACGTGACGGTGAGGTCGTACCAGCCGCCCTGGGTGGGGATGACGACGGTTTTGCCCTGTCCCGGGTTGAGCGTCAGTGTCTGGGAACCGGCGCCGTAGGCGTCCGCGAGTGTCAGGGTGACCGCCGCGGCGCCCGGGTTGTCGATACGGAACTGCGCGTGCGGGGATTTGCCGTCTCCGGTGACGCTCGCGCGGATGTCCGCGGCCGTCGTCGTACCTGCGATCCGCCGGTACCAGCCTGCCGGGCCGTGCATCTGCACGTCGTACTCGGCACCGAGCGCCCACGAGGCATCCAGTGACGCCCCTGCCCCGATGGTGTAGGAGTACGGGCCGGCCGGGAGCAGGTTGGAGCGGACCTGGACGTGCGCGCCCAGGGTTCCATGGTTGGCCCACCGCGCCGCGAGCTTTCCGGCCTGGAGGGTCGTCTCGACGTCCAGGGCGTAGCCAAGGGGGCGGGACGGGCGGGTGCCCTTTTCCTGGCTGGGCATTGAGTTCGACGCCGGAGGTACCGGTACATAGCTGGGGTGCCGTTTGTGGTCGGCCGGCTTGTACGCGGACGTGTCCGCCAGCGCCGGTGCGGCCCCACCCTCCTTGGAGAAGTCGAACGCGCTGGTCAGGTCCCCGCTGACGGCCCGGCGCCACGGCGTGATGTTCGGCGACGCCACGCCGAAGCGGGCCTCAAGGAACCGGACGATGGAGGTGTGGTCGAACGTTTCGGAGCAGGCCCAGCCGCCCATGCTCCACGGCGAGGCCACAATCATGGGCACGCGCACGCCCAGGCCGAAGTGCCCGGGGACGTCCTTGTCGCCGTAGAACGTGGGGCTGCCGTCGTACCATTCACCGGCAGTGGAAACCGTGGAGGCGCCGGGAATCTGCGGGGTGTTCGGGTGCGGCGGGACGATGTGGTCGAAGAAGCCGTCGTTCTCGTCGTACATGAACAGGACAGCCGTCCTGCTCCACACATCTGGGCTGGAGGTGAGGATGTCCAGGATGTTGGCGGCGTACCAGGCGCCGAAGTTCGGCGGCCAGTTCGAGTGCTCGGAGTACGCTTCGGGTGCCACGATGTAGGAGACCTGCGGCAGCGTGCCCGACGCTACGTCCTTGCGGAGGATGCTGAACAGGTCACCGCCGGCCTTGGCATTGGTGCCGGTCCTGGCTTTGTCGTACAGCGGGCTTCCGGGCTTCGCGTCCTGGTACTGCTTGAAGTACAGGAGTGAATTGTCGCCGTAGTTGCCGATGTAGGCGTCGTCAGTCCAGCCCTCATAGTGCGCCGGATCAAGGCCCTCACCGATGTCCTGGTAAACCTTCCAGCTCACCCCGGCCTTCTCCAGTTCCTCCGGGTAGGTGCTCCACCAGTAGCCCTTCTCGCCGTTCCAGAGGTCCGGACCGCCGCCCTTCCGGTCGGGGTCGTCTCCGCCGGCGAACATGAAGTAGCGGTTCGGGTCGGTGGGGCCAAGGACCGAGCAGTGGTACTGGTCGCAGACCGTGAACGCGTCGGCAAGCGAGAAGTGGAACGGAATGTCCTGGCGGCCGTAGAACGCCATGGTCGCGTCCGTCTTCTGCGGCAACCATTTGTCGTACTTCCCGTTGTTGAAGGCCTCGTGCGTGAGTTTCCACGAGTGGTCCAGGTCCTCCATGAACTGCATGCCAAGGTCCGGCGCGTCCGGGTGGAACGGCGTCACTTCCCGGGTGGCGTTGGCCTGGTGGAAGCTGTCCTTGCCTGACGGCAAGAGCGCCGGGTGCGGGTCCGCGAACCCGCGCACGCCCTTCAGCGTGCCGAAGTAATGGTCGAAGGCACGGTTCTCCTGCATGAAGATCACCACGTGCTCAACGTCCTTGATGGAGCCCGTGGCCCTGTTGGCGGGGATTTCCGCCGCCCGGGCGATGCTTTGCCCCATCATCTGGGAAACTGCAGTGCCAGCCGCACCTGCGGCGGACAGTTGAAGAAAACGACGGCGGTTGAGACCTGCCATGGAGGCGCTCCTAATGCGTTGGCTTTTGATGTCCCCCGCAGGGAACTATGCCAGCGCAGCGTTAAGGCCCCGTGTACACGGCCTGAATATCAGGAAGCCTCCCAGGCCACTGACCCAATCCAGGCTGCGCCTCGGGAACCGCGCAGGAGGGCGAGCACGTCGAACTCTGCGTCAGCCCGTACGAAGTGTCCCTGCGGATGTACGACACATAGATGGCGGCGGCGGCACCCACCCGAGTGCCGCCGTCGTCCGTCCTGCTTGCGTGGCCGCCCGGGGACTATCGGCGGGTGCCCGCCGTGGAATCTGTGTCCTCACGTGTAATCGCATCGCCGACGGCCTCGCCGGCATGCCCACCGCGGGTTTTGACCAGGCTGGCCACAGTGGCCACCAGGATGGTGGCGCCGATGAAAGCCAGGGAGAACCAGATGGGGATCTCCGGCACCCACAGGAGCGGCTGGCCGCCGTTGATGAAGGCGAGCTCGTTGACGTGCAGGGCGTGGAAGACCAGCTTGACGCCGATGAACGCGAGGATGACCGCCAGCCCCTGCGCCAGGTAGACCAGGCGCTCCAGCAGGCCGCCGATGAGGAAGAACAGCTGCCGGAGTCCCATGAGGGCGAAGGCGTTGGCAGTGAAGACGATATACGCCTCGCTGGTCAGGCCATAGATCGCAGGGATTGAGTCGACGGCGAAGACCAGGTCCACGAACCCGATGGCGATGATGGTGAGCAGCATGGGCGTCACGAACCGCTTGCCGTCCAGCTTCACGGTGAGCCGGTCGCGGTGGTACTCCGGGGTGACCGGCAGGACGCGGCGCACCAGCTGCATGAAACGGCCGTCAGCGGGGTTGGCATCGTGGCCGCCGAACGCCTGCCGGTACGCGAGGAAGAGCAGCAGGGCACCGAAGATGTAGAACACCCAGGAGAAGTTTTCGATCAGCGTGGCGCCGACGGCGATGAACCCGCCGCGCAGGACCAGGGCGATGATGATGCCCACCATCAGCACCTTCTGCTGGTACATCCTGGGGACGGCAAATCCCGTCATCACAATGAGGAAGACAAAGAGGTTGTCCACCGAGAGGGCTTTTTCGGTGAGGTAGCCCGCGAAATACTCGCCGCCGTAGGTCCAGCCCGAGACGGTTCCGATTCCGACGCCGAACAGCAGCGCGAGCCCGATGTAGAACGCCGACCAGCGTGCCGACTCGGCAATGGACGGTTCGTGGGGTTTGCGGACGTGCGCGAAGAACTCGTAAACGAAGAACATGACCGTCACGGCAATGGTGATGATCCAGATAAGCGGTGTGACCTGCATGAGGGTACTCCAAGGGGTTGGCGCTGACAGTGACGCCAAGGTCTCCTCCGCCCGGTTCTACCGGAGCCGGTGGCCCGGGATGCTTCGCTGCATCCGTATTGACGGGCCACGCACAGACGGGAGTACTCCCCTTGATGGCTTAAATGGTAGCTGATTAACGGGCGACGGCGGCACCCGGGCTGGGTGCCGCCGTCGTCCGCCCTGCCGGGGCAAGCCCTACTTGAGCTTTGGCACCAGCACCGGGGTGCTCTTCTTGTACTCCTCGTAGTCGGCCTGGCCGCCCCACTTCTTGTCCGCCTTCTTCTCCAGTGGCGGTACGCCGCTGCCCTTGGTCAGCAGCAGCGCCACGAACAGCGGGGAGACCAGCGCCGCCCACTGCCAGCCCTGCAGGACCGGCAGCGCAATGATGGCAACGCCCACCCACAGCGTGATTTCGCCAAAGTAGTTGGGGTGGCGGGACCGGGACCACAAGCCGGTGCTGATGAAGCGGCCCTTGTTCCTGGGGTCGTCCTTGAACCGGTTCTTCTGGAGATCGGCTGCGGTCTCGATGCTGATGCCCGCGAGCCACACCACCAGGCCCACCCAGAAGAATGCGTCCAGGCCCACCTTCTTGTCCGACGTGATGGCCACCCACGCGAGCGCAGCCGTAAGCACCACCCACAGGCCCTGGATGGTCCACGTGTTCAGGAAGCGGAAGAAGTCCGGCTTGAGCTCATCGAAGCGGTCGTCCTTGCCATGCTTGCTGATCCGCAGGAACAGGAAGCTGCCCAGCCGCGCGGCCCAGAGCACCACCATGGCCGCCAACAGCATGCCGCGGGCATCCACGCCCGGGGACGCCAGCACCAGGAACACCGTGATGGAGATGTAGGTCAGGGCCCCGGTGAGGTCGTAAAACTTCTCCGTCTGCGCCTTGTAGGACGGGATGAACACCAGCCACTGGATCACAAAGGCGATGGCCACCCCCAGGGCGAAGACCGGGAACCCGCCAATCCTGGATCCGCCCTGGCTTCCGGCAAGGGCGATGAGCACGGCCACCACAACGGCAATGACGGTGCTGATGAGCGCCTTGCGGCTCTTCTGGTTCACAGACAGCTTCCTTTCCCCTGGCCCGCCGCGCGCTGCTGCACGGCCGGTCCCGTCCGCCCCCGACGGGCGCGGTTTCATCCAACAACAACTTAGCCGTGGTGGCCTTGTCCACTGGGTGTTCGTAGCGTGAGCGGGATTGTATGGGTGGAGGTGTACAGCTTTCGGGTTTAGGCAGTCCACCCCCGGCCGTGGCTTCGAACCACTCCTGACCCGCACCCGACGCAAGGAGTCCTCCATGAGCCCCCGCACCAAGAACTGGCTGGCCGCCTACGTTGTCAGCGCCCTGATTTTCGCCGTGCTGGACGTGGTGTGGATCCTGTTGGTGGCCAACCCGCTCTACCAGAGCCAGATCGGCCACCTGCTGGCACCCAAGGCCAACC
This sequence comes from Pseudarthrobacter sp. NIBRBAC000502771, assembly GCF_006517215.1. Taxonomy (NCBI): domain Bacteria; kingdom Bacillati; phylum Actinomycetota; class Actinomycetes; order Micrococcales; family Micrococcaceae; genus Pseudarthrobacter; species Pseudarthrobacter sp. NIBRBAC000502771. Next base: position 4,456,900 of record NZ_CP041187.1, read on the forward strand.
TGCCCGGCGCGGTGCTGTTCTATGTCGTCTTCGTGGCGGGAATGGTGCACTACGGCGTGCGGCCCAACAGCTCCGGGGCCACGGTGCGGCAGCGGGTAACGGGCGCTGCGCTGTTTGGCTTCTTCACTTACGCCACTTGGGCGCTGACCGGGTTCGCCGTGCTGAAGGATTTCACCGCCCTGGTGGCCTTGACGGACATCCTCTGGGGAGCCGCGGCGTGCAGCCTCGTCACCTGGGCCACCGCCGCCTTGCTGCGCCGCCGGCTCAGGCAACCCGCCGTGGCGTGAATCCGCGCGGCGCCCCCGCGTCACGGACGGCATGCTTTTGACCAAGGAAAGACGGCGGAACCCCGGAAAGCCGGGACCCGCCGTCGTCCGTTGCGGCTAAAGCCTGCCCTGCGTGACGCGAGACCGGGCCCGGGGCTAGCCGAAGAGCGCTGCCACCTGGGTGAGCGTCTGGAAGACCCCGTAGGCCAGGGGAATGCCCACCAGGATCCAGGCCAGGACCAGCCTGCCGGTGGACTTGCGGACCGGCTCGTGCGCGCCGTGGGGATGTGCGGTGCTGCTCATTTCAGGCCTCCTTGGGGGTTAGGTGCTGTTCGCGGCGGGATTCATGGAACCGTGGGTCCACCGGTTTGACCAGCAGGTTGGCCACAAAGCCAATCACCAGCAGCGCCACCATGGTCAGCAGCGCGGGCTGGTAGGACGCGCCATTCAGCTGGCCCGGCTTGCCCTGCGCGTCCAGGATGCTGTTGACGATCAGCGGCCCGGCCACGCCGGCAGCGGACCAGGCGGTGAGGAGCCGGCCGTGGATGGCGCCCACCTGGTAGGTCCCGAACAGGTCCCGCAAGTAGGCCGGGACGGTGGCAAAGCCGCCCCCGTAGAACGAGATGATGATGAAGGCGAGCACCACGTAGAGGGCCGTGGCGCTGGACCCAGCCAGCGCCAGCACCGTGTACAGCACGGCACCTACGCCCAGGTACACCATGTAGATCCGCTTGCGGCCGGTGACGTCGGAGGTGGCGGACCAGGCGAACCGGCCGGACATGTTGCCGATGGACAGCAGCCCCACGAACCCGGCAGCGACGCCGGCGCTCACCAGGGACTTGCCGTCGGACTGCCGGAAGAAGTCCTGGATCATCGGCGCCGCCTGCTCCAGGATGCCGATGCCGGCCGTCACGTTGCAGAACAGTGCCACCCACACCAGCCAGAACTGCCGGGTCTTGATCGCGTTCTTCGCCGAGACGTTCTCGGTGGTCACCAGTTTGGCCGCCTTGACCTTGGAGGGGTCGAACCCGGCAGGCCGCCAGCCGTCGGCGGGCACCCGGACGGTGAACGCACCGAACAGCATGTAGGCGAGATAGACGACGGCGAGGGTGAGGAAGAGCTTGCCCACAGCATCGCCGCTGGCAACCCAGCCCTGCGCGCCGGAGTTGGGATCGTACGCCTTGAGCAGGGCCTGGGACACAGGGCTGGCGATCAGCGCGCCGCCGCCGAAGCCCATGATCGCCATGCCGGTGGCCAGGCCCGGCCGGTCCGGGAACCACTTAATCAGCGTGGACACCGGCGAGATGTAGCCGATGCCCAGCCCGATGCCGCCCACCACGCCGTAGCCCAGGTAGACCAGCCAGAGCTGGCGCGTGAAGATGCCCAGCGAGCCGATGAGGAAGCCGCCGGCCCAGAACATCGCGGACGTGAACATCGCCTTGCGCGGGCCGTTGGTGTCCACCCAGGTACCCATGACCGCGGCGGAAAGGCCCAGCATCACGATGGCGATGGAAAAGATGACGCCCACCTCGGTCAGGCTGGCGCCGAAATGCTTGACCAGTGCGGTCTTGTACACGCTGGTGGCGTAGGCCTGGCCGATGCACAGATGGACGGCGAGCGCGGCGGGCGGGACCAGCCAGCGGTTGAAGCCCGGCGGGGCGATGGAGTGGTCACGGTCCAGGAAGCCCATGGTTGTTTCCCTTTGCTTGTCGAAGACGTCGATGTCTGATCGATCCAGAGGCGAAAGACCTTAGTGAGCCCGGCCCCTTGCCTTGGGCAATCATCATGCAAATCATCAGCAAACGTACTGTTGGCGCGCCGAACGGCGTGGATTTTACGCCCAGTGGCGCTCCGGCTCCCGTCAGCGACCCGCCGGACAGGTTCGGAAACGTCCAATGAACTCTCCGTGAACGAACCCCGGTTTCCGCCGGAGCCGTGACCTCTCCGTGATCTACTGGTGAACGCAAAACCTTACCGACAAGTAACTTACCGGCGACCGGCCCAGGGTGGGGGCGTGCCCGTGTCGCCGTCCATCTGACCTGCAAGGAATCAGACGTGAATCTTTCAAGACGCCACTTCCTGGGGGCCGCGGGAACGGCTGCCGCCACCACCCTGGCCGCCGGCAGCACCTTCCTGCCGGCCTCAGCCGCACCGCCCGCGCTTCCCGCGCCCGGAGACTCAGGCATTGAACACATCATCGTGGTGATGATGGAAAACCGTTCCTTTGACCACTTCCTGGGCTGGATGCCCGGGGCAGACGGGAAGCAGTCCGGGCTTAGCTACACCGACCGCTACGGCATCCCGCACTCCACCTACCACCTGGCCGATTTCCAAGGCTGCGGACACCCGGACCCGGACCACTCCTACGAGGGCGGCCGGATCCAGTACAACAACGGCAAGAACGACGGCTGGCTGCGGGCCGGCGAAAACGACGAGTTCGCCGTGGGTTACTACGGCGAAGCCGATCTGGACTTCTGGCGCCAGGCAGGCCCGGACTGGACCGTCTGCGACCGCTACTTCGCCGCCACCATGGCCGAAACCTACCCGAACCGCTTCTACCAGCATGCTGCGGCCACGGACCGGATCCACAACTCCTCCGCCACCTCAGCCCTGCCCACCATCTGGGATCGGCTGGCCGCGGCGGGTATTCCGGGCAAGTACTACTACGGCGACATCCCGTTCACGGCACTCTGGGGAACCAAGTACCAAGGCATCTCCCGCCCCTACGCGGAGTTCCTCGCTGACTGCTCCGCCGGGGCCCTGCCGGCCGTTTCCTTCGTGGATCCGCGGTTCACCGATGAGGGCTCCGGAACCTCCGGAGACGACCATCCCCATGCCGACATCCGTTCCGGCGAAACATTCCTCGCCGAGGTCTACAACGCGGTCACGTCCGGTCCGGGCTGGGCCAACACCATGCTGGTGGTCAACTACGACGAGTGGGGCGGTTTTTATGACCACGTGCCGCCCACCACGGCGCCGGACAGCAGCCCCGAAACAGCGCTCCGCGGTTTCCGGGTTCCGTCCCTGGTGGTCTCACCCCGGGCACGGCGCCGGTATGTGGCCCACGACGTCTACGACCACACCTCGGTCCTGAAGGCCATCGAATGGCGCTGGAGCCTTGCTCCCCTGACCCCGCGCGACCACGCGGCCCGCAACATCGCCGAAGTCCTGGATTTTGGCACCCCCGCGAACCTGGCAGCGCCCACCTACTTGGTCCCGCCCTTCGTGGCCGGCCCCGCCTGCACCCCGGTGGGTCCGCCCCCGGCCGAGGAATGGTCCGGCCTGAAAGAAAAAGCACTCGCTGACGGATGGAAGCTCCCGTGAAAATGAAACTCCGCACCGCCTTTGCCGCCATGGCCGTGCTTGCTGCCGCCATCGGTGGAACTGCGGCCACCCTCAACCCGGCCGCCGCCATCAGCGCCCCCACCGCCTCGACACCAAGCCAGGGCTACCTGCCCGGAGCCAACCACGTCTTCGTCATCAACCTCGAAAACAAGGGCTACGACGAAACCTGGAGCCCGGCGTCGGCCGCTCCTTATCTTTCCCAGACCCTGCGGAGCCAGGGCGTCCTGCTGAACCAGTACTACGGCACGGCGCACAACTCCCAGCCCAACTATGTGGCGCAGATTTCCGGCCAGGGACCCAACCCGCAGATGCAGGCCGACTGCCAGACCTACACCCCGTTCGTCGGCAGCGGCACTGCCAGCCCGGGCCAGGCAGCCGGCGACGGCTGCGTGTTCCCGGCCAGCGTCCCCACCGTGGCCGGGCAGCTCAAAGACGCCGGGAAATCCTGGAAGGGGTACATGGAGGACATGGGCACCCCTTGCCGGCACCCCGCGCTGGGCGCCGTCGATGACACCCAGAAAGCCAAGGTGGGCGACCAGTACGCGGCCCGCCACAACCCGTTCGTCTACTTCGCCGGGATCACCGGCTCACCGGACTGCGCCACGAACGACGTCGACCTCTCCGCCTTGCAGACAGACCTCGCCTCGGCTGCCACAACGCCCAACCTGTCCATGATCACGCCCAACCTCTGCCACGACGGACACGATTCCCCCTGCGTGGACGGGCAGCCCGGCGGACTGGCCAGCGCTGACGCCTGGCTCAAGCAATGGGTTCCGGTCATCACCAGCTCCCCGGCGTTTAAGCAGGACGGCGTCCTGGTGATCACCTTCGATGAGTCAGACGGGCCGCAGTCCGACGCCAGCGCCTGCTGCGGCGAAGGTCCCGGACCCAACGCCGCGCTGCCCGGCATCACCGGGATGGGCGGCGGCAGGGTGGGCGCCCTGGTGCTGTCCCCGTTCACCAAGGGCGGCACCTGGTCCACCACGCCGTACAACCATTACAGCCTGCTGGCCAGCATCGAGGATACCTTCGGCCTGCCCTACCTGGGTTACGCCGGGACGCCCGGGCTGAACCGGTTTGGGCTGGACGTGTACAACGCAGGCGTATGAGCCTGGCCGGGCTGCACGCCTGCCTCGAATGGACCCGGCAACGGACGGCATGGAACCGTTTGCCGGGTCCATTGCTGTTCCGCGGCTGATGCGTTATGGCGGTGTTAGGAAAGGGTGGCCGCGGGGCGCATAGTTAGGAGATGACAAGCCCTTACACCCGCGGCGATTCCTTCAGCAGTGAGGCTTCCCGGAAGCACATCAGGCAGGCGCTCACGGACTACGGGGCAACAGACATCCTGTTCACCCAGCGAGGGGACCGGAGCGCGGTGGCGTTCCGGGGCGCCGGACGGCAATTCCGGATTGTCATGCCGTTGCTGCAGTCAGATGGCGCCCTGGCCATTCGCGGGGACATCGCGGACAGCCGGGTCCACGAAGCCAACGCGAAAGTCCTCGAACGGGCCAACCGCAAATCCTGGCGAGCCCTGGCCATGTCGATCGACGGCAAGCTCGGCGCGGCGGCCGCGGGAATTGCAACCCTTGAATCGGAATTCCTTGCCCATGTGGTCCTCCCTGGAAACCAAACAGTGCTCGACGAAGTCGAATCCGTCATTGATTCCGCCTACCGGTCCGGCCGGCGTCCTTCATTCGGCGATCCGGTTCCCGCTCCGCGCCCTGCGGACCCGCTGTGGGGCGTAGACTCAAAATATCTCGGGACATCGTGACAGGACATCCGTTGCCCCGGAAATGAGCCTGATTCTCCGGCAGCCTTCACCGGCCGCCGGCGCGCGCCGTACCGAGTAACTTCGACGCCGGCGCGGCAAGGAATCGGTACAACGAGGGTGGCCGCAAGTGATTCACGGGCCAGACCGGCATAACCCGTTGCCCTCCCCTGCAGGCGATCCGGTCCCGGGTCCCCTGCGCAGCCACCTCCGGCCCGCGTCCCGGGATCCGGCAGTGCATCCTTAGAAGGCTGGTAGACCACCATGACCACCATTCAAGACTCTGCCGTACGCGCCGACTCGGCGCTATCGGTCAGCGGAGTCCTCGCATCCGCGTTGCCCCACGACCTGGGCACTGCCCAAGGCCCCACGCGGTATACGGTGCCGGCTGTCTTTTCCCGCCGGCCCCAGCCCCGCGAGGTCGATCTGCTGCACGGGGCCGGTACCCGCCAGCGCCTGGCCGATGCCGGGTACAGCGACGTGGAGCTGAAGGTCTCGGACCGCCGCCTTCTGATCAGCAACACCAACCTGGTTGACCTCAAGGCGGGGTTGGCCCATCTCGTGGGCATGATCCTGCGTGATATCTCGAACCAGTCGGCCCAGGAACGTACTGACCACAGCAACGAGCTGGATGCGCTGGGCCTGGTCGAGGAAGAGCGCCTCGGATCCCTTCGCAGGGCCGCCGCTGAGATCCACTTCGACTAAGCCTTACTGCCCCGTGCCGGTTGCGTCCACCGCGGTCGGCACCATGGCATCCCGGGCGTGGCAGCGTCCTCCCCCACCACGAAAGGCACCCCATGACAGACATCCGTATTCGAGACCAGTGGAACCGGCTTCCCGGCCCGGTGACGCAGTGGTTGCTGGCCAACCCCGGCTGCATGATCCTTCCGCGGACAATTTCCGCGGAAATCAGTGCGGCCACGGGCCAAGGCACCAACGACGATGCCCACGGCGAGACCACGCTTTGCCAGCAGGACGTGGATTTCATTCGCATGAAATCCCATGAGGCCGAGCCCGGCCAACCGGACCCGGACTACAAATTCTTCGACTCCGTGCAGCCCTAGCCACGCTTCTGGACGGCCTGGGGGTCAGACAGTGGCCAGGGCGCCCGGCGCACTTTCAACCAGGACATGGGTTCCGGCCTCAACGTAAACCACCTCACCGTCGATCTGGCAGGGGACAGCCTCCCGGGTCGAGAAGGCGTAGCTGCTGACGCTCGGCTGATGCCCCAGCCCAAGGGTCACGGCGCGGAGCGTCATTAATGCCATTTTCACCAGCCCGGCGTGTGGCAGCGTCACCACCTCGAACCGGCCGTCGTCCGGGTGGTGGGACTCACTGACGGTCCCGTACTTTGCCATGCGCGAAATGTTGGCCAGGATCAGGCTGTCGAACCGAGCTGTGGCCCCGTCGTCCCGCACAAGCTCAAAGGGCTTAAGTCCCGAGAGGGTGCGGGCAACGGAGATGAGCTCCAGGATTTTTCCTTTGCCGCCCTGTTCGATGCCAATCGCCATCAAGGGAGTCAGTCCGAACCCGACGTATGAGTGTGCGTACAGGACCCGCTCCCCCGCCCTGGTGCTGAACGTGATCCGCAAGAGGTCGATCCGCCGGACCCGGCCCGCCGACACGGCTTCCCGGAGGGTCCGCACCGGCATGCTCCGGTAGTGGTCGTTGGCGTTTCCCGCAGGAAGGACGGTGCATACGGCCGTGCTGGCGGGCACGTCCATCACGCCGTTGACCACCTCGTTGTACCCGCCGTCCCCGCTGACCGAAACAATGAGCGGCGTGCCGCGGCCCGCTTCGGTCCGCGCAAGCTCACGGGCGTGCCCCGCGTAGTCCGTGGGCAGCAGGTCGACGCGCAGGCCCGGCAGGTCCGTGGCCAAATCCCGCTGCAATTCTTCAAGCCGCTGGCCCATCCCGGGCCGGCCGGGGTTGAAAATCAGGACGGCACGGTCAAAAGGTGCGGTGGGTGCTCCGTCATCAGCCATGGCGTACGTGTTCTCCAGGTTCCTGGTGCGGGTGGCTCCAGCTTAACCCTAGGCGGGCTCCCGCCCAATCACCCCTGCAGCCGCTGCCGGTAGTTCCGGGGGTCTCACCGGCGTCGTTGAGGAAGTGCCGGTTGAAGTTGGACAGGTTGGAAAAGCCCACCTCGTAGCAGATCTCGGACACGGGCTTGTCGCTGCGCTCAAGCAGGCGCCGGGCGTGGGCCAGGCGCAGCTTCCGGACCAGGTCACTGAAATTTTGCCCCGTTGCCCGCTTGAAGTACTTCGAAAACGTGGGCTCAGGCATGCCCACCAGCGCGGCGGCCTCGGACATCCGCACACTGCCGGCGTGGTTGCTGAACACGTACTCCAGGACAAGGTCGACGACGGCGGCAGCCTGGCCGTCCAGCTGCGGCCTGAACCAGGCTTCGGCCAGGTAGCGGCGGTCGCCTTCCGGCGCCCCGGCCAGGAGCGCGAACAATTCAAACAGGTGCTGCAGCCGCTGCAGGCCTGTGGTTGGGCCCATGTCTTCGATGGCCGCTGCTGCCGCCACTGCGGTCTGGCCCAGGAATTCGATGCCCCGCGCCGACTGCTCCAGCAGTGGCTTGACCTCCGCCAGTTCCGGGACCAGGGCCGAGGCTTGCTCCACCCACTTGCCGTCGAACTGGATCACCGCGTCCCGGTTCTCCAAAACTTCGCCCGGCTCCAGGTCGCTGACCCAGTCGTGCGGCAGGCCTGACCCCACGATCGACACGTGGCCGGCCTCAAACGTTCCGATGTGGTCGCCGACGATGAACTTTCCGGTGCCCTTCCGGATGAGGTGGATCTCGTACTCCGGGTGGTAGTTCCACCGCGCCAGCGGGCTGGGGTAGCTGTGCTGGTGCCAGCGTACCGAGTGGTTGGGATCCGGCGGGATCACCTCCCGGTTGGCCCGCATGCCGAGCAGCCTTTCGGCCAGCCGCGCGGTGGCTTCCTGCGCGGCATCCTCTGTGGCCATGGTGGTCTCCGTGCATCCGCTGGTTATGAATTCCGGACAGCGTTCGGGCCGCCCCTCCCAGCGTAGCGCGGGCTGCAGTGCGCCCCTGCGGAAAATAAGTATCAGAAATGGGCAACCAGGGCGCTAGTTGTGATGTATGTCCCACACCTAACCTTGAGGAACACCAGCACGGCGCACCGGGGATTCCGGTGGGTGGCCGCGCACCAGCCCGGCACCCCGACGCAGCAATCCGGGTGCACCGGTCCTGCATCTTCCTGAAGAACAAAGGAGTCCTTTATGCGCCCGAAAACGCGCGCTGCCGTCCTCTCTGCCGGGGCACTCTGCATCGCCTTGAGCGCCACGGCCTGTGCGGGCGCCGGCGGAGGCAATTCCGCCGGCAACCCCAACAGCATCAATGTGCTGATGGTCAACAACCCCCAAATGGAGGACCTGCAGAAACTCACCGCAGACAACTTCACCAAGGAAACCGGCATCAACGTCAACTTCACGATCCTGCCGGAGAACGATGTCCGCGCCAAGATCAGCCAGGAATTCTCCAGCCAGGCCGGCCAGTACGACGTCGCGTCGCTGTCCAACTACGAAATCCCGTTCTACTCCGCCAATGGCTGGCTGGCGCCCCTGGACAGTGTTGCCAAGGACCCCGGCTTCGACCAGTCGGACATTCTCCCCGCCTATACGGCCTCACTCACCGGCGCGGACGGCAAGCTTTACGGCGAACCGTTCTACGGCGAATCATCCTTCCTGATGTACCGCAAGGACATCCTCGAGGCCAAGGGCCTCACCATGCCGGATAAACCCACCTGGGACCAGGTGGCGGACATCGCGGCGAAAGTGGACGGCGCAGCACCGGGGATGAAGGGCATTTGCCTCCGTGGCCAGCCCGGCTGGGGACAGGTCTTCGCGCCCCTGACCACCGTGGTGAACACCTTCGGGGAACCTGGTTCGACAAGGACTGGAACGCCCGGGTCAACAGCCCGGAGTTCACGGCAGCCACCGAGTTCTACACCAACCTGGTCCGCCAGCACGGCGAAGCGGGAGCCGCGCAGGCTGGCTTCACTGAGTGCCTGAACAACATGAGCCAGGGCAAGACGGCCATGTGGTACGACGCAACCTCCGCAGCAGGCGCCCTCGAAGCCGACACTTCCCCCGTCAAGGGCAGGATCGGGTACGCCCAGGCCCCCGTCAAGGAAACCAAGTCCTCCGGCTGGCTGTGGACCTGGTCCTGGGCCGAGCAGGCTGCATCCAAGAAGCAGGACGCCGCCGGGAAGTTCATCGCCTGGGCAAGTTCCAAGGAATACGAACAACTCGTGGCATCCAAGCTCGGCTGGGCGAAGGTTCCGTCCGGCAAACGCAATTCCACCTACCAGAATGCCGAGTTCCAGAAGGCAGCCCCGTTCTTCCAGGCCGAACGCTTTGCCATTGAGAACGCTGACCCCAAGAACCCGGGCACCCAGCCGCGGCCCGCCGTCGGAATCCAGTTTGTGGGCATCCCCGAGTTTGCGGCCCTGGGCACCAACGTCTCCCAGGGCGTCAGTTCCGCCATCGCCGGGCAGGGCACGGTGGCTGAAGCTTTGGCCAAGGGCCAGGACGCTGCCCAAAAAATCGGCAACAAGTACAAGTAGCACCAACCAAACCGCAGGAGAATCCCATGACTACCGCAACGGCGCGTATCTCCCGACCGGGACATACCGCAGCCAAACCCGCACGAAGTGCCAAGTCGCGTGAACGCGCCATGGCCTGGGCACGGCGTGCGCCGCTGCTCCCGGCCCTGATCTTCCTTATCGTCGTCACCCAGCTCCCGTTCGTGGTGACCCTGTTCATCTCGTTCCTGAACTGGAACAGCCTGAGCCCCACCAAGACAGCCTTCGCCGGCCTGGAGAACTACGTCACGGTCCTCACCGACCCCGACCTCCGCCAGGCCATCTTCACCACCATCGTCCTCACCGTCTCAGTGGTCCTGGCCAGCCTGCTCACCGGACTGGGCCTGGCGCTGCTGCTGGACAAGAAGTTCCTGGGCCGGGGACTTGCACGAACCCTGCTGATTGCACCGTTCCTGGTGGTCCCCGTGGCCGCGGCCCTCATCTGGAAGCACGCCCTCCTTAACCCCGCCTACGGGCTGGTCAACGGGATCCTGACCTGGATCTGGTCGCTCTTCGGGAACACCACGCCGCCGCAGCTGGACCTGCTCTCCCAGGCACCCCTGATGGCTGTCATCGTTTCGCTGGTCTGGCAGTGGACGCCGTTCATGATGCTCATCCTGCTCGCCGGCCTGCAGTCCCGGCCCATGGACACCGTGGAAGCCGCCCAGATGGACGGCGCCACACCGTGGGCGATCTTCCGGCACCTGACCCTTCCGCACCTGCGCCAGTACCTGGAACTCGGCGGCCTGCTCGGCGCCATCTACATCGTGCAGAACTTTGACTCCGTGTTTACCCTCACCGCGGGCGGCCTGGGTACCGCAAACCTGCCCTACGCCATTTACCAGACGTTCTACTACGCCAACGAATACGGCCTGGCGTCCGCCGCCGGCGTCGTGGTGGTCATCGGCACCATCATCGTGGCCACTTTCGCACTCCGCACCGTCTTTTCGCTCTTCAAGAAGGAGGCAGCACGATGAGCACCCTTACTCCCGCCGCGCCCCAAAGCAGCACCCACGCCCGCCCGGGCAGCACGAGGGCACGCCGCGGCAAGACCCGGATGGACCCCACCCGCAACAACACCGCCGCCGGCATCGCTGCATGGCTGCTGGCCCTGCTCTTCGCCTCCCCGGTGGTGTGGATGATCCTGACCTCCTTCCACTCCGAGACGGACGCAGCCACCAACCCGCCGTCGATCGCGGCAAACCTGACACTGGACGCGTACCGGGAATTCTTCGGCGAAACCTCCGGCGTCAGCCCCTGGCCGTCCCTGATCAACTCCGCCACCGCCTCCATCCTCTCCACGGTCCTCGTCCTGGTGCTGGCTATCCCGGCCGCCTACGCACTTTCCATCAGGCCGGTGAAGAAGTGGACCGACGTCATGTTCTTCTTCCTCTCCACCAAAATGATGCCCGTGGTGGCTGCGATCCTGCCGCTGTATCTTTTCGCGCGCACCGTCGGCGCCCTGGACAACATCTGGTTCCTGATCCTGATGTACACGTCCATGAACCTGCCCATCGCGGTCTGGATGATGCGGTCCTTCCTCGCCGAAGTTCCGGAGGAAATGCTCGAGGCGGCCCAGATCGACGGCGCCAACCTCCTGCTCATCCTCCGCAAGGTCATCGCCCCGGTGGCGATGCCGGGCATCGCCGCCACCGCCTTGATCTGCTTCATCTTCAGCTGGAACGAGCTGCTCCTCGCCCGCGTCCTCACCGGCGTGGTGGCAGGCACCGCACCGGTCTTCCTGACCGGTTTCGTCTCCGGCCAGGGCCTCTTCCTCGCGAAGGTCTGCGCGGCCGCCGTCGTCATTTCCCTGCCGGTGTTGTTCGCCGGCTTCGCCGCCCAGGACAAACTCGTCCAGGGCCTCTCCCTGGGCGCCGTCAAGTAATTTGCCCGCCACTTTCGAAAGGAACATCCCGATGACCACCACCGCCCAGTCCCCCGCCCCCACCGCCGGCCTGCCCGCAACCATGCGTGCCAACATCCTGAAGAGCCAGGGCGACATGGCCATGGCAACCCTGCCGCTCCCGCAGCTCGACGCGGACCAGGTCCTGGTGCAGGTCGCCGCCGTCGGCGTCTGCGGGAGCGACGTCCACTATTACGAGCACGGCCGGATCGGCCCGTACGTGGTGGACCACCCGCTGGTCCTTGGCCACGAGCTCTCCGGCCGGATCGCCGCCGTCGGGAGCGCCGTTGACCCGGCCCGCATCGGCCAACGGGTCGCCGTCGAGCCCCAGCGGCCGTGCCGCAAATGCAGGCAGTGCAAGGCCGGCCGCTACAACCTCTGCCCCGACATCGAGTTCTACGCCACCCCGCCGATCGACGGCGCGTTCGCGGAATACGTAACCATCCAGTCCGACTTTGCCTACGACATCCCGGACAGCGTCAGCGATGAAGCAGCAGCCCTGATCGAACCGCTCTCCGTGGGCTTGTGGGCGTGCGAGCGGGCGGAGATCAGGCCCGGCAGCCGGGTCCTGATCGCCGGCGCCGGCCCCATCGGCATCATCGCGGCCCAGGCAGCGCGGGCGTTCGGTGCAACCGAAATCTACATTTCCGACATCGCCGAGGACCGGCTGGCCTTTGCCCTGGAGCATGGGGCAACCCACGCCCTGAACGCCAGGACTGACAGCGCCGAAGGGCTCGACGTCGATGCGTTCATCGATGCGTCCGGTGCACCTCAGGCGGTCCGTTCAGGAATCAAGGCCGTCGCCCCTGCCGGCAGGGTCATCCTTGTGGGGCTGGGGGCCGACGACGTCGAACTTCCCGTCTCCTACATCCAGAACCGCGAAATCTGGCTTTCCGGGGTCTTCCGCTACACCAATACCTGGCCGCTCGCCATCCAACTGCTCGCCGACGGCAAGGTGGACCTGGACGTCCTGGTGACGGGAAAGTTCGCCCTGTCCGAGTCTGAAGAGGCGCTGAAGGCAGGCAAGCAGGCCGGACAGCTCAAGGCAGTGGTTTATCCCGGCCGCTGACCACGGCACCACACCCCCACCAACACCCTGCAAGGAAGCAGCATGCCAACACCCTCCCACGCAACGGATTTCGCGGCCGGCGGTCCGCGGGTCACCGTGATCGGCGAGTCACTGGTAGACATCATCGATGACCCGCGGCGGGGGTTCGCCGGGCGTCACGCCCACCCCGGCGGCAGCCCCTGAACGTTGCGGTGGGAACCGCACGGCTGGGCCTTGCGACAAGCCTGGTGACGCATTACGACGACGACGCCTACGGGCTGCTGGTCGATCAGCATCTCCGGTCCAACGGCGTCGCGCCGGTCCGGGGCGGCACTGCGCCCACCTCTACGGCAACGGCAACACTCGGCGACGACGGCGCGGCAACGTATGCCTTCCAAGTCACCTGGGACATTAACGGCGCGTCACTTCCCGCCCTTGCGGCAGTGGAAGCGTCCACGCACGTGCACACAGGTTCCATCGCCACGCTGCTTCCTCCGGGCAGCCACGCCACGCTTGCCCTGATGGAAGCGGCCCGGAGGAGTGCCACCGTCAGCTACGACCCTAATTGCCGCCCGGGTATCAGCCCCGGCGTTGCCTCGGCCCGGCGGCAGGCTGAGGATTTCGTGGCCGCGAGCGACGTCGTGAAGGCAAGCGACGAGGACCTGGGCTGGCTTTATCCGGAACGGACTCCCGACGAGTCGCTGGCGGCCTGGCTGGAGCTCGGGCCCGCATTGGTAGCCCTGACTCGCGGCGCGCAGGGGCCTGTGCTCATGACCAGGCAGGGCCGGGTGGAACTGCAGGGCGAACCTGTTGACGTGGCAGACACGGTCGGGGCGGGGGACTCCTTCATGGCCGCCCTGATCGCCGGCCTGTCGCAGTTGGATCTCCTGGGAGCCGGGGCAAGACCCCGCCTGGCGGCCCTTGCTCCCGGTGGCCTGCACGTCCTGGCGGCCTACGCAAACAGGGCCGCGGCCATCACCTGTTCCCGCCCCGGCGCCGACCCGCCCGGCAGGGCGGAGCTGGGGACGGCATCGCCTGACGCGGACGCCTGCTTGCGGACCCAGCCGCGTCGCATCAGGCGTGCAGGCTAGCAGGCGGCAGGCGGCCGCTCCGCGCCGGGCATGAAAAAGCCGGACACAGGCCAAAACGTGCGATAGCTTGGCAAGCAGTCACAACAACTTTCGAAACCAGGCAGGCACGCATGGACGCGGACGTCATCATCATCGGCGGCGGCCTGGCCGGGCTGGTGGCCAGCAACGAGCTGGTCCGCGCCGGCAAGCGCGTGGCCATAGTGGAGCAGGAAAACGCCGCCAACCTGGGCGGGCAGGCGTTCTGGTCGCTGGGCGGCCTGTTCCTGGTGGACACCCCCATGCAGCGCCGGCTGCGCGTAAAAGATTCCTTCGAGCTGGCGTGGCAGGACTGGCAGGGCTCGGCGCAATGGGACCGGCTGCACGGCCCGCACCCGGAGGACGAGTGGGCCGTGCAGTGGGGCCGGGCGTATGTGGAGTTCGCCGCAGGTGAGAAACGCTCCTGGCTGCAGGAGCAGGGCGTCCGGTTCACGCCGCTGGTGGGCTGGGCCGAGCGCGGGGACGGCAGGGCCGGCGGCCACGGCAACTCGGTCCCGCGCTTCCATGTCCCGTGGGGCACCGGTACGGGGGTGTCGGAACCGTTCGCGGACAAGGCGCGCGAGGCTGCCGCGGCAGGCAGCATCACGTTCTACTTCCGGCACCGGGTGGATGTCTAAGCTACGACGGCGGCACGGTCACCGGGGTGCGCGGCGCCGTGCTGGCACCTGATGCGTCGCCGCGTGGGATGTCCTCCAACCGGGACATTGTTGGGGACTTTGAGCTTCGGGCGCAGACGGTGGTGATCGCTTCCGGCGGGATCGGCGGCAACCATGAGCAGGTGCGGCGCTGGTGGCCGGAGCGGCTGGGAACACCGCCGCGCAGGATGGTCACCGGCGTTCCGCAGCACGTGGACGGGCGGATGCTGGACATCGCCGACCAGTCCGGGGTGCGGCTGGTGAACCGGGACCGGATGTGGCATTACACCGAGGGGATCCAGAACTGGAACCCCATCTGGCCGGACCACGCCATCCGGATCCTGCCGGGCCCCTCCTCCATGTGGTTCGACGCGCTGGGCCGGCGGCTCCCCTCCCCGGCCTGCCCGGGTACGACACCCTGGGCACCCTCCGCCTCCTCCGGACCACACCGGACGTCCAGCAATACAGCCATTCCTGGTTCATCCTCAACCAGCGGATCATCGAAAAGGAGTTCGCCCTCTCCGGCTCCGAACAGAACCCGGACATCACCAACCGGGACCTCAAGCTCCTGCTAAAGACCCGGCTGCGCCGAGGCGCCGCCGGCCCCATCGAGGCCTTCAAGGAGCGCGGCGCGGATTTCATTGTGGCGGATACCCTGGCGGACCTAGTCCGCGGGATGAACGCACTGACGGACCAGCCGCTGCTGGATGAAGGGCAAATATCGCGGCAGATCGAGGAGCGCGACGCCGAAATACGAAACCCCTATTCCAAGGACGCCCAGCTAACGGGCATCCGCAACAGCCGCCGTTTCCTGGGCGACAGGCTGTTCCGTACTGTCAGGCCGCACCGGATCCTGGACCCCGCCGCAGGTCCGCTCATCGCCGTGCGCCTGCATGTGGTCACGCGCAAAACGCTGGGCGGGATCCAGACCAACCTCTCCGGCCAGGCACTGGACCGCGACGGCGATCCCATTCCCGGGCTCTATGCTGCCGGCGAGGCCGCCGGCTTCGGCGGCGGCGGCGCCCACGGGTACAACGCGCTCGAAGGCACCTTCCTGGGAGGCTGCATCTTCACGGCCTGACCGTGGGACGGTCCTGGCGCAAGCGCTATAAGCCGCTCCCGCACCAGCCGGAATTCGGGCAGCGCCTCCCATTCGGGCGGGAGGGTGCTGCGCTTCCCGTCGGCCGGAATCCTGCTTCAGGTAGAACGCCAAGGCTCGGGGATTGTCCTCGAGCACCCACAGGTACGTGGGGGCGGGCCGACGGCGGCGCTCACCAGTGCTGCCCCCAGGCCAGTCCATAGGTCCGCTGGAGTGTGTAGATCGAGTACAGTTCCAGCGCTTCAGGGGCGTCATCCTCGCGTCCGGGACCGGCGTCCGCGTAGCCCACCAACTGGCCGGAGGCGTCGAACGCAAAGGATGCGCGGCTCCTCGGTGTCCAGGAAAGCCCGCCGCCGTTCCACCCGTTCCGGGATGGCCGCCCTGCGCGCTGGAAAAAATCCGGCGACAG